>NZ_JABJWV010000001.1:5185000-9528923 GCF_011083025.2 Pseudenhygromyxa sp. WMMC2535
GGACTCCCTGAAGGCTCGTCGTAGACTACGACGTTGATAGGCTGGGTGTGGAAGCACGGCAACGTGTGGAGCTAACCAGTACTAATGAGCCGTTCGACTTGGCCCGTACAGGGGCTGCTGACCGTTGTCAGCGGTCGGGTACGAGGTTCCGAGCGACACAAGCGCCCCTCGCAACAAGCGAGAGAAGAGCCTCAGAGCTCTTCGACAAGGAAGTGTGCTTTGGTGAAGTCGCCGGGTCGGAGTGGGCTGCTGCAACATGCAGCCCCCGACCTCACGTTTTTCTGGTGGTCATGGCGGAGGGGCCATACCCGATCCCATCCCGAACTCGGAAGTCAAGCCCTCCTGCGCCAATGGTACTGCAGGGGCCACCCTGTGGGAGAGTAGGTCATCGCCAGATCTATCGCCCCCGGTCGAAAGACCGGGGGCGTACTTTTTTAAGCGCTGGCGGCCGTGGGGAGGTGTTTGCTTCGAGGGGGAGGGGCTCCGGCAGGGGCGTCTTTGCTGTGGGCGGTTCGTTGTTTGGGCGCCAGCTAAGCGCTGGCGGCCGTGGGGAGGTGTTTGCTTCGAGGGGAAGGGGCTCCGGCAGGGGCATCTTTGCTGTGGGCGGTTCGGCGTTTGGGCGCCAGCTAGGCTGGCGGCCGTTGGGTATTGGTTGCTTGGCGGGCTGCGGCTGGCGCTGGGCGGTTGGCCCTTGGGCGGTCGGTTTTGGGACCGCCAGCCCGGGGGTGGTGGGGCTCGCTGTTTGCGGGGCTCGCTGTTTGCGGAGCTCGGCGTCTGCGGAGCTCGGCGTCTGCGGAGCTCGGTGTCTGCGGAGCTCGGTGTCTGCGGAGCTCGGTGTCTGCGGAGCTCGGCGTCTGCGGAGCTCGGTGTCTGCGGAGCTCGGTGTCTGCGGAGCTCGGCGTCTGCGGAGCTCGGCGTCTGCGGAGCTCGGCGTCTGCGGAGCTCGCTGTTTGCGGAGCTCGCTGTTTGCGGAGCTCGGCGTCTGCGGCTCGCTGGACGGCGCAGGCTGTTTGGCCGAGCTCGACCGTGGCACTCCGCGCTCGTTCATCTTGCCTGCCGCAGGACGGTGGTCTTTCCCTTTGTTGAAGCTCCGGCTTCGACGAGGGGGCGTCTGATTTTTGATTGACTCGAGTTCGACCGCGGGCTGTGCGGACAAAGAGCGCGAGCAGTCGAGGCTCTGGAGCGTTCGCCCTCGGGTTTGGACAGGGCTCGAGGCGGAGCGGGCGGATCAGGGCGAGGCCGGGCTCGCGCGTGGTCTCGAGCTCGCTATGCGCGCACAATTCGTCTGCTCAGCTCGCTCAGCTCTCCTTCGCGGCAGAGCGGAACACTCGCAGCGGGAGCCACCAGCCAAGGCCGAGCCACAAGGCGCGGTGGTGGGCGGCTTGGACGAAGGCCGGGGTGTGCGCGAGCTCGAGGGCGATGGCCTGGGAGCGGGCGCCCAGCAGGCTGGCGTCCTCGAGGGGCTCTCGCTCGAGGCTGGGGTGCTCGATGCGAAAGCGCAGCTCGGCGCCGAGATCGAGGAGGATGGCGGCGAGGGTCACGCTGGCCAGGACCATGGGCAGAGGGAGGGGGGCGAGGGCGAGGGCGAGGAGCAGGAGTTCGCTGCGGATCAGGGCTCGGCGGGAGAGGGCGGCGGCTTCGCGCTCGAGCTCGGCTGGGGCTGCGCGTGGAAAGGCTCGCTGCCAGCGCGCCAGGAGCAGGCTGGGCCTGGTGAAGAGCCACGCTCCGGCTGCGCCGAGGAGGGCGAGGGCCGCGAGCAGGAGGAGGACGTCGGTCGAGGGTGCGAGGCTGAGCTCGGTCGCGCTGGTGGCGGTGGGGGCCTGGTGGATGAGCGCGGTGAAGGCTGGGAGCGCGGTGAGCTCGGCGGCTGCGGTGTCGTTCGGCTCGACGATGAAGATGGCGAGGGCCGCGGCGATCCACAGCGGGAGCAGGCTCGTGCTGGGGATGTCGAGGCCGAGGCCGAGGCTGCCCTCGTGCGTGCCGCCTTCGTGGGCGCGACGACCGAGGGCGCGGGCGCGCGCGGGCTGGCCCAGCCAGACGAGGGCGCCGATGAAGACCACGCCGATCAGCGCGCTGGTCTGCTGGGGGTCCCGCGCGACCGAGATGGCGTCGGCGAGGCCGTCGACGAGGACCGCGGCGATCACGAGAGAGGTGCCGTGGCCGAGGCCGCGGCGGTCGATGAGGGCTGCGCCCGCAAGGAGCAAGGCGGGGCCGGTGGCGGCGGTCAGGAGCGTGAGCGCCGCGCCGTGGTCGAGCGCGCCGCCGCGGCCGAGCAGGGTCCAGGCGACGGTGAGGACCAGGGAGAGGCCCCAGCTCAGGGCGAGGGCGCGCTCGCGCGTGGTCTTGGACTCGGCGCGCGCGCGCAGGCGGGGGACGAGGCGAAGCGCGAGCTCGATCAGGGCGGCGGCGAGGATCAGCGCGGGGATGGTGGGGCGCAGGGCGAGGGCGCCGAGGTCGAGGGCGCTGGCGCCGGGGGCCGGCGTGCGGGCGAGGGCGATCAGCGCGGCGACGACGAGGGTGGTGCCAGCGAGCTCGGCCCAAGGGAGGGCGCCGAGCGAGACGGTGCTCTCGCTGTTGTCGGTCGCGAGCTCGAGGGGGCCGCCGCAGCTGCGGCAGCGCTCGATGTCGCCTCGGAACTCCGCGGCGAAGCCGTGCTGAACCCGAAAAGGGCAGGCGAGGTTCGGGCAGCGTCGCATCGCCGCGGAGTATAGAGCGTGATTTCGAAGCGATGACGCCCGCGCACGGGCGCGGGCGCCATCGATGGCGACTCGAGCTCGGGCGCGTGGCCCCGCTTGGCGCTCAGCCGGCGCCCGCGCTGGCGCCGACCTTGCCGCTGACGCTGGCGCTGGCTTTGACGCTGACGTCGATCTTGACGCTGGCGTCGACCAGGGCGCTGACGGCCGTGGTCACGCAGGCGCTGGCCTTGGCCCCGGCGGCGCCGAGCTGACCCTTGAGGCGGTTGCCGGTGTCGACGACGACCTCGAGGTCTCCGGCGAGCTGACGACCGAGGCGGACCTGGGCCTGGATCAGCGCAGGGAGGTTAGCGGCGAGCGTGGCGCGGAGCTTGGACATGGCCTCGGCTTGGGTCTGGGCCTGGATGTCGAGCTTGGGTGGCTGGCAGCTGGCGCGGACGTTGGCCGAGGCCTCGCAGTTGGACGAGCACTCGGCCTTGACCTTGGACTGCTCGACCTCGACCTCGCAGCGCGGGGCCTTCCATTGGCCTTCGCACTTGGCGTGGCAGGTGGCCGAGCACTGACCGGTGCAGGTGCCCTGGCACTCTCCCACGCAGCGGCCCTGGGCGTCCTTGGCGGAGCACTGACCCTGGCACTCGCCGGTGCAGGTGCCCTCGCACTGGCCGCCGCAGGTGCCCTGGCAGTAGCCCGAGAGCTTGGCCGGCTCGCACTCGGCCACGACCTTGCCGGGGTCGACCTCGACGCCGCACTCGGCCTCGCACTGCGCCTTGAAGTTGGCGTCCATCTGGCAGCGCGGCGGCTGATAGTGGACCGAGACGGCCGCGTTCGCGTCGATGATCTGCTTGATTTTGTTGGCGACCGCGGTGCAGGGGGCGGTCGCCGAGTCGCCGTCGCGGGCGGCGAGCTGGGCCTCGGGGACGCCCAGGTCCTTGCCCATGTTCACGCAGGCCTTGGTCACGGCGGCGTAGGATTGATCGGCGAGGCGCGAGACGTCGGCGCTGGCCTGCAGGAAGGCGGCGATGTCGGCGTTGAGCTCGGCGTCGCTGGTGAAGCTCCCGCCGAGGAACTTGCGGCTGCGCCACTCTGGGCAGGCCGCGCTCGCTGCGGCCTTGGTCGCGCTGGTGGTGGAGGGGGTGACCGAGGTCGGGACCGCGAGGTCGCAGGCCATGCCAGAAAAGAGCGCGGCCAAAAATGCGATCAGGTACGGAGCCCAAAGTGCAGGGCGGGTCGGAGCGTTCACGGGCGAATGCTATCAGCATTGCCCGAGCCCTTGGGCGCTTTGAAGCCCAGCTGCTCGGCGAGCCGGGGGTTTTGCTCACCCACGCGCCAAATGTAGCGATCGAGGATGTAGTGCGTGCCCTGGGGCAGGGTCAGCGCGGCCACGACCAGGGTGAGGCCAAAGGCGTCGAGCTCGAGCTGGCCGTCGCCAAAGAGGCCGGGGTGGTCGTGCCATACGAGCCGGTCCCACAGTGCCTCTTCGGCGATGGCCAGACCGGCGAGGAGGCCGTAGAACACGGCCAGGAGCGCGACGATTCGCTGGCGGCTCTGGTCGTCGAGTCGCGCTGGGCGTGCGGGGGCCCGCGCCCGTGCCCCATGGACCAGGGCCTCGACGCGCTCGCGGCCGCCGGCGATCCACACCAGGGCCATGTAGGGCACGCCATGCAAGAACACGTTGGTGATCGTGAACACGCGGTCGTCGTCGAAGCAGACGATGCCGAGGTTCCAGCACAGGGCCGTGACCGCGACGATGGCCGCGACCATCGGGTGCCCGCGGCGGCCGAGCTGGAGGCGGCGGGCAAAGAAGAGCGCGAGGATCGGGAGCTGGGCCCAGGCGGCGAGGGTGCCGAGCTGCGCGGGCAGGCCGGTGAGAAAGTCGTCGGCCATGAACCACGCGAAGCGCCGGGGCAGGTGGCCGTGCCAGTAGATCACCGGGCCGGCGGTGCAGGCCCACACGGCGGCCTTGCTCAAGGCGCGATCGAGGCGGGTCGGTGGGCTGGCGCCGGCGCGCAGGTAGATCGAGACGAAGCCCTCTTGCTGCTTGATGAAGTGGAAGACCGCGAGGTAGGCGAGGCAGGTCCAAAACAGCGCCGGCGAGATCGCGTGGGCCATGAAACCGATCGTGAACACGAGCAGCGGGGCGCCGCGCAGCAGCGAGGCGTGGCGCCGCCGGGCCTCGGGGTCGAGCCAGGTGCGGTAGAGCGAGGCCCACACGTGGGCGACGTCGACGAGGAGCACGCCGGCGATCCATAGAGTGAGGCTGTCCTCGTCTCCGCCCGCGTCCGCGACGCCGATGACGAGGCCGACGATGGCCGCGAGCAGACCCGGGAGCACGAACCAACCCAGGTCGAAGGTTGGTGAGACCAGCCAGCGCTGGCGAGGACGCGCAGACGGGCGCACGAGGGGGAGTTTATCAGCGCGGCGAGGCGGGAAAAGCGGACGCACCGCGGCCGTGGTCGGGCTGCGCCGGCCTGGTAGGATGTCGGCCATGAAGCGCTTTGCCTTTGTCTCGAGCCTGGTCCTCCCCTGTCTGCTGCTCGGCTGCCCCGCGGATCCCGGCGGCGAGGACACGGACGATGGCACGGGCTCGACCGACGACGAGGCGGGCGAGTCGACGGACGAGGGCACGACCGAGGCGGGCGAGACGACGGACGACGACGGCTCGACCGACACCGCGGAGGACCTCGCGACGATCACGGGGGTCATCTTGGACATGCAGGGCGCAGCGCTGCCCACCCCCGGGGTCCAGCTGTGCGGCCCGATCGACGACGAGGGCAACGTCGAGGCCTGCATCCCGGTCAGCGTCGACGACAGCTCGGGGGCCTTCTCGATCGGCGCCAAGAAGACGGGGCTGTGGAGCCTCAAGGTCGTGCACGGCAGCGTCGACGACCGCAACTTCGCCGGCCAGGCCTTCCAGGTGACCCTGTCCGAGGGCGACGCCCTCGACTTCAGCGATCCGGCCATCGTCATCCCGGAGGTCTCGGCGACGACGGTCCTCGACGGCCTCACGCAGGTCAATCTCGATGGCGGGCTGAGCCTGTCGATCGACCCCGAGCAGGCCCAGACCCCGGACTTCCTCGCGCCCACGGCGCTCGGGGGGCTGGTCGTGGATCCGCAGTTCTGGCGCGTCGACGAGGTCGAGGGCGCCGCGGTCATCCAGGCCTGGGCCTTCAGCCCCTTCGGCACCAAGGCCAAGGACGAGGGCTCCTTCGACTTCAGCGTCGACGACAGCCTGGGCCTCGACGCCGGGACGGCCCTGAACTTCTACGAGATCGAGAAGGACAACGGCTCGCTGCACCTGGTCGCCACGGGGGTGGTCAACGCCGACGCGAGCGCTGTCGACCTGAGCGCCGCGGGCGAAGGCCTGCACGAGCTGACCTGGCTGCTGGTCACGGAGGACTGAGCGGGCCCGAGCCGGGGCTGGGCGGGCCCGAGCCGGGGCTCGCGCCTTGGCTCAAAAGCTCAGCACCAGGTCCATGCGCACGCCCTCGAAGTCGGGCAGGTTGCGGCACGAGCCGTTGACGCACAGCAGGCCGCCGACCTGGCGGCCACCGAACACGCGCAGGAACGAGGACTCGAGGAAGTTGACGCGGACCTCGACGCCCGGCCACAGGTGCGGCTTGTAGTTGCAGGCGTCGTCGTCGTCGCTCTGGCAGGGCTGATCGTGGAGCTGGAGCTGGCCCTCGCCGGCCGGGAACTCGCTCGAGAACCCGCCGATCAGCGCGACGTTGAGGAAGGGCGAGAGGCCGTAGCCGAAGATCAGGTTGCCGCGGTGGAAGTACTTGGCCGGGGCGCCGCCCTTTTGCACCCGCTCGTAGCGCCAGTCACCGCGGAAGGATACCGAGTGGGACAGGCCGCGAGTCTTGCCGACGACCTGGTTCACGTAGAGCTCGGCGTGGGGCAGCTTGCGGACGTAGGGCGCGGTGTCCTCGTCGGGCGGGCGCTGGAAGCCCTCCCAGCGGTAGCCGACGCTGGCCTGGACCTCCGAGCCGCGCTCGAGGTCACGCCAGCGCATGCCCACGTAGCCGTGGTGGGCCATCTCGCCGACCTCGGGATCGAACATGTCCTCGTCGTTGGTCAGGGCGTAGACGTAGCCGAGGTAGTTGGCGAGCAAGGTGACCCGCGACTTGGGCAAGGTGTGCTCGACGAGCACGCGCCCGCCGGCGGTGTTGCTGGCCGCGGGGATGATCTGGTCGGCGCGCTCGAGGGTGGGGGCCTGGCTGTACTGGACCGTGGTCGCGGCGTTGTCCTTGGCGACCAGGAAGTTGTCGTAGTACTTGCCCTCGATCAGCACGAAGGTGTCGCCAAAGGTCAGCGAGTTGGCCAGGTAGGCGGCGATGCCGTTCTCGACCAGGCCGGGGTAGTACTCGCGGTGGTGAGGGTTGCGCATCAGCCCGGTCACCCCGCCGAAGATGTCCCAGTGCTTGGCGATGCGCTTGCGCCCGATGTCGCCGCCGACGAGGTGCATGCCCTCGTGCTGCTGGCCGACGAGCTCGCCGAACCAGATGAACACGTAGTGCCCGCCGACCCGGACCTTGCCCGGGAGCTTGGTGTCGAAGCGCCCGCCCGAGATGATGTCCGAGCACATCGTCATCCACGGGTTGCCGTACTTGTTGCGGCGCAGGACCGGCGTGTTCTCGCACAGCGCGTGGGGGTAGCCCGGGTCGCGGAAGAGCTGGCGCGTGGCGAAGTCGCTCTGCTGGCGGTTGGCGATGCCGCCGATGCCGGTGAGCTCGATGTACTTGGTCTTGAGGTCGAGGCGCGCGCCCTTGACCGTGGCGTCGACGCCGATGTCGGCGATCTTGCGGACCGAGAGCGGGATGCCGCGGCCAAAGTTGACGTTGAAGTCGCCGAGCGTGGCCTCGAAGTTGCGGTTGCCAAAGCGCAGCTGGAGCCGCTCGATGCGGTAGTCCGAGGCGAAGTTGCACTGCCCGGCCTCGACGTCGCTGACCTGGCCGTCGCCGTCGCTGTCGCACAGCGCCTGCTGCTTGGCGTTGAACACGTTGTGCGTGTCGATCCGCGCCATGGTCGAGACCTGCCAGCCCTTGTTCAGGCGCGAGTCGCTGCCGAAGTTGATGTAGTTGACGAGGGCGTAGAAGCCGTCGTTGTTCGACAGCGCGTCGTAGTTGTTGCCGAAGTAGTCGAAGAAGGTCGTCGACCGGAACCACATCTGGGTGTTGCCGGTCGGCGGGATCTTGGGGTTGGGCAGGGCCGGTGCGTGGTGTTCGTCGGCGTGCGCGGCGACCTCGGCCTCGCGCTCGGCCTCCTCGGCGGCGGCCTCGGCCTCGAGCTCGGCGGGGTCGAGATCGGGCGCCGGGAGATCCGGGGCGGGCTCGAGCGGCGGCTCGTCGGGCGGCCCGAGCAGGGGCGCGGGCTCGACGGCCTCGAAGGTCGGGGCGAAGACGTCGAGGACGTCGGCCTTGCTGTCGATGGGCGGCTCCTCGGGGAGCTCGGTCGCGTCGGTGTCGGTCGCGTCCTCTGGCGGCGCCGCGAGGGCGAGGCCCGGAGCGAGGGCGAGGGCGCAGGTCCACGCCCACGCGAGCCGGCGGCGGCCGGCGGGGAGGCGGCGCCGGAGCATCGCGGCCATCACTCGGCGGCGGCCGGCGCCGGGAGCTGCTCGGTCAAGAATTGCTCGAGCTCGGTCTCGTCACCCTTCACGTAGCCCTGGTGCGACTTGATGATGTTCCCGTCGGCGTCGAGGATCACGTAGAAGGGGATGTCGCCCTTGGGGTTGTAGCGGGCGAGGAGCTGGGTCTCGGGGTCGTAGAGCACGGGGAACGGCCACTCGCCCTCGGACGCGAAGCCCGGGACGCGGGAGATGGTGTCGGGGCCGTCGATGCTGATCGCGTAGATGTTGAGGCCGCGATCGTGGAGGCGATCGTAGATGCCCTTCATCTTGGCGAGCTCGCCGGTGCAGGGCACACACCAGGTCGCCCAAAACGCGAGCACGTGGACGTCGTCGGCGGTCTGGCTGACGATGGTGACGTCGTCGTCCTCGAGGTTGGTCAAGGTGATGCCGAGGTCCGCGTAGACGTCGCTGGGCGCAGCCGTGGCACCGCCGGACTTGTCGCAGCCGAGGCTGGGGGCGATGCACAGGCTCAGGGCCGCGCCGACTAGAAGCTGGGAGAGCTTGGGGATCTCAGATGTCGCCATAGGGATTGTTGATGACCGTCTCGAGCTGAATCTCGAGCAGCTCCTGGTCGACGATGCTGCCGGTGCGTCGAAACACGACGTTGGCGTTGGCATCGAAGACCAGGGTGAAGGGGATGGGCTCGGCGGGCGTGAGCTCGATCTTCGCGCGCAGGGCGCCTTGATCGGGGGTGTAGAGGATCGGGAACTTGTCGTCGACGACCTCGGCGGACCAGCCGGCGCAGATCTCCGGGGTCATCGAGCTGCCGGCGGCGCCTTCGTCGAGGGCCTGGATGAACTGGATGCCCTGGGACGACCACTCGTCGACGAGCTCGGCCGCCCACTCCTCGCCCTCCATGCGGCACGGGTCGCACCACACGGCGCCCAGGCCAAAGACGACGCCGCGAGTCAGGACCGCGGGCTTGTCGGCTTGGGGCAGGTAGTCGGCGATCTGCACGGGCTCGCCCATGCAGTCGAAGAGCTCGAGGTTTTCGAACACCTCGCCGGAGGAGAAGCCGTAGGGCCCGGCCGGGTAGCCACATTCACCGCTGGCCTCGCCGCCCGAGTCGGACTCGTCCTCGGCGCCGGTCTCGTCGTCGCTCGAGCCGAAGTCGACGCAGGGCTCCGAGCGGTCGAGGAGTTCGAAGTCGGGGAAGCTTTTTTGGCACTCGCAGGGGGGGAAGGAGGGGATGCATCCCAACCCCAACATCAGCGGGGAGGTCGCCGCGAACAGCGTCATCCAGTGCAGACGGAGCTTTGCGAGGAGGCGCGCCAACATGACCAAGCGCGGCCATGATGCCATGGTCGGATGGGCGGCCCGGCCCACTAGATCGTGGGCATGCTCACTGATATTGATCAGACTCATGTCCAGCGATGTTCTCGGCGCAGGTCTATGCTTGCGAGGCCGCGCGCCGGACGCTTGGTCAAGTTTGGTTGTCACATGAGCACGTCGAAGCATCTCCTCTTCTCCGCCTCGTTGTTTTTCTTGCCGCTGACGCTGGCGGGCTGCTTCGACGAGGGCCCCGCGGGGGACGACGAAGCCGCTAGCGAGGACGAGACCGCTAGCGAGGACGAGGGCGCCGACGAGGTCGAGACCGATACCGGTGAAGAGACCGCGGGCGAGATCATCGACACTGACCAAGACGGTCTGTCCGACGAAGAGGAGGCGATGCTCGGCACCGATCCGCTGCGTAAGGACACCGACAACGACAACTACTGGGACAGCTGGGAGCTCATCGAGGGCACGGATCCCCTCGACGCCAGCAGCCGGATCTACATCGGCTCGTGGCCCTACAACCCCGACAAGGAGGAGCTCGATCAGGGCTCCTGGGAGGACACGGGCAAGCAAAAGGGCAAGTCCTTCCCGCGCGAGGTCTTCCTCGACCAGTACGGCGACACGGTCGACGTCTACGACTTCACGAATTTCACGGTCAACTCGACCAAGCAGCCGGCCGTGTTCATCATGGATCTCTCGGCGCAGTGGTGCACGCCCTGCCACAACGTCGCCAACTGGATCGCCGGTAACGACGACTCGAACAACGAGTGGATCCAGGAGATCTATCCCACGGTCCGCGAGAAGGTCCACGGGCTGTTCGTGTGGTGGATAACCTTCGTCGTCCAGGACGCGAACGGCGGGGATCCGAGCGAGGGTGACATCGAGGCGTGGTTCCAGGCGCACTGGGATCCCTACATCCCGCTCTTCCTCGACGAGGGCCAAAAGGTGCTGAGCCGCTTTGGCGGGGACTCCTTCCCGCACTTCTTCCTGCTCAACTCCGAGATGAAGATCGAGTACTTCCCGGATCCGAGCCACAGCACCAACGCCAACCCCTACCCCGCGATCGGGCTGATCGACACGCAGGTCCCCGGCGCCGAGTGAGGCGCGGCCTGGCGCAGGACGCCGAGCGGGCCGCCGCTTTTCAGCGGGCCGCAAGCAGGTTATTCGCCTGTGGTGTCCTCGCTCTCGCTCCATAGGCTCCGCGTCATCGTCCCTGGGTTGCTCGTCGCCGCGCTCGCTTGTTCGTGCAAGGGCGAGCAGGGCGAGCGCGCCGCGGGGGCGGAGCAGGCCGAGGCGGCGGAGAGCTCGTCGGATCCGAGCGCGCCGGCGCAGGCCGAGGCGGAGCCCGAGCCCAAAGAAGTCGCTACGCCCGAGGCCCTGCCCTCGGAGCTCCCGCCCTTGCCCGAGGTCCTCGCGACCGTGGGCGGGCGCGAGATCCCGCGCCGGGAGTTCGAGATCCGCTACCGGCCCACGGCCGAGAAGCTGCTCGCGCGCCGCGGGGACGGGCGGATCCCGGGGGCCTTCGAGGCCATGCAGCGCCGCAAGATCATCGACGGGCTGATCTGGTCGGTGCTGCTCGAGCTCGAGGCCGAGCGCAGCGGCGTCGATGTCAGCCCCGAGGACCTCGCGGCCTTCGAGGCCGAAGAGCGCCTGCACATCCTGGACTGGCCGGCCTGGCTGGCGCGGATCAATCAAAGCGAGGAGATCCGCCGGGGCAAGGACGTGGACTATCTACGCGAGCGGGCGCTGCTCGAGGCGCGGGTCGGAGCGCTCAGCCCCAGCGAGGACCAGCTGCGCGCGGCCTATGAGGCCCAGCGCGACGAGCTGGTCGTCAGCGAGCCGGTGATTCGGGCCTCGCACCTGCTCTTCACCTACGGCCCGCGCGTGGGCGACGAGAAGATCCAGCCGCTCTTGCCCGAGCAGCGCGAGGCCGCCAGCGAGGGCGAGAAGGCGCGCTGGCAGGCGCTGGCGTTGAGCAGGGCCAAGGCTCTGCGCGCCAAGGCCCTCGAGCCGGGCGTCGACTTCAACGCCCTCGCCGAGGAGTGGTCCGAGGGCCCGGGGGCCTTCCGCGGCGGCGACATGGGCCTGTTCCCCAAGGCGCGCATGGTCCCCGAGTACGCCGAGGTGGCCTTCGCCCTCGAGCCCGGGGAGATCAGCGAGCCCGTCGGCTCGCTCAAGGGCTTCTACGTGATCAAGTCCTTTGGCCGCTACGAGCCGGGGCCGCTGCCCTTCGAGGCGGTGCGCGCCGACCTGGTCCGTCAGCTCGAGCGCGAGATCTACGACGCGGGACACGAGGCCCTGCGCAAGGAGCTCGAGGCGCGCTTCGAGGTGGCCAGCCCGGCGCTGGATCAGGCGCGAGCGCTCGAGGCGAAGTGAGTGGCGAAGTGAGTTGCTAGCCCCGGGGCAGACGAAACTGGCGGTTGGCGGTGTCCCAGCGCACCTGAGCTCGGGTGGAGTCCGGGTCCAAGCTGACGCGGACGCCGAGCTTGGCGGCCGCGGTCGAGAGCTGGGCGCGCGCGCTGGAGTCGATCAGGCAGCCGCCGAGATCGAGGCGCTCGAGGCCAGCGAGGGCGCCGAGGCACCCGAGCAGGCGCTCGAGGGCGGGCTCGTCGAGGACCGAGTCGCGCAGGTCGAGCACGCGCAGGCGCGGGAGCAGGGCGCCCGCAGCGAGGGAATCGAGGATCGCGTCGACGAGGTCAGTGCTCCGCAGGGCGAGCTGTTCGCAGTCGGGGAGGGTGTCGCCGACGAGGAGGGCCGCGAGCCAGGGCGCCCACTTGGGCCTCGGCGTGGGCAGGGCGTCGAGGGTCCGCGGCGCGGGCTCGGGGCGAGGCAGGCCGAAGTAGCGCCGGCCGCCGAGACGGAGCTCGACGCGGCGAAGGCCGGGGCGAGGGGCGCTGGCGAGGGCGCGCAGCGGGAGCGGGTCGAGCTCGCAGTCGACGTGCAGCTGGGTGAGCGCAGGCAGGGCCGCGGGGCCGAGCAGCGAGTCGAGGGCGCAGCCGGGGCCGCGGAGGCTGAGCTGGCGAAGCTCGGGGACGCGCGCGGCCAGGTCGGCGCCCGCTTCGGCGAGGCCCTCGAGGCTGGCGCGGTAGTTGCCGAGGGTCAGGGCGCGCAGGGCAGGGCGGAGGGGCCCCGCGACGAGGGCGGGGAGGGCAGCCCCGGGATCGAGCTCGCCGAGATCGAGGGCGGTCAAGGCCACGGCCGCCTCGCTGGTGAGCAGCGCCTCGGCGAGGGCGCGCTGGGCAGCGAGCTCGCCGAGCTCGGCCTCGTTGGCGAGCAGCGTCGCGTCGAGCAGCAGGCCCATGTACCAGCGAGCCGCGAGGCGCTCGGGCCCACCGAGGGCCTGCTCGAGGTCAAAGACGAAGCGCTCGACCTCGGCCTGGGCGCTGGTGAGGCTGTCCGAGAGCGCGCCGGGGGCCTCGCCCGCCTGCGCGGAGAGGGTGAGGCGGCGCGCGAGGGCGAGGGCGCGGCCGCGGGGATCCCCGCGGGCCTCGAGCCAGTCGGCGAGCACGTCGATGCTCTGGGGCTCTCGCAGATCCGGGGCGGTGGGGGCGGTGGTGTGCACGCGCGGGGCCTCGCTGAGGGCTGGGATCGAGGGCTCGTCGGGGCTGGATCAGCGCATGCCCGAGGGCGCCGGGCCGAGCTGGGAGCCGGGCACCCAGCGGGTGTGAAAGCCGACCGGCACGTGGGTGGGGATCGCCAGCCGGGCCGCGATCTCGAGGGTGCTCGCGCGCAGCAGCCATAGCTCGCTGCGCCCGGTCGCGTCCTCGGTGACGAAGGTCGCGAGCAGGCTCTCGCCCTCGTCCTCGTTGCCTTCGTCGAGGGGTAGCACGGAGACCTCGCCCCCGGTCCAGCCGGGCGGATAGTGGCGGTCGAGCACCGGCCCGTGGACGGTCGCGTTGGCGTCGAGGCCCACGCGGCGGACCCCGGCGAAGCGCAGGATCTCGTCCTCCTCGAACAAGCTGAGATAGACGGCCGAGGGCGGCCGACCCACGCGGCGGTCGTCGATCCGCGGGAACTCGGCAAGCGCGTCGTCGAGGAGCTCCTCGCGGGCCTGGCCGGACTCGAGGTCGAGCGTCCAGCGGACCAGCTGCGGCTCGAGGCGAAGGTGGGCCAGGTGTGGCACGACCCGCTGCGTGCGGCCGACCTGGGGGTCGTACATCAGCGGATCCCGGATCCGCGAGACCACGATGATCACCTGCTCGCGCCCGTCCTGGCCGCGGGCCTCCCAGGCGGCGGCGAAGTGATAGACGTAGCAAGGCGGGAGCTCGAACCAGCGCGGGGCACCGGGCGAGGCCGCGCGACGATCGAAGAGGCCCACGCGCGTGGGCACCTCGGGGAAGAAGCGCATGCGGACCTTGCCCTGAGCCAGGGCCACCGGGTCGGCGAACATCGACACGTCGAGCAGCACGCTGAAGCGCTCGGTCAGCATCAGGTCGTGCTGCGGCCGCGGCCCCGGGAGCTCGATGGGCGTGCGCCGCAGCTCGCCCGCGGCCGTGAGCACCCCGTGGGTCAAGAAGGGCGGGCGCGCGTCGGCGTAGTCGATGAACACCAGGTCTCCGCCGTGGGGGTCGACCTTGGCGTGGGCGGTCATCGTCCCCGGCGGCGTCCACGGCCCCTCGGTGGCCAGCTCGGGCAGGCTCAGCGCGTAGGCCTGACCGCCGCCGAGCCACCACAGCGCGAGCAGCTTGTTTTGCCAGACGATCAGATCGGTGTTGGCGGTGTTCTTGTAGGGCCCCTCGGGGTGGCCGAGGTCGGGGCGAGCGAGCAGCCCCGTGCGCGTGGCCTGGCCCGCGGCCTCGTCGGCCGCCAGCCCCTTCGTCCGCACCCAGCGGTTGCGGTAGCGGGCGCGCCCATCTTCGAACTCGACGGCGTGGATCATCCCGTCGCCGTCGAACCAGTGGTAGGGCCGCGGCGGATCGAACTTGGGGTTGCTCGAGTTGCGCGTGAACACGCCACGCAAGGAGCGCGGGAGCTCGCCCTCGATGACGGCGAGCTCGCCGTGGTCGTGTTCCTTCAACTCGGGGGTGAAGGCACCTTGGAGGTAGGTCTCTGCGTCGGCGTACTCGCGGGCGCTGGGCATGGGGGGATTTTATCAGGCCGAAGGGGGGAGTGGTCGGTATCTGGGCCACCTGCGGGAGAGGGCGGCGGTGGGTGCTCGGGGGTCGTGATAAAAAGAGTGCATGGGTCAGCTAGCGAGAAGGTTGCCAACGGTGCCATCCCGAGGGTCGAGAGAAGACCTCCTGGGCGATGAAGTTCGAGCGCAGGAGACCGACGATCTGGTGTTCGGTGTCACGGGCTACGTGGGGTCAGGCTCGAGCACGGTTGGGGCAGCCCTCGTCGAGCAGCTCGGAGGTCTGGGCTTCGCAGACATCCATCGGATCAAACTCTCGGACCTCTTGGCGGAGCAGGGCGGACTCGAGCGCTCCCGAGATGGCAGGGTCGCGGAGAGTGTCTCGCTCCAAGACGAGGGCGATCGCTTGCGTGCGGCCTACGGCGGGAACTTCGTGGCGGGCCTGGCCATCAAGCAGATCTACGAGCGGCGTGAAGAAAGCACCAAGGGGACGAGGGTCTTTGTCCTGGACTCGCTCAAGCACCCCCAGGAGATCGAGCTCCTTCGCGCGGTCTATGGGCGGGGCTTCTATCTGATCGGCGTACTGTGTAGTCGGGAGGAGCGCTTGCGCCGCCTTCGGCTCAAATTCAAGCAAGAGCCCGAGAGAGACAAGATCCGGGAGTTGATGGAGAGAGATGCGTCCTCCGGGGCAGGGCACGGTCAACAGGTCCGCAAGACCCTGCATCGTGCAGACTTTTTCGTGGCCAATGACGCGGGGCAGGACGCAGACATGCTCGGTGAGCCGCTCGAGCGCTTCTTGCAGGCGGTGACGGGATCGAAGGTCATTCGACCGACGCGTGACGAGAGGGGGATGCACGCCGCGTGGTCGGCATCGCTGCGTTCTTCGTGCATGTCGCGGCAAGTGGGCGCGGCGATCACCAACGGCGCTGGTGAGTTGCTGGCGACTGGGACCAATGATCCGCCCGCTCCAGGAGGGGGGCTCTACACGGAGAGTGGCCTCGATGACGAAGAGAAGACCAGTCGACGCTGCTTCGAGTGGGAGGGGGAGCTCGGGCGACCACACTGCCGCAACGACCGCAAGAAGCGCGAGATATACGCCGAGATCTTCGAGCAGCTGAAGCGCTCGCAGGCGTTGACCGAGACCGCGACTCCCCAGCGAGTTCAAGAGGTGCTCGAGCGGACTCGCGTCCGAGACTTGATCGAGTTCTCCAGGGCGATCCACGCCGAGATGGACGCCTTGCTGACCTTGGCCCGTGCTGGGACTGCGGTACCTACCTGCGGGACGCTCTACTGCACCACCTACCCATGCCATAGTTGCGCGCGCCACATCGTCGCGTCGGGTCTCTCGCAGGTCGTCTACATCGAGCCCTACGACAAGAGCCTCGCCCTCGAATTGCACGCCGACGCGATCCGGGAGGTCACGACATCGGGCGGCGGGGATGACGACCCCCGTGTCGTGTTTCGGCTCTTCAGCGGGGTCGCGCCGCGAAGGTTCTCTGCCCTGTTCGAGAAGCGTCGTCCGCTCAAGGACGAAGGCGGCTTCTCGTTGCCTGGTGCGCAGGGTCCAGCCCACTCGGACCGCGTGCTCATGCGTAGCTTCTTGCAGCTTGAAGAAGAGCTGGCGAGGACGGTCGACTCTGCGCTAAGAAAGGGGGCAGGCGATGACGGAGCGCAAGGACCAGCCGAGCCTTCGGGTGATTGATGGCGGGCGCTCACCGCGGCTGCGTGCAGAGGCGCCCTCGAGCGCGCCAGCGAGCGCGCCAGCGAGCGCGCAGTTGGGCCTCCCCGGGATGGCTCCCCCGCGGCGAGCGCTGATCTGCGCGACGGTCGCTGTGCTCGAGGTGGATGGCCTGGACGCGTTGCTCCGCGAGCTTCAGGTCCGGCAGATCGTCGACCTGCGTGTCGCGCCCTCTTTTTTACGCCTCGGCTTGCGCAGGCGAGAGCTGGTTCAGCGCGCGGAGGCGCTGGGCGCCGGCTACCTGCACCTCGCGGCGCTGTCCAACCGCTTTGCCGGGGAGACCTGGGACGCGGTGCGCTACCGCGAGCGCCTCGAACGCCACTACCTGGACAACCTCGAGGCCGTGAAGGTGCTGCGCAGCCTCGTCGATGAGGGGCCGGTCTTGCTCATCGTGGCCGAGGGCTCCAGCCTCGAGCAGGAGCTGCTCGTTCGTGCGCTCGAAGACGTCTCGCCGGACTTCGAGCTGCGCCAGCTCGCGGGGGCCTGAGCCATGGTCGGCGCCGATTCACGGCGCGTGGGACAGGCGTTAGGCTGGGCCGCATGTCCGCCAGCGACGACGCCACCCGCACCGAGATCGAGGCCGCAGCCTTCCGCCGCCTGGTCGCTCACCTGCAAGCGCGCACCGATGTCCAGAACATCGACCTCATGAACCTCGCGGGCTTTTGCCGCAACTGTCTGTCCAAGTGGTACCGCGAGGCCGCGGCCGAGCGCGGCGTGGCGCTCGAGCTCGACGAAGTCCGCGAGCAGGTCGTCTACGGCATGCCCTACGCCGAGTGGAAGGCCCAGTATCAGACCGGCCCGAAGATCGAGCTGCCCAAGGGCGACTGAGCGAGCGGGGGAAGTCATGCACACCTGGGCCAAGACCTTGACCATCGCCACCTCGGGCCGGGGGACCCTCGACATCAGCGCCCGCGTCCAGGGGGTGGTCGACGCCTCGGGTATCCGCCTGGGGCTGTGCAACGTGTTCATCCACCACACCAGCGCCTCGCTGATCGTGTGCGAGAACGCCGACCCGGAGGTCCGCCGCGACCTCGAGCGCTTCGCGGCGCGCTTGGTGCCAGATGGGGACCCCCTCTTTCGTCACACCGAGGAGGGCCCCGATGACATGCCGGCCCACGTGCGCAGCGTGCTGACCCAGACGGCGATCACCTTCCCGGTCAGCGGCGGCCGCGTCCCGCTCGGGACCTGGCAGGGGATCTATCTGTGGGAGCACCGCCACGGCGCCCACGGGCGCAAGCTGACGATCACGGTGCAAGGTCAGACGCGCGACCTGCCCTGATACGCTGCGCGCACATGACCACCGCCACCGCCATGCACGAGCAAGTCGTCGTCCAGATGTCCAAGATGCTGCGCAACCTCGAGGGGATGCTGGCCAAGGCCGCGGCCTTCGCTGAGGCCAAGGGCTGCGCCCCGGACAGCTTCGTGGGCTTCTCCCTCGCCCCCGACATGCGCCCGCTGAGCTTCCAGATCCAGGCGGCCTCCGACACGGCGAAGTTCGCCGTGGCCCGGCTCACCGATGTCGAGGCGCCGAGCTTCCCGGACGATGAGACCACCTTGGACCAGCTGCGCGAGCGTCTGGCCAAGACCGCGGCCTTCCTCGAGGGCGTCGAAGCCAAAGCGTTCGAGGGCGCAGAGGCCCGCGAGGTCCGGCTGCACTTCCTGCCCGGCAAGTGGGTCCGTGGCGACGACTACCTGCGCGAGTTCGCGCTGCCCAACCTCTACTTCCACGTGAGCATCGCCTACGCGCTGCTGCGCATGGCCGGGGTCTCCGTCGGCAAGCTGGACTATGTCGGCTCGATGAAGCTCCACGACGACCCGGCCTGAGCCTCCCGACTCGCGCTCCAGGACACTCCCCCTCCGGGCGAAGCTCCGCAGGGGGAGGCGCGCGCGCCTTCATCTTTGCGGGCAGTCTGCTAGAAACCGGGGATGGACGGCAGCTCTGGCCAAGCCCCCACTCCCCGCGACGCCCGCGGCCGCCCGCCCCTGGCCAGCAAGCGCCTGCGGCGGGCGATGGGCAAGACCATCGCCGACTACCGGCTGATCGCCGCGGGCGACCACGTGATGGTCGCGGTCTCCGGCGGCAAGGACAGCTACACCTTGCTCGAGCTGCTGGTCGAAGCCCGCGAGCGCGCGCCGGTCGACTTTGGGATCACGGCGGTCCACATCGATCAGGTCCAGCCGGGCTACGACGGGGCGCCGCTGCTGGCCTGGCTCGAGGCCTTCTCGGCGCGCACGGGCGTGGGCTTCGAGATCGTCCGCGAGGACACCTACACCACGGTGGTCGACCAGACCCCCGCGGGCAAGGCCTTCTGTGCGGTGTGCTCGCGCCTGCGCCGGGGGGTGCTCTACACCACGGCGGCGCGCCTGGGCTGCAACAAGATCGCCTTGGGTCACCACCGCGACGACAGCCTCGAGACCCTGCTCATGAACCTGTTCTACGCTGGCAAGCTCCAGGCCATGCCCGCGGGCTACACCACCGACGACGGCCGCTTCGAGGTCATCCGGCCGATGATCGAGTGCGCGGAGGCGGACATCATCGAGCACGCCGCGTGGGCCGGCTACCCGATCCTGCCCTGCAACCTGTGCGGCTCCCAGGACAATTTGCGCCGCGAAAAAATGCGCGGGCTGATCTCGACCATGGCCGAGGACAACCCTCACGTGCGCGCGGTGATGCTCAACGCGCTGCGCAACGTCCACCCCAGCCACCTGCTCGATCGTCGGCTGCTCGGCCTCGCGCAGGATGACGAGGGCGAAAAATCGGCACCGGAGGCCGCGAAGGGCCCCGCGCAGCCGGCCCAGGGCCTCGTTCAGCTGCGTCGAGAGCGAGGCTGACCCGCGCTGGGCCAGGCGGCCCGATCCGTGTGCAATACTGCCCCCGCCCATGGACAACCGCCGCAACTTCGCCCGCGTCGAGCATCAAATCCTGGTCAGCTACGCCCACTACGAGCCGGGTCCAGACCACATCAAGGACGAGGAGGGCCTGGCCAAGACCCTCAACATGAGCGTGCAGGGCCTGCTGCTGCTGATCCCTCGGTCCGTCGAGGTCGGCTCGCGGCTCCAGCTGACCCTCGACCTCGACGGTGAGATCGTCGAGTCGCTGGTCGCTCGAGTGGCGCGCTGCGAGCCCGCCGAGGGCGAGATGTACAACATCGGCGTGGCCCTCGAGCACGTGCCCGATCGCTTCATCGAGGCCGTCGAGCGCTACTTCAGCAGCAAGGGCTGAGCCCAGCTCTCGCCCGCGGGCCTGCGCGCCCGAGCACCGGACCCACCTCGACGCGGCTCGTCGCAGGTGGGTCTATCTTTGCACATATGTGCATATTCTCTGGACAGCGCGATGCTTCACCCATACATCGACTGTGGTGCGAATGTCGTGGACAGTGGAGCAGCGTGCGCTGCGGGAGCGCTATGTCGATCATGCCCGCCAGCACATCGCGCCGCGGGTCGCGGACCACTTTGGGGCGGGTCGCTTCGACGTGGACGCGTGGCAGGGGCTGCGCGAGGAGGGCCTGTGGCGAATGTGCGTGCCCGCGGCGGAGGGCGGCGAGGGCCGCAGCTGGTGGGACCTGGCGGCGGCCCTCGAGGGCGTGGTGCTCGGATGTGGCGACGGCGGCCTGGCGGCGGCGATGATCGCCCAGGTCGCGTTCTTGCGCGCGACCATCGAGCTCACCGAGGGGGAGCGCCGCGAGCAGCTGCTCGACGCCGCGCTGGCGGGGGAGCGCTGCGCGGTCTCGCTGTCGGGCCTGTCCCATGATCCCCTGACGAGAAAGGTGACGGCCCGCTTTCGCGGCGGGCAGTTCGTGCTCGCCGGGCAGCTGGATCATGTGCTCGGCGCCGAGGGCCCGAGCTTCGTGCTGCTCCCGGCCCGCGATCCCGAGGCCGGGGGCGACAAGCTCAGCTTGTTCGTGGTCGATCTGCCCTGCGCGGGCCTGCGCTGCGGGCCGATGCTCGACAAGCTCGGCGCGCGCAGCTGCCCGAGCACCTGGCTCGACTTTGGCGGCGTGCGCCTGGAGACAAAGCAGCTGCTCGGCCCGCGCGGTCGGGCTCGCAGCGCGCTCGAGGACGTCGCGGCGATGACCTGGGCCTGCTCCTCGCTGGTCGCCGTCGCCCTGCTCGAGGCCGTGCTCGCGCGCGCCCTGGCAGGCGGCGCGGGCGAGCGCGGCCAGGCCCTGGGGCCCGAGCTCGTCGAGCTCACGCTCGGCCTGGAGAGCAGCCGCTACCTCGGCTACGCGGGCCTCGAGCAGCTCCTGGCGGCGGATCCACGGGCGGCCAGGAGCTGCTCGTTGGCCGCCCTGGCGAGCAGCGAGGCCCTGCTCGGGGGGTGTCGGCGGGCGCTGGCCGCCCGCGGTGAAGATGCGCTGGTCGACGCCGAGCTCTCGCGGATGTGTCGCGACGCCTGGAGCCTGGCGCTGGCCGGCGGGGGCGAGGCGAGGCGTCGCAAAGAGGTGCTGGCGCGGCTGAGCGAGGCACACTGAGGGCGCGGGGGCGCGACTCGAGGGGCCTCGGACTCACCGCGCTCCGCCAGGCCCGCGACTTTTCCATGAACGATCCAAGCGCATTGGTAACCTCAGGTCGGCGCCCATGGTGAAAGCCGACACAGCCGCGAGCACCTCTTTGACTCGGGCAGGGGAGAGGGGGGGGCACCCCTGGTGGATCTTCGCCACCTTGGTGTCCGCCCTCGCCGCTGTCTTGGCCAGGTGGCTGCGGTGGCGGGGGAGGGGCTCTAGACGGTCTGCTCGACCACGTGATCCGCTGGCGGTCTACGACAGCTTTGGCGCCCTGGACCGCCAAGGGCAGGTCCCCGCCGGGGACGATGTCCCCTACACGGCCTGTTTTGGCGACGCGCGCGTGGGGCTCAGCGCCGCGACGGTGCGCGGGCGGAGGCATCGCGCCGCGGGCGTTCGCTGTGAAGACGCGCATCGCTGCGTCGTGCTGCGAGATGGTCAGGTGCTGATCGCCGTCTCCGACGGCGTCGGCTCGTCGAGATGCGCCGACATCGGCGCGCGGCTGAGCACCATGGCGGCCATCGACTACCTCATGAATGCCTGCGAGCTGGACGTGGAGCCGCCGCTCGAGGGGGCGCTGTCGGCAGCGCGGCGCAGACTCGAAAGCTACGCGCAGGGCCGCTGCATCCTGCTCGAGGACCTGGCCTGCACCTTGTTGCTCGCCGTGTTTCGGGGCGGCCGCCTCTACACCGCGCGGATCGGCGACGGCGGGATCGTGATCGCCAGGGGCGGGGAGTGGTCCGTGGCCACGGCGCCGGCGCGGGCGAGCAGGTACGTCACCCCGCTGACCACGGCCGACTGGCGCGCGCGCTGGGACCACGGGCGCTTCGAGGAGGTCGAGGGGGTGTGTGTGTTCACGGACGGCCTCGAGCGCGCCTATCTATACGCCCGCGACGGGGAGCACGAGGTCGTCGAGCACGTCCACGCCGCAGCCGCGGACTCGGACACCCCCGAGCACGGGATGCAGGCCTTGTGTGACGAGCTCCTGGGTCCGACCTTCGAGGGCCTCAGCGACGACGACAAGACCCTGGTCGTGCTCTGGCGCAGCGCCGGGTGAGCCGGCTACTCGCCCGCCTGCTCGTCCATCTTCTGCGGCCCGAACCCGAGCAGCCTGCGCAGCGTCTCGAGCTGCTGATCAATGTCGAGGCTCGAGATGTCGGGCTGGTGCTTGGCGATCATCTTTTGCAGCTGTTTGCGCGCGCTGTGGAGGCGAGTGCGGACCGTCGCCGCCGGGACGCCGTACATCTGCCCGAGCTCATCGGCGGTCATGTCGTGCCAGTAGTAGAGCTCCATCATCTGCTTGGTCTCGACGGGGAGCTCCCGCAGGCACTTCATCGCGACCTCCTTGCGGACGAGCTCGGAGATCAGGCGCGAGATGGACAGCTGCCCGGTGTCCTCGATGGTGTGGAGCTGCGGATCGAACTCCCCGTCGCGGTACTTTTGGCGGAGGAACTCGTTGAGCACGTTACGCGCGATGCCATAGAGGAACGAGCGGAAGCTCGAGCGCCCGCTGAAGCGATGGCGGGCCGAGCACAGGCGCATGAAGGTCTCATTCGTGAGGTCGCGCCGCTCTTGATCCCCTACGGCGTTCATGAAGAAGCGCGCGATACCCTTGTGGTAGCGCTTCACGAGGCGGTCTCCGGCACGGCGCTCGCCCTCGACCCATTGTTGCAGGAGTTCGAAGTCCTCCCGATCCATCGCAGGGAGGCTAGCACGGGACAGCTGGGAGCGAGGGGAGGTGTGCACGGCTTCGCGTCGCGCGCCCGTGTCAGGGGGCGCGGCTGGGAGGAGTCTTCGCGTCGGCGCCCGCGAGCTTGGCTTCGCTCGCCCTCTCGATCTTCTCGTCCAGGTCGCGAACGAAGTTTTGAAACGGTTCCTCGGATTTCTGCGTGAGCAGCGGACCCAGGAGGGCGCGGGCCTCGGTGTAGCGACCTGCTTCGTACAGGCACGAGGCGAGGATGTAAGACGCGACGGGGACCTGCGTGGGGTCGTGCGCACTCCACAGTGAGAGCCCGGCCTCGGACAGGGAGACGCCGGCCTCGAAGGCGCCGGGGTCATCGATCTCACCCGCCTCGCTGATGCTCGCCAGCATCAGCACCTGGCCGGCGGTCGTCAGGCCTGCGGCGCGCAGGTGCAAGGGGAGCGCGTCTCGGCGCCTCAGCCAGTCGACGAACTGGCGGGCGAGCGGGCCCGAGTTGCGAGCGAGGCCCGCCTCGAGCCGGACCTGAAGCCAGCCGGTCCAGGCGCGGACGACCACGAGAGGATCTCCGTTTGCCACGGACTTCGACAACAAGCGCCCTGCCCGCGCGAGGTCTTTTTGCTCGAGGGCGATCAGCCCGCGGTTGAGGTCGACCATCGCCTGCGCGCCCTTCGTGCTCGGGTAGCTCGGCCCCATCGCGTCCGCGAGCAGATCGGTCGCGCGCTGATAGGCCTGCTCGGCCTCGCGGAGCCGACCGACCGCTTGAAAGGCCGTGCCGAGGTTGTTGTTGATGTCGATCAGGCGAGGGAGGGGCGCGTGGGGGGTGGCCTCGAGGCGCGCTCGGGCGCGCTCGAAGGCGGCGATCGCCCTGGGGTAGTCGGGCGGCTCACTGGCGATCAGCTGCAGCCCCGCCATCCGCTCGAGCTGAGCGCGGCGCAAGCTCGTGCTGTCCACGCCTGCGGATGGCAGCAGGAGGGCGTCCGCGTCCGCGAGCATGCTCGTTGCGAGCACGCTCGCAGCGCCGCTTTGCGGGATGACGTAGCCGGCTTGGTATGCGCGAACGTCGAAGGTCGTCCAGACGTCGCTGCAAGCCAGCGCGTGGTCCGTCGCGGCGCGGAGCTCCGCCCTCGCTTCATCCCAGCGCTCTCGCGTCCCGAGCACGTGGCCGAGGCGAAAGTGGGCGGCCGCGGCCGCGAACGAACGATCGCTGCCGGGCACGCAAGGGGCGGCTAGGTCGGCGCGCTCGATGGCGCGTCGTGCCTTGTCTTGCGCGCCGTCGAGGTCGCGGAGATGTTCTGCGAGCTCCGACTCGGTCAGCAGCCGGCGGACGTCGGGCTCGATCACGGGGGGCGGGAGCCGGCACAGGTCTTCGCTCACGACCAGGGGCTCGAGCACCTCCATGAGGTGCAAGGCCAGCTCCTCGTCTCCCGCGCGCAGCTGCTCGACCGTCGCGCCGATGCGCTCGAGCCAGCCGTCGAGGCATGCGGCCTTGCGGTCGACCGTGGCGCTTCGCTCGGTGCCCACGCTCGCCTCGCATATGGCGTCGGCTTCACGTGACCACGACGCCGCGGCCGCGTCGATCGTCTCGATGGCGTGGTCGGCCGCCTGCGCGGACCAGTCCACGTCCAGGGAGGTGAGCGCGCCGTGGACCTCACCGCGAAGCGCGTCGTTCCACACCGCGTCCAGCGGCTCGCTGGCGGCGTCGCAGGGCCGAGGTATGGCGAACTGGAGGATCAGCCACGCGCCGAGCGCGGTCGTGCTCGCGGTCAGCCCTCCGCGCCGAACGTACTTGGTCCGTCGCCGGCCCTTGTCGAGGGCACGGATGAGCGCGTGCATGTCCGGGAAGCGGTCTCGGGCCTCGTAGGCGAGGCCCCTGGCGAGCGCGCGATACAGCCACCACGGCATCCCGGAGGGAGGCGGGGGGAGCTCCTGGTCCGGGCCGCGGTTACTCGCAAAGGGCCGCGCTTCGTCGATCGCCTCCCAGATGGAGACGCACAGCGCGTACTGATCACAGCGCGCATCAGCTGGCTGTCGGTGCTGCTCGGGGGCCATGTACTCGGGGGTCCCGAGCCCCGTCGACTCGACCGGCGAGAGCAGCCCGTGGGGCGCTCGCGTCGCGTCCACGACCCCACCGGCGAGGCCGAAGTCGACGACCACGGGGCGGCCCTTCTTGGTGTCGAACAGGACGTTGTCGGGCTTGAAGTCGCGGTGGACCACGCCAACCTCGTGCGCCTCCGCCAGACCTCGAGCCGCGCCGATATAGGCGTCGATGATCTCCTCGCGCTTGCGGTCTCGCTGCCACGTGCGGAGCGTCGGCCCGCGGACATAGTCCAGCGCGATGAAGAGCTCGCCAGACACCGCGGTCCTGAGGTCCCGAACGCGCACGACGTTGTCGTGCTCGATCTGTGCGAGCGCGCGGGCCTCTTGCAGCAGCCGCTCTTGCAGCTTCTCGCGGCCCGCAGAGATCGCGCCGACCACCTTGAGGGCCACCGAACAGTCGAGCTCGGTGTCGTAGGCCTCGTAGACGGTCCCCATGCCTCCCCGCCCGAGCTCGGCGCGGAGCTCGAAGCGGCCGCTCTCGTCGACGCGCACGGGATCCGGCTGATCCGTCAAGCCGAGGCTCAGGCGCAGCGCCTCGAGCTCGTAGCGAAGATCGATGGACTCGTGCTCTTCGGGGGGATCGGGTGTCGGCAATGTTGGAGCGTCGCGAACTCCAAAAAGATGGTCCCCTTTCGTCGTCACGCGTCGATCCTGCCCTTCCCAGACTCCCACCCTCGCGGCCGGTCTTGCAATCCCCCAGGCCGAGCTGCGCGTGGCGCTGACATCGTTCGAGTGGTTGGGCGTGTCGGTTGCGCGTTCATCGCGAACCCTAATCATGGTTTCGTGTGGGTCCTCACCACCCCTACGCGAGATGGGGAGAGAACATATGAGTGACATCTCCCACTGAATACGCAGCGTATCGCTACAGGAGAACAAACATGTCGACCACCATCGAGCTTCTCAGTGCCACCCGTTTGACGGGGCGGATTATCCAAAACGACTCTTCCACGGACGAGTCCCTCGAGATCGCTCCGATTCGGGACACTGGCGAGATCATCACGACCCTCGATATCGAGGTGGATGCCCTGCCTGTTCGCGTCGAAATCCATGATTTCGAGCAATCCGGCACGAGCTGGACCTTCCCCGAGCAGGCGGTGTGGAGCCGCGGTGAGGGCAATTATGCGTGGACGGAGTATGACCACTACATCGAGGAGTCCTACGAGACGCTGACCTTCTCCGCGGTCTGTGAAGAAGGGGCCGCGGCGCGTGAAAAGTCCAAGCAGATCTATATCAAGATCAAGCCGATCGTCGTTGGTCCAGATCGAAGCTGAGATGAAGCGGGCGCTCATCATTGGTGGATCCAGGCATCAGCGAAAAGGGATCAAGGCCGACCTCGACCTGGTCCAGGCGCTGCTCGTGGAGCTCGGGTTTTCGCCCGAGGAGGGCATCACGCGGCGCTCGGGAGGGACCACGCGAGAGCTCATTCTCCACGAGCTGCGTGCGTTCGCAGGGCGCGTGGAGACCAATGATGTCGCGCTCGTGTATTACACGGGCCACGCTGGTATCGCGCGTTTCGACGGCGAGATCGGTGGCGAGCGTCAGCCGCTTCGCGAGTGGCGTTACCTGGTCCCCGACACCGGCCCGCACAGCGCGCGTCGTGGGCACTTCGCCGGCGTGCTCGACGTGGAGCTCGGCGAGATCCTGGGGGCGCTCGGCGAGCGCTGCCCCAACCTCACCGTGATCTTCGAGTGCTGCTATGCGGGCGGTCTGCTCGCTCTCCCGGCCAAGAACGCCGGGCGCTCCCCGGCCGAGGTGCACACCTTCTTCGTGCCCGAGGCGCTGCGGGGCGAGCAGCGCTGGTCGGGGCGGCTCACTGGCGCGCTCGAGCCGGGGCCGCGGCGGGGCGGTCCGATCGTCGTCGCCGCCGCGAGCGAGTGTCGAAGATCCCACGAGCTCGACGAGGGCCGAAACAACGGCGTGTTCACCTGGGCGCTGGTCGAGGCCATCCGCGAGACGCGAGGCGCCGCCATCTGCTGGGGGTCGCTCTTTGCCCTGGTCAGGGCGAAGGTGAGGCGCAAGCTCGCTCCGCTCAACCTCCGCCAGCGGCCCGTGCTGATCGGCCCGAGGGGCCGCCGGGTGTTTGGCACCGAGCTTCACGACACCTCCCGCGAGTTCGAGGCGCTGGTCGGGACAAGGGGCCGGGTGCGGCTCATGGCCGGCGCGCTGCATGGCCTGGCCTGCGGCGACGAGCTCGAGCTGCTGTCTTTGCGGACTGGGGAGCGAGCCGCTCGGGCGAGGATCGAGGCGGTCGAGGCGGCGCGGGCCGACCTGGCGACGGATGTGTTGGTTGACTGCGAGCCGTGGACGATCCTGCGCGCGGTGCTGAGCAGACGAGCGCGACCGACACCAGTGCGGATCACCGGCGAGGGGGCGTTCGCCACCGAGCTGCGCGCGGCCGTGCGTGCCTCGGTCTGGCTCCGTGAGTGGCGCTGTGAGGGCGGGGGCGAGGAGCTGCTCGAGCTGTGCGCACGAGACGGGCAGCCGGGGCTGCGCGGGCCGGACAAAGTCGGCCTCGCGCTCCCCGAGCGCGTCGCGGGTCAGCTCGCCCAGCTCGAGGCCCTCGCGCGCGCGCGCAGCTTCGAGCGGGCCTGCGCGGCGCTCCCGAGGCCGCCCGAGACCATGGACTTTTGGCTCCGGGCCAGCGCCGCGGGGGAGGCGGGGTCTCGCACGTTCCCCCTGGCGGCCGCGCATCTCGACGCTGGCATGCGTTGTCTCGAGTACTACACCGGGGGTATCCACGCCGTGTCGATCGTCAACGTCGGCGCGGACGGGCTCGCGCGTTTGCTCCACACCGCGTCTGGAACGACCCAGGATCTTCGCCCCGAGGAGCCAGGCGAGACCGCAGGGACGGAGCGCGGGGTGTTCTCGACCTGGCCTGCGCCCGCGCCCCACCGACCGGGGTCCGAGACCTTCTACTTCGTGGTCTCCACGGAGGACCTCGGCCTCGAGGTCTTCGCCAGCGAGCCCACTGCGGGCCTCGAGCGCGAGCCGGCGGCGGTGGATGTCGCGCTCGAGCGCATGTTCGAGCCTGTGGCGGTCTGGGCCATGCCCATGACGGTGCGCGCCGAGCCTTCTGGCTAGAGCGTGCGAGAGGACTCGAAGGGCCCTCGACCCGGACCGACGCTCTCGGACCCTCGCGGGGCTCACTCGAGCGCGCCGCGGACCTCTTCGGCCCAGCGCTCGAGGCCGTCCCAGGTGCTCTCGAGCTCCTCGGGGTTCTCGGCCAGCTCGCTCAGCGAGCGGCGCAGCAGCTCCTTGCCCCGGCGCAGGCGGTTGCGGATCGTGAACTCGCTCTGCTCGAGGACCTCGCCGACCTCGCGGGCCGAGAGCTCCTCCCAGTAGAAGAGCTCGAGGATCACCTGATGCTCGAGGGGGATCCGCCGCAGGGCCTCGACGAGCAGGCGCTGCTCCCGGGCCTTGGCGAAGGCCGTGGACAGCCCCGGCTCGAGGTCGTAGGCGCTGCTCTCCATGGGATCGAGGCGGTTGCGGCTGCGTCGGCGCAGGTGCTCGCGCAGCACGTTGTTGGCGATGCCGAACAAGAAGGTGCGGAAGCTGCTCGCCTTGCGGTAGCGCTCGCGGGCCTCCAGGCAGGCGGTGAAGGTCTGTTGGACGAGGTCTTCGAAGTCGTCGCTGACTTTGTTGCGAAAGAAGCGAGCGATGGCGGAGAAGTGGCGATCGAAGAGCTCGGCGCCAGCGTGTTGATCGCCGGCGGACCAGGCGTCGAAGAGCTCGGCGTCATTGGCCACGGGTGGATGCTATCAGGGCGGGGGCGAGGGGGCGCTGGGATGTGCCCGAAGGTTGTGCGGGCGCACCCTGGCCGGCCTGGGGGGTCGTCGTGGCCGGGAGGAGACGCGGCTTGCGAAGTGTGCGCAAATGCGCTTCTCCTTCGCGAAGATGTGTTTGGACGAGACAGGGCGAGGCCCTGCTCGGGAGTTCGCTAGCGCGAGCGCAAGAGCAGGGCGAGGTCGCAGACGTTGGTCCCCGTGGGGCCCGTGCGCAGGAGGTCGCCGAGCGTGTCGAAGAGCGCGTGGCTGTCGTGCTCGCGCAGGGCTCGCTCGGGGTCGAGGCCGGCGGCACGCGCTCGGGCGAGGGTCGAGGGCGTGATGATGGCTCCAGCGGCGTCGGTCGGCCCGTCTTCGCCGTCGGTGGCCAGGGTCAAGAGGGCGGCCTGATCGTCGTCGAGCTCGGCGAGCGGCCAGGCCGCGGCGAGGGCGAGCTCCTGATTGCGCCCGCCGAGCTGGCTGGGTCCGCCGAGCTGGCCATGCGCCAGGTCCACCGTGGTCTCGCCGCCGGTGACGAGACACGCAGGCGCGCGCACGGGCAGGTCGTCTGGCATGTCGACGAGCAGCTCGCCCAGGCGACGCCCCGCCGCGCGGGCCTGGCCGTCGAGGGCGGGGAGGAGCACGACGGCGTCGAGGCCCCGCTCGCGGGCGACTCGACACGCGGCCTCGCGGGCGTCGCCGTTGCGGGCCACGAGCACCTGGTGGACCTGCTGGGCCAGGCCGGTGTGTGGATCCACGGGGGCGCTCGCGGGCGCCGGGGCGTCTTCGATGGCGCGGCGGAGCGCCGCGGGGAGCTCCGCGAGCGCCGGCGCGAGGGTCGAGAGCAGCTCGGCGAAGGCCTGGGGCTGGTCGCCTGCGTCGGGGTAGACCGTGGGCCCCGAGCCGACCAGGGCGGGGTCGTCGCCAACGACGTCGGAGAGGATCAGCCCCACGACGGTGGCCGGCGCGAAGAGCCGGGCCAGGCCGCCGGCCTTGAGGCGATCCAGGCGGCGGCGCAGGCGGTTGATCGCGTGGATCGAGACGTCGCGGGCGAGCAGGTGCTCGACGAGGGCGGCGAGCTGCTCGCGGGGGATCAGGGGGTCGCAGAGCAGGGCCGAGGCGCCGCCGGAGATCGGGCAGAGCACGAGGTCGCGGGGGCCCACCCGGGGCGCGAGGGCGCGGAGCTGGGCGCTGGCTCGAGCGCTCGCCTGGCCGGGGATCGGGTGATCGCCGATCAGCTGCTCGACAGGCCCCAGCTCGGGGGGCGCGAGGGCAGGGTCGGCCGCGCCCGCGTGCTTGGTGATCACCACGCCCCCGGCGACGTGGGGGGCGAAGCGCTCGACCAGGGCGCCGGCCATGGCGGCCCCGGCCTTGCCCGCGCCGACGATCCAGATCCGCCCGTGCTCGGCGGGCCCGGGGGCCTGGGGATCGGCGGCGAGGTCGAAGACATACTCGCCGACCACGGCCGCCGCCGCGCCCTTGGGCTTGGGCAGCAGGTGGGTGTGGGCGTGGACGCAGGCGAGGGGGTCGACCGCCTCGAGGGCCGCCCCGGCGATCTCGGCGAGCTCGCGGCCGCGGGGGTGTCGGCGCAGGCCGGGGCTGCGGGCGAGCAGGGTCTCGCGCCAGGGCTGTCGGTCGGGGGCTCGGCTGTCCATGGTGGGCCTCTCGGGGGCTCGCGGTGAACGATGATAGCAGGGCCAGCTGCGCGGGCTGGGGCGACAACCGCCAGCGCCAGGTGAGCCCCGAGGGGCTGCTGTCATCCGACGCGGCGATACCCGTGGCGCCCTCACGGCTGACATGGTCGCGCGATTGAGCCATCTCGCCGCCGTGGCGAGAGGTTTTGCTCGTCGTGCCTGGCCCGGTGTATTTCCGGAAGTGAGGCTCACTGTCGCTGCATTGACGTGCTGGGGGCATCTCGCGGCGCGCCGCCGCGGACCCGACTCGAGCGCGCCGATGGGCCCGGTGCGAGCGTGATCTGGCGAGGACTGCGGGGGCGTCTCGGCCGCCCGCAGGAGCTCGTCTATGCTGGGCGCGATGTCGACCATGAGCAGGAGGGTCTCCCCGAGTCATCGCCGCGCCTGGCTGCTCGCGTGCGCGTTGATGGTCCTGGCTTGCGGGCGAGAGGACGCCCCCGCCGAGGTCGGGGCGCAAGGGGCGGGCGCGGAGGTGGCCGCCCCTTCGAAGGCGCCCGCGCCGGAGGAGTTGGCCACGCCCAAAGCGGACGCCGCACCCGAAGAGGCCGCCGCCTCGGGGGAGGCGCCCGAGGACGAGGACGAGGGGACGCCCGGGGTGGAGACGCCAGAGGAGCCGCCGCCCGAGCCGCTGCGCTTTTGGGTCGCCAACGAGGGCCTGCGCGCCTACGACCTCGACGGCAAGCGCGTCGCCAGCGTGAGCAAGTGGGGCGAGCACGCCCGCCGCCTGGCCGACGGACGCGTGGTCGTGTTTGGGCCCAAGAAGGCCGGCAACCAGCTGGTGGTGCTCAGCGCCCAGGGAAAGGTGCAGCGCCGCGTCGCGCTCCCCGTGGGCTTCGACGCGAGCTGTGCCGCGATCTCGACGATGCCCACGGGCGATGACGTGGAGGATGGGGAGGTCGTCGAGGACTGGGTCGAGCCCGTGAGCGTCCAGGAGCGGGGCGGCTTCGCCCTCGACGCGACCGGTACCTACGCCTGCCTCGAGCTCCTCGATCGCAACATCAACATGGCCGACGTCGGCCTGAAGGTCGCCGTGGAGCTCGGCTCCGGCGGCGTCCAGACGCGGATTGAACTCGACATGGAGGAGACCTGCGAGGGCAAGGGAGACGCGCTGCCGGGCGCCTGCGAGAAGGTCGAGCTGGGCGCGCCATGGATCGAGGGCACGCCCGCGCCCGCGCCTGCGTCCAGCGGGGCGCAGACCTGGGACTTTGCCCTGGACGATGACGACCACTGGCTGCTCGAGGGGGGCGAGCGTGTGCGGCGACTGTGCGACGAGGAGGACTCGAGCTGCGCCGTGCTCGAGAGCGCCTCGCCCAGCGGGCGCTGGCTGCTGCTGACCGGCCGCGAGTCCGAGGGCGACTACATCCACCTCGATCTCCTGCTCTTGGATCTGTCCTCGGGCCAGCTGTGGGAGCTGCGCGAGGGCAAGCGGGGGCGCAAGCGCTTCGTGAAGGTCTCCGTCGCCGAGGCCCTCGGCGAGAGCGCCGAGATCGTGGTCTCGATGGTCGGCGAGAGCGACGTGGCCTGGCTGCCCAGGGACCGGCTGTGGATCGACGGGCTGCTGGTGATCCCCGACGAGAAGAAAGTCGTGTGGATCGGCGGCAGCCGGGTGTTCACGCAGTAGCGCGCCTGCTTTTTTGGGCGCTCAGCGGCGACGCAGGCGGCCGAGGATCTTGGCGGGCAGGCGCCACAGTAGATCCGCGCCGGGGTACTTGGTCGCGCGCAGCACCGCGACGTAGGCGAAGAAGCCCGAGGGCACGACCACGGCCAGGCCCGCGACGCGCACGAACCACCCGAGCCTGGCCAGCTCGAGGGCGGAGATCAGCGTCTCGACGCCGAACCATGCCCCCCAGACCAGGGCCCCGAGCAGGGCGTTGGCGAGGACCATGGCGCCGAGCTGGCTGGGCCCGACCCCCGGGAGCGGGCCGACGACCCGACGAAAGCTCAGGCGCAGCACGATCACGTTGGCCAGCGCGCCCAGGGCCGTGCCCAGGGCCAGGCCGGGGGCGCCGAGCTGGCGGTAGGTCAGGGCGTTGAACACGATGTTGACGGCGACCGCCGAGAACGAGGCCGCGAGCGGGACGCGCGGCTTGTCGAGGCCGTAGAACACCGGGGCGAGGATCTTGACGAGGCCGTAGGGCAGCAGGCCGAGCACGTAGGCCTGGAGCACGACGGCGGTGGCCGTGGCCTCGGTCGCGGAGAACGAGAAGTAGAGCACCCGGACCACGGGCTCGGCGAGGGCGAGCAGGCCGACGGTGCTCGCGGTCATCAGCATCCACACCGCGCTGACCCCCTCGCCCGCGCTGGCCGCGAGCGCGCCGAAGTCTCGCTTGGCCGCGTCCTCGCTGACCCGCGTGGTCGTGACCGTGGCCAGGGCCACGGAGAACACGCCGATCGGCAGGTAGAAGATGCGAAAGGAGTAGCTGAGCTGGGCGATGGGGCCGTCGCCCAGCGAGGCGGCGAAGCGGGTGTTGACGAAGATGTTGATCTGCACGGCCGCGAGGCCGATGACGGCCGGGGCCATGAGCCGGAGGATCCGGCGGATCCCCGGGTGCGAGCCCAGGCCGCGCAGGCGGGGGATCGGCCGGTAGCCCAGGCGCCACAGCGCAGGCAGCTGGACGCAGGCTTGGACCAGCCCCGCGCCCAGGGTGCCCGCGCTCCACACGATGATCCCCGTGGTGTCGGCGGGCTCGATGAAGATCAGCGCCGCGCCGACGACGATGCTGGTCACGTTGAACATCGCCGGCGCCCACGCGGGCGCGCTGTAGTGCTTTTGGGCGTTGAGCATGCCCATCCACACGGCGCTGGCGCTGATCACCGTGAGCAGGGGCATCATGATCCGCGTCAGCAAGGTCGCGAGCTCGAGCTTGGCCGCGGCCTCGTCGGGGCTGAGCGTGCCGCCTTCGAAGTCGTTGGCGATCAGCCCGACCACCTCCTCGGCGAACACGATCCCGAGCACGCTGAGCAGGCCCGTGACCAGCAAGATGCCGGCGAAGGTCAGGTTGCCCAGGCGGTAGGCGGCCTCGCGGTCGGGCTCGGGGGTCGCGCTCTCGCTCTCGCTGTCTTCTTCCGACTTGGGCTTGGGCTTCCCGACCAGCTCGGCGAGGAAGGTGGGCACGAAGGCGCTGCTCAGCGCGCCCTCGGCGAAGAGGTCGCGCAGCAGGTTGGGGATGCGGAAGGCGACCTGGTAGGCGTCGGCGATGGCCCCGACGCCGAAGAGGTGAGCAAAGAGCACCTCACGGGCGAGGCCGAGCACGCGGGAGGCCGCGACGGCGATGGACAGCTTCCCGGAGGTGCGCAGAGTCTCGGCCACCGTGGACGAGTCTGCGCAGGAATGGGCGCGGGGCGAAATATCCCGGAAAATTGTCGGGGCGGCGGGGCTTGGGGTAGGGGGGAGCTGGGGGAGTGGGTCTACTCAGCCGAAAATAGGCATGACTGCACCGCGGAGCGCTCGAAGTGCGTCTTCACCAGGCCGCTGGTTCGGAGCTGCGTGTCGCCGTCCCACGCGGCGACGTCGCTTTGGGCGTAATCGTAGCCTTCGGGGGGCGAGCGCTCGCTTTGCCAGCGCGTCTCCCCCGAGTCGAGGTCCGAGCAGGTCAGCCAGGCGTGGCTTTGACCGTCGATGACCGCGTAGCCCACGGAGAGGACGCTGCCCTGGTGCAACGAGGCGAGGTTCCGAAGACTCGCGACGCCGCTCACCGTGTCGGGCCCGGCGCTCTCCCACTCCCAGCCTTGCGCTGGGTGGACGTGGGCCATCCAGGCGTCGTGCGTCCAGGGTAGCGCGCCCGCTTCGTACTGCGTCCCGCCGACGATCCATCCTTCGGCGCCGTCGCTGATGATCGCCTCCGCGTGGCGAGCCACGCCCTGCTCGTCTGCGCCGAGGGTGCTGCGAGCGAGCTCATGGCCGCCGAGGTCGAAGGCGATCACCAGGACTCGAGAAGGGGGGAGGACGCCGACGTCCTCGATGAACTCGGGGCCCGTGGCGATGGTCGCGGCGAGGGCGACCCCAGCCTCGCTGCGCGCGAGGGTGCGGGCCTCGTCATGAAAGCCCGCGCCGTCTTCGATCAGGACCGTGGTCAGGACCTGCCCATCGAGCGCGAGGCGTCCAAGCCACAGGTCGCTCGCCCGCGTGCCGGCGAGCCACAGCGCCCCGGGGGTAGCGACCATGTCGAGCGCGTCGCCGGGTCCCTCGGGATCGTCGCTGAGCGCCTCGAGGTCGAGGCGGGCCGCGACCGTGCCCTGAGTGTCGAATTGGAGGACTTGCTGGGTCTCGCCCTCACGGAGGAGCGCCCAGGCGCCCGCGCTGGCGTCCGTGCCGAGGGTGTCGAGCGCGAGCAGCTCGCTGGTCGTGTCGTCGTCGAGCGCGGGCTCCTCGAGCCACAGCGCCTCGCCCGAGGCGTCGAAGCGCCCGAGCCAGGCCCGTAGGCCGTCGTCGGTGGGCGAGTAGGCGCCGCCCGCGATGAAGGAGCCGTCCGCGAGCAGGAGTAAGCCCGCCGCTCGCTCGTCGCCCACCCCCACGCCTTCGAGGAGCGTGACGCACCCCAGGGGAGTGCTCGAAAGTTGGCAGATGCTGGTGCACGCGTCTCCGCCCTCGAGGTCGCCGTTTCCACAGGTTGGCTCGTCGCCATCCGTGGCGACGGAGACGACATCGTCGTTGCAGGCGGATAAAAATAGTAGAATGACGATGCTGTAATATCTGCTCACGACAGCATGATATCAAAGCATCGATAGTGGGTTGTGATGTCGTTTTGAGCGAGGCAGGCGCCGCTCGCTCAGCGCGGGGCTGGTGGCCAGCTCGACGGCCAGAGCACCTCGATCAAGGTCAACCCCCGCGCCGGCGCCGTGGTCCCGGCCCGGCTGCGATCCCCAGCCTTCAGCACCTCGTCGATGCGCTCGGCGCCAAATTGCCCGCGGCCCACGGCGACGAGGGTGCCCACCATGATCCGGACCATGTTCTTGAGGAAGGCGTCGCCGCGCACGTCGAACTCGATCACCGCGGGGTCGTCGATGCGCCCGGCCTGCATGGCGAGCGGGTCGACCTCGGCGAGCGTGCGGGCGCGCAGCTGGACGTCGCGGATCCGCCGGGTGGTGGTCCTGGCCTGGCAGTCGGCGGCGCGAAAGCCCGCGAAGTCGTGCTCGCCCACGAAGTGGCTGGCGGCGGCGAGCATGGGCTCGAGGGCGATCGGTCGGGGCAGGTGCCACTCGAAGCGCTCGCTGAGCGGGTCGCGCAGCGAGGTGCAGCGCAGGCGGTAGCGGTAGAGCTTGCCTCGGTTGTGAAAGCGCGGGTTGAGGGGCTCGCCCTCGACGTCCTCGGCCAGCCACGCGGCGCTGGCGATCAGGTCCGCGGGCAGCTGGGCGGCGAGGCCCAGGAGCAGGCCGCGGGGCGGGATCTCGAAGGGGGGATCGAAGGCCACGAGCTGGCCGCGGGCGTGGACGCCGGCGTCGGTCCGGCTGGCGCCGCGGGTCAGCAGCGGGCGCTTGTAGATGCGCGAGAGGGCGTCCTCGAGCTCGCCCTGGACCGTGCGCAGGCGCCCGCCCCGGCCGTCTTGACGGGCGAAGCCGTGGAAGTCGGTGCCGTCGTAGGCGAGGCGCAGGAGCATGGCCATGGCCGGCCCTTCATAGCACGCGGGCGAGCCAGCGGCCGGTGATGCTCTCGGGGCAGGCGGCGATGTCCTCGGGGCGCCCCGCGGCGACGATCTGGCCGCCGCCCTCGCCCCCCTCGGGGCCGAGGTCCACCACCCAGTCGGCGCACTTGATGACCTCGAGATCGTGCTCGATGACGACGACGGTGTTGCCCTCGTCGACGAGGCGCTCGAGCACCTCGAGGAGCTTGCGGACGTCGTCGAAGTGCAGGCCGGAGGTCGGCTCGTCGAGCACGAACAAGGTGTTGCCGGTGCTGCGCCGGGACAGCTCCTTGGCCAGCTTGATGCGCTGGGCCTCGCCCCCGGACAAGGTGGTGGCGCTCTGGCCCAAGGTCATGTAGCCGAGGCCGACGTCGCGCAGCAGCTCGAGCTTGTGGCGCAAGCTCGGCTGGTTGACGAAGAACTCGCAGGCCTCGGCGATCGGCATGTCGAGGACCTCGGCGATGTTCTTGCCACGAAAGGTGATCGTCAGGGTCTCCCGCTCGTAGCGCTTGCCCTCGCAGACCCGGCAGGTGACCCACATGTCGGGCAAGAAGTGCATCTCGACGCGGATCTGGCCCTCGCCCTGGCAGTGCTCGCAGCGCCCGCCCTTTTTGTTGAAGGAGAAGCGCGCGGCCCCGAAGCCGCGGACCTTGGCCTCGGGGGTCTGGGCGTAGAGGTTGCGCAGCTCGGTGAAGATGCCGGTGTAGGTCGCGGGGTTCGAGCGGGGCGAGCGGCCGATCGGCGACTGGTCGACGGCGATCACCCGGTCGCAGCGATCGAGGCCGCGGATCGCCCGGTGCTCGAGGCCCCAGCTGTGGGCGCGGTTGAGCCGGCGCGCGGCCTCGGGCAGCAAGGTGTCGACGATCAGGCTGGACTTGCCCGAGCCGCTGACCCCGGTGACGCAGGTGAGGTGGCCCAGGGGCAGGCGCAGGTCGACGCCGCGCAGGTTGTGGCCGCGGGCGCCGAGGACCTCGATCCACGCGTCGGGGGCCCGGCGCTGGGTGGGTCGCTCGACGCGGCGGCGGCCCGAGAGGTAGGCGGCGGTCAGCGAGCGGCGATCCTCGAGCAGATCGGGGACGCTGCCCGCGAACACCAGCTTGCCGCCGAGGCTGCCCGCGCCGGGGCCGACGTCCACGACCCAGTCGGCGGCGCGGATCGTGTCGGCGTCGTGCTCGACCACGATCACCGTGTTGCCGATGGCCTGGAGCCGGCGGAGCATGGCGATCAGCCGGGCGTTGTCGCGCTGGTGCAGGCCGGTGCTCGGCTCGTCGAGGACGTAGGTGACGCCGACCAGGGCCGAGCCGATCTGCGTGGCCAGGCGGATGCGCTGGGCCTCGCCCCCGGACAGGGTCATGGTCGCGCGGTCGAGGGTCAGGTAGCCGAGGCCGAGCTCGATCATCGCCGACAGCCGGGCGATGGCCTGGGCGAGGATGGCCTCGGCGACCTCGCCCCGCTCGACGTCGAGGCTGCGGCGATCGAGGCCGGCCAGGAACCCGTGCAGCGCGGCGATCGGCGTGGTCGCGAGCTCGTGGATGTTGCGACCTTGGATCTTGATGTGGCGGGCCTCGATGCGCAGGCGCTGGCCGTCGCAGGCCGAGCAGCGCACCCGGTTCATGTAGGGCTCGAGCTCGGCGAGGGCGTTGGCCTCGCTCGTGTTGGCCTCGCCCTCGCTGCGCGCCTCGGCCTCGCGCAGGCGCTGCTCGAGCAGGGGGACGACGCCGGGGAAGGGCTGGCCGTCGCTGGCGTCGGGCTTGCGCCGCGGTCGCCCGGTCTTCTTGGCGGCCGCCTTCTTGCCGCCCCTGCCCTTGGCCGCGCCGGCGGGCAGCGGGGGGATGGGCTCGTCGCCGCTGCCCTGGAGCACGGTCATGCGGTGGAGCTCGTCGAGGCTCTCCCAGGGCGCGTAGAGGTCGAAGTCGTAGTGGGCGGCGAGGGCGGCGAGCTGCTCGTCGAGGCCGGCCAGGGCCCCGCGGGCGCGGCGGTCCCCGAGCGCCGCGATCGCGCCCTCCTTGAGGGAGAGGCTCGGGTTTGGGATCAGCCGGCTGGGGTCGAAGACCTTGCGGTGCCCGAGGCCGCCGCAGCGCGGGCAGGCGCCTTCGGGCGAGTTGAAGGAGAACAGCCCCGGGGTGATCTCGGGGTAGCTGATGTCGTGCTCGAAGTCGGTGAAGTGCTCCGAGAGCTCGAGCGGCTCACCGGTGAGCGGGAGGATCGTGACCTTGCCGCCGGCGAGGCGCAGGGCGATCTCGATCGAGTCGCTCAGTCGCGCGCGGATCCCCGGCTTGCGGACCAGGCGATCGACGAACACCTCGATGGTGTGGCGGACCTGGGGGTCGAGCTCGATGTCCTCGTCGAGGTCGCGCAGCTGCTCGTCGATGGCCACGCGCACGAAGCCCTGGCGGCGAAGATCCTCGAGCAGCTCGCGGTGATCCCCAGGCTGTCCGCGGACGACCGGAGCGACCACGGAGAACTTGCAGCGCTCGGGCAGGGCCTCGACGGCGTCGACCATCTCCTCGACGCTCTGGCGGCGCATGGGCTGGCCGCTGACGTGGCTGTAGACCTCGCCGATGCGCGCGAAGAGCAGGCGCAGGAAGTCGTAGACCTCGGTGGCCGTGCCCACGGTCGAGCGTGGGTTGCGGCCGCGGTTTTCTTGCTGGAGGGCGATCGTCGGGCTCAGGCCCTCGATCAGATCGGCGTCGGGCTTGGGCAGCTGGGCCAGGAATTGCCGGGCCGAGGCCGAGAGGCTCTCGACGTAGCGGCGCTGGCCCTCGGCGAAGATCGTGTCGAAGGCGAGGCTGCTCTTGCCCGAGCCCGACGGCCCGGTGATCACCACCAGGGCGTCGCGGGGCAGGTCGAGGTCGAGGTTGCGCAGGTTGTGGGTCCGCGCGCCGCGGATGCGGATCGCCCGGGGCGCGAGGGCCCGCTCGTCTTCGGGGGCGCTCACGGGCGGCTAGCTCCGGGGCGTGGGCGCGGCGGACATGCGCGAGCGCAGCATGGCGCGGGCCATGTCGACGGCCGCCTGCATGCTGGTCGGGTGGGCCACGCCGCGGCCGGCGATGTCCTTGGCGGTGCCGTGGTCGGGAGACGTCCGCACGAAGGGCAGGCCCAAGGTCACGTTCACGCCGTCGTGGAAGTGGGCGAGCTTGAAGGGGCCCAGGCCCTGGTCGTGATACATGGCCACGAGGCCGTCGAGGGAGCCGGATTGGTGGTGGTGAAAGGCGGTGTCGGCCGAGAGCGGGCCGTGGAAGCGCGGGCGCTGGTCGCTCGGGTAGATCTCCGTGGCCCAGTGCTGGAGCGCGGCCACGGCCGGCTCGATCACGCGCTGCTCCTCGCTGCCCAGCAGCCCGCCCTCGCCGGCGTGGGGGTTGAGGCCGAGGATGCCCACGCGCGGGGCCGCGATGGCGAAGTCTTCGGCCAGGGTTCGGGCCAGGAGGCGTCCGGCCCGAACCACGGACGAGGTGTCCAGTAGCTCGGCCACGCGGCGCAGAGGGACATGGATGGTCGCCAGGACCACGCGGATCTGCGGTCCGGCCATGAGCATGGCGAAGTCTTCGACGCCCGCGCGCTCGGCCAGGTACTCGGTGTGGCCGGGGTGGCGCAGGCCCTCCGCGCTGGCCACGGCCTTGTCGATGGGGGCGGTGACCAGGGCGGGGCCGGGGTTCGCTGCGGTCGCGGCTGCGCTCGGCGCGTGTTCGAGCACGAGATCGACGCCGCGCTCGAGGGCGAGGAATTGGCCGAGGGGCGCTCCAGGGGCTTCGCGCGCCTGAATGACGGGGTCGAGGAGCGGCTCGATGGCCGCGAGGCCGGCGTGGGCCCAGGGGAGATCGAGGGTCTCGGCCACCATGCGCAGGGTGCGGCGCCCGGCGACGACGCGGTCCTCGGGGCGCAGCTGCCCGTCGGCGGCGAGGCGCAGCAGGAGCTCTGGGCCCACGCCTGCGGGATCTCCTTGGGTGATGACGAGCATGGACACGGCAGGAGGCGGCCGCGATGGCGGTGACCGCCGCACGAGTCTAACATCGGAGGCCATGGCGCCCACGTCTGCGAGCTCTGGCCCGATCTGCGCTGTGCCTCGGCGCCGCGCGCTGACGACTTGGCTGGGGCTCGCGTTGGCCGCCGTGATCCCCCTCTCCGCTGGGGCCTCCGCCCCCAAGCCCAACGGCCCCGGGTCCAAGCGGGATCAGACCCAGATCACCCGCCAGGCCACGGCAGAGGCCCGGGAGCGCGCGTCGATGCGCCGCGCGGGCGAGCAGTCTGGCGAGCCCATCGCCCGGCGTCAGAGTGACGCGAGCCGGCTGCCGCGCATGCGCAGCCCCACGGTGCAGGTCGCTGGAGGCGATCAGGACGCGGCCGTGGTCGGCTGGTCGGCCGCCCTCGACGAGCCGGCGTTCAACGATCGCCGGCGTCGGCTGCCGCAGACGCCGGTGCCTGCGCCTTACGCGGACAAGGTTCGCGTGGGCGAGCGCTTCGTCTTCGATGTGTTCTTCGCTGGAAACCCGGCTGGCCTCGCCGAGGCCGGTGTCGTCGAGTACGTGGCGGATCCCCGGGGAGAGGCCCCGCAGGGCAGCGGGCTGCTGACCATCGAGGGGCGCGCGGTGACCTCGGGCGTGGTCTCGCTGCTGACCTCCATGGAGGACCGGATGACCACGCAGATCGACGCTGGGACCGGGGCGGTGGTCTCCAACGTCAACGTCATCGATCGCAGCGGCCTGGGCACGAGCAAGTACAAGCGGCGGATCACCGAGACCGAATTCGAGGGCCGAGGCGCGATCCGCATCACCGACGCCAAGGACGAGAAAACCACCAAGGTCACCTTCCAGGTCCCCCGAGACACCTTCGACCCGCTCTCGGCCATGGCCTGGGTCCGCTCCTTGGACCTCGACGAGGGCGACCGGATCCAGGCCCACGTCCTCGACGGCAAGGTCCTGCTCAAGGTCGAGGTCGTCGGTCGTGGCCAGGGCAAGCTCGATCCCATGCCCAGCGTGGCCCAGGGGTTGGGGGTCGAGCAGGAGGACGTCCGCCTGCTCGAGGGCACGCTCTCGCGGGTCGATCGTTGGGGCGTGGTCCGCGAGGACAAGCGGAAGTACAGCTTTCGGGCTTATGTGACCAAAGACGAGCGCCGCCTGCTGCTGGCCATCGAGACGGACATGTGGCTGGGCGTGCTGCGGTTGGTGCTCAACCGCTACGATCCGCCAAATCAGCCGCGCTGACGGCTGGCCGCGCGCTGGTTGCAGCGCCGAGCGCAGTTCTGGGGGAGTGCCCGGGAGTCGGGCCGGGCTCGCCTCGGTCCGCGGGCTGTCGGATCTCGCGCGCGCAGGTGACGAGGGGTCAGGTCGACCCCCTCAGTCGTTCAGGGGTCGCCGGCGGCGGCGCGTGTCGAGCCCGTGAATTTGCCAGTCCTTCTATGCCGGCGGGCATCGGACGGTACAATCCGTGAAACCGCCCCATGGCGCAGAACTACACACCGTTATACAGGCTCGCCGCAGGTGGCATGGCCGAGGTCTGGGTCGCCCAGTCCGTCTCGGTCGCCGGCTTCAAGAAGAAGGTCGCGATCAAGCGCATCCTGCCCGGCCTGCTCAAGGACGATCGCTTCGTCCGCATGTTCCTCGACGAGGCGCGGCTGAGCCTGCACTTCAACCACGCCAACGTCGTCTCCGTTTTCGACCTCGGTAAGTCCGACGAGACCTACTTCATCGTGATGGAGTACGTGCAGGGCACGACGCTCAAGCGTCTGCTCGAGCACTTGCAAGAGCGCGGGCGTCGGATCTCTCTGCCGCTGGTGATCTGGATCCTCAACGAGACGCTCAAGGGCCTAGACTACGCCCACGCGCTCACGGATCCCGAGACCAACGAGCACCTCGGCGTCGTCCACCGCGACATCTCTCCGCCCAACTTGCTGATCTCGTGGAACGGCGAGGTCAAGCTGACGGACTTCGGTCTGGCCAAGGCGACCAGCCAGCTCGAGTCCACGGACCCGGGCGTGGTCAAGGGCAAGTTCAGCTACCTCTCGCCGGAGGCGGCCCACGGCAAGGCCGTGGACGGACGCACGGACCTGTTCGCGGTCGGCATCCTCGCCTACGAGATGCTGACGATGAAGCGGCTGTTCCTGGGCGAGACCGACTATCAAACCGTCGAGCTCGTCCGCGCCGCCGAGATCCCGAGCATCCGCGCGCAAAACCCCGACGTCCCGGCCGAGCTCGAGCAGATCATCCTCAAGTCCCTCGCCCGCGACGAGAACCAGCGCTACCAGAGCGCGGCGGAGTTCGCCGACGACCTGCTGAGCTTCTTGTTCTCGCACCGGCTCAAGGTCTCGGCCCGCGACCTCTCGGCGACCATGGCCGAGCTGCGCCAAATCGAGGAGGCCAAGGTCCAGCGCGAGCGCGCCGTCGGTGGCCCGGCCAACCTGATCATGCAGCTGATGGCCGAGGAGCTGGCGAACTTCCGGTCGATCGACGAGGACAGCGACGCCGGGGATCAGCGGACCGGGGCGCACTCGCTGATCGACGACGAGGACTTCGGCAATTTCGACTCCTCGGCGCCTCTGGTGGAGGGCCTCGACGATCTGATCGGTCCGGATCCGGGGGCGGGCGGGTCGCCCAAGAGCCCGCCCAAGCAGGCCAAGGCGCCCAAGCAGGCGCCCAAGCAAGGGCCGCCCAAGCAGGCGCCGCCCAAGCAGACCAAGCCCACGGCGCCGGAGGACCTCCCGGATCCCGGGGACGACCTGCCGGGGATCACCGAGAACTCGATCGCGCACACGCGCCTGCCCAGCCCGGCGCCGCGCGAGTCGCAGAGCAACACGGGGGTGTGGATCCTCGTCGCTTTGGTGGTCCTGCTCGGCGGCGGCGCGGCGGTGTACTTCCTGGTCATCGCGCCGGGTATGGGGTAAGGGGCCGATGATCGAGTCGTTTCAGGGCAAGACCCCCCGCATCCACCCCACCGCCTACGTGCACCCCTCGGCGGTGCTGATCGGCGACGTCGAGATCGGCCCCGAGGCCAGCGTGTGGCCCAACGTCACCTTGCGCGGGGACGACGGGCCGATCGTGATCGGGGCGCAGAGCTCGATCCAGGACAACGCGGTGATCCACTGCACCGAGGGGCTGTCGTCGACCCACGTCGGCGCGCGGGTGACCGTGGGCCACTCGGTGATCCTCCACGGCTGCACGGTCCACGACGACGCCCTCGTCGGCATGGGCGCGGTCTTGCTCGACAACGCCGTGGTCGAGTCGTGGTCGCTGGTCGCCGCCGGGGCCCTGGTCCCGCCGGGCAAGGTGGTGGCCGCGGGGACCCTGGTCGCCGGCAACCCCATGCGAGTGCTGCGTGAGTGCCAGGAGCGCGACCGCCAGATGATCGACTCGTCGTGGCGGGCCTACGTCGAGCGCACGCACCAGTACAGGGCCAAGTAGCGCGCCCTTGGGGCTGCGGGCCGGCCTGGGAGGGCTCGCATTGCGCTGACTTTGTGTCAGATTCGGGCCGTGCTCTGGGCGATCCTCAGCGCGGCCTGGTTGAGTCTCGGCCCGCCGCCGGTTCAGCAGCCGCGGCCTCCCGGGCCGCCGACGCTGCGCTGGGAGGCGCCGGTCGGCTGCCCTGATGAGACACAGCTGCGCGCGCAGATCGACGCCCTGGCGCCCGGGGTGCTCGCGCGCGTGGATCCGCGGCGGACGGCGATCGCCGTCGACGTGGCGCGGGCCGGGGACGCCTGGGGGGCCGCGATCGTCATCGAGGACGTCGATGGGCAGCGGCGCCGGAGCCTGCGGGGGAGCGAGTGCGAGGTCGTGGGCGACGCGGTCGCGCTGCTCGTGGCGGTCGCGCTGGACCCCGTGGGGGTCTCGGTGACGCTGGCGGGCGCGAATGTGGGCGGGGACGAGGGGAGCGAGGGGGAGCAGGGCGCGAGTGGAGGCGCGGGTGCAAGGTCCGAGGGCGGGCAGAGCGAGGACGATGGCGCGGGGTTCGAGGCGCCGGGCGATGGCGCCGGGTCCGAGGGCGGGCACAGCGAAGGCGATGGCGAGGAGAGCGGGCGTGGAGGAGCCGAGGATGGAGGCGCTCGCAGTGAGCGAGGCGATGGCGATGACGAGGTTGGTCGCGAAGATGGGCCGACTGGGTGGGGGACCCGGGGGCGCTCGCTCGCAGACGGCCGCGAAGATGGGCCGGCGCTGCGGGGCGCCGCGCGGATCTTCGGAGGCGGCGCCTGGGGCCCGACCGACACGGGCTACGGCGCCCTCGGCCTGTCCGCGGCGCTGCTCGGGCCGCGCTGGCGGGTGGAGCTGAGCGGGGCCTGGTCGCCGCCTCGGGAGTATCGGCGCTCGACGGCGCTCGGCGGGGTGTTCGACGGCTGGCAGCTCGGCCTCCGCGGCTGCTTTGCGCCGGCGGTGGGCCCGAGGCGGCGGCTCGAGCTGCCGCTTTGCGGGGGGATCGAGGCCGGACAGGTGCGCGGCCGGGGGATCGACGAGCTCCCGGTCTCGCTGCGCGCGGACTTCCCGTGGATCGCCCTGAGCCTGGGCCAGGCGCTGCTCTTCGCCCCCCTCGAGCGTCTCGCCTTTGGTGCGGAGCTCCAGCTGGCGGCGCCCCTGCGCGGCGGCCGGTTCATGATCGAGGACGTCGAGATCCAGCGGATCGTCGGGCTGGGGGCGCGCGGTCTGGCGATCGTCGAGCTGCGCCTGCCCTGAGCGCGCCGAGCTTCTTTCTCGGGGGGTGGACGGATCGCGTCGGGCTCGGCCATGTTGGGGTGATGGTGCGCCAGCGCCGAGCGCCGAGCGCCGAGTTCGCCGCGGCCTACCGCGAGCACGTCGACTTCGTGTGGCGGGTGCTCGCGCGTCGCGGCGTGGCGGCCTCGGAGCTCGAGGACGTGACCCAGGAGGTCTTCTTGGTCGCGCATCGACGCTGGGGCGCCTGGGAGGCGGGCGGGAGCATGCGCGCGTGGCTCTACGGCGTCGCGCGTCGGGTCGCGGCCACGCACCACCGCGGGCGCGCGCGCAGGCTGCGAAAGCACGAGGCCCTCGCGCCCGCGTCCGCCGAGCCCAGCCTCGACGCGCGCCTCGACGATCGCAAGCGTCTCGCGGCTCTCGGCGAGGCGATCGCGGCCCTCGAGGCCTCCCAGCGCGAGGTCTTCGTCCTCGCCGAGATCGAGTCGATGTCCGCCCCGGAGATCGCCGAGAGCCTCGGCTCCAACCTCAACACGGTCTACTCGAGGCTCCGCCGCGCGCGGGCCCGGATCGCGCGGGCGATGGCTGATCACGACGAGCCAACGTCCACCTCAGGAGCTGCATGATGGCCGACCTCGATGACTCGATCCGCGATGACCTGGCGCGACTGCGCGAGCGCGAGCGCCCAAGCGAGGCTGCGCGGGCGCGGATGTGGGCGGGGATCGAGTCGTCGATCCCCGCCTGGCCGGAGGACGATCCGCACGAAGGGGAGCCACCCGCGGAGGGCGAGCCTGGGGTCGAGGGTGAGGGCGGGGCTGGAGCGCGCGGCGGTGGGTCTGTGGTCGGCCGGGGCGTCGACGCGGGTTTCGTCGCCAAGGTCGCAGGGGCGACGCTCGGCCTCACCGCTGCGGGCTTGCTCGCGCTGCGTCTGGGCGCGGTGTTGGTGAGCGGCGTGAGCCCCGAGGTGCAGCGCGAGCCAGACGCGGCGCCTCGCCGAGTCCACGTCGAGCCGACCACCGCGCCCAAAGATCGCGCTCGAGACAGGGCAGCCGCCGGTGGGCCTGGGCGTGTTTCGTCCGAGGAGGCCGCGCGGAGCCCCGCCCAGGGTCGAGGGCGTCGCGAGTCGCGGCCTGCAAAGGGCGAGGAGGCGGCGCTGGGCGAGCGAGAGAGGCAGACGCGGGAGCAGCGTGGAGAGATATCAGTCGGCGCGACGCAGACGGCCGCGACAGCGGAGCCGACGCGAGACTCGCTCGCCGCCGAGCTGGCGCTGCTCGAGCAGGCCCGAGCCGCGCGCACGCCCGCAGATCGGCTCGCGCACCTCGAGGCGCACCGCCGCCGCTTCGCCACCGGTCAGCTCGCCGACGAGCGCGAGCTGCTGCGCGTCGAGGCGCTGTGTGAGCTCGGCCGTGTCGAGGAGGCGCGCGACGTCGCCGAGCGCTTCGTTGGCAGTGAGGACGAGGCAGGCGCCCGCGCTCGCATGCGCCGGGCCTGTCCGAATCTCTAGTGCGCACTAGGAGCCCGTGACAGCCGGCCGACAGGTCGGGTGATGGACCTACCAAGCGCCCCCACACCTGCGCTGGTGTACTGGCGGCGTGTCCGTAGCAAGATGGGAGGCGCGGCGCCACGGCCCATGATGCTGACGCTCTACATTGTCGGTTACCTGATCTTCCTGGTCGTGATCAGCGAGGTCCTCACTCGCTTGCCGCTCGCGCTCGGGCTGGGCTTTTGGGTGCTCACGCCGCTCGCGCTGATCCCCTGGTGGCTCTCGGTGTACGCGGCCGCGCAGCCGCTGTGGACGGCCTTTTTGTGGGTCAAGCTGTTCTCGGTGATCACCGCGAACCTGTGGATCGCGGCCTCGCGCAGGTACGCGGGGCGGCTGTCCGCGGCGGCGATCGGCGTGCCCCTCTACCTGTTTTTGATCTGCAACATCCTCGAGGCGGTCGCCTGGGATCTGCTCCACGCGAACGTGCTCAACGCCATGGCGGGCGTGCTGCTCGTGGTCCTCACCCCCGGCTGGCGGGCCTTCTCGGTCGAGGGCGAGCGGCCGCAGGAGCTGCGCTATGCCGTGAGCCCGGGCTGGCTGGCCAGTTACACCCTCTGGGATCTGGCCTTCGTCTACGGCAACTGGGAGTCGGTGATCACCGGCCAGCACGTCGCGGTCCTCGGCGCGCCGATCCTGACCGCGCTGTGCTCGGGCGGGTCGCGCTACATGCAGGCCCGGGCGCAGACCCTGGGCCTGCACCTGATGATCTTCGCCAGCGCCTTCATGTGGGTCCGCGAGCGCTTCGACACCTCGGCGTGGCGGGACGCGGACGCGCTGCTCGTGACGCAGCTGGTCTCGCTCGCGGCCGCCCTCGCGCTGGCCGTCGCCAGGCGCGAGGCGCTGCTCGGGCGCGCCCGCGGCCGCGCCCGCGCTCACTGAGGATCGGGGAAGCAGTCGAAGGCGATGTCGCCGTTGGCCTGGCCCCAGTCGAGGTTGGTGGCCTGAAAGTCGACGCCCAGGGGATTGGCGATCGCGTTGACCGAGTCGAGGTCGCCCTGGTTGATGAAGCCCCAGTACTCGCTGGCCAGGTAGAGGCCGCCGGCGTAGTCGTTGACGTAGTCGACGATGGTCTGGGCCTCGGCGGCGGTGGTCGAGGCCAGGGTGCAGTAGATGACGGCGTCGTAGTCCGCCGCGAGGGCGGCCGGGTCGCCGATGTACTGCGCTGGCAGATCGTCGCCCGCGTAGGTCAAGTCGGGGTAGCTGGCGAGGCTGTTGCCGGTCCCGCCGCACAGGTAGCGGCCAAAGCTGAGCACCTTGGGCAGCTGGTCGCCGCTTTGCCCGAGCCACTCCCACAGCGGGCAGTCGGTGATCTCCTCGTAGAGGAGGTTGGTGTCGGCGGTGTAGATCACTCGGCCGCTGCCGACCTCGTCGAGGGCATAGATGATCTCGTCGCCCTCGAGGGTGGCGTAGCCGATGAAGTCGGTGCCCGGGAGGGCCTCGAAGCTCGACGACTGGGTCGAGTCGAGGGTCACGCCGCACTCGACGCAGGCGTTGCCGGTGGTCGTGGACTCGGCGCTGCTGGACTCGGAGTCGGTCTCGGTGTCGAGGGGGTCGTCGTCGGCGGAGTCGGACTCGCTGGACTCGGCGTCGGCGTCGGTGTCGGGGGGACCGTCGGCGGCGTCGGACTCGCTGGACTCGGCCTCGGTCTCGGTGGCCTCGCTCTCGGACTCGCTGGACTCGGCGTCGGTCTCGGTGGACTCGCTCTCGCTGCCGACCTCGTCATCGGTGGTGCTCGCGGTGTCGGTGGCGGTGTCGGCCTCGCTAGTGGTGTCGAGGCCGGACTCGGCGCTGCCGTCGTCGCCGCAGGCCACGGTCGCGAGCAGGAGCAGGAGAGGGGACAGGTGAATGGAGCAAGTGTTCGAGCGCATGGCGAAATCGAAGGGCTGGGCGCGAGGATACTGCACGCGTGTCGGATCGCGGCTGGGGGCCGGGGCGGGCCCGGGAATGCAGGGGGAGGGCTCGGCCGTCTAGGAGCCCGTGCCGAGCCCAGGCCAAGCAGGCGGTCGCTTCGACCCGCGAGAGCCCCTGACCCGTCCGCCGCCTCGGCGCGTGGGGCTGCGAGGGCTGAGCGTCGATGCGCAGGTGCTGCTCGCCGCGCCGCAGCTCGACGCGACGCTGCGCTCGCTGCTCGAGAGGGCGGTGGTGGGACCCGCGCGGGCGTTGATCGTCGACTTTCACAGCCTCGGCCCGGCGGGGGATCCCCGGGCGGCGCAGCTCGCCGCGTTGGTCGCCGAGCTGCGCGCGCGCGGCCTTCGGGTCCACGGCCGCTTTGCGCTGGGCCGCGACCACGACGACCTCGGCTGCTTCGAGCGCCTGGTCGCCTGGGTCGAGGCCGTGGGCCTCGCCGAGGTCGAGCTGCGCCTGTGGACGCCCACGCCGGGGAGCGCCGAGGCCCGCGCCCTCGCCCGCGAGGATCGCCTGGTCCACCGCGACCTCGACCACTGGGATGGGGCGCACGTCGTCGTCGTGCCGGCGCAGATGAGCGCGCAGACCCTCTACCGCGGGTGGGTGTGGTCGCAGCTGCGCCTGGGCTCATGGCGCTCGCGCTGGCGCCGTCGCCCGGCTCGGCTGGCGGCGCTGCCGGGCTATCTCCTGGCGGGGCTGCGCGCCGTGGATCGCCTCCGCTTCGACGCGCGAGGCGTCGCGCCCAGCGCGTGATGTCTCGCCGCCACGGCGCGCGATCAGCCGAGGCGATAGGGCGAGGGCGGCCGCCAGTCCTGGGCGGGGGCGTAGAGCTGGCCGCAGCGCAGCGGGGCGGCCTCGTGTGGGGCCTGGCCCAAGAAGGGGTGCGCGCGGACCTGCGAGAGCACCGCGTCGAGGGTTGCCTGGGGGAGGACGGGATCTCGAGACAGGAGGTCGAGGCCGGAGCTGGCGAAGTAGGCCACGGCCCAGCGCCGCTCGGGGTCGAGCAGGGGCACGCTCCAGGTCCGGGCGAAGCTCGAGAAGGGGGAGCCCTTGCGCCGAAAGCAGCCGGGCGCTCGGACCTCGTCGACCTGGCTGAGGAGCTTGCGCTGCATTCCCCGCAGGCTCTGGCGGCGAAAGCACAGCTCGGTGTGGAGCAGGTCACCGCCGGGGCCGGCCTCGATGTCGATGTATTCGATGCGAGGGTGGCTACGTGCGCGCCAGATCGAGCGGTTGCTGATCAGCACGTACCACGCCCCCAAGAGCGCGGCGTTCTCGAGCGAGGGGGCCGGCTGTGGGAGCTCGCGGGAGTGGGCGCGCACCGATGCGGCTTAGCATCGCGGTGTATGGCTGTCGATGCTCGTGTCATGGCATGTCGTCCTGCTGCGCACCTGCTGGGTGCGCGCGTGGGAAGACGCGCCCTTGGCGTGAGGCCGACCGTGATAGGATGAAATTCGAGATGGACTTCAGCGCCCTCAACGCGTGGCGTCGCGCCGCTAGTGTGCTCAGCGTGGCCCTTGGCCTGGGGTGCACCATGCCCAACGGGCAGTTCATCGACTGTGAAGACACGGGCTGCGAGGTGGCCGAGGCCGACACGAGCGCGACGGAGGGGTCGGGTGAGAGCGAGGGCGAGGCTGGGGAGAGCACCAGCGAGAGCGGCGAGGACAGCACGAGCGAGGACAGCTCCGAAGACACGGGCGAGAGCAGCTCCGAGGACACGGGCGAGAGCAGCTCCGAAGACAGCGAGAGCGACGACGCCACCGAGGACAGCGAGAGCTCGACGGGGACCGAAGATCCGCTCGGGGATGACGAGCTCTTGCCGGATATCGCGGGCTGCGTCGGGCTCGACGCGATCGACGCGGCGGGCTGCGCCGCCGAAGACGGGACGATCATGGTCGTGGACGCAGATGGGATCGACGACGAGCAGACCATCGCGTGCATGCGCTTCTCCTTCAGCGACAACTTCGAGCCCGCCGCGCCGACTCAGGTCGAGCTTCAGCTGCACTCGGCCAGCTTGAGCACCGCCGCCTCGTCGAGCTCTGGGGCGGTGTGGGTCGCGGAGCCCTTTGATGCGCTCGAGCCCGGCGGGCCCGAGCTAAAAGAGGAGGCGGTCGCCACGGATCAGGGGTTCGTGGACGTCGATGTGGACGTGAATTGGCCGCTGCCCGCGGAGCTGGTCGAGCCGGGCTCCTCGCTGCACCTCTGCGTCGTCTCCGAGGACACGAACAACGTCCAGTACTGGAACCTCGACGGCGAGATCAGGCCGCGGTTGATCGTCAACTGAGCGCAGCTCGAGTCGGCCGCGCGCAGCTCGAGTCGGCCGCGGGCAGCTCGAGTCAGCCGCGGGCGCCGAGGGCCAGCATCAAGTTGCGGAGCAGTTGGATGTCGACGTGGAGGTCGTCGAGGTCGAAGCCGCCGGGCTGGTCGTTGGCTTGGGGCTGGCCGCTGGCCTCGCCCTGGTCGGCTTGGCCCTGGTCGGCTTGGCCCTGGTCGGCTTGGCCCTGGTCGGGCTCGGCTTGCGTCGGGGGCTCGAGGGCGAGGTCCGCGAGCAGCTCGTCGGGCGGCTCGCCCACCGTCATCACCGGATGTTGCCAGCGCAGGTAGGGGGCGAGGGTGGGCATCGACAGCTCGTCGGTGAACAGCAGCTCGCGCTTCTCACGATCGACCACGGCCTGGTCGATGGTCGCGACGGTCTCGTCGAAGTGTCCGGTGACGAGCAGCGCGGGGCTGGGCCCGCCCTGGGTGGGACGATCGAGGGCGAGGACCACCGTCGGGCGCATGCCCTGGGAGGCGGACCAGCGCGCGTGCTCGAGCTGGCCGGCCCCGATGCCGCCGTCGGCGGTCAGCAGGATCATCAGCGAGCGGTAGGAGCGGGTGCTGCGGCGCTGCCAGCTGGCGAGCTGGGCCGCGGCGCCCAGGGTTGCGAGCAGCCGCAAGGTGTCGCGCTCCTGGGTCAGGGCCGAGGGCGTGTCCCAGGCGCAGGTCAGGATCACGACCTCGCTGGGGCGCTCGCGGCCGACGAGGCGGGCCATGAGGTTGTGGCCCTCGAGGTTGCGCTGGCGCTGGGCGAGGTCGACGTCGACGACCCGGACCTCGCCGGGGAGCATGGCGGTCTCGACGAGGGTCGAGCCCTCGGCGCCGAGCAGGCCGACGAGCAGCATGTCGTCGGTGCTCAGGTCGTCGGCGCGCAGGCGTTGCTCGGCCCACTGCTCGCGGAAGCGGAGCACGCCGGGGCCGGGGTCGTCGCTGAGCAGCACGCAGCCCACGGCGCCCGCGTCGCGAGCGGCTGCGAAGGCGGCCTCGAGGCGCTCGGGGGCGTCGGCCGCGAGGGCGTCGAAGCCCTCGGGGGCGCGCATCCACAGCACGCGACCCGCGACGATCTGGCGGGGCAGGCGGGTGGCGTAGTCGAGGATCGGGCTGGCGAGCAGGCCGGCGACGACGCTCGGGGTCCCGATCTGTCGAAAGGCCCCCAGCGCGGTCAGCTCGGCGGCGAAGGGCGTCTCGGCGGGCGGGGGGAGGCCCGCGCCGGGATCGCCCGCGGCGGGGTCGAGGGTCGGGGGCGCGAGGGGATCGGGGGGCGGCGCGGTGGCGGGCGCAGCCGCGGGGTCGAGGCTAGCGATGGGACCGGGCGGGCTCGCGGGGGTCGGCGCGCCCTCGGGCACCGCGATCACGCCGGCCGTGTCCTCGCCCGCCCCGGCGCTGGGGCTGAGCGCTGGCTTGGACGAGCGCTTGGGTCGCTCGGCTTTGGTCTCGGCGTCGGCTTCGGCCTCGGTCTCGGTCTCGCCTCGTTCGTCTTCGAGGTCCGCCCCGAGCTCGGCCGCGTCGGGGACCTCGACCGCGGCCGGGGCCGCCTCGCTGCGCAGCACGACCTTGGCCTCGCCGCCGGTCGGCTCGATGACCACGAAGGCCACGGGTTGGCGCCAGCCGCCGCCGGGTCCGGCGGGCACGAAGCCCTGCTCGGCGAGGAGCTCCTCGAGCTGGTAGACCGCGAGGCCGTCGCCGATCTCGCGCTCGCGCAGGGCCCCCTGGGTGAACAGGGGGATCTGCTGGGAGAGCAGCTCTTCCGTCAGCGCGCGCAGGGAGTCCTCGGCGTCGGCGAGGGCGTCGGGGATCTTGGGCGGGAGGTCTGGGAAGGCCCGAGGCGGCTGTTCGCGGGAGGGCGGGAGCTGGCCGATCGCCTCGATCTTGCAGCCGCCGAGGGCGGCGGCCAGCAGGGCCGTGGTGTGGCGCAAGAAGGCGCGGCGGCCTTCGTCGGGCGCGCGCGCGGTGGTTGTCTCTGGCGTCGCCAGGGGTCGCGGATCCTCGCTCATGCGCGGACCTCCTCGATGAGCTGGGAGGGCGGGGGCGGGTCCTGCTCGCGGCGGGCGCTGTGCCCGACGAGGGCGCGCAGGTGCTGCTCGATCTCGACGCCGGCCTGCGGCGCCCAGGTGTCGAGGCTCAGCTCGAGGCGGGTGCCCGAGGCGTCGACGCGCACGCTGGGCTCGGTCCCGGCGCGGCGGAAGGGAGAGCACCACAGCGCGCGACGCAGGCGCTCGAGCTCGGCGTCGTCGAGGCCGTGATCGACCTCGGCCTGGATCTCGATCGGGGCGGCGGCGCGGCGGCTGCCGACGATCACCGGCAGGCGATCGAAGTCCGCGGCCGGCACGTGGGTGACGCCCCCGCCGGCGCTGCGCAGGCTGACCCGGAGCAGGCCGACGTCGAGGACCGTGCCCTGGATGTCGCCGACCTCGACGAGGTCGCCCTCGCGCAGGCGCGCGCGGGTCATCAGGCCGAGGCCGGCGCCGAGGTTGCGCAGCAGCGTGGGCGCGGCGGCGGCGATCAAGGCGGCGGTCAGCAGCGCGAGCAGGCCGCCGAGGGTGGGGGCGCGGGAGAGGATCGGGCGCAGGCAGCCGGCGATGCCGAGCAGCAGCCCCGCGAGCCGGGCGAAGCTGCCGAGGATGGCCAGGCGGTGGCGGGGGTCGATGCCCAGGCGCCAGGCCGTGCGCAGGGCCAGCGGCCCGAGGCGGGCGAGGGCCCAGGCCAGGGCCAGGACCACGATCACGGTGATCGCAAAGCCGGTGGGCGAGAGCGTCAGCAGGGCGTCGAGCTCGGCCTCGAGGCGCGCGCCGAGGCCGTGCGCGGAGGCTTCGAGCGCGGCCGGTTCGGGGGCGGGGGCCAGGGCGAGGCGGAGCGGAGACATGGCGGTCGGGGGCTCGGGGAGTGGGGCTCGGGGAGTGGGGCTCGGGGAGTGGGGCTCGGGGAGTGGGGCTCGGGGAGTGGGCTCAGGGCGCGTCGCTGAGCACCGCGAGCTCGATCAGCTCGGGCACCAGGCGGTCGCGGACGCGGGGCGGGCAGGACAGGCGATCGGCCTCGTCACGGACGAGCAGGCCGGCGGTGAGCAAGAAGTGGATCCACCGGCGCAGGGCGTCGTGCTCGCAGGTCAGGGCCCGGGCGAGGGTCTCGCCGGTGCACGGGCCAAAGCTGACGATCAGCGCGAGCACGGCCAGGGCCGTGGGCGGGAGCTGGCGGACGAAGGGCAGGCTCAGGCCACGCAGGCCGCGGGTCAGCACGAGGTCTTCGTCCTCGAAGCGGGCCCGCCGGCACCACTCGAACATCGCCGCGCGCAGGTTGCCGCCGGTCGCGGCCTCGAGGCTGTGGAAGAAGGCGGTCTCCTGGCTCTGGGTCGAGCCGGCGGTGACGAAGGGCAGGCGCGAGACCAGCCGGCGCATGGGCGGCTGGGGGAAGATCAGGTCGCGGTGGCTGACGCGGTGGCGAGACAAGAGCAGCTTGGCGAGCTCTTCGGGGTCGCCGCGGCCGAGCTCGACGACCTCGGCCAGGCCCACGCGCAGGGGCGAGAGCGGCTCGACCAGGCGCTGGAGCGGGCGGCCGACGGCGAGCAGCCAAAAGCAGGTCGACTCGGTCTGGGCGACCAGGCGCAGGAGGTGCTCGAGCGCCTCGATGGCGGCCGCGCCCAGGGGCAAGATCCGCTCGAGGTCGTCGAGGATGACCACGCGCTGGCGCTCGCCGAGGCGGGCGAGCACGGCGGCCTCGTCGAGCTCGCAGCGTAGCTCGCCGGCCAAGGTCGCGACCACGCCCTTGCGCGAGCCGGGCTCGTCGGTCTGCGGCCACAGCAGCTCGCGCGAGCCGAGCTTGAGGCTGGCGACGTTGAGCAGCGAGGTCTTGCCGGTCCCCGGCCCGCCGACCAGGAGCAGGGCGTTGCCGCCCTCGCTCTGCAGCCACGCGCGCTCGGCCCGGAGCACCTGGCGCAGGGGCTCGCGGTTGACCACGAAGAAGCGAGGGTCGCGGATCGGCTGGGCGGAGAAGAGCACCCGATAGTCCCGGGGCAGGGGGAGCTCGTCTTGGTTGGCGATCATCTCGGCGATCGCCGTCGCCGAGGGCAAGGTCAGGCCCGAGCGCAGCTCGTAGTCGCGGCGCAAGGTCGCGAGCAGGGCGCCGCCGCGCTCGCGGATCCGCGCCCACAGAGCCGTGGCTTGCTCGCGGACCTGGACCAGCGAGCGCCCGACCTGCTGGCGGGCGAGGTCGCGCTGGCGCGAGACCCAGCGCGCGGCGTCGCTGGTCCCCGTGGCCTCGTCGAGGGCCGCGGTCAGCCGGGCGTCGAGGCCGTCGAACTCGGCCTCGACGCTGGCCGCGAGCGCGGCGAGCTGCTTGGTCTCGCCCTCGCGCAGCTCGCCGAGGCGGGCGCACACGCGATCGAGGCCGGCGAGCAGGTTGTCGAGCACGTCCTCCTCGCCGGCGGCCCCGGAGGCCCCACCCAGGGCCCCGCGGTAGATCTCGAGCAGGCGCTCGACGTCGCCGATCATCGCGTGGGTGGTGTGCTGGATCTCGATGATCTGCCGGGCCGCGGCCTCGGTCTTGCGCTCGGTGAGGGGCAGCATGCGCCCGGCGACCTCGCCGTCGACGAGCTCGCGGACGTCGACCTCGCGCGGGCGCACGCGGCTGGGGATCGCGGCCCGGGCGACGAGCTCGGTCGCGGCCAGCAGGCGCGGGCCGGTCTCGCGGCTGAAGGCCTCGCGCAGGCCCTGGCGGATCTGTCGCCCGGCGCTGGCCCGGCGCAGCTTGGCCTCGACCTGACGCAGGCGACGGATCGCGGGCTTGGGCAGCAGCCCGCGGCAGCGGGTCTTGAGGCTGTCGAGGGCGGCGTCGTCGAGCAGCCCGGCCTCGCCCTGCTCGGGGTCGCGCAGGCGCTCGTCGAGATCCTCGCGCAGCTCCTGGAGCCGGCGCTCGAAGGCGGACAGCTCCTCGTCGACGGCGCGGCGGGCCTCGTCGATGTTGCCGCCGACCTTGCGGCCCTCGGCCAGGCGGGTGTCGAGGCTGCGGATCCGCGCGGTCACGGCCACGGTCTGCCAGCAGCCGTCGACGACCGGCGGCCAGGCCTCGGCCTCGGCGAGCAGCGCGGCGAGCTCGCGCTCGATGCCCGCGGCGGCCTGGCTGAAGTCCAGGCGGTTGGTGGGCATCGCCGGCGAGTCGATGCGCGCGAGCAGCTGGTGCATGCGCCGCGAGCCGGCGGTCAGCGAGCCCGCGAGCAGCGACTTGGCCGCGGTCCCGAAGTCGTCGAGGATCGCGTCGAGGGTCTCGGGCAGGTCCTCGGCCTCGATGTCGCCGCACAGGCGCTGGCGCATGGCCTCGGCCAGGCGCGCGTCGGTGTGGCAGCTGTGCCGGAAGAGCTCGAGCAGGGCCGTGGCCATGCGCGGCTCGAAGGCCTCGCGGGCGATCAGCCGCAGGGGCAGCTGGCGGCGAGCGGCGCGGCGGCTGCCCACGGCCTTGGCGAGCTTGCGGAAGATCCGGCGGGTCTTGGTCGCCGCGCCCTCGCCCGGGGTGGGCGCGAGCGCGCGGGCCTCGATGGCCACGGCGTCGCTGGTCTCGACGTGCTGGAGGAGCTTGGCCCCGGCCTCGAAGGCGACGGCGAGGCCGTTGGCGAGGGCCATGGTGTCGCTGCGCGGGGGCGCCTCGGCGAGGGTGACGAGGGCCTCGGTCGAGCTGGGGTCGAGGCCGGCGAGGGCCCGGCGGCGCAGGGCCAGCCACGGCTCGACCTGCTCGCGGACCCGGGCCTCGAGGGCGCGGGCGAGCTCGCCCGAGAGGGTCTGGACGCGGGTCTGGAGCCGGGGATCGAGCTCGTCGAGGACGACGTCTCGGGTCGCCTCGCGCGTGCCGGGGCCCGCGGGGGCGTCGGCCTCCGCCCCTCCCTCCGCGTCGGAGGCGGACTCGCCCTCGGCCGCGGACTCCGGCAGCTCGCCGGCCTTGCCCAGGGCCTTGCGCAGGGCGACGGGGCCGGCGAAGAGGTTGAGCGTGACCACCGCCATGCCGAGGTTGGTGATCGGCTCGCTGAGTGACTCGAGCTGCTGGGCGGCGAGGCCGACCAGGCCGAGGGTCACGCCGGCCTGGGGCAGGTAGGCGTACCAGGCGTTGGCGGACACGGCCGCTTCTTCGCGGCCGAGCTTGTTGCCGATGCGCGCGGCCAGCCAAAAGCCGCCGCCGCGCACGGTGAAGAGCACCAGGGCCATGGGCAGGACCGCGGCCGTGGCCACGAGGTCGACCTTGGCCCCGGCGATGGTGAAGAAGATGACGAACACCGGCAGCGAGACCATCTCGAGCGGGTGGAGCAGGTCGTGCTCGTACTTGGAGAAGTTGCGGACCACGAAGCCGGCGGCGATGAACACCAGCAAGAAGGAGTCGAGGTGCAGGGCCTGGGTGAGCTCGACGACGACCAGGACCATGGCCGCGACGAAGAGCAGCATCTCGGCCTTGATCCAGCGCAGGTAGGCGATCAGCAGCGCGCCCAGGGCCGCGCCGATCCCGATCTCCTCGGCGACGTGGACGAAGACCGTGGCCTCGAAGCCGCCCCCGCCGAGCAGCGAGTTGGCCCCGGCGACGGCCATGGCCAGGACGACGACGACGACCAGATCCTTGAGCACGGCGGCCCCGAGCACGAGCTCGGACAGGCGGCCCTTGGCGTGGCTCTCCGAGATGATCGCCAGGGCGATGGCCGGCGAGGTCCCGATCGCCAGGGCGCCGAACACCAGGCCGAGGGCCATGGCCGTGTCCGTGCCCTCGGCGCCCAGGGGGTGGAAGGTGAGCTCGACGGCGACCAGGGCCGCGCCGACCAGGGGGCCGGCGATCAGCACCTTGGCGCCGACGGTGGTCAGCAAGGTCCGGGCCAGGCGGGCCATGGCCTTGAGCTCGAGCTCGAGCCCGGCGGTCAGGGCGATCAGCCCGACGGCCAGGTTGTTGAACATGGTCATCTCGGCGACGACCTCTTTGGACAGCACCCGGGCCTCGTCGCCGAGAGCGAGGCCGGCCACGGGGCCGAGCAGCAGGCCGGTGCCGATGTAGCCGATCACCTTGGGGACGCTGCGCTTGGCGAGCAGCTCGGCCACGGCGAAGGACGCGAGGATCACGAAGCCGATGGTCGCCAGGGTCAGCGGATCTGCGCCGTCTCCGCCATCGGCCTCGAGCACGCGCAGCCCGAGCATCATCCCGAGCAGGGCGAAGATCACGAACAGGCGCTTCACGAGCGGACCTCCGCGTTCATCGTCGCCACAGCTCCCGGGAGAAGATCGACAGCAGCACGAAGATCTCGAGGCGACCGGCGATCATGCAAAAGCAAAGCGCGAGCTTGCCCGCGGCGGGGACGACGTCGAAGTTCTGGGTCGGGCCGACGGCGTCGAGGCCGGGGCCGACGCTCGACAGACAGGCCACGGTCGCGCTCATCGCGGACATCAGCTCCATGTCGAGGGCGACCAGCAGCAGCGAGGTCGCGGAGAAGATCAGCATGTAGGCGGCGAAGAACACCAGCACCCCGGTGACGACCGAGCGGGGGATCGCGCTCGGCCCGAGCTTGATCAGCTCGACGACGTTGGGCGCGGCCAGCGAGCGCAGCTCGCGGGCGGCGATCTTGAACAGCAAGAACACGCGCAGGACCTTGATGCCGCCGGCCGTGCTGCCCGCGCAGCCGCCCATGAACATGCACAAGAAGAGCAGGTAGCGGGCGACGTTGGGGTAGGTGTCGAAGTCCTCGGTCATGAACCCCGTGGTCGTGGTCACGGCCAGGACCTGGAAGCTGGCGTAGCGCAGCGACTCGATCACGTCGGGGTGGCGGTCCCAGATCGACCACGCGACGACCAGGGTGACCAGGGCGTTGACGGCGAGGTAGAAGCGCAGCTCGGGGTTCTCGAACAGGGCCCGCCAGCGCCCGGACACGGCCGCGTAGTAGAGGCCGAAGTTGACCCCGGCGATCAGCATGAAGGCCGAGGTGATCCAGTCGAGCACGGGGCTTTGGTAGTGGCCGATGCTCGCCCCGCGGGGGGAGTAGCCGCCGGTGCCCAGGGTCGACATCGAGTGGCAGATCGCGTCGAACAAGGGCATGCCGAAGGCGAACATCAGCGCCGCGCACAGCGCCGTGAGCCCGGCGTAGATCCACCACAGGGCCTTGGCGGTCTGGCGGATGCGCGGGCGCAGGCCCTCGCTGGTCGGGCCGGGGACCTCGTTGCGGAACAGCTGCTTGGCGCCGACGCCGAGCTGGGGGAAGACGGCGACGAAGAGCACCACGATGCCCATGCCGCCGACCCAGTGCATCTCGCAGCGCCACAGGTTGGTCGCGCGGCTGAGGCCCTCGATGTCGCCGATCACCGTGGCCCCGGTGGTGGTGAAGCCCGAGACCGCTTCGAAGATCGCCGCGGCCGGGTCGAGCAGCGCGCCCTCGAGCATGAAGGGCAGGGCGCCGAAGATGCCCATCACGCACCAGATCAGCACGACGACGCCGATCGCGTCCTTGCGGTGCAGGGGCTCCTCTTCGCGGGAGTCCTGGTCGCCGCTCCCGCCGGGCAGGGCCTCGAGCACGCCGGGCTTGCCGCGGCCGAGGCGGCGCAGCAAGGCGGCGGTCAGCAGGCAGCCGAGCACCGAGGCCCCGTAGGCCGAGGCGCTGCGCAGCTGGCCGTCGACGAGGGCCAAGATCACCGGCGCGACCATGGTCAGGGCGACCAGGGCCAGCAGCGGCGCGGACATGCGGGCGACGGCGCGGGGATCCACGGGCTAGCTGCTCCTCTTGCGCCCGCGCTTGCGCAGCACCTTCTCGAGGGTGGCCACGCGCCCGGTCGGCACGGCGACGATCAGGTGGTCGTCGCGCGAGAGGGTGGACCGCGGCTTGGGGGTGCGCATGGTCGCCCCGGCGATCTGCAGGGGCACGCAGCCCTCGAGGGGGAGGTCCGAGAGCCGCACGTCGTCCTCGCCCAGGCGCAGCTCGAGCACCTCGACGGCCAGGCCGTCGAGCGGCCAGCGCCCGACGATCAGCGCGTCGAGGCCGTGCTGCTGCCAGTGGATGACCTGGGCGATGGTCTCGTGGGGGCTGACGGTGCCCGAGACGCCCAGGTGCGAGTAGACGCCGGCGTAGCCCGGGCGGTGGACCAGGGCGAATACGTGGTCGACCCCGAGCTCGCGGGCGAGCAGCGAGGTCATGAGGTTGGCCTCGTCGGAGCCGGTGACCGCGAGCAGGGCGTCGGCGCGGCCGACCTGCTCCTCGCGCAGGAAGGCCAGGTTGGTGCCGTCGCCGTGGAGGATCTGCACGCCGTCGAGCTGCTCGGCCAGGGTCCAGCAGCGCCCGCGGTCGAGCTCGATCAGGCGATCGAGCAGGCCCAGCGGCCCGAGCAGCTGGGCGAGCTGCACGCCGACGTCGCCGCCGCCGACGATGGTCGTGCGCACGCTGCCCGAGGCCGGGGTCAGGCCGTGCAGGGTCTCGAGCAGGACCAGCGGGGCCCCGGCCACGAGCACGATGTCACCGAGCTCGGCGTGGGTGACCTCGGCGACGGGGCGCATGGCGCCCGCGCGGATCACCGCGCGCACGGGCTCGGGCCAGCTCGCGGCCCGCGAGCGCCCGCGGCTGACCAGGGGGGCGTCCTCGCCGAGCACGTGGCTGGCGACGTGCACCGTGCCCGCGGCGCAGGGGATGACCTGGCGGGCGCGGACCTCGGCCAGGCGACGCAGGAGCTCGACGCCGACCAGGCGGCTGGCGCAGAGCACCGCGTCGATGTCGAGCAGCGCGCCGCGCTCGAAGCCCTGGTTGGTCTCGTAGAAGTCCGGGTCGTCGACCCGGGCCACGCTTTCCTTGGCGCCCATGCGCTTGGCCAGGGCCGCCGACACCAAGTTGGCGGCGTCGTTGGGGGTCACGGCCACGACCAGCGCGGCGCGGTGGACCTCGGCCTTGGCCAGGGTCGAGCGGTGGGTGCCGTCGCCGACCAAGGTCAGGGCGTCGAGGCCCTCCTCGGCCTCGGTCAGGGCCTTGGCGTCGGCGTCGACCAAGATCAGCTCGGCGACGGCCTGGAGCGAGCGGGCGAGGTGACGGCCGACCTCACCGGCGCCGATGATCACGATCCTCAATGCGCGGTCTCCTCTTCGGTGTGGGCGTGGGCGGGCGCCGGGGCGGGGACGAGGTCCGGCCGGGTCTCGGCGCCGGGGTTGGCCCCGGGCGTGGCGTCGGGGTCGGCCGAGGCCTCCGCCTCCTCGCGGACCCGCGGTCGCGGACGGATCGCGCCGGCGTTGGCGAGCACCCTGCGCAAGGCGCGATCCGAGAACACGGCGGTGAGCAGCATGGGGATGAGCACCGTGCTGAGCACCAGCGCGCCGGTCTCGCGCGAGTGGTCGAGGGCGTAGCTCAAGGCGATCGCCGCGGCCAGCGGGCCCTGGGAGAGCAGGCCCGGGCCGAGGCGGCGAAACTCCACGCCGTGGGTGAAGGTGGCCACGGCCCAGCGCGTGGCGAGCAGGCGGGTGACCAGGCGCAGGATCAGGTAGGCGGCGGGGATCAGCCACAGCCAGCCGCGGACCGGGGCCCAGACCATGCCCGCGAACACCAGCAAGAGGATCGCGTTGGGGTGCTTGAGCTGGGCGAGCTTGTCGCGCAGGCGGTCGCCGTGGGAGGAGGTCGCGGCCACGGTCAGGCCGGCGACGAGGTTGACGAAGAGCGGCGAGACGCCCAGCGCGTCCCCGACCCCGGCGGCGAAGATCACCACGCCGATGGTCGCCACGTAGACGCGCAGGTTGTCCTCGTCGCCGCCGATGAACACCGTGAACAGCAGGCCCGTGAACGCCCCGGCGAAGGCGATCAGCATGGCCCACTCGAACAGGCTCAGGCCGTAGACGTCGGCGGCATCGACGGCGCGGTCACCGGCCAGCGCGAGGCCGAAGACGAGCACCGCGAAGACCTGCCCGGCCGCGGCGAGATCGCGCAGCAGGGTCACCGGGGGCCCCTCGGCGCGCCAGCGCTCGGCGGCCGCGCCGATCGCCGAGGACGAGGCGACGGCCGCGGCGGCGCCCAGGGTCAGGGCGAGCCACAGGGCGGGACCGGAGGCCCAAATTCGATAGAGGTGGCGCTCGTCGGCGGCCACGGCCAGGTCGATGACCGGGTTTTGGTCGACGAGGTAGCCGGGCATCAGCCACTGGATCATGCCCAGGCTGGCGAGCGCGACCACGGCGCAGACGACCGCCGCCGACAAGGTCCCCGCCAAGAAGTGCTCGAAGCGGCGCAGGGCCTCGCGGGCGTGGAGCCCGACCATGAAGCCGAGCAGGCCCAGGAGCAGGTTGATGAGCAGCTCGAGCTTGGCCAGGGTCTCGCCGTGGACCAGGCCCCAGGGCATGATCGGGCCGATCAGGACGCCGACGATGACGTACTCCAGCCCCGAGACCAGGGCCATGCGCTCGGCGTAGCGGTGGAGCAGCCGGCTGACCACGAAGGCCGAGACGACGAGCATGACCAGGAGCAAGGTCGTGCTCACGCCAGCCCCCCTTTGCCTCGCAGGTCGTTGAACGCTCGCTGCACGGTCGCTGGCCACTGGATACCACGGCGCCAGCGGGACGCACGAGCACGGCGCTTCTCTCGGCGATCATGCTGCCGCAGACGTACCGAAGCTCGCAGGCCCTGCGAGACGAGCACGCGCATTGTGCTTGACAGCTGGGCTCCCGGATGACCAGAAGGGGAGATCGCTCGGGTGCTCTTTGTGCAGGAGCGCAGGGGTACAGCAGCACAAGAGTACAGGACGACCACGGGGCTCACGGACACTACATCCGATCCACGCGAGATGATCGATACGCGAGGCGCGAGGCACCCCCCTCTTCGATGGACTCTCTACTGCTCCGCCACCGCGCGCTCTCAGCCCTGACCCCGCTCCTGTCCCTCTCGGCCCTGCTCTTCGCGGGCTCCGCTGACGCCGCCGAGGTCGAGTGCAGCTCGGACTATGGCAGCTGCGAGGTCAACAACGACAACTGGGACTCGGTCTCCTGCTCGTGCGGTAGCGAAGGCAGCGACGGCAGCACGGGGGGCGACGACTGGAGCGGGCTCAGCGAGGCCGAGCTGCTCGAGATCTGCCAGGACCATCTCGACTGGTGCGAGGAGTTTTCGGACGAGGGCTACGAGACCTTCGGGACCAGCACCTCGACCGGCTCGGACACGGGCTGGTCCGATAGCGAGGACGGGAGCGACGGGCTGGACTGGGGCGAGGTGACGAGCACGGGGGGGACGGCCACGACCTTCTCGGACACGGCCTGGGAAGAGGGCGAGGGCGAGGGCGAGGGCGAGGGCGAGGTGACGACGGCCGGCGAGTCCTTCACGACATTCGGGGACTCGGGCTCGGACTCGGGCTGGGATGACGGCGACGCGGAGGAGTGGGGAGAGACCGAGGGCACGACGGACTCGGGCGGGGCGACCAGCGGGGGCGAGGGGGACAGCGCCGCCGACGACGGGACGAGCGGCGCGGATGGCGAGACGGCCGCGGAGACCACGGATGGCGCGAGTGACACTGGCAACGATGCGGGTGATGCGGGCGATGGGGCAGATGGAGACGCAGATGGGAGTGAAGGTGGCCTCGGGGAGGGGGATACAGGCGGGGAGACTGGTGGCGATGGCGGGGGCGTAGACGACGTGGATCAGGGCTGTAGCTGCTCCACGCAGACGCGCTCGGGGCTCAGCGTGATGGCCCTCGCGCTCTTGGGCCTATTTGGTCTGCGCCGGCGGGAGTGAGCCGGAAAAGCGTTTGTGGGCGGGGTGCCATGGCCTACCATTCGGCGCATGGCAATCCGCTTGAAGCCCACACTGACTTCCTTGGCTTGTGTATCCCTGCTCGGCGCCGCGGCTTGTTCGGACGACGGCAGCGTCGACGGGGGAGAAGGCGCCGACGAGATCGGCACCGAAGAGAGCAGCTCCACGACCGACGCCGGGTCGGAGTCCGAGTCCGCGTCCGGCAGCGCCGAGAGCTCGAGCGAGTCGAGCTCCGAGGAGAGCGAGTCGAGCTCCGAGGTGGACTCGGGCGTGACCGACGACCCGATGGAGTCGAGCTCGGAGAGCGCCGAGGACACGACGACCGACACGACCGAGACCGGGGAGCCCTGCGGCCCCGAGTGCTGCCCCGGCGAGCACACGTGCGAGGGTGAGGTCTCGCTGACCTGCAACGAGGACGGGACCGAGTGGGAGCAAGACGAGGTCTGCGACTCGCTCCAGGGCGTGGTCTGTAGCGAGGACTCGGGCCTGTGCGAGGGCGCCTGCTCCGAGAGCGCCCTCGGCCAGAGCTACATCGGCTGCGACTACTACCCCACGGTCACGCCGCAGTACGACCCCTACAACGACGCGCCCAAGGACGAGTTCGCGGTCGCCGTGGCCAACACCGGGGCCGAGGACGCGATCATCCTGGTCACCCAGGGCGACGACACGGTCTACGACACGGTCGTCTCGGCCGGGAGCGTCGAGGTCATCACCTTGCCCTGGGTCAACGCGATGACCAAGGGCAGCGGGCCCTCGGCGCTGATCGTCGACGGCGCCTACCGCCTGCGCTCGGACCGGCCGATCGTCGTCTACCAGTACAACCCGCTCGACTCGACGACGACCAACGACGCCTCGCTGATGCTCCCGGTCAACGTCTGGGGCAAGGAGACCATGGTCGCCTCGTGGCCGCACTGGAGCTCGATCCCGGCCTTCTACACGGTCGTCGCCCACGAGGACAACACCACGGTGACGCTCACGCCGCCGCCCGGTGGCGTGGCGGTCTCGGCCGGCGGCGGCGTGGCCTCCGACGGCTCGGGTCAGATCGTGCTCGACAACTCCGACGCCATCAACGTGATCACCTCGACGACGAACGCGGACCTCACCGGCTCGCTGGTCGTCGCTGACAAGCCCGTGCAGGTCATCGGCGGGCACAAGTGCACCAACGTGCCGGCGAACATCACCGCCTGCGACCACCTCGAGGAGGCGCTGTTCCCGATCGAGACCCTGGCCGACGAGTACATCGTCGTCCCGCCGGCGCAGGTCCCCAACGACAACCTCGACAAGGCGCAGATGGTCCGGGTGATCGCCACCGAGGACGACACCACGCTGACCTTCGAGCCCGACCAGGGCGTGTCCACCAACCTCGCGAGTGCCGGCGACTTCGTCCAGCTCAGCTCGACGACGGCGGCCTTCAAGGTCACCGGCGACAAGCCGATCATGGTCGTGCAGTACATGGTCGGCCAGAGCGCGGGCTACGGGACCAGCGACCCGGCGATGGTCCAGGCCGTCACCCCCGGCCAGTTCCGCACCGACTACCTGTTCTTCGCGGCGCCGAGCTGGACCGCCAACTACGTCGACATCATCGCGCCGACCGACGCGAGCGTGACCGTCGACGGCGCGGCCGTGGCCGACTGGAGCGCGGTCGGGACCTCGGGCTACTCCGTCGCCCACGTCGAGCTGAGCAACGCCGGCGACGGCACGCACTCGGTCAGCGCCGACGACAAGGTCGGCATCTCGGTCTACGGGGTGCAGAGCGCTGGCAGCTACTGGTACCCTGGCGGCCTCGAGCTGCTCCAGCTCAACCCGCAATAACGCGGGGATCGACCACCCAGCGCCGCGCCGGTAGGGGCGCGGCGAAGGCCGGGTGTTCGAGGGTCGACTCGACGAGGGCGGCGCCCTCGGCCTCGAGGTACTCGCGGACACCCGGCGCTTCGTAGACCTGCTCGGACATCGCAATCTCGCCGCCCGCCGCCAGGCTCTGGAGCTTGCTGGCCAGGTTCACGGCGGTGCCGAAGTAGTCGATGCCCGAGTTGAGGTTGACGGCGATGCACGGCCCGGTGTTGAGGGATACGCGCAGGCGGATGCTCGTGTCTTCGCGCTCGGCGTGGAAGCGGCGCAAGATCGCCGCGCTCGCGCGCAGGGCGTCGATGGGGTTGTTGAACGCGGCCATGGCCGCGTCGCCGATGGTCTTGACCACGGCCCCGCCCTTGTCGCGGACCTCCTCGTAGATCTCCGTGAAGTGACGCTTGACCTCGACGAAGGCCTCGGGATCGCCGCGGGCCGCGTAGAACTCCGTCGAGCCCACGATGTCGGTGAACACGATGGTCTGCTCGCCGACGGCGAGCTGGATCTCGGCGTCGATGTACTCGTCGCTGAACAGGTCGCGGAACTCCTGAAAGGAGAACAGCTGAGCCGGGCGCAGGGCGTCGTCGGTCCACGCGCGGCGCTCGATCACCAGGGTCTGGGGGTCTTCGCCGTCGTTGACGAGCTCGAGGGTGGGCTCGGGGGCGAGGCGCAGGCGCTCGGGCAAGCGCTCGCTCGCCCGCCAGGTCCAGCGCGCGGGGGCCTCTTGGCCGCGCTCGACGTCGAGCAGGGTGTCCACGGCCTGCTCGCGGCCGCGCAGGCGCACGCGGTAGCTGTCGGGTTGGAGGTCGGTGCTGACGAGCCTGCGCTCGCCGGGCGCGAGCACCTGCTGGACCTCGATGTGGGCCTTCTTTGCTGGCTCGGCGCTGCAATGGAGCACCGTCGCGACCTCGCGGATCGAGGGGTGGACGGTGAACACGATCTCGAGCGCGCGCTCGCTGTGGGTCGAGAACTCGACCTCGCACACGGGGCAGCTGTCCTCGGGGGGGACGTCTCCCAAGGTCGTGGCGCGGGTCCGCGGCCCGCGGCAGTGCGGGCAGATCACCTCCCAGCCGAGCTCGAGCATGCCCAGGCGGGTGGCGTGCAGGCAGGTCGAGAGCAGGGCGCGAGGCTCGAGGCCCATGCGCCGGGCGAGGGGGAGGATCTGGATGCGCTGGAGCGTGTCGTCGTCGGCCTCGCGGACGTGGGCGACGAGGGCGTCGACGGCCTCGGCGGACAGCGAGCGTGCGCGCAGGGCTGTGGCCAGGGACTCGAGCCGATCCTTCGCCTCGTCGCCCAGGGGCGAGGGGGGCGAGCGCAGGTGCTGGGCGAGGGCGCGCGCGTCGAGGAGGGTCGAGGCGGTCGAGGCGGAAGAGGCAGGGGAGAGGCTCGAAGAGGAAGAAGAAGAAGAGGAGGCGGTGGTGAGCGGGAGCGCGTGCTCGCTCAACTTCGCGCGCAGTTCGTCGACGAGCTGGACGTAGCTGCGCTGGAGCCAGCCGGCCGCGAGCTCGAAGATCACCCGGGTGATCGGGCCGGTCGGGATCCAGCCAAAGTAGACATAGAGCCGAGTGTGCGTGGGATCGAGCGCCTCGAACTCGTAGATGCCGCGGCTGTAGGTCGCAAAGCCGGCCTCGAAGACGCGGATGGAGATCATCGAGCGTCGCGCCGACCAGCTCCAGGGTTGCTCGATCCAGCGCTGCTCGACCCCGAGGTTGGTGGTGTGGCCATGGACCACGCCGTCGGCCGCCTCGTGGAAGACCATCGGCGAGATGCCGAGGTTGCGGTTGGTCCTCGAGGTGTCGGAGAGCAGCGTCCACAGCAGGGCAGTGGGCGCGGGGAGTTCGAAGCACCACAGCCGCTCGATGGGACGCTGGGCGCTCAGCTCGGCGGACCAGGGGTGGCGAGCCACAAACTCCTCGAGGCTCATGGCTGACGCGTCGACCACGAGGTCATGATATCGAATGCGACACTCGGGAGCGTGTGACCGTTGGGTCTTCGCTCGCTCCGCCCGCGCGGGTTCGAGCCTGGCGGGGCCTCGTGCAGTGAGGCGTGGCCGCGCCTGGAAAATCGGGGATAAACTGCCTGCATGGCACCTGGTGCTAGGGTCGTTCACGCCACGCGTAGCGAGCCCGGAGAGATCGTGGATGAGCTCCGTCGAGAGTTCGGCGCCATCGATCCCGTGGCTGTGCTCTTCTTTGCCAGCAGTGCCCTCGACTTCGGCGAGATCGCCGCGGGGATCGCGGCGGCCTTTCCTGGCGCGTGCAGCGTGGGGTGCACGAGCGGCGGCGAGGTCGGGCCGGCGGGCTGCACCACTGGCCGCGTCGTGGCCCTGGCCCTGGCCGCCCCCGGGCGGGCGCAGGCGGCCTTGCTCGAAGAAGCGAGCCAGCTGCGCTTTGGGCCGACCTGCCAGCGCATCGAGGCGCTCGTGGCCGGCTTTGGCGATGCGCCGCCGAGCTCGAGCGTGCTGATCACCCTCACCGACGGGCTCTCGGGCGCCGAGGAGCTGCTGCTCGCGGCGGCCAAGGCGGTCGCCCCAGATGTGGCGCTGGTCGGCGGGAGCGCGGCCGATGATTTTCACTTCGAGTCGACGCAGGTCGCCGTCGACGGGCGCGTCGCTCGAGGCGGGGCGGCGCTGCTGATGCTCGAGCCGCGCCGTGAATTCGCGCCGATCCACCTGCACCACTATGAGCGCATCGCCGACGCGATCGTGGTCACCGAGGCCGACCCCAGCCGACGGCTGATCGCGCGGCTCAACGGCTTCCCGGCCGCGGCGGAGCTGGTGCGAGCGTTTGGGATCGACGAGGTCATGCTGCGAGAGCAGCCGCGCCTGGCCCTGGCCAGCGCGGTGTTTGGTGTGCCGATGGGATCCTCGATCTTCCTGCGTTCGGTGATGAGCGTGCAAGGCGACGCCCTGCTCATGGGTGGAGGCGTGGAGGAGGGCACGCTCATGTACCCGATGCGACCCGGGGATCTGGTCACGGCCACGAGCGAGGGCCTGGCGCGGGTCCTCACCGAGGTCCCCGGGGCCGAGGCGATGCTGCTCTTCAACTGCTCGGGGCGGCTGTGGGAGGCCCGGGCGAGCGGGCGGCTCGACGCCCTCGCCGCGGCCATGACCCCCGTGCTCGCGGCGGGCTTTTCGACCTACGGTGAGCAGTACCGCCACATCCAGGTCAACCACACCCTGACGGGTCTGGTGTTTGGACGGTGCGATGACTGAGCGCGAGCTCGCGGCCAAGCTGAGCGCGGCCCAGGAGGTCATCGCGGTGCTCCAGCGCCGGCTCGCGCGCGAGCTCGAGCTGCGCGACGTCGACTCGACCGCCGCCCACCGGGCGATCAGCTCGCTCGAGAACACCGTCGACCTGCGCAGCCGCGAGCTCGAGGCCTCGGAGGCCCACTTTCGGGCGCTCTTCGACCACAGCCCCAGCCCCACCTTCCTGATCGACGAGCTCGGCATCATCTTGCGGGCCAACAGCGCGGCGACCAGCCGCTTTGGGGCCGGGGCCAGCCTGGTCGAGCGTCCCCTGGTCGAGCTCTTCGTCGGTGACGCCCGCGCGCACATCGAGCCGCTGCTCGACGAGCTCGACGGCCAGGCCGACGAGGTCGACCTCGGCGACGGGACCGCCGTCGACGTCAGCGTCGGCCGGGTCCCCGGCTTCGACCACGCTCAGGTCACCCTCCGAGACGTGAGCGCCCGGGTCGCGCTGGCCCGGGAGCTCCAGCATACGCGGCGGCTCGCGGCCATCGGTCGGCTCGCGGCTGGCGTGGCCCACGAGATCAACAACCCCCTCGCGGTCCTGCGCCTCGAGCTCGATCAGCTGGCCGCGGGCGGGGAGCTGGTCGAGCGCCTGCGACCTTCGCTCGAGCACGTCGAGCGGATCGCGAGGATCGTCGCCAACTTGCGCTCCTTCGCCGTGCCCCAGGCGCCCAGGCGCGCGTGCGTCTCCGTGCGCGCGCTCGTCGACGCCGCCTCGACCCTCGCCGGCCGCCAGCTCGCGGGCGTCCACGTCGAGGTCCGCGTCCGCCCCCCGGGGCTCGCCGTCGAGGTCGACCGTGGTCAGCTCGAGCAGGTCCTGAGCAACCTGCTGAGCAACTGCGGCCTGGCGCTCGAGGGACAGGGACGCGTCGAGGTCGAGGCCTTCGAGGTCGTGGACGAGGTCGGGCCCGGGCATGTCTGCCTGCGGATCTCCGACTCCGGCCCAGGCATCCCCGAGGCCGAGCTCGAGCGGATCTTCGAGCCCTTCTTTCGCGCGGGGGAGCACCAGGGCATGGGCCTGGGCTTGGCGATCAGCTGGGGCCTCGTGCAAGAAAACCGCGGCCGGATCCGGGCGCTCAACCTGGCCACCGGCGGCGCCTGCTTCGAGCTCGAGCTGCCTCGCGCGCGTGTCGAGGCGGCCGCGGCCAAGCCCACGCAGGCGGTCAGCGAGCAGGTCGAGGCGCCGGCGCTGCGCAAGGGAGCGCGTGTGCTCTGCGTCGAGGACGAGGCCGGGCTGCGCCGGTCCTTGATGCGCCTGCTCCAGAGCTCGGGCCACGAGCCGCTCGGGGCCGCCAGCGCGGAGGAGGCCATCGAGCTCCTGCGCGAGCACGACTTCGACCTCGTGCTCAGCGACGTGCGCCTGCCCGGTCACGACGGCCGTTGGCTGCGCGAGCACATCTTTGGCCACTACCCGGGCCTGGCCGAGCGCGTGGTGCTGATGAGCGGGTTCTTCCCGGAGGGAGAGGCGCCGCGGCACTTCCTGCAAAAACCCTTCTCCCTCGCGCAGCTGCGCGGGACGATCGCGGCGGTGTTGGGTTTGACCACGGGCTCTTAGGAGCCTGGGCAGGGAGGACAGCTTCGCCTGCGATCTTCGCCGAGCGCTGCCAGATCGGCACACGAGCGCCTGCGCTCAGGCTCTAGCAGCGGCCGCAAGTCACCGAAAAGACTGGGCGCGCTCGGGCGGCCCGGGCTTCGCAACATCCGAGGACATGCACGTCGCAGCGTCCCTCATCCGTCCGCTCTTGCTCCTGTTCACGCTCTTCTCGTCCGGGCCCGGCGAGGGGGAGCGCCCGCCCCAAGGCGACGGCCCGCCACGCCCGCCGGCCGAGGCCATCGACGCGTGCTCGGGCAAGTCGAGCGGCGACAGCTGCAGCTTCTCCGGGCGCGAGGGCGAGACCGTCAGCGGGGTCTGCTTCACGCCCGAGTCCGACAAGCCGCTCGCTTGCCGGCCGTCCCAGCCGCCAGGTGGGCAGCGCTGAGCCGCGGCATCGACTCTCAGTCGTCGTCGTCTTCTTCGTCCTCGGCCTCGAGGAGCAGGGCGGGCACTGGCTCGCCCTTCGCGCGTAGATAGGAGGCCGCGCGGGCGATGGCCTGGCCGACGCCGGTCACGGTCTCGAGGCTGTCGCCGCGGCCGGTGGCCCACTTCAGCGAGGCGACCAGCCCGCGTATCATCGGGTTGGGCGCGATCACCAGCGTCTTGGCCCCGCAGTTGCGCGGCTGGTCGGACAGCCAGTCCATCAGCATCTCGCGGATCAGCTGACAGGGCATGGCGGCCTCGCTCGCGTCGATGATGATCACGGGCGAGCGACGCTCTCGCTGGACACGCTCACCGACCTCGTCGAAGAAGCGGATCATCTGCAGGAGCTGCCGCGGCTCGAGGTGCCCGACGACGCGCGCGAGGAGCAGCGGGAAGTGCTCCTCGATCAGATCGAGGTGTGACTCCTGAGGTTGCTCCTCGAAGGCCCACGGAATCGGGGATGTGGCGGCCACCGCCATGGGCAGACTTTAGCGCCTACAAAACTCATTTGCCAGGCTACAACTTTGATCTTTAGTGATGTTTTTCAATTGCGCTCAGTTTGATGGCATCAGTACCTCCCGCGACGTACGAACACCCGTTCAATGGCCCGTTGAGGGGCCCTGGTCTTTGGAACAGGGCCATGGGGACGTCGAAGGGACAGCACCCTGGTCCAAAGTACATTCGTGTCCATATCACTATGTATTTATTTCAACACAGGTTCGTTTTGATAGATTTTATCTCGATCGCCGATGAGGGCCGAGGGCGCTGTTCGGGCGGTGTTTTCCGGTCCAAGGGACAGCGATCGCGTGGGCGATCGGTCGCTGGCGCCGAGCTCGTCGCGGATCGAATGTGGCCCCTAGCCCGCGGGCCGAGTCGCAGCCCGAGCGAGGGGGTTCCGAGTGCCGCCGCGGCGGGCGAGCTGCCCGCGCGCTGGCTGTTCAGTCACGGGTGATCACCCAGACGCCCGTGATCCGGCCGAGCTCGATGCGGTCGTCGTCGTGGGGATCGCCCGATGCCACGTGCAGGCACGAGCCGCCGCCGGGCTCGCTCAGCTCGACGGCCGCGAGCACTTGGTTGCGGGCGGCGAGGTGGTCGGCGAGCTCCTCGAAGGAGCAACGCTCGGCCAGGCCGTCGCCGTGCAGCGGGGCGAGCTTGACGAAGCTCTCGCCCCAGGGGCCCATGAGCTCGGCGTAGACCAGGTCGAAGTAGGGCACGACCACCGACTGGAACATGAAGAAGGCCCGCAGCTCCTGGATCGAGTAGACCTGCACGCGCTGGTCACCGCGGGCGACGGCGCGGCGACGCAGGCGGCGGGCGAGCTCGACGTCGAGGACCTCGGCGACCACGCGCGGGGCCTGGGTCAGGGTCTCGAGCTTCATCAGGGTCTTGGCCGTGCGCGCGTCGGAGCCGGAGTGCTCGCTCGAGACCAGGATGACCGCGTTCATCGACTGGACGTGGCCGAAGCCGCGGGGCAGGGAGGTCAGCCGGCGCGAGGAGCTCCAGTCTCCGGTGACCATGTGCACGTGGGGGTGGTCGTCGCCGGGCTCGGGCTCGCCGCGATCGGGGTCGCGCCAGGTCAGCACCCACTGGCTCTTGTCGCCGCGGAAGGGGCCGTGGTGCCCACGCAGGAGCTTGCGCTCGACGAGCTTGCTGTGCGCGTCGAAGTCGTCCCAGGCGGCCTCGCGGGCGGCCTCGTCGCTGAGCATGATCAGCAGCTGGGTCTGGGGCTCGGCCTTGATCAGCGCCTCGACCATGCTCACGGTGCCGCTGCGGAACCCGCAGATCAGCACCCGGCGCAGGGGCGTGGTCTTGGCTCGCTCGAAGCTCGGCAGCCGCGGCGAGTCGCGGGGATCCGGGGGCACCTGGTCGCGGTTGCGGCCGTAGAAGTCGTCGGCGAGCTCGCGGACCCGGCTGAAGTTGGCGGCGATGGCCACGAAGCCCAGGGCGCGGCCGATGTCGTGGGTGATCGCCGCGGGCAGGGGGGCGCTGAAGCTCGCGGCGGGGGAGGGGGAGGGTGCCGGGGAGGGGGTCGGAGAGGGGGAGGGGGTCGGAGAGGAGGAGGGGGTCGGGGAGGGTGCCGGAGAGGGAGAGGGTGCCGGGGAGGTCGCCGCGACCTCCTCGTGGGGCTCGTCGGCGCCGGCCTCGAAGAGGTCGGCCTCGTCGATCGTGGCCTCGCTGTGCGCAGGCTCGTCCCCCGTGTCCGCGCTGGCTTCGGCCTCGTGCTCGGGGTCCTCGCCCTCGGGGCGCGGCGCGTCGGCGATGCTGGCGTCGCCCAGGCCCCTGAAGTCGGGCTCGGGGTTGATGCGGACCTCGACCTCCTCGTGGGCCTCGTCGGCCGCGAGCAGCACGCCCACGGGCACGATGCGCTTGCTCGAGCTCAGCGAGCGCGCGCGGCGGATCAGCTCGCCCATGACCTCGCTGGGGTCGTCGGAGAGCGGGGGCATCTTGGGCCGGAAGTAGCCCAGGCCCTCCATGCTGAAGAACAGGCTGTAGAGCTCGTGGCCGTGGCTGGTGAGCAGCTCCTCGAGCAGCCGGCCGACGCCGGGGCGGCGGGTCACGCAGGCGATGAAGAGCGCGATCAGCCGCTCGCTGGGCACGACGAAGGCCCGCGTGCGGGTGGTCGGCTCGGTCGGGCCGTCGACGCGCTTGTGGTTGGCCCCGGTGATCGCCTCGCGGGCGGCGGGGACGTTGCTCTCGTCGAGGATCTCGGCGATCAGCAGCCGGGCCCGGCGCTTGGGCTCGCCGCCAAAGAGCGAGGCTCGGCGCGCGGCCTCGGCGTCGGCTTCGCGCAGGCTCTCGGTGATCGTCAGCAGGGCCTGGATGGTCTCGGCGTCGGGGTCATCGGCCTCGAGGTCGGCGAGCAAGACCACGCGCTGGGCGTCGACGACGTCGGCGCGGACCAGGAAGGTCTCGTCGTCGACGTGGCCCTGGCGATAGACGATGCGCGCGAGCTCGGGCTGGCGCAGGAAGTCTGGCGGGTCGTGGCTGCGGCCGATCACCAGGTAGCGGGCGCCTCGAACGCCCCTGCGCGTGTTCTGGACCAGCTGCGAGAGCCAGCGCAGCGACAGCCCGCCCTCGGGGAAGAGCTTTCGTGAGTAGCGCAGCAGCTCGTGGAGCAGCTGCTGCGTGGAAGGATCGATGTTGACCACGATGGTGTGGCCGCGCAGATCCGGCGGGCGCAGCTGGGAGAGCTCCATGAGCTCGCGGACCACGTCGGTGCCGAGACCGATCAGGAACGAGACCATGAACAGGCCGACGATGGTCAGCGCCAGGCTGACCACGACCACGGCCAGCTCCTGGGGCGCCGAGAGCATGTTCCCGGGGTCTTGGATCTGGCGAAAGGCCCACCACAGGTGGACCAGGAAGCGGCGGTCGTTGCCGTCGACCTCGTCGTTGCCGTCGAAGTCGATGTCCTGGTCGGCGACCTGGAGCTGATCGATGACCACCGCGCCCGCGAAGGACAGGGCGAGCACGATGAAGCCCATGAGCATGACCTGCTTGGCCCGCTCGCGGCGCAGCAGCACCGACCACACGTCGCGGACCAGCGGCGCCCAGTAGCCGATCAGCAGCAGCATGCGCGAGAGCCGAAACAGGCGCAGCCAGCGGGTCTCGGCCTGGCCGACGAGGTCCGCGTCGAGCAGCGAGGGCAAAAACGAGAGCAGCGCCAGGAGGTCGAAGGCCAGCAGGATCAGCGTGGAGATCCGTGGCCACTCCCAGCCGCGGCGCTCCTGGATCTCGGCCTCGGTGGGGGTCACGCCGGTCTTGCCACCGTGCGTCAGGAGATCCTCGCCGCGGAAGATCAGCAGGGCGCGGGCGAAGAACTCGACGGCGAAGAGCAGCAAAAAGGGCAGGTCGAAGCGCGAGACCCACTCGACGGGCAGCAAGCTGAGGATGATCGCCATCGACAGCAGCAGGCGCACGTCGACGCGCCCGAGCACACGCGCGATCCAGGGGAACACCCGGGAGCCGGTCTGACGAGAGGTCTCGGGCACGGGTCCGGAGCATACACGCGGGTGGATCGCGCGTGTATGCTGGGACCCATGGCCGAGCACACGCGCGTCGAGGTCGACAGCATGGGGGAGATCGAGGTCCCCGCGGACCGCTACTGGGGGGCACAGACCCAGCGCTCGCTGCACCACTTCAGCATCGGCAGCGACCACTTCCCCCGCCCGATGATCCGCGCCCTGGGGATCCTCAAGAAGGCGGCGGCCCAGGCCAACGCAGAGCTCGGGCAGCTGCCGGCGACGCTCGTCGAGCTGATCTGCCAGGCGGCCGACGAGGTGATCGCGGGCGAGCTCGACGAGCACTTCCCGCTCTTCGTGTGGCAGACCGGGAGCGGGACCCAGACCAACATGAACGCCAACGAGGTCATCGCCAACCGGGCGATCGCCCTGGCCGGGGGCGTGGTCGGCAGCAAGGACCCGGTCCACCCCAACGACCACGTCAACCGCGGGCAGTCGAGCAACGACACCTTCCCCACGGCCATGCACATCGCCGCGGGCGAGCAGACGCGCGCGCGCCTGCTTCCGGCTCTAGGGGCGCTGCGTGACACCCTGGCGGGGAAATCCGCGGACTTCGCAGAGGTCGTCAAGACCGGCCGCACCCACCTCCAGGACGCCACGCCGATCACCTTGGGTCAGGAGATCAGCGGCTGGGTCGCCCAGCTCGACCACGGCCGGGCCAAGCTCGAGGCCGCCCTCGGTCACGTCTGGGAGCTGGCCTTGGGGGGGACCGCCGTGGGGACGGGGCTCAACACCCACCCGGACTACGCCGAGGTCGCCGCCAAGAAGATCGCCGCGCTGACCGGCCTGCCCTTCGTCAGCGCGCCCAACAAGTTCGAGGCCCTCGCGGCCCACGACGCCCTGGTCCACCTCCACGCCGCGCTCAAGACCCTGGCCTGCTCGCTGACGAAGATCGCCAACGACGTGCGCTGGCTGGCTTCGGGGCCGCGCTGTGGCATCGGCGAGATCACGATCCCCGCCAACGAACCGGGCAGCTCGATCATGCCGGGCAAGGTCAACCCCACCCAGTGCGAGGCCCTGACCATGGTCTGCGCCGAGGTCATGGGCAACGACGTGGCCGTGACGATCGCGGGCGCGAGCGGGAACTTCGAGCTCAACGTCTACAAGCCGCTGATCATCCACAACGTGCTGCGCTCGCTGGCCCTGCTCGCCGACGCGATGACCAACTTCGATCGCTTCTGCGCCGCGGGCATCGAGCCCAACGCAGAGCGGATCGCGGACAACCTGCGCCGCAGCCTGATGCTGGTCACCGCCCTCAACCCCCACGTGGGCTACGACAAGGCCGCCGAGATCGCCAAGCGGGCCCACCGCGAGGGCACGACCCTCGAGCAAGCCGCGGTCGCCCTGGGCTATGTCACGGCGGAGCAGTTCCGCGAGTGGGTCCAGCCGGCCAAGATGACCAAGCCGGGGTGAGCTCGTGACGACCACAGCACAGCAGGGGGACGCGGCCCGCTCCAGCGAGGGCGGGGGCGGTGCGCTCGAGGAGCGCCCCATCTCCGAGTCGGGCAGCGAAGACGCGAGGGCGGAGGCAGAGCCGCCCGGGCTCGAGCCCGCTTCCGAGCCCGCCCCCGAGCCGGGCGGTCGCGCAGGCGCGAGGGCCGACGCAGCGCCGCCCGAGCTCGACGCGCTGCCCATCAACGACCCCAAGGCTCTGGCCGAGGGCACCCTGGCCCAGCTGCGCGCCAACATCCGCCATCCCCGGCCGCCGCCGCGCAAGGGCCGATGGCTGACCAGCTTCGTGTGGGGTCTGGCCCAGCCGCTCTTGGGCCTGCGCGTGCTCCTGGCCCACGGCGATCTCTTCGTGCGGGCGATCGGTCCGCTGGTCGTGTTGCTCGTGGTGTGCTGGCTGCTCGCGGACGGGGCCGACGCCGTGGGCCCGCTGCCCTGGCTCTCGGCCTACTACGCGACCTTGGTCGGCGCGGCCCAGGTCTCGCCGATCTTCTTCACCAAGAACTTCGCCAAGCTCGCGGCCGAGTCGCGGCGCCACCTCGAGGTCACGCGCCACGAGCCCTATCTGCGCTCCTACGGCCAGGCCGTGCGCGAGGCCGTGTTGCAGCTGCTGATCGTCGGCGCTGGGGTTGCGCCGCTCGTCGGCGTGGCCCGCATGACGCCGCTGGTCGGGGGCGTGATCGCGGCGCTCGTCGGCTGGATCTGGCTGGCCCACTGGATCGTCGTCGAGGCCCTGGACTCCGCGCGCACGCTGCCGCCTGGCGAGGACATGGAGAGCATCGAGCGCCGCCATGCCCTGCTGGATCCGCCCTGGTACGTCGCGCCGATGACCTGGCGGCTGCGCGGCATCTGGGCGCTGCTGCGCTCGCCGCTGTCGGTCTGGCTGGGCTTCGTCCAGCGCCTGAGCCGGCGCTGGCGCGGCGAGGTCCTGGTCGTCGAGACGCGACCGGCGATCGCCGCAGGCTTCGGGGTCGGGGCCTCGCTGCTCCTGGCGATCCCGGTGATCAACCTGCTGATGCGGCCGGCCGTGGTGATCGCGGCGGCGCACGTGCTCGGGCGCCTCGAGGAGGAGCTCGAGCTGCCGGAGGAGGAGCAGGGGGAGCAGGGGGAGGCAGAGGAGGACGTGTCGGCAAAGCAGGAGGCGGCGGGCGAGGTCGAGGAGCAGGCCGCGCGAGAGGCGAAGATTTTGCCCTCCGAGAGCGCGGGCGCCGAGCCTTGATACAGTCCGCGGGTGCGCCTCTTCTCCCTCGCCGCCATCGTCTCTTTGAGCCTCGGACCCTTCGGCTGCCCGCTCCAGCCCGATGAAGGCGACTCGGCCGCAGACGGTCAGGGTCAGGCAGGCGAGGGCCAGGCAGATGGGGCGGCCGCGGACGCAGACGCGGCGCAGGCAGAAGGCGAAGAGGCCAACGCCGAAGAGGGGGCGAAGACGCAGGCGCCGCCGAGCGGGGAGCTACCGCCGAGCGGGGAGCTACCGCCGAGCGGGGAGCTACCGCCGAGCGGCGAGCTGGAGGCCGACGTCGCGCAGAGCAAGGTCGGCTTCGCCGTCGACCGGGCGACCGTCGGCCACGTCGGCCACTTCGAGGACTTCTCCGCGAGCTTGACCCTCGACGCGGGGACGCCCACGGCGATGACGATCGCGGTGAAGACCGGCTCCGTGGTCGCCGACCGCAAGGGGCTGACGCAGCACCTCAAGAGCGCCGACTTCTTCCACGTGGACAAATTCCCCACCGCGACCTTCACGGCAAAATCGTTCACGCCGAAGCCGGACGAGCCGAGCGGCCACGAATACGGCTACGTCATCGAGGGCGCCATGGCCATGCACGGGGTGACCAAGACGCTGAAATTCCCGGCCACGCTGACGATCGAGGCCGATCGCGTGGTCGGCGAAGCCAAGCTCGAGATCAGCGCCTCGGGCTTTGGCATCGACTATCAGGGCATGGAGGAGGAGCTGGCGGAGGACGCGGTCTCTCTGAAGATCGAGTTGGTGTTCCCCCGCGTTGAAGCCCCTCGATGACGTCGTCGCCCGCGGGTCGCTACGAGTACAGATTCTCAGAGTCGGACGCCGCGGCGATCCTCCGGCGCGCCGCGGAGCTCCAGCGCCGGGCCAGCGACGTCCGCCGGATGACGGTGAGCGAGCTCGAGGAGGCGGCCAGCACGGCGGGGATCGAGGCGATCCACGTGCACCAGGCGGCCACCGAGATGGCGCTGCGCCAGTCTCGGCGCGACCGCCCCTCACCGCTGCTGGGCGGGCCGCGCACGATCCTCTTCGAGGTCACCCTCGACGGCGAGATCCCGGTGCCGGCCTACGAATATGTGATCGACGCGGTCCGCCGGCAGACCGGGGAGCTGGGCGTCGCCTCGCTGATCGGGCGCTCGCTGACCTGGACCGCGCTGCCCAGCCACGGCCGCGCGGGGCCGGGTTGGTCGCGGAACATCGCGCTGACCATCGTCCCTCAAAATGGGCGTACGCGGATCCGTATCGAGGAGAAGCTCGATCGCCTGGTCGCCGGGGTGTTCGGCGCGGTGCTCGGGGGCGGGGGCGGAGGCGTCTCGCTGCTGGCGAGCTTGCCCCTGCTCGCCCTGGGCTGGCCGGCGACGATCCCGGTGTCGATCATCGCCTGCGTCGGCGGCGGCTGGGCGGCGGCCCGCCGGGTCTATCGCAAGCGCGTGGAGCAGCGCCAAGACGAGCTCCACGGGGCGCTGATGGCGATCATCGAGATCACCCAGGAGTCGCTGCGGGCCCGGCGAGCGCTGGGTCCGCAGGTGGTCGCAAGTTGAGCTCGAAGCGCGCGGGGGTCTCGTCATAGCGCAGCTCACCGACATCGAAGGACTGCGCCTCGCCGGGGGCGACCGCGTCGAGCTGGAACCAGTCGCGGCCGAGCAGCTGCCCGTCGCCGTCGAAGCCGAGGATCTCCACGCGCGCGCCCTCGACCGCGGCCTCGCCCTCGTTGTGGACGCTGCCAAACACCCGCCAGCCGCCCAGATCGGCGCGCTGGGGCGGGTCGTACTCGAGGCGCAGGGGCGGCGGGGCGGGGGCCTCTCCCTCGAGGGCGCGGCCAGAGGCGGACACGGCCAGGGACTCGTGGGGCGGCGGGTTCGGGATCAGCACCGTCAGCGCTGCGCGCTCGTCGGGGGCGAGGATCCGGGCCAGGCCCCCGCTGTGGCTGACCAGCGCCTTCCCCTCGGCGTCGAGCAGGCTGACCTCGAGCTCGACCCGGCGCAACGGGGTGTCGCGGTCGTTGTGGACCTCGGCCAGGACCCAAAAGCCCGCGCCGTGGGCGATGCGCGTGCGGTGAAAGGTCGCGGGGATCTCGAGGGCAGGCGCAGGGTCCGCTGGCGGCTTGGAGGCGCTCGAAGCCGCACCTTCGTCGTGATCGATCTGTGCTGTCTGGGATACAGAAGCAGAGCTCGGAGGTGCTGGAGCATCACCCGAGCCGGCGTCGGCTCCCTTGCTCGACCCCGTCCCGCAGCCACCGATGCAAATCGTCACGCAGACGCACCAGGACGCAAAAATCAGCCTCGCTGCTCCCGCGCGCACGAGGTTGAGCCTACCAGGACGGCTGGCCACGCCCGAGCCGCTATGTTTGGAGAAACTGGAGAAGTTTCTCGCTGGGCGAAGCCATGAACTTCGGCCATGATGTCTGGGTCTAGCCCGACAGTTTTGCGATGTTTGATATGTTCAGCAGTCCGAGCCCACTCATCCGCTCCTCTCTCTTCTTGGCAGGGATCTCGGCCATCGCGCTCTTTCCGGCGTCGGCCCAGGCCATCTCGCCGGCGAGCCACATGCACGGGCGGGGAGACCTCGAGCTGAAGCCAGGGGCGATGGCGGCCGCCAGGAGCGGCGTCGAAGGCCACTGGCTCACGCCCCAGCCCACGAGCGCCCGCGGCCGCGCCGTGGCCAGCCTCGAGGCGGCCCTCGGCGGGCGAGTGCTCACCCACTTCGACGCCGACACCGGGGTCCTGGACACGCTGCTCCCCAACGGCACCGTCGTCGCGGGCTCGATGCGCTCGCCGGTGGTGGCCGAGGACTTCGCCCGGGACTTCTTGAGCAAGCAGCTCGCGCTCCTCGCCCCCGGCGCGACGCCGAGCGACTTCGTGCTGGTCAGCGACGTCGTCAGCGGCGGGGTGCGCAGCCTGGGCTTCGCGCAGACCCAGGCCGGCATGCGGGTGATCGGCGGCCAGATCAGCTTCGCCTTCAAGGCCGATCGCTTGATCGCGGTGCGCTCCACCGCGCTGCCCGACATGCGCGCCCAGTTCCAGGCGCGCGCGACCACGGTCGACGCTGGCGTGGCGGTCGAGCGCGCCCGGGCGTGGATCGCCGACGACTTCGCCGGCGGCACGCGCAGCGCCGCGCAGGCCGAGCGCGCCGACGTCGATGGCCCGCTGATCTTCCCGGTGATCCACGCCCGCGACACGATCAGCTACCGCGAGGTCCTGGTCGTGGACGTGCGCCTCGACTCGCCCCGGGGTCACTGGCAGGTCTACGTCGACGCCGGCACCGGCGAGCCCCTCGCCCGGCGCTCGCTGATGCACTGGGCCGAGCTCGAGATGAACGTGTGGGCGCGCTCGCCCCTGGGCGCACGCACCGACATGCCCGCGCGCTTCCTCGAGCTCACGGTCGGCGGCCAGCCGGCGGTCACCTCGGGTCAGGGCGTGTTCACCGTCAGCGCGAGCGTCGCCGAGGTCGACGCCGAGCTCGACGGGCTCTACGCCAAGGTCTTCGACGAGGCCGGCTCGCCGGCCTTCTACACCAACAGCTTCGCGCCAGACAGCAGCTTCGTGTGGAGCGGAGCGGACGACGTGGGTCTCGACGCCCAGCTCAACGCCTACTCGCACACGCAGATCGTCAAGGCGAGGGTGCTCTCGATCGACGACGCCTTCGACGTGCCGCTGCTCGAGACCGCGGTCACCGTCAACATCGACGACGTCTGCAACGCCTACGCCGACGGCAACACGATCAACTTCTTCAGCTCGGGCTCGGGCTGTGAGAACACCGCGCTGCTCTCCGACGTGGTCTATCACGAGTATGGCCACGTCGCGCACAGGCTCGGGCTGATCGAGGGCGTGGGCGTGTTCGATGGGGCGGTCAGCGAGGGCATCTCCGACTACCTCTCGGCGACCATCGTCAACGACGCTGGCGTGGCAAAGGGCTTCTTCCTCGACACCTCCGAGGCCCTGCGCGACCTCGACCCCGAGGGCTACGAGTGGCACTGGCCCGAGGACAACGGCGAGATCCACGCCGCTGGGCGGATCATCGGCGGCGCGCTCTGGGACCTGCGCAAGTCGCTGATCGCCAAGTATGGCCAGGCCGCCGGGATGGCGGCGACGGACCACATCTGGCTGCAGAGCATCCGCCGGGCCACCGACATGCCCTCGATGTACACCGAGGCGCTGATCGCCAACGACGACGACGGCAACCTCCAAAACGGGACCCCGGACCTCTGCGAGATCAACGCGGCCTTCGGCGCCCACGGGCTGCTGGAGATCCCCGAGGGGGGCCTGGCGATCACCTCGCAGTTCCAAGCGGACAACTCGTTCTCGGTCACCGTCGAGGCCAACACGGAGCTCTTCCAGCAGTGTGGCTCGAGCCTCGAGGGCGCGCAGCTTCGCTACCGCGTGCGCCCCGAGTCCGGCGGCTCCGGGACCATGGTCACGGAGATCGACATGCAGGCCGCGGGTGAGGGCACCTACGTGGGCCAGATCCCGTCTCAGCCCGACGGCACGGTGATCCAGTATCAGCTCGAGATCGAGTGGGGAGGCACGGCGCTGTCGCGGCCGGCCAACCTGGGCTACCCCTGGTACGAGACCTACTTTGGCGACGTCACCGAGATCTGGTGCAGCGGCTTCGAGGACGGGGGCGAGGGCTGGACCCTGGGTCAGGACTGGGACATTGGCGTCCCGGGGGGCGCGGGCGGGGACCCCGACGCGGCCTACACGGGGCAGCAGGTCGCCGGCATGGTGCTCGACAGCCCCGGCATCTACGGGACGTGGATCGCGAGCGAGCTCGTCAGCCCGGTCATCGACGTCAGCGGCTTCGATAGCGTGCGCCTACAGTATCAGCGCTGGCTCAACATCGAGGACGGCTTTTGGGATCAAGCGATGATCCTCGCCAACGGCCTGCCCGCCTGGGGGAACTTCGCGAGCACGGACGGCGTCGCGGCGACCGTCCACCACACCGACCAGGAGTGGGCCTTCCACGACGTCGACCTCAGCGACTTCGTGGACGCCAACGGGGAGATGCAGCTGCGCTTCACCCACGCCAGCGACGGCGGCCTCGAGTTTGGCGGCTGGAACATCGACGGGCTGTGCATCGTCGGCATCGGCGATGTCCCGGATCCGACTGGCGGCGACGAGGGGGAGGACGAGGGCAGCGGCAACCTCTGCGGTGACGGCATCGTCGGTGAGTTCGAGCAGTGCGACGACGGCAACCTCGTCAACGGCGATGGTTGCAGCGCTGGCTGCTTGCTCGAAGACGAGGGCGGCGAGGACGACGTGGGTGACGACGGCACGGGCGAGGGCGGGGCTGGGGCCGACTGGGACCCCGATCGCGGCTGCGGCTGCGACAGCGCGGGCGAGGATCCGCGCCGGGCCGCGCTCGGTGGCCTGGCGCTCTTGGGCCTGGTCGGCCTGGGTCGGCGCCGGCGTCGGTCTCGGAGCCGCTGAGCGCTCCTGTCATCGCACACCAGACGCGACTTCGCGGTGGGGAAGGGAGGCCATGAGCCTCGCCATCCCCACCGCGAAGTCGAATCAGACGCTCGGGCCGGGCTCCTAGGAGCCCGTGGTGAAACCCAACACGACACCTCGCTTGGTCTTTTCGCCGAGGGCTTTGTCGCCAAAACTTGCAGTACACCCGGTACAGCGGCGTTTTGGCTTCGCGCCCTCGACGAAAATCCCGGCGCGAGGAGCCGCGCTGGGTTTCACCACGGGCTCCTAGTACGACTTGATCACATCCGCGAGGGCCTGATCGGTGGCCCCCGGGGGTCGATGTCACGTCCGCACATGGGACAGTGACCCAGCAAGTGAAGCAAGACCACTTGTAGCAACGCTCGGAATGCCTGGATGGTCAGCCCGGGCTCGGCTCGCTGTGCTTTCCGCCTCCGGGTCCTCCGGGGAAAAAATCACGCGGTGGAGCGTGAGAAAGGCGTGAGCTGCGGCGACCAGGGCGACGTGGTGGTGGAAGCCTCGCCATGTTCGTCCCTCGAAGTGGTCGAGGCCGAGCTCCCCTTTCATCTCCTGGTAGTCCCGTTCGATCCGCCAGCGAAGCTTGGCCAGGTAGACCAGCCTCTTGACCGTGGTCTTCGCGGGCAAGTTCGACAAATAAAACGCGGTTGGCTCCTTCTTCTTGTAGGACCACTCACACAGCAGCCACTGCACTTCACCCGGTGGGTGCCCTGACCGATGCCGGTGCGCGGTTCGGATGCGTAGCACCGCGAAGCGCCGCCGCTGAGGCCCGCGCGTCCCGTGGCGCCATTCGACGTGACGGAAGCGCCTAGCAGGCAAGCTCTTCGCCAGCTCTTCGACCGAGACGGGCTCGACTCCTTCGGGGGAGACCCACTTTGTTCGTGGCCGCCCCTTGCTGCCGGGAGCTTTGGACGGAGGAGGGCTCGGGCACGTCCCTGGCGGCCATACGACCGCGTTGCCGGAGATGCGCAGTACGTAGTGGAGCCCGCGTTCTTCGAGTCCCTTGCGGAATTCCGTCGAGTCGCCGTAGGCCGCGTCGGCGAGCACCGGTCGAGGCGCGAGCCCCCACTCGAGGGCGCGGTCGAGCATGCCGAGGCCGAGCTCGAGCTTCGTTTGATGGGAGAGCTCCTCGGGGACGCCTGCCTTGGTCCGGCGCCTTGGGTCGTTGGCCCAGACCTCGGGAAGAAACAAGCGCATGCCGATGCAAGCGCCGCCCGCCTCGCTGGCGAGGTGGAGGCTTGCTGCGACCTGGCAATTGTCGACGCGGCCCATCGTCCCCGAGTACTGACGCTGTACCCCGACGGAGTGCTTGCCCTTCTTGGGGAAGCCGGTGTCGTCGATGACGAAGGCGTCGAGGCCCGGGAGCTTGTCCTCGACGCGAAGGGCGAGTCGGCGAAACAGCTCCCACTCGTCCCAATCAGCGATCGTGATCGCCTGCTGGAGTCGCTGGCGGATGGCTTCGCTGTCACCGGGCGCGGCTGCGAGGCGCTGAGCGATGGGCACCATGCTCTTGCGCTCGCCATCGAGGAGAAGCCCACGCATGTAGTTGGCGAGGGCCTCGCGCCGCTCGCTGCGACCCATCTGATGAGTGATGTAGCCGAGAAACTCCTCGAGTTCGGCCCCCACCCGGGAGATTTGTTCTGGAGTCACCCCCGTAGCAGATCACAGATGGGGATCGTTGTCGATCCCCATATGACCAAGTAGTCCTAGAGCGGCGACCAGTTTGGATTCGCACCCTCAGGCACATCTGGGCGGCCCCGTGGTCTTTGTCGCTCGGCGCTCACAGTGGGTCCACCACAGCTTCGGCCTCGCTCCTCGCCACGAGACCGCCCAGACGCACCTGAGAGCACGCCTCCAAACTGATCGCCGCTCTAGAGCTCGAGCTCGGCCGCGACGCTGGCCATCTTGTGGCGGGCCATGGCCAGGTTCCCAGACTTGCGGTCGAACGCGACGTACAGGAATAGCGAGTCATGGACCGGTCGAATGATGTGATACTGCGATTCGAGGGTGATCAGGATGTCCTCGATCCCGCCTTTGATCCCGAGCGCCTCCATGACCCGCATCTTGGCGCGGACGAGCTCCATGTTGCCGGCGCAGGCGATGTCGAGGTCGAGCCCGTTGCCTTCGGTCCCGAGCGCCATGCCGCTCTCGTGATCGACGAGCGCGGCCCCGAGGCAGCCGTTGATGTCTGAGAAGAGGGTCTTGAGAGAGTCGTTGACGTTCGCCATGTCGATTTCGCTTTTGAGTTGCTCGATTCGAGCGCGCGATTGTGCGCGATCGTGGTCTTCGGTGTCATCGCCCGTCTCACAAACTTGTCGCTGCGTGACAAGGGGGTGGTCGGGTGCCTGGGGCGCGTCGTCGAGCGCAGGAATGCGCTTGCTCGCGCTCTCGCTCGCGGGCGCCAGCAGGTGATCCAGCGCGCCGTCCCGGAGCTGGTAGAGCATCGCGCGGTGGCAGCTGCGAAGAAACTGCGCGAGGGCCTCTGCATCCACGTCGTCGTCGAATTCGGCGGGGTAGGGGGTGCGCTTGGACGCGACCACCACTCCACCCCAGAACAGATGAGTAGATACGGCGCGCCGGGCCATGCCGTGATCTTCGGTCTGAAGGTGGAGGACCCTGCCACGATATCGGAGGTTGTGGTTGAGCCCGGTGGCACGCAGGCGTGTCGGGGTTCGTTGTTTTTCCTGTGCCACAACCAACACGATTCTCGGCGACGAAGGAGGTATGAGAGCCAATATGGATCTCTATGATCCAGGTACATTAGGCCCGCCGCGCTATCAAGTCATTTAATCATTGGGAATGATCCACTACCTACAAAACCGTAGCAAATGAGGGTCGCCAGATAGCGCCCAACATCGAAGGACGGGCCTGCAGAGCCATGCCCGGCCGCTTGTGTGGGATCCGGCTCGTCGGTGACCCCCCGGTTTTCAGGAACGCGGTGGTAGCCACCGCTGGGGTGGTGAAGAGGCGCTCCGCGACGCGCGCAGTCTCGCGTGGGGGCCGTTGATCTGCCGGCTGTCTCGCTTCGGTGCATGGCTTGCGCGGATGGGGTTGATCGATTTGTCAGGCAGAGATCCGAATATGCAGGCAGTCATTTGGTACCCGAAATTAAGGTGTCGGTTTTGCATTCGGATCTATGACTGCACCAAGGACGAGATTGTGGGTCGAGTAGAGCATGGTGCTGTTCGGATGGTCAGACAAGCGTGCTCATACCCGATATGCAGTGCGTATTTCTCTGGGCTCGCGCTGGGGTGTTCGGGGTCGCGGCAGCGTATGATGCGCCCATGACTCCACAAGAAATCGTACAGGCTCTCGAAGGCCGGGGCTGGGCGGCGACGATCGTGAGTCGCAGCGACGTCGACGACATCCTCGATGTCGACAGCGAGGGCCTCATGAAGTGCGTGGATGGGCGGCCTTCGTCCCACGCGGCGATGAACGGGCCCAAGACCCTCGGTGGTGTCTACGCCATCGCGTCGATGCGAGGCGCCCGCGATCTCGAGGGGCTGACCCAGGCGACCCGCGACGTCGCTGCGGCCGGCCATGTGCCCTCGGTGCACGGGGATGACCACGCTCAGCCGCCGGCCATGGGCTGCGGCTACTTCAAGCTGTGGAAGACGGGCAAGCTGGCGGACCTCGCCCCCGAGGGCGGGTCGAGCGAGGGCTTGCCGCCGGGCCTCGAGCCGCCGCGCTACTCGGCCGAGGAGGGCAGCGAGGCGGTGCGCGCCGCGGGGGGCGAGTACGAGACCCTCACGGGCGCCCACGAAGAGCAGGAGGTGATCATCAACCTCGTCGACTCCACGACCTTCGCGCCCAATGCCGACTCGCAGCGCTTCGTGGTCGACGCCTGGGTCGCGGAGAAGTTCGGGGTTGATCCGGCGCGCTACCTGACGGCGGCCGCGAAGACCGTCGAGCTGCTGTGCGAGGTCCGCAAGGCGCGGATCATCGTCGACTGAGCTCGCGTCGACGCCGAGCCCAAACTCGAAGCGGCGAGGCAGATGCCTCGCCGCTTCGGTGTGCTTTGTTGGGACAGCTGATCTTCAGACCGCCAAGCCTGCCGCGACGCTGGCCATCTGGCGGCGAGCCATGGCCAGGTTTCCGGTCTTGCGGTCGAAGGCCACGTACAAGAAGAGCGCGTTCCCGACGGGGCGAATGATGTGGTACTGGGTCTGAAGGGTGATCAGGATGTCCTCGATCCCGCCTTCGATCCCCAGCGCCTCCATGACCCGCATCTTGGCGCGCACGACCTCCATGTTGCCCGCGCAAGCGACGTCGAGATCGAGTCCGCTGCCTTCGGTCCCGAGCGCCATGCCGCTCTCGTGATCGACGAGCGCGGCTCCGAGGCAGCCGGTAATTTCAGAGTGGAGGGTCTTGAGGGATTCGTTGACGTTGGCCATGTCGATCTCGCTTTTGAGTTGCTCGAGCCGAGAGCGCGCAGCGGCCCGCCCGGCGTCCTTGGAAGTCTCAATAGTCTCACCAGAGTTGGACGGGGGGACAACCGATTCATCGGCTTTGGTTTTCCCCGCGCTCGTTTCCGGCACCTTGTCCGAGACCAGGGCGGTTACGGTCGCCTGCCCCGCCTCACCTGCGCGAGCGCGAGCATGCTCGAGCTCGGGATCCACCGTGGCGGGCGGAAGCAGGTGATCGAGGGCGCCGTCCCGCAGGCGGTAGAGCATCGTTCGGTGACAGCTGCGGACGAACTCGGATAGGACCTCCGGGGCGACGTCGTCGTCGAACTCGGCCGGGTAGGGCGAGCGACTGGACGCGAGCACGACCCCCCCCCAGAAGAGGTGTGTCGATACCGACCGGCGGTCGAGGCCGTTGTCTTCGGTCTGAAGGTGCAGCGTCCTCCCTCGGTATTGGAGGTTGTGGTTCAGCCCGGTCGCGCGAAGACGCGTCCGCGGGGACTCCTGTTTTTCTTGTGCCACACCCAACGCTTTTCTCAACGATGCAACTACAAGAGAGCTGTCATGCCTTCAAGTCATTTTGTTGCTGGGAACTCCTTCACTGGTGGCAAGTGTCCGGCGTCGAGGCCTGCTCGATATCGACCAAGATGGGGGAAATGGCCTCCTGCACACACCTGATTCGCTTGCCGCGGCCGCGGCGTTCATGGTTTCGCCGTGAAGATCGGCGGGTCGATTGTCGTGGCGAGAGAGCGCGTCCAGTCCCCGAGTTCAGCATCCGCATTGAGCGCGAGTTGGGGGTCTGCACGAGAACCGAGCGGTCGCGCTCGGGTCCACGAGACCGGCCCGTTGGCCCGGCCTCGTGCACACGCTTCGGGACTGGTCGCGAGGTGGGGCGTGAGGACTCGTTGGGCCGTGGTTGCAACGATGACTTCTTCCACACGCGGGTCTGCTCGGCTGTGGGGAGATGCCCCGCAAAGCCCCAGTTTTGGACCCGAGCGCGGGGCGACGCGAGGCCGCTGGCGGGCCAGTCTGATCTGGAGCGGGGGGTTGATGTGAAGTACGCTGGTCACAGGAAGTCTGCGTTGGTGCTGGCGTACGTACTCGAACTGCCCGGCGTCGAGCGAGGGGCTCCAGATGGCGTACATCGATAACGATCGCAACCTCGTCGTCTTGCGGATCGTCTATGACGGTCTGCCGCGCGCGGGCAAGACGGCCTCGCTGCACAGTCTCGGCGCGAGCTTGCGCCGCGAGGTCGAGACGCCGGCCGAGGCGGAGGGGCGGACCTTGATGTTCGACTGGCTCGACTACGAGGGCGGCTCCTTCGAGGGGCGGTCGATCCGCTGTCAGGTCATCGCGGTGCCCGGTCAGCGGGCGCTGGATTCACGCCGGCGCTTCTTGCTGCGCGAAGCCGACGCCGTGATCGAGGTCGTGGACACGGAGGCGAGCCGCTTCGACGAGGGCGTCGAATTCGCTGAGGGAGCCATCGCCGAGCTCGCCAGCCACGAGCCGCCCGTCGGCGTGGTGCTCCAGGCCAACAAGCTCGACCTCCCGGGCTCCGTGGGTATCGACACCGTCCGCGAGCGCATGGGGGAGGTCGGCACGGTCGCGATCGTCGGGACCAGCGCGACCTCCGGCACGGGTGTCCGCGCGGCCTTCGTGCTCGGCGTGCGCCTGGCGCTGGATCGGCTGCGCGCGCAGTCGCTGTCCGACGCGAGCGAGGTGCTGCAGGTCGACGACGCCGAGGCGCTGCGAGCCGCGATGGAGGCGGCCGAGCTCGAGCGGGCCCAGGCGCGGGCGAGCGCGGCCGAGCCCAGGCCGCCGCTGCGCGAGTCCATCGATCACTCGCGCTTCCCCGGGGCGCGCCCGCTCGCGCCGCTGCACCTGCGCTCGATCGAGGGCCTCGGTCAGCCGGCCGCGGCCGCGGAGTCACAGGCGCGGATGGCCCGCCACGAGCAGCCGCCGCAGCTGGAGGTCAGGGACGACAGCCGCCCGCCCGCGCTGCCGCACCCGGGCCTCGACGGCGGCACGATCTGGCCGCCCGTTCATGGCCGCGTGCACTTGCGCGAGCTCGCCGACACCCTCGGGGCGCTCGAGCGAGGCGAGGGCGGCTGGGTCGCCACGTCAAAGGCCGGCTGGCGGGCTCAGACCGAAGATGGGGATCGCTTCGCCGACGAGCGCGGCGGTCGAGACGCGCTGATCTCCATGGCCCGCGTCCACGTCCGCCACGCCGCGCACCTGTCCGAGCGCCGGGTGCTCGCGCTGGTTCCGGACGAAGGTTGCTGGCGGCTGTGGGGGGCGGCCCATAGCGAGCGCAGCGCGGGCGACATGCTGCGCGAGGCCGCCGAGCGCGAGGACGAGGCCCTGGTCGGGCGGGCGCTCCAGTCGCTGGTGCTCGGCTGGCTGGCGCTCTCGCGTGAGCTCGCGCCCACGGCCGGGGCGCTGACCCTCGACCGCCTCGGGTGGCGCGGGGATCGTCTGGTGTTCGCCGGCGTCCTCCCGCGCGTGCCGCCCGAAGATCCGCCAGAGGACGCGCTGCTCCTCTTCGAAGGGCGCGTCCGCGAGCAGCTGGCGAGCTTGCTGCGCACCGAGGTCACCAAGCGCGAGCTGTCCGTCCCCGAGGTGCTCCATCACTTTCAGCCGGCCAGCGTCGACGGCCCCGGGCAGCGCCAGCTCGTCGAGGTCGTCTCGGGCATGCTGATCGAGCGCTGAACAGGCAGGTTCTGGCCCTGGATTCTGGGCCCGGGTTCTGGCCCCGGATTCTGGGCCCGGATTCTGGAGTTGGTGCGTGGGCCTGGTGTGGGCCTGGTATCGTTGCGCCATGAGGATCGCGGCTGCCTCGGCGCTCTCCCTTTCGCTCTCCCTCGCGCTCGCCTGTGGCGGCGCGCAGGGGGAAGACCAGGGTGAAGACGAGAGCGAGGGCCACAGCGCGGGGACGGTCGACGAGGGCGGGGCGAGCGAGGGGGAGAGCGCCGAGGCCGGCGGGACCGACACTCTCGGCGAGAGCGGGAGCGAGGACAGCGGCGAGGCGACGGAGACCGGCGAGACCGGCGAGACCGGCGAGGCCGAGCCGACCTGCAACTGCCACGTCGAGCTGTGCGAGCGGCCCTACGACGAGGTCGTCTTCGCCGGCACGCACAACTCCTACTCGGCGACCGGCGAGGGCTACATCGCGGTGGCGGCCAACCAGACCTACGGCGTCGCCCAGCAGCTCGCCGACGGTGTCCGGCTGCTGATGCTCGACACGGTCTACGCCGACGACGACTCCGGCGCGATCTTGCTGTGCCACGGCTCGTGCAACTTCGGGTCCACGGTCCACGCCGAGGTGCTCGCGGACATCGTCTCCTTCATGACCGAAAACCCCGGCGAGATCGTCACGATCATCTACGAGGACGACGTCAGCGCCGAGGACCTCGCCCTCGACTTCGCGGCCACGGGGGCCATCGATCTCGTGTACACGCACGTCGGTGGTGAGCCGTGGCCGACCCTCGCCGAGATGGTCGCGGCCGACACGCGCCTGGTGATCACCGCCGAGCAGGGCGGGCCGCCGCCGGACTGGCACCACCACGTCTGGGATCTGGCCTGGGACACGCCCTACGGGCCCATGGATCCCGATGCGCTATCCTGCGCGCTCAACCGCGGCTCATCGGACAACGACTTGTTCCTGGTCAATCACTGGGTCAACAGCCCCTTTGGGACGCCCTCCGTCGACAACGCCACCATCGTCAACGAATACGACGTGCTCCTCGAGCGCGCGCAGGCGTGCTGGGCGGCGTGGGAGCACCCGACCAACTTCGTGGCCGTCGACTTCTACGACCGCGGCGACCTGATCGCGGTGGTCGACACCCTCAACGGTTTCTGAGTCGGTCGATGTTGCTCGAGATCACCTTGTTGGTCGCCGCCGGCCTGGGGAACCTGGCCTGGGATGTCACCGGGCGGCGGATCTCGGCGCGGGCGCGGAGGCGTGAGCGTCGAGCGCGGCGCAGCGACAGCTTGCCGCTGCCCGGGCCCGGGGAGCAGCCCGCGGATCCGCTCGCGGGAGTCGCGGGCGTCGCTCCGGAGGCCTTCGTGGACAAGACCCGGGTGATCCTCGAGGAGCTCGATCGTGTGGTCGACCACTTCGATCTGATCTTGCTGCGCGCCGAGGCCGGCGAGTCGCTGGTCGGTGACATCGTCTACGTGGGCGCCGAGGGCCCGCGAGAGCGCGGCCGCGAGCTGATCGAGGGCTGGCTGGCCGAGGTCGCGGAGCTACCTGCGGCGCAGCGCGAGCGCCTGGACGCCCTGGGCATGCCCGTGGCCAGCCTGGAGGCGATGCTCGCCGGGGAGCGCGAGCGCTGCCTGTGGCCGCACGCCGGGAGCTCGTCGAAATTGCTCGAGGCCACGGCCAGGGACTTCGAGCGCGCCGTGATGCTGCTCGTGGGCTTCCTGGGAGCGCTGGTCAGGGCGCCGGGCTCGCCGTATCGTTGACCGTCATGGCGAGTGAGCCGCAGCCGATCACCCGAAGCGAGCGTGAAGCCCTCAACCCCCACCGCGGCGCGCTGGTGTGGTTCACCGGGCTCAGCGGCGCGGGCAAGACCACCCTCGCGCGGGCCGTCGAGCGCAAGCTCAACGCCGCGGGGATCCGCACCTATCGCCTCGACGGCGACGTGGTCCGCGACGGCCTCAACGCCGACCTCGGCTTCTCGCCCGAGGACCGGCGCGAGAACGTGCGCCGGATCGGCGAGGTCGGGCGGCTGATGGTCGACGCCGGGCTGGTCGTGCTCGCCGCCGTGATCGCCCCCTACGCCCAGGACCGGGCCCGCAACCGGGCGCGCTTCGACGCGGGCGACTTCTTCGAGGTCTGGGTCGACACGAGCCTCGAGGTCTGCGAGCAGCGCGACCCCAAGGGCCTCTACGCCCGGGCCCGGTCTGGAGAACTGTCCGACTTCACGGGGATCTCCGCGCCCTACGAGGTCCCGGACGAGCCCGAGCTGCGGGCCGTGGGCGCGGGCGACCTCGACGAGCAGTGCGCGCGCGTGATCGAGATGCTGCGCGCCGCCGGCAAGCTCGACTGAGCGACTGCGACAGCGAACTACGTCCGCGAACTACATCAGCGCGAGCAGCAAGCTGCGGACCAGGCGGGCCGCGGCGACGTTGGAGCGCCCCGTGGGATCCAGCGCGGGCGCGAGCTCGACGAGATCGGCACCGACGACCGCGGGCGCCTCGGATCCCTCGGATCCCTCGCTGCGGCGACGGCCGCGAGCCAGGGCCCCGAGCACCGCCTCGACGTCGCCGAATTGCAGGCCGTCGGGCTCCGGGGTGCCGGTCCCGGGGATGTCGGCCGGGTCGATGCCGTCGACGTCGATGGTCAGGTAGATCGGCGGGACCTCGGGCCCGGCGAGCAGGGCCGCGACGCGCTCGAGCATGGCCGCGCGGGTCGGGGCGAGCAGCTCGACGCGGGGATCCTCGGCCGCGAGCCGATACTCGACGCGCTCGCCCGAGCGGATGCCCCACTGGTGGATGCGTTGGTCGGGGCCCATGCGATCGCGGATCCGCCCGAGCACCGTGGCGTGGTTGTAGGGCTCGCCCTCCCACTCGGCGCGCAGATCCATGTGCGCGTCGATGTGGATGATCTGGAGGTTGGGGTGGCGCTCGAGGGCGCGCTCGAGGAAGGGGTGGGCGACCAGGTGATCTCCGCCGATCGCGACCAGGGGTAGATCGGGGAGGGCGTCGAGCTGCTGGCGCAGGGATCGGACCAGGCGCTCGCCCGGGGTCGCCCCGGCCACGCCCGCCTCGGGCCCCGGGACCGCGCAGTCGAGGTCTCCGAGGTCGACGTAGCGGTGATCCGCGAGGTCGCGGTCGAGCTTGGGGCAGTAGCTCTCGATGCTGTCCGAGGCCAGGCGCAGCCCCTCGGGCCCGCCGCTGGCGCCCCCGCGATAGGTCACCGCGCCGTCGTAGGGCACGCCCAAGATCGCGGCCTGGGCCGTGGCGGCGCGGGGATCGTCGAGGGCGAGGGACTCCAAGAAGCGTGTGGACTGGGCGTGGGAGGACATGATCGTCTCAGACTCTCAGCTCTGCGAGCCGCGTTTTGCCCGAGCGCTGGCCCGGAGTCGAGCCTCGCGGACCACGTCGCCGCGGGTCGCCTGGGGGTCGAGGCCGCGGCCGCGGCACTTGTCGGCGAAGCGGGGATCGTCCTGGTCGATGGCCAGGCTGAGCTGGTAGGCCTCGGCGAGGCTGAAGCTGCCCAGGCCCTCCTCGGCGTAGTCGCTGAGCACCTCGACGCGGACGAGGCCGGCGGCGACGCCCAGGGGGCGGCGGTCGCCGGGCAGCGCGGGCTGGCCAGGCAGTGGGGGTCGGCGCTTGGCGGGGTCGGCGAGGCCCTCGAGCGCGAGCTCGGCCACGCAGCGCGTCTGATCTCCGCGCAGCAGCGCCGGCTCGAAGGCGTACCAGCTCAGGCCGTGGCGCAGGGGCACGAGCACCGTGAGCGGATCTTTGCCGTACTCGCGGATGACTCGCGCCGGGCGAAAGGGCGGCTGGGCGGCGGCCGCGAGCGTGGCGGGGCGGGGCGCGAAGGACAGGGTCTGGATGTCGTCGAAGGCCAGGAAGTCGAGGCCGGCGGGCTCGAGGCGCTCGTCGAGGGTCACGACCTCGAGGGCGCCGAGGTGGGCCAGGGAGGCACAGACCACGCGGCCCTGGAGGTCCGAGTAGGGGATGGCCTCGCCCTCGGGCGGCCCCGCGCCGAGCCAGGCGAAGCCGTGGCGCGGGCGGTAGGGCGAGCGGCGGGAGAGCAGGTGCTGGGCGCTGGCGCTGATGTGCCGGCGGATGATGGAGGCGGGCGCGGGGGCGCTCGCAGGGCGATCGTCTTCGGGGCCCAGCAGCCGGCGTCGCGCCTCGCTGGCCGCGTTTGGCTGGCCTGCGGATCCCCCGTGGAGGGTGGCCAGGCAGCGCAGCTGATGCAGGCGCAGGGCCTCGGGCCAGGGCAGGGCAGTGAGGCCCTCCTTCGCCGCTCGCGCCTCGAGCTCGTCGAGCTCGTCGAGCGAGAGGCGCCAGTGGGCCTTTTGCAGGGCGATGGCGGCCTCGCTCACGGGGTCGAGGCCGGCGAGCTTCGGCCCTGCGGAGTAGTCGCGGGCGGGCTTCGAGCCGCCGAAGAGGCGCGCGAGCAGGCGGGGCATCGGCGGCGAAGGTAGCAGCTGAGAGGGGGCTGGCCAGAGGCCCTGGGCCTCGGTAAGTAGAGCGGATGAGCACCGACGAGGACCGGCCCGAGGAAGGCTCCCCCCACTTCGTGCGCGAGCTGATCGCCGCCGACGTCGCCGCGGGCAAGCACGGCGGTCGGGTGCAGACCCGCTTCCCTCCCGAGCCCAACGGCTACCTGCACATCGGTCACGCCAAGGCGATCTGGATCGACTTCGGCATGGCCCAGGAGTTCGAGGGCAAGTGCAACCTGCGCTTCGACGACACCAACCCGGTGGCCGAGGACGTGGAGTTCGTCGAGGCGATCCAGCGCGACATCCGCTGGCTGGGCTTCGAGTGGACGCCGCCGGTGCACTACGCCTCGGACTACTTCGAGACCATGTACGCCTGCGCCGTGCACTTGATCGAGCAGGGCAAGGCCTACGTCGACAGCCAGAACCTCGACGAGATCCGCGCGCGCCGGGGCAACTTCTACAAGCCCGGCGAGGACAGCCCCTACCGCGGGCGCTCGGTGGAGGAGAACCTCGATCTCTTCGCGCGCATGCGTGCCGGCGAGTTCGAGGCCGGGGAGCACGTGCTGCGCGCCAAGATCGACATGCAGCACAAGAACCTCAACATGCGCGACCCGCTGCTCTACCGGATCATCGAGCAGCACCATCACCGCACCGGCGACGCGTGGTGCATCTACCCGATGTACGACTACGCGCACCCCCTGGGCGACGCGATCGAGGACGTGACCCACTCGCTGTGCAGCCTCGAGTTCCAGGATCACCGCCCGCTCTACGACTGGGTCGTGGCGAACTGCCCGGTCGAGGGCAAGCCCGAGCAGACCGAGTTTGCCCGGCTCAACCTCGGCTACACCGTGATGAGCAAGCGCAAGCTCCGGCAGCTCGTCGAGGACGGCCACGTCGACGGCTGGGATGATCCGCGCATGCCCACGCTCTCCGGCATGCGTCGAGCTGGCGTCCCGCCCGAGGCGCTGCTGGCCTTTTGTGAGCGCGTGGGCGTGTCCAAGCGCGACGGGGTCGTGGACCTCTCGCTCTTCGAGCACGCCGTGCGCGAGCGCCTCAACGAGGTCGCGCCGCGCTACATGGGCGTGCTGCGCCCGCTCAAGGTCACGATCACCAACTACCCCGAGGGCGAAGACGAGATCTTCGACGCGCGCCTGCACCCCGAGGACGAGGGCTACGGCACCCGAGCGCTGCCCTTTTGCCGCGAGCTCTACATCGAGCGCGACGACTTCCGCGAGGACGCCCCGCGCAAGTGGTTCCGCCTCGCCCCGGGCAAGGAGGTCCGCCTGCGCTACGCCTGCCTGCTGACCTGCGACGAGGTCATCAAGGACGCGGCCGGCGAGGTCGTCGAGCTGCGTTGCACCTGGGACCCCGAGTCTCGCGGCGGTCGCTCGCCCGACGGGCGCAAGGTCAAGGGCACGCTGCACTGGGTCTCGGCGCGCCACGCCAAGCCCGCGAGCGTGCGGCTCTACGATCGCCTGTTCGCCGCCGAGAACCCCATGGAGGGCGACGGCGAGGACGGCAAGAGCTTCCTGGATCACCTCAACCCCAACTCCCTCGAGCGCGTCGAGGGGGCGATGCTCGAGCCGGCCCTGGCCGCGCTCGGGGCAGGGGAGAGCTTCCAGCTCGAGCGCCTGGGCTACTTCTGCGTCGACTCTGACAGCGCCCCGGGGGAGATGGTCCTCAACCGGACCATCGGCCTGCGCGACAGCTGGGCCAAGCTCGCCAAGAAGCTCGGCGCCTGAGCGAGCGGCGACGCGAGCGCCCGAGGCATCGGACACGAAAGTGGACGCCCCTGCCGAACTCTCGGCGGGGGCGTTCGTGTGGCTGCCACCTTCGCTGGCGGTCGGGTGGCGAGTGTGGTCGCCAGCAAGTTCGTTGTCTGCCCACTGTGTGCTGCCAACTACGTTGATGGCGGATGCTGTCGCCAATTTCAGCGCAAGTGCTCGAAAATATTGGCTTTATGGTCGGGGCTGGTTCCTTGCTTTGTCCCAGGGCCATGACCAGCCGCCGCATCGCCCTCGCCCTGTCCTCGCTCACCTCCCTCGCTGCCCTCACCGCCTGCAACCCCCATCCGCTCAAGCCGACCGAGTTCGACGGCTCGTCGGAGGCCGTGACGGGTCTGCCCCTCGACGTGAACAAGCGGGTCGACGTGCTGCTCGTGGTCGACAACTCGGGCTCCATGGGTGAGGAGCAGGCCAACCTCGCGGCCAACTTTGGGCCGTTCATCGAGGAGCTCGAGGCGGTCGGCGCGGACTATCGGATCGGGATCACGACCACGGATCTCGGCGGCAGGAACTGCGTGAGCGAGAGCAACGGCGGCGACCTGATCCTCAGCTCCTGCCTGGATCGACCCGAGACCTTCGTGTTCGGCAGCGACGATCAATACGCGGCGGCCTGCGAGTCCCACTGCGCGCTGAGTGACGCGCAGCTCGAGATCCAGCCCTCGGCCGATGATGCTGGCGAGACCGCGGTGCGCCCGTGGATCGAGAGTTACAACGGCGTATCCAACCTACCCGAGGGGGTCGATCCGCTCGCGGCCTTTCAGTGTTTCGCGCCCCAGGGCATCAGCGGCTGCGGCTGGGAGTCGCCGCTCGAGGCGATGAGCCAGGCGCTCGAGAACATGCACAACCCAGAGCGCCCGGAGTACGGCTTCTTGCGCGACGACGCCCTGCTCGCGATCTTGGTGATCACCGACGAGGCCGACTGCTCCTTCAACTCAGCGCACAGCACGGCGCTCTTCGATAGCGAGGTGTTCTACTCCGAGGGGGCGAACTACGCGACCTCGGCCGTGTGCTGGAACGCGGGCACGGCCTGCGAAGGCGATAGCCCCTACTCGAGCTGCATTGACGTCGATCGTGACGAGAGCGGGGCCGAGACCGACGTGGCCGCAGACGCCGTGCTCTACCCCGTCTCGGGTTATGTCGAGCAGCTCGCGGCCGAGGCCGCGAGCAAGTCCGCCGGTCGTGAGGTCCTGGTCTCGGTGATCGCCGGCGTGCCCCTGGACTACGCCGGCGGCGAGCTCGTCTACGCCGACGACCCGGACGCCGATCAGCAGGAGCTGTTCGGGATCGGACCGGGGTGCAGCAACACGGTCGGCGACACGGTCCAGACCGCGATCCCGCCGGTCCGCCTCAAGACCTTCGCCGAGGCCTTCGCGGGTGATGGCGTCAACCTCTACTCGGTCTGCGACGACGACTACCGGCCCGCGGTGGTCGACATGGTCGCAAGCTTGATCCGCGAGCTACCCCCGGCCTGCCTGGACGGCTGCGCCCTCGACGTCGACGAGTCCACCGAGGCCCTCGACTACAGCTGCACCGTCACCCAGGAGGTCGGCAGCGATCGCGTGACCCTGCCCGAGTGCGAGGCCAGTGGTGGCGAGTACGTCCTGCCGGAGGGCGCGGACGCCTGCTGGATCGCCAAGAGCGGCGACGCGCTCAGCGAGGAGTGCATGGTCGCCGGGCGCAACCTCGAGTTCGAGCTGGTTCGGCGCAGCGGGGTCTCGGTGCCCGGCGACGTCGAGGTCAAGGCCGCCTGTGAGCTGAGCTCCTTCCCGAGCATCGACTGCCCCGGCTGAGCGGGTCGGGAGCGAGCGCCGACACAAACGAAGAGCGCGGAGGCCCTGGGGACCGCCGCGCTCTTCGTTTGGGGCTGGCGCTCGCTGTGCTCAGGTCGGAGGCGGGAGCTCGAGCAGCCGGTTGATCAGGTCACCGCGTCGAAAGGTCGCGGAGAGCTGCTGCAGCGAGAGCGATCGGTCACCGTAGAGGCTCTTCAGCGCGCTGGAGATGTCGAGGACGGAGGCGTCGAAGTGTTCGTCTCCACGTTGCTCGAGCTCGGCGCGGGCGCGCTCGTAGACTTGGCGGGTCAGGGCCCCGAGGGCGACGGGGCCGATCTTGGCGAGGATCCGCCGACCCATCTGCATGGCGATGAAGGCCGAGGCGTAGCGAACGTGCTCGGGATCCGTGCTCAGGGGACGTCGCCGCCGGCTGTCTGCTTTTCGATAGATGAGCACCGCGAGGGCGACCTGCTCGGCGCTGAGATCGTCGCGGAAGATCTGCGCGTAGAGCTTGCCGAAGTGCTCGCGGCTATAAAATTTGGCCTGGTGGGGACGATGGCGCCAGACCGCGAGCACGGCCTGAGCGGCCGCGCCGGAGGTGATGTCGCTGGTCCGCGCCGCGTGATCGGAGCGCTTGCGACGGTAGCGAAAGCCGAGCTCGTCCAGGCCGAGCTCGAGTCGGCGCTGGAGCTCGTCGTTGGCGCGCAGATCACGTAGGTCGACCGGGTTTTGGCTGTTGGTCGCGTAGGTGATCTGGTGGACGAGATCGTCGTTGTCCTTGGGGAGCTCGTAGAGCCGGACCAGCACGGAGGCGGGAGACTGGCTCAGACCCTCGCTCGAAATGGTTCGATAGATCGTCATACAGGTCTGGCCGCCGTTGACGATCTGGAGGTTCTCGACCTGAACGCGATAGTCCCGATCCTGGAGCGCGTTGTAGGCGAACTTGTCGCAGGTCAGGGTGATACCGTTGTTGTAGAAGTAGAAATTCGCGGCGTCGTCACCCATGAGCGTGCTCTGGATGGCCTCGTTGACGCGGTTGCCCTGGATGCCGAGGTGGCGACGAATATTGCGCTCGAGCAGGCGCTCTCCGTTTTTGTCGATCAGGTCGAAGATCGCCGCGGCCGAGATTCGCCCCGTGAGCACCCGGCTGAAGTGCATGTCCTCGACCATCGCCTTGCCGGTGAGGACGAGGTTGTCGTTGACTGGCTTGGTGGCCTGGAGGACCGACACCAAGGTGTCGTGGTTGACGTGCTCCCAGCTGACCTGGGCGCCGAAGCCGGTGTTGGCGATGACCGTGTCGGCGTCGGACTCCCAGCGCTTGCCGTTGTTGCACGCGATGATCCTGATCTGGGGGATCGCGCCGTCGCGGATCATGCTGCGGATGTCCTCGACACGCGCGCGCAGACGCTGGTTGATGTTTGGGAGCTGGGCCCCGGGGTCAAAGAGATAGCGGGCGGCTTGGGCGAGCTTCTCGATGCCGGTCGCGGGGAAGCCTGCGCGCCCGTCGAGGGACTGCTTGTACTTCGACTGAAAGAGCGTGACGACGAATTCTCCGTCGAGCAGCTCCGCGGCATGGATCGCGTCGACGCCAAAGTCCTGGCTGCCCTCCACGAGCGAGTCGAGGGCGTCCTCCACGTCGAGGTCGAGGATTGTCTCGACGCACAGACAGGTGAAGGCCGTCGACTTGAGCTTGGCCGCGTCTCCCGAGATCTTCAGTTCGTCGGCGAAGCGCTGGCGAAGCGCGTCCACATGGCCGCTGACGCGACTCTCGATGATGGAGGCGTTGACGTTCAGCATAGCGCCGCTGGCGCGCCACACTAGCATGGCGCGCCAGGGCTTTGAATTGCGCTCAGGGCGCTGCGGATCAGCTCGCCGGCCCGCGCCGGGGCTCGCCGAGCTCGGCGATCTCGGCGTCGGTGAACAGCCGCGAGCGTGTCAAGAAGCGCACGCCCTCCGGGGCCTCCACGGAGAAGCCGCTGCCCCGCCCCGGGACCACGTCGATGATCAGCTGCGTATGCTTCCAGCGCTCGTATTGATCCCCGCCGATGTAGAACTCGCAGCCGGCGATCTCCCCGAGGAAGACGTCGCGCTGACCGATCTTGAATTCGCCGGCGGGGTAGCACATGGGCGCGCTGCCATCACAGCACCCGCCCGACTGATGGAACATCAGCGGGCCGTGCTTGGCGCTGAGCTTGGCGATCAGCTCGCGCGTGGCGTCGGTGGCGGTGACGCGCGCCATTAGAAGAAGCCCATGGGCTTTTCGCTGTAGCTGACCAGCAGGTTCTTGGTCTGTTGGTAGTGGTCGAGCATCATCTCGTGGGTCTCGCGGCCGATGCCCGACTGCTTGTAGCCGCCGAAGGCCGCGTGGGCCGGGTAGAGGTGGTAGCAGTTGGTCCACACGCGCCCGGCCTGGATGGTGCGCCCGGCCCGGTAGGCGGTGTTGCCGTCGCGGGTCCAGACCCCGGCGCCGAGGCCATAGAGCGTGTCGTTGGCGATCTGCATGGCCTGCTCGAAGCCCGAGAAGCGGGCCACGGAGACCACCGGCCCGAAGATCTCCTCTTGGAACACGCGCATGTCGTTGCGGCCCGAGAAGATCGTCGGCTCGACGTAGTAGCCCCCGGCCAGGTCTCCGCCGAGCTCGGCACGCTTGCCGCCGGTCAGCAGCTCGGCGCCCTCCTGCTTGCCGATGTCGATGTACGAGAGGATCTTCTCGAGCTGATCCGCCGAGGCCTGGGCGCCCATCATGGTGTTGGGGTCGAGGGGGTTGCCCAGCTTCACCTTCTTGGTCCGGGCGACGGCGGCGTCCATGAACTCGCCGAAGATGTCGTCTTCGATCAGCGCGCGCGAGGGGCAGGTGCAGACCTCGCCCTGGTTGAGGGCGAACATCACGAAGCCCTCGAGGGCCTTTTGCCGGAAGTCGTCGTCCTTGGCCCACACGTCCGAGAAGAACACGTTGGGCGACTTGCCGCCGAGCTCGAGGGTCACCGGGATCAGGTTCTCCGAGGCGTACTGCATGATCAGCCGCCCGGTGGTGGTCTCACCGGTGAACGCGATCTTGGCGATGCGCGAGCTGCTGGCCAGGGGCTTGCCGGCCTCGAGGCCGAAGCCGTTGACGACGTTGAGCACGCCCGGGGGCAGGATGTCGCCGATCAGCTCGAGCATGACCAGGATGCTCGCGGGGGTCTGCTCGGCGGGCTTGAGCACCACGCAGTTGCCGGCGGCGAGGGCCGGCGCGATCTTCCACGCGGCCATCAGCAGCGGGAAGTTCCAGGGGATGATCTGGCCGACGACGCCGAGCGGCTCCTTGAACTGGTAGGAGACCGTGTCGTGGTCGAGCTCGCCTTGGGTGCCCTCCTGCGCGCGGATGCAGCTCGCAAAGTAGCGGAAGTGATCGACGGTCAGCGGGAGGTCGGCGGCCATGGTCTCGCGCACGGCCTTGCCATTGTCCCAGGTCTCGGCGACCGCCAGCTTCTCGAGGTTCTGCTCGATGCGGTCGGCGATCTTGTTGAGCAAACTGGCGCGCTCGGCCACCGCGGTCTTGCCCCAGGCCTCGCGGGCGCCGTGGGCCGCGTCGAGGGCCTTGTCGATGTCCGCTGCGGTCGAGCGCGGGATCTCGCAGAAGCTCTGCCCGGTGACGGGCGAGGGGTTCTCGAAATACTCGCCCTTGATCGGGGCGACCCACTCGCCGCCGATGAAGTTGGCGTAGCGGGACTTGAAGTTGACCAGGGCGCCTTCGGAGTTCGGTGGTGCGTACGTCATCCCGTTCAGGATGGGGGGCGCCGTGGCGCAGGGTCAATCGTGTCGTGCGTGACTAGAACGCCGATCTCTTTGCACGCGTCTTCAAACGATCGTCCCGCTCGAGGCGTTGGTGTGAAGCGGTGTTCCTACTGCGTTCATGGGCGCCGCAATTGTTTTTGGTTTTTAGAGTGTCATGCGTCGAAGCGAGCGACCGGCCCACCACAGGCGTTCGCCGTCGCCCTCGTCGCGGACCTCGATGATCACCCCTTGTCCGCGGGCGAGGCCGAGCACGCGGGCGCGCTGGTCATCGAGGGGCTCGAGGATCATGACCACCGGGACGGGTGGGTTTTCGAGCACGCCGAGGAACTCGAATTGCAGGCGCCCGCCGCTGAGCGTCAGCGCGGGCTCGCGGATCGCAGCGCGCTCTTTTGGCGCCAAGACGGGCTCCCAGCGGCCGAGCCTGGCGCGCCAGGCAGCGGAGAGTGGGGGCGGCGGCGGGAGCTCGACGCCCGCGCGGTGGCGCCGACCCGCACGCTCGAAGGTCATCACGTGAGCCGCGGTGTCGCCGTCTTTGGTCCTCAGCGCGCACGAGTGCGCGAGGCTCTGCGCAGCGGAGAGATCGACGTCGACATCGACGAAGTGGATCTTCGCGCCCCGAAGGGCATCGGCGCTGGCCGCGTCTGCGCTGCTCGGGTACAGGCGGCTGCTGCCAGCCTTGGCCTGGTACCACAGCTCGCCTCGCTGACTTGGCTGCGTCGACATGGCGATCGTCGCCAAACCAATCGAGGTCGCGTAGTCGCCGGCGTTCGCACGCGAGAAGGCCTGGAGGCGCTCGGGGGTCGTCGCCGGAGTCATCGGTCGCGTCGGCTGGTCGGGGGGATCCGGGGGCACGAGGCCGTGCTTCTCTTGCAGCGCGAAGATCAAGGTCTGCTCGGCGAGGGCCTGCACGGTGCTGGCGGCGGTCAGTGAATTGCTGGCGACGGCGACGGCCAGGCCGTGGTCGGGGAGGATGATCAGCAGCGCGTGATGATGGACCGTGCGCCCGCCGTGGCTGACGACGCGGCCGACCCAGTCGAGCTCGTCCGCGTTGAGGAACCACGCGTAGCCAAAGCGATGATCGAGATCGAGGGCCAGGTCCTCGTTGTGCGCCGAGAGCATGGCGTCGACGTGGGCGGGGGAGAGCAGCTGGCGCCCGCCCACGCGGCCGCGGCCGAGGATCAGCCGGGCGAAGGCGGCGAGGTCGAGGACGCTGGCGTGCAGCCCTCCCGCGGGGGCCAGGCGAAAGCGCGGCGCCGAGCGGGCCTCGCCCATGTCGTAGGCGGCGGCGCGCTCGATGGCCGCGAGCCCCCTGGGTCCGCCGCTGATCGGCAGGAGCACCGGCTCGGGCTCCGGGCCGCCGTCGAAGTAGGCGGTGCGCATGCCCGCGGGCCGCAGCAGCGCCTCGGTGACCACCTCCTCGTAGCTGCGCCCGCTGGCCTCGGCGAGGGCGGCCCCGGCCAGGGTCATGCCGAGGTTCGAATAGAGGGTCAGGGTGCGCGGCTCAAAGGCCGGCTGGAGGCCGTTGATCTCGTCGATCACCGCCATCCACGGCCGCGGGTGCTCGGAGAGGTGCTCGCGCAGCCAGTCCGAGGGCAGCCCAGACTGGTGGGTGAGCAGCGACTCCAGGGTGATCTCGTCCTCGGCCGCGCCCGCGAACGAGAGGCGCGGGAGGTGCTCGGCGAGGGGATCGTCGAGGCTCAGCTCACCGCGCTCGACGGCCTGAAGCAGCGCGGCGGCGGTGATCGGCTTGGCGAGAGAGCCTACGTCATAGACAGTTCGCGGCGTCGCGGGGCGGTGCGCGTCGACCTCTGCCTCGCCCCAGCCGGTAGCCCAGACCACCTCTTGTTCATCGATCAGCGCGAGGCTCAGACCGGTGACGCGGTTGGCCCACATCATGTCGATGGCCAGTGTGTTGATGAGCTCGCGGGTCTCCTCGTAGCGCGCGCGGCTGTTCTCGGCGGTCTCGGGGCCCTCATCCGGGTTGGTCTGTCCGCGCTCGTCACCCTGCGTCGGGCAGCCCGTGGTCGCGCCCAGAGCCGCGGCTGCGAGCAGCCACGCTCGGACCCTCGGGTGAGACCGCGTTCTGAGCACGGGTTCATGGTAACGCCCTCGCGGGGCGCTTCGTTCGTGCGGTCTGGGGCGGCGCCTCACCCCGCGGCCGTGGCCAATTGCCGCGCTGTGGCCGGCGCTCCGCGACGCACCGCGGCCGCCTTTTCCTGTTAACATCCCCCGCACTTGCCATGACAGATCAGCCCGATCTCCCCAAAAAAACCAGCCCCGCCGAGCACGCCAGCGACACCGGCGACGGCCGGCGGACCTTCTTGAAAGTCGGCGTTGGAGCCGTCGGAGCCGGCCTCGCGGCGATCGTCGTCGCGCCCGCGCTCGAGGCCACGCTGTGGCCGATGGCCGACGACGTGCGCGTGACCTCCGGTGGCGAAGAATTCGTGATCGTCGGCAAGCGCAAGGCCTTTGGCGCCGAGCCGGTGCGTGTGGACATCTACGCCGATCGCGTCGACGCCTGGAACCGCACCCGCAACGTCAAGATCGGCTCGGCCTGGGTGGTCGAGCGCGACGGTCAGCTGACGGCCTACTCGACGGTCTGCCCCCACCTCGGCTGCGCCGTCGACTACAACGCCGAGGCCGGCAAGTTCGCCTGCCCCTGCCACGACTCCACCTTCGATCTGTCCGGCGCGCCGGAGCCCGGCAGCCCCGCGCCGCGGGCCCTCGACAGCCTCGCCCTCGAGGAGCAGAGCGAGGGCAAGCTGGTGGCGATCCGCTACGAGCGCTTCAAGCAGGGCGTCGAGGACAAGGTAAAGGTCTGATGGCCAAGATCATCGACTGGATCGACGAGCGCACGGGCCTGCGCGCCCTCGTCGGTGAGGCCCTCGAGGAGCCCGTGCCCGGTGGCGCCCGCGTGCGCTACGTGTTCGGCAGCGTGCTCACCTACCTGTTCATGCAGCAGGTCGTGCTCGGGATCTTGCTCGCCACCTACTACTCGCCCTCGGCCAGCGACGCCTGGGCGAGCACGGCCTACCTGCAAGATCAGGTCGCCGGCGGATGGTTTCTGCGTGGCCTCCACCACCACGGCTCCTCGGCCATGGTCGTGGTCACGGTGCTCCACCTGCTGCAGGTGGTGATCGCCGGGGCCTACCGCAAGCCGCGAGAGTTCAACTGGTGGACCGGCCTGCTCATGGGCGGCCTGGTCCTCGCCTTCGCGCTCACCGGCTACCTGCTGCCCTGGGACCAAAAGGGCTACTGGGCCACGCAGGTGGCCACGGGCATCATGGGCACGGTGCCCGGCGGCGAGCCGCTCCAGCACGTCCTCCAGGGCGGCCCCGAGTACGGCAACCTGACCATCACCCGCTTCTACGCCCTGCACGTGTTCGTGCTCCCGCTGCTGCTCTCGGGCCTGCTCGGCGCGCACCTGTTCCTCTTCCGGCGCCACGGCGTGACCCCGCCCGCTTCCATGAGCGAGGAGGAGCTCGCCAGCAAGACCGCGCCCTTTTGGCCCAACCAGCTGTTCATCGACGTCGTGGCCATGGCGGTCTGCGGCGCCGTGCTCGTTGGCCTGACCTACTCGACCCACGGCGCCGAGCTGTTCGCGCCCGCGGATCCGGCCTCGAACTTCGTGGCCCGGCCCGAGTGGTACTTCCTGTTCCTCTTCCAGCTGCTCAAGTACTTCGAGGGCCCGCTCGCGCTGATCGCCACGGTGATCATCCCCGGCGCCGTCGCGGCCTTCTTGTTCGCGCTGCCCTTCATCGACCGCGCCGAGTCGCGCTCGCCCAAAAAGCGCGGCCCGGTGCTCGCCGGCGTCGGCCTGATCATGGCCGGCGTCGTGGCGCTCACGGTCATCGCGATGTCCGCCGACGCCAACAACGAGGACTACCAAGAGGGCCTCGAGCTCGCCGACGCCGAGGCCGAGACGGCCCGCGAGTTGGCCAAGGAGGGCGTGCCCCCGGCCGGCGGCATCGCCGTGTGGCAAAACGACCCCGAGTACGCGGCGATCATGCTCTTCGAGGAGAACTGCGGCACCTGCCACGAGATCGACGGCAAGGGCGGCGAGGAGGCTCCCAGCCTCTCGCACTTCAACGACCGCGAGTGGCTGCGCGGGGCCGTGCGCGAGCCTCGGAGCGCCGCCTACTTCGGCGGGACCAAGGGCCACGAGGACATGGAGCCCTACGCCGCCGAGGACCTGCCCGACGAGCAGCTCGATCCGACGATCGAGTACATGCTGATGCTCCGCGAGCAGGGCGAGGACGAGCCCAACGCCGCGGCCTATGACGCCGCGGCGGCCAAGAAGGGTCAGGCGCTGTGGGAGGACGAGCTCGAGTGCTCGGGCTGCCACGAGGTCGAGAAGGGGGCCGACGGTGTAGGCACCCCGGTGCTCTGGGGCCGCGGGACGCGGGCGTGGATCGCCTCGGTGATCCGCAACTCGAGCCAGGCGCACCTCTACGGCGAGAACGCCGAGATGCCCAAGTTCGAGGGCAAGCTCAGCGACGAGGAGATTGCGACCCTGGCAGACTATGTCTACCGCCAGGGCTGGCCGGCCGAGGACGCGGCTGGAGCCGAGGCCGCGGCCGAGTAATCCCACGCGAGAGTGAACGACGCCGGGTCGGGGCCATGCCCCGCCCCGGCTTCGTTTTTGGTTGCGAGCGCGCGTCCTCGTGGGGGGCTGCGGCAGAGCGCCTGTGGCGAGGTCAGCCTGACGCGGCCGAGAGGACCTATCGGGTAGCTCGCTCGATCTCGGCGGATGAGGAATTCACTCCGTTCACTCCCCTTGCAGAGGTTCTATTGTTGGTTGTTTGCCAGGATCACCAGCGTACTCTCCGTCGATCCAGACCTCTGCCTTGGGCAGCGTGGTCACCTTGATCTTTCCGGGGCAGTTGTAGGATGAAGGGCAGTAGTTGCAGGGGTTTCGATGGCAGTGCTCGGGGCGGGAGCCCGAGTGGCAGCCGCAGCCGTCGAGCCCTCCAGGGTGGCTTCGAGCGGGGCTCGGCGAGGCAGAGAGCGCGAGGGCGAAGACCCCCAGGAGATGGACTGCGCGACGGATCGACTTCATGGCTCGAACTCTCCAACCCAGGCTTCGGCGAGTTGCTCCCCATCCCAGCCGAGGGTGAGCTGGTGTTTTCCCACCTTCGTCCTCATGTGCCGAATTCCCTCTCTCGAGTTCGAGGGCAAGGTCTTCGGCTCGGCGTGGAGCAGTCGTGCGGGAGGTGGAGGGGGCTCCGAGCAGCTCAGCGCGATGTCACCGAGGCGGACTGCGTTGGAGCCCATGACCGTGACGGTCTTGGAGCCGAACACCACGACGGCGTCGTTCTCGGGCTTGATGGGCAGGCCCGGGCTCGGCGTCTCGCCGGGGTGGATCACCGGCTTGGGTGTCTTGGGAAAGGGCGCCCACGCGACCCCTGGCGGGAACAAGATGTGCCCCGGGACGTGCTTGGCCTCGGTCCCCGTGTTGGTCGCGGGGAAGGCCGTCCAATAGAGCACCGGGCCTTGAAGGGGCGCGCACACACGGCCCCGATCGCCGCCCCGAGGGCGATCCCACAAGCGAGGCCGATTGGGTCGAAGACGAGCCCGATGAAAGGGTTGGGCAGCGGCGTGGGGACGGGCGCCGGCGTCGGCACCATCTCGAAGTGGACATCGAGACCGAGGACCGGATCGAGGAAGCTGCTGGCGATCATGCCCGCGTTTCCCTTGGCTCGTGCATGGCGAGGACAGTGGCCGGTTGCGGCTAGAAGCAGGACGCCACGCGGGCGCTCAAATGGGATACGCCAACCCAAAGATCAGCAGACACATCTCATCCAAGCTCGACTCCCCCATATACACATCCACCGGCGCATCATACCCTTGCTCCGCGAGCGCATCGACCAAGAATGGGTTGTCCAGGGTATTGTCGTAGGTGCAGCGCAAGGTGATCTCATCGCCACCTTGGACCTTGGGGAATTGCCCAATGTTCGCGTCGATGTTGTAGACCCGCTGCCAGTTGAAGTCCCAGCGCGGCGTCTGGATCAGGCACTTCTCCTCGCCGTCGCGCTCGAGGCTGACGCGCATGTCCGTGCCCACGTAGTGCATGTGCGTGCCGAGGGTGAACAGATCGATGCCCGGGACCGCGTCGGGCACCGAGAAGCGCATGGTCTCGGTGTGGTCGGCGATGTCGGCCGGGATCACGAAGCTGGGGCTGCCGGGGTCGTTGGGCCCGGCGAGCAGGTTGGGTCCGCTGGTGAAGTTGCCCACGAGGTCGATGAGGCCCTCGTAGGCGGGGGGCTCCTCGGTCCAGCGCACGGCCACGCTGCTCTGATCGATCTCGTTGCCCATGCCGGTGGGGTGATAGTGGTAGGCGAGGATGATCCGCGAGCCGGCGGGCAGCGGGAGGCCGACGTCGTCGGGCATCTCGGTGGGGAAGGCCCCGGGGACCCAGGTGCCGATCAGCTTGGCCCCGGACACGCCGGCGGTGCCAAAGCAGGGGTAGCTGCCGTCGGCGTCGGCGACCTGGGCCGAGTTCGCGGCCTCGTCGGCGTAGATCAGCACGTGGTGCACGACCTGCTCGTTGTCGGGCAGCATCTGCACGCCGGTCACCCATACGTCCTGCTCGAGGCCGGGGTCGAGGCTGTAGCAGATGAAGCTGTCTTCGCTGCCGCCGACGTTGAAGGCGGTCGGGTTTTGAAAGGTGGCCGTGGGGCTGTCGAGGTCGAGGTTGGGCGGCTCGGGCAGGGCGGCGGCGTTGGCTGGGTCGCCCTCGGGGCTGCCGGCGGCGACCCAGTCGGCGATCAGCTGCTTGTCGGCGTCGCTGAGCCGGGCGTCGTTGCGCCAGCCGTACTCGGGCTGGCACTCGTCGGTCTCGAGCGCGCCCCAAGGCGGCATCTCTCCGCTGGCGACGACCTCGTCGATGAGCTCGGACCAGGCCGCGGCCTGGCTATGGTCCTCGAGGGCGAAGGGGGCGATGCCGCCTTCGTTGTGGCAGCCCACGCAGTTGTTGTAGACGATCGGCGCGATGTCCTGGTGCCAGGTCGGGCGCAGGTCCTCACCGGTCTCGGTGCCCTCGCTGCCCGCCTCGCTTTCGTCGCTCTCGGCCGTGGCCTCGGCCTCGTCGTCGTTGCCTCCAGTGTCATCGCCGCTGCAGGCCAGGCTCGGGGCGAGCAGGGGGGCGCAGGACAAGGCGAGGGTGAGCAACGAACGCGGCTTAGATGTCATCGAAACCATTGGACCTGCAAGCGTCGTGCAGGGCAAGGAAAGCCCTGGGGGCGCTTCGAGTCGTCATTGAACGACGTTATTGGTCTGCTAGAGGTTGCAGAACACGACCCTCGTCGCGGCTTGGCGTTGCAGGACGCGGCGCTGGCTAGCTGAGCGGGCTGGCGGGGCGCTGCTTGGCCAGTCTGGCCGCTGACGCGGGGACACGCGGGAAGTAGCGTCCGCTGCCATGCAATCTACCTTGCCGCGAATCACGCAACTCCTCGCGCTCGCCGCTTGCCTCGCCGCCTGCAACGAGGCCGGGAACGACGGCTCGAGCGACACCGGAGAAGAGACGGCCGAGACCGAGACCAGCGACTCCGCCGAGACCGAGACCAGCGCAGGCGAGACCGAGGCAGGCGAGACCGAAGCCGGCGAGACCGAGGTCGGCGAGACCGAGACCGACGGGACCGACACCGCGGCGACCGGGACGGTGACGGTCAGCGGCAACGCCTTCACCTTCGGCGTCGGCTCGGAGAGCCGGGTCTCCGGGGCGACGATCACGATCCTCGAGATGCCCGAGCAGCAGGCGATCACCGACGACGACGGCTACTTCGAGTTCACGGGGCTGCCCAACGGGGCCGAGGCGAGCTTCCGGCTCGAGAAGGACGGCAACCCGGTGGTCCACACCAAGACCTTCACCCTGCCCGAGGAGGAGGGCGCGACGGTCGAGCACGTGACCTTCCAGGTGCCCAACGACGCGACCTTCGACGCGCTCGCGACGATCCTTCAGATCGAGCCGAGCGAGGACCTGTGCCAGATCGCCAGCACGGTCACGCGCGTGGGCAAGTCGCTCTACGACGCGGGCGCCCACGGTGAGGCCGGGGCCACGGTGACCATCGAGCCCGCGCTGCCCGAGGAGGCCGGCCCAGTCTACTTCAACGCCGACGTGATCCCGCAGCACGACCTGGTCGAGACCTCGGCGGACGGCGGCGTGGTCTATACAAACGTGCCCCCGGGGACCTATACGCTCACCGCCCACAAGGAGGGCGTCGAGTTCGAGACCGTGACGGTGCGCTGCGAGGCCTCGGTGCTCGCCAACCCCTCGCCGCCCTACGGCCTTCAGGCGCTCTAGGAGCCCGTGGTGGAACCCAGCGCGGCTCCTGGCGCCGGGCTTTTCGTCGAGGGCGCGAAGCCAAAACGCCGCTGTACCGGGCGTACTGCAAGTTTTGGCGACAAAGCCTTCGGCGAAAAGAGCAAGCGAGGTGTCGTGCTGGGTTTCACCACGGGCTCCTAGAGCCTCTACTTCGCGCCCTGGGCGGTCAGCGGTAGCTGTGCCGCCCAGGCTCGTGCGCGCTCGAGCTCGCCTTCGAGCATGGGGCCGTGCTTGCCGGCGACGAAGAAGTGGGTCGGGTCAGCGATCATCGTCAGCCCGCGCGCGCGCAGGCGCTTGGCCGCGGGCTTGGCTGCGGAGCCGCTGAGCGACCAGGCCGACTTGATCGCGGTGTCGAAAGACGCGGCCTGGATCTCGCGGGTGGTGGCGGGCAAGCGCTCGAGCCAGTCGCGGATGCCTTCGCCGCGAGAGACCGGCTCCTGGTGAAGCTGCTCGGCCTCGAGGCGCGCGCCCTCGCGGGTCCCCGGCCGCGACATGCTCCATGCGTGGACCGGGCCGCCGATGACGAGCAGGTCGACATCGTCGAGCTGGGCCGGGGCCGAGCCGACCTCGCTCACGCTGACGGCGTCGACGTCGGGGCGGTCGCGTAGGCCCGCGGCGATGGCCTCGGCGACGTCGCGGGTGTTGCCAAAGATCGACTCGTAGATGACCTGCGCGCGCATGAGCTCAGCCTCGGGTTTCGGGTCTAGGAGCCCGTGGTGAAACCCAACACGACACCTGGCTTGGTCTTTTCGCCGAGGGCTTTGTCGCCAAAACTGGCAGTACGCCCGGTACAGCGGCGTTTTGGCTTCGCGCCCTCGACGAAAAACCCGGCGCCAGGAGCCGCGCTGGGTTCCACCACGGGCTCCTAGAAGCGGTGGACGAGGGTCAGCCCGCCGCCGTGGCTGCCGAAGCTGGGGGCGAGGGCGGTGGCTTTGGATTGCTGGCCGCGCTTGGGCAGCGCGGTCAAGGTGACGATCAGCCCGACGACGGCCAAGGTCGCGCCCGAGATCAGCAGCGCGTCGGCCGTGGGCGCGAGGGTGTTGCCGCGATCGACGAGCTGCTCGCGGCGCTCGGGGTCGGCCTCGTCGCGCAAGGAGGCGCTGGTCGAGGCCGTCAGGCCGCCGACGATGCCCCCGGCGATCAGCGCGACCCCGCCGACGCCGAGCAGAGCGTAGCCCGCGTTTCGCTGCTTGCGGCGGCGCTCGGTGTCGGGCTGGGGTCCGGCGTCGATGCTGGAGTCGCCGCCGGCGTCGACGACAGGCGCTGGCGGCTCGGGCTGCGGCTCGGCCTCGGCCTCGCCGGCCTTGGTCGCGGCGATGGTCTTCTCGAGCACCTCGAGGCGCTCGAGGGCGGCCTTGCGGTACTCGAGGCTCACGCCGGGCTGGGCGAGGAACTTTTTATAGTGCTCGACCGCGAGCTCGAGCTTGCCCCACTCCTCGTAGACCCGGCCGATGTTGAACAGGTTGTTGGGGTTGTTGCTCAGCTCGAAGGCGCGCTCGAAGTTCTCGATCGCGGCCTGGTAGTCCCCGGACTGAAAGGCGTCGAGGGCCGCGTCGCCGTAGCGGCCGGCCTCGTCGCTCTGCTCTGGGTCCTGAAGGGAGGGGTCCTGGGCGTCCGCGGGTGCCGTCGCGGCGCGAGCCGTGCCCGCGCCCGTGAGCAGCGAGGCGGCGGCGAGGGAGGCGATGAAGGATGCGGCGAGGCTGCGCGGGCGAGTTGGTGCGAGCATGGGTTCCTCGATCGACGATCGTCGATTGGCCGGCTTCGTTCGGTTACGGGTGGGTTTCTTCGCGGGGACATTGGCGCGGCTCGCCGTTGCGCATACGTAACGTCGCGGGCGCAAGCTTGAAGCAGGAGCTCGGCAAAGATCGGCCATGCGTCGCCCCCCGCGTTCGAGCCAGGCCCTGCTGTTGGCGAGCGTCACGACGTGCTCGCTGACGGCTTGTTCGTTGCTCTTCGACTTCGAGCTGTGCGAGACCAGCGAGCACTGCGGTGATGGCCTGGTCTGCTCCGCGGGGGCCTGCGTGCCCGAGGGCGAGGGCGGCGAGGTCGTCGAGATCAGCGAGAACATCACCGAGGACACGGTCTGGGAGCCCGAGAACACCTATGTGCTGACCAAGGTGATCTACATTGAAAACGGCGCCACGCTGACGGTCCGCGCGGGCACGCAGATCCGCGGTGAGCAGGGCTCGGCCCTGGTCGCGACCCGCGGGGCGCGGCTCGAGTCGCGCGGCACGGAGTTCGCCCCGGTGGTGTTCTCGAGCGCGCAAGAGGAAGGCATGCGCCTCGCCGGTGACTGGGGCGGGGTCGCGCTGCTCGGGCGGGCCACGGTCAACCAGGCCAACCCCGTGCTCGAGGGTCTGACCGACACCTCGCGGGCGAGCTTTGGCGGCACCGACGACGACTGGGGCTGCGGGGTGCTCGAGTACACGCGCATCGAATTCGCCGGCTACCCGCTCCAGCTCGACGAGGAGCTCAACGGGCTGACCCTGGGCGGCTGCGGCTCGGGCACGATCATCAGCCACGTCCAGGTCCACTACGGCAAGGACGACGGCGTCGAGATCTTTGGTGGGACCGTGGACCTCGACCACGTGGTGATCTCGCGGGCCCAGGACGACTCGCTGGACTGGGATCGTGGCTGGCGCGGCAAGGCGCAGTTCCTCGCGATTCAGCAGGACGCCGAGGGCGACAACGGCCTCGAGTGCGACAACTGGGAGGACGACAACGACGCGGATCCGCGCTCGTCGCCGACCCTCTACAACGTCACGCTGATCGGCTCCAACGACCCCGGGGCCAGCCAGCGCGGGGCGACCTTCAAGCAGGGCACGGCCGGGACCGTGCGCAACGCCTTGTTCATGGGGCACCCTGTCGAGTCGATCGACGTCAAGGGCGAGGCCACGGCTGCGCAGCTCAGCGAAGGGGCGCTCAGCGTCAGCTACTCGGTGTTCTTCGCCGCCGGCTCCGATGGCGAGCACTACTTCCCCACGGTCCAAGAAGAGATGGGCGACGAGGACGACGACGCCTCCCTCGACGAGGACGCGCTGTTTCGGGCCGAGGGTCTCAACAATCAGTTTGGTATCGATCCGGGGATCGAGCGGCCCTACGATCTCGAGGCGCCCAGCTGGGTGCCCGGGGCCGCGCTCTCGGGCACGGGCGTCAAGCCGCCGGGCGACGGCTTCTTCGATGAGGCGGCGAGCTACGCCGGGGCCTTCGCTCCGGGGGCGCTGCCGTGGACCGAGAACTGGACCGACTTCCCCGAGGGCTGAGTCCGCTCGCTGAATAAAACGGCGTTGGGAGCGCGTATTTCCCGGTCTCTCACCGCAGTCGCGATGAGCGATCCCCGGCGCGCGGCGTGGCATGACGGCGCGTTTGTGCCACGCGTGTTGCAATCGTCGGCTGGGCGGACGAGACGATCTCCACGGCGAAAGGGCGAGACGGCGAGCGTGGCCACGGGCAGAGCCGAGTCCGCGAGTCAGCCGAACTTGCCGCCGAGGTACTCGCGGGTCCGGGCCTCGCTGGGCGCGGCGAAGAGCGCGTCCGTGGCCCGGTGCTCGATCAGCTGGCCGAGATAGAAGAACGCCGTGGTGTCGGCGACCCGCCGGGCCTGGCTCATGGAGTGGGTGACCAAGATGATCGTGAACTCGCGCTTGAGCTCGATGATCAGCTCCTCGATGGCGGCGGTAGCGATCGGGTCGAGGGCCGAGGCCGGCTCGTCCATGAGCAGCAGCTCGGGGTCGATGGCCAGGGCCCGGGCGATGCACAGGCGCTGTTGCTGACCGCCGGACAGGCCGAGGGCGGAGCGGTGCAGGCGGTCGCGGACCTCGTCCCATAGCGCCGCCGCCCGCAGGCAGCGCTCGACGGTCTCGGCGATCTTCTGGCCGTCGCGCTCGCCGGCCAGGCGCAGGCCAAAGGCGACGTTGTCGAACACCGACTTGGGCAGCGGGTTGGGGCGCTGAAAGACCATGCCCACGCGCCGCCGCAGCTCGACGGCGTCGACCTGCGGCGCGTAGATGTCTCGGCCGTCGAGCAGGATCTCGCCCTCGACGCGGGCGCCCTCGACCTCGTCGTGCATGCGGTTGAAGGCGCGCAGCAGCGTGCTCTTGCCGCAGCCGGAGGGGCCGATGAAGGCCGTGGCGGTGCGCGGGGCGACGCCCATGCTCACGCCGTCGATGGCTCGCTTTTGGCCGTAGTAGATCGACACGGCCTCGCAGCGCAGCTTGGCCGCGCTCACGGCTGCCCTCGGCGCAGGCGGCTGCGCAGCACGATGGCCACGAGGTTGAGGCCCAAGGTCAGGGCCAGGAGCACGAGCACCGTGGCGAAGAGCAGCGGGCGGGCGGCGTCGACGTTGGGCGACTGCGTCGCCAGGGCGTAGACGTGGTAGCCGAGGTGCATGAACATGTCGCGGGGGTCGTCGGGGAGCTCGGGCAGGAAGTTGGCGGCGCCGGTGAACAAGATCGGCGCGACCTCGCCGGCCCCGCGCGAGAGCGCGAGGATCAGGCCGGTGGCGATCCCCGCCCGGGCCCCGGGCAAGACCACGCCGAGCACCACCTGTAGGCGCGAGGCGCCCAGGGCCAGGGCGGCCTCGCGCTGGTCCTGGGGGACGGCGCGCATGGCCTCCTCGGCGGTCACGATGACCACGGGCAAGGTCAGGATCGACAGGGTCAGCGCGGCCCACAGCAGCGAGGGCCGGCCCCAGACCGGGCGCTCGAGGCCGGCGAGCTGATCCATGGACGCGCCGACGAAGAGCACGAAGAAGCCGAGGCCGAACAGGCCAAAGACCACCGAGGGCACGCCGGCGAGGTTGGCCACGGCGACGCGGATCAGCTTGGCCCAGCGCGAGCCCCGGGGCGCGTACTCGGACAGGTAGATCGCCGTGGCCACGCCCACGGGGGTCACGGCCGCGGTCATCAGCAGGGTCATCACCAAGGTCCCGTAGATCGCCGGCCACACGCCGCCGCCGGCCATGTCGCCGGTGGGCGCGGCGGTCAGGAACTCCAGGCTCAAGGCCGGGGCGCCCTCGGCCACGACCATGCCGAGCAGGCCGAGCAAGAAGAGCAGGACCACGAGCACGGCCGCGGCCGTGAGCGCGTGGACCAGGCGATCGCCGCGCCGGCCGATCGCGGGCGCGCTCACGCCTCGCCTCCGAGCCGCCGACGCGTGCGCTCGACGACGCGGGCGGCGATCAGGTTGAGGGCGAAGGTCAGGGCGAAGAGCAGGATCCCGACCAGGAAGAGCACCTGCCAGTGGGTCGTGCCGCGGGGGACCTCGCCGAGCTCGGCGGCGATCGTCGCGGTCATCGTGCGCACGCTGGTCGACCAGTCGAAGAGCTCGACGACCGCGGCGTTGCCCGAGGCCATGAGCACGACCATGGTCTCGCCGATCGCCCGACCAAAGCCGAGCACCAGGGCCGCGGCGACCCCGGGCAAGGCCGCGGGCAGCGTGACCCGCAAGGCGATCTGGTGGCGGCGGGCTCCGAGCGCCCGCGCGCCCTCGACCATGGCCGCGGGCACGGCTCGCAGCGCGTCCTCGGACACCGTGAAGATCACGGGGATGATCGTCACGCTCAGGGCCAGGGCCGCGACCACGCCGTTGAGCCGATACTCGAAGCCGAAGCTCGCGCTGACCAGGTCGGCGAGCAGGCTCAGCGCGAAGAAGCCGAGCACCACGGAGGGGATGCCCGCGAGCATCTCGATGGTCGGCTTGATCAGCTCGCGCAGGCGCGGGGGCGAGTAGTGGGCCAGGTAGACCGCGCAGGCGATGGCCAGCGGCGCGCTGATCAGCATGGCCATGATCGTGATCTTGAAGGTGCCGACGATCAGCGGGACGAGGTTGTACTTGGGGATCGGGCCGACGGGCTGCCAGACGAACACCGGGGCGTCGTAGCCGGGCCACTGGCGCGGCAAGAACAGGTCGGCCAGGCGCAGCTCGGCGCGGGCGTCGGTGGACCACAGCAGCGGCAGGGCCTCGCGGGCGATGAACACGAAGATCAGCGCGATCGCCAGGAGCGCCGCGCCAGCGAGCAGGCGGATGCCCCACTCGACGAGCGCGTGCCAGCGCGGCCGGCCGCGGCGGCGCATCCCGTGGTGGTTCATCCCATGGGCTCCGGCAGGGGGAAAAAGCCGAGCTCGCGGACGAGGGCCTGGCCCGGGGGGCCGCGCACGAATTCGATGAAGCGCGCGGCCTCGCCCTCGGGCTCGCCGGCGGTGTAGATCAGCAGCGGGCGGGCCAGGGGATAGGCGCGCAGCTGGGCCCCGCTGGCCGCGGCGATCTCCCCCGAGTCCAGGCGCAGGGGGACCACGCGCACGCCGGCGGCGTAGCCGATGCCGCCGTAGCCGATCGCCCGCGGATCCTTGCTGACCGCGTTGATGACCGCGGCCGTGCCCGGCAGGGTCTGGGCCTCGCTGGCGAAGTCGTAGCCGGCGAGCACGCGGTCTTTGAAGTAGGCGTAGGTGCCCGAGTTGTTCTCGCGGCTGTAGAGGGTGATCGCGCCGAGGTCCTCGACGCCGAGCGCCGACCAGTCCTCGACTCGCCCACGGAACACGTCCTCGAGCTCGGCCAGGGACACGCTGGCGATGGGGTTGTCGCGGTGCACGTAGATCGCCACGGCGTCGATCGCCGCGGTGGTCTCGAACACCGGCACGCCGCGCTCGCGGGCGAGCAGCTCGGCTTCGCTATCGGCGATCTCGCGGCTGGCGTTGGCGAGGTCGGTGGTCCCGGCGATCAGCGCGGTGATCCCCGTCCCGCTGCCGCCCCCGCTGACCTGCACGGCGATCTCGGGGTGCTCGTCCATATAGGCCTCGGCCCAGCGCTGGGCGAGGATCACCATGGTGTCCGAGCCGCGGATCGTCAGCGTGTGCTCGGCGGCCTGCTCGGCCGCGTCGCTGCACGCGAGCGCGGCAAAGAGCAGCGCCGTGCAGGTGAGGAGCCTAGGAGCCCGTGGTGAAACCCAACACGACACCTCGCTTGGTCCTTCCGCCGATGGCGTTGTCGCCAAAACTTGCGGTACGCCCGGTACAGCGGCGTTTTGGCTTCGCGCCCTCGACGAAAACCCCGGCGCGAGGAACCGCGCTGGGTTCCACCACGGGCTCCTAGGGGCCATGGCTGCGAGCCGACCTGCCACGCTGGCGTGTTAGCAGGCCGAAGTTTCGCGGGGGTCACAGCGCTCGCGCTGTCACGAGCCTGTGACCGGCAGCTTTTTCTCGCGCGAGCGAGCGCCGCTCAGAGCAGCGAGAGCGGCGCTTCGCTCAGGGGGAGCTCATCGTCGCCGATGTTGTCCATATGCCCCAGCCCGAGCTGGCCGGAGTCGTTGCGGCCCCAGCAGCGGACCTCGCGGGTCGCGAGCAGCGCGCAGGTGTGATAGCCGCCGGCGGCGATGGTCAGCACCTTCGCGTCGAGATCGACGAAGCCCACGTCCTCGGGCAGCTCGTTGTTGCCGACGTGGTTGGTGTCGCCGTAGCCGAGCTGGCCGTAGTCGCCGCGGCCCCAGCAGGTGACCTCGCCGCTGGTGAGCAGGGCGCAGGTGTGGTGAAAGCCCAAGCTGATCTGCGCCGCCGGGCCGGGGATGCCGACGGTGGGCACCGAGTCGGGGAGCTCGTCGTCGCCGATGTTCCCGAACTGGCCGAGGCCGAGCTGGCCGTAGTCGTTCCTGCCCCAGCACATGACCTCGCCGTTGCTGAGCAGGGCGCAGTTGTGGGGGCCGCCGGTGACGAGGTCGACGATGTCGACGTGGGACAGGGACTCGGGGAGCAGCGGGACCGGGCCGGCGGTGTCGGGGAGCTCGCCGTCGCCGATGTTCTCGGTGTCGCCGTAGCCGAGCTGGCCGTAGTGGTTGGAGCCCCAGCAGCGCAGGCTGCCGTCGTCTTCGAGGATGACGCAGGCGTGCTCGCCTCCGCCGATCAGCCTGGCCACGGCCCCGCCGAGGGACACGGCCTCGCCCGGGAGGAGCATGTTGGCGACGCTGGCGTAGCCGAGCTGACCGAGCTCGCCCTGGCCCCAGCAGTGGACCTCGCCGCCCTCGGTCAGCCCACAGGTGTGATAGAAGGCCGGCTGGATGTCGGTGAACGCGGGCGCGTCGATCGTCGCCAAGCTGGCGATGCTCTCGGTGCCCCCGCGGTCGTAGGTGTCGCCGTATCCGAGCTGGCCGTAGTCGTTGGCGCCCCAGCAGCGCAGGGCGTCGTCCTCGAAGAGCGCGCAGGAGTGATAGGCGCCGAGCTCGAGGGTGGTGAGGGTGCCCGGGAGCGGCAGGTCACCGACCTCGCTGGGTAGCTCGTCGTCGCCGACGTTGTCGGTGTTGCCGTAGCCGAGCTGGCCGGAGTCGTTGAGTCCCCAGCAGCGCACGCGGCCGCCGTCGATCAACGCGCAGCCGTGGTAGCCGCCGAGGGTGATGGCGGCCACCTGTGTCGAGGTGCAGTCGCTGTCGCAGCCGTCACCGTCGATCGCGTTGGCGTCGTCGCATTCTTCTTCGCCCTCGACCTCGCCGTCGCCACATAGCGGGCCACTGCTGTCGCCGTCACTGTCAGCTCCGCTCGTGTCTTCGGTCGAGCTGGCGTCCTCGCTCGTGTCGCTGCCTCCACTCTCGCCCTCGTCTCCAGCCACACACTTGTCGGGCTGCTGCTCGCAAAAAGGCACGCTGGTGCAGGCCCACGCCGGCGCGAGGAGGGTCGCCATCAAGACGGGGAAACCGAGCGTGGATGCCAGTTTCTCGGGGGAGCGCATGCGCTCATTTTGCAACGCCGCGGGGCGGACGTCAGCGCCACGGCGTCCCCGTCGAGAGGCGGGCTCGCTTGCCGAGCTCGAAGAGCCGACGAGAGCAGGTGTGTCGAGGACTTACTCGGACAGGGGGGAGGGCCCGCTGAGCGTCGCTCCGTGGCCCTTTGTCCGCTCGAGGGGGCCGGAGTGGCAGCGCGAGCCAGGCGATGGGCGCTGTAATTTCGCCACGCGAGATTCGAGAAAAAACAGGAGATTTTTCGCCCGGAGGGGCGAGCCACCTCCTGGAGTACAGGGGCCGCTAGCTCATGGCGAAGGTGAAGATCCAAAAGAGCATCGACAGACCGACGCGAATGCCGAAGCCGTGGAGGCTACCGCGCTTGGTCTCCTCCTTGCCGAATATGTAAACTCCGAGCAAGCCGAGCAGCGCCAGAACGAAGCCGGCCGCGAAGCCGCCCCAGTAGGTGCCTTGGGGGACGTAGTCTTCCTCGGCGTAGCCCTCGGCCCAGGCGGGGATTGGATTCGGGGGCCCATAGGGGTTTGGGTCGGGTGCTCGAGTGGGCTGTGCGTAGGGGTTTGGAGGTTGACCATCGGGTAGCATCGTGGGGGGAAGATAGCAGGGATGGACAAAGAGCAAGTCGCTGCCGAGAAAGCGCGCTCGTTGGGGTACTGACGCTGTTTTGGGTCGAGTGGGGCAATATTGGTCATGGCTGAGAGGGCGTAGAGGAAAGGCGGACTTCGTGCTACGCACGGCCATGTCCATCTTCATGAAGATCCTCTGGGGCGTCGGCGCGCTGATCGCCCTTGGCTACGTTGGGATCCGTCTTCGCCATATCCGACGCGAGCAGAAACTCCACGACGCGGTCCGTCGCTACGTCGAGCATAGAGGCGGCAAGATCCAATTTCGTGGTGACCAGATCACCGTCCACGGCCCGCTCGGCTCGGGACGCGAGAACCTCCGCATGCTGCGGATGATGTGTGCGTCCGCCGAGGAGGAGCGCTGGGAGGTGGCGATCGGCTTTTTCCTGCGCAAGTACATCCCCGACGCCACGCACGAGGCCATGGAGGCGGCCGCCGGCGAGCGCCTCGCCGAGCTCGGCCCGCAGATCGCCGCCTTGTCCGAAAACGAGCTGCGCGCCAAATTGCGCGCGCGGATCGTGCGAACCAACACCAGCCGCGACGGCCTTGCGACCTGCTCGCGGCCGGTCGGCGGGGACTTCGAGGTTCGCGTGGTCCTCGACGGCTTCGACCTCGACGGCCTGCCCAACGAGGCGCGCGCGCGTCTGCCCGAGTCCGACGCCGAGCTGCTCGCCCTCGGCATCGACGCGGCCCTCGGCGAAGAGGATCCGGCGCGCGAGCAGGGCGAGGGGGCCTCGCTGATCTGGCTGGCGCTCCCCGAGGCGCTGTGGGGGAGCGCGCCCCATGTGATCGTGGCCGCTGGCGAGGCGCTCGCCTGGACCCCGGCCCGGCCCGGCGACGGCCAGGCCCGGCTCGCGGCGCTCGCGACCAAGTCCTGCACGAGCGGGCCGATGAAGAACGTGATGTGGTCCTGGGACGGTCGGCGCTTGTCGCCGTCGACGGTGCTCGTGCACACGCTCATCGGACCGAACACCCCGGACTATACGCTGAGCCTCCCGTCCTCGATGCAGGGCGCGTTTGGCTTCCGGCCCACGGCCAACGGGAGCTTTGGCGTCTCGCGTCGGTGAGCGCGGCCTCAGGGCTCGTCGACGACCGGTGGCGTTGTTGGCACGGCACGCTGCGCCGGCTTGGCCGCCTCGCGCAGCGCACCAGCCAGGTGCTGGGTCAGATCCACCAGCAGGGTCGTCTCGCTCACTTGCCTGGCTCGGTCCTCGTCCTGGAGCGCATCGGGGGCGTTCACGTTGACGCTCTCGCTGCTCTCGACCTGCGCCCGCACGGCGCAGACCAGCTCGCCCTCGCGGTCGAAGACCATGAGCCAGCCGCTGAGCGAGCCGGGCTCGAAGGCGTCGTCTTCGGACAGCTGCGGCGGGACGTAGCGCTCGCTTCGAGCGACGCGCACGTACTCGATGGAGGGCATGCGCTCGTGGGCCCGGGCGACGCGGGCGAGGTCTTGGGCGTCGGCCTTGTGCAGGCCCTTGCCGCGGTAGTGTTTGGGCGTGGAGAATTCGTCGTCGTTGAAGGGCAGGATATCGGCGCTGCCCTCATTGCGGGTCTCGGCCGGGGTGCCGGCGACCAGCTGATCGAGGCGACCCCAGGACAGGTTGAAGGCGCGCCCTCGCAGCTGGGGGCAGGGTCGCACCGTCGCGCTGGCGGGCTCCGGGACCGCGGCGTGGATCGGGGCGAGCATCGCCCGGACCGCTTCACCTTGTGTTTTGGCGAGCTTTTGCTCCGGGCTGAGCTCGACCTGCTGTGGGGTGGGCTGTGGCTTTTGTGGGGTACAGGCCGCCGCGAGCGCCGCGAGCGCGAGGCCGGACGCGAGAGCAGTGAATCGAAGCTTGCGAGCCACGAGCAGACGGTATCAGGGGCAGGCGGTGTAGTGAATGGCGAGGCGTGCCGACATGGTGAGCCACACCGCTAACGAAACTAACAAGTCGCAGGGATTGAAGAGGGCATCTTTGGGCCTCTACAGGGTCTCGGAGGCCGTGCAATACTGCGCGGCGATGCGAAGCAAGTCGATCGTGTTCCTGCTCCTGACCGCGCTCGTGTGGGCGCCGGCGTGCAAGAAGAACCAGGAGGAGGAGACCACCAAGCCCGAGGACGACACCTGGGTGCCGGACGAGAGCCTCGAGCCCGAGCCCGCGCCGCAGCCGGTCGAGCCGGAGCTCAGCGAAGAAGAGCGGCTCGAGAAGGCCAAGGGCTACTACGTGGAGGCCGAGGGCAAGGCCGCGGAGGGCGACTGGGAGGGGGCGCTCGGGCTCTACGAGCAGGCCTATCAGCTCGTCCCTGGCAAGCACGGTTTCGCGCTCAAGGTCGGCAAGGCGGCGGAGCAGGTCGGTGACTGTGAGAAGGCGATCACCTACTACGAGCACTTCGTGACCTACGCGGAGAAGGACAAGTACGAGGACGACCGCAAGGACGCGGAGGCGTCCCTGGCCAAGCTGCGCGAGGACTGCGGCTAGGAGCCCGTGGTGGAGTCTGACATCGGTTCTCTAACTAGGCGCCACCGCACATCTTTTGCAGCAGACGCCACCTCGGAGCCTGGAGCCGCCCCTTCATCGAGTCCTCGTGAGTCCCCATCCGTCCCGCCAATTCCTCCGATCTCGTGGAGACATGGTGGAGACGGCTCGGGGGCTATTCTGGATCGATCCTTGCCGGTGCCAAAGGGTCTGTAGAGGCCCAAAACTGCCGGCTGGGAGCATTTCTAGCCGATCGAGATCGATCGCACAAGAGACGAGGGCGACCCGCCGGGTCGCCCTCGTCTCCATGCTTGAGAGATCATCACGCCAGCGTCGGCGCTCGTCGCCACGCGTCGGGGATCGGCGCCCCGGTCCCGACCGCGTACCCCGGACCGCCGTCCGACATGCCCAGCGCCGTCACGGCCCACTGCCCGACTGCGTGCCAGATCTCCGGCTCCGGGTCGTTGCCCCGCCTACTCGAGCTTTGCCGGTGCGCGAACACGTAGCCGACCCCCGCCTTCCGCAGCGCCCGCAGCCGCCGCCCCCCAAGGAGCACCACTGGCGAAAGGCGTGGGTGGGCAGCGTCACCATCCACGACGCGGAGGGACAGGAGCTGCACACCTGGCGATACACAGCCGATGCGGGGGAGGACGTCCGAAAGCTCGCCGAGCGGGTTGCGGCGGACGTGGCATGGATCCTCCGTAGCCACCCACAGCTCCCGGTTCACGTGGTCCAAGACGCCGCGCCCGAGCTCGCTCGGCCTTGGCGGGACCTCCCAGGGGAGCAGCGCCTCGATCACGGGGTGATCGGCCTTCGGCCACAGCTGGTCGGTGACGAGCGTGGTGTTCAGTGACGCGCCGATCTCCCGAGCGAAGCCTCGATCGTCGAGGAGCTGAGAGACAGGCCAGGCCAGCAGCCGATCGTCGTCGGCCTGGGTCCACGCGCCTGAGCTGCCGCCGGCTGAGCCGCCCGAGACGTTGCGGATCATGGTGAAGCTCGCCAAGGCCCATGAGCACCACGAGCACGTCACTGCCCGCGACCTGCTCTTGGAAGCCCGGCCCGTAGCGCGGCGGGAAGGCCGGCAGGCAGATCTCATCGGCCTCGCGCGCGAAGTCGCTCAGCACCTCGACGACGAGATGCACGGGCGCATGGCGCTCGAGGCCTGGATGGTGGTCGGCACCCTCAGCCGTGACCTCGGGGACGAGGTCACCGAGACGTTCGCCATCGAGAGGGTTCGCTACCTGTCCTCGCAAATCGAGCCGCTCTCTACAGGCAAATGATCAGAACTCCATGCCCTCGAAGCAGGTGATGGTGCCGTCTTCGTTGCAGACGCCGTCATCGCACCACATCAAGGTGCCGCCGCAGTCGACCCCCGGCCAGCAAACGTTCCCGAAGCAGCAGATCGCCTGGGCTGTGGAGGTCTCGCCGGGGGCGTAGTCTCCGGGGTCGCACAGGCCTGGGATCGAGCAGGCGTTCTCGAGGGGGGTGTAGGCGACGACGAGGAGCTCAACGGGGTCGAGGAGCTCGCCGTAGCGGACGTGGAAGGGGACCTGTCCCGCGGGACAGGGGGTCGAGCCCTTGAGCCGGGTTTGGCCGGTCTGGTCGAGGCAGACGTCCGCGTCGAGGACAGGGGCGTTGGGGCCGGTGTAGTCGCAGACTTGGGTGCTGTCGCAGAGATCTCGGTACTGGGCGGAGGCCGACCCCGGGGTGAGGAGGGAGACCACGACGCCGAGGAGCGCGGCGGTTGTGAGGGCGAGCGGGAGCTTGGGAGACATGGGCGAAATTTTACCCGTGTCCCAGGTGGGCATCGCCGCTCGCTACAGGGACGGATGCCGTGGGTCGACCGGGAAGATTTGCAGGGTCAGAAACTCCGAACGCTTCAGCGGGAGTCGGTCTCTCGCTCTGGCGATGATGCGCACAGATGAGTTCTCTGTCTCTGGCGGCCTTTTGGCTGACGATTTCGCTCGTTTCCCGCGGGGGCTGGCATGAGCGACCAAGCCTGTGAGGTGTACGACATCGACGGCATCCGCTTCGGGCAGCATGTTCGAAGCCTTCGGCTCGCCCGCGGGTTCACGCAGGAGGCGCTCGCTGAGAGGGCCGGGCTCTCGCCGGATACGATCCGTCGGCTCGAGGCTGGGGGGTTCTCTCCGAGCCTGGCGACGCTGGTGAAGATGGCTCGGGGTTTGGACCTTCGGCTGTCAACGTTGATCTCGGCGTATGAGCTGTGGACGGTGCCGGTGGAGCAGGAGGTTGCGGATCTCTTGGTTGGGAGGGCGGAGGACAAGGTCCGGCTTGCGCTGGAGGTATTGAAGGTGCTGCTCGAGTTCAAGTGGCCCCAGAGCGACTGACGCTCTTGGTCGATGACAGTGTCAGGGCGCATCGTCGAGCGGGCCCTTGGCGTCGAGCTCGGCGAGCTCGAGACCTTCGGCTCGCTCAAGGCCGGGCTCGAGCGGGCCCTGCTGATGCAGCGCCTGACGATCGCTCAGGCCTGAGCTCCCCCAGGCCTGAGCTCCCCGGGGTGATCACCGCTCACCAGACAGCGCGGCGTCGCCCGCCCCGCTCGGAGACTTCAAGGGCGACGCGGCCTCCGGTCCCCAGCGCTCGAAGGCGGGCATGGTCAGCCCAGGGCAGCCCTCGCGTCCGGGACAGTCTGCGCACGCTGGCGGCGTCGTGAAGTTGTCCTGGGGCTCGGCCACGGGCTCGACCACCCGCTCGCGGATCGAGGCTGGCAACCAGCAGTGGGCGATGTGGCGGGCGCTGACCAGCGAGAGCAGCGCGTCGGCGTCGGGCGCCCGCGCGAGCTCGGCGAAGGCCGCCCGGATCTGAGCGGGCCCGCACACGAGGCGCTCGAGCGCCAGCGCCCGCCAGCCCTCGGGCTCCATGCCCAGGGCCTCGGGGTGGTAGAGCTGAACCTGGAGGTCCACCCCCGCGCCGGACCACGGCTCGAGCAGGCGCAGGAGCTCGGTGAGGTCGCCGGCGTTGTCAGGCGTCAGCACGCTGTTGACCCCCACGCACAGCCCCCTCGCCAGGGCCGCGTCGATCGCCGCGAGCACGTCGGCGTGCGCTCCGGCCCGCCCCACCAGCGCGTCGTGGACCTCGGGGCGGTGTGAGAGCAAGGTCGTACGCATCGCCACGACCTGCTCGCGCCCGAGCACAGCCTCGGCCAGCTGCGGGTCTGCGAGGCCGGTCATCGGCCCGAGCAGCTCGACCTCCAGGCTCGAGTAGCGAGCCAAGAGATCCAGCAGCGCGCCCAGGCGGGGGTCTCGGAGGACGTCGGGGCCCGAGAGCTGCACCGCGCTCGGCCCCGGCCGAGCGTCGAGCTCGGCGAACACCTGCGCCGCCCACTCGAGCAGGCCCGGGCTCCGGCCCAGCGCGGGGTGTCCCGGGTCGAGGTATGGATAGACGCAAAACCGACAGGCCTGGTCGCAGGGCGCCGACAAGAACAGCTCCAGCTGGCTCACGGCCCCAGGGCTGTAGCGCAGCTTGGCCAGGCTGCGCTCGATGCCCATGATGACGACGTCGGCCTCCACGAGCATCAGCTTGGCCCCCTCAGCCTCGCTCGCGCAGCGCCTCTCGAGGGCGAACGCCTCGAGGCCTTCGTGGCCTCGGGTCCAGCCAACCAAAAGATGGGCCCGGACCAGAGTTGCCGCCAGCGCCTTGCAAAAGCGAGCCTCTCGCTCGAGGACCTTGGCCGACGCGCCGCTCAGGGCTGGCGTCTCGCGGTAGCCGAACACCAGCCGGCCCAAGCGCAGCAGCCCCCCTTGCGCGGGCTCGGCGTAGACTATGTCGATCACGTCGATGACGTGACGCGGCGCCTGCTCCGGGCCGAAGGCGAGGGTCAAGCGATGGGGGCGGCGGTCGGCCACCCGAGCGCTCGCCCGTAGCGGGGGGGCAGCGCGTCACGGAGCCAACTCGGGAGGACCGGCGACACATGGGCGAGGCTAGCACGGTGGCGCTCCGACCACCTGCCGAGGGACGGCCAGCCGGATTGCACGAGGAGGCTGCGCGAGCAACTGAGCGAGGCCGCGCGCCTGCGGGGCTGGACCCGCTAGTTCTCCCGCGCTGACGGAGTCGGCGAGCAGCACCAGGAGACTCGCGTCCCTAACCGCCGGTGCAGCCTTTGGGGAGGACGAACGCAACCGCGAACGCATCCGGAATAATCTGAGGTTGCTCGGCGACCTCCACCAGCCTGCCGCGAGGAGTGTTCAGAGGGATGGGCGAACTGACGGCGCCGAGCGCGCTTGCATCGATTCATGAGGGCGTCGACAAACTGCTCAGAATCACGCCGTGAAGTTTCGCTCGCAACATTCTTGGATGGTCGAATCTTGCACATCGCGGGTTTCGCTTGCTTTCGCCACTCACTCTCACGAACAATTTATCGACCATGAGGCGACTCCAACGTCTGTATCTACTCTCTCTTCTCCTGTCCATCGTAGGCACCACCGCCTGCACTGATGACACGACCGCAACCTCGAGCGAAACCTCGACCGAGTCTGGCAGTGACGGCGATGGCGATGGCGATGGCGATGATGTCGATGGCGATGGCGATGGCGATGATGGCGATGATGGCGATCCCGTCTGCGGCGATGGCAACGTCGACGCGGGCGAGGAGTGCGACGACGGCAACGATATCGACACCGACGCCTGCACCAATGCGTGCGCGCTCGCGGTGTGCGGTGATGGCATCGTGCAAGACGGTGTCGAGGAGTGCGACGACGGCAACGCCGACGACACCGACACCTGCATCTCGAGCTGCATGAACGCGAGCTGCGGCGACGGCTTCGTCGGACCTGGCGAAGGCTGCGATGACGGCAACGACATCGACGATGACGAGTGCACCAACAGCTGTGCGCTGGCCAGCTGCGGTGACGGCATGGTTCAGCAGGGCGAAGCCTGCGACGACGGCAACGCCGACAATACGGACGATTGCCTCGACACCTGCGTGGCGCCGAGCTGCGGTGACGGCTACGTGTGGGCCAACAACGAGGCCTGCGACGACGGCAACGCCGACAACACGGACGATTGCCTCGACACCTGCGCCGCGGCCAGCTGCGGTGACGGCTACGTGTGGGCCAACAACGAGGTCTGCGACGACGGCAACGCCGACAACACGGACGATTGCCCCGAGACCTGCGAGCCTGCCACGTGCGGTGACGGCTACGTGTGGGCCAACAACGAGGCCTGCGACGACGGCAACATGGACGACTTCGACACCTGCACGAGCATGTGCACGGATTCGCCGGAGACCCCGACGCTGGAGCTGAGCTTCTCCCAGGTCAAACAGTTCGACTTCACCTGGGCACCGGTGCTGGGGGCCCAGTTCTATCAGCTGTGGGAGAGCGTCGATGGTGTCGCGCCCTTCGTGCAGGTCGGCGACGACATCATGGGCGAGTCGGTGTCGGTGACGATGCCGCTGCACTCGAGGCTCGACGCGAGCTACAAGCTGCTCGCCTGCAACATGGATGGTTGCGCGGAGTCGTCGGTGGTCGACGTGGTCGGCTCCCTCGCCGAGGCGGTCGGGTACTTCAAGGCGTCCAACACCGGCGCCAACGACGGGTTCGGATACAGCGTGGCGCTGTCGGGCGACGGCGACACCCTGGCGGTCGGCGCCTATCTGGAGGACAGCAACGCGACGGGCATCGGCGGCAACCAGGCTGACAACTCCGCCGGCGGCAGCGGAGCGGTCTACGTGTTCGCGCGCAACGGTGGGGTGTGGACGCAGCAAGCCTACGTCAAGGCCTCCAACACCGGCATCAGCGACCAGTTCGGACACAGCGTGGCGCTGTCGGGCGACGGAAACACCCTGGCGGTCAGCGCCTATTCCGAGGACAGCAACGCGACGGGCATCGGCGGCAACCAGGCTGACAACTCCGCCAGCAGCAGCGGAGCGGTCTACGTGTTCGCGCGCAACGGTGGGGCGTGGACGCAGCAAGCCTACATCAAGGCCTCCAACACCGACGCCAGCGACTGGTTCGGACACAGCGTGGCGCTGTCGGGCGACGGGAACACCCTGGCGGTCGGCGCCTATCTGGAGGACAGCAACGCGACGGGCATCGGCGGCAACCAGGCTGACAACTCCGCCGACCAAAGCGGAGCGGTCTACGTGTTCGCGCGCAACGGTGGGGCGTGGACGCAGCAAGCCTACGTCAAGGCCTCCAACACCGACGCCGGCGACTCCTTCGGATACAGCGTGGCGCTGTCGGGCGACGGCGACACCCTGGCGGTCGGCGCCTTTTACGAGGACAGCAACACGACGGGCATCGGCGGCAACCAGGCTGACAACTCCGCCAACAACAGCGGAGCGGTCTACGTGTTCGCGCGCAACGGTGGGGTGTGGACGCAGCAAGCCTACGTCAAGGCCTCCAACACCGGCGCCTACGACTTCTTCGGATACAGCGTGGCGCTGTCGGGCGACGGGAACACCCTGGCGGTCGGCGCCGCTTTCGAGGACAGCAACGCGACGGGCATCGGCGGCAACCAGGCTGACAACTCCAGCCAAAGCGGAGCGGTCTACGTGTTCGCGCGCAACGGTGGGGTGTGGACGCAGCAAGCCTACGTCAAGGCCTCCAACACCGACGCCGGCGACTCCTTCGGATACAGCGTGGCGCTGTCGGGCGACGGCGACACCCTGGCGGTCGGCGCCTATCTGGAGGACAGCAACGCGACGGGCATCGGCGGCAACCAGGCTGACAACTCCGCCAGCGGCAGCGGAGCGGTCTACGTGTTCGCGCGCAACGGTGGTGTGTGGACGCAGCAAGCCTACGTCAAGGCCTCCAACACCGGCGTCTACGACTTCTTCGGACGCAGCGTGGCGCTGTCGGGCGACGGCGACACCCTGGCGGTCGGCGCCGCTTTCGAGGACAGCAACGCGACGGGCATCAGCGGCAACCAGGCTGACAACTCCGCCAACTCCAGCGGAGCGGTCTACCTCTACTGACACCGAGCGCTCCCGAGGGGTCAACGCGGAGGTCTGATGCTCGACATCGCCTCGCGTGCGCCCATGCGCCGTTGCACGGATTGCATGCCCGGAGGTGACCCCAGGCCCGGGGCACCGTATGCTGGCGACTGTGAGCACCTCGGTGCACGCGCATCCTCAGAACCCAAGGAGCCTCCACATGCAGCCGTTCTCCAACGTCGTCGTTTCGACACGCGCAGGTACCATCATCATGAGTGACGCCACGGCCCAGTTGACCGAGGATGGCGCCAAGATCATCGTGCTCGGCGCGCTCCAGCCGGGCGCAACCCTGAATCTAGGGGAAGCGCTTCGCATCTGCAGCCTTGAGGACAAGTGCCTCGACACGTTTGGAGAGTACCTGGAGCCGTACACAGAGGACGGCACGGTGCAAGGATACACCTTCCTCAGCACCCAGTAGGCCTGCACCAGCGCCACTCCGGCGGTAGGTGAGGCACGAGTTTCTTCCTGCGTGGGCCGTGTCGGGCATGACTGTGATCGCGCTTGACTCGGAAGGGGGCATCTGTCAAAATCAGTTTTGAAAATCCCACGAAATTGACCGACTTGATCGAAAAGTCGTAAGCAGGCACGGCAGACACCGCAGATAATCGACAATCAAGGTAGTGGACGGGCACTGCAAACGACACAAAAAGGTAATGCGGAAATGACAACCTCAAACGATATGCCCATTGGCTCCTGGACACAGACTTCGGTACGCTCGTTCATCAGCTCGTACTCTGGACAGTCGGTTTTCACCACGCTGTCCAATGCGGGCCAGAACAACAACGATCTTTATGTTTCGGCGACCGCTGCATTCAATGATGGAGACGAGTTCGCCAACATGTCGGGCGGGCTTCAGATGACGACAGTGGGCTCCAAAACCAAAGCATCCCTGCCTCAGGGAACATGGGCAAAGACCGCGTACAACACGGTCTGGTGCCAGGCTTCTTACATGTTCCAGGCCAACGAGAACTTCCCATTTGTCCGGGACTGTTCAGGAAACTTGCAGCCACTGAACACGGCGGGCTTGATCTACCTGAGCAGCGTGATCACTGGCACTTCGAACTACCCACAGAACTGCTTCGCGTTGCCCACGGCAACACTGAGCAATCAAGGCTCTACATTTGTAGCCAGCCAGGCGACACCGCAGGCATATACCGACCAGCAGATACTGAAAGCGATCGAGAAAAAAAATCTGGGATCGGGATACTGGCCCAAGGGCGACTGGTCCAGTTCTGCCGAACAAAGCTCGGTAAGCGTTATTGACTATTGCGGGAACTACCTGATCGGTGCACTGCTCAAACAAGCCAACGGCGACAGTCGAGCAGCCTTTGCTACGTTCTGCCAGGGCGATTCATTCTCCAATAACAATGGCTATTTCCAGCTGACACCGGGCAACACGACCAAGGCGCAATTGCCACAGGGCTCCTGGGTTGAGACAGCATTTGATCTAATCTGGGCCCCCAGTAAACAGATCCTGGTCAGCAGCGCCAACACCCGATCGTTCCTGGGTACGAACATAAACGCCGGCACGCCTTATGCCACGTTCATATCATTCTTTCCAGCCAGCGATGGCTCTCCGTGCACCCAGACCGGCTTCGGCACAGTGCCGCTCAACCTGAGCAACCAGAGCGGCGTACTGGTCCCGCAAAGTGAATCAAGCAGTTCATCGGGGGATGGCTGGCTGATGAAAGCGCTGAAGTGGGCGGCACACGAGGTGGTTTCAGAGGCCGAATCTGAGGCCGAATCCGCTCTTCAGAGCGCAGCGTCGGACGCTGCAGATGCTGCCGTCGCCGCGTTGTTCTGATCATCCAATCAAGGAGCGCATAGTTGGGAGCGACGGTCAGGCAGCGAAACCCACAGCCTCGCCACTTGCCACAAGCCAGGGTGCTGCCAGCGCCGGTCTCAGTTCCGAGCATCGTGTGCTCCGCGTGTGCTCCAACCCTGCGGAACGAGACTCCACGAGCCTCCCTCCCCCGGGCCCCCACGGCACAAAGAAACCCGAACGATTTCGGGAGCTTCCGGCCCAACTGCGCGCCATCATTGACGTTTCGCAGAAGCCCCCAATTCGGTTCGAGTCCTGTTGCCGGAGCTTTCAGATTTCGCAAGCTAGGCCCCCTTAGACGCTCGTCTACGGGGGTTTAGTATTTCCGGGCGATCCCTCGGATCCCGAATTCATCCAGATTCATCCAGATTCTGAGCCCGCGGCGATCCCGCCCGAGCCCCAGAACGCCCCCGAGAGCCCCCCTTCGAGCCCCCTCGGCGGCGCTTCCTCGAGCGCCCCCGAGCCGTCGGCTCATCCAGATCTCCCCCGGCCGTCACCGGCCCCTCGGTCTCCCCAGCCGGCTCCGAGAGCCGGTCGAAGATCCCGGGCGTCAGCTCCGGTGCGTGATGGGCGTAGCGCATCGTCGTCCGCACGTCCGAGTGCCCCAGCTGCCGGGACACCAGCGACAGCGGCACCCCGGCCGCCACCGCGTGGGTGGCGAAGGTGTGCCGCAGCGTGTGCACCCCGACCGAGCGCTCGATGCCGGCTCCGGCCCGCGCGCGGTTCACCGCGTTGAACAGGTCCTTGTGCGACCAGGGCTCCCCGCCCTTGGCCTCCCGCTCCCCGCGATGCGCCGCCTTGTAGCCCTTGGGTTTGCTGAACACGAGCTCCTTGCGACCCAGCCCCGCCAGGCGCTTGCGCAGCACCTCGAGGGCGTCCGCCGGCTGATCAGCGTCAATTATTTTTTCCGATTGGCGACGATTATTCCTGCCGGTGCGAGACTTGCGCGTCCCCGTGCACGGCGACCTCGCGCGCGGGGTAGTTGTCGTTCGGGCAGTTGTCGCAGCCCGGTGTAGTTGTCGTCGGGCGTCAGCCCTTCTTGCGCCCCTTGGCCTTCTCGGTCCGGTAGCTGGACACGTTGAATTCCAGGATCACCGAGTGGTGCACGAGCCGGTCGATCGCGGCCGAGGTCGCCATCTTGTTGTTGAAGATCCGGTCCCACTCGCTGAAGACCAGGTTGCTCGTCAGCGCCGTCGAGCGTCGCTCGTAGCGCTCGGCCAGCAGGGTGAAGAGGACCTCGGCCTCCTCGGCCGACTGCTTGACGTAGCCGATGTCGTCGAGGATCACGAACTCGAAGTTGTCGAGCCGACGCAGCTTCCGGGGCAGCTCCAGATCTCGCTTGGCCGCGAGCAGCTCCTGGATCAGCGAGTAGGTCGGCGTCCACAGCACCGAGCGGCCCTGCTCGACGAGGGCGTGGCCGAGGGCCGCGAGGGCGTGGCTCTTGCCGACGCCGGGCAGGCCGAATGCCAGCACGTTGATCGCCTCGTCGAGGAAGTCGCCGGCTTGCAGCTCGCGGAGCTTGCGGACCACCGGTCGCGGCAGCCGCTTGTCGTCGAGGGTCTCGAAGGTCTTGCCGACGCTGAGCTTCGAGGCCCGGCGCAGGCGAGCGACTCGGCGAGCGTGGCGGGCCTCGGCCTCGAGGTCCAGGACCTCGGCGATCGTCGCCAGCGCTGGCTCGTGGCCGTCGGTGACCAGGCGCGGGACCAGCTCCTCGGCCGCGGTCGTCAGCTTGAAGCTGCGCAGCAGCGTGGTGATCTGCTCGGCGTGGGCGGGGGGTCGAGGGTTCACGCCGCACCTCCGAGCAGCTCGTCGTAGACGCCCAGATCGGGCTCGCCGACCTCGAGCTGCGGGACCTCGGACTCCGTGGGCTGGACCCGCTGCTTGACCGTCGCGTAGTCGAAGGGCGCGCCGGCCTCGAGCAGCTGCGCGAGTTCGGCCTCGACCGTCGACTCCATCGTCATCGCCGCGAGGTGCAAGATCCTCACGTAGTCGACGTGGCCGCGCCCGGGTCGAGCGCGCTCGAGCGCGTCGTAGGCCCGGCGGAAGATCAGCGAGGGGTACAGCTCCTCGCGGAAGCAGTAGTTGGGGAAGGCCCCGGGCTTGCGCACCAAGGAGGCGATCACGTGGCGGTAGTCGATGCGGTGCGCGCCTTCGCCTCGCAGCCGCGGGAAGGTCTCGACCACCTCACCGCCGTAGCGCAGCTCGACCTCGTTGGCGTGCAGCCGGACCTCGACCTGGTGGCCGATCAGCTGCGAAGGCACCGAGTAGATCCGCCCCCGCACCTTGATCGTGCTCCAGCGCCGGACCTTCGGCGTCTCGGTCGTGTAGGTCGGCACCGGCTTGATCGGCAGCGGCCTCAGCAAGGGGCTCTCGAGCTCGAGCTTCGCCGTGACGTGCTGGTTGTGCTCGCGCTCGAGGGTCTGCTGGACGAAGCGCTCGTAATCCTCGACGCTGGCGAAGTCCCGGCTGCCCCGCAAGATCAGCGCCTGCTTCAGCAGCTTTTTGGTTCGCCGATGCCGGACCTCGACCGCGCCGTTTTCGTGCGACTTGCCCACGTTGATGCGCCGGACCGTCTCGATGCCCAGATGCGTGCACGCGTCCGCGAAGCGCTTGTTGAGGCTCCGGCCCCGCGCCTTCTTCAGCTCGTGCGTCGCCGCCGACATGTTGTCGAGGGTCAGCTTCCGCGGCACCCCGCCCAGGGCCCACAGTGCCCGCTGGAGCCCCTCGACCAGCGCCTCGTAGCTCTCCGACAGCGCCACGCAGGCCCAGGTCCACGCGCTCGCGACCAGGAACCTGCTCCCGGTCTGGAACGAGATCGCTACCTTGGGCATCCCCGTGGGCCTCAAGGTCAGCGACCTCATCGAAGCCTGCGCCCTGAGCAAGGACGGCTAGAGCGCCGCTCTAGAGCGCCGAGGCAGATTAAAAAAACACAGCGAGCGCTGGGCTCGCTGTGTTTTTTATTTGTCCGAGGCTCGGCCCGGCCTACTCGCGGACGTCCCAGCGCGGGCCCTTGGGCGTGTCCTCGATGCTCACCCCCGCCGCCGCGAGCAGGTCGCGGATCAGGTCGGCCTTGGCGAAGTCCTTGTCCTTGCGCGCCTGCTGACGCTGCGCCAGGAGGCTGTCGATCACGCCGCCGAGCGCCTGCTCGCGGGCTCCGTCACCGCCGCTGACCACGGGGAAGCTGTCGGCGGCGAGCTCCGGGTAGAGTCGCGGATCCGCGAGCTCGACGCCCAGCACCCACAGGTGCCGAGTCAGGCAGCGGTAGGCCGAGAGCAAGCTGGCGGTGTCGATGGACTCGTCGGTCACGATCCCGATCAGCAGGCCCTCCGCGAACAGGCCCGCGCCGGACATGCCTTTCCAGTGCTCTGGTGGCCGACCTGGGGCTTGGTGGACCGCGTTGAGCACCCCACTCTCGAGCCCCGACTGGGCCCGAAGCGTGCCCACGAAGCCCTCGGTGTCCCACGAGCTCGTTGGCATGCTGAAAGCGCGGGTAGCCGGTCGCCTCGCACCTCAGGTCAACGTTGCGGCAGCTCGCCCAAGCGGGCTCCCGGCCGAGGTCGACCTCCAACGGCTCGTCGAGGAGTAACACGGCGACGTCGACCTCACCGTCGCCACGCCATCTGACAGCCGCCTCCAGCCAGCGATCGCCACCATGAAGCCGGACTTTGCATTGCGTGGCGTCCCCAACGACGTGGGCCGCCGTCAGGACCAAGTCACGCTCGCCCCGGATGACGTAGCCGCTGCCGACCCGCCTGTTTTCAGGCGACCAGACATAGGCGACTCGCCCGGGATTTGGGGAGTTCATCGTGGACCAGTATAGACCAGAACTGTCGGCCGGTGGGCGTTCAGTCGCAATTGGGATTCCCCGCGCGTTATCATGCCTTCATGGTCGAGAACCTGGATCAACCCGTCCCACTTTCCGAGATGATCGAGTCGCTGCGCCTGGAACTCGCCGTCGCCATGGAAGCCGGCAAGGACAAGGCGATCCGCTTCGATATCGACAAGGTCGAGCTCGAACTGGAGCTCGCCCTTGGTCGGAAGACCAGCGGTGGCGGAGGTCTGAAGTTCTGGGTCGTCACCGCCCAAGGCGAGCACGCCGTCGACAAGCTGATCAAACACAAGTTCAAGCTGACGTTGAATCCCAAGACGAAGGGCGGCGAGCGCGTCGAGGTCGCAGACGAGACACCAGTCCCAGGCAAGTTCAGGTAGAAGTCGAGCGTCGATCTCGCGGTCGGATGAGGCGGACTCGAGCGAGGGGAGGCCGCACGAAAGATACACGGATCAGCCTATGGCCAACTGCTCCAGCGCGGACAAGTAGTTGCTCGAGCTACTCCTTCGGTATGTCTGTCGAAGTGTCGGGCTCAAACGGCGAGGCCCAACCCGACACGAACTCGGTGCTCACGATCCTCGTCGAAGGCCGCCACCACGTCCTCGTCGAGCTCAGCTTCGAGCCCGCGGACATGCGCAAGGGCTTCGATGGTCTCGCGGCCTCGGCCCCATGACCCACGCCCGACGCGAGTTGTTTTGAGAAGACGACGCCCGCCATGCCCGCGACCAGTCTCGACTGGAGGTGAGGCCAGGATTATGTATGATTCGCCGCCGGCTTCGGTCGGCCCGAGCTGCGGCCCCGACGGTTGGGTAGACACTTCCTACGGGCCGCGGTTCGGTTTTTTGCGTTCCACTGACGCATAGAGCTCCTCGAGGTCTACCTCGAGTGCGTCTGCCAGTTGCTGAGCACGCTCGGCCCCGAGCCATCGTCGGCCAGCCCGCACCGCAGACAGCTGGCGCCGCGCCGAGTCCGGCTCGATGTCAGTCCAAGCCTCACGCGCGATCACAGCAGCGGGCCGCGGATCTGCCTGCACGAGCTGCTCGACTGCCGCCCCAAGTTGAGCCATCGCTCTGTTCTTCGAGTCCATCCGGGAAAACGCTATCACACCTGGAATATCACTAGGAGTTCAAATATCCTAGCAACATGTCTACCCAACCACTTCTGCCCACGATGCCGTCCGTGCTGGCGGCTCGCGTCGTGGCCCAGTGTCGCGGCCCCGAGCCTCCAGCAGCCCGTGGGGGGTACCCATGGACATGACTCAGTTCGCCGAGCGCGTGCGCTTACTTCGCAGCCGACGAGAGCTCTCCCAGGAGGAGCTGGCTCGGATGGCTGGGCTCTCGGTTGACACCATATCGCGCATTGAACGCGCCCGCTATCACCCGACCCTCGGCACGATGGTCAAGATCGCCAAGGCCTTCGGCCTGTCGCTCGTCGGGCTACTCGAGGATCAGCTCGAGCGCTCCGATGAACTCGCCGTCTTGATCCGCGGGCTGTCGACGCGGGATCAGCACGTCGCGCTCACTCTGGTGGGCGCGCTTCGAGTCCGGCAGACCTTGGACAGCTAGGGGGGAGGTTGGCCGGGCGGTTCTTCGAACAGCTCGGCCAACCTGACACCCAGTCCATCGGCGAGCCCGTTGAGCCAGTCGAGGCTGGGATCGACTTCGCCGGCCATGACGGCGAAGAGTTCGCGGCGATCGATGCCAGAACGATCCGCGACGGCAGCGAGCGAGATGCCGCGCACTTCGGTCAGACGGCGCAAGTTGAGCGCCAGCAGCACGTGGGCGGGTTGGTGGGTGGACTTGTCGGCCACTCGTGGAGGGTATCGCAAGCCGTGAACGCCTCGACACTCATGCCGGATTTGCCGGCGAGTCTCGTGTTCTTGGCTGACCTGAAACAACGTGTGGAAGCTCCACTGGGTGTGTTGCCATGTGATGCGCTAGCGAGCCCGCGCTCGGGTTCATGCCGGGCTGTGCCCTGAAAAATTGCCGAGTCGCTGTGGGCTAGATTCGCAACGTGGACAAGGTGAATCGCCGCTTCGGCCAGCATGTGAAGTCGCTCCGGCGTGCTCGTGGGTTGACCCAGGAACGTCTCGCCGAGCGCTCAGACCTGTCCGTCGACACAATTCGACGGCTCGAGCAGGGGTCCTTCTCCCCTTCCTACGACACGCTTCGCAAGCTCTGCGAGGGGCTCAGTCTAGAACTCTCGACTCTGTTCACGAGCTTCGAGTTCGGCAAGCGCGACATCCCGCTGGAGATCATCGACGCGATCCGATCGCTGACTCCGCGCGAGCAGGCAGTGGGGCTCCACGCTGCCCACCTGGTGATCGATCTGATCCGGGGAGTGGAGGAACCTGATGAGTGAGTGCACCGAGGCTGGCCTCGAAGCTCCATGTGCTCAAATTTTGGGGCCGGCCAGGCGACTTGCGGCTGTTCCTAGTTGAGGCTCCTGAGCCTCAGCGCCGCACGCGCAACATAGCTGTTCATCGAGCTCGGCGAGGCCCGCGTGCACGTCGAGGGCGATGTCGACGACGAGCTCCTGGCTCGAGTCCTGCGCGTCGTGGGGTCGGTGTGCTGAGTCTGCCACCGAGTGTCCGGATCTACTTCGCGCTCGACCCAGCGGATCATGTATTGGGGGCCGCGCTTTCTTCGGCCATGGCCGAGCTCTGGGCCCTGATCCTGAGCTCGTGCAGACACCTCCGTTGCGGGCCTGGACGAAGCCGTTTTATTCGTTCATGGCAAAGGAGATCCGCTGCCAGGCCTGGCCATCAAAGCGCAGCAGATCCTTGGGCCCGAACGACCAGAGCACGCCGTCGCCGCTGTCGAGCCGATAGAACCCGACGGGCTGGTCGAGCCCGAGCTCGACCTCCTCGAGGCGCTGCGCCTGCACTGCGCCGGCGTCCCGGCAGTCGTCTGCCCGATGGGGGCCGATCTCGGCGAGGCGCAGATCGGGATGCTGCTGGACCCGGCCATCAACCCGACAGCCCGGCTCACGCTCGCGGGCGAAGCCTGCCGCCGGCCCTGGGCCGCGGCGCTGATCCGCCGGGCGTGGCTGCGCTACGCCGATCCCTCCGACGATAAGACTTCCTAAACCCCAAACACCATGAACTCCCCGGACCTTTCCCCTGAAGCTGCACTCTAGCTCAAGCGGCTTTGGAGCGCGCGCGACTGGACGCCTTGGCGCTCAGAGACCCTCGGGCCCGACGGCGAGAAGCTGTTCGTGTTCGAGCACACCTGCAAGATGCCGCTCCTGGTCGAGCGGCCTGTGCCGGCGTACCGCCTCGGAGCCGAGCTCGCCTGGCGTGTGGCCTTCGACGTGATCGCTGTGAAGGTCAAGTTGCGAGGCATGGTGGCCGCTTTCCTGCGGCCCATCGTCACCGGCGAGGCCGACGGCCTGAGACGGGAGGACATCCTGCGCTGCGACCGGAAGAGCTTCGCCGAGCGCCGAGACGCAGCCATCGACGAGATCCTGATGGGGCAGCGCAAGCGGGCGGTCATCCAGCGCGACGACATGTTCCTGGCCGTCCTGGGTCCCCAGCCGCCCGCGGGCGCCGAGCCGCTCACGGCCGCGACGGAAACCGATCTCGACATGCTGCGCCGGCTTCGGGCCTCGAGGATCGGCCGCCAGGAGCTGCGCATGCTCCTGGATGTCTGGGACGAGCAGCAGGAGCGCGTCGCCCGGGGCATCGCCTGCGAGGAGGAGCTACCGGTGGTGCGGATCATCTCGGAGGCCGAGGACAGCATGCTCCGGGAGCTGCGCCTGACGCCGATCCGCTCCCGCGAGCAGCTGGTGATGCTGCTGATGGGCCTCGGGCACGCCGCCCTCCCCGGCGGACGCCATCTGTAGTCCTCGGCTCCTCCCCCCGATTCCCTCACGCCATGGCCATGAGACGACCAACGATCCGACTCGCCGGAGAGGCGTGCGCAGTCCCGCTGCTGCGGGTGCTGCACGAGTACGGGTTGATCGACGACATGATCGAGCGGGGTCCGCTGCGAGCGGGCCCTCGCCTTTCAGCGGAGGCACGCTCCGGGCCGACCTCGAGCGCGACTCCTGGGCGGACACCGGCCGAGGCCGTGGCGCTGGCGAGCGAGCATCGGGCGGGCTGGGCGATGGCGTTGCGTCGGTGGCGATGGGGATCCCATAGGCATTGACGGGAGCCTCAATCGGAAAGGCGCGCCAGGACCTTGCCCACGAACCCGTCGTCCGCGTAGTAGGACGACAGCGCCTTCCGTTCGCCGAGGAGTCCCGGAAGCGTCATTGCGGCAAACCGGAGCTCGGCATCCGACCATGGCTCATCGTCGAGCACCTGCTTCAGCACGCGGGCGATCCCTCCAGCCAGTATGTCTGCGGCCAGGAGCAGAGGCTCTCCCCTCGAATCGCGCATCGAAAAGCAATGGATGTTGCGGACCCCGACTCGGTCGACAGGGATGCCCTGCGCATCGAGGACATCCTCCAGTTCCCGATGCCCTACGCCGATCTTCCGCAGCATCCGGGCATAGAACTCGAACACGCGCCTGAATTGGGACTGCTCGTCGTGAACGAGCGTGCCCTGCCGCGGACGGTACATGTCGAGCCCCATGTCGCACTTGCGCATGAACTGCGTCAGCGCGGGGACGTTCAGGCTGGCATGCTCGGCATGCTTGCCTCCGTCCGCGGAATCGCAGTCCTCGGCATCTATGATCGCATCAAGGGATTCCAGCGCTCCGCGGAATCCCTTCTCCAGCAAGGGTTCCCCGTTCAGCCCGGCGAAACGGCTCAACCGCTCAAGACAGGACTCGAGGAGCGGGGCGTTCTCGGAGGGGTCCCTGTAGGCTTCTGCGAAATCCCGCAGCACGCCATCGCTGGCCGTGTAGACGAGTTCGGTCAGCCGCCGCCGCTCGCGGAGAGAGGCGGTGGGCAGCCATGATGCGCCCGGGTTGTGCATCGGGTCGAGCAGCACATCCACGACCTTTCCGGCGATAGCGAACTGCTTCTGCATGAAGTAGAAGACTGGGACCGCTCTGGCTTTGCCCAGATCCCGAAGCATTGCAAGCGTTCGCGGCTGCCGGCTCTTCCTCCACACATCCCGGAACTTCGGCTCCTTGCCGCCAGGAAGGCCAAGGTCTTCGACGAACGAGCGCACCGCCGCTTCGGCTCTTCGGCGGGCGCTTCCCGCTACGATGAAGCCGGCCAGCACCAGAAAGGGGCTTTCCGGTGCGAGGTAGTTGATGCCCGAGTTGCCCGATTCGTCGCAGAACACCCAGGCTTCGCTGCACTGCTTCGTCCTGGACCTGAGCCGCTGAGTGTACGACATGCCCTTCCCCATCGTCGCAGGCTAGCGCCGGCGGCCCTTTCCGCAAGCGCGTTCGACCGCCTGCCGCACAATGCCCTCGTCCTGGGGATCGCCCGGCAGCGTCCGACCATCGAGCTCTTTGCCGGAGCCGGCGGTGTACAGGGCGGAACCGGAGACGGCACGGTCGAAGCGGTCCCAAAGCGAGCGCGCGCCGACCTCGCGTCCCAGTCTATGGATATCGTCCGCGAGGCGCGGGGCCTCGTCATAGAGCTGACTGTCGGAGAACTCGGATTCGAGGCGAAGGACCTTAGCCATGGCATTGCGCGCATGCAGCAAGCGGCGACAGCGGATATAGGAAACCAGCTCATCTTCTCCGCCCAGGATCAGCGGACGGCCGTCGAACGCCGCGACCGAGAGCATCCTGGGGGACTTTCGGGCGACGGGAGGCGCGATAGCCAGGCTCATGGCGCCCGACAGCGTGGAGGCCAGCGTAGTAGTGATCTTCAGGATCCGCCGCCCGTAGTAGTTGTCGCCTCGGTTGAGGACGAAGGACACCTCATCTGACAGCCGCAAGGCCGCGAGAATGAAGGGTCTCGACGGCTCCGGGGCCCAGTCCCGCCACATCCGGAAAGTGATCCCGACAGCCTTATGCAGGGCCGTCCGATAGCGGGGGTTCTCGAGTTCGTCCTTCAGGAAGCGCTTGCTCTGCTTGATTCCGTCCGCACGCACCACAAGAAGGCCTTCGGCTGGCGCAATGTCCACAGTGCTGGATTCAGCCTCCAGCGCGGAGAAGCGTTCGAGCAGGAGCTCGAGCTCCTGCTGCATGGCCAATGGGACCTGCATGATTGCCTGCGGGAGCTGCCGAAGCCGGGACCTTGGGCGCCTGTCCTCAGTCGTTGACGTTGTTGCCCTTGCTCTTGTCCGGCAGGCCGCGGACGTACTCCTTGCCGCGCACGGTCACGGTCCCGAAGTCCGGGTGCTTGCCGGCCTGGACCTCGCGCACGAGCTGTCCGCGCGGGACCGTGCCCCGGCCGGGGATGGTGTAGGACTCGTTGCCGCCCTTGGAGCCGCCGCCGTTGCCTTTGATGTTCTTCGCCATTGCCGGATGAACCTAGGTCCGGCGCTCGGGTGCGCAACCCCTGATCGCAGCCCATGATCCCAGCCGGATCATCGGGAACGAGAGGGGGACGCGAAGCGCGCCGTCGAGGCCCGGGAGATCTCTTCCGTGGTCCAGCAGGTGTGCCGACGGGAGTACCGGCAGGTGTTCCGGTGCTGCTCAGTCCGCGCTGTCCGCGTCACGCCGCAGCCGCGCGAGGCTCAGCGTTCGACCGTGACCCGATCCATGCTGCAGGACGTGAGAGAGGATCTACCGCTTGATCTCAAGCCAGGGACCGACCACGACAACGTAGCTGGGGTGAGAGAGCGTATCCAGACCAAGGTGGAGGGCCCAGTGGCTACGCTGCTCAACTTCGCGCGCCGTGAGCCCGAGTAGCCGCGCGGCTTCGTCGATCGTGCGCGCATCGACGACCACTTGCGCGAGGAGGTTCGCCACCACGCGGTTCCAGTCGTCGAGCTCAACCGTGTAGGCGTGGCGGAACCGATCCGATCGCCGCAGCGGCGTGGAGTCGAGCACTCCCCGGTGTGTCGCGTCAGCGAGATCTTCATAGGTGTCTCCCCGCTTGAGGCCGTGCCCCTCGGGCAAGCATCGCCGCCTACGAGCCACAGCCCGACCCCTACGCGCCCGCGCCGAGCGAGGGAAGCTGCGAGCGCGTGACGTCGTCCATGCGGAGGCGGCTGCGCGACGAGCTGCGCGACCAGTGGCACTTCGGTTGGCAGCACGAGCAGCTGCGGGTCGACTATGGCTGCGACCGCCTAGGCCCGAGCGAGGGGATTCGTGAGAGCACCCTGCAGGAATCCGCGTCCGTTCGCGCGGCCAGTCGGCACCTGAGCGTACCGCGCTCAACACTCCAGGCTTGGGTGAAAAAAACTAGGTCTCGGCTCACCTGCCTGAGTCCCTCTGAGCCCCATCTGCGCCCATGCCGCCCCCCACGAGGTCACCCAAGGCGATGATCTCTGTCAGATCACTTTCCGACAGAGACTGTGATAGAGGTTGGGGGTGACCAACTGGCGGCAAGAGCTCGGCGTCGACCGGCAGGGCATGCGCTTCTACTCTTCGTTGGGAGCGCTCCAGCACGATCGACGGAGCCTCACTTGTGCTCACGCGACCGAGATCGCCTGGGATCGGATGGATCTCGATGGAGTTGTTGCCATCGGCAACTCTCCCGGTGTCTACATCAAAGAGGCCCGGTTCTTTGACCCGAAAGCCGAAGATGAGTTGCACCGTAAACTCTGGCTTCATGCAACGGCCCCGCTGCTCATTGTCATAGATTCCACGCAAGTGCGAGTGTACTCATCGCGGCCGAAAGTTACGAAGAAGAACAAACAGACATTCATTGAGACAATAAATCGAACGGCAGAATCGCTGCAGCTATATGCTCTACTTGATCGAGTGCAAGGCGGCGAGTACTTCGAGACCCACAAGAAGCACTTCTACCAGCAGCATGCAGTCGACAATCACTTCCGCCGCCAACTTGAGGCCACGCGTAACTTTCTCCAAACGATAGACCAACGGATAAGTCCCACCAAGATCCACAGCCTCCTGGTCAACGCAATTCTGCTTCGATACCTGGAGGACCGAGGTGTACTAGGCCCGAACTTCTTCGCGCGTCACACATCCTCTCCGGCCAGTTCTCTTTACGAATTCCTGACCGGAAACGACGACCTCCAGGGCGCCTTCGCCTCAATCTACCGGGCTCTCTCGCGTGCATTCAACATCCGTGAACTACTCGACGCGCATGATCTGATTACCGAAGGCCCATTCCGGACTGAACACTTCCAGTTCGCTGCTGATTTTCTTTGCGGCCACAGTGTTGGCACTGGCCAATTGGCACTCGGCTCATGGAGTTACGATCTCAGTCTTCTTCCGGTAGAGCTTGTTTCCGCAGTCTACCAGGAGTTCCTATCCTCAGAAGTCGAGAATGCCAAACGAAGCATCGGCCTGGTAGCGACCCCCCGAAACCTCGCGGAGGTCGTCTTGGACATGGCATTCGAGAACTGCAAAATCGCGGAACCGAGAATCCTCGATCCGGCTTGTGGATCGGGTATTTTCCTCGTTGGCTGCTTCAACCGACTTGCTAGCAGTTGGCGATCCCGGTTCCCAAACGCCGACCCTCTGGACAAACTGAGGGCCCTAAAGACACTATTACAAAACAACATTACAGGCATAGAACTTCAGCCAACAGCATGCAAACTCGCGGAATTAAACCTGCTTCATGCGCTCCTCGGCCACTTCCACAACGCTGAACTCGACCAGATCATCAACAGGAAACCGCTTCGTCGAGACCCTCGCGGGCAGACAACCACAACGATTCTACAAGGCGACTACCTGCGCCATCATTCAGGTCAGGGATTTGACATCATAGTTGGAAATCCTCCTTGGTCGAACGATCCCGATGCCTTCGGAGAGGAGTGGCCGAAGAGCCGGCCTGTGCCTGCCAGGGGGAACCTTACATACGGTTTTTCCTGGAAAGCCCTTGACGACTTGGCCGAAGGCGGAACGGCAACTTTGCTGCTCGATGGAAAAGCCATGCTCTCGTCCCCACCAGCGCAGGACTTTGCAGCATCCTGGTTCAAGTCCGCGAACGTTGACACCATTGTCAACTTTGCGGATCTTCGCAATTATCTTTTTGACAAGAAGGCGGGACGACCAGCAGCACTTTTTCGGTTTTCACACGCCTCCACCGATGGACAAGACCGTTCCCGGAGGGTTCGCTACATCACACCACTGAAGAACTCCGCAGGAAAAAGGGGGGGGCTTCTGTCACTCGCAGGCTCGAGGACTCAGTTCGTGCGCTACTCCGAAATTCTTCGTTGTGCGGACACTGGGGACAATGCGCTATTTCGCATGTGGCGAGTTCGGCTATATGGTAGTGGCCGGGACCTCAGTCTGATTGAACGTTTGGCTGGCTTCAACAACCTTCAGCAACTGTTGCTGAGCGCCCCCGGAAAGAGTGGCTACCATCAGGGCTTCAATCGTCACGGAACGTCTGCGTCTGCGTTGAAACGCCCACTCCTGGCCCAAATTCCGTTTCTGCCAACTGCAACCGACAAAAAGTGGCGATGCCTGATCAAACCCTCAAGCATGCTTTTTCGTACATATGGCGAGGAAAAGCACGAGGTGACCCGCATCCAACAATGGCCTTCTGACGTTCAACAACTATTCTTCGGGCCGCGCGTAGTCCTTCATCACACCCCTGCGAACAACCCACCATATATTCAAGCCGCCTACACTGAGACCTCATTCTCTTTTCATAAGGAGATCCATGCAATATATATGGAATCCGCATCAGCATCGTTTCTGAAATTTCTCGCAGCGGCGTTATCTTCACGGCTATCGCTCTATTTCATGTTCCAGTCATCGTTCAGTTATGGAATGGAGGCTATCCCCCAACTTCGAAATGTCGACATACTGAACCTCCCCCTCCCAGATTTTCGGGGTCAGGCGGACAAGGCGCGCATCATAAATAATGTGGCCGAACTCATCGACGACGTCAAAAGCGCCTCACCGAGCGCAGAAATCGAAGAAGCGATAAACTCCTATATATTCGATTACTATGACATCGACGACTGGGAGCGCGACCTTATTACTGACACCGTCAGTACCGTTGTCCCTGCCGCACTAACTGACAAAATCCACATTTGGCCCGAGGAAACCATGAAAATCGATGCTCGTCAATACCTTCTTCGGCTATCGGAGGTCCTCTCGGACTGGCTCCATGGCCGCAATTTCGCTAGCCGCGCATATGTCTCGACCACAGCAGGTACGGGAGTCATCGTCCTGCGCCGAGGTGAGCAAGGCGTCAGCGTCCAAACCGCCAGCCGAAAACTTGAGGAGGCACTGACGAGTCTTCGCGCCGCGCTATCATCGTCTCAGAAGACTAACCTCACTCAAGATGTAATGCTGTTCGATGGAGACAGTCTCTACCTCACCAAGACGATGACACGCCGAAACTGGACTCGGTCAGCGGCAATGAACGATGCCGATCATGTTATATCGGCACTCATCAAGGCAAGGAGTCACTGAAGACATGCAGGACCTCGGGGGGAACGCGTCCAAGTGGGCAAGTGACGTTGACTTCTCACTCTTTCTTGAGCAAATTCTTCGCTGCATCGTTGAGTCGTGGCCCAAGATATCAACGCCATTCCCAGATGAAGGCGAAGACAAAATCACGATCCGGCTATATGGCCAAATGAAGTCCCACTACCTTACGAGAAGGAGCCCCTTTCGCTTGACTCTGCAGGCACAAAACGTAGATGCTGGCGGTGACGTAGTTACCGGCATCCCAGATATTCTAGTGGAGACACTCGCGCCCCCCTGGAATGAAGAGTTTATAAATATCGAGTGTAAGAGGTTACGGCGAAAAGACGGAAGGCAGCCCTGCCGATCGGGAAACGCGGAATATATCGATGGCAAGGGGCAGGGCATGACTGCCTTTACCTCGGGTCGATACCCGGCGCCGTGTGCCGAAGGGATAATGATCGGGTATGTCCTCTGCTCATGCAGTGATCCTGTGGGCAAATTGGAGCAAGAGATCAACAGGAAGTCATCTATCATTCGCCTCGACAAAACGAACACCCTCCCGGTCAAGAAATCATCGATTTCCCCCAAAGATACCGTCTTGTGGGAGACCTACCACCTGTCAGACTCCTGCACAAAACTCAAGCGAATCAGTCATGTGTTCCTTTTTTCGAGTGCATGCACAGGCCCTCCTACGGCAGCGAAGAAAATCAAACGACGATGCTCCCAAAAGTAGGAACGCCGTTCGGGTGATTGGCCAATCACCCGGAAGGCTTGAGGCACACGCAGAGTCACCGTAACTTGTATCTGTGCCCAGTCGGCCTACGACCGACCCATCCGCGCTCCCACACCTCCTACACGCAGATGACGTCGCCAACCTCCTACGCCTCACCCGCAAGGCCGTCTACTGCATGGTCCACCGCGGCGAGTTCTCCGGCGTAGTCAGGATCGGCCAGCGCGTCCGCTTCAAGCGCGACGACCTCCTCCGCTGGCTCGAAACCCAATAACCACACAATCCCGCCCACAAAGCGGGCTCAACCACGGCGTGAGCACTCGGTGAGGGGCATCTGTCGCCGGCTTCGACCCAGGCCGACGATCCCCTTGATACCAGGGCGTTGCGGGCTTCATGCTCTACCGCCAGACATCAGGCAGCGGAGCCCCATCCCCGATCGCAAACCCGGCCCCCCCATCCGACATCCCCAAGCTCGAAACCGCCCACTGCCCGACGCCCTGCCAGATCTCCGGCCCCGGGTCGTTCCCGCGGCTGCTCGAGCTCTGCCGGTGCGCGAACACGTACCCGAGCCCCCCATCACGCAGCAGCCGCAGCAGCCGTCGCCCCGCCTGGATCTGCTCTGCCGTCGGCGTGTTCCGCCCGTACTTCTCAGGCTGCCACCACTGCCCCCTGGACGAGCGAAAGTTCCCCACGAACTCGATCGACACCGAGCGACTATTGAACCCGTCCGAGGCTGAGAGCCGGGCCGTCAGGGGATGCAGCTGCACCACCGCGCCGTCCTCGAGCACCACGAAGTGAGCGGTCACGTTGTGGTAGCGGCTGGGGTCCGTTCCCCGCGAGAAGCCCGTCTGATGCAGGACCACCGCGTCGACAGGCTTCTTGCGGGCGTGTCGCTTCGACACCGGGGCGACGTCGGTGAGGTCGACCAGCTTCAGCTTGCGGCTGCGCGCGTCGGCCCAGGCGGCGAAGGCTCCAAAGGCGACTACGGGCCCGAGGCTGACGACGATGCCGAGCATCAGTACCTCCGCGCGAGTTCCCGCATGATCTGTCGCGTGGCGGAGGAGATCGGTCCGCCGAGCTTGGCGAGCTTGGCGGCGCAACGCCGGACATCCTCGGGCATGGAGGTCGCGCGCTCGACAAGAGCGAGGTGCCCGACGGCGATCGCCGGTGCGTCCGCGAGCTTGGTCAGGCCGAGATCGAGCACCGCGAACTCTCGATCCCCTTGGCTCACGACACGCAGGACCCGGAACGTACGGTCTGGGTCGATCCCCAAGCTGTTGGCGATGCGAGAGTTCTTGCGGAAGCGAACCTGATCGTTCCGGCCAAGTCGAGACCTACGGCCGCGGCTCGTGGGCTTCGAGCTGTCCGGCTGCGGGGAGGCGGCTGTCTTCTTGGTGGTCGCCGGCTTCTTGGGAGCGGTCTTCTTGGGCGTGGCCTTCTTCTTGGGGGCAGCCTTCTTCTTGGGGGCAGCCTTCTTCTTGGGCGTGGCCTTCTTCTTGGGCGTAGCCTTCTTCTTGGGCGTGGCCTTCTTCTTGGGCGTGGCCTTCTTCTTGGGCGAGACCTTCTTCTTGACCGTCGACTTCTTACTCTTGCTCATGGCTGTCTCTTCCTCTGTCTCCGCTCGGTCGGTACTCACGGCCGGCGCCAGCTTGGTGTCTCGTGCAGGGCCCTTTGCCATGGCCGGCGCGGAGCGCTTGACCCTGGGATTCTTGTGCTTGGGGTTCCCTCCGGCCTGCTCTCGAAGCCAACGCTTCGCCCACTGGACGCGCCGTCGCCCACGAACCACCAACTCTTGGAGACTCGGCAGCTCTTGCTCGGCTGCGAGTGTGGTGAGCTCGGCGAGCTCGAGCCCCATCTGTTCGAGGTCGAGCTCGCCGCCCGTGGGCGGAGAGAAGACCACCCGATCATCAAAGTCGCTCGGGTACATCACCCCCAGCCATGCCCCCGCGACCTGGGCCCGAAACCGCGGCGGCATCGTCTCGAGGGACCCCAGCGCCGTCGAGGTCGCCATGTGCGGGTAGTCGATGAACCCGCCCCTGGACGTCCACGTGCTGCGGCGGGGGAGCTTCTTCTCTTCGCCCCAGCCCTTTTGCCCCTCCAACATCGTCCGGATCGTCTCGGTCTCTCGGTTCCAGATCGACCAAAAGCGCTTGCCGCCCTCGCGCATCACGACGAGCTGGATCGTTGCCTTCGGATCCCAGTCCGAGGGGATCTCGGCGAGGGGCAAGAGCTCTGCCTCGTAGGTCTCCCGGATCTGGCCGATGATCTTCTTGTTGGTGATCAGCTTTCCCCAAGCGGTCACCGGACCATGGATGGTTCCGTTGGCCGGGTTCCGCAGCCAGTACAACGAGCGTCCGCCAAATCGACCAAATTGGACGTCCGTCGCCGTCATGCCTTGCTGACGCATGTGCAGAAGGTCCCGGCCAGGGATCTGCGAGACGAGGAGACTGACCGTCGCCGGTGAAGCGCCGCCGGCGTAGGGGAGCAGCTCACTGCCGAGCTGGGCCTCGAAGTGATCGAGGTTCATCACGCCATTGACCGCGACGCGAGGCACGAGGCGGGCGCTCTTGGGGAGCGGCTCACTGTGCACCAAGAGCGACCGCGCCTGGCCATCTTGGTCGACGAAGGCTGGCGGGCTGAGCTTGACCGGGTACAGCCGGAAGGGATCCGAGGGCCTATAGACTGCACGCGTGGGGACCAGCGCGTCGAGATGGCGCTCCTGCGCCTCGAAATCGTCCGGCTCGAAGTCTCGCCGGGCCGGGATCTGACCGCGACCGCGCGCGCGGGTCATTCGGTTCTCGATCTCGGCCCGAGCCTGCTGTGCGCCTTCTTCCTGGCCGCGAAAATACTCCGGCTCCTCGTCTGTCTGGCAGAGCACGAACTGCGTGGACTTGCTCTTCAGACCCGCCTGGGTCGGCTGACAGTCCCCCGCGGGTTTGTCCAGCATGGCGACACAAAGCGTCGCCGAGGCTTCGCCCTCGCGTCGGATCCAGCAGGGCGCCTTGGGAATGCGCGTCCAGTACTCCGGCCCGGCCTCGGGGTTGCGGAGCAGATGCTCCTTCCATGCTTTGTAGAGCGCGTCGTCAGGCACGGAAGGCGTCGTCGTCGTCGCCGATGGCGAGGCCGTCATCGTGGTGGCGTGCGCCGGGGAGCTCGGAATCTTTCGGGGGGCTGAGGTTGCGACTGCGGCGGCGGATGCTGGTGCACGTGCCGCGGTCGACATCGGCTTGTCGACGGTCACCAAGACCGTGTTCACGCTCGTCCCAGATGCTTCGAAGGAGCCTTGGGGGAGCGGCTCGATCACGCCGTCGAGCTCGGCGAGCTTGGCCCGCAACGTTCGCGTCTTCTTGTCCGTACGCGAGTCGAGCCCCGCCGCGGCGATCGCCACGAGCCGCCCCCCGGGTGCGAGGAGCTCGAGAGCGCGACAGATGTGCTCGACATCCTGCCGCTGCTCGAAAGGAGGATTCATCACGATCCGGTCGTAGAGGCGCTTGGGGAGAAACGTCCGAAAGTCCCGTCCGACGATCGTGAACCCCTCGTCCCGGAGGACTTCACGGAGCGTGGGGCTGAGCTCGAGAACCTCCAAGGTTGCGTTGGGATGTCGCTCGCGGATCTCGGAGGCCAGGGCCCCGGAGCCTGCCGAGGGCTCCAGCACACGCATGCCAGGCTGAATCTGCGCAGCTTCGACGACACGTCGCGCCAGTGCTGGCGGCGTGGGCACGAAGCCCGAGATGTTCATGCGGCTGAGCGCCTGTCGCCTCGCTCGCCGCGGATCTTCCTTGGCTGTTCGGACAGCCCCGCGGCAGCAGCCCAGATACTCACGCAGCGCGGCCTGCAACGTCGGCGTATCGACGACGCCGAGCCGCGCGAGCCGGCGGCGATCTTCGAGGTCGTCGCCCAAGATGCCGAGCCCATGCGAGAGCGGGCGGTCTGCCTTCTTGGCGGCGCGGAGGAGCTCGCTCGCGGCCCGGGCCTGCGCTGCGTCCAGCTCGACGCGCTCGTCCGAGGCGGGCAGCTTTGCGTGAAGCGCCTTGATGCGCTCACGAGCGGAGACGATGCCAGCGAGACCCTTGGCGGCGTCGAGTAGATCCGAGATGACGGCGGGCCGGGCTGCGGGGCGGCTGTAGCTCGCGTACTCGATGTCCTCGACTTCGGGGGCTTCGTCTTCGCTCACCGGCTTGCCTTCGGCTCGCGCGCGGCTCCACCCACCGCGACGAAGCTCGAGATCCAAGGATTCGAGCTGGCGCTTGCTGGCGAGGCGGGAGACGTGCTGGAGCTTCGATTGCTCGACTTCGGCGGCAGCCCGGCGAATGACCGAGGCGATCATGATGTCTCGGCGCGCGCGAGCGCGGATGTTGCTGGCCATCGTGGCCCGACGCGCGGTGTTCTCGTTGCGATCGGTGTCGAGCTCGGCCTGGGCCTTGGTCTCGAGCTTGTCCGCGATCTCGCGCAGCTTTGCCGCGCGCTTGTCTGCGTCGACGGGGCGCCCTCGTGAGGCTGTGGGCTTCCCCTTCGTGGTGGCCTCGGGCTCACCAGCGTCGTCGTACTCGAGGACCACGGGGACGCCTCGAAGCCGTAGGGCCTCAGCCAGCTCTTCGAGACGCGCTCGTGGCTGCGGGCTCTCGCGGCTTCGGCGGACATACCAGGCGCAGCCCTCGGGCAGCTTCCGCGAGAAGCGGAGCCGATAGGGCGTGATGATCTGTTTGAGGATCTCCCGGTACGGGTAGGTGTCTCCGCAAAGCACGATCCCGTCCGCGCGGGTGTAGCGGAGCACCAGGGGGACGGGGTCGGTGCTCGCGTTGGCGAAGATGTCCCCCGGTCGCTGGACTTCGAGCACCTGTGTCGAGTCCCACACGTAGCTGGGCTCTCGCTCCTCTTCGCGGCCTCGCTCCCACACGCGGACGTCGGGACCTTCGATGTGCAGCCGACGGATCTCGAGCTCGCCGACGCCAGGAACCCTCACCACATCTGCGATACGCAGCTGTGCAGCTTCGATCTTCATGACTCCCCCTCATCGCGGCCGGCCGTCCCGGCCGGGGCTCAGTCCACCAATTTGAAGTCCCAACGACCCACGAGGACCATGCCTGCCTGCGGATCGTTGTCGAGGGCGCGCACCGAGAACTCCCCGCGGGGCGTGCCCTCGGAGAACATCACCTGCTCGAGGAGCCCATCTTCACCGATGTGTTTGAGCTCGGCATCGGCGGCGTCGATGTGCCACTCGAGCTCGTTCGTGCGATAGGGCAGCCGAAGGTCGTAGACCGTGCCTGGATAGACCGTGTAGGTCTTCTTGGTCTCGGTGCTCGGCTTGAAGGTGCTCGCCGGTGCGCCAACGCTGTTGTAGCCCTCGCGGTCGGCATGCCGAGCGGCCACGAGGACGTACTCACGGGGGACGTCCACGGCCATGCCAGGGCTCAGGCCGTGGCCGGCGGTCTTGCCGAGGTTGGTGGTGTGGCGAACGGGGGTCATCACGCGCGCGCGGACCACCGTCTTCTCGACCACGATCACTCGGGCCGAGATCAGCTCCTGGACCGTGTTCTCGAACTCGCCGTCAGGGGTGCTCTCGACCGCGAAGACGATCGCATCCCCGTTCTCGAGCTGCTCGACGGTCTCCTCGTCGGGCGGCCAGCCGTCCTCGAACATGGCGTCGAGCTCATCGGTGAGCGCGTCGCCGAGCGCCTCGCGCTTGACGTAGTTCGAGGGCACCCGCTTGGGATCCGTCGTCGGCACCCTCGGGGGATTGCTGGGCTCGATGGCGCTTTCCCCTCCGCTGGATTTCTTGGCGTCTCGTCGCTTCAGGTACCAATACAGGCCACCGAGCACGGCGGCCAAGCCCGCACCTGCGGCGACCCATCCGATCCACTTGCTGTTCATGGGTCCACCTTCTCTCGCATCATCGACATCGCTCGTCTTCCCACCCAAAGGTCAGCTGACCATGGGTCCCCTGGATGATCCTCGACAGTCTCGCAACGAGGATCATGGGCGCGCCCTTGATCCCCACGCTTGGGAAGGCCGCGCCGGCGTCGCTGACGTAGAACACCGGGCGGCCCGCGGTGAGGAGCAGGGGGATCTGATCCGGCTGTGCCAGAGCTGCGTCGACCTCCTCTGGCGAGCTGGCCTCGTCGCTGATCCGCTCGCGTGGGATCCAGGCCAAGACCAGATCGGGCGCACGATCGGCCCCCACGTAGTGACCGTCGCCCTTGTCGAGGGTCACCAGACCCACAAAGCGCAGGCCCGCGGCGCCGCAGGGAAAGATCGCCGTGTGCAGGGACTCGCCTTCGTCACCATCGAAGCGACGGATCGTGCTTCGGCAGATCACGCGATCAGCTCCCGTCCACCGGGATAGCGCGGCCAGTCGAGGGGGACCGTCTCGTACAGGTAGTCCTCGGGGATCCCCAGGGCCTGGGCAGCCTTGGTCGCGTTCCGCCGCGAGGTTGCCGAGCGAGCGTTGCTCTCCCCCACGTCATCGACCAGGGAGGGCGATGCCATGCCGCGCTTGAGCGCCAGCCAGTTGCGGTCTTGGGCGGGGAGCCGCTGGAAGCTGGGCTTGTCGATCATCCGGCGGACGTACTCGAGGAAGAAGATCGTCGACTTCCACGGGTTGAAGACGTCGTAGGGGGTGACGCGACCGCGGCGAAGCGCGTCGGTGTCCTTCCAGGGGGCCAAGGCGTTCGCGGGGAGCAGCCCGTAGGCGCCGCCGGACCCGAAGACCCACATCCTTCGTGGGAAGGGGGACTCGGCGTAGGCCTGGGCGTTGCGGTCGTAGGCTTGCTCGGCGGCCTCCGCTTCGTGCAGCTGCTGGTCCCGCGGTGCGTTGCGGGGCTCGGCCCAGTTGGGGAAGAGTTCGGGGCGGCCCAGGCCGGCCTTGGGGTTGTTGCGACTTTCGGTGTAGCGCTGGATCGCGGCGAAATTCCACAGCGCCCGCGGTACGCCCGCTCGGCTCAGGAGCACGTCCCAGGCAGGTCGCCTCGCGCTCCACACGAACAAGCCCAAGGCGCCGCCCACGGTCGCGGCGCCGAGGGTGATCCAGGCCCAGCGAGGGAGCACCTCGCTGCTCATGGGATCCTCCGGGGATCGGGATCGTCGTCACGGCTGAGCAAGGCCGCCGTGACGACGCCGCCCACGGTCAAGGCCGTGAACCCCCCAAACATCCACAGACGCCGCCGCCGGGTCTGCTGGGTGTCCTCGGTGATCGCGTCGACAGCATCGTCGACCTGTTCGACGGCGCCGTCGACAGTGTCGTCGAGGGCCTCGAGCGCAGACATGGACCGACCGACGAAGCCGGTCCCCATCTCCTCGGCGTGATCCTCGAGGATCCCCAGCTGATTGAGGAAGTACAGGTGCATGATCACGTCGGGCACCGGCCCGGCCGCGGTGCGACGCTTGATCAGGCCCAGATAGACCTCGTCCGTGTCGGTGCTGTCATCGGGGAGGCCGAGGAGCACGTCCTTGTATTTCTTGAGCCGCCGCAGATAGTCGAGGTACTCGGCCTGGAAGCGCGTGAACTCCTTCGTGGGCACCTGGTGCTCGGGCGTGCGGCCCCAGAATGCGATCTGGAGGTGATGCAGGCGCAGAGCCTCGTCCGCGACCTTCTCGACGACGACAAAGAGCCGCGCGGCGGTGCGCTCTTCGTCGTCGTCGAACTCCATCCAGATCTGGTCGAGCACGTCGGTGTAGTGAGGAGAGCTCTCCCCCAACACCGGAGGCTGACCCGGGTGCAGGGCGTCGATCTCCTCTTGCGAGAGCACCTCTGGCGGCGCGCTGGGTCCGAGCTCCTGGTCGAGCTCGAACAGCGGCTTGGTCACCTTCTGGAGGACCGCCTCGAGCTTCATGGTCGCCACGCCGGGATCGATGAACTGCGACATGGTTCAGACTCCATCACGGGCGAGCTTGAACAGCTCGCGCGACTCGTAGGCCAGCTCGATCGCCTGGGCCGTGGCCTCGTCGAAGCGACCCGTGAGCGGAAGAAGACGCTTGGGCGGGAGGCGGTTGTAGTCTCGTTGAAAGCGCTCCAGCTCCCGGCGGTCGGTCCCGTAGCCCAAGGCGTCGAGCATGCTTCGGCTGTTCATGCCTTGGCCTCCTTGCGTAAGCTGGAGAACTTGACGGCGTTGAGCCCCGAGTTGCGATAGATGATCTCCATCGCACGCAGGGTGTACTTGCCCGGAACATCGTCCTCGGTCAGCAGGCCACGAAGGGCCGCGAGCACCGTGGGGTTTTGCACCGAGCTCGGCAGCTTGATCTTGCCCGAGTCGATCGCGCGGATGACTCGGTTCCAGTCGGCCTGGAACCGCCGAACCTCGCCGTGGGTCTCGTCCTCGCCGACCAGGGGCGCGACCTCCAGCTCGATGTTGTAGCCCATGCCCTTCATCGCCAAGCGCACGGACCAGGGCGCAGGGAAGAGCGTGGTGTTGTAGCCCTCGGCGTCTCCGCTGAGGTTCGGCGGGTTCCCGATCGCGATCGAGTTCTTGCTCCCCCCGTTCGAGGGCTTGGTGTCGTTGCTGCTCTCGTTCCCACCGCTGTCGTTGGGATCGTCGATCACGATCGTGGAGGGATCGCCCCACCACCCCGCGCGCTCGCCGAGCTTGTAGAACCCAAAGGCCAGCAGCCCAACGCCGAGGGTGCTACCGACGCCGGCGGCCACCTTGGCGCCGGAGCTCCAGGGTTCGTCATCTTCGGCAGGGGGCGCCAGCGAGCGATCATTGGGGGTCGGGGGATGTCCCGGCCTCCGGCTGGGCACCGCTGCCCCTCGTGGGCCTGTTGGTGTGGAGGTGCTCGGCAGCGTGATCAGGTTGTCCGCAGCAGCAGCGTTGGTCTTTGCCATGGTCGGGGTCCTCGTTGGCGGGAATGAACTTGCTCAAGGGGTCCGCCACGTCCCCGTTTTCGCGTTGGTAGGCCAGGCGCACGCCATCGATGAGCACCGCGCGGCAGGCCACCCCCTCGGCGAGCTCGCGGCCCATGGAGTAGGCGACGATGCTCACCGGAGAGGCACGCTTGACTTCGAGCATGCGCTTGGCGTCGCGCAGGGGAGCCTGAAGATCGAGCTTGCAGCCTGCACACTGGGCGCAGCAAGGCGAGGCGTCGGCGGCTTCGCGGATGAACTCGCGGGCGTTGAGCTTGGCGAGAGCCTCGGTGAAGAACACCGCGCCTTCACTCAGGAGGCGCTCGCCCACGAGCTCGATCGGGAAGCTGATCACCCGTTTTCTCCACTATCCTCAGGGGTGTTGATCCCCGAGTCGCTGAGCCAGCGGCGAAGCTTGGCGTAGAGCTGATCCGACAGGCCGATATTGTTCTTGAGGTAGGTCAGGCCCGAGTGACCGCCGAGCGCACCAAAGAATGTGGCCTGAAAGAGCTGGCTCGTAACCCCAGTCAGGTTGGAGACCTCGATCTTGAAGCCCTTGCTGCTGTTGATCGAGCCGATGTCTGGTGGGAAGGGGTTGAATGGGGTCTTGAGAGACTCCCAGTCGTAGGCGTCTGGATCTCGGGAGGTGACGATCCCAGTTCCGGTGAGCCCCGCGGCGCGGTCATCTCGGCGGGTGATCGACTCGATCCGGATGTCTGGGCCGGAGAGATAGGCGACCATCGCCACGGGGACGAGGCGTTCGTTGGGTTTGACCTCGTGGACCTTTCGCCCTCCAGCCGGGACGGCGACCTCGACTTCGAAGGGCACGATGCAGCCAAAGGCGAACTCGCTGGGACAGATCATCTTGCGCTCAATGGCCTCTTGAGCGGCCTCCAGGCCATAGGGAGCGCCAGGAGCAGCGCAGGGGAGCAAGCTGTTGAGGTTGGTTCCGATCATGGTTCGTCTCGCTGGGATGCTGTGGGGGACAAGTCAGGGCTGGGTCGTCAGACCGTCTCGCTCTGGATAGTGGGTTGCTGGTTCATCAGGGCTTCGAGCTGGGCCACGCGGGCTTCGAGCTCCTCGACACGAGCTTCGAGGTACTCGTGACGAGTCTTTTCCTTGGCTTCGACCTCGAGCAGGAGCTCAGCTCGCCGCGCGCGGCCCTGCTGTTTGGCCTGCCTGCGCTGTGCTTGTCGCTGATCTTTGGGTGGGGTGGAGTCGTTTGGGTCAGTACTCACTCGAGCCGTCCATTCGGTGGGGAGGTGAATGTGTCAATGTTACGAAAGGTTGCACGCCGGCACGGTGCCTCCATGCGCGTGTGCATGGTTTCGTGTTTTGGAATTCTGAGCTCGGGGAGCTCACCAACCATTGATGATGTCGCGCGTGTCGATCGACACCTGGCCGTGCAGAAGTTGTTTTCCCGCGCGCGAGAGCACGTTCAGTGCCCGATTTGAGGGGATGACAGCGCTTCCATATTTACCGGCAATCCCCGCGGCGAAGTTGATGATGCGACCGAGGGGGACGCCCCCCGGCTGAAAGGTCGAGATACCACCAGCGACGACGCTCGCCACGACCTCGCATGCTTCAGCGGTGTAGTGCGCGCGCATATCCTTGTGTTCCTCGATCGCCCTCAGGCGGGCATGTTCGAGGTCCTGCGCCTGTTGAGCTTCGAGGTCGGCCCGGCACTCCTGCGCGAAAGCAGTGGCCTGGACCTCCTCTTCGAGGATCCGAAGGTTTTCATCTTGAAAGGCGGCCATCGCCTCCTTTCGTTTCGCCGGCAACGTCTTGCTCGCCATGAATCCAGTGTGGACGAGATTCAGGCACGCGCCAACTAGCCACACGGACAATGAATCGAACTGGAAAGTTCGTTCATTATCCCTTGTGGTTAGTTGGCGTCTGTTCGTTGGTTTGGATGCAGGCTCGGTTCGGCGATATGAAAAATATCCCAGCTTTCAGGAATCGCAACCAAAACCCAATTGGAATTCCAAATTTAGACCCAAAATAATTCCAAATTCGCAAAACTTTGGACGCTATTGGCCCAATAACCCAAATTGGGTTGACGCCCTCGATGGCGCTGGTCCATGGTGGTCGCGTCTGAAGAAGGAGGCGCCCGTGATGGCGACCCGACGGCCCGATGCGAAGACGGTACCCAGCGAGTGGATCGATCTGCTCGTTGAACATGATGTTGATCTCATCCGCGTACGCGTGCTGTGGAGGCGCGGTCGCGCGCGCTACAGGCCCATGGTCTCGCTCTCGGTGGATCTCGAGGCGCTCGAAGGCGCGTCCATGAACGAGTGGGAGCGCCACGAGCTCGAGGAGACCAACCTCGCTTGGACCCCACTTCGCGGAGAGGGGGAGGATGATCCGCGCGAGCACGCCCAGAAGTGGGGCGAGAGCTCGTGGCGCCTGTGCGAGCGGTGGGCCCGGAGCCTGGGATGCGCCTGTGACTTTCGGCTGCGGGGCTATGGGGCGGACGGACAGGTGCTCTTCGAGTCCGGGCGCCGGATCCTGGTGGCTGCGGACGAACCCGACGAGACGCGAGCGCGGGATCGCGGCCTCCTCGACGAGGGCTTCGACAAGCTCGACGACAAGAAGACGGCGATGCTCCACTGGCTGGCCGAGCGAGCGGAGCGCTCCTTTGCCATGGCGCAAGACGCATCAGGTGCGGCGCCCCAGCTGATCGGGAGCGCGCGGGTGATCCTCGAGCAGGCGATCGACTACCAAAACGAGCAGGTTCGGGGCCTGATCGACCTGCATTCGGGGCGCACGGAGACGACGGCCCGGGCCTACGAGGCGCGCCAGGCTACCCAGCGTGCTGCCATGAAGTACGATGTCATGCGTTACGGCATCGATGTGATGGCGTCCACGCTGGTACCCGCAGCCAAGAGCATGTTCGAGCACTGGGCGAACCGGTCGATGCAGGTGTTCCCCGAGTTTGAGTGCGCCCAGCAGGCGATCGCCTACATCGCGGGCACGCTCACGCAGGGGCAGCTACAGACGCTCTTCGACAAGAACCGCAAGGCGGCTGATGGGTTCATGTTCCTGCTCGAAGACGCCGCGCGGGTCGAGGACGAGCGCGAGGCGCTGCTTTGCCTCAACGGAGCCGATCAGCTGTTCAAGAGCAAGCGCTTCGAGTCCGTCGCGGATCTCGAGCAGCGGATGGCGGCGCGCTACATCCTCGCGCGCCGGGCGATCTACAGGTTGATGGACCATGGCGAAGACGCGCCGGGTTGAGTCAGTCCGAAGCTGGGCCATCTCCGTCGAGGCGCTTGAGAACATGAGCGACGCCGAGATGGAGCGGGCGCTGGGCTTCGAGACGCTGGAGGACGAGGCAGAGGTGGAACGTAGCTTGTTCGGGGGGACGTTCCGCGACGAGGGGGCGACGCTCGAGACCGAGGAGACGACGCCCAGGACCGAAGGGACGGTGAGGGTTCGTCAGGCCGGACCCGGGCGGCGCGAGGACGGGTGAGCCGCCAGGCTCTGCGGCTAGTTGGCGAGCAACGTCGAGGAGCGCAAGCTTGTCGAGATGTTGTTGCGACCGGATGAGACGTTTTATAGCGAGGTGACCAAGCGTGCCGAGCGAGTGTTCCCGGTGGGAACGGCTTGGCAGATCTTCGAGAGCAAGATGCCGGCGGCCGACGTGTTCAAGTCGTCGGTGTTGGATCCGGCGGTGGGCGTCCTCGGGGACATCGGGATGCGAGCCTTTGCGAACTCGGAGTGGCAAAACTGGGTGTCGTCGATCCAGATCGGGATCTACGACATCGCCACGCGGATCGGCCTGCCCTCGCTGGGCAACGCGCAGCTTCAGTCCACGGTGTCGGACATCTACACGAGCATCACGGCCTCGCTCGACGCGTTCAAGGATGTCGACAGGGCTGCCGAGATGCTGCCTGATCTACTCGTGAACGCGGGGCTCCAGGCGCTCCAGAAGATCGCCGCGAGCACGGGGATCATCGGGCAGGTCATCGCGCAGGTGATCACGACGGCGGTGTGGGCGGTGGACGTGTACGCGACGCACAAGAACGCGGAGCTCGCCAAGGATGTCGCGTTGCCGCCGCTCCAGACCGAGGACCCCGCGACGGACTCGTGGCAGGTCAACCGAGTGTTCGAGCTGTTCCGAAAGAACGGGAGCGGGGGCGTGGTGTACCCGGACGGAGAGATCGAGGGGGCCGCGAACGCGGACTACACCAAGCTCTTCTTGCCGGCCTATGCCTTCCGCAAGCCCTGGATGTTCCAGCATCGAGAGGGTGGGATCGCGGCGCAGCAGGGCGCAGGCCAGGAGGCCCGAGGACCTCTCGGGGAGACGCAGTATCTGTTCGATCCTGGCGACGTCTCGACCTTTGGCTTCATGCCGGGAACGGCGGTGTCGCTGCGCGTGCTCCAGGCCAGCTACCGCTACTATCACTCGGTTCGGGGAACCCCGGTCGACCGCTACACGCTGCGGTGCAAGGGGATCGACAAGCCCTGCTACAAGAAGGTCAAGGCCTTCGATGGGAGCCGAGACTGCCGCCAGTGCGTGGACGCAGAGTCGGTCTGGCCGGTGAAGGGAGTGGGCTGGGGCTATGGCGGGGTGCCCCTGAACGTGACGACCCCAGGTGAAAACGTCGGCGCGTTCTATCCATCGACGAACAAGCTGCTACTCAACATCCTCGAGATGGCGACGCGACCGGGGCCGATGCTCTACACGCTCAACGTCGAGGACATGGACCTTCAGTGGAAGACCAGTTTCGAGTTGTTTTGGGAGTTCGTCTCGGCGGAGTGGAGGCGCTATCGCGGAGCCGGCTGGCGGGGCTTGATCTCGAGGCTGGCCACCCTCATGACCGCGCTCGACAGGGACGGGATGACGATCCCTGGGGGACGAGATCCGCGAATGCCGGCGAAGCTGATCGGGTCACCTCGAGAGTCGACCTTCGACGTCCCGTTCTCGGCGTCGGTCTACTCGAGGATCATCGCACCGTTTTGCTCGGACCTCCTCGCGTTGCAGCGGCACTACCTCGAGACCTTGGAGGTCGCCTACATTCCACCAGGAGCGGGAGCCCTCTACGTCGGAAAGAAAGTCAGGAGGAACGAGCTCGGAGATCGCTTCGTGGCTGCTCGTCAAGCCTTGCTCGCCAGCCACAAGCGAGTGCTCGTGGATCTGCGCCAAGTGAGCGACCCGGAGTATCGAAGGGCCCTGGAAGACTCCGGGGTAAAACTCTCTCCGGTCAACCCGTACATCAAGGGGCCCGGGGTGAGCGGGCACGAGCTCCTCGCACCCGATATCAAGCCGCCTCGAGTTCCAACGCGGCCGAGGACGGTCGCGGAGTCTCCTCTCGCGGGCCTCGTCGAGTTCGGCAAGGAGGCCCGCGGAGAAGCTCAGAGCAAGCAAGCGGTGAGCGGGACTCGCAAGAGCATGCTCGCGCTAGGCGTCGCAGCGGGGGGCGGCGCGATGCTCTCTGCGGTCGCCTGGGCGCTCGCGCGCGAGGAGCGTGACAAGGGCACCTAGGCTGGGTTACCCATCGGCATGGGCTTTTTCCGTTTGCGCGTCGGCCTTCTCTTCGGAACCCTATGGCTGCTTGCTTGTACGCAGCCTCCCGACATCAGCGAAGAGGTCGATGCCTACCTGCGCGAGTTAGATTTCGCCTACGCCGAAGTTTGCAAGTGCCCAGAGGAAGCTGGCCACCCTTCGGCAAGCGAGTGTACCGAAGCAACGCTCATCCGAGCCGAGGACCGAGAGTGCGCCATGGGTGTGCTCGAAGGCCATGAAGAGACCGCCGAGTCGTTTCTCAGGTGTGCGACGGAGGCCGTCATCGACTACACCGACTGCCTCGAGGACAACAGCTGTGGAGAAGGTTTGTACAATAGCTGTACGATAGCTTACCAAGACGCGGTTGACGCCTGTCCTCAGCTCCCAAGCGATGTCAGGGTGGCCTTCAGTCTCTGCACACTGTCATAGCAGTCATGGCTGTCCGCTGCCTGATCCTGCGGTACTGCAACAGCGGTGAAGAGTCTACGCGCAGACTGCGTTCGTCGAGGTCTTCACGTTTCTGCCCACGTCCGAACTCAGCACAGCAGGTCTCTCGAGCGATGGGCAAGACATCGCGCGCAACATTCGCAAGTCGCAGCAGCGAAAGCGAGTCAACCGACTGGAGAGCGCCATCGCTAAATTGGACTCATCCCTTGTCAGGGCCTTGCGGCACATCTTCGAGGTCGCAGCACAAAAGAGCTCACCAAGATCGAAGATATTGTCCTCGAGGACGCATGTTGGCGGATTACTATGGTGATGCGCATGGCTTGGGAGATGATATGTGCCGGTATCAGAACGCTGCTCGGGAATCATGAGTTAACTCAAAAGCTTACCATGAGAAAATCAGAGGAGTTTGGCATCTAAGTATAAGTGGAAGTGTTCCCCTACAAACAAAACGCCACCTACGAGGACTTCAAACGCGCTCCCTCCGGATGGACGGCAGAGCTCATAGATGGAAACCTCTACTTGAGGCATCTTGAGCCACATAAATATGATGCGACACTCTCGGATCTTTTCTCCGCTCCGGCAGAGAAAGTCGCAGAGATGCTATACGGTGACCTCTACTTGAGCACACGGCCAGGTCCTGAGAGTCTGCTCATGAGGGCCAAGCTATTCGCCAGCATCGGTTCCCTGTACCAGCGCCGTGAAGACCCGTGGGTGTTCATGAGCGAACCCTACTTGCATCACGGAGGGCACTACCTCGTTCCTGATCTGTGCGCATGGCCGCGTTCCTCGCTGTGCCTCACGCCGCGCGCGCATGATTTCGCCGTTCCACAGACTCCTCATTGGGTTTGTGAGCTACCCTATCAGCGGCCTTATCCAGGGACGGACGTGCTTGACCGTCAGTTCAAACTTCCGATCTACGCGCGAATGAAAATACCTCACATATGGGTGCTCGATGCAGATTGGCATGAGCTGGATATCTACAGTGCGGCTGACGGTCATCTTGAGTTGGTAAAGTCGTATAAGACCGGTCGCCCTGTTCGCGCCGAGCCCTTCCCCGATGCTGTTCTCGATCTTGCGGATCTCTGGGATGCCTAAAGAGTTCGGTTGCATGACTTCGATCTGGTTCGAGCAGGCATCTGTGCCCTGGAACACAGCGACAGTTTGGCCATGGTCAGTGGCGATGCGCGGCCGTGACCTCCACGCGAAACTCCTTGGCATCGAAGACCCCTGGTGGGTGCGGGACGTCGATCTTCGTCTCGAAGGTGGCGAGGTCGAGATCTTCATCTCCTACGACGAGCGCGCCAAGGTCGTGTGCCCGCTTTGTGGGGCGACCGGCACGAGGTACGGGGCCGAGACGAAGCAATGGCGGCATCTTGACACGATGCAGTACAAGACCTTGCTGACCGCGGACCTGCCTCGGGTGAACTGTCCCGAGCACGGCGTCAGGCAGATGAAGGCACCCTGGGCTGAGCCAGGCTCGGGGCTCACCGCGATGTTCGAGGCCCTCGTAATCGACTGGCTAAAGGAGGCGAACACGTCTGCGGTCGCCAGGTTGCGCATGACCTGGGACCAGGTCGACGGCATACCCGATCACCCGCACGCCGACCTCCGCCTCGCCGCCCCGGGCCTGCCCGCGCTCCTTCTGACACGCCAGCACGATGGCCCAGAACCGGTCGGCGTGGCCGCGGTTGGTGCGCTCGGCCTCGAAGGTCACGTTGCCCGAGGGCATCACGCGGCGCTTGATGCTGTGGAGCTGGGCGACGAGCTCGCGGTCGCGCGGGAGGTCGACGTCGCGGCGCTGGAGCAGGATCTTGAAGTCGGTGCACCAGCGCTCCTTGCTCGCGCTCGTGAACGCCTCGCCGATGACCTGCGGGAACGCCCGGCCGAGGTTCTCGGCGAGGTTTATGCCGATGCCGCTCTTGTCGATGGACAGCCGCGCGATGGGGAGCGTGTTCAGCATCCGCGAAAGGTCGGCCTCCTGCTCGGCGAAGGGCACGCGGTCGTAGCTGCGGAGCAGGCGGCACACGAAGCGGCCGCCCACCTCCTCGAAGAGGGCGAGCTCGGAGCGGTCGTGGCTGCGGCCCATGTCGAAGCCCGCGACCAGCCGCCCCTCGCGGAACGGCAGGTCGGTAAAGTCGGGCAGGCCGCCGGCCTGCTCTGCCCGTGCACGAAAGGTCTCCCAGTGTTGCGCGACGATCTGGTAGAGCAGCGTCGACTCGGGCTGGCGACGGGCGCAGCCGTCTCGGCGCGGGGCCGCCGAGCATGCCGTCGGTGAAGGCACGACGGCTCGTCGGCCCCGGCGCGCTTCGCTTGCAGGGGGGCGACGCGCTCGGGGTCACGGGTGGCCGGAAGCCCAGCCACCCAAAGGGCGACTGTGCGACCCGACATCACCGCCCGGCCTACACACCGGAACGATCGCAAGACGTCGGCATCGATCCCCGCCCCACGGCCGTTGGCGGCCTTTCGGACCCGCGCCACACTCCTTGGATGGCGCGCCGCTCCCGTCGCCTGCCAGGCTTCGAAGACCTCCCCCTGCTCCTCCAGGCAGACGAGGTCGCCCAGCTCCTCCGCGTGAGCCGCAAGGCCGTGTACGCCATGGTCGAGCGCGGAGAGATCCCCGGGGTCACCAAGCTCGGCCGGCGGCTGCGCTTCCGCCGTGACGCTCTCGAGGCGTGGCTGGCCTCCTCCGTCGAGCCTGGCCCGTGGGCTGGCTAGGTCGATCCCCCGCTGCTAGGCTGGGTGGGCATCAGACGTGCGGTCGCGCCTGTCAGGAGAGACAGGCAATGACCGTGAAAATCAGGCCGTACCGCAAGGGCGGCTGGGAAGTCGACATCATGATCCGGCTCGACAACGGAGAGCGATACCGCGAGCGCCGCAAGGCGCCCGTCGAGCTCAAGTCGGCCGCGTTGCGCTGGGGTCAGCAGCGGGAGCGCCACCTGCTCAAGCACGGGCCCACGCCCAAGACGTCGACGCGCACCAAGGCCGGGGCGGCGCCCCGGTCAGAGACGAAGGAGGTCCCGACCTTCGCCAAGTTCGCGCCGCGCTTCCTCGAAGGACACGTGTACGCCAACCGGCACAAGCCGACCACCGTCAAGAACACCAAGAAGAAGCTGCGCCTTCACATCCTCCCCGCCTTCGGGGGCACTCGGCTCCACGAGCTCGCGCCCGAGGACATCCAGCTCTTCAAGGGCCAGCGCAAGCACCTCGCCAACAGCACCGTCAACAAGCTCCTCGGGCAGGTCAAGACCATGCTCGAGGTCGCCGTCCGCTGGCGGATCATCGAGGCGATGCCCCTCGAGATCGAGATGCTCAAGCTGCCCATGACCGCGATGGAGTTCTACGACTTCGACGAGTTCGAGGCGCTGGTCACCGCGGCGACGCGGCTGGACCACCGCATGCTCGTGATGGTCCTTCTCGGCGGCGAGGCGGGCCTGCGCTCCGGTGAGATCCGCGGCCTCGAGTGGTCGTCGATCAACTTCCGCCGGCGGCTGCTCACGGTCGAACAGGCGGAGTGGGAGGGCCACGTGACGCTGCCCAAGCACGACAAGATCCGCACGGTCCCCATGACCGAGCGGCTCACGAAGGCGCTCAGGAAGCACCGGCACTCACAAGGCCCGCGGGTCCTCTACGAGGACGACGGGGAGCCCTTGCACGTCAACAGCCTGGCGAACTGGCTCATGAAGCTGTGCCGGCAGGCCAAGCTGAAGTACAGGTCGCCCCACAAGCTCCGGCATACCTTCTGCTCCCACCTCGCCATGAGGGGGGCGCCCGCGAGGGCGATCCAGGAGCTCGCCGGGCACGGCAACCTCCAGACGACGCAGCGCTACATGCACTTGAGCCCTGCTGCGCTCGAGCGGGCGATCAAGCTCCTCGAACTTCCTTCGCCCGACTCGCCGGTCGGGAGTGGAGACATGGTGGAGACGGTCTAGCCGGGCTCCAGAAACTTGTTTGATCTCGATGGCTTAGGGGCGTATTCAGGATTCCGTGGTGGAACCCAGCGCGGCTCCTCGCGCCGGGATTTTCGCCGAGGGCGCGAAGCCAAAACGCCGCTGTACCGGGCGTACTGCCAGTTTTGGCGACAAAGCCCTCGGCGAAAAGACCAAGCGAGGTGTCGTGTTGGGTTTCACCACGGGCTCCTAGACCAGGCCCTGAAAGAGCGCGCCGAAGGCTTGGAGCCACGCCTCCCAGCCCTCGGCGCGCAGCGTTTGGGGCTCCGGGCCGGCGCCGCGGTCGAGGGCCAGGCGCGGCTCGACGCTGGCGAGGCTCAGGCTGTGCTGGCGGGCGCCGGGCAGGGGGGAGGGCGCCGGGGTCGACCCCTGGCTCAGCCAGATCAGGTCGCAGCCGCCGAGCTCGACGGCCTGCTCGGCCGCGGCCTGGAGCGCGTCGGCGTCGTCGAGCGCGATGAAGTCGACGACGCCCGACTCGATGTACTCGCGCAAGATCAGCCGGCACAGCGCGGCGTCGGGAGCCAGGGGAGAGCCCGGCGCGACACCGGGGGCCGGCGGGGCGGGGAGCAGCAAAAAGCGCAGGTGAAGCTCGGCCTCGTCGAGCCAGGCGCAGAGCTTGCGGACGCCCGCGACCAGGCCGCCGAGGAGCACGACCAGGCGCTGCCAGGGCACCTGGGGATCCTTGACCCGGGCGAGATCGAGATCGGGGCCGAGGACCAAGAGCACGCTCCGCCGCTCGCGGGTGTGCACGCTCTCGTCGCGGGTGTACTTGAGCAGCTCGCCGGCGGCCCAGCGCACGTCGAAGAGATCCACGCTGCTGCGGGCCGTGTCGGGGGCGGCTGGCGGATCCATGTAGATCAGCTCGGAGCTGACCAGGCTCTCGATCCCGCCGATTGTCGAGATCGAGGCGTAGCCGCCGATCGGGTAGGCGCTCTCGTCTTCGATGCGCGTGGGCGTGCGCCCGCGGCTGGCGTCGCTGCGCCGGACCCGGACGGGCAAGCTACGCTCGACGGCGGCGGCCGCCTCGACGATCTGAGCCATGGCCAGGCGCGCCGAGGGGCTGCGCAGGGCGCTGTGGTTTTCGAGGGTGTAGAGCTCGACGTCGGTGATCAGCGCGCCGTGACGCCGGGCGCTGCGGGCCAAGCTGGCGTAAGCCGCGGCCAGCTCCGCGCGCAGCGGATCGGGCTGCGGGTCGTCGAGCACGGCGCTGCCCAGCTCGACGAGCTCGACGCCGTGGCGGTGAAGCACCCGGCGCAAGGCCGCGGTCCCCGGCGAGTCGAACTCGCCCTGGCCGCCGACGCGGGCGAGGACCTGCTCGACGAACACGGCGATGGCCGCGGGGCGCAGGTTCTCGTCGAGGCGCAAGAGCGCGTCGCGGGCGAGCTCGAGCCGGTAGTCGGCGGACAGGCGGCCGAGCAGGTGCTCTTCGTAGGCGTCGATGGCCGCGCGCAGGTCAGGGTCGGCGACGGGCTCGGAGCGGGCGATGTCGAAGGGCGCGCGGGTCAGCAGCCGGCCGAGATCGGCGACCACGCCCAGGGGCGGGAGCAGGGCGAGGACCTCGGTGGTGGCGTCGAGCCAGGGCGCGGTCAGGGCGAGGAGCTCGGCGTCCACGCTGGCCCCACGCTGGAGCAGCAGCCCCGCGGCGGCCCACTCGTCGACTCGCGCCCGCGCCTCGCTCACGACTCCTCCACGCTGTCCCAGCTCCCCAGCTTCCTAGTCGAGGCCGAGGAGCTTGGGGACCTTGTCCTCGAGCAGGGCGAGCTCCTCGCGGGTCTCACCCAGGTAGGCGAGCAGGGCGAGGTCCTCGCGCTCGACCTTGCCGCCGTGGAGCAGCCAGGCCCGGGTGCGCAGCAGCTTGTAGAGCTTGACGACCTTGCGATCGCTGACGAACACGCCGTCCTCGCGGGCCAGGGTCTTGAGCAGGCGATGCAGCTCGCGCAGCAGCTCGTCGGAGAAGTAGCGGTGGCGATCGCGGACCACCTGGCCGTCGGCCATGAGCTCGCGCCGAGCCATCTGCAAGCTCAGGTAGCGGTGGGCCTCGAGCAGGTCGACGAGGCTGGCGTGGCCCTCGACCCAGGGCTTTTGGGCGAGGTCGCGCTGGGTCTGGGCGTCGAGGCCGGCGTCGATGAGCTCGAAGAAGTGCTCGTCTTGCACGGGGTGGGCGACGATCTTGAGGCAGAAGCGATCCTTGAGCGCGGCGAGCTCGGCGTGCTCGGGGATCTCGTTGGTCGCGGCGATCAGCACCTCGAGGGCCACGGGCACGGGGGTGCCGTCCTGGTAGAACTTGCGCTCGTTGATGATCGTGAGCAGCGAGTTGAGGATCGCCGAGTTCGACTTGAAGATCTCGTCGAGGAAGACCATGCGCGCCGTGGGCAGCTTGCCCTGGGCCCGGCGGATGTAGCGACCCTCGCGCAGCAGGTTGATGTCGATCGGGCCCATGACCTCGGAGGGCTCCGTGAAGCGCGTGAGCATGTACTCGAAGTAGTCCTCGCTGGGGATCCCGAGCGCGTCGCGGAACTTGGTCACGAGGTCGGACTTGGCCGTGCCGGGGACGCCGACGAGCAGCAGCGGCTCCTGGGCGATGGCGCAGATCGTCATCAGGTCGATGATCGATTGGCGCTCGACGAAGTAGTGGCCGAGGGCCGTGCGGAAGCGGTTGAGGCGCTCGCGCAGGGCGTGGGAGCGGGCGGCCAGGGTCTCGTAGTCGAGCTCGCCGACGGCGTCGATGTCTCGGTCGAGCTGATCGAGCTCGTTGGCCTGATCAGGCTGATCAGGCGAGGCGGGGGTCGTCGGGGCGCTCATGCGGGGCTTCGATGGTAGCTCAGATCGCGATGGATCCGCCGGTGGAGCAGGTGCTCGTCCTCCTCGACCCAGCGTCGGGCCCACTCGGACAAGGTCAGGTCTTCGCTGGCCAGGGACAGGACCACCGACTCCATCAGCTGGATGACCGCCAGGCAGTAGTGCGAGTTGGCGGTCTTCATGTCGGTGGTCTCGGCGAGGCGCTCGAAGAGCGCTCGCGCCCCGGCGATGGCCTGGTTGGGGGTGCTGCGGCTGAGGGTCATGGCCATGTCGCGCAGCAGGGTCTGGTAGTCGCCGGGGCGGACGGCGAGCTCGGGGAGCAGGGCGTGGGCGCTGGCGAAGGCGGCCTGGACCTGGCCCGGCTGGCCCATGGCCGCGCTCGCGGCCGCGAGGTGCAGGCGGGCGGTGGCGGTGGCCAGGTCGCGCTCGTCGCCCACGCGGCGGGCGAGGTTGGTGAGCAGCGAATGCAGGCGCGCCTCGTGGCCGGTGCGCCTCGTGGTCGGGGCCACGCGGGCGAGGAGCTCGGCGTAGGCGGCGGGCAGCTCGGTCGCGAGCGCGCCGTCGCTGGCCGCGAGGGTGTCGAGGGCGGCGCCGACGAGCTCGGGGCGCTCGAGGTAGCCGGCGCGGACGATGGCCAGGCGCAAGAGGGGCGGGCGCTGCTCGAGGGCGAGGTCGCCGATCAGCGGGAGCGCGGCCTGGAGGCGCGGCGTGGCCAGGGGCTCGGGCAGGGCGTCGAGGTACTCGAGCAGGTTGTGCAGCGCCTTGGCCTGGCGCGGGGCGTCCCAGCCGGGCAGCTGCGCGAGCATGTCGTCGAAGAGCCCGGCGAGGCGCTGGGGATCGTCGAGCAGCGCGAGGCCGGCGAAGGGCTGCTCGCCGGCCTTGCTCTCGACCCAGCGATCGACCGCGTTGACGCCGTGGTGGGGGTCGAGGATGCGCGAGATCTCGACGAGGCTGTCGTACTTGTAGCGCCCGAGGTTGTCCTGCTCGAGGCGCTCGCGGGCGGCGATCGGCCCGTCGGGGGCGGCGGACATGGGCGCGCCCGGGGCCACGCCGTCGAGGGCCTGGAGGATCCGCGCTTCGAAGGCCAAGAAGGCCGCGTGGTGCACGGGGTCGCTGCCGGGCTCGCTCGGGTCGGCGGCCCGCGGACCCAGGAGCTTGCGAGCCGCCTCGAGCTCGTCGCGGGCGGCCTGGGGGCGGCCGAGGCGGGCCAGGCCCCAGGCGAAGAGCAGGCGCACGTAGGCGTCGGTGCGCGCGTCGGGGAAGGTCGACTCGATGGTCGAGCGCCGGCGCGTGCGCGTGGCCAGGAGGTAGTCGTCGCGGACGCTGCCGAGCGCGTCGGCGAGGCGGCCGAGGTCGCCCGCGTCGCCGTCGCTGCCGTAGGTGCGCACGAAGGCGGGGATGTTGCGGGCCAGGCCCACGCCCTCGCGCAGCGTGGCCATGATCTGGTCGCGGGTCTGGAAGAGCGCCAGGCGATCGTCGCCGGCCATGCGCGCGAGGGCGCTGCGCGACAGCCACAGCGCGCGCAGGTCGAGGCGCTCGCCGTGGCTGGCGAAGAAGCGCTGGAGCGCGGCGAGCTGCTCGCCCTCGAGCTGCTCGCCGCTGGCCGCGAGGGCGAGCACGGCCGCGGCCAGGCCACGGATCATCTGCTCGTCGAGGTCCTCGGGGATCACGTCGACGATGCCGAGCATCTGCGCGGGGCTGGGGAAGCCCTGGAGCTGGGCCTCGCGCTCGGCCCAGCGCCTGGCGATGGCCGCGGGCGTCGGGCCGTCGGGCGGGGGGGTCTCCCACAGCGCCCGCGACCAGCACAGGCCGGCCTCGCGGGTGCGCTGGAGGGCAGCCTGGAGCTCCCCGAGCTCGGCCCAGCGGGGGACTCGAGCGGGATCGTCGAGGGGAAGGTCGAGGCCGCAAAACTCGGCCTCGAGGGCGGCGAGGCGGGCCTCGATGGCGCTGCGCGGGGCGTCTGCGGGGACCGTGAGCGCGCCGTCTTCGGGGGCGTCGCCTTCGGGAGCGGCCTCGTCCTCGGCGGGCGCGTCGTCGATGGGCGCCTCGAAGACCGCGGCCGGGCGCAGCGGTCCCCTGTGCGCGGCGCGCTTGCGCGGGCCGGGCTCTGGCGCGGCGGGCCGCGGCGGCGCGCTGCCTTCGGCCCACTCGATCCCGATGCTCACGAAGGGGTCGAAGTCGAACTCGGCGCTGCGCACCCAGGGGACCAGGGCGTCCGCGTTGGCGGAGACGAGGTAGTCGACCCACTCGCCGAGCGGGGCGAAGGCGTCCTCGGCCAGGCTCTCGCGGGTGAAGGCCCGGCCGCGGCGTCCGCCCTCGCCCTGGGGCGCGAGCCAGACCACGCTGTCCGCGTCGGGGCCGTCGAGCAGCAGCTCGCGCAGCTTGCTGGGCCGAAAGGGCGGATCCACGGCGGCGCCCACGGGCAGGTAGAGGTCCTGGATCTGCGGGGCGGGGACGTAGGCCTCGGCGTCGAGGTCGAGGGCCGGCGGCCCGGCGGCGCTGCGCCGGGCTCGGAGCACGACGATCGGATCGCCGCCTCGGGGGTCCTGGATGGTGGCGAAGCGCAGCTGGGCGACGACGGACTCGGGGACCGTGCGGACCAGGGCCTCGACCTGCTCGAGGGCGCGCTCGCGCAGCACCCATAGATCCGCCGGGCGGGTGATCGGGGCCCGGGTCAGGCGCAGCTCGACCTCGAGCCGGCGCTCGGGCGCGGCGCGCTGCCAGCGGGTGGCCGCGGGCAAGCTGACCACGCTGACCGCGTGGAGGTCGAGCCAGGGGCCGTCGGGGACGTGCAGCCAGCCGTGTTCGCCGATCAGGACCAGCGACTCGGGCTCGGCGTCGAGGCGCGCGGCGAGGGGGTGGCGGCGGCCGAGCGCGACCCACACGCGGCCGCCGGGGCGGGCCAGGGTGAAGGCGCGCAGCGAGTCGCCGCCATCGAGGGCGCGGAGCACCGCGTAGTAGGGCGGATCCGCCACGCGGCAGAGGTTGCGGCGGACCCCCTGGGCGTCGGTGAAGAAGGCCAGGCGCTGATCCTCGCAGCCCAGGCGCAGCAGCTCACCGGCCACGCGCAAGAAGCCCTCGTCGCCCTCGCTGAGGAAGAGCAGCTCGCCCAGGGGCGGGGTGGGCTCGCCGGCGCGCTCGAGGGGCAGGACCTCGGCCCAGCACGAGAGCGGCCGCGGGTTCGCGGGCGCCCGGGTGCGGAGGCTGACGCCGGCCTCGCGCAGGCGCGCGCGGTCGGCCCGGGGCAGCGGCTCGTCCGTGGACAGGCACAGCTTGCCGGCGGTGTCGCGGGCGAAGTCCACGGGCGCGGCCTGGACCGCCGGGGGGATCAGGTTCGCGTCGAGGGCGGCGCGCAGGACCGCGAGATCTTCGAAGACCAGCGTGGACATGGTCTGTCGGGCTGCTAGCCGGAGCCCTGCTCGATCGACTCGCGCTCGTCCTCGTCCTCGTCCGCGCTCGCCTCGGCGCCGGCCTGCTCGCCCTGTCCGCGGCGAACCACCACCTTACCGACCTCCTCGGCCTCGACCACGCCACCTTCGACCAGCGCGTTGACCAGGGCGCGGTGCTCCTCCTCGTGCTCGTGGGGGAGGGCGTCCGAGTCCGACTCGTACTCGACGATCAGGTTCTTCTTCCCGGTCGCCGGATCGATCTGCAGGTGGATGTTGAGCTCGGGCATGGCTGCGCCTGCGTCAGCGAAGATGGTAGCTCAGGCGCCGAGGTCCCCGAAGGTGTAGACCACGGCGCCGGTCTCCGGGTGATTGTCGATGCCCACGTAGCCGCTGCGGGCCATGTCGTCGAGCATGGCCTCGACCTCGGTGAACTCCTTGCCCGTGGCCATCACGCCCTCGGTCACGGACAGCCGCCCACCACGCGCAGCCGCCGCCTGCATCAGCTGCATGCGCATGCGCTCCTGGGGATCTTGGGGCAGGTTCTGCTGGGCCTGCCCGGGCGAGTGGCCCATGGGCAGGGCGTACTGGGGGTACTGCTGCTGCTGGTGTTGGTGGGGGTAGCCCTGGCCGAGGGCGCGGGCCTGGAGCCCGGCGAGCTTGAGGTTCTCGTCGTCGACCAGCCTGCGCATGCGCAGGAGATCGAAGACCTGGCCAAAGCCGAACAGGCCCCAGGTCAGCAGCCAGATGACGCCGCTGACCGGCTTGCCCAGGTAGAAGCGGTGGAGTCCGGCGAAGCCAAACAGCCAGCCCAGCCACAGCAAGACCGCGGTCGATGTCGAGTAGCGCTCTTCGGGCATGGTGATCCGGTCGGACAAGGTATCACGCGTTGGCGGCGATGGCCCGCGGTGGCGCGCCGGGGGGAGGCGTGGCCGCCAAAACGCCGCCAGAGCGGCCTGGCGGCCCGGTTCCCTGGCTGCCGATCCGGGGGAGGCGAGATCTCGCCGCGCCTCCCCGAGCGCGCGTGGGCCTGAGTGCAAGACGCGGGCGTGACACTTGCTTGGCGTTGGAAGTTGTCGACGCAGAGACGCCGGCGTCACACCGGCGGCGAACGCCCGGGGTACGAAGCTCACGCTCCGAGGCAGACCATGCAGTTGCGTGACTGGACGTTCGAAAAGCTGTTTCGCTCCACCTACGTCTACAACATCCTGTGGGAGGACACGGAGGTCGACGAGGCGCTGCTCGAGGTCGGCCCCGGCGCGAGCCTGCTGGGGATCTCGGGCGCGGGCTGCGGGATCGCCAACCACCTCAGCCGCCACGCCGCGCGGGTCGACGCCGTCGACATCAACCCCCACCACCTCGCGCTGACGGGGCTCAAGGCCGCCGCCGCCCGCCACCTCGCGTCCTGGGACGAGTTCTACGCGCTCTTTGGCCACGGCAGCCACCCCGAGGCCGAGCGCGTGCTTCGCTCGCTGGCCGAGCACCTGCCCAAGTGGATGCAGGCCTACTGGCGCGTGCGCTGGCGGATGTTCGAGGACTCGCGCTCCATGGTTCGATCGGGGCTGACGGCTCAGATGCTCGGGCTGCTGCGTCGGATCACCGGCATGGACGCGGAGTGGCTGCGCCAGCGCATCGGCGAGGACCTGGTCCAGCGCCAGGCCGAGATCGAGTGGATCTGCCGTGAGCTGTGCTCGCGGCGCTGGGTCGCGGCCTACCTCGAGTCGCCGCTACAGCTGATCACCTTGGGCATCAACTACGCCCAGCGCGATCGCCTGCTCGCCGCCGAGGGCACCGACCTGATCGCCTTCTTCGAGACGCACATGAAGCGCCTCGTCGAGACCGACCTCGAGCGCAACTGGTACGCCTGGTACGCCGCTGCCGGCCACTTCAACCACGAGCTGCCCGAGGCCGTGCCGCCCTACCTGCGCCGGGATCACCACGCGCGCAGCAGCCAGGCGCCCACGGACATGCGCTACCACAACCGCAACATCTTCGACGTGCTCGGCCGGGCCGAGGCCGACACCTGGTCGCACTACACGCTCTGTGACGCCGTCGACTGGATGCCCGAGGCGGCGCAACAGCAGCTCTTCGCCGAGATCTTTCGGACCAGCCGCGACGGCGCCAAGCTGCTCTACCGCTCCGTCGAGGACCGCTCGCTGATCGAGCACCACGGCCTCGAGGGTCGCTTCGTCCTCGACCGCCAGGCCTCCGACTGGGCCTCGCAGGCGGATCGCTCCCGCCAGTATCGCCGCGTCAACGTCTACACGGTGGCCCACTGATGCCCGCGTCCGCCGACCGCCACGCCCACCGCGACTTCCTCAACCGCTACTACGGGATCTCGCGCCACTTCTACGACCTGACCCGCAAGTACTACCTCTTTGGCCGCGACCGCGCCCTCGAGGTGCTCTTGGCGGAGGAGTGGACGCGGCTGATCGAGATCGGCGTGGGCACCGGGCGAAACCTCGAGATCCTGCACGCGCGTCGGCCCCGGGCGACCTTCGCCGGCCTCGACGCCTGCGACGAGATGCTCGCCCACACCCGCCGGCGCCTGCCCTGGCTGCGGGCCCAGCACGGCTTCGCCGAGGACGCCGACCTGCGCGCGCCCTTTGGCGGCGAGGCCCCGGAGCGCGTGCTCTTCTCCTACTGCCTGTCGATGGTCGCCGATCCCCAGGCGGCGATCGCCAACGCCCGGGCGGCCCTCGCCCCGGGCGGCAAGGTCATCGTCGTCGATTTTTGCGACCTCGACGGCCTGCCCGGCCCGGCGGCGCGAGCCTTGCGGCGCTGGCTCGAGTGGTTTCACGTCGACCCGATCCAGCCGGGGCTGCTCGAGGAGCTCGGGGCGCGGCTGCGCCATGGGCCGCTGCGCTACTTCGTGATCGCCGAGCTCGACGCTGCGCCGCTCGAGGGCCGCGAGCGCGATCAGAGCGCGGCCGCCGAGTAGCTGGCTGGCTTGCAGATTTTGGACGGCTGCGCGCAGCCGTCGAGCGCGCTCAGGGCAGCTGCGACCAGTCGAGGCGCAGCGTCCCGTCGGCGTACATCTTGCCGCTCTCCGACAGCCCCGAGGACTCGTCCTCGATCGACTCGAACACGTTGGCGACGGGGGCGATGACCGCGTCGCGGCCGTGCACGAAGCTCTGCTCGCGGACGATCACCAGGTAGGCCTTGCCCAGGGCCAGGGCGCGGGCGGGGGAGGGCATCAGCATGTCGGAGAGGTCCGCCGAGGCGGCGGCGACGGCGGCCTCGTCGAGCGCACCTTGCTCGTCGAAGAAGCGCTCGATCATCTCCTGGTTGGCGCGAAACTCATCGCCCGCGCCGACGCGCTCGAGGTAGGTCGCGACCTCGCCGCGGCTGTGCCCGGCCTGGGGCACGTCGGGCATGCCGCTGATGTCCTGGTAGCGCCAGCCGGCGGCCCCGGGCTGCTTGCGCGGGAAGCTGAAGCTCTGGTCCGCCGTGCCGCCGATGGTGCTGTGGCAGCCCATGCAAAAGTAGTGCTCCTCGTGGGTCTGGAGGCGCAGGCGCCCCTGATCGTCCTCGATGAAGCCCTGGAGCTGCCAGCCAAAGGCGTTGCGCAGCCCGACCATGGGCGAGCCGGCGTAGAGCGGGAGCAGGCCCTCGTCCTTGTCCTCGGCCTCCTGCTCATAGGCCGCGAGGATCGCCCACTTGGCGAGCTCGTCGACCTTCTTGCTGTAGCGCAGCTCCTTCATGCGCGCGCTGATGCCCTGGTCGGGGTCGACGTAGCGCACCGAGTGGAGAAATTCCGTGTCCTCGGGGTAGAGCCCGCGGCGCACGGGGTGCTCTGCGGCGCCGCCGGCATAGTGCGCGGGCAGGCCGAGGATCTGCGTGACCGCGGCCTCGAGCTCGCCGTCGCCGTCGAGGTCGAAGCCGGCCACGGTCTCGTCGATGGGCTCGACGGTCCAGCTGATCTCGGCGTCGGGGATCGACAGATCCGTAGCCATGCTCGCCTCGAGGATCGCCAGGTTGATCTTGTAGAGCGCCCGGGTCTCGCGGAAGTGGGCCGGCAGCCGGATCATCACGTCGTCGGTGCTGCCGTTGGTCGGCCAGAACACCCCCGAAAAGGGCTTGTAGGTGAAGGCTCGCCACCCGCTGTGGTCGACGGCGAAGCCCTCGTCGTCGAAGCCGGCGGCGAAGTCCAGGTCCGGGCGGTAGCCGGGGTAGTCGTCGGCGGGGATCGCCGCGATCGCGGCGCGCAGGGCCGCGTAGTTGTCGCTGCGGATCCACGCGAGGATCTCTTCGTCGGAGATGGCCGCGATCTCGGCGCTGTGATCCGCGAACAGATTGGTCCAGTGGTTGGTCTTGCCGACCGCGGAGAACTGGTAGCTGCCCTGGAGATCCCAGTCGGCCATCACGTTGGGGTAGCGGGCGGGGACGTGGCAGACCCAGCAAGGGTTATGGGTGCCCTCCGTCCGCGTGTAGCACTGCGGGAGGACCGGGGCCTCGCGGTTGTCGATCTGGCCGATGGACGCCCGGGCCGTGGCGATGGGATCGTAGAGCGCCTCGCCTGAGGGGAGGTCGAAGGGGTCGGGGCTCTCGCCCTGGTCGCTGCCTTGATCGCCGCCTCGATCAGGATCGTCACCGACCTCGCCGCCGTCGCCGATGTTGTCGCTCTCGTCCGTGTCCGAGGGGGCGCCCTCGCCTCCTCGGCAGGCGAGGCCGAGGCCAAAGCTGGCGATGAGCGCGAGGGGGGCGAGGGGGGCGAGGAGCGGGGGCAGGGTCGAGCGGTGCATGGCGTGCGGTCAGGGCGGGGGGGAAGAAGAACGAAGAGGCCTGCGCCTGGCGACGGCCAGGGCGCAGACCTCTCCTTTTCAAGGCACGCGCGGGCAGGGGCGCGCGCCCGCGCGCTGGCTCAGTTGGGCCAGCTCGAGTCCTCGGATTCGCCCGGGTGCTGGACCGAGAAGAAGAAGGTCTGCGAGTCGCTGCTCAGCGCCGGGCCGGTGGCCTCGGCGTCCGAGGGGCCTGCGATCACCCGGAAGGCCACGCCGTAGGTGTTGGCGTGCTCGGGGTCGAGGTCGAGGTAGTAGACCGCGTCGGCGTGGCCGTTGGTCCCGTAGTTGCCGTCGGTCCCGAACCACACGCCGCCCTGGGCGTCGATCATCAGGTTGTCGGGGTTGGCCGCGTCGTAGGTGCCGGTGCCCTCGCTGCCGTACCAGGCCGCCCAGTAGCTGAAGCTGGTCGCCTCGCCGGGCGCCCCGTCCTCGTCGAGCACGAACACCGCCCCGGTCGAGTCCTCGCGCACGGGCGAGTCCATCTCCTGGGTCTCGGGGTCGTAGAGCACGCCCTCGCTGTCGAGGGCGACGCGGCGGCCGTGCTTGGTGAAGGCCACGTAGAGGTTGCCGTCGAGGGGGTTGAACTCGACGTCCTCGGGGCGGTTGAGCTCGCGGACGCCGATCTTGTTGGCCGCGGTCCACAGCCCGCGGCGGACCGTGTCGTCGTCGGGGAAGCCGGCGATCTGGTTGTAGCTCTGGTCCATGAGCGCCTCGCCGACGGTCATCCCCGGGGACAGGGCCGCGGCGTTGGGGGCCACGTCCGTGCTCGTCGTCGAGATCTCGATCCACATGCCGAGGCCGGGGGCCGCCGCGGTCACGGCCGCGCCGCCGACGGTCATGCCAGTGTCGTTGTCGAGGTCGGAGAAGTGGGCGATGTAGAGGGTGCCAGCGGCCAGCAGCTCGCGGATCTCGGCCTTGCTCATGTCCGCGCTGTAGACCCCCTCGGTCACGAACTTGTAGATGCGACCGCCGCGGCGATCGTTGGCCGAGTAGATCACGATCGGCTCGCCGTCGCTCAGGCTCCAGTCCTGATCCACGGCGAAGCTGGCGTTCTCCCAGCGCGCCCGGCCGATGGCGCCGAGCTTTTGGTGACCGACGCCCGCGGTGGTCTTGCCGTAGTACTCGTCGGGGGCCTGGCCGGGGTCGATCTCGACAAGGAAGCCGTAGAAGTCGCGGTTGTGGCGGTGGTTGACGTCGGGGTGGACGCTGAACAGGCCGTCGTCGTCGGGCGCGGTGCTCAGCTCGATGTCGGCGCCCGGATCGCAGCCCGAGTCGACCACGAACTGCTGCTGGCTGGTCCAGCACGGCTCGGCGTCGCCGTAGTAGGACTGGACGTTCTCCTCGGCGGTGATCACCGTGCCCCAGGGGGTCTGGGCGCCGGAGCAGTCGCCCATGATCCCCGGCACGACCCCGGCGGGCAGCTCGGCGCCGCTGTCGTCGGTCGCGAGCTCGGGCAGGGTCAGGCCGGTGACCAGCACCTGCGTGGCGCTGGTCGAGTCGTAGCGGATGTTGTTGGCCGCGCGGTTGATGATCCACTCGCCGGTCTGCCCGTCCTTGAGCACGCGGAACCACGACCCGCCGAGCTGGCGCTTGTGGGCGGTGATCACCGTCTCGAGCTCGGCGTCGGACCAGGTCTCGGCGTCGGGGTTGGCGATCATCCCAAAGTAGTAGAGGAAGTCGTTGAGCAGGCCGAACTGCCCGCTCGCGCCGGTCTCGGGCGTGGGCTGGTCGCCGGAGATGTACTCGTGGTTGGTCCACAGCCAGCCGGAGGTGCCGCTGCCGCTGAACTGCGGGGCCGTGGTCCAGCCGTCGCCAAAGTAGGCGATGTAGTCGTTGTTGGCGCCGTAGCGCGGCGCGTCGAAGCCCTCGTCGTTGGTCAGCGGGTCGAACCAGCTGGCGACGACCGAGACCTGGAGGCCGTCGATGGCCCGCACGCTGTCGGTGGTCTCGGCCGCGAGCGGGAAGGCGACGTCGTCGGGCAGCGCGTCCATGTCGACGAGGTCGACGAGGCCCTTGACGAAGCTCGGGAGGTCGGCGGCGCCGGTCTCGGGGTCGAGGGAGGCCGAGACCATGGACGAGAGCGGGCGCAGGTCCTCGGGGTCGATGGGCTCGAGCCCGCCGGTGTCGGTGGTCTCACCCTCGTCGGTGGACTCACCCTCGTCGGTGGACTCGGTGCTCTCGTCGGTGTCGGTCGTGTCCGCCGTGATGTCGTCGTCCGAGCTCGTCGTGGTCTCGGTGTCCTCGCTCGTCGTGCTCGACGCTTCCTCGGACACGGTGTCCGTGCCGGTCTCGTCGGCCTCGTCTGCCGCGGTGCCGTCGTCGGAGCACGCCGCGAGCAGCATGGCGGCGCTCAGGGGGATGGACAGGAAAGAAGGCTGATGGGGGCGGCGCATGGTTGGGCGCATGCTGAATGGGCCCCGTGTCGGCAGGGTGTCCGGCGTGCGAACAAAGCCGAACGCGACGGTTACGAGGGCGGGGTGAAGCGGCGCGTGCGCGTGCGCGCGAGCCCGGGATCGGGCCGCTGGATGGGGCCAACGAGGGCGCTGGCGACCGCCCGACTCGGGGTCGTGAGATCGTGAAAATATCGATTTCCAAATGTACCAATTCGGGAAAGTCTGCATTTTGCGATATCCCCAAAGTGGGGCGCAGGCAGGTCTCGAGGACGGGAGAAAGCTTCAGGCTGTCTGGGCTCACGGCCGCGTGATAAGGCCATTCCTTCATGGTCATGGGCACTTGGAGCACCTTTCGAGACTCGCGCAGGCGGCGAGCTGGCGGCCCCTCCGCAGGGAAATTCGAACGCGCGCAGGTGGATCTCGCCGCGGCTCCGGGGCGGACATCCGGGGTGTCACAGTGCCAGCGGGTGCGCGTGATCGCCGGTGCCCCAGCGCCCGAGCTTCGGGCGCTCGCCGCCGCCCTCGAGCGTCGCCTCGATCCCTGGATCCCCGTCGACGAAGCGGTCGAGCGCGGCGCCGAGCCGAGCGCGCTCTACCTCGTGGTCGCGCGGGCGAGCGAGGACGCCCGGGCCATCGCGCAGACCTGCGCGAGCATCGACGAGCCTGGCCCGCGCGAGCTCGTGATCGTGCACGAGCGCGCGCGTGGGCCAAGCAAGGGCTGCGCCGCGCAGCGCCAGGCCGCCTGCGCGCGGCGGGTCCATCACCTGCGCCCCGGGGAGCGCCGTGGCCTGGCCGCGTTGATCCGCCACCTGCGAGGTCAGAGCGTCGGCCTGGTGCTCAACGGCGGCGGCGCCCGGGCCTTCGCGCACATCGGCGTGATCGCGGGGCTGCGCGACGCCGGCCTCGAGATCGACGCCTTCGCGGGGACGAGCGCGGGCGCAGGCGTGGCGGTGCTCGCCGCCGCCGACTTCTCCGTCGAGGACATGACCCGCGGCCTGACCGAGGCCTGGCTCGACAGCGGCGTGTTTCGTTCGCTGGCCCGCGCGCCGCGGCGCTCGCTCCTCGACCCCGAGGGCCTGCGGCGCTGCGTCGAGACCTGGCTGGGCGAGCTGGAATTCGAATCGCTCGAGCGCGAGTGCTTCACCGTCGCCACCAACTTGCGCCTGGGCGTGGCGGAGATCCTGGATCGCGGGCCCACGGCCGACGCCGTGCTCGCGGCCGCGGCGATCCCCGGCTTGCTCCCGCCGGTCGAGCGCGAGGGTGAGCGCTTCGTCGACGGCGGGCTGGTCGACGAGCTCCCGATCGCCGCGATGTCTGCTCGCCGCCCGGGCCTGGTGATCGCCAGCGACGTCCGCAGCCTGGCGCGCCCGCGTGCGGTGGGCAAGCGCGCGATGGCGGCGCTGCCTGGCCCCTCGGCCAAGCTCGGAGCGAGCGCGGAGCTGAAGCGGCGCCCCTCGAGGGCGGCGCTGCGCAGCGAGGTGGAGCCGGGCTTCTTCGATGTCCTCGGCGCCTGCGCGCGGGCGTGGGGCGGCCGGGTGCCCGCGGCCGAGCAGGGCAGCGCCGCGGGGGTGGTCCTGCGTCCGCAGCTCGAGGGCGTGGCGCGGGTGCTGCTCGGAGAGCCGCAGGTGATGGTCGACGCGGGCTATCGCTGCGTGAGCGAGGCGCTCGCGGCCGGCCAGCTGGGGGCGCTCGAGGGTGCGCTCGAGCACGAGCGCCGGGTCGTGTCCTCGCTCGAGCCGTGGGCCTGAGGGGGGGAAGCGAATGGGCACTTTGGTTTACGCTGCTAGGATGACCTGGTGCGAACGACGCCAATTTTGCTCGGTCTGTCCTTGCTGCTGAGCGCCTGCCCGAGCGCCGACGGGGATGAGGGAGAGGGGGGAAACGAGCTCACGGACAGCGCCGACGCCAGCGACGAGAGCGAAGGTCAGAGCGAGGAGGCGACCACGGACACGAGCGAGGGCGAGAGCGGCGAGACGAGCTCGGGGGATCCGGCGCTCGACTGCGCCAACGGCTGCGCGGCTCAGGTCACCTGCGGGATCCTCGACGAGGGTGAGCTCGAGGGCTGCACGCAGCGCTGCGAAGCACAGATCGAGGCCTCTGCTCAGATCTTTGGCAGCGCCTGCGCCGACGCGAGGCTCGCGGAGGCGCTGTGCTCGATGAACGCGGCCTGCGAGGGCGCGGTCGATGACGAGGCCTGCGTGGGCCTGACCCTTGAGGCGCTGCTCGTCTGTAGCGAGCCGCAAGTGGCCGAGCTCGCGGCGCTTTGCGAGTGCAACGCCGCGGGCGAGCCCGACGAGCCCGGGAGCCTGAGCGCCGTGCAGATCTGCGCGGTGGAGACGGCCGAGTTCGCCATCGATGGCTACATCGACGACGGCCAGGCCTGCCTCGACGCGTACCCGGCGATGTGGGCGTGTATGGCCGCGGCCTGCGAGGACGAGAGCTGCGCACAGGAGCCGCCCCCCGAGAGCTGCGCCTGCGCGGAGGAAGAGGCCATCTTGGCCGCGGCCTGCCCCAGCTCGGGTTGAGCTGGCTCAGCGCGAGAGCCGAGCTCAGCGCGAGAGCCGAGCCTCGAGCCGCGCGCTGAGCCGCTCGAAGAGCGCCTCGCTGATCTCCCCGTTGGCCAGGCGCTCGACGAGCTTGTCGAGCTGCGCCTCGAGCTCGCGGGGATCGTCGGCCGCCGGGGGCAGGGCGCTCGGGCCGGGTGCCGCCGCCTGGCCGCCCTGAACCGGCGCCGGGGCGCTGCCGGGGCGCATCATCGACTCGGCCATGCGCCCAAACATCTCGGCCCGGGCCGCGCCGCCGGAGAAGGGCAGCTGCGGCGCCTCGGCCATGCTGCGCAGCGAGTCGAGCATGGAGACCTGCATGGGGTCGAGGCCGCGGGCCTGCATGTGCGCCATCAGCTCGGCGCGCACGAAGCCGCCGGCGTGCTCGGCCTGGGCGTCGAGCTGGGCCACGCGCATGCGGGTCTGGGCCTCCTCGAGCTCCGCGTTCCCGCCGAGCTTGGCCATGGTGGTGCGGGCGAGGGCGGCCTTGAACTCGCTGGGCAGGCTGACCTCGACGATCTCGAGGTCGATCAGCGACAGCCCGATGTCGGCCAGGGTCTCGCCCAGGGCCTCGTTGAGCCGGGCGTCGAAGCCCTCGCGCTCGGCGTAGAGCTCGGTCGCGCCGGACGAGGCGATCAGCGTGCGCAGCACGCCTTGAAAGCGCGGCATCAGCAGGCGCTGGAGGTCGACCTCGGTCAGCTGCATGGCGCCCTGGATGACCTCGGTGTTGAAGCGCTCGGGGTCGCCCATGCGCAGGTGGACCACGCCGTTGGCCGCGACCTCGATGCCCTCGCGGGTGCACACGTTGCCCAGGCCCCAGCGCAGCTGGCGTTGGCCGGACTTGATCCAGATGACGTCGAGGGAGCCGGTCACCCGGGTCTTCTCGAACACGTAGTGCCCGGCCCCGAGCGCGCCGCCGATGCGCCCGTCCTCGATGACCAGCGCGAGCTCGTCGGGGTTGACGATGATCGACTGCTCGTCGGTGAAGATGCTCGCGCGCTCACGCGGATCTCGGGGGAGCCGGTGGATAATCGAGTCGTCGCGGCCCGGGGGCCACTGGAGCGGTCGTCGGCCGCGGCGCGTGGCGAAGGCGAGGGCGCCGGCCTCGGCGCGGATACCCACATTGATCAACCATTGGCTAATGGACATTGCCTGAATCCTGTCGTTGTTGCGTGTGTTCGGGGTTAGCGAGAGAATTGTCGAAACAGCTGATCTCCCGCCAGCGCGCGCTGGTAGGCCTGGGGAGAGATCGAGACCTGATCGGCGAGCGCGGTCGTGATCGCGCGTTCGCCTTTGCGCGAGCGCAGCACGGCCATGGCCGCGGGCACGAGCACGAGCCCGCGGAGCTCGAAGCGGGCGTTTTGAAGATCGGGGCGGCGCCTGCCGGCCTGGCGAAAGCCCGCCAGGGCCTCGCCTTGGGTCGTGGCGGGCAGGGCGATGGTCGCGGTGCGCACCCCGATCGGGTGGGTCAGGGCCGCGCGCAGGGGCTCTGGCGGCGAGCCGAGCACCGTCAGCGGCGGGTTGAGGCGAGCGGTGGCGTCGAGCAAGGCGAGGGCGCGCTGCTCGACGCCGCCGCCGAGCAGGCTCTTGCTGTGCTGTGAGTAGCCGAGCGAGGCGACCCACATCGGCAGCAAGAAGGGGGTGATGCTCGCCACGCTCTCCTCGTCACCGAACAGGCCCAGGCGCTTGCGGGCGCAGTGCGAGGTGGCCCAGGCCTCGACCCAGCCGAAGTCGTCGAGGGCGAAGGCGGGGCTCTCCTGGCGGGAGACGGCGGCCAGGCCTGCCCAGCTCTCGAGCAGGTCCGCGGCGGACTGGGGGTCGACGCCGGCGGGCATCGAGGGGATCACGGCTTGGTAGAGCTCGGGGAGCGGGCGCTCGCGCGCGCCGGGCAGGCGGGCGCGGCTGCTCAGCCAGCGCGCGAGCGTCCGGGCGCCGCGGGCCTCGGCCTCGACGGCGAGGGCGGTGGCGCGAGCCTCGACGGAGGGCGGCTTGCGCTCGTTGAAGCGCTTGGCGAGGCCGTCGAGGCCGACGGCGAGGGCCTCGACGGCCTCGACTTGGTTGGGCGGGTGGGTCCCGTTGGCGCAGTCTTCACTGTGGCGGGCGAGGGCGGCGAGCAGCTGCCAGCGCTCACGGGCGAGGGCGCTCAGGTCGTCGCCCTCGTGCTTGGGCCGGTCGCGCTCGGCGAGGGCCTCGAGGTTGGTGCGCACGGCCGCCCAGCCCTCGGGGCCGCCGCGCTCCGTCGCGCCGACCACGTTGAGCTGGTGGATCAGCTCGTCGAGGGCGATGTCGAGGTGATCGAGCTCGTCGCGGGCGGCCTCGTCGACCGCGAAGCCGCGGACGGAGCGATGCTCGAGGCGCCCGCGCAGCTCGACGAGCTGCTGCACGCGCCCGGCGTGGGCGAGCAGGGGGTGGGGCGCGCCAGCGTGGGCGCGGGCCAGCTCGGGCAAGATCAGCGGCGTCTGAAGCCAGGCGCCGAGACCCTCGCGGGCCCTGGCCGCGTCTCGGCGCAGCTCGGGCAAGATGCGCTCGCGGAAGATGTAGCCGCGGCTGGCCTGATCGACGACCTCCGCGTCGGTGCTGCCGCCCACGCGCTCGCGCAGCCAGGCCTCGGCTCGCGCGGAGGCCTGGCTCGCGGCCTGGTTGGCGTCGACGGCCGTGAAGCCGCGCAGGCAATATTCGCAGGTGTGATGCCCGGCGCCGGCGTAGCTCTGGGCCGCGCGACAGTAGGGACAACGAAGCTCCATGGTCTGCATCTGCATGGGGAATCTCCTCGACGAGGCTGGTGACGAATTGCGGGGATCGGATCAGCGCACCGAGAGCGCGTTGACGCGGCGCTCGAGCCCCGCGAGTTGGTGCTGGAGCCCTGCGAATTGGGCCTCGACCTCGGCGCGCAGCTCGGTCACGCGGCGCACGGCCTGGGCGTCGGCGATGGTCTGGACCATCGTCCCGCAGGTCGCACACAGCACCACGCGCTGGCTCGAGAGATCGACGCTGGCGAGGTCGTGGCCGGCGCGGCGCAAGACCTCGACCACATAGCCGCGGACCGTGGCCGGGACGTGGTGATAGTGGAGCTCGGCGCCCAAAAACTCGCGCCCGCAGGACCAGCAGCTGCGCTGGGTCCTGAGCCGCTCGAGCCAGCGCTCCGCGGCCTGCTGCTGGTCCTTGGCGGGGGCCTGGAGCAGCGCGACCAGGGCCTCGTTCATCGCGTCGGCGGCGGCCTCGGGGTCCGTGTGCGCCTGGTCGAGGGCCTCGTGGTAGCGCGCCTGACCGTCGTGGAAGAAGCTGCGCAGGTCGGCGCGCTCGATGCCCAGGCTGTCGGGGCGGTGGGCGTAGGTGATCAGCGCCTGGCCGCCGATGGCCTCGAAGTAGCGGGCCGCGCCGCGGTGGTGGCGAGCCCGCTCGAGGTGCGCGCTGGGATCGAGCACCGCGATGGTCGCCTCCGCCAGGCGAGCGGCGAGCTCGTGGTGCAGGGCCTTGGCGTCGACGAACTCCGCCTGCGAGCCGATCTGCTCGATGTCGTCGAGACCGTCGAGGGCCTGGAGGAGGGGAGAGAGGGTCTGCGGCGAGCCGCCGGCCAGGAAGCCATAGAGCAGCGCGTTGGCGTTGGCGCGACGCTGGAGCCCGGCGTCTTGGGCCTGGCCAGCGTGGCGGGCGGCCTGCTCGAAGAGCTGAGCCGCGGCGGCGTACTTGTCCCGGCCGAGTAGCACGCCCTGGGAGAAGGCGCGGGTGTAGTGCTCCTGCGGGCTCAGGGCCACGCCGACGCGGTGCTGGAGCTTCTTGAGGAGTCTCATGGGCACTCCTGGAGATCGCCGAGGTTGTTGCAGGTCTCGTCGTCGGGGTCGCTGCGCAGGTACCAGTCGCCATTTGTCTGTGTGACGACCTGGACCTCGGGGCCGAGGAAGGAGCCGACTCGGTAGCTGAGCTCGCCGCGTTCGATGTTGCGCCTGGCGGTGGCGAGGGAGTGTGTCTCTCGGGCATTTCCGAGGTGAGAGATGCTCCCGTTCTCGCTGCGCTTCACGCAGGTGACGGTGAATGTTTGCTTGGCCATCGTCGCCACAGTGACCAGGCCAGACCGCTGGATCAGGTGGCGCCGAAAATAGTTTGTGAGCGAATGGCGGCGAGGAGGTCGAGCGTGCCGAGCGGATCACCTTGGGCCTGCTCGTTGGCTGGGAGCCTCCCGGCGCGCTCGCCAATGTGGTCTTCAGCCGGCTTGGGTTCGAGCTTCTCTTTCTCTCGCCTTCGTCGCGGCTGGTGCTGCTGGATCCTGCGGTGGAGGAGGTGGCGCTCAGCGTCGACGGCCACGGCCACGGTGGCTCGAGTAGGTGGACGCCGAGCCTGCGGACGAGTGGGTGAATTGTTGAGTTGTCCTATGGGTATATTTATTGTGATTATTCTCGTGTTCGGTGAGATTGGATCTGGGGTATGAAGTGTAGGTTCGTCGCACGCGGGGTTGGGCGCAGTGAAACCCCGGTCTTGCGTGCAAAATGACGAATTCGGGGTCTGAGGTGGGTGTGGCGGGCTGTTTGAAAATTGAAGAGAGACACATGAACGGGGTTCACCCACGCGCGAAATCGCCCTGCGTGCAAAAGGCCTGAGAAAGCTTGTAATTTCATGGGGTTAGAAAATAGCCCCTTCCGCCCTCGTTTGAGGGCGGCCCCGTTGAAGCCCCTTGCCTCGCCGCCTCTTCCTCTTCTTGGCGGCGGCGCCTTCCGCCCTCGTTTGAGGGCGGCCCCGTTGAAGCTAGCAGCCCCTTGCCGGCTCTGTCCAGCATCGACTGGACTTCCTTCCGCCCTCGTTTGAGGGCGGCCCCGTTGAAGCAGATCAATCAACGTCACATCCCCTGTAAGCTTATCCTTCCGCCCTCGTTTGAGGGCGGCCCCGTTGAAGCTTTTGATGTGCTGGACGACATTGACCCCAGTCAACGCGGCCTTCCGCCCTCGTTTGAGGGCGGCCCCGTTGAAGCGGGCTTTCCATCCTTTGCATTTGCCGTACTTCTCTTCGATCCTTCCGCCCTCGTTTGAGGGCGGCCCCGTTGAAGCGACTCCCGCGACCGCTTTCCTTCTCCCGACCGCTGGAGCCTTCCGCCCTCGTTTGAGGGCGGCCCCGTTGAAGCCTGTGGCTGTGGCTTCATTTGAGGAACCTTCTGTCGGCCTTCCGCCCTCGTTTGAGGGCGGCCCCGTTGAAGCTACTGCGCGTCAACGAGGTAGCACTCTGCGGTTTTGCCTTCCGCCCTCGTTTGAGGGCGGCCCCGTTGAAGCTCCCCGCCGCCGGAGTAGACGCCGCAAAGCACTACCTTCCGCCCTCGTTTGAGGGCGGCCCCGTTGAAGCCGCAAATGGCGTATGGAGTTAGGTGGTGCTTCGGATCCTTCCGCCCTCGTTTGAGGGCGGCCCCGTTGAAGCGCATCTGGACCCCAGGAGGTGGCGGAGCGCTTGAAGCCTTCCGCCCTCGTTTGAGGGCGGCCCCGTTGAAGCGTGGCGTCCGGCCCCCGAAGTAGGAGGTGCGCCTCGCCTTCCGCCCTCGTTTGAGGGCGGCCCCGTTGAAGCTCGGGATCTGTGGACACGTCTACCCAGTGTTCCCAGTACTGCCTTCCGCCCTCGTTTGAGGGCGGCCCCGTTGAAGCCTCTCGTCCGGGCCGACGGCTCAGAGTGAGAGCGACCCTTCCGCCCTCGTTTGAGGGCGGCCCCGTTGAAGCGAGCAGCGGCTCGGCCGCCTCGCTCCCTTGAGGGTCGACCTTCCGCCCTCGTTTGAGGGCGGCCCCGTTGAAGCCGGCTTTCCGCCGCAGCAATCGCCACGGCGAAGTCCTCCTTCCGCCCTCGTTTGAGGGCGGCCCCGTTGAAGCCGCGTGATCACGTTGCCCTTGGCGTCGGTGGCCCAGCCTTCCGCCCTCGTTTGAGGGCGGCCCCGTTGAAGCACGTCAACCGCCGATTCCTTCGCCAGGTCCACTACCCTTCCGCCCTCGTTTGAGGGCGGCCCCGTTGAAGCGACGTTGACGACGATCCGATCCTCTTCTTCGATAGCCTTCCGCCCTCGTTTGAGGGCGGCCCCGTTGAAGCGCCCCCAGCGACCGCGACGTCGAGATCGCCAAGCGCACCTTCCGCCCTCGTTTGAGGGCGGCCCCGTTGAAGCGATTTGTCGCCGTGGTAGGTGTAGGCGGTCGGGCGCCACCTTCCGCCCTCGTTTGAGGGCGGCCCCGTTGAAGCGAGGACACCCCCTACGTCACCGAGTCCGGCTCCGATTGGGGGGCCTTCCGCCCTCGTTCGAGGGCGGCCCCGTTCCAGCAAGCACTCGCGCAATCCCCCGAACTGCCTCCCTACGCCCCCTCCATCATCATCACCCGCAACACCTGAGCAATCGCCCCAGGCCGCATGCTCGTCGCCATGTTCCGCAGCAAATAAGGCGTACACCAACACCCCGCACAGCGCGGAGCCGGCAACGCTCGAAACGCCGCCTCAAACCCAGCATCACGCACGTTCGGCAGCGCCGCGCTCGGCATCCCGAGCAGCTCGCAAGGCGAGAGCGTGCCCTCGGATCCGAGCGCACAAAAGAACCGCCCCGCATGGCAAGGCACCTTGCCGACATGCGAGGCGTCGCTGCGCCCAATGTCCTGGTGAAAGCCGCCACCAGGCTGCCAATTGTCCCGAATGAAGCGCAGCATGTCGACGGAGCCAAAGATCGCGGCCCCGGCTTGCTTGGCGGCGATCACCTCCGACATGAAGGCGCGCAGCTCGGCCCGCGAGGGGGTGAGCGCGTCGACGCGGCCCGAGGCGTAGCGCAGGTTCATGACCGGCTGGAAGTTGAGGCGAAAGCCTTCGGCCTTGGCGAGGGCGAGGACCTCGGGCAGGACGTCGAGGTTTTGGCGGGTGATCGTGATCGTCGCCAGGGACTCGACGCCGCGGCGGACTCCGGCGCGCAGGCTGTCGAGGGCGGCGTCGAAGCTGCCCCGGCCGCGCAGGCTGTCGTGGGTCGGGCGCAGGCCGTCGAGGGAGATGGCGAGGAAGACCAGGCCGGGGAGGGCGGCGATGCGCTCGGCGAAGCCCGAGCCGTTGGTGCACACGGCCACGCGGATGCCGGCGCGGGTGAAGGCGTCGGCGATGTCCTCGAGGTCGTCGCGCAAGAAGGGCTCGCCGCCGACGAGGCTGACGGTCTGGACGCCGGCGGCGGCCATCTCGGTGACCAGCGGGCGGATCTCGGCGAGCGAGAGCTCCGGCGGCGGGTCTGCCCAGATCGAGCAGTACTTGCAGCGCAGGTTGCAGCGCTGCGTGACCTCGAAGATCACCGAGAGGGGCAGGCCATCACCGGTCGCGCGGGCCTTGACGAAACGGAGCCCGAGCGGGACCAGCGCGCTGAGTTTCATGGATGGGGGGCCCGCGGAGGAGCCGTCATTCACACCTCCAGGGTGTGGTTGAGCTCCCAGTGACAGTTCCAGTAGCACGCATCGCAGCCGAGGGCTGCGAGGCGATCATGTCTTTGTGTTTCGTCGTTCCACAGCTGGCCGAGGCGCTGGGTGTCGACGTCCCAGGTGCGCAGAGCGGCCTGTTTTTCGAAATATGGCCAACAACGATAAATGCGCAGGTCGGGGCCGATGATCAGGCTCGTATAGCCGGCGTTGCAGCGTGTATTGCAGCTGCGCCCTCCGCTCATCCTGGCGTGAAAGCCGGCGAGGTAGGCCGGGCTGTTCTCGAGGGGGAGCGCGTGTTTGGCGGACAGCGCGGCGAGGCGGCGGTCGAGGGCGCGGGTGTCGGCGCTGGCCCGGGCGACCTCGAGGACGCCGTCGCCGACCTCGTGGAGGGGCATCAGCCCGAGGCGGTCTGCGCCGCTGCGCGCGACGGCCTCGAACAGGGCGTCGAGGTCGTCGAGGTTGTCGTCGCTGAGCACGGAGACCACGGTGATCTTGAATTGCAGGCCGCGGCGGGCCCGGGCCTCGGCGAGCATGGCGATCCGCTCGAGGGTCCGCTCGAGGACCCGCTTGCCGCCGCGCAGGCGGTCGTTGACCGCCGGATCTCCGCTGTCGATGGAGATGTTGACGTTGTCTGGCGGGCAGGCCAAGAAGCGCTCGAGTCGCTCGCCGTGGAGGGGGAGCGCGTTGGTGTTGATCGCAACGATGAGCCCGCGGGCGCGGGCGTGGGCGAGCAGCTCGAAGATGTCCGAGCGCAGGGTCGGCTCGCCGCCGGTGAGGCTCAGCCCGATGGTGCCGAGGTCCGCGAGCTCGTCGATGACGTGGAGCCAGGTGGCCGTGTCGACGCTGCTCGGGGCGAGCCGGTGGCGCTCGGGGAGCTCGCACATCGGACAGCGGAGGTTGCAGTTTTTGGTCACGACGATCGCGGCCATGATCGGGCTCGGGGCCCGGCCGCTGCGCCGCAGGCCCTCGAGCTTGAGCTGCACGCCGATCTTGGCGACCCTGGCCAGCCAGCGGAGCTCTCCCGCGGCGGCGCGCCGGGCCAGGATCGACCAGATGACCTTTCGACCCGGCAAGGACAGCATCTCGCCAGTCTATCGGTCGGGGCGCTGGGCTGTCAGTTGGCGAATCGATGAATGCGCATGTTTACGATGGCTTCATGTCGCCAAATTCGGCATTGAGGGACAGCCCATTCGGGTCGAGTCGAGTCGAGTCGAGTCGAGTCAGCTGGCATTCACTGCTCGCGGGGAGCCTCGGGCTCGCGTTTGGCGTCGGGGACGAGGCTGCGCATGGTCTGGGCGTCGATGACCTTTTGCTTCAGCAGCAGATCGCGCAATGCCTCGAGCTCGTCGCGGTGTGCCGCGATGATCGAGCGGGCCCGGGCGCGCTCGCGCTCGAGCAGGGCGCGGATCGCTTCGTCGAGGCCGTGGCGGGTGTGCTCGGACAGGCGCTCGTCGTCGTGGAAGGCGCGGATCTCGAGGGCGCCCGAGGGGTTCATGCCGTAGCTCTCGACCAGGGCGCGGGCGATGTCGGTGGCGCGCTCGAGGTCGTGGCCCGAGCCGATGGTCAGCCGGCCGAGCAGCTCCTCTTCGGCCTCGCGCCCGCCGAACAATGTGGCGATGGCGTCGACGAGCTGGGCGTGGGTGATCACGTATTTGTGGGCCGGGTCGGCGTAGCGCACGAAGCCCAGGGCGCCGGTCAGGTCGCCGCGGATCGAGATCCGGTCGATGGCCGGGGAGTGCTCGGTGTGCAGGGCGACGATGGCGTGGCCGCACTCGTGGGTGGCGACGACGAGCTCCTCGTCGGGGGTCAGCTTGGGCAGGTCGAGGTTGGCGGTCAGCGCCCGCTCGATGTCCTCGATCTCGGTGGCGTCGTCCCGGCCGGTGCGCAGGCGGTCGCGGGCGATGGCCCGGCACAGCGCCTGGATGTGGTCGCCGCTCCACCGCCCGGTGTAGGCGTCGCTGCCCTCGATCGGGTGGCCGGTCTGGCGCACGGCGTGGGTCAGGGCCGCGGCGCTCATGCGCAGGCCCAGGCGCGCGTCGTAGATCTTCAGGATCGCTTCGCGGTCCTCGGCCTTGGGGTAGGGGATGTGGAGGTGGAATTCGAAGCGACCGGGGCGGAGCAGCGCCGAGTCGATGGACTCGACGTAGTTGGTGGTGCCGATCACGAACACCATCTCGTTGCTGCGAAAGCCGTCCATCTCCGTGAGCAGCTGGTTGACCATGGAGTGCTCGACCCCGGAGCCGGTGTAGGTCCCGCGCTGGGCGGCGAAGGAGTCGAGCTCGTCGAAGACGATCAGCGCGGGGGCGCTCTGCCGGGCCTGGATGAAGATCCGCCGCAGGTTCTCCTCGCTCTCGCCGACCCAGCGGCTCTTGAGCTCGGGGCCGTTGACGATCTGCACGGCGGCGCCCAGGGCCGAGGCGATGGCCTTGGCGAAGAGCGTCTTGCCGGTGCCGGGGGGGCCCCAGAAGATCATCCCGCGGGGGATCAGCGCCTCGATGCGGGCGATCTCGGCGGGGTCGTCGAGGGCCTCCTTGCGCGAGATGATGTCGAGGATGTCGGCCTGGATCTTGCGCTTGACCTCGGCGTAGCCGCCGATGTCCGCGTCGAGGGAGAGCTCGGGGACGGAGAGCTCGCCCTCCAAGGTCGCCGCGCGGATCTGCGCCCACACGGGGCTGGGATCCTCGGGGTAGTCCTCGCCCTCGAGCGAGGCGAGCAGCTGGCGCAGGCGCACGGCGTGCACGCCCGAGACCCGCTTGTAGAGCTTGTAGAGATCGAAGCCCTGCTCGCGGCCGAGCTTGCGAGACTCTCGCTTGCAGACCAGGTGGGCGAGGCGCTCGCGAGCCACGCCGACCAGGGCGATCTTGTGCTGAAAGAGGTTGGCGATCACCCGCGGGACCTGAAACGAGGGGTCGCGGAAGCCCAGCCACAAGATGTTGGGGTTCTCGTAGAGCAGCGCGACGACCTCGCGGGCCTCGGAGGTCAGCGCCCCGCTCGAGGTCGTGAGCAGGTCGAGGTGCGGGAGGACCATGACCCGGCGCTCTTCGTCCTCGCCGTGGGTGCCTCCGCGGACCGCGTCGCGCAGCTGGACGAGCATGGTCTGGACCAGGCCCATGGGCATCTGCCCGGGCTGGGGCTGGCCGCGGCCGTCGATGTAGTTGCAGCGGATCTGCTGGCGACGCAGGCGGCCGCGCAGGCAGGCGTAGAAGTAGCTGGCCAGGCCCTTGTCGCACTCGATCAGCACGGGCAGGCCGCGGACCAGGGCCGCGCTGGCGCGGCTGAGCGCGTCGGGGTAGGCGGCCTCGACGGCGGCCATCGGGCTGAGCTCGTCGGGGAGTTGGGCTTCGGGGACGAGGCGAGTCATCTGCGCTCAGATCTTCACGCGAATGGTCAGCGAGCCGCTCTCGGGGTCTTCGCTGATCTCCTGGACCTCGCCCATGGACGCGGCCTTGCGCTTGAGGGCCTCGGCCGTGACCTTGTTGCTGATCCGGTCGAGCTCCTGGCGCAGGTCGCCGAGCTTGCCCTCGAGCTTGCGGGTGACCTCGGCCTGGAGGGCCTTGGTGCGTTCGTCGACCTCGGCCTCGAGCTCGGCGCGCAGGGCCTCCTTGCCGCGCTCGCGGGTCGAGGCGTCGTTCTCGGCCCAGGCCGAGACCACGCGCTCACGCTCGAGCTCGAGCGCCTCGCTGGTCCCGGCGCCCACGGTGACCGTGCCCTCGACGGGGTCGATGCGGACCTCGACGCCGTCCTCGTCGCTGCGCACCCACTGGCCGTCCTCGCGCTCCTCGAAGCCGGCGGCCGCGAGCTCTGCCGCGAGCAAGGCCGCGGTCTGCTCCCGGGGCAGGATGTCGAGGATCTCGAGGGTCGATTGGATGCCGTCGTCGACGGTGACGTGGCGACGAAGCGACTCGGAGATGCGGATGCGGTAGGCGCGGCTCATGATGGCTGGGCTCCAAGGGAGTGTAGCGACTCGATGGCCGCGGTGAGGGTGCGGGCGCGCTCGAGCAGGCTCGCGGGTTGGGTGTCGCCGTCGAGCTCGGGCGCGCGGGCGTGTAAGAAACGCCACTCGGACAAGAGCAGCTGGGCGGCGTCGTAGTCCTCGTCGAAGTGAGCGACCAGGCCGGCCTGGGTGAGCCAGTCACCGAGCACACCGAGGGCCCGCAAGAACGCGGCGGAAGCCGTGAACGCCCGCTGGCGCGCGGACAGGGAGGCGCGCATTTCGAGGCTGCGCGTCCACCAGCGACGATCCTGGGCGTGGAGGGCGGCCAGCGGCCCGCTGGGATCCAGCAGGGTCTGGCCGGCCTCGGCGACGAAGCTCGCGAGGTCGCGGCGGGCCGGCTCGGCGGCGTCGATGGCCGCGAACAGGCCGCGCAGCACCTGGGACTGGGCGCCGCCGAGCTGGATCATCTCGTCGAGGTCCTCGATGCCGCCTTTTTGCCGCTCCATCTCGACCCAGCGCGCGGCCAGCCACGGCTGGATCGCCTCGAGCAGCACGGCGCCCTCGCCGGTGACCAGCGGGCCAAAGTCGATCTCGGGCAGGCCGGACGCGCGGGTGGTGTCGATCATGTGATCGGGGAAGGCGAGCTGGCACAGGGGCGAGCGCATGAAGGCCGGCTGACGCAGGCGCCCGCCGGCTTCGACGATGCGCTCGGCGGCGAGCATGCGCAGGAGCTCGTCGGCCATGCTCGCGGCGTGTCCGTCTTCGCTGGGCTCGTGGGCGAGGGCGCGCTTGGGCCGGGTGACGTTCTCGGCGTGCATCCAGGTCAGCAGGCGAAAGCTGGCCGCCGACAGGCGCAGGGGCGGGAGCGTTGGGTGGCGCTCCCACAGGCGGCCGCGCGCGGGCAGGCCGGCCGCGTCGAGGCTGCGCCGCCGCTGCCAGCCGCCGGCGCGCATCAGCGCCATGCCCAGGCCGCGGGCGAGGGTCTGCTGGAGCAGGACCATGGCCGTGGGCCCGATGGTCTCGATGGGCACGTGGGTCTGGCGGAGGACCACGGAGAAGCGCTGGCCACGGTGGTCGACCACGGTTCGCGCGAGGTGGAGGAGCTCGGCCTCGCTCTTGGCCACGCGGGGGGGCTGCCCAGCTCGCGCGCTCATGGCAGCCCTCGCCCCCACGGCCAGCCGTTGATGGTCAGCTCGCCCTCGGCGCTCAGGCGCAGCTCGACGGTCTCGCCGGCCGAGAAGCAGGGCTGCGCCGGGTGGTGGCGCTCGCTCAAGAAGTGCAGGCGCTGGTTGCTCGAGCCGATCCACCGCCGGGTGTCGTCGGGCTGCGCGCGCTCGTAGCGGCCGTCGCAGAGCAGGTCCGTGGCCGCGAGCAGCCGAGCCACGCCCGGCGTGCCGGCGGCGATCTGGGCGCGCAGCTCCTCGAGGGTGAAGCCGCTGTAGATCATGACCGAGAGCCCCGCGGCGCGGGCAGCTTCGGCCACCGGGGCCAGGCCCTCGGCCTGGGCGAAGGGCTCACCCCCGAGCAGGCTCAGCCCCTCGAGGGGCGCGCCGGCCTGGGCGCTGCGAGCTCGGGCCGCGAGGATGCGATCGAGGAGATCTCCAGCCGTGGTCTCGGCCCCGCCGCGGAAGGGCAGCAGCTCCGGGTTGCAGCAGCCGGGGCAGCGCATCGGGCAGCCCTGCACCCACACCGCGTAGCGCCGCCCGGGGCCCTCGGCGTCGGTGTCGGGGATCTCGACGCCGACGCGCAGGGGGAGCTGGCGGTCGTCCTCGAGCTCGCGCGCGGAGGCGGGCATCTCGCGTCAGTGTGCACCGGATGGGGCGGATTTGCAGCTCTACAAGCACTCACCGCAATCTCGGTGGGCTGGCATCGGGGTGATCGCGCGCCGTGCTGGTCACCGAAAGCTCGGTGTTCATCGCTGTTCATCGGCGGCCGAGCATGATGTCGTAAAATGTGAGATGAAGTCGCCATTACCGAACTCTCGGTGGCCGAGATGAGGCGATGGGGACGGCTCGAGTCGGTGATATCGTGGGATCCAGGAGCGCGCGTTGAACCAGCCCGTCGACCTCGTCCAGATCCGCCGACCCGAGGGTGGCGGCGACCATGCCCGGGTCACGCTGATTAACCTGCCGACGATCACGGCGCCGCGCAGCCTCAGCTACTACGGCGCCGTCCCGCCTCTGGGTCTGGCCTACATCGCGGCGGCTTTGATCGCGGCGGGGCACCCGATCCAGATCGTCGACGCGACCGGCGCCGGCTTCGAGACCTCGATCACCCGGCACACGGAGGCCGGTCCGCTCGAGGTCACCGGCCTGACGATCCCGCAGATCGTCGGCGCCGTGGATCCCGCGGCCGAGGTGATCGGGATCTCCAACATGTTCCTGCACCAGTGGCCGCTGCTGCGCGACCTCGCCGTGGCCCTGAAGCAGCGCTACCCCAAGGCGCGGATCGTCATCGGGGGAGAGAACGCGACATCCTTTTGGGCGCACATGCTCGGCGACTGCGCGGCGATCGAGTGCTGTGTGCTCGGCGAGGGCGAGCGGACCATCGTCGCGCTGCTGCGGGCCTGGGCCGAGGGGCGCGGCTGCGAGAGCGTGCCCGGCGTGGCCTACCGCGACGCCTCGGGCACGCCGCGGAGCACGGGGCTGGGGGCGCGGATCGAGGATCTCGACAGCCTCCCCGAGCCGGCCTGGTCGCTCTTTCCGGTCGACGCCTACCTCGATCGCCGGCGCAGCGGCGGGGTGGATCGCGGGCGCTCGATGCCGCTGCTGACCAGCCGCGGCTGCCCCTATCGCTGTAGTTTCTGCTCCTCGCCGCAGATGTGGACGACCCGCTACCTGCGGCGCAGCCCGGCTCTGGTCGTCGACGAGATCGCCCGCTACGTCGAGCGCTATCGCATCACCAACGTCGACCTCAACGACCTCACGGCGATGCTGACAAAGGACTGGATGATCGAGTTCGCCAAGGCGATGATCGATCGCGGGCTGGCGGTCAGCGTGCAGCTGCCCAGCGGGACGCGCTCCGAGGCCGTCGACGCCGAGGCGGCGGCCTGGCTGTACCGCGCGGGGGTCCGCAACTTCTGCTACGCGCCCGAGAGCGGCTCGGCGCGGACCCTCGAGCGCATCCACAAGAAGGTCAAGCTCCCGCGCCTGCGGGCCTCGCTCGCGGCCGCCATCGAGGCCGGGCTCACGACCCACGCGAGCATCGTGATCGGCTTCCCGCACGAGGGCCCCGCGGAGCTGCTCGAGACCTACCGCCTGGTGCTCCAGCTCGCCCTCGACGGCCTCGACACGGCGGCGGTCATGGTCTTCGCGCCCTACCCGGGCAGCGAGGAGTATGATCGCCTGCTCGAGCAGGGCGTGGTCATCCACGACGAGCGCTACTTCTATGGCTCGTTATTGCGCTCGGCCGGGGCCACGCGCAGTGTGCACCCGCGCTGGAGCGCGGAGCAGCTCGCGGCCCTGCAGATGGGCTTTTTGCTCAGCTTCTACGCCCTGGCGTATGCTCGACGCCCCCAGCGCCTCGTCCACGTCGCGCGCCGGGTCCTCGCCGGCCGTCAAGAGAGCGTGATGGACAAGTTCCTCAGCACCAAGCTGAGCCAGTTCACGGTTCGCGCCCGCTCGAGCCGCGAGTCGAGCCCGGCCTGACCCCGGCCTGAACCCAGCCCCAGTCCGAAATACCTCAAGGATGCCCACCTCCCCCCGCAAGGTCTTGTGTGTGCTCGGCACCCGACCGGAGGCGATCAAGCTCGCGCCGCTGGTCCGCGAGCTCGCTGCCCGACGGTCCAGCTTCCAGGTCCGGCTGTGCGCCACCGGCCAGCACCGCGAGCTGCTCGACGACGCTCTGCGTGCTTTTGGCCTGGTGCCCGACTGCGATCTGGATCTGATGCGCCCCGGCCAGGATCCCGCCGCGCTCCTCGCCCGCACGATCACCGCCCTCGGCCCGGTGATCGCCGACTTTCGGCCCGACGTCGTCGTGGTCCAGGGCGACACCACCAGCACCCTCGCGGGGGCGCTGGCGGCCTACTACGCCCGGGTGCCCGTAGCCCACGTCGAGGCTGGGCTGCGCAGCGGAGACCCCTTCGCGCCCTTCCCCGAGGAGCAGCACCGGCGCATGGTCGACCAGCTGGCGCGCTGGCTGTTCGCGCCCACCGAGAGCGCGCGCCAGAACCTGCTGCGCGAGGGCCATCCCCCCGAGCGGGTGCAGGTCACCGGCAACACCGGCGTCGACGCCCTGCGCTGGCTCGAGCGCGAGGCCCAGGCGCCCGCGGCCAGGCGCGCGCTCGACGAGCGCCTCGCCGCCCACGGCGTCTCGATCGACGCGCTCGGCTCCGCCAACGCCGGGCAGCCACCGCGGCGCCTGGTCGTGGCCACGGTCCACCGCCGCGAGCAGATCGATGGGCCGCTCGAGGACATCTGCGCGGCGCTGCGCGAGGTCGCGGCCCTGGGTGGCGTCGAGCTGCTCATGCCGATCCACCCGAACCCGGACATCCGCGCGGCCGTCGACGCTGCCCTCGTTGGCAGCGCCGTGCGGCGGATCCCGGCCCTGGATCCGCTGGACTTCGTCGGCCTGCTGCGCCGCGCCGCCTTGGTGATCACCGACAGCGGCGGCGTGCAGGAGGAGGCCGCGACCTTGGGTGTGCCGGCGCTGATCGTGCGCCCGCGCAGCGATCGTCCCGAGTCCGTGGCCGCGGGCGACAGCCGGGTCGTGGGCCACGACCCCGAGCTGATCCTCGCCGCGGCGGCGCGGATCCTCGACGCCGAGCCGAGGATGGGGACGGGCGAGGGGCGCGAGATCTTTGGTGACGGTCGTGCGGCGGTGCGCATCGCCGACGCGCTCGCGCTTTGACGCGCGGTGCACCGAGGCAGCGCTCGGTCGTTCGGCGCGGGGGGGCCAGAGCTTGGCTCGCAGGGGCGGGGGCGACGGCTGAAGTCCTCGGGCGGCGGGAGTAGACTCCCGGGCATGCGACATACCTGGCTGTGCACTCCAGTCTTCGCGCTTCTCCTCGTGGGGGCGTGCAAGCGCGATCAGAGCGTCTCGCCCGCGGACCCCGGCTCAGAGAGCGCCGGGAACAAAGACGAGGAAAGCGAGGAGCAGCCCGACGAGGGGGAGTCGCTGACCTTGCTGCCCGTCCCGCAGATGACGCCGCCGCACCCGGACGAGTGGGTGTTCTCGCCGGACTCGCGGCGCATCGCCGCGGAGATCGAGACCGAGGCGCTGTGCGGGAAGGAGCTCTTCTGCTGTGCCCAATGGGATCTCGACAGCGGCGCGCTGGTCGACGTCAGCAGGGTCAGGCCCGACGAGGATACGCCCTGTGAGCTGTGGGAGGTCGTGGACGACGACGACCTCCCCCCCCCGGTGAGAGGGGGCAGCGAGGGGCGGCTCGCCGACGCAGCCGGCGACGAGATCTGGATCCTCGACGCCGCGGGGGAGACCGAGCTGGGCACGCTCTCGCTGGCCTTGGGGTGGCTCATGGGCGTGGACTGGGCGCCCGATGGCCGGCGGCTGGTCGCGCTGACGACCGATCCGCTGGCCGTCGAGATCTGGGACGCGGACGCGGGGGAGCGCCTGGATCGGGCGCTCTTGCCGGTGGTGGGGGACGTGGACGATCTCCGCGACATGTGGGTGGCCTGGAACGACGAGGGGATCGTCGTCGCGCTGACGGGCAAAACCGAGCTGCTCTGTAGTGAGATCAGAGGGGCCGCGTGGGCTTGCGAGGTCGGCTACGAGCAGGACGAGGAGGGGGAGAGCACGGTCGACGGTGGCTTCATCTCGCTCTACCGCTGGCCCGAGGGCGGGGAGCTGATCTCCGAGCCGCGGGTCTACACCAGCGCGAGCGTCGTCGAATTTCGACGTGACCCAAAGCTGCGCTGGGTCTTCGTGGTCGAGGAGAGCCCGGATCCGCGGGTCAATGGGGGCGGCTCCTTGGTGGCCGTGGCGACGGGGGCGGCGTCGACACAGCGCAGCTTGGGCGAGTGGAGCCCGGAGTCCGACGGGGCCTGGGAGGAGCAGCGCGAGGGCCGGTGGCGCAGCGATGTGGCCACGACCTGGCTGGGGACTTACGTCGAGATCGGGGCCGACTGGAAGGAGACCTGCGGCTGGGTGGCCATGACCGCGGAGCCGCGGGTGGAGATCTTCGGGGGCTGGAGGCCCGATGAGCTCGACGCGGCCCATGTCGAGCTGTTGTCGGCGCACGCAGGCCTGGCGCTGGCCGAGTACCACGGGTGCATCGGCGAGGCCTGTCACAGCCAACTCCTGCCCCTGGCTGGCTGCGAGCGCGTCGAGGCGGGGCCGCGGGCCGAGCTGGTGCTCGCTGACTGTGGCCAGGGTCTGGCGGTGGTCGAGCCCGGGGTCCTCGGGCGAGATGGGCGACCTGGCCAGGTGCTCCACAACTTCGCCGTCGACCCCAACTCGGAGTTTCGCTGGCTGCGCTCCGGGGCGCTGGCGATCCTCTCCCCGGACGGGCGCCTGATGGTCGTCGATCCCCGCAGCGGCGCGATCGGCTACACCCGCGCGGGGGTCGCCAACTTCGCCCAGGTCGCCCTCGGCGAGGCGCACGGCGTGCTGGGGTTGAACACCATGCAAGGTGAGCTCGAGCTGGTCACGCCGAGCACGGGAGAGGTGGCGCTCTCGCTGCCCGAGCCAGACGGGTTGGTTGGGATCAGCCCCGACGGCCAGACCCTGGCGGGAGTGTTTGGGGAGACGCTCGAGCTGTGGTCGCTGGCCACCAAGGAGCGCAGCGCGAGCTTCTCGATCCACCCGGCCTCCGACGTCGCCTGGCGTCAGGACGGGGCGGCGCTCTTCACTGGCATCCAGCGCCCCAAGTACGCCATCGATCCTGCGAACGGCAAGGTGCTCTACCGGCTCCCCGATCGCTACCTGGAGGTCGGCACCGAGGGCTTGGACCCCTCGTGGCGGTGGCTCATGCTCGGCGACCAGCGGATCGTCCGCCTGGTGGATCTGCGCATGCTCGACTATGGCTGGAACCGAGAGACGCGTCAGCCCTGGGTGCGCCTCGATGATGGCTGTTACGAAGGGCCCGTGCCTCGCGACGCCGGGACGGCGCTGCGCTATCGGGTGCTGGGCGAGCCGGGGATCGTGCCCATGACCGAGGATGAGGTCAGCGAGGCGCTCGTGCGGCCAGGGCTGGCGGAGGCCTTTTTTGCAGGTGAGGCGCTCGAGGAGCTGCAGATCTCGAGGGCGGACTACGAACGGATCCTCGCCGAGCGCGAGTCGCCGTGACCGGGGAGAAGTAGGCGGGCGAGGAGCTGGCTGTGGGGGGATGTGATCGATATCGGCGCTGCGGGGTCTCGCTCGGACTGAGCGCGCTGTGTCTCGCCGGTTTGCTCGGCCTGCGCTTCGATTTTGGCGCCGCGCAGGAGCCGGGCGTCGAGCTGGGCATGGGCGTGGCCGAGGCTCGCTCGCGCCGCGCGGCGACGATGCCCGGCCCGACCACGGCCGAGCGGGATGACGATCGCCTGACCAGCCAGGCGGGCTGCGAGACCTGTCACGCCGACATCGCCGAAGAGTGGTCGCGCTCGCTGCACCACGCCTCCCACGACGATCCGATGTTCCAGGAGGCCCTCTCCCGCGAGTCCAAGCCGGCCTTTTGTCGCGGCTGCCACGTGCCCGAGGCGGACCCGCGCGCCGAGGCGGATCCGCGCCGTGCGGCGCTCGGGGTCGGCTGCGTGGGCTGTCACCTGATCCCCGGCGAGGACGGGCTGCTCGCCGGGCCGGGCGTCGATGAGCCGAGCATGCCCCACGCCCTGCGCCGCGAGCCGGGCTTTGCGACGAGCCAGGCCTGCGCCGGCTGCCACGAGTTCGCGTTCCCGAGCAGGGGACGCGAGGGGGTGGGCCTGCTGATGCAGCGCACGATCAGCGAGCACGCGCGCTCGCCCCGGCGCCACGAGCCCTGTCAGGGCTGCCACATGCCGCCGACGGTCGGCGTGGGCGGAGCCGTGCACCGCAGCCACGACTTTCGCGTGGTCGACGAGCCGCGGATGTTCGCGGCCGCGGCGACGATCTCGGCCGCGCGCGTCGAGTTGGAGTCCGGGGCCGAGCGCGTGTCCGTGGAGCTGCGCCCGCGGGCGCTCGGCCACGACTTCCCGACTGGGGACCTCTTTCGGCGCCTCGCCGTCCGCGTCGAGGGCCCGGGCTGGTCCGAGGAGCGCTACCTCGCCCGCCGCTTTGCGATGCAGCGCATGCGCTCGGGGGCGACCGTGAAGATCGAGGTCGGCGATGACCGCGTCGACGCGGGGGACCTCGCCGAGGTGCAGGTGGTCGTGCCCGACGCGCTGCGTGGCGTCGAGTTGCGCTGGCGGGTGCTCTATCAGCGGGTCCTGGAGTCGTCTCCGGGCGCGCCACATCGCGCCGAGGTCTGGGACGAGCGCGAGCTCGCGGGCGGGGTCCTCTGCCGCGCACACTAGGAGCCCGTGGTGAAACCCAACACGACACCTCGCTTGGTCTTTTCGCCGAGGGCTTTGTCGCCAAAACTTGCAGTACGCCCGGTACAGCGGCGTTTTGGCTTCGCGCCCTCGACGAAAATCCCGGCGCGAGGAGCCGCGCTGGGTTCCACCACGGGCTCCTAGCTCGCCGCGTCGGCCTCGGGGGAGTCTGGCCGCGGCTGCTGGGCCTGGTGCCCCGCGGGCGAGGCCTCGACGGCGACGGCAATTCGCCACATCCCCGCGAGCACGGCGACGAGCCCCGCGCCGCGGGCGATCCACAGCCCCGCCGAGCCGTCGAGCTTGGCGCTGATCACCAGGCCCAGGGCGGCGACGCCGATCCCGATCTTGAGGGTGTCGATCACCGCGCCGCCCAGCCACCAGCGCGGCCGCCGAGCGATCTGGCCGACGGCGCGCAGGAAGGTCATGGGGTGGTAGGGCCGGGCGCCCTCGAGGACGACGGCGACTCGGGCGCGATCGAGGACCAGCACGGGGAAGCTGGCGATGACCACGGCGAGGGGCACGGCCCAAGGTCCGAGGAAGGTCAGGGGGATCAGCGCCAGGCCGGTCCACAGCCCGCGAAAGAGCAGGCCGTAGGCGCTCTGGGTGATCATCGGCCCGAGCTGGCGCCCGCACGCGCCGATCAGCGCGCTCGGCCCTCGCTGCGCTCGATCTCCGCTGAGGCGGACGATCAGCGCCGGCGCGGCCACGAGCCAAAACACGACCGCCAGGATCGCGCTGGCCAGGGTGTTGAACGCCAAGGAGGCGACCACGCCCGGGTTGTCGGCGAAGAGCTCGGCGATGGCGCGCAGGCGGTGGTCGTCGACGAACCACCGCCAGGGCCCCATGGACGCGGACGCGGCCACGCGCGGGGCCAGGGCCATGAGCTTGGCGACGAACAGCTGGAGCAGCCACAGCACGAGGACCAAGACTGGCGCGCGCAGGACTCGGCCGAGGGCGGGGAGGAGCCGGGCGGGGTGTTCGGTGGTGCCCGAGTCGCTGGCGCTGGTCGTGCTGAGCATGGGTCGCAGGCGGAGGTTTAGATGCCCAGGGCGCCGAGGGCCGCGAGGTCGGCGGCCTCGGCGATGTCCCCCACCCAGGTGGCCAGGGCGTCGTCGGGCTGGTCCTCACCGCTGTTTTGGGCCGCGGCCGCGTTGTCGAGGCGGCGGGGATCGAGGAGCAGGCGGTAGTCGGGATCGAGGCTCGCCCGGCGTACGCGGCGGCCAGGGAAGTCGAAGCGGTGGTGCGCGGCCTGGCCATCCCAGGCCACGGTGACGGTCTCGCCGTCGGTGAATTCGACGAGGACCTCCACGGGCAAGCGCAAGCTCGAGCGGCGCTGGACGATCACGTAGCCCTCGACGGCTTCCTCGGGGAGCTTGGCGGGGCTGCGCCCCCAGTTGCCGGGCGTGGGGGTCAGCGCGAGGCCGGGGGGCGGCTCGCTCTTGGCGGAGGTCGAGAACGGCCAGGGCATGGCGGGCATGGCGAGGGCCTCGAGCTGCTCGGCTCCGTCGGCGGCGCTGGCCTCGATCCGGTGCCAGCCGGCGTCGCCGAGGCGCCGGCGGTTGCCGACCGCGAGCAGGCGGTAGTCGGCCACGCTGGCCTCGCGCAGGCCCTGGTCGAGGAGCGCCTGAACGTCGAGCGCGACAGCTTCGGGCTGCCACGGTCCGGCCGCGGCCACGACGAAGCGCCCGTCCTCGCCGCCGATCTCGTCGACCAAGATGCCCTCGAGCTGCGCGCCCGTGGGGTGGCGAAAGCGAGCCTGCTCGGCGTAGCGGGCCATGGCGCGATCCCAGGGCTCGCGGCCGACGAGCTCGCGCAGCGTGAGCATCAGCGCCGCGGTCTTTTGATAGGTGTCGACGCCATAGGACTCGACGAGGGGATCCCAGCTGCTGGCGGGCTGATCGATGGTGTCGCGCTCGGCCTGGAGCATGGACAGGCTGAGCAGATCCTTGGTGGTGAAGGGCAGGCCGAGGAGCTCGAGCGTCCACGGGTCCTCGCCGTAGGCGTCCCAGTAGACCAGCTGATTGGCGGCCGTGTTCATGCCCTCGTCGAGCCAGGGCTGGGCGTGCTCGTTGGACGCGAACAGCCCCTGGAAGTACTGGTGACCGTACTCGTGGATCGTGGTGAAGACCCCGGTCAGGCGCTCGCGGAGCACGGCCTCGGGGATCCAGTCGCTCTCGGCGACATCCGAGGTGGTGTACAGGGTCGGGTACTCCATGCCCTGGGCGCCCTTGGCGGACGCGGGCGGGTGGACGATGGTGATCGTCGACCAGGGGTAGGGCCCAAAGCGGGCCTCCATGCTGGCGAGGGCGGCGAGCTGGGCGTCGAGGTGGGCCTGGGCGCTGTCGAGGTGATCGGGCTGGAGGAGCTGGCGGATGCGGATGCCCTCGTACTCGCCCCAGCGCTCGACGAAGTTGGGGTCGGCGGCCCAGGCGAAGTCGTGGACCATCTGCGCGCGGTAGCGCAGCTGCTTGCGGGCCCCGTCCTCGCTGGCGGTCTCGCCCACGCGCACCCCCGTGGCGCCGACGGTGTAGTCCGCGGGCACGTCGAGGACGACCTCGTAGTCGCCGAAGTCGGCGTAGAATTCGGAGTAGAGCCCAAAGGTGTGGGCTTGCCAGCCAGCCTCGTCTTCGAGCACGCCGAGCTTGGGGAACCACTGCCCGGCCATGTGGAAGCTGCCGGCGTAGCCCGTGCGCGCGAACACCCGGGGCAGGTGGGTGCGAAAGTCGAGCTCGAGGAGCACGGCTTCGCCAGGACCCACGGGGGCGTCGAGGGTCACGGTCATCGTGCTCGGATCCGCGTCCTCGGCGAAGGCCAGGGCCAAGGCCTTGGCGCCTCCGCCTGGGTCGTGCTCGAGGTCGATGCTGGCGCTCGCCTCGCTGCCTTCGTGGGCGAGCAGGCCGACCCGCGAGACCTCGATGAAGCCCCAGCCGTCGCGGGCGATCTTCCGCCCGCGGTGCTCACCCCGGGCCTCGGCCATCCACGCGGTGTCCTCGGCTCGGAAGCCGTTCATGTAGAGGTGAAAGGGCAGGGTCTCGACGCTGCGCTGGGTCCGGTTGCGCCACAGCACGCGCAGCTGGCCATGAATCTCGTGGGCGCGCTCGTCGAGGCGCGCCGTGATGCGGGTGTCGACGACCCGGGCGTCCTCGGGGACGACGCCGCGCTGCTGCGCCGGGCGCAGGCCCTGCTCGGGCTCGGGGGGCGCTTCGACGGGCGGGGCGTCGGCGCCGTCGTCGTCGCAGGCTGCGAGGCTGGCCCAAAAGAGGGACGCCAGCGCCAGGCTCGCCCAGGGTCGCGCGTGCATCGGCTCGGGATGCGTACCACCGGCCGCGCGCTCGGTGCAATCACGCGCTCACCGACCGCGTGGCCGGTCTGGCTGCTATCGTCGCGCGCCGTGAGCTTCGAACTCGACGCCGACCTCGATGAGGCGCAGCTGCGCGCATGGGCGCGAACGCTCGGCGGCCAGCTGCGCGGCGGTGACGTGCTGCTGCTGCGCGGCGCCATGGGCACCGGCAAGACAACCTTCACCCGCGCCCTCGCCGAGGGGCTCGGCGTGGCTCGCCCCGAGCGGGTATGCAGCCCGACCTACACGATCTGCATGGTCCACCGCGCGGCGCCCGAGGGCCTCGGCCTCGTGCACGTGGATCTCTTTCGCCTCGGCGAGCAGCAGGGGCCGCTGAGCGACGGAGCCCTCGGCGGGGCCTTCGAGGCCCTGGGCCTGGAGCACGACGAGCTCCCCGGTCCGGGCCGCGTGCTGGTGGTCGAGTGGTCCGAATTGTGGGCTGAGCCCCCAGCAGAACACCTCTCAATTGAGGTTGAGCGGGTCTCGGGCAGTGAGCATACGCGGCGTGTGCGGGTCACTGGTCAGGGCCCCCGGTGGCAGGCGTCGGCCGCCCCCATTTCAGAAAAAATACAGTGATTCCAATATTTTGATGCGCGCGAGGGGCTCGCCGTGGACCCCGGATGGTGTCCCCAGGATCAGGCGAGATCGCCTCTGGATCCCTGCTAGACCCCTACAATCGGCCGATATGGGCTTTGCAAGGCCGCGGAGTCCCGTTATCGTGCGCCCTCGGCGGACGTGGGCTCGGCCGCCAGAACCCCTGAAATCGCCCACCTGCACGCCCAAAAGCATACGAGAGGTCCCGTCATGGCCAACAAATCCAAGGAAATCGTCGTCGTCGGCTCGAAGGTCAAGGATGTCGTCCGCGAGGCCGGCCTGCGCAGCGACGGAGAGCTCGTCTCGGCCGTCTCCGAGAAGGTCCACGAGATGCTCCAGGCCGCGATCCAGCGCTGCACCTCCAACGGTCGCAGCACCGTTCGCCCCCACGACCTGTAGTCTCCAACTCTTTTCTCAAGCTCTCACGCGCGCGGGCGAGAGCCCGCGCGCGTCGTTTAATATATGCCCATGCTCCGTTTTCACGTCACCGCGCCCCGCGGCGCCGAAGACCTCCTCGCCGAGGAGCTCGCGCGCATCTTCGCCGCGGTGACCCCAGGACAGCAGGCCACCGCGCTGTCTGGGTTTCAGGCCGAGTTTCAGGTCCGCGGCGGCGGGGTGGGCTTCGAGGCCCCCCTCGAGCTCGGCTGTCGGGTTTGTCTGTGGTCGCGCATCGCCGGGCGAGTGCTCGCCGAGATCGCGACCTTGGATGCCACGGACGCCGACGCGCTCTATCGCGGCGCCCGCGAGATCGACTGGGAGCAACACCTGCCGCGGGACGCCAGCTTGGCGATCTCCGCCGGCGGTCGGCCCACGGGCAGGGCCATCGACAACACGCACTTCGCGGCCTTGCGGGTCAAGGACGCCATCGTCGACCAGCTGCGCACGCGCTGGGGCGAGCGCCCCGACATCGATCGAGATCAGCCGGACCTGCGCCTGCACCTGCACCTGCGCGGTGAGCAGGCGACCTTGAGCGTGGATCTCTCGGGCGAGGGCCTGCACCGTCGCGGCTACCGCGTGGCCTCGGTGGCCGCGCCCTTGCGCGAGAACCTGGCCGCGGCGGTGCTCGCTCGCGCTGGCTGGATGGGCGCCGAAGATGCGCCGCGACCGTGCGTGGATCCCATGTGCGGCTCCGGCACCTTGCTGATCGAGGCGGCCAGCATGGCCGCGGATCTGGCCCCCGGGCTCTCGCGCGATCGCTGGGGCTTCGAGGGCTGGCTGGGCTACGCGCGCGGCGAGGCCCCCTCGCACTGGGAGGCGCTCCTCGCCGAGGCTCGTGCGCGCCGCGACGCTGGGATGGAGGCGCTCTCGCGCTGGCGCTTCGTCGGCTTCGACGCCGAGCCCGCCTCGGTCCGCGCAGCGCTGGCCTGCGTCGAGGCGGCCGGGCTGCACGGGCGCATCCACATCGAGCGCCGCGCCCTGGCGCAGATCGACGCCCACGCGCTGGGCGGCCCTGGCCTCGTGGTCTGCAACCCGCCCTGGGGCGAGCGCCTGGGTCGACGCCGGGAGCTCGAGCGGCTCTACGCCGCGCTCGGTGCTCAGCTGCGCGCCCGCTTCGTGGGTTGGGAGGCCGCGCTGCTCACCGGCGACCCCGGGCTGGGCCGCTACCTCGGCATCCACGCCGATCGCCGCAACGTCCTGCACGACGGGCCGATCGCCTGCCAGATCCTGCGCATGCGCGTGGAGGCGCCCAGCCAGGGCGGCGGCGACGGCTCGCCGCGCTCGGCCGCCGGCGGCGCTGAGCCGCGGCCGCGCAGCGAGGGCGCCCAGGCCTTCGCCAACCGCCTGGTGAAGAACCGCAAGAAGCTCGGCAAGTGGCTGCGCCGCGAGGGCGTGAGCTGCTATCGGCTCTACGACGCGGACATCCCCGAGTACAACGTCGCCCTCGACCTCTACCAGACCCTGCGCCGCGACGGCTCGCCCGGGCCGCTGCACGCCTACGTCCAGGAGTACGCGCCGCCCAAGGAGGTGGATCAGCAGGCCGCGCGCAAGCGTCGGGGCGAGCTGCTGGCGGTGATCCGCGAGGACCTCGAGCTCCCCCGGGAGCAGGTCCACCTGCTGCGGCGCGAGCGACAAAGCGGGCGCAAGCAGTACGAAAAACGCGGCGAGGACGGGCGCGAGCGCGTCGTCGCCGAGGGCTCTGCGCGGCTACTGGTCAACTTCGAGGACTATCTCGACACCGGCCTGTTCCTGGATCACCGGCCGCTGCGGATGTCGCTGAGCGCCGAGGACAGCCTGGCCGCCGGCCGGCGGGTGCTCAACTTGTTCGCCTACACCGGGGCGATCACCGTGCACGCTGCCCTGGGCGGCGCGCGCGAGACCACCAGCGTGGATCTGTCGCGCAACTACCTCGAGTGGGCCAAGCGCAACCTCGCGCTCAACGGGTTCTCGTCCGCCGGCCCCGACGAGGACGAGCTCGCGCGCGCCGGTCGCAAGGGTCGCCACGAGCTGATCCGTGCCGACGTCCTCGAGTGGCTCGAGCAGCAAAAGCGGCGCTGGGGGCTGATCATCTGTGATCCGCCGAGCTTCTCCAACTCCAAGCGGATGGATCGCACCCTCGACGTGCAGCGTGATCACATCGAGCTGATCCGCGCGTGCGCGAGGCTGCTCGAGGATGATGGCGTGCTGATCTTCAGCACCAACAAGCGGCGCTTCGAACTCGATGAGGACGCGCTCGGGGGCCTGGTCGCCGAGCCGCACTCGGCCAGCGTGCCTCCGGACTTTGCGCGTCGGCCGGGGGTGCACCGGGCCTGGATCATCCGCCGAGGCTGAGCGGCGCGCCGGGACAGGCGCGCTCGAAAATTGATCTGCCGCTCGTGCACGCGTCGCTCGCGGGGGCCGAAGAGAACTTCGGCATGTTGAGCACGCTGCACGAGGGCCTGGTCGCGCTCTTCTTGGATGATCCGGGCTTGGCGGTCCGCCTGGTCGAGCGCTGCGATGGGCAGGTGCTCACGCGGGCGCCGGAGCTGCTCGAGGATCGGCACGCGAGCTTCGCGGCGGACGCGGAGCAGGTGTTGAAGATGCGGGGGCGGAGCGTGGATGCGCTGCTGGTGGCCAGAGATCCGGACGATCCGAAGGGAGGGCTGGCGATCTTGATCGAGGTGCAGCTGGACGACGACCCCAAGAAGCAGGAGCGACTGGCTGCGTACCTGGGGTTGGTGGTGGATCGTCACGGTCTGCCCGTGCATTTGGGGATCCTCTGCTTGAAAGATCGGGTGGCCCGGAAGCTGGCCAGTTGGAAGGTAGGGACGGCGCTGTGCGTGCACCCCTACGTGTTCGACCACCGCGTGGTGAAGCGGGTGGAATCGCTGGAAGAGGGGCTGGAGAGGCCTGTAGACGCGATTTTGTCTGGCGTGGTGCATGGCCATCGTGGCGACCGGGAGGCGGCGAGGATCGCCTTGGCGGTGGCGCGGCGGCAGCCTGAAGAAAAACGACAGCGCTATACTGCGACGGTGTTGGCGGGGCTGCCGAAGGCGGACCGCGAAGCGATGATCCGGGCGTTGCCCGAGGAGGACGAGATGCAGCTGAGTCAGTTGGAGCGAGAATGTGGAACTTTCAATGTCGGGCTCGAAGAAGGGATCGAGGTTGGGCGAAAAGAAGGGCTCGAGGTCGGGCTGGACCTCGGTCGTGAAGAGGGACTCGAGGTTGGTCGTGAAGAGGGGAGGCGAGGGATGGTGCGGCTGCTGCGGGCGTTTCTGGCGTCCCGCGGGCTCGAGCCGAGCGAGGAAGAGACCGCGGTGATCGAGGCCGGGACCATGGCGGAGCTACAGGCCTGGGCGGGAAAGATGCTGGTGGCCCGGACGGTGGCCGAGCTGCTGACGCAATAGTCGTGCACGCGTCGCTTGCCAGGGCCGAAGAGGCCCTTGGCATGTTGAGTACATTGCACGAAGGCCTGGTCGCGCTCTTCTTGGATGATCCGGGCTTGGCGGTCCGCCTGGTCGAGCGCTGCGATGGGCAGGTGCTCACGCGGGCGCCGGAGCTGCTCGAGGATCGGCACGCGAGCTTCGCGGCGGACGCGGAGCAGGTGTTGAAGATGCGAGGGCGGAGCGTGGATGCGCTGCTGGTGGCCAGAGACCCGGACGATCCGAAGGGAGGGCTGGCGATCTTGATCGAGGTGCAGCTGGACGACGACCCCAAGAAGCAGGAGCGCCTGGCTGCGTACCTGGGGTTGGTGGTGGATCGTCACGGTCTGCCCGTGCATTTGGGGATCCTCTGCTTGAAAGATCGGGTGGCCCAAAAGCTGGCCAGTTGGAAGGTCGGGACGGCGCTGTGCGTGCACCCCTACGTGTTCGACCACCGCGTGGTGAAGCGGGTGGAATCGCTGGAAGAGGGGCTGGAGAGGCCTGTAGACGCGATTTTGTCTGGCGTGGTGCATGGCCATCGTGGCGACCGGGAGGCGGCGAGGATCGCCTTGGCGGTGGCGCGGCGGCAGCCTGAAGGAAAACGACAGCGCTATACTGCGACGGTGTTGGCGGGGCTGCCGAAGGCGGACCGCGAAGCGATGATCCGGGCGTTGCCCGAGGAGGACGAGATGCAGCTGAGTCAGTTGGAGCGAGAATGTGGAACTTTCAATGTCGGGCTCGAAGAGGGGATCGAGGTCGGGCGAAAAGAAGGGCTCGAGGTCGGGCTGGACCTCGGTCGTGAAGAGGGACTCGAGGTTGGTCGTGAAGAGGGACTCGAGGTTGGTCGGCGAGGGATGGTGCGGCTGCTGCGGGCGTTCTTGGCGTCCCGCGGGCTCGAGCCGAGCGAGGAAGAGGCCGCGGTGATCGAAGCCGGGACCATGGCGGAGCTACAGGCCTGGGCGGGAAAGATGCTGGTGGCCCGGACGGTGGCCGAGCTGCTGACGCAATAGTCGTGCACGCGTCGCTTGCCAGGGCCGAAGAGGCCCTTGGCATGTTGAGTACATTGCACGAGGGCCTGGTCGCGCTCTTCTTGGATGATCCGGGCTTGGCGGTCCGCCTGGTCGAGCGCTGCGATGGGCAGGTGCTCACGCGGGCGCCGGAGCTGCTCGAGGATCGGCACGCGAGCTTCGCGGCGGACGCGGAGCAGGTGTTGAAGATGCGAGGGCGGAGCGTGGATGCGCTGCTGGTGGCCAGAGACCCGGACGATCCGAAGGGAGGGCTGGCGATCTTGATCGAGGTGCAGCTGGACGACGACCCCAAGAAGCAGGAGCGCCTGGCTGCGTACCTGGGGTTGGTGGTGGATCGTCACGGTCTGCCCGTGCATTTGGGGATCCTCTGCTTGAAAGATCGGGTGGCCCAAAAGCTGGCCAGTTGGAAGGTCGGGACGGCGCTGTGCGTGCACCCCTACGTGTTCGACCACCGCGTAGTGAAGCGGGTGGAATCGCTGGAAGAGGGGCTGGAGAGGCCTGTAGACGCGATTTTGTCTGGCGTGGTGCATGGCCATCGAGGCGACCGGGAGGCGGCGAGGATCGCCTTGGCGGTGGCGCGGCGGCAGCCTGAAGAAAAACGACAGCGCTATACTGCGACGGTGTTGGCGGGGCTGCCGAAGGCGGACCGCGAAGCGATGATCCGGGCGTTGCCCGAGGAGGACGAGATGCAGCTGAGTCAGTTGGAGCGAGAATGTGGAACTTTCAATGTCGGGCTCGAAGAGGGGATCGAGGTCGGGCGAAAAGAAGGGCTCGAGGTCGGGCTGGACCTCGGTCGTGAAGAGGGACTCGAGGTTGGTCGGCGAGGGATGGTGCGGCTGCTGCGGGCGTTCTTGGCGTCCCGCGGGCTCGAGCCGAGCGAGGAGGAGGCCGCGGTGATCGAGGCCGGGAGCATGGCGGAGCTACAGGCCTGGGCAGGAAAGATGCTGGTGGCCCGGACGGTGGCCGAGCTGCTGAAGGGCTGAGCCACCTGGTCCTGGCCGTGTGTCCTCGACGCGCGCGATGCTCGGAGCTTGCTGACGCGCGCGCTCGCGGGAGATACTCCGCGCATGAAGGGGGGCGCGCGCCAGAGGTGGGGCTGGTTGGCGTCAGCGCTGAGCTCGGCTTCGGTCTTGGCTTCGGTCCTGGTCGCTCTGGGCCCAGCTGGGGGCTGCGAGTCTGGAGTCTCCCAGGCGCCAGCGCAGGACTCGGCCCCCGAGCTCTCCGTCTCCGTGGCGGGGTGCAGGGAGCTCTATGTGGGCAGCCTGCGGCCCCGCTGCGCGAGGGAGAGCACCTTCCCCGTCACGACGCGGCTATGGGTGCCGGGCCGGTGGGGTGCAGAGGACTTCGAGCTGCGCCTCGATGGCGAAGTTCCGGGCGATGTGCACACGCCGCGGGTCGACTCGGAGGGGGCGCTCTTCGAGCTGTCAGCGGCCACGGTGGGGGAGCTCGAGCTTCGTCACGCCGGGGGGGCACGCTTTCGTCTCGCGCTCGAGCCAGCGGTCAGCATGGCGGGGCTCGAGGAACCGTGGCACGAGCTCCTCGCGTGTGGGCTGGCGGAGCTGGGCGAGGGGCCGCTCGCCAGGCTTGCGGTGCGCGTACACGCGGGCTGGCTGGCGAGTCTGGAGGCGCGGTGGCCGGGCGCGGGCCTGGCCGTGCAGCGCCTGGTTGCCGGCGCCCGGGGGGAGGTGGCCTGCGTGGACCGCAGCGTCGCGGCCCTCGAGCTCTTTGCGCAGCTCGAGGGCTTCGAGCTCGCCCGCGCGGCGGCGACCCAGGCGAGCTTGCGCCACGATCCCCGCGACCTCGAGGGCCGGCTGCTCCACGACTACTTCGAGGGCATCCGCGCGGAGAAGCTCGGCGCGCTGGACGAGGCCCTCGATCGCTACGCAGGGGTGGTCGCGCTCGCCGAGGACGTGGGGGAGCCGGGCTATCTCGGCGCGGCGATCAGCTTGCGCGCCGTGCTGCTGACTCGCCTCGGGCGCTTCGCCGACGCGGCGGCGCTCGCTCGGCGCAGCGAGGCGCTGCCCTCGTCGGAGCGCGAGCTGCTGGCGCTCAACGCCGCCTGGGTCGACTATCTGCGCCGCGAGCACGACGTCGCCGCGCCAGATCCCACGCCGAGGCTTCGAGCGCTCCTCGCCGCGCTCGGCGAGGACTCGCCGCTGCGGCCCAAGGCCCAGGTCAACCTCGCGGCGGCGCTGATCCAGTCGGGCGAGCTCGAGGCCGCCGAGCGGACGCTGGCCGAGGTCGAGCCGGCGGCCCTGGACCTGCGAGATCAGCTCTACTACGAGCTGAGCTGGTGCCGCGTCGAGCTCGGCCAGGGGGCGCTCGCGCGGGCGCGGGCGCGTCTCGAGGCCGCCGAGCGCCTCGCCGAGCTCGGCGGCGCCCGGGAGTTCGTGCTCGAGCTGCTCGGCGAGCGGGCGGAGCTCGAGCGGCGCAGCGGGGATCGCCAGGCCGCGCTCGCGGTCTACGATCGCGCGGAGACCCTCGCCGACGAGCTCGCGCTCCAGCTGCCCGCCGACGGGCTGCGGACGAGCTTCACCACGGCGCTGAGCCGGGCGAGGGCGCGCCACGTCGCCCTGCTCGCCGAGCTCGAGCGCCCCGAGGACGCGCTGTGTACGATCCTCGCGGCCCGGGCCCGGCACGCGCGAGCGCTGATCGCCAGGCCCGGGCGCGCCCTCGATGACCCCCGCTATCTCGAGCTGCTCGGGCGCTATCACGAGCTGGGGGAGGTCGTGTCCGAGGCCCTCGTCACGCGCCGTGGGGCGAGCGTGGCCGAGCTGGAGACGATCGACGCGCAGCTCGAGCGCCTCCAGGGCGAGCGCACCGAGCTCCTGCGCGAGGCCCTGGCCGTGCTCGAGCGTGACCCGCCGAGCTGGCGCTGCGCCCTGGCGCTGCCCCGTGGGCCGCGCGAGGGGCTGCTGACCATGTACCCCGACGCGGAGGCGTCCGGTTGGTGGCTTGCCTTCGCTCGGGGAGAGCAGGCGGTCGTCGAGCACCTCGATGCCTCGGGGGCCCTCGAAGACGCCCTCGTCGAGCGTGGCCTCGCGCAGCTCGACGCCGCGGGCCTGCTCTCGGGGCTCACCCAGCTCACCGTCGTGCCGGTGGGTCGGCTCGCGGCCATCGACGTTCACGATCTCCCGCGCATGCGCAGCCCACAGGCCCCGCGCGTCCGCTACAGCGTGGCCCTGGGCGCGGCGCGGGGAGCCGCAGAGCTGGGCGAAGAAGCGGGCCCGGCCATGGACGCGCGGGTCCTCGCCTATGGGGACGACCTCGCGGAGGTCGACGCCGAGACCGAGGCGGTGGCCGGCCTGCTCGAGGCGCGCGGCTGGAGCCTGGGCCAGCGCTGGTCTCCCGTCGAGGCCGACCCGCCGACCTTGCTGCACTACGCCGGCCACGGCCGTCGCGCGGGGATCTCTGGCTGGGACAGCGGGCTGGCGCGGGCCAGCGGCCTCGAGCCCCGGGTGCTGATCGCCGGCCAACGGGCGCCGCGCTACGTGGTGCTCGGCGCCTGCGATACGGGGACGAGCGACCTCGACACCATCGACGGCGGCATGAACATGGCCTTCGCCTTCTTGCTCGCGGGCGCCGAGGTCGTGATCGCCCCGGATCAGCCCGTCGACGACCAGGTCGCGCGGCGCTTCGCCGAGGCGCTCTACGCCGAGCTCCCGCGGGCGCGCGTCCCCGGCTCGGCGCAGTGGCAGGCCGCGCTCACCGAGATCCAGCGCAGGGACCCGGCCTTCGCGGCCTGGCGCGCGTGGGTCCGCTGAGCGCGGCGTTGGGCCGTCACTCCAAGATCAGCTCGTTGCCCTCGGAGTGGGTCGGGAAGATCACCTCGACCCACGCGCGCGTGGGCGCGTGCTGTGAGCCGCTGGCGTCGTCGACGGCATAGAGCGCGGCGTCCTCGAGCTCGATGGCCTCGCCGGTCCACGCGTCCCCGCTGGCTGGATCGCCGAGCTCCTGGGGCGTGTAGAGGTGATCCTCGCGGGTGCCGTCGGCGTCCCAGAGCGTGATGATCACGCCGGTGATGTCCTGGGCGCTGAGGCTGGGGTCGAGGTCGAGCTCCAGGTAGGCGGCGGCGTCGCTGGGGCTGGCGCCGGTCTGGCCCATGACCTTCTTGATCTTGCAGGGCGGGCAGGGGTAGCCGGAGGGCTGCGGGCCGGCCCAGGGATCGGGGGCGCCGGAGCCGAGCACCGCGGGGTTCTCGATGGTCTGGAGGCTGTTGCAGCTGCTCGGGCAGGTCTCGGCGGGCGGGGGCTCGCTGATCGCTACCGCGCGGCCGGGGCTGGACGCGGCGACCGGGGTCTGCGGCGCCCAGCTCAGGGGCCCCGCGCAGTCGAGGTTGGGGGCGACCAGCTCCTGCAGCGCGAGGCAGGGCTCGAGCACGTTTTGGGTGGGCGCGGAGGCCTGCCCCTGGGCGGCGCCGATCGACACGTCGGCGAGCTGGCCCGAGCGTGGGCGGCCCGTCGACCACAGCGCCTGCATGATCGCGTCCCCCGAGAGGTTGGGCGCGTGGGACCACAGCCGCGCCGCCGCCCCGGAGGCGATCGCCGCGGACACGGAGGTGCCGGACATCGGCCCGTCGCTGTCGACCTGGGCCGAGAAGCCGAGGGTGGCCAGGCGCGGCCGCGAGCCCTCGCGGTAATTGGCGAGGTCGTCGTCGAGCTCGTCGACGGCCCCGATCGAGTGGACCAGGGGGCAGTACTCGTTCGCGCCGCAGGCCAGCCAGCGTCCGCCGAAGTGCCCCGCGTCGAAGCTCTGGGCGCCGAACTCGGCGACGCACTCCTGCTGCGTCGGTCGGGCCAGGGTCTCCCACACGGCCGGCTCCATCGGCCCGCGCGGGCAGGCGTAGGGCGACTCGTTGCCGCTCGCGGCGATGATCAGCGCGCCGTCACAGCTCGCGCGCCGCAGGGCGCGGTAGACCGTCGGCGAGTTGATCGCGCTGGGGTCCGCCGCGTAGCGCTCCCAGGCCAGGGATAGGTTGATGACGAGCTTGGAGTTGGGGGCGCTGGCCTGCCACGCGCGCCGGGCCTGCTCGACGGCCACGCCGACCTCGCTCGCCCAGCCGCCGCCCTGGCTGAGCCCCGCGTGGAGCTGGACGCGACGCTGGCAGCTCGCGGCGGCGCCGGCTGCCTGCGCGCCGCAGTCATCCGGCGAGGCGTCGATGATCGCCTTCATCAGGTCGCCGTGGGCCGCGAGGGTGTCGACGATGGCCACGCTCACGTCTGCGCTCGCGGGGGGCAGGCCGGGCAGGCTCTCGTCGCGGGTCAGCCAGTCCTCGAAGGCGGGGCCGTAGGCGCCACGGGCGAGCACGGCGACGCGGCAGTCTCGGGCGCTGTCGGGGATCGGCGCCTGATCGCAGGACAGCTCGAGGGCGACGGCCTCGTCGAATTCGAATACGCAGGTCTTTGCGAAGATCGAGGGAGCCCCGAGCTGCGGGCCCAGGGGGGTCTGCTTCCAGCCGCAGGGGAGGTTCGCTGGATCGTCGTAGCACTCGCGGGTCACCCGGCCGGTCGGGCAGAGCTGGTCGATGGGGGCGGCGAGGGCGAGGGCCTCGCAGGGCTCGAGCTCGCCGCCGGTGGTCTCTGCGGGGTCAGGACCGTCGTCTTGACCGTCGTCTTGGCCGTCGTCGTTGCTGTCGCTGTTGCCGTCGCCACCCGAGTCGGTGAGCCCGGGGATGCCGCAGTCGCCCTTGCAGCCCAGCCAGGTGATCGTGGCCAGGCTCAGGCACAGCAGGTGCGGGCCGAGGCGCAGCCGGGGCGAAGAGGAGCGGGTGGGGTCGAGGGCGTATGCATGCTCGTGGTTCATGGTCGTTCTCGGGGGCCTCGTGCTCGAGCACCCCCTGGTCGCATTCGTGGGTCGGCGTCGAGATCTGACCAATCTTTTTTAGGGCGCTCGCGCGCGCTGTCGTGGTCGTGGCCAGAGGCTGGGAGATCTTGGCGCTGCTTCGCCCCGCGCGGGAAAGGCGAAGCGTGGGCGTGGACATCGCCATGGGCACGAACCCGCTCGAGAGGCTGGACGGAGCCCGATCTCGGCCGCGGAGGCAGGCGCGAAATCAATCTGTGAACGCCGCGTCAGGTCTCGGCCGCTCGGCCCAAAGGGAGGAGCGATGAAGATACGTTTCGATGACCTCGGGTCTACACGTCGAGCTCGCGTCGTGGCGCTCGCATCCATCGCGCTCTCGTCGGTATCGAGCGCCTGCGTCGAGCCACAGACCGAGTCTGCGGCGCTCGATGACAGCTCCGTCCGCGCCGCGCAAGGCTACGCCCGCAACCCGCCCAGGATCGAGGAGGCGAAGCTCGAGTTCCTCTCGAACGAGGCGAGCGCCAACGCGAGGCTGAGCTTGCGCTACGCCAAGGGCGAGGTCGAGGCGCTCACCTTGGCGCTCGAGCTCGAGGGCGAGAAGATCGTGCTGCGCGACGACGGCGAGGGCGGCGACCTCGAGCCCAAGGACGGGATCTACTCGGCGCTCATCGGCTACGACCTGGCCGCGGAGGCCGAGCGCCGTCAGCGTCACCTCGACCGCGCCGCGCAGCTCGAGCCTCGCGTGACCCGCTTCGCGGGCCGCGACGTGGTCGAGCGCGTGGCCTTCGATCCCGGGGCGCTGGACTTCGTCCTCGACGGCGAGGCGGTCAGCCCGGCGCAACTCCTCGAGCTGGCCGGGGCGCTGAAGGGGAGCAGCCTGACGGTGTCCTCGGGTCCGGGCGCGAGCGTGGCCATGGCCGCGACCACGGATCCCGAGAAGACCCTGGCGATCCGCGATCTCGCGGTCACGCGCGACACTCAGCGCACCGGCGTGTGGTCCTGGGACGGGGCCAAGTGCTCGTTCTCGGGCGACGCCTTTGGCGACCACGGCTTCTCGCGCCTGATGGAGGAGATGAGCGTGGGCGCCGGGATCGCCGTGGAGGACTGGACGGCCGACTGGCTGCGGACCTGGTCCGTGCCTCAGGTGGTCAACGGCGACGACCTGAGCGCCGAGGTCTCGGGCCTGTCCGAGGTCTGGAACCGCTTCCCGCAGCTGAGCTCCGACGGGGATCCCTACGCCTTCAACGACGTGCTCGACATGAACCAGCCGCCCTTTCAGTTGGTGGCGATCGTCAACCGCGTCGACCTGCACGAGGCCGGGAGCTACGGCGGCGGCGCGGGGGAGCTGCGCTACGTGTTTCAGCTCGTCGATCCCGACAGCTGCGCGCCCCTCGATATGACGGTGATCTTCGAGTACGAGGTCCCGCGCAGCGGATGCAGCCAGATCCGCAGCTACGCCCAGGCGTGGTACGACCTCGACGATCTCGCGCTCGGCTCGCAGGACTATCTCGACGCGCTCGCGGCGATCACCGAGCCGGTGACCGCCGCCGGGGCCAACCCGCAGCACGTCGCCGGGAGCGCCCTGGGCCAGCTGCGCACGAACTCGCGGATCTTGCCCTGGCCGCACTACGCCGGGCTCCAGTGGCATATGCGGGCCTTCGTCCACAACGGTGTGGCGCTCGAGCCAGCGCCGATGCGGATGACGCCGGCCTTTGGCTACGAATACCCCGACATCTACACCTCGGCCCAGGCCATCGACGACTTCATCGACGCCGAGGCGGCCGACATCCTCGCGGGGACCTACGACGTCGACCTGCTCCATCCGGTCTCCAACGATCCCTTCCGCGCGGGCTTCGTGCCCTATGGCCACCTGAGCTTCACCCACTACTCACCCTACGCCGCCGGCGAGGTGGTCTACTTCGACCCCTACGTCAGCGCGAGCGCCACGGTGCCCGCGGGCTCGCTGCCCGGGTCGATGAACTGGTGGGGGATGGAGCGCGGGCGCTTTTGGGGCAGCCAGCTCGCAGACCCCGAGGCGCGCCACGTGTTCTCGCTCAACACCTGCAACGGCTGCCACGCCCGCGAGACCTTCGACGACGGGGGCACCCTCTACGTCGATCACCTCAGCTACGGTCTGAGCCGCTCGGTCGCGGGCGCCGTCGAGGAGCCGGCGTTCATGCACATGCGCCTGCGGGATCCGGTCGACGCCGGGCCGGCGATCTTCTCGCGCTTCTTGACCGGGACCGACGACGGCTGCGTCACCGCGAGCGGGCTCGTGCCGCCCCTGGGCAGCGAGACCTGCACGGCCAGCTGCTGCCCCGTGGGGGACCCGGTCCACGGCCCGGACGCCTACCAGTATCACTACGACGACCTCGCGCGTCGCGGTCAGGCCCTGGAGGCGACGGTGACCAACAGCTGCCTGTACGCGCTGACTGCCGACGCGGAGCACGTGGCCCTGAGCTTGTCCGCGGGGCACTGAGCTCTCGGGCTCTCGGGCCCGAGTCGGGGGCTGGCTGCCTCTCCGAGCGAGAGGGTCAGCCCTGGGTTTCGTCTCGCGGACGCAGCGAGGCCACGGCCGCGATCGCGATGCCCGTGGCGACCACGGCGTAGTAGGCCCGGTCTGGTTCGATCCCCGGGCGCAGGGCCAGCTGCTCGGCCTCGGCTTCGGCCTGGTCGCGGACCATGGCCAGGGCGGGGCGGGGGACGATGGCCTCGCCGCCGCTGCGCAGCGGCCTGGAGATGCCGCTTTGATCGAGGTCCTCGTAGCCCGAAAAATTGAGGGCGCCGCGCAGGGATCGCCGCTGGCGACGGACGAAGGCGGTGAGCCGCTCGGCGGTCTCGCCCGCTCGGTCTACGCCGGCGAAGGGATCCCAGCGGGCGATGGGCTCGGCGAGGCGCTCGGCGGCTCGGCGCAGGCGCTCGAGGTCGGCGAAGGGCAGCTCTTCGCGCCAGCGGCCGCCGCGACCGTAGTGCTCGGCGAGGCGGGCGAGGACGTCGTGGATCCGGCTCTCGCGGCCCTCGGGGAGCAGGGCGTCGACGATCTCCCGGGCCCCGCGCTCGCCCACGAAGGGCTCGACGAGGGTCTCGCCGCCGCGACCGAGCAGGCCGCCGATGTCGTCGCGCTCGCGGGCGTCCCCGCGGCCGGACTTGGACCCCGGCTGCACGCCGAGCTCGCGCAGGTGCTCGCGCAGATCTCCGGCGGCCCGGCGGGCGGCCTTGTCGGTCAGCAGCAGGGTCTGGGCGTCGGCGTCGAGGGCCGCGCACACGGCCAGCAGAGACTCGACCCGCGCGATCGCTCGGGACAGGCGCAGGCGCGTGGTGAAGTACTCGAGCACCGAGCCGCGCGGGCCCGAGAGGGTGTCGCGGAGGCTGGCCCACATGCCGTCGAGGGCGGCGAGCAGGCGCAGGTGGGCGCGGCTGAGCACCCAGGCCAGCCAGCCGCCGATGCCAAGCAGGCCGAGGAGCAGGCTGGTCAGCCAGGCTTTTTCCGTGAACAGCGGCTGGTACCAGCGCGCGGGGTTCATGGCCACGGCGTCGGCGAACATCCGCAGCACCGAGGGGACGAAGAGCAGCGTCGCGCCGAGGGTGAGCAGGCCCCACAGCAGCATGCGCGGGGGATCGGGGCGGGCTCGGGCGGCGTCGAGGGCCCGGGCGTGGGCGCTGCGCAGGGCCTCGAAGTCGGGGGCGGGGGCGGGGCGGGCCGCGTCGCGCTCGCGGACCGCGTCGTCGAGCTGCTCGGCGAAGGCGCGGCGCAGCTTGCTGACCAGCTCCTCGGTGCGGCGCAGGCTCTGGGGCGAGGGGTCGGTCCACAGCTCGCGGTCGACCCGCTTGCGCAGCTTGTCCAGGAGCTCGTCGCGCCACTGCTCGACGGCCGCGCGGTCCCGGGCGACGACGTCGTCGAAGCGCTTGCGCTGGAGCAGGCGCCAGGTCGACTCGATCTCGCGCATGCGGGCCTCGAGCCAGCCGCTGGGCGCGGGCGCGGGGGGCTGCGGCTCGCTGCGCGAGGGATCGCCGTGGTCCGGCCCGTAGCGCTCGCCGACGAGCTCGCTGGGCTCGTACCAGCGCGGCGGGGGCTCGCTCTCGAAGCTGGGGGCGTAGCGCTCGAGCACGGCGCGGACGTCTTTTTCGGCCTGGTCGCCCGGGTCGAAGGCGCGCGCCTCGATCTCCTCGAGGGCGTCGGCCTCGCTCAAGGTCGCGTCGAGGCGGGGGGTGTCGCGCACGGCATCGAGGAGCTCGAGGGCCACGCGGTCGCGGCCATAGGCGGCGAGCTTGGTGCGCGGGAGCTCGGCCACGGCGCAGACGAAGGTGGCCAGGGGCTCCTCGGGCTGGTCGCCGTGGAGCAGGCGGGCGACCAGGTCCGCGCCCCCCTCGGCGCCGAGGTCGGCGTAGAGCAGCAAGGTCGCGAAGTTGCGCACGCACTGGCCGAGCTCTTCGGGGGAGAGCACGGAGAACTCGGCGACGTCCTCGATCAGATAGAGCTGTGATATCGCCCGGCGCCGCGGGGGCGTCTCGGCCACGGCGCCGACCAGCTCGCGGACGGCCGCGACGACGGCCGGGCCCTCGGGGGTGCTCGGCGGGTGGGGCATGGTCAGCAGCGGCAGGATCACCGCGTTGCGGTCCTGGCCGGTGCGGAAGGCCTCGAAGATCGGGCCGAGCTCGGCGAGCAGCTTGCGCTGGATCGCCGCCAGCAGCGGCTCGAGGACCTCGCGGACGGCCGCCTCGCCGAGGTCGGCGAAGACCAGCACCGTCAGTCGGGTCTGGTTCTCGCTGGCGGTGGCGTCGCGGACGTAGACCATGCGCGTGTGCGCGAGGGCCCGGCGCACGGCGACGAGGACCTGCTCGGCGACCCCGGGGATGTCTGCGTCGGCGAGGGCGCTCGCGGGGCGCTGGGGCTTCGAGGAGTCGCGGGAGGGACGGCCAGGCGCGGGCTGCTGAGCGCTGGTCGGACGCCCGCCCGAGCCGTCGAGGGAGTTGCTGCTCGAGTTGTCGGCCGGGCGGTTGTCGGACGGGCGATCGGGGCGGGAACCGTCGCTCGATCCATCGCGGGAGTCGACGCCCGAGTCGGCGTCGGCGTCGGCGTCGGCGTCGGCGTCAGCGTTGGCGGCCTCGGCGCTGACGGGCGCCACATCGTCGAGCACACCGTCGAGGGCCACGCCATCGAGGGGCGCGAGCACCAGGCCCAGGCCGTCGTCCCCGTTGGGGTCGAGGCCGTCGAGGGTCAGGGCCTGGTCTCGCTCGCTGCGCAGACGCTGCGCGATCTGGCCACCAAAGGCGCCCACGCCCACGAGCACCGCCGGGACCTCGAGGGTCCTGGAGGTTCGACCCTGGGCGCTCGTCTCGCTCGGGGTCAAGGCGGGCACCTCACTGGCCCGCCCGGCGCCGCCTCGGTCGAGGGGCGCTTGCAGCGTGGGCGGAGCACTCAGTCACCAAGCACGTTCGAGAGGATGGCGCGGGCCTCCGAGAGCTCCCGGTACTCGGCGCTGCGGCTCTTGCCGTCGAGCTCGAGATCCTGGGCGCGCACGGACCAGCTGCGCACGAGCTGCTTGAGCTCGGCGCGGATGGCCTCGTCGACGTTGGCGACGTCGGCGAGCATGGGCGCGACCCAGCTGTCGTAGACCGCGGGCATCTCCTGGCGCAGACCGACGAGCTTGTCGGCGGCGGCGAGCAGGCCGGGGCAGAGGTCCAAGCTGCGATCCTCGCGGATCTTGAGCACGTAGACCTGATCGTCGCGCTGCGCGACGGTGCCCCGGGCGAGGCCGAGGGCGAGGCCGACCACGGAGATCCGCCGCTGGGCCTCGACGGCCTCGAGCTCGGCCCGGCGATCCTCGGGGTCGAGGTCGGACAGGGCCTCCCAGTGGTGGTCGACGTGCAGCGGCCAGGCCTTCTCGCGCTGGCCCTGGAAGCGCCGGTAGGCGGCCTTCATGTCCTCGTTGATGTGCGGGAAGCAGTAGAGCGGCACGCCGAGGATCGAGCGATAAAAGACGATCCGGTGCGAGTCGGACCACTCGAGCTCCTGCGACTCGTCGCCGGAGACCTCGCTGTAGACCTCGTGGAAGGGCCCGCTGCGCAGCGACTCGTGCAGGCCCACGAGCAGCATGTTGGGGTGCTTGATCGTCCCGCGCAGCTCGGGTTGGTAGCGCGAGAGCGGCTGGGCCTTGTTGATCACCAGCTCGAGCTTGCGCCGGGCGTAGGTGCGGACCTTCTCCTCTTTCCACAGCGCGGTGGGGTCGAGGGGGCGGTCGCCGAGCAGGTCGAGGGGGTCGGCGCGCGGGTCCTCGCACTGGCGGCCGTAGTAGGCGGCCTCGAGGGCGAGGGCGTCGTCGATGCGCAGGCCCACGCGGCGGGCGGGATCCTCGGCCCGGGCGTCGCCGATGATCTCGGGTCCGAGGCGCTCCTTGGCCATGGCCACCAGGCTGTCGACGATCTCCGTGACGATGAGCCGGGCGTCGGCGCGGGCCGAGCCGCCGCGGTCGTCGAAGCGCGGGCGCAGGGCCTCGCGCAGGGCGACGAGCACCGCGTCCTGGCTCTGGAGCTCGGGCCGACTCTCGATCTGATCGATGTAGTACCAGGACCAAAAGCGCGAGCGCGCCGAGGGGTGCTGGAGCAGCTCGACGTCGAGGGCGTACTCGTTGGCCTCGCTGCGCAGGCCGTCGATGCCGCCGTCGAACTCGTAGCGCCGGGCCATCTCCTCGAGGTCCCGGGCCAGGCGCCCGGCCGAGGACTCGATGTCGCGGAAGGTCCGGCGCAGGTGCTCCGCGGCCCGGCCGAGGGCGCCGAGGAGCTCGAGCAGCGCGGCCTTGACCAGCGCGGCGCGGATCTTGTCGACGTAGTCGTTGAACAGGCTGACGGCGCGGTCGCGGGCAGCCTCGAAGTCCTTGTCCTTGCGGGTGATCAGCTTGTCCCAGCCGCCGTAGGTGCGCTTGATCTCTCCGGCCTGGGTGTTCATCTCGCCGCGGAAGCGGCCCTCGCTGCCCAGGTCGCTCTCGGCCTGGAGGCGCTGGACCTGGCCGGCGAGCTCGTCGATGGCCCGCGGCGCGAGCGGCCCGTCGGCGCTCTCGCGGAAGTCGACGAGCACGTAGCGCTGCTCGTACAAGTTGAGCTCCGGCGACTCGTCGGGCCCGGCCTGGGCCATGAACGCGGACCACCAGTCGCCCACGGCCACGCGGTCGAGCTCGAGCTGGAGGTGCTTCTCGATACCCTCGCGGGCCTCGGCGATCTGGCGCTGGAGCGCGTTGAGGCTGGCCGCGGGGGTCCACGAGCCGTCGAGGATGCGGTCCGCCGAGATCTCGCGCACGCCGGCCGTCAGGTCGCGCAGCTCGCTTTGGACCTTGTCGACGCGGGCGGCGAACTTGTCCCGGGCCATGGCGGGCAGCTGGGCCATGCGCTGCCAGACCCCGCCCTCCACGTCCTGCTGGTTGGCGAGCAGGCGGATCTTGTTGGTGAAGGCGTCGTCGATGCGCCGGGCCTTGGCGTCGTCGGACAGCTGGGTGAACTCCTCGGGGTCGACGGCGAAGCGCTTGAACTGCTCGCGCTGCTGCTCGGAGATCAGCGCGGGGTCGTCGAGGAGCACGTAGCGGCGCACGGCCGTGGCCGCGTAGCGGCGGGCGCAGTACTCGAGCACGTCGGCGCGCGGGAGCACCATCACCGCCGAGCCCAAGGTGCCGTAGAAGGCCGAGTAGCCGTCGCGGCGCTCCCACAGCGCGTCGGGGAAGAGCCGCCGGTTCTCCTTGGTGTAGTTGTCGTAGTCGGCCTGCTGGTCGCCGATGATCGGCGAGAAGATCTGCACGTAGGTGGCGTCGGCGAGGGCCTCGCTGACGTCGTCGAGGCTGAAGGTCTGCGGCCGGTCGACGACGTAGAGCAGGTCGTAGGGCCGGCGCGTGACCGAGACCTTGTGCTTGTTGCGCGGGTCGTAGTGGAAGGTGAGCTCGTCCACCGGGTACTGGGTGTCGAGCTTCATCAGGTGCTCGGCCTCCTTGAGCGCCGCGTAGCCGTTGGCGTAGACGCCGTCGCGGTTCATGCCGACCACGCTCTCGAAGGCCTCGGGGAGGATCGCAAAGCCGACCAGCCGGGCCGAGCGATCGTCGAGGATGTCGCGCATCAGGTAGGCGAAGGGCAAGAAGCCCCCGGAGCCCGTGCCGCCGGCGACGGAGAAGTAGACGAAGACCTGGATCGACGCGCCCTGGTGGCGCATGCCGTGGGCGTGGCTGCGCAGGTCGTGGACGATGGCCTGGAGCTTTTGGACCATGTTGCCGGACTCGATGGCCCGGAACATGCTCAGCCGGCTCTCGATGCGGATCTGCCCGGCCCCGGCCCCGCTCTCCTCGCGGAAGCCGTACCAGTCGTGGACCCACTGGGTGAAGTAGTCGTCGGCGTCGGCGAAGCTCTCGCCGCGGCGCAGCTTGGAGTAGGCGACCTTGTCGAAGTCGCTGATCAGCACGGTCTCGTCGACCTTGCCGAGCTCGCTGGTGCCCTTGCGCAGCCGCGCGAGGTCGGCGTCGTTGGTGTCGATGGCGACGAAGCGGACCAGGTTGCGGTACTGGAGTTCGAAGTCGCCGTGGGCCCGCAGGCGCTTGGCGATGCGGCCGATGGCGCGCCCCCCCGAGCCGCCGAGGCCCACAAAGAGCGTGGGGGTGACCTCACCTGGCATGATCCTGATCGGCATCGCTTGTCTGACCTCTCGTCGCTTCTGTATTTGGTTGGTGATCGATCGGCGCGGGTGGATCAGCGCCGGAACATCAAATAGGTGTCGTCGCGGCGGAGCACGACGTTGGAGCCGATGGGCTGCTCGCCGACCGGGACGATCTGCCAGCCCGTGGACTCCCTGAACTGCTCGACGCCCTCGGCCTCCACGACCAAGGTGGCGTTCTCGTTGTCGCGGGCCTCGATGCGGGCGTCGTCGGGGAGCCCGCGGAGGCTGGGCAGCGCGGCCTTGGACCCGCCGAGGTGGACGGTGGCCGGGGTGTAGAAGCCGCGCTTGGTCGGCTCGAGCGACTGGACCAGGCGCCAGTCCTCGTCGCCCTCGCCGAGCTTGGACAGGGCGTTGTGGCTCTCGGCCCGGGCGAGCACGGCCGTCTTGGCGAACTTGGCGGGCGAGGTGAAGCCGCGCACCAGCCAGATCAAAAAGCCCACGCCCAGGGCGAGGGCCGCCCACTTGGCGATGGTCTTGCCGGGGCAGACCCAAAAGCTCGGCTTGGCCACGCTGATGGTGACCGGGACGGAGAGGTAGGGCCCGCCCGCGGCGTCGCGGACGACCAGCGAGAAGGGGTAGTCGCCGGCGCTGCAACAGTCGCTGGCCGTGAGCTCGACCTGGACGCTGGCGGTCTCGCCGGGGCCCTCGTTGTGGATCTGCTGCTCGGTCTCGGCGAGGGTCGGGCGCAGGCCCTCGGGGACCGCGTCGGGGTCGTCGGGCTCGAGGGAGAGCTCGAGCTTGGCGCTGACCGGAGCGGGGAAGCTCAAGGTGGCCTGGGCCGTCTCGCCGCCGGTGACGCTGGCGGTCTGGGGGGCGGCCGTGGCGTGGCGCAAGGTAGCGATGATCGGCAGCCGGCGGGGGTCGAGGCCGGCGGCCGAGCCAGTGCCCGCGATGACGAGGTCGAGGGCCACGGGGAGCTCGCGCGGCCCCGCGTCTTCTTTGGCATCACCCTTGGCGTCCCCATTGGGATCGCTCTTGGTGCTGCTGAGCTCGCTGCTGATCAGCGGGCAGAAGTTCGACGCGTGGATCTCGACCTGGACCGAGAAGGGATCTTGGAGGTCGACCGTGGCCGGGGAGGGGACGCAGCGCAGGCAGGGGAGCTCGCCGGCCAGGGGATCGATGGCGCCCGCGTCTCCGGTGACGGTGCAGCTGACCTCGGCCTGGCCGGCCTCGGGGAAGCTGCCCGAGACCTGAAGGGTGAGCACCGTGGGCAGCGCCTGGGGGAGCACGCCGAGCTCGATGCTTTCGAGGGGCACGTCGGGCTTGTCGGCCCGGGCCACCGTAGTGATCCCGAAGGCCGAGGCCTGGACGCCCCGCCGCGCGCTCACCGGCAGGGCGAGGGAGGCCCCCGTGGCCCGGAAGGTGCGCTCGTGGCGGCCGTTCGTGAGCACGCCGAGCTGGGCGTTGAAGGTGCCGTCGGGGTGCGGCTGCATGGCCGTGGGGCTGGTGCAGGCCTCGTCCTCGCACAGCTCGATGGTGAAGCGCAGGGAGTGCTGGGGGTCGATGGTCTCGCCCACGTCGCCGACGAGCCTGGCCCAGGCGCAGGCCGGCTGTCCCGAGCGCACGGAGCGCTCGTGCGTCCAGGGGAGCGCGGGCCGAGCCGCAGCCTCGTCCTGGTCTGCCTGGCCGGCCTGGGTTTCATCGGGGCACGTCCCGATCACGGCCTCGACGCGCAGGTTGCCGTAGCGGGGGATGGTCAGGACCTCGACGCCGGCGTTGGGGGAGCGTACGGAGAAGGGCAGCATCCGCGGCCCGGTCTTGGCGGTGCGCAGGCTCCAGCCGTAGCCCTGGTGGCGGAAGGTGGGGCCGCCGGCGAGCGGCTCGTCGCGGCTGTCCATGCCCGCGTCGGTCAGGCGCAGGTCGATGGGCGCCTCGCCGTCGGTGCTCACGGCGAGCACGCGGACCTCGCGGGCGCCGGCGAAGCTGCGCGAGAGGCCCAGGCCGTCGTCGTAGCGGAGGTCTCGAGAGAAGGAGAGCACCTCGACGAAGGCGTGGAGCAGCGAGCGGGCGTCGAAGGAGACCGTGGGATCCGCGGTCCAGCCGGTGGCCGTGGCGTAGGCGGCCAGGGTCGGGTCGACGCGGGTCTTGCCGCGCTCGCGCTTGCGCAGGAGGACGAAGCGAAAGCCGCCGCGCTGGTGGCTGGTCAGGCCGTCGAGCCAGCGCTGCGCCGGCTCGATGGCGCCGCCGTTGCACTCGCCGTCGGTGAGCATCAGCAAGGTCTGGTGGACCCCCGCGGCGCTCACCTCCTCGAGGATCGTCCGCGCCTGGTCGAGGGCGCGGGCGCAGGGGGTGCCGCCTTCGTGGGCCCCGAGCTCACCTTGGAGCTCTTCGACGCCCTCGGGGCCGTCGCGCTTGGCGAGGACGCCGTCGAGGAGCTGCTCCGGCGAGGAGAAGCGCGCGTGGGCGACGCGGCCGTCGGCGAGCTCGTTGAGGCCGACGAGCATGACCTGGTCGCCCTCACCCAGGGCCGCGTCGAGGGCCATGGACGCGAGGATCACCAGGCGATCGGGATCGCTCCCGTCCATGCTCTTCGAGTCGTCGACGACGATCAGGTATTGGCCCCAGGACTCCGCGCGCGCGCTCGGAGACCACAGCGCCGCGCAGGCCAGGAAGGCGAGGGCGAAGAGCAGGCCCAGGCGGGCGTGGAGCCCCCGTGCCTTGATCTCCATGGCGCGGGGGCGTCGGATTGCGCCAGGAGCGGACCCTCGGCGAGGGCCGCTCGAGGAGCACGAACGTTGGGCGAGGGGTCGCACGACGCAGCAGGCAGGAGAAAGGGTCGGACGATTTCGCCAGGCGCGCAAGGGCAGAAAGCCGGGCTCGGATGGCGCTCGCAGGCCGTCCGCGCGTAGATCCCTGCGCTGAAATCCATGCGGCAAAACAAGCCTGGGGGGCTGCGTGGGCGCGTGCTCTGGCTCCTCGTCACGCGCAGCTCGGTGGTTCGCCTGCCTGGCGGGGGAGGTGTGCGCGATCGCTCGGTCTGCGCTTGACAGGCGAGGCGGCAGATCGGCATGGTCGGCGCGGCGTGAGTAGTCCAGACGAGCCCGGTGTCGTCGTGCTGCACTGGACGATGGCGGCCAAGGGGCTCGTCGAGTCCCTCGCCAGCACCGTCGCCGAGGCAGGCGTCCGCCAGATCACCTGCGTGGGCGAGCGGGAGGCGGAGCTGCGCGCCCTCGAGGCCCTCGATTACCCGGTGCGCCTGCGCGGCGTCGTCGTCGACCGCCGCTCGACCCTCGACGAGCTCGTCGAGCGCTTCGACCGAGACGTCCGCGTGGCCGCGGCCCGGGCGGTGATCGTGCTCCCGCCCGCGGGCATCGACGACCCCGACTCGACCTCGCGCCTGGCCTGCGCGGCCATCCGCCGGGCCTGTGGCGATCGCGTCGGGCCAAACGTGCTCGTGGAGATCGAGGACCCGGAGGCGGCCTTCGAATTCGTCGGCTTGGGGGTCGCCACGGTCTTCTATCCGGGCCACCTGCGCGCCGCGCTGCTCGGCCAGGCCTGCGTGGACCTCGGCGTGTTTCAGTTCGTCGTCGGTCTCCTGCGCGGGCGTCACCGAGTGCGAACCATCGAGGTCCCGGCGCAGCTGCGCGACAAGAACTTCGCCGACGCGGCCCTGGCCCTCGAAGAAGACGAGCGCGGCCGCCCGATGACCGTCATCGGTGTGGCGCGCGAGACCAGGGGGCAGGAGGACGAGCGCGCCGTGGTCGTCAACCCGGGGCCCGCGACCCCGCTGCGCGATGTCCTGGGCCTGCTCGCGCTGGTCTCGGATGGCGCTGTCCCGAGCGCGGCCGAGGAGCGCCAGCGCCAGTGAAGATGCGCGGGTCGTGCTGGGCAGCCGCGCTCGCGCTGCTCGTGTTCTCGCTGATCTCGCTCGCGCCGGGGCTGGCGGCGGCGCAGGAGCCCGAGGTCCAGCTGCGGCCCTCGGGCGCCGAGATCCGCTTTGGCACCGGGAGCGCCGGCGGCGGCTTTGCGAACACGGGCAAGGCGATCGGCGCCGCCCTCGAGGGCGAGCTCCCGCTCGAATTTCAGATCACCGAGGGCTCCTGCGACAACGTCCGCAAGCTCGCCCGCGGTGAGCTCGACGTGGCCCTGGTCAAGTACGACGTCGCCTCCGAGGCCGTGTTCGCGGCCCGGGCCGGCGGCGCCGGGGAAGAGGGTGGGGGTGAGGGTGAAGATGGTGAGGGCAGCGGGTGGATGTGCGGCTTCGAGGCCGCCGAGCTCGCCAACGTCGAGCTCCAGCTGGTCGCCGCCATCGAGGAGTCGGCCGTGCACGTGCTGCTGCGTCGCCCCGTCCGCCTCGACGAGCTCTCGGGTCTGGGTCAGCGGCCGATCTTCGTCGGCCAGGAGGGCTCCGGCAGCATGGAGACCTCGAAGATCGTCCTGGGCGCGGCCGGCCTCTCGCTCGAGGACGTCAACGCCCTCGACATCGGCAACCGCGCGGCGATGTCGGCCATGCGCCGCGGCGAGCTGCTGATGGTCCTGCGCACGACCAAGATCCCGACCAAGGCCGTGAACGACATCCTGGTCACGGGGATCGCGGACATCAACCCGCTGCCGGACAGCGTGATCGAGCGGTTGATCGACGGCTTCCCCTACTACCGGGCGTGCAAGATCCCCGCGCAGAGCTACCCGGGCCTCGAGCGCGAGGTGCCCACGGTGTGCGTGAGCACGGTGGTGCTCACGGCCCGGCGCGCGGGCCAGGATGCCTTGAGCAACGCCGAGGTCGTCCAGATGATCGCCGGCCTCCAGGACCTCGCCGCCGAAGGCGAGATCAACCAGCTGCGCTGGCGCGACTTCGCCGAGCGCACGCCGGTGGCCCTGCACCCCGGGGCGAAGCTCCACGACGCCGACGACCGGGCGCGGGAGCCCGGTGAGATCCGCTTCGGCGCGGGCAGCAAGAGCGGCGGGTTCACGACCCTCGCCAAGGCCCTCGCCGGCGCGCTCGAGGACATCGACGCCGAGGTCGCGCTCTCGGTTCGGACCACCGGTGGCTCCTGCGACAACGTCCGCAAGCTCGCCCGCGGGGAGCTCGACGCGGCCCTGGTCCAGTACGCCGTGGCAGCCGAGGCCCAGGCTGCGGGGGCCGCCGCCGCGAGCCTGAGCGCCGGCGAGGGAGAGGGGGGAGGCGAGGGGGGAGGCGAGGGGGAGGAGAGCGGCGAGAGCGGGTGGATGTGTGGCCTGCAGCCCGGAGAGCTCGCCGGCGTCGAGCTCGAGCTCGTCGCCGCCGTCGAGGACGCCGCGGCGCACATGCTGGTCCAGCGCCCGGTCCGCCTCGACGACTTCTCCTCCCTCGAGCAGCGCCCGATCTTCGTCGGCCAGCGCGGCTCCGGGAGCATCGAGAGCTCGAAGGTCATCCTCGGCGCCGCCGGCCTGACCATCGACGACGTCAACGCCCTCGACGTCAGCAACAAGGCCTCGATGGCGGCCATGCGCCGCGGCGAGATCCTGATGATGCTGCGGACCACGCCCGTCGGGAGCGCGCAGATCTCCGAGCTCGTCGCCTCGGGCACGGCCGGCCTCAACCCCCTGCCGGAGAGCATCATCGAGCGGCTGATCGACGGCTTCCCCTACTTTCGGGTCTGCCAGATCGACGCCAACAGCTACCCCGGCCTCGCCTTTGGCATCCCCACGGTGTGCGTGAGCACGGTGGTGCTCACGGCCCGGCGCGAGGGCAGCGAGGCGCTGAGCGAAGACGAGGTCCTCGCGTTGATCGACGGTCTGCGCGCGCTCGAGCGCGACCCCGGTGCCGAGGTCGACGTCGAGGTCCGCTGGCGGGGCTTCGCCGAGCGCGAGCCGATCCCCCTGCACGAGGGCGCGGCCTGGGCCGAGCGCCGAGACTTCCTGATCTACTGGGCCAAGATCGCCGCGATCGCGGCCCTGGGTCTGGGCCTGCTCCTGCTCCTGCGCCGCTACCTGCGGCGCCGCGGCCTGCTCGGCGACCCCCTGGCCGGCAACATCGAAGGCCAGCTCTCCAACCCCCTGGTCCCCTTCGTGGGCTTCTTGCTGATCGTCGGGATCGCGACCTTGGTGGTCTGGAACCTCGAGCACGACAGCAACGCCCGGGTGCGAACGCTCAACGACTCCTTTTGGGAGATGAACATGTTCGCCACGGGCAACTTCGACAGCGAGTCGCTCAAGACCTCGAAGGCCCGGGTGATCGGCGTGGCGGCCACGGTCGCGGGCCTCGGCCTGCTGGCGTGGTTCACCGCCGCGCTGACCAGCATCTTGTCCCGCGACCAGATGCGCCTGTTTCGGCGCCGGCGCAACCACATCGTGATCCTCAACTTCCGCGAGGAGATGCTCCAGCTGATCCGAGTGCTGCGCAGCCCCGGGCCTCTGCGTCAGCGCTCGATCCACGTGGTCATCTCCGAGGCGCTCCCCGCCCGGGTTCGCGCCCAGCTGACGCGGGTGCGCGGGCTGACGATCTACGAGCAAAACCCCGAGGTCCCCGAGGAGCTGCTCGAGCTGCGCCTGCCCCGGGCGGCCCGGGTGATCGTGCTCCAGGGCAGCTACCACCCGCTGCGCGTGGCTCGGGCCGTGCACCACGCCTGCGTGCGCCTGGATCACCAGGCCCGGGTCGAGGGCAAGGGCGAGCGCGCGGCCCTGGGCCTGGCGCCGAGCGTGCAGTCGCCGGCCCTGGCCGGAGACCCCGGGGGCGAGGCCGCCTCGCGGGTGCCCGTGACCTTGGTCGAGGCCGACGCCAGCGACATGGAGGGGCTCTTCGATCCCTTCTCGCGCTGGCTGATCCCCGTGCCCGCCCGCGGGCTGGCCGACGCCTGGCTGGCCAAGGCCTGCCTCGAGCCGGGCTTTGGCGAGCTCTTCAACGATATCGTCACCTTCCGCGAGGGCAACTCCGAGCTCTACACCGTGGAGCTGCCCGAGTCGCTGCATGGCAAGACCTGGCGAGAGCTGCGGCGGCTCTTGTTCACGGCCAGCGGTCGCGCGGGCATCGTGCCTGTGGGCATCTATCGCGGCCACCGTGGGCGCCTCGCCTACGCAGAGGACGACGTCGCAGACAGCTCTCCCCAGGCCGAGCTCGATCGTCGCTTGCAGGTCAACCCGCCCCTGGACCTCGTCATCGAGCCCGGCTTTCGCCTGCTCGCCTTCGCCGAGGACGAGGCCGACCTGCGCAAGGTCCTCGGACGCTGAGTGCTGCGAGCTCGAGGCGGGCTCTGGCCTAGGCTGGGGCTTGGGAGATTCGATGTCACCTTCGGTGGCAGGCCGGAAACTTCCAGGGGCGACGCGTCAACGAGAGCGATCTTTGCGCCGCGCCTGCGATAAACTCGCGGTGAGGCGATTGCGTGGATCAAGTCGAGCGAGAAGACGAGGCGTTGACCTGGAGGGCGTGGCTGGCCGGCGGAGCGCGAGGGAGCTTGCGCGAGCGCCTGGTGCGAGAGCTGCCCGCGGAGTTCCTGGACGCCGAGAGAGAGGTGAGCGCGGCGGATCGCAGCGCCGCCTGGGCTGTCTACACCCAGATGCGCACGCGCATCACCACGGAGCCGCTGCACTTTCGCGCCGGGGACGAGGGCGCCGCGTTGACCTCGGTGTTTCGGACCTTCGAGCACACGCGCGCGGCGATCTCCAGCGGCGGCCCCGACTGTGAAGCCTTCGCCGAGATCGCGGTCTACGTGCTCAATGTGGTGATCCGGCCGTTCACCTCGAAGTGGCACAAGAAGAGCGAGCGCGGCGGTCTGGATCAGGAGGACGAGCGCCGCCACTTCCGGGCCGAGCTGCTGAGCTTGCAGCGCCAGCTCGCGGAGTACATGGAGCTGCTCGCGGCCCTCGCTGGGGGTGGGGCGCTGGCGAAGGTGGACGCGGCCGAGGGGGCTGCGGGCGATGACGCTGTGGGCGATGGCGCGACGCCCTTGCCCGTGAGGCTGCGCTTTTTTGGTGCCGTGCCCGACAACGCCGAGGAGATGTTGGCGGCCGAGGTCGAGGAGGTCCACGCGCGTCGCCAGCGACTCTACGCGCGCCGGCCAGCCCTCGCGCCAGCCAAGGTGGAGGGCGAGGCGAGCGAGGAGCGCGAGAGGGTGATCGAGGACGCCATCGGCCTGTCGCTCTCCGGCGGTGGGATCCGCTCGGCGACCTTCTCCCTGGGCGTGGTCGAGGCCCTCGCGGCCAAGGGGATGCTCGAGCAGGTCGACTACCTGTCGACGGTCTCGGGGGGCGGCTACACGGGGACTTTCTTGAGCAGCTACCTCGACAGCGAGGCGGAGGACGTCGGCCCCGGCGCGGACGAGCTGCCCTTCCGGCGCAGCGACGAGGTCGAGGTCGAGTCGGGGGCGCTGCGGCACCTTCGCAACCACAGCAAGTTCTTGTTCGAGGGCGGCGCGCTGGACCTCGCAGGTGTGTTCGTGCAGTACATACAAGGCGCGCTGGTCAATCTGGTGGCTTTGATGCCCGCGCTCTTGGGGATGGTGCTGGTCGGCTTCTCGCTGACCTGGGCCGGCCTGGGCGGCCAGACCCTCGACAGCTATTGTGAGGACTCGACGAGCGGGCTCTGCGAGCGCTGGAAGGAGGCGCCCGCGTCCGCCGAAGGCAGCGAGGTGGACCGCGAAGGGGAGCCCTCGGAGACCAGCGACGCGAGCGTGGCTGGTGCCGGCTCCTCGGGGGACGCCGAAGCAGGGGGAGAGGACGCCGAAGCGGCGGGAGACGAGGTCGAAGCGGCGAGCATGGTGCCTCCCATGCCGGCGTGGACCATGCCCGTGCTGGGTATCTACGGCGTCTTCATCTTGCTCTTCCCGATCTTTCAGCGCCTCTCGAACAGGCCGGACTCGTCGCTGCGCAAGCACGGGAGCAAGCTGCTGGCCTGGCTGACGATCGTGACCGCGGGGATCGTCGCGGCGCCTCCGCTCTTCGTGTGGGCGCATGTTCGCTTTCATGCGCTGTCGGCCGGCTCGGGCGCTGGCGGGAACGTCCTCGGCGCGCTCATGAGCCAAGACCCCGAGCTGCTCGCGGCCGTCGCCGCCGGGGCGCAGGTCGTCCTCGGCCCGGTGCTCCAGGTGCTTGCTCAGGCCATCGGTCGCTTCGTCGGCAAGCTGCTCCAGGGGGTGACCCTGAGCTTGAGCGGAGGGGTGATCTTGCTGGCCTACTTCAAGATCTACGACGTGCTCTTCTCCGGCGAGTGGATGTGGGAGGGGCGCGAGGTCTCGGACTGGACCATCGCGGGGATCGTGCTGGCGGTAGCGATCGGCCTGGCGCTGCTGGCCAGCGTGGGCGTCGACGTCAACCACACCTCCTTGCACCGGATCTACCGCGACCGCCTCGGCCGCGCCTACCTGGTCGACCGGCCCGAGGACGGGAAGGGAGAGGTCCGCGCGATCGCTCAAAAGCCCCTCAGCGAGCTCAACTCCCAGCACAAGGCCCCCTACCACCTGCTCAACGCCGCGCTCAATTTGCCGGGCAGCAAGAACCTCGAGCTGCGCGGGCGGGACACGGACTTCTTCTCGTTCAGCAAGCGCTACTGCGGCAGCCCGATCCTCGGCTATCAAAAGACGCCCGAGCTCGAGCGCCTCAACCCCGAGATCGATCTCGGCGCCGCGATGGCGATCTCCGGCGCCGCCGTGTCCTCGCAGATGGGCACCATGACCGTGCCCGGGGCGCCCTTGCTGATCACCTTGTTCAACGTCCGCATGGGCTACTGGCTGCGCGCCAGGCCGGGGAGCTTGGGTCGGATCCAGGCGCCCGGGATGCTCTGCCTGCTCGATGAGCTGCGTGGCAGCGTCGACGAGCGCAGCCTGTTCCAGAACATCTCCGACGGCGGGCACCTCGAGAACCTCGGCGTCTACGAGCTGCTGCGTCGCCAGTGCCGCTTCGTGATCGCCGTGGACGGGGAGGCCGATCCGGAGTTGCGCTGCGGCGCGCTGCTCAAGCTGATCCGCTTCGCCCATATCGACCTGGGCGTGACCATCGAGATCGACTCCGGCCCGATCGGGCTGGGCGAGAACGGGGACAGCCGCGAGCACGTCGCCCTGGGGACCATCGACTACGGCCCGGGCCTGGCCAAGGGCCTGCTGCTCTACATCAAGTCCAGCGTCACGGGGAACGAGCGCGACGACCTGCTCGAGTATCGCCGGCAAAACCCCAGCTTCCCGCACCAGTCGACGGGGGATCAGTCCTTCGACGAGGCGCAGTTCGAGGCCTACCGCAGCCTGGGTCGGCACATCGGGGACGAGCTCTTCGATCGCGAGGTCATGGCGGGTCAGAGCATCGGCCCGAACACGAGCGTGGCCGAGTGGATGACGGCGCTGTCGAGGAGCCTCATCGAAGAAGAGCTCGCCTGAGAGGCGTGTGGCGTGGGCGCGGTCTCGCGCGGAGAAAAAATATGCAATCGCTGGCGACGCGGGCCGAAGACCCTGCGTCATGATCAGTACGCTCCACGAAGGTCTCGTCTCGCTCTTTCTCTTCGACCCCTCCCTGGTCGTTCGCCTGGTCCGCGGCATCGACGGGCGGGTGCTGACGACCACGCCCAACCGGCTGGTCGACCGCCACACGGCCTTTTACCGCGACGCGCAGCGCGTCCTGCGGGTGCTCCCGCGGACCATGGATCTGCTGCTGATGTTGGAGGACCCCGCGCATCCCGGCGGCGGGACGATGATCATCGTCGAGGTTCAGCTGGATGATGATCCAATCAAGCGCCGCCGGATCGCTGCATACCTGGGGTTGCTCGTGGATCGTCACGATCTCCCCGTGCATCTGGGCATCGTCAGCTTGAAAGATCGAGTGTCCCGCAATCTGGCCACTTGGGAGATTGGGTCGGCCCTGAAGATTCAGCCCTACCTCTTCGACCGGCGCAGCGTCCCGCGGGTCGAATCGGTTGCGAGAGGGCTCCTACACCCCACAGACGCGATCTTGTCGGGGGCGCTGCACGGCCACCATGGGGATCTCGAGGTCGCCGTGACGGCCCTGGAGGTCGCGCGCCAGCAGCCGGCGCAGCTTCGACAGCGCTATACTGCGACGGTGCTGGCGGCGCTCTCGGAGGCGAACCGTCAGAACATCTTGGGCGCGATGCCCGTGGAGGAACGCATGCAAGTCAGTCAATTGGAACGAGAGTGTGGGACCTTCTTGGCCGGCCGTCGGGAGGGGCGCGAGGAAGGCCAGCAGCTCGGCGAGCGCCAGGGGATGCAGCGCCTGCTCGCGGCGCTGTTTGCAAAAAACGGCCTCGTCCCCGACGCGGGCCAGTGGGCGCAGATCGAGGCGGCTCCGGCGGAGCAGCTGGAGGTCTGGGCGGGGCGCGTCGGCTCGGTGCCCTCGGTGGCGGAGCTGCTCGCGCCCAGCAGGGGATAGTGTGCGGTGCAGAGGACCCGAGGGGGCCCAGGCTTGGAGCACCGGACCCTGCATCGCAGACTGGTAGCCCACGGAGCTGGCGCAGCTTCGTGCGTAAAAATAATATGCAATTGCTGGCGACGCGGGCCGAAGACCCTGCGTCATGATCAGTACGCTCCACGAAGGTCTCGTCTCGCTCTTTCTCCTCGATCCCTCCCTGGTCGTTCGCCTGGTCCGCGGCATCGACGGGCGGGTGCTGACGACCACGCCCAACCGGCTGGTGGACCGTCACACGGCCTTTTACCGCGACGCACAGCGCGTCCTGAGGGTGCTCCCGCGGACCATGGATCTGCTGCTGATGCTGGAGGACCCCGCGCACCCCGGCGGCGGGACGATGATCATCGTCGAGGTTCAGCTGGATGATGATCCAATCAAGCGCCGCCGGATCGCTGCATACCTGGGGTTGCTCGTGGATCGTCACGATCTCCCCGTGCATCTGGGCATCGTCAGCTTGAAAGATCGAGTGTCCCGGAATCTGGCCACTTGGGAGATTGGGTCGGCTCTGAAGATTCAGCCCTACCTCTTCGACCGGCGCAGCGTCCCGCGGGTCGAATCGGTGGCGAGAGGGCTCCTACACCCCACAGACGCGATCTTGTCGGGGGCGCTGCACGGCCACCATGGGGATCTCGAGGTGGCCGTGACGGCCCTGGAGGTCGCGCGCCAGCAGCCGGCGCAGCTTCGACAGCGCTATACTGCGACGGTGTTGGCGGCGCTCTCGGAGGCGAACCGTCAGAACATCTTGGGCGCGATGCCCGTGGAGGAACGCATGCAAGTCAGTCAATTGGAACGAGAGTGTGGGACCTTCTTGGCCGGCCGTCGGGAGGGGCGCGAGGAAGGCCAGCAGCTCGGCGAGCGCCAGGGGATGCAGCGCCTGCTCGCGGCGCTGTTTGCAAAAAACGGCCTCGTCCCCGACGCGGGCCAGTGGGCGCAGATCGAGGCGGCTCCGGCGGAGCAGCTGGAGGTCTGGGCGGGGCGCGTCGGCTCGGTGCCCTCGGTGGCGGAGCTGCTCGCGCCCAGCAGGGGATAGTGTGCGGTGCAGAGGACCCGAGGGGGCCCAGGCTTGGAGCACCGGACCCTGCATCGCAGACTGGTAGCCCACGGAGCTGGCGCAGCTTCGTGCGTAAAAATAATATGCAATTGCTGGCGACGCGGGCCGAAGACCCTGCGTCATGATCAGTACGCTCCACGAAGGTCTCGTCTCGCTCTTTCTCCTCGATCCCTCCCTGGTCGTTCGCCTGGTCCGCGGCATCGACGGGCGGGTGCTGACGACCACGCCCAACCGGCTGGTGGACCGTCACACGGCCTTTTACCGCGACGCACAGCGCGTCCTGAGGGTGCTCCCGCGGACCATGGATCTGCTGCTGATGCTGGAGGACCCCGCGCACCCCGGTGGCGGGACGATGATCATCGTCGAGGTTCAGCTGGACAATGATCCAATCAAACGCCGCCGGATCGCGGCGTACCTGGGGTTGCTCGTGGATCGTCACGACCTCCCCGTGCATCTGGGCATCGTCAGCTTGAAAGATCGAGTGTCCCGGAATCTGGCCACTTGGGAGATTGGGTCGGCCCTGAAGATTCAGCCCTACCTCTTCGACCGGCGCAGCGTCCCGCGGGTCGAATCGGTTGCGAGAGGGCTCCTACACCCCACAGACGCGATCTTGTCGGGGGCGCTGCACGGCCACCATGGGGATCTCGAGGTGGCCGTGACGGCCCTGGAGGTCGCGCGCCAGCAGCCGGCGCAGCTTCGACAGCGCTATACTGCGACGGTGTTGGCGGCGCTCTCGGAGGCGAACCGTCAGAACATCTTGGGCGCGATGCCCGTGGAGGAACGCATGCAAGTCAGTCAATTGGAACGAGAGTGTGGGACCTTCTTGGCCGGCCGTCGGGAGGGCGAGCGTCAGGGGATGCAGCGCCTGCTCGCGGCGCTGTTTGCAAAAAACGGCCTCGTCCCCGACGCGGGCCAGTGGGCACAGATCGAGGCGGCTCCGGCGGAGCAGCTGGAGGTCTGGGCCGGGCGTGTCGGCTCGGTGCCCTCGGTGGCGGAGCTGCTCGCCCCGAGCTGAGCCAAGCCGAGCCGGGTGGCTCAGACGAACACGCCGACGATCAGCCACAGCGAGAGCAGCAGCAAGATCGCCTCGAAGAGGCCGACGAAGCGCTCGCGGTCGAGCCGGGTGAGGATCGCCCGGCCGACCAGCGTGCCCACGATCACCGTGACGACGAGCCCGCCGAGCAGCGGCGCGTGCTCGAGGAAGTCGAAGCCCAAGAACAAGAACGCGGGGATCTTGAGCATGTGGCCCAGGGCCTGGCAGGCGGCCTTGGTGGCGATCACCTGCTCCTTTTCAAAGTCGTCGCGCAGGAAGAAGGGCGCGAGCATGGGGCCGGTGGCGCCGATCCACACGCTGGCGAAGCCCACGACCAGGCCGAGGGCGGCGTAGACCCAGCGCGGCGGGTTGCGCAGCTTGGGGGCCTTGCGGCGAACGATCAAAAACACGATCAGCAGCAGGCCCACCGCGGGGCGCAGGTAGACCAGCTTGTCGCCGGACCATATCGCCGTGGCGGCGGCGACCCCGAGCACCATGGGCGGGGCGTAGAGCCAGACCACCCGCCAGACCACGTTGCGCAGCAGGCCGAGGGCGCGGGTCGAGTTGGATACGAGCTGGACGACGCCGTGGACCGGGACGACCGTTGGGGCGGGGAGCAGGGCGGTCATCACCCCGAGCAAGGTGACGCCGCCGCCCATGCCGAGGACCCCCGAGAGCGTCGCCGTGAGCAGGCCGGCGACCATCAGCAGGGCGTACTCGAGGGGGCTCATGGGAGGTGGCGGTCGATGATGCGATGGACGACGGCGCTGCCCGAGGCCTCGTCGACGTGGCGCAGGTGCGGCGGCCGGGCGTCGGGGGCGCTCGGGGGCAGGGGAGGGAGGTCCGCGGCGGCCAGGCTGCGCGGGTAGCCGAGGCGATCCATCAGCGCCCCGGAGTGGGCCTCGACCATGGCGATCTCATCGCGCGTCAGGGTCTGAGCGTAGCGCCCGGCGTTGCCGGTCATGATCGGCTTGCCGAGGTTTCGCCACGCGGCGTGGGTCGCCGCTCGCCGGGCGTCCTCGGTCTTGTAGAACTCGAGCATCTCGGGGGCGTAGTCCACGGCCAAGAAGGCGCACAGCCGGACGAGCTCGGCCTCGGGGTCGTGGATCAGCGCCTCGTAGCTGCCCGCGTGCACGCGGCCGGCGGGCAGCTGCGCGCGCAGCTCGATGGTGGCCTGCTGGTCGGCACACCAGATCTCGATGGCGGCCTGGGCCGAGCCGTACTTGTAGCTGGGGAAGGCCTTGCACGAGGCCAGGAAGTCCCGCGGATCCCGGACCTGGTAGACGAAGCTGGCGTCGGGGTAGGCCGCGCGGAAGATCGGCGCGCGCTGGGCCGTGTGGTTCTCCTTGATGAACAGCCGACGCTTGCCCGCGGCCGCGAGCCCCAGGGCGTAGAGGTGGTCGTAGATCGCCGCGAAGCTGCGCTCGGGGATGGCGGCGTCGAGGCTGGCGACGTCGAGGCGCAAGCTGGGGTGGAGGCTGCCCTTCCAGCCGGCGAGGAACTCGACGATCGCCGCGAGCAGCGCGCGCCAGCTGGCGCTTTGTCGCAGGTCCCCGAATTCCTCGACGCGCTCCCAGAAGGCCCCGAGGTGGATCGGCTCGGGGGCGTAGATCTCGGGGTGGGCGTTGAGCAGGGAGCGCAGCAGGTTCGAGCCGGAGCGCTCGCTGCAGATCAGAAAATTGGGGTGGAGCCGGGACAAAGCGAGTGCGGGCTGGGAGGGCGGGCCGGAAAGGTAGCAGGTTCAACGGCCGGCGAGGGCGTTGTCGACCTCGGTGTAGTCGTAGTCGCTGATCCGATCGTGCATGCGCATGCGCAACAGCGCCTTGGCCCGCACGCGCGGCGCGAGCAGGCGGGCGCGGTCGTCGAGCAGGGCGGCGCGATGGCCGGTGGCGAGCTCGGGGGCCGCGGCCCAGCGCGAGAGCGTGGCGTCGACGAAGGCGCGGGCGCGGGCCCAGCTCTGCGCCTCGGGGACGCCGCCGACCTCGGCGGCGACCTCGAAGAGGTGGGCGAGGTTGGCGTGGAAGAGGGTGTGCTCGAGCTTGCCGCGGACCTCCTCGAGATCCTCGGTGATGATGAAGGAGTCGGGGGCGAGGGCGAGGTCCCAGCCGGCGGCGCGCAGGCGCGGGGCGTGCAGTCGGATGCCGCCGAGGTCGCGGATCCAAAACCCGCGCACGCGCCCGTCTTCGACGGCGACCAGGGTGTTTTGCAGGTGGACCTCGAGGGCCACGCCGTGCAGGCACAGCAGGCGCAGGGCTGGTCCCGCGAGCTTGGCCAGCCAGTCGTCGAGGAGCGCGCGGACTCGCTGGCCGCGGTCGCCGGGGTAGCCGGCGCAGGCACGCTCGAGCACCCGGGCCTCCTCCCCCGGCCAGCGCTCGCCCATGGCCGCGCACACCCAGGCGTTGGCGGGGGGCGCCCGGCGGACGATCAGCCCGAGCTCGCCGGCGGCCGCTCCCGCCCGCTCGGGGTCGAGGCCGACGCAGGCGTGTTCGGCCATGAGTGAGAGCGGGGCGGTGTGGGGATCGGTGGCGAGGATGCGCTCGAGCAGGGCGCTCACGCGTGGCCCGTTGGCGACGCTCATGGGCGAGACTCGGCGCCGGGCCGAGGTGGTGTGCACGCTCAGCGCGAGCTTGAGGTGCAAGGGCGGCCCCGCCGGGGGGCGGTCGAGGGCCACGGTGCGCAGGCTGAGGAGCGAGCGAGCGTCGAGGGCGCCGTCGTCCACGAGGCGCATGGCGCCGCTCGACCAGGCCGCGGGGAAGAGGCTCGGGAGTCGCCGCGCCTGGACCGGGTGGATCGGCAGACGCAGGCGCCCACGGGCACGGGCGTCTCGGTGGGCGGCGCCAGACAGCTGCTCCGAGCGCTCGAGCCAGGCCGGGCTGACCTGGAGGAGATCGGCCTCGACCTCGACGAAGGGCAGCCGCGCGCGGGCGAGGAGCTCGGGCGCGTGGCGCAGGACGTCCGCGTGGCCGAGGCCGAGGCGGGTGCGCGCCATGGGGTGCCAGGGGTGACCCTCGGTCACGAAGTGCTCGGGATCCGAGAGGCGGGGATCGGCAGCGCCCTCGCCCTCGGTGGCCCGGGCCGCGAGCGAGCGCAGGGCGTCGGCCAGCCGGGCGCTGGCCAGGTTGAAGACGCCATCTTGGAGCTCGGCGAGGACCCGGGCGCGCGCGGGCGCGGGGCAGCCCTCGTGATCGAAGAGCGCGGCGAGCAGCGGCGCCGGCCCACCCGCGAGTCCCAGCCCCGCGTCGAGGCGAAGATCGTCCCGCGGATCGAGGCGGGCCTGGTCCACGCGGTGCAGCTCGAAGGGGCGGCGCCCACGGAGGGGGAGGGTCATGGCGCCGCCCGGGAGGCCGCGGAGCACGAGGGCGCCAGCGTCCTCGCTGGCGTCGATCATGCGCTCGCGGGCGGCGGAGATCAGCACGCGCAGGCCGACCTCCCGGGCCGCGCCTCGCCACAGCAGCTCCAGCTGTGGGCGCGAGATCAGGGCCTCACCGCCGACGCGGGCGATCAGAGGTGCCAGCGGTCCCTGGGCCGAGGCGCGGATCCAAGACGTCCACCTGCGGAGGGAAGCGCTGGTCACCGTCGCACGCTACAGCTTCGCTACAGCGGCGACCAGCATGGAGGCGCCAGGTCCGCGAGCGCGCGCGAGCGTGGCTGCGCTCGCCTGGACGCCCCCCATGATTGGGCCTACTTTGAAAGACAATGGAGGGTGCACGGGAGATCGCTTGGGCCGTGTCGTTGGCTGGCCATCGACCGACCGAGGTCCGCGAGGACTTCGCCGCGCTCGTGGGCGGCGTGCTCTCGTCCTGGCGCTCGATCTTCCCCGAGGAGCTGGGCTACGAGACCCAGATCCAGCGCCAACCCAGCGACGAAAGCGACGAAGAGGGCGGCGGTGGGGTCGGGCGAGGCGAGCGCGGGCAGGCGCGGGTGCGCGTCGTCGTGCGCCGGGGGGACTTTCAGGGCGAGCTCGAGCTGTGCAGCGAGCGAGACCGCCGCGCCCTGCCGCGGATCCGGGCCCTGGCCGAGGCTCGATCCCAGCGCGAGCTCGCGGCGCGAGAGGACACCGCGCGGCGCGTCCGCTGGGTACGCCGGGCCGCGCTGTCGTGGGGGGTGACCCTCGCCGTGGCGATCATGGGCCTGAGCTTCTACTGGGTGGTCGACGACGCCGACATGCCGCTGATCGGCGGGCTCTTGCTGATCGTGATCACGGCCTCGCTGGTCGTCGGCGCGGCGGCCCTGGGGGCGCGGATCGGCGAGTCGCTCGTGGCCAGGGGGACCTTGGAGATCCAGCGGACCTTCGACGAGGACCCCCAGACCCAGGCCGATCTTCGGCGCTGGCGCAGCCTTGAGCGCGCGCTCAGGGCCCAGCGGCGGGCGCTGAGCCGGGGTCGCAGCGGTGGACCCTTCCGGCGCCCTGCGGCCGACGCCCGCCGGCCCGCCGCGGTCTGAGCGGGCTCCTCAGGCGCGGCTACCCCTGTGCGAAGCGACAGGGGTGATCGCACCAGGGGGCGCGGCGCAGGTTACTTGACCTTGCCCTTCCCCTTGTCCTTGCTCTTGCCCTTGGAGCTGTCCTCGCGCTCGAGCTGAAAGCCGACCAGGCAGCGCTTGCCGCCCTGGCCGGACTTGAAGCGCGGCACGATCTGGGTGTTCTCGGCGTCCAGGGCCACGACCAGCTGGGTGGCCATGGCGTCGGTGATGGTCTTGCTGCCGCAGGTCGTCCCACCCCAGCGGTACTCGGCCTGCCCGCGGGCGCCGGTGACGAAGAGCCGGCCGTGGTACTTGGCGTAGTCGTCGGAGGAGGGCGAGTAAACCTCGACGGAGTCGATGGTCCCGGTCTCCCCCTGACTGTCCGCGGCCGCCGGGAGCGGGCTGAGCAGGGAGACCACGAGGGTGGTGGTGAAGGCGAGGGCGGTGATCCGGCGTCGAGCTGACATGTGGGTTCCTACGGGCATCCTCGCTGAATCGCGCGATGCCGAGCAAGCCGGGCGGGGGGACCAGTGCGTTGGGTCGGCGCGGTGGAGAGGGGGCGTCCGGGCCGCCCCTCGCCATCGTCGACGCGAGCGCTGGGTCAATTCTCGCCTTGGCGCCAGGGCCCTTCGTGGGTTTTTTCGGCCACGGGGGCGAGCTTGCTAGCTTAACGCTGCGCGCCGACCTGCGCGCGCCGAGGACTGTATGCCGGTTCAGCGATTCTCCCTTCCCACGCTCCCGAGCATCTGTGCGAGCGCCTGGCTGGCGCTCGCGGGCCTCGGCTGCGCCCACGAACCCGTCGAGAGCGAGACCCCCTCTGCCGAGGCGAGCGCCGAGATAGACGCGCTGCGCCGCGAGAACGCCAGCTTGCGGACGCGCATCCAGAACCTCGAGGAGGAGCTGCGGCTGCTCGAGCGCGAGGACGACTGGGCCGTCGCAACGCGCCGCGGGGGAGAGCCCATCTCCCTGAGCGCCGAGGCTGGCGAGGTGGAGTGGGATCAGCAGGGCTGGGAGCAGCAGGACACGAGCGAGGGGCCCAAGGAGCTCCCCGTGATCAAGCTTACGCCCAAGGAGCGGTCCATCGAGAGCCGCCCCGCGGCCGCACCGGAGCCGCCCCCGACCAGCGCACACATGGGACGGCGGGCCTCGGTCTCGCTGTCGACGGTGCCCAACAGCGGGGCGCCCGACTACGGCCGAGACGACCCGGCCCTCGGCGACTATGTCGACGCCAGGGGCGACGCCGGGGCGCCCTCGGAGGCGGCCGACGGCGAGACGGCCAGCTACCGCCTCGTGGGCAGCAAGCTGGTCCAGGCGACCAAGGAGAGCCCGCGCCAGGCGACGGCCAAGGGCTCCCGCGGTCGCGGTGGCCCGGTGGTCCGCGAGTACGAGGCGGCGATGTCGATCTACCGCGACGGCCGCTACGCCGACGCCGAGCAGGCCTTCGAGGCCATCGTCACGGCCCACCCCGACCACGACTACGCCGACAACGCGCTCTACTGGCAAGGCGAGGCCGCCTACGACCAGGCCCACTACGCCGACGCCCTGGCCGCGTTCACGGCCGTAGTCGAGCGCTACGGCGGCGGCAACAAGGCCCCCGACGCGCTGCTCAAGATCGGCCTTTGCTACGGCCGCCTGGGCGACGCCGCCAACGCCCGCGACGTGCTCACCCAGCTCGTCGCCGCCTACCCACGCTCGAACGCCAGCAAGATCGCCAAGCGCAAGCTCGCCGAGCTCGACGACTGAGATCCCGAGGACCCACCATGATCACGCGCACGCTCCTTCCTTCCTCCGCGCTCTGTGTCCTCGCCCTCGTCGGCCTGCAGGTCGAGGCGGCTCCTCCCTCGGGCTCGAGCCAGGGCAGCGCCGCGAGCACGACCACGGTCAGCGCCGGCAGCGGTGTCAGCATCGGCGGGTTCTCGGCGCCCTCGGAGGCCAGCTTCGACCCCAACACCACCGCTGACCCGGGGGTGCTCGATCGCCAGCGCCAGCAGACCGCCGATCAGACCTACGGTCCCACGGGGACCGGGGATCAGCTCGGCTACGACATCGTCGACACCAGCGCCTACCTCAGCGACGGCTACAGCGAGGGCATCCCCGACTATCACGTGGTCCAGGAGGGCGACACGCTCTCGGGGATCTGCCTCTACTACTTTGGCGACATGTACCTGTGGCCGAAGATCTGGTCGTACAACCCGCACATCACCAACGCCCACTGGATCTTCCCTGGTGACCGCATCCGGCTGAGCGATCCCTACGCCAGCGGCGGCGTGGGCGGGTCCGAGGGCGACAGCCTGCGCTACGCCAAGACCTACGATCCGACCCCGGACACCAGCCAGACCTACCTGCTCGAGCGCTACGCCTTCATCGACGAGGAGGAGCTCGACAAGTCCATGGAGATCGTCGGTGGCGCCGACCCCCACGTGATGATGTCGACTCTCGACACCGCCTACATCGGCTACGCCGAGGACAACCCGCCGATCCCCGGGGAGCGGCTGAGCGTCTATCGCAAGAAGAAGCCGGTCTACGACATCACCGTCAAGGGCAAGAAGGGGCGGCGGCAAAAGAAGGCCAAGCGCATCGGCTGGCTCGTCGAGGTCGTCGGCGAGGTCTACATCCAGGAGGTGGCCGAGAAGTCCGCGCAGGCGACGATCGTCGACTCCGTGCGCCCGGTCGAGCGCGGCCAGCGGGTCGGCGAGCTCAAGACCCGCTTCGTCCGGGTGCAGCCCACCGCCAACGAGGCGACGACCAACGGCCTCGTCGTCGAGACGATCCGCGAGCAGACGATCAACGGCGAGACGATGTTCGTGATCGTCAACATCGGGGCCGAGGACGGCGTGCGCCGGGGCAACACCTTGGACGTGGTCCAAAAGGGCGACGGCTACACCCCGGATCACCGCCTGCATCAGCCCTACGACAAGGGCTACCCGCGGGAGGTCTACGCCCGGCTGCTCGTCTTGCAGATCGAGGGCACCAGCGCGCTGACCGTGCTCACGCACTCGGAGCGCGAGGTCGTGACCGGCGACCACGTGGAGCTGGTCGCCTCGGGCGAGGAGGCCCCGGACTTCGACCCCTACAGCGCCGGCCGGCGCGGCGGCTCGGCCGACGCGGACGGCTCGGCGAGCAGCGAGGACGGCTCGGCGGAGGCGTCCGGCGAGCTGCGCCTGGGCAACTGAGCGCCGCGGTCCAGAGCCGCGGTCCAGGGCCACCGTCGAGCGCCCCCTGCCGCGGCCCGCGGCTCCTCTCCCGGCGACGCTCGGGGTAGGATGCTCGCCATGAGCGAGCTCGACCCCACGCGGATCCAAGCGGCCGCGGAGCGCGTCCTCGATCGCCTGAGCGAGAGCTCGCGGCGGCTCGAGGGCGCGGGCGTCATCAAGCAGATGTTGCTCGAGCTGCTGGACGCGAGCGGCGCGGCGGCGGGCTGCCTGGTGCTGCGCACGGTGAAGCCGGGGGAGGGCGAGGGAGGGGGCGAGGGCGAAGTCGGCTTCGACCTCATCGAGATCGAGGCGACCACCGTCGACCTCAACGGCGCGCTCTCGCTGTGGCTGCACGACGTATTCGGGGGTGACGAGGTCGAGATGCGCCAGCTGGCGCCCCTGGCCCGGCTCGGGCAGCTCGAGGCGCCGCTGTTGTTGGGCTACGAGCCGCTGATGCCGGCGATCGACAACCTCGCGGCTTTGCCGGTGGTCGTCGACGGCGAGTGCGCGGCGCTCTTCGTGCTCGTCAACCGCGGCGGGGGCTTCGACATGACCCTCGTCGACGCGCTCGAGCCGTTTTTCAAGGTCTGCCGGGTCGCGACGGCGCAGCTGCTGGCGAGCCGCCGCGAGCGAGGGCTCGAGGCCCAGTGCGAGCGGGGCGAGCGGCGACTGCGGGACTTCGTCGACGGCAGCGGTCAGATCGCGCTGCTCGGTGACGAGGCCGGCCGCCTGCGCTGGGTCAGCGCTGGCCTCGTCGATCGCTTTCAGATCTCGGCCGAGGAGGTCGTCGGCCGCCTCGAGGTCGAGCTGCTCCCGGCGAGCCTCGCAGGCAGGGCGCGGGCCATCGACGACGAGGTTCGCGAGACCGACGCGCCGGTCCACGTGCTCGAGCCCGCGCTCGGCCCGGACAAGGAGATCCATTGGTGGCGAGGCGTGAAGTTTCCCATCGAGGGTGAGGACGGGGCGCGGTGGTACGGCGGGGTGGTCACGGACGTCAGTGAGGAGGTGCGCACGAGCGAGGTCTTGCGCGAGCGCGAGGGGGAGCTCGCCGAGACCCAGGAGCTCGGGCGGATCGGCCGCTGGACCTGGACCGTCCAGGGCGATCGCCTCGACTGGGACGCCCACTTCGAGCGCCTGTGCGGGGCGGGCCCCGCCGAGGGCCAGGGCCTCGAGGGGCTCTTGGCCATGCTCCACCCCGAGGACGTCGAGCGGACCCGGCAGGCGCTCCAGGTCTTCGTTCGTGAGGGGACGGGGCGGCTCCAGCTCGAGCACCGCTTGCTCGTCGACGGCGAGATCCGCGAGCTCGCGCTGACGGTGAGGGTGCGCCGCGAGGGCGAGCTCGGCCCCGTGGTCCAGGCCCTCGCCCAGGACGTCAGCGAGCGCCGCCGGCTCGAGCGCTCGCAGCGTGAATTTGGGGCCAAGGCGCACAAGTTCGAGAGCCTCTCGGTGCTGGTCGGCGGCATGGCCGGCGAGCTCGACGAGCTCCTGAGCAGCGCCCTGGGCAACGTGGGCATCGCCCTCGATGAGCTCGACCCCGAAGGCCTGGCGGCGATCTGCCTGCTCGATCTCGAGGCCGCGGCGGACCGCACCGGGCAGATCGTCCGTCAGCTCCTGGCCTTCAGCCGGCGCGGGCGCTTCGAGGCCGAGCGCCTCGATCTCAGCTCGCTGATCGCCGGCTTCGCGGAGCCGATCCACGCGGTCGTGCCCGGAGAGATCGGCGTCCGGCTCTCGCTGCACCCGGAGCTCCCCCCGGTGGAGGGCGACCCGGCCCAGCTGCGCCACCTCGTGCTCGAGCTGGTCAGCAACGGCGCCGAGGCCATCGGCGAGGCGGGGGGCGAGCTGAGCCTGACCACGGGCGTCGACGACTTCGAGGCGGCCGACCTCGAGGGGCTGGCGCCCGAGACCTCTCTGGATCCGGGGCGCTACGTCTGGCTGCGGGTCCGCGACAGCGGAGCGGGGATCGACGCCGGGGCGCGCCCGCGGATCTTCGAGCCCTTCTTCTCGACCAAGCTCACCGGCCGGGGCCTGGGTCTGGCGGCGGCCCTCGAGATCGCCCGCGCGCACAGCGGGGGGATCATGATCGAGGAGCCCAAGGAGTCGGGCGCGATCTTCCGCGTGCTGCTCCCGGCCCTGCTCAGCGCAGAGAGCGGGGAGAGCTGGTCCATGCCCTGATCTTTGTCGGTGTTTTTTGGTCTGCGAGTGCACGCCGCGCTCGCGCGGGCCGAAGACCCCGGTGTGTCAGCCTCCGATCGCCGCCAACGCCCGGGCTTCGGCCCCGAACTTCACACGCGCTCAGTCACTCGCGCCGCCCTCGGCCTGCGCGGCCGCCCCGAGCACAGCTACGATCTCGCCGGACCGATCCCACCGCGCCCGCGCCTGGCTGTGGTCGGCAGCCGGGCCGCGCGGGCCTCGACCCTGGCCGCCCTCGCCCCAGTGCTCGCGCGCGCGCAGGCGCTGGGGTGGTCGCTGGTCTCTGGCGGGGCCCTGGGTGTCGATGGTGCGGTCCACCGCCTGGCCGTGGAGCGGGGCATCGCGCAGCTGGCGGTGCTGCCCTGTGGGAGCGACTACCTCTACCCGCCGGGGCACCGCGGGCTGTTCGCGGCCATGCTCGAGGCACCCGAGGCCGGCCTGCTCTTCGCGCAGCCCCGGGGGGCGCAGCCTCGTCGAGGGATGTTCGCCTCGCGCAACCAGCTGGTCGTCGGCCTGTGCGACGCGGTCCTCGTGGCCGCGGCGGGGCTGCGCTCGGGCTCCTCGCTCACGGGCCGCCTGGCTCTGCGCGCGGGCCTGCCCCTGGCCGCCCTCGCTGGCACCCGCGGCTGCGGAGCGCTGATCGGGGCGGGCGCGCGGGGCCTGCCCGCCCCGCCCCACGACGGCGACCCCGCGGCCCTGGCCAGGCTGACGGCGGCCTTCGAAGCGTGGCTGTGTGGCGCCAGTGACGAAGGTGTGGCGTGGCCCGAGGAGCTGCGCTGGCTCGAGCGGGCGCTGGCAGAGGCCGGCCCCGCGGGGCTGAGCGCAGACGCTAGCGCAGATCCTGGGGCGACCACCTTGGCGCTGTGCCAGGCCGAGCTCCTGGGTCTGGTCAGCGAAGCCAGCCCCGGGCGCTGGGTGGAGAGTATATAAGCGTCCCAGTCGTCCATGCCGAGACCGACCACGTCCACGACCACGTCTTCGCGCAGCGAGGTCCCCGTCCTCGACGCTCGCGCGGCTGCTAGGAGCCCGTGGTGGAACCCAGCGCGGGCTCCTAGATGTCCCGGCCATACTTTCGAACCGAAGGGCTCGCCTGCTTCGCGCATCGCGGGGGCGCTGCGCTGTGGCCCGAGAACACCATGGAGGCCTTCCGCGGGGGCTTCGAGGCGGGCTGCGGGTGGATCGAGACCGACGTCCACATGACCCGCGACGGGCACATCGTCTGCTTCCACGATCACGAACTCGAGCGGACGACCAACGGACGCGGCAAGGTCTGGGAGTACTCTCTGGCCGAGCTGCGCCGCCTCGACGCCGGCTACCACTTCACCCCAGACGGCCACAGCTTCCCCTTCCGCGGTCGGGGGGTGCTCGTCCCGACCCTCGAGGAGGTGCTCGAGCTCGACGCCAGCGTGCGGGTCAACATCGAGATCAAGCAAGCCCAGCCGGCGATGATCGCCGCGCTGTGGCGCTTCATCGACGATCGCAGGGTGCATGATCGCGTGCTCGTCGCCAGCGAGCAGGACGCCCTCGTGCGTGGGTTTCGGAACCTCGCCCGGGGCAGCGTGGCGACCTCGGCGGGCAAGGCGGAGATCTTCTCGTTTTGGGCGGCAGCGCGCGTCGGCCTGGCCGGCGTGCTGCCCGTGGAGTTCGACGCGCTCCAGGTCCCCGTGGCGCACAACGGCCTGCGGGTCGTCGAGCGGGGCTTCGTCCGCGCGGCCCATGAGCGCGGCCTCCAGGTTCATGTGTGGACAATCGACGAAGAAGCGCAGATGAACATGCTCATGGACCTGGGCGTCGACGCGATCATGACGGACTACCCGGGCCGGCTGGTCGGTCGCGCGCGCGCGCGTGGGTTGCTCCCAGCAGACGCGCGACAGGCCGAGCGCGTCGAGGAGCGCGCGCCATGAGCGAGCGCCAGGTCGCTCAGCCGCAGTGGCGGCCGGGTCGGGTGATCGCGGACAAGTACGAGATCACCGAGCAGATCGGTGCCGGCGGCATGGGCTCGGTCTATGCGGCCAAGCGCCGCCCCCTCGGCGACGTCGTTGCGATCAAGTCCGTCCTCCCGCAGCGCAGCAGCGCGCGCAACCGAGCTCGCTTCTTGCGCGAGGCTCGAGCTCTGGCCCGCGTCCGCCACCCAAACGTCGTCCAGGTGTTCGACTTTGGCGAGGCCGAGGACGGCCGGCCCTACATGGTGATGGAGTACGTCGAGGGCCCGACCCTCGCGCGGGTGCTCGCGGCCGGGCGCCCGCCCCTGGCGCGGGCTCTCGAGATCTTCGCGGACGTGTGCAAGGCCGTCGAGGCCGGTCACCGCCGCGGCGTGGTCCACCGCGACCTCAAGCCGGGCAACGTCATGCTCGCGCGCAGCGACGACGGCGGCGAGATCGTCAAGGTCCTCGACTTCGGTCTGGCCGCCGTGCTCGAAGACGAGCCCGAGCTGCGCCCGGAGGGGCCCCAGCGCCTGGTCGGGACCTACGGCTACATGAGCCCGGAGCTGATCGAGTCCGGGGCCTTTGGGCCGGCCAGCGACATCTTCGCCCTCGGGGTGATGCTCTACGAGCTCGCCACCGGCGTGACGCCCTATCGAGCGAGCAACGCCGTGACCACCGTGGTGCGGATCTGCGAGGGCGAGCGCGAAGATCCGCGGGCGCTGGTCCCCGACCTGTCCGCGGATATCTGCGCGGCCATCGCGGCCGCCCTCGCCCACGACCCGGCGGCGCGCCCCGGCTCGGCGCTGGCGTTGGCGGCGATGGCTCTGGGCACCGGCAGCGATCGCCTCACGGCTCAGCGCACGGCCGTCGCGGGTCGCGGGTCGGGCCGAGGAGGGAGCCAGGGCGAGGCGGGCTGGGGTCCGCTGACCTCGAGCGGCGCCTCGCTGTCGGGCGCCGGCGAGTCCGAGGGCTTCCACGACGAGCCCACCCAGGCCCGCGACGAGCCCACCCAGGACCCCGAGGACGACGCCGAGCGGGTCCGGGCGGCGCTGGCCATGCCGCCCTTCGTCGGGCGTCGCCTCGACCTCGACGCGCTCCTCGATCTCCTGCCCGTCGCGCAGGTCGGGGGCGAGGTCCCCTTCGCGCTGGTCCTCGGCGAGGCCGGGGCGGGGCGCACCCGGCTGCTGCGGCGCTTCGCCGAGGACGCCCGCGCGACCGGTGCGACCGTGTTCGAGGGTCGCTTCTACGCCCACGACGGCGACCGGGCGCCAGCGGCCGAGACCTTCTTGCGCATGCTCGGGGCCGGCACCGGCCAGCGCGACGACGAGGTCGAGGTCGGCGCGGACCGACGCAGCGGCTTCGCCGAGCTCGAGCGGCGCTTTGCAGATGGGGCAGGTGGTGCGGGCCCCGTGGTGCTGGTGCTCGACGACCTTCACCGGGCGCCGAGCCGCGACCTCGAGTTTCTGGGCTACCTCCTGCGTGGCGGTCACGCCCGCGCCCCGGTGGTGCTCGTGGCCGCGGCGCGCAGCGAGGCCGCGCGGGCCGACGCGGGCACGGAGCTCTCGCGTTGGCTGCTCGGCCTCGTCGGGCTGCGGGCGCGGACGACCCTGGTGCTCGCCCCCTTCGATGAGGACGAGCTGCGTGCCTGGCTCGAGGCGGTGTTCGGCCGCCTGCACATCCACCCCCGCGACCTCCGCCGTCTGCGGCGGGTCAGCGGCGGCAACCCCTACGACCTCTCGGAGCTGATCCGCCACCTCGTGGCCAGCGAGCGCATCCACCCGGCCGAGGACGGAGCCGGCGGCTGGGTCAGCGAACGCCTCGGCCGTGAGGTCTTGCCCGCGAGCTTGAGCTCGGCCGTGGGGGACCAGCTGACCTCGCTGGAGGAGCCGCTGCTGCGCGTGCTCGAGGTCGCCGCCGTGATCGCCGAGCAGTTTCGCTTCGAGGTGCTCGAGCGCGCCATGGGCATGGGCGAGGGCGGGGCCCTCGACGATCTGGTGGACGAGGCCGTGGCCCGCGGCCTGCTCGTCGAGCATCCCGTCGCCGGCGGCGAGGTCGAGCTGGCCCTGCGCAGCGCCAAGGTCCAGCAGGTGCTCTACGAGCGCATCGGCACCCGCAAGCGTCGCCGGCTGCACCGCGCCGTGGTCGAGGCCCTCGTCGGCCTCGACGCGCCCGAGCGCATCGCCAAGATCCTCGCGGGGCACTACCGGGCGATCGCCGACTGGCCGCGGACTCTGGCCTGGGGGATGCACGCCGCCCGCGAGGCGCTCGGGCGCCACGATCACGACGCCGCCGAGCGGGCCCTCGAGCACGCCCAGGTCGCCGTCGAGGCCCTCGAGCGCGCTGGCGGGGATCCTCTGGGGGTCCTCGGCGCGGCCGAGCGCGCGCGCATCGACGCCCTCGCCGGGACCCTGGACGCGCGAGTCGGTCGCTTCGCCGAGGGCATCACGCGGCTGCGCGCGGCCTCGTCCGCCCTCGATCGCCTGGCCCGGCGCGGCGGCGAGGACGAGTCGCGGCTGCCCGGGGCCGCCGGGCCGCTCCAGCCCCTGGCCCTGGTCCACTTCGAGGCCGCGCTGTCCCTGGCGCGCTGCCACCTCGGCAAGGGCGAGCTCGACGAGTCGGCGCGGGTCGGGCGTGAGGCCCTGGCGCGGGCGCAGACCTCCGCGGCCGCGTTGCTCGGGGGCGAGGCCGCGCGCCTCGAGGCCGAGTGGGAGGCTCGGGTCGCCCTCGGCCACACCCTGGCCCGCTTCGGCGACTGGCGCGGAGCAGCCGAGGTCCTCGGCCCGGTGGTCGAGGCGACTCCCGAGCCGCAGCTGCGCGTGCTCCATGTCCTCGCCCTGCGCGAGCTCGGCTGGGTCGAGGCGCGCAGGGGCGAGCTCGGGCGGGCCGAGGCCCACGCCGAGCAGGCCGCCGCCGAGGCCCGGGCCTGCGGCGAGCCGCTTGCGCTCTACTGTGCCGAGTCGGTGCAGGCCGTGGTCGACTCGGGCCGCGGCCGCGAGGGCGAGGCCATCGTCCACTTTCGGGCGGCCCTGCGCGAGGCTCGGGCGCTCTCCTTGCGCCGCCGCGAGATGATCGAGCTCGCCAACCTGTCCATGGTGCTGGCCGAGCGCGACGAGCAGCCCGCGCGCGAGGAGGCGCTGCGCGGGATGCTGGGGGTGATCTCGATCTGCCGCGAGCTCGGTGACGTGGCCTCGGCGGCGGACGCCCGCGTGGGCCTGGGCCGCGTGCTCCGGGCCCGCGGGGATCTCGACGAGGCCGCGGCCAGCTTTCGCCGCGGTCACGAGACCTGCGAGGCCGTCGGTCGCCACGAGTACGCGGCCATCGCCCTGTTCGAGCTCGGCCGCTGCGAGCTCGCGCGCGGCGACTGGGAGGCCGCGCGCGCAGCCTCGACGCAGGCCCGCGAGGGCCTCGCCCGCCTCGGCTCGCAGCACCTGTGGGAGGTGGAGCTCGACATCGGCCGCGCGGCGCGGGCCCTCGGTGACGAGGCAGAGGCCCAGCGGCGCGCAGCGGCGGCCGCGGCGGTGCTCGAGGCGCGCCGCAGCGAGGCCTCGGCCGGCGACCTCGAGGGCCTCGAGCGCGCCCTGGCCGAGGTCCGGGCTTTCGCGGACGCGGGCGCAGACGCGGATGCAGCTCCAGGCGCTTGAGGGCGGCGCCACGCTGCTGCCACGTGGCTCGAATGACCCGAGCCGCGAGGCAGCAGCGCGGCCTTCACCAAGCCGCGCCAGCCAGGAAAAAAACTGGAGATCCAGCGTGCCTCGAGATCGCAAGAAAAGCGATCTCAGCCCTGCCTGGACGTCATTTCAGCGCCTATGTGTCGGATCTTTGCCGAGCTCTGCCTACCGTGGTCCCATTGCCCCGGTTCCCGCGACCAACCCTGTCAGCGATTGAACATGCAGCTGAGCCTCGTGATGATTCAGGGCGACCTCGACGACGATGAAGTCGAGGCCATCTTCGCCGACTCCGGCTACCGCGACTGTGAAGTCATCGGTGAGCCCGTGCCCGGTATCGCCGTCCTCGGCCTCGTCGAGGACGAGCGCGACCGCCGGCCAGACCGAGAGTACCTGCGCCACTGCCGGGACCAGGGCTGGACCGTGCTCTCCGACGAGTCGGGGCGCCTGGCCCTGCGCCCGAGCTCGTGCTGGACCAAGCTGGCGATCCGCCGCGGTGTCCGGGTCGTGGTCATCCACGGCGAGCCCGACCCCGGGATGCGAGCCTTCGCGCTGCACTTCCCCGACGGCCGCCGCCGCGCCGTGGCGGTCAGCGAGGACGAGCGCGAGGAGATCGGGGATCCCCTGGCGATCGAGGCGGCCTTCGCCAGCGGCCGCCTGCACGTCGACGACCTGATCACCTTGGTCCAGAGCCTCGGCCTCGACTTCGAGCGCCTCAACGTGCTCCCGCCCTACACGGTCACGGCCGCGGCCGCGGCCGCGGCCTGCTGAGCGCTCGGACCGCGAGCATCGGGCGCGAGCTTCAGGCCTCTCAGGCCTCGGGCCCGAGCTCGACGACCACGTAGCCGCCGGACTTGGCGTCCTTCTCGATCACCAGCAGCTCGCGGGCGCTCGCGTCCTCGAGCAGCTCGTTGAAGCTGCGGTAGCCGTGGTAGCTCTCCGAGAAGTTGGGCCGCTTGCGCTTGATCGCCTGCTTGACCATCGAGCCCCACAAGGTCCCGGTGCGATCGCGGAACATGGCCTCGACGGTGTCGAGGGCGAGCTCGAGGGCCTCGAGCTTGCGCTGCTCCTCGGAGGAAGACGCCGAGGTCTTGCGCCGGGTCTTGGTCGACTTTTGTGCGCCCTTGCGGTCGCGGACGAGGTCGTCGTAGTAGATGAATTCGTCGCAGCTCTCGACGAGCAGGTCGCTCGTCGACTTGCGCACGCCGATGCCGATCACGTGCTTGCCGTTCTCGCGCAGCTTGCCGACCAGGGGCGAGAAGTCGCTGTCACCGGTGATCAGCGCGAAGATCGACACGTGCGGCTTGGTGTAGGCCAGGTCGAGGGCGTCGACGACCATGCGGATGTCGGCCGAGTTCTTGCCCGAGATCTTCACGTGGGGGACCTCGACGAGCTCGAAGCCGCGCTCGTGGAGGGCCTTGCGCGCCGCCTTGTAGCGCGTCCAGTCGCAGTAGGCCTTGCGCACGACCACGTTGCCCTGCTCGAGCAGGCGCTCGAGCACCAGCTCGATGTCGAAGCTCTTGTATTTGGCCTCGCGGGCGCCGAGGGCGACGTTCTCGTAGTCGGCGTAGATGGCGATGTTGGGCGCGTCGGATGGGCTGGCCACGCCCATGCCTAGCATGGCGGCGGCGGCGACGCGAACGCCCGCTCAGCCTGCGAGTGTGCGGGCGTGGTCCTCCACGGCCTGCCACACGCGCAGCACGTTGCCCGAGCAGATCTTCTCGATGTCGGCCTCGCTGTAGCCACGCTCGAGCAGCAGGCGCAGCAGGTTCGGGTACATCGAGACGTCCTCGAGGCCCGTGGGCAAGCTGTCGCCGACGCCGTCGAAGTCCGAGCCGAGGCCGACGTGCTCGACCCCGACGAGCTCGACCACGTGGTCGATGTGATCTGCGACGAGGGCGACGTCGACCGGGGGGATCGGGTGCGCGGCGCGGTAGTCATCGGCCAGCGCCTGGCCCTCGGGGTCGGACCAGCTCAGGCCGCGGGCTTCGAACTGCGCCATGATCTCCTCGCGCTGGGCGTCGCTGGCCGCGCGGTAGTCGGCAGACAAGAACGAGCCGCCAAAATTGATCTGGATGACCCCGCCTTGGTCCGCGAGCGCGCGGATCATCTCGTCGCTCATGTTGCGCTCGAAGTCCGGCGTGAAGTGGCGGCACGAGGAGTGCGAGGCGATCACCGGCGTCGCGCTGCGGTCCATCACCTGCCAAAAGGCGTCGTCGGAGATGTGCGAGACGTCGATCATCACGCCCAGGCGGTTCATCTCGGCGACGACCTCGCGGCCGAAGGCGCTGAGGCCCTGGTGGGTGTGGCGATCGTCGTAGGACGAGTCGCAGATCGCGTTGTCCTCGCTGTGCGCCAAGGTGATGTAGCGGACCCCGCGGGCGTGGAAGTGCGCGAGGTTGGCGAGCTCGCCCTCGAGGGGGGAGCCGTTCTCCATGCCCAGGGGGAGCGAGATCTTGTTGGCCGCGAAGTTGGCGCGGACCTCGTCTGGCGTGCGCGCGAGAGCGAAGACCTCGGCGTGCTCGGCCGCGAGGGAGTGGACGTAGTCGATGTTGGCCTCGGCGAAGGCCTTGCTCGCCCCGGGCTCGGCCTGCAGCGAGGCCGGCGTGTAGATCGACATGAAGGGGGCGTCGAGGCCTCCGCTCCGGGCCTTGGCGAGGTCGAAGTTGGTCTGCGCGTGGTCGTGGACCGGCGGCGGGGGCTGGCCCTGCTCCGCGGCCTGGGCCGCCTTCATGGGCGCGTCGACGTGGCCGTCGAGGATGAGCACGCGGTGGGCGAGGGCGTCGGCTCGCGCCGCGAGGTCCCCACCTTCGCTACCGGCCGCGGCGTCGGTCTGGGTCTGCGCCTGCGCGCTGTCTTCGGGGGCCACGCTCGGGCCGCGCTCGCAGCCGGCGAGCGAGACGAGGAGTGCGAGGGGCGCGAGAGACAGCCTGGCCATGGCCGCAGTCTCGCACATCGAAGTGGCGCGGCCACGGCCCGCGCGCGACTCGAGATCAGCGCCGGCGTCACGACCAATCGGGCTCCAGCTTGCCGCCAAAGTGGTACTCGGCCCACTCGATCAGCGCCCCGGAGCGCGGGCGAATCTCGCGTTCGAAGTCGCGTCCATCGATGCGCACGACCTCTACGCTGCCGTTTTTGTCGATGGTCGCGCGGAGCACACCGCGCCCGAGATCGACGCTGAAGCCGCGGAGCTTGCCCCGGCTTCGGCTGGCGATCTCGGCGATGAGGTCCGCGGTGAAGGCCGCCATGGGGAGGACCGCGTGTCCCTCGAGATCTCGACCCTGACCGTCGGTGAAGCGCAGCCGTGCGTGGCCGCGCTGGGTGTGAAACTTGAACGAACTCAGGGGCACCAATTCACTGTTGACCATCTACATCATACTTTGCAAGTGATGATTTCGAATCGCGCAGAGTGCCGGTTCAGTGACAGTGGATTTTTGCGTTGAAGATTGAAAAATGCCGTCTGGGAGCGCGAATTGTCGGGTTTTTCGAGGCATGGAAATATTGATGATCGTGCCTGCATACATGTAAGTTCTAGTCGCGAATCATTGAAAATCGTGTGCGCGCAAAAGGCATATTCGATGCGCGTCTCGCCATTTTTTAGCAGGCCGGAATGCTTCCAGTGCAGCTGTAATCTCGCGCGCGCGCCTCAGTTTTGGGTGCAGCGGAGCGAGACCCACACCTGGTAGAGTGTGGGAGATGTCGATCCCCCTCGCGCTCGCGCCTTCGATCCCCACGCTGCCATCCGGCGGCTCGCTCAGCACCCTCGTCGGAGGGCTGTGGGCGCTGCCGATCGCCGGGGTGATCTACCTGCTCTTGGTGCTGGGCAAGCTGTTCGCGCCTGGCTGTCCGTGGAAGGACGACGATCAGCTCGGGCTCAAGGTGATCATCTCGGCGCTGCTCCTCGTGGGCACTGCGCTGTTTGCGGGCGGCCTCCAGGGCCTGCTGCACCTGCTGATCACCTTCGACGAGTTCTTGGCCACCCTCAAGATCGTGCTCCCCGATCTGCTCGTCGGCGCGATCACCTTGGGCGGCGCGCTCATGTTTGGCGTTCCGCGCACCAACCACGAGCAGTTCCCCAAGGCCATGCGCTTGACCGCCGGCGCGATCGCGCTGAGCGGGGCCGTGACGACGGTGCTCAGCCTCGACAACCTGCTGACCACGATCTTCTTGTGGCCGAGCTGGTCGGCCGTGGCGGGCTCGCTGACCACGCTGCTGACCGCGGTGATCGTCTTTGCTGGCGCGGGCTATGTGTTCGCGCGCCTGTGTGGCGTGCAGGTGCCCTCGCTGCCCGTGCCCGCGGAGCCCGGCCAGCCGGGTGTCGCTCAGGGTCAGCAGGGCTACGCGCAGGCGCAGTACGCTCAGCAGCCGCAGGGTCAGCAGGGTTACGCGCAGACGCAGCACGGCCAGCAGGGCCATGCCCAGCAGCAGCCGCAGCAGCCGCAGCAGGGCGGCTATCAGCCCCGGCCCACGCAGGGCGGCCAGCAGGGCTACGCGCAGGCGCAGCACGGCCAGCAGGGCTACGCGCAGCAGCAACAACAGCCGCAGCAGGGCGGCTATCCGCCCCGACCCACGCAGGGCGGTCAACCCCAGGGGCAGCCCGGCGGCTTTCAGCAGCGTCCGCCCGGCTCCAAGCCGCCGGGGACCTGAGGCGTTCGCCTTCGAGCTTCACGGCCGTACGCGCAGGCGTCGGCGTCCAAAGTCGCCGGGTGCAGGATCGAAGCAGCCCGCCAGCGCAGCGCCGCAGCTGGGGCAGGCGCCCGCGGTGTCGAGGCGATACTCGAGCAGCGCGTACCAGTCGCGGATGATCAGCGCCTGCCCACAGCGCGCGCAGCTCGTGGTGTCGCCTTCGATGTCGTGGACGTTGCCCGTGTAGACGTGGCGCAGGCCGACCTGCCTGGCGATGGCCCGGGCCCGGCGCAAGCTCGCGGGCGGGGTCGCGGGTACGTCGAGGAGCTCGAAGTCGGGGTGGAAGGCCGAGAAGTGCAGGGGCACCTCGGGCCCGAGGTGCTCGAGGATCCACTCGCACTGGCGGCGCAGCTCGGCCTCGCCGTCGTTGTGCCCGGGGATCACCAAGGTCGTGATCTCGAGCCAGACGGCGGTCTCGCGCGCGAGGTACTCGAGGGTCTCGAGCACGCTTTGCAGGTGGGCGCCGGTCAGCGAGCGATAGAAGTCCTCGGAGAAGCCCTTGAGGTCGACGTTGGCGGCGTCGATGACCGCATAGAGGTCTCGACGTGGCGCGGCGTGGATGTAGCCGGCGGTCACGGCCACGGTCTTCAGGTCTCGCTCGTGGCAGGCCGCGGCGATGTCCATGGCGTACTCGATGAAGATCGTGGGGTCGTTGTAGGTGAAGGCCACGCTCTTGCAGCCGTGGCGCGAGGCGGCCGCGGCGATCGCCGTGGGCGAGGCTGTCTCGGCCAACGTGTCCATGTCGCGGGACTTGGAGATGTCCCAGTTCTGGCAGAACTTGCAGCTGAGGTTGCAGCCGGCGGTGCCCAGGGAGAGCACGGAGGACCCGGGGTAGAAGTGGCTCAGCGGCTTTTTTTCGATCGGGTCGATGCACAGCCCCGAGGACCGGCCGTAGGTGGTCAGGGCCAGGGCGCCGCCTTGGTTTTGACGCACGAAGCACAGCCCGCGCTGGCCTTCGGACAGGGCGCACTCGCGGGGGCAGAGATCACAGACGACCCGGCCGTCGGCGCGGGGGTGCCAGTAGCGGGCCGGGTGGGCGCTCACGCCCGCTCCGAGTCGCGGGCGCTCGGCGGCTGGGCGTGGTGGGGCTCGAAGTACTTGTCGACCTCGAAGCGCTCGAGCTGGACGTCGGCGGCCCAAAAATCCATGCCCAGGCCGGCCTTGCGCTTGAGGTGATCGAGGAACTCGCGGGGCGTGGGCAGCGAGCCCCAGACCTGGGGCAAGAACACGCCCCGGTGGCCGCGCCAGCGCAGCACCAGGCCGTCGATCTCGGGGCGCAGGGCCGCGCGGGCCTCGGCCTCGGTGGTGAAGCGCAGCGGCGAGCGTGGCCCGAGCACGGAGACGCTGAAGTGGGCGCTGGGGAATTCGTCGGCGCGCAGAGGTCGGCTGCGAGGGTCGCGAAAGGCGGCCATGCGCGCGTTGTGGACCACGTCCTCGCGCAGCGGGCGGTGGGCCTCGATCGTCCCGATGCAGCCGTGGAGCTGCTCGCCGCGCTCGATGGTCACGAAGGTCGCCGCGGGCTCTTGGAGCCAGGGGGAGGCCTCGATGGTGGCCGCCGGCGGCAGCGGCCAGCGCATGCCCAGGGTCTCCGCGACGGCGGCGCGGGCCAGGCCGAGGAGGATGTCGCCGCGTGTACTCATGGCAAGACCTCGTGTTCGTGTTCGTATTCGTGGACGCAAAAGGCCGCGTAGCCCACGACCTGATCCCGGGGGCCGGCCGTGTCTCCAGAGCTGCGCAGATCGAGGAGCTCGATGTCCAGCGGCCGCCGGCGCCCGAGCTCGAGCAGGCCGTCGATGCAGCGCGCTCCGCAGGCGCGCTTCGGGTCGATGCCCGGGCCATGGTTGGCGACGATCTGCGCGGCCGTGTCCGCGTCGAGGCGCCGCGCCTGGTCATAGCCGTGGTAGTGGGAGAGGTCGCTGGAGATCACGATCAGCGTCTCGGGGCCGCCCCAGACCTGCTCGAGGAGCGCGGCGACTTGGGTCGGGCTGGCCGCGCCGACGACCAGGGGGAGGATCGTGAAGTGGTCCAAGACGCGCTGCAAAAAAGGCAGCTGAACCTCGAGGGCGTGCTCGAGGGCGTGGGCCTCGTCGCTGTGGACCACGAAGGGCAAGGCGGCGACGCGGGCCGCGAGCTCGGCGTCGACCTCGAGCGCGCCCAGGGGGGTGGTGAAGCGGCTCGCGGCGGGCAGGGCCACGCCCTCGACGTAGACGCGGTGGGCCGGGCCGAGGAGCACGACTCGATGGATGCGCGCCGCCGCGGCCCGCAGGTGGACGTAGGCGCTGGCGGCGATGGGGCCGGAGTAGACGTAGCCGGCGTGCGGGGCGATCAGGGCCTTGGGCACGGCTTGGGGCACAGCCATCGACGCGCCCGGGCGCGCGGGCAGGGGGGCCGCGTCGAGCAGCTCGTCGACGGTCTCGGCGAGCTGGGCTGGTCGACCCGGATAAAAGCGACCCGAGACCGCGGGGGGGCGGGAGTGGGCGTGCACCCTTCGAGCATGCCAGGCGCCGGGGCTGGGAGTCCCGCAGATGCTGCGCAGGCGGGCTTTGGTGGTCCTTCTCCGCGATGTCGGCGGCGAGCGCGAGGACGGCGGCGGGGGCGGCACCCGGCAACGCTGGAGCGTCGTGAATTTTTTTGAGCCAGCTGCGTTCGATCGCTGACGCTGGCGACGAAAGGGGCGGTGCATGAAGACCTCCAAGCACCTCGTCCTCACCGCTCTCGCCACCTTCGCTACCCTCACCTCGGCTTGCGACGTCGATGAGGCCGGTTACGAGCCGATCGCCATGGAGCCCAGCGAGGGCCTCGACGTGAGCGCCTCCGGTGACGAATCGCTGCGCGCCTCGACGCTGACCTGCGATCTCGACGAGCAGGCCGCGGTGGGCGGGCTCTACTACCCGGGCTGGACCTGTAACGACGCCATCGCCAACGCCGAGAGCAGCCTGTCGAGCTGGCACTACCGCAACGCCTGCAACCAGCAGGTGGGCAGCGACATCGACTCGCCCGTCGACGCCGCCCAGGTCACCAACTGCACCAACGACGGCAGCAACGCGATCGTGACCGTGGATCTGTGCTGCGAGGCGCCTCCCGGGCTGACCTGTGACCTCGACGAGCAGGCCGCGGTGGGCGGGCTCTACTATCCCGGCTGGACCTGCGACGACGCCATCGCCAACGCCGAGAGCAGCCTGTCGAGCTGGCACTACCGCAACGCCTGCAACCAGCAGGTGGGCAGCGACATCAGCTCGCCGGTCGACGCCGCCCTGGTCACCGACTGCACCCACGACGGCAGCAACGCGATCGTGACCGTGGATCTTTGCTGCGACGCGCCCTCGGCCGTGAGCGCGGAGCCGGTCGGCACCCGCAAGATGTGCATCGCCGGCGGGACCGCGGCCGAGATGCTCGCCGACTGTGAGGACGGCGCCCAGGTCAACGTCGACCTGTTCACCGGCGGCACCTGGGACACGCAGGAGTTCATCAACCAGTGGGGCGACCCTTGCCCGGCCGGGACCTCGATCGTCCCCAACAGCCAGTACTACGTCGCCAACTCGTGCAACCCGCTGCCCAACGTGGGCGTGGGCTGTGGCGGCGCGGGCTCGTACAACTACGAGTTCCAGATCGGCGTGTACTGCCAGTAGTCGCGGCTTGCGTGGGCGTGGGTGTGGGCGTGGGCGTTTGCTCAGAACACCACGCCCACGCCCACGCTCGTCCCGAAGTCGAAGTCTCGACGCGGGGTGAAGGGCGCCTGAAGCGAGAGGTTGAGGGACCAGCGCGTGTCGATGTTCCAGGCGAAGGTCGCCAGGGCCGTCGCGCGCGTGGCCCCGACCTCGCGCTCTTGCTCGCCGGCGCGGTTGCCCGCGCAGTAGGCCAGCTCGCCGGCGACGCTGCGGCAGGCGTTGACCGTGCGGACGTCGACGAGCACGCCGCCGCCCACGGCGATCTTGCCCTCGAGCAGGCGGCCGCCGACTTGGGCGCCCGCGCTGAGATCGAGGGCGACGCCGGCAGGACGCCACTCCATCGTCGCCAGGCCGAGGGCCTGCCAGTAGAGCTTGGCGTAGGTCCGCGTGAAGATCAGGCTCGGCGTGAGTGTCCAGGTCCGGCCGGCGTCCACGGTGGTCCGAAAGCTGCGCGTGGGGAAGCTCGCCGCCACACCGAAGGTCAAGGTGCGGTGGATCAGCTTGTCGGCGTAGGGGGTCATGCGGACGAAGGCACGGGTGTCGCCGTAGCCGACGTGGGTCTGGTCCTCGGCGTCGGTGGGGTGCTCGGCGATGACCGTGAAGGGCAGCTGGGCGCCAAAGGAGAGCGCCGGGATCGGGGCGTACTCGCCGAGCAAGGTCAGCTCGTTGCGCTGGGCGGGGACGAGGCCGGAGCCCGTGTGGGTGAACTCGTCGAGGAGCATCAGCCGCGTGCTCGCCGAGGCCCCGCGGCTGCCGAGGCTGTTGATGCTGCGCACGCCCTCGGAGCTGCCGTGGCCGGCGACGTGGTGGGCGCGGGCGCGGGCGGGGAGCAAGGCGAGGGCCGCGGCCACGAGCAAGGTCGAGAGCGCCGCGAGCACCCGCCGCGGCGCGTTCAGGGCGGGGCGGCGGGGGCAGAGCGCGCTGCGACGTTCAGGGCACACGCGGGCCCGCTCCTCGCTGGGCGTGGCGCCCGGGGCTCGGTTCGCGCACGCGGTGGCAGCCGGTACAGCTGCGCTCGTCCGCGAGCATCCAGTCGGCGACGATCGGCGCGGCCGTGGGCGTGTCCGGCTGGGCCAGGGCGTCTCGCTCGCTGACGTGGCAGCCCATGCAGACCTCGCCCGTGGTCTGCGGGTGCAGGGCCTCGTGGACTCCGCGTGCGCGCAAGTTGGGCGCGAAGCTCGACAGGCAGCCGAGCCCGCCGAGCGCGAGCAGGACGAGCGCGGCGAGCGAGCGGGAGGGCGAGGGCACGCGGCTTCCTAGCCCGGCGGCGCACAGGCGTCCTGCGACGTGATGACGCCGCGACATCTTGTCGCAGCCGTGGACCCAGCCACGCCGGCTAGCCTGCCGCCATGTCTCGGACCTGCGCATTCGGACCGATCGCGGCGCTGTGCCTCGTGCTCTTCGCCTGCGACGACGATGGCATCGGCTCTCCCTGCGAGAGCGCGACGGACTGCGACATCGAAGCCGGGCAGATCTGCGACATCCACGATGGCCTGGGCACCTGCCAGGAAGACCACGACCACGGTGAGGACGAGGACAGCGACACCGAGAGCTCGGTCTGCGCCCAGGAAGCGCGCGGTGATCACTTCGCCGTGGGCCTGAGCCGCTCGGGGGAGCTCGTCCGCGCGACCTTCGTGTCCGCCGCACCGGCGCCGCCGGCCATGGGCGACAACACCTGGGTGCTGAACTTCACGGACGCCGACGGCCTGGTTCTCGACGAGCTCGGGATCACCGTCACCCCGACCATGCCCGATCACGGCCACGGCAGCAGCGTCGCCCCCGTGGTCAGCGCGACCGGCAACCCCGGGGAGTACAGCGTCGCCAGCTTGGATCTGTACATGGAGGGCTACTGGGAGGTCGCCTTCGCGCTCGAGCTCGCCGAGGGCGGGGCCCAGGACAGCCTGAGCTTCGGCTTTTGCGTAGAGTGAGCGGCGCATGGGCGCGCGCGACAAAGTCAGCGGTGAGGGCGATCGCCAGCGGCCCGTGGGAGCGCTCCCTCCAGCCAACGCGCGCATCACCTTGCGCAACCTGATCGCCGCGCGCTGGGTGCTGGTCGCCCTCGTCGGCGCGGCGGTGATCCTGGCGGTCCTCGCGGGAGACAGCTTGCCGGCGGGCCTGATCCCGCGGAGCGAGCACCCGTTGGCGATCATGATCTGCGTCGCGGTCTGGGCCGGCCTCAACCTCGGGAGCATGTCGGCGCTGCGCCACGATCGCGCCAGCGAAGGCCTCGCCGTCGGCCACCTGCTGATCGACGTCGTCGCCCTGACCTTCGTGCTCGCGCTCAGCGGCGGCCCGGCCAACCCCTTCACGACCCTCTACTTCTTGCCGATCACCTTGGCCACGCAGGTCTCGCCGCGCTGGACCTGGGCGCTGGCGGGCTTTTGCGTGGCCTGCTTCGCGGGGCTGTTCGCGTTCGCGGCCGTCGAGGAGGGTGCGCACGCGGTCGAGGACGCGGTGACCATGGTCTCCATGGAGCACGGCGGCTCGCCCATGACCCATGACGGACATGACGAGCATGACGAGCACGACGGACATGGCGAGCAGGCCATGCACGACATGCACGACATGCACACTGGCAGCGAGGCGAGCGCGCAGGCCGAGGCCGCGAGCGGCCACGGCGAGCACTTCGAGGGCCACCAGCGCGGCATGTGGGTCGCCTTTGGCATCGTCGGCGCGCTGATCACCGTGTTCGTCCAGCGCATCGCCCTGGCCCTGGCTCGCCAGCGCGACGAGCTCGCGCGCCTGCGCCAGGTCGCCCTCGAAGATCGCCACCTCACGGCGATCGGCGCCCTCGCTGGCGGGGCCGCGCACGAGCTCGGCACGCCCTTGGGGACGATCGCGCTGCTCGTCGACGAGCTCCCACACATGTCCAAGGAGGAGGCCGACGAGGCCCGCGAGACGGTGCGCGAGCAGGTCGCGCGCTGCAAGCTGATCGTCTCGCGCATGGCCAGCCCCGAGCTGCGGGTCAGCGCCCTGGGGGTCGGCCACTCCTGGCCGATCACCGCGCTGCTCACCGAGCTCGACGCGCTCCCGACCCTCGAGCCGCCGCTGCGCGTCGAGGCTCGCGGCGACGTGGCCACCCGCCACTGTCGCCAGCCCCTCGAGGTCCTCAGCCAGCTGCTGCGCGAGCTGGTCAGCAACGCGGCCGAGGCCTGCCGGCAGACCGGAGATCACAGCCGGGGTGTGTCGGTCGCGCTCGAGGCCCGGGGGGATCGGCTGATCATCGAGGTCCGAGATCAGGGGGTGGGCATGGACGCCGAGGGCCTGGCCGCGGCTTTTGATCCTTTTCACAGCACGCGGCCGGAAGGCCAGGGCATGGGTCTGGGCCTCTACCTCGCCCGCGCCCACCTGCGCCAGCTCGGGGGCAGCATCGAGCTCGACTCGACCCCGGGGGAGGGCACCACGGCGCATGTCGAGCTACCCTTGGCCCACGCCGACATGGAGGACCAGCCATGAGCGCAGACAGCCCCTCGAGCGCGGAGACCATCATGATCGTCGATGACGATCGCGCCTTTTGTACGGCCCTCGCCGGCGGCCTGCGCCGGCGCGGCTTTGGGGTGGTCGTGGCCCACGACTACGACGAGGCTCTAGCCGAGGCCGAGGCCTGGCGACCGGACCGCGCGGTGATCGATCTGCGCATGCCCGGGCACAGCGGCCTCGAGGTCGTCGCCAAGCTGCGCCGGCTGCTGCCGGGGCTGCGCATGGTCGTGCTGACCGGCTTTGGCTCGATCGCCACCGCGATCGAGGCGATCAAGCTCGGCGCCGTCCACTACCTGACAAAGCCGGCGTCCATCGACGAGCTGCTCGCGGCCTTCGACCGCACCGAGCCGGTGCTCCTCGACGCTCCCGCGGCGACCACGGCCACGCCTTTGGATCAGCTCGAGTGGGAGCACCTCCAGCGCGTGCTGACGGACTGCCAGGGCAACGTGTCCGAGGCCGCGCGGCGCCTGGGCATGCACCGGCGCAGCCTCCAGCGCAAGCTGGCCCGCGGCTACAAGGGCGGCGAAGAGGGGGGCGAGGGCGGCGAGGGCGGCGAAGACAGCGACGAGGACTGAACTGGAGCCCGTGGGCCGGACAGGGGTCGACCGGACTCGACAAGCTCGCGGTCGAAGACAGCCCCGCGAGTTGGGAGCGGGCTCGGGTCGCCTGAATCAAGCTCCGTCCGCGTCCACGTGGGCGTCGAAGTAGTCGGCGAGGGCGTCGAGAGTCGCGCGGATCCTCGGGACCTCGCGCAGCTCCCGGTGGACGGCGGTCCAACAGGGCAGGGCCGGGAGCGCCTCGGGCAGGGGCAGGCGCAGGAGCCCGGGCTCGCTGCTGCCCACGGCGACCGGGAGCACGCCGAGGCCCACGCCCAGGCAGATGGCGTCTTGGAGCACCCGCGGAGAGTTGGTCGACAGCGCCACGTTGGCCTTGGACTCGGCGAGGAGGCGGCCGAGGCCGCCGAGCTGCGCCTGCTCGTGCTGAACCACGAAGGGGGCGCGGCCGAGGTCGTCGGCCACGGCCGCTGCGCCGCCGAGGCGCTCGATCAGTGCGCGCGCGCCGTAGAGTCCCAGCTGGAGCTCGCCGAGCTTGCGCTCGACCACGTCGGCGGAGCGCGAGCGAACCGTGCGCAGCCCGATGTCCGCCTCGCGCTGGCCGATCGCCGCGCGGCGGTTCTCGATCACCAGCTCGAAGCGCAGCTTGGGGTGGCTGCGGCGCAGCGTCTCGAGCACCTCGACCAGGGCCGGCGCGAAGCCGCCGCCCGCCGAGATCTTGACCTCGCCATCGATCTGCCCCGCGCGGTGCAGACCGCCGATCTCGAGCTCGAAGTCCCGGGCCGCGCGGACCAGGGCCTCCGCGCCCGGCTCGACGAAGGTCCCCTGGCTCGTGCGGATCACCAGCTTCTGACCGAGGCTATGCTCGAGCGCCGACATGCGCCGGGTCGCGGTCGCCGTGGACATGCCCAGCTCCCGCGCCGCGGCCAGGAAGGAGCGGTGTCGGTGGACCGCCAAGAGGATCTTGAGGTCGTCCCAGGAGGGCTGCTGGGATTTTGTCACCTAAAAACGATCTCACGCAGGCTGGCCTTCATCAACGGATACTGCGCTCAGGGATGCATTTGTTTTTCATTGGTGAAAAACAGGTTGTCGCCCCTGGGTGTACCGCCGGCAGGCGTCGCGGATCACCATGGGCGCCATGAAGACCAAGCCAACGCTCGCCTTCGTCACCGGCTCCACGGGCCTGCTCGGCTCCAACCTCGTCCGCGCCCTGGTCGCGCAGGGTATCCGAGTCCGCGCCCTCGCCCGCTCGGCCGACAAGGCTCGCGCGCAATTCGAGGGCCTCGAGGGCGTCGAGGTCGTGGTCGGCGACATGTTGAACATCGGGGGCTTCGAAGCGGCGCTGAAGGGCACGGATGTGCTCTTTCATACCGCGGCCTACTTTCGCGAGAGCTTCCAGGGCGGCAGCCACTGGGCCCAGCTCGAGCGCGTCAACGTCCAGGGGACGCGCGAGCTGCTCGAGGCGGCGCATCGCCAGGGGATCCGTCGCTTCGTTCACACGAGCTCCACCGCCGTGCTCGACGGCCCGCCGCGCTCGACCATCGACGAGACCATGGCGCGCCAAGAGCCGGTCGAGAGCGACTACTACCGCAGCAAGCTCTACTCCGACCGTGAGGTCGAAGCCTTCCTCGACCGCCACCCCGAGGTCGACGGCTGCTTCGTGCTCCCCGCCTGGATGCACGGCCCGGGCGACGCCGGCCCGACCGCCGCCGGTCAATTCACCCTCGACTTCATGCACGGTGACTTGGCGGGCATCCCCCCGACGACCTTCGCCTTCGTGGACGCGCGCGACGTGGCCGAGGCGATGATCGCCGCGGCCACGAAGGGGCGCCGAGGCGAGCGCTACCTCGCGGCCGGGCGCCACGTGGACGCGGCGACGCTCTTGCAGATCTACACGCGGGCGACCGGACGCGAGGGCCCCAAGCGCAAGATCCCCGTGCCTGTGGTCTATGTGATCGCCACGCTGAGCGAGGCCTACGCGTGGCTGACCGGGCGCCCCGTGCTGCTGAGCATGGCCACTGTCAGGACGGTGCGCGGAGAAGCGGAGCGGACTCGCTTCGACTCCAGCAAGAGCGAGCGCGAGCTAGGGGTCCGCTTTCGGCCGATGGAAGAGACGATCCGCGACGAGGTCGCGTGGTTTGGCGAGCGCGGGTTGATAAAGGCGGACGCAGGGGAGCTGGCGCGGGCGAGCTGAGCGGGCTCCTAGAGCGGCGATCAGTTTGAATTGTTAATAGATTCCGATCGCTTAGCGGCGCGGTTCGACAACGTCTGGCGGTCGTGATCCCGTAGGCCTCGCACGAGGCCACGCATGACGCTCCCCCGCTGGAACCCTCCCGTCACTCTGTCTCCCCGCGAAGCCCGCATCCGCAAGCGCGTCGGCAAGAAGCGCAAGCTGTTTGGCTTCCTGTGTGACCACCGGCTCGAGCTGTTCGACGACGACTTCCAAGCCGAACTCGAGCAGATGTACCGCGACACCGGAGCCGGGAAGAACCCGATGCCGCCCGCACTGCTCGCCATGGCCCTACTGCTTCAGGGCTACTCCAACGCGTCGGACTCGGAGGCCGTCGAACTCGCCGCCTGTGATGCTCGATGGCAGCTGGTCCTCGGCTGCCTTGGTTGCGATGACCCGCCGTTTTCCCAGGGCTCGCTGTTCAACTTCCGCGAGCGGCTCATCGCTCACGACATGGACCGCAAGCTGCTCGAGCGCACTCGGGAGCTCGCCAAGCGAACTGGCGCCTTCGACTTCAAGAAGCTGCCCAAGAAGCTCGACGTCGCCGTGGACTCGAGCCCGCTTCGAGGTGCGGGTCGGGTCGAGGACACCTTCAACCTCCTCGCTCACGCGGCGTGGAAGGTCGTGCTGTGCGTCGCCGAGCTACGCGCTCGACCGGCGGAGCTGCTCGTCGACGAGCTCGGCATCCCGCTGCTCGCGGAGCCGAGCATCAAGAAGGCGCTCGATATCGACTGGTCCAACCCTGCGGCCAAGAGCGCGGCGTTGAACCGTTTGCTCGGACAGATTGAGACGCTCGAACAGTGGGTCGAGACGAACCTGTCGAGCGAGAGCAGCAAGCCTCCGTTGCAAGACCAGCTCGCGCTACTCGAGCAGCTACGTGGACAGGATCTCGAGCCCGACCCCGACCGCGGAGGCCAGCGCATCAAGCGGGGCGTGGCGAAAGACCGGCGTGTGTCCGTCGAGGACCCCGACATGCGTCACGGTCGCAAGACCAAGACGAAGTCCTTCAACGGATACAAGCGCCACGTCGTCGTCAGTCTTCACACCAAGCTCATCCTCGCTGTGACGGTGGCTCCGGCGAACCAGCCGGAGAAAGACAGCCTCCCCACGCTCGTCGACCGAGTCGAACATCTGGGCCTCGAACTCGCGAGCCTGCACTTCGACCGGGGCTACATCGAGAGCTCGGACGTCCCCGAACTCGTGGCCAGCGGCGTCGAGGTCATCTGCAAGCCATGGCGGCAGTCCAACGGCGACAAATTCGCCAAGACCGACTTCAGCCTCGACTTCGTCAGCCAGACGGTGACCTGCCCAGGGGGACAGACCCAACCCATGCTCCTCGGCGAGAGCGCCCGCTTCGAGGCTGATGTCTGCAACGCCTGCGAGCTCAAGCCCAAGTGCACGACCTCGGACCGGGGCCGAGGCCTCCGAATCGCCGCCAACGAGCCGTTGCAAGCGAAACTACGGGTCCTCCAACGAGCACCGCGCGGACGCGCGCGACTGCGACAGCGCGTCGTCGTCGAGCATACGCTCACTCATGTCGGCCAGCGCCAAGGCAACCGAGCTCGCTACCTCGGCATGCGCAAGAATGAGTACGACTCCACGCGAGCGGCAGTGCTCGTCAATCTGCAGGTCATCCAGCATGAGCTGGAGTGCCCGAAGCTGGCAAATGCGGCGTAGCTCACCGAATTCAAACTGGTCGCCGCTCTAGGCGGCCCAAGTTTGCTGTCGACCCTGTCGTGCCCGGGGAGTAAGCTGCCTGGGCGCCCATGCAGATCACGCGGAACACCAGCTCCATGGTCGCGGGGGGCGGCGCGCAGGTCGATCATTTGGGGCGACAGTGGTGCGTGGTGGTCGTCGCGGTGGGCTTGGTCCACGGACGTGAAGGTCGAGGCGGAAGGGGGGCCGGGATTTCAATGATCGGGTGGTGGCGCTGTGATGTACACGGATTTTGACTGGGAGGGGAAGGGGTGCTTCGGGTTTTCGACTTCGCCCCCGAAGTCCTCGTTTTCAAACCCTAGGATTGACCCCGGGAAGGCCTGGGTTTCAGCCTATCAGAGCGCGGTGTGTGGAGATTTTCGTCATGTTCGCGTTGCGCTGGATGTGGCAGGCGCGAGTCATGACGTTCTTCATACATCATGTCGTGACTTGATGGGGCTCGCGGAGCCAGGAAGTGCGTTTGAAGAACTACTCGTGCGCCTGTCGACAGGTCAGCTCATGGCAGAGGGACTTTGCTACTGGAGTGAGGCGTTGGCGCTCCGTGGGCGACTGAAGGATGTCCCCACGATGCTCGAGATCTTCCAGTCGATTGCGAGTGATCCTGACGATGAAGACGATGAAGACAGCGTCATCCTCATGTATGTCGCCTCTGTGATCGACTCTGCGATTGTCCCAACGCTCAGTGGTCTCGGTGGTCGGCGCTTCGATGCGTACAGGAGCTCCGTAGCGGCGCGCTGTGATGAACTGGCAAACCGCTTTGGAAGTGACGAGGTGCTGCTGTGGCGAGGAGAGCTCACGAGCGTACGAGGTATGGCTGAGCGGCTGATCGCGTTGTCGACGGCGAAGTACAAGTATCTACCCAGCTGGGTGCGCCGGCGCTTCGAGGCGGCGACAGGCATCGACTGTCGCGCGATGTTCGATCCCAAGGTCAAGGGCCGCTGGCGCCCGCTACAGGCGGCGGCGATCGCAGAGCGGTTCTTGGCGAGCCCGGAGGCCGAGCGCTACGAGGACGGCGTGCGCTACTTCTTTGGCCATCGGATACCCTGAGGCGGCTCAGCGCACGCAAGCCTCGACCGGCACCGAGGGATCCCGAACCCACTGGATCACCCGCGTCGATGCCCCCTCGGGCAGGTAGTCGATGTCCACGACCTCGCCCCCACGCTCGACCTTCAGGCGAACCTCGGACTTGGGATCCCCGGGGAGATAGTCGAGCTCGACCAGGACATCGTCCGCGCGCAGGCCAGCGGCGGCGGCGGGGCCCTCGGGGTCGAGCATGGTGAAGCTGGGCCGCTCGGCACCGGGCTCGCTGGTGTCGATGAAGCCGAGGGCGAAGGGCCGGAGCTTGCGGCGTTTGGGGGAGAAGCACGGCCCGTAGGTGTCGGCGGGGAGCTCGGGTCGCTGGCCGTCACCGACGACGGCCTGAAATTTCTGGTCGAGCATGGCCTCGGGCGGGTTTTCGTAGTCGAGCTGAAAGGCGGCGAAGTGGAGCAGCTCGCTCAGGGGGTACTCGCGGCGCTGCTTGGCGACGGCGTCGGAGACCAACATGCGCAGCGACTCGCTGACGCCGTCGTTGCCCCACTTGGAGTCGCGGGTGCGCAGGCGTTGGTCGAGCCAGGCCATGTAGATCGCGCCGCGGGCGGTGAGCAGGGCGCGGACGAGGCCGGCGCGGGGATCTTTGCTGTCGACGATCGCGGCGAGCTGCGCCGAGTCGAGGTTGCGCAGCGGGTTGGTGGCGAGCTCGAGCTCGACCCAGTCGATCTCGGCGGCGTAGTCGATGTCGGCGAGCAGGCCGAGCTCGAAGAGCTGCTCGCGGGCGATGAAGCGGGTGGTGCCGGCGGTGAACCACAGCGTGCGGGCCTCGGGGTGGTCGAGCTCGGGGGCCTCGTGGACGAGCACGCGGCCGCCGAGCCAGCGCGCGCTCAGGGCCTGGGCGACGTTCATGCGCGCGCTGGCGTCCCAAAAGGCGTTTTGATCGGCGTGGACCACCAGGCCGCGGCCGCGCAGCTCGACCACGAAGGTCGGCTCGGTGGGCGCGCGCGGGCCGGAGATGAGCAGGGTGACCAGGGGATCGAGGGTGGGCAGGCCGATGGCGCCGTCGATGGCCGTGCGCACGCCGGCGGTCTCGGCCGCGGACCAGCGGTGGTCGAAGCGGCTCGGCCCGGCGCCGAGCCAGCGGTCGTGGCCGTTCATGCTGTCGAGCTCGACCCACTCGAGCGGCCCAGCGATGAAGGCCGCGCGGCGCAGCTCGAACGGCCAGCCCTCGAGGCTGGTGGACGCGGTCGCGGCGAAGCTCGAGGCGGCGCGGGCCTCGGGCAGGCCGGTGGGGGAGGCGTCGGCGTTGGGGTCCACGAAGGCGGCGGGGTCGACGTCGAGGTCCAGGCGCAGGCGATCGGCGAGGCGCTCCGGGTCTTCGGGGAGCAGGAGCAGGGCCTCGCCGGTGGCGAAGAAGAGCCCATCGTCGACGCTCAGGCGAGGCAAGCTGGCGCTCGCGGTGGGCGTGGGCGCCAGGCTGTAGTCGAGGCGCAGGGGCCGCTGGGGGGGCGCGCGCGAGGATGAGGTGCAGGCCGCCGGCGTCGTCGCGCTCGAGCTCGACGTCGATCGATCCGCGCGCGTCGGTGGCCGTGATCGCGAGGGTCTGGTCGGCGAGGGGGCCGGGCATGCCCCAGCGCTGCAGGCTCGGGGCGGGCTCGGCGGGGCCGTGCAGCTCGATCTGCACGGCGACGGTGGGGGCGGGGGTCAGCGCGGGAGTGATCCGCACGCGCAGGGCGGGCTCGAGCGCGGGCTCGGCCTGTGCCTCGTCGCTGGGGGCGTGGCCGGGGCAGCGTCGGGAGCGGTGGTGTCGGGCCCCGAGGTGGTGCGACAGGCGATGGCCGAGAGCGCGAGGGCGGGCAAGGTGAGGCCGAGCTTGCTCGGCCATGGGCGTGATCGCGTTGGCACGAACGCCGCTATAGCTTGGATCTGCGCGCCCTCCCAAAGTCACAGACGCGGCCCCGAGTAAATCTGGGCCGCGCCTGCGAGGTCTCGCTCGTAGCGAGAGATCAGGCGCCGATCTTGCGTACGCCCAAGCTGACCCGGCGCAAGAGCAGGTCCACGGCCAGCAGCGGGAGCAGCAGCCAGACCAGGACCAGCGGCCACAAGGACTTGGTCCGGGTGCGCCCGCCGGGGTCGCCCGGCGTGGTCACGACGGCGTCGATGGAGCCCTCGGTGCTGCCGCGCTCGACGAGGCCCGCGAGCCACTCGCCGTTGGGCTCGAGGGTCTGGGGCGAGAGCTCGGCAGGGTAGGGGACGCTGACCTGCGAGATGGCCTCGGCGGCGAGCCGGGGCGGGCTGAGGCTGTCGTCGTAGAGCTTGGCCTTGAGCAGGCGCTGGCCGGCCTCGATGTCGCGGATCACGGCCTCGTAGCGGCCAGGGGCGGTGAGCTCGAGCAGGACCTCGCGCTCGCGGCCGTTGTCGACGAGCTCGCCCTGCGCGTCCTTCTCTTCGGGGATCGCCGGGTCGACGATCGTGACCGCGCCGGCGAGGTCGTTGGCGAAGCCCTCGGGCGACTCGACGTCGACGATCACCCGCCAGGCGCCGGGATCCGCGGCCGGGCTGACCTTGATGGTGGCGCCGCCGAGCAGGCCCGCGCCCTGGCGCATCGTGTCGCGGGCGAGCTGCGACCAAAAGCGCGAGAAGCCGCTCCAGCTGACCCAGTTGGCGGCCCAGCGCGGCTTGGCGTCGCTCGAGAACGCGGCCACGCGGCCCAGGCCACGGCGGGCCCGGACGAGCAGCGGATCCCCGAGGTGGGTGCGCAAGATGACCTCGGACTGGGCCTTGGGCTTGACCGGCACGATGCCGCGCAGGCCGGGGGCGCGCTCGAAGTCGATGCCGCGCAGGAGCTGCACGGGCTTGGTGACCCGGGGGTAGAGGGCGCGCTCGACCAGGGCGTTGCGCTTCACCTCGCGGGCCTCGCGGGAGAAGATCCGCGGGACGTCGGTGCCGTCCTTGGAGAAGAAGTAACGCCCGCGGCCGCGCTCGGCGACGCGGTAGAGGAAGTCCTTGCCGGCGCCCTCGCCCACGCCCACGGAGGAGACCGTGATGTTGGCCTCGCGCATGTCGCCGAGCAGGGCGTTGATGCCGTTTTCGGGCGACTCGCCGTCGGACAGCAAGATCACGTGCTTGACCAGGGCCTTGGAGCCGGCGAGCTGGAGGTAGGCCTCGCGCAGGGCCGGCATGGCGTTGGTGCCGCCGCCGGCGGTGAGCCGGCTGATCGACGAGGAGATGCGCAGGCGGTTGGCCGCGGGCTGGAGGCGGACGAGGACCTGGGGCGAGCTGTCGAAGGCGATCACGCCGATCTCGTCGCTGGGGTCCAAGGTCCGCGCGGTGGCCCGGGCGGCCTCCTTGACCAGGTCGAGGCGGTCCTCGCTGGACATGGAGCCCGACTTGTCGATGACCAGGACCAGGGCCAAGGTCGGCTGCTCGCGCTGGCGCTCGCCGGAGAAGCGGACCGGGAGGACCTGCTCGAGGGTGCTCCCGCCCCAGCCGCCGACGCCGAAGCTGCTCTCGCCGCCGACCATGATGAAGCCGCCGCCGAGCTCCTTGACGTAGTGGACGATGGCGGCCTCCTGGGCCGAGGAGATCCAGCGCGAGGGGATGTCCGAGAAGACCACGAGGTCGTACTTGCGCAGGCCCTCGCCGCTGGCGGGGACCTCGGCTGGGGCGACGGAGTCGACGGACAGGTGGTTGGCGCCCAGGGCCCGGGACAGGGCGGCGCTGGGGTCGGTGCTGACCAGGAGCACGCGCGGACGCCCGACGACCTCGCCGACCACGGCGGCCTTGTCGTTGAGCGCGCTGCGGTTGTCCTGGGCGGCGATCTCGCTGGTGTCGAGGCGGGCCGAGAAGAGCACGGGGCCGGGGTCGGTGACCCGCGCGGCGAGCTTGACCTGCTGACGACCGCCGCGCAGCTCGACCTCCTGGGACGGCTCCATGGGGTTGGGCTTGCCGTTCTTGTCGAGGTAGAGCCGGACCTTGCCGGGCTTGGTGGCCACGATGTCGACGGCGACCTCGAAGCTCTGGCTGACGCGCAGCTCCCGGGGCAGGTGCACGGCCTCGATGAGCACGTCGCCGCGGACCTCGGCGGGGAAGCTGCGGGTGTGCACGGCGACGCCGCGATCCTCGAGGTCGAAGATCGCCTGGCCCAGGCCCTCGCGCTCGGCGAGGTCGCCGGTGGCGTCGGTGATCAGCACCACCCGGCCCTCGGTGTCGGGGTCGAGGAGAGCTTCGGCCAGGCGCAGGGCGCTGGCGTGGTCCGAGGCCAGGGCGCTGTCGGGGTCGCGGGCGAGGGTCAGCGCGTCGGCGCCGCTGGAGCCGTCCTCGGGGTCGAGCTCGAGGAGGTCGTGGACGTGGGCGCGACCGGCATAGGTGACCAGGCGAACGCGGGTGCGATCTTCTCGTTCGACGCCCTGGTCTTCCTCTTGGGCGGCGAGGTCGATGGCCGCGCGCACGAGCTGCTGGGCCCCGGCGAGCTGCTGGTCGTCGATGCTCTCGGACACGTCGACGACGAAGACCACGGTCTTGCCGCGGATCGGCGAGCGCAAGCTGGGTTGGGCGAGGGCGAGGGCCACGGCCATGAGCACCAGCAGGCGCAAGAGCACCTGAAAGACGACCTGGAACGCCCGGACGTCGACCAGGGTCCGGGTGGCCATGACGATCATGAACGGCCCGAGGGCCACGGGCATCAGCCACAGCGCGTGGGGACGGGCGATGATCAGCCGCTGGTCGCCGGGCTGCTCGCTGAGCAGCTCGGCGAGCCACAGCGGCAAGTCGAGCTCGAGGGCGCCGCGTAGGGGGATGGCGCCCATGAGGATCCGGGCCACGAGCAGGCCGGCGAGCAGGGCGATCACCGGCAGGGCGAGGGGGTGGCGCAAGAGCTCACCGCCTCGGCCGCCCTTGCTGCCCTTGCCACCTTTGCCGCGCTTGGCGGCGCGCTTGCCCGGGCGGGTGGCGAGCCTGGCCCGGACGCCGCTGAGGTCGGGGCCGACGCGTGATCCGCCGGTGCTCGGCTCGCGAGAGGGCGCGCTCATACAGTCTTCCTTCGGTGGTAGCTCGCCCACTCGACGACGATCAGCGCGACGGCGGCGAGCATGATCAGCGTCCACAGCGGGCCCTCGGACAGGGGCGCCGGCTCGGGCGCCTCGCCGGCGGCGCTGGCCTCGGGGACGACGTCCTCGTCGAGGCGGGACTCGAGGTTGGAGGCGGCGGTGTTGGCCTGGTTGACGGCGACCTCGAAGTGGGCGTCGGCGGCCTCGCCGTCGCGCACGGTGATGCCGTAGACGCCGGGGACGAGGGCGCGGATGCGGAAGCGCCCGTCCTGGGCGCGCACGCGCACCGGGGTGGGCTCGCTGTCGTCGTCGGGGTCGGGATCCGGGGGCGTGACCTCGAGCAGGCTCACGCCTTCGCTGGGCACGCCGAAGTCGGCGAGGGCGAGCTCGCGGCTGGCCCCGATCGGCACGGCGGCGACGAAGCCGGCCTCGCGGCGGCCGAAGTAGTCGACGGCGTTGGCGACGAGCAGCGGAAAGGCCGTGCGCAGCGGGAGGTCCGAGCCGCGCGGGTCGAAGCCGATCAGCAACATGCCGTGGGTGTCGTCCTCGCGCAGCACGACCATCGGGGCGCCGAGGTGGCTGACCAGGGCGATGTCGCCGGGGTCGAGCTCGAAGCTGGTGCCCCGGTTCATGTTCACGTCCTTGAACACGACCCCGTCGAGGAGCTCGTGGTCCTTGCGCTGCTCCGAGAGCCGCGGGGCCCGGAGATCGGCGAGCTTGCGCACCGGGACCGGGGAGTCCTCGAGGCGGTAGGGGTCGAAGATCACCAAGTTGGTGTCGGGCAGGGACTCGGGCAGGGGGGTGTCGGCGAGGTCGTAGAAGACCAGGTTGGCCTGGTCGATGGCCGGGTTGCCTGGGGCGCCCTCCTCGGGGGGCAGGGTCGTCAGGCGCACGTAGTCGTCGAGGGTGAGCAGCGCGGCCTCGAGGAACAGGTTGCTGCCGTCGGTGACGAGCGCGACGTCCATGGGGTCGAGGGGCGGGATCACGGCGTAGGCGCGGTCGTCGATGGCCGGGCCGAGGGCGGCCGCGCTCGCGGGGTCGTCGGGGAGGGGGACGAGCTCGGCGACGAGGCGCTCGCGGGCGGCGTCGAGCTTGGGCAGGACCTCGCGCTCGACCGCGCCGGGCTGGAGCTCGAACACCTTGCCGCCCACCGGGAGCTCGTCGGCGGTGACCCGCAGCTCGAAGCTGGCCGGCTCGGCGCCGAGGTTTTGGACCTCGACGAGGACCTCGACCTTGTCGCGGTTGGTGGGGTAACGGCGCGCGGCGAAGGCGGTGATCGCCACGTTGCCGACCTCTTGATCCTCGCCCAGGGGCAGGACCTCACAGCGGGCCTCGCCCTCTTGCTGGGCGCGCTCGGTGCAGCGGGCCAGGGCCGTGAGCCCGGCGTCGTCGAGGGCGCCGTCGGTCAGCACCAGGATCCGCGGGGTGGCCTGGTCGGCCAGGGCGTTGCGGGCGAGGAGCAGGGCGCGGGACAGGTCGGCCTCGCCGGGGCCCACGCGCACGCTCTCGTCGAGGGCGCGCAGCAAGGTCCCGCCCTCACCGGTCAGCGGCGCGGGCACCGAGACCTCGCTGCCCGCCGCGATGATCAGCGCGCGGTCGGCTGGGCCGAGGGCGTCGACCTCGGCGCGGGCGCGCTCGAGGGCCAGGTCGAGGCGGGTGTCGCCGTCCTCGTCGGCCTGGGCGGCCATGCTCGCCGAGGTGTCGATGACGATGGCGGTGGTCGCCGGCTCGCGCAGCCAGACCTCCGGGCGGGGATCCCCGAGGGCCAGGCAGACCAGGGCCAAGAGCAGCAGCTGGACCAGCCAAGAGAACAAACGCCGGAGCTTTCGCCACAGCCGGCGGGTCTCGCTCTCGCGGGTGACCTGCTCCCACAGGTCCGCGAAGGGCACCACCATCTGGCGCCTGCGCATGCGCAGCAGGTAGAGGAGGGTGACCACGCCGGCCCCGGCGGCGAAGAGCACCGCGAGGTCGGCCGCTGCCCAGCCTGCGAACTCCATCAGCGCAGCACCCCCCCGAGCCGGAAGATCCGCAGCACGAGATCATCGAAGGGCTCGTCGATGGAGGCGCGGAAGTAGGGCATGCCGCGGGCGCGGCACTTGTTCTCGAGGTGCTTGCAAAAGCGCTCGTGGGCCTCGGCGTAGGCCTCGAGCAGGGCCACGCTCAAGGTCACGTCGCGGCTCGACTCGCCCTCGACGTCGACCAGGGTCACGTCGCCGCGGGCCCCGGTGTCGAGGGGGTTGGCCTCGATCGGGTCGACGACCTGGATGGCCACGACCTCGTGCTTGCGAAAGCGCAGCATGTTGAGGCCGTCGAAGGCGCCCTGGAGGTCGTAGAAGTCGGAGATCACCACGGTCACGCCGGGCAGGGCCGACTGGGCAGCGACGCGCTTGCAGCCGGCGTAGATGTCGGTGGGGCCGCCGTGGGGGGCGTTGCGCAGGAAGTCGAACACGCGAAAGATTCGGCCCTTGCCGCGGATCGCCGGGAGGGTCTCGTGGACCTTGCCGCTCATCGCCGTCAGGCCCACGCGGTCGAGGCCGGCGAGGCCCACGTAGGCCAAGGCGGCGGCGATCTTCTGGGCGTAGAGCAGCTTTTGGCCGCCGCGGGTGAGCATCGAGTCGCTGACGTCGACGACCAGGCGCAGGGGCAGGTCCTCGTCCTCTTCGAACAGCCGGACCAGGGTCTGGTTGAGGCGAGCGAGCACGTTCCAGTCGACGTTGCGGATGTCGTCGCCGGGGGAGTACTCGCGGTGGTCGGCGAACTCGAGCCCGCTGCCGGTCTTCTTGGTCTTTCGCTCGGCGCGCTGGCGCCCGCGGATCAACCGACGCGCGATGACCTGGAGCAGCTCGAGCTGACGCAGGAACTCCTCGTCGAAGATGTCCGGCAGCACGACCTGCTGCCGACGGGCCTTGGCGCCGCCGAGGCCGATGCGTTCGCGCAGGCCCATCAGTCGGTGGGGACCTTGGCCAGGACCTCTTCGAGGACCGCGTCGGTCGACACGCCCTCGGCCTCGCCTTCGAAGTTGAGCAGCACGCGGTGGCGCAGGGCCTGGGGGACCACGGCCTTGACGTCGTCCTCGGAGGGCGAGCGCCGGCCCTCGAGGGCGGCGCGGACCCGGGCCGCGAGCAGCACCGACTGGGCGCCGCGCGGGCTGCCGCCGAAGCGGACGTAGCGCTTGACCCCGTCGGTGGCGTTCTTGTCGTCGGGGTGCGTGGCCCGGAGCACGCGGACCACGTAGCGGGTCAGGCTCGGGGTCACCGGCATGGCGCGGACCAAAGCCTGGAGCTCGAGCAGGCGCGGGCCGTCGATCACCGGCTGGATCTCGCTGTGGTGGCTGCCGGTGGTCCGGTCGAGGATGGCGATCAACTCCTCCTCGTCGGGGAAGTCGACGTTGATCTTGAACAAGAAGCGGTCGAGCTGGGCCTCGGGCAGGGGGTAGGTGCCCTCTTGCTCGAGGGGGTTTTGGGTCGCGAGCACGAAGAAGGGCGCGGGCAGCTTGCGGGTGTGGCCGCCGGCGGTGACCTGCTTTTCGGCCATGGCCTCGAGCAGCGCCGACTGGGTCTTGGGCGTGGCGCGGTTGATCTCGTCGGCGAGCACGATGTTGGCGAAGATCGGCCCAGGTTGATACTGGAGCGTGCGGCCCACGCTGCCGTCCTCACCCTCGACGAGCACCGAGGTGCCGAGGATGTCGGCGGGCATCAGGTCGGGGGTGAACTGAATGCGGTTGAAGCTCATGGACACGGCCTCGGCGACCGTGCGGATCAGCAAGGTCTTGCCCAGGCCGGGGACGCCCTCGAGCAGGCCGTGGCCGCCGGCGAGCAGACAGGTGATCACGCCGCGGATGACCGCGTCCTGGCCAACGACGACGCGCTGAACCTCGTCGACGAGCTTGCGGAGGTCCTCGGCGAGGGCCTCGAGTTGAGCGGCGGTGTCGGGTGCTTCGGTCTCGGACATTGGGGGCGTGTAGGGTAGCGCGGATCGCTGGTGGTTTTGAGGTGGGAGTGAGGCGTGTCCGATCAGTCCTGTGGCTGGACCATTCGGAAGTAGCGCTTGACACGGGTGCGCTGACCCTCGGGGAGCTCGTCGCTGTCCATGGCCGACTGGGCGAAGCTCTTGTAGTCGCGGTAGACCTTCTTGTAGGACTCGGTCGCGAAGCCCTCCTGGCTCGCGGTCTCGATGACCTCGGCGCGGGTCTGGCCCTTGCCTTGCTGGGCGTCGACGCGCTCGTTGTTGACGTCGACGTCGGTGCGCTCGGGGTCGCCCAGGGCCTCGACGCTGCCTTCGCCGATGCCGGGGCCGACCCCTGCGCCAGGCTGCTGGCCCATGGCTTGGCTCTGGCCCTCGCCTTGGCCGTCGCCCTCTCCCTCGCCCTGACCCTCCTGGCCCTCGCCCATCATCATGCCGTCGGGGTTGTCGCCGACTTCGCCCTCGACGAGCATCGTCGCGGGCTTGCCGTCCTTGCCCTTCTTGCCCTTGGCGGCCTTGGAGAAGCGCTGCTGTTGCTGCTTGCGGCGGTTCTTGGACTCGCTGTCCTGGTTGGCGCGGCGCACGAATTGTTTGGCCTGATCGAGGGAGTCGCGGACCTCGGTGAGCTGCTTCATCTGGCGGGCCTTCTTGGTCGCGTCGCTGGCTCCCTTGCTGAGCTGCTTGCCGGCGTCCTGACGCTTTTGCTTGGCCCCGCTGGACTGGCTGCTGCCCTTGGACTGACGCGAGAGCTGCTGGAGCTGGTCGAGCTTCTCGCGGGCTTTTTGCTCGCGCTCGTGCTGGCGGCGGAGCTCCTCGAGGCGCTCCTTCTTACGCTGCATCTCCCGCTCTTGTTCCTCGGGATCCTCGGCCGGGTTCTTCTCCTGGCGCTTCATCTCGCGCTCGGCCTGCTCCATGGCCTTCTCGGTCCCGGTGTTCTCCTTGGCGCTGCGGGCCAAGGAGCGCTCCATCTCCGCGAGGGCGTCGTCGAGCTGCTTTTTGAGGTCGCCGCCTTCGGCCTCGGCCTTGTCCATGAGCTTTTGGAGCTCCTCCTCGACCTCCTCGGCGTCGGACTTGGCGAGGGCCTCGGCGACCTCGTCCATGATCTCGTGCTCGCGCAGATCCTCGGCGAGCTCGCGCATGCCCTCGGCGAGCATCCAGGGATCCTCTTCGAGCTGCTCTTCCATGTCGGTCTCGGCGGCGGCGAGCTCCTGCTCGAGCCGGTCGAGGCGCTCGAGGGCCGTGGCCTGGTCGATCTCACCTTTCTCGAGATCCTCGAGGACCCCGAGCATCTCGCCGGCGATGCGCGCCACGGCCTCTTCCTTGGAGTCCTCGAGGCCCTGGAGGACCTTGATGTTGGCCTGGGCCTCGGTCATGTCGACGCCCTTGCGGGGGCCCTCGGTCTCGAGCTCGGGGAGCGAGTCCTGGGCGAGGATGCGGTGATCGAGGCGCTCGGGCTCGCGCTGAGGGAGGAGCAGGGCGGCGAGCAGGAGCGAGAGGGAGAGGCCGTCGAGGACCCGCGGCTTGGGCAGCGCGAGCCTGATGACTGGCTTGGCGGTGAGGCCGTCGACCGCGCGGGCGCCGTCGGCGATGGCGAGCTCGGCGATCTCGCGGGTCCGCGGGTCTTCGTTGGGGATCGCCGCCTCGTCCTCGGCGAACTCGATGGCGTTGCCCAGGCGATCGTGGAGGCGGTAGTGGCCGTCGACGCGGCGGGCCGTGGCGCGCAGGGATCGCGGGCGGAAGATCGCCCAGGCCAGGACCACGGGGATCGGCGCGGAGGCGGCCCAGGCCCAGGCCATGGGGGTCATCAGGGCCCTGGCTGAGATGACCGCGACCGCGGCGAGGAGCAGACCGGCGGGCAGGGCCACGCGGACGATCAGCGCGAGGGCTTCGGCGAGGCGCTCGCGGCGTTGGACGCGGGCGAGCAGCCGGTAGATGGGGCGAAGCTGTGGTCGCTGGCTCATGGCGTGCTCCTGCTCGTGGTGGCCAGCACGGCGGCGGGGGCCGAAGATGGCTGGTTTCGTGCGCGCGCGGACTTGCCGGACTTGCGCGGTGTGCCGACGGAGAAGGCGGCCCAGCCCGCACGCTCGACGGCCTTGGCGTCGAGTGGCGCCTCGCCGCCGGCCTCGGCGAAGTGGGTGGCGAAGAGCACCTGCTTGCCCTTGCGCGCCAGCGTGTGGGTCTGGGCCTTGTGGGTCTCGAGGTAGCGGCGGAAGAGCGCCTCGAATTCCTTGGCGTCGGCCGTGCTGTCCCAGGCGATCACGCCAACGAGGAACGGGGCTGGACCCGGCTCGGTCTCTCGCTCGAGGGCGATGAAGCGATCGCCACCCCAGCCCGCGGCGGCCGCTCGGGCGACGCTGGGGCTGGCCACGTCGGCGAGCATGGCCAGCAAGGTGGCCTCGCCGAGCTCGTCTTCCCAGGCCACGCGGTGCCCCGGGGCGAGATCGAGCAGGGGCTGAGGGTCGACGCTCACCGGCAGGGGCGGCTCGCGGGCGGCGAGCTTGTCGAGGTGGAGCATCTGCTCGCTCGAGTGCGGGAGCTCGGTGTAGAGCGCGTCGACGGCCGCCCAGCCGCGGTCCCGGGCGAGGCGAAGCACGTTCATGGTGCCGTCGGTGTAGGGCATCTGGAGCTGGCGGGCGAGGATCGGGTGGGGGATGCCCATCGAGTCGTCGATCGCCAGGACCGCGTCGGCCTGGAGCTGGAGCAGGTCGTCGCCGATGCTGGCGAGGCCCTCGTCGCCGGCGACCCAGGCGAGGTAGGCGGCCTGGGCGTCCCCTTCGATCAAGAAGGTCTGCGCCGTGTCCAGGTCGCTGCGGCCTTTGTGCATGTGGTTGAGGGCCTCGAGGTCGAAGTGCATGTCCTGCAGCCCGTGGGCGCCCTCGTGGCCGACGACCATGCCGAGCTCCATGCGCCCGACGTAGTCGCCGATCAGCAAGGTCTTGCGCTTGGGGTCGTAGATGCCGAGGACCCCGAGCTCGTACATGTCGAGGAGGACCTGCTCCATGTCGCTGCCCACGGGGAGCACGCCCATGGAGGCGTCGATGCGGCCGACCAGCTGGAGCTCCTCGGGGGTCATCTCCTCGTACATGACCTCGTGCACGAAGGCTCGGACACCGGGCTTGTCGATCAGTTGCACGGCAAACTCCCCGGTGATGGGCAGCTCGCGGGCGGCAGAGACCTCTCGCGTGATGCGCTGAGCGGCGGCCTCGACCTTGGCCTGCTCCTCTGCGCGGCGCTGGGCAGCCGCGTCTTGCTCCTGCTGGGCCTGCGCGCTCGGGGACTCCGCGGCATCGGGGCCTTGAACGTCCTCGACCGGATCCTCTTCCACCGGGGTCGCGCTGGCCGTGTCCGAGGGGCGACATCCGGCGGTGAGGGGGAGCGCGAGCGCGCAGATCACGGTGAGGGTGCGGTCGGCGGTACGCGCCACGGGGGCAAGCCTAGCAGGTCGGTCAGGGTGGGGGCTGCTGGCTTTGACACCATGTCGCGCAGGTGACGCTCGTTCAGGGATGGGCCGCCGTTGTAGACGCACGACGTGCCAACCTCGGGGTAGAGGTCGCCGGCGGGTCGAACGCCCGGGGCCGTTCCGGGAATCCCCTCGCGGTCTGGGTTGGGGAGCTCAGTGCCCTGGGTCGCGGAAGATCTCGCCGACGGCGGGGGCCGTCTTGGCGCGCTCGAACCACGTCGAGAGCAAGTCGGCGTCTTTGCAGTCATCGATGCGCTGCCGCTGGCGTGCGCTCGCTTCGAAGTGGCGGATCTCCAGCAAGGCGAGGAGCGCTTCTCGACGGGCGAGGACGAGGCCCTCTTCGAGGCCCTGCCCGCGGACGCGTTCGCTGTGCTGGGCCCAGGTCAGTCCTTCGTACTCCCAGCGTGGCGGGACGTCGTCGGGATCGAGGGGAGAGGTCGGGTTGAGCTCGGGGATTGTGTCGGCCATGTCTGGAGATGCGGCGCACTCGATGATGTGTCGGTATCGGGCGCGGAGGTGAGAGGGAGCGAAGGGAAGGGCCAAGGCACGGGCCGGGTCTGCGCAGGAGGGAAGGGCGGTGGATGGGTGCATACGCGTGTAGTCGGCGCAGAGGCGAGCGCGATCCCGCGGGTCTCAGGCCACCGCCCCGGTGACCGTGATGATCGGCGCTCGGGCGGACGATGGCGCGCAGCTCGTGTCCGCGCCGCGCAGCTTGGATCATCAGCTCTCGGCCGCAGCCGCCGGAGGCACCGAGGATGGCGAGTTTCATGGCCCACGGTTGCCACGCCAGAGCGGGGGACTCGAGGAATTTATGCTCCTATCGGTTGCCTAGTGCTCTGATAGAATATATAGGTTGTTCGATTCAAAGCCTGAGCAAGCGCAGCGCCCGCGGTCATCATCGGCTACCCTGCGCCGCCCATGGCCCACGCAGCGCTCGAGGCCCTCCCCACGCTCCTCGAGGCCCTCCGCAAGGGCCGCCGAACCCGTGTGCTGGGGGCCGAGGGCGGCTACCGGGGGCTGCTCCTCGCCCGGGCCATGGCCGACCCGGACACGGACGCCCCGCTGGTCTATGTCGCGCCCGACGAAGCCACGGCGCGCTCGGTGGTCGCGGACGTCAGCTTCTTCGCGGGCCTCGACGCCGAGCGCGAGCGCGACGACGCGAACACGCGGATCTTGCTGATCCCCGAGATCGACGTGTCGCCCTACGGCGACGTGTCCCCGGACCCGCGCAGCGTGGGCGCGCGCATGGCCGCCCTCGAGCGCCTGCGCGGCGACGAGCCCGAGCTGATCGTGATGAGCTTGCGCAGCTTGCTACGCAAGACCATCCCCTCCGAGGCGTTCGCGGCGCTATGCCGGGTCTGGGAGCAGGGCGGTGAGCTCGGCCGCGAGGAGGCGGCGGACTTCCTGGTCTCGGCGGGCTACGGGCGCGTGGACGTGGTCGGCGATCCCGGGAGCTTCGCGATCCGCGGCGGGATCATGGACGTCTGGGTGCCCATCGAGCCGTTCCCGGCGCGCTTCGAGTGGTGGGGCGACGAGATCGAGCGGGTGCGCCTGTTCGACCCGGACTCGCAGCGCAGCTTGCGAGAGATCCGCTCGCTGCGGGTGCACCCGGTGCGCGAGACCATCGCCACGAGCGACCACGATCTTCGCCTGGCCGCGCTGCGCCTGGGCGACGAGGCCGAGGTCCCCACGAGCACGACTCGCCAGGTGATCGAGAACCTCAAGGCGGGCGTGGACTTCTTCGGCATCGACGCGCTCACGCCGATCTTCCACGCGAGGATGGCCGCGCTGTGGGATCACCTGCCCGAGAATTCGCGGTGGTTCCTCGACGAGCCCGAGGCCCTGCTGGGCCTGGGCGAGCGCATGGCCGACGAGTACGAGCAGGAGTATGCGCGCGCGCTGGCGGCCAAGAACCTGATCGCGTCGCCGGCAGGCTTCTTCGTGTCTCGCGAGCAGCTGCGCGAGCGGATCCAGGACATCCCGGTGGTCGGGGGGCGCCTCGACCTTCATGAGCCGGAGCGCGCGGCCAAGGACCGCCGCAAGCTGATGCGCGTGGACCTCGGCCGCAACCTCGAGCTGCGGGCCAAGCTCGAGGCGGCGCGCGGACAAAAGGGCGGCGAGCTGCTGCGCCCGGTGGTCGATCACATCCGCGGCCTGGGCGTGCACGAGGACGCGGTCCTCGGCGGGGCTCTGGATCCCAGCGACCGCGACACCTGGGACGTGATCCTCGTCGCGCCGAACCTGACCCACGCCGAGCGGCTCACCGCGATGCTGCGCGGCTACGGCCTCAACCCTCAGGCGCCGAGCAAGGACGCAGACTTGGAGGCGCTGGGCGGGCAGGCGCTGGATCCCGAGGCCGAGCACCATCGCGTCCGCGTGCTCCCGGGCAGCCTGTCCGAGGGCTTCTCGAGCGCGGCCGATCGCCTGCTGATCGTCAGCGAGTCGGAGATCTTCGGCAGCGTGACGCGCCGGCGCCAGCGTCGGCGCAAGCGCGGGGTCGGGGTCGCCTCGCTCTCGCAGCTGAGCGTCGGCGACTACGTGGTCCACCTCGTCCACGGCGTGGGTCGCTACCAGGGCCTGACCAAGCTGGCGACCCACGGGATCCAGGGCGACTTCGTGATCGTCGAGTACGCCAAGCGCGACAAGCTCTACCTGCCGGTCCACCGCATCGGCGAGATCGAGCGCTACGTCTCGGCCGAGTCCAAGGCGCCCAAGCTCGACAAAATGGGCGGGCAGAGCTTCCAGGTCAAGGCCAAGAAGATCCGCGCCGACGTCCGCCAGCTCGCCGAGGAGCTGCTGCAGATCTACGCCCAGCGCGAGGCGCTGACCGGCCACGCCTACCCCGAGGGCGGGGAGATGTACGCCGAGTTCGAGCAGACCTTCCCCTTCGAGGAGACGCCGGATCAGGCCGATGCGATCGACGCGGTCCAGGGCGATCTGAGCTCGGGGCAGCCCATGGATCGCCTGGTCTGCGGCGACGTGGGCTTCGGCAAGACCGAGGTCGCCCTGCGCGCGGCCTTCCGGGTCGCGGCCGCCGGCAAGCAGGTCGCGGTGCTCGCCCCGACCACCGTGCTGGTCCAGCAGCACTACCTGACCTTCGCCGAGCGCATGGAGGCCTTCCCGATCAACGTCGCGGTGCTCAACCGCTTCACCGCCGACGGCGACGCCAAGCAGGCGATCGCGGGGATCCGCGAGGGCAGCGTCGACGTGGTCGTCGGCACTCATCGCCTGCTCAGCCGCGACGTCCGCTTCAAGGACCTCGGGCTCGTGGTCATCGACGAGGAGCAGCGCTTCGGGGTCAAGCAAAAGGAGCGCTTCAAGAAGCTCAAGACCTCGGTCGACATGCTCACGCTGACGGCCACGCCGATCCCCCGCACGCTGCACATGTCGCTGCTCGGGCTGCGCGAGATCAGCATGATCACCACGGCGCCGGTCGACCGCCTGGCCGTGCGCACCTACCTGACTCGCCACGGCGACATGGTGATCGAGGAGGGCGTGCGCAAGGAGCTGACCCGGGGCGGGCAGGTGTTCTACGTGGTCCCGCGGATCCTCGGGATCGAGGAGCACGCCCGGCGCATCCGCGAGCTCGTGCCCGAGGCCCGGGTGCTCGTCGCCCACGGCCAGATGCCGCCGGAGATGCTCGAGCAGACCATGCTCGACTTCGTCGAGCACCGCGCCGACGTGCTGGTCTCGACGACGATCATCGAGAGCGGCCTCGACATCCCCCGGGCCAACACCATGTTCGTCGCCCAGGCGGATCAGTTTGGCCTGGCCCAGCTCTACCAGCTGCGCGGACGCATCGGACGCAGCAAGCTGCGCGCCTACTGCTATTTGATGGTCGCCTCGCTCGAGCGCCTGTCGGAGGACGCCCGCCGGCGCCTCGAGGCGCTCCAGCGCCACAGCGAGCTGGGCGCGGGCTTCAACGTGGCCAGCCACGACCTCGAGATCCGCGGCGCCGGCGACCTGCTCGGCAAGCGCCAGTCGGGCAGCATCCAGGCGATCGGCTTCGAGGCCTACGCGCGGATCCTCGGCGAGGCCGTGGCCGAGCTGCGCGGGGACCCGATCCTGCGAGAGACCGACCCCGAGCTCGCCTTCGATCTCCCGGCCTTCATCCCCGACGGCTACGTGGAGGACGTGGGCGCGCGCCTGGACTTCTACCGCCGCCTGAGCACGGCCCGCGACGCCGACGAGGTCCGTGAGGTGCTCGAGGAGCTCCACGATCGCTACGGCGAGCTGCCCGTGGAGGCCCGACACTTCGCCCTGATGATGGCGTGCAAGAGCTACGGCCGGCGCCTGCACGCGCTGAGCATCGAGCTGCGCGGGATGAAGCTCTCGATCCGCCTGGCCGAGGACACGCCGCTGGCGGCCAAGTCGGCGCTGAGCCTGGGCGACGCGACCGAGGGGCGGATCCGCCTCGCGCCGGGGGGCGAGCGGATCGTCGCGACGATCCCCAACCGCACGGGCAAGGACTGCTCGCGCCAGCTCGAGGTCTGCGAGGGCGTGCTCGCCGAGCTGGTGACCTTCGCTCGCCTCGACCGCGCGGCGCAGGGCTAGAGCGCGCCTCCAAACTGCTCGCCGCTCTAGAGGACTTCGTGCTCAGGTGCCGGCGAACTTGGCCGTGAGCCATTTTTGCAGCCCTGGCCGCTCGCCGAGGTCGCCGCGCAGCTGGGGCGGGGGCGCGTCCACGGGGGCGCGCGCGAAGCTGAGGACCTCGCCGTCTTCGGGCACGTGGACGCGCTCGCTCAGGCCCTCGGCGGACAGGCGCTGGCGCAGCTCGGCCCGGGTCGTTGGGCAGTGATCCAGGGCCTCGAGGTGGTTGAGCACGACCTGCCCGGGGGCGTGGCGGATCACGGTCATGAGCTCGTCGACGGAGAACAAGATGTCGCGGCCGATGCCGAAATTCGCCGCGCCGGCCGGGGCCACGACGACGTCTGGGCGGAGACGATCGAGGATCTCGAGCAGCGCGTCGGTGAGCACGGCGTCGCCGGTCAGGTAGACGCTGGGCTCGCCGGGGTGGGCCAGGTAGTAGCCGTGGACCGGGCCCATCAGCCACCCGACCAGGCCGTGGCCGTGGCGACCGGGGAGCACCTCGACGGCCATGCCCAGGGCGCCATCACCCAGGACCTCGACCTTCACGCCCTTGCGCGCGAGGTTTGGGGCGTCGACGGCGTTGGTCCACACGCTCAGGCCACGGCGGCGGATCCACTCGAGGCCCGGGGGATCGAGGTGATCGGGGTGCTCGTGGGTGAGCACGACGGCGCTGACCTCCTCGAGGGCGGCGTCGGTGCCAGGGGGGAGGGGGACGAGGGGATTCTTTCGCTTCTCGCCGGTGAGCTTGAAGCTGGGGAAGGCGCCCGGGTCCGAGAGCATGGGATCGACGAGCAGGCGGTGCTCCCCCACGCTCAGGATCAGGCTGGCGTTGCGTAGCTGGTGGATCTGCATGGCGCGAAGCTCAGACTTCGCCTTGCACAGACGCATGGCAACGGACAAAAATGGCAGTCAGGAATCCGTATTTGCATGGACTGGAACCTGCTGCACACCTTCGAGAGCGTCGTCCGTCTGGGCAGCCTGAGCGCGGCGGCCGAGGTCCTTGGGGTGAGCCAGTCCACGGTCAGCCGCCAGCTGAGCAAGCTCGAGGCGCAGGCCGGATCGCCGCTGCTGCTGCGCGGGCCGCCGCTGGAGATGACGGCCCGGGGCGAGGCCGTGCTGGCGGCGATCGAGCCAATGATCGCCGCCGCGCTCGCGGCCGAGTCGGCCCTCGAGGACGGGCCGGCGATCGCTGGCGAGGTCACGGTGAGCACCGTGGGCGAGGTGCTGCGCTGGGTGTTGATCGACGCGCTGCCGAGCTTGCGACGGGAGCATCCGCGGCTGCGCCTGCGCCTGCTCGCCGACAACGCGATCTCGAGCCTGGCCGCGGGCGAGGCCGATGTCGCCCTGCGCTTCGTCCGACCCACGCGCGGCGAGCTGGTCGCGCAGCGCGTGGGCAGCGAGCGCTACGGCTTCTTCGTCGACGGCGAGCGCGAGCTGGATCCTGGCGATCCTGAGGGCATCCCATGGCTGGGGCTCACCGGCTCCCTGGCCAAGATCCCCGAGCAGCGCTACGCGGAGCGGGCGTTTGCAGATCGGCCAGCGAGCGTGCTGGTCGAGGACGTCGAGGCGCTCGGCCTGGCGGTCGCGGCCGGCCTGGGCGTGGCGGTCTTGCCCAAGGCCTTCGCGGCGCGCCTGGGGCTGCGCGAGGTCGCGGCCGCCACCGTCGGTGCGCGGGAGATCGGCCCGCTGCCGGCGCGCGAGCTGTGGATGGTCGTCCACGGCGCCAAGCAAGGGCTGCCGAGGGTCCGGGCGGTCATGGCCTGGCTGGCGGACGCGATCGGCGAACAATGAGCGATATCGGGAGCTGGCGCCGCCCTCGCCGGCTGTGAACGAATTCGCGCGCTTGAATCGCTCTCTACCAAGTGGTAGGCAATGACCAACTGTCCGGTAGTTTCGTGCCTACCCCTCGTTCCAATCGCGCGGATATTGCGCAAAAGATCCTCGACCAGGCCACGCGTCTGTTCGCGGCCCACGGCTTTTCGGGCGTCTCGCTGGCCGACATCGCCAAGTCGGTGGGCATCCGCAAGCCCTCGCTGCTCTATCACTTTCAGAGCAAGGACACCCTGCGCCGCTCGGTGCTCGAGGAGATCCTGGCCCACTGGAACGACGCGTTGCCCAAGCTGCTCCAGGCCGCGACCTCGGGCAGTGAGCAGTTCGACTCGGTGCTCTCGAACACCGTGGGCTTCTTCGCCCACGACCGCGACCGCGCGCGCCTGGTGCTGCGCGAGCTCCTCGATCGTCCGGGGGAGATGCAGCCGCTGATCGAGAGCCACGTGCGTCCGTGGGCGACGATCGTGGCCGACTACATCCGCCGCGGTCAGGAGGCCGGGCGGCTGCGCTACGAGGTCGATCCGCAGGCTTACGTGGCGCACATGTCGATCATGGTGATCAGCAGCCTGGCGACCTTCGAGAGCGTCGCCGCGCTGGTGCCCGAAGACGACCGCGAGGTGTTGCTCGCGCGCCACTGCGCCGAGCTCCAGCGCATCGCAAAGACCGCCCTGTTTCGCCCGCGCCCGCAGCCTCAGGTCGACACCGACACCGACACCGATACCGACGTCGACACCGAGCCGGACGCCCCCGCGCCCATCGAGCAAGCCGGCTGAGCGCGGCGCCCCCTTCAACCCGAGCAAAGCGACCCACACGACATGGCCAACTTCTTCGAGGACAATGACGATCTGCGCTGGTACGTCGATCACGGCATCGACTGGGATCCGCTCGTGCGCGCGACCGAGTGGAATTTCAAGGCCGAGGACGCCCCGGCGAGCGCCGAGGAGGCCGTCGACAACTACCGCGATTTCCTGCAGATGATCGGCGAGTTCGTGGCCGAAGAGATCGCGCCCTACTCGGAGGAGCTCGACAGTCAGCACGCCAAGGTCGTCGACGGCGAGGCGGTGTTCGGCGAGCGGATGCAGACGATCTTCGATCGCATCCAGGAGCTCGACCTGCACTGGCTGACCTTGCCGCGGGAGCTCGGCGGGATGAACTCGCCGCTCTTGGTCTACTTTCTCGGCGCCGAGCTGATGGCCCGGGCCGACCAGTCGGTGGTCACCCACTACGGCTTCCACGGCGGCATGGCCATGGCGATGCTGGTGTTCTCGATCCGCGAGGGCTCGACCCGCTTCGACCCCGAAGCGGGCGGGATCGCCGAGACTCGCTTCGCCGACTGGATGAGCGAGATCGGCTCGGGCGAGGCCTGGGGCGCCATGGACATCACCGAGCCCGACGCCGGCTCGGACATGGCCCGGCTGCGCACGATCGGCGAGCAGGACGAGGACGGCAACTGGACCGTCACCGGCCAGAAGATCTTCATCACCTCGGGCCACGGTCGCTTCCACTTCGTGATCGCCCGGACCGAGCGAAGCGAGGGCCTCGACGGGCTGAGCTTCTTCTTGGTCCCGACCTACGAGGACACCCCCGAGGGCCGGGTGCGCTACGCGACCATCGATCGCGTCGAGGAGAAGATGGGCCACAACGCCTCGGCGACCTGCGCGATCAGCTTCGATCGCACGCCGGCGCTGCTCCTCGGCGAGCGCGGCGAGGGCTTCCGCTACATGCTCACGCTGATGAACAACGCGCGCGTCGGCGTGGGCTTCGAGTCTCTCGGGTTGATGGAGTCGGCATACCGCAAGGCCGCGGCCTACGCCGCCGAGCGCCCGTCCATGGGCAAGACCATCGATCGCCACGAGATGATCGCCGACATGCTCGAGGAGATGCGCACGGACATCCAGGCGATCCGCGCGCTCGCGGTCTGGGCCTGCTGCCACGAGGAGATCGGGACCAAGCTCGAGCTCGCCCGCGACCACGCCCCCGAGCTCTCGCCGGTGCCCCTGTCCGAGCTCGACGCCGAGCTCGCCCGCCACAAGGCCGCGGCCCGCCGGGCGACGCCGCTGCTCAAGTACATCGCCTCCGAGAAGGCAGTGGAGCACGCCAAGCGCTGCATCCAGATCCACGGCGGCAACGGCTACATCAAGGAGTACGGCGCCGAGAAGCTGCTGCGCGACGCCATGGTCCTGCCGATCTACGAGGGCACCAGCCAGATCCAGTCGCTGATGGCGATGAAGGACACGCTCGGCGCCGTGATGAAGAACCCCCAGGCCTTCGTCCGCGAGCTCGCCCAGGCCCGCTGGCGCGCGCTCTCGGCCCGCGACCCGCTCGAGCGCCGCGTGGCCAAGCTCCAGGTCCTGGCCGCGGATACGGTCCAGCTGCTGATCCGCAAGACCGCCGTGGACAAGGTCCGCTCGCTCGGCGACAAGCCGGTCTCGACCTGGACGCAGTCCTTCTTCAAGGACTGGAACCCCAAGCGCGACTTCGCCTTCGCCATGCTCCACGCCGAGCGGCTCACGCGGATCCTCGCCGACGTGCAGATCGCCGAGATCCTGCTCGATCAGGCCAAGGCCCACGGCGAGCGCCGCGAGCTGCTCGAGCGCTGGCTCGAGCGCTGTGAGCCGCGCGACCGCTTCCTCCACGACGAGATCTCGACCACCGGCCAGCGTCTGCTCGCCAAGCTCGCGCGCGAAGATGCGGGCGACGCTGCGGCCGAGTGATAGCGACGCGCTATCGATCTCCAGCGATCCTCCCATCCCTCACCCGCTCATCCCCAAGCTCAGGAACCCCCAATGGCGCTCCCCACCAAGCACATCCGTAGCCAGGGCCCCGTGCTCGCAATGCTCGGGCAGACGGCCGTCGAGGCCCTGCGCCGCAAGCTCACCGGCAAGGCCCCGGAGGGCGTCGGCCCGCTGCCCGGCCCGGAGATCCGCGCCGAGCTCCCGCCGCGGCCCCCGGAGCTGGTCCGCGACTACGTGCGCTTTTGCGGCGGAGACCCCGGCGCCTACAAGCACCAGGTCCCCGCGCACCTGTGGCCGCAGTGGGGCTTTCCGCTGGTCGGCAAGCTGATCGAGTCGCTGCCCTATCCGATCTTCAAGGTCCTCAACGGCGGCTGCCGCGTCGAGGTCAACGCGCCGCTGCCCATCGACGAGCCGCTCGAGGTCGTCGCGCAGCTGATCAACATCGACGACAACGGTCGCCGGGTGGTGCTCGAGGAGCGGGTGGTCACGAGCACGCCCAGCTGCCCCGACGCCGTGGTCGCGACCATGTACGCGATCGTGCCGCTGGGCGGGGGCGACAAGTCCAAGCCCAAGGGACCCAAGCCCAAGAAGACCCCCGAGCGCGTGGCCCTCGACGCGACCGAGCTCGCGCGCTGGAAGATCCCCGCCGACGCCGGGCTGGCCTTTGCGATGCTGACCGGCGACTTCAACCCGGTCCACTGGGTGCCGCCCTACGCCCGGGCCTTTGGCTTTCGCAACACGATCCTCCACGGCTTCGCGACCATGGCGAAGGCCTGGGAGGGGCTGATCCGCTCGCGCTATGCGGGCGACGTCGGCGGCCTGGGGAGCTTCGACGTCAAATTCACCAAGCCCCTGACCCTGCCGGCCAAGGTCGGCCTCTACCTCGAGGCCCAAGACGCGCACGACAAGGTCTGGGTCGGGCCCGCGCCCGGCGGCTCGGCCTACCTCGTGGGCACGGCCCGCGCGGCCAAGCCCGACTGAGAGTCACAGACTCTGAGCTCCGACAACCACGATCCGATCCAGGACAATCATCATGAACGACATCCTGCTGCAGCTCGGCAAGAACCCCCAGGCCCGGCGCCTGGTCAAGACCCTCGGTCTCCCCCTGCCCATGCCCCAGAGCCTCACCCGGGCCCGGGGTCCGATGGAGGAGCGCCCGCTCCACGACTACGAGATCGCGGTCGGCGGCTACTCGCGGCCCCTTGGCGAGGGGAGCGAGGGCGAAGCGGCCGAGGACTCGGCGCTGATCCCCGTGCTCGCCGAGACCCTGGCGAAGGCCGGGGCCACGGCCCTGGTCGCCAGCGGCGGCGTGGTCATCCCGCCCGCCTTCGAGCAGGCCGGCGACGCCTGGGGCCGGCCCCCGCGGGCGCTGATCCTCGACGGCCTGCCCGACAAGCTGCGCCTCGACGCGCTGGTCTTCGACGCCACGCAGATCGTCGACGCCGCTGGCTTGCGGGCGATCTACGAGTTCTTCCACCCGCTGATCCGCAGCCTGCGAAAGTGCGGCCGCGTGGTCGTGATCGGCCGCGAGCCCGCGCTGAGCACCAGCCCCGAGATCGCGGCGGTCCAGGGCGCCCTCGACGGCTTCGTGCGCTCGCTGGGCAAGGAGATCGGCAAGGGCGGCTCGACGGCCAACCTGATCTACCTGGGCGAGGAGGCCGAGGCCTGGCTGCCCGGGCCGCTGCGCTTCTTGCTGAGCAAGCGCAGCGCCTTCGTCTCGGGCCAGCCCGTGCACGTGAGCGCGCCGATGGAGGGCGACCCCGCGGCCGACCCCGCCGAGATCCCGTGGACGCGCCCGCTCGAGGGCAAGGTCGCGCTGGTCACCGGCGCGGCCCGGGGCATCGGCCGCGCCACGGCCAAGCTGCTCGCCGACGAGGGCGCGCACGTGGTCTGCCTCGATCGCCCCGGCGACGACGAGCTGCTGAGCTCGGCGGCGCGGGAGATCGGCGGCACGCCGCTGCTCGTGGACGTCAGCGACGTCGACGCGCCGACGACCATCGCCACCTTCCTCAAGGACAACTTCGACGGCGTCGACATCGTGATCCACAACGCCGGGGTGACCCGCGACAAGACCCTGGCGCGGATGAAGGCCGACAAGTGGGATCAAGCCGTGGCCATCAACCTCGACGCGCTCGTCCGGATCACCGAGGCCCTGCTCGAGGGGGTCGTGCGCGAGGGCGGGCGGATCATCGCGCTGAGCTCGATCGCGGGGATCGCCGGGAACCTCGGCCAGACCAACTACTCGACCACCAAAGCCGGGGTGATCGGCTACGTGCGCCGGCTGGCCGACGAGCTCGCCGACAGCGGGATCACCGTCAACGCCGTGGCCCCGGGCTTCATCGAGACCCGGCTGACGGCGGCGATCCCCGTGGTCATCCGCGAGGTCGGGCGGCGCTTGTCGAGCCTCGGCCAGGGCGGCCTGCCCCGGGACATCGGCGACGCCCTGACCTTCCTGTCCACGCCCGGCGCTCAGGGCATCACCGGCAACGTGCTGCGCGTCTGCGGCCAGTCTTTCGTCGGCGCCTGAGCCCGCCGACCCACACAGGAGCGAACCAATGCCCGTGTCCAAGCAAGACCAAGTTCGTCAGCGCGCGGTGATCGTCGCCGGCGCCCGCACCCCCTTCGTCAAGGCCTTCGCCGAGTACCTGCCCTTCGACACCATCGCCCTGGGGAACGCCGCGGTGTCCTCGCTGCTCGAGCGCACCGAGCTCCCGCGCAAGGAGATCGACGCGATCACCTGGGGCGGGGTGATCCTGCCCAGCGCCTCGCCCAACGTCGGCCGCGAGATCGCCCTCGACCTCGGGCTCTCGCCCAGCGTCGAGGCCATGACCTGCACCCGGGCCTGCGCGAGCGGGCTCCAGGCCGTGACCTTGGCCGTGGCCGCGATCGAGCGCGGCGAGGCCGACGTGGTCATCGCCGGCGGCTCCGACTCGACCTCGAACGCCGAGATCAAGCTGCCCCAGAAGGTCGTGCGCACCCTCGGGCCGCTGCTCATGGGCAAGGGTAAGGCCACGCCCAAGGACCTGCTGGCGATCGCCGCTCAGCTCATGCCGATCACCGAGATCCTGCCCAGGATCCCCAAGATCGCCGAGCGGACCACGGGCGAGCTGATGGGCGAGTCCTGCGAGCGCATGGCCGTGCGCAACGAGATCACGCGCCAGGCCCAAGACGAGTTCGCCGTGCGCTCGCACCAGCGCGCCGCGGCGGCGATCGCCTCGGGGCGCTTCCAGGACGAGGTCGCGCCGATCGAGCTGCCCAACGGCAAGTGGGTCCACCACGACACGATCGTGCGCGGCGACACCAGCGTCGAGAAGATGGCCAAGCTGCGCCCGGTGTTCGCCAAGAACGGCAGCCTGACCGCCGCCAACTCGAGCGCGCTGACCGACGGAGCCGCGGCGGTGCTGATCATGAGCGAGGAGAAGGCCAAGGCCCTGGGCTACACGCCTTTGGCCCGCTTCGCCTCGTGGTCCTACGTCGGCGTGGATCCGGCGGACCAGCTGCTCATGGGTCCGGCCCTGGCCATGCCCAAGGCGCTCGAGCGCGCGGGCATCGAGCTCGGCGACGTCGACGTCGTCGACATGCACGAGGCCTTCGCGGCCCAGGTGCTCAGCGTGCTCGAGATGCTGGCGAGCGACAACTTCGCCCGGGCGCGGCTCGGCCGTGACAAGGCGGTGGGCCGCGTGGATCCGGACAAGCTCAACGTCCACGGCGGCTCCGTGGCCCTGGGTCACCCCTTTGGGGCGACGGGGGCGCGGATGGTCACGACCATGGCCAACGAGCTGCACCTGACCGGCAAGACGCACGCCTTGCTGGGGCTGTGTGCGGCTGGGGGGCTCGGGGCCGGGGCGGTGCTCGAGAACGCCGAGCTGGACTGAGCCGGGCGAAGGGGCGCCCGCGTGGGCGTCTACAAAGGGCGATGAGAGGAGCCGGAGGGCTCGGGCTCATCGCCCTTTGTTGTCTTGTCAGTAGCTCAGGACTTGGCCCTGGACCTCGAAGATGCCGTCAACCTCGGCTGTCCAAACGACGGCGATGAACTCGTCGGTCGTGTCCATGCGTACCCAGAAGGGGAGAGTCGCGCTAGGCCAGGGAGCCTCGTCGCCATAGTCCTCGACGACGGGGTTTTGCGGCGAGGAGTAGCGGCGAATGTGTACGCGGTCGTTCTTGGTGTCCGACCAGGCGACAGCGAAGCTATCATCATTGAGCGCCGCGATGTCGCCGGTTATGGGGTAGTCGAGGCCATCTTGCAGGGCCCAGGGGGTGTCTTCGAGCACCAGCGAGCTGTTGAAGATCGCCGCGTTGATGGTGCTGTCCGTCGACCAGATCACGCCGACACGGCCACTATCGGAGATCGCCACCCGGGCGAAGGTATCGAAGGGATCGTCGATTGAGGTGAGCACCACGGGGCTGCCGTCGATCCACGAGTCTTGGGCGCGGTTGCGCCGGCGCATGGCTAGTGCGCACTCGGGTGTATTCTCGATGGTGCAGCGGCTCCAGACGAGGATGTCCACCTCGCCGTTGCTGGACAAGGCGGGATAGGCGCCGGTGTAGAGCGCCTGCGCGTTCTCGGGGCTGCTCGTGTCACTGAGCCAGCCTTGAGTGGGGCTCCTGCGTCGGTGCCGGATCTGATCGTCCTCTTCCCAGGTGACGCTGAGGGTATCGCCGGCCCAGGCGAGGTCGAAAAAGTTGGCCGAACTCCCCTCCGAGATCATCTCCGTGCTCGCGGGGGTGCTCGCATCGGCCTCGCGTTCGAAGAGCATCAAGTCGTTGATGTTGTCATTCAGCAGGTCCGTGGGGTGTGCTGCGAATACCGTGTGTGCGTCGAGGTTGTCGCTCGCAGATAGGGTAATGTCATTGTAGAAAGCCTGGAGATTGAAAGGGTTGTCCTCGTCGACTATGACACTGGGGCCCAGGGCATCACCGAGGTCGTCGAACCAGCGCAGCCGGGCCTCGTCGAGCGAGTCATTTAGATAGCTGATGGCGAAGTGGCCATCCTCGAATATGGCGACGTGGGGCGTGAATGTTCCGATGTCAGCGTAGTCGTCGAGCTTGGCCTGAAAGGCCGAGTGCTCGCACAGCCGACAGCTCCCGCCACAGTCGACGTCGCGCTCATCACCGTTCGCCACGCCATCGGAGCAGGTCGGCGCGGCGCAGACCATGTCCTCGCAGACGCCGGACAGGCAGTCTGCACCGACGCCGCAGCCGAGCCCATCAGCGCAGCCCGAGCAGCTCCCGCCGCAGTCGGGCCCAGTCTCGTCGCCATCTTGCTCGCCGTTGTCACAGTGGCCGGCCTCTTCATCCTCGCCGCTCTCTTCGCTCTCGCCGAGGTCGGAAGAAGAGGAGCTTGTCTCGTCCGTGTCGGGGTCGTCGGCGCTCTCGTCTGTGAGCTCGCCGCCTTCGTAGTTGGGGTCATAGTCGGGGTTGGGTTCGAGGCAGCTGGCGAGGCCGATGCCGATGAGTGAGAGAAGCGCTGAGCTGCGCGAGGTATTCATGAGCTTGCTGGGGTTTTGTGCGGCTGGTGGGCTCGGCGCCGGGGCGGTGCTCGAGAACGCCGAGCTGGACTCGGCGCCGGGCGAAGGGGCGCCCGCGTGGGCGTCCATGAAGGGCGATGAGAGGAGTCGGAGGGCTCGGGCTCATCGCCCTTTGTTGTCTTGTCAGTAGCTCAGGACTTGGCCCTGGACCTCGAAGATGCCGTCGGTCTCGGCTGTCCAAACGACGGCGATGAACTCGTCGGTCGAGTCCATGCGTACCCACCAGGGCTCAGTCGAGTCGGGCCAGGGGGCTTCGTCGCCATAGTCCGTGACGAGGGGGGTCTGGGCCCAGGAGTAGCGGCGAATGTGCACGCGGTCATTTTTTGAGTCGGGCCAGGCGATGGCAAAGCTACCATCACTGAGCGCCGCGATATCGCCGATTGTGGCTTGGGAGAGGCCATCTTGCAGAACCCAGGGGGTGTCTTCCACTTGGAGCGAGCTGTTGAGGATCGCTGCGGTGATGGTGGTTTTCGTGGACCAGGTTAGACCGACTCGATCAATGTCGGAGATTGCCACCCTGGAAAAGGTGTTGCTAGGGTCATCGACGGCAACAATCTCGACGGGGCTCCCATCTAGCCATATGTTTTGGGAGAGGCTGCGTCGGCGTGCTGAAAGTGTGCAGGCTGGGGGGTCTTCATTGGTGCAACGGACCCAAGTGATGATGTCGATGTCTCCGTTGCCGGATACTGTTGGTCGGGCGCCAGTGTGGAGCGGCTGGGTGTTTTCGGGGCTGGTCGATTCGCCGACCCAGCCGAGAGTGGGCGTCCAGCGTCGGTACAGAACCTGGGAGTTTTCTTGCCAGACAATACTCAAGGTCTCGTCAGTCCTGGCGATATCAAAAAAACTAGTGTCGCTCCCCTCTGAGATCAGCTCAGTGCTCGTGGGGCTGCTTGCGTCAAAGTCACGCTCGAGGAGCATCAGGTCGCAGATGTTGTCATCGAGAATGTCCGTGGGTTGGGCAGTGAAAATGGTATGGGCGTCGAGGTCATCGCTCGCGGACAGGGCGATGTCGTTGTAGGCGTTGAACAAATTGAATGGGTTGTCTTCGTCAATCTCGACGCTGGGGCCGAGGGCGTCGCCAAGGTCGTCGAACCAGCGCAGGCGGGCTTCATCGGCGAAATAGTTGAAGTAGCTGATGGCGAAGTAGCCATCCTCGAAGACCGCGACCGCGGGCAAGAACGCGTCATACCCAGCATAGTCGTCGAGCTTGGCCTGAAAGGCCGAGTGCTCGCACAGCCGACAGCTCCCGCCACAGTCGACGTCGCGCTCATCACCGTTCTCCACGCCATCCGAGCAGGTCGGCGCGGCGCAGACCATGTCCTCGCAGACGCCGGACAGGCAGTCTGCACCGACGCCGCAGCCGAGCCCATCAGCGCAGCCCGAGCAGCTCCCGCCGCAGTCGGGCCCAGTCTCGTCGCCATCTTGCTCGCCGTTGTCACAGTGGCCGGCCTCTTCATCCTCGCCGCTCTCTTCGCTCTCGCCGAGGTCGGAAGAAGAGGAGCTTGTCTCGTCCGTGTCGGGGTCGTCGGTGCTCTCGTCTGTGAGCTCGCCACCTTCGTAGTTGGGGTCATAGTCTGGGTTGGATTCGAGGCAGCTGGCGAGGCCGAGGCTGACGAGTGAGAGGAGCGCTGCGTTGCGCGAGGTAGTCATGGGCTTGCTTGGGTTCAGTATGACAGTACTTGACCCTGAACCTGTGTGACAGAGTCGACGATCCCCGACCAAACGACGATCAGGCGACCGTCGGTGGCGGCCATGGCCACGTCGTTGGGGTTGTCGGAGTCGGGCCAGGGGGCCTCGTCGCCGAGGTCGGGGAGCTTGGGCGAGTTGTCGTCGTCGCTGAGGAAGCGACGCAGGTGTACGCGCTCGTTGTCGTTGTCGGTCCACGCGACGGCGAAGCTGTCGCTGGGGAGGTAGGTGATGGCGCTCTCGACGGGCGGATCGGCATTGAGCTGTAAATGGGCGGGCTCGCCCAGGGGCGTGAAGTCCTCGTCGAGGAGGCGCTTCGTGACGTCGTTGGCCCCGAGGTCGAGGCGGGTCCACACGAGCATGGTCCGGCCGTCGGGGTCACGGGCGACATCGGGGGCGGCGTAGGCCTCGGCGTTGGTGGTGACGATGACGGGATCGGGATCGATCCAGTCGATGTCGAAGCGGCGCGCGACGACGTCACAGGGGTTGTTTGCGCTGGCGACGCAGCGCACCCAGGCGAGGGCCATGACGCCGTCGCTGCCCAGGGTCAAGGCGGGTTGTTCTCCCCAGTAGCTCCCGGGCTCGCTCTCCGCCTCGAAGGGCTGGATGTCGATCCACGCGCCTCCGCCGATGCCATAGTCCCAGCGCCGCAGGAGGATCTGGTTGTTCTCTTCCCAGGCCACGGTCACGCGGTCGCCAGAGACGACGAGGTCGCCCGAGCTCACCGCGTTGCTGGCCTCGTAGTCGATCTCGAGCGTGTTGATGGCGTTGTCTTCGGGGTCGTGGCGGAGCAGGTAGAGGTTGTCGTTCTCGGAGCTGCCTGCGAGCAGCGCGTCGATGGTGAGCTGCTCGGGCTCGTCGTTGCCCAGGGGGATGGCGCCGGATTTGTAGCTGAGGTCCACGCCGAGCTCGAGGCCCTGGCCCATGGCGGAGGCGTCCGCGTCGAACCATCGTCCGCGTGGCGTGCCGCCGCCGACGTAGCTGATCGCAAAGCTGCCATCTTCGAACATGGTCACCCGCGGGAGCTGGGCGTTGGTGCCCTCGAAGTCGTCGAATTCGTTGATGAAGCTGGTGTACTCACAAAAGATGCAAGGTCCACCGCAGTCGGTGCCGACCTCTTCGCCGTTTTGCACCTCGTCGTCGCAGGTCGGGGCCTGACAGGTGCCGTCGCAGATCTGTGACTGGCAGTCGGACGCAGCCTGGCAGGGCTCACCGTCCGCGCAGGGATCACAGCTCCCGCCGCAGTCGAGGCTGGTCTCGTCGTCGTCCTGGACCCCGTTCCCGCAGTGATCCGGCTCCTCGGTCTCGGAGCTCGAGTCGGTCTCCGTGACGTCGGTCTCCGTCTCCGTCTCGGTCGTGGTGCCGACGCTCTCCTCGGTGTCGACCTCGTCCTGGCCATAGTTCGGATCATAGAAGGGGTTGGGCTCGAGGCAAGCCGCTGGAGCCAGGGATGCGACCGCGACGGCGAACCCTGCGAAGCGATGAGAAGCCATGGGGCCTCAGCTTAGCGAGACCCTTCGTCGGGTGTCGACGATCGCCAGATATTCAGTGCGCGAGCGGGCTCGGGCGAGGCTGGGGCGGCCCGCTGAGCGCGCAAAGCCGCGACGCCGCGGGCTCGTACCTGCCCTCGAGATCAGCGGCGGTCCTGGAGTACGGGGAACTTCTGACGGGCCTGCGCGACGCGGGCGGGATCGACCTCGGCGAGCAGCATGGTCTCGTCGCGGCTGGCCTGGACCACGACCTCGCCCCAGGGGTCGATGATCATGCTGTCGCCGCTGTAGACGACCCCGCCCCCTTCGCCGACGCGGTTGAGACCCACGACCCAAGCTTGGTTCTCGATCGCGCGGGCGCGCAGCAGGGTCTTCCAGTGCTCGCGGCGGCGCTCGGGCCAGTTGGCGACGACCACGTAGAGGTCGGTGGCCTCCGCGACGGCCCAAAAGTCGTCGGCGAAGCGCAGGTCGTAGCAGACGAAGGGGCTCAGCCGCAGGCCCTCGAGGGTGAAGGTCGTGGTCCGCTCGCCTGCGCGGTAGTGGAGGTGCTCGTTGGCGAAGGTGAAGGGGTGGCGCTTGTCGTAGCGCTGGGTCTCGCCGCCGGGGCCGGCGAAGAGCATCGCGTTGGCCGGGAGCCCCTCGCCGCTGGGTCGCAAGGGGACGCTCGCGCAGATCCACACCCCGAGGGTCCGGGCCTGCTCGGCGAGGAAGCGGGCGCTCGGCCCGTCTTCGGGCTCCGCGATGGCGGCGGTGTTCATCGAGAACCCGCAGGCGTACATCTCGGGCAGGACGATCAGCCGGGCGCCAGCAGCGGCGGCGGCTCGCAGGCGCGGGCGCAGGCGCTCGAAGTTTTGGGCGGGGTCTTCCCAGGCGATGTCGGTCTGTAGGGCGGCGAGCTTCATGGGTCGGTCCTCGTGGCATCAGCGCGCGCCCGGGCGGCGCTCGCGGAGCTTGGTCAGCCGGCGCAGGCCCTCGTCGAGGACCGGATCGCTCTTGCAAAAGGCCCAGCGAACCAGGTGCTTGCCGAGGGCGCGGCTCGAGTAGAAGGCCGAAGTCGGGATCGCCGCGACCCCGACCTGCTCGGGCAGCATGCGACAAAATTCGAAGTCGTCGTCGAAGCCCAGCGGGCGGATGTCGGTCTGCACGAAGTAGGTGCCGGCGGGGGTCAGGACGTCGAGGCCGACCTCGGCGAGGCCGGCGCAGAGCTTGTCGCGGCGGGCGAGGTAGTCGGCCCTGAAGCCCTCGAAGTACTCGTCGGGCGCGCGGTAGCCCTCGGCCATGGCGAGCTGAAAGGGCGTGCCGTTGCAAAAGGTGATGAACTGATGGGCGCTGCGCAGCGCTCGAGTGATCGCCGCGGGCGCGCAGGTGTGGCCGATCTTCCAGCCCGTGAACGAGAAGGTCTTGCCCGCCGAGGAGATCAGCACGGTCCGCTCGCGCATGCCGGGGAGCCCCGCCAGGGGGATGTGCTCGCCCTCGAAGACCAGGTGTTCGTAGACCTCGTCGGTGATCGCGAGCACGTCGTGCTCGACGCAGAGCTGGGCGATCAGCTCGAGCTCCGCGCGGCTGTAGACCTTGCCCGTGGGGTTGTGCGGCGAGTTGACGAGGATCGCCCGGGTCTTGGGCGAGAAGGCGGCGCGCAGCTCGTCGACGTCGAAGCCGAAGTCGGGGCCGCGCAGCGAGACGAGGCGCTCGCGCGCCCCGGCCATGGCCACGCTCGCGCGGTAGGAGTCGTAGTAAGGCTCGAACAAGACGACCTCGTCGCCGACCTCGCACAGCGCGGCCAAGGTCGCGTAGATGGCCTCGGTCGCGCCGGCGTAGACGGTGACCTCGGTCTCGGGGTCGTAGTCGAGGCCCCAAAAACGGCGCTGGTGCGCGGCGATGGCCGCGTTGAGCTCGGGCAGCCCGTGGGTGCGACAGTACTGATTGTGGCCGGCCTCGATGGCCGCGATCGCGGCGCGCTTGATGAACGCGGGGCCCTCGAAGTCGGGGAAGCCCTGGCCGAGGTTGACGGCGCCGTGGGCGTTGGCGAGCCGCGTCATCTCGGCGAAGATCGTGGTTCCAAAGCCTTGCAGCCGTGAGGCCAGCCAGGGGAGGCGCGCGCCGGTCATCGCGGCGAGTGTAGTGCACGCCCCGCCCGCGGATCTGCGCAACACGCTGCGCGGATCCATGCGACCTTGCCCACGTCGACGCGGGTGGTCACTCGGTGGTCGCGGCCTGGTCCCTGCGGCATCATCTGCCCATGTTCGTGCCTGTCGAGTCGAGGTTGAACCTGGGTGAATTCGCGGCCGCGGCGGCGCCCGAGGCCGCGACGGGGCGGGTGTCGACCATGGCCGGCGGGCTCGTCGGCAGCGAGATCCTCAAGATCGCCGCGGACATCCGCGAGCTCGGGCGCGAGGGCGTGGAGGTCTGCAACCTCACCGTGGGCGACTTCGATCCCGGCCAGTTCCCGATCCCCACGCGCCTGAGCGAGGATATCCAAGACGCCCTCGCCGCGCGCCAGACCAACTACCCGCCGAGCAACGGCATGCTCGAGCTGCGCGAGGCCGTCCAGCGCTTTTATGGGCGCAGCCTCGGCCTGAGCTACCCGGTCGACTCGGTGCTGATCGCCAGCGGCGCCCGGCCGTGCATCTACGCTGCCTATCGCGCGCTCGTCGATCCCGGCGAGACCGTGGCCTACCCGGTGCCGAGCTGGAACAACAACCACTACTGCCACATGATCGGCGCGAAGCCGCTCGAGCTCGTGTGCGGGCCGAAGACGCGCTTCTTGCCCACGGGCGACGCCGTGCTCGAGGCCCTGCCCAAGGCGCGGCTGTTGTGCCTCAACTCGCCGCTCAACCCCACGGGCACCGCCTTCGATCATCGCGCCCTCCAGGGCATCTGTGAGGCCGTGCTGGCCGAGAACCGCCGCCGCGAGCAGGCCGGCGAGCGCCCGCTCTACCTGCTCTACGATCAGATCTACTGGATGCTGACTTTCGAAGGGGTCGAGCACCTGACCCCGCCGCAGCTGATCCCCGAGCTCGCGCGCTGGACGATCTTCGTCGACGGCATCTCCAAGGCCTTCGCGGCCACGGGCGTGCGCGTGGGCTGGGCCGTCGGTCCGGTCGACGTGATCAAGCGGATGTCGGCGATCCTCGGCCACGTGGGAGCCTGGGCGCCGCGCGCAGAGCAGCGCGCGACCGTCGGCTTGCTCGACGACCCCGAGGCGATCGCCGAGTATCACGCGGGCTTCAAGTCCGGCCTGCTCGCGCGCCTGCGCGGGCTCTACCGCGGCTTCGCGGCCCTCGCCGAGGACGGCCTGCCGGTCGAGGCCATCCCGCCCATGGGCGCGATCTATCTGACCGTACGCATCGCGCCCTTTGGCAAGCGCACGCCGGATGGGGAGCTGCTCGAGACCAACGAGGACGTGCGCCGCTACCTGCTCGACGCGGCCCGGGTCGGCGTCGTGCCTTTCCAGGCCTTTGGCGTCGGCGAGTCCGGCCAGGGCTGGTTTCGGCTCAGCGTCGGGGCCGTCAGCGAGCAGGACATCGCTGCGGCGCTGCCTCGGGTCGCCGCGGCCTTGAAGGCGCTGCGTTAGCCATTGCATCGAGGGCTCGCGCTGGAGCCCCCAGCGTGATCAGGGATTGCGCTGGCTCGAGAACCGTGTGCGCGGTTTGCGAGGCACGCCGCGCTGCAATTCGAGCGCCTGGGAAAATATCCCCAGGGGAGTTCTGGCGCACTGTGTCGAAGTCATCGTTTAGGGGTAGGGTGCCCGCCTCATGCATGTTTTACCCCGATTCCCGATCACGACCCTGGCGACGCTCGCCTTGCTGGCCTCGACCTTCGCCTGTGGCGACTCCAGCTCCGACGACAGCGGGGAGAGCGAGACCGCGGGCACCAGCGACACGGGCTCGGAGGACGTGGACACGAGCTCGGAGGGCACGAGCGGAGACTCGGACACGGCTGGGACGAGCGACACGGGCTCGGAGGACGTGGACACGAGCAGCTCGGGAGAGGACGACGTGGACACGAGTAGCTCGGACTCCGAGTCCAGCGGGAGCGAGGAGTCCAGCGGGAGCGAGGAGTCCAGCGGGAGCGAGGAGTCCAGCGAGTCCGGCACGGACACGGACACGGGCTCGGAGACCACCGGCGACGGGTTCGACTTCGAGTGCGCCGACGACCTCGATCCGGTGATCCTGACCCTGGAAAACAACCAGTCCGCGCGCTACTCGACCATCGCGGGCGCCGTGTTTGCGGCCGCCGACGGTGCCATCGTCCAGATCTGTCCGGGGACCTACAACGAGACGGTAACCGTGGACGACTCGATCACGATCGAGGGCGCGGGTCCCGAGCTGACGACCTGGCAGCCCGCTGGCGACGGCGGGATGTTGTTCATCGAGGCGACTGACGTCGTCATCCGGGGGATCACATTCACCGGCGGCATGGGCAGCATTCCGAGCAGCTACAACGTCCGCTGTGGCGGCGCGATGTTCATCGAGAACAACGCCGACAATCTTGTCAGCTTGGAGAATCTGGTCTTCGACGACAACAGCGCAGATCTCGGGGGGGCGCTGTGCATCGACGGGAGCAGCAGTCTGGTCGCCGTCCCCGAGGTCAGCATCACGGGCTGCGTGTTCTCCAACAACACGGCGGACTCCGGCGGAGCGATCCACACTTATGGTCGCTTTCACATCGTCGATTCGACGCTCGTGGACAACGTCGCCGACTTCAAGGGAGGCGCGATCCACATGGACTACGGCTGCAACGTCGTGGACAGCTGCACGATCTCGACCAGCTCGGTCAAGCGCAACGAGGCGCTCAACGACACCACCTACCAAGGCGGCGGCGGGCTGCGCCTCAACAAGAGCTTCAGCGTGGATTCGAAGATCACGGTGACCAACTCTGACTTCGGCTTCGGCGCCGACGAGGAGAACTACCCCGAGGACGTGAAGACCGCCTCGGACAGCTACGGGTTCTACGGCAACGGGGTGAGCTTCACCTGCGACGGGACCTGCACCGACCCCTGAGCCGCTCTAGTGTGCGCGGCAGAGGACTTGAAGGGCCCCAGGCTTGGAGCACCGGCCGCTGACTTCGTTGCTCGTCAGTCATTTGTGCCCGACAAACTCCCTCCTCGCGCCTCGTCAGCAACCGGCGGTCCGGCGCCTGGGACCCTTCAAGTCCTCTGCCGCGCACACTAGCACCTGGCGCAGGGGCTTGGCGCCCATCCGAGCGACGAGGGCGCGTGGACGCGGTGGGGCAAAAAAGCCAGCCGCGGTAGTCCGCTGACGGCTCAGCGGCTATCCTCGTTCGCGCATGGCCCTCGCTCTCGCCCTCACCGCGGCCCTGTGGGCGCCGCTCTCGTCTCCTCTGGCTGCGCAGCCCCCTCTGGAGGGCGCCACAGAGGTCGAGGTGGCCCCCGACTCGCAGGCGATCTACGGCGGCGAGACCGTCGAGCCCGGCGCCTGGCCTGCGGTCGTCGCCGTGCGCACCGACAAGCTGTGCACCGGCACCTTGGTCGCGCCCAACTTGGTGCTCACGGCAGCGCACTGCTTCGACCCCGCGCCGAGCGGGAGCGTGGACATCAGCTTTGGCGACAGCATCTCCGCTCCCTCGGCGCTGATCGAGGCCGAGGCCTGGGGCAGCCACGAGGACTTTTGCCTGCCCAGCGAGTGCGGCGACGAGATCCACGACTTCGCCTGGGTGCGCCTGCCCGAGGCGGTCGAGGTCGACCCGATCGTGCCGATCACCGATCAAGACGAGTTCGACGCGGCCATGGGCGTGGGCACCGAGCTCGTGTTCGTGGGCTACGGCCAGGACGAGGACGGGATCATCGGCCAAAAGCAGCAGGTCGACGCGGCGATCACCAGCTACACCGAAAACGGCCGCGAATTTCGGGCCGGCGGTGACGGCAAGGACACCTGCTACGGCGACTCGGGCGGACCGGCGCTGGTCCAGCTCGAAGACGGGCAGTGGCGCCTGGCGGGGGTGCTCTCGCGCGGCGGCGACTGTGGCGAGGGCGGGGTCTATGGCGTGCCGCTCCCGGAGCTGTGCTGGCTGCGAGACGAGAGCGGTGTCGACTTGCTGCCGAGCGGCTGCGAGCAGTGCGACTGCGTGATCTTGTCCAACGAGCTCGACGACGAGGGCTGCGAGTGTGGCGTCGAGGGCGACGCTGGCGAGCGCTCACCCTGGCGCCTGGCCCTGGCGCCGATCTGCTTGCTCGGTGGGCTCGTGCTCCGCCGCCGGATGGCGCGAGGTGCCTCGGTGCCGCGTGCTATGACGGCGAGCGATGAACGATCGCGTCGAGGCTGAGAGCGGAAGCAAACCCGAAGCGGAGGCCAACGCAGGCGCCCCGCGCAGCCAGGACTTTCGCCGCGCCCGGGCGGCGATCCGCAGCCTAGCGAGAGAGCACGGTCCCGAGCAGCTCGAGCTCGAGGGCAGCTTGCCCGAGGGCCTGCGCGGGACCTTGTTTCGCAACGGACCGGCGGCGCTGAGCAGCTACGGCGATCGCTACGGGCACTGGTTCGACGGCGACGGGGCCGTGAGCGCGACGCGGATCGCCGATGGCCGCGTGACGGGGGCGGTGCGCTACGTCGAGACGCCGGATCGCGCGGAGGAGCGGGTCGCCAAGCGCCGGCTCTTCGCGAATTTCGGGACACCCCCTCCGAGCCTGCGCAGCCACCTGCGGGGGCTGCGGGAGGGGCGGGTCAAGCACGCGGCCAACACCAGCGTGCTGCCCTGGCGCGAGCGGCTCTTCGCTCTCCACGAGGGCTCGCCGCCCTACGAGCTCGATCCCCATAGCCTCGAGACCCTCGGCGTGCGGGACCTCGGCGGCATCGTCGGGCGAGCCTTCTCGGCGCACCCGCACCGGGTCGCGGCGCGCTCGACCACCTACGGCTACGGCCTGAGCTTCGACCGCGAGGGCCCGCGCATCGACGTGTTCGCGCTGCCCGACGACCCGCGTCAGGGCCCCGCGAGGACGCTGACTCGCGTGGCCCTGCGCAGGCCGACGATGATCCACGACTTCGTTGCCAGCGAGAGGCATCTGCTCTTCTTGATCGCGCCGGTGGTCCTGCGCCCGCTGGCCCTCGCGCTCACCGGGCGGGCCTACGTCGACGCCCTGGCCTGGCGCCCCGAGCTGGGCACGGAGATCATCGCGGTGCCGATCGACGAGCCCGCGCGGATCCGTCGCTTCAGCGTCGACCCCTGCTTCGCGTTTCACTTCGCCAACGCCTTCGAGGATGGCGAGAAGGGCGAGGACCGGCTGATCGTCGACTTCGTCCGCTACCCCGACTTCCCGAGCATCAACGAGTGGATCCTGCAGCTGACCCGGCCCGCGCCGATACGCGCGGCGATCGACGGTGAGCTGGTCCGCGGGCGCCTCGACCTGCGCCGGGAGAGCCTCGAGCTCGAGGCAGCGCTGCACCCGAGCTGCGAGTTCCCCCGGGTCGCGCCCGGCGTCGAGGGCAGCCGCTATCGCTACGCCTACCTGGGCTGTCACGCGCAGACCAGCGGCGTGCGCCCGGGGCTGCAAGATCACCTGACCAAGGTCGACCTCGACACGGGAAGGACCTGGGCGTGGGACTTTGGCGCGGAGACCTATCCCAGCGAGGCGGTCTTCGTCCCCGATCCTGCCCGCGCCGGCCGAGAAGACGGCGGCTGGCTGCTGAGCATCGTCTACGACGGGCGCCGCGATCGCTCCTGCCTGGTGGTCGTCGACGCCGAGGCGCCCGGGCGCCCACCGCTGGCCCGGGCTTGGTACGACCAGGGCCTCCCGGCCACCTTTCACGGCAATTTCGCGCCGAGCTGAGACTCAGCCCGGCGCGCTCGTGGGTCCCCAGAAGCGGCGCAGGCTCAGGGGTGCGCCATCCCAGCAGGCGGCCGCGGCGTAGCCCGGGGCCTCGCAGCGCAGGTCGAGGAGTTGCCAGCGCCGGGGGTCGTCGCCCTCTCGCTCGGTCCGCAGCACCCGCGGCGTCTCGTCGCGGCCGAAGCTGATCGAGAACTTGTTCGAGGGAAAGCTCAGCCCGGTGCCCAGGGCCTTGAGGTAGGCCTCCTTGCGCGTCCACGCGCGGTAGAAGGCCGCGGGGCGCTCGCGCTCGGGCAGGCGCAGGAAGTAGGCGACCTCGTCGGCGGCGAAGAAGGACCTGGCGATGCCGTCGAGGTCGCGGTTCTCCCGGGCGTGCTCGACGTCGACGCCGAGCTGGCGCGGCGCCTCGGACAAGACCACCGCGACCAGCCCGACGGCCTCGGAGTGGGAGAGGTTGAAGCTCAGCACCGGCGCGGGGCCGCGGGCGCCGGGCTGCTGGGCCGGGTCGAGGTCGGGCTTCTCGTGCTCGCCGTAGATGAAGCGGACCTGCTCGGGGGCGAGGCCGAGGTAGCGGCCGAGCACGCGGCGCAGCTCGGCGCGGGCGCGCAGGGACTGGGTGCGCTTGGCGGGGATGATGATGCGCTCGCCCTTGGTCAGCTCGGCCGCGGTCAACAGCGCGCGGTCGGCCTCGCTCTCGGGCTTGGCGAGGTCGAGCTCCCACACGTCGATGGTCGTGGCGCTCGGGCGCAGCTCGTTGAGCATGAGAGGGGCGGGGGGGCGCACGGCGCAACGCTAGCAGCCCTGCCCGCGGGATACACTGACTTGCGATGAAGCGCGATCTCTACGACGAACACCACGAAGTCTACCGCAAGTCCGTGCGCGAATTCCTCGAGCGCGAGGTCGTGCCCAAGCAAGCGCAGTGGATGGAGCAGGGCTGCGTCGACCGCGAGGCATGGCTCGCGGCTGGGGAGGTGGGTCTGCTGTGCCCGTGGGTGGGTGAGGACTACGGTGGGCCCGGGGGCGACTTCCTGCACTCGTGTGTGGTCATCGAGGAGCTCGCGCGGATCTACGACTCGGGCTTTGCGATCCCCCTGCACTCGGACGTGGTCGCGCCCTACATCCACAGCTTCGGCGACGAGGCCCAAAAGCAGCGCTGGCTCCCGGGCTGCGTCAGCGGCGAGCTGATCTGCGCGATCGCAATGACCGAGCCCGACACCGGCTCGGACCTCGCGGCCCTGCGGACCACGGCCAAGCGCGAAGGCGAGCACTACGTGCTCAATGGTTCGAAGACCTTCATCTCCAACGGCATGCTCTGCGACCTCTGCGTCGTCGCCGCGAAGACCGAGAACAGCACCGACCCCCACCAGAACATCTCGCTGTTCGTGGTCGAGGCGGACACGCCCGGCTTCGTGAAGGCCAAGAAGCTGGCGAAGATGGGCATGGCCGCGCAGGACACGGCGGAGCTGGCCTTCGAGGACTGCCGCGTTCCCGCGGGGAATCGCCTGGGCCCCGAGGGCGCGGGTTTCATGATGCTCATGCAAAAGCTCCAGCAAGAGCGGCTGATCGTCGCGCTGGCCTCGCAGGCGGCCGCCGAGCAGGTTCTCGCGGACAGCTTGACCTACTGCAAGGAGCGCGAGGCCTTTGGCCGGCCCATCGCCAAGTTTCAAAACACGAGCTTCAAGCTTGCGGAGTGCGCGACCGAGATCGAGGTCGGCCGGCACTTCCTCGACGCGGTGACCCAGCGCCACGTGGCGGGGGAGTACCTGGTCAAGGAGTGCTCCATGGCCAAGCTCTGGCACAGCGAAATGCTCGGCCGCGTGGTCGACCAGTGCCTGCAATTCTTTGGCGGCTACGGCTACATGCTCGAGTACCCGATCGCGCGTGCGTACGTGGACGCGCGAGTTCAGCGCATCTACGCGGGCACCAATGAGATCATGAAGGTGATCATCGCCAAGCAGATGGGTCTATAGATGAAAGTGGGGCGCTTTGCCTCGCTCGCCGACCAAGCATATGTCCCAGCTTGGGACTTGCTCGTCTTTCGATCATGCGCTGGTCGGTAGGACAGGCGCGTGTGAGAGCACCGGGCGAAAAAGCTCGATGATTTCGTGACCGATTCGGGCGCCGGAGGCACTCACTGTGGTGGGGAGACGCCCCAAGTCCGCGAGCTGAGCGCGCGTGCTCGACAGGAAGCGAAGACCGATGGACGAGGCGGTCGAGCGTGGTAGCGTGCTGGTTGGGGACTCCGCTCCCTCTGTGTACAGGTGACCATGACCGATAGTTCGGCACGCTTCAAAGTCTTGACCTGGCAGGACTTCGACGAGTTCTGGCAGGCGCTCGAGGCGTCCCACGAGGAGACGCCCTACACCTTCGACGCCTACGATGAGGAGGTCGCGCGCATCGCCTTCAAGGCGGGCCGCGAGAGCATGCGTCGGCAGATCGTTGCGATGCTCGAGCACATGATCGAGGTTCAAGGATCCGCCGCGCCGACCATCGCCTCGCGCCGTGAGGCTCAGTCCGCGGTCGCGGAGGTCGGGCGCGCAGTCTTGCGCGAGCTCGTCGACGACGTCGACGCGATCATCCGCGCCGAAGACAACTAGAGCGGCGATCAGTTTGGATTCGCACCCTCAGGCACATCTGGGCGGCCCCGTGGTCTTTGTCGCTCGGCGCTCACAGTGGGTCCACCACAGCTTCGGCCTCGCTCCTCGCCACGAGACCGCCCAGACGCACCTGAGAGCACGCCTCCAAACTGATCGCCGCTCTAGGAGCCCAGTCGAGAGGTCCGAAGGCGCGCCCGAGCGTGCGCCTCCGGACCGATCGCCGCTTTAGCGGTCGTCGCAGGTGGCGTGGGCGAGAGCGGGGAGCTGCCGACGGGCCTCGCCTCGCCACGTGCGGATGGTGAGATCGACGGCGAGCTGCCCGAGCACGAGGAGCTCGGCGAGCTCGCAGGGATCCGTCGCGGCGCTGCGCGCTGGGGTCAGAGCGTCGGCGAGCGCAAAGAGATCTCCGCTGACAGCCTCGAGCTCCGCGAGATCGATGAGCTCGCGCTCGCGCGCCTGCCCGTGGATGGCGGGGCTCCAGCGCTCGCCAGCGAGCTCGCCGATCTCCGAGCGATGCACGCGCCAGTGCGCGCCGTGGCCATCGCTTTGCGCCCAGCCTTCGATGTGGTCGGCCTGCGTCCGCGCCGAGATCGACGCGCGGCGGCCGAGCTGATCTTCGAACTCGATCTCGACGCCCTGACCGTTGGCGTCTGCGGTCGAGGTCCGCAGGTGCAGGCGACCGAGGAGGCGACCGTGGGGATCGAGGATGGCGATGGCGAGGTCGCCTTTGTCGGCGATGGCTACGCGATAACGCGCGCCCGCGGGGAACATGCGCGCAGCCTGGCTCGAAGGCTGGGCCTCGAGGGACGCGCGGTCATCGGTGACCACGCCGCTGCCACGGACCGGCACCGGCTGCGCGTCGAGCAGCTGCGCGCTCGCGTCCATGGTGGCGAGGTCGTATTGATGGGTGCTCGAGCAGGCGGCGAGCGCGAGCGAGAGCGAAAGCAAGGTTGTCGACGGCGCCAGAGCGCCGCGATGAGCAATGGACATGGTTTCCTCCGCCGGCGCCGCATCCTCGCGTCCGGCAGGTAGGTCCTCGGTCGTGCGCGGATTTGTTTGCAAGCCGGCCGCGGGTCGAGCCCGCCGGGGCGTGGGGGATGCTCGCGCTTGGGGCGAAGCGCGGCGCCGATTCGCGGTCTTGGTGGCCTCACCTCGAGGTGGGGGCCGGCGGAGACGCGCGAGGACGGGCCGCACGCCACTCATCCCGCGTTGGGGTCTTGTCCCCAGCGCCAGGTCGGCGGACTATCGCTGCATGGCTATTCGACGACTTCGAGCGCTGGCGATCCTCGGCGCTGGCTTGGGCCTGAGCTGGGGGTGCAGCGTGGGGACGGGCGCCGAGGACGGGGAGATCGTCTGTGACTACGGCGACGGCCTGATGTGCACCTGCGCGGACGGGAGCGAGAGCGTGCGTTGGTGCAGCCTCGATGGCTCGGGCTACGGCCCCTGCGAGTGTGGAGAGGGCGGCGAGGGCTTCGCCGACGAGGTCGGTACGGAGGCCGGAGACGAAGACGGCTCGACGGACGAGGGGACGAGCGGAGGCGAGGAGACGAGCGGGAGCGAGGGCTCGACGGACGAGGGGACGAGCGAGGGCGAGAGCGAGGGCGGCGAGGGCAGCGAGGACTCGACCGGCGAGAGCTCGACCGGCGGAGAGGACACGACGACGGGCGGCGAGGAATTCGACGCGGCCTGCTTCCCAGGGCCCAACGAGGACGGCGGCGTGTGCTTGCCCCTGGTGGCGCCCAGCCCCACGCCGGATTGCTACGCGTACCCCGGCTTGTACATGGGTAATGTCAACTATCGAGCCCCGGTCCGCTATATCGACCTCGAGGCCGTCGATCCCTCGACGCAGGTCGCCCCGAACTTCACCCTCGACGAGCTCGCCCAGTCCTACAAGGGGCGCTACGCCGTGGTTCAGCCCCACGCCGTCGAGCGCATCCAGGACCTGCGCGATCTGGTCGGCCCAATCGTCGTCAACTCGGGCTACCGGCCGCCCTGCTACAACGAGATGATCGGCGGCGCGACCTGGTCTCGGCACCAGTACGGCGACGGCTTCGACCTCGATCCGGTCAACGTCGGCCTGTCCACCCTCGAGGCGGCGTGCAGCGACAACGCGGGCTTCTTGGTGGAGTACGAGACCCACGTGCACTGCGACTGGCGGGGGGTCGACGTCGACCCGGCCTTCTTCGGCTACCCGGACGCGCAGACACCCCTGGACGTGGCGTCGGCGATGCACGCGAGCTTGAGCTTCGACGCCGGCGAGGGTCGGTGGCGTGCGCCCAGCGTGGGCTTCGAGGAGGGGGAGCCGCTGCGTCGCTGGAGCGCCTGGGACGGGCAGGGGGCCCTGATCGCCGAGGGCCGCGGGCGGAGCTTCGAGGCGCCGGAGGGGACGGCGCGCGTGGAGGTCATCGTCGGCGCGCAGCTGCATCTCGAGGTCGAGCTGCCGTGAGCGAGGGCCCCGGTGTGCGATGCAAGGACGCTGTGATATGAACCGTCATTCATTGTGAGCTGGGTTTCGGGATGAACTCGCGATAAACGTTGGCGAGCAGCCGATGACTCGATGTCGTTGACTCATGGAGCTCATCTCTATATTTTTATCGAGCGAGTGCTCCTGGCTATGCCCCGGTCCGGGTGAGATTCGCTCAGTGCGCCGTTCGTCAGCTCGGAGGTCGGCCCCGACCTCTAGGCGATTCCCGGGATCGATCCTGTCGCTCACGCGACGACAAGATCGCCAACTTGGGTTCCCCTCCACGAGCACCGACGATGCCGCAACTCAATCACATCGAAACCATCCTCGACGGAGCCAGGCGCCAGGCGCTGGTCTCCGTGATCCGTTCTCGCCCCGAGCTGACGCTGGACAAGCTCCAGGACTGCTTTCGCGGCCCACACGGACCTACGCTGCGCTCCATCACCGTGGGAGAGCTGCTCCAAGCCACCGGGGAGCTCGCGCTGCCCAAGGACGGTGGCCCTCCCATCGATCCCGTCGCGCTCGAGGAGGCCAAACGCCTCAAGGGCGAGGCCTTCGACAGGCGGGTGCTCGAGGCCATCCTCGGCGCGCATGGAGAGGTCTCTGCCAGCTACCTGCGCGCGCGGGTGGGTGGCCCGCGCTGGAAGCTCCAGGCTTCCTTGCGTCGCCTCGTCGACGACGGGCATATCTCGCGTCGCGGGGTGACGAGCTCTACACGCTACGAGTCCACCGACGCGCTGGATAGCTGAGGCGGCAAAACGATCAATTTACCGCGTTGGGCAGATTCAGCGAGAAGGGGGCGATCTTCGCGTCGAAGGTCTCTCCCTCATCGGTGATCATCTGATAGCTGCCGTGCATCGTCCCAAAGGGCGTCGGCAGGGGGCACGCGGAGGTGTATTGGAAGCGGGCGCCGGGCTGGAGTACCGGCTGCTCGCCCACGACGCCGGGGCCGCGGACCTCCTCGGTGTTGCCGTTGCTGTCGGTGATGATCCAGTGCCGACTCAGCAATTTGACGGTCTCGTCACCACAATTCTCGATGCCCACTTGATAGGCGAAGAACCACAGCCCGTCTCGTGGCTGGGAGCGCTCGGGGACGTAGTAGGCCTGAACGCGTACGACGATACCGCGGCTGGTGGTCTCGGAGATCTCCGGCATCACAACTCGTTTGGCCAGTTGCCATCGAATTCGGGCACCTCGTTGCGGAGGAGCCGAGCGCTGCGTTCGCGAAAGTAACCCTCTTCGAAGGGCTTGACGACGAAGGCCGCGGCGCCGTTGCGCAGGGCCCAGTAGCGGTCGACCTCGGCGCTCATCGAGGTGACGAACATGACCGCGGGGGCCTCGGCGTCGAAGCGCTCGCGGGCTCGGCGGAGCAGCTGCATACCGTTGAGACCCTCGAGCAGGATCTCGCAGACCAGGAGATCGGGGCGCGCCGACTCGAGCATCGCCCACGCCGTGTCGCCGTCCTTGGCCTCGATGATACCGAGGTGGTGCTCGGAGCCCTCGCCCTCGTCGCCGGCGGCCTCGCGGAGCAGCTGGATGACGCGCTCACGGCTCTCGCGATCGGGATCGACGACGAGCACCTGCTTCCAGCTGTCGGTCTGCGCCATGTCTGTCAGGCTCCTAGGAGCCCGTGGTGGAACCCAGCGCGGCTCCTGGCGCCGGGGTTTTCGTCGAGAGCGAGAAGCCAAAACGCCGCTGTACCGGGCGTACCGCGAGTTTTGGCGACAACGCCATCGGCGGAAGGACCAAGCGAGGTGTCGTGTTGGGTTTCACCACGGGCTCCTAGACCGTTACGGGGGTGATGCGTCGGCGGACGACGTTGGACTTGCTGAGCCGGTAGACCACGCGCGCGACGGCGAAGGTGCCGGTGCGGGTGCGGCGGGCGATCTCCTTGACGGAGTTGCGGCCGTTGATCAGCTCGAGGACGTCGAGCTCGTCGCGGGCGAGGATCTCCCGGGCCATGCGGCTGACCTTGGCGTCGTCGCGGACGTAGACGTCGTCGAGCTCGGGCATGTGCGGGCCCATGAGCGCGGCCTCGTCGAGGCGGCGCAGGCCGTCGAGCAGGGCCTCGGACACCGCGAGCTCGATCTTGCCTTCCTCTGCGCCGCTCGCGGCGACGGCGTCGAGCTGCTCGAGGGGACAAAAACCCGCCACGCCGATGCGGAAGGTGAGCAGGTGGCAGGTGATCTCGCGGGCCTGGGCGATGATCACCGAGGCCAGCTCGGTCGGCGTGATGAAGCCGGCGTCGACGAGGCGCTGGCCCAGCGGTCGGCGGGCGGGGTCGCGGCTGCTCAAGAAGTCCTCGAGCTCGTCGTCACGCATGAACCCGCCCTCGACCACGAAGCGGCCGAGCTTGAGGTCCTCGTCGTCGCTGAAGTACTCCGCGAGACGGATGCGGCCGCGCTCGAGGTGGAGCTTGGCCTCGCGCTCGTTGGACTTCAGCGAGAGCACGCCCGTCACCGAGTCGTCGCTGAGCATCTCGAGCACCGACTCGAGCCGGGTGGTTGCGAGATCGACCTGTAGGCTCTGCGCGCCAGGTGGGCTGGGCAGCTCCTCGCTGCCCTCGAGATCGTGGAGCAGCGCGGACAGGGCCTGCTCGTTGGCCGCGACGCCAGGCAAGTGCTTGGCGAGCAGGCGCTGGAGCTGGACCTTGCGCTGATCTGGGGCGGCGGCCATGTCCGTGGGCAGCCGGCCGGTGTCGACGGAGGCGATCGTCTCGCCGACCACCTTGAGCAAGGCTGGGCTCGAGAACGGACGCCTGACGGTGGGGAGGCCCGCGGCCGCGGGGATCGGGTTGGGGTTGCGCCGGCTCACGATGAGGATGCCGGGGATGTCGGAGGCTCCGGGGAGGCGCACGAGCTCTCGCAGGACGCCAGAACTGACCGCTGGATCAGTAGAGGCGTCGAGGAGCAGCGCGACGATCGAGTTGTCCCCACCCGCGCCGTGACGCTTGAACATGGTCACTGCTTCGCGCTGGCCGGCGGCGTTGTAGACTTCGTAGCCGGCCAGCCGCAAGCTGGCCGTCGCCAGCTTGGCCGTGGTGGGGTTGGGGTCGTAGTAGAGGATCCCCGGGGCCTTGCGCGCTTTGGGCGTGTCGGGCATGGAGCCGGCAAAGTCTACTCGGAATCGGCCTCTCCGTGGTAGCGTCCCCGCCATGGTCATGGGCGCGCTCGAGCGGCTGGACCCACCGCGGGTTCTTGGCGACCTCACGCTGCTGGCGACCCTCGGGGAGGGCGGCATGGCTACGGTCCACCTGGCGGGGATCGGCACTGGACCCCTGGCGCGCATGTGCGCCGTCAAGCTCCTGCGCCCGAACCTGCCGGATCACGACTACCGGACCCGGTTTCTCGACGAAGCCCGGCTCGTGGTGCGCCTGCACCACAACAACATCGTCGACGTTCGCGCCGCGGGGGAGATCGACGGCCAGCTCTACATCGCCATGGAAGCGATCGAAGGCCGGGACCTCGCCGACGTGTGGGATCGCTGCGCCGAGGTCGGGCGCGCCTTCCCCGTCCCCCTGGCGGTCTACGTCTGCCGGGAGGTCCTGCGCGGTCTGCACTACGCCCACACCTTCCCCGGCCTGGGCCTGGTCCACCGCGACGTCTCGCCCTCCAATGTGCTGATCGATTGGGCAGGGGCCGTTCGTCTGGCGGACTTCGGCCTGGCGACCTCGAGCCTCAAGGCCAGCCTCACGCTCCCGGGTGTCGTGTTCGGCAAGGTCGGCTACATGAGCCCGGAGCAGGCTCGCCACGAGCCCCTCGACGGCCGGGCCGACGTCTACGCCGTCTCGGTGATCCTCTGGGAGCTGCTGACCGGTCGCCCGCTGCGCTCGCCCGAGGGCATGAGCACGGACACGGTCGCCCGCTTCGACGCCCCGGCTCCGAGCTCGCGCAGCCGCCGGGTGGACAACGAGCTCGACGCGATCGTCTCCAAGGGCCTCTACCGCGACCGTGACGAGCGCTGGGACAACGCCCGGGCGATGATGATGGCGCTCAACCAGTGGCTCGCCGACCACTCGCCCGAGATGGGCCAGGAGAAGGTCGCCGAGTTCATGCGCAAGCTCTTTGGCAACGCGCGCGAGGTCGAGGCGGCCATGCGCTCGGAGCTCCTGCGCGAGCTGACCAACAGGCGCGTGGCCTCCGGCACGCAGATCCTCGAGCAAAGTGGCGCCCTGGATGGCGCCGCGGCCAGCCAAAGCGGTGCCAAGAGCGGGGGCCGGCCGGCGGCGGGAGACGCTCCGGACGCCGCGGCGGAGGCCGGCGGCAGCCAGGGCAGCCGGGGCGCGGCCGAAGGTGGCGAAGGCGAGGACGGAGACGACGAGGAGGAAGAGGAGCGACAGTCACGGTCGCTGGCTCGCGCCGGCCACCCCTCGCCAGGCCTCGACGCGGCCGAGCTGATCGAGTCGGGCACGGTGATCGCCGATCGCTACCGCATCCTCTCGCGCCTCGGTCGCGGCGGCATGGGCTACGTCTACCTCGGCGAGCACGTGACCGTGGGTCGCTCGGTGGCGATCAAGGTGCTGACCCACGACTGGAGCCGGACCAAGGCCGTCGCGCAGCGCTTCCGCGCCGAGTCGCGGGCAGCCAGCGCGGCCGGCCACCCGAACATCGTCGAGGTCTTCGACGCCGGCGAGCTGTCCGACGGTCGCCTCTACCTGGTCATGGAGTTCCTGACCGGGCGCAACCTCTATGAAGAGGTGCAGGCCAACGGCCCCATGCCGGTGCCCCGCGCTTGCCACGTCATGCGGGACGTCGCCCGGGCGATCCGGGCCGCGCACGAGGTTGGGATCATCCACCGCGACCTCAAGCCCGACAACGTCATGCTCGTCGAGCGCGGCCGGGACGAGGGCGAGCTGGTCAAGGTCCTCGACTTCGGGATCTCGGCCTCCGCGAACCGATCCGAGCGGCTGACGAACGTCGGCCAGGCCCTGGGGACGCCGGAGTACATGGCGCCCGAGCAGGCCAAGGGGCGCGAGGTCGACGAGCGCTTCGACATCTACGCCATGGGCATCATGTTCTACGAGCTGTTGACCGGGGACCCGCCCTGGCACGGCACCAACGTGCTCGAGATCATCGCCCTCAAGACCACCGAGGAGGCGCCCTCGGTCGGCAAGCGCCGCGAAGACAACGAGCTCCCGCCGCTGCCCGAGGACCTCATCGAGCTGATCGACGACTGCATCGCCCTCGAGCCGGACCGCCGCCCGCGGACCGCCCAGATCTTCCTGGCCCGTCTCGAAGATGTGCTCCGCGGCCTGCCGCGGACTCAGACCGGGGCGACCTCGATCCTCTTCGAGGCCTCGCTCACCGAGGGGAAGATCCCGCAGAACGTGCGTGGTCGGCTGCCGATCAACCGCTTGCCCCAGGGCGCCCCAGTGACGCAGGAGCGCCGCCCGCTGATCTATCTGATCGTGGGGGCGATCATCGTGCTCTTGGTCGCGGGGCTGGTCATCAGCTCCATCGAGGACCGCGGCGGCGACGAGGTAGCCGAGGGGGGCGCAGCCGAGTTGGGTGCGGAGGATTCCGCGGAGGGCTCCGAGGCCGAGGGGGATCCACCGGGGACGACAGGGGGCGCTATCCCCGCTTCGCTGGAGACAGACTCCACGGGTCTGGGTACGGACACGGGGTCCGATACCGGGACCGAGACCGACACGGGGACGGGTACGGACACCGACACGGACACCGGGGAGGATGTCGTACCCGCCCACGCCACCTTCACCTGCAAGCGGATGCGGGAAGACGCAGAGAAGGCTGCCCAAGCCTTCCAGTGGAATCAGGTCCTGACCCTGACCAAGAAGCGCGCGTGTTGGCGCAGCCGCAACGACCGGGCGAAGCTGCGCGTGCAGGCGCTGATGGAGCTCGAGCGTTGGTCCCAGTGCGTCAACGAGGGCAGGAACCTGTCCGACAAGAAGGTCAAGGCCTGGGTCACGATCTGCGAGAAGCGAAACAGGTAGACCTGCACGCCTGGCCATGTGGTTCACGCACTTGCCGAGCGGGGGGATCCGGTGTTTCCTGGCCTCTGCCGTGCGAGCTCCCCTCGACCGACCCAAGGTGACGCGTCAAGGCGTCGCAATCCTCTGTGCGACCTCTCTCTTCGTCGGGCTGTTCGGCGCGCCGGCGCTGCTCAGAGCGGCCGAGCCTCCGGCGCCGACTTTGGTGGTGTTCGAGGCGCTGGCCGAAGCGAGCCCCAAGCGCGCAGGTCTGCGCGTGGACGTCGACGAGCTTGGCTCCGACGGTGCCTCGATCGCCACGAAGATCGAGGAGGACGCCAAGGTGGCCTTCGACGCCGAGGGCCTCAAAGAGCCGATCGACGAGCTCGATCCGGTGATCGTCGTGGCGATCGAGCGTCTCGATGATCCCGAGAACCCCGGCTACGTCGTGGGCTTCTCGATCGAGCAGGACGACGAGATCGTCGCAGGCAGCGCGCGGCAGTCCGACTGCAAGCTGTGCACGCGCACCGAGCTGGTCGAGTTGGTTCAAAAGGTGCTCGACGATCTCCTCGAGCTCGCCGCCGAGTCGCAGGCCGATCGCACGCCCGCAGGCGACGGCGGCGCAGAGGCGGGAGCCGAAGCTGGCGGAGACGGAGCCGAGGGCGATGGCGGTCGAGAGGGCGGCGAGGAAGTCGAGGCGATCGGGCCGCTGGGCTTCGCGGGCATCGGCGTGGGCGTGATCGGCCTCGCGGGCGTCGGCGCCGGCGCGGGTTTGTTGGTCAAGGGGATCGAGGAGATCCCCGAGCGTCCGATCGACTCGCGGGACTATCGGCCCGGTGGCTACGCCGCCTTGGCGGTAGGGGGCGCCGCGCTAGTCGCGGGCGTCGTCATGATCGCCATCGACGTAAGTAAACGCAAAAAGGCACGCTCGCGCGAGAGCGCGCGCGTCCGCTGGGACGGCCTCGGCGTCTCCTTTTGAGCCATGAAGAACAGCCCGTGGTGATGTCGACCACGAGCTGCCTTCTCAGCCGCTGCGAGCCGTCGACCCCCGACCTCGCAGTAGGCCCGATATGGCGCGGGCGTCGTCCTGCGACTTCGAAGTCCTGCGACAAACTCGAGACTTCAGACTGGTGGCCAACGAGGATCCCCATCTGACTTGACGCACATCGACGAGCGCGCCCACACTCGAGAGGTGAACACGCGCCATCTTCTTATCTTGGGCCTCGGCTTTGGCTTGGGCTTCGTGCTCCCGGGGACAATTTCGTGTGTGGTCCCCACCCCAGACCACTGCGCCAACGGCTTCGGCGGCGACGGGTCCGTGGGAGACGAAGGTTGCCGAGCGAAGCACGGTTGGGAGGTGGGTTACTGCACGGACGGGACGTGCAGCGGAGAGCTGGAGGTGCTGTCGGATGGATGCACCGAGACGGCGCCGCCGTTGGACTGCTGGCTGTGCGAAGGACGGGACGGGGGAGAGTGTGAAGAGGTAGCGGAGACGAGCGGAGAGACGACGTCGGGGACGGAGGAGACGACGGATGGGATGGAGACGACGGATGGGATGGAGACGTCGGGGACGGAGACGACGGGGGGAGAGTGTGAGGAGAGCGCAGACTGTGGAGGGGCGACGCCGCTGTGCGAGGCAGGGTCTTGCGTGGGGTGTGGGGAAGGAGAGAGCGTGAGCTGCAGCTCGGAGTACCCCGAGACGCCGGCGTGCGAGGAGGGAAGCGGAGAGTGTGTGGTGTGCACGGAGGAAGACGTGAGCGCGTGCACGGCGGAGGCGCCGGTGTGCGATGGAGGGGTTTGTGTGGCGTGTACGGAGCACTCGCAGTGTGCAAGTGGGGCGTGTGAGCTGGACAGTGGGGAGTGTTTTGAAGGGGAGGCGGTGTATGTGGATGGGGACAATGGTGGGTGTAGTGATAGTAGCTGGGGGACGGAGGATGTGCCGTTTTGTACGATTGGGGCGGCGGTTGAGGATGTGGGGGAGTATGGGGTGATTGTGCTGCATGAGATGACGGACGGGGGGTATGAGGAATCTTTTGAATTCGCGGGCGGGAGTGTCAGTGTGGCAATTGTAGGTGCGGTTGGAGAAGAGCCTGTGTGGGAGAATGAGGGAGTGTTTCCGTCTCTGCGTGTAAGCCTGGGGGCAAAAGTATTTGTTGATGGTGTGAAGTTCTTGGATTCGTCGAGTTCTGCGATATCGATTTCGAATGCGGGTTCGTCCGTGTATGCGACGCACATATGGGCGGCGAAGAGTGATGATGTTCCTATTGTTGTCGAAAATGGGTACCTATATGTTCGTGATTCGTTTGTTAGTGGAGGAGAGGGGACGCTGGATGCTGTGAGTGTCGGGTTGGCGACGTTTGATATTTTGTACTCGACGATAGGTGCAGGTTTTGGAGGTTCTGCAAATGGTATTTCTTGTGGGAGCGGAGGGGACGGGTCGAGTGTGAAAAAGACGTTTATTGTAAACTTGGGCGCTGCTCCAGAGATAGACTGTGAAGGAGCTTCTATGGAAGAGGTATTCCTGGAGGCAGATGCGTCCGAGCCATTCGGAGAGGACTCGAACTGGTTCACGGACTTCACCAACGGCGACCTCCACCTCACCGCCAACGCGCCGGCTGAGCTAGCAACCTTCGCGACGTGGGCAGAAGGCGATCCGAAGACAGACATCGACGGGGAGCCGCGGAACGCGGTGGTGGGCGAAGCGGGCTACGTAGGCGCAGACGTCCCGAACTGAGGTAGAGCCTGAAGCCGCAGGCGGGTTCTCCTGAGGCCCCGCCTGTACCCGGCAAGGGTGCCAGGCTGGGGCGGGCATCCTTGTCGACGAAGGCACGAGGCAGCAAAGACGGGCAGGTACGGCTTGACGACGCCCGAGGCTGGCGCAGACACTCGAGGCATGAAGACGCGCAAGCTTTTCACCCTGAGCCTTGGCTTCGCCTTGGGAGCAGCGCTCCCTGGAACGCTTTCATGCAGAGCGCCAGCGGAGGTGGACTGCTCGAATGGCTTCGACGGGGAGGAGCCAGCGGGAGACGAAGGTTGCCGAGCGAAGCACGGTTGGGAGGTGGGTTACTGCACGGACGGGACGTGCAGCGGAGAGCTGGAGGTGCTGTCGGATGGATGCACCGAGACGGCGCCGCCGTTGGACTGCTGGCTGTGCGAAGGACGGGAGGGGGGAGAGTGTGAAGAGGTAGCGGAGACGAGCGGAGAGACGACGGAGGGGACGGAGGAGACGACGGATGGGATGGAGACGACGGAGGGGATGGAGACGTCGGGGACGGAGACGACGGGAGGAGAGTGTGAGGAGAGCGCAGACTGTGGAGGGGCGACGCCGCTGTGCGAGGCAGGGTCTTGCGTGGGGTGTGGGGAAGGAGAGAGCGTGAGCTGCAGCTCGGAGTACCCCGAGACGCCGGCGTGCGAGGAGGGAAGCGGAGAGTGTGTGGTGTGCACGGAGGAAGACGTGAGCGCGTGCACGGCGGAGGCGCCGGTGTGCGATGGAGGGGTTTGTGTGGCGTGTACGGAGCACTCGCAGTGTGCAAGTGGGGCGTGTGAGCTGGACAGTGGGGAGTGTTTTGAAGGGGAGGCGGTGCATGTGGATGGGGATAATGGTGGGTGTAGTGATAGTAGTTGGGGGACGGAGGAGGTGCCGTTTTGTACGATTGGGGCGGCGGTTGAGGATGTGGGGGAGTATGGGGGGATTGTGCTGCATGAGATGACGGGGGCGTCTTATGAGGAGTCTGCTGATATTGTAGGTGGCGAGGGCATTGCTTTTGTGGGGGCGGTTGGAGAAGAACCTGTGTGGGAGAATGAAGGTGTGCTTCCATCGCTGCAGGCGAGGTTTGGGGCAAAGGTATTTGTTGATGGTGTGAAGTTCTTGGATTCGTCGAGTTCCGCGATATCGATTTCGAATGCGGGTTCGTCCGTGTATGCGACGCACATATGGGCGGCGAAGAGTGATGGTGTTCCCATCTCTGTTGTCGATAATGGGTACCTATATGTTCGGGACTCTTTTGTGAGTGCAGGGGAGGGGACGTTGGATGCCGTGAGTGTAACGGCAGGTACATTCGACATTGCATACTCGACGATAGGTGCAGGTTTGGGAGGCTCTGCAAGTGGTGTATATTGTCAAAATGGAGGGGACGGGTCGAGTGTGAAAAAGACGTTTATTGTAAACTTGGGCGCTGCTCCAGAGATGGACTGTGAAGGAGCTTCTATGGAAGAGGTATTCCTGGAGGCAGACGCGTCCGAGCCTTTCGGAGAGGACTCGAACTGGTTCACGGACTTCACCAACGGCGACCTCCACCTCACGGCCAACGCGCCGGCTGAGCTAGCAACCTTCGCGACGTGGGCAGAAGGCGACCCGAAGACAGACATCGACGGAGAGCCGCGGAACGCGGTGGAGGGCGAAGCGGGCTACGTAGGGGCGGACGTCCCGAACTGAGGTAGAGCCTGAAGCCGCAGGCGGGTTCTCCTGAGGCCCCGCCTGTACCCGGCAAGGGTGCCAGGCTGGGGCGGGCATCCTTGTCGACGAAGGCACGAGGCAGCAAAGACGGGCAGGTACGGCTTGACGGAGGCCGAGCCTGGAGCGGACACTCGAGGCATGAAGACGCGCAAGCTTTTCACCCTGAGCTTTGGCTTCGCCTTGGGAGCAGCGCTGTCCGGAACGCTTTCATGCAGAGCGCCAGCGGAGGTGTGATCGACGACAATAACTTTTGCCGGTCGACGACAACTAAACCTGCCGGTCCGAGCCAGCCAGAACGCGCGTGGGACGCTGGGGAGCAGGAGCCCCCACGTGGTCACGGACGAGCAAGTACGGCTGCTACGGAGCAAGATGAACCAAGGCAAGACACAGCAGGCCGCAGCAGCGGCGGCGGGAATGAGCGTGAGGTCGGCGCGGAAGTGGCAGAGCGGGCCACTGCCCTCGCAGACCAAGGAGCCGCGGCACTGGCGGACGCGCAAGAATCCCTTCGAGGGGGTGTGGGAGGAGAAGATCGTCCCGCTGCTCGAGCGGGACAAGGAGGGCGAGCTCGAAGCCAAGACGCTGCTGAAGCAGCTGATCGAGGAGAAGCCCGAGCGCTTCAACCAGGGCCAGCTGCGGACGATGCAGCGGCGGGTCCGGGACTGGCGAGCGCTGCACGGACCAGACAAGGAGGTCTACTTCCAGCAAGAGCACCCGCCCGGCGAGGAAGCGGCGCTGGACTTCACCAACTGCAACGAGCTGCAGGTGACGATCGCGGGCGAGCCCTTCCGCCACCTGCTCTTCGAGCTGGTCCTGGTCGCGAGCGCGTGGACCTGGGCCTGCGTGGCGCTGTCGGAGAGCTACGAGGCGCTGGTCGAGGGGCTCCAGCGGGCACTGTGGGCCCTGGGCGGGGTGCCGCGGAAGCTGACCCTCGACAACATGTCGGCGGCGACGCACGAGCTGAAGAAGGCGCGGGGCCGGAGCCTCAACAAGCGCTTCGCGGACGCGTGCACGCATCTGGGCATCGAGACGGTCCGGCGCATCAACGTGGGCAAGTCGCACGAAAACGGCGCGGTCGAGGTCCGGCATCGGCGAACCAAAAAGCTGCTGAAGCAGGCGCTGATCTTGCGGGGCAGCCGGGACTTCGCCAGCGTCGAGGATTACGAGCGCTTCGTCCAGCAGACCCTCGAGCGCGAGCACAACCAGCACGTCACGGCGAAGCTCGAGCTCGAGAGCCCCTTGCTGAGGCCGCTGCCGATCAAGCCGGTGCCGACCTACACGACCGAGACGCCGAAGGTCCGGCGCTGGAGCACGATCAAGGTGCGGGGGCGGATCTACTCGGTGCCTTCGCAGCTGATCGGCCACCAGGTCGAGGTCCGGCTGCACGCCAACGAGGTCGAGCTGCGCTACGGCGGTGAGGTGGTCGAGACCTTCCCGCGGCTGCGAGGCGAAGGCGCGCACCGCATCGACTACCGCCACGTGATCGCCTCCTTGGTGCGCAAGCCCGGGGCCTTCCCCAACTACTGCTTCCGCGAGGAGCTGTACCCCTCGCTGATCTTCCGCCGGGCCTACGACGCGCTCGAGCGCGCTCGACCCGGGCGCGGCCACGTCGACTACGTGAGGATCTTGCACCTCGCGGCGATGACGATGGAGTCGACGGTCGAGGCCGAACTCGCGCAGCTGCTCGAGGCCGGCGCGCCCTTCGACTACGCGACGGTCAAGCAGCGGGTCCAGCCCACGGAGTCCGAGGTCCCGCAGCTCGAGGTCGGCGAGCCCGATCTGGGCGTCTACGACGAGCTGCTCGGAGGTGCGGCGTGAACCCTCGACCCCCCGCCCACGCCGAGCAGATCACCACGCTGCTGCGCAGCTTCAAGCTGACGAGCGCGGCCGAGGAGCTGGTCCCGCGCCTGGTCACCGACGGCCACGAGCCAGCGCTGGCGACGATCGCCGAGGTCCTGGACCTCGAGGCCGAGGCCCGCCACGCTCGCCGAGTCGCTCGCCTGCGCCGGGCCTCGAAGCTCAGCGTCGGCAAGACCTTCGAGACCCTCGACGACAAGCGGCTGCCGCGACCGGTGGTCCGCAAGCTCCGCGAGCTGCAAGCCGGCGACTTCCTCGACGAGGCGATCAACGTGCTGGCCTTCGGCCTGCCCGGCGTCGACAAGAGCCACGCCCTCGCGGCCCTCGGCCACGCCCTCGTCGAGCAGGGCCGCTCGGTGCTGTGGACGCCGACCTACTCGCTGATCCAGGAGCTGCTCGCGGCCAAGCGAGATCTGGAGCTGCCCCGGAAGCTGCGTCGGCTCGACAACTTCGAGCTCGTGATCCTCGACGACATCGGCTACGTCAAGCAGTCGGCCGAGGAGGCCGAGGTCCTCTTCACCCTGCTGGCCGAGCGCTACGAGCGACGCTCGACGGCGCTGACGAGCAACCTGGTCTTCAGCGAGTGGGACCGGATCTTCAACAACAAGATGGCGACCTCGGCCGCGATCGACCGGCTCGTGCACCACTCGGTGATCCTGGAATTCAACGTGTCCAGCTACCGGACCGAGAAGGCCAAGGGGCGCAAGAAGGGCTGACGCCCGACGACAACTACACCGGGCTGCGACAACTGCCCGAACGACAACTACCCCGCGCGCGAGGTCGCCGTGCACGGGGACGCGCAAGTCTCGCACCGGCAGGAATAATCGTCGCCAATCGGAAAAAATAATTGACGCTGATCAAGTAGCTGGGGGACGGAGGATGTGCCGTTTTGTACGATTGGGGCGGCGGTTGAGGATGTTGGGGATTATGGGGTGATTGTGCTGCATGAGATGACGGACGGGGGGTATCAAGAGTCTGTGGATGTTTCGGGCGCGATGGTTTTGGCGTTTGTGGGGGCGGAAGGAGAAGAGCCTGTGTGGAGGAATGAAGGTACGGTCCCGTCGTTGGAGGCGAGGAATGGGGCAAAGCTATTTGTTGATGGTGTGAAGTTTTTGGATTCACTGGATTCTGCGATATCGATTTCGAATGCGGGTTCGTCCGTGTATGCGACGCACATATGGGCGGCGAAGAGTGATGATGTTCCTATTGTTGTCGATAATGGGTACCTATATGTTCGGGACTCTTTTGTGAGCTCTGCGAACTCTGGCGGAGGGACGTTGGATGCCGTGAGTGTTGGGTTGGCGACGTTTGATATTTTGTACTCGACGATAGGTGCAGGTTTGGGAGGTTCTGCAAATGGTATTTCTTGTGGGAGCGGAGGGGACGGGTCGAGTGTGAAAAAGACGTTTATTGTAAACTTGGGCGCTGCTCCAGAGATAGACTGTGAAGGAGCTTCTATGGAAGAGGTATTCCTGGAGGCAGACGCGTCCGAGCCTTTCGGAGAGGACTCGAACTGGTTCACGGACTTCGCCAACGGCGACTTCCACCTCACGGCGAACGCACCCGCCGAGCTAGCAACCTTCGCTACGTGGGCAGAGGGCGATCCGAAGACGGACATCGACGGAGAGCCGCGGAACGCGGTGGTGGGCGAAGCGGGCTACGTAGGCGCAGACGTCCCGAACTAAGCCGCCCACCCCACACCCAAGTCACAGCCTCCCCAGACTGTAAAGCCGCCGAAACGAGCCAACATCCCCCCAACCCGCGTCCCTTCGGTGAGCCAAAACCCCAGAAGTTCACTCGTAGACCCGCTCATCGCTCGACATCGCCCCCGGGATCCTGGCAAGGTTTGTGCGCGCATGAGCGAAGCCGAGCCCCAACCAACCTTGCGCATGAAGCTCTTCTCGCTGTGGTTTTGGGGCTACCTCGTGGCCAGCCTGACGGTGTTTTGGTTCGCGGTGGCGATCCCATGGCTGGTGATCACGCCTTTCGACCGTCGGCGGCGCTTCTCGCACTGGTACGCCTACACCTGGGCCAACCATCTACAGCGGGCGTCGCTGTGGCGGATCCAGGTCCAAGACGGCGAGAAGATGCGTGACGACCAGGCCTACGTGCTGGTCTGCAACCACCAGTCCAGCGGCGACATCCTGGCGCTCTTCTCTCTGCGCAAGCAGTTTCGCTGGGTGGCCAAGCGGGTGCTCTTTGGCGTGCCCTTTTTGGGGTGGATGATGGCCATGGCTGGTTACGTGGGCATCAAGCGCGGAGATCCCAACAGCCGCCACCGGATGATGCGCCGCTGTGAGGAGCAGCTGGCCATGGGCAACACGGTGGCGATGTTCCCCGAGGGGACGCGCTCGGAGACCGGGGAGATGCGGCCGTTCAAGATCGGGGCCTTCGTGCTCGCGTGCCGGGCCGACAAGCCGGTGCTGCCGGTGCTGATGGAGGGGGTGCGCGAGACGCTGCCGCGGAGCAGCTGGGTGTTCACCATCGACGAGATGATCTTCCCGGTCGTGAAGGTGCTGGATCCGGTCGAGCCGCGGGACTTCGACCATGACGCCGAGCGCCTGCGGGATCATGTCCGAGAGGTGATGATCCGCGAGCGCACGCTGCTGCGCGCCGAAATCGACGCGCGCGGTGGGCTGATGGTTCGGCCCCAGTCGTAGTCGCGGGGCTGACAGGCTCAGCCGCGCTTGCGCGCGAGCACCATGGTCCAGGGGAAGACGCCGGGCCGCTCGATGATCTCGAAGTGCTCGCCGATGAATTTGGCGAAGCCCCGCCTGGTCCAGTGGTTGACGTGGTCGGGGTCGTTTCCCCAGCGGCTGAGGTTCTTGCCGCGGGCAAAGTTGAGGGCGCAGAAGATCGGCTCCCAGGGGACGCTGAGCAGCAGCCACTGGTTGCTGAGCGCCTCGATGATCGGGAGCATCTGCTCGGGCTCGGGGATGTGCTCGAGGACCTCGAGCATCATGACCATGTCGAAGCGGCGGCCGTCGGCGGCGAGCTTGCGGGCGTCCTGCTGCTCGACGGTCGCGGCGGCGCCGAGCCGGGCCTGGGCCTTGGCGACGGCGGCTCCGTCGAGCTCGACGCCGCTGAGCTCGGCCTCGACGCCGCCCTTGACGAGGGCGTCGAGGACGTAGCCCTCGCCGCAGCCGAGCTCGAGGATCGAGGCGGGCTTGGCGAGGCCGACCATGCGGATCGCCTGCTCGTGAAAGCGGTCGATGAGCGCGCGCTGGATCGGGTTTTGGCTCTCGTGCTTCTTTTGATTCGAGCTGCGCTCGTCGACGTTGGTCGCGGTCACCACGGGCTCCTCTGAGGTCAGGCGTCCTCGGGGGTCGAGGGCGTGGGAGGGGTTTGGGAGGCGGCCGCGGTCTGGGCGACGGCCTCGGGAGGGACCACCGGGAGGTCGCGGCGGGTGTCGGCCGAGGGGTCGATGATGCGCGGGCCGTCCTGAGAGGTGAGGTCGTCGGGGGCGGCGATGCGCTCGAGCGGAGGGATGCGCTCGTGGGTCCCGCGGATCGAGTAGATCTCGCGTGGGGTGATGGTGGTCCGCACGAGCAGCTCACCGAGCAGGCCGAAGCCGAGGAACTGAAAGCCGGTGATGGTCAGGAGCACGCCCAGGGTCAGCAGCGGGCGCTCGTGCAGGGGCTGGCCGAAGAACCACAGCACGGTCAGGTAGAGCAGCAGGCTGACGCCGACGCCGCTGAGCATCATGCCGGGCAGGCCGAAGAAGTGCAGCGGGCGCGTGCGGTACTTGGTGACGAGCAGGACCGTGAGCAGGTCGAGGATGCCGTCGAAGAAGCGCTTGACGCCGAACTTGCTGACGCCGTGCTTGCGCGGGCGGTGGTTGACGACGAGCTGCTCGATGCGGAAGCCCTTGGCTCCGGCGAGCACCGGCAAGAACCGGTGAAAGCCGCCGTAGACCGAGAGCTCGCGGATGCACTCGATGCGATAGGCCTTGAAGCCGCAGTTGAAGTCGCGCAGGGGGATGCCGCTGAGCCGGCGGACCATCCAGTTGAAGACCTTCGAGGGCGCGGTCTTGCCGATCGGGTCGTGGCGGCGCTTCTTCCAGCCCGAGACCAGGTCGGCGCCGGCGTCGATGCGCTCGACGAAGTCGGGGATCATCGCCGGGTCGTCCTGGAGGTCGGCGTCGAGGGTCATGACGACCTGACCGCGGACGCGCTCGAAGGCGGCGGCCAGGGCCGGCGACTTGCCGAAGTTGCGGCGAAAGTGAATGACCCGGACCCGAGGGTCGCGCTCGGCGAGCTCGTCGAGCTTGCGATCCGAGCCGTCGCGGCTGCCGTCGTTGACGAACAGGATCTCGTGGCCGCGCCCCATGGACTCGCAGGACGCGGTCACGCCCTGGTAGAGCTCCTCGAGGGAGTCGACCTCGTCGAAGACCGGGATGACGACCGAGATCCCCGGGCGCGCTTCTCCTCGTGCGCTCATCGGGCCGGTGGATAGCATGTCGAGGGCGGAAGGGGAGGGGCCCGAGGGTCAATCCGTGCCTCGCGATGTGCTCGCGGCCGCGCAGGGTTTCTCCACGGGCTGCCAGTCCCGAGGTGGGGGTGCGGAAGCTCTCGAAAGTATGCGCTGCGCGGGCAGCTGAGCCATGACGTATGCTGCGCAGCCGTGGGCCTCGTCTTCGCAGCGCTCGCCGTGGTCGCCGGGCTCGTTGGCCTGGTGTTCGGCGCAGACCGCTTCGTGCTCGGCGCCTCGAGCCTGGCGCGGCGCATGGGCGTGTCGCCGCTGTTGGTCGGCATGTTGGTCGTCGGGCTGGGGACCTCCGCGCCCGAGATGCTGGTCTCGGCGACGGCGGCCCTCGACGGGTCTGGCGGCATCGCCATGGGCAACGCCGTGGGCAGCAACATCACCAACATCGCGCTGGTGCTCGGGGTCTCGGCGCTGATCAAGCCGATCAGTTTGCACCGCGAGGTGGTCCGGCGAGAGATGCCGGTGGTCCTGGTGATCACCTTGGTGGCCGGCGCGCTGCTCTGGGATCTGTACCTGGGTCCCTTCGACGGGGCGGTGCTGGTCACGGTGCTGGTGCTCTTCTTGATCCGGGCGATCCGCAGCGGGCGCGCGGCGAGCGAGGAGGACGAGGTGGGGGAGCCCTCGATGGGCTATGGCCGGGCCGGGCTGTGGCTGGGCGTGGGCCTGGTCTTGCTGGTCGGCTCGTCCCGTGGGGTGGTCTGGGGGGCGTCGTCGATTGCGTCGGCCCTGGGGGTGAGCGATCTGATCGTCGGGCTCACGGTGGTCGCCGTGGGTACCAGCTTGCCGGAGCTCGCCGCTTCGGTGGCCGCGGCCATCCGCGACGAGCACGCCATGGCGATCGGCAACGTGCTCGGCTCGAACGCCTTCAACCTGCTCGCGGTGCTGCCCTTCCCGGCCTTCATCGATCCTGGAGAGGTCGAGCGCGCGCTGCTCTTTCGTGACTACGCGGTGATGCTCGGGCTGACGGTGCTGCTGATGCTGTTCTCGATCGCGGTGCGCGAGCGCGGGCGGATCAACCGCGTCGAGGGCGGGGTGTTCGCGGCGCTCTACGTCGGCTACGTGACGCTGCTGGTGTTCTCGGCCGTGCGCGCGGGCTGAGCCGGGGGCGCTCACAGGCCGCAGCCGACGTTGCGCTCTTGCAGGCGGATGGCCTCGGCGTCGTCGACGGCGATGGCCTCGGTCAGCAGCCACTGGAAGATCGCGTTGCCGAGGGCCCGCTCGCTGCGCTCGTTCCACAGCCACACGGCGAGGTCGCAAAGCGGGCTGTGGACCTCCTGAAAGGCCAGGCGGCGCAGGCTGGAGCCGCCCAGGGAGGCGGCCTCGGCATACTGCTCTCGGATCGCCAGGAAGCCGAGCCACTCGTCGATGGGCGGGAGCTCGCGGTGCGAGGAGACGCGCGAGTCGAGGGCGCCCACGGCGATCTCGAGGCCGTCGAGGACCTGCGCGTGGAGCTCGCGGACGGCCTGGGAGAGCAGCTCGCTGGTCTCCCCCTGGGCGTCGAGGCTGCCAGGGCCGAGCTTGGCGCGGCGCACGAGGGCGAGGAGATCCCCGCGCACGCTCTGGCGCAGGGCCGCGAGGGTGGGGCCGGTGTCCTGGACGCGCAGGGCGAGGCCGCGGGTGACGAGGCGGCGGGCGAGGGCAGGATCCGCGAAGGCGCGGTCCCAGGCGGCGCCCAGACGGTCGAGCGCGGCGGCGTCGAGCTGCTCCGGCGCGCGGCCGAGGGTGAAGGCGTGCAGGCCGAGGGCGAAGGCGAGGCTGTCGCGCTGGGGCGGGAGCGGGGGATCGGGGAGCTGGCTGGCGCCGGCGCTGCGCTCGCTGGGGCCGGTGGTGCTCGGCTTGGTCAGCGCGAGGGTGAGCAGCGGGTGGGTGGCCAGGCGGTGGGGGGCGAGGAGCCAGCGCCAGTAGAGCTGGGCGTCGCTCGGGGTGGGCGCGTTGCCGAGCAGCCGGTCGGCGATGGTCGCGAGCAGCCGGGTGCTCCGTGAGCGGACGGGGGCGCTGGCGGCCAAGCTGGCGACCTCGCGCCACGCCCCGCGCTCGACGGCCTCGGCGCACAGCCACTCCCAGGTGAGCACGAGGGCGCGCTTGGGCGAGGCCGCGTCGTCGAGGGCGTCGACGCTGAGCAGCATGCGCCGGGCCGTGACCCGGTCGTTGCGCGCGGCCGCGAGCATGCCCGTGGCCACGATCCCCGATCCGCCCATGCGCCAGCGGACCGTGCCGGGCCTGGGGAGGGCGTCTCGGCGACGCTCGATCCACGCGAGCAGGTCGGGGCTGGGTTCGGGCTTGCGCGCGGCGGCCCAGGCCGCGGCGACGGCCGCTCCGTTGCGCACGTCGCCGCGCCAGATCCAAAAGCTCAGCCGGGTCAGGGCCCAGGCGAGGCGCGGCCAGCCCATGGGGATCAGCACGAGCCGGGTGATCGGCCAGGGGAAGAGGGTCAGGGCGCACAGCGCCAGCACGGGGAGGGCCTCGACGGCCTCGCGCCACTGGCCCCTGGCGAGGGCGCGGTAGGTCGCGGAGAGCTCGGCCAAAAAGAGCGGGCCGAGGCTCAGCCACACGGCCAGGGCGATCACCGCGCCCGCGCTCACGCCCGCCGAGGAGCCCCCGGCGGACTTGCCACGCGACGCGGACGAGGCCTGGGCGAGCAGGAGCACGAGCAGGCTGGCGATGAATACGGGGATCATCGCCGCCCCCTCTCGAGGCCGAGCGTCGCAAGGGCCGGGAAGGGGGTCGAGGCGAGATCGGGCGAAGGCGTGGGCTCGCCCTGCTGTGCCTGCGAGGACGCGGCTGTGTTGGTGTCTGGGTCGCTGGTGTCTGGGTCGCTGGTGTCGGCCGGCGCCGTCGAGGTCTCCACGCCGGGCTCGCTGCTGGCGGGGAGCTCGAGGGTCGCCCACAGCTCGTGGAGCAGGCGGCGCTCGGGGTCGCGCAGCTCGGCCATCGCCTCGCGGACGAGCTCCGGGGTGCGGGTGTGCTCGCCCAGGGGGCTGTGGTAGCGCAGCGCCGCGCTCAGGCCGAGCTCGAGCATGCCCAGGAGCGTGGCGCCCGCCCGCTCGACCTCGGCGCGCTCGCAGTCGCTGCGCAGGCCGAGCACGTAAAAGGGGTTCGAGGCCAGGTGCTGCTTGCCGGACATGGGGACCGGAGGGGTGAAGGGGCGCGGCTATCGTACCCCGGAGTCGAAGGAGGCCCGACGGGTCTTGGCGTCGGCGGGGAGCAGTCGCCAAAGGCGCTCGGTGACGCGGCGCAAGCTGGCGTTGTCCTGGCGGCCGAGGGCCTCGCGACCTTCGCGGATCAGCGACTGGGCCAGGGGCAGGTCGCTGGCCGCGTCGGCCTGGGAGGCGGCGTCTTCGAACAGGTATTCCCAGGTTCCGGGGTCGCGGTACCAGGCGGTCTCGCCGAGCTGGCGGGCGAGGCGAAGCTGGCGCTGGAGCTCGCGGGGATCGTGCTCCTTGGCCGCGCGGTCGATGGCGTCGGCGACCTCCTCGAAGAGCTTCTGCTCGCGCGGGGTGCCGTACTGGCTGATGCACGAGGACGCCCAGGTCATGGTCCGAACCTTGCGCTCCTCGAGCTCCGGCCAGCGCTTGCTCTGCTCGACCTCCTCGAGCTCCGCGTCGAGCTCGATCAGGCTTCGGCGCGCGCGCTGGCCGGCGTCCTCGTTGCCGCCGCGCGCAGCCTCGAGGTCGCGCTCGACCTCGCTGAGGCCCTGCTCCACGCGATCGAGGATCCCGAGCATGGCCGGGGTGCCGCTGCGGAAGGCGTCGCCGCGCAGCTGCCCCAGGCGCGCGCGCATGGCCTCGGCGCTGGCGAAGAGCACCTCGGGATCGGCGGCCGGGACGAGCAGGTGGGCGACCTCTTCGAACACCTGGTCGAGGCTGGGGACCAGGGCCCGGGCCGAGAGCCGGCCGCCGCGGTCGAGCTCCAAGGTCAGCTCGACCTCGGCGCCCGCGGGCAAGCTGGCCGTGATGCCCTCGCTGGGGATCTCGAGGGTGCCGACCAGGCGGCACAGGTGCGCGCGGTCGAACTCTCCCTGGACCACGGGGATCTTGAGCACGCAGCCCTCGCTGCCCTTGGCCACGGACTCGACCGTGTTGTGGGTGAAGGTCCGCTTGGCGGGCAGCGGGGTGCCGCGCTCGAAGTAGGTGCGGACGGTGTCGTTGGCCAGGGCCACGCCGATGGTCCGCGACAGCGGGGGGTCGCTGATCGTCACGCCCTGGACGATGGTGATCGTCGGCGGATCCACGGCCACGGCCGCGCCCTCGGCGTCCTTGGCGACGAGCTTGAACACGTTGGCCTTGCGCGGGAGCAGCTCGACGCCGATCACGAAGCCGCCCTCGCCGTCGATGGTGGTCGACTCGCTGGTCCACAGGCCGTCGCCGCGCTGGAGCTCGAGGCGGGCGGGGCGAGGGCCGGGGCTGTCGACGACGCGGCCGACGACGTGAGGGGCGAGGTCCGAGGACACCGCGGGGTACTGAAGCCACAGGCGTCGGCCGAGGATCTTGGGCTGGCTCGCGTCGGCGGGCGGGCGGGCGTCGAGGCCCGAGGTCGCCGCGTAGATCGCCGCGCCCTGGGCGACCAGGGTCATGGGGTCGTGGCCCTCGCTGATCGGCGCCCCGAGCATGGCCCCGACGCGCTCGCGCAAGAAGGGGGTGAGCGTGGGCCCGCCGACGAAGACGATGCGTTCGAGGCGCTCGGGCTCGACGCGGGACTGGCGGAGCAGCCGGCGGCAGACCTCGACGGAGCGCTCGACCAGGCCGGCGCACAGGGTCTCGAGGATCGAGCGGGTGAGCTCGAGCTCGACGTCGACCTCGTCGTCGCCGACGACCAGCGCGCGGGCGGGGACCATGAGCGCGTCCTCGCTGCGCGAGAGCTCGATCTTGACCTCTTCGGCGGCCTGCTTGAGGGCCTGCACGGCGCTGGCGTGCTCGGGGTTGGCCCGGCTGATCTCCACGCCCTCGCGGTCGGCGATCTGCGCGATGGCCCAGTCGACGATCGCCCAGTCGAAGTCGCGCCCGCCCAGGAAGTTGTCGCCGTCGTGGCCGACCACGCGCAGGAAGCCGTCGGTGGTCTCGAGCAAGGAGGCGTCGAAGGTGCCGCCGCCGAGGTCGTAGACGAGCCAGGCCCCGCTGTCGTCGCTGGCGCTCCAGCCCGCGGCCAGAGCCGAGGCGATCGGCTCTTGCAGCAGCTCGATCGACTCGAAGCCCGCGAGCTTGGCGGCCTCGGAGGTCGCGGCGCTCTGGGGCAGCTCGAAGAGCGCGGGGACCGAGATCACCGCCTTGCGCGGGGCGACCCCGAACTGGTCCTCCACGTCTTTGCGCAGGGACTCGAGGATCAGCGCCGCGAGCTCGGCCGGCCGCTTGTCCAGCCCCGCGGAGGGGAAGCGCAAGGCCTTGCCCGTGCCCATCAGGCGCTTGAACTCGCTGTGGGTGTTGCTCGGGTCGCGCTCGAGGAAGCGCCGCGCCCGGGCCCCCACGCTGATCCGTCCTTGCCCGTCGATGCGGACGACGGAGGGGGTCAGGTTGCTGCCTTGGCTGTTGCGGACCACCTTCGTCTGCTCACCGTCGAACACGGCGGCGGCGGAGTTGGTAGTCCCGAGGTCGAAGCCGACGTAGAGGGCCTTGTCCGACATGGTGATATCGACGTGCGAAGCGTGGGCTCAGCGCCGCGAAACCCTAGCACGCGACGGCATCTGCGCTCGCTGAGCCGTGGCTACGCACGAGCGCGCGGGAGGCTTCCCGGCGTCGTGACGCTAGAAGAAATTCCAACTCCACTGAATTCCATTGGCGCAAAGTCGCGCACGATGTTCCAGTTGGGCTGGAACAGGCTTCAGTGGAGCTGAACTTTCGTCGTCAGATCGGCAGCCCAGGGTGTCCTGACGATCAAAATTGACCGTGAAGTCGCCATGTTCGCAAGGACAGTCGGCTGATCCGATGAAAGCTTCGAAAGTGGCTTCGGTACCTCCATCGAGGTTCTAATCTCGTTCAAAGGGTGATCAATATGAATCTGAAAAAATGGTCAGTGCTGAAACCATCTCGGGGTGAAAATTACACCTTGTCTTCCAGTGTCTCTGAAATCTGGGTGTCCAAAAAATTTCAATATAAGTGTTGCGACTTCTGAGCCGAGACGATACAAAGAAGGCGAGCGAACGGCGCGACAGGGAAGTCGCTCGTCGTCTCCACGGGACCAGGGAAGGCCCTGTGTAAGACTCGAAAGAGAGCCCGGCTGCTTGCCGGGCTCTTTGCTTTTTGGGGTTCCCAGGCGACGACTGTTGCGTTTCGTTTCGCCTCTCCGTCGGCCGTCTCGATCGCTAGCATTTTGCTCTACGCTCGTGGGCGTGAGCGACACAGAATCGCCCTCTCGGCCCAGTGATCCCTCCAAAGCGCGGCCAGAGCTGTCTCGTTTCGGCATGGTCGTCTCGCTCATTGGCTGGCTGTGTCTGCTGATCGCGGCGATCGGCGTGCCGAACACCGCCTTCGACTGGGGTCTTCAGCTCGAGTTCTATGGGACGGCCACGGATCTCCCCGACAACTACGAGGTCTGCGCGGGGCTCGCGGCCGTCGGGGCGCTGATCGTCGGCCTGACCTGGTTCGGCCGCGGGCTGCGGACGACCTGGGCCCGCTTCGAGGGTCGGCGCTGGGCCCAGGTGGGGGTGGCAGCTGGCGCCGCGCTGATGCTGGTGGTCATCGGTCGCGCCTTGCAGGTCGTCGTGCTGACCAACACCTACGGCAGCATGCTGGCTTACTACGCCGCGGACGGTCAGGCCGACGAGCTCCGCGACATCCTCGAGGACGGGTCCGTGCCCGAGGAGGACATCGACGAGGCCGTCTTTCGCGCGGTCTTTCACGACCAGCCCGAGTCCCTCGCGGCGCTGCTCGAGCACGGCGCAGACCTGCGCCAGTCGACGAGCGAGGAGCAGAGCTGCGTGCTCGCGGGTGCGAGCACGCAGCTCATCGAGGTCGCTGCCACGTACGGGGTCGGGCCCGAGCGCTGCGCCTGCGGGGACGACCTGATCGGGCAGGTCGTGGTCGAGGGCGTCCACGACGGCGAGGTCGCGTCGGCCGTGGAGGCGTTGATCGCCGCTGGCTGGTCCCCGGCGGCGCCCTACGGCGCGTCCTATCGCGACCCGATCACGCCCCTCGAGCTCGCGAAAGAGCGCGAGTTCGAGGCGACCATCGCGGTCTTGGAGGTGGCGCTCGGTGGCTGAGCGCTCACTGGCTCTGTAGCCAAAACCACACGGGGATCTCGAGCGCCACGCCCTCGAGGGCCGGCCCCTCGCGCTCGGCGAATTCGAGCACGCCGAGGACGCAGGCGTTGCCGTAGACGTCGCCGAGCTGGCCGGCGGCGAGGTGCACGGGCCCCCGCTCGGCGCCCAGCTGGAGCGCGAGGGTCAGGCGGGCGGCGTCCGTGGGCGAGCGGGCGAGGACGTCGACGTAGCAGGCCTCGAGGGCCGGGCGGACGTCGGCGACGAGGCTGCGAGCGAAGCGACGAGCGAGGCGCTTGGTCTGGCGATCCGCCGCCCCGTGCACGCGGACGCTGCCCGCCCGGACCAGCGGCCGGGGCGGCAGGGGGGCGGCGTCGAAGAGCGACGGCCCGAGCATGCTGGCGCTGCGAAAGTAGGCCTGGACGCGGGGGTGGTCGAGGCCGGGGAAGAGCCAGCTGGGGCGCTCGTCCTTCACGACGATCTCGGTGACCGTGCCGTCCCTGGCGTCCTCGGCCTCGGGCGCCTCCTCCGGGTCGCTCGTCTGTGGCGTGGGCCCCCGAGGGAGGAGGAGCACGGCGAGCAGGGCGAGGGCGGGAGGCTGGGCGCTCATGACCGAGCCAACGGGGGCCGAGCGCGTCGCTTTCGTCAGCTGTCGAGTCCGGCCTCGGGCTCGAGGGGCGGGTCGTCCTCGGGGGGCTCGGGCAGCGTGATGCCCAGGGCGGCCAGCGGCCCGGCGAGGTCGGGGGGCAGGGCCGCGCGCAGCTCGAGCAGCCCGCCATCGGGGTGCTCGAGGGTCAGCGAGCGCGCGTGCAGGGCCAGGCGGTGCAGCCCCAGCTGGGCGCGAAACAGCCGGTTGATGTCGCCCTTGCCGTAGCGGACGTCGCCGATGATCGGGTGGGCGAGGTGCTTGAGGTGGCGGCGGATCTGGTGGGTGCGACCCGTCAGCGGGCGGGCGGCGACCAGGGAGTAGCGCCGGTCTTCGAAGGGCGCCCAGGCCAGGCGACGCAGCAGGGTCTGGGCGGGCAGGCGGTGCTCGGCCTGGGGGTCGTCGGCCTTGCGGCGCTTGCCGGTCTTGGCGTCGTGGGGGCGCAGGGGGTGGTCGATGATGGCCTGCTCGGGGGCGAGGCCGCGGACCAGCGCCCAGTAGCGCTTGTCGACCGCGCTGGCCTCGAACTGCTTGCCGACGTGGCGCGTGGCGTCCTCGTCGAGGGCGAAGAGCAGCACCCCCGAGGTCCCGCGATCGAGGCGGTGCAGGGGGTGGACCCGGGCGCCGAGCCAGCTCGCCAGGGCGTCGACGAGGACGGGGCCCTCGCTGGCCCAGCCGCGGTGGACGAGGGCCCCGCTGGGCTTGGCGAGGGCGATCAGCCGATCGTCGCGGTGAACGATGAGGGTCTGCATGTCGAGCTCGTCGAGCTCGTCGGGCCCGCTCGGCTCAGCTGTCATCGCCGGACTCGATCTGCGCCCGGAGGTTGGCGGCGTGCAGCCCACACTCCTTTTTGGTCGCCTCCTCCCACCACCAACGCCCGGCGCGCTCGTGCTCGCCCGGCAAGATCGCCCGGGTGCAGGGCTCGCAGCCGATGCTGATCATCCCGCGAGCGTGCAGCGGGTTGTGGGGGATCTCGAACGCGCGGATGGTCTCCCAGACCTCCGCGGAGGCCATGCCGGCCAGCGGGTTGAGCTTGTAGAGCGGGGCGCCGGGCAGCCCGGTGTGGCCCTCGGCGATCTCGAACACGGGGACCGCGGCGCGGGTGCCCGGGCTCTGGTCGCGGCGCTGGCCGGTGATCCACACGCGAAACTCGGCGAGCTTGCGGCGCAGCGGCTCGACCTTGCGGATCCCGCAGCACTCCTGGTGGCCGTCCTCATAGAAGGAGAACAGGCCCTTTTGTCGGACCATGGCCTCGACGGCTTGGGCCTGGGGAAAGCAGACCTCGACGCGCAGGCCGTAGTGATCCTCGACCGTGGCCAGGTAGCGGTAGGTCTCGGCGTGGAGGCGGCCGGTGTCGAGGGTGAACACCCGCGGCTTGCGGTCGCCGAGCACGTCGCAGGCGAAGTCGAGCAGGACCACGTCCTCGGCCCCCGAGAAGCTCAGGCCGACCTCGTCGACGTCGAAGCGCTCGTAGATCAGCCGCAGCTGACGCCGCGGCGAGAGGGTCTCGAGCTCGGCGGCGAGGGCGGCGTGGTCGATGGTGTCGGCCATCCGGCGATGATAGTGGGGGAGGGCGCAAAGAAAAGCGGGGCGCCGACGGTGAATGGCGCGACGCGCCTCCAAACTGATCGCCGCTCTAGTCGTCTGCGAGCGCGACCTCGACGTCGAGGATCTTGGCCACGGCGAGCACGAAGTCGGTCTCGCCGATGTCGACCTGGCCGTCGGCGTAGCTCAGGCCGATCAGCTCGGTGACCAGGCGCTCGCGCTCCTCGACCGCGAGCAGCGCGGCGAGGCGGTCGCTGGTCGCGTGGACCAGCTCATGGAGCGCGCGTGGATCGGGCGCCGCGCCAAAGAGTTCGACGGCGCGGGCGAGGATCTCGTGGAGCTCGTCGATGGACGCGCCGGGCATCCAGGCGGCGATGCGCTCGACGATGCGCACGACCTCGGCCTCGGCCAGCTCACCGTCCGCCGTGCGGGCGCAGGCGACGAACAAGAAGGCGATCGCGGCGGGGTCGGACTCGTCCCAGGTCGACATTGGCGAGAGCATACACTCCGCCCGCCGCCCCCGCGGGTGCACCGAACAGGCCCGCTCAGAGCCGGATGTCGACGTGGGCGCGGGCGCGCAGCTGCTCGTAGAGATCGCGCAGCGCGGCCATGCGGGCCTCGTCCTCGAGGGCGGCGCGCAGCCTGCCCTTGGCCTCTTCGAAGCCGAGCAGATCCGAGGCCACGACCTCGTCGACGAGGAAGACCACGAAGCCCTGGCCCGAGCGCAGCGGCCCGACCACGTCGCCGGCGTCGGCCTTGAACAGGCGCTCGCCGATGGGCAGGGACACGGAGCTGCGGGTGACGGTCTCGGGCTCGCCGCTCTGGCCGAGCTCGGCGGCGACCTCGGGGAAGGCCTCGCCGTCGAGCAGGCGGCGGACCACCGCCTTGGCCTGCTTGTAGACCGCGTCGCGCTGATCCGCGTCGTCGCCGGCGCGGAAGATCAGCCGGCGGACCTCCATCTGCGCCTCCTCGCCCTTGCTGAGCTCGCGGTAGCGCTCGAGCACCTGGGCGTCGCTGACCGAGACGTTGAGCAGCATGCCCTGGAGCTTGTAGAGGATGATGTCCTCGCGCAGCTTGTTGCGGTAGTCGGCCCAGGTGCCGTAGCGCCCGCTCTGCTCGACGGCCTGCTTGAGCTCGGCGACGCCGCCGAGCTGGGCCCCGCGGGCGAGCTGCTGGAGGTAGGCCTCGACCTCTTGCTCGTTGGCGTCGACCTGAAAGGTGGTGGCCTGCTCGAGCATCAGCGTGCGGCCGATGAGGTTGTCGAGGGCCCGCGGCGTGAGCTCGTCGAGCTTGCGGGCGATCTGCTCGTCGCTGGGGTTTTGGCTCTGCATCGAGGCGAGCTCGTAGGCGATCTCCTCGTCGAACATCAGCCAGCGGTCGAGGTCGGACTGCAAGATCACGCCGTCGTTGATCACGGCGACGACGCGATCGAGGACGACGGGGTCCGCGGCCGCGCTCGCCGGGGCCAGCACGCAGGGCAGGGCGATGGCGGCGCCTGCGAGGGTGAGAGCCAAGACGGGGGCGCGCACGGCTCGGGTTTAGCACCCCGGCCTGCGTGGGAAAAGACCGCCTATCAGGTGCTCGAACGCCGCCCGAGCGCCGCAGGAGGCGGGCTGGGGCCAATTTTAGCGCGGGCCGGGGGATCCCTGGGGCTCGCCGGGGCGGTAGTGGGGACAGCGCAGCACCGGCAGCGGCGGATATTTTGGCCAGCTCGGGGCGCGCTCGGACACGGCGCAGCGCCAAAAGCTCGAGCCCTTGGCGCTGACGATGCGCCTGGCCTCGAGGCAGCGCTTGCACAGGCCGGGATCGGGGCTCACCACGGGCTCCTAGGAGTCCGTGGTGAGACCCAGCGCGGCTCCTGGCGCTGGGTTTTCGTCGAGGGCGCGAAGCCAAAACGCCGCTGTACTGGGCGTACTGCAAGTTTTGGCGACAAAGCCCTCGGCGAAAAGACCAAGCGAGGTGTCGTGTTGGGTTTCAGCACGGGCTCCTAGCGGGTGCCCTCGCCGCCGCGGGCCGGGGGGAGGATCAGCTTCTCTTCCTGGGCGAGCATGGCCAAGGCGGTGATCAGCCTTGCGGCGAGCATCGCCCGCCCGGACACGAGGCCGCGGCGGAGCACGAAGGCCCCGCCGAGCAGCGCGCCGCCCCACAGCAACGCCGAGAGCCACGCGATCTCGAGGGTGTTCCAGGCGAGCAGCCCGAGCAGGCCGAAGCCCAGCCACAGCTTGAGCGCGGTCTTGGCCGAGTCGAGGGCGGGGGAGCCCTGCTCGGCCACGGTCCTGGCCACGCGCAGCTCGAACTCGCCGTCGTGGACGCGCAGGGCGAGCTGGTCCGCGGGCAGCTTGAGGAAGCGGATCGTCGGGCGCAGGGCCTTGCTGAGCTGGCGCTCGCGCAGGACCGTGCGCCCGCGCAAGACGATGGCGTGATCGGCAGGATCATCGAGGGTCATGCCGGTCTTGAAGCCCTCGGTGAACAGCTCGAGCTCGACCTCGCTGGCGTCGAGGCCGGCCTCGCGCGCCGCCTGCAGGCGCAGGCCGTGCTCGTCGCCGCGCCAGGCCTCGCCCGGGGAGAGCTTGGCGATGTCGGTGCCCTCGCGCCTGGCGAGGCTGGTCTCGCCGGAGCCGGCCCCGCGCTGATCCTCTGGCTTTGCCATGGTCGCGGCGGCTCAGGCCTCGCGCGTGCCCCCACCCGCGTAGAACTGCGGGTAGCGGGCCTCCATGGCCACGGCCACGGACCTGGGGACGAAGCGCTGGAAGGGGCCGCCGTGGCTGGCGATCTCGCGGATCAGCGACGACGAGATGAACTGCTTGGTGGGCTCGGGGATCAAGAACACGGTCTCGACCCCGGGCTCGAGCTCGCGGTTGGCCAGGGCCATCTGAAATTCGGGCTCGAAGTCGCCGGCCGCCCGCAGCCCGCGGACGATCACCCGCGCGTTCACGCTGCGACAAAATTCGATCATCAGCCCGGTGTAGTGGGCGGCGCGGACGTTGGGGATGTGGCCGCAGGCCTCCTCGATGAGCGAGACGCGCTCTTCGAAGGGGAAGAAGCCCGGCTTGGTGGGGTGATGGCCGATGGCGACGATGACCTCGTCGAAGAGGGCCGCGGCGCGCTCGACGATCTCGAGGTGGCCCAAGGTGATGGGGTCGAAGGAGCCCGGGTAGACCGCGAGATAGAGGCCGTCGGAGGCTTCTGAGCCGGGGGTTGATCCGCTCACGCCCGCAGTATACTTCCGCTTCATGCGCCCGTCGTCCGCGCCCGCGCTCAAGTCCTTTTTTCTGCTCGCTGTCGCCACGCTCGCGGCCACGGCGACGATCTCGACGCAGGGTTGTGACAAGGGGCAGCCCGAGCCCTCGAAGGTCGAGAAGGTCAACCCCTTCGACCGCGGGCAGAAGCCCAAGTCGGACTCCGACAGCCCGCTGCGCAACCCCGAGTTCGAGGCGCCCGCGGGGCGCGAGGGTGAGCAGCTCGACGACGAGGCCCTCGAGGCGGCGCTCGCGGAGGCCGCGGAGCACCTGGCGGTGAAGAACGTCGCCCTGGCGCGCAGCGTCCTGCGCCAGTGCGCGAACAAGATCCCCGCCAGCGCGCGCTGCGACGGGGAGCTCGGCCTGTCCATGGCCAAGGTCAAGAACCGACGGGCGGCCGCGCACTACTACATGGTCGAGGCCGCGAAGATCGACGATCCCAAGGCCGACGCCGATCTCTACCTGCGCCTGGCCGACGCGCTGCGCAGCCGCGGCGAGTTCGAGGCCGCGCAGTCCGCCCTCGAGAAGGTGATCAGCCGCGATCCCTCGGCGGAGAACATCTTCACCCTCGGGCAGGTGCTCTCGCTCCAGCCCGAGCACCTCGACGAGGCCGTCGCCCGCATCGCCGAGGCGCGGGCCAAGGACGACCGCCTCGCGTGGCTCTACGAGGAGGCCGTGATCCGCGCGCAGATCCCCGTGCGCGAGGAGGTCGAGGCCGCGGCGGCGCTGCTGCGCACCTACCTCGAGCGCGCGGCGACGCTGCCCGAGGGCGAGCGCGAGCGCGACACGGCCATGGTCGAGGGCCGGCTCGCCGAGCTCTCGGCGATCGCGGAGAAGTACCCGACGCGGGCGCAGTGGGAGCAGCAGCAGGCCGAGGCCGGCGAAAAAAAAGAGTCGGCTGGCGAGGCAGGCGAAGGCGGCGCGAAGGCGCCGGGTGGCGCGGCGGCGCCCCAATGACGGCAGCCGCCGACTTTGGGTCGGTGCTCGATCGCTGGGGCCTGGCGGACGCCTCCGTCTCGCCCCTCGGTCGCGGGCTGATCAATCAAACTTACCTGGTCGAGGGCGCCCAGGGGCGCTTCGTGCTGCAAAAGCTCAGCCCGATCTTCGACCCGGCGATCCACAACAACATCGTCGCGGTCACCGAGCACCTCGCTCGCAAGGGGGTCGCCTCGCCGCGGCTGGTGCAGGCGGACGAGGGCGGCTGGTGGGTCGACACCCGCGACCAGGGCGAGCGCGGCGGGATCTGGCGGCTCCAGACGGCGCTCGAGGGGGTCGGCTTCGAGGTCCTCGAGGGCGCGGGGCAGGCCCGCGTGGCCGGCGAATTCGTGGGCCGCTGGCACGGGGCGCTGCGCGACCTCGACCACGAGTTCGAGGCGCTGCGCGTGGGCGTTCACGACACGCCGCGTCACCTCGCTCGGCTGCGCGAGGCCGTCGAGGAGGGCCGCGGCCACCGGCTGCACGACGCGGTCGCGCCCCTGGCCGAGGCGATCCTCGAGGGGGCCGAGTCCCTGCCGGCGATCCCCGCCTCGGTGCGCCCGCGCCCGTCTCACGGTGACCTCAAGATCAACAATTTGCTGTTCACCGGCGAGGGCGAGGCCGCCCAGGCGCTCGCGCTCATCGACCTCGACACCGTCGCGCCGATGACCCTGGCCTACGAGCTCGGCGATGCGTGGCGCTCGTGGTGTAACCGCGCCGGCGAGGACGAGGCCCAGGCGCGCTTCGACCTCGAGATCTTCGCGGCCTCGTGGGCGGGCTGGTCCAAGGGCTGGGGCGACGCGGGCGGCGGGGCGCTCGACGCCGAGGAGCGCCGCAGCCTGCTGGCGGGCCCGGAGTGGATCAGCCTCGAGCTCGCCGCGCGCTTCGCCGCCGACGCGCTCTTCGAGAGCTACTTTGGCTGGGACGCCGCGCGCTTCCCCGGCCGCGGTGAGCACAACTTGCACCGCGCGCGCGGCCAGTGGTCGCTGCACGAGGCCGTGCTCGCCAGCCGCCCAGCCCGGGCTGATCTGTTGGGTTGAGCTGTCGGGCTGGGCTCAGCCCCAGGACTCGGGCATGCGCACCGCGATGACGGTGCCCTCGGCGGTGACGACCCCCGCCGCCGAGAGCTCGATGTCGACGACCACCTTGCGCGCGCTCTGTTCGCGGACGCGGCCGATCAGCTCGAGCTCGACGCCCATGGGCGTCGGCTTCTCGTAGCTGACCTCGAGCTTGCCGGTGACGAAGCGCGGGATCGGGTCGCCGGCCTCGCCCGCGTTCAAAGCGGCCCAGGTCCCGGTCCCGGTCCCGTGGCAGTCGATCAGCGAGGCGATCAGCCCGCCATAGACGAAGCCGGGGATGGCCATGTGCTCGGGCTTGGGCGTGAAGTGGGCGACGGTGTGATCGCCCCGGCCGAAGCTCTGGAGCTGGTGGCCAGCGGGGTTGTGAGCGCCGCAGCCAAAGCACTGTGCGACGGCTTTGGGATAGTGGCTCTGGATCGAGGACTCGGCCGACATCGCCGAGAGCTTGCCACAGCCAGGCCGGGCTCGGAGGACTACACTGGCGACGATGCCCGCGCTCCTCGGACAAGCTCGCCTGCAGCTCGATCGCCTGACCAGCGTGGCCCGGGCCATGAAGACCAACTTTTTTTGGGATCCGGACTCGACCCAAAACATCGCGGCGGATCTCCAGGCCTGGGCCTGCGAGCGCCCCGGGGACCCCTTCTTGCGCTTCGAAGGGCGCAGCTGGTCCGTGGGCAGCTTCGACGCCGAGGTCAACCGCCATGCCCGGGCCTGGCAGGCGCTGGGGATCGGGCGTGGCTGTGTGGTCGCGCTGCTGCTCGAGAACCGGCCGGCGTTCTTGTTTCACTTCTACGCCCTGGTCAAGCTCGGCGCGGTGGCCTCGCTGATCAACCCCGCGCTGACCGGCCCGGCGCTGCGCCACGCCCTCGACAGCTGCGGGCCGGCTGCGATCCTCGTCGGCGACGCGCAGCTCGAGGGGCTCGAGGCGCTGCGCGAGGGCGGGGGAGGGGGCGATACCGCCAGTGATGCCAGTGATGCCAGCGGGTTCCCGGTGTCCGACGCGCGCGTGCTGATCGACGTCGAGCTGCAGCCAGGGGAGACGATCCGAGGCGAGCACCCGCGCTGGGCGAGCTGGAACCCGCTGGTCGCCGGTCGCTCGCCGCTGCCCTTGGCGGCGGTCGACGAGCTGCGATTGTCGGCGCTCGCCGCCTACGTCTACACCAGCGGGACCACCGGCCTGCCAAAGCCCGCCGTGGTCAAGCACCATCGCCTGCGTCGGGCCGGCGACGTCTTTGGCGGCCTCGCGCAGATGACCGGCGAGGACTGCCTCTACCTGTCCTTGCCCCTCTATCACGCCAACGCTTCGGTGATCGGCGTGCCCGGGGCGATCGCCCACCGCAGCCGCCTGGTCCTCACCCGGCGCTTCTCGGCGCGGCGTTTTTGGTCCGAGTGCCGCGACGAGGGCGCGAGCGTCTGCCTCTACATCGGGGAGCTGTGCCGCTACCTCCACAACCAGCCGCCGGGGCCCCAGGACCGCGACCACCAGGTGCGTGTCTTCGTCGGCAACGGCCTGCGCGAGGACATCTGGGCCGACTTTCGGGCCCGCTTCGGGGTCGAGCGGATCGTCGAGTTCTACGCGGCCACCGAGGGCAACGCCGAGACCGCCAACCTCTTGAATTTCAACGGGACCGTCGGCCCGCTCTTGTTTTGGAAGATGGCGCTGGTCCGCTGGGACGAGGCCACCGGGGCGGTCCACCGCGACGCGCGGGGTCGCTGCGAGCGCGCGGGCTTTGGCGAGCCCGGTCTGCTGATCGGCCGCATCGACGCCCGCAACCCCTACGCCGGCTACACCGACGAGCGGGCGAGCTCGAGCAAGGTCTTGCGCGACGTGTTCACCCGCGGCGACGCGTGGTTCAACACCGGGGACCTCCTGCGCGTCGACCACCTGCTGCACCTGCACTTCGTGGATCGCCTCGGGGACACCTTCCGCTGGAAGGGCGAGAACGTGTCGACCCAGGAGGTCGCCGAGGCCCTCAACGCCGCCCCGGGCGTGCGCGAGAGCAACGTCTACGGCGTGGAGATCCCCGGGTCCGAGGGGCGGGCGGGCATGGCCGCGCTCGTCGTCGACCACGGCTTCTCGCCCGCGGCCTTCTACGCCCACGTCGTCGAGGAGCTGCCCGACTACGCGCAGCCCCGCTTCTTGCGCCTGGTCGAGCGCATGGGGACCACGGGGACCTTCAAGCACGAGAAGATGGGGCTGCGCGACGCGGGCTGGGATCCGGCGGCGATAGCCGACGAGCTGCTGATCCGCGACGTCGAGGGCCGCAGCTACGTGGCGCTGACCCCCGCGCGGCGCGAGGCCGTGCTCTCGGGCGGGTGGAAGATCTGAGCCGAGCGGCTTGGCGGACCCCTGGGGCCCCGGGAGCTCGCGAGGGGCGAACGAGCCCCCGGGGCCACTGCTGCTGGGTGGGGCGGGTGCTGGCTGCGGTGATCAGGTCACGCTCGCGTCGACGAGGGTGACGAAGCCGATCCCCCGGGAGCGGTGGAGGATGTCGGCGCTGGTCTGCAGCGCCTTGCGGGCGCGCTCGGTCTCGCACAGGACGAGCACGTGGACGCTGCCGTCGCGGTCGAAGTTGCGGTCTTCGTTGAGCCCGTGCTTGGGTCCGCTGCCCGAGCTGACCTCGTAGACGGTGTAGTGGCGTAGCCCCTGCTCCTCGAGGTGAGCGATGAGGGAGTCGAGGCGATCGCGCAGGAGAATGAATTCGAGCCTGGCCATGATCGCTGCCCTCATGCATGGCGCGTTCCAGCGCGAGACCGAGGAGGTGGAGGACCGCCGCGAGGGCTGGAAGGCGAGCATGTGTAGTGAATCGCGCGGGCCTCGGCTGCGCGTGGCGGGGGCGAGCGAGGAGCTTCTCCTCGCCGGCGTCCAAGGCCTACTCGATCGCGGTGAGGGAAGCCGCCTCGGCGCGCCCCCGCGCGTCTTGCACGGTGTTTGTCGCCGGGCTGTTTGGCGGATTTCGAGGGACGGCACGCTTCGTGCTTAGGGCCGAGTCGGGCGCAGCGCGCCGGAGTCCACGATGTTCCTCGAATTCTTGCACAACGTTCAACACAACCTCTTCAAGCCGTTGCTGCTGTTCTTCTACCTGGGCTTCGCAATCCCCCTGTTGCGCGTGCCCTTCGTGTTTCCCAAGCAGCTCTACCAGGCCCTGACCCTCTACCTGCTGGTCTCGATCGGCTGGCACGGCGGTGAGGAGCTGGCGATGCTCGCTCCCGACGAGCTGTCGCGGGCCATCGGCTTCATGGTCGTCGGCTTCTTCACCAACCTCGGGATCGGCCTGCTCGCCTATCAGATCCTCCGCGCGGGCACGGGCCTGCGCAAGATCGACGCCGCGGCGGTCGCGGGCTACTACGGCTCGGACTCGGCGGGCACCTTCGTGACCTGCCTGGGCGTGCTGACCTCCGCGAACATCGCGTTCGCGGCCTACATGCCCGTGATGCTGGCGATCATGGAGATCCCCGGCTGCCTGGTCGCGCTGATCCTGATCTCCAGGCTGCGCCGCGTGGGCATGGACGAGGACGGCAACGTCGTGGGCGAGCCCGGCTTCAAGGGCGTCGTCGCGGGCAAGGAAGGCGAGGGGCAGCGCTCGATCTTCGACCCCGAGGTCCTGCGCGACGTCTTCCTCAACCCTGGCCTCTACCTGCTCCTCGGCGGGATCGCCGTGGGCTACGTCGCCCGGACCCAGGGCCCCTCGGTGGTCGCGGCCGACGACTTGCTCTTCGTCGACCTCTTCCAGGGCGTGCTCTGCCTGTTCCTGCTCGAGATGGGCATGACGGCGGCCAAGCGCCTCAAGGATCTGCGCGACGCAGGCTGGCGCTTCGTGGCCTTCGGCCTGCTCGCGCCCAACGTGTTCGCGGGCATCGGCATGCTCGTCGCCCACGGCTACGCGCTGGTCACGGGCACGCCCCTCGAGCTCGGGAGCTACGTGCTCTTCGCCGTGCTCTGCGGCGCCGCGTCCTACATCGCCGTGCCGGCGGTGCAGCGCCTGGCCTTCCCCGAGGCCAGCCCGACCTTGCCCTTGGCGGCTTCGCTGGGTCTGACCTTCAGCTACAACGTCACGATCGGTATCCCCTTGTATCTCTCGCTCGCCGGCATCCTCGCGGGGGTCGCGTGAGCTCGGTGGTCTGGTCTCGGTTCCGCGTCCGCGCGCCCTCGGGTGCGCGGGCGCGGAGCCCTTTGGTCTTGCTCTCTCCCATGTTGCTCAGTCTCGCTCTCTCGCTCCCCAGCCTCGCCTGGGCTGCGCCCGAGCCTTCGGATACGGACAGCTCGGTGGACAGCGCCAGCGCCGACGCGCAGGCCGAGGCGCCCACGCCCAGGCCCGCCGTCGCCAAGCCGCCCCCACGCCCCGAGCCGCCGGCGAGCGAGGACAAGCCCCGCTCCAAGCTCGAGGGCGGCTTTGGCCTCGAGCGAGGCGCCTGGCTGGCGACGCCGCACGCCGAGTTCGGCCTCGGCCTGCTCACGGTGATGCGCTACGGCGCGACCATCGACGGCGGCCTCGAGTCCCTGGGCTTCAGCCTGCCGATGGTCCGCCCCAACCTGCACGCGAGCCTGCTCGACGGCGACCTGCGGGTGCTGATCCAGCCCGAGTTCGCCGGACCCAAGCCGCGGCTGCTCGACGCGGAGATCGTCTATCAGCCCTTCGCGGCCTTCGGCGTCGACGTCGGCCAGTATCGGCCGCACGTCTCCCGGGCCTGGGACACGCCGATCCCCCGGCTGTCGATGCCCGGCCGCGGCACCGTCGACGACGCCTTCCACACGGACCGCGCCCTGGGTGCGACCGTGTTCGGGCGTCCCTTTGGCGGGCGCTTCGAGTACGACATCGGCGTCTTCAACGCCGGCGGCTACAACAACGGCACGCCCGTCGAGCTCCAGCCCCTGGTCACGGCGCGTCTGGCCTACAACCCCATGGGCCCCGTGCCCTATACGCAGACACCGGGCGTCGATCTCGACCCGGCCAAGCCAGGCAGCCGTCGCGCGAAGGTGGGCCTGGGTCTGCACGGGTGGACGGACCGACACGCCGACACGCCGACGGACACGGACGCCAAGGCAGATCCGCGCCGGCGGATGGTCGCGGGCGGCGACGTGGTCGTCATGACCCCACGCCTACACTTCCTGGCCGAGGGCTTCGGCCGGTGGGAAGCGCGCACTTCGAAGCTCTTCGACGTGGGCTGGGGCAGCCAGGCGCAGCTCGGGGTCGTGGTCCTCGAGCGCACCTTGGAGGTCCAAGGGCGCGCAGGCGTGTTGGATCTGGGCAGCGACGCCGGCCTCCAGGGGATCTGGGAGGGCGGCCTGGTCTGGTACTTGTGGGGGAACCACATTCGGGCGCAGCTCCATTACTCTGCTACGCAGACACTGAGCGGACCCAGCGCACCGACGGTTCACCTCGCCCAGGTCCAGACTCAGCTGTGGTTTTGATTCATGCGCGTCGCCCTCAAGATCCTCATCGTCATGGTCGCCTTGGTGATCATGGTGCTCGCCGTCGAAGCCGGGCTGCGCAGCCGTCGTGAAGCCTCGATCTACGAGCAGGATCTTCGCCGGGACCAGCGCATCTTGGGCCGAGCGCTGCGCGAGGCCGCCGAGCTGACCTGGCGCGAGCGGGATCTGGCGGCGGCCGAGCGCGTGGTCGAGGTCGCCGCGGAGGGCGAGCACGAGGTCGCCGTGCGGGTGCTTCACGGCGACCAGGTCCACGGCGAGCTCGAGTCTCTCGTCGAGCTCGCGCCCACCGAATTCCCCCCCGAGCTCGAGGGGGACCTGTTCCAGTTCAGCCGCGAGGACGCGCTGGTGACCGTGATCCCCCTCGAGGGCCCGGACGGGCGAGAGATCGGCCTCGAGCTCTCGACCCCGCTGGCCGACGGCCGCGAGCACCTCGCCAAGGGCATGCGCCGCTTCGCCGAGGTCGCGGGCTTCTTGCTGCTCACGACATCGCTGATCGGCGTGGCCGCCGGGCGCTGGATGGTCGGGCGGCCGATCCAGGCCCTGGTCGCCCAGACCCGCTCGCTGGCCGCGGGCGAGTTCGTGCACTCGGACCTCTCCCAGCTCGACGAGATCGGTGAGCTCGGGCGGGCGCTCGATCGCACGAGCGATCAGCTCGCCACGGCCCGCGAGGCCCTCGAGAGCGAGACCCGCCAGCGCCTCGAGGCCGTCGAGAACCTGCGCCAGGCCGATCGCCTGGCGACCCTGGGCACCCTGGCCGCGGGCGTCGCCCACGAGCTCGGGACGCCGCTGCACGTGATCGCTGGCCGGGCCCAGCGGGTCGCCCGGCGCTCCCGCGGCGAGGCCGTCCACGCCGACGCGCAGATCATCGTCGAGCAGTGCGAGACGGTTCAGGGCATCGTCCGCGGCCTGCTCGACTTCGCCCGGCCCGCCAAGCTCGAGCGCACCGCCTTCGAGCCGCTGCCCATGGTCCGGCGCACGATGACCCTGGTGGAGCCGCTGCTGCGCAAGCGCAAGGCCGAGGTCCGCTTCATGGCCCCGAGCGCCGACGAGCCCGCGTGGATCGAGGCCAACCTCGGCCAGCTCCAGCAGGTGATCACGAATTTGCTGATCAACGCCGCCCAGTCCATGCCCGAGGGCGGACGCATCGATCTCTCGGTCGAGCACGGCCTCGACCCGCACCCGGGCGCAGAGGCCGACCGCCCCTATACTCGGATCAGCGTCCGCGACCACGGCGACGGCATGGATCCCGAAGTGATCGACCACATCTACGACCCCTTCTTCACCACCAAGGAGCCGGGCGAGGGCACCGGGCTCGGCCTGTCCATCGTCTATGGCATCGTCCGTGAACACGGCGGCTGGATCGAGGTCGAGAGCGAGCGCGGCTGGGGCTCGCGCTTTTGCGTGTGGCTGCCGGAGATCGACGCGCCCACGGACGAGGACAAGGCCAAGGACGCCGCGGATCAGCCCAAGGGGGTCGCATGAGCCGCGGACGGATCCTGATCGTCGACGACAAGCCGGCCATGTCGGCGCTGCTCGTCGACGACCTCGAGGAGCTCGGCTACACGGCCGAGGCCGCGAACTCGGCCGAGGAGGCCCTGGCCCGCGCCGGCGAGCAGCGCTTCGACGTCGTGGTCACGGACCTGCGCATGCCCGGGGGCTCGGGCATACAGCTGTGCCGCGACCTGATCCAGGATCAGCCCGAGATCCCGGTCATCGTGATGACCGCCTTTGGCAGCATGGACGCGGCCATCGAGGCCATGCGCGCCGGCGCCTATGATTTTTTGACCAAGCCCTTCGAGCGCTCGACGCTGCAGCTGGTCCTCGATCGCGCCCTCAACCACCGGCGCATGCGCAGCGAGCTTCGTCGCCTGCGCGACGCCTCGGAGACGCGAGAGTTCGAGGGCATGCACGGGCTGCATCCCAAGATGCAGCGGCTCTACCAGCTCATCGAGCACCTCGCGCCCACGGAGGCGCCGATCCTCCTGCGAGGCGAGAGCGGCACCGGCAAGGAGCTGATCGCCCGGGCCCTGCACCGTCGCAGCCTGCGCGCCGACGGACCCTTCATCGCCCTCAACTGCGCCGCCTTGCCCGAGCAGCTGCTCGAGAGCGAGCTCTTTGGCCACGAGAAGGGCGCGTTCACGGGGGCCGGCGAGCGCCGCCTGGGGCTGATGCGCCAGGCTCACCGCGGGACGCTCTTCCTCGACGAGATCGGCGACATGGCCCTGAGCCTCCAGCCCAAGCTGCTGCGCGCGCTCCAGGAGGGCAAGGTCCGCCCCCTGGGCAGCGACCGCGAGCACGCCGTCGACATCCGGGTGATCGCGGCCTCGCATCAAGATCTCGAGGCCGCGGTCCGTGAGCAGCGCTTCCGGGCGGACCTCTTTTTTCGCCTCGCGGTCATGCGCGTCGAGGTCCCGGCGCTGCGCGAGCGCGGCGACGACGTGCTGCTGCTCGCGGATCACTTCCTCGAGGAGCTCGCCGATCGCCGCGGCCTGCCCCGGCCGCCGGAGCTCGACGAGGCGGCCGAGGCCGCGCTGCGCAGCTACGACTGGCCGGGCAACGTCCGCGAGCTCCGCAACTGGATGGAGCACGCCTTCGCGCTCAGCGGCGGCGTGCGGATCTCGGCCGAGGATCTTCCGCGCCCGCTGACGCTCACCCCCGAGCCCGTGGCCGAGCCGGCCAAGCCCGCGGCGGCGCTCCCCGACGCGAGCGCCGTGGTCGCGTCGGGGAGCGACTTCCCCGGGCCAAACACCGGCCCGGGTGAGGTCGCGACCGAAGAAGAGCTCGAGGGCTTCGAGCCGCTCGCCGAGGTCGAGCACCGCTACATCACGCGGGTCCTCGACGCCGTCGGGGGCAACAAGACCCGGGCCGCGAAGATCCTCGGCATCGACCGCAAGACCCTGCTCGCCCGGCTCCAGCGCTACGCGAGCAGCTGAGCCCGGTGGGGGAGGCTGGGCGAGCCTGTCATGTCGTGCCGTCGCAGGCCCGCGGCGGGCGGGGACGGTTGCGATTGCCGCGGGGCACCGGGGCGCCCTACCATGGGGAGGTGGACGCCGACGACGCGCTGCTACGCCGGGAGGGCCACCTCTTCGCTCGCTGGAACCAGATCTTGGTCTGGGTCAGCCATGGGGCGCTCGACGACGAGCTACTCCGTGAACTCCGCAAACAGCTCGAGTCCATCGCGGACGAGTTCCCGAGCGGCGCCGCGCTGCTGCTCATCGGCCGCGGTCACAGCGAGCTGCCCAAGCTCGAGACCCGGAGGAAGATCGCTCGCGGGCTGGCCTCCCTGGGCGAGCGCCTGCAGTGCGTGGCCGCGGCATTCGAGGGCAGCCGGCCCTGGCTCGAGGCTGGGCGCACGCTGATCGAGCGGCTGATCGAGCTGATCCCGCGGGCCTTCCCCATGCGGGTGTTTGGGGATCGAGACGAGGCGATCATCTGGCTCGGCGAGGCCGTGCTCGGCCCAGACGGCCGGCCGATCGACACCGCCGAGCTCGGGCCCTTCGTGGAGTCGCTGCTCGCTGCCAGCGAGTAGCGCCTCGCTCGCGCCGGCTCGCCTCACTCGTCTTCGTTCAAGACGACGTGGCAGCTGTGGCACTCGATGGTCCCGCCAAAGCTGTAGGTCACGCCCAGGGCCTCGCCCATGGTCGGCTCGACCTCTTTCCACATCAGCTTGACCATGTCGCCGTGCTCCTGGCGCTCCTGCTTGTAGAAGTTGCTGGCGTCGAGCTCGGGGAGCTCGGGGTTGGGCATCTCGAAGCTCCCGCTGTGGCCGTGGCAGGTGGCGCAGCCAAAGCTGGCGTAGCGCTCGGGGTCGTGGGCTTGAAAGACCGCGCGCATGCGCGGGAGGACCACGGCGCCCATGTGGGCCATGCGCTCGTCCTCGTTCATCTCGGCCCAGGTCTTGTCGGCGCCCTCGGGGACGCTGACCTTGCCCTTGGGGCCGCAGGCGAGCAGGGGGACAAAGAGCAGGGCGCAGGGCAGCAGGAGCGAGGGGGCGCGCATGGGCCGGAGCATAGCGCGTCGACCGGGGGCTTCGCTGCGTCCGCCCGCGGATTCAGTCGGGCACGAGCTTGCCCGGGTTGAGGATGCCCCGGGGATCGAGGGCCTGCTTGATCGCCTTGTGCACGTGGACGCCCGCGTCGCCGATCTCCTGGGCCAGCACGCCGCGCTTGAGCAGGCCGACGCCGTGCTCTCCGGTGACCGTGCCGCCGAGGCGCAGGGCGTCCTCGACGAGGGCGTCGAAGGCCGCGCGGGTGCGGGCGAGGGAGTCGGGGTCGCGGGCGTCGAAGACGATCGTGGGGTGCAAATTGCCGTCGCCGGCGTGGCCGAAGTTGCCGATGGTCAGGCCGAAGCGCGCGGCGATGGCCTCGGTCGCCGCGAACATCTCGGGGATGCGGGAGATCGGCACGGCGACGTCGTCGAGCAGGGTCGAGCCCATGCGCTCGAGCGCGGGGTAGCACAGGCGGCGGGCGGCCATCAGCATCTCGCCCTCGGCCTCGTCGTCGCTGTGGGCGAGCTCGCTGGCCCCGGCCGCGTCACAGATCGCGGCGAAGCGCTCGATCTCCGCGCCGGGGTCGGCCGCGTCGCTGCGAGCGATCAGCATGGCCGCGGCGTCGGTGTCGAGCTCCATGGGCTTCCAGGCCTCGACGGCGCGCAGCGTGGCCCGATCCATGATCTCGAGCAGCGCCGGCGTGCGGTCGTGGACGATGCGCTCGATCGCCTCGCCGGCGGCGGCCATGCTCGGGAAGAAGGCGGCCAGGGTCGCCGCGGGCGGGGGCTTGGGGCGCAGGCGCAAGGTCACCTGGGTGACCACGCCCAAGGTCCCCTCGGCGCCGATGAACAGCCGGGTGAGGTCGTAGCCGGCGACGCTCTTGATCGTCGCGCTCCCGCAGCGCAGCAGCGAGCCGTCGGCGAGCACGACCTCGAGGCCGAGCACGGACTCGCGGGTGACCCCGTACTTGACGCAGCACAGCCCGCCGGCGTTGGTGGCCACGTTGCCGCCGATGGTGCACATCTCGTAGCTCGCGGGATCGGGCGGGTAGAACAGGCCGTGGGTCTTCACGGCGCGGCCGAGCTCGGCGTTGATCACCCCGGGCTCGACAACGGCGATCATCGCCGCGGGGTCGACCGCGAGGATCCGGTTCATGGCCGCGAGCGAGAGCACGATGCAGCCGTCGATGGCGTTGGCGCCCCCGGCCAGGCCCGAGCCCGCGCCGCGCGGGACCACGGGGACGCGGTGCTCGTGAGCCACGCGCATGACGGCCTGGACCTCGGCGGTCGAGCGCGCGCGGACCAGGACCGCCGGCACCCCGGCGTCGACCAGGCTGGCGTGGTCGTAGCGGTGGGACTCGAGGATGTCGGGATCCGCGACGACGCGACCGGAGGGGAGCGCCGCCTCGAGGGCGCGGCGCCAGGCGGGGGCAGTCGCGGAGGAGGGCATCGATCCACGCTACCGCCGAATCGCGGGCGGCGACAGCTCAGCGATAGACCTCTGCCCACAGCAGCCCGCCGGGCTCGAGGTTCACCCAGCCGCAGTCGTCGGTGAGCCGACGGATCGCGCCCAGGCCCGCGCCCAGCCCCCGCGGTCGCGGGTTGGAGGGCTGCTCGCGCAGGTCGACGCCGCGGCTGACGTGGTCTTGAAAGGCACGCTCGGGGTCGTCGATGCCAGGCCCGGCGTCGCGAGCCTCGATGCGCAGGCCCTCGTGGGGCTCGGTGATCCCTCGCAGGCTCAGGCACCCACCGCCGCCATGGGTCACCATGTTGGTCGCCGCTTCGCTGACGGAGATGGCGATTCGCCACTGCGCGTCACGCTCGAAGCCCAGCTCTTCGGCCAGGCGCAGGGCCCAGGTCTGCGCGGCTCGGGCCTCGCTGATTGTGCGAATTTCTCGGACATGTTCGCACCCAGGCCGCGACAGGGCTGGCGTCATCGTGATCCCGACCATAGCGCTAGAGTGGGGGGGAGGCGACGCGTGCCGGGTTTTGTGGCTACCTGGGGACAGGTAGGGCGGTTTGGTCGTGCCGCGGGGTGTCGCCGAAGTCGGCGACGCGTCGGTTGGCGTGGGAACCCGCCCTGGGCGTGGGCGCGGGCGCGGGCCTGTTCGAAAATGCGCATACTAGCGCGCGCCCAAAAAGCGCAGGCAATCCTCGAGGCCCTCTTTGAGGTTGCGGAGGGTGCGGACGCCCTGGAGGGTCGCGCCGAGCTGCACGAGGGTCTGAGCGATGGCCGGGCTGAGCCCGGTGAGCACACAGCGTGCGCCGAGCAGGGCGGCGGCCTGGACGATGCGGACCAGGCAGTCGGCGGTGCGCGTGTCGATCACGTCGACGCCGGTCACGTCGATGATCACGCAGCGCGACTGGGTCTCGGCGATGCGCACGAGCAGCGCGTCCATGATCTCGGCGGAGCGCCGCGCGTCGACGAGGCCGACGATCGCGAGCACGAGCACGCTGTCCCAGATCTCCATGATCGGGGTGGACAGCTGACTGATCGCCTCGGCCTGGGCTTTGACGAGCTCGGCCTTGCGCTCGTACTCGGCGCGCAGCGAGTACTCGATGGGCTCGAGGGCCTGGATCCACGGGCGCGCGCGCTCGTCCCAGGCCTCGCGCGTGCGGACCTCGAACTCGCAGCGGGGATCGCCACAGGCCACGCAGCGGGTCTCGATCGCCACCACCGGATGGCCAAAAAAAGCGGTGCCCCAGCCGCTCGCGTAGCCCGTGAGCGAGTGGCAGACCGGGGCGTCCGCGGGCCCGAGCTGCTCGAGGTGAACCTCGGCCTCGTAGGAGTTTCGCCAGATGCCGGTCATGTGAAAGTGGCCGGTGCTGCGATCGAAGTCGACAAAGGTCGGCTCGACGTGGACGATCCCCTCCCAGGAGTGCATGGCCGGGCCGGCGCCGAGGCGATCTCGCTCGGTGTCCCAGTCGTACTTCTGCTCGAGCATGCGGTAGTCACCCTGGCCGCACTGGTAGCCGAAGCGGGCGAGGATCGAGCGGGCGAGTGGCGCGCCGACTTGCTCGTGGAGGAGCTGGCGAAGCACGGCCAGGGAGTCCTGGCGAAAGAGCAGCATGCGGTCATCGCCGAGCTGTAGCCGACCATGATCCGGGTTGAAGGAGAGCATGTCGGCCAGGTTGATGTCTTCGAGCTTCACTGCATGACACAGGCTCGCACGGCTAGCGGATGAAATGCATCGATGTACCCAGAAAACATTGCTCGATGGATGTTCGAGCGCTGCAAGGTTGCGACCTCGAGGGCCTGGAGACCATGCTCGAAGTCCGCGAGGCAGCTTGGTGTCGACGCCGTGTCTTTCGTTACCACATGACAGCGTGGCCGCTCGCGGGTCGATCAGGCGGCCGGAGCCCTGCAGCCGGCCGCGCTCGCAAGGTCCTCGAGCGCAGCGCGGACGCGAGGCTCGCCGGGGCGGATGCGATCGCAGGCGCGGAGCAGCGCGCGGGCGGTGAGCGAGTCACCCTTGGCGTAGGCGTCGAGGGCCCGGCGATAGAGCTCGGCGACGGCGAGGCGCCGCTCTCGCTCGCGCCCGGGGTTGGGGCGCGCGCTCGCGGTGAGCTTGGCCTGGACCTGGGTATCGATGGTCGCGTGGAGCTCGTTGGCGAAGGCGGTGAGCTCGGCCTCGGTGGTCAGGTGCGCCGGCACGTCGTTGGTGAAGCGCTGGAGCACGCGGCCGCGGTAGTCGATGATCGTGACCACCTGCAGGGGCGCGCCGGCGATCTCGGTCTGGAGGGTCATGATCCCGCGCGCGGTTCGGATCATCGAGGTCCGGCCGGGGTAGACGTGAGACTGCCTGTCTGGATGGATGATGTTGTCGAACATGCTGCTTCGCTCCTTCATCGCGGGCGCCGTCCTTGGCACCCCGTGGCTCGAGCAAATCACCACCCAACGGTGCTTTCAAGCATGACTGTAATTTTGAATTCTCGATGATCGTGACTCCATGGCTCAGCATGACGCGATCGGGTCATTGTGGGTCATGGCCATCCGTACAAAAAACGGCCCAACTGACCGCACTGCGCCAGGCTGGGGAGAGGCCGGGGGCAGGGGTGGGTCAGCTCGTCTGGGCTAGGGCGAAGCTGCCCGCCAACGCGGCGCCAAGGGTGCCGCCGAGACGCGCGTCAGGCGGCACTATGGTCGCCTAAGCGAGGGCGGCGTCGAGCTCGAGGGCGACTCGCTCGCGCACGCTCTCGGGCAGCCGGCCCGGCGCCGCGAGGGCGTTGGCCGCGATCCCGGCGCCCTCGGCGATCCGGGCCAGCAGCGCCGGCGGATCGCCGTGCTCGGCCAGGGCACGTATCAGCGCCTCGCGCAGCGTGTCGCGCTCGAGCAAGGCGCTGGTCAGCAGGGCCTCGCGCAGGCGGACGCACAGCTGCTTGCTGTGGGCCATGGCGAGCCCGGGGAGGGTCGCGCCGTCGAACACGAAGTTGGCGATCAGCCGGTAGCCGTCTGGCTGCGCGGGCCCACGCGCGGGCGAGCGGAGGTCCAGCGGCCTGCTGAAGATCCGCAGCTCGTCGGTGATCAGCGACAGCGTCATGGCCGAAGGCGGCGCCTGCAGGCGGCCGAGGCAGGCGGTCGCCGCCCGATCGAGGGCCGCGAACTCGAGCGCGGCGACGGGGCCGCCGTCGCGGGTCCACGCCCAGGCCACCAAGCCGTCGGGGAGGGCAGAGAGCACGACGGCGCGCAGCTCGTCGGGCTGTTGGTCGAGGAGCTGATCGAGATCCCAGATCACGAGTCTGCGTCCTCGGCTGGGGCCTGGTGATCCCGGTGGCGCCACGCGTCGCGCTCGAGCTGGCGCAGGCGTATGCGCTCGAGGTTGGCGCGATCGGTGGCGCTGCCCGAGAGCGCGGCGCAGCGCGAGGCAGCGACCCGGGCGAGCTCGAGGTCGCCGCGCAGGTAAGCCTCGATGGCGCCGAAGTGCATGAGCTCGAGCAGGGCCTGCTCGGCGGCGTCCTGGGAGTCGAGGATCGCCAGCGAGGCCGAGGACAGGGCGGGCGAGCTCGAGGTGGTCGGCGTGCTCGGGGAGCTCGCCGGGCGGGTCTTCGCGCGCGCCTGGGGCTGCGCCTGGGCCTCGCCGTCGAGCAGGGCGAGGGCGCGCAGCTGCGCGTAGGCCAGCTTCGTACGGGTGACCCGGTCGGGATCATCGGCGCGCAGCTGGCTGGCGAAGAGCGTCCGCCAGTTCGCGGTGATCCGGCGCGGCCGCGCCTGGCTGGCCGTGGGCTCGACCCGCAGGCCCGCGATCTCGGCGATCAACTCGAGGGCCGCGTCGCCTTCGACCCCCGGAAACTCTGCGTCGACGACCGCCCCCTCGCGCACCGCGATCAGCCCGACCTCGACGGCCCCGAGCCGCAGGCGCAGCTCGAGGTCGAGGCCTTCGTGCTCGGCGACACGCAGGTAGTCGGTGACCAATGGTCGCTCCACCGCGTCGTCCATATCGTTACTGTGCGCGAGGGATCGACGCGGGCAACGGGCGAGATCAACCCGCGACGATGACCGCCACACCACCTCGACTCGGCGACAGCCTGCGAGGTCGGGACCCTTGGCCGGGGTGCAGGCGGAGCTCAGGCGCTCGGCTCGGTCAGCTCGGCCTGCGTCAGGCGGCGAGCGTGGAGCGAGTGACCGGTGCTCGCGGTGATCTCCACGTCCACGATCTCGCCCGGCTCGGCGCAGCCCAGGGGCAGCAAGACCTTGCGGAAGTGTGGCGTGCGCCCGAGCAGCTTGTCGCCGCGCTTGGTCGTGCGCACGACCAGGACGCGGTCGCGGGTCCCGACGCGGGCGGCGTGCTTGGCCCGGGTGTGGCGCTCTTGCAGCGCGATGACCTCTCGCAGGCGGCGCTGCTTGACCGCGTGGGGCACGTCGTCTTCGAGCTTCTTGCTGGCGTAGGTGATCTCGCGATCGCTGTAGGCGAACATGAACGCGAAGTCGAACTCGACGGCCTCCATCAGCGCCAGGGTCTGGCGGTGGTCCTCCTCGGTCTCGCCGCAAAAGCCGACCATGAGGTCCGTGGAGATCGCGATGTCGGGCACGGCCGCGCGCAGGCGATCGACGAGGGCGCGATACTCGTCCAGGGTGTAGCCCCGGCGCATGCGCGCGAGCACGGGGTCGGAGCCGGACTGCACCGGCATGTGGACGTAGGGGCAGACCTTGGGCTCGCTGGCCAGGACCTCGATCACCGCCGGGGAGAAGTCGACGGGGTAGGGCGAGGTGAAGCGCACGCGCTCGATGCCCTCGACGGCGGCGACCGCCCGAAGCAGCGCGGCGAAGTCGACGTCCTCCCAGGCGTAGGAGTTGACGGTCTGGCCGAGCAAGGTGATCTCGCGGACGCCGGCCGCGGCGTGGCGACGGACCTGACGCAGGACCTCGCGGGGCGGGACGCCGCGCTCGCGGCCGCGGGTGAAGGGCACCACACAAAAGGTGCAGAACTTGTCGCAGCCGCGCTGGATCGTCACGTAGCTCGAGATCCCGTCGCCGCGGTGATCGAGCTGCCCGTCGAGGCCCTCGTAGACCTCGGTCTTGTCGAGGGCGACGTCCACGGCCCGCTCGCCGGCGACGGCCTGGCGGGCGAGGGCGGCGATGTTGCGGTAGCTGTCCGGGCCAGCGACCAGGCGGACATGGGGCGCGCGGGTCTCGAGCTTGTCGCGCAGGTGCTCGGCCATGCAGCCCGTGATCCCGATGACCAGGTTGGGGTTGCGGCTGCGGTGCTCGAGCAGCTGGCTGGTGCGGCCGTAGACCCGGCTCTCGGCCTTCTCTCGCACGGCGCAGGTGTTGACCAGCACGAGGTCGGCGGCGCCGGGATCGTCGACGCGGACCCAGCCATCAGCCTGGAGGCGGCCGAGGACCAGGGCGGTGTCGGCCTCGTTCATCTGGCAGCCAAAGGTCTCCATGTAGATCCGCAAGCTGTCGGGGCCGACCTCCGCGGCGGGCTCGGAGGCCTCCTCGAGGTCGCGCGTCTGCGCGGGGTCGGGGGCCCCAGGACGACGGATCTGGACCAGGCTGGTCATGTTCGCGGGACCATACGTCAAGCAGCGTGGGGTGCAATTGGCAGGGTGTCAGTGCCAGCCGCGAGACAGCTTGCGTGAAGGGCGCCTGCGTGCGTGGGCTCCCGCCGGAGCGCGAAGCCGGGGTGGTCACCCCTCGGTCTGCACACTACAATGCGCGCTCAAATGGGCGCCGCGACCTCCGAGGGTGCCCGACAACGGAGTCCCATGCCCCGTACAGCAGCGTTCTTGCTCAGTTTGTCCTGTCTCGCGCTCGCCGCCTCCTGCACCAAAGCCCCCGAGCCTCAAAAGGCCGTCGACAGCGTCGGTGCGGTCGAAGGTGCCGAGGCTGGCTCGGCCAGCGCCAACTCCCTGCCCGGGCTGCCCGAAGGTGCCGTCGCCGTCGTCAACGGCAAGGAGATCACCGCCGCCGACTTCCACGCCATCTACGACCTCAAGCTCAAGAAGTACGAGGACCGTGGCCGCGAGATCCCGAAGACCGCCGACCGTCGCTATCGCAAGTCGATCACCGACCGCCTGATCTACCAGGAGGTCCTGCGCCAAGAGGCGAACAAGCGCAACATCAGCTACGACCAGGACGCGCTCAAGCAGCGCGAAGAGGCGCAAAAGCGCGGCATCAAGGACTGGGAGAAGCACCTGCGCCGCCGCGGTGAGAGCGAGGAGAGCCTGCGCGAGCTCTACATCTCCGAGCTGCTCGAGCGCGCCATCCTCGAGGCCGACGGCAAGCTCGCGGTCACCGACGCCGAGATCCAAGAGGAGTACGACAAGATCAAGCCCAACTACACCAAGGACAAGGAGCGCGTCCGTGCGGCGCACATCCTGGTCCGGGTGGGCCCCGAGGAGCGCCCCGGCCCCGGTGAGGCCGTGCCCGAGCCCTCCGAGGAGGAGAAGAAGCAGTGGGAGGCCGCTGCGCTCGAGAAGGCCGAAGAGATCTACGCCAAGGCCACGGCCGAGGGCGCGGACTTTGCCCAGCTGGCGATCGAGTTCTCCGAGGGCCCGAGCGCCCGCAAGGGCGGCGACCTCGGCATCTTCTCGGCCGATCGCATGGTCGAGGAGTTCTCCAACGCGGCCTTCGCCCTCGAGCCCGGCGCCGTCAGCAAGCCGATCAAGACCAAGTTCGGCTTCCACGTCATCAAGGTCTACGGCAAGTATCCTGCCGGCGAGCTGCCCCTCGAGGCCCTCGAGGACCAGATCAGCGAGCGCCTCGCGGCGCGCAAGCTCCACCAGGGCCGGCGCGAGCTCAAGGAGTCGCTGCTCGAGAGCTACGAGATCGAGAACGCCATGGAGGAGCTGCTGGGCCCCGATCCCAAGGCCGAGCGGCGCAAGCGTGCCCGCGACCGGTCCAAGAGCGGCCTCCAGCCGCGCACGGGCAACCCCCATGATCCCCACGCGGGCATGGTCGATCCCCACGCCAAGGCGCCCCCGGAAGCCGGCGACGCCCACGGAGCCCCCGGCGCCCCGCCGGCTGGCGACAAGGCTCCCCCGCCGGCTGACGGCAAGGCCCCCGCTGAGGGCAAGGCCCCCGCTGAGGGCAAGGCCCCGGCGCCCGGCTCCAAGCCCGGCGAGGGCAAGGTGCCCGAGTAGCGCCTCGACGGCACAACGCCACGCAAAAAGGGCCGCTCCCAGCTGGGGCGGCCCTTTTTCATTCGGCTAGAAGACCACGCCTTCGACAGGCGGGGGCTTTTGGGGCAGCGGGTGCGCGGGCAGCTTGATCTGCGCCATCTCCTTGATGTTCTCCTCGATGGTCAAGGCGATGGCGGTCAGCGGCACGTCGGCGATGCGGTTCTCGAAGGGATCTTCGGTGTAGTGACCGACGAGATCGAGGGTCAAGAACACGAAGTTGATCGTCAGCGAGAGCGGGATGTTGAGCCAGGTCAGGTCTTCGATGAAGGCGAAGGGCACCAGCGTGCCGTGCAGATAGACGAAGACCCGGGAGTAGAAGCTGTAGGGCCGGGGCAGCGGGGTGTTCTTGATGCGCTCGGCCATGCCCTGGTGGTTGTTGAACTCGGTCAGGGTCTGGCTGAGCTGCACGAAGCGGTAGTCGCTGAGCCAGCCGTTGTGCTTGGCGGCGACGAGCTCCTCACCTTGCAAGGTCAAGATGTGGTTGGGCGGGTTCTTCATCGAGGTCACCGCCTCGTACTCGGCGGGGTCGAGGAAGTCGGCCATGTCCTCGTAGCTGTTCTCGGGCTTGAGCAGCTCCTCGCGCCGGTCGACGAAGCCGTTGGGCTTGCGCAGGAACACGCGCAGGCCGTGGACGAAGGCGATGTGCCTGCGCAGCATGTGCTGCTGCCAGCTGCGCAGCGCGTTGAGCTCGGCCGCCTCCGTGGGCTGGGCGAAGGTCAGGATCTCACGTGAAAAGGCCCGGCTATAGTTCACCAGCAGGCCCCAGATCTTGCGCCCCTCCCACCAGCGGTCGTAGGCCTGGTTGGCCTTGAAGCCGAGGTAGATGGCCAAGGCGGTGCTGAGCGTGGCGACCGCGTTGAAGGGGAGGGAGAGCGTCCTGAGGTCGAACTCATGGTGAAGGAAGTAGACCGCTATCGACAAACCGGTGAAGTAGAGCAGGCTCGGCCACGTGCTGTGCAGGACGTGGCGGAGCCGGAGGTTGCGTGAGACGATCATGTCCAGACTCGATAGCGCGGAATTTCGCGCAGTCTGCCCATCCCCGGGTTAGAGGGCGCAGAACGCAGAATTTCGCGGGGGCCCGGCTTCGGGGCCGGGTCTCGACATCCAGGATTTTCGTGTGGAGGGCGCTGCGCTGCCCCTACTCGGCCCCTACTCGGCCCTACTCGTGTGGGGGGATCGCTGCGTGGCGCCCCGAATGTTCACCGGTGAGAGACAGGAAAAAAACGCGGGCGCCGCAGACCGCAGCGCCCGTGCGATGCTGTGTTCAGGCGCCGAATTCAGCGCTGACCTGGCGGAGGATCGTCCGCAGCTCGTCGATGACCGTGTCCATGAAGGGCTGACCGCCGGCGTCTTCGCTCAGCCAGGGGTCCATGATCACCGAGCGCATGACCGTGATCGAGTTCTCGCTCGCGACCTCGGGGGCATCGTCGAGCGCGAGCAGCCGGCGCTTGTAGTCGTTGAAGAAGACCCCGCCGTAGGTGTCCTTCTTGAAGTCGGTGGTGCTCAGGATCACCCGATAGTCCTGGACCTGGCGCCCGTCGGCCTGGATGCCGACGTGCTGGTACACGGCCTTGTTGAAGGCGTTGGCGGCCTCGAGGTCCTGGTTGAGCACGCCCCCGCGCTTGAAGTTGAACGCGTAGGTGATGATGTTGAGGTCGGAGCCGATCTCGCTGAGCAGCTCGAGGGCCTCGTCGTTGGCGAGGATCTCGGCGTGGGGCTTGCCCGCGACGCGCTCGGCGAGCGCGGCCATCAGCTCCGCCTCGCTCGAGAACCGGCTCAGCGCCCCCTCGAGCTCGAGCTGGGGCACGGGGACGACGGTGAAGTTCTCGCTCGGATCGTTCATCTCGAGCAGGCGGTAGTGGAACATCTTGGTGTTGTAGAGCGTGCGCCCGAGGATCTTGCCGTAGCCCGACTGGGTCGTGGGGACGACGGCGTGGCTGAGGTAGACGCCGGCCGCCGCGGCCCCGGGCTTGGAGCCCTCGATGCCGTAGCTGCCGATCACCAAGCTGGTGTCGGCGCTCCCATCGGAATTGATATAGGGCGCCTCGAAGGCGATCAGGCTGCGCATCGCGCCGTTTCGGTAGCACATCGCGCCGGCGGGGTAGGGGAGGTAGCCGGTCTTGTGCGGGTCCACGGTGATCGTGTCGGCGCGGTGGAGGTTCTCGTACTGACGGGTGACGTAGGTGCTCATCGGCAAGACCGGCGCGGGGCCGTCGCGCAACGGCTCGGCGCCCTCGTCCGTGCGCAGCAGCGCCGCGAAGTAGCCGCCCCAGGCCGCGTCCGCGTGCACGGTGAACTCGATGTTCTGCGGGCGGTAGCGTTGGTCGCGGAGGTCGAGGAGCGAGGCGATGTCGTCGACGAGCCCCTCCTCGGTGGTCCCGAGGATGCCGACCACCGAGATCACCGGCCGGCGCTCGGCCGCGCAGGCGTCGAGGGTGTCCTGGACCCAGCCGATGTCCACGCGGCCGTGGACGTCGAGGGGGGCGCTGTACATGTAGTCCGCGCCGACGCCGAGGATCGCCGCGCCCTTGGGCAGGGAGTAGTGCTTGGAGCCGGGCACGATGATGACCGGCTCGGGCACGTCCTGGAGGAAGCGGCGGGAGAAGCCGACCATGCCGAGGTTTTGCAGCGAGAGCGGCGAGATCGCCGTGTTCACGAGCTCGGGGGAGACGCCGAACTCGGCCTCGATGCGCCCCGAGAGCGCGAGCACCTCGTCGACGCCGAGGTTGAGGGTGGTCCAGGTGTCGAGGTCGACGAGCTTCCCAGCCTCGCCCGAGGGCAGGGTCACGGTGAGCTCACGGGCCTCGGCCAAGCTGGGATCGGCGATCAGCGCCTGGCGCAGGGAGAGCGGGTAGAACTTGAGGTTGCGGGCGGCCCACAGCGCCTCGATGTTGGCCGTGGACCCGCCGCAGGTTAGGTGACCCCAGGGCTGGACGAGGCCGTCCTCGTGGTAGCCGAGCATCTTGCATAGATCCTTGGCCGCCTCGACCTCGAGCAGGGTCGTGACCGGCGAGGCCTCGAGCGCGACGTTGTTTTGGTTGTAGAGCATCCCGGCGAAGTAGCCGGCCATGCCTGGCAGGGTCTGATCCCAGGTCATGTGGCCCTGGTAGCGCGCGCTGAAGAAGGGCGCGGACTTCTTCAGCGCGGCCAGGATCGCGTTGAACTCGGTGTTGAGCACGTCGAGGGAGTCGAGGTAGCCCTCGTCGCGCTTCATCTGCTCGGTGATCGCCGGCGGGTCCGTGGGGTGGAAGTTTCGCCGCCAAAAGGCGTGGTCGCGCAGGCTCTCGACGATCAGGCGCTCGAAGAGCTGGGCGTTCTCGGCCCGCGGGCCGAGGAACCACGCCGCGACCTGGCGATTTCCGGGCTCGTCTCCGAGCAAGCTGCCGGAGCTGGCGGCGGAGGTGCGCGCGCCCAGGCGGGGCGCCTCGGGGGAGCTGGCGAGGCGCTCGACCGAACGCAGCAGCCCCTCGAAGCCGCGACCGCGATAGTTGTGACGGTGTTTTTGTGTCATCTCGGCGGCGTCATTGCGACCTCGGAGCTCGGCACGCTCCCGCCGACGCTGGCGTCACTCCAGGTCGGCCACGCGCACCAGCGAGAGAACCATATATAGGATCGACGACCTCATGAGAATGTAATTGGTGGATTTAAATATTTGGAGTCGGCTGGCCGGTTGGAAGACGTTGATAGTAGTCAATGTGTTGACTTGAATGGGTCGAGGCCGAGGGAGCCCTCGCAGGTGCATGCGCGAGGTCATGGGCGAGCGCAGCGGGGCCAGGAGCGGCGGCCCGCGACGAGCGAAGGGCGTGGGCCGGAGGAGCGCCGGGGCGTGGCCGGGTCGAGGCGGTGCGCCGCCCCCGGGACCCCGCGCCGCGCAGACCGTTTCTCGTGCTGATCGGCCCGCGCGGGCCCCCTGTGGCGCTTGCTGGGCGAGGTGGCGCGGCGCCCCCTTACACTCTCCTGCCCGTGCTCGTCCTCGAGTCCATCGTCCTGGCGCTCGCGTGGATCTTCATCGCGGGGACGCTGCTGCCCTTCATCCGCGAGCCGCACTGGTGGATCCGGGTGTTCGATTTTCCGCGGGTGCAGATCACCGTGGTGATGGTGTGCCTCGTGCTCGTCCTCGGAGGGCTCGAGCTGTGGGGGGGGTCGCTCTCGTGGTGGGCGTGGGCGAGCGTCGCGGCGCTGGCCGCCGCGGTCATCTATCAGGTCGTGCGGATCTTTCCCTATACGCCGCTGGCGCGCGTCCAGACCCACGCGGTCACAGGCCAGACGACCGGGCCGCGGCTGCGCCTGCTGATCTCGAACGTGTTCATGAACAACCGCGAGTACGCGCGCTGGCTGGCCGCCGTGCGCGAGGTCGATCCCGACGTGGTCGTGGCCGTCGAGACCGATCACGCGTGGATGGCCGCCATCGACGTGCTCGAGGCCGAAGGCTACGGGCACACGGTCAAGGTCCCGCAGGACGACACCTACGGGATCTTGGTCTACTCGCGGCTGCCCCTGGCGGCCGCCGAGGTCCGCCGCGTGGTCGTCGAGGAGGTGCCGAGCGTGTGGGTGGAGATCGAGCTCGAGGGTGGCCGGCGCGTCCAGGCCGTCTTCTTGCACCCGCGCCCGCCCCGGGCCGACCTACGCCAGAGCAGCGCCCAGCGCGACGCGGAGCTGGTCCTGGTCGCGCGCGAGCTCGAGGCGATGACGGGGCCGCGGCTGGTCGCTGGCGACCTCAACGACGTGGCCTGGAGCACGACCACGAGCTTGTTTCAGGAGATCAGCGGGCTGCTGGATCCCCGCGTTGGGCGAGGGACCTTTGCGACCTTTCACGCCGATCACCCGCTGGCGCGCTTTCCCCTCGATCACGTGTTCCACTCGGAGCACTTCAAGCTCGTCGAGCTGCGCCGGCTGGGCAAGGTCGGCAGCGACCACTTCCCGATCCTCATCGAGCTGACCTTGACCCCGGACGCGGCCGTGGTTCAGGAGGCGCCGCGGGCCGATACGGACACCCACGCGGTCGGCGAGGAGGTGCTCGACGACGCCCTCGAGCACCTGCCCAAAGACCCCGAGGTCGCCCCCGAAGATCGCTGAACAACCGCCGAGCGGCCGCTGAGCCGGGGCTGAGCGGCCGCTGAGCCGCTGCGAGGGCACCGCTGGGCGGCAGCCGGGGCGAGCGTCAGCGCGGTAGGTCGCCGGCGATGGTGATCCGCTCGAGCCGGCGGTGCGCCGGCCAAAAGTCGTTGACCGGCCGGTGCAAGGTCGCCCGGTTGTCCCAAAAGGCGATCGAGTCCGGGCGCCAGCGAAAGCGACACGAGTACTCGGGCGTCTCGAGGTGCTCGAAGAGCATGGCGAGCATGGCGTCGCTCTCGCGCTCGCTGAGGCCGACGAGCCGGGTGGTGAACAGCCGGTTGACGAAGAGGGCCTTGCGACCGCTCTCGGGGTGGGTGCGGACCACCGGGTGGCGGACCGGCGAGTGGGCCGAGATCATCTCGCGCAGGCGCGCCTCTCCCCCTGGCTCGGCGAGGCTGTGGCGGAAGCCGTGGCGGAAGTCGTGGACCGCCTCGAGGCCGTCGAGGTAGCGCTGGAGCCGGTCCGAGAGCCCCTCCCAGGCGGCGAAGAGGCTGGCCCACATGGTGTCACCGCCGCGCGGGGGGATGACCCGCGCGCGGAGAATCGAGCCCAGGGGCGGGCACTCCATGAAGGTCATGTCCGTGTGCCAGGTGTCGATCTTGGGCGGCGACTCGGGGGTGACCTCGAGGATCGTCAGCTCCGGGAAGCCCTCGACGTGGGTGTAGGCGCCGTGCAGCGCGGGCTCACCAAAGCTGCGCGCGAAGGCGGCGTGATCGCTGGGGCTCAGCGGCTGATCACGAAAGAAGATCACCTGATGTTCGAGCAGGGCCGCGCGCAGCTGCTCGACGAGCGCGGGCTCGAGGGGCGCGCGAAGATCAACGCCATGGATCTCCGCGCCGAGCGGGCCCGCGATGGGGTGGATCTCGAGGGTGGGTGCCACGGGCGGAAGCTGCCAGAGCTACCGCCGGGGTCAATGAAAAATCTCGCGACCCGGCTTGCACGCGAGATTTGGGCAGGGGTGCCAGCCCGCGTGTTTTGGCACCACGAGAAAGTCGGGCCCGCCGGTCTCTCCTGAGGTGCGCGAGCTTCGCAAGCGAGGTTGCTCGCTGATCCAAAGGACGCATTGGCTCCAATTGTCGATGCTATCGGCGATCACGTGCATTGCGCTGAGCGCCAGGGTCTGTGAGTGGGCCTGCAACCTGATCACTGCTAGCGATGTGGAAAGATGCCCCAATCTGTGATGAATGCCTGGCACGCTGTGGTGCGATTGTAATTTTGATGCTTTTGAGGAATCGCGAATGCCTGACGATTCTCATGATAGAGTCTCTCGTGCTGGCTGGATTGGGGTTAAAGTCCCGGTGGCGCCTGGGTCTTGGGGGAAAATGCCCCTTTGGTGGCACCGCCACTCACTAGAGTGCAAGTAGTTAGAGTTGTTGGTGTCTATTACATAAAATAAATCTTGCTTGTTATGCGTTGTGCGCCTAGTGTTCTAGTATATGAATTCGACAGCTCGAATGTTCAACACACTTGCGGGCGCTCAGCCGCGGCTGCCCGCGGGGCCGCGCTCCCGGGTGCTCTCTTCCATCCGTCTGGCCGGCGATATCTGCGGCGCGTTCGAGGAGTGGGAGCGGGACTATGGCCAGACCTTCACGCTCCGCGACCTCACGGGGACGACCGTGTTCACCTCGGATCCCGAGATGATCAAGGAGCTGGTCCGGGCGCCGCTGGACACCTTTGATGGCGGTATCCCGCAGACCTTCGACGTGGTCCTGGGTCGGCGCTCGGTCATACTGACCTCCGGTGCGGAGCACCGGCGGCTACGCAAGGCCCTCAACCCTCATTTTTGTCGCGCGGCCATGCCCAAGTGGGGCGAGCAGATCGCCAAGATCGCCGAGAAGATCGGCGACAAGATCGCCAGCCAGGACGGCTTTGGGTGCCGCACTGCGATGAGTGAATTGACCACCCGAGTTATCGTGCGTGTGCTCTTCGATCCGCGCAGCGAGAGCGAAGAGGACATCTTGACCGAGGCGGCCACCGAGGTGACGTCGGCGATCCACCCGAGTTTCTTGGTCGCTCGGCAGACGCAGCGTTCGCTCGGTGGCCTGCTTCCCTATCACCGCTTCCGCGAGGCCGCGCGGCGCTTCGAGCCGCTCTTGGTCCGCGCGGTGGCGCGGGCGCGACGGGAGGGGGGCTCCGCGTCGGCGGTGGTCGACGCCCTCGCGCTCGGGCGCTTCGATGACGGCGAGGAGATCTCCTTCGAGGTCATCCGTGACAACGTCTATAGCGTGATGATGGCCGGCTATGAGACCACGGCCTACACCCTGACCTGGGCGCTCTACTACCTGCTTCGCAACCCCGAGGTCCTCGCGCGCCTGCGCGCCGAGCTGAGCACGCTGGACGATGAGGACGACGCGACCGCGTACACGCGCAACGCCTACGTCAACGCGGTCCTCGACGAGGCCATGCGGATTCGGACGCCGGCCCCTTACACCACGCGTCGGCTGGCGCGACCCTGGACCTTTGGCCAGTGGAACCTGCCGGCGGGCACGCTGGTCGGCACGGTGATGGCGCTGATGCACCGCGACCCCAAGCGCTGGGTCGAGCCGGATAAATTCCGCCCAGAGCGCTTCTACGGCAAGCGCCCGCGGCCCTACGACTTCATGCCCTTCGGCTTTGGAGACCACCGCTGCCTGGGCGCGATGCTGTCCAAGTTCGAGGGCGCGATCGCCTTGGGCACGCTGATCAGCCGCCACGATCTCGAGCTGCGCGAGATCGACGAGGTCCTCCCCGTGCGCACGAGCCTCTCGGTCGGACCCGACCGTGACATTCGCATGGCGGTCACCGGGCCGGCGCCGGGCAAGGGCGGCTCGGGCGGCGATCATCGAGACAGCGACATGGGCTCGATGGACTGCGGCTCGTCGTGCTCGGGCAGCGTCCGACGATGAGGCGAGCAAAGGGTCGCGCGCGAGGGTCGTGCGCGGTCGCTCGCCAGCTGGCGGGCGCGGGCGGGCTGTCGCCAGACGACGAACCTGCTAGATCTGGCGGGTGCCCGCGCCGCGCCTGTTTTGCTTTGGCCTTGGTTACTGCGCTGTCCGCCTCGCGCGGCGTCTGGAGACGCGAGGCTTCGAGATCGTCGGGACGACCCGCGACGTCGCGGCCAAGCGAGCCGCGCTGGCGCGCGAGGGCGTGGGCGAGGGGTGGTCGCTGGTGGCCTTCGACGGCGAGCGGCCGCTGGACGCGGCCGGCAGCGAGGCGCTGCGTGGGGCCACGCACCTGCTGCACTCGATCATGCCCGGAGAGGTGGAGGGGGGAGAGGACGAGCGGAGTGAGGGCGAGCGGGTCGATCCTGCGCTGCGCTGGCACGCCGCAGCGCTCGACGAGCTGCGCGCGCGCGGTCAGCTGCGCTGGCTCGCCTATCTGTCGACGACCGGGGTCTATGGCGACCACGGGGGCGCCTGGGTCGACGAGGACATGCCCCGGCGGCCGAGCAAGGCGCGGGCGCGTCGCCGGGTCCTCGCCGAGGACGCCTGGCTGGCGCGCGGGGCCGATGTCTTTCGCCTCGCGGGGATCTATGGCCCGGGACGCAGCGCCCTCGAGCGGGTCGAGGGCGGCCGGGCGCGGCGGGTGATCAAGGCCGGCAAGGTGTTCAACCGCGTTCACGTCGACGACATCGTCGAGGTGCTCACCGCCGCGCTGACGCTCGCGGACGGCTGCGCCGGGCCTGGGCGAGCCTTCAACGTCGCCGACGGCAACCCGGCCGGGAGCGACGAGGTTCTGGCCTACGCCGCGCAACTGCTCGGGCTGCCGCCGCCGCCAGCGGTGGCCTTCGAGGACGCCGAGCTGTCCGCGATGGCGCGGAGCTTTTGGCAGGACAACCTACGCGTCGACGCGCGCCGCGTTCGTGAGCGGCTCGGGGTCGAGTTCGCCTACCCGGACTATCGCGCGGGGCTCGAGGCGTGCCTGCGCGCGCGCGGGTGAGGGGCGGCCGCGCACACTAGTAGAGGGGCAGGCCAGCGGCGATGAAGGCGATGAACGCGACGAGCGCCAGGATAGCGAACAGGCTCAAGAGCGAGCTGGCGATCCCCAGCCCCCAGGCCCAGTTGGCCGCGGCGCAGGGGTGATGTCCGAGCGCGCGGTACTTGCTGCGCATGCGCGCGCCGAAGTACCAACCGAGCGGTCCAGTGAGCAGGCCAAAACCGAGCCAAAATCCGATCGCGACGACGAGCAGCCAGGTGTTGGACTGATCGCTGAGCTCGCGCAGCTCGGCGCTGGTGGGATCGAGTTGGGCGTAGGGAGGGAGCCCCGCGCTGGGCTGGTGACCTTGCGCGGCGCCGTAGAGAGGCGGCGCCGCGTGGCCGTAGTGTGGGGCCCGAGGGGCCTCGGATGGCGCGCCCATACCGTAGATGGGGGGCGCGCTCGGCTGGTTTGGCTGTCCGTCGAATGCTCGGTTCATGACACCTGTCTCCCCAGCGCTCTCGCTAGCAGTTGTCATTGTAGTCGCAAGCGAGGGGGAGCGGTACCGTGTGTCAGGCAAAGCTTGGGCGGGCGTGGCTCGGCCCTACCTCCCGAGCTGGGTTGGACCTGTGTTCGGGGGGCGGCGGCGCCGTGCTCGTGACTTGGATGGTGACTTGGATGGCGAGCGGGACGCCGCGCGTGGTCGCGAGCGAGCAGGTGGAGGGGGGAGTCACTCAGGCGAGGGCGCTGTGCATCGCGGCGAGCAGCTCGCGGGCTGCCTCGGGCTCGAGCTGCCCCGGCGTCCAGCCCACGCCGAGGCCGCGCTCGTCGAGCCTGGGGATGATGTGGAAGTGGACGTGGAAGACGGCCTGGTGCGCGCCGCGTCCGTTATTTTGCAGCACGTTGTACTCGCTGGCGCCGCTCGCCGACATGACGGCGCGGGCGATGCGGGGCAGCACGCGGCCGATCGCCGCCGCGACCTCGTCATCGAGCTCATGGAGGAAGGCGCGGCGCTGCTTGGGGATCACCAGGGTGTGGCCCGGCGACAGCGGTGCGATGTCGAGGAAGGACAGCACGTGCTCGTCCTCGTAGACGCGGTGGCAGGGGATCTGGCCGTCGAGGATCTTGTCGAATACGGTCGCTTGGCTCATGGTCGCCGATAGTCTATCGTCTCGCGCGATGATTCGCCTGCGAGGCGTCCGCAAGCGCTACACCACCAAAAAGGTGGTCAATGAGGTCCTCCGAGGGGTCGATCTCGAGATCGACCCCGGAGAGTTCGTGGCCATCGTCGGGCGCTCGGGCTCGGGCAAGACCACCATGCTCAACATCCTCGGGGCCCTCGACAGCGACTACGAAGGTGAGGTCGAGGTCGACGGCAAGCGCTTGCGTGCGCTCGGTGACGTCGAGATCAGCGACTATCGCAACCAAAACATCGGCTTCGTGTTTCAGAGCTTTCACCTGCTCGAGCACATGACCTGCCTCGAGAACGTCAGCTTGCCCGCGGTCTTCGCCCGCGGCCGGGAGGTGCTCGACGCCAGGGCGGCGGAGGCCCGGGCCCGCGAGGTCCTCGCTCAGGTCGAGCTCTCGGACAAGTGCGACGCCATGCCCTTCACGCTCTCGGGCGGACAAAAGCAGCGCGTGGCCATCGCCCGGGCGCTCTTCAACCGACCCAAGCTGATGATCTGCGACGAGCCCACGGGCAACCTCGACTCGTCCACGGCGCACGCCATCCTCGATCTCTTCCGCAAGCTCAACGAGGAGCAGGGCATCACCTTGGTGATCGTCACCCACGACGCGATGATCTCGCAGGCCTGCAAGCGGGTCGTGCGCATTCACGACGGGAGCATCGTCGAGGGGGCCGGCGAGTTCGGTTCGCGCTCGTTGACCGAGACCCCGAAGTCCTCGTCGGCCTGGCAGCCCGTCTCCGGCCCCGAGTTCGTGGCCAGCGGTCAGGGCAGCAGGGGGGCGAACTCATGAGGTCCACGCGGCTGCTGGGCATCGCCCTCGACGACCTCAAGCGCAACCGTCGGCACTTCTTGCTCGCGTCCGTGGGCATCGTCGTCGGGATCGCGGCCTTCACCTTCTTCCTGGCCCTGGGCAGCGGCGTCCGCAAGGTCGTGCTCGGGGAGATCTTTCCTCTCGACAAGATCGAGGTCGTGCCCAAGAGCTTCGACCTCGACGTCAGCGTGCTGCGCGTGCCCCTGGCCAACGAGGTCATCGACGCGGCCAAGGTCGAGCAGCTGCGGGCGATCCCCAGCGTCGTCGAGGTCTACCCCAAGATGAAGCTGACGGCGCCCTCGATGGTCTACGGCGGCAAGAAGCTGTTCGGCAACAACCTGCGCGCGGAGCTGATCGCCGACGGGGTCGAGCCTGACCTGGTCCGCGAGGACATCGACCGCGACTGGGCCTTCGAGGACTTCGAGGCCGGGACCGGCGACTTCAACGAGGGCTGGCAGACGCTGCCCGTGGCGACGGCCTGCGAGAGCGACGAGCAGTGCGTCGAGGCTCACGGCGAGAACACCTACTGCTGGGGGATCGAGGAGAACGCGGCCTGGGAGCGCCAGGCCAAGCGGGCGCGCTCGCGCAACCAGGACCCGCCGGCCAAGCCGATCGAGCAGCCGCTGTGTCGCAACTACATCCCGATCATCGTCTCCAACCACATCGTCGAACTCTACAACGGCTCGATCCGCCGGGCCCACGGCTTCCCCAAGATCAACCCCGAGTCCGCGATCGGCTTCACCTTCGAGCTGACCTTTGGGGCGTCGATGGTCGAGGCCTCGGCCAAGGACATGACCTACGAGGCCCGGGGCGTGCTCGTGGGCTTCTCGGACACGGCGATCAACCTGGGCATGACCATGCCCGTGGGTTACATCCGCCGGCTGAACGTCGACTTTGGCGGCGAGAAGACCGCTGAGATCTACCACTCGGCGGTGCTCCAGATCCGCTCCAAGGACGACGTCGCCGCGGTCGCCGCGGCGGTCAAGGGCCTCCAGCTCGACGTCACCGACACGGGCGCCGAGCAGGCCGCGCTGCTGATCACCATCTTCATGATGGTGTTCGGCTTCGTCAGCGTGGTGATCGTGGGGATCGCGGCCGTCAACATCATGCACGTGTTCTTCATGCTGGTGTACGAGCGCCAGCGCGAGATCGGCATCATGCGAGCGATCGGCGCGAGCCGTCGGGACATTCGGCGGATCATCCTGGGCGAGGCCGCGATCGTCGGCTTGCTGGCTGGGGCCGTCGGGGTGCTCACTGCCATGGGAGCGGCGGCGCTCTTCGACTGGGTCTCGGGCAGCTATCTCCCCGACTTTCCCTACAAGCCCAAGACCTACTTCGAGTTCCACTGGGCGCTGATCGTCGCGGCCTTCGGCTTCGCGGTCGGCTCGTGCGTGTCCGGGGCCGCGCTGCCCGCGGGCCGAGCGGCGCGGACGGATCCGGCGCGGGTGCTCACGGGCCAGTGAGCGCCCGCGGCCGCACGCGCTGCGGCCAGGTCAACGGCCCGCTCCGCCGTGAGCGCGGCCAGCGGTCGAGACCAAGCCGCCGGGCCCCCGCTGGGGTTCGGTGCGTGTCGCAAACTCGAAACCTCGGGGCAGCGCGAATGGCTTTCGCCCGCGGCGAGGCTCGTGCGACCATTTGGCCGTCATGAAGCGCTCGATCCTGGTTCCTCTCGTCGTCATCGTTGGCTTCGCCTTTGGCGTTGGCCTGGCCTGCACCCCCAGCGAGGACGAGGAGCACTTTCGCTTCGACTACACCCCCGGCACCGGCTACTCGGTCCCCGCGCCCGACAGCGCCTACTGCTCCATCGTCGTCGAGGGGGTGGGCACGATCGACATGGAGACGGACTACCTGCCCCATGTGATCACCTGTGAAAACGGCGGGGCCAACCTCGAGGCGCTCAAGGCCCAGGCGATCGCCGCGCGCTCCGTGGCCTATTACTACATGGCCAACTCCGGGAGCGTGTGCGACAGCCAGGGCTGCCAGGTCTACACCTGCTCGGCCGAGCCCAGCGCCAAGGCCTACCAGGCCGTCGAGGAGACCAGCGGGCTCTATGTCAATTACAACGACGTGCTGACCTACGCCTTCTACGTGGCCGGCGATCCCAACACCGCGGCGCCGAGCTGCGTGGGCACCCCCGGCGTGGGCACGGAGGGCTGGGTCACCTACAACGAGGGCAAGACCGGCGACGACGTCGAGCAGACCGCGCTGGGCTGGGTGTTCGACGTGGGCGACGTGGGCTACGGGCAAAACCGCGGCTGCATGTCGCAGTGGGGCGCGCGCTGCCTCGAGAACGACAACAGCTACGACTACGAGGACATCCTGCGCTTTTACTACGGCGCGGACATCAACATCACCCAGGCGCCGGGCGAGTGCATCATGGACCTCGGCGGCGACGACGACACGAGCTCCGACGACGGCAGCGAGACGACGACCGACAGCGGCGAGACGAGCACCGACGAGGGCGGCACGACCACGGGGACCAGCGACGACGGCCCCGATCCCGACATCGACGGCGACTCCGAGGGCGGGCTGTGCAACGTCGGCAGCCTCGGCTGCGAGTGCACCATGGGCGGGGGCTGCGACCCCGGCCTGATCTGCACCGACGGCTACTGCGTGCCCGAGGCCACCGGCGAGAGCGGCGAGAGCGGAGAGGACGACGCGGCGGATGTCGCCGATGAGGCTGGCGCTGACGCTGGATCCGACGACGACGGTGGCTTCCGCGACGACGCCTTTGGCAGCGGCGAGGGCTGCGACTGCGCGAGCGTCGAGCCGGCGCGGGGTTTTGGCGGGAGCGTGGGCGCGCTGCTGCTGATTGGGCTGTTTGGCTGGCGACGGCGCCGCTGAGGGCATAGCCTGGACGCATGAGTCGAGAATCGAGCGGGCCGCAATTCATCGAACTCGGGGGGCTGAGAGCGGCCATACACCGCTGGGGGGAGCCGGGCGGGCGGGCGGCGCTTTGCCTGGGGAGCACCGGGCTGTCGGGCCTGCAGTGGCGGCGCCTGGGCAAGATGTTGAGCGCGCGCGGCTATCAGGTCCTCGCGCCGGATCTGATCGCCTATGGGCAGACCGATGACTGGCCGGGGCCGGGCCCGTTCACCACGGCGCGGGACGTCGATCTCGCCGAGGCCGTGCTCGCGCTGGTCGAGGGCCCCGTGGATCTCGTCGGCCACTCCTACGGCGGCCGCGTGGGTCTGGCGGTGGGCCTGCGTCGGCCCGAGCGCCTGCGCTCGCTGTCGCTCTTCGAGCCGACCTGCTTTGGGGTGTTGCGCGCGAGCGAGGATCCCAAAGACGCGGCGGCGGTCCGCGAGCTCGAGAACTACGACGCCGACGGGCGCTTCCTGGCCGAGGACTTCGGCGGCAGCGAGGCCTGGCTCGAGCGCTTCGTCGACTACTGGAGCGGCGCTGGGGCGTGGGCGGAGCTCGGTGAGGACGAGCGCGGGCGCTGGCTGCGAGCGCGACGCAAGATGTTCGAGGAGGTCCGCGAGACCACCTTGGACGAGATCCCCGGCTCGCGCTACGCCGAGGCCCTCGGGCACCTGCCGCTGCTGGCCATGTCCGGCGCCGAGTCGACCCTGGCCGGGCGGCGTTGCGCCCAGGCCCTCGCGCGCTGCTGGCAGGAGGCCGCCGCGGCTCGTGTCGAGCAGGTCGAGTTCGCCGAGCTCGGGCACATGGCCCCGGTGCTCGCCGCGCGCGAGGTCGCGGCGCGCGTCGCTGGCTTCGTCACCGCCATCGATGACGCTGGTGAGGGCGGCACGGCCTGAGCGAGGTACGGGGGGGGCAGGTTCAGACACTGGCTGTCAGGGCGGCCACGCGCAGGTCTAGCAGCCGCGTTGGCTAGCCATGAACGTCGGGGTTTCAGCTATGTTTGGCTGGTGCCGAGATGGGCGCCGAGGCCGACATCGAGACGATCGCCGAGGGCAGGGAGGAGCAGGCGCCCGGTGAGGTCCTGACTTGCCCGCTCGAGCGTGGCGCGAGCGTCGACCGCTACGTGATCATCGAGCGCCTCGGTGAGGGCGGGATGGGGGTGGTCTACCAGGCCTACGACCCCGAGCTGGATCGCAAGGTCGCCCTCAAGCTGCTGCGCCCCAAGGGGAGCGACCAGGAGCTGGCGGCGGCCCGGCTCCAGCGCGAGGCGAAGGCCATGGCCAAGCTCTCGCACCCCAACGTGGTGGTGATCCACGACGTGGGCATCCACGACGGTCAGGTCTGGCTGGCGATGGAGTTCATCGCCGGGGGGGATCTGCAGGACTGGATGGGTGACGCGGGGCGGCCCTTCGCCGAGGTCTGGCCGGTGTTTCGCCAGGCGGGGATGGGCCTGGCGGCGGCTCACGAGGCGGGCTTGGTCCACCGCGACTTCAAGCCGGCGAACGTGCTGCTGGACGAGCGCGGGCGGGTGGCGGTGGCGGACTTTGGTCTCGCGCGGCTCGAGGAAGACGCGGCCGAGTCGAGCGCGTCGGTCGAGCCGGAGATCCCGACGGCGACCCAGATCACGCTGTCTTCACGCGTCACTCAGACTGGCTCGTTTCTGGGGACGCCGGCCTATATGGCGCCCGAGCAATTCTCTGGCGCGGGGGTCGACGCGCGCGCGGATCAGTTCGCCTTCGCCGTGGCGCTGTGGGAGGCGCTGTGCGGCGAGCGGCCCTTTGGCGGCGGCCGCGTCGAGGTGGTGATGTTCGCGGTGCTCCAGGGCAACCTGCGCGAGCCACCGCGGGGCATCGAGCTGGATCGCCAGGTCCGCGCGGCCCTCGGGCGCGCGCTCTCGAATGATCCCGAGGAGCGCTTCCCTTCGATGCAGGCGCTGCTCGACGCCCTCGAGCCCCCGCTTCGGCGCCGGGTCTGGGCGCTCGCTGGCGGCGCGATGGCGGTGGTGGTGGCTGCGGCGCTCGGCTTTGCGCTGCGGGGCGAGGGCGAGGGTGAGGTTTGCCAGGCCGATGATCAGGCCTTCGCCGCGCTGTGGACCGACGCGCGCCGAGATCGCGTACGCGAGGCGTTGGCGGCGGTCGAGCGTCCCTACGCGGAAGACACGGCCGCGCGGACCTTGGCGAGCCTCGAGGCTTGGCGGGGGCGCTACCTCGAGGCGCGGGTCGAGGCTTGCGAGGACACCCGCGTGCGCGGGGTCCAGTCGGAGGAGCTGCTCGATCGCCGCGTGCTATGCCTGGACCGTCGGCTGCGGCGCTTCGGCGAGGTGCTGAGGGTGCTCGAGGACGCGGACGTGGAGGTCCTCGACAACGCCGATGCGCTGGTCCGCAGCCTCGACGACCTCGAGGCCTGCGCGGATCGTGAGACCCTCTCTGCCCGAACGCCGCCTCCCAGCGGTGTGGAAGGGCGGATCGCGTTGGCGGCGCTCGAGGCCAGCCTCGATCGCGTGGAGCTGCTGCGCACCGCGGGGCGGCTGGAGAGGGCCCAGGCGGCTGGAGAGGCCGCGCTGATCGCCGCAGACGAGCTCGGCTACGCGCCGGATCGAGCCGAGGCGCACTATGTGCTCGGGCGCGTGATGGACGATCGTGAGGCCGAGGTCGAGGCCGAGGCCGAGCTCCGCGAGGCCTTCTCGCTGGCCTTCGTGGACGGCGAGGAGGAGCTCGCCGCCCGGGCTGCCGCGGGGCTGCTCACCGTCACCAGGCAGCAGGGGCGGGATGACGCCCTCGAGCTCTGGTACATGATCGGCGACGGCCTGCTCGAGCGCGCCGGGGATCCGCCCCGCAGCCGGGCGATGCTGTTGATGAACTACGGCCTGGCCTTCTCCAATCGCGGCCGCGGGGAGGAGGCCGTCGTCTTGCAGCGACGCGCGCGCGAGCTCTACGCCGAGGTCGAGGGGGAGCGCTCGATGCCGGTCGCGGACTCGCTGCACAACATCGGGATGGTGCTCTATGGTCTCGGCCGCACCGAGGAGGCTCGGGAGAGCATCGCCGAGGCGGTGGCGATCTGGAGCGAGCACGTCGGCGAGGAGCACCCACGGATCATGGTGGGCAAGACCTCCATGGCCGTCTTCGACATGAAGATCGGCCACGCCGAGAGCGCGCTGGTGCTGCTGCGCGAGGTCGTGGACAGCTATGCGGTGATCTACGGGCCCAAGAGCAAGCGGCTGGCGACCGCGCTGTCGAACATGTCGAGCGCCGCGCTCGCGGTGGGTCGCTTCGATGAGGCCCGTGACGCGCTCGAGCGCGCCAAGGAGATCCTCGAGACGCTCGCGGACAGCGAGGGATCGCAGCTCTACGTGCTGGGGAACCTGGCCGGCCTCGACATCTCGAGGGGGGAGGGCGCGCGGGGGCTGGAGGCGATCGATCAGGCGATCGCGCTCGCCGAGGGGGAGCCGCTCCCGATCTTGCTCCGCGGCCAGCTGCACACGACTCGGGGCGACGCGCTGGCCATGCTCGGGCGCTACGACGAGGCCATGGCCGCCTATGATCGGGGCCTCGAGATCTTCGCGGACAACCCCGACACCGACGGCGGCGAGGTGATGGAGGCCCTGCTCGAGAAGGCGCGACTCGAGCTGCGCCGGGGACGACCGGAGGCGGCGGCGACCTGGCTGACGCAGATCCGGGCCATGGTCGAGGAGGTCGACACGCTCCCCGTCATGCGCGGGGACCTCGGGATGTTGAGCATGTGCGTGGCGATGGCGAGGGGGGACGCGGCTGGGGTCGAGGCTGGGTACGCCGAGGCGTGGGCGGCCTTTGGTCACGCTGGGGCGATGGGCGTCGACAGGCGGGAGTCGCTCATGCTCGCGCGCTTCATGGGTGTGCGTGCGTACTGATGGCGGCCGGTGAGCTCAGAGTCACAGACTCTCAGCTCTCTTCGCCGATCGGCATGGTCAGCATCATCCGCTCCTGGCCGGGCTTGGCGGGCTCCGGCAGGACCATGCTCAGGGCCGTCTCGCGGACGCAGGTCTTCAGCTCGTCCTCGTGGATCTCGTTTTGCTCGGGGAAGTCGACGCGCTCGACGGCGCCACCCACCGCTGGATCTCCCGAGAGGTCGACCTCGACGGCGAGCATGCCGGTGAGCTGGGGGTCGCGCTCTCGGGCCGCGGTGATGCACTCGTCGGCGAGGGGCATGAAGTCTGTGGAGAAAGCTTCGAGCAGCTCGGGGTCGAGGCCGATGAGGTCTTCGAGCTGGCCGTCGGCGGTCGAGTTGGCGTCGGCCTTGGCCTGCTGCTCTCGCCTCGCGGAGGCGAGCTTGGCGCGGACTTCGTCGGCCTGCGCGCGCTCGTCCTTTGCCGGGTTTGTATCTTGGTCCGTGGGCGCGGGTGTGGCGGTGGCGTCCGGGGCGTTCGGGGCGTCCAGGGCGCGTACTGGCTTGGGGGTACGTGTGCCGGGATCCGAGGCGTGGCGTTCGAGATCGGACTCGGAGACGCGGGCACCAGAACGAGCGGGTGCTTTTGTTTCTGTGGTCAGGGCCCTGAACAAAAATAGGCCGACCAAAAGCAGAGCAATGGCGGCGGTGGCGATGAGAGCGGGCCAGGGGCGACGCACGGTGATCACGCTAGCACGAAGATCTGGGTCGGCTGCCAATCTCGGCGGCCGAAAGTGGGGGCGCTCGCCCAGCGCCTGTCGGTGAGCGGACCCCGCTGCGGGGAGCTCACGAGTCTTCGGGTATGCTTGGCCTGCTTCGTGACCGGGACTCAGGCCGACATCGAGACCATCGAGGGGGTACCCGACGACCTCTCTCAGGAAGGTGGCGGGGAGCTCGGGAGCGCCGAGGGGGATCTCGACGATACCCTCGTGGGCTTGCCCGATGACCTCGCGGCGCCGCTCGAGGGCCCGCTCGGGCGTGGCGCGAGCGTCGGCCGCTACGTGATCATCGAGCGCCTGGGCGAGGGCGGGATGGGGGTGGTCTACCAGGCCTACGACCCCGAGCTGGATCGCAAGGTCGCGCTCAAGCTGCTGCGCCCCAAGGGCCGCAACCGGCAGCTGGCGGCGGCTCGGCTCCAGCGCGAGGCCAAGGCCATGGCCAAGCTCTCGCACCCGAACGTGGTCGTGATCCACGACGTTGGCACCCACGAGGGGCAGGTCTGGCTGGCGATGGAGTTCATCGCCGGGGGGGATCTGCAGGACTGGATGGGCAACGCGGCGCGGCCCTTCGCCGAGGTCTGGCCGGTGTTTCGCCAGGCGGGGATGGGCCTGGCGGCGGCTCACGAGGCGGGCTTGGTCCACCGCGACTTCAAGCCGGCGAACGTGCTGATGGACGAGCGCGGGCGGGTGGCGGTGGCGGACTTTGGCCTCGCGCGGCTCGAGGACGACGCGGCCGAGTCGAGCGCGTCGGTCGAGCCGGAGATGTCGAGCTCGTCTCCGATCACGCTGTCTTCGAAGGTCACCCAGACCGGCTCGTTCCTGGGGACGCCGGCCTATATGGCGCCCGAGCAATTCTCCGGCGTCGGGGTCGAGGCGCGCACGGATCAGTTCGCCTTCGCCGTGGCGATGTGGGAGGCGCTTTGCGGTGAGCGACCCTTTGGGGGAGAGAGCGTCCAGGAGGTGATGTTCGCGGTGATCCAGGGCAACCTGCGCGAGCCGCCGCGGGGCATCGAGCTGGAGCGCCGGGTCCGCGCGGCCCTCGAGCGCGCGCTCTCGAACGAGGCCGAGGAGCGCTTCCCTTCGATGCAGGCGCTGCTCGACGCCCTCGAGCCTCCGCGTCGGCGCCGGGTCTGGGCGCTCGCCGGTGGGGCCGTGGCCGTGGCCGTGGCCGCGGTGCTGGGCTTTGCGCTGCGGGGCGAGGGCGAGGGTGAGGGTGAGGTCTGCCAGGCCGATGAGCAGGCCTTCGCCGCGCTGTGGACCGACGCGCGTCGGGATCGCGTGCGCGAGGCGCTGGCGGGGGTCGAGCGCCCCTACGCCGAGGATACGGCCGCGCGGACCCTGGCGAGCCTCGATGCGTGGCGAGGGCGCTACCTCGAGGCGCAGGTCGAGGCCTGCGAGGACACCCGCGTGCGCGGGGTTCAGTCGGAGGAGCTCCTCGACCGTCGGATGCTCTGCCTCGACCGGCGGCTGCGTCGCTTTGGCGAGGTGCTGACGGTGCTCGAGGACGCGGACGTGGAGGTGCTCGACAACGCCGGCGCGCTGGTCCGCAGCCTCGACGACCTCGACGCCTGCGCCGATCGTGAGACCCTGTCCGCGCGCGCGCTGCCGCCCAGCGGCGTCGAGGCCCGGGCCTCGCTGACGATGATCGAGAGCAGCCTCGATCGCGTCGGCTTGCTGCGCATCACCGGGCGCCTCGACGAGGCGCGGACCCTCGGTGAGGGCGCCCTGATCGCGGCGGACGAGCTCGGCTACGCGCCGGTTCAGGCCGAGGCCCACTACGAGCTCGGGCGCGTCGCCGACGACAGCGAGGCCGAGGTCGAGGCCGAGGCCGAGCTCCGCGCTGCCTTCTCGGTGGCGGTTGCGGGGGGCGAGGACGCGCTCGCCGTCCGGGCGGCGTCCGGGCTGCTCTCCGTGGCCAGGCAGCAGGAGCAAGAGCAGGTGTTCGAGCTGTGGTACGTGGTCGGCAACAGCCTGCTCGAGCGCGCCGGGGACCCGCCGGCCGTCCGTGCGATGCTGCTGAACAACTACGGCCTGGCCATCTCCAATCGCGGGCGTGGAGAGGAGGCCGTAGTCCTCTACGAGCGCGCGCGAGACCTCTACGCCGAGGTCTATGGCGAGCGCTCGATGTACGTGGGCGACTCGCTGCACAACATCGGCGCGGCCTTGCGCAACGCCGGCCGCACCAAAGAGGCCAGCGAGTACGTGCGTCAGGCGGTGGAGATCTGGAGCGAGCACGTTGGTGAGGAGCACCCGCGGATCTTGGTGGCCAAGACCTCCATGGGGATCTTCGAGCTCGAGGACGGCCACGCGGAGGTCTCCCTGGCGCTGCTGCGCGAGGTCGTGGACGGGACCGAGGCGATCTATGGCGGCGAGAGCCGGAAGATGGCGAGCGCGCTGTCGAACATGGCGAGCGCCGCCCTCGCGGTGGATCGCTTCGACGTGGCCCGCGACGCGCTCGAGCGCGCCAAGGGGATCCTCGAGCAGATCGCCAAGAGCGAGGGATCGCGGATCTATTTGCTGGGCAACCTGGCCACGCTGAACATCAAGCGCGGCGACGGTGCGCAGGCGCTCGAGGCGATCGACGAGGCGATCGCGCTGTCGGGTGAGGGGGAGTTCCCGCTGATCCTCCGCGGCATGCTGTACACGACCAGGGCCGAAGCGCTGACCTTGCTCGGGCGCTATGACGAGGCCATGGCTGCCTGCGACACGACCCTCGAGATCCTCTCGGGCAGCGCCGGAACGACGCAAGACGAGGTGATGTCGACCTTGCTCAAGAAGGCCAGGCTCGAGCTCGTCCGCGGGCGAGTCGAGGCCGCCGCGGCCTGGATCGCGCAAGCGCGGGCGCTCAGCGAGGAGACTGATGCGACGGCGCTCGAGCGAGGCGAGTTTGGGTTGTTGACCATGCGCGTGGCGATGGCCAAGGGGGACCAGGTGGGCGTCGAGGCCGGCTACGCGGAGGCTCGAGCGGCCTTTGGTCACGCTGGCGCGATGGGTCGCGAGCAGCTCGAGGCCATCGACATGGAGCGCTTCATGGGCCTGGGCGGGCTCTGAGCCCCGGCTTGGGCTGGTCGTGCTCGGGGGGCTGTGCTAGCCAGCGTTGGTGGAAGATCAGCGCGAGCGTCAGCCAGTCGCAGTCATCACCGGCGCGTCGGCGGGCCTGGGCCGCGAGCTCGCCCGACTGTTCGCCGCGGACGGCCACGGCCTCGTGCTCGTCGCCCGCCGCGAGGCTCGGCTGCGCGAGCTCGCCGACGAGCTCGAGGCCGCCCACTCGATCACGGCGCTGCCCCTGGCCATGGATCTGAGCGACCCCGAGGCCCCCGACGCGATCGCGGCGGCGCTGGCCGGGGAGGGGCTGGACCCGGAGTTTTTGGTCAACAACGCCGGCTTTGGGACGAGCGGGGCCTTCGCCGAGCTCGCGCTCGCGCGCGAGCTCGAGGAGATCAGCGTCAACATCCGCGCCCTGGTCCACCTGACCCGGCTGCTCTTGCCGGGGATGGTCGAGCGAGGCCGCGGGCGGATCCTCAATCTCGGGTCCACCGCAGGCTTCCAGCCTGGGCCCTACATGGCCACCTACTACGCCAGCAAGGCCTTCGTGAATCACTTCAGCGAGGCCCTGGCCCACGAGCTCGCGGGCACCGGGGTGAGCGTCACGGTCAGCTGCCCGGGGCCGACGGCGACGGAGTTCGGCGCGGTCGCGGGCAACGCCAAGAGTGCGCTGTTCGAGCGCGGGGTCGTGGCGAGCTCGGAGGACGTCGCTCGCCACGCCTACCAGGCGATGCTCCGGGGCGAGCGCATGGCGGTGCCGGGGTTGATCAACAAGCTCCTGGTCCGCTCCGGGGGGCTGCTGCCGCGTGGCCTGCTCCTGCGGATCACGGGGCGCCTCAACCAACCCTGACGAGGCCCCGAGGGCGAGGCATCGGGCGCTTGCTCGGTGCCCCGAAAATCAAAGGTCCATGCTCGTCATGGACCGGCGGCCGATATCGCCGGTGGCTGGTCGCTGGGGGGCGTGCTCGCGGTGGTCGCCCTGGTCGTGGGGCTGGTTGGGGGTGCGCGCAATCCGCCAAATCCGCCCCGAGGGGTCCGTCAGGCCGAGGGAGCGCGGGGCGGCAGGGCGCCCGAGGGGGTGTCGAGTTTGTTATGCTCGCCCAGCCTGGTAGCCCCATGTACGAGCGGATCAATCGCGGCGCGCACGAGTATCAGCTCGAAGTCCACAGCGGCTTCGATCCCCAGCGAGGGCAGCGCGCGGGCGTGCTCTCGCTGGCCGAGGCCGCCCGCTTCATCCGCACGCTGCAAAGCGCGAGCGAGCGCGAGGTCCTGCGCCGGCTGAGCTTTGGCCTGCTCTCGCGCGGGCACGGGGCCGAGGACGAGCGCCAGCAGATCATCCGCATGCTCGAGCGCGGTCGCCTGACGATCCGCATGCTCCAGCGCCAGGCCTTCGCGGGCAAGCGCCGCGAGGTCGACAGCGAGGACGATGGCGGCGGTGACGAGCGCGAGCCGGTCGACACCTACACCGTGGCCATCGAGCTGCTCGACGCCGAGGACAACCCCGTGCCCTTCGAGCCGTTCCGCATCCGCCTGCCCGACGGCAGCATCCGCACCGGCAGCCTCGACCAATACGGGCGCGCGCGGATCACTGGGATCCGCGAGCCGGGCACCTGCCAGGTCTGCTTCAACGAGCGCGACAAGTCGAACTGGAGCCCGACCAAGACCGAGGCCCCGCCGGTCCCCCTGCACAAGCCCGAGCCGGTCAGCAACCCGCCAGAGGTCGAGCCCGACGTCGAGGAAGAGGAAGAGGAAGAGGAAGAGCTGGTCGAGGACACGCCCGCGGACGAGGACTGCGTCCAGGGCAAGTGCACCAAGGACGAGCACAAGGAGCCGCAGATCGACTGGCACTTCATCCACGAGCTCGAGGGCAGCGTGCTCCAGGCCAACGTCCCCGACGCGGCCAACTCGATGAGCGGCGCGACCGTGGGCTCGGGCTTCGACCTCGGCGCGCGCAACGTCTCCGACCTCCGCGGCCTGGGCCTCTCGGAGACGCTGATCGAGCGCTTCACGCCCTACCTGGGCAAGCAGGGCATGGTCGCCAAGAACTTCCTCGACGCGAACCCGCTGACGATCACCGCGGCCGAGGCCGAGCAGATCAACGAGGCCGCGAAGAAGCAGGCCACGAGCTCGCTGATCAGCGCCTACAACAACGCCTCGACCATGAAGTTCGGCTGCCTCGATCCCAAGTGGCAGACCGTGATCGCCTCGGTGACCTTTCAGTACGGCAGCTTGGCTGGGCGCACGCCGAACTTCTGGAAGCAGGTCACCACCCAGGACTGGGCCGGCGCGACCTCGAACCTGCGCAACTTTGGCGACTCCTACACGACGCGGCGCAACAAAGAGGCGAACTACGTGTCGGGGCAGTAGCGGCCCTGCGCTCGACCTTCGCGCGCCAATGTGAGGCTCGGCCGAGCTGTCCTGCGCCGCTCCGCCTGCGCCGCCCCGCCCCGCTCAGCCGCCGTAGACTTCGTAGAGCTTGGCCAGGGTGTTTGGGCCAGGGACACCGTCGACGCTCAGGCCTTCGGCCTCCTGGAAGGCCCGCACGGCGGCCTTGCTCATCGGCCCGAGCTTGCCGTCGATCTCGTCCATGTAGTAGCCGAGGTTGCGCAGGCGCTGCTGGATGCCCGAGGGCGAGTCGTGGGGATCGAGGTGGCCGAGGTCGAGGAGGTGCTCTTCGCTGCCGTCCTCGCCGAGGCGCAGGGTCACCCGCTTGGCGTCGTGGGGGATGACCTGGTCGATCCAGCCGTCGCCGTCGGTGCTGCCCGAGATCGTGTTTTGATCCTCGAACTCGAGCTCGAAGGCCTCGCCGGCGCGGGGCTGACCGTGCTTGGTCAGGCGCAGGCGCAGCTTCACGGGGCCGGTGCTCAGGTAGAAGGTCTTGGACGTCCCGGTGGCCACGGGCTCCTCACGCTCCTCGCGCTTGGGCACGACCAAGCGATCGCCAGGCAGCAGGGCGTGGGGGTTGCTGCGCAGCTCCTGGAGCTCGGCGTTGTCGGGGTGATCCCAGATCGTCGCCGGGTCGAAGCCGTTGGCTTGGGCGATGGAGGTGAGGTCGTCGCCTTGGCGCAAGGTGATGGTAGGCATGAGGTCCCGGTGCTGGATCAGCAGTCGTCGAAGGCTTCGCGCTGGAGGACGCGCGGTCCGATCACCGCGCCGGCCGAGGCGCAGCTGAGCGTCGTGAACAGCACGATGAAGAATGCCAGCTGTGGGGCCATGGGTAGTACTGCCATGGCGATCGCGACACCGACCATGCCGCCGAGGAACATGCCCGAGCTCGCGCCGAGGATCAGCCCAAAGGTGCCGACGACGGCGCGGGCGAGGGGGCGATCGCGGGCAGGTCCGACCAGGGCGCGCTCCCAGCCGAGGGCGAGCTCCGTCGGGCCGTAGGTACCGACGTCCGTGGGTTGACGCACGCTGCGAGCGTATCAGCTTTGGGGGGCGCGGGGGCGTGGAGAATCGTCGCAGGTCAGCAAGATCTTCAGGGCCCCGCGCTCTTTGGCCGCACGCATGGCATCCAGGCCCGATATGAGCGGGTAGCGCCCGGCGATCAGCGGCCGCGGATCCAGACCCCCGGTGGCCATCCGAGCCAACGCGCGGCGCACGTCCCCGCAGCGCGAGCCGATCAGCCGCAGCTCGTGGACGACCACGGCGGAGACGTCGAGGGGGATCGGCGCGGCGACGGTGGTCTTGAGGATCACCAGGCCGCGCGGGCGAGCGAGGGCGATGGCGAGGGCCAGACCCGAGGGGTGGCCGCTGGCTTCGATCACTGCCGCGAGCTGGCGGCGGTGGCTCTCGCCCATGCTGGCGAGCTCCGACTCGAGGCGGAGCTCGAGGCGGGCGTCGGGCGAGGCCGCGCGGGCGAGGGCGAGCTTGTCGGCGTGGTGGCCCACGAGCAGCACCGGCCGCCCGGCGTCGGCGAGGGCCATGGTCACGAGCAGGCCGAGCTTGCCGTCGCCGATCACCGCGATCGGCTCATCGACGGCTACGTTCTCGAGCTCGTCGAGGACATGGAGGGCGGCGGCGAGGGGCTCCGCGAACACGGCGCGCTCGTCGTCGAGGTCGTCGGGGACGGGCGCGAGGCGGTCTCGGGGGACGCACAGGCGCTCGGCGAAGGCCCCGGGGGCGCCGCGGATGCCGAGCACGCGCCGGGCCGCGCAGTGGTGGCCGTCGGCCGCGAGGCAGTCGCGGCAGCGCCCGCAGCCGAGGTTGATGTCGGCGACGACCCGGCGCCCGGCGAGGCTGGGATCGGCGTCGTTCGGATCGACGCGGCCGACGAACTCGTGGCCCATGACCCCGCGAAAGTCGGCGTAGCCGCGGAGCACGGTCAGGTCGGTGGCGCAGATCCCCGCGGCGCGGACGTGGACCAGGGCCTCGCCCGCGCCCGGTGTGGGCTCTGGCGCGTCGTCGAGCAGCCGCAGGGTCGGCGGCTCGCCGGCGTGGACCAGCGCGCGCATGGTTCAGGGCTTGGGCGCGACGACCTCGGCCTCGAGCACCCGCGCGCCCGTGGGCGCGTCGACGTTGGTGTCCTCCTCGAGGGTCACGATGATCTTCATCTTGTCTTGGGAGTAGGTCGCCTCGAGCTCGCCGGTGCGCTTCTTGGGCTTGTAGCGGAGCACGCCGAGCTTGTGGGCGTCCTTGCCGGCGCTCTCGACCCAGACGACGTAGGCGCTCAGCGACTCGTCGATGTGCTGGGGCGGGGCGAGGTGTTCGAAGGTAAGGCTAATGTCGCCGTTGCCCGTCTTGTCGACAGTCAGCACGATCTCGACGCGGCCGGCGTTGGCCGGCGACTTGGTGTCGAGCTCGTAGCGCTGCTTGTTGCATCCGCCGAGAGCGGGCAGGGCGAGCAAGGCGAGGGCGAGCAGGGGGCTGCATGCGTTGCGCATCGCGGCGGAAGGTATCAGTTCTGGGCGCTCGGATCGCTGTTCGGTGCGACGAAATTCAGGGCCGCGTCGAAGTCGGCGGTCACCAACATGCGCTCGCCGGGGATGACGAGGCGCTCGGCCTGGAGCTGTCCAATGGCCGAGCGGACCAGCACGGCCATGCGGCTGAAGTGGCGCAGCAATGCATCATTGACCCGGGTGATCGCCTCCTCGAAGCGAGGGTCGCTGTTGCCCGTGACCGGGCGCGTGTCGAAGATCAGCCCCCAGGTCTCGGTATAGCCAAAGGTGGTGATCGCTCGATGGACGGCGGTGACATCCTCGAGGGGGAATGCGGTGCCTGCTTTTCGGACGGCGAGGACCACGCTGCGACCGGGATGCTCGAATACGCGCATGAAGTCGGTCTCGCCGAGGTGCGCGAAGTCTTCCGGGATCGGGTACTCGTCGTTGGACATGCCCGGGTGATCTTGCGTGGATACTGGGCGAGGACACAAGGGGATTTGATATTGTCGAGCTCGTGGCGGGATCGCTGACGCGGATCGAGGTCATGGGCGTGGTCCCTGGCTCGGACGATCGCGGCCTCGCAGAGCGACGGATCCGGCGGCGCACCTTGGCGCTCCAGATCGCCGTGCTCTCGAGCTGGGGCGGGGCCTCGCTGCTCCTGGCCGCGCTCACGGCCACGGTCGCCCCGGCCTCGAGTCACGAATATCCGATGCTCGACCTGATCATGTCCTCGGCCATGGGGATGACCTTGCTCGCGCCCGTGGGGGTGTGGGCGGGGCGGATGATCAAGGAGCGAGACTCGGCTGCGCGCATGGCTCTGCTCGACGCCGAGGTGCGCGCCGAGCTCGAGAGCCTCGGCCCGCGCCTCGCTGCGCTGGTCGCCGACGCGCGCCTGGTGTGTAGCGCCATCGAGGGTCAGGAGTTCGACGCAGAGGTCGCGCTGCGCTCGGCCTGGGAGTGGGTCCACCGCCTCGAGGAGCTGCCCGAGGCCGAGCGCCGCCGCCTGGAGGACCTCGGCCTGCGCGACGCGGGGATCGGGGAGACCCTGCGGTGGACGATCGGAGATCCCGAGGCCAAGCACGGCGCGGGCGAGGGTCGTCGGCGTCGCCGAGGTCTGGCGCGCATCGCCGAGCAGCTGCGCGGCTTCGAGGGCGCGCTGCTGGCAGCCGCGAGCGCGCCCTACCGTTGACGAAGCCGCGGGTTCAGCCCGCCGGCCACTCGCTCCAGTTTTCCTGGCTCCACAGCGTCTCGCCGCCGGTCGTGTCGACCTTGCTGACCAGCACCTCCGCGCGGGTGGCCGTGGCCGGGACCGAGAGCGCGCGCCCGTCGAGCTCGACGGTCGCGTGGGCCTTGGGCTCGCACTCGTACTTGGCTCCTGCGAGCGAGGTGAAGTCCGAGTCGGAGGCGAAGGGCGTGCCGGCCTTGACCTCGAGCAGCTCGTCGCCGGCGTAGTAGCGCGCGAGCACGACGTAGCCGAGGGCCGGCTTGTCGTCGAAGTTGTAGAGGTGGAGCTCGACGCCGCGGCCTTCGCCTTCGCCCACGAACTTCACGAACTCGGCGGCGACAGGCGCGCCGTTCGAGGGTTTGGGCGGGATGGGCAGCGGCTCCGCCTTGGCGTCCGCCTTGGCATCCTTGCTAGCCTCGCCCTTGCAGGCGAAGAGCACGAGGGTGGTGAATACGGCTCCTAGAGTTTTCTTTAGGGGTGATTCCTTCACGTCCGGGACACTACGATTTTGGCTCGTTTTTGTGCATCCCAATTTCTTGGTGCAGCGTGGTGAGGATGAGCGCGATCTCCATCAGCGAGGGCAGCGAGCGACGCGATGACGCTCGCCACGTGATCGGCAGCTTCGTGGCCCCTGGGGCCGAGGCAGGGGCCCTGGAGGGCTTCATGGTCGTCGATCTCTCTCGGCATGGGATGTCGCTGCTGCGCGTGCGCCCCAAGGACAGGCAAGCGGGCGAGCAAGGCCTGGATCACCGCTTCTCCTGGCTCGCGGTGCCGCTGCCCGAGCGCGGCCGCAACCTGTGCGCGCTGGCCGAGGTCGTGCATCGCCGCAAGTACGGCCCGCTCGAGTGGGTCGGCGTGCGCTTCGAGCAGATGTCCGCGGCCGATCGCGCGCTGCTCGACGACTACCTCAGCGAGCGCGACGAGCTCAGCTTTGGTGCTGGCCGCGTTCGCCTGTGAGCCCGGCTGAGGCGCTGCGGCTCACTTGCCCGCAGCTCACTCGCCCGTGGTGCAGCGCGCTCGCCAGCGCGGGTTGACGCCCTCGACGGCGAACAAGAACACGTGGACCTCGCGCGGCTCCTCGATCTGCGCCCACTTTGGATCGACGAACTCCGCCATCGGCCGCAGGGCGAAGACCTTGGCCAAGGACGCGGCGATGTGATCGGGGAGCACGAAGTAGTCGGGCTCGCGACGCAGGAGCACGCAGGCCTTGGCGGCGTCGCCGTCGGCGTGGGCGATCTCGGCGTCGTTGAGGCCGATGATGTCGACGATGGTCATGGTCCGCGGGGTCTTGTAGCGGGCCGAGCCCGCGCCCTCGACCGCGACGACCGCGTCGGGCGGGAGCTCGCTGGCCAGCGCGCGCGCGGGGTCGCCGTGGAGCAGGCTGACGCCGCGCTCCTGGGCCCGCTGGAGCGTGTGCAGCTCGTTTATCTGTAGCCCCGTGAACACGGCGATCGGTAGGGTCAGGGCCAGGCAGAGCAGCCGGTTGGTGCGCGCGATGCCCATGGCGATCAGCACCGGGGGGACCGCGGCGAAGATCGCGAAGTAGCGCGATTGGTAGAACGAGATCGCCGGATCGAGGGGGCGGCTGACGGCGATCGCCAGCGTCGCGACGATCCAGGCGACGAGCAGGGCGACGAGCTCGACGTGGCGCGCCCTGGGCGTCGCGTGCCTGGCGGGTGCGTCATCGCTGGGCGAGCCGGTGGATCCCTCGAGCACGCCCTCGCCGGTGAGGTCGGTGTAGAGCGCGGCGGCGATCAGCGCGAGGCCGGCCCCGAAGCCGACGATCCACGGCTGCCAGGGGAAGACCTGGGCTGCGAGGTAGTCGAGGCCGCCGGCGAGGCTGCCGGAGCCGGCCTTGACGTAGCCGGTGTTGGGCCACGGCCAGCCGGTCAGCGCGAGGCAGTAGATCACCCAGGCGCCGAGGCCCAGGGCGGCGCCGAGGCCCGCAGCCACGGCGGCTCGCTGGCGCCGGCCGACGGCCAAGATCGCGGCGAAGGTAGCGAGGAAGAACAGCGCCTCGGGCCGGGCGAGCACGGCCAGCGCCCCGGCGACGCCAGTGAGCAGCCACTGCTCGCGCAAGCTCGTGTAGACGGCGGCGAGCAGCAGGCAGCTACACAGGCCGATCTCCATGCCGGAGCCCGCGCTCTGCAGCAGCGTGGGCGCCGTGGCCACGAGCACGCCCGCGAGCAAGGCGATCGAGAACAGCGGGATCGGCCGGGCCAAGCTCGCGCGGGCGCGAGCGATCTCGAGGGCGAGCAAGCTGGCCAGGCCGGCCTCGCCGGCGTGGAGCAGCGCGCCGAGCAGCTTGACCGAGAGCACCGTGTCGCCCTCGGTCGGCCAGGCGGCGAGCAGCAGCATCCACAGCGGGCTCGAGAACCCGGTCTGCCAGTCGCCGGGGTTATAGGAGGCGCCGTCGCCGAGGCGCAGGCTCTTGGCGTAGGACAGGTGGATCCACGCATCGTCGACGCAAAAGTCCCCCGGCCCGGCGCCGCCCAGGAACATGTAGGCGAGGGCGAGGAGCAGGGCGATGGCGGCGCTCAGCCGCGGGGCCCACAGCTCGGGACCGGGGCGCGGCTCCTCCGGCGGAGGGGGGGCCGCGCCGCTCTCGCTGTCTTTGGCCGCGGGATCGCTCATGTCGGGCGGACCGCGAGCACGACCTTGCCGAATTGCTCGCGTCGATCGAGGTAGCGGTGGGCCTGGGCGGCCTCGGCGAGGGGGAAGACGCGGTCGACCACGGGCGAGAGCGCGCCGGATTCGATCAGCGCCGCGATCCGAAACATCGCGGCCTTCGAGCCCATGGTCGAGCCGAGGATCTGGATCTGGCGGAAGAACACGTGGCGCAGATCCGTGCGCGCGTCCCAGCCGGAGGACGCCCCGCAGGTCACGACCCGGCCGCCCGTGCGGCACAGCTTGATGCTCTGCTCCCAGGTGGCCTGGCCGACGTGCTCGAACACGAGATCGACCCCGCGGCGGCCGACGCCAGCGAGGGCGCGGACCTGCTTGGGCCAGTCGGGGTCGCTGCTGCGCACGGTCTCGTCGGCCCCGAGCTCGCGGGCCTTGGCGAGCTTGGCGTCGGTGCTGGCCAGGGCGATGACCGTGGCGCCGTGGTGCTTGGCGATCTGTAGCCCGGCCGAGCCCACGCCGCTGCCCGCGGCGTGGAGCAGCACGGTCTCGCCGGCGGCGATCTGGCCGCGGACCACGAGCATCTGCCAGGCGGTCAGGAAGGTCAGCGGGAAGGCGGCGGCCTCGGTCATGGACAGGCGCGCGGGCTTGTCGACGAGGTTGGTCAGGGGCACGGCGATCGCCTCGGCGTAGCCTCCGCGGGTGTTCTCGCCGAGGATGTGATAGCGCGGGCAGAGGTTGTCCCAGCCCGAGAGGCAGGCCTCGCAGCGCCCGCAGCTGAGCCCCGGGTTGAGCACCACCTCGCGGCCGATCTCGCTCGCGTCGACCCCGGGGCCGACGCGGCGGACCACCCCGGCGATGTCGCTGCCGAGGATGTGTGGGTATTCGAGGCGCAGGTTGGGTAGGCCGCCGCGGACCCAGATGTCGAGGCGGTTGAGGGCGCAGGCGTGGATCTCGACCACGACCTCGCCGGGCCCCGGCTCGGGGTCGGGGAGCTCGACGGGGCGCAGGACCTCGGGGCCGCCGTGCTCATCGAGGACGATCGCTTTCAAGACGGGGCTCCTTGGGCTCGCGGGGGGATCATGGCCGAGCGAGCCTAGCAGTCCGCGGTGAAAGCCAACACAACACCCCGCTCGGTCTTCGTGCCGATGGCTTTGTCGCCAAAACACGACGCGCCCGCCGGACGACCGGCGAGCGCGTGGCTGAGCTGATTGGGCTGCGGACAGCTCGGCGCGGCCCTCAGCGGGGCGCGGCCTCGGGGACCGGGCTGACCTCGGGGGCGGGGGCGGGGGCGGGGGCGGGCGTCTTGGCGGGGCTGCTCCAGCCCAGCGGCGCCCCGGCCTCGTCGTCACCGACGCTGGCGGCCGTGATGCCCGAGCGGATCAGGTCGAGGCTCTGGCGGACCAGCGAGCGCCACGACTCCTCGTCGACCTGTTGCCCGCGGGTGGGCTCGGCGATGAGCTCGTGGACGTCCAGGCGGGTGTGGGCGAGGACGGCCTCGGGGATCCCGCGGAGCACGAGGGCCTCGATCATGTGGGCGAGGGCGTCGGCGTCGAGCTCCTCGCGGACCTCACCGCGGCCCTGGGCGTCGCGGATCGCCTGGGTCAGCCCCGAGAGCTCCTCGCGGCGCAGCTCCTCGTGGAGCGGGCGCAGCTCGGCGTCGGTGGTCGGCTCCATGGCCGTCGTCGCCAGGCGAGCGAGACGGGGATGCGCGAGCAAGAAACCAACCGCGGCCAGGGCGCGCTGTTCGACGGTCTCGAACAGTCCACCGCGCCCGACTTGACCCTCGCGGCCAGCCTGCCAGGCCTCGCGCCGACGGGGCAGCTCGTCGACGAGGAGCCAGTGGTAGAGATCGAGCTTATTGTCGAAGTACTGGTACATGCTGCCCTTGGCGATACCTGCGCGGGACACGATCCGCGACAGTGACGCCTGGCGGTAGGGGTACGTCGAAAACTCGTCGATCGCGAGCTCGGTGATGCGAAGGCGCTTCTCGTCGGGGAGGTTGAGGAAGGTGGGTTTGGGCATCTTGTGTGTCTCTCGTAGGCTGCGCTCGAGGCGCGGTGCTGAATTGATACTTGCTGTCAGCTCAATCAACTCGCCAATCACAATGAAGGGCGGTAAACGTCGATTCGTTGGTGCATGTATTCGACAGCTTCGCTGTGAGCGCACCCCGATTGGCCGTCCTGGCCAGATGTTCTGAGGCATAATGCCTCCATGGGGCGATTTTTCGGCCTGCTGGAAGACGCCGGGTGGCTCGTCACTATGAGAATGCACGCAATTTCAACTGGAAATCAAGGCCCGAAATTCTCGCGGGCCGGTCCCATTGACGAGCCCCTAGATTGCCCGACAATCAATTAGAAAGCTGTCTTACTCTTTGGGGCGAATCACCACAGGGCTGTCGCCAAAGAGTACACGGACATCACACTCGCGACGGCTGAGTACCGCGCGCTGATTGATGTAGCCTTTGTCCGTAATCTCGCCGCTATCGATGGATGGCGGGGTGGCGAGCAAGAGCGCGCGCTCGAATCGTGCGCTGCTGCCAGGATGCGCGGCGTTATGCCCCTCGAGCGCGCTCGCGATGGCCTCTCGCACCGGTGAAGCGGTGAGAACTCGCTCGGCGCTCGCGCTCGCCTCGAGTCCGCAGCGCGCGCGGCATGCTGCGAGGTTTGGGAACAGCAGCACGCCGAGCTCGCGGCGGTCGTGGCCGGCGATCACGCAATCGGAGATCAGCGGCTCGCAGGCGGCGATCAGCTCGAGGCGGAGCTTGCCGACGTGGACCCAAGTTCCGGAGCTGAGCTTGAAGTCTTCGGCGACGCGACCATCGAAGATCACGCCGCGCTCGGGCCGCTGGAGATCGGCGAGTTTGCCGGCGTCGCCGATGCGGTAAAAGCCGCTCTCGTCGAACGCAGCGGCGCTCAGCTCGGGATCGCGCCAGTAGCCAGGGGTCACGTTCGGCCCGCGCACGCGCAGCTCGAGCTTGTCGCCGCTGGGGACCATCGCGATCTGCGTGCCCGGCATGGGGTTCCCGATCACCCCGGCGTGCTCGATGGGCCAGTGCACGACGGTGGAGCAGGGGGCGGTCTCCGTCGAGCCCCACGCGGAGACCATCATGACCCGCGCGCCGCGGGCGAGGACGGACAGGGCCTCGAGGCGGGCCCAGAGGTTCTGCGGCAAGGCAGCGCCCGCGTAGAAGAGCAGCCGCAGCCGGGAGAAGAGATGATCGCGCAGTTCGGGATCCGCCTCGAGCGCAGCGATCAATAGTTCGAATCCTCGGGGGACATTGAAATAGAGGGTAGGCGCGCGCTCGCGGAGGTTTTGAAGCGTGGCCTCGAAGGCGCCGGGGATCGGCTTACCGCCGTCGATCCACAGGCTGCCGGCGTGCATCATCGCCATGTTGAAATTGAAGTTGGCGCCAAAGGTGTGATTCCAGGGTAGCCAATCGCAGAGCACTGGCGGGCGACCAGCGGCGGCGTCCTCTGCGAGGAAGGGCCACAGCTCGGCGAGCGCGGCCTGGTTGGAGCAGAGCATGCGCTGGGTGTTGATCACGCCCTTGGGCACGCCGGTGGAGCCCGAGGTGAACAGGATCTTGGCCACGCTGTCGGGGCCGAGGGCGGCGAAGGCCTCGTCGACGGCGGCGCTCGGGGAGGTCTCGCGCAGGCGGGCGAAGGTGTGGACCGGGCCGCGGTGGGCCGCCTCGGCGGGCGCGGGGTCGAGCTCGGCGGTGATCAGCGGGAGCGCGTCGAGGCCCGCGGCGGTGATCGCCGCGGCGTAGGGGGCGTGGCGCTCGACGAACACGACCCCGGGGGTGACCCGCTGGGCGATCAGCCGGAGCTTGGCGAAGTCCCGGGACATCAGCGAGTAGGCCACGGACACCGGCGTGGCCGGGACGCCGACGTGCATGGCCGCCAAGCTGAGCAGGGCGTGGGCGATGGCGTTGCCCGAGAGCAGCAGCAGCGGGCGCTCGGGGCCTGCGCCGAGCTCGAGCAGGGCCTGGGCGAGGGCGCGGACCGCCGGCAGCGCCTCGCCCCAGGTCAGCGATCGCCACGCCGAGTCGACGCGCTGGGGATCGCTGCGCTCGCCCAAGAACACGCGCTCGGGGTGGCGGGCAGCGTTGGCGACCAGGAGATCGCCGAGGCAGCGCGGGACCTCGCCGAGGGGGTGGAGGCTCGACAGGATCTGCGCGCCGTCGCTGCGCTGCTCACAGCGGACCGCGGGCTCGGCGAGGTGCGGGAGCAGCCACGCTGCTTGCTTGGGGTCGAGCTGGGCGGCCATGCGACCAGGGTATCAGTCGTGACTATACTGGGGGCCATGCGTCGCTCCTGGATCGCGCTCGCCCTCCTCGCTCTCGCCTGCGACCCCAAGCACGAGGCGCGCAGCCGTGAGCTGCTGACCGAGGCCGAGGCGCAGGCGAAGCGGGCGGCGGCCCGGGCAGGCGAGGAGCTCGACCAGGCGCGGGAGCGCTACGAGGTCGACGAGAAGGTCGAGCGCGCTCGCGAGGAGCTCGCCCAGGTCCGCGAGCGGGCGGGGGAGGAGCTCGACCAGGCGCGGGAGCGCTACGAGGTCGACGCCAAGGTCGAGCGCGCCCGCGAGGAGCTCGCGCGCGGCCTCGACGAGGCCGCGAAGACCTTTGACCAGCTCGCCCAGCGGGCCGTGGAGGAGGGCCGAGAGCAGGGCGCCGAGCTCAGCGAGCGCCTCGCCTACGAGCCGATCCCCGGCGCCGCGGAGGCCGTGGACTGCGAGGCGTCGGGGCGCCGGTGCACGGTCAGCGCCGCGTTCATCGACGCCCTCGCCAGCGACCCCAGCCAGCTCGGTCGCGAGGCGGTGCTGCTGCCCGGGCGCTCGGTCGACGGCGTGGCGGGGCTGCGGCTGTCGAAGCTCGAGGCGGGCAGCTTGCCCGCGCTCCTCGGCCTGCGCGACGGGGATCTCTTGCTCGAGGTGAACGGCGTGAAGCTGGCCTCCTTCGATGCGATCCGCGAGCTCGACGCGGCCTTCGCCGGTCGCAGCGAGGCGCTGCTGCGATTCGAGCGTGGGGGAAACCTGCGCGAGCTGACCATCGTCCGCGTCCCGTCTGGGCCGGAGTGACGCGGGGGCCGATCTCCCTCCGCAGGTCGAGCGTCGCAGGCACGCCGACGCAGGTTCGAAGAGCAGCGCCCGCGCGGCCTCGCGCAGACCTACATGTCCTTTGGACCAATTTCCGAACAGTGGTCGCGACGCGTACTGAGATGCGCGCTAGAAATCACCGCCCAACCCTCGTTAAAGCCACGCGAATCACTTTTGAGTTCCCTCCCAGGCGTAAGCCTATACGCTGAAGATGGTGACGACGTTGATGCATACTTGGAGTCTCCCCGAGCAGGTCTGCCTGCCGCGTGGTCTCGCCGCCGTCCGTGGGAGCGTGTTCATTCTCTATCACCCGCAGCAGCCCTCGGTGGAGCGGGCGCAGCGGGAGTGTCACGCCTTTCGTCAGCTCCACGGTCACTTCGACTCGGTCAGCGTGTTGATCTGGTCGGGTCGCCCCTTCCCGCCGCCCTGCGCCGAGGTCCGCTCGCTCTATGCCGAGGCCTTCCGCAGCGGGCCCTCGGTGGAGGCCGTCGCGTGGGTCGTCGACACGGTGCTCGGCGTGGGTCGGAGCATCGTCGCCAGCATCTCGGCGCAGATGTTCCCGCTCGGCGCCGAGACGCGGATCTTCCACGAGCCTTTCGAGGCCGCTGGTTGGTTGAGCGCGCGCGCCGGAGAGGGGAGCGGGGACGTGGACGCGATCCTCGACGGCCTCGACGCCCTCGACCGCGCGACGCCCGAGCTGGCCTGAGTCAGCGCTGGCTGGCGCTGTGTATGCGCTGAGGGCCTGTGAACGTGGGCGCACGGCGGAGCGCGCTCGCGTGCTTGGCGCGGTCGAAGAGTCATGTGCGGGTTGAGGAAGACCGCGGGACAGCAGTTTTGGTAAGCTCGCTTCGGAACTCGGCTCCCATGAAGCGATCCACTTACTTTGCATTGCTCGCGTCGCTGCCCTTCTTCCTCGCTGTCGCCTGTCAGAGTTATCGCGAAGACGGCGACGACGAGGCCGGCTCGACCGTCATCGTCGAGGACGACAGCGCCGACGACCTCGACTCCGACGACACCATGACGGAGGACGGCGTCGACGAAGGAGAGGCAGATACCGACGGATGCCCGCCGATCACCGGCTGCCTCGACCTCCCGCCCGAAGATCCGAACCCGCCCGGCTGCAACGAAGAGGGCGAGTGCAACCTCATCGACCTGCTGTTCGTGATCGACAACTCGGGGACCATGGGCGAGGAGCAGCTCAACCTCGCGCGCAATTTCCCGCTGCTGATCCAGCAGCTCGAGGGCCTCGAAGACAAGAACGGCCAGCCCCTGGAGCCGAACGTGAACATCATGGTCACGACGACGGACTTCGGGAACCCGCTGTGCAAGCCCTTCGCGAGCGATGACCCCGAGCAGGGCGCCCCGGTCGCTAGCGCCTGCGTCAAGCGCCTCGACGGCTTCACCGGCCTCGCGCAGATCAACCCGCCGGTCTACGAAGAGGCCTGCACCGAGGTCTGCGCCGAGCCTGGCCTCGAGCCGATCGACGACGAGCTGATCATCCACTTCGGCCCCGACGGCGACAACGTGCCCCCGGTCGAGGATGTCGACATCAACGGCGACGGTGTCCTCGACAGCCCTGTCGCGCAGACCCTGGCGTGCATCGGGCCCCAGGGCATCGACGGCTGCGGCTACGAGTCGCCGCTCGAGTCGATGATGCAGGCCCTCAACCCCACGGCGGCGTGGAACTGCGGGTCACCCGACGACCCCGCGGCCTGCCCCAACGGCGGGACCACCCGGCCCTTCCTGCGCCAGGGGGCGATCCTCGCCATCGCGATCGTGACCGACGAAGCCGACTGCTCCGTGCAGGACTACGCGATCATGACCGACGACGACTACTTCGCCTCCCTCGACGGCGAGAAGCTGGCCAGCTCGGCGCTGTGCTGGAACGCGGGCGTGACCTGCAACGGCCCCAACGCCGAGGGCGTCTACGTCAACTGCTACGCCGACGACAGCAACGAGGGCCTGCACCCGATGAGTCGCTACAACGACTTCCTGCAGGAGTACATCCGCGTTGGCCTCGACAAGGAGGTCATCATGCTCGGGATCCTCGGTGTGCCCCCGGTGACCGCACACAACGAGGACCCGCCCCACGAGCCCACCGCCGGCGGCGTCCACGACCTCGTCTATCGCAAGTGGCGGGAGTCGGACATCCTGCCGGAGGACGCGCTCAAGGGCATCGACGTCGACTACCAGCAATGGGCCTTTGGGATCGGGCCGGGCTGCACCGGCCAGGACGGCATGGGCGAGATCACCGGTCAGGCCATCCCCCCGGTCCGCGTCAAGGAGGTCTGCGAGGGCCTCAACTACGACGACAAGATCCGCTGCTGTATCGAGTCGGTCTGTGACGATGACTTCAGCGCCGCGATCGGCTGCCTGACGGACACGATCCAAGAAGTCTTCGTGCCTGTGGGCTGACCCTCACTGACGAGTCGCGCTCGGGCTCGGCTCGAGTTCGCAGGTACGCGGGTACTGTGCGAGCTCGGGCTGGGCTCGAACACCATGGGCTGGACACGGGGCTGGGGCTGGGGCCGAGTGCGAAGATACCGCCTGGACACTTGGGGGCGCGGCTCGCCGCGTGTGTGCGCACTTTTGCCCTGGGCTTCGGGTTGCGTGTAGGCTCTGGCGACCGCTGGATTGCAGAGGAACGATGCACCGTACCAGTAAAAACTTGATCTTCGCTTCAGGCCTCGTCGGCGCCATGGGCCTCGTGTTCGCGTGCTCGGACGACGGCAGCGAGGGGAACACCTCGGTGGCGATCACCCTCGGTGACACCCTCGGCTCGGCCGACGACGACATCGACTCGGGCGACGAGAACGAGACCACTGAGGAGGGCTCCACGGGGCCGCTCCTCGACATGGAAGACACCACGACCTCGGGCACGCCGGGCTGCGCCGCGGGTGACAGCACCTGCAACCAGATCGACCTGCTGTTCGTGATCGACAACTCGGGGACCATGGGCGAGGAGCAGGTCAACCTGTCGGCCAACTTCCCGCTGCTGGTCCAGAAGCTGCAAGACCTCCAGGACAGCGAGGGCAACCCGCTGACCCCCGACGTCAACATCATGGTGACCACCACCGACCTCGGTCACCCGCAGTGCACGGCCTTCCAGCCCGACGGCTACGAGCCGGCCCAGGGCTCGCCGGTCGACACGCCCTGCATCGATCGCCTCGACGACTTCACGGGCCTGGGCAGCAACCCGCCCTCCTTCCCCGAGGCCTGCACCTCCGGCTGCCCGGTCTCGCTCAAGCCCTCGGACTCCTTCATCCACTTCGAGGGCGACAACACCAACGTCCCCGGCAACGACGTCGAGGGCGCGCTGAGCTGCATCGGGCCCCAGGGCGTGGTCGGCTGCGGCTACGAGGCCCCGCTCGAGGCCATGCTCCAGGCCCTCAACCCCGGCGCGCAGTGGAACCAGGGCACCAAGCCCTTCCTGCGTGATGGTGCGACCTTGGCCGTGGTCGTGATCACCGACGAGGCGGACTGCTCGGTGCGCTCGCCCGACGGCTACGCCTACTTCACGAGCGCCGACCTCGACACCTACTGGGAGATCAACCCCGACACCCAGACCAAATCGCAGGCGACCTCGGCGGTGTGTTGGAACGCGGGCGTCGACTGTGGCACGCCCGACGCCAACGGCGTCTACGCGGACTGCACCTCCATCGACACCGGCGTGCTCCACCCGCTCTCGCGCTACCTGACCTACCTGCAAGACGAGCTGATCGCCTCGCAGAACAAGGAGGTCATCATGCTCGGGATCCTCGGCGTCCCGCCGGTCACGGCACACAACGAAAGCCCGCCCTTCGAGCCCACGGAGGGCGGCGTCGAGAGCCTCGTCTACCGCCAGTGGGTGGATGGGGCCTACCCCGACGGCGACATCTTGCCGGAGGACATCGCAGACGAGGTCAGCGCCGCGCAAAAGGAGTTCGAGTTCGGCATCGGACCGGGCTGCACCGGCGAAGACGGCATGGGTGGCTTCACCGGCCAGGCGGTCCCGCCGGTCCGCGTCAAGGAGGTCTGCGAGGCCCTCAACGAGGACGACAAGATCCGCTGCTGCATCGAGTCGGTCTGTGACTCGGACTTCTCCGACGCGATCAACTGCCTGACGGGCATCATCCAGGACTCGATCGCGCCGATCGGCTGAGCCGCGCGTCCTGCTTGCGAGAGAGCCCCGCTGGTCCGCCAGCGGGGCTCTTTGTCTTCGTCTCCATTCGGCGTGGCGCGGCGCGGCGCGGCGCGGCGCGGCGCAGCTTGCCTGGTCGGCGGGCTCAGGAGGGGCTGGGGGGCTCGCTCGCCTGGGCGGGCTCCTCGGCGTGGACGACGACGCCGAGCTCCTCGAGGACCTCGCGCTCGTCGTCATCGGGCACGCCCGCCCGGGTCTCGGCCAGCTCCTCTCGACGCCGCCGGCGGTAGAAGACCAGCTCCTCGGCGAGGCCGAGGATCACGAACAAGCTGAGCAGGGCCACGAGCACCGCCGGGGCGTTGATGCGCACGAAGGTGAAGGCGGCGAGGCCGATGAGCACGACGAGCACCGCGATCGAGCGGCGGTTGAGCCGGAGGTCCTTGAAGGAGCGGAAGCGGACCCGGCTGATCATCAGGTAGCTGAGCACCAGCACGAGCACGGCGATCGCGGCGTGGTTGCTGACATGGGTCACGCCGATCGCTCGGTTGGCGAGGACCAGGGCGACGAGCATGTTCGCGGCGATGGGGATCGGCAGGCCGATGAACTGGGCGGGCTTCTTCTTTTGGCCCTCGGCGTCCTTGGCCGGGGCCGGGCCCATGCGCTCGGTGGTCATGATCTGCGCCGCGCCCTTGGCCTGCTCGGCGAGCTTGGCCTGCTGCTCGCGCATCGCGAGCACGTTGAAGCGAGCCAGGCGCAGGGCGCCGCAGGCGGTGAACACGAAGGCGATGACCAGCCCCCAGCGGCCGAGGGCCGCGAGGTCCCAGCGATAGACGAGGATCGCCGGCGCGACGCCAAAGGTGATCACGTCGGCGAGGCTGTCGAGCTGGGTGCCGAGGTCCGACTGGGTCTTGGTCAGCCTGGCGACGCGGCCGTCCGCGCCGTCGAAGAGCAGGCCAAAGACGATGGCCAAGGAGGCCTTGTAGAGCAGCTCGTCGTCGCTGACGCCGCCCTCCTCACCGAGGCGAGCGGAGAGCACGATGCTGTAGAGCCCACAAAACACGCTCGCGAGCGTGAACAGGTTGGGCAGGATGAAGAAGGTCTTGCGAAAGTCCACGGGCGTCAGGGGGAAGTATGCCCGGCGTCGGGGCGCTGCGCCCGAAGCTGGTGGCCGCGGCCGGCCTGGGAGATGGCGTCGGCGACGGCGACGCCGTCGAGGGCTGCGCTGACGATCCCGCCGGCGTAGCCCGCCCCTTCGCCGCAGGGGTAGAGCCCGGCGAGGCTCGGCGAGGCGAGGTCTTCGCGGCCACGGAGGACGCGGACCGGGCAGCTGGTCCGGCTCTCGAGGGCGACGGCGATCGCCTCGTCCGAGGCGAAGCCGGGCATCTTGTCGTCGAGGCGAAGCAGGGCCTCGCGCAGGGGCGCCGCGAGCTGACCGAGGATCTCGTCGAGGCGGCTGGGCACGACCCCGCGGTGGTAGCTGGTGTCCGGGAGGGCGTCGCTCGGGCGCGCGGCCACGAAGTCGGCGAGGGTCTGCGCGGGGGCCACGAAGGCGCCGCCGCCGAGGCGAAAGGCGCTGGTCTCGAGGGCGGCCTGGTAGGCGAGGCCCGCGAAGGGATCGCTGGGGTCGTAGCCGGCCGCGCGCAGCTGCTCGGGCCCGACCGGGGCCACGAAGCCGCTGTTGGCGAAGCGACCGCGGCGCTGCGAGGGGCTCATGCCGTTGACCACGAGGCGCTCGGGCTGGGCCGCGGCGCACACGATGTAGCCCCCGGGGCACATGCAAAACGACCACGCGGCGCCGCTCGGGACCTGCTCCACGAGGCGGTAGCTGGCCGCGCCCAGGGCAGGGTGCCCGGCGAGCTCGCCGTACTGGATGCGGTCGATGGCGCGCTGGCTGTGCTCGATGCGGACACCGATGGCGAAGGGCTTGTGCTCGAGGGCGACCCCGGCTCGGGCCAGCCAGGCGAGCACGTCCTGGGCCGAGTGCCCCGGCGCCACGACGACCTTGGGCGCGAGCATCCGCCGGCCGTCGGCGAGCGCGACGCCCCGCAGGGCGCCGCCTTCGAGGATCAGGCCGTCGGCGCGGCAGCCAAACTCGATCTCGACGCCGGCCGCGTGCAGGTGCTCGCGCATGGCCGTGATCACCCGGGGCAGCTTGTTGGTGCCGATATGCGGCCGGGCGTCGACGAGGATCTCGACGGGGGCGCCGTAGGCCACGAAGGCCTCGAGGATCTCGCGGACCGGGCCGCGCTTGTCCGAGCGCGTGTAGAGCTTGCCGTCGCTGAAGGTGCCCGCGCCGCCCTCGCCAAAGCAGTAGTTGGACTCGGGGTCGAGCTCGCCGCGCTGGCTGAGGGCCGCGAGGCCGCGCCGGCGCTCGCGGATGGCCTGGCCGCGCTCGAGGATCCGCGAGCGGATCCCGTGGCGGGCGAGCTGCCAGGCGCAGAACATCCCCGCCGGCCCGGCGCCGACGATCAGCACCTCGACCGCGCCGGTCATCGGGCGCAGCTCGAGGGCTTGGGGCAGGGGAGCGGGGGGCGGCTGGAGGCCCTCGGGCCAGACCTCCAGCTGCGCGCGGACGCGGACCCGACCGCCGCGCGCGTCGATGCTGCGCCGGCGCAGGCGCCAGTCAAAGCGGGCGTCGTGAGCCCAGCGCAGCTTGTCGGCGATCGCCTCGCGCATGCGCGCGTCGTCGATGAGCGCGTCGGGATGCAGCACGAGCTCGAGCGTCGTTGGCTTCGACGTCGAGCTCGACGAGCCCCGCTTGCGGGAGGGCCTGCGCGATCGCTTGCCCAAGTCTGGGGTCCTCAGGTCGCGGCCTTGAGACCCTCTTGATCGAGGACCACGACCGTGCGCCCGTTCATGTTGATCAGCCCCTTCTTCTTGAACTGCGCCAGGGTCAGCGAGATCGTCTCACGCGTCGAGCCGATCAGGTTCGCCATCTCCTGGTGGGTGATCTTCAGGCCGATCTGCACGCCGTCCTCGGTCTCCTGGCCGTATTCGTCGGCGAGGTCGAGGAGCAGCGCGGCCAGCTTGGCCTGCACGTCCTTGAACACGAGGTGCTCGAGCTTGGTCTCGAGCTGCTTGCGGCGCTTGCCGACCTCGCACATGAATTCGAAGCACAGCTTGGCGTCGGAGAGCAGCAGCTCGCGGAACACCTCGACGGGCAGCTCCGTGATGATCGCGTTCTTCATCGCCTCGGCCATCTCCTCGCGCGGGGTGCCGTCGGCGACGGCGAGCTCGCCGAAGATCTGACCGGCGCCGCGGTAGGCCAAGGTCAGCTCCTTGCCGTCGCGGGTGACCTTGCTGGTCTTCACCCGCCCGCCGTTGATGAAGTAGACCTGCTCGCCGGGGTCGCCGGGGAGGTAGATGACCTGTCGGCGGGGAATCTCGCGCAGCTCAACCTGAGAGATGAGCTCCTGTAGCTTGGCCGGTGGTACGGTCGCCAACAGGGGGATCTTGCGCAGATGCCACAGAACTCGCTTGTCGTCTTGATTTCGGTCCATGGCCGTCCGTAGGCTGGGTATCATGGTACCGATCACTACGAAAATCGACAAGAATGTTAGCCGGATGACTGACTGAGTCAAAAAAGGGCTTCAGTGCTGAAAAAACGGCGATCCAGGCGATCACAAAGATAAAAATCGCGCTCCTCGGCGCAGCGGTACGCGGCTTGCTTGATCCATGAGAGCTCCGTGAGCACGGATACGGATCATCTTCAAAAGAAGCCTTCGCGTTTTTTGCGCGATTTTGTAGAAGAGAAATGATTTCATCCATTTACAGCAGCACAAAGTCGCCGCGTGAGGCGCCTGGCGTAGTTCGCGCTAAGAAGTGTTTGCGGCCTGTACGCAAATATTTCATAGCTGAGCGATCTCGCGCCGGTGAACGCGGCTTCACCCTCACCGAGCTGATGATCGTCGTCACGGTCATCTCGATCGTCGCGGTCGTCGCCTTCATCGGTATTCGCAATGATCAATGGGAGGGCGCCTACTATCGATTCACCGATGACCTCGTCGGCTCGGTCATCCAGGCGCGCAATCGGGCGATCGATGATCAGACCGAGGTTCGGATAGAGATCCAGTCCGATCGTCTGGAGGTCTATTGGACGGATCCAGAGACCAAGGACGAGGTCCTGCTCTGGGGCAACTATCGCGACAAGATCGACGGAGGGCTGCTGGGCACGCAGGCATGCATCACTGGCATGGCCCCCGGGATCTCGGCGCCGAGCGAGTCCAACGACGCGGCCATGCCCGTCAACTGCCTCGGTGGGATTCAGAGCCTGACCTTCATGCCCGACGGGAGCTTCGTCGATCCAGACAACCCCCTCGACGACGCGGGCATGACCATGGTCATCATGAACGCCAGCTCAGCCTCTGCCAATTATTCGATCATCGAGATGTTCCCCGGTGGTCTAATTCGCAAGTTTGACGAGATCCCCGCGCCATGAATACGCGAACAAAAAACAAGCACTCAAATGATGGCGTGCGTCGCCGAACTCGACGCGGTGAAGCCGGCTTCACCATGGCCGAGGTCATGGTCTCGCTGATCGTGTTCATCGTCGCGGTCGTCGGCCTCGTCGCAATGGAGAGCCGGGGTATCGAGGCTCAGCGCGCGTCCATGGAGACCCGCGAGGGCGAGCGCCTGGCGCAGGAGGTCATGGCCGAGCTGATGGCGACGAGCTTCGGGGAGCTGATGGAGTACGACTTCAACGGCGGACAAAACCCAGCGCTGCCCTATGACGACGCGACGCTGGGCACCTGGGAGCTGCGTGACTATGGCGCGGTGCCCAACGCGACCGGGGATCGGCCGCCGGGCATGCGCGCAGACTTCTTTTGGGTCGGGCGCACGGTCGATCGCTGGCCCGAGAACGGCCTCGGCACCCCCGACGCGCTCCAGGTCGAGGTCACCGTGCTGTGGATCGACTACACCAACCCGGCATTTCCTCCGCCGGCCGATGTCACGGTCAGCGACCTGATCCCGGATAACATCGATCCGAGCTCGGCCAACTATCTGCCCTGGGTTCGCGGCGTTCAGCTGCGCACGGTTCGAGTCAACGATGCGGGCCTGTGAGCCACTGCGAGTAAGGCAATGAGCATCAGCCAAAAAACGCTAGCAAAGCTTCGTCGCTCGGCCGGGTTCACGCTCATCGAGTTGATGGTTGCGATCTTGGTCTCGTCGATTGTGCTCATGGGTGTGTTTGCCTTTGCGACCATTCAAAAGGACACGGCGAACATGCACCACCGCCAGGTGCTCGTGCAGCAGGCCCTCGAGGGGGCGATGCATTCGATCGGCACGGACCTACGCATGGCCGGGCTCGGCTTTGGCCGGACCTGTAGCGAGATTCGGATCTGGTCGAACAGCGAGGGCAAGCTGATCAACCCCGGCGCGATGCGGGGCGATGACCTGGGCAACGTCTACGTCGACGGGGTCACCAACGAGCCCTACTGGGTGCTGCGTGACGGCGTGCAGGCGCACTGGCGCAGCTCGCCCGACGACGGCGCGAATAGCCTCGCCGGGGACGCGAACACCACCTCCGCGGCGACCTCCAGCGCGGCCGACAGCTTCGACGTGTTCCGCGGTGAGCTCAACATGGTCCCGGGATCGGGGCTGTTCGAGGTCTCGACCCTGCCCTCGGCCTCGGGGGTCAACGCGGTGATCGAATTCGAGAGCAGCACCTTGCTCGATAATTCCAACGGCACGCAAAAGAGCGCCGTGCGTCAGATGTTCGCGCCGGGCTCCTTCGTGCTCGTCGTTCCGGTGCTCGACAACAAAAAGCCCTATTACCCGACCAACCAATCCCAGTGTGCGCTGATTCAGGTGACCGGGGAGGTCGACGCGGGCGGGAGCGTGACGAACTGGAGCCTGCCGATTGGCAACACCTCGCAGTTCAACATGAACCTCGAGGTCTTGCTCGGGCTCAATAATACCGTCGTCCCCGACGACGCCTCGGGCGCTGGGGTCGACGGCGGCGACTGGTTCGACCCCGCGGGCGTGCCTCGCCTCGAGCTCGTGCCGCTCGGCCGCGCGCGCTGGTCTCGCTACGAGATCGACTACACCGTGCCTTCGCGGCCGATGCTCGTGCGTTCCGATATCATCGGCTGGCGCGAGGGCGATCCGAGCGCGGGCGGGAATGTCGAGACTTACCCGGGCTGCACGGGCGCCAGCTGTCGGATGCCGACGCTCTATCTACCGAGCGGCGTCGTTCAGCCGCCGCGCGTGGCGATTGGCCCGATGATCGAAGACATGCAGGTCGCGGTCGGCTGCGACGGCTGGTCGAGCCTCGCGATCCCCGTCGCCGATGGCGAGGTCCCGGCGCCCGATGTCGGCTTCGAGGAGAAGGGGCCTGGAGACGGGCCATTGGCCAATCAGGCCAACCGAAAGGTCGACGAGCGCGACGCCGTCGACGACCGCGGAAATGACGAATGGATCGGTAACGCGACCCAGGAGAACTGGGCGCCAGACTGCGTGTCGTGGGGCACGGCGCAGCGCAACGCGGCGGAGTGGGCCGGCGCAGGGCCGGCGTCCGAGGCCAAGACGGCGCCTGGCTTTCGCATGAGCCCGCAGGTGATTCGGGTGACCTTGGTCGCCAAGCCAGACACCCTCGCGGGTGGCGCAGATGTTGCGACTGACGCGCTCTACAATGAATTGGTCGCCATCGAAGATCGCCCGACGATGGACGCGGTGATCCTGAATCGTGAGTATCGGACCTTGACCGAGCGCTTCCAGGTCCGCAACGCGCGCTGGCGTCCTCAGGACCTTCGCTGACCGAGTCGGCACATTCACTCGAGGGAGACGACATGAACGACACCCGAGCCAATAATCGAAGCCGACGCCAGCGGGGCGCGACCACCATGCGACGCCACGGCCAGCGAGGCGCGACCACCATGCGACGCCACGGCCAGCGAGGCGCGACCACCATGCGTCGACAGCGAGGCGCGACGATGGTCAGCGTCATGCTGCTCACGGTCTCGCTGCTCACGGTCGGCGTGCTGGTCGTGCGCACGGCCAACCGCGAGGTCTCGCAGGCCAACGCTTTGGTCGCGCGCGAGCGGGCGCTGATGGCCGCCCAGGCCACCGTCGACCTCGGCGCGGCCCAGCTGCGCGACGCGATCAACCAAGGCGCCGCGATGCAGACGGTCCTCGACCAGGCGCTGATCGGCTACAACCCGGCCGCGGATCCAAACGCCTGCGCGTCGATCTTCGAGGACTGCATCCCTGGCGGCGACGGCAGCGGCGACGCCCCCGGCACCGGTCAGAAGAACCGCTGGGTCACGGGCAAGTCGGACTGCGCCGGGCGGCCCTGCATGCGTCAGGGCGCGATCGCCCGGCTGCCCGACGCCAACGGCGTGGACATCGACTGGGTCCAGGTCCCGCTGCGCGACCTCCTGCCCGGCGCCGACGCGGAGGCGCGGGTCAGCTTGTGGATCCGCAACAACTCGGCCGACGCCATCGACGGCGGCGGCGCGGGCAGCTGGACCACCGACGGCGACGGCCGCGTCGTGCTCACGGGCATGGCCACGCTGCGCAACACCACGATCGCCGTGGAGCAGGAGTTCGTGCTCGCGCCCGGCGGTGACAAGCAGGCCTGGTCGATGAGCTCGCCGGACCTGGGCTACGGCGGCGGCCACAACAACGACAACGTCACGGCCGACGTCTGCATCGAAAACTTCCTGGGTTACGAGGGCTGAGAGGTGAGGACGATGACTACGCGCAATCAACATCAACGTCGTCGCATGAAGGGCGCGCTGACGCGGGGGCTGGTCCACGCGCTCGCGCTGGCGATGCTCGCCTTTGGCGTGTTCGGCTACGCCGCGCGCAGCGAGGCGCGCCTGGATCCCTTCTACATCATCCGCGGCCAGAGCTTCGGTCAGATCAAGCCGCGGATCTTGTTCTTGCTCGACAACTCGGGCTCGATGGGCATGGACGAGACCTACAAGCCCGGCGCGACCTACCCGGACACGAAGTGCTGGTGGGACAATTGCGAGGACGAGGACGCGGGCTTCTTGCAAAGCCGGATCCACGCCTCGCGCCAGGTGATCCGCGAGCTGATCGCCGACAACGAGGACCGGGCCGACTTCGCGCTGATGACCTTCGGCAACGCGGTCCCGCCCACGAGCGTGGACACGATCCCGGAGCCCTGCATCGACCTCGACACCGCCGAGGAGCGCCGCTTCACGTGGATCGAGAACGTCAACCAGCCCTACTCGACGCAGTGGAAGCCGGCCTCGAACCCCTTCGGGGGCCAGGGCTTTTGGCTGCTCTGCGGTGACAACCGGCCCTTCCCCTACCTGCGTCACGACGACCTGGGCGGGATCTCGATGCCCAACAACAGCACCGCCGAGCTCGCGGATCAGCCGCTCTACCTCAGCGAGGGCACGCTGACGGACTACGAGGACTCGAGCAACTACGTGCGCAAGGTCCAGTTCTTCCCGCGCTTCGTGGGTCGGCGGGCCAACCTCGACTGCTCGGACAGCAACCAGGAGGCGATCGCCCTCAACAGCTGGGGCGACTGGGGCAACGACGACGCGGCCAAGCTGTCGAGCGTCTGCGGCCGGGACTTCTACTACTGGCCCTACGTCGACGGGAACCCTGGCTACTCGTACTACGACGGCCAGAGCGCCAACAACTTCTCGCACCAAGAGTGCACCGACAACGACACCTGCGCGACGGAGACGGACGAGACGCACCGCTTGGGCGTGGTCCGCCGCAACCAGCTGATCGGCACGACCTTGTACGCGCCCTTCTACTCGCAGGCGGTGATCGACGACCCCGGGATCGCGGCGGCGGACAAGGGCCCGCTGACGACCGAGGACGCGCGCTTGATGCTCGACGGGATCACCGACAAGCAGTACGCGGGCGGCTCGGACGTCACCGGTGGCACGCCGATGAAGGTCGCCATGGGTCAGCCCAAGTACGCGGTCTACCTCGACGCGGACAACAACATCACCGGGCTCAAGGCGGTGGTCCCGGTCTCGAACGCGCCCTTCGCCCACGAGACGGTGGCGCACTACCTGGCGTTCATGCGGACCAACGGGGCGGACCAGGTCTGCCGGCCGCTCTCGCTGATCATCGTGACCGACGGCCAGCCGGATCCGTGGTGGAAGCAAGGCGGCTCGGATCTCTACGAGCGCCTGCGCGACACCAGGCGGATGCTCGGGGTGAAGACCTACTTCATCGCGCTCTCGGACGGCGTGGTCGCGGACGCGGAGACCTTCGACCGCGCGCAGCAGATGGCCTGCGCGGCCTCGGGCGCCGAGGACATCACCACGCCCTGCGCGGGCGCCAACGACCTCGACTGGGACACCTGCCGCGACCCGGAGGATCCCGCCAACGACTGCGCCTACCTGGCCAGCAATCACGAGGAGCTCAGCGAGGCGCTGGTCGACATCATCACGCAGGACGTGGACACGGAGGTCCCCGGCGGCGCGCCGACGGTGGCCAACGACTTCCAGCTCAGCGATCCCGACGATCCGCTCTCGGATCAGGCGGCGGTCCAGACTTCGATCAGCGCGTGGACGGATACGCCGCCGTGGCGCGGGCACGTGGTCCGCGCGGCCTGTGACGAGGAGGATCCCGACAACCCCGGCGTGCTGACGGACTACTGTCAAAACGCCAACGACCTCGCGATCGACACCGAGGAGGAGGAGAGCTTCGGCCCGTGCGCGATCGGCCGGGCCTGGGACGCGGGCGAGTGCCTGCTCGACACGGCGCCGACGGACCGCCGGCTCTACACCCACGACGAGAGCAACCAGCGGATCAAGATCCACGAAGCTGGCGCGGCGACGGGGGCGTTCACGTCCTTGGTCATGAGCCTCGACAGCCAGGGCAAGATCGATCCGCCGCTGACGGCGGGCAACGAGAGCGCGGAGATCCAGGCGATGGTCGATCTGCTGATCGGCGTGGATCTACCCGACGACTGGAAGCTGCCGGGGCTGTCGAACGCGGCCCCGCTGCTGGTCCGGCGCGTGCCGGAGCACGACAACAACTTCCTGCCGAGCGTGGGGATCAGCGATCCGCACTGCGCCGGCCGGCGCAACGCCCAGGGCGACGACGTGCCGGACACGCTCAAGTCGTTCTCGAGCCAGGCGTGGGCGACGACCAGCGGGAGCGGCTTCGGGGTGCACTACGACTACGCGGAGGCGGTGCTGATCGGCGACGACTTCGGGGTCCTGCACGCCTTCCACTACGACAGCGGCAACGAGCTGTTCGGCTTCTTGCCGATGGCGCTGATCAACAACGCGCGGGTGCTCTCGGTCAACGGGCCGAGCAACTTCGGCCAGCCCAACTCGCTGGACGATCACGTGTTCGGCATCGCCTCGACGGCGAACGCCGGCTGGGTGTTCGACGACGACGCGAACAAGTGGCGGCACCTCGCGGTGTTCGGCCTGGGCGCGGGTGGCTCGGAGATCGTCGCGATCGACGTGGCGCACATGGGCCGGCTGCAGGACGACGATCCCTTCGACGTGCTGTGGACGAGCTCGACCTCGGGGATCGCCGGGGACTACGCGGACACGCTGGGCGAGACCTGGTCGCGGCCGGCCTTGACCTACGGCGTGCCCAACCATCAGATGTCGCTCGAGCCCAAGGGTTACCTGGTGTTCGGCTCGGGCTACAGCGACGGGGTGGGCGACGCTCACCGCGGGCGGGTGATGTGGGTGGTCGACGCGATCACCGGTGAGACGGTGACCGAGAAGGCCTACCTCGCGCCGCCGGCTTCGGGGACGACCTACGACACGGACGAGGACGTCGCGGCGGTCTCGGACATCGCGGTGTCCTCCCACTGTCTGTCGCGCTACTGGGGCGAGATGGAGGAGGCCTACGTGGCGGATCCGGCGGGCCGACTGTACCGCTGGGACCTGGCCACGGAGACCTCGAACGTGTCGAGCTTCCCGCACGCGGCGGACAGCGGCGGGACCTGGGCCAAGGACGGTCAGGGCTACGCGCTGGCCACGGAGGCGTTCCGCTTCCCGGCCTGCCAGGGCACGGGGGACTTCTCGTGCACGATCAACGCGATCGGCTCGGTCGGGACCAAGGGTGACGTGTTCACCTACCCGCCGGCGGTGGTCGCCAACAACCGCATCGACAGCATCGAAGATCCGGGCGAGCTGCTCGCGGAGGAGGATCGGGATCAGTTCCTGATCGCGCTGGTGTCCGGCAGCGCGAGCGATGCCGCGGTCGACGGCGGCGACGAGGACAACGACTTCCACAGCAGCATCTACCTGCTGGCGGACGACCACCGCTCGCCCAACGAGGCGGCGGGCTTCGACATCCCCACGAACGCGCCGGCGACGGCCGCGGGGGATCACTCGCACTTCATGCGCCTGCCTCTCAACCAGATCTCGCGGACGCGGACGCTGACCTACCCGGACGACTCGACGGAGGTGGAGACGCGGGCGTTCTCGAAGATGGCGCGGCCGATCCGTGCGCCGGCGATCTCGGTGACGGGGCTGGCGGTGGATGGGATCCAGCAGGCGGTGGAGGTGTTCTACGTGACCTTCACGATCTACGAGCCCGGGGAGCAGAGCTGCGACTCGCGCTGGTACGACGACGAGGCGAACGAGTGGGTGTACGACCGGGGGGCGACCTATGAGGTGACCTTCCGGCTGGTGGTCGAGGACGGTCAGGCCTTCGACTTCCAAAATGGGTATACGCTGCCGGGGACCTATGGAGATGGGTTTGGCTCGGGGGGCGGGCTGGAGGGGCCTGTGGTGGAGCAGGTCGGGGAGTGTACGGACGGGAACTGTGGGGCGGTGTTGACGACGCCGGATTACTCGCCTTGTGATCCGAACGAGAGCGCGCCGCCGGTGGGGGGGATGACTTCGATTCAGACTGGGTCGAGTGAGTTGAACGGGTTTACGCCTTTGGAGATCCCGCTTTAGGGTACTGGGGCCCTGCGGGGTTGGGGGCTCCCTCGGTTTCGGGGGGGCCCTTTTTTTGTTGGGGGTCTTGGTCTTTTTAGGAGGGTGGTGGTGATGGCGGGGAGGGTCTTGGTCTTTTTAGGAGGTGGTGGTGACGACGAGCACGCGCACGGGCCAGCAGGGGACCCTCTGGGCTCAGACAGGCTTGCGGACTCCGACGGGGTGGCTGTGAGAGGGTTTTTGGCCTTTGCGTGTGGTGTCGCTCCGAAGTTTGGGTACGTATGCAAAACTCGCCCAGAGGGTCCCCTGCTGGCCCTTTTGTGCGCGTCTTTGGCGGGGGGGGTTGCCCGCCTCCGACGGTGGAGAGGGTGGTGGCGATCGGGGAGAGCTGCCTGCTCCAGTTCGCTCGCTGTGTGGCGTGAAGGAGAGCGTCGCTGGAGGGAGAGCCGTCTGCTTCAGTTCGCTCGCTGTGTGGCGTGAAGGAGAGCATCGCTGGGGGGAGAGCTGTCTGCTCCAGTCGCAGTCGCTATGCTGCGTGAAGGAGAGCATCGCTCGGGGGAGAAGGACATCCCCATCGTCTGCGGCGGGCAGACCTCCCGCCGAAGACGCGCACAAAAGGGGCAGCAGGGGACCCTTCCGACGAGTTTAGCGTACGCACCCCAACTTCGGAGCGCCAACCCAGGCAAAGGCCACCAATCGCCGCCCCAAATTCGCCAGCAGTCAGCGATCTGTTTGAGTCGGAAGGGTCCCCTGCTGCCCCGTGCGCGTGCTCGTCGTCACCACGGCCCGACTCCCAAAACCAGACCCAGCGAGCGAGAGACCAAAGACTCCACTTGGTGCTAAGCTAGACCCTCCTCCATGCCCAGCAGCGAGCAGGAACTCCCCAAACCCATCCAACGCCTCCTCCGCGCGCTGGGCCACGACCGCGAACCCCCGCGTACGCGGCGAATCTTCACCAATCGGGACCTGGACTTCGAAGCCGTCCCCGTCGTCGGCTTCGACATGGACTACACCCTTGCGCGCTATCGCCAGGACCGACTAGAAGCGCTCTCGCTCGAGGCCACCGTAGAAAAGCTCGTCGCCGCCGGCTGGCCCGAAGCGCTCTACGAGGTCCAGCCCGACCCCGAGTTCGCGATTCGCGGCCTGGTCGTCGACACCCACCGTGGCAACCTGCTCAAGATGGACCGCCACGGCTACGTCGGCCGGGTCTATCACGGCCGCACCCCCCTCGACCGCCCCCAGCGCAAAGCCATCTATCGCGCCCAGCGGATCGGCCAGGAGCGCACGCGCTTTAGCTACGTCGACACGCTCTTCGCCCTGCCCGAGGTCACGCTCTATGCGGCGGCCGTCGACCTCATCGACCAGCGGCCAGAGCTGTGGGGTGGGGGCGGGCCGCCGGACTACTCCACCGCATGGGATCAGGTCCGCCGGGCGATTGACGAGGCCCACCAAGACGACAGCATCAAGTCGCGGATCAAGGCCGACGTCGGCGCCTACTTCGACCGTGACCCCGACCTCGGGCCGGCGCTGCACAAGCTGCGCTCCGCGGGCAAGAAGCTGTTCTTGCTGACCAACAGCTATTTCCCCTACACGCAGGCGGTGATGAGCTACCTGCTCGGGGGCGAGGGCGAGGCCTACGAGACCTGGCAGGGCTACTTCGACTGGATGGTGGTCGGGAGCTGCAAGCCGGGCTTCTTCACGGGCAGCGAGCCCTTCCAGGAGATCGACTTTGCGAGCGGGCGGGCGATCGGCAAGCCCCAGGCAGAGCCCAAGAAGGGGCGGATCTTTCAGGGCGGCAACCAGATGGGGCTCCAGCGGGCCATGGGCTGTGAGCCCGACGAGGTCATCTACGTCGGCGATCACATCTACGGCGACATCGTGCGTAGCAAGAAGACCTCGGGCTGGCGGACGATGCTGATCGTCGAAGAGCTCGAGCGCGAGCTCAGGGTCCGGGCCGACTATCGCTCGGCCCTCGACGAGGTGCTCACGCTCTCCGAGCTGTGGGAGCGGCTCAGCGAGGAGGTCTCGGATCAGCGCTACCTCCAGCGCGGGCTCAAGCTCGTCGACGTGGCGGGGATCCGGGCGACGGCGGCGGCCGAGGGGCCCGGGCTGAGCGAGGCCGAGGCGACGGCGATGCTGGCCCACACGCGGGCGCAGGCCAAGGCTCGGCTCGAGCGTCTGCGCGACCACGAGGACGCGGTCGCCGACGCGGTCAAGCGGCGCAGCGCCGAGGTCGATCGCGCCTTCAACCGCTACTGGGGCTCGGTCTTCGCCGAGCGCTACGACGCGAGCTTCTTTGGCATCCAGCTCGAGAACTACGCCTGCCTGTACACCAGCCGGGTCAGCAACTTCCTCTACGTCAGCCCGCACCACTATTTTCGGGCGCCGCACGGGACGATGCCGCACTGGCACCTGTGAGCGCGCAGCGGCGCGAGCGGGCTCAGGCGGCGGGGCTGTGCGCGCGCGCGCGGGCGTCGAGCTCGTCCTCGAGCAGGGCGGCCCAGGTCTCGAGGTAGAGGACCACGTCCTCGCGGGCGTTGCGACGTAGCTCGCGGCCGCGCTGGGCTTCGGGGAGGCGGCGGAGCACGCGATCGTCGCTGAGGTGCTCGAGATCGGCGAGGTCGCTGGTGTTCAGGCCGAAGTCGACGAGCTCGCGGATGATCTCGTCGACATGAAAGCCGCTCGTCGGGCAGTACTCGCGGGCGCGGTCGCGCCACTCTCCGCCACGCGAGAGCGCGGCCTCGTGGATCTCCCGCCGAGAGCGCTTGGTGATCGTCTGGGCGAGCTGGCCGCAGTTGCACATGCCCAGGTGGCCCCACTGGTAGGGCGCGCCGGCCCGCAGGCGCGCAGCGGTGGTTTGCAGGGCTTGGAGCAGCCGGTGGTTCGCGTACGCCATGGCTCGATTCTAACGCGTCGTGCTGATAAAAGCCCGGTGTGGACGAGCTGACCATCACGCGACCGGACGACTGGCACCTGCACCTGCGCGACGCAGACGCGCTCGAGGCGGTGATCGCCGACACCGCCGCTCGCTTCGGCCGGGCGATCGTCATGCCCAACCTCAAGCCGCCGGTGACCAGCGTCGCGGACGCGCTCGCCTATCGTGAGCGGATCTTGGCGGCCCTCGCCGCGCGCGTGGGCGAGGGGCCCGGGGCGGACTTTCAGCCCTTGATGACGCTCTACCTCACCGGCCAGACCTCCACGGCGGACATCGAGGCGGTCGCGGCGTCCTCGGGCAAGGTGGTCGCGGTCAAGCTCTACCCCGCCGGCGCGACGACCAACTCGGAGGCCGGCGTGACGGCCCTCGATCCCCTCGACGAGGTGTTCACGGCCATGGCTCGCTGCGGTGTCCCGCTGCTCGTGCACGGCGAGAGCACCGATCCGAGCGTCGACGTCTTCGACCGCGAGTCGAGCTTCATCGCCGGGTCGCTCGATCGCCTGCGTGAGCGCCACGCCGCGCTCAAGATCGTGCTCGAGCACATCACCACCGCCGAGGCCGTGGCCTGGGTCCGCGAGGCCGGGCCGAACACGGCCGCGACGATCACGGCGCACCACCTGCTCCACAACCGCAACGCGATCTTTCAAGGTGGGCTGCGCTCGGACTTCTACTGCCTGCCGGTGCTCAAGCGCGAGCGCCATCGCCAGGCCCTCGTGAGCGCGGCGACCTCTGGGGATCCGCGCTTTTTCCTGGGCACGGACAGCGCCCCCCACCCGCGCTCGGCCAAGCACAGCGCCTGCGGCTGCGCGGGCATCTACACGGCACACGCTGCCATCGAGCTCTACGCGGAGGTCTTCGAGGAGGCCGGCGCGCTCGACCGGCTCGAGGGCTTCGCCAGCCACCACGGGCCCGACTTCTACGGGCTGCCACGCAACGCCGGCACGCTGACCTTGACCCGCTCGGCGTGGACGGTGGCCGAGGCGCTGCCCTTTGGAGGCGAGGTGCTCACTCCCCTGCGGGCGGGTGAGCAGGTGCGCTGGAAAATCTCCGTGTCGTGACCGTATAATCACGGGCATGACGCGCGCGCTCCATTGGCCGCTCTCGCTCGCACTGCTCCTCGGGCTCGCAGCATGTGGTGGCGACGAGATCGAGGGCGACGACGAAGTCGGAGACGAAGACGAGCTGTTCTCCAGCCATCCGGCCGCGAGCCCCGCGCAGATCGATCTGATCTTGGTGATCGATGACTCGCCCTCGATGCGCGAGCATCAGAGCACGCTGGCCGCCAACATGCGGGCGATCGGCGAGCTCCTCGACACGCCGGAGTGGTTGGCCCTCGACGTCAGGGTGGCGGTCACGACCACGAGCGTGCCCGGGCCGACCTGCAGCGGCGACTTTGCCCAGGGCGGCGAGCTGCTCACGGACAGCTGCTCGAGCTTGCCCGAGCAGGCCTTCGTCGGGCCCAGCGAGTTCGACCCGGGCAGCTCGGACCTGAGCGAGGTGTGCACGCAGGCCTGCGCGCTCCCGGAGGTCTCTCGGCGGCCCTCGCCGGCGGAGGCCCTCGACGCCAACTTGGCGACGCGGCCGTGGTTCGAGTCGAAGAGCAACAGCTACGGCGGCAACCTCGAGGAGGGGACCACGCTGGCCGATGCGCTGCCCTGCGTCGGTCTGCGCGGCTTTGGGGGCTGCGAGTTCGAGAGCCCGCTGGCCGCGCTCGAGCGGCTGCTCGAGCGGGTGAACAGCCCGGGGGACATCGCCGAGGGCTTCTTGCGCGAGCAGGCCAGCTTGGCGGTGATCTTCATCGGCGACGAGGACGACTGCTCCCACCCCGAGGGCTCGGCGACGATCTTCGATCCGCTGGGGGAGCGGGTGTTTTGGTCCGACCCCGACGCGGACGCGCCGACGAGCGCGCTATGCCACGCGGCGAGCACGAGCTGCGACGCGCAGGGCTGCGAGCTCGTCGATCGCGGCCTCGACGGGGCGATCACCACCAACCCCGACGAGGCGGCCCTGAGCGCGATGGCGGGCTTCTCCTCGACGCTGGCGACCCTGATGGCGCAGCGCCCGGTCTACGTCGGGGTGCTCGGGGGCTTTGGCAGCGACGGCGTGCTGCGCTGGCCGGAGCTGGACACGCCAGCGGCCGAGGACTGGACCGCGACCTTCGGCTGGCCGTGGGCCTGCGAGAGCGGGTCGCGGCGTGCTCAGCCCCAGGCGAGGATGGCCGCCCTCGCCGAGCTCGAGGCCCTCGACGAGCACAGCAACTTCGACTTCGGGGGCTTCTCGCTGTGCGACGAAGACTGGAGCGTGGCCTTGGGCTTGAATCTCGTGGGCCCGACGCAGCTGAGCCCGTGGTGTGGGCCGGCGGAGCCAGTCGGCGAGTGCGAGCTCGTCGCGCGCCTCGCCGACGACAGCCTCGTGGCCATCGAGCCGTGCCTGCGCGACGAGCAAGGCTGGGTGGTCGACCCCGAGACCTCGAGCTACGCGCTGCCCGAGGGGGTCGACTTTTGCTTTGTCAGCCTCGACGACGCGAGCGGAGCGACCGAGGTGAGCAGCGACGACATGGACATCGAGTGTGTCGATGCTGGGGCCGCGATCCAGTTCGAGATCAGCGGCCGCGTGGACTCGCTACCGTGGCCGCCGGGGACGGTCTACGAGGCCACCTGCGAGCGGGGCTAGCCGGTGGCAAACATCCTAGCCGACCGGCTCCGGGAGGCAGACGCCGCCCTCGGACTGCGCCTGGGTGCGGAAGGTGTTGAGCTGCTCCCAGTGCGGCGGCTCGTGCTGGGGGATGGTCCCGTCTTCGCGCACGTTGGTGACGTGGTAGGCGTGCTGGTTCCAGATCCGCCGCGCGGGCACCCAGCGATCTTCGACGTCGCGGATGACCTGGACGGTGGGTGATCCGTCTGGATCGAGGTCGCTCTCGGACACGACGACGAGCTCGGCGGAGCCGTCGTTGTCGACGTCGGCGACCACGGGGTACTCGGTGGTCGTGCGGCTGAGCCGAGGGACCTCGAGCAGGACCTGGCCGAGGTCGTCGAAGATGAACAGCGAGCTCTCGTCGCCGTAGATGGCCTCGGCGCTGCCGTCGCCGAGGAAGTCGAAGGCCGTCCCGCCCGCGGAGCCGGTGAGATCGGCGACCTCGGCCTGCCATACGAGGCTGAAGTCGCCCTCGATGACGTTGTAGTGATCGGCCGAGCTGACCGCGAGCTCGGCGAAGCCGTCACCGTCGAAGTCGTGGATCGCCGCGGGGCGCCGCCAGTTGTTGGACACGGGCAGATCCCCGCCGGGGGTCTGGTGGACGAAGGTCTGGCTGCCGTCGTGCTCGAGCAGGCTCAGGCCGGCCTGACCCGAGAGCAGGACCTCGGGCAGGCCGTCGCCGTCGAGGTCGCCGACCTGGGCGTGGCTGGCCTCGATGTCTTCGTGCTGATAGTAGACCGAGCCGTCGTGGTGGAAGGCGCTGCGCCCGACCACGAGCTCGAGATCGCCGTCAGCGTCGAGGTCGGCGGCGACGCTGGCGTGGTAGTAGTTCAGCGGCTCGTCCGACTTTCGGAAGATCACCTCGCCCTCGTGGGAGAGCAGGGCGTTGCCCAGGTAGATCTCGACGTCGCCGTCGTTGTCGAAGTCGGCTAGGCCAAACGATGTGCGGTAGCTGCTCAGCCACGCGATCGCGACCTGGGATTGGACGAGGCCGTCGTGGCTGATGATCACGAGCTCGTTGCTGGCCGTCCCGGCGACGATCTCGGGCAGGCCGTCGTCGTCGACGTCGCCGATCGCCGGGGTCTGCGAGAAGGTCAGGCCGAGGTCGAGATCCCAGTGGACCTCGCCGGTGGCGCCGTCGAGGACCCAGAGCCGCTCCGGGTTGTTGGACACGCCCTCATGGGTCATGACGACGATATCGGGGATGTCGCAGAGGTCGACGGCCCCGTCTTCGTTGTCGTCGGTCAAGTTGGCGACCAGAGGCGTGGTGATGGCGTTGACGTGGAGGTCCTCGCCGGTCCAGGCCCACTGCAGGTCGGGCTCGAAGCTGCCGGCGACGGCGGACTGCTCGCACTCCGGGACGGCGTCGAGCTCACCTTCGGGGACCTCGCAGCTCGGGGGCATGCCGCCGCCCATGTCGGTGATTTCGAAGTCGAATTTCACTCCTCCGTCGTCACCGCTGTCGTCGTCACCGCTGTCGTCGTCACCGCTGTCCTCGTCCGTGGTTTCGCCGCTGGAGCTCTCCTCGCCGACCTCGGACTCGCTGTCACCAACGGACTCGCTGGTCTGCGCGGCCTCGTCGTCGGGTGCCTCGGTCGAGGCGTCGTCGCTTCCTCCGGGCTCGTCGTCGGAGCCCTCACTGCTCGGGTCCGCGCACGCAAGGTTGAGCACACTCGCACAAAGACCCAGGAGTAAGCGTGGCGCGGATGAGGTCGTCATGGTCCGCGAGTGTAGTCGCCCCTGCGTCGCTGAGGACGGGTAGAGCAAAGAAATGCGAGGGGGCGCTTTGCACGTGTTGGTGGTTTGCGCTTCGCGAGCATTCGCGTTAGTCGTGGATATCCCATTGGGATTGGACGCGGGCAGTTGCGCCCGTGTCGGTTTGGACCATGACGATGCCCGAGCAACCGATGACGCCACCGACGACGCCACCGCCGAGCCCGCCCTCGTCAAACGCGAGCCCCCCGACCAGTCCTCCGCCGGAGCCACGGACCTGGTCGCGGGCGGTACGGCCACGGCGCTCGCGGGCGATGCCGCGACCGCCCCGGATCAGGCGCTAGCGCCTGTCTGGGCCGCCGAGCCGTCGTGCTCGAGCGTTTGCAGAGCGTCCCCGCCCGCCGCGGAGGGGACGCTGAGCTCGTTTCGAATGGGCGTGGACTGCGAGCACGCCCGATGTCCACGGGCGGCGAGCCGCTTTAGGGCAGGGGGATCTCCAGGGGAGAGAAGCCGTCGATCTCGCCGAAGCCGGTCTGAATCGAGGTCATCCCACCCAGGGGAGGGGCGTTGACGTTGGGGTCACAAGGCGAGGTCTGGGGTGGGTTGATTACCGCCCCGCAGTTTCCGTCGTCGCAGCCTTCGACCTGGCGGACCACGGCCGCCGACAGGGCCGCGCTGGTCCCAAAGCCGTCGCCGAAGTCCTCGGGCAGGTCGTAGTCGCTGAGGAAGTCGAAGTCCCCGCTCGAGTCGACGACCAGGCGGAAGCTGACCTCGTAGGTGGCGCCCTGATCGAGGACCCACTCCTTGCTGTCTTCGTCGTACCAGCGCGAGTCACAGATCGAGTCGCTGGGCTCGTAGATCGTGTAGGTGACGTAGTAGACCTCGGCGTCGAGCTGCTCGCCCTCGTGGGCGACACCGGTCACGCGGATCATCGGCGGACGGATCGGCCGGGCCGTCTTGGAGAAGGGCCGGGTCTGGTCCTCGACGGTGTCGTTGGGGAACACGATGGTCCGCGTGCGGGTGAGCTGATTGAGGGGCAGGCGCATGAAGGCCGCGTGGACACCGGGGGCGGTGATCGGGGCGCCGTTTGGCACGTCGAAGCCCGAGTCCGGGTTGTCGCGGTGATCGTCGACCATGAGGTAGATGCTGCTGTGGAAGTCGTTGCCAGCCACGCCGCCGTCGATGACGTCGTCGTTGGGGCTGCCGCTGACCAGGGCGATCAAGAACTGATCGCGGTCGCCCGCGGGCAGGATCTCGCCGGGGTCGTCGATGTCGTCGATGCGGTTGTTGGCGACGATCGCCGGCGAGAAGGTGAACACGTCGCCCTTGTTGCCGTTGGGGGTGATCGGGCCGACGGCGCAGCTGTAGTCGCCGGTGCCCTGGCAGGCCGGCAGGCGCAGTGCAGGCTCGGCGGTGGCGTAGCCCTGGCCGTCCTTGACCCAGGTGCCGCCGCTGTCGGCGACGTGGGGGAAGGCGCTGGGGTCATCGGACTGGGCGGCGAGGTCCCAGCGGTAGAGCCGACCGGAGGGATCGGCGAAGTAGGCCTCCTGCATCTCGCCCCAGTAGCGAGACAGGCAGTGCGAGCCCACGGCCACGTCGCCGACGGCGGCGAGGGCCTCGTTTGGGTCGTAGCTGGTGTCGTGCTGGGGCGGGGCCATGTAGGTCTTGTCGGTCACGGTCTCGCCGGTGAGCGCGTCGACCATCCACAGCACGTGGCCGCGGTGCTCGTCGCCCTCACCCACGGCGTAGCCCGAGCCGAACACCAGGTAGGCGCGCGGCTCGATCGCCATCAGGTTGTTGTAGGTGGCGTAGGTCAGCGCCGGCCGCGACCAGGTCTGGCCCAAGCTGGCGTCGTACTCCGCGGCGTTGTTGGCGGTCTGCGTCGTCCACAGGACCTCGAGCGGGTCGTCGTCCTGGAGCTTGCCCATGTGCGAGACGTCGACGGCCATCAGCTCCTCGCCGCCGGGGCCGAAGCCGAAGATCGCCAGGTGACGCCAGCGCTCGGCCTCGTGGTCGAAGACCCAGCCGGCGTTGACCGTGGCCGCGACGCCGAACACGTGCTCGTCGCCGGCTGCGCCGACCAGGACGTCGAGGCCGCGGGGGAGCTCGGAGACGCCTGCTCCCCCGACGAAGAAGATCCCTGCGCCCTCGGTCTGGTCTGCGCGCCCCAGGGCGACGAGAGCGGCGAGGCCTACGTCTGCGCGGGCGCCATCGAGCTGCGCGGGATGGTCGTCGACGCCCTCGATCAAAGCCCGATCGCGGGGGCGCGGATCCTCGCCCTCGACGACACCAGCGCGCCGATCAGCGACGTGGCGATCTCCGACGCCGACGGTCACTACAGCCTGCCGATCTCCGTGGTCCGCGACACCGACGGGAACCCGCTGACCACGGTCACGCTGACCATGCAGGCGAGCGCGGCCGACTACCAGCTCTACCCCAGCGGCCTGCAGCCGGCCTTCCCGGTCAGCACGGCCGACGCCGAGGCGGTCGAGGACGACCCCGAGGACAGCGAGGATGACTACCTGAAGGTGATCGAGAACGCCTCGACGACGATCGGGATGATCCCCCTCGATGACGCCGCCGGGAGCTTTCAGATCTCGGGGACCGTGACCGGGGACCTGGGGGCGGGCACCCTCGTCGTCGCCGAGGGATCGACGAACTACGCGATCGCGGATCGCAGCGGGAGCTTCACGCTCTTCAACGTCGCCAGCGGCGACTACGAGCTGCGCGGCTACCGGGGCGGGGTGCAGATCTCCCCGGCGGCGGTCGCCGTCATCGACGCGGACGTCGAGGGGGTCGTGCTCGATCCTGTGGACGGGTCCGAGTTGGGCTCGGTCAGCGGCAGCGTCAACATCGTCAACGCCCCGGGCGGGAGCGCCACCTCCGTGGTCCTGATCCCCACGGCGCTCTTCGACGAGGTCTTCGAGTTTGGTCCGGTGCCCTTTGGTCTGCGCGCCCCGGACCCCGGTGAGGCGCCCAGCGTGACCTCGGCGTGGACGATCGCGGGGGTCCCCGAGGGGGACTACACGGTGATCGCCTCGCTCGAGAACGATCTGCTCGTCCGCGACCCCGACACCAGCATCGCCGGCACGCAGATCCTCGAGCTCAGCGTGGGCGCGGGGGAGGACGTGGAGCTCCAGGACAGCTTCAAGGTCACCGAGGCGCTGGCCGTGGTCAGCCCCGGGCGCGATGAGCCCGAGGAGGTCTCGGGGACGCCGACCTTCGTGTTCGCGGACGACAGCAGCGAGGACGGCTATGTCGTCGTCGTCCACGACGCGCTGGGCACGGAGATCTGGTTTGACGACACGATCGACGGGGTCAGCGGCAGCTCGGAGGTCGAGGTCGAGTACACCGGCCCCGCGTTGACGCGGGGGATGTACTACCGCTTCCAGGCGACCTCGATGAAGGACGGGGTCCCGCTGTCGCGCACCGAGGACCTGCGCGGGGTCTTTGTCTACGCGGGCGAGTGAGCCGGGTTGGGCTCACGCGCTGGGCTCGAAGAGCTCCGTGGCCCGCTCGGCCACGAGGGCTCGCCGGGCCCAGCGTTGGAGCGTGGTCTCCGATGGGCAGCTGTCGAGGCGCTCGCGCTCGTGCGGGCCGAGGGCGACCCCACGGGCGTCGAGGATCTCGACGATCATGTCGATGAAGGCGCCCCGGCGGCCGCGGGAGAGGCCCTCCTCGCGGCCCTCCTCGAAGCCCAGGTGATAGGTCCCGCTCGCGCGTTCGATCCGAAGTAGGCCGTTGTGGTCGTCCATGCTGGTCTCCTGTAACTCGAGCTCGGCGCGCAGCGCCTTGGGTGCCGCGGCCATCAGAATTGAAATGTAGCGCGCTCGATCCTCCCTGGGGAGTGGCGCCAGGGCGGCCAGGGCGTCCTCGATGGCCGATATGTCGGACGCGGTCGCGTGCAGGACTGCACTCAGCACGATCGCCGCGGGTCGCCGCAGCGAGCCGTCGAGCGCGGCGGGCAGCGGGACGCTCTCACGATCGAGGAGGAGCGCGTCGACCTGGGGCGGCGGCCCTCTTCGCCAGGCACGGATATCGGCGGACATGCGCGGGCACAGCGAGATCACGACGACCCAAGTGGGGAGCGCGTGATCGTTGGCCAGGGCGGCCTGATAAAAGGGGATGCGCCAGCGTTTGACGCGGTCCTGGTGGCCCTGGGCCTCGACCGTGATGACCACGCCGCTGGCCGGATCGCGGGGGTCTTCGACCACGAGCACGAGGTCCGGGAAGCCCTGGCGAGGCGGGCGATCGTCGCCGGGTTCGTACTCGACCTCTGCCCGGCGATCGAGCGGCCAGCCCTCGACCGGGTGGGGGAGGCCGAGGAGATCGAAGGGGAGCCAGGGGTCGTCGCGGACGAGACGAAGGAGCCCTTGATGAAGTGTTCCTGCCACATCTGCCTTGTCGGCCCGCGATGATCTGCCGTGCATTTTTTTCTGCACCTGCTCGCACCCTGTCCATGTCAGGGCTGCCAGTGGCCAGACTCCGGGCCACTGGCCCCCGTGCGTGCGCTCAGCGACCGAAGATCACCGACTCGCGGCGGAACATCATCGCCGTGGCCGCCAGGCACGCGCTAGCGACCACGATGGCCGAGAGCGTGGGCAGCACGAAGTGGAGGAGGTCGACGCTCTCGCCGCCGAAGAGCTTCTCGACGACGATCTGCTGCCCGACCCCGGGGATCGCCAGCAGCCCCGGGGAGTCGCCGAGGCCGGCCATCATGCCGATCATGGCCGGGGCCATGGGCACGAAGATCAGCAGCGAGATATAGGTCTGGGCCTCCTTGAAGGATCGGGCGAAGCTCGCTGCGAGCACCTGGATGGCCGCGGCCATCAGCGCCATGGGCACGGCGGCGGCCAGGACCCCGAGGACCACGAGCGGCCCGCTGGCCATGTGCAGGCCGAGGTCGCGCACGGCGGTGTACTCGAGCACGTAGAGGCAGCACAGCAAGGTCAGCGCCACGCAGGCCACGGAGAAGACCACGGCGGCCAGCCACTTGCCCGCGACGATCGCCGAGCGCGGGACGGGATTGAGGAGCAGGGGCTCGAGGGAGCCGCGCTCGCGCTCGCCGGCGGTCGCGTCGACGGCGACCTGCATGCCGCCGATGAAGGTCGCGAGGAGCACGAACATGGGCACGAAGATGAACACGCTGGTCGCCAGCTGTTGCTCGCTGGCGACCTCGACCTCGCTGACGAGCACCGGTGAGACCACGGCGGGATCGACCCCACGGGCGATCAGCCGGGTGGTGGCCAGGCCGTGGCCGTAGCGCTCGATCAGCTGCTTGGTCCGGCCGACGGCGGGGCGGCTGTCGTTGCGCGAGCCGTCGACGATCAGCTCGAGGGGGATGGGGGAGCCCTCGGCGAGGTGCTCGCCAAAGTCCGCGGGGATCACCAGCACCAAGGGCAGCTCGCCCTCGCGCACGGCCTGGCGGGCCGCGGCGAGCTCACTGGGGGCCTCGCTGGTCTCGACGCCGTGGCTGGTCAGCCACGAGACCAGCTCCTCGCCGTGCTCGGCGCCGACGACGGGGATCGCCACGTCGGCGGCCTCGCGCTGCTTGTCGGCGATGAAGCCGAAGAGCAGGCCCGAGAGCAGCGGGCCGATGAGCGGGTAGAGCAGGGCCGAGAAGAGCGCGCGGCGGTCACGGACCGCGTCGAGCAGCTCTTTGCCGAGGACGATCCACATGGCCAGAAACCAGGGCATGGACGGGCGGGTCGGGGGTGTTGGCGGCGTGCTCATGGCGTGGCCCCCTCGCGGAGGGCGCCCTCGCTGAAGGCCACGAAGGCGTCCTCGAGGTCGGACTCGCCGCTGAGCTCGCGCAGCTCGTCTGGGGTGCCGCGGGCGACGATGCGCCCGCTGGCGACGATCACGATCACGTCGCAGAGCGCCGAGACCTCTTGCATGACGTGGCTCGAGAAGAGCACGCACTTGCCCTCGTCGCGGAGCTCGCGGATCAGCTGGCGCATGGCTCGGGTGCTCATGACGTCGAGGCCGTTGGTGGGCTCGTCGAGGAGCACGTTGTTGGGCCCGTGGACGAGGGCGCGGGCCAGGGCGACCTTCATGCGCTCGCCCTGGGAGAAGCCGGCCGTGCGCCGGTCGGCGATGCCCTGCATGTCGAGGCGCTCGATCAGCGCGGCCGTGCGCGCGTCGAGGGCCTCGCCGCGCAGGCCCTGGAGCCGGCCGAAGTAGCGCACGTGCTCGCGGGCGGTCAGCCGCGGGTAGAGGCCGTGAGCGTCGGGGAGCACGCCCACGCGGGCCTGGGCGGCCATGGGATCGCCGACGACCTCGATGCCGTCGACGCGCACGCTGCCGGCGTCGGGGCGCATGAGCCCGTAGAGCAGGCGCAAGGTCGTGGACTTGCCGGCGCCGTTGGGCCCGAGCAGGCCGGTGATGCGGCCGTCCTCGGCGGTCAGCGAGACGCCGTCGACGGCGACGAGCTCGCCAAAATACTTGTAGAGATCGACGGCTTCGATCATGGCTGAGCTCCCTGGGCGAGGGGGCTGCGCGGTCCCGCGGCGCTCAAGAAAAAGGGCGGCTTGGTCATGGTGTCGAGGCAGGCGCCCGAGCTGGCCTCGGGGTCGGCGCTGGCGAAGAACTCGGCCATCAGCGCGGGCGCGCAGCCCCGGGACCAGACTCCGTGGTGAGCGCTCTCGACGACCAGGTGGCGCGCGTGGCCGAGGTGGGCGAGGGTGGCCTCGGCCATGCTCGGCGGGGTCACGGGGTCGTAGCGCCCGGACAGGAGCAGCGTGGGGACGTCGCTGACCACGGGCTCGCGGAAGTCGGGGGCGACCGCGTCGAGGTCTGCGTGGGGCCAGCGGGCGCACACGGCCTCGAGCTGCTCGAGGCTGGTCGCGTCGGTGAACAGGCGCTGGCCCGCGAGGGCCCCGGCGCGGCGCTCGGGGGTGAGCTGGGCAAGGTCCTCGGCGCAGCTCACCGAGAAGTACAGGCCCGAGCTCATCGACTGGGACACCTGCTCCATGCGCACGAGCATCGCGGCCATCGGTCCAAAGTCGCCGGCGTGGGCGCGGTCGATGATCCAGGGGATCAGCGCCGAGGCCTCGCCGCTGTAGAGGGCCAGGCGCAGGGCCGCGAGCAGGGCCGCGGGCGAGACGTCGACGCGCTCGACCGCGCCGGTGCGTGGGTGGGTGACCTCGCGCAGCTCGCGAGCCTCGCCGAGGCGCGCGAGGACCTCGAGGAGCTTGCGCTCGAGGCCTGGAAAGGCGCGCGCGCAGGCGGGCTGGGCCTCGCAGTCGGCCAGCACCGCGCGCAGGGACTGCTCGGCGTTCTTGGGCATCGCGAGGCTGAAGTTGATGTCGGGCGGGGCGACCCCGTCGAGCACGGACGCGCGCACGTGGTCCGGGTGGGCGCGCATGTAGACCAGGGCCAGGCGGGTGCCGTAGGAGATGCCCAGCAAGTTGATCTCGCGGTAGCCGAGGGCCGCGCGGACCTCGTCGAGATCCTCGGCGTGGGTGGGCGTGGTGTACTGGCTGAGGTCGACCTCGCCGAGGGTCCGGGCGTAGTCGGCGAGGCAGTCGTCGATGCGCTCGAGGGCGATGTCGTTGCCGAGGAGCTCGTGGAGGTCGCCGTAGTCCTCGAACGCGCAGACCAGGGGCTGGGAGGAGCCGGTGCCGCGGAGGTCGACGAACACCAGATCACGCGCGCGACGGATCTCGGCGAGGGCCGGGGCGAGCTGTCCGGCGAAGGACGCCGCGCCCTGGCCGGGTCCGCCCGCGAGCAGGAAGACTGGATCGGGGGCCGGGTCGCGCCCGGTTGCAGGGGCGACCACGACGCGAAGATCGATGCGTCGCCCCGTGGGTTCGCTGCGATCTTCGGGGACCGAGACCACGCCACAGTGGGCGTCCGCGAGCACGGCGCCGCAGGGCTCGAGGGTGACGCTGGCTTTGTCGCGACCTTCGGGCGGCGCCTCGCCAGCGCAGCCGCTGACGAGGACGGACGAGAGCGCGCCCGCGAGTACAGCGACGCGCGATGATCCTCGAAGCAGCCCGCGAGATGGCCCACCAGCGCGACGGTGTGAGGCGGTCCGAAGGCCGCGAAGTGAGCGCTGCGCTCGCATCGGCCCGGGAACGTAACACGGAGAGAGCGACCGGCTGACACCATGGCCGCTTGCTGACATAATCGCTTCGACCCGTGTCTTGGCTCTTCAGTTTCTTGCTTGTCTGCTACGCCAGCTTGCGTCTGACGCTCTGGGTCCGGGGGCAGCTGCGCTGGCTGTCTCGGCGCCAGACCTTGCCGGAGCCGCCCGTGGACGTCTCGCCGCCGGCTCACCTCTCGTCGGGGCTGTCGCGGGTGTTCAGGGCCAGCCGGGAGCTGCGTGTGCAGCTCGTGCACGCGCGGCGAGACCTGGCCGCGGTAGCGATCAAGGACCCGGACGCGCCCCTCGGCCAGGTCCGGGACCAACGCTACCGCCGGGCGCTGATGGAGAGCTGGACACACCTGCGCGCGTGGTTGCGCGAGCTCGAGGCGCTCGAGCGGGGGGATCGCCTCGAGCTCGAGGCGCGCTCGCTCGACGAGGCGGGGATCCGTGCGCTGACCGAGTCGCTGCGCGACAAGTGGCGGGCGGTCTCCCGGGCCCGGGCGCTCGAGCCCTTCGCCATCGCCGAGCTCGCCGAGGTCGAGCGCGCGCTCGAGCGGATCGACGAGGAGCTGGTGGCGATCGAGCAAGGGCTGACCCAGCTCGGGGAGAGCCCCTATCGAGATCGCTACGCCGCGGTCACGGAGCCGACGCTCGCTCGCGTTTGAGAGCGACAACGACCACGGGGCCGCCAAGATTTGCCTGGCGGTGCGAATTCAAACCGGGCTCCTAGAGCGTCTCGGCGCAGGCGCCGAAGTCCTCGCAGGTCTGGGCCGCGGCGCAGGTCGAGAAGCCTGCGGCGTCCTGGCCGGCGTCGATGTCCTTGCCGCACTGCACGGCGCACTCGACGTGGGCGCTGGTCATCGCGCGCTCGAGCTCGGCGATGTCCTCGGGGGAGAGCGCCTCGCCCTCGGCGTCCTGCTCGGCGCCGCAGACGATCGCGCGGGTGCAAAAGGCGTCGCACGCCGGGTGGACGCCGGGCAGCGGCCCGCCGCTGTCGTCGCCGTAGTCGGTGCTCGCCCAGCTGTCGAGGCAGGTGAGCAGCCCGCCGCAGGAGCCGTGGTCGATGCAGCCGATGAGCTCGGCGCGGGCGAGGCTGTCCTCCGGGGTCCCCTGGCACTCGAGCAGGCAGTGCTCCTCGAGCTCGCTGCGCCGGGCCTCGTCGGTGATGCAGGGCTCGCTGGACGCGGCGGAGTCGACGCCCGGCGCGGCCTCGCTGGCGCCGGCGCTGGCGCTGGCGCCATCGCGGGCCTTGGCGCCGCGAGAGGAGCGGCGGGAAGAGGAGCCCTCGGCGGCGCCGCCCGGCCCGGTCTTGGCCTCGGTGCGGGCTTCGGCCTCGGCCTCCGCTTCGCAGACGGTATTGATCGCGCACGCGCTGGCCTGGCTGCACAGGTTCTCGCAGCTGCGATCGCCGACCGGGGCGACGCTGGCCAGCCACGGCCGCGCGGCCTCGCTGCTGACACAGCCCCAGTAGGCGCCGCAGGCGTCGAGGCCGAGGCAGTCGCGCACGGCCGCGGCGGCCTCGACGTCGGCGAAGCGCTCGCAGGCCGGGGCACAGGTCTGGACGAGGCGAGTGGCGATCGTCGTGGGCTGCTCGTCGCTGGCGGAGGCGAGCTCGGGGACGCAGCGGGTCAGGCGGTCGCAGCCCGACTGGCACAGGCCAAGGAGGTCGAGCTCGGGCCCACGATCGACCTCCGCAGGCGCGGCGTCGGGCTGCTCGCTGACCGGCGCCGGCTTGGGGCAGGCGCTGGCCAGGGCCATGACGGCCACGGCGAGGATCGATGGGGCGAGGAGCGATGGGGCGAGGGGAGCCCGGCTCGGTGCGCGGAGCATCGCCGCCAGTGTAACGGATAGACTCGCGGCGATGACCGCCCCCAGCCCCGCGCCGCTTTGGATCTTTGGCTACGGCTCGCTGATCTGGCGTCCAGCCTTCGCGTACGCCGAGCGCCGCCCCGCGTGGGTGCACGGCTTCGACCGCCGCTTTTGGCAGGGATCCCCCGACCACCGAGGGGTCCCGGGGCGGCCCGGGCGCGTGGTGACGCTGCTGCCGGCGCCCGAGCAGGCGCGCTGCTGGGGCGCGATCTATCGCGTCGCGCCCGGCCACGAGGCGCAGGTGCTGGCGACCCTCGATCATCGCGAGCGCGGCGGCTACGAGCGCTACGAGGTCGAGGCGATCGTCGCCGCGGACGGCGAGCGGGTGCCCTCGGTCCTGGTCTACGTGGCGACGCCCGCCAACCCGCATTGGCTCGGAGAGGCGGCCCTCGAGGACATCGCGAGGCAGGTCGCGCGCAGCGTGGGACCGAGCGGCCCCAACGCCGAGTATGTCTTGCGCCTCGCCGAGTCGCTCGTCGAGATGGGCGCGCGGGACGACCACGTCGAGGCGCTCGCGGCCCTGGTCGCGCGCGAGTGTCAGGCGAGGGGCTGATCGGCGCGGAGCGAGCCCGCGCGGGCCGGGGTGTCTCGCCCCCGGCCATTGGGACAATCACGCGGGCGACGTGTCCGTAGTTGCGATGACAAATAATGACCAATTGAAGTCATGGTGCGGCGCGCCCCGAAGAAGGTGGCTAAGGTAATGACAGTAAGTGATGGGACTCCCGCTGGCAGAGTTTCGAGTACATCGTCTATTGCGCGAATCGGCTCGTTCGCGGGTGTATCAGGCTGCGCGCGTGCGCGATGGCCAAGAGGTGATCGCCAAGGTCTTCGACCTCGACGGGGAGTTGGCCGAAGACCGTGCGCAGCACGAGTTCGAGCTGATCCGCGGCCTCGACATCGACGGGGTCGTGCGTGCGCTCGAGCTCAAGCGCGTGGGCGAGCAGATGATCCTGGTGTTCGAGCGGGTGCCCGGGGTCAACCTCGCCGAGCACCTGGGCGGCGAGGCGATGACCGTGGCGCGCTTTTGGTCCATGGCGATCGAGCTCGCCGAGCTGCTCGCAAAGGTCCACGCGGCCAAGGTCGTGCACCGGGACGTCAAGCCGACGAATATCCTGATCGCGGCCGGGGGCGGGCGAGTTCACCTGGCCGACTTTGGGATCTCGGTGCTGCTGGAGGGCGAGCGTCGGCAGATATATGACGATGAGGTGTTTGTGGGCACGCTGCCCTATATCTCCCCAGAGCAGACCGGGCGGACCAGCCACGCCGTCGACTTTCGCAGCGATCTCTACTCGCTCGGGGTGACCTTCTACGAGGCGCTCACGGGGCGCCGGCCCTTCGAGTCGGTCTCGCCCCTGGAGATCATCCACGCGCACCTGGCCGAGCGCCCCCGCCCGGTCGAGCTGGTCAACCCCGAGCTGCCCGTGGGCCTGTCGCGGATCGTCGACAAGCTGCTCGCCAAGGCGCCGGAGCACCGCTACCAGACGGCGGCGGGCCTGGCCGTCGATCTTCGCAAGCTGCGGGCCGCGGTCGAGGCCGGCGACGACGGGGCCCAGCTCGAGCTCGGCCTCGAGGACTACCCCGACGCGCTCAACTTGCCGCATCAGCTCTATGGCCGCGGGCGCGAGCGGGCGCTGCTCGGCGAGCACCTCGCCGCGGTGGTCGAGGGCGGTGGGCGGCGCAGCGTGGCCTTGATCGGGCCGGCGGGCATCGGCAAGACTGCGCTGGTCAGCGAGATAGAGGCCGCCGTCGCTGGCTACGGTGGATACCTGATCCGTGGTGAGTTCGGCGTCGAGAGTGGAGACCCGGACTCCGGGCTGGGCCGGGCCCTGACGGCGCTCTTCGAGCAGCTGCTGACCGAGAGCGACGCTCGCCTCGCGCGCTGGCGCGAGCTGCTGGGCGAGGGCCTGGGGGTGCTCGCGGGGGTGCTCGTCGAGCTCGCGCCGACCCTCGAGCTGATCATCGGCCCGCAGCGACGGCCGCCGCCGGTCGAGCTCGGGGCCGCGCGCAACCGGCTCGAGATCGCCGTCGAGCGCCTGTTCACGGTGATCAGCGGCTCGGGGCGGCCGCTGGTCGTGGCCTTCGACGATCTTCAGCGCGCGAGTCAGGGCAGCGTCGAGCTGGTCGAGGGGCTGCTCCGCGGGGAGCTCGGCCCGATGCTGGTGATCGCGGCCTGGCGCGACGACGGGCTGGGGCTGGGGCACCCGCTGCGCGATCTCGAGGCCGCGTTCGCGGCCCATCCTCGCGGCGAGCGAGTCCGGCTCTCGGGGCTGTCGAAGGTCGCCGTCGAGGCGCTCTTGCGCGACGCGCTGCCGGGCAGCGAGGGCCTCGAGGAGCTCGCCAAGGTGATCGTGCGCAAGACCAACGGCGTGCCGACCTTCGTCGGTCAGCTGCTGGTCCAGCTCGGCGAGCGTGGGCTCTTGCGCCTCGAGGAGGGGGGCGTGGGTGGTCGCCGGGGCTGGCGCTGGGAGCTCGAGGCGATCGAGGCCGAGCCGATCCCCGACGACGCCGTCGAGATGATGTGCGCCAAGCTCGAGGCGCTCGGCGAGCCCGCGCGCGAGCTGCTGCGGCGGGCGGCCTGCGTTGGCCCGAGCTTCGAGATCGAGCGCCTGAGCTCGATCTGCGCCATGCCCCGCGAGCAGCTCAGCGCGCAGCTGTGTGAGCTCGAGGACGTGGGCTTGCTGCTGCGGATCGGCGAGGGCTACCGCTTCATCCACGACAGCGTCCGCGACGCGGCGAGCCGCGGCCTCGACGAGGGCGCCCACCGTCGGCTGCGCTGGACCATCGGCCAGGCGGCCAAGGCCGAGCTCGAGCGCTCCGAAGAGCGCCTGCTCGAGATCGTCGACCACCTCGACGCGGGCGCCCCCGACGGCCTCGCGCTCCCGGACAGGCTCGAGCTCGCGGCCCTCGATCTGCGCGCGGGCAAGCGGGCCATGGCCACGGTCGCCTTCGAGCGCGCCGAGGGCTACCTGCGCCACGGCGTGGCCGCGAGCGCGGAGCTGTGCGCGGGCGCGCGAGCGCGAGGCTCGGCGGCGCCCGGCTACGCGCTGAGCTTCGAGCTCGCGTTCACCCTCGCGCGGGTGATCGCCTTGTCCGGGCGGCGGGCCGCGGCCGACGAGGCGCTGATCAACCTGCTCGACTGGAAGCTCGACGACGCCGACTACGCCCAGGTCGTGGCCAAGCGCATCGAGCTGCTGTGGGCAGACTCTCGCCACCACGAGGCCGCCGAGCTCGGCCTCGGCGCGCTCGAGCGCCTCGGCTACGCGCCGCCGGCCGAGCGCGGGCTCGAGCTCGCCCTGGCGAGCATCGAGCGCGCGTGGTCGCGGTTTCGCGGGCGGAGCCTCGCGCAGCTCCAGGCCATGCCGCGCTGCGAAGACCCGCGCGCGGGCGGGGTCCTCGAGATCTTCGCCAAGCTGATCTACCCGGTCTTCGTGATCGACAACCTGCTCTTCTTGCAGCTGATCGCGCAGCACGTCGAGCTGTGTGCAGGCGTCGGCCTGCACGAGACCACGGCCAAGGCGCTCTCGGATCTCTCGGTCGCCGTCAGCGGGGGCCTCGGGCGCTGCGCCGAGGCGGCCGAGCTGCACGCGCTCGCCTGCGAGCTCGCCGAGAGCAGGCCGAATTCGACGAGCGAGGCGTGGCTGCTGGCCATGGGCGGGGCGCTGTCTCTGCATCGGGTCCTGCCCTTCGCCGAGCTCGTGTCGCGCTTCGAGCTCGGCTTTCGCCGCGGCTTCGAGCGCGGCGAGCTCGAGGCGGCGAGCTTCGTCGCTGGCTTTGGTGTCAGCATGCTCTTCGAGATCGGGACGCACCTGCGCACCCTCGACCGGCGCTGCCGCCAGGCCAGGGCCGCCCTGGGCGGGGGCGGCTCGCTGCAGATGGAGATCGCCCTGAACGTCGCGCGCGGGGCGTGCCGGGCGTTGGCGGGGCAGAGCGTCGCCGCCGACGACGGCCAGCCCGACGCCTGCGCGGCCCTGCTTGGCGGCGAGGCGTGGTTGATCGAGCCCCAGCGGGTGTTCGCGCTCGGGAGCGGGCGGATGAACTACTACGTCGCCGAGGGCATGGTCGCGATGATCCAGCTGTGCCTCGGCGAGCCGGCCGCGGCCTTCGAGAGCTGCGCGCGGGTGCTCGACATCGAGACCGTGGCCTACAACACCTCGTACGTCGCGCGTAACCACACGCTGCTGTGCGCCTCCTACTACATCCTCACGCTCGCGGGAGAGCGCCCCGGGAGCGCAGCCGCGGCGGCGGTGCCTCGCTGCGAGGCGCTGATCGAGCGCTGGGCCGAGGACTGCCCGGCCAACTACGCCCACTACCGCGCGCTCGTCTGGGGCCTGCGCCACGGCGCCCGCGGGGAGGAGGAGCAGGCCCTGGTCTGCCTCGACCGAGCCTGGCAGCAGGCGCGGCGTCAGGGCTGCCGGTGGATCGAAGGCGTCGCCGCCGAGCAGCTGGCCGCGAGCTTCGAGCGCCGTGGCCTGCACGCGGCCGTCGACGGGATCTGGCGGCGGGCCTGGGAGGCCTACGAGGCCTGGGGCGCAGAGGTCAAGCTCGCCCGCCTGCGCGCGGAGCATCCGGCCGTGTTCGGCGGGCACTCGGGGTCTCAGGTGGAGGGCGAGGAGCCGGGCGTCGAGTCGCGGGGCGGCCCGCGCCTGGGCGGGGTGGGTGAGGCCTCGAGCACGGGGGGCGGCAACCTCGACCTCGCGCGGGTGCTGCACAGCGTCGGCTCGATCACCGAGGACCTGCGCCTCGAGGAGGTCATCGAGCGCCTGCTCGAGGCGGCGGTGACCCACGCCGGCGCGGACCATGGCCTGCTGATCCTCGATCGTGGCGGTGAGCTCTCGCTGGTCGCAGAGTCGCGCAGCGCGGGCGGAGAGCAGCGCGTCGACGCCACGCTCAGGCCGCTGCGCTCGCTCGCAGAGGCCGCGCCGGTGGCGTTGATCAACCTGGCCAACCGAAGCGGTCACGCCGTGGTCATCGACGACCTCCGCGAGGACCTGCGCTTCGTCGGCGATCCCTACCTCGAGGGCACAGAAGTCCGCTCGGCGCTCGCGCTGCCCCTGGCCAAGGGCGAGCGCCCGCTCGGGGTGCTGGTGCTCGAGAACCACCTGACCACCCACGGCTTCAGCGCGACGACCCTCGAGGCGCTGCGACTGATCACCGCGCAAGCGGCGAGCACCCTCGAGAACGCGCAGCTCTACGCGGCGCTGCGCCGCAGCGAGGGGCGCTGGCGCTCGCTGGTCGACGGCGCGCCCGATCTGATCGCCTTGCTCGACGAGCAGGGCGAGGTCGTCTTTCGCAACCACGGCGGCGCGCTGCAGGGGATCCGCGGCCTGGACGGAGACGGGGGCGAGGCGGCTCGGGGTGACGAGGAGGGGGCGCTCGAGCGCGGCAGCGCGCGGCGCTGGCGGGAGGCCGTGCTCGCCGTGCTCGAGCGAGGCGAGCGTCGTGAGCTCGAGCTCGAGTATCACCCGCGCGAGGGCGGGGCGCGCTGGTACGCCGTCCGCCTCGCGCCGATCGCCATCCACGACACGCTGCTCGGCGCGTGCACTCGCCGGCGCCGCAACGCCGTGGCCGTGGCCACTGACATCAGCGCGCGCAAGCAGGCCGAGGCCGACAAGCGCACCCTCGAGGCCCAGCTGCGCCAGCAGCAGCGGCTCGAGTCCGTGGGCACCCTGGCCAGCGGCGTGGCCCACGAGATCAACAACCCGATCCAGGGCATCATGAACTACGCCGATCTCATCTACGGCAGCCCGCGCGAGCGCGGCCTGGTCGAGGACTTCGCCCTCGAGATCATCCGCGAGTCGCAGCGCGTGGCCAAGATCGTCCGCAACCTCCTGGCCTTCTCTCGCCAGGACGCGCGCGAGGAGCCCGAGCTCGTCCAGCTCGACGAGATCGTCGAATCCTCGCTGTTGCTGATCCGCTCGGTGCTGCGTCGAAATCACATCATGGTGGAATTCGACGCGAAGTGTCCATTGCCACCAGTGCGCTGCCGGTCGCAGCAGATCCAGCAGGTGATCTTGAACTTGGTGACAAACGCCCGCGACGCGCTCGAGTCCGCCTATGGTCAATACGATGAGCGCAAGCGCATCGAGATCAGCATCGATCACTCGATGCGCGACGGCTGGGTCTGCCTGGCGGTGCGCGACTGGGGCCCGGGGATCCCCGACGAGGTGCTCCCGCGGATCTTCGACCCCTTCTTCACGACCAAGGGCCGAGATCAGGGCACGGGTCTCGGCCTGGCCGTGTCCCACGGTATCGTCCAGGAGCACGGCGGCCAGCTCGAGGTCGAGACCCGGCCCGACTACGGCACGCGCTTCTCTCTCGAGTTACCTGCGGTGGACGAGCTCGAGCTCGTCCACGAGCGCTGCTCGGCGAGCGGGAGCTGGCAAGAGCTGGCGGCGGAGCTGGGCTGAGGGAGGGGAGGGGAGGGGACGCTTGCTGCTCCGGATGACACGCGACGAGGCGCCCCTCCTCGCGGGGGAGCGCCTCGTCTCGTGGTTCTCGGCTGGGTTCTCGGCTGGGTTCTCGGCTGGGTTCTCGGCTGGGTTCTCGGCTGGGGGCGGCCCCGAGGTGGGGCGCTCAGTTGGTCGTATAGGCGAGGACCATATAGACCTCGAGGTCGAACTCGCGCTCGATCAGGTCGATCGAGTGGGTCACGCCGATCTCGATGGCGCTGCCCGTGATGTTCTCGAACTCTCCGGTCCCGCCGATGATGCGGCCCGTCCCGGGGATCGTCGAGACGTCGACCCGAGGAGGATCATAGGTCCGGACATAGTCCTGGCTGGCGTCCATATCGTTGACCTCATCGAGCAGCGGCGCGATGTCCTCCTGCTCGCCGAACATCAGCGTCCCGCGCTCGGGCAGGGTCAGCGTGAAGGTGGTCGCGGTCTCGGCGTTGGCGAAGTCGAGGACCTCCTGCTCCGTTCCAAAACCGATCAGATTTCCCTGAAGATCAAAGGCTTTGAATGCAGCGATGAAACCATCTTCGAGCTCCGGCTCGATGAAAGTGTCGATATCGTCGGGGCGGGGGGGGAACAGGCCCGTGGGGACGAGGTTGATGGCGAAAATGTCCGAGAACTGGAAGTGGAATACTTCAATTGTGACGGACTGGGATTCCTCACAGGACTGCATCGCCTGGTCATCATTGTCCTCGAGTGCGAGCACCAGCGTTTCGGCTGCGTCTTCGATCTCGATGGCGGTGACGTCCACGTTTGCGTCGGCGTCTTGCAGCGCTCGGGGTTCGAGGTCTCCGGTGTTTTCCGGGTCACAGGCACCCACGAACATTGTTAGAGCGAGGAGAGGGGCAAAGGCGACAGCGTGGCGGGCCATGGTGATCTTCTCCGGACGTATTGGGTTCTCTTGCACGGAAAGAGGGTTCGTATTGAGTGCGAGTTTCATATACTATTTATTGTAGTCAAACTACACCGCAGGGCGAGGGGACGCAAGGGGGCGGTGGGGTTTTTTGTCTCACTTAATGATTGATCGTAAGATCAGATGAGCTGAATCGCAATGTGCGCATAAAGGTCGTCGGATGATAGTGGGTGCAATCATCTGATCCAAAGACCCTATTTCGATCTTAGGGTCAATCGACAGTGGGCGACACCGGAGGTGAAGGTTGAGCGTCGAGCACCGGACCGCGCGCGAGCTCGATGCTGCCGTCTAGTACGTCGGACATGGGGGTCGGCCCGGCGTGGAGCACTCGCTGGTGAACGACTCGCCACTGGAGGTTTCCAGCCAACTCGGAGGGAAGCGCGAAGCGCAGGCTCAGACCCTCCGGACCGACGCGGCTGTCTTCGATCTCGTCGGTGGTGGTGAGCCCGCTGGGCTGATGGCGAGGCGCGAATCGGCGCCCCAGCCAGCGGCGACCGAGGACCCGCTCTTCGCCCGCCGCGTCGACAGCGAGGAGTGAGACCTCGAGGCGGCGAAAGAGGTCTCCCGTGGGGACTGCGTGGCCTACGAGGCCCGGGCTGAGATCGAGCGTGACGCGCCGGCCATCTCGCCACGCGCGGACTCGCAGCGCGCGTCGGAGCATGCGCGGGTCGTGGGCGCCGGGGAAGCGGTGCGCGTCGCCCTCGGGCATATGACAGTCGATGCACGCGCGCTCGGACGCCAGCGAGGCGCGGTGCTCGGTGATGGTGGACTGCATTGCGAGCGGCTGCGCACGGATCGCGGAGTCGGGGAAGTCGAACTCGTGGCAGCGCGCGCAGGCCTGGGGTCCGGCGAAGGCTGGCGAGCGCGCGATCGGCCGCGCGCAGCCGAGCTCGACGGGGGGGCTGGCTTTGTCACCCGCGGTCCAAATGTGCGCACCATCATCATCCAAATGACACGTAATGCAGCCTACTCCCAATGAGCCGCTCCAAATGCTGGGGGCTGCATTTGGGTCGGCCTCGGGAGCGTGACAACGCTGACAAAATCGCAGCGGCTCGCGAGTAAATGCGCGCTGAAAGGTGTCACTCGACCATGCGCCAGCGTGCTCCGATTCTCGCCACTGACTGTGCTCGAGTTCGTGACACGCGGGGCATCCGGCCGCGAGCTCGGCTCGCGCCTGGTCAGCGAGGCGCGCCTTCGAGGCCGGCCCGGGCAGCCAGTGCGCGACCGAGAGCTCGCGCCACGCGGGAGGTGGCGCGCTCGCGTCCACGGCGAGCGCGGCGGGCTCGGTGACCTCGGGGGCGCGATCGCCCCCGGCTGCCGGGCCGATGTTCGGGGCGCCACCGGCGTCGTCTGCTCCTCGACAGCCGACGAGGGCCAAGAGCAGCGCAGCGAGGCTGCGGGCGTAGGGTGCCGGGCGGGTCAAGACGCGAAGCTCGTGCCCGGGAGGCCGCAAGAAGGTCGAACGCAGGCGGGGGGGAGCGCCGCGCGGACCTTCATGAAGGAGAGGCGTGTGGCTACGAGACGGACACCCGGTCCGCTGGACGTCGGCCACAGCGCGAACATGTGGCCAGTCTAGTGTGCATGTCCGGCGGGTCCAGGCGATCTGCCCATGGCGCTGCAGGTCGCGTCATGGACGAGGCGCTGGGGGCCGCCGCCCTCGGCTTGGGCACAGGGGTTGTGGGCGGGGCTCTGACCGCGGCTGCGGCTCAGAAGTCGCCGAAGAGCTCGGAGATGCGGACGTCGAGGGAGTTGGCGATCTTGAAGAGCGAGGACACCGAGGCCGAAGACTCTGCGCGCTCGATCTGGCTGAGCAGCGAGACCGAGAGGTTGGTCCGCCGGCCCATCTGCTTGAGGGTCAGCCCCTTTTGCCGGCGGACCTCACGGATGCGTCGGCCGATGGTGATGTGCAGCTCGTCCTCGCGGCGGACGACGATGCCCTTCTTACGGGCGACGCGGGCGATGGTCTCGCGCATGTCCTCGCCGCTGAAGGGCTTTTGCATGTAGGCGGCGACGTCGAGGTTGATGGCGTCGGTCGCGGACTCGAGGCTGGGGTAGGCCGTCAAGATGATCGCCGCGATGTCCTTGTCGACCTTGCGGATCTTCTCGAGCAGCTGCAGGCCGTTGATGCCCGGCATCTTCAGATCGAGGATCAGGATGTGGAAGTTGTCCTTTTCTTCCTTGAGCCGGGCGAGGCCCTGATCGGGATCGTTGATCGACACCACCTCACAGCCGTCGGGAGTGAGCAGCTCTTGGAGGTACTCGCAGACCTTGACGTCGTCGTCGATGATCAGAACGCGGAGGCGAGAGGACACGGGGAAATCATGCCAGCTTTTGCGCCGCTGTGCCCGGGGCGTGTGCGAGCTGCGAGCGTGTCGCGGCCTTCACGGGGCCGAAGCGGCGGGTGGGCGCGTGGGTGTCCGGGTGTCCGCGGGGCGAGCAGGCGCGGGGTGGGGCCGGCCTCTGGCTGCGAATGATCGAACGATCAGTTTGCGAAGGGGCTCGCGCGTAGCGCGAGTGAGCGAGTCCGCGCGGCGCTCAAAAATCGCCGAAGAGCTCGACGATGCGCACGTCGAGGGCGTTGGCGATCTTGTAGAGCGAGGACACGGAGGCCGAGGACTCGGCGCGCTCGATCTGGCTGAGCAGCGAGACCGAGAGGTTGGTCCGCCGACCCATCTGCTTGAGGGTCAGCTCGCGCTTCTTTCGGACTTCGCGAATTCGTTGACCAATCGTGATGTGCAGCTCGTCCTCGCGGCGGACGACGATGCCCTTCTTGCGGGCGACGCGGGCGATGGTCTCGCGCATCTCCTCGCCGCTGAAAGGCTTTTGCATGTAGGCCGAGACGTCGAGGTTGATGGCGTCGGTCGCCGTCTCGAGGCTGGGGTAGGCGGTCAAGATGATCGCCGCGATGTCCTTGTCGATCTTGCGGATCTGCTCGAGCAGCTCGATGCCGTTGATGCCCGGCATGCGCAGATCGAGGATCAGGATGTGGTAGGTCTCCTTGGCCTTGAGCTTGGCGAGGCCTTGCTCGGGATCGTTGATCGCCACGACCTCGCAGCCGTCGGGCGTGAGTAGCTCCTGGAGGTACTCACAGACCTTGGCGTCGTCGTCGATGATCAGAACGCGCAGGCGGGACACCGGTGGATCATGCCAGTTTTTTAACCAGCCGGCAGCGTCGCGTGATCGCGCGTTGCGCCGAGTGACTAGATCGAGATCGAGTCGCCGCGGGCCGGAAAAACGAAGGGGGGGGCCCGCCTTGCGAGCCCCCCCTCGTGTCGGGGCGAGAGGATTCGAACCTCCGACCTTTCGGTCCCGAACCGAACGCGCTACCAGACTGCGCTACGCCCCGGAATCGGAGCGCGTAGGTAGCAGAGCCGTCTGGGGATGTCAAAGCCCTACCAGGGGGGAGGGCACCGTGCGCAAGCTCAGTCGGGCTGCGCACGATCCCCGGGAGGTCCCGGGGGAGTGGCCTCAGCCCCTCGAGAGCCGGCCAGGAGGCTCAAAAGGCGATCGCCATGCGGACCGCGCCGATGGAGAACTCGTCCTCGGGACCGAGCTCGATCGGCTTGTGTACGGGCCGGTCGTTGAGCTGCACGGTGCCGTCTCCGATGATCGGGCGCAGCTGGGGGCGGTGGGGCATGCCGCTCCACTCGACGACCGCGTGCACGCGCAGGACGCTGTCGTGGCGCAGCTTGATCTCGCAGCGCTCGCCGCTGCCGATGCGGTAGGAGCCCGGCAAGAACAGGCGATCTTCGTGGTGGCGCTCGCCGGGGAGCAGGATGCGCAAGCTCGCGGCCACGGACACCCCCATGTCGCGGTGGAGCGCGTAGCCGAGGATGTTGGCGAGGGCGCCGGCGTCGGGGGGGCGCTGCTCGGGCTGCTTGGCGAGGCTGCGCATGACCCCGCGGACGAGGGCCTCGGGCAGCCGCTCGCAGCCGGGCTGCTCGTCGAGGGGGACGGCCTCGGTCTCGGCGTGGCACTTGAGCCACATCAGCGGCTGCTTGGCGAACTCCTGCTTGACCTCGTTGAGCAGCCGGCCGTGGTGGAAGGGCGAGCACGCGCTGAGCAGCTCGTAGAGCAGCAGGCCCATGCTGTAGACGTCGCTGGCCGGGGAGAGCTGGCGGGTCTTGAGCTGCTCGGGTTGGGCGTAGTGGGGCGTGCCCACGACCATGTGCGTCTTGGTCGCGTTGACCCCGACCACCGGCGAGCCGTCCCAGGATCGGGCGAGGCCGAAGTCGAGCACGCGCACGTGGCCGTTGTCCTCGACGAAGATGTTCTCGGGTTTGACGTCGCGGTGGACGATGCCCTTGGCGTGGGCCTCGGACAGGCCGAGGCAGACCTGGTGGACCAAGGAGGCCGCCCGCGGCGGGTCGAGGGGGGACTCGAAGTCGTGCCACTCGTCGAGGGCCTGACCCTCGAGGAACTCCATCAACAGATAGATGTGCCCGTCGGGGCGCAGCCCGCAGTCGAAGGTCCGGACCACGTGGGGGTTGGTCAGCGAGCGCAAGATCGTGATCTCGCGCAGCGCCCGTTGGGCCTGGTCGCCCGCGGTCACCGGCTCCTTGGTCAGCTTGAGGGCGAGGGGATCGCCGTAGCCCGGGACCAGAACCTTGTAGACACAGGCGAAGGCGCCCTTGCCGAGGACGTCGAGGATCTGGATGTTTCCGGCGTAGACGTCGCCGGGCTGCAGCTCGAGCGCCATCGTGGTAGAGCGCGACCCTAACACGACTCGCATGGCAAGCCCACGAACAAGGCTCCCCCCCGCGCCCCTGGCCACGCTCCCACCCGAGCGGCTGAGCAAAGTCCGCGTGATCGCCAGCGACGTCGACGGGACGTTGACGCGTTCCGGTAAGCTCGGACCCGAGTTGATCACCGGCCTGACCAGGCTGTCGGCTGCGGGCTTCACCATCATCCCGATCAGCGGTCGCCCGGCGGGCGAGGTCTTGGGTCTATGTCGCTACCTCCCCGGCGTGACCTTTGGCGTGGCGGAGAACGGGCTGCTCGAGATCGTGCCCGACCACGCGCCGCGCTGGCTGGGCGAGGTCACCGACGTCGCGCGCCTGAGGGCCGTCGGTGAACACCTGAACCGGGAACATGCGGCCAAGCTGCGGGTGACCGGGGATGCCTTTTGCCGCCTGGGCGACGTCGCCTACGAGCGCGACGGGCGCGACGTGGACGAGCTCTCGCGCCTGCGCGCGGCCGCCGAGGCCGAGGGTGTTTTTTTGATCTGGTCCAACGTCCACGTGCACCTGGCCGAGCGTCCGCCGGACAAGGGGGCGGGGCTGCTGCGCTTGCTCGGGGAACGCGGCATCGATCCCAAGACGGTGGTCACGATCGGAGACGCGCCCAACGACGCCGGGCTGTTCACGCCCGATCGCTTCGCGCTGACCGTGGGCACCGCCGACGTCGTCGCCCAGGTCGAGGACTTCCCCCACCTGCCGGATCGGGTCACCGCCGCGCGCGAGGTCGAGGGCTTCCTCGAGCTCTGTGAGCGGCTGCTCGCGCCCGCGCAAGGCTGATCACAGGCTGGCCGCACGCCGCCGCGCGCGGCCAGTTCGCTGGTCCGCCTCGTGGGCTTCGACCTATAGTGCTCGCGCGATGAAGATCGGCGTCCCCAAGGAGATCAAGAACCACGAGTACCGAGTGGGCATGCAGCCTGCGGGCGTGCGCGCCATGGTCCAGGCCGGGCACGAAGTCGTGGTCGAGCGTGGCGCGGGCGATGGCAGCGGGTTCCCCGACGATGCATTCGAAGGTGCCGGCGCGACCATGGTCGACGCGGCCGCGGACGCCTGGGCGGCGGACATGGTCGTCAAGGTCAAGGAGCCGCTGCGCGAGGAGTACTCGCTCTTCCGCGAGGGGCAGATCGTCTACACCTATTTGCACCTGGCCGCGGTCCCCGAGCTGACCCGGGCGCTCATGGACAAGAAGGTCCGCGGCATCGCCTACGAGACGATCACCGATCGCCACGGCGGGCTGCCCCTGCTGCGGCCGATGAGCGAGATCGCCGGGCGCATGGCACCGCAGGTCGGGGCGTGGTCGCTCGAGAAGGCCAACGGCGGCCGCGGTCTGCTGCTGGGCGGCGTGCCCGGGACGCGGCGCGGGCGGGTGACGATCATCGGTGGAGGCATCGTCGGCACGGCCGCGGCGCGCATCGCCATCGGGCTCGGGGCCCAGGTCACCGTGCTCGACCTCAGCCAGCACCGCATGGCTTACCTCGAGGACGTGTTCGGCACGAACATCGAGACGCTCTACTCCAACCCCGAGAACATCGAGAAGAAGGTGCTGACCGCCGACATGGTCATCGGCGCCGTGCTCGTGCCCGGGGCGGCCGCGCCCAAGCTCGTCAGCGACGAGCTCGTCCAGGGTATGAAGCCCGGCTCGGTGATCGTCGACGTCGCCGTCGACCAGGGCGGGTGCATCTCGACCTGTCGGCCGACTACGCACCAGGAGCCGACCTACATCGCCTACGACGTGGTCCACTACTGCGTCGCCAACATGCCCGGGGCCGTGCCGCGCACGAGCACCTACGCCCTGACCAACGCGACCTTGGGCTACGGCCTGGAGATCGCCAACAAGGGCGTGGAGCAGGCGATCCTCGACTCGATCCACGGCGACGGTCACCTCGCCAAGGGCGTCAACACCTGGGATGGGGTGTGCACCGTCGAGGCGGTGGCGACGGCCTGCGGGGTCGAGTTCACGACCCTCGAGTCGCTCGTACACTGATCTCCTGGATCTCCTGGAGCTCCTGGAGCTCCTGGATCTCCAGGATCAGAGACGGCCGGGCTGCGTGTGCAGGCCCGGCCGTCTCTCGTCGTGGCTTGGAGGGCGCTCGCGCTCAGCCGCGGCGCCGGCGGGGGCGGACACAGGCGAGCACGAGCAGGCCGAGGGCGACGCCCAGGGGGGCGTGGTTGCGGCCGCCCTCGCTGCTGCTGCACCCGCAGCTGATGTCGTAGGGGAGGTCGTAGGGCTCGCTGCCGCTCTCGTCGTCCCCGACGTCGTCGCCGCCGTCGTCGCTGGTGCTCTCGCCGCTGTCGCCGGTCTCCTCTTCCGCAGCCGAGGCGCACTCGCTGTCGGCCTGGGCGAGGGCGTGGGCGGCGAGGATCGCCTCGCTGTTGTCGGTGACGACCTGGGGCGCGCCCATGGCCGGGACCTGCTCGATGCGCAGGGCCGCGGGCATGGCGGAGAAGTCCGGGTAGCTGGTGCCCGCCTCCTGGCAGACCTGCACGCTCGTGCCCTCGAGGTCGACGTCGTAGACCGAGTCGCCGCCGCAGTGCTCGAGCGCGGGGGTCGAGCGCAGGTTGTCGACCGTGGGGAGGTCGGGGTTTTGGTGGAACATCGGGTCGACGGTCATCTCGGCCGGCGACATCGTGGTGTGTAGCCGGGTCAGGTACGGCCAGGTCTCGAGCAGGTCGAGGGCGTGCATGCCCGGCTCGATGATCCGCTCGCTGAGGTCGCTGGCGAAGGCCGCCCCGTCCCAGGCCTCGAGGTCGATCTGGTCGGCGTAGGCCTCGATCTCGTTCCAAAACACCGTGGCGCTGACCCCATCGGGGGGCGGGATGTACTGCATCAGCAGCGCCTGGATCATCGGGTGGGTGTTGAGGCCCTGGCCGGCGATCAGATCGATGGCGGTGATCGGATCGACGTCGACGAAGGCCTGCTCGTTCCAGCTGGCCGAGAACAGCCCGAAGATCGAGACCGAGTCCGAGCTGCCGGCGTAGTCGGTGACGAAGGCCTGGCCGCCGGCCTCGTCGACGGCCAGGCTGAGCAGCTCGACGTAGCCGCTGTTCGTCGACCAGTCGTAGCGCAGCGGGTTGAGCACGACGTGCTCGTAGTTGCTCGGGGCCCAGCGCGCGGTCGACAGAAAGTAGGCGCGGATGCCCATGTCTTCCTCGGCGGCGATCCGCGTGAGCCTGATCGGCACGCAGGGCTCGTCGCCGAGGAAGCGGAAGGTCAGCGGGTGGATCTCCTCGACCTCGGCCCCGGCGGCGAGCTTGACCGCGGCGAACAAGAAGCCCTCGTCGAGGTAGGTCTGCAAGATCGGCTCGGCGTCGGCGTCCTGGGCGTAGTCGTTGGCGTCGAGGAATTCGATCACCTCCGCCGCGGTCCCGCCCTGAAGCACGACGACCTCGAAGGCGCCGACGACGTCCTCGAACACGACCTCGGGCTCGCTGGCGACGTCGAGGTTCACGACGAAGTCGCCGCCATCGTCGCTGTCCCAGCCCGGCTCGTCCTCGGGGCACTCGTAGGTGCGCGCGCTCGTCCAGCTCGCGGCGCTGGCCAGCGAGAGGTTGGTGAACAGCAGATCGCTGCCGACGCTGATCTCGGGGATCGCCTGGAGCGGCACGAGCCACGCGAAACGCTCGGCCTCGCCGGTGTATTGGACGCGGACGTGGGCCTCGACGCTGGTCCCGTCTTGCACGAAGAGGATGTCCTCGCCGCGCTGGTCGACCGGCATGGGCTCGGGCGTGTTGTCGCAGAAGGTGCCGCCGCAGGCTGCCGCTTTGCTGGGGGCGAGGCCGAGGCCGAGGCCGAGGGCTGTGGTGGCGATGGCCGGGAGCAAAAACGGGCTGTGGTGGCGTTGCATGGGAGCGCTCGCAGGATGGTAACGAGTGTGGGAGAGGAGACGTCCACTATTATTGTTAGTTATTTTTCATTTGTTAAATCAAATTAAACTACTTTGAACGCCTGTTCAAAGAAGTGCGCAAGCACATGGTCAGCGCGAAACTAGGTTGTGGGTCCGAGAGTCGAAGGCGGTCGGAGGGCTCCCAGGCCGCGACGAGCGAGCGCTGGCGGATGCGCGCTCTCCCCGGGACAGCGGGGGCGCTTCGTGCTACCTCGCCTGCGACTACCGCCATGACTCTAGCCAAGCCAGAGATAGCCCCAATTGGCCGTTTTCGGCCGGCACCTCGGCAGTTCGCGCTCGCCCTCGCGCTGACGCTGGGGGCGACGACGGGCTGCCCTGGTGGCCCGGGAGGTCCTGGCGGCCGGGGAGGTCCCGGCGGCGAAGGGGCCGAGGCGGCCGGCGAGGCCGAGGAGCAGCCGACGCCGGTGCTCCTGACCGCCGTCGAGCGCGGGACCATCGAGGGCAAGATCCGCGCGGCTTCGACCATCGAAGCGGAGATGCAGGTCACGGTCCACGCCGAGTCCACGGGGCGCCTGACCAGCTTGTCCTTCGAAGAAGGTGACGAGGTGAAGAAGGGCCAGACCCTGGCGCGGATCCGCCGTGAGGCCCAGGCCCTGGGCTTCGAGCGCGCCGAGTCGAGCCTGGCCGACGCCCAGCGCGAATTCGAGCGAGTCGAGCGTCTGTTCAAGCAAGGCATTGCGAGCCAGAGCGAGTACGACGAGGCGGAGTCGAGCCTCGAGCTCGCGCGCCTCGACAAGCGCGACCGCAGCCACGAGCTTTCGAACACGGTGATCAAGGCGCCCTTCGACGGCGTCGTCACCCAGCGCTTCGTCGACGAGGGCGGCTTCGTGTCGAGCGGGGCCCAGGTGCTCGAGGTCACCGACTTCGACACCCTCGTGGCCCGGGTCTACGTGCCCGAAAAGGAGCTCGATCGCCTCGAGGAGGGTCAGAGCGCCGAGGTCGTCGGCAAGGCCGCCAAGGACCGCCAGGGCGTGGGCACGGTCAAGCGCATCGCGCCGATCGTCGACGCGACCACGGGCACGGTCAAGGTGACCATCGGCCTGCCCCCGGAGCTCACCGGCGGCGCCAAGGGCTTCCTGCCCGGGATGTACGCCGAGGTCACGCTGACCACCGAGGTCCACGCCGACGTGCTCGTCGTGCCCAAGCCGGCCCTGGTCCACGAGGAGGAGCAGACCTTCGTGTTCATCGCCGATGGCGAGCGCGCCAAGAAGGTGCTGCTCGAGACCGGGCTGAGCAACGAGGACTTCGTCGAGGTCGGCTCGGGCCTGTCCGAGGGCGCGCGGGTGATCGTCGCCGGTCAGGCGGGGCTCAAGGACGGCGCGCTGATCATGGAGGTCGACGCACGCGGCACGCCGCTCGCAGACGAGCAAGACGCCGCGGGCGAGGCAGAGGCCCCGGCACAGGCGGAGGCGCCGGCCGACGCGGAGGCTGGGCCCGGCGAGGGCGCGGCCGCGAGGGCGAAGCCCGACGAGGTCGCCAAGGCGGGCTGAGGTCGAGCGCTCATGACACAGGCGAAGAAGACGAACGAGCTGGTCGAGAACCTGTCGACCATGCAGGAGCGCCTGCGCGCCATGGAGCGCTACGGCTTCACCGTCACGCGGCCGGTCGCCGTGCTCATGGTCTTCTTCGCGGTGATCGTGTTCGGGGCTTTCTCGGCCACGATGCTGCCCGTCAACCTGATGCCCGACATCAGCTACCCCAAGCTGACGGTGCGCACGGAGTACGAGGGCGCGGCCCCGGCCGAGGTCGAGAACGACGTCGCCCGCCCGCTCGAGGAGGTCCTCGGCGTGGTCACGGGCGTGACCCGGATCTCGAGCGTGTCGCGGGCGGGCTACGCCGACGTGATCCTCGAGTTCACCTGGGACACGGAGATGGCCGACGCCAACCAGGACGTGCTCGAGAAGCTCGACCTGATCAAGCCGAGCCTGCCCGAGGAGATCACCGCGCCGCTGATCTTGCGCTACGACCCGACCCTCGACCCGGTGCTGGTGCTCAGCCTCTCGGGTGAGGGCGAGGCCTACGATGGGGTCGCGGGCCTCAAGTCGCTGCGCCGGGTCGCCGATCGCGAGGTCCGCCGGCTGCTCGAGCCCGTCGACGGCGTGGCCTCGGTCAAGGTCCGCGGCGGCCTCGAAGAGGAGATCCACGTCGAGCTCGACGAGGACGCCCTGCGGCGCACGGGGATCTCGAGCGACGACGTCATCTCGCGGCTCGAGTCCGAGAACATCAACCTCGCCGGCGGGAGCATGCGCGAGGGTCGGACCCGCTACCTGATCCGCACGGTCAACGAATTCGACGAGCTCGAGGACATCCGCGAGCTCGTGGTCGCCAGCCGCGGCGGCCGCGACGTGCTCTTGCGGCACATCGCGACCGTCGACTACGGCTACAAGGACCGCGAGGTGATCACGCGCATCGACGGCCGCGAGGCCGTGATGATCGAGGTCTACAAGGAGGCCGACGCCAACATCGTCGACATGGCCGAGGGCGTGCGCGGGCGGATCTCCTCGCAGATCGGGGCCAAGCTCGCCGACGAGTACGGGGTCGAGCTCGAGGTCGTCTCCGATCGCTCGCTGTTCATCGAGTCGAGCATCCGCGAGGTCCGCGACACGGCGGTGCTCGGCGGCCTCTTCGCCGTCCTGATCTTGTTCTTGTTCCTGCGCCAGGGCCGGGCGACGCTGATCGTCGCGCTGTCGATCCCGGTGTCGATCCTCGTCACCTTCGCCCCGCTCAAGCTCGCCGACGTCAGCTTGAACATCATGTCGCTGGGCGGCATGGCCCTGGGCGTGGGCATGCTGGTCGACAACTCGATCGTCGTGCTCGAGTCGATCCACCGGTGCAGCGAAGAGGGCGACTCGCTGGTCCAGGCCACGCTGCGCGGGGTCTCCGAGGTCGGCGGCGCGGTGATCGCGTCGACGCTGACCTCGATCGCCGTGTTCTTCCCCATGGTCTTCGTCGAGGGCGTGGCCGGGCAGATGTTCGGCGACCTCGGGCTGACGGTGGTGTTCTCGCTGCTGGCCTCGCTGGCCGTGGCGCTGTTTTTGATCCCGATGCTGGCCTCGCGCCAGCTGCCCGAGGGCGAGGGCGAGCCCATGAAGATCCGCCTGCGCAGGCGGCTGACCAGGTGGAGCTCGGTGCACGAGTTCAGGGAGACCTTCGCCGCGTTTCGCTGGTGGACGCTGCTCTTGCTGCCCTACTACCTGCTGCGCTTCGTGCTCCACCTGCTGCTCGAGATCGTCGGCAAGCTGCTGGCCACGCTCGCGGGGCTGCTGGGGGCGGTGCTGCTCGCCGGGTTCAGCGTCCTGCGCAAGGTCGGTGGCTGGATCGTCACGCCGATCTTGTGGGCCTTCGACAAGCTGCTCGCGGCGCTCAGCCGGCTCTACGGCGCGATCATCCGCTGGTCGCTGCGCAACGCCATCGCCGTGGTCCTGCTCGCCGTCAGCGCGTTCGCGGTGATGATCATCGCGGCCAAGCGCCTCGACACCGAGCTGATCCCCGAGGTCCACCAGGCCGAATTCACCGTCGAGCTGATCTTCCCGGTCGGCACGCCGATCGACGAGACCGACGCGATGGTCGAGCCGATCGAGGCCATGCTGCGCGAGGAGGTCCCGCACCTGCGCGCGATGGTCGCGACCATCGGCAGCGAGAGCGACAACGACGAGTCGGGAGAGCGCGGCGAGCACACGGCCGAGCTGGCGATCTCGCTGCTCGCCGGCGGCGGACAGCAGGCCGCGCAGAGCCAGCGCGAGCGCGGCTTCGCCAAGGACGAGGGGGGCCCTGGGGGTCCCGAAGCCGAAGCCGAAGCCGAAGCCGAGTCCGAGCCCACAGCCGAATCCGAGGCCGAGGCGCCGTCTCGCGCCGAGGGGCCCGGAGCGGCCGCGGCCACGCGAGCCGCGACCTCGCCGGCCGAGGCCGAGGCCGAGGCCCTCGCCGTGGTCCGCGAGCTGATCCACGACGTCCCCGACCTCGAGATCAACATCACCCGCCCGGTGCTGTTCTCGTTCAAGAACCCCGTCGAGGTCGAGATCCGCGGCCACGACCTCGAGGAGCTGGCCGCGGCCACGGACGCCGTGCGCGACCGCCTGGCCCAGATCGAGGGCCTGCGCGACGTCAAGGCCTCGATCCAGCCGGGCAACCCCGAGGTCCAGATCGTCTACGACCGCGACGCCCTCGCTCGCCTCGGCCTCGACATCCGCAACGTCGCCGAGCTCGTGCGCGACAAGGTCCAGGGCCAGGAGGCCAGCAAGTTCAACCGCCGCGACCGCAAGATCCCGATCCGCGTGCGCGTCGAGGGCATGGATCAGGCCAGCGTCGACGAGCTGCGCGAGCTCGCCGTCAACCCGCCGGGGGCCGCGGCGATCAACGCCCTCGACGTGGCCGAGCTCGGGCTCCAGACCCCCGCGATCCCGCTCTCGGCGGTCGCCGACATCCGCGTCGGGCGTGGGCCCAACGAGATCCGCCGCATCGGTCAGCAGCGCGTCGGCCTGGTCACCGCCAACGTCGAGGGCGCGGGCCTGGGCAGCGTGTCGAGCAGCATCGACCAGGCGATCGCCGATCTCGACCTCCCCGCCGGGGTCAGCACCGCGGTCACCGGTCAGAGCGAGGAGTGGGAGACCTCGAGCCGCTCGCTCTACCTGGCGCTCGGGCTGTCGGTGTTCCTGGTCTACGTGATCATGGCCTCGCAGTTCGAGAACCTGGTCTACCCGCTGATCATCCTGGTCTCGATCCCGCTGGCCTTCGTGGGCGTGGTCCTGGTCCTGATCGCGATCGACATGCCGGTGTCGGTGATCGCCTTCTTGGGCGCGATCATGCTCGCGGGCATCGTGGTCAACAACGCGATCGTCCTGGTCGACTACATCAACCAGCTCAAGACCCGCGGCTACTCGACGGCCGCGGCCATCGAGATGGCCGGGACCGTGCGCCTGCGCCCGATCTTGATGACCACGCTGACCACGGTGCTCGGGCTGCTGCCCATGGCCATGGGCCTGGGCGACGGCGCCGAGATCCGCCAGCCGATGGCGGTCACGGTGATCGCCGGCCTGAGCTTCTCGACGATGCTCACGCTGATCGTGATCCCCACGCTCTACCAGCTCGTCGATCGGCTCAGCGGCTCCGCGGTCAAGCTGGCCCCGGCCGAGCAGCTCGCACGCGAACTCGCCGAGCTCGACGAGTCCAAGCTGGTCCCGGAGTTCGTCGAGATCGCGGCGCAGCAAGAGGCCCATGCCGAGCAGGCCGAGCAGGCCGAGCAGGCCGAGCAGGCCGAAGAGGACGAGGCGTCGCCTTCGGGCTCGGGCGCAGGGAGGGATACAGACGCCGAGGAGGGCAGGGGGGAGCCGCGCTGATGTCCGAGTCGCGCCAGCGCGAGAACGCCGTGGTCGGCCTGGCCCTGCGCCGGCCGATCACCATGCTGATGATCTTCGCCAGCGTGCTGGTCCTCGGGGTGATCGCCTTCGTCAACATCCCGCTCGAGCTGATCCCCAGCGGGGCCTCGGCGCCCTTCATGTCGGTCGAGGTGCCCTACAGCAACGCGACCGCCGAGGACGTCGAGGACAAGATCACCCGGCCGCTCGAGGCCGAGCTCGCAACCACCCCGCGGATCGACGAGATCAGCGCGACCTCGAGCTCGAGCCGCGGGCGGGTCAACATGGTGTTCGAGCAGGACGCCGACATGGACGTGGTCTATCGCGAGGTCCGCGATCGCGTCGCCCGGGTCCGCGCCGACCTCCCCGACGACGTCCAGCAGGTCAACATCCAAAAGCAGTCGGCGGACAACCTGCCGATCGCCTTTTACGGCGTCAACTGGGCCAAGGGCACGGAGAACGCCCACGACATCATCGATCGCCAGTTGATCCGCCGGCTCGAGCGCATCGAGGGCGTCGGCCTGGTCCGCAGCTGGGGGGGCGAAGACCGCGAGATTCGCATCGAGATCGACCGCGAGCTCGCCGAGGCCGCCAATCTCAACATCTTCGAGATCGCCCAGCGGCTGACCGAGTCGCACTTCAACCTGGCGAGCGGGACCTTGGTCGAGCGCGAGGGCAAGTACCTGCTGCGCTCCCTGGCCCAGTATCAGAGCGTCGAGGACCTCGAGCAGGTCATCGTCGGGGACAACGACCTGCGCCTCGATGACGTCGCCGACATCGTCTACGACTACCCCGAAGAGGAGCGCTACGACCGCTACAACGGCCAGGAGTCCATGGCCGTGTTCATCATCAAGGAGTCCGAGGCCAACACGGTCGAGGTCTGCGAGCGGATCAAGGTCGAGATCGAAGCGGCGATGAAGGACCCGGCGCTGGCCAGCTTCAGCGTCGAGGAGATGTTCATCCAGGGCGACACGATCGTCTCTAGCCTCGAGCAGGTCATCGACTCGGGGCTCCAGGGCGGCGTGCTCGCGGTCTTCGTGCTGCTCTTCTTCCTGCGCCGGGCGCGGCTGACGGTGGTCATCGCCCTGTCGATCCCGCTGTCGATGTTCATGGCCCTGCCGGTCATGTACTTCATGGGCCAGAGCATCAACTTGGTCTCGCTGATCGGGCTGATGATCTGCATCGGGCTGGTGGTCGACAACTCGGTGGTCGTGGCCGAGAACATCGCGCGCTATCGCGGGCGGGGGATCTCGCGCTTCGCCGCCGCGCTGCACGGGGCCAGCGAGGTCGCGCTGCCGATCACCCTGGCCACGGCCACGACCATGGTCGTGTTCTTGCCTGCGGCGCTGATGAGCTCGGGGACCATGCAGTTCTTCATGATCCGCATGGTCACGCCGGTGTGCGTCTCGCTGCTCGCGAGCCTGTTCGTCGCGCTGATCCTGATCCCGATGGCGGCGGCCTTCCTGCTCGATCGCGACGTGTTCGCGGAGGCCGAGCCGGGCAGCCTGGGCGCGCTCTTGATGCGCATCGATCGCGGCTGGAAGGCCGTGCTCGAGCGCATCTACAACGCGAGCTTCGGCAGGCTGACCGAGCTCTACGGCCGGCTGCTGCGCCTGAGCCTGCGCCGGCGCGTGGACGTGGTGCTGATCAGCTTGCTGGCCATGGGCAGCCTGGTGGTGCCCATGAACCCCAAGACCGGGGTGAGCCGCTCGCTCAACCAAAACCTCGGCGGGCGTCAGGTGCGGATCACCTACACGATGCCCCAGGACGTGACCTTGGAGGAGGCGGACGTGTTCTTCCGCGAGCTCGAGGGTTGGTTCGCCGAGCACCGCAGCGAATGGAAGGCCAACGGCGAGTTCGTGCAGGTCGAGCCGGGCTTCGCGACGATCCAGATCTTCTTCGACCCGCCCAAGAAGGACGACCCGCCCTTTCGCGACACCGGCAAGGCGATCTTCGACCAGCTGCCCACGCCCCCGGGCTGGGAGAAGCACTCGCGCTTCGCCGACTCCGACGGCGCCGAGTCGAGCTCCTTCCCGGTGTTCGTCTATGGCGACGACCACCGCACGGTCCAGAAGGTCAAGGAGACCCTCGAGCTCCAGCTCGAGAAGCTCGACGGGGTGGTCTCGCTGCTCGGCGAGGCCAGCGACGACAGCCAGCGCGAGGAGCTGGCCCTGTCTCTCGACCCGGTCATGGCCGAGCGCCTCGGGGTGTCGGCGGGCCTGGTCGGCAACACCGTGGCCTACGCCTTGCGCGGCAGCCCGCTGCCGCGCTTTCACGGCGAGGACCGCGAGATCGACGTCACCATCCTCTATAAAAAAGAGGACCGCGAGGCGCTCGAGGACCTGCTCGAGTTCAAGGTCCCGACCAACGCCGGGACGGCGGTCCCGATCCGCACGGTCACGACCAAGGAGATCCGCAAGGGCGACACCGTGCTGGTCCGCAACAACAAGCGGGTCGCGGCGCTGATCGAGCTCGAGCTCGACCCCGAGACCCGCCAGGAGACCATCGCGCGCATCCAGGCCTTCCTGGCCGACTACGACCTCCCCGACGGCGTGTCCTTCGACGGCGAGCAGGAGAACCGCGACCTCGACGACTCGAACCGCGACCTGTTCCTGGCCGTGATCATGGCCTGCCTGTTCATCTTCTTGTTGATGGGCTTCTTGTTCGAGAGCTTCGTGCTCCCGCTCTCGGTCCTGCCCTCGATCCCGCTTAGCGTGGTCGGCGTGTGGTGGTTTTTGTATCTGACCGACAGCGACCTCGACATGCTCGCGGGCATCGGGCTGCTCTTGCTGCTCGGGGTCGTGGTCAACAACGCGATCGTGCTCGTCGACTTCATCAACGGCGCCCGCGCCCAGGGCATGGCGCGCTCCGAGGCGATCGTCCAGGCGGGGATCCAGCGCTTTCGCCCGATCTTCATGACCGCGCTGACCACCGTGGGCGGCATGCTGCCCCTGGCTTTCGCGGACGCGCCGGCCGAGGGCATCCCCTACGGCCCCTTCGGCAAGACCCTGGTCGGTGGGATGACGACCTCGACGATCTTGACGTTGATCGTGGTCCCGGTCAGCTACACGGCCTTCGATGATCTGCGCGAGCTCTTCCAGAGCTGGGCCGTGCGCATGTTCAAGATCTTCTGGGGCTCGCGGGCGGGGGCGGACGCGGGCGCGGCCGAAGACGCGGCGGAGGCTGGGCCGTCGATGGACGAGCCCAGCTGATCGGCCTCGCTCGGATCGAGCCACGCCCGAGCGGAGGGCGAGCGCGTCACCAGACGAGGGGGCTGTGTCGAGCGTCGGTCTGACTCGCTCGATTCATGCGCGACGCGTGGTCATCGGATCAGCGCAGCCAATGTTTGGCGATCATGTTGGGTCCGCGATCACAGCGATGACGTACGCAGCCCGAGCGTCCAGTTTTCCGCGCGAGTTGTCGATCTTCGGCGTCGCAACATCCAGTACAACAGCGTCATGCGACGCTCAGTATTTGTCCTCGCGCTTGCCCCGACCTTGCTCTTTGCCTGTGGTGACAGCGGGGCCAGCGACGACGATGTCGGGACGAGCGAGGATGGGATCGGCACCGAGGCGACCGGTGAGGACTCGAGCTCGAGCACCCTCGACACCGGCCTCGATACGGGCACCGGTGGCTGCGACAACCCCTGCGGCGACGAGTGCTGCGGCGGCGACGAGGTCTGCGACGAGGACAACCTCGTGTGCGTGCTCGACTGCGGCGACGATGATCCCTGCGGCGTCGATGACCCGGTCTGCTGCGGTGGCGGCGAGATCTGCTACGTCGGCCAGTGCGTGACCCCGGGCGGCGCATGCAGTGAGCTGTCGTGCGCGACCCAGACCGAGTCCGACTGCGAAGAGGATGAGATCTGCGACGGCGAGCTCGGGCTGTGCGTGCCCAACCTCGTCAACGAGGCCTGCACCTTCACGCCCGAGGAGGGGGTCTTCGACCCGATCCCGCGCTGGACCTGGGGCGCCCGTCAGCCGCGCTCGTGCGACGCGGACGCGGACTGCCAAAAAGAAGAGGTGTGCACCGAGGGCAGCTGCGCGGTGACCTGGACGCACCACGAGATCGCCGACGACGACTGGCCGACGCACGTCCAGGTCATGGCCGCCCCGATGGTCGCGGACCTCGACGGCGACTGTGTGCCCGAGGTCATCTTCAACAGCTACGACCCCAGCGACTGGCAAAACGACGGCATCCTTCGCGTGCTGCACGGCGACACGGGCGAGAAGCTGTGGACCTTGGGCGACGAGGCGTGGCGCAGCGACGGCACGGGGATCCCGGCGATCGGCGACATCGACTACGACGGCGACCTCGAGATCGTCAACGTCGGCGACGACAGCCACCTGCACCTGATCGACCACGAGGGCAACCCGGTGTGGACCACGGTCGATGTCTACGCGGGCAACCAGACCTCGGGCGCGCCGGCGATCGCCAACTTCGACCTCCAGGGCGACGCCGAGATCGCCTACGGCCGGGCGATCTATGACAGCGATGGCAACGAGCTGTGGGCCGGCGAGGGCGGCTTCGGGTCCAACGCCAGCTACGCGGTGCTGTCTTGCGTGGCCGATCTCGACGGGGACTCGCGGCCGGAGCTGATCGGCGGCGGGACGGTCTACACCTTCACGGGCACGGTCGGCACGGACTTCGCGGGCGAGGTGTTGTGGGAGTCTGGCGGCGACGGCTACTGCGGCGTGGCGGACTTCCAGCTCGACGGCGTGCCGGAGCTGGTGCTGGTCCGTCAGGGCTCGATCGACGTGCTCGACGGACCCACGGGGACCTTGCTGGCGCAGTTCGAGATCCCCGGCGGGGGCATGGGCGGCCCGCCGAACATCGCGGACTTCGACGGGGACGGCTTCCCGGACATCGGCCTGGCCGGCGGGGCGCGCTACGTGGTGGTCAGTTTCGACGGGGTCGATACGCTGACGAAGCTGTGGGACGCGGAGACCAAGGACGTGTCCTCGAACCGCACGGGCTCGTCGGTGTTCGACTTCGACGGGGACGGGCGCAACGAGGTGATCTACGGGGACGAGTGGTACCTGCGGATCTACCCCGGGGTGGAGCCTGACTGTCAGCTGGATCCGCCCGGGGCGGCTTGTGATCAGGACATGACGGACGACGAGATCCTGTTCATCGACATCACGAGCTCGGGGACGCGGGTGGAGTACCCGGTGATCGCGGACGTGGACGGCGACTTCAAGGCGGAGATCGTGGTCTCGACCAACAACAACTTCAGCGAGGGCAGCATCGGCGACTCGGGCGTCGAGGTGTTCGAGGACCGCCTCGACAACTGGGTCGGGACGTTGCCGATCTGGAATCAGCACACCTATCACATCACCAATGTCGACGCGAAGGGCTCGATCCCGATCGTCGAGGACAACAACTGGGAGTACCCCGCGGGCAGCCCCTACAACTCCTATCGCCGCAACACCCAAGGCGGGGTGGAGAACTGCGCGCCCGACTTGGTCGCCCAGGATCTGACGACGGTGGGGGCGTGCCAGTCGGAGGTGACCTTCTCGGTGCGGGTGTGCAACCAGGGCTGCCTGGGCGTGGGCCCGGGGGTGGACGTGAGCTTCAGCGAGGCGGAGTTCGGCGCGCTGGGGACGGTGACCACCGAGGCGGCGATCCCTGCGGGCGGCTGCATCTCGGTCGAGCTGACGATGGACGCGCCCGGGACGGCGCCCTACGACGTGTCGGTGACGGTCGACGACGACGGGGATGGGGGCGCCTTCAACGAGTGCGTGGAGGACAACAACAGCTTCGGCCCGGTCGAGCTGTGCCCCAACATCGGCTGAGTTCGCCCGCGCGGGCGAGCGTCGGTGTGACAAGCCGCGGGTGCCTCGGGTGCCCGCGGCTTCCTTCATTCGAAGCGCGTTTTTGTCCCTCGATGCAGGACGGCTCTCGCTGGGTTTGGCGCCCCCCGTCCTGCGCGGGGGACGGGGCGGATCGGAGCGCGCCGCTTCGTGCCTACGTGGGATCGTCGCAGCGCGAGCTTTGGGCTCTAGGCGCGGAGATGGCCGCTCCAGCCCTAAAACCCGATTTCCCCACGGGGTCTCGGTGAGCTCGGTCTGAGAGCGCGTGGCGATCTCGTGCGCACTTCCAGTAAAACAGCCGCATGCGACGCCCACTGCTTGCCTTTACCTTGGCCCCAACCCTGCTCTTCGCCTGTGGTGACAGCGGCGCGAGCGACGATGAGATCGGTGTCGAGGAAGAGGGGATCGCGACCGAGACGACGAGCGGTGACAGCACGGGGGAGGAGGCGAGCACGACGGCGACGACCACCACCTTCGACACCGACACGGGCGGCTGTGAAAATCCCTGCGGTGACGAGTGCTGCGGTGACGACGAGGTCTGCGACGAGGACAACCTCGCGTGCGTGCTCGACTGTGGCGACGATGACCCCTGCGGCGTCGATGACCCGGCCTGCTGCGGCGACGGCGAGATCTGCTACGTCGGCCAGTGCGTGACCCCGGGCGGCGCGTGCAGTGAGCTGTCGTGCGCGACCCAGACCGAGTCCGACTGCGACGAGGGCGAGATCTGCGACGGCGAGCTCGGCTTGTGCGTGCCCAACCTGGCCAACGAGGCCTGCACCTTCATGCCCGAGACGGGGGTCTTCGACCCGGTCCCGCGCTGGACCTGGGGCGCCCGTCAGCCGCGCTCGTGCGACGCGGATACGGACTGCCAAAAAGAAGAGGTCTGCACCGAGGGCAGCTGCGAGGTGACCTGGACGCACCACGAGATCGCTGAGGACGACTGGCCGACCCACGTCCAGGCCATGGCCACGCCGATCGTCGCGGACCTCGACGGCGACTGCGTGCCCGAGGTCATCTTCAACAGCTACCGACCCGCCGATTGGCAGACCAACGGCATCCTCCGCGTGCTGCACGGCGACACGGGCGAGAAGCTGTGGACCCTGGGCGACGAGGCGTGGCGCAGCGACGGCTCGGCGATCCCGGCGATCGGTGACCTCGACTACGACGGCGACCTCGAGATCATCAACGTCGGCGGCGACAGCCACCTCTACCTGATCGACCACGAGGGCAACCCGGTGTGGACCACGGCCGCGGCCTACGCGGGCAACCAGACCTCGGGCGCGCCGGCGATCGCCAACTTCGACCTCCAGGGCAACGCCGAGATCGCCTACGGCCGGGCGATCTATGACAGCGATGGCAACGAGCTGTGGGTCGGTGACGGCGGCTTCGGGACCAACGGCAGCTACGCGGTGCTCTCCTGCGTCGCGGATCTCGACGGTGACCTCCGTCCCGAGCTGATCGGCGGCGGGACGGTCTACACCTTCACGGGCACGGTGGGCACGGACTTCGCGGGCGAGGTGCTGTGGCAATCGGGTGGCGACGGCTACTGCGGCGTGGCGGACTTCCAACTCGACGGCGTGCCGGAGCTGGTGCTGGTCCGTCAGGGCTCGATCGACGTGCTCGACGGACCCACGGGGACCTTGCTGGCGCAGTTCGAGATCCCCGGCGGGGGCATGGGCGGCCCGCCGAACATCGCGGACTTCGACGGGGACGGCTTCCCGGACATCGGCCTGGCCGGCGGGGCGCGCTACGTGGTGGTCAGCTTCGACGGGGTCGAGACCTTGACGAAGCTGTGGGACGCGGAGACCAAGGACGTGTCCTCGAACCGCACGGGCTCGTCGGTGTTCGACTTCGACGGGGACGGGCGCAACGAGGTGATCTATGGGGACGAGTGGTACCTGCGGATCTACCCTGGGGTGGAGCCTGACTGTCAGCTGGATCCGCCCGGGGCGGCTTGTGATCAGGACATGACGGACGACGAGATCCTGTTCATCGACATCACGAGCTCGGGGACGCGGGTGGAGTACCCGGTGATCGCGGACGTGGACGGCGACTTCAAGGCGGAGATCGTGGTCACGACCAACAACAACTTCAGCGCGGGGGCGATCGGTGACTCGGGCATCGAGGTGTTCGAGGACCGCCTCGACAACTGGGTTGCGACGCTGCCGATCTGGAATCAGCACACCTATCACATCACCAACGTCGACGCGAAGGGCTCGATCCCCGTGGTCGAGGACAACAACTGGGAGTTCCCGGCGGGCGACCCCTACAACTCCTACCGCCGCAACACCCAAGGCGGCGTGGAGAACTGCGCGCCGGACCTCGTCGCCCAGGACCTGACGACGGTCGGCATGTGCCTGTCGGAGGTGACCTTCTCGGTGCGGGTGTGCAACCAGGGCTGCCTGGGCGTGGGCCCGGGGGTGGACGTGAGCTTCAGCGAGGCGGAGTTCGGCGCGCTGGGGACGGTGGCCACCGAGGCGGCGATCCCTGCGGGCGGCTGCATCTCGGTCGAGCTGACGATGGACGCGCCCGGGACGGCGCCCTACGACGTGTCGGTGACGGTCGACGACGACGGGGATGGGGGCGCCTTCAACGAGTGCGTGGAGGACAACAACAGCTTCGGCCCGGTCGAGCTGTGCCCCAACATCGGCTGATCGGCTGATCGGCTGATCGGCTGCGGGCGCCCGAGCGTCCAAAACGAAGCAGAGGGCGACCGCAGCAGCGCGGTCGCCCTCTTCTTCGTCTGGGTCTCGAAGCTGCGCGCGAGCGCGAGCGCGACCTCAGACCTCGAAGGGCTCGTCGCCGGGGAAGTGGACCGAGTAGAGGTCCTTGCGCCGGTCGATCCACGGCCGCACGCTCCCGAGCCGCCGGGTCCGGCGGAGCACGGCCATGTCGAGGTCGTGGATGATCAGCGCCTCGACGTTCTCGTTGGCCTGGGCGGCGATGCCGTCGCGGGGGAAGTGCACGTCGGAGGGGGTGAGGATCGCGGCCTGGGCGTAGTGGATGTCGGCGCCCTGGACCTGGGGGAGGTTGCCGATCGGCCCGGAGAGCACGGCGTAGACGTGGTTCTCGATGCAGCGCGCGGCGGCGCAGGTCCGCACGCGGATATGCGCCGCGCGGATGTCCGTGTTGTAGGGGATGAAGAAGATCTGCGCGCCCTTGGCCGTGGCCGCCCGGGCGATCTCGGGGAACTCGCTGTCGTAGCAGATCAAGATCGCGATCTTGCCGATGTCCGTGTCGAACACGCGAATCTCGTCGCCGTGCTCGACGCCCCACCAGCGCCGCTCCGAGGGCGTGATGTGCAGCTTGTACTGGCGATCGATGCGCCCGTCGCGATGGAACAAGAACGCGACGTTATAGAGCCGGCCGTTCTCGACGATCAGGTGCGAGCCCGCGATGATGTTGATGTTGTATTTGATGGCCGCGCGGTGGAAGTAGTCGACGTAGGGCTCGGTGAAGCGGTCGAGGGCGCGGGCCTGCTCCGAGGGGCGCGCGGGCGGGACCAGGGCGAGCAGCTGGTTGGTCAGCAGCTCGGGGAAGAGCAGACAGTCGCAGTGGTAGTCGCCGGCGGTGTCGATGAAGAATTCACACTGCGTGGTGAACTCCTCGAAGCTGGTCACGCTGCGCATCTGGTAGTTGACCGTGGCCACGCGCACGGTGGACGGCTCGACGCGCTCCGGGGGGACATAGTGGGGGTTGAGCCACTCGAGCAGCACCGCGTAGCCGCGGCTCTCCTGGTCGTTGGGCAGGTAGTTGGGCAGCACGCGGCGCAGCGAGAAGCCGTTGGCGAGCTGGGCGTTGAGGGTGGGGTCGCGGAGCCTGCGCTGGAGGACCTTGTCGACGTACTCGTGGATCGTGAGCTTCTCGGCGTGCTTGTGGTAGTTGGGCACGCGCCCGCCGATCAGCATGCGCCGGAGGTTGAGGTCGCGGGCGAGCTGCTTGCGGGCGTCGTAGAGGCGCCGGGCCAGGCGTAGGCCGCGGCTGCGCGGGCGCACGGCGATGTCGACCCCGTAGAGCGTGTCGCCCTCGGGGTCGAAGCTGTCGAGGCCCTGGCCGATGCCGAGGGCCTCGTAGTCGTGGGGGACCGTGAAGTTCGAGCCGTCGACGCGCACGGCGCTCGAGACCGCGACGAGCTGGCCGTCGAATTCGAGGCACAGCTGCCCCTCGGGGAAGACGTTGATCAGCTCGTCGTACTGCTTGCGGTTCCACGAGGCCATGCCGGGGTAGCATTCCTCGTGTAGCGTCTGAACGCGCTTGAGATCGCGTTTGCGCAGTCGACGAACGATGATGCGCTGATCGTCTCGGGTCTTTGCCTTGGCCACGAATGCTACTTAGCACTGCGCGGCGGTGATTGCGATCAGTCGTGGACTGGCAGGTGCTCGAGCATCGTCGCGGTCTCGAAGCGACGAATCGTGCCGGTGTCGCTGCGCAGGGCCAGGGAGCTGACCACGGTCCACTTTCCGCGGCGGTGGATGCCCGGGAGCATCGGGCCGTCGGTGACGCCCGAGGCGACGAAGAAACAATTTCCGCGCACGAGGTCCTCGTGGCGGAGCAGACGATCGGGCTCCTGCATGCCCATGGCGATGGCGCGGGTGCGCTCGAGCTCGTTGCGGAAGGCCAGCCGACCTTCGAATACGCCGCCGAGGCAGCGCAGGGCCGCGGCCGCGAGCACGCCCTCGGGCGCGCCGCCCTTGCCGATGAACATGTCGATGCCGCTCTCGGGCAGGCCGGTGGCCACGCTCGGGTTGACGTCGCCGTCGCTGATCAGCCGCACGCTGGCCCCGGCCGCGCGCAGATCGTTGACGAGCTGGTCGTGGCGCGGGCGCTCGAGCACGACCACGACCATCTCGTCGGGCTGCTTGTTCTTGGCCTCGGCGAGGTCGCGGACGTTCTGCGCCGGGCTCTTCTCGAGGCTGACCACGCCGACGCCCTCGGGCCCGGCGGCGATCTTTTCCATGTAGGTGTCGGGCGCGTTGAGCAGGCGGCCGCGGTGGGCGATGGCCATGACCGCGAGGGCCCCGGGCTTGCCGTGGGCGCACAGATTGGTGCCCTCGAGCGGGTCGACGGCGATGTCGACCTCGGGCAGGTTGGGATCCTTGGGCCCGACCTTCTCGCCGATGTAGAGCATCGGGGCCTCGTCGCGCTCGCCCTCACCGATGACCACGGTGCCGCGGGCGGGGACCTTGTCGAAGGCGCGGCGCATGGCCTCGACGGCCAGCGAGTCGGCGTCCTCTTTGCGCCCCGAGCCGATCAGCCGCGAGCAGGCGATGGCCGCGGCCTCGGTCACGCGGACATACTCGAGCAGGAGCTTGCGATCCATTGGCTTGAGGTCGTCCTCGTTCATCATCACGAGGCCCCTACTACTACATGCGCGGCGCGCTGAGCAGGGGGGAAGTCACGCCGGGGCTCAGGCGCGGCCCTGCGCGTCCCAGCGCCGCTCCAGGACCTCGTAGACCGCGTCGGGGATCCGCGCCGCGCGGCCGTCATCGAGGCTCATGCACCCGTGGTGGGTCTGCGCGCGGACGAGCTCGAGCGGCTCGGGGCCCGCGAACTCGTGGCGGTCGCCGGGCTCGACGGTCAGCCGATACACGAAATTGATTCGCGCAGGTGAGAGCTTGGCCATGCCGACCCACACGCTGACGAGGTCGTCGTAGACGGCGGGGGCGAGGTAGCTCAGGGCGAGATCGACGACGGGCAGGCCGTAGCCGAGGCGCTCCATGTCGGCGTAGGCGAAGCCGAGGCTGCGGATGAACTCGACCCGGGCCTGCTCCATGAAGCGCAGGTAGGTGGCGTGATAGACCACGCCCATGCGGTCGGTGTCGGCGTAGATCACTCGGATCCGCGCGGTGCGGGTCAGCGGGAGCTGCGTGGGCTCGACGATGCGCCTGGCCATGTCCGGGGAGTTCTACCCTACTCGGCCTCGGGCTCGAGGATGCGAAAGCGGTGCGTGGGCTCGAGGGTGAACTCGAAGGCGTCGAGCTCGGTGAGCGCGGCGCGGACCTTGGCGTCGCTCGTGCGCTCGGTGACGATCACCATGTCGATGGCCTCGCCGCGGCTCGGGGTGTCCTGGTTCATGCGCTTGATGCTGACCCCGTGGCGCCCGAGGCTGCTGGCGACCTCGCCGAGCACGCCGGGCACGTTGGGGACGTGCACGCACAGGTAATTTTCGCACTCGAGGGGGTCGAGGGGCCCGGGCTCGACGTCACGGATCTCGCGGAAGGCACCGGGCGGGGGCCCGCCCTCGGAGAAGCCGACGATGTCGCGGCAGACCTCGATGATGTCGGAGACCACGGCGACGCCCGTGGGCATCATCCCCGCGCCGCGGCCGTAGTACATCGACTGGCCGAGGGCGCGGGAGCTGACCTCGACGGCGTTGTAGGCCCCGTGGACCCCGGCGAGCACGTGGTCGCGGGGGACGAAGGTGGGGTGGACGCGGAGGATCGGTCGCTCGCCCCTGAAGTCGGCGATCGCCAGGGACTTGATCACGTAGCCGAGCTCGGCGGCGCAGCGGATGTCGAAGGGGCGCACGCGGGTGATGCCCTCGGTGTGGATCAGCGCAGGATCCACGCGCACGCCGACGCCGACGAGGGCGAGCAGCGCGAGCTTGTGGGCGGCGTCACCGCCCTCGACGTCGAGGGTCGGATCGGCCTCGGCGAAGCCGGCGTCCTGGGCGGCGGTGAGGGCCTCGGCGTAGGGCATGCCCCCGCGAGCCATGGCGTCGAGGATGTAGTTGGAGGTGCCGTTGACGATGCCGACGATCTGGTCGATGCGATCGCTGGCCAGGCCCTCGCGCAGGGCCCGGAGCACCGGGATGCCGCCGGCGACGGAGCCCTCGAAATTGATGTCGAGGCCCTGGCGGCGAGCGAGGCGAAACAGGGCCTCGCCCTGCTCGGCGAGCAGCGCCTTGTTGGCGGTCACCACGTGCTTGCCGGCCTCGAGGGCGCGGCGCACGAAGCTGCGCGCCGGATCGATGCCGCCGATGAGCTCGACGACCACGCGGATCTCGTGGTCCTCGAGGACCGCCGCGGGATCCGTGGTCAGCAGGGCAGGATCGACGTCGAGCTCGCGCTGCTTGTCGAGATCACGGACGAGGATCTGCTTGATCACGGGGCGCGCGCCGATACGGTCGCAGATCGCAGGTCCGTTCTCATCGAGGATGCGCAGCACACCCTGTCCGACGTTGCCGAGGCCGAGCATGCCAATGTGGATGCTGCGCATGCTCGCGGACGGTAGCCGTGGCCCCCGCCAGCGTCAAACCTCGCGTCGCGGCCCCGCCGAGGGGGCTGGCGGCCCAGGTGAATTGGCGCACAGCCGGGGGAGGGGCGCCTGGCTTCGGCGGGTGCGCGTCCTTGGCCAACGCGTTACCCTGCGCGTGCTCATGAGCACGATCGTCTCCGTACACGCCCGCGAGATCCTCGACAGCCGGGGCAACCCCACCGTCGAGGTCGAAGTCACCACCGAATTCGGCAACATGGGCCGCGCTGCCGTCCCCTCCGGGGCGAGCACCGGCGAGCACGAGGCCCACGAGCTGCGCGACGGCGACGCGGCGCGCTACCGCGGCAAGGGCGTGACCCAGGCCGTGACCAACGTCAACGAGACCCTCGCGCCGGCCGTCGAGGGCCTCGAGGTCGCCGACCAGAGCCGGGTGGATCGAGTCCTGCGCGAGATCGACGGGACCGCCAACAAGTCGCGGCTCGGCGCCAACGCGCTGCTGGGGGTGTCCCTGGCCTGCGCCCGGGCGGCGGCCGAGGACGTCGGCCTGCCCCTGTTCCGCTACCTCGGCGGCGCGCGAAGCCAGACCCTGCCCGTCCCCTTGATGAACGTGATCAACGGGGGCGCCCACGCCGACAACAACCTCGACTTCCAGGAGACCATGCTGGTCCCCTTTGGTTTCGACTGCTTCAGCGACGCGCTGCGGGCCGGGGTCGAGATCTTCCACGCGCTCAAGAAGCTGCTCGAGTCCCGGGGCAAGGTCACCGCCGTGGGCGACGAGGGCGGCTTCGCGCCGAGCCTGGGCAGCAACGCCGAGGCCCTCGAGACCCTGATGGAGGCCATCGCCAGCGCCGGCTACAAGCCCGGCGAGCAGATCGGCCTGGCCCTCGACGTGGCCGCGAGCGAGTTCTACGACAAGGCCAAGCAGCGCTACGTGCTCGCCGGCGAGGGCGGGCGCGAGCTCGACGCGGGCGAGATGACCGAGCTCTACGCCGGCCTCGCCGACAAGTACCCGCTGCTGTCGATCGAGGACGGTCTGCACGAGGACGACTGGGCCGGCTGGGCGCAGCTGACCGCGCGCCTCGGCGATCGCGTGCAGCTCGTCGGCGACGACTTGTTCGTGACCAACCCCGAGCGCCTGCGCCGGGGCATCGACGAGGGCGTGGCCAACGCCTTGCTGGTCAAGGTCAACCAGATCGGCACGCTCAGCGAGACTCTCGAGGCCATGCGCATGGCCCATCGCAACGGCTACGCCTGCGTGGTCTCGCACCGCAGCGGAGAGACCGGCGACACCTTCATCGCCGACCTCGCCGTGGCCACCGAGGCCGGGCAGATCAAGACCGGCAGCGCCTCGCGCTCCGATCGCATCGAGAAGTACAACCAGCTGCTGCGTCTCGAGGAGCTCCTGGGCGAGGAGGCCGAGTTCCCCGGCCGCAGGATCTTCGCTCGCTGAGGCGTCATGATCCGCCACCTCGCGTTCGCGTCGCTCATCGCCTTCTTGGCCCCAGCCGCAGCCTCTGACGCCGCGGACGGGCAAGCTTCGGACCACAGCGCGCCCGCTCCGGGCGAGGGTGGGGAGGCCTCCTCCGCAGAGGGGGCCGTGGCGCCCTCTGCGGAGGAGCCTTCGGCCGAGGCGCCCGCGAGCGAGGTGCCGGCCGAGAATGCCGAGCCGGAGGAGGAGGAGGCTGCACGAGACGCGGCGCTGGGGGATGACGAGGGCGCAGGCGATGCCGCTGGCGCCGACCTCGTCGACGCGATCTTGCCTTGCGGCGTGCGCGTGATCGCGGCCCGCGACGCGAGCTTGCCGGTGGCCGCGGTCGTGCTGGCCATCGAGGTCGGGACCCGCGACGACCCCGAGAACCTGCCCGGGCTGGTCCACGCGCTGGCCTATCACCTGCACCAGGGCAACCGCGAGCTCGCCCCGGGCGAGGCCATCGCCACCGCCCACGACGTCGGCGGTCTGGCGTCCATGGCCGTGGGCGCGGCCCAGGTGCGCTTCGAATCGGTGGTCCCGATCTCCCAGCTCGACGCCATGCTCCGCGTCGAGGCCTCGCGCCTGCGCGCGCCCAACATCGGGCGCGAGCTGTGGCTCAAGTCGCTGAGCTACGCGCGCGCCGACGCGCAGCCCCGGGCGCTGGTTCACCGCGAGGTCGCGGCCGCGGCCTGGTCCGATCCAGGCATGGCCCACGACGGCCGCGCGGTCGGCAAGGCCCTGGGCGATATGCTCGACCAGGCCGTGGGCGCCCAGCTCTCGCGGCTCTTCGACTACCGCGCCGCGACCTTGGTGGTGGTCGGCCCCGACGATCCCCAGGCCCTGCTCGCGCGGGTCGAGCCGCTCTTCGCCGACCTCCCCGCGCGCCCTCGCAGGACCATCCCCGGCGCGAGCGCGCCTGCGCCCAAGCCCGGCAGCGCCGGCCCGCGGGTGCACAGGCGCGAGCGCGAGCGCGGCGACACGCTGCTGTGGGCGGTGCCCGGCGACCCCGAGTCGCGGGCCTGGGCGCAGGTGCTGTGTGGGACGATCAATCGTCAGCGCCGCGGCGAGGACGAGTCGGTCAAGGCCAAGGTGCGCTGCACATTCTTCGACGACCCGCGCCGCCCGCTGCTCTCGCTGCGCGCCGTCGGCTACGACCTCGCTCAGGGCCCCGAGCCGATGATCGCCGCGCGCCTGGGCCGAATCCGCGCCGCGGGGGAGCGCGCGGCCGCGGGCGAGCCCAGCGACGAGCCCGAGCTCGACGCGCTGATCGAGGCCCAGCGCGCGCGCATGGAGGCCGACATCGCCTTCGCCCTGCGCACGCCCCTGGAGCTCGCCACCTATCTGTCCTCGGCCGAGGAGGTCAGCCTCCGCGTGGGCAGCTCGCGGCGGCGCAGCGAGGTCGTGCTCGGGCTGCCGGTTTTGGCGCCTGGCGAAGGTGGCCCTGGGGCGGAGGCCGAACCCGCCGACGCCGACCCTGACGCCGACGCGAGCGCGGCGAGGGGGGACGAGGCGAGCGAGGTGGGGGGCGCCGCGGCGGCGGCCCTCATCGAGACCATCCCGAGCCTGCTCGACACCCGCGCGGCCTTGCTGGTCATCGATCCCGAGCACGAGCTGCCCCCTGGGCTCGAGCCCGAGCCCGAGCCAGCCGCGCAGCCCGAGCCAGCCGCACAGACACAGAGCCCCGTGAACACGCAGCCCCAGGAGTCCCAATGAGCGCGAAGGGGCAGCCAGACACGGCGTGCCGGCGCACCGGCGTGCAGCTGCGTGCTCGCGCGCTGACCATCGCTTGTCTGATCGGCGCGACCTTCGGGGGGGGCTGTCGGTGCAAGGGGGAGACCCTCGCGCCGATCGTCTTCGACGAGAACGAGGACCGTGAGCCCATCGATCCCGCCCACGTGCTGGCGCCGCCCTGGCAGGCGCCGGCGATCGCTCAGCTCGACAATGGCGCGCTGCTGCATTGGCTGCGCGAGGTCGACAGCCCTGCCTTTCACCTGCGGGTGCTGCTGCCGACCTCGATCCATGCAGAGCGGCTGACCGCCGCGGAGGTCGCCGTGGCGCTCGAGGCCCTCGAGCTGCGCCTGAGCGCGCGGCTGCGTCGCATTGGTGGGGTGAAGCTCGCTCTCCGCAGTCGCCCGGGTCGGGTCGAGCTCGCGGTCCACGGCCGCGACGTCGACGCGGAGGCCGTGATCGCGGCGGTCGCGGACTCGCTGGCAGATGCCGGTAATCCCAAGCTGCTCTCTGTCGCGCAGGGCAAGGTCTTGGCGGCACGAGCCGAGGTCGAGCCGGCGACTGTGGCGGCGGCGGCCCTGATTGCGACGCTGACGAATCGCCCCCTCGAGCATGAGCTGATCATCAAAGATGGATTGATCGACCTATCCAAGGGGCGAGAGGAGCGCTCGTGGTCATTGCTCACTGATCCTCGAGACGCGACAATTATCGTTCACTCTGGCCTGTCCCTCGAGGATGAGGGAATCGCGCAGTCTGTCGCCTATCTCAGCGAGCGCTGGCACGCGCGCCTGGCCCTGCGGTCGGGTGAGCCTTCAGTCACGGCGCGCCTGCGTGGTCAGGACCACGTGCCGCGCAAGCCCGCGCAGACCTGGCTGATGACCGAGTCCAGCCCCGCGGCGATGTCGGTCTACGCCGGCGAGCCGGGGCGCGGAGGGCGGGGCGAGGTCATGCTCGGCCGGCTGATCCCCACCCCCACGGCCAAGCAGCGCATTTTGATCCGGCTCTGTCAGCGCCTCATGCAAGAGGAGCTCGACGCCCGGCTGATCGACGCCGGCCCAATTAGCGTATTCGCGGTGCGCGTGCGCATTTCGCCAGACGACCCGGTACGAAGCCTGACGCGCATCATCGAGCGCATTCAGGCATTTGGTGGCGAGCTCCACCCCCGCGATCGCGTCGAGCAGGCGGCCCGCTTGTGGCTGGGTGCCCGCGTGGTCGCGGCGAGCCTCCAGGGCGAGGACTGGACCGCGCTATGGAGCGAATCTATCGATCTCGCCAGCGAGGACCGGGAGATCTTCACCGCGTTGGCCCGAGAAGCCGAGGAAATGCTCGCGGTCGAGCCCGAAGATCTTCGTGAGGCTTTTGCGCAATGGTTCGACCCACGCGGGGGCGAGCCCGGGTGGGTGTGGGTCGGCGCAGGCATCGACGAGGCCATGGCGACGAAGCTCGAGGGGCGGATCGAGCTGCTCCGTGTAGAGTGAGCGTTTGCCGCGCTCGGGGCGTGAGGCACCTGCTTTGGGCAATTTTTGCATCGTTTCGATGCATGGGGTGCTCTCACAACGGCGTTTTGGTCGATTTTGTAGCGCTGAACAGACCATTTACAGTGCGCCCCTTGCCCCCTCTCGGCCGAAAATGACACTTGGGTGTGGACAATCGCCGCTGGGCTTCATGCGCCCGTGCGCCGTATTTGCGAGGATGGCCAACAAAATAACGGAACGTGAAGTCAACCCATCCTCGCGGGATGCGGGGGCATTCTCAGGAGAATCTGAGTGTATTATCGGCGTTGCACATGCAGCTTCGAAAGACCCTGCAGGGGCACTCGAGTGCCATTCTCAGCGCGCGTTTCGATCCCGACGGCAAGCGAGTCGTCACCGGATCCCGAGACAAGACCATTTGCTCGTGGTCACTGCGGACCGGGAAGCTGGAACGCCGTCTAGATGCGCATCGGAGAGGGGTGAGCGCGCTGTGTTTCACCCCTGCGGGTGAACTCATCAGCGCGGGCGTGGACGGAGAGATCAAGCGTTGGAGCTGGCCGCGCGGGCGGCTCCTGCACGCATTTTCGGGCCACGAAGGCGCTATCTACACCATGGGTTGCTCCGCCGATGGTCGACTCCTGGCGACCGGTGGCGCCGATGAGACGGTGTGCATTTGGGCGCTCGAAAGCGGCGATCTGCTCCATCGACTCGATGTTGGGCCACGTGGGATGTCCCACGCGTTCTCTGGCGATGGCGAACACCTGGTCACTGGAGAGGGGGGGGACACGCTGCGGTTTTGGTCGCTGGAGGACGGCAGCCTGGCTTGGGAGCAAGTTGCGGGGCCCGGGACCGTTGGCGCATTCGAGACCGATCCCAGCGGTGAATGGGTCGTGTCTCGTGGCTGGCGCGGCCCAGTCACGATTTGGTCGACGAAAACTTGGTCCTACGTCGCCGTACTACCCATCATCGAAAAGGACCTGGGCGGGGCCGCGCTGCGTCCTGGCCATGAGCAGGTCGTCTGCATTTGGGAGGGAGCGATTGGAAGCTTCGACTCCCAGACCGGCAAAGTCCTGGACCAAGATGAGATCCCCACAAAGTCCGTGTATGCGCTCGACCTATCTCGTGACGGTCGTTTTGCGCTGGCCGGCTCCAAAGATGCGCTTGCGCGCGTTTGGGAGCTCTAGCTCGGATTGGGGGCTTCTTTCATCTTTCTTTGTAAAAAACCGGCCGGGGGGCCTTGGCAATTGAGGAACAATGAGGCAAACCAATAGGAAATGAGCGCTCTCTCCGATTTCGAATCCGCTCTCGCTAGCCTCGCTACCACCGCACTCGTTCAACTCGCTTCCGACCGTCCCGGTCTGAGCGTTGGCGATCTTCGCGCGATTTTGGACGAGCACCCCGAGCTGGGTGCTGTGACCCTCGGTGAGGTCGTCGGCGGCGAGCTCAAGAGCAAGTCCAAGGGCAAGGCCAAGGCCAAGGGCAAGGCCAAGGCCGTCGAGGCCAAGAAGGGCGACAAGGCCGGCCGTCGCAAGGGCTGGAATGTGCGTACGGAGCAAGGCCGCGCCGACCTCGACGCCGCCGTCCTCGACGCGCTCAAGGAGCTTGGCGGCCAGGACGTCGCTGCCGAGCAGCTGCGCGACAAGCTCGGCGCCTCCCCGCACCAGCTGCGGACGTCACTCAACCGTCATATTGAGTCTGGCGCCGTGACCTTCACCGGTAAGGCCCGCGGGACCCGCTACTCGCTGGTCTAGTCATTTTGCTGGTCGCTGACCAATGTCCGCCTCCAATGTCTGTCATTGTTGGTCGGACTTGGTCCAAAGTTCAGTAGCGATTGTGTCAGTGGTGGTGATGGTCGTGGTCGTGGTCCGCGTGATCTGCGGAGTCACTGGGTAGGGCGCTACTACAGCAGGGGGCATGTTCGCCATGATCGTGATCATGCCCATGACTATGACCACCCTGCTCCCATAGCCGGCCCAAGAAGCGCCGGGGTCCCTGGCGGACGAGTGAGACCAAGAAGAGCGAGCCGAGTGCCACGGCGCAGATAGTTGCGAATGGCCCGTGCTCGCTCGCTCCTCGTAGTGCGCCGGTCCCAACCTCGAGCATGGGGAAGGTGAGATTGATCGCCCAGCCCATGCCGAGGACCGCGGCCAGCATGGTCCCGACGAAGGCCATGGCGACCTTGCGGCCGTGGAGCTGCTCGAGCACGCCAAAGGTCGTCGCGTTGGTCGCGGGGCCCGTGAGCAAGAAGGCAAGGGCTGCGCCCGGTGACAGGCCGCTGGCGACGAGCACGGCGACCAGGGGCGTCGCTCCGGTCGCGCACACGTAGACGGGCATCCCGATGAGCGCGAACACCAGGACCTGGATGTTTGGCCCAAAGCGGGTCAGGGCGTCGGTGTCCAGCCAGGGCTGAATCATCGCGGCGATCAGCAGCCCCAAGATGATCCACGGGCCAGTGCTGTCGAGGACCTCGCCGTAGCCGACCTGGAGCCCTGCGCGCAGCTTGTGCGCCCAGCCGTGCTGGTCGTGGTCGTGATCGTGATCGTGATCGTGGCTATGGCAGCTACCGCATTGGTCTGAGCACTGATCAGTTTGATCAGTTGATTGATCGGTCGATTGCTCCGCGCTCTCCTGGTCGAGGCGCTTCGCCCAGCGGCCCAGGCCCCAGCCAATGGCGAGGGCGAGCACGAAGGCCATGACGACGCGCAGCAGCGTGAGCTCGCTGCCGAGCAGGGGCAGGGACAAGAGCAGCGCGTCGAGGCCGAGCTCGGGCGTGGCGATCAGGAAGGCCAGGGCCGCCGTCGCTGGGACGCCGCGCTTGATCAACGAGCGATAGACCGGGACCACGCCGCAAGAGCACAGCGGCAGGGGCAGGCCAAAGATCACGCCGCGCAGGGCCTCGCGGGGGGAGGAGCCCTGGCGAAGCCAACGCGCCGGCGCCTCGCCCATGGTCTTGGAGATCAGCCCGGCGAGGCCATAGGCGAGGAGCAGGGCGGGGGCGCTCTCGAGCACCAATGACCAAAAGGCGAGGATGATCTCCTGGTGGTGTCCGTGCTCGTGGCCGTGGCCGTCGCCGCTGAGGTGGGGGAGCACGAAGAGCGCGAGGACCATGGCGAGGCCGGCGAGGCCGCCGAGCCCCGGGAGCAGCGGGTGGGCCTCGGCTCGGTGCGCGCTCGGGCTGCCCACGCCGTGGCTGACCACGTGGAGCAGCAGCCCGCCCACGAAGGCCTGGATCAGGCCAAAGAGCAGCTCGTCCTCGAACACCGGGACGACGCCGACGAGGAAGAAGCCGACGATCGTGGATACGGCGATGGTCGCCAGGGCGAGGCCTGCGGCGCGCTGACCCCCGCGCTCCGGGCCAGTCAGCATCCACCACACGGCGAGGCCCATGGGGACGCGGTGGAGGATCACCGCCCACTCGAGGGCGTGGCCGGAGTTGCCGTGCATGTGGCTCCCGCCCACGGCCATGCCGTCGGTGAGCGCGTGCACGGCCAGGCCGGCGAGGGCGATCCAGGCGGCCGCGGTGTGGGTCTGGCGGCCGCCCAGGCGCGGCTCGAGCAGCCGAGGTAGGAGCAGCCCGGCGACGATCGCCAGCACGCCCATCCAGCCCGCGCCCTCGATGCCTGCCGGGACAATCTCGAGCAGCGCCAGGCCGAGGACGCCGACGACCACGAAGCCGTCGATGAGCGAGAAGATCCGGCTGGCTCGCGTCGCTAGCCAATGCAGCGCCGGCCCGAGGGCGAGGGCGGCGATGCAGGCGATCAGCATCAGCTCACCGTGGGCGTCTACCAGTGACATCTGCCCCACAGCATAGCTTCAGGCGTCACCACCACCGAGCGCCCAGATCAAACGCGCCGATCTCGTGAGCATCACGGCGCGGTCGCATTATGCGAATGAAAGTTGGGGGCCGGGAGGCCCGAAAGAGAGCGCGTGCTCAGATCTTCTCACCGCGGGCGCGGATGTCGGCGAGGACGGCCTCGATGCCGAGCTTGTCGATGATGCGCATGCCCTTGGTGCTGACTCGCAGGCGAACCCAACGCTTCTCGCTGGGCACCCAGTAGCGCTTCCAGTGCAAGTTCGGCAGGCTCCGCTTCTTGGTGCGGATGTGCGAGTGGGACACGTTCATGCCCACCAAGGGGCGCTTGCCGGTTACCTGACAGACTTGCGACATGGTTGGGGCTCCCGAGGGACGCGGACAGTGGATCACTGAGGAGGAACTGTCAAGGGCGCGCGGCGAGGCCGGCCCGGCGCCCCTCAGGGTATGCGTGAGTGACGCGTAAGTCCGATGATGCCCTACAGACAGGCTACTGGGTGATTTATAAAATTTAAAACGTGTTCTATTGAAAGCCGGATGGGCTAGGCTAAGGCCTCGTCATGAAGCGTGAGCGCATCCTCTCCATCACCTTGATCGCCCCTTTTGGGCTCATGACCGCCTGTTCTGGCGATCTCTCCGGCGACGGCGACGACGTGGACGACGCAGCTGACGCGACCAGCGCTGAAGGCGGGAGCGGAGACGAGCTCGGCGACACGGGCGAGACGGACGCGGGTGAAGACGGGGACGAGCCGGGGGACAACCCCAGCTGCGCCTACACGAGCCCCTTCACCAGCCAGCCCGAGTGCCGCGACTACCTCGGCTCGGCGTGGACCGAGGCGGACGTGAGCGCGGACTGCTCGGGCGTCTCGGGCAGCTTGGATCTCGAGCAGGGCTGCGCGACCGCGGGCGCCCTCGGCGTCTGCGTCCTCGACGGGGGCACCGAGTGGGAGGTCGAGACCGTGATCTACGGCAGCGACGCGGGGCTGTGCGAGACCCAGGCCCTGGGCTGCGAGACCTTTGGCGGCGGGGTCTGGCAGCCGGCGGAGATCTGCGAGGGCAGCGGCGAGACCGGCGGGGACTCGGGCGGCGACGAGGACGTGTTCATTCAGCCCTACCTGGACTGCCGCGAGCCGCTCGAGGGCGAGCCCGAGGGCCAGAGCGAGGGCGGGCAGGTCTGCACCTGGCAGGCGGTCTCGGCGAGCACCGAGGAGGGCCGGCGCTTCGTCGACTACGGCGACTGCGAGGTGATCTACAGCCAGCGCCCCTACTACGCCGTGGCGACCGCGCCGATCCCCGAGGAGCCGGATCCGCGCCTCGACGACCCCGAGTACATGGCCGAGCTCGACTGGGTGCGCGAGCAGATCGAGGCCAGCGCGTGCGCGTGCTGCCACTCGACCGAGGTCGCGCCGAATGGGACCTCGAATTGGTACGTGGAGGCGCCCAACAATTGGATGAACTCCTTTTACGACACCGGCCTGGCGCTCGGCGCTGGCTGGGTCGACTCGACCTCTTTTGGCGCCTACGACCCCGAAGACAACAATGGCTTCGATCGCATCAATTCGGGGATCCCGAGCACGGACCCCGAGCGAATGGTGGCCTTCTTCATGGCCGAGCTCGAGTATCGCGGGCTCGGGGCCGAGGACTTCGTCGACGCCGAGGCCTTTGGCGGGCCGCTCTATCAGCAGCTGATCTACGAGCCCGAGGCCTGCGCCAACGGGGAGGGCGTGGGCGTGGACGGGACGATCACCTGGACCGGCGGCACGGCGCGCTACATCTACGTGCTCGAGGCCGAGAGCGGCAACCCGACGGTGCCGCCCAACCTCGACCTCCCCGACGGGACCTTGTGGCGCGTCGACGTGCCCTGGCAAGACGGCGAGCCCGTGGCCAGCGGCGAGCTCGTCTACGGTGAGCTGCCCGCGGGCCTGAGCCAGCGCTACCCCGCCGACGACGCGCCGACGGGCCTGGTCCCGGGGCAGACCTACTACCTCTACGTGACCAAGGACGTCGGCGTCCCGCTGACGCGCTGCTTGTTCGAGTACTGATCGCACTCGCGCCGCGCCCGATTGCTCGAGCGCGGCGCGGGACCCCTCGTCTCGGGCGCAGCCGGGGCTCAGCTGGCCGCCGACTCCTCGTCGGCGAGCAGGCGCAGCCAGCCCTCGTGGAGCTCGAGCGGCTGGGTGGGCAGCACGGCGCTGTCGGGCAGCGTGCCGACCTCGCTGACGGACCAGCCGTCGGGGCCCGAGGCCGGCTGCTCGCGCCGCGTCCACGCCCAGTCGAAGCGCTCGAGGCCGGGGACCGGCATGGCCTTGGTCTTGGGATCGAGGAGCACCGGCCCGACCTTGAAGGTCGGGGCGATGCGCCCGAGCGCGTCCTCGTACTGCGTGCGATCGAGCATGATGCGCTTGCGCGGGAGCAGGCCCGTGGTCGCGTGGACGCCGGCGTGGGGATCCATGAGCAAGACCAGCTCGACGTCCTCGCTGGGCGCGAGGTCCACAGTGGGGTCGTTCTGGATGAAGTCGTGGGTGATCGGCTGGGTCGTCGCTTCGACGTCGGCGCTGCCCAGGCGCGGGCGGGCGTGGGTCAAGACCGCGTCGTGGGGCGGGTGGAAGTGCATGAAGTCCTCGACGTCGATGTCGGTGTCGCCTTTGGCCTCGGCCTGGATCTTGTTCTTGATCTCGTAGTAACCGAACAGGCCGTCCTCGAACTGCGTGAGTGAGCCCAGGCGAGCCTCGATGCCGCGGGGCCGAGTCGTCATCTCGGCCGGGGGACGGATCTCGAGGCGAGCGCGGGCCCGCACGACGGCGACCGGTCGCCCGACCAGGGTCGCAATGAACTCGTTGCGCCCGACCTTGCGATCGACCGTGTCCTGGACCGTATCGATGGCGCGGATCATCGCACTCAGGGCGCTCTCATCGGGCGCCGGCGCGCCGGTCAGCGCGGCGTCGGCGATCGCCTTGTTGTAGCGGAGGATGCCCCGGATGACGCCGCGCAAGAAGGGGTTGTCGATGCTCGCGGCCTCGTCGCCCAGGCGCGGCTCGACGCCGGGCGCGGGATCCCAGACCACGTAGAGGTCCTGCTTGTTGGCGATGTCCGCCTCGCTGAGCCCAAATTTGCCGCGGTGGCGGATCTGTCCGAGGGCGCGGCCGCGGTTGTCGAACACCTCGATGGCGTGCTCGATGTGATCGGGCAGCAGGTAGCCGCAGATTGGAGACAGCCAGGGGCGCGCGTCCTCGGGATCGGCCTTGGGCAGCGTCTCGGCGTCCATGAAGCGAAAGTGGAGCTTGGCCAGGTAGGGCAGGCGCGGACGCAAGAGCATGCGCTGCTCGGCGGCGTCGTTCCGGCGCGAGCCCGGGGCCCAGTCGTCGTGGGCGACCTTCTTGCGCTCGAACTTGTGGGTCTGGCCAAAGGTGTCGACCACGCGCACGCGGGTCAGGCGGAGCCGGCCGGCGTGGGTCGAGGCCTCGGTCGCGGCGGTCTCGTCGATGTCGGGGATCGAGAACCCGAGCACGTCGAGCTGACGCAGGTGCTGGGCGACGGTCTCGGCCTTGGCGGCCAGCTCCTGATCCCCGCTCGCCGCGTCCCTGATCGCCTCGGCCATGGTCTCGGCCGCGGCGGGGGTCGGGAAGGCCCGGCCCTCGTAGGTGCGGCTCTTGTCGTTGGACAAAATATTCGCATGCGAGGGGATGAGCTCGTGCTCGACGTCGCCGAGGACCCAGTTGTCGGTCAGGTTCTGGTCGCGCCCGGAGGCGGCCTCGAACTTGGCCTCGTACTCGGCGATGATCGGCGACCACACGCGATCGTTGAACTTGATGGCGATCGGGCTGGGCAGATCCTTGCCAAAGCCGAGCAGCGCGTCGATGGCCTCGTCGTCGACGTTGGGGTGGCTGCGGGTCCGCCACATCTCGCAGTGGGTCTCGAACACGTCGTCGGGCGCGACCTTGGCGCTCGCGCTGCTGGTCCAGACCTTGCTCATGCGCCGCTTGTTGGTCGGATCGAGCAGCGCCGTCTCGCTGACGAGCTCGTCGATCGCCGGGCGCAGCTCCTCGCCGAGCTGGGCGAGGAAGGGGCCGGTGAACACCAGGTCCTCGCCGCGGATGGGCTCGCGCACGGCCCCGTCCTGAGGCAGGAAGTAGGACCACAGCAAGCTGATGTCGTTGACGTCGACGCCCTGGCCGCTGAGTCGGCAGCTCAGGCGACCGTCGGGATCGAAGCGCCCGTCCTTGCCGTGGCGAAGGCCCCGGGACGCGCCCTCGAGCAGGACGATGGGATCGGCTGGCCGCCACCAGCGGATCGCTGGATCCTCGACGATGCGCTGCTCTCGGGCGTCCCACTGCTGCTTGACGACGAGCGCGGAGGGCGAGGTGCCGGCGATGGCCTGGCCGGCCGTGATCTGGCCGAGGTAGCGCATCGCCACGCGCTGGCCCTCGGCGGCCGGGCGCATCTCGACGAGGTCCACGGGCTCGTCGCCGCCGAGCCAGCGGCTGCGATCTTCGGACTGGTCGACCGCGAGCCCGACGCCCGGGCGCTCGGCGTCCGCGGGGATCGCCACGGGCTCGCCCTCGAGCAGGGCGGGGACCAAGACGAGCTTGCGGGTGCGCGGCCCGTCGTCATCGACGTGGCTCGGGTCGAAGCTGTCTTGGTGGAGCAGCTGAGGCAGGCGCTCGGCGCCCGAGGCCGAGCTCAGGCGGCTCTGGAGCCCGGCGTGGAGGGCCTCGAGCACGGCCTTCTTGGCCGAGGTCGAGCCGCTATAGTCCTGCGAGAGCTCATCGGCGATCGCCGAGGCGTAGGACGAGCCGAGCACGGCCTCGCTGGACTCGCCCTCGTCGATGATGCCCAGGCTCGCGCCGACGTAGATGCCCTCGCTGCCCTTGACGCCCACGCCGAGCACCGCGCCGTGGCAGACGATGCGGCTGGGCGCGGGCGTGCGCATGAGCTGGCCGGGGACGATGTCGAGCAGGCTCGAGTCGCGCTCGATGCCGAGGTTGGTGTCGGCCAGGGCGCCGAGCAGCTCGTGCTGGGAGATGCCCGCGACGAGCGAGCCCTGGCTCGCGCGGGTGACGAGCTTGGACACGGCGGCGGCGCGGCTGCTGGTTGCGAGCTTGCGATCGACGGCGAGCTCGGTCCTGGCGGTGCTCGTGGTGGTCTGCTTGCTCGGCGTGGCGACGACCACGTCGGTGGCGCGCTCGCGCAGGCGCTGCTGCTGGGCGCGGCGCATGAGCAGCGCCTGACGATCGCGGACCAGCTTGGCCTTGGAGCCGGCCATGGCCGCCAGCTTGGCGCTGCGCAGGCTCGCGGCCTTGTTGAGGGTGGTCGTGCCGCCGAGCAGCTTGGGGCCGGACTTGGTGGTTGTCGCGGCGCGCGTGCGGGTGCTCGCGGCGTCGAGCTGCTCGGTGCGCGCGGCGAGCTGCTGGGTCAGCGCGCGGCCCTGGCCGATGGCGAGGTCGAAGCCCTCGGCGCCGACGCGCACGATGTCGGGCTGGCGGTGGCGCAGGCCGATGTCGGGCTGATTGAACACGTCGGTGGGCAGCTCGGGGACGTCGTCGAAGACGCCGCCGGGCAGGGGATCGTACTCGTCGGGCAGGCCTCCGCCCGGGCCGGGGTTGATCAGCTCGTCGAGGAGATCGTCGGGGTTGATCTCGTGGACCAGCTCCTCGATCTCGGTGATGTACTCGCGCAGGTCCTCGATCTGCGGCATCTGCTCGAAGAGCTCGGGCAAGGTCTGGCCCTTGGGCTCGCGGTAGGTCCAGTTGAAGGCCTCGAGCAGCTGGCGGCGGGCGGAGGCGGTGCCGGCGGCGTAGAGGGGGTCCTCGTCGGGGTCGTGGTACCAGCCGACGACCATGTACGAGACCGGGCCTTCGCCCTGCTCGAGGTCGCTGAGCGAGTCGTGGATACCAAAGCGGTTGCGAGCGTTGGGGTAGTAGGCCGCCCACATCGGCCCCGGCGCGGCCTCGGCGGGGGCCGGCTCGGGGAACTCGCCGGTGTTGCGATCTTGGAAGCCCGAGGCGGTCAGCCGCTCGGGGCGATCGTCGCGCTGCTCGATGACCTTGGCGAGGCTGTCGATGGGCGTGCCGAGGCTGCCCTCGCCGCGCAGCTGCTCGAGCAGGCTCTCGATCACGCTTTGGCTGCCGGGGGCGAGCTGCCAGTCGTTGGCCTGGGCCTGGGCGATCAGCTGGACGGCTTGGGGGGAGGCCTGGGCCTCGAGCGTGGCCTTGGTCTTGGCCTGGCTCATCACCGAGCTGAGCACCTTCTTGTCGGCGGCGCTGATGGTGACCTGCTTGCCGCCCGCGCGCATGCCCAGGGGGTATTCGAACACCGGCGTGCTCGGGAGCTGGGTCGTGGACTCGCTCGGCCCCTGGAGCACGTACTTGCGCCCCGAGATCGAGTCGACGGCCCAGACCACCAGCCTGCGCTTGGCCTGGCCGTCTTTGGCCGGGGGCAGGTAGCGGATCACCAGCCACAGATCCGGGACCGAGAAGAACTCGGTGCGTTGACCGTCGACGCTCTCGTGGGCCTGGCACAGCGCGTCGGGCAGGGCCCAGTGCAGGTGCACGCCGACCTCGAGGCCGAGGGGCGCCGACTGAAAGAGCGCGTCGGGGTTGCCGGCGACGATCGCCGGGGCCCAGCCGTCGTTGGAGCCGGACACGGTCTTGGCGGAGCGCTTGTCGACGACGATGGCGTCGAGGTGGATGGGGACCTTGATCACCTTGGCCATCAGGAGTTCTCCTCGTTGAGCTGAGCGGTGAGAAATTGCATGCCCTCGTCGATCGCGGCGGCGACGGCCTGGGTGACGTCGACCTGAGCGCCGAGCACCGGGGAGACCACGAGGTCGTGCTCGATCGCGGCGGCGATGCGCGGCACGGCGACGGCGATCTGCTGCCACATCAGCGTGTTGCTCTGCGGCGGATCGTCGGGATAGTGGTTGCTGGAGCTCGTGCGAAACGGCTGAATGAAGGGCATCTGCTGGAGCGCCAGGGATACGTGGCGCGAGTCGGCGGTGGTCCCGAGCTCGGTCGTGAGCTGGCTAGCGAGCGCGCTGATGTCGAGCACGCCCTCGGCCTTTCCGCTGCGATACTGGACGTTGATCTCGACGTCCTCGAGCGCCTCTCCCGTGGCCAGGCTGCGCGGCTCGACGTAGCGCCGCCCGGCCTCGTCGTTGACCCCGTACTGCACGCCGTGCTTGGGCTCCTCGAGCGCGAGGTAGTTGGGGACGCCGTGCCAGAGCACGAGCAGGATGCTCTCGGAGATCCGGCTGATCCGCAGGTTGCGGCGGCGGTTGGCGGCGTTCGGCGTGCCCAGGCGGGGGTTGGCCAGCTTGTGCGCGCGGATCTCCATCCGCGGCCAGCGGCGGACCAGGGTCGAGCGCAGCAGCATGCCCGTGATGTATTCGCCCTTGGGGACCGTGTCGGCGTCGAGGCGGCTGCGCGCGGCCGCGGCCACGTCGCGGGCGAGCTCGAGCTCGCCGTTGCTGATCGCCCCGGCCGCGAACGCGCCGTCGACCAGGCGATCGGTCCACGTGCGATCGATATAGAAGAAGCGCGCGCTCTCGGGCGGGAGCATGCGCGCGTCGGGGACGATGTAGTGGAAGGGCACGTGCTCGAGCAGGCGCAGCCCGACCAGCCAGCGCTGGAGGTCGTCGGGGAGCTCGCGGGGGAGGGTCTCGCTGCCCCCGAGCTGGGACTGGACGAGCGCGCCGACCGGGACGCGTGCGCCCTGGTGCGTGTCCATCACGGTGGACGAGCTGGGGTAGAAGTCGTTCTTGGCCATGGCGCTATCCCTCGAGCTTCGCCGCGAAGTTTTGAGTCATGAGGTTGGACAGGCCGGCCTCGAGGTCCGCGATGCCGAGGTCGAGCTGCGATTGGATGTCGACGCCGAGCGACTCGGCGAGGCCGATCTCGTGGTCGAGATCGAGCGAGCCGAGCCCGCCCTCGAAGCCCGGGACCTGGTTGTCGAGGCCGGGGAGGTTGTCGAGGCCAGGGATGGTGTCGAGGCCGATGGCGCCGAGGCGCTCGGGCTGGAGCCCCGGGAGGTTGCCAAACTCGCCGAGCAGACCCGTGGGATCGTGGAACAGGCCGTTGCCGAACTGATCGAGGGGGTTGCTGAGCAGATCTTGTTGGCTGAGGATCTGATCCATGAACCAGCTGCCGTTGAGGCGATCGATCAGGTTCTCCATCTTGCCCTGATCCAGGAAGGGGAGGTTGGGCAGGGCCTTGGGCAAGAACAGCTTCTCGCGGTGGACCTCGTACTGGCGGCGGCGGTAGCCGATCAGCGCCTGGAGGATGCCGCGGTCGGACATCGCGAGCAGGCGACCGAGCTCGAAGGCGGCGGCGTAGCTGGCGTCGTACTTGCCGGCGGCGACCTGGCGGGCGCGCTCGGCCGTCAAGATGATCTCCTGCGAGCGCGCCATGGGGATGGCCATGGCCGGCCCGTGGTAGATCCCGCGCTCCGGTGAGCCGTCGCGCTCGCGGTGGTCGAGGGAGACGCCGCCGATGCCGTCGAGCTTGGGCTCGCGCTTGGCCTCGTCCTCGTCGGGGACGTGGCCGAGGAGGTGGACGCCGCCGTTGTAGTGCAGGCCCTGGGCCCAGACCTGGAAGTCGCCGCCGAGGGCCGCGGTGTGGTAGGCCCAGTAGTAGAGCACCGTGAGCGAGTGGGTGCTGGCGCCCCAGTTGTCGATGGCGGCGTGCTTCCCCTCGAGCGAGACCAGCGCGGCGATCCAGTCGTGGCCGGCGGCGGGCAGACGGTTGCCGAGGACCATGGCCACGAAGCCATCGTCGTCGCCGGCGAACTCACCCTCCGTGTCCTCGAGGCTGACTCGGCGCACGTGGCTGAGCAGGCGGAGCTCTTGCTTGCGCGGAGCGAGCTTGGTGAGCAGCGGGCCTGGGATGCGCAGCGTATCGGGCTGGCCGCCGCTGGCTCGGATGAGCTTGGCGCCCGAGCTCGTGCCATCTGCCTTGGGCTCGAGGGCGATCCCGCCGTCCTCGCTTTGCTCGGGGTTGACCTTCAGCAGCAGCAGGGCCATCCAGGGGATCTTCTTGTCCGCGAACACCTCGCGCTCCCAGGGCAGCGTGCGCCGGCGCAGGGCGATGTGCGGGACCCTCAGGTCGCTGGCCTCGCGCGAGCCCGCGGCCGGGAACACGCCGAGCACGTCGCGGGGCGAGAGCCGGTCTTTGGGCCCCGTGACCTCAATCTGAAAGCTGCCGGCCATGCTGAGCATGGACGCGGTCGTGGTCAGATCTGGGTGGACCTGCTGGTTGACGTTGATCGTGTAGGTACCGGCGCTGAGATCGGGGACTGCGTTGTCGTAGAGCTCGAGCTCCCCCGCCGAGAGTTGATTGGTCGTGGTCACTTCAACACCTCCACGCGGAGCGTGGTCGATCCGCTGGGCGCGAGCGGGCCGTCTTCGACGATGTCCCACTCGTCCATGGCGGCCAGGCGACTGGCCCATTCTTGTTGTGTCCCCGGTCCGCCGGCGACGCCGACGATGCGGAAGCCCCGGGGGACGCTGACGTCAGCGACGTACTCGCGGCCGCCGCTGACCTGGAAGACGAGCCCGCCCTGGCCGGGGGCGACGACGAGCTTGGCGCGGCTGCGGTTGGCGCCCTCGAGCTCGACCTCGACCGCCTTGGCCAGGGGCACGCTGCCGGACACCGAGCTGGTTGCGATGACCATCACGGTTGTCGCCGAGGCCGGCATGGTCACGCGGATGTTGCGGACGCCAGCGAGCACGTCGCGGGCCAGGGCCGTCTGCAGCGGGCGCACCCGCGACAGGCCCTCGACCACCTCGACCGTCGCGCCGCGGGCGAGGAAGGTCCGGGCGCCCACGCGCACGAAGCGGGAGCCGTCGTCGAAGCCGACGGTGGCGACGTCGCGGCGGGCGTAGCGGCTGGTGATCAGCGCCTGGCCGTGACCGCCGGGCAGCCCCAAGTTGATGGGCTGCGTGTCCTTGCGCGCGTCGACGACCCGGTCGCGCAGCGATTCGGCGATCTGCTTGCTGCGAGCGAGCTCGGCGATCAGCGCGGCCTTGTTGGTGTTGAGGCTGGCGAGGGTCTGAACCTTGCCGCGGTTGAAGAGCGTGGCCTTGGTCGCCGTGGCCTTGGTGGACTTCGCCGTGCCGCCGAGCATCCTGAGCTTGGACATGGACTGAGTCCGGCGCATGCGCTGCATGTTGGCGACCGCCCGCAGCTGCGCGGCGCTGAGCCCCGAGCCCGGCTTGCTCGGGACGGCCGTGGGCTTGCTGATGACCACCGCGGGCTTGCTGACCACCCCTGGCTTGCTGATGATGCCCACGGGCTTGGTAGCCGCAGGCTTGGTAGCCGCAGGCTTGGTAACCGCAGGCTTGGTAACCGCAGGCTTGGTGGCCGCGGGCTTGGTAGCCGCAGGCTTGGAGGTGGAGGTCGAGGTCGTCGTCGCCGGCTTGCTCGTGGAGATGTTGGCCGTGGGGGTGCCTTGCAGCCCTGGCAGGATCATCGACTCGGTGATGACCGGCTCCTCGATCCCGACGATGCCTGGTATGGGTTTGATCGGGGTGACGGGCGTGACCGGAGTGACCGGGGTGACGGGCGTGACAGGCGTGACGGGCGTGACCGGTATGGCCTGGCTGGCCTGCTTGACCCGGCGATAGGCCGTGGGCGTACCCAGGCCGGCCGCGACCACCCGCTTGGTCCCCGCGGGCAGCATGATGGCGTGCTGCCCCGGGCCAAACTCGAGGTCGCTGATGACCCGACCGCCGAGGCCGATGAAGACCAGGCGACCAGCCTGCGTGCCCTGGATGCGCATGCGCATGCGCTCGCGCTGGTGCGCTGGCGGGGGCACGCCGTCCCCGGGGACGTCGAAGACCTGAGTCATGCCGGCGGCCAGGGTCGCGCCTTGCTTGGCCTTGGTGTCGAGGCCGCGCACGCGCTTGGTCAAGGTCGCGAAGGACGCCTCGGTCTGCGCGCTGACCCGCCCCTTGCGATAGACGCTGCGCCCGATCTTGCTGGGGCTCTGGGCCGTGCGCTTGGCGCTGACGGTCTGCAGGCGGACGCCCGCGAGGTAGTGCTTGCGCGCGCTCGGGGTGGGCGCGGCGACCTTGGACGCGCTCGCGGTCGTGCGCAGCGTCGAGGTCGAGGTCAGCGTCAGGGCCGAGACTTGCGCGAGGCGTGCGGTGGTCGGGAAGACCACGCCGACGGCCTCGAGCATCGGCTCGTAGCGCCACAGCGAGCCGCTGGTGTCGCTCTGGCCCTCGTCCGAGCTCTGGGAGGCGGACATGGTGACCGGCGCGCTCGCGGCACTCGCGGGATCGAGCGCCGCGCTCAGGTAGCTGACCTGGCTGACGCCGGTGGCGAACTCGGCGGTGTTGTTGATCCGCGCCTTGGACATGAGCTCGACGCCCTTGCCCGCGGCCGAGGCCGCGACCGTGAACTGACCGAGCACGGAGCCGTGGACCGCGGCGCTGCCGATCGACGCCCCCCAGCTGTCGGCGCGGCCGAGGGGCAGGTGATGGTCGTACTCGGCGCGTTCGCGCCCGCCCGTGGTGAGGGTCGGGGTCTCGCTGAGGTTCGGCGCGATGTCGATGACCAGCACCGTCGGCAGGGAGATGGTGTTGTCCCCGCTGTCGTCGGGCTCGAGCTTGCCGTCGCTGCTGTCGCCGGCGTCCGCCTTGCCGCGGAACATGGCCACGGGCAGGTTGGTGTTCTGGACGCTGTAGTCGAAGTCGCCAGAGTTCGCGCCGGGGACGCTGACGGTGATCTTGGAGTGCACGTCGAGCTTGCCGGCGGGCAGCATGTCGACGCGTGGGCCAGCGAAGGACGCGCTGCCGCCGTGGGCGGTGAAGGGCATCGGCGTGCGGATCTGGATCTGCGCCTCCGGGTCGATGCGGATCGGCTGCTCGGTGTCCTCCTCCTTCTCCGCGATCACGCCGCGGGTGACCGTGAACTCGAAGGGTCCGCGGCCCTCGGCGTCGGTGCTGGCCACGACCGCGCTGTCGCTGCCGCTGAGCGAGGTGAGCTGGAGGTGTTTTTGCGCGAATTCCTTGGGGGTGATCGCGCGCTTTTTGGGCTCCTTGTCCGAGCCAAAGCGGACCGTGAAGCTGACCAGGGACAGATCGATGGTCGCCTTGCCCGAGAGCTCGGGGCCCTTGATCTGCAGGGCGACGCCCACGCTCGCGCGCAGCGTGGTCAGCCACAGATCGACCTCGAAGCCGATCGAGATGTGCGTGCGCAGGTCGTAGTAGAAGGGATCCCAGCCGATCAGCACGTCGACGCCGGCGCTGAACCAGGCCTTGACCGGGCCAAACTTACCGACGGCCTCGAGCAGGCCGCCGGCCATGGCCTCGCGCGGGGTGATTGCGAAGTAGCACTCACCCTTGATCGAGACCGAGTCGCTGACCTTCCAGCGCAGGCCCACGCGCGGGACCACCGGGTAGTCGTAGCGCTCCGGGGGCGTGAACGCCGGGTGGTAGCCGCCGATCGACAGCACGGTCTCGCCGGTCTCGAACCACACCCGCAGGGCGAAGCCGCCCGAGAGCTGGATGCTGCGGTGCAGGACCCACGAGTCCTCGGTCAGCTGAGCCTCGGCCCAGAGCATCGGGCCCTGGTCGCCGCGGGTGGTGAAGCCCACGGACAGCACCAGGCCCACGGACAACACCGGCGCCGAGGCGTCGGGCAGCTTGATCGAGGCCTGGCCGAGCAGGCCGAGCTCGAAGCCCTGATCGAAGAGGATGTAGAGCAGGGCCGAGCCCTTGATGAACACGAAGGAGCTGAACTTGACCCCGGCGGCGAACCAGTAGGAGCCGCGCTTGGGCGGGAGCAGCGGCTGGACCTGACGCATCAGGCCCATCAGGCCATCGTCGGGCAGTTGGCCGCTCAGGGCGACCATCAGCGGGTGCGTGGCGACCTCGTCGATGCGCGGGGTCGTGAACCCGCGGTTGTAGCCGAAGCCGCCGGCCACGCCCTCGATGAAGAACATCGGCGGGCCGCCCAGGGGCACGGGGATCATCGCAAAGATGAACAGCGAGGCGTCCCCGGACGCGAGCTTGGAGTAGGCGCCGATCGCCGAGAGCTCGAAGGTCGCGACGCGGACCGAGGCCATGCCGACGTACTCGACGTTGGGCTCGGTGCCGGTCTTGAGCAGGGCGCCGGCGATCAGGATCGGGTCCTGCTCGAACTTCAGGGCCAGGCCGCCGAGGGTCAGCGACCAGTCGCCGGGCTTGGCGATCGAGCCGGCTGGGACGCTCAGGCCAAAGTCGTCGACCTGGATATCGAGCGGGCCGAGGCCAAAGCTGCCGTCGAAGGTGAAGTCGATGGGCGTGCGCGCCACGGCGTTGGCAGCGGCCGCGCCGGCGGCCGTGGCGATGGTGAAGGCCGCGAGCTCGAGCGGGCCGAACTGCATGTCCAAAGGCAGCTCGAGGCGCCCGCCCTCGGGGTCGCTGGCCTGGGGGAAGCGCAGGTCGAACTCACCGGATTGGCCGGCCTCCTGCGTCCAGCTGACCTCGACGTCGAAGCCGGGGTTGTCGCCGCCTTCGCTCATCAGCGACTCGGCGACCGGGTTGCCGCCGCCGCCGCCGCTTCCGCTTTGGTTGGCCTGACCAAAGGGCAGGGCGATGCCCTGGAGCCCGAGGGCGAAGGCGTAGCGGATGGTGTCGGCGGTCCACGGGAAGTGGTCGAGGTTGGACCAGTCGCCGGGGCCGACGCCAAAGTCGAAGGTCGCCTGCACGCTGCCCAGGCCGATGATCTCGCGGAGCAGGGGCTGGCCGTTGGCTCCGCCCACGCGCAGGCCGACGTTGCGCAGATCCAGGCCGATCTCGAAGCGGGTCTGCGAGGCGTCGGTGGGGACGAAGAGCAGGGGGATGCGCGGCCGGGCCTCGTCGGTGCCGAGCACCAAGGTCAGCTCGGGATCCTCCACGAGCTTGGGCAAGCTGAGCTCGGGCATCTGCACGCCGAAGCGCTTGCCGCCGCTGACCTCCTCGATGTAGAGCAGGTCGAGGCCGAGGGCCCCGTCGATGGCGCCCTCGAGCGCGCCGACGGAGTCGCCGATCAAGGTCCAGGCCTCGGTGGGGTTGAGCACCGCCCAGGTGATCCCGCCGGCGGCGGCGATGATCGCCCCCGAGCCGAGCAGCACGTGCTCGAGGGTCAGCGGGCCGAGCACCTCCTGGTTCAAGACCTCCTCGGTCAGCCCCGCGGCCTCGGCGATGGCCATGACCATCGGCAGGGCCTTCTCGCGGATCGCCTTCATCGGGTCGGCGCAGCTGAACCTGAACTCGGGCAGGAACTGGAAGGCGAGATCGTCGCCCTCGTCCTCGGTCTCGCCCCCGAGCAGGTACAAGGTCAGCACGGCCAAATTGGTGGCCGAGGCGTCCGGCCCCGTGGTGTCGAGATCGAGGCGGAGCACCGGATCGAGGTTGACCGGCGCGGGGATGTGGCCGGTCAGTCCGAGGGTGCACTCGGCCCCGGGCACGACGCTGGTCCCGGTCCCGCTCACGTAGGCGCCGATGATCGACGCGGGATCGATGTCGACGTAGCCGAGCTCGAGGGCGCCGTTGCGGACCAGCCAGATGCCAAAGCGGCTCTCGATCTCGTTCCAGCCGAGGATCACCGCGACCGGCACATCGTCGATGGCGATCCGGGTGCGCGTGCCGCTGGCGTTCGCCGTGGGCGTGGCGCTCCAGTCGCTGGCGCTGCCCGAAAAGCGCGTGGTGCTGACCTCGGAGATCAACCCAAGGCACTGCTCGAGGGCCCCGAGCAGGTTTGGAGCATGGGTCTGGAACCATGTGATGTTGGGCTGATCCACCAAGCTGATCAGCTGATCCACGAAGGTCCGCACCGCCGAGAGCTGGGCGCTGACCGCTGGCGAGCCGCTGGGGATGCCGAGCAGCGTGTCGAGGGCCGGGACCAGGGTGTCGCGGACCGGGGCTTCATCGATCTTGCGCAGCCCGACCAAGGTCCCGGTCAGGGCCGCGGGGATGATCGCCGCGAGCGCGCCCTCGACCGAGATCGCGCCAGAGAAGCCGGCGAAGGTCGGGAGCAGCTGCAGGCCGCACACGCTCAGCTGGGGCTGGCTGCCCTGGAGCCCGGCCTGGACCTCGATCAGCCCGATGTCGGCGTCGTCGTAGCTGAAGCCGAGGGCGAGCGAGGGATCCCAGTTTGCCGTGAGCACGCCCAGCGCGGTGCTCAGCGAGCAGCCGCTGCCGAGGCTGACGGGGTCGCCGTCCTTGGTGCGCAGGACCAGGCGGTGCTTGCCGTCGATGGTGCCAGCGAAGAGCTCGAAGTCACCGACGAGCGGGAAGCTGCCCTCGAGGCTGCGCAGCTTGCCGAGGATCTTGCCCGCGGGATCCTCGAACAGCTCCCACAGCGGCTCGGGTTTGTGGGTGAGGGGATCGAGCAGGCCAAAGGCCTCGAGGTTGCTGCGCGCCTGGGTCGAGAGGTGCGGCTCGACGAACTCGCCGAAGAGCAGCGCGACGGTGTACTCGATGGCCAGGCGGTAGCCGATGGTCAGCACGCGCTCGCCCAGGGCCGCGGCGTCGCCCTCGGGCACCGGCCACAGCACCAGCGGCGTGCCGAAGGTGTGGGCCATGTCGCTGTCGGGGGTCGGGAACAGGCCAAGGGAGAAGCTGGGATCGACGCCGCCGTAGCCGTCGGGGTCTTGCCAGCTGATCACCAGCTCGAGGTCGGCCGGGCCCACGGCGGCGCTGAGCAGGCCCTCGGTGCGCCCGCTGAAGGGGTTGAACATCACCGCCGCGCCAAAGTCGACGGTGTCGGCGAAGCCCTCGGCCACGGCGATGCGCAATGTGCCGTCCTGGTCGAGGCGCAGGACCTGGCTGCCCAGGGGTACCTCCACCCACCACGACTCGCCGCTGCCCGCGGCCGCGCCGGTGTCGAGCCAGTGCGTGCCGTCGAACTCCCAGCGCGTGCCGGTGCTGGCCAGCGCGGCGTAGTCACCTCGGCGCGGGCTGGCGAGGGCCGCGAGCGCGGCCGTGTCGGCGAGCTCGCCGTGGTAGCTGCGGACCGTGAACCCGAGCTCGATGAAGGCCGGGCTGAGCGGGGCGAGGCGGGGCACGCCGGTGGCCGCGTCCCAAAAGCGCTCGCCGAGGTAGTCGACCGGCTCGCTGAGCAGGCGGTGCATGGGCACGGCCAAGAAGCGATAGCCGCCGGTGGTCTCGGCCGTGGCCACGCCCAGGGAGCAGAGCACGGCCATCAGCGGCGACATGCGCTCGTCGGCCAGCGGTCCGCCGGGGGCGGCCAGACGATCGAGGAGCGCCCCGCCGGCCGAGAGCGCGAGCAGGCCGGTGAGCGTGGCCGTGGACACGGGGCCCGCGATGCCCGGCTGGTAGCCGGCGTCGACGAGCTCGAAGCGCGGGACCAGGCGCTGGTCCTCGTCGTCGTGTAGGGGCGACCAGCTCAGGCCGAACTCGAGGGCGCGCAGCAGCACCGCGGAGCTCTCCTGGTTGATCAGCCAGCCGTCGGCGTTGGCGTGGCGCATGGCGGCCTCGAAGGCCAGCGCCGGGGTCGGGCGAGCCTCGGCCGTCGCGCCGGTCAGCTCGCGGACGTCGATGGTGAACAGGTCCGCGCGGAAGTAGGTGTCGAGGGCGTAGGTGATCCCTTCGACCTCGGGCAGGGGCTGGGGCGCGAGGTCGAGGCGCAGGCCAAAGCCCACGTGGCTCGGCGTCGCCCCGCGCGGGCCGTCGGGGTCGACCCAGACGATCAGCTCGACGGGCACGTCGAGGGTGTCGGCGTCTTCGGGGGCGTCGTTGAGGCGGATCGCCCAGGGGTTCGCGTAGCTGCCCTCGCCGGTGATCTCGGGGATCTCGGCCAGGCTCGGCGTGCCCTCGAGGTCGGGCATCTCGCCGCGGAACCATCGCCACATCAGCGCGAGGCCGGCCGGTCCGCCGCCCTCGATGGTGAAGAGCTGGCCCAGGCGCATGCGCAGGCCGTCGAAGGGGTTGCGCAGGAATCGGGCGAAGGCCAGGAGATCGAAGTCGAAGTTCGCCGACGGCCAGCTGATCGGGCGGCCGCCAGCGCTGCCGAGGTCGAAGCTCGGCCAGCCGCCGAGCAGCTGCATCGGCCCGAGCACCCACGAGCGCCACGCTCCCTCGTCGCCGTCGAGGGCCCAGCTGGGCAGGCCGAGGCTGAGCAGGCGGAGCACGAACTCGCCGATCTCGACGAACCACTGCCCGCTCGAGCCGAGGCCGAGATCCGGGGCGCTGAAGTCGAGGTCGCCGAAGTTGGGCAGGCTGAGCGCGGGCAGGGACACGCCGGCGCCGTCCCAGGCCCCGAGGCCGAAGCCCGAGAGCCCGCCGCCCTCGAAGCGCAGCGAGGGCAGGCTGCCGCCGGGCAGCGCGAGGCCGGTGACGAGATCCGAGAGGTCGAAGCGCTCGCCCCCGGACTTCAGCGCGATGGCCGGGTCGACGATGTCGAAGGCCGGGACCGGATCGAGGCCGCGCTCCCAGTCGACGCCTGCGACCAGGCGGGCGACCTCGAGGGTGAGCAGGTCGAGATCCAAGGCGATACGCGACTCGCCAGCAGGGGGGATCAGCGCGGCGTCGACCCAGGCCCCGGGGATCGGGGTGAAGCTGACGCTGGGATCGCTGGCCGCGGGATCGTCGATGTGCAGGCGCAGCAGCCCGGCCACGGCGCGGGTCTCGAAGCGGGCGAGGCTGCCGAGCTCGAGCCGCGGCGGGTTGCCGGCCAGGTCCACGCCCAAGGTCCGCGCCGGGCCGCCGGTGGGCAGCGGGCGGATGTGGAATTCGAACCCCACGGCGCCCGGATCGGCGCCCTCACCCTGGGCGAGGACCAGGCGCCACGGCTCGGCCGCACTGCCCTGGCCAGAGATCGCCGGGCCCGTGAAGCCGGCCTCGGTGAGCAGCTGATGCAGGGTGTCGAGCCAGGTCTCGAACCACGGCGCCGGGCTGCGGTCGCCGAGCAGCCGGCCGATCCACACCTCGTAGGCGTCGAGCGGGCTGTCGACCAGGGCCATGGGGTCGAGCTGCGGGTAGTCCTCGTTGGCGGGGCCCACCGGCTTGTCGAGGCCGATGAGGATCGCCACGCACTTGCCGGCGGCGGTCTCGCCGAGCTTGCTGCGGATCGCCCCCGCGACGGCGTAGACCCCGGCCTCGGTGCCGACCTCGACGACGGCCCCGCCGTCGGTCAGATCGAGCACCGGCCAGCTGCGCGTGGCTGGCCCGTCGACTGGGCCGATGCTGAGCTCGCGCAGCTCGAGCAGCGGCTCGAACTTGCCGGTGTAGTCGAGCTGCAAGCCGGCGACGAGCTCGCCGATCTTCAGCCCGCCCATGAACGCCAGGTCGCCGTCGAGGTCGCCGGCCGCCACCGTGATCGCGTGGCTCTGGCCGCGGCCCGGCCCGAGGCGGAGATCCACGGCGAATTCACCCACGACCTCGGGCGTGATCGGCCCGTCGAGGGGGAAGGAGAGCACGTCGCCGAGGGCCTCGAAGGTCAGCCGCGGCCCGCTGCTGCCGAGCTCCGCCTGGGCCGACACGCGCACGCCCAGGTGCAGGCGCTCGGCCCCGGTGCTGTCGGCCTCCGACCACATCAGCAGCTCGAAGCGCACCGGCCCCGTGTCGAAGGCGCTGAGCCGAACCATGACGTAGCGCCCGTCGGCCTCGACCGTCAGCGCCTCGTCGGCGCAGAGCATGCCCAGCATGCGCTCGAGGAACAGGCGGATCTTGTTGTCGGCCTCGAAGGTGCCGTCGGTGGCCTCGTCGATGTCCGCCCAGATCGTCTGCAGCCAGCGCTGCATGGCGAGCCCGGGGTTGGTGATCAGCGCGTCGAGCTCGAGCTTGGGGTAGTCACCGGTCGTGCCCTCGCCCTCGGTGTTGGGATCGTACCAGCCGAGCAGCGCCAGGAAGCTGCGCACGACCTGCTGGGCCTCGGCCTCGAGCTGCCCGGCGAGCACGATCAGCCCGAGCACCATCAGCCGGAGCACCGGATCTTCGAAGTCCTCCCAGTCCGGCGAGGTGTCGAAGGTGAAGGCCAGATCCTCGTCGTCGGGGCCGGCGCCGATCAGCTTGATGGCCACGGTGGTCTCGGTGCCCGCCGTGTGGAAGGGCAGGTGGAGCTCGACCGCGATGGCGTCGAGGACGTCGTCGTCGCCCCGCACGAAGTCGCTGATCACGGCGCGGAGATCGAGGCCCTCGGCGAGCTTGATCTTGTCGCCCGCGGCGTCGAGATCGATGGCCAGAGCCCCGAATTGCAGCTCGAGCTCGACCTTGGGGTTGCCGGATTCGGTGCCGTCGTAGACCACCCAGCTGCCGCCCACGCCGATCTCGATCTCGCTTTGCGAGCCGCCGTCGCTCTCGCGGGCGCTGATCAATAGATCGAGGCCCGAGTCGGCCAGGGCCAGCGACCAGGTGTCGTCGCGCAGGCTGCTGGACCCGTCCTCGAAGATCTCCGAGAGCACGCGCAGCAGGGCCTGGCGGCGCTCGTGGTCGGCGGGGGAGGGGCTCTGGACCAGGGCGATCAGGCGATCGCCGGGGTGCTCGAACCAGCTGGTGTCGAAGGAGCCGTCGGCCGCGATCACGCCGAGGGCCTTGCCGAGGTCGAGGAGGACCCCGTCGCCGAGTTCTGCGGGGATTGGATTGTTCACGACTTCGCCTCCACGATGGTCAGGTGCAGGCCCTTCTCGCTGCCGTGGAAGCCGGCGAGGTAGGAGCCACCTTTGTTGGCTTGCTTGCGCAGGGACGTGAGCTGAGCGTCGACCAGGTCGAGGACCCCGTCCCACAAGGCTGCGCGCAGGGCCTCGCCCCAGCGCGTCCGCAGGCCGCTGGGGTCGTCGCCATCCATTGTAGTGGTTGCGACCAGGCCATCGCCGCGATCACTGCGACCGAGGAAGAACACCATTTCGACGGCCTCGCGCCCCGTTTGGTCGGTCTCGAGGTCCACGGCCGCGACCACGAAGCCCGCCTCGACGCGCAAGCGGAGGCTGCTTGGATAGACGGCCACGGACGAGCCGCGGTCTTGCCAGACGACATTGGTGCCGCGACGTCCACCGGCCCACAGACGCGTCTGCATGCTCTTTTGCAGCGTCGCGGGCGAGATCAAGGAGTTGACTTCAGCCATGGGTAGCCACCTTCTCCACAACATCCCGTGGCGCGCAGTAATATGCACACGCGCCCCAGGGGAGACGCAGCTATGGGCGTCACCCCTGTTCGTCCGGAACGGGCCGCGACCATAACGAGTGCTGTGTTGAATTGTCAATGATTAGTATTGCCAGTCGATGAGACCGTGCAGCCGGCCGGGTAGACCCAAAAGTCCCCTCGTGTGGCAAGACCGGGCCGTTGGCTGGCGCTTGATCCAACGGCCAAGTCTGAATCGACACCATTGTGACGTCGTGGTGTCCATGAAAGCTGTGCGTAATCGTGTTTAGTTGCTCTCAGCTGCGCAGGATCGGCCGAAGACCCGCGGGCGAAGCCGTGAAAAGTGGCGACGAAGTCGAGAGACGTGGCGCACAGCTCGTTGCCGAGGTGCAACCCGGAGGCCCTTCACAGCGGCCTGGCCTGTGCAACACTCCCGGTGAATGACCCAGCGACGAGCCAAAATCCTCGCCACCTTGGGGCCGGCGAGCAACAGCGACGAGATGATCGACGCCCTCATCGAGGCGGGCGTCGACGCGATGCGCCTCAACTTTTCTCACGGCACTCACAACGACCACGCTGAAACCTTCCGCCGGATCCGCGAGCAGTCCAGCATCCGCCGGCGGCCGATCGCCGTGCTCGCGGATCTCCAGGGCCCCAAGATCCGGGTCAGCAAGATCCCCGCGCCTGGCATGGCCCTCGAGGCGGGTGAGCGGCTGATCTTCGTCGCCGACCCGAACACCGAGGTCAGCCACGGCCGCGTGGGGATCGACTGCCCGGGCATCGAGAACGAGGCCAAGGTCGGCGAGCGCGTGCTCATGGACGACGGCGCCCTCGAGGCTCAGATCACCGCGATCGAGGGCAACGAGATCCACGCCGAGCTCGTCAACGGCGGCGTGCTCGAGTCCCGCAAGGGCGTCAACCTGCCCGACTCGAGCCTGACCCTGCCCTCGATGACCGCCAAGGACGAGGCCGACCTGCGCTTCGCCCTCGAGCTCGGCGTCGACCTCGTCGCGCTCTCCTTCGTGCGCAAGGTCGAGGACCTCGCCCACTGCCGGGAGATCATGAAGGAGGTCGGCCGCGTGGTCCCGCTGGTCGCCAAGATCGAGAAGCCCGAGGCCGTGCGCCCCGAGAACCTGCGGGCGATCGTCGAGAACGCCGACGGGATCATGGTCGCCCGCGGCGACCTGGGCGTGGAGATCGGGCCCGAGGAGGTCCCGCTGATCCAAAAGCAGATCATCAAGCTCAGCAACGAGCGCGGCAAGCTGGTCATCACCGCCACGCAGATGCTCGACTCGATGATCCGCAACCCCCGGCCGACCCGCGCCGAGGCCTCGGACGTCGCCAACGCCATCTTGGACGGCAGCGACGCCGTGATGCTCTCGGGCGAGACCGCCGCCGGCAAGTACCCGATCCGCGCCGTGCAGACCATGGACCGGATCATCCGGCGCATCGAGCAGACCGAGACCTACTGGCTCGAGCCGCCCCGCGACATGGAGCTGGGCCACACCACCAACGCCATCGCCCGGGCCGCCGTCGCCAGCTCGCGCAGCCTCCCCGACTGCAAGGGCATCATCTGCTACACGGGCAGCGGCGGCATCGCGCGCCTCGTCAGCGACTACCGCCCCAAGGTCCCGATCTTCGGCTTCACCCCCCAGCCGGCCACCTTCCAGGCGCTCTCGCTCTACTGGGGCGTCATCCCGGTGCGCTTCCAGGCCTCCTCGCCCCAGGGCGACGGCATCTTCATCGATCTCGACCACGCCATGCTCGAGCTCGGCCTCTTCGAGCGCGGGGATCGCGTGGTCATCGCCCTGGGCTGGCCGGTGAAGGCCCACACCTCGGTGAATTTGCTCAAGTTGCACAAAGTCGGAGAGACCTTGCGTCTCGGCTGAGGGGGGTTTATAAACCGCGTCCCGATCGTCGACGGCGACGGGAACCAAACGCCCCAAGGCAAGCGAGGGTGGCGGAATTGGTAGACGCGCCAGACTAAGGATCTGGTGTCTTCGGACGTGAGGGTTCAAGTCCCTCCTCTCGCACAAAGAAGGACGCCGCTCAGGGAGACCTGGGCGGCGTTTTTCGTTGCTGGCCTGCGGGGGGCGCGGAGGTGGCGATGGGGGAGGGGGTTGCGCCCGAGATCTGCGCGAGCGTTCAGGGGGGAGTGAGTGGGGAGGAGAAGGTGCGAGGAGCGCGGGAGATCTGCTTTCTTTTGTGGGGGCGGGGTGAGTGGTGAGTGGTGAGTGGGGTGGGTGCAATGATGAGGGGGATGAGGGGGATGAGGGGGATGAGGCGAGTCGAGTTGCTCTGGTGGGTTGGGTGCGCGGGGGTGCTTGGTGGGATTCTTGGATGTAGCGAGCGGCAGCTGGGTGTCGAGGACAGCCTCGCCGATGTTCATCGTGAACCTGCCTGTGCAGTCTTGATCGATACCTGGGGGTACTGGAGCGACGGGACTCGGCAGCGGATCATGAATCATGAGGAAGGCACGAGCATCTCGGCTTGTGTGTGCATGAGTGAAGAGGAGTTCGAGAGTGGCTATCGTGATGACGAACTCGCGGATGAGCTGATGGCGGAGTGCTTGGCCTTCAGCGCGCTCTATGGATACGACTGGGACGAGTGCGAGGAGAACCGCTACGGCTCGGAGTACTGGCTGGCGGTCGAGGCGTGGTGGGACGACGAGGATCTCGACTTTGCCTATGACGGGCTCGAGTGCGCGCCGCCGGATGAGGCGGAGGGCTGCGCGGTGGAGGAGCCTGGTCATCGGCTGGGGTTGTTGATGTTGGGGCTGCCATTGCTGGTGCTTGGTCTTCGTCGCCGGGAGTGAGCGGGGCACCTATCTCGTATCGGCCAGGTGTTGAGCTCGTGGTGGCCTCAGAAGCCGGTGGGCTGGCAGGAGAGGTGCGCAAGCGAGATCCGTTGTCGCGCGGGCTGCGGGTGGTTATGGTGACGTGATGCTCGCCGGACGCCGGAAGATCGCGGGGCTGCTCACCGGGCTATGCTCGGGGCTCGTTGTGGCGCTACTCGTACCTGGTGGCGGGTGTCTGGGCTTGGACTACTGCATCCGGATCAACTACTCGGGGATCGACTGGTGTATGTGGATGGAGGGGGCGTTGATGTGGCCCGAAGGCCAACCTGAGCTCGCCGAGCCGGTGGCAGAAGAGATCTTTAGCTGCGTTTGTTTCAACGACGCGGAGGAGACGATCCTCAACGACGCGATGCCCGAAGAACAATATGGCGCGCTCGTTGCCGAGATCGAACAAAGCGCGCGTGAAAGCTGTGCGGCGCTCGTTCCCGATGGCTTCAGCCATAATTGCGATGAGGAAGAGGGCGATGACTCGCCGGGGTTCACGCTGCCAATCGCCGGAGAGTCGACGAAGGACTGTGTTGGGCACTGCGAGTTCGTGAACCCTCCCCCTGGTGGTAGCTGCCGGGAACTCGACCCCTACGAGTGCAACGACGAAGAGGCCGACGGGGGGAGCGACGAGACCGGGAGCGACGATGCGGGGGATGAGGCCGAGGGGTAGCGCCGCTCTGGCTGGAGGACACGATGGTTGGACGTTCGCAGAGGCTCTGGATGTTGTCAGCGGCGGCGCTGCTTGGCGGAGCCTTGGGCTGTTCCGAACGGCAGCTGGACCTGGAGGAGAGCCTCGCCGATGTTCATCGTGAACCTGCCTGTGCAGTCTTGGCGGGGACCTTTGGGCATTGGGAGGATGGCCGCCGCGAGCGAATGCACAATCGTGAGGCCGGCACGAGCATCTCGGTGTGCACGTGCATGAGCGAGGAAGAGTTCGAGAGCGGCTACCGTGACGAGGAGCTCGCGGACTTGTTGCTCGAGGAGTGCCTGGCCTTCAGCGCGCTCTATGGCTACGACTGGGACGAGTGCGAGGAGAATCGCTATCACGCGGACTTTTGGCTCTCGTACAAGGTGTGGTGGGACGACGAGGATCTCGACTTTGCCTATGACGGGCTCGAGTGCGCGCCGCCGGATGAGGCGGAGGGCTGCGCGGTGGAGGAGCCTGGTCATCGGCTGGGGTTGTTGATGTTGGGGCTGCCTCTGCTGGTGTTCGGTCTTCGTCGCCGGGAGTGACGAGAGGCTTGCTCTTGGCGACGCGGCCTTGCTACCGTGGGTCGTGGCCGAAGCGGGCAAGTCGAAGGAGTATGGTCGGCACGTTCGCAAGCTGGCGGCTCGCATCGAGCGTGAGTTCGCCGAGCGCCGGACGAGCGAGAAGGGCGGCGCGAGCTCGGGGCCGGCGCGAGGGGACCAGGCCTTGGTCGTGGGGATCTATGGTCCGTGGGGGAGTGGGAAGACTCGGTGGTTGAAGGAAGTCGGCGAGTTGGTGGGCGAGAAGAAGCCCGGGCCGAGGGTGCTGACGGTGCCGGTGATGTTCAACGCCTGGCAGTTCGAGCGTGAGGAGCACTTGATCATTCCGCTGCTCAAGGTGGCGGAGGTGGCGGTGCGCGAGGCGGTGGAGGAGCTCGAGGCTGTGGGCGGTGCGGAGAGCTTTGTGGGGTGGCTGAAGCGCTCGGGGCAGATGCTTGGAGATGCATCGGTGGCGCTCGCCTCTGGGCTGTCGGGGCGCTTTTCGCTGGGGGCGAGAGTCAAGGTTGGAGATAGTGTCGAGTTCAGCGCTGGGCGGAGCGTTGAGATCAACGCTGGGAAGGTGATCGAGACCTTCGCGGCGCGCAGGCAAAAGCGGGCCGAGGATGCGGAGGTTCACTCGCCCTTGGAGGCTTATGAGTCGCTCTATTTCGACTTGCGGCGGTTGATGTGTGCGCTGACGGGGAGAGGTGAGCCGCCCAAGGGCTGGGAGTGGTTGGAGAACGCTCCGGTACTCGGCGAGCAGCGTGAGAAGCCTGGATGGCGGCGATTTTTCAAGCGTCGGACTGTCAGCGCCGAGATCGAACAGTTGCAAGCCTTGCCAGCAGCAAGTGGCGATGGCGGGGACGAGTCTGAGTTTCGTCTGAACTTGCTGTTCTTGATCGATGATCTCGATCGCTGCCTGCCGGAGAAGGCCGTGGAGATGCTCGAGGCGATCAAGCTCTTCTTGGAGGTGCCGGGTTGCGCCTTCGTGCTGGCTGTCGATGACGAGATGATCGAGCGTGGGGTGCTGCATCGCTATCGGGACTATCGCTTCGCGGCGAACCGGGACGACAAGAACCGCCTGCGGGCGCCGATTACCGGGGCGGAGTATCTCGAGAAGATCGTGCACTTGCCGGTGCGGGTGCCTCCGCCGAGTTGGCGGGAGATTGTTCAGTTCATCCGCCGAGAGTACGAGGGGCTGCTCGGCCGGATGGATCAGGTAGGCCGGCGAGGGGCTGGTCACGAGCGAGGGGAAGAGGCGCCTGAAGAAGCGGTTGCCAGGAAGCTTCCGAGCGAGTCGCTCCTCGAATTGCTCGAGCGCTGCTTGCCCTACGAGTGGCGCAAGATCATTCGTTTCATGGAGCTGTTCGAGATGCTCGATGAGCTCGCTTCGGAGTGCATGCCGGTCGGTCGAGGCTTCGAGTATGAGCCGATCTTGCTGGCACGGCTGGTGTTGTTGCAGCTGTTTGCGCCGGAGCTCTATCGTATGGGGCGTCGGCCGCTGCAGAGGACATTTTTGTCCGTGCTGAGGGGGATGTTGGTCGAGGATCGAAGTAGCTCCGTGAAGGTTCTACGTGAGAACGCCGATGCAGAGCTCGATCGAGTCGACATGTTCGAGACGGTCGAGCAGCGTGTCAATCGTCGCAAGGTCGCCGAGCTTCGGGCGAGGATTCTCGATGCGTACGAGCGGGTGCTCGAGCAGCGCGTGGACTTTCGTGTTGTCAATCTGTTTGATGAAGACGAACTCTATAATTGGGATGGCGCTGGTCGTCTTGCTTTTCACTATCGGATCGTGGCGGACGTGGTGGGTGAGGAGGAGCGTGGCGACAAGGAGACGGCGCGGGGGAGTGACGTGGGAAGCCGCAGGGTGGAGGCACCCCCGAGGCGTCGACGGCAGCTGCGAGGGCTCGCGCCGCTGGATATCGATGATTTCGTGGCGTCGGCGCTGTCGGGGAACGAGGAAGGGTGGCAGCGTGCGCTGGCCTCCGATGGAGAGCGCTTCGTCGACGCGGTGCTCGATGAGAAGAGCTTTGGTCGCTTGCTCGAGGGAGCGCGGGCTCAGCCAGATGCGATCAGCCTGAGGTGGGTGGCTCGCTTTCGACGCTTTTTGAGCGGGGTGCAGCTGCGCGAGATTTATGGGGGGACAAAGCTGCTCGACCGTGTGCGAGAGGACCCAGGGATGTTCGCGTCGACGCTGAGTACGCTCTGCGAAGCGGTCAATCCGCCGACGCGGGCGGAGGCCGAGGCGACGATTTCATTGCAGGGACTGGTGGAGCCCAAGGTGGGGGGCCGCTTTGCTCGGGGGTACTACCTACGCGGACTCGATTTGGAGGGGATTGGGGAGCGGTTGGGCGATGCGTCCGACTTGCGCGAATCCAAGGGAGAGCGCCCCGAGGGGCTAAAGGCACTGTACAGTGTTGCCCCCTCTCCGATTACACCAGGAATTCCTTTTCGCGGCCACCAAGGTGCAGTCATGGCCGTGTGCGCGGTGGGAGAGGGCAAGCTCGCGTCCGCGGGCGCCGACGGGACGGTGCGCTTGTGGAAGGTGGAGACCGGCGAGGCGGTCGGGGAACCCTTGCGCGGCCACCAAGGCAGGGTCTGGGCCGTGTGCGCGGTGGGAGAGGGCAAGCTCGCGTCCGCGGGCGAGGACGGGACGGTGCGCTTGTGGAAGGTGGAGACCGGCGAGGCGGTCGGGGAACCCTTGCGCGGCCACAAAGGTGCAGTCTTGGTCGTGTGCGCGGTGGGAGAGGGCAAGCTCGCGTCCGCGGGCTCCGACGGGACGGTTCGCTTGTGGAAGGTGGAGACCAGCGAGGCGGTCGGGGAACCCTTGCGCGGCCACGAAGGTGCAGTCAGGGCCGTGTGCGAGGTGGGAGAGGGCAAGCTCGCGTTCGGGGACTCCGACGGGACGGTGCGCTTGTGGAACGTGGAGACCGGCAAGGCGGTCGGGGAACCCTTGCGCGGCCACCAAGGTCCAGTCAGGGCCGTGTGCGCGGTGGGAGAGGGTAAGCTCGCGTCCGCGGGCGACGACGGGACGGTGCGCTTGTGGAACGTGGAGACCAGCGAGGCGGTCGGGGAACCCTTGCGCGGCCACCAAGGTCCAGTCTGGGCCGTGTGCGCGGTGGGAGAGGGTAAGCTCGCGTTCGCGGGCAACGACGGGACGGTGCGCTTGTGGAAGGTGGAGGCCGGCGAGGTGGTCGGGAAACCCTTGCGCGGCCACCAAGGTCTAGTCTGGGCCGTGTGCGCGGTGGGAGGGGGCAAGCTCGCGTCCGCGGGCTCCGACGGGTCGGTGCGCTTGTGGAACGCGAGGACCGACGAGGCGGTCGGGGAACCCTTGCGCGGCCACCAAGGCAGGGTCAGGGCCGTGTGCGCGGTAGGAGAGGGCCAGCTGGCGTCCGGTGGCTTGGACTGGATGGTGCGCTTGTGGAACGTGGAGACCGGCGAGGCGGTCGGGGAACCCATGGGCGGCTACCAAGGCAGGCTCTGGGCCGTGTGCGCGTTGGGAGAGGGCAAGCTCGCGTCCGTGGGCGACGGCGGGACGGTGCGCTTGTGGAACGCGAGGACCGGCGAGGCGGTGGGGGAGCCAATGCGCGGCCACGAAGGTCCAGTCTGGACCGTGTGCGCGGTGGGAGAGGGCAAGCTCGCGTCCGGGGGCGACGACGGGACGGTACGCTTGTGGAAGGTGGAGACCGGGGAGGCGGTCGGGGAACCCTTGCGCGGCCACCAAGGTCCAGTCTGGGCCGTGTGCGCGGTGGGAGAGGGCAAGCTCGCGTCCGCGGGCGAGGACGGGACGGTGCGCTTGTGGAAGGTGGAGACCGGGGAGGCGGTCGGGGAACCCTTGCGCGGCCACCAAGGCAGGGTCTGGGCCGTGTGCGCGGTGGGAGAGGGCAAGCTCGCGTCCGCGGGCGAGGACGGGACGGTGCGCTTGTGGAAGGTGGAGACCGGGGAGGCGGTCGGGGAACCCTTGCGCGGCCACCAAGGCAGGGTCTTGGCCGTGTGCGCGGTGGGAGAGGACAAGCTCGCGTCCGCGGGCGACGACGGGACGGTGCGCTTGTGGAAGGTGGAGACCGGGGAGGCGGTCGGGGAACCCTTGCGCGGCCACCAAGGTGAAGTCAGGGCCGTGTGCGCGGTGGGAGAGGGCAAGCTCGCGTCCGCGGGCGACGACGGGACGGTGCGCTCGTGGAACGTGGAGACCCAAACACTCGCGGCCATCTTCACCCCCCTCGCCCCTCGCGTCAGCCTCGCCTACCGCCTCACCAACGACGACTGGCCCATCGCCCTCACAGGCCCCTGGACCAACGACCCCGAAGACCCCGAGCTCTACCGCCACTTCGGCTACATCTGCACCGACGCCACCCTCGACGGCCCCAAAGACCCCCGCTACCGCGTCGCCCTCTCGGCCTACAAAGACCTCGAAAACGAACACTGGAAGTTCACCGAGAACGCCGAGGGCACGACCACCCTCCACCTCGCCTGGCCCACCGATCCCACCGAGAAAGACCGCCTCGAACGCGCCCTCCTCGGCTGGCCACCGCAATCCGAAGCCCGCTGACCCAGCCTCCACCAGCGGCTACACTCCCCCCGTGTCCGACCCCAACGGACAACCCCCGCCCGCCCGCATCTACCTGGTCGACGCCAACAACCTCGTCCACCGCCTCTTCCACGCGTCGGCCCTGGCCTTCGCGCCCAGCGACGAGCGCACGCCGATCAACGCCACGGTCGCCTGGGTCCGGCAGTTTCGAGCCTTGCGCCAGCGCTACCGCCCGGACGTGGTGCTCCCGGTGTTCGACGGCCCCGGCCCGAGCTGGCGGCACGCGCGTTTCCCTGGCTACAAGGCCGAGCGCGAGGCCCCGCCGCAGGCGCTCGAGGATCAGTGGGTGTGGATCCACCGCGCGACCGAGGCCCTGCGCCTGCCGCTGATCCGCGAGCCGGGGGTGGAGGCGGACGATCTGATCGCGGCCTACACCGAGGCGGCCGTCGTCCAGGGCTTCGAGGTCACGGTGGTGTCGAACGACAAGGACCTCATGCAGCTGATCCGCGGGCCCGCGCAGGGCTCGGGCTCGGTGCGTCAGCTCGATGTGTTCGCGGATCGCCGGGTGGGGCCGGAGGAGGTCCGCGAGAAGTTTGGGGTCGGACCCGAGCGCCTGGTGGATCTGCTGGCGCTGACCGGCGAGCGGGGCGAGGGCATCCCGGGGGTGCCGGGGATCGGGCCCAAGACGGCGGCCAAGCTGCTGGCGCGTTTTGGGGATCTCGAGGGGGTGCTGAGCCGGGCCGAGATCATCACCCAGACCAAGCGCCGCGAGGCGCTGCTGGCCCACGCCGAGGACGCGCGGATCAGTCGAGAGCTGGTGGCTCTGCGCAAGGAGCTGGCCTTGCCGCTGGCGCTCGCCGAGGTCCCGCCCTGGGTGCCCTCGCGCAAGACCCTCGATGCCTTCTTTGCCGAGCTCGGCTTTGGGCGCTTCGAGGAGGCCCTGGATCCGCAGCCCGAGGCGCGGCCTTGGCCAGGATGAAAAAAAAATATCGATCCGGGTGATCCATTCGGGCTTTGCCCGCACCCCCGGGGCGAAGGAGAGCATGCGCAAGGGCTGCTAGCGAGGCTTGGGCTCGCTGGGGGCCTCGTGCACCGAGCTCATGCAATCAAGCCATCGATTCATCTCAATCATTCTTTCATCGGCGCTGGTGGTCAGTGGTTGCTCGCTGACGCCGCCTTCGATCTCACCGGAGGCGCAGCGCAGGCAGCGGGCGGCGCAGACCGAGCTGCGCGAGGCCGAGGCGACGCGCGGGCAGCTTCGCGCCGAGCACGAGGCGCTCGTGGCCGAGGAGACGGACTATCAGCGGGAGCTGGAGGTCCTCGGCGCGGAGCGAAGCGCGGCGGAGGCGGAGCACCGCGAGCAAGAGAGTGCCTACGCGAACTACGAGCAGCTCGTGTCCGCGGCCGAGGAGCACGCGGTGGACTGTAGCGAGACGGCGTCGCCCTTCGAGTGGGCAGAGCGAGGCGTCGCGTTGGCGCGTTCGTTGGAGGACTACGCGGCGGAGCCCCGGCGCGACGCGGCTTTGAAGGCGCTCGATGACTGTCGGCGCGCGCTTCTCGAGCCCAGCCGCAAGCTGATCCGCGCGCAGCTCAAAGACAGTCAGCGCGAGTTCGCGGAGACCATCGAGGACAACTTCGACGAGAACAACCCCTACAGCCGGGGGGATCTGAAGGCGAAGGTCTCGGGCACGAAGCTCGAGGTCAAGATGCGCGGCAACTTCGAGGGCCGCGCGCGCCACTCTCAGGATCAGGCTGACACGTGGTGCGTCGTCGGCTCGGGGCTGTTCTCCAAGGTCACGCTTCGCAACAGCCATGGCACCTTCAGCTGTGTGCCTGACGACGGGCCCAAGCAGCTGAGCGAGGCGATCTTGGCTTCGGCGGGGCTCTCGGAGAGCTGGGATGGGGTCGGGGAGAGCTCGGTCCCCACGCCGCCGGATCCGTTGCCGCCGGTGTCGGCAGCGCTGGCCGAGGGACGCGAGGATCTCTCGGCCAAGCTCGAGCGCGTGGGCGGTGAGCAGGCCGAGGTGGAGGCGGCGTTGACCGAGCTCGGCCAGCGCGAGAGCGAGGCGAGCTCGACAATCGCAGCGGTCGAGCGCGAGCAGGCGCAGCTGGTCCTCAGCTGGGGAGACGCGGAGCTCGGCAAGGCCAAGAAGGCCAAGGCCGCCGGGACGACGCTGCTCTCCCTGGGCGGTGCGGTGTTCCTGGCCAGCCTCGGGCTGAATTTCCTGGGCATGATCGGCGGCCGCGGCTTTGCGATCGGCGCGGGCATCAGCGCGCCGCTGGTGCTCGCCGGGGCGGGCTCGCTGATCGGCGGAGGCGTCCACGAGCGCCGCGTCCGAAAGCGCCAGGCGGAGCTCGAGTCGGCAGACTGAGTCACGAGCGTCCAACAGATCTGTCAAACGAAAGAAGGGAGGTCCCTGCGGACCTCCCTCGACTCGGACGACCTCGAGGCCGGAGTGCGACCTCGAAATTCGGCGCTCGACCTATTGCGAGAGCTTGCGGATCTTGGTGACCAGCTCGTTGAGGACGGCGTCCTTGCCCTCGAGGTCGGGGTTGGCGGCCATGGCCTCGTTGAGGCCGACGGAGGCGCCACCACCGACGATCACCGACTTGATGCGCGCGTCGTCGACGCTGGCTTGCCAGTTGGGGTCGGAGAAGGAGCGCGGCTTGACGGCCAGAGCTGCGGCGCCAGGGCCATCGCCCTTGCCGGAGTTGCCGTGACAGGTGACGCAGCGCTCGGTCCAGACCTTGTTGGCTTCGGCGACGGCCTCGGCGTTGGCGTCGCTGCCGCCACCGCCCTTGCTGCCGCCACCACAAGCCGTGGTCAGACCGGCGAAGGCGAACAACGTGACTGCGAGAATGCGGGACATGGTGGGGTGTTCCTTCCTTGAAGCGAAGTAGGGGTGGGGTTGGTGGGGAGTCTAGAGAGAGTTGGTTGGCTGAACAGGGGCCGGTGAGTGCAAGCTTTGCAGCGTTTCGTGGCCCGTGGGGGAATCTTGGCTTGCCGCGATGGGAGCGTCGCTCTGGGCGTGTCGTTGGAACGGCCGCGACGCGTGTTGAGACGAGACAGAAAAACTCTTGGCCAACACCGAGGACAGCAGCACGGTGAGCGATGAGGCGGGCATGAGCAGGGCGGCGGCCAGCGGGTCGATGTAGCCGGCGAGGGCCAGGCTGGCGAAGAGCAGGTTGTACACCAAGGAGAAGCCCAAGTTGCGGCGGATCAGGGCCATGGTCCGCCGCGCGCCCTGCAAGAGGACGGCGACTTCGCCCACGCCACCGCGGGCCAGGTGTACGTCTGCGACGCGAAGGGCGATCTCGGCCCCGCCGCGCACGGCGATGCCCACGGCCGCTGCGCGCAGGGCCGGGGCGTCGTTGACCCCGTCGCCGATCATCGCGGCCTCCGAGCCGGCCGCGGCCAGCTCGCGGGCTTTGTCTTCGGGCGAGAGCGCCCCCGCTACGTCGTCCACGCCGAGCTGCTGGCCGACGGCGGCGACGACCCGCGGGTGGTCGCCGCTGCGGATCGCCAGGCTCAGGCCCATGTCGCGCAGGGCCGCCAGCGCCTCTGGGGCGTCGTCTCGGGGGGGATCTGCGAGGCTGAGCATGGCCAGCGGGCGACCGTCGACCTCGACCAGGAGCGGGCTCTCGGCGCGCTCGAGGGCGGCCTCGATGGCTCGTGAAAAGCTCCCCTGTGGATCGATCCAGGTCAGGCTTCCAAGGCGGACTCGTAGGCTGCGCTGGCCGAACTCCACGGTGGCTTCGCGGCCGCGGCCCAGGAGATCTTTGCACTGACGCAGGCGCAGATCGGGGGCGTCTGCGGGGCGCGGCTGCTCGTCCGCCCAGCGCCGCAGGGCGCGGGCCGAGGGGTGGCCGCTGTCGCCCTCGATCAGCGCGAGCAGGGCGGGGAGCTGGGCGACGAGGGGAGCGAGCTGGGGATCGTCATCGTCGCCGACGGTGGCCACGCTGCGGACCGCGGGGGCGCCCTCGGTGAGCGTGCCGGTCTTGTCGAAGACCAGGCGCTGGACCCGGGCGAGGGCCTCGATGGCGCCGGCGGAGGCGAACAGGATGCCGCGCTGCGCTGCGCGCCCGCGGGCGACGGCGAGGGCCACGGGGGTGGCGAGGCCGAGGGCGCAGGGGCAGGAGATCACCAGCAGCGAGACGACGACCTCGAAGACCTGGCTGGGATCGATGAACCACCACGCGAGCCCGCCCAAGCTGGCGGCGAGGAGCACGGCGGCGACGAAGTAGCTGCTCACGCGATCGACGGCGCGCTGGATCGGCGCGCGGGCGCGGTCGGCCTCCATGATCCGCGCGGCCAGGGAGCCCACACGGGTCTCGGCGCCGACGGCCTCGACCTCGATCTCGACGGCGCCTCCGCTACCGTCACCATCTTCATCGCCATCGCCACCGCCATCATCGCCTGGGCCCGCGCCTTCGCGGGCGAGCAAGGTAGTGCCGGCGAGCATGGCCGAGCCAGGCTCGACGCTCAGCGGCATGGACTCGCCGGTGAGGCTGCTGGCGTCGACGCTGCCGTGGCCGCTGAGCACGGTGCCGTCCACGGGCACGCGCTCGCCGGGGCGGACCTGCACGCGCTCGCCGGGCTCGAGGCTGGCGGCGGCGCAGGTCTCGAGCGCGCCGTCGGGGCGGCGGCGGCGGGCTCGGGCGGGGATCAGCAGCTGCAAGAGGTCGGTCTGCGAGAGCGCCCAGGACTGGCCGCGACGCTGGATCCACCGGCCGACGAGCAGCAGGAAGACCAAGATGGTGACCGAGTCGAAGTAGACCTCGCCGCCGGCGAAGGTGGCGTAGGCGCTGGCCAAGAAGCCGCCGGCGACGCCCAGGGCGATGGGCAGGTCGATGTGCAGCCGTCCCAAGCGCAAACTGGCCACGGCCGCGCGATAAAAGGGCAGGGCGCCCCAGGTGACCGCGGGCAGGGCGAGGATCAGCCCGGCGACGGAGAAGAAGAGGCTCCAGTTGTCCTCGATGCCGGAGATCGAGCCGGCGTGCAGGGCAAAGCCCACGAGCATCACGTTGCCCGCGCTGGCGCCGGAGATCGCCAGGCGGATCAGCTCGCGGCGACGCTCGCTTCGCCGCGCGCCCTCGGCCTGGGCGTCGAGGGCGTGGAGCTGGTAGCCGGCGCGGTGGAGGAAGTCGGCGATCTGCGACAGGCGCACGCGCTCGGCGTCCCACTCGACGCGCAGGCGGGCCGAGCCAAAGTCGACGCGGGCCGACTCGACGCCCTCGAGCACGGCGGGCAGACGCTCGATCAGCCACACACAGGCGGCGCAGTGCAGGCCGACGATGTGCAGCTCGGCGGCGGCGCGGCCCGGACCGCTGGGGGTCTGGGCGATGCTGGCCATCACCTCGGGGTCGTCGAGGTGGGCGTAGGCGGGCTCGTCGGCGGCGGTCTCGGCTCGCGCGGCGCCGGGGTCATCGCCAAGGCGCTCGCGCAGGGCGTAGTAGTCGGTCAGCCCGGCCTGATGCACGAGCTCCCAGGCGGCGCGGCAGCCCCGGCAGCAGAAGCTGGGCTCGCCCTCGGAGCCGGCGGGGGCCGGCAGTCCGCAGTGGGCGCAAGGGACGGTCATGGTTCACAGCTTAGTCGACGCGCAGAGGAGGGTGCGCGGGCGCCCCTTTCATGCGGCGCCCGCAGGCTGATCAGTGACAGGGCGCGTCTTGGGGGATGGCGACGGGCGCGTCGCTGGGCTGCTCGTGCTCGGTGAGTGCGCCCTGTTCACGAGCGTCGTGAGCATCATGATCATCGTGATCACCGCTCTCGTGCATGGCCGCGTCGCCGTGCTTCATGTGGTTCATGGGCTTGGGGGTCAGCTTGCCGGCCAGGCTGAGCAGGCCGAGGGCGAGCATGGCCGCGGCGGTGATCTTGGGGGCGTGGGCGCCGAGGCGGCGGCCGAGCTCACCCGCGAGCAGACCCGCGCCGAGCAAGGCCGGGACGCTGCCCGCCCAGAACACGGCCATGACCAGGGCGCCGATGCCCGGCGAGCCCGTGGACGCGGCCACGATCACGTAGGCCCACAACCACCCGCAGGGCAGCAGCGCGCTGAGCAGGCCCGCGGCGGCGCCGGCCGTGAGCCCGCGGGTGCGCAGGGCTCGGGCCAGGTAAAGGCGCAGGCGGGCGATCAGCCCGGGCTTGCTCGGGCCCGCGCCCAGGGAGATCAGCGAGCCCTCGCCGGCGGTCGTGGCCGCGCGCCGCGGCCACAGCGAGCCGATCGCGATGGCGATCAGCGTCACGCCCATGAGCGGCGCGGACAGGCGCTGGAGACCGAGCAGCCCCGCGCCCTCGTCGAGGCCCGCGCCGAGCAAGCCGGCGATGGCCCCGAGGGCGGTGTAGGCGAGGCCGCGGGCGCCCTGGTAGGCCAGGGTCGGGCCGATCTCGCGGCGCGCACCGCTGGCCGAGCCGACCCCGCCGATGACCGTGGCGAAGCCGCCGCACATGCCCACGCAGTGCAGGCTGCCGACCAGGCTCGCGCCGAGCACGGCGATCAGTGAGGGGCCCAGGGCGTCCATTATTCGGGCTCCGCGTCGGGCCCGAGGGCGTCGAGCTCGAGGGCGTCGAGCTCGACGTTTCGGCTGGCGACGAAGCGCCGTCCGCCGGCGTCGTGGACGTCGAGCTCGAGGCGGACCAGGCCGCGCTCGGGCGCGCTGGTCTGGCTGCGGTAGCGGCCCTCGCCGAGGTCGACGAGGGTCAAGCTGGCGTCGCGGCTGGCGTCGTCGGCCCGCTCGAGGCGGAGCTCGCCGGCGAGGCCGGGCAGCGGCTCACCGGCGGCGTCGAGGATGCGCATCTCGAGCGCGCCCTCGTCGCTGCGCGTGAACTCGCCCATGGTCCAGCCCAGGGCCGCCGAGGCTTCGCGGGCCTCGAGCTCGCGGTCCCAGTCCATCGACTCGCGCCAGTGATCCTCGGCCGCGGGCACCGAGGGGTGCGAGACGGCCACGGTGATCATGATCGCGTTGGCGACGAGCACGATGCCCAGGCCGACGACGATGCCGATCGGCCAGGCGAGGTTGCTGCGGCTCCCGGCGGTGCCAGGGGCGGGTGTGGGGGCTGCGTCGTTCATGCTTCACCTCCGGTGCGGGGATCGTCGGCCGGCCGGGAGCCAGCCAGGAACTCGATCGAGACGCTGTCGGTGAAGCCCTGCTCGTCGTGGACGCGCAGCTCGACGTCGCCGCCACCGAGCTCGCTCGGACGGATCAAGAAGAGCGGGAACTGACGGGTGGTCTCGGCCTCGACGGTCAGCTGGCCGCCGGGCACGAGCAAGTTGGTGCCGTCCTCGTCGACGAGCTCGACGGTGAACTGTCGTGGCTCGCCGCTGCGGTTTTGGATGCGCAGCTCGAGGGAGTTTTGCACGCTGCCGTCGCCCATCTGCACGTAGGGTGCGACGCCGGAGCGGCGGTGGAGGTCGAGGCCCACGGGCTGACGGTTGCCGAGCACGAACACGAGGATCGAGAACACGGCGATCAGGCCGAGGCCGTAGATGACCACGCGCGGGCGGAAGGCCCGGGACAGCCAGTTGGTGTTGGCGGCCGGGGCTCCCGCGCTCGAGGCGGTGGAGTCGGCGGCGGCGGGCGCGTCGGTCTTGCCCTTGCCCGCGAGCGAGGCCGAGATGTGGCGCTCGCTATCGAGGCGGATCAGCCCCGGGTCGCGCTGGAGCTTGACCATGATCGAGTCGCAAGCGTCGATGCAGGCCATGCATTGGATGCACTCCATCTGCACGCCCTTGCGGATGTCGATGCCCGTGGGGCAGACCTGCACGCAGGCCTTGCAGTCGACGCAGTCGCCGGCGTTGGGATCCTTGGCCTTGCCGCGCGGCTCGCCGCGGCCCTCGTCGTAGAGCACCGCGAGGGAGTCACGGTCGAGGAGCACGGACTGGAAGCGGCCGTAGGGGCAGACCACCAGGCAGGTCTGCTCGCGGAAGTAGGCGAAGTCGAAGAGCAGCAGCCCCGTGATGATCACGAAGGTGGCCGTGCCGCCGGGGTGCGAGAGCGGGTTGAGCTGGGCCTCGATGACCCCGTCGCGGCCCAGGAAGTAGGCCGTGAAGGTGGTCCCGACGCCGCCTGCGACGACCAGGTAGAAGGCGTACTTGAGCCCCTTCTTGACGAACTTGCTGCCCTTCCAGGGCGCGGCGTCGAGCTTGCGACGCTTGCTGGGCTCGCCCTCGATCAGCCGCTCGACGGGGCGGATCAGCGACTCCAAGAAGACTGTCTGTGGGCAGCTCCAGCCGCACCAGGCGCGGCCGAAGAGCGCGGTCACGAAGAACACTCCGAAGACCACGAAGCCGAACAGGAAAAGTAGGTAGGCGCCGTCGGTCGCCATCAAGGTGGCGCCCCAGAAGTAGATGCGGCGCCCGGGGATGTCGATGCGGGTGGCCGGGTGGCCACCGATGTCGATCCATGGGCCGATCAGCAACAAGACGATCAGCAACCAGTGCACGGCGGTGCGCGCCGTGAGCATTTTGCCGCGGATCCACTTTGGGTAGAGCCACACTCGCTTGCCGCCCTCACCGATTGTGGTGACCGTGTCATTATCAGCGAGTCCTGCCATTGCTCGATTCCCTCCTCGTTGCCGCATGCTTGACCCAAGTCGACGCCTGCGACAACACGATCGGACGCATTGTCGCAGGCGAGGGCGCTAGGAGCCCGTGGTGGAACCCAGCGCGGCTCCTGGCGCCGGGATTTTTGTCGAGGGCGCGAAGCCAAAACGCCGCTGTACCGGGCGTACTGCCAGTTTTGGCGACAAAGCCCTCGGCGAAAAGACCAAGCGAGGTGTCGTGTTGGGTTTCACCACGGGCTCCTAGGGCTAGCTGGGCTGCTCCGCAGTGGGTCCTGCGTCAGCGGCGGAACCCGTGGTAGTGCCCGTTTCAGCGGGTTGAACCGTGTTGGGAGCTGCCTCGACATCGGCGGCTTCGCCCTCGGTTCCGGTCTCGTCGCCGGTCTCGGTCCCGGTCTCATCACCGGTCTCGGTCCCAGTCTCTTCACCAGTCTCGTCGCCCGTCTCGGCGGCGGCGTCATCGGCCACGGCGTCGTCGGCCACGGCGTCTTCGGGCTGGTCATCGGCGGCCGCGGCCGAGCCGATCAGCACGCCCTCGGCGTCCTTGGCCTTGGCGGGCGTGGTCCCGCGCAGCGAGTGGACGTAGGCCCCGACCTGATAGATCTCGTCGAGGCTGAGCTGGTCCTTCCACGACAGCATGCCGAACTTGGTGCCGTGGTAGATGACGGCGACGATCTGATCGCGACCGTAGCCGTAGAGGGTGTAGTCGTCGGTCAGGTTGGGGCCGACGACGCCGCCGCCGTCGGCGGCGTGGCAGGCAGCGCAGCGAATCTTGAAGGTCGCTTCGCCGGCGCTCACGAAGGTCGGGTCCGCGGCCATCGCCTCGAGCTCAGCGTCGCTGGGCAGCTCGGGGGGCGGATGGGCTTCGTACCAGGCCTCCATGTCCTCGGCCCAGGCCGAGGTCGGGAGCGCCCCGGGGCCGAAGTGGTAGTAGGGGATGTACACGATCGCGAACAGGATCGACCCGTAGAACAGGTAGAGCCACCACTTCGGCAGCGGGTTATCGAACTCCCGGATGCCGTCGTAGTCGTGATCGAGCAGATCGTCGGGGGGTGCAGCCATGGTCTTGGGTTCTCCTACTCGTGCGCGGTGCGAGGCAGGGGCTCGACGGGGTTTTGATCGTCCAGGGGCATGCTCGCCATGGCCTCGTAGGCCTCGCGAGCGCCCGGGCGGAGGATCCTGTAGAGCGCGCCGAGGAACACGCTGACGAAGATCACGATGCTGATCTCGGCCAGGTAGGCGTACTCGCTCAGAGACAAGATGTCGTTCTTCATGGTGCGGTTCCTATTGCTGCAGGCGCTCGGGCAAGCCCTGGGCCGGCGGCTCGACGTGGGGAGAGCCCTCGACGACGGCGCCCTTGCCGTCGGTGCCGAGGCGCTGGAGGTAGGCGATCAGCGCGACCATCTTGCGGTCGCGGATGTCGGGAGCGCCCTGGGTGATGAGCCCGTCGGCGATGGTGTCGGCCTGCATGCGCGCGAGGGCCTCTGCCGCGCCGATCTCACCTTCGGTGTAGGGCGCGCCGAAGGTCGCGTGGATCGAGGACTTGGCGCTGGTCAGGCTCAGGTCGAGGGGCGCCTCGGCCAGGTGCGCGTAGCTGGGCATCAGCGAGCGCGGCGAGGTCGAGCGCGGATCGACGAGGTGGTTGTAGTGCCACAGATCCGGGTACTTGCCGCCGACCCGGAGCAGGTCGGGGCCGATGCGACGCGAGCCCCACAAGAAGGGGTGGTCGTAGACGAACTCGCCGGCCTTGGCGTAGTCGCCGTAGCGCAGCGTCTCCTCGCGGAAGGGGCGGACCATCTGCGAGTGGCAGTTGACGCAGCCCTCGGAGATGTAGACGTCGCGACCCTCGAGCTCGAGGGGCGTGTAGGGCCGGACCTTGTCGATGGTCGGCACGTTGGTCTTGATCGCCATGCTGGGGATCAGCTCGAGGATGCCGCCGGCGGCGACGGCCACGGTGGTCAGCAAGGTGAAGGCGAGCGGCTTGCCCTCGAGGCGGCGGTGCCAGCTGCTGCCCTCGGGCTTGCTGAGGTCACGGCGAACCGGGACCTCGACCTCGGTGTCGGTGAGCTCACCGCGGGTCTGGTAGGTCTTGATGAAGTTCCAGATCATCAAGAACACGCCCGTGATGTAGAGGCCACCGCCCACGGCGCGGACGATGTAGGTCGGGCGCAGAGCCGGGACCATCTCGTCCCAGGTGCCGTAGACCAGCTTGCCGTCGGGATCGAACTCCTTCCACATCAGGCCCTCGGTCACGCCGTTGACCCACATGCTGAGCACGTAGGCGGCGATGCCGATCAGCCCGAACCAGAAGTGGGTCGTGGCCAGCTTCTTGCTGTGCAGCTCGGTCTTCCACAGCCGCGGGAGCAGCCAGTAGAGCAGGCCGAAGGTCAAAAAGCCGTTCCAGCCGAGGCCGCCGGCGTGGACGTGGGCGATGGTCCAGTTGGTGAAGTGCGACAGCGAGTTGACGGCCTTGAGCGAGAGCATCGGGCCCTCGAAGGTCGACATGCCGTAGAAGGTGATCGAAGCCACGAAGAACTTGAGCACCGGGTCGCTGCGCAGCTTGTGCCACGCGCCGCGCAGGGTCAGCAGGCCGTTGATCATGCCGCCCCAGCTGGGCGCGAGCAGCATGATCGAGAACACCGTGCCGAGGCTCTGGGCCCAGTCGGGCAGCGCCGAGTTCAGCAGGTGGTGGGGGCCCGCCCAGATGTAGATGAACACCAGGGCCCAAAAGTGGATGATCGACAGGCGGTAGCTGTAGACCGGGCGCTGGGCCGCCTTGGGCACGAAGTAGTACATCAAGCCCAGGTAGGGCGTGGTCAGGAAGAAGGCGACGGCGTTGTGGCCGTACCACCACTGGACCAGGGCGTCCTGGATGCCCGCGTAGGCCGAGTAGCTCTTGAGCGCGGCGACCGGGACGGCGAGGGAGTTGAAGATGTGCAGCACCGCGATCGCGATGATCGAGGCGATGTAGAACCACAGCGCGACGTAGAGGTGCTTCTCGCGGCGCTGCTTGAGGGTCAGGAAGAAGTTGAGGCCGAAGATGACCCAGACCAGCGCGATCGCGATGTCGATCGGCCACTCCAGCTCGGCGTACTCCTTGGAGGTCGTGTAGCCCAGCGGCAAGGTCACCGCTGCCGACGCGATGATCGCCTGCCAGCCCCAGAAGTTGATCTTGGACAGCAGGTCGTTGGCCATGCGCGTCTTGAGCAGACGCTGCGTCGAGTAGTAGATGCCTGCGAACATCCCGTTACCCACGAAGGCGAAGATCACCGCGTTCGTGTGCAGCGGCCGCAGGCGCCCAAAGGCGATCTGGGGGATGAGGTTGAACTTGTGGCTGGCCAGCTCGAGGGCCAACCACAGACCGGCGAGCATGCCGATCAGGCCCCAGATGATGGTCGCGTAGGCGAATTTACGGACGACGGCGTCGTCGTAGCGGATGGTCTCGGTTTGCGGAGTCTCGCTCATGACGGCGTCTCCTCGCGTTTTTTGGGGGTTGGGGTGTGTACCGGGTCGTCGAAGAGGACCCGGAGGGGAGGCGTGTCGAGGTCGTCGAATTGACCGTCGTGTACGGCGAACGCAAAAGCGATCACCGCGGCGATCACGATCAGCCCCGCCAGGGGAAGCAGGAAGTAAATGACGCTCACGTGAGAGCTCCCAGTCCTGGGCGTACCCTGACTGAATCCCGGCTCGCCGATAAGCTGGGGTATCGCGCAAGACGTGCGTGACTAGAGCTGATCGAGGAGCAAAGTCTTCGCAGGATCCTCAAAAGGCTAGAATTTACGCATGGAATGCGTGCTCGAGTGTCACGAGGCGGCACCTTCTGCGTGCTGGGGGGTATTGCCGTCATGGCCATTCGGACGAAATGCTCCGAAAACTGGTCTCCGGGGCTGATCTCCAGGCAAGAGAGGATGGGCCTGCAAAGATTGCGATCACGGTGTGCCCATGGTGCATGTCTTGCGCTGAGCGCAAATCCAGCGAGGTCAGATCATCTCCGGACCACATGCGCATCAGCAAGTACATGACCAGCAAGCTCGTGACAGCCCGGCCCGAAGACGGCTCGCGGACGACCTTCTTCCGCATGCGCGAGCACGACATCCGGCACATCCCCGTGGTCGATGACGAAGACGAGCTCGTGGGCATCGTCAGCGATCGCGATCTGCGGCGGCCGGACTGGGTCGATCAGGCGCCGGATCTGGCTCTGGTCTACCACCTCGACGACGAGATGAAGGTGGGCGACCTGATGACGACCTCGGTGATCACGGTCCACACCTACGACACCCTGCACAAGGCGGTGCAGCTGTTCCTCGAGCACCACTTTGGCTGCCTGCCGGTGCTCGACAAGACCGACGCGCTGGTCGGCATCGTCTCGCCCCTGGACCTCCTGCGCGCCTTCGACGAGCTCGAGGGCAAGGCCCTGCGCGCGCGCAAAGACGAGGACTGAGCCCGCTCAGTCGGCGAGGAAGGCGAGCAGCGCCCGGGTGAAGGCCTCGGGGTGCTCGAGGTGGGCGGCGTGGTCGGCGTTGGGGAGCATCACCCACTGGCGCGCCTCCACCTTCATGCGCGTGAACAGCTTGGCCATCCACAGCTGCTTGGCGTAGGGGTCGTGGACCCCGTGGATCACCAAGGTGGGCGAGGTCAACGCGGCGGGGTCGATGGCGTCGAATTGCTGGAGGCTCCGCCAGTCGGCGCGGACCGGGTCGGCGGCGAGGGCCTGCTCGACGAAGGCGTCGGCGGCCGCCTCGGGCATGGTGCCCGGCGTGATGAAGTCGCTGCGCGCGGCCTCGGCCGTGGTCTTGGCGCGGGCGGGCTCGCCGGACTTGGGCGCCTCGGCCGCGCGCACGTCGGGGTCGCGGGGGTAGCCATAGAGCACCAGCTTGCCCAGGCCCTCGGCGTGGCGCTGGGCGTAGAGGTGGGCCACGAGGGCGCCGTTCGACCAGCCGAGCAGATCCGGGGCCTCGCCCTCGCGCTCGCGGATCACGGCCGTGGCCGCGGCGAGATCCTCGACAGCGCGATCGGGCTCGAGCCAGCCGCTCGCGTCTCGCTTGGTCTGACCGTAGCCGCGCAGATCCAGGCCATAGACGGCGTAGCCGGCCGCGGCGAGGTTGTGGGCCAAGGAGCGCGAGCGGTCGTCGCCCACGCGAAGATCGAAGTCGGGGGCGCTCGACCAGGTCCGCCCGTGGATCAGCAGGATCGCCGGGGGATCGTCGACGCCCTCGGCGGTCAGGCGCCACATGTGCAGGGCGTGGCCATCGTCGGCCGTGACGGCGACGAGCTCGGGCTCGGCGGGGATCCGTGGACCCTCGTCGGCCTGGGCGAGCGGGGCGTCCTCGCTTTGTTGCGTATCTCGCTCGGCGGGCGCCGAGGCGGCTGGGGGGCAGTCGGTGGTCGTGGAGCAGGCCGCCAAGAGCGAGGCGACGAGCAGGACGCATGCGCGCAGCTGCATGGGCCGAGCTTGGCGCGTGTTTGGGGACGAGGGCAAGCCACCGCGCGTCGGCGTCGGGGAGTATCATCGCCGGCGTTCATGGCCGAGCGCTCCGCAGTCCACCGCGCCAGGCGCGGGCGTCCGCTCGCCTGGACTCCTGGGCCGCGGGCGGCTCGGCGGGGAGCTGCGCTGGCGCTGGCGCTGGCGCTCTTGGGCCCGGGCTGTCGCAGCTCCGCCGAGCCTGCGCCAGCCAAGCCGCCCAAGGCGCGCTCTGACGAGGCGCGCGTGGAGATCCTCGATCCGCGCTACGGAGCTTCGCCGGCGCACCCCGAGGCCCTGGCGCCCGGCGATCGCTGGCAGCTCCCCGCGCTCGAGACCGTCGACGGCGTGACGATGGCGCTCGACACCCTGGTCGAGGCCGGCCCGGTGACGCTGGTGTGGGTCGGCGCGGCCGAGCACGCGCAGACCAGCGAGTGGGTGGTGTCCTTGGCCGCTGGTCTGGCGGACTTCGACGCGCGCGGGACCACGCTGGTGTTCGCGCGCTCGCTGCCGAGGGCCTCTGCGCTGCGCTGGGCGGGGGAGCTGCGCCTGCAGGCGCCGGTGCTCGCCGACGAGGCGGGGGCGCTCACCGAGGCGCTGGGCCTGGGCGCGGCGCCAGAGCTGGGCTTCGCCGTGTGGGTGCTCGCCGAGGACCGGACCCTGCGCTACCGCAAGCTCGGCGGGCGACGCCCGGGCCTCGACGAGCTGCTCGCGGTGCTCGACGGGCAGGCCGAGGGCTGGCGCTGCTGCCCCGACACCTGCCCGAAGGCCGCACGGGACGAGCCCTGCACGCAGCGCTGAGCCAAGCTCGGCCGACGCGAGTTCGGCCGCGAGCTCGAGCCTGCTCAGCGCAGCTCGTCGGTGCCGAGGGTCTGACCGCCTTCGCTCGCAGGCGTCCAGCTCGGGGCGCGAATGATCGTGCCCAGCTTGGCCGCGAGGCCGCGCCGCCGCCTGATGTCGGCGATCATGCTGCCCAGGCCGTGAAAGACCACGCGCCCGACTCGAGAGGTGTCGAACTCGCTGAGCACCCCGAACTCGCAGGGGATGTCGTCGCGCTCGGCCTGGAAGGTGCCAAAGATGCGATCCCAGATGATCAGGATCCCGCCGTAGTTCTTGTCGATGTAGGCGGGGTTCTTGGCGTGGTGGACCCGGTGGTGCGAGGGGGTGACGAACACCCACTCGATCGCCGCGGGCAGCCGGCGGACCGTGCTGGTGTGCGTGAAGCACTGGTAGGCCCGGGACAGGGAGGCCTGAAAGAAGACCATGGCCGGCGGAAAGCCGAGCAGGCAGAGCATCGGCCAGGCCAGCCACGCGCCGCTGAGCGGGGCGAGGGGAGAGTTGCGAAAGGCCGTGGTGAAGTTGAACTCCGACGAGGAGTGATGGACCTCGTGATCCGCGGCCCAAAAGAACCGACACCTGTGCTTGAGCACGTGGGTCGCGTACATGACGAAGTCCTCGACGAAGAAGAGCGCCACGAAGGCGCCGAGGCTGTAGCCGAAGTCGAGGAGCCGGTGCTCGTAGCCCCACAGCCCGATGACGATGAACAGGCCGCCGGTCAGCCAGGTCAGGCCCTCGTAGCCGAGCCACAGCACCACGTTGCGCCCGACCTCGCGGCCGCGGTAGGGCCGGTGGAGCCTGCGGGTCAGCCACAGCCACTCGAGCACGATGGCCACGGCGGCGACGGGCAGGAAGTAGTTGAAGACGTCGGGGAGGGCCACGCTTCTGCTTCATATTGGAAATGAAAACTGTTTTCAAGACTTGGGTGAAAGGCCGGCCGTTCGCCCCCGAGAGCCACTCTTCACCTAGTGTCACGCTGTGCCGGGGGGGGGCGAGGTCTGCCCCTACGAAGAAGCTGGGGCGTTCGGACCGCCAGGTTGCTGATATCTCGAATCATGTGACACTCGAGTTGTATATTTGAATGTGCCATTCATGAGGGCTGGCCGTGAGCATGCCATTTGGTGAGTGCTATGGGTGTAGCGATTGGATTGGTCCGGTGGTGGAGCGTGTGAGTGATGGTTGTTGGCTGTGAATCAAAATGTCGTGGTTCTCGGGCCATGCCTTGGTGGGGGTAATTAAAATATCGGCAACTGTCTTGACTGACAGATTGCTGGTGGCAGTCTTTGTTGTATTCTGGCGGCCCTCGCGGAGGGCATTTGCCCGAGGCGGCCGGTGCATGGTGTATTGGCCTCCGGGGGGCGGCCGCCAGAGCGGAGCGTGAGCGATGTCATTCAGCAATCTGATCAGCAACTTGAGCAATGTCCGGGGCATTCACTTCGACGACTCGTCGGGCTTCCTCTACTACAGCAGCGGCGCGAACTTCCTCGCGGGGACGCTGTCGAGGATCTCGGACAAGCCGGCCACGGTGGTCTCCGAGGGGGCAGGATCCTCGTTTTCGGTCGGTACCAGCCGCCAGCTCGACAACATCAACCTCCCCGACATCAAGCGTGACGACGCGCAGACGATTATCTGCGCCGGGAACATCCAGACCCGGATCGTCGAGGTCGCGGCCGCGAGCCTCGATGAGATCTCGACGGACAGCATGGTCGCCCAGGACTGGGCCGCGGCGGGCAGCTCTGTCGAGGATCCGGGGCAGTTCGCGGCGGACAAGTTCTATGTCCTGCGCATTGGGCTCAGCAGCGCGAACGAGTATCACTACACGAAGCTGAGGGTGCACACCCTCAACGGCAGCGTGGTCATCGACTGGAAGAGCTACTTCGTCGATGTCCGCAACCAGGACGTCAGCGCCGGTCTGGCCTGGGGCGGTGACATTCGCGACCTCGTCGTCACCGACTATGGCGCGCGGATCTATCTCTCCATCAATCATGGGTATTACGGCCCGATGATCTGCTACGCGCGGCGGCTCAGCGACGAGCCCTCGCCCGAGTACTCCGGGTTTTTGGTCGAGATCAGCGGCCAGGCCAACCTGACCAACCCGCAGCAGATCGCCTCCGACGGGGGTGACACCGTCTACGCGGTCGACGGGGACAAGCTGTGGCTCTTCTTTGCCGACGGCTCGCCCGGAGGCGCCATCGTCGAGGGGCTCGCGGGGGCCGGCGTGGGTCTGCTCGTGGACGTGGTCGACTCGGTGCTCCAGGCGGTCATCGCCGACGAGCTGGGCAACGTCTATCAGCTCGACATCACCTCCGGGGAGCTCAACTCGAGCCCCGCGCCAAAGTTCAACCTCGGCTTCACGCCTGGCTTCTTGAGCTGGGCCGACGACGAGCGCCAGGCCGTGCTCGTCGCGGATCGCGACAACAAGAAGATCATGCGCTTCGATCTCTCGACCGGCGAGATCAGCGAGGAGCTCGACCTCGCGAGCGTGCTCGAGGCCCCGCTGCCCACGCCCTGGCAGGCCGTGCGCGCCAGTGACAACAAGCTCTTCCTCAGCCTCGACACGCAGATCGCCAGCCTCGAGCGGGTCATCGAGGTCGCCGAGGGTGAGTACGTGCTCGGCATCGGGCTGATCCCCTTTCAGTACATCGACGATGTCGACGGATCCGCGACCACGCCGGCCGGCTACTACTTCTCGGGCCACCCCAACCTCGCCTTTGGCGGGACCTTGAGCCTGATGCTCAACCATGAGCTGGCCTGGAACAACGGGGTCAGCTACTACGCGGTCAAGGTCGAGAACGTGGATCAGATGACCGAGCGGGCGATCCAGGCCGGGTTCGTCGACTTGCTGTGGAACGAGGTCACGAGCTTGTGGGAGCCTCAGAACATCACGCCGATCTCGATCGGCAACTCGACCTACCTGTACCCGGTCCGCGATCCGGAGCAGCTCTGGTACAACCCCTACCTCGCGGCCAAGATCACGACCAACGCCAGCGACACCGGGCTGATGAACGTGGTGGTCGACTTCTATGATAGCGGGCAAAAGGGGGTCAAGGTCGGCGACGACGGGAACTTCGAGCATCTCGTGATGATCGACAACACCCGCTACAAGACCAAGATGCAGCTGCCGCGGATCGGGACGGCCAACACCGCGCCGGCCGCGGGGGTCTACCCGAGCTTGGAGTGCGGCTGCCTGACCTACGCCACCAAGGACGACCTCGTCGAGATCGACTACGGAGCCTGGCACCCGCAGGGCGTGGGTAACTACAGCTTCTACGTGGTGAGCGGCGGCGTGGTGCCCGGGAACCTCTCGGTCAGCGCGGGCGTGACCACCAGCGAGCAGCTGCTGACCAAGTCCACGACCGCGGCCAGCAACCCGATCCGGGTCGGCCACATCATCGGGGACTGCGACATCGCAAACGTGCGCGTCTACGTCGGCGCGCCCTCGCGGGTGACCAACGGCTTCGGCTGGGTCAACTTGTCTTCCGCCTCGTCCCGCTCCTTCACCTTGCTCAAGGGGCCGCTGACGCACACGCCCTGGGTCGGCGAGGACTGATCCTCCACGGGCGCCTCGCTGTCCGCGGGTTCGGGTCTCGGCCCGGATCCGCGGACCTGAAATATCGCTGACATACCCCTCGGGCTCGGGCGCCGTTATCTCAGTGGCCACGCCGGCATGGAACGCAGCCGGCGTCAGGAGCCAACCGAAGATGACTGCTCGCCTCCAGATCCCCTCACTCGCGCGACCACGCGGTCGCGCGGCCATGTTCATCCCACTGCTCGCCGGGCTCGGCCTGGGCCTGCCGAGCGTGGCCATCGCCGGACAAGACGATCTCGAGACCGACGCGCTGCCAGACGCGTGGGGCTCGATGCTCGACGACGTGGCCAGCGATGGCTCGGACTACACCCTCGAGGGCGACTTCGACGGCGACGGCAAGACCGACGTCGCTCGCGTGCGCGGCTTCGCGGGGGAGACGCGCGTCGACGTGTTCCGCTCACAGGGCGACCACTTCGAGGTCGAGAACTGGGGCGAGGTCGGCCTCGGCGGCTTCTGGGCCGGGCAGAAGTACCTGGTCGCCGACTGCAACGGCGACGGCCGCGACGACATCGTGCGCGTGTTCGACGACGGCGGCCTGGCCAGCGTCGACGTGCTGCACTCGACGGCGGGAGCCAGCGAGTACGAGGGCTTCGTCTACAGCCGCTACGCCACCGGGATCTCGGTGTGGAAGACCACCGACGTCTACCTCGGCGGTGACTTCAACGCCGACGGCAAGGACGACGTCGCGCGGGTCTGGCTGGGCGGCAACCAGCTGTCCAACATCAATGTGTTCGAGGCGGGCGACCAGTCCTTCGCGAACGAGTCCTGGGCCACGGACCTCGAGTACATCTACGGGGAGAACCGCTGGAACGCGGGCGACTACGACGGCGACGGAAAGGACGACATCTCGCGGACCACGGCGACGCTCAACGGCGGCTACGACGTCGACATGCTGTGGTCCGATGGCGCGGCCTTCGGCTACGCGAGCTACGCGTCCAACGTCGGGATCGAGAAGAACGACGCGATCGGAAGCGGTGACTTCGACGCCGACGGCCTCGACGACCTGGCGATCCTCGATCCCGATGATCCCTATGTCCTGGTCCTGCTCAACGACGGCGAGACCATGGCCTCGCGCCAGCTCTTCTCGAGCGACTCGCTGTCCAGCGGCGAGGAGCTCGAGCTCGTCGGCGACTACGACGGCGACGGCAAGGCCGAGGTCGCGGTCGCCTACGAGGAGGAGGGGAGCTTCGAGCTCGTGGTCTTCACCCCCGATGGCTCGCCCTACGACGGCGAGCCCGAGCTCGGCAAGCTGGCGATGCGCTGGGCCAGCAGCCAGGGCAGCTTCTGGGACGCGCAGCTCTACTTCGCCGGCGACTTCAACGGCGACGGCTCGCCCGACGTGGCGCGGGTGTACGACGACGGCGGGGCGACGACCGTCGATGTCCACGTCAACACCGGGGACGGCCTGGTCATGGAGCGCTGGGCGACGAAGCTCGGCGGTCACTGGGGCGGCATGGACTTCGTCGTCGGCGACTTCGACGGCGACGGGACCACGGATCTGGTCAAGGCTTGGGACAACAGCGGGCTGACCTCCCTCGACGTCTACCTGTCGAACGGGACCAGCTTGCCGAGCTTTGGCACGTGGGCCGATCGCCAGGGCGGGCACTGGGCCGCGCAGAAGTTCGTGGCCGGCGACTACAATGGCGACGGCCGCGACGACGTGGCCAAGGTCTGGAACTACGGCGACCAGGTCTGGGTCGACGTCTACCTGTCGACCGGCTCGGGCTTCGAGCCCTTCACCACCTGGATCTCGAACGCCGGCGGCGGCTTTAGCGAGGACGACGACTTCCTCGCCGGTGACTTCGACGGCGACGGCGACGACGACATCGCCCGCGTGTTCCAGGAGTCGGTGATCTACTCGCTCCCGGACTGGCTCAGCGGCGGGGATGGGTTCACGGGCTTGGACTTCGAGGTCGAGGTGTCCGACGTGAGCATCGACGTCTACCGCTCGTCGGGCGCGGGCTTTGGGGCCGAGCGCTGGATGACCGCGCAAAAGGGCTTCGAGGGCGAGCTCAACACCGCCGTCGGTGACTTCGACGTCAACGGCCGCGACGACATCATGGTCTACGGCCCGACCGAGGACGCGCGCGCCGGGATGATCCTCTACCGCTCGGGCACGGGCGTCTACGACTGGTTCGAGATGCTCAGCTACCACCGCGACAGCCAGATCGGCTACTCGCCCAGGACCAAGGTGGCCGCCGGCGACTTCGACAGCGACGGCTACGCCGAGCTCGTGACCATCGCCCCGAGCAAGGGCGACGGGCGCACAAACTTCGACGTCTGGGGCGGCCAGACCGACCCCGATCCCACGCTGGTGGGCGTCCCCGGGGACCCGACCCGGTACACGCCGGAGGAGGTCATCGCCAACCTCGCCAGCGAGGGCCTCACCCTCGTGGCCGACACGACCCTCGAGGTCAACGAGTGCACGATCGTCTACCCGCACGCGGACGCGGACGGCTACGACGTCCGCGACCTCGGGATGATGACCTGCGTGCGCCAGGACGGCGACGACGTGAAGGTCGACTTCAACCCGGTCTATGGCGGCTGCGCCTTCGACGGGGACGACCTCGCCTGCAACATCGGCGTCAACGCGACCCAGGTCGACATCCCCGTGCTCGGCCAGACGATCAACATCGTCGGCCCCTCGATCTACACCTGCGGCTCGATCTCCCGGGAGATGGTCTGCGCGGGTGTGCGCAAGGGGATCTGGGAGAGCTCGTTCATGATCACGAGCTCCGGTGACATCAACATCAAGATCGGCATCAACGTCGGCCCCTTCTCTGTGGCTGGGGCCGAGTTCAGCAACGGCGTACTCTCGGGCTACATCGACATCCCGGGCGTGTTCGAGGTCCATCTCGAGATCGACGTGGTGACCTACGCCGTCGAGGTCGCCGACATCGGCGAGGCTGGCTTCACCTACGTGGTCGCCTTTGGCGAGCTGCTGGAGCTGGGCGAGCTGGTCGACTTCCTGGACCAGGGCCTGCTCGACGTCGCGGGCTCCATCCCGAGCCTGGCCGAGGACGGCTACGGCTACGTGAAGGACGCCTGGGACGCGATCACCAGCATCTTCTGAGCGCCCAGCCGAGCGCCCACGGCTCGGGCCGTGAACGCGCGCCCCTCGTCCCTGGTGGACGGGGGGCGCTCGTCTTTGTGGGGCTCAGTCGACCTGGTCGAGGATCTGCGCGCCGATCGCGATCGGCGCGCGCACGCGGCCCGAGCCGTGGGCGCGCTCGATGAAGGCGTCGACGTCGAGCTTGGCGCGCACGAGGTCCTGGCGCACGCGGTGGAGCAAGACGTTGAAGTCGTACTCGTTCTTGAGCGGCTTGTCGGGCCAGATCAGCGCGCACAGCTGCTCGAGCTCGATGAACTCCCCGGGGGCGTGGGGCGAGGGCGGACACAGCAGCGCGCGGAGCAGGGCGAAGCGCAGCGCGGACAGGTAGACGCTGGCGATCTGGGCGCCTCGCTCGATGGTGATCACCCCGCCGCGGCGGTAGGACTCGAGCCGGATCAGCGCGTCCTCAGCGACGCTGAACTGGGTCGTGGCCACGCCCGCCGAGGCCGACGCGGTCACGGCGAGGTCGTGGCCGGCGACGCGTAGGCTGTGCCCGGGTTCGGCGCGCAGGAAGCCCTCGTCGCCGAGGCGGGCGCGCTCGCTGGGCTCGAGCTGGGCTCGGAGGGCGTCGGAGAGCTCGATGATCACCGCGTCCTCGAGCGCGTGGAGCTGGGCGGCCCCGGCTGGCCAGTCGGGGATCACGAAGTGGTCTTCGGCCCCGCCGCCGATCGCGAAGGGGGCGTGACCCAGGCTCAAGCCGGGGCTGCCGTCGACGCTCAGCAGCCAGGGCGGCTCGCTCGCGGGCTCCTCGATCACGCGCAGCGTGGCGAAGGGGCGGCCGCCGATGACGATCACGTCGCCGGAGCCGGCGAGCACGGCCTCCTCGTCGAGCTCGCGCTCGTTGCAGCGCACGGACTGGCGGCCGAGCTTGATGAGCTCGACGCCGTCGACGCGAGTGTTGAGCAGGAGCTGCCGACGACTGACCGTGGAGTCGGTCAAGATGATGTCGCAGGTCGGGTGGCGGCCGAGGGAGGTCGCGCCAGGACGCAGGCTGTACTGCCCGCCGAGCTCGAACTCGAGTCGCCAGCGAGTCACTGAAAACGATCTAGCTCGCGCGCCTTTTTGCCGCAACGGATTCGCGGGGAGAGCACACCACGGGAGGGTCGCTCGGTTAGAATGTTCTGGTGACAGACACGCGATCCGAAGGGATCGGCGCGCTGGATGAGCCGGGTCCATGCGCGACCGACACGGCGGGTGCGCCCGACGAAACGCAGCTCACGGCGACGGGCGACGGCGCGCTCGAGAGCCTCGAGTTTCGAGTCCGCGGCCAGGGCTCGATGCCCGCGTTGCTGGGGCGCTACGAGCTCCGAGACGAGCTTGGCCGGGGTGGGATGGGGGTGGTCTACGCCGCCCATGATCCACAGCTCGACCGTGAGGTCGCGCTCAAGGTGCTCCCCCCCGGTCGGCACAGCCCGCGCGCGCAGGCCCGGCTTCAGCGCGAGGCTCAGACCCTGGCTCGCCTCGCCCACCCGAACGTCGTTGGGATCTACGACGTGGGCACCGAGGGCGAGCTGCTCTATATCGCGATGGAGCGGATCGTGGGCTGCTCGCTGCGGGTGTGGATCGCCGAGCGCGAGCGCGCCTGGCCAGCGCTCCTCGACACCTTCCTCGCTGCCGGGCGCGGCCTGGTCGCGGCGCACGAGGCTGGCCTGGTCCATCGCGACTTCAAGCCCGACAACGTGCTCGTGGACGAGCGCGGCGTGGCGCGGGTCGTGGACTTTGGGCTCGCTCGCCTGGTGGCGGCCGAGCGGGGCGAGGGCGCCGCGTCGATGGGTCCGGAAAGCCCGGACCTGCGGACGCTGACCCAGGGCGGCGAGGTGGCGGGCACGCCGGCCTACATGGCCCCCGAGCAGCGCGTGGGCCTGGTCAGCGACGCGCGGGCGGACCAGTACGCGTTTTGCGTGGCGCTGTGGGAGGCGCTCTTTGGCGTCCGCCCGCCCGGGGACGTCGACCCCGCGACGGGAGGCGGCGTCCCGCGGGTGATCCGCCGCGCCCTCGCCCGTGGGCTGGCGACCGATCCGGCGCGCCGCTGGCCGAGCCTCGCCACGCTGCTCGGGGTGCTGGAAGACGCGCGCCGGCGCCGTGACCCCGGTCGGCTGCGGCGGCGTCGTCAGCTGGCGGTGGGAGCCCTGGCGACCTGCGGGCTCGGCTTGGGCGTCATCCTCGGCGTCCTCGATCACCGCCGCAGCCAGGAGCGCGCCCAGGCGATCGTCGCCTGCGAGCGCGAGGCCGCGGCCTTGGGCTGGACCGAGGCGCAGGCCGAGTCTCTGGTCGCGGCCTTCGTGGCGACCGGGGCCCCGAACGCGGCGCAGACCGCCGAGGCCCTCGCCGCTCGCAACGCCGAGTTCGTCGCGGCCTGGTCCGAGGCGAGGCGCGCGCTGTGCCTGGCGAGGACCGTCGAGCACGACATCGAAGCCAGCCTCGCCCAGCGCCGCCAGCTCTGCCTCGACCAGCGCCGGGCCGCCTTCGAGGCGTTCTTGGCGGTGTTTGGGGATCCGAGCCCGGCGCAGGTCGGCGGGGCCCTCGAGACCGCGATTGGCCCGGACGCGCTCGAGCGCTGCGCCGACGACCAGGCCCTGATGCGCATGCCGGCGCTGCCGGAGGACCCCGAGGTCCGCGGGCAGGTCGCGGACCTGTCGATCGCCTTGCAGCGCGTTCGCGTGGATCACCAGCTCGGCGAGTACACCCGCGGGCTGGCGACCACCAAGACGCTGCTCGCTCGCGTGGAGGCCCTGGACTACGCGCCCCTCGAGGCCCGCGCACGCTACCAGCTGGGCAGCTTTCATCAGCTCCTGGGCGACTTCGAGGCGGCGGTCCGCGAGTGGTCGGAGGCCTTTCGGATCGCCGTGCAGGTCGGCGACGACCGCACGGCAGCGGCGGCCGCGGGCAACCTGGCCTTCATCGAGGGCTATCAGCTCGGTCGCATCGACGCGGGGATCCGCTGGGCCGAGCTCGCCGGAGTCTACTACGAGCGCAGCGGGGGCGACGACCCGCGGGCCGAGGCGCGGCGCCTGGAGATCATGGCGATCATGCTCGCCGAGAGGGGCGCCTACGAGCGGGCGATCGTGATGTACGAGCGGGCGCTCGCGCTGTGGCTCGAGCTCGGCGGTCCCCAGCACCGCATGGTCGCGCAGGTCTCGCTCAACCTCGCCGCCGCGCGCTACGACATCGGGGAGCTCGAGCCGGCCTACACCGGCAGCGTCGAGGCGCTGAAGGTCTTCGAGGCGCTCTACGGTGAGGACAGCCCGAGGACCGCGCGCGTCCAGGCGACGGTGGCGACCTACGCCTTCGCGCTCGGGCGCTACGACGAGGCCGAGCGCGCCCTCGAGGCAGCCATGGCGGTCTGGCGCGAGGCCCACGACGGGGACGCGCACGCGGATCTCGGCGACGGCTACAACACCCTGGCGGACGTGCGCCGGGCGCAAGGGCGCCTCGACGAGGCGGTCGCGGCCTACCGCCACGCGCTCGAGCTGCACGAGCAGGCCCACGACGAGCACGAGGCGACCGCGGACACGATGACCAACCTGGCCGACGCCCTGGTCGAGCGCGGGACCGAGGCCGATCTCGCCGAAGCCGAGCTGCTCTATGGCCGCGCGTTGGGTCGCTACCCCAAGCCCGAGGAAGCACACCCCGATCCCGAAGGACGCGGCCGAGCGCGCTATGGGCTCGCGCGCATCGCCCTAGCCCGAGACAAGCTCGCGGTCGCCGAGCGCGGCTTCGACGAGGCGCTGCTCGAGTTTCGCCGCGGCGACGTGCCCTCGCAGACCTGGATCGCGCGCTGTCAGATCGGCCACGCGCAGGTCGCCAGGGCGCGCGGCCGCGAGGAGTCGGTGCAGGCCCTGCTCGCGCCGATCGTCGACGACGAGGGGATCGCCGCTGCGACGCGAGACGCGGCCCGAGTGCTGCTCGCCGGCGAATGAGCCCGACGCGCCCAGCACGAGAGGCGCAGACGTCGAGGGCCGAGGCCCTGCGACGCTGCGCCCTTCGAGTCGGGTGGGATCAGTACGCGCCGTCGACGGTCAAGGTCAGGTTGTTGAAGGACGACCAGGCCTTGATGGTCACGTAGTAGTCGCCGGACGCGGGGTTGGCCTCGCAGCTCTCCACGCTGGTCGCCCCGGCCGAGGCGCAGTCGTAGTTGTTGCTCGAGGGCACGTAGCCCTGGCCGACGTAGAGGTCGGCGTCGCCGTTGTTGGCGTTGGTCGCGAAGCGCATGGCCGAGAGACCGTCGGCGCTGAAGGGGCCGTAGCTGTTGTTCTTGCCGCCGCCCGCGAGGCCGGTGAGGGTCTCGACGTTGACGTCGTAGGTGGCGGGGGGCGGCGGGGCGCAGTCGCCGGTGACGTACATGCAGGTCCAGGCGACCTCGTCGGAGTCGGTCCACACGCCGTCGCTGCTGGTGTTGTAGCAGGAGTTCATGACCGAGCCGTTGATCACGGCGTTGGTCGGGGTGCCGGTGATGTGCTCGGCGCCGACATCGGACGCGCCCTCGTTGGTCTTGGCGCCGCCGCAGCTGATCGAGCGATCGTAGTAGTCGGTGTGGCGAAAGCCCAGGCAGTGGCCGAGCTCGTGCTCGATGACGTGCGGGCCCACGGCGGTGCCGTAGTTCCCGGTCACGTCCTTGCCGATATAGAACTCGTGATAGGGCAGGCCGTTCGCGGGGAAGCCAGACACGCCGCCGCCGCTGTTGTCGATGTTGGCGTCGATGGTCGCGTCGCAGTTGTTGCCGTTGCGGACCATGGTAAAGCTCATGCCGAGCTCGTTGTAGCGCTGGATGGCGAGGTCCAGGGCCGCGCTGGCGGCGTTGTTGTCGAAGGTCGAGTCGGTCGTGATGCAGATCGTGGCGACGTCGGGGCTCACCATGTTGGTGGTCCGGTATTGGCGGAAGTCGTCCTCCTCGCTGCCAAAGTCGTCGATGTGGCCGGCGATCTCGCGGGCGGCCTGCATGGTCACGACGGCGTCGCGGCCGACCAGCACGCGGCCTTCCGCGTCGATCTCGATCTCGGACTCGGGGTAGCCAGCCTCGATCAGGTAGTCGGTGATGATGTCTTGCTCGCTGTGGAGCTTGGCGTCGGGGATGGTGTCTTCGCCGTCTTCGGCGGCGCAGCCCACGGAGAGGGCGGCAATGACGAACAGGGAACCGGCGCAACCAAGCGACTTCTTCAGCATCTCGAATCTTCTCCTCTAATCACTAGTGTGCGCGCCAGAGGACTTGAAGGGTCTCAGGCGCCGGACCGCCGGTCGCTGACGAGGCGCGAGGAGGGAGTTTGTCGGGCACAAGTGACTGACGAGCAACGAAGTCAGCGGCCGGTGCTCCAAGCCTGGGGCCCTTCAAGTCCTCTGGCGCGCACACTAGGGTTCGGGTAGGGGGGCGTGAAACAGCCTTCCCGCCGCCGAACATCCATGTGGCTGAGTCATTAGCAGAAGCGCCCGCTCGGGTTCAATGTTAAATTGACATCTGGTGAAAAAAATCGAAGCGCTGTCCTTTTGCCCGCGGTATGAACGCATTGAGGTGCAATGGCCATTGAACGCCAAGCAGCCCCTCGCGTGGTCTTTGTGCCGAGGACTGCAAGGTGTCGCGAGCGATGAACACATTATCCAAAGTGAATCTGATCTATTTTTCAATCGATCGAGAGGCGGCGCTCGTCGCATGTCGACGGACATTCGATCTGGTGGTGGGTGATGTGATCGCGCAAAAACGCGCACAACTGGTCGCATTGGCAAAGCAGGTAGTCGAACTGGGTAGGTGCATGTGTGAGGCTCGCCGATGGGCTACCCTTGGGCGGCGAGAGAGACCATGACCCCTGCCATCGCCCTCACCAGCTACGCCGTCCTCGTGGCCATCCTCTTTGGTTTGTTCTGGGTGAGCGCTCGCCGCCTCGACGCCGACGCCCACGGCGCGATGCAGCGCTGGCTCGACGGCGCTCGCGGGCGAGGCGCAGCGGATGAGGATCAGCGCTGGGCGGAGAGCTTCGTGCGGTGGTTCGACCAGGCCTTCGCGGTCCGCGTCCGCCGGCTCCCCGCGATCGGCGAAGTCCCGCTGCCGAGCTTCCTGCGCTCGGTGCTGGTCTCGTTTTTGAGCATGCTCGTGCTGACCTTGGTCTGGGTCGCGAATTTTCCGGGCATGGGTCGGGCCATGGCGCATGCGCAGGTGACTCCGCACAGCTGGGAGATGACCACGCGCCTGGTGCTCGTCTACGGCGGGGCCACGCTGATCACCAACTGGATCCCCGACTACCTCTCGCTGATCGAGAGCCGGGTGATCATCGCCAAGATGGCCGCGGCGCGCAGCTGGCCGCGGCGCCTGGCCTGGCTGGTGCTCGATGGCGGGGCGACCCTGGCGATCTCCTTCCTTGCGATTCACCTGGGCGCGCGCTTGCTGCTCCCGGTGGTCAGCCCGGTCCTGGACATCGAGGTTGGTTGTCTGACGCCCGAGACCTACTCGCTGGCCACGACCTGGGAGCTCTTCGTCGCGGGCCTGCGCTTCGAGAGCCCTCCGGGGACGCTCAACTACGACGCGGCCGGGCTCTACATCTACTCGACATTCCTGACCTCGCTGTGGGTGTGGATCTATCTGATCGGCAGCTTCGTGCTGCGGGCCTGCGTCAGCCTGGGCGGGGCGGACTCGGCCGCGAGCCGGCTGATCCGTCGCCAGCCGCTGAAGGCCATGGGCCTGCTGGTGGTGCTCGGCTTCAGCGTGGCCTTCTGGCCGAGCTGGCGCTACCAGCGGGAGCACAGCGCGGAGGTCTTCATCGACCACGCGGAGGCCGATCGCGAGCAGGCCGAGGCCCTCGCCCGGGCGCTCGCGGCCGGCGGGCTGCGGGTGCGGAGCTCGGCCGATGTCGACGCCGAGCTGGCGCGAGTGCTGCTGCGCGAGGCCGACGCGGTGATCGTGCTGGGGTCGGTCTTCGACGAGCAGCTGAGGCGCGACGTCGAGGCGCTCGAGCGCATGGCGGACTGCGGCGAGCGGCCGTGGGGGTCGATGATGCAGGTGTTCGTGGACAGCCCTGGGGACGCGTCCTTTGGGGACGAGCAGGCCGGCTTCGTCGCCTTCACGCCGATCAGCGGCTACGCGGCCATGTCTGGCTGGAGCCCTCGCGCGCAGGCGACGGCCGCGCTCGTGGACTGGGCTCAGCAGGCGCCGGGGATCCTCGCGCCCGGTCAGGTCCGGGCTTGCCAGGCGCCGCTGGGCTACGCGCCGGCGCCCGCGACCTGCGAGCTCGACGAGCGCTGAGCGGCCGGCCTGGGCTCAGCGTTGGGCTCAGCGCTCGACCCAGACTTCTTCGGGCTCGTCGAAGCCGTCGAGGCTGAAGCGGCCCAGGCACGCGAAGCTCTCGCGCTGCCCGGGCGGCAAGGCGGCGATGGCCGCCTGCGAGAGCATCACCCGCCCGGGTCGCGGGGCCTCGACGAGCTCGCTGCGCTCGCTGAGCGTGCCCACGCGCTTGGACTCGTCGACGGCCTCGATGCGGAACAGGCGGTGGACCTCGGAGCCGTAGGCGTCGCCTGGGCTCAGGCGCACGGCCCCGCGGTGGATGACCAGGCGCAGGCGGCGGGGGTCGCTGACCTGGCGCAGCTGGCGGGCGGCGAGCAGGGCGAGGTCGACGTCGTCGTAGACGGCCAGGAAGCCGTCGCCGGTGCCCTTGAGCACCCGCGGCGTGGCCAGGCCGCGGCCCTGACCGCGCAGGGTGTCGTGGATCGACTGGAGGTGCTCGACGAAGCCGGTGTCGCCGATGTCCTGGACCATGCGCGTGGACTTGACGATGTCGACGAGCAGCATCGCAACCTCGGCGCGGTCGGTCAGCGCGGCGCGCTGGCTGGGCGTGGGCGTGGGGAAGAGCTCGAGCAGGGCGAGGTGGAGCTCGTCCCAGCCGCGGCGCTCGAGGCTGGCGAGCAGGCCGTCGAGCTCGGCCGTGGCCGCGATCTCGGCGCGGGCGTCGGCGAAGCGCTGGCCGCGGGCGAGGCGTCGCAGGAGCTCGTCGATGAGCTCGAGCACCGTGTCCTCGCTGGCCTCGTCGAGGCCCGCGCCGACGCGGTAGAGCGCGCGCTGGACCTCGACGAGCAGCCCGTAGTGCCGCGGCCAGGGCAGGCCGTGGCCGATGGTCAGCCCGCGCAGGATCTGGAAGTTGCCGCCGCCGCTGAGCCGGGCCACGAGGCGCTGGAGCGCGGGGTGGAGCAGGTACTCGCGCGAGCGCGGGAGCTGGCGCTGGGAGCCGGGCACGGGCTCGTGGGGCTGGCGGAAGCGTTGGCTGCGCTCGCCGGTGCTCGAGTCGCGCTCGACGACGCCGAGCAGGCCGCAGTCGAAGAGCTCGCGGAAGGGGTGGTAGACGCCCTCGGCGTCGTGGCCGTGGAGGTCGTAGTACTCGCGGTCGAAGCCGTGGAAGCGGCACCAGACCTCGACGAGCTCGTCTTGGGTGAGCACGTCGTAGGGGATCAGCGCGAGGAAGCGGTTGCGCTGGTCGCGGTCGCGCAGGACCTCGAGGAAGGCGCCCATCTCGTCGAAGACGTTGGCCACGAGCATGCCCGCGGCGGTCTCCTGGACGATGCGCTCGAAGCCGGCGACGTCGAGGGAGCGGCGGTTGCGGGAGATCTCGGAGGCGATGATCACCAGGTCCCGCGGCCGCCCCAGGGTGTGGCGATAGATGAAGTCGAAGGTCCGGTCGACGTCGAGGAGCACGAAGTCGCGCAGCGGCAGGCGCTCGTAGAAGTAGGTCAGCTTGTCGAGCAGCTCGAGCAGGTCGTGCTTGGTGTAGCGCAGCACCGTGGTCGCGCCGTAGAGGTTGGTCTTGATGTCGGACTCGTAGCCGCTGAAGGCCTCCTCGCGGATCGTCGCGAACACCTTGACGTGGCGGTTGGTGTTCATCAGATCCCAGGCCGCCTCGACCATGCCGGCCTGCATGTGCACCCAGGCCGCGCGCGGGAGCGTGCGCAAAGCCTGATCGAGCTTGTCGATGAAGATGTACAGCCCGCTGTGCAGGGCGCGGAGCTTGTGCTCGAGGAAGTTCTCGAGCCCGTCGAGGACCTGGTTTATCTGCTTGAGCGGGAGCGCGAGCAGCTCCTTGACGACCATGGTGGGCTCGGCCTGGCGGCCCTCGGCGATCGCCTTCAAGGTCGTGGGCAGGCGGGCGAGGTTCTCGCGCTCGTCCTGGTCGCGGCGCAGCAAGTTGGGGTGGTGCGAGAGCGCGGACAGGCGCAGGCCAAAGCCCCAGATCCGCTTGCAGCGCCCGAGCTCGGTCATCAGGTCGATGGTCCCCTGGCGCACGCTGGGCAGGTCGCCCATGAGGTCGAGGTAGGGGCGGCCCTCGGGGATGAACTTGACCTGACCGCGGCCGGTGCCGGCCTGGTAGTGCTCGCTGAGCAGCGAGCGCTTGTAGGTGAGCAGCAGAGTCTTGCCCAGGCCCTTGCTGCCCGAGATGAAGTGCTTGTTGGCGCTGTCGAGGAACTCGCTGACCACCGCGTTGCGGAAGGTCAGGTGCTTGAGCGCGCGGATGTCGATCTGGTTGGCGTCGGAGGCCCAGCTCTCGAGGCTGAGGTTCTGCGGCCGGGCCTCGTCGCGGGCCGAGCTGGCCGCGGCCGCGTCCCCGGGGGTGGGGGCGAGGGCGCGCAGGGCGTCGAGGAGCTCGTCGGCGGTGGCGAAGCGCCGGCGAGGCTCGCGGGCGCAGGCCCGGAAGAACCACGCGTCGAAGCCCGGGGGGACCTCGGCGATCTTCGAGGGAGAGGGCGGGGTGCCCAGGCAGATCTCGCGGATCAGCTCGACCAGCGAGGCGCTGCGAAAGGGTCGACGGCCGCACAGGCACTCGTAGGCGATCACGCCCATGGACCACAGGTCGGTGCGGTGGTCGACGCTCTGCGAGTCCTCGATCTGCTCGGGGCTCATGTAGCTGACGGTGCCCAGGGTGGCGCCGGTCAAGGTCAGCGGCTCGCCGTCGCGGGTCAGCGACTCGACGCCGAGCTTGGCGATGCCGAAGTCGAGGACCTTGGCGACCACGCCCTCGTGGCTGGGGTCGGAGGGCTCGACCAGGAACACGTTGCCGGGCTTGAGGTCGCGGTGGATGATCTGCTGGCGATGGGCGCGGCTGATCGCCGCGGCGACGTCGGCGAGCACGGCCAGGGTCTCGGCGAAGTCGAGGCGCCCGCGCTCGAGCCGGGCCGAGAGGTCCTCGCCGCGCAGCAGCTCCATGGCCATGTAGGGCAGCCCTCTGTGGGGGTCGACGTTGAAGTCGAGGACCTGGACGACGTTGGGCCCGCGCAGCTGGGCCGCGGCCTGGGCCTCTCGCATGAAGCGCTCGCGGGCGACCTGGGTCTCGCCGAGCGCGGGGTCCATGAGCTTGAGCGCGACCTCGCTGCGCAGGCGCAGGTCGGTGGCTCGCCACACCCGGCCCATGCCCCCGCGGGCGATGAAGGCGTCGAGCTGCCAGCGCTGGCCGATGACCTCACCTGCGAGCGGCTCGGCGACCGAGCCGCTCGTAGCCTCGGCGCTGAGATCCTTGGTCTTGTCGGCCTCCATGGGCGTCTGAGTCTACTCGCTGGGGCCGATCAACTGGGGGGCGAACGACTGGGCCGATCAGCTGGGATCTGTGGGCAGCGCCTGATCCGGGCGCTCGCGCTCCGCCGTGAAGCGGTGACCGGCGATGGGGCGGCGACCGGCGAAACCATCGTCGACGCCGTGGAACCATTCAATCTCGTCCTCGCCGAGCTTCCAGCACAGCAGGACCTCCTCGTGGCCGTCTCGCCAGCTGCGGAAGTCGACGAGGCCATCGACCACGCCCTTGACCTCGACGCCGATCGCCTCGGTCTCGGAGATGGTCTCGCGCAGGGCGAAGTAGAGCCCGCGGGCGCGGCGGAGCAGGCCCTCGGTGAATTCGTCGCTATCTTCGAGGGCCTCCTCGCCGCGGAGCACCGGCCAGCTGACCTCGGTGCCGGTGGCGTCGAGGCGAGCGATGGCCGCGCGGAGGTGGCCGTGGAGCTGAAGCGCGCGGCCCATCATCTCGCGGACGCGAGGCACGAGGGCTTGCGCCTCGTCGAGGGAGAAGTAGCGCTTGGCCACGTCCCTCTCACTAGTACTCGCTTCGGGTCGACGTCAAGCGCCGACGCCGGGGTGCTCGGAGCACTGCCTGGTGAGGCGGTGGCGAGGACCCGAGGGGCCGCCAGGCGACCGAGGACGCGGGCTTGTTCTAGGAGCCCGTGGTGGAACCCAGCGCGGCTCCTGGCGCCGGGTTTTTCGTCGAGGGCGCGAAGCCAAAACGCCGCTGTACCGGGCGTACTGCCAGTTTTGGCGACAAAGCCCTCGGCGAAAAGACCAAGCGAGGTGTCGTGTTGGGTTTCACCACGGGCTCCTAGCGGTTCGGGCGCGGCCCGGGCGAAGGGCGCCGGCTCGTCGCGCTCACTTGGTGCGCTCGTGTGCGAGGACGGCCAAGCCCACGAAGGTGTCACCGGCGTTGTCGAGCACCTTGCCGAGGGTCAGCCACTCTTCGCTGCTCAGCCCGAGCTCGTCGCGGTCTTCGTCCTCGAGCTCCGAGAACACCTTGGCGGCGAGGCGGTTCATGCCGCCGGTGAGCGCGAGCTGGATCGCCCGGGTCGCGGCGCTGCGGCTCGCGTCGAGTTCGTCTTGCTTGCGATAGATCCGCGCGAGCTCGGCGGGGATGGCCGGGCTGCGCGGGTTGTCCTTGGCGAGGCCGTCGAGCATAGCGATGGCGCCCTCGGGGTCGCCCTTCTTGGCGAGCGAGCGGGCCTTGCCGACCTCGCCGAGCAGGCCGCCGGCGAAGGCGGTCATGCTCACCAGGCTGTCGCCCGAGCTGGCGCCGGCGCTCATGAAAGCAGAGAGCACCTGAATCGCCTGATCCGGGGGGAGCTCGCGGACGTCGGGGGCGTCACGCTCTGCCAGCTGTTGGGCGGTGACCGTGGCTCGCATGAGGGTGAACACCAAGGCGCCGACGGCCGCGCCCAGCAAGACGCCGAGCAGCCCGCCCATGGGCCCCGAGAGTCGCCAGCCCCACAGGGCGCCGCCGGCCAGAGACAGGAGGACCAGCACGACTGCGATGGCAGCTCGGGCGCCGCCGAGCTCCGTGGGCTTGGGGGACACTTGGGCCATGTCGCTCCAAAAATAGACCATTGCAGGCTCGCTGGCGATGGTCCTCGCCCGAGGGAGTGTGAGAGCATGTCGGCGATGGTCGCCAGGCTCGCAATCGCCCTCGATCGCTGCGCACGCCCATGGCTGGGGGTCGGGGTTGCGGTGGTGTTCGCCGGCTTCGTCCCGTGCGAGGCCGCGGCCTCGGGTTTGGACGTACCGCATATTGGCACGACCTTCTCGAGCCCGACTGCCAACGACGCGGCGGCGCTCTATTGGAACCCGGCGATGCTCGGCTTTGCCCCGCAAAAAGAGGTGCTCCTCGGGGCCGGGGTCGTCGGTGGGGTCGTGGGTTATCAGCGCGATCGCCTGGGGGTCTATCAATACGAAGACAACCTCGACTTCGCCGAGCCGATTGACCCATCGGCCATCGATCCCAGCAAGACCGGCGCCTTCCCCCGGGTCAGCTCGCCGATCCTCGCCCCCAACGCCGGGGGCTTCGTGGCCATCCCGCTCCTCAGAGATCGCTTGTCCATGGGCGTGGGCGTCTACGTACCCTACGCGGCGCCCTTGACCTTCGACCCCGAGGGCGACCAGCGCTTCGCGCTTCAGCAGGCCTTCATCGCGGTCTCGCGGATCTCCGCGGGCCTGGCGGTCAAGGTCCACGAGCGCGTGTCGATCGGCGCGAGCGTGTCCTACGTGCTCGGCTTCGCCCAGCTCGCGCGGATCCAGGACTTCGGCGCCGTCGATCTATTTGGCGAGGCCCTCGCCCAGCCGCCGATCAACCAGCCCAACGACTTTGGCGAGGACGCGCCGAGCAGCGTGCGCGAGCTCGAGGTCCTGGCCCGGCCCTTCACCCTGCGCAACGCGGTCTCGCACAACGCCACCTTCAACGTGGCGATCGCCGCCAACCCCATCGACCCGCTGTGGCTCGGGCTGACCTACGACCACGGCTCGCGGGCCAACTTCTGGGGCGACTTCCAGCTCGACATGGACGACGAGTTCTTCACCCAAGATCTCGCCTCCCAGGGCCTGGCCTTTCCCAAGCTGATCGAGGGCCGCGCCAAGCTCAGCTTTCGCCTGCCCAAGCGGATCATGCTGGGGATCGCCTACGACATCTCGCGGCGGCTCCGCGTCGAGGGCAATTTCGCCTATGTGTTCTGGTCGGATCTGTCGAGCTTCGACATCACCTTGGACTCGGCGGACCTCGCCCAGCCGGACCTGGGCATCGGCCGCAGCACGCAGGTCTCGCTGGCCCGCGACTGGAAGGGCACGGTCCACGCCGAGGCCAGCGTGCGCGCGCGGGTGGGCGCCCGCGAGCGCGTGCGCCTGTCCGGGACCTTTGGCTACCACTCGCCGGCCAGCCCCGACGAGACCATCGACGTGGCCTCGCCCGATGGCCACCGGCTGATCGGCGCCCTGGGCGTCGGCTTCCAGGCCAGCGAGCGCTTGGCGCTCTTCGCCGACGCCGAGATCCAGGGCATCTTGCCGCGCACCGTCGAGGACTCGGACTATGACCTCGGCAACGGTCGCTACGAGCTCTTGCTCTCGGCCGTGATGCTCCACCTCCAGGTTCGCTTTGGGGACGGCGGCAAGCTGACCAAAAAGCAGCGCGCGGCCGCTTCGGAGGCGGCGCCCGAGGGATCCTCCGAAGGTGAGCAATCGAATTCACAGTCGGAATAACGTTGTTATGTTTGGGCCGATGGCCCAATTGGATGATTCCTCGCGCTGCCAGACCCGGCGTTGGTGATAGAGTTTGGGCCCTGGTCTGGAGGGTTGCCCGTGAAGCTGCATCCGCCTGTCTCGCTCGTCTCGCTGATCTCCTCTATCTGTCTGTTTACGGCCGCCTGCGGCACGGGGGGAGATCCGGGCGGAGGCGCGGAGGCGGGGGAGGGCGAGGGCACCGGCGAGTCGGGCGGGACCGACGAGTCGGGCGGGGACGCGGGCGAGGCGGTATTTGGTGACGAGCAGGAGCTGACCTTGAGGATCACCGACGAGGCCCCGCCGGACCTCGTCCTCGACATGGGCCGCGACGAGGTCGGCGAGCTCTTTGGCGAGGTCGCCAAGGAGATCCAGCTGCTCGAGCTCGACTCGACGGTGCTGCTGACCAACACCCTCGACGCGATCAAGTTCGCCTGCGGCGACGACTGGCAGCTCGACAACCAAGACCCCAACCACGACTGCTCGCAGACCGCCCTGGGCCAGAGCTTTGGCGACGGCGACTGGGAGAACTCGCCGGAGTTCTCCATGGTCCGCATCCTGACGATGACCCCGGCCAATTCGGTGGTCGATGGCACGAGCCTCGAGGGCGTCCAGGGCCTCTCGGACTTCTTGATCCTGTTCACCGGGGGCTTCTCGGGGATGATCGCCGAGACCCTCGAGATCGCCGAGACCGACGAATTCCTCGACACCGATTCGGTGGTCGCCTCGCTGCGCAAGAACCTGCTGAGCACCCACCCCGAGGTGTCCGAGGACGGCAAGCTCAGCGTGACCCTCGAGGACGCCCTGACCGACATGGCGACCATCGCCGAGCGCCTCGGGCCGGTCGGCGAGCACCCCGGGGTGCTGGTCCCCGACTACCCGACCTACGGCGAGGTCTTTGGCCCCGAGTTCTCGATGAAGGTCGTCGCCGAGTCCAACCTGCGCGTGCTCGACGGGGTGGATCTGGGCAGCGGCAAGGGCTTCATCTCGGTGGTCGTCGACCTCCAGGGCCCGAGCTACACCGACGAGGCCGAGTTCGACTTCAACGACCCCGAGCGCTTCTCGCTCTCGGGCCTCAACCCCGATCCCACCTTGGACCTGCGCTTTGCGATCTCCGAGCACGAGGGCTTCGTGGCCTCGTGCACCAGCGACGTCAGCGAGGGCTGCGTCGACAACATGCCGGGCAACCCGGTGGGCGACGGCCTGGTCTGGACCCTCGACCCCTGGGAGCTCGAGTACATGGTCGCCGAGGCCGGGATCATCAAGTACTCGACCCTCGAGAACGTGGTCAACAAGCTGCTGATCGACCTGGTCGTGATCGGTCAGGACGGCACGCCGCCGGGCTGGGCGGTGTTCAACATCCCCCTGGGCCTCGGCGAGCCGCCGGCGCAGTTCGTGTGGGAGATGATCAACGAGGTCGCGCAGCACGACCTGCACTACCTCGATCCCAACGGCCCCGAGAGCTTCGCCGAGGGCACGGCCAACGTGCAGTTCACCCTCGAGGACATCCCGGTGGGCATCACCGGCGAGGAGGCGGCCAACGCCGTGCGCCCCTTCCTCCAGGCCCAGTCCTCGGAGATCGCCGGCTACCTCTTGGGCAACTACAAGGACAACGGCGATCCCGTGGACTTCTACTTTCGCCGCGCCGACGACGGCGTGCCCTACCTGTTCTTCGTCGCCCCCGAGGACCTGCCCGAGGGCGCGGGCTACGGCTGGGAAGCGCCGGGCTTTTATGCCGACGCCGGCCTGAGCGAGAAGCTGTCGCGCGCGAGCCTGGACGGGGTGGGGGACACGAGCCACGAGAAGCTGGCGATCACCGCGGGCGAGACCACGGTCTACCTCGCCGACGACAGCGGCGAGACCTACCGCCTGCGGATCATCGCCCCCGAGGGCGACCCAACCGAGATCACGGTGCTGACCTCCAGGCGGGTCGACTGAGCGATGGCGATGACCAAGCCAGCGCTCCCCCCGATCCTCGGCGCCTACCTGGTGGCGGCCGCCGCCCTGTGCTCGACGAGCGCCTGCATCGAGGCGCTGGAGGTCGACGAGGACCTCCCCCAGGCCGAGCTCGCCCTCGAAGAGACCCGCCGCGTCGAGCTTCGCTACCTGCGCTTCGACGTCGAGGGCTTCGAGCAGCGCCTCGGCCTCGAGGAGCTGCGCGCCTTGCCTCAGACGACCCTCGACGGGGTCTGGCTGCTGGATCTCGAGCTCACGCCCCTGGTCCACAACGCGCTCACGCAGCTGCGAGAGCTGCCCAGCGACGAGGCCGCCGAGCTGTCGGTGGCGGCCCAGAACATGCGCCGGCTGCTGGCCATGACCCCCGACAACGCCGACCTCTCGGGCACCTCGATCGAGGAGCTGATCGGCCTGTCGCAGGCGGTCGGCCTGCCCCCGGCCCGGGCCCTCGCCGACATCTTCGAGATCGGGATCAACGACACCTTCATCCCGATCGCGGCCAACACCCAGGCGGTGGTCGAGGGGCTGATCGCCAGCCACCCGGCCACGCAGCTGCGCGACGGTCCGATCGACGACGAGCACCCCGACGGCAAGTGGGCGGTCGCGCCGAATTCCTTGCCGATCACCTTGGGCGACGTGGTCAACAACTTCGACGGCCTCGCCGAGCGCTTTGGCCCGGTCGAGACCGAGTTCGGCACGCACCCCGGCTTCATCTCCGAGGCCGAGGGCTTCTCGGTGGTCGAAGAGGCCTTCGAGATGGTGGTCAAGGTCAACCTCAACGCGCTCCCCTACAAGGGGGTCGACATGACCGACGCCAGCCACACCAGCGTCAACAGCGTGGCCAGTCAGATCGCCGACGTCTTCCCCGTCGACGACCCCGACTGGATGCAGGTCGACGGCCTGGTCGAGGACCCCTCGATCTCGCTGATGACCGTGGTCATGGTCGAGAACGACGCCTATATCGCCGCTGGCGACGATCAGGAGCCCGCGCCCCTGGGCAACTCGCCGGTCTGGGACCTGCCGCCCTGGGAGTTCGAGCGGGTCGTCGCCGAGATGACCGTGCTCGCGGCCGCCGAGATCTCCGACCACTGCGTCGAGTACGACCTCGGCACGGGGGTCCAGGCCTTCTCGGCCTGCATCGACGCCGATCACTGGATCGTGTTCGAGACCTTCAACAACGTCGGCAGCCCGCCGCCGCCCGCCTACGCCTGGGACACGATCCTCGAGCTCGCCCAGGTTCGTCAGCACGACGGCGGCCTGGGCGAGGGCGAGGCCGACATCGCCTTCTCGCTCACCGACGTCCCGCTCGGCGTGTCCTCGGCGGACATCGTCGAGGAGATCCGCAGCAACCTGGCCGCGGACCCCGTCGCCCTCGAGGACCTTGCCGAGAACCTGCTCGACAACAGCGATGGCTTCTCGGACTTCTACTACTGGAAGCCGGCCCCGGGCGCGGCCGAGGCCATCGTCGGCGACTGGCTGTTCTTCGTCACCGAGGACGACATCCCCGTGGACGACAGCGGCCCCGAGCGGCCCTACGCCTACGCGAACCCCGGGTTCTTCGCCGACGCGGGCCTGAGTCAGAAGCTCTCGAGCACCGAGCTGATCGACGGCGACGACAGCCACGAGAAGATCCGCGTGGCGCCGGGAGACACGCTCTATGTCGAGGACGACGTCGGCCGCGTCTATTGCATCGAGGTGCTCGAAAAGCCCAGCCCCAACCGCCTGGACCTCGACCTGACCCGCGTGAAGTAGTACGCCCAGCGCATGGCTGCGCGCGATGCCAAGAATGCCAAGTATGCCAAGGGGCTCGAGGATCTCGGCGATGGCTGCTTCGCCTACCTACAGCCGGATGGATCTTGGGGCCTCAACAACGCGGGGCTCATCTGTAGCGGCGAGGCGAGCCTGCTCGTCGACACCTTGTTCACGCCCGGGCTGACGGCGCAGATGTTGGCGACCATGCGCCGGGCCGTGCCCGCGGCCAGGGACATCGAGGTGGTGGTCAACACCCACGCCAACGGGGACCACTGCTGGGGCAACCAGCTGGTCCGCGACGCCGAGATCGTCGCCTCGCGGCGCGGCGCCGAAGAAATGAGCGAGCTACCCCCGGCGGTGATGGCCAAGCTCGCCAAGGCCGCGCGCATCGCCAAGCGCCTCGGCCCGCTCGCGCCGGGCGTGGGCCGGCTGCTCGGCGCCCTGGGTATCGAGGCCCTGGCCACGGTGGTCGGCGCGGCCCCCTACCTCGACGCGTGCTTCGGCGCCTTCGACTTCGAGGACATCCAGCTGACCTTGCCCACGCGGACCTTCGACGACGCGCTCAGCCTCCAGGTCGGGGACAAGCGCGTCGAGCTGATCGAGGTCGGCCCGGCGCACACCAAGGGCGACGTGCTCGTGTGGGTGCCCGAGGATCGCGTGGTCTATACCGGCGACATCCTGTTCATCGGCGGCCACCCGATCGTCTGGGAGGGGCCCGTGTCCAACTGGATCGCCGCCTGCGAGCGGATCGAGGCCATGGACGCGCAGGTGATCGTCCCCGGTCACGGGCCGCTCACGGACCGGGCGGGCGTTCGCGCGGTCCGTGACTACCTCGAGTACGTGCACGGCGAGGCCAAGCTGCGCTACGAGGCGGGCATGAGCGCCCTCGATGCCGCCTGGGACATCTCCATGGGCGCGTTCTCGGGCTGGCTGGACCGCGAGCGCGTGGTTGTCAACGTCGACACGCTCTACCGCGAGTTCTCCGGGGCTGGGCGGCGCGAGAGCGTGGTGCCTTGCTTCGCGCACATGGCCCGCTACTGGCGGACGCACCGCCACTGAGCTGACCCCCACGACCCCCACGTGGGCCCAGACCAGGTCTAGGCCGCGAGCGCCTGCTGCCCGTGATCCGGCGCGTAGCCCTGGGCCGAGGGCGAGCGGCGGCCGACGATCGCTGGCGCCTCCTGGACCAGCCCATCGTCACGCAGGGCCTCGACCATGAACAGGGCAAAGTCCACGCGGCGGGTCAGGTTGCTGGCGAGCACCGGATCCCCGACGTGGCGGCTCCACACCGGCAGGCCCTCGCTCTCGCCCTCCTCGAGGCCGCTGCCGCGCACGACGGTCCAGCGCCGGTCGCTGGCGAAGATCCGCCGGGAGGGAGCCCCACCGGTGGGGGAGCTTCGAGCGAAGCGATCGCAGCGTGGGTCAGTCCCGGGGCCAGGTGCATGTAGCACTCCGTGGTCATCAAGCTGGTATGCCCCGCGAGTTCTTGGATGACTCGGGCAGGTATACCGCGCATGGCCAGGTGCGAAGCCTCTGCGTGAACGTGTTGTTGTCTTGGGTGACTGAAGATGTTTGCCACTGATCTCCTGGGAGGGATCGGCGATGCTTGGGCGATGCAGGCCGTGAAGCCGAGTCGAGCCCGTCAAAACTCGCTGCTCGCGCTCCTCGGTCTTGTGGTGGTGCTCGTGCTGCCGCCGCGGGTTGGTGCGACGTCGCTGGCGGCGAGCTTTGTCCAGCGCTTGACCCTCGCGGGTCCGCTGGCTGAGAGCGCGCCTCAGCTCACTGCTTCCTCGCCCGTCGGGACGCTGCCCGGGACCTTTGTGGTCGATGATCGGGGGGCTGCGCGCTACAGCGTTCCGCTCGCGCTTCCGCCGGCTGCTCGCGGCTTCGCGCCGGTGCTGTCTCTCGAGTACGACAGCCAGCGCGGGGACGGTGGGCTCGGCGTTGGTTGGGCGCTCTCGGGGGCGTCGGCCATCGACCGCTGTCCGCGGACGCTCGCTGATGACGGCTACTTTCGCGGTGTCCACCTCGATGACGAGGACGCGCTCTGCCTCGATGGGCAGCGCCTGCGCCTCGTCGAGGGCGAGCACCTCCAGCCCGGCGCCCGCTACCGGCCCAAGCGCGATGACCTCTCGTCTGTCCGCGCCATCGCCCACGCCGAGGACAGCAAGCAGTCCTGTGCTGGCGGTCTCGGCTTCGAGGTCCGGCGTAGTGACGGCACCATCGACCTCTACGGCTGCCGCCGGGACGCCGTCGCCTTGCATCCGCGCGGCCTCGCCAGCTGGTCTCTGGCCGAGCGCCGCGACCGCTTCGGCAACGTCTACGCCCTCAACTACACGAACGAGACCGAGCTCCTCGAAGACGGCGAGGCCGACGTCGAGCGCTGGCTGACCAGCCTCGAGTACGGCGGCCACACCACGCTCCACGCCTTCACCCGCCACGTCCGCCTCGAGTGGGAAGACCGCCCAGACCCGGCCCAGGGCTGGCGCCTCGGCGCGCCGCAGCGCCAGACCAAGCGCCTCGCGGCCCTGAGCACCTTCGCCGAGGGCGAGCTCGTTCACCGCTACGAACTCGATTACGACACCCCCTCCATCACGGGCCGCAGCCTCCTCCACGCCGTCCGTCAGTGCGACGCGCAAGGCGTCTGCCGGCCAGACACCACCTTCGCGTGGACCGCCGGCTCCCTCGACTTCGACACCGTCCCCCAGCAGACGAACTTCGCCATCGAATACGCCTGGCCCTACCTCGCCAGCATCTGGTCCGACACGCCCAACACCCTCGCTCCCCGCGTCCTCGCCCAGACCATCCTCGACGCCAACGGCGACGGCCGCAGCGACTTCCTGCTCGCCGTCGGCCAGTCCAACACTCCCGCGCCCGAAGGCCGCGGCTGGGAGCTTTGGACCTCTCAGCCCAACGCCGACACGGCCGTCGCCCCGTGCAGCACCCGCGACGACGACCTCGCGCAATGCCTCGGCTTGGGTCACTACCTCGTCCACGAAGACCCCATCTCGGGCCTGCTCGCCGGCCCCAGCTACGACGACCTCGCCCCGGCCACGCCGCCGCTCTTCGCGGCCGACATCGACGGCGACGGCCGCGATGACGCCGTCGGCCTCGGCGATTCCATCAATTACTTCGGCGGCGCCCCACCAGCCGGCAGCGCCTTCTACCTCGCCCTCGCCCGCCCAGAGGGCGGCGTCGAGCAAGTCGAGTTCGACCCCGGCGTCTCTCCCATTTGGCAGTTCACCGCCCACGACCAGACCGGCGACGGCCTCGGAGACCTGCTCTTTTGCGCTGGCGACTCGCTGCCAAACGCCCTCGACGAGCCCGAGCTCGGCACCGGCACCTGGCACTTCACCCCCAACCTCCCCACTGAAGGGTTCATCTCGGAGCAGGTCGTCGACAGCGGCGAGCCCTGCTCCGTCTACGACAAGCTCCTCGCCCTCGACCACGACGGCGATGGCCTCGCCTCACTGCTGGTAATCCCCACCTGGGACGCGCAGCTCGGCGCCTGGATCCCCTCGTCGAAGTGGCCCAATTACCACGCCCTGCGCCTCGACCCCGGCGACTGGAGCCTCTCGCTCGAAGACACCGGCCTTCCACCCGACCTCGCGCAACGCTGGCGTCCCAGCCTGACCGCCCACTATAACGACGCCTACCTCGACGAGGACTTCCCCCGCTCGATGCAAGGCTTCGGCCTCGACAAGATCCTCGACATCGACGGCGACGGCCTCTCGGACATCCTCCGCTATGAGCTGGTCTCCGGCGACACGGCCGAAGACCTCGGCGTGCTCATGCAGACGATCGTCGTCACGGATCCGCCCTGGGCGGAGCAGGGCGGCATCCGTCTGTGGCGCAACACCGGCGCAGGCTTCGTCGACGGCGGCTGGCTGCTGCTCAGCCCCGAGCCCGGCAAAGGCGGCTTTCGCCGCTTCCTGGCCGCGGGCGTGCTCGACTACGACGCCGACGGTCGCCTGGATCTGCTCTCCCCCGTCAGCGATCCCAACGACGACACCTGGAACTGGTCGATCTTCAATCTCGACAGCCAAGGCGTCCTGCACGAGCACCCCGAGGTCTTTCACAGCCCGGTTCAAGAGTTCGCATCCAACGTCCACAGCGTGGGCGCCTTCGACCTCGACGGCGACGGCTTGCACGACCCCGGCGTGTTCCTGGGTAGCAGCTGGCAGCTGCGCACGCACGCCGGTGAAGTCCCCGACAAGCTGAAGACCATCACCAACGGCCTGGGCGCGCGCATCGAGGTCGACTACCGCGCGAGCGCCGACATCGACGCCCCCGAGGACTACGCCGACGCCGAGCTCGATAGTCCGAACTGCCTCTACCCCGCCCGTTGCGACCGCTGCCCCCGGCTGCTCGTCGAGGCCCACCGCGTCGACTCGGGCATCAGCGACGCCCCCCAGACCTTCACGCACCGCTACGGCACCGCCCGGCGAGACCGCGAGGCCCAGCGCAGCCTGGGCTTTCGCTTCCACGAGACCACCGAGTGGCGCGACGCGCTCCCCATCTACCGCCGGCTCGTCCGCTTCGACCCCAGCTACGACGACGACCTGCACGCCTTCCCCTTCGCGGGCATGCCCTGGCAGGTCATGGAGGACCGCCGAGCCCCCGAGACCGGCCGCCACGTCGTCCGCGTCACCAGCCACAGCTTCAAAACACACACCACCGACTCGGGAAGCTACCTCCCCTACGCCGCCCAGACGCTCGCCAGCCGCTACGAACTCGACGCCTGCGAAGAAGACTTCTGCACGCTCACGGAGCTCGACGAAGACCACCGCATCACCCGCGAAGTCCACACCGCCTTCACCCTCGACGACTTCGGCAACCCCACCCACTGGACGCGCACGACCTCCACCGGCAGCGAGACCTTCACCTACCGCACCCAGACCAGCTACCAAAACGACGCCGAGACCTGGCTCCTGGGCCTACCCACGAAGACTATCCTGAGCTTCGAGCAGCCGGGCATTCCCATCCGCACGCGTGAGTCCATCGCCGCCTACGACCCCGAGACCGGCGCGCTGCTCCACCACGAGACCCAACCAAACGACGCCGAGCTCCGCCTCGTCACCGGCTACGCCTACGACGCCCACGGCAACGAAGTCACCCGCGCCGCCATCGATGGCAACGGCATCGTCCGCACGGACACCACAAAGTTCGACGACCACGGCGTCTTCCCCATCTCCACCACCAACGCCCTCGGCCACCAAACACAGCTCCGCTGGCACCCCGGCCTTGGCGTACTCACCGAGACCCGCGACCCAAACAACCTCCGCCTCGTCGCCAACTACGACGGCCTCGGCCACGTCACCGCCCTGCGCCACTTCGCCGGCGACGACCCCCGCGGCGACGACATCACCTTCAGCTACGCGGCGCTTTCGGACCAAGACCCCGACGCCCCCGTCCTCGAGCTCCGCCAAACCACAAAAGGCCACGGCCACCGAAGCCTCGCCCTCGACCGCCTCGGCCGCATCATCCACGAGCGAGCCCTCTTCGCCGACGGCCTCGAGCGCGTCACCCACAGCCGCTACGACCAAGCCGGCCACCACATCGCCCAGTCCCTCCCCACCCTCGTCGGCACCCTCCCAGACGGCTACGAGCGTTTTTTCTACGACCACGACGACCGCCTCGTCCGCCACCTCCTCCCAGACCTCAGCGAAGAACGCTGGGACTACGCCGGCCACGAAGTCCTCCACCACGACCTCGGCGGCACTGCCTCCCGCCTGCGCTACGACGGCGCCCTGCGCCTCGTCGAGAGCGTCCGCGCCCTCGGCTCCCCCGACGAAGAGCGCCTGTGCTTCGACTACTCGAGCTTCGAGCAGCTCACCCAAGTCCGCCCCAACTGCATCACTCCCCATACCGGCATCGACCTCCCCGCCGGCGAAGCCCCACCCACCATCAAGTCCTTCGCCTACGACGACCTCGGCCGCCTCACCCACAGCCACGACCCCAGCGAAGGCCCGCGCAGCTACGCCTACAACGGCCACGGCGAGCTCAAGGCCATCCTCGACGCCAACGACCAGCTCACCACCTTCACCCACGACGGCCTCGGCCGCCTCATCACCCGCGACGACCCCGACGGCCAGACCACCTGGACCTGGGACACCACCTTCATCGGCGCCCTCGCCCACACCCAAAGCCCCAGCGGCCACGAAGACCTCTACGACTACGACCCCCACGGCCGCCTCAGCGCCCTCACCAAGGTCATCGCCGGCGAGCCCTTCGCCCTGCGCTTCGCCTACGACCAGCACGACCGCCTCGCCGAGATCCACTACCCCGAAAACGAGCTCAGCGAGCCGTTTTGGATCCGCAACCTCCACGCCCAAAGTGGCGACCTCGTCGAAGTCCGCCGCGGCTCCGACGACGCCCCGCTGTGGACCCTCGAGTCCCTCACCCAAGCCGGCCAGATCAGCACCGAGCGCCTCGGCAACGGCGCCCAGACCACCCGCAGCTACGACCCCCTGCGCGGCTTCGTCGAGCAGATCCAAACCCACTCCCTGCTCGGCGGAGACCTCCAGAACCTGCGCTACGACTGGAACCCCGACGGCACGCTACTGCGCCGCCAAGACCTGCTCGGCGCTCAGTCCGAAGTCTTCAGCTACGACGACCTCCACCGCCCGATCCAGACGACCACCACCAAGTCCGGCAGCGAGCACGTCCGCCACTTCGCCTACGACGCCCTCGGCAACCTCGCCTTCGCCAGCGATCGCGGCGCCTACGACTACGACGCCAACGGACGCCTGACCTACGCCGACGGCCGCACCCACACCTGGGACCCAAAGGGCAACCTCCTCGCCCGCGAAGCCCCCGGCGAGACCCTGAAGATCACCTACACCGCCTTCGACGCCCCGGCCCAGCTCCTCGAAAACAACCTGCTCACCGAGCTCGAGTACGACGCCGATCAGACCCGGGTCTACCGCTACGCCGAAGCCCAGGGCGGCCCCCGCGAAACCATCTACGTCACGGATCTCTACCAACGCCAGCGCACCGCCGAGACCACCGAGCACCACTACTACATCCCCGGCCCCGAACGGCTGATCGCCGACGTCGTCGACACGCACAGCGACCTCGAAGCCACGCGCGACACCCACTACATCCACGTGGATCACCTCGGCTCGACGGACGCCCTGAGCTCCAAGGCGGGCGTGCTCGAGCACCGCCAGTCCTACGACCTATGGGGCAAGGCCCGCGACCCCGAAGACTGGACCCTGCCCGAAGAATTCGCCGCGCTCAGCCCGATCAACCGCGGCTACACCGGCCACGAAGCCCAGTCGGACAGCGGCCTGCTGCACATGCGCGGCCGCATGTACGACCCGCACCTGGGCCGGATGGCCTCCGCAGATCCCTTCGTGGTGGATCCCCTGAGCAGCAGCGGCTGGAACCGCTACGCCTACGTCCTCAACCAGCCGCTGGCGCGCACGGATCCCTCGGGCTTCATGCCCACGGCCGCGTCCACCGATCCCGACAGCAGCAGCGACAGGGAGCCCCAAGACTTCGGCTTCGAGATGACCGTGCCCGTGGTCGGCACGCGCACCGCCGAGGGCGTCGCCGGCAGCGGCCAAGCCCAACAAAGCGACATCGGCGGAGGCGGCAGCGCGAGCGCGCGGGCGGATCAGCAAGCCGGCGACATCGGCCCGAGCGCAGCGCAGATCCAGCAGCTCCACGACAGCGCCCGAGCCCGCGGCGCAGGGATCGTGCGCCAACTCAACGCCCCGCCGCTCCAAGGCTTCACCGACGCCATGGTCCGGCCGGAGAACCCCTCGCAAGAGCGGCGCCGGCTGGAGGTCTCACAGGAGGCAGGCGCACGCGTGATCGCCACGATGCAAGACCCGCCGACGCACGTGGTCGTGTCGGTGGAGCTGGCGATGTTTTTCCTCTCGGGAGACGTCGAGATGGTGGGCGGTGCGCTGCGCTGGGGGATCCAGCGCGCGGGGCAGCGCAAGGCGGTGCGGGAGCTGGCGGAGGACGGTGGGGAGATCTTGATCGCGGGGTCCGTCAAGAAATCTCAAGGCAAAAAAACAGGAAAAATCTATCGGGTAGATGGAAGTGACACACCTAGCGGGAAAGCTTATATTGGACGCACAAAACAGTCAAAACCATCAAGGCGTGGTCGTCGAGACGGCCGGGACCGACGAAATGCTGAAATACTCGACGTCTATGATGCAAGCGACAATTCTGCGGGGCGCCAAGCCGAACAGCGTGCCATGAACAAAGAGGGCGGGCTTGACAGCCTCGACAACAAACGCAATGAGATCCGCATGAAGGACTGGGAAGAAAATGGAATCAAACCTCCCTCCAAATGAGAAAATAGATTTTTTTTGGACGTGGTTCAGTCAAGCCTCGCACCGTTTCTCTAGCTGCAACATGACAGAAGCTCTCTGTGACGAGCTTAGCGAAAAACTCGAAGCCCTGGGAGATCTATCCTGGGAAATCGGCCCCTCAGATGATGACGGTCTTTTTATTGCCATCTCTCCCGACGGAAATTCCGATCTTCTCGCCGTGACACGAAAAATTGTGTCACGGGCACCCCATATGAAAGGCTGGTCTCCTCTGCCTGCAAAACCTCCACGAGAGGACATGCTTCGCTTCACGATCGAAGGCGATGACGGAGGAGAAATAGCTATCGACGGAAGCCCATGGATGTACATACTCTATCGGCTCAAAGATGGAAAAATTGAGATTCTGATTGAACAAAACAATCTCGCCACGGCAAGTGACGAAGAACGATACTTGGCTGCGGTCATCTTACTCGATGGTCTCCTGGGCGAGGAGCGGCGACTAGAACTGCTCGACATGATTGACACAGTTCCCAGGCTTCCCCCTGATCTCGAGCAGAAGTCCAGGAGCATACAAAACCTGCCAGATGCACTAAAAATGGTTTTACATGTATAAAGACGCATTGGTGGAGGCGGCAGCGCGAGCGCGCGGGCGGATCAGCAAGCCTGCGACATCGGCCCGAGCGCAGCGCAGATCCAGCAGCTCCACGACAGCGCCCGAGCCCGCGGCGCGGGGATCGTGCGCCAACTCAACGCCCCGCCATTCCAGGGCTTCACCGACGCCATGGTCCGGCGGGAGAACCCCTCGCAAGAGCGGCGCCGGCTGGAGGTCTCACAGGAGGCAGGCGCACGCGTGATCGCTACGATGCAAGACCCACCGACGCACGTGGTCGTCTCGGTGGAGCTGGCGATGTTTTTCCTCTCGGGAGACGTCGAGATGGTGGGCGGCGCGCTGCGCTGGGGGATCCTGCACGTAGGGCAGCGCAAGGCGGTGCGGGAACTGGCGGAGGACGGCGGGGAGATCTTGATCGCGGGGTCCATTAAGCGTAAAGGGAAGAAGGGAAATGTTGATGCAGCTACCCGAGCAAAAGAAATCCATGATCTCGTTCCTGAACCAACACGCCGGCGAACAACGATTGCTGTCACGGAGACAAAAGAAGGAACGCGGATAGTCAGCTCTAGCGAACGCAGCTTACGTCCATCCCAGCGTGCGGCTCTTCACCAAGGCGAAATTGAAGGGATTGGCCTTGGACATGCAGAAACAACAGGGCTGGCCACAGCCCGGGAACTTGGCTTGACGCCTACAGGAACCGCTGCAAGCCGACCAACATGTGGAAATTGCGCATCCTCTCTCAAAGCTGAGGGAGTTCAAACCCTGAGCCCACTACGGTAGGAAAGACATGCCGAAAAAACAAGACATATTCAACAAAATAAAAGAACTCAACGCATCCGAGCAACTTGCGTTCTCCATATCATGCTGTGAACGAATGCTGCCTCGTTACCATGAATTTAGTACAGCTGAGGGGTGGGGAGATGTAAAAGTGCTGCGCAATGCACTTGACATGCTCTGGAGCCACCTCGCAGGTCAAGAAATCTCGAAAGAAAAAATCGAGAAAATGACTAGTCTAGTGGCAGATCAAGAGCCAGAAACCGAAGACTTCTGCTCCACCAACGCATCTCGAGCACTCGATGCCTCCGCAGCCATCGAACTGACTCTTCAATTTGCGGATTCGAAAGACGAGTCTTTGTGCCTCGATATCTCATCTCTCGCATTTGACAGTGTCGACATGGGAATACACGAGAAGGCTGATACTGGCGCTCGAACATTCAATCGAGATGCAAGGGTGTCGGAACATGAGTTGATGCAAGCAGAGGTAAGTCGTCAGAATGAAGGTATCCTCCTGGCTCAGAAGTGGAATTCAGGAGAATTGACACTTGATCAGTTGAAAAAAATGCACAAAGAGTAGGGCCCCCTCGGTTTCCGGAGCTACGATACAAGACCCATGAGGCAGGAAGCAGAGGCCTTCGAAGACCTGAATGGGCCAGGCCGAACCCCAAGTCCTCAACCAGCCGCTGGCGCGCACGGATCCCTCGGGCTTCATGCCCACGGCCGCGTCCACTTCGACCCCATGGCGCGTACCTGGTGCGGGTCTAGGCCGCGAGCGCCTGCTGCCCGTGATCCGGCGCGTAGCCCTGGGCCGAGGGCGAGCGGCGGCCGACGATCGCTGGCGTCTCCTGGACCAGCCCATCGTCACGCAGGGCCTCGACCATGAACAGGGCAAAGTCCACGCGGCGGGTCAGGTTGCTGGCGAGCACCGGATCCCCGACGTGGCGGCTCCACACCGGCAGGCCCTCGCTCTCGCCCTCCTCGAGGCCGCTGCCGCGCACGACGGTCCAGCGCCGGTCGCTGGCGAAGATCCGCTGGCAGGCCTCGACTTGGTCGTCGATGTCGGCGGCGCGGACGAGTCGAGCGATCAATCCAAAGAGCCACACGAAGGCGCGAAAGCCGAGGCCGTAGCGGTCCTTGCCGTCGCGGGTGATGTGCCAACCGCACGAGAAGATCAGCCGGGCGTGGGGCTCGGCGTGGTCGAGCACCGCCTGGGCGGTGCCGGTGGAGTAGCCGTGGACGCCCCAGGGGACGAGCACCGTGAGCACGCCGTCGCAGCCTGCGACCGCGCGCTGGATCACCGCGGGATCGTTGGTCGCCCCCGGGACCACGGTGATCCGGTCGGCGAAGCGGGCGAGCTTGTCCACGCTCTGGGCCCGGCACACGCCGACGACCTCATAGCCGCGGGCCAGGGCGTGTTCGATCATGTATTGCCCGAGCTTGCCCGAGGCGCCGATGATGCAGACTTTTTCCATCTCGTTGACTCCGATTCGCCCGAGGAGCGCTGTCGACGCGCGGGGCGATGCGCGCGGCGGACATCACGCGAGTTCGTCTCCCTCGCGCTTTTTAGAGATAGCCATGCGAGGATGAAGGTTCAATTTCGATATCTGCATCGGTACCATGCGGTTTTGCATGGACTGGCAGAGCGTCGCCTTTGACTGGAACCGGGCCCGGGCCTTCCTCGTGACGGCCGAAGAGGGGACTTTCTCGGCGGCCGCAAGGGCCCTGGGCGTGGCGCAGCCGACCCTCGGTCGTCAGGTCGCCGCCCTCGAGGAGGAGCTGGGCGTGACCTTGTTCGAGCGGGTGGGCAAGGGCCTCGAGCTGACGGCCGCGGGCCTCGAGCTGGTCGAGCACGTCCGGGCCATGTCCGAGGCGGCCACGCGGGTGTCGCTGGCGGCGGCGGGTCAGTCCCTGGCGTTGGCGGGGGTCGTGCGCGTCGCGGCCAGCGAGGTCATCTCGGCCTATCTACTGCCGGGGGTCGTCGCCGAGCTGCGCCGGGATCACCCCGAGCTGGAGATCGAGATCGTCGCCGCCAACCAGACAACGGATCTCCAGCGCCGCGAGGCCGACGTTGCGATCCGCAACTTTCGCCCGCAGGGCCCCGAGCTGATCGCCCGCAAGCTCCGGGACAGCCGCGCGTGGCTCTACGCTTCGCCCGACTACCTCGCGCGCATCGGGGATCCGCAGACCCCAGAGGAGCTGGCGGCGCGGGCGGAGATCATCGGCTTCGAGGAGGTCGGGCAGTTCATCGCGGCCCTCGCCACCCTCGGGCTCGAGGTCGGGCGCGAGCGCTTCCCGGTGCGCAGCGCCAACCACCTCGTGCAGTGGGCCCTGGTCAAGCAGGGCGTGGGCATGTGCGCGATGATGGAGGAGGTCGGCGAGCCCGAGCCGCTGGTGCGCCGGGTGCTGCCCGAGCACATCGCTCCTTTCGTCTTTCCCTCGTGGCTGACCTGCCACCGCGAGCTGCGGACGAGCCGGCGGATCCGGGTGGTCTTCGAGCGCATCGCCGCCCGGCTCGGTGATGTGGGGGACGCGGATCAGTAGCAGCAGCGGATGCCGGTGTTGCTGTTGCGAAAGTCGCGGGCGCGCGTCCCGTCGACGGCGCAGCGCAGCACCGTCTCGCCGGAGAAGTAGGAGCCGCCGCGGTAGCGACACTGCTCGTCGTTGTCGGGGGTGTCGGCCGCGCTCTCGCAGGCGCTGGTCCACTCCCAAACGTTGCCGCTCATGTCGAAGATCCCGCTCACGCCGCCCTCGCAGCCTTCCAGGGAGCCCACGGGGACCTTCTCGCCGACGCCGAGGTCGGTGCCGTTGCAGGCCGCGGTGTCGTAGCTGTCGCCGTAGGGGTACTCCTGGGTGCCGCCGTTGGAGCAGGCCCGGTACCACTCGTTTTGGTTGCCGTCGTCGAGCTCGTCCAGCGCCGCGGGCTCGCCACCGATGCGCCCGCACAGGTGGCCCCCGGACCACGCGCAGTAGGCCGAGGCGTCGCACCAGTCCACGTAGGTCACGGGCAGCGCGAGGTCGTCGTCGAGCTGGGTGGTCCAGTTGTCGGGGACGAAGCCCTCCTTCCAGGCGCAGGTCTCGGGGAGCGCGGCGGGGTCGTAGGCGGCGTCGATGAACAGCGCGTAGTCGCTGACCCGGACCTCGGTGGCGTCGATCTCGTAGCTGCCGCCGACGTCGGCGTGCGGGCCCTCGGGGCAGTCGCCGCAGCCGGGGCTGCCGCAGGCGCCCGCGCACAGGCCGGGGTCGGTGTCGGCGCTGGTGTCGAGGGACTCGGCGCTGGTGTCGAGGGACTCGGAGCCCGACTCGCTCTCGCTGGTGTCGAGGGACTCGGAGCTGGTGTCGAGGGACTCGGAGCTGGTATCGAGGGACTCGGAGCCCGACTCGCTCTCGCTGGTGTCGGGTCCGGAGCCGGACTCGGAGCTGGTGTCGGCCGAGCCGGACTCGCCTTCGCTCTCGCTCTCGCCCGAGCCCGTGGAGAGGGTGTCTTGGCTGTCCTCGGAGCCGTCGAGGGTCTCGCTCTCGCCGCTTCCGCCGATCTCGTCGTCGGCCGTCGTGTCTTCGCCAAAGCCGACCCGATCGGCGCAGGCGGACAGCGAGAGGGGCAAGAGCAGCAGGGTCAGGGCGAGAGGGTTGGGTTTCAGACGCATGTTCAGTCTCCAAGGTGCCCGCGCAGCGCGAGGGCGCAGGATCCGAGTATGCGTCGCAATTGGGTCGCGGGCGAAGCTGCGCGAAGTCGAGCTTGGCTGCTCGTCGCGTCGAGGATCTGCCGCGATACTCTGGGCGCATGCGCGAGCACGAGGCGACCTTTGCAACTGCTCTGCGCGCGGGTGATCGCGCAGCCTCGCGTGCCCTGTGCGCGAGCCCGATCCGTCTGCGCCGAGACAACCTCGTCGAGCGGCCGTGGGGCGGGCGAGCGCTGCTGCGCTACAAGGGTCTGGACGCCGACGCGGGCGAAACACGCTATGGCGAGGCCTTCGAGGTCGCGGCGGATCCCTCGGATCCCGAGGCCGCGGCCCACCCCTCGACGGTGGTCTTCGCGGACGGATCCAGCATGCCCTTGCCGGAGCTGCTCGGCCTCGTGGGGGCGGAGCTGCTCGGGGCGGAGCTCTTCGCGGCCCACGGTCCGCGGCTGCCGCTGTTGCCCAAGACCCTGGACGTGGCGGCGCTGCTCTCGGTCCAGACCCACCCGCCGGCCAGCCCCGAGGTCTATGTCGTCATCGAGCGCGAGCCCGGTGCCACGCTGCGCCTGGGCTTTCGCGAGCGGGTGGATGGCGAGGCCCTCGCGGCGGAGCTGCTCGCCGGTCGCCAGGGTCAGCAGGCGCTGCTCGAGCTCCTGGATCCGCAGGTGGATCCGCGCGCGCTCCAGGCGAGCTTGGCCGCGGGTCTGAGCGGGCCGGTGGATGCCCTGGTCGATGCCCTGGCGCCGCAGCTGCGCCGCGCCGAAGACCGCCCGCGCCTGGGCGAGCGGCTGGGCGAGCTCGTGGCCTTGGTCCACCGGACCTTGGGCCGACTCAACGCGCTGCCCGTCGAGCCGGGTCAGGTGATCTTCAACGCCAACCCGCCGCAGGCGATCAGCGCGAGCACGCCCTCGGCCGAGGTCCACGCCCTGGGCAACCTCGAGGGGCGCTCGATGCTGGTGCTCGAGGTTCGCCGCCCGGGGCCGACCTTTCGCGCCTGGGACCACCTGCGCTTCCCCATGCGCGAGCTGGCCATCGAGCAGGCGATCTCGACCATGAACCTCGAGGCGAGTGACCCGGCGGACTTCGTGGTCGCGCCGCGGGCGATCCCTGGGCGCCCCGGGGCCTGGCGCTCGATCGCCTGCCCGGCCTTCGTGGTCGAGCACCTGCGACCCACGCCGAGCCAGCGCGTGGCCGTGGCCCGGCCGGACTCGGTGAGCACCCTGCACGTCCTGCGTGGGCGGGTCGCGGTGGTGCTCGAGGGGGAGTCCGAGCCGTGGGGGAGCGCCGGGGCAGGGGAGTCGCTGCTCTTGCCGGCGCAGCTGGGGGCGGCGATGTTGTGCTTCGAGGCGGGGGGTGATGAGGGAGAGGGGGACGGGGATGACGACGGAGAAGGCCGCGGCGAGGTCGAGGTCTTGCAGGTCTGGATCCCCGGCGCAGGAGAGCTCGACGCGGCGAATCCCGAGGCCGCAGGTGGAGCCCCGGCGGGCGATGAGACGCGGGGCGTGGAGGAGGCGTCGGCGCAGGCGAAGACGCCGCGGGCTCGCGCCGATGATGACGATGACGGTGAGCGCGAAGGCGCGAAGGCGGGGCTGTGGCGAAACCTCGCGGCCTTGCGCGAGCTGGCGCCGCGCTGCGCCGGGCCGGCGCAGGTCCTGGCGATCGTCAACAGCGGCGATGGACCGGCGATCGCCGAGCGCTTCGCGGCCCTGAGCCCGGCGCTCTTTTGCGCCGACGGGAGCTGCGAGATCTTCGTTCACGAGGAGCGTACGCGCCGCGGCCAGCTGCTGGGGCTGCTCGACGCCCACCGGGCGCACCACGCCGAGGGGGCCCTCGACCGCGATCGCGTCGCCCTGGGCATCATGCTCCCGGGCAAGGGCACGCGCCTGAGCCCGCTGACCCAGCGCCTGCACGGCATCAAGCCGCTGCTGCCCGTACCGCTGCGGATCCGCGGCCCCCACGGCCCGATCCGGCTCGAGGGGGCGACCGCGTCGCTGTGGACCTGGACGCTGATCGCCCACACCCTCGAGCGCCTCGGCTTTCGCGGCGTGGCTTGGAAGTGGGGAGACGAGCCGCAGATCGCCGCCCGGGCGCTGGCGGCCCTCGACCGCGATCTCAGCCAGGTCGACGCCCTGCGCTTTGGCGCGTCCTCGCCGATCACCGAGGAGCTCGCTCGCAACAAGGAGTGGCTGCACGTGGATCCGCAGACCGGCGACCTGATCACCCAGCTGCGCCGGCGCCCGCGGGCCGAGCTGCTCGCGCGCCTGGGCCTCGACCCCGACAGCAGCGACGCGGCCCGGGCCCACGTGCACACGGGCAGCCCCGCGTTCTCGCATCTGTTCTTGCGCCACGCCGAGGCGGTGTTCGCCGACTGCTCGGGCTGGCTCGACGTCGACGGCTACCTCTTCGAGGCCCTGACCCACGAGCCCGCGGCCTGGGCCGCCGAGCGAGCCCGGGATCCGGCCCTGCGCGCGCTGCTCGAGCGCTGCCCCGACTTCTACGAGCGCGTTCGCATGCTGCGCGGGCGGATCGAGGCGGAGCGCGGCCATCCCCTGCGGATCGCGGCCATCGACCTCGGCGAGGGCCTGTATTGGGGGGACATCGGCCAGCTCGCCCAGGCCCGGGCGGTCTACGCGAGCTTGGTCGATCCCGGCGCGCGCGGAGACTTTGCCCGGGCCCTGGCGCTGCTCGACGATCCGGCCGAGGTCCGCCGCGATCGCTTTGGCAATTGGATCGCCGGGGACTCGCGGGTCCCCGAGGATGGGAGCGTGCGCGACTGTGTGATCGTCGACAGCGTCCTTGGCCGCGGCCAGGCGCTGCGGGCGGTGGTCGTGCGCAGCAAGCTCGAGCGCTTCTTGCTGGCCCCCGGCGCGGTGGCGGTCGACAGCGCCGCCGTGGGACTGCGCCTCGACGAGCGCGCCATGGCCTTCGCCTCCTATCTCGGCGCGGGTGGCGATAGCGCAGATAGGGCCTATCTGCGCGTGCCTGCGGACCACGTGCACACCAGCATCCCCGCGGATCCGCGGGCGGAGCCGCCGGCGCTCGAGAGCTGGTTTTGCGACGCCCGCGTGGATCCGGGCTCGGGCGCTCGCTACGAGGAGCCCGGCTGGGGAAACCCCGAGAGCTTCGCCGACAAGTTCGCCCAGGTTCGCCAGCGCGAGGTCCCGCCGGCGGCGGTCGAGGCCCGGATCGCAAAGGTGGCGAAGGTGGTGAGGCCCGTCGCGGATGAGCGGGGCGAGCGCTGAGACGACTCGATCCTCGCTGAGCCGGCGCGCTGCTGTAGACTCGAGTCACCCCACCTCGGGGTTGGGAGAGGAACCAGCGATGCACGAAACGGCGCCCTTGTTGAGCCCGCTGCTGCCCATGCAGCTGTTCATTCGCGCCGGCCGCAGGCTCGGCCATGGCGTCCCGGTGCTCATGGCGATGCTTCAGCGCATGGCCTCGAAGGACCGCAAGCCGGCGGTCTTCGCCGGCTACGAGCCCCAGGCCCACGACGTGTTCGTGACCTGCTTTTCCAAGTCCGGGACCAACTGGGCGATGCAGCTGGTCACCCAGATCGCCAACCGCGGCGCGGCCGAGTTTCGCCACATTCACCACCTCGTGCCCTGGCCCGACGGGCGCATGCCGGGGGTCGTGGGCCTCGAGGACCCCGGCCCATGGACAAGCGCGCCCGCGAAGATGCGGGCGATCAAGACCGCCCTCGAGGCCGACTACGTGCCCTGGTCAGCCAAGGCGCGCTACCTGTGCGTGGTCCGGGACCCCAAGGAGATCCTGGTCTCGGCCTACTACTTCTTGACGGGGGTCTTTGGCCTGCGCGAGCACGTCAGCCCGCAGGAGTGGATCGAGCACATGCTGCGCCCGGGCTCCTTCATCACCGACTGGCCGGCGCACGCGGACGGCTACTGGCGCTGGCGCGAGCGGCCCAACACTCGCTTGCTCTTCTACGCGGACCTCGGCGCCGACCTGGGCGCCTCGGTGGACGCGATCGCGGCGCTCATGGACGTGAAGCTCACCGCCGAGGAGCGGGCCGAGGTCGTCCGCCGCGGAGGCTTCGCCTACATGAAGGCCCACGAGTCCTGCTTCGCGCCCCCGCGCATGCCCTTGCTGACGGGCTCGCGCCGGGGGCAGATGGTCCGCGCGGGTCGAGCCGGGGACAGCGGGGAGTTTCTCTCCCCGGCCCACGCCGAGGCCCTCGACGCGCAGATGCTCGCGGGCCTCGACGCGCTCGGCTCGGACTTTCCCTACGCCGAGCGCTTCATGCGAGCCTGATCAGTCGACCCAGTCGGCGACGAAGACGTTGGTCTCGCCGTCCTTCTCGTGGTCGCGGTTGCTGGCGAAGATCAGCTGCTTGCCGTCGCGGGTGAACATCGGGAAGCCGTCGAACTCGGGGCTGTGGGTGACCTGCTCGGGCTCGGGCTTCTCGGCGGTGGTGTCGATGATGAACAGGTCGAACTCGCGCCCGCTCTCCTCGCCGAGGTTGCTGGAGAAGATCACGCGCTTGCCGTCGGGGTGCCAAAACGGCCCGAAGTTGGCCGCGCCGTTGTCGGTGATCACTCGCTTGTCGCTGCCGTCGGCGTTCATGACCATGAGCTCGAGGGCCGTGGGTCGGACCAGGCCCTCGGTGCGCAGCTCCTGGTACTTGGCGAGCTCCTCCTCGCCCTCGGGGCGGTTGGCTCGCCAGACGATCTTGCTGCCGTCGAGGCTGAAGAAGGCCCCGCCGTCGTAGCCGGGGGCGTCGGTCAGGCGCTGGACGTTCTGACCGTCGATGTCCATCAGGTAGAGCTCGGGGTCACCGTCGCGGGTCGAGGTGAACACGATCTTGTCGCCCTTGGGCGAGACCGTGGCCTCGGCGTCGTAGCCCGGCGAGGCCGAGAGCACCTTGGGGTCGCTGCCGTCGGCGTTGGCCACGTAGATGTCGAACTCGTCGTAGAGCTTCCAGACGTAGCCCTTGCTGCGGTCGGGGTTGGCCAGGCAGTCGTCGGCGGCGGCGTGGGTCGAGGCGTAGACGATGCGCTCGTCGCCGGGCAGGAAGTAGGCGCAGGTCGTGCGGCCCTTGCCGGTGCTGACCATGGTCACGTCGTTGCCCTGCAGATCCATGGTGAAGATCTGGTCGCACTTCAGGTCGTCGCGGGTGCTCTGGAAGATCAGCTTCTCCTCGGAGAAGCTGAGGTAGGCCTCGGCGTTCTCGCCCCCGAAGGTCAGCTGGCGCAGCTTGGCGAAGTGGCGCTCCTCGGCCAGGGGCTCGCGCTCGATGGCGGTGTGGCCCTTCATGACCGGGGGCCCCTCGTCCGGCGGGGGCTTGGGGGTCTCGACGTAGTCGTGCTTGGCCTTGGCCTCCTCGACCTTGGCGTCGACCTGGTCTTTGCAGGCGAAGCTGGTGAGCAAGGACAGGCTCAGGGGCAAGACGGCGGCGCGCGTGAGGGCGGACATCGGCGGGACCCTAGCAGTCCATGGCGAAACCGACCACGGGCCGAGGGGGGCGGGTTGGGACGAGTGTGCGCTGGTGGCGCTGTTGCATTTGGCTTGCTGGAAGTGGCCCGAAGTTTGGCCATATGCACGCGTCTCATTGAGCGGGCAGCAGCGAGCGCAGGTAGACCTGCGGCGTGCTCAGCATCAGCTCGAGGGTGCAGGGGGCTGGCTCCTCCAGGATCAGGTGTCCGTCTAGAAAGAGGCGCAGCAACCCCGCCTCGAGCTCGATGCGGTCCACGCCAATGCCAACGGCCGGGACCACGGTGGGCTCGAGGTCGACGCGCAGTGACCAGGGCATGCCCTGGTCCAGCCGGCCGTGGCTCACGGCGATGAACTCCTGGTGGTCGAGGTCGAAGTGCCTGGACCCACCAGGCAGCCCCTCGGCACGGACGCCGATCCGCGCCAGAAAGGGCTCCTTCGCGTGGCCGAGGTCATGGGCGGCCATGGGATCCGTGAACAGCTCGACCACCTGGACGAAGGCGCGGCCGCTCTGGCACTTGCGTTGTTCGACGCGGTCGGCGTGGGCGAGGAGGTCTCGGGGCAAGGGCTGGTCGAGGAGCCGCTCGCTGCCCGCGGGCAGGCCGGGGTCCAGGCTGCGGACCTGCTTGATCACCACGCGGCTCGGCGCCTGCTCGCCGCTGGCGTAGGCCGGCCAGCCCGGCGCGAGGGCACGAAACTCGAGGTCCAAGGTCACGCTGCCGCGGGCGCGAGGGTGGTCGAGCTCGCGGTTTTCGGCGGCGAGCCAGCGCTCGGCCACGGCGGTGGTCGCGTCGAGGAGCTCGATGAGCGCGACGTCGTCGAGGATCTGCGCGCCCGCGGGGAGCTCCGTGGACGCGGCGAGCCGGTTGATCGCCACGCGGCCCTGGGCGTCTCGGGTCACGCGAGAGACCTCGGGGAGGACCTCGCCCGCGCGCTCGGGGGGCGGGTTGGTCACGCTCAGGGCGCCCAGCTGGACGTCGACCTCCATGTCGGCGATCGCCGGGGCAGGGCGCTGGAGCGCGCCGCGGCGGTCCTCGCCGAGGTCGAGGGTCAAGGTGATCACGCCGTTGCTGCGCTCGAGGGCGTCATCGAAGCGGGCGTGGACGAGCACGGCCATGTTGCCGGCGAGGTGGTCGACGCCGGCGGTCCGTCGCTCCTCGAAGGCCTCGAAGCTCCAGTAGGACGCCCAGGTCTTGCGCAGCGCCCAGGCCACGCTGCGCTTGCGGTCTTTTTTGCTGGCCTGGGCCTCGGGGTGCAAGAAGCCGGTGTTCGAGTCGTAGAGCCCCGCGCCAGAGAAGCCCTCGACGTCCTCCACCGTGCTCGACGAGCGGAAGCGCAGGCCCTGGTTGGCGGCGAAGTGGCCAAAGTGCTGGGTGAGCGCGTCCGTGATCGCGGCCGCGGCCGCGGGGTCCAGGGGCGCGTCGCGGATCGCCCGCTTGACGCCGCCGCGGGCCAGGAGCGCCGCGATGGGATCCTTGTCCGAGGCGTCTTCGTGGGCAGCGTCGAAGTCTGCCAACCAGCGGCGGTCGGCTGCGCTCGAGAAGCGCTGCTCGAAGTCTTCGCGGCCCTCGAGCAGCAGGTAGCGCAGGCGTCCGTCACGGTCGAAGCTGGGTTCGTCGAGGGCCGCGGCGATCAGCGGACGGAGCGCGGCGAGGTGCTCTGCGTAGGCGCGCACGGTGATCGCAAGCGGGCGCTCGGGGCGTTCGACCTTGGCCGCGCGCAGGAAGGGAAAGCCGGCCGACTTGCCGCCGATCGCCGGTCGGAGCGCGGGGACCTCCGCGAGGTCGACCGTGTCGAGGTCGAGAGTGTAGGGCCACGCCGCCGGATCCACGGCGGTGAGCGTGGGGGCGCGCGCGCTCGCTCGCAGCCCTCGCCAGCGGGCGTAGGCGCCCTCGCTGATCGGCTCGATGCGCAGGACCCCGCCGGGCTCGGCGAGCAGGACCACCGGCGCGTGCACCCGGGCCAGCGAGTCCAGCTGGGGATCGTCCATGACCCCGCCCAGGTAGACGTTGGGGATGCCGCGGTCGCGGGCGAGGAGGTTGACGTGGGCCAGGGGGGTCTGTGGCACGCCGGTGAGCAGCCCGGCGCCCGTGGGCAGCTCGTCGGGGACGCGAGCGAGCATCCAGATCGCGCCCTCGTCCCCGGAGGCGAGCAGCGCCGCGGCCTGCTGAGGATCCGCCGGGAGCTTGCGCAGGCGCCCGGCGATCAGCCCGGGGTTGTAGACCTGGATCTCGCCGGGGACGGCGAGCTCGGCGTAGGTCAGCAGCTTGTCGGCCAGGGGCTTGTCGCGGGCGCGCAGGCGGTTCACGAGCTGCTCTTGGGCGGGGGAGCGCGCGATGAAGCGCAGGTCCTCGGCGATCGCCGGGGGCAGGCTCTCACCCAGGGCCGAGAAGAAGCGCTCGAGCGCCCCGCTATCGACCTCGTCGGCGTACTCGAGCTCGAAGGCCCACAGCGCCTCGCGGGGCTGAGGGTGGCTGCGCGCGGGCAGGTGGATCAAGGTGCCGATGCCCAGCACGCGCTGCTCTCGGTGCACGGCGATCTCGTAGAAGTAGTCGGAGTAGAGCCGCTCGTCGACGGTCCGCAGGCCCAGGGGCAAGGGCGCGCGCTTGGTCCGAGACCACTCGGTGACCGCCGCGACGGACTCGAAGTGCTGGTCCGTCAGCGGCCGCCCGCGCGCGCCGGGGACCCGGTGCCCGTTGGCGAGGCGAAACCAGTACCACTGGTCGTGAAACTCGTAGAAGCGGCCGTCGAGGTAGCGGATCTGCTGGTGCGGATCTCCAAACCCGACGATCACGAATTTGACCACGGCCGCGCCCGTCTCGTTGCGGGCGGCGAGGGTCTCGAAGTGCTCGATGGAGCGCAGGCGGGCGACGCTGTGATCGTCGAATTTGCCGTCCTCCGGCCACGCGCTCGGGCTGCCGGCGCAGCCCAGGATCCCCGGCGCGAGCAGGGCTGGCGCGCTCAGGCTCAGCGCCCACGAGAGCGCCGCGGGGACGAGGCGAGGGCGAGAGGGCATGGGCGAGGGCATTGTATCGGTCTCCCGCGGAGGGGAGCGCTTCGGGTATCCTCGGGGGGCATGGGCAGGCTCCGGAGCGCTCCTCTGATCCTCGGACTGGTGGCCCTCGGCTGCAAGCCGCCGGTGGCCGCCTGTGACGATCCCCTGAGCTGCGAGCGCCGGTGCTCGAGCGCCGAGCCCGAGGCCTGCTTCGCGGCCGGGCGGATGTTCGCCGTGGGGATCGGCACCGCCCGCGATCCGGGTCGGGCCGTCGCGCTCTTCGAGCGCGCCTGCTCGGCGGGCTACCCCGGGGGCTGCACCTATCTGGGGTCGAGCTACGAGTTTGGGATCGGCGTCCCAGAGGATCGCGAGCGCGCCAGCCGGCTCTACGAGAGCGCCTGCAACGCGGGCGAGGGCCGGGCCTGCGTGGGCCTGGGCGAGCTCGTCGAATTCGAAAACCCCGGGGTGTCCAAGCTGCTGCTCGCCCGCGGGGTGGAGTACCTGCGCGAGGAGTGCTCCCAGGAGCAGGCGTCGAGCTGCGCGGCGCTCGGGCTGCTCCACGTCCAGGGCGTGGGCGTGCCCGCCGACCTCGAGCTCGCCGATGCGCTCTACGGCCGGGCCTGCGACTGGGGGGACCTCGAGGCCTGCGTCGGTCGCGGGGAGCTGGTCCGCGTCGAGGATCCCTCGCTCGCCGCGAGCTACGACGACCGGGCCTGCGCGGGCGGCTATCTCTATGCCTGCGTGCACCTGGGCGTGGCGCAGCTGCTCGGCGATGGGATCCCCGCCGACGTCGAGGGCGGCGCCCGGCGGCTGCGCGAGGCCTGCGAGCTCGGCGAGGCCCGGGGGTGCACGACCCTGGCCGCGGCGCACGTCTCGGGCATCGGCGTGGCCGTCGACCAGGCCGCCGCGGCGGCGCTCTACGAGCAGGGCTGCCGGGCAGGGGACGCCTACGCCTGCGGCGGCCTGGGCCTGCTCTACTCCCTGGGCGCGGGGGTCGAGCGCGACCTCGGCCGGGCCGGTGAGCTCTTCGCCACGGCCTGCGAGGCGGGGGACGCCGTGGCCTGCGGCAACCTGGGCTGGATGCACCTCGAGGGCCTGGGCTTCCCCGTCGACCGCGACGGCGGCGCGGCGCTGCTCGCCGACGCCTGCCGGGCCGGCGATGGGCGCAGCTGCTACCGCGTCGGCCTACACCTGGCGGAGTCGCCCAGCCCTGGCCAGGGCGCGTCGCGCTACTGGCGACGCGGCTGCGAGCTGGGCAGCCCCGACGCCTGCACGGCGCTCTCGGTCTCGTTCATCGACGGGCCACAGGGCGAGGTCGGGGACTCGGAGCTCGCCATAGACTTGGCGCGCTACGGCTGTCAGGAGGGCAGCGCCTCGGGCTGCACCCTGGCGGGGCAGATCTTTGCCCTCGGCTGGCAGGTCGAGCAGGACCGGAGCACGGCCGAGGCTTACTTCCGCTACGCCTGCGATCTCGGGGATCAGCAAGGCTGCGAGGTCCTGGCGACCTGGCTCGAGGACGAGCCCGCCCGAGCCGAGGACGCCGCGGCGCTGTGGGCTCGCGGCCGATCCCTGCGCGAGACCGCCTGCGAGGCCGGCGCGCCCGAAGACTGCATGGTGCTCGGGGCCTACTACATGCGCGGCCTGGGCGTGGACAGGGACTTCGCGGCCGCCGTGGATCGCTACGCCAAGGCCTGCGCGGCCGGGGCGACCGTCGCCTGCACCCACGAGGCGCAGATCTTGATCACCGGCACCGGCGTCGAGCCGGACTACGCCCGGGCCTTCGAGCTGCTGGACGCGTCCTGTGCGGCGGGCGAGCCCGTGGCCTGCGTGTGGCTGGGCCTCGCCTATCACCGCGGGCGCGGGGTCGCGGCGGACCCCGAGCAAGCCCGCGCTCGCTACGAGAGCGGCTGCGATCAGGGCTACGCCTTTGGCTGCGTGGGCATGGCCAAGCTCCACGAGCAGGGTGAGGGAGTGCGCAAGAGCAAGCGCGACGCCAAGCGCTTCTACGCCCGGGCCTGCTCCCTGGGCGCCGCGCAGTACTGCGAGTGAGCGCGCCCTCAGGGGGGGTCCAGTTTCGGGTCAGTGTCGGATCACTGGGGGATGAAGCCGCTTTGACACCAGTCGCAGTCGAAGTTGCCCAGGTCGCAGACGCTGGCCTCGGAGATGTCGATGGCGGCCATGAAGGCGTCGATCTCTGCCGCGCTGAGGTTGGCGTTGTCGTGAATGTCGAGCTCGCCGACGCTGGTCAGCGCTGGGGCGCCGGCGAGGCTGGTGAGTTGCGAGTTTCCGGCGATCAGCAGGCCTTCGGCGTGCTCGAGCTGGTCGAGCCCGGCGAGGCTGTGCAGCGCCGGGGTGCCCGTGGCCGAGCCCTGGTTGTTGAACTCGGTGATCGTGCACGCGCCCAGCTCGAGAGCCCCGCCGACCTCCTGCAGCCCAGAAAGGCCGTGGAGATCGAGGAGCGAGGGGTTGGCGGACAGCCTGGCGTCGCCCGGGATCACGTTGATCTGCTCGAGCCCCGTGAGCGAGGCGAGCGCGGGGTTTTGCTCGAGCCACAGGTTGCCGAGGGTCTGGAGCCCAGCCAGAGGGGCGAGATCGACGAGCCCGGTGCCCCGAAGCTCGAGCCAGCCTTGGATCGTGTCGAGGTTGGCGAGCGCGCTCAGCTCGGTGATCTCCGGCTGGTTGGAGATGATCAGTCGGTTGATGTCGCCGAGCTGCTCGAGGCCCGCGAGTGAGTCGATGTGCGGGTTTTCGGTCACCTCGAGGCCGCCAAGGCTGGTGATCGCGGCGAGGTCCTCGAGGCCGTCGATCCCGTCGCAGCGCGCGATGCTCAGGTACACGGGGCTCTCGCTGACGCCCGTGAACTCGGGCAGACCCGTGAGCAGATCATCGTCGTCGAGGATCACTCGCTGGGCCTGGATCGCCGCGGCGCTCAGGTCCATGAAGTCGACCAGCGCGGGGTTGCGGGTCAGCTCGAGGTGGTCGATGTCGGTCAGCGCGGGGGCGCCGGCCAAGGTGGTGAGGTTTGGGTTGTCGCGGATGAACATCCACTCGACCGCCGCGAGGCTGTCGAGGCCGCCGAGATCGGTGAGCAGGTCATTTTCGAACAGGCGAAGGTCGCCGATGTGCTCGAGGCCGCCGAGCGCGTCGAGCTCGCTCAGGCCGTCGACGTTCTCGAGCAGCAAGCGGGGGACGTCGACGAGCTGCTCGAGGCCGGACAGGCTGACGAGGGCGGTGGTGTCGTGAATCTCGAGCTGGCGGGGGACGACGCCGCTGAACAGACCCTCGATGCCCTGGAGGTCGACGAGCGAGGCGTTGCCGTAGAGGCGCACCGAGTTGAACGCGCCGCTCAGGCCGGTGAGGCCGTCGAGGTGCACGAGGGCGTTGTTGTTCGCTAACACCAGCAAGCCCGTGCTGCTGATCTCACCTTCGAGGCCGCTGAGATCGGTGAGCGCGGGGTTGTTTTGGATGGTGAGGTTGTTGACCAGGGAGAGGCGCTCGAGGCCGTGGAGGCTGGTCAGGTGGTCGTTGTCGGTGATGAAGAGGTTGCTGGCGACGGACTCGAGGCAGGAGAAGGGCTCGAGGTCGGTCAGCGGGGTGTCGTCGATCAGTGTCAGGCCGGTGACCTCGCGCAGGTGTGAGAGGCCCGCGAGGGCCTCGGGGCCCGCGACGTTGCCGACGTCGAGGTTGCCCTCGATGCGGGTCAGGCAGGGCTCGAGCTGGGCCGGGTTGGCGGCGTCGATGGTCAGCGCGCCGACGAAAGTCCAGGGCTGGGCGCAGGTGCAGGGGTCGAGGGGATCGCCGGTCTCGCTCGAGCTCTCGTCACTCTCTTCGGCTTCGGCTTCGGCGTCGGAATCGGCGTCGGCGTCGGCGTCGGCGTCGGCGTCGGTATCAGAGCTGGAATCGGAGTCGGAATCGGATTCGGAGCCGGAGCTCGAGTCGTCACTGTCATCTTCTGACTCGGCGCTCGTGCCTTCGGCTGTCGCCTCGTCCTGGGTCCCGCTCTCCTCGGCGAGGGTGTCGCCCGTGTCGTCTGCGTCGTCCGTGCAGGCCAGGGCGAAGCAAGTGACGCTCAAGAGCGAGTCGAGCACGAAGCGAGAGCGCATCGATGCAAGGTAGCACGCGAGATGCGCTCGGGCCGGCGGTTCAGAGGCTGACGATCTCCCAAGCGTCGCGCTCGTCTGCGCTCGGCGGCTCCCAGGCGTCCGTGGCCCGCTCGAAGAAAGCCGGCGGGACGATCTGCGTGAAGGGCCCCGGCGCGTCGTTGCGGGCGAGGACACGCTCGCGCCGCAGGTCCCTCGGCGCGTCGAGCAGGAGGACGCGCAGCTCGAGGTCCTCCGCGCGGGCCCTTCGGTAGCAGTCTTCACGCTCGCCTCGCCCGATCAGCCCGAGCTCGAGGAAGACGTCCACGCCGCAGCCGAGGGCGTCGCAGGTCGTGTCCCAGAGCAGCCCGCGGCAGCGTTCGCGGCGCTCGAGATACCAGTCGAGGGTGCCCTCGGCCGGGCGCTCGTCGGCGCCGTAGAGCCGGACCATCCACGCGTCGAGATCGAAAAAGAGCGCCCCGGTCTCGAGCGCGCGGCGCCTGGCGTAGGTCGACTTGCCCGCGCCGACGGGGCCGATCAGCAGGTGCAAGGTTCCGGGCGTGGTGCGCATGGAGAGCCCTTCATGGTGATTTCTTCATGCCGACTTCTGTCGAGAAGCGGCGCAGGTGTTGGGTGCCCTCGAAGCCGGGCCCGCGCTGACGCAGGGCCAGACGGTCGCCCTCGCGGACGGTGGACTGATGGAGGGGGGCGCCCAGCCAGGTCAGGCTGTAGCGCGCGTGCGCGCTGTCCTCGTCGACCTCGCCCGCGCCGGAGACGGAGCGGGCGCGCCACCACAGCGGTGCGACGCGCTGCTCGCCCGCGAGGGTGAAGCTGTGCCCGTCGTCTCCGAGCTCGATGCGCTCGACGCTGAGCATCATCGGGATCCCCAGCCAGCGCACCCGGGTGGCGTGGACGACGACGGGGCCCTCGAAGTGCACGGAGGTGTCGAGGCGCAGGCGGCCGAGCCACGCCGGCCAGGCCGAGACCAGGCGCAGGGTCGCGCGGTCGAACACGGACATCTCGCTGTCGCGCAGGCGGGCGCGGTCGCGGACCTGCATGTCGAGGGCGCAGCGCCAGCGACCCCGGCAGGCGAGGTAGTAGGCGAGGTTCGGCTGCTCGCGCGCGGGCGCTCGGGTGTCCTCGGCCACGCCCGAGCATAGCCGGCCGAGGGCCCCGGGGATCAGAGCGCCAGCGAAGCGGCGCAGCGAAAGCCGTACATCGGGGATTGGAGGTCCGGGCTGACGGGGAGCCCGCGATCGTAGACCTCGAGCTCCCACAGCGAGGCCGTCTCGAAGGAGCCCCCGCGCACGATCTTGCTGTTGCCGGCCTCGGGCCCGCCGGGGTCGTGGACCGGGCTGTCTTCGTAGTACGAGGGCGAGTGCCAGTCGGAGACCCACTCGCTGACGTTGCCGATGGTGTGGTGCAGGCCGTCTTCGCTGGCCCCCTCGGCGAGGCTGTCGACGGCCTGGAGACCATCGCAGCCGTAGATCACGGCGCGCTCGCAAGTGGGGGCGTCCCAGCCCCATGGGTAGGTGGTGGAGCCGGAGCCCGCGGCGGCCCGCTCCCACTCGGCCTCGGTCGGCAGGCGCTTGCCTCGCCACTGGCAGTAAGCCTGCGCCTGATACCAAGACACGCAGTTGATCGGGAGCGCGGGGGTGTCGAGGGTGTTGCAGCCCTGCTTGTCGGCCGAGCTGGTGCACGTGCCCTCGGCCACGCAGGCAGCGTAGTCGTCGACGCTGACCTCGTAGCGGTCCACGAAGAAGCTCGACAGCTCGACGGGGTGGGCCGGGAGCTCGTCGGGGGCACAGTTGGCGGGGTTGTCTTGCGCGCAGCCCATCACCCGAGGGCCGGCGGGGATGCAGGCCATGGCCGGATCTGGCGGGGATAGCAAGGCGGTGTCACAGCCGACGGTGTCGCCGTCTCCAGCGTCGGGATCACTCTCGTCCTCACTTTCACCCTCATCCCCATTTCCAGCCTCGCCCTCGTCGCCCTCGCCCTCTTCGGCTGTCTCTTCGCCCCACTCGTGCTCGTCCTCCTCCGGGCCGAGCTCGGTGTCGACGCCAGTGTCGAGATCGAAGCCCGAGTCCGAATCCGAGGGATTGAAGGCCGGATTGTTCATGGTGCACGACAATGTCAATGTGGCCGCAAGTGTGGCCATCACCATGTATGTGTTCCTGCCTCGAATGTTCGCCATGAGCCGACGAATTCGGCTTAGTGCGAGGCCGGGGCCCTGTCCACTGTCACAGCGTGCGGGACATGACGAAGGCCCGCTGGAGCACGGCGCTCGCGAGACCCTCTCGCCAACGCGCGGAGGCGGGGCAGGGGTAGAGCACCAGGGGGCGCTCGCCAGCGTGTGCCGCCAGCCCGAGGACGCCAGCGCGGATCAGCTCATCGCGCTCGTGATCTCGCAGCGCGGGCGCGCACGAGAGCTCGAGGCGCTGGGCGAGGACGGCCCGGCCTTCGCGGGACAGCCACGCGCGCAGCTGCTGACCGCGCCAGTGCGCCACGAGGCACTCGCGCTCGCTGGCGGGGGTGCGTCGCCAGCACTCGGGGATCCACGACCACGCGGCGTCGGCCTCGGGGAGATCGTCCTCGCTCGTGGCCCAGCTCGGGTGGGGGGCGTCGGCCTCGGCCTCGACGAGCAAGGTCAGCTCCTCGCGCAGCGCGACGAAGCCCTGGTCCGCGTACCAGCGCGCCGGGCTGGGCTCGGCCAGGAACTCGACGTGGGCGCAGCCGTGGGCGCGGGCGCGGGCGCAGGCCGCCTCGATGAGCTGGCGACCGAGGCCGCGGCCGCGCAGGGCCGGGAGCAGGCCGAGCCCTGCGCCGCGGGCTCGATCACCGAGCGAGGCCGCCCGTCCGAGCAGGGCGTAGCCGACGACGCGCTCGCGGGTGAAGGGCGCGTCGCCGGTGACCGCCAGGGTGCACAGCCGGGCCTCGACCCCCTCGCGCCGCAGCTTGCGGGCGAACCACCCTGGCGTGCGCTGGCCGGCGCCAAAGATTGCCTCGGCCACGGGCGCGAGCGCGGCCAGCTCGCCAGCGAGGCGCTCGCCGCCGACGAGGGTGACGCTCACAGCAGCCCGCAGGCGCGCTTGCAGGCGTCGAGGGTCTCGCGGGCGATGGCGCGGGCGCGCTCGGCCGAGCGCTGGAGCACGGCCTCGACCTCCTCGGGGTGGGCCTGGTAGTGCTCGCGGCGCTCGCGGGCGTCGGCGAAGTGCTCGCTGATCTTGGCGGCGAGCAGCTGCTTGGCGTGGCCGTAGCCAAAGGGATCGTCGCCGCGGCGCCCGGCCTCGAAGTAGCCGCGGATCTCGGCGAGCTCGTCGGCCTCGCAAAACAACTCGAGCAGGGCGTAGACGTTGTTGCCCTCGACGGTCAGCGGCTCGCCCAGGGCGGTGGAGTCGGTGACCACGGCGCCGACGGCTTTCTTGAGCTGCTTGCCGCTGGCGAAGAGCGGCAAGGTGTTGCCGTAGCTCTTGCTCATCTTGCGCCCGTCGACGCCGGGGACGTAGGGCGCCTTGGACAGGCGGTACTCGGGGCGGCGCAGCAGCGGCTGCTCGGCGCCCTTGGCGTAGGCCTCGTTGAAGTAGGTCGCCATGTCCTGGGTCATCTCGACGTGCTGGATCTGGTCCTTGCCCACGGGGACCATGGTCGACTGATAGAGCAGGATGTCGGCGGCCATGAGCACGGGGTAGAAGAACAGCCCGGTGCTGCGCTTGATCCCGGCCTCGGCCTTGTCCTTGAAGCTCACGGCGCGCTCGAGCAGGCCCATGTTGGTGACCGTGGCCAGCAGCCAGGTCAGCTCGGTGACCTCGGGGATGTCGCTCTGGCGAAAGAGCAGGGCCTTGTCGGGGTCGAGGCCGCAGGCGAGGTAGGTCAGCGCGACGTCGAAGACGTTGCTGCGCAGGGCCTCGGCGTCGCGGACCGTGGTCAGCGCGTGGTAGTCGGCGATGAAGTAGAAGCACTCGCCGGGGAACTCGTGCTGGAGCGCCATGTGCTGGGCGATGGCGCCAAAGTAGTTGCCCAGGTGGATGACCCCCGAGGGCTGGATGCCCGAGAGGACGCGCTGGGGCTGGGGATCGCGGACGGTCTCGACGTTGGCGTCGGGCATGGGGGAGGAGGGTGGCTGGTTTGCGCAGCGCGGGCAAGCGCGCGCCGCGAGCCGACGCGCGCCCGGGTCGAGCGCTGGGCCGACGCAGAGGCGGCCGGCGTTCAGCGTGCGCGCGGTGCCGCGGAGGGCGAGCCGCCGCCCTCGAGTTCACGGCGCAGGCGCGCGCGAATGGCCGCCGCGCGCTCGCGCAGCTCGGCCTGGCGCTGGGGCTGCCTGGTGCTGCGCGCGACCATCAGATCGAGGGTCAGCGTCGCCCAGGGGTGCCCGTAGGGGTCGTGCTCGGCCCACAACCCATCCCAGCTGGCCATGGCGGCGTCGAGGCGCTCGTCCGCCTGCGCCGGGCGGCGCAGCTCGAGCAGCGCCTGGGCCTGACCGGTCCTGGCCAGGCCAACGATCGGCTGTTCGGCGGGGCCGTTGGCGAGGGCGCGGCGCTCGGCGAGCTCGAAGATCGCGAGGGCCTGGGTCGGGTCGCGCTCGTGCAGCGCGAGCTCGGCGTGGGCGAGCATCGGCCGGGCGCTGCCGAGATCCTCGCGGCGCTCGAGCTCGGCCATGGGGCTGTGGGCCAGCAGTTCGTGGGCCCGCTCGAGCTCGCCGCGGCGCATGTAGAACAGCGCCGCGAGCACGAGCCCCTCCTCGACGGCGTCGTGGCTCGCGTCATTGGCGACGCCGAGGATGCGCAGCATGTCCGCGATCAGCTGCTCGTCGAGATCGCGGGGGTCGTCGCCGAGGACCTGGGCCTGGGCGAGCCACAGCTCGACGAAATTGGTGAGCAGGTAGGCGCTGTCGAAGTCGTCGATGCTGCGGTCGCCGGTGAGCAGCCGACGCATGTTCGCGTAGCCGGCCTGGGTCTCCCCCCACTCGCCGAGGTTGAACTTGGTCGTCGCGGTGTTGTTGACCACGAGCAGGCGCTGGGCCTTGTTTCGGATCGGGTAGATCCGCTGGAGGTGGTCGAGCTGCTCGAGGGCCTCGAGCATCGCGCGGTACTCCCCGTGGTGGTAGTGCCACACGCCGAGCATGTTCAGCGCCGCGGCGGCGACGTTGGCCTCGCCGAGGCTGAGGTCCCCGAGGCCGCCAAAGTCCGCGTCGACGCCGAGCAGCTCGAGCGCCGCCATGGTCCGCGCCTGGCCACCCTCGCGCTCGCCGGAGAGGTGGTAGGCCTGGGCGGCGGCGAGCTGGGCGCGGGCGCGCTCGATGGGCGGGGCCTTGCTGCGCTCGTGCCAGGCCTCGACGAGCGCGAGCCAGCTCTCGATCTCCTCGATGCTCATCGCGCGGCGCCAAGAACGAAACAAGACGAGCTTGATCGCCGCCCGGGCGGCGAGCTCGTCTTGGCCGGTCTCGACGAGCTCGAAGAGCGCGCGCTCGAGCTGCTCGCAGGAGCTGCTCGACTCGGAGCTGCCCTCGAGCGTGGCGACGGCCAGCTCGGCGTCGATCTGGGCGAGCAGCGGGCGCTGTTCGAGGGCCGCGGCGCGGGGGCGGGCGGCCTCGAAGATCTTGGTGGCTTCGGAGCCGTGCTTGGCGTCGAGCAAGGTCCGGGCGACGGCGATCTCGTCGCGGATCGCCAGGACCTCCTCGGCCGCGGCGGGGTCGTCGGGCAGGGGCAGCTGCGAGTCGACGTAGTCGGGGTCGCCGCAGCGCGCCACGCTGGGCAGCTCTCCGACGATGAGCGCGGCCTCGTCGAGGGTCGGGCGGGCCGCCGTGTCGGTGAGCAGCTCGACGCTGGCCGCGAGCCGACGCTTGCGCTCGTCGAGGCACTGCATGCGGCGGTCGAGCATGCGCTCGGACTGCTCGCCGCGCAGGTGGGTGTCGCCGCAGGCGTCGGCGTGCATGTCGAGCCAGTCCTCGGCGTAGCGATCGAGGACCTCGGCGAGCTCGCGGGCCTCGGCCGGCTCGTAGGCGGCCTCGAGCACGCGGCGGTGGCCCTGACCCCACACGCCCTCGAGCTGCTGCACGGCCCGGGGGCACAGCGGCGCGGCTTCGGGCTGGGGTCGCGGGCCGAGCAGCGGGGCGAGGCTCAGGACACCGACGAGGCAGGCGACCAGACCTCCAGCGGCCAGCCAGCGCCGGCGGCCCTGGGCGGGGTCGCGCTCGAGCTCGGCGACGAGGCTCTCCATGTCGGGCCAGCGCCGCTCGGGGTCCACGCTCAGCCCGCGGCGCAGGGCCTGCTCGAGGAAGCCGGGGACGTGGGCCTCGGCCGGGGGCGCGACGATGTCCCCGGCGCGCACGGCCTCGCCGAGCTCGCGCAGGCTGTGGCCGGTGAAGGGGCGCTGGTCGTAGAGCGCCTCCCACAGGGCGACGCAAAACGAGAATTGATCGCTGCGCGCGTCGACGCGGGCGGCGGCCTGGGTCGGGGCGTCGAACTGCTCCGGCGCCATGTAGGCCGGGGTGCCGAGCATCACCCCGGTGCGTGTCAGCGCCGAGCGCAGCCCGCTCGAGCTGCTGTACTCGACGTCTTCGAAGGTGTCGGCGCGGGGCCGGCCGGGCTCGGACTCGTCGGTCGGGGTCAGCGGGTCGGGCTCGCCGTCGAGGGAGCGGGCCAGGCCGAAGTCCGTGACCCGGGCGCGCCCGTCGTCGCCGAGCAGCACGTTGTCGGGCTTGAAGTCGCGGTGCACCAGGCCCGCGCCGTGGGCCGCCGCGAGCCCGCGCCCGGCCTGGGCGAAGCGCTCGATGATCGCTCGCCATGGGCGCGCGGCCTGGCGGCGCCAGTCGTCGAGGGTGCCGCCTTCGACGTACTCCATGGCCACGAACACCTGGCCGTGGTGCTCGCCCACGTCGTGGACGGCGATCACGTTGGGGTGGCTGAGCCGGGCCATGGCCTGGGCCTCGCGGAGCAGCCGGGCCCGGGCCTCGGGCGAGCCCACACACGAAGACTCGCGCGGGCGCAGCAGCTTGATCGCCAGCTTGCGATCGAGCTCGGGATCATAGGCCGACCAGACCAACCCCATGCCCCCGGCGCCGACGCGCTCGAGCAGCAGGTAGCGCGAGATCTGTCCGCCGCGGTGGAGCGTGGGCAGGGCCTCGCTGGCGCCCGGGGGGGAGCCGCTCGCTCCCTCGCCCTCGGGGGTCGCGGTCGCTGCGAGCTCCGGCTCCATGGTCGCCAGCATAGCCCAGCGTCAGGGCCAGCGAGGCTGCCCGGTGGCATGAGCGAGGGCCGAAACCCCACGCCCCGGTGGCGAGTCCAAGCGAGCGGAGCGCGAAGCCGCTCGGGCGCGGGGGCCTCGTGCAGACCCGGGCGCTGGCCGCATGCGAATTCGCTAGCGAACCATGCTCAGCGTCGAGCGCCGGCCGTGCGTGGCCATGGCGAGCTCGACCAGGCGAGTGATCAGCGCCGAGTAGGGCACGCCGGCCTGGGCCATCATCTTGGGGTACATGCTGATCGAGGTGAACCCGGGCATGGTGTTGACCTCGTTGAGCCAGGGGGTCAGCGAGTCGCGCTCGACCAGGAAGTCGACGCGGGCGAGGCCGGTGCAGCGCGTGGCTCGAAAGGCGCGCAGGGCCAGGGCGCGCAGCAGCTCGACGCTCTGCTCGGGGAGCTCGGCCGGGATCGCGTAGCGGGCCACGTCGTCGACGTACTTGGTCTCGTAGGTGTACCACTGGCCCTTGGGCAAGATGATCTCGCCGGGCTGGCTGACGATGGTCTCGGGCCCGCCGTCGCCGAGCACGGCGAGCTCGATCTCGCGGGCGTCGAGGCCCCGCTCGACGATCACCTGGCTGTCGTAGCGCAGCGCGAGATCCAGGGCGACCTCGAGGGTGGCGGCGTCGTCGGCCCGGCTCACGCCCACGGACGAGCCCTGGTTGGCGGGCTTGACGAACACCGGGAAGCCGAGCTCCGCGGCGGCGCCCCTGGCCCGGGCGATGGCGTGCTCGTGGCCCTCGATCTGCACGTCGATGCTGACCCCCGGGGTGACGGGGACGTCGAAGGGGGCGTTGCCGACGTGGTGCTTGAACGCGCCCTTGTCCATGCACATCGAGGAGGCGAGCACGCCCGAGCCCACGTAGGGCACGCCGAAGACCTCGAACAGGCCTTGAAAGGTGCCGTCCTCGCCGTGGGGTCCGTGGAGCAGCGGGAACACGCAGTCGCAGGAGCGCAGCAGCATGCCGAGGTCCTCGACGTCCTCGCCGGTGAGCGCGATGCGGTCGAGGGCCTCGTGGGGCAGGCCGGTCTTGAAGCGGCCCTCGCGGGTCACGGCCACGGGCACCGGCTCGAAGCGCTCGCGGTCGACGGCGGCGATGACTTCCGTGGCGCTGCGGATGGAGACCTCGTGCTCAGAGGATCGACCGCCGTACATCAGGGCGAGGCGCTGCTTGCTCATCTGCGCGCGAATCTAGCAGCCCCGGGGCGGGGCACCAAAGACGGGGCGTTCGCGGCCGCGCCCGGATGACCGGAGCCTGAGCCCGGCCGCGGTCGGCGCTGGGGACAGCGCCGCTCGCTCGGTCTCACTCGTCGCCGCGCAGAAAGGCCTCGACGAGCGCGTTGAACTCGCGTGCGTGCTCGACGTTGGGGGCGTGGCGGGCCTCGTCGAGGACCACGAGCTCGGCCGCGGGCAGGGAGGCTTCGAGGCGCTCACCGAGGCCGAGGGGGAAGATGGGATCTTCTCGGCCCCAGACCAGCAAGGTCGGCTGCGTGAGCGCGCCGGGGCGCTCGCTGGCGGTGTCGGCCTCGGCGACCACCGCCTGGAGCAGGCCGCGCTGCTCTCGCTGGTTTTTGCTGTAGAGCTCCTCGAGCACCGAGTCCGCGGCCCAGCCTGGGAGGGGGGGAGGTCGGTAGCTGGCGATCGCCAACAGGCGCTCGACCTCCGCGCGCGTGTCCGGGACGAGGACCTCACCAAAGTCCTCGACCTCGAAGCGTGTCAGCAGGGCCTGGTAGTCCTCCCTTTTGTAGACTCGACCTGGGCTGTCGACGATCACCACCCGCTCGACGCGCTGGGGATGGATCGCCGCCAGCTCGTAGGCCAACAGGCCGCCGTAAGACACCCCGATCACGTGGACGCGCTCGATCCCGAGATGATCGAGCAGGGCGAGCAGCGCCGTGAGCTGGTGATCGAGCGAATAGTCGGCGAGCGTCGAACTCGAGCCTCCGAACCACAGCAGATCGGGCATCACCACGCGAAAGCTCTGGGCGAGCGCACGCGCCTGCGGCGTCCATTGAAAGATCGCGTGGGCGCCGAAGCCGTGAAGCAAGAGCACGGGCGGGCCATCGCCACCCTCCCAATAGCGCAGGCGGTCCTCGCCGAGCGATGTGTCGTGCTGCTGGAGCCCGCGGCGCTCGAGCTTGCGGGCCATCGAGCGCTCCTGGATGCGGACGATGTTGCACGCGCTCAGTGAGGACAGCGCTGTCATCAGGGCGAGCACGCTAGAGCGGCGACCGGTTTGAATTCGCACCGCCAGGCACATCTTGGCGGCCCCGTGGTCGTTGTCGCTCGGCGCTCGCAGTGGGTCCACCACAGCTTCGGCCTCGCTCCTAGCCACGGAACCGCCAAGACGCACCTGACGGCGCGCCTTCAAACCGATCGCCGCTCTAGCGAGCCGCGACAGCCAGGTCTTCATCCAAAATCCCCCCCGGCCAGGAAGCCCGCAGCGAAGTGGGTGGGGGTGTCTACGCTTGGTGTGACTGGTGAGTGACGTCGAGTTGGACATGGCTGCCTCCGCACAGGATAGCGCGGTGCCCTGCCAGTCGCAGAGTACACCGCGCCAATACCCCGCGCGGAGGCTCGAGCGCTCGAGTTCGGTCGAGCGCAGCCGTCGCTCAGTCGTCGATGCAGGCGTCGAACTGAGCCTCGCAGGCCGCGAGATCCTCCTCGTCGTAGGCGACCTCCACGCACATGGCGAACTCGAGGTCGCAGGCGTCGGGATCGGGGGTGCCGCCCAGGCAGGCCTCGAGCTCGAGCTCGCAGACCTCGGGCTCGTCGGGGTTGTCGAGCATGCAGGTTTCGAACGCGAGCTCGCAGGGATCGGGCTCGGTGCCCAGGCAGGCCTCGAGCTCGAGCTCGCAGACCTCGGGCTCGTCGGGGTTGTCGATCATGCAGGCCTCGAACGCGACCTCACAGGGATCGGGATCGGGCTCGGTGCCCAGGCAGGCCTCGAGCTCGAGCTCGCAGACCTCGGGCTCGTTGGGGTTTTCGAGCATGCAGGCCTCGAACGCGAGCTCGCAGGTATCGACGGGCTCGCAGGTCATGCAGCTCTCGAACGCGAAGAAGCAGGGCTCGGGGTCCTCGGGGTTCGTGTCCAGGCAAGCGTCGAGCTCCGCCTGGCACAGCTCGGGGTCGGGCTCGCAGCCGCCCGAGTCGCCGCCGGTGGTGCCGCCGCCGGTGCACAGCTCGTACTCCTCGACACACAGCTCGGGCTCGGGGCTGCTCTCGAGGCACAGCTCGAACTCGAAGGTGCAGGGATCGGGCTCGCCCTCGTCGCAGCCCTCGGAATTACCGCCGGAGTCACCGCCGCCGCCGGTGCACTGCTCGTACGCCTCGATGCACAGCTCGGGCTCGGGGCTGCTCTCGAGGCACAGCTCGAGCTCGAGCTCGCAAGGCGGCAGCTCACCCTCGTCCTCGGGCAGGGGGTCGTCGTCGCCCCAGCCCTCGTCCTCGGGCAGGGGGTCGTCGTCGCCGCTGTCGAGGCAGCTCTGGAGGGCGTCGTGACAGCTCGAGATGGCCTCGGGGTCCTCGCCGGCCTCGGCCAGGCACAGGTCGAAGTCTTCGAAGCAGGGCTCCATGGGCCCGCCCTCGTCGGCCCCGTCGTCGGGGTAGAGGCCGTCGATGTGCAGGCCGAAGTCGCAGGCGGTGAAGCTCAGCAGCGTGGCCACGAAGGACAGGCTGGTCGAGCGGCGTAGGGAAAATTTGCTCAGGTCGAACATGTTGATTGGCATCCTCGACGACGGGCGATTGATTACCGTCGTCTCCATGCTCTCTTGTCCCGCGCCGCGCGGTGATCGGGTCAATGGAATCGGGTGATTCGCGTGGACTGGATCAGAGGGTGATGATCGTGCAGCTGTCGGGGTCTTCGCAGGTGAGCTCGCAGGTCCCGGCGTCCTCGCACAGCAGCGTGCAGCCGTGGGGGCAGGTGCCGATCATGCATACGTCGCTGCCTTTGCAGTGCATGGTGCAGTCGCCCTCGGGGCACTCGAGGTTGCAGATGCCGCCCTCGCAGTATTGCGAACAACCACTCGAACAGCTGGTCATGCAGTCGATGGTGTCGAGGCAGGTCAGATCGCAGCCCCCGGCGAGGGTGCAGTCGAGGTGACAGCCGATCGAGCCCAGGCAGGTGCTGGTGCAGGGCTGTTCACCGCAGCTTTGTTCGCAGTAGGTGCCCTCGGGGCACTCGAAGCTGCACGTTTCGGACTCGCTGGCGCCGCAGGACTGCTCGCATAGCTCGGTCTCGCAGGGGCAGGCGTCGAGGCAGCCGGTCTCGGTCTCGGTCTGGTCGCTGGAGCCGTCCTCGGCGGTCTCGCCGGCGCCCTCGCTCGTGCCGTCCGTGTCGTCGCTCGCGCTCGCGGACGAGTCGTTGTCTTCGGACTCGCCGGCGAGCTGGCCGACGACGTCCGCGGGCAAGGTGCAGGCGCTCAGGGCGAGCAGGAGCAGCGAGGCGGCGCGAGGCATGAGTTCCTAGGAGCCCGTGGTGGAACCCAGCGCGGCTCCTCGCGCCGGGGTTTTCGTCGAGGGCGCGAAGCCAAAACGCCGCTGTACCGGGCGTACCGCAAGTTTTGGCGACAACGCCATCGGCGAAAAGACCAAGCGAGGTGTCGTGTTGGGTTTCACCACGGGCTCCTAGGGTCGAGCCACCTCGAGCACGTCGCGCCACTGCTCGATGCGGGGCAGGTGCAAGCTGCCGGGGTGGCGGCTGGTGAAGTCGTCCATGGCCGCGCGCAGCTCGGCGTCGCGGCCGAGCGCTCGCAGGCAGCGGATCCGCCCGTAGCGAGCCTCCTCGCCCAGGGCCTGGCGACCCGCGTCCTCGTCGAGGTAGGCGTCGAATTCGGCGAGCGCGGCCCGGTGCTGGCCCGCGCCGAGGAGCATGCGGCCCAAGGAGATCCGCGCCGTGCGGCCGGCCGCGCTCTCGGGGTGGTGCTCGACGAGGCTGCGATAGAGGGCCAGGGCGGCCTCGCGCTCGCCGGCCGCGAGCTCGCGCTGGGCCGCGGCGAGCAGCTCGTCGGGGGTGTTGGGCGTCGGCGCCACGGCGGCCGGGGTCGGCCTGCTCAGCTCTGGGCGAGTGCGAGGACGAGGCGCGGGATCGGCTGGAGAGCTGGCGAAGGGGTCGAGCTCGCTCGCGGAGGGGGAGGGGGCCGGAGACGAGAACGCAGGCGCGCCGTGATCGGGCAGGTCGAAGCCGACGTGGGCGCCCACGCCCAGGGTCACGCGCTCGCCCTCGCGCGGCTCGACGACGATCTCTCCCGCGAGGACCTCGACCTTCAGGCGTCGGCCATCGCGGTCGAAGGACACGCGAAAGCGGCTGGCGTGGTCGCGCTGGATCACCCGGCCCGCGGGGGTCAGCAGCTCGACGGAGGTCGCGCTCGCGTGCTCACCGTCGAGCTCGAGCGCCCCCGACTCGAGCTCGAGGGTGACGGCCTCGGCGCTCGAGCCCTCGGCGACGCGGAAGCTGGCCGCGCCGGGGGAGCACAGGCTCACGTCTCCATCGACTCGGCGGCAGTCGTCCCGGCGCAGCTGGTGGCGCTCGCCCGGCCGCGCCCAGCTCACCTGGCGCGGGTGGGCGTTGGTCATCGCCGCGCTCGCGCCGGCCTGGGGCGCCTGATGTTCGCGCTGCGCCGCGCTGCCGGGGAGCTCGACGGCCGCGAGCAGCAGGGCGCAGGCGGCCGCGGACAGGCCGAGGACGACGAGCGGGAGCAGCCTGCGGCGCTCGGTCTCGCCGGTCTCGCCGGGCTCGCCGGGCTCGCCGGTGGGCTGCGGCGCTGGATCGGGCGCCCGCTCGAGGCGCGCGCCGTGGGCTTCGAGGGCCGCGCGCTCGTCCTCGTCGAAGAGCCCGGCGAGGAGCTCGGCGTCGGACAGCTCCTCGCCCAGGGCTCCGGGCGCCCCGAGCTCGGCGAAGGCGGCCGCGATCTTTCGCTCGACCTCGCTCATCGTGATCCTCCCGTGAAGGTGTCCTGGCGGACGCGTCGGCGCAGCTCCTTGGTGCCGAGGCGCAGGCGGCTCTTGACCGTGTTGGGGCTGGAGTCGGTGAGCTCGGCGATCTCGGGGACGGAGTGGCCGAGGGCGTGCTTGAGGATCAACACCTCGGCCTGCTCCTGGGGGAGCTCGGCCAGGTACTCGCGCAGGCTCCGAGGCAGGGCCTCGCCGAGGCTCGGGGCGCTGGCCCCCCTTGGCGGCTCGAGCAGCGTGGGCTCGAGGGCCTGCTCCCGCGCCTGGCGGCTCCGGACGCGGCGCTGGTGCTTGAGCACCGCCAAGGTCGCCACGCGGCGCGCCCAGTGGCGCACGCTCGAGCGCCCCTCGAAGCGGGCGGCGGCGGCGAGCACCTGGATGATTGCGAATTGGGCGGCGTCGTCGGCCTCCACGCTGCAGCGCGACAGGGAGCGGGCGACGGTGCGCACGTCGGCGAGCACGGCCTCGGCCAGCCAGCGCTGGGCGCGGCGGTCCCCCGCGCCGGCGGCTCGGACCCTGGCGAGGGTGAGCTCGTCGCGCCCCGAGGCGATCTTCTCGGCCTGCTCGCGGCTGCGCGCGGACAGATCGGGGTCGAGGGCCTGAGCGGAGGAGGACATCGGAGGAGGGCGGAGCTCGCGGTCTCAAACTCGTACCCGCGCGGCTGCGGATCGGGTCAGAAAAAAACGCGAGCCCGGGCCTCAGCGGTGGACGAGGTCGAAGTCCACGCCGATCGAGGCGCTCCCGCGCACCGCGCTGGGGCTCAGCAGTGGCTCCTCGACGTCCTCGAGCACGTACGCGCTGCGCAGGAACACCGCGACGAGGCCCAGGCCCATGAACAGGCGAAGATCGTCGCGCACGGCCAGCGTGGCGCGGGCGTCGACGCCGGCGCTGGCCTGCACGCGCCAGCTCGGGGCGGCGCCCTCGATGGCCTCGCCGATGACCACGGTGCGCCGACGGGTGGGCTCGACGCCCACGCGCCCGGCGAGCTCGATGCCCCAGCCGCGGGGCAGGTCGAAGCGGTAGCCGCCGGCGAGGGCGAAGGGCAGGCGAAAGAGCTGGAGCTCGAGGCCCACGCTGGGCGCGGTCACGCTGATCGAGGGGCCGGCTTCGTAGACCAGCTCGAGGTGAGCGGCTGACACTGGTCGCCAGCCAAAGGCGAGGACGGCCGAGGAGATCCACGGCAGGCCGGGCGCGTAGCTCTGCCCGAGGTAGCCCACGCGGGCGCGGACGCGGGCGTGGCCGCGGGGGACGACGACGCCGTCGACCAGGAGGTGGGTGTGCGCGGGCCGAGGCGGAGACTCGGGCGGCAGCTCGGGCTCGGAGGGGGGCTCGGGCTCGGGTGCGAGGGCGGGCTCGAGCACGACGGCGCGCCCCTGGGCGAGGGCGAGGGCCGCGGTCGCGCTGACGTTGGCGAGGGACTCGATGGCGACGGCCTCGCCGACGTCGGCGGCGTCGATGCGCCGGCCGTGAAGCTGTGGATCTCCGCGGACGATCACATAGAGCGCCAGCGCGTCCTCGTCCTCGAGGTCGACCCACAGCACCCCACGAGCCGCGCTCGCGCCGAGCAGCTCGTCGGACTCATCGAAGAGCGCGCGCAGCTCGAAGCCCTCGGGGTCGTAGCGGCGGATCTCGACCTCGAAGGCCGCGTCTTGGAGGTGGGCGGCGATGGTCGCCTCGGCCCGCTCGTCACGGTCGTCGTCGCGCTCGGGGAGCATCAAGATCACCGCCGCGGCCGATGCCTCCCCATTTTCTGCGGGCGCGGGCGCCTGGGCGAGCGCGGGGCCCGGCCACAGGCTCGACCCCAGCCCCAACCCCACAACCAGCCTCGAGCTCAGGGCCAGACTCGGGCACGAGCGCCGACGCGGGCGCTGCTTCCTGCGCGGGTCTCGACGGAGCATCGAGCTCATGGGTTACGTTGGTCGAGGGCTCGACGCAAGCGCGGCCCGCAGCGAGGGCTGCGGGCCGCGAAGGAGAGCGCCGCCGAGCTGACTCGGCGATCTGTGCCTCAGTCTGTACCTCAGTTCACGCTGATCATCGAGGTGTGCGTGCTCTGGCCCCGGCGCGCGCTGACCGAGGCGCGCCCGCGGTCGGCCTCGAGGGCCGCGGCGACCTGTTCGACGCTGCGGACGGGCTTGCCGTTGACCTCCATCAAGATGTCGCCAGCGCGCAGCCCGAGGCGCTCGCCCACGCTGCCCGAGAGCACGCGGACGACGGCCAGGCCGTCCTCGCTCGCGCGGACCTCGACGCCGAGGCGGGCGCGCCCACCCCCGTAGAGATCCCCGCTTTGCTGCTGAGGCGCCTTCGACTTGGGCGTGGTCTGGGGCTGCTGAACACCGGGCTGCCCGCGGAAGCTGGCGAGGCCGCCGAGGGCTCGAGGCGTGGGTCGCTCGCCGAGCTCGACCTCGAGCTTGGTCTGCTCGCCCGCGCGCAGCAGCGTGAGCGTCACGCGATCCTTGGGCGCGTACTCGCCGATGCGCCCGCGCAGATCGTCGAAGTCGCTGACCTCGCGGCCGTCGACCGCGAGCACGCGGTCGCCGGCGTGCAGGCCGTAGGTGGCCGCCGGCGTACCATCGTGGACCTCCTCGACCAGGGCGCCTGCCTCGGGGAACTGGCCGTACTCTGGGGGCGTGTCGCGGCCGACGATGCCCAGCCAGCCGCGGGTGATCTTGCCGTCGTCGATCAGCTTGGGGATCACGATCTTGGCCTGATCCACGGGGATCGCGAAGCCCAGCCCGTCGTGGCCGCCGACGGCGGTGTTGATGCCCACGACCTCGCCGGTGAGCGAGAACAGCGGGCCGCCGCTGTTGCCCGGGTTGATCGCCGCGTCGGTCTGCAAGAAGTCGGCGTAGCCGTCTTGGTAGAGCCCGAGGCTGCCGCGACCCTTGGCCGAGAGGATGCCGCGGGTCACCGTCTGGCGCAGGCCCATGGGGCTGCCCACGGCAACGACCCAGTCGCCGACCTTCAGGTCCTCGCTCGAGCCGAGGCCGACCGCGGGCAGGTCGTGGGCGCCCTCGAGCTGGATCACCGCGATGTCCGTCTGGGGGTCGCTGCCGATCACCTGGGCGCGGAAGCGTCGGCCGTCCTCGAGCTCGACTTCGAAGCGATCGCGGCCGGCGACCACGTGGTGATTGGTGACCACGCGACCGTCGGCCGAGATGATGAAGCCGCTGCCGATGCCGCCGGACTGCATCCCGAAGGGTCCGTCGCTGGCGGCCACGATGGCGACCACCGCGGGCTGGACCCGGTCGAGCATGGGAGCGAGGCTCTCGTTGGGATCGTAGGCGCGGGTCAGGGCGAGGGCGGGCTCGCTCGCGGCGTCCTCACCGGGGACCTCTGCGGCCTCTTCGGGGGTGGTGGGTTGGCTGGCCTGAGCCTCGTTGGAGCAGCCGGTGCCAAAGGCGAGTGCCGGGGCGCCGAGGGAGCAAAAGGCGAGGAAGAACAGACCGTGTGGACTCAATGTTCGCCTGCGCGCAGTCATCGGGCGCGCACAACCGATCGATCACACATCTATTCCGGGTGCCCTCGGACTTCCCCCGCCCGCGAGTCGTGGCCGGCGATCCGCTGCTGGACCGATCCGCTGCTGGAGCGATCCGCTACTGGAGCAGATCGCTGGTCTCGGGGTCGAGGAGGACGCCCGCGTGGATCAAGCGCTTGGCGTCAGCGGGGTCGGCGCTCCTTCGCCAGCGCTCGTAGAGCGCCAAGAGGTCATCGCCGGGCTTCGCGGGGCCGAGCATGCGGCCGAGCACGGCGAGGATCTCGCGGAAGCCCTCGGCGAGGCGGGCGAAGATCTCGAGGCGAGAGCGTTGGGCATAGATCTCTCGGTAGGCGGCCTCACCGATGCCAGCGACATAGTCGACGTTCACGGGGCTGCGCTCGAGGGATCGCGGGACCACGCCGGCGATGTAGAGCGCCCGATCTCCGACCTCGCGCAGCGCCGTCGCCCCGCGCTCTCGCGCCGCGAGATACTGGGTGGCGAGCGCCGGGCTGGTTCGGCCCTGGACCTGGGGCCGCCGGGCGTAGTGCGCGAGCAGGTGGACGAGGTAGGCCTCGACGTCCTGCTCGAGTGAGCTGCCCTTCTCTTGGCAGGCGTCCTCGACCTGCTCGTAGAAGAAGGACTCCAAGGTGCCATCAAAGCTCAGATCGTCGGTGCTGCTCATGACTGGGTCGCGCCTTTATGTAGTGAAACTCACGATAGCATCCTCACTAAATGCGACAAGGCGCGTTTGTATCGATCTGTGAGGAGCCTCGCTGATAGGTGGGGGCAAGAAAATCCCTGTACGGCCTTGCTTCGCTCCTTCACCGCCTTACCCTCGCGCCGCTGGCAGTCGGAGCTTCCGATTGCCAAGCGCTGCCAGGCCCAAGTCCCGCGTGTCGAACACGCATGCGCAGGATGCGGACGGCCGAAGTTCACCGCGCACACGGGGCCGCCGATGGCTCGCCCCTCGCGCCAACTCCAGCGTCACCCAACCCATCGTACAGGGAGATCTCAATCATGAAAGTTCGTCCACTCAATGACCGCGTGCTCGTGAAGCGCCTCGAGGAAGAGCAGATGACCGCCGGCGGCCTCTACATCCCCGACGCCGCCAAGGAGAAGCCCACCCGCGGCAAGGTCGTCGCAGCCGGCAACGGCCGCGCCAACGACGAGGGTCAGCGCAAGCCCCTCGACGTCAAGGAAGGGGACGAGGTCCTGTTCGGCAAGTACGCCGGCACCGAGATCAAGGTCGACGGTGAGGAGCTCATCATCATGCGCGAGGAAGACATCCTCGCGGTCGTCGAGAAGTGATCCGCACTCACTGAGAGATTCAAGGAGCTAAAAACATGGCTGCCAAAGAAGTCCGCTTCGATTCCAACGCTCGCGACGCCATCCTCAACGGCGTCAACACCCTCGCCAACGCCGTCAAGGTCACCCTCGGGCCGCGCGGTCGCAACGTCGTCATCGAGAAGTCCTGGGGCTCGCCCACGGTCACCAAGGACGGCGTGACTGTCGCCAAGGAGATCGAGCTCGAGGACAAGTTCGAGAACATGGGCGCGCAGATGGTCAAGGAGGTCGCCTCCAAGACCTCCGACGTCGCCGGTGACGGCACCACCACCGCCACGGTGCTCGCCCAGGCGATCTACCGCGAGGGCCTGAAGATGGTCGCCGCGGGCCACGATCCCATGGAGCTCAAGCGCGGCATCGACATCGCCGTCGAGAAGGTCGTCGACCACGTCCACGGTCTGTCGACCGAGACCAAGGGCCAAGAAGAGGTCGCCCAGGTCGGCACCATCTCGGCCAACGGCGACGAGGAAGTCGGCAAGCTCATCGCCCAGGCGATGTCGAAGGTCGGCCAAGAGGGTGTGATCACCGTCGAGGAGAACAAGGCGAACAACACCGAGCTCGACGTGGTCGAGGGTATGCAGTTCGACCGCGGCTACCTCAGCCCCTACTTCGTCACCGACCAGGAGCGCATGGAGGTTGCCTACGAGGACGCCTACGTGCTCCTCCACGAGAAGAAGATCTCCAACATGAAGGACCTGCTGCCGGTCCTCGAGCAGGTCGCCAAGCAGCGCAAGCCGCTGGTGATCATCGCCGAGGACGTCGACGGCGAGGCCCTGGCCACCTTGGTGGTCAACAAGCTGCGCGGCACCCTCGAGGTCGCGGCCGTCAAGGCCCCGGGCTTCGGCGACCGCCGCAAGGAGATGCTCAAGGACATCGCCGTGCTCACCGGCGGCAAGGCCCTGACCGAGGACCTGGGCGAGAAGCTCGAGAGCCTCCAGGTCAGCGACCTCGGCACCGCTGGTCGCATCACCATCGACAAGGACGCGACCACCATCGTCGACGGCGGCGGCAAGAAGGACGACATCCAGGGCCGCGTCAAGCAGATCCGCGGGCAGATCGAGGAGACCACCTCGGACTACGACCGTGAGAAGCTGCAAGAGCGCCTCGCCAAGCTGGTCGGCGGCGTCGCGGTGATCAAGGTCGGCGCTGCCACCGAGGTCGAGATGAAGGAGAAGAAGGCCCGCGTCGAGGACGCCCTGCACGCGACCCGTGCGGCCGTCGAAGAGGGCATCGTCCCCGGCGGTGGCGTGGCGCTGCTTCGCTCCGGCAAGGTCCTCGACGACCTCAAGGCCCCCACGGCCGAGCAGCAGGTCGGCATCGGCATCGTCCGTCGCGCCGTCGAGGAGCCCCTGCGCCAGATCGTCTCGAACGCCGGTGGCGAGCCCAGCGTGGTCGTCAACAAGGTGCTCGAGGGCGAGGGCGGCTTCGGCTTCAACGCTCGCGTGCAGGAGTACGGCGACCTCGTCGCCCAGGGCGTCATCGACCCCACCAAGGTCGTGCGCACCGCGATCCAGCACGCCGCGTCGGTCGCCGGCATGATGCTGACCACCGAGGCGATGATCGCCGAGCTGCCCAAGAAGGAGGCCCCCGCTGGTGGTGCCCCCGACATGGGCGGCATGGGCATGTGAGCCGCGCGTCGGACCTCGTGTCCGACGCTCACACGAAGGAGGTCGCAGCTCTGGCTGCGGCCTCTTTTGTTTAATTTCGTGGTGCGCAAGCTCTGCGGGATGACATCGCCGCTTGCGGGCTCATCATCCCGCCATGAAGACCAAGGACATCGAGATCCCCTCCGTCGAGTCGATCATGAACCGGCGCGTCGAGGCCTTTGAGCCGGACCTGCCGATCGCCGAGGCGATCCAGCTGCTCTTGCGTCGCGGTTACTCGGGCGCGCCCGTGGTCGATGGTGAGGGCAAGCCGATCGGCGTGCTCTCGGAGCACGACTGCGTGGGGGTGCTCGCCGAGTCGCTCTACGAGGACTGGCCGACGGGCAAGGTGGGGGATCACATGGTCAAAGATCCCGTGACCGTCGACGTTGGTCAGGACGTGCTCGCGGCGGCGCGCGCCTTTGCCAAGGCCAAGCTGCGTCGCCTGCCCGTGGTCCGCGAGGGCAAGCTGGTCGGCCTGCTCACCCGCCGCGACCTGATGCGTGCGCTCGACGACCTGCGCCGGAGCGCGGGCAAGCAGCACGAGCCGACGACCTACGAGCTGATCGCGGCGCGGCGATAGCTTGGCTTGCACGCGGTGACGAGGGCGGCAGATCCCGGCGCTCTAGTGTGCGCGGCAGAGGACTTGAAGGGCCCCAGGCTTGGAGCACCGGCCGCTGACTTCGTTGCTCGTCAGTCATTTGTGCCCGACAAACTCCCTCCTCGCGCCTCGTCAGCAACCGGCGGTCCGGCGCCTGGGACCCTTCAAGTCCTCTGCCGCGCACACTAGAAAAGCGGACGCGTGGGATTGTCGCCGGCCCTGCTCTCGGGACACAGTGCTGGGCATGGGTGAGCGCGAGTCTTCGTCGTCCTCCGTGATCGCGCGGGCCTGGCCCATCTGGGTGATCTTGGCGCTCCTCGTCCTGGCGCTGGTGCTGTGGCGGCAGCTCGGCGGGGAGGGTTCGAGCGCGTCCTCGGGCGAGGACGAGCGAGGAGTCGCCGATGGGCTCTCTGGCCTGGGGGTCGACGAGGACGGCTTCGACGCGGGCCGCGATGGGCCTGCGCCGAGCCAGGTCGAGGTCTTTGGCAAGGTCAGCGATCTCGAGGGCAAGGCGCTCGCCGACGCCCAGGTCTGCGCGCTGATCTCGGCCCGGGGGAGCGCCCCTCGCTGCACCCGCAGCGACGTCGAGGGCCGCTATCACCTCGCGGGCATGCCTCCGGGCGAGTACCAGGTCTCGGCCACGGCCAGCGAGCACCAGCCGAGCAGCGCCGAGGTGGATCTACGCGCGACGGCCAAGTCCGAGCTCGACCTCGAGCTGCTCCCCGGCGCGGTGCTGCTCCGGGGCGTGGTCCATGACCTCGCTGGTGGGGAGGTCGAAGGGGCGCAGATCCGCGTGCGCAACGACTTCCTCAGCGGCGATCCCATCGACCTGGGGCTGGCCGTCAGCGACGCCGAGGGGCGCTTCGAGCTCTGGGTTCGGCGCGGCCGGGTGCAGGTCAGCGCGGGGGCGCCGGGGTACTCGTGGCGCCTGCTCCACACGACGGCCCCGGGGGCGAGCGTCGAGCTCTATCTGGTGCCGGAGTCCGTGCTCATCGGCCGAGTGATCGACGAGCAGGGCGCGCCCATGGCCGGGATCGGCGTGCAGCCCGGGAGCGGCGGCGGGACGCTGGAGTTCTTCGTCGACGCTGCCGGCGGCTACGCGCAGACGGACGCAAAGGGCGAGTTCCGCATCGCCGAGCTCGCGCCGGGGACCTACCGACCCTTCGTGGCCAGCGGTCGTCACCGCGGCCGCGCCGCGCTCAGCGTCAAGCTCGGCCTGGGCGAGACCTCGGACCCGGTGGAGATCGTGGTCGGGCGGGGCGCCGTGGTCCAGGGCCAGGTGGTCGACGAGGCCGGCGAGCCGACCTGCGTGGGGGAGAGGCTCACGCTCACGCGGCTACCGATGTCGCGCTACCACGCGAAGGTCGACGCCAAGGGCTGGGTGGAGATCGGCGGGCTGGCGCCGGGAGACTACAGGCCCTCGCTGAGCTGCCGGGGGCGGACGATCACGGATTTGGACGAGCTCCACATCGATGCGGGGGATGTGGGGGATGCGGGGGACGCGGGTGGGGAGCTCGAGGCGCAGCGCTGGGAGGTCGCGAGCGGCTACCCGCTCAGCGGCGTGGTCGTCGACGCGGCCGGGGATCCGATCCCCGGGGTGGTGATCCTCGCCGAGCGCCAGGCCGAGCCCGGCGAGCGCCTGGGGAGGATGGCGGCCAGGACCGAGTCCGAGCCCGCGAGCAAGTCCGGGGCTTTTCGCTTCGAAGGTCTCGTGGCGGGGACCTACGAGCTTCAGATCGGCGGCTCCTCGGGGCCCGCGCTGGACGAGTCCATCGAGGTCGAGCTGCGCGCCCCCGGCCTGGAGGGCGTGCGCATCGAGGCGCCGCTGCCGGGGACCTTGCGCGGTCGGGTGCTCGACGATCAGGGCACCGGGGTCGCCAACATCACGGTGAGCGCCTACCCCGAGAGCGGCGAGGCGCGGGAGATCCACAGCGACGACGCGGGCAACTTCGAGCTGCGCGGGCTCGGCCCGGGCGATTGCCGGGTCATCGCCATCGACGGTCGCTGGCAGCTCGAGGTCGCTAGCGGCGAGGTCGAGATCCTCGCGGGCGCTGTTGCCGAGCTCGACCTCGAGGTCCCCCGCGGCCAGGGCGTGATCCGTGGCCGCGTGGTCGACGAGGCGGGCACGGCCATCGACGACGCCTTCGTCTCGATCACCCGCCAGGCCGGGCCGCTCGACAAGGGCGCGAGCCCGGGGCGGCTGAGCTACGCCGACGCCAAGGGGCGGCCGGTGCTCTCGGACGTCGATGGCGGCTTCGAGATCGCTGGCCTGCCCGAGGGGCTCTACACGGTCTTCGCCAGGCAAAAGCAAGGCGGCGACGCGGCGGTGGCGAACCTGCGCCCCGGCAAGCGGAGCGTGACCTTGGTGATCCCCGCCCAGGCCAGCCTCGCGGGGGTCGTGGCCCTGCCCGAGGACGCGCCGCGCCCCGAGGGCGCGCTGCACTTCGAGATCGTGGCCGAGCACGCCGAGTCGGGGCTGAGCTACGAGGACGCCTGGGAGAGCGCGGCTGGGCTGTGGAGCCTGGGCGAGCTGCCCCCGGGACACTACGCGCTGCGCGTGGCCTCGGCCTGGGGGGACGCCGAGCGCGAGGTCGAGCTCGCGCCGGGTCAGGTGGTCGAGGATCTGCGCATCGAGCTCGCCGTGCGCGTGCGCGTGCGCGGTCGGGTCGTCGATGGCGAGGGCGCCCCCCTCGCTGGCGCCCGGCTGCGCCCGCTGATCGGCGGGCGCAGCTTCGACATGGGCCCGGGCTACGTCGACTGGGTCGAGACCGGGGCCGACGGTCGCTTCGAGGTCAGCGTGGCCCAGGGCAAGAACAAGCTGCTCGTCACGGGCCCGAGCGGGGCCGGCCTGGAGAGCGTGGAGCCGGCGATCGAGGTGGGGGAGGGCGACGAGCAGGATGTCGGTGACATCGCGCTGACGAGCCTCTGACGCGCCGCGTTCGAGGCCCGGTCACGAAGCGCGGCCGCGAGGCTTCAGTGCAGCTCGTCGTCTTTCTTTGGCGGCGGGACCAGGTGGATCGCGGGGGTCGGCGCGCCGGTCGAGCGGCGCTCGCCATCGATCTGCGCAAAGGCACCCGTGAGCGCGGCTTGAAGCTCGCGGGCGGCGGGCTCTCGCAAGCGGACGGTGGTCCCGCCGACGGTGATGTGCACGGCGCCGCAGCTACAGCGATCGATGCGACAGTTGGCGGTTCGCACAAGTGCTTTGACGTTGTGTTCCAGGGTCGGGCTCCGTGTTGGAGGGAATTGAATGATAGATGAAACCTGCGTCGAAACCTTCGTGTCAAAGCCGCGCTGAATCCGCATAGCGTCGGCTCGCGCCCATGTCCCAATCAATTCGTCGTCGTCATTTCCTCCAAGGTGCCACCGCTGGCGCCGCCATCCTCACAGCGCCCAGCTTCTTGATCGGCTGCGACAAGGGCCGCGGGGGCGCCTCGAGCAGCGTCTCGCCGGGCCTCGAGGGGGGCGCGCCGCCGCCGAGCGCCGCGCTCTTCTCGGAGTGGTTCGGCCTCGACGAGGTCGCCATTCGCCGGGCGATGTCCGCCCTCAGCGAGCGCGGGGCCGACCACGCCGACATCTACCTCCAGCACTCGCGCAGCAACGCAGTGACTTTCGAAGACGGGGTCGTGGCTAGCGCGAACACCTCGATCACCCAGGGCGTGGGCCTGCGCGTGGTGATCGGCGAGCAGGTCGGCTACGCCTACACCGAGGAGCTCACCCCCGAGGCGCTGGTCCGCACGGCCAAGAGCGCCGCGGCCATCGCCAAGGGCTCGGCGGTGGCTGGTCCGCAGCACTTCTCGCCGGTCGAGCGCCCGAGCTACTACGAGCTCGCCGTGCCCTGGTCGGAGGTCGGCGTCGACCGCAAGCTCCCGCTGATCCGCGAGACCGCGGCCCTCGCCGTGGCCAGCGATCCCGCCGTCGACAAGGTCTCGGTGCGCTGGAACGACGGCGAGGAGCGGATCTTGATCGCGACCCTGGACGGGCGGCTGATCGCGGACGAGCGTCCGATGACCCGGCTGTGGCTCAACCTCAGCGCCAAGCGAGGCGGCGAGGTCCAGTCCAACGGCTCGAACCTCGCCGGGCGCCAGGGCATCGACTGGTACACCCGCGCGCGCATCGAGCAGCTCGTCGGCGAGGCCCGCGATCGCACCATGGTGCTCTTCGACGCCCGCCGCCCGCCGGCCGGAGAGATGCCGGTGGTCCTCGCCGCCGGGGCCAGCGGCATCCTGCTCCACGAGGCCATCGGCCACGGCATGGAGGCCGACTTCAACCGCAAGGAGATCAGCATCTACGCCGACATGCTCGGCCAGAAGATCGCCCCGGACTTCGTGACCATCGTCGACGACGGGACGATCGACAACGAGCGCGGCTCGCTCAACGTCGACGACGAGGGCAACCTCTGCCAGCGCACGACCCTGGTCGAGGACGGCGTGCTCGTCAGCTACCTGCACGACCACATCAGCGCCAAGCACTACGACGTCGCGCCCACGGGCTCGGGTCGGCGCGAGTCCTACCGCTTCCCGCCGCTCCCGCGCATGCGCTCGACCTTCATGGAGGACGGGCCGCACTCGCGCGAGGAGATCATCGCGTCCGTCGACCACGGGATCATCGCCGAGACCTTCACCAACGGTCAGGTCCAGATCGGCGCCGGCGACTTCACCTTCTACATCAAGAACGGCTGGCTGATCGAAGGCGGCAAGATCACCGCCCCGATCAAGGACACGAACATCATCGGCAACGGCCCCGAGGCCCTGCGCAAGGTGACCATGGCCGCGAACGACAGCAAGCTCGATACCGGGGGCTGGACATGCGGAAAGGACGGCCAGGGCGTGCCGGTCTCTCAGGGCCTGCCGACCGTGCTGGTCTCGGGCATGAACGTCGGAGGTGAGAACAATGGCTGATCCCAACAAGCTCATCGATGGGGCCAAGCAGGCGGTGGCCATCGCCGCGCGCGCCGGGGCCAGCGGCAGCTTCGTCCACGTCTCGCGCTCGCGCTCGACGACCTGCACGCTGCGCGACGGGGCGCTCGAGAAGGTCGAGGAGAGCACCGATCGCGGGCTGTCGATCGAGCTCTATGTCGACGGGCGCTACTCGAGCCACCAGACCAACGACCTGCGCGCGGACAGCCTCGAGGGCTTCATCGCCGACGCGGTGGCCCTGACCCGGGCCCTCGAGGTCGACGAGTTCCGCGCGCTCCCGGATCCCGCCCGCTACGCCGGGGCCGTCACCAATTTGGATCTCCACGATCCGGCGCTCTCGTCGTCGAGCGCAGAGCAACGCCTCGAGCGCGGCCGCCGCCTGAGCGCCAAGCTCACGGGGAAGGAGGTGATCTCCGCGAGCGCCACCGTCTACGAGGCCGAGGGCGAGAGCGGAGCCGTGAGCTCCAACGGCTTCGAGGGCGCCTACCGCAGCACGGGGACCGGCTACTACGCCAGCGCGACGCTGCGCGATGGAGACGAGCGCCGGCCCGAGGGCGGCTTTGGCATGAGCGCCCGGCACCTCGAAGATCTGCTCGAGCCCGAGGTGATCGGTGACGAGGCCCTCGCCCGCGCCCGCGCCCGCCTCGGCGCGGCCAAGGGGCCCACGACGCGGACCACGATGGTCGTCGATCGTCACGCCGTGGGCTCGATGATCTGGCGCTTGCTTTCGCCCGCCTTTGGCCAGAGCGTGCAGCAGGGTCGCTCGATGTGGCTCGACAAGCTCGATCAGCCGGTGATCAGCCCGAAGCTCAGCCTGGTCTCGGATCCGCTCATTCCCCGCGGCCTCGGCTCGCACCCCTTCGACGGCGAGGGCGTGGCCGCCTTCCGCATGCCGATGATCGAGGGCGGGGCCCTGCGCCACTACCTCCTCGACACCTACTACGCCCGCAAGCTCGGGGTCGCGCCGACGACCATGAGCCTCGGAAACCTCGTGGTCAGCCCCGGGAAGCGCGGCCTCGAGGCGATCGCCAAGGACGTCGGCGAGGGCGTCTACGTGACCTCCTGGCTGGGTGGAAACGCCGACCCGACCACCGGAGACTTCTCCTTTGGCCTGCGCGGACATCTGATCAGCGGCGGCGCGATCGCTGCGCCCGTCGGGGAGATGAATGTCACCGGGAACCTGATCGCGCTCTTCGCTCGGCTCGCCGAAGTCGGTGGCGATCCCTGGAATCATGGCCAGGTGCGGGCGCCGACGATGGTCTTCGAGGACGTGCAGTTCAGCGGCGCCTGAGCGGGTATCGAGCCGGCCATCGCGGAGCGCGCGAACTCGCGGGTGCGCGGGTCGCAGGATGTACGCATTCGAGCGTGCAAATTGTCTAGCGATCCATACGTAATGGTCGGCACCAAGCTGGACACGTCCCATTTTTGGTGACCTTCGGTGAGGGCGCACCGGCGTCGATCGAGCTAGGATCGACGACGTCGGGGTACCTTTGAGCCAAGTGTCGAGCCGAGGACGACGCCGCTTCGAAGCGGGCGAGTTGCGCGTAGGCACTCACGCGCAGGGACTCGTGCAGGTGTCCTCCGAGCGGACGCCTGCCATGCGCGAGGCTGCAAGCGCGGCCAACCATGCGGTTGGGGGCGCTCGCCTTGGAGCCTGAGGAGCTGAGCTGGACCGAGCCCGGGTCGAGCGAGCCGGAAGAAGGCACGCTCGTCGGGGCAGAATTCGAAGACGACCAGGAAGACCTCCCCTCCGGCTCCAAGCTCGGGCGCTACGTGGTCCTGTCCAAGATGGGCGCCGGCGGCATGGGGGAGGTCTACGCGGCCTACGACCCCGAGCTCGACCGCCGCGTGGCCGTCAAGCTCATGCACCAGCAGGGCGACTCCGAAGAGGAGGTCGAGCGGGCCTCGAGGCGCCTGCTCGCCGAGGCCAAGGCCATCGCCCAGCTCAGCCACCCAAACGTGATCACGGTCCACGACGTGGGGACCATCGGCGATCGGGTGTTCATCGCCATGGAGTTCGTCGAGGGCATGCCCTTGTCCGATTGGATGCGCCGCGACGGGCTCGGCTGGCAAGACCAGCTCGAGGTCTTCACCCGGGCCGGGCGCGGGCTCGAGGCGGCGCACAAGGCCGGGCTCATCCACCGCGACTTCAAGCCCGACAACGTCCTGGTCGGCGACGACGGCCGGGTGCGGGTGCTCGACTTCGGCCTCGCGCGGCGCTTCGACAGCCGCGAGAGCGGGGACAAGCGCCGCGACCGTGAGGCCGGGACGCCGGCCTACATGTCCCCGGAGCAGCACCTCGGCAAGGAGCTCGACCACCGCACGGATCAGTTCTCGTTTTGCGTGGCGCTCTACGAGGCGCTCTATGGCGAGCTGCCCTTCTCGGCCAAGACCCGCTTCGAGCTCGCGCTCGCCGTGACCGACGGCCAGGTCGGCTCGGTGCCAAAGGGCGCGACGGTGCCCAGCTGGGTGCGCTGGGCCCTGCTGCGCGGCCTCGACCCCGATCCCAATGGCCGCTGGGCGGACATGGGCGAGCTGCTCTCGGCGCTGTCCCGAGACCCCTACCGCAAGTGGCGGGGCGTGGTGGTCTGGGCGAGCGCGGCGCTGATCCTCATGGCCTTCGCGTTCGCGCTCGTCCAGCTCGTCGGCGGCGACGAGGACGAGGGGGCGGACCCGGTCGGCTGCGCCGGGAGCCAGGAGGCCCTCGCCGAGGTCTGGGGGCCGCAGCAAAAACAGGCGCTCGAGCAGGCCTTCGCGGCCTCCGGTCAGGCCTGGGCCGACGCGGCCGCCCGCGGCGTCAGCGAGACCCTCGACGACTGGGGCGAGCGCTGGACCGAGGCGCGCCGCGAGGCCTGCGAGGCGACGCTGAGCCAGACCCAGTCCGAGGAGATGCTCGACCGCCGGATGATCTGCCTCGACCGTCAGCTCGACGATGTCGAGGACATGGTCGCGGTGCTGAGCGCGGGCGACGTCCAGGCCATGGTCCGCGCGCGCGAGACCCTCGCCGACCTGCCCAAGATCGAGGCCTGTTCGGCCGCGGCGCTCACGGTCGCGACGGCCTCGACGCCGACCTACGACGAGGCCCAGCGCCTGGCGGTGGATCAGATCGAAGACGCGATCACCCGCGCGCGAAACCTCGAGACCACGAGCCACTTCGAGGAGGCGCTGGCGAGCTCGCAGCGCGCGATCACCCAGGCCGAGGCCTTTGGCGACGAGCAGCTGCTCGCGCGCGCGCAGCTCGGCCGGGCGGACATCCTGCTGGCGAGCGAGCGCCTGGACGAGGCCGCGGCGCTGCTCGAGCACGCCGAGCTCGCGGCCGAGCGCTCCGGGGACGACCGCCTGCGCGCGAAGATCATCGTCAACTTGGCCCGCGTCCACGTCCGCAACGGGGCCGCGGCTCGGGCCGGGCGCCGGGTGATGCACGCCCGCGCGGTTCTCCAGCGCATTCACGCCGACGAGCTCGCCTACGCCGAGCTGGCCGCGGTCTCCGGCCTCGCCGAGCTGGCCGCGGGTCGGCCCAAGCAGGCGCGCAGCCAGCTGCGCGATGCCATCGTGTCGCTCGAGGACAACCGCCCGCCGCCCAGCCAGCTCGCCGAGCTGCGCGACGCGCTGGGCGTGGTCGAGCTCGAGCTCGGGCGCTACCCCGAGGCCGAGGCGGCGCTCGTGCTCGCCCGCGACCAGTGGAGCGAGGACTACGGCCCGCAGCACCCGATGGTCGCGCGGGCGCGGGTCCACCTCGCCGAGGTCGCCCTCGCGCAGGGCGAGCTCGAGCAGGCGCTGACCGAGTACCAGGCGGCGCTGCCGATCTACGAGCAGTCCTTTGGCGCCGACTCGCGCGAGGTTGGGGTCTGCGCCGCCGCCATGGCGGACACGCTGCGCGCCCTCGGTCGCGAGGACGAGGCGCTCTCGGCCTACGAGCGCGCGCGCGTGGTCTTCGAGGCGCAGGGCGAGCCTGCCCGCCTGGCCCTGGCCGCGGTCCTCGACGCCGAGGGCAGCCTGCGCCGCGCCCAGGGGGACGCCGACGAGGCCCTGGATCTGCACGAGCGCGCGCTGGGCCTGTGGGAGGCCGCGCGCGGGCCCAAGCACGCCGATCTCGCGGGCGCCCTGTGTCACCTCGGCGAGGATCTGCTCGCCCTCGAGCGGGTCGAGGATGCCCGCGGCGCGCTGGGCCGGGCGCTGGAGATCGTCGACGCCCAGGGCCCGGAGGGCAGCGCCCTCGCGGCGTCGATCCACCACCAGCTGGCGCGGGCGGTCGCCGCGGGCGAGGAGCCCGATCTCGAGCGCGCCCGCTCGCTCGCCGAGCAGGCGCGTCGGCTCTACCGCGCCCTCGATCAGGACGCGGCCGTCGCGGAGCTCGACGCCTGGCTCGAGAACATGGACAACGTGGGCACCATGAAGGAGACACCGTGACCCTGACTCGACCGCGCTCTGCGGCCGCCGCCCGAGCTCTCGCCGTGGTCGAGGGGCTCCAGGAGCGCTTCAAGACCAAGCTCGAGGCCTGCGCCCGCGCGGCCGGCCACGACCAGCCGGCCCTCGAGCGCCACGAGTGGCTGCGCGACGAGGGCCGCCACGGCGGCGGGGCCCGCTACGCCGCCGGCGAGACGCCTGCCTTCAACCGGGCGGCGATCAACGTCTCGCAGGTCCACTACGACGACGACCCCAGCCGGCGCCTGGCCTCGGCCACCGCGCTGTCGACGATCATCCACCCTGCGCACCCGCGCGCGCCCTCGGTGCACATGCACTTCAGCTGGACCGAGATGAAGGCCGGCGGGGGCTACTGGCGGATGATGGCCGACCTCAACCCGGCGATCCCCGACGACGCCCAGACCGCGCGCTTCGCCGAGATCCTGCGGGCTGCCGCGCCGACGCTCTACGCGGCCGCCCGCGACCAGGGCGACCGCTACTTCTACATCCCCGCCCTCGAGCGCCACCGCGGGGCCACGCACTTCTACCTCGAGTCCTACGCCAGCGAGGATCCCGAGGCCGACCTCGCCCTCGCCCGCGGCGTCGGTGAGGCCGCGATCGACGGCTACGTGACCCTGCTCGGCGAGGCCCTGGCCACGGTCGCGGCCGGCTCGCCCAGCGCGGACGAGCGCGCCGCCCAGCTCGCCTACCACACGCTCTACTTGTTCCAGGTCCTGACCCTCGACCGCGGCACGACCTCGGGGCTGCTGGTCCACGATCAAAACGACCTCGGGATCATGGGCTCGCTGCCGGCTTGGGTCGACCGCGAGCGCCTCGCGTCGTGGGTCGAGCGTACGCCTGGACCGCAGCGACCCCTGGTCGAATCGCTGGTCGAGGCCCTCGCGCCCGGGGCTTCACCAGGGCAGGCGAGTCACGTCGACGACGCGGCGCGCCTGCGTCTGGCCGCGGCCGTGCGCGCCCACTATCAGGCGCACCCAGAGGCCGCCGCGCTGCTCGCTTCGGGCGACGTGCTCCCGCCGACGGTCGAGAACCACGAGCGCAGCTCGAGCTGAGCCAGCTGGGTTTTGCGGGGGTCTTCGAGGGGCCGCAAAGCTTCGCTCGCCCCGAACTCGCCCTGCAGCTCGTGGGCGACCGAGGACAGCGCGCTCACTCGCGCGAGCGGTGCTGCGTGCCTTGGCCCGCGGTGATGAACACCGCCGTCGCGCTGTCTTCGACGTCGGCGGTGTGCCACACCCCCGGCGGGTTGATGGCGTACTCGCCGGGCTCGAGGGTGACCCGCGTGTGCTCGCCGCCTGGTTGCTCCTGGATCAGCGTGATCCGACCGGCGGTGCACAGCACGACCTCGGCGCCCTCGGGGTGGACCTCCCAGCTCGTCCATGACGAGTCGAAGGTGAACATCGCGACCAGTCGACCCTCGCGCCCGTCTGCCTCGTGGCGGGCGGCATAGTCCTGATACCAGCTCATGTCGGTGAAGGGCGGCTCCGGGGTGGCGGTCGCGCCCAGGCCCAGATGGATCCATTGCTCGGCTATCTTCTTGGCCATGACCCGATGAGGGTGACACGAAAATCGAATACGAAAACACCCCAGCCGCAATTGCGGCCGGGGTGTTTCATGCGTTGTTGTTTGCGTGCTCGGACCTAGAAGAAGATCTGAGCTTGCAAGATGGCCTCGCTGCGGCGGACCGACTGGCGCTGCTCGGTCTCGCCGTCGACCTCGACGGAGTCGAAGACGGGGCGGTTGCGGTAGGTCATGGTCAGCTTCACGTGGTGGCTGAGCAGGTACCAGTTGATGCCGACCTCGGGCACGAAGGCCAGCTGGTCGAGGGCCTCGAACTTGCTGAGCTGACCGGACACGTAGGGCTGGAGCCGGTGCACGCCGAGCAGGTTCTGGGGCAGCATGTAGCCGAGCTGGGCAAAGGTGTGGTGGCCCGTGCCGATCACCGGGTAGGCGTTGCCGGCCCCGTTGCTCGTGGTCCCGCCGGTTGCGACGTTCATGATCCCCACGTTGCGAAGGTGGTTGGGACCAAAGTCGTAGTAGTAGTACACCCCATAGACCGTCAGCGCGCCGCGTTGGCGGTCGAAGGGGATGTCGGCGAAGATGTCACCACCGAAGGCGAACAGGTCGTGGTTGTACTCGACCCCCTCGGTGTCCTGGTACCACATCGCCTTGGGGTGCCACTGGACACCGGCGCCGACGTTGAGCACGCGCTTGGAGCCCAGGTAGGTGCCGACGGTGAAGGGCACCGAGTTGCTCTCGCGGTCGAAGAACTGCAAGTTGAAGTAGCCCGCGAGCTCGACCGTGTTGTTGTGCGGATCGTAGTCCGCTGCCATCACCGGGGCCTCGACGGTCTCGTCGACGGTCGCGCCGGGGACGAAGGGCTTGTTGAGGGCCACCCGGTAGTCGAGCATCCCGATCTTGCCCTTGACGTAGACGCCGAGGTTGCGCGCGAACTGGTCCGACTTCTCGATCGTCGGCCAGTTGAGGATCGGCGCGTCGATCCCCAGCATGGTCAGGGTGCTCGCGTTGGTCATGCGCGAGATCCCCTTCCAGTAGTGCAGACCGCCGCCCACCCAGATGTAGTCACGAAACACGCGCAGCTGGGCGGTGGCGTCGTGGACGAAGAGCTGGGGCTTGCGGGCGTTGTTGAAGGTCTGGTTGTTGATGCCGAAGTGCATCAAGATCTGGAAGCGATCGGCGATGTTGCCCAAGAACAGCACCCGAGAGCGGCGCAGGCCGACGTCGTATTGGTGCTCGCGTGGGTTGCCCGACACCTCCGAGCCCGGGTTGAGGTGCGTGTAGCGGTTCCACAGCTGGTGCCAGGTGATCATCCGCAGCGAGTTTTGACCCCGCTTACCAAAGGTCCACTGCACGCCGCCGTCGTAGACCTGCGCCGGGTCGTTGGCCTCGACGTAGGTGATCGAGCCGGCTGGGCCGACGGGCGACTTGGTCATGTCGACCGTCGGCTCGTCCGCCGGCTCGAGCGGCGGGATCTGATCCCCGTCCTCGGGCGGCGGCTCCACCTTGGGCGCGGGCGGCTCGGCCGCTGGCGCTGGGGCTGGCTCGACGGGAGCGTCGGCGGCCGGGGCGTCGACGTCGGCGTCAGCGGAGGCGTCGACGTCGGTATTGGCGTCGGCGTCAGCGTCGACGTCAGCGGGGGCCGGGGCCGTGAGCACCGGCTGAGTGTCGCCAGCTGGTGGGCTGGCGAGCACGGCCAACAAGGTCAGGCTCAGCGCGCTCACGCCTCACCAGCCTTCCCGTGCTTGGGCACGCGCAGATCCTCGACCAGGCGCTGGATCTCCGGGGGCGGCGGCGGGGTCAGGCGACCGACCACGATGGCGACCACGAAGTTCAGGCACATCCCGACGGTGCCGATGCCCTCGGGGGAGATGCCCAGCCAGTACTGGTCCGGGGTCCCGCCGAGGAACTTGAAGTAGCCGATATAGGCCGAGGTGAAGAACAGGCCGGCGAGCATGCCCGAGACCACGCCCTCGCGGTTGGCCCGGGTCGAGAAGATGCCCAGGATGATCGCGGGGAAGAAGGTCGAGGCGGCGAGGCCGAAGGCCAGGGCGACGACCTGGGCGACGAAGCCCGGTGGATGGATGCCGAAGTAGCCTGCGATGATCACCGCCGCGGCTGCGCCGACGCGGGCGAGCATCAGCTCGCGGCGCTCGGAGATGTCCGGGGCGATGACCCGCTTGACGAGGTCATGGCTGATCGCGGTGCTCACGACCAGGAGCAGACCCGCCGCGGTCGAGAGCGCCGCCGCGAGGGCGCCAGCGGCGACCAGGGCGACGACCCAGTCCGGGAGATCCGCGATCTCCGGGTTGGCGAGCACGATGATGTCGCGGTCGATGTAGAGCTCGTTTTCGCTGTCGCTCGGGGCGTTCTCGACCAGCCACTCGCCGTTGTCGCCGCGCAGCGGCTCACCGGCCGCGTCGCGGCTGAAGTCGGGCTTGCCCTCGAAGGCCGTGCCGGCCCGGTATTGCACGACGCCGTCGCCGTTCTTGTCGACCCAGGCGATCAGCTGGGTGTCCTCCCAGGTGCGGAACCACTCGGGGATCTGCTTGGTCTGGGCGCCGGCGGCCTCGCCAGCGGCCTCTGCGGCCTCAGCCGCCTCGGGGGCGGGCGTCTCGCTGCCCTCGACTTGCTCGGTGCGGTCGGCGTAGCGGGCTCCGTCGACGCTGGTGATCAGGTTGGTGCGCGCGAACGCGGCCACGGCCGGGGCCGCGGTGTAGAGCGCGGCGATGAAGAGCAGGGCCCAGCCCGCGCTCGAGCGCGCGTCCTTGACCTTGGGGACCGTGTAGAAGCGGACGATCACGTGGGGCAGGCCGGCGGTTCCGACCATCAAGGCCGCGGTCATGCACAGCATGTCGAGCATGCCCTTGGTCCCGTCCGTGTAGGCCGCGAAGCCGAGCTCCGCGTGGAGCCCGTCGAGCTTGGACAGCAAGCTGACCTGCTCGCCGGTCACGTTGGCGCCGAAGCCGAGCTGGGGGATCGGGTTGTTGGTCAGCATCAAGCTGATGAAGATCGCGGGGATCAAAAACGCGATCATCAAGATCACGTACTGGGCGACCTGCGTATAGGTGATGCCCTTCATCCCGCCGAGCACGGCGTAGACGAAGACCAGGCCCATGCCGATGTAGACCCCGGTCTCGATCGGCACCTCCAAGAAGCGCGAGAACACCACCCCGACGCCGCGCATCTGCCCGGCCACGTAGGTGAAGCTCACGAAGATCGCACATACGACCGCGACGATCCGCGCGGTCTTGGAGTAGTAGCGGTCACCGACGAAGTCCGGCACCGTGAACTTGCCGAACTTGCGCAGGTAGGGCGCGAGCAGCAGGGCCAGGAGCACGTAGCCGCCGGTCCAGCCGAGCAGGTAGACCGAGCCGTCGTAGCCGGCGAAGGAGATGATCCCGGCCATGGAGATGAAGCTCGCGGCGCTCATCCAGTCGGCGGCGGTCGCCATGCCGTTGGCCAGGGGAGGGACGCCGCCGCCGGCGACGTAGAACTCCTTGGTGGAGCCCGCGCGCGTGGCGATGGCGATGCCGATATAGAGCGCGAAGCTCGCGGCGACGATGATGAATGTCCAGGTTTGTACACCCATGATGACTCGACCTCTCAATCAATCATCGGCGACGCCAAAGCGTCGATCGATGCGGTTCATGACCACGACATAGATGAAGATCAGTATGACGAATACATAGATCGCGCCCTGCTGCGCGAACCAGAACCCGAGCGGGAATCCGGCCAGCGAGAACTGATTGAGGGCGTCTGCGAAGATGATCCCCGCGCCATAGGAGACCAAGAACCACACCGTCAGCAGCGCGCCGAGGATGCGGAGGTTGAGCTGCCAGTAGGCCGTCTCGCGCGTGTGCACGAGGCTGTCCAGCTCCTCTTGTGTTGCTTTGTCCTGTTCACTCATTGTGATGATCCTCGTTATTTTGCGCCGTGCTGAGCGCTGGCGTCGGGGTGCCCGACGGTGATGAGGGAGTCGACCACGCCGGGATCGGCGAGGGTCGACGTGTCGCCAAAGCCATCGCGGGCGCCGGCGGCGATCTTGCGGAGAATTCGACGCATGATCTTGCCCGAGCGGGTCTTGGGCAGGGCGTCGACGAATACGATCCTATCGGGGGTGGCGATCGGTCCGATCACGTGGCGGACCTGCTGCTTGAGGGCGCCGACGAGCTCGAGCGAGCTCTCGATCCCGGCGCGCACGGTCACCCAGGCCATGATCCCCTGACCCTTGACGTCGTGGGGGCAGGGCACGACCGCGGCCTCGGCCACGGACTCGTGGGCCACGAGCGCGCTCTCGATCTCGGCGGTGCCGATCCGGTGGCCCGAGACGTTGATGACGTCGTCGACCCGGCCGGTGATCCAGTAGTAGCCGTCCTCGTCGCGCCGGCAGCCGTCGCCGGTGAAGTACATGCCGTCGAAGCGCGAGAAGTAGGTGTCCAAGAAGCGCTCGTGGTCACCCCAGATCGTCCGCGCCTGTCCGGGCCAGGGCTGGCGGATGCACAGCAGGCCCTCGCCGGGGCCGTCGAGCTCCTTGCCCTCGGCGTCGACGAGCACCGGGTCGACGCCAAACACGGGCAGCGTGGCCGAGCCGGGCTTGGTCGGCGTGGCCCCGGGCAGCGGGGCGATCAGCACGCCGCCGGTCTCGGTCTGCCACCAGGTGTCGACGATCGGCCGACGCCGCTCGCCGACGACCTCGTCATACCAGTGCCAGATCTCGGGGTTGATCGGCTCGCCCACGGTCCCGAGCAGGCGCAAGGTGCTGCGGCTGCTCTTGGCGACGTGCTCGTCGCCCTCGCGCTTGAGCGCGCGCAGGGCCGTGGGCGAGGTGTAGAGGGTGGTGGCCCCGAGGTCGTCGATCACCTGCCAGTAGCGGCTGGCGTCGGGCCAGGTCGGGATCGACTCGAAGAGCACCGAGGTCACGCCGTTGGCCAGCGGCCCGTAGACGATGTAGCTGTGCCCGGTGATCCACCCGATGTCGGCGGCACAAAAGTGCACGTCGTCGCTGCGCGCGTCGAACACGTAGCGGTGGGTCAGCGAGGTGTAGAGCAGGTAGCCGGCGGTGGTGTGCAGCAGGCCCTTGGGCTTGCCGGTGGAGCCCGAGGTGTAGAGGATGAAGAGCGGGTCCTCGGCGGCCATCCACTCGGCGGGGCAGGCCGTGCGAAAGCGGGGGAGCTCCTCGTCGAGCCACAGGTCGCGGTCCTCGTGGAAGGCGATCTCGACCTCGGGCTTGCGCCGGGCGACGAGCACGTTCTTGACCTGCTCGAGACCGGCGACGGCCTGATCGGCGATCGCCTTGAGCGGGATCACCTTGGTCCCGCGCAGGCCGACGTCGGCGGTGATCAGCAGCTTGGCGCCGGCGTCGACGATGCGATCGCGCAGGGCGTCGGCCGAGAAGCCCGCGAACACGACGGAGTGGATCGCCCCGATCCGTGCGCAGGCCAGCATCGCCACGGGCAGCTCGGGGACCATCGGCAAATAGATGCACACCCGATCGCCGCGGCCGACCCCGAGCGAGCGCAGCAAATTGCCCATACGACCGACGCGGTGCTTGAGCTGGCGATAGCTGATGTGCTCGTACTCGCCGGGCTCGTTCTTGGCCCAGATCAGCGCGGTCTTGTCTGGGGTCTTGTCGGCGTGACGGTCGACACAGTTGTAAGTGGCGTTGAGGCGCCCGCCGGAGAACCACACGAATTCTCCGGGCAGGTCGGCGTCGACGATCGAGTTGGGCGGATGGAACCAGCTCAGGGCGCTGGCCTGGTCTCCCCAAAAGCCCTTTGGATCGTTGATGCTGCGCTCGTAGAGGCTCTGATACTCGTCGAGGCTGCGGACGCGGGCGCGAGCTGAAAACTCGGATGGGGGAGGATGGTGCGTCGGGGGGGGAGCCATGTCCCCGCCTGCTGTGCAAACACGGGACCGACTTTGTGCAAGTGCGCTCTAGCCATGCAGACCGAAGGTCTAGCCGCGAACTGCGCTCGCTCTTTCACACATTGATTGTTACTTGCGGTATCCCATCGTTACGCCGGGTAACGTTACCTGAAGGAACAACTCGAGAACGCCACGTTGTGGCCGAATGAAGCGACCTCGAGATCGCCGAGGTGTGGGGTAGCGAAGCGCCCGAGTGATTGGCGAAGGCAGGTCGCGCGGTGTCTCGGGTGATGGAGATTTTCTTGGTTCGATAACAATGTTCTGGGTTTTCGAGGGATCGCGCAGGAAGCGCTGATGTTCTCGGGTCCTCGTCGACGACCGCTCGCGCCGGGTCGGCGACCGCTCGTCGACCCTCGCGGCCGCTCGTCGGAGGCGGCCGGCGGGCCTGACCACGCCCGCTATTCCGAGCAGTGAGGACACCATGCAGCTCGCCTACACCATCGACCTCGCCATCCATGCGCTCGCCGGCCTCACGGCCGTCGCGGTGCTCCCCGTGCCGCTCATCGCCAAGAAGGGCCGCGAGGTCCACCGTCGCGCGGGCTGGGTGTTCGTCGTCGCCATGGCGATCGTGGCGGTCACGGGGTTGCTCTTGGCCCTGGCTTGGGGCCTGTGCCCGCTGCTCGTCAAGCCGCCGAGCGCCGCGGCGACCCCCGAGGAGCTGGCCGAGCTGACCCGCAGCTATCGTCGCTTCGCGCTCTTCTTTGCGACCGTGGGGGTGATCTCCGGGACCTCGATCTGGCAGGGAATCTCGGCGCTGCGGATCAAGGCCGGCGGTCGCCCTGGCGCCTTGGACCACATGGCCTGGGTTGCGATGGTCGCCTGCGGGGCGCCGCTGCTGGTCATGGGTGCGCGCGCAGGGGCGACGCTCTTCATCGCCTTCGGTGCGCTCGCGCTCGTCAACGGGATCGCCGACGCGCGCTTCGTGCTGCGCCCGCCACAGGGCCGCGCGGCGTGGATCATCCGCCACATTCAGTCGATGATCGGCGGCGCGACGGCTGCGCTGACGGCCTTCTCGGCCCTGACCCTGCGCCGCTATATCGACGCCGAGGGGTCGTTCTCGCTGCTCTTTTGGCTGGTCCCCGTGGCCCTCGGCGTGCTCGGCTCGGTGGCCTGGACGCGCAGCTGGAGGCGCCGCCTGGGCGCGAAGCGTCGAGCCACCCAGGGTCGGGAGTAGAGTGTGGCGGTCATGGCAAGCGCCGCCGAGCTCGAGACCGACGCGCGCGCGCGGCCCTTTTGGGCGGCGCTGCTCGTCGAGCTGCGCCGGGCCTGGTGGATCTACGCGCTCGTGCCCGTGGTGCTCACGGCCCTCGGGGCCGCGGACTGGGGGGTGCCCACGGTCGAGGCCTTCGCCCTCAACTTCTGCGTCACGCTGTGCATCGGTGGGAGCTCTCAGGCTGTGTTCTTGCTGGCCGAGCGCCGCGGCTTTGGTCTGCCCCTCGGTCTGCACTATCCGCTCTTGGTCCTCGCCGGCGTGGCGCTGGGGACCGAGCTGGCCCTCGCTTCGCTGCGCCTCTTCGCCGGCTTCGACCCGGCGATGGTCCGGCGCGGGCTGTGGGTCGTGGGGGGCATCGTGGCCGCGGTGGTCGCGGCGATCAGCGTGACCTACGATCGCCTGCGCGAGCGGGCGCGGGCCGTGGAGCTGCGCGCCGAGCAGGCCCGGCGTCAGGCCCTCGAGGCCAAGCTCGACGCGCTCCAGAGCCGAATGAACCCGCACTTCTTGTTCAACAGCCTCAACACCGTGGCGGCGCTGATCGAGGAGGATCGAGACGCGGCCGTGCTCGCGGTCGAGCGCCTGAGCGAGCTGCTGCGCTACACCCTCGAGCGCAGCGGCGACACGCTGGTTCCCCTCGCCGACGAGCTGCGCTGCGTTCGGGAGTACCTGGCCCTCGAGGGCGCGCGCTTCGGTGAGCGCCTGCGCGTGCGCGTGGACATCGACGAGGCCCTGGCTCGGGTGACGCAGGTGATGATCCCGCCGCTGATCATCCAGCCCCTCGTCGAGAACGCGGTCAAGCACGGCGTCGCCCGCAGCCGCGCGCCGGTCACCGTATGCGTGGCGGTCGACGCCGAAGGCGAGGGCTTGCGCGTGGCGGTCAGCGACGACGGCCCCGGCGCGCACGCGGGCCCCAGCGCGGGCACGGGCACGGCCCAGCGCACGGTGAGCGAGCGCCTGCGCCTGCTCTACGGCGAGGCGGCGCGCTTCGAGGCCGGCCCGCTGAGCGAGGGTGGCTATCGAGCGACGCTGCATCTGCCGCGCGCGCCGAGGCGGGAGGTCGCGGCGTGAAGGTGATGATCGTCGACGACGAGGCGCCGGCGCGCCGGAGGCTGCGGCGCATGCTCGAGCGCATCGAGGACGTGGACGTCGTGGCCGAGGCCGGCGACGGGGTCGAGGCCCTCGAGCGCCTGGCGAGCCACGCCCCCGAGGCGCTCTTCCTCGACATTCAGATGCCCGGCCGCGACGGGCTGAGCCTGGCCCGGGTCGCGAGCTTGCCGCCGCTGGTCTTCGTCACCGCCTACGACGAGCACGCGCTCGCGGCCTTCGACGTGGGCGCCGTCGACTACCTGCTCAAGCCGGTCTCGCGCGAGCGCCTGGCCGCCGCCGTCGAGCGCCTGCGCGAGCGCGTCGCCGGCCCTGCCGATGCCGGCCTCGACGATCTCCGCGCGACCTTGGCTCGGCTCGCGGGTCCCTCGGTGGCCCCCGCTGTCGCGTCCCCCGCTGTCGCGTCCTCAGGTCTGGCGCCGCGGGTCGGCGCCCGCGAAGGCGCGAGCGTGCGTTTGTTCGAGGTCGCCGAGATCGGCCGCTTTTGGTCCGCCGACAAGTACACCCTCTTTCGTCATGGTGGGCGCGAGCACGTCCTCGACGAGAGCCTCAGCGAGCTCGAGCTGCGCCTGAGCGCCCACGGCTTCGCCCGAGTGCATCGCTCGGAGCTCGTCAACCTGGCCTGGGTGTCCGCCCTGCATCAGGAGCCCGGCGGGGTCGAGCTCGAGCTGCGCGATGGCCAGCGCGCGCCGGTCAGCCGACGCATGGTCGCCAAGGTCAAGCGCGATCTGGGCTTGTGAGGGCGAGCGCCGAGATCGCGTGATATCGTCGACTCGAGCGCGTCTTTGTGCTCACTTTGCGGTGTTGCGAGGGCTACCGTGTCTCGGCCAGTGGGTACAATCTCCGCGGGTGACCTCCCGAAGTGACCATCGCGCGGCGACCTTCGTGGTGCTCGTGCTCGCCGTGGTGAGCATGACCGCCGGGCGGGCGCTGTGGGCGGATCCGGGTCTGCCGTGGTGGAGCCCCTTCGCCCTGTGGCTGGCGATGCTCGTCTGCGGCCTGGGCCTCAGCCGCGGGGGCAAGGCCGCCGACGCCATCGACGACGAGCGGGAGGGCGCGTGAGCGCGGCCGGCTGGGTCCCCTTGCTCGCGGCCGTGGTCTACCTGGCCATGCTCGCCGGCTTCGCCGAGCTCGTCGAGCGCCGCGAGCGGCTGCGTCGTCTGGCCAAGCACCCGGCGGTCTACTGCCTGGCGCTGGGGGTCTACGCGACCACCTGGAGCTTCTACGGCAGCGTCGGCTTCGCGGCGCGCGTGGGCTACGGCTTCTTGGCGATCCACATGGGCGTGGCCGTGTCCTGCCTGGCGATCCCCGTGCTGTGGCGACCGCTGGCCGGCCTCGTCCGTCGCCAGCGCTTTCAGAGCGTGGCCGACCTGCTCGCCTTTCGCTTCCAGTCCCAGGCCGCGGGTGTGCTGGTCACGACCTTCATGGTCCTCGCGCTGCTGCCCTACCTGTCCTTGCAGCTGCGGGCGATCGTCGAGACCGTGGCCGCCCTGGCCCCGGGGATGTCCGACACCCTCGGCCCGGTCTACGCCGGCGTGCTCTCGGTGTTCGCCGCGGGCGTGGGCGCGCGCTGGGCCGACGCCCCCGGCAGCGAGCGGCGGCGGCGGGCGGGCCTGCTCGGCGCCCTGGCCCTCGAGTCGCTGATCAAGTGCGCGGTCTTGTTGATCGTCGGCGCGCTGATCTTGGTCCAGGTGTTCGAGAGCCCCGCGGGCCTCGAGCGCTGGCTGGCCGAGCACCCCGAGTCGCTCACGCGGATGGTCGCCCCGGTCAACGACGCGCCGTGGACGGCCCTGTGCCTGGGCGCCTTCTTGGCCGCGTTCTTGCTCCCGCGCCAGTTCCACGTCGCCTTCGTCGAGCGCCCCACGGACCGGGCCATGCGCCACGCGATCTGGGCCTTCCCGGCGCTGCTCCTGGCGCTCAACTTGCCGCTGCCGGTGCTCTACTGGGCCGGCGAGGCCGAGGGGCTCACAGACATGCGCGCGGACCTGTGGGTGCTCGAGCTCGCCCGCCGCGAGGGCCTGGGCCTGCTGGTCTTCATTGGCGGGATCTCGGCCGCGAGCGCCATGGTGCTCGTGTCCTGCGTGGCGCTGGCGGGGATGCTCGTGCACCACGTGGTCCTGCCCCTGGCGGTCAAGACCTCGCCCGCCGGGGCGCTGCGGCGGCTGCCGCTGATCCGCAGGGTGGTGATCGTGGCCCTGGTGCTCGCCGGCTTCGTGGTCCACATGGGGATGCGCCGCGGGCTGCTCGTCGACCTCGGCCTGGTCAGCTTCGCCGCCGTGGCGCAGCTGGTCCCGGGGGTGTTCTCGGCGTTGTTTTGGCCGCGGGCGACGCGGCGCGGCTTCTTGCTCGGGCTGAGCGCGGGGATCTTGGTGTGGGCCGGCGTCACCTTCTTGCCGCTGCTCGCGGGTCCCATGGATCCCCTCGCGGTCGCGCCGGGGGTCGGCACGCCGCGCTCGACCGCCGCGCGCTTCGCCGACGCGATGTGGCTGAGCCTGCTCGTCAACAGCGGCCTGCTGGCGATCGTCTCGCTCCTGGATCGCCAGCGTCCCGCCGAGGCGGCCGCGGCCGCGGCCTGCGTGCGCGGTCGGGCCGGAGGCGTGCGCGGCTCGGTGCCCGCGGACGTCGAGGATCTCGAGCAGCGCCTGGCCCAGGTGCTCGAGTCGAAGGTGGCCACGGCCGAGCTCGAGCGCGCCCTCGCGGCGCTCGGCCTCGACCGCGACGAGCGTCGTCCGCTGCACCTGCGCGAGCTCGCCGAGACCATCGAGCGCAACCTCTCCGAGCACATCGGCCCGCTCGCGGCGAGCATGGTGGTCTCGGGACCCGACGCCGAGACCAGCACCAAGCTCGCCGCCGAGCTGCAATTCCTCGAGCGCCGCGGCGAGGCGCCGGCGCGCTCCGAGCTCGAGCGCGCCCTCGACCTCGTCCGTCGCTACCTCAGCCGGGTGCTCGCCGAGCTCCCCCTGGGCGTGTGCGCCGTCGACCGCGAGGGCGAGATCGTGGTCTGGAACCGCGCCCTGGTCGAGCTCACGCGGATCGAGGGCGGGCGGGTGCTCGGCGCGCGGCCGCGGGATCTGTCCGCGCCCTGGGCCGAGCTGCTGACCACCGCGCTGGCCGAGGGCGGCCAGCGCGAGCGACGGATCCGGCGGACGGGGGCCGGCCCACAGATCCTCCGGCTGACCTGTACGCGCCTCGACGAGGGCGACGTCGAGGCCATGGGCGCGGTGCTCCTGGTCGAGGACCTCAGCGAGCGCCGAGCGCTGCTCGCCGAGCTCAGCCACCGCGATCGTCTGGCCTCCGTCGGTCGGCTCGCGGCGGGCGTGGCCCACGAGGTCCTCAACCCGCTCACGGGCATCTTGATGGTCGCGCGCAACCTCGCCCGCGAGCTCGAGCAGCTCGAGGACGGCGCCGAGCTCGATCCCGAGCTCGAGCTGCCCGAGCGCCTCGGCACGGTGGTCTCCGAGGCCCAGCGCATCGAGGTCATCGTCCGCGGGCTGCTGACCTTCAGCCGCGGGCGCAAGTACGACAGCGCCGCCGAGCTCGAGCGCGACCGGGTCGAGCTCGAGCCCCTCGTCGACGAGGCGGTTCGGATCGCCCGCCTGGCTCGGCGCGAGCGCAGCGTCGAGGTCGGGGTCGAGTGTCCCACGGGGCTGGAGATCGAGGTCGATGGCCAGCAATTAATCCAGGTCCTGGTCAACCTGCTGACCAACGCAATCGACGCGTCGCCCGAGGGCGAGCGCGTCGAGCTGCGCTGCACACCGACGCAGGACGGGGCGCAGCTCGAGGTCCTCGACCGCGGAGGGGGCATCGAGGCGGAGCTCGCGGAGCGCGTGTTCGAGCCCTTCTTCACCACGAAAACGGCCGGAGAGGGTACTGGTCTGGGCCTGGCCGTCAGCCACCGGATCATCGCCGCGCACGGCGGAACGCTGAGCTGGTCCCCCCGAGACGGAGGGGGCGCGCGATTTGTTGTACACCTGCCTGATATGCTCAGGGGCGAGCGCGAGGTGTCTGCATGAGTCGTATCCTCATCGTCGAGGACGAAGCCGTGATCCGCTCCGAGCTGCGCAGGGCGCTGGCGCGGGCGGGCCACGAGGTCGTCGAAGCCGGCGACGTCATCGAGGCCGAGCGCGCGGGCTTCTCGAGCTTCGACCTGATCCTCAGTGACCTGCGCCTCCCGGGCCTCGACGGCGACGTGCTGCTCGAGCGCGCGGGCGACGTGCCGGTGATCCTGATGACCGCCCACGGGAGCGTGCCCTCGGCCGTCGACGCCATGAAGCGCGGGGCCGTGGACTACCTGATGAAGCCCTTCGACCCCGACGAGCTGCTGCTGATCGTCCAGCGCCTGCTCGATCGCGCCAAGCCGGCCGCGGCCGAGGTCGAGCTCGAGGCGGCCAGCGAGCACGCCGGCATGCTCGGGGACAGCCCGGTCATGCGTGAGCTGCGGGCGAAGATCACCAAGTTCTCGACCAGCGACGGGCGCGTGCTGATCGTCGGCGAGTCGGGCACGGGCAAGGAGCTGGTCGCGCGGGCGCTGCACGAGCAGAGCCCGCGGGCGGAGCGGCCCTTCGTGGTCGTCAACTGCGCGGCGATCCCCGAGGGTCTGATCGAGTCGGAGCTCTTTGGCCACGCGCGCGGTGCCTTCACGGGCGCGGTGACCAGCGCCGAGGGCCTGGTCCAGGCCGCCGACACGGGCACCTTGTTCCTCGACGAGGTCGGCGAGCTCCCGCTGCCGACCCAGGCGCGGCTGCTGCGGCTGGTCCAGGAGCAAGAGATCCGCCGCGTGGGCTCGAGCAAGACCACCCGCGTCGACGTCCGCCTGCTCGCGGCCACGCACCGAGATCTGCGCGAGATGGTCGCCAGCCAGGCCTTCCGCGAGGACCTCTACTTTCGCCTGCGCGTGCTCGAGCTCGCCCTGCCTCCGCTGCGCGAGCGCGGCGAGGACGTGGTGATCCTCGCCGAGGCCTTCCTCGAGCGCGTCGGGGCGCGGCTGGGCAAGCCGCAGCTGCGCCTGTCCGACGCCGCCCGCGGCGTGCTGCGCTCCCACCGATGGCCGGGCAACGTGCGCGAGCTCGAGAACGCCATCGAGCGCGCGGCGACCTTGCACGAGCGCGGTGAGATCGAGCCCGAGGGCTTTGGGCTCCAGCTCGCTGGCGCAGGCGCGAGCGCCGAGCTCGGCCCCGGGAACCTCGCGGATCCCTCGCTCGAGGGCTACTTCCGCAGCTTCGTGCTCGCCAACCAAGACTCGATGTCGGAGACCGCGATCGCCAAGCAGCTGGGGATCAGCCGCAAGAGCCTGTGGGAGCGACGCCAGCGCTACGGCATCCCGCGTCCGCGCAAGTCGAAGAAGTCCAAATAGGGCGTTGGCCGTGGCATGCTCGCGGCGAAGCCATGGACAAGCGCGTCTTCCTCCACGTCGGCCTGCACAAGACGGGCACCACCTTCTTGCAAGAGCGGGTCTTCCCCGCCCTCGAGGGGGTCCGCTTCGTCCACCCGCTGCACGTGCCGCGCACCGGCGACGGCCCGATCGAGCGCTTCATGCTCGAGCTCTTCTTTCGCAACGCCGCGCACATCGACTACGCGGCCCACCGCGAGGCGATCTACCGGTGGATCGAAGACGAGGTCGACGAGCCCGCGCTGCTGATCAGCTCCGAGGCCCTCGTCGGCTGGCCGATCGAGAACCACGCCAACTTCTGCGTCAACACGGACCGCCTCGCCGAGATCTTTCCAGACGCGAAGGTCATGCTCGTGGTCCGGCGCCAGGACAAGTGGGTCAACTCGGCCTACAACCAGCTGCTCAAGGCGGGCTTCTCGACCAGCATCGAGCGCTACCTCAACTATCGCAGCGGGCGCTTCGATCGCTACAACGTCGGGCTCTACAACGGCCCCAACGTCGACGCCCGCGACCTCGACTGGGGGGCCTTCGACGCCTACTATCGCCAGCGCTTCGGCGAGCAGTCGGTGTTGACCTTGCCCTTCGAGCTCTTTGGCGCGTCGAGCGAGGACTTCCTGGCGCGGATCTACGCGTTCATGGGCCTCGACGCCGAGCGGGCGCCGCACCCCGACACCAGCGAGCGGGTCAACCAGAGCTGGTCGCCCCTCGCCGCCGGCGTGGCCCGGGTCGTCAACAAGGTCCCGATGCCGATCAAGCGCGCGGTCCGTGATCGCGTGGGCTCGCAGTGGCACCCCGCGGCCCTGGTCGCCGAGGGCCTGGCCCAGGTGCGCCCGGGATCCAAGGCCCGGGCCATGCCCGAGGCGCTGGCCGAGGCGTTGATGCAGCTGCACCGCGACAACAACCGCCGGCTCGGCGAGCGCATCGGCGTGGACCTGAGCGAGTACGGCTATTAGTACACCAGGCAATACGCGCTGTGCGACGCGGCCTCGAACTCGTCGTCGAGGGGGTCTTGGCCGTCGTCGCAGGCGAAGCTCAGCAGGCTGAGCAGCAGGACGTGGGGTGCTTTGATCGTTGGCATGTCGGCTCCAGGTGGGCTCGGTGAGCTCACCCATGCCCATGGCCGCCGAGGGGGGGTTCTTTCAAAACGAGGTGAGCATTTTTCGTGGGTGGGTGTGCCAAACTGGCACGCGCTGCTCGGGCTGATCGCTCGGCCTGACGTGGCAGAGCGGACTTTGTCGGTGCGTGGGGCCGGGGGCCCGCTGGCATGGGCCCTGCACTGAATGTCTGTGCCCATGTACACGCCGACCGCCAAGCCCCGCCCTGCTCCCAAACCCGCGTCCTCTACCCAGGGCGGCCCGAGCCCCGCAGCGCCTCTGGGCGCCGGCGCGAGGCCGAGCTCGGCGGAGCGGGGCGAGCGGTCCGTGTCGAAGCCGAGCGCCCACGCCTGGCTGATCGCCCACGGGGCAAAGATCGATCGCCCGACCTTGCTCGAGGCCCTCGTCGCGAGCGGGCAGGCGCCCGAGGAGGTCGATATCCGCCTGACTCGGGTCGACCTGAGCGCGCGGGAGATCGCCGAGGCGGCGGCCCGCGCTGGCGTCGAGCGGGTCGTGGCCATGGGCGGAGACGGGACGATCAACGAGGTCGTCGACGGCCTCGCGCGGGTCCCCGGCGCGCGCACGAGCCTGGGGATCGCCCCGCTCGGGACCGCCAACGACCTCGCGTCGATCGCCGAGCTGCCCACCGCGCTGCCCGAGGCGCTGCGCCTGGCCCTGGGCGCCGAGCCGCGCCCGGTCGACGTCGGCAAGATCGGCGAGCGGGCGTTCTTGAACGTGGTCACCGGCGGGGTCATGAGCGAGGCGACCGCGAGCCTGGATCCGGGGATCAAGGCAGTGCTCGGCGACAGCGCCTACGCCCTGGCCGGCCTGCTCCAGCTGCCCTCGATCGAGCCGATCGAGATCCGCGCGACGACGCCGAGCTGGAGCTGGTCGGGGCCCGTGCTCGCCCTGGCCGTGGGCAACGCTCGCTCGGCCGGCGGCGGCTTCGAGCTGTGCCCGGGCGCGCTCATGGACGACGGCCTGCTCGACCTGACGATCCTGCCCGCGGACCTCGAGAGCGGCGAGCTCGTGAACATCTTGCTGGCGCGCTCGGTGGTCGGCTGTGAGCGGGTGATCCGGGTGCGCAGCGATCGCCTGCGCCTCGAGGCGGCGCGGCCGATCCACCTCAACGCCGACGGAGAGCCACTCGAGGTCAGCGACGTCGAGTTCGAGGTCCAGGCGCGCTCGCTGGGCGCATGCTTGCCGCCGCGCTGCGGGCTGCTGGGCTTCGTCTGGTGAGCGTGCTGGGTTTCACCATGGGCTCCTAGCCCGCGGTGAAGCTCGCCCGGGTGGCGATCCGCTCGATCCGCAGCGCCTCGCCAGCGATCGGATCCCCAACGAAGATCAGCGTATAGAGTATACCGGCCTCCCCGGTGAAGCGCTGGCGCAGCCCGCCGACGCCCGCGTCTTGCTGACGAAACTCCAGGCTCAGCTGCGCAGGGTCGACGGCCGTGAGCACCGGGGCCTCGCCATAGGCGAGCTCGGCGAGGGCGCGGGGCTCGGGCTCGAGTTCCTCGATCTCGAGGGGCGTAGTCCCCGGGGCGGCGTGGACGAAGCGCAGGTGGACGCGGTCCTGGTCGCGCTCGAGGTTGTCCTCGAGGATGATCAGCCGCGGCCACAGTCCGCGCGGGCGGGCGTGCTCGCTGCCGGCGGCGAGCAGCTCGAGGGCGTGCTCGAGGCGCCCCGGTCGCTCGCCCGCGCCGCTGAGCCGGGCCTCGCCGACGAGCAGCAGGGTGTAGCCGCGGCCGACGCCCACGGCGAAGGGGCAGCGGGCGATCTCGACGCCCTCGCGCGTGGCGATCAGCGTCCACTGCCCGGGCTCGACCTCGAGGCCGGCGCGCGGGTCCGCGTAGGCCAAGGCCCCAGGCTCGAGGGTGGTCGAGGGGCCCTCGAGGCGAATTTCGACGGGGCCGCCGGCGACGTAGTTGATCAGCCGCAGCGAGGCGGGCCCATGGGGCAGCGAGGCGCAGCCGAGCAGGGCGAGGCCGGGCGCGAGGCTCAAGAAGCGGCGGCGATGCATCACGTGGGCTCTCCTGACTTCGACCCTGCATCGTTGTCGTTGTTGTCGTTGTCGTTGTCTGGGGGGCGATCGCCGAGCCTGCGCAGCAGCGCCGGGCGGGCGAACACGGCGATGGCCGCGAGCACCCCGAGGAAGGCGAGGGTCGAGGGCGAGGCGATGGCCATGCGCGCGGCGAGGATCAGCGCGGCCAAGCTCGCGCCGATCAGCCCGATCCAGCTGACCCAGGCGCGCGCCTCACTCTCGCGCGCGGCCAGGCCGTTGACCACGGCGAAGGTGAACAAGAAGGTCATGCTCGCGGCCTCGACGAGCTTCGAGAGCGCGCCGAGGGAGGCCAGCACGGCGGCGGCGGTGGCCAGGCCGACGATCGCTCGGGCGGGGACGCCGGCGGCGTTGCGCTTGGCGGCGGCCTCGGGCAGCTCCTTGTCCCTGGCCACGGTCTCGACCAGGCGGGCGGTGGCGAACAATGTCGCGTTGATCGCCGAGCCGGTCGAGAGCACGGCGGCGATGGTCACGATCCACAGCCCCGCGGTGCCGAGGGCGACCTTGCCGGCGACGGCCAGGGCGGTCTCGCGCTCGACCACCAAGGTGCCGGCGCCCACGAGCACGGCGGTGCCCAGGGTCACGACCACGTAGATCGCGGTCACGCTGACGATCGCCAGGACGACTGCCCGCGGCAGGGTGCGGTCGGGCTGCTTCATGTCGCCGTAGTCGTAGGTCAGCAGCTGAAAGCCCTCGTAGGCCATGAACACCGCGCCGGCGCCGATGGCCGCGGCGATCAGCGGGCGCGGCTCGACGCCCTCGGCGAGGTTGCTGGGCTCCCATAGCGAGAGGCCGAAGACGGCGAGGGCGACGAGCACGGCGACCTTGCCCCAGACCATGAAGATCTCGAGCTTGGCCGAGTTGCGCACGCCTCGGAGGTTCACGGCCGCGAGGGTCACGATGATCGCCACGCCAGCGACGCGCGCGGTCAGGCCTCCGCCGCCGAGCACGTGGGCCAGGTAGTGGCCAAAGGTGAAGGCGTAGACCGAGATCGTCAGCACGTAGCCGATGATCAAGATCCAAGACAGGCTGCCGGCGAAGGCCTCGCGACCCTCGCTGCGCAGGAACTCGAAGGCGCCGCCGCCCGAGCCGTGGGCCACGGTCAATCGGGCGTAGCTGTCGCCGGTGGCCAGGGCGATCAGCCCGGCGAGCAGGAAGCTCAGCCACGCCCACTGCCCGGCGATGGCGATCACCACCCCGAGGACCGAGAAGATCCCGCCGCCGACCATGCCCCCGACGGCCATGGACCACGACGCGTTGAGGCCCATCTTCTCGCCGTCGCCGTCAACGGGCTGGTCTTGGTCATGGCCGTGACCGTGGCTTCCTTTGTCTGGCTCGCTCGAGGACATCGCCCAGCGAGGAGTCTGCAAGGGAAGTCTCCAGCCGGCAAACGCGAGGAGCGTTGGCGAGGTCCGGCGGTGTGTGAGTCGCTTCGTCACGGTCGAGGCTCGATGACACCCCTCTTCGTCATACCGGCTCGCGCCCTGCTCCAGCGTCGGCGTTTCCCAAGGATGGGGCGAAGACGCGCCAGTGGGTGCTGCGAGGTCGTCTGCGCGATATCGCAGGGCTTGGCATCCCGGTTGCACAACTCGTCGACCATGGACCAAGTCACCAGCCAAGACATCGACCAGTTCAACGAGTTTCTCCGTGGCGAGCTCGCCGCGGTCGAGACCTACGACCAGTGCATCGGCGCCTTCGAGGACAACGCCGGCATGCGCGAGAGCTTGTCCCTACTCCGAAACTCCCACGCGGCTCGGGTCAACAAGCTGACCGCGCGGATCGTCGCGATGGGCGGCGAGCCCGACAGCTCCTCGGGCGCCTGGGGCACCTTCGCCAAGATGGCCGAGGGCGGCGCCAAGCTCTTTGGTAAGTCCGCGGCGATCTCCGTGCTCGAGGAGGGCGAGGACCACGGAAAGAAGCTCTACAAGGACAGCCTCGAGGACCTCAGCCTCGCCAACCGCGGCTTCGTCCGCACGCAGATCATCCCCGAGCAGCAGCGCTCCCACAATGTCCTCTCGCGTCTGCAAGAGCTCGTCTGAGCCACGGTCAGCGCCTCCCCCCAAGCGACCGCGCGCCGACCCGCGCGCACGAAGACACCCGCCTCGCCCTGGCCGATCACGGCCACGGCCGGAGGCGGGTGTCTTCGTGTGTCGCCAAGAGCGCGTGAGCTTTCCTCCCGCAAAAGTGCAGGGGCGGTCTTGAACTCGAGCGAATATTTATTCATTTAACTTCGCGGGTAGAGTCCCGCCTGTCATGCGACCCAAGGACGAGAGCAAGCGCCTGCGGATCCTCGAAGCTGCCATGGAAGTGGTCGGCGAGCAGGGCCTCGCGAGCCTGTCCATCGAGGCGGTGGCCAAGGCCGCGGGCGTGTCCGTGGGCACGATCTACGTCTACTTCAAGGGCAAGGAGGCGCTGATCAACGAGCTCTACCTCCACGCCAAGGCGGGCTTCTCTCGGGCTGTGTTCGGCGTCGACGCCGAGCTCCCGGTGCGCCCCTCGCTCGAGCAGATGAGCGTGGCCTACCTGCGCTACGTGACCGAAAACCAGCCCGCGGTGCTGCTCATGCGCCAGCTCCAGCACTCGAGCTTCCTGCACGAGCAGTCCAGGGAGATGGCGGCCCAGACGATCTTGCCGCTCTCGGCCCTGCTCGAGCGCGGCAAGGCCGAGGGGCTGATCAAGGACCTGCCCACGCCCCTGCTCATCGCCTTCATCCACGGCACCCTGGCCGAGCTCGCGGGCTTCGCCGGGGCTCAGCCCCGCAAGCAGCGCGCGCAGACCTTCGCGTCCGTCGCCCAGCTGGTCTGGGACGCGATCAAGGCTTGAGCGCGGTCCGAGGGGCCTCCTCGCTGCGAGGGGGCCGCTTCTTTCGACCAGATAATGAATAAATATTCGCCTAACGACACGAACTCTTCCAACCATCGAGACGCTCCCATGACCAACTCCAAGTCCATCTTCATCACTGGTGCCTCCTCCGGCCTCGGCCGCGCCGCGGCCCTGACCTTCGCCAAGCACGGCTGGACCGTCTACGCGACCATGCGCAGGCCCGAGGCCCACGCCGATCTCGGCGAGGTCGAGGGCGTGACGCTGCTGCCCCTCGACGTGACCTCGCCGGCGCAGGTCGAGGCCGCGGTCGCCCGCGCCATCGAACTCGGGGGCGTGGACGTGCTGTTCAACAACGCCGGCTACTCGCTGGCCGGACCGCTCGAGGGGGCCAGCGACGCGGCCATCGCCCAGCAGTTCGAGACCAACGTGTTCGGGGTCATGCGCGTGACCCGGGCCCTGCTGCCGCACCTGCGCGAGCGCGGCGGGGCGACGATCATCACCACGACCTCGATCGGCGGGCACGTCGCGATGCCGCTCAACTCGGCCTACCACGCGACCAAGTGGGCGCTCGAGGGCTGGAGCGAGAGCCTGGCCTTCGAGCTGCGGCCCTTTGGGATCGAGGTCAAGACGGTGGCCCCCGGCGGGATCGCCACGGACTTCTTTGGCCGGTCCATGAACCTCGTCCGCCACCCCGCCTATGAGGATCAGCTGAAGACGATCCTCGCGGCCTTCACCAGCCCCGAGCGCGCGGCCAGGCGCTCGACCGCCGAGGCTATCGCCGAGGTCGTCTACGAGGCGGCCACCGACGGCGAGGACAAGCTGCGCTACTTCGCCGGGGAGGACGCGAAGGCCTACATCGCCCAGCGCCGCGAGCTCGGCGACCAGGGCTTTCACATGGCCCTGGCCAAGGCGATGTACGGCGGCTGAGCGCGCGCGGGCCCGGGCGGCGAGGCTCGGGCCCGCAGGCGTTTGGAGCTGGGCTTGGAGCTGGGCTTGGAGCTGGGTTCGGATCAGGGTTCGGCGAGCAGCGCGAGCTCGTCCTCGGAGAGCGCGCGGCCGTAGACGCGGACCTCGTCGATCAGCCCATCGAAGCCGCGCTGGAAGCCCTCGCGGTCGCCGATGGTCAAGGCGGCGTCGTTCTCCCCCGGGAGCGCGGCGATCAGCTCGCTGCCGACGGCCACCCCGTCGACATGAAAGGTGATCCGGTGGGGGAGGGCGCCCGCGTCGGCGTTGGGCTCGAGGGTCAGGGCGACGTGCTGCCAGACGTCGAGGGTGATGACCCCGTCGGCCGCGCAACCCGACCAGCTCGTGTTGATGTTGGCGCACAGGCTCTCGCTGCTCGCCGGTGCTCCGCTGGGCTGGTCGCCGAGGTAGAGCGAGAACCCGGGGCCGTAGCTGCCGGTGTACTGCTGCTTGGAGACGACGCGGCCGTAGCTGTGGTCGCCGAAGCTCGACGGCTTGATCCACGCGCTGAGCGTGAGCCCGGCGGGCGTATCGAGGTGCTCGTCATCGAGGACGAGCACGTGCGCGTCCTTGTCGAAGTCGAGGGCGGCGCCGCTTTGACCGGTGGCCCAGACCGGGCCGGCGCCAGGACAGGTGGCCGCGCTGCCCGCCAAGGTCCCGGTGTTGGCGTTGGCGGCGTCGGCGGTGGTGCAGCCCGTGCCCTCGTCGAGGGCCCAGCGCCCGCGCAGGTCCACGCTGGGATCCGCGACCGTGAACGCGATGAAGTAGTCGTCGGTGTTGGCGACCTGGTCGGCGTTCTCGCAGCGCACGCAGTAGCGGTAGCTGTGGCCGTCGACGAGGCCGGTCAGCGTGGTCGCGTGGCTGGTGGTCTGGCCCGAGCTCGTGAAGGTGTTCCACCAGTAGGGTCCGCAGGCGCCGCTGGCGGGGGCGTTGCGGTAGCTGCACAGCGCCTCCTGGTCGGTCTGGACGGTCATGTCCGTGGTCTGCGTGCCGTAGGCGAGCAGGCCCTCGGGCGCGCCCAAAAAGCGCAGCGGCGGCTCGCTCAGCGGGCGCGGCGTGAACTCGTCGGCGCCGATGTCGAAGTCCCCGTTGGGCCGCGCGACGCCGTCGTAGTCGTGGGTGATGAAGGCCGAGGCGTCGCTGCCCTGGTCGAGGACGCAGCTGTCGGCCGGCGAGATGTGGAGGTCGCCGGCGAGGGCCGCGACGTCCCCGTTCGGGTAGCTGTCGCCGCGATCGTCGAGCAGCGTGGGCACGCACTCGCGCGCGCCGAGCTCCCCCGAGGCGCTCGCCCAGGTCGCGAGGTCGACGGTCGTGGTCCCGGCCCAGGCGTAGCCGCCGTCGGGATCCCAGGCGTTGGTGTCGGCGTCGAAGTGCGTCGGCACGTAGCTGACCGCGATGTTCTTGGCCAGCGAGCTCTTGCCGCCGACGAGGTTGTTGCGCACGACGATGTCCTGCTGCATCGTGCCCTGGTTGTTGCCGTCGCGGGCGCCGATCATCAGCGCGGCGGTCCCGGTGATCGGGCCGTAGCAGGAGTTGTTGATGATGTTGATCGCGCCGGGGACCTCGGCCATGGCCGGGTGATCGTGGCCGGCGAGGACCTCGATGCAGGCCTCGAGGCCGTCGTCGCTGGAGATCATGTTGTTCGAGATGGTGACCTCGCCGATGACGTGGTTGGGGACGTCGTCGCTGCCGGCCTGGAGCAGGAACCCGGCGTCGTAGATCCCGGTCGGGGCGTCGTGGCGCGCGAGGTTGCGGTCGATGATGAAGTCTTCGAGCGGCCGGGGAATGGACTCGCAAGGGCCGTCGGACTCGGGCACGAGCTCGACGGCGACGTTGGCGTCGACGAACTCGTTGTTGCGGATCGTCCAGTCCTGGGTGCAGGGGGTCGCGGCGATCGCCCGCAGGCGGCCGGCGCCCGTGAGCTCGAAGTCCTCCGCGTCGCGGCCTTCGAGCTGGGCGTCGAACACCGAGTCGAGGATCTCGACGCCCTCGTAGTAGCCCCACATCTTGAAGGCCGTGCTCGCCCGCGGCTTGCACAGCTCCCCGGCCTCGGGCTCGCACTGCGCGAGATCGGTGCACACATAGTCCAGGGCGCAGTCGAGGTCGTAGACGCTGTCGGGGTCGCAGCGCGCCTCGGGCTGGGTCGCGCAGGCGTCCATGTTCGCGGTGATGTTCTTCCAGCGAAACGGCCCGTCGGCGTCGGGGCCGTAGGAGCCGCCGCCGCGGGTGACCCAGTAGCCGGTGTCCTGGAAGAGGAGATTTTCGAACTCGATGTACGCGGCCCGCCAGTTGAAGGCGTTGATCGCCGAGCTCCTGCCGTTGTAGTTGCTGTCGCGGTTGAGGTCGTAGGTCTCGATGTCGTGGACGTAGACGTAGTTGGTGTCCGCGCTGGGCGGATCGCCCTCGGGGTCGGCGTGGAGGTCGAAGAAGCCCGAATTGTCGGTCAGGGTGTAGCGCCCGTAGTCGCGGACCGTGAAGTGGGCGAGCTCGACGTGAGAGACGTCGTTGGCCAGGTAGATCGCGCGCTCGTCGTCCTTTTGATGGACATCCTGGGGGTCCTCCTCGTCGGCGGCGGGGGCGGCCGCGCAGCCCTTGTTGGGCGCGCCCGGGCAGGTCTCGGGCGGCTCGAGCACGGCGAGGTCGCCGGTGTCGTAGGGCGGATATTGGCCGTTGTCGTTGCGATCCCAGCCGACGAGCATGAAGGGGTCGCTGGGCCGCCGCCACTCGCGGGCCTCGCTGCCGCTGCGCGCGACGCGGTGGCAGTCGGGGAAGCCGCCGTGGCCCGCGGGCGGGCTGAGGTTCTCCTCGACGCAGATGTTGCGAAAGCAGATCACGTCCTCGTCCGCGCCGCTCGTCGGCGAGGACGCGGCCGCGAGCTCGATGGCCCGCGCGATGGTCTCGCAGGGCTGCTCGGGCGAGCCGCAGGTGCCCTGCGAGGGGTAGTCGTCGCCGGCGGGGTAGGTCGTATCGGCCCCCTTGGCGCAGCTGACATAGATCGTGTTGGCGCCGTTGTCGTCGCCGTCGTTGGTGGATCCGTCGCAGAGGTTGCAGTCCTCTGGCTCGCCGACGATCCCGTCGCGGTCGAGGTCGAAGCCGCAGGCGCGGGTGTTGTAGCCGCGTTCGGGCAGGGGCGAGGCCGGCACGACGAGCTCTGGGCCACACGCGGCCTCACCGTCGACGGGCACGGCCTGCGAACCCGGCGGCCCGATCAGCGCCTCTCCCTCGATGTCGATCGTGGGCTCTGGCGCGTCGAGGGCGTCACATCCGATGGCGCCGAGGCAAGACAAGAGCGCGCCTGCCCCGAGCCGAAGCCCGCGCGGGCTCGGTGCTCGGCGAAGCGTCGAGCACCGAGCCCGAGCCCGATTGCCGATGTCATCGTGTGTAGATAATATTGATTCATGGCCTGAGCGAGGTGAATGTTTCGACTTCCGCATTGTATGAAAAATAGGTGTGCCCGCGGTGCAGCGCGAATGGATATGTGTTGCCATTTCTCACCGCGTGTTTTTGCCTGGGCGATGACGGATTCGTGGTCATCGGCCATGCGCTGGCGGGTCGCGGGGTGAAGGACGCGGGAGAAGGTGCCGACTCGGGGCAGGCGGCACGCGGTCGAGTTCGCGGGCTGACGGGCTGGTAACCCCGGCTACCCGGAGACAGGCCCGTGGCGGGCCGTACGCGGGGAGTCCTCCGGCTCGCGCGCGAAATCGGGTATTACCCCGGCATGCGACTGCCCAGCTCTCCCCGCGCCGTGGTCACCGGAGCCGCCAGCGGCTTTGGCCGCGCCATCTCCCTTCGCCTCGCCGCCCGCCACGCTCGCCTGGTGATCAGCGACATCGACGAGGAGGGCCTCGCGCAGACGGCCGAGCTCATCCGCGAAGCTGGCGGCGAGGTCCGGACCATCGCCTGTGACGTGCGCGAGCCCGAGCAGGTCGAGGCCCAGGCCGATCTCGCCGAGGAGGCGTGGGGCGGCACCGACGTGGTGATCAACAACGCCGGCGTGGCCGTGGCCGGTCGCGTGGGCGACGTGCCGCTCGAGAACTGGCGCTGGCAGATCGAGATCAACCTCTGGGGGGTGATCCACGGCTGCCACGTGTTCGTGCCGCGCATGCGGGCCCAGGGCTCGGGCTGGATCCTCAACGTGGCCTCGAGCGCGGGCCTGCTCTCGGCGCCGACCATGGGGCCCTACAACGTCAGCAAGGCCGGGGTCATCGCGCTGAGTGAGACGCTCTACGGCGAGCTGCTCGACACCAAGGTGCACGTCAGCGCGCTGTGCCCGACCTTCTTCCGCACCAACATTCACAAGAACGCGCGGGCGAGCAGCGAGCCGATCCTCGAGCAGACCTCCAAGCTGATCACCGGATCCAAGTGGAGCGCCGAGGCCATCGCCGACATCGCCATCGAGGGCCTCGAGCGCGGCGAGCTCTATGTGATCCCGCAGCTCGACGGCAAGCTGATGTGGGGCGCCAAGCGGCTGATGGGCCAGGGCTTCCACGGCATGGCCGGGCGGGCGCTGCTCAACCCAAAGCTCCTGCGTCGCTTCATGCGTCGCTGAGTCCGGGGCTGCCGGCGAGTGCCTTGGCCCGAGGTGCCGGGTGCTCGCCGCGGTCGTCGGCGGCGCCCGGCGCCGGCTCGGTGACAGCGCTGCGGCGGGACACGCTCAGCACGGATAAATTTTCACCTTTTCCTCGCGCGGGGCGGAGAAGGATGTCATAGAACGCTCATGAACGCTGTTTTGCTGTGTTCGGTGCTCTTCGCAGCGCAGGCCTCGTCTCCGGTGGAGTCCACGCAGTCAGCGCCGGAGGTGTTCTTGCCGGCGCACCTCGATCCCGCGCAGGCCTTCGAGGTGCCGCGGCGGGCGCAAGACGAGCAGCCCTTCATGACGGCCGCGCGCGCGGAGCATCCCGAGCTGCTGCCGGCGGAGGGGAGCGACGCACGAGAGCTGCTCTCGCCCGCGCAAACCGAGCGCGATGCAGAAGTCTTCATGCGCGCTCATTGAGCGTTTCACCCCTGCGACGATATATCCCGGCGCTCGCGCGTTGTCCCGCGTGGCCGCCGGGATAGCTACATTTACGCGCAGACGGCCTGGTCATGATGGCATTGTGTGAAAACGATCCTTGAAGCGTGAATTGCGAGGGACCATCGTATTTGAACAATGAGTTCGAATTGTATGGAGGAACTCGCGGTGTTCATTGAGGACCTGCTCGCGGGGAAGCCGGCGAGCCCCCTCGACGAGGGGCAGGACGCCGCGAGCGCACGGCTGGCGAAGGGCCTCAACGAGCTCGCGGGGCGACTCTACGGTGGTCCCGCCGATCGAGCGCTGTTTTCCCACGGCCCCGTGGTGGTGTTTCGCTGGCGAAATGCGGAGGGGTGGCCGGTGGAGTTCGTGTCCGACAACGTCGAGGCGCTGACCGGCTATCCCGCGGGGGAGTTTGCGAGCGGGCGCCTGCCCTACGCGAGCTTGATCGTGGCCAAGGACATGGAGCGGGTCGTGCAGGAGGTAACCGAGCACAGCGAGCGCGCGATGTGGTTCGAGCACGCGCCCTATCGCATTCGTCACCAGGACGGGCGGGTGCTCTGGGTCCACGATTACACCGTCGTATTGCGCGACGCCGAGGGGAAGGCGACTCACTTTTATGGCTACATCATGGATATCAGCGATCGCGTGGCCAACGACGAGCTGATCCGCAAGCAGCTGGCGATCATCGACAACCTCGGCACGCCCATCGTTCAGGTCTGGGAGGGGGTGCTGACCGTTCCGCTCATCGGGCCACTCAATGACGCCCGCGCGGCGTCTGTCACCGAGGAACTGCTCGAGCGTGTCAGCCAGGCCCCGGTGCGCCGGGCGGTCCTCGACCTCACGGGGGTCGAGGACATCGACACCTCCACGGTCCTCCACCTCGATCGCATGATCCGCGCCGTCGGCTTGCTGGGCTGTGAGTGTGTGCTCTCGGGGGTCTCGCCGACGATCGCCCAGACCATGGTCGGGCTGGACCTGGACTTTGGTGAGCTCCGAGTTTTTCAGAGCCTGGCGGCAGCCCTGCGTACGCTGGTGATCGAACTCGGGCGGGCCAGGCGAGGGTAGGGGGCGGCTCGCCCGAGGACAGCGAGGAGGCCCTCTGAGGGGCGGGGAGCCGTCGACTTCCGCCAGCCGCGGGGCTGCTGTAGCCTTGGCGAGCTGATGCCTGCGCCGCCCCAGCCGCCTCCCCGGGACCCCATGCTCGGGGCGATTCTCCTCGCTCGCTACCGGATCCTCGGGCGCCTCGGCAAAGGAGGCATGGGCTCGGTCTACCTCGCCGAGCACGTGGCGATCCACAAGCGGGTGGCGATCAAGGTGCTCAGCCCCGAGCTCGCCAAGAAACCCGAATTCGTCCAACGTTTTCTTCGCGAGGCGAGGGCGGCGTCGATCATCCGTCAGGAGAACGTGGTCGAGATCTCCGACTTCGGAGAGGCGCCTGGCGGGACGGTGTTCTTCGCGATGGAGCTGCTCGAGGGCGAGGACCTGCGCGACATGATCCGCCGCGAAGGTCTGCAGCCGTGGCCGCGAGTCCGCCACTTCATGCTGCAGATCTGCCGGGCGCTCGAAGCTGCCCACGCCGCGGGGATCATCCACCGCGACATGAAGCCCGACAATTGCTTCCGCATCACGCGGGGCCGCGACGCGGACTTCATCAAGGTCCTCGACTTCGGGATCGCCAAGATCGACGACGGGACCGACGGCAAGGGCCTCACGCGCACGGGGATGATCGTCGGGACGCCGTCCTACATCGCCCCGGAGCAGGTCCGCAGCTCGACCATCGATCACCGCGCCGACATCTACTCCTCCGGCGTCATCTTGTTCGCGCTGCTCGTCGGGCGTCCGCCCTTCAAGGGCGTGAACATGATGGAGACCATGAAGCTGCACCTCTTCGAGGCGCCCAAGGCCCCGAGCGCCGTCGCGCCGGGGGCCGGGATCCCGCCGGAGCTCGACGCGATCGTCCTCAAGTGCATGCAAAAGGACCCCAACCTGCGCTTTGGGTCGATGGCCGAGATGATCGCCGCGCTCGAGTCCGTGGGCACGGGGGCGAGGGCCGTGCAGGTCGTGTCCGAGGATCTCAGCTTGCCGGCGGCGAGCTCGTCGCAGTTCGAGTGGCGGGGCGGCGCGGCTGGCTCGACCCCCGCAGGGGCGATGCCGGCTGGCTCGTCGCAGCCGGGCTGGCAGAGCGCGACGGGGTCGATGTCCGCGGGCGCGCAGTCGGGGATCACCCCGGTCGCGGCGCCGGTCCGCCACAACTCGACGCGCACGGTGATGTGGGTCGGGCTCGCCGGCATGTTCGTGTCGGGGCTGATCGCCCTCGGGCTCTTCTTGTTCCTGGGCGGCGACGACGATGAAGCGGGCGGCGCGGAAGCAGGCGACGCCGCCAGCGAGGTCGCGCGCGCGGATCCGCCTGCGGCTGGCGAGGGCGAAGGTGGGGGCGCGGTAGCGCTGCCCAAGGCAGACAGCCAGGCCGGGGTCGAGCTGGTCGAGCTCGAGCTGAGCGCCAACGTCTCCGCGCTGGTCCTCGACGCCGAAGATGGCGCGCGCTACGGCGTGACCAACGACGCCGAGGCGCCGCTGAGCTTCGAGCGCTCGGATGATCCGATCGAGCTCGTGCTCAGGGCCGAGGGCTACGAGGACCTCTCGATCAAGATCGTCCCCAACCGCGCCAAGTCCTACGAGTACGAGCTCATCCCGCTCGCGGGGGCGAGCAAGAAGGCCACCAAAAAGACCCCGGCGAGCTCGGGGCAGGCCAAGCCCGAGACCGCCGAGCCGGCGCCCGCGCCCACCGACGAGAGCGAGGACAAGGCGCACGAGGAGCTCAAGAACCCCTTCAGCCGGCCCTGAGCGGGTCCTGATCAGGTCCTGATCAGGTCAGATCCAGGAGCAGGCGTGGCTGGGTCAGGGTCGAGCGGCCGAGCTCAGCCCGGCGTGCCCAGGCCCAGCTCGGCGCTGGCGAGGGCGCGCCGGGCCGCGTGGGCGTTGGCGAAGCGCTCCTCGGGGCGCTTGGCCAGGAGCAGGCGCAAGATCGCGTCGAGGTCCGGCTGCGCGCCGAGGCTCGGGGCGAGCTCGGCCAGCGCGGGCACGGGGTCGTTGAGGTGGGCGCGCCACAGCAAGTTGACCTCCTCGGCCTCGAAGGGCCGGCGCCCGGTCAGCATCTCGCACAGCAAGATCCCCACGGCGTAGAGATCCGTGCGCGGGTCGACCTCCTCGCCGAGGATTTGCTCCGGGGCCATGTACTCGGGGGTGCCGAAGATCATGCCCTTGGTGGTCAGGCGCATGCACTCTTGCTTGCCGAGCACGTCGTTGAGCATCTTGACCAGGCCGAAGTCGATGATCTTGAGCTGCTCGCGGCCGTCGGCGTCGCGCGCAAGGAGGATGTTCTCGGGCTTGAGGTCGCGGTGGACGATGCCGAGCTGGTGGGCGTGGTGCAGGGCGCTGAGCAGCTGGCAGGCCAGATCCACGGCCCTGGTGGCCGCGAGGGCGCCGCGCTGGTCGAGCTCGTCGGCGAGGTCGTGGCCCTCGACGTACTCCATCACGAAGAACATGCCGCCCTCGGGGGTCAGGCCGACGGCGTGCAGGGCCGCGATGTTCGGGTGCGCGAGCATCGACTGGGCCCTGGCCTCGCGTTCGAAGCGGAGCGCGAGCTCGGGGGAGGAGGCCACGTCGGCGTGCAGGCGCTTGATCGCCACGGTCTGCCCGTGCTCGTCGATGGCCCGATAGACGACCCCCATGCCGCCCTCGCCGAGGGGCTCCTGGAGGGTGTATCGCTCGAGGAGGGTCTGGCTCGACACCTGCCCACGCTCGCCGACCGTGTGGTCGTAGGTCAAGCTGCGCGATAGTCTGACAGGAGGTGTCCAGCGACCGTGAGGGTGTAGAAATCTATAGCGCCTCACTCCGCGGGCGCGCAGGCACGGACTTCGTCCAAGGTCGCGGCCTCGAGCACGCAGCGGACCTCTCGAGCCGTCCCAGCCTCACGGCACTCGTCGAGTAGTTCGGGTCCATGCTCGCTGGCGACTTCGCTGGCGATCTCGGCGGCCCGACCTTGTTGTTCGGCGCGAAAGAGCGCGGCGACGTGGTCGACCATGGCCTGGCATTCCTCCTGCGAGGGGCGGTCGACACAGCCGAGCAGCGAGGCGAGGGAGAGGCCGACCAGGGCCGAGCGCTGAATCCTGACCCGAGGGTGTGGGTCTCGTGATCGGCTGCCTTGCATGCGCCGATGGTATCAGGGTCGCGCCAACACCAGGGGATGGGGCATGCTATGCGCCAATGGGCCTGCTCGATCCTGCTCCGCCGCCCTTCGATCCCGAGGAATGGTCCAAGCGCCCGTTCAACGAGCGCGCCCGCCTGGCTTGCCAGGATTGGGCGATGCAGGGCTATGGCGCGCCCGTGCCGGTCTACCTCGCCTACGCGCTGAAGATCGCCGGCTACATCGGGGCGTGGGTGTTCTTTTGCTCGCGCTCGCCGAGCCTGGGCGGGCTGGCGAACATCGAGCAATGGTGGCTCGAGCCGCTCGCGTTTCAAAAGGCGATCATCTGGAGCATGCTCTTCGAGCTGCTCGGCTTTGGCTGCGGGAGCGGGCCGCTGACCGGGCGCTACATGCCGCCCTTTGGCGGGGCGCTCTATTTCATGCGCCCGGGCACGACCAAGCTGCCGCTCTTCGAGGGCGCGCCGCTGATCGGCGGCCCCCGGCGGACGCTGCTCGACGCGGGCGTCTACGCGGTGACCTTGGTGGCGCTCGGCTGGGCGCTGTTCTCCCCGACGGTCAGCGACACTCAGCTCTACGCGCTGATCGTGCTCGTGCCCTTGCTGGGCGTCCTCGACAAGACCCTGTTCCTGGTCGCTCGCGCCGAGCACTACTGGGCGGTGCTGCTGTGCTTCGCCTTCGCCGGCAACTGGATCGCCGGGGCCAAGGCCGTACAGCTGGCGCTGTGGTTTTGGGCCGGGGTCTCCAAGCTCAACCGCCACTTCCCCACGGTCGTGTGCGTGATGACCAGCAACGGCCCCTTCACCCGCTTCCCCTGGCTGCGCCGGCGGATGTATCGCAGCTACCCCGACGACCTGCGGCCCTCGAGGCTGGCGACCGCGATGGCGCACGTGGGCACGGTGCTCGAGTTCGCCGTGCCCTCGGTGCTGATCTGGGCCGGCGAGGGCACGCCCTTGCTCGTCGGCATGGTGCTCATGCTCATGCTGCACGGCTACATCACCAGCAACGTGCCGATGGCCGTGCCCCTCGAGTGGAACGTGATGATGGTCTATGGCGGCTTCGCGCTGTTTTGGGCCCACCCCGAGGTCACGATCCTCGATATCGGCTCGCTGCCGATGGCGGCGGCGCTGGCCGTGATGCTGATCGCCCTGCCGCTGATCGGCAATTTCTTCCCGCGGCTGGTCTCGTTTTTGTTGGCGATGCGCTACTACGCCGGCAATTGGCCGATCAGCGTGTGGCTGTTTCGCGGCGACAGCCGCAAGAAGCTCGACAAGCTGGTCACGCCCTCGCGCTGGATCGACGATCAGCTCGGCTTCTTCTACGAGCGCCCGACGGTCCTGACCATGCAGGCGCGGGTCATGGCCTTTCGGCTGATGCACTTCCACGGCCGCTTCTTGCCCGGGCTGCTCCACCGCGCCGCCCCGGACCTCGACGAGCGCGTCTACGCCGAGGGCGAGGTCATCTCGGGGATGATCCTCGGCTGGAACTTTGGCGACGGCCACCTCCACGGCGAGCAGCTGCTGCGAGGGGTGCAGGCCCAGTGCGGCTTCGAGCCCGGTGAGCTGCGCTGCGTGGTGCTCGAGTCCCAGCCGCTCTTTGGCCGGACCCAGCGCTGGTCGATCGTCGACGCGGCCAGCGGAGTGATCGAGGAGGGCGAGGTCGTGGTCGCCGACATCCTCGAGCGCCAGCCCTGGGAGCTGCCCCCGGGATTCGAGGCGCAATTCGAGGGCCAAGAGGGGGCGCCGGCGCCCGAGGCCGCGGGGATCTGAGCAGGCGCGGCCATGGTGAGCGCTGCCACGGCATCTGCGGTCCTCGCTCGCGCTCGTGCGCGTGTCTTGGGCCTCGGCTGCGCGCTGTGGCTGGTGGCCTGTGGCGGGGAGCCTGGGGCGGACGAGGCGCTCGAGCCAGGGCAGAGCAGCGACGACGAGTTCGGCTCCGAGGACGGCCAGAGCGGAGCCGAGAGCGAGGGGGAGGGGGAGGGGGAGAGCGAGAGCGACGGCCCGATCGCGGATCTCGGCCAGCCCGACGTGGGCTCGCCCTGCCCGCCGGCGCCCTGCGAGGCCTGCGTGTGCGAGGCGGGAGAGCTGCTGTGCGACTGCGCCGGGCTCGGGCCCGAGGCTGGCTTCGTGGCCCTCGAGGCCGTCGCCTACACCCTGGGCGAGGGCGAGCAGGCCCAGGCCCTCGAGACCACCGACGCGCGCTCGTTCTACTCGTTTTGGCCCGCGGCGCTCGGCTCGGACGATCGCCCGCTCTTCGTGTTCTTCAACGGCGGGCCCGGGGTCAGCAGCGGGATGTTGCTCGGCCTGAACGTGGGCCCGCGGACCTTCGATCCGGCCGCGGTCGAGCCGGGCCTCAGCCACGCGGCCAACCCCGCGAGCTGGACCAGCCTCGGCAACTTGCTGTGGATCGACGCTCGCAACACGGGCTTTGGCTACGGGCTGCTCGACGACCCCAGCGAGGCGGCCGCTCGCGGGGCCGCGATGAGCGTGGGGAGCTTCAACGCCTACGCCGACGCCGGCGACTTCGTGCGCGTGCTGCTGCGCTTCTTGGCCGCGCACCCCAGCCTCGAGGACAACCCGGTGGTCCTGGTCGCGGAGAGCTACGGGGGGACCCGGGCGCAGATCATGCTCGACATGCTGCTCTACCCTGGGGCCTACGCAGACGCGAGCCGGCGGATGATCGACCCGGCCTTGAGCGCGGAGATCCAGGCCCACCACGAGCTCGTGCTCGGGGCCGACGAGCCCGGCCCGCAGATGATCGCCGCGCAGTTTGGCCGCCAGGTGCTGATCCAGCCGGCGATGACCGGGAAGACGCAGAAGATCGCCGCTGGCGAGTACTTCGAGGGTCCCGACTCGCCTTTGCTCGCGCTCGCAGATGATCTCGGCGTCGTCTACCAAAGCTGCGCCGAGCTGATGGAGGCGTGCTCGCCCTACGACCACGCCCTCGACTTTGCGAGCGCGCACGGCCGCAGCCCCTATGACTATCGATCGCCGGCGAGCTGGCTCAACGATCTCTTCGCCCTGGTCAACCTGCGACTCAACGACGCCGAGACCGCGCAGGCGATGTTTGGCGTCACGGCCGAGGAGATCGTCGGCCTCGACGCAGGCGCGCGCGCTCAGGCCTGGCGGGCGATCAGCGCCGCGGCCTTCCCGGCGGACGCGGACATCGGCAGCTGGCCCGCGAGCCTCGGGGAGCTCGAGTCCTGGGATCGCTACTTCGTGCCCTTTCACCACGAGGTGCTCAGCCGCTTCAACGGGGCGGCGGCGAAGAACATGGGGGTCAACCCCGACGACGAGCACTTTGGCGAGCTCTTCTTGTCGAACCTGCGCTGGGTGGACACGATGATCACGGTCACGGACTACGACCTCGTCGTCCACACGCCGGCGATGCCGCTCGCGCTCGCGGCCTATGTCGAGCTGGTCTCTTCCGTGGACGTCGACGAGCTCCAGTCGCGGTGGATCGTCGAGTACGCGGCCGCTGCCTTTCCCGATGATCCTCCAGTGGGCTCGCGGGAGGTCGCGGCGCCGCGCTTCGAAGCCTCGCACGCGGTCAGCCTGGACGCGCCCGCTCAGCTGCGCGACGCTGTCGAAGCCTGGCTGTGAGCGCGAGACCAACGCCGTGACGGCCAGGCTTCACTGCGGTGACGCGTGCGCCGAGGGTGTCCACATTATCGCACAGGCTGCAAAGCGAGCTCGACTGTCGGTTTCGAGCGGCGCGCAGGGCCGAGTTCACCGCGCAGCTCGCTCGAGCTCGACGCCGTGAGCGCTCCACACGGTGCAAAAGCAGCATGAAGCGCAGCCCACGATGACTTTGAGACGCGGCCCAGAATCAGGACTTGGCAAAAGGGCAGGTCTCGCTCACGAAATAGTCATGGTTCTCTTGGAAGTACGAGCCGACCAACCAAAGGTCCCGGACACGGAGTGGGACAAGGTCGCGCTCCACCTACAGCTCGTCAACATGGTCCGCGCGCGCATCGGTCAGCGCGAGCTCGATCGTGAGAGCGGCTACTCCCCAGCCGACGTCCGCGCGGACGCCGAGTTCTACATCGCTACCCAGAGCTGGGCGCGACAGCGCGCCAAGGAGCTGGGCATCGGCTGAGCGCCGGTGATGGGCTCGCGCCGAAACGCCAAGCGTCGGCGAGGCCGAGGGCGGCGAGCGGGCGAAACGAGGTCGACCGACCCGCGTGGCGCACGGGTCGGTCGAGTGATGCTGCGAGACGCTGGGCTCAGTTACAGACGTGAGCGGCGTAGTTGCAGTGCGCGCTGACGCAGTCGGTGGTGTACAGGCAGCTCTCGCCCTGCGCACCGGTCGTGCAGGTGTAGGTGTAGTTGGAGCAGTAGGGCGCCTCGGCGGTGCAGTCGTTGTCGTTGGCGCAGCCGTCACCCTCGGAGCCGTCGTAGCAGACGTTGTCGACGCAGTTGGGGGCGCTCTCGGAGCAGTCGCCGTCCCAGTGGTCGCAGGCGGAGCCCTCTTCACCGGTGGTGCAGTAACCGCCACCGCAGAAGGGCGCAGACTCGCTGCAGTCGATGGCGATCTCGCAGGGGTCACCCTCGAGGCCCTCGGAGCACTGGTCGATGGCGCAGTGCGGCGCCGACTCGCTGCAGTCCTCGTTCACCGCGCAGAAGTCACCGACGAGGCCCTCGGAGCACTGGTCGACGGCGCACTTGGGGGCGTCCTCGGAGCAGTCGCTGTCATAGACGCAGCTGTCACCGAGCTCGCCAGCGGAGCAGGTCCCGCCAGCGCAATAAGGGGAGCCCGAGTTGCAGTCGTTGTCGTAGATGCAGGGGTCACCCACGTCGCCCATGCGGCACTCGCCGTCGACGCAGTAGGGGGCGCCGATGCAGTCGTTGTCGTTGATGCAGGAGTCACCAACGCCGCCGTCCCAGCACACGCTATCGACGCAGACGGGAGAGGTCTCCTCGTTGCAGTGCGAGTCGTAGTCGCAAGGATCGCCCTCTTCGCCAGCGCTACAGAAGCCGTTCACGCAGGCCGGGGCCTCGGAGCCGCAGTGCGAGTTGTAGACGCAGGCGTTGCCCTCACCGGGGACCAGGCAGTCCGTGGTGTCCCAGGTGCAGCCGCTGCAAGACAGGGTGCCGCTGTTGTACTTGGAGTCGATGTCGGAGCAGGTCTCGGTGAACGACGCGTTGTCGTCACAGGTCTCGGTCGCAGCGACGACGCCGTCGGGCTCACCACCGACGCAGCTGTCGGCGACCGGGATGGCCTCGGGGACGTTGGCTTCGACGGCCTCGGGGCTGGTGGTGGCAGGCTCCTCTTCGAGGTCCTGATCGATGAAGTCATCTTCCGCTTCAACGCAGCCGCCGAGGACCATGGTCACGGCGAACAGCCCGATAGTCGGACGAATGAACTTCTGAAGTTTTTGGGATACTGGGGCCAGCTTCATACCGGAAAGGTATAGGTGCAAGTCCTGACCGAGAAAAGAAGTATCTTTAGTCTAAATGTCGATTAATTTGGCAAGGCGTGAAACTTTGTCAGGGCTGTCTTCACTTTGTGACAAGTGCATTAAAAGCGCGAAGACCTCTATCACACAAAGGTGAGAGCTCGGATAGCGCCCCATTCGCGTGCTCAATATCGCGCTGGTGTGTTCAGCGCGTTCGAGAGCGCCTTTCGTAGCAGCTCTGCGAGGGTGGCGAGGGGTTCACTATGAGGGCTTCGGGTGCGCCGCGCCAGGCGAATGGTCCGTCCAATTGATGGGGATTCGAAGGGCACGCAGCGGATCCCCTGCTGACGCGACTCGATGGGGATGGCGCTGGCGGGGAGCACGCTGACCCCGAGGCCAGCGGCGACCATCTGCACGACGGTCGGCAGGCTGGTCGCACGAAAGGGGGACTCGCGGAAATTGGGCCATGCGCAAAATGCGAGAGTGTGATCACGCAGGCAATGGCCGTCTTCGAGGAGGAGCAGCTCCTCGGGCGAGATGTCGCTCATGGCGACCGGAGCTCGGAGGTGGTGGTCTGTGGGGACGAGCAGGCAAAAGGGCTCCCAGCCAATCTCGACGGCTTCGAGACCGGGGATGCTGGGCGCGTCGGCGATGAGGGCGGCCTCGAGGTCTCCCGACATCAGGGCGTGCTCACACTGGCTCGTGCGCTCTTCGATCCAATGCACGCGTGGGGCTCGATCCCGCGCACGGATCTCTGCGACGGTCGGGGGGAGCAGGTAAGGGGCGATGGTCGGGATGACGCCCACACGCAGGCGCAGGGCGTAGGGGTCGGTGAGCAGCGCGGCCTGATCTCGGAGGTGGTCGCTCTCTCGCAGCACGGCCTTCATCCGCTCGAGGAGTCGACGGCCCGCCTCGGTGACCAGGATCCCGCGTGCATGGCGCTCGAATATCTGAACACCCAGACAGGACTCGAGCTTGGCAATCTGCGCACTCAGTGACGGCTGGGAGACGCCGCAGTGTTCGGCCGCGCTACCAAAACCTCCGCGCTCGGCGACCGCTACGGCGTATTGGAGCTGCCTGAGCGAAAAGGCGGGGGTATGGAAAGAGGTCATAGGACCTTCCTATGCCTAGCATAGAGCCGATGTGTTGGCGCTTATGGATACCCGCTGTCAGTCTGTTTCCATGACCAAGAAGACGTTGACCACCGAAAGCGGCGCGCCCGTCACGGATAACCAGCACTCTCAGACCGCCGGTGCTGGTGGGCCCGTCCTCATTCAAGATCATCACCTGCTCGAGAAGCTGGCCCACTTCAACCGCGAGCGGATCCCCGAGCGTGTGGTTCACGCGGTGGGGACCGCAGCCTACGGGACCTTCGAGGTCACCAGCGCCGAGGTGCCGCGCTGGACTCGAATGAAGCTGTTCTCCGAGGTCGGCAAGAAGACCGATATGTTCGCGCGCTTTTCGACGGTCGCGGGGTCTCGCGGTGCCCCAGACACGGCTCGCGATCCACGCGGCTTTGCGCTCAAGTTCTATACGGAGGATGGGAACTGGGACCTGGTTGGAAACAACACGCCGATCTTCTTCATTCGAGATGGCATCAAGTTTCCAGACTTCATCCATTCCCAGAAGTACGACCCCCATACCAACAGCCAGGAGCCGAACAATGTTTGGGACTTCTTCGCGGGGTCTCCCGAGGCGACCCATCAATTTGTCTGGCTCTTTGGTGACCGCGGCATCCCGGCCTCCTACGCCTGCATGGATGGGTTCAGCTCGCACACCTATCAGTGGGTCAACGCCGAGGGAGAGCGCTTTTGGGTCAAGTTTCACTTCAAGACGGATCAAGGCATCAAGTGTCTGACCGCTGACGAGGCCGCGGGGATCTCGGATCCCGAGTACCTTCAAAAGGAGCTCTACGCGCGCATCGAGGGCGGGGACCACCCCACGTGGACCCTCAAGGTGCAGGTGATGCCGGAGGCGGAGGCGCAGAACTATCGCTTCAACCCCTTCGACCTCACCAAGGTCTGGCCTTATGAAGACTACCCGCTCATCGAGGTTGGGCGAATGACCTTGCACACCACCCCGGACAATTACTTTGCCGAGGTCGAGCAGGCAGCCTTCGATCCTTCACACTTCGTCCCGGGGGTCGGCCCGTCCCCCGATCGCATGCTCCAAGCCCGGCTGTTCGCCTACGGTGACGCGCACCGCTACCGCCTGGGGATCAACCACACCCGGCTGCCGGTCAACTCGGCCAAGAAGGTCGAGGGGGGCGCGAGCAACTACACGCGGGACGGGTTCATGACCGTGGGCAGCAACGGCGGGGGCTCCGTGAACTACGAGCCCAACTCGCGCGGAGGTCCGGTCGAGACCGGGAAGCCGCTGAGCAAGGGCATCGCGTCCGACGGGCCGAGCGGGCACTACGTTCCGCACGAGCACCCCGAGGACGACGACTTCGGCCAGGCCGGGGCGCTCTATCGGGTGATGAGCGCGGACGGCAAGCAGCGCCTCGTGGACAACCTCGCCGACAGCTTGTCGCAGGTCACCTTGCCTGGGGTGGTCGAGCGCTCTGTGGGCCACTTCCGCAGCGCGGACGCGGAGCTCGGGGAGCGCGTCGAGAAGGCGATCGCCAAGCGGTGCGAGGACAAATGAGGCTCGCGGCGAAGCGCCGAGCCTGGCCGCGCGGGGCCCGCTGAGGTGGCACCCCGGCGGGCCTCCAGCGGGTCCCTGCGGGCTGGCGAGGCGGGCCCCCGGTGTCCCCTCCTTTCGGGGAATTCGTCGGAATTCATCGGATTAGGGCTACCTACGGGGAGTCGTGACGGCCGCCGCCGCACGCGGTACAAGGGCGGGCCGGAGACACTGCATGGGTCGCACCTTTGAAAACCGCAAGCTCGCCATGGCCAAGCGCGGGGCGCGTGACGCCAAGGCCTTCACCCGCTGCGCGCGGCAGATCAGCATGGCCGTCAAGGCCGGGGGTCCAGACCCCGACAACAACACGGCGCTGCGCCGGGCTGTCCAAAACGCCCGCGGCGTCAACATGCCCAAGGACAAGATCCAAGGCGCGATCGATCGCGCCGCTGGGGTCGGGGACGCCGTCGACTATCAAGAGGTGCTCTACGAGGGCTACGGGCCGCACGGCATCGCGATGATCGTCGAGGCCGCGACCGACAACCCCACGCGAACCGTGGCCAACGTGCGCTCGGCCTTCAAAAAGAAGGGCGGCAACCTGGGCAGCAGCGGCAGCGTGGCCTTCATGTTCGATCAGTTCGGCTACTTCAAGATCTCCCCGAGCGCCGGAGAGGTCGACGAGCTCGAGCTCGAGCTCATCGATCATGGCCTCGAGCAGCTCGAAGAGGGCTTCGACGACAAGGGCGAGGACGTGCTGGTGCTGCGCTGCGCCCGTGACGACTTCGGCAACCTTCAGTCCGGCCTCGAGGGCAAGGGCATCGAGGTCGTGGAGTCGGGCTTCGAGTGGGTCCCGCAGACCACCACGGAGCTGGGGGAGAGCGAGTCCGACGAGATCATGGCCTTGATCGAGAAGCTCGAGGCCGACGACGACGTGCAGCGCGTGTATCACAACCTCGAGTAGCTCGAGCTGTGGGCATGCGCTCGAGTCGAGCGAAGACGGCCCCATCGGCGTAGCGATGGGGCCGCGCTCATTTAACCGAGGAGGGCCTCGATCTTCTCGACGAGGCTCGAGGGGGCGGTCTTGGGCGCGTAGCGTTCGACGACCTCACCGTGGCGGTCGACGAGGAACTTCGTGAAGTTCCACTTGATCGCCTTGATGCCCAGGATCCCCGGGGCCTTGGCTTGGAGGTGACGGTAGAGGGGGTGGGCCCCCCCGCCGTTGACCTCGATCTTGGCGTGCATCGGGAAGGTCACGCCATAGTTTTGCTGGGCAAAGGCGAGGACCTCGGCGTTCGTGCCGGGCTCTTGCTTGCCAAACTGGTTGCAAGGGAAGGCGAGGACCCGCAGTCCCCGGTCTTCGTAGCGCACGTGAAGCTCCTGCAGCTCACCTAGCTGCGGCGTGAAGCCTCACTTGCTAGCGGTGTTGACGATGAGCAAGACGTCGCCGCGGTACCTGCTCATCGAGTAGGTCTCGCCGGTGATCGTCTCGACTTCGAAATCGTAGATATTGGTCACCCGTGCATTAGAGGCATCGCGAGCAGTCGATGCAAGCGGATGGGGGCGATGGGGTGATGTGCGGCGTGAATGGGGCGCGACGACGAGCCGAGAGGCACCGCCTCGTGCGCAGGGTCTCTGCAGCGAGCGGATGCGCGCAGCAGGAGCGCCGGAACACAAAAGCAGTCGCCCGTCCCTGGGCATCGGGCATCATCTCCTGGATCATGGCCAGCGTGCAGGCCACCGTCTCGAGGTCGCCCCGGTGACCGTGAATTACGGCAGATAAGACGGCGTCCGTGGGGTTCGAGCGGGTTCTTGGATGGAGCAGATGCGCGGGACGGAGGTCGGATCGAGGATGAATGGGTGGATGGAGAGGGCAGAGTCGAGGCGTAGATCGGCCAGACCTTGGGACACTTAAGGGTCGAGACAGACGAGGACGAGGTGCACGGGGAAGTCGTGCTGATCCATGACGAGGCCGACGTAGGAGGCGATGCGAGACGCGCGAAAATAATTGGCGCGCGCGAAGATGGCAGTGCATGAGCGGGCGGCTGCTCAGCACAGCGAGGTGTCGCGCGCCTCATCCTCGGCCCAGCGCAGCGCCTGGCTGGCGAAGGCGCTGCACCAGCTGTTGACGTCGTCGCTGGCCTCCAGGTAGCGCAGGCCACCGCTGGGGTGCTGGCGGCGAGCGAGGGCGGCGCGGGCTCGGGCGATGGGCTCGGCGTGGCGGCCGGGGTCGACCACGGCCCAGATCCGCAACGCCTGGGCGATCACGTCGCTGGGTCGGCGCTCGACCTCGCTGCCCTCGCCGATCCAGCACGGCAAGCTGCCGTCCTCGGCCTGGATCGAGGTCAGCCAGTCGGCCCCACGGCGCAGGCGCGCGCGGTTGGTCGCGACGTCGATGCCTCGGCGGACGAGGGCCAAGCTGCCCTCGAGGGCGTAGCAGCTGGCGTGGACGTAGCTGCGCGCGTCGTCGGGGCGCAGGGCGAAGCGGCCGTCGTGCTCGAGGGCCGCGAGCTCGCTCAGCGCGGCGAGGGCCGGCGCCACGCGGGCATCGCCGATGTCCTCGTCCCAGGCGATCAGCGACCACGCGAGCTTGAGCTGGTGGCAGGACCAGCGCGTGCTCCAGCGCGGCGGAGCCTGGGGGTCGTCGCAGGCGCGGCGGTCGGCGATGGCTGCCAAGATCGCCTCGAGCATCGGCGCGAGCGCGGCGGGATCGAGGGCGACGCCGGCTCGCCGCGCGCACAGCAGACCGGTCAGGGCCATGGCCGTGTCGAACACATAGGCGACGCCGCCGCGACCGACGAGGCCGCGCGCGTCGACCTGGGTGAGCAGCCAGCGGGCCATGGGCTCGACGGCAGGATCTCGGGGGCGCGGCTGGGCGAGGGCCGTGAGCGCGAGGCCGGCGGCCTCCGGGTAGGCGTAGCCGGGGTGCGCGGGGTTTTGCCACGAGGGCAGCGCGCCGCCGTGGCGAAGGGCGAGGGCCGAGAGCCAATCGAGGGCGCGCTCGGGATCGGCGCGGCGGCTTGGCGCGGTCATGGGGCGAGGACCAGGCGCAGGGATCGCTTGGCGGTCTGGCGGATCGTCTGCCCGGGGTTGCCGGCGAGGGCGGGGTAGGCCTCGCAGGGGGTGAAGCAGCCGCCACAGGCGAGGCGCTCGACCTCGGCGCGGGCGGCCAGGGTCCGGCGGTCGTGCCACAGCTCGGCGAAGCTGCGCTCGCGCAGGTTGCCCAGCGGCCGGTCCCAGACGTGGCAGGGGTAGAGCTCGCCCTCGGGCGAGATGAAGGCGGTGCTGCGCAGGGACTCGCAGCCGATCCCCGAGGCCTCGCCGCGCTGGTAGAACTCGAGGTTGATCAGGAAGGCCAGCTCCATGGCGTCGACGAAGGAGCGCGGCGCCCCGCGGCGGGCGAGGTGCTCGCGGGCCAGGCCGGGGCGGCGCGGCTCGGCGCCCGCGAGGTCGGCGTTGGCGAAGAAGTGCTGGGAGATCTGCAGCCGGTTCCAGTGCCACTCGCGGGCGTGAAAGTCGGGGAAGCGCGCGCGCAGCAGGGCCTCGAGGGCGGCGAGGCTGGGCTCGCTCTCGGGGGTCAAGGTCGTGCCCAGGAACACGTCGACGCCCGGCATGGCGCGCAGGACCGCGAAGGTCTCGAGCGCCCGGTCGAAGGCGCCCGCGCGACCGCGGATGCGATCGTGGACCTCGGGCGGGCCGTCGATGCTGACGGTGACGATCAGCTGGAGCTCGGGCCGGCGCGCGACGATGGCCCGGCAGGTGTCGACGATGCGCGCGTGAAACCAGCCGTTGGTGGGGAAGTGCAGCACGGTCAGCGCCGGCGTCGTGTCGGCGATGGTCAGCAGCAGCTGCTTGGCGTCCTTGCGCAAGAAGGGCTCGCCGCCGGTGACGTCGAGCCAGGTCAGGCGCGGGAGCTGACGCATGATGTCCGCGATCTCGGGGACCGAGAGCTCGTCGCGGCGCGGGTCCTCCCAGGTCCTGCACATGCTACAGCGCAGGTTGCAGCGGCGGGTGACGTCGAAGACCACGCGGTTGGGGGAGTCGAGGCGGTGCAGCCAGGTCTCGCTCAGCCGCGCGACGAGCTCGGCGCGCTTGCGCAGGCGCTGGAGCGATCCGGTGGGAGGAGCCGGCACGGCCTGGAGCATAGCCCGAGGCCCGCGAGCGCGTCGCTGAGCGCCGCCTTCGAGGGCGAAAGCGACACAGCCTCGGGAGCGCGCGCTCTGGTGACGCGACGCTCGCAGGGGCGCAGGCGAGCGCCAGGGGTGGATCTCGAGCGCCTGGGGTCGGTTACCATCGCCGCCGATGCCGATGAGGGCGCGTGAGCAGGGCCGCGAGCGGGGCCGCGAAGGGGGCGCGACATCGCCCCCAGGGCTGGCGCTGCTCGCAGACTGGCGCGCTGTCTGGGTGCTGACGGCGATCTTCGTCGCCGTCGGCGTCGAGGCGGTGATCAGCGGGCGGGCCCTCCACGACGAGGGCGTGCTGACCTGGCACTACGCGAGCATCCTGGGTGCGGCGCCGATCCCCGGGCTCTTTTTCCAGAAGCTCCGGCCGGTGCTCGCGCTCTGCTATGCCCCGGTCGCGCCCCTCGGCTTCGAGGCCTTCGCGGTGATGCACGTGCTGGTCGCGGCCGCGGGGATCCCCCTGGCCGCGGCGATCGCCCAGCGCCTGGGCGTGCGGACCTTCGTGGTCCCCGCGCTGATCATGGCGAGCTCGCCCCTGATGCTGTTCACGGCCCCGGGCGGCCACTCGAACACCGACGCGGCGATCGGGCTGCTCTTGGGCATGTACCTTTTGTGGGTCAAGGAGCGCGGCCTGGCCGGCGGGGCCGTGCTCAGCGCGATGCTCCTGGTGCGCTCGGAGGTCGCCCCGCTGCTCGTGGCGATCGCCCTCGAGCGCGCCCTCGCCCGGGACTGGCGGCCGCTCGTGGGCATGGCCCTCGTCCCTGGGATCTACGCGCTGGCGGGCTCGCTCTATCACCGCGACCTGCTGTGGATGCTCCACTATCCGCCGACGCTGATGCGCCCGACACCCAACGCCGGCTGGGTCCAGGCTGGAGAGCTGCTCGCGCGCCTGGGCGAGACGGCCACGGCGCTGATGTGTCTGACCCCGGCGGTCGGGCTGATCGTGCTGCTGCGCCCGCGGGCGCTGGGCCGAGAGGAGCGCGCGCTCGCGGTCGGCCTGGGCCTGTTCTTGCTGATGATCCGCGGCTTCCCGATGATCGGCCTGTTCAACTTCGACGCCTCGCCGCGCTACTTGCTGGTCGGGCTGCCGGCGCTCGCGCTGCTGATCGGCCGCCACAGCGACTGTGCGCACGGCTTGGCGGGCGCCGACGCGCGCGACGGCGGCGTCGCGAGCCTGGTCGCCCTGGCCGCGGCGACGCTCCTGGGGGTGGCGACCCTCGGCGACGAGCCCAGCAGGTTGTTGCTGCCGATGGTCGCGACCTGGGCGGGGGTCATGGGCCTGTCGCGGCTCGGCTGGTCACGCCTGGCCGCGGGCCTGTGGATCGCCGTGACCGTGCTCAGCTTCCCGCGTTGGCGCGGGCCGAGCTGGCTCGAGCCTCCGCGGGCCCAGCTCGACGCCCTCGAGGCGTGGTGGCTACGCGAAGGCCCGGAGGCGGGGGACGAGGTCGCCGTGCTCACGAACTCGCGCCTGGCCAAGGCCTGGCTCGAGCACCGCGACCTCCTCGCTCGGCCGCAGCGCGTTCACATCCTCTTCCAGGAGGACATGGCCTTCGAACTCGGCGCGCTCTTCGACCGCGAGGTCGGCCAGGATCGCGCGCTGCTCACGGCCATGGACGAGCACTTCTACGGTCGCCCGGTGCTCACGCGCCAGGACCCTCTCGACTGGCCGGTGGGGACCATCGTGATCTTCGAAGACGACGATCGCCTGGGTCGGACCATCGACCTCGAGCGCTGGCGTCCACGCATGTCCGTGGCCGTGGAGGTCGGCGAGGGCGAGCTGGTGATCGCCCGGCTCGTCCGCCTGCCGGAGGACGCCGAGGGCGGGGCGCCCCCAGCAGAAGCGAACCCGGACGCGGGAGAGGAGCGCGAACCGTGAGCCGCGCGACCACGGCTAGCAGCGAGCCGACGCCGGCGCCGACACCAACGCCGCCCGCGACGCGGCCCAAGGATCGCTGGATCGCCGGCGTCGCCATGCTGATCAGCCTGGTCGCCCTGGGTCGCTGGGTGATGGTCAGCCTCGACGTCGAGCTGAGCCTCAGGCGCCAGCGAGACGAGTCGGCGCAGCGCTACGAGCCGCCGCCCCCACCGCCGCCGCCGCCCTATCTGCCCGCGGCCAGGGCCCTGCTCGGCGGCCTCGCGCCCGGAGAGGACCTCGGCCATGGCTGGGAGGTGGAGCGCGTCGAGGGCCCCCTCGACGACGGCAGCATCGGTGTGCTGACCCTGCGCGAGGGCCAGCGCTTTCGCGTGTGGCTGCGCGCGCGCGGCAGCGACGAGCGCCTCGCGCCCATGCACACCGAGCGCTGGGACATCTACTACGACCGGCCGAACCCGATGGTGCCCAAGCCGGACCCGCGCGAGCTCTCGGCGGTGATCACCGCGATCGCCGAGCGGGTCCGGGCCAACGAAGGCGAGGGTTAGAGCTACTTGGCGTTGAGCAGCTCGAGCAGGTGGACGTAGTCCTCGAGATCGAGGGCCTCGATATAGCCCTCGGTGTGCTGCCACAGCATCTCGGCGATGAAGCCGCTGCTGGTCGTGCTGACCGAGCCGGGGATCGCCTCTTGGTGGCGCATGATCTGCTCGTAGACCAAGTTGGCGTCACTGAGCTTCTGGATCGTGCTGTTCACGCCGACCTTCATCACCATCGAGTCGATCTCGGGCTCGAAGAGGCGCGGGACCTGGGCGAGGTCCTGGGCCGAGTACATGAAGGGGACCGCGTCGAGGTCGTTCCAGATCCGGTCGGTGTTCTCGAGGCGCTTGTCCGAGTACATCGCGAAGTCGGGGTTCCCCGCGGAGAAGCCGGCGATCGGGTAGCACGAGACCTTGCTGCGCTTGTCGAGGCGCAGGTCGATCTTCTTGGCGACCTCCTCGTCCTCGAGGGCGTTTTGCAGGAGCAGCGCGAGGGTCGAAGACAAGGTCCCCCCGAGGCTGTGGCCGGTGACGATGACGTGGACGGGCTCGGGGCTGGCGTCCTCGATCCGCTTGAGATACTGGAGGATGGTCAGGCCAGCGCCGGGCAGGCCCTCGTCGGGGACGAGGTTGAGCAGGGCGCTGATGCCCACCTGCACGCCCTTGGCGATGCGCGGGGTGCCCTCGTCCTCGCCCGGCTTGCCGTAGGCCCAGTCGACCTGCTCCATGAAGCCGTTGACCTCGACGATGACGTTCTCGAGCGCCAGCGGGTTGGTCCCGCGGATCACGATCGTGACCTCGTTGGGCCGCTTGGTGTTTTGGACCACGAAGAACACGTGCTCGTCGGCGAACATGCTCTGCGAGACGCCGGGGCCCCACACGAATTTCCAGTCGCCCATGACCCCCTCGTACTTGTCGAGGAAGCCCTGGATCAGCTCCGAGAGGCGCTTGGGGTTGCCCTTGATCGAGGCCACGCCCACGTAGGAGAGCAGCGAGAGCGTGACCATCTGCTGGCGCATGCTCCACGTGATCTGCTTGCGCTCGCGCGGGCTCATGTCGATGGTCTCGGTCGTGCCCAGGCCGAGGCAGACGATCTCGACCTTGTCGCCGACGGCGTACTTGATCTTCCTGGCGCACTCCTCGATGGAGTCGCGGTCGAGATCGAGGCGCTGGTAGAACACCTCGCGGGGCAGGTAGAGGTAGACCTCCGAGGGATCGAAGATCCGGATCGCGCGGATGATCGTGTCGGTGTTCTCGAGCAGGCAGCCGACCACGAGGATCGGGTCGACGGACTGCTCGTCGATGGCGCGGACGTCCTTCCACTTGACCTTCTCGTTGAGCGCGCTGCCCAGGTGGATCAGGCGGCGCTCGCCGATCTCGATCACGTAGGCCCGGCCGGGGTCGTTGGGCCGGCCCTTGTAGTAGTTGATCATGAACTTGGGCAGGTCGAAGGGCCTGCGCGAGAAGTCCTTGGCCATGTCGCGGAAGCGGTCGGGGAAGACCTGGTAGCCCTCGATGCGGAAGTCGGGGCCCTTGGCCGCCTCCCCGTCGTCGAGGGCGACGAAGCGCTGGCTGGGGAGGTCGAGCTTGTCGGCCACGGCCTTGCACATCCGCTTGCTGCCGAGCATCAGCGCGGCGCTGTCCTCCATGACGTCGAGGGTGTCCAGGTAATGATCGAAGTCGCCCGAGGTGACCGCCACGATGTCGCAGGGGCGGACGGGCTCGTTCTCGACCCAGTCGCCCTTGTCATAGCGAGAAAAGCAGGGGTCGATGAAGACTGTTGTGCCGTTGATCTCGTATTCGATGAACGAGAAGTCGTGGTATTTGAGCTTGATCTGCATTTCGCTGAACCTATCGATGTTGGCGCGCCCCAAAGGACGCATGTAGCTCATGGTGGAGAGTGGGCGGTCGTCGAGGGGTGAAGGTGGTGGGAGAGGGCGCACCGCGCGATGTGTGCGCTGGCTATCGGTTGAAGAAGTCGCGGAGCGCTTCGCCGACGTGGGCGAGGGCCGGGGGCTGCATGAGCTTGGCGTGGGAGAAGGGGGCCTCGATCACCTCGAGCGCGGGGATCAGCGCGCGCCAGACATCGAGGTAGTCGTAGTCGGCGATGTAGGGGTCGAGGCCGGCGCCTGCGCGGACGTAGAGCACCGCAGAGGCGGTGTAGGGCGCTGGCTCGTAGCTGCGGTAGACCTCGGAGGCGTAGTCGTTGACCTCGCTCGAGCCGCGGAAGATCCCAAACAGCTCGTCGGCGGGGAGCTTGGTCTTCCCGCGCTCGTGGATCAGCTCGACGAGGCGAGCGATGTGCAGGCGCGGGGGGACGCCCTCGAGATCGGCGGGGAGGATGCGCTGGGCGTCCTCGCCGTAGCCCGTGAGGAAGTTTGCGAGGGTGAGCATCATCGCGGTGACGTCGGCCTCGCGCTGGGTCATGTCGTAGATCCACTGGGTCGGCGGGTAGGTGTCGAAGAGCACCAGGGCGGCGGGGGGCTCGCCCGCGCGCGCCAGCTGCTGGGCCATCTCGAAGGCGACGAGGCCGCCGAAGGAGTAGCCGCCGAGGCGCCAGCCGCCGCCGGGCTCGGCCGCTCGCGCGCTCTCGATGTAGTGCGCGACCATGTCCTCGAGGCGGTGGAAGGGCATGCGCTTGCCGTCGTTGCCGCGGGCGTGGAAGGCGTAGATCGCCTGCTCGGGGCCGAGGACCTCGGGGAGGTTCACGAAGCTCTGCGAGAAGCCGTAGGAGCCCGGGATCCAAAACGAGGGCGGGGCGGCTGGCGCGGCCGGGCGCTGGAGCGGGACGAGCTCGGGCGCGAGGCGAGGGCGGCCCTTGGCGCTCGCGGCCGCCGCGGGGGGCTGCTCGCCTCGGGAGTGTTCGGGGGAGCGCTCGGGGGCGAGCTCGGCCGCGAGCGCATCGCCATGCTCGGCCAGGAGGTGCTCCGCGATCTCGGCGATGGTCTGACGGCCAAAGATCTCGGTCTGGTTGAGGTCGAGGGCAAAGAAGCGCTCGTTGAGGGCGCTGATGAACTCGGCGACCTTGATCGAGTCGAGGCCAAAGCCGATCAGGTCGGCCTGGGGCGGGATCTGTGCCGCGTCGAGGTCGAGGACGCCCGAGGCGAGGGCGGTCAGCTCCGCGATCAGGCGCTCGGTCAGGTCTGTGTTGGGCGCGGAGTTGGGCGCGGAGCTGGGCTGGGTCGGCGCAGGGGCAGGCGCCTCGCCAGCTGGGCGCGCCGCCCGGGTCGCGGCTGCGCGCGGGGGCTTGGCGGCGAGGGGCGCGGGGCTCTCGTCGGTGACGCCGAGGAAGCGCTCGATTCGCGCGCGCTGCTTGGGCACGACGACGATCACCTGATGTTCGCCGAGGCCGCGGGCGACCTCGAAGGCCTCGAGCCCGGCGGGGATCTCGAGGTAGGCCATGCCCGAGAACTCGAGCGCCGCGGCCTCGTCGGCGCCCTCGAGGCGAAAGCCTCCCTCTCGCCACAGCGGCCAGTTGATCGCTAGCGAGTGGCCCGGGGCGCCCTCGCTCGCCCGCTGGCCGGCGAAGGCGTCCATGTAGCGGTTGCCCACGGCGTAGTCGCCCTGGCCCATGTCGCCGAACTGCACGGAGGTCGAGGAGAACAGGGCGAAGAGGCGCAGGGGGTCTTCGCGGGTGAGCGCGTCGAGGCTGCGGGTGCCCTCGAGCTTGGGGGCGAGTGTCGAGCGGAAGCGCTGGTGGTCCTTTTGGGTCAGGGGGAGCTGGTTCGCCACGCCCGCGCTGTGCAGCACGACCTCGAGCGGGCCGAAGCGCGCGCGGGCGTCGGCCACGGCGGCCTCGAGCTGGGTCGGATCGGAGACGTCCGCGCGCAGGTAGATCACCTCGCCGCCGAGCGCCTCGAGCTCGGCCAGGGCGGCGCGCTTGCCTTCGTCGAGGGCCGAGCGGCCGAGGAGCGCGAGCCGGGCGTGGTAGCGCTGGGCGTAGTAGCGGGCGAAGATCAGCCCGAGGCCGCCGAGGCCGCCGGTGATCAGCACGACGGGGCGCTCGCTCGCGCTGTCTTTCGTGGTCGCGGCGCTGGCCGGGGGGATCGGCAGCGCCGTGGCCCGGCGGCGCTCACGGAGCGCGCCGCGGTAGCGCAGCTCCAAGCTGGGCTCGCCGGCCTCGCGCGCGTCGAGCTCGGCCGTGAGCAGGGCGAGCTCGCGCTCGAGGGCCGCCGCGTCGAGGCCGACGAGGGTCAGACGCGCGCGCGGGAAGATCGTCGGCAGCGCGGCGCCGTAGCCCGCGAGGGCCTCGAAGCCGGCGCGCTCGCCCTGTTCACGGCCCGGCTCGAGCGGGTAGGCGATCATCACCTGCTCGAGGGCGCGCTTTTGCTTGAGCGCGGCGTAGCCACGGAAGATGAAGAAGAGCGCATCGATGGGGTCGCCTGCGAAGGCGCTGGTGAGCACGACCTGGGCGGGCAGGAGGCCGCGCTCGTGCAGGCGGCGCAGGGCCTCCTCGTAGCTGGGCTCGCGGGTGAGCTCGATGTCGAGGGCCTCGCGCGGGCCGTCGAGGCCAGCGCTGGCCAGGCTCGCCCCCGCGGCGTCGAAGATCAGCGCGGGGGCGGGGGGCGTGGCGTCGCCGGTGGGGGCGGCGAGCGGGGCGGGGCGCCAGCGGTAACCGTAGTAGGCGGGGCGCGGGCCAGGCTGATCAACCTGATCAACCTGATCAACCTGATCAGGTCGGACAGGTTGGGCGGGCTCGAAGATGGTCTCGCCGCTGGGGCTCAGCCAGCAGCGCATGGGCGCGAACGCGTAGGTCGGCAGGTGGACGAGGCGCGGGCGCTGGTCGGGCCACAGCGCCAGCCAGTCGAGCTCGGCGCCGGCGGCCCAGCGCTGGGCGAGCTCGCTCAGCGTCCGCGCGGCGAGCAAGGGCGCGAGGCTGGGGTCTTGGCTGGGGCGCCTGCGCGGCTCGGGCTGGAGCGCGCCTCGCCAGCAGCGCGGGTGCTCGCGGCCGGCCAGCGCGGCGTCGAGGGCCTCACCGAGCTGGTCGAGGTCCTCGGCGAGGATCGCCACCCGCGCTGGCATGGCGTCGCGGCCGGTCTGAAGCGTGAAGGCGATCTCGGCGAGGGCGGCGGGGTCGGCCGGCCAGGCCGTGATCGCCTCGCGCAGGGCGAGGAGCTGGGCCTGTAGGCGCTCGGGGGTCTTGGCGGAGATCGGGACGAGCTGGGCGCGGGGGTCTGCGAGGCGCGGGCGCGCCTCGATGTGCTCCTCGAGGATCAGGTGGGCGTTGGCGCCTCCCATGCCAAAGGAGCTCACCGACGCGCGGCGCGGGCGAGGCTGGCCGAGGGCGTCCGTGGGCGCGGGCCAGGGGCGGTGCTCGGCCCGGACCGTGAAGGGCGAGCGGCGGAGATCGACGAAGCTGTTGAGCGCCTCGAAGTGGCGGGTGCCGGGCTGGCGATGGTGGGCGAAGGCCAGGACCACCTTGAACACGCTGGCGATGCCGGCCGCGGTCATCAGGTGGCCGATGTTCGACTTGACCGAGCTGACGGCGATCGCGGGCTCGCTGGGCAGCGCTCGCCCGCGGGCGGCGTGCAGGCGCGTGAAGGCCTCGCGCAGCGCCTTGAGCTCGATGGGGTCGCCGAGCAAGGTCCCGGTCCCGTGGGCCTCGACGTAGTCGACGGTCGCCGGGTCGACGTCGGCGGCGGTGTAGACCGACTCGATCAGCTCGACCTGGGCCTCGGGGTTGGGGGCCGTCAGCGAGGAGGCGTGGCCGCCGTGGTTCTCGCCGACGCCACGGATGATCGCGTGGATCGGGTTGCCGTCGGCGAGCGCGGCCGAGAGCGGCTTGAGGGCGATCATGCCCACGCCCTCGCCGAGCAAGGTCCCCGAGGCCCCGCGATCGAAGGCGCGCACGCGGTGGTCCGCGCTCAGGGCTCCGGCGTGGCCGAAGAACACGGGCACCAGGGGGTTGAGCAGCACGTGCACGCCGCCGGCGAGGGCCAGGGTGCAGCGGTCACTGCGGATCGCCTCGACGGCGCGGTGGATCGCCACCACGGCGCTGGAGCAGCCCGTGTTCACCGGCTCGCTGGGCCCGCGCAGGTCGAGCATGAAGGACAGGCGGTTGGGCAGGATGCACTGGGACAGGCCGAGGGCGCCGTGGGCCTCCATCTCGGGCAGGCGCTCGCGGACGAGGTCGGCGTAGTCGGCGTTGGCGACCCCGACGAACACGCCCGTGCGCGAGCCGGCGAGGCTCGAGGGGCGGACGCCCGCGTCCTCGAGCGCGCGCCAGCCGTGCTCGAGGACCAGGCGGTGCTGGGGATCCATGAGCGCGGCCTCGCGTGGCGACACGCCGAAGAAGAGCGGGTCGAAGTGGTCGACCTCGTCCATCAGGCCGGCCCAGCGCGGGGAGAATTTATCGGTCGCGTGGTCTCGCCAGCGCCAGCGTTCCTCGGGGACCTCGACGACGAGCTCGCGGTCCTCGACGAGGTTGGCCCAAAAGGCCTCGAGATCGGGGGAGCCGGGCATGGCTCCGCTCATGCCGATGATCGCCACGGGCTCGTCGACGAGGCGCGCGGCGGGCTGGGGCCGCGCGGGCTCGACGGTGGCAGCGGGCGCGGCCGCGGCCAGCCACGGCGAGGCCAGGGGGTCTTCGGCAGGCTCGCGCGCGAGCGTGGGGGTCGAAGGGGGCTGGGCCTGGGCTTGGATGGGGGCGAGAGCTGGGGCGGGGCCGTGGTGGGCGGCGACGGCCTCGGGGAACTCGGCGATCAGCTGGCTGGCGACGCTCGCCAGGGTCCGCGACTCGAAGAACATCGTCGGCATGGCGTCGACGCCGTAGCGGCGGTTGAGCGCGTTGGTGAAGTCGATGGTGGTGATCGACTCGAAGCCGAAGTGCGCGAGGTCGGCGTCGACGTCGAGCTCGTCGAGGGGGAGCTTGAGCAGCTCGGCGGCGATGCGGCGCAGCTCCGCGGTGACCTCGGCGGTGAGGCGCTTGGGGTCCTCCGATGCGGGGGCGCTCGGCGCTGCGCTCGGTGTGGCTGCGGCCGATGTCGGCGCGCTCGGGGCCTGTGAGGCGCGGCTCGCCGCGGGGCGGGTGGAGCCGTCGTCGAGCAGCTGCCTGCGGATGCGGGGGAGGTCGCCGGCGAGCGCGGCGAGGCGCGGCCGACCGCTGGCCAGCCCGCGGCGCAGGAGCGCGAGGCCCTCGTCGGCGTGGAGGCGGCGGACGCCGAGGGTCTGCTCGAGCCAGACCAGGACCTGGGGCGAGACGTCGCCGACGCGGCCGACCTCCCACAGCGGCCAGTCGATGGTCAGGCTCGCGCCAGCGCGGGTGCCTGCGGCGACGGCCGCGTCGCGCCAGCTGGCGAAGTGAGCCATGAAGGCGTGGGCGAAGGCGCTGTCGGTCTGCGCGGGGTTGCCGAGCACGGCCGAGAGCGAGGAGCAGAGCACGAAGCGGGCGAGGGGATCGCCGGCCGTGGCGCGGTCGAGGGCCACGGTCCCGCGCACGCGGGCGGCGAGCACGGCCTCGACCTGCTCCCGGGGGCGCTCGCCGACGTAGCCCTCGAGCAGCTCGCCCGCGGCGTGGACGACGAGATCGAAGGCACCCCAGCGCTCGCGCTGGGCGGCGAGGCGCGAGCTGAGGCGGCCGTCGTCGGCGAGCTCGAGGGCGGCGTACTCGACCTCGGCGCCGCGCTGGCGCAGGCGCTCGAGCGCCGCGCGCACGCGCACGTGGTCGCCGGGGCTGCGGCCGAGGAGGAGCAGCCGGGCGCCCTCGAGGGGCGCGAGGTCCTCGGCGATGGCGAGACCGAGTCCGCCGGTGCCGCCGGCGATCACCACCCGGGGCGCGGGCGGGAGCAGCTCGGACCAGGGCGGGGCCACGTCGGCCTCACCCACGCCCAGCTCGCGCAGGCTTCGGCGCCAGCGCAGGCCATCTCGGACGCGGCGCTCGGGCTCGAGGGTGTCGTCGTCGCCCGCGGACATGTCCGCGAGCGCGGCGACGACCTGCGCGGCGAGCTGCGGCGGCGCGAGGGGATCGACGAGGTCGAGGCGGGTGAAGCGAAGGGCGCTCCGCTCTTGATTGGCCGAGCGCGTGAAGGCGCCGAGGGAGGCGTGGACGGGGTGCTCGCGGCCCTCGGGGGAGCGGGTCGCGATCACCACGCAGGCGCGCGCCGCCGGGGACCTGGCGCCGGCCGCATTGCCGCCGGCCGGGTTGCGACCAGTCGCATCGCCGCCCTCGAGCAGGGCGGCGGCGAGGCCGTAGAGCGTGAACAGCCCGGCCTCGAGCGGGGCGTCGAGGGCTGTCGCGGCGTCGGAGGTCTCGTCGAGGGGGGCGCGCTCGGCCAGGGTGCTGGCGAGGACGATCCACAGGGGCCCTGATTGGGCGTGGGATTGGGCGTGGGATTGGGCGAGCTCGACGAGGCGGCGAAGATCCCCGGCGTGGCCGAGGCGCAGGGCGACGCGGCTGGCGAGCGACCCCTCGCCCGAGCGCGCGCTGAAGTCCGGGCCAGCCTCGGCGCAGATCAGGGGCACGCCAGGCATGGCCGCGGACATGGCCGTGGCCAGGGCAGGGTCCGCGCCGATGAGCAGCGCGGCGCCGGGGCTCGCCGTCGCTTGGGCGCGAGCGGGGCTGGGTGAGCGCAGCGGGGTCCAGGCGGGCTCGAGCAGCAAGCTGGTGGGCTCGGCCTCGCGCAGGGCGAGGACGCGGGCGACGTAGCCGCGGATGTCGACGACCGGACGGCCCTCGTCGTCGACGATCGTGATGTCGAAGCGGGCGGTGCCCCGGCGCGCGTCGCCGGTGGTAGCGACCAGGCGCAAGTGGGCGTAGGCGCGGGCGGGGATCGGCGCGTGGATCTCGAGGGCGTCGATCGACAGCGGAAAGAGCGAGCGCGAGGCGAGGCGGTCGAGGCCGCCGAAGGCCACCGAGGCCTGGACGGCGCCGTCGAGCATGGCGACCTGGAGGCGCTGCTCGCTGGCCGCGTCGACAGGCTGCTCGAGGCGGACGAGGACCTCGTCCTCGCCGACCCACAGCGTGTGGATCGAGCGCAGGGACGGCCCGATGCGCACGGGCGGGGCCGCGTCGGCGGCCACGCTCTCGGCGTCGGGGTAGAGCGCGGCGGCGGCGAGGGGGGCCCCGCAGCGCTCGCGGATCGCCGCGAGCTCGAGGCGCGTGGGCGAGGCGCTGCTCGGCGGGGCCCAGTCGAGCAGTCCGCGGGCGTGGACGCGGCGCGCGTCCTCGCTGCGGCTGTCGACCTCGAAGGCGAGGGCGTCGGCGCGCGGCTCGAGCTCGATGTGGCTGCGCTGCTCGGTGGCGGTGGCGCTGATCGCCAGGGGCTCGAGCCAGGCCACGCGGCGCAGGCGGGTCACGGGGCGCTCGCTGACCAGGGAGCCCGCGGCTTGGGCGAGCTCGAGCAGACCGACGCCGGGGATCACCGGCTCGGCGAAGACGATGTGGTCGCGAAACCAATAGTCCTGGGGATCGAGGGCGATCTCGTAGCGCAGGCCAGAGAGCGTGGTCCGGTTGGCGAGCAGCATGGGGTGCGGGCGCTGACCGCTGTGATCGAGATTGTGGCCGTGGCCGCTGTGGGTCTGGAACCAGTAGCGGCGACCTTGGAAGGGCGCGCTCGGCAGCGCGAGGCGCTGGCGCGGGCCGTCGTGCAGCCGCGACCAGTCGAGCTCGGCGCCCTCGACCCACAGCAGCCCGAGCTTGGTGAGCTTGCGGGCGCGGCACAGGCCGTCGAGGAAGGCGGCCCCCTCTTCGCCCTCGAGCAGGCGCTCGAGCAGCTCGCGTTTGTGTCCGTCTCGGCCGGGCTTGGCCGTCACTGCCGCGCTGTCCTGGGCGAGGGGGCGCAGGGCGTGGGCGAGGCTCGCCCACGAGTCGACCTCGACGGCGAAGCGCTCGGCCATGGCGTCGCGTCCGACCTGGAGCGTGTAGGCGAGATCGCAAAGCCGCGCGCTCGGATCACCCGCGCGCTGGGCCTCGACGAAGCGCAGCAGCGCCCGGGCGGAGGCGCGCAGGCGCCCGCGGCTCGCGGCGGAGAGCACGATGAGCTGCGCCAGCTGTGGAGCGTCGTGGCGCGCGGGTGACTGATCCTCGACCAGGCCGGGGGCCTCCTCGAGGATCAGGTGGGCGTTGGTTCCGCCCGCCCCGAAGGAGCTCAGCGCGGCGCGGCGCGGGCCGCTGTCTGGCGCGGGCCAGGGCGCGAGCGCGCGCTGGACCCGGAAGCGGCTGGCCGAGAAGTCGAGGTTGGGGTTGGGCGGATCGGCGTGCAGCGAGGGCACCAAGGTGCGGTGTTGAAGCTGGAGGACGATCTTGGTCAGCCCGGCGATGCCCGCGGCGGCCTCGAGGTGGCCGATGTTCGACTTGACCGAGCCGATGGCGCAGTCGGGGAGCTCGGCGCCCTCGGTGGCGGGCGAGCCGTAGCCGCGGTCGAGGCCGCGCAGCTCGATGGGATCGCCGAGCTCGGTGCCGGTGCCGTGGGCCTCGACGTAGCCGACGCTGCGCGGATCGACGCCGGCGCGGGTGAGCGCGGCGTGGATCAGCTCGGCCTGCGCGCTGGGGTTGGGGACGGTGTAGCTCGTGGTCTTGCCGCCATGGTTGACGGCGCTGCCGCGGACGCGGGCACGGATCGCGTCGCCGTCGCGCAGCGCCGCCGCGTAGGGCTTGAGCAAGACGGCGCCCACGCCCTCGCCGGGCACGAAGCCGTCCGCGCCCGCGCCAAAGGTGTGGCAGCGCCCGCTGCGAGACAGCATGTGCATGCGCGACATGACCACGTACTTGGCGGGGTGGGTGTAGAGGTTGACCCCGCCGACCAGGGCCGCCTCGCACTCGCCCCGGGCGATGCTCTCGCAGGCCAGGTGCAGGGCGACGAGCGAGGACGAGCAGGCCGTGTCGACGACCATGCTCGGCCCCTCGAGGCCGAAGAGATAGGACACGCGGTTGGCGATCGACCAGGGCGAGGAGCTGGGGTGCGCTTCGTAGTTGCCCTTGGCCCACTGCTCGGGGCCGTAGAGCTGGTAGGTGTTCGTGGTCACCCCGACGAACACGCCGACCTTCGCCTGGCTCGGGCGCTTGCGCGGCGAGGCGAGGGGGAAGCGGTGGCCGCTGTCCTCGAAGGCCTGCCAGGCGCACTCGAGGAACAGCCGCTCCTGGGGATCCATGGTCTCGGCCTCGCGCGGGGAGATGCGGAAGAAGGCCGCGTCGAAGCGATCGATGTCGTCGAGGAAGCCGCCCCACTTGCAGTAGGACTTGCCCTTGGCCGCGGTCTGCGGGTCGGGATCGAAGAAGCGCTCGACCTCCCAGCGGGTGGCGGGGACCTCCGAGATGGCGTCGTGTCCGGCGCAGAGGTTTCGCCAGAAGATGTCGAGATCCGGGGCGTCGGGGTAGCGGCCGGCGAGGCCGACGACGGCGATGTCGAGGCCCTCGACTTGCGCCGAGCTGGCGCGCGCGCGGTGCTGTCCGGGCTCGGCGGGGGCGGGCTCGCTCGATGCGTGCGCGCGGGCGCGAAAGCTGGGCGCGGGCGCTGGCTCGACGGGCGCGGGCGCGGGCAGGTCCGTGCGACGGTCGTCGCGCGGCGCCTGGGCGAGCTCGGGCGAGCTGGCGGGGCTGGCGAGGCCGAGGCGGCTGGCGAGGGCGTCGGCGTGCTGCTCGACGAGCAGGGTTCCGAGCTCGCCGAGGGTCTGACACTCGAACATCAAGGTCTTGGGCAGCTCGCCGAGTTCGCGGACGAGCTTGACGTTGAGGCTCTTGACCATGACGGAGTCGACGCCGTACTCCTCGAAGGAGAGCGCGGGATCGATCTCGGACAGGGGGATCTCGGTGACCTCGGCGAAGATCCGCGCGAGCAGGCGGGTGACCGCGCCCTCGAGGGCGCGGGGGTCGTAGTCGGGGGCGTCCTGGCGCGGGCTCGAGGCCTCGGGGGAGGCGCTGGGCGGGGGCGCCATCAGCCGGGTGAGGGCCTCGGGGTCGCCGTGGGCGACGGCGACCACGGGGGCCTCGCTGCGCAAGAGCAGCTCGAGGGCCTCGACGCCCGCGGCGAAGGGCAGCTCGTGCATGCCCAGGCTCGCCATGAGCTCGCGGACCTCGGGGGCGAGGCGCATGCCGGGCCCGTCCCACTGCGGCCACTGGATCGCGAGGCTTCGTCCGCTGCGCTCGCCGGTGAGGCGCTGGCGCTCGCGTCGGCGCACGAAGGCGTCCATGAACGCGTTGGCGTAGGCGTAGTCGGCCTGGCCGGGGTTTCCACGCACGGCCGCGAGGGACGAGAAGACCACGAAGTGCGCGAGGTCGTCGTCTCGAGTCGCGCGATCGAGGTGCTCGAGGCCGGAGACCTTGGCGGCGAAGGTCGCGGCCGCGTCCTCGGGGCGCTTGTTGACGACGAGGGCGTCGGCGAGGGCCCCGGCGAGATGGAAGACCCCGTCGACGCGGCCGAAGCGGGCGCGGACCTGGGCGAGGAGGGCCTCGACTTCGGCGGCGACGCCAAGATCACAGCGCAGGTAGATGGCCTCGCCACCGCGCGCGCGCAGCTCGTCGAGCAGACCTGGCGGGGGCGCCTCGGCGCGGCCCGTGAGCACCAGGCGGGCGCCGTGGGCCTGGCACAGGTGGGCGGCGAGGCGCGAGCCGATGCCGCCGCAGCCGCCGGTCAGCAAGAACACGCCGCCGCGGCGCAGGCCCTCGGTGTTCGGCGTGGGCGCGGGCTGGTGCGCGCGGACGAGGGTCGGGGCCCTGCGCTCGCCCGCGTGCCAGCGGACCTCGGGGGCCTCTCGCGCGAAGTCGTCGAGCTCGGAGAGCAGGCGCGCTGCGTCGATATCGTCGCCAAAGCCGACGCTGCGACAGCGGACGCGCCGGCTCTCGACGGCCAAGGTCCGCGCGAAGGCGCCAAAGGCCGCGTTGGCCGGCGTCGGGAGGCCGGCGTGCTCGCGGTGGGGGACGAGGATGTCGACGGTCTTCGCGGCGCTGGCGGGGGCGCGCAGCAGGGCGCGGCACAGGCCGAGCAGGGCGAGGGCGCCTCCAGCTGGGTTGGCCTGGTTGGTCGTGTCGGCCGTGTCGGCCGGGGCGAAGATGAGCTGGGCTGGGCGCACGCCGGCCTCGCGCATGGCGGTGAGCAGGGCCTCCCAGTCCCAGCGACCGGCAGCGTCGACGCGGCAGCGCCAGCCGTCCTCGGTCGCGTGGGTCCGATCGCTCGCGCAGACTCGGATCAGGCGACGTCGCGGCGCCGCGGCCCGCAGCCGCGCGCTGAGCCGGCCGTCGTCGTCGAGCACCAGCAGGTCGCCGACCACGTCGGCGCTGCGCGGGCCCTCGGGAAGCAGCGGGTAGGGCCGCCAGCGAGCCTCGAAGTAGCAGGTGGTGGCCGCGGGTTCGGGGGCTGGATGGGCTGGGGCCGCTGGGGCGGCAGGCTCGGCGCGCCCTGCTTGCTCGAGGGGAGGCCACAGCAGGCTCGAGGTCGGCGCGTCGAGCCAGTAGCCGCGCTCGTCGAAGGTGTAGGTCGGCAGGCGCAGCCGCCGGGCGCTGGCGGGGTCGTGGAGCAGCGCCCAGGCGCAGACGAGGCCGCTGGTGTAGAGGTCGGCGAGGGCGACGAGGGCTCCGCGGCGAGAGCCTCGGTCGAGGGCGCTGCTCGCGAGCAGCGCGCCGAGCTTGTCGAAGAGCCCGCGCTGGGCCTGGCTCGGCGGCGCGAGCTCGCGCCCGCAGCTAGGCTGAGCGAGGGCGGCGCTCAGCTGCGCGCGCAGCTCGTCGAGATCGTCGACGACCCAGGCGATCCGCCAGCGCATGTGCACGCGCCCGCGGTGCAGGGTGTGGGCGAGGTCGGCGAGCTCGAGCGCCCCGGCCTCGGGGCCCTGGCACAGGTCGAGCAGCGATCGCAGGCGAGCCGCGAGCGCGGTCTGGGTCCTGGCCGAGAGCAAGATCAGCTGGGGCTCGCCCGCGGCCCGTGGCTCGCGGGGCGCGGGCGCGGGGGCCTCCTCGACGAGGATGTGGGCGTTGGTCCCGCTGAACCCAAAGGAGCTGATCGCGGCGATCCGCGGGGCGTCGGCGCGCCGCGGCCACGGGCGCAAGCTGGTGTTGACGAAGAAGGGCGAGCCCTCGGCGTCGATCAGCCGGTTGAAGCCGTGAAAGTTGAGCGAGGGCGGGAGCTGCTCGTGGCGCAGGCTGAGCAGGACCTTGGCCAGGCCGGCGAGGCCCGCGGTCGAGAGCGGGTGGCCGATATTTGTCTTGATCGTCCCGATCGGGCAGTAGCCCGCGCGATCCGTGAACTGGCGGAAGGCGTCGGTCAGCGCGTGATACTCGATGGGGTCGCCGAGGGCGGTCGCCGTGCCGTGGGCCTCGACGTAGCTGATCTGCGCCGGGTCGACGCCGGCGCGCTCGTAGACCGCGACCTCGAGGGCGGTCTGGGCCGCGCCGTTGGGCGCGTTGATCCCCGCGCTCTTGCCGTCTTGGTTGATGCCCGAGGCGCGGATCACCCCGTGGATGGGATCGCCGTCGGCGAGGGCGCGGTCGAGGGGCTTGAGCAGCACGACGCAGGCGCCCTCGCCGAGGACGAGGCCGTCGCTGTCGTTGGAGAAGGCGTTGCAGCTGCCGGAGCGCGAGAGCGCGTCGGAGCTGGCCATCGACACGAACAGCCCCGGGGTCGTCATGAATTCCACGCCGGCGGCGATCGCCAGCTCGCACTGGCCGCTGGCCAGGCTCTCGCACGCGAGGTGGAGGGCGACCATGGACGAGGAGCAGGCGGTGTTGATCGGGATCGCCGGGCCGCGCAGATCGAGGAAGTAGGCCGCGCGCGCGGGCAGCATCGAGATGTCGTTGCCGCCAAAGAGGTGGCTGTCGGTCACGTCGAGGGCCGAGAGATCCTGGGACTGCAAGCGCAGCTGGTAGTCGGCGCCCTTGCAGCCGACGAAGATCCCCGTGCGCGAGCCGGCGAGGGCGTCGGCGGCGTAGCCTGCGTCCTCGATGGCGCGCCAGCACTCCTGCAAGAACACGCGCTGCTGCGGGTCGAGGAAGCGGGCCTCTCGCGGGCTGAGCCTGAAAAAGCGGGCGTCGAAGCGATCGATGTCGGCGACGAAGCCCCCTCGCCGGGCGTAGGTCCGACCGCGCTGCTTGGCCTCGGGGTCGTAGATCTCGGCGTGGTTCCAGCGCTGGGCGGGGACCTCGGTGATCGCCGAGCGGCCCTCGCGGAGCATGGTCCACAGGGCGTCGAGATCGGGGGCGCCGGGGAAGCGACCCGAGATGCCGATCACGGCGACCCGCGAGCTGTCGAGGGCGGGGGCGCTGGCGCGGGGCGAGGGCTGCTCGGGGGCGGGCTGCTCGGGCGCGGGGGCTCGGCCCGAGCCGCGAGCCTCGCGGGCGCTCCGGGGCGAGAGGGGGACCTGCGAGAGTCGCTCGTAGGCCTCGATATAGGACAGCTGGCCAGCTTGGACCTGCTCGAGGATTTGGCGCTGGGTCGTCATCGGTCGGTCAAGATCCCTTCGGCTTCGGCGATGCTCGCGTGCCCCGATCCGAGCCGGCGCAGCACGTCGAGGAGCTCTTGGTCCTCGCGGTCGTGGCCGTTGGAGCCGGGTTCTTTGGGCGGTGGTGGAGCCGGCGCTTTGGCGCTCGGAGGTGTGTCTGCGCGCTGGGTCCCGCCCGCGTCTGCGAGCTGCGGGTAGTGCTGCAGGAGGTACTCACACAGCGCCCTGGGCGTGGGCAGGTTGAACATGTCCGTGCCGCGCAGGCGCACGTCGAGGGTGGCGTTGAGGTCGTTGATGAGGTCCACGGCGAGGATCGAGTCGACGCCCATCTCGGCGAAGGGGAGGTCGAGCTCGTAGTCCTTGGCGGGGATCTGGAGCACGCGGACGATGCACGCGCGCACGCGGGACTCGATGCCCGCGGGCGAGTCGGCCGTGGGCGCGCTGGTGTGTCGAGGCGCGCTGGCGTGTCGGGGTGCGCTGGGGGTCGCCTGCGGTGTTGGTGAAGGCGCAGGTGAAGGCGTGGGCGCGGCGGGCCTGCGCAGGGCGGGCGCGGCGGGCCTGCGCAGGGCGGGCGAGTCGGCCGTGGGGGCGCGGGCGGGGACCCACGGGGACTTCTGGGCGACGAACACGGCCTGGGTGCAGCCCTCGGGTCCGGCCACCGCGGCGCCGTAGGTCAGCGCGCGCCAGCCGAGCGCTTCGAAGCGGGCCTCCCACATGTCGACGGAGAGCAGCGGCGAGCCCTCGATGCGCTGGGCGCTGTCCTCGAACAGGCGCCAGCCGTCCATCAGCCCGAAGGTCAGGGACATCACCGCCTGGAGCTGGGTGAGCTCGTAGAGCACGAGCACGCCGCCGGGCCGCAGCAGGTGATCGACGCGGGCCAGGGTCTCGTCGATGCGCCGGGTCGCGTGGAGCACGTTCGCGGCGACGATCACGTCGTAGCCGCCGGGGGTGTAACCCTGGGCCTCGACGTCGCCCTCGATGTCGAGCGTCCCGAAGTCGACGAAGGAGTAGCGCGGGCCGAACTCGGCCTTGCCCATGAGCTCGAAGGCCCGGGAGATGTCGGTGAAGGCGTAGCGCAGCCGCCCGTCGAGCTCGCTGGCGCCGGCGAGGGCGTCGAACACGTAGTTCGAGGTCCCGCCCGTGCCCGCGCCGATCTCGAGCAGCTCGACGCGGCCCTCGCGTGTGCCGGCCCGCGCCTTGGCGAGGGCGGTCACGACCTCGGCGACGATGCCGTTGAAGTAGTCGGTGACGAGGTTGCCGCGGTAGACGCCCTCGACGAGGGCCGTCGACGAGTTGGGGAACAGGACCTCCGTGGCCGGGACCTCGCCGCGCAGGACCTCGGGCAGGCGCTCGAGGCAGGCGAAGGCGAGCTCGATGGCGGCCTTGGCCTCGGCGTGGGCGGCGACGGTGGCGTCGCGGTAGCCCGCGCGATCGTCGACGGCCGCGCGCACGCCAGGGTCGCGCAGCGCCGCGGTGCTGACGACCTGGCGGCCGTCGAGCTCGACGAAGCCCCCGTCCTCGAGGATGCGCAAGAGCACGTCGAAGTGGCCGAGGAAGCTGGGGGCGACGCCCAGCTGGGCGCGCAGATCGTCGCGACGGTGGCGCTCGCCGGGGCGGGTCAGGGCGCCCATGCGCTGGAAGGCCGCGAGCAGCAGGACCTCGCAAAAGCGCACGGCGGCGGCGTTGGCCGTGCGGAAGAGCTCGAGGGCGTCGAGGTCTTCCGGGGCGCGCTCGGGGGGCGCGACGAGCTCGAGGTCGACGAGCGGGGCGGCCTCGGCGGGCTCGACCCGGGCGCTGGGGTCGAGGCCAAAAAAGCGCGCCCCGTGGTCGTCCGCCTTGACGCAGAGCAGCGGCGAGAGCTGGTGGGCGAGGCCGCGCTCGACGGCGAGGCTGCCCTCCTCGCGGGACATGAAGAACACGCCCTGGCCGGCCATGCGCGCGCGGCTCGAGTCCTCGATGTCGTTGACGTCCCAAAAGCCCCAGTTGATCACGTGCACCGGCCAGGGCACGCGCCCGCGCAGGGAGGCCGCGTAGGCGTCGAAGAAGGTCGAGGCGGCGGCGTAGTGGGCCTGACGCTCGGCCGCGAAGAAGGCGAGCATCGACGAGAAGAAGGCCACGAAGTCGAGCTCGAGCGTGGCGCAGACCGTGGCCAGGGCGTGGCTGACCTCGAGCTTGGCCGAGTAGACGTCGCGCAGATCGTCGTCGCTGATCTCGACGAGGGCCTGGGTCTTGAACACCAGGGCCGACTGGAACACGCCGTGGACCCGGCCGAAGCGGCGGCGGGCGCCGGTGAACACCCGCTCGAGGGCGTCGACGCGGCGGGCGTCGGCGCGCACGTAGACGACCTCGCCGCCGCTGGCCGCCATGGCCTCGAAGGCCGCGCGCATGCGGGCGTCGGGCTCGCGCCGACCGACGAGGATCAGCTTGGCCTGGTAGCGCTCGGCGAGGTGCGAGGCGAGCTCGATGCCCACGCCGCCGCCGCCACCGATGAGCACGTAGACGCCGCCGTGGGTGATGGCAGGGGCGCCGGCCGGCAGGTGCAGGGGGAGCAGGCGCCGCTCGTAGCGACGATCGCCGCGGATCGCCACGTCGCCGCCGGTGCGCAGCTCTCCCGCGGGGTGGATCCAGCGCAGCCAGCGGGTCAAGGCGGCGACCTCGGTGCTCGCCTGGGCGCGGGCGCGAGTGAGGTCGTGGCCGTCGAGATCGACGCAGGCGACCTCGAGCTCGGGGTGCTCGGCCGCGAGGCTGCGGCACAGGCCGACGAGGCCGGCGTAGTGGGGCGTGCTCGGGTGCTGGGGGAGGACGCGCTGGCTGTCGCGGGTGGCCACGCGCAGCTGCGGGCAGCGCTCGGGCGCGAGCAGGCCGCGGGCGTGGAGGGCTCGGACCAGGCGCAGCAGACCCACGAGTCCGCGCTCGCGGGCGCGCTCGAAGTCGGCGAGCGCGCGACCGGGGGCCGCGGCGTCGAAGAGCGCGGGCAGCCAGTAGACGCGGTGCAGGTCCGCGACCGGGGCGCTGCGCAGGAGCTCGGCGAGCAGCCGGTCCCAGGCCTCGGGGTCGTCGGCGTCGATCTCGAAGCCCGCGTCGACGCGGCGCTCGACCTCGCCCAAGCAGACGCCGATCACCTGGAGGTCGAGGCCGTCGAGGCCGCCGTGGACCGCGTCGACGAGGGCGCTCCACCCTGGCGGATGGACGACCAGGACCAGGCCGGTGTCGAGGGGCGCGAGGGGGAGGTTGGGGGTGTCGCTGGGCTCCCAGCGGGCGTGGGCGAAGTAGCGCGCGACCTCGGGATCGCGGTCTCGGACGCGGGCGCCGGGGCGCTCGAGCTCGGCGGCGGGCGCAGAGCTCGGGGCGGGCGAGGGGCTCGGAGCGGGCTCGGGGGCGGGCGCCGGGGTCGAGGCGCGCTCGCCAGCCTCGACGTCGAACCAGCAGCGCATGCGCTCGAAGGGGTAGCCGGGCAAGGACACGCGCCGGTGGTCGCGGCCCTCGTGGAGCGCGGTCCAGGCCACGCGCCGGCCGGCGACCCAGGCCTGGGCGAGGGCCTCGAGCTCCGCGCGCTCGCTGGCGGAGCCCGGGACCAGGCCACGCCGCGGCGTGAGCGGGTCGGCGTTGTCGGGGGCGCTGACCTGACCCGAGCACCCGGACACGACCTGCCCGCGGGTCAGCGCGGCCAGGGCGGTGAGCAGCTCGGCGTGGCTGGACACGACCCACGCGCAGCGATGGGCGAGCTCGAGGCGCCCGCGCTGGAGGGTCGTGGCGACGTCGCCGAGGGCCAGGGGCTCGCGCTCGAGGGCGGCGAGCAGGTCGGCGGCGAGCCTGCGCAGCTGCTCGGGGTTGCGGGCCGAGAGCACGATCAGCTGGGGCCCCGTGGGCGCGCGCTCGCGGGCCGCGGGCAGGTGCTCTTCGACGAGCACGTGGGCGTTGGTCCCGCTCCAGCCAAAGGAGCTGAGCGCGGCGATCCGCGTCGGGCCGGCGGGCTGCCAGTCGTGGAGCTCGCGGCTGACATAGAAGGGGCTGTGGTCCAGGCGCAGGTGCGGGCTGGGGCGATCGAAGTGCAGGCTCGGCGGGATCTGGCGGTGGCGCATGGCCAGCAAGACCTTGATCAGCGCGACCACGCCGCCCGCGGCCGAGGTGTGTCCGAGGTTGGACTTGACGGTGCCCAGGGCACAAAAGCGCTCCGCGTCGGTGTGCGCGCGGAAGGCCTGGGTCAGCGCCGAGAACTCGATCGGGTCGCCCAGGGGGGTGCCCGTGCCGTGGGCCTCGACCATGGTGATCCGCTCGGCGCCGACGCCCGCCCGGGCGTAGACCTCGAGCTCGAGCTCGCGCTGAGACTCGGCGCTGGGCGCCGTGATCCCGTTGGTCCGCCCGTCCTGGCTGACCCCGGAGCCGCGGATGACCCCGTAGATGTGATCGCCGTCCTCGAGCGCGTCGTCGAGGCGCTTGAGGATCACGGCGGCGGCGGCCTCACCGGGGGCGATGCCGTCGGCCTCGGCGGAGAAGGCCCGGCAGCGGCCCGTGGGCGAGAGCATGCCCGCGTGGCTCATGAGCACGTAGGGCATCTCGTTGAGGTAGAGGGTGACGCCGCCGGCGATCATCATGTCGGCCTCGCCGCGGGCGAGGGCCTGGCAGGCCATGTGCACGGCGACCAGCGAGGACGAGCAGCCGGTGTCGATGGTCGTCGCCGCCCCGCGCAGGTCGAGGAAGTAGGCGATGCGCGCGGACAGCAGCGAGCTCGCGTTGCCGAGCATGGCTCGGGCCACGGGGGTGTCGCGCGAGGCGTCGATCATCGCGCGGTAGTCGTCGTTGACCACGCCCGCGACGCAGCCGACCCGCGCCCGCGAGAGCCCCTCGCCGGCGTAGCCCGCGTCCTCGAGGGCGTGCCAGCAGACCTCGAGGAAGAGGCGCTGCTGCGGATCGATGTAGTTGGCGTCGCGCGGCGAGATCCGGAAGAAGAGCGGATCGAAGCGGTCGACGCCGTCGATGAAGGCGCCCCACTTACTGCGCGAGCGGCCGTGGCCGCCGGCCGGGTCGTAGATCGTATCGATGTCCCAGCGATCGCGGGGGACCTCGCGGACCGAGTCGACGCCCGCGGCGAGGTTCGCCCAGAAAGCCTCGGGATCGTCCGCGCCCGGGAAGCGGCCGGCGATGCCGACGATCGCCACGGCGTCGTCGCTGGCCGCCCGCTGGCCGCGGCGCGCGGGTCGAGCTGCGGGGGCGCTGTCCGAGACCCGGTCGCCGGGGTCGTGGGCAGCGCTGGCGTCGAGCGAGGGCGCCGGCTGAGCGGGCGTGGGCGCGCGCAGGCTGTCGCCGTGGCGGGCCGTGATCGCGTGGGCCAGGCGGCGCAGGGTCGGCTGGTCGTAGAGGTCCTCGACGTGGAGCTCGAGGCCGAGGGCGCGGTTGATGTCGTCGAGCATCTTGAGCCCCTGGAGCGAGTCGACGCCGAGCTCGGCGAAGGGGGTGTCGACGTCGATCTCGGCGGCCTCGAAGCCGAGGGCCGCGGCGGCGATCTCGGTGATGGTCGAGAGCACCGCGACGCGGGCGCTGCCGCCCGTGCTGGCGTGTGCCTGCGCCGCGGCCTGATGCTGGCCTTGGGCCTGGCGGGGCTGGGGCGCAGGTCCGCGCGGACCGGGGCGCGGGTAGATGTCCTCCGCCGACGCGAGCGCGGCGAGGTTGGCCCGCGCGAGGGCCTGGCGATCGTCGCGCTCGGCCTCGCGGGCGGCGTCGATCTCGAGCAGGACGTAGCGGAACAGCCGGGTGCGCAGGGCCTTGCCAAAGCGGTGCCAGCCGCGGTGCTCGTCCGCGCCCGCGGCGAGCTCGGGGAACTCGCGGTGGACCGCCGCGAGGTTGGCCTCGAAGTCCGGGTCGTGCAGGAAGTTGGCGATGGCGTCGCTGGCGTCCACGACCCGGCGCAGGGCCAGGCCGGCGTCGGCGAGCAAGGTCGCGAGGTTGGCCTCGGTGGCCGTGAACTGCCCGAGCTCGGGCATGCGGACGTCGGTGACCGTGCCCGCGACCATGTCGGCGAGCACGACCTTGCCCCCGGGCGCGAGGTGTCGAGCGATGTTCGCAAACAGCTCTCGCTTGGCGCCGATGTGGCAGGCGACCTCGAAGCCGATGACCAGGTCGTAGACCCCTGGGAAGTCGTCGCGGGCGCTGTCGCAGCAGGACACGCTGACGCGCTCGGACAGGCCCGCGGCGGCGATCGAGCGCCGGCATTGCTCGACCTGGCGGGCCGAGATGTTGTAGCCGTGGGCGCGCAGCGACGGCCGGGAGCGCGCGAGCTCGATGATGTCCGTGCCCACGCCGCAGCCGATGTCGAGCACCCGGCCGACGCGCTCGAGATCGACGAGGCCGTAGAGGCGCTGGCGCAGGTACTGCTGGCGCTCGATCACGTAGCGCTGCGCCTCGGGGTAGCGCGCCGGGTCGGCGAGCATGCGCACGGCGGAGAAGCCCGGGCGGATCTCGGGGAAGGGCGCGAGCAGGAGGTTCCCGCCTTGCTCGCGCTCGTGGTCGAAGTGATCGCTGAGCTGGTCGTAGTAGGCGGCGACCGGGCTGGCGGGGTCTCGCTGCGCCACGGGCTGGGCCGCGCCCTGCTGCTCTTGCTGCTGCGGCAGCTGGGGCGCGAAGGGGTGCGCCTTGGGGTCGAGCCAGCAGCGGCGACGCTCGAAGGCGTAGGTCGGCAGGCGCACGCGGGCGGCCGCGTCCATGGCGGTGTAGGGGCGCAGGTCGACGCTCGCGCCTGCGATCCAGCGCGCGGCGGCGTGGCCGAGCTCGTCGGCCCGGCGCGGCGTGAGCTCCTCGCTGGTGGCCTGGCGGGCGCTCCCTCGCCAGCGGCCGGCGCGGGCCGGCGATCCGGCGCGGGCCGGCGATCCGGCGCGGGCCGGCGATCCGGCGCGGGCCGGCTCACCGCGCAGGTGAGCCTCGAGCGCGGCCTCGAGTTCGACGCGGGTCGAAGCGACCACGGCCAGGCGCTCGCGCATGGCGTCGCGGCCGTGGGCCAAGGTCAGCGCGAGGTCGGCCAGGCGGAGGGTGTCCTCGCGGGGGTCGCGGAGGCGCTCGAGCAGCGCGCGGACCTGCTCGTCGAGGCCCTCGGCGCGGCGATTGGAGAGCAAGATCAGCGCAGGGGCGACGCGCTCGGGCGCGCGCGGCCTCGCCGGCGCCGCCTCGACGATCACGTGGACCTGGGTCCCGCCCGCGCCGAAGCCGTTGATCGCCGCGCGGGCGGGCTCACCCGCGCGCGTGGGCCAGGGCTCGAGGGTCCGCGGGATGTAGAAGGGCGAGGCCTCGACGTCGAACTCGGGGCTCATCGGCTCGCCCACGCTGACCGGGGCGAGCTGACCGGCGCGCAGCTCGAGCAGCACCTTGATCAGCTGAGACAGGCCGGAGGTCGCCTCGAGGTGGCCGATGTTGGGCTTGAGGGTGGACACGGCCAGGCGCCCGCGGCCGCTCAGGCGCGCGCCATAGGACGCGAGCAGGCCACGCCACTCGGCGAGGTCGGCCAGCTCGCCGCCGTAGGCCTGGATCTCCACGCAGGCGATCGACGCGGGGTCGACCGCGGCGCGGGTCAGGACCTCGTCGATCAGCCGCGCCTGGGAGGTGGGCGAGGGCAGCAGCGCGCCGGCGCCCTTGCCCTTGTGGCTGACGCCGATCCCCCGGATCACGCCGTCGATGGGGTCGCCGTCGGCGATCGCGTCGGCGTAGCGCTTGAGCACGACGGCGGCCACGCCCTCGCCGGGCACGAAGCCGTCGGCGCCGGCGCGGTACATCCCGCCCCCGCCGGTGGGCGAGAGCAGCCGACCCTTGCACATGCTCAGGTACTTGGCGCTGTGCAGGTAGAGGTTCGCGGCGCCGACGATGGCCAGCTCGCACTCGCCCGCGCGCAGGCTGGTGACGGCGCAGTTGAGCGCGACCATGCCCGAGGAGCAGGCCGTGTCGAGGGTGAAGCTCGGGCCGACGAGATCGAAGAGGTGCGAGACCCGGTTGGCCAGGGAGTAGTGTGAGCAGTCGAGGTTGGCGCCCTCGAAGCGCTCGCCCTGGTCGACCCCGAGCAGCGGATAGGTGTTCGTGGTCATGCCAAAGAACACGCCCACGCGCTCGCCAGCGAGGGCGCTGGGGGCGATGCCCGCTCGCTCGAGGGCCGCGCGCACGACCTCGAGGGCGTGGCGGTCCTCGGGGTTGGCGACCGCGGCGGCGGCGGGGGTCATGGCGAAGAGCTGGGGATCGAAGCAGTCGACCTCGTCGATGAAGCCGCCGACGCGGCAGGCGATCTTGCCCGCGTAGGCCTGGGCGAGGTCGGGGTCGTGGAGCGCCTGGGCGTCCCAGCGATCGCGCGGGACCTCGGTGACGCTCACGCGCCCGGCCGCGAGGTTGCGCCAGTAGTCGTCGACGTTGGCGGCGCCGGGGAGCCGGGCCTCCATGCCGATGATCGCGATGGCGTCGTCGGGCACGGTGGCGTGGGCGTGGCTGTGGCCGTGGTGACGAGGGCTGGCCGGGGTCGGGCGGGGAGCCGGCGCGGGGCGGCGGGCGGCCGGGGAGGCCTCGGCGCTGGCCTGGCGCGGGTCGTGGCCTCGCTCGCGAGGGGCGGCCGCCGGCGCGTGTGGGGCTGGAAGTGGGGCTGGAGCGGCCGCGGCGAGGGCGGGAGCCAGGCGCGCGCGCAGACTGGCCTCGTGATGCTCGAGCAGGTAGGCGGAGAGCTTGGCCAGGCTCGTGTGCTCGAGCAGCAGGGTCTTGGGCAGGTCGCCGAGATCCTTCTCGAGATCGATCACGAATTGCACGGCGACGATGGAGTCGAAGCCGTAGTCGGCGAACTCGCGCTGGGGGTCGAGCTCGTCGAGGTCGATCTTGGTCGCGCGGGCGATCAGCTCGCGCAGGTAGTCGAGGGTCGCGCGCTCGAGGGCGGCGGTGGGCGAGGGCTCCGGGGTAGTCATGATCGCAAGTCCGGGGTCGTGCGCGCGCGGTGGCGTGGGGGAGGCGGGGGAGGTGGGGGAAGCGGGGTCGTCGAGGTCGTCGAGCGCGGAGAGAGAGGGGCGCGGCTCGGCGATGGGGGAGCTCGGCTCGGGGGTGGGGTCGCCGAGGGCGGAGAGGGGCGAAGCGGGCTCGGTAGACGGCTCGACGCGACGCGCGGGCGCAGGCTCGGGTGTGGGCGCGGGCGCAGGCTCGGGCTCGGGCGCCTCGAGATCGGCGAAGAGCGGCCCTGGAGGGGGCGCCCCGTGGGCGACGATGAGCTGGGCCGCGCGCGAGCGCAGGGCGAGCTCCCAGGCGGTCAATCCGTCCTTCGTGGGCAGCTCGGTCCAGCCATAGTGCTCGCGCGAGAGCGCCTGGAGCCCGTCTTGACCGGTCGCGGTGCCGCCTTCGGCCCACAGCGTCCAGTCGATGGTCCGGGTCATGCCCTGGCGCAGGCCGGCCTCGCGGGCGCGCTCGCGCCAGCGCGCGAAGTGATCGAAGAAGGCGCAGGCGTAGGCGTAGTCGGCCTGCAGAGCCTGGCCGACGGCGCCGGCCATGGACGAGAACAGGCACAGGAAGTCGAGCCCCTCGGCGGCGGTGAGCTCGTCGAGGAGCAGCGCGCCGTCGAGCTTGGGCGCGAGGACCTCGGCGTAGTCTGCGTCGGTCTTGTGCAGCACGAAGCTGTCGCGCAGGACCATCGCCCCGTGAATGATCCCGTCGAGGCGGCCAAAGCGGGCGCGGGCGGTGTGGATGGCCGCGCTCGCGCCAGGCCGTGTCGAGACGTCGGCGGCCAGGTGCTCGACCTCGGCCCCGGCGCGGCGCAGCTGCTCGAAGCGCGCCTGGGTCTCGGTCGAAGGGGCCGAGCGCGACACGAGCAGCAGGCGCGCGCGGTAGCGACGGGCGAGGTGTTCGGCGAAGATCAGCCCGAGGCCGCTGGCGCCCCCGGTGATCAGGTAGACGCCGCCCTCGCGCAGGGGCAGCGGCGCGTCGCCGGGGCTGTGGGTCCGCGCCCGCCTGACGAAGCGCTGGTCGGCGCCGGCCAGGCGCAGCTCGGGCTCGCCGTCGTCGTCGAGCTCGGCGAGCAAGCGCGCGGGCGAGGGATCGTCGGCGAGGGCGACGGTGGTGTAGGCGTAGGTCGCGTTCTCCCAGCGCAAGGAGCGGGCGAAGCCGGAGATCGCCGCGTCCACGGGCAGGGCGTCCTCGCGCTCGGGGTAGGCGTAGAGCAGGCGCACGCCGACGCCGACCTGGGCACGCATCAGCGCGCGGGTCAGGCGGACGAGGGCGTACAAGCTGCGCGCGAGGGCGGGGGCGAGGGCCTCGGCTCGCGCCTGCCCTGGCGAGACGCTGTCGGCGAGCATCAGCACCCGGGTGATCGGCTGCTTCGCGGCCCGCTGGGCGTCGACGAGGGCGTCGAAGTCGGCGTCGCTGGTCGCCGTGAGCGGGTCTTGGCTGGCGCTCGCGTGGCGCTCGAGGCGTTCGGGATCGTCGCAGACGATCAGCAGTCGGCCGCGGCGGGGGGCTGCGGTCGCCGAGCCGAGGGCGCGCGGGCGCGGGACCCAGTCGGTCTCGAAGAGCAGCGCGCTGGTCTCGTCCGGGGGAGGATCGAGGGGGGCGAGGGTCAGCGGGGCGATGTCGGTCTGTGTTGGCGCGGGCGAGAGCGCGGGCGGCTGGGCGCGCGCGGGCGCGGGCAGGGGATCGACCCAGTGGCGCTTGCGAGCGAAGGGGTAGGAGGGCATGGCGCAGGGGATCAGCCCCTCGTCGCGGCGCAGGGCGAGCCAGTCGATGCGCTCGCCCTCGGCCCAGCGTGTGGCCAGGGTCGAGAGCGCGTCGCGGGCCCAGAGCTCGGCGCAGGGCGCTGCCTCGGCGTCGCCGCTCGTGCCGGCGCCAGGGGCCGCGCGGGCGCAGACGAGCTCAGGCAGCGCGCGATCGTCGAGCCAGGCCTCGAGCTGCGCGCTGACCTCGGACCAGCTCGTGGCCACGAAGGCGAGGCGCCAGTCGAGGGCCTCGCGGCCGACCTGGAGGGTGTAGGCGGCCCGCCGCAGGCTCGAGCGACGCGCGGCTTCACCTTGCGCGCGCGTGCGCTGGGCGAAGGCGAGGAGGGCCTCGGCCACGGCGCGCAGCCGCGGCCGGGACCAGGCGGAGAGCAAGAAGAGCTCGGGGGTGTCGACGCTGGCGTCGGTCGTCGCGGCGCCCGGTCGATCCTCGATCCACTCTTCGATCAACAGGTGCGCGTTGCTTCCGCCCGCGCCAAAGGAGCTCAGGCCGGCGCGTCGGGGCAGCTCGCGCCCCGACGCGTCGCGCAGCCGCTGCCACGTGCCGAGCTCGCGCTGCACGTAAAAGGGCGTGCCCGCCCACTCGATCGCGGGGTTGAGGGTCTCGGCGTGGAGCGAGGGCGCGAGGGCGCCGTGGCGCATCTGCAAGAGCAGCTTGGTCAGGCCGGCCACGCCGGCGGCGGACTCGAGGTGACCGATGTTGGACTTGAGCGAGCCGATGGCACAGCTGTGGGGGCGCGGGTCTGTGGCGGCGGTGGTCGCCGAGGCGAAGGCGCGGGCGAGGCCGCGGACCTCGATGGGATCGCCGAGGGCCGTGCCGGTGCCGTGGGCCTCGACGCAGGTGAGCGTCGCCGGATCCCAGCGCGCGTCCTCGAGGGCGGCCGCGATCACCCGGGCCTGGGCCCTGGGGTTGGGCACGGTGTAGCCCTTGGTCTTGCCGCCGTGGTTGATCGCCGAGGCGCGGATGATCCCGTGGATCCGTCGACCGGCGGCGCGGGCCTGGGCGAGGGGCTGGAGCAGCACGGCGCCCACGCCCTCTCCGGGGACGTAGCCGTCGCCGCCCTCGCCAAAGGCGTGGCAGCGCCCGTCGCTGGCCAAGAAGCCGCCCTGGCCGAGGAGCAGGTACTTGTGGGGGTGCGGGGCCAAGTTGACGCCGCCGGCCAGGGCGAGGCTGCACTCGCCGCGGCGCAGCGCCGCGATCGCCAGGTGGATCGCCGTCAGCGAGGACGAGCACATCGTGTCGACGGCGAGGCTGGGCCCGGACCAGTCGAAGAAGTAGCTCACGCGGTTGGCGACGGAGGCGTGGGAGGAGCCGGTGATCGTGCCTTCCGGGGTCGCGCCGCCCCCGGTCATCAGCTGGTACTGCCCATACATGACGCCGACGTAGACGCCGACGGCGGCGCCGCGCAGCTGGGCGCGGGACAGGGCGGCGTCCTCGAGGGTGTGCCACGCGGTCTCGAGGAAGAGGCGCTCTTGGGGATCGATGACCTCGGCCTCGCGGGGGGTCACGCCAAAGAAGAGCGCGTCGAAGCGATCGGCGTCGGCCAAGAAGGCGCCCCACTTCGAGGGCGTCTTGCCCGGCTGCCCGCGCTCGGGATCGAAGTAGGGCGCGTGGTCCCAGCGCGAGGCGGGGATCTCTTCGACGCAGTCGCGGCCGTCGCGGAGGAGCGCCCAGAAGTCGTCGAGGTCGGCGGCGCCGGGGTAGCGGCCGGCGACGCCGACGATGGCGATGGCGTCAGCGTCAGCGCTGGCGTCAGCCTCGGCATTGGGCTCGCCGTCCGTGGACACGTGCGGGTCCGTGTGGTCGGCGGGCTGGGGCGAGGTGCCGGGCTGGCTCGGGCCGGGCCCGAGCAGGGCGCGGGACGCCTCGGGGCGCTCGGACAAGAAGTACTCGGTCAGCTCGGCGACGCTCTGGTGCTCGAAGAAGAGGGTCTTGGGCAGGGCGCCAAAGCGCGTAGCGAGGCGCTCGGTGACCTCGAGGACCATGACCGAGTCGACGCCGTAGCGATCGAGAGTCTCGTCGTCGCGCAGCAGCTCGGGGGAGAGCTCGAGCACGGCGGCGAGGGCCTCGACCACGACCTCGCGCACGGCCGCCTCGACGCGAGCGTCGGCGGGAGAGGACGCGGGCAGAGAAGACGCAGGGCGTGGGTGTGGGGCCCGGCGCAGGGGGGGCGCCGTGTCCCCGGGGTTGGTTTGCTCGCGGTTGGCCTGGGCGCGCCAGGCTGCGCGGATCCGATCTGCGTCCCCGCGCACGGCGAGGTAGCGCGGATCGGCGGCGCGCAGGCCGGCCTCGAGCAGGGCGCAGCCGGTCTCGGCGTCGAGGGGTTCGAGGCCGGCGGCCGCGAGCAGTCGGGCCGTCGCCGCGGGCAGGCGCATGCCCTCGCCCGTCCACGCCGGCCACGCGAAGGCCACGCTGACCCCACGCCTCAGGCCGCGGGCGCGCAGGTCCTCGCGGGCCGCGGCGAAGTCGTCGAGCCACGCGTTGGCGAGGGCGTAGGCGCCCTGGCCCGCGTTCCCGGCCACGCCGACGAAGGACGAGCACAGCGCGAAGAAGTCGAGGGGGTCCTCGGCCGTCGCGGCGTCGAGGGCGAGGGCGCCGCGGAGCTTGGGCCCGAGGACCTCGAGGACGCTGGCGTCGCTGGTGGTCGCCAGCTGCTCGTCGCGGAGCACGCCCGCGGCGTGGATGATCCCGTGGATCCCCCCGAGCTGCTCGCGCAGGCTCGCGAGCTCGGCGTGGACCCGGCCGGCGTCGCGGATGTCGAGGCTGAGGTAGCGGGCGCTGGTCGCCCCGAGGGCGAGGAGCTCGGCGCAGCGCTGGGCGCTCGCGTCGTCGGGGGCAGCGCGGCCGCAGAGCACCAGCTCGGCGGCGAAGCGCTGGGCGAGATCGCGGGCGAAGGCCTGGCCGAGGCCGCCGCGGCCGCCGGTGATCAGGTACACGCCGCCGCGGCGGTAGGGCGAGGTCTCGCCGCGCTGCGCTGGTGCGTCGTGTTGCTCGGCGCGCTCGCGCCAGCCGAGGACCTCGCGGATCCCCCCGCGCAGGCGCAGGGTCTCGCAGGCCGGGCTGGGGTCGCTGCACTCGTCGAGCAGGCGGGCGGCGAGGAGGTCGGGGGCGAGGCCCTCGCCGAGGACCACGCGGACGCTGAGCCGGGGATCCTCGTGGGCGACGCAGCGGCCCAGGGCCGTGAGCGCCTGCTCGGTGGGGGCGCCCGCCAAGCAGCACTCGATCGCGCGCAGCGACGCGCGCCCGGGGGTGCGGAGGAGCGCGCGCACGCGCTCGGTGGCCGCGAGCAGGGCAGCCTCGCTGGCGCGCGGGTCGAGCGCGCGCGGGCGGGCCTGGTGAATGACGACGAGCTGCTGCGTTCCCTCGTGGTCGAGCGCGGCGAGGCGCCGAGGGAGATCGGTGCCGGTGACTCGGGAGATCGTCGGCGCGGGCGTCTGCTCGGCGCAGGCGCGGACCAGGGCGTCGGCGAGGCCCTCGTCGACGTCGACCAGGACCAGCTCGCGGCCTCGCGCGGCGGACCACGCGGGGATCGGGCGCGGCGCCCAGGTGGTCTCGAAGCGCAGCAGCTCGCTGGCCGCGGGCTCGCCTCGCTGGACGCGGCAAAGTTCGAAGCGTTCGACGCTCATGCACGCGCGGCCGTCGGCGAGGGCGAGGGTCAGCGAGGCGGCCAGGCCCTCGGCGGTGGCATCCGCGACCAGGCGCAGGCGCGCGACGAGCTGGGCATCTGCTCGGCTCGGCAAGGGGGCGTGCCAGCGGAGCCCGGCGAGAGCGCTGGGTAGGTAGAGGCCGGGCTCGAGGCCGGCTTTCTCGGCGAGGGGGGCGATGGCGAGCATGGCCGCGTCGAGGACGGCGACCTGGGCCGTGAGCCCCCGGGCGTCGGCCGACGGCGCGATGCGGGCGTGGACGCCCTCGTCGTCGGTGCGCAGCTCGACGAGGGCGCGCAGCGCAGGGCCGTGCTCGAGGCCGCCGGCCGCGAGGCGCTCGTAGATCGCGGCGCCGCTGCGCGCGGGGACGCTCGCGGCCCCGTGATGTTGGTTGTCGTGGGGAGCGGGCGTGGGCTCGCCCCAGCGCAGCTCGGCCGCAGCGCAGGGGATGAAGCGCGAGCCGAGCTGGCGCCCGAGCTCCACGGCGGCGCCACCGTCGAGGGCGCGCAGGCGCAGCGCGGCGTCGAGGCCCTGGCCGGCGTCGACGTCGAGCGGCCGGAGCCAGCGCAGGCTCGTCACCTGGGCGACCTCGTGGCCGGAGGAGGCCTCGGCCGCGCGCAGCATGATCAGCAAGGCGGCCGCGCCGGGGAGCGTGGGGCGGCCAGCGACGCGGTGGCCGTCGAGCAGGGCCGCGCCGGCGTCGAGCTGGAGGGTGAAGCGCTGATCTCCGAAGCGCGAGCAGTTGACGAGGCGCCAGCCCTCTTGGGTCGCGGGTGTTGGCGCGGCTGTGTGCTCGGTGGTGGGGAGCGCGGGCGCGTGGCTGGGCAGGGCCTGCCAGTAGCGTTCTCCTTCGAAGGGGTAGGTCGGCAGGTGGACGCGGCGACCGACGCGGGTCAGCGCCGACCAGGGCAAGGCGGCGCCGGCGATCCACGCCTGGGCAAAGCGCTGCCAGTCGCGGGCGGCCAGCCACGTCCGGGCCATGGCCGCGAGGGCCTCGGGGTCCTCGGGGAGGGCGAGTTCGCCGGCGCGCGTCGTCTGCTGCGCCGTGGGTTCGCCGCGCCTGGCCAGGGCGTTGCGCAGGGCCGCGAGCAGGGTCGGGCGATCCTCGGCGACGACGGCCGCGCGCGCGCTCAGGGGCTCGCGCCCGCGCTGGAGCGTGGCCGCGACGTCGCGCGGGTCGAGGGAAGGGTCGGCCTCGAGGCGCGCGAGCAGCCGGGCGAGGACCGCGTCGAGGGCCGCAGGCGTGGCCGCGCTGACGGGGAACACGGGGATCCACGGCGCAGCGGCCAGCGTCGCGTCGGCGGCAAAACGATCGCCTCGCCACGCCTCGACGATCAGGTGACCGTTGGCTCCGCCGGCGCCAAAGGAGCTGAGCGCTGCCCGACGCGGCGGGGCACCGTCTTCAGCTCGGTCGGTCGCCGGCCAGGCCATCGGCTCACGCTGGAGCACGAAAGGCGAGCGCTCGAGGTCGAGCTTGGGGTTGACGGGATCGGCGTGCAAGGTGGGTACGATCTCGCCGTGCTCGAGCATCAGCAGCAGCTTGGTGAGGCCGACGACCCCCGCGGCCGACTCGAGGTGGCCGAGGTTGGACTTGATCGAGCCGAGGGCACAAAAGCCTCGGCGCTGGGTGAAGGGGGCGTAGGCCCGGGTCAGCCCGGCGAGCTCGATGGGATCGCCCAAGCTCGTGCCGGTGCCGTGGGCCTCGAGGTAGGCGATCGACTCGACGTCGACGCCCGCGCGCTCGATGGTCTCGCGGATGACCTGGGCCTGGGCCTGGGGGTTGGGCACGGTGAAGCCGGCCGTCTTGCCGCCGGCGTTGATCGCCGAGGCCAGGATCACGCCGCGGATCGGGTCGCCGTCGCGCTCGGCCGCGGACAGCGGCTTGAGCAGCAGGCAGCCCACGCCCTCGCCGTCGACGAAGCCGTCTGCGCCGGCGCCAAAGCTGCGGCAGCGCGGGCCGCTGGCGAGCATCTGCATCGCCGACATGCGCAGGTAGTGCAGAGGGTGGAGGATCAGGTTGACGCCGCCGGCGAGGGCGAGGGCACACTCGCGTCGGCGCAGGCTCTCGCAGGCCAGGTGGATCGCGGTCAGCGAGGACGAGCAGGCCGTGTCGATCGCGAGGCTGGGGCCGCGGAGGTCGAGGCAGTAGGACACGCGGTTGGGGATCGACCAGTGCGAGGCCAGGGCGTCGCTGCGCAGGCCCCTGGCGTAGGCCTCCGCGCCGCGCAGCTCGTAGTGCCCGTTCATCACGCCCGCGAACACGCCGACGCGCCGGTCGAGCTCGCGCAGCGCGGCGCGGGTGTAGCCGGCGTCCTCGAGGGTGGCCCAGGCCGTCTCGAGGAAGAGCCGCTCCTGGGGGTCCATGCGCTTGGCCTCGCGCGGTGAGATGTTGAAGAAGAGCGCGTCGAAGCGCTCGACGTCGTCGAGGAAGCCGCCCCAGCGGCTGACCTCGGGCCCGAGCGCGCGCCAGTCCCAGCGCGCCGGCGGGACCTCGCGGATCGCGTCCTCGCCCGCGCGCAACAGGTTCCACAGCGCGTCGAGATCCTCGCCGCCGGGGTAGCGGCCGCTGACGCCGACGATAGCGATGGGCTCGCTGGTGTGGGCTGGGGGCGCCTCGAAGGACGAGGTGAGGAGGGCGGGGGCAGGGAGGGCGCGCGCGGGCGCCCGGGCGAGGGCGCCGGGCTGCGGGTCGTCCTCGCGGGCGCCCGCGGTGCCGGGGGAGCCCTGGGCGGGGGCGCCGAAGAGCGCGTCGGCGTCCACGGTGGGGGCCGGCCCAAGCAGCGCGGCGAGGCGCTCGCGGTGCTCGGTCACGAAGTACGCGGCGAGGTTGTCGAGGTCGCCGTGCTCGAAGAGCAGGCTGTTGGGCAGCGCGCCAAAGTCCTGCTCGAGGCGCTCGGTGATCGACAGGACCACGAGCGAGTCGACGCCGAGCTCGGTCAGCGGGGTCTCCGGGCGGATCTGCGCGGGGTCCATGCGCAGGGCGTCCGCGACGACGCCGCTGAGGTAGCGCCTGGCCGCGGCGCGCAGCTGGCCGGCGCTGGCCTGGGCGCCGCCTTGGGCAGCAGCCTGGACGTGCGCGCGCGGCTGGTGGGGGGCCGCTGGAGAGGGCGCGGTGGCGGACTCGGGCCGCTCGGATCGAGGGTCGGCGACGAGCTGGGCGTGGCCGCTGGCGTCGACGCGGGCGCGCAGCTGCGTGGCGATCTGCGCGCGGCGAGCCGCGGGGCTGAGGCGGACGACGGCGGCCTGGCGCAGGCCCGCGGCGATCAGATCGCGGGTCGCGTCGACGGCCGCGCGCGCGCCCAGGGCCTCGACCCCGGCGGCCTCGAAGCGGGCGACGCGATCGGCCCCGGCGGCGCCCCCGATGTCGCCCCAGTAGCCCCAGTCGATGGTCACCACCGGCCAGGGGGCGCGGCCGTGCAAGGAGAGGCCGAGGGCGTCGAGGAAGCGGCTCGCGGCGGCGTAGTTGGCCTGGCCGGGGGCGTGGGTGAAGGCGATCAGCGAGGAGAAGAGCGCGACGAAGTCGAGGGGGCGATCGGCGAGGGCGTCGAGGAGCTCGGCCGCGCCCTCGACCTTGGGCGCGAGCACGTCGAGGAGCTCGGCCTCGCTCATGTGCGCCAAGGTCCGGTCGCGGAGCACGAGCGCGGAGTGGAAGACGCCGCGCAGGGGCCCGAGCGCCGCGCTGAGCTCGGCGATCGCGGCCCGCAGCCCCGCGCCGTCGCCGAGGTCGGCGCGGCGATAGGCGACGACGCCCCCGCAGGCTTCGACCTCGGCCATGCGCGCGCGGATGTCCGCGTCGAGCTCGCGCCGGCCGATCCACGCCAGCTTCGCCCCGGCCCGGCGGGCGAGCTCGCGGCTGAGCTCGAGGCCCACCCCGCCCGCGCCGCCGACGATCAGGTAGGTGCCGCCGCGGACGAACACCGGGGCGCTCGCGGGGGCCAGCGCGCAGGGGACCAGGCGTCGCTCGAGGCGGCGATCCGCGATCAGGGCGAGCTCGCGGCCGCCGCTGTGGGCGGCCTGCGTCTCGGCGAGGATCCGCGCGGCGCAGGCGTCGACCCTGATGAGATCAGTGAGCTCGCTGGGCTCGAGGTCGAGGCAGGAGACCCGCCAGCGCCGGCGCTCCTTGGCCGCGCTCAGGGCCAGGCCAAAGGCCGCGGCGCCGGCGAAGTCGGGGGCGCCGCGCGTCCCGACGCCGACGACGGTCAGCGCGAGGGGGCGGGCGTCGTCGTCGTGGGAGATGAGCGCGGCGAGCAGCTCGCGGGTGGCGAGGGCGGAGGCGCGCTCGCGACTGGCGAGGGCGGAGAGCTCGGGGCGCGCCGAGGAGACCGGCGCCGGCAGGATGTAGACGGCGCTCAGCTGGCCGTCGCTGGCGTGGGCCAGGAGCTGGGCCCGCCAGCGCTCGGGCGCCGCGCTGGTGTCGACGACGTGCACTGGCCCGCGGGCGCTCACGGCCCGCTCGAGGGCGAGGGCGAGGGAGGTCGCGCCGGCGCGCAGGATCAAGCTCCCTGCCTGTGGCGACGCTGGGGCTGGGGCTGGGGCGGGCTGGTCTTCGCAGGGCGCCCAGACCGGCGCGTAGATCAGCGAGGCCTCGGCGCTCGTGTCGGCGCGCGTGTCGGTGGTCGCGGGCCGAAGCTCGCGCAGCGAGAGCCCGGCGAGGAGGATCTGGGGGCGGCCCTGGGCGTCGAGCAGCGCGATGTCGAAGCGCCGCGGCGCCCGGCGGCGGACGTAGACGTAGCGGGCGTCTCGGCCCGCGCCGAGGGCGAGGGCGCGCTCGAGGGTGTGGGGCAAGAGCAGGCCGCCCGGGCTCGCGTCGCGCTGGGAGAGCGGGCCCGCGGCCTGGAAGGCGGCGTCGAGCAAGGTGGGGTCGAGCGCGAAGCCGCGGAGGCCGGGGTGCTCGGGGTCCAAGCTGGCCAGGACCTCGTCGGCGCCGAGCTGGAGCGAGTCGAGGCGGCGAAAGGCCGGGCCGTGGTGGACCCCGGCGGCCTCGAACTCGGCGTAGAGCTGGGCGGCGTCGAGGCGCTCGGGGCAGCGCGCGAGGATCTCGTCGAGGTCGAGGGCGGCGGCGCCCAGGGCCTGGTCCGCGTCGGCGCGGGGGACCACGCGCCCGCGGGCGCACAGGCCGAGCGCATCTCGCAGCTCGATCTCGAGGGCGTCCGGCTCGAGGGCGTCTGGCTCGCTGCCGTCCTGGGCGGCGCAGGGCCGCAGGTGGAGCTCGAGCGCGGCGCTGGACACCGAGGACAGCTGCACGGGCCGGGCCCAGGTCAAGTCGACGACCTGCGAGGACACGGCGGCGCCCCTGGGGTCGGCCGCGCGGGCGCAGGCGAGGAGCAGCTCGACGCTGGCGACGCCCGGGAGCGTGGCCACGCCGCCCACGCGGTGCTCGTCGACCAGGGGATCCTCGGCGGCGAGGCGGACCTCGAAGACCAGCCCGGGGAGCGCGAGGCAGCGCGCCAGGTGGAGGCGCTCGATGAGGGGGTGCAGAGGGGCGGCGGCGGCCAGGCTCGCGAAGCCGCCGTGCTCGTCGGCCCACAGGCGCTGGCGCGCGAAGGGGTAGTGGGGCAGCTCGAGCAGCTCGGGGCGCCCGCTGTCGTAGAGCGAGCGCCAGTCGATCGCCTCGCCGGCCAGCCACGCGCGGGCGAGGGCGGAGAGGGTCTCGGCAGGGACGGCTTCGCCGAGCGAGGGGGCCTCGCTCGGGCGGGTCAGCGGCCGGGCGCGGCCGCCCGTGGCCACGCGCGCGCGCAGGAGCTCGGGGGCAGCGCTCGTCGGCGTCGCGGTGGACGAGAGCGCCGCGAGCCCGGCGTGCAGCTCGTGGAGATCACGGACGAGGAAGGCGGCGCGCTCCTCGAGGCTCTCGCGGCCGACTTGCAGGGTGTAGGCCAGGCGCGCGAGCCACTGAGCTGGGGTCGAACTCGCGGCTTCTTCGGTCTGGGTCTGGGTCGGGCAGGTCGGGCAGGCTTCGAGCAGGCGCTCGGCGAGGGCGGCGAGGCGCGCCTCGGACTTGGCCGAGAGCAAGACCAGCCACGGCCCGGGGACGTGGGCCGGCTCGGGGCGCGGCGGGGCCTCCTCGACGATCAGGTGGGCGTTGGCGCCCCCGGCCCCAAAGGAGCTGATGCCTGCGCGCCGGGGGAGGGGCTGGCCGTCGGCGTCGCGGGCAGCCGGCCACGCGCGCAGCGATCGGTTCACGCGGAAGCGATCGAAGTCGATCTTGGGGTTGGGCGGATCCGCGTGCAGCGAGGGCGCGAGCTCGGCGTGGCGGAGCTGGAGCAGGACCCGGGTCAGCCCGGCCACGCCAGCGGCGGACTCGAGGTGCCCGATGTTCGCCTTGATCGAGCCGACGACGCACTCGCCCTGGCCGAGGCCGGCGTCGGAGAAGGCCCGCTCGAGGCCCGCGAGCTCGATGGGATCGCCGAGCGAGGTGCCGGTGCCGTGGGCCTCGACGTAGGACACGCTCGCGGGATCGACGGCCGCGCGGGCCAGCGCGGCGCGGACGACCGCGGCCTGGGCCACGGGGTTGGGCACGGTGTAGCCGCTGGTCTTGCCGCCGGCGTTGATCGCCGAGCCGCGGATGACCGCGAGCACGCGGTCGCCCTCGGCCAGGGCGCGGGCGAGGGGCTTGAGCAGGACCACGCCCACGCCCTCGCCGTCGACGAAGCCGTCGGCGCCCTCGCCGAACACCCGGCAGCGCTCGTCGCTCGACAGCATCCGCATCGCGCACAGCCGCCGGTAGTGCTCGGGGTGGAGGATCAAGTTGACGCCGCCGGCGAGGGCGGTGGCGCACTCGCCCCGGCGCAGGCTCTCGCAGGCCAGGTGGATCGCGGTCAGCGAGGACGAGCAGGCCGTGTCGATCGCGAGGCTCGGGCCGCCGAGGTCGAGGCAGTAGGACACGCGGTTGGCGATGGCGTGGAAGTCCGAGTAGGCCGCGACCTCGCGCTGGCCACGGACCCGGGCCTCGACGCCGAGGTTGCGGTACTCGCCGTTCATGACCCCCGCGAACACGCCCACGGGCCCGTCGGCGGCGGCGCTCGCCCGGGTGTGCCCGCCGTGCTCGAGGGCGCACCAGCAGGCCTCGAGGAAGAGCCGCTCCTGGGGATCCATGGCCTCGGCCTCGCGCGGGCTGAGCCCGAAGAGCTCGGGGTCGAAGCGGTCGACGTCGGTGATGAAGCCGCCCCAGCGCGCGTAGGTCTCGGGGTGCTGGCGCCAGTCCCAGCGCGCGCGCGGGACCTCGGTGATCGCCGACTCGCCGCGGGCGATCAGCGTCCACAGCTGGGCGAGGTTTGGGGCGCCGGGGTAGCGGCCGGCGACGCCGATGATCGCCACGCCGTCCGCGGCCCCGCGCTCGGCCTGGGGTCGAGCGCGGCGCTCGAGGAGCTCGAGGAGTAGCTCGCGCTTGCGGGCGGTGCTCAGAGCGTCGACCTTCATGGCATGGATCCTTGGTGCAGGAGGGTGGCGAGCATGGCGTCGACCTCGGCGTCGCTGAGCCGAGAGACCTGCTCGCGCAAGCTGGAGGGGCGCGCGGCCGTGGGGGCCTGCGCGGTGGCGGGCGCGGCCGCGGGGGCGGTGGCGGGCGTCGGCGAGGCCGAGGGCTGGGCCGCGAGGACCGCGGCCAGGCGCTCGCCGTGCTCGCGTGCCAGGTGGGCAGCGAGCTCGCGGATCGTCGGGTGCTCGAAGAGCAGCGAGGCGGGCAGCGGCCCGAGGTCGCGCTCGAAGCGGGCGTTGATCTCCTGACCGACGAGGGAGTCGATCCCATAGACCTCGAAGGTCTGGTCGAGGGAGAAGCTGTCGAGGGGGTTCTTGAGCACCTCGGCGAGCACGCCGGTGACGTAGGCGAAGGCGGGCTCGAGGCCGCCTTCGCTGGGCGCGGCTGCGGTGGTGGTGGCGCCCGGAGCTCGCGCGGGGCTGGGGCCACCGTCGGGGCGGGCGGGCGTGTCGGCGCGGGAGCGTGAGGCGCCCTGGCGCAGCTCGCTGGGGCTCGGCACGCAGCCGGCGACGAGCACGGCCTGGGCGCGCCGACCCGCGCCGAGGCCAGGCAGGCCGAGGGCGGTCATCGCCCCGAAGCCCGCGCTGCGCAGGCGGGCGGCCCACTGATCTTCGCCGAGCAGCGGGGAGTGAGCGAGGCGGCCGACGCCGTCGTGCTTCCACCACCCCGGGGTCAGGCCGAAGGTCGCGGTCACGAAGGGCTGGGAGCGGATGCCCTCGTAGAGCACCAGCGCGCCGTCTGGGCGCAGCAGGGAGCGCGCGCCGGCGAGGGCCTCGTCGAGGCGCCCGGAGGCGTGGAAGACGTTGCTGCCGACGACGAGGTCGACGCTCCCGGGGGCGGCGGCGGCGAAGGCCGCGAAGTTCTCGATGTCGAGGCGGGCGTAGTCGACGAAGCCGTACTCGGAGAAGCGCCTGCGGGCCGCGACGGTGAAGCCCGGCGAGATGTCGGTGAACACGTAGCGCAGGGCCTCGGCGTGCTCGGCGAGGGCCGGGAGCACGAAGGCCGTGGTTCCCCCGGTGCCGCCGCCGACCTCGACGACGGTCAGGCGCTCTCCGGGCCGCTCGCGCCGCTTGGCGGCGATCAGCGTGCGCAGCGACTCGGCGACCAGGCCGTGGTGAAAGTCGAGGATCGGGTCGCCGCGGTAGATGCCCTGGACGCGCTCGAGGCTGCCCTTGGGGAAGAGCACTGCCATGTGATCGCGGGCGCCGGTGAGCAGCTCGGGGTAGGCCTCGACGCAGGGCGCGAGCAGATCGAGGTGCGGGCGCAGCTCGGGGTAGCGCTGGCACAGGCGCTCGCGCACGCCCTCGAGGTCACGCATCAGCCGGGCCGCGTGGGGGCTGCGGGCCTTCGCGCTCAGCTGGGCGCCGACGTAGTCGCTGGCCTGGCCGCCCGCGATCAGCCCGTGCTCGGCGAGGGCGTCGACGATCGCCCACCACTGGCGGTGGTAGGCGGGGATCACCGCGGCGGCCTCGGGGGTCTGGACGCGGCCCTCGGCGTCGACGAGACGCATGTCGTGGACGCGCGAGAGCAGGCCCCAGGCGGTGAAGCGGTTGAGGGCGCGGGTCGCCTGGGTGTGGCGGCGCAGGCTGGCTGGATCGAGGGGCGTGCGGGCGTGGACGCGCTCGACCACGCCCGCGTCGACGAGCTCGCGGCGGGCCGCGGTCAGCTTGATGGCCAGGACCTGGGGCGCGTCGCTGGCCATGATTCGCCGCAGGGCCTCGAGGCCCTCGTCGACCTCGATCGAGCCGATGCCCTGGGCGGCCAGGCGGCGCGCATACTCGGGATCGGCGACGACGCCGACGGAGCCCCAGTAGCCCCAGTTGACGATCTTGACCGGGAAGCGGCCGAGGCTGCGCAGGTAGTGGGCGAAGGCGTCGGCGAAGCTGGTCGCGGCGGCGTAGTTGGCCTGGCCGGCGCTGCCCTCGAAGGCCTGGCCCGAGGAGAAGAACACCAGGAAGTCGAGGGGCGCGTCGCCGATGGCCGCGGCGAGCTCGACCACGCCCTCGACCTTGGGCCCGAGCACGGCGCGCATGGTCGCGTCGTCCATGCGCTCGAGGGTGCGGTCGTCGAGGACGAGGGCCGAGTGGAACACGCCGTGGATCCGCCCGTGACGGCGGCGGACCTCGGCCAGCGCCGCGCTGAGCTCCCCGGGGGCGGCGATGTCGGCCCGCAGGTAGGTGAGCGAGGCCCCGAGGGCCTCGTGTTCGGTGATCGCCGCACGCTTGTCCGCGTCGAGGGGGCTGCGGCCGATCCACACCAGGCGGGCGTCGGCGCAGCGCTCGGCGATCTCGCGGCTGAGCGCGCGTCCGATGCCCCCGGCTCCGCCGATGATCACGTAGACGCCCGCGTCGCGCAGGCGCACGCCCTCGCTGTCATCACGACCATCACGAGCTGGGCGGCCGGGCCCGAGGGTGAGCGGCCGCAGCTCGCGGACGAAGCGGACGCCGCCGCGCAGGGCGACGTCGATCCCGGAGCGCAGCCCCGGCTCGGCGAGGGCCGCGGCGATCGCCGCGATCTGGTTGTCGCGCGGTTCTTCGAGGCTGATGTCGACGCAGGCCACGTCCCAGCGCGGGTACTCCCGGGCGATGGACTTGCTCAGCCCCGGCAAGCACGCGGCCAGCGGCCGAGGCGTGCGCGTGGGCGCGAGCGGGTGCAGGTCGTTGGTGATCACGCGCAGGTGGATCGCCGCGCGGTGCAGGCCCGCGCGGTGCAGGGCGCGGGTCAGCCAAAACAGGCTCATCAGCCCGAGCTGCTGGCGAGCGTCGAGGGCCTCGCGGTCGACCCGGGCGTCGCGCTCGAGGCCGCCGAGGTGGACGATGGTCCCGGTCGAGTGACCAGAGAAGACGGACTCGACCAGGGCGGTGAGCGTCGCGGCCGAGGTCTGGGCGTCGAGGGTGACCACGCGCGCGCCCCCGAGGCGCTCGGCCGCCGCCTCGGCGAGGGGGCGCAAGTCGGCGCTCGCGAGCACCACGCGGGGGGCTGGCGAGGACGCGGTGGTCGGGGTGGCGGGGCGCGGCTGCTGGATCCAGCGCGGCGCGTAGAAGAACTCGGCGAGGGGGTCTTGGTAGGGCAGCAGGGCGACGTCGTGGAGGCGCGCGCAGGTCCGGCCGTCGTCGTCGAGCAAGGACACGCTGACGCGCTGGCTGCTGGTCCGGCGCAGGTGCGCCCAGCCGCGGCCCGAGAAGGGGGCGAGCAGCTCGAAGCGGCCGATGGCGTAGGGCATCAGCAGGCGCTCGTCGCCGGCGTCGACGTCGAGGCCGGCGATGGCCTGGAGCGCGCAGTCGAGGGCGCCCGGGGCGACGGGCGGAGCGAGCAGGGGGGCGCTGGCGCTCGGCGGCAGCTCGAGGCGAGCGAGGGCCTCGCTGGCGCTGCCCCACACACCGGTGAGCCCGGAGAAGCTCGGGCCATAGTCGACGCCGAGGGCGGCGAAGCGCGGGTAGATGGCGGCCGCGTCGCGCGGGCGACAGCGCTCGCGGATGGCCGCGAGATCGACGGGCGCCAGCGTCGAGGGGCTGGGCTGCTCGCCGACGGAGGTGAGCAGGCCGTGGGCGTGGACCTCGCGAGCCTCGCCCTCGCCGGTGGACAGCTCGAAGCGCCGCTGCCCCGCGGCGTTGGCCGAGGCCTCGATGTGCGCGCTCAGCTCGACGCCGCGGACGCTGGGGCTGAGCGGGCGCTGCCAGATCACGCGCTCGAGGACCACGGGCGCGACCTCGCCAGGCTCGCTGCCCTCGGCGGCGAGGGCCGCGATCACGGCGAGGTAGGCCACGCCGGGGAGCACGGGCCGCCCGGCGACGATGTGATCGGCGAGCAGGGGCTGCGTCGCGCTCAGGTGGAGGAACGAGGTGCGCGCGCCCTCGGCCGCGCGGGGCGAGGCGGCGCGAGGTTGGGACTGGGACTGGGACTGGGACTGGGACTGGGACTGGGCTGGGCTGTGCGCGCGGGAGGAGGCGGCCGCGTCGTCGAGGGGCGGCAGCCAGTAGCGCTGCTCGGCGAAGGGGTAGAGCGGCGCGGGGCCGCGGCGGGCGTCGAGGCCCTCGAAGTGCGCGGCCCAGTCGGGCTCTCGGCCGGCGACGTAGGCCTCGGCCACGCCGACGAGCTCGCGGGCGACCTGGGAGCTGACCGGCCCGCAGACCTGACCGGGCTCGAGGCCGGGCAGCAGCTGGCGCAGCTGGGCCAGGGAGCCGACCACACAGGCCGCGCGGACCCGCAGGTGACTGCGACCCTCGCCCAGGGTCCGCGCGAGGTCGGCGAGGCAGGGCGGAGAGGGTTGATCGAGGAAGCGCAGCAGCTGGTCGCGGACGCGGATGAAGTCCGCCTCGCTCCGGGCGCTCAGGGGGATCAGGTGGGCGGCGCGCGAGCGACCCTGGCGAGGGCGCGCCGGGGCCTCGCCGACGATCACGTGGGCGTTGGTCCCGCTGAAGCCAAAGGAGCTGATCCCGGCGACGCGCGGACGCTGCGTCCGCGGCCAGCTCGCGGCCTCGACCGGCACGCGGAAGGCCGAGGCTTCGAAGTCGATCATCGGGTTGGCGCGGGTGTAGTGGATCTCCGGCGGCCGCGACTCGTGGCGCAGGGCGAGCAGGATCTTGAGCAAGGCGGCCACGCCCGAGGCCGTGTTGGTGTGCCCGATGTTGGCCTTGACCGAGCTCAAGGTCAGCTTGGGCAAGCTGGGCGAGCGGCCCGAGAAGACCGCGTCGAGGGCCCGCATCTCGATGGGGTCGCCGAGGGGGGTGCCGGTCCCGTGGGCCTCGACGTGGGAGAGGGCGTCGGGGCTCAGGCCGGCGCGCGCGAGGGTCTCGCGGATCAGCGCCGTCTGAGAGCGGGCGCTGGGGGCCGAGATGCCGTTGGTCTTGCCGTCTTGGTTGGTCCTGCTGGCGAGGATCACCCCGTGGATCGGATCGCCGTCGGCGAGGGCGCAGGTGAGGGGCTTGAGGACCACGGCGCCCACGCCCTCGCCGAGGACGATGCCGTCGGCGTCGGCGTCGAAGGCCGAGATCCGCCCGCTGGGCGAGAGCATCCCGGCCTTGCTCGACACGATCATCATGTCGGGCGTGAGCATGGTGAACACGCCGCCGGCGATGGCCAGCTCGCAGCGTCCGGCGCGGAGGCTCTCGCATGCGAGGTCCACGGCCACGAGCGAGGACGAGCAGGCCGTGTCCACGGCCAGGCTCGGCCCGCGCAGATCCAGGAAGTAGGCGATGCGCGCGGCCAGGACACAGGTCGAGAGGCCCGTCAGCGCGTAGGGGGTGTAGTGCTCGCGGGCGAGCTTGGGGTAGTCGCCGGCGTAGACCCCGGCATAGACCCCGCAGCGGCGCTCGGCCAGGGCGCGGGCGGGCAGGCCCGCGTCCTCGAGGGCGTGGTAGGCCGCCTGGAGAAAGAGGCGCTGCTCCGGCGACATCAGCTCGGCCTCTTTGCCCGAGATGTTGAAGAAGCCGGGATCGAAGCGGTCGACGCCCGTCAGGAAGCCGCCCCACTTGGAGCTCGAGCGCCCCGGAGCCTTGGGGTCGGGGTCGAAGAAGGCGGGGTCCCAGCCGCGCTCGCTGGGGACCTCGGTCACGCTGCAGCGCCCCTCGCTGAGGTTGCGCCAGTACTCGTCGAGGGTCGCCGCCCCGGGGAAGCGCCCGGCCATGCCGATCACCGCGATGGCGTCGAGCTCGAGGCTCGCGTCGGCGCTGGGATCGCGGCGCGCAGCGCTGGCCTGCGTGGGGCCGGGGCTCGACGCGCCCGCGCTCGGCGTGGCGCGACTCTCTCGCGTGGGGGCGCGCCCCGGCTTGGTCGGCGGCGGCTCCCGGGGCGGGGTCGTGCGCGCGGCGATCCACGCTCGCAAGGAGGGGAGGTCCGGGTGCTCGTAGAGCTGCGGCGCGTCCACGGGGACGTCGAAGCGCGCGTCGAGGGCCTTGGCGAGCTGGACCACGGCGATCGAGTCGAGGCCGAGGCTGCCGAAGTCGACGCTGGGATCGAGCTCGGTCTGGGCGCGACCGGTGACCTCGGCGAGGACCTCGAGGAGCGTGGCGGTGAGCTCTTCTTCGCTGCGCAGCCTGGAGCCGCTGGCGTGGGCGCCGTTGGAGCCGTTGCCGTTGGAGCCGTTGCCGTTGGAGCCGTTGGAGCGGCTGGCGTGGACAGCTCGTGAGCGGCTGGCGTGGGCGCCGTTGGAGCCGCCGGCGTGGACGGTCGAGGTGCCGGCGGGTGAAGCCGCCGCGTGGACCTCGGCGCGCGGCCTGGAGGCAGCGCGTCGCCGAGGTGGTGTGGGGGCAGGCCGACGCGCCGGGGTCGCGACCTGGTCTCGCGTCTCGGCCCGCGCCTGGGCGGGAGCGGCGGGTCGCTGGGCCGCGAGGTAGGCCGCGAGCTGGGCGACGCTTGGGTGGTCGTAGAGCGCGGCCGCGTCGAGCTCGAGGCCGAACTCGCGGTTGAGCGCGCGGATGATCTCGACGCCGCTGATCGAGTCGACGCCGAGGTCCGCCAAGCTGGTGTCGAGGGCGAGCTCTCCGGGCTCGAGGTGGACGAGCTCGGAGATGGTCTCGAGCAGCCAGCTGCGGATCTCCGCCTCGCCGTGGCCCGCTGGCGAGGGCGCGGGGCTCGGGCTGGCGAGGGGGGCGGCAGCGGGGGCGTCGACGCGAGGGGTCGGCGCGGATGCTGGCGCTGGGGCGGGCGCTCGCTCGCGGACCGGCGCGGGCATCTGTTCGACCAGCGCGCGGGCGAGGGCGGCCGGGGTCGGGTGGTCGTAGAGCGCGACGGAGTCGAGGTCGACGGCGAAGGTCTGCTGGATCCCGCGGGCGATCTCGACGCCGTTTATCGAGTCCACGCCGAGCTCCTGAAAGACGGTCTGGGCGTCGAGCTCGTCGGGGCCGACGTGGAGGATGTCGGCGATCAGCGAGAGCAGCCTGGCCTCGACGGCGGCGAGCTCGAGGGCTGGCGCTGGCGCGGCTGGGGGGGAGTGGGGCGAGGCCGCAGGGGGAGCTGTGGCAGGCCTGGGCTGCGAGCGCGGGGCGCTGGTCGAGGCCGCCGAGGTCGAGGCAGAGGCGGTGGACCGCGGGGGCAGCTGGATGGTCGCGCGCTCGATCGGTGCCGAGCGCAGCGCCTGGCCGAGCGAGGACTTGGCGGGGAGCTGGATGGTCACGCGCTCGATGGGCGCGAACACGAGGGCCTCGGGCGCGGGGGGCGAGCTCGCAGGCGCAGTCGCAGGCGCTTCGATCCGGGGAGGCGCGTCCGTGGCCGCGCCTCGCGGCTCACCCTCGAGGGCGAGGCCGAGGCGCGCGCGCACCTCGGGCAGGGCGAAGGTCTGGCCGTGCATCTCGATCTCGAGGGGGACGGCCGCGCGCACGCGCTCGAGCAGATCGTCACACAGCGCGCGCTTGAGCAGCTCGAGGGAGCGCCGAGGCTTGCGAGCGAGCTCGTCGGCGAGCGCCCGGGCCTGGCCGTCGACCTCGGCTGCGGGGGCGAAGCGCAGCGGCGCGCCGCGGCGCTCGAGGGCCTCGCCGCGCAAGCTCGCGCCGGTGAACATCAGCTCGCTCGCGAGCGCCGGCCCGAGCTTCTCGGGCAGCAGCACCGTCGCGCCCATGCCCGGGGTGAAGCCGTAGCGCATGAAGTTGGCGGCGTAGCTGCGATCGCGGGCGAGCACGGTGATGTCGGCGTAGAGGGCGAAGATCAGCCCCGCGCCCACGGCGTGTCCGCCGAGCGCGGAGACCACGGGGACCGGGCAGCGCAGCAGGCCCTCGTAGAAGAAGGGCAGATCCGTGTAGCGGGCGCGGCCGTGGGCGATGTCGGCGAGGGCGTCGGGGGTGCCGCCCATGGCGAAGTAGGGCCCGCGGGCGGTGAGCAGCACGACCTTGACGTCGCCGCGGGTGGCGATGGCGTCGAAGGCCGCGAGCAGCCCGAGGACCAGGCCCTCGGAGAACATGTTGCGGTGCTCGGGATCGTCGAGGACGACCGTGGCGACCCCGCTGGCGTCGACCTCGAGGCTGACCTCGCGGCCCGTGTAGTGCTGGGCGCGGGCGTGCCAGGCGGCCGCGATCTCGGGCCGCTCGGGGGAGGGCTGGGGGCGCAGCGGGCTGACCCGTGGCGGACGCTCGGGCTGGCGTGCCTGTTCGGGCTGGTCGGGCTGGTTGGGCTGGCTGGCCTGGTCGGCGCGCTCGGGCGCGGCGCCGTGGGAGTCGAACCAGTAGCGCGGCCCCGCGAAGGGGTAGCTCGGCAAGGCGAGCAGGCGCGCGCCGGTGTCGGGCCACTCGAAGTCCTCGCCGGCGAGCCACAGCCGGGCGCGCTCGCTGAGATCGCTGGCCTCCGTCGGGGCGTGACCAAACAAGAGCGCGTGCTCGGGCTCGCCGGCGACCTGGGTGTCCGCGAGCTCGCCGAGGTGGCGCAGGAGCTCGGCCAGGTTCGGGGCGATCACGGCCGCGCGCGCGCGCATCGGCTCGCGGCCGCGGGCGAGGGTGGCCGCGAGGGCGTCGAGGCGCCCGGGGTTGCGCGAGAAGCTGTCGCGCTCGGCCTCGACGTGCGCGCGCAGCTGGGCGGCGCGGCGGCGGAGATCGTCGAAGGTCCGCGCCGAGAGCAGGAAGAGCCGCGGCACGGGAGCGTGTGTGGGAAGGGGGGAGGGCGTGGGGGAGGGCGCGGGCGAAGACGCGTCCTCGCCTCGCCACTGCTCGATCACGACGTGGGCGTTGGCGCCACCAAAGCCAAAGGAGCTCACCCCGCCGCGGCGCAGGCCGGGCCCGGTCGCCCACGGGCGGGTCTCTCGGGCGACGAAGAGCGGGCCGCCGTCGAGGTCGAGCAGGGGGTTTTGCGCGTCGAGGCCAGGGGTCCCGGGGATCCGCCCGCGCTCGACCGCGAGCGCGAGCTTGAGCAGCCCGGCGATGCCCGCCGCGGGCTCGAGGTGACCGATGTTGGTCTTCACCGATCCGAGGGCGCAGCTCCCCGGGCGCGGGGTGACGCCCTGGGCTGCGGCGAGGGTCTCGAAGGCGGCCTGGACGGCCTCGACCTCGACGGGATCCCCGAGCCGGGTGCCCGTGCCGTGGAGCTCGAGCATGCCCACGCTGTCGACGGGCACGCCGGCGCGGGTGTAGGCGTCGACGAGCAGCTCGGTCTGGGCCCGGGCGTTGGGGGCCGTCAGCGAGTGGGCCTTGCCGCCATGATTGACGGCGACGCTGCGGATCACCGCGTGGATCGGATCCCCGGCCGCGAGCGCGGCGCGCAGCGGCTTGATGTAGATGACGCCGACGCCCTCGCCCTTGACGTAGCCGTCGGCGCGGGCGTCGAAGGTCCAGCAGCGCCCGGTGGGCGAGAGCACGCCGAGGTCCGCGGCCGCGACCATCGAGCTGGGCGTGAGCATCAAGCTCACCCCGCCGACCAGCGCCGACTCGCACGCGCCCGTGGCCATGGCCGTGACCGCGCGGTGGAGGGCGACGAGGCTGCTCGAGCAGGCGGTGTCGATGGTCTCGCTCGGGCCGTGGAGGTCGAGGAGGTAGGACACGCGGTTGGCGATCATCGCCAGGGCGTTGCCGATCGGCCCCTGGGCGCCGGCGCCCCCGTGGGCCGCGAGCAGCTCGCGGTAGTCGGTGAACTGGGCGCCGGCGAACACCCCGACCTTGCGGCCGCGCAGGTCCGAGGGGCGCTGGGCGCCGTCCTCGAGCGCCCGCCAGGCGTGCTCGAGGAAGAGCCGGTGCTGGGGGTCCATGCGCTCGGCGTCGATCGGTGCGACCTTGAAGAAGCGCGCGTCGAAGCGGTCGACGTCGGCGATGAAGCCGCCCCAGCGCGGGCGCGGGTCGCCGTCGCGATCGCACAGCGTCCGCCAGTCCCAGCGCGAGGCGGGGACCTCCTCGATGGCGCAGCCGCGGGCGTCGAGGAGCCGCCAGAAATCGTCGAGATCGCGGCTGTGGGGCAAGCTCGCGCTCATCCCGACGATCGCCACGGCGTCGGCGGGCAGGTCCGCGCTGGCGTCGTGGCGGGGCGAGGAGGAGGGCGCGGGCGTGCCCTTGTTCGTGGGCTTGTTCGTGGGTGGGCTCGTGCGCCGCGGGGCTGCGCGCGTGCCCTCACCGAACACGCGGGCGATCGCTGCCGGGAGCTCGGCCGCGAGGTGTGCGGCGAGGGACTCGAGGTCCGCGTTGTGAAAGAAGACCGTGGGGCTGATCTCGGCGCCGAGCTCCCTGGACAAGGTGGCGGCGAAGTCCGTGAGCATCAGCGAGTCGAGGCCGAGCTCGCCGAGGTTGCGCTGGGGATCGAGCTGGGCCTCGGCGATGCGGAACTGCCGGGCCACGCGGGCGCGCAGGCCAGCGATGATCGTTGCGAGCGCCGGCGCGGCCGCGCTGGATTCGGCCGCGCTGGAGGCGGCCGCGGGCGGGGGGACCTGGCGCTCGCTCGCGGGGGCGGTCGCGGCCGAGGCCCGCAGGCTCGAGGCCACGCGCTCGCCCTCGCCGGTCAGCATCAAGACCTCGGACACGCCCGCGGGCAGCCCCGCGAGGATCCTAGCGAAGGCGCGCAGGCCCGCGTCGGGCTCGAGGTAGCGCATGCCGCTGACCCGGAAGAAGCGGGCCTCTCGCTCGTCGCCGAAGCGCATGCCCTCGCCGCGCCACAGCGGCCAGTCGATGGCCAGGCTCCGCCCGCGGCGCTCGCCGGCGGCGACGCGGAGGCTCCGCTGGCGCATGAAGCCGTCGAGGAAGCGGTTGGCCACGGCGTAGTCGCACTGGCCAAAGTCGCCGAGCCGGCCGGCGGCGGACGAGAAGGCCACGAAGAGCGCGAGGGGATCGTCGGCCGTGAGCGCGTCGAGGACCTCCGCGCCGCGCAGCTTGGGGTGCAAGGTCGCGGCGAAGCGCTCGCGCGACTTGTCGCCCAGGGTCTGGCGGGTGACCACGCCGGCGGCGTGGAGCACCGCGTGGATCGGGCCAAAGCGACGCCTGGCCGCGGCCACGACCTGCGCCATGGCCTGGGGATCGCCGACGTCGGCCTGGGCCACGTGGACGGCCGCGCCGAGGGCCTCGACGCGAGCGATGCGCTGGCGCTGGCGCTGGCCGGGTTGCGAGCGGCCGACGAGGATCAGCTGGGTCCCGGGCCGCGCGGCCAGGGCCTCGGCGAAGCGCAGGCCGAGGTCCCCGAGCCCTCCGGAGATCAACCACGTGCGCGCGCTCTCGGGCAGCGCCCAGGCGCGGGGATCGTCGGGGCGCTCGCTCGCCTCGGGCAGCTCGAAAGGCTGGAGCTCGAAGACCCAGCGCTCGCCCTCGGCGTAGGCCACGAGGTCGGCCAGATCGACGCAGCTCAGCTCGCGGGCCAGGGCCTCGGCGTGACGGATCGGGTCTTCGCTGGGCTCGAGCAGGAGCACGCGAGAGCTCGTGCTCGGCAGCAGCGGGCGCAGGGAGGCCGAGAAGCCGGCGACGGCCTCGGCGTAGGCCGAGCGGAGATCCGGGGCGGCGCGGGGGCTGCGGTGGAGCACGAAGAGGTGCTCGACCTTGGGCGCGCCCTGCTCGAGCATGGCGCGGGCGGCCGCCTCGACCGGCGCGATGAAGCGCGCGACGAGATCGTGGCTCGCGAGCTGGGGGGCGTCGACGTCGATCACCAGCGACAGCCCGTGGGCGCGCGTCGGATCTTTGCTCGCGAACTGGGCGAGGGCCTCGGCCCAGCGCCGCGGGTCGCGGGCGTCGAAGCTCGACCCGAGGTGCACGACATCGATCCCCGCGGCCTCGAGCACCCGAGCGAGGGCGCCCTCGCCGACGAACAGGCAGGTGCCGATCTGGGCGCGGGTGCGCGTCGGCGCGGCGCGGCGCCACCGAGGGGTGGCGTAGAGCTCGCGCAGGGACGCGGGCTGCTCGGCGACCGGGGTGGACGAGTCGCGCGCGGCTCGGGGCTCGGTCCAGCCGTGCTGCGGACGCGCCTGCATCCAGTAGCGCTGGCGTTGGAAGGGGTAGGTGGGCAGGGGCAGGCGCCGGGCCGTGAGGCCCGCGAACCACTGCGCCCACGCGGGGACGTAGCCGTGGACGTAGCGCTGGGCCAGGGCCTCGGCGCGCTCGAGCCGGGCGTCCTCGTCGAGCGCGGCGGCCTCGCTGAGCCGGCGGACCTCCGCGAGCTGGGCTGGATCGTGGCCGGCGTTGGCGGCCACGCCCGTGCGCGGTCCAACGAAGGTGCGGGCGTCGGCCTGGCCGGCGAGCCAGTCGGTCAGGGAGCGGCGCAGCGCGGTGAGGGAGCGCGCGGCGACGGCCAGGCGAAAGCGCAGGTGCTTGCGGCCCACGCCCAGGGTGTGGGCGAGGTCGACGATGTCGAGCGCCGCGCCTGCGTCGAGGTGCGCGAGGTGGCGCTCGATCAGGGCGCGCAGGGCCGCCTCGGAGGCCGCCGAGAACACGAAGAGCTCGGCCGCGCGGGTCCGCGGGGCGATCGCGGGGCGGGCCGGGGCCTCCTCGAGCACGACGTGGGCGTTGGTCCCGCCAAAGCCGAAGGAGCTGACGGCGACGCGCCGCGGCCCCTCGCTTTGCCAGGGGCGCAGCGCGGTGTTGACGAAGAAGGGGCTGGCCTCGAGATCGATGTGCGGGTTGGCGCGATCGAAGTGCAGCGAGGGCGGGAGCGCGCGGTGGCCGAGCATGAGCAGGCCCTTGAGCACGCCGGCGATGCCCGCGGCCGTCGCCGTGTGCCCGATGTTGGTCTTGACCGATCCCAGGGCGCAGCGCTGGCGGGGGCCGCCGTCGTCGTAGATCCGGCTGAGCGCTTCGAACTCGATCGGATCCCCCAGGCGGGTGCCGGTGCCGTGGGCCTCGATGCAGCCGATCGACGCGGGGTCGAGATCGAAGCGCGCGTAGGTCGAGCGCATCAGCGCCGCCTGGGCGTCGCCCGAGGGCGCCGTGATCCCGGCGGTGCGCCCGTCCTGGTTGATCCCCGAGGCCTTGATGACGCCGTGGATCGTGTCGCCGTCGCGCAGCGCCGCGGCGAGGAGCTTGAGCACCAGGGCGCCGACCGCCTCGCCGGGGACGAAGCCGTCCGCGCCCGCGTCGAAGGTCCGGCAGCGGCCCTGGGGCGAGAGCATGCGCCCGTTGCTCGCGAGCACGTGGAAGGTGGGGGCGACCTGGATGAACACGCCGCCGGCGACGACGAGGTCGGACTCGCCGCTCCACAGGCTCTGGCAGGCGAGGTGGATGGCCACGAGCGAGGACGAGCAGGCCGTGTCCACGGCCAGGCTCGCGCCCTTGAGATCGAGGGTGAAGGACACGCGCGAGGCGATCACCGAGGCGGTGTTGCCCCAAAAGCACTGCGCGCCCTTCTCGGCCCCGACGCGCAGCATCTCGGTCAGGTAGTCCCCGGGCCCGGCGCCCACGTAGACGCTGCAGCGCAGCTGCGAGAGCGTGGGCTCGGCGTAGCCGGCGTGCTCGAGGGCGGTCCACGCCTGCTCGAGGAAGAGCCGGTGCTGGGGATCGGTCAGCGCCGCCTCGCGCCCGGTCATGCCGAAGAGCTCGGCGTCGAAGTCCGCGACGCCGTCGAGGAAGCCGCCCTCGACGCAGTAGGAGGCGTCGAGGTTGGTGGGGTCGGGGTCGTAGTGATCGCCCGCGGACCAGCGCTCGGCGGGGACCGGGCGGATCGAGCAGCGGCCCTCGGCGAGGTTGTCCCAGAAGCGCTCGAGGTCCGGGGCGTCGGGGAGCTGGCCGGCCATGCCGATCACGGCGACGTCGGTGGGCGCGACGAGGGGGGCGGCGGCGGCCTGGGTGGCGCGGGTCAAGTGGGAGGGGGCCGAGTGGGAGGGGGCCGAGTGGGAGGGGGCCGAGTGGGAGGGGGCCGAGTGGGAGGGGGCCGCGTGGGCGGAGTCGACCTGCGCGTCGGAGTTGCCCAGGCCGAGGCGCGCGGCCAGGGCCGAGCCGCCGAGGCCCGCGATGTGGCGGCCGAGCGCGGCGAGGTTCGGGTGGTTGAACAAGCTGGTGATGTGCAGCGGGACGCCGAGCTGGGCGCGAGCGCGGTCGACCAGGCCCGCGCCCAGGAAGGAGTCGAGGCCGTAGTCGAAGAAGGGGCGCTGGGGATCGAGGGCCTCGGCCTCGAGCTCGAGGGCCTCGGACATGAGCGCGGAGAGCTCGAGGATCACGCGGGCGACGAGGGCCTCGTCGAGCTCGCGGGTGTCCGCGCGCTCGGGGGCGGCGGCTCGCTCCCAGCGCTTGGGGACTTCGGCGTGCTCGCGGGCGGGCGCGCGGCCGCGGGTTGCGACCAGCAGGGTCTGGAAGCCGCTGGCGCCCTCGTCGAGGACGCGCACGCGCTCGACCGCAGAGAAGCCCGCGTCGCGCAGCAGCGCCCGCCAGCCCTCGGGGGAGACCAGCGGCCCGCCGGGCAGGCGGCGCTCGCCGTCTTCGAAGCACCACCAGCCGTCGAGCAGGCCAAAGGTCACGTCGAGGAAGGCGTGGAGCTGGGTGGCCTCGAGGAGCACGAGGCGCCCGCCGGGGCGCAGCAAGGCGGCGACGTGGTCGAGGGTCCGCGCGAGGTCGTGGGTCGCGTGGAGCACGTTCGAGGCGAACACCAGGTCGTAGGCGCCGAGGGCGTAGCCCTGGCCCGAGGGCGCGCGCTCGATGTCGAGGCGGCCGAAGTCGAGGTTGGGGTGGCGCGGCCCGAAGCGGCGCTCGGCCTCGCGGGTGAGCCCGGCGGAGACGTCGGTGCAGGCGTAGCGCAGGCGCTCGGCCCAGGGCTCGAGGGCGCGGAGGATCGGGCCGGTGCTGCCGCCCGTGCCCGCGCCGACCTCGAGCAGGCGCAGCTGCCCGGGGGCCTCGCTGGCGGCGACGAAGTCACAGGCGATCGCGGCCGCGGCCGCGTGGAAGGGGGCGGACAGGGCGTTGGCGCCGTAGACCGCGGCCACGGCCTCGAGCGAGGCGCTGGGGAAGAGGACCTCGAGGGGATCGACGACGCCGCGCAGGACCTCGAAGAGGCGCGCGCAGGTCCGCTCGGCCAGACGCAGGTGAGGGGCGATCGCGGCTTTGACCTCGGCGTCGAGCTGGCCGTGCGCGGGCGTGGACGCCCCGGCGCGCAGGTCCGTGGTCAGGCGGGCGAAGAGCGGGGCGTAGCGGGCCGCGACCCCAAACTCGCGGCGCAGGGCCTCGGCCTGGTCGTCGATCTGGTCGCGGATCTGGACGCCGTCGAGGTCGACGCCCTCGGCGACGAAGGCCCCGCGGATCAGCGCCACGCAGCGGCGCTCGAGGGCCTCGACGGCGGCGCCGAGCTGCGGGCCGGAGAGCTCGGGGGGCGGGGTCTGGAGAGTCGGGGCCCCGCTGGTGGACTGGCTGGTGGACTGGGGCAGCCCAGGCCAGGCGACCTCGACCCCGCCGAGGGTCGCGAGCGCCTCGCCGTGTGCGTCGACGATGGTCAGGGCGTAGCGCTGCCCGCTGCGCTCGGCGAGCACGAAGGCCGCGGCTTGGGGCTGCGCTCCAGGCAGCCAGTCGAGCGCCTCGACGCCGCGGATCATCCCCGCCTGGGCGCCCTCGGGGCGCAGCGCGGCGAGCAGCGTGAAGGCGGCCTCGAGCGCGGGGACGGGCGAGCGCCAGTCGGCCGCGCCCTCGAGGCTGGCGAGGGCCCAGGCGTCTGCGATCCACACCCTGCTCAGGGCCGCGCGCGCGGGCTCGAACTCGACGATGGCCGCGACCTCGGCGTGGAGCGCCGCGCCGGCTTGGCTGCGCTGCGCTCGCTCGCGCAGGAAGCTCAGGGGGAGGGCCGCTGGTGGGTCTGCGTGGGGGGTCGGGAAAAGCCGTGCGCTGATCGGCGCGGGTCCGGACTCGGGCTCGGACTCGGACTCGGACACATCGGGGCTCGTCCGCAGCTCGAGCGTGCGCTCGTCTCCTCGCTGGCTGAGCTCCGCGCGCAGCTCGACGGGCCCCTCGCCGACGAGGGCCGGGCGCAGGAAGCTGGCCGCGACTCGCAGCGGTCGCCCAGGCTCGAGCTCGGCGGCGATCTCGAGCAGGACGCACAGGGCCGTCGAGGCCGAGAGCATCGACGCGCCGGCGAAGCTGTGGATCGCCAGGCGCTCGTCGCCGCGAGCCAGGCGACGGCCGAGCTGCGCGGGCGCGGCCTGGCCCTCGCTGGCCGCGATCCGACGGCCGCCGCGACGGTCGAACCAATGCTGGCGCCCGCCAAAGGCGTAGCCGGGGATCGAGGTCCACTGCGGCGCGCAGCCTGACCACGCGCTGCGCCAGTCGAGCGCGTCGCCAGCGACCCAGCGCCGGGCGAGGGCGTCGGCGGACAGCCCCGCGCAGTCGACCTCAGGCGCCCCAGAGGTCCGCTCGCGGGCGCCGGCGCCCTGGGCTTCGTGGACCTGGCCGAGGTAGACGCCGGCCGGCGCCGCGCCGGCGCGGGCCCAGGCGCGCAGACCCTCGAGCCACTCGCCGCGGCTGCGCCCGACGACGGCCAGGCGATGCGGCCAGGCGTCGCGGCCGAGCTGCGCGGTGTAGGCGATCTCTGCCTGGGCGGGCGGGCGCGGGGCCACGCCCTGCTCGAGGTAGGCGCGAGCCTGAGCCTCGGCGCGCTCGAGGAAGACGATCATCGCCTCGACCTGGGCGCGCAGGCCCTCGCCGCTGCGCGAGGAGATCACGAGGGGGCGCGGGGCGTCGGGGAGCGAGGCGCCCGGCGCCGGGGCAGGGGGCTCCTCGACGATCACGTGGGCGTTCGCGCCGCCATAGCTGAACGCGCTGACGCCCGCGCGGCGCGGACGATCACCGCGCGGCCACGGCTGCGGCTGGGTCAGCAGGCGCAGGCCAGGCCCGAGCTCGAGCGCGGGGTTTGGGCGATCGTGGCCCGCCGTGGGCGGCAGCCGATCGCCGCGCAGGGCGAGCACGACCTTGAGCAGCGCGGCCATGCCCGAGGCCGTCTCGAGGCTCCCGAGGTTGCTCTTGACCGAGCCGATCGTGCAGGGCTGCGTGGCCGAGGCGCCGAGCCCCGCCGCGCGCAGGGCCGCGATCTCGACGGCGTCTCCGCCCGGCGAGCCGATGCCGTAGGCCTCGACATAGTCGATCTCGCTGGCCGAGACGCCGGCGCGGGCCTGGGCCGAGGCGATGACCTCGGTCCACGCCTCGAGCTGGGGCGCGGTGAGGCTTGGGCTGCGTCCGCTGTGCCCCGTGGCCGCGCCGCGGATCAGCGCGTGGATGCGATCGCCGTCGGCGAGGGCCGCGGTCAGCGGCTTGAGGATCATCGCGCCGACGCCCTCGCCACGCACGAAGCCGTCGGCCTCGGCGGAAAAAGACGCGCAGCGACCTCGCTGGCTGACCATGCCCGCCCGGGCAAAGGAGGCCTGCACGCGATCGTGGAGCACGAGGTTCACGCCCCCGACGAGGGCGAGCTCGCAGGCCCCCGAGCGCAGGGCGTCGACGGCCCGGGAGACGGCCACCAGCGCGCTCGCGCAGGCGTTGTCGACGGGTTCGCTGGGCCCGCGCAGGCCGAGCAGCCAGGACACGCGGTTGGGCAGCAGCGCGCGGGCGAGGCCCGTGGCCAGCAGGGGATCGCCGGGGGTCCGCGCGGCGACGATGAGGTCGTTGTAGTCGTGGGTAGCGACGCCCACGAACACGCCGGTGCGCGAGCCGACCAGCTGCCTGGGGGGCAGGCAGGCGTCCTCGAAGGCGTGCCAGGCGACCTCGAGGAAGAGGCGCTGCTGGGGATCCATGAGCCGCGCCTCGCGAGGCGAGATCCCGAAGAAAGCGGCGTCGAAGCGGGCGACGTCCGCCAAGAACCCACCGCTGGCGCCACGCGGGTCGCCGTCGAGGATCGCGAAGGTCCCCGCCTCGCGCCGCGCCTGCGGGACGCGGCCGGTGGCGCGCTGCCCCGAGAGCATCAGGCGCCAAAAGGCGTCGAGGTCATCCTCGGCGCCGGGCATGCGGCCGGCGATCCCGATGATCGCGGCGGGCTCGTCGAGGGCGAGGCTGGGCGAAGGGCTGGGCCGGATCGCGGGCGTGGGTCGAGCACGCTGCTCGTCCTGCTCGTCCTGCTCGTCAACGAGTGAACGGAGCACGACCCTGTCGAAGACCTGGGGCTCGGGGCGATCCTCTATAGTCTCGTCGACGGCGGCACCCTTGCCCGCGGGACTGCCCGCAGGACTGCCCGCAGGGGTGCCCGCGGGCGACTCGGCGATCCGCTCGATGAGCATGTCGAGGAGGGAGCCGAGGTCGTGGTGTTCGAAGAAGATCGTGGGGGGAAGCTCGAGCCCAAAGCGCTGCTGGAGGCGCGCCGCGAAGTCGGCCGCCATCACCGAGGTGAAGCCATAGTCGGAGATCGGCCGGCGCAGGTGCAGGGCCTCGCGCTCGATCTCGAGGAGCCCCGCCGCGAGGCCGATGAGCTCGTCCACGAGGGCCTGGCGCCCACCCGAAGCCGGGATCGGAGGCGAGGCGGTGGCGCTCGAGGGGGAGGGGGAGGGAGATGGCGAGCCGTCGAGGAGCGCCTCGACGGCCGCGATCGCCTCGTCGTCGCCGATATCACCCGCGGTGACGCGCTCGAGCAGCGCGCTCAGTTCATTGTTCTCGATCACGAGTAGTCCTTGGGCGTGGGGCGTGAGCCCCGAGCCGGGGAGGCTCGGGTTAATGTAAATGTTAAATTCGAACTTTGCAGTCGATGCGGCTGCGTTCGCGCTCGGTGCCATGCGGTCGGGCCGGAGCGCTGTATTTAATGTTCACTGATCGTTAGATCGAGGTGTCCACCAACCTCACCCGATTTTCCGGGCGGGCTGGGTTTTTCTCATATGTTTAATTGTGCTCAGGCTTGCCCGAGCGACGCGGGGAGGCGCTCGTCGAGATCGCGGAACCCATAGGCTCGCGCGAGTTCTGCGACGACGAGGGTCTCGCCGCTGAATCGCATTCGCTCTTCGTCGCGAGCGAGGGCGACGACTGCTCGGCCTGTCAGTGCAGGTGTCTCCACGAGCCCCGACTGCCTCATTTCGTCCGCGAAGTGGGCGAGCTCTGTCTCGACAATGCCAGGGTAGAGTGACACCGCGCTGACGTCGTAGTCGCGAAGCTCGGCCGCGAGACCCTGGGCGAGGCGATCGACCCCTGCCTTGGTCACCCCGTAGGGGAGGGTGAAGAGGTCTCGCTGCGCGCCCCAGGATGAAATGTTGACAATCAACCCGCCTGGTCGACGGATCATGATTGGCGCGGCGTAGTAGCTCGCCACATAGTGGGAGCGCAACCCGACGCGCTGCATTGTGTCCCAGATCCCCACAGGGGTGCGCCAGAACTTGCGTTTGAGGACCTCCGGCCCGAGAGCCGGATCGAGGGCCGGGTTCGCGTAGACATTGTTCACGAGCAGGTCGAGCCGGCCGTAGCGCCGATCGATGGACTCGAGCAGGGCCCGGACCTGGGCGTCGTCGGCGTGGTCGACAGCGAAGCCTTCGCACAGCCCCCCAGTGTTCCGAATCGTAGCGATCGTCGCTCGCAGTGAGCCCGGGCGATCACCGCGTGGATCGACGGTACGAGCCGTCACGATCACGGTTGCACCTGCCGCCGCGAGCTCGGTGGCGATGCCCTTGCCCAAACCTCGGCTCGCGCCCGTGACCAGGGCTACCCTCCCACGCAACATCATCATCCCCGCAGCCGGCGGACATGTTACACGAGTCCTCTGTTGCGATCCAGCGCGTTGATCGCTATCGTCGCGACGTCGTCGGAGAGGCGGCGAGGAAAAGTGTCATATTCTTGGGGTGTGGATGCCATGGTGCGAATTGCCATCTTCCCTGGTCAGGGATCTCAATTCAAAGGTATGGGGAGGGAGCTGTTCGAGGCCTACCCCTCGCTCGTCGCCGAGGCGAACGAGATTCTCGGGTATGACGTGCGAGAGCTGTGCTTGGAGGACCCCAAGCGTGTTCTCAACGATACACAGTTCACACAGCCAGCAGTCTTCGTGGTGACGGCGCTCGCGTGGCTGCGCTGGCGTGAACGCAACGCGAGCGACCCGATCGCCGTCGCAGGCCACAGTCTGGGCGAATATGCAGCTTTGATGGCCGCTGGGGTGTTCGACTTCCGAACCGCGCTCACGCTCGTGCGTACCCGCGGCCGGCTGATGGCGGAGGCCGGTGGGGGCGCGATGGCGGCGGTACTGGGGATGTCGGCCGAGGCCATCGAGGCGCGGCTGCGGGACGCGAAGCGCGATGATCTTCATGTCGCGAACCTCAACACGAGCGAGCAGACCGTCGTCGCTGGGCCCACGCAGGCCATCGAGGACGCGGCGGTCCTCTTCGAAGGGGACCCTGGTGTTCGATACATTCGCCTCAAGGTCAGTGCCGCTTTTCACACGCCGGCGATGGAGCCCGCGCGTCAGGCCTTCGCCCGGACCTTGCGCGAGGTCAGCCCCCGTCCGCCGCGCTTCCCGGTGATCGCGAATTTGACGGCCAGCCCCTATCCAGAGGACCCTGAGGACATTCGCGAGGTCCTCGCGGCGCAGATCTCCTGGCCGGTCCGCTGGTACGAGAGCGCGTCCAAGCTGCTCGGGTATCCAGGTGCAGAGATCGAAGAGATCGGGCCAGGAAATGCGTTGACTCGCATGATGGCACAGATCCGCGAACGACCCATGGATGTGGATATTTCGATTTGGACGGCGCAGTCGGAGTCGGAACCAAATCGGGAAACCGAGCCTGTCAGCGAGCCCGCGCTCCAATCTCCACCTTCACTTCGCAACTTTCAGCCCAAGCGCGCGCGAGAGCTCCCCGCGGGCGGGCGCGTGTTCGCCTACACGGGGCACGGCTCCCAGTACTACCGCATGGGCGAGGCCCTCTATCGCGAGCACCCGGGCTACCGCGCGGCGGTCGACGCCTGCTTCGAGGTCGCCGACGCGAAGCTTCCCCGGCCCTTGGGCCGGGTGATGTTCGAGGACTATCGGCCCTTCGATCCTTTCGAGCGCCTGCGCTTCTCCACCCCCGCGCTGGTCAGCCTGGGAGTGGGGCTGAGCGCGGTGATGCGTGAGCGCGGGGTGGCCCCGGACGCCACGCTGGGCTACGGCCTGGGCGAGTGGCTCGCCGCCGTCGCGGCCGGGGCCTTGAGCTGGCGCGACGCCCTCGAGCTCAGCCTCGAGCTCGCCACCTTGATCGAGGAGCGCGTCGCCCCGGGGGCGATGCTCGCGGTCTTCGACGAGCCCGCCGTGTTCGCGCGCGAGCCCGAGTGCTTCGAGGGCTGCACGCTGGCGGGGATCGACTTCTCTCGCCACTTCATCGTCTCGGGTCCGCCGGCCGCGATCGAGGCGGCGGCCGCGGCGGCGCGCGAGCGCGAGCGCATCACCCAGCCCCTGCCCATGCTCCACGCGCTGCATGGCCCGGCCCTCGACGCCGTGGAGGCGCCCTTCTTGGCGCGGGCCCGGGCCGTGAGCCTGCGCCCCCTCGCGCTGCCCATGTACTCGCCCTCGCGCCGGGCTTGGCTCGAGCGCGTCGACGCAGCGCTGCTGTGGGAGGCCGTGAGGGCCCCCGTGCACTTCCTGGACGCCATCGAGGCCGTGCGCCGGCGCGGCGGCCTGCTCGTCGACCTGGGCCCCTCTGGGACCTTGGCGGGCTTCGTGCGCCACCACCTCGACGACCGCGGCTGCTCGCTCGCGGCGCTCAACCGCTTCGCCCGCGGCCCGGCCTCGCTCGAGCAGCTGCTGCGCCAGCTCGAGGGCGACGCCCAGCACAGCCAGCAGCGGGTGTCGGCGTGAGGGGGGCCATCGACCTGCGGGAGGGCGCCGAGGAGGCCCCGGCGCCCTGGGCCAGCTACAGCCTGGGCATGCCGCAGCTGCTGATCGGCGGGCTCTCGGAGCGCTGGCTGTTCAAGGAGTGCGGCGCGCAGCACTGGCGGATGCTCTGCGAGGACCTCGGGGTGGTCTCGAGCGCGGTGGTCGACGGCGAGGGCGAGCGCCTCTACTCCACCTTCTTGCGCGTGCGCTTCGAGAGCAGCGGCCTGCTCGCCTTCGCCGAGAACGACCACGTCACCCTCGAGGGCGCGCTGAGCCGCTTTCGGGACAAGCGCTTCTTCTCCTCGCAGACCCTTCGCGGGCCGCGTGAGCAGGCCGTGGCGCGGGTGGACATGGCCACGGTCTTCGTCAGCCGGTCGAGCAACAACAAGAGCCTCAGCCGCGCGACGCCCGAGGCCATCGCCCGCTCTCGGGCGCTGGAGTACCGCGTCACGCCGCCCTTCAGCGCTGGCTACCGCAAGCTCAAGGTCGCCGCCTTCGAGCCCTCACAGCCCAGCGCGGCGCCCGGGGTGACGCTCCTGGGCTACAGCTTCCCGGCGCCGGGGGAGCTCGCGCGCCTCGACTACGCGGTCTGCCCCTACACCGACCTCAACGGGGTCGGGCTGCTCTACTTCGCGTCCTACCCGCGGATCAGCGACATCTGCGAGCGCCGCTTCATGACCAGCCTGGGCGTCGACGCCGACTGGGCGCTGGTCAGCACGCCCGTCGCCCGCGACGTGTTCTACTACGGCAACGTCGACTCGGGCGATCTCGTCCACTATCGCCTGCGCAGCCTGAGCGTGGCGCTGGACGCCGATCGCAACACCAGTGGGTATGGGGGCGGGGGCGTGGTCCGGCTGTGGTCGACGCTGACCCGCGCCGACGACAGCCCGATCGCCGACCTCTTCACGGTCAAGCGGATCCACGGCCAGGCCGAGCGGATCTACGAGCGGCTGGCCGCGGCCGGCGTCGGCGGACAGGAGGGAGCGCCATGACCGAGCCCGAGCCCAAACCCGAGCCCGATACCAAACCCGAGCCCGATACCAAGCTCGAGCCCGCGCTCAGGCGCGGCCACGCGATCGTCGTGGGCGGCAGCGTGGCCGGCCTGGTGACCGCGCGCGTGCTCGCCGAGCGCTTCGAACGCGTCACGGTGCTCGAGCGCGATCGCTACCCGGACTCGCCCCAGCCCCGCCGGGGGGTCCCCCAGTCGCACCACATTCACTTCGTGCTCGCCGGGGGCCGAGAGCGCCTCGAGCAGCTCTTCCCGCGCCTGGCCGCGGACATGCGCGCCGCGGGGGCGGTGAAGTTCGACTACGCCCGCGACACCTTCATCCGCTCGCAGCACGGCCGGCTCCAGCAGTTCGACTCCGAGCTCGAGATCTACGGCTGCAGCCGGCCGCTGATCGACTGGCTGCTGGTCGGCTACATCCGTGACGACCCGCGCATCGAGCTGCGCGATGGGGCCGCAGTCGAGCAGCTGATCGTCGAGGACGATCGCGTGCGCGGGGTCCAGCTCGCCGACGCCGGGGGCGAAGACGGTGGTGGCGAGCGCCTCGAGGGCGAGCTCGTGGTCGACGCGACCGGCCGGCGGGCCATGTCCACGAAGTGGCTCGAGCAGCTCGGCTACGAGCCGCCGGCCCTGCGCGCGGTGTCCTCGAACCTGGGCTACGCCTGCCGACAGTACGCGCGCGAGCCCGACGAGACGCGGGGCTGGGCCATGGCCAGCACGATCCCCCAGGCCCCGCACTGGTCGCGCAGCGCCGCGGTCGTGCCCATCGAGGGCGGGCGCTGGCTGGCGATGCTCGCCTCCGTCGGCGAGGACCGACCGACCGACGACGACGAGGCCTTCGTGCCCTTCGCCGCGAGCCTGGGCCACCCCGAGCTTCACCAGCTGCTGTCCTCGGCCACGCCGCTGACCCCGGTGACCATCAGCCGGACATCCCGGACGCAGCTGCGCGGCTGGCAGCGGGCGCGGCTGCCCAGCGGCCTGGTCGCGGTCGGCGACGCTGTCGCTGCCTTCAACCCGATCTACGGCCAGGGCATCACCTTGGCCACGCTGGGCGCCCTCACCCTGGGCGAGGAGATCGACCGCCAGCGCGCGCGCAGGGGCGACCTCTCGCGCCTGTCTCGGGCCTATCACCGCCGCCTCCACCGCCTCGTGCGGATCCCCTTCCTGACGGTCGGAGGCCTCGACGCGAGCTGGCCCGAGGCGAGCGGGGTCGAGGCCCTCGGGGTCTACGGCAAGCTGATGCGCAGCCGGATCGGCCGCTACTTCGTGGCCTCGGGCAACGCGAAGATGCACCGGATCAGCGGCGACCCCAAGGCGATGCAGGCGGTCCTGCGCATCGCCCACTTCACGGGTTCACCGTGGGCGCTGCTGCGGCCACAGATGATGTTTCGGCTCGCGCGTCAGCTCTATTTTCGTCGCCCGCCCTCGCTCGAGGCTCAAAGCGGGCGCGCGGAGCCGGGCGAGAGCACCGTGACCTCGACGCCGGGGTAGCGGTCGCGCACGGCCTCCTCGAATTCACCGAGCGAGGCCCGCTGGACGCCGATGCGCCCCTCGATCGCCATGCGCCCCTTGTAGAGCACGAGCTGGCTGGGCGCGAGGATCGACACCCCGCGGACGAGCTCCTCGACATAGTCGGCGTTGGCCGAGCAGACCACGAGGTCGACGCCACCCGAGGCGATCGTGCGAATGTCCGACCAATTGGTCTTGGGGTGTAGCGCGCAGCCGAGGTGGGCAATTCGCCGCCCGGCCATCTCGATCACGAAGGCCAGGCCGTCCGCGTGCTGGGGGGTCCTGCGCAGGGTCGCCCCCAGGCGAGTGATGTCCTCGGGCCGACGCAGGAAGTCGAGCCACAGCTGCTGAAGGCGCCACGGCTCGACGCGATAGCCCGTGAGCCGAAGCCGGCCGTTATTGGCCGACTCCTGGTCCTCGAGCCCGATGAAGTGGTGTTTGTTCAGGTGCCGAGTGCCGTATTTGCGCTCGATGTGCTCCCAGATCGCGCGACAAATGTCGACACTCGCCACGAGCTGGGGATCGTGGCCGAGGAGGACGTCAATGGCGTCACAATAGTGATCGAAGTCGCCAGAGGTCACCGCCACGATGTCGCAGCGATCGACGACTCCGCTACCGACCCACGCGCCCCTGCGGTAGCGGGAGAACGCTGGGTCCATGAAGAGTGACGTGCCGAGAGTACGGTACTCGAAGAAAGAGTACCGATGATAGCGGAGTTCGGCCGTGCTCACGCCTCGTCGGGGTCGTAGTCGCGCTCGTCGCGGTAGGCGTCACGGACCTGGCGTGGAATCTCCGAGGCGTGCTCGAAGCCGTCCCACAGCGCGTTGGTCACGTTCTTGCCCATGTCGAAGATCCAGTGGTTGTCGTTGTCTTCGACGGACTCTTCGTAGCGCTCGCGATAGCTCGACAGGATCTCCGAGAGGACGTCCGCCTGGGCGCCGACGAGGGTCATGCTGGCCTCGTGGATGGCCGAGAGCACGCCGCCGCGGCCGTGCTTGTCGGTGCTGTGCCTGCGCTTGCGATCGCTCTCGCGCTTGTCCTTGTCGGCCTTGGCCTTGGCCTTGGCCTTGCGCCCGCCCTTGCGAGCTTTCTTGCCGTCGTCGTGAGACTTGCGCTTGTCCGTGATATCTCGATCGGGCTGGGTTTCGTGCACGAGGATCGGGTTCGTGCTCGCTTCGACGTGTGCTTCTGCCATTGTTCTCCTCCGCCGCGAACCACGCTAGACTACCCGAGGCTGATGGTCAATCTCGATGAGTGAGGGTGTGATGTTTCATGCCGAAGACGTGCGCCAGTCGGTGGCTGAATCTCCGTGGTTCTTGCGGCCATGGAAGCCGGCGATCGCGTCGCTTCAACTGTTCTGTTTCCCCTACGCCGGGAAGGGGGGAACCATGTTCGTGTCTTGGGTTCGCGAGCTGCGTCACCACCTCGACGTCGTGCCAATTCAGTTACCCGGCCGTGACGGTCGCAAGCACGAGGCGCTGACCCAAAACCTCGACGAGCTCGTCGATGAGATCGCGCGGGCGATGCAGCCCCGCCTCGCGCGTCCCTACGCGGTATTCGGCCACAGCATGGGAAGTTTGCTGGCCTTCGAGGTGTGCAGGCGGCTCCAGGAACTCGGCGCGCCACCTCCGGTGCAGCTCTTCGTTTCGGGCCGCCGCGCGCCCCAGGCGGTCGTCAACCCTGTCACGGAGGGGCTCGACGACGCGAGCTTCGTTCACATGATTCAGTCACGCTTTGGCGGCATTCCCGACCAGCTCATGCGTGATGAAGAATTGTTGAAATTCTTCGTGCCGACATTGCGCGCGGACTTTCAGCTGCTCAACGCCTATTCCTACCGGCCTGGGCCGCGCCTGAGCTGTCCGGTGCACGCATTTGGAGGGCGAGAGGATCGCTGCGTGACGCCCGAGGAGCTGCGCGCCTGGGGAGAGCAGACGCGGGGGGAGTTCTCGGTCCAGAGCTTCCCCGGGGGACACTTTTATCTGCATGACGAGCAGCCGGCCCTGCTGCGGACAATTGTCCGCAGGATCACACTGTGAATATCATTCAGGTGAGGATCTGACACCAAGTCAGCGCTTGCGGATGGCTCGGTGCGCCGACCAGGCGAGGTAGAGGGCGACCAGCCCGAGGATCAGGCACAGCGCTGGGCTCGTGCTCGGGACGCGCTCGACCAGCCCCGACACGGCGCCCTCGGGGGAGAACAGCCGCGACCACGTCGCTGGGCGGTGCTGGGCGTAGTAGACGGCCAGCATGAAGATGGCCGCGGACGTCAGGAGCAGGCGGGCGTGGCGGAGCAGCCACTGCACGAAGACCTGGGCCGAGCTGGGCTTGGGCCTGCTGTACTCGAAGGAGCTCGCGCGTAGCTGCGGGAGGAAGAGCGGCGCATAGTCCATGATCCGCAGGGGCAGGGTCGCCAGATCCTTAATAGAGGATTTGATCCGCCTGCGGATGAAGCCGCGGTAGTAGCCCTCGAGGAGGTCGGGATAGTTGACCTCGGGGTAGATGGCGTTGAGTGTCATGTCGAGGGTGCTGTAGGTCCGGCCGAGCTTGAGGATGCTCCAGTTGGACTCGAAGCCGTACTTGATCATGATCTGGCCGATCTCCTCGGAGGAGCTCGACAAGGACCGCTTCTCGACGCCGATGCTGGTTTGACGCGTGCGCGCTCGCCAGTTCCGCAGGCTGGTCATGATCTCTCGCCGGACACGATTAATCTCGATGTCTGGGGGGAGCGGCTTGGAGATCCACAGCATCAGGTCCGCGGCCTCACCAATATTTCCCATGGCGATGGCGGTGAGATAGAGCCGATAGACCGAGGTGAATTCGGCGTCGAAGGAGCCGACGGTGCCAAAGTCGAGCAGCGCCACGCGGCTGTCGCGGAGCAGCATGATGTTGCCCGGGTGGAGGTCGCCGTGGCAGACGTTGTCCTCGAACATCTGGCGCAGCAGCGAGCTGCACAGGACCCTGGCGACCTCGCGGCGATCGATGTCGTTCTCGTCGAGCCAGGCCTCGGCGCGGGCGGGGTCGACTCGCTGCATGCGGATGTATTCGGCGATGGTCACGCCGGGGATGAACTCCATGACCAGCACCCGGCGCCCGCTGTACTCGGGGAAGGGTTTGGGTACATAGATGCCGTGGGCGGCGAGGGTCACCCGCATCTGCTCGATGGCCGCGAGCTCGTGGGAATAGTCGAGTTCCTCCTCGATGAGGGTGTGGACCTCCTGGAGCATCTCGAGCCAATTGAAGGAGCGCCCGAGATCCAGGCGATCGAGCAGGGAAAACCACGCGCGCAGCCAGGCGAAGTCAATTTGGAACAGCCGGTCGGCGTTCGGCCGAAGGACTTTGATGGCCACCAAAGTACCATCGTGAAATTGCGCCTTGTGGACCTGGGCGAGGGATGCGGCGCCGATCGGCTCATCCTTGAAGTTGGCGAAGGCGGCGGTGATTGGGGCGCCTATCTGCGCCTCGATGATCTTGCGGGCGGTCGCGGTGTCGAAGGCCGAGACCCGGTCCTGGAGCTCGGTGAGCTCGTTACAAAACTCCTTGGAGAACACGTCGACGCGCATCGCCAGGAGCTGACCGAGCTTGAGCCACATGCCACCGAGGTGCTCGAAGTACTCGCGCACGATGGCGCCGCGCTTGCTGCTGCGCTCGCTGGCTGGGGCGAAGCCGGCGCTCACCAGCCGGGCGACCAGCCCGGCGGAGATCCACGCCAAGATCAGCGGCCGCAGCAGGGAGGCCCGGGCGGGGGGCTTGCGCTCGAAGCTTTGCTTTTTGACCACCAGGGGGGTCGGGATGAGCTTTGGATCGAGCACGACGTAGGCGGCCACTCTACTCGAATTGACCCACGAGGTGCCAGCACAGACCGGCGTCTGTGGGCTGGCCCCGACTGTACATATCGATAGTATCTCGAGTGATACATTTTGTATCGCTCGGAACCCGAGTTAAATATTTGGTTCGCGCGAGACTCTCTCGCGCCAGCGCTGGTATTCGGAGGTCGGGGACGATAATTTGTCGAGGCTGTGCGTGATGAACAACTGAGCCAGGGGCCGGAGGGCGCCGAGGGGTCGTGTGATATGGGCGGGGTGGACGTTCGCGAGCTGCCCGCCGTCGTTGGGATGGCCTGCCGCCTACCCGGGGCTCGGGACTACGCGAGCTTCTGGTCGCTGCTCGCTGGCGGCCGCCGGGGGATCACCCGGGTGCCGCGCGCGCGCTGGCATTGGGAGCGCTTCTACGCCGAGGACCCGAGCGCCAAGAACAAGGCCGTGACCGCCGAGGCGGGCTTCCTCGACGACATCGCGCGCTTCGACAACGAGTTCTTCAAGCTCACGCCGCGCGAGGCGGCGCTCATGGATCCGCAGCAGCGCCTGCTGCTCGAGCTGACCTGGGCGGCGCTCGAGGACGCGGGGATCCGGCCGTCGAGCCTCGACGGCGAGCGCGTGGGCGTGTTCGTCGGGTCGTCGAGCTACGACTACAAGGAGCTCTACGATCGCTACGGCGAGCAGGTCGAGGGCCACGCGATCACGGGCACGGCCAACGCGATCCTGGCCAACCGGGTGTCGAACTTCTTCAACTTCCGTGGCCCCAGCGTGTCCGTGGACACGGCCTGCGCGAGCGGGCTGTCGGCGCTGCACGTGGGCCTCTCGGCGCTCCTCGACGGGAGCTGCTCGGTGTGTGTGGTCGGCGGGGTGAACCTGCTGTGCGCGCCCGAGCGGATGATCCCCCTGAGCAAGCTCGGGATGCTCTCGCCCAGGGGTGAGCTGCGAGCCTTCGACGCGGAGGCCGACGGCTACGTGCGCGGCGAGGGGGTCGGGGTGGTCGTGCTCCAGCGCCTCGGGGCGGCCCAGGCCGAGGGCAGGGTGGCCCACGGCCTGCTCCGCGCCATGGCCAGCGGACACGGCGGGCGGGCGCGGACCTTGACCTCGCCCAACGCCTTCGCGCAGGCCCAGGTGATCACCGACGCGATCGTGCGCGCTGGGGTCGGGCCCGAGACCATCACGTACATCGAGGCGCACGGGACGGGCACGCCGCTGGGCGACCCGATCGAGATCCACGGGCTGCATCGCGGGTTCTCGCGGGCCTACGACGCGCTCGGCTCACAGCGGCCGGCGGGGCCCCACGTGGCCGTGGGATCGGCCAAGCCCAACATCGGTCACCTCGAGGGGGCGGCGGGCATGGCAGGGCTGATCAAGGTGCTGCTCAGCTTTCGCCACGGCCAGCTCGCGCCGCTGGCCAGCCTCGAGCGCGTCAACCCCCGGGTCAAGCTCGACAAGGGCGGCTTCTATCTCGTCGACTCGCTTCGCGACTGGCGCCCGGTCGACGCGCAGGGCGAGCCGATCCCCCGGCGCGCGGGGGTCAGCAGCTTTGGCTTCGGCGGCAGCAACACCCACGCGGTGCTCGAGGAGGGGCCCAGGGAGGTCCGCGAGGCGCCCGAGCCCTCGCCGCTGGCGTTCCCGATCTCGGCGCGGGAGGGCGCGGCGCTCTCGCGCATGGTCGCCCGCCTGCGCGCGGCCGTGGCGGTCGTGGGCGAGGGGGAGCTGCGCCTGGACGACGTCGCGTTCACGCTCCAGCGTGGCCGCGACAGCCTCGCGGCCAGGGCCGTCGTCCTCGCCTCGACGCGCGCGTCCTTGCTCGAGGGGCTCGATCTGCTCGCCCGGGCCGAGGACCCCAGCGGACGGACGGTCGCGACCGACGCGCGCGAGGAGCTCGTCGCCCTCGCGCAGCGCTGGCTCGAGGCAGGGAGCGTCGACTGGGGCGCGGCCAGTCCTGGCGAGGCGGCGCGGGCGACTCGGCTGCCGACCTACCCCTTCGCGGGCCCGCGCCACTGGCTCCCAGGGATCGACGCCGACGCGCTCACGGGGCCGGTCGCGCGCCGGCATGGGCTGGGCTTCGGCGGCGAGGCCTGGGCGGTCGTCGGTCCGCAGGGGGAGGCGCTGCGCGAGCTGAGCACGGTGGTGCGCCCTGGGGATCCGCTGATCGCCGGTCACGAGGTCGGGGGCACGCGCTGGCTCCCCGGGGTGGTCACCCTCGAGCTCCTCCGCGCGGCGGCGGCCAGCCTCGGCGGGCCCGGCTGGCTCGGCGAGCTTCGCTGGCTGCGACCGCTGGCCTTTGGCGAGGCGCCGCGAGAGCTGCGTGTGCGCATGAGCGAGGACGGGGAGCTCTCGCTCTTCGCCGAGGGCGAGCAGGCCTACGCGCGCGCGCGCTGGGTCGAGGGGCCGCCCGGCTGCGCGGGCGAAGCGGACGAGCTGGGCGGGGCGCTGGCCGGGGTGCCGCAGCGGACGATCGAGGGCGAGACCTACTACGCCGAGCTGTCGGCGCGCGGGCTCGAGTACGGCCCGCGCCTGCGCGCGGTCCAGCGCCTGTCGGTGGCCGAGGGGGAGGCGCTCGCCGAGCTCGAGTCGACGGCCGAGGTGGTCACCGGCCTCGAGCCGAGCCTGCTCGACGGCATGCTTCAGCTGGCCGCGGCGCTGGTCGACGTTGGCGAGGGCGTGCCCGTCCCCGCGAGCCTCGAGGCCGTGGTGTGGTCGCGGGCGCTGCCGCGGCGCGGGCGGGCGCTCGCGCGGCGACGCAGCGACGGCGCCCTCGACATGGCGCTCTACGCCGAGGGCGAGGTCGAGCCTCGGCTGCGCCTGCGCGGGCTACGGGTGAGCGCCGTGGCCCACGACGCGCCGGCCGTGGGCTATCGCCCCTCGTGGCGGGCGCTGGCGATCGAGCACGAGGGCCAGGCGACCACCAGCGCGCCGCCTCGCGCCCTGATCATCCCGGGCGCGCACGAGGACCTCGGTGAGCGAGCCTGGCTCGACGCCCTGGGGATCGCGGCCGAGACCGCGACGACCGCATCCGCGCTCGAGGAGGCGCTGCCCGAGGCGCTCGACGAGCTCCTGCTGGTGCTCCCCAAGGCAGGCGCGAGCGTCCCGGGCGAGCGGCTCGAGCGGGCCTTCGAGCTGGTCTCGGCCCTGGCCGCCGCGGGCCGCTTCGATCGCGGCGCGAGCCTGCTGGCGATCACCTGGGGCGGCTGCGCGCCGACCCCCGCGGAGCGCCGCCGCGGCTCGGATCCCGACGCCGCGGGGGTGCACGCGCTGCTGCGCAGCCTCGAGCGCGAGCACCCCAAGCTCCGCCTGCGCGCGCTCGATCTTCCGGGGGCGTCCAGCGGGGCGCCCAGCGAGGCGGAGCTCGCCGCGCTGCGAGCGTGGATGGGCGACGCCGAGCTCGGGCGAGAGGCGCGGGTCCTGGGCCTCCGCGGCGGGCGGCTGCTCGCGCGCGTGCTCGTCCCCCGGGTGCTGCCGATCGAGGCGGCCCAGCCGGGGCTGCGCGCCGGCGGGCACTTCTTGATCGTCGGCGGAGCCCGGGGCATCGGCCTCGAGACCGCGGTCTGGCTGGCGACCGAGCTCGGCGCCAAGCTCAGCCTCGTCGGTCGCCGGCCGCTCGACGCGGGCATGCGCGCGGCCTTTGATCGGATCGAGGCCGCGGGCGGCCAGTGGACCTACCTCGCCGCGGACCTGTGCGACGCCCAGGGGCTGGCCCGGGCGCTCGACCAGGCGCGGGCGCGCTTCGGGGCGATCCACGGGGCGATCCACTCGGCCCTCGTGCTCCGAGATCAGCGCGTGGCGACGATGGATCGCGCGGGCTTTGCAGCCGCGCTCGCGCCCAAGCTCGCGGGCACGCGCAACCTCGTCGAGGCCCTCGCCGAGGATCCCCTCGAGCTTCTGCTGGCCTACTCGTCGGTGGTCTCGCTGCGGGGGAACGCCGGCCAGGCCAACTATGCGGCCGGGTGCGCGGCGCAGGAGGCCTACCTCGAGGGGGTCCGCGCGCGGGCGGGCGGCCGCGTGCACGTGCAGGTGATCAACTGGGGGTACTGGAGCGAGGTCGGGAGCGTCGCCGGGCCCAAGTACGCCGCGCACATGCGCGCCGCGGGGATCCGTGGGATCGACGTGCGCGCGGGGATCTCGGCGCTCGCGGGGGCCCTGGCCAGCGCGTGCCCGCAGCTCGCCGTGCTCGCGGCCGCGGACGAGGCCCTGGCCAGCTTTGGTGTGGTGCTCGGACGCAGCGCGCGGGCCCAGCGTGGCAGCGCGCCGGCCTGGGGCGAGCTGAGCCGCGAGCTGCCCGCGCTCGCGAAGGCGCGCTTCGAGCGTGAGGCCGATGACTTCGCGCAGGCGGCCCAGGGCTTCGACGCGCTCGAGCGCTGGGCGCTCGCGCAGGCGCAGGCGCGGCGCTTCTCGCTGCGGCCCCGCGCGGCCGTGGACCGGCGCTTCACCCCGCTGCTGCGAGCCCTGGACGCGCTGGCCGACACGGAGGCGGTCGCGGGGGGGGAGGCGCTCGAGATCGACGCCCTGATCGCCCAAAACCCCGCGCTGACCAGCCACGCCGAGCTCCTGCGCGCCTGCGTCGAGGGCCTCCCGCAGGTGCTCGCGGGGGAGCTCGAGGCCGTCGAGCTGATGTTCTCGCCCAAGCTGCGCGAGCACGTCGCGGGGGTCTACGCCAACACGCCGATCGCCGACTTCTACAACGAGCTGGTCGCGTCGAGCGTCGAGCGCTTCGTCGCTCACAGGCGGGCGGCCGGGGCGACGACGCTGCGCATCCTCGAGGTCGGCGCGGGCACCGGGGGGACGAGCGCGCGCGTGCTCGAGCGCCTCGCCCAGGTCGGTGAGGGGCTCGCGCTCGAGTACGTGTTCAGCGACGTCTCGCCGGCCTTCGTGCGCGCGGCCAAGCAGCGCTTTGGGTCCCACGACTTCGTCCGCTTCGCGCAGCTCGACCTCGAGTCCGAGGCGCAGATGGAGGCCCTGCCCGGCTGCGGCAGCTACGACCTGGTGATCGCCGCCAACGTGGTCCACGCGACGCGAGACCTCGAGCGGACCCTCGACAACATCGCCCGGGCCGTGGCGCGCCACGGCTGCCTGATCCTGTCCGAAGCCTGCGCGCTGCAAGTGTTCACGACCCTCAGCTTTGGGCTGCTCGAGGGCTGGTGGCTGGCGGAGGATGGCCACCGTCGCCTGGCCCACGCTCCCTTGCTCGAGCCGCAGGGCTGGTGCGAGCTGCTGGGTGAGCTCGGCTTTCGGGCGGTCGCGCTGACGGCCCCCGAGGGGGCGCCGGCCCATCCGCGCCAGTGTGTGGTCGTCGCCGAGTCCTCGGGGGCTTACACCGTCAGGGCCCAGGTCGAGGTCGCGGCAGAGGTCGAGGTCAGGGAGGAGATAGGGGCAGGCGAGCGCGAGGTCGTCGTCGGGCTGCGCGCGCGGCGTCCAGCGGCGCGGCCGTCGAGCGAGGACGGCGTGGAGCGAGGCGCGTGGCTGCGCGGGCGGATCACCGCCCAGCTGGCCAAGGTCACGGGCCTGAGCGCGGCGGGGATCGACGTGGATCGCAGCTTCAGCGAGAGCGGCGTGGACTCGCTCCTCGCGGTCGAGCTGATCAACGCGATCGGCGACGAGCTCGGGATCACGCTGCGCACGACGGTGCTCTTCGATCGTCCGACGATCCGCGAACTCGCCAGTCACCTCGTCGAGGCGCACGCGGAGGCGGTCGACGCCGCCTTTGCAGCAGCTGGGGGAGGGGCGCCCGCGCCGAAGCTCGAGCCCGAACCCGAGCCGAAGCCCGATCCCCGGTCTGCGCCGGCGCGCGAGCAGGCGCCAGCGATCGAGCAGGCGCCGGCGCGCGAGCAGGCGCAGGCGATCGATCTGGATCTCGACCGCGCGGGCCTCGTCTTGCGCCGCGCCGAGCAGCTGGAGGACGTCGCCCTCGCCCCCCTCGCGCCTCGCCGGCCCGGGCCCAACGAGGTGCGCATCGAGGTCCACGCCGCGAGCTTGAACTTTGGGGACCTGCTCTGCGTCCGCGGCCTCTACCCGAGCATGCCCGAGTATCCCTTCACGCCGGGCTTCGAGGTCGCGGGCGTGGTCGCCGAGCTCGGCGAGGGGGTGCGCGGGCTGGCGATCGGCGACGCCGTGATCGCGGTCACCGGCGCCGAGCTGGGCGGGCACGCGTCGAGCGTCACGACCCCGGCCGAGTTCGTCGTCGCCAAGCCGCGCTCGCTGTGCTTCGCCCAGGCCTGCGCGCTGCCGGTGGTGTTCGCGACCGCCGACGAGGCCCTGCGTCGGGCGCAGCTGAGCGCCGGCGAGCGGGTGCTGATCCAGACCGCCGCGGGCGGCGTGGGCCTGCTGGCGATCCAGCTCGCCCAGGCTCGGGGCGCGGAGATCTTCGCCACGGCCGGGAGCGCGCGCAAGTGTGAGCACCTGCGCGGCCTCGGGGTCGAGCACGTGATCAACTACCGCGAGCGCGACTTCGCCGAGGCGGTGATGGCCGCGAGCGCGGGCGAGGGGGTGGACGTCGTGCTCAACACCCTCGCCGGCGACGCGCTGCAAAAGGGCCTCGGCTGCCTGCGCGCCGGAGGGCGCTACGTCGAGATCGCGATGACCGGCCTGCGCAGCGCCCGGGCGGTCGATCTCTCCGGGCTCTTCGACAACCAGAGCTTCATCAGCATCGACCTGCGCCGATCGTGGCTGCGCGACCCGAGCCGGGCGCAGCGCAGCCTCGCGCGCATGGTCGAGGCGGTCGCCGGCGGGCAGATCGAGGCGACCATCGCCCGGCGCTTCCCCTTCGCGGACATCGCCCAGGCCTACGCCTACCTGGCGGGGGCGCACAACATCGGCAAGGTCGTGGTCACGCGCGCGCGCCCGCGTGCGCCCGCAACGGCCCGGACGGTCGGGGCTGCACGCGCAGCCTCGCCGCGGGCGGGCGCGGGCCCGGTGGCGATCGTCGGCATGGCCGGGCGCTACCCCGGGGCGGCCGACCTGGACGCCTTTTGGCGCAACCTCGAGGCTGGGCGCTGCGACCTGCGCGAGGTCGACGAGTCGCGCTGGTCGCCTGGGGCGTGCTTCGATAGCGATCGCAGCAAGGCGGGGACGACCTACGGCAAGTGGGGCGGCTTCCTCGACGGCATCGATCGCTTCGACTCGCTCTTCTTCAACATCTCGGGCCGCGAGGCCGAGCGCATGGATCCCCAGCAGCGACTGTTCCTCGAGCAGGCCTACCGGGCGATCGAGGACGCTGGGCTGCGCCCCGAGCAGCTCGCGGGGGAGGCCTGCGGGGTGTTCCTGGGCGGCGGGAGCGGGGACTACAGCGAGCGCCTGCGCGCCGCGGGGGTGGCCACCGAGGGCTACGAATTCATGGGCAACGAGGCCTCGATCTGCGCGGCCCGGATCGCCTACCACCTCAACTTGCGCGGGCCGAGCCTGGCGATCTCGACGGCCTGCTCGTCCTCGCTGGTCGCGACGCACTACGCCTGTCAGTCGATCGCCGCCGGCGAGTGCGAGCTCGCCCTGGCCGGCGGTGTGTTCATCAACACCACGCCGCGCTTCTTCGTGCTGTGCAGCCAGGCGGGGATGCTCTCGCCGACGGGGAGGATGCGGCCCTTCGATGCCGAGGCCGACGGCTTCGTGCCGGGCGAGGGGGTCGGGGTGGTCGTGCTCGCGTCCCTCGAGCGGGCCCTCGCCGAGCGCCTGCCGATCCACGGGGTGATCCTCGGCTCGGCGGTCAACCAAGACGGGCGGACCAACGGGATCACGGCGCCGAGCGCCGACTCGCAGGCCCGGCTCATGCGCGAGCTCTACGCGCGGGCCGGCGTCGAGCCCGAGAGCCTGAGCTATGTCGAGTGCCACGGCACGGGGACGCCGCTGGGCGACCCCATCGAATTCGAGGCGCTCACGCGGGTGTTTGGTCCGCGGGGATCGGGAGCGGACGCGCGGCTGTGCTCGCTGGGCTCGGTCAAGGCCAACATCGGCCACGCCGTGACGGCGGCCGGGGTCGCGGGGGTGCACAAGCTGCTGCTCGCGCTGCGTCACCGGCGGCTGCCGCCGCTGGTCGGCCACGATCGCCTCAACCCGCGCCTGGTCATGGAGGACGGCCGGTTTTGCTTCGACTCCGCGGCGCGGGCCTGGATCGACGAGGATGGGCCGCTGCGCGGGGCGGTCAGCTCCTTCGGCTTCAGCGGGACCAACGCGCACCTCGTGATCGAGGAGGCGCCGGCGCCCCTCGAGACCGCGCGGCCGCGGGCGGGGGCGTGGTTGGTGGTGCTCTCGGCGGCGACGCCGGAGGCCCTCGAGCGTCGGCTCGTGGACCTGGCCGCGTGGGTCGAAGCCCACCGGGGCGATGACCTGCACCCCGCGGATCTGTGCGGGACCTTGTTGGCTGGCCGCGCGCACCTCGAGCACCGGGCGGCGGTGGTCATCGACGCCGTGGAGGCGCTGCCCGCCGCGCTGCGCTCGTCGAGCTGGCGACCTGCGGCGGGCGATGGGGCCAGTATCGGGGGCTGGAAGGGCGAGGTCCTCAGCAAGGAGGGCGCGCCCGCCGACGAGCCGCTGCAAAAGATCTTTGCCCGCGTGCGAGGAGGCGAGCCCGGCACGCGCCGGGAGCTGGAGCGCCTCGCCGCGGCCTTCGTCGCCGGGGTGGCGCTCCCGTGGGCCCAGCTGCCAGCGGCCGCCGGCTTTCGTCGGCTGTCCTTGCCGAGCTATCCCTTCGCCGGCCCGCGCCACTGGCCGGAGGAGGCGAGCCCGCAGCGCGCCGGCTATCCCCTGGCGCCCAGCGATCCCTGGCTGCGCGACCACGTGGTGCACGGCCGGGCGATCGTCCCCGCCGCCCTCGGGATCGAGCTGATCCGCGCGGCGGCGGGGGGAGCCGGCGCCGTGCGAGCGCTGCGAGGGCTGCGTTGGGAGCGGGCGATCGAGGTCGCGGCTGGGGGAGAGCTCCGCGTCGAGCTCGAGCCCTCGTCGACCTCCGTGGCCAGGTCCGTGGCGGGCTCTGGCCCCGGGTCCGAGATGCGTTGCTCGCTGAGCGCGAGCGGGGAGGGTGGGGCGCCAGCGCTCACTGCCCGGGTGGTGCTCGGCGAGGCGCAGCCGGGGCCGCGGCCTCGGATCGAGCTCGACGTCCTGCGGGCTCGCTGTCGCGCGCGCGTGAGCGGGGCCGAGTGTCGTCGGCGGCTGCGGGCCATCGGCCTGGTCCACGGGCCGGCCTACGAGTCGGTGGAGGCCGCGGAGGTCGGCGAGGGCGAGGCCCTGGCCTACCTCGTCCGGCCGGCGGCCGCGCGCCCGGGAGAGGCCGCGTCCCGGCTGGGGATCGCCGACCCGAGCGTGCTCGATGGCGCCTGGCAGGTGATCGTGACCTTGCTCGACGAGGGCGCTGGCGCGACGCGGCGGCTCGCGCCGCGCTCGTTGGACAGCCTGCGCTGGCTCGCGCCGCTGCCCGAGCGCTGCATCGCCCACGTCCGCGCGCGGGCGGGGGGCTACGACGTGCGCCTCGCCGACGAGGCCGGGCGGGTGTGTGTGATCGCCGAGGGCCTCGGGCTCGACGGCTCGCGCCGCGCCGTGGCCAGCGAGGGCGAGCTGCTCACGCTCGCGCCGTGGTGGCGCGAGCTACCCGAGCTGCCCGAAGTGGTCGGGCAGGCCGGGGCGCCCGCCTCGATCTGCGCGCTCGAGCTCGGCGCGCAGGCGCGGGCCCTCGCCCCGCTCGGTGAGGCCCTGCGCGGGCTCACCAGGGAGCGGGGGTTCGGCTCTCGCGTCGAGCTGAGCGCGTCGATCTCGGGCCTCGCCGACGCCGAGCTGCTCTTGCTGAGCTACTGCGGTGGGGGTGGAGAGGATGGAGCGAGGGAGGCCGTCAGCGAGGCGCTCGCCGAGCTCGCGCGCACGCTGCCAGCGCTCGCCGCCAAGCTCAGCGCACGCGGCCTCGAGCGGCGCCAGCGGGCCGTGGTGATCGTCGAGGTGGACACGCTGATCGGCGCGGCCCTCCCCGCGGCGCTGCGCTCCCTGGCCGACGAGCTGCCTGGTCTGGCGCTGACGATCTTGCGGGTCGAGGCGGGAGACACCGCCTCGGCGCGGGCCCGGGCGATCCTCGCGATCGCCAGCGCAGGCGGAGCGCTCCCGCCGGAGCTCAGCCTCGACCGCGGCCGCCTGCGAGCCCTGGCCGCGCGGGAGCAGGCCTTGCCCGTGTCCGCGCCGCGACCTTGGCGAGCGGGCGGGGTCTACTGGATCACCGGAGGCGCAGGCGGCATCGGGCGGGCGCTCGTCGCCGACGTGCTCGCGGTGCCGGGCACCCAGGTCGTGGTCATCGGTCGCAGCGGTAGCGAGGGGGCGCCGCGCGACGACGCGGGGCGCGTGCACGATGAGCGCGCCGATCTGCGCGAGCGCGCCGAGGTCGAGGCCCTGGTCGCGCGGGCGCGGGCGCGGGGCCTCGCGCCCACGGGGATCGTCCACCTCGCCGGGGTCCTCGCCGACGGAGCGCTGGCGGCCCAGAGCCCCCACGCCTTCTCTCAGGCGGCGGCGGCCAAGCTGCTCGGCGCGGTCTACCTCGACGAGGCCCTGGCCGAGGCCGAGCTCGAGCTCTTCGCGGTGTTCTCGTCGCTCGCGGGCTGCTTTGGCAACGCGGGCCAGGCCAGCTACGCCCTGGCCAACCGTGGTCTGCACACCTTCGCTGCCCGTCGTGAGCGGCTGCGCGCGACGGGGCAGCGCCGCGGCCAGACCCGGGCGATCGCCTGGGGGCAGTGGGCCGACGGCGGCTTCGCGCTGAGCGAGGCGGCCGCGGCCAGGCTCGCGCGCGTCGGCCTCGAGCCGATGCCCGCGGCGCTCGGCCTCGACGCGCTCGCGCGGGTGATCGCGGCGCCCGAGCCGGTCTACTTCGTGGCCCATGGCGCGCGCACCAGGCTCGCGGCCTTCTTCGCCGCGGGCTCCGAGGCCCTCGCCGCCGAGGCGCCGGTGAGCCGAACGAGCAGCCCGGCGCCCACGGGCGCGCCCAGCCTCGACGAGGTCCGCGGCCACTTCGCGGGCTTCCTCGCCAGCGCGCTCAAGGTCCCTCGCTCGCGGATCCACGCCGACGAGTCCCTCGATCGCCTCGGCCTCGACTCGATCATCGTCGCCAAGCTGACCGCGGAGCTCGAGCGCGACTTTGGCCCGCTGCCAAAGACCTTGTTCTTCGAGCACAAGACCCTCGGGGAGCTCGCGGACTACTTCGTCGCGCACGCCCCCGAGGCGCTGGCGAACCTGCTCGGTGCTCGTCCCGAGACCGAGCTCGAGGCCGAGACCGCGGCTTCGCGCCGAGGCGTCGGGGTGCTTGGCGGCCCCGGGCGCGAGCAGGGCGAGGCGCCCACGGCTCGCGCTCGCCAGGTGGGCAGCGCGGCCGGTGAGGTCGCCGTGCAGGGGGTCGAGGCGATCGCGGTGATCGGCCTCGCGGCGCGCTTTCCCGACGCCCCCGACTACCGCGCGCTGTGGCGCAACCTGTGCGCGGGCAAGGACAGCGTGCGCCCGATCCCGCCCTCGCGCTGGTCGACCTCGGGCGAGCCCGCGGCTCGCGAGGCGGGCGGCTTCATCGACGACGCCGACAGCTTCGACGCGCTCTTCTTCAACATCTCGCCGCGCGAGGCCGCGCGCATGGATCCCCAGGAGCGCTGCTTCCTCGAGGCCGCGTGGTCGACCCTCGAGGACGCCGGCTACACCCGCCGGGCGCTGCGTGAGCGCCACGCGGGCAAGCTCGGGGTGTTCGTGGGCGTGATGTGGGGCGACTACCAGCTCTACGGCGCCGAGGACCCCGGGCAGCCGCGGGTCGAGTCCTCCTACGCGTCGATCGCCAACCGGGTGTCCTTCTTCCTCGACGCCTCGGGGCCGAGCCTGGCCATCGACTCGATGTGTTCGTCTTCGCTCAGCGCGCTGCACTTCGCCTGTGACAGCCTGCGCTCGGGCCAGTGCGCCCTCGCCCTCGCCGGCGGGGTCAACCTCTCGCTGCACCCGGCGAAGTACCGCTACCTCGAGCAGGAGCGCTTCTTGGCCGAGGACGGGCGCTGCCGCAGCTTTGGCGCCGGGGGCAGCGGCTACGTGCCCAGCGAGGGCGTCGGGGCGGTGCTGCTCAAGCCGCTCGCCCAGGCCCTCGCCGACGGCGACCCGATCCGCGCGGTGATCCGCGGCTCGGCGCTCAACCACGGCGGCCGGACCTACGGCTACACCGTGCCCAACCCCAAGGCGCAGGCCGAGGTCATCCGCGAGGCGCTCGCGCGCAGCGGCGTGGCAGGCTCGACGATCGGCTACATCGAGGCCCACGGGACCGGGACCTCGCTCGGGGATCCGATCGAGGTCCGCGGCCTCGACATGGCCTTTGGTGCGCTCGCGGACGGCGAGCCCCGGGCGCTCGGCTCGATCAAGTCGAACATCGGCCACGCCGAGTCGGCGGCGGGCGTCGCCGCGCTCGCCAAGGTGATCCTCCAGCTCGAGCATCGCACCCTCGTGCCCTCGCTCCACGCCGAGCAGATCAACCCGAACATCGACTTCGAGCGCAGCTCCTTCAGGCTCCAGCGCGAGCGTGGGCCATGGCCCGCGCCGCGCCGCGGCGGCCCTCGCCGCGCGGGCATCAGCTCCTTTGGCGCCGGGGGGGCGAACGCCCACGTGATCGTCGAGGAGTGGCGCGCGAGCGCCGAGCTCGAGGTGGGCGCGGGCGCGGGCGCCCAGCTGATCGTGCTCTCGGCCAAGTCCGGCGAGCGGCTGGGGCGGGTCGCCGCGGGCCTGCTGGCCAAGCTCGAGGCCGACGCCGGAGCCGGTGCGCCGCTCGAGCTCGCGGCGCTCGCCCACACCTTGCAAGTTGGTCGTGAGCGCCTCGAGGTCCGGGCGGCCTTCGTCGCGGACGGGCGCGCGGCCGTGCTCGATGGCCTGCGGGCGCTCGTCGACGGCCTCGAGCGCGAGGGCGGGCGGGGCCTCGCGGGCGCTTCGATCGCCTTCGCTAGCGCCCTCGACGACGCGGACGGGCAGCCGCGGCCCTCGTCGGCGAGCGTGCTCGCGGCGCTCGAGGCAGGCGAGCTCGAGCTCGCGGCGCAGCGCTGGGTGCGGGCCGAGGACGAGCCCGAGCTGGCGCCGTGGTGGCGCGGTCGCGGCCGGCGGATCCCGCTCCCGACCTATCCTTTTCGCCGCGATCGCCACTGGTTGCCCGAGCGGCCTGCGGCGGGACGAGTCGCGTCCGAACGCGCTGCGCCCGGACGCGCCGAGGTGGAGCCGCGCGCCGAGGCGGAGCAGCGCGCAGCGGAGCAACCCACCGGAGCGGGCCCGGCTCCCGCCGACAAAGCGGACGTCGTCAGCATCATCGCCGCGCTCAAGCGGGGCAGCATCGACGTCGCGCAGGCGACCCGAGCGCTCGCGGGGGGCAGCGCAGCGCTGGCCGTCGCGCGTGCGATCGGGCGCGCGCCGGCCCGCGGCCCCGCGATCGTGAGTGAGGGGCGCGCGGCCGCGAAGCCGGGCAAGACGGCGATCATCGGTGGCGGCCCCTGGGGCATCGCGCTGGGCAAGAACCTGGCCGAGCGCGGCCTCGACTTCGAGATCCTCGAGCGCGAGCAGGACTTCGGCGGGGTGTGGAACTTCGGCTCGGGGGCGGGGCGGGTCTACGAGCAGACCCACCTGATCTCCTCGAAGCTCAACACGCAGTTCAGCGACGTCCCGATGCCCGCGGACTACCCCGCGTACCCCAACCACCGCCAGTTCCTGGCCTACCTGCGCGACGTCGCCCGGCGCTTTGGGCTCTACGCCAACGCGCGCTTCGGCGCGGGGGTCGAGGCGGCCACGCCCGAGGGGGAGGGGAAGGGCGAGGGCTGGCGGGTGCGGACCACCGACGGCGAGGAGCGGCGCTACGCCAACCTGATCGTGGCGACGGGGATGCAGCGCAAGCCGCTGTGGCCCAGCTACCCGGGCAGCTTCGCCGGCGAGGTCCTGCACTCCGCGAGCTACCGCGATGCGGGGATCTTCCGCGGCAAGCGGGCGCTGATCGTCGGCGGCGGAAACTCGGGCTGCGACATCGCCGTCGACGCGACGAGCTGCGCGGAGCGGGTCCTGCACAGCACGCGCCGCGCCTATCACTACATGCCCAAGTTCATCGACGGGCTGCCGACGCAGGAGTGGCTGATGAAGCTCCCGCGCCAGTTCCCCGAGCGCAAGGCGCTGTGGGCCCACGTCGAGCGCGTGTTCAAGCTCGCGGGCTACGACCCGGCCGACTACGGGCTGCCGCGGCCGAAGCACGCCCTCGACGAGGCCCACCCGATCATGAACTCGCGCCTGCTCTACCACGTGGGTCACGGGGACATCATCCCCAAGCGAGACGTGGTCGAGCTCGCGGGGGAGCGCGTGCGCTTCTCGGACGGCAGCGAGGAGCGCGTCGATCTGATCGTCTACGCCTGCGGCTACGAGCTCGAGTTCCCCTTCCTCGCGCCGGGCAGCGTGCCCTTCGTGGGCCCGCGCCCCGACCTCCAGCTGCGCATGCTCCATCGCGAGCGCGACAACCTGGCCTTCGTCGGCTTCCTCAACGCGGCCGGCGGCCTCGGCAACGTCGCCAACGCCGTGGGCCGGTTCATGGCCAGCTACCTCGACGGGCTCGCGCGAGGCAGCGCGGCGGTCCGAGCTCTACGCGCGCGCGCCCACGAGGTCGACGCGGAGCTCGAGCTCGATCGCTTCGTGGACTCCTCTCGCCACGCCTTCGAGGTCGATCTGTGGGCCTACGTCAAGCTGCTCAACCGCCTGCAGTCCGAGCTGCGGGCGGGGGACGAGGCGCGCGCGGCACGAGCTGGGGGCTCAGCGCTCCCAGGGAAAGCGACCGTGCTCCACCCAAGCTGAGATGCCGGCGCGGACGCTGGGGTCGCTCATCTGGCGATCGGACTCGGCCAAGGCGGCGGCCCGGCGCGCTGCCGGGGCCGCCGGCAGCTCGTCGAAGTAGCGCTTGATCCGGCCGATGGTCCCGCGCTCGATCCGGGCGATCTTCAGCCACAGCCTGCGCAGGGCCTGCTCGGGGGCCTCGTCGACCTCGTCGACGAGGGCGCAGCCCAGGGCCGTGGCCGCGTCGAGGGTCTGGGTGGTCAGGCTCAGGCGCAAGGTCCACTGGCGGCCGATCCGTCGCTCGAGGGCGAGGCCGACGCAGGCGGGGACCAGGCCCCAGGTCGCCTCGGGCAGGCCAAAGGTCGAGCGCGGGCTGGCGATGGCGTAGTCGCTGGCGGCGACGAAGCCGAGGCCGCCGGCGAGGACCTGACCGTCGACGTGGGCGACGACCATGAGCGGGAGGGCGCGCAGGCGCTCGAGCAGATCGAGGTAGCGGACCGAGCCGCGCGTGGACGACTGTGACAGCCCGTCGCGAAAGTCGAGGCCGCGGCAGAAGTAGCCGCCGCGGCCCTCGAAGATCACCATCTTGCAGGTCTGATCGCGCTCGGCGTCATCGAGGGCCTCGGCGATGGCCTCGAGCTGCGCGGCGGTGAAGCTGTTGCCCGCGTCCGGGCGGTCGAAGGTGATGATCCGGCGCCCGCGAAGCTCCCGCAGCGCGATGGTCTGGGCGCTCATTTGCTGGCGTGCTCGTAGAGCAAGTCGACGAGCTCACCGATGGTGTTGGGTTTTCCAAGCTCGACGAGCGGGAGCTCGAGGTTGAGCTCCTCCATCGCCGACGTCGAGATGTCCGCGCGATCAATCGAGTCTGCGCCCAGATCCCTGAGCTGCATGTGGCCCTGGATCTGGTCGTTGCCGACCTCGGGGAGGACCGCGGTGATGTTGCTCTTGACGATATCGAAGACTGTGTCTCGGGTCATCGTTTTTCCTGCTCGAGAATATCACAGCCGTGCGCCTCATCGTCACCTCGTCACGGGGTGAGATGTGAAGATAGTTCGGGTATCGGCAGAGTCCTCGACTGTCGACATGTCGACAGGCGGCTGGTGGGCCGGAGTCTGTTACCAACACCGGGTCGAGGCCGAGTCGAGGCCGAGTCGAGGGTGGGTCGTCGCTGTGACATGTGTGGGCGCTGCACCCGCGAACTGTCAATGGGTTCCCAACGCCCGGCAAGGCTCGCGGTATGGCTTGATCGCCAGGCCGCCGTGCCCGATGCTCGGGCTGTTGGATGGCGCGACAATCTCCCGTCGTTCATCGTGAGTTTCAAATCATGCATGCCGTCGGAATCGAGTCCATTCACGCCTACGCGGGTCCCACCTGCATTCGCGTCCGCGATCTCTTCGTCGCCAGGGGTCTAGACCTCAGCCGCTTCGACAACCTGGCGATGTTCGAGAAGTCCATGGCGCTGCCCTGCGAGGACGCGGTCTCCTATGCAGTCAACGCCGCCAAGCCGCTGATCGACGCCCTCGACGAGGCCGAGCGCGGGCGCATCGAGATGGTGATCACGGTGAGCGAGTCCCCCGTGGACTTCGGGAAGTCGCTGAGTACTTATGTCCATGATCTCCTCGACCTCAATCGCAATTGTCGGCTGATCGAGGTCAAGCAGGCCTGTTACGGGGGCGTGGCGGCGCTACAGATCGCCGCGGCGATGGTCCAGTCGGGCTTCTCTCCAGGCGCGAAGGTCCTGGTGATCTGCACCGACATCGCCCGGGCGACGGCGCGCAACACCTACGCCGAGCCGACCCAGGCCGCCGGCGCCGTGGCCATGCTGATCAGCGATCGGCCTCGGCTCCTGCGCATCGATCCGGGCGCCAGCGGGCGCTACAGCTACGAGATCATGGACGTGTGCCGGCCCCAGGCGGAGCTCGAGACCGGGGATCCGGACCTCTCGCTGCTGTCCTTTTTGGACTGCCTGGAGCACAGCTTCCGCCAGTACGCCGAGCAGGTCTCGGACGTCGATTTTCGCACGACCTTCGATTACTTCGCCTTCCACACGCCCTTTGCAGGCATGGTCAAGGGGGCGCACCGGCGAATGATGCGGGTCCTCCACCGCGCGCCGGCGGACGAGATCGAGGCCGACTTCGAGCGCCGCCTCGCGCCATCGTTGCGCTTTTGTGTCCGGGTGGGAAATATCTACGCAGGCACGGTCTTTTTGGCCCTCTATGGCCTGCTGAGCCACCGCGGACTGCCCGAGAGCGCGCGTGTCGGGATGTTCTCATATGGCTCGGGGTGCTCCTCGGAGTTCTTCAGCGGCCTGGTCCCGGGCGACGCTCCGGACCAGATCGAGGCCCTGGGCTTCGCCAGCGAGCTCGACCGCCGCGTGCAGCTGAGCCCGAGTCGATATGACGAACTCCTCGACCTCAACGCCGAGTGGAAGTTTGGTATTTCGGACAAGCGTGTAGACATCGAGTCATACAAGGACCTCTATGAAGCCTTCTTCGAGGGGCGGGGTCTCTTGACGCTCACGAACATCGACACGTATCATCGTGAGTATGTCTGGAGCTGATGTGGGGGCGGAAGAGCAGGCCAAGCACGCCCGGCAATTACGCAAGGTCGCCGTGGGCGGGTGGCGGATCGAGTCGACCCGGGATGATGGAACGCTGACTCGCTACATTCACCTCCGCCCGGACTTCTCGCTGCTCTCGACGGGCAGCCTCGAGCGCGCGGACAAGACCCTGCCCTACTTCGAGAAGGGCGCGTGGGCGGTCAGCGGCTCCCAGCTCACCATCGTGCTCACCGACTGTAGCGAGGCCGAGCGCCTCGGGGTCCCCGAGGTCTTCGAGGTCGAGTCGGCCACCCTCGGGGCGCTGAGCCTGCGCGACGCGAGCGGGGCGACGCTCGAGATGACCAGCGAAGACCCGGTCTCGGACGATGAGATTCGCGACATCTTCTCCGGGTTTTGGTACGTCGAGACCACGGTCGTCGGGGACGTCTGGAAATTCGTCACCCAGTTCACCGTGGAGGGCGAGTACAACGCCTCCGGCTACCGCCTGGTCGAGGGCGAGCCCCAGCCGATCCAGGACCTCGGCGGGTGGCGGATCTCCGCGGGCAAGCTGCTCTACGTGATGCTCGACGCGACCCGGGCCGAAGATCAGAACCTCAAGGTCTCCAACCAGATCATCCACGTCGAGGGCGACTACGCGATCATCGCGGCCAAGTCGGGGAACTGGAACGAGATGGCCCGGGTCGAGGGCCCCGGCGACGAGCGCCTGCGCGAGGGCATCGTCGGGCGCTGGAAGGGCGAGGACACCACGGCCACGGAGAAGTACGACTTCGTCCAGACCTTCACGGCCGAGGGCGCGTGGACGCTGGAGGGGACGGGCAAGACCCGCGCGGACGAGGACTTCAGCCTGCGCTACAGCGGGCGCTACACCATCGCCAACGGGATGGTCGTCAAGACCATCGCGGAGTCGAGCGACCCCGAGCGCGTCGGGGATGCGCTGTCTTGCCCGGTGGTCTACCTCGATGACTACATGATCGCCGAGGTCTGGGAGGGGCGCCTGGCGACCTCGATCCCAGTGACCTAGCCGAGATCGAGATGCACGAGCGGCGGGGCGCGAGCGCGGCCCGCGGGAGCGAAGAGAGATGAAGATTCAGCTGACCTACCACAAGCACTCTTTTGTCGAGTACGAGATCAACGGGACCACGCTGTTCTTCGATCCCTCCTTTTCTCGCTACAACAAGGGCGACTGGGACCAGGAGGAGGACACGCGGGCCTGTGACATCGTCGCGGTCACGGCCGGGGACTTCGACCTCTACCTCGACGCCCTCGACGTGCTCGAGGCCTGCCCCGCGACCATGGTCGGGAGCATGAAGACATGCCGGGCGGCAGCCAAGGCGCTCGATCTCGACAACGATCGCTTCGTGGCGCTCGAGCACGGCGAGGCCGCGCGCGGGAAGGACTTTCGCCTGCTCGGCTATCGAGCCGTGCCCAACCGCTTCAGCGACCTCGGCGGGCGGCTCTTCCTCAAGCGGCCCTTCGATCGCCCGCGCTTTTTGGCGACCAGCCTGCGGGCGCGGCCGACCGACCCCGGGCGGGCCTACATCATCGAGATCGAGGGCCGGCGGCTGATCCATCTGGGCGGGGCGCTCAACGACCGGGTCAAGTGGGCCGACATCGACGCGCTCGACGATCACAGCCCGGCGCCGATCCTCGTGGCCGCGTGCCTGCTCGACAACACCGACGAGCTGATCCGCGCGATCCGCCTGCTCGACCCGGTCAAGGTCTTCCTCTACCACGCGCGGCAGGAGATCTACGATCGCCTGGAGGTCGACTACGACAGCCTCGAAGAGGTGATCGCCGAGATCGAGGCCGCGGTCGGGGACCAGGTCGAGATCGTCGGGCTGAAGCCGGAGGCGAGCTTCGAGATCGACATGAGCCCGGTCGCCGTGAGCCACGAGCCGTGGAACGTGCGCCAGCAGATGACGGCGCTGTCGATGCTGGCCTACGGCGGGCTGCTGACGGCCAAGGACGACCCCGCCCGGGTCGCGGGGATCATCTCGCAGTTCCTCGACGAGTACGAGGAGGTGCTCGGGCGCTGGCGCTTCGTCTGGGGCCCGGCGATCTCCGAGGGCCTGTTCGCCGATCGCCACCTCTTCTTCATCGTTCAGAGCGAGGACCGCCCGCAAGAGGCCGCGCTCGTCATCCGCGGGACCAACCCCTTGGCCCTCGAGAACATCTTCGTCGAGGTCCAGGGCTTCTCGAAGCAGGTCCCCTGGGCCTACGGGCACTCCTTCGCCAAGGGCCGCAAGCCCAAGATCTCCGAGGGCATCAAGACCGGCATCGATCACTTGCTCGAGATGGTCCCGCCGGGGGGCTGCCCCGGGGCGGGTCAGACGGCGCTGGAGTTCCTGGCCGGGATCGAGCGCGCGGCCAAGTCGGCCGGCGAGTCCATGGCGCTGCGGGTGACCGGGCACAGCCTCGGGGGGACGCTGGCCTCGACCTTCGCGCTGCTCTTGCAAGACGCGGCGCGCGACGAGTCGGTGGCCAAGAGCATCGAGATGCCGCTGAGCTCGAGGGTGGACATCTCGTGCTACCCGATCGCCGGGTTCACCGCCGGCAACCCGGCTTTCGCGAGCTACGCCGACGAGAGCCTGAAGAACACGGATCGCATCCACAACGTCCTCGACGCCGTCCCGCGCATGTACGACATCGACGGCCTCGGGGAGGTCCCCTCGCTCTACGAGCCGACCATCAAGTCGGATCTGATCTCCGTCGCGGTCGAGGGGACGATCAAGTCGCTCGAGGCCAAGAAGCTGATCTACAAGCAGATCAAGCAAGATCAGGAGGGGCTCCCGGGGACGGTGAGCGCCGCGGGCAACAGCTTCGTCGCGGAGATGCTGTGGCAGCACACCGAGGGCTACATCGAGCTGCTCGATCTCGAGGACTATGTCGACCTCGGGGCGATCTTGCGCACGGACTGAGGCGCGCGCGCGACTGAAATGGGCCGGCCCGGGGGATCCCCGAGCCGGCCCTTCGTTTGGGTCCGCGGACCCACAGGGGGGGCGGCGCTCAGCCGAGCGTGCGCTGGAACCACTCGAGCACGGGCTCGGGCTCGTCGCCGGACTGGCGATAGCCGATGTAGCCGTCGGGTCGCACCACCCAGATCGCCGGCCCGTCCCCGAGGTGGTAGCGGGCCTCGAGCTCCTCGCCCTCGTTGGCGACGATCACCCGGGCGATGCTCGGGTCGAGGCCGCGCTCGAGGGCCGCGAGGCGGTGGCCCTGGGCGTAGTGGGCGAAGACCAGGTGGCGCGGGTCGTCGCGCAGCAGGTCGAAGACGCGCGAGCTGGCGCCGTCGTGGGCGAAGCTGGCGTCGGGGGCTCGGTCGCCGGCGTGCAGGCCGGTGGCGAAGAAGCGGCGATCGTCGACGATCGGGCTGCGGCGGACGTTGACGTCGAGCTGGGAGACGGTCCGCGCCGCGTTGCCGCGCATGTAGCGGTTGCCGAGCACGAAGGGCAGGATCAGCGGGCGGAGCTTGCGGACCAGGGCGTTGCTGCCCAGGGCCGTCTTGAAGGTGAGGTCGGTGAAGCGCAGCACGTCGGCGGCGATCGGGTGGCGCTCGTCGTGGTAGCTCTCGAGCAGGCGCTCCCCGGCCGCGCCGCGCACGGCCAGGCCCAGCTTCCAGCCGAGGTTGAAGGCGTCCTGGATGCCGGTGTTCATGCCCTGGCCGCCGGCCGGGGTGTGGATGTGCGCGGCGTCGCCGGCGAGGAAGACCCGGCCCACGCGGAAGCGGGACGCGAGGCGCTCGTGGAGGCGAAAGCGGATGATCCACTCGACCTCGCCAAACTCGACCTCGCCGGGCATGAGCTCGTCGAAGACGGCCTGAAACTCGCGCAGCTCGGGCTCCTCGGGGGCGTCCTCGGGGCGCTCTTGGCGAATGTAGATCGTGCGGAAGATGCCCTCGCCCAGGGGCAGGCAGACGAGCGCGCCCTCCTCACGGATGAAGGCGTAGCCGGTGTCCTCGGCCAGCGGCCAGCGCATCTTGGCGTCGACCTGGATGAAGTCGTTGTCGTAGGTCGAGCCCTCGAAGTCGACGCCGAGCTGCTTGCGGACGAGGCTGTGGGCGCCGTCGCAGCCGATCAGGTAGGCGGCACCGAGGCTCTCGCCGTTGCTGAGGGTCACGCGCACGCCCCCCTCGTCGGCCTCGAAGTCGCGCAGACCGACGCCCCACTCCACGCACACCCCGAGGGTCTCGAGTCGCGCGGCCAGCAGCTGCTCGGTCTGGCTCTGGCGCAGCATCAGCGGCCTCGTGTAGGGCCCCTCGAGCCCGTCGAAGGTGACGAAGGGCAGCTGCTTGCCCTCGAGCACGGGCTGCACGCCGCGCATGGGCTGGGTCTTGGCGAGGACGTCCTCGGCGACGCCCAGCGCGTGAAAAACTTCCATGGTCCGCGCCTGGATCACCAGGGCCTTGGAGTGGCGCGAGGGCGCCGCGTTTTGCTCGACGACGCGGACGCGCACACCGTGTCGAGTGAGCGCGAGTGCGGCTGCGAGCCCGGTGGGACCTGCGCCGGCGATGAGGACGTCGATGTCGTGGGCCATGGTGGGAGGGTAGCCGCATCGCGCTGGAGACGCCCTGCATAGATCGCGCGCTCGCACCCGACCAGCCTTCGAAGTACAACGTTTGCTCTGAACTACTCTGAAGTCCGTAGATGAAGGAGAGGCAAAAAGAGCGGCTGATGGTGGCGATGATCGTCGCCTCGCAGGTCTCACCGTCTTTCATGTTCTCGGGTGTGGCCGTGGCCGTGCCCTCCATGGGCGAGGAGCTGGGCCTGGGCGCGACGGCCCTGGGCCTGGTCGAGACGCTCTTCTTGGCCGGTAGCGTGGCCTTCTTGCTGCCCCTGGGCCGGCTGGCCGACGCCACCAACCGCGCCCGGCTCTACAAGCTCGGGCTGCTGGCCTTTGGCCTGAGCTCGGGGCTGATCGGAGTGCTCTCGGACGCCCTGCCGATCTTGTGCCTGCGCCTGTTTCAGGGCATCTGCTCGGCGCTGCTGTCCGCGACTGGGGCGGCCTTGCTCGCGGATCTGGTCCCGGCCGAGCGCCGCGGGCGTGCCTACGGCGCGTCGATCGGCGCGATCTATGTCGGCCTCAGCCTCGGGCCGGTCGTCGCGGGCGTGCTCGTCGACGCCTGGGCCTGGCGGGCGGTGTTCTCGTTCGGCGGCGCGCTGCTGCTGGTGATGTACGCGGTCGTCGAGCTCGGCCTACCCTCGCGCTGGCGGCGGCCACAGCCGGGCGCCATTCACCTGCCGAGCGCGGCCTTGGTGCTGGCGGCGGTGCTCGCCTTGGTGTTCGGCACGGCGAGCATGGCGAGGCCGGCGCTGGGCTGCGCCTTGCTGGCGGCGGGTGTCATCGTGGCGGTGGTCTTCGTGCTGCTCCAGCGTCGCCTGAGCAACCCGCTGCTCGACGTCCACGCCCTCGCGCGCCGCCACGTCATGCGTGACGCGCTGATCATCCAGCTGCTGCTCTACATGAGCGCCTTTTGCAGCGTGTTCATGCTCAGCATCTTCCTGCAGACCTGCCAGGGCCGGGGCGCGCAGACCTCGGGCCTGATGCTGGCGATCAGCGCGGTGCTCATGGCCGTGGTCGCGCCCGTCGCGGGTACGCTCGCGGACCGCGTGCGACCGCGCGTCCTGACTTGCCTTGGCGTGGCTCTGGTCACGCTCGCCTCGTTCCAGGGCTGCCTCCTGGACATGGACGCGAGCCTGGGCGAGGTCGCCGGGATCCTGGTCTGTCAGGGTCTGGGTTTTGGGCTGTTCTCCTCGCCGAACATGACGGTGATCATGAACAGCGTCGAGCGCCACGAGCTGAGCTCGGCCTCGGCGCTGTCTGCCAAGGCCCGCGGCCTGGGGATGATCTCGGGCATGCTGGTGACCGGCCTGCTGATCTCGCTGCGCTACGGCGGGGAGGCGATCGCCGCCGCGCCCGAGCGCTTCGTGGGCATTCAGGTGGTCAGCTTCGTGGTCCTCGCGGCGCTCAACTCGGCCGGGCTGATCCTCGGGCTCCTCGGGCTGCGCCACGGGGGCGTGGACGAGGGCGGGGCGGGGGATGGCGGGGCGAGTGATGCGGACGCGGGCGATGGGGAGGCGGGCGAGCTCAGCCGTCCGCGGTGATCCGCGCGACCAATTCATCGCGCACGCGCTCGGCCTGATCATTGTCGACCTGACACGTCCCGGCGGCGTCGTGACCTCCGCCGCCGTACTCGAGGCAGAGCTTGCCGACGTGGGTCTTGGACGAGCGGTCGAGGATCGACTTCCCGATCGCGAACACCGTGTTTTGCTGCTGGCGCCCCCACATCACGTGCATCGAGATGTTGGTCTGGGGGAAGAGCGCGTAGATCATGAAGCGGTTGCCCGACCAGATCGTGTCCTCTTCGCGGAGATCGAGGACGGCGAGCTTTTGGTGCACGCTGGTGCAGCGCTCGAGCTGCTCGCGCTGGCGGGGCGCGTGCTCGCGGTAGAGGTCGACGCGCTCCTTGACGTCGGGGAGCGCGAGGATCTCGTCGACCGCGTGATCGCGGCAGTAGTCGATCAGCTCCATCATCAGGTTGTAGTTGCTGATCCGAAAGTTGCGAAAGCGGCCCAGGCCGGTGCGCGCGTCCATGATGTAGTTGAGCAGGATCCAGCCCTGGGGATCGAGGATGTCCTCGCGGCTGAGCTGGGCGGCGTCGCACTTGTCGACGGCCTCCATCATGTCCTGGGAGACCCGCGGCATCTCGCTGCGCCCGCCGAAGTAGTCGTAGACCACCCGCGCGGCGCTCATCGCCTTGGGATCGATGATGTGGTTGTCGCGCTCGCCCCCGGCGCGCTCGACCTCGCTGGCGTGGTGGTCGAAGCACAGGTGGATGCCCTCGACGTAGGGCAAGTTGGTGCTGATGTCGCGGGAGGTGACCTCGATCTTGCCGTCCTGCATGTCCTTGGGGTGGACGAAGAGGATCTCCTTGGGGTCGATGAGGTCGAGCTCCTTGAGGAGCACGGCGCAGACCAGGCCGTCGAAGTCACTGCGGGTGATCAGCCGAAATTTACTCGCCACGCGCCCAGGCTATCACGCGCGAGCTGTCGCGTGGGCGCGCGCGAGCGAGCCGGAGGCCCCACCTCGGTGGGGCGCAGGGGAGGGCGCGGCCACGCGACAGCTCGCTGTCACCTGGCGCTCAGTCGAGGGCGCGGAGCATGGCCGCGACGATGCGATCTTGCGCGGCGCGGTTACGCTCGAGATCGCCGCCGTTGAGCAGCACCGAGAAGCTCAGGGCGCGGGCGCCAGTCGAGTCGTAGACCAGACCCGAGAGGCTGCTGGCGCCGGCGTAGGTCCCGGTCTTGGCCAGCAGGCGCGGGCCCGCGACGGGGTTGCGGTTGCGCAAGGTCCCCTCGCCGCCGGCCTCGGCGAAGCTGGCCAGGAGCAGGGCCGCGGGGCTCCCCGGGCGCCGGCACAGCGCGAGCACGTCGAGCACGAAGCGGGGCGTCAGCCGGCCCTCGCGGGACAGGCCCGAGCCGTTGATCATCCGCTGGTCGCCGGCGTGGACGCTGACGGCCGCGGCGAAGCGCTCGAGCACCCGGGCGCCCTCGGCCCAGCTCCCCGGCCGGCCGCTGGCGCGCCAGGCCAAGGTCCGCAGGACCTGCTCGGCGGTGAAGTTGTTGGAGTAGCGCAGGGCGGAGGCGAGCGCGGCGATCAGCGGGGCGGACTCGTGGGTCGCGAGCAGGCGGGTGTCCTCGCCGGGCTGCGCGGGCAGGGCGGCCCGCGCGACGGGCAGGGCGGGGCCCTCGCTGCGCTCGGCGAGGAGCTGGGCAAAGACGCCGCCGGCGAGCAGGCCGGGGTCGGCGACGCGGCGGCGCAGGGTCATGGGCGCGTGCCCGGCCGGGAGCGCCCCCTCGACGCGCACGCGGGTGCGCCCACCTTCGCCGGCCTCGGTGCACACCCGCGGGCGCCCGCTCTCGGTCCGGGCGGTGTTGACGAGCTCGACGATCCCCTCGGCTCGTTCGCCCTCGCCGAGGCCGGCGGGGGTCGGCGAGACCTCGACCTCGACGGGGCCGCGGTAGCGCCCCGGCCGGAGGGTGATCTCGAGGGTCGCGTAGTCCAGGGCGAGCGCACCGCTGGGGGCGATGTAGCTGTCGCCGCAGCCCTCGGCCGAGAAGCCCGGGCCGAGGCGGCGATCCGAGAAGGCGTGGTCGTCGACGAGCACGCGGCGGACACCCTCGAGGGCCCCGGGCTCGGCGAGCAGCTCGTCGACGAGGGCGTGGAGGTCGGCGACGTGGAGGTCCGGGTCGCCCTCGCCACGCAAGATCAGCGCGTCGCCGCGGCGCAGCACGCTGGTCTGAAAGCGGTAGTCGGGGCCGAGGAGCTCGGCGGCGGCGATGGCCGAGACCAGCTTCTGGTTGCTGGCCGGGTTGAGGGCGCGGCCGGGCTCGTGGGCGGCGAGCACCTGAGCGCTGCCGAGCTCGCGGATCTCGACGGCCGCGCGGGTGCGGGGATCGAGCTCGCCGAGGGCCGCGTCCACGGCCTCGCGCAGGCGTCGGCTGGGGGCGTCCTCGGAGCTGCGCCTGGGCTCGGCCGCGAGCGCGACCAGGCGGGCGTCGATGCGATCCGTCCAGTCCGGGGTGTCGGCGCTCGCGGTCGGCTCCGCGTGCTCGAGCAGCGCCGCGAGCGGGCCGCTGGCGGGGGGCAGGGCGGAGGCGGACGCAGGCAGGAGGGTCTTTGGGGCTCGGGGGGCCGCGTCGGCGGTGGCGAGCCCCGTTCGGGTCAGCAGCCCGGAGAGCAAGAACACGGCGATCAGCGCAGAACAGCGGCGGAGCAAGGCGAACCTCCTGTGTGTTCACCTGTCGCACATCTCGGCACCCCACCCAAAAAACCGGCCGCGAAACCGGCCGAGGCGAGGGATCTCCCGGTCCACCCGTTCAGCCCCCGTTGACAGCGAGCGGGCCGTGGGCTTTGACGCGATCATGCTCGACATCAAGCTCCTGCGTGACGACCCCGAGCGCGTCGTCGCCAATCTGCGCGACCGCAACGTCCGCGTGTTCGACGACGCTGAGCTCGAGGGCGAAGACTGGGCTCAGGCCACGGTCGACCGCCTGCGCGCCCTCGATCAGGAGCTGCGCGAGCTGATCGCCGCCGGCGACGACGCGCGCCGCGAGCAAAACGAGAACGCCGCCGCGATGAAGGCGGTGGGCAAGCTGCCCAAGGCCGAGCAAGGCGAGGCCCGCAAGCCGCTGATCGAGGCCGGCCGAGCGCTGCGCGAGCGCGAGAAGCAGCTCGCCGAGCAGGTCGCGGCGGTCCAGGAGCGCCGCGATCAGGCGTGGCGGCGGATCCCCAACCTCACCCACCCCGACGTGCCCCGCGGCAACACCGACGACGATCACCGCGAGCTGCGGACCTGGGGGCGGCGGCGCGACTTCGAGGCCGAGGGCTTCGCGGCCAAGGACCACCTCGAGCTCGCCGAGGCCCTCGACCTCGTCGACTTCGCGGCCGGGGCCAAGGTCGCCGGGCAGAAGTTCTACTACCTCGTCAACGAGGCCGTGCTCCTCGACATGGCGCTCCAGCGCTACGCCCTGGGCGTGGCCAAAAAGCACGGCTTCCGCCTGCACACCACCCCCGACCTCGCGCGCGCCGAGATCCTCGACGGCCTCGGCTTCAACCCGCGCGGCGAGTCGACCCAGGTCTACAGCGTCGAGAACTCCGACCTGTGCCTGGTCGGGACGGCCGAGATCACCTTGGGGGGCATGCTCGCCGACGAGATCCTCGAGCGCGAGCGCCTGCCTCTGCTGCTCGCCGGGCTCTCGCACTGCTTCCGCACCGAGGCCGGCTCGGCTGGGCAAGAGTCGCGCGGCCTCTACCGCGTGCACCAGTTCACCAAGGTCGAGCTCTTCGCCTTCACCGAGGGCGAGCTCGGGATCTCCGAGGCCATGCACGCGCGCATGCTGGCCATCGAGGAGGAGATCTTCCAGGGCCTCGAGATCCCCTACCGGGTGCTCGACATCGCCAGCGGCGACCTCGGGGGACCGGCCTTCCGCAAGTTCGACATCGAGGCGTGGATGCCCGGGCGCGGGGCCTGGGGCGAGGTCACGAGTACCAGCAATTGCACGGACTACCAGGCCCGGCGCCTGCGGATTCGCTACCGCCCCGAGGCGGAGGCCGATGCCGGCGCGGACGCCAAGAAGGCCAAGAAGATCAAGCCGCGCATGGTCCACATGCTCAACGGCACGGCCATCGCGACCTCGCGCGGCCTCGTGGCGATCCTCGAGAACTACCAACAGGCCGACGGCAGCGTGATCGTCCCGGAGGTCCTGCGTCCGCTGTGCGGCTTCGACCGCATCGGGGGCCGCGCGTGAGCGCCAAGCGCCCCGAGCTGACCATCCTCGGTCACCGCGGGGACCCGCGCCACGAGAACACCCTCCGCGGCTTGCGGGAGTGCCTGGCCGTCGGCCTGGACGGGGCCGAGGTCGACGCGCGCCTGCTCGCCGACGGGACCGTGGTCTTGTTTCACGACCGTCGCCTCGAGCGGCTGACCGGCGACCCGCGCTCGATCGCTGGCCTCAGCCAGGCCGAGCTCGCCGAGGTCCGGGTGTTTGGCGATCCGCTGCCGACCCTCGAGGCGCTGCTCGCCGAGTGGCCAAAAGATCGCTGGCTGGTCATCGAGCTCAAGGAGGGCGGGGGCGAGGCCCTGGTCGACGCGACCTTGGCACTGACCTCTGGCCGCGAGCGGATCATCCTCAGCAGCTTCGATCACGAATTGCTCGCCGCCGCGTCTGCCCGCGGCTGTACTCACGAGCTGGTCTTGAACCTGGACGTGCGCAGCCCAATGTGGCTGCACGCCGACGGTGGACAGCGTTTTGGATGCGCTGGGGTCCACCTGCACGCCAGCTTGGTCTCACGGCCCACGGTGGCTCGCTACGTCGCGCGGGGCATGCAGGTCGGCTTTTGGGGGGCTTTTGACCGCGACCACGAGGAGCGTTTGAGCCACTTGGGGGTCGTGCGTGTGATTACAGATTTCGTGGTCGATAGTCGTCTTGCCTAAACGCGCTCGACGCGTGTCCGTTGGAGCTGGTACAAGTCGGCGCAGGAGGCACAGGGAAACATGCAATTCGTCGGAATCATCATTGCGGCCGCGGCCGCTGGCTGGGTGTACAAGGATTCACAGGAGAAGGGCGTGGACAACGGTGTGCTCTACGCCGTGCTCACCTTCTTGCTGCTCATCATTGGCCTGCCGGTCTACCTGATCGTGCGTAGCAAGCACATGAAGGCCGTCGCCATGGGCAACGGCCCTGGTGGACAGCTGCCTGGCTGAGCGCCCTTTTTGCCCGAGTCAACGGCCGATCTCCGCAGGCGCGGGGTCGGCCATTTTTTTACCGGTAAAATGGCGTTTCATGGGCCCGAGTCGGCCTCGCAGCTCGGGCTGCTATGCTCGTGCCTCGTCATCGAATGGGAGACGACTACGACGAAGGCGAGCCGAAGTCCGGTGACTCCATCGGCTTCGACGAGTGGCCGCGGCCGCCGCTGACCACCAGCGAGGGCAGCTGGGGCATCGAGACGCGCCGCCAGCGGGCCGAGCTCGAGACGGCGCTCTTCGGTGAGCCCGAGGCGCCGGTTTGTGTCGGGCGCTACACGATCATCGGCACCCTCGGCGCCGGGGGCATGGGCATCGTCTACGTCGCCAGGGACGAGCAGCTCGATCGCCGGGTCGCGCTCAAGCTTCTGCGGCGCTCCGACGACGACGACGAGGCCAGCGTCCGGCTCCAGCGCGAGGCCATGGCCATGGCCAGGCTCTCGCACCCGAACGTGGTCACCGTCCACGAGGTCGGGCGCTACCAAGAGCAGATCTTCGTGGCCATGGAGTTCGTCAGCGGCACGAACTTGCGGGCGTGGCTGGCCGCGGAGCCCCGGGGCTGGCGGGAGGTCGTGGCGGCCTTCGTGCAAGCGGGCGAGGGTCTGGCCGCGGCCCACGGCGCCGGTCTGGTCCACCGCGACTTCAAGCCCGACAACGTGCTCTTTGGCGACGACGGGCGCGTGCGCGTGGCCGACTTTGGCCTCGCCCACGCCATGGACGCCGCCGCCGAGGAGGTTGCGACGCTCGCCCCCGACGTCTCGGACGAGACGATCTCGGCGATCAGCCTCGACGTCCAGCTGACCAAGACCGGCTCGCTGCTGGGTACGCCGGCCTATATGGCGCCCGAGCAATTCGGCGGCGGCCGAGGCGACACGCGCAGCGATCAATTCAGCTTCTGCGTCGCGCTGTGGGAGGGGCTCTACGGCCGCCGGCCCTTCGCCGCGCCGAACTTCGTGGCGCTCTCGCAGAAGATCATGTCCGGGGCCGTCGACGAGCCCGGGGAGGGCGGCCCGGAGGTCCCGGCGTGGCTGCGCGCGGTGGTCCTGCGCGGGCTCTCGGCGGACCCCGATCAGCGCTGGCCGTCGATGCGCGCGCTGCTCGACGCCCTCGCTCGGGACCCCGTGGTCATCCGTCGTCGACGCCTGCGGGTCGGCGGGGTCGTGGCCCTGGCGCTCGCCGGGCTGATCGCCTCGGGCGTGCTCGCCGGCGCGCGGCTGCGATCCTCCGCGCGCCAGCGCTACTGGAACGACTTCATGGAGCAGCTGCTCGACCTCGAGCGCGAGCGTGGCCTTCGCCAGGCGACCCGGGACGCCCGTCGGGCCCGGGACGCCACGCGGATGAGCGGCTATCGCCGCTACCGCCCGCGCGAGGGCGTGATCGACCGCGAGGATCCGACGATCGCGGCGATGCTCCTGCGCGAGGTCGAGGGCGAGGCCCGGGCGGGGGAGCGCTGGGTGTCGGCGGCCAACGAGATCCTCGGGCGGCCGCTGAGCTACGCCGTGCTCGACGGCCACCGCGACGTGATCATCGACATCGCGTTCACGCCCGACGCCCAGACGGTGTACACGGCTTCGCACGACGGCGAGGTCCGGCGCTGGTCGGTGCGCGAGGGCGTGGGCGAGGTGATCATCTCCCACGCCCGGGAGATCACCGGCATGGCGGTCAGCGCCGACGGCCAGCTGGTGGCCTCGGTCGCCAAGGATCGCCAGGCGCGGCTGTGGGACGCTTTCGATCGTCAGCCCGCGCGGGTCGTCGCCGAGCACGGCGACGAGCTCTTCGCCGTGGCTCTCGATCCGAGCGGACGGATGTTGGCGACGGGCTCCAAAGACGGGGTCATCAAGCTCACTCGGATCTCGACCGGAGAGGTCCGCGAGCTCGCGGGCCACGGCGCCCACGTCCACGACCTCGAATTCGACGCCAAGGGCGAGCGCCTGGTCAGCGCGTCGCGGGATCACAGCGTCATGGTCTGGCGGGTCCGCGACGGCGCGCGCCTGGCCAGCTTCGAGGGCCACGAGCGCGCCGTCTTCCACGCCCGCTTCGCCGGCGAGGACGAGGTCGTCAGCGCCTCGGACGACGGCACCGTCCGCCGCTGGTCGCTCGGCCGGGGGGGCGCGGCGATCCTGACGCGCCACGCCGACGCGATCGCGGCCCTCGACCTCTACGGGGATCGGGTCGCCAGCGCCTCGATCGACGGCGAGGTCCGGGTCTACGGGCTCTTCGACGCCGCCCCTGCGAAGGTGCTGGCGGCCGACGGCCCCGAGGTCTGGACGCTGTCCTTCGCCGGGGAGGGGGAGGCCGTCGCCGGCGGCTCCTTCGACGCCAACGCGCGGCTGTGGCCGAGCGACGGCGCGGCCTCACCCGAGGTGTTTCGCGGCCACGCGCAGGCGGTGCTTCGGGTCGAGGTCGACCCCTCCGGGCGCTGGCTGGCCACGGGCGCCTACGACGGCCAGCTGCGCCTGTGGGACCTCGAGCGCCCGCGCCTCCAGCAGCGCCTCGACGGCCACCGCGCTCAGGTCGCCGAGATCGCCTTCGACGCCGCCGAGCAGCGGGTCGCGACGGCCTCGCACGACGGCAGCGTGCGGCTGTGGTCCGTCGACAGCGGCCGCGAGCTCGCGGCGCTGCGCGGGGGCCAGGGCTCGGTCTACTCGCTGGCCTTCAGCCCCGACGACTCGCTGATCGCCGCCGGCGCGGAGTCGGGGGCCGTGCTCTTGTGGCCGACGGGCGGCGGCGAGGCGCGGGTCTTGGAGGGCCACGGCGACCGGGTCTGGGACCTGGCCTTCGACGCCTCGGGCAGGCGCCTGGCCTCGGCCTCCTTCGACGAGCAGGCGCGGGTCTGGGACGTCTCCAGCGGCGAGCTCTTGCTGACCCTCGACGGCCACGGCGGCCACGTCAACGCCATCGACTGGGAGTCGCCTCGCGAGTCGGGGGGGCTCGGTCGGATCATCACGGCCTCGGAGGACGGGGCTCTGCGCCTGTGGGATCCCGACAGCGGCGTGCTGGTCGCGGTCTTCGGCGGCCACGCCGGGCGGATCCTCAGCCTCGCGCGCAGCCCCGACGGGCAGACCCTGGCCACGGCCTCGGAGGACGGGAGCGTGCGCCTGTGGCCCGACGCGGACGCGGCCCACGCCCTCGCGCTCCGTGGCCACCGCAAGCCGGTGTGGTCCGTGGCCTTCGACGCCGCGGGCGAGCGGGTGGTCAGCGCGTCCTACGACGGCGACGCGCGGGTCTGGAGCGTGGCCGACGGGGCGCTGCTCGCCACGCTCTCGGGGCACAGCGAGGGGCTGTGGGGAGCGCGGTTTTTGGCCGACGGTCGCGTGGTCACGATCTCCGAGGACAACAGCATCCGCGTGTGGACCCTGGACGGCGAGGCGTCGGCGATCGTCTTGTCGGCGCACCAGGACGCGGTCACCAGCTTCGCCGTCGACCGCGAGGGCCGGCGGATGATCTCGGGCTCGGGCGACGGCGTCGCTCGCCTGTGGCGCCTCGATCTCCTGCGCAGCGACCCGAGCGAGCTGGCCCAGGCCCTGCGCGACGCGACGATCTCCTGCCTCAAGGTCGATCAGCGCGTGCGCGAGCTCGGCGAGGAGCCGCGCGAAGCCGAGCTCGGCTACGCCAAGTGCGAGGCAGCCCACGGGCGCTGAGGCCCGCGGGCTGCTGGCACGTCCCGACAGATTGACCGTAGATGGAGGGCTACTCCTCGAGGATGGGGATCACGTTCGAGTAGACCGCCCCGTTGAGCAGCGTGAACTGGAGCGAGGCCGAGACGGCGTCGCTGGCCTCGAGGGTGACCGTGGTGACGTCGACCGGATCGGGCTGGGCGTTGAGGCTGGCGACGACCAGCGAGTCGAGGTCGCGGTACTCGGGCTGGCCGAGCACGTCGGCGGTGATCAGCCGGACGCTGGCCAGGGAGCCGGCGTAGGACGAGACGATGGTCATCGACAGCTGATCGTCGCGGACGGTGCTGCCCGCCTTGATCGTCAGGTTGCAGCGCGAGCAGATCGGGATGTCGGGCTGGGTGGTCGCGAGGTTGTTGAGCGGGGCGCTCTCCTCACAGACCGGGGCCTTGCCGTCCTCGTCGAGCTCGTAGCCGTCGATGTTGGTCTGGGGCGAGGTGAGCACGGCGTTGACCGCCGTCATCAGGCCGCTGAGGTTGCCGTCGACGGCGGGGGGCTCGGCGGCGCAGGCGAGCGTCGGGCAGCTCGCGCTGCCGGCCTCGCAGGCCGCGTCGAGGGCCGCGCAGACCGAGAGCCGGTGGACCTCGGGGCTCTCGCCGAGCAGGTCGAAGTCCGCGAGCGCGCCGGTGTTCCACCCGCTGGCGTAGATCAGCTGCATGACCTCGTCGGGGCGCAGCTTGGGCTGGTAGGACCACAGCAAGGCGGCCGTCGCCGAGGCGACCGCGGTCGAGACCGAGGTCCCCGAGAGCGAGTCGCCGGCGCCGTTGGCGTCGAGCACCGCGTTGGTGCCGAGGGCGACGAGGCGGGGGGTCGACTCGGGGCGCGAGTTGAGCAGCGACTGGTCGAATTCGTCGCGCGCCCCGACGGCGTGGGTCAGCGGCACGTAGGCGCCGGTATCGGCGTCGGCGTCGGCGAAGATCGGGTAGGGATCGTCGGACAAAAAGCCCATCGCCGCGCACTCGCTGAGGCTCGGGGCCGGGAGCTCCTCGAAGCTGGCCGGCGCCAGGGGGCCGGCGTGGAGCTCGGGGCACAGTTCGTCGGGGGTGTTGCCGGCCGCGGCCAGCATCAGCGCCCCGCTGCACGAGGCGTAGCGCATGGCCGCCAGCGTCGAGGCCGCGGGTCCCCGGGTGAGATCCGTGCTCGCGTCGCCGAGCAGGTTCCAGCCCAGGCTCAGGTTGATGACCAGGCGCGGGGGCGTGCCCTTGGGGTCGGTCTCGCGGCGCTGTCGCCAGCTCGCGGCCGCCTCGAACACCGCCATGGCGAGGTCGGCGTGGGTGCCCAGCTTTCCGCCGCGGGTCCAGTCGGCCGCGGCGTCCCAGTCCGCGCGCGGGAGCGCGAGGACGCTGCGGACGTCGTCGAGGCACTCGCTGCGCTGCGCGGGGCAGTCGATCGCGCGGATCAGCGCCGCCATGTGCAGGCCGTGGGCGTTGTTCGGCTGGAGCTCGGGGTCGCTCGCGACCTCGGGGGAGACCGTGTCGAGCACGGCGACCTCCACGCGCGCGCGCGTGGGGGAGGCGAGATCGATGTCTTCGCCCTCGGCCCAGCCGATGTTGGCCATGAAGGCCTGCTCGAGCTCGGCGCCGACGCTGGCGTCGTAGAGGTTGCTCTGGCCAAACTGCCCGCGGCAGTCGGCGCCGAGGGAATTGAGCGGCATCTGGGAGCTCGACGCGACCGCCTCGAAGAGCGCGGCGTAGCCATCGGACTCGAGCTCGTCCTCGGGGCCGACGTAGTCGTAGACGCAGTAGCGGGCGAGCTCGGCGGGGAGGCTGGGGGAGAGGGCCTCGAGCGCAGGGGAGCCAGACGAGAACAGGGGAGTGGCGGACCAATACTTGGGGATGGTCCCGTCGAGGTCACATTCGATAGTGTCGTTTTCGAGGATCCCAATCAGTCGATTGGATCCGGGGCAGTCCGCGAGGGCGGTGATAATGGCCATTGCCTGTGACTCGGCGTTCGTGCCGGTGGAGACGCTCGCGGGGGAGCCGGCGGTCTCGCCTGGCTCCGGGGTGGGGTCGAGGCCGGCGTCGAGCTCGTAGGGGGCGTAGAGGCCCTCCGAGCCGTCCAGGAGGCCTGCCTCGTCGACGGCGCAGCCACTCGTGAGGAGGGTGCAGGCCAACAGTCGTTCGATCGTGCGCATGATTTTTCCTCTGGGGGGACCACACGAGAACAACTGACTCGTGTGTTCATGTGCGCCGTACCCAAATGGCTTGTTTGGATTAAGACTAAATTGGCAAAAAGGACGCTCGCTCTTTCGCTTCTTTTGATTGAAGGATCACCCCATATTGACACCTTCTCCCCGCGAATCGACCAGTCCCAAGTGCTGGCAAAGTGGTCGCGGAGGTGGCCGTTGGCGTTCGCCCTGGCGCAGGCCAATCTGCGTCCTGGCGGTGAATGGCGGCGCTTTTCAGGGCAAAGTTGGGCGCAGTCGAGAGCGTCGATCAGCGCTGCGTGCGGTGACGCTGGCGCCCCGGCCGTGGCGCAGCGAGAGGCCCGTGGGCGCTGCGGGTCTTGGCCGAGAGGTCGGTGGAGGCCGACGCCCAGGAACAGGGCCGATGGTTGGGCGATCGCGTCGCCTGGCGAGGGCGACCGGGCGAGGTTGCGCCGGCTCGCGCGTGGCCGGAGGTCGTGACTCGGCGGCCGCCTGGTGCCGCGTCACCGCGTCGTGGGGCGCGGGCGCAGACGGGGGGATCAGGCGGGCGGGATCAGGCGGGCGGGATCAGGCGGGAGCAGGGTCGCGGTCGCGCCGCTCAGGAGTCCGCGGTGGTGATGTCGCGCAGCTGCTCGGCCCAGTCTTCGAGGCTGCTGATCGTGCTCTGGAGCTCCTCGGGCGAGGCCGCGAGAAAGGTGACCTGCTCGGTGACGAGCTGACGCGCCCGGCGGATCCGGCTCTTGAAGGTGCCCAGGGGGAGGTCGAGGGTCGCGGCGATCTCGACGTCGGTCATCTGCTCCCAATAGCGCAGCTCGAGGGCGACCTGGAAGTCGACGGGGATGCGGCGCAGGGCCTCGAGCAGCAGCCGCTCCTCTCGCTTGCGGGCGAGCATGCGGCTGGGGGTGCCGTCGAACTCGTAGGCCGACACGCGCTGGAGGTCGAGGTGGGCCTGCTCTTTGGCCTTGGCCCGGTAGTGCTTGCACAGCTGCTTGTAGGCGACCGCGAACAGCCAGCTGCGGAAGCTGCCCTCGCCGCGGTAGCGATCCACGCCCTCGACGCAGGCCAGGAAGGTCTTTTGGACGAGGTCCTGGGACTCGGAGCCGACCTTGTTGCGAAAGAAGCGGTTTACGGCGGTGAAGTAGCGCGCGAACAGCAGCTTGCCCGCACGGCGATCGCCGTCTCGCCAGGCATCGAGCAGTTCGGCGTCAGTGGGCATGCCGCAAAAGTGTAGCGGCTGGCGGGCGCGAGGGAAGAGTCGGGGCGCCCGCGCTGATCTGGGCGGCCTCGACCGTACACAATCCGGCGCATTCGTAATCGACATTGTCGCCTATGGGCGTGGCGTCGAGCGCTCCGAGAGCTGGCCGAAGGGCGCGTGTGCTTGGCTCGTGCTTGGCTCGTGCTTGGCTCGTAGGGGTGCTTGGGCTGGCGATCCCGAGCAGAGCGTGTCCTTCGCGCGAGTGTCTCCAAGGGCGCGGGAGGGGGGTGACTGACGCCTCGTCGACACATAGAGTGAGGCCGCGTCACCGTGGGGCACAGGCTGCGCGAGGCGGGAGCGCGGCTCGGTGGTGTACTGCGTGATCGGCGAGGGGGCGGCGCCGCCGATCAGGCGGCGCCGCCGATCAGGCGCGCGTGCGCAGGCGAGGTCCGGCGTCGAGCTCCGCGGGCGCTGGGTCGGCGCGGCGCTGGTCTTCGTCGTGGTCTCGACTCGGGCTTTGGGACGCGGGCCTCGGGCTCGGGTCGTCGAGCGTGCGCAGCGGGTCGATGCTGGTCGAGGGTGCTCGCCAGTGGTGGCGCCGCCGGGCCCGGCGGGCGAGGGCGAGGGCCCGGGTCACGAGCGCGTGAAGTGGGTGGGGTTGGGTGCCAGATGCGGCCGTAGACGGCATTCGGGCGCGTCTACGTGTCGGTCTGCATCCGACATATTGTCTTCTGCGGCCTCCGCATCGCTTCATGCTAGCCTTGCTCACCGTGCTCGGCTCGCCGGATAGCTGGTGCCTGCGCGTAGCTTACTCGAGCGCGCTGGCGCTCTTTGGGATCGGGTGTGAGGGCCGGACCGCGCCGACCTACGACGAGGGCGTGGGCTTCGGGGAGACCGCCGACGAGGCCGAGTCGGGGGGCAGCGAGGCCGAGTCGACGGAGGACGAGGGCAGCGGCGAGTCCGGAGGCTCGCTGGACTGCAAGGCCGTGGTCGATCACCTCGAGGTGATCGAGACCAGCGATCGCGCGAGCGTCGCCTGCGTGCAGGAGGTGCTCGGCGACCTCACCGTCGGCCCAACGACGACGCTGAGCGACCTCGAGCTGCTCTCCAACCTGCGCCACGTGGGCGGCTCGCTGACCATCGTCGGCAACCTCGAGCTGAGCTCGCTGAGCGGCCTCGAGCAGCTCGAGCACGTCAGCTGGCTGCACATACGCCGCAACCACCAGCTCACCGACCTCCACGGCCTCGGCGGGCTGGTCTGGATCGACGAGATCACGATCTCCAACAACGACGCGCTCGTCGAGCTCGCTGGGCTCCCCGACGGGCTCAGCCCCAGCCGGGTCGAGGTCTCCGGCAACGACGTCTTGCCGAGCCTGGTCGGCCTGCCCAAGCTGATCGCCGCCGGCGGCCCGCTCGAGCTCGTGGTCGCCGACAACGACGCGCTCGGCGGCCTCGCCGGGCTCTCGGCCTGCTGCGCCGAGCAGCTGGTGGGCGTCGAGATCGCCCGCAACGCCACGCTCGAGGACCTCGGCGGCCTCGAGAGCTTCGCGGAGCTCGACTCGCTGCGGCTGATCGACAACATGAACCTCGTCGACCTCGCGGGCATCGACAACGTCGCGCGCATCGGCGAGCTCGAGATCGGCTTCGATCACTGTAGCGGGCAGGTCTCCGCGCTCGTCAGCCTCGATGGGGCGCAGGCCGTGACCACCATCGATACGCTGCGCATCTGGTGGGCGGCGAGCCTCACCAGCCTCGACGGCCTGGCCGGGCTGAGCGACCTGAGCACGCTGGAGATCGCCAACAACGAGCTGCTGAATTGGTCAGAGGTGCTCGGGCTCGCCGATCAGAGCGGGCCGTCGCTGATCGACGCTTGCGGCGGCATCGACGGCCCCGCCTGCGACCCCGATCCCTGCCCAACGTTTTGAGCCGCTCTAGAGCGGCGACCGGTTTGAATTCGCACCGCCAGGCACATCTGGGAGGCCCCGTGGTCGTTGTCGCTCGGCGCTCGCAGTGGGTCCACCACAGCTTCGGCCTCGCTCCTCGCCACGGAGCCGCCCAGACGCACCTGACGGCGCGCCTTCAAACCGATCGCCGCTCTAGAGCGACTCACCAGGCGACCTCGACCTGGCCGATGATCGCGAATTCGTGCTTGCTGCCCTTGAGCTCGACGCCGTGCTCGCCGACGTCCTCCGCGGGCGTGGAGATCTGGATGTTGGCCTTCTCGGTGCGGCGCAGGCCGACGATCAGGTCGTGCTCGCCGGGCATGATCTCGAGCCAGGGGACCTCGAGCTCGAGGCGGTTGTGGATGATGTCGCCGGCGCGCCAGAACTTGGGCGGGAGGACGCCGTCGGTGAGCTCGTGGGGCACGGCGCCCACGCGGCTGACCTTGCCCTTTTGCAGGCGCGCGTAGAGCTGGGCCCCGGCGGGCAGCGGGCGCTCGACGCGAAAGAGCATGTGCAAGGTGAAGTGGCTCCCGCGGTGGACCGGGCCGTCGATCTCCCAGGCGATCAGCTCGACGTAGGGCTCCCAGGCGACGAGGGTCTCGTTGGCCAGGCTCGGGGCCTGCTCGGGGGTCAGCGCGATGTCGAGGAAGGGGTTTTGGTCCTCGCGCCCGGGGGGCAGGAAGTTGGCGATCAGCGCGTAGCGGTGGCTGCTGTCGTCGAGCACATGGAAGGGCTCGTCCTGCTTGCGCGACTTGCTGAAGGTCGCCGGCAGGTCGCGGCGGCGGATCAAGGTGGTCCGCGGCCGGTCGTCGAAGTGCCACCTGTCGAGGTCGGTGTGGGTCGAGAGGAAGACCTCGCGCTTGGGCCCGGGGCCGTAGCGGGTCAGGCCGGGGTCGTCGATGCGGTAGAGGCCGAGCTCGGGGTGCGGGATCGAGCCGTCGTGGATGCCCTCGAGCCAGCGCTGGAGCGGGGCGGCGAGCGAGAGCTGCTCGCCGAGCTCGCGGAGCAGCACGCGGCCATAGGCGTTGGCGTGGGCGAGGAGCGCGACCACGACCATGGCCAGGGGCAGGCCGCGGCGCGCTCGGTCGAGGCCCGAGGCGTTGCGCGGGCTGGTGAGCAGGCGGTCGAGGGCGGCCTCGATCCCCTGCCAGCGCCGCAGCCACCACGGCGTGTCCCGGCTCTCGCGCCAGCGCAGCTGGTCCTGGCTCGGGGGCGCGACGAGGTGGGCGAGGAGCAGCAGCGCGGCGAAGCGCTTGGCCAGGCTGGGCAGGCGGACGTCGAGCTCGAGCCAGGCCCCGGGGAACTCGAGCGGGTTGAGGACGAGCAGGGGCGAGGCGACCTGCTCGGGGGTGCGCCCGGCGTCCTTGCCGAGGATCAGCGCGCCGAGCAGGGCGCAGGCCAGGAGCAGGCGCCGGGCGGCGATGGGCTCGTCGGGGTCGAGGATGCGCTCGACGGCGGCCGTGGCCAGCAGCGCCGAGGGGACGACCACGGGCGCCGGCGTGGGGCCATAGACCTGCGACCACGCGCTGGTGAGGATCAGCGCCGCGCCCAGCCACAGCGCGGCCCAGCGCCCGCGGCCGGGGCTGAGCAGGCCGGCCGCGATCAGCCCCGTGAGCGGGAAGACCTGGTAGCCGTACTCTTCGAGGGTGGCCGAGAAGGGGCGCCGGGTCGGGTCCTCGGCCAAGCCGAGATCCTTGGCCGCGCCGAGCAGCGGGATGTAGCCCTCGCCCTGCTTGGTGATCAGCCACAGGCCCGCGAAGCCGCAGACCGCGGCCCCGGTCCAGGCGGCGATGACCGCGGCGCGGGGGAGCTCGAAGGCCTGGGACGAGCCGGCGCGAGGTAGATCGGCGAGGGCGATCAGCAGCAGCGGCAGGGCGCCGCCGAGGACGATGCCCAAGGAGGCCGTGGACGCGAGCAGGCAGGCGAGGGCGAGCAGGCCCAGGCCCAGGCGCACGCCTGGCTTGCGGGTGGCCGCGGCCGGCGAGCGGTCGACGGCCGCGAGCGCAGCGAGCACGCCCGCGCTCATCCACAGCTCGCCGGTGGCCGCGCCGAGCACCGTGCGCGCGCCGACCAGCAGCAGCGGGAGCGCCAGGGCGGCGCAGCCGGATACGGCCACCCAGCGCGCCGACCAGCCCATGGCCCGGGCGCAGAGCCCGGTCAGCGCGACGAGGCCGACGCCCGCGAGGGCGCCCGGCAGGCGCAGGCCCGCGTCCGTCGACCACAGCGAGAAGGCCCAGGTGCGCAGGGCGTCGGGGAGCCAGGGGCTGCGCACGAGGTCCGAGCGCGGCTCGCCGAGCGCGGCCAGGCTGCGGTCGAGGATCGGGAGCTCGCCCTCGCTCCACAGCCCCGTCGCGCCGAGGCCGGGGAAGAGCACGAGCGCGGCCAGGGCGAGCAGGCCGAGGAGGACCAGGCGCTGCGCCCGGTCGACCGGCGGTCGGCGCGGGCTCTCGGCGCGGATCGTCGACTCGTCGGCCACGGGGCGCCGAATCTACCTTCGCCCAAGCCGCTTTGCCATAGACCGCCAGCGCGCCGGCGCGCGTACTCGTTCAGCTCAGCTCGCCCAGATCAGCTTGCAGCGCCCGTAGACGGTGGCGCGGATCGCCCGGAAGCGAGGATCGTCTCGCAGGGGATCGAGGAGCGGGCAGTGGTCGAGCCAGTCGATGTCGCTCAGGACCATGTCGGCCGCCCGGCGCAGGTGCCCCAAGGTGGCCTCGGCGTCGCGGTGAAAGGCGGTCTGCTCGGCGGCGAGCTGGGCCAGGTAGCTGCGCAGGCGGCTGTTGGCCGAGGCCTGCTGGAGCAGCTCGTGCTCGGCGGCCAGGGCCTGGGGGTCGTAGGGGCGCAGCAGCGGCGGGGCGTAGCCGCGGATCATCTGGGTCATGCGGTCGTCGGAGTTTGGATCGAGGGCGTCGAGGGCCCGCTCGATGCGGCCGCGGTCGCGGTACCAGGCCCCGACGCGCATCTCGTGGAGCATGCCCGGGGCGAGCTGGCGCTCGGTGGTCGTGAACAGCCGCGCCATCAGGGCGTCGTAGCCGTCGAGGTCGCCGCGCAGGGCCCTGTAGCGGGCGAGGTCGCCCAGGCACCAGTCGAGGGCCGGGTCGAGCTCGTAGGCGAGCTCGAGGTGGGCGCGGCCGCGCTCGGGCTTGGGGCCCTCGATCTGCAGGCGGCCGAGGTACTCGTGGGCGATGGCGCAGGTCGGGGCGATGCGCAGGGCCTCGCGGAGCTTGAGGGCTGCGTCGCGGAAGTCCGCGTTTTGGATGCTCCACGACGCGGCGGCGACCTGGGTCTCGGCCAGGTGGGGGGCCTCCTTCAGGGCGCGCTCGATCGCCTCGGCGGTCTCTCGCTCCCAGTCGATCGGCTCGTGGCTGGGCAGGAAGCCGGCGCGGATCAGGCTGAAGGCCAGGCCCGCGATCGCCGGGGCGAAGTCGGGCACGCGCTCGAGCACGGCGCGGTAGCTGGCCACGGCCCCGTCGGGTCCATGCATGCGCCAGCGCAGCTTCGCCTGGCGCGCGCGCATGTAGTGCTCGAGGGCCTCGGGATCGCGCAGGCCCTGGTGAGAGATGACCTCCAGCTCCACGCGCAGGGCCTCGGCGATGCGCTTGCACATGCGGTCTTGGAGCTCGAAGACGTCGGTGAGCTGGCCGTCGAAGCGCTCGCTCCACAGCTGAAAGCCGCTGCTCACGTCGAGCAGGCGGGCGGCGATGCGCAGGCGCGGGCCGCCGACTTGGATCGTGCCGTCGACGATCACGTCGACGCCGATCTCCTCGCCGATGGTCTGGGGATCCCGGGCCCCGGCTGGATCGGCGTAGCGCCCGGTCGTGCCCGAGCCGCGGACCTCGAGGCCGCGGGTCATGGACAGCAGGTCCGTGAGCTCCTCGAGCATCGCGTCGGCGAAGTAGTCGTGCTCGCTGGGGCCGCGGTAGCGGAAGGGGAGCACGGCGAGGGCCTTGGGCGCGCGCTGGGCCGTGGTCGTGGCCGGGGCGGGGGTGCCAAAGGCGGTCGCGAGCTCCGTCTGCGGCCCGCTTTGGTGGACGCTCAGCGATGTCGAGCCGAGGGCGGCGCGGGTCGCCTGGGTGTCGCCGAATTCGCTGTCGCCCTCGTCGGGCTCGCCTTCGCCGAGTTCGCTGTCGCCCTCGTCGCCGCGCTCGAGCACGCTCGCGAGCGCGCCCAACTCCGCGAGGGCTTGTCGGGCGCTGGCCAGAGCCCGCGCGACCTCGTCGGCCGAGGACGCGCGCGCGTCGGGGTCACGGGCGAGGCAGACCGCGAGCACGGGTGCGAGCGGGGCGAGGATCGCCGGGTGCTCGAGATCGACGTCGCGGGTCAGGCGGGCCATGGCCAGGGCGAAGGGGTTGTCGGCCGTGAAGGGCAGGGCGCCCGTGAGCATCTCGTAGAGGATCAGCCCAAAGGCGTAGAGGTCGCTGCGCGCGGTGCTCTGCCTGCCCTCGACCTGCTCGGGGGCCATATAGGCCGGGGTCCCGAGCAGGTTGCCGGTCTGGCCGATGGTCCGCTCGGTGTTGGTCCGGGCGATGCCGAAGTCGGTGATCACCGCGCGGCCGCGGGCCTCGACCAGGATGTTGCTGGGCTTGAGGTCGCGGTGGACGACCTCGGCGGCGTGGGCCGCCGCCAGCCCCTGGCACAGCTGCTCGGCGATCTCGAGGCGCGCGCCCAGGCTCGGGCGCTGGCGCAGCCACTGGCGCAAGCTCGCGCCCTCGACGAACTCCATGGTCAGGTAGCGCAGCCCGCGGTGCTCGCCGAGGTCGTAGGTCCGCGCGGCGTTGCGATGGGTGACCCGCCTGGCCAGGCGGACCTCCCTGCGAAAGCGCTCGAGGGCGTCGGGGTTGTCGGCGATGTCGAGGGTCTTGAGGGCGACGCGCTCACCCACCTCGAGATCGTGGGCCCGGTAGACGGAGCCCATGCCCCCGCGACCGACGAGGGCCTCGATCTGGTAACGACCGGCAAAGCGCTCGCCCGGGCGCAGGCCGGAGCTCTGACCGTCGTTGGAATCCCTTCCGCCGGAGACCATTCGTCTCAAGGTATACCCCGCGTTTGCTGCTCGATGTAGGCACGAGGGCGCAGGGGCTATCCTGCGGCCATGCAGGGCGCGAGCTCCCCGGTCTCTCCGATCTCTTTGTTGTCCTCGATCTCGATCGCGGCGTGCACCCTGGCCCTCGCGCGGGCGGACGCGAATGCGGCGCCTGCTGCCGAGGTGGCCCGCGAGCGCCCGAGCTTCGACTACCGCGTGGACATGGCGGCGCCCCATCGCCACGAGTTCGCGCTCTCCTTGCGCTTCACCGATCTGCCGGGGGAGCGGGCGGTGCTCTCACTGCCCAAGTGGAACCCCGGGGCCTACGCGCTGACCGACGCCCACCGCAACGTACGTGGGGTGATCGCTCACCCCCTGGATGGGCGGGGCCGGGCGATCGCCGAGCGGGTCTTGCCGGTCTCCAAGCTCGATGAGAACGACTGGGAGGTCGAGCATGGCGGTGAGGACTTCGAGCTGTCCTACCAGGTCTACTGCGGCGAGTCCGTGGAGATCGACAGCTGCCACCTCGACGACGCGGCGGGCTTCTTCAACGCGGCCTACCTGTTCATGAGCCTCCGCGGCCACGAGGACGTGCCCATCGATCTGCGCGTCGAGTCGCCGCCCGGGGGCAAGGCCGCCCAGGTGATCACCGGGCTGGCGGCCCACCCCGAGGCCCGCGGCAGCGAGCGCGGGCGCCGGTTTTGGGCCGAGGACTTCGACGCGCTGATCGACGCCCCGGTCCACGCCGGCGAGGTCGACGTGTTGCGCTTCGATCTCTACGGTCGGCCGGTCCGCGTGGTCATGGCCGGCGAGGGCAGCTACGACGCCGACGCGCTGCGCGAGCAGATCCAGAAGATCTGCGAGGCGGCGGTGGCGGTGTTCGGCCCGCCGGACACGGCGATCCCCTTTCGCGACTACACCTTCATCTATCACCTGCGCCCGGACGGCCACGGCGGCCTCGAGCACCGCAACTCCACGGTCATCGGCCACGACCCATGGAAGTTCAGCGGCGGCGGCCTGGAGCGCTTTTGGGCGGTGACGGCCCACGAGTTCTTCCACCTGTGGAACGTCAAGCGCATCCGCCCCGCGGTGCTCGGCCCCTTCGACTACGACCGCGAGGTCCACACCACGATGCTGTGGTTCTCCGAGGGCTTCACCAGCTACTACACGATCCTGATCAACCGCCGCGCCGGGCTGATCGACGAGGCTCAGGCGCGGGTCGACCTCGCCAAGCGGATCGCCGGCGTCGAGAGCCGCCCCGGCCACACGCAGCTCTCCGTCGAGCAGAGCTCCTGGGAGACCTGGGCCAAGCCCGACGACTACGACAACGCCTACTTCTCCTATTACGACAAGGGCGCGGCCCTGGGGCTGATCCTGGACCTCGAGCTGCGCGCCCAAAGCGGCGGTCAGGCGAGCACCGACACCCTCTTTCGTACGCTGTGGCAGCGCTGGCGCGACACCGGCCTGGGTCTGAGCCCCGAGGAGCTCGAGCAGGCCGTCGTCGACGAGCTCGGCGGCGGCCGTGGCGAAGACGCGATCCGGGCGATCTTCCGCGACTACGTCCGCGGCACCGTCGAGGTCGACTACGATCGCTACCTCGCCCACGCCGGCTATCGGCTCGAGCGCAGCGTGGCGAGCCCCGGGCCGTGGATCGACGCGAAGGTCGGGCGCCGGGGCGAGACCATGGTGGTGACCAGCGTCGAGCGCGAGGGCGCGGGCGACCGCGGCGGGCTGGGGAGGGGCGACGTGATCACGGCGATCAACGGCCACGCGGTGGACAGCTCGAGCTACTGGCGGGTGCTCGACGGGCTGGAGATCGGCGAGCCGGCGCGCTTCAGCGTCGAGCGCGGCGGTCGGACCCTCGAGCTCGAGATCGTACCGGTGAAGGGTGGTGAGCCGCGCTTCGAGATCGTCGATCTCGACGTGGTGAGCGCCGAGCAGCTGCGACTGCGCCGTGCCTGGTTGGGCTTGGACTAGGCGCGCCGATGGGTCGGTGGCTGGCCGCTGGCGGGGGGAGCGGGTATGGTCGAGCCACCATGACTCGCGCTCGCTCGACATCGCTGTTCGTGCTCTCGATCGCCTCCATCTTGACCATGGCCCCCGCATGCAAGGGCGGGGATCAGGGCAAGGTCGGGGCAGACAAGAAGGCCGAGGGCGACAAGGCGGACGAGGGCGACAAGGCGGACAAGGGCGGCGAGGCCGACAAGGGCGAGGACGCAGGTGCAGAAGCCGGCAAGCCGGGCGAGTGGGCCTGGGAGCTCCCCAAGGGCCTCAGCGAACCCCCGCCGATCCCCGAGGACAACCCGATGAGCGCCGAGAAGGTCGCCCTGGGCCACCAGCTCTTCATGGACAAGCGCCTGTCCGGCGACGGCTCGCGCAGCTGCTACTCCTGCCACCAAAACGAGCTCGGCAACGCCGACGGCCGCAAGCTGGCCCTGGGCGCCGGCGACAAGCCCCTGACTCGCAACACGCCGACGATCTGGAACGTCGGCTACCACCAAAAGGGGCTGTACTGGGACGGGCGCGCGGCGGATCTCGAGGCCCAGGCCCTCGGCGCGATCAAGGGCGGCAACATGGGCGTGGGCGCCGATGCCCTCGCCGCCAAGGCCAAGGAGATCGGCGCGCTGCCCGAGTACGCCGAGCAGTTCACCGAGGTCTTCGGCCTCGAGGAGGGCGCCGAGGTCGAGCCCGACCACGTGGCCAAGGCGCTCTCGGCCTACGAGCGCACCTTGCTGTGCGGCGGCACCCCCTACGACGAGGGCGAGCTCAGCGAGTCGGCCAAGCGCGGCTGGGATCTCTTCCGCGGCAAGGCCGCCTGTAGCGTCTGCCACAACGGTGAGAGCTTCAGCGACGGGATCTTCCACGACGTCGGTCTGGCCTACGACGACGCCGGCAAGCTGATCGAGGGCGCCGACGTCGGCCACGGCAAGCCGGCCGGGAGCGAGGCCGAGAACTACAAGTTCCGCACGCCCACGCTGCGCAACGTCGCCCAGACCGCGCCCTACTTCCACGACGGCCGGACCGCGACCCTCGAGGAGGCCGTGCGCTACATGGCCGCGGGCGGCAACGCCAAGGCTCCGACCCTCGACCCGAACCTGCGCGACACCAAGCTCAGCGACGAGGAGATCGCGGATCTCGTCGCCTTCCTCGAGGCGCTGGACTGCCCAGGGGAGCTCGAGGTGATCGGCGACCAGAAGGTGGAAGGGATCCCCGAGGGGGCCTGAGCGAGGCCCAGGCGCCTGCACGCGAGCAGGCGCGGGTCGAAGCGAGGAGAGCGAGGCCGAGGGGCCTCGCTCTTTTTCGTGCGCGCAGGCGCTGCGCGCATCCGAGTGCGTCGCTGGAGAGAGCCCGAGCCCGAGCGCGCCCGCCGAGCGCCAGCGCAGCAGCTCGGGCGGAGAGCTGGGCTCGCCGAGGCGCGTCTGGAGCAGCCCTGGCTCGGGTGCCAGGATCGTCCGAGCGCGAGCGGGTGGGGCGCGGCAGCGAGCGACGCTTCGAAAACGAAAAAGCCCTCGCGGTGGCGAGGGCTTTTTTTGCCGAAGCGGCGGGGCGACTAGCGCTTGCTGAACTGGAAGCGCGCGCGAGCGCCACGGCGGCCGTACTTCTTGCGCTCTTTCTTGCGGGGGTCGCGGGTCAGGTGACCCTCGGCCTTGAGCTCACCACGGAACTCGCCGTTGACCCGAAGCAGGGCGCGAGCGATGCCGAGGCGGACGGCGCCAGCCTGACCGGAGAGCCCGCCGCCCTTGGCGGTGGCCCAGATGTCGTACTGCTCGCGGGTACCCGTCGCGTGCAGGGGCTGCTCGACAAACTTCATGTTGGTCGCGCGCGTGAGGTAGTCCTCGGCGTCGCGGCGGTTGATGGTGATCTTGCCTTCGCCGGGCATCAGCCAGACGCGGGCGATGGCGGTCTTGCGCCGGCCGGTCGCGTAGTACTTCATGACGGTTCGCTCAGAGCTGGTAGGGCTGGGGGTTCTGCGCGCCGTGGGGGTGTTCGGCGCCGGCGTAGACCTTCAGCTTCTTGAAGGTCTTGCGGCCGAGGGGACCCTTGGGGAGCATGCGCTTGACGGCGCTGCTGATGATCACCTCGGGCTTCTTGGCCAGCATCTCCCGCGCGGTGCGGGTCTTCATGTGGCCGAGGAAGCCAGTGAACTTGTTGTAGGTCTGCTGATCCAGCTTGTTGCCGGTGAAGCGGACCTTGTCGGCGTTGATGCAGACCACGAAGTCGCCGGCGTCGAGGTGCGGCGTGAAGGTAGGCTTGTGCTTGCCGCGGAGCAAGCTAGCGATCTTCGACGCGGCGCGACCGACGGTCTGACCCTCGAGATCGATGATCAGCCACGCGCGCTCGATGTCGGCCGGATTGGGGTAGGGGGTACCCATGGGACGGAGAGATTTAGAGGAGGGGTTTTAGGGTGTCAAGCAGTCTCGTGACCCCATTTGCGGGGTCACGGACGAGAGCTGACCGAGGCGGGAACGTTTACCATGGGAAGTCTGGAGACTTCCAGCGGCGTTCTCGGGGCCTTGCGCTGGTCGCGGACTCGAATTCGGCGGTCCATGTGTGGATCCACGCGAAGTGCACGGCTCCAGGTGGGGAGATCGGAGCGTGACCGCGACGACACTGGATGGCTTTGGCGATCGGGATGAAATGTAAGGCTGTGCGGGAGGCCCTCGAAGGTCCATAATCGCGGGAGTCAATGAGTACGCCACGCGCGAAGATACTCGTCGCAGACGATTCCTCGGTCGAACGTGCGGCTGCGCGCTCGGCGCTCGAGGAGGCCGGATATGCCGTGGCCGAAGCTGTCGACGGCCAGCAGGCGCTCGAAGTGTTCGCGCGCGAGCGTCCCGACCTCGTCCTCCTCGACGTCGTGATGCCCCGTCTCACCGGGCTGGAGACCTGTCGGATCCTCAAGGCCAAGGCGCAGGGCAACTACCTGCCGGTGATCATGGTCAGCACCCGCAACTCGGTGAACGCCCGGGTCGAGGGGCTGCGAAGCGGCGCCGACGACTACCTGGGCAAGCCCTACGACGCCGAAGAGCTGCGCGCCCGGGTCGAGGCGCTGCTGCGCACGCGCAAGGTCATCGCCGAGCGGGCGGCGGCCGAGGGCGGCGACGAGGAGCCGCCCGAAGAGGTCCCCGTGGCCCCGGCGGCCAGCGCTCGCTCGCGCGGCGACGGAGAGTCCAAGGGCTCGCGGGTGCTCAACGAGGCCTTCACCCGTCGGGCCGAAGAAGAGTTCGATCGCGCCGAGCGCTACAGCGATCCCCTGGCTTGCCTGCGCGTCGAGCTCGACAACTTCGAGACCCTGCTCAAGCGCCACTCCTCCGAGGCCGTGGCCGGGCTGGTGCGATCGCTGCGCGACGTCATCGAGATCAGCGTGCGCAAGATCGACTTGGTGTTCCGCCTCGACGAGCGCGGCTACATCTTGCTGCTGCCCAACACCCACTTCCCGGGGGCGCTCGCGGTCGCCGAGCGGATCTCCTTGGACACCAGCAAGCTGGTCCTCGACGCCGAGCCCAACTTGCGCTGCACGGTGAGCGTGGGCGTGTCCTTCTTCCCCAACAAGGACACGCACTCGGTCCAGGATCTGATCGACCTCGTCGGCGCGGCGCTCGAGCGGGCGCGCAGCGAGGGCGGCGGCAAGATCTGCCTGTTCCAGCATCAGGGCTACCTCTACGCCCCCGAGGCGAGCTGAGCTCGGGAGCCCCCGGGCGCTCGGCTCGCGCATCAAGGTCGTCTCGTGCTGCTCCCCCTGCACTCCATCGCGCCGGCGCGGCGAATCCTGCTCTATCCGCGCGAGGATGGCCCCGCCGCGTTCCCGTCCACGAGTGAGGCGGCGGCGTGGCTGGTCGAGCGCGGGGTCGGGGTCGCGGTGCCGACCCACGTCCACGAGCAGCGCGACAACCCCTGGCTCGAGCTCCCCGACGAGGTCGTGCCCGTCGATCTCGAGGCCCTGCCCGCGGACTTCGATCTCGCCGTGGCCCTCGGCGGCGACGGGACCTTGCTCCGGGCGAGCCGCTGGGTCGCCGACCTCGACGTCCCGGTGCTCGGGATCAACCTCGGCGACCTCGGCTTCTTGTCGGCCTACGGCCGCGAGCAGATCGTCGAGGCCCTGGCCGACGCGCTCGCCGGCCGGCTGAGCTGGGAGCCGCGCCAGCGCATGCAGGTCGAGGTCCTGCGCCGAGGCGAGCGCTTTGGTCAGGAGACGGCGGTCAACGACGTCTACATCAAGCACGGGCAGATCCCCCGGCTGCTGCGCCTCGCGACGCGGGTCGGCGGCCACGACCTCGCCACCTACAAGGCCGACGGGCTGATCGTCACCACGCCGCTGGGCTCGACGGCCTACAACCTCGCGGCCGGCGGCCCGATCGTCGCCCCCGGCACCGAGACCTTCACGATCACGCCGATCTGCCCGCACAGCCTGACGCTGCGCCCGGTGGTGGTCTCGGCCCACGACGGCGTCGACGTCACCTGGGTCGGGCCCACGGGCGGCGAGGCAGACGCTTACCTGACCGTCGACGGGCAGTGGAAGATCGAGCTCGAGCGGGGCGATCGCATCGAGCTGCGGACCTGCGAGCAGCCTCTTCGCCTCGTCCCCGCGCAGGCCAGCGTGTTCCAGGTGCTCAGCGCCAAGCTCGGGTGGTCCGGGGCCGGGCTCGGCCAGGACAACGCGAACTCCACCAAAAAGTAGGGGCTACCAGCGCAGCTGGCCGGTCAGGGCCTCGCGCAGCGCTCGCTTGTCGCGTAGGCCGATCACGTCGCGCTCGCGGTCGATGGTGAATTGCGGGTAGTCGTCGAGGGCCGCGAGCACGGCGTCTTGGGTCATCGCAAAGTTGGTCTTGATGGCCCCGCACAGCCGGCGAAGGCTCATGGTCGCGCCGAGATCGCGGTCCCACCTGCCCCAGCTGTCGAGGACCATCATCGCGAAGTTGGCGATCTCGGGCGCGGGCGGCCTGTCGGCGAGGGCGGCCGCGGCGAGCTGGCGCTTCTCCTCGGCCTCGGAGAAGCGCCGGGCGAGGGCGCGGATGAACGCGCCCATCCACGGCTTCATGCCCTCGACCTCGCGCTCGAGGACCTCGCGGGTGACGACCATGGTGTGGACCTCGGTCAGCGCGACCACGCTCGCGGTGCGCGGGGTCGAGGCGAGGATCGCCGTCTCGCCGAACACGTCGCCGGGGCCGAGGGTGCGCAGCGACTCCCAGCGCCCGTCGATCAGCTTGAAGACCTCGCACTGCCCGGCGACCAGGATGTAGGCGGCGTCGCCGACCTCGTCCTCGCGGATGATCCACTCCCCGGCCGCGAAGCGCTGGCGGGGGAAGTTGCCGCCGCCACGCATGAAGCGGCGCAGGTCGAGCTGGAGGGCCTCGACGCTCTCGTAGCGCGCGCCGACGTCCTTGGTCATGGCCCGGGCGACGATCCGCCGCAGCTCGCGGGCGATGGGCACGTCGGCGGGCAGGGCGGCCTCGGCCTCCTCGGCCTGAAGCAGGACCTCGATGGCGTTGCGCCCGTAGTAGGGCGGGTGACCGGTGAGGATCTCGAAGAGCATCGCGCCGAGGGCGAAGACGTCGGTGCGGGTGTCGATGGCCCGGTGATCGCCGCGCGCTTGCTCGGGGCTCATGTAGGCCGGCGTCCCCATGATCACGTCCTCGCGCAGGGGCAGGGGCAGGGGATCTTCGACCCAGCGGCTGGGTCCGAGGGGATCGCCGCCCGCGGGCTTGGACATGACCTTGGCGATGCCCCAGTCCATCAGATAGACCTGACCGTAGTCGCCGACGAGCACGTTGTCGGGCTTGAGATCGAGGTGGACGACGCCGCGGCTGTGGGCGAAGGCGGTCGCGTCGAGGACCTTGTTGAAGGCGTCGAGGAGCTGGAGCAGGTCCTCGTGATCGAGGGCGCTGGCGATCTTGCGCCCGCTGAGGTCGCTGCGCTCATGGGTCGCGCGGCGGGCATCGAGGAGGTCGTGGAGGGTGCGGCCCTCGACGAGCTTCATGGTGAAGTACAGGCGCCCGCGCTCGTCGACGCTGAGCTCGTGCACGGGGACGATGTTGGGGTGGTCGAGCTGCCCGGTGATCTGGGCCTCGCGCAGGAAGGAGCGCACGGCCAGCATCGACTCGCGCTGGTCGGGGTGGAGCAGCTTGATCGCTACGCGGCGTTGGAGCGCCCGGTCGACGGCGACCTCGATGGTCGCCATGCCGCCGCGGGCGAGCTCACCTTGGGGCTCGAGCCTGCGCGCGTGCGGGGGGATGACCGAGTGGATCAGCGCCTCGAGGGTCTGAGCCTCGTGTTTGCCCTCCAGCATGGCTCATTTGTACCCCGCCGAGGAGCCGTGGTGGGACCGCGCGGTCGCCAGGTTGAGGGCCGCGATGGCGCATTCGGCCAGGAAGTCGGCGTAGTTGTTCAGCACGTCCTCACCGGCGGCGAGCAATGTGTCGACTCGGTGGGGTGAGGCACGCAAAAAGCTGTCGAGGATCTCGGCCGTCCGCGCTTCGCTCATCGCGACGACGTCGGTGTAGAGCCGAACGCCGGGTTGGAGCTGGGCCTCCTCGGCGCGCTGGAGCAAGAGCGGCCCGAGCAGGGTCAGCAGCGCGTCGACCTCGTGGATCGCGGCCAGGAAGGTCCACGGCGCGTCGCTCTCGAGCAGGCTCCGGCGGCGCTGGAGCAGGCGCAGCAGCGAGGGCGGGGTCTGCTGCGTGAGCAGCTGGGTGTGTCCAATCTGGACGCTGCGCCGCTCGTTCCACTGCTCGACGAGGTCGCGCGCGTGGTCGGCGAGGCGGCGGTAACGAGGGATCGAGCCGCGCGCCAAGGTCAGCATGTCGCGGCCGAGCTGGTACTCCCTGACCGCCTGGCAGCGGTAGCTGCCCTCGAGCAAGAAGCGCTCCGACTCCTCGAGCAGCTTGAGCGAGAGCGCCGACCACTGGAGCGAGAAGGCGTGCAGCCGAGCGGGATCGACCCCGGGCTGGAGGAGGGGTGCGATCTCCGCTCGCTCGAGCACACGCTCCCGGGACCCGCCAAGGCGCGAGCTGTATGTGCCAAACGCGCTGTTTTCGTAGCCCATGGTCGCAAAGAGCGTTGTAAGAGCGATTAGGGAAAAAACCCTGAGAGACCTTCTAGCCGTGGTGGCATGGAATGGCAACAACCTCATCGAAAAAATTCAGTCACACTGGATGTTCGAGCGGGGCGAGAGCGCCCTTATCCAGGCTGGAGGTCGGGGTCCGCGCTGACCTGTTTCAGGGCGCTGATCGTGTTAGGCAGCGACCGTGCTCGACTATCTGCGGATCCGCGGCCTCGCGCTCCTCGACGACGTCGCCCTCGAGTTCGAGGGAGGGATGAACGTCCTTACAGGTGAGACAGGTGCCGGCAAGTCGATCATCGTCGACGCGCTCTCGCTCTTGCGCGGAGTCCGAGGTCGAGCCGAACTCGTGCGCGAGGGTGAGGAAGCGGCGCGGGTCGAGGCCCAGTTCGCGGTTCGGGATCGGGTCGGCGAGCGCCTCGCGCCCTTGTTGGAGGAGCACGGCCTGGAGCTCGACGAGGGCGCGCTGGTCCTCGAGCGCCGCGTGAAGCGTTCGGGGCGGGGGCGCGCCGCGGCCCAGTCCAACCTGACCACGCTGGCTGTGCTCGCCGAGCTCGGCGGTGAGCTGATCGAGATCTGTAGTCAGCACGAGCACCACTCGCTGACCCACGTTGGTCATCACCTCGAGCTGCTCGACGACTACGCGGAGCTCGGCGAGCTCGTCGAGCAGTACGCCGCGCGCTACCGCAGCTGGCGCGAGCTGTGCGAGCACATCGCCGACATCCGCGACCGCGAGGCCGAGCGCCTGCAGCGGGCCGACTATCTGCGCTTTCAGATCGAGGAGCTCGAGCGTGTGGCGCCGGAGCCCGGCGAGCACGATGCCCTCGAGCGCCGCCTGGGTCTGCTCCGCGCGGCCCACAAGCTGATCCACTTCGCCGCCGACGCCCGCGAGCGGCTCTACGAACGCGACGACGCGATCAGCTCGCAGCTGGCGGTGCTCGCCGACCGGGCCCGGCGCCTGCCCGAAGGTCTGGACTCGCTGCGCGAGCTCGCCGAGCAGCTCGAGGCCGCGCAGATCGCCTGTGACGAGGCGGCGGCGGCGGCGGGTCGCCTGGCCGACGACATCGAGTTCGGCCCTGGGGAGCTCGAGCAGGTCGAGGAGCGCGCCCACGAGCTCGGGCGCCTGCGTCGCAAGCACGGCTGCGACGTCGACGAGCTGATCGAGCGCCTCGCGGCCATGCGCGAGGAGCTCGACGGCCTCGAAGGCGCCGAGGATCGCCTCGCGGCCCTCGAGCTCGACGAGCGCGGGCGTCGGCGCGAGTGCGAGGCCCTGGCCGACACCCTCCACGAGCGCCGCGCGGCCGCGGGCGAGGGCCTGGCCCGGGCGATCGAGGCCGAGCTCGCCGCCCTGCACATCCCCGCGGCGCGCCTGGCCGTCGAGCTCTCGCCCCTGGGCGGGGAGCCGGGCAAGCCCGGCGACGGTGAAGACGGTGGCGAGCGTGCAGACGAGGGCGTCGAGCTCGGGCCGCGAGGTCGAGATCGGGCCGAGCTGCGCTTCTCGGCCAACCCCGGCGAGCCGCTCGCCTCCCTGGCCAAGGTCGCGTCCGGCGGTGAGCTGTCGCGGGTGCTGCTGGCCGTGAAGAGCGTCCTGGCCGGAGACCAGCGCGTCGCGACCTACGTCTTCGACGAGGTCGACGCGGGCGTCGGCGGGGCGGTGGCCGAGGCCATCGGTCAGCGCCTGCGCTGGGCGGCCTCGGGGCACCAGGTGCTTTGCATCACCCACCTGCCGCAGATCGCCGCCTTCGCGGACGCGCACTTTCGCGTGCAAAAGCAGGTCGTCGACGGGCGGACGGTGACGCGAGTGGTTCGCCTGGGAGAAGAGGAGCGCGTCGAGGAGCTCGCGCGCATGCTCGGCGGCAAGCGGGTCACGCAGAGCGCCCGGGAGCACGCCAAGGCGCTGCTCGAGGCGGCTCGGCGCGCGCCGACCCGCAGGGCCGGCAAGTCGGGGGGGAAGGCCGCTGGCAAGTCGGCGGCGAAGGGCGAGGCGCCCAAATCCGGGTCGGGCAAGTCCGGGTCGGGCAAGTCTGGGTCGGGCAAGTCTGGGTCGGGCAAGTCTGGGTCGGGCAAGTCTGGGTCGGGCAAGAAGGCGTCGAGCAAGTCCGGGTCGAGCAAGTCCGGGTCGAGCAAGACGGGGTCGAGCAAGAAGAAGTCTCGCGAGGACAAGGCCGGGGGCGGGGCCACGACGAGCAAGAAGAAGCGCCGGGCGAGCGGAGCTCGAGCCGCGAGCTGAGTGTCTCGAGTCGCCAGCGGGTCGTGTCGCGCGCCCGCGCCCTCGTCAGGTGAGGGCGAATGCGTCTACACTGCGCGCGGTGAGCGTCTTCGACCCCGAGAGTCCCCCGGCTGGCGGGTGGCGGGCCAAGGTCTACGAGGTCGTGTTCGGGACGGAGACCCGGGCCGGGTGGTGGTTCGACACCGTCTTGCTGGTGGCGATCCTCCTCAGCGTCGTCGCGATCAGCCTCGAGACCGTCGAGGCCATGGTCGCGCGCTACGGCCGGGTGCTGAAGATCATCGAATGGGTGATGACCGTGATCTTCACGGTCGAGTACGCCCTGCGGCTGATCTGCGTGCGCCGGGCCAAGGACTACGCCCTGTCCTTCATGGGCATCGTGGATCTGGTCTCGGTCCTGCCGACCTACCTGGCGCTCTTCTTCGCGGCCACGCCGGCGCTCCAGATCCTGCGGGCGCTCCGCCTGCTCCGGGTGTTCCGCGTGTTCCAGGTCGGGACGATGACCGAGGAGGGGGCGGGGCTCTATCGCGGCCTGCTCGCCTCGCGCTACAAGATCTCGGTCTTCCTGGGCACGGTGATGATCATCGTGGTGATCCAGGGCGCGCTGCTCTACTTCCTCGAGCACGAGGTCAACGAGGGCTTCACCTCGATCCCCCGGGCGATCTACTGGGCGATCGTCACCTTGACCACCGTCGGCTACGGCGACATCTCGCCGGTGACCATCGGCGGCCAGTTCATCGCCTCGGTCCTGATGCTGCTCGGCTATGGGATCATCGCCGTGCCCACGGGCATCGTGACCGCCGAGGTCGCGCTCTCGGAGTACATCCGCCGCGAGGGCGAGCGCGGCGGCCACGAGCCGGTGGTCGCGCTCCCGGCCGCGGCGCCCAACACCTGCGCCGGCCCGGTGCCCGCGCGCCTGGTGGTGCACGGGGCGGCGGCGAGCGTCGACGGCCGGGCCTCGACGGTCGAGGCCGCGAGCGCGGTGACGGGGCACGTCGATGTCGACGAGCAGGCGGGGGAGGCCGAGGAGCAGGTGCAGTCTGTCGATGCGCGGGATCCAGCCGGGCCCCGACACGCAGCGGACGCAGCGGACGCAGCGGACGAGCCCGAGGCGGTCGACGCCGAGCGAGCGAATGCCGAGCAGGCCGAGGCCCCGCCAGGCGAGGCGCAGGCACCACAGGAGACGCGATCATGAGCGAAGCTCCCAGGCAGGTCAGCGCCGGCGACTTCGTGTCCTCGGCCGTCGACAACCTCGTCACCCAGTTCTCGTCGGCCCTCGACTTCTATCGGGAGCTCGTCCAGAACAGCATCGACGCCGGCAGCGCGGCCGTCGACATCTGGCTCGACTTCGTCCCCAGCGAGGAAGAGGGCGCCGCGGGGGTGATCGAGATCCACGTCGACGACGGCGGCGAGGGCATGAACGAGGCGATCATCGACGAGCAGCTGACCACGCTGTTCTCGTCGAGCAAGGAGGACGACCTCACCAAGATCGGCAAGTTCGGCATCGGCTTCGTCTCGGTGTTTGCCCTGGGGCCGCGGGCGGTGCTGGTCCAGACCGGGCGCGACGGCGAATATTGGGAGGTGCTCTTCGACCACGACCGCAGCTTCTTCAAGTCGCGGATCGACGGCCCGGTCGAGGGCACGCAGATCACCTTGTTCCTCGAGGGCGACCGCGCCCGCTACTCCGAGCTGGTCACCGCCAGCCTCGAGACCATCGATCACTGGTGTCGGCACAGCGAGGTCGAGATCACCTTCGAGGACCGGGCCTCCGTCGACGGCGCGCTGGTCCAGGTCAACAAGCCCTTCACCGTCGAGGGCGAGTGCCTGAGCCAGGACGTGGACGAGGGCGCGGAGATCGTCTTGGCCTACTCGCGCGCGCCGATGTGGGGGTTTTACAACCGCGGCTTGGCCCTGGCCGTGGTCAGCGGCGACACCGATCTGGTCCCGGCGGCGCTGCGCCACGTGGCCTTTCGGGTCAAGTCTCGCTACCTCGAGCACACCCTCTCGCGCGAGACGGTGATGCGCGACCACAACTACGATCGGGTCATGGACCGGGTCAGGGCGGCGGCCGAGGGTCCGCTGCGCGCCGCCTTGGGCGAGGCGATCGTCGCGCTCGTGCACGCGGGCTCGGGCGGGCGGCGCTGGGCCCTGGCCGAGCGCCAGCGCTACTTCGAGCTCATGGGCTTCCTGGCCAGCGAGGGCCGCGAGGCGGTCGCGGCCATGCGCGAGCAGCCGATCTTGGTGAGCCTCGACGGGCGCGCGCTGAGCCTGGCCGAGCTGTGCGCGCGGGCCGAGGACGACGAGCGGGTGTTCGTCGACGATCAGAGCTCGCCGCTGAGCGAGGCGCTCGCGGCCCAGGGCACGCCGGTGATCCTCGTGCCGGGGCGCGAGGCGCTGGCCAAGCTCTCGACCGCGATGACCTTCGATCCGGTGGCGCGGGTGATCGTCGACGGCCTGGCCGGCGGCCTGGCGCGGCTCCAGGCCGCCGTCCGCGGTAAAAAGGAGGCGTCTCGCCACCGCGCGGCGCAGCTGCTCGCGCGGCCGGCAGCGGTCCTGGTCCGGGTCGAGCCGCTCGCGCAGGAGCACCCCCTCGTCGCGCTCACCCAGGAGGTGGTGCGCGCGGGCCTGGGCGGAGGCTCGAGCGTGCTGTCCAGGGCCTTCGACGCCCTGCGTGGCCGCGAGCAACGCAGCAGCTACCGCAAGCTGGTCGGCGCGCGGCTGCACGGGGCCGCGGGGGATCGCCAGCCGCTCTTCGTGGTCGCCCACGAGATCGCGCCGCTGATGGCCCCGCCCGCGCGGGTGCTCGGACCGACGATCTTCCGCGGCGAGACCGAGGCGGCGATCAACTGCGAGCACCCGCACTTCTACGCGCTCGCGCAGCTACATCGGCGCGAGCCGGCGCTGGCCGCCTACTGCCTGGCCAAGTGCTTGCTGCTCCACGCCGATCGCGAGCTCGAGCTCGACACGGCGCTGATGCAGGCCGCCCGGGCGCTCGAAGCCTGAGACCCGAGACCCGGGCAGAAGAGGCCGGCAGAAGATGCCAGCGAGGGCCGAGCTGGCGGGTAGATCCGCCTGGCGAGACAAGTCCCGGGGCGCGACCGCAAAAACGCAGGATCTCTCGCGCGGCGTGGTGACATGGATCGCAGCCCAGGGCGCTTCGTGGCGCGTGGTGTGAAGTGCGCTGGCGATGGCCGCTGGTGCCCGTGGCGGCCTCGCCCGTGGCCGCGGTCGAGGGCCGCGTGAATCGCTGATCTCGGCGAGCTCGGCGACGGTGAGCCTCGCCGAGAGCGTGCGCAGGGTCGTGCTCAGGGAGGTTTTGGACCGGTGGAAAAGCGGGCGCCTCGCGTTGTTTCGCGCTCGCCAATGCCGTAGGACCGAAGCGCCTCGATGTCGGTGACAGCCCACTCACGCGGTCCCCTCGGTTCTTGGCGCGGTGACCCCAGCGCCCTCGTCGCTGATCCCCGCGCGATCGCGGGCTTGCTCGGCCGCGTGCACCTGCCGCTCTTCGTGGTCGAGCGTGACGGCGCGCTCTTTGTCACGGCCGAGGGCGAGGCGAGCTTGGGCGCGGGTGAGTCGGGTGAGTCGGGTGAGCCGGGTGAGTTGGGCCTGCGTGGGTTGGTGCCCGCGACCCCCCTCGAGCACCTCGGGGATCCGCGCTTCGCCCGTGAGCACGGCGCGCGCTTCAACCTCGTCGGCGGGGCCATGGCCGGGGGCATCACCTCGGTGGCCATGGTCGAGGCCTTTGCGCGCGCCGGCATGCTGGCGATCTTCGGGGCCGCGGGCCTGGGCCTGGGCGAGGTCGAGGACGCGATCGCCGGCCTGTCGACGCGGCTGCTCGATCGCCCCTGGGGCAGCAACCTGATCCACAGCCCCTACGAGCCGCGCCTCGAGCAGGCGGTGGTCGATCTCTACCTGCGCCACGGCGTGCGGACCGTGTCCGCCTCGGCCTACCTCGATCTCACGCTGCCGCTGCTGCGCTACCGCTACGCCGGCATCGGCCGCGACGCGCAGGGCCGCCCGCACGCGCCCAACCGGGTGATCGCCAAGGTCTCGCGGGCCGAGGTCGCCAGCAAGTTCCTGGCCGCGCCCGCCGAGAAGTGGCTGCGCGCGCTGGTCGAGGCCGGCGCCCTGAGCCCTGCCCAGGCCGATCTCGCGGCGGCGCTGCCCGTGGCCACCGACCTCACCGCCGAGGCCGACTCGGGCGGGCACACCGACAAGCGCCCGGCGCTGACCTTGGTGCCCTCGATGATCGCCCTGCGCGACGCCGCGGCGGCGCGCTGCGAGGCGGCAGCGAAGATCCGGGTGGGCGCCGCGGGGGGCATCGGCACGCCCTGGGCGGCCGCGGCCGCCTTCGCCATGGGCGCGGCCTACCTGGTCACGGGGACCATCAACCAGGCCTGCGTCGAGTCGGGGACCAGCGACACCGTGCGCGCGCGCCTGGCCGAGGCCGGCGAGGCCGACGTGACCATGGCCCCCGCCGCCGACATGTTCGAGATGGGCGTCGAGCTCCAGGTGCTGCGCCGGGGCACGATGTTCCCCATGCGCGCGCGCAAGCTGTGGGCGCTCTACCGCGCCTACCCGAGCCTCGAGGCCCTGCCCGCGGGCGAGCGCGAGACCCTCGAGAAGGTCGTGTTTCGCAAGCCGCTGGCCCAGGTCTGGGAGGACACCGCGAACTTTTGGCGGGCCCGCGACCCCGAGCAGCTCGCCCGGGCGCAGCGCGACCCCAAGCACCAGATGGCGCTGTGCTTTCGCGCCTACCTGGGCCTGGCCTCGCGCTGGGCCAACCGCGGCGTGGTCGAGCGCGAGGCCGATTACCAGGTGTGGTGTGGCCCGGCGATCGGGGGCTTCAACGCCTGGACCGCGGGCAGTGAATTCGAGCGGCCCGCGGCCCGCCGCGTCGTGCCGATCTCGCTGAGCCTGCTGCACGGCGCCGCCGTGCTCACCCGGCTGTCGGCCCTGTGTGCGCAAGGCGTGCACGTCGGCGCCGAGGCCCTCGACCTCCGCCCCCGGCCCGTCGCCCAGCTCGAGGAGCTCTGCCTGTGACCGAGACCGACCCCACTGTCCGCGCGCGCGCCGTCCCCATCGCCATCGTCGGCCTCGACTGTCTGTTCCCCGGGGCCGACTCGCCGACGCGCTACTGGGCCAACCTGCGCGAGGGCGTCGACGCGATCACCGAGGTCCCGGCCACGCACTGGCGGGCCGAGGATCACTACGATCCCGACCCCAAGGCGCCCGACATGGTCTACGCCCGGCGCGGCGGCTTCCTGGCCCCCGTCGAGTTCGAGCCGCTGCGCTTTGGCGTTGCCCCGCGCGACCTCGAGGCCACGGACACCACTCAGCTGCTCGCGCTGCACGTGGCCGCGCGCGCCCTCGAGGACGCTGGCCTGGGCCCCGGGGGCCGCGACTTCGACCGCGAGCGCGCGGGCGTGGTCCTGGGAGTGACGGGCGCCCTCGAGCTGGTGATCCCCCTGGGCGCTCGCCTGGCGCACCCGCAGTGGCGCGCGGCCCTGCGCGAGGCGGGGGTCGACGCGGCCGTGGCCGAGGACGTCATCCAGCGCATCGCCGACGGCTACGTGCCCTGGCAGGAGAACTCCTTCCCCGGGCTGTTGGGCAACGTCACCGCCGGGCGGATCGCCAACCGCCTGGATCTGCACGGGACCAACTGCGTGGTCGATGCCGCCTGCGCCTCGTCGCTCTCGGCCCTGCACCTGGCGATGCTCGAGCTCCAGACCGGGCGCGCCGACCTGATGCTCTCGGGGGGCGTGGACGCGTTCAACGACGTGTTCATGTACGCCTGCTTCTCCAAGACCCCGGCGCTCTCGCCCAGCGGGGACGCGCGGCCCTTCTCCGACGACGCCGACGGGACCATGCTCGGCGAGGGCGTGGGGGTGGTCGTGCTCAAGCGCCTCGCCGACGCCGAGCGCGACGGGGATCGCATCTACGCGGTGATCCGCGGCATGGGCAGCTCGAGCGACGGCAAGGGCCAGGCGATCTACGCCCCCGACGCCGGCGGTCAGGCGCGGGCGGTGCGTCGGGCCTACGCCGAGGCCGGCGTGCGCCCGCGGGACATCGGTCTGCTCGAGGGCCACGGCACGGGGACCAAGGTCGGCGACGCCACGGAGCTGCGCGGGCTGGCCGCGGTCTACGGCGAGCTCGAGGGCGCGCCGTGGTGTGCCCTCGGCTCGGTCAAGTCGATGATCGGCCACACCAAGGCCGCGGCCGGGGTCGCTGGATTGATCAAGGCCGCGCTCGCGCTCCACCACCGGGTGCTCCCGCCCACGCTCAAGGTCGATCGCTCCAACGCGGCCCTGGCGGAGGCGCCGGCCTTCTACCTGGGCACGCACAAGCGTCCGTGGCTGGCGTCGCCCGGGGTCCTGCGCCGGGCGGCCGTCAGCGCGTTCGGCTTCGGCGGCAGCAACTTCCACTGCGTGCTCGAGGAGAGCCCGCGCGGCGCCGCGTCGCCGGCTTGGGTGGGCGACGTGCAGCTGCTCGCGCTCACGGCCGCGACGCGGGGGGAGCTGGCCGCGAGCTTGCGCGCGCTGCCCTTTGCGACCAAGACCCAGACCGCGAGCACGACCGCGACCGCAAATGAATGGGCGGCGCTGCGTCGCTTCGCCCACCGCAGCCGCGCCGAGTTCGAAGCGACGGCGGCCTGCCGCGTGGTGATCCCGATCTCCCGCGACGACGATCTGCCGAGCCTGCTCGAGCAAGTCGCCCGGGCCGTGGCCGAGGATCCCCGCTCGCGCTTCGTGACCCCGCAGGGAGCTGGCTTTGGCGAGGGCCCCGCGAAGGGCCGGCTCGCCGCCTTGTTCCCCGGCCAGGGCGCCCAGGCCGTGGGCATGCTCGGTGATCTCAGCTGCTTTTTCCCAGCCATGCGCCAGGGGGTGGAGCGGGTCCTGGCCGAGCTGCCCGAGGTGGGCGCGGCCCTCTACCCGCCGCAGGCGCGCAGCGAAGCCGAGGCGGTCACGCAGGCCGAGGCGCTCACGGCCACCGAGGTCGCGCAGCCGGCCCTGGGCGCGGTCAGCATGGGCGCGCTCGCGGTCTTGCGCGACGACTTTGGCGTGCGCCTCGACGCCGCCTTGGGCCACAGCTACGGGGAGCTGAGCGCGCTGTGTGCCGCCGGGGCGCTGCCCCTCGACGCCCTCGGCCGAGTCTCGCGCGAGCGCGGCGAGCTCATGGCCGCGGGCGAGGGCGATCGCGGCGCGATGCTGGCCGTGTTCGCGACCTTCGAGGAGGTCGCGGCCCAGCTGCGCGCGGCCGGCCTGTCCGGGCTGACCATCGCCAACCGCAACGGCCCGCGGCAGATGGTCTGCTCGGGTCCCACGGCCGATATCGAGGCGGCCGCGGCTCGGCTCGAGGGCGCGGGGATCCGCGTGCGTCGGCTGGCCGTGGCCGCGGCCTTTCACAGCCCTCTGGTCGCCGACGCCGAGGCGCCCTTCGCCGCGGCTCTGGCGACCGTGGACTTCGCCGCGCCGGCCTTCGAGGTCTACGCCAACGCGTCGGCGCGACCCTACGGGAGCGACCCCGCCGAGACCCGGGCGAGCCTGGCTGCTCAGATCGCGGCGCCCGTCGAATTCGTGGCCTGCGTGGAGGCGATGCTCGACGCGGGCGTCGACACCTTCGTGGAGATCGGGCCCGGGCGCCGGTTGAGCGCCCTCGTCGAGGCGATCGCCGGGGAGCGAGCGCTGACCTGCGCCGTCGATGCTGGGGGGGCGCGCTCGGGGCTCGTCGCCCTCGCGCGCGCGCTGGCGGCTTTGGCTGCGTGGGGGCAGCAGGTGACGCTGGCGGCCTGGGATCCCGAGCTCCCGGCCGAGGCGAGCGACGCCAAGCCCACGCTGCGCATGCCGATCTGCGGGGCCAACCTCAAGCCCAAGCCGGTCGAGCGCCCGCGGGTTCAGCCCGCGCAGCCGGCCTCGATCCAGGAGCCCTCGCGAGGACCGAGCGCGGCTGTGCCCACGCCCACAGCTGGTGGCTTCGCGTCGCCTCTGGCTGGCGCGTCCTCATCCTTCTCGTCCTCTTCATCAGGTGCGTTCGCGTCGTCCTCGGCCGGCGCCTTCACGCCGACGCCCAGCGCCGCTGGCCAAGCCCCCGAGCAACCTGCCTTGTCTTTGTCCTCCGATGATCCCTTGGCCGCTCTCCTCGCGCTCCAGGCCCAGACGGCGCGGCTGCACCAGCAGTTCCTGGAGGGGCAGACCCGCGCGATGGAGGCTCTGGGCGCGCTGATGCAAGGGAGCGTGCCGGCGCAGGTGAGCGTGCCGGCGCAGGTGAGCGTGCAGCCGGCCGTGACGATGGCGGCCCCGACGATGCCCTCGCCCATGCCACCGGCGCAGCCGGTGGCGCCTGCGATGCCCATGGCACAGCCCTTCGAGCCTGCACCGGTGCCAGTGCCGGTGCAGCAACTAGCGCCAGCGGCCAAGCCAACCACCGACATCGCCGCCGACGTGTTGGCTGTGGTGGCCGAAAAGACCGGCTACCCGGTGCAGATGCTGGAGCCCGCGATGGGACTGGACGCGGACCTGGGGATCGACTCGATCAAGCGGGTCGAGATCTTGTCTGCGCTGCAGGAGCGGCGGCCCGAGCTGCCGGTGATCGGCGCGGATCAGCTGGGTAGCTTGCAGACCCTGGCGGACGTCATCGCGCAGCTCGGTGGAGGCGTCGACGTTGCGCCGGCGCCCAGCCAGCAGCCGGTTGCGAGCGACATCGCCGCGGCCGTGCTGGCCGTGGTGGCGGAGAAGACCGGCTACCCGGTGCAGATGCTGGAGCCCGCGATGGGACTGGACGCGGACCTGGGGATCGACTCGATCAAGCGGGTCGAGATCCTGTCTGCGCTGCAGGAGCGGCGGCCCGAGCTGCCGGTGATCGGCGCGGATCAGCTGGGCAGCTTGCAGACCCTGGCGGACGTCATCGCCCACCTCGGTGGCGCTGCCGGTGCTGCGCCTGCGCCCAGTCAGCAGCCGGTTGCGAGCGACATCACCGAGGCCGTGCTGGCCGTGGTCGCGGAGAAGACCGGCTACCCGGCGCAGATGCTGGAGCCTTCCATGGGGTTGGACGCGGACTTGGGGATCGACTCGATCAAGCGAGTCGAGATTTTGTCCGCGCTGCAGGAGCGGCGCCCGGACTTGCCGGTGATCGGCGCGGAGCAGCTTGGCAGCTTGCAGACCCTGGCCGACGTCATCGCGCAGCTCGGCGGCTCGACGGCTGGGCCCACGGCGGGCGCGGCTGCGAGCGAGTCGCCTGCGAGCGCAGGGGAAGACCTGCTCGCGCTCTTGCTGAGCGTGGTGGCGGAGAAGACCGGCTACCCGGCGCAGATGCTGGAGTCCTCCATGGGGCTGGACGCGGACCTGGGGATCGACTCGATCAAGCGAGTCGAGATCCTGTCCGCGCTGCAAGAGCGGCGCCCCGAGCTGCCGGCGATCGGGGCGGATCAGCTGGGCAGCTTGCAGACCCTGGCCGACGTCGTGACGGCCCTCGGCGGGTCTTTGGCGGCGACGCCCGAGGGCGCGACACACCCGATGAGCGAGCCTGCGCAGGCGAGCCAAGGGGCGCGGCTCGAAGGCTGCGATGTCCTCGATCGCTACGCCGTGCTGCCCGGCGCGCCCTTGCCCGCGGGCCCGCGGCGATCGCTGCGGGCGGGCACCTCGTGGGTGCTGGGCGAGGAGGCCGCGGCCGTCGCCGCGGTCATCGAGGCGCTGCGCAGCATCGGCCGAGAGGCCCAGGCGCTGGGCATCGACGCGCCGCTGCCCGCCGGCGCGGCGGGCCTGGTGATCGTCGCGCCCGAGGACGCCGACCACGGGTGGATCAAGCGCTGCTTCGCGCGGGTCCGCGACGCGCGGGGCTCCCTGCGCGGCGACGGCCCGGGGCAGGGCGACGCGGCGGCGCTGCTCGTGTTCGTGACCCGCATGGGCGGCGGCTTTGGTCTGGAGGGCACGGCGCGGCCGCTGCACGGCGCGCTGGCTGGCCTGGCCAAGACGGCGGCGCGCGAGTGGGCGGACTGCTGCGTGCACCTCGTCGACCTCGCCGAGCTGGGGGCGCTGAACATCGCGCTGGCCGAGCTCGGCTCGCCCTGCGTCGAGATCGGGATCCGCGAAGGATCCGCGCACACCGTCGGCCTCGCGCGCCTGCCCGCGCCGACGCCCGCACCTGCGCCGCCGCTCGGCGCCGGAGAGGTCGCGCTCGTGACCGGCGGGGCCCGGGGCGTCACGGCCTGGGTCGCCCGCGCGCTGGCCGAGCAAGCCGGCTGCACCCTGGTGCTGGTCGGACGCTCGCAGCCGCCGGGACCCTGCCCGGAGCACCTGCGCGGCAAGACCGATGTTGCGGCGATCCAGGCGGCGATCCTCGCCGGCCCCAACCCGCCGCGCGCACCTTCGGCGCTGCGCGAGGCGGTCCACGCCGCGAAGGCGGCGGCGGAGATCCGCGAGACGCTGGCGGCGATCCGAGCGGCTGGCGCCCAGGTCGACTACCGCGCCTGTGACGTCCGCGACGCGGCAGCGGTGCGCGAGCTCGTCGCCGCGGTGACGGCCGAGCACGGTGAGATCCGCCTGCTCGTCCACGGCGCGGGCGTGCTCGCGGACAAGGCGATCGTCGACAAGAGCGAGGCCGACCTCGATCGGGTCTACGACACCAAGGTCCTCGGGGCCGAGCATTTGCTCGCGGCCCTCGAGGGCGAGGCCCTGCGCGGGGTGGTGATGTTCAGCAGCTCCACCGCTCGCTTTGGCCGCGTGGGTCAGGCCGACTACGCCATGGCCAACGAGGTGCTCGACAAGCTGGCCCAGGCCTTTGCCAGCGCCCACCCTCAAGCCCGCGTGCGCGCCCTCGGCTGGGGGCCGTGGGCCGGCGGGATGGTCACGCCTGCGCTGGTCGAGATGTTCGCGGCCGAGGGGGTGCGGACCATCGGCATGCGCGCGGGGGCCCAGACGATGCTCGATCTCCTGGCCCAGCCGGGGCCCGTGGAGGTCGTGGTCCTCGGCGAGGGCTCGGCGCTGCCGGGGGCGATCATGCTCGAGCCCGAACAGGCGGATCAGGCCGAGCAGGTCGAACGAGCTGCCGGGGCGCTGCCCGGGACCGGCGAGACCGTGTTTCGGCGGACCGTGGGCATCGAAGATCACCCCTTCTTGGCCAGCCACGCCATCGGCGGCAAGGCGGTGCTCCCCGCGGCGATGATGCTCGAGTGGTTCGCCCACGCGGCCACGGCCAGGCACCCCGGGCTGAGCTTCGCGGGCCTCGAGGATCTCGAGGTCTACCGCGGGGTCAAGCTCGGCCGGGCCGACAAGGTCGCGCTGCGCATCGAGGCCGCGCCAGTCGAGAAGCTCGGGACGCAGTTTCGGGTGCCGATGACCCTGTGCTCAGGCGACGACGCGCGGCCGGTGATCCACGCCCGGACCACGGTGGTGCTCGAGCCCTCGGACGCGGCAGCGACGGCGTCGGCATCGGCGTCATCGACATCGGCCAGCTTGTCGGCGATCGAGGCCGGCGGGCCCACGCCCGGCGAGCTGCCGGCCTACGCCGAGCCCGTGGATCACGTCTACGCCACGCGCCTCTTCCACGGCCAGGCCCTCCAGGGCATCACGAGCATCGACGGCCTCGCGGCGCCGGGCATCGACGCGACCTTGAGGGGGGCGCCGCGGCCCAAGGAGTGGATGCGCGCGCCGGTGCGCGGGCGCTGGATCACCGAGCCGCTGGCCATCGACTGCGGGCTCCAGGCGGTGATCGTGTGGAGCGCGACCCAGGCCGGCAGCCCCTCGCTGCCGAGCAAGCTCGGGGCCTATCGCCAGTTCCGACCCTTCCCGGCCGAGGGCGCCAAGCTCGGGGTGCGCATCGCCGAGCAGTCGGGGGCCCGGGTGATCGCGCAGCTCGACTGGTACGACCAAAGCGGCGCGCCCCTGGCTCGGCTGACCGGGGCGGAGTTCACCTTGGATCCGCGCCTGGCCCAGGCCTTCACCCGCAACCGCGTGGAGTAGCCGGCGATGACGGCGGTCGCGATCGTGTCCATGGGAGCGGTGCTCCCCAAGGCGCCCAGCGTGGACGCCTTTGGGGCGCTCGTCGCCGCAGGCGAGGACGCGACGGTGGAGGTGCCCGCGTCGCGCTGGGTGCTGCCGCCGGCGCAGGCCGTGCGCGCTGGCGGTCCGGCTGCGGATCGCGTCCGCTCGGCGCGAGCCGGGCTCGTGGACGACGCGGCCTGGCAGGTGCCGCTGCCCGGCTTCGATCTCCTGCCCCACGAGCGGGCGGCCCTGGACCCCTCGGTGCAGGTGCTGCTGGCCGCCGCGGCCCAGGCCTGGTCCGGGCTGAAGGTTCGCCCGCGAGCGCGCACGGCCGTGGTCCTCGGCAACATCGTGCTGCCCACCGAGGGCGCCAACGCCCTGTCGCAGTGGGTTGTCGGCCGGCGCCTCGAGGCCCGGCTGGGCCTTCGTCCCACGCCCGAGCCGCCGCCTTCGACGTGGAGCCGCTGGGTCGCCGGTTTGCCGGCGGGGATCCTCGCGCGCAGCCTGGGCCTCGGCGGCGACGCCTTCACCCTGGACGCCGCCTGTGCCTCCTCGCTCTTCGCGATCCACATCGCCGTCGACAAGCTGCGCCGCGGCGAGGCCGACCTGGTGCTCACCGGCGGGGTCTCGCGGCCGAGCGCGCTCTACACCCAGATGGGCTTCTCGCAGCTCGGCGCGCTGAGCCCCTCGGGTCGCTGCGCGCCCTTCGACGCCGCCGGCGACGGCCTGGTGGTGGGGGAGGGCGCCGCGGTCCTGGCCGTGGAGCGCCTCGACGACGCCCTGAAGCACGGCCACGAGGTGCTCGCGCTGATCCGCGGCGTGGGCCTTTCGAACGACGTCGACGGTCGGCTGCTCGCGCCGAGCAGCGAGGGCCAGCTGCGAGCCATGCACGCGGCCTACCGCCAGGCGGGCTGGACCCCGGGGGACGTGGAGCTCGTCGAGTGCCACGCCACGGGCACGCCGGTGGGGGACGCCGTCGAATTCGAGAGCCTCCGCCAGCTTCGCTCGGGCAGGTCGCTGGATCCGGCCTACCTCGGCGCGTCCAAGGCCAACGTCGGTCACCTGCTCACGGCCGCGGGGGCGGTCGCCACGATCCGCGCCGTGCAGGCCATGGGTCGCGGCCAGATTCCGCCGATCGCCAACCTCCGCCAGCCCAGCGAGCGCCTCGCTCGCGCGGGCGCGGGCCTCGAGCTGCCCACGCAGGCGCTCGCGTGGCCGCAGACCGGACGCGCGAGGCGGGCCGCGATCTCGGGCTTCGGCTTTGGGGGGACCAACGCCCACGTGCTGCTCGAGCACCCCGAGGGCACGCCCGATGCTGGTCGCGGTCGCGCGCAGGTGCAGGTCCAGCACCCGATCGGCGAGCGTCGGCGGGCGCAGCCCGAGCCGGTCGCCGCCAGCGCGCGCGCGCGTGACCAGCCGGCGCTCGCGATCGTCGGCCTGGGCGCGCACGTGGGCCCCTGGACGTCCGTGGCCGCCCTGCGCGAGCGCCTGTTTGGTGAAGGCGAGGGCGAAGCCGAGGCGACGCTCGGCCGCAAGCGTCGCTTTGGCGAGCTCGGGCCCGACGCCCCGCCGGGCTGGTTCATCGACGCCCTCGACATCCCCCTTGGCGAGTTTCGGATCCCCCCCGCGGAGCTGGTCGAGCTGCTCCCGCAGCAGCTCTTGCTGCTCGAGGTCGCGGCCCAGGCCATGGCGGACCTGCGTCCCAAGGCTGACGCGCCCGCGCCCGAGGGCGCTCGCTGTGGCGTGTTCGCGGGGGTCGAGCTCGATTTTGGGACCACCGATTACCACCTGCGCTGGGTCGTGCGCGCGCGGGCGCCCGCGTGGGCCGAGGCCCTGGGTCGAGCGTCCGCCGGCCCCGACTTCGACGCCTGGGTCGACGCGCTGTGCGACGCCCTGGGCCCGGCGCTCTCGGCCGATCGCACCATGGGCGGCCTGGCCAGCGTCGGCGCGAGCCGGGTCGCGCGGGAGCTTCGCTTTGGTGGCCCGAGCTTCACGCTGAGCAGCGAAGAGAGCTCGGGGCTGTCGGCCCTGCAGGTCGCCGCGCGCTCGCTGCAAGCCGGCGAGCTCGACCTCGCGTTGGTCGGCGCGGTCGGCCTGGGTGCGGACGTGCGCGCGTGGATCGGCGCGCGCGCAGCCGGGGAGCTCGGCACGCCCAGCGAGGGCGCGCTCGCGCTGGTGCTCATGCGCCTCGACGACGCCCTCGCGCGGGGCGAGCGGATCTACGCGAGGGTGCAGGGTTTCGGCGCGGCGAGCTCGAGCGGCGCGCTGCGTCCCGAGCCCACCGCGATGGCCATCGCCCAGAGCTTCGCGCGAGCCTGCGCCGACGCGGGCGGGGCTAGGAGCCCGATCGGCGAGCATGCGTCCAGCGCAGACGGTCGCTTCGCCGCGGCGCAGCTTCAGGGCGAGCGCAAGGTGCACGCGGAGTTGGCCGCCCACGACGACAGGGGGGTGGAGGGGAAGACCCTGCACCTGAGCGCGGCCACGCGCCTGGGCCACGCCGGCGCCGCGGCGGGTCTGCTCAGCGTTGTAGCGACGGCGCTGCGCCTGCACCACCACGTCCTCGACGCACCGGCCCGCGCAGCCGACCTGCGCGCGCCCGCGGGGGCTCAGCGGTGGATCCACGATCGCCTGGCTGGCCCGCGCAGCGCGGCCGTGGCTGCGCTCTCGTCCATGGGTCACGTCGCCCACGCGATCCTGTGCGAGCACCCGCCGCACGTCCGGCCGTGGGTGCCGCCGATCCACGAGGGCTTGTTCGTGATCCCCGGCGAGGACCGAGCCGCGCTCGCGGCCGGCCTGCGCCGCCTCGCCGCGGTCGCCGACGACAGCCACGCGCGCCCGATCCACGACCTCGCCCGGGGATGGTTCGCGGAGCGCGGGGATCGCCTGGCGGGCGCGGCCCTGGCCCTGTCGATCGTCGCCCGCAGCCCCGCCAAGCTGGCCGCGCTATGCCGCGAGCTCGCCAAGGAGCTGCTCGCGGGCGGAAGCCTGCGTCCGCGCGGCTCGGGCAGGGTGATGTTCAGCGAGCGCCCGCTGGGGCGCGCGGGCGAGCTCGCCTTCGTGTTCCCCGGATCGGGCAGCCAGTTCGTGGGCATGGGCCGACGCATGCTGCTCGACTTCCCCGAGCTCGCGGCGGCCCAGGACGCGCGCTACGGCCACCTGCGCAGCCAGCTGCAGGCCACGCTGTGCTGGAGCAGCGACGCCCGGACCATGGACGAGGACGCCCGCGGGCTGATCTTGGCTCAGGTCACCCTCGGGACCTTGGGCTCGGACCTCGTGCGTCGCTTCGGCGTCGAGCCCCAGGCGGTGATCGGCTACTCCCTGGGCGAGACCGCGGGCCTGTTCGCCCTCGGCGCGTGGCGAGAGCGAGAGGCCATGCTCGGCCGCGTGGCCGAGAGCCCGCTCTTCGCCACCGAGCTCGCCGGCCCGGCCCTCGCGGCGGCGCGGCACTTTGGCCTGCCCGAGGGCGAGGCAGTGGACTGGCGCCTGGGCGTGGTCCAGGCCGACGCCGCGAGCGTCGACGCTGCGCTGGCCAAGGACGCCGCGGAGGCCGGCGAGTCGCGGGCCTATCGCTTGATCGTCAACACCCCGCAGGCCTGCGTGATCGGGGGCGAGGCGGCGGCCGTGGACAGGGTCGTCGCGGCCCTCGGCGCGGACTTCCACCCGCTGCGAGGCGTGACCACCGTGCACTGCGAGGTCGTCCGCGAGGTCGAGGCGGCCTACCGCGAGCTGCACCTGCTCCCGACCGAGGCCCCCGAGGGCGTGCGCTTTTATAGCGGCGCCTGGGGTCGCAGCTACGCCCTGAGCTCGGTGTCCGCCGCCGACTCCGTGACCGCGCAGGCGGTCGAGGGTCTCGACTATCCAGCCGTGATCCGCCGGGCCTGGGAGGATGGCGTGCGCCTCTTCGTCGAGCTCGGTCCCGGGGCCTCGTGCACCCGGATGATCGACGCTTGTCTGCGCCGAGATGGAGGCGACGAGGCGCAGGCTTTCTTCGCGCGCTCGCTGTCCTCGCCGACCAACAACGGTCGGGCCGCGCTGATCCGCCTGCTCGGCTGGCTGGCGACCCACCGCGTGCCCCTGGATCTGCGCGCGCTCCATGAGCCCGATCCCTTCGCGCGCCCGCTCGCCTCGGCGACGGCGAGCGACAAGCCGGCGGTGCACCTCGAGGTCGGTCGCGCGCCCCTCGGCGCGCTGCCGGACGCGCAGGCCGAGGCCGAGGCCAGGCTCCGCGCGGGAGCAGGGCAGGGGGCCGCCAAAGCGAGCTCCCTCTGCGCGGGGCCATCTCCCGTGCTCGCAGCGACCTCTCACGGTGTCGTTGCTGGCCAAGTCGCCGCGAGGGGGCAGCAGGGGATGACCCCGCAGGCCGCGAGCCCGCGTCAGGGCGACGCTCGCTCCTCCGCTCATTCGCGCTCGGTCGACGGCCGCGACGTTTTCAATCAGGCCACCGCGCCCGCCTCTTCGATGTCGACTCAACGCACTCCTCATGTCGCGCCGGCCTGGCTCGCGCCGCTGTCGGCGGCCGCCGACGCCCACGCGGCGTACCTGGCCAGCCACAGCGCCTTCATGCAGGCGGCCACCGCCATGCTCGCGGCGCGCGGCGCTGCACCGACGCAGGCGCGACCCGGCCCGGCGCAGCCCGAGACGGCGAAGCCCGAGATGGCGCAGCCCGAGACGGCGCAGCCCGAGACGGCGCAGCCGGCAGCGTGGACCAACCCCGAGCCCCCGCGCGCCCTCGACCGCGCGGCCTGCCTGCGCTTCGCGATCGGCGAGATCGGCGAGGTCCTCGGTCCCAGCTTCGCCCACGTCGACAGCCACCCCACCCGGGTGCGCCTGCCCGCCGAGCCGCTGATGCTCGTCGACCGCATCCTCGAGATCGAGGGCGAGCCCCACGCCATGAGCCACGGCCGCGTCGTCACCGAGCACGACGTGCGCCCGGGCCTGTGGTACCTGGACGCGGGACGGATCCCCACCTGCGTCGCCGTCGAGGCCGGCCAGGCCGACCTCTTCCTGTCGGCCTTCCTGGGTATCGACGACCACACCAAGGGCCGCGCCGTCTACCGCCTGCTCGACGCCACCGTCACCTTCCACGGCCGGCTGCCCAGCGTGGGCGCGACCATTCACTACGACATTCGCATCGAGCGCTTCTTTCGTCAGGGCGAGACCTGGCTGTTCCGCTTCGGCTTCGACGCGAGCGTCGAGGGGGCGCCGCTGATGACCATGCGGGACGGCTGCGCGGGCTTCTTCAGCGCGGCCGAGCTCGCGGCGGGCAAGGGGGTGGTCGACGCCGTGATCCAGGCGCCGCGGTCGAGCAGCGCCCTGGCCGATCGTCCGAGCTTCACCCCCGCGATGCCGCGCAGCCTCGACGCCGCCCAGCTCGAGGCCCTGCGCGCCGGCGACCTGGTCGCGGCCTTTGGCGAGGGCTTCGCGGGTCTGCCCATCGCGCGCCCGCGGACCTTGCCGGGCGCGCCCATGAACCTGGTCCACCGGATCACCCGCATGGATCCCAGCGGCGGCGCCTTTGGCCTCGGCGTGGTCGAGGGCGAGGCCGACATCCACCCCGAGGACTGGTTCATCACCTGCCACTTCGTCGACGACCCGGTGATGCCCGGCACGCTGATGTACGAGTGCTGCCTGCACACCCTGCGCGTGTTCCTGCTCGCGCTCGGCTGGGTCGGCGAGGACGCCGAGGGGGCGTCCTTCGAGCCGCGGCTCGGCGTGCGCAGCCGGCTCGAGTGCCGCGGGCAGGTGCTCGGTCACACCAAGGTGGTGACCTACGTGATCACGATGCGGGAATTCGGGGCCGACCCCGAGCCGTGGGTGATCTGCGACGCGAGCATGCTCGCCGACGGCAAGCGCATCGTCGACATCGAGGACATGTCCTGCCAGCTGCGCGGGGTCGACGTGGACACGCTGCGCCGGCGCTGGGCCGCGCGCGAGCAGCCCGCGCCCACGGCCGCGGCTGCGCCGGCGCGGGTCTACGACAAGGCCAGCCTCGAGGCCTACGCCTACGGTAAGCCGAGCGCCGCCTTTGGGGCCCCCTACGCGATCTTCGACGGGGGCGCGCGCAAGATCGCCAGGCTCCCCGGCGCGCCCTTTCAGTTCATGGACCGCGTGCCCGAGGTCCACGGCCGGCCCTTCGTGTGCGAAGCCGGCTGCAGCTGCGTGGCCGAGGTCGAGCGCGAGACCTGGGCGTGGACCTTGGCGGCCAACCGCCAGCAGGACATGGCCTTCGCGGTCCTGCTCGAGATCGGCCTGCAGGCCTGCGGCTGGCTGGCGGCCTACGCCGGCTCGGCGCTGACGGCCGAGATCGACCTCAAGTTCCGCAACCTCGGCGGCGCGGCCACGCTGCACCGTCCGATCCGCGCCGACGACGACAAGCTGATCATGCGCAGCACCATGACCCGGGTCTCGCGCTCGGGGGGCATGGTCATCCAGCACTTCGACTTTGGGGTCTACGGCACCAAGGGGGGCCCGGACGGGGATCCGATCTACGTCGGCACGACCTACTTCGGCTTCTTCACGGCCCAGGCCCTCGGCGATCAAAAGGGCCTGCGCGAGGTCAGCCCCCACGTGCTCACGGCCGGCGAGCGCAGCCGCAGCCGCGCGCCCATGGTGATCCCCGATCGCGCGCCCCTGCCCACGCCCAAGTGGCGGATGATCGAGCGCGTGGATCTGTGGATCGACGACGCCGGCGCCCACGGTCTGGGCTTCCTCGACGGCTCGATCACCGTCGATCCGAGCCTGTGGTTCTTCCAGGCCCACTTCCACGAGGACCCGGTGTGGCCGGGCTCGCTGGGCCTCGAGGCCTTCTTGCAGCTGCTCAAGGTCTACGCCATCGACCGCTTCGAGCTCGGCCCGGACGCCCGCTTCTCGACCATGCCGGTGGGTCACGAGCACGCCTGGGAGTATCGCGGCCAGGTCATCCCCAGCGCCGACGAGGTCCGCGTGCAGGTCCACATCTGCGCCGTCGACGAGGCCCGGCGGATCGTCGAGGCCGAGGGCCTGCTGATCGTCGACGGCCGGCCGATCTACGCGATGAAGCGCTTCGCCCTGGAGGCCCAGTGAGCTACCGCTACCAAGACGTCCACCTCCACGGCTTCGGCTACGCGCTGGCGCCGGTGATCGTGTCCACGGAGGAGCTCGAGGACGAGCTCGCCCCGACCTACGCCAAGCTGCGCGTCGCCCCCGGGCAGCTCGAGCGCATGACCGGGATCGTCGAGCGGCGCTGGTGGGAGCCGGGCTACCCGGTGATCGAGGGCGCGATCACGGCGGCCACGCGCTGCCTGGCGGCCCACGCCGTGCCGGCCGCGGACATCGGCATGCTCGTCTACGGGGCCGTGTACCGCGAGCACTTCGAGCCGGCCACGGCCTGCCACGTCGCCGCCGGCCTGGCCGAGCGCGGCCACGCCATCGACCCGCGGGCGGCGGTCTTCGACGTCAGCAACGCCTGCCTGGGCGTGCTCAGCGGGGTGATCGAGGTCGCCAATCGCATCGCCTTGGGCCAGATCCAAGCCGGGCTCGTGGTCGCGGCCGAGACCGCGCGCGAGATCAACGAGGCGAGCATCGCCCGGCTCAACGCCGACCCGAGCATGGACCGCTTCGTGGGCTCCGTGGCCACCTTCACCGGGGGCTCGGGGGCCGTCGCGGTGCTCGTGACCAGCGGGCGCTACGCCGGCGGCCACCGCCTCGAGGGCGTGGCCACCCGGGCCGCGCCGGCGCACCATCGGCTGTGCCGCTGGGGCGTGGAGCCGCACCCCAACGCCCAGGCCCCGGCGGACGACCCGGCCCTGCGCGCCTTCGCCTCGACCGATCCCTCGGGCGTGCTCGAGCACGGCGTGAAGCTGGGCGTGGACACCTGGGCGGACTTCTTGGCGACCACCGGCTGGGCTAGCGAGGACGTCGATCGCACGATCTGTCACCAGATCGGCGCAACGCACCGCAGCACGATGCTGCGCGCCCTCGAGCGCTCGCCACAGACCGACTTCGTGGCCTACGAGCACCTGGGCAACACCGGGACCGTGGCCTTGCCGCTGGCCGCCGCGCTCGCCGACGAGCGCGAGTTCTTGCTGCCGGGCCAGCGCGTGGGCTTGCTCGGGATCGGCAGCGGCCTCAACTGCATGATGCTGGGAGTGACCTGGTGAACGAGACCCTCTACCCCTTCCACACCGAGACCCTCGATCGCGGCGGGCTGCGCTACCACTACGTCGACGAGGGGCCGCGCGATGGCCCCGTCGTGCTCATGGTCCACGGCAACCCGACGTGGTCCTTTTACTGGCGCAACCTGATCCTCGCGCTGCGAGACACGCACCGCGTGATCGCCCCGGATCACATGGGCTGCGGCCGCTCCGACAAGCCCTCGGCCGAGGACTACGACTACACCTTGCGCTCGCGGATCGCCGACCTCGGGGCGCTGATCGATCACCTGGAGCTGCGCGACATCACCTTGGTCGTGCACGACTGGGGCGGGGGCGTGGGCTTTGGCTGGGCCGTGGACCACCCCGATCGCGTGGTGCGGATGGTGGTGCTCAACACCGCGGCCTTCCACCTGCCCGCGGGCAAGAGCTTCCCGGCGGCGCTGAGCCTGGCGCGGATCCCCGGCCTCGGCGCGGCCCTGGTCCGCGGCGCCAACGCCTTCGTGCGCGGGGCCAACCGCTTTTGCGTCACCCGGCGCCCGCTGCCCCCGGAGGTCGCGGCTGGCTACATCGAGCCCTATCGCAGCTGGTCCGACCGCGTGGCGGTGCACCGCTTCGTCACCGACATCCCGCTGCGCCCCGAGGACCCGGCCTACGCGATCATCGAGGCGACCCAGGCGGGCCTGAGCCGGCTGGCGGACAAGCCGATGTTCATCGGCTGGGGCATGCGCGACTTCGTGTTCGACCACCACTTCCTGGCCGAGTGGGAGCGCCACTTCCCCGCGGCCGAGGTCCACCGCTTCCCCGACTGCGGCCACTACATCCTCGAGGACGCCCGCGAGGAACTCGTGCCGGAGATCGCCCTGTTCATCCGAGCGGGTGCGGTTGAGGGGGCGGGCCGGGACGATTCGGCCGAGCCAGCGCCTGCGGAGAGTCGGGCGTGAGCACCGAGGTGGGCGCCGAGCCGGCGCGCGCGGACACGCGGGCGGCACGGCTAGACACGCCGGAGATCCTCAACGTCGCCGCGTGGCTACCCCTGCGCGCGGCCGAACAGCCCGACGCGCTGGCGGTCGCCGTCGCCCGCCAGGCCTCCGGCGGGCGCAGCGTCTACGACGAGCTCAGCGCGGCCCAGCTCGAGGCGCGCAGCAACGCCATCGCCCACGGCCTGGTCCGCGCCGGCATCACCCGAGGCGTGCGCACCGTGCTGATGGTCGCGCCCAGCCCGGCCTTCTTCGCGCTGACCTTCGCGCTGCTCAAGGTCGGCGCGGTCCCGGTGCTCGTCGACCCCGGCATGGGCATCGCCAACCTCGGCACCTGCCTGGCCGAGGCCGAGCCGGAGGCCTTCATCGGCGTGCCCAAGGCCCACGCCGCCCGCATCGCCCTGGGCTGGGCCCGCAAGACCATCCGCACCAAGATCATGGTCGGCCCGTGGCTGCCCGGCTGCGGCCAGACCCTCGCTCGCCTCGAGGCCCAGTCTCCCGCGGAGCCCTTCGCGGCGATCGAGCCCGAGCCCGAGGAGATGGCCGCGATCTTGTTCACCTCGGGGAGCACCGGCGTGCCCAAGGGCGTGATCACGCCCCACCGCGTGTTCGCCAACCAGGTCCGCCTGCTCCAGCTTTGCTTCGGCATCGAGCCCGGCGAGCGCGACCTCTCGACCTTCCCGCTCTTCGCCCTCTTCGGTCCCGCGCTGGGCATGGCCGCGATCGTCCCGGTCATGGACGCCTCGCGGCCGGCCCAGGCTGATCCGCGCAACCTGCTTCAGGCCCTGAGCGACTACGAATGCACCAACATGTTCGCCTCGCCCGCGCTGATCGATAAGCTCGGTCGGCACTGCGAGGCCCACGAGATCGCGCTGCCCAGCTTGCGCCGGGCGATCTCGGCGGGGGCCCCGGCCTCGATCCCCTCGCTGGCTCGCTTCGCGCCGTGGCTGACCGAGGGCGCCCAGGTGTTCACGCCCTATGGCGCGACCGAGTCCCTGCCCGTGGCGGTGATCGGCAGCGACATGATCCTCGCCGAGACCCGCCACGACACCGAGGCCGGCCGTGGGGTCTGCGTGGGCGAGCCGGTCCCCGGTATGGAGGTGGCGATCATCCCGATCACGGACGAGGCGATCGCCAGCTGGTCCGAGGTCCAGCCGCTGCCCGCAGGCACGGGCGAGATCGGCGAGATCGTGGTCGCGGGCCCGGTGGTGACGCCCGCCTACTACGCCCGCGAGGCATCCACGGCCCTGGCCAAGATCCCCGACGGCGACCGGATCCGTCACCGCATGGGCGACGTCGGCTACATCGACGCGCGCGGGCGACTGTGGATGTGCGGGCGCAAGGCTCACCGCGTCGAGACGGCGGACGGCCCGCTGTTCACCGTCCCCTGCGAGGCGGTCTTCAACGCCCTCGACGAGGTCCGGCGCGCGGCCCTGGTGCCGCTGGGCCCGCCAGGGCAGGCCGTGCCGGTGATCTGCGTCGAGCTCATGCCGGGCGCCGAGTGGGCCGCGGTCGAGCCCAAGCTGCGCGCAGCCGCGGCCGCCCACGAGCTCACCCGGAGCATCGAGCGCTTCATGCATCATCGCGGGAGCTTCCCCGTCGACGTCCGCCACAACTCGAAGATCTTCCGCGAGAAGCTGGCGGTGTGGGCGGCCAAGGAGGCGGGGCGATGACAGGAACGAGGACAGGAACGATGACAGGAACGAGGGCGCTGGTCACCGGTGGCGGCGGCTTCGTCGGCCGTGGGATCGTGTCCGCGCTCTTGCGAGAGGGCTGCGCGGTCCGAAGCCTGACCCGCAGTGACTACCCCGAGCTCGCCGCGGCCGGCGTCGAGACATTCAGGGGCGACGTCGCCGACGCCGAGGCCGTGCGCCGAGCCGTGGCCGGCTGCGGGCTCGTCTTTCACGTCGCCGCCAAGGTCGGGGCCGCCGGCGCCTACGAAGACTTTCAGCGCACCAACGTCCTGGGCACCCAAAACGTCCTCGACGCCTGCCGCAGCGAAGGCGCGGGCCGGCTCGTGTTCACCTCGACGCCGAGCGTGGTCTTCAGCCACGAGGATCTCGAGGGCGTCGACGAGTCGCAGCCCTACCCCGACCACTATGACGCCTTCTACCCCCAGACCAAGGCCGAGGCCGAGCGCATGGTGCTCGCCGCCAACGCCCCCGAGCTGCGCACGCTGAGCCTGCGCCCGCACATCGTCTGGGGCCCGGGGGACACCAGCTTGCTGCCGCGCCTGCGTGCCCGCGCCGCCAAGCTCAAGCGCATCGTCACCCCCGGTCCGGCCAAGAAGATGGACATTACCTTCATCGACGACGCCGTCGCGGCGCACCTGGCAGCGGCCCGCGCCCTCGCCGAGCGCCCCGAGCTGGTGGGCGGCAAGGCCTACTTCATCTCTTCGGGCGAGCCCGTCGAGATCTGGCCGTTCATCGACGCGGTGCTCGAGGCCACGGGCATGCAGCCCGTGCGTGGCTCGGCGCCGCGGGCAGTGGCCATGGCGGCGGGCTGGGTGTTCGAGGTGGTCCACGGGCTTCGCGGGGCGCCAGGCGAGCCGCGGATGAGCCGGTGGATCGTCCGCGAGCTGACGACCTCGCACTGGTTCGACATCTCGGCGGCGCGCCGGGAGCTCGGCTATGTGCCGCAGGTGAGCCTCGAGGACGGGCTGGCGCGACTGGCCGAGTCGGGCGACTGGGGCTGAGTCGAGCGCCTCGGTCGGGGGGGCCTCGATTGGAGGTCACCTGCGGTCAGCAGCGCGACCCGTGGCCGGCGGGCCGAGCGGCAACGCCTGGTGTGTCCTCGTCGTCGAGCTTCAAATTGGCGAAACGAGATGCATGAAACGACGCACGTTGGCGGGCCGAAACGCCTCGATGTGCGCGGCTGGGGAAGATAGCCTCGCTCTCGATCACGCCTGCACTTCGGATCATGTTGGGCTCGAAACACTGTGGCGAAGTGGTGGTGATAGGCAAAGATGTGCATTGTTCATCATTGATGAGGCTTAATTCCACAATTGAACGTGACGCAAAATGATACCCGTGCGACGAAAAGATATCGCAGGCCGATGCTCCTGTGGGCGTGCCCCAGTGGGGCGTTCTTCTGCGTTTGGAGGCGTTGCGGCGGGGTTGGCGTTGCGGCGATGTTGTGGTCTATCGAAGACAGTGATTTGAATTCATGTCTCCGTGTGTCGAATAAATGTATTGTATGAACGCGAAAAACACTTTCCTGTATGGTTGGTCACAGTGGTAGAGTGGGCACGGCTAGAGTGACCACTGGGGAGTAGGCCCGCGAAGGCTCTAGGCTCGTCGCACGAATCGGACGTTTGGGTCAGGTTCGCCTTCGTGAGCTCCACAGAGAGAAAAGGACAGTCTGTCTATGAGCAATTACCCGAGGTACGAGGCCGATCCCAACCAGGTGCACACCTGGGTCGTCACGGAAGACATGGTGATCTGCCTGACTCGTTCTGGAGCGGTCAAGGATGAAATCTGGAACAAGTTCTGTGAAGACGTCAGTCTCCCCCAGATCAAACGGGTGATGGGGGTGTCTTACGAAGGTGTCTCCTTCAATAGTGTGCAGAGGAAGGGGCTCTCGGCGGTGATCGAGGGCAAGATGCTCTGTGCGGTGCTGGACAGCACGATGACCAGGGGGATCTTGACGGCGTTGAGCTGGTTCGGCCTGAGCGTCAAGTCTTTCTCCTGGAAGAACCTCGACGAGGCGATCCGCTACATCGCGCTCGGCGGGGATGGCGACATCGGGACGGTGACCGAGATCATCGACGAGCTGCTCGAGCGCTCGGGCGCGCGGTCGTTGAATTCACTGGTCGCCTGAACCCGGACACGGTCCAAACAGGGCTCGGACACGGCAAAGCGCCACCGCCACCTCGCGCTAGACGGCGAGGTGGCGGTGGCGCTCAATATGTGGACTCGCGCTACTCGACGCGCAGTCGCCTGTAGTACTCGGGCGCGAGGGCCATGGCTTGGGCGTTACCGGCGGTGCAGCTGGCGACGAAATTTGCGTACCAGACCTCCGCCTCGGGGATGTCGGGGGCGGACTCGATGGACTCGACGAGGCTGACGATCTCGTCGAGGGTGGCGTCGTGGAGCGCCTCTATCTGGCGGATGGCCGCGCTCAAGGTGAGGGCCTTGGTGTGGTGGTGGACGAGGATCGAGCTCGAGCCGCCCTTGCGCAGGTCCCTGCCCAGGGAGCACAGATCGTTGGCGAGATACTGCGCCTTGCGGCCCAGGTACTCGAGCCGCCTGATCTCGGTGCCGCGGTGAAGCGGGGTCCCGAGCCCGCGGATGCCTCGCCAGGCGTCGAACCATGCCTGGGTGCCGATCGAGTGCGTGCGGATCTGATCGTAGTAGTCAAAAGGGTGATCGTGGCGCGACCAGTTCTCGAGCTCCCAGGCCATGGCGCAGACCATCGACTCGAAGTTGTCGATGAACCGCCTGAGGTTGGGCCAGCCCTCCCAGCCCGCCTGGATCTCCTTGATCGTCGCGCTGTAGGGCCCCGAGCCCGAGCCAGTCGTGAGCTCATCGACGAAGCACTCGGCCGTCGAGAGCAGCTCGCGCGTCGTCTTGCGCGTGTTGAGCACGAACCAGAAGAACAGGTACCCGCCGAGGGATACGACCGCGCTGTCGGGGACCGAGGGCGGCGAGGCGTACTGGACGTAGATGATCGTGATCCTCTTGATCAGCGTGAACTCCTCGTCCGAGAGGATCTTCGAGCTGTCGTTGAGGTAGACGAGGTAGTTCTCGAGGGTCTCGAGCGGCTCTTGTGGCGTTACACATAGCTCGAGTGGGCCGACGAGCTCGGAGATCGGCATCTCCGTGAACTGAAGATCGTCGAGATTACGTGCCATGATGGCTTTCTATCATGGCTCCGTGTCTTGATATTAACAATTAATGTCCCTGGTTCTCATGTGATTTGTTGAATGTCGGCTTGGGGTAATGTGGCGTTGGCGGCGCCGATTGATAATATGGCTCAATGTGCCGAGTTGAATGTGGTGGGCTCGGGCGCTTCGCCGTACAGGTGGAGAAAAATCCGCGGTCGCGGTCACGGTCACGGGGATCGGGCCTCGGCGCAGGCCAGGCCAGGCCAGGCCAATCCAAAATGGCGGGGGAGGGCTGCGTTGACAGCGTCGACGCCCGTCTGTCATCGTGCGTCGGCGATGCTCGAACCCCATCTCGGCGGACTCACTCACGGCCAGAGGCCTGGCGAGGGCGGGCGCAATGGAGCAGCCTTCGAGCGTGGCGTCGGCCTCGCCGCCTTGGCCCGCGCAAAGAGCAAGCACGAGCAGCCCGAGACTCGCTGATGTCAGCCATCGATCAGGTCATCGCCAGGGCCCGCATGGCGGGCGAGAGTGGGTTCAGCGAGCGCCGGCAGTTCAAGCTCGCGCGCAGCCGGGCGATCGAGAAGCTGCGCCGCTTCGCCCTCGCCAACCCCTACTTCTACGTGCTCGAGCTGATCCAGGCCGCGGTCGCCGGCGGGGCCGAGTTCGTCGACGTCGGCTGCGGCGGCGGGGACATCACGATCTCCTGGGTCGGCGGGGCGCTCAGCGAGGACGAGCTCGCCCAGCTCTTCGACTTTCTGTTCGCGTCCAAGCAGCGCGTCGACATCGCCCACGTGCGCTCACTGGCCCTGGGTGTCAACGCCGTGCTGCTGTTCTCGCCCGAGTCGGTGATCATCGAGTCGGGCGACGGGAGCGCGGCCGGGACGGCGCGCATGGTGATCGGCGAGGGCGCCGAGCAGGTCGACGTCGGCCGCGGCGAGGGCCGGATGGCGGGGACCTTCGTGCGCGTCACGGGCCTCGACCGGGCCAAGGTCCGGCGCGAGACCGGGCACCGCGGCGACGCGGAGGGCAGCCTCGAGTACGGCGTGATCGAGCAGCGCTGCCTGACCGCGCCGGTGCCCGTGATGTTCAACGGCACGCCGCTCTTTGGCTGGTCCAAGCAGCGCGTGCCCGGGCTCTTTGGCTACCAAAAAGTGCGCAGCTTCGACGAGGGCGACCTCTACGGGACCATCGGCCTCAACCCCTCGGGCGGCCAGGCGGTGTTTCGCCTGCTCACCCACGGGGTCTGGGTGCAGAGCTATCAGCACGAGCTGATCCCCAACAAGTGGATCGGCGGCGTGGTCTGCTTCGATCGCCTGCACAAGACCGTGGACCACTCGGGCTTCGTGCGCGACGAGGTCTTCGACGAGCTGTGGCTGCGCCTGCTGCCCTACGCCGAGGAGCTGGTCGGGGCGCGGGCCGTCGACAGCACGCAGATCACCACGGGCGAGGGCCTGGCCTATGGGATCAACGAGCTGCGGGTGTGCTTGCGCGAGCAGCCCAGGGCGGTCGTCGCGAGTCCCGCGCTCTCCGAGGCGAAGGTCGAGGCCGTCGCGGGGATCGCCGATCGCCTCGACGCCCAGCTGCTGCGCGCCGAGGCGGATCACCTGGGCAGGCTGCGGGTTCTCGGCGGCCGCGAGCTGCTGCTCTGGTACATCGACGAGGACTGCGACGAGGACCTGCGCTTCTACGCCCAGGCCGAGCTCCCGCCCCCGGGCCCGGCCTCGCTGCTGCCGGTCATCGAGCTCGACCCGATGACCGCCGACAAGCTGCTCGACCTGCTCGCGGCGGCGAGCGGGACCAGCATCGAAGAGGACGAGCGCGCGCGGATCTGGCGGCCGGCGCTGGGCGAGTCGGGGCAGATCCAGGCCCGGCTCTACACGCCGACCGAGCCTCGGGCGGCCCGCCGCGGCCTGCTCGTCGAGCTGACCTCCACGGGTCGCCTGCTCGAGCGCCGGCTCTTCGCCTCGGCCCACCCCGGCCGGGTGCTGCGCGTCGAGCTGCCCACGGCCGGGCCGAGTCGGATCCGCCGGCAGTTCGAGGATCGTCCGCTGCTGTGGGGGATCGCCGAGCGCTTCGCGGCGCTGTGCGTCCCCCTGCTCCACGAGCAGGACCGCCGCGTGCTCAGGGGCCTGGGCGTTGGCTCGATCGCGGCCACGGCCGACGAGGCCAAGATGGCGCTGCAAGTGATCTCGCGGGTCACGGTCACGCGTCTGCGCGGGGCCAGGCCCGGGCGGGTGAGCGCGGGGCTGAGCTTCTCGCTGCTGCGCGCCGTGACCGGCTTCGATCCCTTTGCGATCCCATTGCTGCCCACGGTCTCGGGCGCGGCCATGAGCCTCAGGGCGCTGGCGCTGCTCAGCGATGAGACCGGCGGCCTGGTCTATGGCCGCGTGCCGACGGTCCCGGCCGATCTCGAGGGCCTCGACACCGCGCGGATCCTCGACCTCGACGAAGATCGCGAGCACACGCTGCTGGGCCTGCTCGGCGACTCGGGCTACGTCCGGGTCGACGCCCGCGACGTGCTCGCCGAGCACGCGGGCCTCCAGGTCCGCGACATGGCCGTGGGCCTGCGCGCGTACCCGGACTTTCCGGTGCTCGTCGAGGGTCCGGCGTCGGCCCTGGAAAGGCTCGCGGCCCTCGACGCGGCGGGCCGCGAGGCGCTGACCGCCGAGCTCGTCGCGCTGCTGTGGGCGCGGGTGCTCGCGGCGGCCACGGGGCGAGAGGAGGAGGAGCACCGCCGCCAGGCCCTGCGCCACCTCCAGTGGATCGCCTGCCGGATCGCCAGGACGCAGGAGTCCCCGGACGTCGCGGCCGAGCTGCTCGAGCTGCCGCTCTTCCTCGATCTCGACGGCCAGGCCTGGTGCCTGCGCCAGGTCATTGCGAGCCTCCAGGCCCCCGAGGGCCTGCTGGTCTACTACGCCCACGTGCTCGGCGGCGCCGAGCTGGGCACGCTCGCCGCCGCGGTGCGCGGGGAGGGGGTCGCGCGAGGCGGCCGGCCGAGCACGCTGGCGGTGTCGGGCTTCGTCTATCGCCTGCTCGTCCCCCTCGGCCGGGTGCGCCTCGCCTTCGACTTCGACCTCGACGACCTCGAGGCCGGGCACAACCCGGTGACCGCCTGCGAGGCTTTTTTGGTCAGCGATCGCTTCGAGGCGAGCTGGGGCGGCGGGGTGCTCGGCGTCCCGGCGCGGCGCCTGGACGAGTACCGCGTCCAGCTCAGCGCGCGCGAGCGCGGGGCCGTGGGCGCCCTCGACGAGCTCGCCCGGCTCTACGGCCTCGTCGGCTCCATCGAGATCGACGCGGGCGCGTGGACCGAGCAGACCCTCGACGCCGTGGTCCAGCGCATCGACGAGCAGGGCGAGGCCTTGCTCTCGGCCCTAGTCGCGCGCTTGCCCGAGCTCGCCGAGGATCGCCAGCGCTATGCCGTGGCGCTCGAGGTGTTGCTGACCTACGTCGGCGAGCAGCTGAGCCTGATCGGCGACCACGGCGGGCTGTTCATCAGCCTGCACACGAGCCTGGCGGAGCGGATCCTCGGCCTCCCGCTCTTCGACATCGGCGGCGCGACGCGCTGCTCGGGCGAGCGCCTGGTTCAGCGCTTTCGTCGGCACTTCGAGTCTGGGGGCGCCCAGCAGGCCGGGGCCGTCGACTGGCCGGCGATCCTGGCCAAGGACACGCCCGCGCCAGCGCTGGCCTGGCTCGACGCGCACCTCCAGCCCGCGCGGGTGATCTTGCCGGCGTCGGCGGGGGGGGAGGAGGCGGGGGGCGACGATACGACTACGACTGTGACTGTGACTACGACTGTGACTGGGGCGCTCCAGCCGTGGCCGAGCGAGCGCCCGCTCGACGCGGCGGGCCTGGCCTGGAACCTCGATCACTGGCTGGAGCGGCTGCGCCCGGATCGCCGCCAGCCCGAGCGCGGGCCGGCCTTTTCACCCACGCGGGTGCGGATCGTCGAGCACGCGCTGCCCGGAGGCAGCTCGATCTTCGGCGACGACGTGGGCGTCGAGATCCACGTGGCGCACCCCATGGTCGTCGCGGCCCTCGCCGACCCGGGGTCGCGGACGCTGGCCTGGGCGCTGCTCGGGCTCTATGGCTACATCAACGCGCTGTGGGAGTTCGTCCGCAACAGCGACGAGATGAGCTTTCAGCGCGTCGTCGCGCAGGCCCTGAGCTCGGGCGAGCTGGGCCTGCTCGAGCCCCCGGCAGGCGCGGCGGGAGGCCGGGGCGCGGCGGGCCCGAGCTGAGCGCGAACACGGCACGCCTGCGCAGTCCACAGCCCTCGATCCGTTCAGCATCGCGAACGCCCCGGCGCAGCTTTCTTGCCGGTCGTGCCTTTGACCTGCTAGCCGCATGAGACGTGGCGAGCAAGCGTTCAAGCCGAAGCGGCGCCAACCGACGCGTCGGTCCCGAGACCGGCTCCAAGCGCGGGCGACAGCGCGGCATCAAGCACGGCGGCAGCTCGCGTGCGCCTCGGGGCGCGGCCCGTTCGAAGGGCAACCGCCGCGTCGATCCCGAGCTCGGCAAGAGCAAGGGCAAGGGGCGCGGCAAGGGCAAGGGCAAGGGCAAGGGCAAGGGCAAGGGCAAGCGCGACGTCGCCGAGTTCAAGGCGCGCAACCGGACGATCCTGCTGCTCTTGGTGCTCGCCTTCGTCAACGCGTGGATCTTCTTGTGGCGCGACGAGGGCGGCCTCGACGCGTTCTCGGCCAAGGCCGCGGTGATCGGCGGAGACCGCCGCCACGGCTTCGCCGACCCCATGAGCGAAGCCTGCGGGGGCGACCCCGTCGACGTCTTCGCCGGCCTCGACGGCCAGCTGCGCCTCGAGTCTCGGCTCAACGAGGGCCGGACGCTGCGCCTGGCCCTGCTCGAGCTCGGGGTCGCGGCCACGGTCATCGACGAGCTCGAGGCCGCGATCCGCGACACCATGGACCTCGGGCTGCTGACCGGCAGCGGCGCGCCCGTTCGCGTCGCCGGTGACCGCGACGGCGGGCTCTCGGCCCTCGAGGTCGAGCTCGCCGAGGGCCACCTCGTGCAGGTCTGCCGCGACGGCTCGAGCTTCACCGTCCGCAACATCCAGCACCCCCTGCGCGTCGACGTGGCGGTGATCGCCCTCGAGCTCGGCGAGCACGCGAGCTTGGAGGAGGCGGCCGTCGACGCCGGCCAGACCCCCGAGCTGGCCCGGCTGATCAGCGACACCTTGGCTCAGGACCTCGACTTCACCGCGGACACGCGCCCCGGCGATACGATCCAGGTGCTGGTCGAGAAGCGCTACCTCGGGCGCAACTTCCACCGCTACGGCAAGCTCCTGGCCCTGCGCTTCCGCGGCAACGCCGGGAGCCTGGCCTACTACCGCTACAAGCCCGTGGGCGTCGACGAGGCCTTCTTCGACAGCAAGGGCCGGCCGATGACTCGCGCGCTGCTGCGCACGCCCTTCGCCTGGCATCCCGTCGCCGCCGAGGGACGGGCCGCGCTCGCGCCGGCCATCGAGTTCGTCGACGGGCGCATGGGCGCCGTCTACCGCCGCCCCCAGGGCGCCCCCGTGGTCGCGCTGGGCGGGGGACTGATCCGCCGCGTGGGCCTCGAGGGCGACGACGGCCTGGTCGTCGAGATCGAGCTCGACGCCTATGACGCCGAGCAGGGCCAGGGCCAGGGCGAGGACGCTGCCGCGCAGGTGGTCGGCCAGCGCGTCCGCTACGCCCACCTGATGCGGACCATCGGCGAGCTTCAGCCGGGCGACCGCGTCGAGCAGGGCCAGATCATCGGCCTGGTCGGCCAGACCGGGAAGACGCCGGCGCCCCGCCTGCGCCTCGAGCTCCTCGACGCCGCCGGCGAGCGTCTCGACCCCATGGCCCTGGGCGTCCGCGCGCCGCGGGCCGGGGACTTCGTGCCCGAAGATCAGCTCGAGCGCTTTGGCGAGGACATCCGCAGCTGGCGTCGGGCGATGCGCAAAGCCGGCGAGTAGGCGCGGGCGCTCAGCCCTCGGGGGTCGTGTACATCGACACGCCGCGCAGGTCCTCGCGGACTCGCAGCGGCGCGCCGAGGGCGGGCAAGACCCGCTGTTCGCAGTCCTTGCGATCGCAGAGCCGGCAGGTCACGCCCACGGGCAGCGCCGTCTCGCGGTCGTCGAGGTCGATGCCGTCGGCGTAGACCAGGGCCTTGGCGTGCTCGAGCGGGCAGCCCAGGCCCACGGCCAAGGTGGTGCGTGACGAGCCGTAGCCCCCGCGCCCGTGGGCGACGGTCCGCGCCATGCAAAAGAAGGACTCGCCGTCGGGCATCACCGAGACCTGCACGCGGATCATCCCGGGGGTCTGGAAGGCGTGGAACACGTTCCAGCGCGGGCAGGCGCCGGAGAAGCGGGCGAAGCGGATCCCCGAGGCCGAGAAGCGCTTGGAGATGTTGCCCGCGATGTCGACGCGGAGCATGTGAAAGGGGACGCCCTCGGCGCCCGGCCGGCGCAGGCTGGTGAGTCGGTGGCAGACCTGCTCGAAGCTCGTGCCAAAGCGGTTGGCGAGGATCTCGACGTCGTAGCGCTGCGAGATCGCCGACTGCCGAAAGCGCTCGTAGGGCATGAGCACTGCGCCGGCGAAGTAGTTGGCGAGCACGACCCGGGCGAGGGTGCGGGCCGAGGGCGAGCTCAGGCCTTCGTCCTCGCCCTCGGTCAGGCGCACGAGCACGTCGTGGTGGCGCAGCAGGGCGATCTGGGCGGCGAGCTGGAAGTTGCGCGAGGACGGGGGCAGGGCCTCGGACAGGCTCACGCGGCGCAGGTCGGCGTCGTAGCGGCGGATGATCCGGCCCTCGCCCGCCGCGCTCAGGCGCACGCCGATGCCCTCGCGCTCGAGCCACTCGGCCATGGCGGCGAAGCGACCGCCGCGGCGCAGCTTGGCGTCGACCCACAGCTTGTCGGCCAGCTCCTCGAGCTCACCAAAGTAGTTCATGTGGTGCTGGAGGAAGTCGTTGACCTCCTCCGAGGGCAACACCTCGCCGGCGAGGGGAGCGACCCCGGCCGGGCGCAGCTGCTCTTGCTCGGCGTAGCTGTGCTCGGCGAGCTCGGCGAGCGAGGCGCGGGCGCGCTGGTATTGGGTGTAGAGCGCGAGCACGGCGCGAGCGATCGCGGGCGAGCTGCCGGCGAGCTCGCGGACGTCCGCGGAGTTGAGCGCGTGATCCTCGAACACTGGATCCGCGAAGGCCTCGAGCAGGTCCGCGGCCAGGCGGCGGTCGTCGTCGACGGTGAAGTCGCGCAGCTCGAGGTCGAAGTGCGCCGCCAGCTTGATCAGCAGCTCCGCGGTCAGCGGGCGCTGGTTGTGCTCGATCAAGTTGAGGTAGCTGGCCGAGATGCCCAGCCTGCGGGCGAGCTCCGCCTGAGCGATGCCGCGGGCGCGCCGCTTGGCGCGAACCTTGGCTCCGAGGTTGTTGAGGCTCTGCGAGGCCACGCCCCAGGATGCCCATCTTTTACAAGGTTTACAACTTTACTGGACGATACTTGAAAACGTTTACATGTGTAACTGCTTGAAAAGACTTGAGTTATTGATTCTGAACGGTGTCTTCACTACCATCTGTAAACATGATGACGGAAGCTCCTGCGCCACTTCGGGTCGCCGCCGAACCCCTCCCCGGGAGCGGTCGCGTGCTCACCGCCGAAGCCCTCGCCTTTGTTGGCGCCCTGTGCGCGGAGTTCCAGCCGCAGATCGACGCCCTCCTGGCCCGCCGCCGGGAGGTCCAAGCCCGCTACGACGCCGGGGAGCGCCCGGACTTCCTGGCCGCGACCGAGGAGGTCCGCAAGGCGAGCTGGCGCGTGGCCGAGGCGCCCGCGGATCTGCGCAAGCGCACCGTCGAGATCACCGGGCCGATCGACGCCAAGATGATCATCAACGCGCTCAACTCGGGCGCGGACGTGTTCATGGCCGACTGCGAGGACGCGACCTCGCCGACCTGGGCCAACGTGGTCTCGGGTCAGGCGGCGCTGATCGACGCGGTCCGCGGGACGCTCGAGTTCGTCGACGAGGCCAAGGGCAAGCACTACAAGCTGCGCCCGGCGCAGGAGCGCGCGACCTTGCTGGTCCGCCCCCGCGGCCTGCACATGAAGGAGGTCCACCTGCGCTTTGGCGACCTCCCGGCGGCGGCCAGCCTCGTCGACTTTGGCCTGTACTTCTTCCACAACGCCCGCGAGCTGATCGCCCGGGGCAGCGGCCCTTACTTCTACCTGCCCAAGCTCGAGAGCCACCTCGAGGCGCGGCTGTGGAACGAGGTCTTCGTCCGCGCCCAAGCGCTGCTCGACATCCCGCGCGGCACGGTCCGGGCGACGGTGCTGATCGAGACCTTGCCGGCGGCCTTCGAGATGGACGAGATCCTCTACGAGCTGCGCGAGCACTCGGCGGGGCTCAACTGCGGGCGCTGGGACTACATCTTCTCGGCGATCAAGACGCTGCGCACCGACCCCAGCCGGGTGTTCCCCGACCGTGGGGCCGTGGGCATGACCCAGCCCTTCATGCGGGCCTACGCGCTGCTCTCGATCCGCACCTGTCACCGCCGTGGCGCCCACGCCATGGGCGGGATGGCAGCGCAGATCCCCAGGCCCGGCCCCGAGAACGAGGTCGCCCTGGCCAAGGTCGCCGAGGACAAGCGCCGCGAGGCCCAGGACGGCCACGACGGCACCTGGGTCGCCCACCCCGGGCTGATCCCCACGGCGCGCGAGGCCTTCGCGGCCGTGACCACGGCCGACAACCAGCTCGACCGCCTGCGCGACGACGTCGAGGTCAGCGCGGCCCAGCTGCTCGAGCCGCCCGCGGGCCCGCGCAGCGAGGCCGGCCTGCGCCTCAACGTGCGCGTGGGCATCGAGTACCTCGAGGCCTGGCTGTGCGGCCGCGGCTGCGTGCCGATCAACTGGCTGATGGAGGACGCGGCCACGGCCGAGATCTCCCGCGCCCAGCTGTGGCAGTGGCGTCGTCACGCCGCCGCCCTCGACGACGGGCGGACCGTCGACGCCGCGTTGATCGAATCCGTGATCACCGAGGAGCTCGCCGGTCTGCGCGAGGCCCTCGGCAGCGAACGCTTTGACGCTGGGCGCTTCACGCTCGCCGCCCAGCTGTTCCGCAAGCTCGTCTTGGCTGACGAGCTCGCCGACTTCTTGACCCTCGAGGCCTACGAGCACCTCGACTGAACCACCTGACCCCGGATCTCTCCAGATAGAAAGGCAAACCGACATGAGCCAGCAAGACGCCATGACCTTCACCGATGACCGCTGGAAGGGGGTCACCCGCTCCTACACCGCCGCTGACGTCGATCGACTCCGCCCCTCGGTGATCGTCGAGCACACCTTGGCCCGCGTCGGCGCCGAGCGCCTGTGGAAGCTGCTCAACGAGCGCGACTACGTCAACGCGCTCGGGGCTCTGACCGGCAACCAGGCCGTGCAGCAGGTCCGCGCCGGGCTCGAGTCGATCTATCTCTCGGGCTGGCAGGTCGCCGCCGACGCGAACTTGGCCGGGCAGATGTACCCCGACCAGAGCCTCTACCCGGCCAACTCGGTGCCCTCGGTGGTCAAGCGGATCAACGCCGCGCTGCTGCGCGCCGACCAGGTCGAGCGCTCGGAGACCGGCAAGGCCGAGCGCCACTGGATGGTCCCGATCGTCGCCGACGCCGAGGCCGGCTTCGGCGGGCCGCTCAACGCCTTCGAGCTGATGAAGGGGATGATCGAGGCGGGCGCCGCCGGCGTGCACTTCGAGGACCAGCTCGCGTCGGAGAAGAAGTGCGGCCACCTCGGCGGCAAGGTGCTCGTGCCGACCAGCCAGTTCGAGCGCACCTTGAAGGCCGCTCGCCTGGCGGCCGACGTGGCCAACGTGCCGACCGTGCTGATCGCCCGCACCGATGCCAACAGCGCCAAGCTGCTGACCTCGGACATCGACGAGCGCGACCGCGAGTTCATCGTCGACAAGGAGCGGACCCCCGACGGCTTCTTCCGCGTGCGCTCGGGCGTCGAGGCGGCCATCGCCCGCGGCCTGGCCTACGCCCCCTACGCGGACCTGCTGTGGTGTGAGACCTCGACGCCGGACCTCGACGAGGCCCGCAAGTTCGCCGAGGCGATCCACGCGCGCTTCCCCGGCAAGCTGCTGGCCTACAACTGTTCGCCCAGCTTCAACTGGAAGCGCAAGCTCGACGACGCGACCATCGCTCGCTTCCAGCGCGAGCTCGGGGCCATGGGCTACAAGTTCCAGTTCGTGACCCTGGCGGGCTTCCACGCCCTCAACCACTCGATGTTCCAGCTGGCCCTCGGCTACAAGGATCGCGGGATGACGGCCTACAGCGAGCTCCAGGAGGCCGAGTTCGCCGCCGAGGAGCAGGGCTACACCGCCGTCCGTCACCAGCGCGAGGTCGGGACCGGCTACTTCGACCGCGTCGCCCAGGTGATCAGCGGCGGCCAGTCGTCGACCCTGGCGATGAACGAGAGCACCGAGGCCGCGCAGTTCGACGGCGCCAAGGCTGGCTGATCCCAGCTGGCTGATCCCAGCTGGCTGATCCCTGCTGGCCGAGCTCGCTGCGCTCGCCACCGAGCGCATCGACGAAGACCCCGACGCGCCGTGGCGCGCCGGGGTCTTTGCGTCGCGTTCGAGTCGTCGATGCGCTCAGCTGTGAGCCGGGTCGAGGGCATCGTCGAGATCCTCGAGCGCGGCCTGGAGCTCGGCGATGGCTTCCTTGGACTCCTCGCGCGAGGCCTCCTTGGCGGCCTTGGTCTTGGCCTGGACATTGGCCTTGGCCTCGGCGATCTCCTTCTCGGCGTCGTCGCCGAACTCGCGGCCCTCGGCCTTGGCGTTGGCCTTGGCCGTCTCGATGCGATCATCGAGGGAGGCGAGGCGGGCCTCGGCGTTGGCGACGACCTCGTCGGCCTTGGCGTCGGCCTTGTCGCCCGCCTGGTCGAGGCGGTCGCCGATCGCCTCGGCCTTGGCGTCGGCCCTGTCGGCCGCACGCTCGCCGGCTTGGTCGATGCGTTCACCGAGGGCCTCGGCCTTGGCCTCGACCCTGTCTCCGGCCTGGTCGAGCTCCTTGGCGGCCTGGTCGTCGACCTTGGTCTGCTCGCAGCCGGCGGCGAAGAAGATCACGAGGAGGGGTGCAGTGAGAAGCTGGAGTTTCATGGTGCTTGTCCAATCGTCGGGGTGGGGGAGTGGGGAGGTCTCGATGGTCGTCGTGGGCGACGAGCCGCGGGTCACGAGGACAGGGCTCGACGCGCCGAGCCGGCCAGGTCGATCACCAAGGTGACGAGGGCGACGGCGAGGAACACCCAAAACAGGATCTTGGCGACTGCGGCCGCGCTGGCAGCGATGCCGCCGAAACCGAAGACGGCAGCGATGATGGCGATGACGAAGAAAATGAGTGCATATCCGAGCAAAATGGTCTCCTTTCAGTGACGCTCGGATACTTCTGCAGGTCCGATGCCAACCCGCGTGCTCGCCTCGAAAACGACCTGAAACGGCGTCTGAGAGCGTGCTGATGCCGATGTGACGTGAGCGGTTGGCTCGATTCGACACACCTGGCACAGCCGCGCCGCGATGGCGCAATCAATCCATGCTGAAGACTTTGTAGCGAGGCTCGCAGCGTCGACAGTCGCTGCGACTATCTGAATGTAGAAATGACAATGGCCGGAAAACGACACCCAAAGGCGCGCTCTCCAGCCAGTTTCATCTATCTGTTGTCTAACTGTCGTGGCTGCGGTGACAGCCGACGGGGGTGGCTCAGCGCTTGCGGTTGATCTTGCGCAGGTGCGAGGAGCCGTTGCGCGTGATCTTGACCTTGCGCTTGGACCCGCTGCCCTCGACGTGGACCCAGCCCCTGGTTCGCAGGTGGCGAAGGATCAGCTTGACCTGCTCCTGGGTCAGCTTGGTCGCGCGGATGAGCGCAGGCTCACCAATGGGGCCGTCTTCGGCGAGGGTCCTGAGAATGCGCAGGTCGCCGTCGGGGACGTCGGCGCGGCGTCGAATGACGGCAGGGCCAGCGTCGGGCAGATCCATGATTGGATTGCCCTCTTCGTCGAACTCGATCTCTGGCTCGCGTTGTGCGCGGCTCGGCGCGGGCTCGGACTTGAGCTGCGCGGGGCGAGCCACGGCCATGTCGATGAGCTCTTGCACCGACATGTAGCCGAGCATCGGGGCGAGGTGGGGGTTTTGTCGGGTCGCCTGGACGAGCTCACCGAGGGAGGTCTCGTCGGGCAGGGAGTGAACGACCTGGCGCATCACCTCGAGCAAGGACTGGCGCCATTGCTCGTCAACCTCGGCTTTGCGGCCGTCGACGACGTCCTCTTGGAGGGGTTGAATGTCAGCGACCGCGGTCATGATGACGCTCGATTGGAGAGCTTGATTGGCAGGTTTTCAAAGCAGAAACCTCTCGCTACGGTGGACGTCCAGGCGCGGCCCAGGGGCCAAACATTGCCAGTGACGCCATCCAACTGCGCTGCTAGGCCCACCACGGGAAGGGTGAGGAGCGCGGATCGTCACGAGCGGTCGCTCGCGTCACTGATCGTGGCTCAGCCCTAGCAAATCGAAGCTGTCCAGGAAAGAGTGCAGGGCGCTCGCATGGGTGTCAAGTCCCGCGGGGCGAAGATCGGCTGCCCTGCGTGCTGGGAGTCGAGGGATCGCCGCGCCGAGATCGCTTCCGCGCACCGCCACGAGCGCGCACATCGAAGGCACCGAGTGGGGATTGACTGCTCTGCGACGGCGGGCGAGGAATCCGCCCGTGACCGTCCAACGCCTGGAGATCGAGGTCCGACCAGGGCTCGCCGATCCGCTCGCCGAAGCGACGCGCCGACGCCTGGAGACATGGCTGGGGCTGCGGCCCGCGGCGCTGCGGACCCGCAAGGTCTTTCACCTCGACCTCGGCATCGACGAGCCAGAGGCCGCGCGCGTGCTCGCGGCCGTGGTCGATCCCGTCGCGGAGATCGGGTCATTGGGCATGCTCGAGGACCAACCCGGGCCCGATGGCGAAGCCGCGTGGATGGTCAGCGTGGGCTTCATGCCAGGCGTGACGGATGCCGTCGGACACAGCGTGACCCGGGCGGCGAGCGACTGCCTGGGCCGGGCGCTCGGCGGCCACGTCTACAGCTCGACGCTCTATGTGTTTTGGGGCCTGACGCGAGACGAGGTCGAGCGCGCGGCTCGAGAGCTGCTCTACAACCCGCTGATCGAGCGCTGCCGCGTGCAGCAGGCCCCCCGCGAGCTCGACCTCGAGATCCCGCGAGCGGGCAGCGAGCGGCCCGTGGAGGTCGCCCACGTGGCCATGCGCGAGGCCGACGACGCCGAGCTCGAGCGGATCTCGCAGGCGGGGATGTTGGCCCTGAGTCTCGCCGAGATGCGGGCCATCGCGGCCCACTTTCGCGAGCGCGGGCGCGACCCCAGCGACGCGGAGCTCGAGTGCCTGGCCCAGACCTGGTCGGAGCACTGCAAGCACAAGATCTTCGCCTCGCCGATTCACTACGTCGATCCCGAGGGCCGCGAGCGCACCATCGATCGTGGCCTGTTTCGGACCTACGTGCGCGGTGCCACGCAGACTGTCGCGGATGCGCGCGGTGACGACTTTTTGGTCTCGGTCTTCCACGACAACGCCGGGGTGGTCCGCTTCACCGACGACGATCACCTGGTCTACAAGGTCGAGACCCACAACTCGCCCTCGGCCCTCGATCCCTACGGCGGCGCGATGACGGGCATCGTCGGGGTCAACCGCGACAGCTTCGGCACCGGCCTGGGCGCGGATCTGCTGACCAACGTCTGGGGCTACTGCTTTGGCGATCCTCGCGCCGAGATCGAGCTTCCGCCCGGGCTGATGCACCCTCGGCGGATCCGCGACGGGGTGCACCACGGCGTGGTCGACGGCGGCAACCAGTCGGGGATCCCCTACAGCCGCGGCTTCGAGCTCTTCGACTCGCGCTACGCGGGCAAGCCGCTGGTTTACTGCGGGACGGCGGCGGCCATGCCCGTGCGCGTCCCGGGCCCCGGCGGCGAGGGCTGGCGGCCCACGGAGCGCAAGGAGATCGCCGTGGGCGACGCCATCGTCATGGTCGGCGGGCGGATCGGCAAGGACGGGATCCACGGCGCGACCTTTTCGAGCGTCGAGCTCGACGAGAACTCGCCGGTCCAGGCCGTGCAGATCGGCGACCCGATCACCCAAAAGATGATGTGGGACTTCCTCGCGGAGGCCCGGGATCGCGGGCTCTACTCGGGCATGACCGACAACGGGGCCGGCGGGCTGTCGAGCTCCGTGGGCGAGCTGGCCGAGGCCACCGGGGGCGCGCGCATCGATCTCGAGCGGGCGCCGCTGAAGTACCCGGGCCTCGCGCCCTGGGAGATCCTGATCTCCGAGGCCCAGGAGCGGATGACCGTGGCCGTCCCGCCGGCGCAGCTCGACGCCTTCTTGGCCCTTGCCGAGCGCCGCGAGGTCGAGGCTTCGGTGCTCGGCGAGTTCACCGACGACGGGCACTTTCGCGTCGTCCATGGCGAGCTCGAGGTCTGCGATCTCGAGCTCGCGTTCATGCACGAGGGCGTGCCGCTGCCGACCCTCGAGGCGCGCTGGTCTCCGCCGGACGCCGGCGCCGACGCGTCCTCGGCCGCCGCTGGCGCCGAGGGCTTCGAGGTCCTCGCCGCCCTCGAGCCCGCGGCCTTGCTGGTCGAGCTGCTCGCGCGCCCCAACCTGGCCGCGGGCCACGAGCGCGCCCGCGCCTACGACCACGAGGTCAAGGGGCTGAGCGTGATCAAGCCGCTCGTCGGGGTGCAGGGCGACGTGCGCTCGACGGCGACGGTGATGCGGGTCCGCCACGGCCGCGACGAGGGGGTGATCCTCGGCGAGGGCGTGCACCCCTGGTACTCGGACTTCGACACCGAGGCGATGGCCATGGCCTGCGTCGACGAGGGCGTGCGCCGGGTGCTCTGCGCAGGCGCGCGCATCGATCGCCTCGCTGCCCTCGACAACTTCTGCTGGCCCGATCCCATCGCCTCGGCCAAGACCCCCGACGGCCACCACAAGCTCGCCCAGCTGGTCCGCTGCTGCGAGGGCCTGCACGCCGCCTGCGTGGCCTATGGGGTGCCGCTGATCTCGGGCAAGGACTCGATGAAGAACGACGCCTACCTCGGCGGGGTCAAGATCTCGATCCCGCCGACGCTCCTGGTCAGCGTGATCGCGCAGACCGAGGACGTGGGCCGCTGCCTGAGCCTCGAGCCGCGGGCCGCGGGGGACCGGGTCTACCTGCTCGGGCCGACGGCCGCGGAGCTCGGGGGCAGCGAGCTCACGCGCGCGCGGGCGCTGGTCGGGCCCGGGGTGGAGGCGGTCCCGCGCACGGACCTCGCCGCCTGCTGGGCGCGCTACGAGGCCTTCGCCAAGGCACGCGACGCCGGCTTGGTGCGCTCGGCCCACGTCTGCGGTCGCGGCGGCCTGGGCGTGGCCGTGGCCGACATGGTCCTGGCCAGCGAGCGCGGCCTCGAGCTCGCGCTGTCCACCGAGGGCAGCATGGACATCAACGCCATGCTCTTCTCCGAGAGCACCGGGCGCATCGTGCTGACCTGCGGCGCCGACCAGGCCGAGGCCCTCGAGGCCGCCCTGGCCGGCCACGGCCTCGTCGCCCTCGGCCGCGTCAGCGAGCGCGCGCGGCTGACCATCACCTCGTCTTCCGCCGCCGACGGGCCGGGTCCAACGCTGGACCTCGGCCTCGATGAGCTGCGCCGGCCTTTCTTGGAGGGACTCCATGGACTGTGAGCGCTACGCCAGCCACCTTGGCCTCGACCGCGACGCCGTCGCCGAGGTCGAGGTCCTGATCCCCACGGGCTACGGCCTCAACTGCGAGGCCGAGACCCGCGCGGCCTTCGAGCTGCTGGGTGCTCGGGTCCGCCTGGTCCACGTCTTCGATCTGCTCGCCGATCCCAGCGCCCTCGAGGGCGCGAAGATCATCGCCTTCATCGGCGGGTTCTCCTTCGGCGACCACGTGGCGAGCGGGCGGATCTTCGCCAACCGGCTGCGCTTTGGCCTGGGCGAGGCGCTGGCGCGCTTCGTCGCCGAGGGCGGCATGGCGATCGGGATGTGCAACGGCTTTCAGGCCATGGTCAAGCTCGGGCTGTTGCCGGGGCCGACGGCCGACGAGGCCGGCGACCAGCTCGCGCCGCAGCGCGTCTCGGTGATCGGCAACGAGCGCCTGGGCTACCGCGACGCCTGGGTGCGCATGGCCGTCGACGAGGACAGCCCCTGCGTGTGGACCGAGGGCCTGGGTGGCGAGGGAGCCGTGATCGAGGCGCCGAGCCGCCACGGCGAGGGCAAGCTGGTGTTCGCCGACGAGGCGCTGCGCTCCCAGCTCGAGGCCGAGCACCGGATCCCCGTGCGCTACGCGGATGCCGAGGGCCGACCCACGCAGGACTGGCCGGCGAACCCCAACGGCTCCGTGGGCGCGGCCGCGGGGCTCTGCGATCGCAGCGGCCGGGTGTTTGGGCTGATGCCGCACCCCGAGGCCTTCCTGTACCCGGAGAACCACCCGCGCTGGATCGCCAGGCGCGACGCCGGGGAAGATCCTGGCTACGGGCTGGGGCTGCGGATCTACGCGAACGGCTTGCGCGCGGCCTCCCAGGGCTGAGCGGGGCCTGAGAGCGCGCGGCGGGGCGGACAGGCCCCGGGCTCGCGCGCGCCGGGGCGGGGCCTCGCCACCGCGGTCGGGCTCAGCGGGATCCGACGAAGCTGCCGCTCGCGCTCGGAGCCTGGTTGCGGCGGGTGGCGACGCGCAGGCGTCGGAGGGGGTTGCTTCGCTCGCGACGGATGCGGGCGAGCTCGGCGATGGCGGGGACCAGGGCGGTGGTGGCGATGACGACGGCGGCGATGGCGGTGATGGCGTTCATTCGGACGTGTCAGTACCCGGTGGTGCCCCCAGGGATTGCGCCATCGGAAATTTTTTTGCTGCACGAGCTCGCGCCGCGATCGCTCGGGAGGCGCGTCTGGCGGGGAGGGGACCAGAGCTGCTCCGGAGCGTGCCGTGGGCGCCGAGTCGACGCGGCAGCGGGTCGAGGGGTGCGCGCCGCGCCTGACTCGTATACTGGGCGGGATGGCGGGTCAGCGTGGGGAGGTCGACGTACTCAACCGGAGCTTCCGCTCCCGGATCTCCCTGCTGGTCCTGCTGATCGCCGGTGGCTTGGGGGCCGCGGTCTGGGCGGGGACCCGCGACGAGGGTCGGGGCGCGCCGGAGCAGCGTCAGCGGGTGATGGTCGTGACCGGGGCGACCAGCGACGTCGATTACTACGACGTGCTCGAGCGCGGCGGCTTCGAGGTCGTCGTCGACGACCTCGAGGACTGGGAGGCCGAGGCCGCGCGCGTGTTGGGCGAGGGGGAAGGGGGCGAGGGGGAAGGGAGCGAAGACGAGGCGCCCGAGGGCCTCGCGCGGGTGCTCGAGCTCGCCGACGAGCGGGGCTTTGGCTTCGTGATCATCGAGCGCCCCAGCGAGCAGCTCGACGCCCTCGCCAAGCTCGAGATCGAGCCGGCCCCCGGGGACATCGAGGGCTTCGCCGAGCGGGACTATGCCTCGCTCAGCGTGGGCGACTTCGCCTTCCCCCACGTGCTGCGCGTCGACGAGCCCGGCGACCCTGCGATGCTCCGCCTGCCGGGCTACGGCGCGCTCGAGGCCCTCTACGCCCAGCCGCGGATCAGCGAGCGCGACAGCGAGCGGCTCCCGACCGTCGAAGAGCTCCAGTTCGACGCTCAGATCCGCGTCGCCCGCGAGATGATCGAGCGTCCGCGAGGCTTCCCCGCGGTGCTCGAGTCGGCCGAGCGCGGGGCCCTCGAGTCTCTCGCCGGTGACGCTGGCGTGGTGGCGCTGGTCGACGCCGGGCAGACCGGATCCCCGATCCCCGATCCCGACGGCGGGGTGCTGCTCTTTCGCCACGATCTCGAGGTCTACAGCGACGACGCGCAGACCCTCGAGCTCGACGTGGGCGAGCGCATGCACATCGACTATCTCTCCCCGGAGGCCCTGGCGGCGGGGCTGGCCGCGGGCGAGCCTGCGCAGGCCGAGCCCTGTCGCGCCCTCGCCGGTGGGGCCCTGGAGATGTCGGCGATGCCGCAGATCGAGGCCTCGCGCGGCGGCGGGGCCGTGGCCATCGCCACGCGCGACGCCGAGATCTCGATCTGGCACAAGCAGTCGGGGGCGGGCTGCAACTGGTCGCTGGCGGGGGAGGTCCCGCTGCCCTCGCTGCCCGGCGCGAGCTTGGGGGTGATCGCCCCGCGCCCGAGCCTCGGGCCCGTGGCCCCGGTGGCGGCCGAGCTGGGCGTGGGCGCCGAGGACAGCCGAGCGCTGCTCGCTCGGGTCGTGGGTCGCGGTGAGCAGCGCCTGATCCGGCTGTGGGTCGAGCGCGGCCCCAACCAGGGGCGCGGGCCCACGCGGGCAGGGGTCTCGCTGGTCGAGGTCGAGCCGGGCGGGGTCGACAGCGTCGACCTGCTGAGCCTCGAGGGGGTCGAGATCGGCGAGCTGGTCTTCGTCGACGAGCACCGGATGATCGTGCTCGCGCGCGAGCGCTCGCAGTCTCGGCGCCCCGAGCACGCGCTCTACCTCGTGGATCGCCGCAGGCCGGGGGCCTACCTGCGTGTGCCCGTGGCCTTCTTCGCGGCCGACCGACGGCTGCGCGAGGTCGAGGTCCTCGAAGGCGCGAGCTTCTTGCTCACGGCCCGCAACCCCGAAGACGAGCTCGAGCTCATCGTGCTGCGTCTGTTGCCCTCGGCCTTCGCCGAGATCGATGCCCAGCTGGCGAGCGGGCGAGACGCAGAGCTCGGCGCCGAGCAAGCGCGCGAGCTGCTGAGCCTGACGCCGGAGGACCTCGACGCGCGGGTGCTGCTGACCAGGCGCAGCCTCTTTGGCATGAGCGTGGGTCCGGCCGGGCCGAAGGGCGCGGAAGATCGCTGGGTCGTGTTCGGCTTCGACGATGGTCGGGCACCGGCGGAGCTCGAGCTCTTCCACCTGGGAGGGCCCCTGGAGTCGCGGGTGATCACCAACAACCAGGTCCGCGACTACATGCCGCGCTTCGTCGCCGATGGCCGCCACCTGGTCTTCAACAGCCTCACGCGCATGTGGATCTCCCAGGTCCCTTACAGCGTGCCGAGGGTCGTCGCGCTGCCGAGCTCGCGGCCGCGGCCCGAGCCGTCTGCCGAGTGAGCGTCAAAGCGAAGAGCCCGCCCCGAAGTGCTTCGGGGCGGGCTCTCGCTTGGGCTGTGCTGGCTCGTCCAGCCCTCGGCTAACGCTGGGGGGCAGGGGCAGGGGCAGGGCCCTGGGGGGTGGAGGCCTTCTGGGCCTGCTTGTTCTGCTTGTTCTTCTTGGCCTTCTTGGCCTTCTTGGCCTTCTTGGCCGGCGGCTCGGGGGTGGGCGCCTTCATCTTCTTGGGCTCGGGCTTGGGCTTGGGCCCCTCCACCTTTTTGGGAGCGGGCGCAGGCGCGGGCTTGGGCCCCGCGGTCTTGGGCCCCGCGGTCTTGGGCATGGCCTGGGGCTGGGGCGCCTGGCCCTCGCGCTGGCCGACGGCCTTGCCCTGGCCGCGTTTGTCCCGGGCGCCCTCGTCTTGGCGTTGCTGGCGGGCGGCATCGTCAGCTGGGGCGGCTGCGGAGGCCTGGACGCTGCTGCCGGCGAGGGTGCCGACGATGGCGAGGGGGAGGAGGCGGGTTCCGATCAGGCTGGCGATGCTCATGGTCGTGGTTCCTTTCTTGGGGTGAGTGGGGTCGGCTTGGGTTGTCCGCGTCGACCTCACATCTTCATCGTGAACCGGATGCGGATGCGGACTATCGATATTTGTTCTCCCCTTCGTAAAGCTGTGAGCGCGCCTGCGAGCGATGGCCGTGAAATAAACAATATACAAAAAACAAAGAGCCGCCCCCGAAGGGACGGCTCTCGGTCGACACTGCGATGTCGGGAGCGACTACTTGTTGGGCTTGGCCTTGTTCGTGCTGCCGTTGGGCTTGGCCTTGTTCGAGTTCGGCGAGTCGTTGCCGTGCTTGTCGCCCTTGTGCCCGTGGCCTTGCATGACGTCGTCGGCGACCTTCTTGCGCTGGCTCGCGTTGAGCACGTTGTGGAGCTTCATCATGGCCTCGACGCGCTCGCGGCCGATGTCGCGCTCATGGTTGGCGATCTTGTCGGCGTAGTTGCGGAGCTTGGACTTGCTGGGGCTGCTCTTGGCCCACTCGTTGGCGATCTGTTTGCGGAGCTTCTCGATGGCGTTTCGGTGGGGCTTCACGTCGTCGTGCAGGTCATCGAAGATGTTCTTGACCTGCTTGCGCTGGGTGCTGGTGCAGGAGGCCTCCTCGCAGATGCGCTCGGCCTGGGCATCGGCGCCCTTGCCGGGATCGGCCTTGGCGAGGCCGGGGACCAGCAATGTGGCTGCGAGCGCGACGCCCGCGAAGCTAGCGAGAAGGGTGGTGCGACGACGGGGGAGCTGCTTGCTCATGTTTTGGAGGTTGCCTGCTGCGGCCCAGGTGCGCCGTGGAGACCTTGTAATCGACATGTAAACAAACGCGTTGTTCGCGCGAACGGCTTCGCCCACGCGGCCAAAGGGCGTGCGTGGGCGAAGCCATGATTGGAGAGGCGCTCGCGGGCCACTCAGCTGCTCTCGAGGGTGTCGAGGGCAGCGTTCACCGCCCAGACCACGGCCATGGCGTAGTTCGAGCGTACGGTCGAGCATTGCTCGAGCTGGATCCCATCGACTCCGCTGGCGGTCAGCCAATTGACGACGTTGTGGGGCGAGTCTCCGTTGAGCGGGTCGTTGGCTTCGGCGACGACGATCGGCAGGCCCGTGCCGGACAGCGCGAGGGCGACCGCCTCTCCGACGACTATCCGCTCCTCGAGCGCCGCCGCACCGCCGATCAGCACCCCGGGGCTGGACTTGCCGTGGAAGGCCACGGCCCGGCGATAGCCGACGCCAGTGATCTGCGCGAGCCCTGGCAAGTTGGAGGGGCTCAGGTCGGTGCTGGTCACGTGCCAGCGATCGTAGGCCCCGCCGCCGGAGCGCCAGCCCTTGCAGGCCCAGTAGCCGACCCCGCGGATGGTGGCGAGGCTGGACGCCTGCGTGTCGGTGTGGGCCTCGATCCCGCCGCCGTGCGGCGCGATGACGATCAGCGAGTCATTGCCGATCTCACCGCTGACCCGCTCGACGAACTCGCTGTCGGCCTGGGCCTCGGCGTCCGTGCAGTCCGTTGCCGTGACCTGGGTGTCGAGGATCGCCGCGAAGGTCTGACTGGTTCCCAGGCGCTGGCGCCCCGCCAGGGACATGCGCAGCGAAGCCGAGGGGCTGTCGTGGAGCGCGTCGATGGTATAGATGGCAAATTCGTCGGCGCTCCGCATCACGCGGACCTGATCACCGGGCTGCGCGAGCCAGCCGAGGTCGACCGACAGCGAGCAGCGCGTGGGATCAGCGATCAGCGCCTCCTGGGCGAGCATCGCCTTGTAGACGCTGACTTGGGTCTGGGAGCCGCTGCGAAAGCTCGCCGGGGGCTCCCGGGTCCCGACCTCGACGCAGCCGCAGGTGAGGGCCGCAGCTTCGAGGCTACCGAAGAAGGCGCGACGCGAGAGTTCGCTGCGCGAGCGGTGTGCAGAGGGGTAACACTTCGCGGTCATTGGAAACTTCCCCCTTGCTCAATTGTGCATTTGGGCATTGGATTGTCCCAGATGGCAAATGTGTGAATGGTGTCGGTGGTGGTCATGGCTTTTTGATAAAGCCAAAGTCGTGCCAATGTGTGTGCTCGTGTTTTAACCCACCTTTATTCGATGTCCTACCTCGACCTACAACTACAGTTGCCAGACCCTGCCGACGAAGAGTCCATCAGCACAGTGTTGAATGGTTACTCAATGGCCAGCTTCGCTATCTTTGCGAATGATGTCGACGGCGCCGGGGCGCTTGAAGTTGGCCTGGTAGACGCCGCCTGAGGTCACGCTGATCTTTCCGGCAGGTATCCAGGTCTCGGAGCCACCTTCGCGAATGGATAGATCATGGCGGCCGGGAGGCAGGGAGACCTTTGCCAGCGGATCGAGGGTCAGGCGCCGCTTGTTGACGCGAACCTCGAGGTAGTGAAACTCGTGGGCCGCGAAGGTCACTGAGGCGGGGTTCTTGGCTTTGGTCTGCTTGGCTCGGGTATGCGCGGCCTGGGCCGCGGCAGCGGGCTCCGCGCGTTGGATGGGGGCCTCGGCCTGTTGGGCCTGCTCAGGTGGCTGGAGAGAGGGAGAGGGGGGCAGCCCCACGGCGACAGGATCGGGGGCGCCGCCTCGCGCTTCGACCGAGCGCTCGTCGCCGCTGGGGTCTCGCGGCTGTGTGCCCGTGAAGCCGGAGGCCGTGTTGATCTGCCGCTCGACCACGCGCTTGCTCAGCGCGCGAAAGTCCGTGTCGATCTTCGCGATGCCCTGGGTCGAGAACAGCGGCAGAGCCGACATGATCATGCCGGCCCCGAGGGCGAGGACAGACAGCGCGACGACCATCATCATGTGCGGTCGAATGCTGCGCGGGGCCGCGGACTCGACCAGCTCGAGGGCCGGCTTTTGGCTGGACTCGGCGACTTGGGTGCAGACCTCGCTGGAGCCCAAGGTGCCCGTGGGCACGGAGATGGTGCGCGCGCCGGTCTGCGGCCAGCCCGAGTCAGCGCTGCGCTCGTTGGCGCTGGCAGTGGCGTTGGCGAACAGCCCAGAGCGCGGGCCGTCGATGCCGCTGTGATGACGCACGATCTCGGCGAGCATCTGGCGAGCGCCCGGCGGAGTCGCCCACGCGCCGAGGATCTCGAGGGCCTCGCGGGCGCTCTCGATCCGCTCGGTGGGGTCGTGCTCGAGCAGGCCGGCGCGCAGCCGGAGCAGCGGCTCGGGGACGTTGGCGCGGGTGAGCGGGGGGACGCTGCCGGAGGCGACGGCGGCGAAGAGCTTCTCGCGGGGCACGTCTGCGCGAAATCGTCGTCCGTCGAGCAGCTCTTGCAGGACGCCTCCGACGGCGTAGAGGTCGACGAGGGGGGAGCGCGACTCACCGAGGGCCTGCTCCGGCGCCATGTAGCGCAGCTTGCCCTGGATGTGCAGGCCGGTGCTGTCCTCGCTGGACAGGCGCGCGATTCCGAAGTCCGTCAGCTTGACCTCACCGCTGACCGAGGCCAAGACGTTGTGCGGTGAGATGTCCCGATGGACAATCGCCTGTCTCGCGCTCCCAGTGTGTAGCTCGTGGGAGTATGAGAGCGCCGAGAGCAGCTCTCCAATGATGAAGGAGACGACCTCGAAAGGAAGTGGGGAGTCGGTCTTGGCGCAATATCGACACAGATGCGCGAGATTGAGCCCATCGATCCACTCCATGGCCATGAAGCAACGCGGGCCCTCCATGCCCACGGAGAACACTTGAACGATATTCGAATGGCTGAGCATCATCGACAGCCGCGCCTCCTTGAGGAACATGCGGCGATGTCGAACGGAGGCCGTCAGGTGCGGTGCGATGAGCTTCAGGGCGAGGGTTTTGCTGGCGCCATGGGCGCTTTGCCGCGCACGCCAGACCTCTGCCATCCCACCAGCGCCGAGGCGCTCGATGAGGTCGTAGCTCCCGAAGCGAGGGGATAAATCGAGCTGTTCGACCGAAGCGGTGTCCATTGGATCAATGTCGGGTAAAGTATCCGATGACTCATTCTGTCATGATTTAAATGCTTGGTCAATGCATGGCCATGGAACTCGTGTATGGTGTGTTCATGGGGCTTAGCCTTTCGATCATGTTCGCCGTTCTGGCGGGCGTTTCTGCGGGTAAACCGGAAAAAGAGGGCGCCTATCCCTCGGTAGGTGAGGGAGGGGAAGAAAGCATCGAAGGTGTGGAGAATAGCCACGGTGGTTACCAAGGATATATTGATCTGATAGGTGACCTCGAGCGCGGGACCGTTGCGATCAATAGCGGGGCCACGGAGGCCCGCGCGAGCCTCGAGGGGGCGCTGCTGGAGTTGCGGGAGTACGCCGTTTTGCTGGCTGGAGACCCCGCTGGTCGCCGTACGCAGCGAATGGCCGAATTCGCCCTGGCCAGGGAGGCCCTCGCCAGGGGCGATGAAGGAGTAGCCCGTGCGGCTATCGACCGGGTAGTCAAAGGCCTCGAACTCGACGGTGAGCTCGAAGCCTTCGAGGCCGCACGGCTGGGGCCGCGGCTCAGCGAACTATTCGAATTGCGGCGTCAGGCGCTACGCGCGAGCGAACGTGCGCGATTAGAGGTCGATTGTATCGATCGCTGCCGAATCTTCGTCGACGAGCGGGAGGTGGACGCCGACCTCGCCGGTGGCCCCGGGGTCTCGCTCCCGCTGGGGGAGCACCGCGTGTGGATCGAGGTCGCCGAGCTCGATCCGCAGCGCATGAAGATTGAGCTGACGCGCGCGGGAGCGCGCGAACGTATCGAGATTGCTGCACCGCCGCCGCCGCCGCCGGCCATGGACGGCTCGCAGGTGGACGAGGCCGCGGGTGGACAGCGTGGACGAGGTGAGCGCGCTCCCGTGATGCCGCGCTGGGCGGAGATCGGGCTGGTCAGCGTGGGGGTGATGGGCGCGGGGGCGGGCGCGGCTTTGCTGGCCATCGACAGCACCTGCCCCGGGGGCGCGGACGAGGGAGATTTCGACACCTGTCCCCAGCTCTACGATACGAAGTGGCCAGGGGTCGGGGTGCTCTCGGTTGGGGCCACGGCCCTCGTCATTGGCGTCGTGACCCTCGCCGTGGACGAGCGGCGCAGGCGAAGCGAGCGGGCAGGGCCGGCGCACCCGCTGGCTTTGCGCCCAGGGCCGAGCATCGGCGGTCTGGGGGGGTCACTGTGATGATCGACATGAAGCACAGTCAAAGCGGCGGCAGGGCTTTTTTAGTCGAGCTGGTTTGCGCGGTCGGCCTGGTCGGCCTGGTCGGGCCGGGCTGCCTCAAGCCCAACCCCGTCGGGCCCGATGACGACTTTGGCGACGAGACCTTCGACGACGACGGCGCGGGCGAGGAGCCCATGGTTGAGGGCACCGGCGCCGAAGGGGGCGAGTCCGGCGGGAGCACGGGATCCGACGACGGCCTCGACGAGATCGGTGAGGACGCGCAGACCGAGACCGAGACCGAGGTTGGGGACAGCGAAGACGCCGGGGCCGAGGACACGGGCGGGAGCGAGGACGCGGGCAGCGAGTCCATGGGCAGCGAAGACGGCTCGCAGACCTGTGGGAACGTCGATCAGCTGACCCAGGGGTGCAGCACCTGCCTGGAGCTCGTCTGCTGCGAGGCGCTCTTGGGCTGCGCCGACGACCTGGGCTGCCTGTGCCTGCTGACCTGCCTGCTGGGCGGCGGCGAGGACGAGGAGTGCTCGCTCGGCTGCTCGGGGGCTCTGGTCTCGCTGCCCTCGCTCGCGGGGGTGCTGGGCTGCGTCAGCCAAAGCTGCGCCAACGAGTGCTGAACGGCCCGCGTTGGCGGCTCAGCTCGGCCTGAGCTCGAGGGCGAGGTGGGCGATCGCCTCGCCCACGTCTCGGGCTCGTCGCGGCGGGCGGAGCTGGGCGAGGGCGTAGGCCAGGGCCGGGGTGACCGGATGGCGACGCCAGGGGGCCTCGGGCCGGGCGCTGCTCGGGTCGCCGTAGTTGGGCAGCTCGTGGTCGACGGCCTCGATGGCCGCGCTCATGTTCGCGCAGCGCGAGAGCATGCGCTCGCCCAGCCAGACCTCGACCCCGCCGCGAGCCCGGCCAGCGCCGCGGGGGCGCAGCTCGAAGTGACGCAGGGCGCCGTCGTGATCGTGGAAGTGCAGCATCATCCCGCGGGCGCCCAGCGACAGCCAGGCGTTGGCGGAGATGGCCGCGGCCTCCTCTCGCTGGGCCATGGTCAGGGGATCGAATTCGCATAGCCTCGAGACGATCTCGGCGAGGGTCGCCGGCGGCTCGTCGCGGTCGTCTTCGATCGGGATCGGGATCGTGGGCTGGCCCTCGCCCTCGTTCTCGCGCTCGGGGAAGGGCTTGACCTCGCGGCCTTCGAGGGTCGCGGTGGTCACGATCTCGAGCTTGGAGAGGTCGACGAAGTCGAGGACCAGGCAGTTTTTGGCGCTGGGATCGAGGCGCATGCCTCGGCCGACGCACTGGAGGTAGAGCGCCTCGGAGCGGGTCGGCCGGACCATGGCGATGGCGCTGACCCCTGGATCATCGAAGCCCTCGGTCAGCACGCCGACGTTGGTGAGGACCTGGAAGTGGCCGGCGCGAAAGCGAGCCAGGGTGCGCGCGCGGGCGTCCTTGGGCATCTCGCCGTGGACCAGGGCCGCGCGCACGCCGATGCGGTTGAGGGCGGCGCTGAGGTGCTCGGCGTGGCGGACCCCCACGCAAAAGGCGATCGTCCGCCGGTCCCGGCACAGCTCGAGGACGCTGCGCGCGACCAGCTGGTTGCGGCCCTCGACGTCGACGACCTGCTCGAGGGCCTGCTCGTCGAAGTCGAGCGCCTCCGCGCTCGCTCCCCCGCCGCTGGCCAGGGGGACCTCGTCGAGGCAGACCTGGGTCTGGACGCGCAGGCCCTCGAGGGGGCGCAGGTAGCCGTCGGCGATCATCTGCTCGAGGGTGCGCTCGGCGACGATCTCTTCGAAGATCTCCTCGAGGCCGCGGCCGTCGGCGCGCCGGGTGGTGGCGGTGAACCCGACCAGAGTCCCCGGCCAGTCCTGCTCGAACACGCCGATGCGCTCGAGCACGGCGCGGTTGGCATCGGCCACGGCGTGGTGGCACTCGTCGTAGATCACCAAGCCGAGCTCGCGCCCGGCGAGGACCCGGCCGATGCGGCCCTCGTGGAGCGAGCGGATCGAGGCCACGATGATCCGCGCGGCCGAGCTCGCGCGGGTCTGGCCGCGCTCGATCTCCACGCGGCGCTGGTCGCCCGTGCGGCGCAGGGCGGCCTCGATCTTGGCGCGGGCCTGCTCGAGCAGCTCGTCGCGGTGGGCGAGGACCAGGACCTCGCGCCGGGCTCGGCGGATCAGCTCGGAGAAGATCACCGTCTTGCCGGCGCCCGTGGGCAGGGCGACGAGCATGCGGCGAAGCCCTCGCTTACGGGCCGCGATCACGGCCGCGACGGCCTCGAGCTGGTAGGGGCGGAGCTTCACGGGAGGACGGGCCCGACGCGCGCGAGAGGGCGCCTGTGCGCGAGCGCGCGGCGGGGCCGTCCTACTACCACGGGGCTCACTGCGGCTCGAAGCAGGAGATCGTCGTGGTGATCTTGAAGTTCGACTGGACGGTGTGGCGCTCGGCGAAGAAGAAGTCGATGGCGTAGACACCGCCGAGCTCGAGGCCGAGATCGCCGGCCATGGCGTCCATGTCGATGGAGCCCTCGAGCGCCCCGTGGACGCCGCCGAGGTTGATGCCGAGCTTGCCGTTGACGAAGACCCACAGGTCGTCGTCACCGCGGAAGGTGAACACCTCGCCGCCTTGATACTGGAAGCTCGTGTGCAGCTCCAAGGTGAAGTGGTAGTTGTGGGTGTTGCCCTCGTTGCCCCAGCCCTGGTCGTCGATGGGGAAGAAGGCGCTGTTGTCGTACTCGTAGACCCCGGGCGAGACCTCGAGCAGCTCGATGGGGATCTCGAAGGGCAAGTTGACGCCCTCGACGTCGTTGTACCACTGGTTGAAGTTGTCGGCGCCGGAGGTCGTGGGCGTGTTGGGGTTGCCCGCGTAGACCGGCTTGCTGTCGGCGCCGAGCTGGTCCTCGACGATGCCCAGGTCGTTGCCCGTGGTGCCCTCGAAGTCCGGGTGGGCGATCATGAAGTCGCGGACCGTGGGGTAGAGGATCGTGCTGCAAGGATCGACGCCCGTATCGGTGGTGTCGGTGTCGGTGTCGGTGTCGGTCTCGCCTTCGGTCTCGGAGCCGCTCTCGCCCTCCGTGGACTCGTCGGTGCTCTCGTCCGCCGACTCGCTGGCGCTCTCGTCGTCCGCCGACTCGCTGGTGCTCCCGTCCGCCGACTCGCTGGTGCTCTCGTCGGCAGACTCGCTCGAGCCCTGGTCGGCCGACTCGCTCGAGCCGCTGCCTTGCTCTTCGCCGACGTCGTCGTCGGAGCTCGAGCCTTCGGCCACGGTGTCTTCGGAGTCGCTCTCCTGCGAGCTCGCCTCGGTGGGGTCCTCCCCGCAGGCGACACAAAGGGCAGCGAGGGCGGCTAGATTGAGTGCAAATCCCAGCTTCATGCCGGGAGCCTAATCGACGGATGCGCGGGCTGCCACACCAACTTTTCAGCGAGTAAAGTTGCCAACTAGCAAGCTGGCGACCGGCGCTCCAAGCGTGGCTCCGTGGCTCCGTGGCCCCTGGGCGCCGGCTCGCTCGAGTTGTCAGCTTCGCTCTGCGCTCAGCTCACCTTGCCAGCGGCAGTCGACCGCCTCGGTCGCAAACTCTCCAACGAAGCGCTGGGCGGCGTCTCCCTCGGCGTTGTCGAGGTCTGGGAAGCTGCCATCGATGCGGATGATGGCCTGGAGGGTCCCGGCGGCGGTCGACAGGTTGCGGACGCCTGCGAGGGTGAACGCTCCGTTGGCCTCGACGGGGCCCGTGAGCACGATGTCGCTCGGTAGCGTGGCGCCGAGGTAGCCATCGACTTGGCCAATCTCGAGCTCGAGGTTCGAGAACGCGCCGAGGTCGGCGAGGATGCACAGGTCGATCGGGTCGCCGTCGAACTCGACGCTGGGGCAGTCGCACTCGTGCTGCGTGGCGCTCATGCGCCAGCTGCCGGCGTAGCCGCTGCCCTCGGCCGACCCCTGGGTGCCGCTCAGCTCGCTGACGAGCTCGGGATCGAGGGGGTCGCTCGCGGTCTCGCCGGGGCAGGCCGCGAGGACGAGCAGCGCGGCGAGGGCAGGCAGCGCCCCTCTCACCCCTCGCCCCCGTGCTCGGCGAGGTATGCCTCGATGGCCGCACGCCCGGCGTCGTCGAGCACGACCTCGCCAGCGAACTCGCGGCCGTGGAGGTAGGGGACGAGCTCACCGATGCTGACGATGGCGCGCACGTCCACGCCGAGCTCGTCGCGGAGCTCGGCGAGGGTGGTCTTGCTGCCGCGACCGCGCTCTTGGCGATCCACGGCGACGATCGCCGCGCTGACCTCGATGTCGGGGGCGGCCTCGCGCAGCAGCGCGACGGCCTCGCGGATCGAGCGGCCCGAGGTGATCACGTCGTCGACGAGCACGACCTTCATGCCGGCGGCGGGCTTGGTGCCCACGAACATGCCGCCCTCGCCGTGGTCCTTGGCCTCCTTGCGGTCGAAGCCGTAGGGGACGTCGAGGCCCTGCTCCGCCATGCCGATGGCGGTGGCGACGGCCAGGGGCACGCCCTTGTAGGCCGGCCCGAAGATCAGATCGCAGGCCAGCTCGGCGCGCAGGATCTCGGCGGCGTAGGCCCGGCCGAGGCCGGCGATGGCCTGGCCCGTGCGCAGCTGCCCGGCGTTGACGAAGTAGGGCGACTTGCGCCCGGACTTCAAGGTGAACTCGCCGAAGCGGATCACCTCGTAGCGCAGCAGGAGATCGACGAAGGCTTGCTGGTGAGCTTGCACGGCCGAGTCATAGCCGAAGCACGAAGCGCGCTCCAGGGCGGCCGTCGCGGCGAGACTCCGCGGACAGCGTCCCGCCGTGGGCGCGGGCGATCTGACGGCACAGGTAGAGGCCGAGGCCGACGCCGCCCTTGTCCCTGGCCCGCGCCGCGTCGAGGCGTGCGAAGGGCTCGAAGATCAGCGAGCGCTTGTCCTCGGGCACGCCGGGCCCCTCGTCCTCGACCTCGATGACCATGTGTCGCTGGGCGCCCTCGCCCTCGAGGCCGCCGCGGATCGTGAGCGCGCCAGCGGGGCAGGCTCGGCGCGCGTTGGCGAGCAGGTTCTTGAGCAGGCGCTCGAGCAGCATGCGGTCGCCTTCGAAGCTGTGGTCTTCGGCGACGCCCTGACACTCGACGGTCGCGTCGAAGCGGCCCGCGACTTGCTCGCACAGCTCGCACAGCTCGATCGGCTCGAGCTGGAGCGCGCCGCCCTCGACGAGCTCGAGGCGCCCGGAGGTCAGCAGGTCGCGGATCAGGCCCTCGACCTCGCCGAGGTCCTCCTGCATCTCGTCGAGGCCGCGGGACAGGCGGGCGAGGGTCTCGGTGTCGATGGGCTCGCCGCGGGCCTGGGTGCCCTCGAGCTGCTCGATGCGCTCGCCGAGGATCTCGATCAGCACCTTGATGCGGGCGATCGGCGTGCGCAGCTCGTGGGAGACGTTGGTCAGCAGCGTGCGCTGGCCCGAGACCAGGGTCTCGAGGCGCTCGGCCATCTGGTTGAAGGACAGCGCGAGGCTGTCGATCTCGTCGCGGGGGTCGCCCTCGATCTTGGCGCGGTGCGAGAGCTCGCCGCGGGCCAGCGCCCGGGTGCTGCGCTCGAGGGTGTCGAGGCGGGAGGTGAGCGAGCGCGCCAGGGGGTAGGCGCCGCCGGCGAGGGCGAGCAGGAGCAGCAGCCCGGCGGCGAACAGCCAGCCGCTGACGTCGTGGTGGGGAGTGATCGACACGGCCCCGAGCAGCTTGGGCCGGCGCCCGCTCTCGGTGTCGGCCTCGGGCTCGAAGAGCGGGATGATGATCGTCGGCGGGGTGGGGCCCGGGCCCGTGCGGAGCACCGGCCGCCCGTGGAGGAGGCGACGGTATTCGCGAGGTGTGGGCGGCGGGACCTCCTGGGGGTTGACCTTGGGGTCGCTGGAGACCGGCGGGGCCATCATCCTGCGCCAGCGCGCGCGCGCCTCTCCGCGCTCTTGCTGGGCGCGGCGGTCGTCGGTCTGGCTGTCGGCGTTGGGCGGTGCGTAGCGGGTGCCGGTGGGGCCGGGTTGGTCGCCGAGGCGCGGCTGGGTGCTGGGCCGCGTGAAGCTGTCGCCGGGCGGAGGGCGCTGATCGTCGCGGGGCGGGGGGGCGAAGGGGTCGTCGGGCGGAGGGGCGAAGGGGTCGTCCGGCGGCGGGGGCGGGCGGTCGCCCTCGGGGAAGGGGAAGTCATCGCTATCGCCGGGGTCGAGGTCCGGGTCGCGGCCCTGCTGCGCGCGCACGCGGTCGAGGTCGCGGACGTCGGGGGTGCGCCTGTCCTCGCTCGGGTCCTCGCCCCCGCCTGCGCCCGGACCCTCGTCTTCGGCTTCGGCTTCATCCTCGGTCTCACCTTCACCCTGTCGCTCGCGGTTCGCGTTGCGCTCGAAGGGGTGCAAGATGACGAGCGCGTCGAAGTCCTCGTCCATCTCGGCGAGGATCGTCCGCAGGCTGTCCTCGTCCTGGAGCCGCATGGCGGGGACCATGCGCTCGGCCTCCGCGGTCACGCGATCGAAGACGGCCTCGGCGCGCTGGTTGTCTCGCGAGGACGCGCTCAGTGACGCCAGGCCAGCGGCGAGCAGGCCAAAGAGCAGCACCGAGACCATGAAGGTCGCGTAGATGCGCACGAAGAGCCGACCGCGTGCGCTGCCGGTGCTGGGCTCAGTGGTCGCCATGGGAGCTCGTGGGTGCGGGTTTGGGGACCCGCAGCGGCCGGGTTGGGGGCCGCTGTGTCAAAGCATCGCTTTGGTGATGAGGTGCTAGCTCGGGGCCGAGAGCACGTAGCCGACGCCGCGCACCGTCTTGATCAGCGACTGGCCACAGCCAGTCTCGGCGGCGTCGAGGGCCTGACGGATCTTGCTGAGGTGGACGTCGATGGAGCGATCGACGGTCGGGTCGAAGTCCTGGGGCGGCTCGCCGCGCAGGGCTCGGACCTGGGCGTGGAGCTGCTTGCGGGCGAGCACGCGCTCGGTCTGCGAAGCCAGCAGCCACAGGAGATCGAACTGGTAGGCGGTCAGATCGCAGGGGCTCTCGGAGACCGTGGCGACCCGGCGGGTGCGATCGATCTTCAGGGGTCCGACCTCGATGGCCTCGCCGTCGATCCCCGCCGCGGCCGAGTGCCGCCGGAGCACCGCGCGGATGCGGGCGAGCAGCTCGCGCGGGGAGAAGGGCTTGGGCATGTAGTCGTCGGCCCCGACCTCGAGGCCGACGATGCGGTCGACCTCTTCACCGCGGGCGCTGAGGATGATCACCGGGATCTTGGAGCGCTGACGCAGGCGACGACACAGCTCGAGGCCGTCGAGGCCTGGGAGCATCAGGTCGAGGAGCACGAGGTCGTGCTCCCCCGCGCTCGCGCGCTCGAGCCCGGCTTCTCCCTCGGGGACAATCTCGACCTCGGCCTGGTGGGACTGGAGGTACTCGGCCGTGCGCCCGGCGAGCTTCTCGTCGTCTTCGATGAGCAGGATCCGCACCGCTGTGAATTCTGCCACAGGTCGCCACGTCGAGTCTCAGTAGGGCGTGAAGGCTCGGTAAAGCGGGCGCTTGACAGGGAACAGGGCCCGTCGTACGCCGGCGTCATGCCCTTCGTGTGTAGCCGCTGCCATACGCACTTCGAGGCCGAGGCCGACGCCGAGCACATGGCCTGCCCCAACTGCAAGGCCGAGGCGGGTCTCGAGCCCGTGAAGTCCGGCGCGCCGCCTGCGATGCGCTATTTCGGTGGGATCCTCGCCCTGCTCGGGGCTTTCGCCGTGCTCGGCTCGATCTACGCGCTGCTGGCCTGATCCTGGCCTGATCCTGGCCCGAGTCCGAGCTCCGAGGCTCGATCTGTGGGGGAAGCGCGCGAGCGCGCTCACGCCACTGCCCTCGTCTGCGCGACGGTGGGTCGCGCTTTCCACCGGGCCTCGCCGTCCCCGCGCTCTGGCCCAGAACGGCTGTGGAGCCGCGAAATTCCTGCTAAGGTGCGGCGGCGAATGCTCGGCCAAGCCGCCAAAGGGCCAGGATCCCACCGTGATACCAGGGCCCTGGAAACCGGGGAGAAAGGACGCTCGTGATCGTCCGCTGCGACAAATGCGGGACCGAGTTTCGCTTCGATGATCGGCAGCTCGGAGACGACGGCCTGTCGGTGCGCTGCTCCGTCTGCCGTCACGTGTTCACGGTCGAGCGTCCCGACGCCAACGCCAAGCCCTGGCACGTCCGGACGACCGACGGGATGAGCTTCGCGGCGCCGGACGTGGCGGCCTTGCGCGAGTGGATCGACGAGGGGCGCCTACACCCCGACGATCAGGTCTCGCGGACCGGCCGCAATTGGGTGCGGATCGGCGATATGCCCGAATTTGGGGCTGCCTTCGAGGTCTTTGGCGTCTCGCGGGTCGCCAAGACCGTCTCGCCAGTCGCCGCGAAGAAGGCGGCGCCCGCGGCCGCGGTCGAGGCGAAGCCGGTCGAGCCGGCGGCGGCTGCCGAGGTGAGCGCAGCTGCGGTGAGGCCGGCGGCGGCGCCAGCACAGAAGCCGCCCGTCCCCGCGGCGAAGCCCGCGGCGGCGCCCAAGCCGAAGCCGGCGGCGGCGCCCAAGCCGAAGCCGGCGGCGGCGAAGCCCGCGGCAGCGCCCAAGCCTGTTGTGGCGAAGACGGCGGCGGCGCCCAAGCCGAAACCTCCGGCGATGGACGCGGCCGTCGTCACGTCTGCGTCCGACGACGAGCTCGACCAAGCGCCACGGCGGGGGATCGGCCCCCGTCTGATCGTTGGTCTCTTGCTCTTCGCTGGCGTCGGCGTGGTCTTTGGCGTGCCGAGCATTCGCGCGCGCGTGCTCGGGAGCGACGAGGCCGCGCAGCCTCGAGCCGAGGCGCGCCCGGAGATCGCCGCGGCCGAGCAGGCCACCGCCAGCCTGGGCCTGGGTGGGCTCGCCAAGGCCGAGGCGGATCTCTTGCGCGCCCTCGATGACGGCGGCGCCGATTCGAATTCCGTCGCCGCCATGAAGGTAGCGATGGCAGATCTCCTGGTCAGCCGCTCGCTGGCCTATCAGATCGCCGCGGCCCTCGACCCCGCCCGGCGCGAGGACTATCGCCAGCGCGCCGCGGAGGATCAGGAGGACGGCGAGCGCTACGTCGACTCGCTCGAGGGGGCGCCGGATCTCGATCGTCTCGAAGAGGTCCGCGCGCTGGCTCGTCTGGCCGCGGGTCGAGCGGAGGCCGAGGTCTCGCCGCTGATCCCCGAGGGCGCCGAAGAGACCCAGCTGATCGTCCAGGCCTCGGTGCTGTGGCGCGACCTCGAGGCGCCGGTGCCCGAGGGTCTCGTCGCCGGGCTCTTGGGCCTGGGGGAGCGCAGCGGTCTGGGCGAGGGGGCGCTGGCGCTGGCGCTGGCCCGCGCTGGAGACGAGACCGAGGCGCGCAACGTCGCCGAGCGCATGCTGGTGACCGCGCCCGATCAGATCGTCGCGCTGGCCGTGCGCGCGGGCTTGGACGCGTCCGACTCCACCGGCGAAGACGAGACGGGCGAGTCGGGGGAGGCGGGCGAGACCGGGGACCCCGATGGGATGGGTGAGGTGGATGGGACGGAAGAGACCGGCGAGCCGGACCCAGCTCAGGCGCCGCCGCCTCCCGCGGGAGACGACGGCGGCCAGGGCCAAGCTGGCGGGGGCGGCTCGTCCCTCGATCGCCTGCTCGAGCGCGGCTGCAGCCAGGTCGCCTCTGGCAAGGCCAGCGAGGGCGTCAAGACCTTGCTGCGGGCCTTCGACATCAAGCCCAACGACATCGATGTGCTCGTCTGCCTAGCCCAGGGCTACGCCGCGCAGGGCAACAACGGCAGGGCGGCGCAATTTTACGATCGCGCCCTGAAGCAGTCCCCGGAGAATCGCTCGGCTCTCGCCGGCGCGGCCAAGACCGCGGCCAAGACTGGCGCGAGCGTGCGGGCCACGAGCCTCTACGAGCGGCTGTTGAAGGTCGACCCCAGCAACGCCGAGGCCAAGGCCTACCTGGCCAAGCACGAGGCTCCGCCGGAGCCCGAGACCCCGGCGGAGCCCGAGCCTGCGAAGGAGCAGGATCCGACGCCCGCCCCCGAGCCGGTGCCCTCGCCCACGCCGGCCGAAGCCGGCGCAGAGGGCTGAGCCGACGCGTCCGAGCCGACCAGATCCGTTTCGACCCGAGTTGATCGACCAACCCCTAGCCGAAGCGACGAACAAGTCATGAGTAGCGAGACCGAGGACGAGTACATCCTGCGCCAGGAGATGCAAAAGAAGCGCGAGGCCGTGCGCAAGCGCCAGGCCGAGCTCGCTGAAGAAGAGAAGGCGAAGCTCAAGGAGATCCACTGGATGCACTGTGCCAAGTGCGGCGCCGAGCTCCACGAGGTCGAATTCCGCGGCGTGAAGATCGACAAGTGCTTCTCTTGTGGCGGGGTCTACCTCGACGACGGCGAGCTCGAGCAGCTGGCCGGGCGCCCGGGGTGGTTCGACTCGATGGTGCACATCTTCCGCGGCTGAGCGCGGAGACAGCGGTCGCAGCGCCTCACTGAGCCTGCCGCGCTGCCGGTGCGAGGTGCACGAGGGCGTGCGCGATAAAAAATTGGCGCGCCCCGGTCACGGAATCGGGGCGCGTCCGTAGACTTGGGCCATGGCGCTCCTGTCCCCGCGAGATCCTCTCGCCCGGCTCGTCGCGCGCGCCGTGGACGGGGAGCGGGAGGCCTTCACGCGGCTCTACCGTGAGCTCCACCCGCTGATCGCCCGCTTCGTGGCCCGGCGGGTCGACTCGCGGGCGGACGCCGAGGAGCTCGTCGCCGAGGTCTTTCGGCGGATCGTCGAGCACCTCGGGCGCTTCGACGCGGGCAAGGGGAGCGTGCGCGTGTGGGCGCTGAGGATCGCTCGCAACGCGGTCATCGATCACTACCGCAGCCGCAGGCGGGCGCAGTTCCTGGATACGGTCGCCGACGGTCTGTGCGAGCGCAGCCCCGCGCTGGTGTCCGTCGAGGGCGAGCCGCTGGCCCAGCTGCTCGACGCCGAGGCGCTCGCGCAGGTGCGCGGTCTGGTCGCGCAGTGTCCCCTGGAGACCCGCAAGCTGCTGGCCCTGCGCTATGGCGATGGCCTGCGCCACCGCGAGATCGCCGAGCTCATGGGACTGAGCGAGGCGACGGTGCGCAAGCGGCTGTCGCGAGCGCTGCGCTCGCTCCGTACGCAGATGCAGGCCGAGGCGCACGACGAGCCGGAGGTGTCCCATGCCCACTGAGCACGAGCTGGAGGCGCAGCTGCGCGAAGCCCATACCTCGGGGGTGAAGCCCCCCGTGCGCAGCGAGGCGGGGGAGGCCGCGGCCCTCGCCAGCTGGGCCGCGCGCTACGCTGAGGGCGCGCCGCGAGAGCCCGCGCCGCGAGAGCCCGTGGGCGAGACGAGGCGATCACGCCCGCGCTTGCTGGCGATGATCGCCGCGCATCGCTTCGCCGCGGGCCTGGGCCTGCTGCTCTCGCTGGTCGCGGCCGCCTGTGTGCTCCCGACCTCCTACGAGATCCCCCTGGGCATCGCCGTGGAGATCGCGTTCGACTCGGACATGCCCGACGCGCCGGTCGACGAGATGGCCGAGCGCTTGCGCGTGGCCAGCTCGGCCAGCGAGGTCAGCGTGTTCATGCGCAGGATCGCCGATGAGGAGAGCGGGGGCGAGGCGCACGTCGAGGTCGGCGTGCGCCTCTGGGATCAGCAGCTCGGCGTGGACGAGGTCGAGGGGGTGCTGCGCGAGTCCTTCCCCGAGACCCTGGCGGGGGCCGAGATCGAGGTGATCCCCCTGGAGGGCGAGGTCTCGACGATCTGGGCCAGGCGCCTGGCCCACCGCGCCTTTCATGTGTCCTTGCGCGAGGCCGACCTCGAGCAGGCGCGGGCGCAGGTCCTCGCGGATCTCGAGCGTCAGGGCTTTGGCGCCGCGGAGGTCTCGGTCGAGGTCCTGGATCATCCGGACGGACGCCGCGAGGTCTCCGTCGAGATCGAGCGTCGCCTCGAGCTCGACTCGGCGTCTGGCTCGGCGCCGTCTGGGGTCGACGAAGGAGAAGACCTCGAGGGCCGCGACGCGGCTGCCCTCGAGGTCTCGGTGACGGCCGACTGAGTCGGCCGGGGGGCGAGCTGGCGCCCGGGCTTACTTGACCCCGTGCATCAGCTTGTTGAACGGCTTGTTGAGCACGAGCACCAAAATGCCGACCGCGGCGATGGCGTAGGCGAAGGAGGCGTAGGCGTCGACGTAGGTCTCCAGCACCTGTTGGGCGGCCGCTGCCGCCTCCTGGGCGGTCTGCGCCACACCCTGGGCGACCTCGCCCGCAGCCTCGCCGGCGGCTTCGGTCTCGGCCTCGGCCTCACCCTCGCCGCCGGTCAGCTTGGCGATCTGTCCGCCGACGAAGTTGGCCCCGGCGAAGCTCAGGAACCACGCGCCCATGACGCTGCCGGCCATCCCCTTGGGCGCCAGCTTGGTGGCCAAGGACAGGCCGATGGGTGACAAGAACAGCTCGCCGGTGGTGTGCAGCAGGTAGAGCAGGGCGAGAAAGGTCAGCGGGACCTTGAAGGTCTCGCCGACGAACTGCGAGCCGATCACCAGCATGTAGTAGCCCAGCGCGAGCTGGAGGAAGGCGAGGCCGAACTTGATCGGGATGTTGGGGTTCTTGTTGGCCTCGTCGAGCTTCACCCACATCGTCGAGAAGATGGAGCCGAACACCACGATGAAGAAGGGGTTGAAGAACTGGGTGTTCTCCGCGGGCATCTCCCAGCCGAAGACCATCCTGTCGACGGCGCGGTCGGCGAAGAGCGTGAGGCTGGTGCCGGCCTGCTCGAAGAGCGCCCACCACATCACGTTGAGGATCATGAAGATGAACAAGGCGATGGTTCGGTGAACCTGGACCTTGCCCTCCTTGGACGCGGCCAAGAGCAAGCTGACGGCGACGTAGATGGCCACCCCGAGCAGCAGGTAGCCGACGATCGAGTCGTTGGTCAGCAGGAAGTAGAGCGCGGGGCCGGCCGCGACGGAGGCCAAGACGGTGATGTGCCAGCGGCTCAGCGGGCCAAACACCGGCTTGTTGAGGCGCTCCTCGTCGGGGGGCAGGCCCTTCCCCTCGAGCTTGGCGCGGCCAAACACGAACTGGACCAGACCGAAGAGCATGCCGACGCCGGCCAGGCCAAAGCCCATCTCGCGGCCATAGGTGGCGCCGACCCAGGCGCAGACCGTGGTCGCGAGCAGCGCGCCGATGTTGATGCCGATGTAGAAGATCGTGAAGCCCGAGTCCTTGAGGTGGGGCTTGTCGTCGTAGAGCTTGCCGACGATCGACGAGATGTTGGCCTTGAAGTAGCCGTTGCCGATGATGATGATGCCCATGCCCAGATAGAGCAGGGTCGTGGCGAGCTCGGGGCCGCCGCCGACGAACCTGTGGCCGATCAGCGTGAACTCGCCGACCGCCATCAAGATCCCGCCGAGGATCACCGCGCGTTGGTAGCCGAGCAGCTTGTCGGCCAGCCTGCCGCCGAGGACCGGGGCCGCGTAGACCAGCGCCGTATACGCGCCATAGGTCGTGAACGCGTCCTCGTCGCCCATCAGCAGGCTCTCGGTCAGATAGAGGGTCAGCAGTGTCCGCATGCCGTAGTAGCAAAAGCGCTCCCACATCTCGGCGAGGAACAAGACCACCAGGCCTCGCGGATGGCGTGCTTGGGCTACTTCGGGGGAGGGTTCATTCATCTGGGGCTGTCTCCTGTAGGCCGCCCGCGGGGTTGGCCGCGGCGGCTGGGCAGCCCAGATTCGCACTGGAACACGCGCTCGCGCAATGCATTCGGGCCCGCCTCGCAACTCGCGCGATCACGGGGCCGAGGTGGGCCGGGCGCCTGGCCGGTCGGGTCAGCCGTTGGGGAGCTGGGAGAGCACGGCGTCGGCGACCTCGGGGAACTGCTCACGCACGCAGTCGGGGCAGATGCCGTGGGTGAAGCGGCTGCCGGTCTTCGTGCTCACGAAGCGCTCGAGGTGATCCCAGTAGTTGCGGTCGTCGCGGACCTTGCGGCAGTGCGAGCAGATCGGGATCAGCTCGCCCAGGGTGCGGATGTTGGCCAGGGCGTCGGCGAGGCCGGTGTTGAGCCGGCGCAGCTCCATCATCGACACGACCGCGCGGGCCAGGCGGCGCAGGGCGTCGAGCTGCTCGGCGTCGAGTTCGCGGGGCTGGGTGTCGATGGCGCACAGGGTGCCGAGTCGGAAGCCCTCGCGGACCTGCAAGGGGGCGCCGGCGTAGAAGCGGATCCCGGGGTTCTCGGTGACGAGTGGGTTGTCGAGGAAGCGCGGATCTTCGCAGGCGTCGGGGACGACGAAGACCTCTTCGCCGAGGATCGCGTGGGCGCAAAAAGCCTGCTCGCGCGGGGTCTCGCGGACCTCGAGGCCGATCGCTGCCTTGAACCACTGCCTGGCCTCGTCGACCAGGGAGATCGCGACGATCGGGACCTTGCAGAGGTGGGCGGCCAGCTGGGCGAGGTCGTCGAAGCGGCTGTCGAATTCGCTGTCGAGGATCTCGTACTCGCGGAGCACGGCCAGGCGCTGAGCCTCGTTGGCGGGCAAGGGCGCGGCAGGCATTGCTGAAGCCTAGTCCGAAAGTGGTTGGCGCGGGAGAGCGCGCAAAACACACCAGCGACGGCCTTCACGCTTCTTCATGAACACGAGGGTCGAAGGGAAACACTCGGGTCCCATGCTGAGGACCGAGACAAAGGAACTCACCCATCATGTTCGGATTTTTCAACGACGATTCATACGACTCTCCCTCTCGCCAGTGCCGCGGCCGCCACGGGCACCACCACGGCCGGCGGGGTTTTGGACCGGGCCGTGGCTGGCGCGGGGGCGGCCCCGGTTTTGGTCGCGGACCCTTTGGGTTTGGTCCCAGCGAGCCATGGCGCGGCCGAGGACCCGCCCGCTGGGCAGGCCACGTCGCCGAGCTCATCGGCGCTAGCCCGGAGCAAGAGGAGGCGATCGACGACGTCCTGCGCGTGTTGATCCGCGATCTTCGTCACCTCCGGGGCGAGGCCGCGGCGACCAAGCAGGGCTTGGGCGAGGCCTTCGTCGGCGAGCAGCTCGACGAGGGTCGACTCGCCGAGCTCTTCACCCGCCACGACGAGCTGCTCGCCGGGGCGCGCAAGAGCGTGGTCAGGGCGCTCTCCCGGCTGCACGAGCTCCTCGAGCCGGAGCAGCGCGAGCGCCTGGTCGGCTGGCTGGGCCGGCGCGGGCCGGGCTTTGGACCCTATCGCGGCTGAGACGCCGTGATGACGGGCTACGCCGCCGTGCCCTCGGCGAGCGAGTAAAATGGTAACGCCATGGCGATCCGTGCCTTGTTGATCGACGACGACCCGCGGCTCTTCGAGCTGCTCTCGGGCTATCTCGGGAAGAACGGCGTCGAGCTTCAGCACGCCCTCGATGGGGGGATCGGCCTGCGTACCCTCGCCGAGGGCGGCTTCGACGTCGTCCTCCTCGACGGGATGATGCCGGGCATGGACGGCCTCGAGGTCCTGCGCCGGATCCGTGAGCGCAGCGCGATCCCGGTGTTGATGCTGACCGCGCGCGGGGACGAGGCCGATCGCGTGGTCGGCCTCGAGCTCGGCGCCGACGACTACGTGGCCAAACCTTTTTCGTCGCGCGAGCTCCTCGCCCGCATGCGCGCCGTGCTGCGCCGCTTGCACCCGGAGATCGGGCGCGAGCGGCTCTCGGCCAACGGCGTGGAGGTCGATGTGGGTACGCGAGAGGTCCGCGTCGAGGGCGAGGCGATCACGCTGACCGGGCTCGAGTTCGATCTCCTCGTCGCGCTGATCCGCCGGGCAGGGCGCGTGGTCCCCCGCAGCGCGCTGCTCCACGAGGCGGGGCGCGACGACGTGGTGGTCGGCGAGCGGACCGTCGACGTGCACGTGTCGCGGCTGCGCAAGAAGCTCGGGGACGCGGACAAGATCAAGACCGTGCGCGGCGTCGGCTACGTGTTCGGACGAGGGGACGAATGAAGGAAGAGGGAAGGGGACAGGGGCGCGGGCCCGGACGCGGACGTGGACGCGGTGGCCCCTGGCAGCGCCGTCAGTGGCCGTCTGGGCGTGGTGGAGGGCCTTTCGGTCCGCCTCCTCCGGGGCACTTTGGTCCTGGGGGTCGACACGGCCTGGGCGGGCGCTCTGGTCGGCCCTTCGATCGCCATGACGAGGGAGATGACGACGAGCTGCGCGCGCGCGCGGTCGAGGGCGCTCACCGCCGCGGGCGTGGCCACGGCTGGCGGGGACACGCGCACGCCCACGCTGCTCACGTCGCCCACGCCCGCTGGCGTCAGGGCGCGGCGCTGCGCCGGCGCGGGCCGTTCTTCGCGTGGTTTCTGCACGCGAGCTTGAGGCGCAAGCTCTTCGTGTCTTTTGGCGTGGCCATCGTGCTCAGCGCGGGCCTGGGCTTCGCGCTCTGGTCCGTGCTCGCGCCAGGCACCGCGGCCACGCTGCTCGCCGCCGGGGTCGCGAGCGTCGCGCTGTGGGCCGCTGCTGGCGCGATCGCCTGGGGCTTCACGCGGCCGCTGGTCGAGCTGGTCTCCGTCGCGCAGGACCTGGGCGAGGGCAAGCTCGATCGTCGCATGCGCCTGCGCGGCTTTGGCCGCCCCGTGCACGACGCGGAGCCCGAAGACGGTCACGGTCATGGTCACGGTCACGGTCATGGGGAGCTGGCCGTCCTCGCCCACGCCGTGAACACCATGGCCGAGCGCATCGAGGCGCAGATCGCCGGGCAGCGCGAGCTCCTGGCCGGCGTCTCGCACGAGCTGCGCACGCCTCTGGGCCACCTGCGCGTGCTCATCGACACGGCGCGAGAGGGCGGCGCGCAGGCCCAGGGGGAGGCGCTGCTCTCGGAGCTCGAGCGCGAGGTCTTGGAGCTCGACAACCTCGTCGACGAGCTCCTGGTCCACTCGCGCCTGGAGTTCGAGCGGGTCGAGCTGCGCACCCTCGATCCCGTGGCCGTCGCGCTGCGGGCCCTCGAGCGCGCGGGGGTCGACGCGAGCCGCCTCGAGATCGACGAGGCCCTCGACGAGGGCGCGCGCGTCGAGGGCGACCCGACCTTGCTCGGCCGGGCCCTCGCCAACCTGCTCAACAACGCCCGGGAGCACGGCGGCGGGGTCGAGGTCCTGCGCGTGGGCCCCGGCGAGCTCGACGGCGCTCCGGCGCTGCGCTTCGCCGTCGAGGATCGCGGCCCGGGCTTCGCCCCCGAGGAGCGCGAGCGCGTGTTCGAGACCTTCTTTCAGGGCGAGGATCGCCGCGGCGGCTCCCTGGGTCTGGGCTTGGCGCTGGTCTGGCGGATCGCCCTCGCCCACGGGGGGCGGGCCGCGGCGCACGAGCGCGAGGGCGGCGGAGCCTGCGTGGACATCTGCCTGCCCCTGGCCTGAGCACAGCGCGAACGCCCGGGCCCGCGCGTGGATCCATGGCGAGGCGGCGGGAACTTCTGCGCCGGCGCCGTGACTGTCCGCCATGCGAAGTCGCAAGCCCGAGAAGCTCGATGTCCCCGAGGCCAACGTCCTGCCGGTCATGAACATCATGTTCCTGCTGATCCCCGCGCTGCTCCTGGCCATGGAGGTCGCGAGCATGGCCTCGATCAGCATCTCGCCGCCGAAATTGTGCGGCGCAGTCTGCTCGAAGAGCGAGCCCACGCAACCCCAGGTGGAGCCCCTGAACCTGAAGGTCTTCATCCGCGCCGACGGCTTCTCGGTTGCGAGCGCCGAGCAGCAGGTCGGGGCCGATGCCGGCCGCGCGCGTGACAGCAGCGCGCCGACCTTGCCCCTGGCCCGGCCCAGCGCGGCCGCCGACGACTACGAGCGCTACGACTACGCGGGCCTCGAGGCCATGGCCGCCGAGCTCATCGAGCGCTACCCCCACGAGATCCGGGTGAGCATCGGCGCCGAGAACGACGTCCCGGCGCAGGTGCTGATCAACACCATGGACGCGCTGCGCGGGGGCGAGTGCAAGCTCGCCGAGTTCGCGGCGGGCGACGATCGCCCGCAGGGTTGCTACTTCTACGAGGCGATCGTCGAGGCCGGCGCAGGCTGAGAGTCCGTGAATCTTTCCCGCACCTGACGACGTGCGGGAAAAAATCACAGACTCTGAGCCGAGCCCGACGCTGCCTCCGCCCTACTCTTCGGTGTAGGGCGTGTAGCGCAGCTCGAAGGTCCGGCGCCCGGCGGTGTTGCGCGCGTCGAGCTTGTCGGGGTCGAGCTTGGCGGCCGCGAGCGAGTCCTTGGCGCAGTCGACCACGGCCTGGGGGGCCGTGGTCGCGTCGGCGACGACGGCGAACTCGCGCAGCGCCCCGGTCTCGGGGTCGAAGGCGTAGTCGATCACGAGGTCGCCGCTGGCCTCGCGGTCGACCTGGGCGAGGTGCTCGCCGTAGCAGGCGAGCAGGGCGTCCTGGGCCCCGGCGAAGGGATCCGCCGGCGGCTTCTTGGCCGAGCCCAGGGCGAACACCCAGGTGAAGCGGGCGTCGGCCGTGTTGACGTCCGGGGGCGAGAGGGTGAGCGAGGCGAGCTCCTCGGTCACGCAGGCGGCGAGGGCCTCGGGGACCTCGGTGGCGCCGGCGTCCACGGTGATCCCGGTCAGCGCGCCGGTGTTGCGCTCGACCTCGAAGCTGACCGTCAGCGCGCCCTGGGCGGCTGGATCCACGGCCTCGAGGTAGCCGTCGTAGCAGGCCGCGACGGCGTCGCTGCGACTCTCGAGCAGATCCGTGAGGGTGTCGGCGTAGAAGTCGGGCTCGCGCTGCCACTTGACGCAGGCGCCGAGCAGCAGGGGAGCGAGGGCGGCGAAGGTCGCCAGGGCGGGGCCGAGTCGCAGCGTCTTCACTTGGACTGTCCTCCTGCTTCGGCGCTCGTGCTGGCGTTGGGCGCGGGGGCCGGGTTGGTCACGCGCAGGAGCACGTGGCGCTGCTCGTCTTCGGACTTGCCGACGCCCTTGGCGACGAGGCGCTCGCTGGCCACGCCCTTGGCGACCAGCGCGTCGACAACCTGCTTGGCGAGGGCGTCGCCGCGCTTTTGCTGGGCCCGGCGCGAGCCCTTGCCCACGCTCCAGGCCTCGACGCGCAGCTCGAGGACCTCGCCGTGCTCGCCGAGCCAGGCCGCGACCTCGGCGAGGATGTCGTCGTGCTCGGAGGAGAGCGTCCCGGCTTCGTCGAAGCTCAGGGCCTCGTCGAGGGTCAGCACGTCGCCCGCGAGGACCACCCGGGGGGGCGGAGGCGGCGGCTGGGGCAGGGGAGGCAGGTTGGGCAGCGGCGGCGCCGGCGGCTTGGCCTGGACCTCGATGGGCATGTCGGGGTGGACCGTGGTGACCGCTTTGCAGGCCATGGCCTGCGAAAGTCCGGCGGCCACGGCCACGCTGGCGAGGGTGGAGGCGAGGCGCGTCATGGCGTCGGGCCGCGGGATAACCGGCGGCTGACGCCTGCGCAAGGCGTCGGGCATGCCCCGCCACCAAGCTGTAACGCAGCGCCCGTGAGCTTTGCGGCTCGCCCACCCCGCGATCCCACAAGCCCGCACTTTTCGCCAATTTTTCGCCCGGATCGATCGCGCTGCTTAGGGTGGGTGCCATGGAACCGGTGATCCCCGAGTCGCTGCTTCGCCCCCCGGCCCGCCCCGCGCGCGTGCAGTCGGCTCACGCCTCGCGCCTGGTCACCCCCTCGTTCTTGGTCGACCCCGAAGACGATCGCCTCGTCGCCGGGACCATGCTCGCGCACACCAAGCAGTACCGCGTCGAGGGCTGCATCGGTGAGGGCGGCATGGGCTGGGTCTACAAGGCCTGGGATCCCGTGCTCGAGCGGGCCGTGGCCGTGAAGGTCATGAAGCCCGAGGTCCCCGAGTCCGAGCGCGACCGCTTCCGCCGCGAGGCCGTGTGGGGCGCCCGCTTTTGCCACCCGGCCATCGCCCGCGTCTTCGACCTGGTCGGCGTGCCCGGCCAGGGCATCTCGTGGTTCGTGATGGAGTACCTGCCGGGTCGGGACCTGGGCACGCTGATCACCCGGGCCAAGGCCCGCGGCGCGACCATCCCCTTGCGCCTGGTCATCGACGTGTTCCGCCAGATCCTCTCGGCCTTGCAGTACAGCCACGAGTGCAAGGTCGTGCACCGCGACGTCAAGCCCGAGAACATGTTCGTGACCCGCGATCCCAACACCCGCTTCGTGACCAGCAAGCTGCTGGACTTCGGCGTGGCCCTGGATCGCTCGCAGCCCCCGACGACGCCGGAGCGCCACCTCGTCGGGGATCCGCGCTACATCGCCCCCGAGCAGAGCGAGCGCGGCCGCCGGGTCGACGCCCGCGCCGACGTCTACGCCGCGGGCATGAGCCTCTACGAGGCGCTGAGCAACCGCCACCCCTTCGCGGATCTCGTCGGTGGCCCCTTCGAGGCCCTGCTCGCCGCCCAGCGCACGCGCAAGCCGATGCCCGTGAGCACCTACTTGTCCGACGACCTGCCGCCGACGGTGGTCTGTGGTCTCGACGTGGTCATCGCCAAGGCGACGGCCAAGGACCCCGACGATCGCTTCGAGAGCGCCCGCGCGATGCTCGAGGCGATGCTCGAGGCCGTGCGCAGCTGAGACCTGCGCCAAGTCGCGAGAGAGCCGGTCTCGGTGCTCACGGCTCGTAGGTCATGGTTCACGTGGCTCAGGGATAGTTGGGGTCGGGCTCGGGCGGGGCGTGGACGCCCTCGTCGAGCTCGCGCATGCGCTCGACCGGCCAGCACGCGCGCAGCTCGAGCTCGCCGCGGCCGCCGTAGACGGCCCGCGCCCCCGTGTGCGGGTGCGCCTCGGCCCAGGCCCAGGTCGCCTCGCGGCGCTCGAGGTCGGCCAGGACCTCGTCGTAGATCCGCTCGCCGGTGGCGACGCGGCGATCGATGTCGGAGAACTTGCCCACGCGGATCTGAGCGTCGCCGACCGGCAGCACCAGGGGCTTCTCGCGCTCGGCGGCCTCGATCATTGCGATGGTCTGGAGCCCCCGCAGGAACCGGGGGTTGTTGACGACGCGGTCTTCGATGTAGCGCTGCTCGTTGCGCACGAGGTCGAGGACCAAGTCGCGCTCGAGCCCGGGGCTGGGGCCCTCGCAGGCGAGCCTGGCGGTGTAGCGGGTCCAGGCCGCGCGGATGAACGCCGGGGTCCGCCCCTCGGGCAGGGCGGCGGTCCTGCCGAGCAGGTGGTGGAGCACGTGGAACCAGGCGTCGTGGAAGATCAGGTAGTTGGCGCGCTCGAGCAGGGCGACCAGGTTGAGCAGGGCCTCGCGCATCGGCCCTTCACGAGGCGTGCGCGAGTCCTCGAGGGCGCGCGCGAGGTCGGTCATCATGTAGCCGGCGTTGCGCGAGACCATGTGGGCCATGAGCAGCCAGGGCAGGTCGGGGCCGCGCTCGCGCTCGCGGGTGTAGGTATAGAGCTCGAGGTAGCTCTGCGTGCGCGCGACGTTATCGACGTTGCGCGCGTCGAGCTCGGATAGCCAGGCTTCGAGGGGCATGCGCCCGCCAATGTAGCGCGTCGACGCGGGGCCGCAGGCGTGCGATCGTCTCGCCATGCAGTGGCTCGGGCGCTTCGTCTCCAGGCAGCTCCACCGTCCCAGCGGTCGCTTTGGCCGCGTCGTGATGACGCGGATGCTCAACCAGGGCAATTCGCCGCTGATCATCGCGAGCTTGGCCCGGCTCGAGCTCGGCCGCGATACCAGCTACCTCGACGCTGGCTTTGGCGGCGGCCGGGCGCTGCGGGAGGCCGCGCGCATCGTCACCGAGGCGCAGCTCTACGGCCTCGACTTCTCCCCCGAGGTCGTCGTCCACGGGCAGCGCGAGCTCGGCGATCTGATCCACGCCGGTCGGCTGACCCTGGTGCAGGCCGACATCGCCGACGCCCCGCTGCGCGCGGCGCTGTGTGAGCGCGTCTCGACCATCAACACGATCTATTTTTGGCCAGCGCCCGAGCGAGCCGCGGCGGAGCTCATGCGCCTGCTCGCGCCCGGCGGCCGCCTGGTGATCGGCTACACCGGCGACGAGAAGATGGCTCGCTTCTCGCTGCTGACCGAGACCTTCACCCACTACTCGCCGGCCAGGGTCGAGGCGCTGCTGGAGGGAGCGGGCTTTTGTGGGGTGCGCACGGACGCCCTCGGCGGTCGGCTGGCGGGGGACTTCGTGACCGTGGCCGAGCGCCCGGACTGAGGCAGGCGCAAAAATGCACCAGCGCTTCAGCCGCCGGATTCGAAGATCGAAGATCCAGCGCGAAGCCATGATCGAAACGTCGCGGTCTGGGCACCTTGAGATCGTGAACCGTTCAGGAGCCACGTCGGTGTCTGCCTCTCCAGCCCGCGTCGTCGTCGTGTTCTCGCTGATCGCTAGCTTGGCGGTGGGCTGCCTCGTCGCGGCCCCTCGCCTCGTCGACGGCCCTGGCGAGGGGCCGAGCTACGCGGGCATCGAGCGGGAGGCAGACATTCCGTTGCCGGTTGCGGCCGGCTAGAGGCGCCAAATTGCGCGTCACACGCCCGGTTCGCTTCGGCGGACCGGGCTTTTTGATCTTCGGGTGATCGATTGTTGGCGTGTCTGGCACGAAAGAATGGGCCGCATTGACCCAGGCCCAGCTGATAGACCATGGATCGCCTCCAGCACCTCGCTCCCCACCTCCTCGTCGTCGCCACGGCCTTCTCCTTGCCCATGCTGCTCGGTCAGGAGGCCGAGGCCTGCGGCGGGACCTTCTGTGACACGGGCCCCCAGGCCATGCCCGTGGATCAGACCGGCGAGAACATCATCTTTCACATCGGCGAGGACAGGGTCGAGGCCCACATCCAGATCCAGTACGACCCCGAGACCACCGCCGAGAAGTTCGCCTGGGTGATCCCCGTGTCGGCGCTGCCCGAGTTCGAGGTCGGCTCGCAGCTGCTCTTCGACGCGACCTTGGCCGGCTCGGTGCCGAGCTATGGCCTGTCCGTGTCGAGCGACTTTTGTGGTGACGACGACACGATCCAGGTCGCCGACTCGGGCGGCGGAGACGACGTTGGGGACGACGAGGGGGGCGGGGAGAACGGGGCGCCCGATGTGGTGTTCACGGACACCGTCGGCGCCTTCGAGATCGCCGTGCTCGACGGGGGCACCGTCGAGGGCGTGATGCAGTGGCTGGCGGACAACGGCTACCAGCAAGACCCCGCCTCCGAGCCGATCCTCGCCGAGTACCTGGCCGAGGAGTTCTTGTTCGTCGCCCTCAAGCTCAGCAACGACGCCGCGGTCGGCGAGATCCACCCGGTGGTGATCCGCTACCCCGGGACCGAGTCCTGCGTGCCGGTCCGCCTGACCCGGATCGCCGCCGCGGAGGACATGGACATCCGCGTGTTCTTCTACCAGGACGGGCGCACGGTCCCGATCAACTACCGCCACGTGCTCGTCAACCCGCTGAAGATCGACTGGTTCAACAACGCCGACAACTACAAGGAGGTCGTCTCCTTGGCCGTCGACGCCGACTCGGCCGACGGCAACGCCTTCGTCACGGAGTACGCGGGCACGAGCCAGGTGGTCGACACCGAGACGATCTACAGCGCGCAGTGGAGCGGGGAGCCCTTCGCGGCGCTGACGGACTCGCCGATCGGGGCGATCGAGCTGCTCGAGAACCAGGGCCTGGCCGTTTGTGACAGCGACTGGGACGAGGTCTGCACCTTCGTGCATCCGCTGCTCGAGGGCATCGTCAGCGAATTCATCCCGGTGCCCGAGGGGGTGGTGCCCGTCAACTTCTACAGCTGCCTGGAGTGCTACGAGGAGCTGATCGACCTCGCGGCCTGGGACGCGGCTGCGTTCGCGGCCAAGCTCGACGAGCGGGTGGTCGCGCCATCCAAGAACGCCGCCGAGCTGGTCACGGCCAACCCCTACCTGACGCGGATGTACACCACGATCTCGCCGGGCGAGATGAACGACGATCCGATGTTCCGGATCAACACGACCCTGCCCGACGTCCAGGCCGTGCGGATCGCGTCGCAGGCCAACCACTGCAACGGCAGCGCCACGCTCACCTTGCCCGACGGGCGCGAGGTGATCTTCCCCGACTCGAGCGACCTCGACTGGCCGGACTTCTCCGACGAGATGCCCTGGGTGGAGGACGTGGACCAGGAGGGCATGGCCCAAAACGCGCCGCTGATCAGCCTGGTCGACAACACCGAGGCGATCGACACGCTGCTCGAGGAGCACAACAGCCAGCAGGCCAAGCTGATCCCCGAGCTCGACTCGGCCGGCTGCGTGTGTACGGTCAGCGAGGGGCGCGAGCGCGACTGGCTGCTGGGTCTGGCCGCGCTGGGTCTGCTGGGCCTCGTCCGTCGCCGCCGCCGCGGCTGAGCTGCGCCCCGATCCGGCGCGTCGGCCTGTTGCGCAGGGCTGGCGCGCCGGGACCTCGCTCGCTCGCGGCCGGGGTTTTGAGGCGCGCTGGTGGGGGGCACGTTTGCAGGGGCGCGCGAGCGTGCTATCGAGGCGCGGTGACGCGCTGGACCGCAGACGACATCCCAGACCTTCAGGGCAAGCTCGCGGTGGTCACCGGGGCCAACAGCGGCCTGGGCCTCGAGACCACTCGGGCGCTGGTCGGCCACGGTGCCAAGGTGGTGATGGCTTGCCGCAGCCAGGCCAAGGCGGACGCGGCCATGGCTGAGCTGAAAGAGGACCTGGGGGAGGCGATCGCCGAGCGGCTCGAGTTTCGTGCCCTCGATCTCGCGAGCCTCGAGTCGGTGCGCAGCTTCGCCGCCGACTTGCTCGCGGCCCATCCGCGCCTGGATCTGCTGATCAACAACGCCGGCGTGATGGCCCTGCCGCGGCGCGAGACCGCCGACGGCTTCGAGATGCAGTTCGGCACCAACCACCTCGGGCACTTCGCGCTCACGGGCCTGATGATCGGGGCGCTGCTCGCCACCCCGGGCTCGCGCGTGGTCACGGTCTCGAGCCTGGCGCACCGCATGGGCAAGATCCGCTTCGACGATCTCCAGCGGACGCGGCGCTACGAGAAGTGGACGGCCTACGGCCAGAGCAAGCTGGCCAACCTGCTGTTTTGCTTCGAGCTCCAGCGGCGCCTGGACGCGGCGGGGGCCGAGACGATCTCGGTGGCGGCGCACCCCGGCTACTCGTCGACGAACCTCCAGCTCGCGGGGCCGCGGATGCGCTCGGCGTCGCTGGCGGAGAAGGTGATGAACGTGGGCAACAAGGTGATCGCTCAGGACGCGGCGATGGGGGCCCTGCCTTCGCTGCGCGCGGCGACGGGGGTGGACGTGCTCGGGGGCGACTTCTTTGGGCCCGGGGGGTTCATGGAGGTGACGGGCTATCCAGTGAAGGTGCAGGCGAGCGCGCGGGCCTACGACCGGGAGGTTGGGGCGCGGCTTTGGGAGGTGTCTCGGGAGCTGACCGGGGTGGCGTTCTCGGGGCTCTGAGCCCTCGCTTTCGAGCTCACCCCAGCGGCACGATGAATTCGAGGGGCTGCGGCGGCTTGGCCCGGGCCCCCCCGCCTCGACGCTGAGCGCAGAGACTCTGAGCCGAGCTCTCCGGGCCCCCGCAGGCACCTCTGGCTTGGTCAGGGCGCGTCGGGGCTCGGGCTCACCGGGCTCGAGCTCGAGGAGGCCTCGGCGGGCAAGCGGCTCATGGGCGCCTCGAATTCGGCGTCTTGCGCAGGCTCGGCCGCGGGCTCGTCGACGCTCCGCGGTCCGGGGGTGATCTCGAGCGGCTCGCTGGGCAGGGCGGGCGTATCCCCAGCGTCTGGGTCTGGGTCTGTGTCGGGCTCCGTGATGATCCTGGCGTCCTCGATCGCCCAGGTCTCGCGGCGCTGCTCGAGCCACTCGAGGCGGTCTTCGTCGCCGGGTTCGAACGAGCCGCTGGCGGCGGGGAGCCGGGTGAAGGTGATCAGGCGCTGTCCGTCGAGGCCCAGGAAGAGCAGCGCGGCGGCCATGAGCAGGGCGACGCGGGTCGGCCAGGGGCCGGGCTCGCGGCGGCTGCCGGGCTCGCTGACGGTCTCGCCGCCGAAGTACATGGCGGCGATGATGCGCAAGACGACCCAGGCGCAGGCGGCGAGCTCGAGCACGAGCAGAGGGATGATCCAGCGCATCGCGCTGTGCTCGGCGAGGCTGCGCAGCAGGCCGACCTTGGCGATGAAGCCGGCGAGGGGAGGGAGGCCGACGAGGGAGAGCAGGCAGATCGAGAACGCGAGGGCGAGGGCGGGGCGGCGCGCGGCCATGCCGGCCCAGTGCTGCATGCGGACGTCGGGGCCGCTGCGCCCGCGGCCAGCGGCGATGGCCGCGAAGGCGCCGAGGCCCGCGAGGACGTGGGCGACGAGCAGGGTGAGGACGGCCGCATAGGCGTCGTCGCCGGTGATCCTGGACCACAGGATCTCGAATTGCGGGGCGATGCGCCGGCGGCCGGCGCCGATGTGGCCGTGGAAGCTGGCGGTCGCGACGATGCCGAGGAGCAGCAGGGAGACCTGGACGGTGCACAGCAGGGCGACGACCCGAGACAGGCGGCGCTGGAAGAGGGCGGCGGTGGCCGCCCAGGCGCCGGTGAGCGCGGCGATGGTCGGGAGGGCGCCGGTCCAGCCGTAGGGCTGGTTGACGAGGCGCGGGCTGTGCAGGGCGCCGACGTAGAAGCGCAACAGGGCGCAGATCAGGGCGACGGTGGCGACGGTGGACCACAGGGCCGTGACGTGCAGGGGGGCCTCCTCGATGCGCTCGCGTCGACGGGCGAAGGGGAGGGCGCCGAGCTTGGCGAGCAGGCCGACCAAGGTGAGCAGGAGGCCGGGGAGGAGGAAGGCGACGGGGGCGAGGCCGCGGACGATCTCGCTGTGTCCTTGGCGGGCCATGGCGGGGTCGCGGGCGGCGATCTCGGCGCCAAACTGCTCGAAGGCGCCGACCCAGCGCTGGATGCCTGCCCAGCGCGCGAACGCGGCGGTGGCCTCGGCGCCCAGGTTGTCGAGCTTGGTGGTGCCCAGGGCGGCGAAGATCAAAGACACGCCGAAGAGCAAGATCGCGCTGGCGAGGGCCTGGGGGATCAGGCTGCGGACCAGGGCGGCGCGCTTGCTGGCCGTGGCGGCGGCGTCGTGGCTGGCGAGCATGGTGGCGACGGCGGCGACGCCGAGCAGCTCGACGCCGAGCCAGAGCACGACGAGGTCACCGGCGTGAATGCAGAGCAGGGCGCCGGCGCCCGCGAGCAGCAAGAGCACCTCGCGCTCGCCAAAGCCGGCCCCGCGGCGCGAGCCCGTGGCCGCCTCGCCGTGCTCTCGGGCCATGGCGATCACGCCGGCGAGGGCGGTCAGGGCGGTGAGGTCACAGGCGACGGTGAGGTGGTCGACGAGCAGGGCGCCGTCGAAGAGGAAGGCGCCGAGGTCGAGGTCTTCGGCGCCGAGCTGGCGGGCCGTGGTCAGCCAGGCTGCGCCCACGGCGATCAGCGCCGGGCCGCGCAAGAAGCCGGGCTCGCGGGCCCGGGCGAAGGCGTCGACGATCAGCAGGACCACGGCCGAGAGGGCGAGGATCCACAGCGGGGCCGTGGCGAGGAGCTCGGCGCCGAGGGTCGGGGCCTCGTTCATGGGGCACCTCCGGGCGCGTCTCGGTCCTCGGGCGCGTCTTGGCCTTCGTGATCCTCGTGATCCTCGTGATCCTCGTGACCTGCGTGATCATGGGCCGCGAGGGCGGTCAGGCCGTAGAACTGGGCGATGCGGCCCACGGGGTCGAGGCACAGGGACTCGAACTCGTCGCGGGTGCGTGGGCGGGTCTGATCGCGGCCCTCGATGGCCAGGCAGCGCCCGAGGTGGAGGTCGTCGACGGCCTCCTGGTTGGCGAGGGCGCCGCGCGAGAGCAGCCAGCCGGGGGCGAGACCGAGGGCCAGGAGCAGCGAGAGGGCGGCGCCGGTGGTCAGGCTCTCGCGCAGGCCGAGGTCCGGGAGGCGGCGCTCGAGGCCTGGGCGGGGGGCGCCGCGGCCGGCGTGCCACATGCTGCGCAGCAGGCCCAAGGTGCCCAGGGACACGGCGAGGGCCGCGAGCACGCCCCAGACCACCGGGCGCAGGAGCTCGACGCCGCCCTCGCGCAGGACCCCGACGATCACGGCGAGCTCGCCCACGAAGCCGGCGCTACCCGGGGCGCCCGCGAGGGCGAGCACGGCGAGCAGGGCCACGCTGGCGCCGCGCGGGGCGACGCTGGCCCAGCCGGCGAGGTCGCCGAGGTTGCGGATCCCCGCCCGGCGCAGGCCGTGGAAGACGGCGGTGAGGGCGGTGAGGGCGAGGCCGTGGGCGAGGAGCAGCGGGCCGAGCCCTCCCCACGCGCCGGCGCTGCCCGAGAGCGCGCCGAGCAGGGCGAGGGCGAGGTGGAGCAGGGCGACGTGGGCGAGGAGCCGGCCGGGCTCGCGCTCGGCCCAGCAGGCGAGCGCGGCGTAGATGGCCCCGACCACGGCGAGGGCCGCCAGGGGATCGGCCCACTCGCCGGCGATCAGCGGGAAGGCCGGCATGCCCACGTGGACGAGCAAGAACACGGCCATGGGCATGCCGGCGCCGAAGATCAGCGCGACCACGGGGGTCGGGCCGCTGGTCGCCACGGGGGCCATCCAGCCGTTGAAGGGCAGCAGGGGCAGGGCCGGGGCGAGGGCGAGGAGCAGGAGCAGGAAGCCCACGATCTGGCCGCTGGCCGGGATCGTCACGGCGGCGAGGTCGTCGAGCTGCCAGCTCCAGGCACCGCCGGTGGCGTGGGCGTGATAGACGCCCAGGATGACCACGGCGCCGATCAGCGCCGCGGCGCCGGGGAGCAGGTGGGCGGCGTAGCGCCTGGCCGCGGCGGTGCGCCCGGGCTCGCCGCGACGGCCGTCGCCGCGCTCGCCCACGAGGACCGCCGCGGTGACCGTGGCGAGCTCCCAGGCCGCCGCGAGGACCAGGAGGTCGCGGGCCAGGAGCACGGTGACCCAGGCCGCCTGGAGCACGAGCACGCCGACGACCAGCGGGGGCTCCCCGGGCCGCGAGCGGGGGCCGATCATCAGGGCCAGGGGGACGATCAGCCCGAGCAAGAGCAGCAGGGGCAGGCTCGTGCCGGCGACGCCGAGGGTCAGGCTCACGCCGTAGCTGGGGATCCAGGCGGCCGAGACCACGGCCTGGAGGGCCGGCCCGGCGGCGTCGAAGCGCGCGACGAGGGCGAGCAGGACGCACAGCTCGACCAGGGCGCCGAGCAGCCCGAGGCCGCGGGCCAGGGCCGGCTCGCTGCGCGGGAGCGAGCCGACGAGCAGCGCGGTGATCAGCGGCGCGAGCACGGCCGCGCCGGGCAGGGAGCCGAACACCTCGCTCATCGCGGGACCTCCTCGATGCGCGCGGGCTCGCGGCTGGGCTGATCACCGAGCACGGCGTCTCCCACGGCAGGGTTCACAGCGGGAGGCGCGCCAACATCGGCACCCGGCGCGGTGGCGTCGGGGCTCGCCGTCTCTTCGCTGTCGGACTTCGAGCCGCCGGCGCGGATCAGCTTGGGGCGCAGGCCGCCAAAGGAGTAGTCGTCGGCGGGCAGCAAGCTGGCGGCGTCGGGCCGGGCGTAGACCCAGCCGAGGACCACGGCCACGCCCAGCAGCAGCCCGACCACGGCCCGCTCGGCGCCGTCGAAGCGACGCAGGCGCAGGCTCGCGGCGGCGGACAGATCCCCGAGCACGCGCGCGGCGATCTGGGGGATGGACTCGAACAGCCCGTGGCCCACGCCCTGCGCGGCGAGCTCGGACAGGCCGGCGAGGACCAGGAGCGCGGCGCGGAGCAGCTTGCGCGGCCCGGCGAGGACGAACTCGGCGGCCCGCCTGGCGGTGACCAGCTGGGGCTCCTCGCGGGCGACCCCGCGAAAGCGCTCGCGGGCCCAGGTCCACGCGAAGCCGGTGACCAGGGCGACGAGGGCGGCGCCGCCGGCCTTCCACGGTCGGCTGATCTCGAGGCCGCTGCGGAAGGACTGGCGCGGGCCGAGGGGCGCGAGTTCGTGGCCGCCGGCGAGGGGCAGGACCCTGTCGAGCCAGGCGAGGGGCGACTCGAGCAGGCCAAACCAGGCGGCGAAGCTGACGACGCCGAGGGTGAGCATGGCCAGGGCGCACAGGGCCAGGGGGCCGAAGTCGAGGCCGTCTTCGCTCGGCTCCTGGACCGGCCGGCGCTCGTCGGGGCGCAGGGCCTCGTACCAGATCCGGGCGATGGCGGCGGCGTGGGCGAAGCAGACCAGGAGCACGATGGCCGCGGCCAGCCAGCCGACCTGGGGGGCCAGCAGGCTCTTGCGCGTGAGCACGTCGACGAGGAGCTGCGCGATGGCGGCGAAGCTCAGGGCCGGGGCGACGCCGGCGACCATCCAACACGACAGCCGGCCGACGCGGGCGGTCCAGGGCGCGAGGCTGCTGGGCCCGGCGATGACCAGGGCCGCGCGCAGGCCGAGGCGGCTGAGGGTGAAGGCCAGGAGCAGCAAGGCGGCGCCGCGCCAGGCCCCGACGCCCACGCCCATGGCGAAGAGCCCGGTCCAGGCCGCGGCCGTGCCGGCGAGGCCCTGCTCGATGCCCGGCCGAGCGCGCCGGCGACCGAGGGCGACCCGAGGGCGCAAGAGCGCGACGGCGGCACCTCCGGCGGCCAGGAGCATGCCGAAGATCAGGGTGTAGGCGAGCAGCGAGGGCGAGTAGGCGAGCACGCGCTGGAAGCGAAGCAGCAGGTAGATCGCGGGGACGGGGATCAGCGCGGCCTCGAGCGCGGCCTCGGCCAGGGAGTTGCCGGCCGGGGCGAGGGAGAGCATGCGCAAGAACACGGCGGCGAGCAGCAAGCTGGCGATCAGGTCGGCGTTGGGCAGCCCGAGCAGGCCGATCGCGTAGAGCTGATCGCCGACCAGCGGCGCCCACAGCCCGGTGTGCGCGAGGCCGATGCCCGCGAGGACCAGGGCGATGCCGGCCGCGCCGAGGCCGAGGTCGCCGGCGACGCCAAGGGCCAGGACCCGGGTGGCGGCGCTCGCCCGACGCTCGTCGCCGAGGCGGCGCGCGACGGCGGCGGCCGAGCCGACCCCGAGGGCCGCCCAGCCGATCAGCGCCAGGCCGAGGTCGCCCGCGAGGACCACGAGCATCGCCGCGCCCTCGAGCAGGCCGAGCAGGCCGAGGCGACGCAGGGCCCCGAGGGTCGCGTCGCGGACGGCTGGATCGGCCTCGAGGGCGACGAGCGCCGGCGGGGGCGGGCCGTCTTGCTGAAGCCACGCGCGCAGGCCAAAGGCCTCGTCGAGGCCGAGGTCGCGCAGGCCGGCCTGTCCGCCCATGAAGAAGCGCGCGAGCACCATGGCCGCGGCGATGAGCAGGGCGGTGCTGACCGAGAGACGATCGCCGACCAGGGCGAGCTCGAGGCGCAGCTCGCCCACGGTGACCGGCGGGAAGAGCTCGGGCCAGGGGCTTTGGCCGAGGGCACGGGGATCTTCGGGGGCGAGCAGGGCGTCGATGCCCTGGACGCAAAAGAGCGCGACGAGGGCCGAGGCGCCCAGGCTCAGGTACTGGCTGAGCAAGGCGGCGCGCCGCGGGCCGAGCAGGGCCATCAGCGGGCGGGCGAAGACCAGGGGGAGCAGGGCCGTGCACCACGGCAGCAGCACGCAGGCCCACAGCGGAAACTCGCGGATCACCTTCGTGGCTCCTCTCGCGCCTGCTCGCTGTCTGGCTCTGGCTCCGGGTCCGGGTCCGGCTCTGGCTCCTCGTCTCGGAGGCGCTCGGGCCCCGCGCTCCAGTCCGCGAGCAGCTCGGCCGCGGCCTGGGCTCCACCCGCGTGATAGGCCCGCAAGATTACGGCGGCCGCGAGCGCGACCTCGAGGGCGCCGACCATCAAGATCAGCGCGGCCACGCCGATCCCCGCGCCCTCGCCGTGCTGCTGGGCGTAGGTCGCAAAGATCAGCGCCACGCCCACGAACATCAGCTGCACGCCGAGGAGCACCGCGAGCATGGAGCGCCGCAGCACCGCCCCGCACAGGCCCACGAGGAACAGGCTCGCGGCCAGGTAGAGCGGGTAGATGGACGCGATGGACGAGTCCATGGGCCTACTCGCGCCCCTCGGCGCGCGCGGCCAAGGTGGCGCAGAGCGCGACGCAAAGGGCGATCAGCGCGACGGCGAGCGAGGGGATCAGCGGGAGCGTGAGGCCCTGGCGCGCGCTGGCGGCCATGGGCGTCGGCGGGGTGTCGATGAACTGCCGGGACAGGACGCTGCCGAGGAGCCAGGTGAAGGCGAGCAGGCCCGCGCCCGCGCCGAGCCAAAACAGGGAAGAGCGGGGCGCTCGCTGCTCTGGCGCGGCGGCCTCGAGGCGGGAGAGCCCGAGCAGCGTGGCCATGATCATGGCGGCGAGGGCGAGGACGAGGGCGCCGAGCAGGGGGGCGCCGAGCGAGGCGAAGGGGACGATGAGCGCGAGCAGGGCGACGCAGAAGCCGGCCAGGCTGGCGCTGGCTCGCCGGGCGAACATCGCCGAGCCCGCCGCGATCACGGCGACGGCCGCGAACGCCAGGAAGCTGAGCGTGCCACCAGTCATGCCGCGAATGATGCCTCGAATTCGCCCTGGATGTCTGCCGATCACGGCTCGGTCGAGAGCGTCAGCGCCATGTATTGTGCGCCGGGGCGGTTCGCGGCCGCGAAGTTGGACAGGGCGCGGACGCGAGGATCGATGTCGTCGATCTCGACCAGCGAGAAGCCCAGCTTGTCGGTGAAGAACTCCGCCGTCTCGGTGGCGATCAGGTAGACCTCGCGCGCGCCCAAGGTCCGGGCGCGGCGCATGATGCTGTCGGCCAGGACCCAGCCCAGGCCCTCGCCGCGGCAGGCCTCGGCGACCGCGAGGCCGAACAAGAACGCCTGGTCGCCGACGAGCTGGAGGTTCACGCAGCCGATCAGCTCGGGCAGCTCGGTGCCGGCGTTGTCGGCGCTTTGACGCCGCTCGCGGCTGGGCCGAATGATCAGGCTCTCGACCTGCTCGTGGTCGGTGAGCGTGGCCATGCGAAAGCGCGTCAGCAGGGCGTCGATGGCCGCGCTGTCCTCGGGCTGGGCGAAGGTGACGGCGTCGCCAAAGCCCTCGAGCAGGCGATCGGCGAGGCCGCCGAAGGCGCCCGAGGAGAGCAGCACCACGGTGTCGCCGGGGGCGGCCTTCTCGAGCACCGACTGAGCCAGAGCCTCGATGGTGGCGAAGTGCTGGGCGTCCAGGCCACGCTCGCGCAGCTTGGCGGCCAGCGCCGCGACGTCGAGGAGCTGGCCGTCGGGGACCTTCTCGGGCGCGTGGACCGGAGCCACGTAGATCCGCGAGGCGCCGTCGAAGGCCTGGCTGTAGCCGGCGAAGAACACGTCGCGCCGCGAGGAGGACGAGCGCGGTTCGAAGCACACGTGCAGGTTCTGCTCGGGGTAGCGCCGGCGCAGGGCCCCGATCGTCAGGGCGACGGCGGTGGGGTGGTGCGCGAAGTCCTGGATCACGCGCACGCCCTGGACCATGCCGAGCAGCTCCTGGCGGCGCTTGACCCCGCGGAACATGCGGATCGCGTCGCCCAGGGCCTCGACGGTGCAGCCCTCGGAGCGGGCCACGGCGAAGGCGGCCGTGATGTTGGCGAGGTTGTAGTTGCCGCTGAGCAGCGTCGAGAACTTCCCGACGAGCTCGCCGCGCTCGTAGATCTCGAAGCTGGTCCGCCGGGCGCCGGCGCGGCTGGTCGAGCGCACGCACCAGGTGGCCGCGTCGGCGCTCGGGGCCTCGTTGCGCCCGAGCACGCGGTAGGTCTGGACCTCGCAGCGAGCTTGGGCCGCGACCTCCATGGCCCCGGGGTTGCCGGCGTCGACGACCAAAAGCCCCTGCTCGGGGATCAACGCGACGAACTCGACGAAGGCGTCGCGGACCTGCTCGTAGGTGTCGAAGATGTCGGCGTGGTCGAACTCGACGCTGGTCAGGATCGCCTTGGCCGGGCGGTAGTGGAGGAACTTGGACTTCTTGTCGAAGAAGGCCGTGTCGTACTCGTCGCCCTCGAGGACGATGCCGTCACCGCCGCCGAGGTGGCTGCCGGTGCCCAGGTTTTGGGGCACGCCGCCGATCAGCCAGCTCGGGTCCGCGCCGGCCGAGCGCAGCAGGTGGGTCAGCAAGCTCGAGGTGGTGGTCTTGCCGTGGGTGCCGGCGACGACCAGCGAGCGGCGCTCGGACAGCAGGCTGCTCTCGAGCATGCTCGGGAAGCTCTCGAGGGTGATGCCGCGCTGCTCGGCCGCGACCACCTCCACGTGGTCGCGGCGGCAGACGTTGCCGACCACCACGCACTGCGGATCCCAGGCCAGGTTCTCGGCCCGGTAGCCCTCGAACACCGGGATCCCGGCGCGCGCGAGCTGGGTGGACATGGGCGGGTAGAGCGGCCCGTCGGAGCCGCGGACGTCGTGGCCGGCCGCCTTGAGCATCCCGGCCAGGGCACCCATGCCCGTGCCGCCGATACCGATGAAGTGGATCTTCAAGCCCACCTCCAGCGTCGAGGCTCCAGAGCCGATGTGGGAGGGGTCGCCAAGGCCGGTGCATTTTGCTCAGCCGAGCCCTCGGGTCAAGGCGCAGTCGAGGACGTCGGCGCGGAGCCCGACCCAAGGCGGGGCAGTTCGCTACATGCTGATTTGCGTGGAATTCGATGCATTCAATGCATGAAAAGCGACATAAAAGGAGCGTTCGATGCGCGGTTCACGATAGACCCACCGGGATCTCTCGGCGCGTACCCCACGACGTGGGGGTCATACTGTACCTTCGACCCGAAAACGCCGAAAACGCGCGCATTTTGGCTTTGGTGGCCGCTATATAGGTGCTATAAAGGGGCCGTGGAAGCTGCCGTGAGTGAGACGAACTCTCGAGACCGCCGCGCACGTCCCCGAGTCTCCGTGGCAATCGAGCTCAAGCTTCACGCTCCCGACCATCATTATATGCTGATGTCGCGGACAATTGATCTTTCGACCAGTGGGGCATTTGTCCGCACAAATCGCCCCCTTCCGGAAGGTTCTACTGTCACCGTGGCCTTCAACCGGGGGACCGATCGCAACCCCCTGATGCTGGAGGCCGAGGTTGTTCGCGCCGGCACCGCAGACGAAGGTCGGCAGCGCGGGATCGCTGTCCGTTTCAAAGACATGAGCGAGATCGACGAGGTGCTCCTCGCCGACCTCATCGAGCGCATGCGCAGCTGACCCGCTGAAAGTGGGGCGAGGGGTGGGGCGCTCAGGTGTTCGCGTTAGAGTTCGCGGTCTTGGCGGCGCGACGTAGCAGACGCGCGTGGGCCCAAACACACGCGAGGGCGCCAGGAGTGATCCCGGGGATCCGGGCGGCCTGCGCGGTGGAGCTGGGGCGCACGGCGGTGAGGCGCTCGGCCGACTCGCGGTTGAGGCCTTCGAGGCTGAAGTAGTCGAGGTCGCTGGGGATCGGGAGATCTCCCGACTCGCCGCGGATGCGCGCGACCTCGCGGCGTTGGCGATCGATGTAGCCGGCATAGACGAGCTGGGCCCGGGCCTTCTTGGCGATCCAGGCGGGCATGTCGGGGGCGTCGCCCTCGCGTTGAAGGGTGTGGGCGCAGGCGTCGACCCGCTCGCGGCGCTGGCGTACGCGATCGCGGCGGGCCTGATCGACGAGCCCCGCGGCGTAGGCAAGCTCGGTCAGCCGGGCGTCGGCGTTGTCTTCACGCAGCTGCATGCGGTACTCGGCCCGCGACGTGAACATGCGATAGGGCTCGTCGCAGCCCACGGTCACGAGGTCGTCGACGAGCACGCCGGCGTAGCCCTGGTCGCGCTCGATGTGCAGGGGCGGGCGCCCGCCTAGCCACAGCGCCGCGTTGGCCCCGGCGATCAGCCCCTGGATCCCGGCCTCCTCGTAGCCGGAGGTGCCGTTGATCTGCCCGGCGAAGTAGAGCCCCTCGATGTCCTTGCTGGCGAGGGCGTGGGTGAGCGCGCGGGCGTCGACGGCGTCGTACTCCACGGCGTAGCCGGGCCGGACGATGCGCGTGTCCTCGAGGCCGTCGATGGCGTGGACCATGTCGGCCTGGACGTCCGCGGGCAGGCTGGTGGAGATGCCGTTGGGGTAGACCAGCGCGTCGGGGTCGAGGCCCTCGGGCTCCAAGAAGATCTGGTGGCGCGGGCGATCGCCGAAGCGCACGACCTTGTCTTCGATCGACGGGCAATAGCGCGGGCCCACCCCCTCGATCTGCCCCGAGTACATCGGCGAGTCGTGCAGCCGCGCGCGGATCAGCTCGTGGACGGCCTCGTTGGTGTAGGTGATGTGGCAGTGGACCTCGGGCAAGCGCGGCGGGGCCTCGGGGTCGTCGGGGGCGCAAAAGCGAGGGAAGGGGTCGTCGCTGCCCTGGGCCTCGAGGCGGCCCCAGTCGATGGTCGCGCGATCGAGGCGCGGCGGCGTGCCGGTCTTGAGTCGGACCAGGCGAAAGCCGAGGGCGGCGAGCTGTAGCGAGAGCGCGCTGGCGGGCGCCTCGCCCACGCGTCCGCCGGGGGTCTGGGAGGCGCCGGTGTGCAGCACCCCGCCCAAGAAGGTGCCGGTGGTCACGACCACGGCGGCGGCGGGGAGGGTCTGGCCGTCCTCGAGCTCGACCCCGCGGACCGCCGAGCCCTCGACGCGGATCGCCGCGACCAGGCCCTCGATCACTTTCACGCCCGGGTGGCCGAGGAGCGCGGCGCGGGCGTTGGCGGCGTAGCGGGCCTTGTCGACCTGCAGCCGGGTGGAGTGCACGGCCGGGCCCTTGCTGAGGTTGAGCACCCGACCATGGATGGCGCAGGCGTCGGCGGCCTGGCCCATGAACCCGCCGAGGGCGTGGATCTCGTGGACGAGGTGACCCTTGGCCACGCCGCCCACGCTGGGGTTGCAGGGGGTGAGGCCGATGGTGTCGAGGCGGCCGGTGACCACGACCACGGACGCGCCGACGCGGGCCGCGGCGAAGGCTGCCTCGAGGCCAGCGTGGCCGGCTCCGACCACCACCAGGGGGGGGCGGGCGTCGGCGCGGGAGTCGGCGCGGGAGTCGTGGGGGGCGCTCACGGTCGCGTGAGTATATGCCCCGCGGCGACGGGGGACGCCATCGAGACGGATACGACGAAGCGGCGGTCGAGCCGCTCGCGCGCCAGCGGTCGAGCCGCTCGCGCGCCAGAGGTCGAGCCGCTCGCGCTCGCCCACCGACCTCGGTTTATCCTCGCGTGCACATGCCCGAAGGCGGCTTTGTCTCCCTCGTCGGCGCCGGTCCCTGGGACCCGGAGCTGCTCACCTTGGCCGCGCGCGATCGCATCCGTCGCGCGGACGTGCTGATCGTCGACTACCTCGTCAACCCGGCGGTGCTGATGCACGCCCGCGGCGACGCGAAGGTCTTCCAGCGCGCCCGCGGGCCGCACGAGTCCGCGGGCCTGCGCCTGGATCAGGCCCGGGTCAACGCGCTGATGGTCGAGCACGCCCAGGCCGGCGCGCGCGTGGTCCGGCTCAAGGGCGGGGACCCGATGGTCTTTGGCCGCGGCGCCGAGGAGGCCCGCTATCTGCGCGAGCGCGGCGTGGACTTCGAATTCGTGCCCGGCGTGTCCTCGCCGATCGCCGCCCCCGAGGCCGCGGGGATCCCCATCACCCACCGCGACCACACGCCCTCGGTCAGCTTCGTCTCGGGCTACGAGGCCTACGAAAAGGCCGGGCTCGCGGTCGCCTGGGACCACCTGGCCCAGAGCGCCGGGACCTTGGTGCTGATGATGTCCGTCAAGAACGCGCGGACCAACGCCGACAAGCTGATCGCCGCGGGCCGCGAGCCGAGCACGCCGGCGGCGGTCGTGCGCTGGGGGACTCGCGGGATCCAGCAGACGGTCGTCGGGAGCTTGGCAGATATCGCCGAGCGCATGGCCGAGGCGGGGATCCGTGCGCCCGCCGTGATGATCGTCGGTGATGTGGTCGGCCTGCGCGAGCACATCGCGTGGATCGAGCGCCGCCCGCTCTTTGGCCGCCGGGTGGTCGTGACCCGAGCCGCGCGCCAGGCCGGCGGTCTGGTCCACGAGCTCGCGGCCGCCGGCGCCGACGCGGTCGCCTTCCCCTGCCTGGACTTCGTCGACCCCGGCGAGGAGGCGCGCGCGGCCATCGATCGCGCCTTGAGCCGCGAGTCCCTGGCGAGCCTGCGCGGGGTGATCGTCTCGAGCCCCAACGCCGCCGACGCGCTCTTCGAGGCCCTCGACCGCCTCGAGCTCGACGTCCGCAGCCTCGCGCACCTGCAGGTCGCGGCGATCGGCACGGGCACCGCGAGGCGCTGCCAGGCTCGCGGCCTGCGTCCGGACATCATCCCCGATCGCGCCCGGGCGGAGGGGCTGATCGACGCCCTCGACGCGCGTGGGCTGCTGGGCGCGCGCTGGCTGCAGATCCGCGCCGACGAGGGCCGGGCGCTGCTCGGCCGGGCGATCGCGGCGGCCGGCGGCGAGCTCGTGCTGACCGTCGGCTACCGCACCATCCGCCCCGAGGTGCCCGCGCTCTTGCTGCGATCGCTGCGCGCCGCCGCCGACGGTGGCGAGGGCTTCGACGCCGTCGCCTTCGCCAGCGGGCGCACCGCTCGGCACTTCCTCGAGACCCTCGGTGAGGGCTTGGGCGAGGACGAGGCCCGGGCGCTGCTCGCCGCCGCCAAGGTCGTGGCCATCGGCCCGGTCACCGCCGACGCGATCGCGGCCCTGGGCGTGCGCGTCGACGCCGTGTCCAAGACGCCGAGCGAGGCGGGGGTGGTCGCGGCGATCGTCGAGTGTCTGAAGTCCACAGCCTGAAGACGCCCTGAAGTCAGGCGCCAAAGAGGTAGCCGAGCTTCACGAAGAGCACGTCCTCGTGCTGGGCCGCGTCGGCGGCGAGGTTGGTCAGCCCGCGCAGGGCCACGTACTGGATCTCGCCCTCGGACTCCGAGAGGCTCGTGCGGTGGGTGTAGGCCACGAACAAGAAGCTGCCGGGAAGGTACTCCCAGCGCAGGATCGAGTTGCTGGTCAGGCTGGTCAGGCCCTGGTCCACGGCGCCGTACCAGGGATCCGGGTCCGTGAGCACGAGCTCGTCGGGGGCGCGCAGCTCGAAGAACTCGTCGTGGTGCGCGGTGCTGTAGAGCAGCTGGTTGTAGGTCGTCAGCGACAGCCGCGGGGTGATCGCCAAGGTCCCGCGCAGGTTGAGGTTGGTCGACATGATCGTCGCGCGGGCGAAGATCGGGACCTCGTCGGCCTCGCGCTCGCCGACCCAGCGCGGCCGCCCGAAGCTCGCGTTCCAGGCCGTGCCCAAGCTGATCTGTAGGCGGTCGACGGGGCGCACGGCCAGGTCCAGGTAGACGTCGGGGCCGGGGTTGCGCTCGCGGGGGTTTTGCTCGCCATAGTTGCCGCCCCAGCTGGCCACGAAGCGCTTGTTGCGGGGGCTGTACACGCGAAAGCCGGCATACCAGTGCAGCGGGACCTCGTAGGCGACGTTGCCCCGGGTCTCGAAGAGATCGAGCTGCGGGAGGTGCCCGCCGGCGAAGGCCGTGACCCGCCACAGGCTCGAGGTCTCGGCGGCCAGGCTGAGCAGGCTGTACTTCTCGGTCAGCTGCCCGGCGAAGCTCGACGAGAGCGCGACGTCCAAGGTGGCCGAGAGCTCGCGCATCGGCCCCACGGGCTGGGCGTTGAACACCGACAGGGCCGTGGCCGCGCGCAGGTAGTTGGTCTGGGTCATGTACCCGAGATCCGAGAAGTTGGCGTGGGGCGTCAAAAACTCGCCCGAGAGGCTCCAATTGGTCCGCCGCCCCGAGCGGACCACGCTGGCGCTCCCGCCCATGCCCGAGTCCTCGCCGTCGTGGGTGGCGATCACCTGGGCGCCGTGGATCCAGCGGCGACGAAAGTTGATGTTGTAGTCGAAGCCCCCGGTCACCGCCTCCGGGTCGGCGCCGGCCCGGGCGACGTTGGTAACGATGCCGCCCACCCAGGTCTGGGGATCGAAGTGGCGGCGCAGCCGAGCCACGGTCCACGCGCTGAGCGGATCGACGACCAGGCGCTGCTCGCTGCCGTCGGCGTAGCGCTCGACGCCCCAGGTCGGGCCGGTGATCGCAGACAGCACGCCCATGACCCAGCCCGGAGCGATCTGGCCGGTAAGCCGCGCCGAGCCGAGCACCCGGGTCAGGGGATCGAGGGCGACGAGCTCGGCGTCCTGGGCCTCACCGTAGATCACCCGGCTGCCGAGCGCGGCGTCGCCGGGGTTGGGCGCGGCGCCGATCCGTCGCGAGTAGAACAGCGGGAAGCGGGTCTCGAAGATCTCCTTGGACTCGAGGAAGAAGCGCCGCTTCTCGGGGAAGTAGACCTCGAAGGGCCCGAGGTTGAGGACCGCCGCGTCGACCTCGGCCTGGCCGAAGTCCGGGTTGACGGCGAGGTCCAAGGTCAGGTCGCCGGTGATCCCATACTTGAGATCGAAGCCGGCGTTGGGCAGGGCGCGCCAGCTTTGGTCGAGGCTCTCGCTCGGGCGCTGGAGGGCGAAGCGCCCGGACACGAAGGGCTGGAGCTCGAGGTTGAGGCCGCCGTCGATGTCGCGGATCCCCGCCCAGTCGATGGCCTCGGACACCCGCGCGGGCACACCCTGGGGCGCGAAGCTCAGCCGCGCGACCTCCTGCTCGTCGTTGATCACCCGGGTGAAGTTCAGGCCGATGGTGTTGGTCTCGCCCTGCTCGAAGCGCATGGTCGACCAGGGCACGAAGATCTCCGCGCTCCAGCCACCTTCGATCGCCTTGGACTCGGCCTGAAATACTCCGTCCCACAGCAGCTCCTCTTGGGTGTCGCGGAACAGCTGACCGTCGAAGATCGCCCCCGAGGGGCTGACGCCGAACACGTAGCCGCTGGTGTCGTCGCCGTTGCTGTCGATCTCGACCAGGACGTAGTCGGAGGCGACGATCTGATCGCGCTGAAAGAAGGGCGCGACGACCTCTCCGTGGGGCTCGTGGCAGACGAACGCGAAGTAGAGCCCCTCCTTGCCGTAGGCGGCGCGGATCTGCGTGGGGTGCCGGGCCGAGGCGCCGAACATCGGGGCCTGCTGGACGAGCTCGGGGAGCTGGGGGACCCGCGGCCAGGCGGGATCGTCGAGCACGCCGTCGACGAGGACCTCGCTGTCGTCGACGCGGGTGGCGGTGATCCGCAGGCCGCGACGATCGTGGTTGGGGGCGTCGTGGGCCTGGGGACGCTCGCCGACCTCGGGGCCGACGACCTCGGGCGTGGCGGGGTTGGGCTCTTCATCCTGGAGCCCGTCCTCATCCTCGAACTCGCCGGCGTGGGCCGAGGGGAGCGCGAGCGCAGACACGAGGCCCGCGAGCGCGGCCAGCACGGTTGTCCGCAGCAGGCGTGGACGCGAGGGCGGGCTCTGGGCGAGGGTGCGGGGCACGGACAGCCCTCCGACATTAATGCACACCAGCCCTGCGCTGAAACCCGGGCGCCTGGGAGGGCGGCTTCGCGGAGGATGGCTCAGCTCGGGCCGGAGGGCGCTGTGTCCTGCGTCGCGCGCTGGTTTCGGGCGCGGCGCAGAGCGACCAGGGTGCCGCAGCCGCCGTTGTCCTCGATGCGCGCCTGGGAGCTGCGGCGGACGTCGAGGCCGGCGCCGCGCATGCGGTCGTAGATCGCCTGGTAGCGCGCTTCGCTGAGCGGCGGCTGGCTGGAGGTCGGCACGGGGTTGTAGCGATAGAGGTGGATCTTGAGGTCGAGGGGGCGCGCGCGCGCCAAGAAGGCGTCGATCTCGGCGTCCTCGTCGTTGCGCCCGGCGAGCAGCAGGTAGGCCAGGGCGAGCTTGCGCCGGCGCGAGCGTGACATCGCGGGCAGGAGCTCGGCGAGGGTCGCAAACAGAGGATCGAGGGCCGGGCCCTTCGGCACGGTCTGCGCCCGGGTCTGCTCGCGGCCGGCGTGGATCGACAAGGTCACGCCGTTGTGCGGGGGCGCGTCGGGGCCCAGCCACTCGCGCAGCCGGGGGAGGGGGCCGCCCGAGGAGGTCAGGCTCGCCGGGACGCCCCGGGCGTGGCACCAGCGCACGAACTCGGCCATGGGCCCGGGGTTGTGGAGCGGCTCGCCGACACCGGACACGGTCACGCGGGAGATCTCGAGCGCCTCGGTCTCGTCTGCGGCGGCCTCGCGGGCGAGGGCCTCGGTGATGATCTCGACCTGACCGATGAGCTCGGCGAGGCGCAGCGGGCGATCGAGGCCGTGGGCACCCGAGGCGCAAAAAGGGCACCCGACGGCGCAGCCGACCTGAGACGAGACGCACAGCGAGTCGCCGCGGTAGAGCACCGCCTCGACGCTGGCGCCGTCTTCGAGGCCGATCACGAAGCGACGGTTGCGGGGCGTCGAGCCCGGCGCAGAGGCGCCTCGGTGCTCTTCGAGGATGCGGACCACGTGACTGGCTACCCTGGTCGGGCGGTCGGGTCCAGTCGTGGGCGATCCATTGTGTCGAAGGGCGTTCGCGGGGCGCTGGCGGACACTGCGCCCTGCACCCGATGCGCCCCTGGGCCGGCGTTGACGTGGCTAGATCGCCAAATTACGCCCAGGCAGCGCCGATCTTGGGGAAGTGCGCCTGGGGCGTGATCGAAAAGGCAAACTTTCATGACGGATTTGTCCATCGCTGACACTACAGGGGGAGAGTGGACGGAGCAGCGCACAGCCAGGGCCTGGAAGCGTCGACCAACGACGGCTCGGTGAAGTCTCGCCTGTTTGGTACGGGCAACAGCAACGACCTGGTCAAGCAGATGATCAAGGCCCGCCTGCTCGCCGACCTCGGCCAGCCGACCGACGGCGACGAGACCCGCGAGCAGAGCGAGGTGATGACCGAGCCCTCGTCCGCCGGCAGCGTCGACGTCAAGCCGGTTCGCGTGGGTCGCTTCACGATCCTGCGCAAGCTCGGCCAGGGCGGGATGGGGGTGGTCTACGCGGCCTTCGACGAGCAGCTCGATCGCAAGATCGCCGTCAAGGTCCTGCGCGGGGACATCGGCAGCGACGAGCGCGGCCGGGCTCGGATGATGCGCGAGGCCCAGGCCCTCGCCCGCCTGTCCCACCCCAACGTCGTCCAGGTCCACGAGATCGGCGAGTTCCACGGCCACGACTACGTCGCCATGGAGTTCATCGAGGGGCGGACCTTGGACCGCTGGCTGGCCGCGCGCAGCCGCAGCTGGGAGGAGATCCTCGCGGTCATGGTCCAGGCCGGGCGCGGCCTGGCGGCGGCCCACGAGGCCGGGCTGATCCACCGCGACTTCAAGCCGGCGAACATCATGGTCGGCGAAGACGGCCGGGTCCGCGTCCTCGACTTCGGCCTCGCGCGGACCAGCGAGGAGTGCGAGACCAAAGACGCGCCGCAGCTGTCGACCCTCGACAACCACGGCGGCGAGCCGACCGACAACTCTGGGGACGAGCTCACGGTCGAGGCCTCCGGCTCCGGGGTCTCTGGCGTCTCCGGGCCGAGCGCCTTCGCCACGGTGTTGACGATGACGGGCGCCGTCTTGGGCACGCCGGCTTACATGGCGCCGGAGCAGCACCTCGGCCAGTCCACCTCCGCGGCCAGCGATCAGTTCTCGTTTTGCGTGGTGCTCTACGAGGCGCTCTTCGGCCACCGCCCCTACCGCGCCGAGACCCGCAGCGAGTACGTGCTGCGCGTGACCGCCGGTGAGTTCGAGGTCCCCAAGTCCAGCGGGGCGCCGCTGTGGCTGCGCAACGCCGTGCTGCGCGGCCTGAGCGTCGACCCCAGCGAGCGCTGGCCGTCGGTGCAAGCCATGCTCGTCGAGCTCGACCGCGACCGCGGCCGTCGCTGGCGGCGGGTGCTCGTGGCGGGCGGCTTGTTCGCGGCCCTGGGTCTGGGCCTGGCCCTGTCCGCCGGCGCCGAGCAGCCGCAGCGCTGCACCCTCGACCGCGAGGCCGTCGCCGGGAGCTGGGACTCGCAGCGCGAGACGATCGAAGCGCGCTTCGCCGGCACCGGCCTGGCCTACGCGAGCCCGGCCTTCGAGCACGTCGAGGACGTCCTCGACGGCTACATCGGCACGATCGCCGACGCCCGGCTGAGCACCTGTGAGGCGCGCTGGAGCGCGGGCTCGCAGGGCGACGCGGACTTCTCGCTGCGCCTGAGCTGCCTCGACCAGCGCGAGCGCGAGCTCGAGGCGGTGGTCGAGACCTTGGCCGACGCCGACGCCGACGTGGTCGTCAACAGCACGGCGCTGCTCTCGGGTCTCGGCGACGTCGGCCTGTGTGAGCGCGTCGACCTGATCGAGCGCGGCGTCCCGGTCCCGCGCGACGCCGAGGCCGTCGCGGAGATCGCCGCGCTGCGCCAGGACATCGCCCGGGGGCAGGCCGCCGTCGACGTTGGTCGCATGGCCCTGGCCGAGGACATCATCGCCGACGCGAAGGCGCGGGCGGATGCGCTGGACTATGCGCCGGTCCTGGCCGAGCTCTACCTGCTCGAGGGTCGCAAGGCCCGGCGAGAGCTCGACGGCGCCGAAGCGCGGCGCGCCCTCGGAGAGGCCTTGGCCCAGGCCCAAGTCGGCGACGACGAGCTGCTCGCCGCGAGCGCGTGGATTCAGCTCGCGGCCGTGGTCGCGGAGTCCGACGAGAGGGATAGCTGGCCATTGATCGCCAGCATGGCGGAGGCGTCCGTGGACCGCATCGGCGGCTCGCCACATCTGCGCGCCGAGCTGCACTGCGCCCTCGGGCTTCGCCTGCGCTACTTGGGCAAGCTCGACTCTGCTCGCGAGGCCTTCGATCGCGCCGTCGAGTTCGCCGAGCGTGCCGAGCCCTCGGCGATGCAGGGTCTAGCGAACTCACTGGCTACGCGCGCCTCCGTGCTGGTCGCTCTGGGGGAGGTCGAGGCTGCGCGCACGGACCTCGAGCGCGTGCTGGCCATGGGCGAAGAGTTCGGCTACTCGAGCCCCAAGCTGCTCGACGCCACCTTCGACCTCGGGGCCCTCGAGCTCGAGCAGGACGAACTCGACGCGGCCGAGCGCCACCTGCGGGTGGCGGCCACTGGCTACCAGGCGATCTTCGGGGCCGACTACCCGGGGCTCATCCACGCCAAGCTGGGGCTGACGGCCATCGCCTTGAAGCGTGGTCAGCTCGACGAGGCGCGCGAGCTGGCCGAGGCCGCGCTCGCTAAGGCCGAGGGCTACGGTGAGCGCGACTGGGCCCTGGACGGCCTCGCGGCTGTCGAGAGCGCCGCGGGTCGCCACGAGGTCGCCGAGGAGGCCGTGCGCGAGGCGATCGCGCTGTGTCGTGGCGCCGCGGTGCACGACGAGCTGCGCGTGGCCTACCTCGAGGGGCGCCTCGCCGCGATCTTGGCCGACGAGGGCGACTTCCAGGCCGCCCTCAGCAGCTATCAGACCGCCCTCGTCAGCTACCAGGCCGCCGAAGGGGTCTCGAGCCACGACCTGGCGGACCTGCACCTGGGGCTGGCCGAGGTCCACCTCGCTCGGGGCGAGCGCGCGCTCGCGCGGGCCTCCGTCGACGAGGCGCTCGCGCTGCTGCCCCAAGAATCTCCCAGCGAGAGCCTGCGCGCGCGCGTCCTCTTGGACCGCGTCCAGGCAGACACCGACCACCAAGACTGACTCGACCGCTCTGTCATCTGTCCACCGGAGAAGAACCGTGAACTACAACTTCACCGACGAAGCTCAACCCGCTCTCAGCACTCTCATCGACCCCACCGGAGCCTTGGAGCTCGAAGACGGCGACGTTCAAGGCAACCTGATCACCGACGCCTTCTCCGGGAGCGCGATCTCGGTGTCGATTCAGCCGCCCTCGGGTTGGTCGCTGGACTCCGTGACCTGGGTCGGCGGCGGCTCGGGGACCTTCCTCGTGCCGGATCCCGGCACCGAGACCAGCCATCGCTTCACCTACACCGTCACGCGCGACGAGGACAGCCTGTCGAGCTCCGGCAGCTTCAAGATCAAGCGCCAGAGTGGCACCGGCGGCTGAGCGATCGAAGCTGGATCACTGCGAAGGACGAGCTCCCACTCGGTATGAGTGAGAGCTCGTTTTTGCGTGTCTGGATCAGGTCGTCGCCGGCGACTCGTCGTCCTTCTTGACGCGCGTATGGATCGAGCGCACCCAGGCCTCGAGATCTGCCAGCGTGCTCTGGAGCTCCTCGGGGTTGCGGGCCAAGATCCGCATCTGTCGCTGAAGCAGCTCCTTGCCTTTTCTGATCCGGCTGCGGACCGTGTTCTCGGGCAGCTCGACGATGTCGGCGATCGCCCCGCCGGAGAGCTCCTCCCAGTAGTAGAGCTCGAGCACGGTCTGATACTCCACGGGGATCCGCCGCAGGGCCTCGAGCAGCAGCTGTTGCTCGCGCTGGGCTCGAAACAGAGTGCTCGGCCCCGGGGCGAGATCGCAGGCGCTGACCTCCGTGAACTCGAGGCGCGAGCGGTCGCGCTTGCGGGCGCGAAAGTGTGCCAACAGCAGGTTGTTGGCGATGCCGAACAGGTAGGTGCGGAAGCTGGACTCGGCGCGGAATCGCTCGCGGCCCTTGAGCGCGGCCTCGAAGGTCGCCTGCACGAGGTCCTCGTAGCCCTCCATGACCTTGTTGCGGAAGAAGCGGTCGATGGCGTCGAAGTGGCGTTCGAACAGCTCCGAGGCCGCCCGGCCGTCGCCCCGAGTCCACGCGTCGAAGAGCTCGAGGTCGGTCTTTTGCTCGAAGCGCCAGCTCACGCCGCTACGCTAGCACGCTCGCGTGCGCGAGGAGCTAGTCACGCGCGGGGTGCCAGCGAGAGGCCGAAGAGGGGCCCGGGGGCCCCTTCGCTGATGCCGCAGGGGCAGGGGGCGTCAGCTCGGCGACGAGGTTGACCAGATCGCGCGGGCTCCATGGTTTGTGCAGGACGGCGTCCACGCCGAGCTCGCGCAGGCGCTTGGAGCCCGCGTCCTCGGCGTAGCCCGTGGACAGGATCGCCGGGATCTCCGGGCCATACTTGCGGATCTCGGCGAGCAGCTCGAGGCCGTTGAGCCCTGGCATCGAGCGATCGACGACGATCAGGTCGACGCGCTGGAGGTTGGCCATGAACATGCGCAGGCCCTCGTCGCCGTCGGAGGCGAGCATGACCTGGTGCCCGGCGGCCTCGAGGACCTCGCCGGCGAGCTCGCGGACCATCAGCTCGTCGTCGACGATCAGCACGACCCCGGGGCCGTCGGCGCGCGGGACGATGACGCGCTTGGGCGGCTTGTCCTCGATGCGGGGCTGAAGGTCGTGGGCGGTGGGCAGGCGGATCCGCGGGCGGGGGGCGGCGGACTCGGCCTTGGCCTCGGCGAGGGTCTCGGCGTCGGGGCAGGGCAGGAGCACGCGGAAGCTGGTCCCGTGGCCGCGGGTGCTCTCGACCTCGATGTCGCCGCCGTGGCTGCGGATGATGCCCAGCACCGCGGCCAGACCGAGGCCGTGGCCCGTGGGTTTGGTGGTGTAGAAGGGGTCGAAGATCGAGCCGAGCTTGGCCGGATCGACGCCGCAGCCCTCGTCGCGGACCTCGATCAGCGCCGCCGGGCGACCCTCGGTCATGGTGCTGAGCACGCCGTGGTCGCTGGGCTCGCGTTTGGGCCCGAGGGGGCTACAGCGCACCCAGACCCGCCCGCGGCGGCCCTCGAGGGCCTCGGAGGCGTTGGTGATCAGGTTCATGACCACCTGCTGGATCTGGATCGGATCTCCGGCGATCTGCGGGGTGTCCTGGTCGAGCTCGAGGATCAGCTCGGTCTTCTTGTCGAGGCCAGGGCTGACGAGCTCGACGACGTCACCGACGAGCGCGCGGACGTCGATCGCGCCGGTCCGGGTCTGGGCGCGGCCGGCGTAGGCGAGCATCTGCTCGACCAGCCCCGCCGCCCGGCGGGAGCTGTTGACGATCGCCGCGATGCGCTTGCGCTGGCGGGCGTCGGCCAGCTCGTCTTCGAGGATGCTGGCGTTGCCGAGGATCGCCGCGAGGATGTTGTTGAAGTCGTGGGCGATGCCGCCGGCGAGCATGCCGACGGTCTCGAGCTTCTGGGCGTGGCGGACCTGCTCCTCGAGCTGCTCGCGCTCACGCTCGCGGCGCTCGGCGGACAGCTCCCACAGGAAGCTCATCACGCTGATGAAGAGCAGCGCGAGCATCAAGTTGAGCCAGCGAAACAGCCCGCTCCCGTCGGCGCCGCTGCTCTCTGGTGACGTGCCGAGCAGATCGAGCAGCCAAAAGCTGCTCAGCAACACCCCGCAGATCGCGGCCACGGCCAGGGTCCAGCGCGCCCCGAGCAGGAAGCTGGCGATCATCGGGATGAGCAGGAACCACACCGCGACGATCGAGCCGAGGCCGCCGAGGAAGTAGGTGGGCACGAAGCAGCCCACGCAGGCGAAGAGCAGGACCCACGCCCCGGCGGCGTCGGGCGAGCCCGTCCAGCGCAGCAGCAGGGGGGCGACGCCGATGCTCAGGGCGATCAGCACGAGGCCGAGGGTGCTGGCGGCCGAGGGCATGCTTCCGACCAGCCCGGTGATCGCCGGGCCGAGGATGATCAGGATCAGCAGGGGAGTGGTGAGCACCAAGGTCGTCGCACGGGCGACGGCGGTGGGTCCGCGTTGGCGGACCTCCTCGGTGACGAACCACTGACTCCAGCGGGTGATCCGTGCCCACAGGCCAGGCAGCGAGAGTCCCCGGGCGATCGGGATGGCCTCATGCTGTGCCGTCCAGCGGCGGGTCACAGACTCGGGCTGGCGTGATTCGCGCTTGTTCCCCGCGGACGCCACACGATCCGATATGCCCACCTCGCCGGGGTCCGTGCAAGCGCCGTGTCGACAACAGCCTGAAAAACCTCAAAAGCTGCTCCAAATCGCGCCTTGCGCTAGCCTTGGGGGGTGCCGGTATTCCGTGCGCGTGTTTTGAGTCCAGTCGGTCCGCGCGAAATCGACTACTGGGAGGACGGCGTCGTCGTCGTCGAGGACCAGTGGATCACCGAGGTCGGGCCCTATGACGGCCTGCCCATCGATGAAGATCTGCGCCCAGGCCTGCTCACGCCGGGTTTCGTCGACGGTCACGTCCACTTCCCGCAGGCGCGGATCGTGGGCGCGGCCTCGGGCCCGCTGCTGCGCTGGCTGGAGCGCTCCGTCTTCCCCGAGGAGGCGCGCTTCGCCGACGTCGAGTATGCGTCGGCGGTCGCGCGGGAGTTTTGCGACGCCCTCGCGCGCGCAGGCACGACCCTGGCGCTCATCTACGGCTCGGTACACGCCGAGGCCTGCCAGTGTCTGCTCGAGGAGCTCGACCGCCGCGGCCTGCGGGCGATCGTCGGCCCGGTGCTGATGGACCAGGGCGCGCCGCCCGAGCTCCTGCGGCCCAAGGAGCGGGCGCTGGCGGATCTCGCGGCGCTGGAGGAGCGCTGGCGAGATCACCCGCGCCTGAAGATCGCGGTGATCCCTCGCTTCGCCCTGAGCTGCTCCGAAGAGATGATGCGCGCGGCGGCGGCGCTGGCCAGCGAGCGCGGGCTGTGGGTCAGCACGCACATCTCCGAGAACCTCGAGGAGTGCCAGCTCACCCGGGATCGCTTCTCCGCGCCGGACTACTTGGAGGTCTACGAGCGCGTCGGTCTGATCCACGAGCGCACGGTCTTGGCCCACTGCATCCACCTCAGCGCGGGCGAGTGGGATCGCGTGGCTGGGGCGGGCAGCGTGGTCGCCCACTGCCCGGACTCGAACGCCTTCTTGGGCAGCGGCTCCATGCCGATCGCCGAGGCGCTCTCGCGGGAGGTGCCCCTGACCCTGGGCAGCGACGTGGCCGCCGGACGCAGCCTGCGGATCCCCACGGCCATGGCCTACGCCCACGACAACGGCCTGCGGACCAACGAGCGCCTCGATCCGCGTCAGCTGCTGTGGTGGGGCACCCGCGGCGGCGCGCAGGCGCTGGGCCACGATCAGGTGGGGGCGCTGCGCGTGGGCATGGTCGCGGACATGGTCCTGCACGCGCTGCCCGAGCGTATCCAGGGAGAAGAGGCCGTGCTCGCGTCGCTGCTCTTCGACGGTGATCGCCCGGCACCGCTGCGGACCTGGGTCGGCGGCCGCGAGCTCTGAGCTCGTTGGAGACGACCGTGACACCACACCACACCACGCCACGCCACGAGCCGTGGTAGGTGTCATGAAAACTATCTCCACGGTTTGTGGTTCTCGCATTCTCACGTCACGAGAATCGACATGCACCGCACACTAGAGACAAGAGCCTCGGGGGCCTACATTCGTGGCTCAGAGGGAGCTGTGCGCCGGGCTCACGAACGAGTAGGCGGCGACGCCCGACCTGCGGTCAGTTGTGGGATCTGAGCGAAGTCCCCCATAGTGGGCCCATGGAACCATCGTATTCCCCATTCTCGCTGCTTCGCTCCATCGGGGCAGGGCTCCTGACCTTGGCCTGTGTGGTTGGATGTGACGTCGAGCCCGACGGCGCTCTGGCGACGGATGATCTGCTGCGCTCGCTTCCTCCGGAGGACGGCCTCTCGGTGAGCGAGTCGCTCCTGGTCCTCGATGATGCCCCGGGCTACGTACCCTGGGGCGTCGAAAGCTTCGAGCCCGAGATCTTCATCTCGCGCACCGAGTTCATCTGCTGTGATCTCGATGGTTCGCGCAAGGTCCTCCGCGGGATGATGTGTGACCTCATGATGGGCACCCAATTGCCCACCAGCCAATGTTCCGACACGTGCTGCGAGTACAGCGAGGAGCGAGCGTGGCGCAGCACAGTGGACTGCCTCAATGGTGGCGGCACCGCTGTGTCCAGTGACTGGTGCCAGGAGTGTTCCAGCGCGATGTGGACCCTGTGTCCCGGGACCGACTACGCGTCGACCGGACAGTGCAACCCCAACGGGACCGACTGCTCCGACTTTGACGATCCCTCGATCATCGCGGGCGACTACGACTGCGACGGGATCATCGACAGCTGCGTGATCTGCCCGCCCGGGACCATAGCGAAGGACGCTGACGGCGACGGGTGTGAAGAGCTGTGTGACTGCGAGCCGCCGATTTGATCCGGGGGCTCAATCTCGCGCCCGCGGTCATCGCTGTGTCGACTCGACGAGCTCGTGGGGCGGGCGAGCTCGCGTATTGCTCGGCTCGAAGCTGAGCTCTAGAGAGCGTCGAGGCGAGCGCCCTCGGGACGGTCCTGCGTTGGGGCGGCGCTGTCGGGCTGGCGGTGCTCGGCAGGGGTGTCGGGTTGAGCGTGCTCGGTCGCGCTGTCGGGCTGAGCGTGCTCGGGCGGCGTCTCGGAGTGCTCGGGCTGCGGCTCGTCAGCCGGCGCGTCCTCGGGCCCGGACTGCTTGTCGGGTGGGGGCGCGTCGTCGGGCAGCGGCTCGGCGAGCACGGGAGGGGGCGGACGTGGAAAACGGGCTGGCGGCGCCCGATCGGCGCATGCCAGCCCGCCCGAGACGAGAACGAGTATGAGCAGCAGGCGCTCAGTCGTCGTCGTCATCGTCATCATCATCGTCGTCGTCGTCGTCCCCGTCGATGTCTTCGAGCACCGAGGGATCGACGTCGTCGCCGCTGATGTCGTCGTCCATGTCGTCCGAACTGTCGTCGTCGCTGTCCGAGTCGCTGTCGTCCGAGTCGCCCTCGTCCGAGTCGTCGTCGTCATCGTCGTCGTCGTCGTCGTCCTGGAGCTTGTCGGGATCGGAGGACAGCTCCTTGACGTCGTCGTCCTCATCCTCGTCCTCGTCGTCGCTGCTGCTGAACGACGCGGCGTCGATGAAGGTGGCGTCGTTACCCGAGGCCGCGAGCAGCTGCGCGCGCTGCTCCTCGATGTAGCCGGCGATCGTCTCCTCGACGTTCTCGGTGTAGCGGACCAGGGACTTGGCGATCTCGCGCAGCGCGACCACGCCGACCTTGTTGTCGCTCTCGACCTGGGCAGAACCCTTGCCCTCGCTCAGCGCGCGAGCGCGGCGGGATCCGAGTACGGTGAGGGCGAAGCGGTTGGGGACCTGCTCCAGACAATCTTCGACGGTGACGCGTGCCATCGGGAGCGCGGAGTATGGGTGGCGGACGGAGGAATGTCCACCGCGGCCAAACGAACACGAGGCCCGCCGTTGGCGAGCCTCGCTGAAGGGTCGGACCTGCCGGTCGACGTGGGATCTCCCCCAAGCGCCCACGCCGACCGGCGGTATCCGGGACCACCGCCGGCTTTCGAGTGAGTGTTCTCTCTGCCTGGCGATGGCTGGCTTTTCTCGTTGGGTCTGGCAGCTTGGACACCGGCTTTACGGATCTTTCCGGCGCCAGAGAAAAAGACTCGCCAAGAATATGAGCGCGCCAGAGCCCCGGCCCGGACCGGTCGAGAGCGCGCAGCCCCCGGGTGCCACGGGGTCCTCGCTGCCGGCCTCGTCCTCCGAATTTGGGCCGCTTTCGCTACTTTCGCCGGGACAGTTGCCCGTGCAGGACAGTACGGCGAGCGCGCTTGGGGCGTGGGCCACGGTCTCCCGGCCGGCGGCGTCGACCAGGCGCGCGCGGATCAGGATCTCGAGATCCTCGGCGGCGAGGGGAGGGACCCAGGAGATCTCGAGCGCACCGCGGGCAGTCACGGGGATCTCGTCGATGGGCTGCCAGTTCAGCTTCGGTGCGAAGGCGGCCCACTCGAGATGCAGCGTCGCCGGTGTCTGCGCGTCCACGCAGCCGTCGAGCTCGGCAGCCACGCCGGCCGTGACGAGCTGCTCGCGCGCGCTCAGGGCGAGGGCCGGCAAATCCTGCTGGGGGTCCTCCGGGTCGTCGATGATCTTCACGAAGCCCGCGCGGGGAGACCACAGGTTGAAGGCCGGCTCGAAGGTGTAGCCGGCGACGTTCCAAACGCCGACCGAGGCGCCGCTCGTGTCCCAGTCCACGCCCTGGGCGGCCTGCGCGAAGGTGATGGGGCGGCGGGCGTCGTCGGGGGTGATCCGCAAGGCACAGCTCGCCCACTCGCCGAGCTCGAGGATCTCCGAGGTGGGGACGCTGCCGACCTCGATGAGTCCGGCCGCCTCCGCGCGGGCGACGTCGCTGGCGGTGATCCACTCGGGGAGGAGCGCCGTCTGGGGGCGCTGGCGGCACAGCGCGAAGAACTGGTGGGTGCGGCTGTCGGCGAGCTCGTCGGCGGTCAGCGCCGTGTCCTCGGCGGGGATCGAGTATGGAAGGTGGACCAGGGGCGTCTCGCTGCGGTCCACGATCAGCCCGCAGGCTGGGCTGGGCTCCCAGAGCACCGGGGTGCGGACGTGGGCCTCGTTTCCGGCCAGGGCGCGACCTGGGGCGAGGGTCGCCGTCGCCAGGCCAGCGGCGATGGCGAGCGAGGCGGCGATCGTTGCGCGGCGCACGAGCTGCGAGCATAGCAAGGTGGTTTGGGTGAGGGCCTGCTTGTGGCAGCCTGGGATCGTGACGGGCCGCGGCCAAGCCATTCGACTCGCGCTCGTGGGCGCGGCGCTGTTCGCCCTGGCCTGCCCCGCGGAGCCGGCCAGCGACGAGTCCGCGACGGGGACGGATAGCGCGAGCGAGGAGAGCTCCGAAGACACGGGTGGACCAGGCGCAGCCCCGGCCGCGCCGCGTCTGCTCAGCCCGGCCGACGGCGCCACGGATCTGCCGACCACCAGCGAGCTGTGCTGGGAGGCCGTCGAGGATCCCGAGGGCGTCCACACCATCGGCTACCGCGTCTGGATCGACGACGTCGAGCTCGTCGACGGCAAGCTCGGCGACTACGGCTTCGACTCGACCTGCACCGGCCCGCTCGATTTCCTGCAAGAGCGCGAGTACGCCTGGCGCGTACGGGCCTTCGAGTGGATCGAGGGCGAGCCCCAAAACGAGTCCGCCGACAGCGAGACCTGGCGCTTCACCACGGCCTGGGAGGGCGGCGCCAAGCCGGTGTTCTTCGACGACTTCAGCGAGGACCTGGGCTGGAGCGTGGACGGGGACGCGCTCGAGGGCGCGTGGGTCCGCGGGACGCCGGAGCAGGTCCACGTCGAGCAGGGCAACGAGGACAGCGAGCTCGCCCAGCCCGGGGCTTGCTTCGTCGGCGAGAGCTGCATGTTCACCGGGCACAACCCCGGCGACATCCTGGGCGAGGCCGACGTCGACGGCGGCGCCACGGTCCTGACCTCGCCGCCCTTCGACCCCGGCGACGCGACCAGCCTCAGCGTCTCTTTGGCCCGCTTCTTCCATCGCTCGGACCTCGTGCCCACGGGCCTGCGCCTCGAGGTCGCGCTCTTGGTCCCGGACGAGGACGCTCCCGAGGGCGTCGCCGTCCACGTGCTCGAGGCCCTCGACGGCGGCCCCGAGGCCGAGCCCGCCAACAGCTGGGAGGTCGTCACCTTTCCCGCCTGCGGCGTGGATCTGCGCCCGGGCACGCGGCTGCGGATCACCGCCAGCGACCTCAGCTCACCCGACGCCGAGATTGTCGAGGCGGCCATCGACCAGGTCCGCGTCGAGGGCTACCCGGACATGGATGTCTGCGCCCCCGGCCTCGGGGCGCTATGCGATCCCGATGATCCCGATCCCGCCTGCGGATCCGAGCTCCTGTGCTGCGCCGAAGGTCCGATCTTTCAAGGCACCTACCGCTGCGCCGCCGCCGAGCGGGCGATCGGGGACACCCCGCCCGCCGCTCCCGGCGAGCCCTTCAGCGGCGAGCTCGGCTGCCCCGCCCCCGACCTCGAGCTGCGCGACGACATCAACGTCTACACCCAGAACATCTGGGTCGCCCCCGACGCCTGCACCCTCTACGAAGCTTGCGTCGGCGGCAGCGGCTGGCGGCGGATCCTGAGCTTCGACACCAAGGCCGCCAACGTCGGCGCCGCCGACCTGGTCATGGGCATCCCCGCCAACCACCTCGACCTCTACACCTACTCCGCCTGCCACGAGCACTACCACTTCGACGACTACGCCAGCTATGAGCTCCTCGCCGGCGACGAGCTCGTCGCCTCCGGCCACAAGCAGGCCTACTGCCTGCTCGACTTCGAGAGCTGGGCCTGGCCCGAGCTCACCCCCGACGACGCCGACTTCTCCTGCGTCAACCAGGGCATCAGCGTGGGCTGGTCCGATACCTACCAGGCAGGCCTGGACTGCCAGTGGATCGACATCACCGACGTCGACCCAGGCGAGTACACCCTGCACGTCGAGGTCAACTTGCCCCCGCCAGACAAGGCGCACCCCATGCTCGTCGAGCGCCGCTACGACAACAACGTCCTCGACATGCAGGTCATCATCGACTGACCCCCCAAAAAAGCCGCGAGACGTTGCATCTCGGCCGCCTCGCTCAACATCTACCCATTTTGGACCCACCAAGCCTCGAGGACATCCCTAAATTCTCGGGGGCTTGCTGTCTCACCCTTGTTGGCACAGGGGGGACACGCTCGACCTGTGTCGCGGCACAGAGTGGAGCGCCCGAATACTGCCGTTGCTGCTGCCAGCAATAGGCAACGGCGAGATCGCACCCGTGGCCACCGGATCGATCGTATCCTGCGCTGAATGGAACCCGACACCCGCGGCCCCTCGACAGGCGTGCTGTCGCGCCCCAAGTCCACGAACCCGCTCACACGCGCGCTGCTGGCCTCGCTCGCGTTCGGCGCTCTGGCGGTCGGCTGTCCCGGCGAGGATGCGCCCTTCGACGAGTCGTCTGCGATGGAGGAGAGTGAGGACACGGGGGACACCGGCGAGACGGAGAGCGGGAGCACGGGGGAGACGGAGGGCGAGAGCACCGGCGAGACGGAGGGCGAGAGCACCGGCGAGACGGAGAGCGAGAGCACGACCTCGACCGAGGGGGAAGGCGAGGGCACCGAGGAGACGCAGAGCGAGAGCACGGATACCACCGAGGGGGAGACCGGCGACCCCCTCCCGCGCGTCGACGTGTTCTTGCTCGGCGGTCAGTCAAACATGCAGGGGCGCGGTCGCGCGGACGTGATCGACCCCGAGAACTACGAGCAGCCCAATGTGTGGCTGTGGGACACGGTTGCCGAGGAGCCTCAGTGGCTGCTGCACGACGGTCCGACGGATCTCGGCTCGGGCGTGGATTCCCAGTTCGGTCCCGAGGTCGGGTTCGGCCGATATTACGGCGACGCCCGACCCGAGACGACGATAGCGTTGGTCAAGCACGCCCGGGGCGGGAAGAGCCTGGCGGTCGACTGGTACCCGGGGACCTTCGGCGATCCGCAGACCCAAGGTCCGCAGTACGTGGCGCTGATGGAGGCGACCGAGGCGGCGCTCGCCGAGCTCGAGCAGACCTATCCCGAGGCCGACGTCCGCGTGCGCGGGGTGCTTTGGCTGCAAGGCGAGCGGGACTCGCACGAAGAGGGGATGTCGCTGGCCTACGAGGCCAACCTGGTCCTGCTCATCGAGCGGCTGCGCGAGGATCTGGACGAGCCCGAGCTGGGGTTCTTCTACGCGGCGATTCTGGACACCGAGCTCGACGAGGTCTCGGGCTACGTGTTCAACGATCTGGTGCTGGAGTCCCAGTTTGCCGTCGACGAGGACTCGGGCGCACCGTCGGCCACGACCGGGGCGCACATCGTGGACTCGCGCGAGTATCCGTCGCACGCCGACATCGTCGACGGGCACAAGGACGGGGACTATGTCCACTTCAGCGAGGCGGCGCTGCTGATGGTGGGCGAGGAGCTCGGGGAGCTCGCAGACACGCTGGTGCCCTGACCAACACGAAAGAGGCCGTCGGTTCGGGGACAGGCGGCCTCGCGGGTCGCAGCCCCGGACCTACTGCTGGAAGCAGTACACGAAAGCCAAGAACCGATGACCACGCCAGGATCCCAAATGTTCGCAGTCTTCATGCTCACCACCGTGTTCGCCGGCGGCTGTGCCAACGACTCCAGCGGCACCCGCGAGTCGAACTCGGATGACGCCGCGGGAGACGGCGACTCTAGCGAGGCCGACTCGGGGGCCTCGCAAACCGGCACAGGCTCGGCCAACGCCGAGACGGCCAACGCCGAGACGGCCGACGCCGAGACGACCGACGCAGAGACGGCCGACGCCGAGACGGCCGACGCCGAGCCGAGCGACGAAACCGAAACCGACACGAGCGAAGACAGCGACGGGGTGAAATTCGACCTGGGCCCCCCCCTCGACGCAGCCCCCACGCCCGAGCTCCCGAGCCCGGCGCTTTGGTACTCGACCCAAGACTACCTGTTCTACATCGGGATCGACCCCGCGGACGGCACGGCGACGACCCCCGTGCAGCACGACATCGTCGCCGACGACGTCCTGCCCCTCTTCGGTGGCGGTCTAGCGATCCTCGAGGGCGGCGGTCTGCTGCTCGTACGTGGGCCGGGGAGCGTCGGGGGATACTACGACGCAGACTCGACCTCGGTCTTCTACGCCGAGGGGGACTCGCTGCCCACGACGGTCCCCGGCGTCGCGTACTTCGAGTTCTTGGGAAAGCTCCCCGACAACACGGCCGTCGAGGGGCTGCACGTCGACTGCGAGGGCAAGGTGTACCTGATGGACTCGGGCATCCACTCGGCGAGCATCATCGGCAACCGACTGCTGCGGTTCACCGGGGACTACCTGGCCGGCGACCTCTCGTACGAGGTGATCACCGACCTGGGCATGGCCGACGTCCCCGACATCGACGACATGTCGCCCGGCATCGACATCATGGGTGAGCTGACCGATAGCCAGGGGTTTGGCCTCGACAGCGGGAGGCTCTACGACTTCAACTACCTCGATGGCACCGGAGTGCTGCTGGGGATGGCGGGCACCTACGGCGTGCACGTCCTCGGCGGTCCGTTCTTCGACGACGACGTCGCCCGCTTGTACGTGATGGACTCGAGCGCGGCGCTCTTCGAGATCGACCCCGTCACGCTCCAGAGCTCCGGGGCGCTGGTCGTCGGGCCCGACGTCATGGCGCAGATCAACCCTGGGCTCGCTGGTCCACTGAGCCTCTGCGACACCAGTTTCCCGCAGGGCTAGGAGCGGCAATCCGTTTGGAGGCGCGCTCTCAGGTGCGTCTGGGCGGTCTCGGAGGCCGCCCAGCCGTCCGCCACGGCCCCCAAACGACACAACCTCCGCGGGGGTCTACTACAGCTCCATGAGGAGCTGCTGGCCGCGCTCGCGGAGCACCAAGCTGTCCTGCACCCAAGTGATGAACAGCCCAGCCGTCTCCGAGTCGAATTCGAACGCCCCAGCCAGGGTCATCAACGCCTGGCGCTCGTCGTCGACGAGCACGTTGTCCGCCATGGCCGCGCAGATGGCCTGGTAGAACAAGAAGATGCGCGCCTCTCGGTGCTTGACGCCCTTGGCGACCTCGACGAGGTCACTCGGCGCGTCGAACTCCTTGCGTACACGATCGCGTTCCTCGGGCAGGAGCATCATCTGCCCCATCAGCTCCTCGACGAAGTGGCGTTCGCTGTCGGCGACGTCATCGTCCCGCGACGCCATGACTGCGACGCAGCGGGCGACCGCAACCTGTTCTTCGGGGGTGATGAGCTCGGAGATGGGGAAGTCGAACATGGCTCGGCGCGGAGGGTAACCCATTCGGGGGCTCGCTGGCCAGGACATCGGCTGTGACCCGTAGATCCGCGATCGCGCGTTCGCGCCCGTCAAAATACCCAGCCGAGCCCGGCCCCGACGTCGTAGATGCCGGCCCCCCCAGAGGAGCCGGGGGTGACGGAATAAGTCACGGTGGCGTCGAAGAGCAAAAACAGGTGGCGCGTGAGGGCGATCGCCACCCCCGGGCCGATGCCGAGGACGGCTCCCGGTGACCAGCGTTCGGGGGCGGTGGTGCTGCCCTCGCGGTGCTGGAGGACGAGGCCGGCCGAGAGCCGCAGCCAGCCCCAAAAGCCGCCTCGAGACCCGCCGACGCGCAGCTCGGGGACCACCCGCAGGCGGCTGCGGTCGACACGGTCGCAGTCGGGGGCGCAGCTGTCCGGCTGGGGGAACAAGAAGCCGACGTCGATGAGGTGGTCCACGCTGAGCCCCAGGGCGAGGCGCAGTTCCGAGCTGAAGCCCCAGATGTAGCCGGCCCCCGCACCGTAGCGCACGTGCTGGCGCAGATATTCGGCCGAGCCGATGGCGTATCCGGCGATACCGAAGACATAGGGGCCGCGGAATCCGATCTCCTCGCGGGCGGGCCTCTGCTTGGGCTCGGCGGGGGTCGGCGGGGGCGTGTCTGCCACGTCTGCCGCGTCTTGGAGGGGGGGCGCCTCGAGCTCGACGGGCTCGGGCGGAGGCAGGCGCGCCCACTCGCACGCGAGGAAGTCGGCGTCGAAGCTCGGCTCGCACTGGCGGGGGTAGTAAAAGCGCAGCTCGACCCGGCGGTTGCGGGCCTTGGCGGCCTCGTCGTCTCCGGGGTCGCTGGCGTCCCACTCCCCCCGGGCCTCGAGGTGGACGCGGGTCGCCGCGGACGCGTCCCCGCTCGCGCGCAGCTGCTCGATCAGGTAGTCGCCGACCCGCTGGGCTCGCCGGCGCGAGAGCGCGCGGTTGTACTCGTCGGTGTTGTCCTCGTCGGCGTGACCGATGACCAGGAGGTGGAGATCCGGGTCGTCGCGCAGGGCCGCGGCGGCGCGCTCGAGCTCGGCCTCGGCCCGCGGATCCCCGAGGCGATCGTCGTTGACATCGAAGGACACGGGCTCGGCCTTGGGCACGCTCACGCAGCCCAGGCCGAGGCCGAGGGCCATGCCGAGGACCAGCGAAGGCAGCTGCCGAGGGCGAGCGGGCATGGTCAGGGCACGAGCAGCATGTAGCCGATCAGTGACTCGGTGTAGTCGTAGTCGCTGCCGACGGTGTCGACGTCTTGCCAGTCGAACTCCGTCAGCCAGACCCGGCCGGCGCCGGCGTCACGGTAGGCGATGGACACCCAGGTGTCGGTCCAGCCAGCCAGGGGGATGACCTCGGGGAAGTCGGAGAGATCGCGGCCGCAGCCGGACTCGGCGTAGGTGATGGCGGTGAAGGGGTTTGCGAGCCAAAACTCGTCGTCGGCGCTGAATTGAACGACCGTCGGCGCGCGATCGTTGCACGAGCCCAGGAACAGGCCCTGGGAGACCGCGGCCGCGAACACGGCGTTGTAGACCTCGTCGCTCGCGCTGTTCTCGGTGATCACTCGCCCGCCGCCCTCGACCCAGGTCTTGATCTGGGCGGGGATGAAGGCGTTGGCGCCGCTTCGGCTGACGAGCATCGCCTGGGTGTCGCCGTCGGGAGTGCAAGACGAGACCACGCTCATCTCGACGCCCTCGGGGATGAAGTCGGCGACGTCGCGGGTGGAGGTGCCGCAGAGCAGCAAGTTGGGGCGGATGTCGAGGATGCACTCGGGGGAGCAGCCGTCGTCGGCCTCGAGGTTGCCGTCGTCGCACTCCTCGACGCCCTCGTGGACCAGCCCGTCGCCGCAGATCGCCGCCACGCAGGTGCTCAGGCAGGCGTCGGTGTCGAGCTCGTTGCCGTCGTCGCACTCCTCGACGCCCTCGTGGACGAAGCCGTCGCCGCAGCTAGCCGGGACGCAGGTGCTCAGGCAGTCGTCGGTGTCGAGCTCGTTGCCGTCGTCGCACTCTTCGACGCCCTCCTGGATCACGGCGTCGCCGCAGACCGCGATCGTGCAGGCGTTGGTGCACTCGTCGGTGGCGATCTCGTTGCCGTCGTCGCACTCCTCGCTGCCCTGGACCACGCCGTCGCCACAGGTCTCGAGCTCGCAGCTGGGGGTGCAGCCGTCGCCCTCGAGCTCGTTGCCGTCGTCGCACTCCTCGACGCCCTCGTACACGATGCCGTCGCCGCACACGGCGTCGACGCAGGCGCTGGTGCAGGCGTCGGTGTCGAGCTCGTTGCCGTCGTCGCAGGTCTCGACGCCCTCGTGGACGAAGCCGTCGCCGCAGGCCGCGAGCGCGCAGGCGTTTGTGCATTCGTCGGTGTCGAGCGCGTTGCCGTCGTCGCAGGCCTCGACGCCGTCCTGGACGATGCCGTCGCCGCAGCTCGCGAGCGCGCAGGCGTTTGTGCATTCGTCGGTGTCGAGCTCGTTGCCGTCGTCGCAGGCCTCGACGCCGTCCTGGACGATGCCGTCGCCGCAGGCCGCGGGGGCGCAGGCGTTGGTGCATTCGTCGGTGTCGACGGCGTTGCCGTCGTCGCAGGTCTCGCCGTCCTGGACGATGCCGTCGCCGCAGTAGGCCGCGGCGCCGGTGTCGGTGTCGGTGTCTGCGTCGTCACCGATCTCGTCGTCGCTGGTGCCGTCGTCGCTGCAAGCGGGGGCGGTGAGCAGGATGAGGCTCACCGACAGGGTGAGGGTGCTCGCGCGGGTCATGGCTCAGAGTATGCCGGCTCTTCCTCGCTCTCGCTCTCGCCCTCGTCCTCGGGCGCGAAGTCGGGGCACAGCCCCGGGTAGTCGACGACGTGCGGGTCGCCGCAGCTGAGCTCGGGGCGAGGGTAGATCGCGGGCGCCGGGGGCTCGCCGGGGAGCTCGAGGGGCGCGCGCGGAGGCTCGGGGAACAGGCCGATGTACTCGACCCGCGTGCCGAGCTCGCCTTCGATGACGCCTGCACGCAGCGCGAAGACCAGCAGATCCAGGCCGTCCTCCCCGATCCACATGCACCACATGGGCAGCTCGCCGCGGGCGATGGCCGGGCGGAGGCGACGATCGAAGCGCGGGCAGGTGGGCGCGGTGGCGGGCATGCGGGCGGCGCTGCGGCGTAGGGCCGTGAGCGCCTCGCGGCCGCCGTCGGCGCCCCGGAGGGCGCGCGCGCCGACCTTGCGTCGATCGGGGAGACCGAGGCGGGCGTCGGGGGAGGCCACGGCCAGGAAGGCCGCGAGGTCGTCCTCGGCCGCGGCGCGCATGAGCGCGTCGAGCACGGCCTCGGCGTCGCGGGGCAGGGCAAAGGGGGGCTCGTGGCTGGCGGGGTGCGGCGCCGCGAGCAGTCCGGCCGGCTCGATGGGGGCGTCTGCCTCGGAGGCGAACTCGAGGCGAGGGAGGGCAGGGGAGAGCTGGCGCGCGTCCGAGGGGTCATCCTCGCCCGCCCAGCTCAGGGCCGCGAGCACGGGGATCATCGCCGGGGCGGGGCAGCTGTCCGCGGGCCAGCCGATCCGCAGGGCGCCCGCGGGGCCGTCGACGTAGGCCCAGCGGCGCCCGCCCTGCCTCGACCAGCTGGCTCCCGGGATCCCCGGGACCGGGGCGAGGACGAGGTCGGCGGAGCCGACCTCACCTTCGCGCTCGAGGGCGACCATGCCCATGCGGTGCAGGGCCGTGGCCTCGGCGATCGGCACCTCGCCCAGGGGCGTCACGCGAAAGCTGTGGGTCCGGCCGTCGTCGTCGGCGAAGTGGTGCACACAGGCCAGCTCCTCCGCGCCGCCCAGATAGGCCGAGAACCCGCAGCTGGCCCGAATCAGCTCGGGATCGAGGCCCGGGAGGGGGTCACAGCAGCGCGCTTCGCTCGTCCGCGCCGCGCCGTCCAAGGTGGGATCTCGTCGGTCTGTGACATGAAGTTTGCACGGCTGGTCCGCCCCTTCTTCCCCGTCGATGCTCGTAGTCGAGATCGCGGGCTGATCCGCGGCCTCGAGGTGGGAGGTGGAGCGGCAGCCGAGCGTGAGCGAGCACAGCGAACAAAACGCCGTCGCAGCGGCAGCGCTGACGGCTCTGGCCGCGGCCATGCGATTGCTGAGGGGGGTGGTCATGGGATGGCCGCGGACTCTCCGCCGAGCAGAAGAACGTGAGCTGTGTTGCCTCTGCGAAGCCGCAGTGTACCCCGATGGTCCGTTTCCTGGGGCCACACATTGGGGGTAGCTTGCGCGAGCCATGAAGTACCTAAGCATTAGCGCGATCTGCATGTCCGCGAGCCTGGCCCTGGCCCTGGGCTGCAGCGACGACTCCACCAGCGAGGGCTCGGGCACCGAGACCGACTCCGAGACCGACTCCGAGAGCAGCTCCGACGACGAGGTCGGGATGACGGAGACGACGGACTCCACGGATTCGACGGACACCACGGATTCGACCGACTCGACCGACACCACGGACACCTCGGACACCTCGGACACCTCGGACACCTCGGACACCTCGGACACGGGGGAGACGGGCGAGACCGGCGAGACGGGGGAGACCGGCGAGACCGACACGATGGCCGCCGGGACCACGATCTACGACATCCAAAACGGCGCCGTGGCGACCGGCACCGACGTCCTCGTCGAGGGCGTGTGGGTCACCGGCAAGCGCAGCAACGGCTTCTTCGCCCAGGAAGAGGCGGGCGGTCAGTACAGCGGTGTGTGGGTCTACGTCGGCAACGACATGGACATCACCGGCCTCGAGATCGGCGACCTCGTCGACATCAGCGGCATCACCGAGGAGTACAACGACCTGACCGAGATCAACGCCAGCGCCGGCGAGGTCCTCGAGGTCGGCGCCATCGAGCCCCCGGCCCCCGATCTCGTCACCCTCGCCGACCTCACCGTCGACGTGGGCGAGCCCTGGGAGTGCGTGTACGTGCGCATCGAGAACGACCCGATCGACGTCAACGACCTGCCCGGCTTCGACGAGTTCGAGGTCTACGACGGCAGCGCGTTCGGGCTGATCGACGACTACCTCTACAGCCTGATCTCCGACGGCGCGGCCGAGTTCCCCAACTTTGGCGTGGGCGCGGCCTTCACCGCCATCCAGGGCCCGGTCAACTACAACAACGAGGCGTTCAAGATCTCCCCGCGCATGGCCACGGACTTCGAGGGCTACGTCGAGGGTCCCCCGGCCGGCTTTGGCGTCGACGACCTGATCCCCGGTGACCTGATCATCACCGAGATCATGTACGACCCCGCCGTCTGCGACGACTCCAACTGCGAGTGGCTGGAGATCTACAACAACACCGACACCGAGGTCGATCTCATGGGTCTGCGGATCCAGGACGAGAACTACGACGAGGGGAACCAGGGCGAGGTCCAGGGCACGCTGCTGCTCGGCGCTGGCGAGTACGTGATCCTGGGCAAGGGCCCCGAGGCCAGCTGGGGCTACAGCGTCGGGGCGGGCGCCTACTACGGCTCGGGCGCGTCCTTCAACAACAGCGGCGACGATCGGGCGGTGATCCTCAACAGCACCGAGATCCTCGATGAGACCGCGCTCTACGAGGGCCAGGGCTCCACCGACAACGGCGTGTCCTGGAAGCTCGACCCGAGCATGATCGACGCGAGCGCCAACGACGACGCCGCCAACTGGTGCTGGTCGACCACGGACTACGGCGACGGCGACCTCGGCAGCCCCGCGGGGGTCAACGAGGTCGACTGCAACGCGAACCTGCCCTGAACCCAGTCGGGTGAGCCAGGTCGAAGGGCCCCTCTCGCGTGAGAGGGGCCTTTTGTGTTGCTCAGCCCCGGTCCGCGTAGGTCAGCGCCGCGTCGCGGGCGGGGCAGCGCTTGCGCTCGCGCAGCGCGGGCAAGGGGGCGTCGAAGATGCCGGCCAGAGCTTCATCGAAGGCGGCGCGGTCGAGGAGCATGACGTGCTTGCCGTCCTCGGTGACGTGGCGCTGGGTCATGGCGCTGGACACCGAGAACCCGCGGATGCCCTCGAGGCCGCCCTCGAGGGCGAAGGACGCGTAGTAGAGCGCGTCGTCGGGGCTCATGTCGGTGCGCAGGTGCGGTTCGACGCGGCGCCACAGCGCCGGGAGCCCCCGCAGGCCGCGGACGCGGGCCGCTCGGGCGAAGCCGAGCAACACCGCCTGCTGCCTGCGGATGCGCTCGCGGTCGCCGGTGCCGTGGCGCGAGCGGGCGTAGGCCAAGGCGGTGGGCCCGTCCATGGTCTGCGCGCCGGCGGGGATGTCGACCAGCGTGCAGGCCTGGTCCGCGCCGTCGAGCCAAAAGCAGTCCATCAGCGGGCACTCGACTTCGACCTCGACGCCCCCGAGCTCGTCGACGAGGGCGACGAAGCCCTGGAGATCGACGCTGGCGTAGCGATCGACGCGCACGCCGAACTGCTCGTCGAGGGTGCGGCGCAGCAAGGCCATGCCCTGGCCCTTGGCCACGCGGACCTCGCCCACGCGGAGCACGGCGCTGATCCGCGCGTGGGTCCGACCTTGCTCGCGCAGCCCCGGCACATCGGGGAGCTCGACCCACAGGTCCCGGGGGATGGAGAAGGCCGCGACGGCGCCGTCGCGGTGGCGAAAGGCCGCGACGATCATCGTGTCGGTGCGCCCCGTGACCCCCGGGCGGCGGTTGTCGGCGCCCATGATCAGCACGAAGGACACGCCCTCGAGATCGGGGGGGCGGCGCGGAGAAGGGGGCGGCGGCGGGGCCTCGGGGCCGGCGTAGGGGATCCGCGGCGCGTCCATGTCGACAGTCGCAGGGCGCTCGTCGAGCTCGAGCTCGAGCGGCGCGGGGGTCGGCGCCGGCGGCCCGATCAGCTCGCGCAGGGCGTGGGCGCCGTGGTGACGGACCTGCCCGCGGTCTTTGGCCCAGGCCCAGGCGACGCTCGCCAGCGCGACGACCAGGGCCGAGAGCGTGACCAGGGCCGCGATCCTCCGCTTGTTTGGCGCGCGCACGGGGAGGAGACGCCTGGGCGCGGCGGGCCTATTCCTCGGGCCTATTCCTCGGGCCTTTGCTCGGGTCTGCTCTTTGGGTCGCTGGGGCGCGCCTCGGCGTGGATTCGCAGCCACCACTGCTCTACGCTGTTCGCCGTGCTCGCCCTCACCACCCCCACGCCACCCGCCTGGCTGGAGACCGTCCTCGCCAACTTCGACGACTTTCTGATCGACCACGCCGCCTGCGAGCGCAAGGCCTCGGCCACGGGCATGGCCTTCGTCGTCCGCTACCCAGACCGCCCGCTGCTGCTCGAGCCGATGATCGCCTTCGCCCGCGAGGAGCTCGAGCACTTTCACCAGGTCTACCGGCTGATCGCCGCCCGCGGCCTGAGCCTGCGCCCCGACGAGAAGGACCCCTACGTCGAGCCGCTGGCGCGCTGGGTACGGACGGGCCGAGACGCGCGCCTGCTCGATCGCTTGGTGCTCGGGGGCGTCGTCGAGGCGCGGGGTGTCGAGCGCTTCGGGCTGGTCGCCGAGGGCCTGCCCGCGGGCGAGCTGGCCGACTTCTACAAGGATCTATGGCGCTCCGAGGCGCGCCACGTCGGGCTGTTCTTGCGCCTGGCCCGGGAGCTCTTCGGGGCGGAGGCGGTCGAGGCTCGGGTCGCGGAGCTGCTCGCGCTCGAGGGCAGGGTGGTCCAGGACCTCGCGCTGCGCCCGGCGCTGCACTGAGCCGCTCGCGGGCGGCTCACCAGCGGTTGCGGACGTCCTCAGCCCAGCCCTCGACGCCGTCGACCCGGACGCGCTCCCCGGCGTCGTCGATCACCGCGCCGGTCCAGGTGCCAAAGCACTGGTGTTGGCGCGAGGCGAAGAGCCCGAGGTCGATGGTCGCGGCGCGATCGTAAAACGGCTCGAAGCGCAGCTCGACTCGCTCGCCGAAGACCCGCCAGGGGCGCAGCGGGTTGTCGAGATCGTAGCGCCACTCGAACTCCTCCGAGATCTTCGACAGCCGCCCGTCGACGACGAGGGCGTTCTCGGTCGCGCCCGTGCCCACGGTCCATTTGCCGCCCAGCTGAACACCGATGACGCGCTCGCCCACGCGCCCGCTGCCGGCCCCCCAATTCCAATTCAGGCGATAGGGCCAGCGCCCGCGGCCGTGGTCGAGCACGGCCCAGGTCTGGCCGTCGCGCAGCTCGTGTGCTTTGCCGCGGACGCGCAGCCAGCCTTGCGCCGGCCGGGCGACGTCCTTGATCGTGTATTGAAAGCGGGTGCGGCTCCAGGGCACGACCACGCCGAGGCGCTCGTGGCCCTCGGGGAGCGGGACCTCGATGGCGAGGGATAGATCCCCTGCCTCGGCGCGCAGCCGTGTCCCCTCGGCGCGCGTGTCGATGTCGATGTCGAGCCCGCGGCTGCGCGCGCGAGCGGGGCCGCGGCCGAGGCTCGCGGGCAGCTCGGTGCCCCGCCCAAAGGGTCGCAGCGCCGTGTGCTCCCTCGCCTCCATGCTCGCGCGATCGAGGATCCACAGGCTGTGCAGGGCCGCGTAGTCGAGGTCGGCGACGGTCAGGGCGACCACGTGGCTGGGGGCCATCACCGCCCAGTACTCCCAACGCTTGTTGCGGCCGAGCCCCCGCCAGCTTCGACGCAGGCCGCTCGTGTCGTGCAGCGGCTGGCGAGTGAAGCCGAGGGCGTCGGGGTTGAGGCGGCCTTTGGCGTCGACGAGGGCCACGGGGTCGGTCAGCTCGCGCTCGGGTGCTGGCTCGTCTCGCACGGACGCACGCTAACCCGTCCGCCGAGATGGCGCGGCCGCAGTTCGTGGATGTGCCCAGGGGGAGCGGCGCGCTGCCTGCTGACGCGCGATGTCGCGCCATGCTATAGCTGCGCCGATGAGCCTCGGACGAGCCAATTCGACCCGCATGAGCCAGGCGATGGGCGTCGCCCTGCTCGCCCTCGTCGGCGCCTGTAGCCGCGATCCCAAGGCCGCGCCGAGCGGTGACGCGGGGGCGGCCGAGGGTGCGCTCGCGCCAGCGGAGGAGCCGGCGCAGGTCGATCCTGCCGAGGGCGCGCCCGCGCCAGCGGAGGAGCCGGTGTTGGTCGATCCTGCCGAGGCCGACCCCGCGGAGGCCGACCCCGCCAACGAGGAGAGCGGCGACTTTGGGTCGCGCGTGCGCTGTGTGAGCGAGGCCAGCGAGTGGACCTGCGAGCTGACCCGTGGGCTGATCGCCGAGCTCACGGACGAGTCCAGCGCGCTGTCGAGCGAGCTCGTCAGGCAGGCGCGCATCGTCCCCTTCTTGGAGAGCGACGAGGTCCACGGCTTCAAGTTCTCGGGGATCCGTCGGGGGAGCTTTCCCGCATTGCTCGGCATGCAAAATGGCGACGTGCTGGTGTCGCTCGGCGGCGACGAGCTCGGCAGTGTCGAGCAGGCGCTCACCGCCTTTTCGGGGCTGGCCGAGGGCGGCGAGTTCGAGCTGAAGTTCGAGCGCGATGGCGAGCCGCTCACCATGACCATGAAGATCGTCGACGCGCTGTCTGGCCCGCCGGCTGGGCTGTGAGCCGAGGGGGCCGCGGCTGATTCTCGAGTCGGTCTCAGCCGGCCTCGGGCGTGTCGATCTTGGCGATCGCCGCGTCGATCTCGGCCTGGCTCAGCGCGTGGCGGTGGAGCTTGCCGGCGAAGTAGTCCTGGTAGGCCGCCATGTCGAAGTGCCCGTGCCCACAGAGGTTGAACACGATCACGCGGGCCTCTCCGGCCTGCTTGGCGGCCACGGCCTCGCGCACGGCCACGGCCACGCCATGATTGGCCTCGGGCGCCGGGATGATGCCCTCGCTACGGGCGAAGAGCACCCCGGCCTCGAAGGTCTCGAGCTGATCGAGGGCGACCGCCTCGACGATCTCGTCGCGCAGCAGCTGGCTGACCAGGGCGCCGGCGCCGTGGTAGCGCAGGCCGCCGGCGTGGATCTTGGCTGGCACGAAGGTGTGCCCCAGGGTGTACATGGGCAGCAGTGGCGTCATCCCGACGCTGTCGCCAAAGTCGTAGCGAAACACGCCGCGGGTCAGCTTGGGGCAGCTCGCGGGCTCGGCCGCGATCGCCCGCAGCTTGGCGCCCTCGGCCAGCTTGCGGTGCAAGAAGGGGAAGGCCAGGCCGGCGAAATTGGAGCCGCCGCCGAAGGGCGCGATCACGACGTCCGGGAGGTCCTCGCCGGCCTTCTCGAGCTGCGCGAGGGCCTCTTGGCCGATCACCGTCTGGTGGAGGAGCACGTGGTTGAGCACGCTGCCGAGGTTGTACTTGGTGTCCTCGTCGCCAGCGGCGCGCTCGACCGCCTCGGAGATGGCGATGCCCAGGCTGCCGGGGCTGTCGGGGTCCTGGGCGAGGATCTGGCGCCCGGCCGCGGTCCGCTCGCTGGGGGAGGGGATGACCTCGGCGCCCCAGGTGTTCATCATCAGCTTGCGATAGGGCTTTTGATCGTAGCTGATGCGGACCATGTAGACCTCGCAGGCCAGCCCAAAGAGCTGGCAGGCAAAGGCCAGCGCGCTGCCCCACTGGCCGGCGCCGGTCTCGGTGGTGATCCGCTTCACGCCCTGCTCGGCGTTGTAGTAGGCCTGGGCCACGGCGGTGTTCGGCTTGTGAGAGCCGGCGGGGCTGAGGCCCTCGTACTTGTAGTAAATGCGCGCGGGCGTATCGAGGGCGCGCTCGAGGCCGCGGGCGCGGAACATCGGGGTCGGGCGCCAGATCGTGTAGAGTTCGCGGACGCGCTCGGGGATCTCGATGAAGCGCTCGCTGCTGACCTCCTGCTCGATCAGCGCGGCAGGGAAGAGCGGCGAGAGGGCGTCCGGCCCGATCGGCTCGCGCGTCGCCGGGTTCAGCGGCGGCAGCGTGGGGTTGGGCATGTCCGCGGCGACGTTGTACCAGTGCGTCGGGATCTCGGACTCTTCGAGGGTGATCTTGCGAGGCGCCATGCTTGCTTGGGTACCACGGGCGCGGGCGCGAAGGTGTCCCGCGTACGCCACTGGGGGTGATGCCGTGCTAGCCTCGGCGAACATGGGCAAGCAGGTGTTTGCGAACCAGATGGCGATCGTCGCGGAGGCGGGATCGGGGAAGCTGCTCGGCGCCTTCCCGGACGTCTGCAACAGCCCGCCGACGCCGCCGGCGGGCCCGGTGCCGGTGCCCTACCCAAACAGCGCGTATGGCCGAGACCTGAAGCAGGGAACCAAGCGGGTGAAGATTGGGGGGAAGCCGGCGGGGGTGAAGGGGAGCCATCTAGCGAGCTCGCCATTGGGAGACGAGGCGGCGACGAAGGGCCTGGGCGGCTCGCTGCTCTCACACACGATCACCGGCAAGGCGTACTTTTGCGGGCACTCGATGAACGTGAGCTTCGAGGGCCAGCCGGTGGTGCGGCACCTGGATCTGATGACGAGCAACCACGGGAGCTACCCGGGGTCGACGCCTCCTTTCGCGCTGATGGAGGAGATGGCGCTGGAGGCCCTGGACGACGCCGGGGGGAAGGCGGCGAGCTGCCCTTGCTGCTGGTCGAAGGCCTGCGCGGCGGCGCTGCCCTCCGAGATTGCGCCGGGGGTGAAGCGGGAGGCGTATGGATTTCGGGAGTACTATCGGTTGGACGAGGTGGGGGAGGACGGCGGGCTGTCGGCGGTGGCGAAGGCGCGGCGGGAGGCGCTGGCGGGGAGCCCGTGCGAAGGGGGGAGCTGCCCGAACGCGGGGAAGGCTGTGCCGAAGTCGGCGCCGCCTTGTGATGTGTATCGGGTGACGACTCCCGAGGAGGCTGAGGCGATTGTGGGAGGTCTTTCCGAGAAGACGAAGGTTCGTATTCGTATTGAAAAGGGAGTTCCTGGCAACAAGAAGATGTTGGCCCGTGTCGTGATGGGGAGTCCATTTTCGACGATTGAGGACCTTCTGAAGGTCGATGGCTGGGACCTCGAGCGAGTTCGGAAGTCTGTGCAGCTCGATCACACGACACCAAGGGCCGCAGGTGGGTGTCCCTCATCTGGCCAAAACGTCGAGGCGCATGCACTGAAGTGCAAGAACTGCAAGGTGGTAGATTCGGCGCTCGATCGGTGGTCAGGCCAGGAACTCGAGCGTCGCCGAGCGCTCTTGAAGGGGAGGGCATGAAAATGACGCTGACGCTTCCCAACCGGATCTGGCGAGATGAAAAGTGCTACTTTGCCTACCCCATGGTAGCGGAAGACCTCGAGTTGGAGGACTTCGATGCATGGCAGGTGCTCGGCGAAGCGATTCAGGCCGCCCAAAATGGAGATTTTGGCGCTACGCCTGGGCTACTCGAGAAATTCGATCGTGATGATCACTGGATACGCCGGGCAGTCTATGGGGCTCTTCTCGGAGACGCGGGGACGGATGCGATAAATGAGCGAGTCCTCGAGCTCTATGCTCGTGGAGGGCTCTCTTCTGACTACAGCTGGGGCTTGTCGATCGTTTTGTATGCGTGGGGGCGCCTGGATGTGGTCCCACACCTGGTCAGGGAGTGGCGTAAAATCTATCTCGTCGACGAGGACGCCATGTATATCCCGCCACGTCTTGGCTGCTTGCTAGAAGAAGAGCGGGGTGATGTCCACGACGCGTTTCCCGGGCCGGAGCGCGATGATGACGAGGCTGCCGACGCTTACCTCGAGCTAGTGATGGCGCGTTGCACGGAGCTTCAGCGGCGATATGGTGATCGTGCTTTTTTGTTCCGGGGACGACCGATCGACCCTGCTTGGATTGCCGAGAGGGGGCTTCGGGATCTGGCGGAGAGCCCAAAACTGTTTGATAGTCACATGCGACAAAAATTCGAGGCGATGACAGGAATTGACTGTTCCTCGTTTTATGAAGATGAAAAGGGAAATTTCTCTCAGAGGGTGAAGCCCTTGGCGGCCGCCGCGATCTTCGAAGAATTCCTGGCGAGCCCCCAGCGCCACGCCTTCGAGCCAGGCAAGCGCTACTTCTTCGGTCACCCGATCCCTCCCGGAGATCCCGAGGGCGCCCGCCAGTGGCCGCCGCGCTGATCTCTGTTCGAGAAGAGCTCGAGACTGCTGGGGACGCGGAGCTCAGCTCGCCGCCTCGAGCACCAACGCAGCCCGATCCCCATCGTCGGCCCCCGCGCAGACCAGCGCCCGCGGCCCCGGGGCGTAGCGCTTGGCGAAGGCGACCAGCGCGATCACGGCGTCGCAGAGCCCCGCGGCCGCGCCGACGTGGCATAGCTGGAGCGCGGGCGTCCACAGCTCGAGCTGCTCGACGCGCTGGCGGAGGATCCTGGCCGGGAGCAGCGACTGCTCCTTGAAATAGAAGCTCTCGCCCGTTCCATCGCTGACGCGAAAGTCGAGCTGGTGGGCGGCGAGGCCGGCCTCTCGCAGGGCGGCGAGGCTGGCCTGGGCGAGGCCCTCGGCGCGCAGGGGGGCGTCGTTGTCGAGGCGCGCGGGCTCTTGGCTCGCGCCGACACCGAGGACGTGGCCCCAAGCGCGGCGCGTGTGCGGCTGAATGAGCAGGCAGGCGGCGGCCTCGCCGGGGTGGAGGCCGTCGGGGTTTTGGTTGCTGGCGAGCCGGCGCGCGCGGTGGAGGGTGTGTAAGGTCGAAGCTTCGATCAGCGAGTCGGCGGCCAGCACCACGCAGGCCTGGGCGCCGCCCTCTGCGAGGAGCTCGCGGGCGCGGGCGACGAGGCGCAGGCCCACGCTCGAGCCGCCGATGACGATGCCGACGCGCGCGGGGGAGAGGGGGACGCCGAGCTCGGCGGACAAGAGCGCGCACAGTTCCTGGCTGGTGCAGCGCGGATCGGGGCGGGCGATCAGCAGGGGCAGGCCGGGCAGGGCCGCGAGCTGGTCTTTGAGCGTGTCTCGCAAGGCCGCGGCCGCGAGGGCGATCCAGCGCGCGCGCCTGGGCGTATGCGGCGGGATCAGGGGCAAGGCGGCGCCGATCACAGGATCGTCGTCGGCGAGGCTGTAGGGCAGCTCCTCGCGGTGGTTGAGGTTGCCGCGGATGGCCGCGCAGGCGGCCAGGGCCGAGAGCCCGAGCGGGCAGGCCATGCCGAGGGCGGTCACGCTGACCGTGCTCATGAGCAGCTGGCTCCTCGCTTGCGCTCTCGCAGCGCTCGCACGGCGTCGCCGAGGCGGCGAAACCTGGGCTTGCCGCCCTGCCTGTCCATGGGCCCGGCAGGCGGCTGGTCGCCGATCAGGATCTCCCGCAGGTCCGAGGGCCGTCGCCTCAGGGGCACCGCGCAGCGCCACAGCAGCTGCGCCTGGCCCAGGTGGGGCTCGAGGATCAGTGTGTCGAGGCGAGCCTCGCGGTGGGTGTCGGCGTCGACGAAGCGAAAGCAGACCGGGACGCGAAGCTCGGGGACGCGGTAGCGGACGACCGGCTCGGCGGCCATGTGGATGCAGCGAAGCTCCTCGCCGCCGCGTAGGGTGGCCAGCTGTTGATCTTCGGGGGCGCTTTGGTTGTAGCGAGGATCGAAGTCGGCGGGGAGGTAGGGCGCGCGCTCGTCTCGCCAGCGTTGGTCGTAGGTCCCGGCGTAGCGCAGTCGCTGGGCCCAGCTGCGTCCGACGACGCCGAAGCCGACGGGCTCGTCGCTGGATCGCGGGGAGCACAGCGGGTGCCCGGGGCGCTCGAGGTTGGGGACCGGGAGGCCCTCGAGCTCGGCGGCCGGGCGCTCGGGGTGGTAGCCGACGCCGACCAGGTTGCGGCGCTCGTCGGGGCCGCCGACGGCCCGGTCGAAACGCAGGGGCATGCGCGTGAAGGGGACGGGGTTCGAGGGGAAGAGCGCCCCCGCGGCGCGGACCCAGCTGCGCTCGCCGACGACCTCGAGGGTCTTGGTCGTGCCGGGGAGCTCGAGGCCGACGCGCAGCCGCGGCTGCGCGAGGCCGCCGGGGGCGACGGCTTCGCCGACGACGAGGACGTCGACGCGCGGCTTGAACAGGGCAAAGTCGCTCTCGTAGCGGATCGCCGAGCTGGCCGGATCACCGTAGTGCTCGTCGCAGGTGATCAGCGGGCGCTGCTCGCGGGTCAGGCGAAGGGCGCCCTCGGGCGAGGTCGAGAAGGTGCCCTTGACGACCACGAGGCAGTGGTCGACCGCGTCCGCGTCGGCGGCCACGGTCGACCCGGCGATCATCCCCGTGGTGTTGGCGGTGATCTGCAACGCGAGCAGTGTACCCAACGTCGATGGGCCTCGGGCTACGCGCCCGCGGCCTGGCGGCGCTTTTTGATCTGCTTGCGCAGCCAGTCGGCCCCGAAGATCAGCGGGACGCCCAGCCACGCCAGGCCATAGACCTCGGCGTCCACCGGCCCCGTGGCGAGCACGCTGCGCAGCGGCGGCCAGTGGAGCACGGCCCAGGAGAACACGACCTGCACGACGATCCCCACGGCCAGCAGGGGGTTGCGCAGCAGCCCGGCGTCGAGGCCCGAGCGGGTCTCGGAGCGCCGGCCGATCAGGTTGCCGATCTGCATGAGCAAGATCGTGGCGAGCGCGGCCCCGGTCGCCGAGCGGTAGAGCGGGTCGTCGTTCGCCGGCAGGTCCATGCCCAGGCGCCAGCCGCCCTCGTACATCACGTAGGCGAACACAGACAGGCTCCAGGCGGCCTCGAGCAGGCCGAGGAAGAAGTAGCTGTGGGCGATGAGCCGGAAGTTGAGCAGGTGAGTCTCGTGGCCGCGCGGGGGCTGCTGCATGACCCCGGGCTCCGGGGGTTCGCGGCCGAGGGCCATGGAGGGGACGATGTCGGTGCCCAGGTCGATGCTGAGGATCTGGATCACCGTCAGCGCCAGGGGCACGGGGAAGAGCACGAAGAGCAGGTAGGGCAGGATCTCCGGCCCGTTGGAGACGAGCACGTAGTTTGTGAATTTGCGGATGTTCGCAAACACCGTGCGGCCCTCTTCGATGCCAGCGACGATGCTGGCGAAGTTGTCGTCGAGGAGCACGATCTGCGCGGCTTCGCGGGCGACGTCGGTGCCCTGGAGGCCCATGGCGATGCCCATGTCGGCGGCGCGCAGGGCCGGGGCGTCGTTGACCCCGTCGCCGGTCATGGCCACGACCTTGCCCATGCTCTGGAGGACCTGGACGATCTTCATCTTCTGGGCCGGGGTGGTCCGCGCGAAGATGCGGACGCCGCTGCGGTAGGCATCGGTGACGGCCGCGTTGGACATCTGCTCGAGGGCCTGGCCGGTCAGCGCGACCTCGGCCGCGTCGGCGTCGGCGGGGACGAGGCCGGCCTGGCGGGCGATCTCGCTGGCGGTCTCGGGGTGGTCGCCGGTGATCATCACGACCTCGATGCCGGCGCCCCGGGCCGCGGCGACGGCCGGGGGGACCTCGTCGCGCAGGGGGTCTTCGAGGCACAAGAAGCCGCGCAGCTCGAGCTCGCGCTCGAGGCTCTCGCGGGGCAGCTCGTCGTCGGCGCTGGGATGCTCGCTGTCGGCGTCGAGGGCCCGCGTGGCGACGGCGATCACCCGCTTGCCGCGGCGGGTCAGGGAGGTGACGAGGGCGTCGACCTCGGCCAAGGTGGCGACGTCGCAGGCTCGACCGGCGGCGCGGACGATCATCGGGCGCAGGCTCATCCACGCGCCCTTGACCGCGAACTGGCTGGCCGAGCAGCCGGCGGCGCGGCGCAGGTCGACGTCGAAGGGCAGCTGCTGCACGCGCGCGGCGTCGACGGAGGTGGGGTCGCTGCCCTGGGCCTCGAGTTTGACCGCGAGCTCGACGTCGAGGGGGTCGCCGCGCAGCTCGCCGTCGATGCGCTGGGTCTCGCTGGCCAGGTAGGCGGCGGCGAGCAGCTCGGTCAGGGCCTCGCCCTCGAGGACCTCGAGCGCGCCGGCCCCACTCGCGCCATCGAATCCCTCGGGCCCGTCATGTTGCCCAGGCCAGCGCGGCGCGTAGACCTCGGTCAGGCGCAGCGAGTTGCGGGTGAGGGTGCCAGTCTTGTCGGTGCAGATGACCTCGACGGCGCCGAGCGTCTCGACGGCCGGTAGGCCCTTGACCAGGACCTTGCGCCTGGCCATGCGGACCGAGCCCATGGCCAGGGCCAGGGTGAAGGTCGGGAGCAGGCCCTCGGGCACGTTGGCCACGATGATGCCCATCATGAACACCAAGTTGATCAGCAGCGGGCGCCCTGTGGCCATCCCGTAGATGAAGAAGCTGACGCCCATGCCCACGGCGATCGCGGTCAGCACCCGGACCATGTGGGCCGTCTCGCGCTCGAGGGGGGAGGGCGCGCGCTCGACCTCGGTGGACAAGGTCGCGATCCGGCCAAACTCGGTCCGCCGCCCGGTTGCGAACACCACCGCCTTGCCGCGGCCGCGCAGCACGCTGCATCCGGCGAAGACCACGTTGTCGGCGTCGAGCAGGCGCTCGGCCGGGCTCGGCTTGGTGGTGCAGGTCTGGGCCCGGGACTCGCCGGTCAGCGGGGCGTTGTTGAGCGACAGGCCGGCGCCGGAGATCACCCGGGCGTCGGCGGAGATGCGGTCGCCCTCGGAGATGCTGATCACGTCGCCGGGGACGAGGGCGTCGGCGGGGATCCGGTGCTCGCCGCCGTCGCGCATGACCGTGACCTGCTGGGGCAGGAAGGCCAGCAGGGCCTGCATCGCGCGCTCGGCCCGATACTCCTGGATGAAGCTGAAGATCGCGTTGAGCACGGCGACCCCAGCCAGAGCCCAGGCCATCACGTCCATGCCCTCGCCGGGCGCGGCTCGGTGGGCGACCACGCAGATCGCCGCGGCGGCGATCAGCAGCAGGGTGAAGAAGTTTGTCAGCTGGCGGCCGAGGGCGCGCAGCCAGGCGTGGCGATCGGGCTCGGAGAGCACGTTGGGCCCGACCTGCTGCAGGCGGCGCTGGGCCTCGTCGCTCGACAGGCCGCCGGGGCCGCTGCCCAGCAGGGCGAGCACGGCCTCGGTCTCGACGTTGTGGATCCGCCCGGGTTCCAGGTTCTCGTTCATGTCCATGGTTCAGCCGACTCCCTTGCGGAACACCGCGACGTCGCAGGCGGCGTTGTGGAGCACGGCCTCGAGGGGGTTCGAGAGCGAGAAGCGAGCCGGGAGCAGGTGGTCGCTGGCGCCGAGCAAGAGCAGGTGGGCGCGCACGCGGTGGGCGCTCATGACCAGCTGGCTCGGCCAGTGATCGGAGACGGCCACGTGCCGCTCGACGCGGGGCGGCTCGACGGGGAGCCTGGCGCGCAGCTGCTCGACGTCGCGGGTCAGCTGCGCGAGGGCCTCTCCCTCGAGGGTCGAGAGGCGCTCGAAGCTGAGGTGTCCGAGGAAGCGACGCTGGACCTCGAGCACCCGCAGCAGCCACAGCTCGTGGAGGTCGGGGGTGAACAGCCCGAGGGCGGGCGCGAGCCGGGCGCAGAGCTCGGGGGAGTCCGAGAGTCCGGCGGCGAGGACCTTGGGCAGACCCATGAGCCCCGGCTCGACGATCCGCATGGCGAGCACGCTGTGGTCGTGGCGCGCGAGCAGGGCCTGGCCGACCGTGCCGAAGGCGAGGCCGCGGCCGCGGCGGTGGGCGCGAAAGCCCACGAGCACGATGTCTTCGAGGCCGGGGCGCAGGGCGTCCGCGAGCGAGGCGGAGATGCGCTCGCGCGGGGCGAGCTCGCGGTAGCGAAGCTCGACCTGGTGGCGCGCGGCGAGGGTCTGGAGGCGCTCGCGTCGGGGCTCGGGATCCGCCTCGCCGGCCTCGCGCACGTGCAGGATCTGGACCTGCGGCTCGGGCAGCTGCCGAGCCATGCGCAGGGCGTAGTGGAGCATCCAGGTCGCGTGCTCCGACCCGTCGTCCGCGAGGTGAATGCGTTCGATCCTCGAGGTCATGCGCCCGGATCTATACGCAATCTGTCGCGTATCCCAACCCCGAACTCGGGATCGTGGATTTGATTGACGGCGTCGAATCTGTCGATCGCGTACCGGCAGTTCGACTCGCCTGGGCTGGCTTCGGCTGGCCCCGCCAGGTCTGTGATGTGGCGGTGAGCGACGCTCAGCCTTCGAATGCTGCGCTCAAGGGTAGAGCCACTGATCCGCGAGCAGCCCGGTGGTGCTGCTGTGCGCGGCGGCCGGTAGCCCGGGCCCAAAGTGATCTGCGGGAACCCACCCGCCAATCAGCCGCAATGGTTGCATGGGCTGGCGGCGGGGATCTTGCTGCATGGGCGTGGCGATCGGCGTGAGCGCGTCGAGCGAGAGCACCTCGGGCTCGCCGACGCCGTGACAGTCGAGACAAAATTCGTTGCTCGAGCTGTCGGGTCGCGGGCTGTTCCAGACCAGCGGGCTCTCGGGGAAGAGCAGGGCGGTGCGCACGGAGCTGGTCCCCGCGGGCGGGTCCTCGGCGAGGATGCCGTGGTCGAGGTCGCGGTCGTGGAAGCAGGCGTAGCGGGCGTAGCTGATCTCACCGGCCTGGCTCAGGCGGGCCGTGATCGCGTCGTGGCTCGCGCTCGGGTAGGCCGCGGCGATATTGGCCCAGGTCCCCGTCGCGCTGGCAGGGAAGCCGACCAAGGTGCCGTGGGCGTGGTTGCAGATCGTCTCGGGGTCGGGGCGGTCGACGATCAGCACGAGCTCGTCGACCCAGCCGCGCAGGCCAGTGCCGCCGCCGCCGAGGGCTCCGAGCACCAGCTCGCCAGAGCTCAGCGGGGTGTGCGGAGCGGGGCTCAAGGTCGCGCGCAGGAAGCCGTCGATCCACACCTGGACCTCCGAGCCGTCGCCGGCGAGCTGCACGGCGAGGTGGGTCCACTGGTGGTCCTCGGCGAGGATCGCCGTGGGCAAGGTCGCGTCGTAGTTGACCCCGGCGCTGCGGTAGCGCACGCGGTTGCGGCTGAGCAGCAGGTCCGAGCCGCCGGGGAAGGTCAGCACCCGGCGCAGGCCCTCGCCGTCCGGGCGGCGGTCGACGAACACCGAGACGAAGGCGTCCTCGGTGATCGCCTCGGGCAAGTCGAAGCTGACCCCGGCGTAGCCGTCGAGCCACAGGCCCTTGCCGACGACTCCGCCGACGGCGGCCGGCTCGACGCGGACGTTGCCGTGGGCCAGGCCGTAGGCGGGCACGCCTCGGGCGGTGGTCGTCGCCGCGTTTTGGATCCTGACCTCCTCCTCGAAGCCGGTGCCCGCGAAGCTCCCGGTCTCGTGAAAGCCGTCGTGGTAGTGCATCAGCCCGCCGTTGCGCGCGTAGCTGGGATCGACGTGGGTGGCCGAGGCGTTCATCTCGGCGACGATCACGGCGTCGAGGTGCAGGTAGTCGTCAAAGGCCACGTCGGCGCTCGCCCGGCCGCTGTTGAGCGTCCAGACCACGTCGCGGGGCGTCGCGGGGACGAGCGCGGGCGACTCGTTGAGCAGGTTCTCGAGCGAGTCGATGAATGTGGTGTTGGCGACGCCTTGGGTGGGCAGCTCGGCGCCGATGTTGTCGCGCCCGGTGCCCACGCGGACCCAGCCGCTCTGGTCGCCGGCCGCGGCCGAGAAGGGGTCGTAGAGCTGGAGCTCGCGGTGGTCCGTGGCCTGCTGACCGAGGCCGTAGTCGGTGTTGGCAAAAGCCCCGTCGAGGAAGACCATCTTGCCGCGGGTCCACAGGCCCATGGCGATCACGCCGCGGGTCCTTCCGGCGTCCTCGACGCTCGAGGGCGTGGCCGGGGGCAGCTCGCACTCGACCCCGGGCACGCAGCGCGCCGTGTAGCGCGTGCGCGTGGTCCCGTCCTGGACGTAGTGGAGCGTGGCGCCGATCGCCGGGAAGAACAGGTTGCGGCCGTGGCGATCGATCCACGGGTAGGTGCCGCGGATCTTCTCGCCATCGGTGATCGGGTTGCCCTCGGGATCGCGGAAGGGGTAGCGGGCGAAGCCGTAGCGCTCGCCGAGGCCGGGGTGGAAGGGCGCGTGGGAGATCGGGTAGGGGCCGTCGAGCTTGGTGACGTCGCAGGGGTCGGCGTCGGCGGGCATCACCGCGTAGACCATGTCGTAGCTGCCGGTGCGCTGCTGCCCCTCGCCGTCGATCCAGTCGATGCTACTGTTGCCGACGCGGAACACGAACAGCCGCCCGTCGGCGGTGAACATCGGCTCGAAGGCCTCCTTCACGTCCCAGATCGGCCCGGCCACCGGGGTGCCCGGGGTGATCGAGGTGATGCTCGCCGCGGCGGTCTTGGGGTTGGCGACGCGCACGGTGATCGGCGTGGCCCAGACCTGCTTTTGATCGTTCGCTAGCTCGACGGTGGTGATCGTGTGCAGGTCGTAGCAGTCGTCCTGCCCGCAGGCGCGCGGGTTGACGAGATCGTCCTGGCCGGCGAGGCCGGCGAGGGGCGAGCTGCCGTCGCACAGGCTCAGGTGGTGCCCGTTGGCGTTGGCGTCGCCGTCGAAGGCGGCGTTGGCCGTGAGCGTGGTGTCGGAGAACACGGACACGCCGGGGTCTTGGTGGACCAGGTGACCGTCGAGGACCTCCGGGGTGATCAGCGCGAACTTGCGGTTGGCTCCGTTGGGCTTGAGGTAAGTGGCGATCCGTCCGTCGTTGCTGGTCCGCACCGGGGGCACGTGCGGGGCCACGTACTCGCCGTCTTCGTAGCCGGTGACCGCGCGGAGGATCGTCGGGATCTCGGGCAGGCCCACGCCCTGGCTCCCGCCCAGCCAGATCGCCGGGTTGGGGCCGTGGGTCCACGAGCCGTCGCCCTTCGAGTGATCGACGCGGTTGTAGGCCTTGCCGTCGGCGTTCCAGTCCGCGCGCAGGATGTCGGCGCGGCCGTCGAGGTCGAAGTTGGCGACGTGGATCTCCCGATTGCTCCCGCCCAGCCACCACTTGGGCTGCTCCCAGATCCCCCACGCGCCGCCGCCGAGCGAGCGGATCACCCGGTTGTCGTCGCGGCCGTTGCCGCTCCAGTCGGCGAGCAAGATGTCGTCGCGGCCGTCGCCGTCGAAGTCGCCGACGTGCAGGGCGCGGCTCTCGGGCGCCATGTCGAGGGCGATGCCGGCCCAGTAGCCCCAGCTGCCGTCGCCGTGAGAGGGCATGGCCGCGTTGTACTGCGTGCCGTCGCCGTTCCAGTCGGCGCGGAAGAGATCGGCCGCGCCGTCGCCGTCGAAGTCTCCCACGTAGAGCGCCCGGTTGCCGCCCTTCAAGATCCGCGGGGGCGAGTTGAAGTGCACGGACCAGCCGCCGTTGCCCTTGGACAGGGCCAGGCGGTTGTACTCGCGGCCGTCTCCGCCACCGTCGGCGCGCAGGATGTCGTCGTCGCCGTCGCCGTCGAAGTCGGCGATCAGCACCTCGCGGTCGTCGCCGCCGAGCCAGTAGCCCAGCCCGCTCGACCAGGTGGTCCAGCCGCCGTCGCCCTGGGACAGGTAGATGCGGTTTTGATCCGTGCTCTCGTCGTGGGCCAAGAGCAGATCGTCGCGGCCGTCGCCGTTGAAGTCGCCGACGTAGAGGTGGCGGTCGTCGCCGCCGAGGATCACCCCGGGGCCGGCGCGCCACGTCCAGCCGCCCGCGCCGTCGGGGGAGAACCACATGTTGTACTGGCTGCCGTCGCCGCCCTGGTCGGCGCGGAAGATGTCATCGCTGCCGTCGCCGTCGAAGTCGCCGACGTAGAGCTGGCGGGTGTCGCCGCCGAGGAGGATCGCCAGCGGCCCGGCCCAGCGCGCCCAGCTGGTCTCGCGGCTGAGCAGGGCGAGGTTGTACTGGCGGCCGTTGCCGTTCCAGTCGGCGCGAAAGATGTCCGCGCTGCCGTCCCCGTCGAAGTCGCCGATCAGCATCGCCCGGGCGTCCGTGTCGTCGTCGGTGACCGGCGTGGCCGCGGCCTGCTCTGGCGGCCGGGCGGCCTCGAGCTCGCGGAGGGCTTCGTCCGTGGCTGGACTGTCGGGATCGAGGGCCGCGGGGGCGTCCGCGGTGAACTCGTCGACGTCGTCGGGCTCGGCGGCGCACGCCAGGCAGAAGGGACAGCATAGGGCAGCAACCACCAAGCCCGAGCGACGCGACGACATGCTGGCGGTGTAACACCGGCGAGGCTGGCGACGAAACGGCCGCGAGGCCAGCTGGGGGCCAGACGCGTGGCATGTCCCGAAGGACAGTCGGCCACTCGATGTCGACCGAGCGATGCCGATGGCGAGTCGCTCAGTGAAGCGCGGTCGCGGCGAATTCTCCGGGCGCGTGGTTCGGCCGCGGGCCGCGAGTCTGGCGGACGCGCATGGCCTGAGACTTGCGAAACTCCTCGGCGGCGGCCGTCTTGACGAAGCTGATGTCGCCGTGGAGCGAGCGGACCGCGGCCTCGATCTCGCCGAGCTCGACCGCGAAGAACTCCTTGCGCGAGTTGACGAGGTTGACCTGGCGTTCGGAGAAGCGCGCGTGGAGCTTGGCCTCGAGGGCCGGGGCGTCCTCGGTGTAGATCATCGCGTGCACGTCGAAGCGGAAGGGCACGGAGGCGTCGCCGAGCTCCTTGACGCGATCGAGGGGCTCGAGCCGCCGGGTCATGCCGATCTTGTAGACGTGCTCGCCGAAGGAGCCGATGTTCGAGATCACGTAGACGTGGCCGCTGCGCGTGAGCTGGGCGCGAGAGATGGCGCGCTGCTTTCGCTCGAGGGCCTGGGTGAGCTCGGCCTGGAGCGCCTCGAGCTTGGCGACGAGCTGATCGTGGCGCTTGCCCGCGCTCGCCTCGGCCTGCTGCTGCGCCTTGGCGATGGCCGCCTCGAGCTTGCGCTCCTCGCCTTCGGCGTCCTTTTGCGCCTTCTCGAGCTCCTTTTGCGCCCGCTCCTCGTCGCGCATCTGCTCGCGGATCATCCGCTGCTCCTCGCGCTCGGCCTGGAGCTTTTCCTTGTACTCGTGGACCAGGCGCAGCTCCTCGAGCTTGAGCGAGAAGTAGGGCTCGGTGATCTCGTACTGGTTGACGGCGCCGAGCTTGTTGATCGCCGCGAACGCGCGGGTGATCCGTTTCTCGAGTGACTCGATGTTGTTGTATTTGACCTTGGCCAGGGCCCCATCGCACTCGCCGTTGAAGGCGCGGAGCATCAGCTTGAGCTGATCCTTGGTCATCTTGGCGCCCTTGGCCGCGCTGCCCTCCACGGTCCAGGTGGTCCGACAGATCGCCGCGAGCTCGCCCTTGACCATGGACTTTTGCTGATCGACGAGGCGATCGAGCCTCGCCTTGTATTGCTCGGCGGTGTCGAAGTCGTAGTGGTTTTCGTAGAGGCCGTTGGCCTCGAAGAGCGCGCGCTCGTCGAGATAGGACAGCTCGGCGCGCATGTACGCGAGCTGGTGCTCGAGCTGACCTTGCTGGTTGCCGAGCTGCTGGAGGTGCGCCTGCATCTGGGCCGCGTCGGCCTCGGCTTGGGCTCTGCGCTGCGCGAGCTCGTGCTCGCCTCGCTGGCGCTCGCTGGTGATGGTCGCGCGGGTCTGGGCGAGGACCGCCTCGATGTCGGTGATCGCTCGATAGCGGACGAGCTGCTGCTCGAGGTCGGCGAGGCGACCCTCGGCCTCGGCGGCTCTATGCTGTGCCTGCTGCGCCGCGGACTTTTCCTTGCCGTGCTGGCCGCTCTGGACGACGAGGATGATTGCCATGATCACGGCCAGCGCTGCCGAGATACCTGCGACGATGTATGGGAACATTCGCGAAATCTATCACAGTGTCGCGCGAGTCTCGCGGACTCTTTGTGCTGTTCGATATCGAGCGCGAGGGGATCGTGCTATGTCCGCCACGAGCGAGATCGAGCGCCTTGCAGCGAGCCATCCAAAAGTACCTGCGTGCCCACGCAGAGCCCGAAGCGCGGGCGTTGGTCGAGCTGCTCGCAGCAGGCAATGAGGTCGCGCTCGATTGGCAGCAGGGCGTGGTGGTCCCGGCGCGCCGCGAGTCGCCGCGCTGCCTCGAAGCGGCGGCGGAGCCCGCGGCGAGGGCTCGCTGTCTGTGCGTCCTGGTGGTCAACGCCAGCGCGGACGATCCGGAGGACCGCCGCGCAGGCGAGGCTCTGCTCGCGGCCCTCGAGACCACGGCGCCGCGCTGGCGCTCGCCGGAGGGGATCCTCGCGCTGCATCGCTGGGGAGCGCTCGAGGTCCTCGCCGTCGATCGCTGCCGCGGCCAGCGGGCCTTTGGGCCGCGCGAGGGCGTGGGCCTGGCCCGCAAGATCGGCGCGGACCTGCTCTTGGCGCTGTGGGCCGTCGGCCGCCTGCGCTCGGCCTGGATCCACAACACCGACGCCGACGCGCGCCTGCCCGCCGAGCACTTCGAGCGCACCGAGACCCTGGATATCGGGGACGTCGCCGCGGTCGCGCCCTTCGTCCACGTACCGGGCGGCGAGCCGGCCGTCGACGCGGCCACGGCTCGCTACGAGCAGAGCCTGCGCTACTACGTGGCCGGCCTGCGCTGGGCGGGTTCGGCCTTCGCCCACCACACCATCGGCAGCCTGATCAGCGTGCGCGCTCAGGCCTACGCGGCGGTGCGCGGGTTCCCAAAGCGCGAGGCGGGCGAGGACTTCTACCTGCTCGACAAGCTCGCCAAGCTCGGCTCGGTGCGCAGCCTGAGCGGCGCGCCGGTGCGGATCCAGGCGCGGCGATCCTCGCGGGTGCCCTTTGGCACCGGGCCCGCGGTCGAGGCTCAGCTGCGCGGGGAGGCGCTGCGGGTCTACGATCCGCGGGTCTTCGCCGTGGTCGCCGAGGTCCAGCGGGCGCTGGAGACCTTCGCGGCGGGGGAGGGGAGCGCTGGGTTGGCGGCGCTGGTCGAGGCTTACCCGGAGATCACCGAGCTGCGCGCCTGTCTCGACGCTGGCGAGCGGCTGGCGGCGCGGGTCGACGCGCGCCAGCTCGAGCGGCGGCTGCCGGAGCTCTTCGACGGCTTTCGGACGCTCAAGCTGATCCACGCGCTGACGGCCGCGCGCTGGCCGAAGCTGGGCTGGGACGCGGCCGTGGCCGCGGCGCCCTTCGCCGCGGCCATCGATCAGGCTCGAGCAGGCTCGAGCAGGCTCGATCAGGATCCGGCGTAGCGCCGACGGAGCATCTCGAACATCGCCCGCACGCCAAAGGCCTCGCCCCCCGCGGGCCGCCCCGGCCGCGCGTGCACGTTGTAGCCCATGGTGTCCACGTGCACCCAGGCGACCTTCTTGCCCACGAACTCCTGCAAGAAGAGCGCGGCCGTGATCGCCCCACCTTGGCCGACGCTGGCGATGTTGTTGATGTCGGCGATCTTGCTGTCGAGGTGGCGGCGGTAGGGCCGGAACAGGGGCATGCGCCACATCGGGTCGTGGCAGTCCTCGCCAGCCGCGAGGATCGCCGCGGCGACCTCGTCGTCGGTGGAGAAGAGCGCCGGCAGCTCGGTGCCCAGGGCGACCCGGGCGGCGCCGGTGAGGGTGGCGAAGTCGATCAGCAGGTCGGGGTCCTCGCTCTGGGCCTCGGCCAGGGCGTCGCAGAGGATCAGCCGGCCCTCGGCGTCGGTGTTGCCGACCTCGACGGTGATGCCCTTGCGGGTCTCGAGCACGTCGCTGGGTCGGTAGGCGTGGCCAGAGATCGCGTTCTCGACGATGGGCAGGAGCACGCGCAGGCGCACGGGCAGCTGGGCGTCCATGATCATCTGGGCGATGGCGAGGATCGCCGCGGCGCCGCCCATGTCTTTTTTCATCAGCTTCATGCCGGCGGCGCTCTTGAGGTCGAGGCCGCCGGTGTCGAAGACCACGCCCTTGCCGACCAGGGTCAGCTTGGGGTTGGCCTCGTCGCCCCAGCGGATGTCGACCAGCCGCGGCTCGCGGACGCTGCCCTTGCCGACGGCGTAGATCGCCGGGTAGCCCTCGGCGATCAGCGCTTCGCCGGTGGTCACGGTCACGCTGGCGTCGTGCTCGAGGGCGACGGTCGAGGCCTGCTCGGCGAGCTCGGCGGGGCCGAGGTCGGCGGCGGGGGTGTTGATCAGGTCGCGGGCCAAGAACACGGCGTTGCGCTCGCGCTCGACGGCCTTGCGGTCGACGCCCTTGGGCCAGACCAGGGAGGGGAATTTCTTGTGGCCCTTGGTCTTGTAGCGGTCGAAGTCGTAGGTCGCGAGCGCCCAGCCCAGGCAGGCGATGTGGGCCTGCTCGGGGTCGAGCTCGTTCTCGAGCTGGTAGCGGCCCTTGGGCAGCCGGCCGGGGAGGGCGGCGTAGGACCACAGCGGGGTGTCGCTGCCGCTGCCCAGACCCAGGAGGATCCGCGCCACGCTGCCGTCGCGGGCGGGGATCTCGATGGTCGCGCCCGCGCCGGCTTCGAAGCTGCTGGCGTCGAGCCAGTTTTGCGTGGCCTTGGCCTGGGCCTTCTTCCAGCGCTTGAACTCGGCGCGGGTGAGGGCGAGGATCGAGACCGTCTTGGCGTTGGCGCGGCCGGTGAAGTGGTCCATGGTTCGCACCATACACCACGCCAGGGCGCGAGCACGCCTGGGGGCGTGCTGGAGGAGCAGGCGAGCTACTCGAGCAGCTCGATCAGCAGCGCGGTGATGTTGTCCGAGCCGCCCTGGTCGTTGGCGAAGCGGATCGCCTCGAGCACGCCCTCTTGCACGTCGCGGCTCATGATCCGCTGGAGCGCCTCGTCGTTGAGGTAGCCGTGCAGACCGTCGGAGCACAGCAAGATGCGGTCGCGGGGGAAGAGCGGGACGGGCAGGGTGTCGACCTCGACGTAGTCCTTGTGGCCGACGGCGCGGGTGATCACGTTGCGGACCCTGGAGCGCTTGGCCTCCTCCGGGGAGATCAGGCCGTGCTTGAGCTGGTAGTTGACCAGGGTGTGGTCTTCGGTGAGCTGCGAGATGTTGCCATCGCGGGCGAGGTAGACGCGGGAGTCGCCGACCTGGCCGACGATGCCCAGGTTGCCGCACAGGTAGAAGGCCGAGGCCGTGGTGCTCATGCCCCGCTGGTCGGGGTTGAACTGGCCGAGGGAGTGCACCATGTACGTGGCGTTTTGGATCGCGCCGCGCATGAGTTGGCAGAGCTTGGCGGCGGCCTCGGCCTGGCGGTTGCCCTGGATCTCTTCGAGGCGCTTGTCGAGCTCTGACTGCTCGCGCTTGATCCAGTCCCAAATGAAGTCGACGGCTTCCCGGCTGGCAATCTCACCCCGAGCGCGGCCTCCCACGCCATCGCAGACCACGAACAAGCCCAGCTCGGGGTCGGCGAGGAAGGCGTCCTCGTTGTGCGCGCGCTTCTTGCCAACGTCGGAATGACCGAAGTAGCGGACACGCATGGAGAGGCATCCTAGCACGAACGATTGGGCGACGGCGTCTCTGGCGGCGGCCAGAAATTGGAGATGGGTGGGGCCAAGACCGGCGCCTCGTCGGGGAAAGCGGCCGAGAGATCGATGGCGAAGGCGTGCAGGGCGATGGCATGGGCGGCTTCGCCCATCTCCGGCCCGCTGGCCGCTCCCGCTCGGGTATGCGCAAAAACAGTGCCAGGCCCGTAGAGGCGATCACCGAGGATCGGGCGGCCGATCCAGGCGAGGTGGACCCGGGCCTGGTGCCGGCGTCCAGTCTCGAGGCGCAGCCGGAGGAGCTCGTGCTGGCCGGTGGTGGCGAGCGGGCAGACCACGGTCCGCGCGCGGCGGCCGTCGAGGCGCACGGCGCTGGTGTGCGCCGAGGGCCCGCGGCCGAGGGGCGCGCGCACGCGGATCGGGGGGCGATCGAGGGGCTGGCTGGCGCCGCGGGCGAGGAGCTCGCCGAGGGCCGCCGCCAGCGGGCTGGCGAGGGCCTGCTCGCTTTCGTCGGGGGCCGGCTCGATCCAGCCTTGGAGGCCCTCGGGGGGCAGGGGAGGCGGCCACTCGGGCGCTCCGAGCACGCGGGAGACGGCGAGGTAGTGCTTGGCTACGCGCTCGTCGCTGAAGGCCTCGCGGGCCCGGGACCAGGCGGCCTCGCTGCGTGCGAATGCCAGGACACCAGAGGTCGGGCGATCGAGGCGGTGCACGGCGCCGGCCTCCCGGGGATCGGGGGAGGCCGCGGCGCACTCGGGCCAGCGCTGGGCCACGGCCGTGGCCAGGACCCCGGGTTGCGCCGGGGTGAGCGCGACGGAGTGCACGCCGGCGGGCTTGTGCACGTAGATGAAGTCGGCGGTGAGGGCGAGGGGGGCGTCGACGACGGCGGCCAGGGTCTCGAGCAGCGCGGGCGCGGGCGCGGTCTCTGCCGGAGGCGCGAGGGCGAGCTCGAGGCGGGCGCCAGCCTCGACGCGGGTCGATGGAGGGCGGCGCTGGCCGTCGACGCGCAGCTTGCCTTCGAGGGCCAAGCTTCGGGCGACGCGGCGCGAAAGGCCGGGGATGCGTCGGCCGAGGACGACGTCGGCGCGCTCGCCCGCGTCGTCTTCGGTGACGACGACGCTGGCCGCGTGGGCGCGGGCGTGGCTGGTTGCTTGGTCGATCTCGTTCATGGTCGGGCTCAGCGGATCTCCAGGGCCTCGAGCTGCTCGCCGGCGGGGACCTCTCGGCGGCCCGCGGGCACCCGCAAGAGCAGGTCGAAGCCGGCGATGGAGCGCAGCGCCCCCGAGAGCTGGCGGTCGAGCGGCCAGGCGCGGCCGGTGCCATCGAGGCGCGCGCGGACATAGTGCTCGCGGCGGGCGTCGCCCTCGGCCGCCGCGGCGAGCACGACCTGGCGACGCGGCCGGTGCCAGCGCCCATGGTGCAGGCCGAGCATGGCGCGGATCAGCGGGCGGGCGAGGAGCTCGAAGCTGACGTAGGTGCTCGCCGGGTTGCCCGGGAGAGCGAGCACCGGGAGGGCGTGGAGCTCGGCGTCGGGGGGCAGGCGGCCATAGGTGGTGGGTCGTCCCGGGCGCAGGCGCAGGCGGCGAAATTCGAGCTCGAAGCCGAGGGATTGGAGGGCCGGGAGCACGAGGTCGTGATCGCCCACGGAGATCCCTCCGCTACAGACCAGCAGGTCGGCGCGCCGGCGGGCGTCCTCGATGGCCGCGCGCAGCTCGTGGGGATCGTCGGGCACGGCCCCGAGATCCAGGGGCTCACCGCCGGCCTCGCGGATCTGCCCGGCGAGCATCATGGCGTTGGTCGAGACCACCTGCCCGCGCCCGGGGGTCTGGCCGATGGGCACGAGCTCGTCGCCGCTGCTGAGGATCGCCACCTTGGGCCGGCGGCGGACGTCGACCTCGGCGTGGCCGCAGGCGGCGAGGAGCGCGGCCTCGCCGGGGCCGATGGGCTCGCCTGGGGCGAGGAGATCTTCGCCCTCGCGGACGTCGCTGCCCGTGGGCCGGATGTAGCGCCCGGGCGCGACGCGGCGCAGGGCCTCGCCGCCGAACTCGACGAAGGTGCGGCCCTCGGGGACGCCGGCGGAGGGCGGGACAATGGCGGCGTCCTCCTGGGGCACGACCGCGTCGGCGCCCGCGGGGACCACCGCGCCGGTGGAGATCCGCACGCAGCTGCCCGGGCCGACCTCGAGCTCGCTGGGGTGGCCGGCGGCGCTCTCGTCGAGGCGCTCGAGGGCGAGGGCCTCGGCGCCGTGCTGATCTCGGGCGGCGATCAGATCGGCGCTGCGCAGGGCGTAGCCGTCCATGACGCTCAGCGGGGCGCTGGGCAGAGACCAGCGCGCCTGGCAGGCGGTAGCGAGCACTCGCCCGATGGCCTCCGCCACGCCGACGCGCTGGGTGTCGGTGATGGAGAAGCGGGCGAGCACCCGCGCGAGGGCCTCGTCGATGCTCAGGGCTTGGTCGTCTTGCATGGGTCAGTCGTCGTAGCGCTTGCCGGGGACCCGCGAGCGCTCGGCGGTCGAAGGATCGCGGCCGCGGGGCGTGGCCGTGTCGGTCTCGCGGTCTTGGGGCGCGAGGCTCTCGGCGACGTCGAGCTCGGCCGTCAGCGTGGTCGGCCGGGGATCGGGGGCGCTGACCGTGCCCTGCTTGTTGCCGCGGTCGACGTAGACCACCAGGACCTCGCCGGGCTCGAGGTGCTGGTTGCGATCGATGCCGTTGATCCGCGCGAGCGAGCCCTGGCTGAGGCCGAAGCGCTTGGCGACGCGCTTGACCGTGTCGCCCTTGCTGACCTTGTAGCCGCGGCGCAGCAGCTCGCGGTCGGCGAGCAGGGCGTCGAGGTGCGCGGCGCTGCCCCGGACCACGTGGCGGACGTCGGCGAGCTTCCAGATCTCGAGGCCCGCGGCCGCGGCGTCGAAGCCGGTCTCGACGATGATCTGCAGGAACTGGCCGTCGACGAGGCGGGCGTGGGGATCGAGGTCGTTCCAGGCCACGACCTGGTCCCAGGCCACGCCGAAGCCCGCGGCGATGGCCGCGCTCGAGCTCGCCCGGGTGACCCGGAAGAACACCAGCTGTCGACCCGCGGGCACGGCCACGGAGGGCACGGCGATCAGCGGGGGCTTGGGCTTGTCGCCGGTCGCGGCCTCGCCGGGCGTCGCCGGGACGACCAGGGCGATCCCACTTTTGATCTCGCCGCTGTCGTGGATCGCGTTGAGCGAGCGCAGCTGCTTTTCGGTGATCCCGTAGGCCGCGGCGACGTCCTCGAGGTCCTCGCCGAGCTTGGTGGTGTAGGTGGCCCAGCGCTGCTCGTCGAAGCGCAGGCTGTCGCCGAGGCCGGAGAAGCGGGCGTGCTTGTCTCGCGGGATGCGGATCGTCGCCGGCCCGCCCTCGGGGGGCGTGCGCCCGCGCAGGTAGGCGGCGTTGACCTCGGTGAGCAGGTCCTCGTCGACCTCGAGGGCCTCGGCGAGCTCCTCGAAGCGCAGCCCGCCGGGGACCTCGACGTCGATGAGCTCGAGGGCTGGATCGGGCTTGCCCGCGACGCCGAAGGCCTCGCGGTTGTGGCCGACGATCGCCGCGGCCAGGAACTTGGGCACGTAGTTGGAGGTCTGCCGGGGCAGCCCGTTCTCGAGCTCCGTGAGCGCCCAGAAATTGTTTGTGTTGTTGGCGCGGATGCTCTGCACGACCAGGCCGTAGCCGGCGTTGTAGGCGGCCAGGGCGAGCTCCCAGGTGCCGAAGCGGGCCTTGAGATCGGCGAGGTAGGTGGCCGCCGCGTAGCTGGCCTTCTCGAAGTCGAGGCGATCGTCGGCCCAGTACTGGCTGTCGAGGCCGTAGACCCGCCCGGTGGGCTCCATGAACTGCCACATCCCCGCGGCGCCCACGGAGGAGTGCGCGCCCGGGTTGAAGCCGCTCTCGATCATCGCGACGTAGACGAGATCTTCGGGCACGCCGACCTCGGCGAGGATCGTCCGCAGGCGGCGCTCGTAGCGGCCCATGCGGTTGAGCCACGCGGCGATCATCCGCTGACCCTTGGGATCGTTCTTGAAGTACTCGAGGTACTCGATGGTCTTGGCGTTCCAGCGCACCGGGACGTCGGGCAGCTCGAGCTTGCGCATCCACGCCTCGGGCGGCTCGTCGACGATGGTCTTGCGCGGGACCTGGCCGGCGGGGAAGGCCTGGTCTTCGAAGGCCGCGAGGTCGACACGCAGCGCCTCGTCCCAGACGCGGATCGGCGTGGCGTAGGCGACGTGGATCGACGCGCCTTCGGGTCGATCGCCGCGCACGCGCATGCGTGCGCGCTCGTTGACCCAGACGGCGCGCTCGGGGCGGCCGTCCGGCCCGATGCGTCGCAGGCCCAGCTGCGGCGCGTCGGACTGCGCCTGGTCGTCAGTTGGGGTCGCGTGGCTCGTCGCCGGGGTCGCCAACACCCAAGCCAGGGCCAGGCTCAACCCCGCTGGGCGGAGGCTGCGCGTGGCAGGCTGGAGCCAAGCCAGGGGGGATCCGTGGCCTCGACGACCTGCGCGCGCAGACGCCCGGAGCGGCGAAGGACGCAGCATGAGGGGGTCCATGGCCCACGTTATACCCCCGCGCCCTGAGAGTTGTGAGGCGTACCAACACCCTCCGCCGGCGCGTGCGCGCGCTGGCAGCCAGGAGCGTCATTTGCTTCAGAACGGCCGCATTTTGCTGTCCCTCGGGGTCTTCGAAGCTCTGGTAATGCGGTCCGAAGGGGACTACCTTCACAGCCATGCTACTGGGTTTTGCCCTCGGCACGGCGGAGATCGTCGTCATCATCCTCGTGGTCCTGCTCATCTTCGGACCCTCCAAGCTCCCGCAGCTCGGCTCCAGCGTCGGCAAGATGCTGCGTGGCTTCAAGAAGGAGATGAAGTCCATCAACGACGAAAGCGACGACGACCTCGACGAGGGCGGCGAGATCGAGGTCACGCCCACGGCCAAGGTCGAAGAAAAGTCGAGCTGATCCCAACCCCGTAGCAAGTGAGAGAGACCGCCGAGGATCACCCGGCGGTCTTTTCATTTTCTTCGCTCTTCTCGGGCCGGGGCTCAGGTCGGCTGGATCAGCCGGCGCCGGATCGCGTGACGGATCCGCTCGGGCAAGGCGGGATCGTTTCCGAACTCGCGCAGCTCGGCCCGCGAGAGCAGGCCGACCAGGCGCAAGGCGGCAGGCTCGGGCATGTTTGGGTTGCGCAGCAGGGCGCGCTGGACCCGGCGCTGACAGCTCCAACGCCGCGCTCGCATGATCAGCTGGAGCACCGCGGCGCTGGCTCGCCGCGAGGTCGCGATGCGCAGCACGTCGGTCTCCGTGACCCTGGGATTGCGCAGCAAGAGCGCGACCACGTCCACGTGGGGATCTGCGATCAGCCGCTCGAGCACGTCGCGCTTCCACGACCGGGCCAGGCTCTTGCGCTCGCCCAGGGTGAGCGGGCGGGTGCCGGGGACGAGGGCGCGCGGGGCCGCGGCGTCTTCGTCGATCTCGGCGCCGACGTCGGAGAAGAGCAGCTCCATGCAGGCCTCGAGACCGTGGCGCTCGGCGGCCTCGAAGATCGCCCGGCGCTGCTCGTAGCCGAGCTGCTCGCTGCTGACGAGCTCGATGGCCGCGAGCAGGCTGAGGTCGTAGGGGACCCCGCCGGCTCGGCCCGCGGTGGCGAGGGCGTCGAGCAGCCAGGCGGCGTCGTCGGGGGGACGCGCGAGGAGCTGCTCGCGCAGCGCGGCGACCCGCATGGCGCGCTCCGGGAGCACGGCGAGCCGACGCGCGACGGCGTGGGCGTCGTCGGCCTCGCGGTCACGCTTGCTCGGGCTCACCACCCGCTCAGTCTACGGCAGAGGCAGGCCCCACTGCTTCAGCAGTGGCAGGGGGTTGGGATCTCCGGTCTCGAGTAGCGAGAAGCCCATGAGTCCAACGACGCCCAGGAGCAAGATGATCACCAGCGCCATGAAGATCGACCAGCCGACGCTGCGGCCCTCGGCGCTGGGTGCGTCCGCGGCGCTGGAGGTGTCGGCTCCAGAGGCGGAGGCGGCGGCCGCGGGCTCCTCGACCTGAGCCGGAAGCTCGGGCGTGTGGGGCGGCGTCTGGATCGCGGCCGGCGCGGGCTCGATCTCCGCGACCTCGTCGACCTCGACCTCGACATCGACATCATCCATGGCGAACTCGTCACCAGCGACCTCGAGCTCGGCCTCTTCGCTGACGACCTCCGGCGTGCCGGGCTCTTCCAGCTCGGGCTCGGGCGGAGGAGGCGGGGTGTGGCCGACGAGGGTGGGGCGCGAGCGGGTCTGCTGCGTCTCGGAGGGCGGCGCGAGTCGGACCGGCGGCTTGTCTGCCGGCTCGGCGACGAAGGCGGGCGTGGGCTCGGTGGCCGGCTCCGGCTCGATGGCGAAGGCAGGCTCGACCGGCTCGGGAGCGGGCTCCGGCTCGATGGCGAAGGCAGGCTCGACCGGCTCGGGAGCGGGCTCCGGCTCCAGGGCGAAGGCGGGCTCCGGCTCTGGCTCGGGGGCAGGCTCGGGCTCGAGCGCGAAGGCTGGCTCCGGCTCGAAGGCTGGTTCTGGCTCTGGCTCTGGCTCGGGCTCGGGAGCAGGCTGGGCAGCCTCGACGCCAACGGCACCTCCGGCGATGGCCTCACGATAGGCGGCCTCGTCTCGGAAGCCCTGAGCCATCTGCATGCCCTCTTCGATCAGCGAGGCGTCGTTCGCCGCCTCGAAGTCGAGGATCATGCGGAAGCTACAAGTCGGGCACTCGAGCTGGACCAGCGCGGAGATGCGGTGATCCTCGAGCTGGAAGGGGTTTGTGCACTCGGGGCAGGCGATGATCACGACCTGGCTTCCTCGTAGGAGATCTTCACGCGAGGTGAAGTTGGCGCGAACCAAAGCCTATCCCACCTCGACGCCTGATCCGAAGTAATCGGCTCATAGCGAAGGCGGGTCGAAGTGATTGGCATCGCGAACAGGCTGGCGAAGGGCGGGCGAGCTGCCCGTGGTCGACACGGGGCGGTGATGAGAGGCCGGTTCCGCGTGAGTGGGCGCCCGCGTGAAACACGCTCGGCTCGACTGGTGGCCGTCTGACGGCTCAGAAGTCGAGACCGAGCGAGATCGTGTACTGCTGCTGGAAGCCCGACTGGTCCGTGACCGTCTCCAGGCCGCCACCGATCAGGGTGACGTCGGAGGTCGAGCCGCCGCCGGGGACGAACATCGCCTCGATACCGATGCGCAGCACGCTGAAGATGAAGCGCGCGCCCACGAAGGGCCGGTGGCGGACGATCACGTCTTGCTGGCGGAACACGAACTCGGACTGCACGGTGCAGTCGGCGTCGCCGTTGTCACAGGCCAGGGGCCCGTCGGCGTACTCGTCGTGGCCGGGCGTCGCATCGAGGATGCCGGTGCGAGCGAAGACCATCAGCGCCTGGTAGCCGCCGTAGGGCGTGATGCTGAAGGTCTTGCCGACGCCAAAGACGTGCGAGATCGAGATGTCCGCAGACACCGTGGTCATGTCGAGGTCACGGGCCCCGAGCAGCCGAGAGAACATTCCACGGATGGCGATCGAGGGGATCGGCATGTGGTGGAAGCCCTCGTGCAGCGCGATCTTACCGTAGCCGGAGATCGTCCACATGCGGCTGTCGAAGAGGTGCGTGGCGCCAGCGCCGAGCTCGATGCCCGGCCACAGGCCCTTGCGCCCCATGACTTGAAGAGTTGGCGCGACGTTATCCGCCCCTCGGCTGGTGTCCTGCCAGTACGCCTCGTCCCCACCAAGCGTGTTGATGGTGACGTCGGCGGAGATGGCGAAGCCGGACAGGCCGAGAGAGTCCGCGGGGTCGACAGGCTTGGGTGCCATGAGCACCCCAACCTCGGACGCCAGCGAGCGGAAGTCCTGGTTGCGCTGCGTGACAGTACCGTCGTCTTGAACCTCTCCGAGGGCGGCGAGGTCGAGATCATACTTGCCCGCTTTGGCCTCCGTGGAGAGGAGATAGGTCGCTGCCAGAGCGGTCAAGCAAAGAAACCTTCTCATGAAGAGCTCCCGAATCTTGCGGAGCGTAGCCCGCGCCTGGATTAGGTGTCAAGGATTCGGTGGCCGTCTCGATGGGCAAATCGGCGGATCATTCGAATGGATTTTTGCGCACCCCGAAGATCGCCTGCCCCGATTGACCGCCCATGGGCCGCGAAGTAGCGTCTCGAACCTGCGCTTGGACCCCCTTGGGCCGGAAAAAGCGCCGATTGGAGCGATCCCTCAAGGTGCCGACAGGACCGATCCCGCCCGAATCCGAGCAAACCCGCGCGAACGCCTCGACGCCCGGACTGCTCGGTCGTTCACTGGCACGTAGGGGCGCCGAGGTGCGCGAGCACCCGCTCTTGTTGCTGCTCTTCGTCCTCGCGCTCACGACGCCTCTCCTGGGGATCCCGCAGGTACCCGTCTGGGGGCGGTGGTTGGGTCTGGTGGGCGCGATCTCGCTTGCGCTGCTCAGCCTGCGCCTGGTGCTCATGGGTTTCACTGGCTACGAGCGCATGGTCGGCCTGCGGATCATCCGGCGCGCGGGCAAGGACCGGGACATGGCCGAGCCCGTGCTCGCGCCTTTTTCCGGGGGCAACGCGGCGCAGGCCGTGGCCAAGGGGGTCGCGTCGCTGCCGATCTGGAAGCGGGGGCGGCTGTGGCTCTACGTGTTTTGGATCAGCGCGGCGCTGAGCATCGCGGTGCTCGTGGCCTTGAACATGGGCCTCGATCGCAGCGACAAGGCGCTGCTCGACCTGCTTCAGCCGCTGCGCGTGTTCCTGGTGTTCTACGCGGCCGCGGCCACCTTCCTGGGCCTGCTCGTGCTGATCGCCCAGCGCTTCTCGGTGTTTGCGACCACCTCGATCATCGGCGTGGTCCTCGGCGTCGCGGCGCTCCTGGTCGTGCAGTCGGTGGCCACGGGCTTCCAGCACGAGTTCGAGCGCCGGGTGCTCGGCGTCTACGCGCACATCAACGTCACCCGGGCCTTCGGCGTGTCGGAGTACCGCCGCTTCGAGAGCTGGCTGCGCACGCTCCCGGGGGTCGAGGGCGCGAGCCCCTTCGTCTACTACGCCATGGCCCTGGCCCCCTCGACCAGCGATCGCGGGGCCGACGACGTCAAGCTGGCCAGCGTGCTCGTCAAGGGCATCGAGCCGACGACCGCCGAGCAGGTCATCGATCTCCCCCAGCACCTGGTGCGCGCCGGCGGCCGCGAGATCCCGCTGACCGAGCTGCACAGCAACTACGAGCTCATGCCGGTGCCGGATCGCCCGGACGCCGAGCTGCCCCTGGTCATCGCGCAGACCCCCGATCCGCGCGGCGATGGCTGGTACGAGGAGGCGATCGAGGCGTGGAACGAGAGCGACCACGGCGACGATCCCTTCCGCATCGGCCGGCGGGCCAGCGAGGGCGACGAGGTCTGGGTCGATCCGCCCGAGGACCTCAGCACCGCGCTGGTCGACGTCGACGTCGACGAGAGCGAGCTGCCCACGATGTTCGTCGGCGTCGGCCTGGCCCGGGAGCTCAGCCTCGACGAGGGCGATCTCGTGCGCCTGGTCGATCCCGGGGCGACCTTCGACCACTCGGAGGCCCCCAAGTTCGTCTACTACCGCGTGGCCGGCGTGTTCCAGGCGGGCTTTCAGGAGTACGACAGCCGCCTGGTCTACGTCGACATCCGCGAGCTGCAGCGCTTCAAGTACCGCGGCAAGGACATCGTCTCGGGCGTGGACCTGCGCCTCTCGGATCAGAACCTCGCGCCGGAGGTGGGCGCGCGCATCCGCAGCGCGCTCAACGGCCCCGAGGGCGGGGAGTACTCCGTGCTCGAGTGGCAGAAGCTCAACGAGAACCTGTTCGAGTCGATCCGCACGCAAAAGAACATCATCACGGTGATCCTCAGCCTGGTGATCTTCGTGGCCAGCTTCAACGTGCTCTCGGCGCTGTGGACCATGGTCATCCGTCGCACCCCGGAGGTCGCGATCATCATGTCCATGGGCTCGACCGGGCCACAGGTCGCGCGCATCTTTCAGGTCACGGGCATGACCATCGGCCTGGCGGGCTCCCTCGCCGGCGTGATCTTCGGCCTCGTCATGTGCGCCCTGGTCCAGCTCTACGGCTACACCCTGGATCCCGAGGTCTACTTCATCGAGGAGCTCCCGGTGGAGGTGAACCCGGTCCAGATCGCGTGGATCTTGGGGCTGGCGCTGGTGTTTTGCTTCATCGCCACGATCCCGCCCTCGCTGCGAGCAGCCCGGCTGCGGCCCGTGGAGGGGCTGCGCTACGAGTAGCCGCTCGCTCGTGGCGCGCGGGGGACGATGGGCTTCGTCGGGCTGCTCGGCCTGCGCCTGATTCGGCGCGGCGCGGCGCCGGCCTGGACGCGAGCGGCGGCGCGAGCCTGCGCCGGGGCGCTCGCGCTGACGGGGGCCGCCGCGCTCTCGGGCCTGCGCGCGGCCTGGGTGCTCGGCCCGCTGTGGCTCGCGGCCTTCGGTCTGGGCGTGGCGCTGCTCGCCCGTGCCCTGCGCCCGATGCTGGTCGTCTCGGTCGTCGGCCTGGGCCTGGGTGTGGCCAGCTTGTTCGTGGTCCTCGGCGTCGGCTCGGGGGTCGAGCAGGCCCTGGTCGCTTCGCTGACCCGGCTCAACGGCCACGCGACGATCACCAAGTACGGCCTCGACTTCTTCGAGTACGAGGCGGTGGCCCAGACCCTCGAGGCGGACCCACGGATCCGCGCCGCCTCGCCCTACGTCTTTGGCGCGGGCGCGCTCGTGGTCCTCGACGAGACCGGGGGGGAAGGGGAAGAGGGGGGAGAGGGCCCTGTGGTGGTCAGCATCAAGGGCATGGATCCCCGCCGCGCCGCCGGGCTGTCGGGGATCGAGGGGCTGTTCTCCGCGGGCAGCCTCGCCTCCTTGCGCCCGGCCCAGCCCCGCGAGGCGCCGGGGATCGTCCTCGGCGCGCGCCTGGCCCGGCGGGTGCGGGCGGAGGTCGGGGACCGGGTGCGCCTTGTCGTGCCCGAGGCCATCGGCGGTGATGTCGACGCGGCCCCCGGCCCGCCGCGGCACGGCGACTTCGTGGTCCTCGGCCTGCTCGAGACCGGCTTCGTGGAGTTCGACGCCAACTTCGTGCTCGTTCACCTCAGCGCCGCGCAGGCCGTGGTCTACGGCGAGATGCGAGCCAGCGGCGTCGAGATCGAGCTCGCCGAGGCGCGCTCGCTCGAGGGTGCGATGTCCGTGGCGCGGGCGCTGGTCGAGCTCCTCGAGCGCCCGCGCAGCGAGCGAGGGCTCCCGCCGCTCTATCGCGCGGCGAGCTGGGCCGAGCGCTCCGCCGCGTTGAACTCGATCCGTCAGACCAAGGTGGTGCTGGCCGTGATCTTGAGCCTGATCGTTGCCGTGTCTTCGGGCTCGCTGATCGGCGCGCTCTTGCTCCTGGTCCGTCGCAAGCGCCGGGAGATAGCGACCTTGGCGGCCATGGGCGCCCGGCGCTCGCAGCTCTTCTCGGCCTTCGAAGGTATCGGGGTGCTGATCGGCGGCCTGGGCTCGCTGTTCGGGCTCGGCCTGGGCGCGCTGGGCCTCGCGCTGATCGCCGCGCTGGATCTGGATCTCGACCCCGGCATCTACATGTTCGATCGCCTGCCCGTCGCGTTCGACGTCGGGGACATGGCGATCCCCTGCGCGCTGGCGGTGCTGGTCTGCGCCCTGGCGACCGGCCCGGTGGCCTGGCAGGCGGCGGGGCTGCGACCGCTCGACGGCCTGAGGGCCTGACGGCCCGAGCCCCCAAAAAGAGACGCCCGAGGCAGCAAGCAGCGCCTCGGGCTTCGGGCTTCGGGCTTCGGGCTCAGCCCTCGTCTTCGCCGCCGGCGTTCTCTTTTTCCTTGAGCTCGGCGAGCTTGGGCTGGGCGACCTCCTTGGAGTAGGTCGAGCAGCAGTCCTGCTGGATGTAGTTCGACCACTGGTCGACGGCCTTGGTGATCTCGCCCATGTCCTCGTAGACCATCGCGGCCCCGGCGTAGGCGTCCTGGTCGCCCTTCCACTCGATCTGCGCCTTCATGAAGGTGCGCAGGGCCTCGTCGAGCTTCTTGGCGGCGTACTGGGTCCGGGCGAGCTCGCGGTAGACGTACTTGAGCTTGGGGTTGAGCTCGGCGGCCTCCACGAGGACCTCGGCGGACTTGTCGAGCTCGCCCGACTCGCGCAGCGCGACGCCGTACTCGAGGGCGTACTGCTCTTTTTCATTGTCGAGCTCCCAGGCCTTGCCGAGGTGCTCGGCGGCCTTGGCCCAGTCTTCTTGCCCGGCGTAGGCCCGGCCGAGGGAGACCTGAGCCTCGGCGTCCTCGGCGTTGGCGGCCACGGCCTTCTCCAGCGGGGTCGTGGCGGCGGCGTAGTCCTCGCGGCTGAGCGCGACCTTGCCGAGGCCGACGTTGGCGCCGACGTTGTCGGTGTCTTGCTCCAGCACCCAATTGTACTGCGTCTCGGCCTCGTCGACCTTGTTGTTGCGCAGGTTGGAGGCCGCCTCCTCGAGGTTGCGGGCGATCTCCGCTTCGATGTCGACCTCCTTCTCCTTGGGCTTGCAGGCCGCGGCGGGGAGGAGCAGGGCAGAGGTGAGGGCGAGGACGAGGGCGCGCTTCATGAGGGGCTCCGGGCGTGAGCGTTATAGCGAGCCCGAGCGTGCCGCGTCCAGGATGGGCCTGGGGGGCCGTTGACGGGGCCTGGTGGCCCCGTGGGGCCTCGGGGGCCGTCGAGGACGCCCGCGCGGGGGCACGCGCAGAGGTCCTCGACGGCCCCACGGCGCCGGCCGACTACGCCGCCGCAGCGGCGCTCTCGTCAGCCGGGGGCGGTCGCCGGGCCCACCGCGGCGACCTCCCTGGCGGCATCGTGCGTCCCCCCCGAGCGCGCGATGCAACGCTCAAATGCTGCCCTGAGGTGGCCACGACGAGTCATGATGTGAGCGTATTTCATTGGTGTTTCTACGTTGGGACATGTGTGCTGTGTCCATGTTTGGCGTAGGTAATTGGAGGGCATGGAAACTTTGGTAAAAAGTGTCACTGAGTAATAAAGGCCCCGAGGGCATTGTCCCCCGGGGCCTCTCGGTGCACATATCGTTAGCCGGTTGTTCGTGTCACCGTGGTGGTGGTCAGCGAGGGGCCCCCGGAGGCCGTGGAGAACAACATGTTGCCGTCGAAGGTGACGGAGGCCGACGCGGAGGCGCCGCTGGCGACAGGCGTCCCCGTCTGGCCAGAGGGCCACGAAGACGAGGTTGTATAGATGAAGTAGATCGTGACCGCGGCGCTGTTGTCGATGCTCAGCGGGCCAGTGGTGCTGATCGACGAGGGCGAAGATACGAGCGCCCCCGTGGGGTCCTGACTGACAGTGATGGTGGGTGATGGCATTGTTTGTGATTGCGTAGGGTGTTGTTCAGGGAGAAGTGTGGCGTTTCTCCTCACCCCGCGCTGTCCCTTCTGCCAATATACTATTCACTACTCTTTGGCTTCGAGCAAACCATCTATCTCATTTATTAGCTCCGAATCTGGATAGTCCTTTTCGAGCAGGGCGCGGGCCCGCAGGAGCGAGGCCTGGGCCTTGTCGCTCTCACCGCGCTTGAGGTGAATCTCCCCCATGGCCTCGAGGGGGAAGAAGAGCTCGATGCTCTGGTCGCCGAAGAGCTCCTCGAGGCGGGGGATGACGTGGGCGAAGAGCTGCCGGGCGTGGTCGTCCTCACCCAGGGCATGCAGCGCGACGGCGAGGTTGCGCTCGGCGAGGACCGCGGTCATGGAGTCCGGCGTGGTGTGGCGAAGCGCCACTTCATAGGCGTCGGCGAAGGCCTCGCGAGACGCGGCGTAGCGGCCCTCCTGCATGGCCAGGGCCCCGACGGCGGATAGGATGTCGCAGCGCAGGATGTGGTGGGGGCCGACGGCGGCCAAGGAGATGGTGTCGGCGAGCTCCGTGTGCAGGCGGAAGGCCTCGGGGTCGCCGGCGTTGTCGTAGGCCGAGGCGAGGGCCATGTGCAGCCTGGCGACGAGCTCGCTGCGGGGGCCACGCTCGGTGCTCGCGAGCTCCAGGCCCTGTTCGAGCTTGGCGATGCCCTTTTGGAGCTCGCCGGCCTGGGTCAAGGTGACACCTTCGCTGAGCAGCTTCTCGGCCTCGCTGACGGTGTCGAGCGACGCTTCGGCGGCGCCGCCGAGGCGCAGCTCGAGGTCTCGGGCGCGCTCGAGCAAGGCGACGGCTTCGTCGTCGCGGCCGCGCTTGGACAGCACTCCCGAGAGGCTGCGGACGGCCTCGGCGTGCTTCCAGGTCGTCGTGCCAGGGCCGAGCGCCTCGTAGATGGCGACGGCCTCGCGCAGCTTGGTCTCGGCTTGGGCGATGTCGCCGGCGGCCTCGGCGATGGCGGCACGATCGAAGAGCAAGATGGCGCGGCGCCGGGGCGTGGGCTCGACGTCGTCGAAGAGCGCGCGTTCGCGGTCCGTGGCCCACTTGGCCAAGATGAGATCGTGATCGGCGAGCCGCGCGATGTGTCCGATATCGCTCCACGCGTCAGCGGCGAGCTCGAGGTCGCCGCCGGCCTGGGCGATGTCGAGGGCGCGGCCGAGGTGGTCCCGGGCCGCGTCGCTGTCGCGCGCCTTGGCGTGGAGCTTGCCCAGGGCGAGCGAGCTCTCGGCGATCAGCGGGCGCCAGCCGAGGTCCTGGGCCTGCGCGAGGATCTCCTTGGCGACCTCGATGCGCGCGTCGATGGGGGCGGCCGAGGCCCGCAGCGCGCTGAGCTTGCGCTCGAGCGCCTCGATCTCCTCGCGCAGATCTTCTGCGGGGAGCTCGTACTCGACGCGCATGGCGATCTCGCCGAGGCAGTCCCGGGGGTTGTCGAGGCCGGACAGCCAGGTGCCCAGGGCCGTGGGAGAGTCCACGCCATGAGCCTCGAGCGCGCGCATATAGGCCTCGAAGCCCTGGAGCGCGCGGTCGAGGCACAGGGTCTGACGATCGAGGCTGTGCGCCGAGCGTCGGTGTTGGACGTGGAAGGCCTCGCAGCTGTGGTAGGCGGCCGTCGACCAGGCGTCGACCCAGTCTTCGGTCACGCGCTGCGCCCCGAGGGCGAGCTCGGGGTCGAGCTGCGCGGCGAAGAGCTCGCGGCGGGCCGCGGTCCAGCTCGACTCGATGGGCGCCGCCGCCTGGGCGCAGGGATCGACGGCCGCAGGGGAAGCGTCGTCCTGGTGGAGGGTGAGCGAGAGCGCCACGACGCCCACGAGCACGAGCGCCAGCGGGGGGATCCAGCGCCGCGCGGGCGGCTCGAGGGCCGCCAGCAGGCTGTTCATGTCGGGGAAGCGCGCGGCGGGGTCCAGCGACAGGCCGCGGGAGAGCGCCCGGTGCAGGCGCTTGGACATGCGCTGGCCGTCGGGGAGGGGGACCATGCCCCGGCGGTCGCGGGCGCAGCGATCTGGCCGCAGCCCACACAGGGCCTCCCACAGCGCGGCGCAAAAGGAGTACTGGTCGCTGAGCGTGTCGGTGTGCTGCTGCTCCCAGTGCTCCGGGGAAGCGTAGGCCGGGGTGCCCAGGAAGCTGCCCTGGCTGGTCACGTTCTCGACCAGGCTCGCCGTCCCCGAGGCGTTGCTGGTCAGCAGCGGGCTGCTGCGCTCGAGCTCCTCGCTGTCGATGACCTTGACCAGGCCAAAGTCGATGATCCGCACGCGGCCGTCGTCGCCGAGCAGGACGTTGTCGGGCTTGATGTCGCGGTGGATCAACCCGACGGCGTGGATCGCCGCGAGCCCGTGGCCCGCCGCGATCCAGTGGCGCAGGATCTCGGCGCGGCGAGGCGAGCTGCGTCGGACCCACTCGCCCAGGGTCTGCCCGGGCACGTACTCCATGGCGATCCACACCCGGCCCTCGTGGCGCCCGAGGTCGTAGACCGGGACCACGTTGGGGTGCGAGAGCTGGGCGAGACCTTGGGCCTCCCGGAACAGGCGCTGCTCGGCCAGCTGGCCGCTGTCGAGATTGCGCAGGAACTTGAGGGCGACGCGGCGCTGGAGCTGCTCATCCCAGGCCTCGTAGACCGTGCCCATTCCACCCGAGCCGAGGCGGCGCTCGATCGAGAAGTGGTCGACACGATCGCCACGGACGACGGCGAGGCGCGGGCTCGGCTCGCGGCGGCGCGTCCCTCCGAGGTTGCTGACGACGGTCGTCTGGACGACGTCTGCACCTGGGGAAATATCGTCGTCGGGGCTCACCGTCGCCCGGATCCTGCCAGTAAGGGCCGCAAAGCGCGACCGATAGGTCATTCAGTGGCGCTTTGTTGCCCCCCCGCGCAGAGATCCAGAGCCTGCGGCCTGCTATGAAGGGGGTGTGAGCGCTTCTGAACACTCGACCCCGCCCTGCCTCGGCCTCCACCACCTGGCTCTTCATGTGGAGAGCGCGCGATACGATGACACGCTGCGCTTTTACCTCGAGGGCATGGGCATGCGCGTGGACTGGCAGCCCGACGACTGCGCGGCCTACCTGACCTCGGGTCGCGACAACCTCGCGCTGCATCGCGTCGACGCGGTCGAGCGGGCGCACTCGGCCCTCGATCACCTCGGCTTCATGGTCCCCGATGCCGCCGCCGTCGATGCCTGGTATGAGCGGCTCTCGGCGCGGGCGGAGGCGCTCTCGATCGAGCTGCTCGGCAAACCCCGCTTGCACCGCGACGGGGCGACCAGCTTCTATCTGCTGGATCCCGCCGGCAACAAGCTCCAGATCGTCCACATCCCCAGCATCTCGGGCTGACGCTGCGGGCCGACTCGAGCCGCGCCAGAGAAGTTTCGCGTTGGCGATCGAGCTCGACTCACGCCACTGAAGGGGGGCTTCGCCGCCCGCAGTGAGGGGCTCTGCGAGACCCCTCTGCTAGTTGAGGCGAGGCGCCGGCTCGCCGCTTTCGAGCCAGCGCAGGGCCTCGGTCTCGCCGAGGAAGCTGCGCAGCTCGAGCTCGAGGCCGCTCGCAATGACCCGGACGGCCGTACGCAGTACCGAGGAGGTCACGATCAGGGCGACGCGGCGCACGCCCGATCGTTGGGCCAGGGCGAGGCACTCGCGGGCGACGGTCGGGGTGCCGGAGCCGTAGCCGGCCATGTCGCGCAGATCACAGAGGACACGTGGTGGAGGTTGGCGCGTCAGCCGCTGCTCGAGGGCCTCGAAACGCTCACGTAGCATGGTGGCGTCGATGAGGCCCTGAAGCTCGATGCGCAGCAGCTCACCCCTCGAGCCCGCGCTGGGTTCGAGGTTGGAGTTGACCGCGCTGGGGACTTGGCTGAAGTGCATGGGACGCTGCGTGTCTTGCGATTGAGATCCGTATTTCGGCGTCCCGGCCAGACTGTTGGCCAGAATGACGGGACGCGGGGCTAGGGCGGGGCAAAAACCCTAAAGAAGTCTAGATGGTCCGCGGCAGTATACGGACCAATCACGCCGAGCTGACAGACTGTGGATCGGTTGGGGGGAGCCAACCACCGAACCTCTCCACCCTATCGCATAGATCGTCGACAGTCCACACACATGTGCGTGAAGAGTTGTTAAGGCCATGCACGAGCAGCGCAGTGGCGCTCGTGCGGGCCTGCTGGATGGCTGGGGGATCAGCTGTACTGGGATGAAACTCGCGGCCTATGGCCACGAACGATTGGTCGGGGCAAAACGCCGCAGAACGGGCGCTCGCTAGCCCTGGACCGTGGATCAGGTCAGTCGGTCGCGCCACATCTGCGCGAGGTTTCGAATGTCCGGATTCCGGGCCGTATGCGCCAAGCGAAGCAAGCTCTCGGGCCCGAGCATCGCCAGGCCTTCTCGGCGTAGGCGAGGAGCCACGGCCTCGGCGAGGCGGCCGTCGGACGCGGCCCAGCTGGCGAGCTGCTCGCGATCGAGCTCGTAGGGTGTGGCAGGAATGGCCAACCAACGCGCGCCAACGTGACGCAAGCTTGGATCTTCGTGCTCCAGCCAAACTGGCAGGAGCATGGCGATGATCTCGGGCTCGACGGCGGCGGCGGTCGCTGGGGAGGGATCGCGCAGCTGCGCCTCGGGGATCTCCAAGATCGTGGCCACGCCTTCGAGCAGGGCGTTGGGCTCCAGGCCCAAGCTCTCGATGGATGCACGCAGGGTCTCGGCGCCTCGCTGTGCAGGCGGTGGGCTGGTGGCTCCAGCATCGCGCGCATCGTCTCGAGTTGGCGGCTCTTCGCGGCTGCGGGCGAGCTGGCGATCGACGAGATCGCGCAGCCAGTCCCACGCGCCGCGGTGTCCGAGTTCGTCCGCGCGGCCGCTCAGCGGGCGGTAGCCCAGGGTCTCGAGGGTGCGCAGGCGAGCAGACAGCAATTCTTCGGCCTCGCCCTGGCCGAGCCAGCGCCACGAAAGCATGCGGCCGAGACCGAGGGCTTCGGGCTCCCGGCCGCTGCGGCTGGTGTCCTCGGCCCGTGCCTCGCGCACGTTGAGGGCCTCGCCAAAGAGTGTCCGCTTGGTGACGAGGGCCACGCGCGCGTAGCGGTCCGGGCCCCGGGGGTGGGAGAGGACGAGGGTGTAGCCGCGAACTTCGCTCCAACGCGCCACGGGCCCGTTGTACGCCGATATGCCTCGGGTTGTAAGGCGTCTCGGAGAGCTCGCGTTCAACGCGGCGCAGGACGCCATGATGAACGACGCCAAGTCCAAGCCCGCAGCCCTCGAATCCGCCCCCCTCGTTGCTCCGGGGGCCACCCCCGACCCCGCCGACGTCGATCTCGGCCGCCGCGGGGCGCTGATCCGCCTGCTGGAGGTGGGCGTCGGCGTCGCCGGGGCTGCGCTGTTGACCAGCGGCGCGCGCGAGGGCGAGGCAGAGGCCCGCCGGCCGCCGCCGCCAATCGAGCCCCAGCAACCGCTCGTATCGCTGCATGTCGAGACCGCCGCGGGCGAGAGCCTGCCGAGCTTCGCCGCCGGCGATGACCTGTGGATCGCCGGGGTCGAGGGCCAGCGCTATCGCCTGCATCTGCAAAACCACAGCCGTGGTCGCGTCGAGGTCGTGGTCAGCGTCGACGGGCGCGACGTGATCAGCGGGAAGCTTGGCGACTACGCCAAGCAGCGCGGCTACGTGATCGATCCCTTTGCCAGCCTGACCATCGAGGGCTACCGCCAGTCCTTCGACGACGTGGCGGCCTTTCGCTTCGCGGACCTGGCCGACAGCTACAGCGCGCGCATGGGCACGCCGGGGAACGTGGGGGTGATCGGCGTGGCGGCCTTCTCCGAGCGGACGCGCGCCGTCGTGCGCCGGCGGCCGCTCGCGCCGGTCGAGGGCGAGCCCTTTCCCGGGGAAGACGCGGCTCCCACGGTGGCGAGCCCGCGCTCGAGCTCGAGCAGGGCGACGACGCGCGAGGTCGCCAAGGCCAAGGGAGCCGCCAGCGGCGGGAGCGACGAGGGTCGCGGGGAGTGGGCGATGGCCGAGGACAAGGACCGCTCGGTGACGCAGCTGGGCACCGAGTACGGCGAGCGCCGCTACTCGCCGGTGGAGGAGGTCAGCTTCAAGCGAGCGCACCGCAAGAAGCCCGATCAGCTGGTGGTGGTCCGCTACGACTCGATCTCGGGGCTGCAGGCGCGGGGGATCATCCGCGACGTCGCCCCGGTGCGGACCTGGGAGCCCGAGCCGGTGCGGACCTGGGAGCCCGAGCCGCGCCGGGACTTCGCGCCCCCGCCTCCGCCCCGCGACTGGTGGCGTTGAGCAGGAGCTGACAAGCGGTGCGCTCAGGCGGCGCGCATGCGACCCGCGGCCGTCTTGAGCTCGCCCTCGGCGGGCACGAGCGGCCCGACCTTGCCCAGGCCAAAGGCCGGCATGTGGTGGTAGACGCACTCGTAGCTGCCGGGCTCGACGATATAGGTCTCGTGCCAGATGCCCATGGCGCCCTCGCCCCACTCGCGGATCCACCGTCGCCAGGCCGGGGCGTGGCTGCGCTGCTTGTCCCGGGCGTAGCGCAGCAGGTCGTCTTGCGAGCGCCAGTACTGCACCATCAGCGTGGTCCGCCCGGCGTAGCTCTCGAAGGACAGCAGCCCCGAGTCGGGGTCCTTGCTGAGCTCGCGGAGCATGCGGCCCATGCTCATGACCACGCCCCAGAGCGCCGGGAGCATCCACCACTTGTTGACGCGGGTGCCGATCAAAAAGACGACGAAGCCCTGGTCTCGGGCGACTGTGAGACGATCGTTGAAGACGGTCATGAACGGGTTCTCCTCCTCGCTCAGCGCGGCGAGGCTCGATGTTGACGGTGACAACATGAATGATGATGTTGTCACCGTCAACATAATCTGGCAGGATTTTTTTCGTGGCCCGACGAAGCTCGAGCAAGGGGCGCTACCACCACGGCGAGCTGCGCACGGCGCTGCTCGAGGCGGCGATCGAGCTGATCGCCGAGCGAGGGCTCCAGGGCCTGAGCTTGCGAGAGTGCGCGCGCCGGATCGGGGTGTCACACGCCGCGCCCTACCGACACTTCGCCGACAAGCGGGCGCTGCTGCTGGCGATCGCCCGCCAGGGCTTCACGATCTTCGTCGAGATGGGCCGCGCGGCCATGGCCGCCGTCGCCGACGAGGACGACCCTCAGGCGCGCCTCGACGCCTACGGCGTGTCTTATGTGCGCTTCGCCGTCGACCACCCCGTGCACTTTCGGGTGATGTTCTCGGCGGAGCTCGACGAGCCCTCGACCATCGAGGCGCTCGACGACGCGGTCCGGTGTGAACAGGGCGCTGGCGACGAGGCCGGGGCCGGAGCCGGGGCCGGGGCCAGCGCGCTCGCGGACGGGGACGCCGGCGCCTTCGCGCTGCTCGTCGAGGCGACCCAGGCGGTGCTCGGCGAGGACGTGGACGAGGCCGCTGGGCTCGTGGCTGCCCTCGCGGCCTGGTCGCTGCCTCACGGCCTGGCGATGCTGATCCTCGACGGGCGGATCCCCGCGGAGCAGGTCTCGACGCCGGGGCAGGTCGAGGCCCTGGCGCGCACGGTCATCGAGCAGTGGCGGGGTCCGCTGGCGCGCTCAGGCGACGGACCGCCTCGGCGGCGCAAGCGAAGCCGAAGCTCCCGGTGACGAAGCCCGCGGTCCCGTAGATCAAGTTGCGGGCGTCGCAGGTGTGCTTGCCGTTGTCGCCCTGGGGGCAGACGCAGCGGAAGCCCTCCCCGCCGTCGTAGGCCAGGGGCAGGGGGGCGGCCGGGGGCTCGAGGGAGTAGACGGCGGGGACGCCCCAGTCGGCCGCGCGCGGGAAGTCGTGGCGCTGACGCAGGTGCTTGCGCAAGGCGGCGAGGAAGGGGTCACCGGTGACGCGGCCGAGCTCGCCCACGCGGACCTGGGTGGGATCGAGGCGCCCCGAGGCGCCGCCCGAGACGATCAGCGGGAGCGCGCGCTCGCGACAGCGGGCGATCAGGTGGGCCTTGGCCGTGAGGTTGTCGATGGCGTCGACGATCAGATCGGGCGCCCGGGCGAGGAGGTCCTCGCTGGTCTCGGCGTCATAGAAGCTACGCACGCCCTCGATCGCGCAGCTCGGGTGGATCAGCTGGAGGCGCTCGGCCATGACCGTGGCCTTGGCCTTGCCGGTGGTCCCGCGCATGGCGTGGAGCTGGCGGTTGGCGTTGGTCACACACACCAAGTCGAAGTCGACGAGGGTCAGGCGCCCGACGCCGGCGCGGGCGAGGGCCTCGGCCGCCCAGCTGCCCACGCCGCCGAGGCCGATGACCATGACGTGGCTGTCGAGCAGCCGGCGCATGGCCGCGTCGCCGACGAGGCGACCCATGCGATCGAAGCGACGGTGGAGCCGATAGGGGGTCTCGACCGGCCCATCGTCGGGTTCGGCTTCCGAGTCGGGGGAGTCGAGATCGCTGGTGGGCTTGCGCAGGGACAGCAGGGCGCTCGCTGAACCGCCCCTTTGGGGCTGCTCCCAGGGCAGGGGACGCAAAGAGGTGTCGTCGCTCATGGGCCGCTCGTCGGCGGAGTATGGCACGCGCGCCGCCGCGGTCAGCGATATCGCGGATGCGCGCGAGCCCCACATCAGCGTAGAATCCGCTAGCCGCGCCGATCCACCTGGCGCCGAGCAAGCGACGGAGCCCAGTGAGCGAACCCAGCCCTTCTCGATCCTCCACGCGCAGGCGCCGACGCGGCGGCGCGACCTTCGTGCTCATGACCGCCCTGAGCCTGGGCGCCGTGAGCCTCGGCGGCTGCAAGACCCAGGCGGTGCCCGAGGCGGCGCGGGCCCTCGGCGCCAGCCTCGAGCTCGCCGCCGGAGAGGTCGTGCTGGTCGACGGCGAGGGCGACGAGCGCCCGCTGCTGTCTGGCACGCCGCTGCCCGTGGGCGCCGAGCTGCGCACCGGCGAGGGCGCGCGGGCGCTGATCCGCCTCGGCGACGGCGCCCGGGTGTTCATGCGCGGAGGCACCCGCGTGCGCCTCGACGACGGCCTGCACCTCGAAGCCGGCGACGTCTGGCTCGAGGCCCCGGCCCTCGAGCGCGGGCAGGAGGCGGCGCTGCACCACCTGGGCGAGGTCGGCGTCGCGGTCAGCGAGGGCGGCGCGAGCTTGAGCCTGGGCGAGGACGGCCGCGTGGAGATCTACGTCGCCCAGGGGCTGGCCGTGGTCACGGCTCCGGGCGGGCGCACGGAGGTCGATCCCGGCGAGCGGGCCGTGGTCGTGGGGGATCAGCCGCCGAGCGTCGAGCCGGTCAAGTTCTGGGACGATTGGACTGGAGGCATGGGCGACGCGGCTGGCATGGGCGCGGGCGCGGGCGCGGGCGTGGGCATCGTCGGCAGCGGCAGCCTCTACGCCGTCGATCACATGGCCGGCGGCCAGGCCCAGCCGCTGTCGATCCAGCGCCAGAACGTGCGCGTGGTCCTCGACGAGCAGCTGGCCGAGACCGCCGTCGAGCAGGTCTTCTTCAACCCCGCGGCCAGCGAGGTCGAGGGCTACTACTGGTTCACCGTGCCCGAGGACGCGCTGATCGTCGGCTTCGCCCTCGAGGTCGAGGGCGAGCTGATCGAGGCCGAGGTCGTCGAGCGCAAGCAGGCGAGCGCGCGCTTCGAGGCGGCGATCGAACGTCAGGTGGATCCGGCCTTGCTCGAGTGGATCGACGCCCGGACCGTGCGCGCGCGGATCTATCCGATCCCCGCGGCGGGGACCCGGCGGATCGTGTTGCGTTATCAACAGCTGATCGCGCGCAGCGAGGGCAAGCTGCGCTACCGCTACCCCATGGCCGCGCCGAGCGGGCGCGAGGCCGCGACCATCGAGGACTTCGCCCTCGAGGTCGAGCTGCGCGGGGAGCTGGTCGAGGGCTACAGCGCAGCGACGCGCAGCGAGGCGCGGATCGAGGGCAAGGATCGCAGCCGCGTGACCATGCGCCGCAGCGGCTTCGTGCCCCGGGCCGACTTCGAGCTCGAGCTGCGCGAGCGCGAAGATCGGGCGCTGATCGACGAGCCGGCGCTGCGCGTGGACCTGCTTCAGCCCGGCCGGGATCAGGCCGACTACCTGATGCTGCGCTGGCTGCCCGACGCGCGCCTGGATCTGGCGCAGGCCGAGGTCCCGCGCGGCGAGGTCGTGGTCGTGGTCGACACCTCGGCGGGCAGCGACCCGGGCGAGCACCAGGCCAAGCTCGCCGTCGCCGAGGCCCTGCTGCGCAGCCTCAGCGCGGACGATCGCTTCGCCCTCGTCGGCGCCGACCTGCGGGCCGAGGTGCTCTTCCCCGAGGACGGCCTGAGCGCGGCCACGCCCGAGGCGATCTCGGAGGCCCTCGAGGCCCTGGCCGAGCGCGGCGCGGGCGGGGCCACGGACCTCGGCGCGACCTTCGAGGAGTCTCTCGAGCGCGTCTATGGCCTCGAGCAGCCGGCGATCGTCTACATCGGTGACGCCCTGGCGACCTCGGGGGAGCTCGGCGGCGAGGCCCTGGCCGAGCGCCTCCAGCGATCCATGGCCGGCGCCTCGGCGCGGCTGTTCACCGTGGGCGTGGGCCGCGAGGTCGACGAGGCGCTGCTGCGCAAGCTGGCCGAGGTCGGCGGCGGCCGCAGCTTGCGGGTCGAGGAGCCGTCCCAGGCGGTGCTCCGCGCCCTCGAGCTCTCGGGCGCCCTCAAGACCCCGACGATCACCGAGCTCGAGGTCGAGCTCGGGAAGGGCATGAGTCAGGTCTTCAGCAGCGCCGGGGGCAAGCTCTCGCGCGGCGAGGAGCTGGTCGTGCTCGCGCGCACCCACGACGAGCTCCCGGAGACCCTGACGATCCGCGGGCGCTTCGCCGGCGAGGCCTTCAGCCACGAATTCTCGCGCAAGCTCGCCAAGGACGATGGCGATCGCCAGCGCTACGTGGTCAACCGCGAGGGGCTGATCCCCCAGGTGGTCCCGCGGCTGTGGGCGAGGGCCTACGTCGATAGCTTGCTCATGGACAACCGCGGGCCCGAGGCCGTGCGCGGCAAGGTCCTCGCGCTGGGCTACCAATATGGGCTGATGACCCCCTTCACCTCGTTCTTGGCCCTCGAGAGCGAGTCCGCCTACGCCCGCGCGGGGATCGAGCGGCGCGCCCGGGAGTTCCCGCGGCTGACCGACGCCAGCTGGGTGCGGGGGAGGGTCGGTGAGGCCGAGCGGGGAGAAGAGCGGTGGCAAGGGCTCTCGACGGGGCTGAGCGTGGGCGGCAGCTTGCTCGGCTGCTCCTTGGAGGACGCGGCCGAGGACGCGGCCGAGAGCGCTCGCGAGCGGCGCGAGGGCGGCGGTGGTGCGAGCGAGCTCGACCACGAGCTCGGGCGCTCGAGCCTCGGCCCGGCGCCCTCGGCCGCGCCGGTCCGCGGCCGGCTCGAGACCAAGGTCGAGGCTGACGCCGGTCTGGGCTGGGAGGGGCAGGCGCCCGAGCCCGAGAGCGCCGCGCTCGACGAAGAGTCCAAGATCATGCCCCGGGCCCGGGGGGTGTTTCGCTTCGACGTCGATGCGGTCGAGGACGCCAGGGGAGTCGTCGATGGGGAGGTCTCCATGGCCCTGACGACCGTGCCGAAGTGGGTGCGAGAGGGCACCTCGGCCGAGCTGCTTCGTCGGCGCTATCGCGGCCAGGTTCGCTTCTCGAGCAGCGGCGTCGAGCCGTTGGCCGCGGCGGCGTGCAGCGACGCGTCGACGCGCGGCCTGGGCACGCGCCGCAACATGTGGGCGCGCCAGCTCGATCGTCAGTCGACCATGAACGCCCGCCTGCGGGCCTACGAGGTCGCTGTTGCGACCTGCGAGATCCAGCGCTGGCGCGAGCAAAAGGCCTTCCTCGAGCTGCTCGCCGCGCGGGCGCGCACGGAGGAGGAGATCCGCCAGCTCCTCGGCCACTTCTCGGCCGACGAGGACGCGCTGACCTTCCTGTCCCAGGCCCTGCTGCGCCGGCTCGTCGATCCCGGGCTGATCGCCGCCGTCGTCTACGCCGAGTTCGGCAGCACGGTCGACTGGTACGCCCTCGACGGCCAGCTGCTGACCACCGACGACCCAAAGCGGCGGATCCAGCTGATCGACCAGGCCCTGCTCGCGGCCCCGGGGGACCCCGACGGCGAGCGCCGGATGATCGCCGAGCTCGTCGCCCAGGGGCGCCGCGACGAGGCCATCTCTCGCGGGTTGAGCCTGCGCGATCAGGGCCTGCTGACCTCGGAGCTCGTGGTCGTGGTCGGCGAATTGCTCGTCGACGCTGGCCGCGAAGACGAGGCCCGGCGGCTCTACTCGGAGATCGTCGAGTACGCCCCCGACAGCGTCGCCAACCGCAGCCTGCTCGGGGATCTGTTCTTGCGCCACGGGTGGTTCGCCGACGCCTACCGCCAGTACGAGCGGCTCATGGACATCGACGAGAGCGCCGACGCGGCGATCCGCCTGGCTCGCGCGGCGGCGGGCACCGGGCGCACGGACGAGGCCCTGCGCCTGCTCGAGCGCGTCTACGCCGGCGAGGGCAGGCCCGGGGCCGACGATCCGCGGCGCTGGGCCAGGGTGCACGCGGCGGTGATCCTCGCCGACTTGCTGCGCTCGGATCTCGAGCTGCCCCGCGCCAAGCTCGAGGCCGAGCTGCGCGCTCTCAACCTCTTCGAGGGCGCGAGCACCTGGGAGCTGCTCGTCTGGGACGAGCTCGGCGCGGACCTGGTCTTGGTCCCCGAGCCGGGCGCCCCCGCGCAGCTGGCCAGCGATCGCGTCGACGCCAAGGGCACGGGGCTCTACGCCCTGCAGCCCGGAGGTGACGCGCCCCTCGTCGTCCGCCACGCGGGCCTGGTGCCCGCGCGGGCGGTGAGCTGGCGGCGGATCAGCCTGCGCTGGGACGGCGAGGCGTTCTCGATCGACTCCCAAAGCGGGAGCATCGCCGCTCAGGAGGCGCGCGCCGAGACCGATGGTGATGGTGATGGCGCGGGGGAGGATGAGGCTGCGCCCACGGACGATCCCTAGAGCGGCGATCAGTTTGAATTGTTAATAGATTCCGATCGCTTAGCGGCGCGGTTCGACAACGTCTGGCGGTCGTGATCCCGTAGGCCTCGCACGAGGCCACGCATGACGCTCCCCCGCTGGAACCCTCCCGTCACTCTGTCTCCCCGCGAAGCCCGCATCCGCAAGCGCGTCGGCAAGAAGCGCAAGCTGTTTGGCTTCCTGTGTGACCACCGGCTCGAGCTGTTCGACGACGACTTCCAAGCCGAACTCGAGCAGATGTACCGCGACACCGGAGCCGGGAAGAACCCGATGCCGCCCGCACTGCTCGCCATGGCCCTACTGCTTCAGGGCTACTCCAACGCGTCGGACTCGGAGGCCGTCGAACTCGCCGCCTGTGATGCTCGATGGCAGCTGGTCCTCGGCTGCCTTGGTTGCGATGACCCGCCGTTTTCCCAGGGCTCGCTGTTCAACTTCCGCGAGCGGCTCATCGCTCACGACATGGACCGCAAGCTGCTCGAGCGCACTCGGGAGCTCGCCAAGCGAACTGGCGCCTTCGACTTCAAGAAGCTGCCCAAGAAGCTCGACGTCGCCGTGGACTCGAGCCCGCTTCGAGGTGCGGGTCGGGTCGAGGACACCTTCAACCTCCTCGCTCACGCGGCGTGGAAGGTCGTGCTGTGCGTCGCCGAGCTACGCGCTCGACCGGCGGAGCTGCTCGTCGACGAGCTCGGCATCCCGCTGCTCGCGGAGCCGAGCATCAAGAAGGCGCTCGATATCGACTGGTCCAACCCTGCGGCCAAGAGCGCGGCGTTGAACCGTTTGCTCGGACAGATTGAGACGCTCGAACAGTGGGTCGAGACGAACCTGTCGAGCGAGAGCAGCAAGCCTCCGTTGCAAGACCAGCTCGCGCTACTCGAGCAGCTACGTGGACAGGATCTCGAGCCCGACCCCGACCGTGGAGGCCAGCGCATCAAGCGGGGCGTGGCGAAAGACCGGCGTGTGTCCGTCGAGGACCCCGACATGCGTCACGGTCGCAAGACCAAGACGAAGTCCTTCAACGGATACAAGCGCCACGTCGTCGTCAGTCTTCACACCAAGCTCATCCTCGCTGTGACGGTGGCTCCGGCGAACCAGCCGGAGAAAGACAGCCTCCCCACGCTCGTCGACCGAGTCGAACATCTGGGCCTCGAACTCGCGAGCCTGCACTTCGACCGGGGCTACATCGAGAGCTCGGACGTCCCCGAACTCGTGGCCAGCGGCGTCGAGGTCATCTGCAAGCCATGGCGGCAGTCCAACGGCGACAAATTCGCCAAGACCGACTTCAGCCTCGACTTCGCCAGCCAGACGGTGACCTGCCCAGGGGGACAGACCCAACCCATGCTCCTCGGCGAGAGCGCCCGCTTCGAGGCTGATGTCTGCAACGCCTGCGAGCTCAAGCCCAAGTGCACGACCTCGGACCGGGGCCGAGGCCTCCGAATCGCCGCCAACGAGCCGTTGCAAGCGAAACTACGGGTCCTCCAACGAGCACCGCGCGGACGCGCGCGACTGCGACAGCGCGTCGTCGTCGAGCATACGCTCGCTCATGTCGGCCAGCGCCAAGGCAACCGAGCTCGCTACCTCGGCATGCGCAAGAATGAGTACGACTCCACGCGAGCGGCAGTGCTCGTCAATCTGCAGGTCATCCAGCATGAGCTGGAGTGCCCGAAGCTGGCAAATGCGGCGTAGCTCACCGAATTCAAACTGGTCGCCGCTCTAGTACGACTTGATCACATCCGCGAGGGCCTGATCGGTGGCCCCCGTGGGTCGATGTCACGTCCGCACATGGGACAGTGACCCAGCAAGTGAAGCAAGACCACTTGTAGCAACGCTCGGAATGCCTGGATGGTCAGCCCGGGCTCGGCTCGCTGTGCTTTCCGCCTCCGGGTCCTCCGGGGAAAAAATCACGCGGTGGAGCGTGAGAAAGGCGTGAGCTGCGGCGACCAGGGCGACGTGGTGGTGGAAGCCTCGCCATGTTCGTCCCTCGAAGTGGTCGAGGCCGAGCTCCCCTTTCATCTCCTGGTAGTCCCGTTCGATCCGCCAGCGAAGCTTGGCCAGGTAGACCAGCCTCTTGACCGTGGTCTTCGCGGGCAAGTTCGACAAATAAAACGCGGTTGGCTCCTTCTTCTTGTAGGACCACTCACACAGCAGCCACTGCACTTCACCCGGTGGGTGCCCTGACCGATGCCGGTGCGCGGTTCGGATGCGTAGCACCGCGAAGCGCCGCCGCTGAGGCCCGCGCGTCCCGTGGCGCCATTCGACGTGACGGAAGCGCCTAGCAGGCAAGCTCTTCGCCAGCTCTTCGACCGAGACGGGCTCGACTCCTTCGGGGGAGACCCACTTTGTTCGTGGCCGGCCCCTGGTGCCGGGAGCTTTGGACGGAGGAGGGCTCGGGCACGTCCCTGGCGGCCATACGACCGCGTTGCCGGAGATGCGCAGTACGTAGTGGAGCCCGCGTTCTTCGAGTCCCTTGCGGAATTCCGTCGAGTCGCCGTAGGCCGCGTCGGCGAGCACCGGTCGAGGCGCGAGCCCCCACTCGAGGGCGCGGTCGAGCATGCCGAGGCCGAGCTCGAGCTTCGTTTGATGGGAGAGCTCCTCGGGGACGCCTGCCTTGGTCCGGCGCCTTGGGTCGTTGGCCCAGACCTCGGGAAGAAACAAGCGCATGCCGATGCAAGCGCCGCCCGCCTCGCTGGCGAGGTGGAGGCTTGCTGCGACCTGGCAATTGTCGACGCGGCCCATCGTCCCCGAGTACTGACGCTGCACCCCGACGGAGTGCTTGCCCTTCTTGGGGAAGCCGGTGTCGTCGATGACGAAGGCGTCGAGGCCCGGGAGCTTGTCCTCGACGCGCAGGGCGAGTCGGCGAAACAGCTCCCACTCGTCCCAATCAGCGATCGAGATCGCCTGCTGGAGTCGCTGGCGGATGGCTTCGCTGTCACCGGGCGCGGCTGCGAGGCGCTGAGCGATGGGCACCATGCTCTTGCGCTCGCCATCGAGGAGAAGCCCACGCATGTAGTTGGCGAGGGCCTCGCGCCGCTCGCTGCGACCCATCTGATGAGTGATGTAGCCGAGAAACTCCTCGAGTTCGGCCCCCACCCGGGAGATTTGTTCTGGAGTCACCCCCGTAGCAGATCACAGATGGGGATCGTTGTCGATCCCCATATGACCAAGTAGTCCTAGGAGCCCGTGGTGGAACCCAGCGCGGCTCCTGGCGCCGGGATTTTCGTCGAGGGCGCGGAGCCAAAACGCTGCTGTACCGGGCGTACTGCAAGTTTTGGCGACAAAGCCCTCGGCTAAAAGACCAAGCCAGGTGTCGTGTTGGGTTTCACCACGGGCTCCTAGGCGTGTTCACCCGGCGCGGGTATGGGCGCAGGCGTGTGAGCGCAGCGTTCCAGGTGGAGGGCCTGGGCGCTGCGTCGCAGTCGAGGTCGCGCGCGGGAGGAGACGCGGGCCTGGCTCCGCGCAGGCTCAGTTTTGGTTGACCTTCTTGGCCTTGGTGTTGACGTTCTTCTTGCTCTTGATGTTGATGTCCCCGCTGCCATCGATGCTGATCTTCTTGCCCGAGATCGCAATCGTGCCGTCCTTCTTCAAGGTGATCGACGCGTCCCCGCAGGCGACCACGAGCTCGTCTTCGATGGTGATCTGCGCCGTCTTGTTGCCGACGACCGCGATCTCCTTCTCCGCGCTGAGGCCAAACTTCCCGCCGGTGCTCAGCTGCTTGTCCTCGGCCGCGCTCTCGCGGATGTTCTTGGCCTGGACGGTCTTGTCCTCGGCCACGGTCTCGCTGCTCTCCCCGCCCACGGTGGTCGTCATCGCCTCGCCCACGGTCAGCGAGTAGGCCTCGCCCACGAGCACGGTCTTGCCCTCGCCCACGGTCTGCGTGGCCGCCTGGGTGATGGCCTCGGTTCGGCTCGCGCCGACGGTCTCGGTCTGATTTTGGGCCACGCTCAGGGTCTGGTTGGCGCCGATGATCTCGGTGCGGTTCTTGCCCACGCCCAGGGTCATGTTGGCGCCGATGATCTCGTCGTGGTCGTTGCCGACGGTGATCTTGCGGTCGTTGACGATGCTCGAGGTCTCGTCGTGGCCGACCACCTTGGTGCGGTTGTTGCCGATCTCGATGTACTCGTTGTGCTTGACCAGCGAGGTCTTGTCGTTCTCGATCACGATGTCGAGATCCTTTTGCCCGTGCATGTGGATCTGCTCGCGGCCCGCGGCGTCCTCGAAGCGCAGCATGTTGTAGCCGCCGCCGCCCGGGGTCGAGTTGGTCCGCCACCCGCTTTGGGACTTGTTCTCGGGCAGGGAGAAGGGCGGCGGGTTGTCGCCGTTGTAGACGCAGCCGGTGACCAGCGGGCAGTCGGGGTTGCCCTCGAGGAATTCGACGACGACCTCCATGCCCACGCGGGGGATGAACTGCACGCCCCAGCCGAGCCCGGCCCAGGGCTGGGCGCAGCGCACCCAGCACGAGGCGTCGGCGTCGTAGCTGGGCGTCTCTTGCCAGTGGAACTGGACCTGGATGCGCCCGTGCTCGTCGGTGTGGATCTCGTCGTCGCCGACCACGGTCGCGGTCTGCGGGCCGTGGACCCGGGGCTTGGGCGTGTGGCGATGCGGCCGGTACTCGGTCTGCGCGGGGATGCAGTGAAACTCGTTGTGGTAGCGCGCCGGGCCGTCGCCCTCGCTGACGAACACGTGGCTCAGGCGGGTGATCAGGTAGCTGCCCTCGAGCTCCGGGGGCGCGTGGACCAGCTCGAAGCGCTGGCCGGGGGTGAAGCCGGTCACGTTGCCGCGGCCGAAGAGCTGGGCCTCGTGTCTGCGCGCGGCGGCCAGCTGATCGCCGACCCGCTCGGCCAGGTCGTCGTCGAGGTAGCGCCGGCGCATGTGGGTGTAGATTCGCCGCTCGCGGCCGCGGGCGTCGGCCTCGTGCCTCGGCTCGGAGAGCAGGTCCGCGGGGCTGAGCCAGTCGAAGTCGCGCTGGAGGATCGCCGTCACGGTCAGCTCGCGGGCGAGGCCGAGCTCGACCACGGACTCGCGCGAGGCCTGGTCGGCGCGGTCGAGGATCAGCGGGACCTCGGCGTCGCCGTCGAGGCTCTCGAACTCGGCGTATTGCATGTTGTCGTCGCGCAAGGTCATGCACTCGACGCCCGCGCCGTGCTCGTGGACGAAGTCGTAGGCGATGCCCTCCTCCTCGAGCAGCCGGGCCACGAAGTCGAGGTCGGACTCGCGATACTGCACGCAATACTCGCGCGGCGCGGCGCCGCGGGAGAGCGCGCCGAGGTCGACGCTGCGTCCATAGGGCGCCAGGGCCTCGTCGAGGACCTGCTTGACGATGTCCTGGACCGACAGGTGCTGGAAGATCCGCGAGTTTTGGCCCTGATCGAGGAGCGCGAGGGCGGGGACGAGGTGCAGGGCGTAGTGGAAGCGGTGATCGTGGCCGCCGAGGTCGTCGATGCGGGCGATCACGCCGTAGCTGTGGCGGGTCTCGAGGCCCTCGCGCAGGAGCACGAGCTCCGCGTCGGCCCCGAGCAGGGCCTCGAGGTCGATGGCCGCGGAGGAGCTCAGCTCGAGCTCGATCTGATAGGGCTCGTCGATGGCCTCGGAGATGTGCGCGCTGCGGACTTGCCAGGCGTTCTCTGGTCCGTCTGCGCAGCGCAGTTCGACCGCGAGCGCGCCGATCGGCTGGGAGGTGATGGGCTCGAGTGGTGACACGGGTGGGCTCCTTGTCGAGGGCGGGAGGGCTGGGGCGAGCGCGACCGCATGCGCGCGGGCCTCGGGTGTCGCCTCGACCTGTTCGAGGTGTCAGTCGAACGCGTGGCCGGGCAGTTTGGGGCCCCCATCCACGGTTGGGGTCCCCAAACTGCCCGGCTTGGTCGGGTGCTGCCCTCGCGGCGGGGTCGCTATTTTGCTGCGAGGCGTACCCGCAGATCGGCGAACTTGGCGTGCATCCGCGCCGGCGAGCGCAGGCGTCCGAGGATGGGCTGGGCGGCGTCGATGGCCCGCGCCGCGAGCTCGACTCGACCCCGGGCGAGCGCGACCGTGGCGTGGGTCTGGAGGATGATCGTCGCGTAGTAGTACATCTCGCGCTCACAGGCGCGCTCGTGCAGGGTCCACAGTCGATCGAGGTGTGCGTCGCAGCGTGGGGCCGTGGGCCCACGCGAGAGCACGACCAGCGCGCGCCCGTACTCGCAGGCCGTTGTGAGACGAAGCTCGCCGAGGTCGAGGCGCTCGAGCAGGGCCCAGGCCTCGTCGCCACGCTCGAGGCGCGCGAGCAGGAGGACCTCGAGGACCTGGTCGTACTCGCCCAGCTCGACCCCGCGGGCGCGCATGCCCTCGAGCTCGGCGAGACCTTCTTCGTGGCGTCCGAGAGCCGTGAGCGCGATCGCGGCGAGTGGAGCCAGGAGTTTGGCCGCATTGTTCGTTTGGCTGTCGACCTCGACCTCGCGATAGTGGGCGACGGCAGCGAGCGCGTCCTCGAAGCGTCGAGCGTCGACGAGCGCGCAGGTGTAGGCGTGGTTGATGCACGTGAAGCACTGCGCGCTGGGCTCGAGCTTGGCGAGGGCCTCCTCGGCCACGGCGACGCGCTCGTTGGCGTAGCCGGCCTCGTCGACGGTGTGGTAGCAGGACATGAGCAGATCGACGGCACACACGGCGAAGGGGTTGTTCGCCGTCTGTGGTCTATGGGCGAACTCCAGCAGCGCGATGGCGTCCGCCAACGCGCTGAGGCCCTCGCTACGCTTGAAGATCCGCGACTTCATGTGGCTGACGCGGAGGCCGAGCTCGAGCTCGAACTCGCCGTGCTCGTGGGCGTCCTGGATCAGGCCTGGGGCGCAGGCGTCGGCGCGCTCGAAGAAGGCATCGCTGATATCGTCGTGGAACTGCAGGAGGCGGGCGCGGAAGCCCGGCAGCACCTCGTCGAGCGACCTGACCCGCGTCCAATACCAGTCGTAGTTGGCCATGTGCGTCCGAGGATACATGGGTCTGCCCCGGCGCTCGGCGATCGAGATGGTTTGCGGGAAGCCGCCCTTGGGGTCGGGGGGGGGGCGCTTTTTTGCGCCTGTCATGGTGTGCCCTGCGACACGCCCTGGGCCCCGGCTCGCGCGCGCTTCCTGGTAGGAGTCGCGCCATGACCATGACCATGAGCATGAAGGGAGAGGGTGTGCGCCGGCGAGCTCCTGCGCTGGCTGTCGTGTCGCTGGCGACGTGGAGTCTGGCGGCCTGCAGCCCGGGCTCGGAGGACGAGGGGGCCGATGAGAATAGCGGTGAGGCGATCGGCTTCGAGGTCCCCGACTTCAACCCCGGCGCCGACGAGGTGAGCGGGACGGTCTGGCACGTGGCGGTTGCGGGGGACGACGCTGCTGGCGACGGCAGCGAGGCGAGCCCCTGGGCGAGCGTGTCCCGGGCCCTCGAGGCGGTCGCGCCTGGCGACGGCGTGGCGATTCATGTTGGAACCTACAGCGAGCGGGTGGCGATCACCGTGTCGGGAGAGGCGGAGCGCTACATCTCGATCTACGCCGCGGGCGACGGCGAGGTGGTCTTCGACGGCGCGGGCGTGGACCTCGACGAGGGCGAGGTCGGCCAGTGGGTGCGCGGGCTCGTCCACGTGCACGACGCGGGCTACGTGCGGATCTCGGGCCTGCGGATCATCCACTCGAGCGACAACGCCATCGCCGCGAGCTTGGCTCACCACGTGGTCATCGAGGGCTGCGAGACCTACGACAGCGTGTCTTCGGGCCTGGGGATCTGGTCGTCCTCGGACATCACCGCCGAGGACAACGCGATCGAGCTGGCCTGCAACGACGGCGGCCAGGAGTGCATCAGCGTGGCGGGCAGCTCGCTGCGCGTCGCCCTCGTCGGCAACGAGGTCTTCAACGGCGGCCCCGGCTCCCAGGGCGGTGAGGGCATCGACATCAAGGGCGGGGGCGAGACGAGCACGGCCGAGAGCGGCCTGCCCCAGGGGCCGCGCGAGGTCTACGTGGTCGGCAACCGCGTCCACGACATCAACCGCGGCTGCCTCTACGCCGACGCCTGGGACGCGGACGTGGGCCCAGTGGTGTTCGCCAACAACGAGGTCTACGACTGTGACGGCGCGGGCATGGCCGCCGCGGGGGAGTCGGGCGGCCACCTCCACGACGTGGTGTTCGCCAACAACCTCGTCTACCGCAGCCTCGATCGCCCCGAGGGCTTCGGCAGCTCGGGCGTGGTCTTCGCCTACAACTGGGGCAGCGCGACGGCGACCTTGTCGCGCATCGCCGCCGTTCACAACACCTTCTACAACATGCGCTGGGCTTGCGGCCGCCTCGACGCGGACGCGCTCGTCGCCGACGCGACCGCGCAGCTGGTGTTCGAGGACAACCTCTGTGTCAACGCGGACGGCCCGGTGTTCGCCTCCGACGACAACGACAACGAGGACCTGGCCCTGACCAGCTTCGATCGCCTGGGCCACAACCTGCTGTGGTTCATCGATCCCGAGGACGCGACCGGCTACTACGCTGGGGAGGTCTTCGTGGGTCCGGACTCGGTGGTCGCGGACCCGGCGTTTTTGGGGGCGCTCGCGGGCACGTTGGACGCCGAGAGCTTTCAGCTCGGCGCGAGCTCGCCGGCAGCTGGCGCGGGCGTGACCGCAGCCGAGGCCCCCGCGCTCGACTTCGCCGGGGTCACGCGGGCGGACCCGCCGAGCATCGGGGCCTTCGAAGCGCAGTAGCCCGCCGAAGGGGCGGGCTACTCGGGCGGCTGGCAAGTTGTCGGAGAGGTCAGCGGTCCGCGGGGACCTCTCCGACAGCCTGCGAGCGGTGCTCAGCCTTCGATGGCCGAGCGGCGCATGTCGGTGAGGGTTCGAAAGCCCATGGAGCGCCGGGCCAGGAGGGGCTTTCCGCTCTCGTCCGTGTCGGAGAGGGTGCGGAGGCGCTTGGTGCGCTCACGAGTCTCGCGGCGCTCGGCCTTGCGGCGGCTGGCGATGCGGTGAGGCAAGGAGCGCACCATCGGGAGTAGCCAGCCATGGACGAGCTTTGACAGTTGTGCGCTTTGAGCAGGCATGTTTTGAATGGAATGCAAACCATGATCCAAGCTTACGTAATTCTCATTATCCAAGGATATGTGGGTAGGGCCCCACTGGCGACTCGAGATGCCTGGCGTAAGGCCGGACACTGGCGTCGCCTCTGGCCCAGAGGGGCGACTGCTGTCGCCACTGATCCATCAGTCGGACAATGACCTTTGGATCAGGACGTATTCTGGAGTACTCGCGAAGAGGGCGCGCGCGGCTCGGGTGCGAGCACCAGCGCAGCTTCAGGAGTTTCCGGCTAGTCCCGAGCGCGCCGGGCCACGGCCTCGGCGGCGACGAGCTCGGCGACCGCGTCCTGGACCGCGCGGGCCTGGCCACGGTCGCGGCGCTCGAGGCCGTTCATCAAGATCGAGAAGGCCAGGGGCGCCGCGCTGCCTTCGCTGCCGGCGTAGCCCGAGAGCGCCGAGACGTCGTCGAGGGTGCCGGTCTTGACCCGGATCCAGCCGGAGGCCGCGCTGTCGTGCAGGCGCGAGCGGGTGGTGCCGTCGCGGCCCATGATCGCCAAGGAGGCGAGGTAGTCGCTGCGGATGCGGAAGTCGGCGTAGACGGCCGCGAGCAGCTGGGTCATGGCGTGGGCGCTGACCAGGTTGTTGGCGTAGAGTCCCGAGCCGTTGCCGATCACCAGTCCGCGCTGGTCCATGCCGATCTCGCGGCTATAGGCGCGCAGGACCTCGAGGGCGGCCTCGGCCGTGGCGCCCTCGCCCGGGGCCAAGGTCCGCAGGATCTGCTCGGCCATGAAGTTGTTCGACCACTTGTTGACCGCGCGGCACAGCTCCGACAGGGTCTCGGAGCGCGAGGTCGCTAGCAGGCGGGCGTCCTGGGGGACCTCGCCGGTGGTCGGGGTGGTCTTGCGCAGCTTGATGCCGCGCTCCTCGAGGGCGAGGGCGAGGACGCTGGCGGCGTAGCGCGAGGGGTCGCTGACCGGGTAGCGGTAGCTGCCCCGGGGCGCGTCGACGCCGATCTCACCGTGGAAGGTGATCGTGGTCTTGCCGCGCTTGTCGGCGCTGCTGACCCACAGCTTGTTGCGGCCGCCGGCGACGGTCTGGGCCTCGCTCGCGATCACGATGTCGTCCACGGGCGGCTCGACCACGAAGCGCAGGGCGCCGCCCACGGCCTCGCCGGGGGCCGCGTGAACCTCGAAGGTGTTGTAGTTGACGGACATCGCCCCGCCCGGGGCGCGGTAGGACGCGAACTCGGTCTTTTGGTCGAAGCCCGGGGGCAGGCCGTCTCGGTCGAAGCGGCCGGCGTCGACGATGATCGGCCCTTGGATCTTGCGGATGCCCAGGCCGCGCAGCTCGCCTGCGAGCTCGTAGAGCTCCCCGGTGACCAGCGAAGGGTCGCCCCCGCCCTGGAGATAGAGCGGGCCCTGGATCGCGCCGTCGTCGATGGTCGCGTCGGTCCACAGCCGGGTGGCGTAGCGGTGCTCGGGGCCGAGCTCGCTCAGGGCCGCGGCGGTGGTCAGCAGCTTGGCGTTGCTCGCCGGGTTGAGGGCCAGATCCGGGTTGCGGGCGTAGAGGGTCTCGCCGCGCTCGAGGTCGAGGACGACCAGGCCGATGCGGGCGCCGGCGCTCTCGGGCGCAGGCTCGAGGGCGAAGAGCCCGGCCTCGGCCAGGACGGCGTCGATCTTCCCCGCGAAGCTCGCGGGCGCCTCGGGCTTGGCGTCCGCGGGCGGCGGCTCGCGCAGCGCGGGCGCGCTCGGCGGGCTGGCCTTGGCCGTGCCCTCGTCGGCGCGGGGATCGAGGGCGTAGGTGGCGAGGCCCGAGAGCAGGGCGATGGCCCCGAGCAGGAGCGGGGCGCGGCGAGGCGAGAGCAGGCGTGGAGCCACGGGCCGAGCCTAGCCGCTGAACCTTTGTCCGCCCAAGTTTTTGCGCCTGGCTAGGAGCCCGTGGTGGAACCCAGCGCGGCTCCTGGCGCCGGGATTTTCGTCGAGGGCGCGAAGCCAAAACGCCGCTGTACCGGGCGTACTGCAAGTTTTGGCGACAAAGCCTTCGGCGAAAAGACCAAGCCAGGTGTCGTGTTGGGTTTCACCACGGGCTCCTAGCTCTTGGTCTCGACGAGCTGGGCGAGCTCGTCGAGGCCCGCCTCGAAGTCGGCGCCGATCATCGCGTCCATGTCGAGGAAGACGAGCATGACCTTGGTGCCAAAGTCGGCGTCCTGGTCGAGGCTCCAGGTGAGCTCGATGCGCGCGTCGTCGAGGGCCTCGGCGCGCAAGGTGCTGCGGGCGACGCTCGGCCACGGCTCGATGAACTCGAGCTGGTGCACGGCCTCGAACTCGGTGGGCGACTCGGACAAGGAGAGCAGCTCCATGCGCCCCGAGCCGACGTTCTCGTCGCCGCTCCACGTGTACCAGGCGCCCACGCCGGCCGGCGGATCGGAGAACTCGACGTGCTGGTCGGGATCGAGGGCGGTCCAGGGGATCCAGGTGGTGAAGCGGGTGTAGTCGCTGGCGAAGGGCGCGACGGCGGCCGGCGTGGCCTGCACGACCCGGCTGCGCTCGACGTGGATGGTGTCGGGCTTGGTCGCGGCGATGCCGAGGACGACGACGATCGCCAGCGCGACGGCGGCGAGCAGGCCAATGGCGATCTTCTTGACCATGGGTGATCGAAGTACACGAGGGCAGGGGATGACGTCTAGGAGCCCGTGGTGAAGCCCAACACGACACCTCGCTTGCTCTTTTCGCCGAGGGCGTTGTCGCCAAAACTTGCAGTACGCCCGGTACAGCGGCGTTTTGGCTTCTCGCCCTCGACGAAAATCCCAGCGCGAGGAGCCGCGCTGGGTTTCACCACGGGCTCCTGGCGGGAGACGCGCTTTTTGTCCCAGGGGCAGGTGAGCGCCGAGCCGGGCGCCGCCGCAACCGGGCGCGATGGCGAGCGATGGCGAGGCCCCGCGGTGCTACCCTGAGCGCGATGTCGTCGTTCAAGAGGGTGTTGGCGCTTGGGATCCTGACGCTCGCCTGGCCGAGCGTGTCCGAGGCCGCCGAGCCGCCCTCTTTGGCGCGCGCGAGCGAGCAGGCGGGGATCGCCGAGGGCGCCCTGGACTATGGCGAGCTCCGATCGTCGAGCCTGGGCGGGCCGCCGAGCGCGGTCAGCATCGAGCGTCGCGGGCTGCGGCTGCACGGCCTGCGCGTGCGCGGGGGCTTCGAGACGGCGCGGGTCGACGGGCTCGGGCAGGCGCGGGTGCTGGCCTCGCGCTACCCCGAGGCCGCGCCGCAGCTGCGCCCGGACCAGGCCCGGCTGAGCCTCGACGACGCGCGCCGGCTGCTGTGGCCGCAGCTGCGCGCCGACCAGCGCGACGCGGCGACGCGACGCTCGAGCGCCGACGGCCTCGACGAGCTGCCCGGCGAGCTCGTCTACCTGCTGGTCCTCGGTCGCCCGCTGCTGGCCTGGGAGATCGAGACCCCCATGGGCCTGGGCAGCCGCGAGGATCCGACGCCCAGCCGCCAGCGCGTGTGGATCAGCGCCGCGACCGGGCGGGTGCTCGAGGCCGAGGAGCTGGTGTTCGCGGCCAACCAGGCCGAGGTGTTCGAGTTCAACCCGCAGCACACGCCCGATCCGATCACCGTCACGCTGACCAACCTCGACCCCGAGCCGACGCACTGGGAGGAGGGCGCGAGCTTCGACGCGACCTACCTCAACGGCACGCGCCTGCGGATGTTCAACTGCATCGACGAGGAGACCGGGTCCTACGCGCCCTGGCGCGGCGACGACGAGTGCTACCCCACGCAGGTGGTCTCGGCCGACGCCGAGGGCGACTTCTTCGTCGAGCTGCCCAACGTCACGGTGCTCGCCGACAACATCGACCCCAGGGATCCCTACGCCGAGCTGTCGATGTACTACCACGCCGAGAAATTCTTCTCGGAGCTCGAGGCGCGCGGGGTCGAGGGCTTCCCCTGCGAGCTGTCGAACATGGTCGCCAACTTCCACTGGCTCGAGCCCGCGCCCGGCTACCCCGAGCTCGACTTTGGGCCCTACAACAACGCCTACTACTCGGGGCAGTGCGACATCACCAAGGGCCCGACGATGCTCTTTGGTCAGGGCGCGGCCGTGGACTTCGGCTTCGACGGCGACGTGGTCTACCACGAGCTCGGCCACGGGATCGTGGGCCTGCTGACCCCCGACGGCCTGACCACCTACACCCGCCGCGAGGACGCGTTCTTGCGCGACGCCCGGGCGATCAACGAGGCGATCGCCGACTACCACACGCTGATGATCACCGAGCGCCCGGAGATGGCCGAGTACGTCGGCTTCTACTGGCCGGCCCTCGGGCGCGGGTGGATCCGCAACTCCGACAACGACCAGATCTGCCCGCGCGACATGGCCGGCCAGGAGCACAACGACAGCGAGCCGCTCTCGGCGGCGCTGTGGGCCGCGCGTCGCCGCGTGGGCGCGAAGTTCGACTACATCGTGCTCGACGCCCTGCCGATGCTCGGGAACGACGCGAGCATGGAGCAGATCTCGGCGGCGATGCTCGAGCTCGCCGCGGCCGAGCGCGACGCCGGGGCGTGGACCGCCGACGAGTACGGCCAGCTCGAGCGCGCGCTCGAGGCCCGCGGGTTGGTCGACTGCCCGCGGGTCACCGACACCAGCGATCTCGAGGACCTCGACGATCCGCCCTACCTCTACCTGGCCAACGCCGGCAACTCGGTCTCGCCGTGGTGGCCGGGGCCGATGCAGTACCGCCACGTGGTCCCGGACGGCTCGGACAACCTGACGATCACCTTTCAGATCTCGGCCAAGGGCAACTCCGCCGGCCAGCCGGTGAGCACGGACCTCGACCCGCAGCTGCTGGTCAAGCGCAGCAGCATGTCCGCCGACGCGGCGATCACCTTCGACTATCAGCTGACCAGCCAGGGCTGGTCGACGGGCGAGGGCGAGGACACCAACGAGGACGTCGACGAGGTCACCCTGGTCAGCGGCGACTGGGACGTGATCTACGAGCCCACCTGGGTGTCCGACGACCGCCGGCAGATCGTGATCCGCGGCCTCGAGCCCGGCGAGGTCCTGCACCTGAGCTTCGTCAACCCCGAGCGCAGCATCGCCGTGGTCCGTGAGATCTACTTCTCGAGCGTGCCCAGCGAGCAGCTCGACCTCGGCTCCGACAACGATCTCGACCCCGCGGTCGAGGATGACGGCAGCTCCTGCGCTTGCAGCTCGGACCCCGGCAGGGGATATGATGCCGGCCTGGCGTTCGGCCTGTTGCTCCTGGTGGGGCTCGGCCGGCGCCGCGTCGGGGCCCGGTGAGCACGCCAGAGCAAGATCACAGCGAGACCGAAGCCGAAGCCGAAGCCGAAGCGGACGCCAAAGCCGACGCGTCGGGCGATGGCGCGCCGGCGCTGCGCAGCTGGCAGCACCTGGCGCGGATCCAGGTCGCGGCGGCGCGCTGGTGGGCCGGACAGGTCGCCCTGCGCCGGGTCATCAATCTGATGTTCGCCGGGCTGCTCATGGCCGTGATGGTGTTCTCCACGATCCACACCGACGCGCTGCCCGAGTCCATGAAGCCCAAGCGCGAGCAGCTCGGCGGATACATGCACACGCTCTCGCTGAGCCAGCGCTGGCAGATGTACGCCCCCGACCCCACCCGCGGCCACGCCTACCCGGAGCTCATCGCCTACGACGCCCAGGGCAACGCGCGGGTGCTGCCCGAGAGCCGCCTGGTCGAGGAGGGCTGGGGGACCTGGTGGGCCTGGGAGCGCAACCGTCGGCAGCTGTGGGAGCACATCATCGTCCGCAAGATCGACAAGGTTAACCGCCACCGGATCTGGTACCTGCGCGGGCTGTGCATGCGCGAGGCTCGGCTCGGCCACGCCGTCGAGCGCGTCGAGCTGCGCCGGGTCTATCGCCGGGTGCGGCCGCCGGAGAAGGTCCTGAAGGGCGACGCGCTGCTCGGCCCGCCCAAGATCCGCAAGGGTCGTGACACCAGCTGCAAGGTGAAGATCATCCGCGAGATGATCGCCGCGGACCCCATGGGCGCGGGCGCGGCCCTGGCGGCTGCGCAGGCAGCAGAGGAGGCCGGGCAGTGAGCGGGCAGGACCATGGCTTCGGCCCGTGGGGCTTCGGCCCGTGGCTGCGGGCGGCGCTGGGGCGGCTCAACGGCGGCGAGGAAGATCCGCTCGCCCTCGGCGTGGTCCGAGCCGTGGTCGCGGGGGTGCTCTGTCTGTCGGCCCTGCTCCACCTCGGCGCCGTCGGCGAGTACTTCTCGGACCTCTCGATGATCAACGGCCGCTTCGCGGAGATCGCCTTCCCGGGCCGCTGGTCGCTGTTCTTCACGGTCCGCGACCCCACGGCGGTGCGCGCGATCTGGGCGGTGGGCGTGCTCGCCCTGGCGATGTGGACGCTGGGCCTGTTCACGCGGGTCAGCAGCATCGTCGGCATGGTGGTCTGGATCAGCCTCAACGGCCGCAACCCGCTGCTCTTCGCCTTCCCCGATCAGCTCGCGCTGATGCTTGGCTTCCTCGTCGCGCTGATGCCCGCGGGCCGCGGCTTCTCTCTGGACGCGCGCTGGCGCGGCCTGGGCGGCCCGGTGCCGGTGTGGTGCCGCCGCGTGATTCAGCTTCAGCTCGCCATCCTCTACACCGCCTCGGGCCTCGAGAAGACCGGCGAGACCTGGCACGAGGACGGCACGGCCATCTACTACACGGTCCTCAACCCCTATAACCGCCACTTCCTGTGGGGCTCGCTCGCGGCCCGGCTGCAGCCGTGGCTGTTCAAGCCCGCGACCTTCGTGGTGCTCTACTGGGAGACCTGGTTTTGGCTCTTCTTGGTCTACCACTGGGTCTTCGAGGCCGTGGGTCGGCGGCTGCCGGCCTGGGGAGCGCGGCGCCGCGCGGGCGAGCCGGGCTGGAGGCTGCCGGATCTCCGCTGGCCGATGCTGGGCTTCGGCGCGCTGATGCACCTGGGGATTCAGGCGGCGGTCTACGTCATGTACTTCTCGCCGCTGACGGTCGCGGCCTACACCTGCTTTTTCACCAGCGAGGACCTGCGGGCAGCGGTCGCGCGCGTGCGCGGATGGCTGTCCCGAAGGACCGCGCGCGCATAGAGAATCACCGAGATGGCTGCATCCAAGGTACACGTGGCGTTGTTGCGGGGGATCAACGTGGGCGGCAAGCACAAGCTGCCCATGAAGACCCTCGCGCGGATCTTCGCGGACCAGGGCGCCGAGGACGTGAAGACCTACATCCAAAGCGGCAACGTGGTCTATCGGGCCAGCGCCGCCGCGGCCAAGGGCATGGCGACCGCCGTCGCCGAGGCGATCGCCGACGAGCTTGGCTTCGAGGCCCCCGTGACCACGCGCAGCCTCGACCAGCTGCGCGAGCTGATCGAGAGCAACCCTTTCTCAAAAGAGTCCGACCCCACGCGCCTGCACGTGGCTTTCCTGGCCAAGCGGCCCACCGCCGCGGCCGTGGCCAGCCTCGATCCCGATCGCTCGCCGCCGGACGTCTACGAGGTCGTGGGCAGCGAGATCTACATGCACTGTCCCAAGGGGATGGCGCGGACCAAGCTCAGCTGTGCGTACTTCGACAGCAAGCTGGGGACGGTCTCGACCATGCGAAACTGGCGGACGACCACCAAGCTGCTCGAGCTCGCCGCGGCGCTCTAGTGTGCGTGCCAGAGGACTTGAAGGGCCCCAGGCTTGGAGCACCGGCCGCTGACTTCGTTGCTCGTCAGTCATTTGTGCCCGACAAACTCCCTCCTCGCGCCTCGTCAGCAACCGGCGGTCCGGCGCCTGAGACCCTTCAAGTCCTCTGGCGCGCACACTAGTGCGCTCCGGTCTCGCGTATCGGCGGCCGTGCGAGCGCGCTGCGTGGCCCATGCTGTGGCTGGGTCGCCCATTGACGCTCCCATGGATCGGCGTCATTGGCGCCTCATGAGGTCTTGGGAAAATAGTTTTGGTTGATTTAGCTTCTTGAATGTTTAGTTTCGTATGCTTTATTTTCTCCAGAGCAGGTCAGGCGACGTATGAAGCGTATTTTGGTCCCGGTTGGTTGCTTCCTCATGGGGTGCGTAGAGCCTGCGAGCGTCAGCGGGCCCGTCGAAGACGTGTCGGACGACGCGAACGACGATGAGGGGAATGAGGCGAGCGGCCAGACCGGCACGGGGGAAGGGGAGGCGGGCACGGACACGGAGGTGGACACCGACGAAGGGGCCACCTTCGTGTCCATGCCCGACATGGGGTCGGGCGGCTGCGAGGTGCCTGGCTCCGACGAGTGCGGTCCGGGGATGATGTGCACGCTGATCTACGACTCTGGGTGGATGCTGGCGTGCGTGGAGGAGGTCGAGGATCCCGTGGCGGCTGGGGAGCCGTGCTTCGTGGACACGGTGCCCTATCCCGAGCGCGTGGATCCCTGTGAGTCGGGGTCGACGTGCTGGGACGTGATGGAAGACGGCTGGGGCACCTGCCTGGCCTTTTGTGGTGACGGTGACGGTGACTGGGGGGACGAGGAAGATGTCTGCCCCGCGAAGCACGACTGCAACTTCTTCAAGGACCTCAATGGCTTCGGGCTGTGCACGCCGGTCTGCACCCCCCTCGAGGACGACTGCCCCGAGACCTGCGGCTGCTTTTGGACCGGCGACGCGTTTTGGTGCGTGCCCCTGAGCGAGAGCATCCCCACCGGCCAGCCCTGCAGCTACATCAACGACTGCGCTCGGGACAATATCTGCTTGGACGCGGCCTACATCCCGGGCTGCGAGGGCTCCGCGTGCTGTGGGCACTTTTGCGACCTCGACCAGCCCGAGTGCGCCACCGAGGGCACGCAGTGCGTGGCCTTCTTCGACGAGGGCACCGCGCCCCTGGAGATGGAGAACATCGGTATCTGCATCGATCCCGAGGCGGGCTGATCGCAGATTAGGAGCCAGACACGCTAGCCGGCTCCTTGCTCACGGAAGCCTTGGCCGCGCGCAGCCACGCGTACCAGTCGTCGAGGCCCGCGCCGGACTTGGTCGACAGCTCGATGCAGCGCGCCTTCGGGGCGACCGCCGCGACCGAGGCCCTGGCCGCGTCCATGTCGAAGTCGAGGTGAGGCAGCAGATCCATCTTGGTGATCAGCACCAAGTCGGCGGCCTTGAACATGTGCGGGTATTTGAGCGGCTTGTCCTCGCCCTCGGTGATCGAGAACAGCACGACCCGCGCGTGCTCGCCGAGGTCGAAGAGCGCGGGGCAGACCAGGTTGCCGACGTTCTCGATGAAGACCACGGATCCCGAGGGCGGCGAGAGGGCTTCGAGGCCCATCCAGACCATGTCGGCCTCGAGGTGGCAGCCGGTCCCGGTGTTGACCTGGACCACGGGGGTCCCGGTCGCGCGCAGGCGCTCGGCGTCGCGGGCGGTCTCCTGATCCCCCTCGATCACCACGCTGGTCTCGCCCAGCTCCCGCAAGCTCCGCTCGAGCAAGGTGGTCTTGCCCGAGCCCGGGGAGCTCATCACGTTGACGGCCAGGACCTCGCGGCCGGCGAACCACCCGCGGTTGCGCTCGGCGAGGCGGTCGTTCTTCGCGAACACTTTGGCCTCGAGGATCTCGACCTTGCTCGGCCCGTGATGGTGGTCGTGACCATGATGATGATCGTGACCATGATGATGATCGTGATCATGATGATGGTCGTGACCGTGACCGTGACCGTGATCATGAGCATGACCATGGTCGTGGCTGTGCGTGACCACGGAGCCGTCCGTCAGCACGTGGGTGTGCTCGCCCTCGGGGCCGCTGACCGTGACGACGTTGCCTTCGGAGCATCCACAGGTTCCACACATCTCAGTTGACCTCCATGCTGTGAATCAGCAGCTCTTCGCCGGCCTCGATGATCAGCCGGGCCCGGCGCTCGCACGGGCAGATCGCGATGGGCGCGCTCAGGGCCACCTGCTCGTCGCAGGCGACGCAGCGCCCGCGCCCGGGGATCGACTCGATGTTCAAGGTCGCGCCCTCGAGGCAGGTGCCCTCGGCGCAGACGTCGAAGCAAAAGCGCAGGGCCTGGAGCTCGATCCCCGCGAGCTCGCCGATCTTCAAGGTGACGCCGGTGATCGTGCGCCCGCGGGCGCGCTCGGCCACGGTAGCGACGATGTTGCGGGTGATCGAGAGCTCGTGCATCAGCAGATCCGTGGCAGCTGCTCGCCAACGAGCATGTCCAAGATGCGCTCGGCGCCAAAGCCCGTGTCGAGGGTGACCACGCCGGGCGGCTCCGCGCGGCAGCGGGCGATCACGGCGGCGTGGCTGCCGTGGGGGTGGGCGCGCATGATCGCGAGGGCGCGCTCGGCCTGATCGGGGGGGACGGCCGCGACCAGCTTGCCCTCGTTGGCGAGGTGGACCGGGTCCAGGCCGAGGATCTCGCAAAAGCCGTGGACCTCGCGGCGCACCGGCAAGGCGCGCTCGTCGACGACCATGCCGACCTCGCTCGAGAGCGCGAGCTCGTTGAGGCAGGCCGAGAGCCCGCCGCGGGTCACGTCGCGCATGGCGTGGACCTCGACCTCGGCGAGCAGGGCGTCGACGAGGCCGTTGAGGGGCGCGCAGTCGCTGGGGATGTCGGCGTCGAGGGCCAGCTCGCCGCGGGCGGTGAGGATCGCCGCGCCGTGATCCCCGAGGTAGCCGTTGATCAGCACGACGTCGTCGGGGCGCAGCTGCTTGGCGCCGAGCTCGACGCCGGCGGGGATGATGCCGACGCCGGCGGTGGTGATGAAGAGCTTGTCGGCGGCGCCGCGGGGCACGACCTTGGTGTCGCCGGTGACGACGCGGACCCCGGCCTCGGCGCAGGCGGCCGCCATGCTGCGCAGGATCTGGCGCAGCTCGGCGATCGCCAGGCCCTCCTCGAGGATCAGCGCGCAGCTGAGGTAGCGCGGCTTGGCCCCGCTGACCGCGAGATCGTTGACCGTGCCGGTGACGGCCAGGCGCCCGATGTCGCCGCCGGGGAAGCTGATCGGGCTGACCACGTAGCTGTCGGTGGTGAAGGCCAGGCGGTCGCCGGGGCCGGCGAGCTGGTCGAGCTCGAAGCGGGCCTGATCTTCGTCGACCTGCACGCCCTCGCCGAGCTCGCCGACGATCAGGTCGTCGATCAGCTCGCGCATGGCCTTGCCGCCGCCGCCATGGGCCGCGACGACGACCTCGTCGCGGACCCGCCCGGCGCGTCGCCGCCAGCGCTCGATGCGTTGGAAGAGTGGGTGCTCGTGGTCCTTCATCAAAGGGCGCTCTGGGAGCGGCGCAGGGTCGTGAGCCGGCCGTGGTTATAGTAGGCCGCGCAGGCGCCCTCGGACGAGACCATGCACGAGCCGATCGGCGTCTGCGGCGTGCAGGCGGTGCCAAACACCTTGCACTCCCAGGGCTTGAGCTTGCCCTTGAGGACCTCGCCGCACTGGCAGGCCTTGGGATCCGCGATCGACAGCGCGGGCACGGCGAACTTCTGCTCGGCGTCGAAGCTGGCATAGTCCTCGCGCAGGGCCAGGCCCGAGCCGGGGATCGAGCCGAGCCCGCGCCACTCGAAGTGGCTGCGTGGACGAAAGACCTCGGCCATGGCCGCCTGGGCCACGGCGTTGCCCTGGCTGCGGACCAGCCGCGCGTACTGGTTTTCGACCTCGCAGCGGCCCTCGGCGAGCTGGCGGAGGATCATCAGGATCGACTGGAGCACGTCGAGGGGCTCGAAGCCGCTGACCACGAAGGGCTTTTTGTAGCGCTCGCAGATGAACTGGTAGGGCTGGGTGCCGATCACCATGGTCACGTGGCCGGGGCCCACGAAGCCGTCGAGCTCGAGGTCGGGGGCGGCGAGGATCGCCTCGAGGGTGGGGACGATGGTGATGTGATTGCTGAATAGATAGAAGTTGTCGACGCCCTCGGCCCGGGCCTGTTTGATGGTCAGGGCGGTCGAGGGCGCGGTGGTCTCGAAGCCGAGGCCAAAGAACACGACGCTGCGCTCGGGGTTTTGCCGCGCGATGGCGAGGGCGTCGACGGGGGAGTAGACCGTGCGCACGTCGGCGCCCTGGGCCTTGGCCTGGAGCAGGCTGCGCGTCGAGCCGGGCACGCGCAGGGCGTCGCCGAAGGTCGTGAAGATCACTCCGGGCTGGCTGGCGATGTGGATCGCGTCGTCGACTCGGCCCACGGGCAGCACGCAGACCGGGCAGCCCGGGCCGTGGACGAGCTCGATGCTCGGCGGCAGCAGCTCGTCGAGGCCGAACTTGAAGATCGCGTGGGTGTGGCCGCCGCAGACCTCCATGAGCTTGAGCGGGCGGGCGTCGCCGCGGCCCGCGGCGAGTTCCTCGGCGAGCACCGAGATCTGCTCGACGAGCCGGCGGCCGAGGGCGGGGTCGCGGAATTCGTCGATGTACTTCATGAGTCGGAGCGGCCGGGGAAGCGATCGCTGGGCGGGCGCTGGGCCCCGGCCTGGGCGCGCATGGCCTCGAGCTCGGCCTGGACCTCGCCCAGCTCCTCGAGCAGCGCGAGGGTGCGCTGGGCCTCTTCGACGTCGACCCGGCTCATCGCGAAGCCGACGTGGACGAGGACCCAGTCGCCCACGCAGCTGGCGATGGGGTGGTCGTCGTCGACGACGCAGGCGAGGTTCGTGACCCGGCGGACGCCGCCGATCTCGACGACGCCGAGCTTCTTTTCGGCGTCCTCGATGGCGACCACCTGACCTGGAATTCCCAAACACATGACGTCGTCGATCCCGTTCTCGGTGTGGAGTCTAAGCTTGACCCCGATCTTCGCCTTTGCTCGCGCCGTCGCTCGCGTCGGCAGGCGAAGACTCGGCGGGCAGCGCCGCGATCGGCTGCTCGAGGGCGTGGCCGAGGCGCTTGGCGACCTCGAGCATGAAGCCGAGGGCGCGCTGGATCTGGGGGTCGCGCAGGGCGCCCACGGTGCCGAAGAGGCCGACGGAATGCACGTTGGCGGTGGCGCTCTCGACAGCCTCGTTGAGCGAGCTGAGCACGTGGATCGTGGCGGGCTGCACGGGCAGCGCTCGCAGCGGGCGCTCGAGCTGGGGGGCGAGCTCGAGCAGGCCGACGATGGCCGCGCGCTTGTCCGGCTCGGCCAAGATCGCGCCAGCTTGCTCGAGGGTGGACAGCATCGCGTCGAGGTCGGTGTTTTGGGCCAAGGCCGCGAGCCGGTCGAGGTCGACGGCGTTGGCCAGGCTGACCAGGGCTTCGAGCTTCTTGGGCTCGGTCAGCTCGATGCCGGCGGCGAGCACGGCCTCGGCGTTGCGCGCGATGTCGCGGTGGCCGGCGTCGCCCATGAACTCGCGGACGACCTCGAGGCCCTCCTCGAGCAGCTCGGGGCCGGCGGCGAGGAAGTAGGTCGCGTACTCGAGCTTGGGCGCCAAGCTGGCGATGCGGGTGATCGCGTCGAGGACCTCGGGCTCGGCCACGGTGATCAGCGTCTCGCGCAGCCGGGCCTCGAGGGCGGCCTCGCCCTCGACGGCGGCGAGGGCAGACATGGCGCCCGCGGCGGCCTTGGCCACGGGGGCGAAGGCCGGCAAGGCGGCGCCGAGCTGAGCGAGGGCGGCGAGGCTGGCCGGCTCGCTCAGGCCGATGAGCAGTTCGCCGGCCACGGCGATGCGGCGATCGAGGTCGCCCACGCCGCTGCCCGCGAGCTTGCCGCGGACGAGCTCGAGGCCCTCCTCGAGCAGCGCGGGCCCGGCTGCCAGGGCGTTGACCGCGTACTCGATCTGCGGCGTGAGGCTGGCGATGCGGGTGAGCGAGTCGAGGACCTCGGGCTCGGCGATGCGCACCAGGGTCTCGGCGAAGCGATCCGCGAGGGCGGCCTCGCCTTCGACGGCGCCGAGGGCCGCGAACGCGCGGGCGGCTCCGCTGGCCACGGGGGTCAAGGTGGGGGTCAGCTGCGCGAGCTGAGCGAGGGCGTCGAGGGTGGGGCGCTCGCTCAGGCGCATGGCCGTGCGCAGGGCGGCGTCGACTCGGCGCCGGGCTTGATGATCGTCGACGCCGCTCTCGGCCAGGCGCTCGCGGGCGAACTCGAGGCCCTCCTCGAGGAGCACCGGCCCGGCCGCGAGGGCGTTGACGGCGTACTCGATCTGCGGCGCCAGGCCGGCGATGCGGGTGAGGGCGTCGAGGGTCTCGGCGTCGGCGAGGGCGACGAGGGCGTCGACGAGGCGCGCGGTGAAAGCCCCTTCACCCTCGACGCGAGAGAAGGCCGCGCTCGCCTGGGCGGCGGCGTCGAGCACGGGCTCGAGGGCGGGGGCGCGCTGCGCCAGGCGGCCGAGGCTGCGCGTGGTCTTGGGCTCGCTGAGCGCGAGCAAGGTGTTGGCTGCGCTGTCGATGCGGCGCTGGAGCTCGTGGTCGCTGGCACCGGCCTCGCGCATGCGCTCGCGCGCCAGCTCGAGGCCCTCGTCGAGCAGCGTCGGCCCGGCCGCCACGGCGTTGAGCGCGTACTCGAGCTCGGGCAGCAGGCCGATCACGCGGGTGACCGAGGCCAGGGTCTCGGGCTCACCGAGGCGCATGACGAGCTCGGCCACGGACTCGCGCATGGTCGCGTCACCGTAGGTCGTCGACAGCGCGCGGACGCCCTCGCCATAGGCACTGGCGACGACATGGTCATCACATTCGTCGTGGTCTTTTTTGCCCTGGCCATTGGTCCCAATGACATTGTTATTCGACGCGAGACCAGGGCTCCGAGGCGCGGCACCCTGCTGCATTCGAAGCAAGCCAAGCACCTGTTCGAGGCCGGCTTCGAGGCGATCCAAGCGTTCTTCGAGGTTGTCCGTCGACGCCAAAATGGGCCTCCTGGTGCTAGCGAGAAGCGGATCGGCGGCCGGGCTGGACACCCGCCGGGGCGCGGCTGCGATCGTTTTGCGGGGTCATGGAATTGGCGGAGGCGTGAAATCGCCGTTGCACCCATTATCGCACGAATGGTCGTGACGATCGGGCGGAGAGTCTCGCAGGTAGTTAGACACCGTGTCTACTCGATTGGGTTTATTATCAGTCGGGGTCGTTGAGGCTGGCGCCCGCGGTGGGATGCGGCGTATCTTGACGCCGATGCGAACGGTATCGGTGCTCGCCCGTCGAGGCGACACGGCAAACGGGAACGCGAGGAGCTAGGGAACAATGGCCAACGTATTGTGGCTGCAAGGTGGCGCGTGCTCTGGGAACACCATGAGCTTCCTCAACGCCGAGGAACCCAGCGCATGCGACCTGGTGACCGACTTTGGGATCAACGTGCTGTGGCACCCGTCGCTGGGCGTCGAGCTCGGTGACGACCTCAAGGCGCTGCTCGAGAAATGCCTCAGCGGTGAGATCTCCCTGGACATCTTCGTGTTCGAGGGCAGCGTCATCCAGGGGCCCAACGGCACGGGCGAGTGGAACCGCTTCGCCGGCAAGGCGATGTCCAAGTGGGTCGAGGCGCTGAGCAAGGCGGCCACCTACGTGGTGGCGATCGGCGACTGCGCGACCTGGGGCGGCATCCCCGCTACGCCGCCCAACCCCAGCGACTCGACCGGCATGCAGTTTCACAAGCGCGACGCCGGCGGCTTCCTGGGCGCGGACTTCCGCAGCAAGTCGGGCCTGCCCGTGATCAACGTGCCCGGCTGCCCGGCGCACCCCGACTGGATCACGCAGATCCTCGTGGCGGTCGCCACGGGTCGCGGCGGCGAGCTCGCTCTCGATGAGCTACACCGGCCGGCCACATTCTTCACCAGCTTCACGCAGACCGGCTGCACGCGGAACATGCACTTCGCCTACAAGGTGTCGGCGACGGAGTTCGGCCAGCGCACCGGCTGCCTGTTCTACGACCTCGGCTGCCGCGGGCCGTTCACGCGCTCGCCCTGCAACCGGATCTTGTGGAACCGCCAGTCGTCCAAGACCCGCGCGGGCATGCCCTGCATCGGCTGCACCGAGCCCGAGTTCCCGCACCACGATCTGGCGCCGGGCACGGTCTTCGCCACGCCAACCACCCTGGGCCTGCCCAACGAGGTCCCGGTCGGCATGGACAAGCGCTCGTATCTGACCGTCGTCGCCGCAGGCAAGGCCGCGGCGCCGCAGTGGGCCAAGGACGACATGTTCGTGGTCTGATGGAGAGTTTGGATGGGTACTGAAATCATCGACATTTCACCCGTTGGCCGCGTCGAGGGCGACCTCGACGTCCGCGTCGAGATCGAAGACGGCACGGTGGTCAACGCCTGGACGCAGGCGGAGATGTTCCGCGGCTTCGAGCTGATCTTGAAGGGCAAGGACCCGCAGGCCGGGCTCGTGGTCACGCCGCGCGCCTGTGGCATCTGCGGCGCCTCGCACCTCAGCTGCGCGGCCTGGGCCCTCGACACGGCGTGGGGCACCCAGGTCCCGCGCAACGCGATCATCACCCGCAACCTCGGTCAGATCGTCGAGACCCTGCAGAGCCAGCCGCGCTACTTCTACGCGCTCTACGCCATCGACATGGTCAACGAGAAGTACAAGGGCAGCTCGTTTTACGAGGAAGCCTGCCGTCGCTTCTCGCCCTTCACCGGGAGCTCCTACGAGCTCGGGGTGACGATCAGCGCCAAGCCCGTGGAGATCTACGCGCTCTTCGGCGGGCAGTGGCCGCACAGCTCGTACATGGTCCCCGGCGGGGTGATGTGCTCGCCCACGCTCACCGACGTCACCCGGGCGTGGGCGATCCTCGAGTACTTCCGCAAGAACTGGCTCGAGCCGTGCTGGCTGGGCTGCTCGCTGGAGCGCTACGAAGAGATCCAGACCCACGACGACTTCATGGCCTGGCTCGAGGAGAAGCCGGAGCACGAGAACTCGGACCTCGGCTTCTACTATCGCGCGGGGGTCGACTACGGCCTCGACAAGTACGGCGGCGGCCTCGGCCGCTACGTCACCTGGGGCTACCTCCCGCACGAGGACCGCTACCAAAAGCCGACCATCGAGGACCGCCAGGACGCGGTGCTGATGAAGAGCGGCATCTACGACGGGGCGAGCGACAAGCACCTGGTGATGACCCAGGACCGCTGCCGCGAGAACACGACCCACGCCTGGTACAACGAGGGCAAGGGGGACGTGCACCCCTTCGATCGCAGCGTCCAGCCGATCTCCAACAACGAGACCGACTTCGCCGGCAACTACACCTGGTGCACGGCGGTCAAGGACGTGGACTATGGTCGCCTCGAGGCTGGTCCGCTCGCGCGCCAGCTCGTCGCCGGCGGCAGCCACGGCCACGCCTGGCAGCACGCGGATCCCTTGATCCTCAGCATGTACAAGGCCCTGGGCGGGGCGAGCCTGCACCTGCGCCAGATCGCGCGCATGCACGAGGCGGTCAAGCTCTACCGCCAGGCCGAGCGCTGCCTCCGGGAGATCCGCTTCGACGAGCCGTTTTACATCAAGCCCAAGCAGCGCGACGGCGTGGGCTGGGGCGCGACCGAGGCCGCCCGCGGCGCCTTGGCCCACTGGATCGAGGTCGAGGACGGCAAGATCGAGAACTATCAGATCATCGCGCCGACCACCTGGAACGTCGGCCCGCGCGACGACAAGGGCGAGCCGGGGCCGATCGAGGCCGCGCTGCTCGGGATCCCGATCGCCAACAAGCGCGACCCCATCGAGGTCGGTCACGTGGCCCGCTCCTTCGACTCGTGCCTGGTCTGCACCGTGCACGCCTACGACAAGAAGACGGGCGAGCAGCTGGCCAAGTTCCGCACGGCCTGAGCAGGCAGCCACGCTCCCGCCGAGCGCGACTCGGTCGGGGGCCGCGAGTCTCTCATCGTGGGGTAGTGATCCGTGCTGACGATCCTGGGCTGCGGCAACCTCAACCGCTCGGACGACGGCGTGGGCGTGGTGGTCGCGCAGCGTCTGCTGCGTCGCTTCGAGCGTCATCCGGTCCCGGGCGTGCGCGCCTTCGACACGGGCACCGGCGGCATGGACGTGATGTTCCGAGCCCGCGGGAGCGAGGCGCTGCTGATCCTCGACGCCTGCATCAGCGGCGCGCAGCCGGGGACGATCTACGACGTGCCCGGCGAGGTCCTCGAGGAGGACCACGACCCCAGCTTCTCGCTGCACGACTTTCGCTGGCAGCACGCGCTAGCGGCCGGGCGGCGGATCTTTCGTGAAGACTTCCCCGCCGAGGTCTCGGTCTGGCTGGTCGAGGCCGCCAGCGTCGAGCTCGGGCTGTCGCTCTCGGAGCCGGTGGCCGCGGCCGCCGACGAGCTCTACCAGCGCGCGCTGGCCTACGCGGCCGACTACGCCGCCCGCCGCCACGCCGGCCGACCAGCGGTGAGCGTGGGGCTGCGCCGCGGCTCGCTGCGGATCTCGGCCGAGGTCTACGCCGCCTACTTCGAGGCGCGGGAGGCCGCGCTCTTCATGGTCCGCGACGATCGCCTGCACCTGATCCCCGTCGAGCCGATGAGCGGCGGGGTGCTGCTCAAGCAGCGCACGGCCGCCGGCGATCGCGTTGTCGACGCCAGCGAGTTCCTGCGCGCACATGGATGGGACGCCGAGGGTGAGCACAGCTGTCCCGCGCAGTGGAGCAGCGAGCTCGGCGCCCTGGTCATCGATCCGCCGCGCGTCGCTTGAACGCGCTATCACTTGCCTGGTCATGACGACGCAGCCCCCAAAGAGCCCCGCCGCGCGAGCGCCCAGTCCCCACGTGGCCGCCACGGTCGAGCGCCTGCGCGCGAGCGAGCAGCCGGCCATCCAGCGCGCCGACGCCCTCGTCGAGCTGGCCACGGATCTGCAAAAGCAGCCGCGTGATCCCCAGGAGCTGATCGACGCGCTCTACCTCTACGACGAGGCCCTGGCCCTGGTCGCAGGTCAGGATGGTGAAGGAAGTGAAGGGGGCGACGCCGTCGCGCGGGCGCGGATCCTCGCCGGGCGCGGCGCGGCCCTGCGACGCATGCCCGGCAGCGGCGTCGAGGAGCTGCTCGCGGCCCGCGACGCCTTCGCCGAGGCCCTGCCGGTGCTCCACGAGGCCGGCGACGCCGAGGAGGTCGCCGAGGTCGAGATGTCCTACGGCCTCGTGCTCCACGCCCTCGCTCCGGCGGGCATGGCTGCGCTCAAGGACGCGGTCCAGGCCTACCAGCGAGCGCTGCGGACCTTCGACGCCCAGCACTATCCGCGCGAGTTCGCGACCTTGCACAACAACCTGGCCACGGCCTACCTCTCGCTGCGCCTGGCCCCGGAAAAAGAGGGGCTGCGCGAAGCCATGGCCGTGCAGTCCTTTCGCCAGGCCCTCGAGGTCGTGACCCTCGAGGAGGATCCGAGCGAGTACGCGATGCTCCAGAACAACCTGGGCAACGCCCTGCAGGCCATGCGCTCGAGCCATCCTTGGGAGAACCTGCTGCGCGCCGTCGAGGCCTACGACGCGGCCCTCGAGGTGCGCACCGAGTACGACACGCCTGTCGAGTTCGCGAACACCTTGGCCAACAAGGCCAACGCGCTGATGAACCTGCCCGACGACGTCGACGCGCCCGAGCGGGGCAACCCCGATCGCCTGCGCCAGGCCATCGCGCTGCTGCACAAGGCGGGCGACATCTTCGCGCGCTGCTACCTCCCGGACCGCGCGCAGATCGTCAAGCGCCTGGCCGCGGAGCTCGACGCGGATCTGCGCGGGGCGGCGACCGGCGGCGGGGCGGAGGTCCCGTGAGCCGACGGGCAACAAACGCGGCGTCGGGGCAGGGGAGGGCGCGGGCGTGAGCGCAGAGAGCTCGCCCAAAGCGGACGCCTCGGGGCGCAGCCTCGAGCAGCTGGTCGCCGACCTCGAGCGCCTCGAGGCGATCACCGAGGGCTGGAGCGAGAACCAGCGCGCGACATTGTCGGCCGTGCGCAGCACCCTGGAGGCGATCCAGGCCGAGGCCTTTCGCCGGATCATCCGCGCGGTCAAGGCCAGGCCCGAGGGCATGGCCGGCCTGCGCGAGGCCGTGGACGACCCCTGGGTGTTCAACGTGCTGCACTACCACGGCCTGCTCGCGGCCCCAGGGCCCTCGCTGGTCGAGCGGGTCGAGGCCGCGCTGGCCAGCGTGCGGCCGATGCTGGCCCAGCACGACGGCGACGTGGAGCTCGTCGGCGTCGAGGGGGACACGGCCAAGGTCCGCCTGGTCGGGAGCTGTGACGGCTGCGCCTTTCAAGACGCCACCTTGCGCGACGGCGTGGAGGCGGCGGTGCTGGCCGCGGTCCCCGAGATCACGAAGGTCCGCCTGGTCGTCGCCGAGGCGCCCAAGCTGGTGCGCCTCGAAGGCCGCGCGCGCATGGGCTCGGGCTCGGGCTCGGGCGCGGTGATCGAAGCCAGCCCCTTCTCGCGGCCGTGGATCGACGCGGGCGCGGCCGAGGCCGTGCGCGAGGGCGAGGTCGTGGCCGTGGAGCTCGACGCGGCGAGCGTGCTGCTCACCCGCCACCGCGGCGAGATCAAGGCCTTCCCCAACGCCTGCACCCACCTGGGCATGCCCCTCGAGGGCGGCTACGTCGAGGACGGCGTGCTGACTTGCCCCTACCACGGCTTTCGCTACCGCCTCGACAGCGGCGAGTGCCTGACGGCGCCGGACGTGGCCCTGGTTTGCTACCCCGCCCGGGTCGAGGGCGAGCGCGTGCAGGTGCAGGTGCTGACATGAGCGAGGCCCCGAGCAAGACGCAGAGCGTCGCGCTCTCGCCGGTGCCCCAGGCTCCACCCGGGCCGCCGGCGCCGGCCTTGCTGGCAGAGGGGGGCCCCGAGGTGGTGCTGGGCGGCGGGGCGGATCCGCTGGTCCCGATGATCGCCCCCACGCGCAGCTCGCTCTTCGGTCCGCGCGGGGCGACCTTGCTCGCGCCCGAGGGCCCGCTGGTCGTCGCCGACACCGGGCACCATCGCCTGCTCGGGTGGACGCGCCGCCCGAGCTCGGAGGGCGCGCCTGCGGACTGGATCCTCGGCCAGCCCGACGCCTTCACCGAGGGTCGAAACGGCGGCGACGACGGGGACGCGCGAGCGGACACCCTCAACGTGCCTACCGGCGTGGCTCGCTACGGTGATGCGGGGGCTGGCGCGATCGGTCTGGTGGTTGCCGACGGCTGGAACCACCGCGTGCTGATCTGGCATAGGGTTCCGACGAGCGACAACACCCCCGCGGACCTCGTGCTCGGCCAGGCCGACTTTCGCGGCTCGCAGCCCAACCGCGGCGGCGAGGTCTCGGCCGCGACGATGCACTGGCCGTTTGGCGTGCTCGTCCATGATGGTCGGCTGATCGTCGCCGACACGGGCAACCGCCGGGTGCTGATCTGGAACTCGCTGCCCGAGGCGAACGGCCAGCCCGCGGACTTGGTGCTCGGTCAGGCCGACATGGCGGCGCGCAGCGACAACGGCGGCGGAGACCCGGACGCCCGCAGCATGCGGTGGCCGCACGACCTGGCGATCTGTCAGGGGGATCTGGTGGTCACCGACGCCGGCAACAACCGGGTGATGCGCTGGTCGGGGATCCCCGAGCGCAGCTACGCGCCGGCCGAGCGGATCCTTGGTCAGGTCGACGCCGCGCACATCGACCACAACCAGGCGTCCTATTGGCCGCGCGCCGACACCCTCAACATGCCCTACGCGATCGCGGCCAGCGGGGACACCTTGCTGATCGGCGACACGGCCAACAGCCGCCTGCTCGGCTGGCGCAGCGGCGAGGCCGAGGCCGCGCAGCTCACCGGCCAGGCCCACTTTCGTGCCAAGGGCGACAACCGCTGGGGCGTCCCCACGCGCGACAGCCTGTGCTGGCCCTACGGCCTCGACGTCTGCGGCGACGTGGCCGTGGTCAGCGACACCGGCAACCACCGCGTGCTCTTGTGGCGGATCGCAAGTCGGTGCGATGGCCGGTGAGCGCGTCCGCATCCGCGGGGCCGTGCAGGGCGTCGGTTTTCGCCCGACCGCGGCCCGGGTCGCCCGGCGCATGGGCTTGCAGGGCTGGGTGCGCAACGACGCCGCGGGCGTCGAGATCGCGCTGATGGCCGACGGTCCGCGGATCTCCGCCTACCTCGAGGCCCTGACCCGAGCCCTGCCACCGCTGGCGCGGATCGACGCGCTCGAGCGTAGCGAAGACCCGAGCTTCGTGGCCGACGGCTTCATGATCGTGGCCAGCGAAGGGGAGGGCGCGCCGCGGGCCGTGGTCACCGTCGACGCGGCCGCCTGCGCGGCCTGTCTGCGCGAGGTCCTCGATCCCCTGTCCCGGCGCTACCGCTACCCCTTCACCACCTGCACGCACTGCGGCCCGCGCTACTCGATCGTCGAGCGCATTCCCTACGACCGCGAGAACACGACAATGGCCGGCTTCCCGATGTGCGCGGCCTGCCGGGCGGAGTACGAAGATGAGGACGATCGCCGCTTTCACGCCGAGCCCGTGGCCTGCTTCGCCTGCGGCCCCCGGGCTGCGCTGCGGCGCATGGACGGCCGGGCCTTCAGCGCCGACGCCTTCAGCATGATGGACGAGGTCGACGCCGTGGCGACCTTGCTGGCGCGCGCCGAGATCGTCGCGATCAAGGGCCTGGGCGGCTACCAGCTGTGCTGCGACGCGACCAGCGACGCCGCCGTGGCCAAGCTGCGCGAGCGCAAGCTGCGGCCGGATCAGCCCTTCGCGCTGATGGTCCGCGACCTCGACGTGGCCCGGCGCTACGCCGAGCTCGACGCTGGCGACGAGGCCCTGCTGACGAGCCCCGCCGGCCCGATTGTCCTGCTGCGCCCGCGGGTCGTCGACGCACGCCCGCTCTGTGCGCTGGTCGCCCCCGAGCAGCCCTGCGTGGGCGTGATGTTGCCGACCACGCCCCTGCATCACCTGATCATGCGCCGCCTGGATCGCCCGGTGGTCTGCACCAGCGGCAACCTGCACAGCGAGCCGCAGTGCTTGACCCCGGCCGAGGTCGACGCGCGGCTGGCCGGCGTCGCCGACTGGGCCCTGGACCACGACCGGCCGATCGCCCACCGCGTGGACGACTCCGTGGTCCGGCGCATGGCCGGCGCCCCCCGGGTGCTGCGTCGCGCTCGCGGCTACGCGCCCTCGTGGATGCCCCTCGTCGCCAGCCCCGACGCGCCCGCGATCCTGGCCGTCGGCGCCCAGGACAAGGCGACCTTCGCGATCAGCCAGGGCGACCGCGTGCTGCTCTCGCCCCACCTCGGCGACCTCGACAGCGAGGCGGCCTTCACCGCCTACCTCGACAGCTTCGCCGCGCTCTCGGAGCTCTACGCCCACCGCCCCCAGCGGATCGCCATCGATCGCCACCACGGCTATCGCAGCGCCCAGTGGGGTCGCCAGCTCGCCGCCGCCCGCGGTCTCGAGGTGATCGAGGTCCAGCACCACCACGCCCACATCGCCGCCTGCCTGGCCGAGAACGGCTGGCGCCCCGCCGGCGCCGACGACCTGGTCTTGGGCATCGCCCTCGACGGCCTCGGCATGGGCCTGGACGGCGAGCTGTGGGGCGGCGAGCTGCTCTTGGCCCGCTACGAGGGCTTCGAGCGCGTCGCCAGCCTCAAGCCCGTGGCGCTGCTCGGCGGCGACAAAGCCAGCCGCGAGCCGTGGCGCAACCTCTACGCCCAGCTCATGGCCGAGATGGGCTGGGCCGAGCTCGACATGAACTTCGCCCACCTCCCCGTGGTGCAGGACCTCGCGGCCAGGCCGCGCGACCTGCTCGACAGCATGCTGCGCTCGGGCACGCGCTGCCCCACGGCCAGCAGCTGCGGTCGGCTCTTCGACGCCGCCGCCGCGGCCCTGGATCTCCACCGCGACGCGATCAGCTTCGAAGGCCAGGCCGCCATGGCCCTCGAGGCCCTCGTCACGCCCGCGACGCTCGAGGCCGCCCGCGAGGGCGAGCACTACCCCATGGCCACTCCCAAGCTCGGCGGGGACGGGCTGCCCTACCTCGAGCCGCTAGGGCTGTGGCGGGCGATGCTCGGGGACCTGCACGCGGGGATCGAGCCGTCGCTGATCGCCGCGCGCTTTCACGTGGCCGTGGCCGACGGGCTGATCTTGCTCGCAATGCGAGCGCAGCGACAGCACGCCTTCCGAGTCGCCGCCTTGTCTGGTGGCTGCTTTCAAAACGCGCTGCTGCTGGCGCTGGTCGTCGATGGCCTGCGCGGGCTCGGCCTCGAGGTCCTCACGCACACGGCCGTACCGCCCAACGACGGCTGCATCGCCCTCGGGCAGGCTGCGATCGCGGCCGCGGGCTCCTAGGAGCCCGTGGTGAAACCCAACACGACACCTGGCTTGGTCTTTTCGCCGAGGGCTTTGTCGCCAAAACTTGCAGTACGCCCGGTACAGCGGCGTTTTGACTTCGCGCCCTCGACGAAAATCCCGGCGCGAGGAGCCGCGCTGGGTTCCACCACGGGCTCCTAGTGCGCGCTCCTCAGCGCCGATTCCGGCTCTTCTCGGTCTGGTCGCGCGTCAGCACGTGGCGCTCGCGCTGCTCGGTCTGCTGATTTTTGAACATGAGGACGGTAGCGACGACCAAAAATCCCGAGACGAGAAATCCAATCAGGGCGGCGAGGGGGCTACCGGCGATGAACAGGTAGAGGGTGATGAGGATGGCGATTCCTGCGAGAATCACCCTAGATGAGACCGCGTCTTGGCTGGCCTCCTTCTTCTTCTTGGACTCGCGGGCATGCTCGAAGTCGTAGGGCTTGCCGGTGACGCCGAGGTCCTCGAGCTGCTTTGCGCAGCGGTCGACGGCCGCACACATGGCCATGAAGGCGTCTTTGCGCAGAAACTTGATCTGCCCGATGTCGCGGGGAAGATCGACCTCGACGATGGCCTCGAAGCCGGTGAGCGAAGTGGGGACGGAGAGCTGCTCGATGTACCAGCCATTGCACAACACGTGGAGCTGGGCCTTCTTGTAGATGGTGAACTGGAGGATCGTCGCTAGCCCGATCGTCTCTCCGTCCTCGTCGAGGATCGGGACCGGGTCGATGAGCGAGACCTGCTCCTCGTCCACGTTGAGGAAGGCCGCGTCGTGGCCGTGAGAGACGCGCTCGTTGTCGAGGTAGATCGGGAAATTCGACCACGCACAGAGCCGGCGCAGCTCTTGGATGCCCGGCAAGCCGGCGATGCGCAGGTGCATGGGGAAACGTATGCGGACGATGTTGAGCGTGGTGCTGAGCTCTTGGGCGCTCATGGCCCAGCGTTCATTGTCCTCTTTGTTGTCCGCGCTCGTGTCGACGTCGATCTTCAGCGCACGGGTCGCAGGCGGTGAGCGCAGCTCGATCCTGGTCGCGCCCAGACCGATCGTGGCCTGGACGACGAGGGACAGGAGCTGGAGCGCCCGCCGTCGGCGTCGCTCGACGGCGCTGGCCTCATCGGTTGCGGCCGGGAGCTCGACGAAGAGCGCCTCGCTCAGACACTCGAGCTCGCTGGTCTCGAAGCCCGCGCCCGCGAAGCGGACCTCGAGCAGGTTGGACTCGACCTCGAACACGATCCGCTCGGCGCCGACGAGCACGGCGATCTCGACGAGCAGACACGAGTAGATGTTGCGCAAGGTCAAGCCGTGCGCGCGGAGCTTCTTTCGGGCGTGGGCGTGGTCGAGGCGGAAGCTGCCCGTGTCGACGAACTCACCGCCTTGGGCGAGGGCGTCGATCAGCGCAGACGCAGCGTCGGTCTCGGCTTCGGGGGTCTCGGCCTCGGGGGTCTCGGCTTCGGTGGTCTCGGACATCGTCGGGTGTGGTCAGGGCCGCTCGAACAGCCGGTCGGTGTGAGCGCGGGTCAGACCGCGATCCTGGCGCTTCTCGGCGCGAGCGTTGCGCTTCTCGACGAAGAGGGGGGCGCCGCCGAAGAGGGTGAAGGCCAGCCCAAAGATCCCGATGTCGAGGTCGCGGCCAGCGAACGCCAAGACGATGCAAAAGATGCCAGGGATAGCGCAGAGCACCAAGAACGAGATGCCGATGACGAGCCCGAACTGGCTCGCTTCGACGTGGCGATACTTCTCGGGATCGTGCTGCGTCGTCTCGAGACCGAGCCCTTCGTACTTCTTCGCGCAGCGCTCGACCGCCTCGCGCATGGCCGCGAAGGCATCGTTGCGCAGGAGCTTGGCCTGCGCGAGGTCGCGGCGAAGGTCGAGCTCGACGACGGCCTCGAAGCCGACGAGCGAGTCGGGCAAGCTCAGCTGCTCGACCCGCCAGCCGTTGCAGAGCACGTGGAGCTGGGCGGTTTTGTAGACGGTGGCTTCGAGCAGCGCTCCGCGACCGATCGTCTGTCCGTCTTCGTCGAGGATCGGCGCGGAGTCGAGGAGCGCCACGCTCTTTCCACGTATGCCGAGAAAGGCTGCGTCGTGCCCTTTGGAGACGCGTTTGTTGTCGAGGTAGATCGGGAATTGAGACCACGCGCAGCGCTGGCGCAGCGCCTCGACGCCCGGAAAGTCGGCGGACAGCGTCTGCGCGGGGAAGCGTATGCTGACCACGTTGCGGTCGCTCGCGACCTCCTCGGCGCTCATGGTCCAGCGCTCCTCGCCCTCACCTGCGTCGATCACCAGCGCACGCTTCGCGGGCGGCGAGCGCAGCTCGAGCGCGCGAGCCCCAAGCCCGAGCGCGGCCTGGATGGCGAGGGAGAGCAGCTGGAGGGCTCGCCGACGTCGTCGCTCGGCCGCATCGGCCTCGTCTGGAATCTCGACGAAGAGCGCCTCGCACAGATACTCGAGCTCGCTCGTCTCGAAGCCGGCGCCACCGAAGCGGACCTCGAGCGTGTCGGCGTCGACCACGAACGCGACCTGCTCGGCGCCGAGGAGCACGGCGACCTCGACGAGCAGGCAGGTGTAGATCTCCGGCTCGGACAGGTTGTAGGCGCGGAGCTTCTCCCGGGCCCGAGCATGGTCGAGGCGAAAGCCGCCTTGATCGACGAACTCACCGCCTTGGGCGAGCGCGTCGATCAGCGCAGACGCAGCCTCGGTCGGGGCTTCCGTAGTCTCGGTCATGGCTTCCGTAGTCTCGGTCATGGCTGGCCAAAGAGAGAGTCGTCGTGGAAGCGGGTCAGACCGAGCTGTTGGCTGCGCTTGGTCTGAGTGTTGATCCACATGGAGATGAGGGGGGTGCTGCCAAACCCAAGGACGAACAACCCAAAGACCGCTATGGTGAGGTCTTTTGCCGCGAAGGCGATAGTCATGAGGAGGACCCCGGGAGTGGCGATGACGAGCAAAAATGTGGTGACGAAGGCAATCCGCCGCTTGTTCCAGCCGACGTGGCTGTAGTTCTCGAGAGCGTGCTGCGTGGTGGCGAGGCCGAGCTTTTCGTGGCTCTTTGCGCAGCGTTCGACCGCCTCGAGCATGGCTGTGAAGGCCTCATTGCGCAGGAGCTTGGCCTGCGCGAGGTCGCGGCGAAGGTCGAGCTCGACGACGGCTTCGAAGCCAACGACGGAGTCGGGCAAGCTCAGCTGCTCGACTCGCCAGCCGTTACAGAGCACGTGGAGCTGGGCGGTCGCGTAGATGGTGGCTCGGAGTAGTGTCCCGCGACCGATCGTCTGCCCGTCTTTGTCGAGGATCTTCGTGGGGTCGAGGAAGACCACGCGCTTTTTGTTTCGGTCGAGGAAGACCGCGTCGTGTCCCCGAGAGATGCGCTCGTCGTCGAGATGGATCGGGAATTCGGACCACGCGCAGCGCTGGCGCAGCGCCTCGACGCCCGGCAAGTCGGCGAAGAGCCGCGATGGAAAGCGTATCGAGACGAAGTTGAGCTCGCTGGCGAGATCGCGCTCGCACATCGTCCAGCGCTCCTCGCCCTCACCTGCGTCGATCACCAGCGCACGCTTCGCGGGCGGCGAGCGCAGCTCGAGCTCGCGCGCGCCCAATCCGAGCGCGGCCTGGATGGCGAGGGAGAGCAGCTGGAGGGCTCGCCGACGTCGTCGCTCGGCCGCATCGGCCTCGTCTGGAATCTCGACGAAGAGCGCCTCGCACAGATACTCGAGCTCGCTCGTGTCGAAGCCGGCGCCACCGAAGCGGACCTCGAGCGTGTCGGCGTCGACCACGAACGCGACCTGCTCGGCGCCGAGGAGCACGGCGACCTCGACGAGCAGGCAGGTGTAGATCTCCGGCTCGGACAGGTTGTAGGTGCGGAGCTTCTCCCGGGCCCGAGCATGGTCGAGGCGAAAGCCGCCTTGATCGACGAACTCACCGCCTTGGGCGAGCGCGTCGATCAGCGCAGACGCAGCGTCGGTCTCGGCCTCGGGTATCTCGGTCATGGGCGAAGGGAGTCGAGAACGAGATCAAAGAGAAAATACGAGATCGAGTCAACCGAAGGTGCCAACACAGGACACCGCGTGAAGACTCGCCCCAGTCGCCACGGCGGGCCCAAGGCTCTCCTCGCACTTTGGTCCACAGTGACAGCGCGAGCCGGAGTGTCTCCGCGCCACGGCCAAGGTAGCGAAGAGCATGACCCCCCGGAGGCGAAGAGAATCTCTCAAAAGAACGAGAGCACCCCCGAGGCGGAGAAGTTCTCCCTCGAGCCGAGAGACGCCCACGCTCCAAGCCGGCCGTCCAGAGCACAGACTCCCAACGACCCCCGAGGCGGAGAAACTCTCCTAGAAAGACGCGCACAAGAGGGGCAGGAGGGGACCCCTCACGCGAGTTTCGCGTACGACCTGCTCCGTCGAAGCGAACACCCTCGAGAACCGACCCAGACCTCCCCCGGCACCCCGGTCGGAGTCAGCGAACTGTCTGAGCGTGAGGGGTCCCCTCCTGACCCGTGCGCGTGCCCGTCGGCCGAGGAGCTTTCCGCAGGAGAACGAGCGTGCGCCCGCCAACGAGCGTGCGCCCGCCAACGAGCGTGCGCCCCTATTCCCACCCCATCAACTGCGGCAAGCGATGCACCGGAGGCGCCCCATGCCCGAGCGCCTGCTGATGAAAGCGCAGCAGCTCGAAGTCCCCCCGCGCCTCCGCCTGCTCCCGCAGCCGAAACCAGGCCGTCGCTCCCACGAAATAAGTCGAGAGCTGCGTCGAGGTCAGCTGCGCCCGCACCCACTTGGCCTCCGCCTCCCCCCGCTCCTGAAACGAGCCCTCCACCATCAGCGCCAGCGCCTCCTCCCGCGTCATGCTCCCCGCATGAATCTCGTGATCCAAGATCGCGTTGGCCACCGTGCGCAGATAGAACTTCAGCCCGTGTAGCCCGATCGCCTTGGCCCGCAGCGCGTCATCGGTCTGCACCGCCCACAGCGCCTTGCTCACCCCGCGCGGCCGCTCCGCCCCCGGCTCGGGCCCAGTCCCCGGGTAGCCGGCCTCGACCATCAGTCGCTCCGTGTACACGGCCCAGCCCTCGACGAAGGGTCCATTGGCGAACACTCGCCGGACCTTCGAGGGCTCGCGCTTGCCCCAATAGAGCTGCACGAAGTGGCCGGGGATCGCCTCGTGGATCGAGAGGATCTCGAGCATGAAGCTGTTGTACTCGCGCAGGAAGGACTCGGTCGTCGCGGCGTCCCAGGCCGCGGGCAGCGGCTGGACCAGGTAGAAGCTGGGCAGCCCCGGCTTGTCGGCGTCGAGGGGGGCTGGGGCGGCGAGGCCCGCGATCGCCACGCCCTGAGCGTGGGGCGGCGTCCAGATCACCTCGAGGACCTCTTGCTCGTCGATGGGCACCAGCGCGCGGTCGATGACGAAGGCCTGGAGTCGGGCGAGGTTGGCCTCGGCCGCGTCGCGCAGCTGCTCGGGGCTGGGGTGATCGGCGGCGAGGACGTCGAGGACCTCGCGGACCAGGGCGTCGCCCTCGGGGGCGCGGGCCAGGGCTCGCTCGCCGTACATGCCGGCGTAGAGCTCCCGGGCGAGGGCGTGCATCTCTCGGCGCACGCGCTCGTGCTCCTCGTGGGCCACGCGGACCAGCTCCTCGGCGCCGATGTCGGTCTGGAGGGTCAGCGCGAGCTTGGTGGCGAAGGCCTCGGGGCCCAGGCGCCACTGACCCTGAGCTTTGGGCAGGGCCGCGGTGACGTGGGCACACAGGGCGTCGATGGCGGCCAGCGCCGGCTCGCTGGCCGCGGCGATGCGCTCGCGCAGGGCGGGATCGGCTTCGGCCACGCGCGCGGGGACCTCCTCGGTGATCAGCACGCGCAAGCCCTCGAGCTGAGCCAGGCCGACCTCGGCGTGCGGCCGGCGGATCGCCGTGGGATCCGAGAGGTTGGCGATCGCCTGCTCGATCAGCGTGGGCAGCCCCTCGAGGCGCGCGGCCACGCTGGCGGCGCGCTCGTCGATGGGCGCGAAGTCGCGGCTGATCAGATCGTCGAGGCCCGTGGAGATCAGCTGGCTGTAGGCCAGGGGATCGCTCGACCAGCCGCGCTCGACCTCGGCGGAGAAGCGATCGAACTCGAGCTGATCACGGATCACGTCGAGCTCGAGGCGGCCGTCGGGATCCAGGGCCTCGCGGGGGATCGCCGCGAGCTTGTCGAGCTGCTCCTCGACCCAGGCGGCGCGCTCGCGCTGGCCCTCGGCGGAGAGGTTGGGCCAGCGCCCGTCGTGGGCGTGCTCGCCGGCGATCGTGGCCCACACGGGGCTGCGCGCGAAGAAGCCGGCCAAGAAGGCCTCGCTCTGGGCGGCGAGCATCTGCTGAGGATCTTGCTCGCGGCCGATGGCCACGTCGCTGCTCGGGGGCGGATCGGCCGGAGCTGCGCTGGGTGGCGGGGGCTTGCAGGCGGCGAGGGTGCTGGCCGCGAGCAGGGCGAGGGGGAGGGCGCGAGCGAGGGGGCGGGCGAGGCAGCTCATGCGGTGATCATCTCGGGGGGCAGGTGGCCGGTTTCGTTGAAGGAGATCAGCGCCGTCATCCCGCCAGGGAAGACCCGCAGCTCGGTGATCGAGGCGTGATAGATGGCGATGTGCATCCACGACTCGAAGGGCAGCCCGAGGCTGTGGGCGAGCAGGTAGCGGATCAGGTTGCCGTGGATGAAGAGCACGTAGGTGCTGGGCCGCTTGCTGGCCTTGAAGAAGCGCGCGACCACGCGCCGGACCTGCTCGGTGACCTCGCTGCGGTCGACCGCGGTCGTCGGCGGCAGGGTTGGGTGCGCCGAGGACACGCCGTCGGCGGCGAGGGGCACCAGGGGCACGCTCTCGTGCAGGTAAGGCTTGACCCGCACGCGCTCGAGGCCGAACTCGTGGGCGGCGATCTCGGCGGTCTGCATCGCCCGCGGCCAGGGGCTGGAGTAGACGCCGTCGAGCTTGCCGCCAAAGTGGGGGATCAGTCGGGAGAGCCGGTGCCCCGTGCGCGCGGCCTGACGCCGGCCGAGCGGAGACAGGCCCCAGACCGTGTCGCCGAGGTTGTCGACGCGATCGTAGTGCCCGTGGCGGATCAGCAAGAGCCGACGGACCGGGTACTCGCGCGTTTCGGTCTCGGCTTCGGCCTCGACCAGGAGATCACCGTGGCGTGGTCCTTGATCGTCACCCACGCCGGCCTTGGTATCACGAGCGGAAGGGGCGGGGGAGCCCGTGTTGTACTCGCGGCCGGTCTGGGCCATGTTCCCAGGCGTGGCGCGAGCTTTCCATGCGGCGCTTGGAGCCGTGTTCTTGGCTGCTGCGGCGCTCTTTGGCTGCGAGGTGTCCTATGGCGAGGTCGACACCTTCGACACGGGAGAGGTGGACGAGGGCGAGGCCCCGCTGCTCCCGGACCTGCCCGCGCCGAGCTGCGACCCGCGGCGCGACGACATGTGCGAGCCTGGCTTCAAGTGCAGTTACGTGGACGACCCGGTCATCGGCCCGACCAATCGCTGCGTGCCGCTCGCGGGCGAGGGCGAGGCCGACGAGCTCTGCACGCGCGTGGGGGAGAGCGACACCTGCGGCGAGCATGGGCTGTGCTGGGCGCTGGAGCCCGGCGGCGACACGGGGATCTGCGTCGACTTTTGTAGCTCGATGCTCTCCTGCCTCGACCCCGACAAGGTCTGCACCATCTCCAACGGCGGGCTGCTACCGCTGTGTCTGGAGCGCTGTCATCCGCTGCTCCAAGACTGCCTGCCCAGCTGGGGCTGCTACCCCGACTCGAACGAGCGCTGGGCCTGCGATCGTGATCGCTCGGGCCCGAGCGGCGGCCACGGGGATCCCTGCGACTGCCTCAATTGCTGCGACCCCGGGCTGATGTGTGTCCCGGGGCCGCAGGTGGATGACGAAGACTGCGCCAAGGGCGGGGCGCTGGGCTGTTGCGCCCAGATCTGCGACCTCGGAGACGAGGGCACGGACGCCGAGGAGGAGGGCCCTTGCCCCACGCCGCTCGAGCAGTGTCGGGCCGTCTACGCGAGCGACGAGACGATCCCTGGCTACGAGGAGGTCGGCGTCTGCCGGCTATGAAAATGAAGGCGCGCCCGCCCACCTCGGGGCCCCGGGTGGACGGACGCGCAGCGGAAGGTGACGCTCACTCGAAGTCGAAGGCGAGTGCCTCACCGGTGCTCGCGTCGAGGGTGACGCGGTCGCGCTTTTGACCGCGCACCTGCCAGACCAGACGCGCGAACTTGGGGTCGAAGCTGAGGTGAGCGTCGGCCGCCGGCTCGTCGAGCCACCAGGCTCCAATGTTGATTGCGTCGCTCGCGTCGATGAGGCCCTCGAGGGCCTCCGCGTCACCCGCGGGCTGCGTATAAGTGACGCCAGCGGTTTTCGCGCTGTCTTCTTTTTCGACGTAGAGGCTCACCAGTGTGCCGCAAGCGGCGAGTACGACGGCGAGCGGTTGGCGGTGGCGCTGAAGCAGACGGGTCATGTGTTCTCCTCGGGCCTCTGACTGTGTCACGAGATTGTAACCTTGTCGAATAGATTTGGATACTCACCTCTGATAGGGCGCGCAGCCCGTCCTCGAGGTGAGGGCAGAGCTCGCCCGGGAGGGGCGAAATCGGCTCGAATCAGTGGAAATCGCGGCTGCGGGTGCCCTCGGACGAAAACGCCATGTCCGGTTCCCACAGCCGCTCGGCGACCAGATGTGTCACGCCTTCGGCGCGTTGGATCGTCCCCGTCACCCCGAGCAGGGCGGCGGTTCGGGCCAGGACGGCGTGACGTTCGAAGACCTGGCGCCAGACAACGACGTTCACGAAGCCGCTCTCGTCTTCGAGGGTGAAGAAGACGACGCCGCTGGCCGTGCCGGGGCGCTGGCGGCAGATCACCAGGCCCACGTAGGAGAGCTTGCGGCCGGCGGGGGCCCGGGCGATGCCCTCGGCGTCGGGGATCCGCTGGCGCTGGAGCGTCTCGCGGAGCTGCTCGAGGGGGTGGCCGCGGGTGCTGTGGAGGCTGCTGCGATAGTCCCAGGCCACGGTCTCGTGGGGATCGAGGCGGGCAAAGCTGGGCTGGCGGGCGGCGGCCTCGCTGGCCATGGGCAGGCTGTCGGCGGCGCGGACCAGGGCCCCGCGCACGGCCCAGGCGGCGTCGCGGCGGGTGCTGCTGCGGTCGCCCCGGGGGCGGGTCGCCCTGTCGAAGGCCTCGAAGGCCCCAGCCTCGGCGAGCAGAGTCAGCGGGCGCTTGCCCAGGCCGGTGTCACGCACGAGCTCGTCGAGGTCGCGCCAGGATCGGCCGTGGGTCGCCCGGAAGCGCTCGCGGGCGGCGACGAGGCGCTCGCCGTCGACCTGAGACAGGCCCTCGAGCCAGCGCAGGCCCATGCGGAGCGCCCAGCGTCCGCAGGGATCGTCGAGACCCAGGCGCTCGCGATCGGCCTCGGCCTCGTCCTGGCCTTGGCGCCCAGGCGCGTCGAGCTTCAGCCGACCCTGAGGGCTCTGGCCTCGGTCCGGGTCCCGGTTCTGGTTTGGGCGAGCCTCGAGGGTGCAGTCCCAGTCGCTGCGCAGCGCGTCCACCGGCCGGACCTCGACCCCGTGGCGGCGCGCGTCCTCGACCAGGGTCCCCGGCGAGTAGAAGCCCATGGGCTGCGCGTTGAGCAGGGCGCAGGTGAAGGCCGGCGGGTGGTGGCAGCGCAGCCAGGCCGTGATCCAGGCGATCAGCGCAAAGGAGGCCGCGTGGCTCTCGGGGAAGCCGTACTCACCAAAGCCGCGGATCTGCTGAAAGACCCGCTCGGCGAACTCGCGGGAGATGCCGTTTTCGACCATGCGGGCGATCAGCCGCTGCTCGTGGGCGTCGATGCGCCCGCTCGAGCGCCACGCGGCCATGTCCCGGCGCAGCTGGTCGGCCTCTCCGGGGCTGTAGTCGGCCACGGCGATCGCCAGCTTCATCACCTGCTCCTGGAAGATCGGAACGCCGTAGGTCTTGGCGAGCACGCGCTCGAGCTTGGGATGGGGATACTCGACGGTCTCGAGGCCCGCGCGCCGGCGCAGGTAGGGGTGGACCATGTCGCCCTGGATCGGCCCGGGGCGGACGATCGCGACCTCGACCACGAGGTCGTAGAAGTTGCGCGGGCGCAGGCGCGGGAGCATGGACATCTGCGCGCGGCTCTCGACCTGGAACACGCCCACGGTGTCGCCGCGGGACAGCTGCGCGAAGGTCTGGGGATCCTCGCGGGGGATCGTCGCCATGCTCAGCGCGACCCCGTCGTGGGCGCGGATCAGCGCCAGGGCCTTGCGCACGTGGGTCAGGGCGCCGAGACCGAGGAGGTCGACCTTGAACAGGCCGAGGTCCTCGACATCGTACTTGTCCCACTGGATCACCGTGCGCTCCTCCATGCTCGCGGCCTCGATGGGGACCAGCGAGTCGACGGGCTCGCTGCCGAGCAAGAAGCCGCCGGGGTGGATCGACAGGTGGCGGGGGAAGTCGAGCAGCTCGGCGCTCAGGCGCAGGAGGTGGCGGTGGGTGGGCAGCTCCGGGTCGAGGCCGGCGCTGCGCAGCAGCTCGCCGTCGACGCTGGTTCCCCAGTGCCCGCCGAGCTTGGCCACGCGATCCAGGGCCGTCTGCGGCATGCCGAGGACCTTGCCGACCTCGCGCAGGGCCGAGCGCGCCCGGTAGCGGATCACGTTGGCGACCATGGCCGCGTGGCGCCGGCCCCAGCGACGATAGACCCACTGGATCACCTCCTCGCGGCGCTCGTGCTCGATGTCGAGGTCGATGTCCGGGGGCTCGGCGCGCTCGCGGCTCAAGAAGCGCTCGAAGAGCAGATCCATGCGGATCGGGTCGATGGCCGTGACCCCCAGGCAGTAGCAGACCGCGCTGTTGGCCGCGCTGCCCCGGCCCTGGCAGAGGATCCCCTCGGCGCGGCAGTACTCGACGATCTCCTTCATCGTCAAAAAGTAGCCGCCGTAGTCGAGCTCGTTGATCAGCGCGAGCTCGCGCTCGAGCTGGGCGGAGACCTCGTCGGGGACGCCCTTTGGGTAGCGCAGGCGGGCCCCGGCCAGGGTCAGCGCGCGCAGGTGATCGCCCTCGCTGACGCCGGCGGGCAGCTGCTCGCCGGGGTAGACGTAGCGCAGCTGATCCAGGGAAAAGTCGCAGCGCTCGGCGACCTCGAGGGTGCGAGCGAGGAGCTCGGGGCAGTCGGAGAAGCGCGCGAGCATGGCCGGGATCGACTCGAGCCCGTGCTCGGCGTTGCCGCGGATGCTCAGCCCCGCCTCGCCGAGGGTCTTGCCCGCGCGGACGCAGGCGAGCACGTCTTGCAGCGGGCGGCGCTCGAGGTCGTGATAGAGCACGTCCGTGGCCCCGACCATGCTCACGTCGCAGCGCCGCGCGGCCAGGCGCATCGCGTCCTCCGTGGCCGCCTCCTCGGCCCGGCGGTGCCGGGTGATCATCGCGTAGACCCGCTCGCGGCCCCAGGCCTCGGTGAGCAGGGGGAGGTGCGTGGGATCGCGGACCAACGCGATCAGCCCCGCGCCTGGGCGCGCGTCGCCAAAGCGCTCGACGGCGCCGCGGTTCGGGGCGTTGGCCGCCTCGCCATAGACCCCGGTCCCGATCTCGCCCGCGAGCTCGCCGAGGGTCAGCAGGGCCTGGCCCTTGGGTCCGCGGCCGTGGGCGATGGACAGCAGCCGACAAAGGCGCGCCCACCCGTCGCGGTCCTCGGCGAGCACCGTCACCCGGGACCGAGGATCCAGGCGCGCCGGCTTGCTCGGCCCGCGGCCCCTGGCTCGGCTCTCGCGCAGCGCCTGGGGCAGCTCGCCGAGCTCCAGCTCCGCCCCGAGGAGCAGGTCGAGCCCGTGTTGCTTGGCGGCCACGTGGGCCCGCACCACCCCGTAGACCCCGTTGCGATCGCAGAGCCCCATGGCCGGCAGACCCAGGGCCGCCGCGCGCTCGACCAGCTCGCTCGGGTGGCTGGCGCCCTCGAGGAAGGAGAAGTTGCTCTTGACCGCGAGCGGGACGTAGGCGGTTGTGGACACGGGGGGGCGGCGAAAGGGGTAACTGGTGGAGTGTTCAGTTATCCCCTGAAGGCGCGACGATCGCCAGCCTGCCCGGGGGCCGGCGCCTCACGATCGGCGCGCCCCCCGGCCTGGCCGTGGAGCGGTGTTTTCTAGGCTTTGGCCGTGATTAGCGGACCAGGCGCCAGTCTTCGACCACCGCGGGCGGGCTGAGGAAGCCCTCGCAGCTGTCGGCGGCCTCCTCGGCCGAGAGCACCCCGCCGGGCCCGATGAAGATCAGCTTCACCTCGCAGCGGGTGTGCACCCGATCGCCCACGAGGATCAGGCTCGACATGTGCAGCAGCCGGCCGTCCATACCCACGCAGCGAGTGTCGATCGCGTAGCGCTGGCCGAGCTTGAGCTCGCGGCGATAGACCAGGCGCTGATCCGCGACCACGGCGTTGAGCGACTGCGCCCGCCAGTGCGCCCAGGCGCCGGAGCGAACCAGCCAGTCGACCCGCCCGAGCTCGACGAGCTGGGGGTAGACGGCCTGGTTCATGTGCAAGTTGAGGTCGAGCTGCGCGAGGCCCACGCGGCCTTCGACGTGGGAGACCAGGCGCCCGTCACGGCCGAGGCGAGCGCGGACGAGGGCGGGGATGGTGCGGCGCAGGTAGCTGAGCACGGGGTGGGGGATAGCATGGCTGGGATGGGCGTGTAACGGCGTTTTGTCCGCTTCAAGCCAGCTCGATACGCCCAACTTCATCGGGCCGAGCACCATGCAGCTCACCAATGATCGCCGCCTGATGCCCTGTCCCCCGCAGGTTCTCCAGCAGGCGCTCGGCGTTATCGGGCGACAGCGCGACCAGCAGCCCCCCGCTGGTCTGCGCGTCTGCGGCCAGGCGGGTCAGCTCGAAGGCGCGCTCGTCCGTGCTCGCGTAGCGCCGGATCAAGTTGGGCTCGACGGCCTCGAGGTTGGCCTGGCTCCCCCCCGGCCAACGACCCGCGCGGAGGTGCTCGATCGCCCCGGGGAGCACCGGCAGCCGACGCAGGCGCAGCGCGGCCTGAAGCCGGCTACCTCGCAGCAGGTTGCGCAGGTGCCCGAGCAGGCCAAAGCCGGTCACGTCGGTGCAGGCCGTGGCCCCGAGCTCGCGGGCGAAGCGAGCGGCGTCCTGGTTGAGGCGGGTCATCGATGCGGTCGCGGCCGCGGTCTCGGCCGCGCTGGTGTCACCGCGCTTGATCGCCGTGCCGAGGATCCCCGTGCCCAGGCCCTTGCTGAGCACGAGCAGCTGGCCAGGGAGCGCGCGGGTGTTGGCCCAGTGGCGGGCGCGCTTGCCCTCCATGGCCCCGGTCACGGCCAGTCCGAATTTGAGGTCGTCGTTGCGCACCGTGTGGCCGCCGACGATCTGCACCCCGGCCTCGCGGCACTTGTCGCGGGCGCCGAGCATGATCCGCTGGAGGATCTCGAGGGGGAGCTTGCGGTCGGGGAAGAAGGCCAGGTTGAGGGCCCACAGCGGGCGGCCGCCCATGGCCCAGACGTCGGAGAGCGCGTTGGCTGCGGCGATCGCCCCGAAGGCCTCGGGCTCGTCGACGATCGGCGCGATGGTGTCGGTGGTCAGGACCAGGCGGGGATCATTGGGGCTCTCGGCGCCGCCGGGGTCGAGGGGCAGACGCACGACGGCCGCGTCGTCGGACAGCTCGGGTCCGACGAGGATCGTCTCGCTCCCGGCTGCGGGTGGGAGCACCCCGTCGAGGACCTGGACCAGGTCCGAGAGCCGCAGCTTGGCGGCTCAACCCCCGCCGCTGGCGAAGGCGGTCAGGCGCAGGGGGTCTCGATCGTCGCGCGTGTCGTTCGACATTTGTCTCAGGCTACTACTCTCTGGATGGGGGCGACAGGAGAGCCAGCGTCCGGGGCGCGACACGAGCCGCCAAGGCGGTCGAATGGAGAGTTCGAAAACCCTCGCGAGGGGGCACTTGGAGGCGTCTCGAGCGAAGCAGCCCCGCGCCGTCCTTGGACTCGAACGCCACCTGAGCGTCGCGCGCAGTCCAGCGCCCAGCTGGCATTCACGCGCGCATTCGAGTAGCTCGATCTCGTGGCGATCGAGTCCCCCTATCAGCTCCTCGGCGGCCGCGAGTCGGTGCTGGCTCTGGCCGAGGTCTTCTACGACGCCATGGAGCGCGATGAGCCCGAGCTGGCCGCCCTGCATCAGACCGACGAGAGCGGGCGGATCACCTCGGGCACGCGAGAGCGCTTTGGCCTGTTCCTGGTCGGCTGGCTCGGCGGGCCGCAGGAGTACATGGCGCGGCACGGGCACCCGCGGCTGCGCATGCGGCATCGGTTCGTGCCGGTCGACTCGGGGATGCGCGACGCGTGGCTGCGCTGCATGCAGGCGGCCATGGACACGCGCGGGGTGAGGGGGCCGGTGCGCGGGTTTTTGGATCAGCGCTTCGCGGAGGTCGCGGACTTCCTGCGCAACCGCCCGGACGCGGCGAGCTAGGAGTCAAGTCTTCTACATCGCGCACGAGTTTGGAGCGCGGGCGCTACCAACGCGCCTGAAGATCTCCGCGATGACGTCACTTCGTCGAAGTGCCCAGGTCGCGGCGTTGACTCGCATCACATCCCAGCCCCTCAGCGCGAGTAGGGCTGGCCGATGAATGTGCCGCTCGAAGGTCGTGCCGTTGTCCGTGCCGTCGTCTGTCAGGACGGCTAGCCGCAGCCTGGTTTCATCAGGGCGTCCAAGGGCGAGAGGAACCCGGAAGCCCGACGTGCCGAGGTTGAGCTCGACCCGGAGCTCTTCGTCTTCGAGGGCGAGGGCAATTTGGGCAGCCAAGGGGAGATAGCCATCGAGGAGGGCGGGTTCGTTGGCGTGAGCGTGTTCATGGCGCGGCCCACCTCGAATATCATCGAGCACGCGCCGGGCGCGGACTAGCCGCCCGTGGCTGAGTTCATGGACGAATTCGAGGTAGGCACGAAAGAGCCGCGGCCCATCATGTTGTGTGTTCCCGACGTGCAGGAGGGAGGGGGGGAAGGAGGCGACGACATATTGCTCGGACTTGGCTCGAGACACCGCCACATTGAGCCTGCGCTCACCGCCTCGCCTACCCAGCGGGCCAAAGCGCGCGGGCACGTAGCGTTCGCCTACCCGGCCCTTGGCGCGGCGCTCGACCGGGGCGTGCCCGAGGGAGAAGACGATGACGTCCCGCTCGTCACCCTGGACGCTCTCGAGGTTCTTGACGAAGGGGCGCTGATCTCGAGCGTCGACCATGCTGGCCGTGGTCCAGAGCTCCGCGAAGGCCTCCTCAGCCTCGACGCGTTCATCGATCGCGTCGAGGATCGTTTGACGTTGTCGAATATTGAATGTCACGACGCCAACGCTCGGCTGTGGCTGGCGGGACAGCAGCTCGGCGAGAAGATCGACGACCCGCTCGGCCTCGGGTCGGTTCATCCCTTTATCATATTTTCCATCGTCGACACTCACCCACCTCAGCGGTCGAGCTTCGCTCCCCTGGGTCGAGGGGATGGTGCGGAGCTCGCCGTCATACATGGCGTGGTTCGAAAACGCGATCAGCGACTCGTCGAGGCAGCGGTAGTGCCAGGTCAGGCCGACGTGATGGCAGCGTGTCCGCGCGAGGGAGAGCAGAGATTCGCCCGAGAGCAGATCCCGTGCGCGTCGCTCCTCTTCGCTGCGATCTTCCTCCTCGGTGGCGGGGAGCGCGGTCTTGAACAGCGACGTTGGAGGCATCTGCTTCTCATCACCTGCGATGACCGCTCGCTTGGCCCGCAACAGAACACATAGGCCTGCCTCTACGGTGCACTGAGACGCCTCGTCGAAGATGACGAGGTCGAAGAGCGGCTCACGCGGAAACAGGGCCGCCATTGTCTCGGGTGAGAGCAGCCAGCAGGGCAACGCGTCGAGCAGCCCGTCGTTGGCGAACTCTCGTACGAAGCGGCGCAGGGGCCAGAGATTACGCCGCTTCTTCGCTTGCTTGAGAATGGCCTCCCGTGTCTGCTGCTTTGGTGTTCGCCGCTTGCGATAGGCGGCTCGCGGGATCTGAAGGAGCTCCGCGTTGGCGATCTGTGAGGCGATGCCCTCGGCTTCGAGGTCGCGCAGCTCAGCCGCTACGCGTCGAAGGCTCAGTGTCGCTTGGAGGATCTCCTGATCGAAGGCCGCTGTGCCAAGCTGAGCGACGCGGGCTTCGTCCTCGCAGGCTCGCTCGTAGTGGGCCCAGGCCCACGCTCGTGTCAGCAGCTCCCGCCACTCGAAGACAGGGGCCTCTGGAGCTGCGGCGTACAGGGAGTCGAACAGGTCGCGCGCGGAGCTGGTGAGCGCAGCCGCCTCGTCGAACCACGCGTCGAGTTCTCGAAGCCGGTGGCCGTCGCGGCGCAGGTTCGTGGCGAGGGTGGCCAGGGCCGCGGCGTCGTCGGAGGGGACCCACGAGAGCTCGCGCTCCATTTTGCTCGTGTGCGCGTGCAGCTGCGCCATCGCGTCGCATTGCCCCGCCCGTCGTCCAAGCAGGGCGTCGAACGCCTCGATGTCGCTGGCGTCGCCAGGTATGGTGAGACCGAGGGCGAGTAGGCTCGGAGTCTCGCTCGATATGATCGCGTTGATCTCGGCGAGGGCGCTCAGTCGCATGAGGGCCTGCTCTGCGCTGTGTGTGTTCGTTGGCGCCAGGGTGGGGAGTTCGAGCTTGGTGAAGGTGTTCTCCATCGCGGCCCAGGCTCGAGAAGCGTCGATGCGCTCGAGCAGCTCCCCGAGAAAGGCCGCGTCGAATGGGGCGCCGGCCCGGTCTGGCCATAGCTGGGCCAGGCGCTCGCGTACAAAGCCGCGGGCGCGCCACCAGATCAGGGAAAAGAACCGCGAAAAACGACCTGCGTAGCTCTTCAGCACTGAAACTCGTCGAGAAAACTCCGCTTCGACCGCCATCTCGGTTGGTACCGTCCAACGGGCCAAAGCCGCTGCGTGCTGGGACCAGGTCTCCAGGAGCGCGGATACGCCGGGGTCGCCATGTTTGGTGAGGGCGGGGAGGAGGCGAGCGCCTTCGGGGGAGGTGTATGTGTCTCGAGCGCTGGCGAGCGCCCGGATCGCAGGGGCTGCCCTGGCCAGCGCTTCGCCGCTGACCGGATCCTCGGCGAGGAGGGCTTCGTAGCTCGTTGCGAGCGCGTGCGCGTGTTCGACGGAGGCCTCTAGCTCTCGCAGCGCGTGGTCGGTGAGGCCCGCAAAGGAAGCTCGCCGTCCTCGACTGCGCCACCAGCAGCCGGGCGCCCAGAGCTCGCGCTGAGGGTGGAGGCGATCGAGCACCTCCAGGAGGTGGCGCAGCGCGTCGAGATTCATGGTCGCGAGGGCGGAGCTCTCGAAGGCTCGCGCTCCGGTCGCGGAGAGCGTCAGCAGCTGTCCGATGCGCAGGCCCGAGCGAGGGCACTCGCGTCCGAGCAATTGGGCCTCGCCTGTGAGTGAGTCTTCGAGCCGTCGATACTCTTCGTGGGCCCTTGGGAGCCGCGGGTTCGGCTCGTTGGCGGCGGAGTCGGCCTCGATCCGCTGGGCGAGCGACATGTACAGCGGCTTACGATCGTCGTGAGTGTCATGGACGACCGCGACGCCGTCGGCGAGGCCCCGCGCTCGAAGGCGCTGGTGAACCACATCGAGGGCGGCGCGCTTCTCGGCGACGACGGCGACACGTTCGCCCCGGCGGATCGCGTCAGCCAGTAGGTTCACGATGAGCTGGCTCTTGCCGGTACCGGGGGGACCGTCGACAACCGTGACGAGCTGCTTTCGACAAGTCGCCATGGCCTGGCGTTGGCTGGGGTCCGCGGGGACCACGGGCCAGCCGGGCTCGATGTCGTGGTGGTGACCGTTGGCTGGATCTGGCTGAATGTGGTCGGGCAGTAGCGCGGACCCGGCAGCGAGGAGCTCGTCGAGACTCTGGCGAGGATCAGCGAGGTCGCGCAGGAGGGTGTCGTAGTCCTGCAAGATGCCCGAGCTCGACTGTGGGAACAGCCCGAGCAGCGCGCACTCCTCGAGGGCTAGAAATGGCGGCGACTCGTCGAGATCCTGGTCGCGGTTTTTGAACGCAGCGAGGGGAGTGTCCGCTGTGTTGATGTGCAGACCGATTTCGGCCAGCTTGGCCAGGAGCTGCTCAATACCCTGCTCGCGGGCGGCCGCGAGGTCGTCGAGTTCACGGCTGAGCGTGTCGGGGAGCGCGAGCTTCGCCTTGTTGAACAAGAGCTGAATGAGCGATTGATTGATGAGAGGGTCTTCGTCGGCCCGAGCAGACAGGGAAAAGCCCCGCTTTCCACGTCCATCACGGATGAGGTCCACAGGGTAGAGAATCAGCGGGGCTCGAATGCCGTAGCCTCCCTGCGTTGAGCCTCGAGGCGCGACGTTGCCGACGAGGAAGGGGTGTCCGAGGTAGAGGTCGTTGGCGCCTGTCTCCTCCTCTCGGTCGAGCGCTGCACGGTGCAGGGCTCGCAGCTCGTTGGAGCAGGCCTCCGCCGCGTCGTGGCGCCCAGCGTCGCTGGCGTCGACTAGCGGCGCCATCTTTTCCGCGAGCGTGAGCTGGAGGGCCCGCTCTGCCGCCCCTGGACGGACTCGATCCAGGCTCGTGAGATCGAAGGCGCGGCCGCGCCGAGGGGTTCGGAGGCGAATCGATGGGCTACGTCCGTCGCCCGAGATCAGTTCGTCTCGCAGTCGTGTCACCGCTGCGATGAGTGCTCGCCGGGAGGTGTCGAGCTTGACCGCGAGGGGGCCTCGCTGAGGGGCTCGCGTCGTGATGAGACGAACTGGCTGGTCGAGCTGTGTGGCGGAGGTTGGGTCGATGGCTGGGTCGAGAACGACGTCGCGGGCCTCGAGCTGCCCGACGAGCTCGCCGAGGTGCTCGCGGGTCGCTTCGGATTTACCAGCGAGCAGCAGCAGTCGCCTGGGAGAGATGAGCATCTGGCCGCGGCGCGCGACGGAGTCGCAAAGGGCGTCCAGGGCGTCCTCGACCTCTAGCGAGCGGACGGGGAGCGGCAAGGAGATCGGCTTGACGGCCTCGAGCTCGAGCTCGAACTCGATCGCCATCGCCGTCAGCGAGGCGCGGATCCAGGCCCGAAACTGGGGGAGAAAGCCGAGCGCCTCGCCGATAGCGAGCAGCATCTCGAGCTCACGCCCAACAACGGTTCCGTCTGCGCCGATGATGTGAATTAACAGCAGCGCGAGGGTCCGGGCGAGGGCGGGGCCGGCCGCTCGGATCATGACGCTCGTCTCGTGGAAGGTGTCGAGGGCGACCTCTGGGTCGAGGAGCTCCGCCCAGGCGGGGACGGTCCGGGAAAAGGCGTCCTCGATCGCGTCGAGCTCCCCTTGCTGGAGCTCACCGTCCGCGGAGGCGACGAGCACGGCACAGGCGAGCGCGCACTCCCACAAAAAAGCGGGCGGCTCATCGCGCGCGTCAAACTGTAGATCGAGGTCGGGGGCTCCCAGCGCCTTCACGATGAGCGCGTCGATCTCCGCGAGAGGCCTGTGGCCGCTGCCCTTTTTGCACAGCTGGTGATAGAGATCGGACTCGGAGAACAGCCACAGCGCCCAAGCTCGCAGGCTGTGCTCTGGGTGCGTGGTCGCATGCGCCCGTTGGCCGCTCGAGAGTGTCTGCTCCATCAGCTCGCGCGACTGGGCGAGGTAGGCCCGCGTGTCCCAGGTGAGCACGTCCCCAGACAGGCCCGTGACTGCGATCATCTCCAGGCGTAGCGCGGCGTCGAGGTCTTGTGAGGCGAGCAGTCCAAAGCGGTCCGCTGTGATCTCTCGGGCGAGGACCAGGCGCTTCGCTAATTCGGCGTCTCGGTTCGAGAGCAGGCCCTGCTCGGCGAGCACCTGACCGGTGAACGCGATCGCGCCGAGCTCGGTCCAGGGCCCATGGGCGAGGTAGTGGCCGAGCTCGTGGCCAAAGAGCGCGACGCCAGCTTCGGGATCCAACAAGGACAGCATTCGGCCCTGGATCTCGAGGAGGACTGGCTGCTGAACGAAGTGCAAGGCCGCGTTCTCTCGGCCCGTGGATTGGTAGATCTCGAGCTTGCCCTCGAAGTCTCCGAGCACGCGGCGAGCCGTCTCGGCTTGCTCGAAGGCCTGAGGGGCCATGGTCGTCGACAGGCGCAGGGATCTGGCGAGCAGCCGTCGGCGGATGCTCTCGCCATCGCGGGGGACCACCGAGCGACGGTGGGTTGCGAACCCAGGGGCGGCGAGGAGCCCCTTGGCGAGCTCCCGTTCGTGGGAGAATCGGACGAGCTCGATGTCGAGCCCTTCGAGCTGTTTTTTGTGCGGCACGGGGGTCTCCATTCAGTCCTTGGGCAGTGAAAAGTAGGCGGCGATGGCGTCGCAGGCCTCGACTTCCCACGTCGGGGAGGCCAGGTCAGCGGTGATGACGTGCCAGCGGTATTGGCGCATCGCCTCGGCGTCGATGCGCGAGTTGTCGATGCATAGCGCAATCTTCTCTCGCTCCCATGCGAGGGCGACGACGATACTATCTATCTCCTCAACCTCATAGTTGACGCGAGGGGCTGGAAGGCCTTTGTCGAGTAAGTCCTCCATGGTCCTGGCGAGCTCGGGGTAGGCCTCGGAGAGCTGTTCGAAGAGTGTTGGAGCTGCGGCGAGTTGGGGGTGCGGGCCGACGAGCACAGTCGTCGTTTGCTTGCACTCGGGGACCAGTTCGAACACCGCCCTGGCGTAGTGATCGAGCTGGTTTTGGTAGTTCCTCCAGCCGGGCGATTCACGCGGGGGGAGGTCACTCTTCCAATCTACGATATACCAGTGCTCACGGCTGGCGTCGCTGGGAAAGGCGAGGTCGATGCGCCCAGAGATGACGCGACCTTGGGCGTCGTCGCGGTAGGCGAAAGACTCTTCTACCCAGTGTTCCGTCGCTGAGCGTGCCATTTGCAGCACCTCGTGTTCGAGCATCCGATAGATGATATCCAGGCACTGTCGCTCACGCGTGGGGCTGAGACCAAGCTCGGCGGCGAGCAGGGGGGTGAGCTCCGCCGCGCGCGTGCGCTGGTCCTCCAGGGAGTCCGTGAAGGTGAGCGCCTCCATGACCTCGTGGACCAGCGTGCCTCCGAGGGCCCCGATGGCTGAGGTCGAGGCGCTCACGCGCTCCTTCATGGCGACCTCATGCACGGTGCGCCAGCGCATGCTCGCGCGCTTCGACGCGTGGATGGCTTCGCGCGCGGAGCTCCACCAGTCTCGAGTCGGGTCGATGCCGTCTGGCGGGGGTGGCGCGTGGAGCCAGGCGTCGACGTGCTCGTCGTGGTCGGCGAAGGTCTGGTCGCGCCAGGCCGGGGATGGCAGCGTCTGGGGATCGATCTGTGTGGCCTTCGCCAGCCCGTTGGCGAAGTGCTCCCTGAAGAGGGGGCTCTTTGGACTGTCGACGATGACCAGTTGATCTCGAGCCCGAGTTGCGGCGACGTACATCCATCGGCGACGCTCGTTTTCGTTGGCGCTGCGCTCGGCATCCTCGTATTGCTTCCAGTCACTCAGCTTTAGATGGCCCAGCTTGATCGCGACCTTGTTTGCGCGACGATCGATCGCGGCGACGATCGGCTCAGCCCGGCGGCTGCCGAAGCAAAGCAGGACCACAGGGGCTTCGAGGCCCTTTGCCTTGAAATAGGACGTGATGCGGACCGCCTGATCGAGGGCGTCGACGCGGGAGAGATCTTGCTCTTTGCCCAGGCTGTCGAGCATGCGCAGCGCTTGGGTGGGGGAGCTGGCCGTGGCCTCGAACTGGCGGATGAGCGCGCGCAGCTTCTCGAGGTTGGCGAGCTTGGCCGCTCCATCTCGTAGCAACGCCCACACCGAGGCTGCGCGGCTGTGCTCGAGGAGCTCGTCGAGTAACATGACCCAGCTACGACGCCCGCGTTGGCGAGAGAGGCGGCGAAGAAGCATGAAGGCGTCGGCGACGGGCCCATCGGTGGGGCTCGGGATGGTGAAGCGCCAGGCTCCTCCCGCCGCTCGGTGACGCGCGAGTTCGTCCCAAGTCAACGCGAACAGGCCACGGAGGACGAACACCGTGCTCTGCTCGTCACCGGGCTCATCGAGGCACTTCAAGGCTGCGAGCGAGAGTCGGATCTCGTCGCGCCGAAAGAACGCGCTGCCACCTTCGACCACCGCTGGGATGCCCGCGCGGGTGAGCGTATTTTGCAGCTGGTCCGCCTTCGCCCACGACGGCAGCAGGATCATGATATCAGACCACTGGATGGCGCGGCGTTGTTTGCTGTTGGGGTCCAGGACCTCGCCGTCTCGTTCGAGTCGCAGCAAATACCGGGTCACGAGGCCCAGTTCGCTGATGTCGTCCGTGCTGGGTCCAAGCGGGAGGCGCACGACGGGATCGAGGGGGGCGGGCTCTCGGTGCGCGCGCTGAGGGAGGTATCCCGGGAGGCTGGAGAAAGTCGAATTGACCCATTCGACTATGCCCGGGACCGATCGGAAATTCTCGGTCAGGTGCAGACCTTCGCCGTCGCGGGTGAGGAGGCGCTGGAGCTGGTACCAGGTCATTTCATCTGCCCGCCGAAACCGGTAAATTGACTGGCGAGGATCTCCAACTGCGAATAGGCGCCCGCGTTGGGGGGGATGAGCGTCCCAGCTCCCCGTCGCGTCGGGGGCGCGTGTCAGCAGCGCCGCGACCTCCGCCTGGATTGGATCGGTGTCCTGGACCTCATCGATGAGCACGGCGTCGAAGCGCTCCGCGAGCCGGGCGCGGGCCTGGGTGCAGTCTCGGAGCAGCTGGGCCGCTCGAAAGAGCAGGTCATTATAGTCTGCGATGGCGGCGTGGGCCTTGGTATGGTCGATGGCTGGGATGAGGTGGCGGACGATGTCGCGGACCAAGAGCCCATGGAGGTGCTCGATCTGGGTGGCGCGCCAGGCTCGAAACTGTTGAAGTGCAGCGACGAAGAGCCGCTTTCCGTCGTTCTTCCAGTCGGACTTTCGGCCGAGGTTCAGGTTTCCAGTCGCGCCCTCATTGCTGGCGAGTATTCGCACGACGGCCTCGGTCGGTGGGCGGTTCGCCGCGTCTTGTATGATGGAGAGGAGCCCGTGGGTTTGGAGGACGAGCTTGTCGGTCTCTGCGGCGGTGCAGAGCATCCTCGAGACCAATAAGCTCGCGCCGATTGAATTGAGCTGTTGGAAGGCGGAGCCGGGGCTGAAGGGGGAGGTGCTGCAAGTCGGCTCGAGGTCGCGATAGCTGAGAATCCGCGCGGCGCCGGTTCGCAGCCCATGGGGAGAGAGCAGCCGGTAAATGATGAGGCTGGCGTCTGGGTGGCGCTGGCGAAAGTCGAATTCCCACTGATCATAGGCCTCTCGAACCTCCTGCGTGGAGAGGGCGTCGGGGCAGATCTCGGTGTCAGGGGCCCAGGCGGCGGCGAAGGACTCCGTCGTCAGTATTTTGTGACAAAATCCATGGATTGTTGATATCGTTACTTGCGATAGATTCTCGAGCAGGCCGTGGGGAGCATGCCCGGCGCGGGCGAGGTGCGCCTCACAGGCGTCGCGGACGCGAGCCTGTAGCTCGCCAGCGGCCTTCTCGGTGAAAGTGATCGCGGCGATCCGCTTCGCTGGCGTGCCTCGGACGAGCAGCTCCAGGATCCGCCGGGTCAGCACGGCGGTCTTGCCCGAGCCCGCGCCGGCCGAGAGCGCGATCGACTGATCGAGGTGTTGGATCGCGGCGTCGCGGGCCGCTTGGTCGAGGGCGCTCATGTGGGCTTCCGGGGCGGTGGCGCTTCACACTCGCCGCTGCGGTAGCCGAGGTCGTGCTCGCTGGACAGCCGGAGGGCGTGTTCGTGGCCCCAAGGCCAGCAGTTGAGTTGTGTGATGCACCGCGTGGCGAGGGTGAGTCGCCGTGCGAGTGTGGAGGACTCGAAGGGGAGGTCCCCCTCGATCCAGTTGGCGTCGATATCAACCGCGTAGATATTCGACACGCCTGGCTGGACCATGGCCGCGAGCACGAGCTCGGGTGCGCTGCTCGCAAATTGCTTTTTGGCCGGCTTTTGGAGCAGGAGACCGGTGAGCAGCGGGCCTTGGCGCCAACCTACGCGCGCTTCGATTTGCCACGGCAGGCCCTCGACGACGGGGCCTCTGACGACTTCGCGGGCTCCGTTGGGGAGCACGCCGAGGCGCTCGAGCTTGGAAAAGCGCTGTTGTCTCAAGCCGCGCAGCAGGGCTAGCGTTTCGTCGCTGATGATATCGCCACGATGACGTCGCCAGCGTTCAATTGCGCTCTCCCACGCGGCCTCGAAGGCCGCGTGGGTAGGCCCTGGGGCGTCGAGCGCGTCCTCGAGCGCGGAGAGAAAGAGCTGATCTCGAAACGCTGGGCGTAGAGGGTCGAAGTGGCCTCGCAAGGTGGCTGGTCGGCGGATCTCGAGGACCTCCTCGACGAGGAAGGCGCCAGGGTTGGCGATCAACTTGGCGATCTTGCGTGGGTCGAGAGGGGAGCCGTCGAGCCCTGGAGTGGGCAGTAGTCCTGGGGACAGCTTGCCTGTCCAGCTCGTCGCGATGTCGCTATCGAGCGCGCGCTGGAGCCCGAGCAGCCTGCGCGTCGAGTCCTGGCTGGCGAGGCGCGCGAGGCTGGAGCGAGGGGTCGCTACCGTGCTGGCGATCTGGTGCTCGAGCGAGCTGATCGCGTGCTCGGGGTTTGGGCTCCAGGACTCCGCGCGGCTTCCAGAGCGGAGCTGGAGCCCACGCAAGTCGGCGTATGTGGCTCGACGCCCGAGCAGGGTCGAGGCCGTCTCGAGCAAGAACACGCTGGATAGGAGGGGGCGCGCGTCGAGCAGATCTGTCGCGGGTGACGATAACCACAGTTGTTTGGTGCAGGCGCCAACAACTGCGCCGAAGCGTCTAATCTCATAGTCTCGCAGCTTGTGGCTCGGGAGCAGGTCGATACGCAAGCTGGCATTGAGCTGCTCGAGCAGCTCGTCAGGCAAGATGGGATCTTCGCCGGGTCGACGAGGAAAGCGTCCCTCGGTCATGCCTGAGACGACCACCACCTCGAAGGCGCCCCCGAGCAGGTTCATCGGTGTCATCACACGAACGGCCGGGTCGGCGAGGCGACCCTTGAGGGCTGCGCTGGTTTGTAGGTCGTGCCGAAGTTGAGCGAGGGCCTCGGGTGGGGAAACCGAGCAGCCGACTCCTGGGGGGCCCCAGCCACGCAGGAGCCCGGTCAGCTGTGCGAGGTCCGGTGAGGGCGTCCACCAACGCCGCAAGAGTTCGATCCATCGACGGGCGTGAGCTCCGAGGGGGGCGGCCTTGCTGAAGAGCAGGAAGGTGGCGTGGAGAGCTTGGAGCGCTCGAACGAGGTTCGTCGCCGCATCTCGATCGGGATCACTTTCATGTGTGTCGTCGTCAGGGAGCTCGGCGGCCCAGGTTTGTACGGCTCCAATGATGGTCTGTGTGTCGCAGACAGCGCCACAGCGGGCGAGGATTCGCCGCCACCGCCCTCGCCCGGTGGTCACTGTGGGGGAGAGCGCGGGCCCGAGGCGCAAGCCCGGGAGTCGCAGGAGATCATACCAGGCGGGCACCGTGTCGCCTCCATCAGCGAGCTCGAGGCAAGACAGCAAGAAGCGTGCGGCTGGTGTTGTCGAGAGGGGCGGCCCGATCAGCCATGTCGCGGGGACTTCGAGGCGTTCGAAGTGTTCGCGCAGGACCACGACGTGTTCCGCGTCCGGGAGGACGACCGCGATGCGATCGAGGGGGACCCCTCCACGTATTGCGTCGAGCACGACCCTCGTCACTTCTGCGAGCTCGCGGACGTCGTCGGGTGTTCGCGCGAGGGTGACGCTGTTGTCATGCTCGAGCGCTCGCGTGGGGGCTGAGAACAGACCCTGGGCGAGCTCGGCCAAGAGCGTGCCTCGAGCGAGCTGGACGACGACAGGCTCACTGGCGTGTACCGTCGAGCGAAGCCCGCTTGGCGCGGGCTCGAGGTTGTGCCAGGGTTCGGGGCAGACCTCGACATGGGGGTGGTCTCGGTTCCAGGCTCGAATCACGTCATAGGTTTGCGGCGCGAGCAGCCGATCTCCCAAGATGACGGCGGCGCTCCACGGGCTCCTGCCGTGCTCGAGCTCCTCCATTGCGATGTTGGTGAGATCTGTGCTCGAGTAGAGGCGATCGACGGCGCGTTGGTGTTCGACGCCGCGCAGGAGCTCCGCGAGGACCGCCAGCCGATCTGCGTAGCCGGGGGCTTCGGTTCGCCGGAGCTGATCCGCTTCGACGCCGGCCAATTCGAGGGTCTCGACGGCCCGTGCCAGGGATGGGAGCCATCCAGGCTGGGAGAGGGTTTTTATCTGCGCCTGGAGTTGGCCAGCGCGTGCGAGCTCGTGTAGGAGCGTGATGATGGTGGCGGTCAGCCATCCGCTGGGAGGGCGACGGAGCTTCTGCTCCAACAGGCATCTGCGCGCCAGAGCTTGCAGCATGCGTTCTGGGGTGAGGAAGTCGACGCGGATGAAGCTGCCGGCGAGCGCGAGTTGCTGTCGGGCCAAGGTGGCGTTGGCCTCGTATGGGGTGATGACGACGACGGGCGCGTCGCTTCGTCCAACTTCGTCCCGAACTCCACGCACTGCGTTGGCGAGCGCGCAGCCGAGCGGAGTGGGTGGCTGAATCGACATGGCGTAGGAGGCAGCGTGGGAGCTTGGATCCCTCCATACTCTACCCACCCAGAGGATGGGTGTCACTGGCGCGCTTTCAACCCGCCACGCCGCCCGCGCTCCGCTCCCACAGCACCTCGAGCTCCCCATCGCGCAGCGCCGAGCGGTAGCGATAGCGGCGAAGCTTCCCGCTGGTCGTCTTGCTCACGCTGCGCTGGGGGATGAGCACGACCCGATCGGGCTCGATCCCGACCCGCTCGAGCACGCGCGCGGCGATGCGCTCGCACAGCTTCCTGCGGACCTCGTCGCCGGAGGTCCGCCGCCCCGTCGCGGCGATGCACAGCTGCGGCTTGCCCTCGGCGTCGGGGATCGAGAACACCACGGCCTCCTTGACCAGCGCGTCGGGCCCGTGGGCGAGCTTGCGCTCGATGTCATGGGGCTGGTAGCGGCGCCCGCCGATGACGATCAGATCCGCGAGGCGGCCGGTGCCGTAGAGCTCGCCATCGAGCACGAAGCCGGTGTCGTCGGTGCGAAACCACGGCCAGACGCCGGGCGAGTCGGCCTTGGTTTCGGCCTCGGCCTCGGCCTCGCCCTCGATGTGCGCGGCGAAGCGCCGGGTGGAGGTCTCGGCGTCGCCCCAGTAGCCGCGGCCCACGGAGGGTCCGCGCAGCCAGATCTCGCCCTCGTGGCCGTCGGGCAGGCGAGCGCAGGTGTCGGGATCGACGATCGCCACCTCGTGCTCGCGCATGGGCGTGCCGCAAGACACGTAGTCGCGGCCCTCGCTGTCCTCGGCCTCCTCGGGCAGGGGCTCGGCGCGGCCGGTCCACAGGGCCTCTCGGGAGAAGCGGCGCAGGCTGGGGGCGCGCTCGAGCGGCCAGCCGCTGACCATGAGGGTGGCCTCGGCCATGCCAAAGCAGGGCATGAAGGTCTCGGGGCGAAAGCCGTGCGGGGCGAAGCGCTGACAAAAGCGCTCGATGGTCTGGGGACGCAGCGGCTCGGCCCCCGAGACGGTCAGCTCCCAAGACGAGAGGTCGAGGCCGTCGAGGGCGTCGGGCTTGGCCCGCGCGGCCCGGTCGACGCACAGGTCGTAGGCGAAGTTGGGGCCGGTGCTGACCCGGGCGCGCAGCTTGGACACGGCCATGAGCCAGGCCAGGGGGCTGCGCAAGAACGCGGTCGGGGACATCAAGGCCGTGGTCCCGCCGTGGTAGAGCGGGTAGAGGAGCGAGCCGATCAGCCCCATGTCGTGATAGAAGGGCAGCCAGCTGACCGTCACCGCGCCCTCGTCTTGCTTGAACTTCTCGTGGGCCAGGCGCTGGTGGGCGTAGAGGTTGTCGTGGCCGATCATCACGCCGCGGGGCGTGCCGGTGGAGCCCGAGGTGTACTGGAGGAAGGCCAGGGCGTCCTCCAGCTGCGCGGGGCGGGTCCAGGTCTCGGCTCGATCTGCGTCGTGGCCCAGGGCGTCGGTCGCGAGGATCTCCAGGGCGTCGGGGTTCACCGCCTCGGCCCGGGCGAACTCCACGGTCTCGACGAGGTCGGCCGTGGTCAGGATCAGCCGGGCGTCGGCGTCGCGGATGATCGCGCCGACCCGCGGCATGGTGGAGGTCGCTCGCTGCTTGTCGGGGGGGAAGGCCGGCACGGCGCACAAGCCTGCGTAGAGGCAGGCCAGGAACACGGCGGGGTACTCGAGGCCGAAGGGGTAGAGGAGCAGCACGCGCTCGCCAGGTTGGGCATGCTCGCGCAGCTCCATGGCCAGGGCGCGGGCGCGGCGGTCGGCGGCGGCGTAGCTCAACTCGCCCACGATCTCGCCGCTAGCGAGCTGTTGGTAGAGCGGGCGGTCGGCGTGTCGCTGTGCTCGAGCGTGGAGCACATCGACCAGAGTGGTCGGGGCGTGAGGTCCAGAGTCCATGGTAAGGAGTAGGGTCGCGGGGAGCGGGGCCGGACATCGGCTGGCGACGGTGGCCTTGTTTCGCGCGGGCGAGGCGTCGTCAAGCGCGTAGAAGGCTGCACGCGCGCGCAGCAAATTACGCTATGATCCGGCCGAGCGCCCCCCTCGGCGCCACCTTTTGCATGGCCAGCGACCGCGATCCCCACGATGCGCTCGAGCCCGCGGAGTACGAGTCCGTGCGCGTCCCTTTTCCGATGATCCGCAAGCTCCAGCGGAGCTTGGACCCAGACTACGCCGGGCCGATCTACATCTGGGACATCGACAAGACCTGGCTCGACACGCGCTTTTCCCAGCTCAAGGGCATGCTCAAGATCCCCTTCGAGTTCGCCGTCGACAAGCGCGCGCTTCCGGGGACCACGGCCTTGCTCCACGCCCTGCGCGAGGGCAGCTCGGGTCGGGACCACTGCCCGCTGTATTTCATCACGGCGAGCCCGCCTTTCATCCGCATGGCCATCGAGCGCAAGATGCTGATCGATGGCATCGAGTTCGACGGGATCAGCTACAAGGATCAGGTCGAGGTCTTTCGCCGCCGCCACTTCGACAGCTTGCGCGAGCACACGGCCTTCAAGCTCGGGGCGCTGCTGCTGCTGACCAAGACCTTCCCCACGTCGGCGCAGATCCACCTGTTTGGCGACGACGCCGAGCGCGACGCCCAGATCTACTGTCTGTTCGCAGACATCGCCGCCGGGCGCCTGCGCGGGGAGACGCTGCTGCACACGCTGATCGGCATGGGCGTGCGGGCCAGCTATGCGCAGGGTGTCGTCGACCTCGCCGCGCAGCTCGAGGGCGAAGGTGAGCGGGTCGCGGGCATCTACATCCACCTGATCCGCGCCCGCGATGGCGCGACGATCCGCAACTACGACCCGCGCGTGGTCGGTTACCCCAGCGCGCGGGCGGTGGCCGAGCTGCTCTTCGAGCGCGGCCAGCTCAGCGCGCGCGGGCGGGACAAGATCGAGGGCGAGGGGCGCGTGATCTTCGGGGCGGCGGCGGCGGATCCCCAGGGCTGGTGGACGCCGGCGGATCAGCGCTGAGGGCTCACTGTGCCACGCAGCTGGCGGTCGAGCCGTCGGCGACGCAGGTCTGCTCCATGGCGGTGCAGTCGATGCGCTCGCCCGGCAAGCCGTTGACGCAGGCGACCACGGTGTTGTCGAGGCAGGCGCTCCCGCGCTGGCCGACGAGCTCCAGGCAAGGCGGCTGAGACAGCTCGACGAAGGCGTGCACGCGCCTGTTCTTGATCGGGTTTTGGGCCGGGGTCTCGTCGATCACTCGAAAGTCGAGGACGCTGCCCAGCTCGGGCTGGGAGAAGGCCACGGCGCGCTCGCCCGCGGGCTCGCGGGTGTCGACGCGGGTCCAGCCGCGGGCCTCGAAGTGCTCGATGATCGCGGCTTGGGTGTCCTCGGCGGTGTTGAACTGGAAGTTGAGGTCGGCCTGGTTGGGCAGGGTGCCCTCGGGCAGGGCCTCGCCGGAGTCAGAGAAGTCCACGCGGGTCTCGTCGGCGCAGAACACCGCCTCGGTGGGCAGCTGATCGACGACCGGGACGAAGGGGTCGGGGGCCGGGGCCGAGGGGCAGACCTCGAGGCAGCCGGTGAGCGCGACGCCGAGGCTCAGGGCGGGGAGGAGGGCGTGGACGAGCGGGGCGCGGCGCATGGGGGTCGAGTAGCGCAGCGGGGCGGCGCTGACCAGTGCGCTGGTGGGCGTGGAGGCGCGACGTGCTGTCGCGGGCAAGTGGGCGCGGGCAAGCGGGCGCTCAGCGCTCGACGCGGCGCTCGGCCTTGTAGGCTTCGAGCTCCTCGAGGCTGCGCGGCCAGTCCTTGGCGAGCAGCCGCGAGAGCGAGCGGTCGGCCAGGAGCTTGCCGCCGGTCTGGCAGGTCGGGCAGTAGTTGGTCTCGCGCGAGGCGTAGACGATGCGCTGGACCGGGTCGCCGCAGACCGGGCAGGGCTCGCCGTACTTGCCGTGCACGGCCATCTCGGGCCGAAAAGCGGTGACCTTCTCGGGGAAGCGCCCGGCGTAGTGCTCGCGCAGCAGCTCGGTCCACTCGCGCAGGCCGTCTTGGCAGGCCTGGAGCAGGCGCTCGAGTTCTTCGTCGTCGAGGCGCGAGGTCAGCTTGACCGGGGAGAGCTTGGCGCGGTGGAGGATCTCGTCGGAGTAGGCGTTGCCGATGCCGTCGAGGATGCGCGGATCGGTGAGCGCGCGCTTGAGGGTGTGGTTGCGCGCGCGCATGTGCTCGGCGAAGGCCGCGGGGCCGAGGCTGAACACGTCGAGGCCGCCGGGGTCGTGCGCGGCCAGGGCCTCGCGCCCGCGCACCAGGTGCAGCGAGGCGCGGCGCTTGCTGCCGGCCTCGGTCAGGCTGAGCAGGCCGTCGTCGAAGTGGAAGGCGAGGAGCGTGGACTTGCGCGGGAGCTTGGCGCCGGGGGCCTTCCAGTGCAGGCGCCCGGCGATCATCAGGTGGATGACCGCGAAGTGCTCATCCTCGAACTCGAGCACGACGCGCTTGCCAAGGCGCGAGCAGCCCGTGGCCGCGAGGCCGGCGAAGGCCTGGGCCGGGGGATCGACCGAGCGCAGCACGAAGGGGCTGAGCAGCTGCAGGCGCGCGAGGGTCCGGCCGAGGATCCGCTCGCGCACATGCTCGACGTAGACGGTGACGTCGGGCAGCTCGGGCACCCGTGGATCTTGGGCTCAGATCCCGCGGACGATCAACCAGTTGTCGCCCTCGCGGACCAGCTCGAACTCCGAGTGGTCCTGGACGCGGGCGTAGGGCGGCTGGTCGCGGGGCTCGCCGTAGCTGTCGAGCAGCGGCTTGAAGCGGAAGCTGGCGTCGACCCACACCCGAGCGATCGCGCGGTCACCGGTCACGTGGATCTCGAGGTAGTCGATCGTGAAGCGGATCGAGTCGAGCTGGGACATGCGCCGGCGCAGCAGCGGCCCGAGGTCGGCGTAGGTCGTGTCGTCGCTGGGGTCGTCGGTCCCGCCCTCGTCGTAGTAGGTGGGGTGGGCCGTGGCCAACACCGCCGCGGCGTCGCGGCTGACGAAGGAGGTCCGGTAGCGCTCGAGCACGCCGATGATCTGCCGGTTGTCGTCGGTGTCGGGGATCTCCGTGCCGGGGATCGACGGCTGCGACTTGCAGGCGGTCATGGGCAGCACGGGCGCGGCGACGCCGACGGCCAGCAGCATGGCCAGCGCGCGGGCGCGGCCGCGCGTTCGGTGGAAGGGCTGGGCGAGATCAGGCATCACGGGGGAGGCAGGCACCTGCCATCGCTGGCTCCTGCAAGCAAGGTATCCACCACACGGAGCGCAAAAAAGCAATGATCCTGGAGCCTTGTAGGCGCACTGGGCGAGGGGGTGGATGACACTTTGGCAAGGCCTGGGGACGCGAGGGTCAGGGAGTCACCGCGTGAGGCGCGCTGGGAGGAGAGTTGGGTATCATCCCGGCGTGGGCAGCGACGCTCGAGTTCATCCCCGACTGCAGCTGAGCGTGACCGCGGACGTGATCGGAGAAGAGGTCATGCTGCGGCGGCCCCTGGGAGACATCTCCCTGGGCGGCTGTCGCTTCGACGGCCCCGCCTGGGAGGCGGTCGGCACGGGGCTGACCTTGGTCCTCGACTTCCCCTCGGGCGCCCAGCTCCCCGTCCAGGGCACGGTCGTGCGCGCGTCGAGGAGCGACATGGGCGTGCGCTTTTGTGATGTGAGCGACGAGCAAAAGTGGGGGCTTCGCAAGCACGTCCGCGAGGGTCGCTGAGCCCATGAGCCCGCCGCTGAGCGAGGATCAGGCGGCTCGGGCCGAGCGCCACGCCGAGCTCGTCAAGCGAGTCGCGCGCTCCGTGTCCCGCTGGAGCAGCACGCTGGGCGTCGACGAGCTCGAGAGCGTGGGCAACGAGGCCCTGGTCCGCGCGGCGATGCGCTACGACCCTGGCCAGGAGGCGAGCTTCTCGACCTTCGCCTACTACCGAGTGCGCGGGGCGATGATCGACGCGATCCGCAAGCGCACGCCGGCGCGGCGCAAGCAAAAGCGGGCGCTGGTCCGGCTCGAGGCGACCCAGGCCTTGCTGGGCAACGCCGCCGAAGATCAGGCCGCGCGCCAGGCCGCGGGGGAGCGGGCGACCCTCGAGCAGCGCGTGGCCGCGGCCCGCGAGCTGGTGCGCCGGGCGACCCTGGCCGTGTGCATGTCCGAGACCAGCGGCGCGGCGGTGGATCACGTGGCCGCCGGCGAGCCGGATCCCGAGCAGGCGCTGGTCGACGCGGATCGCCTGGTGTGGCTGCGGACGATGGTCGACGAGCTCGACGCCGAGGAGCGGGCGCTGATCGACGCGATCTACGTGCGTGGCTACACGATGAAGGACTACGCCAAAGAGCTGGGCATGAACGCGTCGACGATCTCGCGGCGACACGCGCGGCTGCTGGCGCGCCTGGCCAAGCGCGCGCGCACGCTCGAGGACTGAACGCGCTCCGGCGTTCTCGCGGGGGAGGGCGGTCGCTGGAGAGGGCGGTCGAGTGGGGGTGTTGGCTGGAGGGCCGACGCTGCCCCGGCGTTCTCGCGCTTTTCTTGGCCGCCGTGGCAGCCCGGGTCAGCCTGCGCGGGTGGGCCGGATCGATCGCAGGACCTCGCTGATGCTGGCCGCGACAATGGCCGTGGGCCTGCTCGGCTGCGGGGAGGCGGCGCCCCGCGAGCCCACGCGCGAGCGCCCGCGCCTGGACAAGCAGGCGCTCTTTGGCGATCCCGGCCTGGTGCCCACGCGCGAGGGCGAGCGGGCGCGGCGGGAGCTGGCGCTGGCGACCTCGCTGGTCGAGAGCCTCGAGCTGATCGGCGTGAGTGGAGCGCGGGTCGAGGTCGCCCTGGGCGGAGGGGCGCCGCGGGTGGTGATCGTCGCGCGGCTCCCCAGGACGACGCAGACCGAGCTCGACGCGCTGACTGGCGAGAGCGAGGCCCTCGCGCTCGCCATGGTCCCCGGCCTCGACGCGCAGGGGGTCCACGTGTTGTTGCGCGCCGAGACCGAGGCTGACGCGGCGATCGGGGGTGGAGCGGGGCAGCCTTCGCAAGCGGCCGCGAGCGCGGGCGGGCGCGAGAAGAGGCGAGGGCGTGCGGCCTGGGGGGGGCGCGAGCTGGGCCTGGGCCTGGCGCTCTTTGGTCTGGGTCTGAGCCTGGGCCAGCTGATCGAGCGTGCCCGTCGGCGTCGCGCTCTGCGAGCTCGGTCCGGCTCGCGGTGAGCTACTCTGGCCGCGGTGTCGGCGGGGAGCAGTGACGCAGGCGAGCACGCGAGCGGCGGGCGAGCGCCGATCTGGCGGATCGTCGCGGCGGTGTTCGCCGCCTATCTCGTCCAGGGGATCGTCGCGGGGCTCGGCGCCCTGATGATCGGCAGCTTGGCCCAGCTCGGCGCCGGCCTGGACGCGCAGGTCGGGCTGCTCGCCAGCGGGGCGCTGCCCTGGGCCCTGAAGTTCGCGATCGCCTTCACCGTGGACCTCGGCCCGAGTTGGACGCTGCGCACGCGAGGCGCTGCGATCGCCGCGACCATGCTCGCGAGCGCCGCGGCGCTGTGGGTCGTCGGCGCCGGCTGGCTCGGTGGTCAGGGCGGGCTGCCCGGCTCCATGGCGACCGTCGCCTTCGCCTGGGTCGGGCTCAACTTCGTGCTCGCCGGCCAAGACGTGCTCGTCGACGCCCTGGCTCTCGACTGCCTGCGCGCGCATCGGGCCGCGGCGGGGACGGCCATGGGCCTGGGCCACGCCCTGGGCTTCGGCGCGCTGCCGGGGCTGTGGCTGACGCCGCGGATCCTCGAGCAGGGCATGAGCGCGGGCCTGCGCACGCCGGCGCCCTGGGTGATCGCGCTGGGTCTGGGCGCGCTGGCCATGCTGTGGATGCCCGGGCGTCCGCTCCGGGCCCGCGAGCAGGGCGGGGGCGGGGAAGGGGGCGGGGAAGGGGGAGGGGAAGGGGGAGGGGAAGGGCCCGAGCGGGGCGGGCGGGGCGGGCGGGGCGAGCAGGCGCGCTCGCCCGCGTGGCCGTGGCTCGCGGCCTCCCTGGCGGTCTTCGCCGTCCTGATGCTCGGCCCCAATTTGACCTCCGCGCTCTCGGCCGAGCTGCTCCTTGGCCGCCTCGCCTGGGACTATGCCCGCTACGCCTCCGTGCTCATGCCGATCGGCGCGCTCGCGGGGGTGATCGGCGCGCTGGGCTGGGGTCCGCTGGTGGCGCGGCTGGGCGCGGCCCGGGCTGGGGCGCTCGCCGGGGCGGCCTTGGGCCTGGTCTGGTTGGGCTTCGCGGGTGCCGAGGGCCTGTGGATCCACCAGCCGACGATCGCCACCCTCGCCGTCCTCGAGGGCCTGCTCCAGCCGGCGCTGCTCGTGGCCGTGCACGCCCTGGCCCTGGCCCTGGCGGCGCGCTCGCGGCTGTCGACGACCTTCTTCGTGCTCGCCATGGCGGCCCTCAACCTGCCTCGGGTGATCGCGCCCTTGTGGGCGCCCGCGTGGCTCGGCGCCCTGGATTTCGCGGGCACTTTTGCGCTGTGCGGGATCACCACGCTGCTCGCTGGTCTGGCCACGGCCGCTCTCGGGCGCGGGACCCGAGGTGCCGCCGCGGCGAGCGGCGAGGCCGACGCGTGAGCCCGGGGCCGCCTGCGAAATGAAATTCTGCTAATAGTAACGATGTTCGGCGGGACCCTCCGTGCTTTGTGGGACAATCGCCGCCCGAGCATCGAGGATTCATGTCCGTGCAAGTCCTTCGCCGCGAGTCCAGCCCCTCCGTCACAGAAGACACCCTCCGCGACGCGCTGAGTCGGCAGCGCGAAGCCTTCCTGGCCCACGGCCCGCCGAGCTACAACGAGCGGCGGCTGGATCTGCGTCGCCTGCTGAAGATGATCCTCGATAACGAGGACCGGCTGCTCGCGGCCATCGACGCCGACTTTGGTGGGCGCTCGGCGGAGGAGTCGCGGCGCCTGGAGCTGCTGCCATCGCTCATGGGTCTGCGCCACACCATCCGCCACCTGCGTCGCTGGATGCGTCCGGTGCGTCGCCGCGCGCACTGGGCCACCTGGCCATCGCGGGCGCGGATCGAGCTCCAGCCCCTGGGGGTGGTCGGCGTGATCGCGCCGTGGAACTACCCATTCTTCCTGGCCATTGGCCCGCTGACCGGGGCGCTGGCGGCCGGCAACCGGGTGATGATCAAGCCCTCGGAGTACACGCCGAAGACCTCCAGCTTGCTGGCCGAGCTGATCGCCCAGACCTTCCCGCCGGAGAAGGTCATGGTCTTCAACGGCGGCCCCGAGGTCGCCAAGTCGTTCTCGAGCCTGCCCTTCGATCACCTGCTGTTCACCGGCTCGACCGGCGTCGGGCGCTTGGTCATGCGGGCGGCGAGCGAGAACCTCGTCCCCGTGACCCTCGAGCTCGGCGGTAAGTCGCCGCTGGTCCTCGCCAAGGACTACCCGCTGCGCCCGAGCAGCCTCGGGCAGGTGCTCTCGGGCAAGCTGCTCAACGCCGGCCAGACCTGCGTGGCTCCGGACTATCTGCTGGTCCACGAGTCGCAGCGCGACGCCCTGGTCGCGGCGCTGGGCGAGGCCCTGGCGGAGATCTATCCCAAGCTCGCCGACAACACCGACTACACCGCGATCATCAACGAGCGCCACCGCGAGCGCCTGCTCGCGCATCTTCGCGACGCCGAGGAAAAGGGCGCGACCTTGATCGAGCTCAACCCCGGTGGTGAGTCCAGCGCGGCCTTCGCCGCGGCCAGCAAGCTCCCACTGACCCTGGCCGTCGACGTCGACGACTCGATGACCGTGATGCAAGACGAGATCTTTGGTCCGATCCTACCGATCGAGACCTACAGCGATCTGGATCAGGCGGTCGCGAGGATCAACGCCCGGCCGCGCCCGCTGGCCGCCTACCTGTTCTCCCACGATCGCGGGATCGTGCGTGACTTCAGCGAGCGCGTGGTCTCGGGGGCGCTGTCGATCAACGCCACGTTGATCCACGTCGCCCAGGACGACATCCCCTTCGGCGGCGTGGGGCCCAGCGGCATGGGCCACTACCACGCGCGCGAGGGCTTCTTGACCTTCAGCCATCAAAAGGCGGTCTATCACCAGCTCCAGCCCAACTTGATGCACCTGATCTTGCCGCCCTATACGGGCGAGCTGAAGAAGAAGCTGATCCGCGTGCTGCTCGAGCACGGCTGAGCGCGGCGGGCTGCGATTGAAATGGGTGGTCACGCTGCAAGGTGACCGCCCATTTTCATTGGTGGCTGGCAGGGCGAGACCGAACCGCGCTGTGACCGACAGACTCGGGCACCTCGCCCAGAGTGTAGGCGCGGGGCCTTCGCCGAGGTCTCGCGGCCTTCGTGTCGCTCAGAGGCCCAACTCGCGCTTGTGATCGGGCGTTGGCCGGGCCCATCATGGGTGAGTGTTGTGATGGCTGGCGGTGATGAGCATGATCGCGGAATCGACCGGGGTCCGGACGTCGTCAGGCGGGCGGTCCTGCGGGTGCTGGCCTTCGACCTCAGCGCGCTGGTGCCGGTGCTCGCGGTCTGGCTGGCCCTCGGCGTGGTCGATCCGTGGGTGATCGTCCCGCTCTCTGCGCTGCGCATGGTGGGCCTGGGTCTGTGGGTGGGCGCTTGCCTGCGCCCCGCGAGGCGGTGGCAGCTGGCCCAGACCAGGGCGTTGATGCCCGCGGCCGATCGCGCCTTGCAGCGTGTTCACACCCGGGTGGTGGTGGTCTTCGTGCTCGGGTGGTCGGCCGTGCTGGCCGTGGGCATCGCCATGGCACGGGTGGGCGTGCCGCGGGCGCTGGAATTCGGGGACGCGGAGATCATGTCGGCGGCGCTGATCATCGTCGCCATGAGCACGGCCTCGGCGACGATGCTCGGCCTGGTGCTCGAGGGCTGCGTGGGGGAGCTGCGCGCGGACCTGGGTCGGGCGATGATCTCGGGAGGCGTGGAGTGCCAGCGCAGCAGGGCGAGCGTGGCCACGACGCTGATGCTGACCTCCTGCTTCAACTTGCTGGGCACGCTGACGGGTGTGGGCGCGCTGGCGGGGATGATCCGCGTGCAGAGCATCCGCGACGTGGCCATGTCCGAGGCGCTGCGTGCCGTCGAGCGCGAGGCCTCGACGCTGCGAGGGCGAGGCGAGGCCTCGCTCGAGGGGGCGCGGATCCTCGACGCGGATGCGGCGGGCGGCGAGGCAGGCGGCGAGGCTTGGGCGCGCTACGACTACCGACGCGCGACCGTGGTCGCGGCCGCGCCCCTCGACGAGGACGGCCAGCGCTGGCTGAGCATCGAGCGCGAGGTCGACGAGGAGCTCGCGCTGTTCTTGGCCGTGCTCGTGTTCTTGGCCACGAGCGCGAGCCTGCCCGCGGTGGTCGGCGCCCGCGGCCTCGGGCGCACGCTCTCGAACCAAATGACCTCGCTCAGCGAGTCCGTGCGCCGCTTCGTCGCGGGCGGCGAGCTGAGCACCGTGCCGCGGGTGATCCCGCTGCGCAATGACGAGGCCGGCCGCGTCGCCGAGGACTTCAACGCGATGCTCGACATGCTCGAGGAGCTGGCCGTGGCGGCCAAGGCGGTGGCTCGCGGGGATCTGCTCGTGGCGCTCGAGCACCCGGGCGAGCTTCACGACGCCTTTCGCGAGATGCTCGGGCAGCTCGGGGCGATGGTTCAGCGAGTGCGCAGCACGTCCTTGGACCTGGCCGCGGCGGCGGTCGAGATCCACGCTGTCACGCAGAGCCAGGAGGAGGCGGCGGAGCAGCAAGCCGAGGGCATGCGCGAGGTCTTCGCCAACGTGCGCTCGCTGGCCGAGGCCGCGGAGGGCATCGAGGGCGCGGCGCTCGAGGTGCTCGACAACGCCGAGCGCACGCTGGCGGTCTCCGACGAGCTGGTCCGCAAGATCGATGAGCTCAGCAGCTACGCGGTGAGCGTGGGCGAGCTGCTCGAGCGCATCGATGACATCGCGGATCGCAGCGATCTGCTCGCGCTCAATGGCTCGCTCGAGTCGAGCCGCGCCGGCGAGGCCGGGCGTGGCTTCGCGCTGGTCGCCGCCGAGATGCGTCGCCTCGCCGAGCGCATCACCAAGACGGTCGGCGATGTCCGCGAGCACATGAGCGCGGTCCGGGCGTCGAGCGCCAGCAGCGTGTTGACCACCGAAGAAAACCGGGCCCTCGCCGAAGATACGGCCCTAGCCGCGCGTACGATCTCTGGCCTGACTAGCCGTCAGGGGAATGACACGGAGCAAGTCGCGAGCGCCTTTCACAAAGTCTTGGAGCGCGTCACGTCCACCGCAGTGGCATTGGGACAGACGCGGCGGGCTGTCGACGGGCTGCGTGAACGCGCCGATGAGCTCGAGGCGCTGACCTGCGACTTTGACGTCGAAGATACAAATCGCGTGATCCGCGATCCAAACTGAAGTTTGGGTTGATGCGCGTTCGCCGATCCGTAAAATCAGTGAGCATGTCGATGCTTCGTTCGCTTTCTGTCGCGCTGCCGCTCTTGTTGGTCTCTCCTTTGATGTTCGCCGAGCCTGCCTGGGCTGCGGACGCAGAGAGTGAAGACGGCGCGGAGGAGAAGACCTACGACTACGGCTTCAAGGTCAAGATCGAGGTGCGGATGGAGAACGGAACCACCGTCAAGCACCGCGGTGAGATCCGCACGATGGACACGGACTGGAGCTTCGACTTCGAGGGCGCGGATCACAAGCACGTGGTCGTGCTCAGCACCAAGGCCGAAGAGGGCGACAAGGTCGTGGATCTGACCTTGGCCTACAACCGTGACGGCATGGACATGATCGCGCCCTACACGAGCAAGTGGAAGGTCCGCAAGCGCGAGACGCTGTGGACCACCGACGGCTCCCTGGCCGTTGCGATCATCCTGATCCCGACCCGCTTCGAGCGCGAGGACACCTCGCGCGACGACAAGGACAAAATCGCCCCGGACGACAATGACGATCCCCTGGGCGACAACTTGTTCAAGTAATCGCTAGATTTGGATCATCGAAGCCCGGAGGCCCGCGTGGGGTCGCCGGGCTTCGCTAATTTTCGAGGCGCAGGCTCTCGCCCCGGGGATTCGAGCGCTCGCTGTCGGTCCGCGCCGGCCCTGGCTCGTAGACGCGCTCGATGTATTCGAGGTTGTGCTCGGTCGCGGGGTGGGCGGGGATCGTGCGCGGGAGCACGAGCAATAGGCCGAGGGCGCCGATGGCGTAGCCGAGGAACATCGGCAGCAAGACCATGCGCGGCTGCTCCGTGCCCGCGGCCCAGGACAGCGCGCCCACGCCGACCAGCACGGGGATGGCCAGGCAGATCGTCAGCCCCTGGCTCATGGCGCTGGGCAGCCCGTAGGGGGCGAAGCCGTGCAGCCACAGGGGGATCAGCACGGCGCCGAAGGGCTCGCTGATGTTGGTGGGGTCGATGTGCGGCCAGATCGTCGCGGCCATGGCGTTGGCGATCAGCGACCAGCTCGCGGTGATCGCCAGCAAGCCCATGAGCAGGGCACCCATGCGCGAGCGATCGGAGAACGCGGCGATGAACTCGGCCAGACCCAGCAAGAGCATGGGCAGCGCGACCACCAGGTAGCGCGGGCCCACGCGCCAGCCCCCGGAGAAGGACAGGCCCAGGCCCATGAGCAGCACGAGCGCGAACACGCCGAGCTGAAGCCGGCAGGCCTCGGCGTCGGCGTCGGCTCGGCGGGCGCCGTGGACCAGGCCGGCGAAGGCGAGCAGGCACAGCGGTGACCAGACCAGCAGCCCGGTCTTGGGCGAGAGCAGGTGGGTCACGACATTGTCCCAGCGCGGCGCGCCGAGGCCGAGCAGGCCCTGGCCGTGGAGGGCCGCGAAGTGGGCGTCGGCGGCGTGGTGGTAGCCCGTGGCCAGGGGCGAGCCGAACACCGACCACTGGTAGCCGGCGAGGGCGAGCACGGGGATCAGCGCGCCTGCCAGGGCGAGGCCGGCGTTGCGCAGCCTGGTCGCGCGGGCGGGCGCGCCGGTGCCGGCGCTGGGCTTCGCGGCGGTCCACAGCAGGGCGACGGCGATGGGCAGGCCGGCGAAGGCGGCCCCGTACTCCACGGTGACGGCGCAGGCCGCCGCGAGGCCGCCCCAAAAGCAGGCCCGCGCGGCCTTGGCCGGGGGCCCGTGGAGCCCGCGCTCGAGGGCGAGCACGCCGATGTAGAGCAAGCACGCGGCCAGGGCGTGGCCGTAGAACAGCCGGGCGTAGGCGAAGAGCGGGGTGGCGAAGATCCCCAGGAAGATCGTGGCCGCGCTCACCAGCGGGCCAAAGCGGGGGCGCAGCCGACCCCAGGCGAACAAGGCGATGATCAGCGTGGGCACGACCCCCGCCAGCAGCCGCGCCCACCAGGTCAGCTCGCGCAGGCTGGGCGGCTGCGTGCCGAGCTTGGCGAGGGCGTAGGCCGCCGCTCCGACCACGCTCGCCCCCGGCGGCTTGTTGGGATAGAGGCGCCCGTCGACGGGGCTGCGCGCGAGGTCCGGGCCGAGCGCCAGGCCATGCCGGCTCGGTCCGTCGACGGCCCAGGTGTGCTCGTCGACGAGGCTCATGGCCTGGACCAGGCGCGGGAGCTCGTTGGCGTTGCGGATCTGCTCGAAGTAGGGGAAGGCCGAGAGCAGGATGAAGGCGATGACCGCGAGCAGCGCTGCCAGCTGCCAGCGCGAGGCGGGCTCCGTGGCGCGCACGCCTCGCTAGTCCTTGCCTTCTTCGAGGGCCTTTTGCTGGCTCGAGAGCTTGGCCTTGAGCGCGGCCAGCTCGTCGTCGAGCTCGCTGCCCGCGTCGAGCTTGCGCAGCTCGGCGTCGATGCGCATCTCCTCCATGGCCGAGCCCGCGGTCTCCGCGTGGACCTCGTTCATGGCCTCGAGGTGGGCGATCTTGTCCTCGATGTCGTTGAGCCGCGAGCTCTGGGCCATGCCCACGGCGGCCGCGGAGCTCTCGCCGTGCTTGGCCGCGCGGGCCTGGGCCATGAGCGTGCCGCGGCGCATGTTGAGCGACTTGAGCTTCTTCTTGGACATGTCGATGTGGTCGCGCATGTCCTCGACGAGCTTGGTCTGCTCGACGACGCCGGTCTCGAGCTCCCTGCGCTCGTTGGCGACCTCGACCTTGCGCTCGAGGGCGGCGCGGGCCAGGGTCTCGTCACCGAGCTTGATGGCCTGCTCGGCGCGGCCTTGCCAGGCCGCCTCTTTCTTCTTGGTCTCCTCGATCTTGCGCTCCATCATCTTGCGCTCGACCACCGCGGACTTGAGATCCTTCTCGGCGTTCTTGATCTCCTCTGCGAGGTCATCGAGCATCAGCGCGAGCTCGCGGCCTGGATCACTCATGGAGTCCATGGCTTCGTCGACGCTCGACGAGATCGCGCGTCGGAGGCGAGAGAACAACCCTGGCTTGCCGTCTTCAGTGCTCATCGAATCGCTGCGGGCGCCGGGCCCGGGCGTTCAGTGTGACCGCTCCGCGGATCTTTGGCCAGCGCGGGCGGCGAGTCAGGCCTGGCGTCGAGATGCGCTAAGGTTGGGGACCTTGGAGCCCTCCTCCGCCAGCTTCCCGGCCGTCGTCGGCCACGAGCGCGTCGTCGAGATGCTCTCGCGGGCCATCGCGCGCGGTCGCCTGCATCACGGCTTGGTGCTCAGTGGGCCGCGCGGCGTGGGCAAGGCGGCCCTGGCACGCGGCCTGGGCTGCGCGCTGATCTGCACCCGGGCGCCGGCCCGGGGCTGCGGCGAGTGTGACGACTGCCGGCGCGTGCTCGGCGGGCGGCACACGGACGTGCGCGTGCTCGTCGGCGAAGGCAAGAGCCAGACCATCACGGCGGCGGCGGCCCGCGAGGCCGCGATCCGCTGCCAGCACGCCCCCTTCGAGGCCCAGGCCCACGTGGTGATCATCGATCCCGCCGACCGCATGCACCCGGCCGCGGCCGCCGCCTTGCTCAAGGCCATCGAGGAGCCGCGCGAGGGCGTCTACTGGGTGCTCCTGGCCACCAACTTGCACGACATCCTCGACACGATCCTCAGCCGCTGCATGACGGTGCCGCTCGAGCGCCTGGGGGCCGCGCAGACCCGGACCGTGGTCGAGGCGGCCCTCGCCGACGCCGCCGAGCCGCCGAGCGGCGAGCGCCTGGAGCTGGCGATCTCCCTGTCCGAGGGCAGCCCCGGCGTGGCCCTCGAGCTCCTCGGGGACGACAGCCTCGAGCCCACCCGCGCGCTGCTGGCCACGACCTTGAGGGCCATGGAGCTCGGGCCCGCGGCGATCTTCTCGGGCGACCGCTCGCCGCTGTGGTCGAGCTGGAAGTCCGCCGTGCTCGCCACGCCCGAGCCGGGCGAGCGCGCCAGCGAGGCCGGGGACGAAGACGAGGCCGAGGTCGTCGTGGTCAAGGGCCCCAAGGGGCGCAAGAAGAAGTCCAGGAAAAAGTCCAAGAAGAAGCGCGACAAGCCCAAGGAGAGCGCGGCGCGCCAGCGGGCCGCGGCCGCGCGCCTGGCCGAGCTGTGGATGCTGCACCTGCGCGAGCTGCTGCGTGGCGGCGAGGGCCTGCCGCAGATGCCCCGGCTCAGCGACGCGCGCCGCGAGGGCGGCGAGCTCGTCGCCCAGATGCAGGCCGTGCAGCGCTTTCAGGCCAGCTTGATCCGCAACCCCAACGTCCGCCTGAGCTTCGAGCAGCTGCTGCTCGAGCTTGCCCCGCCGGCATGAGCAGCCTGTCCTTGGAGGCGGCCCTGCGCGACGTGGAGGCCCGGCGGCCCGAGGCGCGCAGCGTGGCGATCCGCGAGCTCGCGCCGGCTCTGCTCACGGCCGCGGGCTCGCAGGCGCCGGCGCGCTGGCAGTCCATCGTCCACCCCAAGCGCGACGAGGTCGCCGCGGCCCTGGACCAGGCCTGCACGGACGCCGCGCCCCAAAACGCGGCCCTGGCCCGGGTCGGCCTGGCCCAGATCGGCGCGCCCACGGCCCGGGCGCGCGCCGAGGAGGCCCTCGCGGCGGGCGACAGCGAGGCGCTCTCGCCCGCGGACAGCGACCACGCCGCGATGTTCATGCGCGAGTGTGGGGTCATCGCGCTCTCGCTGCTCGGCGCCGCCGCGCGAGCGCAGACCGAGGCCGACGCCGTCGACGTCGCGAGCGCCGGCGAGTACGCCGAGCTCCTCGCCGCGCTCCGGGCCCTGCTCGACGACCCCCGCGACGACGTCCGCTTTCAGGCCGGACCGGCCCTCGTCGAGGTCGGCGGTCGCGAGGTGGAGGCCGAGCTCGTCGCCGCCCTGGCCCGCGAAGACCACGAAGAGGTCCGCGAGAACCTGATCGTCGCGCTGTCGATGTTCGACCCCCCGGGGCCCGCCGCCTGCGAGGCGCTCTCGGCCGTGCTCGGCGACGAGGCCCTGGCCAAGGGGCCGCTGGGCTGGGAGGCGGCGCTGGCCCTGGCGGGCGCCCGGCGACCCGAGGCCGCGCCGCGTCTGATCCTCGGCCTCGGGGACCAGTCGACCCGCGACCGCGCCCTCGAGGCCCTCGCCGTGATCGGCCCGCGCATCGACCCGGAGGACGCCCCAGCCGTGGCCGAGGCCGTCCGCCGCAGCGCTCGCGCGCTCTTTGCCTCGGCCTTCACCAAGGTCCGGGCGGCCTACGCCCTCGCGCGCATCGACCCGCCGGCGGGGGAGGCGATGCTGCGCAAGCTCGAGGGGCACCTGCGCCCCTCGGTGCGCGAGGCGGCGGCGGAGGCCCGGGCGCTGCTCACCGAGCTCGCGGCCGAGGACTCAGCGAGCGGCGTCTCGTGTTGAGGGGTGCTGGGGTCGGCCGTTGAGCTCGATCTGAACCTGACACAGGGCTGTCTGTGCCTGGAGCCGCAGAGCGAAGCCCTTGGCGGTTCCATATCGTGCGCCGATCACCGCGAGCAAGGCCGCGCCAATGCTCGCGGGGATGAGGAGGAGCGGCGTGGGAAGGCTGCCGACTCCCAGCGCGCCACCGACGATGAAGCCGAGGAGCCCCAAGCCGATGGCGTACATGGTGGTGAGCCTCTCGGCCTGATTGTAGAGGTTCTGGGCCTGCTCACGGATGATGGAAGGGTCGTATTGGATCATTCTTCTACCTCGCTCTCGGGGGTGCGCCACGAGGGAAGGTGGATCACCGCTTCGATGTGAGGACGCGCGGCGAGGGAAACCCGATGGCGCCGATCCACTCGTGGCTCTGCTGCACGAATGGGGTGATGAGTACCCTCTACAAAACCTCAGATCAGTGCGCCACGAGTGGGCAGTACGCGTTCAAGAAGTATGTCGACGGCACGACGACGCCGAGCCCGACCCAGGAAGAGCGTGTCATCCCCCTGACTCGAGGTGAGACCTTCCCGCCGATTCGCTCATGCAACAAGGCCGCCTACTGGTCGCTGCTGCGCGCGACCTGACAAACGAGCCGGCGCCCCGAACTCACCGCAACTCACCGCGTCGATGCGCGGGAGCTCGGGGCGCCGGCCTCACTCGGTGTCAGTCCCGCAGCTCACCAGGGGAAGATGCCCTGGCCCGGCGTCAGCGTGTTCTTCACGTCGTACTGAAGCTTGCGCTGAAGAAAGCTCGGCCAGCGCTGGGCGAAGTGCTGGATCCAGTCGGGCAGGTCGAACTCGATGCTGCTGATCGAGTAGCGCTTGCCGCCGACGTCGCGCACGTCCTCGTAGACGGCGCGGTTCTTGTCGAGGAGGTCCGCGACCACGGCGGGGTCGGCCGAGGGCGCCCAGCGCAGCAGCGAGAACAGCACGCAGGTGTCCTCGTCGGGCATGGGGATGAAGGGCGCGGTGATCTTGTCCCGGGGGAAGGGGTAGATCAGCACGGGGCCGTAGCCGATGTCGGCGACCGGGGTGTTGGCCAAGGTCGCCTCGATCAGATCCGCGGCCTCGCTGAGCGGCAAGAAGAAGTCGGCCAGAGGGTGGGGGAGGTACCACTCGCCGGTGAACTGGGTGTAGGCGACGACCGGGGCCAGGCGGTTGAAGAAGTCGTAGACCGGCATGGTCTCGGCGACCTCGCTGCCGGCGACGTAGTCGAGGCCCGCGAGCATCGCCGCGTCATCGGGCGGATCGGCCTCGTCGTAGTACTTGACGAGCTCGATCGAGAGCACGTAGCTGTCGTCGGCCTGGGGCGTGGCGAAGCCCTCGGCGTAGTCGAAGCGGCCCTCGTTCATGAGCATGATCTGATCGGCGATCAAGGTCGCGACGTCGGCGTAGGTCGCCGTGTAGTGGCGGGCGAGCGGGGCCGTGTCGCGCAGCGGGATGCGGGCCTTGACGATCACCCCAAACTGCCCGAGGCCGCCGCGCACGGCGTTGAACAGCGCCTCGTTTTGCGTGGCCGAGCAGACCTTCAGCTGGCCGTCGGCGGTCACCACCCACAGCTCGAGCACGTTGTCGGTCTGCAGCCCGTGCTGCGGGGTCTGGCCGCCGATCCCACCGACCGAGAGCGTGCCGCCGATGCTCAGATCGATGTGGTCGGTGAGCACCAGCGGGCTCTTGCCCAGGGTCAAGGTGTGCTCGACGAGCTCGAACCAGCGCACGCCGGCGTCGACGACCACGTCGGTGTCGCTGACCTCGTGGATCTCCGAGAGCCCGGAGATGTCGATGACCAGGCCGCACTCGGCCTGGGACTGGCCCAAGGTGCTGTGGCTGTTGCCGACCATGCTCATCGGGCCGACCTTGATGCACTGTTGGTTGCAGAAGGCCACGGCTGCCTGGACATCCTCGATCGACGCAGGCAGCAGCACCGCCAGCGGGGTCTTGCTGACGATGTGACCCCAGTCGTCGGCCGCGGCGGCGAGGTCCTCGGCGGAGCTGAGGATCACACCGTCGAGGCCGGGGATGTCGATGGCGTCTTCGGCCGAGTCGGGGCAGGTCAACCAGGCCTTGGCCGAGGGGCTGAAGGCGAGCACGGGGAGGGCGGCGGCGCCGCTGCGCAGAAAATTTCGACGAGAACCATGCGTTGTCATTGCCAGAAGTATCTCTATTGTTTTTCATGGCGAAACGCGCAAAGTGGCGTGAATTGGAGCGGCGGCGCAATGCTCGATGTGCTCCCTCGCCATACTCTTCGACCGTGCTGGTGGGTGGCGCCGGGGCGCAATCGCGCTGTGCTGTGCTGTGCTGGGCTGGGCGAAGCGACCATTTCGTCGTGAGGTCCGATTTCGGCTAGTCCAGCCCGCGGCGCCGGGCTATGACCACCCAGTGCTCGACGCAGACAGCTGCTACGCCGCGCTCCGGGCGAGGGATCCTCGCTTCGACGGGCTGTTCTTCGTCGCGGTCACGACGACTGGCATCTACTGTCGACCGATCTGTCCAGCACGGACCCCCCGCGCCGATCGCTGCCGCTTCTATGGCCACGCAGCGGCTGCCGAGAAGGCGGGCTTTCGAGCGTGCCTGCGCTGTCGCCCCGAGCTGGCGCCTGGGCGGGCGCCGGTCGATGCGCGGCCACGCCTGGTCGCCGAGGCGCTCGCGCGCATCGACGCGGGCGCCCTCGATGGCGCGAGCGTCGAAGATCTGGCCAGTGACCTCGAGGTCAGCGCGCGGCACCTGCGTCGGACCTTGGTGGACGCGCTGGGCGTCGGCCCGCTCGAGCTCGCGGCGACGCGGCGCCTGGCCGCGGCCAAGCAGCTGCTCCACGACAGCGATCTCGATCTAACGAGCGTCGCCTTCGCGAGCGGCTTTGCGAGCGTGCGGCGCTTCAACGCGGCCTTCCGCGAGCGCTTCGGTCGCCCGCCCTCGGCGATCCGCCGCGAGCTCGTCGGGGCGCGCGGGGGCGCGAGCACGCCGCTGCGCCTGCGCCTCGATCTTCGCCCGCCCTTCGACTGGTCGAGCCTGCTGGCCTTCTTGCGCGCGCGCGCGATCCCAGGGGTCGAGCGAGTCGAGGCGAGCTGCTACCGCAGGCTGGTCGCCATCGACGGCCACGTGGGGGAGCTGCGGGTCGAACACGACGCCGCGCGGCCGCGCCTGCACGTGGCCCTGAGCCCGAGCCTGGCGCCGATCCTCGCGACGCTGGTGCAGCGTCTGCGCCGGCTCTTCGACCTCGACGCGGAGCCGACGGTGATCGACTCGCACCTGGCGCGAGACCCCATGCTGCGCGCGCTGGTGACCCGCCGTCCGGGGCTGCGCGTGGCGGGCAGCTTCGACGTCTTCGAGGGCCTGGTGCGCACGGTCCTCGGCCAGCAGATCTCCGTGGTCGCTGCGCGGACCCTGGGCGCGCGGCTGGTCGAGCGCCTGGGGGATCGCCACGTCGCCGAGGAGGTCGGCCTCGCGGGCGGGGAGGTCGACGCGGCCAGCTGCGCGCTGTCTCGGGTGTTCCCCTCGCCGGCGAAGATCGCCGCGACGTCGATCGACGCGCTCGCGGCCGTCGGCATGCCTCGGGCCCGAGCGACGCTGCTGCGCGCGCTCGCCCAGGCGTGGGCGGAGGGCTCGCTGCGCTTCGAGAGCTGTGACGCCGAGGGCTCGCTCGAGCGGCTCGCGGCGCTGCGAGGCGTCGGGCCATGGACCTGCGACTATGCAGCGCTGCGGGTCCTGCATCTCCCCGACGCCTTCCCTGCCAGCGACGGCGCCCTGCGTCGAGCCTTCCCCGCGGCCAGCTCGCCCGCCGCCATCGTGGCCCGGGCCGAGGGCTGGCGACCCTTTCGCGCCTACGCGGCTCAGCACCTGTGGACCGGGATCGAACCATGACCCAAGCGCTGCTTCACCTCGACATCTCCTCTCCGCTCGGCGACCTGCGCATCGTCGCAAGTCAGACCGCGATCACGGCGATCCTCCTGCCCGGGTTCGAGCCGCTGGCGAGCGCCCCGGGTAGCCGCCGTGGTTGCCTGGCCGCGGCGGCGGACCAGCTCGAGGCCTACTTCGCGGGCCGACGCCGGCGCTTCGAGCTCCCCCTGGCGCCCGCCGGGACCAGCTTCCAGCGCGAGGTCTGGGCGGCCCTCGAGACCATCCCCTTTGGCGAGACTCGCAGCTACGGCGAGCTCGCGGCGAGCTTGGGGCGACCGACGGCGAGCCGGGCGATCGGAGCCGCGAACGGCCGCAACCCGATCTCGATCGTCGTGCCCTGCCACCGGGTCATCGGCGCTGACGGATCTCTGACTGGCTACGCTGGTGGGCTCGCGGCCAAGCGATGGTTGCTCGAGCACGAGGGCAGGTCGTTCACCGGTGCGCTCTTCGACGGCCTCGTCTCCCCACCTGCGGGCTGATGTGCGAGACTGCGGGCATGTCTTCGCTTGCCCGCTCGCGCGTCAATTTCGTCCGCTCCACCCTGATCGGGCTGCTCGCCTCGCCCTGGCTGATCGCGGGCTGTAGCGACGACGCTGGCGGCGGGGATCCGAGCGAGGAGAGCGGGGCCGACGAGGTCGAGACCAGCGCGGGCACGGGGGCGGATACGGGCACGGAGCAGGGGACCGGCGCGGAGACCAGCGCCGGCTCCGAAGACAGCGAGACCGGGGATCCCCCCTTCGAGGGCGAGCTGCCCGAGAGCTGGTGCCCCGGCGGGCCCTCGGGGGCGTGCGACGAGGTCGAGGGCGCCCCGCTGCGCGCCGGCGTGGCCGTGCTCGACATGGTCCCCGAGTGCTTCGAGAGCTGGACCGACGTCGCGCAAAACGGCGACTACGACGAGGGCGAGGACGACTTCGATGACTGCGGCTGCGACCGCCTGTGCCCCGCCGACGTCGGCTATCAGGGGCCCGACGAGGGCGAGGGGGACGGCGTGTTCCAGCGCGCGTGGCTGGCCGGCTTTCAGAACAACCGCCCGGCCTCGGGGGTGCGCGGGGCCGAGCTCGGCCTGGTCGGCGAGGGCGACGGGATCTGGTGCCGCGCCGTGGTCCTCGACCAGGGCAACACCCGGGTGGCGATCGTCTCGATCGACACGATCGGCTACTTCTACGACGAGGTGAAGGCCGTGGCCGAGCTCGTCGCCGACCAGGACATCGACTGGCTGCTGGTCAGCTCGATCCACGACCACGAGGGCCCGGACACCATGGGCATGTGGGGCGAGAGCATCGGCGTCAGCGGCTTCGACGCGGACTACCGCGCCCAGGTCCGCACGACCATCGCCGCGGCCGTGACCGAGGCCACCGCGGGCCTGCGCGAGGTCGGGACGATGACCGTGGGCCGCGGCGACGCGTCCACGGCCAACCTGGGCGACGCCGACAAGGGCATCCGCAACGTCAACAACGACAAGCGCGACCCCTTCGTGATCGACGAGGCCGTCGACGTGCTCCACCTCGCCGACACGGAGGGCGAGACCATCGCCACGCTGATCAACTACGCCAGCCACCCCGAGAGCCTGGCCGACGAGAACACGCTCTACTCCGCCGACTACGTCCACGCCCTGCGCCGGACCGTGGAGCAGGGCTCGACCTGGACGAGCGCCGAGGGCAAGGCCGGCCTGGGCGGCAGCGCGGTCTTCCTCAGCGGGGCCCTGGGCGGGATGATGACGCCCCTGGGCATCGACACCGCGACCCCCGACGGCGACGTGTGGAGCACCGGCCAGTTCGAGAAGGCCGACGCCATCGGCCAGCTGGTCGGCGAGGTCGCCCTCGACGCGCTCCAAAACGGCGAGGTCATCGAGGATCCGCAGCTCCAGTTTGCGACCCAGTCCTTCCTGGTCGAGGTCGTCAACGAGGGCTTCCGCCTGCTCTTCATCACCGGCGTGCTCGAGCGCGAGGTCGTCGAGGACGAGGGCGGCAAGCAGTACGTGCGCAGCGAGATGGGGGTGATCGAGCTCGGCCCGCTGCGCATGCTCAGCGTGCCCGGCGAGCTGCTCCCGGAGCTGGCCGTGGGCGGCTACGACGGCTCGCAGATGTTCACGAGCGAGGTCGAGCTCATCGACCCCAACAACACCAACCCGCCGGACCTCAGCCAGGCGCCCGAGGGCCCCTACCTCAAGGACATCATCGCCAGCCCCTACACCTGGGTGATCGGCCTGGGCAACGACGAGCTCGGCTACATCATCCCGGAGTACGACTTCGTGCTCGGCTTCCCGGCCTACATCAGCGAGGCCGAGGGCGACCACTACGAGGAGACCAACTCGATCGGGCCGCATATGACGGGCCTGGTCTACGAGCACGGGGAGCAGCTCAGCGAGTTCATCGACTGGCTGTGAGCCGCGAGGCGCGGGCGCTCGGGCGCCGACGCAGGGATCACTGCGAGCCGCCCGCGAAGTCGTTGGGGACCAGCGGGCTGGTGTCGGGCTCGGGCAGCTCGGGGTAGTCGCGGGGGCAGCCGGCGACGCCCCCGTGGTGCGAGCAGCAGCCCGGGCGCTCGCTGCCGCAGGTACAGCTGGGAGAGTAGGAGCCGTCCACGCACTGGAGGTGCACGCCGCTCCAGCCGTGGACCTTGCTCTGGTAGTTGGCCTCGGCCTTCTTCTCGGCGCGCTCGCGCCTTCGCCTGGCGCGCTCGATGAGCTGCTTGGCGGCGGCGGCGGCTCGTGAGGCTCGAGCGAGGGCCGACGCGCTGCGCTCGACCTTGTCCTCGGGCGGATGGATCTGGACCGCGAGGACCTGGCGGCCATCGACGGTCGCCGCGCTCACGCACAGGCCCGGGGCGCACAGCTGCGCGGCTGCGCGGATGTCGAGCTGGTCGTCGAATACGGCGGTGAGGACATGCTGAGCGAGGCCGGGGGCGTCGCCCTCGTCGGCGCCCAGCTCGGCCGCAATCTCCTCGGTCGAGGCCCGCGCGACGGCGCCATCGGCATCGCTGAACACCTCCGCGAAGCTCCAAAACCACCAGTGGCCGACGCGCTGGTCGTCCTCGTACATCCCGCGCTGGGTGAGCTCGCCGCCCGCGTTCCACTGTGAGCAGCGGCCGTGCAGGCGATCGTGGTCGTACTCGCAGGCGCGCTTCATGGTCCCGTCGGGCCAGTAGTCCACGCTCCAGCCGTGGCGTAGCTGGGCGCCGCCTTCGTCGGTGATGACGCAGGTCCAGCCGTGGCCGTCGGGGGGCGGATAGCCGCTGGCGCTGGCGCCGGGCGGGCAGGGGCCATCGGCCGAGTCGGCGGGTTGAAAGAGCAGCAAGGAGAGCAGCGAGGCGGTCAGCGCGGTCATGGTCAAAACCTCCCTTCGAGGGCGAGGCCGAGCTGGCCGGGCCCCGGCGCGAGTCGAGTCGTGACGCCCGTCGTAGTCGCGGCTGCGCTCGCGCTACGCCTGGCGACGCCGCCCGTGATCAGCAAGATGCAGCCGATCACGAGCGAGGATCCGCCGATCCCCGCGACGATGGCCAGGGTCTGGCGCTGGTCCGCGAGCCTCGCCTCGAGCTCGGCGAGGTGGGCCGCGTCCTCGGGGGAATTGGGGTCGGCGACGAAGCGCTCGGAGGTGAGCTCGTCCTTGGTCCCGAGAGAGACTTGGTAGAGGTAGGCGCTGACGCCCAGGCCGAGCAGGCCCACGCCGCCAAACACGGCGCCCGCGATCTGCAGGCGGTGGCCGTGGGCAGGGCGTTCATTGGGAGGCGAGGTTGGTGACGCGATGTCGGCCTCCGATGTAGCGAAGTGCGCAGGCGAGGTTGGTGCTCTCGGTGTTGGTGGTGGCGGTGGCGGGACTTCGGAGGGGATCCACTGGGGATCCAGGGGGTCCGGCATGTCCGCGACGAATTCGGGCTGGGAGGTCGTGTCCGAGACTCCTTCATCCCGCGGCGCGAGAGGTGTTGGAGGGGTGATCAGCATGGACGAGGACAGATGAATGGCGACGCTGAGCATGCATCGAGCTTACACAACTGTGGAGCATCGATGGTGTTTTTTTGCGTCCGCAAATGTGTGCGCGTTTCATGTGCTGGCGATTGAACTCGCCAGGCTAGTGTGCGCGCCAGAGGACTTGAAGGGCCCCAGGCTTGGAGCACCGGCCGCTGACTTCGTTGCTCGTCAGTCATTTGTGCCCGACAAACTCCCTCCTCGCGCCTCGTCAGCAACCGGCGGTCCGGCGCCTGAGACCCTTCAAGTCCTCTGGCGCGCACACTAGACAACCTTTCACACTTTTATCGATCGATATGTCGTAAATGTGTGGCCGCACCAAGACATCGCCCCCTGAACACATTTTGTGCTCAGGGGGCGATGTTGTGTTTTTGGGCTGCTAGCCCTCAGAGGGCGCTACGGGGGCGTCTAGGCCGGTCTTTGTCGATGCTCTCGGACAGGGGCTGGGGGCCGCAGACCCAGGCGGGGCAGAGTGTTCCTCCCTCAACGTTCCGATTGCTCTCGGGAATGTCGAGGTGGATCCATGATAGTGTGGCTGCAATGATAATTAGAGTTGAATTGCGATTGTGTGTCGTCATCGACGTCGCCATTTCTTTACCTCTTTAGTTTTCTCGGCGCAGTGTGTAGCGAAGATGCGCCGCGAATGGATAGTGGTGGTTCAGCCTGCGAAGATCACTCGAGAACAAAAAATATTTCTAAGCCGACAATTTGTCGTCGCTTGCGCATGTTTGCGCGACGCAGCTCATCAACCTGCGCGTCCATACGCAGGCTGACGAGCCGCATCGCGTCGCGTCTAGTGTGCGCGCCCCAGAGGAGCGCACTAGTGTACGGATCAGAATCACGGAAGGCGATATCCGCAGTACTTGAGCCAGCCGAGTGCGTCCGAGGCTCGGATCCGACGCAGGGACCTACGCATCGCCTTCTTGAGCTCGCTGACGGTCGTGGGCATCGCTCGGCGTATCCAAGCTTTGACCTTCGCCCAAGCGGCCTCGATCGGGTTGAAGTCGGGACTGTACCGGGGCAAGCGGACGACCTTCGCACCCGTCTCGAGCACCGCAGCCACGACCTCTGCATTCTTGTGCATGTTGATGTTATCCCAGCAAACGATGTCGCCCGGCTCGAGCGTGGGTGCCAGGCGCTGTCGGACGAAGCGCAGAAAGTCAGCGGTCTTGACCCCGCCATCGGTCGTCATCAAGGCGCTGATGCCGTCGACGCGCAAGGCCGCGATCATCGAGACGTGGCGACCGCGGGAATAGGGCTCGTGCGGTCCGTAGAGCGGCTCGCCGCGTGGGGACCAGCCCCGGCGCGGACCAATCCCTGGATGCGTGCCCGATTCGTCCACGAAGACGAGACGTCCGATGTCGAGTCGCCGCTGTCGCAACCGAAACTGGGCGCGCTCCTCGGCGACGTCAGCTCGGTCCCGCTGGGGAGCGTAGGGAGTTTTTTTTGAAGCTGAGGCCAAGTTGGTGAAGCGCCCGGAGGATCGTCGAGCGATGGACCCGGTTCTTGGGAAATCGTCGATTGAAGCGCGCCGAGAGGTGGTAGGAGCCGAGGTAGGGGTCCTTCTCCATCTCGCCACGAATCCACAGGAGGTGGCGCTCCTTCAACTTGGGCGTCCGGCCAGGTGGACTCTTCGGCACCAAGCTCTCGCCTTGGCGCAGCTTCCGCGAGATGCGTTCGACGGTGGTGACCGAGACGGAGAAGCGCTCGGCGATGAGGGGCTGACTTTCTTCGCCAGCTTCGATGGCTTCGGCGATCCGGGCGCGGAGGTCGACGGAGATTGGCGTCGTCACCCGGCCAGTAGATCACCATCGGGACTCGATGTCGATCCCCCTTCCGATCCTCTGGATCGTACACTAGTGTGCGCGCCAGAGGACTTGAAGGGTCTCAGGCGCCGGACCGCCGGTTGCTGACGAGGCGCGAGGAGGGAGTCTGTCGGGCACAAATGACTGACGAGCAACGAAGTCAGCGGCCGGTGCTCCAAGCCTGGGGCCCTTCAAGTCCTCTGGCGCGCACACTAGCTAGCGTGACTCAGCGTGAGCACTTGGCGTCGAAATCGCGTCGAAGCGCGTTGAGCGCTCGAGCCTGTTCGACGTAACCTGGACCATGACCGCGGAACCAAGTGTGCGCGGAAATGAGCAGCTCATCGATCTCATCGAGCTCATCGAGCTCATCGAGCTCGACGTTCATCGCCGCAGAGGCGTCACAGGTCTCGATCAGCGCAGTCGCCAGATAGCGCTTCGTCTGGGCGATGCGCATGGCCATGAACTCATGATCGGGGGCCTTCGCCAACGAATTGAAGGCTTCGAGCGATGCTCGGAGCTCTTCGATGGCTGCGGTGTATTGCCCCGCTGCGAGCAGCGTTCGTCCAAGCAGCAAGCGCGTGTCGGCAATTCGAGGTTTCAGCCACGAGGGAGCGTCCTCGGACGCCAACACGAAGTCGCGCGTGTTCGCGAGCAACTCGATGGCGTCGTTGTACTCTCCACGGAGCATGAGTACAGATCCCTGGGCCGATGCGTAGTTGAGCTGAAAAATTGGGCTCGGATCAATCTCACCCATCAACTCAACCGAACGGACGAAGTCTGTCAGCGCGCGATCTGGTTCGCCCGTGATTTCTTCAACTGTAGCGAGTGAGTAGTAACACAAGTCTGCGCTGGAAGACTCTTGTTTGTCCTCGTTCTCAGCCAGCCGAGGACAGGTCTCGCGCAACAGTGCGATTCCGGCGAGGGGATCGTCATGGATGTGCCCCAAGGTCACCGCGCTTTCGAGGCTCTTGGGGTGTGTGGGCCCGAGCAGCTCCTGATAGCTGGCCGTGATTCGTTCGAATTCGGCGACTTGTGTCTTGGGATCTGGATCGAGGAACGCGAGGCTGGTTCGAATGCGCAGCATGTCGAGCTGCGTCGTCGAGGGGGCGTTCTCCATGCTCTCGAGGGCGCGCTCGTAGTATTGGCGCGCCTTTTCATAGTCTTGCTGTGACATGGCCACGGAGCCGGAGTTGTTCGCCAGCATCGCGCGCAGGGGCTCGGGGTTGGGGGTGCTGCGCAGCAACGCACGGATGAGCGCGTAGTCTTCCGCTTCGGAGAACGAGCGCCCTCCAAGCTGGGTCTCCGTGTAGATGCGTTGGATCATCGCCTCGGCTGCGACGGCGTTGTCGCCGTTGGCCAGGGCGAGGTGCGCGGCCTCGCGCAGCAAAATCGAGGCGTCCTTGAAGGAGATGCTCAGGCCGACGAGAGTCTTGGCACGCAGAAGCATCACCTCGGCGATGAGCGGCTCGAAGCCCAGCGCACGCGCGCGCTCGAGCAGGGCCTCGGACTCCGGATCCGCCTCGAACTTGCCAGCGGCGGCCAGCGCCTGGATGCGCGCGAGCTCCTCGCGGGCCTCGGCGACCTGCCTGGCGAGCTCGGGATCGCTGGGCGGCGGGTGTTCGGCCTCGAGTGCCTCGACGTCCGCGCAGCGCTGAAGGGGAGGGAGCGTCCGTAGTACGTCGTTCGCGCGGCTCAGGAGCGTCTCGTCGGCGTCGGTGAGCACCTCGACTGCACCCCCGAGGGCGGCCTTGCTGCGCGCGAGGCAGGCCAGGCGCTTGTCGTAGAGCTGGTCCGACTGCTCGGCGCGCAAGTGGACCTGGCAGGCCTCGCGATGCATCTCGACCCAGCGCGCGGCGTAGTCGTCGAGGGTCTCGACGATGGTCTGGGTCATGGTCGGCGCGTAGCTGAGGTCGAGGCCGAGCAAGTGCTGACTCAGCGCCTCGTTGCGCGCCTCATCCCAGACGCTGGCGATCTGAGCCTCGCCACCCTCGCAGACCGCGGCGTCTCGATCCCCGAGGGTGCTGAGCATGGCGCCGCTGAGCCCCGCGAGGGCCACGAGGCCCACGCCCACGAGCCAGCGGCGGCGGCGGCGGACGGGGTCGCGGTCGAGCTCGGCGAGCAGCGCGTCCATCGAGGGGTAGCGCGCGCCGGGATCCGTGGCGAGGCCGCGGCGGAGCACGGCGAAGATCCAGCTGGGCACGCGGGCGCTGCGGGGCGGCTCGCGGAGGTCCCCGGCGAGCATCTGCTCGCTGAGCTCGCCGAGCGAGCGGCCAGCGAAGGGGCGGGCGCCGTAGAGGGCCTCGTAGAGTGACACGCAGTAGCTGAACTGATCGCTGGCCGGGCCGAGGGGCGCGCCCTGGCACTGCTCGGGAGACATATAAGCCGGGGTACCGGCGATCGCGCCCGGGCGGGTGAGCTGCGTGGGCAAGGGCGCTGACTTGGCCCTGGGGAGGGTGGAGGCCGAGAAGGGGACGTCGAGATCCTGGGTGCGCGGGACGAGACCTTCGGGATACTCGGGCAGATTGGCGGGCGCGGGCGGATCCTCGCCGTGGTCGTCGAGGACGACCTCGCGCTGAGATCGGGCGAGGCCAAAATCGACGACGCGGACGCGCCCGTCTTCGCCGTAGATGGCGTTGGCGGGCTTGAAGTCGCGGTGGACCAGGCCTGCCTCGTGCGCCGCCACGAGCCCGCGGGCCGCTTGTCGGTAGACCTCGAGGATCTCGCGCCAGCCCCGGGGGGAGTCTTCGATCCACGCCGCGAGGGTCGAGCCGACGACGAACTCCATGGCCACGACGAGCTGCTCGTCGATCTCGGTGACCTCGTGGACGGTGACGACGTTGGGGTGATTGACGCGGGCGAGGGCGAGGGCCTCGCGACGCAGACGCTGGCGGTCGCGCTCGCTTTGTCCGCGCTGACGCAGGAGCTTGAGCGCGACGCGGCGGTCGAGCTGGGGGTCGTAGGCGCTGTAGACCACGCCCATGCCACCCTCGCCGAGGCGCTCGAGGATGGTGTAGCGACCCAGGCGGGTGGGCTGCGGGGCGAAGCCGAAGATCTGGTTGGCGATCTCGTTCTCGAGCCGATTGGCCTCCATGTCCATGGACAGGCGCAGCTCGAAGAAGTCGGCGGCGAGGGCGTCGGCGCGCGGGATCTCGTCTGGGATGGTGAGCTCGTCGAGCTCGTTGGTCTGCTCGTCCGCGTCGACCTCGTCCGCGTCGAGCGCTCGCTCGTCGGGTTGGGGCGCGTCGGCTCCTCGCGTGTCGGTCAGCTCGTTCGCGTCGGGCTCGTTCGCGTCGAGCTCCAGCTCGCTCGTGTCACGTCGGTCCATCGCGGGCGTTCACTCCTTCATCGAGCGCAGCGCGAGCGCGTCGGCGTGCTCGTGGCGCTGGCTCGCGCATGGGGAAGGTGCGGGCGTGGACATGGGCGCGGCTCAGAGTCTCAGCTCTCGCCCGCGGCGCGGACCAGCAGCGGCTCGATGTCGTCTCGGACCGCGCCGCCCATGAGCTCGCGCAGGCCCTGCTTGGGATCGAGGCCCTCGTGGAGCACGCGGTAGACACCGTGCATCAAGGGCGCGCGCAGGTTCATGGCGGTCGCGATCTCGTGGGCGATCTTCGCCGCCTTGACGCCCTCGGCGACCATGCCGAGCGAGTCGATGGCCTCCTCGAGGCTCATGCCCCGGGCCAGGGCCGCGCCCACGCGGTGGTTGCGGCTCAGCGGGCTGGCGCAGGTGACCATGAGATCGCCGATCCCCGCGAGGCCCGAGAAGGTCAGCGGGTCGGCGCCCATGGCCACGCCGATCCGGGCGATCTCCGACAGCCCGCGAGTGATCAGCAAGGACTTGGCGTTCTCGCCCAGCTCCATCTGCGTGGCCATGCCAGCGGCGATGGCGATGATGTTCTTGAGCGTGCCCCCGAGCTCGACGCCGAGCACGTCGGCGTTGGCGTAGACCCGCAGCTGATCGCTGCGCAGGACCTCGCGGGCGACGTGGATGACCCGGGGGAAGCGCGAGGCGAGCACGGTGCCCGCGGGCTTGCCCTCGACCAGCTCGCGGGCGATGTTGGGCCCGGACAGCACGCCGATCTGGCGCAGGCAGGTCTCGGCGCGGATGATCTCGGTCATCCGCATGTGGGTCGAGAGCTCGAGGCCCTTGGTCGCGTGCACGGCGAGCTGGCTCGGCCGGACCATCGGCCCGATCTGCTGGCAGACCGAGCGGAAGGCCTGAGAGGGGATGACCAGGAGCAGCAGCTCGGCCTCGCTCACGGCCTGCTCGAGGTCGGTGGTCGCCTCGATCTTGTTCGACAGGCGCAGGCCGTCGAGGTAGCGCGAGTTTTGGCGATCCTGATTGATCTCGTCGGCGATCTCGGTCGAGCGCGCCCACAGCAGCACGCGGTGGCCGTTTTGACCGATCAGGTGGGCGATGGTCGTGCCCCAGTTGCCGGCGCCGAGCACCGAGACGCGGGGCGAGGGCAGGTGCAGGTGGTGCGGTGTGGATGGCTCAGTAGGCATGCTTGCCTCCCTCTCCAACGAAGGTCTCTGCGCCGCACAGCCCGTAGCCGTCGAGGCGGTTGCGATAATAGAAGAGCAAGTTGACGTCGCCGACGTGCAGACGGACCCCGCGGCGCTGGACGACCGGGCGGGCGTGGTAAGTGCCGAAGCTGCGCAGGGCGGCGCGGACGACCTCGCGGACGTCGCCGTCGAGCATGACCTCGGACAGGCGGACGCGATCGTCTCGCGCCCACTCGCGCAGGGTCTCGAGGCAGCGCTCGAGCTGATCTTCGACCTCGGGCAGGGCCAGGCTGTGCTCGGGGCCGACGGTGCGCAAGAAGCGATAGAGGCTGTCCGAGCCGCGGCGGCGCCACAGCAGCTCGAAGCAGGCGAAGGCGAGCACGTGGGTCGAGTGGATCACGTTCTCGCGCTCGAACTCCTCGACGATGCTGGTCTCGAGCGAGCGGGTGTACTCGGCGTCGCGATCGGGATCCTCGACGAGCTCGCCGTCGACCTCGAGGTAGCCGCGCGGGTCGATCACCCGGCCGCGGGGATCGAGGGAGTTACCCTCGTCGTCGACCGGGTTGCCGAAGGGATCGAGGGCCTGGCCGAAGCGGATGTGGATCTTGAGGTCGAGGGCGAAGAGCCCGCGCATGAACTCGAGCCACCGCTCCCAGCGCGAGAACTCGTCGTCGACGATGATGTAGCGCGACTTGCCGGCCTCGGCGAGCCAGTCGTCGACCAAGGTGGAGGCCTCGAGCACGAGCGGATAGCTGATCGTGCAGGGCACGATATAGACCCCGCCGCGCTCGCGCTTGCGGAGCAGGTTGTTGCGGTAGGCCGCGAGCGAGCAGCCGAGCAGGCCCTTCTTGAGCCCGCGCTCGACGGCCCCGGAGCGGCTGCGCGCGCCCCCGGGGAAGAACATGCTGTCGTGGCCGAACTCGAGGCAGACCGTGGCGTACTCCTTGAGCGTGCGCTTGTAGAGCGGGTCGAGCTTGCGGCGATCGACCGTGTAGGCCCCGAGGTTGTGCATGAAGCGGCCGATGATCGGGTTGAGGAACAAGTTCAGCCCCGCGCCGTAGGTCAGCGGCGGCAGCCCGAGCTCGAGGATCGCAAAGCCGAGCACCAGCGAGTCGAGGTTCGAGCTGTGGGTCGGGGTCACGATCAAGGTCCCGCGCTCGTGCAGCCGGCGCAGGCTGGCGACCTTGCCCTCGATCAGCAGGTGCTGGTCGAGGCGGGTGACGGACTCGCGGTCGAGCAGGCGCCGGGGCGAGAGCCCCGTGAGCAGGGCGCTGAGCATGGGCGGGCCGACCTGCGCGGCGAGCTTGTAGACGGCGGGGTTGAAGTTGCCGGAGATCTCGCTGGCGTAGCGGTGGACCACGCGCTCGAGCAGGCGCAGCTGCTCGGCCTCGGACACCCGCGGCAGGGCCCGGCGGATCTCCGTGTAAAAGGCGCGATCCGCGATGATGTCGTCGTCTTCGTGCTCCGCTCCGGCGAGGCGGTCTTGCTCCCACCACAGCGTCTCGTTGAGCTGCTCGGCCAGGGAGCGAGCCCCGGTCCCGGTCGAAGGACGCGCCCGATCACCGACCTCGTCGATGATCCGGCCCGTGACCTCCGAGACGACTTTGGCGACCTCGTCGGCGCTGAGCATCGCCGAAGTGTATGCGATGGCTGCGCCTGGCCAAACCCGCGCCCACGCGCGACTCGATCCCGCAGGTGACGGGGTGTCGCGGCGCGCTTGGGCGGTTGGACGCTCAGTCGTCGAGCACGGCCGCGCGCAGGTTGTGTGGCGAGGAGCGGTCCGGCGCGCGGTAAGTCTCGACGTCGAAGTGGGCGTCGATGTCGTGAGCCTGCAGGAGCTCCTTACACTTGGCGACTCCCGCGGGGACGTCCCTGACGGTCAGCACCTGGGCGCCGGTGACCCAGGACAGGGCCGTGATCGCGCCGCGCACGGCAGGCGACTGCACGACGACCACGCGATCGATGATCACGTCGTCGGGGCGGTCGAGCTTCGCGATGCGCGCGCGCACGGCCGGGGAGGGGCGGCCCATGTGGGTCGCGTCCTCGAGGATGACCACGCGCTGCTCTCGGGCGCGGCAGGTGGCGATGAACTTCGTGAACCACTGCTCGTAGCGGTCGAAGAGCGGGACGCTGAGCCCCGAGAACCATGTCGTGACGACCAGGGGGAAGTGGGTGAGGTCGATGACGAACTCGAATTCGCCGTCGACGTGGCGAACGATGGGTGATGTTTCAAAGCGCATTGGGGGGCCTCCAATGACCAGCTGACCGTGAACAGTCTAGCAGCATTTTTGGCGATGGAAGCGCGAGAATGACCCCCTATCCCGTGGTAGGGCGCAAAATTACCAAAGTGGTCGTTTGGGCGCAGTGTGGTCGTTTGGTAGCGAAGGGATCAATACTATCAACATTGACTGGGCGAGGGCTGGGCTCTATCGCCCGCGGCGGATCGGGTAGAGCGCCAAGAAGGCCACGCCCACGCAGATCAGGATCGCCGCGACACCCACCTCACCGATGCTGCGCAGGCCCGCGTGCTCGGCGGCGAGCAGGCCCGAGAAGCCCGCGACGGTGGTCAGCGCCGCGATCAGCGAGGCGCGCCCCGTCGCCCCGAGGTTGGGGCGGGTGCGCGCGTGCCAGAGGTGGATGCTGGCGTCGATGCCGAGGCCGACGACCGCCGGCATGACCACGAGGTTGAAGAAGTTCAGGTGCAGCGGCCACAGGCCCATGAAGGCCACGGCGGTTCCCAGACCCAAGGTCAAGGTCGCGAAGCACGCCAAGGTCGCGCCGAGGCGGCGCTGGTCGAGGGCGATGAACGCGAGGATCACCGCGAGGGCGATGATCGGCAGGCGTCGGGCGTCGCGCTCGACCAGCACCATGAGGTCGGCGAAGACCAGCCGGCTGTCGGCGGCGCGGACCTGGGTGCCCGCGGTCAGCTCGTCGAGGCGGGCGCGCACGGCCACGAGCTCGTCGATGTGGTAGCTGGCGATGTAGATGCAGACGTGGGCGAGGCGGTCGACCTCGCCGTCGGACTCGCGGAAGGGCTCGAGGGCCCAGTCGGGGAGCTCGTCGAGGCGCAGGGGGTCGGCCTTGGCGAGGCGCTCGAGGGCCTCGAGGTGGCTGCGCTGGCGCTGGGCCTCGGCGTCGAGATCGGGGAGCTCGGCGAGGAAGTCGTTGGTCCGGGCGGCGATCTCGGCGAGGACCTCGGCCTTGGCCGCCTGCTGCTCGGGCATCATGGTCTCGAGGCTGTAGACCTCGCGGATCCACGGCTCGCGCGGCTCGCCGGTGTCGATGGCTCCGGGCAGCAGGGCGCCGCGCTCGTCGAGCACGCGATCGACCACGAGCTCGAGCTCGGCGGGGTCTTCGGCGACGAGGGTCAGCGGCTTGGAGCAGCGGCCCACGGTCGAGCCGTAGGCGATCGGGGCCTTGGCGTCCGCCGGGCGCTTGGCCTTGAGGGCGCGGGTGTCCTTCTCCATGCGCAGCTGCGGGGCGCCGACCAAGGACACGCCGACGAGGGCGGTCAGGAGCGCGCCGCGGATCAGCGCGAGGGGGCCGAGGCGGCGGCGGGCGTCGGGAGCCGCGGGCGCGGGCGCGGGTGCAGGCGCGCCCGCGGGCGCGTCATCGGAGCTCGCCTCGCCGGGCTGGAGCCGGCGCAGCGGCCCGAGCAGGTGGTCGAGGGCCGGGACCAAGGTGATCGCGGCGACGAAGCAGAGCACCACGCCGATGGCCGAGATCACGCCGAACTCGCGGAAGGCCTGGAACTCGGCGAGGGCGAGGACGGCGAGGCTGCCCGCGGTGGTCAGCATGGTCGAGGCCAGGGGACGAAAGTGGGCGGCGATCACCGCCGGCCAGTCGGCCACGGCGCCCTGGCGCTGGCGCTGGGCGAAGAGGTGGACCGAGAAGTCGACGCCCATGCCAAAGAGCACCGCGAACAAGAACACGGTCAGGGCGTTGAGCTCGCCGTAGGTCAGCCGGGTCGCGGCCAGGGTCAGGCCCGTGGCCACGGACATGGGCACGAGCACCAAGAGCACCGCGCGGAGCTTGCGAAAGCCGATCAGCAGCACGGTGACGACCAGGCTCGCGGAGATCCACGTGGCCCGCCGGGCGTCGCGGAGGATCGCGTCGACCTCGCGCGAGACGTTGTAGGCGCCGATGACCTCGACCCGCGCCTGCTCGTCGACGCCCTCGGCGCGCAGGGCCTCGGCGCGCCGCTGGACCCGGGCGACCACGTCCTGAGCGAAGCCGACGTCGGTCGCCGGCTCGGTCAAGCTGGCCTGGATCGTGCGGATGGTGCCGGCCTCGTTGGCGTAGTCCTGGCCGACGTGCTCGCGCCACTCGATCTCGCCGGCGTCGTTCTCCTCTGGCCAGATCAGCGCGACCTCGCGGGGGTCGAGCTCGCTGCGCTCGATCAACGCAGCGCGCTGCTCATCGAGGAAGCGCTGGAAGTCCGGCTGCCCGGCCTCGGTCTTGGCTTCGGCTGGGGGCTCGCCGGCGTCCTCGGGGTCGGCGTCCCAGTCGAGACCGGCGCCCTGGTCGTCCCAACCATTGCCGACGCTGACGGCCTCGATGTCGACGGGGTCGTCGGTCAGCCCGGGGCCCATGGTCCTGGCGATGGCCTGCTTGCGCTGGGCGCCGAGCTCGTCGCGCAGCTCCTCGAGCTCGTCGAGTTCGAGGAAGTACAGGGCGTGGTCGCGCAGGGGCGTGTAGTCGCGGGTCAGGCTGACCGACTCGGTCTCCGGCCAGGATCCGATCTCGGCGGCGAGGCCCTCGGCGAGGTGCTCGGCGTCCTCGGTGGTCGGCGCCTCGACGCCGACGATGAAGCGCTCCGAGGCGCCTTGCATGCGACCCTCGAGGGCGTCGAGGGCCTCGACGCTGGGGGCGGACTCGGGCAGGAGCGCGCGCAGGTCCGTGTCGACCTCGATGCCCAGGCCATAGACCAGGGCGAGGGCGCCGAGGGCCAACGCGAACACCAGCGCGGCGGCGCTGCGCCGGCGGCTGGCGGTGAGGGCTTTGATCCACGCCGCGATCAGGCGGGCGAGGGCCCCAGGGGGCGAGGGCGGGGCCGGGTCGGCCATGGACGGCGGAGACTAGCAGGCTCGGGGGCCAAAGACGGCCCCGCCAGGGCTCGCTGGCTCACCTCGAAGGCGCGCTCTTTTTGCTTTTGGGCTTTTGCTTTCGGGCGGCTCGGGAGGTCGCGCCGGCCTCGCACCTGCTCACCAGCGCCGACGGCGACGACGGCTGGCGCGATCGGCCATGGTCCTGGCGGCGAAGCTCAGCCCGCCGACCATCGCCGCCACGCCGACGCCGACGATCAGCTTGGTCAAGGACACGTCGCGGAGATCGACCTCGACGCGGTGGGGGCTGCTCTCGAAGGGGGTGTCTGGCGCGCGTCCGCCCGTCCATCGTGGAGGGGCCGTGCCGAAGGCCGAGATCGCGTGCCAGCGCGAGCGCTGACGGTCGTAGACCAGGCGCTGGTGCTCGTCGAGGAGCACCTGCTTGGCCCGCGTCAGCAGGATCATTCGCTCCTGCGCCTGCTGGTCGCCGGGGTTTTGATCCGCGTGGTCGCGGACCATGCATGCGCGATAAGCGGCCTTGATCTCCTGGCTGCTCGCTCGAGGGTCGACCTCGAGGAGCTCGTAGTAGTCGACGAAAAGCGCGGAGGACACGGCTTCAGGTTACACGTTCGGGCCGCCTTGACGAGGCGTTCGGCACACAGCTCGCGTATGAGCGGACTGAGCGCGCTTCATCGCGGGTTTTTGTGTCTGTGCGCGCAGGCGCTGGAGGGCGGCTCACATGTTTGGCTGAGGTCGGTGTGCGTTGGAGTCGAGCGATCTCGGAGCGCGGAGCCGACGCCGAGTGCGAGTTGGTGCTGCGCTTGGGTTACAGTCCCGCCCATGACGGTCCAGAGGTTGCGCCGACCGACGACCCCCTACCTGCTGGCTTGCGTCCTGGCCCTGGCGGCTTGCGACAAGTCCAGCGCAGAAGACCCCGCCGCCAAGGCTCAGGCCAAGGCGGACGCGGACGCCAAGGCCGAGGCCGAGGAAGAGGCCAGGATCGAACGCCTGGTCGCCGAGAAGCGTGCGCGGGAGAAGGCCGAGCACGACAAAACCTACGGCGGCATGGTCGAGCGCTTCGTCAAGGAGCCCGAGGCGCTGCCCAAGGATCTCGACGCGGCCTGCACCGAGCTGATCGAGAACTACTCCGACTGGATCAAGGCCGTCTACTTCGACGACGACCGCGCGCAGCTCGAGTTCTTCGATCACAAGAAAAAGAACCTCGGCGTGGTCAAAGGCAAGTGCGCCAAGGTCGGCAACATCGCGGCCGCGGCCTGCATGACCGGCGTGATCAAAGGCGTCAGCGCCGACGACGTGAGCGAGGCGGATCGCAAGCTGATCCAGGCCGAGCCCGACTACCTCTTCGATGAATGCGTGGCCAAGTTCGCGCCGGACAATCAGTGAGCAAGCGAGCGCTATCCAGCGTCGACGGGCCGGTGAAGACCCGGGGAGACGAGGCCTTTGGCTTCGTGCTCGCCGCGGCCATGCGGGCGCAGTCGGAGGAGTCCGAAGACGACCGAGATGGGGACGACGAGGACGACGAAGACGGGGGTGGTGAAGGCGGGAGCGATGACGAGGGAGAGGAGGGCCGCGGGGCGGGCGAGGGCTTCGATCGCCTGACCCACGGCTTTCATGCCTACCCCGCCCGCATGCACCCGGCCGTGGCCAGGGTCTTGCTCGAGCAGCTGCACCCGGGTCGCCGCGCCGAGGTCCTCGATCCTTTCTGTGGCAGCGGCACGGTGGCCGTGGAGGCGATGGTCGCCGGCTGGCGGTCGATGAGCGGGGACCTCGATCCCCTCGCCCTGCGCCTGGCTCGGGTCAAGACCGATCGCCGCGACGCCAAGTCCCGCGCGCGCTTTTTGTCGACCCTCGAGGCCGTGGCCGCGGCCTCGACCCGGCGGGTCCGCCAGCGCGTCGACGTCCGCGCGGCGCTGTCTGCCGAGGAGCGGTCCTGGTACGAGGTCCACGTGCTCAAGGAGCTCGCCGGCTTGCTCGAGGAGATCCGCGCCGTGGCAGACGAGCGCGATCGGGCGGCCCTCGAGATGGTGTTCTCGGCGATCGTCGTCAAGTTCTCGCGCCAGCGGTCCGAGACGGCCGAGCGCGCGTCGAACAAGCGGATCCGCAAGGGCCTGGTCACCGAGTTCTTCCTGCGCAAGGGCCGAGAGCTCGCCGAGCGCTGGGCGGCCCTCGAGCAGGCGCTGCCGGCCAAGGGCTCGCGCCCGCGCTTCATCCAGTCCGACGCCCGCCGCCTGCCGCAGACCCTCTCGGGGGAGTTTCGCTGCGACCTCGTGCTGTGCTCGCCGCCCTATGGCGGGACCTACGACTACGCCCGCCATCACGCCCGGCGCCACGCCTGGCTGGGCATCCGGCCGCGACAGCTCCGCGCCCAGGAGATCGGCGCGCGCCGGGATCTGTCACGGGGCGAGGGGGCGGCCGCGCGCTGGGATCGCCAGATGCTCGAGACCCTCGAGGCCCTGCACACGCTGATGCGCGACGACGCGGTGGCGATCTTTCTCGTCGGCGACGCCGAGGTCGGCGGGCGCCGGGTCGAGGCGGACCGCCAGCTCGAGCGCCTGGCTCCCAAGGCCGAGCTGAGCTTCCTGGCCGCGGCCTCCTCACCTCGCCCCGATTGGCGCGGTGGTCGAGAGCGTCGAGAGCACCTCGTGGCGCTGCGTCGCTGAGTGCCCGAGAGCGAGATGCACATGATGTCTTCGGCGTGATGTCCTCACGTGCCGAAGACATTTTCCCGTGGTCCTTCGCTATGATGAATGCGTGATGACCGCGGGCGCTGATCTGTCTCGAGAGCACTGCCATGGGTGGTGCCTCGTGCTGGCCGTCTCGCTCGCCTCGCTCTGTCTCGGCCTCTCGGCCTGCTCGGATCCGCCAGTGGGCGAGGACGAAGACGAGACGGGCGCGGAGGCGGACGAAGGGGAGAGCGATGGCGATGCGGATGGCGATGGCGCCGACGCGGGCGGGGAGCTGGGAGACGAGCAGCTTTGCCTCGAGTGGTGCCTCAGCGGCATGGCCTCGCAGTGCCCGAGCTGGGCGGGCAACGACCTTTGCTATACGCGCTGCATGGACGACCTCGCCGAGAACGCGGGCTCGTCCTGCGAGGCGGAGCACCGCGCGACCGTGGCCTGTGAGGCCGGCGCGAGCGATCGCGTCGAGGGCTACTGCGAGTCCCTCGGCTGCATGGACGTCTACAAGCACGAGGACATCTGCAAGGGCTACTGCGATCACCTGGGCGGCATCCCCAGCGGGGGCGGCGGGGCGACGGAGTGCGACTGGAAGACCTACTGTGATGGCTACGGCTTCGACTTTGCCGCGAGCTGCACGGCGGGTGGGGATGTCACCCATTGTGAATGCGAGATCAACGACGAGCTCGTCGCCGAATGCGAGATGGAGGCGATCCCCGAATTCGGATGCGGTGATGTCAACATGTTCCACTCTTGCTGCGGCGATTACTTTCAGGCCGCCCTATTCCCATGACTTGCAAATATCGATACTTCCCCAGCGCCTCGTGTGTGCTGCTCTCGGCCGCGCTCGTCCTCGCATGTGGTGGCCCGGCGGCCTCGGACGGGGACGAGAGCGGCCCGCAAGAGACCGACACCAACGCCGGCTCCGAGTCCGAGTCCGAGTTCGAGTCCGAGTCCGACACCGACGGACCCTCGGGCAGCTGTGTCCTCGAGGGCATGTACGAGGACTGTAGCCTCGAGGGCGCCGCGGGCCTGAGCTACTGCGACGAGATCGAGGGCGCGCTCGCCTGGGGCCCCTGCGTGGTCCTGCCCGAGTGCGAGTTCGGTGAGTCGGCGCCGGGCTGCCAGGAGTGCGAGCTGCTCGAGGGGGTGCCCACGCTGACGGGCTCGGCGGACTGCTCTTGCGAGGCGCCCGGAGACCTGCCGATCTGTGCGCAGAGCGAGTGCGCGCAGCGCTGGGACTATGGCTGCGACAACTGCCAGGAATTCGTCGGGGGCGGGACCTGCTTCAGCTACAGCGAGGGTTGCAGCCTCCCGCTGCTCGACTGCTCGGACCTCGAAAAGCCCTGCGATCGAGTCTGGGCCTGGGACGAGGGGCTCGAGTCGCTCGAGAACGGCCTCGAGCCGGCGCAGTGCGTGCTCGCCTCGCTGCGTGACGGCGCGCCGGCCCGGCACACGATCCTCGTGGGGTACATGGGAGACGAGGGGCCGATCGCGGAGAACGTCATCGCCCTCGGCGATGGCAAGGTGATCGTCGAGTGGGTGTTCGAGTGCGGGGGCTGCTACAACTTTGGCCGGCTGGGTCGCAGCGGGGTGCTGAGCTTGCAGCCGACGAGCTACTTCGACGACTGCCTGGCGGACGAGACCGAAGCCGGTGCGGTCGCCTGCCTGATCGGGCTGACGAGCGCGGACGACCTGCCCGAGGGCTACCTGCCGCCCTTCACCACGGGGACCTGCGACTCGCTGACCCCGGCCTGCCCCTGACGCGGGAGCGAGGTGGACTTGCGCCGAGTCCGCCTCGACGCGAGCTGCTGAGCTGCTGGTCAAGGCCTCGCGCCCGCGGTACGAAGCGCCGATGACTGGCGAGGCCCGCAGCGGTGTAGTCGACGAGGACGAAGACGGCGCGACCTTGGCCGCCATCGTCCGTGGCCTCCTCGACGGTCTAGCGTGGAGCAAGGCGCGCCAGCTGGTCCGCACCGGGCGGGTCCAGGTCGAGGGCGAGGTCCGCTTCGACCCGGCCGAGCGCGTCGCCGCCGGCGAGCTGGTCGAGGTCAACCCAAGCGGGCGCCGGTGCAAGGTGCTGCCGATGGCTAGCGAGGACCTGGTCCACGTCGACAGCGAGGTCGTGGTCGTGCGCAAGCCGGCCAACTTGCTGACGGTCCCCTGGGACGGCGACGACGAGCGCGACACGCTGATCGAGCGCACCCGCGCGGCCCTGCGCGAGTACGGGTTCAGCTTTGGCGGCAAGGGCGACAAGCAAAAGTCTGGCCGCGCCGGCAAGAGCGACCACCTCGGCGTGGTCCAGCGCCTCGACAAGGACACCACCGGCCTGCTGGTCTTTGCGCGCAACCGCAAGGTCCGCAAGGCCCTCGCCGCCCAGTTTCGGGCGCACACGATCTATCGTCGCTACATCGCGCTGGTCGAGGGCGAGGCCGAGGCCGGGATCCACGAGAGCGCTTTGATCCCGGATCGCGGCGACGGTATCCGCGGCTCCTGGCGCGGCGCGAACCCGCCGGCTGCGGCCAAGCGGGCGGTCACCAAGGTCCGCGTCGAGGAGCGCTTCGCCGGCGCCACCTTGGTGTCCTGTCAGCTGGAGACCGGTCGCCAACACCAGATTCGCATCCACCTGGCGGAGGCTGGGCACCCGCTGATCGGGGAGCCGGTGTACATCCGCGACTACCGGGGGGAGCGCACCCCGGCGCCGCGGCCCATGCTTCACGCGACCAGCTTGGGCTTTCGCCACCCCGCGAATGATCGGCTCGTGCGCTTCGAGGATCCGGCCCCCGACGACTTTCGCGAGCTGCTCGAGTCCCTGCGCCAGGGACCTCGCTGAGCCCGCCCCCCCCCGCACGGGTCGGCTGAGCGGGCGCGTCGTCGTGTTGCTCGCCTTCGTGGCGATGCTCGAGCAGCGCCGCGCTCGAACGTCGCGCACGCGCGCTGTGGCCGTCGTACACTGGGGCCGTGCTCCTGACCGCGCTGCTGCTCTCGACCGGGCTCGCCACCGAGGGCGGGGCTGTCCGCGGCGTCGCGTTCGAGCCTGTGTCCGCGGTCAGCGATGAAGGGGAGGAGGGTGAGGGCGAGGCCGAAGACCGGCCGGGCCAGGGCTCGATCACCGCCGAGGTCCGCGCCCTCGAGGCCGCGCCGGTGCGCGCGGGAGGACGAGGCGAGCTCTCGCTGGTCGTGCTCGAGCGCCCCGAGCGGGCGCTGCCCCTCGAGGTTCGCCTCGAAGGGGGCGGGCTGTCGTTGGCGGAGGATCGCCTGGGCTGGGCGGCGGTCGTCGATCCGCTGGCCTTGCAGCCGCGGCTGAGCACTGGCTTTCGCGCGCCAGCCGAGCCCGGCGAGTACAGCGTCGAGGCGCGGGTGCGTTACAGCGTCTGCGGGGAGCGGTGGTGCCGGAGCAAGACCGCGACGCTGCGCTGGATTGTGGTGGTCGTCGAAGACGACATGATGTGACTGCAATACCGAGGTTGTGGAAACTTGGATGTGTATCAATGGGTGAATATATGGGAGGTTTCTGTTGACTGAAAATGTGCATGCGTGTTAGCTCCCTGTGAGATTGTTTGTTGGCGGCCCGAGCGAGTCGCTAGTGTGCGCGCCATAGGACTTGAAGGGTCCCAGGCGCCGGACCGACGGTTGCTGACGAGGCGCGAGGAGGGAGTTTGTCGGGCACGAGCGGCGAGGGGCTGTCAGGGCTCGCCGAGATAGCGGATGCAGAGGGCGACGAGCTCGTCGACCATCGCCGCGTCGCGCCGCTCGCCGATGTCATCGTGGATCGCCGCGGGAATCGCCGAGGTCAGCAGCGCGGCTTTGCGCTCGACCTGGTCGAGCTCTGGCCGGAGCCGGCGTAGCTGGGCCGCGAGCTCGCGCTGCATGATGCGCTTGAGCTCGCGGGCTCGCGCGATGAGCTCGGGCGTGCGCGGCGAGACCTCCTCGAGCACCTGATGCATGCGCGGGTGCCTGCGGTGGGCGTCGACGATCGCCTCGACGAAGCAGCGGAAGAGGGCCTCGACCTCCTCGGCCTCGCGGGCTCGCGCGACGGCGGCCTCGAGCTGGCGCTGGCCCTGCTCGAGGTGGCGCTCGGCGAGGGCGAGGAGCAGCGACTCCTTGTTGGGGAAGTATTGATAGAGCGAGCCGATCGAGACGCCTGCCTCGCTGGCGATGCGGTTGGTGGTCGCGGCGAAGCCTTCACGATCGAAAACGCGAGCAGCGCCTTCGATGATCGCCGCGACCAGGGCTCGAGATCGACGCTGGCGGGGCTGCTTGCGGGCTTTGAGCGCTCCTGCCATGGGGACCTTCGGGGCGCGCGAACGCGAGTCGCGGAGGCCCTCGGACGCTAGCACAGTGGAGCGCATGGACGATGAACTTCGACCCCTGAGCCTCGGCGCCGCGGCGCTGCTCTTTGCCGGCCCGACCCTGGCGATGGGGGCGGCGATCCGTCTGGGGGTGCCGGCGCTGCGCGAGGCGGGGGTAGCGATGCCGCTGGCGTGGTTCCTCGCCGGCGGGCCCGTGTTCGCGCTGCTCGTCGCCATGGCCGCGATCGCCTACGCCAGGGAAGCTCGGCCGTGGACGACCGCGGCGATCTGCGAGCGCATGCGCCTGCGGCCGATGAGCGCCACCGACTGGCGGTGGACGGGGGCGGGGATGCTGGTGATGATCGTGTGCACGGCGCTGCTCTTTGGCGGCTCTGCGCTGCTGAGCGCGCTGATCGGGATCGGGCCGCTCGAGCCGTCGGCGAAGGCGCTGGCCTTCGATCCGCTGGGCCCGGGTCAGCGCTGGATGCTCCTGGTCTGGCTGCCCTTCTTCGCCTCCAATATCTTTGGCGAGGAGCTGCTGTGGCGGGGGGTGATCCTGCCCCGCCAAGAGCGGGCACACCCCGAGTGGGCCTGGCTCGCCCACGGCGCGCTATGGCTGGGCTTTCACGCCGCCTTTGGCTGGCAGCTGATGCTTGCGAGCGCGCCGCTCATCTTCATCCAGAGCTACGTGGTCTCGCGGCGCGGCAACACCTGGATCGGCGTGATCATGCACGCGGGGATCAACGGCCCGGGGTTCTTGGCGGTGTGCTTCGGCCTGGTCTGAGCCGCTCGCCGCAGACCCTAGCCGCAGACCCCGGCGTCCTCGAGGGGCAAGAAGTGCGCGCCCGCGTCGAGCAGCCCCGCGTCGGTGCACTGAGACGCCTGGGTGGTCAGGACCGACCAGTCGAAGTCGTCCACGGCGCCGCCGAGGTCCACGCAGGGCGAGTCCGGGTCGAGGTAGAGCGACTCGAGCCCGTCGTCGTCGAGATCGAGGGGCACGAAGGGGTCGTCGAGCAGCCCGATGTTGCCGCCGCCGTCGTTGAAGCCCTGCATGCCGAGGGGGAAGCAGGAGCTGGAGACGCTGTGGGTGACGGTCGAGCCGACCTCGTCTGGCCACATGGCGCATGACCCGAGGCTGCCGGCGATGGCGAGCTGCGAGTCGCCGAGGGTGGCGTAGAAGCCGTCGAGCACGGCGCCGCTGGTGGCTGTGTTGCCGGTGAAGCTCGAGGCCTGGGCCGTGACGGCACCAAACAGAGCGCCGCCGCTATCGGCCTGATTGGTGATGAATTGGCAATTGACGACGTCGACATCCGCGATCCCGGTCAAGAACTCGCCGTGCCCGTAGATCGCTCCGCCTTGGGTCGCCGAGTTCGCGATGAATGTGCTGTCGAAGACGTCGACGTCGGATGTGTCGAAGTCGACGACCCAGCCAGCGATGGCCCCGCCATTGGGGGCCGAGTTGCCCACGAACGAGGACTCGCGGATCGTCGCGTTGCCGCTGACGTAGATCGCGGCGCCGGAGGCCTCGTCTTGATTGTCGGTGAAGCGGCAGCGCTCGACGCTGAGCTGTACACCAGAGATGGCCCTGCTCAGGTTTGCGACGAAGTCGGTGTCTTCGAAGCTCGAGGCCAGCAGGGTCGACACCCCAGTGTGGCCCGAGTTGCCCTCGACCAGGCTGTCGTGCAGGTGCACGGCGCCGCCGTAGATACCGCCTCCGACGTTGTCCGCGACCACGCTGTTCCACATCTCGGTGTAGCCGAAGTAGGACAGGCCCCAGGGGATCCGGTGGCGAATGACGCCGTACTGACCCACGCCGGTGACCTGGTTGGCGACGATGTTCGAGTCGTGGATCAGCAGCCTGCTGTCCTCTTGATAGATCGCCGCGCCAGCGTCCTCGCTGACGTTGTCGTGGATGGTGCTGTCGCGCAGCTCGACTCGTGTGTAGGACAGCACGTAAAGGCCGCTGCTGGTCCCATGAACGTCGAGGTTGGCCAAGAAGATCTGTGTGTCGGCTGGGACGTTGGAGACCGCGCCAAAGGACTCGATGCCGTGGCCGCGCTCGTTCGCCGGCAAGGCGGAGGCGCCGGTGATCTCGAAGCCGTCGAGGCTGATCGTGGCCGTGTCCTCGTCGAAGTCGTCGATCACCACGACGGCGGCCGTACCGGTCTGGCGCAAGGTGGTGGTGTGCGCCGAGAGGTCGCGCTGCTCGAGGCTGGTCTCGGTGGCGGCGAAGCCTCCGTAGAGCTGGACGCCCGGGCCCACGCGCAGGACTTCGCCGTCGTCGGGGGGCTCGTAGATCCCCTCGGCGACCCAGACCACGCCGCCCGCGTCGTCGAGCGCCTCGACGGTCGCGCGGAGGTCGTTGCGCGCGGTCGCCCAGGAGAGGCCGTCGCCGCCGTCGGGGGCGTCGATGTCGACGTGGATCGCGTCGGACTCGAGGCCGCCGGAGTCGGTTTCGGAGTCGGTATCGGTCTCCGTGCCGGTCTCGGTCTCCGTGCCGGTTTCGGAGTCGGAGCCGGTCTCCGTGTCGGTGTCGGTCGACTCGGAGCCCGTCGAGTCGGAGTCGGAGTCGGTCGACTCGGAGCCCGTCGAGTCGGAGTCGGTCGAGTCGGTGTCGGAGTCGGACTCGGAGTCCGTGGACGCGGAGGTCGTGCTCGTCTCGCTGTCCTCTGTCGCCGCGGCCTCGTCGGGATCGGGATCGTCGTCTTCGACGGGGCAGCCCGCGATCGCCAGCAAAGAGATCGTCAGGGTGGGGAGGGTGGTGAGCTCGAGCTTCATACCCGCCTACATGGCATGCTGAGCCAGACCCTTCATGCAGAGTCGGGCCGGCGTCGTGGCGTGGGCGCGGAGCGCCTCTCGAAGGTCCTCTGTGCCAGTTATAAAAACCATCTCGTGTGTCATCGCGCCTGTTCGGGCTGGCAAAGGCGAGGTCGAGGTTTCGATGAAATACGGACAAGTCATGACAATCGTACTTGGTGCCCTCTGCGTGCTCACTGCATGCGACACGGGCACGAGCGTGGAGACTCACTTTCGCAGCGAGGGGTGTTTTCGCCAGCAGCAGGCGCGGATCGCCGCCGAGTGGCTCGAAGAGGTGCGCGCGGAGTTCGGATCGCAAGCCATCCAGCAGCTGAACACCAAACAATCGCGGGCTCAGTTCATCAATTATGCTCAGGCCGTCGCCGCGCAATGCCCCGATTGCACGCGCTCGAACATCCTCGCTCAGCTGCTCGGTCCCGTCTCCGAGCTCGACAACTATCCTGCGGTCGACAAGCACTACGGGCAGGGCTTCGTCAGCGCTGCGCAGCACTGGATCAACGAAGGATCCGGCGCCTGTGAGACGCCGCCGAGCGTCGTCGCTGCGTGTGAGTCGCCCTTCTTGGGCCTGGGTCTGGCGGGCTACGCGATCGACTCGTGCGAGTCGGTCAACGGTGGTCTGCCCGTGGCTGACGGCGATGACGACGCAGACGACGGCGCAAACGACGGCGCAAACGACGGCGCAGACGACGGCGCGAGCACGACGGGGGAGGGGACCTCCGAAGGCACGCTAGACGGCGGCGACTCCGTGCTTCCCACCGAGACCGAGGAGAGCGGGGTGATCGATGGGGGCAGCGAGCCGTCCTATCCATGGCCGTGCAATCCGCCCTATGAAATGTGCCCGACTGAATTTCAGGTGTTCTGAGCAAAGGTACGAGCAATGATGAAAATGAATCATGTAGTCCTTGGTGCCCTGATCACCGTATCGATGGTCTCGGCCTGCGCCTCCGAAGCCGAGGTGGCGTCCACGCAGCGCCTGCGCAGCGCAGCGTGTGCTCGCCAGCTCCAGGCTCGCGTCGCCGCCGACTGGGTCGAGGAGGTCGAGCAGGTGATGGGCGCCGAGGCGGTGCAGGGCTTGGCCAGTAAGCAGACTCGCGTCGAATTCGTCCAATACGTCAACGCGATCGCCGACCAGTGCGGCGCCGCGTGTCCGCGAAGCGCGGTGCTCGCGTATATCCTTGGCCCGGTTTCGGAGCTCGCCGAGTACCCCCAGGTCTCAAAGCACTACGGTCAGAGCATCTGGGATGGGGCCAACCACTGGGAGCAGGCCGGCTACGCAGCTTGCGAGGTGCCGCCGGCCAACGTGGCCCTTTGTGAGTCGCCCTTCGAGGGGCTCGGGTTTTGGGGCAATGGGATCGGCTCGTGCGAGGGAGTCAACGGTGGCTTTTATGCAGACGAAGGTGAAGATGAAGAGGGAGGGGACGCGGAGGCCGGGGACGCGGAGGCCGGCGACGCAGAGGCCGGCGACGCAGAGGCCGGCGACGCAGAGGCCGGCGACGCAGACGCTGGCAAGGCGGAGGTCGGCGAGGCCGAATCCAGCGTAGACGGGCTCGAGACGGAGGGCGGTGACTCCGGCGATGACGGGGTGGACTGGCCCTACAACTGCCACCCGCACTATGAGCCCTGTCCCGTCGACCCTGCGATGTGAGCGGATCGACGGGTCCAGGGCTCTCCCCGGGTGCCTGCCAGGTTCAGGCGCCCGGGAAGATCTTTTGCATCTTCATGGCCACGCGCACGCTGCCTTTGACCTTGCCGCGGCCGCTGGTGAACGCCCGCATGCCGTCGAGCTCACCGTTGACGACCTGGATGTAGTCGTGGGCGTCCATGGCCAAGGTCACGGTCGGCTCGGGGTGCGGGCCCTCGCAGGGATCGATGGCGCCGTCGCGGACGCGGGCGTGGAAGGTGCGGCCTTCGGCGCCGCCGAGCTCCCACTGGAAGACGGCGTCGACGCCCTTGGCGGCCTTGGGCACGAAGCGCTGGGGCAGCGTCTGGAAGTACTCGTCGACGTTGGCCACCCGGGGGCCGCCGCCGCCATTGGCGGTGGGCGCGGGCTGGCTGGGTGTGGGGCTGGCGCTGGCGGGCGTGGGCTGCCACTCTTCGTCGGACTCGAGGTCGAATTCGTTTGGGGCGCTCGCTTCAGGCGCGTGGCTGGGGGGGTGGCCGAGCAGAGCGTCGAGGGTCGAGAGCGGCGCGGCGAGCCAGGGCAGGCGCTCGCGGACGTCACCAACGAGCGCACGCGCAGGATCGCGGGCGCCTTGCAAGAGCGTGCGCGCGGAGCCGGGGACGGCCGCCTGGATCGAGCCGGCGACGCGGCGGAGCAGGGAGTCGCGGCCGATCAGCTGCTCGGCGGGCTCGGGCGGGGGCGGAGCTGCAGCCGCTCGCGGGGCCGTAGCCGGCTGCGGTGTTGCGTCGCTGCGTCGCGAGTCGTCGCCTTGGCCGTGGTGACTTTGTGGGTCGGCGTAGAACTGCGTGCACCAGCGGCGATAGATGCCGATCGGCCCGTCGCCCTTGGCGAGCACCGGCCGGGTCAGGTAGCGCTTGTTCTCCCAGATCGGGAAGTCCTTGGCGAAGTCGTCGACGTAGGCCTGGAAGAACACCTCGGCCAGCTCCTTGGTGAACTCGGGGTCCTCGCCCTCGCGGACCTGGACGATGCCGCGGATGTCGACGTGGCTCTCGTCCACGGGGGTCACGTAGAGGCGCTGGCGGGCGTGGACGTCGACGTTGCGCACGTGGGTGAACACGATCACCGCGCCCAGGCCGTAGAGGTTGACGTCGAGGTGGACGTCGTTGAGCTGGTCGGGCATGCCGACGATGTCCCCGGGGGCGTGGAACTCGAGGTTGACGTTGAGGTGGACGCCCTCGCGCTTGGGCTTGTGCATCAGCCGGGCCTGGCGACCGTTGTGGATCGGCCCGATGTGCGTGATGTCGACGGTGTTCTCGAAGATCTCCTGGGGGTGGGTGGCGAGGTCGCGCCAGTGGACCATGCGCGCCGGCGTGTAGCCCTCGTCGCCAAACTCGGGCAGCGCCCACGGCTGCTCCCCGGGCTGGCCATGAAAGACGAACACCAGCCCGTCCTGCTCGAGGGTCGGCCAGGCCTCGACGGAGGCCTTGGGCGGGATGCGATCGCTGTAGGGGACCTCGACGCAGGTCCCCTGGGCGTCGAACTTCCACAGGTGGAAAGGGCAGCGCACGCAGTCGCCCTCGATCTTGCCGCCGTGGGCGAAGTGGGCCCCGAGGTGCGGGCAGTAGGCGTCGAGGACCGTCACCCGCCCGGACTCACCGCGGAAGGCGACGAGGTCACGGCCGAAGTAGCGCAGCTCGATCAGCTCGCCGACCGCGAGCTCTTCGGAGGTCGCGACGACGAACCACCCGGAGGGCAGGGTGGGGAAGGGGAAGCGAGCCTGGGGAGGGGCGCTCAGAGGTTCTTGCATGGCGTTGGGGACCAGTCGGCGAAGGGGCGAGGGGAGCAGGGGCTAGGAGCCCGTGGTGGAACCCAGCGCGGCTCCTGGCGCCGGGATTTTCGTCGAGGGCGCGAAGCCAAAACGCTGCTGTACCGGGCGTACTGCAAGTTTTGGCGACAAAGCCCTCGGCGAAAAGACCAAGCCAGGTGTCGTGTTGGGTTTCACCACGGGCTCCTAGCTGGGTGGCGAGGGCAGGGGGCTCAGCCCTCGTCGAGGGGCGCACCGCGTCCGCCGTAGACGTCCTCGCCGTAGCGGCGATCGCTGCGGCGGACCGTGCGGTGCAGGCGATCGAAGAGCTGGGTGTGGTGCCCGTAGTTGCAGTGGAAGAAGATGTGGTGGTCGTCGTGGAAGCGGTTGCCGCTGTGCAGGGGCAGCGGCCAGCGCACGTCGATCCCGCTGTGGTCGATCATCCCGATCAGGTAGGTGTAGAGGATCACCGCGACATAGACGGCCCAGTGGATCGGCAGCACGAAGGCCGGGAGCAGCAGCACGGCCTGGAAGATCATGAACTCCGCCGGGTGCATGGCCGTGGTCGTGAAGATCACCGGGGCCGTGTAGCGGTGGTGCCAGCGGTGGATGTAGCGAAAGCACCACTTTTGGTGCATCAGGCGGTGGCTGTAGTAGAGCCCCGCGTCGACCATGAAGAAGGCCACGAGCGCGCTGACCACCAGCCACAGCGCGCCGTGCTCGAGAGGATCGAAGTAGAGCGCGGTCCAGCCGTCACGCAGCACGTACCAGGTGAAGGTCCCGCCGCAGACGGCCCCGATCATGATGTTCAAGGTGCCGAGCTTGATGCTGTGGCGGACGAGCTCCGGTCGCATGAAGCGCTTGGGCTGGAGCTTCCACTGCGCGGCCTCGTCGCGGCGGCGCAGGTAGAACCACCAATGGATCGCCCCGCCGATCCCGCAGAAGGTGATCAGGGAGACCAGCGCCGAAAAAGCGATGGTCGTGAGCAGGAGCAGGAGGCTGTCGTTCACCGTGAAGTCCAAGCGATCGAGGGGGGCGGCGGGAGCCGCGGCGACGCTCGGGCTTAAACTGACGATCGTCAGTGACGCCTGTCAATCTTAATTTGTTAGTGTTTTTGGCTATTTACATCGAGACTCCACAGCTTGGTGGAATTGGTCGTGGCGCTCGATGACGAATTTTTTGAACACGTGATCGCCGCCTGCGGCCTGCGTCGGCCCAGACCGCGGCCAGGACGAAGCCAGGACGAAGCCAGGACGAAGCCAGGACGAAGTTAGCTCGAGGGCGGCGCGGAGATAGCGCCTGCTCAGCCCCGGGGAAGTCGAAGTCGAGGGTCTCGGCCCCGCGGACCAGCGCGAAGTAGGCGTCGATCAGGTCCTGGATCTCCTGATCCTTGCCCTTGCGCTGGGCGATGCGCCGCTGGTGCTCCGAGGCGAGGTGGTGGAAGCCCCTGGCGTCTGCGGCGAAGGTGCTCATCCAAAACACCTTGTCGGCGTCGATCTCGTTGGCCTCGTAGTTGTCGTCGAAGCGCTCGAAGGCCGCGTCGAACTCTTTGAAGGGCTCGGCGCAGTCGTCCGCGGTGGCGTTGGCGAGGGTCAGGCAGCGGGCGATCGGCCGGGCCTCGAGCATCAGCGCACGCGCGGCGATCTCGAGCTCGCTGCGCCGGCCCTCGAGGGCGCCGAGGAGCAGGGGGTCGTTGCCGATGTGGCGGGCGTCGATGCTGCGCTCGAGTGCCTCATCGGCCTCGCGCCAGGTCTTCAGGGCGGCGCGGAGATCGGGGTCGAGCTCGGCGAGCTTGGACCAGTCGTCTTCGGCGCGCTGCTCCGACTCGAGCGCGCGCTCGAGCTCGCGGGTCAGCGAGGCGAAGGCCTCGGCGGCCTCGAGCGTGGCCTCGGCCTGGGACTGGAGCGTGGGCATGGCCGGGGGCGTGCGCGGGGCGCTGGCGAGGACTCGGCGGCAGGTCCGAAACGCGTTCTTGCCGATGCTGCGCACGTACACGCCCTCGCGGCGGCGCCTGGGTCGGCCCTGCTCGTCGACCTGGTCGTCGTAGCGGCTCCAGACCTCGCGGATGATCGCCGCCGTGGAGTCGCGGCAGGAGCTGTAGGAGCGCAGCTTGAAGTCGACCTGCTCGGCGAGCTCGATCGTGTCCTTGTCGCGCTCGTCCTGCCCGGCCTCGGCGTCCTCGTCGCTCTCGAACCAGGCGCAGCCGGTGGCGGTGACGATGGCGAAGGCGATGGCGATGGCGCCGACGCGCAGCCGAGGCGGGCGCGGGCTCATATCCAGTGCGGGTCCTCGGGCACGACGATGCGCAGGTGATGGAAGAGGTTCTCGACCACGTAGTGGTGGGCGCTCGGGAACTCCTCGCCGTCGATCTGCGCCGGGATCTCGCGGCCGAACTGCGGGTGAAAGAGCCGGACCTCGAAGCGTTGGCCGCGACGAAACTCGCGGGCGCGCATGCCGACGACCTCGCGGTCGTCCTCGGTCACGGGGTTGCGCTTGTGGGCCTTGATCGCGGCCGAGACCCAGTCGGCGTGGCTGCGGAAGGGGATGATCTCGAACTCGCCGTCGTCGGGGCGGCAGTCCTCGACGAAGATCCACTCGCCGCCGTAGAGGATGGTGCCGTTGATGACGAGGTCCGTGAGCCCGACCCACTCGACGACCTCGCCGTCGACGTTGGCCTCGCAGGAGAACTGCCCGCCGAGCGGCCCGCCGACCATGGACTTGAAGATCTCGGAGAAGGCCGCGCCGGCGTAGACGAGCTTGTCGCGGTAGAGCTGCTTGACTAGGGGGACCCTGGCCACGCGCTCGCGGTCACGGTTGCGCTGGGCGAGGATCCGCGCCGAGAGCCCAAAGCCGCAGTTGTCGAACCACAGGTCCGAGGTCAGCGACTCGCCGTCCTCGTCGAAGGCCTCGATGCGACCGACGTCGAGCCACTGCTCGCAGCCCTCGGCGATGGTGCGGATGTTCTGCTCGAGGGCCTTGGGCCCCGCGCTGATCCCAAAGGAGCGGCCCTGGTCGTTGGCCGTGCCCATGGGCAGCATGCCCAGGGGGATGTCGATGCCGCTGCGCTCGCGGGCCAAGATGATGCCCTTGGCGGACTCCGCGAAGGTGCCGTCACCACCTAGGTAGACGACGCGGCCGCAGTCCTCGCGCTCGATGCGATCGGCGAGCGCGGCGACGGTGCGCCCCTCGGGCTGCGTCGCAAAGAACTCGGGCTCGAGGCCCACGTTGGCGAGGGCCTCCATGGCGCGATCGATCGCCCGGGCTGCCTTGCCGGTGCGTGCCGTGGGGTTGGCGACGAGAAGTGTCCTTCGGGGGCTCACGCGAAGGGCGAGGATATCAGGAGCCGCCCGGTGCCTGACCCTGGCGGGATAGACACCCCTCGAAGAGATCTGCTACCTCTCCCCGCGATGCCCAAATCTGACCTGTGCGAGTCTCGTCTACCCCTCGTCTGGCCGGCGCTGATCACCGGCCTCGCTGTCTCGGTGGCCTGTGCGAAGCCGGACGCCGCGCCCGTGGAGCCCCAGGACCCCGCAGCGGTACCCGATGACAGCACGGCCGAGCGCGGACCCTTCGAGAACCCCGGCGGCATGTGGATGCCGGCACAGCTCGCGTCCGCCGAGCAGGTCGAGAACCTGAAGTGGGCCGGCCTCGAGCTCGACCCTGCCGTGCTCACGGCCCCGACCGAGTTCCCCCTCGGGGCGATCGTCAGCCTCGGCGGCTGCTCGGCCAGCTTCGTGTCGGATCAGGGCCTGCTGATCACCAACCACCACTGCGTCACCCGTGCCCTGGCCCGCAACAGCAAGAAGGGCGAGAACCTGCTGGTCGACGGCTTTTTGGCCAAGACCAAGGCGGAGGAGCGTTGGGCGGGTCCCGGCCAGCGGGTCTACGTGACCAACTCCTTCACTGACGTGACCGACACGGTGCTCGCCGGCCTCGAGGACATCGAGGATCCCGCGGCCCGCGACGAGGAGCTCCACGCGCGACGCAAGAAGCTGTCGAGCGAGTGCGAGGCGGCCCGCGAGGCCGAGCTCGGCGAGGGTGGGGTCCGCTGCGTGGTCCCGGCCTTCTTCGAGGGCGCGCAGTTCTTCTTGATCGAGCAGCTCCAGCTTCGCGACATTCGCCTGGTCCACGCGCCCGACGCCGGCGTCGGCGTATTCGGCGGGGAGATCGACAACTGGCGGTGGCCGCGACACACCGGCGACTACTCCTTCTTCCGTGCCTACGTAGGCGCCGACGGCAAGCCGGCCGACTACGCCGAGACCAACGTCCCTTACGAGCCCAAGCACGTGCTGAAGGTCGCCACCGAGGACCTCGACGAGGGCGACTTCGTGATGGTCGCCGGCTACCCGGGGCGGACCTCGCGGCTGAAGACCGCCGAGGAGGTCGCCGACGCCGTGCAGTGGTACTTCCCGCGGAAGATCGCCCGCTACGAGCAGTATCTCGCGGCCATCGAGGGCGCCACGGGCGACGACGAGACCTTGCAGATCAAGGCCAACCCGCTGGTCCGCGGCCTCGGCAACGGGCTGACCAACGCCAAGGGCATGCTCGACGGCCTGGGCAAGGGCGGCCTCGCCGAGGAGCGGGCCGAGCAGCAGCGCGCCCTGCAGACGTGGATCGAGGCCGACGAGCAGCGCAAGGCCGCCTACGGCACGGTGCTCGCCGACATCGAGGCCCTCAACCACAGCCAGCGAGCCACCCGCGACCGCGACGAGGCCTTCGCGGAGCTGATGCGCGCCTCGGGGCTGCTCGGTCGCGCCATGGTGGTGATCGACGCCGCCAAGCAGCGCAAGGAGGGCAAGGGTCCCAGCGAGGCCGAGGTCGAGCACTTCCGCAGCTCGCTCGAGGAGGCGCAGCGCAGCTTCTCCGTCGAGATCGATCGCGCGATCTTGCGTCTACACCTGCAGCGCGCCGCCGAGCTGCCCGCTGCGCAGCAGCCCGAGGCCCTGCGGGTGGTCCTGGGCGTGAAGGCCGACGCTGCCGTCGACGACGCCGTCATCGACAAGGCCCTCGATCGCTTCTACGCCAAGACCAAGCTCGCCACGGCCGATCGCGTCGTCGAGCTCTACGCCAACGCCAAGCTCGAGAAGCTCGAGAAGAGCAAGGATCCCTTCATCGTCGCCGCCCTGGCGCTGGTGCCGATGAAGGAGGCGCTCGAGGCACGCAAGGCCGAGTTCGCCGGTGAGATGGCGGTGCTTCGCCCGCGCTACATCGCCGCTTTGCGCGAGTTCGCGGCCAGCCGCGGCGAGACCCTGGCCCCCGACGCGAACTCGACGCTGCGGGTCACCTACGGCACCGTCCGCGGCTATCAGCCGGCTGGCCGGGACGAGCCCTACACGCCCTTCACCGTGGTCAGCGAGATGCTCGCCAAGCACACCGGTGAGGCGCCCTTCAACCTGCCCGAGGGCGCGCGCGAGGCCATCGCCGCCAAGAACTTCGGGCCCTACGTCGACCCGGAGCTCGGCGAGCTGCCCATCGACTTCCTGGCGGACCTCGACATCACCGGCGGCAACTCCGGCTCGCCCACGCTCAACGCCCGCGGTGAGCTGATCGGCCTGGTCTTCGATGGAAACTACGAGGCGATGGCCTCGGATTGGGTGTTCATGCCGGAGATCACCCGCTCCATTCACGTCGACATCCGCGCCGTCTTGTGGATGATGGACGCCGTCGATCAGGCGGATCACCTGCTCGAGGAGATGGGCGTCCAGCCGTCTTTGTGAGCCGCGTTCACCGGCTCCCGAGGGAGACCGGCCCAAACGAGCGACGCCCGCGCCTCCTGATGGAGGGCGGGCGTCTCTCGTCGCGCGGGGTGCCGCTCGTCGCTCGAGCTCAGACCTCGTCGAGCAGGCCCATGGCCTGGTCGTAGGGGGTGTCGCGGTCGCGGACCTTGGTGCGCTTGAGGGCCCGCTTGAGCGCGGCCTCGCAGTCCTTGTCGCTGAGCTCTTCCTTCATGTCCATCAGGATCTCGAGGATCGCGTCGTCGGACACGTTGTAGACGGTCTCGTCATCCCACATGAAAGCGTCCTCGAGGCGCTTGGCGTAGCCGCCGACGGAGGTCGGCTCCTTGTCATCGGCACGCTTTTGCTGGATGCGATTCTTCTTCTCCTGGCGGCCGATCTCGCGGGCAATTCGTTCTTGATCGGTGCGTTTCATGGGAGTCCTCCTCTTGGTGAGGCCGATCCTCACGGCGGCGGCGGTGTAGTCGCGCGAGCCGCGGTCGGCCGATGTTCGGCGTTGCGCCCGATGACACGGCGAGCGATCGGACGCTTGGCGACAATCGAACGTCGCAGTGTTTAGGGGGAACTCGCCCCGCTGTCCAGCGGGGCGTGGCATAGGCGATGAAAGCGGCTCAGATGAGGAATTGAGCGGTTTGGACCGGGTTTGCGCGCGCCTGACGACCGCCCGAGAGCGCCCGAGTTGGTGGACCCGGCCAGTGGGATTGGCGCTGATTGGAGGATCGAATTGGGACTGACGCATTTGTCGTGATCAGTCGCACGTCCCACAGGAGGCGTCTCTGGGGCGCATCCTTGCTTCACCCCAGTGTCTGGATTGCAAACACCATGGTGGATAGGGTCTCATTAGAGCACCCATACGGTGAGCCGGCTCTCGGCGACGGCTCATCGCTGCTCCTCACCTCGGAGCGTCAGTCGAGTCGATGCGAGTGAACTCATGGCCCAAGACAGCAGCTTGAAAAAAGAGACCACCCTCTTTCCTGCCAGTGACGGTGAACGGGAGGACTCCGGCCTCCAGGACATCTTGGCGGTCGCGGCAAAGATCCGTGACGAGAAGGACGAGGACGAGGACGCGCAGTCGTCGGAGGACTCGGGGGTGATCGTGTTCTCCGCGGGGAGCCTCGACGTCGACGCCGGCCTGGACGACAAGAAGGACGAAGACGAGGGGCTCTTCGGTGGTTTTGGGACAGACCTCGGGCTGGGTGTTGCGAGCGCCCCGCTCGAGGACGGCGACCTCGACTCTCTCGGCGGCGATGGTGCGGTCAGGGAGACGCGCGATGTGACGTCCTCGGTGGTGGCCAAGCCCAGGGAGGAGTCGGATGAGGGACGCAGCCCGCTGACCGCCATCGCGGTGGTCTTTGGCCTGGCGCTGGTGGGTGCGGCGGCGGTCTTCTTTGCGAGCGGCGACGACGAGGTGAAGACGGACGAGCAAGCAGTGGCCAGCATGTCGGCCAAGCCCGAGGTGGCGGTCGTGGGTAAGGCCGAGCCGGATCCGGGCCAGGCCGTGGGGGCTGTCGGGGCGGGCGGTGGCCAGGCCGACGATGGGCTCGCCGACGAGCCTGCCGCAGAGCCCACGCCGGAAATGCTCGCGGCCGAGGCCGCGGCAGCCGAGGGCGCCGCCGTCGAGGCTGGGGAGTTCGACGCCGACGATCCCATGGCTCGAACGGCCGGCCTGCTCGAGAGCGACGACAAGCCGGACACCGCGTCCTCGGGCGGGACCTGGGATCAGGGCAAGTCGCGGTCCGCTGGCGGCTCGAACAGCGCCGGCTCGAACAGCGCCGCCGCGGCGCCCGAGCCCGAGCCGGATCCCGAGCCCGCGGTCGCGCCCGAGCCGGACCCCGAGCCCGCGCCCGCGCCCAAGTCCTCCGGCAGCGACGACGACGACGTCGACTGCCTGCTCAACCCCGACCTGGCCAAGTGCCAGAAGAGCGCCTCCAAGCCCAAGACCGAGGAGCAGGTCCTCGCCCCCAAGATCCCCGAGAAGCTGAGCTCGACGGATCTGCGCAACGGCTTCAACAAGCTCAAGAGCAAGGCCAAGGCCTGCGGCTCGCAGCACGGCGCGGCGGCGGGGACCAAGGTCAAGGTCCACGTGTCCATCGAGGGCGCGACCGGCAAGGTGACGAGCGCCGAGGCCAAGGGCGAGCACGCCGGGACCGCGCTGGGCAAGTGCGTCGAGGGGGTCGTCGAAGGGGCGACCTTCGACGTGTTCAAGAAGCCCGCGATGGGGATCGATTACTCGCTGATCATGTAGCAGCGAGGGGGTCCGTGCCTCGCCTCGAGCAGGCGAGGCCGAGCGCGCCGGCTCTTGGACGAGTGTCCGAGCTGGCGCGTTTTCGACATCACGCCAATGTCATCGTCGACGTCGAGCCGGCCTGGCATCGTGCCCGCTGCGGGGAGTGCCCGCTCGAGCCTGCGCAGGCTCGAGCGGGGCGGAGGCCTCAAACCAACTTGTCCATGACGTCGATCGCCAGCTCGTCGTAGGGATCGATGTCCAACGCCCGCTGAGCCGCGTCCTGAGCCCCGCTGTGGTCGCCCAGGGCCAGCAGCACCGCGCTGCGGTAGCCGCTGATCATCGCCAGCTCAGGGTTCATCTCCTCGGCGTAGGCGAGCAGCTCGAGGGCGTGGGCGCCCATCTCCTGGCTCTCGCCAGCCGACTGGAAGCGCGACCAGGCGAGCAGGGCGTGGAGCTCGGCGACGTCGATGCCGTGCTCGTAGGCGCTCTCGAAGTGGTTGATGGCGTCGGTCCAGCGCTGCTCGGAGACGGCGGTCTCGCCGGCGGAGAACTGGCCGGCGGCGAGGGCCTCGCGGTCGCGCAGCCCGTCGATGTCGCCCAAGGTGGCCTCGTGGTCGATGTCGTCGTCGCCGCCCAGGCCACCGACTTCGCCCAGGTCGATGTCGTCGAGCTCGTCGAGGCCCATGAGATCGCCGTCTTCGCCGCCGTCGAGGGCGAGGTCGTCGGGGATGTCTTCGGCGAGGGCCTGGAGCCCCGCGGCCGAGGAGGCCGGATCGATGGCGAGCTCGGGGGGCGGGCCCTCGTCGAGGGCGAGGTCGTCGGGGATGTCGGCGTCGAGGTCGAGGTCGTCGGGGAGCTCGGCGTCGAGGGCGAGGTCGTCGGGGAGGCTGTCGTCGGGGAGGGCGTCGTCGTCGAAGGCGGTGGTCGGGGCGTCCTCGTCGAGCTCCTCGAGCTCTTCGAGCTCCTCGAGCTCCTCGATCTCTTCGATCTCTTCGATCTCGTCGGAGCTGGCCGCGAGCTCGAGGGCGCTGGGCGGCTCGGGCTCGTCGGTCTCGACGGCCTCGACGGGTCCGGTCGCGGGCTCCGTGGCGTCGTCGTCGTCCTCGGCGACGAAGGGCTTGTCGTCGTCGTCGTCCTCGAGGACCTGCTGAAAGACCCCGGACTCGGCCGGATCGGCGACGAGGGCCTGGGCCTCGTCGCTGCTGTCGTCGTCCTCGGCCTCTCCGGCCTGGGCGTCGAGATCGTCGCCGAAGGTCGCGTCGGGCTCGTCGCTCTCGGCGGCGACGAGGGCCGAAGACACCTCGCGGGGCGCGGGCTGGACCGCGCTGTCGTCGTCGTCGGCCTCGACCGAGGCGAACTCGTCGTCGAGGCTCGAGTCGGGCTTCTTGGGCAGCTCGCCGGGGAGCGGCGTGTCCTCGTAGAAGGTGATCGACAGCCGCGCCTCGGCCTCGGGCTGGAGCTCGGCGTCGGGGGTGCTGCGCCCGTCGGCGGGCTTGGCCGGGCGCTTGCGGGGCTGCCGGCGGTTCTTGGCCAGCTTGGCGATGCCAGCTTGGATCGACGCGTAGATCAGCAAGGCGGCCGAGGGCACGGGTGGATCGACCTCGGCCTCGAGCAGCTCGCCGATGCTCTCGCTGCCGTCGAGGCAGACCAGGAAGTGAGCCTCTTCGGGCATGACCTCGAGGCCGAGCTCGTGCTTGGGATCGACGACGGGGAAGCGGTCGAGGTAGGGCTCGAGCGCCTTTTGGGCCCGGTCCTCGTCGGTGGTCTCGAGTAGGGCGTTGACGATCAACCCCTGGGGCGGCGTCTCGAAGCGCAGGCCGTAGTCCTCACCCGCGACGTCGGGCTTGAACTGGTAGCGGCCGTCGTCCCAGGCGAAGATGTCGTAGAGCTTGTGGCGCAGCTGGGCGCGCAGGCCATAGCGCAGGTTGCCCTCGCTGAGGATGCCCATCTCGATGAGCAGCTCGCCCTGCTTCTTGCCCGTGCGGCGGATCGACTCGAGGGTCTGATCGCACTGCGCCTGGGTGATCAGCCCCTCGCGGGCCAGGATCTGTCCGAGGCACTCGGAGGTCACGTTCGAGCGCACGGAGATCGGCTCGCCCTCGTTGAAGAACACGACCTTCTTGGTCTTGCCGTTGAGGAGGAAGAGGCTGCCCGTGCCTTTGACACGGGCGATCTGGCGGACGATCTTGGGGAAGGGGCTGCGACGCAGGGTGCCCTTCAGCGGGAAGCCGAGGGTGGTTTCAGTGTGCTCCGGCATGGGTGTCGTCGGCGGCGAGGTGGCGATCGAAGGCGGCCCGGACGACGGACCGTTGCCGCTCGAGAGTGGTGATGAGCGCGTCTCGATCTGCCAGCCCCATCCTACGCGCAAGCGCGGTCAGGCGGGGAGAATTCACGGGTAGACGATCGTTTAGGCCCCAACCGCTCCCGCGTGTCATTCGCAGTCGGTTGAGGAGGAGGCGTTGAAAACGATACGCAGCGACGAGGCCCTGGGCCTCGCTGTCCGCGAGCACGCCGGCGGCCGCGAGGGCTGTCAGCGCGGTGGGGATGTCCCGAGATCGCAACTTCGGATCACGCGGGTCGCGGGCGTGGCGAAGTTGCAGGGCGGAGGTCAGCAGCTCGAGCTCGAGGCAGCCGCCGCGCCCGGATTTGATGTCCCAAGTGTCGCGTGTTTCCCGCGCGAGCTCATCTTCGATGCGCCGCTTGAGCCTGCGAGTTTCGGCCGCGATCGCCCCTGGCGGCTCTTCGGCGGGCCACAAGGAGGCGGGGACGACCTCGTCGAGGACAGCGCGAGAGAGCGGGCCGATGGGCGCGGGGCCGCTGGCGTGCGCGGGCCCATCGGCCGGGTCGAGCTCCCCAAAGCGGGCCTCGGCGACTGCGCGTAGGCGGACCAGCGCGAGGCGCTCCCAGATCTCCACGCTGCGGGCGTGGTAGCTGCGGAAGCCGTCGAGCGAGGAGACCAGCAGGCCCTGGCGACCGGAGGGGCGCAGGCGGGTGTCGACCTCGTAGAGCCGCGCGCCATGGATCCGATCTTCGAGGCGCGCGATCAGCCGGCGGCTGACCTTTTGTGCAGCCTCGCGGGCGAGGGTTGGGCTCACGGAGGGCGCGGGATCGAAGACGAACACCAGGTCGAGATCCGAGCCGTAGTCCATGGCCTGCATCCCGAACTTGCCGAGGGTGAACACGGCGAGGGTGAAGGGCTGGGGCTGGTCGGCGCTCGGGCGAACGTCGCTCGCGAGATCTGCGAGCAGCTCGGCGACGATGAGCTCGGCGAGGTCCGAGAGGTGGCGGCCGATGACCAGAGGATCGGGGCGGCGGCCGAGATCGTAGAGCCCGATGCGCACGAGCTCGCGGTGCTTGAAGAGCAGCAGGCGCTCGTCGAGGCTGGGGGGCGGGGCGCCCGGGGCCGCGCGCAGCTCGAAGCTGGCGAAGCGCTCGCGCAGCGCGTCGGCGTCGGCCAGACCCACGGCGGCGGTGGCCTCGAGCAGCAGACTCAGGCCGCCATCGCGGGCGCCGCCCGAGGTCCCCGGCAGGCCGATGACCCCGCGCGAGAGCGGCTCGCTGGCGCCGAAGAGATCGGCGAGCTGGCGGACCAGCGGCTGGTGCTCGGCCTCGGCCATGAGCCGCCACAGGCCGAGGTGGGCCGGGCGGGTGCTGGTGAACTCGACCAGTCGACGCAGGGCCGCGACGGGGTTGGCGCTGTCGAGGCAGGCGAGCAGCAGCGCGCGGGCGCCCGCGCGGGCGGGGCCGGAGCCGACGAGGGGGCTCTCGGGTCGGCTGAGCAGGTGGTCGAGGACGGCGGTGGCCTCTTCGGCGGCCGTCGGCCACAGGCCGATGCGCTCGAGGGCCTTGCGCCGAGCCCCCGACGAGGCCCCGGGATCGACGAGCACGGCCTGGACGATCTCGCGCTCGGCCTCGCCCTCGTCGACGAGCTCGGACTCCCCGGTGAGCGTGCCGGTGATCGACTGGACGAGCCCGCGCAGCTCGGCGAGGGAGAGGTCGAAGCGCTGGCCGTCGGCGCGCTCGCGCCTGCGCTCGGGGTTGCGGTCGCGGGGGGCGAGCAGCCAGCGCGGCGGGGCGCTCACGGCCAGGCGGCGGGCGAGGAGATCGCGGTCTCCGTCGTCTTGGGGCAGGCGGTGGGTCTGGTGACCCTCGGCGAGCTGCAGGCGGTGCTCGATGCGACGCAGGACGCGGTAGGCCCCGCCGAGGACCTCGTGCTCGCGGTCACTGATGAAGCCCGAGGCGGCCAGGCGATCGAGGGCGGCGAGGGTCGAGCGCGCGCGCACGCTGGGGTGGCGGCCGCCGTTGAGCAGCTGGAGGCTCTGGACGAAGAACTCGATCTCGCGGATGCCCCCGGCGTCGTGCTTGATGTCGATGGCCGCCGCGCCCAGGCCCCGGTGCGCCTCGGCGCGGGCGCGCTTCATCATCGAGCGGATGTCCTCGAACATCGAGGGGTCCATGGTCCGCGGCCACACGAAGGGGGCGAGCCCGCGCAGGACCTGCTCGCCGAGCTGGAGGTCGCCGGCGATCGGCCACGCGCGCAGCCAGGCCTGGCGCTCCCAGCTGCGGCCGTGGCGTTCGTAGTAGCGCTCGAGGGCCGAGGCGGAGATCGACAGCGGGCCGCGCGTCCCGAAGGGGCGCAGGCGCAGGTCGACGTGAAAGAGCGGGCGCCACGGGCCGCTGCCCTCGAGCAGGCGCAGGACCTGGCGCAGCTGGGCGTGGAGCTGGGTGCGCTCGCGGTGGGCGGCGCCCTCGTCCTCGGCGTCGAGGGCGTCGTCGGCGTGGACGAAGATCAGATCGATGTCGCTGAGGAAGTTGAGCTCGCGGCCGCCGAGCTTGCCCATGCCGAACACGACCACGCGCGCGCGCAGCTGGGGATCGACGGCGGCCATGGCCGCGTCGACGCAGGCCCCGGCGAGGTCCGAGAGCGCGCCGCCGATCTCCTCGAGCGGGCCGTGCTCGAGCTCGCGCCGAGCCAGGCGCAAGTACTCGCGGGTCCGCACCCGGGCGAGGCCCTCGGCGGCGCCGTACTTGGCGATGGCGTCGGCGAGCTGGGCGGCGATGGGTCGCTCGCGCCCGGGCTCGCGCGCGGTCACGGCCACGACCTCGGCGGGCTCGAGCAGGCGCATGAGCCGAGCGGGGTAGCTGCCCTGATGGAGGAGATCGACGAGGGCGGGGTTGGGCGCGCCGAGGGCCCACAGCTTCGCGGACAGGGAGCTCGCCCAGCGCAGCGCCGCGTCGGGGTCGGGCCCGGCGAGCAGACGCTCGAGGGCCTCGCGCCAGCTCGCGGGGAGCTCGGCGACGGCCGCGGCCCGCTCGGCGGGCTCGAGGTCATGGATGCGCAGCAGCGCCTGGAGGGCGTCGTCCACCGGCGCGGAGCATACCCTCTAGTGTACGATCCAGAGGATCGGAAGGGGGATCGACATCGAGTCCCGATGGTGATCTACTGGCCGGGTGACGACGCCAATCTCCGTCGACCTCCGCGCCCGGATCGCCGAAGCCATCGAAGCTGGCGAAGAAAGTCAGCCCCTCATCGCCGAGCGCTTCTCCGTCTCGGTCACCACCGTCGAACGCATCTCGCGGAAGCTGCGCCAAGGCGAGAGCTTGGTGCCGAAGAGTCCACCTGGCCGGACGCCCAAGTTGAAGGAGCGCCACCTCCTGTGGATTCGTGGCGAGATGGAGAAGGACCCCTACCTCGGCTCCTACCACCTCTCGGCGCGCTTCAATCGACGATTTCCCAAGAACCGGGTCCATCGCTCGACGATCCTCCGGGCGCTTCACCAACTTGGCCTCAGCTTCAAAAAAAACTCCCTACGCTCCCCAGCGGGACCGAGCTGACGTCGCCGAGGAGCGCGCCCAGTTTCGGTTGCGACAGCGGCGACTCGACATCGGACGTCTCGTCTTCGTGGACGAATCGGGCACGCATCCAGGGATTGGTCCGCGCCGGGGCTGGTCCCCACGCGGCGAGCCGCTCTACGGACCGCACGAGCCCTATTCCCGCGGTCGCCACGTCTCGATGATCGCGGCCTTGCGCGTCGACGGCATCAGCGCCTTGATGACGACCGATGGCGGGGTCAAGACCGCTGACTTTCTGCGCTTCGTCCGACAGCGCCTGGCACCCACGCTCGAGCCGGGCGACATCGTTTGCTGGGATAACATCAACATGCACAAGAATGCAGAGGTCGTGGCTGCGGTGCTCGAGACGGGTGCGAAGGTCGTCCGCTTGCCCCGGTACAGTCCCGACTTCAACCCGATCGAGGCCGCTTGGGCGAAGGTCAAAGCTTGGATACGCCGAGCGATGCCCACGACCGTCAGCGAGCTCAAGAAGGCGATGCGTAGGTCCCTGCGTCGGATCCGAGCCTCGGACGCACTCGGCTGGCTCAAGTACTGCGGATATCGCCTTCCGTGATTCTGATCCGTACACTAGCGGCCGGCTTCGCGCCTCGCCGCGCTCGATCTCGCGCTGGGCGCTGGCGCTCAGCGTCGACGCAGCCAGGCCGCGATCGCGTCGCGCAGCGCCCGATCCCGGCGCCGTTCGACCAGCGGGGTCAGCTCCTCGAGCAGGGCGCTGGCGATCTCCTCGGCGCGCTTCGTCTGGCCGGCCCGCGCCAGGACGCGGGCGTGGACGAAGCGCAGGTAGGCCGCGTCGCTGCGCGAGCCGAGGGACGCGGACTCGGCCCGGGCCTGCTCGCTGAGGGCCAGGGCGCGCTGGAGGTCCTCGCGCGGCGTCTGGCCGGGCTCGCCGAGCAGGAATTCCGCGAAGATCCCCCGGGTGTAGATGCACTCGTCGTTGCTGGGGTCGTCGTGGGTCTCGCAGGTGTGCATCAGCGCCTCGAAGCGCGCGCGCGCCCGGTCGCGCTGGCCGTTGGCGGCCTCGGCGAGGGCGAGATCCGTGAGGTAGTCGATCATCCGCAGATCCCCCGCCTGGTGTCGCGCCCGACCGATGGTCGCGGCCCGCTCGATGTTGCGCAGGGCGCTGGGGGCGTCGCCGAGCTCGAGCTCGAGCTTGCCGAGGTTGTCGAGGAGCACCGCGAGGCCCTGGCTGTTGGGCTGGCGGCGGGCGAGGATCTCGCGAGCTTGGCGCAGCAAGGCCACGGCCTCGGAGATCCGCCCGCGCTCTTCGACGACGTTGGCGAGGTTGATCAGGGTGTTGGTGCCCTCGGGGTGCTCGGGTCCGAGCTCGGCGTCGATCAACGCGATGGCCGCGCGCAGGGTCTGCTCGGCGCGCTCGAGCTCGCTTTGGCGGCGCAGCGCGACGCCGTAGTGGGCGAGGGCGCGGGCGTGGGCGAGGGGCGCGGGGGGATCGAGGCGCTCGTGGTCGGCGATGATCCCCGGGAAGCGCTCGCTGGCGGCGTCGTACTCCCCGGACAAGAGCAGGTGTACGGCGACGGTGTCCCGGGCCGCGAGGGTCTGCGGGTGGGCCGAGCCGTTGGCGGCCTCGGCCTTGGCCAGGGTCTCGCGGGCCATGGCCAGGCGCGCCGCGCTCGTGTCCTGGACCGGGATCAGGCGCAGCATCACGGAGATGGTCTCGGGGTGCTCGGGCCCATAGAGCGCGCGGGCCATGGCCAGGGCCTGCTCGAGCAGGGCGCGGGCGCTCGCGGGCGTGGCGGCCTCGAGGCTGGCGGCGCTCTCGAGGTAGCGCAGAAAGCTGGGGTGTTGCTCGCCCAGGGTCTCCTCGATCAGCGCGTGGGCCTGCTCGAGCACGGCCCGGGCCTCGTCGTCGCGATCGGCGGCGTTGAGCAGCTCGACGCGAGTGAGGCGCTCGTCGACGACCTCGACCGGGCGCGCGCCGAGGCGCTGGCCAAAGAGCTCGGCGACCTCGACCCAGACCAGCGCGACTTCGAAGCGAGCCTGGCGGCCGGCGGCGCGGGCCAGGGCCAAGGCGGCGGCGCGGGCCGTGGCCAGATCCTCGTGGGCGTTGGCCAGCTGTAGGGCGCGCTGTAGCTTGGCGTTCGCGTCCTCGCCGTGGCCGAGGGCGAGCTCGAGGCGCCCGGTGGTCAGCAGCGCCTGGGCCTCGACGCTCGAGCAGGTAGCTAGGCCCGGCGTGTCGAGCAGCGCGGCGCCTGCCGTGACGCCCTCGGCGTGGAGCCCGGCGAGCTCGAGGGCGCGCAGGCGGTGGACGGCCACGGCCAGGGCGGGCGTGCAGCCGCGGGTCTCGCCGTCGAGGGGGTCGATCCGCGGGTCCTCGCACAGCGCCGGCTCGGGCAAGGCGGCGACGGCCGCGATCGCGTGGGCGGCCACGCCCGGCGACTCGGCGCGCTCGCCAATGACCTCGAGCAGGGCCGAGAAGGCGTCGAGCTGCTCGGTCAGACATCGCTCGCGCCGGGCCTGCTCGCTGCGCTCGAGATCGTCGGCGCGACACAGCTGCCCGCGGGCCTCGGCCCAGCGCCCCAGCCAGTCGTCGACGCCCGCGCGGACCCGCTGGGTGTTGGCCTCGGCGTAGGCTGGCCCGCCCGCACGCACGGCGTCCTCGATGGCCGCGGCGTAGGGCGCCCAGACCCGGTGGGCCGCGTCGGCGGCCTGCTCACAGCGGGCGGCCTGGAGCTGGGTGTGGGCCAAGAAGGCGGCGAGGGTGGTCGAGCACAGGCCCACGGCCAGCAGCCGACGCCGCCAGGTCTTGCGCCGCGCCGCGGGGTCGTCGGCGAGGGCGGCGAGCAGCTCGGCCATCGACGGCCAGCGGGCGCGGGGCTCGGGCGAGAGGCCGCGCTCGACGATCGCCGCCAGCCAGTCGGGGACGTCGCGATCGTCGGGCTGGGGCTGGCGGGCGTCCTCGAGCACGTTGCGCAGCCGGGACTTGGTGTCGTCGCCGGCGAAGGGGCTGACCCCCCACAGGGCTTCGTGCAGGGCGACGCAAAACGAGAACTGATCGCTGCGCGCGTCGATGTCGTCGCCGAGGATCTGCTCGGGGGACATGTACGCGGGCGTGCCCACGGAGCTGCCCTGGGTGGTGAGCTGGAGGTCGAAGGCGTTGCTCGAGCTGCTCGCGCTGCCCGAGGAGCTGGCGCTGACGCTGGCCTGGGCGCCGAGGACGATCTCTCCCGAGAGCGAGCCGTGGCTCGAGCTGGCCGCGGCCCGCGGCTCGGCGGTGGTCGGGGCGCGGCTCGGGGCGCTCGCGGCTGCCGGGGTGTCGGGATCCGGCCGCGGCTCGGCCTCGAGATCGGTCTCGGTCGTCGCGTCGGCCTCGCGCGCAGCGAGCCCGCGCGCGCGCTCGCTGCGGACCAGCCCGAAGTCCGTGACCTTGGGGACGTCGTCGAGGCTGAGCAGGACGTTGGCGGGCTTGAAGTCGCGGTGGATCAGCCCGACGGCGTGGGCCGCCGCGAGCCCGCGCCCGGCGGCGATGAAGATCGGCAGGACCTCGGCCCAGGGTCGCGGGCCGTCGGCCAGCCAGTCGCGCAAGGTCCCGCCGGCGACGTACTCCATGGCCATGAACACCTGCTGGCCAAAGCGCCCGACGTCGTAGATCGCGGCGACGTTCGGGTGGGAGAGCTGCGCCATGGCCTGGGCCTCGCGCAGCATCCTGGCCTGGGACAGGCCGGAGGCCCCGCCGCGCAGCAGCTTGATCGCGATGTTGCGATCGAGGTCGGGATCCCGGGCGAGGAAGACCGTGCCCATGCCCCCGGCGCCGAGGCGATCGAGGACGATGTAGCGATCGATCCGCAGCAGCCCATCGGCCTGTTCGTCGCTCCTGCCGCCGCCCTCGTCGTGGGCGGTCTCCAGGAGGTCGTGGTCACTCGCCGTCATGGTGGGCTGCCCAAGGGTAAACCCGGTGCCTGTCTCGGCTCACTCGAGGATATCGCGCAGCGGTGGGGCGAGCGCTGCGCCTCCGATGCCGTGGCGGATCCGAGCGAGCAGCTCGGGCAGCGCGGGATCGTCCAGGGGCAGCTCGCCAGCCGCGAGGCGCTCGTTCAAGGCGCTCGCCGCCAGCTCGAGGGCGCGCGTTTCGAGGCCCTGGGCGGCCTCGAGGCGGTCTTCGGGGGCCCCAGCCGCGAGCCCCGCGAAGAAGCGCGAGGAGGCGCGGTGCAGGCGGATGACGAGGCGCCCAGAAGAACCAGTGGTCGAACCAGTGGCCGCGCCAGCGGTCGCGTCCCCGTCGAGCACGTGGCCGACGCAGGCGCTCCACAGCGCCTCGCGGCAGCCGGCGGCGGGGGGCGCATCGGTCTCGATCTCGGCGCAGGTCAAGCTGGCGAGCTCGAGGCAGGCCGCGGCCGCGGTGAAGGGCAGGGTCTCGGGCAGCGGCTGCTCGTGGAGCAAGCTCGGCCCGACGAGGGGCGGCGGGGCGTCCTCGTGTCGGTAGGTCTGCAGCGGCTCGTCGCCCATGGCGATGGCCAGCGCGTCGCCCTCGACCAGCAGCGTCCAGTCGGTGGGTCGCAGGAAGTCGCTGGGCATGATCCCCGCGACGCTGGTGCGCAGGGCGAAGGCGTCACCGGCGTGGCGCTCCACGCTCGCGCGCAGCTCGAGCAGGGGCGGGGAGTCGCGCAGGGTCGGGCCTGGTTGCGCGGAGACTGTCGGCTGCGCGGACGCTGGGTTGGGCTGGGCAGGCTCGGGGCTCGCCGGGTCCGTGGCGTCGAGCGGCTCGACGAGGACCCAGGGCCCCGCGAAGCGCAGGCGCAGCGTGGGCCCGCGCCAGGTGCCGGCGTAGGGCGGGGGCGCGCCGTGGTCGATGGGCGGGGGCTGCTCGAGGGGGGTCGAGTCGGCGGGGCGCGGCTCGGCCACCGGCGTCCCTGCGCCGCGCTGGCAGCCGCCTTGCCAGGCGAGCGCGAGCAGCCCGAGGACGGCGAGGACGCGGCGTTTCACCACGGGCGCCTCGCGCAGCTGCCAGCGCGGTCGCATCAGCAGGTCGCGCCGTCGGCCGCCTGAGGGTTGGGGAAGGCGTCGCCGTCGTCCTCGCCCTCGCGGGGCGCGAGGCACTGGAAGTCCTTCTCGATCAGCAAGGACAGGGCGCCCTCGGGCAGCGCCTGCTCGTGGCGGATGCTGACCGCGTCACCTTCGGCCCAGGTGTGGGCGAGGGCCAGGGGCAGGCTGACCTCGACGAGCGCGCCCTCGTAGCGGGCCTGGGGGTGCTCGGCCGCCTCGCTGGCGACCAGCGCGTACTCGAGGGCGCGGCCCGGGCCAAAGTGGATGACCTCGCTGACGCGGCCCTCGGCACGCAGCTGGCGGACTTCGCTCTGGGTCAGGCGCAGGCGCAGGGAGTCGGCTCGGATCCGCAGCTTCACGCCGCACAGGGTAACAAAGGGGCTTGCGATCGGGGGCCCAGGCGCGCAGCTTTGGGAGGTGAAGGCGGGCCCAGGAGCGCTGATCCTCGCCGGCGGCGGCTCGCGTCGCATGGGTCGGGACAAGGCCTGGCTGGCGCTCGACGGCCAGCCCCTGCTGGCGCGGATCGCCGGGGTCCTGGCCCCCCGCTGCGCGCCGATCGTCGTCAGCGCGGCGCCGGGTCAGCGCCTGCCCATGTCGGCGGACATCGAGCTGCTGCGCGTCGACGATCCCCAGGTCGACGCCGGCCCCCTCGTCGGCGCCGTCGCGGGCCTCGAGCGCCTGGCCGCGGCCGGGGCAGCGCAGGCCTACCTCTCGAGCTGTGACGCGGCCGCGCTCGCGGGCGTCCACGTCGACTTCATGCTCGCCGCGCTCGCGGCCCGAGCCGACGCGCCGGCGCTGATCCCCGTGGACGCCGAGGGCCGCCGCCACCCGCTCGCCGCGGCCGTGCGCGTGGAGCCGATCTTGGCCCGTGGCAGGGCGCTGCTCGCCGCCGGGGAGGCTCGGCTCCAGTCCCTGCTCGCCGAGGCCGCGACCATCGGCGTCGACGCGCTCCCGGAGCCGCTGGTGCTCGCGCCTTGCAACACCGAGGCGCAGTGGCGGGCGCTCTCGGACGCGCTGGCGCTCAGGACTCGCGCGCGGTGAAGGCCTCGACGGGATCGCCGGTCCACAGCTTGCCCGTGGCCATCAGCCCCCACATGCGAAAGTCTCCGAGCAGCGACCACATCGGATAGGTGAAGGTCGCGGGCTTGTTGTGCTCGAGCTTGAAGTGGCCGATCCACGCGAAGGCGTAGGCCCACACGACCCCGGCGAGGATCATCGGCTGGGCCCAGGTGCCCAGGGCGATCATCCCGAGCAAGAAGGGCGCCGCGCTGCGTCGGTTCTCGATGTTTGCGCCCACCGCCCCGAGGGCGAGCATCCCGGCGAGGGCCGGGCCAAAGCGCAGGGGATCGGTGATCAGCGCGGCCGCGAAGACCGTCAGGAAGCCGCCGGTGCCCACGAAGTGCAGCGCGCGGCAGGTCGCGTTGCGGTGCTCGCCGAGATAGAAGACGAAGAACTCGGAGAAGCTCTGGATGCGCGTCTGGGCCATGGCTCGCGCCATTATGCCCGGTTGCGCCCTTTTGTGCTCGCTCTTGCCTGCTCATGCCCGCCGTTGCCTGCTGGGGTGCGTGGCTGTGCTCGGAGGGGCGATCGGGTAGGGTCGCGGCGATGCGGAGCGTCGCCATCCTACTCGCCGCCGGCAAGGGCACCCGAATGCGCTCGGAGCTGGCCAAGGTCCTGCACCCCTTCCGCGGGGAGCCGCTGGTGATTCACCCGCTGCGCGCCGCCCGGCGCTTCGGGGTCGAGCGCTCGATCGTCATCGTCGGCCACCAGCGCGAGCGCGTGCGCGAGGTCGTGGAGGCGGCCTGCCCCGAGCGCGAGGGGTGGTCCGTGGGCTTCGCCGTGCAGGACGAGCAGCGGGGCACCGGCCACGCGGTGCTCTGTGCCCTGCCCACCCTGGGGGAGGACTTCGACGGGGTCGTGCTCATCCTCAGCGGTGACGTGCCCCTGCTGCGGGCGCAGACCCTCGCCCGCCTCGCGCAGGCCTGCGCCGAGAGCTCGGCCGGCCTCGCCCTGGCCACCTTTTGCCCGGATGACCCCGGTGGTTACGGCCGAATCTTGCGAGACGAGGGGGGCGCCGTCGTGGGGATCCGCGAGCACGCCGACGCCAGCGAAGCGGAGCGAGCCATCGGCGAGTGCAACGCTGGCGTCTACTGCGTCCGCGCCGAGCACCTGCGCCGCGAGCTCCCGCAGCTGGGCTCGGCCAACGCTGCAGGCGAGGTCTACCTCACCGACTTGGTGGCTTTGCGTGCCGGCTCGGGGGTGGTGATCGGCGTCGAGGTGGACGCGATCGAGGTCTCGGGTGTCAACACGCCGGAGCAGCTTCTCGAGCTCGAGCGCGCGGGGGAGGGGGTATGATGGCTCCATGTCTTTCATGCCTGGTTCGCGCTCGGATATCTGGCTGAGCTTCGTCGCGGCGCCGCTCGCAGCTGGCCTCGTCATTGGTCTCGCGCCGGCTTCGGCCGCGGCCGAGGGCGAGTGCGACTGTGACTTCGTCATCGAGCCCGACGCGGCCTCGGCCAACGGCGCCGAGCTGGGCGTGGGCCCGGGCGATAGCGTGTGCCTGCGCGGCGGCGCGCGGGAGTTTCTGCGGCTCTACGAGTTCGTGGGCTCGAGCGAGGCGTGGATCGAGATCCGCAACTGCGAGGGCCGCGTGGAGATCGACAACGCCGATCGCGGCTACGGCCTGACCGCCGAGGGCTCGCGCTACTTTCGGATCACCGGCTCCGGGGATCCGGAGCACGAGTATGGGATCAGCGTCCGGGCCACGCGAACCGGGCCGGACTACTCGGCCAGCGGCGTGGTCGTATCCGGGCTGAGCAGCGACTACGAGCTCGACCACTTCGAGGTCCTCGACAGCGGCTTCGCGGGCTTCAACCTCAAGACCGAGCCGACCTGCGACGGCTCGGCCAACCTCGGCAACTTCGTGCAGTACGACACGCGCCTGCACCACAACTGGATCCACGAGACGACCGGCGAAGGCATCTACTTTGGCAGCACGGGCTACGGCGGGCGCGAGTACACCTGCGACGGCGAGACCGTGGTGCTCTACCCCCACGAGCACCACGGCGTCGACATCCACCACAACCTGATCGAGAACACCGGCTGGGACGGCATGCAGGTCGGGGTCTCGCCGGTCGACTGCGCGGTGTGGGCGAACACGATCCACGACGTCGGCCTGGGCGGCGTGGAGTATCAGCAGCAGGGCATGCAGATCGGCGGCGGCTCGAGCTGTGAGATCTGGGCCAACCGCCTCGAGCGCGGGCCGACCAACGGGATCTTCATCCTCCAGGCGGGGGACACCGCGGTCCACGACAACATCGTCGTCGACTTCGAGGGCACGGGGATCTACGCCAACTCCAACACCGACCCCGCCCTCGACGGATCGCGCTACGCCTTCGTGCACAACACCGTGCTGCGATCGGGGCGCTGGGGCATCGCGATCTTCGGCCCCAACTTGGTCGGCAACCTGGGCTGGAACAACCTCGTGCTCGAGTCCGCCGAGGGTGACGTGGCCCCGGGCGGCGACGTCGACTGGGACGGCCAGGGCAACATCACGGGCATGGCCGTCGCCGAGCTAGGCTTCGCCGACGCCGAGGCCAGCGACTACCACCTGCTCGAGGACGCGCTGGCCGTGGGCGCGGGGGTGCCCGCGAGCGCGTGGAGCAGCGTGGATCTCGACGGGGTCGAGCGCGACCTCGAGGCCCCGGACGTGGGCGCCTACGAGTACACCACCGAGCCGCCGCCCCCAGAGCCGCCCGACGACGGCGGTGAGGGAGAGGACAGCGGCGGCGACGAAGGTGATGAGGGGGGCGAGGGCTCGTCCGACGCGGGCGCGGAGGGGAGCGGCGCGGAGCAGGGGGACGACGTCGGTGACGACGAGTCGGGGGGCGGTGGCGAGGACGCCGGTGCCGACGAAGGGGGCGGCTGTGGCTGCCGCAGCGCGGGCGAGGGCGCGCCCTGGGAGCCCCTGAGCTGGCTGGGCCTGGGCGTGGCGCTCGGCCTGCGGCGGCGGCTCGCGGCTCGCCTGCGCCGCGCGGGAGCCTGAGCCCGGGCTGGGGCGGGCTCAGACCGAGGCCGCTTCGACGACGACGCGGCGCAGCTTGTCGATGTCGAAGGGCTTCTCGACGAAGTACTCACAGCCCGCCTCGGCCGCCTTGGCGTGCTCTTGCTTCATCACGCTGGCGCTGACCACCACGATGGGGATGCGGCGCAGCTCCTCGCTGCCCTTGATGGTGCGGGCGAGGACCAGGCCGTCGGCGTCGCCGGGGAGGTCGATGTCGAGGAGGATGACCTCCGGCCGCTGGCGGGCGATCTCCGTGAGGGCCTGGGCGACCTCGGTGGCTCGGGAGACGGTCCACAGGCCCGTGGACTCGAGCAGGCGGTGAATTAGCGCGTAGTTCGCGTCGTTGTCCTCGACCACGAGGATGGGCCGGCGGTCGCTCACTGTCGCAGTGTAGAGAGTTGCGCGTCCGCGGTCGAATTCTCCCGGGCGATTTGTCGGACCGGCGGGGTCCGAGCCTCGCCATGGCTCGTTTCGAGACCTGGTCACGAGTACACTCGCGCCGTGGTGGGCCCCACGATCACCGCGCTCGTCCCGGCGCTGGCGCTGGCTTGGTCGCTGGGCCCCGAGCCCGATGTCGAAGAGGCCGCGTCGCAGGCGGACAGGGAGCCCGCTCCCGAGCAGTCGCAATCCGAGCAGGCCGCGTCTGGCTCCTCGCCGCGAGCTGACGCGGCGCGAGAGGGCGATGTGGATGGGCGGTCGTCCAGCGCCGCGGGGGTGCGAGTGCCTGCCCCGAAAGATGTGGGCGCGCTCGCGTCTGCGATGTCCGAAGATCCCGAGGCCGGCGACCTGGGCGAGCTCGCGCTGCCGGAGGAGCGGGCCGTCGAGGTCGTCGCCCTGCAGATCCGCGGCCGCGTTCAGGTGGCCCCCAAGCAGATCCTCGAGGCACTCGAGGCCGAGGGTCTCGAGGAGGGAGAGCGCGTGTTTTGGCCCGAGGACCCTCGCATCGATCGCGCGACGGCGCGACTTGCGTCGATGGGCTACTTCGATCAGGTCGCCCTGCGCCTGGTGCCGATCGCGGGCAGCGAAGATCAGGCCGCGCTGGTCGTCGATATCCACGAGCGCGGCGCCTTGGCCATCGCAGACATCCACGCCCAGGTCTCGAAGCTGACGCCCTTCGCCGGGGGCTTCGAGCTCATGGAGCGCAACCTCGCCGGGTCCTCGGTGCACCTCGGCGGCGGCTTTGTAGTTGGGACGCGAGCGCGCGGTGTGGAGGACCGCCAACGTCAGCAGGCGGCCAAGCTCTTCGTCGAGCTGCCGGCCCTCGCCGGGAGCCCGCTCGGCGTGGCGGCGAGCGCCTACATGGTCCTCGCCAACGAGCCCTACCGCGTCGCCGGCTACGACGACGACCCCAGCCCCAGCAACTTCGACACGGTCCGCTACAACCGCTTCGGCGGGGTCTTGGGGGTGACGATCCCCTTTCACGCCGACCTGACCATGGGCATCGACTTTCGCTTCGAGGCGATCGACGCCGACCTGCCCGAGGCCACGCCGATCCGCCAGCTGCCCAGCGGCGAGCAGCTCGACCTCGACCTTCAGCTCGAAGACGGGCTGCACTACCTGAGCTCGGCCGAGTTCAGCGTCGCCTGGGATCAGCGCGGTCGCGCGGCGCTGCTCGGTAAGGGCGGGCACATCCGCCTGGACGTGCAGCTGTCCTCGCCGGCGATCGGCTCGAGCTACGAGTACCTGCGCGTGCTGATCGGCGGCGGCTACAGCTTTCGCCTGCCCTGGGGACACTGGCTGTCGCCGAGCCTGTGGGGCGGACAGATCGCCGGCGACGCGCCGCGCTTCGAAGCCTTCTTGCCCGGCGACCTCGCCGACTGGACCCCGGGTCGGACCATGGGCGTGCAGTACTCCACGCGCTGGCCGATCGACACCTTCAACACCGGCGTCGACGAGATCGACCTCGCCCAGCTCGGCGGGCGTGTGGACCTCGAGTACGGCATCCCGCTCTTTCGCCGCCCGCGGACCGAGTTCGTCTACGGCGGCTACCTCTACCTGTCTTCGGGCATCTTCACGCTCACGGGGACCCGGGAGGAGCGCAGCCTCCGGCGCGAGGCCGGGCAGCTGGTCGCCCCCTTCGGCCTCAACGCCGACTTTGGGCTCAAGCTCGACACCAGCTTGGGGACCTTCGACATCTCGGTGGGCAGCGTCCTGGAGCGCACGCCGCTATGAGCAGGGAGGGGAGCAGGAAGGGGAGCAGGGAGGCGCCAGCACGCGCCCGCGCCCTCCCGAGCGGCGGGTCGAGCCGTGGGGGTCTCGGGCGCCGCCGCTTCGCGCAGATGCTCGCCGCCGCGGGCCTGAGCCTGACCCTGGTCGCCGCCTCGCCCGAGACCTTGCCGCGGCGCAAGCTCTCCGTCAGCTACAACGCCCAGGTCGTCAAGGTCGGGCTGGTGCTCTCGGAGCTGCTGCGCGAGAGCGACAGGCAGGCCATGAAGTCGCTCGACTCGGGCTGGGCCACGCGCCTGGTCTACGACGTCGCCGTGTTCGAGAAGAACGGCACGCGCGCGCCCCTGGCCGTCACGCGCATCGAGCTCAAGGTCCAGTGGGACCCCTGGAACCGCGACTACATGGTCCAGACGCAGGTCGACGGCGGCAAGCCGACCTTGCGCCGCTTCGCCCTGCGGGCCGACGCGATCGCGGCCGCGACGGCCCTGCGCGTGTCCTTGGCCCCCCTGGCCATGTTCAAGCGCGGAGAGAACCACGCCTACTTCGCCAGCGTGTTCGCCCAGCGCAACCCGATCCAGACCAAGGCGGGCGCCGGCGCCGACGGGGCCCGCGGCCAGGACCGTGACCTCGAGGTGTTCTCGCGCTGGGTCGGGATGTTCGTGCGCTCGCGGCCCAAGGCCGAGAAGACCGCCGAGTTCCGCAGCCAATTCTTCTACGTGCCCGAGGACTGATCCCGATGCCCGCCGACAAGCAAAAGTCCGCGCGCGAGCGGGCGCCCCGAGGCGGCGCCCGCGGGGGACGTACGCGGGGCACGGCGAGCTTTCACCTGGCCCGGGCGCTCCAGCAGCGCCCGCCCTGGTGGGGGCGCCTCGAGGCGCGGATCACCATCTCCTTGGTCGCCATCGGCATCTTGTGCGTGAGCGCCTCGGGCTACCTGGTCGCGCTGGCGGTCGGCTACTACGACCGCCTCGACGCGCAGCAGGCAGCGACCCAGCGCGAGGCCATCGAGCTCGCCCAGCCCTACTACGCCGAGCTCGCCGCCGCCCAGCGCGAGGTCTTTCAGGCGCGCACCGAGCTGCTCGCGCACGACGTCGAGGCCCTGCTCGGCGCGCCGGGGCAGCCGGTCAGCGCGGCGGCGCTCGAGCGCGCCTTGCAGCGGTGGATCGACGCGCGCTGGGACGTGCTCGAGGTCGTGGTCGAGCGCCCTGGGGGCGACGCGATCGCGCTGCGTCCCGGGGGCGGCGACGCGGCGCTCGGCGACGCGGCCGAGCTCGGGCCGTTGGCGGTCGCGATCGTCACCCCCCTCGAAGTCCGCGCGTCAGCGGGCGAGGGGGAAGAAAAAGAGGGCGAAGCGCAGCCGCGGGGCGAGCTGGCCGCGAGGTTGCGGGTCTCGTGGGCCACGGATCCGGCGGTCATCGAGCGACACCAACGCCTCGGCGAGCTCGCCCGCAGCGTCGGGACCGTGGAGATCCGAGGCGCCAGGGGAGAGGACCGCAGCGTGGCGCGCAGCGAGATCCAGCGCGCCGTGATCACGGCGATCAGCCTGGCCAGCGGCCTGGTGTTGATCGCCGCCGTCATCGCTGGGCTGATCATCGCCCGCCAGACCACGCGCAAGGTCTCGGACCTGTCCAAGGTCATGCGCCAGGTCGCCTCGGGCGACCTCTCCGCCCGGGCGCCGCGCCTGGGCCACGACGAGCTCGGGCTGCTGGCCACCGCCTTCAACACGATGCTCGACGAGCTCGAGCACACCCGGCGAAGGATCGCCTACCTCCAGCGCGTCGGCGCCTGGCAGGAGATGGCCCGGCGCATCGCCCACGAGATCAAAAACCCGCTCACGCCGATCCAGCTGGCCGTGCAGCAGCTGCGCGAGAAGGACCCCGGTCAGGACCCGCGCTTCTCCAAGCTCCTCGACGAGTCCGTGGAGATCGTCGAGGACGAGGTCGAGAGCCTGCGGCGCATGGTCACCAGCTTCTCCCAGTTCGCCAAGCTCCCCGAGGTCGCCCTCGAGCAGGTCAGCCTCGAGCGCGTGCTCGCGGAGTTCGAGCGGGCCTACGGCGGGACCGAGCCCGGGCTGGTGGTCGAGGCCCCCGAGGGCGCGGGGGCGCGGGGGAGCGAGGCGCTGGAGATCCGCGGGGATCGTCAGCTGCTCAAGCAGGTCCTCGTCAACCTGGTCGAGAACGCCGCGCTCTCGGCCCGGGAGGCCGGGGTCGAGGCCGTGGAGATCCTCGTGCGCGCGGGCCTGGTCCCCGGCCGCGAAGATGCGCTCGCCTACCTGGCGGTCGAGGACAACGGCCCCGGGGTCCCGCCGCGGCGCCGCGAGCTGGTCTTCGAGCCCTACGAGACCACCCGCTCCCAGGGCACGGGCCTGGGCCTGGCGATCGTCAAGAAGATCGTCTTGGACCACGGCGGAGAGGTCAGCGTCGGCGAGAGCGAGCTCGGCGGGGCCCGCTTCGAGGTCCGCCTGCCCCTCGTGCGTGATGCCTGAGCTGCGATGGGCTGATAAAACCAAGCTCATGATCGCCACAGCCCAGCTCCCCGAGGGTCAGCGCGTCGTCGTGCGCGAGTGGGGCGAGACGCCCATGGACGCCCTCGAGCAGCACATGCGCCTCGAGGACCAGCCGCCGCCGGACCCGGCCACGCTCGGGCCCAGGGATCTGATCTTGCGCGTGCGCAGCTGCGCCGTCGGCTGGGTCGACCTGATCATGAGCAGCGGCCAGTACCAGCACATGGCGCCGCCGCCCTACACCCCGGGGCTCGAGTTCGCCGGCGAGGTCTGCTGGGCGGGGCCCGAGGTCGAGGCCGTGTCCGTGGGCGACGCGGTGCTCGCCGACGGCTTCCACACCGGCCCGCGATCCTCGGGGCCCTACCAGCGCTGGGGTGGCTTCGCCGGCTACGCGGTGATCCCCGAGGCCGCGGCCATGCCCCTGCCGAAGGGCCTCGACTTCGACGCGGCCGTCAACTTGCTCGGCAACTACGAGACGGCCTACCACGTGCTGATCCACCGCGGCCGCCTGCGCGCCGGCGAGGTCGCGCTGATCCACGGCGCCTCGGGCTCGACCGGCCTGGCCGCGGTTCACGTCGCCAAGCTCGTCGGCGCCACGGTGATCGCCACCGGCCGCGACCCCGCCAAGCTCGCCGAGGTCCAAGCCCAGGGGGCCGACCACGTGATCGAGACGGGCGGCGAGGACGGCCTCGCTGGCCTGCGCGACGCGGTCAAGGCCCTCACGGGCGGGCGCGGGGCCGAGCTCGTCTACGACGGCGTGGGCGGCCCGATCTCGGCGGCGAGCCTGCGCGCCATGGCCTTTGGCGGGCGCTTTTGCATCGTCGGCTGGGCGGCGACGCCCTTCGTGGCCAGGGGCAAGGGCAAGCGCGGGGCGCCCAACGCCAACGTGCTGCCCACCAACCTGATCCAGATGAAGGGCCTCGACGTGCTCGGCTGCCCGGCGGTGATCGCCACCAAGCACGACCCCTCGCTCCGACCCACGCGCCTGGCGTGGATCCGCGAGCGCGTGGCCGAGGGCCGGCTGCGCCCGCACGTGGGCCCGCGCTACGCCCTGCGCGACTACGCCGAGGCGCTGCGGGCCAAGTGGGCCAGCCGCCACGTGGGTGGCTGCGTGCTCCACCCCTGGGGCGACTAGAGCGGTTCCGGCTGGGCACGAGACCCGCAGTGCTCGAGGCGATGCTCGCGTCGCCAGGCCGCCGGCGTGGTCGCGTAGGCCTTGCGAAACTGACGGATGAAGTGGGTCTGGTCGGCCCAGCCCACGGCCTGGGCGATCTCGGCGATGGAGTCGTCGGTGTGGACCAGGCGCGAGGTGGCCTCGGCCAGGCGGATCGAGCTGATCCACGCGCCCACGGTGTAGCCGGTCTGCCGCTTGATGGTCGCCGCGACGTGGGCCGGCGCGCGCCCGACCGCCGCCGCGACGTCGCGCAGCGAGATGTCCTGGAGCCCGTTGCGTTGGATGAAGGCGAGGGCGTCGGGGACGAAGCTCGAGGCGCGGGCGGGCAGGGGCGCAGCGGGCATCGCCCGGCGGACCTCGGCGAGCAAGAGCAGCAGCATGCAGCGCAGGAGCTCGCGCGACTCCGGATGCCCGGCGTGCTGCTCGCTCGCCAGGTCGGCGAGCAGGTCGAGGACCCGTCGCCTCCGCTCGCGGGGGATCAGGACCATGGGCAGGGCGCCGCGGCGGACCCGGTGAAAGGCGGCCATCAGCGGCTGGTCCTCGTCGAGGACGAAGCAGCTCGCGCAAAAGCGGACCATCCACAGCTCGAGGTCCTCGCCGCCCAGGGGCTCGTGCGGCGTGCCGGCGGGGAGCAGCAGGATCGAGCCGGGCTCGGCGACCACCGTCTCGCCGAGGTTCATCTCGAGGGAGCCGGCGGCGACGTAGGTGAGCACGTGATCGGTGTGGCTGCGCGGCGGGTGCCAGGGGAGCGACGCGAGGTGGCCGTGATTGATCTCGAGGGGGCTGCCCGCAGCGTGCATCCTCGTCGAGGATAGCAGCCCAAAAATCTCGGGCCGGGCGAAAGATCCGCCGATACAAACACAAGCGCCGCTCTGCCGCGACGCAGCGCAGGGCGCTAGCCTGGGCCGCATGGCGCAACCCGTCCCCTTCGACGAGGCCCACGCGGCCCGCTACGACGAACAATTTCGCCCGCTCGCGGCCTTCCGTGACGCCCTCCACCTGGTGACCCAGCTGGCGCTCGACGAGGCTCCGGCGCAGGCGAGGGTGCTCTGCGTCGGCGCGGGCACCGGGGCAGAGGTCCTCGAGCTCGCGCCGATCTTTCCCGGCTGGCAGTTCACCGCCGTCGACACCTCGGAGCCGATGCTCGCGCGCTGTCGGGCGCGGCTCGTCGAGGCCGGCCTCGAGTCTCGCTGTGAGCTCCATGCGGGCACGCTCGACAGCCTGCCGCCTCGGGACGAACCCTTCGACGTGGCGACCGCCGTGCTGGTCTCACACTTTCTCGTCGACGAGGGCGCGCGCCGGGCCTTCTTTCGCGGCATCGCGGAGCGCATGCGCCCTGGCGCGCCCTTGATCTTCGCCGACCTCGCCGCGGACGCGCTCGATGGGGAGCTGATGCAGCTGTGGAAGCGGGCCTGGCGACACGCCGGCGCCACGGACGAGGCGGTCGCGGGCATGGTCGAGTCGATCGGCGAGAGCTTCGCCGTGCTCGCGCCAGGCGAGATCGAAACGCTGGTCGCCGAGAGCGGGTTTGGCCAGCCCGTGCGTGTGTTTCAGGCCCTGTGCATGCACGGCTGGCTGGCTCGGCGCGCACACTAGTGTGCGCGGCAGAGGACTTGAAGGGCCCCAGGCTTGGAGCACCGGCCGCTGACTTCGTTGCTCGTCAGTTATTTGTGCCCGACAAACTCCCTCCTCGCGCCTCGTCAGCAACCGGCGGTCCGGCGCCTGGGACCCTTCAAGTCCTCTGCCGCGCACACTAGCGCCGACGTCGAAGCGCCGCCGGCGTGATCCCATAGTGGCGGGCGAACCATCGCGTCAGGTGGCTCTGATCCGCAAAGCCCGACTGCGCGGCGATCGAGGCGATCGAGGCCGAGGTCTTCATGAGCAGCGAGCGTGCGCGCTCGAGCCGACGCTCTCGCAGCCAGGCGCTGGGGGAAGCGCCAAAGGTGGCGCGAAAGGTGCGGGAGAAGTGGTGCTTGCCCATCTCGACCAAGCTGGCGAGGGTCGCCACGCCGATCGGCTCTCCCAGGCGGCCGTCGATGAACTCGAGCAGGCGGCGCTGCTCCGCCTCGCTGAAGCTGCGCGCGTTGATTAGCCTGTCGACGCACACGTAGTTGCGCAGCAGGTGCAGGGCGATGCGCTCTCCGATCGCGCGGGCGGCCCGGTGGGCGCCGAGGCGGGGCGTGTCGAGCTCTTGGTGAAGATCGAGGCCGAAGCGCGCGAGCGCAGGGTCGGGCCGGTGGTGGGGGACGTCGGCGCGCAGGCGAACGGGGCAGCCCATGGCCTCGCGGGCGAGGTCGTCGAGGTAGCGGGGGTGCACCGTGATGTTGAGGACGTCGACCGCCCCCGACCACTGCCAGCGCAGCGAGGTCGCGCTGGGGTTGACCAGGACCTCGCCGGGGCCGAGGTGGATCGACTCGAGGGCGTCGCCGACCATCCGGGACACCGCCGCCTCACCGCGCATGCAGACCAGGACGTGAAACACGTCGAGGATGACGGCGTCGTGCTGATCGTGGGCGTCGAACTGAAACCCGTGGACGCCCACCTGCGAGCCGGTCGCGGGCGGGCCCTCGAGCCAGGCCGAGTAGTTGGCCGTGCTGCGCACGAGCTCGTCGACGCTGACGAGCTGCGGTGCCGAGGCGTCCATGGACTGAAAATTATCGCACCATCGGGCGCGTGAACCACCGGTCGCGCCCGATCAGGTCCGCCGCGTTCAATTTTTGAGCGGCTTTGGTTCAAGACCGCGTGGCCAGCGGCGCCTAGGCTGCTGTCATGCCACGGGTGCGCGTGGTGCATCCATTCGCATTCATCGCGTGCCACTGGCGTTCACGACGCAAAACTCAGGAGCAAAACGACATGTCAGAATTCGGCCTCATCGACATCATCGAAACCAAGGACGTCTTCACCATCGAGATCGGTGGCCTGGACGGAGACACCCACGCTGGCCTCGCGCGAGTGTTCCGCAAGGCCCACGAGTCCGACGCGCGCGTGGTGGTCGTCACCGGCAAGAACAAGAGCTTCCTCGCCCCCGAGCAGTACGAGTTCGAGTGGGTCGAGAAGCTGGGCATCTACGAGGACATGCTGAAGATCTTCAAGGAGGCCGAGGACATCATCCGCGACGCGATCAACTGCGAGAAGACGACGATCGCCAAGGTCTACGCCCCCGGGGCGCACAGCCTGGGCGCCTCGATCGCGCTGTCTTGCGACTTTGTCTACGCGAGCGAGGACTCGACCTTCAGCGACCCGCACCTGTCGGGCTTTGGGGTCCCGCCCGGTGACGGCGGGGCGCTGCTGTGGCCAGCGCGGATCGGCCTCAGCCGCGCGCGCGAGTTCTTGATGACGGATCGCTCGTGTACCGCCAAGGAGGCCGTCGACATCGGACTGATCAACAAGGCCGTCCCCGCCGACGAGCTCGATGGCGCCGTCGACGAGCTGGTGGCGAAGCTGCTGTCCTACGACCCGCTCGGGCTGAAGATGACCAAGAAGTGGCTCAATCAGTATCTTCAGCAGAACATGAACGTCGTGGGGATGGGGACCTTGTTCGCCGAGGGGATGGTGCTGGCGAGCGGGGACTTTGCGAAGAAGACCGAGGCCTACGGCAAGCAGCTGGAGGCCGAGGGCAAGCGCAAGGGCTGAGTGTCTCCAGGTTGGTGATGCCCAGCGTGGCGGCGGGTGCCTCGCTGGGCATCGGTGGCCTCGGGCGGCCGAGGTGGCGTATCTTGTCGAGGATGCCCGCTTCCCGCCATATTTTCCGTCCCAGAACCATCGTGCTGGCGAGTGCGATGATGGTTGGCGCTTGTGCAGACGAGACAGAGCCTCGGCCGGCCATGTGCTCGGACTTCGCGCCGGTGACCAATGTCCCCGACCTCCCTCTGGTTTACTCGACGGAGAATCTCGATATCTATGTGGATGAGAGTCTGCTTTTATGCGCAGGGAGCGTTGAGCTGTATGAGGATACTTATAGGTATAGTGCCTATTTTCTGGGACTGGAGGACCCCTACGACATCCGGCTGTTTTACACGAATGAAGACGATGAATATTGCTCAGAGAAGGCGAGCGCCTGTAGGTTGCGTGACGGGACTGTAATCGCGGGGCCCGGGTGGGTGGCCCACGAACTCGGCCACTCCTCGAATTGTGATTGGCGCTCATCGAGCGCTCCGGCGCTCAACGAGGGGCTGGCGACGAGTTTCGAGCCCGTGGTGCAGGACTATATGCTCGATCCGCGGGAGTACATCACGGCCGAGAGTGCCTTTGACGTGTCCTACGGCGGCGCCGCGCACTTTGTCCGCTGGCTCATCGAAGACAGAGGCGTGGCGCGCTTTCGAGAGCTGTACATGCTCGCACCTCGCGGCGGAGAAGGGGTGCTCGACGCCATCGCGGCGGTTTACAGCCAAGACCCCGACGAACTCTTCGACGAGTACATGGAGACCGCGCCCTACCTCTGGGTGCCCCACCGGCAGTGTGCGGATCTCGAGGTGCTCGAGCCCGAGGGCGACACCTGGGAATTCAACTCGATCTTCGACTGCTCGGATCCGGGGACGCTCGGCCCTTACGAAAGAAACGAGATCTGGGATCAATTCGCCGATACGGCGATGTACCAGAGCTTTCTGATCGAATTCGAGAGTCCGGGAATGTACAGGTTCGAGAGAGATGAACCCGAGACCTGGATCCAGATCGAGCGATGTATCGATCAGGTGTCACTGACGGAGGAGGAGGCGGACGAGCAGTGGGTCGATACGCTCCTGTTCCCGAGCTTGCAGGGGATCACGGACATCGAGCTGCCCGCGGGGACCTACCGTGTGGACGTGCGCCGGGAGTACGCGGAGCCGCACCCGGTGTGGGTGCGGGTCTCGCCCAAGCCGGATGAGGGCTGACGAGGGTGGTCACGACCACGTGCCAGCGTTCACCACGAGCATGGATGGCGGCGCTGCTGCCCGGGACAGCAGCGCCGCCGGCCGGTCATCTGAACCGTGGCGCTTCGAACTTCGAGGTCATTGCGCTGGCACCAGTACGCTGGGCTCGGTGTTGAGCACGGCGGTGTACTCTCCGACGTTGAAGGTCGCGTCCACGAAGTGGAAGGAGCCATCGGCGGTCAGGATTGCGGTGGCGGTGGCGTCGTTTCCGTATTCGGCGCTCGCTGGGATCCCATCGTAGAGCGCCTCGCCATCGATGAGCACGACGGCGTTGATGGCGAAGCGCAGGGTCCCTGGGGCAAAGGTCACGACCTCGGCCTCGCGCGTGCCACTGGCCAGACCCACGAGGCTGACGTGGGCGTCTTGGAACTCGAAGGAGCCGGCGACGGTGTCGTCGAGATCAGCCTCGAAGGAGGTCAGGGTGAAGTCGACGGACATGTCGCTGTTGAGGGTCTCGCGGGCTGAGATGCTGGCGTCGTGGATGGCCACCGTGGTTTGGATGGCGGGACCGTCGAGGTTGACCGCGCCTGCGACGATCGTACCGCTGGACTCCTGCTCGGCCATGGTGGCCGGGATGTTGGTGGGCTCCTCGCAGTATCCCGCCGAGGGGCTGGACACGTAGGGTTCATCGGGGTCGAGGGTGCAGCTGAGATGAAGGGTGGCGTCGTTGATGTGGCCGAATTTGGCGGGGTTCGACACGCCGCCGCTCAGGCCGATGGCGACGATCTCCCCGGGAGTCGCGGCGACCAGTTCAGCACAATATTCGAGATTCATGGGAGCCTCGAGCATGTCGGCGTAGGCGTAGAGGTCGGCCCTGGCGGTGTCGTAGGCTTCTTCGTATAAGGGGTCGGATGGCTCGAGGTTCTCTGCGGATTCGCGGATTTTAGCGATCGCAGCCTTGCAGGCGGAGAAGCCGCAGTCGAGCTCACAGGTGTCGATGATGTTGTCTTCTTCGGTCTCATCCGTACAGCAAGCCGTCGGTGTGGGGATACCGAGGTCGAGCTGGTCGAAGGATACGGGTATGCAGTCATCCAGGGTCGGATATTGGGGGGCGTTGTCATTGTCTTCGTATTGCAGACAGCTGATGAGCGGGTTGTTTTTACCGAGGCCGTAGATGTCGGTGATGAGCCACCCTGTGCCTTCACCTTGGCAGGTAAACTCTGTGCCGAATTCAAAGGCTTCGTGGGGTGCACAGCCCTCGAAACCACCGCCACCGGTTTCGTCGCCAACCTCATCGTCTTCGCCGATGCCGTCGCACATGCCGTTTTGATCCAGGATGCATGGGCCATCGTCGCCGCAGGCAGCCAGGAAACAGAAGATGGTGACGGGGAGCAGATGGTGTACCTTGTTGGTCATGTCCGTCCCCTTCTGCATCCGGTGTGCCAGCTTCATCGTGCTGGCGAGTGCGATGATGGTTGGCGCTTGTGCAGACGAGACAGAGCCTCGGCCGGCCATGTGCTCGGACTTCGCGCCGGTGACCAATGTCCCCGACCTTCCTCTGGTTTACTCGACGGAGAATCTCGATATCCATGTGGATGAGAGTCTGCTTTTATGCGCAGGGAGCGTCGATTTGTATGAGGCATCCTACAGACATAATGTCTCTGTTCTGGGCCTGGAGGATCCCTACGACATCCGGCTGTTTTACACGAATGAAGTCGATGGCTACTGCCCGGAGAAGGCGAGCGCATGCTATTTAAAGGATGGGACTGCAATCGCGGGGCCCGGGTGGGTGGCCCACGAACTCGGCCACTCCTCGAATTGTGATTGGCGCTCATCGAGCGCTCCGGCGCTCAACGAGGGTCTGGCGACGAGCTTCGAGCCCGTGGCGCAGGACTATATGCTCGATCCGCGGGAGTACATCACGGCCGAGAGGTTTGTTGACGTGTCCTACGGCGCCGCCGCGCACTTTGTCCGCTGGCTCATCGAAGACAGAGGCGTGGCGCGCTTTCGAGAGCTGTACATGCTCGCACCTCGCGGCGGAGAAGGGGTGCTCGACGCCATCGAGACGGTTTACAGCCAAGACTCCGACGAACTCTTCGACGAGTACATGGAGACCGCGCCCTACCTCTGGGTGCCCCACCGGCAGTGTGCGGATCTCGAGGTGCTCGAGCCCGAGGGCGACACCTGGGAATTCAACTCGATCTTCGACTGCTCGGATCCGGGGACGCTCGGCCCCTATGAGCGGATGGACAATATCAACTGGGATCAGTATGCGAAGACAGCGATGTACCAGAGCTTCCTGATCGAACTCGAGAGCCCAGGAATGTACAGGTTCGAGAGAGATGAGCCCGAGACCTGGATCGAGATCGAGCGATGTATCGATCAGGTGTCACTGACGAAGGAGGAGGCGGACGAGCAGTGGGTCGATACGCTCCTGTTCTCGGGCTTGTACGGGATCACGGACATCGAGCTACCCGCGGGGACCTACCGTGTGGACGTGCGCCGGGAGTACGCGGAGCCGCACCCGGTGTGGGTGCGGGTCTCGCCCAAGCCGGATGAGGGCTGACGAGAAACTCGTCAGCGCGATCTTGGCGACCGCCCGCTCCGGCTGGAGGAGTACAGACTCAGCTGCTCGAGCTGGGTCCACAGCTGCCTCGAATCGCAAGGGTGCTCTGGACGGCGCATGTTCACGATACTGGCGTCATGACCTCGAAGCTGACCGCCTGAGCGCAGACCAGGCAACCGAAATCCTCTGGATAGTACTCTGGTGTGAATCGGAAAATATGGTGACCTTGCTCTACTTTGAACCGTTGATTCAGTCCAACGGCCTCCTCTCCCGCCATCAACCTCAGCGGAGGTGTCGCCGTGTCGGTCTTCCATTCCAGCGGAAGCGACACGAAAAAGACTCCTTTGAAGCGTATTTCGACGTCATGCGGGGCGCTGATGTCGAGACTTCCCATGATGGTCAAGGTATCGCCTTGGTACTCCATCACCTCGAAATCAAACCATAGCTTTTGTTGGAGATATGCGTTGATGTCGCCAACCACTCGCCGTGCTTGTTCTTCGTTCATCTTGTCTTTCCTGTCTTTTCGCTAGGCGTCGGCACGCTCGAGGATGGAGCGCTCGTATTTGGCTGGGAAGCGCCGCCGCTTGGGCTTCGCCTCCACCTCCACCTCTATCTCGGGTCGGCCTTGGTCTGGGTTTCGCAGCCTCACTCTTCGCCGTAGTGCACCCGCGACAGACGCAGCTGCGACTGAAACACCTCCGGCTTGAGGATGCTGCTCCCCAGCAACATCCGCACGCAGTCCTGCAGCCCCTCGGTGATCGCCGGGTGCGGGTGATAGAGCTCGGCGAGGTCGCGGGCCGAGCTGCCGTGCTGGATCATCAAGGACACGGCCTCGAGGGTGGTCGAGGCGTGGGCGCCGAGGGCCCGGACCCCGAGCACGCGCATGTCGTCGTCGTCGCTGACGAGCAGCTTGACGAAGCCCTCGGTGTTGCGCATGGCGATCGCCCGGCTGACCATGGAGTAGTCGTAGACGGCGACGCGGTAGGGGATGCGCTGGGCCTGGGCCTGCTGCTCGTTGAGGCCGATCGCGGCGACCTCGGGGTCGAGGAACATGATCGTCGACAGGTTCTCGTAGCTCAGCGGGCGCTGGCTGGCGCCGCAGATCCGCTCGGCGGCGTGGCGGCCCTCGATCTCGCCGACGTTGACCAGGGCAATGTCCAAGGTCACGTCGCCGGCGGCGTAGATGTGCGGGACCGAGGTCTGGGTGTCCTCTTCGAGGATGTGGCCGCGCTCGCCGAGGGTCACGCCGGCGTGCTCGAGGCCGAGGCCCTCGGTGTTGGGGACGCGGCCCACGGAGATCAGCGCCTTGTCGACGCAGATCGTCTCGCGCCCGCCGGTGGCGTGCTCGATGGTGTACTCGACCTGGCAGTCCTCGGCCCCGCCGACGCGGCGCATGGACACGAGCTTGGCCTGGCGGTGGATGGTCACGCCCTTGGCCTCGAGGTTGGTCGCGCACAAGTTGGCGACGTCGGCGTCCTCGAAGGGCAAGATCCGCGGGGCGCGGTCGATGACGTAGACCTTGGTCCGCCCGAAGTTGGCGAAGATCGTCGCAAACTCGCAGCCGACCACGCCGGCGCCGAGGATGACCAGCGAGCGCGGGAAGGACTCGAGCGCGCCGATGTGATCGGAGGTGATGATCGTGCGGCCGTCGACGGCGATCTCGGGCAGCTCGCGCGGCCGCGAGCCCGTCGCGATGATCACGTGGTCGGCCCGGATCTGCCGGCTGCGCTCGCCCTCCGGTCCGGCGATCTCGATGGTGTGCGGGTCGATGAAGCTCGCGCGCCCGCGGATCAGCTGGACGCTGCCGGCCTGACCGGGGCGCGGATGGGCGAGGGCCTCGAGCTGCTCGCTGAGCAGCGCCGCCTTCTCGCGGCAGGCCTCGTCGACGACCCCCTGCACGCGATCGAACTCGACGTCGACGTCGCGGATCGTGAACCCGCGGTCTCGACGTGTGGCGTTGCGGAAGTCGCGAGACAGCTCCCAGAAGGTCTTGCTGGACAGCGCGCCGTCATGGATGCCGCCGCCGCCGAGCGGGCCGTCGGCGATCAAGCACACGCGTTTTTGAAAGTCCCAGCAGCGCATCGCCGCTGCGAAGCCCGAGGGGCCGCCACCGATCACGCAGACGTCGTAGTCGTGCACGCGCGAACATTAGCAACACATGCAATGGCCAGGCCCGCGCATTTTTGATAGCGTGCGCCTCATGTCCACACTCTTGGTCTATGCCACGGCCCGTGAAGGTGCCGCCGTGGCCGGCAAGCACGCGGACACCCTCGAGCTCGGTGTCGGCAAGGTCGCGGCGACGCGCGCCCTGACACGGGCGCTGGTCGAGTCCAAGCCCGATGCGGTGGTGCTCGTTGGGGTCTGCGGCGCATACCCCGACCGCCACCTGCGCGCGGGCGTGGAGCCGGTTCCGGTTCTGGGTCTGTGCACCGTCGCCAGCGAGATGCTGGCCGACGAGGGTGTACTCAGCCCCGAGGGCTTCCGCGATATCGAGACGCTTCAGCTCGGTGGCATCGGCCCCTACGCCGCCGACGCCGAGCTCACCGGTAAGATCTCCGCCGTGCTCGACTGCCCTGCGGTCAGCGGCGCGACGGTCAGCACTTGCGCTGGCGTCGACGCGCTCTCTCAGGCCTACGCGCTGCGCAGCGGGGCGGCCGTCGAGAGCATGGAGGGCGCGGCCGCGGCCGCCGTGTGCGAGTCCTTTTCGGTGCCCTTCGCCCAGCTGCGGGCGGTCAGCAACCACACCGGAGACCGCGACATGGGCGCGTGGAACCTCGAGGGCGCGGTCAGCCGCCTGACGCAGGGTCTCGGCGCCGTGCTCGACGCCGGCGTGCTTCCCTAGCTCGCGGGCTTCTAGGAGCCCGTGGTGAAACCCAACACGACACCTCGCTTGGTCCTTCCGCCGATGGCGTTGTCGCCAAAACTTGCGGTACGCCCGGTACAGCGGCGTTTTGGCTTCGCGCCCTCGACGAAAACCCCGGCGCGAGGAGCCGCGCTGGGTTTCACCACGGGCTTCTAGCTCGCGCGCCTCGTTCCAGCCAGTGCCCCGCCTGCTTTGAGAAGCGCCGGCGGGGCACTAAGCTGGCCGGCGATCATGCGCGTCCGCGAGCTGGCCACAGGCTTTTCGAGCTGTCCCAACGACACCTTCATGTTCCACGGCCTCGTGTCGGGGGCGGTGGCGGTCGAGGGGCTGCGCTTCGTGCCCGAGATCGCCGACATCGAGGCGCTCAACCTGCGGGCCCTGGATCCGGCGCGGGCGCTGGCGATCACCAAGCTCTCGGCGAGCGTGCTGGCTCAGGTCGGTGATCGCTACGCGGTGCTCGGCGCGGGGGCGGCCCTCGGTCGAGGCTGCGGCCCGCTGGTGGTCGTGCGTGGGGCGGGTTTTGATGCCCCAGGCGCCTCCGATGCTCCGGCCGTGAAGGTGCCGCGCTCGCTGGCCGAGCTGGCTGGGCGCAAGATCGCGATCCCCGGGGAGCACACCACGGCCCACCTGCTCTTGCGGGTGGCCTTCGCCGAGCACGCGCCGGCGGGGGCGAGCTTCGACGCGGTGATCATGCGCTTCGATCGCATCATGCCGGCGGTCGCGGCCGGAGAGGTCGACGCCGGGCTGATCATCCACGAGAGCCGCTTCACCTACCCGGCGCACGGCCTGGTCGAGCTCGCGGACCTCGGCGCGCTGTGGGAGCGCAGCACGGGCCTGCCGATCCCCCTGGGGATGATCGCCGGCCTGCGCTCGCTCGGGGCCCAGACCCTCGCCGCGGTCGAGGATGGCCTGCGCCGCTCGGTCCGCCTGGCCTTCGCCGAGCCCGATCGCGCGTGGCCGTGGATCCGCGAGCACGCCCAGGAGCTCGACGAAGACGTCTGCCGCCGGCACATCGGGCTCTACGTCAACGACTTCTCCGTCGAGCTCGGCGAGGAGGGGCGAGCGGCGATCGAGGCGCTGCTGCGGCGCGGGCGGGAGAGCGGGTTCTTGCCGCCTGGGCCCGCGCCCTGGGTTTGAGACGCTCGAGTCGAGCGCGGTTGTCCGCGAGTTCAGCGACGGCCAGGAGGGAGCGGCCGGCCGTCGTGGTCGAGGGTCTTCCAAAAGCGCGGCCAGTCCTGGATCTCGACCAGGGTCGGCAGGACCTCCTCCCAGTTGTGCGGGTAGGTGCGCTTGATGAACTCGACCACGGCGCGGGGTGTGGGCGCCTCGAGGAAGTGGGCGTCGAGGGGCGGGAACTCGTAGCGGAATTTTTTCAGGTCGCTCACGTGTTTTGCTGATCCCAGAGGACCTCGTCGTAGCCGAAGCTCGCGGCCGCGGCCCGGGCGACGACGAAGAGGTAGTCGCTGAGGCGGTTGAGGTAGCGCAGGGCCTCGCCGCGCACGGGGCTGTCGGCGGCGAGGGTCACGAGCTCGCGCTCGGCTCGGCGGCAGACGGTGCGCGCGAGGTGGGCGGACGCGCCGGTCGGGCCGCCGCCCGGGAGGATGAAGCTGCGCAGCGGCTCGAGGGGATCGTTGTGGCGGTCGATGGCCTGCTCGATGGCCTCGATGTGGTGGGCTTCGACCTTGAGGCGGGCGCCGCCCGAGGCGGCCGAGGGGGTGGCCAGCTCGGCGCCGAGGTTGAAGAGCTCCTGCTGGATGCGGGCGAGCTCGGTGTCGAGGGTGGCGGCGAAGCGCTGGCTGTCGGCGCTGGCGGAGGCGTTGGGATCGCGGCTGAGCTCGAGGCGCAGCAGGCCGACGGTGGCGTTGAGCTCGTCGACCTCGCCATAGGCGCGGACCCGGGCGGAGTCCTTGCGAACGGTGTCCCCGCTGGCGAGCATGGTGTCGCCTTCGTCTCCGAAGCGGGTGTAAACCTTGGAGATGTAGACCATGGTTGGGCGGCGAGGATATCAGTCGATCAGCAAGGTGGCCCGGCGGGCCGGCTCGGGATCGACGCGGCGCGGTCGCGGTCCACCGAGGGCCCAGGTGTGGAAGCCCTCGCTGCCGCCGTGATCGACGCGCAGCCACGGCTCTTCGCTGGGCGGGGGGCCCGCGACGATCTCGGCCTGAGCGGCCTCGGGGAGCAGCGCGCAGGCCAGGAGCATCTTGGCGTCGAGGTCCGCGCGGCGGCGGCTGAGCACGGCCAGCGGGCCGCGATCGGCGAGGGTCAGCGGGCGAGGGCTCAGCGGGATCGCGGCGACGAGGGCGAGCACGGCTTCGATCAGCGCCGGTCCGCACAGCGCCGCGAGCTTCTCGCGGACCGGATCGAGGTCGGCTCGGTCTGCGCTCAGCAGCTCGACGTGGGCCTCGCGCGAGTCGAGGTCGAGGCGCTCGCGTCGGCCGAGGGCGAAGCGCTCGCCCAGGGCCCCGGCGGCGCGGCGGCGGGCGGCGGCGATCGCTGGGCGCTCGAGGGCGATGTCGATGAACACGCGGCCCGGCGGGTGGCCGGCCAGGGACGCCGCGCTGGTCCAGGCGTGGCGGGTCCACACGAGGTCGTCGGTGCGCCCGCTCTGGGAGATCCACAGGCGCCCGAGGTCGCCGCGGCCCTCGCCGGGGGTGAAGGCGATCCGCGGGCCCTCGGGGCTGTCGAGGGCCTCGGGCTGCTCGTCGGCGACCGGGGGCGTGGCGACGAGCAGCGCGTCGAGCCAGCGCAGGGCCTCGCCCACGCACCAGCGCGCGGGATCCGAGCCCACGGCGCGGTCGTGGATGTGGCGCAGGCGCGCGAACTCGGGGCCGACGAGGCGCTCGAGGACCATGGAGGCGAGCTCGAGCAGCTCCTTGAGGCCGCGCTCGTAGACGAAGCGGGCGAAGCCGCTGGCGCCCGGGGTGCGGTCGAAGATGCAGAGCAGGCGCTGGCCGCGGTGCTCGACGAGGTCGACGTCGACGAGGCCGGCGGCGCCGCGCAGGTAGCAGGGCAGGATCATGCGGATCGCTGCGGCGAGGGGGATGAGGGCCTCGTCCGAGGGGGCGAGGCGCGCGTCGTCGGCCTGGTCTTCGCCCTCCGCGGTCGCGGCGGCGTCAGGGCTGATCGGCGCCGCCGCGATCAGGCAGGCGTCGGTGCCGTAGCGGACCGTCAGCGGGCGCTCGTAGATCCGGTGATCGACGAGCTTGGGCCCCGGGGCGAAGCGGCGCATGCCGAACAGGTGCTCGCTGAGCTGCACGCTGGCCAGGGCCACGGGCAGGCTGTGGCCGCCGAACTGTCGGTCGGACCACTCGATTGTCGCGTCGGCCTGGAGGCTGAGCGCGCGATCGGGGGTGCTGCGCTGGTGCCCGCCGATCTGCTCCGCGCTCAGCTCCTGGCCGTCGGGGGCGTCGCTGACCATGAAGCGGCCGCGCGGATGCAAGAAGATCGCCCCGGGCGGGAAGACGGCTCGGACCACGGCGCTGTCGAGGGTGTAGAGCACCTCGGAGGTCCCCGCGTCGACGATCCGCGTCCGCGCGCTGCGATCGCTGACGCAGCCGGCGTCGATCGGCTGACCGAGGGCGCCCTCCTTGATCGAGCGCAGCTGCGTGCGCGAGATGATCTCGTCGCTGTGCGGATCGATGTGCAGGACCTCGCGGCGGCGCAGCTGCGAGCCCAAGCTGGCCACGGTCTCGTCGACGAAGCGCTGGCCAAAGCGCTCGCGCAGGGCGTCGAGGTCCTGCTCGCGGCCGACGGCGCGATCGAAGTGGCGCTGGCGGACCACGCGGGGCTCGGCCAGGGCCACGGCCCGGGGCAAGCTGGCGACGAGCTCGCGGTGCTCGGCGTCGACGGCTTCCTCGTGGAGGACCATCTCCTCGTCGCCGGGGGGCGCGAGCACCAGGACCGCCGGGGCTCGGGCGTGCACGGGCAAGACGACGTCGCCGGGGCGATCGACCGCTTCGACCAGGGCCGCGCCGGCGTGGGCCAGGCGGGCGGCCTCGCGGCGGACCTCGGGGTAGGTGCCCTCGACGATCACGACCGCGGCCTCGCTGGGGTCGTCGCGGTGGAAGCGGCGCAGGTTGCCGAGATCGAAGAGCGCGCGCCTGACCCCGCGGGCGCCGTCGCCGGCCAGGCGCAGGTGCCAGGGCAGGCCAGCGGCCTCGCAGGCCTCGGCGAGGGTCGCCAGCGGGATGTCGGCGCCGCCGCCGTCGACGAGGTCGCGGCGGCGCAGGAGCACCTGCGGGCGGCTCGGGGCGCGGTCATCCGCGAACACGCGCAGGGGGGCCGCGAGCACGTGCTTGGCCCAGGCGTCCATGCCCACGGCGCTCTCGCTGGCCGTCGCCAGCAAGGCAGCGGGGTAGGGGGCCGCGTGCAGGCGATCGAGGATCGCCCACAGCCTGCGCATGCACATCTGTAGGTGCATCTCGGCCACGCCAGTGAAGCCGTCGACGTCGTCGGCGACGATCAGCCCCAGGCGCGACAGGAAGTCGTCGGTGCGCGGGTCGCTGAGCACCTCGGCCTCGCAGGCCTCGAGATCGGCGATGACGATCGCCGGGGTGCGATCGGCGACCAGGGCCTGGGCGAGGTCCTCGCCGGCGGTGCACGAGAGCACGTTCCAGCGCGCCGAGGAGCCGGTCAGGGCCTGGCCGAGGGTCGACGCCCAGCGCCGGGCCGCGGCGCGCTCACGGACGATCACCAGCGAGGTCGCGCCGCGATCGAGGTAGACGTGGAGCGCCGCCAGCAAGGTGGTGGTGGTCCGCCCAGAGCCCTCGGGGGCGAGGATCAGCGCGTGGGGGGTGGAGGTCTCGGCGCGGCTGATGACCGCGGCGCCGCGCTCTTCTTCGAGGCTGGGGGACTCGCTGCGCTCGGGGGCGGCCTGCATGCTCCACAGCCCGCCGAGGTGGGCGAGGAGCTCGGCCTGGTGGGCCCAGGGCGCGCGCTCGCCGGTGAGGTCGTGGAAGATCTCGCGGACCAAGGGGGCGATGAGCGCGGGGAACTCGGCGCGCTCGCCCTCGACCGCGTCGCGGAGCTCGAGGGCCTCGAGCTGGACCCCGGGGCGCAGCTGCTCGACGGCCAGGCGCATGCGCGCGAGGGGGTAGAGCTGGAGATCCGGGCGCGGCTCGTCCTCCTCCTCTTCTTCCTCTTCGCGCTTGTCCTCGGGCGCGGGCTCCTTCCCCGTGACCATCAGGTGGAAGGCCGTGGTCCACATCAGCAGGCCGCCGGTGATCCACATCCCCGGCGCGGGCAGGCTCCCGGGGTGCTCGACCAGGTGCAGGCCGGTGAGCGCGTGGGCGGGGATCAGCAGGCTGAGCAGCGCGCCCAGCCAGTGGCGAAAGCGCTGGTCGGCGCGCCGCGTGGTCGATGAGCCGACCCAGCGAAAGTACCAGGGCAGGTCGCGGGTCGGCGCGCTCCAGCGCAAGGGGCCGGCCCACAGCCACTCGAAGCCGAAGCGCAGCACCAGCCACACGCCGGTCCAGACCACGGCGTGGACGAGCAGGGCGAGGCTGGGGTGGTGCTCGAGGGGCAGCGCCCCCCAGGCCCAGGGGCGTCCGAGCAGCTTCCACTCGAACCATCCGACCTCGGCCCAGCTGTCCGCGGGGAACCACGCCGGGCGGGTGAGCAGGGAGGTGAGCAGCGGGTCGACGAGGCGGCCGAAGAGGTAGAGCGCGACGCAGGACAAGGCGGCGGCCGCCGCCGGAGGCCCGGGGGTCGCCGAGTCGGGCGGGGCCGCGAGCTGCCGACGGATCAGCCCGACGATCAGGGACACGAAGGCGATGGCCAGCAGCGGGAGGACGATCTGCGCGGCCTCGGCGTCGAGGAACTCGGCCAGGGCAGGGGAGAGCTGGTGCTCGGCGTCGGCGAGGTTGTCGGGGATGCCGTCGAGCAGCCCCTCGGGGATGCCTTCGCTGATGTCCTCGGCGAGGTCCTCGGTGAGATCCTCGAGGGGCGTGTCGGCGCCGGTGCCGTCTTCGCCCTCGCCGAAGGGGGGCGCCCACCAGGCGATCATCGGCGGGGCTCCCGGGGCGAGGCGGCGGCAGGGGTCGCCACGAGTGGTCGCTGGCGCAGCACGAGCGCCGTGAGGATCGAACGATTCGCCGCGGGGGACAAGGGCGAGGGCCGCCCGCGCGGGATTCAGCCCTCGGCGCCGCCGATCGGCCGGGAGGCCGCGAAGCGCCGGGGCGCCGGGGCATCTTCGGCCGGACAGCCCGGGTCGCGGACGCAGCTGATCCACTCTTGCAGCGCCTCGGGGGAGGCCGCGAAGGGCAGGGGCAGGGCCTCTTTGGTGAGCAGCGGGGCCATCCACATGGCGGCCGCGCGGGTCGTCGAGAACTCGCGCACCGGGTAGGGCGGCCGCCTGGCCGAGCGCATGCCGGCCATCATGCAGCGGATCGCCGCGCCCTTGAACCCGCGGACCTCGACGACGTGGGCGATGCAAGTGATCCAGCTGGAGAACTCGGCCGCGGTCCGGGTGATCATCGTTCGGGTGCGCTCGCTGAGCTCGATGTCGGTCTCACCGACGAGCATGACGAGCGCGTGGCGACCCACGGTCGCGCGCAGGTACTCCTGCGCGCTGTAGAGCGCCAGTGCCTCGCGATGGGTGAATCGCTGGCGGATACGAACGAAGAGCAGCGCGCCCGTGGAGCTCAGGCGGAGCAGTTCATCGTCGTGGTGCGTCCGAGTGTCTGGCAACCGCCCGAGCATAGCGTGTCTTTGTGGTGAGGCGGACGACTCTCGCTGGTCTCGCCAATGTTGCAGGAGCGTCGCGCGGGAGCGCTCGCGGCTGGTCGCCTGCCCCGGACTTTGCGCAGGGGAGGCGGCCAGCCGCGAGTTGGGTTGCTTTTGCGCGGGCCCTCAGCAACCGCAGTCCGCTGGTTTGCTGCCCTCGCGTTTGGCCTTGCTGGCCGCGATGCGACCGACGACCACGCGCTGCGAGAGCATGCCGACGATCATCGCCGCGAAGAACACCAGCACCGGGCTCGAGAGCGTGGCCGTGGACACGATCGCCGGGCCGGGACAGAAGCCGACCAGGCCCCAGCCGACGCCGAACATGGTCGCACCGATCACCAGCCTGGCGTCGATGTCGGTCTTCGTCGGCCAGTGGAAGCGGTCGTTCCACAGCGGCGCGTCCTTGCCCTTGGTGATGCGGTAGACCGGGAGGTAGACCAGGATCGCGCCGCCCATGACGAAGGCGAGGCTCGGGTCCCAGCTCCCGCTGACGTCGAGGAAGTTGAGCACCTTGTTGGGGTTGGTCATCCCGGCGAGGCCCAAGCCGATGGCGAAGAGCAGGCCGGACAAGAACGCGGTGATGTTCTGGCGCAGGGTCATGCCACACCTCCAATTCCGAGCAGGTGGCGAACGACGAAGGTGGTGAGGCCGGCGGCGGTCATGAAGATCGCCGTGGCGGTGAGTGAGCGCGTCGAGAAGCGCGAGATCCCGCAGACGCCGTGGCCGCTGGTGCAGCCCCCGCCCAGGCGGGTGCCGAAGCCGACGAGCAGGCCCGCGACGATCAGCATCGGCAGCGAGTCCGTGGCCGCGCCGGGCATCGTCGAGGGCAGCGCGAGCAACAAGCCCACGCCGCCGATCAACATGCCGAGCAAGAACAGCCCGCGCCAGGTCCGGCCCTCGCCACCTTCGATGAAGCCACCGAGGATGCCGCTGATGCCGGCGATGCGCCCCTTGAAGATGAGCATGAAGGCGGCCGAGAGGCCGATCATCACGCCACCGATGGTCGAGGCGATGGGGGTAAATTCGGTTGGGGTCATGTCCTGTCCTGTCTTCCTCTGGAGTTCGGAGCGTCGTCAGCGGACCAGCTTGCGTCCTTGCTTGGCCCAGGCCAGCACGCCGCCGCGCAGCGAGGCGACGTTGGTGAAGCCGGCGGACTCGAGCTGGAGCGCGGCGTCGGCCGAGCGGCTGCCGACGCGGCAGATGGTCACGATCGGCCGCTCGCGCGGCCAGTCGCCGGCGCAGGTCAGCAGCGTCGGCAGCGGGACGAGCTTGGCGCCCTCGATGTGGCCCTCGCTCCACTCGTCGACGCCGCGCACGTCGACGATGCTCATGCTCATGCTCATGCTCAGCTCGCCGTGGTCGGCGAGCCATTCGGTGTCGACCTCGGGCACGCCCTGCTCGCTGCGCTGGGCGGGGATCTCGAGGGGCGGGGCGGGGCGCTGGCCGTCCTCTTGGCTGTCCTGGGCGCGGCCGCAGGCGAGGTTGGCGGGCACCGCCTCGGCGATGCGCTTGGGGTGGGCGAGCTGGAGCCCGTTCATGATCTCGACGAAGGACTCGAGGCTGCGCCCGCCGCCGACGCGGGGGTTGTGGGCCTTCTCCTCGGCGATCGTCGACGAGGTGAAGCCGCGGTAGTCGTGGCCGGGGAACACCTGGGTGTCGTCGGGCAGGCTGAACAGCTTGGTGTGGATCGACTCGTAGAGCTTGACCGGGTCGCCCTGCTGAAAGTCGGTGCGGCCGGTGCCGCGGATCAGCAAGGTGTCGCCGGTGAACACCATGGAGCGATCGTCGAGCACGAAGCTCAGGCAGCCGTCGGTGTGTCCGGGGGTCTCGCGGACCTCGAGCCAGCGCGATCCAAAGTGGACGCGGTCGCCCTCGCCGACGAGGCGGTCGGCACAGGGCGCGCCGCTCTGGCGGGAGACCACGCTGCGGCTGCTGCACTGCTCGCGCAGCAAGCTCGCGCCGGTCACGTGGTCGGCGTGGACGTGGGTCTCGAGGGTGTGGACGAGCTGGAGGCCGAGCTCGTCGAGGAGCTTGCGGTCGCGCTCGGCGGTCTCTCGGACCGGGTCGATGAGCACGGCCTCCCGCGTCTGCGGGTCGGCCAAGAGGTAGGTGAAGGTCGAGGTCTGGGCCTCGAAGAGCTGGCGGAAGATCATGGCGTCACTCCTTGCCGTCGTCGCGCTCGCGGCGGACGACAAGGGGTGTTTTCAAGGCGCGTGCCAGCCCCTGGAGATCGCCTCGGGGCGCTCCAGAGGGCTATGCGGGGCCTCGATGGCCAGTCGTGCTCAATCGCGCGCCAGAAAAGCGCGCGCAAGTGTTGCGTGACGTTTCGTGCCTGTTCCAGCCGTGCCAACGGCGGCCGGAGGGCGACGCGCGCCGCACTCGAGGGCGGGGATCACTCGCAGGCTTGGGCCTCCTCCTCGCATCCGGGAGGTTGCGGGAGGAAGTAGCCGACGCCGAGGCAGGCCACGCACTCGGGCGCGGTGAGATCGTCGAGCGAGCACAGACCCTCTTCGTTGCACTGCTGGGCCAGGCAGAACACGAGATCGCCGGCGGCCTGGAGCTCCGCGGGATCCGAGTTCTCGCCGCAGGCCTGAAGGCACTCGAGGCCGAGATCTTCGAGGCAGTCGAAGGCGCAGGCGAGGATGTCCCGGCAGCTCAGGGCCTCGCCGGTGTCCGTCTCGGTGTCCGTCTCGGTCTCGGTGCCAGATTCGGTCTCGGTCGTGTCCGTGGACTCCGCGGTGTCCGTGGAGGTGGTCTCGCCTTCGCTGCCGACCTCGTCGGCGCTGGTCTCGCTATCTGTCTCGGTGGTGGTCTCGCTGTCCGTCTCGGTCGCGGCGACCTCGTCGTCGCCGGGTGAGCCATCGTCCGCACAGCCGCCCAGGAGAGCGACGGTGAGGCACGAAAAGAGGCAAGTCGTCAGGTCAAGTCGCGCTTGGATAGGCACGCGGGCGAGGATATCAGCGGGCCACCCCACGTGAGCCAAGTGGGCTGCGCGCCTGTCCAAGCCGCGTGAGGACCGCGGTCCTCGTCGCCCCCAAAAGGTTTGTGCCGTGGGCCGGTGATGCCGCCCCTGGGCACAAGAGCGCGAGACGAATACGCGGACAGGCAGCTCGCAGGCAGGGCGTAGGGGTGGTGAGGTGTGATACCTTGCGCGAGCTGTGAAGCCCTGCCCTTTCTGCGGAGAACGGATCCAACAGGCCGCCGTAAAGTGTCGGTTCTGCGGTGAATGGCTCGACCCGAGCAAGCGCCCGGCCTGGTCCGAGCCGCAGCTGGCGAGCTTGGCCGACCAAATCACCCGCGAGGTGACGCGACGGCTCGGTGCGAGCGGTGGTGAAGAGGAGCAGGGGGATGCGCCTGCTCAGGCCACGGAGCCCGCCGCGCCGAGTTCGGAGCCCGCCGCGCGTTCGGTCGCGCAGCGTCCCACGAGTGAACGCGGTGAAACGCCGGCGGCGAGCGAGCGCGAGGGTCGGCGAGAGCTGGGCCAGCCGGCTCCCCGAGCGGCGCGCTGGCGCCCCGGCGGCAGGGAAGAGAGCGGCCCCAAGGGCGCCGCGGGGCCGTCCTGGCAGCCTCCGCTGAGCCGCGACGCCGACGCTGATCCCCTCAACGCGCTCTCCGAGCCCGAGCTCAACCCCGAGGACGAGCCGAATTCCGAGCCGCAGCCTCCGGCGGGGGACTCGGTCTGGCGGCCGCCGACTTGGCTGACGAAGTCGCCCGAGGCCCAGCAGCAGGCGCAGTCCGAGCCGCCACCCGAGCGCAAGATCGAGTCGCGGCCCAACGAACCGCGTGGCTGGGCGCCGCCTTCTTACGTCCGCGAGGCCGAGCAAGCGCGCGCCCAGGCCCCGAGCGCGAGGACCCACGAGCGCAGCGAGCCGCTGTCGTGGCAGCCGAGCGCCGCGCAGCAGGCCGAGCCGGTCCAGCCCGAGGCGCCCGCTCGCCCGGTCACCCAGCCGATCTGGGCGCCACCGGAGCCCGAGCCGGAGCCCGAGCCGACCACAGCCACGCCGACGCCCACCTGGAACCCCGTGGCCTCCGAGCCTTCGGGGCCGCGGGAGCAGGCCTCGGTCGAGGCTCCGATCCGCCCCAGGCACCGGCCGCCGGTGCCCCCGGTCTTCGACGACGGCCTTGGCGAGGACGAATTCGTCGACGAGGCGGTGGCCGTGGCGCCCAACCGGGCCCCCGCCGTCGAGCGTCAGCCGACGCCGCGGCCCGCGTCTACGCCCGTGGCGCGGGCCCCCGAGCCGGCCCCCGCGGTTCCAGAGGCGGCGCCGGCTTGGTCCGCGCCAGCGGCTGAGCCTGCGCCCGCAGTCGAGCGCGCGCCCGCAGTCGAGCGCGCGCCCGCAGTCGAACCCGCGCCCGCAGTCGAACCCGCGCCCGCTGCTGGGCCAGCGAAGGCAGCCGCGCTGGCGAAGGCCGACGGTGACGACGATTTCGACGACGACGACGACGATTTCGACGACGACGACGATTTCGACGACGACGACGACGACGATTTCGACGACGACGACGACGACGACTTCGACGACGCGTCGATGCCGGCCGCGCCGGTCTCTGCGGGGGGCAAGCGCAGCCTGCCCTGGATCCCGATCGTCGCCGTCTCCGGTGTCCTGGTCCTGGCGCTCGCCTTCGTCTTCCGCGACGCGATCTTTGGCGGCGGCGAAGAAGATGGCGCCGAGGGAGAGGTCGCGGCCGGGGAGGTCGCCGAGGCTGGCGAGGCGGGAGATCCCGCCGCGGTAGATGGAGATCTCGCAGCTGCCGAGGCCGAGGCGGCCGAGGAGGCCTCGGAGAGCGAAGCGGGCGAGACGGACACTGCCGCGGAAGAGCCGCCGCCTCCGGCCATCGATCCGGCCGAGCTCGAGGAGAAGCTGGCCGAGGCCGAGAGCCTGGTGAACCGTCAAAAGCACACGGACGCCCGCGCCCTCCTCGACGAGCTGCTCGAGAAGGTCCCCACGGAGGCCCGGGCGCTATCGCTCTTGTCGCTGGTTCAGCTCGAGAAGGGCGAGCTCGTGGAGGCGCTGGCCACGGCCAACAAGTGCGTCGACAATGACGACGCGCAGGCCACCTGCTGGATGGTCATCGCCGTGGTCGAGCAGGAGAACAAGAACGACGCGCGGGCGCTCGAGGGGCACCGCAAGTACCTCGAGCTCGAGCCTTCGGGCCGCTACGCCAAGAGCGCGAAGAAGCAGATCTCTCGGCTCGAGGCGAAGCTCCAGGGCTGACTCGGCGCCCACGCGCGACGGCTCGACGCCTCTGTGAAGAGGTGCGAGCCCGCGTGGCGAACGCCGCACTTTGGGGTGCTCTGCGGCACGTGAATTTTGCGTGCGCGCGGCCAGAGACCCGCGCGAAGCGACGTTCACTGCGCGAGAGAGCCCATGTTACGAGAACGCAACGACTGACTCGCCGCCTTGACCCACCTCGGGTGGCAGTCGAGCCTCGTGGCGCGCAGACATGGCGTCCTCCGAACAAGGTGAACTCCTCGTCAATCCGCGAGCCGAGACAGAGTCTGGGTTCACGGGTTTTCCCCGTCGATTCACCGAGCTCGTCATCGAGGAACGGTGGTTCATCGGCATCCTCGCGGTCTGTTTTGCCGTTGCTGGGGCGGTCTACCCCTACCCGCAGGTGGCAATGTGGGTTGGCTTCTTGTTCGCGGGCTACGCGGTCATCGCCAACGACAGCATCCAGACCATCGGCACCTTCATCGCGTCGAACAAGCATCGACCGTGGTGGGTGCTGTGGCTGTTCATCGGCGGCGTGATGCTGGTGACCGTGGCCTACTCGTGGTTCGCCTACGACGGCGACGTGACCTACGGGCGGCTCGCGTCCAAGGGCTTCTCCACGGCGCCGACGAGCTTCGTGTTCTTGCAGGTCGCCGGCCCGCTCTTCTTGCTGATCCTGACCCGGCTACGCATGCCGGTCTCGACCACCTTCTTGCTGCTCTCGTGCTTCGCCACGGAGCCGGCGGGGGTGGGCAGCGTGCTGCAAAAGAGCCTGATCGGCTACGTGCTGGCCTTCGTGCTAGCGATCGCGGTGTGGTTCGCCGCCGGCCGGCTCATCGATCGCAAGTTCACCGGCCGCCCGCACCCCGCCTGGCACGTCGGCCTGTGGGTATCGACGAGCCTGCTGTGGTGCATGTGGCTGGTCCAGGACGCGGCCAACGTCGCGGTGTTCTTGCCGCGTCAGCTCTCGCTGGCCGAGTTCGCCGTGTTCGCGGCGGTGCTCTTCTTTGGCCTGGCGCTGCTCTTCAAGCTCGGCGGCGACAAGATCCAGCAGGTCGTCGAGGAGAAGGCCGCGGTCTCGGATGTCCGCCACGCGACCACGGTCAGCGCGGTCTACGGGGTCATCCTCTTCGTGTTCAAGGTCTGGTCCGAGGTGCCGATGAGCACCACCTGGGTGTTCATCGGCCTGCTGGCCGGACGCGAGATCGCCCTCAACGCGACCAAGGCCCACAAGATCGAGCGACGCTCGCGGCGCGAGGTGACCAAGCTGATCCTCCGCGACCTGATCTACGTGACCACCGGCCTGGTCGTCTCGCTGGGTCTCGCGGTGCTGGTCAGCCCGGAGCTCCAGACCTACATCTTCGGCGGCGGCTGATCGCCCTCGCCAGCGCTCGCTGATGTCGGCCGTCGGGTGACCCCCGGCGGCCGATTGCGTTTGTGCGCGCCTCGTCCTCGCGGCGAGTTGACAGGGTGGAGGCTTCGCGTATGGTTGACATCGTCAACGATTGACCATGTCGAAGAAAGCCGAGCCCAGGCCGAGCAGGCGAGAGACGATCGCGGAGCTGCCGCGGCTGATCATCACCGTGGTCACGGCGCTGACCAACCATGTTCGCGCGGCCTTCGAACGCGCGGGCATCGAGCTCACCCCGGACCAGTTCTCGCTCATGGACATCATCATGTACGCGGACAAGCCGCTGACCCTGACGGAGCTGGCGGCGATCCAGGAGCGGGACAAGTCCGGGGCCATGCGCCAGGTCGACCTGCTCGAGCGCCAGGGCCTGCTCGAGCGCACCGTGTCGAGCGAGGACCGGCGCAAGAAGGTGCTCACGCCCACCGCCAAGGGCCGGCGCCTCTACGCCAAGAGCAAGGCCTGCGTCGAGGCGGTGATGGCCGAGCTGTGCACGGAGCTCTCGGACGAGCGCCTCGAGCAGGTCGTCCGCGGTCTCGCCAAGTTCTCCAGCTCCCAGTCCTCCAGCGGGGGCGAGCGGCAATGAGCGCGGACGAGCGGGTCGTGATCGTGGGCGCGGGCCAGGCCGGGGCGGAGCTCGCGACCAGCCTCCGCCAGCGCCGCTACGCCGGGCGCATCACGATGATCGGCGAGGAGGCGGTGCCGCCCTACCAGCGCCCGCCCCTGTCCAAGGGCTTCTTGCTCGGCCAGCTCGAGCGCGAGGCCCTCTACCTCAAGCCGGCCGAGACCTACGCGCGCTTCGACATCGAGCTGCGCCTGGGCACGCGGGTGGCGGCCATCGATCCCGAAAGCCGGGCCGTGGTCCTCGGCAGCGGGGAGCGCCTGGGCTACGACAAGCTCGCCCTGGCCACGGGCGGCCGGGCCCGCCGCCTGGACATCCCGGGGGTCGAGCTCGATCGCCTCGACAACCTCTTCGTGCTGCGCGGTCTGGCCGACGCCAAGGCGCTGCGCGAGGCCTTCGCTCCCGGGCGCCACCTCGTGCTCGTCGGCGGCGGCTACGTGGGCCTCGAGATCGCCGCTGTCGCCGTGCAGCTGGGCCTGCGCGCGACCGTGGTCGAGGCTGCCCCGCGGATCCTCGCGCGGGTCACCGGCCCGGAGGTCTCGGACTTCATGGCCGCGGTCCACCGCGCGCACGGAGTCGAGCTGCGCCTGGCCAGCGTGTTGCGCACCCTGGTGCTCGACGACGCGGGGCGGCGGATCACCGGCGTCCGCCTGGGTAGCGAGGCGGGCAGCGAGACGCTCGACGCCGACCTCGTGCTGCTCGGGGTCGGCCTCGAGCCCAACGTCGAGCTGGCCGCGAGCGCGGGCCTGGCCGTCGACGACGGCGTGCTCGTCGACGCCTTCGCCCAGACCAGCGACCCCGACATCCTGGCGATCGGTGACTGCGCCCGCGGGCCAAACGCCCACGTCGACGCGCGCATCCGCCTCGAGTCGGTGCCCAACGCCATCGAGCAGGCCAAGGTCGCCGCGGCCACGATCCTCGGCGAGCCGCGGGCGTCCACCGCAGTCCCCTGGTTTTGGTCGGAGCAGTACGGCCTCGAGCTCCAGACCGTCGGCCTGCTCGCCGGCTACGATCGCTGCATCACCCGCAGCCCCGCCGAGGGCTGCTTCGAGGCGTTTTATCTGGCGGAGGATCGGCTGATCGCCGCCGACGTCATCGGTCGGCCGGCCGACTTCATGCAGGCCAGGCGCCTGGTCGCCGCGCGCAGCCAGGTCGATCCCGATCGCCTGGCGCAGGTAGATGTTCCGCTGGCAAAAGTCGCGATATGACAGACACTTCGCGCTGAAACAAAATGTTCATACTCGACCTCGAAAGGGTCGAGCCAAAGTGCAGTCGACGATGAATGTCGATGATGCAGCGTGTGTCATGGCCGAGGATCGCTCGGCCATGAGTTTGGACAATAGAACCACTAGTCGAGAGACGAAAGAAGAGCAGATGCCCAAGATCAAATTCATCGAGGCGAGCGGCGAAGAGCACGTCGTGGACGCCACGGCCGGCCAGTCGGTGATGCAGGCGGCCATGGACAACCTCGTGCCCGGGATCGTCGCAGAGTGCGGCGGGTATGCGAACTGCGCGACCTGTCACGTCTACGTCGACGCGGCCTGGACCGACGAGCTGCCCCGCCCCGAGGCCAACGAGGCCGCGATGGTCGAGTGCGCCTTCGAGGTCCAGGCCAACAGCCGCCTGTCTTGCCAATTGACCGTCACCCCCGAGCTGGACGGCCTCATCGTCCGCATACCAAGCTCGCAGATGGGCTAGGGGAGGGGAGCCGCACCATGGACACGCCAAGCACCGAAACCCCGAGCTTCGCCACGGGCCTCGCCGAGGTCCCGGCCCACGTCCCGAGCGAGCGCGTCGTCGACTTCGACTACCTGCGCCCGCCGGGGATCGAAGACGACCTTCACCGCGCCTGGAAGTCGATCCAGGACAGCGCGCCCGATATCTTCTGGACGCCGCGCAACGGCGGCCACTGGGTGGTGACCCGGGCCGAGGACATCAAGGCGATCCAGCTCGATCACGAGGGCTTCTCGCACCGCCGCATGGTGGTTCAGATGCCGGACGCTGATCCCATGGGCAACCTGATCAGCATGGATCCCCCGCAGCACACCCCCTTTCGCACGCTGATCTCGCCGGCGCTCTCGCTGCGCGCGGTCAAGGGCCTCGAGCTGGGGATCCGCGAGACGATGATCGGGATCATCGACGCGCTCCTGCCCAGGGGCGGCTGCGAGTTCGTCGGCGACTTCGCCAAGGTCTTGCCCGTGGTCATCTTCCTGCGCTTCGTCGAGCTGCCCGAGGCCGATCGCCCGCGCCTGCTCGAGCTGGCCGAGGAGATGATCCGGCCGACGAGCATGCAGGCGCAGTTCGAGGCCCACGCGGCGATCATCGCCTACCTGGGCGGGCACCTGCGCGAGCGCGCCCAGGCGCCGGGCAAGGACCTGCTCAGCAAGATCGTCCACGCCGAGATCGACGGCCGGCCGATCACGATGGAGGAAGCCGAGGGCCTGAGCAACGTGGTGCTCGCCGGCGGCCTGGACACGGTCGCCTCGATGCTCGGCTTCGTCGCCCGCTTCTTGGCTCTCAACCCCGAGCACCGCCACAAGCTGATCGCCGAGCCGGCGCTGATCCCCAACGCGGTCGAGGAGCTGATCCGCCGCCACGGGTTGGTCAACACCGCGCGGCTGATCACCCGCGACATGGAGTTTGGCGGCCTGTGCTTCAAGGCTGGTGAGCAGGTCCTGGTGCCCAATCACCTCTACGGCCTCGACGAGCGCCAGGTCGGGGATCCGCTGGCCGTCGACTTCGAGCGCGAGCGGCCCGCGGCTCACTACGCGGCCTTTGGCAACGGGCCGCACCGCTGCCCGGGCTCCTACCTGGCCAAGGCCGAGCTGAAGATCTTCCTCGAGGAGTGGCTGCGGCGGATCCCCGAGTTCGAGATCGCGCCTGACACCAAGCCGGTGTTCGCTTGCGGGCCGGTCAACACCGTGCGCGAGCTCCAGCTGCGCTGGGGGAACGCCGACGCTCAGAGCTTCTAGGAGCCCTCGCTTGGTCTTTTCGCCGAGGGCTTTGTCGCCAAAAATTGCAGTACGCCCGGTACAGCGGCGTTTTGGCTTCGCGCCCTCGACGAAAATCCTGGCGCCAGGAGCCGCGTTGGGTTTCACCACGGGCTCCTAGAGCGGCGATCAGTTTGAATTGTTAATAGATTCCGATCGCTTAGCGGCGCGGTTCGACAACGTCTGGCGGTCGTGATCCCGTAGGCCTCGCACGAGGCCACGCATGACGCTCCCCCGCTGGAACCCTCCCGTCACTCTGTCTCCCCGCGAAGCCCGCATCCGCAAGCGCGTCGGCAAGAAGCGCAAGCTGTTTGGCTTCCTGTGTGACCACCGGCTCGAGCTGTTCGACGACGACTTCCAAGCCGAACTCGAGCAGATGTACCGCGACACCGGAGCCGGGAAGAACCCGATGCCGCCCGCACTGCTCGCCATGGCCCTACTGCTTCAGGGCTACTCCAACGCGTCGGACTCGGAGGCCGTCGAACTCGCCGCCTGTGATGCTCGATGGCAGCTGGTCCTCGGCTGCCTTGGTTGCGATGACCCGCCGTTTTCCCAGGGCTCGCTGTTCAACTTCCGCGAGCGGCTCATCGCTCACGACATGGACCGCAAGCTGCTCGAGCGCACTCGGGAGCTCGCCAAGCGAACTGGCGCCTTCGACTTCAAGAAGCTGCCCAAGAAGCTCGACGTCGCCGTGGACTCGAGCCCGCTTCGAGGTGCGGGTCGGGTCGAGGACACCTTCAACCTCCTCGCTCACGCGGCGTGGAAGGTCGTGCTGTGCGTCGCCGAGCTACGCGCTCGACCGGCGGAGCTGCTTGTCGACGAGCTCGGCATCCCGCTGCTCGCGGAGCCGAGCATCAAGAAGGCGCTCGATATCGACTGGTCCAACCCTGCGGCCAAGAGCGCGGCGTTGAACCGTTTGCTCGGACAGATTGAGACGCTCGAACAGTGGGTCGAGACGAACCTGTCGAGCGAGAGCAGCAAGCCTCCGTTGCAAGACCAGCTCGCGCTACTCGAGCAGCTACGTGGACAGGATCTCGAGCCCGACCCCGACCGTGGAGGCCAGCGCATCAAGCGGGGCGTGGCGAAAGACCGGCGTGTGTCCGTCGAGGACCCCGACATGCGTCACGGTCGCAAGACCAAGACGAAGTCCTTCAACGGATACAAGCGCCACGTCGTCGTCAGTCTTCACACCAAGCTCATCCTCGCTGTGACGGTGGCTCCGGCGAACCAGCCGGAGAAAGACAGCCTCCCCACGCTCGTCGACCGAGTCGAACATCTGGGCCTCGAACTCGCGAGCCTGCACTTCGACCGGGGCTACATCGAGAGCTCGGACGTCCCCGAACTCGTGGCCAGCGGCGTCGAGGTCATCTGCAAGCCATGGCGGCAGTCCAACGGCGACAAATTCGCCAAGACCGACTTCAGCCTCGACTTCGCCAGCCAGACGGTGACCTGCCCAGGGGGACAGACCCAACCCATGCTCCTCGGCGAGAGCGCCCGCTTCGAGGCTGATGTCTGCAACGCCTGCGAGCTCAAGCCCAAGTGCACGACCTCGGACCGGGGCCGAGGCCTCCGAATCGCCGCCAACGAGCCGTTGCAAGCGAAACTACGGGTCCTCCAACGAGCACCGCGCGGACGCGCGCGACTGCGACAGCGCGTCGTCGTCGAGCATACGCTCGCTCATGTCGGCCAGCGCCAAGGCAACCGAGCTCGCTACCTCGGCATGCGCAAGAATGAGTACGACTCCACGCGAGCGGCAGTGCTCGTCAATCTGCAGGTCATCCAGCATGAGCTGGAGTGCCCGAAGCTGGCAAATGCGGCGTAGCTCACCGAATTCAAACTGGTCGCCGCTCTAGAGCAGCCCGAGCTGGCGCGCGGCCAGCTCTTTCATGATCTCCTCGGCGCCGCCGCCGATGCTCAGGACCTTGGTCTCGCGGTAGATTCGCTCGCACTTGGTCCCGCGCGTGAAGCCGGCGCCGCCGAGGATCTGCACGCCCTCCTTGGCGCAAAGCTCGACGCACTGGGTAGCGAGGTTCTTGGCCATGCAGACCTCGGCGATCGGCTGCTCGCCTTTGTCGATGCGCCAGGCGAGGTCGTCGAGGACGCACTCGACGGCGCGGATCGCCGTGGCCATGTCGACGAGCTTGTGGCGCACGACCTGGTGACGCACGAGCGGCTTGCCGAAGGTCTGGCGCTGCTGGGCCCAGGCCAGGGCCTCTTCGAAGCAGACCCGCGAGAGGCTCAGGGCCATGGCCGCGAGCATCATCCGCTCGCCGTTGAAGTTGACCATGATGCCCATGAAGCCGGCGTTCTCCGGGCCGATCAGGTTCTCGGCGGGGACCTTGCAGGCGTCGAAGTAGAGCGTGGCCGTGTCCGAGCACCACCAGCCCATCTTGTCGAGCTTGGTCCGGCTCAGGCCGGGGGCGTCGCCGGGGATCGCCAGCAGCGAGATGCCCTGCATGCCCGGCTCGCCGGTGCGCACGGCGGTGGTGATCCAGTCGGCGCGCATGCCCGAGGTGATGAAGGTCTTGCTGCCGTCGACGATGTAGTGGTCGCCCTCGCGCCGGGCCCGGGTCTGGAGGTTGGCGACGTCGGAGCCCCCGGACGGCTCGGTGATCGCCAGGGCGCAGACCTGCTCGCCACGAAGCACGCCCGGGGCGACCTTGGCCTGGAGCTGCGGCGAGCCGAGGGCGAGCAGGGGAGGCAGGCCGATGCCGTGGCTCATCAGGCCCGCGACCAGGCCGCCGGCGCCGGGTCGGCACAGCTCCTCGGCGATGATCAGCTTGGTGAAGCTGTCCGCGGGCGTGCCACCAAAGTCCTCGGGGAAGCCCAGGCCGAGCAGGCCGTGGTCGCCGGCCTTGCGGTAGAGCGCGCGGGGGAATTCGCCGGCTTCCTCCCAGGCGTCGACGTGGGGGCCGAGCTCGCGCTCGACGAAGGCGCGGATGCTCGCGCGCAGGATCTCGTGGTCTTCGCTCCAGCCGGGGTGAGCGCGGCGCCTGGTGGTCATGGATTCACGTTATCCGATCGCTTTGGCCCGGGTGGCTGCTTCGGGCTACCATCGAGGGGTGCGCAACCTCCTGAGCATCGATCTCGAGGACTGGTTTTGCGTGTCGAATTTCGATGAGCTGATCCCTCGCGCGGCTTGGGATGCCTGCGAGTCGAGGGTCGAGCGGAGCACCGAGAAGCTGCTCGAGCTCTTCGAGCGGCGCGGGGTCGTGGCCACCTTCTTCGTGCTCGGCTGGGTGGCCGAGCGGGCCCCGGATTTGATCCGCACCCTAGCCAACGCCGGTCACGAGGTTGCCTGCCACGGCTACGGCCACAACCGCCTCGGTCAGCTCGACCCCGCCAGCTTCGACGCCGACCTCGGCCGCGCCCTCGCCATCCTGCGCGAGCTCAGCCCGGCCCCGGTCGTGGGCTACCGCGCGCCCTCGTTCTCGCTCACGCGCGAGACCCTGTGGGCGATCCCCGTGCTGCGTCGCCACCAGATCACCTGGGACTCGTCGATCTTCCCCTTTGGCGCGCACCCGGAGTACGGCATCGCCGACGCGCCCGTCGATCCTTTTTGGCTCGACGAGGGCCTGCTCGAGCTGCCGATGTCCGTGGTCGAGCTCGGGGGCAGGCGCATGCCCTGCACCGGGGGCGGCTACTTTCGGCTCTATCCCTACGCGCTGAGCCAGGCGCTGATCCAGCGCTGCAACGCCGCCGGTCGCCCGGCGATCTTCTACGCGCACCCCTGGGAGTTCGACCCGGATCAGCCGCGCATGCCCTTGCCGGCGGTCAAGCGCTTTCGCCACTACAACAACCTTGGCGCGACCCTCGAGCGCCTCGATCGTCTGCTCGGCGCCTTCGAGTGGGGACCCATGGGTGCCTGGGCAGACAGTGCCGCGCGCCAGCCAAAGACGGCCGCGCGTCCCAGCTGGGCGCACGCGGGCTGAGAGCCCGCGGTGGAGAGCTCCGTGGACGTTGACAGCGCCGAGTCCGGTCGTCAGCCTGCTCGCGGCGTGAGCGGCTTCGACCCTGGTTTTGGTGCTGGCTCCGAGGCCGCTCGTGAGCGCGACCCGAGCCTGGATCCGCCGCGGCGGATCGCCCTGGTGATCACCCGCAGCGACATGATCGGCGGGGCTCAGGTCCACGTGTTCGAGCTCGCCCGTGGGCTGATGGCCGCCGGCCACGTCGTCGCGGTGTTCGTGGGCGGGCGGGGGGCCTTCATCGACCAGCTGCGCGCCGTCGGGGTGCCGGTCTGGCCGCTCCCGAGCCTGATCCGCGAGATCGATCCCAGGGCCGACCTGCGCGTGCTCGCCGAGCTGCGCGCGGCCCTGCGTGCCTTCGCGCCGGATCTGGTCAGTACACATTCGACCAAGGCCGGCTGGGTGGGGCGGGTGGTCGCGCGGGCCATGGGCGTGCCGGTGGTCGTCACCGCCCACGGCTGGCTGCTCACCCCGGGCGCCCTCGAGCCGTGGCAGCGGGTCGCCTGGCTGGCCGAGCGCAGCCTCGCGCCCCTGTCTGCCGCGGTGATCGCCGTATCCAACTACGATCGCGCCATCGCCCTCGAGCACCGGGTCGTGCCCGCGGACAAGCTGCGGGTGGTCCACAACGCCCTGCCCGAGCGCGGCGGCGAGCAGCAACTCGCGGATCCCCAGCGCGCGCCGCCGAAGATCATCGCCGTCGCCCGGCTCCAGGAGCCCAAGGATCCGCTCACCTTGATCGCCGCGCTGGCCGAGCTGCGCGAGCAGGCCTGGACCTGCGAGCTGATCGGCGACGGGCCGATGCAGTCCGAGGTCGAGGCGGCCGTGGCGGCGGCCGGGCTGGGGGAGCGGGTGCGCCTGCTGGGCGCCCGCGACGACGTGCCCGAGCGCCTCGCCCAGGCCCAGATCTTCGTGCTGCCCACGCGCCGCGAGGGCTTCCCGATCAGCATCCTCGAGGCCATGCGCGCCGGGCTGCCGGTGGTCGCCAGCGACGTGGGGGGGATCGCCGAGGCGGTGCTCGACGGCCGCACGGGGGCCTTGGTGCCAGCCGCCGACGCGGGGGCCCTGGCGAGGGCCCTGGCGCCGCTGATCGCCGACGCCGACCGCCGAGTCGCGCTGGGGGAGGCGGGGCGCCGCCGCTTCGTCGAGGCGTTCGGCTTCGCCACGCATCTGCGGCGGATCTGGGCGGTCTACGCCGAGGCGATCGACAGCGGCGCCCGTCGTGGGCGACCCTGGACGACGTGAGTGAGGCGAGCGAACGAAGCTGGACGATCCGCGACTACCAGGCCGGCGACGAGACCGAGATCGTCGCCCTCTTCGAGCGGGTGTTCAAAAAGCCGATGGCCGAGCGCGACCCCGCGGCGCACTGGCGCTGGGAGTTCGCCCAAAACCCAGTCGGCCCCCAGGTGATCGAGCTGGTCTGGGCCGGAGGCGGGCGCCTCGTCGGTCAGTACGCGGTCTCGCCTCGGCGGCTGTGGGTGCACGGCCAGCCGCGCCTGGCTGCGCTCTCCCTCGACACGATGACGGACCCCGACTACGGCCGCCAGGGCATCTTCTCGTCGAGCGCCTCGGCCTGCTACGCGGCCATGGTCGAGCGCGGCTTCGACTTCGTCTACGGCTTCCCCAACGCCAACTCCGTCGGCGGCTTCGCCCGTCGCCTGGGGTGGTCGGTGATCATGCCCGCGCCGGTGTTGATCAAGGCGCTGGATCTGGGCGCTCCGCTGGCGGCCAAGCTCGGGGTGCCGGTGCTCGAGTCGCTCCTCGGCCCGGTGTCGAGGTCGGCGCTCGAGGCCCCCGCGGCCCTCGACGCCGCCGCCCAGGCCCTGCGCACCCGCTTGCGCGGCGGCCCGAGCCTCGACGTCCTGCCCTTTGGCAGCTTTGGAGCTTGGGCCGACGCGCTGTGGCAGCGCTGCCGTGACCAGCATCGCATCTGGGTGATTCGCGACGCCGCGTTCTTGCGCTGGCGCTACGACGAGCGCCCCGAGTCCGACTATCTGCGCCTGCAGGTGGTCGCCGACGGCGAGGTGGTCGGCTACGCCGTGCTCGCCCTGAGCGAGCGCCCCGAGGGCAAGGTCGCCTTCGTGATGGACCTGCTCGTCGATCTCGACGTGCCTGGGGCCGCCTCGGCGCTGCTGCGTGGCCTCGAGACCCGGGCGCGGATCCAGGGGGCGAACTTCATGTCGGCGATGGCCGGCCCGGCCTCGCCAACGCGCCCGTGGCTGCTGCGGCACGGCTACCTGCCCCTGCCCGAGCGCCTCTTTCCACAGGAACTCCACTTTGGCGGCCGGGTGCTCGCGGGGATCAGCCAAGCGCAGCTCGATGATCCCGGGGCTTGGCAGCTCGGCTGGGGCGACGTCGATGTTCTCTAGCAACGCCAAAGTGCTACCGTGGCGCCTCCATGGCCAGCACCAAGAGTGACTCGAAGTCCCCGATTCGCACCGATGTCTCCAAGCTGAAGGCTGGGGATTATCTGTCCGAGACCCAGTACTACAAGGTCAAGGAGGTCCTCGACGGCAAGATCGCCCTCGAGAACGAGCGCGGCTTCGGGATCACGGTCACCAACCGGATCATCGAGGAGGGCATGTACTCCTCCGGGCAGTTCAACGACACCGTCACGCTCAGCCGCACGGCGCTGTGCGAGGTGCTCGAGGGCGCGGGCGACTCGATCTTCACGGTCAACTTCAACAAGCAGGCCAAAGAGAAGGAAGTGGTCGACGAGATCCTCGGGGCCGTCGACGAACTCGGCAGCGACCCGGATCCCAAGGTCCTGACCAAGAGGATCAAGGCGGCGGTCAAGAAGGGCGTCAGCGGCCAGGTCCGCACGTTGATCGGCTACCTGGTCCAGACCGAGGCCAAGATGGGTCGCAGCCAGGTCATCGATCTCGAGGCGCCCGGCAAGCACCGCTACCGGCTGGTCGATCACCGGACGATCAACTGGCTGGTGCTCAAGAACGTGAAGTACGTCGTCAAGAAGTAGGCCGCGGGCCGTCAGCGGTCAGCGAAGACGAGCAGCGCGCGGGTGCTGCTCGTCTTCGTTTGGGCGTCGCTCACTCGGAGACGGCGAGCGGGCTGGTCTCGAGCTGCGAGGCGTCACGCTCGTCGCTTTCGTCGCCCGCCTCGCTAGTGTACGATCCAGAGGACCGGAAGGGTGATCGACATCGAGTCCCCATGGTGATCTACTGGCCGGGTGACGACGCCAATCTCCGTCGACCTCCGCACCCGGATCGCCGAAGCCATCGAAGCTGGCGAAGAAAGTCAGCCCCTCATCGCCGAGCGCTTCTCCGTCTCGGTCACCACCGTCGAACGCATCTCGCGGAAGCTGCGCCAAGGCGAGAGCTTGGTGCCGAAGAGTCCACCTGGCCGGACGCCCAAGTTGAAGGAGCGCCACCTCCTGTGGATTCGTGGCGAGATGGAGAAGGACCCCTACCTCGGCTCCTACCACCTCTCGGCGCGCTTCAATCGACGATTTCCCAAGAACCGGGTCCATCGCTCGACGATCCTCCGGGCGCTTCACCAACTTGGCCTCAGCTTCAAAAAAAACTCCCTACGCTCCCCAGCGGGACCGACCTGACGTCGCCGAGGAGCGCGCCCAGTTTCGGTTGCGACAGCGGCGACTCGACATCGGACGTCTCGTCTTCGTGGACGAATCGGGCACGCATCCAGGGATTGGTCCGCGCCGGGGCTGGTCCCCACGCGGCGAGCCGCTCTACGGACCGCACGAGCCCTATTCCCGCGGTCGCCACGTCTCGATGATCGCGGCCTTACGCGTCGACGGCATCAGCGCCTTGATGACGACCGATGGCGGGGTCAAGACCGCTGACTTTCTGCGCTTCGTCCGACAGCGCCTGGCCCCCACGCTCGAGCCGGGCGACATCGTTTGCTGGGATAACATCAACATGCACAAGAATGCAGAGGTCGTGGCTGCGGTGCTCGAGAGGGGTGCGAAGGTCGTCCGCTTGCCCCGGTACAGTCCCGACTTCAACCCGATCGAGGCCGCTTGGGCGAAGGTCAAAGCTTGGATACGCCGAGCGATGCCCACAACCGTCAGCGAGCTCAAGAAGGCGATGCGTAGGTCCCTGCGTCGGATCCGAGCCTCGGACGCACTCGGCTGGCTCAAGTACTGTGGATATCGCCTTCCGTGATTCTGATCCGTACACTAGGGTCGCTCGGCTCGCTCGGCTCGAGGGCGTAGAACTCGGGGAAGAGCGCCTCGCAGGGCGTCTCGCCGGGTCGCTTGCGCAGGGCCTCGGAGTGCAGCAGGTCGGTGGCCGCCTTGCCGAGCTGCTCGATCCACGGGCCGGGCGCGTCGACGGCCGGGGGCAGCAAGGAGAGCGAGCGCAGCAGCCCGCTGAGCAGCGCGCCCAGGGCCAAGGTAGCGAGGTCGAGGTTGAGGTCGGCGGGCAGCTGGCCGCTGGCGATGGCCCGCTGCATCAGCTCGCGCTCGTGCAGGCGCAGCTGCTGGGCGTTTTGGCGCAGACGCTCGCGGACGTCGTCGTTGCCGATGGCCTCGCAGCGCAAGAAGATGATGTCCATGAACATGCGCTGCTGGGGGTCGGCGAAGCGCCTGCGCAGCACCGTGGTCACCCACTCCTGGAGCGTGCCCAGGGGGTCCTCGGCTCCCTCCTCGCGCAGCTGCTCGAGCATGTCGGTGGGGAAGAAGATCCGGTCGCAGATCGCGTTGAAGACGTCTGCTTTGTTCTTGAAGTGACCGTAGATTGCGCCGCGGGTCATGCCTGCGCGCTCGGCGACCTTGGTGAGGCTGGGCCGTGCGACGCCTTCCTCCCAAAACACTTCGAGGGCTGCGTCCAGTAGCTTCTCTCGGGTCTGTTGCGTTTCTTCAGGTGTTCGGCGCGCCATGGGCTGGCCCCCAAGCCAGATGTGGAGTATACCCGGATTTATTCATTCATGAATGAATCATTTCGAGCTTTCCTCTCTCTGACCGCGCTGCTCGCACTGTCTGCGTGCAGCACGCCAGAATCTGCTGCGGCACCCGCGTCCACCCCCGAGGTGGGCGTGATCACCGCGTCCTCGACCGAGGTCCCGGTCGAAAGCGAGCTTCGCGGACGCATCGAGGCCTCGCGCACCGCAGAGGTCCGCGCGCGCGTGACCGGCGTGATCCTCGAGCGCGTGTTCGAGGAGGGCGACATGGTCGAGAAGGGTGAGGTGCTGTTTCGCATCGACCCTGCTCCCATGAAGGCCGCCCTGGCCCAGGCGCGCGCCCAGGTCGGCGTCGCCGAGGCCAACCTCGAGATCGCCAAGCTGACCGCTGCGCGCCTCGAGCCGCTGGTGGGCACCAAGGCGGTGAGCGGTCAGACCTATGATGATGCTGTCGCTGCGGTGGCCCAGTCAGAGGCTGCACTCGAGGTCGCGCAGGCGGCGGTGAAGACCGCGAAGCTCGACCTCGACTATGCGACCGTCCGCGCGCCGATCTCCGGGCGCATCGGTCGGACCCTGGTCACCGAGGGCGCGCTGGTCACGGCCACGGAGCACACCTCGCTGGCGACCATCGTCCAGCTCGACCCCGTGTACGTGAACCTCACCGTGCCGGTGACGCAGATCCGCTCGCTGCGTGAGGCTCAGACCAAGGGCTCCGTGCACGCCACGGGCGAGCAGGCCGAGATCACGATCTTCGAGAGCGACGGCTGGACCTACCCGCACGTCGGCACGCTCTTGTTCACCGACGTGACGGTGGAGCCCAAGACCGGCAACACCTTGCTGCGGGCCACGGTCCCCAACCCCGATCAGGAGCTGCTGCCCGGCATGTACGTGCGCGCGCGGGTCGGCGGGGCGACCACCGAGCAGGCGGTGACCTTGCCGCAGCAGGCCGTGCAGCGCGACGCCGCGGGCTCCTCGGTCTACGTGGTCAACGCGGGCAAGGCCGAGCGCCGGGCGGTCGAGGTCAGCCGCAGCATGGGCAACCAGTGGGTCGTCAACAGCGGCGTGGAGGACGGAGAGCTGGTCGTCGTCGATGGCTTCCAGAGCATCCGTCCCGGCGCCGACGTGAACACCGTCGCCTGGCAGCCCAAGGGCGAGGCCGCGCCCACCGAGGTCGCGCAGGCCGACACCAGCAAGCCGGGGACGGACTCGGCGAGCGACGAGGCCGAGCAGGGCGAGCAGGCCGATGCCGAGCAGGGCGAGCAGGCCGATGCCGAGCAGGGCGATGCCGAGCAGGCCGAGCAGGCCAAGCAAGCCGCTGGCGCCAAGCAAGACGCAAAGGCGTCCACCGAGGCCAAGGGAGGCCGCTAGTCGATGTCACTGTTTTTCACCGACCGTCCGGTCTTCGCCTGGGTCGTCGCGCTCTTCATCGCGCTGGCGGGGATCCTCGCGCTCCAAAACTTACCCGTCGCGCAGTACCCCTCGGTGGCGCCCCCCGCTGTGGTGATCAGCGCGGTGTGGCCCGGCGCGACGGCCGAGCTCATCGACGAGTCGGTGACGAGCGTGATCGAGCAGGAGCTCAACAGCGCCGAGAACCTGCTCTACATGGAGTCCCAGAGCCAAGCTGGGCAGGCGCAGATCACCGTCTCCTTCCAGCCGGGCACCGACCCGCAGATGGCGACGGTCGACGTCCAGAACCTGATCAAGCGCGTCGAGGCCAGGTTGCCCTCCGCGGTCAAGCAGCAGGGCGTCCAGGTCACGCGCTCGTCGAGCTCGTTTTTGCTGATCGCCTCGCTGGTCTCCGAGAATTACAGCTCCGTCGAGCTCGGCGACTACATCAACCGCAACATCGCCAACGAGCTGCGCCGCGTCCCCGGCGTGGGTGAGGCCCTGGTGTTCGGCACCGAGCACGCCATGCGCGTGTGGCTGGAGCCGCGCGAGCTCGTCAGCCACGACCTCACGGCGGCCGACGTCGCCGCGGCCATCCAGGCCCAAAACGTCACGGTCTCGGCGGGTACGATCGGCGACAAGCCGTCGACCCCCACCCAGCAGATCTACGCGAACATCACGGTCGACGGTCAGCTCAAGTCGATCGAGGACTTCGAGAACATCGTCGTCCAGGCCAACGCGGACGGCTCGCTGGTCCACCTGGGCGACGTCGCCCGGGTCGAGCTCGGCGGCCAGAGCTACTCGACCGCGGCGCGGACCAACGGCAAGCCCTCGGCGGCGATCGCGATCCGGCTCTCGCCCACGGGCAACGCCCTGGCCACGGCCGAGGCGGTCAAGACCCGGCTCGACGAGTTGTCCGAGAGCTTCCCCGAGGGCATCGAGGTCGTGCTGCCCTTCGACAGCTCGACCTTCATCGACATCTCGATCGAGTCGGTGCTGCACACCCTGGTCGAGGCGATGATCCTGGTGTTCATCGTAATGTTCGTGTTCCTCCAGAACCTGCGCGCCACGCTGATCCCGACCATCGTCGTGCCGGTCGCGCTGCTCGGCTCGCTGACGGTGCTCTACGCCTTCGGCTACTCGATCAACGTGCTGACCATGTTCGGCATGGTCCTGGCCATCGGCATCCTCGTCGACGACGCGATCGTCGTGGTCGAGAACGTCGAGCGGATCATGGCCGAGGAGCACCTCGGCCCGCGCGAGGCCACGCGCAAGGCGATGTCGCAGATCCAGGGCGCGATCGTCGGCATCACGGTGGTGCTCGTGGTCGTGTTCTTGCCCATGGGCCTGTTCGGCGGGGCCGTGGGCGTCATCTACCGGCAGTTCACGGTCACGATGGCGAGCTCGATCCTGTTTAGCGCCTTGCTCGCGCTCTCGCTGACCCCAGCGCTGTGCGCGACCTTGCTCAAGCCGCACGAGCCCGGCAAGCAAAAGGCCAAGATCTTCCAGTGGTTCGACAAGGGCGTGAACCACACGACCTCGGGCTACGTGGGCGTGACCGGGCGCTTCGTCCGGCGCACGGGCCTGTCGATGGTGTTCTTCCTCGGGCTCTCGGCCCTCGCGGGCTGGACCTACATGAAGCTGCCCGGCAGCTTCCTGCCCGAGGAGGACCAGGGCACCGTGATGACCCTCGTGCAGCTGCCGGCGGGCGCCTCGAGCAACCGCACGGCCGCGGTCGTCGAGGACATCGAGGGCAAGCTCGACGAGCAGGAGGGCGTGCGCGACTTCCTCACGGTCCAGGGCTTCAGCCACGTCGGCCGCGGTCAAAACGCGGCCATGGCCTTCGCCATGCTCGACGACTGGGACGAGCGCGAGCTCGAGGCGACGGACATCGTCGGCCAGCTCAACGGTCGCTTCCAGAGCATCCGCGACGCCTGGACGCTGGCCGTCAACCCGCCGCCGATCCGCGAGCTGGGCACGGCCACCGGCTTCTCCTTCCGCCTCGAGGATCGCGGCGGACAGGGCCACGAGGCGCTGCTCGCCGCGCGCAACCAGCTGCTCGGGGCCGCGGCGCAGTCGGAGATCCTCGCGGGCGTGCGCCCCGAGGGCCTCGAGGACGCCTCGCAGATCGAGCTCTACATCGACCGCGAGAAGGCGGCCGCGCTCGGCGTGTCCTTCAGCGCGATCGGCCAGACCCTGGGGATCGCCGTGGGCTCGTCCTACGTCAACGACTTCCCCCGCGCCGGTCGTCAGCAGCAGGTCATCGTCCAGGCCGACGCCGCGGCGCGCATGCAGCCCGAGGATCTGGCCGAGCTCTATGTGCGCAACGACGCCGGCGACCTGGTCTCGCTGGCCGAGATCAGCCGCGTGGAGTGGGGCACCGGCCCGATCCAGCTGACCCGCTACAACGGCTACCCGGCCATGAAGATCGCCGGCAGCGTCCGCCCAGGGCGCAGCACCGGTGAGGGCATGGCCGAGATGGAGCGGCTCGCGGCCGAGCTGCCCAAGGGCTTCGACTTCGAGTGGACGGGTCAGTCCTACCAGGAGGCGACCTCGAGCAACCAGGCGCCGGCGCTCTTTGGGCTGTCGCTGCTCGTGGTCTTCCTGTGCCTGGCCGCGCTCTACGAGGGCTGGGCGATCCCCACGGCGGTGCTGCTGGTGGTCCCCCTCGGCGTGCTCGGTACGGTGTTGGCCACCCAGCTGCGCGGGCTGCCCGACGACGTCTACTTCAAGGTCGGGCTGATCGCGGTCATCGGTCTCTCGGCGAAGAACGCGATCCTGATCGTCGAGTTCGCCAAGGAGATGCAAGAGCAGGGCATGAAGCTGGTCGCGGCGGTGCTCGAGGCGGCGCGCCTGCGCTTTCGCCCGATCGTCATGACCTCGCTGGCCTTCTCCTTGGGCGTGGTCCCCCTGGTCATCGCCAGCGGGGCGGGCTCGGCCAGCCAGCGCGCCATCGGCACCGCGGTGTTCGGCGGTATGGTGGTCGGCAGCTTCCTCGCCGTGTTTTTGGTTCCGGTCTTCTACGTGGTCATTCGGAGGTGGTTCCCGGCGCGGGATCTCGATCCCGCGCCGGCGGCCGCCGTGTCGGGCGCATCCGCCCCGACCGTGCCCGCGCAGGAGCAGGAGCATGAAGCCGCCGTCGCAGCGCGGCCGGAGGACCCCAATGCTTAGGCTTCGCCACGTGCCCCAGCGGGCGGCCGCGCTGGCCCCCTTGCTGATCTCCACGGCGCTCTCGGGCTGCCTGGCGCCGGTCTACGAGCGGCCGGAGGCCCCGGTCTCCGACGGCTTCCCCAGCCTCGAACGTCGCGAGGGCGAGGATCCCTCGAGCCTGCCCACGGCCGCGGCCGAGGGCGAGGCGCTGCCGGACTGGCGGGCCGTGTTCACGGATCCGACGCTTCAGGAGCTGATCGACCGCGCGCTCGAGAACAACCGCCAGCTGCGTTCGACGGCGCTGAGCGTCGAGCAGGCCCGCGTCCAGCTGCGCCTGGCCCGGAGCGCCTTCGGGCCGAGCTTCACCCTCGAGGCGTCCTACAGCAACACCCACGTCCCGGCCTCGACCTCGCCCTTTGGCGAGTCCTATACGGTCAACCGCTTCGACATCGGCCCGGCCGTGTCCTGGCAGCTCGATCTCTTCGGTCGGATTCGCTACCAGCGAAACGCCGCCATCGAGCAGACCGTGGCCGCGGCCGAGGACTGGCGGGCGGCACGGATCGCGTTGATCGCCGACGTCGCCGGCACGGCGCTGCAAGAGCGGGTCTACGCCGAGCGCCGCAAGCTGGCGCAGGAGGCCCTCGACGCGCGGATCGAGGCCGCCGAGATCGTCTCGGCCAAGGTCGACGCCGGGTTGTCGACGGAGCTCGAGCTGCGCCAGGTCGAGGCCCTGGTGGTCACCGCCGAGGTCAGCTTGGCTCAGCTCGAGCGCGCCACGGCCCAGACCCACAACGCCCTGGTCATGCTCGTCGGCGAGCCCGTCGAGCCGCTCGCGCCCTCGGGCCCGGACCTCGAGGCCATGGTGATGTCCACGGTGCCCGCGGGCATGCCCTCGGACCTGCTCAACAACCGCCCGGACATCCGCGCGGCCGAGCACCGGCTGATCGCCACGCACGCGGACATCGGCGCCGCGCGGGCGGCCTTCTTCCCGCAGATCTCGCTGAGCGGGAGCATGAGCACGGCCTCCTCGGCGCTGCTCGGCCTGTTCCAGCCGGGGACCCTGGCGTGGAGCTTCGTCGCGCCGAATATCGTCCAGCCGCTGTTCAACTGGGGCGGCAAGCGGGCGGACCTCCAGGCGGCCAAGATCTCTCAGGAGGCCGCGGTGGCCAGCTACGAGGCGGCGATCCAGTCGGCCTTCCGCGAGGTCGCCGACGTGCTCGTGTCCTGGCCGACGGTCGAGGACGAGCTCGTCTCGCAAGAGGCGCTGCTCGAGGTCCAGAGCGCCCGGGTCAGCCTGGCCAACCAGCGCTTCGACGCCGGCGTGTCCGACTACCTCGAGGTCCTCGACGCCGAGCGCGAGCGCTTCGCCGCCGAGCAGTCGCTGATGGACGTGCGCCTGAGCAAGGCCCTGCTCGCGGTCTCGCTCTTCGAGGTCGTCGGCGGCGGGGTCGAGAGCACCGCGCCGATGCCCGACGGCGAGGAGCTGCCCGAGTCCAAGCCGCGGCGCTGAGCCTGCCCGGCGCGCGAGCCAAGCAGCGCGAGTCGAGCAACGAAGAAGCGGCACGCCCCGGTCGGGGTCGCGCCGCTTCTCTTTTGTTGGCCGGGCTCAGCGAGGCGCCGACGCGCTCACCAGATCTCGCAGCGATCCGCGGGGTTCATCGGCGTGCCGACCTCGCAGGTGAAGGCCTCGGCGAAGGCGGGGAGGTCGACCAGCGGCCCGACGGCGCGGAACTTGCCGGGGGAGTGGGGATCGATCAGCCGCCGGCGCTCGGCCTCGGGCTCGGCGATCTGCATGCACCAATTTTGCGCCCAGGCCACGAAGAACACCTGGTCGTTGGTCATGCCCTCGGCCACCGGCGTCGCCGCGGCCTCACCCTGCTCGGCGGCCCACTGGTGGTAGGCGACGTAGGCCTCCTTCACGCCGCCGATGTCGGCGATGTTCTCGCCCGCGGTCAGCTCGCCGTTGAGCGGCTTTTGCGGGGCGATCTCATAGCTCGAGTACTGGTCGACCACGCAGGCCACGCGCTCCTCGAAGGCCTCGGAGACCGCCGGCGACCACCACTGGGTCAGCTTGCCGGAGGCGTCGTACTTGCGGCCCTCGTCGTCGAAGCCGTGGGTCAGCTCGTGGCCGGCGACGGCCCCGATGCCGCCGAAGTTCATGACCATGGGCGCGTCGGCGTCGAAGAAGGGCGGCTGGAGGATGCCGGCCGGGAACACGATCTCGTTGTTTGTCGGGTTGTAGTAGGCGTTGACCAGGGGCGTGGGCATGTGCCACTCGCTGCGGTCGACGGGCTGGCCGATCTTGGCGGCGTCGCGGCGGGCGACCTCGGACTTCTCGGCGAGGACGTTGGCGTAGTGGACGTCCGGGGTGATCGTGACCTCGGCGTAGTCGCGCCAGCTGTCGGGGTAGCCGATCTTGCGGGTCATCTTGGCGATCTTGTCGGCGGCGCGGCCCCGGGTGGTGTCGTCCATCCACGCCAGCGTGGGGAAGCTGGCCTCCATCGCGGCGTTGATCCGGTTGACCATGTCGTCGGCGATCGCCTTGCTCTCCCCCGGGAAGGCGCGCTCGACATAGCGCGGGCCGATCAGGTCGGGGAATGCGAACATCAGGCCGTCGGTGCAGCGGCGCTCGAGCGGCTCTTGAGCCTCGACGCCGGTGACGAGCTGCACGAGCTCGAAGTTGAGGGCGTCGAAGCGGCTGTCGAGGTCGGGGGCGGCGGCGTGGAGCAGCATCCAGCGCAGGTAGGCCTGGAGCTCGGGCAGCGGCTTGGCCTGGACCAGCGCGGCCATGGCCGTGAAGAACTCGGGCGTGCGGATGTTGAGCTCGGCGGTCTGAGGCAGGCCGGCGGCGGCGAAGTAGGCCGCCCAGTCGAGGCCCTGGGCCCGGGTCTTCAGGCCCTCGAAGCCCTCCTTGTGATAGTTGGCCTCGTCGTCGCGCAGCGCCACGGGGGTCATGGACGCGCGCGCCAGCTCGGTCTCGATCGCCAGCACGGCCTTGGCCTGCTGGACGGCGGCGGCCTCGTCGGCGCCGCCGAGGACGAGCATCTTGGCAATGTGGGCCTCATAGGCGGCGAGCAGCGCCCGCCCGCCCTCGCCGGCCTCGCCCTCGGGCGGGAGGTACATGTCGCGGCTGGGCAGCCCGAGGCCGGACTGCGTGGCGATCGCCATGTAGCGATCGGGGGCCTCCTTGTAGTCCGCGTCGACGCCGATCCCGAACAGGGGCGGATCCGCGGCCATGCCCAGCCAGCCCACGCGACCCCAGGGGCCGGCGTGGAGCTCCCCGAGCACGGTCATCAGCTGGGCCTTGTCGGCGACGCCGTCGATCTTGGCGAGCAGCGCCTCGACGGGGCCGAGGCCGGCGGCGTCGCGGGCCGCCATGTCGGTGCAGGCGCGGTAGTAGTCGCCGAGCTTTTGCGTGGTCGGCTCGGCCTCTCCCGCGGCGGAGTCCTCGGCGGCCTGCTCGAGCAGCTCGCGGAGGATCGCCTCGTTGCGGTCCTGGACGGTGTTGAAGCTGCGCCCGTAGCGTGACTTGTCGGCGGGGCGGGGGTTTTGGGCCAGCCAGCCGCCGCAGGCGTACTGATAGAAGTCGACGCAGGGGTCGGCGCTCGTGTCCATGGACGAGACCAGCTCGTCGACGCCGGCGCTGGGAGCTTCGCCCGCGCCGCCAGGGGACTGAGCGTCTCGATCGCGCTTGCAGGCCGCGATCGACAGCAAAGCGAGTGAACACAGCGGGAGGAGGCGAAGCGAAGGTCGGGCCATGTGGGCGCCACCATGCCAGCTGGGCGCCCGCGGTGAAACCCGTCACGACCGGGCGCGCTGGGCTTTCAGGGCGCGGGTCCTCGACTATCATCTGCGCCGTGCTCGAGCTCCGGGATCTGCGCAAACGCTACGGGGAGCGCGTCGCCCTGGATGGGGTGACGCTGACCCTCGAGCGCGGTGAGATCTTTGGCCTGCTCGGGCCCAACGGCGCCGGCAAGACCACGCTGTGCTCGCTGGCCGTGGGCTTGCTCGCGGCCGACGGCGGCGAGGTCCGCCTGGGCGAGTGGGGGTCGCCGACGACGCCGAGCGTGCGCCGAAAGGTGGGCTTGGCGCCGCAGTCCCTGGCGATCTACGACCAGCTCACTGGGGCGGAGAACCTGCGCTTCTTCGCGGGGCTCTACGGCCTGGCCGGGGCCGAGCTCGCCGAGCGCGTCGACTGGGCCCTGGACTTCGTGGGCCTCCAGGATCGCCGAGACGAGCGCGCCAAGACCTACTCGGGTGGCATGGCGCGGCGCCTGAACCTGGCCGCGGCCCTGGTCCATCAGCCCGAGCTGCTGCTCCTCGACGAGCCCACGGTGGGCGTCGATCCCCAGTCGCGCAACCTGCTGCTCGACAAGGTCGCGAGCTTGCGCGAGCGCGGCGTGACGGTGCTCTACACCACGCACTACATGGAGGAGGCCCAGCGCCTGTGCGATCGCGTGGGCGTCCTCGATCACGGGCGGCTGCTGGCTATCGACCGCACCCCCGCGCTGCTCGAGGCCCACGCCGGCGCGCCCACCTTGGTGGTCGAGCTCGCCGACGAGACCGACCCGCGGCGCGTGGCCACGTCGACCCCCGCCGCCAGCCTGGCCGCGCTGTGCGCCGAGCTCGAGGCCGCGGGTCGCCCGGCGCCGCTGAGCTTCTACGTCGAGCGCCCCGATCTCGAGCGCGTCTTCCTCGAGCTCACCGGCAGGAGCCTGCGCGACTGATGGCTGGACTGCGGGCGATCTGGGCGCTGGCGGTCAAGGATCTGCGCCTGCTCGCGCGGGACCGCGGGGCGCTGTTCTTGACCTTCGCGTGGCCGCTGATCCTGGCCTGCTTCTTTGGCGCCCTCGGCCCGGGCTTTGGCGCGCTGACGGGCGGCGAGAGCGGGGGCCAGGGGGAGGGGGGCCAGGGGGAGGGGAGCCAGGGCGCGATGGTCGTGGGCTTCGTCGACGAGCGCGCAGACGCCCGCAGCGAGGCGCTGGCCGAGGCCCTCGACGCGCACCCGCGGGTTCGCCTCGAGGCGCGGACGCTGGCCGAGGCCCGCGAGGCGGTCCGCGAGGGCGCGGCGCCGGCCTACGTCCAGGTCCATGCGGCCAGCGACGATACCAGCGACACCAGCGAGGGCCTCGGCGTGCGCGTGGTCGTGGATCCGCGCCGGGCCAGCGAGGCCGAGCTGCTCGAGTCCGCGGTCGAGCTCGCGGCCTGGCGAAGCGGCGGACGAGCGGCCCCGCTGACCCTCTCGCGCGAGGTCCTGGCGGGGCCCGAGGGCGCCGCTGCGGGCGACCCGAGCCACGCGCGCCCGCCCAGCCCCTACGCGGTGACCTTCCCTCAGGGGATCATCTGGGCCGTGCTCGCCTGCGCGGCGACCTTCGCCCTGAGCCTGGTCAACGAGCGCCTGCGCGGGACCCTGCAGCGCCTGGCCGTGGCCCCCCTGCGCCGCTACGAGATCCTCGCCGGCAAGGGCCTGGCCTGCCTGCTGGCGATCACCGCCATGCAGGTGGTGCTCATGGCCGTGGCCGTGCTCGGCTTTGGCGTGCGACCGCAGAGTTGGGGCCTGCTGACCATGGCCCTGGGCTGCACGAGCCTCGGCTTCGTCGGCGTGATGACCCTGCTCGCGGCCATCGGTCGCAAGACGGCCTCGGCGGCGGGCATGGCCTGGGCAATCCTCATGGCCATGGCGATGCTCGGCGGGGGCATGCTGCCGCTCTTCATGATGCCCCCCTGGCTGCAGGCGGTCGCCTGGGCGAGCCCGGTCGCGTGGGGGCTGCGGGCGATCGAGGGCGCGGTCTGGCGCGGGGCTGGGCTCGTGGAGGTCGCGGGGCCCTGCCTGGCGCTGCTCGGCCTGGGCGCGCTGTGCATGGCCCTGGGTTCGCGGATCGTCCGTGAGCTCTGAGAGTCTGTATTTTTCCCCGCACCTGACGAGATTTCCTATCAGCCGAGCCAGTTGTCGTCCTCGTCGGCTGCGGCGTCAGCCGCTGGTCAGCCACATCAACCTGCCACCTAGCAGGTCGGTCTGCGCGAGGTCGAAGTCCACGTCGAAGCCGGCGATCTGTCCCGAGCCGACCTGGTAGAGCTGGTAGCCGCGCTTGTAGACGAAGGGCGTGTTCGCTGGCGAGCCGGCCTTCCAATAGTGCTCGAAGCCGAAGTCTTCGTAGAGCTCCTGCGCCGTGAACATCGTCGTACCGACGTAGATGCCGGGCACATAGCCGGTCTCGCTGACCGCCGAACTCCAACCTCGCAGATAGCTCGTGACCTCGGCCTTGGTGTTGTTGGCGGTGTTTTCGACGTCGACGAAGATGCACATGCCCGGGGGGACGGCGAGGCTCTGCGCGAGGCGGGCCGCCTCCTGACCGTCGCTGCTTCCGGCGCTGGAGGAGGCATAGGCCGAGGGCGCCTGCTGGACCAGCATCAGCGCGAGCCCGGCGCCGAGGATATCGGCGATCTCCTGTGTGCTCAGGTTGTTGACGTAGCGGACCACGAAGGCGTAGCCCTCGCTGACGGCGGACTTGGCCATCTGCGCGGAGACGGGGCCGAAGCGGTCGAAGCCCTGGGTTAGATCCGGAGTTGGAGCGTTGATTAGGTTTGGTGTCGTCATGATTGATACTCGCTTGCCAGGAAGGATTGGCCGCTGTACCAGATATAGGTCGCGGCGTTGTTGTCGATGTTGTCGTTGTCCTCGGGGTCGAGCTTGTCGGTATAAAAATTGGCCCCGAGCGTGGCTCCGAGCAGCTTGACCTGGTTTTTGTAGACCGTGAACACGGGCCCGCCCGAGTCTCCGGGGGCGGTGCTCGAGACGTTGGAGGCGGCGATGATCAGCACGTCGTTGTTGTAGTTCTTCGGTGGGGGCGCGGGGTTGCGCTCGACCCCCTCGACGAGCGAACTCACCGTGGAGTCGCGGACCTGAAAGGGGTGATCGAGCGAGGGCGAACTACCCTGCTGATTCTCCTGATTCCCGAAGCCGGTCACGTAGACCTTGGTTCCCGCCTTCCCCTGATTGTAAAAGGCGCTGTCCTTCTTGTCATAGGCGATCCGGTTGAGCGGGCTCGCCCTGATGTAGTCGCAAAGCAGTGAGCTTGTCTTGAAGGTGATGAGCATGAGATCGTAGTCCCAGCTGCCGTAGCCAGCGCGAAACTCGATGTCGGCGCTGCTCTCGCTCAGGCGCTGGGTCGAAGTCGGATTCGCGCCATTGAAAGGCCCATAGCCGACGTCGAGGTTGGTCAGGAAGTCTGCGCTCAGGCGCTCGACCTGGTTCGAGTCCCACTCTCCCGGCTCAGGAATGTCGCCCTTGACCCACAGATTGTGCTTGGCGGTCAGGATCCCCGGTGCGCCGTCGGAGTCGAGCACCAGCACGCCCGAGCCGGTGAAGGTCCCGTTCGTGAGCCTCACCGAGCTCTGCTGCATGTTTTCGCGCTGACTACTCGGCAGCGCGGTGAAGGCCGCGTCCGCACTACTCTTCTCGCTGCTGCTGAATCGCATGCTTCCTCCTCATGTCCTCATTGTGTCGACAGACTTAGCAAGTGATTGTGTCGATTGCTCGGGCGAAGGTCTGATCCATCGAGGGTAGTCTCCGAAGCTCGCCGAAGGGACCCGTGACCTCGTCCGCGCTTCGTCGCGGATCACGGTCCCACCCGACGCGCTCGCGTCGCGGCCACCGCCGGCGAGAGCATCAGCCGCTCCACCTGCGCGGTCGGGACGCTGGTCCAGCTCCGGCCGTCGACGACCTTGGGGCTGGTGTTGGCCGAGTGGACCATCGCCACGTAGAGGTCACTACGCCCGTTGACCGCGAGTCGCTTTGGCTGCCGGCTCCACACGAAGGCGTTGTCCTCGCCCACGTTGATCCGCGGGAAGCGGATCCGCTGCCACAGCTCGCGGGTGTAGCAGAGCGTGCCACCACAGACCCAGGGCTCGAGGCCGCGGTAGACGTAGCGCCAGGCCTGACGTGTCCCCGGGGAGTAGAAGTAGAGCTGATCGAGGCCGCAGAGCTCCGCGCCCTGCTCGCGCAGCGTGGCGACCTGGGACTCGAGCCACTGCGGCGCCATCCAGTCGTCGTCGTCCCAGTGGGCGATGAGCTCGCCGCGAGCGAGCTCGCAGGCGATGTTGCGCTTCTCGCCGAGGGTCAGGCGGTGATCGAGGCGCTCGTAGCGGATCGCCTCGTGCTTGGGGATCAGGTCGGCGACGCAGTCGCGGCCGTCGTCGATCACCAGCAGCTCGCGCTCGCGGTGGCTCTGGGCCAGAAATTGACGGATCGCCCGCGGCACGAAGCTCCGACGATCGGCCGTCGGCATGATGCAGCTGACCAGCGGCTCCGCCGAGCGCAGCTTCGGCGCCTTCGCTCGCGTCGCGCGGGCGAGGTAGAAGTCGCGATCACGGGCCAGGAACTCGGGCTCGGCCACCCGCGACCAGCCCGAGCGTTGCAGGTAGTAGCCTTCACGAAAGCGCCAGGTGTTGTGCCCGTGGCGGACGTAGACGCACAGCTCGCGGCCGCCCAGGCGACACAGGCGCGCGCCCGCGCTCATCGCCCCGGCCATGAACTCCGCGTCCTCGCGCATCGAGGTCGAGGGGTAGGGGCCGGCGCGCTCCCAGAGCTCGCGACGGAACATCAGTGTGCCCCCGGCGACGTTCTCGAGGAAGAGGTTGCGAAAGAGTGCGCGAGTCACAGACCAAAATTCCGCGTCGCGGATGACCATGAAGAGCATGTCGTTGAGCCCGCTCATGTCCGCCGCGCCGCTGAGGATCGGCGCCGCTTGCCGGCTGAGGCGCTGATCCCCGTACCAGTCGTCGTCGTCCCAGTGAGCGATCAGCTCGCCGCGCGCGAGCTCGGCCCCGGCGTTGCGCTTGCCGCCGATGCTGCGCTCGTCGGTCGCCAGCGTTCGCACCCTCGGGCCGTCGATCCCCGCGGGGAGGTCGGCGTCATCCTCGTGGACGATGATCAGCTCGCGGTGCGGGTAGTCTTGACGGCGGAAGTAGACCAGCGACTGGGTGACGAACTCGGGCCGACCGCGGGTGGGCATGACGCAGCTGACCAGCGGCTGCTCGCCACGAACCGTCTCGATCTTCGCGGGCGCTGGCAAGGGCAGGCGGAGGCGCAGTGAGGCGAGCGGGGCGAAGTCGGCGCAGTCCTCCCCGCGGCAGTGCTCGTGGTAGGGCGCCTCCCGGCCGGCGGGCGTCGCCCGCTTGCCGCAGAAGCGATCCTGATAGAGCCCCTTGTTGGTGTCGAAGAGCCCGCGCTCCGCGGCCAGGCGCGAGGCCGGCGGCGGGCTGCGATGCACGAAGGCGGCCTGCACCCAGACGCTGCGAAAACCGGCCCTCGCCGCCCGCGCGGCGTAGTCCATTTCCCAGCAGGGCCCGCGCCCGTAGGCCGTGTCCGCCGCTCCGATCGCCGCGACGACCTCCCGGCGCACCGCCAGGCAAAAGTCCGAGAGGCTGTGGAGCGGCGCCATCGAGCGTGTGGCGTCGCCGAAGCGCCGGGCTAGAGACTCGGCCTGGAGCTCGAGCTCTTGCGCTCCTGCACCGCGGCTCGAGACTGCGCGCTGCTCGTTCCAGCAGCGGTTTGTGGACGGCCCCGCGAGGCCGTTGCTCGGGTCCTCGTCGAGCCCGCGCAGCAGCCGGGTGAGCCAGCCCGGGGTTGGTCGCGCGCCTTCCTCGAGGAAGACGTAGACCTCGGCGGGCTGGGTGACGAGGTGGTTGAAGGCTGCCGGCGCCCCACCGGGAGGCGCGATAGCGAGTCGCCTCGGCCCAGCCACGCCAGCGAGGGCCGGCCCCTCGTCGGGCGGCAGATCAATCAGCAGAGTCGCCTCGAAGGGCGCCGCCGTGACCTCGTGCAGCGCCAGCAGCGTCTCGTTCGCCGCCGACGAGCCCGAGCTCGCGTGCACGCCGACGAGGACCCTGGCGGAGCGAAGTGACATCGGACGTTCCTCGTTGCTCGTCGGCCTACCAGATCGTCTGGGGCGGGGGGTCTGTGGCGCTGTCGTTGAACTCGAAGGCCACGCCCTCGAAGTTGAAGTCCGGGACCTCGATCTTGCACCACACGCCGTAGTCGTAGCCGCCCGTGCCCGCGACCAGCTTGACGGCGATCTCGACGTCGGGGGTCTTGCTCTTGCGAGCGATCGCGTCCTTCGACCAGGTCACCATGTCGAGGGGCAGGAAGTACTTGTTGCCGTAGAAGTTGGTCTTCCCGCTCACCGGCGCGCACAGCAAGGTCTGGTACTCGCCGTTGGCGTCGTAGATCAGATCGAAGTCGAAGCGGTAGTCCTTGCTCGCCGGCCAATGCAGCTGAAGCAGCGAGCCCTCGACCGTGGCCGCCGCCGGCAGCACCTGGCTGGGATAGATGACGACCTCCCCGGCTCCGTCTTGGTAGAGGTCGGCGATCGGCACGATCTGCGGCGGCGACACGTCGCCGAGGACGATGTCCGCGTCGTCGACGGGGTGACTCGAGCTGCTGTTGATGTCGTCGAGGTCGACCGGGTCCACGTCGGCGACCTTCGCCAGCGCCGAGCTGCCTCCGCTTTGTCCGTCGCAGTTGAACACGTAGCCCCCGCTCATCGTGATCACGCTGTCCTTTTGGATGTCCATGCCGCAGGAAGGGACGAGCTGGAGCTGGACCTCGGGCGAACCCGGGTAGACCTGTGGCGACTGCTTCAGTCGGCTCACGTCCTCCGAGTGATCGAGGCAGATCTCCACGCCCCAGGTGATGCCCGCGAGGTCGAAGATCCCGGCGCCGTCGTAGTTGACGACCTGCTGCTCCTGCCGGGCCGAGCCGGCGCCGGCGGGCTCCATGTGGTCGACGTTGGCCAGCAGCATGCCCTCGCCGGTGGCCTTGTCGGCGATGAAGTCGACGCCCGACATCAGCTCCTTCATGACCACGCGCGCCCCCTGGTCCCCGCTCGAGCCGGGTCCGCCGTCTTGGATCAGCGTGAAGTTGTAGACCTCCTTGTCGGCGTTGGGGTCGATGTCGTAGGGCGGCGTGTCGAGGTGCGGCGAGGAGTGACCGAGGATGGAGCCGAAGCCGAACACCCAGTCTTGCCACTGCGCGTCGGCGGCCAGCGCCTGGACCTGGGCGATCGCGTACTGGACGTCGTCCATCTCGTAGGCGCCCGTCGAGCCGCGAAAGAAGAACTCCGGGGCCAAGAACACCTTCAGCGTGGTGCCCGGCGCCTCCGGCGGTGAGCTCGTCGGTAGGTTGTCCAAGGCGGTCTGCATCGCGCGAGCCATCAGCTCGCAGCGCGCCTGGATGTCCTGTTGGGGGTCCTGCAGGCCCAGGTAGGTCGAGCTGCCGTCCTTGTTCTCGAGCGGCGCGGTGTCGATGGTGAAGGCGATGAATTGGACGTTGGTGTACGGCATTGGATCTCTCCTAAAATTGGTCTCAGCGATCACCAGCCCACGGACCGAAGGCCCATGGTGAACTTGATGATGTAGTTGACATAGATGTTCGAGGGGCGAGTCTCGTGGTCGCTGACCAGGACGACCCCCGGCGGCGACTTCTGATCGCTGGTCGGCGTTCCGGTCCACGCGTTGCTGCCGGAGACCGCTGCCACGGTGTCGTCGCCCGCGGGCGAGGCGGTCGTGGGCGCCGTGATGTAGGTGTGCTCGTGAGTCTGCAGCGCGCATGGCTGCTGCGAGCCCACGCCCTCTTGCGTCCCGCCGGGTGCCGCCGTCCGCTCGCCGATGTCCGGGTCGACGCTGGCGCCCGCGTCGACCCCCCGCCAGAAGCTGCCGCGGTAGTCGGGGATGCAGAAGCTGCCTCCCGAGCCGCCGTAGATGTGGCCGAGCACGGCGAAGAGCTCCGGGTACTGCTGGGTGCTCAGCTCGCGCCCGTCGCAGAGCATCCAGCCCCAGGCCTCGAGGTTCTCGGTCACGTGACCGGCCTCGTCGCCCGGAGGGCTGCTGGCCTGCCAGGGCGGACTGGCCGTCTCCGGGTTGGGCGGGCCGAGGGTGCCGGCGAAGGCCATCAGCGCGCCAACGGGCACCTCGCCCCAGCCCGGTGGGACGAAGCCGAGTCGCCACGGGTTCTCGCCGATCACAGGTCCTCCAGTGGTGCGGCGAGACGAGGGAGCACCGCCGCGTCCTCGTCGAGGATCTGCATGGAGGTCGGCACGACGATCTCCCAGCTCGGGCCGACGCGGCGCTCGACCTCGCCCTCGAGGGCCCTGTGTTTGAGATCGTTGATCAGGGCGACTTCGTCGTCGAGGGCGGGGACCCTTCGATCACCGCTGTCCCAGATCATCCCGGCGGAAAAAAAGTAGAGAAAGGCCATGACCCGATCGGGGCTCACGGGCACCAGGACTCGGGCCTGCTCCGCCTGCAGGAAGCTGGTGAAGAGCGGATCATCCTCGGCGGTCGTGGCCGCCCGCCCATGCGGGTCGCGGACCAGGCGCGGGCTGACGTGGAAGTGGTAGGCCATCTCGCTCCACTCGAGGGCCTGATCGAGGAACTGTAGATAGCGCGGCTCGTCGACGACGTAGGCCGGAGGCGAGCTCGTGTCCGGTCCTCGGGGCGCAGAGGAGGGCGTCGAGGGTCCGGGCGCGCCGACGCCGGTCAGGGCCATGGCGCGCTCGAGCAGGAGGCCCATGCACGCGTCCTTGAGTTCGCGCTGCTCGAGCTGGCGGTTGGCGAGGGGGGAGCGGGGAGCGACGCGCTCGTCGACCCCGGCGGTGTCGAAGTAGCGCTCCGCCTGCGCGTGATAGGCCTTGATGACGGCCCCGTAGGTGGCGATGCGCCACTCGTCCATCGTCCGCGCCGAGGGCTCGCAGCGGACCTCGACGTTGACTTGGGCCTGGAGCTCCGAAGGCGGCGAGAGGCTGGGCTCGACGCCGGCGACGGAGACGGGGAGCGTCGAGTCGTCGCCGTAGGGCTTCAGCGAGGCTTGGGCTCCGTTCGCGTCGAAGGTCTGCAGCCCGACCATGACCTGCGGCGGCGCCTGGCCCGGAGGCGTCGTCACCACGCTCACGCTCGCCTCGACGGTGCGGTAGCCGGCAGGCACGACGATCAGCTGATGCTGGCCGGCGCTGAGCGTCGCCGTCACGAATTTCTCCGTGAGCGGCGGCGGCTCGAGCTCGGTGACCCCGTAGCGGGCGCAGAGCCTGGCGTAGTTGCTGCGATCGATGTCCTCGAAGGAGAATATGCCGAGCTCCGGCGGCGGCGGCGGGCGGACCATCCACCGCCCAGCCAGCGCGGCCTCCTGAGCGATCGTTCGTGTGGCCGGGTGGCGGACGAAGAATTCCATCATCAGCCGGTTCCCGTAATTGACGACGTAGGCCTCGTAGACCTTGTCGAGCCAGCGAAAGACGGCGCGCAGGTTGGTGTCGCCGGTGCTGTTGTCGATCACGCTGGACGCGACCTCCTCGACCTGGCTCATCGTGCTGCTCGTCCGAACGACGCCGACGCGGCGACTGATGCGGCTGACGGTCTTGTTGAGGACTTCGCGGGCGAAGCGGGTGATATCTTCCAACTCCGGCTTCAACGCCGTCTCCGTCCGCGTCCAGCTGCCGTTGAACGTGCCCTGCGTCGGCGGGCCGTAGTTGGCATTGAAGTCGTTGTACTCGTTGGTTTGCGAGCGCTCGCCCAGGGTCCTGAGCGTCTCTTCGAGCAGGCTCGAGCGCTCGTCGCCATCCTCGTTCTCGACGACCTGCTCCTCGTCACCTCGCTGCTCGCGGAGCTCGACCTGGCGGTGGGTTTGGCGGCGAGAGCTCTCGCGTCGCTCGCCTCGCATCACGTTCTCGACGCGGGCGATCTCGCCGGCGGCATAGCGTCGCAGCCGCTGACGGACCATCTGCAGGTCGCCGATGGCGTAGGGCTCGATCCACCCGCGCTCGCCCGCGCGGGACGCCGAGGCCTGGCCGCCCTCCGCCGGCGGCAGCGGGAAGACCTCGCGCGGGAGGATGATCGTGGCGTTGGCGAGCTCGACGAGCTGTTCGGGGCTCAGCTCGCTGACGACCAGCTCGCCCTCGGCGTTCGTCGTCAGGGATCGCTGGATCAGGTGGGCCAGCCACAGCGTCTCGACGAGGTCGATGAGCAGCGACTCGTCGTAGCCGAGGATCACGACCAGCGCGAAGTAGCTCTGCCAGATCCGATCGAGCTCGGCGCGGTAGCTGGCGCTCTCGAGATAGGCCGGCGCGTCGTCGTAGCGAGCGAACAGCTCGGTGAGGAGCGGCTCGAGCTGCGCGAGCCGGCGCTCCGATCCCGAGGGTGAGCGTCGTACTCGATCCGCGAGCGTAGCGAAGTCGCGCACCGGTCCGCTGAGCTCCCCCATGCTCGAGACGAACACGCCGGCGTAGGGCGGGGCGCCGTCGATGAAGGCGAGCGCGAGGGCCTCGGCGGGACGCCGACCCACGCTGCTGGCCACGACCAGGTCCTGGTAGAAGCCGCTCGCTGGCGGGCTGCTCTCGCGGTATTCGATGAAGGCGTACGCGAGCGCTTCCTCGCTGACTCGCGGCCAGCGTCGCACGTAGACGTAGGTGAAGAGCTCGCCGGGTTCGCTCGAGACGATCGGGATCGGGCTGCCGGGCTCCGTTGGATCACGCAGCGCGGGGATCTCCGAGTCCGTGGGCTCGTCGGGCGGCGGCGGCCAGACCGGCTCGTGACCCCGGCGGCTGGGGCATACGACCATCATCCCCTCGAAGTGGGTCCTGTCGTAGAGGCCGTTGATGCCGAAGTGCATGTCGGCGAAGATCCCCGTGTTGTCGACGCCGTTGATGTTCAGGCCGCTCTTTTGCTGAAAATGCCCGGAGGCGTAGCAGCCGGAGGTGAAGCGCACGTTGAACGGCGTGGGCCGTAGGCCCTGGACCGTGACGAGCTGCGGCTTGCAAAGCGGACTCGAGGTGCAGGTGATCTCGACCACGGAGGGCCTCGATTCGCTCGGATCGCGGCTGATGGTGATTTCGAAGATCAGGGCGCCGTCGAGGGCAGTCCAGATCCTTTTGACCATTTCGTTCATGACGACCTCCGAGCACCGCGGCGAGGGAAAGTGGGGGCGGCGCCCACCCCCGGCGCGGGGGCGGGCACCGCCGACGACGTTCAGGCCATGATGACGTTCTCGAGGTTGAACTCGAAGGGCTTGGACTGCCGGCCCGGGCCGCCGCCCGTGAGCACGATGTCCGCGCTCGCGATGCCGAGCAGCGAGAGCTCGGTGTTCACCGCCGACATGATCGCCGAGTTCATCACCTGGCCCTCGGTGACCTGAGAGACCACGCCGATCCAGATCGTGGGCTTGAACTGGAACACCGCCTTTTGCTGCGGCGCGATCGAGGTCTTGGTCGCGAGCAGCCGCCCGTCCTTGTAGATGTTGGCGGTGATCGCCCCGCGCGGCAGATCGTTGAGGAGCTGCACCTCGCTCGCGCTCGTGCTCGCGCCCGCCTGCCCGAGCGTGTCGCCGGAGGCGGTGAGCGACATCTTGAAGAGCTGGCCGTTCTCTGCCTCCAGCCGCGGAGTGTAGTTCCCATAGCTGTCGCTGGCCGAGACGTACATGGTCATGGGATAGGTGAAGGGGTGGTTGTCACCCAGGCCGCAGTAGCGGATCACCTTCCAGGCTACGGCGAGCTCGTCGAAGTTCGTCGCGACGTTCTTCTGAAAGATGACGATCTCCGAGTTGTTGGCGTCGTTCGAGTGATTGATGAAGTTGAGCTGAATGTCCACGTTCTCTTTCCTTGTCGATATCGCAGCGCACCGCACTGCCGGTCTGCACGCCAAATCGAGGGTGGCGCCTCCCCCCCTTCGCTCAGAAGGGAACGATGTTCTCGAGTTCGAATTCGTAGCGCTTGGCGCTGGTCCCACAGCCTCCGCCAGTCATCACGATGTCCGCGCTCGCGATGCCGAGCAGCGAGAACTCCGTGTTCACGTCGCTGATCACCGCCGAGTTCAGCGACTGCCCCTCCCTCACCTGCGAGACCACACCGACCCAGATCGTAGGCTGGAATTGAAATACGGCCTTCTGTCCGGGCACTACCGCGGTCTTGCGCGCCAATATCTTGCCACCGCGGAAGATGTTGACGTTGATCGCCCCTCGCGGCAAGCCGTTCGTGACCTCGATGTCCCTCACCGAGGAGTTCGCCGCCGGCCCGCGTCGCAGCATCCGTCCTCCGATGGGGGTGGAGAGCACCGTGAAGTGCTGTCCATCCTTCGCCGGGATCCGGGGAGAGTAGTTTCCGTAGTCGTCGCTGGTGCTGATCTCGAAGTCCAGGGGATAGAGGAAGGGGTGGTTGCAGCCACGGCCGCAGTAGCGAATCACCTTCCATGCAATGTCCAACTCCTCGAGGTTCGTAGCGACGTTCTTCTGAAAGATGACGATCTCGCTCTTGTTTCCGTCCTCGGACCTGTTGATGAAGTTGAGTCGAGTTTCCATGCGTGATCTTGCCTTGGTCCGCGGAGCCGGGGTCTCGTGACGAGCGATGAACCCCAGATAACACGCGCGAAGACGTCGCGATTGGTGAATGCTGTGATTTGCCTTGATATATCGCTGGAGTGTTTAGCCGTTGTCATGTTTAAGCTCTGATTGTCGATCGTGGATTTTTCTGGAGATGCTCGCCTCGTGTACGAGTCCGCGAGGCCAGCGCAGGGTGGGGGCAGACCCTCGGGTTGGTTGTTGGATGCCTTGCACTCTAATTATGTATATTTGATATTGATCTGCGGTAGGGGTGGGCTGGGAGGGCCAGCCTTTTAGGATGGTGAATTGAATCGTCGTATTGTCGGTGAGATCTGTCTTTGTAAATTTAGGGAAACACGTGCAGATGTGTATATCGGTTGGGTTGGATATGGTTCGGTGAGGGAAACATGTCACCCACGCTCGAACCTGGTGACACTGACTGCTGGGACAACATCAAAATGCACGGGAGCGGCGCGGTGCTCTAGAGCGGCGACCGGTTTGAATTCGCACCGCCAGGCACATCTTGGCGGCCCCGTGGTCGTTGTCGCTCGGCGCTCGCAGTGGGTCCACCACAGCTTCGGCCTCGCTCCTCGCCACGGAACCGCCCAGACGCACCTGACGGCGCGCCTTCAAACCGATCACAGATCTAGTGTGCGCGGCAGAGGACTTGAAGGGTCCCAGGCGCCTGACCGCCGGTTGCTGACGAGGCGCGAGGAGGGAGTTTGTCGGGCACAAATGACTGACGAGCAACGAAGTCAGCGGCCGGTGCTCCAAGCCTGGGGCCCTTCAAGTCCTCTGCCGCGCACACTAGATCTGTGCCGCGGTGGCCCGCTCGTCTCGAGATCGCCCGACTTCAACCCGGACGAAGCGGCGTGAGCCATGCCCAAGACATTCTGTGAATTGAAGATGGGGTGCGTCGAGGGCTGCGGCGGGTCCGAGGTTTGGACGTGCTCGGATGGCTCGAGCGCTGTGGATTTCGTCTTCCTCGATTATGAGTTTGATACTATGGTTGTGCCGTGGCGAAAGATGCCGCTTCATATATGGCGAAGATGCCCATACTCGCGCCCCATGCCCCAGGTTTGGGCCGGCGGTTTCGCTATAATTCAGATCTTCATCGGCATGCCAGCCACGAGTGGCCCGGATTTGCCCGATGAAATTTCGAGAGCTGACGCAATGGACTCCGATAGGTTGATCCGAGGTCGACCCATGTCGATACACCGCAAGAGCCACGTGTTGATGGCCGGGGGGGGCGGGGGCACGAGCGCGCCTGGATGGAGCGTATCTCGTAGGGCCTACTGCTCGACCTTCGACCTCCAGTCCCTCTTGGCCTCTGTGCTGCGGGAGTTCGGCGCCTCGTGTGAGGCCGAGTCTGTGAGCCTGCTCCTCGACGAGCGCGGAGACTTGCACTGTCAACGTTGCGAAGACGGGACCTACTTGCTCGTGGACACGCTCGAGCTCGACGGGGGCGCTCGATACCTCAAACGCGACACGCGAGAGACACGCATGAAGATCACCTACGCAGCGCAGCCCATGGGCGAGCTGTGTGTGCGCTGGGGATGGGAGCTCGATAAAAAGCGAAGCGCCGAGCGCTGCCGGGCCTTTGCCGACGACCTCGGCCTGCTCATCCAGCGTCATGAGGTCCGGCGATGGTCGCGGGAGACGCTGGGCGTGACCCAGACCTTCATCGGGCTCAGCCCCTCGCTGCGTGCCGTCGAACACCAAGTCGAGCGGGCCTGCGAGACCGAGCTGCCGGTCGTGATCCGCGGCGAGTTCGGCACCGAAGTGTTGACCGCCGCTGTCGCATTGCACTGCGGATCCTCCACTAGCGAGGGGGACTTCTTGATCCTCAATTGCGCGGCGCTCGGTCCCGAGGACATCGCCGAGAAGCTCGAGCGACTCGCCGAGGCGCAGGCGACCCTGTTCTTGTGCGGGGTGGACGAGCTCACACCGGCCACGCAGCGCGCGCTGATGTCTGGCTTGCCTGCGCTGTTTGGCTCGCCGCTCACCTCCGGCACGGCCAACCTTCGGTTGATCGCCTCTACCACCCAGGACCTCACCCATCTGTACCGCGAGGGCAAGTTCTCGCCCACGCTGCTCACGGTCCTCGACGTGCTCGAGATCGTCATCCCGCCGCTGCGCAGTCGCAGCTGCGACATCGTCGACATCGCCCGTCACGTGCTGCATGAGCACCACGAGGCGCACTCGAAGCGGGGCGCCCCTCTCCGAAGTTGCAGCGACGAGCTCTCGACGCTGCTCACCGCCTACACCTGGCCGGGGAACGTCCTCGAGCTCGAGCGCGTGATCTTGCAGCTCGCCGTCATGAGCGAGAGCAACCCGCTCGGCCTCACCGATGTCGAGCGCCACGCGGGCAAGCTGCTCATCGAGGAGGCGGACGAAGACGGAGACGAAGACGGGGAGGGGGACGGGGACCGGCGGTCTGCGCCACCGAGCTTCAACGACCTCGACGAGTGGATCGCGGTCATGGCCGAGCGCGACTACGCGCGCTTCGAGGGGCTCCACGAGGGGCTGCAGCGCGCGCTGATCTATATGTGCGAGCACTACCAGGAGCGGGTTACCCTGAACATACTGGGCAAGCGCGCCCACCTCAGCAACTCGCACCTCTCTTACCTGTTCAAGTCATCCGTGGGCATCAAGTTCAAGACCTTGCTCGCTCGGCTGCGCATCGAGAAGGCCAAGCGGCTACTCACGCACACCGGTCACCCACGTCGGATTACGGACATCGCCAGCGAGACTGGATTTGGCGATCTCAGCCACTTCGAGAAGACCTTTCGACGCTTCGTCAACATGTGCCCGCGAGAGTACCGGAACAGCATCGCGCAATAGGGGGGATCCTCGCGGCGCTCGAGTCCTCATCCTCGAGCGCCTCATGGGCGAGCGCTCAGGCGAGCGACGCGGCGCGGATCTTCGTGCTGGGAGAGAGCGCCGCGCGGGCGGCAGGGGCGACGACCTCGGCGAGCCCGCGCGCGCGCACCTGCTGGCGCAGCGCCGCGTCGAGGTGGCCGTGGGCGAGGAGGCTCGAGGCGCGCTCGGCTGGGGGCGCTTCGGGCTCGGCGCGCATCTTGGCCATGGTCAGGGTGAAGGTCCGGCTGGCGGCGGTTCGCAGCTGGTCTCCGCCGCGCTCGAGCAGCCACGCCAGGGCTCGCCAGCCGAGTCGAGCGTGGCGCAGCTCGTCGTCGGCGATGCGCGTCAGGATCGCGCGAACGCTCGGATCTTCTGCCCAGCGCGCGGCCTCGAGGGCCTCGAGGGCCGCGAGGGTCTCGCCCACGCAGGCCTCGACGATCAGCGCGTCGACGATCTGCGCCGCGACGAGCTGGGCTCGCGCGCTCACGCCGGCCCCACGCAGGTCGAGGCGTCCCGGGCCCACGGGCGCGCCGGCGTAGGCCGCGGCCAGGGCGAAGGCCAGCTTGGCGTGCTCGACCTCGTCGGCCATGGCCGCGGCGGTCTCGCGCAGCAGCGCCGGTGGGGCGCCGAGGGCCTGGAGCTGGGCGGCGAAGCGGGCAAAGGAGGCCACGGAGGCGTGCTCGAAGCGGCCGATCTCGGCCCAGCGCGCGGCCAGCTGGGCGCGGAGGCTCGCGTCGAGCTCGCGCAGCTCGGGCTCGATCCCCACCGCCATCCAGCTGGCGTCGGCGCGGCGCGAGGGCCCGGCGACCCGCGGCTGTCCGTCGATCATCAGCGGGCGCCCGCAGTCGCAGCCGCACCACCCGGGCGGGCCGCAGGTCCACGCGCCCTCGCTCTCCGAGCACTGGTAGTCGACGATGGGCTCAGGGACGTCTTCCAGGCACGAGCCCGCGCCGCAGTCCGCGTTGGTGTGGCAGGCCTCGTCGGGCGCGGCGCAGGCGAGGTGGTAGCTGTTGTCGCAGCAGCCCTCGTACTTGCTCAGCCCGCAAAGACCCTGGCCACACTCGGCGTCGGCGGTGCAGTCCGCCGGGATGCAGCTGGGCTGATCGTCGAACACGCCCGCGCACGCGCAGATCTCCCCGGCGTCGCAGTCATCGTCGCTAGCGCAGCCGTACTGGCAGGTGCACTGCCCCCACATGTCCTGCTTGCAGGCGGCGTAGCCTTGCGCCGTACAGTCGTCACCGGTCTGACAGATGGCATCCACGACGCCGTCGCAGGTCTCGTCGTCGGCGGGCTGCGGGGCGGCGCACTCGACCGCCTCGACGCGGTGGACGAAGCCGTCGGCGCAGGTCACGAAGCCGCTGGGGAGCTCGGTGCCAGCTTGCAAGATCGGCTGGGGATCTTCGCAGGTGTAGGGATCGACGCCGGTGTCGGTCGAGTCGGTCTCGGTGTCGGCGGAGTCGGTCGAGCTGGACTCGGAGTCGGACTCGGCGGAGCCGGACTCGGCGTCGCTCCCGGTCGATCCGGACTCCGACTCGGCGCTCTCGCCCTCTCCGCTGGTCTCGGGTCCGCTCCCGCTGCTGCCCTCGTCGTCGCTGGACGAGTCGTCGGCGCAGGCTGCTAGATCGAAGCCCAGGGCCGCCAGCAGGGCCATCCGCAGGACGCGAAGCTCGGTGACACTCGTGCGCATGTCTCCAGGTTACACAAATTCCATGGCCGAGGGCTCGAGACCTGGGGGCGCCAGCAAACGCCGTTGGGGCGGTCGACTCCGGCGAAGACGGTGGGATAGTTCGGCCATGGGCATCAAGACGGGTCGCGCAGGGCGGCTGGCCAAGCTCGGCGGCCTCGCGGCTCGCCTCGGTGGTACGGCCGTCGGCCTCGCGGGCAAGCGCCTGCGCGCGGGCAAGGAGGAGGCGATGATGACGCTGCACCGGCGCACGGCCGAGCAGCTGTTCGAGACCATGGCGCAGATGAAGGGCCTGCCCATGAAGGTCGGGCAGATCCTCTCGTTCATGGACGGGCTCGTCCCGCCCCAAGCCCAGGCGGTCTACGCCGAGCTGCTCTCGCGCCTTCAGGTCAGCGCCGAGCCGCTGGCCTGGGAGGAGATGGCGCCCACGCTCGAGGCTGCCCTCGGCCGCCCTCTCGACGAGGTGTTCGCGAGCATCGAGCGCGAGCCGATCGCGGCGGCTTCGATCGGCCAGGTCTATCGGGCGACGCTCACTGAATCTTGGGCCGAATCTTGGGCCGAGACTTGGGCCGAATCCTCGGCCGCAGACGGGGCGGGGCAGGGGGGGATCGGCCGCGAGGTCGCCGTGAAGGTCCAATACCCCGGCATCGCCGAGGCCGTGCGCAGCGACCTCGCCAACGCCGGCGGCATCGCCCGGACCATGTTCAAGCTGCTGCCCAACGTCGAGGGCAAGGTGATGATCGAGGACTTCCTCGGGCGCATCGCCGAGGAGTGCGACTATCGCATCGAGGCCGAGAACATGGCCGCCTTCTCGGCGCGCTGGGCCGGGGACCCGCGCGTGCTGATCCCCGCGGTCCACCGCGAGCTGAGCACGGAGCGGGCGCTGATCACCGCCTACATGCATGGCCAGAGCCTCGACGCGCTCACGCCCGCGCACGAGCCCGACGCGGCGCGCCGCGACGCCGTGGGCGAGGTGCTGTTCGGCTTCGTGTTCCGCTCGCTGCTCGTGCACGGCATGTTCAACGCCGACCCACACCCCGGGAACTTCTTGTTCCCCGGGGAGGATCGCGTGGTCTTCCTCGACTTCGGCTGCGTGCAGACCTTCGACGAGGACGCCCGCGCGGCCTTCCGTGGGGTGATCACGGCGATCCTCTCGGGCGACCGCGGGCCGGCGCTGTGGCGAGCGCTCGCCGCAGGCCTCGAGTTCCCCGAAGATTGCTCCGAGCCGCTGCGCGAGATCATCGAGCGCTTCGTGCTCTACTGCTTCGAGCCGGTCCTCGCCCCCCAGCCCTACCGCTACACCCGCGACTACACCACGCGGCTGTCGGAGCTGACCTTCGAGATCAAGATGACCGTGGCCAAGAACCTGCTGCGGATCGGCTGGCGCGAGCCCAAGCGCCGCGGCCTGGTGCTGCTCAGCCGGATCCTCTTTGGCATGAACTCGCTGCTCGCGAGCCTGGAGGCCGAGGCCGACTGGCGAGCCGTGCTCACGGCCGCGATCGCGGCGGGCGAGGAGCACGTCGGCGCCGGCGAGGCGCTCGGTGTCGGCTGAGCGCGGCCGCGGGCAGCGAACAAATACGAGACGCGGCCGGCGAGTCTCCCTCGGCCGGCCGCGTCTACTTTGGTGATTGTGGCGATGGGCTTGGGCTACTGCCCGATCTTCACGTTGCCAGCGTTGACGTCGACGGTCGTGCCGTCGGGGGTCTTGACGTTGACGTTCCCGTGCTCGTCGGTGACCACCGACGCGCCGTCGGCGGACTTGGCCTCGGTGCCCGCGGGCCCGGCCTTGGCCTCGTTGCCCTCGCCGTCCTTGGCCTCGACCATGGCGCCGTGCGCCGAGGCCTCGACCTTGGCGCCCTCGGTGTCGACCTTGGCGCCATCGGGGCCAGCCTCGACCTTGGTGCCGCCGGCTTGCACGGAGACGCCTTCCTTCTTGGCGTCGGCCTTCTCTTCGGTCTTCTCTTCCTTCTTGTCCTCGGCCTTGTCTTCCTGCTTGTCGCAGGCCGGAGCGACCAGCGTCAGGGCGAGGAGGCAGAGGGGAAGGGACTTGGTGAAAACGCGCATGTCACGGAAGGTACCTGGACACCGAGGGTCAAGCTAGGCCCAATTTCACTCGGGTTCAGCACCGCTCCAGCTCGACCATGCTCCGCGCAGAGAACGCGCACTCCATGGCCGCCTTGGGCGGAGGATTGGCTTGGCACGCCTGGATGAGCTCCTCTTTGCCCACAGCAGCGGCGTCCACGAGGATCTCGTGCGCCAGGGGGTATTCATCGCGCTCGGCCTCCTCGATGAACAACACGGCGAAAATTTCGCCCAGCCGGACGCAGTCTTCCTTGGTCGCCAGGACGCCCTCGCCCTCGCTCTCCACCCAGACGTCCTCGGTCTGGGTAGGGTCACCGGTCTGTGCTCCGGCGGGCTCGGCCGCGGTCTCAGGGGGGGCGGCCTGCGCGGGCGCGGTGTCCTGCCTGTGGCAAGCCACGCTGGCCACCAACAGGGCGAGGAGGCAGGGTGAGGTGAGCCTGGTGAGGGGTGCCATCGTCAGGCCAGGCCGAGCTTCACTTTGCGGGGAGGTTGGGTGAGGGGCACGAACTTGGGCTTGGGGATCGGGCCTTGGGGCCTGGGCCGCAGCCCCCAGGCAGCGAGGCGCCGAGCGGCGTGGACCAAGAAGAGCGTCCCCTCGAGCAGGGCCATGTGATAGCCGAGACAAAAGTGGGCGCCGCCACCAAATTGGCAGTTCTCCACGACCGTGGGTTTGCGCTCGAGGCCGAGCCAGCGCTCGGGGAGCCAGCGCTCGGGGTCCTCGTAGTGGTTGGGGTCGCGGGAGAGCAGCATCAAGCTGGTGCCGACGATGGTGTTGGCGGGGACGCGGTAGCCGCTGCGCTCGAGCTCGAGCTCGGCGTTGATGTGGCGGGTGTCCGTGGACACCGGGGGGTACAGGCGCAGGCTCTCCCGGAACACGCCGGCGGCCAGGGGCGCGCGCTCGGCCAGCTGGGTGTAGTCGTTGGGGACCTCGTCCATGGCCGTGGCCTCCTCGCACAGCCGATCCCAGTACTCGGGGTATTGGGCGAGGTAGAGCATGGACCAGGCCATGGTCGAGGCCGTGGTCTCGTGGCCGGCGAAGCCGAGGATCAGCAGGTTGTCGATCAGCTCGCGCTCGGACAGGCCGATGCCCCCCTCGTCGTGGCCGTGGACCATGGCGCCCACGATGCTGTCGCGGTCGTCCTTGGCCCGGGCTTGATTGACGATCTCGCGGATGCGCTCCTCGAGCCAGGCCCGCGCCCGCCCGCCTCGCCAGCGCGGTGAGCCGGGGAATTCGAAGGGCAGCCTGATCGCGCCCAGGGTGTACTCGCCGTACCAGCGCGACCAGTCGGGGAGGTCGCGGACCTCGACGCCCATGACCCGAAAGATGACCTCGAGGGCGATGACCTTGGCCTCGCCCACGACGTCGATCTGAGCGCGCGGGCGCCAGGTGTCGAGGCGACGCTCGACGGTCTGGGTGATGATCTCGCCGACCTGGGCGCGGCCGAGCCCGGCGGGGGTGAAGGCCGGGCCGCTCACGCCACGCACGCGGCGGTGCGGGGCGCCGTCCAGGGTCAGCATGGAGCCGCCGAGGAAGAGGTCGAAGTCGGCCATGTGCGAGGAGTCGGCCCGCTTGGTCCGCAGCACCGAGAAGCCCTCCTCGCCCAGGACCATCAGCGTGGGCGCGTCGCGGAAGCCGGCGTTGTACCAAAACACCGGCCCGATCTCGTGCTGGGCCTTGCGCAGCACCCCGAGGGTGTCGCGGGCGAGCGCGGGCAGGTGTCCAAACAGCGGCAGCTTGCCGGGGAGGGTGGGAGCTTGTGCGGCGTCGCGGAGCATGACGATTGACCCGAATGATACGAGAAGCCGGCGGCGATTGATGCGCGTAACGAGGGCGGCAGTGAGGGTCAAGGGTCGCGCTCGCGTAGCGCAGAGTTGGCCGGCTCGACCGGCTCGAAGTTGGCTCGAAGTCGGCGCGAGCGCGGTGTTACCCTGGTCTCACCGTGGCCAGTCGACTCGAGAACTCGAACAACGCGAAGCTGATCGACTGGGTGCGTTCGGTGCCCGCGAGCGTGAGCCTGGCGTCGGCCATGCTCGGCTTCGAGGTCCCGCTGCGGGTGATCGGCGCCAAGGGCAGCCGCGAGGACCTGATGGACGCCGGCCACGTGCTCGCGGACCTCATGTGGATGTCGCTGCGCCTGACCGGAGCGAGCCTCGAGGTCCACGGCCTCGAGCACGTCAGCAGCCGCGAGCGCTACGTGGTCCTCGCCAACCACCAGGGCTTCTCCGATGTCCCGGTGCTGAGCACGACCTTGCGGGCGATCCAGCCGCGCTACGTGGCCAAGCGCGAGCTCGGCCGCGGCTGGCCGAGCGTCTCCTACCTGCTCCAGGCCAGCGGCTCGGCGATCATCGACCGCAAGCACCCGCGCGAGGCCATCGCCGAGATCGAGCGCCTCGGTCGCCAGGCCAAGCGCGAGCGCTGGAGCGTGGCGATCTTCCCCGAGGGCACCCGGGCCAAGGACGGCAAACCAAAGGCCTGGAAGCACGGTGGGGTCAAGGCGCTGCTCGACACCACCGGACCCTGTCTGGTGCTACCCGTCTCGATGTGGGGGGGATCGAAGCTCTTCGCCTACGGCGGGCTGCCCTTTCAGGCCAACGTACACATGGGCATTCGCGTCCACCCGGCGGTCGAGTCTCCGGGCCCGGATGAAGACTTCGACGCCTGGCTCGAGGCGCAGCGCGAGACGGTGGCCGCGGGCCTGCCTTGAGTGTTGGGCCTGTCCGCCGCTCCGGGTGGAGTCGCGTGGGTAGGTCGACGCCTCATAGATGTCACCGAGTCGAGCTCGATGAACGCTTGGTTCGGGCGTGTGTCGAGTGATATCGCGAGGACCGATGTCGATATCCCAGCTGATGCTCTCGAGCCTGCTCGCCTTCGCCGAGCCCCCTGCGGGCTACGCCGAGGCCGTCGATGAGCTCGAGGCGGCCGCGGAGCAAGCCAAGCGCAGCACCAGCGCCGCGACCATCGATCGCCTCGAGCAGGCGGTCGAGGGGGTCGAGCGCTTCCCGATGGAGCTCGCCATCGATACGAAGGGCCACGAGCAGCGGGCCTTCGCCCAGCTCAGCCTCGCGCGCCTCTACCTCACCCAGGGAGACGAGGGCGCGGCCGGCCGGGTCATGGACGACGCAATCTTCGGGATCGGCATCGCGCCGCTGCCCATCGAGCGCTTCGGGCCCACGCTCGGCGACTTCTACGAGCGCAGGCTCGCGGCCCTCGAGGCCCTCGGCCAGGCCACCCTCGCGGTCGACTGCAAGGTCGCGTGTGGGATCTATGTCGACGGCAACGCGATCATGGGCGACGAGGTCTCGCTCTACCTCGGCCCGCACCTGGTCCACGTGACCTCGAACGAGGGCGATCCGCTGACCCGCGAGCTCGTGCTCACGCTGGACGGGGCGCGCATCGAGTATGGTCAGGGCTTCGCGTCCGCCGGCGACGATTCGCTGGCTCATGGGGAGCTGAGCGCGACGCAGGACACCCGCCTGGCCTGGGGAAAGATGGAGCGCCCGATCCCGCGCTGGAAGCTGGCGGGCGTCGGCGTCAGCGGTGGGGTGTTCTTGGCTTCGATCGGCGTTGGTTTGGGCTTTGGGATGGCGGTTCGCGCAAACGGCTCGGTCCATGAGGAGCTGATCACGGCGGCGGAGGAGAGCCTGACGGATCAGAAGCCGAGCAACGACATCGATCCCAACTCGAAGGGGGACTTGTGTGCGCTGGCCCGGGCCGAGCCCAGCCCCGACGATTCCGGCGCCGTGACCAACGCGGAGGTCACGGAGGTTTGCAACAAGGCCGACGTCTATGCCTCCGTCGGCTCGGCGATGATGCTGATCGTCGCCCCGATCGCCGCGGTCTCGACGATCACCTTTGGCCTGCTGCTCAACACCCACCGGGTGCCCAAGACCACCGCGAAAGCGCTGCGTCGACATCAGCCCGGCCTCGTGGTCGCGCCGCGGCGCGATGGCGGCGTGTTCGTCACGGGCGGCTTTCGCTTTTAATTCCAAGCCCCGACGCTGGGCGCAATCGCACGTCGCCTCGCCCTGTGTGGGCCGGGGAGGGCCTCGCCGCGGGCCTCCCCGTGAGCATCGGTCAAAGAAGCTGCTACATAGACGGCGATGCGAGTTCGAAGGCTCCCCCTATTCCTCTCGCTCGCCTTTGCGGCGACGTTGACTTGCTTCTCTTCGACGGCCCAGGCCGGCCAGGCGAGCGTGGCGAACCCCCCCGCGAGCTTGCAGCCAGGCCAGACCAACACCGTTCACGAGATCGGCATGAGCCTCAACGGGGCCTTCAACCCCGACGCCTTCATCCCCGCCTTCAACTGGCGCTTCCACCTGCCGAATACGGGGCGGATCGGTCAGCTCAGCGGGCTCTACATGGGCCTGAACATCGGTCCCGCGGTGAGCTTTCACGGGCGTGGGGCGGCTTACCACTATGACGATCGCGACTTCTACCGCGAGGTCTGGGGCCGCGGCGGCTTCGAGCTCGGCTACGAGATCGACCCGTGGTCGAACCTCGCGCTGACCTTCTCCCCGGTCGTCCACAACGACTTCCACTTCTCGCCCTACTTCTTCCAGTTCGCCCAGACCTTTGGCCCGGCGGTGCGGCTCTACATCGAGGAGCACTGGGTGGTGTACTTCGAGCCCGGGTTCGTGGGCTGGAACGTGTGGACCGACGGCGACAACACGGGCGCGGGCTTCTCTTTCCGCGGTGGTGTGGGCTTCGCCTATAAATTCTAAGTCTGAGCTTCGCGCGAACTCACCATGTGCGTGATGGGAGAGCGCGTGCGCTGCGGATCTTTGCCGAGCAAGCGATCCACCTAGAGAAAAAGCCCCAACGAAAAAGAGCGTCACCGGACAAGCGGTGACGCTCTTTTTGTTGGGGCTTCGAGGTCGATCAGCTCGGGCTGGGACGCTCGGCCTCGGCCTCCTGCGCGTCCTCGTCGTCGTCGTCGTCGTCCTCGTCCTCGTACTCGCCGTCCTCGTACTCGCCGTCCTCATCCTCGTCGTCCTCGTCCTCGTCCTCCCACCACACGGTCTCCTGAACCATGCCCTCGGCCCTGACGCGCTTGCCGACGATGATCAGCACGGCGGACAGGGTGACGACGATCAGCGAGATGAACTGGCTGGTGGTCATCATCACCGGGATGTTGGGGTCGAGGCCGAGGGCCTCGTTGAGGCCGGGGGTCTCGAGGCGGAACACGTAGCCGCGGATCGCGTCGCCGCGGAACATCTCGAGCACGAAGCGCGCCGCCGGGTACAGCATCACGTACTGGAGCATGACCTGGCCGTGGAAGCGCTTCTTGAGCCGGACGTGGAAGAACAGCCAGGCGAAGATCGTGAACTCGATGCCCGACTCGAGCACCGGGATGGGGTAGCGGCCGATGCCGCCGGCGTAGGCGGGGCTGTTCTCCGGGTAGTGCAGGGCCAGCGGGCCCTCGTGCGCGGCGCCGTAGCAGCAGCCCGCGAACAGGCAGCCGATCCGCCCGAAGGCGTGGGCCAGGGCCAGTAAGGGCGCGCCGAGGTCGAAGAAGCGGAGCATCCGCGTCCAGCCCTCGCGCATCGAGATCTCGATGGCCTTGCGCTTGCTGCCGCGCGGCTGCTCCATGGGCGGGTGCCGGCGGATGACGAAGTGCCAGCACAGGTAGAGCACGGCGCCGATCGGGCCGCCGTAGAACACCAGGCCGCCCTCCCAGATCGCAAAGATCTTCCACAGCGGCCCCTCGAGGAAGCGGTCGAGCTCGGTGAACACGTAGAAGAGGCGCGAGACGATCAGGCCCCAGAGGACGGTCCACAGCGCGACCTTCTCCCAGAGCTCGGGAGCCATGAGCTTGATGCGCTGGTTCTCCCGACCCCCGAGGACGATGGCGGCGAGCAGGCCGAGGGCGACCATGATGCCGTAGGGGGCGATGCGCAGCGGTCCAATGTGAAAAGGATCGGGGAACATGGTGCAGGCGTGGGGTAGCGGAAAGCGCCGGATCCGTCCAGCGGCGGGCCCAGGAGGGGCTCAGAGGGAGGCTAGCAGCGTGGGCGTCGGTTGGTGGCGATGCGCGCGCGAGCTCACGGGGCACTCGAGGCCGCGGCCCAGTCGAGCTGGAGCATGCCGTCCGTGTAGACGAGGTCGGCCTCGGACAGCCCAGTGGAGGCATCGTCGACGCGCTCGTGGACGTTACCGGAGGGCGCGAGGACCACGTCGCGGCCGAGGGCGAAGCTCTGCTCGCGGACGACCACCAGGTAGGCCTTGGCGAGGGCCAGGGCGCGGGCGCGCGAGGGCATGAGCATGGCCGCGAGATCGGGGGCGGCGGCGAGGGCCTCGCGGTCGAGGGCGCCGGACTCGTCGAAGAAGCGGGCGATCATCTCGGTGTTGGCCCGAAACTCGTCGCCGGCCAGGGCCCGCTCGAGCACGACCTCGACCTCGCCGCGGCTGTGCCCGATCTGCGGGACGTCGGGCATGCCGCGCAGATCCTGGTAGCCCCAGCCCGCCGAGCCGGGGAGCTTGCGCGGGTAGGCGAAGCTCTGATTCGCGGTCACGCCCAGGTTCGAGTGGCAGCCCATGCAGGTGTAGTGCTCCTCCTCGGTCTGGACACGCAGGCGGCCCTCGGCGTCCTCGATGAAGCCCTGGAGCTGCCAGCCAAAGGCGTTGCGCATGCCGGAGATCGGGTTGCCGCCAAAGCGGGGCAGGGCGCCCTCGGACTTCTCCTCGTCCTCGCGCAGGTAGGCGGCGCGGATGCGTTCGTCGCTGAGCTCGCGGAACTTGGCGCTGTAGCGCAGCTCCTTCATGCGCCGGGCGATGCCCGAGGGATCGTCGGGGTCGACGTAGCGGACCGAGTGCAGAAATTCCGTGCCCTCGGGGTAGAGGCGGCGGCGGACCCGGTGCTTGTTCGCGCCGCCGACGTAGTGCGAGGGCAGGCCGGCGAGCTCGGTGATCCCCTTGGTGTTCAGAGCGCCGTCACCGTCGAGGTCGAGGCCGACCGCGGCCTCGTCGACGGGCTCGATCTGCCAGCGGATCGCGTCGTCGAGGACCAGCGGGTTGGCGCCCATGCTGGCCGCGATGATCTCGAGGTTGAAGGCGTAGATCGCCTGCGAGGGCTGGCCCTCGGCGTTCTCGCGGTAGCGCGCCGGCAGGCGGATCAGCACGTCGTCGCTGCTGCCGTTGGTCGGCCAGAAGGCCCCGGGGAAGGGCTTGTAGCGGAACGCCCGCCAGCCGCTGCCGTCGCGGGCGAAGCCGCGATCGTCGAAGCCGGCGGCGAAGTCGAGGTCCGGGCGGTAGCCGTGGTAGTCGGCCTCGGGGAGCGCGGCGAGGGCCGCCCGCAGCGGCTCGTAGTTGTCCTCGCGGATCCACGCGAGGATCTCCTCGTCGGTGATCGCGGCGATCTCGGCCCGGTGATCGGCGAACAGGTTGGTCCAGTGGTTTTGCCTGCCCTCGTCCGAGAAGTCGTAGGAGCCCTGGAGGTCCCAGTCGTTCATGCTGTTGGGGAAGCGCGAGACCGTGTGGCAGGTCCAGCAGGGGTTCGCCCGGCCCTCGGTCTTCGTGTAGCACTGCGGGGGGATCGGGGCCTCGAGGTTGTCGAGCCGGCCGATGGTCGCGCGGGCGTGGGCCAGGGGGTCGAAGGCGGCCGGCTGCCCGGGGCTCCCGTCAACGTTGGCGTTGGCGTCGGCGTTGGTGTTGGCGTTGGTGTTGGCGCTCGCGGCCTGGGCCTGGCTCGCAGACGTGCGGGTCGGCGACGGCTGGGGGCTGGGTCCGCAGGCCGACGCCGCGAGCAGCACGAGCGCTGCGGCGGACTTGCGCTTGGGGCCGTGCATCGTCCCTCGACTCTCGCCCGCCGCGCCCGCCTGCGCAAGCACGCAGCGGGCGCAGCGCGAGGGGCTACTCCGCCAGGATCTGGAAGATGGCGATGGATCCGCTGACCTCGTTGGCGACGATCAGCAGCGGCTCGCCGATCGGGCTGTGCTCGGCGGACACGACCTCGACGCCCTCGGGGCCGAGGTCGCCGGCGCTGCCCGCCTCCGGGTCGCCCTCCCAGTCCCGGGTCGAGTGCTCGTAGAGGACGAAGCTCGGCTGCGCGGGCACGCTGAGATCGTAGACGACCACACCGCCGACGCGCTCGAGGCCCACGAAGGCGTAGGGCTTGCCCCACAGCTCGGCAACGGTCGCGCCCTCGGGCTCGGGGCCCTTGGCGTCGCTGCGGCTGTCGAAGGCGTCGTTGTCGTCGTTGTCGGCGTTGAAGTGCTCGGGGAGCGCCTCGGCGGTGATCTGTTCGAGCTGATCCCCGCTGTCCCAGATCAAGCTCCCGCCGGCGGACCACACCGAAAACGAGCGCGCGCCAAAGGCATGCAGCTGATCGTAGTCGCCGTCGTCGTCGAGGTCGCCGCTGAGCGAGCTGACCTGGAGGCGCCCGAGTTGCTCGTCCTCCTGGAGCGCGGCGGCGTCGGGGAAGGCCAGGGGATCGAGGTCGAGGTTCTTGACCCGGACCTCCTCGTCGAGGGCGTCGTAGCCGCGAGCGTCGCCCTCGTTGGCGGTCACGAGGTAGGGCTGGCCGTCGACCGAGAACGCCGCCACGGCGTCGGGCTGATACATGCCGAACACCGGCCAGGGGGCGATGGCCACGGCCTCGTCCTGGTCGCTGGGGTCGAGGCCGTTACCGGCGAGAGAGTGGTTCTTGAGCCCGAGGGCGACGATCTCGAGCACCGTGGCGGCGTCGAGATCGATGATCGCCATGGCGTTGTTCTCCTGTAGGGTGACCCACGCCGTGCTCGAGTCGGCGGAGATCGCCACGTACTCGGGCTCGAGGTCCTGGGCCACGCTCGAGCCCGGGCCGGTGACGCGGACCTGGGGATCGAGGTTGGCGAGGGTGTAGGCGGAGAAGTCGACGAGGACGACGTCGGCGTCGCCGAGCGCGGCCACGTCCCCGCTGACGTCGACGAGCGCGACCGTGCCCTCGGGGTCGAGGAGGTAGTCGTCGTCGGGCTCGCCCTCGCAGGCCAGCGCGAGCTTGGTCCCGTCGGGGCTGAAGGTGACCATGTCCGGCATGGCGCCGACCTGGAGATCGTTGACGTAGCTGAGATCGGCGGCGTCGAAGAACACGACCGCGCCGGCGGCCTGGGGATCCTCGGCCTCGACGGCGGCGGCGACCAGGCCATCGTAGACGTCGACGCTGTTGGCGGTGGCGCCGTAGGGCGTGACGTCGATGCTGTCGAGCAGCGCGATGTTGGCGGGGTCGGAGAGGTCGTAGACGTCGACGCTCGCCGACGCGCCGTTGACCACGAAGAGCTGCTGGCTGCCGGGGTCGTAGGCGGTGATCTCGGCGGCGCCCTCGTCGAACGCGCCGGTCTCGTAGCGGCCGATGAGCTCGAGGCCGCTGAGCGCGGGCTCGAGACCGCCGGTGGTCTCGGCGTCGGTCTCGGATTCGGCGTCGGTCTCGGAGCCGGACTCGGACTCGGAGCCGGATTCGGACTCGCTCGAGTCGGCGTCGGTCTCGGTGCTCGACTCGGTCTCGGTCTCGGCGCTCGAGTCGGTGCTCGTCGAGCCGATGTCGTCGTCGGTGTCGCCGCTCTCGCTCCCGCTCTCCTCGGTGGCGGCCTCGTCGTCGCTGGCGACGCCGTCGTCGCTGCAGGCCGCGAGGGGCAGGGCGAGGAGTAGGGGGAGCAAGAAGGTCGGGGTCGTCGAGGGGAGTCGGGTCATGGGAAGCTCGTCCGTGGGCCGGGCTGCTGGGCCGGCGGCGGTGGTTTCGGTGAACCCCGTGGCGGGCTGGCGACTTCTCCGTGGCGTGGCGGTGAACTTCGGTATTGCGTCACTTCAGCGCTGTGGCTGGACAGTGAGGGCAGCTCGCGCCAAGCTCGCGCGGTGAGCGAGGGGCTCGACCTGTGGATCGTGGGCGCAGGCCCGGCGGGTCTGGGCCTGGCCGAGGCTTGCTGCGCTCGCGGGCTACGCGTGGGCCTGCTCGACCCGGAGCCCGAGCACAGCTGGGTGCCGAACTACGGCCTGTGGCGCGACGACGCCGAGTCTCTGGGTGTCGCGGACTTCTTTGGGCATCGCTGGGAGCGCGCCCTGGTCGAGCTCGAGGCCGGCCCGCGCCTGCTCGATCGCGGCTACGGGCTGCTCGACGGCGACGCCCTCCAGCGCGCGTGGCTGGGGCGCTGCCGCGAGGCGGGCGCGCGGATCCTCGCCGGGCGCCTGGCGGCCATCGAGCATGACGACGAGGGCGCGGCCCTGCGCCTCGAGAGCGGCGAACTCGAGCGCGCCAAGCTGGTCGTCGACGCCACCGGACACGGCTCGCCCTTCGTCGCCCTCGAGGATGGTCCAGCGCCTGGCTACCAGGTCGCCTGGGGCGAGCTATGGGCCATCGACGCCTTGCCCGAGGCCTTCGCGGGCGGACGGACCATGGGCTTCATGGATTGGCGGGCCGTGACCGACGAGGCCCACGAGGCGGGCGAAGACGCGCTGCCGCCGACCTTCCTCTACGCCCTGCCGGTGGCCGAAGACCGGCTCTTCGTCGAGGAGACCGTGCTGGTCGCTCGCCCGCCACAGGGGCGTCGGCCCGGGGACTGGCTCGAGCCTCTGGAAGATCGCCTGCGCCGGCGCCTGGCTCAGCAGGGCGTGGATCAGGCGCTGCGCGGCGGCGCCCCGTTGGCCGTCGAGCGCTGCGTGATCCCCATGGGCGGCCCGCTGCCCCGGGGGGACCAGCTGACCTTGGCCTTTGGTGGCGCCGCAGCCATGGTCCACCCCGCCACTGGCTACATGCTGACCGCCGCCCTGCGCCGCCGCGCCCCGGTGGCCGAACGCATCGCCGAAGAGGTCGGCGCGTGGGCTGGGCCGGGGGCGCCCAGCCAGCGGATCTGGCGGTCGATCTGGCCGGACGAGCGGGTTCGAGCCTGGCGCCTGTACACCTTCGGCATGGACGTGCTCGCGCGCCTCGATCGCCCGGGGATCGATCGTTTCTTCGCCGAGTTCTTCGCCCTCGGCGACGAGCGCTGGCGCGAGTTCGTGAGCGCCAGCGCGAGCACGCCCGCGCTCATGGGGACGATGCTGCGCTACTTCAGCGCCGCGCCCTGGTCGATCCAGCGTCGCCTGGGCGCGGCCCTCGTGGGCAGCGAGGGCCGGCGGCTGCTCGCGGGCTTCAGGGGTCTACGCGGTTAGGGCGGCGCGCCTCCGACTTGCCTGTCTGCCAGGACTCCGTTCGTGTTGGGGAGGCCTCCTTGCTCGCGGACGAGGGGTCTTCAATTTCGCCCCGCTGTAGGAGCCGTCTTCATCGACGGCTACATGAGTTCGAGGGGCGACGCGATGATGCGTGCAATGGAGGCCGAAGCGGCCGCGTACGTAGACTGGTGCCCGCTTCTCGTGGAGTCGAGTTTGGCGCTGATCTCCTGAGATAGATCGGCGATGCTTGGACCGTGCAGGACGTGAAGTCGAGTCGAGCCCGTCAAAACTCGCTGCTCGCGCTCCTCGGTCTTGTGGTGGTGCTCGTGCTGCCGCCGCGGGTTGGTGCGACGTCGCTGGCGGGGAGCTTTGTCCAACGCCTGACCCTCGCGGGGCCCCTGGCTGAGAGCGCGCCCCAGCTCACCACTTCCGCGCCTGTTGGGACGCTGCCCGGGACCTTTGTCGTCGATGACCGTGGAGCTGCGCGCTACAGCGTTCCGCTCGCGCTTCCGCCGGCTGCTCGCGGCTTCGCGCCGGCGCTGTCTCTCGAGTACGACAGCCAGCGCGGGGACGGTGGGCTCGGCGTTGGCTGGGCGCTCTCTGGGGCGTCGGCCATCGACCGCTGTCCGCGGACGCTCGCTGATGACGGCTACTTTCGCGGTGTCCACCTCGATGACGAGGACGCGCTCTGCCTCGATGGGCAGCGCCTGCGCCTCGTCGAGGGCGAGCACCTCCAGCCCGGCGCCCGCTACCGGCCCAAGCGCGATGACCTCTCGTCTGTCCGCGCCATCGCCCACGCCGAGGGCAGCAAGCAGTCTTGCCACGGCGGCCTCGCCTTCGAGGTCCGGCGCAGTGACGGCACCATCGACCTCTACGGCTGCCGTCGGGACGCCGTCGCCTTGCACCCCCGCGGCCTCGCCAGCTGGTCTCTGGCCGAGCGCCGCGACCGCTTCGGCAACGTCTACGCCCTCAACTACACGAACGAGACCGAGCTCCTCGAAGACGGCGAGGCCGACGTCGAGCGCTGGCTGACCAGCCTCGAGTACGGCGGCCACACCACGCTCCACGCCTTCACCCGCCACGTCCGCCTCGAGTGGGAAGACCGCCCAGACCCGGCCCAGGGCTGGCGCCTCGGCGCGCCGCAGCGCCAGACCAAGCGCCTCGCGGCCCTGAGCACCTTCGCCGAGGGCGAGCTCGTTCACCGCTACGAACTCGATTACGACACCCCCTCCATCACGGGCCGCAGCCTCCTCCACGCCGTCCGTCAGTGCGACGCGCAAGGCGTCTGCCGGCCAGACACCACCTTCGCGTGGACCGCCGGCTCCCTCGACTTCGACACCGTCCCCCAGCAGACGAACTTCGCCATCGAATACGCCTGGCCCTACCTCGCCAGCATCTGGTCCGACACGCCCAACACCCTCGCTCCCCGCGTCCTCGCCCAGACCATCCTCGACGCCAACGGCGACGGCCGCAGCGACTTCCTGCTCGCCGTCGGCCAGTCCAACACTCCCGCGCCCGAAGGCCGCGGCTGGGAGCTTTGGACCTCTCAGCCCAACGCCGACACGGCCGTCGCCCCGTGCAGCACCCGCGACGACGACCTCGCGCAATGCCTCGGCTTGGGTCACTACCTCGTCCACGAAGACCCCATCTCGGGCCTGCTCGCCGGCCCCAGCTACGACGACCTCGCCCCGGCCACGCCGCCGCTCTTCGCGGCCGACATCGACGGCGACGGCCGCGACGACGCCGTCGGCCTCGGCGATTCCATCAACTACTTCGGCGGCGCCCCGCCAGCCGGCAGCGCCTTCTACCTCGCCCTCGCGCGCCCCGAAGGCGGCGTCGAGCAAGTCGAGTTCGACCCTGGCGTCTCCCCAATTTGGCAGTTCACCGCTCACGACCAGACCGGCGATGGCCTCGGAGACCTGCTCTTTTGCGCTGGCGACCCGCTCCCAAACGCCCTCGACGAGCCCGAGCTCGGCACTGGCACCTGGCACTTCACTCCCAACCTCCCCACTGAAGGGTTCATCTCGGAGCAGGTCGTCGACACCGGCGAGCCCTGCTCCGTCTACGACAAGCTCCTCGTCCTCGACCACGACGGCGATGGCCTCGCCTCACTGCTGGTAATCCCCACCTGGGATGTGCAGCTCGGCGCCTGGATCCCTTCATCCAAGTGGTCCAACTACCACGCCCTGCGCCTGAGCCCCGGCGACTGGAGCGTCTCGCTCGAGGACACCGGCCTCCCGCCAGACCTCGCGCAGCGCTGGCGCCCCAGCCTCACCGCCCACTACAACGACGCCTACCTCGACGAGGACTTCCCCCGCTCGATGCAAGGCTTCGGCCTCGACAAGATCCTCGACATCGACGGCGACGGCCTCTCGGACATCCTCCGCTATGAGCTGCTCTCCGGCGACACGGCCGAAGACCTCGGCGTGCTCATGCAGACGATCGTCGTCTTCGATCCACCCTGGGCGGAGCAAGGCGGGATCCGCCTGTGGCGCAACACCGGCGCAGGCTTCGTCGACGGCGGCTGGCTGCTGCTCAGCCCCGAGCCGGGCAGGGGCGGCTTTCGCCGCTTCCTGGCCGCGGGCGTGCTCGACTACGACGCCGATGGCCGCCTGGATCTGCTCTCCCCCGTCAGCGATCCCAACGACGACACCTGGAACTGGTCGATCTTCAATCTCGACAGCCAAGGCGTCCTGCACGAGCACCCCGAGGTCTTTCACAGCCCGGTTCAAGAGTTCGCATCCAACGTCCACAGCGTGGGCGCCTTCGACCTCGACGGCGACGGCCTGCACGACCCCGGCGTGTTCCTGGGCAGCAGCTGGCAGCTGCGCACCCACGCCGGCGAAGTCCCCGACCGGCTGAAGACCATCACCAACGGCCTGGGCGCGCGCATCGAGGTCGACTACCGCGCGAGCGCCGACATCGACGCCCCCGAGGACTACGCCGACGCCGAGCTCGATAGTCCGAACTGCCTCTACCCCGCCCGTTGCGACCGCTGCCCCCGGCTGCTCGTCGAGGCCCACCGCGTCGACTCGGGCATCAGCGACGCCCCCCAGACCTTCACGCACCGCTACGGCACCGCCCGGCGAGACCGCGAGGCCCAGCGCAGCCTGGGCTTTCGCTTCCACGAGACCACCGAGTGGCGAGACGCGCTCCCCATCTACCGCCGACTCGTCCGCTTCGACCCCAGCTACGACGACGACCTGCACGCCTTCCCCTTCGCGGGCATGCCCTGGCAGGTCATGGAGGACCGCCGAGCCCCCGAGACCGGCCGCCACGTCGTCCGCGTCACCAGCCACAGCTTCAAAACACACACCATCGACTCGGGAAGCTACCTCCCTTACGCCGCCCAGACGCTCGCCAGCCGCTACGAACTCGACGCCTGCGAAGAAGACTTCTGCGCGCTCACGGAGCTCGACGAAGACCACCGCATCACCCGCGAGGTCCACACCGTCTTCGACCTCGACGACTTCGGCAACCCCACCCACTGGACGCGCACGACCTCCACCGGCAGCGAGACCTTCACCTACCGCACCCAGACCAGCTACCAAAACGACGCCGAGACCTGGCTCCTGGGCCTGCCCACGAAGACCATCCTGAGCTTCGAGCAGCCGGGCCTCCCCGTCCGCACGCGCGAGTCCATCGCCGCCTACGACCCCGAGACCGGCGCGCTGCTCCACCACGAGACCCAACCAAACGACGCCGAGCTGCGCCTCGTCACCGGCTACGCCTACGACGCCCACGGCAACGAAGTCACCCGCGCCGCCATCGATGGCAACGGCATCGTCCGCACGGACACCACAAAGTTCGACGACCACGGCGTCTTCCCCATCTCCACCACCAACGCCCTCGGCCACCAGACGAAGCTCCGCTGGCACCCCGGCCTTGGCGTACTCACCGAGACCCGCGACCCAAACAACCTGCGCCTCGTCGCCAACTACGACGGCCTCGGCCACGTCACCGCCCTGCGCCACTTCGCCGGCGACGACCCCCGCGGCGACGACATCACCTTCAGCTACGCGGCGCTTTCGGACCAAGACCCCGACGCCCCCGTCCTCGAGCTCCGCCAAACCACAAAAGGCCACGGCCACCGAAGCCTCGCCCTCGACCGCCTCGGCCGCATCGTCCACGAACGAGCCCTCTTCGCCGACGGCCTCGAACGCGTCACCCACAGCCGCTACGACCAAGCCGGCCACCACATCGCCCAATCTCTCCCCACCCTCGTCGGCACCCTCCCAGACGGCTACGAACGCTACTTCTACGACCACGACGACCGCCTCGTCCGCCACCTCCTCCCAGACCTCAGCGAAGAGCGCTGGGACTACGCCGGCCACGAAGTCCTCCACCACGACCTCGGCGGCACGGCCTCCCGCCTGCGCTACGACGGCGCCCTGCGCCTCGTCGAGAGCGTCCGCGCCCTCGGCTCCCCCGACGAAGAGCGCCTGTGCTTCGACTACTCGAGCTTCGAGCAGCTCACCCAAGTCCGCCCCAACTGCATCGAGCCCCACAAAGGCTTCGACCTCCCCGCCGGCGAAGCCCCACCCACCATCAAGTCCTTCGCCTACGACGACCTCGGCCGCCTCACCCACAGCCACGACCCCAGCGAAGGCCCGCGCAGCTACGCCTACAACGGCCACGGCGAGCTCGCGGCCATCCTCGACGCCAACGACCAGCTCACCACCTTCACCCACGACGGCCTCGGTCGCCTCATCACCCGCGACGACCCCGACGGCCAGACCACCTGGACCTGGGACACCACCTTCATCGGCGCCCTCGCCCACACCCAAAGCCCCAGCGGCCACGAAGACCTCTACGACTACGACCCCCACGGCCGCCTCAGCGCCCTCACCAAGGTCATCGCCGGCGAGCCCTTCACCCTGCGCTTCGCCTACGACCAGCACGACCGCCTCACCGAGATCCACTACCCCGAAAACGAGCTCAGCGAGCCGTTTTGGATCCGCAACCTCCACGCCCAAAGCGGCGACCTCGTCGAAGTCCGCCGCGGCTCCGACGACGCCCCGCTGTGGACCCTCGAGTCCCTCACCCAAGCCGGCCAGATCAGCACAGAGCGCCTCGGCAACGGCGCCCAGACCACCCGCAGCTACGACCCCCTGCGCGGCTTCGTCGAGCAGATCCAGACCCACTCCCTGCTCGGCGGAGACCTCCAGGATCTGCGCTACGACTGGAACCCCGACGGCACCTTGCTGCGCCGCCAAGACCTGCTCGGCGCCCAATCCGAAGTCTTCAGCTACGACGACCTCCACCGCCCGATCCAGACGACCACCACCAAGTCCGGCAGCGAGCACGTCCGCCACTTCGCCTACGACGCCCTCGGCAACCTCGCCTTCGCCAGCGATCGCGGCGCCTACGACTACGACGCCAACGGACGCCTCACCTACGCCGACGGCCGCACCCACACCTGGGACCCCAAGGGCAACCTCCTCGCCCGCGAAGCCCCCGGCGAGACCCTGAAGATCACCTACACCGCCTTCGACGCCCCGGCGCAGCTCCTCGAAAACAACCTGCTCACCGAGCTCGAGTACGACGCCGATCAGACCCGGGTCTACCGCTACGCCGAAGCCCAGGACGGCCCCCGCGAGACCATCTACGTCACGGATCTCTACCAGCGCCAGCGCACCCCCGAGACCACCGAGCACCACTACTACATCCCCGGCCCCGAGCGGCTGATCGCCGACGTCGTCGACACCCACAGCGATCTCGAAGCCTCGCGCGACACCCACTACATCCACGTGGATCACCTCGGCTCGACGGACGCCCTGAGCTCCGAGCTGGGCGTGCTCGAGCACCGCCAGTCCTACGACCTATGGGGCAAGGCCCGCGACCCCGAAGACTGGACCCTGCCCGAAGAATTCGCCGCGCTCAGCCCGATCAACCGCGGCTACACCGGCCACGAAGCCCAGTCGGACAGCGGCCTGCTGCACATGCGCGGCCGCATGTACGACCCGCACCTGGGCCGGATGGCCTCCGCAGATCCCTTCGTGGTGGATCCGCTGAGCAGCAGCGGCTGGAACCGCTACGCCTACGTCCTCAACCAACCGCTGGCGCGCACGGATCCCTCGGGCTTCATGCCCACGGCCGCGTCCACCGATCCCGAGAGCAGCAGCGACAGCGAGCCCCAAGACTTCGGCTTCGAGATGACCGTGCCGGTAGTCGGCACGCGCACCGCCGAGGGCGTCGCCGGCAGCGGCCAAGCCCAACAAGGCGACATCGGCGGAGGCGGCAGCGCGAGCGCGCGGGCGGATCAGCAAGCCGGCGACATCGGCCCGAGCGCAGCGCAGATCCAGCAGCTCCACGACAGCGCCCGAGCCCGCGGCGCAGGGATCGTGCGCCAACTCAACGCCCCGCCACTCCAGGGCTTCACGGACGCCATGGTCCGGCCGGAGAACCCCTCGCAAGAGCGGCGTCGGCTGGAGGTCTCACAGGAGGCAGGCGCGCGCGTGATCGCCACGATGCAAGACCCGCCGACGCACGTGGTCGTGTCGGTGGAGCTGGCGATGTTTTTCCTCTCGGGAGACGTCGAGATGGTGGGCGGCGCGCTGCGCTGGGGGATCCAGCGGGCGGGGCAGCGCAAGGCGGTGCGGGAGCTGGCGGAGGACGGCGGGGAGATCTTGATCGCGGGGTCCGTCAAGCGTAAGAAGCCCTCACGTTCGAGGCGCCCCAGTGCGGCAACGAAGCGCGAAGTTGATCGCGCAGCAACAGGACCCGACGGAGTCAAACGTTGCACCTATTGCGGAAAACCTGTAAAAGAACGCTCAGGCTCTCCGAACTCAAAGGAATACGACCATGTCGTGCCATGGTCTCGTGGAGGGGAATCGGGAGCTGACAATATCGAAATATCATGTCGAACATGCAACCGATCAAAGGGTGCAAAGACACCTGAAGAGTGGACCGGCTCAAAATGACGAACAAAGGCATCAATTATCACGCCAAGGCATATGCATGCATACACATACTGCAACACGACAGCCCTGTCCTTCTTGTATCCAGGGGTGATGGTGACTGGTGCTTCTTATGCGGAGGGATGCACGATGACAACCCCTCTCAATATGCAGTCGTTGGAATTGGTCATTTAGTTGACCGTGACCCAAGCTTACTTTCAATACTAGATCTAAAATCAGGGTGGGACGCAGAGCGAAAAGCGAAAGAAGGTGAGTGGGTCAGGTATCCGACCCCCGACGAAATATAATTTTTATCTTCGGGAGGAAGACAAGGATATGAAGAAGGCAAAACTTTCCCCTGGAATGGTTTTCATGGTCCCTTTGCAAGACTATGGTTTCGCATGGGGTATACTCACACGGGCAGATCAAAAGGGCCGTGCCTTCGGATACTTTTTTGGACCTCGGGTGTCAGGTGTTGAGGAAATTGACCTACAGACTGTACGTCCAGAAAACTCAATCCTTGCATGTAGGTTCGGTGACCTTGGCATCCTTCAGGGGGATTGGCCCGCAGTTGGATCGCTTGAAAATTTTGAGATGAAAGATTGGCCACTTCCTTCCATGTCTAGGATCGATCATGATTCAGGCAGGGCATGGATTTCATGGTACGATGACAATCTTCACTGCATCGAGGAGTCAGAGGTGAATATAGAAGAGGCTGCTTCTCATATAAGCGCATCCCTGATGGGGTTCGGAGCTGTTGAGTTTCAACTTACAAGGATCTTGACATGACTCCCCTGTCTAACCTCACGACAGCACCCGAGCCCGCGGCGCGGGGATCGTGCGCCAGTTCAACGTCCCACCGCGGCAGGCGCATGGTGATCGCCACGATATAAAGGGAAGAAGTGCGGGCCCAAGACGGATCCCAACGCGCTCCACAACGCGAAGATTCGCTCGGAGGCCGAAAAGCTCGAGGAGCAAGGGTGCCAAATACTCGCAGGTGGCGGACAACGCCCCGAGAAGCTGATAAAAACTCCTGGCGGAAAAAAAGTCGGGTCGGCACTCGAAGGCAAAGTCCGAGGGCGCAACATAGGAAGAACTCGAGTTGACGGAAGTCCAGTCAAACGAGAACAGGAAGCGCTCGCAGATCTAAACGGACCAGGACACACCCCTACCGACTTCACGCCTTACGATAGGTGAAAAACATGACGTCATCAATGACTCAGTTCCATGCAACCCCCGGCGAAAACACTGAATTCGCTCACCACATAGCATCTAACCCGGCAGTACACTCCACCATATTAACCTACCCTGCGCGCAGGCCGTGACCCGCGTTGGTCCCGAAGTGCTCGGCATAGCGGATCTCACCGGTGACGCGCGCGCGGATCACTGTCTTCTCGGCCACGATCACGCTCGCCGAGATCAACTCGCCAACTGACGACTGACAAGCGCTGGCGCGTACGCATCCCTCGCGCCCCTGATCGAGATGCAAGGATATCGCAACACGAGATCATGCAAATGGAGGTGACTTGTCATGAGGAAAGCTGACGCTTGATCAAATTATGAAAATGAAAACACAAAAAGAGTAGGGCTCCCTCGGCTTCCGGAGCCACGATGCAAGACCCCACCGACGCAGCTGGTCGTGTCGTCGACAACTCCCGGAGCGCTCACTTCAGCTTGGCGAGCAGCTCGGAGCGGCGCTCAGCGGCGACGACCTCGGCGCTCAAGCTCGCGGCGCCGTCTCGGGCTGCCGCCGCGCCGCCGCCGTGGCGCAGGACCACGAGGCCGTCCTGGACGGGATCGTAGTCGCGTAGATCGACGGCCCACAGCGCCTCCTCGAGGCAGCGGTCGAGGCTGTCGACGGCGAGGATCTCGGGCGCGTGGACCTCGAAGTGGAGCTCGCCCGCGGGGGCGTCGGGGCAGGCGGCGATGGCCGCGGCGAGGCCCTCTTCGAGGGTGGGCAGGCGCATGCGTACACCGCCACAGCGGGCGCCAAAGCCCATGCTGCAGCCGCCCGATCCGCCCCTCCCCGTGCGCGAGGTGACGGTCTTCGGTCCAGAGGGGGGCGCAGGCGGGCCCGCGAAGGCAGCGAGGGCGAAGGCGCTGGTGAAGCGCGAGACGACCTGGGCGTGGATGGCCAGGGCCTCGCGCTCCTCCGTGCTCAGGGCGTAGTCGTCGAGCTCCATGGCCGCGGTCGCGGCGACGCCGAGCCCATAGTCGAGATCAGGGGCGGTGACCCAGCTGCGTGTCTGGCCCCAGACCGCGCCGCTGAACAGCGCGCGGGTGCTCTGCGGGGCCTCGTCGAGCACCTCCCCCCAGTGGGTCCGCGTACCCGCGAGGGCGGCCTCGGCCAGGGGGATGCGCTCTCGGTGGGCGTCGGCGTCCTCGCGCACGAACTCGAGGCCCCAGACCCGGCGGGGCGCCAGCCACTCGCTGCCCACGAGCTCGGGATCGGCGTCGCTGGGATCGAGGCGCCAGCCCATGCCGCCGCTTTCGTGGGCCATGGCGGTCCAGGTTTCGGAGAGGGTGTCCGGCGAGAAACCGAGGGCACCGTCGTCGTCGGTGACCCGGGCGACGTGCATGTGCACCGCGGAGGCATCCGCGGCGCGCCGCTGATCCTCGAGTTCGAAGTCCGCGCGCAGCTCGAAGTCCGAGAGCAGCAAGACCCAGTCGACGGGGGCCAGGCCGCCCTTGGCTTGCGTGGGCCCCTGGACGCGATCGGCGGCCATCAGCGCTCGGGCGGCGTCGAGGGCCGCGCCGAGCTCCGAGCCGTTTTGCGCCTCGAACTCGAGGTCGAGGAGGGCGTCGGCGGCCCAGCTGGCTGGAACGTAGCCGTAGTAGAAAGGGCGAACCTCTCGATCGACGAGCAGGATCTCGGCCTTGGCCTCGGGCTGCTCCGCGCCGAGGCGCTCGAGGTAGGCCGCGGCCGCGGTGGTCAGCGCCTTGCGCTCGTAGCCCTCGAGCGAGCGCGAGGCGTCGACGATCACCGTCACGCGGCGCACGGGGGGCAAGGTCGCGAGGGTCCGCGGGAGGTCGAGGTTGGCGGCGACGAGGCGCCGCGAGGAGGACGCGGCGCCGAGGCTGGCGAGGTCGAGGTCGGCGGCTCGGGCGAGGCCGCGCAGGGGATCGCTGGCGACCATGGTCAAGCTCGTCGGGTCGCGGCCGTCGAGCTCGAGCTGCGCGCGGGCACCGAGAGACAAGTCGTTCACGGCCACGGACAGGCCAGGCTCGACGCCCTGGTGGACCTTCAGCTCGGCGGCCTCGCCGATGTCCTGAAAGCGCGGGAGCGCGACGCTGTAGCTGCCGTCGTCGTAGTCTGGCTCGAAGCTCAGGCGGTAGGACAGGGTCCGGGTCTGGAGCGGGGGGATCGGGTAGAGCTCGAGGGTCGCCTCGCAGCTGCTGTCGCGGCTGAGTAACACGGCGGTGTCGCCGTTGGTCTGCGACTCGCCCGGCCCGCGGGCGGCCGCGTCCGCGAGGTGGCCTTGCCAGCGAAGGTCGGCGTCGCGTGGCTCGAGGATCTGGGCGTCGATCCAGGCGCCCGAGCCGTCGAGGACGCGCAGCTCGGACAGCGAAGCCTCGCAGGGGAGGTGGAGATCGATCTCGAGGGTGGCCTGGCCCAGTCCGGGGTTGGAGAAGCTGCGCGTGACCTGAAGATCAGTGCGCTCGATCCCCGGGTAAATGTCGATCTCGTAATGCTCCTGCTGCGCGTTACCCGATCGTCCTCCGGATCCCCAGGCCTGCGACCAGGCGAGCAGGGGGAGGGCGAGGAGCGACGCGGTGAGCAGCAGGGGATGCGGGCGCACGAGGGGCCCAGACAGGGCCGATTCGTGAAGGTTCCTCGTGACATGCTGTGAGCTCGCAAACACAATTGTAGAGCGTCTGCGGGGCACCTCGGGCTCTGGCAAACTGTGTTCATGGATTCCCAATCGCCATCCAAGCGCCACGCCGTGCCGGCGCTCACCCTCGCGCTCGGCCTCGCCCTCTCCACGGCCTGCTCGGGCGACGAGCCCGAGACCGATGAAGGCATCAGCTCCCTCGCCGACGTCGACGAGGGCGACTCGGCGAGCGAAGAAGACGAGAGTGAAGACGGGGACGAGGCGAGCTCGACCACCGGAGGGATCAAGCTCGACATCGGTAGCGGCCTCGACATGGCCGATGGCGGGAGCGCGGAGACGGGCGAGGAGGACTGCGGCTCGACCTTGATCGCCACGGTCCGCGACTTCCAGGCTTCGCACCCGGACTTCGAGACCTTCTCGGGCGTCGACCCGGGCATCGTCGCGGTCGATCTCGGGGCCGACGACAAGCCCGTCTACGCCGGCGATCCGGACACGCCGACGACCACCGGCAAGGAGAACTTCGACCAGTGGTACCACGACGTCGAGGGCGTCAATCAGGCCTTCGAGATCGAGATCCCGCTGACCGACAACATGGACGGGAGCTACACCTACGCCAACTCGGAGTTCTTTCCGATCGACGATCAGGGCTTCGGCAACGAGTTCAACACCCACAACTACCACTTCACCCTCGAGCTCCACGGCGCGTTCACCTACGAGGGCGGCGAGGTGTTCGAGTTCACCGGCGACGACGACCTCTTCACCTTCGTCAACGGCAAGCTCGGCATCGATCTGGGCGGGGTCCACGGCGAGCTCAGCGGGCAGATCGACATGGACGCGATGGCCGCGACCTTGGGCATCGAGGTCGGCGAGACCTACAGCCTCGACTTCTTCTTCGCCGAGCGGCACACGAGCCAGTCGAATTTCCGCATCGACACCTCGATCGCCTGCTTCACGATCCCCGAGATCGGCTGACGCGAGCTCGCGCGCGAGGGCGTTGATCTGCGCACGAAGAGCGCGGATCATCGCCGAGTGTTGCGCGCGCTGGCTCGTGAACCCCTGATCCACTTCGGGCTGCTCGGCCTGGCGATCTTCGGCCTCTATCGCCTGGTCGACCCCGAGGCGGGGCAGGGCGAGCGCGTGGTGGTCGGCGAGTCGACCCTCGCGCGGATCGAGGCGGCCGAGTCCCGCCGCTTGGGACACCCGCCCACGGACGAGGAGCGTGACGCGGCGCTGCGTGCCTGGGCCGACACCGAGATTCTCTATCGCGAGGCGCGAGCTCTGGGCCTCGACCGCGGCGACCCGATCGTCCGCCGCCGCCTCGTCCAGAAGATGCGCTTTTGGCTGGAGGAGCGCAGCGAGCTGCCCGAGCCCGACGACGCCGCGCTCGAGGCGTGGATCGCCGCGCACGCCGAGCGCTTCGAGCGTGGCCCGCGGGCCGCGTTCACCCACGTGTTCGTGCGCAGCTCCTCGCGGGTGGTCCCCGAGGCCAAGCTCGCCGAGTACGAGCAGGCCCTGGCCGAGGGCGCCGATCCGGCCACGCTGGGCGAGGCCTTCGCGCTCGGTCAGGTGATCGCGGCCAAGTCCACCGCGGAGCTCGAGCGCCAGTTTGGGCCCGGCTTTGGCGAGGCCCTGCTCGCGCTCGAGGACGACGGGCGCTGGCATCGGCTGCGCTCGATCTACGGCTGGCACCTGGTCCACATCGATGATCGCCTGTCCGGGCGGCTGGCGACGGTCGACGAGGTCCGCTCCCAGGCCCGCGGGGGGCTGTTGCGTGACGCTCGCGAGCAGGCCGTGGCTGCGGGCATGGACGAGCTGCGCGCGCGCTATGAGCTGGTCTTGCCGGAGGACGCGTGAGGGCCTTCGAGTCACCCAGGTTCGCCGGGTCCACGCGTTGGCGCCCTGGCGCACGCGCCTTGCTCGCCCTGTTGCTGCCCTTGCTCGCCGCCGTGGCGGTCGCCCTCGGCTTGGGCCAAGACGCGCGCGCCCACGAGTTTCGCCCCGCGATCTTGCGCGTGGTCGAGCGCCCCGGTGCCGGGGGCCGCTTCGACCTGCGCCTGGTCGCCCCCCGCCTGTCGAGCGCCGGCCCGATCGCCGCGGGCGAGCTGCGTCCGTTGGTGCCCGAGCACTGCGGCCTCGAGGCGCGCGGTGACCAGGACGCGCGAGCCGTGAACGAGCGCTTCGTCCTCGACTGCGGCGCGCGCGGCCTCGTCGGCGCCCTGGGGGTCGAGGGCCTCGAGCGCCACCCGGTCGACGTCGTCGTCGATCTGCGCTTCGCCGACGGGACCGCGCTGACCACCGTGCTCGGCCCCGACGCGCCGAGCCTCGAGCTTGGCGAGGACGCGGCCCCCGCTCAGGGGGTCTTCGCGCGCTACCTGGGCGTGGGCGTCGAACACATCTTGCTGGGCTTCGACCACCTGCTCTTCGTGCTCGGCTTGGTGCTCCTCGTCGGCGCGCGTTCGTCTTCGACGGGATCCCGCGCGGGGGCTGGTCGGGGCCGCTGGGCGCCGCTGCTGTGGACGGTGACCGCCTTCACCCTCGCCCACAGCATGACCCTGGCGGCCTCGACCCTCGGGCTGTGGACCTTGCCGAGCCCGCCCGTGGAGGCCGTCATCGCCCTGTCGATCCTGCTCCTCGCCCGCGAGCTCGCCCAGGCCGCGCGCGACCCCCAGGCCGCGCGCGAGACCTGTCCGCGCGAGACCTGGACGTGGCGCTTCCCCTGGCTGGTGGCCTTTGGCTTCGGCCTGCTCCACGGCTTTGGCTTCGCGGGGGCCCTGGCCGAGATCGGCCTGCCCGCCACGCAGCTGCCCGCGGCCTTGCTGGCCTTCAACCTCGGCGTCGAGCTCGGTCAGCTCGCCGTGGTCGCCGCGCTGATCGCAGGCTTTTTTGGCCTGCGCCGCCTCGCAGATGCGCTCTTTGGGGCCCACCAGACCGAGAAATTGGCGCTCGGGGCCAAAATCGCCCTGGTCTGGGCCATGGGCGCCCTGGCCTCGGCGTGGACCTTCGAGCGGGTGCTCGGCTTTTGGTCGTGAGCGAGCTTGGGCACACTGGGGCCATGCGCGCGCGTCCCATCACCCCCGCCCTCGCGGCCCTGCTCGCCCTCGCGGCGTGTCGGCCCGAGGCCGAGCCCGATCCCTTCGCCGACGCGCGCGAGGCCTGCAGCGACCACAACGAGCTGCGCAACGTCTACTTCGGCGACCTCCACGTTCACACCAGCTACTCCTTCGACGCCTACGTCAACGAGGTCCGCGTCGATCCCTTCGCCGCCTACGACTTCGCCCGCGGGGCGGCCGTGGACATCCCCGACGATCAGGGCGGCGTGCAGAGCCTCCAGATCGATCGCCCCCTCGACTTCGCCGCGGTCACCGATCACGGCGAGTACCTCGGCGAGGTCGCGGCCTGCGTGGATCCCAGCTCCTCGGCCTACGACAGCGAGCTGTGCGTGGGCATGCGCGAGGGCGACGTCGCCGTGATGGTCCAGTGGGGCCTGCTGCTCGGCTCGTCATCACCCAACCGACCGAGCACGATCTGTGACAGCGCCGACTGCCCGAGCTACCTCGACGACGCCTGGGGGCGGACCCAGCAGGCCGCCGAAGAAGCCTACGATCGCAGCGCCGCGTGCAGCTTCACCAGCTTCGTCGGCTACGAGTGGTCCGGGGCCAAGGCCCTGTCCAACCTCCACCGCAACGTCATCTTTCGCAACGCCACGGTCCCGGCGCTGCCGAGCTCGCACTTCGAGGAGCCCGACTTCTGGGGGCTGTGGCGAGCGCTGAAGCGCGACTGCATCGACGGCCTGCGCGGCTGTGACGTGCTGGCGATCCCGCACAACTCGAACTGGTCCAACGGCAACATGTTCGTGGTCGAGTATCCCGAGGGCGACCAGGTCGAGCTCGCGGGCCTGCGCGCCGAGCTCGAGCCGCTGATCGAGGTCTTCCAACACAAGGGCGACAGCGAGTGCATGAACGGCCTGTCGGGGATCTTGGGCGAGCCCGACGAGCTGTGCGACTTCGAGAAGCTGCGCACCGGCGAGTTTGAAGACTGCCTCGATGGAACCGGCAGCCAGGGGATGGTCAACGGCGGCTGCGTGTCTCGGGTCGACTTCGTGCGCGGGATCCTGCTCGCCGGCCTGGAGGAGGAGGCGCGCCTGGGCGTGAACCCCTACAAGCTCGGGCTGATGGCCAGCACCGACACCCACAACGGCACCCCCGGGGCCGTGGCCGAGGACCGCTTCGCGGGGCACTTTGGCAGCGTCGAAGGCGGTCCGCAGGCCAGGCTCACCGGCGCCGCGCCGGGCGGCCCGCAAAACTCTCCGGGCGGGCTGATCGCCGTGTGGGCCGAAGAAAACAGCCGCAACGCGATCTTCGACGCGATGCGTCGGCGCGAGACCTACGGCACCTCTGGCCCGCGCATGGCCGTGCGCTTCTTTGGCGGCTGGGACTATCCCGAGGACATGTGCGGGCAGGCGGACCTGGTCGAGGCGGGCTACGCCGGGGGCGTGCCCATGGGCGGCGACCTGCCCGAGGCCCCGGCCGGTGCAGACGCTCCGGTGTTCGTGGTCTCGGCGCTCAAGGATCCTGGCACCGAGACCACGCCCGGCGCCGACCTCGAGCGCGCGCAGATCATCAAGGGCTGGATCGACGCCGAGGGCGAGCAGCACATCGAGGTCTTCGATGTCGCCGGCGAGGTCGGCGACGCGAGCGTGGACACCCAGACCTGCGAGCGCAGCGGCAGCGGATCGAGCTCGCTTTGCGCCGTGTGGCGCGACCCCGACTTCGATCCCAGCGAGCGGGCCTGGTATTACGCCCGCGTGGTCGAGGTCCCGTCTTGCCGCTGGAGCACCCGCGACTGCAACGCCCTCGAGGCGGCGGGCGAGGAGCTTCCGACCGCCTGCGAGACGGCGCCGGAGCTGATCCAGGAGCGCGCCTGGACCAGCCCCGTGTGGTTTTGAGCCGCAACCAATTGAAGAGCCCGCGCCTCCTCGAGGAGAGCGCGGGCTCGCTTGCTATTTAGCGCATCGCTAGCGCTTTTTGCCCTCGACCTGGCTGCGGCGGGTGGGCACCGCGAGCTGGCGAATGGGGTTGTTGCGCTCCTCGACGATCCGGACCACTTCTGCGGCTGCAGGCAAGATGGTGGCGGATGCGACGGTGATGGCGGCTGCAATGGTGATGAACATGATCTTGTCTCTCCTGTCTCCCTCGTCCTCGGCGGTTCGCAACTCAGACCCACCATGAATATTTCCCGGCTTCAGAAAAAAGCCGCGCGTGGTCGTGAGTCCGCACCGCCCGAGCCGTGAAACATCGGGGGGAGCCGGTCGTACTCGCGCGACCCGACCCGACCCTGATGGCGCCGGCATCGCTGAGCTGCCCCCGTGGTGGCCCGAGATGGCGACCTGATACCCGTCTCGGCGGCTTCTCGCGCCCAGGTTTGCGCGATGGTGACAGCCTGCTAAGTGTGGCGCGATGCCTCAGACGACCCCCATGGCGCTCACCGGTGTCTCGACCGAAGCGCTCGAGAAGCTCCTTCGCCACCTCTACCGCAACGAGATCGAGGCGCCGTTCACCCCGGTCAACCTCTCGCTCGTCGGCATGCAGTACGCGACCGAGATGCTCATGCAGTCCCTGCGCGGCCTCGATCAGGCGGGCGTCCGCGCCGTGCTCGTGGCGGTGATCGCCGAGCGCCGCGCGCAGGAGTCCAGGCCGTGAGCTCGGCCGGGCAGGGTCGCTCGCGCGGTGCCCAACGCTGGAGCTGAGCGATGGGCGGCGAGGAGGGGCTGGCTCGCCTGCGCGCCTGGGCCTCGGCCGTGGGCGTCGACTGGCGCGAGGACGAGGCCGCGCTGGCCTTTCCCGCCGGGCGAGCGCCGGCGATCGTGCGCGTCGCCATCGAGAGGGAGGGAGAGAGCGAGGGCGGACATGTGTACGCCCGATTCGAGGGCTGGCGCGAGCGCTTCGAGCTCGGCGAAGACCTCGGCCCCGAGCGCGACGAAGACAGCCGCGAGGAGGCCCTGGATCTGCTCGTGGACTTCGTCGCGGCCGCGCTCTTTGGCGAGCTGCGGGTCGTCGAGCGCCGGCGCGGCGACCGGCTGCGCCGCAGCCTCGAGGTCCTGGTCGCGGGGCGCTGGCGACGCTACCGCAGCGAGGGCGAGCTCGGCTTGCTCGCGGGCCTCGCCGAGCGCCTGGGCAAGGTCGAGGTCATCCGTCGCCAGCCGACGCCGCCCCTGACCCGCCCGCAGGCCGTGGCCAAGGCCGAGCCCGCGGGTCTGTCGGCGGCGCCCTGGGCCGGCGCCGCGGGCCTCGATCACACCCGCCCGCCGGCCGAGCTCGACATGGACGGCGAGCTCGACTTGCACAATTTTTCACCCAAGGAGGTCGCGCCCCTCGTGCGCGAGGCCATCGCGGTCTGCCGCGCGCGGGGAATCCTGGACATGCGGGTGGTGCATGGAAAGGGCAAGGGGGTGCTTCGGCGTACGGTTCATGCGTTGCTCGACAAGCACCCCGGGGTGGAGAGCTATCGCCTGGGCGGGCAAGGCGAGGGCGGTTGGGGAGCGACGATGGTCCGGCTGCGGCCTCCCGGCGCCGACTCGGGCTGAGTTGGCGGCAATGGTGGCGACCCGCGCGTCGTTGGGGCTTTGGAGCGGGGGGAGATGCTCACGGCCAGTCCGAGAGCTTCAGCCGCTCGCGGGTCTGCGCGGACTCGACTGGATAGACCTTCTCGTCCGGCACGAACAACTGATTCAGACGACGGCCCGTGACGAAGGTGCGCTGCTCCGCGACGAATTTGGAGATGTCGCGGATCGAGACTGTCGCCTGGTCTGCCATCTGCCGGAGCGCCGGGCCGCGCAAGCCGAGCTGGAGGGCGCGCCGATCCACGGGCGCGCCGCTCGGGTGATGGTCGGGGTCCCACTGGATCCTGACCGTCGAAGCCTTGACCTGCGCCTGCCACTCGGACTTCGAGTCATAGATGTCGTGCTGATAGGAGGATGGGACACAGCTCGCCAGCAGGCCGTCGAAGAAGTCTCGGCGGAGCTGCAAAGCCAACGTGACCTCCTGGCTCTTCTTGGTGCCCCAGCCCGAGCGGTACATCATCCACAGGAAGTTCGGCTTGATCCAGCTCATGCGATCGAAGCTGAACCCGCCTCTCCCGAGCTTGCCGTCTTCGGCGGCCGCGTGGCCGATCGCCGGAGCGTAGGCTTGATAGACGATGATGGTCTCGGCGTCGTAGCTGGCCAGGATGTGCCGCCCGTCTCGCGGCCATCGAGACGATAGCTCGCTGTATGCTTCGTGTCGCCAGATCGAGTCGGTCATTGTCGTGTTCGTCTTCATGCTCGTCGACCCTCGAGGGCGTGCTGGCGGGCCTCGTCGACGAGGACCTGAACCTGGGCGCGCAGCGTCTCGGCCAGCGCCGCCGCGCGGGCGGCCTTGCCCGAGAAGCGCTGGACCTCGCCCACGCGCATGACCACCGGCGTGCGCGGGCGGCTGGCGATGGCCTGGGCGTGGGCGACGAAGCTGTCCTCGACGTACTCACAGCCCGGCGGGTAGGCCAGGCCGACGGGGACGAAGTCCACGTCGAGGCCGCGGGTCGCCACGAAGGCGCCGGCGTTGAAGGGGCGGACCTCGTCGCCGGCGAAGGTGGTGCCCTCGGGGAAGATGTTGACGGTCCGCCCGCGCTGGAGCTGGGCCCGGATCGCCCGGATCGCCTGGGCGCCGCTGTGTTGGTTGTCGCGCTCGACGAAGATCGTCTGGGCCTTTTGGGCGGCGAGGCCGAGCAGCGGCCAGTCCTCGAGGTCGGCGCGGCTGAGCACGGAGCCGCCGAAGTGGGTCAGCAAGATCGGGATGTCGACGGCCGAGCGGTGGTTGCTGATGACCATGCGCGGGCCGGCGCTGGCGGGCGGGAGCGCGCCGACGATCTCGACGTCGATGGCGTTCATCGTCAAGATCGCGCCGGTCCAGGTCCGCATGTAGCGTTCGAAGAGCTGGTCTTGGCGGGTGCCGGGGCCGAGCTTGCGATCGACGGCCTTGTGGGCCTCGGCTGCGCCGAGCATCAGCGCGGTCCAGGCGATCAGCCCGGCGCCGCGGGCCGGCGCGCGCAGGTTGTCACGCAGCTGCTTCGCCAGCTTGGGCATGGCTCAGCGTCCCCGGAGGTAGACGAAGAGGAAGGCGATCGCGGCGATCAGCAAGATGCCGCCGATGATCGCCAGGGCGATCTTGGTCTTGCTCCACGGCCGCTCGCCGGTCGCCTCGCCGGTGCGGGCGTTGACCACGAAGCGGTAGACCTGGTCCTCGTAGCGGAAGCTCGACAGCCACAGCGGGAGCAAGAAGAGCTTGAAGGTGGTGTCCTCGTAGTCGGTCGACTTGCCGTGGATGCGCTGGTGGTCGCCGCCGATGTCGTGGCGGATGGCCTGGTCGACGCGCGGGCCCATCTTGTGCTTGGCGGCCTCGTAGCCGCTGGGCAGGTCCAAGGAGGCGCGCTCGGCCATGAAGCCGCTGAGGAAGCCGGGGTCGAAGGGGCGCAGATCGTGGAGGTCCCAGGGCTCGAGCTCGTCGACGAGGGCCGCGGGCAGGGAGGTGGAGCCGCAGACCAGGACGTCGTCGAAGTGCACGCTGACCCGGCCGCTGACGTTGGACCAGCGGGTCTTTGTGACCTCGCGGGTCTGGGTGTTGCCCTCGGAGTCGGTGTAGGTCTCCGTCACGGTGTAGTCGTCGCCGCGCTCGCCCCGGTAGCGGGTGAAGGTCTGGGCGTCGAAGGTGTAGTAGGGCAGGTAGACCCCGTCCATGCGCGCGCGCTTGGCCCGGTCGGCGAGGTCGTTGGGCGCGAACCACCGGCTGGTGATCCACTCCTTGAATTGCTCGCCGGCCTTGGCCTGATCGACGGCGAAGGGCAGCACGCTCTCGGGCACGATCATCGCCCGGTCCTCCTCGATGGGGACGACCACGGGGGAGTCGCAAAATGGGCAGGCGCTGGCCTGGCCGGTGACCACGGTGATCGCTCCGCAGCCGCTGCACTGGATCTCGTGGCCGCCCTGGGCGAGCTCGCTGACGGGGCGCTGGGCGAGCTGGCGCAGCGCGGTCTCGAGGTCGCGCTCTTCGACGCGGCCGGCCTCTGGCTTGGCGATGGTCTGGCTGTGGCCGCAGTAGGGGCACTGGAGCTGATCGCTGCCAGGGGTGAAGTGGAGCTTGGCGCCGCAGGACTCGCAGGGGAACTCCTGGTGGGCGCCGGCTTGGGCCTGTACACCGGTCATGCGCGGCCGATCTTAGTGGGTGCGGCGGGTCTCCGAAAGGCCGCAGGTGACCGTACTCGCGAGCAGGTGCGCGAGCGGGGGAGGGCGCTGGGGCGTCAGGGGGTCGCGGCCAGCAGGCTCTCGAGGCGCCCGCGGATGTTCTCGGCGGCCTCGGGCCCCTTGATCCCGCCCTCCATGCGCGCGCTCCCGCAGTGACCGTCGGGCCCGGGGAGGGCGAACAGGGGGATCAGCTTGGAGCGGCAGCCGGCGGCCGTGAGCCGCTCGCGGTCGCGGTCGAGGTCGAACTCCAGCAGGCGAAGATCGGGGAAGACCTCGTCGTAGCGCCCGGCCTCGACGGCTTCATGAAAGGCCTGGCAGGGCTCGCACCAGCTCGCGCCCACGTAGACGAGCAGGCGCTGGCCGGCGGCGCTGGTCCGCTCGCGCTCGGCGAGGACGAGGGCCGCGACCTCGCCCTCTTCGGGCGCGAGCACGAATTCGGGGCCGGCGTTCGGGCGTGACGTGGCGGCGACCGAGGCCGGGGCTGGCTCGGATTGGTCACTGGTCTGGGGCGGGGCCGGGCAGCCGGTGCCGAGCATGGCCAGGGCGAGGCAGGGCAGGGCCCGAGAAGCGGCGCCGAGGGCGGTGCTGAGAGGCGTTTGCGAGGCCATGGCGGGCGAGTGTAGCCGGCGTTTCGCCCGTGGGCGCCATGTGCTAACCGTTCGTCATGGACGATCTCGCGTTCTTTCCACCGGAGACGCAGACTTTCGTGGGCTGTCTGTTCTCTGGGCTGCGCATGCGCTGGTACGAGCGCGGTCCTCAGGACGCGCCGGTGGTCCTGTGCCTCCACGGCTTCCCCGAGCTCGCGGTCAGCTGGCGCGAGCAGCTCGCGGGGCTCTCGGATCGCTACCGGGTCATCGCCCCGGACATGCGCGGCTACGGGGGCACGGACGCGCCGCCGCGGGTCCGCGACTACGACATGGATCTGCTGGTCCGCGACGTCGTCGAGCTGATCGACGCGGTCGGCGTGGACAAGGTCCACCTCGTCGGCCACGACTGGGGCGGCGCCGTGGCCTGGGCGGTCGCTCAACACCACGGCGAGCGTCTGCACAGCCTCAGCGTGCTCAACTGTCCGCCGGCACAGCTCCTGGTCAAGGAGTTTCGCCGCCTCGAGCAGCTCCGGCGCAGCTGGTACATGTTCTTCTTCCAGCTGCCCTTCTTGCCCGAGCGCGTGTTCACCCGCGATCCCGAGGCCAAGGTCCGCGAGCTCTTCCACGACGCGGCCTACAATCCCGAGCCCTTCACCACCGAGCGCATGCGCCCCTACGTGCGCCAGCTTCGTGAGCGCGGGCTGCCGGGGCTCAACTACTACCGCGCGGCCCTGCGCCGGCTGCCGCGGCCGCTGGCGTCCATCGAGGTGCCCACGCGGTTGATCTGGGGCCTGCAAGACCACGCCCTCGGGCCGTGGTTCGCCGAGCCCGAGCGCTACACCAGCTGGATCCGCGACTTCGATCGCGTGCTCATCGATGCGGCCGGGCACTGGGTCAACCAGGAGGCCGCGGCGCAGGTCAACGCGGCGCTGCGCGAGCACTTCGAGCGGGTCACCGGGGTCGAGGACGACGAAGCGGGGGCCGCGTGAGCGTGTTGGTGATTGGCGCGGGGCGCATTGGCACGGCCCTGGCAAAACGCGATCCCTCGCGCTTCTCGCTGATCGACCGCAGCTCGGGTTGGGAGCAGCTCGCGGGCGAGGCCGGCGATCCGGTGCTGCTCGCGGTCCGCAACGACGACCTGCCAGCGGTGCTCGAGCGCGTGCCGGCGGCGCGGCGCGAGGATCTGGTGTTCGTGCAAAATGGCATGCTGCGGCCGTGGTTGGCCGAGCAGGGGCTCTCGGGTTGTACGCGGGGGCTGCTCTTCATGGCCGTGCCCTCGCGCGGGGCGGCGATCGAGCCCGGCGGCGAGAGCCCTTTTTGCGGCCCGCGGGCGCAGGCCGTGGTCGAGGCGTTCACGGCCTGCGGTCTGCCGGCCGAGGTCGTCGACGAGGAGGTCTTCGCGGGCGTCGAGCTCGAGAAGCTGCTGTGGAATTGCGTGTTCGGCCTGTGCTGCGAGGCCTTCGCGTGCGACGTGGGCAGGGTCGTCCGTGAGCACGCCGACGTGCTCGCGGCCGTGGTCGCCGAGCTTCAGGCGGTGGGCGAGGCCGAGCTCGGCGTGGAGCTCGAGCCGGGGCCCTTGCTCCAGCGCCTGCGCGACTACAGCCTGTCGATCTCCAGCTACCGCGGCGCCGTCAAAGAGTGGGCGTGGCGAAACGGCTGGTTCGTGGACGTGGCCGCGCGCCGCGGGCTGGCCACGCCGGTCCACGATCGCCTGCTCGCTCGTGTGGGTCGCGGGCCGGGCTCGGCGTCGCGCTGACACCCGAGCGCCCCGATTCGCAGGCGCGAGCAGACGCGATCGCGCGGCCGTTGCAGCGCTGAGACCTCGCCGACGCGGCGCCGCCATTTGAGCCGGCAGCGCCCAAATGTTATCAGGAGGCACGGCTTGGCGCGGATCGTGTCGAGTCGAGTGTGGCGCCTGCTCTTCGCGGTCGCGCCGCGCGTCAGCGCCCCACGCGACTCCAATGCGCGCAACGTCCCCAATCGGGGCCCGTCGATCTCTCTCGACGTGGCCCGGCTTCGCCATTGCGGCGCTGCTGTGCTCGATCTGCCTGCCCGGCGCGAGCGCAGGCGCGGCGCCGCGCCCTGATCCCGCCTCGGCTCCGGAGGCGCCCCAGATGGTCGGAGAGGCCACGCTGGAGTCGGGCAACGGCGCGGCGCTGCTGCGCTGGGCGCTCGCTCGCGACGAGGAGGGGGAGGGGGAGGGGGACGTCTACGAGTACGAGCTCCAGGAGTCGGGCTCGCCGGAGTTCTCGGCGCCGACGCTGCGCTACCGCGGGACGATGCCGAGCTGGTACGTCTCGGGCCGCCTCGACGGTCGCAGCTGGTTTCGCGTCCGCGGCCGGCCGTGGGCGGAGGGCCAGGACCAAAAACACGGCCAAAACCAGTGGAGCGAGTGGTCCGAGGCGCAGGTCCTGGTCGTCGCGCACCACGACCTGCGCCTGGCGCTGGCGCTCTTTGGCCTCGGGGCGCTGGTCTTCGTGGCCACCGCGGGCACGGTGCTGGTCTCGTCCAGGACGGCCGGTGGGACTGATGGCGGTGGAGCTGGTGGATCCGAAGGAGAGGGGTGTTGAGTCATGGATAGCCGCGTCGCGATCTTGTCTCCAAGCCTGGGCTGGGCGCTGATCGCCGGCTTCGCGCTGCTGTGGCTGGCGCTCGGCTGGTGGTGGGGCCGCAAGGGCGCGTCCCTCGACGGCTTCATGCTCGCCAACCGCAACGTCGGCCTCGCCCTCGGCGCGGCCACGGCGGTCGCGACCTGGATCACCTCCAACACCACCATGCTCGCCCCGCAGCTCGCCCTCGAGATGGGCGTGTGGGGCATGCTCTCCTACGCTACGGCGTCCATCGGCCTGCTGCTCTTCGCGCCCATGGCCAAGCGGATCCGCGCGCTGATGCCCCAGGGCTACACCAGCGCCGAGTTCGTGCGCCTGCGCTTCGGCAAGACCGCGTGGGTGGTCTTCCTGATCATCTCGCTCTTCTACGCGCTGACCTGGCTGGTCTCCATGGGCATGGCCGGCGGGCTGCTGCTCGAGGCCCTGGCGGGGATCCCCTACCACCTCGGCATGACCGTGATCTTGGCGGTCTGCGTCGGCTACACCGTGGTCGGGGGTCTGCACGCGGTGATCGGCACCGACTTCATCCAGAGCCTGATCGTGCTCGTGGGCGTGGTCGTGGTCGTGATCGCGGTGCTCGCTCGCGTCGATCCTCAGGCCGTCCACGCGGCGCTGCTCGACTCGCGCCCGGCGCTGCTCGACGTGCTCTTCCCGGCCGCGCTGATGTCCGTGTTCAACGGGCTGCTCTTCGGCCTCGGCGAGATTTTTCATAGCAACGTGTGGTGGAGCCGGGCGCTGGCCATGCGCGAGGGCGTGGGTCAGCGCGCCTACGCCCTGGCTGGGCTGATCTGGTTGCCGGTGCCGATCCTCGCCGGCTTCCTGGGCCTGGCGGCGGCGAGCCTGGACGTGCCCATCGTCCGCCCCGACATGGTCGGCCCGCTGCTCGCCGCGGAGCTGCTCGGCAGCGCCGGCGCGGTCTTGGTGTTCGTGGTCGTGTTCGCCTCGCTGGCCTCGAGCATCGACAGCCTGCTGGCGGCGACCTCCGACCTGGTGGTCCACGACGTGATCCACGGGCTTGTCCTGCGCGGGCGCAGCGACCTCGGTCACCAGCGCCGCCACGCGGCGTGGGCGATCGTCGGCCTCGGCGTGCTGACCTGGCTGCTGTGCCTGCCCAAGGTCGGCACCCTGGCCACGGTGCTCTTCTTCGCCGGGCCGCTGGTCGGGAGCACGATCTGGCCGATCCTCGCGGGCCTCTACTGGCGCCGCGCCAACCCGCGGGCGGCGACCTGGGGGATGATCGTCGGGAGCCTGGTCGGCCTGGGCTGCTATCTGTTCGTGGGCTGGTACACCGGCGCGCTGGTCGGGACGAGCGTCTCGCTGGTCGTCGTCGCAATCGGCACCAAGCTCGCCCCGCGCGAGGACTTCGAGTGGTCGGCGCTGACTGACCGCGACGCCCTGGCCGAGCCGGAGGCCGCGCCATGACCCAGTTCTCCGCGTCGCTGATCGCCGCGCTGATCTATGTCGGCCTGGGCGTGTGCGTCCTGGGCATCTCGATCTTGCTCGTGCTGCTGGTGCGAGACTGGAAGGACGACGAACTATGGTGAAGTTGCCCAGGCCCGCGAGGGCCCTCAACAGCAAGGGGCGGGTGCTCGATCCGCGGGCGCTGCTGGCCGCCGGCGCCAACAAGATCGACTTCGAGCGGCTCGAGGCCCTGGCCGGGCGCAGCCTGCTCGAGGTCGGTGACCTCGACCTGGCCACAATCCACGAGCTGTGCAAGTTCGCGGCCCTGCTCGAGCTGACCGAGATCGCTCGCCACCGCCCGCTGGCCGGCAAGCTGATCATCACCGCCTTCTTCGAGGCCAGCACGCGCACGCGCCTGTCCTTCGAGAGCGCGGCCGCCCGCCTCGACGCCCGGGTGCTCAGCGTCCCGGACGGCAAGGTCACGGGCGTGGCCAAGGGCGAGTCGCTGGCCGACATCGGCGAGATGTTCAACAGCTACGGGGATCTGGTGGTCATGCGCCACCCCCGGGTCAGCGCCCTCGACGAGATCCGCACCAACTTGACCCGCCCGCTGCTCAACGCCGGCAACGGCACCGGCGAGCACCCGACCCAGGCGCTGCTCGACTGGTACTGCCTGTTCAAGTGGCGGCCGGAGCTCATGGACCTCGGCCTCGCCGCCGACCGGCGCCTGCACCTGGGCATCATCGGCACGCCGGCGAGCATGCGAGCGGTGCGCAGCTTCTTGCTGCTCGCCCTGGCCCAGCCCCACGCCGTGGCCAAGATCAGCCTGCTCAGCGAGAGCGCGCGCCCGCTCGACGACAGCCTGGTCGCGGCCGTGGCCGCCAGCGAGGTCGAGCTCGAGATCTCGAGCTCGGGCCTCGACGAGGTCCTGCCCAGCCTCGACGCGATCTACATGAACTCCATCGCCTTGCTCGGCGGCAGCTATGAAGAGCTCGACCAGCGCTTCTCGCTGCGCGGGGACAGCCCCTTCGCGGCCAAGGCCGTGGTCCTGCACCCGCTGGCGCGCAAGGCCGAGCTCGACGTCAGCCTCGACGACACCGAGCACAACCTCTACTTCGCCCAGGCGGCCGGCGCGGTGTTCCTGCGCCAGGCCGTCTTGATCAGCTTGCTGGGCGCCATCGATCGGGTGCCAGCCGGGGTCCACTACCTGGCCTCCTGAGCGCCGATCGCTGCGCGCTTCGACATTCGACATTCGACAGAAAGACGAGCGACTATGTGTGGAATCGTTGGTTATTGGCGCCCCGAGGGTCTCGAGGCGCACGCCCGCGCCAACCTCGGCGCGATGATGGACCTGCTCGAGCACCGCGGCCCCGACGGCCGCGGTCAGCACCTCGATCCGCAGACCGGGCTGGCCATGGGCCACACCCGGCTGACGATCATCGACCTGCACACCGGCGACCAGCCGCTGTCCACGGCCGACGGCAAGGTCCTGCTCACGAGCAACAGCGAGTTTTATGACTTCAAGGCGATCCGCGCGCGGCTGTGCTGCGAAGGCGAGCGCTTTGCGACCAAGACCGACGCCGAGATCGCCCTGGCGCTCTACCGCCGCCACGGCCTCGACTTCGTCGAGCACCTGCGCGGGGAGTTTGCCTTCGCGCTGTGGGACGCCGTCGAGCAGCGCCTGGTCCTGGTCCGCGACCGCTTCGGGGTCAAGCCGCTGTACATCCACCAGACCGAGCGCGCGGTCTACTGGGGCTCCGAGGTCAAGGCGGTGCTGCGTCACCCCGAGGTGCCCCGGCGCCTCGATCACCGCGCGGCCCTGCACCAGCTGATGCAGACCATGGTCCCGGGGAGCACCGCCTTCGAGGGCATCGAGGCCGTCCGTCCCGGGCACATGCTGATCTTCCGGCGCGGCGGCGACGGTCGCCTCGAGCGTGACGAGCGGATCTACTGGGACGTGAACTTCCCCTCGGCCAAGGAGCGCAGCGGCCACGGCGGGTCGCAGGAGTGGATCACCGGGACCCGCGATCGCCTGGTCGACGCCGTGCGCGTGCGCCTCGAGGCCGACGTGCCCGTGGGCTGCTACCTGTCCGGCGGCATCGACTCGTGCTCGATCCTCGGCATGGCTACGGCCATGCAGCAGTCGCCGGTCAAGGCCTACACGATCAGCTTCGACGACGACGCCTACGACGAGTCGTCGATCGCCGCCGAGATGGCGAGGGCGACCGGGGCCGAGCAGGAGGTCCTCCACCTGCGCGCCCGCGAGCTCTACGGCGGCTACTTCTCGCGGGTGGTCTGGCACGCCGAGCGGACCTTCTACAACACCTTGTCCGTGGCCAAGTGGCACATGAGCCGGCGCGTGCGCGAGTCCGGCTACAAGACCGTGATCACCGGCGAAGGCAGCGACGAGCTGTTCACCGGTTACCCCTTCTTCAAGAAGGACCTGTTCCTGCACGGGGCCCGCGAACTCGGGGAGCACAGCGCGGGCTTCGACGAGCTGCGCACCAAGATGCAGGCCAGCAACAAGGTGTTCGAGGGGGCGATCCTCGCCGAGCAGCAGACCGAGCACGCGGCCTGGAACGAGCTGGTCGGGTTCACGCCCTCGTGGATCCAGCCGTGGATGCTGACCCTGGCCCAGGCGCGCCCGCTGCTGGCCCCGGCCCTGCGCGAGGAGCTTGCCGACTACGATCCGCTCGCGGAGATCGCCGCGCGCATCGACCCCGCCCAGCTCGAGGGCCGCCACCTGCTCGATCGCGTGCAGTACACGTGGATCAAGACCATGCTCGAGGGCCAGATCCTGACCTGGGGTGGCGACCGCGTCGACATGGCCAACTCCATGGAGTCGCGGCCGGCGTTCCTGGATCACCACGTTGCCGAGTTCGCGCGGATGATCCCGCCGGAGTACCGGGTCCACGGCGCGACCGAGAAGTGGGTGCTGCGCGAGGCCATGCGCGGGATCTTGCCCAAGGTGCTCTACGAGCGCGAGAAGTTCGCGTTCATGGCTCCGCCGAGCAACACCGATCCGATCAAGCGCGCGGCCGTCGACTCGCTGATCGAGCGCCACGCCTCGCGCGACGCCCTCGCCGAGGCGGGGATCTTCGACGTGGACCGGACCACGGCGCTGTTCGAGCGCAGCGCCAAGACCTCGGCCGACGACCGCGCGAGCGGGGTCCGGGAGGACATCTTGATCAACCACGTGCTCGGGCTGCAGATCCTCCACCAGGAGTTCGTGGCCCAGGTCCCGCGCGTCCCCGCGGCGCCCTGAGCTCGAGGTCTGGCGACAAAAAACGACGCGCGCAGGCTCGGCCGGCGCGCGTCGTTTTTGTTCGCGCGGTCGAGGTCGCGCCGAGCGGGGGGAGGGGAGAGCGGGGGGAGGGGAGAGCCGGGCTCAGCGGGCGGCTGGCTGGACCCGCGAGCTCGAGACCTCGTCGATCACCTCGGCGGCGGTCCGCACCCGGGCGTAGCGATCCTCGAGCACGGTGATCGCGTTGCGCTGGAGCTTGCGGCTGACCGTGGCGCAGCCGTCCTCGATCAGCGTGATGTCGAAGCCGAGGTCGCAGCCGTCGCGGACCGTGGTCGACACGCACTCGTTGGTGTAGACGCCGACCACGTAGAGCGCGGTGATCCCCAGGTTGGACAGGAGGTAGCGGGCGTTGGTCGAGGTGAACAGGCCGCTGGCGGTCTTGTTGATGATGATCTCGTCGCCCTGGGGCGCGACCTCGGGCAGGAACTCGGCCTCCTTGGAGCCCGGCGGGGCGTGGAGCTCGAGGCGCTTGTGCCCGGGGCTGCGCTCGCGGCCGTCGCGGGTCAGCGACTGGATGCGGGCGTGGATGACCTCGAGGCCGTTGGCGCGAAAGCAGGTCTGGAGCGCGTGGACGTTGGGCAGCACGACCCGCTCGAGGCGCTCGAAGTAATAGTCCTGGGCCTCGGGCGAGGCGGCCTCGGGGCGGCCCGGCGCGAACACGCCGCAGTCGCGGGCCGCGTCGAGGTACTGCATGTCGATGCACAAGAGCGCGGCGTGGCGGTGGGCCACGGAGGCGCGCGGGCGCTCGCTGTCGGCGATCGTCTCGCGGTAGTGACCGACGAGGGGATCGGCCTCGACCACGTTGGGGTCGAAGTTGCGATCGACGTAGGCCTCGAAGGCGGCCTCGCTCTCGCCGAGGCCGTCCTCGGGGCGCTCGCTCGAGTCGGGGGAGGGGGGCTGATCTGCGCTCACGATGCTGGAGTATGGATCGCGCAGGCGAGCTCCGCGAGCACGCGCAGGGCGACGTTGGCTCCGGCCTCGATGTCCTCCCACGCCGTCCACTCCGCCGCCGAGTGGCTCATGCCCTGCAAGCTGGGCACGAAGATCATGCCCACGCGGGTCAGCTTGGCCATGATCTGCGCGTCATGAACGGCGCCGCTGGGCATGCGCAACTTGCGATAGTCGAGGGACTCGGCGGCGGCGTCGATGCGATCGACGAGGCCGGGATCGCAGGCCACCGGCTCGATCTGGCTGAGCACCTCGAACTCGAACATCAGGCCGTGGCGGCGGGCGATGGCCGAGAGCGAGCGGCGCATGGCCTCGGCGAGCTCGCGCAGGATCTGGGGATCGGGATCGCGGACGTCGAGCGAGCAGATCGCCGCGCCGGGGACGGTGTTGGCCGAGCCGGGCTGGAGCTCGACGCGGCCGATGGTCGCGCGGCTTTGCGGAGAGCCGTTCTCGTCGAGCAGGCGCGGGAGCGCGGCCGCGAATTCGACGACGCCGGTGAAGGCGTCGTTGCGCATGTCCATGGGCGTGGTCCCGGCGTGGTTGGGGGTGCCGAGCATGCGGATCTCCCACTTGAACAGCCCGGTGATCGCCTCGACCACGCCGATGGTCGCGCCGCGGCGCTCGAGCACGGGGCCCTGCTCGATGTGCAGCTCGAGGTAAGCGAGCAGCGACTCGGGCCGGCGCCGGGCCTGGAGGGCGTCCATGGCGTCGAGGCCGTGGGCGGCCATGGCCTCGACGAGGCTGACGCCCTCGAGGTCGCGGGCCTTGTGCAGCTTGCCCGGGCTGAGCTGGCCGGCGATCGCCTGCGAGCCCAGCAGCCCGCCGAAGCGGCCCTCCTCGTCGCTGAAGGCCACGCTCTCGAGCGGGTGCTTCAGCGGGTAGTCGAGCTCCCGCAGCCGGCGTAGACACTCGAGCCCGACGAGCACGCCGAGGGCCCCGTCGAGCGGCCCGCCGCTGGGGACGGTGTCGATGTGCGAGCCGACCATCACGCTCGGGCTGCCGTCCCAGCCCAGGCGCGCGTGGAGGTTGGCGGCGCCGTCTTGGTGGGCCTCGAGGCCCGCGTCTTCGATGCGCTCTCGCAGCCACGCGCGGGCCTGCATGTCGGCGGGGCTGAAGGCGCGCCGGGAGATGCTGCGATCGCTCTGGCGCCCGATGGCGGAGAGCGCCTCGATGTCGGCGCGCAGGCGGGGGAAGTCGACGCGGGCTTCATGGAGCGGGAGCGAGGCCACGCCAGATCCTACACGCCCACGAGTTGCACCGCGGGCCGCCGGGCCGCCTGGATCTGCCTGGATCCTGATAGGCTCGGCCATGGCTTCGACCCTCGCCGAGATCTGGGTTGCGATGACACTCGTGGCGCTCGGGCTGCACCTGTGGGCAGAGCAGCGCCGCTGGTCCGTCGCGATCGCGGTGACCAAGCTGATCGCGTCGACGGGGTTTTTGCTGACGGCCCACGCCGTCGGAGCGCTCGACCACGGCTGGAGCCGCTGGCTCTTCGTTGGCCTGTGCCTGTCGTGGGTCGGCGACGCCTGCCTGCTCAGCCGCGCGCGCCCGGCCTTCCTCGGCGGCCTCGTCGCCTTCTTGCTCGGGCACGTCGCCTACTGCCTCGCGTTTTGGCGCTACGGCGTCGACGCCAGCGTCGCGCTGACCATGGTCCCACCACTGCTCGCATGCGCGTCCCTGATCGAGCGCTGGCTGCGGCCCGGACTGGACACTGCCATGCGAGGTCCGGTCCTGGCCTACATCGTGGTGATCTCGACGATGCTCGCCCTCGCGGTGGGCGCCTGGTGGGCGGGGGCCTCGCATCTGCTGTTGATCGGCGCGCTGTCGTTTTATCTGTCCGATCTCTTCGTCGCGCGTGATCGCTTCGTCCGCGAGGAATTCTTCAATCGCCTGTGCGGTCTGCCAGCCTACTACCTGGGCCAAATATGCCTGGCCCTCGCCGTCCTGGGCCTGCGCTAGCGAGCACGGGGATCTGCGGCGATCTGTGGTGGCGTTCAGCTGTACACCCGCCGAGCGGTCTGGCTCACGCGTCGTGCACGGTGCCCTCACAGGCGGCCAGCCTTGCCGGCGGCTGCGAAAAGCCGCAACCTCGACGGCCTGGGGCCCGCAGCGCGGGCCACTTTGATGCGCATGTCTTCGCCGCAAGCGAAACCTTGGGACGTCGAGAGCCTGGAGGCCGATCAGGTCTGGGAGGGTCGTCCGGCGATCTACGAGCAGGTCCGCCAGGCAGCCGAGGGGCTGGACGCCGAGGCGCCGCTGACCGAGATCTCCCTCTCGGACGACGAGCAGCACCGCAAGGGCGGGCTGCGCTGGGCGGCGGGGGCCCTCGACGGGGTCATGGGTCACCACGCCCAGGCCGACGATGAGCGCCTGCGCGCCAAGCAGATCGTCAAGGCGCTGCGCGACCTGCTGGCCGAGTCCTCTCCGGCCAACCTCGCGCACCTCACCCGGCTGCTCGTCCGCGCGCCCGTGCTCGGGGTCCTCGACGACGTGCTCTCGGAGCTCGTCTCGGGCGGCGAGCTCGACCCGGACCGCTTCCACGAGCTCGCCTTGCTGCTGGTCCAGCGCGCCCCCGACCGCGAGATCGTCAAGGTCGGCATCAGCATGATCGGCGTGCTCGTCGGCTGCGACGAGCGCGAGACCTTGCTGACCATCGGGCGCCACGAGGAGTTCACGCTCTACGCGGCGGTGGCGATCGCCGGGACCGTCGACGACCCCGAGCACGCGCTGTGGCAGCTCGCCCGCAGCGTCCGCGGCTGGGGTCGGATCCACGCGGTCGAGCGCCTGGCCGACACCGTCGATCCCGAGATTCGCGGCTGGATGCTGCGCGAGGGCTACCACAACGAGATCATGGACGAGTACCTGGCCCACACCTGCGCGGTGTCCGGGGACCTCGTCGGCGCGCTCGAGGCCGACATCGTCGACGACGCGCTGCTCGACGGCGCCGCGGGCCTGTTCGCGGCCATGCTCAACGGCGGACCGGCCGAGGACATCGAGGACTACCAGCAGGCCCCGCAGGCCGCCGAGGCCTACCTGCGCCACCTCAGCCGCAGGCCCGCGCACCGCAGCTTGGACCTGCGCCACCTGCTGGTCGCCGAGCAGCTGCGCGAGTTCATCGGCCCCGTGGGCGACGACCTCGAGGAGGACGAGACCCTGCGCGAGCTCGGCTGGACGCTGGAGATCCGCAGCAGCGTCCTCGACATGTGTGCGCAGACGGCCGAGCGCTCCGAGTGGCGCCCGCAGGTGCTCGAGGGCCTCGAGGCCGAGGACCCCGGCCGCTTCCACCAGGCCGACGCCGCCGCGCAGCTGCTGGGCATCGACGCCTGGCCGCACCACCTGCACCGCGTCGAGGCCGACCCCTGTCGCTCGCCCTCGTGGTTTCGCCTGGTCCAGACCGAGGACCCCGAGCGCTTCGAGACGGTGCTGAGCCTGGCCATGGCCAACCTGCCCCTCGAGGAGATCGCCACGGGTCCGGCCGAAGAGACCGGCCTGGGCCCGGAGTTCGACGTCCACGACACCCTGCTCGTGGTCGTCCACGCCCTGGTCGACAAGCCCGGGCGCGGCGTCGAGCTGATCGCCGCGGCCCTGCGCTCGCCGGTGACCCGGGTGCGCCGCGGCGCGCTGCGGGTGCTCTCGGCCTGGGGCGACAGCCTCGAGCAGGTCAGCGAGCTGCTCGAGCGGGCCGCCGAAGAAGAGCCCGACGAGGAGCTCGCGGCGGACATCGGCAAGGTGCTCGCCGAGGCTCGGGCCTAGCTTGGGCCTAGCTTGGGTCTGGATCCGGTCTGGGTGCGAGCGGGAGCCGTCGCGCTCGCCCGATCTGCGGGAGTGCGATGGCTCTCCACGATCAATCGTGAATCATGCGCATTTTCAATTGACCTGTTCATGTATTCGGTGGCAGATCCTGCCCCATGCGCACAACGCGAATTCTCTCATCTTTGCTGCTCTCCTGCGCGATGCTCGTGGCCTGCGGCAAGTCCGAGGACAAGCCCGCCGAGGACGCGAAGAAGGCCGACGAGCCCGCGAAGGCCGAGGCCGGCAAGGACGCCGAGGCGCCCGCGGAGGAGCCGGTCGAGGAGGCCCCCAAGGCCCCGGCCATGGTCGACATGGCGATCGAGCCGTGGGGCGTGACCCTGAAGGTCCCCGAGGGCGCCAAGCTGGGCGAGCTCGAGGACGGCGGCGGCGAGGTGGCCGACACCGTCAACATCGACGCGGAGGACGCCTGCGGCGTGGAGATCGAGCTCTACCGCCACGCGAAGACCGACACGATCGTCGAGGAGATGTTCAAGAACACGACCGGGCCCTCGGGCAACAAGGACGACCAGTTCCCGGTCAAGGACAAGACCGACGAGGGCTACACCGTCAAGCACTCGTGGGTGATCCCCCTGGGCGACACCATGTGGTCCGTGGAGGTCGGCAAGGTCGTGGGCGATCACTTCGTCATGTGTGGCGCGGGCTCCTTCGGCGTCGAGGAGGCCGCGGCCAACTGCGCCCTCGAGGCGTGCAAGACCCTGGTCCCGGCGACCGCTGGGGAGTGAGCGCGAGGCCGGCCCCGAGCAGGCGAGCGCAGGCTCGCGGCTCGGGGCTCAGCGCCGCGCCTGAAGGTGGCGGATGCCGTCTTGCAGGGTCTGGCAGGTGCGCAGGCCGACGATGTCGATCTGATGATCGACCAGAGCGCGGGCGAGGGCCCGGGAGATGCCGGTCATGACCAGCTCGGCGCCGAGCAGGCGGGTGGAGCGAGCCATGCTCATCAGGTGGCGGATGCCCTCGACCTGCCCGCAGCGGCTGTCGCTCTCCTCCATCATGCCCGTGACGTCGAGGATGACGCCGCGCGTGGCCTGGGCGGCGATCGCCTGGAGCAGCTTCTCGGTGATGCTGCGCATGCGCCCGTCGTCGAGGGTCCCGATGATCGGCACGACCAAGATGCCGTCGGCGACCTGGAGCAGCGGCGCGGTCAGGCGCTCGATGGCCTGCTCTTGCTCGCGGACCAGGGCGCGCTCCTCGGCCAGCTGATCGGAGAGCACCTGGGTCAAGCTGGTGCTGGTGTCCTCGAACACCCGCTTCCAAAATCGCGCCTCGGGGCCGACGAAGTCCGCGTAGGGCAGGGTCTCGAACTCGCAGTGATCGTCGCCCCGGGCCACGCAGCGGCTCTCGATGGTCAGCAGCTGCTCGCCGGTCACCGCGGTGATCCAGCCCGTGGAGTAGCCGACCAGGTGCCAGCACGCGGGGAGCTTGGCGCGGCCAAACAGGCGCAGCTGGCTCTCGGCCTCGGGCGAGCCGAAGCAGCGCACGTGCATGTAGGTGTGCTCGGCGTCGTGACCCTTGGCCTCGAGCTCGAGGGCCTGGAGCTCGAAGCGGCCGTAGCCGCTGGCGGCGAGGACCTCGAGCTGGGCCTCCACGGCCGCGCGCGGGCTGGCGAAGGCGAGCTCCTGGGAGAGCAGCTGGGCGTCGTGGAAGCCGGCCTGGCGCCCGGCCTGGGCGACGATCGCCCGGGCGAGGGGCTCACCGACCTGCTGGATCAGCTGCCGGCGCAGCATGTCGGCGGTGACGTGGCTGTGGAGCACCGCCCGCGAGCCCGCGAAGCGTAGGCCGCGTGCGGGGGACGAGGCTTTGATCGCCAGATGATCGCTGGCCGCGTGCGGTCGAGGGTCGGCCATGCTCAGCCCTCGGCGCGGTAGCGGATCTCGAAGCGGCAGGCGTCGGCGCCCTTGCGACGGCACTCGGCGTGGGCGACCGAGGCGTCCTCGGCCCCGTAGCGCAGCGCGACCTCGTAGAACAGCCCCTCTTGCAAGATGCAGTTGAAGCTCGCGGTGTAGCGCACGGCGACGAAGCCCGGGCGTGACTCGACCAGCTCGAACTTGCCGATCGCCGGCTTGCACAGGCTCTCGTGGCCGACCTGGGCGTGGGCGATGGCGTCGGGGATGGTCTCGATCTCCGGCGGGAATGTGGTGTCCATGACGACCTTGGCCATGCGTCGACCCGCGCGCATGAACGCGTACACGCCGAGGCGCTGCTCGAGGTAGTCACACAGCTCGAGGTAGAAGGACAGGGGGTAGGGCTGGTCGGGCTCGATCTTGTCGAGCTCGTGCCTGCGCGGGAAGTCGGCGAGCAGGGCGTCGCGGTTGTGAAGCGCGTCGATGATCGCCAGGCTGATGGACCCCAACATGTGGGGCTCGGTTTTCGTAGATTCGTCGCTCACACCAACTCGCGAATGACCTCATTGTCCAACTGCCGAGCGAGTCGTGCAATTCAAATCGAGGCTCGGGTCGCCAGCCGTCGCGGGGGGTAGCGACCCGACCTCGGTGACCGGGCGCGGCCTCAAAAAGGTACGTCCATGGCCGCGCACAAGAAGGCCATGTAGCGCTTGCTGGCGGCGTAGCGCTCGGCGACGCGCTCGACGGCGCGCGGGCTCATGAGATCGGCGAGGCTCAGGTCGCACTTGGCGAGGTGATCCTTACGCTTTAGATCCTCGATCATCGGATGCGCGGGATCGTAGCCCCGGGGGGCGCGCGACAGGCTCTCTCCGGCCAGGCTCCAGTGTGCGCGAAATGCCGACGCGTCGCGAGCTGCGACCCAGGCCTTGGCGCGGTCGCTGATCTTCGCGCGGATCGCCGCGAGGGCCTCGCGGTCGGGGTGCCAGGCCCCCGCGCCCAAGAACACACCCTCGGTGTCGACGTGGAAATAAAAGCCCGGAGCGTGCACGTCCTTGCCCGCGGCGTGGCGAAATTGGATGCCGAGGTTGGTCTTGTAGGGGGACTTGTCGCCCGAGAAGCGGACGTCGCGATGAATGCGCATCAGCGAGCCGCCGACCTTTTTGTCGATGGCGGTCATGTGCGGGCTGATCGCGCGAATCTCGGGGGCCATGGCGCGGATGAAGGCCAGGGCTGGGCCGCGGACCTGCTCCTCGTAGCGGGCTTTGTTGGCGGCGAACCACTCGCGGTCGTTATTGACCGAGAGCTCGGCGAGGAATTCGAATAGGCCGGGGCCAAAGCCAGCGAAGTCTCCCGGCGCGCTCGGCGTTGACCGGAGATTCCGCCTGGAACGCTTCTTCTTTGTGGCGTTTTTAGTGCCACTTTGCGCGGTGCGCTCTTTTGAGGCTTTGTTGTTTGTCGTGGTCTTTTGGGCGGCTGTCTTCTTGGCAGCTTTCTTCTTGGCAGGCGCCTTTTGGGCGGCCTTCTTCTTGACGGCTTTCTTCTTGGCAGCCGGCTTGGCTCGCTTTTTGGCGGCTGTCTTCTTGGCAGCTGTCTTCTTGGCTCGCTTCTTGGCGACCTCTCGATTGCGCGCAGCGGTAGGCATGGGGGTGCTCCTCCTGCCCCGATGGTGCCCCAACTCCAGGCGGGGTGCACGGGCGGCGCTGGGCTCAGCCGCGCTCGGCCAGCGCTCGACCGGCGACCTCGCGATCGCAAAAGGGCAGCACCTCGCCCGCGATCAGCTGGGTTCGCTCGTGGCCCTTGCCGGCGATCAACACCAGATCTTCGGGCTGGCTGCGGGCGATCGCGTCGTGGATGGCTCGCTCGCGGTCGAGCTCGACGCGGCGGGGGTGCGCCGAGGGCAGGCCGCGACACAGGTCATCGACGATCGCCTTGGGGTCTTCGTTGCGCGGGTTGTCGCTGGTCAGCACGAGCTCGTCGGCGAGGGACGCCGCGCGCGCGAGCGGAGCGCGCTTGCTGGGGTCGGTGTCTCCTCCAGCGCCGACGACGAGGCACACCCGGCCCTTGCACAGCGCGCGGGCGCTTGTGAGGACGGCGCGGAGGGCCTCGGGGGTGTGGGCGTAGTCGACGATCACCCGCGGGCCGCCGGCTGGGCCGGGGACAGGCTCGAAGCGCCCCGGCGGTGGTGTGGAGGTGGCGATGGCCCCGGCGGCGCAGGCGGCGGGGACGCCCAGGGCCACGGCGGCGAGCAGGGCGGCGGCGGCGTTCTCGGCCTGGACGGCCGCGAGGCTGCGCAGGATCAGGCGCGGCGGCAGGTCGAGGCCGCGGGCCTCCAGCTCGACGCGCAGGCCCGACCAGTCGTGGCTCAGGGCGCGGACGCGTAGATCCACGGCTCGGTCCTCGGCGCGCCCGGGCCCGGCGAACCACAGCGCGCGCACGCCCTGGGGCAGGACCTCGGCGATCAGCGCGGCGTTGGGGTCGCCGGCGTTGAGCACGGCGCTGCCGCCCGGGGGGAGGGCCAAGAAGAGCTGGGCCTTGGAGGCGAGGTAGTGCTCGACGCTGCCGTGGGTGCGCAGGTGATCGTGGCCGAGGTTGGTGAACACGCCCACGCGAAACGGCCACGCCCGGGCGAAGCCGAGGCCGAGGGTGGCGGAGGTCGCCTCGATGGCCGCTCGCCGGCCGCCGGCGCGATGCAGCCGGGCCAGGAAGGTCAGGAAGGCGGCGTGGTCGGCCGGGGGCGCCTCGAGCTCCTCGCCCGCTTCGTTGCGCGGGCCGAGCAGGGCCGCGCCTACGGTGGTCACCCGGGCGGTGGGTCCCTCGGCGCGGGGATCCGCAGCCAGGGCGGCGGCCACGAAGTGCGTGGTCGAGCTCTTGCCCTTGGTCCCGGTCACGCCGACGCTGGCGATCTCGTGGGCCCAAGCCGGCGGTCGCGGGTAGGGGTTGGTCACGGGCTCAGTCGAAGTAGACCGGGGTGTCCTCGCCGTCGGTGATCACGACATAGACCACGGTGTCCGCCTTGGTCTCGGCGTCGAGAGCCGCCCAGGCGTCGGCGATCAGCGTGGCGTGCATGTCGGCGTAGGCCATGACCACGAGGATCTGCTTGATCCACGCGTCGGCCTCCACGACGTTGGCCGAGCTGATCAGGATGTCGTCGAGCTTGTCCTCGATCAGCCCCGCGGCCTGGCTCTCGGGGTAAGGGTCCTCGGGCGGGTAGCCCACGGCCCGGGTCACGCTGACGCCGACCTGGTAGGCGTCGAGGCCGATCAAAAAGTCGGTCTTCTTGCTGTCCTCGGGGAGATACTCGATCTCGGTCTCGATCTTGAGCAGCGTCGCGTCGGCGCAGCGGTCGAGGAATTCGTAGGCGAAGGCCTCGCTGACCGTGGAGCTGCCCCCGGCGTTGGGGTTGGTCAAGATGGTCTGGGCGCCCTCGCTGAGCAGCGGGAGGTCCCCCTCGTCGTAGGGATCGTCGGCGAAGTCGAGGTGGAAGGTGTAGAGCGAGGGCAGGGGAGACTCGAGCTCCGTGAGGAGCGGCTCGCAGTCTCCGAGGACCGCGGCGAATCCCTCGTCCCCCGTGTCGGTGCCGGAGTCGGTCTCCGAGCCGGTCTCGGTCTCGGTCTCGGTCTCGGTCTCGCTGTCGGAGCCGGTCTCGGTCTCGGTGCTCTCGCTGTCGGAGCCGGTCTCGGTCTCGCCGCTCTCGCTGTCGGAGCTGGACTCGGACTCGCTGTCCTCGGAGCCGCCGGTCTCGTCGCCGTAGGTGGTGCTCGAGTCTTCGTCCGAGCTGCCCTCGTCTTCGCTCTCGGCGTCTCCAGGTTGGCAGCCGAGGACGAGGACGAGGGAGAACAGGGGGAGCGGCCAGATACGGCGCATGGCTCACGATAGCCGGCCCGCAGCCCGTGGTCACCGCCGCGAGGGCTCGAGGGCGCGGGGCGATTTCGGCCGGCCGGGGATGTCACAGCTTGGCGACGATCTCCTCGCTCTTGGCCCAAAGCTGCTCGGCCACGGCCATGTCGCGGCCCTGGGGGCTGGACTCGGCCACGTTGCAGTCGGCGAAGTACTCCCCGCTGATCTCGGCGGCGCCGGGGTTGAGGGCGACGTAGCACTGGGTCGCCGCGCCCTGGGGGATGGTCTTGAGGAAGAGCCTGCGGGAGGCGCGGAACAGGCTCATGAACACCGGATTGACGTGGCGCCCGAGGTTGGTGGGGATGACCCCGGGGTGGACGGCGTTGGCGGTCTGGCCGGCGGGCAGGCGCTTGGCGAGCTGGCGCGCGAAGAGCATGTTGGCGAGCTTGGACTGGCCGTAGGCGACCCACGGCTTGTAGTCGCGGGCGCCCGAGAGGTTGTCGAACTGGATGCCCTCGGGGGGCGCCTGGGTGTGCGCGCTGCTGCTGAGCATGACCACGCGACCGCGCGGAGTCAGCAGCCCGAGCAGGCCCGTGACCAGGATGAAGTGCCCGATGTGATTGGTGAGGAACTGAAGCTCGAAGCCGTACTTTTGCTGGAGCTCGGGGAGGGCCATGACGCCGGCGTTGGCGATGATGCCGTCGAGGCTGCGGCCGGTGTCGCGCACGGCCTCGACGCAGGCGCGGACCGAGGCCGGCTCGGACAGCTCGCAGGCCACGGGGGTGCCGGCCACGCCGAGCTCGTCGAGAGCGGCCTTGGCCTTGGCGACGGTCCGCGCGGCCGCGATCACGTGGGCGCCGCGGAGGCTGAGCACGCGCGTGGTCTCGAGGCCGAGGCCGCTGTTGGCCCCGGTGACCAGGAAGGTCTTGCCGGTTGCGTCGACGCCCTCGGTGACCTGCTCCGCGGTGGAGCTGTAGCCGAATCCGCTGGGGCCTGGGCGCTTGAACAGAGCGACGAGGGACATGAGGATGGCATCATAGCCGCGCGCTGGCGAGGGGCGAGGGTCAGGGCGCTGGCGCGCGCCGATGACAGCGAAGCGGGCTCAGGCGGGTCCACGCGGGCTCTCAGGGGTGTCGTACGGCCCTGAGCGCACCCGGTGTCTGGGTTCGCCTGAGGGGGCCTGGAGTCGCGTCGAGTCGCGGGCGAGCGGTCAGTAAAAGCCGAGGTCCGAGATGCACATGGGGACCTCACAAAATTCTTGGATGCAGCTCGCCAGGCTCTGGGACTTGCTCGGCTGCACGGCCGAGAGCCCCTGCTGACAGCTGAAGGTGTCGAGGCTGCCGCCGCAGCTCGAGCTGATGGTCTCGCACTGGTGGCGGGTCTTCGCGTCGACGCAGGTGGCCTGCAGGCCGGCGTTGGTGCATTGCTGCCAGATCTCCCAGTTGCAGATCCGCTCGCTCCCGCCGGCGTCGAGCATGCAGCCAACCGCGGCCTCGGCGGGGCGGGGCCGGAGGATGCTCGAGAAGGACTGGCACAGGCGATAGGTCGAGTCGAAGCTCTCGCAGTGGGCCGATGGGGCGGAGAGCGAGCGGCAGTCGAGGTTCGCGCCGCTGTTGTTGTCGCAGACCTCCCCGTCCTGACGATACGCCGCGGCCCCGGGCTCGCTCTCGACCCAGACCCGAGGCGAGCCCGCGCTGGGATCCTGCACCTCGCCGCCGGCCGGCTCGGCGCCGCCGGCCGGCTCGGCGCCGCCCGTGTCCGGGCTCGACGCGGGTTCTCGCTGATTGCACGCCGCCGCTGCCAGGGAGGCCGCGAGGACCAAAAAGCGAGATCGGTCGACCTGCATGGACGAAGCGCACGTTATCGCCCTTGGCGCGGCTGGCCAAGGAGAGTCGCGCGAACACCGAAGCGCGGCGATTTGGCGCCTTTACTGCGAGTTTACACGTAGTTCGTGCCTTCACCGCGCGCACCAGGGACACTTCAGACTTCTTACGATGCCACGATCCGACTCTCCGCTCATCCGCACGATCACCTTCGTAGGACTCACTGGCATCGGCCTCGGCCTCTACCTGTGGCTCAGCAAAGCCGAGGAGCGACCGCGCGCCCAGGGTCAGGGCGACCGCGGCCAGTCGGTCCGGATCATCGAGGTCCAGGAGACCGAGGCCGTGCCCCGCGTGACCGGCTACGGCGAGGTCGAGGCCGCGCGCAGCTGGGAGGGCATGGCCGAGGTCGGCGGGACGATCATCGAGATGGACTCGGATCTCCAGGTCGGCCGGCTGATCCGCGAGGGCACGGTGCTCTTCGAGATCGACCCCGAGGAGCTCGAGCTCGAGAAGAAGCGCACCGTGGCCAGCGCCAAGGGCGTCAAGGCGCAGATCTACGAGCTCGAGGTGCGCGAGAAGAGCACCAAGGCCAGCCTCGAGGTCGAGCAGAAGGTCCTCGCCCTCGTCAACAAGGAGCTCGAGCGCACCCAGACGCTCTACCGCCAGGGCAACGCCGCGCTCAGCGAGGTCGAGACCGCCGAGTCGGCGGTGCTCAGCGCGGAGAAGTCGGTGATCTCGCTGAAGAACACCCTCGCCGAGCTGCCGGCCGAGCGGCGGATCCTCGCGGCGCAGCTCGAGGAGGTCAACGCGGGGGTGACCGGGGCCGAGCTCGACCTCTCGCGCACGAAGATCGTCGCGCCCTTCACCATGCGGATCAGCGAGCTCAACGTGACCACCGGGCAGACCGTGTCGGCCTCGCAGGTGCTCGTGGTTGGCGAGGGACTCGACGTCCTCGAGGTCACGGCGCGGCTGCCCATCGGCGGCATCGATCCGCTCTTGCCCGATCCCCCCGAGCCGCCTACGCGGACGAGCGAGAGCGGGCAGGGGAGCGGGGCCGAGACACCGCCGGCCGAGGGCGAGGGCCCGCCGCCCGAGGGCGAGGAGGGGGCCCAGCCGCCCCCCGAGGACGCGCCCGGGGGGACACAGGACGCGCCCGCTGGGACACGAGACGCGCCCGCGGGGACACGAGACGCGCCCGCCGGGGCCGAGGGTGCCTCTGGCGACCAGGCCGCGAGCACTACTACGCGGCGGCGCGGCGGCTGGATCAGCCGCATCGCCGAGTACGTCCACCCCACCGTTCGCCTGCGCATGACGGGGGTCGACGCGTCCTGGCCGGCCCGCTTCGGTCGCTTCGCCGGGGTCGATCCGCTCACGCGGACCTCGGGGGTGGTCGTCGAGATCGATCGTAGCCAGCGCCGCGCTGGCTCCCGCGACGTCCGCCTGAGCTCGGGCATGCACGTGTCGGTGGAGTTCGTCGGCGAGCCCAAGCCCGGCTGCCTCGCGCTGCCTATCGAGGCCGTCCACGAGGGGCAGGTCTACGTCGTCGACGCCGACAGCCGCCTCGAGGTCCGCGAGATCGAGATCGACTGGAGTCAGGAGTCCTTCGTCTGCGTGGCCACGGGCATCGCCGCCGGGGATCAGGTGATCATCAGCGAGATCGTCCCGGCGGTGGACGGGATGCGCGTGGATCCGACCGTCGACGAATTCGAGACCGCGCGCCTCGCCGAGCTCGTCGCGGCGCCCGAGGCAGAGGCAGAGGCGGACGCCGACGCCGAGGCTGCCACCGAGGCTGCTGGCGGCGCCGCCGAGGCCGACGCGGCGAAGACCGAGGCCGCTGCTGCTGGCGGCGCCGAGGGAGACGCCCAGTGATCGCCTACTTCGCTCGGCACCCCACGGCGGCCAACTTGTTGATGGCCGCGCTGCTGCTGATCGGCCTGCTCGCCCTGCCCAAGCTCCAGCGCGAGACCTACCCGGAGTTCGAGGCCGACGTGATCCAGGTCCGCGCCTCCTACTCGGGGGCCGACGCCGAGACCATGGACGAGACCGTGGTCGCGCGCATCGAGGACGTGCTCGGCGGTCTCGAGGGCGTCGAGGCGATCACCGCCGAGGCGCGCGAGGGCTCGGCCACGGTCTCCGTCGAGATCGCCGACGGCGAGGAGGTCGAGTCGATGCTGACGGAGATCCAGTCGGCCGTCGACACGATCTCCGACTTCCCCAGCGATATGGACGAGCCCACGGTCACGGAGCGCACGCGGACGCGGAGCGTGGTCACCGTCGCCGTCACCGGGCCGATGTCCGGCCAGGACCTCGAGCTCTACCTCGAGCGCCTCAAGCGGCGGCTGCTCGCCTACGACGAGATCACCCAGGTCAGCATCGCGGGCTTCTCGGACCACCGCCTGCAGATCTCCGTCGACGAGGCCGCCCTCGCCCGTTACAGCCTCGACATCTCCAGCGTCGCCTCGGCGATCTCGGCCCAGAGCCTCGACACCCCCCTGGGCGAGCTCGAGATGCGCGGGCGGACCATGCTGGTCCGCTACGACGACAAGCGGGTCACCCCCACCCAGCTGCGCAGCATCGTCGTGACCACCGGCGAGAACGGGGCCGAGGTCTTGCTCGGGGACATCGCGGCCGTCGAGGACGCGTTCTCCGTCGAGGAGGAGCAGACCTACCTCAACGGCGAGCGCGCGGGCATGCTCGTGGTCAGCAAGGCTAGCACCGAGGACAGCCTCGAGGTGTTCGCGGCCGTCGAGAAGTTCATCGCCGAGCAGGAGGCGGTCAAGCCCGACGGGGTGATCTTCACGATCACCAGCGACACGACCTCGGTGATCGAGGAGCGCCTGGCGCTGTTGCTGGAAAATGGCGTCCAGGGCCTGCTGCTGGTGTTCTTGACCCTGTGGCTGTTCTTCGACCTGCGCCTGGCCTTCTGGGTCGCGGCCGGGGTCCCGGTGTCCTTCCTCAGCGCGCTGTGGGTGATGTCCGAGACCGGGCAGACCCTCAACATGATGACGATGATGGGCTTGCTCATCGCCATCGGCCTGCTGATGGACGACGCGATCGTGCTGTCCGAGAACGTAGCGACCCGGCTGCGTGCAGGTCGGACGCCGATGCAGGCGGCCGTCGAGGGCGTCAGCGAGGTCGCCGGCGGCGTGCTCTCGTCCTTCGCCACGACGATCTGCGTGTTCGTGCCGCTCTCGGCCATCGACGGCCCGATCGGTCGGACCCTCCAGGTCATCCCCATGGTCCTGATCGCGGTCCTGGCCATGAGCCTGGTCGAGGCCTTCTTGATCCTGCCCAACCACCTCGGCCACTCGCTGCGCAAGCGCGAGCACGAGGGCAAGCTGCGCCAGCGCTTCGACGCCGGCTTCGAGGCCCTGCGCGAGCGCGGCCTCGGGCGGGTCGTGGACTTTGGCGTCCGCCACCGCTACGCCGCCGTGAGCCTGGCGATCGCGCTCTTCCTGGTCTCGCTCGGGGCCGTGCAGGGCGGGAAGCTGCGCTACCGCGCCTTCCCGGACACCGAGGGCGACGTCGTCGAGGTCCGGCTCGAGATGCCTGCGGGGACCTCCCTCGACGCGACCAAGCGCGAGGCCGAGCGGATCGTCGCTGCGGCCCGCGAGGTCTCGGACAGCCTCGAGGGCGAGCAGCCTGGCGGCCAGGACCTGGTCCGCAACGCCACGGTCCGCTTCAACTACAACTCCGACGTCGACAGCTCTGGCCCGCACCTGGCGACGATCAGCCTCGACCTGCTCAGCGTCGAGGAGCGGACCACGACCTTGACCGACTTCACCGCGGCCTGGCGCGAGACCCTGGGCCCGGTGCCCAACGCCGTCGCCGCCAACTTCGGCGCTGGCGGTCGACGCGGCCCGGCGGGCAACGCCGTCGAGCTGCGCATCCAAGGCGGCGAGCTCGAGCGCCTCGACGAGGTCGCCGAGGAGGTCAAGGAGTACTTCGGTCAGTTTGGGGCGGTCACCGACCTGGCCGACGACCTCGAGCTCGGTACCGCCCAGGTCCGCGTGCGCTTGCGCGCTGGCGTGGGCACGCCGGGCCTGACCGGCTCGGACGTGGCCAGCCAGATCAAGGCCGCCCTGTCCGGGGTCTCCGTCGAGACCCTCTACGAGGACAGCCAGGAGTACGAGGTCTTCGTCGAGCTCGACCGCTTCCAGCGCGACACCATCGCCGACCTCGAGACCCTGTCGATCACCTTGAGCGACGGCAGCCGCGTGCCTCTGGGCTCGCTGGCCTACGTGGATCAGGCGCGCAGCTACGGCAAGGTCAGCCGCCGCGAGGGCATGCGGACCGTGACCGTGACCGGCGGCCTCGACCGCGACCAGCTCGAGCTCGACGTGCTCATGGACCAGTTCTCCGACGAGTACCTGCCCAAGCTCCAGGCCGACTACCCGGACCTCGAGTTCACGATCGGCGGCGAGCTCGAGTCCTCGGCCGAGACCATGGGATCGATGATCCGCGGGGCCGTGCTCGGGCTCGCGGCGATCTTCGTGGTCCTCAGCCTCCAGCTGCGCACCTACCTCGAGCCCGTGCTCGTGATGCTGGCGATCCCCTTCGCCTTCGTGGGCGTGGTCGCGGGCAACCTGCTGATCGGTTCGACGCTCAGCTCCCAGGCGATCCTCGGCTTCGTCTCGCTCGCCGGGATCGTCGTCAACGACTCGATCTTGCTGATGATCTTCATCAAGAAGGCGCGCAGCGAGGGGCTCACGCCGATCGCCGCGGCCTGCAGCGCCAGCCGGGACCGCTTCCGCGCCGTGCTCTTGACCTCGGCGACGACCATCGCCGGCCTCGTGCCGCTGATGTTCGAGTCCAGCCGTCAGGCGCAGATGCTGATCCCCGTGGCCTCGAGCATCGTGTTTGGGCTCGCGGCCAGCACCGTGCTCGTCTTGGTCCTGCTCCCGGCGGCCTACGTGCTGCTCACGGACCTCGGGCTGCTCCCGGATCGCCCCGATGAATCGGGGGAGTCGGGGGATTCAAAGCGAGGTGCGCAGGCGACCGAGGCAGGCCCGGGCGCGGTCGCCTGAGCCCGCGGGCGTCGATTCAAGCGGCCCAAACGAGAGGGCAGCGCGCGGGCACTCGAGCCCGCCCGCTGCCCTCTCGCTTTGAAGCTTGCTCGCCGACATCGAGCCTCGGGCTGGGCTCGTCCGGGTAAGGCCGAGGGCTCTCCCACCTGCCGAGCACGGAGCGCAGATGGGGTCTGTGGCCTCGTTCGCAAGCGCGGGGTCATCGACATCGAGACGCCCCAGTTCCCCATCTGCGAGCTCTGAACGTGCCGGCTCCCCCCGGACGCCCCCTCAGGGCGTCCCGGAGCGATCGAAGCCAGGATCGACGCCGATGCGGGCGGGAGGCCCCTCGTTTGTAAGATCGACGAGCGTGATGTGCCCGCTCTCGCGATCTCGACGCGCGAGGATGAACCACTCTCGCGGCTCGCGGGCGAGGATCTCGTCCATGGACTCGGCATCGGTCGCGTCGTGACGGACGACCCTCATGAGGAGCTCGGCGTCTCCGTCGCCCTCGAGATCGATGTGACCCAGGATCTGGGTGTCCTGTTCGAACTCGGCCGCGTCCACGAGCATGGGCTCCATGACACGCCGCACCTCCCCCCCCCCTGCTGCAGCGCGTAGACCACCTGGAGCTCGTGCCCCGCCGCCGACAACCCCGAGAATTGTCTGCGGACGTCGGCCACGGCCACGATCCCCCCGGAGGGCACCGGCCAGGAGACGTGGACGCCGACGTTCATGGCGAAGAACTCGTCCAGGCTGGCCGCGTCGCTGTTCGCCAGATCCTCGTCGAGGTCGAAGCGCCCGCCCAGGCGCTGCTCCTCGCGGACGCGCGCGCGCTCGAAGTCTGCGCGCAACACCGCCGCGATCGCCTCGGGTCTGCTCACGGCCTCGACGGGCTGAGCTGGCTGGAGCGGCCCGGCCCCGGACGCCTCGGCCACGAGCACGAGCGCAAAAGAGGACGCCCCGCTCCCGACGCCCTCCGCGTCACGCGGGAGCTCGAGATCCTCAGGCAGCTCGAGTTCGACGACCATCGTCCCCCGCTCGCAGCGGGCACTCAGCGCGCGTACGTCGACGCCCCGAGTGACGCCGAGGTGAGCCAGCCTCACCACGCCGCCCGGAGAGAACTCCTTGGGCAAGCGCCGGCCGAGATCCACAGGGACCTGCCCGCGCAGACACGAGAGCCAGCGCTCGGTCGCCTCCGACCCCAAGGCCTGCGCAGAGTCGCGCTCCCGTCGGAGCTGGATCGGCAAATCTGCGGCGGACTTCGCCGCGAGCGGGAGCTCGATCGACGCCTCACGCCCGTCGACGTGGGCGATCCAGATGTTGGTGAGCGCCGCGGGCACCACCACCTGCTCCGGGCTCGCCGACGCCTTCTGCCCGTGTCCGCCGGCCCCAGCCTGATCGCGCGAGCACGAGAGCAGGATCGAGACGACAACGCAGACCTTCGACGGCTTGAGTCGGCGCACCACCCCATCCTACTCGACCGGCGAGGCGTGTAGGAACTCCAAACGCATGAATTCAGCTCGAGTTGCCCGGGGAGCACCGGCCGCCGGCGTGGGCACGCCGGGCCTGACCGGCTCGGACGTGGCCAGCCAGATCAAGGCCGCCCTGTCCGGGGTCTCCGTCGAGACCCTCTACGAGGCCAGGAGTACGAGGTCTTCGTCGAGCTCGACCGCTTCCAGCGCGACACCATCGCCGACCTCGAGACCCTGTCGATCACCTTGAGCGACGGCAGCCGCGTGCCCCTTGGCTCGCTGGCCTACGTGGATCAGGCGCGCAGCTACGGCAAGGTCAGCCGCCGCGAGGGCATGCGGACCGTGACCGTGACCGGCGGCCTACGTGCTGCTCACGGACCTCGGGCTGCTCCCGGATCGCCCTGATGAATCGGGGGAGTCGGGGGATTCAAAGCGACGCGCGCAGGCGAGCGAGGCAGGCCCGGGCACGGTTGCCTGAGCCCGCGGGCGTCGCTTTGAAGCTTGCTCGCCTGCGGGTGGCATCGAGCCTCGGGCTGGGCTCGAAGTCACCGAGTCGTGACACGCGTGCTGCCGACGAAGTCGCCAGGTGTCAGGCGCATCGGCGTGCCATCGTCGAGATTCACCACATGGTGTTGCAGCCTGCATCTTTGGATCCGACGAGCAAATTGGTTGCCAGTCAGCGCGAAAAACTCGTGTAGAGCGGGGCGTTGGCGAGTGGGCGCGCTCACTCGATTTTTCTCGAATACATCACTTTCGCCCTCGTACAAGCAGCCATGAAAAACCAAGTGCGTTTTTTGATCTTCCTGGCTTCGCTGTCTGTGGGCGCTGCATGTGTCGAGGCTGATTCGAGTGATTCCTCGACGAGCGCAGGGCAAGACGAAAATGGTAGCGAGGGTGATACCGACTCCGGTGAGCTCGAATGCGCATTTGACACCGTCATGCCCGGCATGACCTGTGGGAGTAACGAGGGGATGGTCTGTCCCGGGACGACCTACTGTGACGCCTGCGCTGAGGAGGTCATGGTGAGCTGCACGTGCGTCGACTCGGGCAGCGGCTTCGGCGGGCAGTTCGAGTGTGAGCCCTGTGAGGACGCCTGCGAGAGCAGCGACGGAGGTGAGAGCAGCGACGGCGGTGAGAGCAGCGGCGGCGGTGAGAGCAGCGGCGGCGGTGAGAGCAGCGGCGGAGAAAATACGGACACCGAGGAGGACGAGGGCCTCGAAGAGGAGGCGCTCGCGGCCTGCTCCGCGCTATGTGAGACCTTCGAGATTTGCGCTGGCGAGTATCCAGAATGTATCGATGACTGCCTCGAGCCTTTTCTCAATATCACGGATGAGGACTGCTTCGAAAAAGAGGCGGCGTGGAATCAGTGCCTGGGCAGCCTCACTTGTGATGAGTTTCTCGAGCTGATTTATGGGATACCGACTCCTTGCGTGGACGAGGCGGAGGCGCGTTGCAACTAGCTGCGCGATGTCGTCGCGCAGCAGCAGGGCCGAGGGCTGGCGCTCTCGGCCCTGCTGCGTCGCATGGCGGGCACCCTTTGTTCTCGTGGTCTGTGCGCGCGTGGGTTGATGTGCGCGATTTCGGATTCGATGTTCGAGGCTTGGGAACCGAGCTCGTGTCACTGAAAGAAGACTGTTTGGTGCGCGCACTGCGACTCGGGGGGGCTTGGTGCCAGATGTTTGATTGGCATCAATGCGCATATTGTTTTTGTTCGAATCCCATTCGACCAAGGTTTTTTATCGATCTATCCTCGTATAAATGAATCAGAATCTAAGTGGCCATGTGCCGGTGTTGATGGCGTTGTGGTTGGCGGTCTCGGGGTGCCCAATGGGGGACGATGACGCGGAGAGCGCGGGCGACGAGAGCGAGTCGGAGACGGCCGAGGGATCCAGCTCTGGGACCGAGACAGGCGCGGAGACCGAGACAGGCGCGGAGACCGACACTGGCGTGGAGACCGAGACGGGTACGGAGACCGGGACTGGCGAGGAGACCGAGACAGGTGCGGAGACCGAGACAGGTGCCGAGACCGACACCGGTACGGAGACCGAAACCGGGGGCGAGACCGACACTGGGGGCGAGGAATTTGGGGAAGTGATGTGGACGCCTCCGCTCGAAGTCGACACGCCGTGCTCCTCTCTGGGTGCCGACCCGGATGCGGTGATCGGCGCGCTCTCGCGTTCCAACACCGACGCGGACAACGATCTCGTGTTCGTGCGCGCAGACGGCAGCAACTTCGTCGCGCGCAGTGGCACCGAGTCGAGCCGCTACTTCGCTGCGGGATATGGGGACTCGGTGCTGGTCGTCGAGCAGATCACGGCCGGGTGTCCAAACCAGCAGACGGCTGCGATGCTCGATCGAGCGACGGGCGAGCCGCTCTGGGAGGGGCTCGAACTGCCGCACGGCGTATATCAGCACGGCAGTCTCACGATGCAGCCCGACGGGCGCGTGGTGATCTCTGCTCGAGATACCTTCTGTGACGACCCGGAGGACTACTTCATCGTCATCGAGGACGGTGAGATCCTCGACTCTGGCTACGGTCGTCCGGTGCACGTGCGCGTGCACGACAACGACTTGCTGACGCTCTACAGGCCCTACTACGAGCAGGAATGGATCACGGACGACATGCGCTATCGCTGGCGCGACGTCGAGACCGGGGTCGAGGCCGCGCCGACCCATACAATGGCCGAGGACTGGGGCAGTACGCAGTACTTCCTCGAGAGCGGGGAGCTCGCGTACTTCGCCGATGTCGATGGCGAGCATGCCTTGGTGATCGAGGAGCCCGGTGAGGTGGAGGTGATCAGCGACCAGATCGACGATCTCGTCGACTCGGGCTGGGAGATGGCCTTTGCGTGGAATGTAGAGGACACCACCGTCACGCCCTACGAATGGGAGGGGAATTGGGTGCTCATTGTGGCCCATGATCCCGACTATGAGCTCAAGTGGCTGGCGGTCGGCCCCGAGCGCGAGGTCATCGACGTCACGCCCACGCCGCCGCCTGGGATGGATGCGGTGGCGTGCTACACCATCGGGCTCGATCAGGCTGGACGCAGGCTGATCCCGTGGTTGGAGTCTGGCGTGGCCAGGGTCTGGCTCGAGACCGAGGAGGAGCAATGGACCGCGCGCACCATGCCATTCCAGGACGTCGGGCGGATCGCCACGCGCATGTTCGGGACGCAGACCACCTACGTGCATGCAGGGGAGCAGCCTGCCAACTACTGCCTGAGCGATTGGGCAGAGGAGGCGCCGGAAGACGCGTTCGTGGGGGCCGGTGACCAATACATTCGCGGCGATCAGGTCGCGCACATCACGAGCGACAGGGCGCACGTCATCGATCCCGAGCACCGCTGCGTCGCGCATGCCCAGGATCCATCGGGTAGCACCTCACTTTGGGGGAGGGAGTGGGTCCTGCTCGACATCGAGATGGCCGAGGCCTTCTCGCTGCCCGCCGACTGGGGGCCGGGTCGCTTCTACTGGTTCGGCGGCTGAGGCCCGAGCCCGCCCGGGTTCGCAACAGCCGCCTCGGTCATGAGCACGTCTTTGGCCGCGGCGGCTGGCCCCAGCTTGGTCCAGTCTGGAGCTCCTAGGAGCCCGTGGTGAACCCCAACACGACACCTGGCTTGGTCTTTTCGCCGAGGGCTTTGTCGCCAAAACTTGCAGTACGTCCGGTACAGCGGCGTTTTGACTTCGCGCCCTCGACGAAAATCCCGGCGCCAGGAGCCGCGCTGGGTTCCACCACGGGCTCCTAGATCATCGCCTGGCCACCGGCGACGTTGATCGTGTTGCCGACCATGTAGCTGGCTGCGTCGGAGACCACGTAGGCCACCATGTTCGCGACCTCCTCGGGGATCGAGACGCGACCGACGTGGACGTTCTCGATGGCCGTGAGGATCGAGTCGCGGCCGGACTTGGTCTTCTCGTTCGGGTTGAGCACGATGTCCTTGAGCGAGGGGTTGATCATGATCCCCGGGGCGACCCCCATCACGCGGATGCCTCGGCTGGAGTACTCGTAGGCGAGGTTGCGGGTCAGCCCGATCACGCCGGACTTACAGGCGTTGTAGACGGCCAGGCCGGGGTGGGCGAGGCGGCCGCCGACGGAGGCGATGTTGACGATGCGACCGCTGCCCTGGGCGAGCATGTAGTCGAGCACGGCGTGGCAGCCGTACATGACCATGGTCAGGCTCCCGAGCACGGTGAGGTCGATCTCGGCCTTGGTGTGCTTCTCGAACGCGCCGCCGACGACCATGACCGGGTTGTTGATCAGGATGTCGATGCCGCCGAGGGCGTCGTGGCTCTCCTTCATGACCCGGTGGACGGCGTCCCAGTCGGAGAGGTCGGCCTGGAGGGGGATGGCTTTGGTCCCCCAGCGCTTGCTGACCAGCTCGGCGTTTTGCTTGGCGCCCTCGAGGTTGATGTCGATCATCGCCACGTCGGCGCCGCAGCCCGCGAGGCGGTTGGCGCAGGCCTGGCCGAGACCCTGCCCGCCGGCGCCGGTGACCACCGCCTTCTTGCCGCGCAGATCGAGGAGATCCGCGACGCGCTTCTCAATGATGTCCGTGGGCAGGCGGTCGAAGCCCAGCTTGTCGATCAGCGCTTGGTCGTTGTCGTTCGTTGTCATCTCGTTGCTCCCATCTGGCGCAGGAATTGGCGCTGCGCTCGCTCTGAAACCTTCCTAGCGGGGCGTCCTTCAAAAGGCAACGGATTGTTGCCTTTTTTTGAATGCGCTTCGCGTGAGTCACGCTGCGTTGCCAGGTTCACAGCTGTGCCGGTAGCTTGGCCTGCGTGTCGGAGGGCTCGCGGAAGACCAAGGGCGTCCACAAGGGCCCCCGCAGCCAGCGAGTGATCGAGAGCGTGTTCGAGGCGACCTTGGCGGAGCTCGCGGAGCTCGGCTTCGCCAAGCTCACCATCGAGGGCGTGGCCAAGGCAGCTGGTGTCAGCCGCACGACGATCTATCGACGCTGGCCCAGCAAGAGCGAGCTGGTCGCCGCGGCCATGGAGCCGCTGCTCGCTCCCTATGCGCGCGAGATCGACTCGGGGAGCCTGGTCGAGGACCTACTCGCGCTGATGGAGATCCTCAGCGAGAACCTGGGCCGACCCAAGGCGCGGGAGCTGATCCGGGTGCTCAATGATCCGAGCTTGCGCGAGGTGGCTCGAAGCTCGGCGGATCGGGCCTTTGCGGCCTTCTTGCGGGTCTTCGAGCATGCGCAGGCGCGCGGCGAGATCGGGCCGGAGGAAGACGTGGAGATGATCTGCCACCTGACCGTCTACGGGCTGACCTACTGGGCGGAGCACCACGGGCGCTTTCCGGGAGAGGCGGAGCGCCTCCGCCTGCTGCGGGTCGTGCTCGCGCCGCTCCCGGGCATAGAGCTGCCCCAGCTGGCCTAGGAGCCGCGCTGGGTTTCACCACGGGCTCCTAGGACTACTTGGTCAGATGGGGATCGACAACGATCCCCAGCTGTGATCTGCTGCGGGGGTGACTCCAGAACAAATCTCCCGGGTGGGGGCCGAACTCGAGGAGTTTCTCGGCTACATCACTCATCAGATGGGTCGCAGCGAGCGGCGCGAGGCCCTCGCCAATTACATGCGTGGGCTTCTCCTCGATGGCGAGCGCAAGAGCATGGTGCCCATCGCTCAGCGCCTCGCAGCCGCGCCCGGTGACAGCGAAGCCATCCGCCAGCAACTCCAGCAGGCGATCACGATCGCTAACTGGGACGAGTGGGAGCTGTTTCGCCGACTCGCCCTTCGCGTCGAGGACAAGCTCCCGGGCCTCGACGCCTTCGTCATCGACGACACCGGCTTCCCCAAGAAGGGCAAGCACTCCGTCGGGGTACAGCGTCAGTACTCGGGGACGATGGGCCGCGTCGACAATTGCCAGGTCGCAGCAAGCCTCCACCTCGCCAGCGAGGCGGGCGGCGCTTGCATCGGCATGCGCTTGTTTCTTCCCGAGGTCTGGGCCAACGACCCAAGGCGCCGGACCAAGGCAGGCGTCCCCGAGGAGCTCTCCCATCAAACGAAGCTCGAGCTCGGCCTCGGCATGCTCGACCGCGCCCTCGAGTGGGGGCTCGCGCCTCGACCGGTGATCGCCGACGCGGCCTACGGCGACTCGACGGAATTCCGCAAGGGACTCGAAGAACGCGGGCTCCACTACGTACTGCGCATCTCCGGCAACGCGGTCGTATGGCCGCCAGGGACGTGCCCGAGCCCTCCTCCGTCCAAAGCTCCCGGCAGCAAGGGGCGGCCACGAACAAAGTGGGTCTCCCCCGAAGGAGTCGAGCCCGTCTCGGTCGAAGAGCTGGCGAAGAGCTTGCCTGCTAGGCGCTTCCGTCACGTCGAATGGCGCCACGGGACGCGCGGGCCTCAGCGGCGGCGCTTCGCGGTGCTACGCATCCGAACCGCGCACCGGCATCGGTCAGGGCACCCACCGGGTGAAGTGCAGTGGCTGCTGTGTGAGTGGTCCTACAAGAAGAAGGAGCCAACCGCGTTTTATTTGTCGAACTTGCCCGCGAAGACCACGGTCAAGAGGCTGGTCTACCTGGCCAAGCTTCGCTGGCGGATCGAACGGGACTACCAGGAGATGAAAGGGGAGCTCGGCCTCGACCACTTCGAGGGACGAACATGGCGAGGCTTCCACCACCACGTCGCCCTGGTCGCCGCGGCTCACGCCTTTCTCACGCTCCACCGCGTGATTTTTTCCCCGGAGGACCCGGAGGCGGAAAGCACAGCGAGCCGAGCCCGGGCTGACCATCCAGGCATTCCGAGCGTTACTACAAGTGGTCCTGCTTCACTTGCTGGGTCACTGTCCCATGTGCGGACGTGACATCGACCCACGGGGGCCACCGATCAGGCCCTCGCGGATGTGATCAAGTCGTACTAGAGCGGCGATCAGTTTGAATTGTTAATAGATTCCGATCGCTTAGCGGCGCGGTTCGACAACGTCTGGCGGTCGTGATCCCGTAGGCCTCGCACGAGGCCACGCATGACGCTCCCCCGCTGGAACCCTCCCGTCACTCTGTCTCCCCGCGAAGCCCGCATCCGCAAGCGCGTCGGCAAGAAGCGCAAGCTGTTTGGCTTCCTGTGTGACCACCGGCTCGAGCTGTTCGACGACGACTTCCAAGCCGAACTCGAGCAGATGTACCGCGACACCGGAGCCGGGAAGAACCCGATGCCGCCCGCACTGCTCGCCATGGCCCTACTGCTTCAGGGCTACTCCAACGCGTCGGACTCGGAGGCCGTCGAACTCGCCGCCTGTGATGCTCGATGGCAGCTGGTCCTCGGCTGCCTTGGTTGCGATGACCCGCCGTTTTCCCAGGGCTCGCTGTTCAACTTCCGCGAGCGGCTCATCGCTCACGACATGGACCGCAAGCTGCTCGAGCGCACTCGGGAGCTCGCCAAGCGAACTGGCGCCTTCGACTTCAAGAAGCTGCCCAAGAAGCTCGACGTCGCCGTGGACTCGAGCCCGCTTCGAGGTGCGGGTCGGGTCGAGGACACCTTCAACCTCCTCGCTCACGCGGCGTGGAAGGTCGTGCTGTGCGTCGCCGAGCTACGCGCTCGACCGGCGGAGCTGCTCGTCGACGAGCTCGGCATCCCGCTGCTCGCGGAGCCGAGCATCAAGAAGGCGCTCGATATCGACTGGTCCAACCCTGCGGCCAAGAGCGCGGCGTTGAACCGTTTGCTCGGTCAGATTGAGACGCTCGAACAGTGGGTCGAGACGAACCTGTCGAGCGAGAGCAGCAAGCCTCCGTTGCAAGACCAGCTCGCGCTACTCGAGCAGCTACGTGGACAGGATCTCGAGCCCGACCCCGACCGTGGAGGCCAGCGCATCAAGCGGGGCGTGGCGAAAGACCGGCGTGTGTCCGTCGAGGACCCCGACATGCGTCACGGTCGCAAGACCAAGACGAAGTCCTTCAACGGATACAAGCGCCACGTCGTCGTCAGTCTTCACACCAAGCTCATCCTCGCTGTGACGGTGGCTCCGGCGAACCAGCCGGAGAAAGACAGCCTCCCCACGCTCGTCGACCGAGTCGAACATCTGGGCCTCGAACTCGCGAGCCTGCACTTCGACCGGGGCTACATCGAGAGCTCGGACGTCCCCGAACTCGTGGCCAGCGGCGTCGAGGTCATCTGCAAGCCATGGCGGCAGTCCAACGGCGACAAATTCGCCAAGACCGACTTCAGCCTCGACTTCGTCAGCCAGACGGTGACCTGCCCAGGGGGACAGACCCAACCCATGCTCCTCGGCGAGAGCGCCCGCTTCGAGGCTGATGTCTGCAACGCCTGCGAGCTCAAGCCCAAGTGCACGACCTCGGACCGGGGCCGAGGCCTCCGAATCGCCGCCAACGAGCCGTTGCAAGCGAAACTACGGGTCCTCCAACGAGCACCGCGCGGACGCGCGCGACTGCGACAGCGCGTCGTCGTCGAGCATACGCTCGCTCATGTCGGCCAGCGCCAAGGCAACCGAGCTCGCTACCTCGGCATGCGCAAGAATGAGTACGACTCCACGCGAGCGGCAGTGCTCGTCAATCTGCAGGTCATCCAGCATGAGCTGGAGTGCCCGAAGCTGGCAAATGCGGCGTAGCTCACCGAATTCAAACTGGTCGCCGCTCTAGCGGCCAGCCTCGCCGGTCCGGCACACGAGCTCGCGCTCGTCGCTGCCGACACCGACGAAGCGGCTGTGGGCGAAGCACTCGAGCTCGCCCGAAGCCCGGAGTCCGCAGACCTCCGAGGCGCCGCAGTCGATGTCCACGAAGGTCCCCGGGATCGCATCTTCGTGCTGGCCCCAGCAGGTCACTGCGCCGCCTTCGTGGAGTACACACGAGGTCCCGCCACCGACGGCGAGATCCACGATCGGCGGCTGGGTCCCGAGGTCCTCGGGCACCTGCAAGTGGCTCGAGTAGATTGTGTTGCCGTCGCCGTGGCCCATCGCCCCCCAGCACACGACCTCGTCGTCGACGGACAAGGCGCAGCTGTGCTCGCCCCCGGCGGCGATGCGCTTGGCAACCAGGCCGAAAGGCGCCTGCGTCCACACCTGGGAGGCCCACTGCCCCCGCTTGCACACGCCTTCGGGCACGCCCTCGAGCTGCGAGCAGGGCAGCGACGCACCCTCGCCCTCGCCGCGGCCAAAGCACTGCACGTCGCCGTCGGTCGCCAGCGCGCAGGCGTGGTCCCAGCCCGCAACCACATCGATGAAGGGCGCGCTCGCCGACGGCTCGGGGGGACGCGGAAAGGGGTTGTCCGCCCGACCATGACAGCGCAGCGTTCCGCCCAGCTCGAGGCCACACACGAACCCGTCGCCCATCGCTATGCGCGTGAACCGAGTCCTGTCCCCGTCGAGCTCCGGAGCCTCCTCGCCCCAGCAACGCAGCTGGCCCCCCGCGTCGAGCACACAGGTCCCGTAGAGCCCCGCAGCGACGGCCTCGATCGCCTCGTCGAAGCCATCGAGCTCGACGCGCTTGGCGCTGCCGCGACAGCCGAGCCGACCCTCGGGCGTGACACAGCAGCGGTGGATGTAGCCCGCCGACAGCGAGTCGCGCCGGACGGGCGCCGCGACGACCGGCGCGGCTTGGATCGGCGGCTCCTCACCGGTCTCGGTCTCGGTCGCTGCGCCGCCGGTCTCGGTCCCGGTCGCGGCGCCGCCCGTCTCGGTCCCGGTCGCGGTGCCGCCCGTCTCGGTCCCGGCCTCCCCTTCTGCGCCGGGCTCGGGCCCGCTGGTTGCCGCTCGTGGCGCGACCCCAGGCTCACTGCTCGACAGCGGCGGGGGTGAGGGCTCGGCGGCGACGGCCTGCGAGGGCGTCGCCTCCTCCCCTCCCTTTCCCTTGCAGGCGCAGAGCAGGGCCACGAGCACGATCCAAGATCGCTGCATGGCCCATCATACCTAGGAGCCCGTGGTGGAACCCAGCGCGGCTCCTGGCGCCGGGTTTTTCGTCGAGGGCGCGAAGCCAAAACGCCGCTGTACCGGGCGTACTGCAAGTTTTGGCGACAAAGCCCTCGGCGAAAAGACCAAGCCAGGTGTCGTGTTGGGTTTCACCACGGGCTCCTAGCAGGCTGTCTTTGCGGCTCTCCGCTATCGGCGACTTCGTCGCCAACACCTCCCGCTTTGCGTCGGCGGTGTCCGTGTTGATCCCGGGCGTGTCGATTTTTCGATCCCTCGCACGGGTGCGCGCTTGGCGTCCCCCCGCTCGGTTGGCGACACGAGCGAGCTCCCCCATGAAGTTGGATCACCAAGGTAGACTTGCAGGTGTTCCGAGCGCCCGACCTTCGTCGACGACGAGCCGCGCCGTCATCAGCTGCTCGAGCTCGAGCCGAGCAGGCCCCACGTCACCGAGTTTCGTCGGCACGAAGTGGCGTGCAGCCGCTGCGGCGGCCGGACTCGCGTGTCGTGCCGCGAAGCGAAGATCCCCGCGTCGTCGTTCGGGCCGCGCCTGGTCGCCGTCGTGGTGATGCTGACCGGCGTCTACCACCTCGGCCGGCGCAAGGTGCAGCGCTTGCTCGGCGAGCTGTTCCACATTCAGATCTCGCTCGGAGCGTTGAGCGCGATGGAGGCCCGCGCGAGCGCGGCGCTGAAGCCCGCGTTCGACGAAGCCAAGGCCGAGGCCGAACGGGCTGCTAGTGTGCGCGGGTGTATGTCGCGCGATCGTTGCGAGTTGGCGGCCGAGCGGTCGAGGACTTGCTCGCGCAGCGCCTCAAGATTGGCGCGGAGGTCGAGGTCGACCTGGCGGCCGAAGGACACCTCGAGCACGTGGCGAGCTGGTTGCCCGAGGCTGAATCGAAGGTCGACCTCGGCCTCGAGATCGAGTCGGTTTGGGTCCAGAGCCTCTCGGTGAGCGAGGGAGCGCCGCTCGGTCGTCCGCAGCAGGAGCGCGAGCGCTGAGGGTTCGTGGCGCGCTCGCTCTACCCCGCCGCCATCGCCCGCGAGCGCTCCAGGCGAGAGAGTGTGGTGCACGGCAAACCGCTGGTTTCGTGCCCAGGGAGTGTTGGAGGTTGGTTGTCGCCTTCAGCGGGTGTAACGGGGAAGTGCACCGTCGTCATGCACCGAGAGAGAGGGATCTCCTCGACAGAGTCGCGACGAGAAGGTGCACCGTCGTCGTGCACCGAGACGGAGACGATCTCCTCGACAGGGGCGCGAAGAGGGCGGTGAGGGTGGGTCCGCCGCGAGTTCCGCAGCCGCCCAGGAGGTGCCGCGATGAGCAGGCCAGCCGCCAGCGGCGAGGACTGTCTGAGCGCCGGACCCACCCTCACCGACCCGCGCCTTACCTCGTCGAGAAGAGCGACCTTCTCCAAAGATCACCCGCTCGCTCTACCCCGCCGCCACCATCGTCCGCAACCTCTCCAACCCCCGCTCCGGCCCAAAGCTCAGCCGCACGAACCCAGCCAGCCGCGACGCGATGTGATCCCGCCGGTTCCCCGGATCGATGTCAAAGAACACCCCCGGCACGGAGATCACCTGCCGCTCGAGCGCCGCCTTGAAGAAGTTCATCCCATCGTTGAGCGGCTCGGGCAGGTTGCGCAGATCCGCGAAGCAATAAAAAGCCCCCTCCGGCCCCCCATCCTCGGTCCCCGCCACGCCGATCCCCATGGCCGCGAGCTCGCGGAGCATCAGGTCGCGCTTGGCGGAGAAGGAGGGCGTGTAGGAACTCCAAACGCATGAATTACGGGCGCGTACTTAGCTCATGTCAGATGCATGGGTCGCGGCGTCGGGAACGCTTCCCGGGGCCTCGGCGTGGACGAGAGCTCGCCCACTGTGTGAGGCCCCAACAACCCACGTCCGGACCGACCCGAGGTAGGGCTCGAGCGGCGGTGTCTCTGCATGACATGACCGCTGGTCTGCCAGGAGCTCGAGCTCACAGGCTCGGGCCAAGTCGTGTACGGACTCGAGCGCGCGTGGGATCGAGGGGACTCGAAGCGCACTGCTGATATTGTCCGTCCATGTCCAAGAAGGCCCGGGTTGTCGGTGGCGTGCTCACGCTCGTCGCCGGGGTCGCGGCCCTGGTCGCGGTCCCGCCATGGTTGCAGCGGCGCGAGCGGGCCCAGGCGTTGACCGAAGCCCTCGAGGCCAGCGAGGCGCTGCTGCGCGAGCTCGATGCCTGCGTGATCGAGGGTGGGCCCTCCGACACGGATCTGGGTCAGTTCATCACCGATCGGCTGCTGCTCGATCGGGAGTACCAGCACCGCTACGTCGCGTGCGTGCGCGCCTATGACGAGGCCAACCGCGCGCTCGTCGAGGTCCTCGGCGAGCGCGAGGACGAGCCCGAGGTCCTCGTCGAGCTCCGCGAGCGGGCGGCGTGGATGCGTGAGCACGGCGACAGCGAGCTCTTCAACCCCGACCTGGCCGAGATCTGTCAGGAGCGCGAGACCACGCTCGCGCGTCTGACCGCGCTCGAGGCCGCGCTCGGCCGCGACGGTCCCTCCCTACGGCCCCTGAGCTGCCCGACCGAGCATCCGGTGCAGGAGCGCCCACTCACGAGGATCAGGGCGAAGGTCGAGGGTCCGAGCGAGTCGTGGAGCACTGCGCGCACGCCCGAGGGGCGCGTGGTCATGTGGCGGCCGGCCTCGGACCAGACGCCGGCGGAGATCGTGAGCATCGCGCCTGGCGGTGAGCAGACCAGCGTCGACCTCGATCGACCTCACGACGCCGAGCTGCTGCGCTGGGGACCGCGTGGACCGATCGCGGTCGTGGACGCCGAGCCCGTTCAGCTCGCGGTCTGGAACCCCGACGTGCCGCCCGGTGGCGCCTTCGAGCTGCGGCCGCTGCCGCCCGACGTCGGCCAGCCCGACGAGCTGTGGCCGACGCCGACACGCTGGTACCTCGCGTCCCGCGGCTTTGACCGCAGCGACCCGACCAAGCTCATGCTGCTCGTCAGCGACGACGAGGGCCGGAGCTTCCGCCGGCTGGCGCCGAGTTTGCCCGAGCTCCCGGTCCCGCTTCGCTTCGAGCTGTGGGGTCACGCCGACGACAGCGGACTGTTGATGCTGACGATCCGCAAGACCCTAGGGCCCGAGGAGTCCGACGAGACCCTGCGCGAGCACCCGCCGACCGTGCAGATCGGTGTCGTGCGCGTCGACGCCGATCTGGACCGTCAGCCGGCGCTCGAGGTTGGCGCGCTCGAGCTCGAGCACGACGGGCTCCACGGCGCTGGCGTCAACAAGCTCAGCATCACGCGGCCGTGCGTCGTCGAAGGTGGGGCGATGGCGGTCGTCGCCGGGACCTTCGTCGTCCGCGTCGATGGCGTCGAGCTCGAGCTCGTACACCAATTCGAGCCCGATCAGCGCCCGCGCTTGCACACCCTCACCGTCGCGTGCCACGGACGCGAGCTCGTGATGATCAGCCGCCGCGCGGTCGAAGGCGAGCCGCCGACCTTGGCCAACGGAACCGAGTCCCAGGGCGGGCCGTTGGTTCGTCATGTCTGCAACGCCGAGGGCTGCGACGCCGGCGAGCTCGTCAGCGATTGGGCGAGCGGAGCGGAGCTGCGCCCGACCGAGGCGGGCGTGCGCGGCGTGGTCGATATCGGGATCGGTCCTGCAGCTGGGGTCTACGTCATCGATGAACCTCCCGGCGGCCCGATCGAGAGGCGGGAGCTCATCGGCAATCCGTACTCGTTCGGCGTGATCGAGTGGGACGGGCTCCGGTTCTCGCTCAACCAGAGGGTCCGCGTCGAATGGGGATGGTTTTGAGGGTTGACGCCATGACCCAGGTAGGGCCCGATATACTCGCGGGCGAGCGCTGCCATGCCGACATTGGGCACGACCTCGGCGCGGGCGCTCGCGTGGGCCGCGAGCACGCAGTGATACCGCACCGTGTGAAAGCGCTGCGGCGGGATCAGGGCCGCGAGCCGGCACGAGGTTCCTCTTTGGTTCTGTTTCTGGCCTTTCTCGCGTTCGCGTGCGCGGTTCGGCATCGAGTCGGGTGGCCATGAGCCCGACGGCGGTGCTGCTCGGTGCGGGTTCCACTCTGGGACGAGCGGTGGGCGAGGTGTTGGCGCGCGAGGGGTGGGTCACGGTTCATGCGCCTCCCGACAGGTCGGTGGAGGGGCTGATCCTGATTTCCCCCGTCGTCGTGCTGGTCCAGCGGGGGAGGCGATGCGCTGGGGCGGGCACGCGCTTGGCTCGCGTGTCGTGGTGCCTGGTGCCTCCGGTGCGCGACGGCATGGCGGACCTCGATCCCACACGTCCTCCGAAACTGCTCTGCCTCGCGGTCACGCGACTCCGGGCTCCTTTGTCCGAGGACCTTCCCGACATCTGGGACGTGGCGTCGCTTCCCAGCGCCGCGACCGTCGGGCCCCGGTTTCGCGGAACCGTCTGGCCCCAGCCCGAGGGTCCGGATGCCTGCGCGGCAACGCTCGTGGACACTTTCCTCTGGCCGTGACATGGGGGGCGTCCCTTCCGGTACTTGGTTCTTCGTTGGAGATCCCATGCTCTGGTGCCTGCTCCTGGTCGCCACCACCCGGGTCAGCGAGGACGCGGCCAAGCAGGACATGGGTGCGCTCGCGGCCAGCGCGGGCGAGGGGGTCAGCGCGGTGTGGATGCTGATGAGCGCCAGCACCGTGGCCACCTGCTCGAGCACGGGCCCACGCCCAAGACGTCGACGCGCACCAAGGCCGGGGCGGCGCCCCGGTCGGAGACGAAGGAGGTCCCGACCTTCTGCGCGGCGCCGGGGACCTCGTGCGTCGTCGACTACGAAGCCACGGACTCCTCGGGCAGGCGGGTGCTCGTCGCAAACTCGGGCAAGACCGTCGCCGGGCTCCCGGCGACGACCGACGTCAAGGGGTCGATGGCCCAGGGCCAGACGTTCACGACGCCGGGCGGGCGCAAGTACACGGTCCAGCCCAACGCAAACGACACCAACGCGCCCGGCAACTGCGCGGCGCCCAAGCTGATCCACTCGGCGGTCCAGCAGGGCCTGGCGCCCGTCGGGATGACGGAGTTTTGGGTTGGTCCTGCGAATTCCAACTTCAACGACGGCGATCACGCGCCCTCGTGCCCGACGTGTCAGCGTATCCTCTCGTCGATGCTATGCCCCGAGCCCCCCGACCCCGAAAACCCCGACCAGGTCTACACGGTTCAGTGAGGAGCGAGCCGCGATGAACGTCGAGTTGGTGCCACTCGTGAGTGCTGAGCTCGAGCGCGTCGAGCGTCTGGTCCCGGATCTCGACGAGCTGATCCCGGGGTTCGCCGCTGCGGCCCAGGGCGCGAGCGAGGCCGAGATCGAGGCCTTGCAGGTCGCCGCGGATCGGCCCTTGCCGCCGGCCTACGCCGCGTTCCTCCGCGCCGCCGGCCAGCGCTGGGGGGTCGGTGACTCCGTGCTCTACGGCGCCCGGTTCACGGTCGCGGCGATGCTCGAATTTTGGCGCGACATCGACTGGACGAGCCCGCGCTTTGTCGGCTTCGGGGTCGCCGAGGCCGATCCCTACGAGGACCTGTACCTCGACCTCGAGCGGCCCGGCGCCGAGCTGGCCCTGGTCCGCTTCGCCGAGCCCCAGGCCGAGGAGGAGGTCGTCGACGGCCTGCCCGAGGACCTCGAGCTCCTCGACCGCAGCTTCACGAGCTTGCTGTTTGTCCGGACCTGGCTCGACCACTGCGTGCCGCGCTGGCCGGCGCAGCGTCGGGCCCAGTCGCGGCGCCCGGTCGGCGAGGTCGATCGAGGTGACGCCGTGCTCGCCGATCGCGGCTGGACGCGGCATCCGTCATCGTCGACGTGGTGGCGGCTGTTTCAGCGCGAGGGCGCCGCGGTCCTCGTCCACGAGTGGTTCACCCGCGCGTCGCTGGCGATCGAGGTCGTGGCCGGCAGCGCGCGCGAGTGCGAGCGGATCAACGCCGAGCTCGCCCACGCCCTCGGCCTCGAGGTCCGTGAGATCTGATGCTGAGCCTCGACGCGATCCTCCAGTACTTCGGCGGCGAGGACCCCGAGTGGCTCGCGAGCGTCGCGCCCGCGAGCGCCGCGGAGATCGGCGCGATCGAGGCCCGGGCCGAGCGTACGCTGCCGCCGATCTACCGCCGCTACCTCGAGCTGCTCGGGCGGGAGCCGGGGGTGCTGTTCGACGAGTACCTCGGCGCCGACCCGCGCGTGGACCGGATCCTCACGCACTACGACGCCGGGGGCTGGCGCCCGCCGCCGCCCTACACGCTGTTCGCCCGCGACCCCGAGGGTCAGCCGATCGATCTGTTCTTGCGCGACCGCGACCGCGACGGCGCCGCAGATCAGGCCGAGCCCTACCTCGTCAGCTTCGCGATGCCCGGCGGACCCCGGAACATGCGCGACGACGGGCCGGATCGACCGATCTTGCTCGCGCCCGAGCTGAGGACCTTCGTGTTCCGGGCTGGCTTCGACAACCTGATCGGGTCTCGCTACTCGACCCTGATCCGCGCGCGGATCCCCGAGGGCGTGGGCGAGCGATGGGCCGCGCTCGACGAGGCCGTCGACAAGATGGGGATGCGTCACGAGCACGGATCGGACGCCTGGACCTCCTCGCACCGGGCCCACGAGGCCGCGATCCAGTGGTTGCGCAACGGGCCCGACGAGCCCGTGCTGATCCGCGCGTGGTCCGACGACGAGGGGCTCCTGCACACGTTGGTCGCCGCCCTCGGCGTCTGCGGGCAGGTCGTCGTCGACGGCCTCCACCCGACGAATTCTCCGATCTACTCTTGACCCCCGCGGCCGGTTTGGCACTGCGCCTATCGGGAAAGGGCCGTTCGCCACGCGTTCCCCGCCCGCAGTAGCGAGCGACGGGCCTTTGCGTTTGTATGGGGCTGGCGCGTGAGCGTCGGTGGCGAACTCAAAGGCATCGCGAGCGATGCCCCGGCCATTCGGCCGGACGGGTTGGTCTGTGCCCTCTGACCGCATGTGGCGCCCCCTAAAAAGGGGGCTCTGATCTCGGCAAGTGGCGATCACGTGGCGGACCACTCGACCGTGGTCCCGAGGTGGTCCTCGAGCTCGCGGTGGGCCGGGATGCCCGCGCGGTAGACCAGGCGGAGGCGCCGCTCGATCGCGTCGATCTGCACGATGTCGAGGGCGAGGTCGTCGCGCTGGCTGCGCCCGCGAAACCGCGTGCGAGCCCAGACGCGCGCGCGCGGCAGCGCGAAGCCGATGTCGCCGCGGGGGTCCATGCCGACGAGGACGACGGGCTCGCCGCCCTCGAGACGGTGCGGCGCGATCAGGGCCGGGGGGGCGCCGAGGAAGTGGCGCTCGTCGAAGTCCTCGGGCCACAGCGGGCAGCGCGACTCGACCCAGGTCTGGTCGTAGGTCCCCGCGAGGCGGGCGCGCGGCTCCCAGCTGGTCCCCCGGGGCAAGAACCCGACGGGCTCCGGACGGTCGCCCACGTCGCCGATCCGCTGGCGTGGGTCCTCGATGTTCGGCAGCCGCTGACCGACGGCCTCGCGCATGCCCGCGTACATGCCGGTCCCGATCGGGTTGCGCGTCTCGATCGTGCGCTCGTCCAGGGTCGAGCTGCCGCCGAACGCGTGCTCCCAGATCAGCGGGATCCGCTCGAAGGGCTTGGGGACAGTCACCTCCGAGCGCCCGACCCAGCGCCGCTCGCCGAAGACCACGGCGTGCTGCTGGCACGGGCCCACGCGGGCGCCGACGGTCAGCTCGGTCACGCGCGTGCCCGCGGGCGCGCAGGCGTCGGCGCGGACGTGGATCTCCGTCGTCGCGCGGGCGTAGGCGATCGGGGCCTCCCACAGCAGGCTCGAGACGCCGGGCTCGCCGACCCACAGCGGGGCCGCGCTCGGCGGTGGTTGATCCGCGGCCGGCTTCGGCGGGCTGCGGTCGCGGGGTCCAGGCAGCTCGAAGTGCAGCGTGGCCCAGATCAGCAAGACGTCGGCGCCAGCGCGGTCGATGCCGGCCATGCCCAAGGTACCGATCCCGAGGCCCTCGACCTTCACGCGCCCTCCAGCCAGCTGCGCAGCCGGGCGATCGCAAAGTGCTGGGCGGCGATCGGCCAGTCGAAGCCAAAGTAGAGCGGGGAGCCGAGGCTCGCGGACAGCTCGCGCACGGCTCGCTCGCGCATGGACAGCAGCGAGTTCGGTGCGGCGAGCTCGGCGAGCCGGGCCTGGCTGTTGAGCGTGCGGCCGAGGCGAACGCGCCCGCCTTCGCGGATCCGCGGGGCCCAGCGGGCGACGACCTCGCGCCAGGGGCCTGGATCGAGGACCGGGGTCAGCCGCATCTCGCCGTCTTGCTCGGGGTCGTCGGCGTCGGCGTCGGGGATCCATGTCGGCGCGATCAAGCCCGGGCCGAGGAGCCGCTCGAGTCCGATCGCGGCGTCGAGGGCCAAGTGCGGCTGCTCGAGCGCCGCGAGCAGCGTCGGCGCGGCGGTCAGCGAGCCGAAGCTGGACAGGGCCCACAGGTGGCGAGGCTCGAGGTCGTCGTGCGCGGCGAGACGAGCGAACACGGGAGCGTCACGGAGGCTCGCGCCCAGGGCCCAGACCTCGTACACGGCGGCCGGGAGCTCGACGCCGCGGCCGAACTCGAAGCGCAGCTGCTCGAGGGCCTCGCGGTGGGCGATGTTCAACATGCGCTCGATCCCCTCGGGGTCGAGCGGGGTGCGTCGCCAGGCCGCTTCGATCTCGGCCGCAGCGCGCGGATCGCTGCTGTGCATGAGCCAGTTCAGCGCGCGGCGCTGGACGGCCGGGTCCTGCTCGGGCCTCGCCAGCAGAGCCAGTGCGAGCTCGGGCGGGCGGTGCTCGAGGGCGTCGAGCACGTCGATCCCGAGCTCGACGATCGCGGGATCGAAGTCATGGGTGACCAGCGCGGGCAGGCAGCCCGGGTCGCGTCCGTGGCGGGACAGCTCCAGGCAGCTGCGCCACAGCGTGAGCTCCTCGGGCGCGTCGGGGAGCGCGGCCTCGCAGCGAGCCCGAGCGTGGTCGAGGGCGCGCTCGGCCTGGGCGGGGGTCCCGTGGGCGAGCAGGACGAAGGCGCAGCCCCGCGCGATCTCGGGGTCGTCGTGGTCGAGCAGGGCCTCGGGGCCGGGGCGCTCGGCGCTCGCGGGCTCGGCTCCGAAGCGCTGCACGTGCTCGAGTGCGGCCTCGACCCGCGCGTGGAGGCGATGCTCGACGTCGACGAGCTCGGGCCACGGGCGGATCGAGCCGCGCAGGTCGTCGAAGCGCTCGACTAACAGCGAACCGATCAGCTCTGCGTGATCGGCGAGGCGGTCGAGCTCGAAGGCGCGGTCTTCGGGTGCGAGCACGGGGGGCAGGCGCTCGAGCAGGGCGCTGTCGGGGGCAGCCTCGACCACGCACGCGCCGAGGGCACCGGCCTCCGCGCAACCATACAGCAGGATCGACGCGGGCCGCTGGTTCGCCCAGGCCGTGGTCGCGCCGAAGTCGAGGGCGCGGCCGAGCTGCAGCAGCGGGCCCGCGGCGCCGGGGTTGCCCAGGGTCTCGGCGATCGAGTCGACACGCAGCGGCTCGGGCAGCAGCTCGGCGTTGCGCAGGTAGGCGCTGACGAGCTCGCGGCCCCAGTAGGGCGCGTCCGACTGGCACGACAGGGCCAGGTCGGTGCGCCCGCGGACGCCCGGCGACTCCCGCACGCGCTTGAACGCCCGGGTCAGGCCGATCGCCTGGCTCGGTTCGCGCTGGGCGAAGCTGCGCGCCTCCTGGTCGTGGGTGTGGGCGACGATCGAGAACGGCTGGGCCGGAGGCGGGAGCAGGCCTCGGTTGCGCGACAGCAGCACGAAGCCGGCGCCCTCGCCCGGCATGTAGCCCTCGCGCCCGCCGTCGATCAGGCGTCGCGCGCGAGCGAGCTCGATCAGCGAGGTCGGATCGCAGCGCGAGTCGATGGCGCCGATGATCAGCGGATCGACGCCGGCGTCGAGCTTGGCCTCGGCGATGGTCAGGAGCTGAAACACCCCGGCGGCGCCGGTGCGGCGGCTGGCGTCGCGGGCGGCCGCGTCGACGAGGGGGTCGACGTGAATGCCGAAGGCCTGCGCCGCCGAACCGATCGCCTGCCAGATCGGCTCCGGTCGCCAGCTCGCGCCGCCGTCGACCTCGGGCAGGGCGAGCATCGTCGGGAGCTGAGTCAACCCGAGCGACTGGGCGACCGCGCCGATCTCGGCGAAGGCCCGCGTAGCGAGGGCGGCCATGCGCTCGCTGCGGGTCGCGCTCGCCGGCACGAGCTCGAGCCGGCTGGCACGCAGGGGCTGACCGCGAGGTCCGAGGTGCTCGGTCTCGGTGAACATGTCCGCGCCCGAGCCGACCTCGCGCTGCGTTCCGCGTCGGTCGAGCGCCAGCGGCGAGCACAGCCCGAGTGCGACGACAAGCATGGCGATCCTCTCGCGGGCGCTCGCAGCGGTCAGTTGATGCTGACGGAACCGCCGCGGATCCGCTGGCGACGGCGGGCCCAGCTCGTCACGTCGCGCCCGCGGATCGTGATCGTGCCGTCGCAGCGCAGGGTCAGCGAGGCTTCGCCGCAGCGCAGGGTCAGCGTCTGTCGTGCGCTGATCGTGCGCTGCTGACCGTCGACCTCGAGCTCGACGGGCTCGGGGTCGCGCGCCTGGGTCGGGCTGGGCTCGCGCGGCGGGGGGGGCCGGGCTCGTGCAGGCTCATCAGCACCGGGGCGTCGGCGCGTCCGTCGATGAAGGCGAGCATGACGACGCGCTGCTCGCTGGCCGCCGTCTGAAGCTCCGCGCGATCGACGGGGCCGAGGCAGGAGGCTGCGCACTCGGGTCCGCCGTCGAAGCGGACGCGCGGGCGGCCGTCTGGGTCGAGCCCGACGATCCGGCCGAGGCGAGGCAGGAGGCCCGTAGCGACGCGCTGCTGGGCTGGAGCGGTGAGGGAGCCGCGGGGTCCGTCGAGCATGGACGATGATAGCAAACGCCGCCGCCGCTGCGATCGCGGCGCTCGTCCAGCCCGGCGAGACTGCTAGAGTCCTTAGCGAGTCGCCGTGGCCGAGCTCGTCATCACGCAGGGAGACCCCGAGGGCATCGGCCCGGAGCTGCTGTTGCGCGCGGCCTCGGCCGCGCAGCTGCGCGCGGGCGATCGAGTCGTCGCCGACGGTGCCGTCTTGCGAGACCTCACCGCTCGCCTCGACACGACCTGGGGGCGCGAGGGTCTCGAGCGCCTCGAGCCGCTGCTCGACGGGCGGCACACAGGCGCGCTCGGCTAGTTCCTGGCACTCGGGCACGGGGTCGATCTCGTGCTCGCGGAGCCCGACCCGACGCGCCGACCCGGGCTCGTGACCGCGCCGATCGACAAGGCCGTGGCCCAGTCCGAGGGCCTGCGCCACCCGGGCCACACGGAGTACCTCGCCGAGCGCGCGGGGACCGAGGACTTTGCCATGCTCATGGCGGGGTCGCAGATCAACGCAGAGCGATACCGCGAGCGCCGCAAGGCGCCCGTCGAGCTCGAGTCGGCCGCGTTGCGCTGGGGTCAGCAGCGGGAGCGCCACCTGCTCAAGCACGGGCCCACGCCCAAGACGTCGACGCGCACCAAGGCCGGGGCGGCGCCCCGGTCGGAGACAAAGGAGGTCCCGACCTTCGCCGAGTTCGCGCCGCGCTTCCTCGAAGGACACGTGTACGCCAACCGGCACAAGCCGACCACCGTCAAGAACACCAAGAAGAAGCTGCGCCTTCACATCCTCCCCGCCTTCGGGGGCACTCGGCTCCACGAGCTCGCGCCCGAGGACATCCAGCTCTTCAAGGGCCAGCGCAAGCACCTCGCCAACAGCACCATCAACAAGCTCCTCGGGCAGGTGAAGACCATGCTCGAGGTCGCCGTCCGCTGGCGGATCATCGAGGCGATGCCCCTCGAGATCGAGATGCTCGAGCTGCCCATGACCGCGATGGAGTTCTACGACTTCGACGAGTTCGAGACGCTGGTCACCGCGGCGACGCGGCTGGACCAGCGCATGCTCGTGATGGTCCTGCTCGGCGGCGAGGCCGGCCTGCGCTCCGGTGAGATCCGCGGTCTCGAGTGGTCGTCGATCAACTTCCGCCGGCGGCTGCTCACGGTCGAGCAGGCGGAGTGGGAGGGCCACGTGACGCTGCCCAAGCACGACAAGATCCGCACGCTCCCCATGACCGAGCGGCTCACGAAGGCGCTCAGGAAGCACCGGCACTCGCAAGGCCCGCGGGTGCTCTACGAAGACGACGGGGAGCCCTTGCACATCAACAGCCTGGCGAACTGGCTCATGAAGCTGTGCCGGCGCGCCAAGCTCGAGTACAAGTCGCCCCACAAGCTCCGGCACACCTTCTGCTCCCACCTCGCCATGAGGGGGGCGCCCGCGAGGGCGATCCAGGAGCTCGCCGGGCACGGCAACCTCCAGACGACGCAGCGCTACATGCACCTGAGCCCCGCTGCGCTCGAGCGGGCGATCAAGCTGCTCGAACTTCCTTCGCCCGGCTCGCCGGTCGGGAGTGGAGACATGGTGGAGACGGTCTAGCCGAGCTCCAGAAACTCGTTTGATCTCGATGGCTTAGGGGCTCCCTAGAGCCCCGCCAGCGCCGTGACCCCACCGCGTCCGACCTGGTCGACGTCCACGCCCAGGGCCTGGACGATGGCCAGGAGCAGCCCGCCGTACTCGGTCCCCTCGGGGTAGACCAGGTGGCGGCCGGGGCTCACGACCCCGCCGCCGCTGCCCGCGAGCAGGACCGGGAGGGCCACGTGGCTGTGGTTGCTGCCGTTGGACAGCTCGCTGCTCATCAGCACCAGGCTGTGGTCGAGGAGGTTGCCCTCGCCCTCGGGGGTCTCGCGCAGGCGCTGGAGCAGGTAGGCGAGCTGCGCCATCTGCCAGGCCTCGATCACGACGAGCTCCTGGAGCTTGTCGACGTCGCCGCCGTGGTGCGAGAGGTCGTGGTGGGCGTTGGCGATGCCCAGCTGTGGATAGGCCCGCGTCGAGGCCGAGTTGCCGAGCATGAAGCTCAGCGAGCGGGTCAGGTCGCAGCGCAGGGCGAGGACCATGACCTCGGCCATCAGCCGGGCGTGCTCGTCGGTGTCGCCCTGCTCGAGGTCGTCGAGCGCGAGCGGGAGGTCGCCAGTGTCGCAGCTCGGGGCGACCTGCTCGACGCGGCGCTCGAGGGCGCGGACGGACTCGAGGTAGTCGTCGAGGCGGGTGCGGTCGCTGCTCCCGAGCCGGGCCCGGAGCGCGGCGGTGTCGGCCTGGACACTGTCGAGGGCGCTCTTGCGCAGGGCTCGCTCGCGCTCGCGCTGCGTCGCGCTGGCCTGGGGGTCGTCGCCGGCCAGGAGGATGTCGAGGGCGACGCGGGGCGAGGTGATCTTGCTCAGCGGTGAGCGTGGACCGGCCCAGGAGATCGAGCGCGAGTAGGCGCAGGCGAAGCCGTTGTCGCAGTGCCCCGTGCCGGCGCCGCCGCCCTCGAGGCCGAGCTGGAGCGAGTGCAGAGGCGTTTTTCCGCGGAGGTGGTCGGCGTAGAGCTGGTCGATGGAGGGGCCGAGGTGGAGGTCGGTCTCGCTCTTGTTGGCCAAGGCGGCGGTCAAGAAGCCCGCCGTGCCCGCGGCGTGGTGCCCGGGCACGCCTGGATCGGAGGCGCTGTTGTCGAGACCCGAGAGCACCAGCAGCTGATCTTCGAGGCCGGCGAGGGGGGAGAGCGTGGGCGAGAGGGCGTCCGCGAGCAGCGGGCCGTCCTCGGTCTTGGGCCGCCAGACCCCTGGAACCATGCCGTTGGGCGTGTAGTAGGCGATGAAGCGCCGCGGCTGCTCGGGCGCGGCGGCGCGCGAGCGCGGCTCGAGGGCCTCGAGCCAGGGCAGGCTCAGGCCGAGGGCGGCCCCGCCGAGCGCCGCCCGGCGCAGGAAGGTCCGCCGCGATGACAGCTTCCGCGGCGCCTTGGTCCACCCGCGACTCACTGGCTGGTCTCCTGTACGCGGCTGCGGAAGGCCTCGCTGGTCGCGACGAGCACGAAGAGCTCGCGCGTGCCGTAGTCGCGGGCCGCGAGCGCGCCGGCGAGGGCCTCGACCTCGGCGAGGGCCGCGTCGTCGAGGCCGCGGCCGAGGGCGTAGGTCATGGTCTTTTGCACGGCGCAGGATATGAAGCGCGGATCTTCGGCGAGGCGCTGACCGAGCTCGACGGGGTCGGCGAAGGCGACCCCCGAAGGCAGGGTGCCGGCGGTGTCGAGGCCCTCGCTCTGCTCGCCCTGGATGGCCCCGCCGATCGCGTCGTAGCCCTCGAAGGACAGGCCGATGGGATCGATGGACAGGTGGCAGCTGGCGCAGGCGGGGTTGGCCCGGTGGGCCTCGAGCTCCTCGCGCTTGCCCTCGGCGTCGGCGTCGATGGGCACGTCGACGCCGGAGGGGGGGGCGCCGAAGGGCTGACACAGCAGATTCTCGAGCACCCAGGCGCCGCGCCGGGCCGGCGAGGTGGTGAAGGGGTAGGCGAGCACGGAGAGCAGCCCGGCCTGGGTGAGCAGGCCGCGGCGCGGGTGATCGCCGAGGCTGACGCGGGTGAAGCCGGGCTCGCTCGGCGGCGCGATGCCGTAGAGCGCGGCGAGCTCGGCGTCGACGTAGGTCTCGTCGCTGGTCAGCAGCTCGCGGAGATCGGCGTTGGTGGTCAGCAGGTAGCGAAAGAGCAGGCGCGGCTCCTCGGCCATGGACGCGCGCAGCTGCTGGGTGAAGTCCGGGTAACGGTGGGTGTCCTTGAACACGTCGTCGAGCTGGCGAAAGGCCAGCCACTGCGCCGCGAAGTCGTCGGCCAGGGCCTCGGCCCGGGGATCGTCGAGCATGCGCCGGGCCTGGGCCTCGACGCCCTCGCGGGTCGAGAGCGCGCCCTCGCTAGCCGCGGCGAGCAGGGCCTCGTCCGGGGGCGCGCTCCACAGAAAATAGGCCAGGCGCGCGGCGATCTCGTCGTCGCTCGCGGGCGTGGGCTGGCCTGGGGCCGCGCTCTCCTCGACGCGAAACAAGAAGTAGGGCGAGAGCAGTACGGCGCGCAGGGCCGCAGCGAGGCCAGCTTCGACGGGCAGGCCCGCCGCCCGGGCCTCGGCGTGGATCGCCAGCAGGCGCGCGCGCTCGTCCGCGCTCACGGGGCGACGCCAGGCCAGGGTCGTCAGGCGCTCGAGGAGCGCAGCCACGCAGCGGTCTTCGTCGCCCTGGGCGAGGCAGCTGTCCAGCTCCACGCGCACGGCCGCCTCGGGGGCCAGCGCGGCGTCGACGGCCTCGTCGGTGGCCAGGGCGTAGAGCTCGAGCAGCAGGGGGCTGGTGGTCAGCACGTCGGCGATGTTGTCGAAGCCGTGGCTGGGTGGATCCGCGGGCAGCTGGCGCGCGACCTCGGACTCGACGCCGAGCACGGCCTCGAGGCTGTTGGCGTACTGCGTGGCGTTGAGCCGGTGCAGGTAGAGGCCCGCGTCCACGCCTTGCGTGTCCGCGGGCTCGCTGCACCCTGCGAGGGTCACCAGCACGGTCAGCGCGGGGGCAGACAGCGCGCGCCGCAGCTGCTCGGGCCTGGGCATGGCTCAGTCGCGGCGGCGAAGGCCGAGCAGGAGCAGGCCGGGGAGGGCGAGCAGGCCCCAGGGGGCGCCGGGCTGGCCGGTGACGGAGCAGCCTCCGCCGCCCGATCCACCATCGCTGTCCGTGTCCGCGGGGCCGCCGGAGTCGCCATATTCGTCGCCGGAGTCACCTTCAGACTCGCCGCCGGACTCACCCGACTCGCCGGACTCGCCCGATTCGCCGGACTCGCCCGATTCTCCCGATTCGCCGGACTCTTCGCCCGATTCGCCGGACTCCTCTCCGGATTCACCGGATTCGCCCGACTCCTCGCTGGATTCGCCGACGAAGACCGTATGGAGGTCCGAGCTGCCGTTGTCGGCCTCCGCGAGGAGCTCGTGGGAGCCTTCGTCGAGATCGACCGAGAAGTCGACGCAGTCGTACCATGAGATGGCTTGCGAGCCCTGGAGAACGCCGTCGAGGTAGAGCTCGACGCTCTCCAGTTCGTTCAGCGAGCCGCCGTTGTGGCAAACCGTGACGTCGATCGTCGTCGCCTCTGGGAAGCTCGCGTCGTCGGCGGGGGAGCTGATGTAGATGAGCGCGTCGATGGGCTCTTCGCCGGTGGTCTCGGCGTGGGCCGAGCTCGCGGTGGTGAGGATGCCTGCGCCAAGCGCGACGGATAGGAGCAGCTTGTAGGAATGCATGAGAAGTCGCGGGCCGCTCGGCCCGATGGTGTGCATGTGCCACCAGCGCGGGCGATCGATCACCCGCGGGCACAGGAATACTCGAGGTGCTCGAATCCGCGAGCGGGGAGGTCGTGAGCGGGGAGCCCGGGCTCAGTAGGCGACGAGCTCGTCGAGCTCGCGCCGCTCGAGCTCGCCGAGGCCAGCGAGGGCCGCCATGTCCATGGCCGTGGTGTCCCCGACGAGGACCACCGCGGCGCCGGCCTGCTCGAGCGGCTCGGCGAAGTGCAGCAGGTCGGCCAGGCCGAGGTGGCGCAGCTCGGCGAGCACGCGCGGGCGCGGGTCCTCGTCGAGGCCGCGCAGGCGCCAGTCTTCCGCGGTGAAGCCGTAGCCACGAAAGCGTACCCGCGAGCCGACAAGCTTCTCGATCGCCGAGCCGCGGGCGCGCTCGAAGCGTCGCTCGTGGGCAGGGAGCTCGCGCAGCAGGCCGAGGAGCACGGCCGCGGTCTCGGCCGCGCGCTCGGGGCGGGAGGCCGCGGTCGCCCAGATCAGGTTGTGGTCGCCGAGGCGGGCGCCGGCCGAGTGCCCGCCGTGGGCCGAGTAGGCCAGGCCGCGAGCCTCGCGGACCTCCTGGAAGATCAGCCCGGCCTGGCCGCCGACGTACTCGTGAAAGAGCCGGTAGACGGCGGAGCGGGCGGGGTCGTAGGCGGCCGAGGGCAGGTAGACGCCCACGCGGGTCTGGGCCGCCTCCTGGTGGAGCAGGAACAGGCGGGTGCCGCTGTGCGCCACATAGCGGGTGGGCTGGTAGGCCGGGGCGGGCAGGGCGGGGGCGCTGGGGCTGCCATCGGTGGGCAGACCGAGGCCGAGGAGCTCGACGAGCTCGTCGCGCGGGTGAGGGCCGGCGTAGAAGCAGACCTGCTCGTAGCCGAGCAGGGCGTCGGTCGACCGGCGCAGGGCCGGGAGCTCGAGCGCGAGCACGGCATCGTTGGTCAGGGCCTCGCGCAGATAGGGGCTGTCCTCGCCGCGCAGGGCCCACTGCTTGAGGCAGTTGAACTTGAAGTCGGTGGTGTCGCGCCTTTGCTGGCGCTTGCCGACGACCTCCTCGGCCCAGCGTTGGCGCTCGTCCTCGCCGATCACCGGGCTGCGCAGGCGATCCACGACCAGGGGCAGGACCTCGCCCAGGACCTTGGCGCGCCCGGCCAGGCTGAGGTCGGTCTGCTGGCGGCGGCAGTCGAGGCTGGTCGCCGCGGCGGCGTGGAAGAGGGTCCGGCGGTAGCCCTCGAGGTCGAGGGCGCCCACGCCCGCGCGCCGCCACAGGTCGAGGCCCTTGGCGAGGGCCGGATCGTGGGCGCTGCCGACGTAGCGGCGGAAGGTCAGGTGAAAGAGGTCGTTGCTCGGGTTGGGGCTGCGATAGAGCAGCCCGGCCGGGGTCTGCTCGACCTCGAAGTGCTCGCCGCGCGAGAGGATCTGGACGTCGAGCTCGGTGCTCGGCAGCGAGGTGACGGCGCGAAAGAGCGGGGAGTGGGAGTCGCTGTCGAGGCGCAGCTCGCTGAGACCGAACACGGGGATCTGCTCGACCTCGGGCTCGCCGGCCGTGCGTCGGGCGACGACCATGTCCTCGCCCAGCCAGCGCTGGGCGGCCTCGACCAGCTGATCGCGGTCGATGGCCGCGAGGCGATCGAGGCGCGCGCAGACCCACGACCAGTCCCAGTCGTGAAACCAGGTGTCGAGGAGCAGCGAGGCCTGGGCGGCGGTGTTCTCGAGCCGGCGCAGCTCACCGACCTCGAAGTTGGCGATCAACGCCTCGAGGTCGTCGGTCCGAAAGTCGCCGGCGCGCAGGGCCGCGACCTGCTCGCGCAGCAGGGCCTCGACCTGCTCGAGGCTCTGGTCGATGCGCGGTCGACCCCACACGGTCTGGCAGCCGCCCTGATAGCGCATGCCCGGGAAGGAGCCGGCGGCGCGCACGGCCTGGCGCTGCTCGAGGCGGGTGTCGAGCAGGCCGGTGGCGCTGTTGCTGAGCATCATGTCGGCGAGCATCAGCGCCTCGGCGTCCTCGTGGGTGCGGGCGACGGTGCGCCACAGCAAGCGGACCTCGGGGTCGCCGCGGTGGACCACGTCGACGCGCTGCTCACCCTCGGCCAGGGGCGGCATGGGCTGGGTGTAGGCGGACAGCTCGCCCGGCGCGAGGCCGCCGAAGTGCGCGCGGATCAGCTCGAGGGTCGCCGCCGGGTCGAGGTCGCCGGCGAGGATCACCGCCATGTTGTTGGGCACGTACCAGCGCTGGAAGAAGGCCTCGGTTTCGGCGATCGAGGGCCGGAGCAGATCCTGGACCTCGCCGAGCACGTCGCGGGCGTAGGGGTGCCCCGCCCAGATCCGCTGGGCGCCGGCGCGTGCGAGGACGCGCCCGGGGTTGTCGAGGGCCCGGTTGCGCTCCTCGATGATCGTCTCGAGCTCCGTCGGGAACCCGCGGAACACCGGGTCCGCGAAGCGATCACCCTCGAGCATCGCCCAGGCCTCGACGCGGTTGGCCGGGATGTCGACGGTGAACACCGTGCGATCGTGGGAGGTGTAGGCGTTGAGTCCGCGGGCGCCGAGCAGCCCGTAGGCTTGCTTGAGCTCGTTGGCGATGGCCCAGCGGTTGACGGTGAGGTTGGCCGCGTCGATCTGTGCGAGCAGCTCGGCGCGCGCGGGGTCTCGAGGGGCGCCCGGATCACCTGGAACAGCTGGATCAATGGCGCGCAGCTGCTCGTAGAGCTCGCGCAGGCGGACGAGGTGCTTGCGCTCGGCCACGGGGTCGCGGGTGCCCAGGCGGCGCGAGCCCTTGTTGGCGAGCATGTGCTCGAGGTAGTGGGCCAAGCCCGTGGCCCCGGCGGGCTCCTGGGCGGCCCCCGCTCGGACGGCCACGCGGCAGGAGATCCAGGGCTCGTCGTGGTTCTCGGCGATGTAGACGCGCAGGCCGTTGTCCAGCGTGTGCTGGTGCACGGTCATCTCGGGGATCGCTGCGAAGCGCACTGCTCAGCAGGCTATCAGGCCAGCGCTCCGACTCAGCGGAGAATCTGAAAATCGGCGAATTCGCCTGTCGCGTCGAGGTGTTGGGTCTCGACGGCGCTGACCTGCGCCGCTGGGGGCCCCTGTGCGCACCAGGCGAGCAGGGCCTCGAGGGCCCCGGGCTCGCCCTCGGCGACGAGCTCCACGCTGCCGTCGGGGCGGTTTCGGACCCAGCCGCGCAGGCCCAGGGCGGCCGCCTGCTCGCGGGTGCTGGCGCGGTAGTAGACGCCCTGGACTCGGCCGCGGATGCGCAGGTGGACGCGTCGGGCTTGGCTCATGCGTGGATGGTCGCACACTCGGCCGCTGAGAGTGGGCGCTCGTACCCGTCGTCGGCGCCCCTTGGCTGCGGTCTGGACGCCCGTGCTCACGTTGCGCAATCCGTCGTGGGTCCTCGCTGCGTCTGGACCTCGCGCACAGCCCCGCGGGGCGGGCTCGGTGAAGACAGCGCCACGAGCGTTGCCGCGCGTCGCCTCGCTGTGGGCAGCAAGGTCGCAAATTGGCGGATCCGTGGGGCGCTCGCGGGGCCCTCTCTCGGCGATGGGTCGTGGGTTTGGCCCCGCCTCGCGATCGTGTTGCGCGGCCCCAGTGGCGGTGTTTGACTGGCGACACGTCAGCGGCGATTCGATTACTGGCAAGGCTGATTCGGTATAGTCCGAATTGCTTGCAGTCGGATTGTTGATGATGCCCTCAATCCATACGAGAGGAACACCAAAATGAACAAGACGAACGAGAACAAGCTTCAGGATCTGTACATCGAGGACCTCGGCAAGGTCACCGGTGGCAAGACTGGCCTGGCGACGACCCTCGCGGTCGGCGAGGAGGACCCCGTGACCACCCTCGCCGTCGGCGAGGAGGATCCCCAGCCGACGACCCTCGCTATCGGCGAGGAGGACCCCATGACGACCCTCGCTATCGGCGAGGAGGACGACGGCGAGCTGTCCTGAGCTGCCTCGGCGCGCTGGTCTTCGCCTCGGGCGAGGCCAGCGCGCCGCCCTCGCGCTTCGGGCACAGAGGCGCCCCCAGTTGGAGCCTGGGCCTGGGCGCCGCGGGATCTGTTAGACTGCCGCGCCCATGGACGCGGACAAAATCAAGCTCTACGTCGCCCCCGCCATCGCGGTGATCTTGTTTTTGGCGTGGTTCTTCGTGATCCGCCCGAAGCTCGACGACGGAGGCCTCGATGAGGCTGCGGGCCAAGAGCCGATCAAAAAGCGTCTGCCGCCGGAGGAGCTGCCCCCGGAGCCCACGGACCCGGCCCAGCGCGTGCGCTGAGGCCTACCGGCAACCCGCGAGCAGCCCGCGGCCAACCAGTGAATACACGCCGCCGACTGCCCGCTCGAGAGCGGGCCCAGCCGGCGGCGTCGTCATGAGGCGATGGCGGTCAGGGGTTGGCCCAGGTGGCGCGGGCGAGCTCCTCGGTGTCGATGCCCTCGCAGGGCTCACCCGGCACGTCGCTGCAGTCGGGGTTCATGGCTCCGAGCACGGCCAGCGAGCCGTCGGCGCTGCCTGGCACGTCGCTGGGGGCGAAGGCGCCAGAGAATTCGACCCCGGCGAGATCGTAGCCGCTGACGTCGACGCCGAACTCGCCGTAGGTGTCGGCGAAGTCCGGCGCGTCGACGAGGCTGCTGTAGATGTCGCTGTAGACGCTGACATTGGCGAGGGCACCCATCTCGTCGGCGGTGGCGACGACCTCGACGGGGATGGTCGCGTCGAGGTCCGTGCCGGTGAGGGTCAGCACGGCGCCAAAGCGGAGGCTGCCGGCCTCGCCCTCGCCGCTGCCGACGACGGCGCAGATCGCCTCGCCGTCGTGGGCCGCGCTGAGGCTCAAGGCCGTGGCGGACTGCTCCTCCCAGATGATCTCGAGGCCCCAGTCGTCGTTGATCAGCGCGAGGGCGTCGGCGGCCGAGAAGCCCTGGAGGGCGTGGTCGAGGGGGATGGAGAGGTCGCCAAACTCGCAGTCGTTGCTGCCGCCGGGGAAGCTGGCGTATTCGACGAAGCCGGCGGCGACGGCGTTGCCGCTGACCAGCTCGACCATGCCGGTGAGCGTGCCGTTCAGCCCGAAGCTCGAGATGCCGACCTGCAAGGAGGGCGCGCCGATGGTGAGGTCCGGGGTCTCGGTGGTCACGGTCATGCTGCCCGCGAGCGCGTCGAGGTCGAGCGCGGTCTGAAAGTAGGGCTGGATGATGTTCTCGGCCTTCAAGACCACCGAGAGGGTCTCGGCGAGGGCGCCGCCCCCGGTCTCGACCTCGGCGACCACGTCGATCTCCAGGCGGTCGTTGCAGTCGATGTCGATCTCGTAGTCGCTCTCGGCGGGCTCCGAGTCGATGTAGCGGATCTCGCCGCCCTCGTGGGTCAGGCTCAGGTCGATGGTGCTCTCGCCGCTCTCGGGGCCGACCTCGATCTCGACGAGGCCATCTTGGATCTGGTCGACCCAGGTCATCGGGGAGCTGTGCTCACCCGCGGCGACGGCGAGGACGTCGGCGGCCGAGAAGCCGAGGGCAGAGACCTCGTCGATGGAGCTCAGGACCGTCGCGGTCTCGACACACTCGTAGGAGCCCTCGGCGTCGGAGCCCAAGTTGTCGGGCTGGGTGTCGCCATCGGGGGTACAGGCGAGGGTCAGGGTGATCAGGCTGAGGGCGGGGACGAGTGTGATGCGTGGCATGGCAATCCAGTCGCTCCTCCTGTCTCGTGGGCACGGTGGATGGATCATGCTCGGCGGGTGCGTGGATCCCCGCCGAGCCGGCAGAGCGCCGGGATTTGCCCGTGCGTGGGTGTTTTTGCGCGAATTGAGGGGGCGTGTGAGGACCCGCGCTAACACGGGCTGCTAGGATTCACGCATGCCCGGCCGCCAGACCTTCGACTCCGAGATCGGCGACGTCCACGAGGGGGGCCGGCGGCTACGCACCTTCGACGATGAATTCGAAGGCCTGCCGGGCTCTCAGCTTCGCGACGATCGGCCCTCGACGATGATCGATCGTGGGCGACGCCTGCGAGCTGTGCTGAGCATCACATTGATCTTGGGGCTCACGGCGTTGGTCGCCTGGGTGGTCTGGCTGTGGTGGGAGCCAATCTCGGCGTGGGCCGGGCTGGCTTCGGATCAGGAGCAGGACCAGGTCGCAGACGCGCAGGCCGGGGCCGGTTCGGAAGATGGTCTGGAGGTGGAGGGCGCGGACGAGGGCGTGGACGGTGACGCGGGCGAAGTGAGCGCGCTCGAAGGCGAAGCCGGCGAGGCGAGCGCGACGGCGGCCGAGCCGGAGGACGCACCGGCCAGCGCGTCGGGCTCTGCCGACGCAGGGGAGGTGACGGACGCAGGCTCACAGCCCGAGGCTGGCGCGGACAGCCAGCCGGCATCGACACCGACACCGGCCGCGGCCAAGGTCGAGGTCGCGAGCACCTCGGTCCGCGGCCGCGTCTCGCAGGCCAGCGTCGAGTCCAAGCTGAAGAGCGTCGACGAGGCCCTCGCCGGGTGCTGGACCACCGCCGTCGCCGGTGGCGCCAGCGGGCCGATCTCCTTGGAGCTGCGCTTCACGATCAAGTGGAACCGCCGCCTCAAGTCGACCTCGGTCTCGGGGGAGGGCGCGCCCGCGGCCGTGACCGACTGCGTGCGCCAGGCGCTGCCAGGCGCGGGCTGGCCAGAGCCGAGGGATCTCGGTGACGCGACGGTGACCCGGACCTGGACGCTGAGCGCGGGCTGACCGATGCTCCGGGCCATGACCACCACCTTGATCATCGGCGCGAACCGGGGCATCGGCCTCGAGCTCGCGCGTCAGCTCCAAGCCCGAGGCGAACGAGTCATCGCCGCCTGCCGCAAGCCCACGCCCGAACTCGAGGCGCTGGGGATCCAGGTGGAGACCGGTGTGGAGGTGACGGACTCCGACAGTCTCGACGCCCTCGCGGCGCGGCTCGGGGACGTGCGCATCGACGTACTGATCCACAACGCCGGCATCCTCGCGCCGGTCAGCCTCGACGACCTCGACTTCGACTCGATCCGCGAGCAGTTCGAGGTCAACGCCATGGGCCCGCTGCGCGCAGTTTCTGCTCTGCGCGGGCACCTGGGCGAGGGCTCGAAGATCGCGCTGGTCACCAGCCGCATGGGCTCGATCACCGACAACGACTCGGGCGGCAGCTACGGCTACCGCATGTCGAAGACCGCCCTCAACATGGCCGGGAGCAGCCTGGCCATCGATCTGCGTGGCGAGGGCGTGGCGGTGATCCTGCTCCACCCCGGCTGGGTGCGCACCGACATGACCCAAAACACCGGGCTGATCGACGCCGACGAGGCCGCCCGCGGCATGATCGCGCGCATCGACGCGCTCACCCTCGAGGACAGCGGCAGCTTCTGGCACCAAAAGGGCGAGCGCCTGCCCTGGTGAGCAGGTGGGATCCCCCCCTGTCCGCGGGCCATGCTGGACCGAGGTGTTCGAGCCTTCGGCCCCATGGCCCGCTCGCAATTCGGGCTGTCTCACTCGCGAGCGAATCGAGTGGTTGGGAGGGCTACGGGCGCGGCGCGAGTTCGCGCCTGCACGGCGCCGACGCGCGAGTGGGCGTAGACTAGTGCGGTGGATCGCCCCAGCGAGCTTCCGACCCATCTGTACTACGCCATTCGGCATATGACGGTGGCGGAGTATGTCGAGCTGAGCCGCGAGATGATGCGGGTCCGCCTCGAGGAGACGCTACCTGAGCGCACGCCCGAGGTCGCGCGCGCTGCGGATGCGGTCGAGGCAGCGGCCGACGCGGCAGCCGACGCGATGGCGACGCTCGGTGAGGCGCACGATCCTCAGTGCGAGGCGGTCGAGGTCGCCTTCGAGGCGAGCGCCGACGACCTCGCGGGGATGCTCGACGCGGCCTTGAGCTACTGGTCGAGCTACCTGGTCGCGCAGCGCGTGGTGTGGTCGGGGGACAACGAGCCCGAGGGCGAGCTCGCGCGGCAGATCGTCGCCGACGATCGCATGCTCGCAACCCGGGGCAAGGGGGTCTACGAGGGCTTCTTTGGCGAGGGCGGCCAGGACTTCTTCAAGCTGCCCTACGTCGATCGCTTCCGCGAGCTCTCGGCCTGGCTGCGGACCTTGACCGATGCCGACGGCGAGACCAACTACGGTGAGCTGTTGCGCCGGCCCTTCAACGAGCTGGTCCCCCTGATGCGCCTCCGCTACGAGCACGACCTCGAGCTGCACATGGCCGGGCGCGACGACTCCCACGGTCTCGCGGAGCACCGCGCGACCATGCGCCTGGCCCTGGCCCGCTACGCCCACGAGCTTCGCCAGGCGCCGGATCGCCTGAGCAAGGAGAGCTGCGAGCGCGTGAACACGGCGCTCCAGCCCCTCGAGGACCGCTGCCGACAACTGCGTGTCAGGCACTGAGTGAATTCCTCCCGAGCGTTGGGAAGGCGCCTCGACGCGCGCTCGTGAGCGCGACCGCAGTCGCCGCGCCCTGCTAGGAGCCCGTGGTGGAACCCAGCGCGGCTCCTGGCGCCGGGATTTTCGTCGAGGGCGCGAAGCCAAAACGCTGCTGTACCGGGCGTACTGCAAGTTTTGGCGACAAAGCCCTCGGCGAAAAGACCAAGCCAGGTGTCGTGTTGGGTTTCACCACGGGCTCCTAGAGTCGCGGCCATGCTGGCGCCTCGTTGCTTTGTCCCGATGTCACTCGTCGTGCTCTGTGCTGCGTGCAATCAGCCCGACCCCGTCTATGTCCCGGCGCCAGAGCATTTGCTCTCGGCGACCTCGGTTCCGGACATGCCCGAGAATCCCGACGATCCCTGGGCGCGGCTGCTGTGGACCATGAACTACGACCTGCGCGAGTTCGACGCGACCTGGACCTGGCTCGAGGACGAGGCCACCCCGGGCCTCGAGCGCGATCGCAGCATGGGGGCGGCGGCTCTGCTCGGGTCGCGGAGCTCGATCGCTTCGAACTGCTCGACGCCGGCATCGACAGCCTCGCCGACGCGATCGCCGGGGATCCCGACGACGGGCGGCTGCCGGCCTGGCGGGCCTACCTGGTGACCCTCCAGGCGATGCGCGCGGGGGATCAGGCGAGCGTCGATGCCGGCTACGACTCCCTGCGCGCGGCGACCGACGCCTACACCTCATTCAGCTTGTTCGGCGTGACTTTGATGGTCGCCGGGGATCCCGACGCCGATCAGGCGCTGATCGAGGAGGCCCTCGGTGAGTACGATCGCCTGCTCGTCGACTTTGGCGAGCTCCAGTACAACGACGACGCGCTCAGCCGTGAGCGCGGCTCTCGCCTCGGCGACTGGGCCTCGGCGCCCTTCAACATGCCCGGGACCCAGGCATTGATGGGCGACATGGCGGCTCGGGCAGGGGACAGCGACCGCGCCAAGCGTCACTGGTACACGGCCCTGCGCGGCAACGAGGCCTACCGCTGGGCCTTCCGCGACGAGGTTCAGGCGCGTCTCGACATGGGCCCCGAGGCCGTCGCCGAGGCGATCGCGGCCGGGGAGCTCCAGCCCTTCGGCGCGCGCTTCGAGGGCGCCCTCGGGACCAGTGAGAGCTTCGTGGATCCGCGCTTCGAGGGCCGGATCGGCAACGGCAGCTGCACGATCTGCCACACCCGCCTGGGCGCCTTCGACGACCCGAGCGGAGACTCGAGCAGCGTGGAGGTCGGATTCATTCGCGGGACCATGTTGCTGCCCGAGGGCGTGCCCAACCCCATGCCCAACGTCTTCGCTCTCCCCGGCCAGGACTCGACGCCGAAGGCCTTCCAGATCTCGCGCATCGAGTGGGATCAGGACATCTCCTCCGAGCCGCTGCCGGCGCCCGAGCCCGGGTCGGAGGTCGAGTACATGATCGCCACGCCGCCGGGGCTACAGTTCGTAGCCGGGAAGATCAGCGTCGACCAGCGCGACGACTACAAGGCTTACACCGCCCGACCCATCGGTCCACCACGCTACATCGAGGTTCGCGCCGGGGAGATCGCCGACATCACGGACTCGGAGCCGATGGTCTTCGAGCCGGTCGAGTGAGCCGATTTGGTTATGGACTGGACTGTTTGCTAGGGTACGAAGGTGGCCGCCAAGAAGCCGACGCCCGACCGGGAGCTCGTCCGAGCCTTTGCGACCTTCTTCCCGGCCTACCGCGGGTGGCTGCGCGCGCACCTGCCCGAGACCGCGGACATGACGGCGCCGCGCATGCGCCTGCTGGGCGCGCTGCGCATGCTCGGGCCGCGCAAGATGGGGGCCGTGGGGGCGCACCTGGGGATCAAAAAAGCCAACGTCACCGCGCTGGTCGACGGCCTGGAGCGCGACGGCCTGGTCCGCCGGGTCAAGCACCCCCGCGATCGCCGGGCGACGATCCTCGAGCTCACGCAGGCTGGGGACGAGCTTAGCGCGGCGCTCTACGACGAGTACGAGGCCGGGGTCGCGGGCGTCTTCGAGGTGCTCACGCGCAGCGAGCAGCGGCAATTGCTCGCGTTGCTCGGGCGCGTGATCGAGCGCGTGAACGACGAGGGCTAGAGCGGCAACTTAGTAAAAGTTAAGATAGTTTCTTCTTGAACTAAAAGGCGGCGCTGCTAGGGTTCGAGCATGAACGCTCGCCACCAACTCGAGCTCGTGCGTCACGAGCTTCATCGCCGCATGTTGACCGTCACCCGCGTGGAGGAGCTGACGCCGCGGATGCGGCGGATCCACTTCAGCGATCCGGGGCTGAGCAACTTCATCAGCCTCTCGCCGGACGATCACGTCAAGATCTTCTTGCCAGACGCCGAGGGCAAGCTCGCGATGCGCGACTACACGCCGCGGGCCTTCGACCGCGAGGCGGGGACGCTGACCTTGGACTTTGCGATCCACGACGCCGGGCCAGCGACGCAGTGGGCGACGCAGGCTCGCCCGGGCGACAGCCTGGAGATCGGGGGCCCGCGCGGCTCTCGGGTGCTGCCCGACGACTTCGACTGGTACGTGCTGGTCGGCGACGAGACGGCGCTGCCGGCGATCGGGCGGCGCGTCGAGTCGCTGCGCGCGGGGGTGCCAGTGTGGACGGTGGTCACGATCTTCGATCAGGCCGAGGTCCAGCGCTTCGAGGCCGCGGCCGACTGGCGGCCGGTGTGGGTGACCCGGGGCGAACCCAGCCCCGACGACGCCGCGCGGCTGAAGGTGGCGGTCTCGGAGCTGAGCTTGCCGCCGGGCGAGGGCTACGTGTGGATCGCCGCCGAGGCCGGCGTCACCGACGAGCTGAGGACGCACTTCGTCGAGCGCGGCCACCCGCGGGAGTGGATGCGCGCCTCGGGCTACTGGAAGCGCGGCCAGGCGGGCAAGGACGAGGGGGGATCACGGCCCGGTGGTGGGCGAGGCGGCGGCGCTGGTCGTTGAGCTCGGATCCCAATTGGGCAGCCTCGCCGCCAGCCCGTCGCCAAAGCGCTGGCGCAGGCCCAGGCGCTCGAGGTGCACGTAGCCGATGAAGCAGCCGCAGCTCGATTGGGGGCAGGGCTGCTCACCGAGCAGCGCGGGCAGGGGATCGCGGTAGAGGTTGCCGCGCACCGAATCGACAAAGTGACAGCGGCGCACGTCGCCGTGGCCGTCGACGAAGAGCGAGCGCGAGCCCGCGGCGCAGGCCTGACCCGAGCTGGGGTGGCGCAGGGCGTTGAGGTCGAACAGGGGATCGATGGCGCTCAGCCGCTCGGCCTCGCCGGGGCGGTAGTAGCCGGGGCCGCTGCTCTTGTAGGCGTTGATCCACAGGTAGACCCCGGCGGCCAGACGCGCGCGCAGCTCGTCGATGTGATCGAAGTGCTCGCGCAGGCCGACGACGCCGACGCTGTAGCGCAGGCCGGCGGCGTCGAGGCGGGCGCAGCGGGCCAGGAAGTCGTCGAGCGCGACCTCGCCGGGGTGGTAGGTGGTCCACAGCGCCAGGCGCCGGGGGTCGGCGTCGGCGATCCACTCGAGGCGGCCCGAGAGGTTGGTCTGGATGGCCACGGCCGCGACCCACTCGAGGCGCGAGAGCTCGATCAGCGCGGCCTGGTAGTGCGGGCGGATCATCGCCTCGCCCCAGGGGGTGAAGGCGAGCGAGAGGCGCTGGCCGTGGCCGCGGTGGTCGGCGCACCAGGCCACGAAGCGGGCGAGCGCGGCCTCGTCGGCGGCGAGCTCGGCCCGCGAGGACTGGCGCTTGGCGAAGGGGCAGTAGGGGCAGTCGTAGTTGCAGCTCGACAGCGGGCCGCGCCAGTAGAGGTGGAGATCGTGGGCCATCGCGCTCGTGGTCGTGGTCGCGGTCGTGGTCGCCGGGCCGCCGGGTCAGCGCAGCTCGAAGTCGCGGGAGGCCGCGCGCGAGGCCTCGGAGTAGAGCCAGGGGGCGAGGGCGTCGGCCCACTCGAGGCCGCGGGGGGTGGGCACCAGGCGCGTGCCCTCGTCGGTGAGCAGGCGCAGCTCGAGCAGCTCGGTGATCTCGGGGCGAAAGTCGTCGTCGACGCGGGTCGAGAAGCGCTCGGCGTAGGCGCGGCGGTGCAGGCCCTCGGCCTGGAGCAGCGACTGGATCAGCCAGCGTCGGCGCTGCTCCTCGCCGTCGAGCGCCACGCCGTACCAGGCCTGGGCGAGCTGCGCGGGGCTGCGCTCGATCCAGTCGGCGACGATGTCACGCACCCCGGGGGCGCCCACGGCCCAGGCGTCGGAGTAGTGCAGCGCGCGGGTGTAGGAGCGCGCGCCCACGCCCAGGCCGATCATCCCGTCGGCCTGGCAGCAGTAGGCCGGCCCCGCGTCTTGGCTGCCCGCGGCCGCGTCGCGCACGAACATGCGCATGGACTTTTGGCGGTAGCCCGAGGCGAGCAGGTGATCCCGACCGGCGCGCAGGCAGGCCATGCGCTGATCGTCCCAGCTGCGATCGTGGCGGCCGAGGCCGGTGAGCGGGCGCTGATAGAGGGGATAGAGGTAGAGCTGCTCGGGCCGCCAACGCAGCGCGCGGTCGATGTCGGCGACGAAGCCGGCTGGGGTCTGGCCAACGGCGCCGTAGATCAGGTCGATGTTGAGCACGGGGAAGCGCCGCGCCCGGATGCGGTCGAGGGCGGCCTCGCCGAGGTCGGCGCCCTGGGGCCGGCCCATGGCCGCGAGGGTGCGCGGGTCGAAGCTCTGGATGCCGATGCTGATCCGCTGGGTGCCGGCGGCCTCGAGCACGGCCAGGCGATCGTCGGTGCAGGTCTCCGGCGAGGTCTCGGCGGAGCTCGGGAGCGCGGGGAGATCGAGGTCGAAGCCGTCGCGCAGGCTGGCGAGCAGACGCTCGAGGGCCGGGGCCTCGAGCAGCGTGGGCGTGCCGCCGCCGAGGGCCCAGCGAGCGAAGCGGGCCGCGGGCACGGCCTCGCGGACCACGCTGATCTGTCGCTCGAGGGTCTCGAGCCAGCGCGCGGGCAGCTCGGCCGCGGGCTGCTTTTGCGTGAACAGGTTGCAAAAGCCGCAGCGGACCGCGCAAAAGGGCACGTGCACGTAGAGGAAGAGCGCGCTTTGATCCTCCTCGGCCCAGACCTCGGCGAGCGGCCGCGGCCGGGCCAGGGGGCGGTAGGTGGTCTTGTGCGGGTAGGCGTAGCCGTAGGCGATGAAGGGCGAGCCGTGCAGGAGGGCCGCGAGGCGCTCGGGCCGGGCGTCGCGGCCGTAGCCGAGGACTTGGTTTTGGTTCATGGCGTGGGGTCTCCCGCGCGGGGGAGCAAGAGCTCGAGGTAAGGGACCTCCCAGACCGTCGGGTGCGCGAGGCGGTGGCCGACGTAGCCGTGCTCGCCGTAGGCCGTGCCGTGGTCCGAGCAGACCACGGCGAGCAGCGGGGCGCGCTGGCGCAGGGCCGCAAAGAGCGGCGCGAGCTGGCCGTCGACCCAGGCCAGGGCCGCGGCCTGGGTGTCGGCGTCGTCGACCTCGCGGCCGGGCAGGTAGTGGCAATTGGGCTGGTGCAGGGCCGAGACGTTGAGGAAGCAAAACACCCGGCGCGCGCTGGGCTGGGCGGCGACGCGCTCGCAGGCCCAGCGGACCTGGTGGGTGGTCGAGGTCGGCTCGGTGACGCCGAACTCGGGGCGCCAGCGCTGCTCGTCGAAGAGCTTGGGGAGCGCGCTGCCCAGGGGGGTCAGGCCGTTGAAGAAGCCCACGCCGCCCACACAGATCGTGTGGTAGCCGCGGCCGCGCAGGCCGGAGACGAGCTCCGGGGCGTCGAAGGTCGCCGTCTCGGGTCCGGTGGTCTCGCTGCCGGGGAAGGCCATGGCGAACAGCCGCGGGTGCGGCCCGGGCCGCGCCGGCGTGGGCAAGAAGCCGGCAAAGAACGCCTGGTGCGCGGCCCAGGTGAAGCTCCCCGGGGTGTGCCGCCGCTCCCAGGTGCCCGCCTCGCTGCGCGCGAGCAGCCCGGCCAAGAAGGGCGTGCGCCCGTCCGCGAGCGCGCGCATGGCCACGTCGTAGCGCAAGGTGTCGAGGGTGATCAGCAGCAGGTCGTGGCTGCCGACGCAGGCCGCGGCGTCGAGCATGGGCACAGCCATAGCACGGCGGCGGTCGAGGTGTGGCGGCGCCTATGCCTTCGAGCCGCGCCGGCCGAGCAGCCCTCGCACGCGGGCGCCGACGCCTGTGCGGGGCTGGGGCGCGCCGGCGAGTCGACCCTCGTCGAAGAGGCGCGCGACGGCGCTGGGGAAGTCGGGGGCGGACAAGGGGGGAGGGGAGGGGGGAGGGGAGAAGGGAGGGGAGAGGGAAGGAACCGGCTCCGCGCCGCCTCCGGTGATCCACAGGCCGTCCACGCCGACCTGGCGCGCCCCGGCGATGTCATGGGTGATCGCGTCCCCGATCATCAGCGCCTGCTCGGGGCCGAGCCCCAGCGAGCTCAGGGCGCGGCGAAAGATCTCGGGGTCGGGCTTGGCCACGCCGAGCTCGCCGGAGATCAGCACGGCCGAGAAGCTGCGCGGGTCGACGCCGGCCGCGGCGAGCTTGGCCCGCTGCGTCTCGCCGGATCCGTTGCTGACCAGGCACAGGCGCACCCCGGCTCGGCGCAGCCGCAGCAGCGCTCGGTCCACGGCGGGATCCGGGCGCAGCTCCCGGGGGAGCTCGGCGCGGACGCGATCGGCCAGGGCCGCGGGCGAGGCGGCCAGACCCGGCCGGGCGAGGTGGAGCTCGACCGCGAGGGCGGCGAGGTCCTGACCGCTTCGCCGGTCGAGCGCGAGGAGCTCGGCGATCGCCTCGCGCTCGAGCCCGGCGCGATGGCGCAACCACTTGCGCAGGCCCGCGTCGCGGTCGACCAAGGTCCCGTCGAGATCGACGAGCAGCCCGCGGTAGCGGCCGCTCACGCGTCGGCCCTCGGCTTCGCTTTCAGCAGCGCTCGCGTGTCGCGCGACCCGCCCCGAGCAGGGGCGGGGGCGGGGGGGGAGGCAGGGTCGCGGACCCGGGAGGAGACAGGCACGAAGGCGAGGGTATCAAGGCCAGGGCTCGCGCTCGCAGCTCGCCTCGCGGCGGCGAAATGGCGTAGCCTGGCGGCCATGGTTGTTCTGCGCCCGCGTGTCTGGATCCCCCTGTGTTCGTGCCTCCTGGCCCTGGCCTGCTCCGATGACGGCGGCGGCGAGGACGAGATCGGAGACCAGGGCACGAGCACCGAGACGGGCGGCGAGACCGAGTCTGGGTCCGAGTCGGAGTCCGAGAGCGGGGAGGACACGGAGACCGACACTGGGGAGGAGCCCGAGCTCGCGTGGCCGACCCTCGAGTGCGATCCGCTGGTCCCCGACTACTGCGGCTTCCCCTACCCGAGCAACGTGTTCTCGATCGCGGACGAGGACAGCCCGACGGGCCGACGGGCCGCGCTCTCGTCCGCGGGGATGCCCGTGGGCGCGGGCTACGTGCCCGACCCCGCGAGCTTCAACCAAAGCGACGGCTTCTCGCCCTCGGCCGCGCTGCTGAGCTTCCTGCCCGGGGCCACCGTCACCGGGCTGCCGACCCCGCTGACCATCGCCGACTCCCTGACCCTCGACTCGCCCACGGTCTTGCTCGACGTCGAGACCGGCGAGCGCGTGCCGCATTGGTCGGAGCTCGACATGTCCCACGACGACGACGATCGTCGCGCCTTCATCATCCGCCCGGCCGTGCGCCTGGATCCCGAGCGCCGCTATATCGCGGCGATCCGCGGGGTCGTGGACAGCGGCGGCGAGCTGCTCGAGCCCAGCGAGGCCTTCGCGGCCCTGCGCGACGACACGGCCAGCGACGAGCCCTCCGTCGACGCGCGCCGCGATCTCTACGTCGACATTTTTGGCCACCTCGAGGACGCCGGGATCCCCCGCGAGGACCTCCAGCTGGCCTGGGACTTCAGCACCGCCAGCGACGCCAACTTGACCGAGCGGGCGCTGCACATGCGCGACGAGGGCCTCGGGTTGATCGACCCCGACGGCCCGGACTACGAGATCGCCTACGTCGAGTACGACCCCGAGCCGGGCGTGGCGATGCGCGTCGAGGTCGACATGAGCGTCCCCCTCTACCTCGATGACCCCGGCGCCGGCGGGCGGCTGAACTTTGGTGATGACGGCCTGCCCGAGCCCACGGGCATGGCCACCTACCCCGTGCTGATCAACGTGCCGAGCGGCGCCGCCGATGCGCCGGCGGTCCCCTGCGCCTTTGGCCACGGCCTGCTCGGCTCGCGCGAGAGCGTCAACGGCGGCTACCTCGTGGACTTCGCGGCCGAGGCCAACGTGCTGATGTTCGCGACCGACTGGATCGGCATGGCCGAGGACGACGTCAGCAACATCGGCAACATCTTGGCGACCGGCCACATCGACGACTTTCATACGGTCGCCGACCGGCTCCAGCAGGGCTTCCTCAACGCCTTCGCGGCCATGCGCCTGGTCCGGGGCAAGCTGGCCGAGGACCCGATCTTCCAGGGCGAAAACGGCAGCTATATCGATAGTGAGACCGACCCCTGGTACTTCGGCGGCAGCCAGGGCGGGATCTTTGGCTCGTCCTATATGGCCCTCAGCCCCGACGTGATGCGCGGGGTCCTGGGCGTGCCCGGCCAGCCCTACAACCTGCTGCTCAACCGCTCCATCGACTTCACCGAGTTCTTCGCGCTGATCGACGCCGCCTACCCCGACAAGCTCGGGCTGCGCTATTTGATCGAGCTGCTGCAGATCGAGTGGGATCGCGCCGAGCCCTCGGGCTACTCGCGGCACGTGGTCCTCGATCCCCTGGAGGGGACCCCGGCCAAGCAGGTGCTGAGCCTGCTGGCGATCGGCGACCACCAGGTGACGACCCTCGGCGGCCACATGATGGCGCGGGAGCTCGGCATCCCCCAGCTCAGCCCGGCGAACCGCCCCGACCTCTATGGCATCGATGTCGTGGATGGGCCCTACGAGGGCTCCGTGATGATCGAGTACGACTTCGGCCTGCCGGCGGAGCCGATCGAGAACGTGCCGATGACCGAGGGGGACGACCCCCACGGCGCGCTGGGTGATGTCCCCGTCGCGCTGATGACCGTCGAGCAGTTCTTGCGCACGGGGGTGGTGGAGAGCTTCTGCGACGGGGTCTGCGACCCGGACTGATGTTCTGCTCAGAAGTGTCACGGCCGGGCGCTGGCGCAAGCCGACCGGCCGTGGTCGGCTTCACCGCGCCCTGCTAGGGTGGGGCCATGCATGCACTTACTCACCTGCGCAGCTGTGGGCGCGCCTTCACGGCCTCGGCGCTGGCCATGCCGCTGCTCCTCGCCTGTGGGGACATTCAGCTCAACGATGGCGCGACGGAGAACGCGAACGAGACCGGCACCGAGACTGACTCCGAGGCCGGCTTCGAGCCCGAGGCCGGCTGCGTCGAGGGCGGGGCGACCAGCGCGACCTTGAGCGTGAGCGCGCCGACCTGGCCGCGGACCATCGACGAGGTCACGGAGCTCGAGGAGGTCCACCTCGACGCGATCTGTACCATCGACGGCGAGGGAGACGAGAGCGCGTGGATCCTCGGCTGCTTCGAGGATGATGACACCGTCCACACCGTCACCTTGACCTGGTCGGGAGACATCGAGATGCCGCCAGCATCGATGGATAGTGTGGTGCAGCTGCGCTGGATCGTCGACAGCTGGCACGAGGTCGCCCGGACCAGCGAGGGCGAGTGGCTCACGTTGCACGACAGCGAGACCGGCAAGCTGCTGGTGGCGAGCGTCGACGCCGAGGCCGAGTCGTTGGCGCTCGTGCCCAACGACGGCCAGGGCGACGACTGGTACGCCCCGCTGGAGGTCGACGTGGCCTACGCGGCCTGCGTCGAGGATGCCCGCGCGCTCTCGCTGACGCCCACGGGCGGCGAGGCCACGCTGGTCCCGGCGCCGGGCAGCGCGACGGTGACGGACTCCGACCAAGGAGATTTTCACGTCTACGTCACCAGCTTGGCGCAGGAGGAGCTCGGGCCGGAGGTCGAGTATCCCGCGCTGGGCACCTACGCCTTCGTGATCACCGCGAGCGCGGGCTGATCCAGCTGGGCCCAGCTCAGTTGCACTTGGCGCCCCTGCCGAGGCAGTCGTCGAACTGGCAGTCGCAGCGCACGGAGGTGCCGTTGGGGAGGCTGGTGGTCCAGCCGTCCTCGAAGCACTTGGAGAAGTTGCACCGGGTCTGGACGGTGGTGCCGTCGGGGAGGGAGGTGTCCCAGCCGTCCTCGGCGCAGTTGTCGAAGCGACAGCGAGTCTGGGCCGTGCGGCCGCCGGGGAAGGAGGTGTCCCAGCCGTCGGACATGCAGTTGTCGAAGCGGCAGCGAGTCTGGGCCGTGCGGCCGCCGGGGAAGGAGGTGTCCCAGCCGTCGGTCAGACAGTTATCGAAGCGGCAGTTGGTGGTGATCGTGCCCGCGTCGGTGCTGGTCTTCCAGCCCTCTTCGACGCAGTTGTCGAAGCTACAGTCGCCCGCGGCGAAGACCGCGGCGCTGAGCTGAGACATGGTCTTGGCGAGGGCCTCGGCCTTGGCCGCGGCCTCGGCCTCGCGTCGGCGCAGCTCGGCCTCGTAGGCCGCGATGTCCTTCTTGACCTTCTTCCAGCGCAGCTTGGAGGCGTCGCCCCCCGCTCGCTCGAGGCAGATCTCCATGAAGTCGGGGACCGCCTCGCTGGCGAGCTCGGGCCGGCGGATCGGGCAGGCCTGGATGACCGCGTCGTCGGCAGCCGCGCTCCGCGGGAGCGCCACCAGGGCGTAGAAGTGCTCGCCGGTGGGCTCGCTGCTGAGCGCGGCGAACATGTGGGGGACCGCCTCCTCGGCGCGATCGGTGGCCACGAGTAGCTCGCCCCAGGCGAGCTCGAGGGCGGCGAGGTCCGCAGCCGCGAGCTCGCTGTCCGCTTCGGCTCCCGCGGCGCGCCAGCGCTCGAGCTGGGCCTCGGCCCCCGCGATGTGTGCAGCCGGGACCGCACCACGCTCGATGTGACCGTCGTGTACGGCCTGCTTCACGGCCACGGCGTAGTCCACGGCCGCGCTGGGGCCGGCGTCTTCGGCCTCGGCGGCGGCTTTGCGCTCGTCGATGGCGGCCGCCAAGGCGGCGTCTTCTTGCTCCTGCTTTCGCTTGGCTTCGGCCTCGGCTTCGGCCTCGGCCTCGGCCTGGGCCTGGGCGCGTTCTTGCTTCTCGTCCTTGCCCGTGAGCAGGTTCAACAGGGCACATCCACCCAGGCCGAGCAGGGGGAGGCTGGACGCGAGGAGGAGGGGGAGGGGGCGCGGCGTATTCACGAAATCACGCTACCAGCTCTCGCACGAATAGAGGCGATCTCTGGTGATCTTCATGCAATCGGCGCGAAGTGACGCATTCAGAACAGCTCGGAGTGGCCATGAAACGCCGAAAACGGGCGTAAATAGCCGGTTTGAACGGCAATTCTCGGCAATGCGACGCTTCCGTGGCAAACACGATCTTTTCGAGAAACGAGCACCCATTGGCCCAAGAGTGGATCCAAGCTTTCAATATGGAAGTCGTCGCTTCGCAACCGTCCTCGCCGCGTCCGTCGTGGTCCGAGCACCGACCCCTGGAGGTTGGCACGCAGGGGCTCGCGGGCAGCTTCGTGATCGAGCCCGCCGAGCTGCTCCGCCACGCCTGCGAGCTGGCCGGACCTCGGCCCACACCCTCGAGCCTGCGCGTCGATCGGGGCGTCCCGGTTCGGCTGCTCCTCGAGCGCGCCCTCGTCTGCGTCGAGGCCTTCGCGGGGCGCTTCACCATTCGCCATCGCCTGCGTCCAGTCGCGCTCAGGGCGCCTGTCATGGGCGAGCAGCTCAGCGTGATCGTCGAGGTCCGCCGGGCGGCCGAGGGATCCGCGGCGCTCGCGGTGAGCATCTGTGATCCCCGTGGCGCGGTGGTCCTGCGCGTCGACCTCGACGTCGGCCTGGCGAGCGGCGAATCTCGCGCGAGCGAGCTCCAGCTCATCGCTGGGGAGCTCGAGGAGCGCTCCGCCCTCGAGTGGATTGCGCTGGTGCCCGAGGCCGCCTAGCCACAGATCTGCGAGGGCGACTTCGATCTCGCCGCGCCCCGAGCGGGCGCGGTGGGGTCTTACACCCCCCGAGATGCACACGGCTGAGGTAGCGGGAGTTTTCCTGCGAAGAGACGACGACTGCTGAGCGCCTCGCTACCCCACCGGCCGTGGATTTGCTGCTATCAACGGGGGCATGCGTTCCCTTGCTTCGCGCTCCATCGCCCTGACGCTGGCCGTCTTGCCCCTCGCCTGTGGCGACTCCTCCGGGGGAGTCGAGACCGGCGAGACAGGTGACACCGGGACCGAGACCGCCGGCGAAGACGAGATCGGGACCACGACCGACGACGAGTCGGGCGAGAGCTCGGCCGATGAGAGCAGCACCGAGGAGACCTCGGTCGACGCGGGCGAGGAGAGCAGCACCGAGGAGACCTCGGCCGACGTCGGCGACGAGGACACCACCGACTCGGAGACCGACACCGGCGAGGATACTGGCGAGGAGGACGAGGTCCTGACCTTCATCGCCATGGGCGACGCCGGCGAGGGCAACGAGGAGCAGTACCTCGTCGCCGACATCGTCGAGCAGGTCTGCGCCGACAAGGGCGGCTGCGCCTTCGTGCTCTACCTCGGCGACAACTTCTACGACGATGGCGTGGAGTCGGTCGACGACGACCAATTCCAGGCCAAGTTCGAGCTGCCCTACGCCGACCTCGACATGCCCTTCCACATCGTGCTCGGCAACCACGACTACGGCGAGCTCAGCTTCCTGTGGGAGAAGTCGGCGTACGAGATCGAGTACAGCGATTACAGCGACAAGTGGAGCCTGCCCAGCGAGTGGTACGGCTTCACGGGCGCGCACACCGACTTCTTCGTGTTCGACACCACCCGCTTCATGTGGAACCACGACACGAGCGAGCAGCAAAACTGGATCGACGACGCGATCGGCGGGAGCACTGCGACCTGGAAGATCGCCGCGGGTCACCACCCCTACTACTCGAACGGCGCCCACGGGAACGCGGGCAGCTACGAGGGCGTGCCGTCGTGGATCGAACAGGTGTCGGGCACCGTGGTCAAGGAGGTCATGGACGACTCGATGTGTGGCAAGGTCGACCTCTACCTCTCCGGCCATGACCACAACCGCCAGTGGGTCACCCCGACCTGCGCCGGCGGTGGCGGCGATCGGACCACGCACTTCATCGTCTCGGGCGCGGGCTGCAAGACTACCGACTTCGAGTATCACGACGGCGGCAACGACGTGTACTGGGAGGACGACACGACCCCCGGCTTCACCTTGCTTCAGGTCAGCGCGGACACGATTCACACCGAGATCTACGACCTCGAGGGCAACCTCAACTACGAGCGCGACATCACCAAGTGATCGCGTGAGCGCTCGCTGGCGAGCGCTACTCCAACGCAGGTAGACGCCTGGGCTCGCGCTCGAGCCCGGGCGTCGACGCTTGGATCTTGGTCAACATGTCGAAGGTCCGCTCCTGGCGGAGGGCGCGATCGGGCAGGGCGACGCTGGTGAGGGTGAAGGCCGCCGCCAGGACGACGCCGAGGCCCAGCGCGCGCGCCTTGGCTGAGGGCAGCTCGCCTTCCTCGGCCACGCAGGCGGCGAGGCAGGCGAAGAGCGCGAGCAGGCCGAGGATGACCAGCGGCCACACGAGGGCGGCGGGGCCCCAGGTGAGCACGGCCCAGGGCTTGGCGCCCTCGCCCAGGAGCGGGAGGAGTTGGTCGCGGACCGGGCTGCCCTCGGGCACGAGGAAGGGGAAGAGCCGACCGGCGAGGCCGTTGACGAAGGCGCCGGCGAGGCTCGTGGCGGTCAGGGCGATCAGCCAGGGCGCGCGGCTGCGGGCGCGCTCGAAGGCCCAGGCGAGGGGGAGCAGGAGGAAGGGGAAGGCGGCCACGAGGTAGCGCGGGCCCACGCGCCAGCCACCCGTCTGCGTCAGACCGAGGACGACCAGCAGCCACACGCAGAAGATCGCCAGGTGGAGGCGCAGCTCTGCACGGCGGTCCGCGGCGAGGGCGTCCGGCGAGGGGCCGGGGGGCTCGGCGGTGCTCGGGGCTGCGGGCGTGAACTCGCTCAGCGGCGCGCGGGCCAGGTGGACGCCCGCCGCGAGGGCGACGAGGAGCACGGGCGCCCAGGGCAGCAGCCCGCCCCAGGGCGAGAGCAGGACCTCGTAGAGCGAGCTGGGCGTGGGCAGGTGCAGGCCGAGCAGGCCGCGGCCGTGCTTTTGTGCGAAGTCCTCGACGATCACGTGGTGGTAGGAGGTGCTCCAGGGGCTGCCAAAGGCGTGGTCGTGGTAGGCGGCCAGGGCAGCCACGGGGATCAGGGCGCCGGCCAGCGCGGCGCCGGCCCGGACCAGGCCGCTGGGGCCGTCTCGGCGGGCGCGCCACAGCAAGAAGGCGGCGATCGGCAGCCCCGCGAACACGGCCCCGTACTCCACGGTGATCCCCAGGGCGCAGAGCAGGCCGCCGACGAAGCTGAGCGCCGCGCTGGGCCTGTGACCCGGGCGGCCGACGAGCAAGACCACGCCGGCGAAGAGCGTGCAGGCCGTGAGCTGGTGGCCGTAGAGCAGCATCGCGTAGCTCGACGCCGGGGTGGCCAGGGCGTAGGCGAAGCTCGCCGCGATCAGGGCTGGGGCGGACGCGCGATCGCCAAAGCGTCGCCAGGCCACGGCGATCAGCAAGAGCGTGGGTGCCAGCGCGCCGAGCAGCCGGGCGAGGGCCGTGAAGGCGACCAGGGTCGGGGCCGCCGGGCCGAAGGTGAGCAGCAGGCCATAGGCGAGGAGGGCGGGGAGCGTGCCTCCGGGCGGCTTGTTGGGGTGCAGCCGCGCCCCGGGAAAGTCGGCTCGGGCGACGTCGGCCCCCGGTCGCAGCCCGCGGCTCGCGGGGCCGTCGATGGCCGTCTCGCCGCTGTCGACGAGGGCCATGGCCTGAAGCAGGCGCGGGCGCTCGTTGTCGCTGATGAAGGCCTCGAAATAGGGGGATGTCGCGCCGAGGAGCAGGGCGAGCAGGGCGAGCACGGCCCAGCGAGCGCGCGAGCGCGATGGACCGGCGTTGTCGTTCGCGGACGCTGTTCCCTCGCTGGTCTCGCCGGTCACGAGTCGACAGTAGCAGGTTGGGCCGCCATGGAGTGCCTGGAGGTCGCTGGCGCCGATGCGCGGCGGAGGGCATGATGGCCGCATGTCTGTGGACAAGCTGCGTGTGCGTCTCGAGCTCCCCCCGTGGATGCTCGGATGGCCCCGAGGCCTGCGCCCGCATGCGCTGCACACCACGACACACAGCCTCGAGCTGCTCTATCGGCTGCCCGAGGATCGCTGGGTCTGCGTGGCGCTGCGCCTCGAGGGCGGGCGGGCGCGGGTCCGCGAGCTGCTCAGCCACCACGATGACGCGGCCGCGCGCGAGCGCCTGTGTCGGGCCATCACCCGGAAGCTCGCTGGCTCGCGCGGGCAGGCCGAAGCCTGGATGCGCACGCGAGGGCAGGAGATCGCCGCGCTGGAGCAGAAGCTCGCGGACGAGGAAGCGCCAGGCGATGCGCGCTGGCTGAGGACGCTACGCTGCGCGCGCGCGCAGGCGTGGGAGCGAGCGCTCGATGTGCTGCTCGCCGAGGCAGAAGAGAGAGGTTCGCGATCGGGTGGAGGAGCGTCCAGAGTCGCCATCGATGACGTGGCGCTGGCGACGGCTGGGATCCCGCTGGCGTTGGCGAGCGGCGACTTTGCCCGCGCCCTCGGGTTGTGGTCGGCTGCGGGCCAGCAGCTGCTGGCTAGCGAACACGACGCCAGCGCCCAGCTCTGCGCCGCGGTGATGCTGGCCTTCTTGGGTGCGCGCGAGCAGGCGAGCGCGCGGGCAGCCAGCTTTGCCGCGGCGGTCCGCGACTTCGAGGAGGAGCGGCGCTGTGGCGAACTGTTCGAGTTCCTGGACATGCCGGCGCAGGCGCTGCCGCACTTCGAACTCGTGGCTGCGCGAGGGCGGCGCTTCGACGACGAATTCCGGGTCGCCCGGCAGGCGCTGCTGGCGGATGCGTCCCAGCGAGCCGCGGTTGCGGGGGCGCGAATGATCGCGCTCGCGCGGGGGCTCGAGGCGCGGCTCGAGGGCGTCGACCTGCTCGTGAGGGCCGGCGCCTTCTTGCAGGCCGAGCGGGTCCTGAGCGAGCTCGCCGAGCATGAGCCGGAGCATGAGCCGGGGGCGCTCGAGATCGGCGTCCGGTTGGCGGGCTTGCAGCTGTGGCGTGGCGAGGCCGAGCAGGCTCGAGCGCGCGCCGACGCGTTGCTCGCCGCGGGCCACGATCGCCTCGAGCTCCATCGGATCCGCGGAGTCGCGTCGCTCATGCTCGGTGAGCCCGAGCAGGCCTGCGCCGCGCTCGAGCTGGCGGTTGGCTATGAAGTGCAGCGCCCCTGGGGCATGGACACCGACGAAGAGAGCAAGCTGTGGTTCGCCCAGGCCCTGCTCGAGAGCGGAGAGATCGACAGGGCCCACCGAGAGATCGCGCGGTGCAGGTTTGGCGATCACACAGCCTGGCAGCTGCTCCGCGCGCTGATCGAAGAGCGCCATGAGCCCGGGCGGGTGATCAACCTGGATACCTGGTTCATCGCCGACTCGCTGCTCGAGCAGCTGCTCGGCGCGCGCTGGCGCGAGCGGGCGGGCGCGCCGGGCCTGCCCACGCACGAACAGGCGACCGAGGCCCTCAGGCAGGCGCTCGCGCGCCTCGGGGGCAACCGTGGCGCTCGCCTGAGCGTGCTCGTCGAGCCGGATCGTTTTGGGGAGAGCGAGCCGCTGCGTTGGATCGACGAGATTCTACCGCCGCGCCGGCGGGCGGAGGAGCTCCAAAAGCGTCTGGCGATCGAGGGGGTGGAGGCGCTGCGGCGCGCCTTCGGTGGGCTCGAGCGTCGCCATCCCCAGGTGCCCTTCAACATCACCTATTCCGCGGAGCTGCTGCTGTGGATGGGCGACTACGAGGGCGCGCTCGCTCGCTTTCGCGACGTCTGGACGCGCACACGGACGCGCTGGGGCTATATCGGCAGCGGCGCGTGTCTGCTCTACCTCGGCCGCTACGACGAGGCGCTGGCGATCTGGGAAGAGGGGAGCAAGCACTACATCTACCTCGAGGCCGAGGCGACCTACGCTTATCGCGGGGAGCTCCATCGTCTGCGCGATGATCTCGACGAGGCGCGCGCGGACCTCGAGCACGCGGTGAAGCATCGGCCGGCGCGTCTCGGCGCTTGGAGCGAGCTCGCCTTGGCCTGCGTGAGCGCAGGAGAGCTCGCGCGCGCGCGCGAGGCCGCGGCGGAGGTCTGGACGCTCGCGCCGGCCATGGTCTGGATCGCCCAGGAGCGGGCAGGGGTCACGCCGAGCCTCGCGCTGCCAGAGGAATCGAGCGCGCTCACTCGCGTGCTCGAGGTGCTGCGCGACGCGATGAAGGGCAACCGCTCTTCGGTCACCTACACCCTGGTCGACGAGGCTGGGTCGCTGCGGATCTTTCCTCGCGGCAATCTCGATGCTTGGCGCCAGTATGGGCGTGGGCTCGGCGACTACGCGCAGCGCGAGCTGCTGCGCCGCACACTTGCTAGTGGTGCTCGCTAGTGGCTCTCCCAAAACGCGTCGCCGTCATAGACGAAGAGCCGCCCCGCGTCGCCGAGGTTGAGCTTGGGCACGAGGCGCTCGTCCGCCTGGAGCACGAAGCCGGCGGCGTCGCTGGCTTCGGGCGCGCTTTGCAGCAGCCACGGCCAGCCCAGCGCGCGCCCGGGGGCCTCGGCGAGGCGCGTGCGCAGGGTCCCCAGCGGGCCTTCGCGCTCGGAGGTGGCCCAGACCTCGGCGGGCACCGTCACGCGCTCGACCGAGAAGGAGCGGCCTCCGCTGACGCCGGCGGCCGCCTCGGCCTCCGTCAGCGGCAGGACGTACGCCGTCTCGAAGCCCTCGTCTGGGCGATCGACGAGCACGACCAGGGCGCGGGCGTCGGCGTAGCGCGACTGGAGCTCGGGGATGGTCGATAGATCCAGGATCAAGGCCACGCTAAATGGCTGGTCTTCGTCCGGGTCTCGCGGCCAGCGATCTTTGCTCAGGCCCTTGGGTCGGCCGCCGACGCGGTTGAGGGTGCTCAGCTTCCTCCGGCTCGGGGCGAGCAGGTAGGTGACGTCGCCGCGGACCAGGCCGGTCTGCGCAGCCAGGCTGTCGACGACCTCGGCCAGGGAGGGGCCCCCGCGGAGCAGCTTCTTGCGCGAGGGGGGCAGCGCTCGCGCCAGCCGCTTCTCGATGTCGAAGGTCGCCGCCGAGCCGCGCCACGCGGCGATGATGGCCCGCAGCCGAGCGTCGGGGAGGCGCTCGAGCAGCTCGCGGGCCTCGGGTAGGGCGCTGAGGAAGCTGAAGGGGAAGTCGTCGCTGCCGACGAAGAGGGTGGCGGGCTCCGGCCGCAGGTAGGCGTCGAAGCGCGGGTCGATCTCGGCGTCTTGCTCGGCCGCGGCGTGGCCGAGGGCTGCGAGCAGGGCGTTGCGCAGGGCGAGCACCCGCCGCCTCGGCTTGTAGCCGCTCGCGCGAGAGGTGGCCTTCAAGGCCGCGGTGCGAGCCTCGATGCGCGCGACCAGGGGCTCGACCACCGGCGCGCCGGCCTTGCCCAGCGCCCGCACGAGCTCCGTGACCGAGACGCCGTTGCTCAGGCGCACCGACTCCTCGAAGACTTTGATGCGATCGCTGAAGGCGCCGTCGTCAGCGGGGAACTGGATCAGGCGCTCGCGGGCCGGCGCTGGGCCGGGCGTCTGTGCTGGGCTGGCGGTCTGGGAGAGGGGGGCAGCTGGGCTCGCGTGCTCGAGTTCGCCTTCGCCGGCCCAGTAGATCTTGCCAGCCTCGTCCTTGACCCCAAAGCGCAGCCCTGGTCCGAACTTGCTCTTTCCCGTCCAGAACACCTCGCCACAAGTTCCCGCGTCGTCGCCCTTGGTGATGACGACCTGCGCTCCTTTGGCAATCGCGTCAGCCTCTCCCGCCATCACCAGCGAGCATAGCGCAGTCCCTTGCGCGCGTGCGCGAGGGTGATCTGGCCAGTCTGCACTCGGTGAAGCGGCCCCGAAGGGCCCTCCTCTGGGCGCGGCTAAGGAAATGACAACTGGTCGACGCATGAGCGGATCGCTTGAATGGCCCAGGGCCGATGACAATAGTCTGCCTGTCTGCGCCCGCGCGGACTCCCTCCCCACAACTTTCACAGACAGGAAACCAATGGCCATCGAACTGCCTTCGCTCCCTTACTCCCAAGACGCCCTCGCCCCGCACATGAGCGCCGAGACGCTCAGCTTCCACTACGGCAAGCACCACGCGGGCTACGTCAAGAAGCTCAACGCCGCGATCCCGGGCACGCAGTGGGCCGACAAGTCGCTCGAGGAGATCATCCGCGGCGCCGAGGGGGGCATCTTCAACAACGCCGCCCAGGTCTGGAATCACAGCTTCTTTTGGAACTGTCTCGAGCCCGGCGGCGGCGGTGAGCCGAGCGGCGATCTGGCCGACGCGATCAACCGCAGCTTCGGGTCCTTCGCCGAATTCAAGACCAAGTTCAGCACCACCTGCGCGACGCAGTTCGGCTCCGGCTGGGGCTGGCTGGTCAAGAAGGGCGACGCGCTCGAGGTCATGTCGACCGCCAACGCCGACACGCCGCTCAAGCACGGCGTGACCGCGCTGATGACCATCGACGTGTGGGAGCACGCCTACTACATCGACTATCGCAACGATCGCGCGGCCTTCATCGCCGCGGTGATCGACAACCTCGCCAACTGGGACTTCGTCGCCAGCCAGCTCTGAGCGCGGTCGAACGCCCGATAGAGGAAGCGCGCGCATGGCCGGCACAGCGCCGCGGCCGTGCGCGTGCTTTTTTTACTCGAGGTGAGCGGGCCATGTCCGCGTAGGCGTGACACAGCTCGGTCGAGGGCGCCCCGCCGCTCAGGTGGAGTCGGAGTCCCACCGAGGTCGAGCTACCGCACCTCGCATATGCGCCTAGGAGCCACGCGCGCTTCAAGTCCAACTTCTTACCCGGACAGGAGCTGCCTCCCCTGCGAATCGGTTACCCACAAAAACTGAGCGACGACGATCGCCTACTCGCCCACCAGGTCGAGGATCGCATGACTCAGATGAAGCGGCTGCTCGGCCAGACCAAATCGGTGAACAAGGGCCCAGTGTTCAGCCTCGGCGCGGACCTCGAGGTCCCCCGTGGCTTCGCCTCTCGTACGATACGCTACAAGGTCCGCGAGCTGCTCACCGCGGCCTACGGGCAAATCGAGAGCCCGGGCCCGGCGGAGAGCTGCGCCGACCACGTCGGCTTTGCGATGGATGTACTCAACGAGGTCGACATGCGCGGCGTGCTACCTGGGTGCTCCGAGCTCGGCAGCGGGGCTTGCTGAGCCTGCGCCGGAGCGTCGGCCATCGAGCTCGAGCCAGGCGTGGGCCCCGTCCAGGTCGAGGCTCAGCTCCGAGTTGGTGAGCAGCTCGACCCCGAGCTCGCCCTGACTCCAGTGAGGCCGAGGCGGCTGAGACACCTCCGTCGTCGTGCGCACTGCCACGCCCGCGAGCGAGACCCGGGGCCCGGGCGGCTGTTCTTCGACGACGTATGCATATTCGAATAGGTCGACGCGGAGCTCCCCCGCGCCCGGCGACACGAGCTCGATCCACATTGGTTGACCGTCGACCTCGAGGCGAGCGAGGGGGAGCAGGGTGTGGACGTCTTCGGGCAAGAGCCTGAGCTCGACCTCGCCGCCGGAGACGGCGAGCGCCGAGCCCACCTCGAGTTGGCCGTCGGCGAAGTGATAGTCGATTCGACCGAACTCGGCGAGCACGTCGACGCCAAGCTCGAGCGCTGGGCCCGGGCCCAGGGGGCCGGGCTCGCCATGTTGGAGCACGACTGGGAGCTCGCGCAGGCGCAGCTGCCCGAGCTCGAGCGCCTCGATCGTCACCAACGCGAGGGGCTGGGTTGGACTGAGCTCGACCCCGAGCGCGCGCGCGAGTTGGTCACTACCCACGCTGAAGATCCGCGTGGGATCGACAGCCACGTCGACGCGTCGATCGCCGATCGTGGCCTCGCTCAACCAGCGCGCGCTGGCGACGTCGATCCGCAGCGGCGCCGCGCCGACCCCCTCGACCTGCGCGCGCGGTCGTCGAGCCCAGGCCGCGTCGAGCTGGCACAGGAGCGACACGGAGGGTCGAATATCGAGGTAGGCTTGGCCCAGCTCGCTGCACTCGGGTCCCGCCCTCCTCTCGAGCAGGGCTAGCTGCAGCGAGAGCTCCGGGGCCACCAGCGAACACAGCTCGTCTCCAGGCAGGCTCGCACAAGCCGCCCGCCCGCGCTCCAGCCACGCGCGGGCGCCATCGAAGTCGCGCCGCGCGAGGGCGAGCTGCGTCGACCACAGCGTCGAGTATCCGCCCTCGGCGAGCGCCAGGTGGCGCTCGGCACGATCGAGGCGCGTGAGCAGTAGCTCCGTGTAGCCGAGCTCATGAGCCAGCTCGCTCCCCCCACAAGCGGCGAGGGCCCGCTCGAGTTCGCGGGCGCGCTGCTGGGCGTGGACACGGTGCTCGCCCAGAGGTTGTGCGTCCACCTCATCGCAGTCGCTCGGGCTCGCGCTCGGCTGCTCGGCCTCGCCGGCGCCGATCCGGCAGCCCCCGGTAGCGAGAGCCAACACGAGGGCGGAGCGTCGACCTCCGATCATGGTGAAAGTATCGGCCAGCGCGGGCTCGGAGACCAGCACGGACACCGGGCCCCGCTTGGCGCGAGCCGAGGCGACGACTATCGCAACGATCGCGCGGCCTTCATCGCCGCGGTGATCGACAACCTCGCCAACTGGGACTTCGTCGCCAGCCAGCTCTGAGCGCGGTCGAACGCCCGATAGAGGAAGCGCGCGCACGGCCGGCACAGCGCCGCGGCCGTGCGCGTGTTTTTTGATTCAAGGTGAGCGGGCCATGTCCGCGTAGGCGTGACACAGCTCGAGCTCGCCGACGACGACCCGGCAGGCGAGCTCGGCTCGGCGGCTGAACTGGGCGTCGAGGATGACCTGCTCGCGGAGGGTCTCGCCGGCCTCGCTGCCGTCGGGCCAGTAGGTGGGGGTGCCTGGTGGGATCTGCCAGAGGATCGCGGTGGCGCTGGTGCCGAAGCCCCCGCGGCCCGTGCCGCTGAGGCCGAGCCCGCCGATGACGCCCGAGACGTTGTCGGCTCGGGGGACAGGCTTGGACCCGCGGAGGTCGAGCTGGATGCAGGCGTTGGCGAAGCGCCAGATCGCCGCGTCGGGGTCGCCGTCGACGGGGAGCCACGCGACGGGATCGAAAAGCGGGTAGTGGAAGCTGTCGATGTTCAGCGCGTCGCCATCGAGGCGTAGGTCGCTCGGGCGCACGAAGCTCGAGGTGAAGGCGTTGCCCTGGGGGGCCGCCGCGAGCCCGAGCTGGATGTCCTCGGGCCAGCTCGGGGCGAGGGCCTCGGGGGGGACGGACAAGCCGCGCTCGAAGCCCCAGCCGCTCACGCCGAGCTCTCCGTCGACCTCGAGCACGGGGACGCCGACGCCGAGGACGACGCCGCTTTGATCGTCGAAGCGCTGCTCGACCTCGCGGCGGGTGACCAGGGTGAGGTCGGCCCGGCGAACCCAGGCGTGCAGCCGGTAGGTCTGGAGCACCCAGTCGACGTGGCCCGAGCCGTAGCCGGGGAGGCAGCTCGGGGCGCGATCTTCCAAGTCGAGGCTCTCGACGGCGATGAACTCTCCGGCGTCCTCGCGCACGCGCCAGGGCAGCAGCTGCGCGCTCGTGAGATCGAGGCGGCCGTCGGCGCTGTCGGTCCTGGGCTGGCTGAGGAGGGTGGTGTTGCTGGCCAGGGCCACGCGGCCGGTGGCGGTGAGGGCTCGGGCTGTGTCGAGCGAGGGCGGGGCGGGTTCGGGCTGGGAGGCTGGTGCCGGCGCGGCTGGCTCGGGCGCGGGAGGGGACTCGCTGGGGAGCTCGATGTCTGCCGAGGGTCGGCAGGCGAGCTGTGTGGCCAAGGTGAGGCCGATGCCGATGCCGATGCCGATGCGCGCTGCGTGCCGGTGCTTCACCCGGATATCCAAACACAGGGCCCCGAAAAATGCATCGCGAATGAGCGATGGGGCTGGACCCGGCCGCGGCGAGCTCAGGGGACGTGGACCAGATCCGACTGGGCGTGGCAAATCTCGAGCTGCGCCACGAGGGGGAGGCAGGCGAGCTCACCTCGGCGGGTGAGGTTGGTGTCGAGGACGATCTGCTTGCGCAGGGACTCGCCCGCGTCGCTGCCGTCGGGCCAGTAGGCGGGGGTATTGGCGGGGATCTGCCAGTGGTCCTGGTGCCCGCTGCCGCTGCCGCTGCCGTAGCCGCCACCGCCACCGCCCGCGCCCAGGCCGGCTTGGGCGACGATGGTGGGCTTGGGCCCGAGGAGCTCGAGCTGGATGCAGCTGTCTGCAAAGTACCAGATGCTCGCGTTGGGATCCTCGGCCACGGCGCCCCAACCATCGACCTCGCGCAGCGGGAAGTCGAGGTCGTCGAGGCGCAGGGGGACGCCGTCGAGGAGCAAGATGTCGGGGTGCTCGTAGTCGACGTCGTTGCTGGTGACCGGCGTCGGGGAGGAGAGCCCGGGGGCGAGGTCCTCGGGCCAGCTCAGCGCGAGGCCGTCGAGGGGGATGGGCAGGCTGCGCGCGAAGCCGTGGTAGTCGACGCCGACGTCGACGCCGACGCCGTCGTCACCGTCACCGTCACCGTGGCCCGACTCGAGCACGGGCATGACGGCGCCGAGCACCACCCCGCTTCCGTCCGCGAAGCGCAGCTCGAGCTCGCGGCTGGTCACGAGCTGGAGCGCCGAGCGCTCGACCCAGGCTCGCAGGCGATAGCGGTCCATGGCCGCGTCCACGCGGTAGTCGATGTCGTCTCGGACGAAGCAGCTCGGGGGACGCTCGGCGTGGGGGAGGCTCTCGATGGCGACGAAGGCCCCGGCGTCCTCGTGGACCCGCCAGGGCATCAGGTACGCGTGCTTCGATGAGAGCCGGCCGAGCTCGGCCGCTCGTTCGGATCGAGTGAAGAGCGAGGCGTCGATGGACAGGGCCACGCGCCCGTCGAGGGGGGCCGCTCGGATGGCGTCGAGGGCCGAGCCAGCGTTGTCCTCGCTGGGCGGCTCGTCGATCTCGGAGGTGTCCGGCGCCTCGGCGTCTGCGCTGGTCTCGGTGGGCAGCTCGAGGGTCGCAGAAGGCCGATGGCAGGCGCCGAGGGTGGCGCAGAGGAGGGGGGCGATGATGTGGCGTTGGGGCGGGCGAGGCTTCATCTCGGGTGGGGGATCATGGCAAATCCTCGTTTCGGTCATATTCGATGTTGGTGAGTGGGGGCGTGAGGATGACCTCAAAGGCCGAGTTCCTCGTGCAAGCGCTTGCGAGTTTTCTCGGCGTCGCTGCTGCTGAAGTTGCTGCAGCGAGCGTCGATCTCGAAGCAGGCTGACTTGCTCCCGAGCTTGACCTGGTAGGTGATGTGCTCGGCGATGTGGTCCTTGGCCGCGTAGACCATCACCCTGATCTGGACCTTCGAGTTGCCATTGAGGCAGCCCTCGATGGCCGCCATATGGGTGTTGGCGGCGTAGCTCGCGGCGACGAGGTTACTTGGGTGGGTCGGGCCGCCGAGCGAGTCCGCGATCAGGTGACACCACTCGGCGCTGACTTTTGGGTCGTCGCTGTAGTCGGGGTAGCCGGCGTGCTTCCAGGCCGGATAGTTGCCTTTTTTCTCGTAATGCGTGGCCATGACGCTCCCGGTCGACTGAGGGCGTCCGAGCGCGCCGCTGACCTGGAACCAGCGGGTCGTCATCTTCAGGGGATAGGTCTTCGAGCGGCTCTGTGAGCGCGCGCCACTTTGATAATCGAGCAGCGTGTAGCGCATCTTGATGTTGTAGGGGCGCCCGGACAGGTACTCGGCGTCGTCGGGGTTTTGGATGTCGAGGAGCTCGGCGTAGAGCGTCTGTTTGTAGCTTCGGTGCAGATAGCTGAGGTCGAAGGGCTCGTTGAAAGACTCCAGCTCTCGCTTGATGATCCGCCTCTTCAGCGAAGGAAACCTCTCGAGCGTGGCCCGGGCGGACTCGATGTCTTTCCTCATCTTGCGCCGGTTCTTTTGGATCCCCGAGCGCCGCAGCAGCGATCGTCGCCCGACCATGTCGGACCACTCGACATACTTGGCGATCGGCCTGCTCTTGTGGGGCTTTCCGCACTTCCTCACCGCGCCGCCACAGCTGCAACGAACCGTGAGCACTGGCGTGGAAACGCGGGTGGTCCAGGTTCGTTTGCACTTTACACAAACCCATTTTTGCCACATTGATCGAACCTTCTCTCTCCTCGCTGATTTCCGAGGGCGTGTCAATTTCGAGCTGGAGATCGCCGGTTCCCGGCGCCGCCCAGCGAGCTTGGAAGTGGGCACGCGAAGGCGTCGCGCCGCGGACAGTGAGGAGGGAGCGTTTGCCACGCCCGCGAGCGTGCGCGGGCTCGCTGGTCATTTTTGGCGATGATGCGATGATGCGCGGATGCCCTACGCAGACTTCGACGCGCGCGAGTACGAATTCGACGGCCTGCGTCGGACCGTGTTCGAGTCCGGGGAGGGCCCCGCGGTGATCGTGATCCACGAGGCGCCCGGACTGCACCCCGGGGTCGCAGCCTTCGCCCGCCGCGTGCGAGCGCGCGGCTTTCGGGTCTACATGCCCTCGCTCATCGGGGAGCCTGGACGCCCGGCGAGCCTGGGCTACTCGCTGGGGACCCTGGCGCGGGCCTGCGTGGTGCGGGAGTTCACGGTGTTCGCCACGGGCAAGGCCAGCCCGATCACCACGTGGCTGCGCAGCCTGGCTCGCCACGCCCACGAGGTCTGTGGCGGCCCGGGGGTCGGGGCCGTGGGCATGTGCCTCAGCGGGGGCTTTGCCCTGGCGATGATGAGCGACGCGCGGATGATCGCGCCGGTGCTCAGCCAGCCCTCGCTGCCCTTTGGGATCACGGCGGCGCAAAAGCGTGACCTCGGGGTGGACGCGCAGACTCTGGCGACGATCCGCGAGCGCGCCGCGGACGGGGTCTGCGTGCTCGGCCTGCGCTTCACCGAGGACTTCATGGTCCCGCCCGAGCGCTTTGCGAGGCTGCGCGAGGTCCTCGGCGACAACTTCATCGCCGTCGAGATCGACTCGTCGCCGGGCAACCCCCACGGGATCCCGCGCACGGCTCACTCGGTGCTCGCCCTCGACTTCGTCGAGGATCCCGAGCACCCGACCTGGGCGGCCATGGAGAAGGTGCTGGACTTCTACGACGAGCGGCTCAAGGTCTGAGTCGCGCGCGAGCGGGCCTGAGCCAGTTCAGGCCAGCCAGCCGTGCAGGTACCAGCGCCTGCGCGGACGGTCGTAGAACACCCACAGGATCTCGGCCTCGCCCTCGCGCCCATCAATCTCGGCGTAGTAGTACTCGCGCTCGACCTGGCGCACCCACCACCCGCCGCTGGCGCGAAAGGGGCCCTGCATGCGCGCGATGACGCCGAGGCTGGGGTCGAGGCGCTCGCCCGGGCGCAGGGCTTCGTCGGTGGCGGCGAGGCGGCGCGGGCGGGGGAGCAAGCGGCGGACGCGGGGCGGGAGCTCGCCGTCGACTTGCATGCGCTGGGGATCGGGGTAGGCGAGGCGGGTCAGGGGGGTCCAGCAAAAGCGGGCCTCGGGCAGGTGGGCGGGGGCGAGGGCGGCGACGCTGACGGACTCGGGGCCAAAGAGCGCGCGCAGCCGGGCGAGGGCGCGCTCGCCAGCCTCGAGGTCGCGCTTTTGCTGGGCGCGGAACAAGGCGATCTGGCGCGGGTCGCTGCGCTGGCCTTCGAGCTCGAGGGTGAAGGTCTCGACGCCGGCGGGCAGGCCCGCGCCGATCGCCTCGAGGCGCAGGCGCAGCAGCTCGAGCAGCTGCATGGCGTCGAGGGTGGGCGCCGCGGGCTCGAGCAGGTGCGCTTGGCCGTCGGCGTGGTCGAGCTCGAGGGTCAGGCGCAGGCGCGACATGGCGGCGCCGCGATCGGCGAGCCGGCGAAGCAGGCCCTCGAGCGCCGGCTTGATCCGAAAGAGCAGGCGCTCGAGCTTCTCTTCTGGCGGGTCGAGCTGGACGTGGTCGCGGATCGGGTCGACGAAGGCTCGCGGCTGCATCGGCGCCCAGTCGTCGTCGCCCCCGCGGGCGTGCAGGCGCTGGGCTTCGACGCCAAAGCGGGCGCGCAGCTCGGCCCGGGGCAGGGCCATGAATTCGCCGAGGGTGTGCACGCCGAGGCCGGCGAGCTCGTCGCGCAGCGTGGGCGAGAAGCCGAGGCGATCCAGGGGCACGCCCGCGGCCAGGCGAGCCTCGCGGCGGGGATCCGCGAGCACGTAGACGCTGGGCTCGAGGGCGGGGCGCGAGCGGGCGATGGCCTGGCAGCGGAAGCGATGAAAGCCGACGACGACGGCGGCGAGCAGCCCCTGCTGGCTCAGGGCCGCGGACACGCTCTCGGCCCACTGCTCGAGGTCGCCCCACAGCAAGCACATGCCCGAGGGGTCGACCCACAGCGTGCCGGGCTCGTTTTGCTGCGGCTCGACCCGCGGGGAGAAGCCCGAGAGCAGGGAGAAGAGCGCGTCGATGGCCGCGCTGATCTGCGCCTCGGGGACCACGCTGGCGCGCAGCTGCGGGGCGAGGCTGCGCGCCGCGGCCAGGCGCATGCCCGGGAGCACCCGCAGGGCGCGGGCGTGCTCGTTGACCCACAGCAGCTTGGCCTGGGGTCGATCGGCTTCGACCACGGCGACCGGGAGCGCGCGCCACTGCGGCTGCTCGCGCAAGAGCAGCTGCAAGGGGAGCGCCGGCAGCTCGACGCAGGCCACTCGCTCGCGGTCTTCGGGCGCCTCTGGGGCCACGCCGCGAGGATACTGAACAAGTGACTCGTGATCGAGAGAAGCGTCAGTCAGGGGCGAGCAGAACGCCAGAACGGGCGTTTGCTACGGGGTCGGGGCACACAGCGGAGCCCGCGAAGCTGAACTATGCTCGCTCTCGCGGACCATGTCCGACTCGCGCAAGACCAAGATCGGCTACGAGGGGATGCGGGGCGGTACGGAGCCGCCAGCTTCGCTTCCGCCTGGCTTCGAGCCGAGCGCCGAGGCTGGCGAGGGCTCGCACGCGGGCAAGAAAGACGGGCACGACCCCGACCTGCTCGGCGGCTGCTACCAGCTGCTCCGGCCACTGGGTGCCGGGGGCATGAGCGAGGTCTACCTCGCTCGCCACGAGCGCATCGGCAAGCAGGTAGCGATCAAGGTCCTCGCTGACAAGCACCGCGGCAAGGCCGTGCTCGTCGAGCGCTTCTTGCTCGAGGCCCGGGCGACGGCCCAGGTCGATCACCCCAACGTGATCGACATCAGCGACTTCGGCGAGACCCCCCAGGGCGCGCCCTACTTCGTGATGGAGTATCTCGAGGGCGAGAGCCTCGGCGAGACGCTCCGGCGCGAGGGGCCGCTGCCCTGGCCGCGGGTCGCCCACTTCCTGCTTCAGATCGCCGAGGGCCTGGCCGCGGCCCACGATCTCGGCGTGGTCCACCGCGACCTCAAGCCGGACAATTGCATCCGCGTGAGCGCCGAGGGGGATCCCGACTTCATCAAGATCATCGACTTTGGCGTGGCCAAGCTGCTGGGCGAGCAGGCCACCGAGAGCGGGCGGCTGACCAAGACGGGGATCGTGGTCGGGACGCCGGAGTACGTGGCCCCGGAGCAGGCCCAGGGTCAGGAGGTCGACCACCGCGTCGACATCTACGCCCTGGGCGTGCTGATGACCGAGCTGCTCACGGGTAAGCTGCCCTTCACCGGCGAGAGCTACGTCGAGGTGCTCATGGCCCAGAGCTACGATCCGGCGCCGCGCTTCGCCGAGCTCGCGCCGAGCGTCGAGGTCCCCGACGGGGTCGAGGCCATCGCCCGCAAGGCGCTGCAAAAGCAGCCGGATCACCGCTTCGAGAGCATGGCGGCGTTCGCCGAGGCGATCGTCGGCCTCGGCGTGGGCCGGCGGCTGCGGACCATGGACGACGACGCGGCCGGGCGCCCGGAGGTGGTCAGCCCGATGCGCTTCGCCGACCAGGCGGCCAAGAAGGCGGCGCGCTGGCGGTGGATCGGGCCGCTGCTCGCGGGGGTCGGCCTGCTGGCGCTGGGTGCGTCGCTGACCCTGGTCTGGCGCGCGGGCGATGAGCCGAAGGCGGACCAGGCCCAGGCCTCGCCGCCGCGAGAGGAGGCGGCCGCGACCGAGCTCGGGAGCGTCGCCGCGTCACCGCAGCTCGGCCCGGTCTCGGTGATCATCGAGACCAACGTCGAGGCGGAGATCATCGATCCCGAGACGGGCGCCTCCCTGGGCTGGACCAACGCGCCGGAGGGCTTCGAGCTGGCCAGGGGCAAGCAGCCGATCCCGCTGCGTCTGGTCGCCGAGGGCTACGCGGACTACGACTTTCAGCTCGTGCCCAGCGGGGATCGTCGCTTTCGCCACGAGCTCGAGCGCGTCGACGACGAGGCGAGCAAGCGCCAACGCAAGCCGCGGATAAAAGAGCACGAGCAGCTCAAGAATCCCTTTGGCGCAGGTCGCCCCTAGGGGCTGGGTTCAGCGCTCGGGGCAGGCGAGAGCGAGGCCGTCGACGCTGCGCAGGGGGAGGTCGAGGTCGACGTGGAGCTGGGCGCCCGCGGGCGTCTCGGCGCCGCCGACCGCGATGACCAGGGCGCTGGCGAGGTGCTGGCGCGCCGAGGGTCCGGCCTTGCGCGGGCCGGGGTGATCTTGCTCGGCGAGCACCGGGAAGCGACGCTCGACGCGGGCGCCAGGCTCGAGGCGGGCCAGCACCTCGGTGTCGAGCGAGGTGCTCCCGGGCTTGCCGTAGCAGCCCTCGTAGTGCACGCGCATGCCGAGGTCCTCGAGGGCGAAGGGCAGCGGGTTTTCGAATTCGACGACGAGCTCCTGGCCCTCACGGCGGATCGAGAGCTCGTCGAGGGGGCGCACGCTGGCGACGCTGAAGTGCTCGAGGTCCAGGCGCGTGCCGTGGTCGACCAGGAAGCCCCGCGGTCCCGCGACCCAGTCGCTGCGCATCTGCATGTTCTGGCAGATGCGCTCGGGGCCGTCGGCGGGCGGGAGCTCCTGGGGGACGAGGGCGTCGGCGGAACCGCGCGCGAGCACCGGGCGGTCGAGGAGGGCCGCGAGCGGGTCACCCTCGAGCTCGTCGGTGGGCGTCCAGCCCAAGGTGGGGCGCAGCGCGGTCCAGCGGTCCTCGCTACCTTCGATGCAGACCCCGGTCTGGCCGACGACGGCCAGGAAGTAGTCGGCCGCGGTGTCCTGGGCGTCAGCCTGGGGCTTTGTCTGGCTGTCTTTCGGCTGTTCTAGGCTGGAGGGATCGGGGCTGGAGGGATCGGGGCTGGATAGCTCGCTAGTCTCGCCGCCCGTGCAGGCGCAGGCCATCGAGATAAGGAGCGCGGAGTCGAGGGCGCGGTGGCGCATGGGGGGATCATAGACCGCCAAAGACCCCGCTCGAGTAGGCCTGGAGCTTTTGGTCGACGGCCTGGAGATCGAGGCCCGCGCGGCCGAGCGCCCGCAAGCTGGAGCTCAGGTGCGCGGCCTCGAGGCCCAGCTTGGCCGCGGCCCCGAGCAGCTGGTCGGGGGTGAAGACCGTGGCGTCGGCCCCCAGCCAGCGCAGGGCCATGCCCAGCTCGCGGCCGCCCTTGTCCTCTGCGAGCACGGCGACGGGGGCCTGGTGATGGATGGCGTCGGCGAGCTGGCCACGCTGGGTCACGTTCAGGCCGCTGCCCGCGTGCGCGTGGAGGAGCACGGGACGCTTGATTCGGCGCAGGCGAGCCAGGAGGGAGGCCCAGGCGCGGCCGTGTAGCTCGGTTCCGCGCAAGACGATGATGGTTGCCTCGAAGTCGCTCGCCCAGGCCAGCTCACTGTCGAACTGATCGGTCATGAACACGTAGCGATGCGACAAGTGATTCACCATGCTCGTGCACGGAGCAACTCGCGTACCAATCGGCGCGCGCTCGACTTTCGTCGTGTATGGCGAGGAACGAGGGTTGCGGGGTGGGTTGCGGGGCTGGGCCGGGAGGGCGAGATGGCGCGGCACGGGGCGGCGTGGCGAAACGCCTGAGGCTCGACTCTTCACTCCTTGTATTCGAGGTAATGGGAGGTTGTTCATATTTGGGGGCCAAAGCGCTGGACCCAGGGCTGAAGTGAAGTGAACGGGGGGTCGCGCCAAAACGAAGAAGACCTCCACTGGTGGAGGTCTTCTTTTCGGATGGCCGGGGAGGGGGAGGGGCGAGGGGGAGGGGCGAGGGGGAGGAGCGAGGGGGCGAGCTCAGGCCGCGGCGCCGTCGAGGCCCGCCAGGGCGGCCTTCACCTTGTTGAGGTCGACGCCCAAAAAGCTGGCCGCGCGCCGGAGCTCGCGCGGCTCGAAGTGCTCGGCCTCGACGCCCAGCCAGCGCAGGGCCGTGGCCTCGCTGTGCTTTTGCGACCCCCTGGAGACGAGCGAGACGCGGGTCGAGCCGAGGGCCTCGGCGAGCTCTTCTCGGGCGCGGGCGTCGAGCTGGGTGCCGTCGCTCAGGCGGAGCAGGAGCGGGCGATTGGCGCGGCGAATGCGGTCCAGAAAGAGGCGCCAGGCCGCGCCGGTGGGCTGACCTTCGCTGAGATAGGCGACCGTCGACTCGAGGGTGCCGGCCCAAGCGATCCCGACTGGAGCCAGGGCGCGTCCTCGACGTGCATACGAAGGATCGACCATAGGTGTTGGTTCAGCAACATCCGTGCCGGTGCGCCATCGCGCATGACTCGTGAACTTTGAGTCATTGTGATCGCATCGACCACAATAAAGGTCGTGTAGCAAACCTCCAAAATCTCCAAAATGAGCTTTTGGTGGGTAATGGCGACTTGCCGCGATCAGGGACCTTGGGGCGGCGCGCCCCAAGGTCACCTGGCACGCAGGGCTCGCTCACTGCCCGAGCCAGCGCGCGAGGGCCCAGGTCGGGAAAGCGAGCTTGTAGAGGCGATAGTCGAGGACGGCGGTGTTGAAGAACACCCCGATGGCCGCGTCGTGTGGCCAGCCGCCCTCGGGGAGCTGGCGCTCGAGGAGAAAGGCCACGCCGCGCTCGATGGCCTCGTGGCCACGCTCTGGGGCGGCCTGCATCAAGGTGAGCACGGCCCAGGCGGTCTGGACCACGCGGCTGGGCTCGTCGGGATCGAGATCGCGCTCGCGCTGCTCCAAGACCCCCTCGTAGCGCTCGCCCCAGCCGCCGTCTTCGCGCTGACGCGAGATCAAGAAGCGAGCCGCGCGGCGGATCGCCACGTGCTCACGATCGAGGCCCGCGGCGAGCAGGCCGGACACGGCGAAGAACGTCCCGTAGGTGTAGTTGACCCCCCAAAAGCCTGGCCAGGCGCCAGTCCCGGGCTCCTGGGCGGCGAGCAAGAAGCGGACCCCGGCCTCGATGGCATCGTGGACGCGGGCGTGGAGGGCCCCGGGCATGCGCGCGCCGAGGGCGTCGCGGGCGACGGCGAGGCCGCGCACGCAGCTGGCCGTGCACTCCACGTAGGAGTACTCGAGCATGCAGTTGCCGTACATCTCGGCGGGGTTGAAGCGGCGCAGGGCCATGGACCCGCGCCGGGACTCGTAGGAGCCAAAGCCGCCGTCGTCGTTTTGGCGCTGGAGCACGAACTCGACGGCGGCGATGCGCATGTCGGCGCCGAGGCGGGCGTCGTCATCGTCCCAACCCCGGGCGCCCGCGTGGATCAGGGCCTCGAGGGCCTCGGCGGTGCAGTCGCTGACCGGCCAGGGATGGTGCTCGTTGGCGAAGCCCCAGCCGCCGCGGGCCGGGTCGCGATAGTGCTGGCGGCCGCCGGGGATGTCGGCGCGCAGCTGGGCCGTGGGCAGCCAGGCGGTGGCGCGGCCGACGAGCTGCGCGGCCGCGTCGAGCTCGGGGCCCTCGCACAGCGCCTGGATCACGAAGCTCGTGTCCCAGATGTCCGAGCGCGCGCCGCAGATCCGCAGGCCCTCCTCTTCGTCCTCCCAAAACCAGTACTCGATGCCGGCGAGGGCACGATCGAGCTCGGGGTAGGAGGGGTCGCGCGACCAGGTCGCGAGGCAAAAGAGCATGCCGTTGACCGGGCTGAGGCAGACCCAGTCGGTGCTGCGAAATTCGTATTGGATGTGCTCCCAGGCGCGATCGAGGGCGCGGCGGCGGATCGGCCCGGGGACGGCCTTGGCGAGCACCCGGGCGCCGGAGAAGACCCACTGCAAGGCGGCGCCGACGGGCTCGTAGAGGTCGGTCGGGGCGATCTCGTCGCGGGTCGCGGCGAAACGCTCGGGGTCCCAGCCCTCGGGGTAGAGCTCGTCGCGCAGGGCGTCGAGCAGGGGGCTTCGCTTGGCCTGGACGTGGGCGCCCCACAGATAAGAAAGGCCGAGGTAGATCAGCCGCATGTGGCAGTAGAGCCGCCGCGGGTGCATGGGCGACTCGTCGGGCAACAGCCACAGCTCGGGGAGCAGCGGCTGGACCTGCTCCCAGGGGTAGAGGCCGAGCAGGGCGAGCCACGCCCGGCCCCAGGTGGGCGAGTGGTAGGGGCCGCCGTGGGCGTGGATCCACGCGAGGGCGTCGGCGAGCAGGGGATCGTTGGGGTCCTCGCCGATCAGCCGCAGGGCGACGTAGCCCAGCAAGGTGTGAAAGAGCCACGACTCGTACTTGCCGGCCAGGCCGCCGGGGAGGGGGGATCCGGGGAGGGCGTGGGGCCCGGGCTCCTGGCTCGGGGGGAGGTCCGGGTGCATGCCCCAGCCGCCGTCGACCTTGCGCTGGAGCTCGAGGCTGCGGCGGATCCGGGCCTTGCGGTCGGCGGGGATCTCCCGACCGACGACGTGCATGCAGATCACGTACTGGCAGATCAGCATGGGGTTCCAGATCGCCTCGCCAGCCCACGCGCCCTTGTCTTGCTGGGCGGCGTCGAGGGCGTCGAGGGCCCGGCGATAGCCGTCGAGGACGGCGTCGCGGTCGAGAGAGGGCGGGGCGTCTGGGATGGGCTGGGCGTGGGTCACGAGAGGAGCTCCTACTCGGCGTTGGTGTCGCTGATCGCCTCGTCGCTGGTCGCGGCGGCGTCGTCGTCGCTGGGTGCGTCGTCTTCGACGCCAGCGTCGATGTCGGTGTCGACGTCGGTCGGGCCGTCGGTGGCCGCGGCGTCTGGCTCGGGGGGCGGCTCGGCGGCGGCTTGATCTTCGACGCGGCCGAGGATCAAAAAGTACTGGTACTCCAGAAAGTCGTGGTCCTCGAGGACCACGAAGCCGGCCTGCGAGAGCTCGCGCAGGGCCAGCTCCTTGGGCACGCGCTGCTTGGGCTTGGGGCAGCCGAGGCTGCGCGGGCAGTCGGCCTCGGTCCGCCAGTCGATCACCGCCAGGCGCCCGCGCGGGCGCAGGGCAGTGTGCACGGCCGTGAAGTAGGCGACGCGCTCCTGCAAGAAGGAGTAGGTGTTCGAGATGAACACCAGATCGACGCTCTCCTTGGGCAGCAGCGGGTGCTCGTAGACCGCGAGGCGGGTCTCGATGTTGGGCGTGCCCCAGTCGTCGCGGTGCGTCTCGATGTGGGTCTTGAAGTCGGCGTCGACGTCGACGGCGTAGGTCGTGCCGGCCGAGGCGGCGTGGGCGAGGCGCCGGGTGAAGTAGCCCGAGCCCGCGCCGATGTCGGCGACGTCCATGGTCTTGGCGACCGCGAGGGCGTCGACCACTTGCCCGGGCTTGGCCCAGGCGTCGCGCTCGGGCTCCTCGAAGCGGGCGAGGGCCTCTTCCTTGTCGCCGTAGTGCTGCGGCGGGTGGCTCTCGCTCTGATCCTTGCAGGCGCTCGCGCTCGCCAGGCCGAGGGTGCTCAGCAGGCCGAGCAAGGCGGGCAGGGTCATCGAGCGCCGGCCGCGGCCGCGGTCGTGGTCGCCGTGACGGTCGCGGGGGATCGGGTGACCCTCGCTGGCACGCGCCGCTCGCAGGGATCGTCGACGGGCTTGGATGAGCGTGGGCACGGGGCCACCATAGACACCCGCGAGGGGCCGTGAAAAGGGTGGGGGCCGGGGAGGGCGCTCGCCTTGCGAGGCGGGTCACTGCGCGGGGCTGACGCAGTGACGTTTTGTGCGAGGCGGGCTGGACGAGGCGTGCGGGCGAGGATTTGGGGGTTAGCGCCCGGGCTGGCGCCGCGCTCGTCGCCGGCTCGCTTTGGCTTTACACTCCCCCGACCTTGGGCCAGCCCGAAGCGACAGCCACCGCGGCACAGGACCACTGCGCCCGCTGCGGAGCGGCCTTCGAGGGCCCCGAAGACCGCCGCGCTCAGCTGCGCGCGCCGGACATCTGCCGGGCCTGCCACCTGGATCCTCGCGCCCGCGCGCTGCCCCTGGAGGCCAACCGCGGCGAGGGTTGGCTGGGTCGCTGCGCGCGGACCTTGGTCCAGCTGATCGTCTCGCCGAGCGCGAGCTTCCGCGTGGTCGACGAGCCCGTCGATCACACCCGCGTGCTGGGCTTTTTGGCCACGCTGCGCCTGCCGCTGTGGCTGATCGCGCTCGCCCTGGCCTGGGCGCAATGGTTCTTCGACGATGTCCCCGGCCCGCTCGCGCGGCCCAGCGTGATCGGTGAGATCATCGGGGCTCAGTTCGCCGACGTCCTGCGCCTGTGGCTGCTGCTGCTCGTGCCCATCGGCCTGCCGACGCTCTACTTCTTCGGCGGGATCTTGGCCCACATCGGCCTGGCCCTGACCGGCGGCGCGCGGCGTTCGATCGGCGCGAGCATGCGGGCCTACGGCCTGGCCCTCGCGCCCTCGCTGCTGCTCGTCGGCGTCCTCGACGTGCTGACGGTCGGGCTCGGGGTGCCGCCGGAGGTCTGGGTGTTCTGCGTGGGCGCGGCCGTGCTCTTGGCCATGGTCTTGCTCAGCGTGGCCCTGGCCCGGACCCACGTGACCTCGCTGATCCGCGGGGTGCTCGTGGCCCTGCTGCCGGCGCTGCTCTTCGCGGCGCTGCTCACCGGCCGCGGCCTGCTCGAGTACTACCGGCTGCCCTTCATGGAGGCGCCGGAGATCGAGAGCTACGCGCCCTACCCGATCTACTGAGCCGCGCGCTACCATCGGCGCGATGGTCGATCACGTCGCGCCCCCGCCCGGCTTCGCAGCCCCAGACGCCCTGGTCGCGCCCGTCAGCATGCGCCAGCCCGTGGCCTGGGGAGAGCTCGACGCCCTCGGTCACGTCAACCACACCATCTATCTGCGGTGGTTCGAGAACGTCCGCTTCGCCTGGTTCGAGCGCGTCGGGGTGGCGGCCCTGATGCACGAGAGCCGCGCCGAGGGGGGCGCCGGCGTCGGCCCGATCCTCGCGCGGGTCAGCTGCGACTACCGGGCGCCGGTCGCCTTCCCCGATCACATCTGGGTCAGCGCCGCCTGCGTCGCGCTGGGGGGCAGCAGCATGCGCCTGCGCAGCCGGGTGTGGTCCGAGGCGCGGGCCGAGCTCGTCGCCGAGGGCGAGGTGGTGATCGTGATGGTCGACTACGACGCCGGCGGGCGCTCGCTCGCCGTGCCCGAGACGATCCGCGCGGCGATCCGCGCCCTCGACGGGGACGGCCTGGTCGAGCGCGGGCAGGCCGACACGTGAGCAGCCGCGTCTCGAGTCTGGCCCTGGGTCTGGCCTGGATGTCGGCGGTGGCCTGTGAGGGCGGCCGCGAGCCCGCGCCCCAGGCCCGCGACCCCGGCCCGGTGCAGCAAGAGCCCCTGGACAGCGGTGACCTGCGTGGCCGCGACCTGCGTGCCGTCGCGCTCGGCTCCATGCGCCTCGAGGGCGTGCGCATGGACAAGGCGGACCTGCGCGGGGTCGAGCTCGGCGGCCTGAGCCTCGAGCGCGCGCGCCTCGATCACGCCAGGACCGAGGGCCTGGGCCTGCGGGGGGCTCACGCCCGCGGGGCGAGCATGCGCTGGCTGGATCTGCGCGAGGCGGACCTGCGCGAGGCGGACCTGCGCGAGGCGGATCTACGCGGGACGAGCTTCGTGGGCGCGCGCCTCGAGGGCGCGCGCATGGACGGGGCGGACCTGCGCGGGGCGGACCTGCGCGGGGTCGATCTCCAGGGCGTGACGCTCTCCGAGGTGGACCTGCGGGGGAGCCAGGCGGACGCGGGCACGCGCTGGCCACCGGGCTTCGACGAGCCGCTGCTGCGCGGCGTGGTCGTCGACGGTGAGGCGGCGAAGGATCGGGCGCTGGGCGAGCGCTGAGCCGGCTCGCTGGGACCGCGCGCGCGGTGGTGCCGGTCCGCGCGCGGAGGTCGTACACTGCGGCAGTGCGATCCTCCCTGCCCGCGCCCGCGCTGCTCGCGATCCTGACCTGCGCCGGCGCTGTGGGCTGCGCGGGCGCGTCGAGGCAGGCCTCGGCCCTCGACGCGCGCCTCGACGAGCTCGAGCGCGAGGAGGTGCGTCGGCAGGCGCGGCTGGAGGACCTCGGGGAGGCCATCACCAGCGCGGAGGACAAGCTCGCGCTGGCCCGCGCCGAGGCCCGGCAGGCCGAGTGCAGGGCGGCGCGGATCGTCGCCGAGGCCGAGTTCGCCGAGCAGCGCGCGCGCTGTGGCCTCGAGCTCTCGCGCTTCGAGGCCTGCGCGGCCAAGAACGACGCGAGCACCAGCAAAAAGGCGCTCGGCGGCTGCGGCCTGGGGATCCTCGCGGGGGTGGCCACCGGCGGCGCCCTGGCCCCGCTGGCCCTGGCCGGCTGCGCGGGCGGCTACCTGGCGGGCAGGGCCACGCAGGGCGAGTGCGGCGAGGCTCCGACCTGCCACCAGAGCCTCCAGACCGAGCAGCAGCAGCTCCGCGTCGAGGTCTCGCGCCTGTCCGCCTGCGAGCGCGGTGACCTCGAGCTCGAGCTCGATATGGCGACGACGCCGGAGGACTGAGAGTCTGTGAATTTTTCCCGCACGACGCCATGCACGCCTGAGGACCCCGATGCCGGTGTGCGGGAAAAAATCACAGACTCCGAGCGCGTGCGTGGGTCGAAGCGTCACAGGCTCGCGCCGAGCCCGAGGGCGGCCCGCGTCGGGTTGTGGTGCTGCGCCGTGTCGTGGGGCTGCGCGGGGCTGTGGGGCTGCGCGGGGCTGTGGGGCTGCGCGGGCCGGGGCGCGGCCAGTGCCGAGGCCGACGCGCAGGCGCGCATGGACGCGCTCGCGGCCGCGGCAGCGGACGACGACGCGACCTTGGCGGGCTACGAGGGGCGGGTCGCCGACCTCCACGTCCAGCTCGACGCGCTCGCGGCCACGTGGTCGCAGGCAGGCGCTGCGCTCGAGGACGCGGCCGCGAGCCTCGAGCGCGCGCGGCAGACCCACGCCGAGGCCTCGGACGTCTATCGGGCGGCGGTCGAGGACTACCAGCGCGCCGAGACCAACTACCGCCTGGCCGCGGCGAGCCTGGTCCTGGCTGCGTCTTCGGACAAGGCCCTGCGCACCCTCTGCGACGGCAAGATGAGCCGCGCCGAGGTCCGCCGTTACTGGAAGAAGATGGGCGTGAAGCTCGACGGCAAGGACGCGGACCACATCTGGCCCAAGAGCCGCGGCGGGGCGGATCACCTGTGGAACTTCCAGGCTCTCGAGGCCCGGATCAACCGCTCGATCGGCAACCGCCTGGGCTGGAAGCTGGTCAACCAGCCGCTGGGGCTGCTGCAGGGCGCGGCGGTCTCGGCCCTGGTCTCGCTGCGCTGCCGCTGAGGGAGCGCCCGCCCTCGTTTCAGCCCCCGTTTCAGCCCCCGTTTCAGATAGGACCGCGGCCGATGATCCGCTCACCCACGCGCTCGCGGATGTCGTCGATCTCGCCCGCGTCGAGGCTGAGCTCCGCGCCGACGAAGCCGTCGACGATCCCGACCCGCGCCCGCTCGCGCAGCTCGTGCTCGATGCCGTAGCTGTCGAGGCGCTCCGCGAGGCCGATGAGCCCCGCGATCACCAGCTCGCGCAGCGTCGCCAGGGAGGCGATGTCGGCGGCGCCAAAGCTCATGCGAGCGAGGAGGCCGTCGTCGAAGTTGGCGCTCAAGGTGACGCTGGTCGCCTCGCGGGACCAGGCCTCGGGCAGCGCGCGGCGATCCTCGCTCGACAGCGCCGCGGCGAGCCACAGCTGCTCGCTGCGATCGACCCGGGCGAGCTCGGTGGCCAGGCTCGGCGGTAGGGCGGGGGCCCTGGCGCCGGCGATGAGCGCGTCGGTCTGGGCGATGAAGGTGTCGCCGCGTGCCCAGACCAAGGTGAAGGGGTTGACGATCCAGGCGCGCGAGCCGTCGCCGAACTCGAGGACGTCGCCGCAGGTGCTGGCGCTGCGTGTCCACGGGGCCTGGCCGTCGGCGCGGGCGCGCAGCTCGTCGGCGAGGCAGGCCAAGGTCTCGTCCTCGCCGAGGCCGCGGCCCTGAACGATCACCGCGCGGCCGTCTCCAGGATCGCGGGCGAGAGCGAGGGCGTAGGTCCGCTCGAGGCGGAGGCCGCAGTCGTCGATGATCTCCAGGGCCTCGGCGAGCTGTAGATCTGCGCGCAGAGCAGGCAGGAGCGCGCGGCCGATGGCGGTCTTGGCGAAGGCGTCGACGTCGAGGCCGATCGCGCTCGACGCGCCATCGGGCAGCCACGTGGCGAGGTCGGCCGGTGGCTCGGTGCAAGCCGCCGCTGGCGGGGCGCTGGGTTGGGCCCAGAGGACGGCAAAGAACAGACCTGAGAGCACCATGGGCGAGTCTACGCGGCCGAGGCTGGGTGTTCTACATGTCTCCGGCGTGGGTCACGCGAGGTGGAATTCCAGTGTGTCTGAAATCCCCAGTGGGTGCGCCTCGGTGAAATTCCAGCGTGGCTAAAATCTACGAAGTGCCAAATAAGGGTAATGAGGACACTGGTTTGAGCGAAAGGACAGCACCGATTTGGGCTTTGGATCAGCTGGAGAAGGCGCCTCTCCACACAAAATTGCTCGTGGGTGATGAAATTCGATGGTTCCGGACGTACCGAGGGCCACAAACCATGCTCAGGGATGGGGTTTTGGCGCATCCATTCTCATCGAAAAAAATTCGATGAGACTGTTGATCGAAGCCGGGGTCATCGGTACAGTAGAGTCGTAATCGGGAAACGCCAAGAGGCTGACCCACCCCCTCGCACCACACCACGGAAGGTCAAAGACAATGCACTTCATCGCCGACATGCTGTTCCGCCGCTCCACCGCCCGCGCCCGCCGGACCCGCGACATGGACGCGCCAGCCCCTCGCTCGCGCACCAAGTCGGGCCGCTCGCCCCGAGCTCGCCTGCGCGAAGACGCCTTTTCGATGCTCACCTGAGCACCGCGCTAGCGGACGGTGTCGAGGCTCATGGACGAGCCCGGTGCCCAGGCAGCCAGGAAGACATCCAAGAGAGCCCGTCCCCATCCAGGGGGCGGGCTTTTTTGTGGCGCCCGCTCAGCCCTCGCTGGGCTCGGAGGCGTCGGCGTGGGGGTGTTGGGCCGAGCTCTGCTCGCGGGCCTGGACGATCGACGCTCGCAGCCCGCGACCCACGATGTACTGCTCGCGGCTCTGCTTGCGGGTGTGCTTGCAGCGATAGGCCCGACCCTGCTGGAAGGTCTGCTCGACGGCGCGGATCAGCTCGGGGAAGCGGCCGCCCTGGAAGACCTTGGCGCAGAAGTGGCCGCCGGTGCGCAGGGTCGCCGTGGCGATCTCGAGCGCGCGCAGGAGCAGGTCCTCGCTGGCCGGGATGTCGTAGTCCTTGTTGCCCGTGGTGTTCGGCGCCATGTCGCTGATCACCAGATCGAAGGGGCCAAAGCGTTCGCGCATGCGATCGAGCTTGAGCTTGTAGACGTCGCCGACGAAGGTCTGGACCGTGCTCGGCAAGGCGATCTCGACCTCCGCGAGGTCGACCCCGATCAGGCTGGCCTCGGGCCCGGCCTTCTCGGCGGCGTACTGTAGCCACGAGCCCGGCCAGCAGCCCAGGTCGAGCACCCGCATGCCCGGCTTGATCAGTCGAAAGCGCTGGTCGATCTCCTGGAGCTTGTAGATGGCTCGGCCGGCGTAGTTCTCCCGCTTCGCCCGGAGGTAGTCCGGGTCGTGGCGGTTTCGCTTGTCGCCGAGGCCCTTGCGTGCCATCGGGACAGCTTAGTACCCGGACAGGGAGTCTGGAAGGGCTTCGAAACGAAGCGAGCCCGCCCTCCGAGTGGAGGTGCGGGCTCGCCGGGCCTGCTGGAGCAGGCCTGCATCGAGCGGGCTCAGCCTTGGCTGTGCTTGTTGCGGATCGCCGACTTGATCGACGCGCGGACCTGAACGTAGCCGTTCTTGCCGCCGGGGACCGAGCCACGCACGAGGATCAGGCCCTTCTCGGGCAGGACCTTCGCAACCTTGAGGTTCTGCGTGGTCACGGTCTCGTTGCCCATCTGGCCGGGCATGCGCTTACCGGGGATGACGCGACCGGGGGTCAGGCGGCAGCCGATCGAGCCGCCGTGGCGGTAGACCTCGTGCTGACCGTGGGTGCGCTTCTCGCCGCGCATGCCGTGGCGCTTCATGACGCCCTGGTAGCCCTTACCCTTGCTGGTGCCGGTGACGTCGACCATGGCGCCGGCTTCGAAGATATCCACGGGGATCTCGCTGCCGACCTCGTACTTGGACGCGGTCTCGGCATCGACGCGGAACTCCTTGAGCTTGCGGCGGGGAGCGACGTCGGCCTTCTTGAACTGGCCGAGCTTGGGCTTGCTCAAGCGGCTGGGCTTTTGCTCGTCGAAGGCGAGCTGCAAAGCGGTGTAGCCGTCGCGCGCTTCGGTGCGCTGCGCGGTGACGACGTTGCCCTTGGCGAGCAGGACAGTGACGGGCACGCGGGTGCCGTCTTCTTCGTAGAACTCGGTCATGCCGAGCTTCTTGGCAAGCAGTCCCATCTGGCGGTTCATGGGTGCCTCCTTCTTTCTTGGCACTTGCGCACGTCGCGGGATTGCGAGAGGTGACAGGGGTGCCGGGGACGGGGACGGGGATGATGGGGGAGCGGGGGAGCCAGGCCAAGGTGCTGGGCCGTGATGGCGCTCACTGGCTCTGGGCGGGCGTGGGCAGGCCAAAGAGCGCGCGGGTGTTCGCGGCGGCCGCGGCGGCGAGGGCCTCGGGCGCCTCACCGCGCTCGGTGGCCAGCCGCGCGCAGGTGAAGGCCACGTTGGCGGGCTCGTTCTTGCGCCCGCGCATGGGCTCCGGCGCCAGATAGGGCGCGTCGGTCTCGAGCATGATGCGCTCGCGGGGCACGAGCTTGGCGGCCTCGCGCAGCTCGGCCGCCTTCTTGAAGGTGGAGATGCCCGAAAAGGAGATGTGCCAGCCCAGGCTCAGCCAGCGCTCGGCCTCGGCCGGGGTGCCCGTGAAGCAGTGCACCACGCCCGGGGCCTCGGCGCGCGCGGGGTGCTCGGCGAGCACCGCCCAGGCGTCCTCGTGGGCGTCGCGGATGTGCAGCACGAGCGGCTTTTGCAGGCGCCGGGCGAGGTCGGCCTGGCGGCCAAAGGCCTCGAGCTGCGCCGCCCGGGGCGAGAAGTCGTAGTGGTAGTCGAGGCCGGTCTCGCCGAGGGCGACGACCTTGGGGTGCGCGGCGTGGGCCTCGATCTCGGCGAGCAGCGCGGCGTCGAGCAGGCGGGCGTCGTGGGGGTGCACGCCGACGCTGGCGAACACCTGCTCGTTGGCGGCGGCGATGGCCACGGCCGGGGCCATGGTCTGGGGGCTGCACCCGATGTGCACGACCTGGACGACCCCGGCCGCGCGCGCCCGGGCCAAGGTCGCGTCGAGGTCCGCCGCCATCGGCTCGTAGTCGAGGTGGCAGTGGCTGTCGATCAGTCCGGGGATGTGCGGGGGCTGCTTGGGCTTGCGGGCCATCAGGGGAGCTCTTCTCGGTATTCGGCGACCTCGGGGAAGCGGGCCTGGAGGTCCGCGAAGGGGTCGCCCAGGTCGCGGCATTGGAGCACCTGCTCGAGCGCGGCCGTGGTCGTGTAGTCGATGATCTCGCCGGCGATCGCCGCGTCGAGGAAGGCGGGGTCGCAGTCGAAGAGCGCCCCCGCGAGCTCGGCTCCGCAGACGCCAGCGTCGACGGCGATCTCGAGGATGTTCTGGCCGTCCGCGTTTTTCAAGGCGCAGATGTCCGAGAAGGCCAGGTGCCCGGCGTCGGCGATGCCCACGAAGCGCTTGGGCGCGGGGGACTCGGCGTAGGCGTCGAGGCTGCTCTCGTAGGGCACCACGCCGTCGGTGAGGGCCGCGAGCAGCAAGGTGGACGCGAGCGTGGCGCTCTCGCTCACGGCCTGGGCCGCGGCCATGGGGATCGCCACCTGTACGCCGGGCCTGCCCGTCTGGAGCGCGGCGGCGTTGCCCCCCGCGCTGTGGCCGACGATGGCCACGCGCTCGAGGTCGAGGTGGCCGTCGAGGAAGGCGAGGGGGCCGCTCGGGGCCGCGAGGGCCGCGAGCAGCGTGTCCGTGTCGCCGCCGAGATCCTGGGCCGGCGGGCTGCCGCCGCAGACGGCCGACAACAGATCGGCGAGCCACAGCCCGGGGTGGTCCGCGCTCACGACCACGAAGCCGCGGCTGGCCCAGTGAGTCATCTGGGTCAGCGACTGGCTGCGCCAGGCCGCGGTCCCGTGGATGAACACGATCACGGGGTAGGGCCCGCGCTCGGCGTCGATGGGCAGGTCGTCGACGCAGGCGCAGCTCTGGGCAGGCGCGAGCTCGTCGCTGATCTTGGCCTGCTCCGAGGGCGGCAGGGCCTCGCGGATGTCGTAGGTCTTGGCTGGCGCGCCGAGCTCGCTGCCCAAGGCGGCGGGATACCAGATCTCCGTGCTCAGGCCGGAGACCTCCGAGGTCAGCGCGCCCACGGGCCACGGTCCGCGCGCGGCGGGGTCGTCGGGGAGCGCGAGGAAGCTGGCGCCCGCGCAGCCTTCGAAGGTCTGCGGCGCGCCCTCGGTGGTCTCGCCAGCGGTGTCGTCGGCGGTCTCGCCAGCGGTCTCGGCGGTCTCGCTGGCGGTCTCGGTGGTCTCGGTGGCCTCGCCGGCGGTCTCGCCCGCGCAGCCCGATCCCGCGCAGCTCAGGGTGAGGGCGGCGAGCAGCGTGGCGGACAGCGGTCGGGCGAGGGGAGCCATGGTCGGCGAAAGTAATGCACGCTCGCCCTGCTCGGGAAAGGGCGAAGCGAGAGCCGGGCGCAGCGGCCCCTGGAGGCGCAAAGAGGCGGAACTTAGCGCTTGGGACGGGCTCCCCGCCGTGCTACTCGGGGCCCATGAGTGTCGAGGCGATCATGACCAAAGAGGTGCTCAGCGTGAGCCCGGAGACCACCGTGCGCGAGGCGGTGCGTCTGCTCGAGGACAGCGACGTCCGCCACCTCCCCGTCGTCGAGGGTGGGTGCGAGCTCGTGGGCATCGTCAGTGATCGCGACCTGCGCGAGTATCGGATCCCCGTGATGTTGGAGATCGAGCGCCTCGACGAGGAGGACCGCGCCCGCGCCGACCGCATCTTGGACACCCCGGTCAGCGAGGCGATGAACACGGACATCGTGGCCGTCGACAGCAGCGAGAGCATCGACTCGGTGATCGCGGCGATGATCGAGTATCGCGTGGGTGCCGTCCCGGTCGTGGATCGCGACAGCGACGAGCTCGTCGGCATCGTCAGCTACATCGACGTGCTCCGCTACGCCCGCGAGATCCTCGAAGAAGGCGACGAGTAGCCCGCGCCGCGGGTCCGGCTCGGCCGCCGAGCTGGACCCGAAGACCTCGCGGTCCCAAATCTCCACGGTCAGCATTTCCGTGACCTCGGGGTCGTGAATTACGCTTGGGGTTAGGTCGATTTTTTCCGTTGCCAAGCGACAAAAACGGCATAGGGTGCCTGATTGGCCCGAATGTGGTCGGATCCTGGAGGAATCGCGTTCGTATGGGCGCTAGCGCCCGAGTGCTCGCCGCGCATGGCGGCGCTGCTGCCAGGTGGCGGTGGGCAGTTCACGCAATGTAAGTCGAGTGCCATATGGCACGGGAGTTGCTCCGAGCCTCCGCAGCATGCTCGAAGCCAAAGGACTCGACGGCATCGACCTTCCCCCCGTCGGCACCCTCGACACCATCGACCTGGCTGTCGCCCTCTATGTGCTCGCGCCGCCCCTCGACGGCGAGCCGATCCGCGAACGAGCCAAGAGCATCGAGCAAGAGCTGAGCCTGACGCGGGCGTTGTTGGCGGACCTCGGGGAGGACTTCGACGTGGTCGCCGAGCGCGAGGTGGTCGAGATCGAGCGGCGGACGGAGGGGCTGTGGACGCGGATCTTCGAGCGCCTGCGGGCGAGCCGGTCGGCGCTCTTCGACGAGCTCTTCCCGCCCATGAGCCGCTTCATGCGGCCGAGCTTCGGGGAGCAGGCCGCGCTCCTCTCGGAGATCCTGGTCCGCTGCGAGGGGCGCGACGGCCAGGCCGCGAGCCCCGCGGAGCTGATCGGCCCCGAGCTGCTCGCGGCCCTGCGCGCGTGGGCCCCCGCCTACGCGGCGCTGGTCTCCAGCGAGCTGTGGACCCTGCGCGGCGGCCGGGAGCTCCAGGCCCGCAGGGCTCGGCTGCGCCGGGTGATCGGGCGCTACACGAGCTCGGTCAACAGCGCCGCGCGGCCGGAGCAGCCCGAGCGCCTGGCCATGGTGCGCGCGGGCCTCGAGCCGCTCGACGAGCTGCGGGCGCGGATCGACGCTGGCGAGCTCTGAGCCGCGGGTCTCAGGAGCCCGAGGCCGGCTCGTCCGTGCTCTGGCGCAGGAGCTGATCGGCGAGGTCGCGCCAGCTCGGCGGCTGCGCGGGCGGCCGCCCGTCCACGCGGACGCCTCGCTCGACCAGGCGCTGGACCTCGCGCAGGCTCGAGCCGTGGACCTCGACCCGCTCGAGGGCGGGGAAGGTCATGAGCTGGTCGACGGTGTTGATGTTGGTGCCCGAGAGGTCGAGGTCGCGCAGCGCAGGTAGCTCGCGCAGCGGCCCGAGGTCGCGCACGCGGGTGTAGCCCAGGCGCAGGCGCTCGAGCTTGGTCAGGTTGGCCAGGGGCGCGAGGTCGGCGACCGCCGTGGACCCGCGCAGGTCGAGGCTGCGCAGCTCCCCGAGCTCGGCGAGGGGTCGCAGGTCGAAGGCGTCGGTGCTGCACAAGACCAGCGCCTCGAGCTCGGTCAGGTTGGCCAGGGGCGCGAAGTCGACCCAGCCGGCGTGGCCGAGATCGAGGCTGCGGAGCTGGGTGAGGGCGCCGGCGCCCAGGGGATCGAGGGTCGCCGGGCCGGCGATCTGGGGGTCGCCGTGGAAGCCGAGGTCGAGCTCGCGGAGGCTCGAGAAGCCCGGCGCGGCCAGGCCAGAGAGCGGGCTGCGCAGGCTGGGGAGGGCGAGGCGCTCGAGCTCGGGGAGGGCCGCGAGGGCCTCGAGATCCTCGACCTTCGCCCGCGCCAGGCTCAGCTCGCGCAGGGGCGTGAGCGCGGCGAGGGGGGCGAAGTGGCTGGACTTGGGGTCCGTGAGCGCGAGGGTGATCAGCGGGTGCTCGGCGATCGCCGAGGCGACGGCCTCGCAGTCGGAGACCTCGCTGAGCGTGAGCGCGCGCAGCAAGCTCCCCGTCGGCGAGGCCAGCAGCGCGGCGATCGTCCGCGCGACTTGGCGGTGGACCGTGGCCGCGATGGCGAAGCCGTGCTGCCACGCGCCGACCTCGACCTTGGCCGCGAGCGGGCCGAGCCAGCTGGGCCGCTCGCGGTCGAAGAGCTCGGCGATCTGATGCTCGAGGATCTGACGCTCGAGCGGGCGCTGGACGCTGGCCAGGCGCTGCTCGAGGGCGATCAGCTGCCCGCGCGAGTCGCCTTCGGCGCCGAGGAGATCGGCGAGCACGGCCCAGCTGTGCTGATCATCCGGGTCGCGGCGCAGCGCGGCGATGAGCTCCGAACGCATGGAGGCGTAGCAATTACCAGATGCCTGGTGCTTCGGCGCGGTCTTGCTAACTTCCCGGGCCATGACGCCCCTCGACCGTGGCCTCGACCGTGAAGAGGCCGCTCGGCGCCTGCGCGAGGGCGGACCCAACGAGCTGGCTGCGCACCCGAAGACGCCCCCGTGGCGACTGATGCTGCGCCAGTTCGAGGACCCGCTGGTGCTGATCCTGGTCGCGGCCGCGGTGATCTCGGGGCTGATGGGGGACATCCCCGACGCGGTGGCGATCGCGGTGATCGTCAGCATCAACGCGGTCATCGGCTTCGTCCAGGAGCGCAAGGCGGAGCGGGCGATGGCCGCGCTGCGCTCGATGACCGCGCCGCGGGCGGTGGTCCGGCGCAGCGGCGCGATGATCACGGTCCCCGCCGCGGAGATCGTCGTGGGCGATCTCCTGATCCTCTCGCCTGGGGACGTGGTCGCCGCCGACGCCCGGGTCCGCGAGTCCAAGGCCCTGGCTTGCAACGAGGCCGCGCTCACCGGCGAGAGCCTGCCGGTGAGCAAGCGGCCCGAGCCCAGCCCCGCGGACGCGCCGCTGGCCGAGCGTCACGATCAGGTGTTCATGGGCACGGCCGTGGCCGGGGGCGCCGGCGTGGCCGAGGTCTTTGCAACGGGCATGGACACGGAGATCGGGCGGATCGCCGCGCTCTTGTCCAGCGACAAGGGCGACGACAGCACGCCGCTGCAGCGCCGCCTCGACAAGGTCGGGCGCACGCTCTTGGTGATCTGCGCCGGGCTCGTGGCCGTGGTCGTGATCCTCGGCTGGATCCGCGGGATGAGCTGGAGCGAGCTGTTCTTGTCGGCGGTGTCGATGATCGTCGCCGCGGTCCCCGAGGGCATGCCGGCGATCATCACCATCGCCCTGGCCCTGGGGATGCAGCGCATGGCGGCCCGGCGGGTGCTGGTGCGCCGCCTCGCCGCCGTCGAGACCCTGGGCTCGGTCACGGTGATCTGCACCGACAAGACCGGGACGCTGACCACCGGGGTGATGCGCGTGCGCGAGCTGTGGGGGCCCGACGAGGGCGCGCTGCTGTGGGCGGCGGCGGCCTGCTGCGACGCCGAGCTGGCCGCGCGCGGGCGAGGGGGAGACGCGAGCGAGGGCGAGGGCGAGGGCGACACCACGGAGCTGGCGATCCTCCTGGCGGCTCGCGAGCGGGGCATCGAGCGCGCCGAGATCGAGGCCGGGCACCCGCGCCTGGACGACCTGCCCTTTTCGACCGAGCGCCGGCGGATGTCGGTGCTGCGTGGCGGCGGCCTGCCGGAGCAGGTCCAGGGCGAGGTGGGCGAGGTGGGCGAGGCGGTCGAGGTGGTCGAGCAGGGCGACTCCCCGGAGGACTGGCTGTGGATCAAGGGCGCCGTCGAGGCCATCGTCGAGCGGGCCGACCCGGAGTCGGCCGTCGAGGCCGCGGCCATGCTCGCCGCCGCCGAGGACATGGCGAGCCGAGGCCTGCGCGTCCTGGCCGTCGCCCGCGGCCGCGATGTCAGCGAGGAGGCCCTCGAGCTCCTCGGGCTGATCGGCCTGGCGGATCCGCCCCGCGAGGCCGCGAAGAAAGCCATCGCCGAGGCTCGAGGGGCGGGCGTGCGGACCATGATGATCACCGGCGACCACCCGGTGACGGCCCACGCCATCGCCCGCGAGCTCGGCTTGAGCGCCGATCTCGTGCGCGCGCGGACTACGGCGGAAGAGAAGACCAAGATTGTCGCCGAGCTGCGCGCGGCCGGCGAGATCGTGGCGATGACCGGCGACGGGGTCAACGACGCCCCGGCGATCCGCGAGGCCGACGTCGGCCTCGCCATGGGCGAGACGGCGACCGAGGTCACCCGCGAAGCCTCGGACATGGTCCTGGTCGACGACGACCTGTCGAGCGTAGTCACGGCGATCCGCGAGGGCCGGGTCATCTACGACAACATCCAAAAGACCGTGGTCTATCTGCTCTCGGGCAATTTCTCCGAGCTGATGATCATGCTGGTCGCCGCGGCCGTGGGCATGCCCTTTCCGCTGCTCCCGCTGCACCTGCTGTGGATCAACTTGATGACCGAGCCCTTCCCGGGCCTGGCCCTGGTCATCGATCCCCCGGACGAGGACGTGCTGCGCCGGCCGCCGCGGGATCCGGCCGAGCCGCTGCTCAACCGCCAGGCGTGGTCGGTGATCATCGCGACCGCGCTGCTCCAGACGGTGGTCGGCTTCGGCATTTACTGGTGGGCGCTGGAGGTCGAGGGCCGCTCGCTGCTCGACGCGCGCAGCCTGGCCTTCTCCACCGTGGTCTGCGGTGAACTCCTGCGCGCGTTCGCGTTTCGCAGCCCCAGGCACCTGCTCTGGCAGGTCGGGGCCCTGCGCAACCCCTGGCTGGTGGGGGTGATCGTGGTCTCGCTGGCGATGCAGATCGGGCTGTACCAGCTCGGGGTGACGCGCGAGCTCTTCGCGCTCGGGGAGCTCGCGTGGACGGATCTGGGCCTGGCCCTGGCCGCGGGCTTCATCCCTGTCAGCGTGCTGGAGAGCGCCAAGCTGGCCGCGGCGCTGGTCCGGCGCCTGCGTCGTTGACGGGGACGCTCGCGCCTGGCGCCTCGTGACGTCGGTGTGAGGCGTCGAGTCGTTCGCCATCGCGGCGCGATTCATGTCACTGTGGAGCATGGTCCGACGCACTCGTTCGACGACGATGATCCTGGCGCTCTCGCTCTTCGCTTGCACCGACGATGGCGGCGCAGACAGTGAGGGGAGCGAGGGCGAGACCAACGACGAGGTCGGTGAGAGCGAGACCGACCCCGACGAGAGCGCGGGGACGGAGAGCGCGGGGACGGAGAGCGCGGGGACGGAGAGCGCGGGGACGGAGAGCGGCTCTGGCGAGGACACGGACGACTCGAGCTCGGACACGGAGGAGTCGGGCTCCGGCGAGGACACGGACACGCAGGGAGACACGGACACGCAGGGCGAGACCGGCGAGGGAGAGACGGGCGAACAGCCCGATCCGCTGTGGGTCAACCCCAACCTCTGGTACTCCGTGGAGAACAAGCTCCACTACATCGAGATCGACCCCGACGACGGCAGCGTGGTCCAGCTGGTCACGAGCACGATCACGACCCCGCTGATCGACGGCCAAAACGGGATCACGATGCTCGAGGACGGCTCGCTGCTGGGCTCGCGCGAGAGCGCCGGAGAGACCCAGATCTATCACGTGGCCGAGCCGCCCACGACGGCCAGCGAGATCGAGGTCGAGATCCTCGGCGTGGTCCCGGACGCCCTGCGCATCGAGGCGCTCTATACCGACTGCCAGGGCCTGGTCTATCTGATGGACACGGGCGTGGACGTGGGCAGCGCCACGGGCAACCGACTGCTGCGCTTCACGGGCGACTACCTCGCCGGCGACCTCGGCTACGAGGTGATCACGGACCTCGAGAACGCCAGCGTCGCCGACATCGACGACATGGGCCCGGGCATCGACGCCATGGGCGAGATCACCGACGGTCAGGGCTTCGCGATCGACTCGGGCACGGTCTACGACTTCGACTACAACACCGGGACCGGCGTGGCGATCGGCCAGGGCGGGACCTGGGGCGTCCACGCCCTCGGCGGCCCGCTCTTCTCCGACAATACTGCGCGGCTTTACCTGCTCGACAGCGCGGCGCGGCTGTTCGAGGCCGATCCCATCGACCTCGCGCTCTCGCCGGTGCTGGTCACCGGTCCGCAGCCGGAGGGCGACGCCCAGGCGGGCTGGAGCAGCCTCGCGGGGCCGCTGACCGAGTGCGAGTCGACGCTGCCCGATCCCCAGTGAGGGGCGCGGCGCCGAGCCGCGAGTCGCGCGCTCAGCTGACGGCCAGCGCGTAGACGGAGCCGCCAGCATCGAGGGCCTGGACGTCGACGCCCGCGACCGCGTCGTTGGGGGCGGCCGCGTCGTTGAGGGCGGCCGCGTCGTTGGGGGCGGCCGCGTCGTTGAGGGCGGCCGCGTCGTTGAGGGTGGCCTCGGGTGCGCCCTTGGCCGCGGCTTCGTCCTGCTCGCGACCCTCGCGCCTCTTGCCCGCGGCCGCGCGCAAGCTCGCCCGCGCGTGCTTGCAGGCCGCGCGCAAGCTCGCGCGCAGCTCGGGTCCGCCGTCGGCGGCGAGGCGGCGCAGGCCCTCGGTGTTGGCCGCGATCACGCCGCCGTCGCGGTCGCAGACGAAGCGGGCCCCGGGCATGGCGTCGAGGATGCGCAGCAGCGCCAGGCGATCGAGCTTGGCCACGCGCTCCCAGTCGCGCTCGACGGCCTCGAAGTGCTCGGACAGCAGGTCGTTGACCACCGCCGCGACCTCCCGGTACTCCCACGAGGCGTCGCCGGGGGAGAAGCGCGGGTGGGGGTCGCCCTCGCGGCAGGCCTGGAGCACCGCGCCGAGCTCGTAGAGCGGGCGGATCAGCTTGATCCGCGTGCGTCGCATCAGCGCCAGGGAGGCGGCGACGTCGAGCAGCCCGAGCAGGACCATGGACCAGGCGCCGGCGCTGCCCAGGCGCTTGGCCCGGGCGTTGGCGCGGTGCATGGACGCGCGGTTGATCTCGACGAGGCTGCGCAGCTGCTCGCGCAACGCCACGGCGGCGCTGTGATCGTCGGCGAAGGCCGCGGGCGCGAGCTCGTCGATGGCCGCGAGCACGGGCTCCTCGCTGGGCTCGGTGATGTTGCCCTGGGCGATGGCCAGAGCCTCGTCGAAGCGCGCGCGGCGATGCTCGCGATCGTCCTGCTCGTCCTGTCCGTCATGCCCGACATGGCCCTCGGCGAGGACCAAGAGCATCTCCTCGACGGCCTGGATCGACTTGTCGTTCTCCTCGAGGATGCGGTCGACGGCCGGGGTCACGCGGGCGAGCAGGGCCACGGCGGCGATCATGGTCAGGACCTGGATGGCCAGGAGCGCGCCGAGGGCCAGGCGGATCTCGTCTCGAATGCGCATCGGCTCAGAACCTCTCGCACAGCTCGTGGACGGCCGAGGGGCTCGAGACCACGACGAGGATGTCGTCCCCGGCCAGCGGTCGCGTGGGCGAGGGCCGCAGGTTCACGCCCTCCTGGGCGTGGCGCACGGCGACGACCTGGACCTCGAAGCGCTCGTCGAGGGCGAGCTCGGCCAGGCTCCGGCCGATCATCGCCGCGGGCGGGCGCAGCTCGGTGATCAGCAGGTCGGGGCCCAGGGGCAGTTCGTCGACCACGCCCGAGAAGCGCAGCCGCGTGGCCAGGCGCTCGCCGAAGTCGCGCTCGGGGTGAACGATCTCGTGGGCGCCGACCATGCTCAAGATCCGCTCGGTCAGCTCGTCGGTCGCCCGCGCGACGACCCGGGTCGCGCCGAGCTGGCGCAGCAGCGCCGTGACGATGATCGAGGACTCGCGCGAGTCGTCTCCGATCGCGCACACGCAAAGGTCGCGGCGCTGCGGCCCGGCGCGGACCAGGGCCTCCTCGCTGGTCGCGTCGAAGCAGGCGGCCTCGACGACGTGGGGCGCGATGGCCTGGACCCGCGCCTTGTCGTGGTCGACGGCGAGGACCTCGACGCCGCGCTCGGTGAGGGCGCGGGCGAGGGCGGTGCCGAATTGGCCGAGGCCGATGATCAGGGCTTGTTCGTGGCTCATGGCTGCTCGCTTGGCGGCTGACTAGCCGACGTTGATCTCTTGCTCGGGGAGCTCCCACAGCGCGCTGTCGCGTGGTCGGCTGAAGATCAGGAACAAGGTCAGGGGCGCGATCCGGCCCATGAACATGCAGGCGATGATGATCAGCTTGCCGACGTTGTCGAGCATCGCGGTCCCGCCGATGCTCAGGCCCACGGTGCCGAGGGCCGAGAACACCTCGAAGAGCGCGGTCTGGAGGTTCATGGGCTGGGTCAGCTGGATGGCGAAGAGCGCCAGCACCCCGCTGAGCGCGGCCAGGGTGACCACGGCCGCCGCCCGGTAGACCGTGGCCTGGGGGATCGTCCACCCGCCCCAGCTGACCGTGGTCCGCGAGCGGCTGACGGCGACCACGGCGATCACCAGCACGAAGACCGTGGAGGTCTTGATCCCGCCGGCGGTCGAGCCCGGGCTGCCGCCGATGAACATCAGCGCCTCGACCAGGGTCAGCGTGGCCGGGCTCATGGCCGCGAAGTCGACGGAGTTGAAGCCCGCGGTCCGAGTGGTCACGGACTGGAACCAGGCGTTGTGGACGCGGTCGAGGATCGGCAGGGCGGCGAGGCTCTGGTGCCACTCGAGGGCGGCGATCAGCACGGCGGGGGCGAGGAGCAAGGCGGCGCTGGTGACCAGGACCACGCGGGCGTGGAGGTCCATGCGCCGGCGCTGGCGTCGACGCAGGAGCTGGGGAAGGGCCACGATCACCGCCGGGCCGAGGCCGCCCAAGATGATCAGCGCGGCGACCACGTGCAAGACGATCGCGTCTTGCTGGTAGGGGATCAGGCTGTCCGACTGGAGGGCGAAGCCGGCGTTGCAGTAGGCCGAGATCGCGGTGAACACCCCGCGCCAGATCGCCAGCGGCCAGGGGTCGGCGTGGGCCAGGGCGAAGCGCAAGCTGAGCAGCAGGGCGCCGACGCCCTCGCTGATGAAGGTCACCCGGAGCATGCGGCGCAAGGCGAGCTCGAGGCCGCCGACGCGGTGGCCGTCGATCAGCTCGAGGGCCACGCCCTCCTCCTCGAGGCTCAGGCGTTGGCCGAGCAGGACCATGGCCGCGGCCGAGAAGGTCATGATGCCCAGGCCGCCGAGCTGGATCAGCGTGAGGATCACGCCCTGACCGAGCAGCGAGAAGTCGGCCCCGGTGTCGAGCACCGCCAGGCCGGTGACGCAGACCGCCGAGAAGGCGGTGAAGATCGTGTCGAGCAGGGGCAGGGGCGCGGCGCTCGAGCAGGGCGGGAGGGTCAGGAGCACGCCGCCGACGATGCCGGCGAGCAGGAAGGTCCCGACGATCAGCCGCGCGGGCTGTTCGATCAGCAGCTCGCGCCAGCCCGGGCCGCGCAGGGGGTCACGGTGGACACGCGGGCGCAGGGCGAAGAGCAGCCCGCCGGCCGTGGGCATCAGGGCCAGGCAGGCCAGGCCGGTGTGTCGGTGGGCGAGGGCGGCCGCGGCCACGCAGACCACGGTCAGGCCGCCCGCCACGGCGTCGCGCCAGCCCAGCGCGCGCAGCTCCCCGGGCGGGAGCTTGGCGATCGCGCGGGCGGCCAGGCCGAGGCTGATCGCCACGCTGGCCAGGGCGGCGATCAGCACGGCGCCGCCGTGGAGCTGGAAGCCGACGGTGGCGAGGACCACGAAGAGGTTGCCCCAGGCGCCCATGCGGGCGCGATCGATGCGCGAGTTGGGGTGGGTGTGCCCGGCCTCGCCGGCCTCCGGGGCCAGGTAGAACCACGTCGTGGACAGGAGCGTGGCGAGCATCACCGCCATGGCCTTGGCGGGGTGATCGAGCAGGGCGAAGGCCGCCACGCCGGCGAAGCTCAGGCCGGCGATGATGACCAGCGCGCGCCCGAGGCCGGGCCAGCGCGCCAGGGTCAGGGCGCCGAGGCAGGCGAGCGCCGCGATGGTCATGGTCGCCGCCAGCAGGGCGAGCTCGGGGAGCTCGGGGAGCCACGCGGGGGTGTCGTGGGCGAGCCGGAGCAGGGCCGGGACGAGCAGGGGGGAGAAGGCAGCGAGCAGCCCGGCGCGACCCAAGGTCCGCTCCTCTCGCAGGCGCGCGCCGGGCATGGGCCGACCGCGAGAGAGGGGGGTCATGGGTGGGGCTGCTCCAGGGCTGCTCGGCTCACGTGACAGACCGTATCAATTTCTGTCACCCGAGCCGATACGCGGGAGGCCAGCGTCGTGCCAGCGCGTAGGGTAGGATTGCGCCATGGGACGCGGGATGTCTCGTTTGGTGATCTGCGGTCTCGGGCTCGTGGCTTGTCGAGCCGCGGGGGACGGGGTTGAGGATCGTGGGCAGGCCAAGGTCGCGGAGGCCGCGAAGGGTGCAGAGGCCGCCGAGGCGCGCTCGGACGCGGCGCAGCCGGTCGAGGCCGATAGGCCGGAGGCTGAGTCGGCGCCCGCGGGCGAGGCCGAAGCAGCCAAGCCAGATGCGCCGGTCGAGGTCGGTCCCAAGCCGGTCCCCAGCTTTCGCCTGGTCGCGAAGCTGAGCCCCGACAACCCGAGCGAGCCCTACGAGATCCCCGCGCTGCGGATCTTCGCGAGCGTCGACGGCTCCGTGTTCGTCGCGGGCGGTCCGCTGGTCCTGCGGGTCACCGATGAAGGCGAGCTGCCAGCGCCGACGCCCGCGGCCATGGGCGGGGTTCATCCCCTGACCGAGGAGATGTCAGAGAACCAGCTCTACGGCTACTTCGGCTGGCGCGTGGCCTATCTCGGCGGGCGCTGGCCCGACGGGTTGTTCATGACCACGAGCTGGGGCAGCGGCTTTCGCCTGTCCATGGATCCCTTCGAGCAGCACCGCTGGCGCGACGATCGTTGGCAGTTCATCGAGACGCTCTCGGGCAAGCTCGCCTACCACATCGCCCGGGCGGCGCCCTGGGTCGACGGGCAGCTCCTCGGCCTGCGCAGCTACTCGGTGTACTTGCCCGATGCCGACGAGGAGACCTACGACGAGCTCTACGACGCGGCCGCGCCCCTGGTCGCCAAGGCCCGCAAGCTCGTCGTGCTGCGCGGTGAGGGCAAGGCACCGGCGGGGCTCAGCAAGCAGAGCATCGTCGACTTCGATGCGCTGCCCGATGGCACGATCGTCGCTCTCGTCGGGGGGGCGAAGGCGCTGAAGTACACGCTCGAGGGCGACGCGATCACGGACCAGACGCTGCCCGGTGAGGACGCGCGCTACGATCGTGTCGAGCTCGTGGACGCGCGCCACGGCTGGGCCTGGTCGAGCGCTGCACCGGCCGTGCTCGCGGCTTACGACGGCGAGACCTGGGGTCAGGACCAGGCGCCCGCTTGCGGGGAGGTCGGCCTCGCTAGCTTCGCGCTCGGGCCGGGTGGCCGCCAGTGGGCTGCATGTGGCGCACCCATCAGCGGCGACGGGATGGAGCCCGGGGGCGGGGTGTGGAGCCGATTGGCGGGCGAGCCGTGGGTGACCGTTGCGTTGCCTGCGGGGGCTCAGATCCGCCAGATCATCGCGCGGGGTCCAGACGACGTATGGCTGGCTGGAGACCGCGGCGTCTACCACAGCAAGGCCCCGCGCGAGGTCGTGACCATGCCGAGCCTCGAGCGCATGTGGCTCGACTCTCTGGCCTACCGCGACCCCGTCTCGGCCGAGGGCGAGTGCAAGTGGTACACCGCCGTGCTCGCGGGCTCCCCCGAGGGCGAGCACGACGAGGCGCTCGCGGCCGTGCGCGGGGCCCTCGCGGGCATCGAGCTCGACGGAGGGGAGCTCGGCGTCGGTGTGTTTCGCGGCAAAAAGCAGCTCGTGTTCAGCTACCCCGGCACCGACCGAAGCAAGCGCGCGACCAAGGCCCTGCGCGGGCAGCTCGGGGAGCAGCTGGAGGACATCTACTGCTTTTTTCCAGAGGACTTCGAGGCGACGGCGAGCGTCACGGAGGACTAGTGTGCGCGGCAGAGGACTTGACGGGCCCCAGGCTTGGAGCACCGGCCGCTGACTTCGTTGCTCGTCAGTCATTTGTGCCCGACAAACTCCCTCCTCGCGCCTCGTCAGCAACCGGCGGTCCGGCGCCTGGGACCCTTCAAGTCCTCTGCCGCGCACACTAGGAGCCCGTGGCTCCTAGGAGCCCGTGGTGGCCTGACGCGAAGAGAAAACGCGGGAGGGTCGCGGGTATGGCGAATGAAGACTCGCCGCGCGCGAGCGCGACTGACAGTTGGCGACACCGCCAGCAAAAAGCGCGGGCCATACCGTGGGCTGGTCGTCCTCGTCGCCCACGCTGCTAGAGTCGCAACATGGACGAGGTGGAAGTGCTTCGAGCACGAGTCGCCGAACTCGAGGCGTCCGTGGCTGCGCTGCGCCAAAAGGAGAGCCAATGGCGGCTGTTCTCGCTGGCGACGAGCGACATGCTGTGGAATTGGGACTTTTCCGATGACTCCGTCGAGCGCAACATTCGCTTCGAGTCGGCCTTTGGTTATAGGAGCGACGAGGTCATCCCGAGCATCGAGTGGTGGATCGAGCGCGTCCACGAGGACGATCGCGCGCAGCTGTTCTCGGTGTTCACGCGCGCGCGCGAGTCGGGCGCGGATAACTATAGTTGCGAGTACCGCTTCCGCCGCCGAGACGGCGGCTACGCGATCATTCGCGACAACGCCTTCATCATCCGCGACTGCGAGGGTCGACCGGTGCGCGCGCTCGGAGCGATGACCGACATCAGCGAGCGCATGCACTGGATGGAGCAGTCGCGCAGGCTGGCGAATTTCGAGGCGCTGGGGACCCTGGCGGCGGGGATCGCCCACGACTTCAACAATCACATCCAGGGCATCGTGGTCGCGACAGAGGTGCTCTGCGACAGCGTCGATGTCCACAGCCGGACCTATCGCTTCGCGGCGATGGCCAGTCAAAACGCGCGCGCGCTCGCGCCCTTGGTCTCTCAGCTGATGACATTCGCCCGGGGCGGGAGCTCGCTGTGCGAGGTCCTGGACATTGCACAGCTGGTCGTCGCCAACGCCGAGCTGGCGCTCGCGGGATCGCAGCTCAAGGCCAGCTTTCGCGTGCCGGACAGGCCGGTCTACGCCAAGGTCGACGAGACGCAGATCGCCCAGGTGATCCACAACCTGGTGATCAACGCCGTGCAGGCCACGAAGGGGGCGGGGCAACTGGGGATCGGCGTGCGCACGCTCGATGACGCCGACGCCGACGCCGACGCCGACGCGGCCGGCCCGTGGATCGAGATCTCGATCCGCGACCACGGCGAGGGCATGGCGGCGGAGGTCCTCGACAACATCTTCGAGCTTCACTACACGACCAAGGCCAAGGGCCAGGGCCTCGGTCTGGCGATCGTGCGCTCGATCGTCGAGCGCCACGGCGGGCGGATCGCGGTGTCCTCGACGCTCGGCGAGGGCAGCTGCTTTCAGATCCTCTTGCGGCCGACCGACGAGCGGCCCCGGGATCGACGCGAGCGCGGGGGCGTGGAGGCGGGGGTGGGCAGGATCCTGGTGATGGACGACCAGGAGGCCACGCGCGGCGCCGTGGCCTTGGCCCTCGATATCCTCGGTTACGAGGTCACGACCGTCGACGAGGGGGACGCGGCCGTGGCCGAGTATCGCCGGGCGATGGACAGCGACGCGCCCTACTGCGCGGTGATCCTCGACCTCACCGTGCCCGGGGCCATGGGCGCGATCGGGGCCTGCGAGGCCCTGCGCGCCATCGACCCCAGGGCGCGGGTGATCGTGACCAGCGGCTACGCCGACGCGGAGGCGATCACCGACATCGCGGGCCACGGCTTCGACGCGGCGCTGCGCAAGCCCTTCGACACCCGGACCCTGGGCAAGACCTTGCGCGAGGTCCTGCGCGAAGAGGGCGAGGGCGGGCGATGAGCTCGTCTGGAATTGGGTCTGGACCGCTGCGCGACGCGAGCATGACGCGGGCGAGCCGATCGCCGCGAATACTCTCGGGCGGGCAGCGCAAGGGTGGATCGCTGCCGCTGACGAAGGGCGTCAGCGAGGGCAGGCTGCGCGCGACCTTGGACGCGACCACGGACGCGATCTACTGGCTGCGGCCGTGCCGAGACGCCGAGGGGAAGATCGAGGACTTCGAGTTCGTCGAGGTCAACCTCGCCGGTGAGCGCGAGCTGAGGATGCCGCGGGCGCAGCTGCTCGGCGGGCGCCTCGACGCGCTCTTGCCCTTCAACCGCATCGGCGGCTTCAGCGAGCAGTACAAGCGCGTGATGGAGACGGGCGAGACCTTCGAGCAGGAGTACGAGATCCCCGAGGGCTTCGTCGCGCCCGGCTGCTATCGCCATCGAGTCGTGCGCGTGGGCGACGAGCTGCTGATCTTCAACCGTGATCTGAGCGCGGACAGGGCCCGCGAGGCCGAGCAGCGTCGCGCGCTGCGCCTGGCCGCCCTCGGTCGCATGGCCGGGGGGATCGCCCACGACTTCAACAACGTGCTCGCCGGCATCGGGTTCAGCGCGGAGCTGCTCGAGGAGATGATCACGGACACGGACGCGCTGACGATCGTCCGCGGGATCGCGGCCTCGGCTCAGCGCGCGGGTCGCTTCGTCAAACAGATCCTGATGTTCTCGCGGCCGCGGGAGTCCCCGGTCGAGGTCCGCGCGCTCGATGAGCTCTGCGTCGAGATCCTCGACATGCTCGCGCGCAGCTTGTCCAAGCGCACGGCGCTGCACCTGAGCCTGGCGCGGGGCCTCTCGGTCGCGGTCGTCCCCGCGCAGCTCCAGCAGGTCCTGTCCAACTTGGTGACCAACGCCGCGCACGCCCTCAGCCGCGGGCAGGGGAACATCTGGGTCACGCTCCGGCGGGCGGACGCGGACGAGCTCGACAGCCTGGAGGCGCGGCGCGAGGGCTGGGCGGTGCTCGAGGTTCGCGACGACGGCATGGGCATCCCCGAGTCCGCGCTCGAGCACGTCTTCGATCCCTTCTTCAGCACCAAGTCTCCAGAGCACGGCGGCGGCCTCGGGCTGGCCGTGGTCCACGGGATCGTCGAGCGCCACGGCGGCCTCGTGCGCGTGCGCAGCAAGCTCGGCGAGGGCTCGACCTTCGCCGTGTGGCTGCCCCTGGCCGCCCCCGAGCCGCGGGTCATCAGGGTCGAGTCGCGGGTGCTCGCGGCCGCTGGCCGCGGCCTCGGAGCGGGTCGGGGGGTGCTGATCGTCGACGACGACGAGCTCGTCGCCGAGTCGCTGGCGGCGGCCCTCGACCTGCGCGGGTTTCGGGTGTTCACGGCCTTCGAGGGCATCGGCGCCCGGGCCGAGCTCTCGGTGCACGGCGCCGAGATCGACGCCCTGGTCCTCGACCTCGACATGCCGGGGCAGTCTGGGATCGAGCTCGCCAAGGATCTGCGAGCCGAGCGCCCCGAGCTGGTCGCGGTGCTGATGACCGGCGGCGGCACGGCGCTGTCCTCCGAGGAGCTGCGCGAGGCGGGGATCCTGCGCGTGCTCGAGAAGCCCTTCCCCTCGCAGCGGATGGCCGACACGCTCGGCGCGCTGCTCGGTGCGCCGCGCGAGCGGCTCGGAACGAGCTGAGCGTCTGTGAATCTTTCCCGCACCTGACGACGTTGGGGGGAAAAATCCACAGACGCAGAGCGCTCGCCGGCGCGGGGCCGAGCGAGCGCTCAGGTGGTTCTCATCGAGCTCGGGGAGGGGCGCCTCCCAGAGGGAGCAGGCGTGATCAGGCCTGATCAGGCGTGATCAGGCCGCTGCGGACGGATCGGCGAGGTCGTCCTGCTCGGCCTCCCGCTTGGCCTGGCGCGCGGCGAGGCGCTCGGCCTTGGCCTTTTGATGCGCCTCGTAGTGCCTCGGGTTGAACAGGTTGGCCTGCTTGTGGTGGTAGCCGTGGTAGTAGATGCCGTACCACAGCCGGTTGCCGATCCAGAAGTAGCCGTGGTCGAGGTTGACGGGGTAGAAGCCCTGCTCGGGGTGGGCGGCGTTGTGCGTCGACCAGTTGAAGTGGACGAGGTGGAAGAAGCCGATGATCGAGGCCGGGACGAAGAAGAAGAAGAAGCCCATGGGCCCGAGCAGCACGTACCAAAAAGCGATCAGCACCAAGTTGGTGGCGTAGCTCGTGTAGGCCCGGCGCTTTTCGAAGCGCCGGTTCTCGGGGGTGTCGCCGCCGTGCAGCTCGAAGAACTGGCGCTGGAGCTGGACCTCGACGTTGACGACCATCTTCTTGAGGAAGGGCCAGTAGCCGCGGGCGTCGGCGGTCACGGGGTGGGGGTCCATGTCCGCGTCGTCGCTGTACTTGTGGTGCCGGCAGTGGATGATCTCCCAGCTGGCGTAGCGGGTCAGGACCACGAGCCCGCACAGCTCGCCGATCAGCCGGTTGATCGGCCGCGGGAAGTTGTTGTGCGAGCAGTTGTGGATGAACACGCTGCACAGGATCTGCGCGTGCACGGCCAGGGGCAGGACGAGCCAGTACCACCAGTGGAACTCGCGGGGCACGAGGCCCTGGAAGCCCGCGGCGAGCATCAGCGCCAAGACGATCGAGAGACCGACGAGGTAGGTGCCGTCGTAGAGCACATAGAAGGCGCGTCGCCGGCGAAAGCGAACCGATGGTTGGACGGTCAGGGCAGCGGCGAGTGCGGACACGATCAGCTCCTGCGCCCTTGGGCGCGCTTGCCGAATTAGCACAGCGCCGCGGGCAGCGTCGACCGCAGGGGCTGCGCCGGCGCGCGTGTCTCCAGGGTCAGGCAGGGTCAGGCGGCGCGCAGCACGAGGTCCCGTGAGCGCGTTCACGTTTTGTATCGGACCAAGCGGTGATACTCAGGAGCCATGAGCACCGGCGGCAGCGTCGCAGCAGGTCGGCCCGAGGCGCTCGCTCGCCCGCGCCGCCTCGTCCGGCGTCGGGAGGAGTGGCGGCAGGTCGGCATCGTCGGCGTCTACTGGGGCCTGCTCGGGTCGATGATGTTCCTGCCCGCGGCCCGCAACCTGCTGGTGTTCGCCGCGGCTTGCTACTTCAGCTTCCTCAACACGGTGGTCATCCACAACCACCTCCACCAGGGGATCTTCGAGAGCAAGCGCCTCAACCTGATCTGGCGGGCGGTGCTCAGCTTTGGCGCGCTCTACCCGGCCTCGGCCAACATCCCCTCGCACAACCTGGTCCATCACCACTTCGACGACGACGGGGACCTCGACTGGGCCTCGCCCAAGCACGTCCGCTTCCGCTGGAACCTGCTCAACTTGCTGCACTTCCCCAACGTCGCCGGGCCGCGGACCTTCGCCGGGGTCAAGCGCTGGGCGGCGTGGAGCCGCCACCCGAGCTTCGTGCGTCAGTATCGGCTCGAGTCGGCCTTCGCCTTCGGGCTGACGGGGCTGCTCCTGGCCGTCGACTTCTGGACGGCGCTGCTCTTCGTGGTCGTGCCCCAGCTCTACGGCGCGCGCGGGATCCTGCGCGTCAACTTGATCCAGCACGACCGCGCCGACGTGGGCTCCGAGTGGAACCACTCGCGCAACTTCGTCGGCCGCGGCTTCAACTGGATCATGTGCAACAACGGCTACCACACCATCCACCACAACCGCGCTGGCTTGCACTGGTCGGAGCTCGACGCGGCCCACGCTCGGGAGGTGGTCCCGCGCATGGATCCCCGCCTCGACGAGCCGAGCATGGTCGCCTACTTGCTGCGCACCTACCTGTCCAACTGGCGTCGGCCGGGCGACCTCGAGCTCCACGACCGCGAGCCGGCCGCGGTGACCGACACCGATGCCAACGCCGATGCCAACGCCGATGCCGATACCGCTGGGAGGGCGCTCGCGCCCCGTGAGCGTCGCCGGGCCGAGGCCGACGCCTGCGCTCTGGCCGAGTCGGCCGCCTAGGAGCCCGTGGTGAAACCCAACACGACACCTCGCTTGCCCTTTTCGCCGAAGACTTTGTCGCCAAAACTTGCAGTACGCCCGGTACATCTGCGTTTTGGCTTCGCGCCCTCGACGAAAATCCCGGCGCCAGGAGCCGCGCTGGGTTCCACCACGGGCTCCTAGGATCCCGTGGACGGATTCGCTGGGCGGGAGCTCGTCGGCGCCATCGCGCTGGGCTTTTTTTGGATCCACACCCTGCTGATCGCCGGGGCGGCGGTCCTCGATCTTCGTGACCTCCGCGCCCTGGCTCGGCGCTTGCGCCCGCTGGAGTTGCGCGAGGGGGCGAGGGGGATGATCCTCGCCCAGGCGCAGGGGCGTGGCCCCGAGGGCGCCCTGGCGCGCAACGAGGTCGAGCAGATCGGGCGCAGCAAGGGCGACGGCCGCGTGCACTTCAGCGACGCGGCGCACCGCAGCGAGATCTTTGGTGGCCAGGTGGAGCACGCGGGCGCGCGCGTCGAGATCGCCGCCGCGAGCGAGGACGCGGCGAGCGTGTGGCCGGCCAGTGACGCGCGCGCGCGGGCGGCCGCGCCCGAGGGCCCGGAGCAGGTCGCGGCGGTGATCCCCGCGGCCAAGCGCGGGCGGGGCTGGCCGCGCCAGGTCGGCGTCAGCGTGGGCACGGACGCGCCGGTGTGGATCGCGGGTCGCCTCGAGCGGGGCGGGGACACGCAGTGGCGCCTGGTCGGCGAGGCGGGGGCGCCCCTGCTGGTCTCCGCGATCGATCCGCGGGCGTGGATCCGTCGCAAGCGCGCGCTGGCCGTGGCCTTCATCGTCATCGAGATCCTGCTGGCCGCTGCCTGCTCGACGGCGATCTTGTGGCCGCCGCGCTTCGACTGGGTCTCGATCCTCGGCGCGGCGGGGGCTCTGGGCTTCTTCTTGGGCGTGCAGCCCATCGGCGTGGCGGTGACCGACGCCTTGCGCACGCCGGATCGCGCGTATCTGCGCGGGACGTGGCGCGCGTGAGTCGGAGCTGAGCGCTGTGGGGGCGTGCGTGGGAGGCCTCGGTTTGCGATGCTCGACGGCGATGTCAGCGCTGTCTCCCTGGCTCGCCCTCGTCTTGTGTGTCGCCCCCGCTGGGGAGGCCACGGCGGCGAGCCCCGAGGACGGGGCGGCTAGCGGGGACGGGGCGGCTAGCGGGGACGGGGCGGCTAGCGAGGGTGGGGCGGCTAGCGAGCCCGAGGCGGCTCCCGAGGGCGACGCGCCCGAGCTCGCGTCGAGTCTCGCGGTCGCGCCTGAAGGCGACGCGATGGCCAAGCCAACGCGCATTCAAAACGAGCGGAGCGTCGAGCCCGAGCCGCCCGTTCTCGAGTTGGAGCGCCCGCGGGTCGAGCTTCGCCCGGGGCTGATGATCATGACCCGTGGCCAGCTCACCCACACGCGCAGCGTGGACGGTGAAGCGGCGACCAAGCTGTCCTTGCCGGTGCGCCTGCGCCCACGCCTCGAGCTTCGCGTGGGTCGCCTGCGGGCGCGGGCGGAGTTCCAGGACGCGCGGACGATCGCGGATCCCATCGGCAGCGCGCGCAGCGGCTTTCACCAGCTCTTCGTCGAGTACGAGGCGGCGCTCCCTCGCGGCGCGCTGACGGTCCAGGCCGGCCGCCAGGAGTTCGTGATCGGGACCAGCCATATCTTCGGCAACGCGCCCTGGGGCCCGGGCATGCGCTCGTGGGACGCGCTGCGCCTGCGCGCGGACTTCGAGGGCGGCGGCGGCGTCGATGTGTTCGCGGGCTCCCTGGCCCGGCCGCTGCTCTCGGCCAGCGAGCCGCTGGTGGATCACCTGCGCGGAGAGATCGACGTCGACTGGCGAGCCGCGGCCCACCGCCCCCTCGCCGGCGAGGCCCTGGACGTCGAGCTGTCCGTGTGGGGCCGCCACAGCCGCGATGACGCCGAGGCCCGCAACCTCTACACCCCGGGCCTGGTCGCCCACGGCGAGCCGCTGGCGGGGCTGCGCTACACCCTCGAGGGCTACCTGCAGACGGGGACCATCGACACGCTGGAGGACGAGTGGGTCCGGCGTCGACACCTCGCCGGCCTGACCCACCTGCAGGTCGAGTACCTCGATCCTCGCGGGCTGGGCGGCGGCCCGAGCTGGGAGGGCGTCCACCTCGGCGGCCTCGCGCGCCTCGACTACGCGAGCGGGACGCAGTGCACGACCACGGAGGTCTCGGGGCTCACGCCCTGCGCCGAGGGTGCCAGCCACGACTTCGACTCGCCGTGGATGGCCCGCCACCGGTGGTTTGGCAACGCCGATCGCTTTCGTGCGCTCAACGTGGTGGACGCGGCCTTGGGCCTGCAAGGGCGCAGCAAGCTCGGCGGCGTGACCCTCGACCTCAACTTGATCAACCACCTCTTCGCGCTGCCCGAGCCCGGCGGGCGCTGGCTGGACACCGGCGGGAAGCTCGTCGGGGTCGACCCGGACAACGACGACCCCTGGGCCGCCGACGAGCTCGAGCTCCAGGGCCGGGTGCGCTGGGGATGGCTGCGCTTCGACCTCGGGTGGATGCTGATCTCCTACCTCTCGGGCGGTCGCCACCTGACGGGCGAGGCCCAGCGCCACTTCGCCTACGCCCAGGTCCTCGTCGACTTTTGAGCGCGGGCGCGCGGCTCAAAAGCCGGGGAAGCGGAACTTCTTCTTGTTGCTCTTCTTCTTGCGCCCGCCGGCGCGCTGGAGCGCGGCGGCCTCGGGGTGAGCCTTGGCCAGCTGCTTGCGAGCGGCCGCGAGCGCGTCGTCGAGGCCGCTGCACTGCTCGGCGCTCTCTCCGGCGCCCGGCGCCTCGGGGACCTCGAGGCCGCGGGCGTAGAGCGTGGGGAAGATCGCCGGATCGGGGTTGGCCACGGCCTCGGCGAGGGCGCTCGAGAAGGCGGTGCACGGCTGCTTGGCCGCGTGGGCCTGGTCGAGATCGAGGGCGCGCTGGCGGGGGAGGTCGACCCGCGCCCAGGTGCTCGGGTCGCCGCGCAGGACCCCCAAGATGCGCTGGCGGGCGTCGTAGTCGGGCGGGGCCTCGGTGTCGTTGATGACCTCGAGCAAGAAGCTGTGGCCGCTGGCGCCGAGCTCGCGCACGGCGAGGTCGACGGCGGTCTCGCGCAGCTTGGGGTCGCGCAGCAGGCCGAGCAGCTCGGCCTCGAACTCGGTCTCCTCGCTGAGGCTGGGATCGGCCTCGAGGGCCTCGGCGTAGCGCAGCAGGGCCTCGATGCGATCGCCCTTGTCGCGGCCACCGGAGAGCGCCCGACCCTCGCGCCACAGCAGGCCGGCGTCGGCGGGGAAGCGATCACGGGCGACGCGGATCAGCTCGAGGGCCCGCTCGCGCTCCTTGGCCAGCAAGGTGCGATCGATCTCGAGGTAGACGGACTCGTCGGGCTTGGGGATGGGCGAGTCGGGGTCCTCGGCGATGCGCAGGCCGACGAGGTCCTCTCCGCTCGTGCGCGACTCCGGGTCGTCGCCGGACCACGCGAAGGCGAGGGCGCCGATGGTGATCAGGACGAGGGCCGCGGCCGCGGCGAGGGCGAGCTGGCGCTGGCTCGCGCGCGGCTGCGGGGGCGGCAGCGCGGGGCTGGGGCCGGTGGCCTGGGTTCCGAGGTTGGGCTGCGGCCCGGTCGGCGCGCTGGGATCGATGACGATCGGGGCGCTCGCGGAGGCGGGCACCAGCGCGGGGATGGTGCCCGTGGGCAGGGGATCTCGGCGCTCGAGGTCAGCCTGCTCGAGCGCGCGCCAGGCCGTGGCGGCGTCGGGCATCCGCCGCTCGCGATCTTTGACCAGCAGCGCGTCCACGAACTCGCGCAGCGCCGGGGGCACCGACTTGGGCAGCGCCATCGGCTGGGTCTGGATCTGCGCGTGCAGCAGGATCACCGGATCGCCGACGAAGGGCGGGTGCCCTGCGAGCAGCTCGTAGAAGATGATGCCCGCGGCGTAGAGGTCCGTGCGCCCGTCGACGGCCTCGCCCCGGGCCTGCTCGGGGCTCATGTAGGCCGGGGTCCCAAACACCTGGCCGAGCTGGGTGAGCACCCGCGAGCTCGGCCCGGCCTCGCTGATCTTGGCGAGGCCGAGGTCGACGAGGAACACGTGCTCGTCGGCCTGGGGATCCGTGCGCGAGCCGGGGAGCACGAACACGTTCTCGGGCTTGAGGTCGCGGTGGACGACCCCGCGCGCGTGGGCGTACTCGAGGGCCGCGAACACCTGGAGCATCAGGGCGCGGGCGCGGGCGGGGTCCATGGGTCGCCCGGTCAGCGCGCGCAGCTCCTGGCCTTCGAGCAGGGGCATGACCAGGTACTGCGCCGCGCCGGACTTGCCGGGGGTCTGACCGTGGGCGAGGACGGGGACGATGCCGGGGTGCTCGAGGCGGGCGGCGGTCTCGGCCTCGCGCTGGAAGCGGGCGCTGATCTCCTCGTCGTCCCCGTAGGCCGCGTGGAGGATCTTGACGGCGACCAGGGTGCCCGCGGGTCCCCCGAGATCGCGGGCCCGAAACACCGCGCCCATGCCCCCGAGGCCGAGTAGGGCGTCGAGCTGATAGCGCCCGGCGACGAGGTGCCCGACCATCGCCGGGGGGTCGCTGGGCAGCAGGGCGCGCTCGTCCTCGAGCTGCTGCGGGCCCGTGGGGGCGTCCTCGAGGCTGGTCGGGGCGGTCTGGGGTCGCTCGACGGCCGCGGCCTCACGCAGGGCGCGGACCGTGGCCAGGGCGGCGCTGGCCGAGGCGGGGCGATCGTGGCGCGACTTCTCGAGCAGCGACTCGATGAAGGTGACGACCGGCGCCGGGACCGAGGTCGGCAGGGGAGGGGTCGGGGCCATGATCTGCTTGCGCAAGATCGTGGCCACGTCCTCGCCGTCGTAGGGGACCTCCCCGGTCAGCATGTTGTGGGCGATCAGCCCGACGGCGTAGAGGTCGCTGCGCTCGTCGATCTTGCCGCCGGCCGCCTGCTCGGGGCTCATGAAGCGCGGCGTCCCAAACACCATGCCCGCGCGGGTCAGGACCTCCACGGCCCCGTCGGCGTCGAGCAGCTTGGCGATGCCGAAGTCGACGAGCTTGGCCCGCTCGCCCCCGGGGGCGTCGGCGTCCTTGGTCAAGAACACGTTCTCGGGCTTGAGGTCGCGGTGGACGATGCCCGCGGCGTGGGCGTGCTCGAGGGCCGAGAGGATCTGCTCGAGCACGCGCAGCGCCTCGTCCACCGGCCACGGGCGCCCGGGGCTCAGGCGCGCGTGGAGCTCCTCGCCGACGAGCAGCTCCATGACCAGATACTTGATGCCCTCGTCGGTGCTGCCGTGGTCTTCGACGCGGACGATGTTGGGGTGATCGAGGCGCGCGGCGCTGATCGCCTCGCGATCGAAGCGCTTGGCGATCGAGGGGTCGCTGCCGATGTCGGGGTGCAGGACCTTGACCGCGACCTCGCGCCCGCGCCCGCGATCTTCGGCGCGAAACACCGCCCCCATGCCGCCGGCGCCGAGCAGATCTTCGAGCGCGTAGCGATCGGCGAGGACCTGGCCGACGAGGCCGCGGACCTGCTCGCTGACGTGCTGTGTCCCGCTCATGGCTCGAAGACCTCGGGGCCAGCGCGGCGCATGCTCAGCCCTTTTGAGCGAGCCTGGCTCGCAGTTCGCCAGCCCACTGATCGAAGTTGGCGGTGGTGCTGCGACGCAGCTCGATGTCTTCGGTGAGCTCGGTGATCAGCTCGTCGAGGCGGGCGCGGGCGCGCTGGAGTCGGCGCTTGATCGTGCCCTCGGGGGTCTCGATGACCTCGGCGATCTCGCGCACGCTCAGCCCCTCCCAGTAGTGCAGCTCGAGGGCGATCTGCATGTCGAGGGAGAGCCGGCGCATGGCTCGAAGCAAGAGCTGGTGCTCGCGCTTGACCGCGATCTGCTGCGTGGGCGAGCCGAGGTCGAGATCGGCGACGGACTGCTGGCCAACCTCGATCACCGCGTCTCGGCGGTTGCGATCGCGGATGTGGGTGTACAGCCGGTTGCGCGCGATTGTGTAGAGATAGGTGCGAAAGCTGGCGTCACCGCGGTAGCGCTCGCGACCTTTGACGCAGCCCATGAAGGTCTGCTGGGTCAGCTCCTCGGCCGACTCGTCGTCGATCTTGGAGCGGAAGAAGCGATAGATGGCGTCGAAGTGGCGAGCAAAGAGCTCACGGCCGGCCCGTTGATCGCCCTGGCGCCAAGCTTCGAAAAGCTCGAGGTCGGAGGTCGGCTCGGCCATGGGCATATTGTACGGCCGGCGCGAGTGTCCTCGCGCCAGCCCGTCGCTTGTCAACGCACGCGGTAGATGATTCGGCCGCGGTTGGGGTCGTAAGGGGAGACGGCGACCTTCACCCGGTCGCCGAGAACGACCTTGATCCGGAATTTCCGCATCTTCCCGGCGAGGTGAGCGATGACCAGGTGATCATCGTCAATCTTCACGCGAAACATTCCGCCGGTGAGGACTTCGGTGACGACGCCGTCGAATTCGATGTGGTCGTCTTTGGACACGGCGCGGAGGGTAAGGGCCGCGAGGCTCGGGGCGCAAGCCCGGTCGCGCGGGGACTTGCACTGTGGCGGCACCTTTGTGGCGTGAGTCAGCGTTCCAGAGATCCCTCCAGCCACGCGGCCGGTGCTCGGCGCGATCACGGAGGGCCTCGCGCCGCTGGCGCGAAGCCCTCCGAAGCGCCTCGGGGTGGAGATGCCTCCACCCACCGGTCGGCCACCGGTCGGCCACCGGTTGGGGCAGGGTCACTGAGGCGCGATGGTCCCCGCGTAGGCCAGCGTGGTCTGCTGGAGGGTGTCGATCAGCAGCGAGTCGACGTCGGCCTGGCTGAGCTCGTCCTCGAAGTCGATGCCCGCGAAGAAGCCGGTGTAGCTCTTGGCGATGGTCAGCTTCTTCGCAGACGACGCGCCATCTTGGATGTCGAAGGGGCGGCCGTTTTGGATCTTGCTGACATCGACGTCGACGGTGAGCGCCAGATCGGTCCGCCACTCGAAGTCGATGTGCATGTCGCCCTTCACCGCGGAGCCCGAGAGGAACACGGTGCTGCCCTCGGCGGCGGGATTGTCCATGCCCTCGGCCGAGGGGCCATAGTCGACGAGCGCGTCGCAGTATTGGCCAGTGGTCGCCCGGACGCCGCCGAGGCCGGTGACGTCGTAGTCGGGGTTCTCGTCGAAGGTCTCGGCGAGCGCGCCCCAGTAGAACTCGACCTCGAAGTCCTCGCCGTCGCAGCTGCGCAAGGTGACGCCCTCGGTGGTGATCACCGCGTCGTCGATGAAGATCTCCCAGCCCATGTCATTGACGAAGATGACCTGGTGGCCGTTGCGAGAGGGCAGGTTGCCCTCGTCATCGGGCTCGCCGTGGCTCGTCGCAAAAACGTCGACGACGGCGCTGGTCTCCGTGAGCGCGTCGAGGAGCGCACAGCCCGAAGACATGCCCAGGGTCGGGACGAGGAGCAGGGCGGCGAGGGCATTGGTGCGGCGCTTGGCGGTCATCTCGAGCCTCGATCGGGTCTAGGGAACTTGGCGATTTTTGGGGCCCAGCGAGCGGTTGGGGCGGGTCAAAACCCCGGGTGGGTCCAAAGATCAGTTCGTGCAAAGAGTTAAGCCTGATTACCGGATTGAGCGCAAGAAAATTTGTTGCACCCAGATCAGGAATTTCGGCAACGCGCGGTCTCGTCGGGAATTTTTGTCTCGGGAGATCTCCCAACGAGTGAATTCGAGCAAAAAACACTATTTATGGGTGGTATTGAACGTTCTTGGCGCTCGATGTCGCGCATGTCTAGACAAAAATACAGTTGCCATTCGTGAGCTTCAGCGGGGCGATTCTGACCCTGTGGTCGCCTTCTAAATCAAACACGAGGGGCGCGACGTACGCCACAATCTTCTGCCGAAATTGTATGCGAGAGTGCCCCGCCATGAGCTTGCTATGGACCCGAACCTCCAGGGTGCTCGGCCTCGCCAGCATGTCTGTGATTGTCGCCTGTGCGCCCACATCATCGACGCCGCAGACAGAGGTGATGGATCCGCCGAGCGCGACCGCGGGTTTGCCGGGCATGGAGCCACCCGCGCGCTGTCCGGGGTCGGCGCAGGCCGAGGGTTCTGGAGACACGGCCAAGTGCGCCTGGAACGTGGACGAGCCTCCGGGTTCCAGCCAGGAGATCGCCATCGACACGACCACGGGGACGTGGATGAACCTCGACCTCTCCCCCGACGGCAGCCAGATCGTCTTCGACCTCCTGGGGGATCTCTATCTGCTGCCGATCGCGGGCGGGGAGGCGCGGGCGCTGACGCAGGGCATGGCCTGGGACATGCAGCCGCGCTTCTCACCCGACGGCCAGTGGGTGGCCTACACCAGCGATCGGGGCGGCGGCGACAACATCTGGGTGGTCGCCGCCGACGGCTCCGGCGAGCCGCGGCAGGTGAGCAAGGAGGGCTTTCGCCTGCTCAGCGCGCCGGCCTGGAGCCCCGACGGCGAGTACATCGTCGCGCGCAAGCACTTCACCTCGCGGCGCAGCATCGGCGCCGGCGAGATGTGGCTCTACCACCGCGCGGGTGGCAAGGGCGTGCAGCTGACCAAAAAGCGCACCGAGCAAAAGGACGCGGGCGAGCCGGTGTTCTCGCCGGACGGGCGCTACCTCTACTTCTCCGAGGACATGACCCCGGGCGGGACCTTTGACTACAACAAGGATCCCAACGGCCAGATCTACGTGATCCGCCGCCTGGATCTCGAGGACGGGCGGCTCGAGTCCTTCGTGGGGGGCGCCGGCGGGGCGGTCCGCCCGACGCCCTCGCCCGACGGCGCGCGCCTGGCCTATGTGCGCCGCGTCCGGCTGAAGTCGGTGCTCTTCGTGCGCGACCTCGACAGCGGGCGCGAGTGGCCGGTCTACGACGGCCTCGACCGCGACATGCAGGAGACCTGGGCGATCCACGGCGTCTATCCGCAGATGGCCTGGACCCCCGACAACCAGGGGATCGTGTTTTGGGCCGGCGGCAAGCTCCACCGCGTGTCCGCCGAAGGTGGCGAGGCCGCGGAGATCCCCTTTCATGTCCAGGCCAGCCGGCGCGTGGGCGAGGCCCTGCGCTACGCCGTCGACGTCGCCCCCGAGCAGATCGACGTCAAGGTCCTGCGCTGGCCGCAGCTGACCCCCGACGGCAGCAAGCTGATCTACCAGGCCCTCGGCAAGCTCTACGTCCGCGACATGCAAAGCGGCGCGGTCCGGCGCCTGACCAGCCAAGACGAGCACCTCGAGTACTACCCGAGCGTGTCTCGGGACGGGCGCTTCGTCACCTACGTGAGCTGGGACGACGCCGAGCTCGGGTCCGTGCGCGTGCTGCCGATCGCCGGCGGCGAGCAGGGCAGGGTGGTCAGCCCGCGGCCGGGGCACTACGTCGAGCCGGTGATCTCACCGGACGGCGCCCACGTGGTCTATCGCCGGGTCAGCGGCGGCGGCCTGTTCTCGCCGCGCTGGTCCGACGACCGGGGCATCTTCGCCGTGCCCTTCGCGGCGCAGCCGACCCGCAAGCGCGGACGCTCGCGCGCGTCTTCTGGTGACGAGCAGACGCAGGCCGAGGTTCGGATCAGCCGCGAGGGCGAGCAGCCCCACTTTGGCGCCGGCTCGGATCGCCTGTTCTTCATGGACGGCGGCCAGGACGACGCGCGGATCCTCGCCAGCGTCGGCCTCGACGGCCGCGAGCGCCGGGAGCACGCCAAGAGCGCGCGCGCCGAGCAATTCGTGGTCTCGCCCGACGGCCGCTGGCTGGCCTACATCGAGGGCTTCCGCGTGCACGTGGCCGCCTTCCCCAAGACCGGAGGGGTGATCGAGGTCGGCCCCGAGGGCGGCGGCCTGCCCATGGCTGCGGTCAGCGAGGACGCGGGGTGGTTCGTGAACTGGTCGGCCGACGGCGCGTCGCTGCGCTGGGTGCTGGGCCCGGAGCTGCACACCCGCAGTCTCGAGGACGTATTCGAATTCCTGGGCGAGCCCAGCGAACCGGCTGACTCGGCTGACTCGGCTGACGCTGGCGAAGAGGCGCCCGAGAACAAGCCCAAGCCCGAGCCGAAGATCACCGCCGTCAACGTCGGCTTCTCCGTGGACCGCGATCGCCCCACGGGCAAGCTGGCCCTGGTCGGCGGCAAGATCGTGACCATGAAGGGCGACGAGATCATCGAGCGCGGCACGCTGATCATCGACCAGGATCGCATCGTCGCCGTCGGCCCGGAGGACCAGGTCACCGTGCCCGCGGACGCCACCCGCGTCGACGTCTCGGGTCACACGCTGATCCCCGGCCTGGTCGACGTCCACGCCCACGGGGCCCAGGCCCGCCGGGGCATGCAGCCCGAGCAAAACTGGCTGCACTACGCCGAGCTGGGCTTTGGCGTGACCACGGTCCACGACCCCAGCAACGACAGCCTGAGCATCTTCTCCTCGTCGGAGCTCGTCGCCGCCGGCGAGACCGTGGGCCCGCGGATCTTCTCGACGGGCACGATCCTCTACGGGGCGGAGGGCTCCTTCCGCGCGAAGATCGAGACCCTCGACGACGCCCGCATGCACATGCGGCGGATGAAGGCGATCGGCGCGATCTCGGTCAAGAGCTACAACCAGCCGCGTCGCGACCAGCGCCAAAAGGTGCTCCAGGCCGCCCGCGAGCTCGAGATGATGGTCGTGCCCGAGGGCGGCTCGCTCTTCGAGCACAACATGACCATGGTCGTCGACGGGCACACGGGGGTCGAGCATGCGATCCCGGTCGCCGCGATCTACGACGACGTCCGCCAGCTGTGGGGGCACACCGAGGTGGGCTACACGCCCACGCTGGGCGTGGCCTACGGCGGCGTGTGGGGCGAGAACTACTGGTATCAGCACACCGATGTGTGGGCGAACGAGCGCCTGCTTCGCTACGTGCCCCGGGAGTTCGTGGATCCACGGGCGCGCCGACCCATGCACGTGGGCGAGGGCGACTGGAACCACGTCCGGGCAGCGAGCGTGGCCAACGAGCTGCGCGCGGCCGGCGTGCGCGTCAACTTGGGGGCGCACGGCCAGCGCGAGGGCCTGGCCGCGCACTGGGAGCTGTGGATGCTGGTCCAAGGCGGGATGAGCCCGCACCAGGCCCTGCGCGCGGGGACCATCGACGGGGCGCACTACATCGGCCTCGACGCGGCGCTCGGCTCCCTCGAGGTCGGGAAGCTGGCCGACATTGCGATCATCGCCGGGGATCCGCTGGCGGACATCCGCGTGTCGGAGCAGGTCGCGTACACGGTGATCAACGGGCGGCTCTTCGACGCGGCGACCATGGCCGAGCTCGGCAATCATCCCCGGGAGGCGAGCGCGCTGTGGTGGGAGATCGACGGTGAAGGGCGGCCCGATGGGGCGCTCGAGCTGAGCGCTGGCGGGGCGGTGGACGCGGTCGAGCTGCTGGGGGCGGAGGCCTACTGCCGGCACTGAGGCGGCGATGTCGCCAGGTGGCCCGGATCTCGGCGGGGCGCGAGGTGCTCGGTTGCCAGGGCCCCTGTTCAGGGGTCACCATGGGTGAGGAGCGCCACCGGAAGCCATGCTTCACTACGTCTGCCACGACATCTTCGAGTCGCCTGCTCAGACCCTCGTCAACACGGTCAACACCGTGGGGGTCATGGGCAAGGGGCTCGCGCGGGAGTTCAAGCGTCGCTATCCCGTGATGTTCGAGCGCTACCGCAGTTTTTGTGACTCGGGCGATCTCGAGGTCGGCAAGCTATACCTGTTTCGGACGCCCAACGAGTGGGTGCTTAATTTCCCGACCAAGCAGCACTGGAGGTCGCCCTCCAAGCTGGAGTGGATCGAGGCGGGGCTGCGCAAGTTCGTCGCCGAGTACGAGGCGCAGGGGATCCGCAGCGTGTCCTTTCCGCAGCTGGGCTGTGGAAACGGCGGGCTCGACTGGGCGGAGGTCAAGCCGCTCATGGCGCAGCACCTCGGGCCGCTGCCGATCCCCGTGTTCGTACATACCCGCATCGACGATCCCAGCTTCGTTGCTCGAGACGAAGTCCAATTCTCAATGGGGGGCATGGGGCGTCCTGGTGATATGAAGTTTGGTGATAGCCAGGCGCTGGTCCAGCTCCACGACGCCCGCCCCTTCTGAGCGCGGCACCTTCGGGGTAGACTCCCGGGGCCATGCTCCGGCTTCGCTCCCGCTCTTTGCTCACCGCCTCGCTCTGCCTGTCCCTGTTCGCCGCCGTCGGCTGCAAGAAGTCCGAAGAAGAGGACCAGGCCGAGACAGACGCGGCCCGCGAGGCCAAGCTCGCCGAGGCCGAGAAGGCCGCGGACGCCGACGCGACCAAGGAGGCGGAGGCGACCAAGGAGGAGGCCGAAAAGGCGCCCGAGGCCGAGGAGCCCGCCGTGGGTGGCAGCGGCGCGGGTGGTGGCGGCGGCGGTGGTGCTGCCGGCGGCTCCGCGCCCGTCGCCGATCGAGAGGATCTCACCTGTGATCCCCTCGAGAAGGGCGCCTGCCTGGAGGGCGAGACCTGCATCGGCGCCGAGGGCTGCGACGCCGTTTGGGAGTGCGACGCGACGCTGTCCTGCAAGAAGGGCGTGCGCGAGTACTGCGGCTGTGACGGGCGGACCTTCGAGGCCGTCTATGGCAACTGCCCGTGGAAAAAGTACCAGTACGCCGGGCCCTGTAAGTAGCACCCGGGGCAGGCTGCGCCTCGGTGGCGCACGCATTCTTGCTCGAGCGCGAGGGCCACGTCGGCGACCGTGGTCTTCGCCATGGCGCCGTCGTTTGCACTTGGTTGTCTCTGCTCGCTTGCACCACGGGTGGCGGTGACGAAGGGGCGAGTGATGGAACGAGCGACGAAGACGGCAGCGAGTCGGCGTCGGGATCGAGCTCGACTTCGCGTGGGCCGAGTCGAGGGCTGTGGGCGGCCAACCCCGAGCACGATGCCGATGCCGATGCCGATGCCGATGCCGATGTGGATGCGCTCTACCTCGGGCCGCCGGCCTGAGGGCATTGGGCAAAAAATGAGCGCGGGATGTGGGGCCATGCTCCCGCGTGGAGAGCGATGGGGGAAATTGCGGCCTTCCTCACTCGACCGGTGATAAAGGCCGATTGCGGTCGAGTTGGGGGCTTTCTACACTGATCATGAGGGACGCGGGTATGAAGGAGGAATGTTGTTATTTTTATTTAACGGTCATCATAGTTTCATTTCGAGAGAACGACGGCTGAACGTCATATATGTCCCCAGGTGCCGTCTTTCGGATGAGGAACACCACGGAAGAAAGGAATTTGATGACACCGCGACTCTTGCAGATTGGCCTCTCGCTTTCACCCACGTGTTCGCGCGGCAGCGCCAGATTTTTGCATCATATCTGAGCGGGCCGTGCAGGCTGAAATGTCGTGATGTCACTCGACGGCCAGCAGCAATATCGATTGGCACAAATACCCGAGGGAACCAAGCATGACCACATCCACAGCTCCGGCCACGCTGGAGATCATCGACCTGCACGTCGCCGTCGCCAGGACCCCAGTGCTCCGGGGGGTGTCGCTGACCATCGCGCCCAAGGAGCTGCACGTGCTGCTCGGGCCCAACGGCTCCGGCAAGTCGAGCCTGCTCGCGGCGGTGATGGGCCTGCCGCCCTTCGAGGTCACCTCCGGCGACATTCGCATGGGCGGGCGCTCGATCGTCGAGCTGCCGCCCGACGCCCGGGCCCGGCTGGGCCTGGGGCTGGCCTTTCAGCGCCCTCCGGCGATCGCGGGCGTCCGGATCGCGGACTTCGCTCGGGCGCTGGGGGGCGCCGAGCGCCTGCACCAGGCGGCGGAGGCCCTGGACCTCGGCACCTTCGAGGCGCGCTCCCTGGCCGTGGGCTTCTCGGGGGGCGAGCTCAAGCGCTGGGAGGTGCTCAAGCTCGCGTTGCAGGCGCCCAAGGTCGCGCTCTTCGACGAGCCCGACAGCGGCGTCGACCTCGAGCACATTCACGCCCTCGGTCGCGCCATCGATCGCCTCGTCCGCGACCCCGAGGGGGCGCGCGCGGGGCTGATCATCACCCACACTGGCCTGATCCTCGAGCACGTGCGCGCGACTCGTGGGCACATCCTCGTCGATGGCCGGATCGTCCACAGCGGGGATCCGGTGGCCGCCTTCCGCCACATTCAGCGTCACGGGTACACCCAACCAAAGGAATCGACATGTTGACTGAAGATGAGATCGCGCTCCTCCGAGAGGTGGGCTTCGAAGACGAAGGCCAGCGGGCCGCTACCTCGGTGCTGGCCGACCAGGCCTTGAAGGTCGCGCACTCCAACCACCCCGAGGTCGTCTTGATGCCCCTGGCCGAGGCGCTCCAGAAGTTCGACTTCGTCCAGGACTTGATGTTTGGGCTGGTGAGCCCCGAGGAGAACGAGCACATCCGCGAGGCCGCGGAGCAGATGGATGACCCCATCGGCCACTTCTTGTGGGTCAGGCCCGGCGCCAAGCTCCGGCTGCCGGTGCAGAATTTCACCTTGTTCGAGAAGCCTCAGGCGCGGCAGTTCACCCACGACATCACGCTGATCGACGAGGGCGCCGACGTGGAGCTGATCTCGGGCACGGCCGTGCCGCGCTCGGTCCACGCGGGCCGGCATATCTCGATCTCCGAGACCTATCTGCGCCCGGGCGCGGCCTATTCGTCGATCACCGTCGAGCACTGGGGCCCGAGCATGGAGATCTTCAGCTACGGCTACAGCCGCCTCGAGGCCGGGGCGCGCTGCACCGCGACCTCGGTCGCGGTCGCCCAGGTCGGGACGCACACCAGCGTGAGCCGCTCGGCGCTCGAGGCCGGCGCGAGCGAGATCGATCGCAGCGTCCTGTTCGCCCCGGAGGGGTCGCGGCGCGTCTCCGAGTCCGAGACGCGGCTCGTAGGCGCCGGCGCGCGCTCGGAGCAGATCACCCGGATGGTGTCCGCTGGGGGCACGATCCACACCAGGGCGCGCCTGGTGGGAGAGGCGGCGGACACCAGCGGGTTCTTGGGCTGTGACGGGCTCAAGCTCGGGGATGCGGGCGAGATCCTCTCGGTGCCCGAGCTGCTCGCGCGGGTGGAGGGCACCAGCTTGTCGCACGAGGCCTCGGTCGGGATGATCAGCCGAGACAAGCTCACCTACCTGATGGCCTCGGGGCTCGATGAGGACGCCGCCCGCGACCTGATCGTGCGTGGCTTCCTGGATCTGGGCGACACCCGCCTGCCCGCGGCGGTCCGCCAGCGGGTCGAGTCGCTGGTGGTCGCGGCGAAGGCCGGGGGGATGTGAGGCGAGCGAGAGGCCGGCCTCAGCCCGCGGAGTCGTGACCGGAGCCGTGGGCGAGGCGCCTCAAGCCCTCGAAGCCGCGGAAGAAGATCAGCAGGCCGAGGCCGAGGACGAGCACGGAGAACAGCCCGCACAGCCCGCCCCATAGCCAGTAGGGCCCAAACAGGGCGTCGGCCATCTGGCTGACGTCGGAGGGCATCTGACCCTGGGCGGTGTCGGCGTACTCCATGAACAGGTAGTCCCCGCGGGAGAACACGCTCATGGCCAGCTGCGTCGACAAGAAGACGAGGCCGACCTGGGCGACCTCGGGGCGCTCGCGGGTGGCGAGGAGGCCGATGATCAGGCCGAGGCCGGCGACGAAGGCCCAGCCAAAGCCGTTGCGGACGACGATCACGGCGATGGCGGCGAGGGCGAAGAGGCCGACGAGCAAGGTGACCTGGGCGGGCTTGGGCTTGCGCGCGAGGGCGAAGCCGAGGGCGGCGACGATCGCTGGTCCGACGAGGCCGCCGGCGGCGACCAGGGCCCGGCGCAGCGGCCCGAAGCTCGCGCCCGCGGACCAGGTCGCGGCTCCGGAGGCGTCGGGGTACATCACGAATTTGTCGAACTCGGCCCCGAGCAGGGCGGCCGTGAAGCCGTGGCCGAGCTCGTGGACCAAGGTGGACAGCCAGATCAGCGGGAGCCCGAGGTAAAAGCCCGGCTGCCACAGGTAGGGCAGGAAGTAGAGCGCCAGGGTCAGGACGACGCTGCCGAGCAAGAAGGCGCGGGTGCGCTTGGCGGCGTGCTCCGGGTCCCGGGCCTGGACGCGTCGCTTGATGTCTTCGTAGCTGGCCACGGCGAGTAGAACGTAGCACCGCCGTGAATGATTGCCGCGAGCCGGGCGTGGAGGCGCTCGCAGGCGCCAGCGCGGGCCTCGCCGGTGCCTCGTCCGAGCTCACCCAGCCTGGGGACGACCCGCACGAGCCGATCCCTCGGGTGGGCGAGCGTTGGGGAGGGCGAGCGTCGGCCCAGCGCGTGGCTGTGGCTCAGCCCTGGGCGCGGGCGAGCTCGATGACCCGGTCCATCATGCGCTGGACCTCGTCTTCGGTGCTGTAAAAGTGCGGCCCGATGCGCAGGCCGCAGTCGGGGCGCCAATCGTGCTTGAAGCGCGCTTGGATCAGCTGCTGGCTGACCGCTCGGCTGCCGGGGAAGTCGACGGCCACGAAGCCGGTGCGCGCGTCGTCGTTCAGGGGGGAGTGCACCTCGAGCCCGGCCGCCTGGGCGCGATCGATGACGATCCGCGAGAGCGCGAGGTTGTGGGCCCGGATGCGCTCGACGCCGACCTCGAGCAGGTTCTCGTAGGCCTTGCGCGCCACGTAGTAGGCGGGCACCGAGGGGGTGCCGGCGATCATCCCCCAGGGGCCCTCGGCGTAGCGGATCGGCGCGGGGGACATGGCGAAGGGATCCGCGTGGGCCATCCACCCGGTGTTCATCGGGGCCAGGCGCTCGCGCAGCTCGGGCCTGACCCACAAAAAGCAGGTCCCCGGGCCGCCGCACAGCCACTTGTGGCTGCCGCCGACCAGCAGGTCGAGGTCCCAGGCCTGGACGTCGATGGGGAGCACGCCGGCGGTCTGGTAGACGTCGCACATGACCAGCGCCCCGACCTCGTGGGCGCGGGCGCAGATCGCCGCGACGTCGAGCAGGGCGCCGGACACGTAGACGGCGTGGGAGATCGAGACCAGGGCGGTGCGCTCGTCGATGGCGGCGAGCATGCGCTCGGTCGTGATGTTCACGCCGTCGTCGCTGGGCACCAGCTCGAGCTCGACGCCCAGGCGACGGTAGCGCTCCCACACGTAGATCACGTTGGGGAACATCAGCGACTCGATCACCACCTTGGGCCGCTCGCCGTAGTCGAGGGCGCTGGCGATGCGGGCCTGAAAGGTGGCCACGTTCTCGCCCAAGCTGGTGTTGCCCACGCCGCCGTTGAAGAAGCGCGCGACGGTGTCGGCGGTCTCGTCGATGAAGGCTGGCCAGTGGTCCCAGGCCTCGACCCCCTCGCGCGCCCACAGCTCGAAGTAGGCGGCCATGGCCGCGTGGCTGTCGCGGTGCATGGCGCCCATGCTGTTGCTGTTCATGTACACGCTGTCCGCGAGGATCGGGTAGTCCTCGCGGTAGCGGGCGAGCGCGGGGTCGAGCTTGGGCGTGGTCACTCAGGCCTCGGCGAGCAGCTTGCGGTAGGCCGCGGCGTCGAGCAGGGCCTCGAAGGCGGCGGGGTCGTCGGGCAGGAGCTCGATCATCCAGCCGGCCTGGTAGGGGTCCTCGTTGATCGCCTCGGGGGCGTCGTCGAGCTCGCCGTTGACGGCGACGACTTTGCCGGCGATGGGCGCGTAGAGGTCGGAGACGGCCTTGACCGAGTCGATGTCGCCGAAGCGATCGCCGGCCTCGAGGGCGTCGCCGACCTCGGGGAGCCCGACCGCGGTGATGTCGCCGAGCTGCTCGACGGCGTGGGCAGTGATACCGACGAGGATGTTGCCGTCGTTCTTGCGGCGGGCCCACTCGTGGTCGTTGGTGAAGCGGTAGTTCTCGGGGAGGTCGCTCATCGTGAGTCTGTCTTGGGCTTGTCTGGTGGAGCTATTGCGGGCGCTTGTAAAACGGCCCTTTGACGATCTTGGCGGTGATGGTCTTGTGGCGGCTGCGCAGCCACAGCGTGGTGCCGGGCTCGCTCATGGTCGCGGGCACGTAGGCCAGGCCGATCGAGCCGCCCACGGTCGGGGCCGGGGCGCCGCTGGTGACTCGGTAGCGGGTCTCGTCGAGGACGGGGGCGTCGGGGCCCTCGCCGGAGGCGACGCTCCAGCCGCCGCGGGCGGTGCCCTTGCCCTCGACCACGAAGCCGACGAGCTTGCGATCGACGCCCTCGCGCTTTTGGGCGAGCAGGGCCTCGCGGCCGATGAAGTCGCTGGCCTTGGGCTTGACGACCCAGCCGAGCCCGGCCTCGTAGGGCGTGGTGGTCTCGTCGATGTCGTTGCCGTAGAGGCTCAGGCGGGCCTCGAGGCGCAGCGTGTCCCGGGCTCCGAGGCCGCAGGGCGCAGCGCCGGCTTCGATCAGGGCGTTCCACAGCGCGCTGGCGCTGGCGCCACCGTCCTTGGCGTCGACGAAGAGCTCGTAGCCGTCCTCGCCGGTGTAGCCGGTGCGCGCGGCGACCACGGGCACGCCGGCGAGCTCGCCGGGGCCGAAGTGAAAGTTGCCCAGCTCGAGCAGGTTCTCGCCGCCGAGCTTGGCGCACAGCGCCCGGGCCTGGGGGCCCTGCACGGCGATCAGCGCGGTCTCGGGGGAGCGGTCGACGATCTCGCAGGCCCCGCGCGCATCGACGCCGCCGGCGAAGTCGGCGTACTCGCGGAAGTGGGCCGCGTCCTTGGCGATGTTCGAGGCGTTGACGACGATGCGGAGGTCGTCGGCGGCCCGGCGGTAGACGATGCAGTCGTCGACGATGCCGCCGCTGGGCAGGCAGGTCACGGTGTAGAGCGCCTGGCCGTCGACGAGCTTGCTGACGTCGTTGCTGACCAGGCCCTGGACCACGGCCAGCGCCCCGGGGCCCTGAAAGTCGATCTCGCCCATGTGCGAGACGTCGAAGAGCCCCGCGCCCTCGCGCACGGCCCGGTGCTCGGCGAGGATGCCCTGATACTGCACCGGCATGTGCCAACCCGCGAAGTCTACGAGCTTCGCGCCGGCGGCGACGTGGGCGGCGTGGAGAGGGGTCTTTTGCAGGTCGGCCATCGAGCGCGGCGACTATCCCAGCTCCGGGGGCGCTGGTGCAAGCATGCACGGGTTTGCGCTGCCGAGGCCCGGTGTTAGAAAACCGACTCGCAGACGATGACTCGAGTGATGCCCACGCAATCGAGGCGAGGTCGCCGTTTTGCTCGACGCGCACGCGCGTCGGCCGGGGCGCGCTCGCTGCCTCGTCTTCGCTCCAGGTCGCGCGCGTTCTCGCTGGCCGCGGTGGCCGTGGTCATGACCACGCTGGTGGGCGCGAGCGCCTGCAACCGAGAGCGCGTCGCCAAGGAAGGAAAGGTCACGCAAGCCCAGGCCGAGGAGTACCTGCGCGACGCCGTGCACATGTCCTCCGAGGGCGTGCTGCTCGAGCCCTCGGCCAAGGGCCTGACGAGCATCGAGCGCGTGCGCTTCGGTGAGATCGCCCAGGAGATGCGCAGGCCCGCCGCGGTCTGCTTCGTCGAGCGGGCGATCCAGACCATGTCTCCGGGGGAGGTCGAGGGCGAGCAGGCCTGGGTGGGCGTGCCCGAGGGCCAGATCAAGCTGCGCGCGCGGGTGTCCGTCGACGGCGGCGTACTCGCGACCGAGGTGCTCGACTCGGGCTTCGACGACGAAGAGATGGAGAACTGCCTGCTCGAGATGCTCGGCAAGCAGCGCTTCCCCGAGAGCCGCGACAGCTTCGCCTACTTCGTCGACGTCTATTATTGGGTCAGCCTGGGCTTCTTCCGCGAGGCCGGGACCGAGCGCTTCGCCAAGGCCCTGCGCCGCGAGCAGGCTCAGGCCGCGCGCCGTGGCCTGCCTTGCCTGCGCGGGCGGGTGAGCCCGGGCGCCTACGAGATCAGCGCGCTGAACCTCTTCGACCGCGACGGCGACACGGTCGTCAACCGGGTCGAGCGCGGCAGCTTGGACCCGGAGATCAGCACCTGCCTGGCGCAGGCTTTTCGGGCCGTCAAGATCCACTCCGAGCCCGACGCCTTCATCCGCCCCGCGGCCATGGACGTCGAGTTCGTGGTCGCCGAAGACGGCGCGGTGAGCTTCGACGACGAGCGCTGGCTCGAGCTGATCGAGCTCGAGGAGCAGGCCGAGCGCGAGCGCAAGAAGGCCGAGCTGCTGGGTGACGGCGTCGACGAGCTCGAGCCCGACGGCTTTGAAGATCCCGGCGCGTCTGGCCCGGTGGACATGGGTCCGAGGGGGCCGGCGGAGCCACCGGGCCCATCGGGCCCGCGGCCAGAGGGGCCTGCGAAGGACCCTGGGGCCGGCGGCGGAGCCAAGCCCGGCGCGATCAAGCCCGGCGCGATCAAGCCCGGCGCGCTCGGGCCCGACGGATCCGAGGCGGACCCCCAAAAAGACGCGCCCAAAGCCGATCCGAGCGCGCCCGAGGGCACGCCGGACGAGCCGCCACAGCCGAGCGAGCGAGATCCCAGCACGCCTGGTGTGAAGCTCGACCTATCGCCGCGGCGATAGTGTGCATCGCACACTCGCGTTGTGGGGTCAGGGTGACAGGTCGCGCTGTGCCGATTAGCCGCGTGGTCTGTCCGTGCGCGGGCTGCTAGGTTCAAAACATGAATGACTTGAACCTGCCTCCCAGGCCGACCCGGCCAGCATCGCTGGCGGCGCTCTTGATGTTGACGCTGGCGGCGTCCTGCTCGGGCGACGACGACGAGAACTTCAGCGCCGGCCTCGACGGCTCGAACGCCGACGAGGCCACGGAGACCGAAGATCTGCCCGAGGGCGAGTGTGGCAACGGGGAGGTCGAGGCCGGGGAGCAGTGTGACCTCGGTGAGGGCAACGCCCCCGAGGCCCAGTGCACCCCCGCGTGCCAGATCGCGGCCTGTGGCGACGGCTACGCCAACGCGGACTACGAGGAGTGCGACGACGGCAACCAAGACGAGAACGACGGCTGCCTCAACGACTGCACGGCCAACGTCTGTGGCGACGGGATCCTCAACGAGGGCGTCGAGCTGTGCGACGACGGCAACTCGATCAACACCGACGACTGTAGCAACGAGTGTGTGCCCGGGACCTGCGGCGACGGGGTGATCGACAACAACGAGCAGTGCGACGACGGCAACCAAAGCGACGAGGACGGCTGCCCCTCGTGCAGCTACGCCTACTGCGGCGACGGCCACGTGTGGGCTGGTCACGAGGAGTGCGACGACGCCAACGAGGATGAGGACGACGCCTGCCTGGAGGGCTGCGTGGCCGCGACCTGCGGCGACGGGATCTTGTGGGAGGGCACGGAGACCTGCGACGACGGCAACCACGAGGATGACGACGCCTGCCCCGGCTCCTGCCACGACGCCTTTTGTGGCGACGGCTACGTCTACACCGCGGCCGGCGAGACCTGCGACGACGGCAACAACGTCAGCGACGACGGCTGCGACGCGGACTGCCTGGCCGAGTACTGCTTCCGCGTGGCCAACGACGCCGAGGAGAACCTCGAGGGCAACGACTGGTTCGACGAGTGCGTGATGGCCGTCGGCGATCTGATCGTGGTCAAGCTCCGCGACAGCGAGGGCACGGTGATCTACGAGGCCGAGGGGACCAAGGTCGGCGAGTGGAGCCAGGAGGCGATCACCTCGACCAACAGCAACGGCAACGAGTACAACGAGGGCTCACACAACCAGATGATCAGCCTGTCCAACGGCGACGTGCTGTTCATCTCGAGCCAGGACGCCGACACCGGCGGATCCTATACCTGCAACACGGAGCTCGGCGACGGCTACGGCATCGTCGTCTACCCCTCGAGCCCCAACTGGTACTTCAACCCCAAGCTGACCGTGTTCCCCTACGAGGGAGCCCACAGCAACACGGCGCGGGCGTTCAAGAACTGGGGCCCCGAGTACGAGATCGCGTGGAACGAGGGCGCGGGCATGAACACCTGCACGGAGGGCGAGGGCGGGTTGGTGCCCTTCGAGGGCGCGTTCACCCTGCGCGTCATGCCGCAGTGAGCCCGAGCGGAGACGAGCGAGCGCAATTGACGAAGGCGAGCGACCCGGTGCGGGGCAGCTCGCCTTCTTCAGTGGTCGTCGCTCTCAGGTGAGCTTGCTGAGCCTTCGACCGCGGGTGGACGTGCCGTGATGATGAAGACCCGATCACCCGTCGACAGGCAAGAACAGCTCGACACCCGCCGGGCGCTCTGGGTAGCCCTCGGGTCGCCGCTTGGCGCTTCGATGCACGAGCAGCGCTCCCGAGGCGAAGGACTCGACGGGGGTCACGCTCACAGCGTAACCGAGGTCCACGCGTGTGGACCCAAATCGATCGAAGCGCCCGTCCTCCCACAGGCCGTAGAGCTGGCCTTCGGACATCGCGGCGAGCGTGCGCAGGAGCAGGGGGCGGTCATCGATCATCGGCGCGTCGAACTCGAGGTAGTGCACGCGACGCCCATCGACGTCGATCTGCGTCAGGCTCTGACGTTGCCACGGCTGGGAATCGGGGCCAATCGCGACGAGGGCCAACCACCACGACCCCGAGCGTTGCCAGCGGATTCGCGCCGCCGGCCGTCGACGCAGCGTGCTCACCAGCTCGGAGTCGGGCAAGCGCGGCTCCCAGGGCGTCGAGGGCAGGGCATCGAGGGCGTAGCTGGCGGCGAGCTCGCGCGGGCTGAGGAAGGCCGAGGCCGCCCGGGCAGGATCGATGCCCCCCTGGGTCTGTGTTCCTTCGACCCACCGCGGCTCACCGTCGAGGCCCAGGCAGATCAGTGAAGACTCGGCCTTGCCAGCTGGGCTGCGCTCGATGTCGACTTCGATGAAGAGCGCGTCCTCGACGGCACGCATGCGCACGCCGCACCGCCAGCCGATCGCGCTGCCGAGCACCGAGATGACGATGGGCGAGATCACTCGCTTCACAGGAAAATCTCGAGCCTTGCGTCTCCTCGGCGGCCTCGACGACGACGCGGTCGAAACTTTCGTCGACACACAGCTCGACGCCTTCAGCGACCGCGAGGAGGTATGGCAGATCTATGAAGCTGGCAGCGACGGCGCCCTCGAGGTCATCGCCATCGTCGAGCCGCGCGCCTGGAGTTCGTCGATGATGCGGGACTACGCGAAGCTTCTGGGCCGGCGGCCACAGCTCCTCGACGAGGTTCCGCGGCCCAATCTCATCTTGTGGGAAAATTGATTGGCGCCTAGGCGAGCATCTCGGCGAAGCGCTCGAGGCCGCGCTCGATCTGCGAACGCTCGGGCCCGAAGCTCAGGCGCACGAAGCCGGCGAGGCGCGAGGCGATGTGGTCGCGGCGGTTGCCGGGGTCGATGTCGAAGAACACCCCGGGCACGCAGATCACCTGGCGCTCGAGGGCGGCCTTGAAGGAATTCATGCCGTCGAGCGGCTCGGTCGACTCGACGACGCGAGTCTGGCGGTGGCTCGCCGCGACGCGTGGCGGGAGATCATCGAGCCGATGCTCGCCGCGGTCGCGTGAGGCTCCGCGGCTGGCGGCTAGCTTGTGCTGTTCGGGGGCGGGCCGTGTGCACCGCTCGGTGCTGCGTCTGGTATGAAGACCCCATGAGCGTCACACCGATCAGAGTCATCTGTTTGTTCGCTATCGCCTTGCTTGGCTGCGACGCCGAGCCCGAGGCCGCAGCTCCGGCGACCCCCACCGCGGATCAGGCCCCGAGCGAAGCCGCTGAGCCCGAAGTCACCGAGCCTCCCGAGCCCGAGCCGCCGGTCTTCGAGTCGCACGTGGCCATGATCGTGCCCGAGGGTCGCGAGTTTTTGACCGGGCCCGAGGGGCGCCTGCCCTTGCTCGTCGACGACGACGCCTACTGGCTCGGCGCCGGCAAGAAGTTGCTGAAGGTCCCGCGCGCGGGCGGGGAGCCGGAGACCCTCGCCCTCGGCGGGTGGATGAAGCCCTTCGCCATGCGCGGCGACGAGATCTTCTTGGACGGGGACAGCGAGACCATCCAGGTCCTGGCCAAGGGCGGAGGCGAGCCCACGAAGCGCTTCGACCTGGACATGAAGCGCAGCCCCACGGTGGTCGGGGATCGCCTGGTACTCACCGCCTACGACAAGGAGGGCCAGCAGACCGTCATCTACCACGCACCGCTCGCGGGCGGGGAGTTCACGGCCATCCCCCTCGGCGGCTACCTGCGTTCGAACCGCCAGCTGGCCGTGCGCGGCGACGCGCTCCTGACGGTCGTTGGCTGGGGCAAGGTCGTGCGGATCGGCGGCGAGTTCAAACAGGCCGAGGCTGTGTTCGAGTTCGGCGCTGACGAGAAGACCGAGCACATCCTCGACGTCGCCTGGGCCGGGGACACGATCCTGGTCAACGTCGGCGTGCTCGGCGACAAGCCCACGCAGACGCTGGTCCGGCAGACGAGCGACGGCGCGCGCACGACCCTGCAAGAGGCCCCGGCCGAGCGCCCCTCGATCCTCATCGGCGACGGCGAGCACGCCTACTGGCAGGTCGAGGGCGAGGGCGCGTGGCTGGTCGACGCGGCGACCATCCAGCCCGTCGACCTCGGCGGCTACACGACCAAGATCTCGGCGACCTCGGTGGGGATGGCCTGGCAGATCGGCAACGAGCTGCGCCTCGCGACCAAGGGGCCCGAGGCTCCGATCGTGCTGCCCGCCGAGGCCTTCCCCAAGGATCAGCTCGCGGGGCTCAGCCTGGGTCGCTCCGGGCCCAAGCTGAGCGCCAAGTCAACGACGATCGGGCCCGTCGACGCGAGCATCGTCCGCCGGATCATGCGCGCGCACGGCAGGGACACCCGCCGGTGCACCAAGCGTGGGGGCAAGCTCGACGCCTCGCTGACCTTGACCTTCACGATCAACGCCGAGGGCAAGGCGATCGAGGTCGGGGCGAAGGGCGGCGAGAGCTTTCCCGATCAGGCGATTGTGACGTGTCTCGTCGAGGCGATCGATGGGTGGTCCTTCGGCAAGCCGGGGCGGGGGGGGCTCGCCAAGGTCGAGCACACGATCACCTTCGGCGAGGGCTGAGGTTTGAGGGAGGGGATCGAACGGGCATGGGCGAGCTGGTCTCCGGTCTCATCGATCTCATCCGCGAGGGCGGGAAGGCAGGGGCCGTGGTCGCCTGCGTCCTCGGCCTGATCCTCATCCCCACGGGCTACTTCCTGTTCGCCCACGCGGCGGGGCCCGGGGCGGTGTGGCCGATCATGCTCGGCGTCTCGGTCCTCGGCCTGGGCTGCCTGGGCCTGGGGCTCGGGGCGCTGTTCGGCAACCAGGCCCGCCTCGACGCCGCTCTAGAGGCCGGAGGCGGCGTGGCGAGGGCGGACTTCGCCGACGCCCGGCTCCGCGCCGAGATGGCCAAGGTCCCCTTCGGCGCCTGCGGCGACTGCGGCTACGTGGTCGAGGGGGCCTCGGCCTTCGATCGCTGCCCGAACTGTTTTTCGGTCCCGGGGTGGTCGCTCGTCGAGGAGGAAGACGAGCGCGGCCGGGCCATCTCGAGCCTCAGCTGAGCGCTGCTTGCCCCCGCAGGCGGCTGGGCCTGGAGGCGCGTGTCATCTTCGAGCCGTGGAGGCGGACGGGACGGACGAGCTTGCGAGTGGGCTGGCCTGGAGCATCACCGAGGAGCTGGCGATCACCAACTGACGCGCCATAGCAAGACGCCAGCACGAGCTGCTCGCTCGAGAAGTGTCCCTCGGTGTCGAACTCGTCGAGAGAACGACCATGCCTGGCGCACACGCGGGTGAGTCGCTGGTGTGTCTGCTGGGTTCCTAGCCCTTGGACGGCTTGTCGAGCTTGGCGACCTTGGTCAGCCAGGTGGTGATGGTCTCGAGCACCTCGGGGGCGATGGTCGTCTCGATCTGCGCGTACTCGGAGATGGCGCCGGTCTCGGCCGGCTGGAACAGGTGGTTGAGGCCGGGGAAGCGGACGACCTCGAGCTTGCGATTGTGCTCGAGCGCGGCCTCGATCGCGGGGATGTTCTGATCAGGGGGGACCTGAAGGTCGAGCTCGCCGTTGAGCGCGAGCACGGGCACCTTGATCTTCTCGAGGCTCTTGGTCGGATCCCAGCGGATGAAGTGGACGTACCAGGGCGAGGCGAGGACCTCGAGCTGCGTGTCGATGGCCGCGTCGATGTCGGTGGGCCGCTCGCCTTCGGGCAAGGCCGAGAACTGCTCGCGCAGGAGCTCGCGCAGCTTGGCTTCGAGGGTGGCCTGGTCCTCACCGGCGGTGGCGAGGATGACCTCGTGGACGGCCCTGGACTGGGCGACTTGCTCCTCGATCTTGGCCGCGGGCATGCCCTGGGACGCGAAGATCAGCTTGGCCTGCGCCTCGAGCAGCGCGTCGCCGCGCACGCCGGATCCGGCGAGGAGGACCAAAAACGCGATCTTCTTGGGGTGCGTGGCGGCGATCAGCGGCCCGGTCACGCCGCCTTCGCTGTGGCCGATCAGGCCGATGCGCTTGGGATCGATCTCGGGTCGCGCGGCCAGGGTCGAGACCGCGGCCCAGCCGTCGCTGGCGAAGTCTTCCATGGACGCGAGCTTGGGGTCTCCGGTCGACTCGCCAAAGCCGCGGTCATCGTAGCGGAGCACGGCCACGCCGTTGCGGGTCAGGTGGTCGGCGAGGATCCAAAACGGCTTGTGGCTGAAGATGGTCTCGTCGCGGTCTTGCAGCCCCGAGCCGGAGAGCAGGACCACGGCGGGGTGCGGGCCGGGGCCCTCGGGGATGGTCAAGGTCCCCGCGAGGGTGACCCCGGGGGCGTCGGGGTTTTCGAAGCGCAGCTCCTCGACCACGTAGGGCGGGGTGCCCTCGGGGTTTTGCGGGCGGCGCAGGGCGGTCGCCTCGGTGAAGGCCTCGTCGCTCATGGCCGCGACCTCGCAGTCGAGGGCCTGGCCGTTTTGGGTGAAGGTGCAGCTCGGGCCCTCGCCGGGGACCAGCGTCCAGGTCGCGTTGACCTGCGGCCAGCTGACCGTGTAGCTGCCGGGCTGATCGGGAACAGGCACGGGTTCGCCCAGAGAGACGCCGGTGACCGCTTGCTGGGGGATCCACAGCTGGGCGATCGCGGGACCCTCGGGGGCGTCCTCGGGCGGCTGGACCGACAAGATCCAGTCGAGGCCGGTGTTGTTGGGCAGGGCCAGGCTGCCGAGCCAATTGCCCTCGGGGGACACGGGGGCGGCTTCGGGCGCGGGGGCCTCGGCGGTCTCGGGCGCCACGGACTCGTCTGCGCTGGGCTTGCAGGCAAGGGGCGTGAGCAGCAGGGCGCAGGCGAGGGGGAGGCTGGTGGCTCGCATGGCGCGATTTTGTGCCTGGCACTGGAGCCAGGCAAGGCCAGGGCCCGGGCCGCGCCGCAGCTGTGGGCGCTGTTACGCGGCCTGCGGCGAGTGGCATCGCTGCGAGCTACCGGCGGCTCAGGGTGCCGTCAGCGTGTCCAGGCGGCCGGGGCTGGCGTCGGCCACGGGCTGGCCCATGCGCCACAGCCAGCGTAGGTGCGAGGTCACGGCGGCGCGCAGCGAGGGGCTGGCGTGGTAGCGGACCCCGTACTCGGCGCAGCAGGTCTCGACGATTCCCGCGAGCTCCGGGTAGTGCACGTGGGAGATCCGCGGGAAGAGGTGGTGCACGGCCTGGAAGTTGAGGCCGCCGACGTACCAGGTCAGCCAGGGGTTCTCGCGGGCGAAGTCGACGGTGGTCGCGAGCTGGTGCTGGGCGAAGCCGCGCTCGATGTGCTCGCTCGGCGCGAGCGAGATGAACTCGGCCTCCTCGACGCAGTGCGCGAGCTGGAAGACCAGCGCGAGCACGAAGCCGGCGAGGTAGAAGGCGACCACGTAGAAGGCCAGGCCCCAGGCCCAGCCGAGCACGATCACGGGCAGGACCAGCCCCCAGCCGAGGTGCGCGACCTTGCCGGCGATGAACAGCGCCAGCTCGGCGCCGCGGGGCATGGCGATGTTCGCCGCGCCGACCTTGCCGCGCAGGAGGTCGCGGTAGTCGTCCCACAAAAACCACTTGAAGGTGATGAAGCCGTAGAGCAGCGGGAGGTAGACGAACTGCAGGCGGTGGAAGGCGTAGCGCGGCTGTCCCGGGGACATGCGCGCGAGCGCGCCGAGCTCGATGTCGTCGTCGGCGCCTTCGACGTTGGGGAAGGTGTGGTGGACGACGCCGTGCTTGACCCGCCACACGTAGGAGCTGGCGCCGAGGAAGTCGAGCACCGCGGCCGCCCACCAGTTGCCGCGGCGGGTGCTGGCGAAGGCCCGGTGCCCGCCGTCGTGCTGAATGCTCATGCCCATGCCGCCCACGGCCAGGCCGACGTTGATGCTGCCGAGGAGCACCCACGCCGGGGTCGCGCCGATCAGCGCCATGGCCATGCCGGCGGCCCACCATGCGAAGAGCACAGCGGTCTTGCGTCGGATCTTGGCCCCGCCGTCACGGCCGAGGCCGCGCGCGCGCAGGTGAGCGTCGACGCGGCGACGCAGCTCGAGCTCGAAGGGGGTGCGGGTGTCGAAGCGGATGCGCTCGTCCTTCACGGGCGCGAGTCGACCATCGCCGGCGCCTGGAAGACAGGCGTCGGCGGGGATTCGACACAACGAAGACAAGCGCGTGAGCTTCGATGACCGAGCCGTGACCTGGACGTTGCGAGGTGGCGCGCGGGGTGCGAGAGCGTGGGGCGCACACCCGCCGCGAGGTGAGCTGCGTCGCGTGGGTAGTGAAAGGCGGGACCTCGCGGTCCGCGTGTGCGCGCCGGGCACACGCGGGTTGGGCTCACTCGACTGGCATGTCGATCTGGCTGGCGATGTGCGGCTGCTTGGCGAAGCTGTTCTTGTCGAGGGCCTTGTCGAGGGCGTCCTGCGCGGAGATCGTGCCTGCGCGCACGAGCTTGTCCAAGGTCGCGTCCATGCCCTGCATGCCGTCGCGGCTGCCCGCCTGGATCAGGCTGTCGATCATCGAGGTCCGGTTCTCGCGGATGCAGGTCGAGACCGCGTTGGTGCCGATCAGCACCTCGTGAGCGGCGACCCGCCCGCTGCCGTCGGCGCGCTTGAGCAGCTGCTGGGCGATGATCCCCGCCAGCGACTCGCCGAGCATGCCGCGGATCGCCGGCTGCTGCCCGGCCGGGAACACGTTGATGAAGCGGTCGATGGTCGCCGCCGCCGAGTTGGTGTGGACCGTGGCGAAGATCAGCACGCCGTAGCTGGCGAGCTGGAGAGCCAGGCGCATGGTCTCGGGGCCACGCAGCTCGCCGACGAGGATCACGTCGGCGTTCTCGCGCCCGGCCGAGCGGATCGCGTCGGCGAAGCTGGGCACGTCGTGGCCGACCTCGCGGTGCGTGATCAGGCACTTGACCGGCTGGTGCACGAACTCGACCGGATCCTCGATGGTCAGGATGTGCCCGGCGCGGTTGTGGTTGATCCACGAGATCATCGCCGCCAAGGTCGTGCTCTTGCCGCTGCCCGTCGGCCCGGTGACGAGCACGAGGCCGGCCCGGCGCTTGGCGAGGTCGAGCACGTGGGGCGGGAGCCCGAGCTCTTCGGCGGTGAGGATCTTCGAGGGGATCGTCCGGAACACCGCCCCGGGGCCGGTGTGCTTGTAGAGGTAGTTGCAGCGAAAGCGCGCCTTGGCGCCGCCCTTGCCGTCGGGCAGGGAGTAGGCGAAGTCGAGGTCGCGCTCCTCGTGAAAGCGCGCGCGTGTCGGCTCGTCGAGGAGCTCGTCGAGCAAGCTGCGCATGCGCGCCTCGTCGATGGGCTGCTGGCCGTGGGGGACGAGGTCGCCCTTGAGGCGGAGCATGGGCGGGTAGCCCACGGACAGGTGCAGGTCCGAGGCCTTCTCCGAGAGCATCAGCTCGAAGTAGCGATCGAGGGCGGGCATCAGCTGTCTCCTTTCTTGCGGCCGAACATGCCGCGCACGGCTCCGAGGGCGGACTTGCCGAGGTCCTTGCCGCGCTCGCCTGCGGGGGGCTGGGCGCCACCGGGCCCGCCGGGTCCGCCTGGACCGCCTGGACCGCCTGGACCTTCGGCGCCGGCGCCCGGCCGCTTGACGCCGATCGCCCGCGGATCGTCGGCCGCCGCCTTGGCGTCTTCTTCGGTGATCACGCCCTGCTCGAGCAGCTCGTTGAGCGAGTCCTCGACGCGGATCATCCCGTAGTTGCGTCCGCGCTGGAGCAGGCTGGGCAGCTGGAACAGCTTGTTGTCGCGGATCAAGCTCCACAGCGGGACGTTGCCGGTGATCAGCTCCGAGGCGGCGACCAGGCGCGAGCCGTCCTTGGCGGGGACCAGGCGCTGGGAGACGACGACCTTGAGGGCGCCGGCGAGGGTCGAGCGGACCTGGGCCTGGTCGTCGGGGGGGAACATGTCGATCAGGCGATCGATGGTCTTGGCGCCCGAGGGCGTGCTCATGCTGGCGATGACGAGGTGGCCGGTCTCGGCGGCCTGTAGCGCCATCTCGACGGTCTCGCGATCGCGCAGCTCGCCGATCACGATCACGTCGGGGTCCTCGCGCAGGGCGCCCTTGAGCGCCGAGTGGAAGCTGGCCGTGTGCAGGCCGACCTGGCGCTGGCTGATCACCGCCTTGGCGATGGGGTGGACGACCTCGATGGGGTCCTCGACGGTGATCACGTGGGCCGGCTTGTTGCGGTTGACCAGGTCGACGAGCGCCGCCATGGTCGTGGTCTTGCCCTGGCCGCTGGGCCCCGAGACCACGGCCAGGCCCTGGTGGTATTCGCCGACCTTGCCCAGCTCCCGCGGCAGGCCGAGCTCGGCGAGGCGCGGGGGCGTGGAGACGATCATGCGAAAGCAGCCCTTGAGCCCGCTGCGGCCCTTGGCGAAGTTGACGCGCATGCGCCCGGTGCTCGCAAACTCGACGGCGAAGTCGGCGTAGCCCAGCGTCTCGAATTGCTCGCGGGTGTGCTTGCCGGCCTGCTCGAGCAGGGGCAGGAGCATGGCTTCGATGTCGCCGGGGGGGATGTCCTTGCCCACGGGCTCGAGCCGGCCGAGGCGGCGCAGGCGAGCCGGCTGCCCGCCGACGACGTGGAGGTCGCTACATCCGGACTCGCGGGCCTCGGTGAGCATCGCGAGCATGCGCGAGGAGGGCGTGCCCTTGGTCCAGGTGCAGCGTGGCGGGCGGCTGCCGAACTGAGCGGAGGCGCCGGCGCGACCCCCCGCGGGGCTGGACGAGGGGGAGGACGAGAGGGAGGAAGAAGGGGATGGGGATGGGGATGCCGTGGAGCCGTAGGAGACGACCTCGATGCTCTCGATCTCGAGGGCGGCGCCGCCTGTCTCGAGCTCCAGCTCGCGCATGGAGCCGGGCGCGGGCGCGGCGGGGGAGGCCGCTGGGGTCGGGGAGGTGGCCGGCGCGCGGGTCGGCCCCGAGCTCGGCCGCGCCTGGGGCTGCGCCGTGGCCTGGGGCGAGGGGCGAGAGTTCGCGCGTGGGCGGGCGGCGGCGGCCTCCTGCTCGCTCGCGCTGGTGATGCGGACCTGGAGTTGATCGCCGCGCCGGGCCACCCGGCAGCTGTAGCTCAGCCCCGCCACGGAGATCAGCGAGGGCTCGCCGGGGGTGTCCGCCGCGGGCAGCAGCTCGCGCTGGCCGACGCTGTCGAGGAGCGCGACGATGTGCCCGGCGGCGAGGGGGGCCTTGGTCAGCGGGTGGAGGTTGCCCTTGCTCAGCTGCAAGGCGGCGACCTTGCCGGTCTGGAGCACCAAGGCTTCGACATCCGCGCGGGCGAGGTAGCGCAGGTAGTGGTCGAGGTCTGCCACGCTGGCGAGGATATCGCGGGCGCCGCCGGCGGGGCTACTTCGCAGGCGGGCGCGGGCAGGCGGGCGCGGGCAGGCGGGCGCCCTGGGGCCGCAAAGCCCGCTGCGGGCAGGCGGCTCGCTCAGAGTCTCAGCCCTGGGACTCGGGCTTGGGCGGGCGCAGCAGGCTGAGCAGCACCGAGATCACCAAGATCGCCGCGACGAAGCCCAGCGACCAGCCGATCGGGACCTCGACGGGGTCGAGCCAGGCTGCGTGGGGCACCCCCGCGCGATACAGCCCGATGCCGCCGATGCCCTCGGCGAGGACCATCTTCACGCCGATGAAGGCCAGCACCAGGCCCAGGCCGTAGGGGAGGTAGTGGAAGCGGTCGATGACGTTCTCGAGCAAGAAGAACATCGCCCGCAGCCCGAGGACCGCGCACACGTTGCTGGTGAAGACCACGAAGGGGTCGCGGGAGATGCCGAAGATCGCCGGGATCGAGTCGAGCGCGAAGATCACGTCGGCGGTCTCGATCATCAGCAAGGTGACGAACAAGGTGGTGACGAACCACCGCCCGCCCTGCCCACCTTGCTTTGGCTGCTTGACGAAGAAGCGGGGGCCCTCGAAGTCGCGGGTGACCCGCAGCCACTGCTCGGCCTTGCGCTTGACCCAAGAGTCACCGGCCTCCTCGTCGGGCTCGTCGTCACCGGCGACGAGCAGCTTGATGCCCGTGTAGATCAGGAAGCCGCCGAACAGATAGAGCGACCACGTGAACATCTCGATCAGCCCGAGGCCGACGAGGATGAACAGCGCGCGGAGGATCAGCGCGCCGAGGATGCCCGCGAAGAGCACCCGATGCAGGTGGTCGCGCGGCACCTTCATGTAGCGGAAGATGACGATGAAGACGAAGATGTTGTCGACGCTCAGCGACTTCTCGATCACGTAGGCCGAGAGCCACTCGAGCGCCGGCTCGGAGCCGAAGCGCCACCACACGAAGCCGCAAAAACACAGCGAGAGCGAGACCCAGACCACCGACCACATCAGGGCCTCGCGCGAGGTCACGCGGTGGGTGTCGCGGTGGAAGACGCCGAGGTCGAGGGCGAGCATCAAGAGCACGCCGACCAAGAAGCCTGCCCACAGCCAAGGGGAGCCAACGGTTTCGAATCCCAAGTCAGCGACCTATGGAGGAGCCCGATGCGGCTCGGCTCGCGCCCTTCGAGATCGAATTCGAGAGGGTCGAGGTGGGAGGGAGCGACGGGGGAGGGGTCGAGGTGGACCTGCGCGGTCGGGTGAGGCCTGGATCGGGCGGCGATGGCTCGCGCGGGATCGTGACGGGGTTCACCACAGGTTGCAGGGCTCGAAGTCGCGTGGAGAAAAATCGCCTGGGCGAGGTTCGCGCGACGCGAGTCGCTCGGTGACCCAGGCGGACAGAGGCTAGCGCAGCTGAGACGATCTGCATCGCAACGCGTGAAGAAAAGCGCTGCGTGCCTTGTCCTTCGCTCACTTCGTCAGCCGCTCGATGGACTCGCCGACCGAGACGGTGGCGGTCATCTTGCGGGGCTTGGACTCGTCGATGAACTCGAAGTCGACCAAGGTACCGGAGAAGTCGACGTAGGCGCCGCCCTTGAGCGGGCGACCGAGCGCTTTGGTGGTGTAGAGGTAGTACTTGAGCTCGATGTCGTAGAGCACGGTGCCGGCGTCGCAGGTGAGCTTGTACTCACCGTATTGCGAATCCTCCATGTCGCCGGTGCTGGATCCGCCGGTGCACTTGGCTTGGCCCTTGAATGCACCCTCGGCCTTCAGCCCCTCGAGGTGGGCCGCGCGGGCGTCGCCCTCGGTGGGCAGCAGGGCGTTCATGCCCGCCTTGTTGAGGGTCAGCCCCTCGGTCTCGACGGGGTCGTAGCCCTCGGGCGGCGCGAGCAAGTCGTCGCTGGGTTTTTTGTCACAAGCAACCAGCGGCAAGAGCAAGGTCGCCGCCAAAACCAGAGGAGGGGCCGCACGCATGGGGCCGACGGTATCACCGCGGACGGCCCCCCGCGAGCCGCGAGCTAAGTCACCCTTCTCGTCGGCGAAGCCGCTCTAGGACGTGGGGGCGGGGGGCGGGAGCAGGCGGGCAGGGTCGAGCTGGTCAGCGAGGGCATCGCGGGCCGCCTGGGCTCGGGCGGCGTCGCTGGCCTCGAAGGTGATCTTCACGCGCACGCGCAAGCGCCCGCCCTCGTCGGGGATCCAGCTGGGGTAAGAGCCGATCTCGACGTCCGCGAAGTCGGCCACGACCTCGTCGAGGCGGTCCGCGAGGGCGCTCTCGTCGAGGGAGGTGTGGAGCTCGACCAGGGCCCAGTCGCGGGCTGGCGGGAGCTCGCCGGGGATGCCCTCGAGCGTCTCGATCTTCGCCCGCAAGAGCGCGGGGATCCCCGGGAGGATGTAGATGCGCGCGTCGTGGGGCTGGGGCGGGCGAGCGCCGAAGATCTCGCCCGCGGCGAGGTCGAGGCGCATCACCGGCCAGCCGGGGAGGGCGCGCAAGGTGGTGCCCTCGGGGATCTCCGCCATGCGCAGGGCCGCCTCGGCGGCGGCGCCTTTGTAGTGCTGGCGCAAGATCGCCTCCATCTGCCCGTCGCGGATCAGCCGGCGCCCCGTGGCGCGAGCGATGGCCGCCATGGTCACGTCGTCGTGCGTCGGGCCGACGCCGCCGGAGGTGAACACCAGGGGCACGCTCGTGAGCAGGCGCAGCAGCGCCTCGCCGATGGTGTCGAGCTCGTCGGGGACCACCGCGATCTCGCGCAGGGTCAGGCCGCGACGGCGGCAGACGCGGCTGAGATACCAGCCGTTCTCGTCGCGGATCTTGCCCGAGAGCAGCTCGTTGCCGATCAGCAAGACGGCGGCGGTGGGTCGCGGAGCGCTGGCCTCGGCCATGGGCGAAGAGTATAGCCGGCGCGCGCCACAGCAGTCGCGCGGGCGACGACAGTCGCGGGTGCGAGCCGTCTCGCCGGCGCCCGGCCCATGCGCGCGCCGAAGGGGCGGGGTGCCAGGGCGGGCGCAGTCGCGGCAGGCGCGATCTCGCGGGGCCTCGGCGCAGGCGCAGCCCTCACCGCGTGGCCGGCCCCCGGTATCGGGAGGCGGCGCGCTCATATACCATCCGCCACCGATGGGCGACGACCGCTACCATGGGCCGGGAGTGATGGTGCTCGCTGACGGGCGAGTGTTCCGCGGGCAGGGCTTTGGGGCTCGAGGGACCTGCGTGGGCGAGCTGGTGTTCAACACCTCGCTCTATGGCTACCAGGAGATTGTCAGCGATCCCTCGTACTGCGGGCAGATCGTCTGCCTGACGGCCGTGGAGATCGGCAACGTCGGGGCCAACCCCGAGGACGAGGAGTCCGAGCAGCCCGCGGCCGTCGGCCTGGTGGTCCGCTCGCTGTCGCCGGTGGTCTCCAACTACCGCGCCAAGGAGCCGCTCGGCGACTGGCTGGCCCGCCGCGGCGTGGTCGGCCTGGCCGAGGTCGACACCCGAGCGATCACTCGGCACCTGCGCGACCACGGTGCCCAGATGGCGGCGATCTCCAGCGAGACCGAAGACATCGAGGCGCTGCGTCAGCTCGCGGTCTCGGCCCCATCGATGGTCGGGCGCAACCTCGTCGACACGGTGACCGCCGACGCGGCCTACGAGTGGGACGAGCCGAGCTGGCGAGCCCCTCGCGCGGCCGCGGCCGCCGGCCCGGAGGCGGTCGACCCCGAGCTGCGGGTGATCGCCTACGACTTCGGGATCAAGCGCAACATCTTGCGCAAGCTCCGTGACCGCGGCGTGCGGGCCAAGGTCGTGCCGGCCTCCACCCCCGTGTCCGAGGTCCTCGCCGAGGCGCCCCACGGGGTGTTCTTGTCCAACGGCCCCGGGGATCCAGCGGCGGTCTCGGCGGTGATCGAGCAGCTGCGCGAGCTGCTTGGGGACGCGCGCAGCAGCGAGCTGCCCCTCTTTGGCATCTGCCTGGGCCACCAGCTGCTCTGCCTGGCCCTCGGCGGCCGGACCTACAAGCTCGAGTTCGGCCACCACGGCGGCAACCACCCGGTCCGCGACGAGGGCGACGGATCGATTGCGATCACCGCCCAAAACCACGGCTTCGCGGTCGACGTCGAGAGCCTCGGAGACGGCGCCGAGCTCACGCACCTCAACCTCTTCGATCGCACCGTCGCCGGCGTCGGCCTGCGCGACCGCCCGATCTTCGGGGTCCAGTATCACCCCGAGGCCAGCCCTGGGCCGCAGGACTCCGACGCGCTCTTCGATCGCTTCGTGGCCATGGTCCGCGAGCGCGCAGCAGGCGAGCGTACGGTCGAGCGGTGAGCCGGGGCGAGGGCCGGCCGCCGCTGCGCTTGGGCTTCGTCGAGGAGGCCCCCGACGAGCTCGACTGGCCGGGGCCACGGCGGGCCGCGAGGGTGCCCGCGCGCCTCGGCCCGGAGCTCACGCTGCCTGCGGGCGAGGGCCTCGATCTCCTGGCCGCGGCGATCTTCGACGGCGAGCGCGGGCAGGCGCGCCTCGATCCTCTGCTCGAGCGCTTCACCGCCGAGGTCGGCGCGCTGGCTCCCGACGACGCGGACTTCGAACTGCTCTGGGTCGCGCGCACGGACTGGGCGCTGTGCGAGGCCCAGGCCCCGGACGCGCGCTTCGAGGGCGACTCCTGGGGTCGCAGGGCGCTGCGCGGGGAGATCCCCGGCTTGGCCCTCGACCCCGATCAGCGCCCGCGCTTCGCGGCGGCGATGGCCTCGGTGGTCGGGCTCTTCGAGGTCTACCCCGGCGAGCCCAGCTGGATCCGCGACCGGCTCTCGGGCGTGGTCTTGCGCCTGCTCGACAGCGTGGGCCCGTGGCCGCGGCGCGACCCGGACGAGCCGGCGGCGCTGTGGGAGATGCGGCTGATCCCCGACCTCGCCGGGGGGGGCGTACGCATGGCGCGGCCGCCTCTCGACTACCCCATCGATCTGCGCCCGACCCTCGAGGACGCCTTCGTGCGCCGCTTCGAAGCGAACTCCTGGCCGGCGCTCCAGGATCTTCGCCGCGCTCGCCTTCGCTACAGTCGGGCCGGCGGGCGCACGCCGATCAGCCGCATGCTCCGCTGGCGCTAGTGTGCGCGGCAGAGGACTTGAAGGGTCCCAGGCGCCGGACCGCCGGTTGCTGACGAGGCGCGAGGAGGGAGGAGGGAGGAGGGAGGAGGTCGGGCACAAATGACTGACGAGCAACGAAGTCAGCGGCCGGTGCTCCAAGCCTGGGGCCCTTCAAGTCCTCTGCCGCGCACACTAGTGTGTGTACACTAGCCGAGCTTCTAGGGATCCTGGGGGAGAGCAGGGGAGCTGCTGGGGTCGGGCTCGGCAGGGGGCGGCGGGAGGCGCTCGAGCATCGCAGGCCAGCGGCGCAGGGGCTGGCGCAGGAGCGTGAGGGGATCGACCTGCACGCCGTCGACGAAGGTGCGCAAGGTCAGCGAGGGCCCAGCCGCGAGCCCCAAGACCGCGCCGCGAGTCACCGGGAGCTGCGCGTGGACGGAGGCCTCGCGCAGCGGGCCGAGCTCGCTGCGTACGCCCTGGTCGTGGTCGACGGTCACGAAAACCCCGCCGTCCTCGGAGACGGTCTGCCCGCTCACCCGGCCGTCGGCGATCGCCAGCACATAGGCGTCCGCGTCGACGCGCAGGTGCAGCCCGCTGACCTGCTCGTACTGCCCGCTGATCGGGCTGATCCGCCAGCCCGAGACCTGGTCGATGTCGACCGCCTCGAGCGGCCAGGTCGACCACGGCGCAGGCTGCCACGCGGCCAGGGGGCCGGTGAAGGGATCGCCAGGGTCCGAGGCGCTCGTCGAAGGCGTGGGCTCCGTGGGCGCGTCAGTAGCGCGAGGCTGGTCCTCGAACGGGTTTGCGGGTTCCTCGCAGGCTGTGGGCGCGGTGAGGGCCCAGGCAATGCACAACACAGCGCGCGAACGAGGCGCACCGATCCATCCGGGATTGCGCACACTCCGACGCTCTCGTCCCTCGGCAAGGCGGTGCCTTCGTCGTAGTAGGGCGTGCACTGCTCGGATGCGATGTGGGGTTTGGCGCGGCCGCGATGCCCAATCCAGCCCGCGGCTCCAGGTGATGTAACAGGCGTCGCGGTCGTTGCCCAGGCTCTCGCGTCGGCGCCTCGGCGTCGGGCCAGGAGTGAGGGCGCGGCGAGGGAGCGGCGAGAGAGCGAGGGCCTCGTCATCGAGCCACGGTTGTCGGCGGGCGTCGGCGGGCGATCACCAAGACGCACTTGTCGGCGTCGACGCAGCGCGCTCGCGTGAGTCGTGCCCACGCCGAGCACCAGCCTCGCCCGCTTCATCGTTTCGATCCCCTTCATCACCTTCGTCAGGGGTCCTCGTCTTCACCTGCTTTGCTGCCGATATCGCTTGGTTTTCCGGTATCGCTTGGTTTTCCGGCGTCGGCGTCAATGGCGGCGTGGCCTGTGGCCTGTGTGTCCGTGCAGCCCAGCGGCCGGCGCCTCGCGGCCAGCGCGAGGCGCTTTGGCGAGGTCTCCGCGAGGCGGCCATTGCTATGGCGGGGCATTTGTAATCTGGCCTTCATCGCGGCGTTTCCTGGCAGACAAAGCGCGACCGCTCACCTCGTCCGCGGGCACGCCTCGGCTGGTGGGCGGCGGGTGGGGTGCAGGTCCTCGCGCGGTTGCCCCGCTCGCGGATCCTCGCGCGGGGCCCAGGCCTGCGGGCCGACGTCGGCCTTGTAGGCCGTCGACGGGATCGTCTAAGCTTCCGGCGTCTTGAGCAACATCGAGCCAACGCCCTTCGGCGACAAGTATTTGCTCGTCGAGCACATTGCGACCGGCGGCATGGCCGAGGTCTACCGCGCCCAATACACGGGCATCGAAGGCTTCGCCAAAGAGCTGGTCGTCAAGCGTCTCCGCGAGGAGTTCGTCGAGCGCCCGGAGATCGTGCAGATGTTCCTGGACGAGGCTCGGGTCGCGGCGACGCTCACCCACAACAACGTCGTCCACACCTACGACCTCGGCGAGATCTATGGCGAGTACTTCATCGCCATGGAGCTGCTGATCGGCGAGGAGCTGGTCGCCGTGCTCCGCCGCGCCGTGGGCACCGGCAACATGATCCCGATGGACCTGAGCATCGGGATCATCATGCAGGCCCTCGAGGGTCTGAACTACGCGCACGATCGCCGCGACGACACCGGTGAGCTGCTCGGGCTCGTCCACCGCGACATCAACCCGACAAACATCCACGTCGGCTACGACGGCGTGGCCAAGATCGTCGACTTCGGCATCGCGGCCACCCGGGCCACGGCCGTGTCCAAGGGCCCCAGCCAGTTCGCTGGCAAGCTCTCGTACATGGCCCCGGAGCAGATCTACGGCCAGGAGCTCGATCGCCGCGCCGACATCTTCGCGCTCGGCGTGGTGCTCTACGAGATGTGCCTGGGCCGGCGCCTGTTCCGTGGCCGCCCCGAAGACGTCCGCGAGCGCATCTTGTCCGGCGACGTGCCGGCGCCGACCTTCGTCGATCCCGAGTTCCCCCCGGCCCTCGAGGCCGTGATCATGCGCGCCCTCGAGGTCGACGCCGGTGATCGCTATCAAAACTGCGATCACATGTACCGCGAGCTCGACGCGTTCATGCAAGAGGTCGGCTGGTCGGCCAACGCCCGGCGGATCAGCGCCTTCATGAACGAGATGTTCGGCGAGGGCGCCCCGGCGGAGGTCGACTACGACGACCTCTACGACGACCTCGTCGACGACGCCCTCGACTTCGACGCCTTCGACACCATCGGCGAGGCCCCCGAGGAGGAGGAAGAGGAGGCCCCCGACTGGGCGCGCAACCTCGGCTCCCGCGGCGAGGCCAAGGTCCGCAGGCGCTCGATGACCATCGGGAACCTCGAGGAGCTCGTCGCCGACATCCGCCCCGAGGAGTCGGGCGTGGGTCGGCGCGAGGACTCGGGTCGCCACGAGAGCCGGCCGAGCACCGGCGGTCAAAAGCGTACGAGCAAGTCGGGCTCCTCGCGTCCGATCACGCGAAACACGCACAACCTCCGGGCCGGATCCCGCACCAGCGCGCGAAGTCGCGCGGTCGGGAGCTCACGGCAGACGCTGTCGACGGGTGCCGTCGAGGGTGTCAACACGGGCTCCTTTGGCCAGGGCGTGGTCTCGGAGCAGACCAGGCGCGGAAACCCGGTGGTCTGGATCGGGCTGACCGTCCTGTTCTTGGCCATCGTTTATTTCGGCTACACGATTTTGACCGCCAAGTGAGGCGGACGGTATTGTCCAGGGGCATGGCGGTGCAGACGTCCTGGAACGCATTTTCGGCATTTCAGGTGTTTGGTGATCACGTGCCGATGGACGGCTTCTCGCTGGTCGTCCGTCTGATCGCCGACACCCGAACGATGGAGCGTCTGCTCGCGGCGCGAGCTGCCGAACAAGAGGTCCTCGATCCCGAGCTCGCGCGCATGGTGGTGCGCGCTGGCCTGGGGTTGATCACCACCGGCAACGTGTCCTTCGTGTACGCCAACGCCAACGAGGCCATCGTGCTGATCCGCAGCGAGGTCGTGCAGGACGTCGGGCAATCGCTCGAGGTCCACGATCGCCTGATCTCGGCCTGGTCTTCGCGCATGGCCCTGATCAGCGGTGAGGCCGTGCCCGTGGTCGGCCGCGTCTACGAGTTCCCCGACCTCGGCGTCGTCCGCAAGGCCCTGCGCGCGAGCGTCGACGGCCTCGAGCAGAGCACGCCGCTGCGCTCGGCCCGGCGCCTGGGGGCCCAGCTGCGCGGCCGCGGCGAGCCCTTCCACGAGTCGATGATCGAGAGCATCGAGGAGCAGACCAGCTTGCTCGAGCACCACGGCGTCGACATGGACCAGCTGCCGAGCTGGTGGTGGCGCGGCGTCGCGGCCAAGCTCGGCAACGTGTCCGCCGGCGAGGTCGAGCTCTGGTCCGAGCTCCCGGCCATCGACGAGATGTTCTAGGTGCCGGCGGCGTCGCTGGCGGAGGTGGCGGGCCTCTATGTGCACGTGCCCTTTTGCGAGCGCGCCTGCCCCTACTGCGACTTCGACTTCGAGATTGGCTCGCCGCGGGTGATCGTCGACGGCGTCGAGCGCTGGTTTCTCGGCCTCGAGGCCGAGCGCCAGCGCGAGTCGGCGGCGCTCGCCAGGCCCTTCGACACGCTCTACTTCGGCGGCGGCACGCCCAGCGCCATCGGGCTCGGGGGCCTCGCGCGGCTCTTCGACTGGGTCGAGGGCTCGCTGGGCCTCGCGCTCGCGGCCATGGCCGAGGTCACCGTCGAGCTCAACCCCGAGCACGTCGACGCGGCGATGCTCGACGGCCTGGTGGCGCGCGGCGTCGGCCGGGTCTCCCTGGGCGTCCAGACCCTCGACGAGGGCGGCCTGCGCGAGCTCGGTCGCGGCCACGGCGGCGGGAGCGGGCGTTCCTGTGTCGCGGCCGCGCGGGCGGCGGGGCTGCGGGTCAGCGCCGATCTGATCCTCGGCTGGCGGGGACACAGCGCAGACATCCTGCGCCGGGAGATCGACGAGCTGCTCGCAGCCGGCGCGGAGCACCTGTCGATCTACGCGCTGACCGTCGAGCCCGACACGCCGTGGCCGAAGCTGGTTCGCCGCGGGCTGCGGATCCTCCCGGACGACGATCTGCAGGCGGAGCTGCTGCTGGTCGCCGAGGCCCACGCGCGCGCGGCAGGGCTGACCCACTACGAGGTCGCCAGCTACGCCCTGCCCGGGGCGGAGGCGGTCCACAACAGCAAGTACTGGCGCTGGCGGGACGTCGTGGGCCTCGGCCCCTCGGCGGCCTCGGTCCGCCACGGTGCCGACGGCGCGGTCGAGCGCCGGCACAACCCCCGCGGGCTGGCGGCGTGGTCGTCGGCGTCGCCGGGAGATCTCGAGCGCCTCGAGGGGGAGGAGGCCGCCGCCGAGGGGCTGTGGCTGGGCCTGCGAAGGTTGCGCGGCCTCGACGTGGGCGCCTTCTTGGCCCGCTTCGCCGTCGATCGGACCTGGCTGGAGGCTCGCGTGGCCCGCCAGCTCGCCCTCCAAAACCTGGAGTGGGCGCAGGGGGGCGAGGTGCTGCGCGTCGCTGGCGAGCGCTGGCTGGTCCACGACACCATCGCGCAAGATGTGTTGGTCCCCGCGGCCAAACCAAAGTAGAAAATTGCCGTGGCGACTCCCGGCGCCAGCTTGACCCCCCGCCAAGGGCAGATCCTGCTGGCCCTGTGCCGCCAGTACGTGGTCGACGGGCGCCCGGTGGCCTCGGGGGCGCTGCGCACCAGCCAGGCGCTGGAGTGGTCGCCCGCGACGATCCGGGCCGAACTCGCCGCCCTCGAGCGCGCCGGCCTGGTCCACAAGCCCCACGCCGCCAGCGGCCGCATGCCGACCCCGGAGGGCTGGCGGGTGTTCGTCGATCGTCTGCCGCGCGGCCCGGCCCGCCCGGAGCACCAGCGCCTCCTCGACGTCGGCCTCGCCGACGCCGATCCCCGCCGGAGCCTGCGCTCGGCCGCGCGCGTGCTCTCGGAGCTGTGCGGCTGCGCGGCCATCGGCTTCGTCGGTGAGGCCCGGCCCGGGGTGGTCCACGCCGTCGAGCTCGTGCCCCTCGCGGGCGGCTCCTCGGCCGGCCACGGCCGCCTGCTGGTCATGCTCAAGCTCGAGGACGGCGCGAGCAGCGTACACACCGTGGAGCTCGATCGCGCCCTGCTCGACGACGCCGGCCAGCTCCGCCGGCGCCAGCTCGTGCGCCTCGCCGGCCTGCTGCGCGACCTCACCGTGGGCCGCAGCCTCGTCGAGGCCCAAGACGAGCTGCGCGAGCTGCTCGCGGCCCAGCAAGAGCGCCTCGATCACTGCATGGCCGAGGCCCTGCGCATCGGCATGCTGCTGTGCGCGGCCTCCTTCGATCCGCTGTGGATGCAGGTCGCCGGCTGGGGCAGCCTGGTCTCCGAGGTCGAGGGGGCCGGCGCGGGCGCCAGGGCAGGGGAGCTGCTCGCGGCCCTCGAAGACTACCAGCGCCTCGCAGAGATCCTCTGCCAGCTGCTCCCAGAGCCCGGAGATCGCCCGCGCGCCGCGGTTCACCTCGACGTGGGGATCGAGCGCTTCGCCGGCGCGCTGCCCTTCGACGCGGACGAGGCGGTGGTCCGCAGCGCGAGCGGCCTGACCCTGGTCGGCTGCCGTCTGCGCCTCCCGCATGGCTCGCAGTCCCCCCCGACCGGGGCGGTCGCGGTGCTCGGGAGCCCGCGCATGGATTACGAGGCCGTGATTCCTCTGATAGAATACGCCGCGCGAGCGATGACCAGCCGCGGCTAGACCGCGCCATCTCTCGAGCCCGAGGGCGAGTCGCCCTCGATCGCAGCACGCAGGAGTCAGATGAGCGGAGATCAGGACGCACCCGAGACCAACGACGGCGACCTCGAGCGAGTCATGCGGGAGGCCGAAGCGGCCGTCGAGAAGGTCCGCGGCGGTCGCGACGAGCAAGACGAGGACGACGAGGGCTTCGAGGTCCTCGACGACCCCGAGCCCGACTTCGAGGGCGCGCTGGTCGAGGCCCGGGCCGAGAACGAGGCCCTGCGCGACAAGTGGCTGCGCGCCGTCGCGGACCTCGAGAACTACAAGAAGCGGGTCAAGCGGGACATCGACGACGCGATCCATCGCGCCAACCAAAACCTGCTCGGCGCCTTCTTGCCCGTGGGCGACAACCTCGAGCGGGCCCTCAGTGTCGCGCCGGCCGACGCCGACGAGCAGCTGATCAAGGGCCTCGAGATGGTCCGCCAGGAATTCTTCAGCGCCCTGGCCAAGCACGGGATCACCCCGATCGAGACCGTCGGCAAGCCCTTCGACCCCAACATCCACGACGCGCTCCAGCAGATCGACTCGCCGGACTTCGCCCCGGGGATGGTCGCGATCGAGTACGAGAAGGGCTACATGCGCGGGGAGAAGCTCCTGCGCCCGGCTCGAGTGGTCGTCGCTGGACCGGGTTCGACGGGTGCCCCGCCGGCCCCCGTCGAAGACGCCGCCAACTGAGCGCGCTTCGGGTAGAGTGGGGCAGGGATGGGCGAGCGCATCATCGGCATCGATCTCGGGACTACGAACTCCTGCGTCGCCGTGCTCGAGGACAACGAGCCACGGGTGATCCCAAACCCCGAGGGCTCGCGGACGACGCCCTCGGTGTTCGCGCTCAGCGACAATGGGGAGCAGTTCGTCGGTCAGCTGGCCAAGCGCCAGGCGATCACGAACCCCAGCAAGACCGTCTACGCCGCCAAGCGGCTGATCGGTCGCAAGTTCGAGGATCCCGAGGTCAAGGAGCTCGCGCGCTTTTTGCCCTACGAGATCGTCGCCGCCGACAACGGTGACGCGTGGATCGCCATCGACGATCGCCGCTACTCGCCCAGCGAGATCGGCGCGGCGATCCTCGGCATGCTCAAGGAGTGCGCCGAGGACTACGTCGGCGAGACGATCACCCGGGCGGTGATCACCGTCCCGGCCTACTTCGACGACGCCCAGCGCCAGGCCACCAAGGACGCCGGGCGCATCGCCGGCCTCGAGGTCGAGCGGATCATCAACGAGCCCACGGCCGCGACCTTGGCCTACGGCATCGGCAGCGCGGGCGAGGGCGGCGAGATCGAGACGCGGACCGTGGCGGTCTACGACCTCGGCGGCGGCACCTTCGACATCTCGGTCCTCGAGCTGCGCGAGGGCGCCTTCGAGGTCCTGGCGACCTCGGGCGACACCTTCCTGGGCGGCGAGGACTTCGACAACGCGATCGTCGACTGGGCGGCGGCCAGCTTCAAGGCCGAGCACGGCGTCGAGCTGCGCGAGGACAAGCTCGCCAAGCAGCGCCTCAAGGAGGCCGCCGAGAAGGCCAAGCACGAGCTCTCGTGGTCCCTGGACACCGAGCTCAATTTGCCCTTCATCGCGGCGGTCGGCGGCCAGCCGGTCCACCTCGAGCTCAGCTTGACCCGGCGCAAGCTCGAGGAGCTGACCCGCGCGCTGGTCGAGCGGACCTTGGGCCCCTGCCAGACCGCCCTGTCCGACGCCGAGCTCGATCCCGGCGACATCGACGAGCTCCTGCTCGTCGGCGGCCAGACCCGCATGCCCCTGGTCCAGCAGCTGGTCGGCGACTTCTTCGGCCGCGAGCCGAGCACCGGGGTCAACCCCGACGAGGTCGTGGCCTGCGGCGCGGCGATCCAGGGCGGCATCCTCGAGGGCGAGGTCAAGGGCGTGGTCTTGCTCGACGTCGCGCCCCTCAACATCGGGGTCGAGACCGCCGGCGGCGTGTTCACGGCGCTGATCACCAAGGGCACGACCATCCCCACGCGCAAGTCCGAGGTGTTCAGCACCAGCGTGGACAACCAGCCGGTGGTCCCCGTGCACGTGCTCCAGGGCCTGCGCGAGATGGCCGAGGACAACAAGAGCCTCGCCCGGCTGCAGCTCACCGACATCCCCCCGGCGCCCCGCGGGGTCCCGCAGATCAAGGTCACCTTCGACATCAGCGCCGACGGCATCCTCGCGGTCTCGGCTCAGGATCTGGGCACGGGTAAGAGCGCCTCGATGACCGTGCAGCCGACCTCGGGCCTGACCGAAGATCAGCTCTCGGGCCTGGCCGAGGAGGCCGAGGCCAAGAAGTCCGAGGACGTCGCCCGCCGCGAGCTCGCCGACCTCCGCAACCGCGCCGAGACCCTGGTCTACACCTGCGAGCGCTCCCTCGAGGCCTTTGGGGCCTCGCTCTCGGCCTCGGCCAGGGGCGACATCGAGGCCGATCTTCAGGTCCTCAAGGCCTCGCTATCTGCGGAGCAGGTCGACTCGCTGGCGCTGCGCGAGGCCCTGGCGGCGCTCGAGACCTCCTCGCACCAGATCTACGAGGCGATGCTCGCCGACGACGAGGGCGCCGCGCCCGAGTAAGCTCCCGCCATGGCGCGACCCGACTACTACGCCATCCTCGGCGTGCCGCGCGACGCGGACGCGGCCGAGATCAAGCGCGCCTATCGTCGGGTGGCCCTCGAGAGCCACCCCGATCGCTTCCCCGACGACGACGACGCCCACGAGCGCTTTCGTTTGGCCTCCGAGGCCTACGAGGTGCTCAGCGATCCAGCCAAGCGCTCGCGCTACGACAGCAGCCGGATCATCCCCGACGCCATCGACTTGACCCGCCCGCCCTCGGTGGCCACGGCGCGGGATCTCTTTGGCAACCTGTTCGGCGACGTGTTCGGCAGCCGGCGGGCCAAGCGACGCAAGGGCAGGGACATCCGCTACACCCTGAGCGTGACGCTCGCGGACGTCGTGCTCGGCTCGACCCACACGATAAGCTTCGAGGGCAGGGGGGCCTGCGAGCGCTGCGAGGGCAGCGGGCGCGAGCCCGGGGGCCGCGAGCCGATCGAGTGCCCCAACTGTGGCGGCAGCGGAGAGGTCAAGACCGGCGGGCTCCTGTCCCGGCGCAGCCGCTGTGGCCGCTGCGACGGCATGGGCATGATCCAGCAAGATCCCTGCACCGCATGCCGTGGCCGAGGGGTCCGCAAGCGCCAGCGCTCCTTCGACGTGCGCCTGCCTCCGGGCACCGAGGCCGGCAGCGAGAAGATCCTGCGTGGCGAGGGCGAGCCCGGGCGCTTCGGCGGCGAGGCGGGCAACCTGCGGGTCACCATCAACGTCCGCCCGCACCGCTGGCTGCGGCGCGAGGGGATGAACCTCGTCGCGCGGATCCCGGTACCGATCAGCCGCGCTGCGCTCGGTGGCAAGATCCCGGTCCCCACCATCGATGGCTGGGTCGACATGGACCTGCCGGCAGGGGTCGCCAGCGGCGCGAAGCTGCGCCTGCGAGGCAAGGGCGTCCCGGACAGCCGCGGGGGCCGGGGCGACCAGCTCGTCGAGATCCACGTCGAGACGCCCAAGCTGCCCGAGGGCAGCCGATCGCGCGAGCTGCTCCTCGAGCTCGACCGCGCCATGGCGCGGGAGGGGGTGCTCCCGGAGCACGCGGAGCTGGTCGCGGCGCTGGAGGCCCACGAGGCCCAGCGCGAGGGCAACTAGGAGCCCGTGGTGAAACCCAACACGACACCTGGCTTGGTCTTTTCGCCGAGGGCTTTGTCGCCAAAACTGGCAGTACACCCGGTACAGCGGCGTTTTGGCTTCGCGCCCTCGACGAAAATCCCGGCGCCAGGAGCCGCGCTGGGTTCCACCACGGGCTCCTAGCGCCCGCAGTCAGAGCGCCCGCAGAGCGCCCGTCCTTTGGGGGGCAAATCCCGAGACCTAGAACAGCCGTGCAGCGCCCACGCCCGGCTTTCCTGATAAGCTGAGTGAGCCGGCCATGGTCTACATCGACATCCAGCACCGCGAGGTCACACTCAAGCTGGTCTATTACGGTCCGGCCCTGAGCGGGAAGACCACCAACTTGCAGCAGCTCCACGAGCTGATGGTGGGCAGCACCGGCAGCGAGTTGATCACCCTCGACACCCGCGACGACCGCACGCTCTTCTTCGATCTTCTACCGCTGCACTTCGAGACCGAAGGCGGGTTCAAGATCCGGATGAAGCTGTTCACGGTCCCGGGCCAGGTCATCCACAACACCACGCGCAAGATCGTGCTCCAGGGCGCCGACGGGGTCGCGTTCATCGCCGACTCGCGGGTCTCTCATACCCGGGGCAACAACGAGTCCTTCGCCAACCTCAAGCAGAACCTGCGCGAGAACGGCATCGACATGGACGACGTGGGCGTGGTGATCCAGTTCAACAAGCGCGACCTCCCGGGGATCCGCAGCGACGCCGAGGTCAAGCGCATCGCCAGCAAGGGCAAGGAGCCGGTCTATACGGCCGTGGCGATCGAGAGCCTGGGCGTGGCCGAGACCTTCAAGGGCCTCGCCGATCTCAGCTGGCGCAAGCTCGAGCGCAAGTTCAACTTCTCCGAGCGCTTTGGGGTGACTCACCAGCACTTCATGGACAAGATCGACGAGCTGTTTGGCGGAGGGGGCGGTTGAGGCCTTGACCGGCGAGCGCAGCTTCGCGGCGGCGGCCCCGGCGATGGGTGCCCCCGATCGTCGACCGCCCCTCGAGCGCCTGGTTCGACGCGACGACCTCGAGCGGACCATGGCGCCCTTCCTCGAGGGCGCGTTCGGGCCGATCGACAGCCTCGCGCTCTTCGACCGCGAGGGCCTGCGCTTCGCCGCGGTCGGTGGCGGACCCGTCGCTGGCTGGGAGCAGCTCGCGCCCGAGGCCCAGGCCGCGCTGGGAGCCAGCGCACCCAGGGACTTCGGCCTCGACGACCATCAATTTTGCGTGCGCCCCTGCTTCGCCGGGGCGGATCGCGTGGGTAGCTTCGCGCTGTCGATCCCCGCCGGCGGTGACGAGGTCGCCCGGCTGCCGGCGATCGCCGACGCCCTCGGCGGCGTGCTCGGGGCGCTGCTCCAGGCCGGCCTTGCGACCTGGGTGACCTCCGAGATGCACCTCGCGGCCAGTGAGAGCAACCATCGCGCGCTCCAGCAGCGCAACGCCGAGCTCGAGCGCGCCGTCGCCCACCTGCGCGAGGTCGATCAGCTCAAGAGCAACTTCCTGGCCACGGTCAGCCACGAGCTGCGCACGCCGCTGACCAGCATCATCGGCTTCTCCGAGATGCTCGCCCGCGGCATCGCCGGCCAGCTCAACGAAGAGCAGACCGAGTACGCCAACATGATCCTCGATCGCGGCGAGGAGCTGCTGCGCCTGATCACCCAGATCCTCGAGATGTCGAAGATGGAGATGGGGACCATGCGCCTGCACCTCGAGCCCGTGGCGCTCGCGGACGTGGTCGAGCGCGCCTTTGGGGCCTCGGCGATCCTCGCCGACCGGGCCCAGGTCACGCTGATCCGCGACTTCGACGACAGCCTCCCGGGGGTGCTCGTCGACGCCGACAAGATCCAGCAGGTCCTGGTCAACCTGGTGTCCAACGGCATCAAGTTCAACCGCCCCGGTGGCCACGTCGCGGTCCGGGCCGAGACCGCGCCGATCCGCCGCCCCTTCGACGAAGAGGACTTCTTCGGCGAGGAGATCCACGACGCCCTGCGCGTCTCGGTCAGCGACACCGGCGTGGGCGTCTCGGAGGATCAGCTCGGGCGGATCTTCGACGCTTTTTACCAGGTCGACTCGAGCTCCACGCGCGAGCACGGCGGCGCTGGCCTGGGTCTGTCGATCGTCCGCAAGCTGATCGAGGCCCACGGCGGTGAGGTCTGGGCCGAGAGCATGGTCGGCGTGGGCACCACCTTCCACTTCACGCTGCCCCTCGCCGAGACCTCCGAGTAGATCCGAGGCGATCCGGGGGCGATCCTCGGGTGATCTGCGAAAGCGCGGATCTGCGGCCAAAACGAGGCAAAGGCCGACAATTTGGCCTTGGCTCGATCGCCGCTTTGCGGCAAGCTCCGACGCCGATACTGGACGCGACGACTTGAACGCTCAAGAACAGCTCACGGAGCTCGAGGAGCTCGCCAAGGAACTCGAGGTCGAGGTCAGCTACGAGCCCATGTCCGGGCTCGTGCAGGGGATCGGTGGTCTGTGCCGCTTGCGCGGCCGCTACCGCATCATCGTCGACCGCCGCCTCAAGGCTCCCGAGCGACTCCAGGTGGTCGCGGACGCGCTGCGCCGCTTCGACACGGAGAAGCACTTCGTCTCGCCGCAGGTCCGCAAGCTGCTCAGCCCGCCGGCGCCCTCGCGGGTCAAGAGCGCGGACTAGTGTGCGCGCCAGAGGACTTGAAGGGCCCCAGGCTTGGAGCACCGGCCGCTGACTTCGTTGCTCGTCAGTCATTTGTGCCCGACAAACTCCCTCCTCGCGCCTCGTCAGCGACCGGCGGTCCGGCGCCTGAGACCCTTCAAGTCCTCTGGCGCGCACACTAGCGCGCGCGAGCGCTCGGTCCTCCTCCCCCCCTGGGCGAGTGGTAGAGGGGGGCGAGTGGGTCGAGGGCCCGAGCCTCCTCGGAGAGCTCAGCGGCGCAAGAGCGCGTCGAGGGTCGGGTCGCCGCCAAGCAGCGCGCTGATCTCGGCACGCAGGCCTTCGACGAGCTCGGGGCTGGCGTCGGCTGGGAGCTGCTCGGCGAGGGCCTGCTCGATGAGCAGGGTCTGCGCCTGGGCGGCGTCGATGCGCCCTGTCGCCAGGGCCTCGGCGATCCCGGCGTCCCCCGTGACATCGAGGCCAGCGGCCTCGCTCGGGCTGACGGCGCTCGCTCGCGCTGCGCCCTCGATGGCCGCCGCGGTAGCCGGGGGAGTGGCCAGGGCAGGCTTGGGCCCGCTGATGTCGAGGTCGTCGTCCTTGGCCATGGTCGCGTCGCCGGGCTGCGTCGAACCATATCATTGGTCAAACGTGACCCCCTGCGCAAACGACACGTGCGGCGACGGCCCCGCAAAATTACCGCGCGTGTCGAGGGGAGCGGTCCTGGTCACGTTGCAGCTGTGCGAAAGCATTGACTTTCGCGGCCGCGACGGGTGTGATCGGGCCCTCGCTGCGCACTCCTAGTCGTGCATTTTCCGCGGGAGCCCTCGTTGTTGGACCTGCCCAAGAAACTCTCCAAGTATCAGATCATCGGCCGCATCGCCCTAGGTGGGATGGCCGAGGTCTTCAAGGCCGTCTCGCGGGGCGTTGAGGGCTTCGAGAAGGTCGTTGCGATCAAGCGAATCCTCCCTCACGTCGCCGAGGATGAAGAGTTCATCACGATGTTCAAGGATGAGGCGCGCATTGCGGCGCAGCTTCAGCACTCGAACATCGCGTCGATCTACGAGCTCGGATCCGAGGGGGACAGCTTCTACATCGTTCTCGAGTACGTCCCCGGCCGAGACTTGCGTGGGATCTTCGAGCTGTGTCGCTCGAGCAAGCGGCCCATGCCCCTCGCCCAGGCCTGCTACATCATCATGCAGGTCTGCGAGGGCCTCGAGTACGCCCACAACAAGAAGGACCGCCACGGCCGTCCGCTGGGTCTGATCCACCGCGACGTCAGCCCGCCCAACGTCCTGGTCTCCTACGAGGGCGAGGTCAAGCTGATCGACTTTGGCGTGGCCAAGGCCGCCGGTCGTGCGTCGCAGACCCAGGCTGGCATCCTCAAGGGCAAGTTCGGCTACATGTCGCCGGAGCAGGTGCGCGGGGCGACCATCGATCGCCGCAGCGACATCTTCTCGCTGGGCGCGGTGCTCTGGGAGATCCTCTGCAACCAGCGCCTGTTCCAGGCCGAGACCGACTTCGCGACCCTCGAGAAGGTCCGCACGGTGAACGTGGATCCGCCCAGCCGGATCAACCCCGCGGTGCCGACCAAGCTCGAGCAGATCGTGATGAAGTCGCTGGCCGCGGATCTCAACGAGCGCTACCAGACCGCCGCCGAGCTCCACGACGCCCTCCAGGCCTTCATGTTCGAGGAGGGGCTGTTCTACAGCCGCAAGAACCTGGCGGAGTGGATGCAGGAGCACTTCGCCAAGGACATCGAGGCGGAGAAGGAGCGCGCGCGTCAGGTCCCGCCGCCCGCGCCTTCGCCGGCCAAGGTGCCGAAGAAGACGATGATGAACCCGGGGAGTCGTCCCCCGCCGCCGCCGCCTGGTGGCGGGCCGCCGCCGCCCCCCGGACCCCCGGCTCGCAAGCCGCCGCCGCCTGCTCGGCCGCCGCGGCAGTCCGCGGTGCCGACCGAGGCGCACCCGCCGGTGCCCCCGAGTGGACCGCCGCAGTCGGGTCCTCCCGGCAAGGGTGGGCGCCCGCGGGCCAAGACGATGGTGATGACCAACTCCAAGCCGGACATCCCCGGCGCGGGCAAGAAGGCCGCGCCGCCGCGGCCCAAGCCCGCCGCGCCGCGTCCGGCCGCCCGGCCCAAGCCGCCCGGCGTGGGGGCAGCTGGCGCGGACGCTGCGGGAGGGGGTGGAGGCTCGGACTTCGACTGGGATGACGACGAGCTCGAGACGCGGCTCTTCGAGGGCAGCGAGGACGAGGCCGTCGCGGCCACGCCCGGCATGCCCAGCCCAGACCTCGGCGCGGGCGCCAGCGGACCGCTTGGTGTGGGCGGAGCCGCCCGCAGCCTGCCCGGTCCCGGGGGACGTCCCGGCGGGCCTGGCCTGCCCGGGCCCAGCGCTTCGCCCTCCTCGGCGCCCGGCCTCCCGGGTCCCGGAGGACCAGGGCCTGGCGGGATGCCTGGCCCTGGGCGCACGATGCCGCCACCCGGCGGTCCTGGCGGGATGCCTGGTCCCGGTGGGATGCCCGGCCCCGGCGGGATGCCCGGCCCCGGCGGGATGCCCGGCCCCGGCGGCTACCAGCAGCCCGGTGGTCCGCACCAGCCCAGCGGGCCGCACCAGCAGGGCTACCCGCAGCAGTACCAGCAGCCTCCCGGGCCTGGGATGGCTGACGACGAGTCCAAGAAGAAGCCCATCGGGCTGATCGTCGGCCTCGTCGGCGGCGTGATCGCCATCGGGCTGATCGCCGTGCTCTTCATGGTCAAGAAGGGCGGCGATGAGAGCGAGGGCGAGGGCGAGGTTGCGACCGAGGACACCAAGGTCGAGGAGGTCGGCACGCTCAGCCTCACGGTCACGCCCTCCGACGCCAAGGTCATGGTCGACGGCAAGGAGTACGCGGGCGCGTCTCCACGCATCATCTCGGGCCTCAGCGGTGGCGCGCACAAGCTGGAGATCAGCGGCGGCGACTCCTACATGCCCTTCACCCAAGAGGTGACCCTGACCGGCGGCCAGACCCTGAGCTTGCCGCTTCAGCTCCAGGCTCGCGACGTCACCTTGAAGTTCAACGTCGACCCGCCCACGGCCAAGATCTCCCTGGTCGCCGGCGACAAGACCACGGTGATCGGCAGCGGCAAGAGCGACTACACCCAGGCGATCAAGCGCGAGGACGGGGTCGAGTATCGGCTGATCGCGTCGGCCGAGGGCTACGAGGACGCCAGCGTGCCGATCGCCTTCACCGGCGACGCCAGCCAGGACGTGCCCTTGAACATGGTCGCCAAGGCCGGAGAGGCGCCGCCGCCGGTCGAGGAGCCGAGCGCCACCGCGACCAAGACCACCAAGAAGAAGACCGCCAAGACCCGGACCAAGGCCAAGACCGCCGAGCTCAAGATCGGCGTGGCCCCGGGCAACCCGCCGGCGACGATCTACATCGACGGCAAGAAGCAGGGCCGCGCGCCGGCCTTCGTCAAGGTCGCCCCGGGCACCCACACCGTGAAGTGGAAGTGGGACGATGGGAAGAGCGACACCCAAAAGGTGAAGATCGGCGACAAGGAGGTCAAGGTCATCAAGGGCAGCAAGTAGCTGCTCGGGCGACCGAGACCTCGCCGGGGGACCGGCGAAGAGACGGCCAGCTGGATGCACCAGCTGGCCGTCTTCGTTTCAAGGCCACAGGCAGACGCTTTCGAGGCCAACGGTCTCACAGCTCATTCCGCTGGGACAGTCGTTGTCGTCTGAACAGGTGATGAAGCAGCAGTTGGAGAGGACGCTGTCAAAGGTCGTGCACTCGACGGTGAAGCCCGGGAGGTCCGGACAGTCCGCATCCATGTCGCAAGCTTCTCCACATACGGTGCCCGAGACGTTGCTTGGGTGGAGGCAGTGCTCCATGTCGAAGCAGTCGTTCTCATCATCGCAGGTGCCGTAGTAGTTCGACATATCCTCGAAGGCGGTGTCCTCGCTCTCGCTGGCGTCGGTGTCTGTCTCGGCGCCTTCACTCGTCGTCTCGCCGGAGTCGACATCGCCGAGCGTGTCCTCGGATCCACCGGCCCCATTGCTCCCCGTCTCGGTCTCGTCGCTGGCGACGCAGTTGAGGGGCATCTCGTCGCAAAAGGGCAAGCTCGAGCATGACCACGCGGGCGCAGCGAGAGCCACGAGACAAAGGGAGAGTCCGAGTCGAGCCGTCGAGTTCCTGGATGAGCGCATGCGCCCATCCTCGATGAACCCGGCCGGAAGCTGAAGCAGGCGAGGGGCGCCGCGTCAGGTCGTCGCTGAGTGCTTGGCGAGTTGGGGCAGGCTCCTGAGCCCGAACGCAGAAGCGGCCAGCTAGGAGCTCCTAGCTGGCCGCTTCGGGTTGGGCGCGACAGGGATTGAACCTGTGGCTTCCACCGTGTGAAGGTGGCACTCTACCGCTGAGTTACGCGCCCACGAGCGCCTCTTTGCGCGGGAAGGGGCATTTACCAGCCTTCCAGTTCCCTTGCAAGCGCCAGGGCCTCGGGCAATCCTGCGCCCATGAGTGAGTTCCAGCGCGAAGTTATCAGCGCACAAGACGCACCTGCGGCGATCGGCAACTACAACCAGGCCGTCGTCGTCAGCGGCGAGCGGACCTTGTTTGCTTCAGGTCAGATCGGCCTGATCCCCGGCAAGCCCGAGCTTGGGATCACCGGCGACGTGGCCCAGCAGACGGAGCAGGTCATGAACAACCTCGCGGCCGTGCTCGCGGCGGCGGACATGAATTTCGCCAACGTCGCCCGGGCCACGATCTACCTGGCGAGCATGGCCGACTTCGCGGTGGTCGACGAGATCTATGGCCGGCACTTCGAGGCGGGTAAGCAGCCCGCGCGCGTGACGATCCAGGCCGCCGGGCTGCCCAAGGGGGCGCTCGTCGAGATCGATGTGATCGCCGTCGGCTGAGGCCGCGAGCCGGGGGGGCGCAGCTGCTCGGCGTACACGCCGCTGGAGGACGCCGTCCTCGAGACCCTGGTGGGCCTCGGCGTCCTCCAGCCGAAGCGGGGCTCCTAGGAGCCCGTGGCGGAACCCAGCGCGGCTCCTCGCGCCGGGGTTTTCGTCGAGGGCGCGAAGCCAAAACGCCGCTGTACCGGGCGTACCGCAAGTTTTGGCGACAACGCCATCGGCGGAAGGACCAAGCGAGGTGTCGTGTTGGGTTTCACCACGGGCTCCTAGGGGTGGACCTTGACCACCCACCAGTCGGCGTTGTCCTGGGTCGGGTAGTGCGGGGCGGCGACGTAGATGTAGCCGAAGCGGTCGAGCTCGAGGTCGCCGAGCAAGGGCAGCAGGGGCGAGAAGTTGACGAGCCCGTCGTCGAAGGTCCTCTCCCACATCAGCACGCCGTCCTCGTCGTACTTGCGGAGCCACAAGGCGCAGCTGTTGTAGGACAAAAAGCCGAGCACGCAGCCCTCGAAGGTGCCGACCACGGTGTTGCCCCAGGGGTCGATGTCCGCGCCAAAGACGACGCCGGTGCCCTCGTGGGTGCCCTCCTTCGTCCACTCGGGCTGGCCGTTGGCGCCGAAGCGGGCGAGGTAGGTCTTGTGATCGGTGTCGCCGTAGCGGATGCCGCCGAACACGGTCTCGCCCTTGGGTCCGGCGCCGATGGCCCAGCCGTAGCCGTCGTTGCCGGCGATCTCGGTCTCGTCGACGAAGTTGCCGTCGAGATCCCAGCGCCCGGTCCACAGCCGGTAGGCGCCCTCGGGCCTGGACTGACCGGCGAGCACCAGGCCGTTGGGGCCGATGTCGATGTTCACGGCGTAGATCGGGGCGGCGAGCTCCTCCGACTGGTCGCTGTGGAAGGCCCACAGCAGGTCGCCGACGGGGCTGAACTTGAACATGTAGGTGGCGTTGGACGCGTCGCCCTCGGTGAGGGTGAACACGCCGACCGCGTAGAAGTTGTCGTCGGGGCCGACGGCGATGTCGAGGGGCGCCTCGAAGTTGTCCATCGGCGTGCCCGGTGAGGTCCAGTGGCCTTGCTCGCCGCTGACCTGCACGCCTTGGTCGTCGTAGAAGAAGAGCTGCGACTGGTAGCTGTCGTCGACGGTCCAGGTGGCGACCGCGGTCTGGCCGTTGGACAGCAGGCCCATGCCGGCGGCGGCGTAGGACATGTCGTCGACCTTGTCGGTCCAGCTCGCGCCGACGTGACGATCGATGCGCAGCCGCGACTCGTCGTTGACGTAGATGGTGCCGCCGGCGATCACGTTGGTGCCGTCGGGGTCGACCTCGACGCGGAAGGCGGTGTCGTTCGCGCCGCTGTCGAAGGTCCAGTTCTCGAGCAGGACCGCCGAGGTCACGCCGACGCTGAGGGCGATCGCGTCGCTGTTCGCCTCGAGGCCGTCGTCGTCCACGGCCACGGCCGTGAATTCGTAGTCGCCGTTGAACTCGTCGCCGCCGACGATGAACTCGGCGACGTAGGGCCCGGGCGCGGCCACGGTCTCGAGCATGGTGCCGTCGCGGAAGAACTGGACCTCGGCGATCGAGCCGTCGGGATCGCTGGCCTCGACGGCGAGCTCGACGGCGCTGGCGCTCTCGACGAGGGCAGGGGTGAGCGAGCCGTTGACGGTGAAGCTGTCGATGTTCGGCGGCAGGGTGCCGACCTCGTCATCGGTGGTCGTGTCGTCGTCGGTGGTCGTGTCGTCGGTGGTGTCGTCGGTGGTCCCGGTGTCCGTGGTGTCGGTCTCGGTCGCGACCTCGGTGTCATCGTTGCCGGTGTCGTCGGATTGGAAGCAACCGGAGGCCAACAGCGGGAGCAAGGCGCAGCCGCCGATCAGCAGCGGCGCGTGGGCAAAGACAAGGCGTGCCATTGCGCCCAGTCTATTTTCACTGCCTGCGCTTCGCCAGATCGGAGTCGGCCGACTTCGCCCCCCGAGCCCCGCCGACTTCGCCCCGCCCCGAGGCCAGCCTCAGGTCCAGGGGCGGGCGCCGAGCAGCAGCAACAACAGCGCCTTTTGAGCGTGGAGGCGGTTCTCGGCTTGGTCGAAGACGATGGACTGGGGGCTGTCCATGACCGCGTCGGTGACCTCCTCCCCACGGTGCGCGGGCAGGCAGTGCATGAAGCGGGCCTGGTCGCCGGCGGCTCGCATCAGCGCGTAGTTGACCTGGTAGGGAGCGAGCTCGCGCAGCAGCCTGGCGCTCTCCTCTTCCTCGCCCATGCTCACCCAGGTGTCGGCGTAGATGACGTCGGCGCCAGCGACCGCGTCGACGGGGTCGCTGCACAGCTCCACGCGGGTGCCAGCCGCGGCGGCCTCGGTCCGCGCGCGTTCATAGACGAAGGCGTTGGGGGGCAGCGAGGGCGGGCAGCAGCAGCAAACGTCCATGCCCGCCCGGGGTCCGGCGAGCAGCAGCGAGTGGGCGACGTTGTTGCCGGCGCCGACCCAGACCAGGCGCTTGCCCTGGGTTTTTTGGTGGTGCTCGCGGATCGTCAGCAGATCGGCGAGGGCCTGGCAGGGGTGGTAGAGGTCGGTGAGCGCGTTGACGATGGGGACGCTGCCGTGCTCGGCGAGCTCGTCGACCTGGTCCTGGCCGAAGGTGCGGATCACGATGGCGTCGACGTAGCGCGAGAGCACCTTGGCCGTGTCGCTCACGCTCTCGCCCCGGCCCATCTGCATGCCGGTCCCCCCGCCGCTGCTCAGCGCGAGGGCCTGGCCGCCGAGCTGGTGGATGCCGACCTCGAAGGAGATCCGCGTGCGCGTCGACTGCTTGGCGAAGATCATCGCGATCGACTTGCCGGCGAGGGCGCCGGCGCAGCTCGCCGGATCGGCCTTGATCTCGGCGGCGAGGTCGATCACGCGGGTGGTCTCGGCGGGGCTGAGGTCCAGGAGACTGCGGAGGTGTCGAGTCATGGCCGTCGCCGACTGTAGCAGGCGCCGACCTTCCGTGGGCGCTGGCAGATCGCCCCGCTGGCAAAGCCCAGGGGGAAGCGAGTAGGGTGGGGCGGTGCGCAGGCCTGTTCACGTACATGACGAGATTTCTCCCTTGCGCCGCGTGGTGGTTCACGAGCCCGGCGACGAGATTGTCCAGATGACCCACTGGGATCTCGATCGGCTGCTCTTCGATGATCTGCTCTCGCCGGCCGAGACCGCCCGCGAGCACCGGCTGATGGCCCAGATCCTCGCCGACGCCGGCGCCGAGGTGCTCGAGATCGCCGAGCTCCTCGCCGACGCGATGACCCGCGCCCCGGCGGCGGTGCTCGAGCAGCTCGTCCACCGGGTCTGCGAGCTCGCGGGCGCCCGCGAGCTCGCGCCCAAGCTGATCCAGTGGCCCGGCCCCAAGCTGGCCAAGGGGCTGCTCTCGGGGGTGCACTGGCGCGAGGTCGAGGACGTGCCGGCGAGCCTCGCCCGGCTGCGCGCGCGGATCTTCGACCCTCGCGACATGGCCCTGCGCCCCCTGCCCAACCTGATGTTCATGCGCGACCCCTGCATCTCGGTCTACGACCGCGTGGTGGTCGGGCGCATGGCGACCAACGCCCGGGCGCGGGAGTCCCTGCTCGTCGCCTTCGCCCTCGAGTGGGCCGAGCGCGGCGTCGCCGGAGAGCTGAGCTTCGCCGATCCCCACGCGCTGCCCGAGGCCCACAGCGGCCTCGAGGGCGGCGACGTCCTGGTGATCTCGCCGGAGGTCGTGATGATCGGCTGCTCCGAGCGCAGCCAGCCCCAGACCATCGAGCACATCGCCCGCGAGGTGCTCTTCCCCGCCTTCCCCAAGCTCGAGCAGGTCTGGGCCGTGATGCTGCCCGAGTCGCGCTCGATGATGCACCTCGACACCGTGCTCACGCAGATCGATCACGCGCTCTTCTTGGGCCACGCTCCGCTGCTGCGCCGGCCGCTGGCCGAGGGCGGCGTGGGCGTGGTCTGCCTGCGCCCCGGCCGACCGCCGCAGCTGCACGAGCAGCGCAGCGTCCTCGACGTGCTGCGCGAGGCCGTGGGCCCGGAGGTCGAGCTCGTGCCCTGCGGCGGCGAGGACCCCCTGCACCAAGAGCGCGAGCAGTGGACCGACGGCGCCAACGCGCTGTGCCTGGCCCCGGGCAAGTTCATCCTCTACAGCCGCAACGTGAAGACCATCGAGGCGCTGGCCAAGCTCGGCTTCGCCGAGGTCCGGGTCAGCACGGTGCAGGAGCCCGAGCACCGCCGCGAGCTGGTCCGCGAGGGCATGGCCCGCGAGCGCACGGTGTTCGGGTTCTCGGGCAGCGAGCTCTCGCGTGGGCGCGGCGGCGGGCGTTGCCTGACCATGCCCCTCGTCCGAGAGCCGGTCTAGGCGCCCGTGGTGAAACCCAGCACGACACCTCGCTTGCTCTTTTCGCCGAGGGCTTTGTCGCCAAAACTTGCAGTACGCCCGGTACAGCGGCGTTTTGGCTTCGCGCCCTCGACGAAAAGCCCGGCGCCAGGAGCCGCGCTGGGTTCCACCACGGGCTCCTAGTACGACTTGATCACATCCGCGAGGGCCTGATCGGTGGCCCCCGTGGGTCGATGTCACGTCCGCACATGGGACAGTGACCCAGCAAGTGAAGCAGGACCACTTGTAGCAACGCTCGGAATGCCTGGATGGTCAGCCCCGGCTCGGCTCGCTGTGCTTTCCGCCTCCGGGTCCTCCGGGGAAAAAATCACGCGGTGGAGCGTGAGAAAGGCGTGAGCCGCGGCGACCAGGGCGACGTGGTGGTGGAAGCCTCGCCATGTTCGTCCCTCGAAGTGGTCGAGGCCGAGCTCCCCTTTCATCTCCTGGTAGTCCCGTTCGATCCGCCAGCGAAGCTTGGCCAGGTAGACCAGCCTCTTGACCGTGGTCTTCGCGGGCAAGTTCGACAAATAAAACGCGGTTGGCTCCTTCTTCTTGTAGGACCACTCACACAGCAGCCACTGCACTTCACCCGGTGGGTGCCCTGACCGATGCCGGTGCGCGGTTCGGATGCGTAGCACCGCGAAGCGCCGCCGCTGAGGCCCGCGCGTCCCGTGGCGCCATTCGACGTGACGGAAGCGCCTGGCAGGCAAGCTCTTCGCCAGCTCTTCGACCGAGACGGGCTCGACTCCTTCGGGGGAGACCCACTTTGTTCGTGGCCGCCCCCTGGTGCCGGGAGCTTTGGACGGAGGAGGGCTCGGGCACGTCCCTGGCGGCCATACGACCGCGTTGCCGGAGATGCGCAGTACGTAGTGGAGCCCGCGTTCTTCGAGTCCCTTGCGGAATTCCGTCGAGTCGCCGTAGGCCGCGTCGGCGAGCACCGGTCGAGGCGCGAGCCCCCATTCGAGGGCGCGGTCGAGCATGCCGAGGCCGAGCTCGAGCTTCGTTTGATGGGAGAGCTCCTCGGGGACGCCTGCCTTGGTCCGGCGCCTTGGGTCGTTGGCCCAGACCTCGGGAAGAAACAAGCGCATGCCGATGCAAGCGCCGCCCGCCTCGCTGGCGAGGTGGAGGCTTGCTGCGACCTGGCAATTGTCGACGCGGCCCATCGTCCCCGAGTACTGACGCTGTACCCCGACGGAGTGCTTGCCCTTCTTGGGGAAGCCGGTGTCGTCGATGACGAAGGCGTCGAGGCCCGGGAGCTTGTCCTCGACGCGCAGGGCGAGTCGGCGAAACAGCTCCCACTCGTCCCAATCAGCGATCGTGATCGCCTGCTGGAGTCGCTGGCGGATGGCTTCGCTGTCACCGGGCGCGGCTGCGAGGCGCTGAGCGATGGGCACCATGCTCTTGCGCTCGCCATCGAGGAGAAGCCCACGCATGTAGTTGGCGAGGGCCTCGCGCCGCTCGCTGCGACCCATCTGATGAGTGATGTAGCCGAGAAACTCCTCGAGTTCGGCCCCCACCCGGGAGATTTGTTCTGGAGTCACCCCCGCAGCAGATCACAGCTGGGGATCGTTGTCGATCCCCATCTGACCAAGTAGTCCTAGAGCGGCGACCGGTTTGAATTCGCACCGCCAGGCACATCTTGGCGGCCCCGTGGTCGTTGTCGCTCGGCGCTCGCAGTGGGTCCACCACAGCTTCGGCCTCGCTCCTCGCCACGGAACCGCCAAGACGCACCTGACGGCGCGCCTTCAAACCGATCGCCGCTCTAGCGGGCTCAGGTGCTCTTGATCTTGCGGATCATGAAGCGATAGACAGGCGGCAGCAGGCGGGACAGGCGGACGGCCCAGACCTCCTTCTTGCCGCCGATCATCACGTCGGCCTCGCCCTTGGCGATGGCGTCGGCGGCCTTGACCGCGAAGGCCTCGGGGCTCATCGCCTTTTCCTGGGCGTCGCCCATCTTGTCGTAGGTCGAGCCGTCGCCGGTCAGCGAGTGCTTGGTGATCTCGGTGCGCACGAACCCGGGCGAGATCAGCGTGACGATCAGGCCGCGCTCGTGGACCTCGGCGCGCAGGCAGTCGAAGAAGCCCTGCAGGGCGTGCTTCGAGGCCGCGTAGGCCGAGCGCAGGGGGGTGCCGATCTTGCCGGCGATGGAGCTGATGACCACGACCTGGCCGGCCTGGCGCTCGAGCATGGAGGGAAGCACGGCCTTGGTCAGGGCCACGGTGCCGACGTAGTTGACCTCCATGATCCGTCGGTCGACGTCGATGGTGGTCTCGGCCACGGTCCCACGCTGGCTGATGCCGCTGTTGTTGATCAGGATGTCGACGCGACCGAAGCGCTCGAGCACGAGCTCGGCGGCGGCCGGGAGGGACGCGGTGTCGAGCAGGTCGAGGGGGAGGACGAGGTGCTGCTCGCTGCGCTGACAGCGTTTGCGCACGGCCTCGAGCTGGGGTTCACGCCGGGCAGAGAGCACGAGCACTGCGCCGCGCTTGGCGAGCTCGTAGGCCAAGCCCTCGCCGATCCCGCTGGACGCCCCGGTGATCCACACGACCTTGCCGCTGAAGTAACCCATGTGGTCGCGGATGGTGGCTCAGGCCGCCGCGCGGCGCAAGTTGGCCAAGCGCGGGGAGATCCGCTAACTCATGACGAGTCGCCATGGACATGGACCAAGACGGCCAGCCGACAAATCTCATCGCCCTGCGCGACGCCAAGGCTGGCGCGCAGGCTCTGATCACCAGGCGCTTCGCCGAGGATCTGATCGACGCCGATGAGCTCGATCGTCGGCTGGACACGCTCCTGGAGGCGCAGACTCTCGAGGCGGTGGCGGCGCTGACCCGCGATCTCGAGGAGCCGGGCGCTCCTCCAGGTCAGGCCCTCGCGCGACAATCTTCGGGGCAGGCTCTCGCTCGCCTCGAGGACCTGCCCGAGCGCCGCGAGCTCACGGCGATCTTCTCGTCCATCGAAGAGGTGGGGCGCTGGGTGCCGGCGCGTCACAACCGGGTCACCGACGTCTTCGCCGACGCCAAGCTCGACTTTTGCGAGGCGGTGCTCGGCCCGGGCGAGACCGTGGTCGAGATCCGCTGCGTGTTCGGATCCATGGAGATCCTGGTCCCGCGCTCGCTGGCCGTGCGCGTCGAGACCAGCGCGGTCTTTGCCGACGTCAGCCGCGACCCCGAGGTCCGCAGCGAGCCCGAGTACCCTGGCGATCCGGTGCTGGTCGTGCGCGGGAGCCTGGTGTTCGCGTCGCTGGAGATCCGCGAGCGCGAGGCCAGGGAGGGCCGCTGGGCGGCGTGGCGTCGGCACCGGGGCGAGCGCCGCAAGCTGCGGGCCGCCCGGCGAGACGCTCGCAGGCGCCCCGCGCTGCCGCCCGCCAGCGACGACTGAGGGCGGTCGAGGGCCGAACGAGGGCGGTCGAGGACGATTGACGGCCGTGGCCGGCGTGCCAACATGGGCGGCATGTCGCTGCGCCAGCTCGATGCTGACCTATGGTGCGCCGAGGCCGAGCTGGCCGTCGCGGGCATGCCTCTGGGCATTCGCATGACCGTGATGCGCGGCCCCGGCGGGGGTCTGATCTTGCACTCGCCGATCGAGATCGACGACGCCCTCGCGGCGGAGCTCGACGCGCTCGGCCCGGTCGAGCAGCTGATCGCGCCCAACCGCATGCATCACCTCTACCTGCTCGGCGCGGCCCGGCGCTGGCCGGTGGCCAAGCTGTGGGGGGCGCCCGGGCTGCCGGCCAAGCGCCGCGACCTGATCTTCGACGGGGTGCTCGGCGATCGCCCGCCCGAGGTGCTGGCCGAGACCCTCGACACCGCGCTCTTCGCCGGGGCGCCCATGGCCAGCGAGGTGCTGTGCCTGCAACGGGCCTCGCGGACGCTGATCGTCACCGACTTGGTGTTCAACATCCACCACACGCGCTCCTTGCTGTCGCAGCTCTACCTGCGGGCCAACGGGGCCTGGCAGCGCGTGGCTCAGACGGCGCTGCTGCGCGTGCTGATCCGTGATCGCGCGGCCGCGCGGCGCAGCCTCGAGCACGTGTTTTGCTGGGACTTCGACCGCCTGATCATGGCGCACGGCGAGGTCGTGGACACGGGGGGCAAGGCCGCGCTGGCCGAGGCCCTGAAGAAGATCGCCCCGGGTCTGCCCCGGGGGTGATCACTCGGCCGGGTGCTGCTTTTGCAGGCGCTTGGCCTCGGACACGACCCAGGCAAAGCGCGGTTGCCAGTCGCCGTCGACGATCTCGCGCAGCAGCGCCCGGGCGTGATCCTCGTGGTCGGTCGCGAGCAGGTTCTGGGCGCGGCGCAGGCGGTGCATGGGATCGGTGGGCTCGACGGCGATCGCCCGGGTCCACACGCTGTCGGCGCGCTCGAGCTCGCCGTTTCGCTCGAGCACGTCGGCGACCCAGGCCATGGTGGGGCCGTCGGCCGGGTGGCGATCGAGGCTGCTGCCGAGGTAGCGCCAGGCCTCGTCGTCGTGATCCACGGCCCACGAGAGCTCGGCGCAGAGGCGATCGATCTCGGCGTAGTCGGGGTCCTCGGCGCGCCAGCGATCACCGACGGCCAGGGCCGCGCGCAGGGCCGCAGAGCGCGAGTCCGCGTCGTTGGCCATGCTCCGCGCCTGGCGGGCGTGGAGCTCGAAGAGGGTGGCGAAGCCCCAGCGCAGCTGGGCGAGGCTGAGCGCGCCGTCCTCGAGCAGGGTCGTCAGCGCGCCGTCGAGGGCCACGGTGGCGTCGGCGAGGCGACCTTGACGCTCGGCGAGGACGTAGACGCGCAGGCGGACCTCGGGGTCCTCGGGGAGGCGCGCCGCGACGCCCTCGAGCATGTCTTGGGCCTCGGCGACGTGGCCTTGGCTCAGCAGCGCGTCGAAGGTGTGGAGCGCGAGCTCGGGGGGCAGGGATTTGGGGTCGAGGTGGTCGAGGATGCGCTGGGCCTCGTCGTTCATGCCCATGGCCGTGGTCGCGGCGAGCATCGCCAAGATCAGCTCGGGATCGCCGGACTTGGTCACGCGCTCGCGCAGCTTGGTCCAGGTCAGCTGCCACCCGGCCTCGCCCTTGGTCGCAACCAGGGCGTAGCGCAGGTGCCAGCCGATGACCGGGAGCTCTCCGTCGCGCTCGGCCTCGTCGAGGGCGCGCTCGAAGATCTCGGTGGCCTGCTCGTTTTGCCCCCACTGGTAAGCACACAGCGCGGCCTCGTTCAGGGCGATCTGTGTCCACGGTCCGCGTTGGTCCGCGAGCGCCAGCCAGGCCGCGACCTTGCGCTCGCGCTTGGACCACCACCGGTTGGTGAGCTGGGTGGTGGCGATGTAGCCGAGCTCGGGGTGGCTGTAGCGGGCCAGCCAGGCCTCGAGCTCGGTGAGCGCGGCGGCGTCGGCCTGGCGCTCGCTGGCGTAGATCAGCCCGCGGTAGCCAGCCATGAAGTGGACCGGCGTCGCCGCGAGGTCCTCGTCGCGGGCGAGCTTGCGCATGGCCGCGGGGCTGCGTCGACGCAGCTGCTGACTGGCCTCGAGGTAGGCCGCGATCGCGTCGCCCTCGGGGGCCGCGGCGAGCAGCGCGGCGCGGCGGCCCGCGTCTGCGCTCGACAGCGCGGCGCCAGCGAGCACGAGCTCCCCGGGCAGCACGCGCCCGGTCTGCTCGCGCAGCGTCTCGAGCACCTCGAGGACCCCGCGATGATCCCCGAGCGCGGCGTAGCCGGCGAGGCGCTGGTGCTCGAGCGCGAGCCAGCGCGGGTCGCTGGCGGCGAGGCCGTCGAGTTCGCTCTCGAGCTCGGCGGGGCTCGCCAGCGGGAGCTCGACGCGCGTGTCCTGGGGGCGACCGAGCTTCAGCAGCGCGTCCGCACCACCTGGCTGGGCCGGGCCGAGGCGCTCGAGCTCGGTGGTCTCGCCCTCACGCGAGATCGTCAGCCCGCCCTCGGCGTCCCAGCCAAAGGTCGTCGCGCTGCGCTCGTGCTCGTCCTCGAAGCGGCGGATGGCGACGACGCGATCGCGCTCGTCGAGCTCGATGCGCAGGCTCTGGCTCGCCTCGCCCTCGCTCCCACTTTGGCCGCGCGGATGCAGGATCAAGGTCCGCGGATCCCCGAGGCTGAGGGTGTAGAACGCGGCGAGGTGATCGGCCGCGGGCATCATCCACGGCACCCAGCGGTCGAGCAGGGCCGGCGAGGTCTCGCCGACCTCGCGATCCACGGACAGGCCGAGCTCGGGGTAGTCGGCGCGCAGGGTCTCGCCGTCGTAGATCACCCGCTCGTCGAGGAAGCCCCAGCGCTCGCGGACGATGGCGAAGCGGCCCTCGCCGTCGATGTGCAGCTCACCGCCCTCGGGCAGGGCGTAGCGCGCGTCGCCCTGGGCCGCACGGGCGGCGTCGATGCGCGCGCGGACCTCCGCGGGGACGACTGGGGCGGGGGTGTTGGCCTCGCCCGCGTCGCTGGCCGCGAGGCGAGCGAGGAGCAGGGCGTCGCGGGCGAGGTCGAACTCGTCCTGGAAGAGCGCCGGGGCGAGCTCGCCGAGGTCGTCGAGGCGCGGGTCGTTGGTGTAGTGCATGGCCTGGGGCCAGGGCCGGGCGGAGCTGCCGAAGCTGCGGCTCTCGGCGCGCGAGCGGCCGCGGGCGCCAAAGCCCAGGCCCGAGCCAAAGCGATCGCTGGCCGTCAGCGCCGTGGGCAGCAGGGCCTGGCCCTTGCCAGAGAGCTGGCCGCCGAGGCGCTGCTGCTCTCCCCAGCCAGCGTTGGCCGCCAGGGGGGTCCCCGCGAATTTGGTGTCGCTGGCCGTCCACGTGTTCTTGTTCTCGCTGGACTCCTTGTCTTCGATGGGCGCGAGGAGATCGCGGCCAAAGCCGGACCCGGTCGCGAGCCCGCCGCCGCCGCGACCGAAGCCGACCAGCCCGAGCTCACCCGAGCCGCCCTGGAGGTTGACCCAGGGCTCCCCGTTCCAGCCCATGCCCCAGCCGTAGTCGTTGAGCACCGGCGCGGGCGTGCGCACGACGTACTGCCCGCGGCCAGCCGAGGCGCCGCTGCCCTCGCGCACGACCTCGATGGTCTGCGGCGCGTCGTAGCGCGCCCAGGCGTCGCTCGGGGGGCGGTGGAGGTCGTGCTCGCGGTACATCCGCTCGTTCTCGAGGACGAGCAGCGAGGTCGTGGGCGTGACCAGGAAGTGCTCGAGGCCGAGCCGCGTGATCTCGGCGGCGTTGGCCGTGATCGCCTCTTCGTCTTCGCTGAGCGCGGCGACGTGGGCCCGCGCCCAGGCCCGGGGGATCCACCGGCTGTCGCGCTCGGGCGCCGCGGGGAGCTCGTAGCGCTGGGACCAGGCCTGGGCCTCGCCCACGTAGGTGTTGGCCGCGCGGCCGCGCAGCTCGACCGCCGCGGGGCTGGGCTCCCCGGGCGCGAGTCGGGTCAGCAGCTCGAGGCGCTCCCCTTCGGCCAGGGCACGGGCGCCCGCGTGGGTGCGCTCGCTGGCGATCTCCTGGCCCTCGGCGTCGAGCAGCCGGGCCTCGAGCTCGAGCACCCGCGGCGTCGCCAGGGTCGTGAGCAGCTCGAGGGCGCGCCAGGCCAGGGCGTCGCCCTCGTCGACGTGCAGGTGGAGGCCGGCCCCGGCCGCGGCCAGGGACTCGAGCATGGCGTCGTCGTGTCCAGCCCCGAAGCTGACGGCGGCGAAGCGGACCTCGCTGGCCGCGGCCATCCGCGCGGTCAGGCTCGAGGCGGCGCTGGTCTTGGCGCCGCGCAGATCGTTGTCGATGCCATCGCCGAGGTAGACGATCATCGGCACGCGGCCGCGGCGTTGCCTGGCCGGGGAGGGCTCCGGCGACGCGCTCAGGCGCTCGAGGGCGGCGTCGAGGGCCACGCCGAGATCCGTGATGCCCAGGCCCGCGCGGGTCTCCTCGCGCAGGAACTGGGCGAGGGCCTGGCGGTCGAGCTCGGGCAGGGCCTCGAGGGCAGGGGTCGACCAGCGCACGCGGCTGTCGAAGGCCTGGATCGCCAGGCGATCGTCGTCATCGAGGAGCTCGACGAGGGCGAGCAAGAAGCGGCGCTGGGCGTCGAGCTCGGCCTGGCCGCGCGAGGCCGAGGTGTCGAGGAGGACGACGAGATCGCGGGCCGGCGCGTCGGTGGCCTCGGGGACGAGGGCCGAGAGATCGGGGCGCAGGCGCAGCGCGAGGTGGCGGCCGCCGTCGGCGTCGCGGTGCTGGAGCAGCGAGACGGCCTCGCCACGATCGTCCGCGTCGGAGCTGGCCGCGGCGTGCAGCTGGGCGACGATGTCCGCGCCGACGCTGTGGTTTTGGGCCGTGAACTCGGCGATCAGATCGCCGCCTCGCTCGTGGAGCTCGAAGTCGTGGTGCTGGGGCTCGAAGCGCGAGCCGGCGCCCCCGACCACGCGCACGCGGTAGTGCAGCTCGCCGACGGGGAGATCGAACTCGGGGATCGGCACGCGCAGCTCGCCGCGGCCGTAGAGCTCGTCGAGGTCCTGGGTGTAGGACAGGAGCACGCGCTTTTCGGTGCGCGCGGGCAGGGGGAAGATGCGGATCTGGAACATGTTGCCGCGCATCCACTCGAGCAGCGCGGGGTCGCGGCGGCGGTGGACGATCTGCTCGTAGATGTCGCGTCCGCGGCCGCGCTCGACCACCCCGGCCTCCATGCGCTCGCCGTCGACGTACATCGCCAGCCGCGAGATCGCGGCGTCGGCCGGGAGCGGGAAGCGGTAGACGCCCTCGAGGGCGGCGTCGACGTGGTTGAAGAAGGTCTGGTCGATGGTCGTGCGCACGTGACCATCCTCGACGTGGACGTCGACGGTCATGCGGCGCACGCCCAGCGGCCACTCGGGGCTGGGCTCGAGCTGCCCGGTCCACCGGGGGACCCGGGCCAGGAGGTTGCCGCGTCGCATCGGCTCGGGGGTCTCGGCGGGGGCGAGCAGCTCCCGCGCCCAGTCGAGCTCGTAGGTCAGGCGGCGGCCGAGCACGCGCTGGACGGCGCCCGCGGTGTCGATCCGGCCGCGCTCGCCCGCGTGGAGCAGCAGCTCGTCTGGGCTCGAGCCCGCGGCCCGCAAGGTCGCGCGCCCGCTGAGCACGGCGGCGGTGGTCCCCGCGGGGGTGTTCTCCGCGGCCTCGTTGCGCAGCCACAGGCGCGCGCCGGTGACGACGGCCTGGCCGGTGGCGGTCTCGATCAGCAGCGGCTCGCTGGCCGCGACGGCCTCGATCACGACCTCGCCCGAGACGAGCTCGAGGTGGCTGGGGGCGAGCTCGCGCAGCTGCGAACCCGCTCGCAGCACGGCCCGGGAGCCGTCGGCCAAGGTGATCTCGCGGGCGCCGCGGCCATCGTGGACGTACTCGGCGACGCCGCCCTCGCTGGTGGGGTGATCGAGCAGGCCGTTGCCCACGCCCAGGACCCAGGCGAGCAGCAAGGCGGCGGCCAGGCCGGTGAGCGCGAGCACGGGGGTCAGCTTGCGCAGGCGGCCGGGCTTGGCCGCGCGCGCGAAGCTGCGGGCGCCGGTCGTCGGCGCGGGGGAGTGCGCGGGCGTGCGGGCGGCCGCGGGGGCGTCGGCCTTCGGATCTTCGGCTGTGCTCGCGTCGGATAGGTCTGCGCTGCGTCCAGCCTCGCGCCCTGCCTCGCGTTGGGAGAGCGCGCGCTGGTCGGCGCGGAGGCGCTCGAGCATGCGCTCGCGGGCCGCTGCGGAGGGCGTGGGCCGAGCTTGGGCGCTGTGCACCAGTCGCTCGATGTTGGCCGCGAGGATCTCGTCTTCACGCTCGGACATGGTCTTGCTCCTCGGTGGTGGTGGCTGCGGCTGCGGCTGCGCTGGGCGCCTCGGACGAGGTCTCGGTCAGCGCCTCGAAGGCGTCTCGGAAGGCTCGCCGGGCCCGGGCGAGCAGGGACTTGGCCGCGACCTCGCTGAGCTCGAAGGCCGCCGCGAGCTCGCGCATGCTCTGGCCACGCAGGTACTTGCGCTCGAGGGCGTCGCGGTAGTCCCCGGGCAAGTTGGCGATGGTCACGTGGACGAGGGCCCGGGTCTCCTCGCGGACGAGGAGCTCCTCGCCGAGGGGGGCGGCGTCGAGGCTCGCGCTCCAGGTCTGGGGGAGGGCCTGGCTGCGCCCGCGCTCGCGCAGGTGCTTGCGGATCTGGTTGCGCGATAGCTGGATCAGCCATGCGCTCAGGGAGCCGCGCGCGGGGTCGAAGCGATCGCTGTGCTCGATGGCGAGCAGGAAGGTCTCGGCGACCACGTCCTCGCAGGCGGTGGCGTCACGGCTGACGCGGTAGAAGACAAAGGCCCACAGCCCGTCGACGTGGTCTTCGTAGAGCTCGGCCAGGGCCGAGGGATCACCCGCGCGGGCGGCCGCCAGCCGCTCGAACTCTCGCCTTCGCTGTGCGCTGATACCTTGCAATCGAGCTCCTGGGGGTCCCTCCATTGACTGTCAGCGAGCCCGCTGGAGGTGTCGCGAGGAGAGAAAAAAATCTCGCGCGGAGATCCGCGCCGAGTGCGAGACTACTAGGTCAACGCGCTGGGACGCGTGGGCAGAGCGAGGAGAGTGGGAAATCTCCGCACAGTTGGCACCCGGGCACCGGTCTGGGGCGCTGGGCCTTGGCTACCATCGCTGCGTGCAGATGCGGCTCGACGGGCTCAACTTTCTATTTACGGCGTTCGTGGGCGTCTCGCTCCTGGCTTGTCCCTCGGACCCCGGGGCGGACTCGGGGACCGGGGAGGGGGGCGAGACCAGCGAGAGCGGTGAGCTTGGCCAAGACGAGAGCGGGGAGAGCGGGGAGAGCGGAGAGACGGGCGAGCCCATGGCCTGCGAGCCGACGACGCCCGAGGTCCCGACGACCGGCTTTTTCACCGACATCTCCGACGCGAGCGGGATCCGGGTCGACAACTATTACGAAGATCCGCCCGAGGGCACCTCGATCAACGATCACAGCCGCCTGGCCTTCGTCGACATCGACGGCGACGGCTGGGACGACCTCGTCGCCCACAGCCTCTACCCCAACGCGCAAAACGGGGTGCCCTTCGAGCACCTGGTGTTCCGCAACCTCGGCGACGGCAGCGGGAGCTTCGAGGACTTCTCCGACGCCTCGGGGCTGCGCGAGGTCCAGGCCGGCTTCTTCGCCTTCGCCGACGTCGACAACGACGGGGATCAGGACGCCTTCGCCGGCCTCGATCTCAACGACTACGACAGCTACACGAGCTCGATCTGGCTCAACGACGGCGCCGGCCACTTCAGCGAGCTGCCCGGGGCGGGGGTCGAGGACGCGCCCGCGCTCGCGGCCAACGCCGTGTTCGCGGACTTCAACGGCGACGGCATCGTCGACCTCTTCGTCGGCATGGGCGGGACCTCGGCGGCGCTCGGCGACCGGCTCTACGCGGGCCTCGGCGACGGGACCTTCGACGACGTCAGCGCGGCGCTGCAAAACAACCCCTCGCGGCCCAGCAACGGCTCGGTGGTCTGCGACTTCGACGACGACGGCGACCTCGACATCTTCGTCTCGACCTACTCGGTGAGCACCGCCGGCGGCCACAACCAGCTCTTCGTCAACCAAGGTGGCGGGCTGTTCGACGACCTCGCCGAGGCTCACAGCTTCGCCTATCAGATCACCGGCAACTACTGGCTGTCGTCCACGGGCTACGGCCAGGACGCCGAGACCGATCCGCCCAACGGCCTGTATCGGGGCAGCAACGGGTTCGGCATCGACTGCGGCGACGTCGACAACGACGGCGACTTCGACGTGCTGCTGAGCACGATCTCGCACCCGGTCAACAGCGACTACAACCGCAAGTGGTCCGACCCCAGCCAGCTGCTCGCCAACGAGGGCGCCGACGCGGGCTACACCTTCGTCAACCAGTGGCAGGCCCGCGGGCTGCCCTTCAACGAGGGCGACGTCGACGCGGCGCTCGTCGACTTCGACAACGACGGCCGCCTCGACATCTCGCTCTCGCGCGAGCGCAAGTACGAGGGCAGCTACGACGACCCCGAGCAAAAAAGCTGGTTTGGGCTGATGCGCCAGCTCGACACCGGGGCCTTCGAGAGCCTTGGGGTCGACAGCGGGATCAACGATCCCGAGGAGACCCTGCTGCGCATGAAGGGCGCCCAAAACCACGCCTGGTCCGACATCGATCACGACGGCGACCTGGACCTGCTCGTCGGCGGCCGCGATCAGGGCGGCGGCCGGCCGAACTTCCTGTTCCGCAACGAGATCGGCCACGCCAACCGCTGGCTGGCCGTGCGCGTCGAGGGGGACGGGGACGCCGTCGACCGCGACGGCCTCGGCACCCGCGTGACCGTGCGCTCTGGCAACGAGCGCCGCGTCGACGAGAAGAAGTCGAGCCGCGGTATGTACAACTCCGAGGACACGCGGGTGCTCCACTTCGGCCTCGGCGACATGCCCTGCGACGAGCTCGAGCTCGTGGTGCGCTGGACCGACGGCAGCGAGGTCGTCTTCGATCGCCAGGACTTCGGCGAGAACATGTACGTGCGCGTCAGCTACCCCGACGTGCTCGAGATCGAGTGAGGGCCGGGCGCGCGTCTGGATCGCCTGGGATGGCTCGAGGTGTCATCCCGAGAGAGGGGCGTGATCTTCGGTACATGCTCTGCGCTTCTTGCCAGCGGATGCGTGATCCCCAGTGTTCGCGCCTTGGGCGCGTGCCGGCGAGGAGGGCGGGGTCGAGCGTGATCAGGACGTGCCTTCGCGCATGCTCGCGGCTCGGATCGAGCTGGGCGCGAGGCACTGATACTCATGCACTCGATGACGTTTTCTGATCTGCGCAGGTGCTCAGTCGACAGCGAAGCCGCGCGCGAGCGGGGAGAGGCGGGCGCCGATCGTCTCGCTACCGGAGGGCGGCCCGACCGCGACGGCTAGCGAAGCCGCCACCCGGCCGGGTGTCGCCACGAAGACTCGGAACGATGCGCGTCGTCTACGTGAATCGCTGCCGTGAATCCTCGCCGTGGCCGAGCGCGGTACTGCGCCGGGCTTTTTTGGAGGATGACAGGCGGCACATCACTATGGGATGCTCGGGTGTCCGAAGGCGAGGTGGTGCGGGTGACCACGCCTTCGTTGGCTACCTGTGTTGCCGCGCTCGCCGTGGGCGGCACCAGGGCGCTGCCCTGGTGCTTGCAACAGGCTCGCGGGTGGACGCGAGGGCCTTGCGCACACTCGCGTCATTGAGGGTCCTGGTGCTACGTAATTTGCAAGTAGTTTCAAATGAGCTGCAAATGAGCTGAATGATTGGTGGTGCGTCAAGACACCAATGCGCGGCCCACACTTCTTCCTTGACGCTCCTGCTGACCTCGCTACAGTGCTCTGGTGGCTAAGGCGAGTGAACGGCCGACGGACAAGAGTCTGTTCTGGCGCATCGTGGAGGACGTAGACGTGAGGATCGACCACGTTCAACGAGCGCTCTTGCGTTACCTGGCAGACGTCGGCGGAAGCGCGACGGACTTCGAACTCCGCACGCGGATCCATCACCCGCCCTCCCGCATCAAGATGGCCCTCGACGGCCTCTCGGCCGAGGGCCTGGTCGACACGGCCAACAGCGACGGATACCTGGTTGCCAGCCTGACTCGAGACGGTCGCCGGATCACCTGATCACTCGATCCCCTGCAGCTCGGACCCCGCAAGCCATGAAAGCCTCAGCACTTCGCTGGGGCTTTCGCGCATCAGCCTGATAGAGTCTCGCCCGCGTGGTGATCTACTCCCTCCTGGCCTTCGTACTGGGCATCAGCACCGCGTTGGTGGAGCTGCTCTCGCGCTACCGTGACGAGCCCTTCAAGGTCATCGCGACCAGCCAGTTTGCCTGGGTCTACCTGCTGCTGAACGGCTTTTTGGCCGTGGCCGCCGACGCGATCCTGGTCAGCAGCCCCTACGGCGATCACGACAGCGCCGGCGGCCGGGCGATGCTCGCGGTCATGGGTGGACTCGGCGCCGCGGTCATCCTGCGCTCGCGGGTGTTCACGGCGCAGCTCGGCGACGAGCAGGTGTCGATCGGCCCCGGCTACGTCGTCGATCAGCTGCTGTCGATCATCGACGCCCAGATCGACCGGCGGCGGGCGTTGCAGCGCGTGAAGATCGTCGTCGAGGTCATGAAGGACAAGGACTTCGAGGGCGCCAAGAGCCACGCGAGCACGATGATCACCGGCAGCCGCCAAAACCTCACGCTCCAGGCCCAGCAGGAGCTCGCCAACCAGATCCGCGAGATTTCGGATCGCAAGATCCCCGACCAGGAGCGCTGCTACGCCCTCGGCTTCGTGCTCCTCGACTTCATGGGCGAGGACTTCCTGCGCCAGGTCGCCAACGAGCTGCCCACGCTGGCCGCCGACGCCGAGGTCGTGGCGGTCGCGCAGATCGGCGGCGGTCCGCCCAAGTCGATCGTCCAGACGGGCGAGCTCACGCGCACGGGCAAGATCGTCGCGCGCAACTGGGACGCCTCGCTGCCGGTCCAGCGCGCCGACCTTGTCCGCGAGCTGCTCTCGGGGGTCAGCCTGGGCCGGCTCAACGCGCGGATCAGCGAGCTCATGGGCCGCAAGGAGATCGGGCGCAGCGAGGGCGAGCGCCTGGCGATGCTCAACGAGATCGATCGCGTGCTCTCGCGCGACGACACCAGCGAGGAGGACAAGATCTTCGGGCTCGGCTTCGTGATCCACGAGCACGTCGACCGCCGGACCTTCCGCGAGTTCTTTGGCGACCTCCAGCTGCTCGAGTCGACGCAGATCGCCGCCAAGAGCCTGCGCGCGCCGGCGACCCGGGAGACCCTGGGCAAGACCGACAGCTACCCGGCGCTCTCGGGGGAGAGCATCGAGGTCGAGATCGACGAGGGCGACGATGACGATGACGATGACGATGACGATGACTACGGGCAGGAGGAGCTCAAGCTGCCGGACTCGGGTCGCGGGAGGCGAGCGCAGCCGGGTCGCGCGAGTCGTTCTGCCCGCGGCGCTCGCCGGCCCAACCCGCGCCGCGAGGACTCCAACGCGGACCGGCCGATCACCGGGCGGCACCCGACCATCGGCGCGCCGGCGGGGCCGATGCCCGCGGCGAGCTCGACCCGACTCGAGCCGCCCGAGGACTAGGAGCCCGTGGTGAAACCCAACACGACACCTCGCTTGGTCTTTTCGCCGAGGGCTTTGTCGCCAAAACTGGCAGTACGCCCGGTACAGCGGCGTTTTGGCTTCGCGCCCTCGGCGAAAATCCCGGCGCGAGGAGCCGCGCTGGGTTCCACCACGGGCTCCTAGGACTACTTGGTCAGATGGGGATCGACAACGATCCCCAGCTGTGATCTGCTGCGGGGGTGACTCCAGAACAAATCTCCCGGGTGGGGGCCGAACTCGAGGAGTTTCTCGGCTACATCACTCATCAGATGGGTCGCAGCGAGCGGCGCGAGGCCCTCGCCAACTACATGCGTGGGCTTCTCCTCGATGGCGAGCGCAAGAGCATGGTGCCCATCGCTAAGCGCCTCGCAGCCGCGCCCGGTGACAGCGAAGCCATCCGCCAGCGACTCCAGCAGGCGATCACGATCGCTAACTGGGACGAGTGGGAGCTGTTTCGCCGACTCGCCCTTCGCGTCGAGGACAAGCTCCCGGGCCTCGACGCCTTCGTCATCGACGACACCGGCTTCCCCAAGAAGGGCAAGCACTCCGTCGGGGTACAGCGTCAGTACTCGGGGACGATGGGCCGCGTCGACAATTGCCAGGTCGCAGCAAGCCTCCACCTCGCCAGCGAGGCGGGCGGCGCTTGCATCGGCATGCGCTTGTTTCTTCCCGAGGTCTGGGCCAACGACCCAAGGCGCCGGACCAAGGCAGGCGTCCCCGAGGAGCTCTCCCATCAAACGAAGCTCGAGCTCGGCCTCGGCATGCTCGACCGCGCCCTCGAGTGGGGGCTCGCGCCTCGACCGGTGCTCGCCGACGCGGCCTACGGCGACTCGACGGAATTCCGCAAGGGACTCGAAGAACGCGGGCTCCACTACGTACTGCGCATCTCCGGCAACGCGGTCGTATGGCCGCCAGGGACGTGCCCGAGCCCTCCTCCGTCCAAAGCTCCCGGCACCAGGGGGCGGCCACGAACAAAGTGGGTCTCCCCCGAAGGAGTCGAGCCCGTCTCGGTCGAAGAGCTGGCGAAGAGCTTGCCTGCTAGGCGCTTCCGTCACGTCGAATGGCGCCACGGGACGCGCGGGCCTCAGCGGCGGCGCTTCGCGGTGCTACGCATCCGAACCGCGCACCGGCATCGGTCAGGGCACCCACCGGGTGAGGTGCAGTGGCTGCTGTGTGAGTGGTCCTACAAGAAGAAGGAGCCAACCGCGTTTTATTTGTCGAACTTGCCCGCGAAGACCACGGTCAAGAGGCTGGTCTACCTGGCCAAGCTTCGCTGGCGGATCGAACGGGACTACCAGGAGATGAAAGGGGAGCTCGGCCTCGACCACTTCGAGGGACGAACATGGCGAGGCTTCCACCACCACGTCGCCCTGGTCGCCGCGGCTCACGCCTTTCTCACGCTCCACCGCGTGATTTTTTCCCCGGAGGACCCGGAGGCGGAAAGCACAGCGAGCCGAGCCGGGGCTGACCATCCAGGCATTCCGAGCGTTGCTACAAGTGGTCCTGCTTCACTTGCTGGGTCACTGTCCCATGTGCGGACGTGACATCGACCCACGGGGGCCACCGATCAGGCCCTCGCGGATGTGATCAAGTCGTACTAGAGCGGCAATCAGTTTGAATTCGCACCGCCAGGCACATCTTGGCGGCCCCGTGGTCGTTGTCGCTCGGCGCTCGCAGTGGGTCCACCACAGCTTCGGCCTGGTCTGCGTGGCGCTCGGCGTCGACCAGGGCGTCGCAGGGAGCCTCGGAGCGCGTCAGCAGCTCGACGAGAGATGCCAGCGCGACCAGCTCGCCGGCTTCGCTCACCCCGAGGAGCATGGCGTCGCTGCGCTGTAGCGCGACGAGGCCGGCGGGGTCGGCGACCACTCGCGCCAGGCCTCCGGCGTGGCGCCTGGCTCGGGCTCTGGGATCACGAAGAGCCCGCCTTCGCGACACAGCGCGAACAGCTTGCCGTTCCAGATCTCGAGATCGACGTGGGCCTCGCAGGCCCCGCGCATGGCTCTTGGCTCGGCGCGAGCTGGGCCCGCGCGCTGATCCAGGGCGAGGCTCCACAGGCTCGGGCCCTCGACGACATAGAGCTGCTCGCCCGTGGACGACAAGGCGATCGCCAGGGGTGCTGGCTCTCTGGGCCGCGGTGACAGGCGGCGAGGCCGGCGAGGATGAGCGCGGCAAAGCACGGCCGCAGCAGCCGTCGCAGAGCGCCATGCGGGTCGAGCATGACCGTGGGATAGCACACTCGGTCACTCACTCGATCGCTACGGCCATGCGCGCGCTCTGGCTCGAGCGCCAACGCAGCTGCCCGCCAAGCGCGGGCGCAGGCGCCCGAGTGACTCCGCGCCGGCGACTGGGTTGTGCGAGCACACGCCCGCTGGCTGTATTTGTCTGGAACGGCGAGAGCGAAGCGCACACAACTCCAATGTGAGCATGTCGAACTCGGACTACGACGTCGTGATTGTCGGCGGTCGACCGGCAGGAGCGAGCCTCGCCGCGCGGCTCGGGATGAAGGGGCATCGGGTGCTCTTGCTCGACCGCGCCAGCTTTCCATCGCCGCCCAAGGTGCCCTCGTCGCCCTTTCTCTACTCGAGCGCGATGGCGGTGCTCGACGAGATCGGGCTCCCGGAGTCCGACTACGCCGCGGCGATCGTGCGCTTGAAGCAGATCGGGTTCAACTTCAGCGGCCACTTCGAGACCGTCATGGACATCCCCAGCATGTGGGGGCGGGACTATATCGCCGGCCTCGATCGCGCGGTCTTCGATGAGATCCTGTGGCGCTCGCTCGAGCGCTTCGCGTCCGTCGAGCGCCGCGAGGGCTTCGTCGTCAACGACGTGGTTCGCGACGAGCGCGGGCGGGTCGTCGGCGTGATTGGTCGCGAGCGAGAGGGCCGCGGGGGAGAGGGCCGCGAGGGAGAGGGCAGTGAGGGAGTTGGTCGTGAGCAGACGATCCGCGCCCGCGCGGTCGTGGGCGCCGACGGGCGCTTCAGCCTCGTCGCGCGCAAGGTCGGGGCCAGGGTCGTCGAGGCCGAGACCGAGTGCCTGAGCACGGTCTACTACGCGGCCTGGGAGGGCGTCGGCGCGTTCATGCCGGGCATGGACGGCCCCCATGCCCAGCTGCACACGACGGGGCGGGGCCTCGACGCGCTCTTCGTGCCGGTGCTCGACGGTCGGGTGCTGATCAACACCCACGAGCGAGCCGACCGCGTCGACATCCAAGGCGACGCCCAGCGCTACTACGTCGACGCCCTCGCCACGATCCCCGCGGTCGCCCGGGTGATCCGCGGCGCGAGCCAGGTCTCCGAGGTCATCGGCATCAAGCGGATCGGCAACGGCTACCGCGAGAGCAGCGGGCCCGGCTGGGCGCTGGTCGGGGACGCCGTGCACTACAAGGATCCCGTCGACGGCCAGGGCATCTACGACGCGCTGCTCGGCGCGCGCCTGCTCGCCGCCTCGCTGACGCGCTGGCTGACCGGCGAGCTGGGCTGGGAGGCGGCGATGGCCGCCTACGCGCGCGAGCTGCATGCGGCCACCCATCCGATGTTCGAGGAGACCATCGGCCGGCTGCGGCGGGAGCTCTACGCGGAGCCGCCGGGGCTGGTGATCGACACGCTGATCCGCTGGACGATGACCGACCCGGCCTATCACGAACGCTATCTGCAGTACCTGGGGCGGACGATTCATCCGACCGGGTGGGCCTCGCCGGGGCTGGTGGCCAAGGCGGTGCTGCGGGGGATCGGCCGCGACCTCGGGCGGCTGCGCGCGCGATCGGGCTAGCTCGATTGGGCTCGCTCAGGCCGAGGCCGTCGGCGCGGTCCCAGCTCCAGCCCCAGTCCCAGCTCCAGTCAGGGCCGGCGCGAAGAGTCGCTGGCTGACCACGATCACCGCCAGCAATGCGAGCGAGAGCCCCGCGACGCCCCACCAGGGCAGCCACGGCCAGGCGATCAACGCGGCGACCAGCGCCGTCATCGGCCCGCGCAGGCGCTCGAAGGTCATCGCCCACGGCTTGCGCTCGATCAGCCCGAGGAAGGTCATGCTCGCGGCGATGATCACCGCCGCGCCGGCGCTCAGGCGCAGGATGTCGAGCTCGTGCTCGAGCAGCAAGAACGCGACCATCAGGCCGCCGAGCAGGGCGTAGTGCCCGGCGATGTACCAGGCCAGCGGCTTGGTGATCGCCGGCTGATACTTGCGCTCGGGCGCGGCCATGCGCTTTTTTTCGTTGGGGTCGCGCTCGACCCCGGCGGGCAGCCAGGCCGGGTGCGCGACCCAGACCCAGGCCTTGTCGCGCCAGGTCTTGGCCTGGCGGGCGAGGGCGGCCATGTGCGCGAAGTACTGGAGGTTGCCCCACACGGGGTTGTAGCTGTCGAGGGGCACGGTGGTGCCATAGACGACGCGCTCGCCCTCGGGCTCGAAGGTGCCGAAGATCCGATCCCAGATGATGAGGATCGCCCCGTAGTTCTTGTCGAGGTATTGGTCCTGGACGCCGTGGTGGACGCGGTGGTGCGAGGGCGTGTTGAGGATCCACTCGAGCGGCCGCGGGAGCTTGTCGACCAGCTGGGTGTGGATGAAGAACTGGTAGAGGCGGTCGACGGCGTAGCTGGCGATGTAGATCTCGGGGCTGACGCCGAGGAAGGCCAGGGGGATGTAGAAGAACAGCCAGGTGATCGGTTCGAAGGCCGGCTGGCGCAGGGCGACGGCGAGGTTGTAGTCCTCGCTCTGGTGGTGGACGCCGTGCACCGCCCACAGCACGTTGACGACGTGGCTCGAGCGGTGCCACCAGTAAAAGAGCAGGTCGACGCCGACCATGCCCAGGACCCAGGGCACCCACGGCCGCTCGTCCCAGTCGACCAGGCTCCAGTGCTCGTAGGCCCACACGTAGAGGCCGAAGGTCACGAGCTTGAGCAGGACCTCGAGGGCCTGAAAGACCGTGCCGGTGCTCAGGTCCGACATGGCCGTGCCGAAGTTGTAGACTTCGAGGCCGCGCTTGCGCGCGATGTATGCCTCGATCAGCACCGAGGCGATGAACACTGGGATGGCGAACGCGATGTAGTTGAGCCCCTCTTCCACGCTCTTTGTTCTTACGCCAGGAATGGCGGGTGCGCACGGTTTTGCACGTGCTGAGCGATAGTTGCGCGTGTCCCGTGTTCTCACGTGGCTACGCGCGGGATGCGCCTCGGGCGCATGGTCCCGCGGCGGGGCTACCATCGGCGGCCTCATGATCCTCGCCCACGAGCTTCACCGATCCCAAGCAGGCGCCGAGCGCTGGATGCTCTTTCTTCACGGGATCCTCGGCCGGCGCGCGAACTGGCGGAGCATCGCGCGGCGCTGGCTCGAGGCGCGCCCGGGCTGGGGGGCGGTGCTCGTCGACCTGCGCGAGCACGGCAACTCTCAGGGCTTCCCGCCGCCGCACGACGTCGCCAGCGCGGCGGCGGATCTGCGCCCGCTGTGCGCGGCCGTGGAGGCCGAGGCGGGCGGCAGCGTGGCCGGGCTGCTCGGGCACAGCTTTGGGGGCAAGGTCGCCGTCGCCGGGGCCACGGGCTTGCTGGACGAGGGTCACGCCCTCGAGGAGCTGTGGATCATCGACGCGCCCATGGGCCCGCGGACGAGCGAGGGCGAGTCGCTGACGGGCGAGGTGTTCGCGGCCCTGCGCTCCTTGCCGCCGCGCCTGGACAGCCGGGCGGACTTCAGCGCGGCCCTGGTCTCGGCGGGGCTGAGCAAGCCCACGGCGATGTGGCTGGCGACCAGCGCGGTCGAGCTGCCCGAGGAGCAGGGCGGGGGCTGGCGCTTTGGCCCGCAGCTGCCCAACCTCGACGCCATGGTCGAGGACTTCGCCCGCGTGGATCTCTGGCCGACCCTCGAGGCCCTGTGCGCGCGCCCGCGTGACGACATGGGGAGGAGCGAGGCGCTGCGGGTCGGCTGGGTGCTCGGGGGGCGATCGACGGCCCTGTCCGCGAGCGAGCGGGCCCGGGCCGAGGCGGCCGCGGCCGCGGGGCGCCTGGCGGTCGAGCACATCCCCGAGGCCGGCCACTGGGTGCACAGCGAGGCGCCCAAGCAGCTGCTGGCGATCCTCGAGCAGCCGCCAAAGGTGGGTCCGCGCCCGTGAACGATCGGCCCATCGGGCTGGATCCGGCGCAGGCGGCCGCCCACGCCGTGGCCGCCGAGCGCCATCCACGGGTCCGCACCCTCGACGACGGGGCGGTTCGCGAGGGCTTCCCGCTCTCGCCGCTGACCGACCTCTACTACCTGCTGCTGCGCGGGAGCTGGGCGTGGCTGATCTCGATGTTCGCGGGGATCTATCTCCTCGCCAACCTGGCCTTCGCCGGGCTCTACCTGCTCGGCGGGGACTGCATCGCCGGCGCTCGCCCAGGCCACTTCCTCGACGCCTTCTTCTTCAGCGTGCAGACGATCTCGACCATCGGCTACGGGGTCATGGCCCCGCGCACGGACTACGCCGAGCTCGTGGTCACCGTCGAGGCCATGCTCGGGGTGCTCGGGGTCGCCCTGGCCACGGGGATGACCTTCGCCAAGTTCGCGCGCCCCCGGGCCAAGGTCGAGTTCTCGCGCAACATCTTGATCTCGCCCTACGACGGCCGGCGCTGCCTCTACTTTCGCGTGCTCAACGTGCGCGGCAACGACGTGGTCGAGGCCGCGATCCGCGTGGCCGTGGCCCTCGATCACGTCACCACCGAGGGCCACAGCCTGCGCCAGCTCCACGAGCTGAAGCTCGTCCGCGAGCGCACGCCGCTGTTTCGCCTCAGCTGGCTGGTGATCCACGAGATCGACGAGCACAGCCCGCTCGCCGCGGTCGACCTCGAGGATCTCTACCGCGGGCGGACCTTGTTCGTGATCACCTTGACGGGCCTCGACGGGACCTTTGCTCAGGCCGTGCACGCCCGGCACATCTACGTGCCCCAGGACGTGGCCTTCGACCACCACTTCGTCGATCTGATCGCGCTGCTCGATGACGGGCGGATCTGCTTCGAGTACGACAAATTCCACCTGATCCGCCCGCTGACCAAGGTCGAGCTGGAGCCCCAGAGGCGCGCGGAGCAGGACGACGTGCTCGCGCGCAGCGACGCTCGGCTGCTCACGGCCGAGCTCGCCGACGAGGAGCGCCTCGCCGAGAGCTGAGCGAGGCGCTCAGTGGGAGAGCTGAGCGAGGCGCTCAGTGGGAGAGCTGAGCGAGGCGCTCAGTGGGAGAGCTGAGCGAGGCGCTCAGTGGGAGAGCTGAGCGAGGCGCTCAGTGGATCTGGCGGTAGCGCTCGTCGGCGATCAGCGCCTCGACCATGGTCGTGAAGTTGTAGCCGGAGTCGACGAAGTCGGCGGTCTGCTCGTCGAGCCAGTCGAACTCCGTGGACTCGAGCTGGCGGTGGAGCAGGTGCTCGGCCATGGTCCTGACGGTGCACTGGGCCACGGCGTACTGCTCGGCGGGCTCGTCGATCAGCGCGGCGGGGCCGGCCTCGGTGTTCTGGAGCTCGATCGGGGCGGCGTAGGCGGTGGTCAGCGGCATGCCGGCGTAGAGCTCGAAGGTCGCGGCGTCGGAGTTGTCGGCGGTGACGTAGTACTTCGAACAAAACGCGCTGCAGTTCGAGCCCGTGCCCGTGCCGCACACGCACTCCTCGCGCAGGGCGTCGACCTCGAGCAGGTCGGTGCCGAGGTAGCCGTAGGCGCTGTTGGTCCGCCAGCGCGCGAAGTGGGCGGCGGCGGGCTCGAGGATCTGGTGGCAGTCGGCGCAGCCGTTGCGCTGGCGCAGGTCGGGGCTGGGCTCGGCCTCCTCGGCGGGCAGGCCGTCGACGCTGGGCACGAAGGGATCGCAGTAAAAGGCGGTGTAGAACCGGTTCGCGCGGCCGCGCAGGCTGGCGAAGCGCATCTGATAGCCGACGGTGGTGAACGCGCCAGCGTGGGCCTCTCCGCGGACCACCGGGGTCCAGGTGTCGACCTGGGTGAAGGGGATGTCCGGGACCTCGCCGATCTCGGCCTCGTAGGGGATGTCGCCGGTGGTCGCCTCGCCCGCGCCGCGGATCCACTTGTAGTAGTGCGCCACCGGCCCGTTCATCACCGTGGCGTCGCTGCGGAAGGCGTCGAGGTAGCTCTGGTCGCCGCGGATCACGGTCTCGAAGATGCGCGCGGGCTCCTCGGCGAGGGCCTCGCGGAACAGCTCCTTGTCGTCGTTGCGCACGCAGTAGCGCATGTCGGCCCCGCAGCCGCAGCCCGCGTCGACGGTCCGGCGATCGCTGCACGCCTTGTCGGGGTCGTCGAGGCCGTACTCGAAGTCCTGGGCGTCGTAGGCACAGACCTTGACCTCCTCGCCGGGGGCCCAGTAAGGCTCGACCCAGACCCAGCCCTCTTGCTGGCAGGTGCCGCCGGAGCAGTCGGCGCTGGCGAAGGTCGAGATCGGGATCGGGTAGCCCTCGGCGTCGAAGTCGGTCTGCTCCTGGTCGAGGCAGTAGACGTCCACGCGCCCGCGGTAGCGCTTGCGCATGGTGCCCTGGGTGTTGGTCCAGATCGAGCTGTCGACGCTCGGGACGGTCCTCAAGGTGCTGGTCGCCGGGAACACCCGGGCGATGGAGTCGGCGAGGCTGCCCCACAGCAAGTTGCGGTGGTAGCCGCGGAGCTTGGCGTAGTAGGCCTCGGAGACCAGCATGTCGGCGATCGCGTCCTCGACGGCTGCGCGGCGATCGGGGGCGGCGCGCACGAGCTCGAGCTCCTCGATGGTCGGCGGGCGGCCGAGCAGGTCGAGGCTGACCTGTCGCAGCAGGCGCAGCGGATCGAGCTCGTAGCTGGGCGCGCACTCGAGGGGCGAGCTCGCGGCGGCCGGGCGCGGGGCGACGATGAGGATGGAGACGCCCACGCAGGCGAAGGTGGCGAGGGCGAGGGTCGAGGGCAGGGCGGTCTTGCGCATGGCTGGCTCGTTTGCAAGAGGGGCGATCGGGCGCTCAGGCGAGCGCTCAGGCGATCCAGGGCAGCAGCGGCTCGACGCGGAAGGCGTCGTAGTTGAGGCCCTGGGCGTGGGCCAGGGTCGCCCCGATGTCCTCGGGGAAGAGCATGTGTCCGCCCTCGCTGGGCAGGCCGGTCGACACGTCGATCTCGAGCAGGCCGAGGGTCTGCTCGAGGGTGGCGCCACACACCCCGCGGCGCAGGCCGCCGCCGAACACGAGGATCGAGTTGGCGAAGTGGTGATCGCGGCCGCCGGAGCCGTTGATCTTGGGCGTGCGCGCGAACTCGGAGTGGACGACCACGGTGGTCTTCTCGAGGTTGGGGTCGTCGACGCGCAGGTCGTCGAGGAGCACCCCGAGGGCGTCGAAGCCGGCGCGCAGGTTGGTCGGCTGGTTGGTCACCCAGTTGCTCTGGTGGGTGTCGAGGCCGGTCTGCAGCCGCGCGCTGACCGTGCGCGTCAGCCCGGTCTCGATCAGCCGCCAGATCGTCGCGGCGATCACCGCGGGGTCGTTGTTGGCGTTGGCGTTGGCGATGGCGTAGCGCGCGAGGATTTCGGGGTCGTCGGCGAAGCTGAACGCGGCCTCGAGGCCCTGGCCGAGCATGTTGCGCATGCGCTGGCGCGAGATCCCGAGCACCTCCTCGGGGACCTCGCCGTCGTAGTGCGCGCTCACGCAGCCGCGGACCTGATCCTGGGCGGCGCGCAGCAGCATCTCGGTCTGCTCGTGACCCGAGGGCCCGAGCTGCTTGACGAGCTCCTTGACCTGCAGGGCCTTGTCGACGGCGACGCCGGTCAGCTCGGGCGTGAAGGTGGCGTTGAAGGTGGGCATGCCGATCACGAAGTTCGGCATGATCAGCTCGCCGTAGTCGTCGGCCGAGGCGAAGCGCGTGCCCAGGGAGTCGCCGCGAGGCACGACCCCGGCCGGGGGGATGAAGGTGTTGACGTAGGCGCGGCCCGTGGGGTGGGCGACGGTGTTCATGTTGACCCCGCGGAACAAGGTCAGCACGTCGGCGTGGCGCACGACCTCGGCCATGGGCGCGCCCCACATCACCTCGGTCCCGCTGATGTTGACGGCGATCGGATCCTGGAACTCGGCGTCGAGCATGTCGGTGCCGAGCTGGATGCCGTCGTAGGTCCCCGGCGCGCGGCTGTCGGGGCCGAGCAGCACGTCCCAGGCGCCGTTGAAGAACAGCGACAAGAAGCGCCGCGGATCGTTGGGGTCGTCGGCGAGGGCGAGGCGCTCGAAGGGGTCGTAGATCAGCGCGCCGGCGCTGGCGCAGCCGGCGAGCATGAACCCGCGGCGGGTCCAGCGAGGGCGGGGGGGCGAAGACTTGGCGTGGGTCATGGTCGTCCTCGTCGGGGCTCAGTAGCTGAGGAAGTCGGGGTGAGTGGCCAGGCCCACGCAGATCGCCCACCAGCGATCGGCCATGAGCGTGTCGTCGAGCTCGCCGTCCTCGGGCGCGGGGGCGTAGAGCAGGGTCAGCCAGGGGTCGAGGCGGGGATCGCCGATCTCGACCTCGACGGCCAAGAAGCGCAGCAGCAGGTACTGGAGGTTGGCGAGGTAGAGCTCGGCGTTGCGGTCGGAGGCCGAGGCGTAGCGGAGGATCACGCCCTCGCTCTCGCCCTCGCCCTCGCCCCCGCCCGCGAGGTCGGCGTCGATGGCCGCGCGGCAGGTCGCCCGGGCGGCGTCGTGGACGAACTTGTCGAAGGAGACCGAAAACGAGGTGCCCTCGTCGGTGACCTCGGCGAGGTCGGGCTTGCCGAGCGCGGCGGCGTAGCTGTCGTAGCTGGTCCAGCTCTGGCCGGTCGCGACCTGGAGCGCGGCGTGGAACTGGTCGGCGCTCAGCCGCGCGACCTGGCGGGCCTGGGGAAAGTTGGCCGCGCCCTCGCCCTCCTTGCCGGGGGCCTCGCCCTCGCCGTCGTCGCCGAGGCCCTCGCCCTGATCGCCTGCGTCGGCGTCGGCCGGGGCGTCGGTCCCGAGATCGTCGTCGCCCTCGCCCTCGCCGGGCTCGCCGCAGCCCGGGCTGGCGAGGACCAAGCTCAGGCCGAGGACGCTCGTGAGTAGGCCGCTGAGCCTGGTGGTGGTGATGTCGGTGGTCATTGCTCTCACTCCATCCCGATGGGCATGCCAGCTTCGATCCAGGTCAAGATCAGCGCGACCTCCTCGGCGTCCCAGGACGCGAGGCGGCTGGCTGGTGGGGGCATGTCGCCGGTCAAGCCGACGCGCGCCCGGATCGCGTCGGCGGCCTCGACCCAGCCCTCGTACTCGGTCAGCACCGGTCGATAGTCGCCGGCGTCGACGTCGTGGCAGCCGGCGGTCGCCGTGCAGTGCAGCTCGCTGAGCGGCTGGATGTCGTCGAGCCAGGTGCCGACCGTGGGCAGGCGCAGCTCGACGTCGACAGCGCGGGTGAGCTCGCCGTCGGCGAGGAGCTCGACGCGGTGCCAGCCCTGCTCGCCGAGCTCGAGGTCGTCGACCTCCCAGGGCAGCGCGCCGCCTTCGAGGCTGGCGACGAGCGCGTCGTCGACGTAGAGCGCGAGCGCGCTGGCGTCGAGGGAGCCGAGCACGCGCAAGCTCAGCTCGGCCTCGTTGAGGCGCTGGAGCGGGCGCAGGCCCTCGAAGGAGAGCGCGCCCTCGGCCTCGAGGCGGCACAGCTCGGCGCCGCGCTCGATCCACAGCCCGTCGGCGTCGGCGTGCAGCTGCGTGGGGCCGAGGTTGGGCTCGAGCGCCTCGCCGTCGACGAGGACCTCGCGCCAGCCCTCGCCATCGAAGCGCAGCAGGCCGAAGTCGCCGGCGACCCACAGGCGCCCGGCGGAGCTGGCGATGGCGCTGAGCTGCGCTGGCTCGCCAGCGGCGTCGGCTTCGGCGTCGGGCTGGGTGGGGAAGCTCGGGGCCTGCCACGCGCCGACCTCACCAAAGATCAGCTGACCGTCGACGAGGCCGGCCACGCCAAAGCTGGCGTCGAAGGTGAGCTGCTCGGCGTCGGCGAGGGCCGAGACCTCGCGGACCTCGTCGGCGCTCACGCGCCAGGTCTGGCCGAGGGCGTCGCGCAGCCACAGGGCGCCCTGACGATCGACGCAGGCCCCGTAGGCGCCGGCGAGAGCCGAGACCGGGCCAAAGTCCTCGCCCTCGGGCGTGACCCAGCGCCACCACAGCCCGGCGTCGCGCTGGATCAGCGCGTCGCCGGCGAGCACGAAGCCGTCGCCGTCGATGCTCGGGTCGCCGCAAAAGCCCGTCGGCGCGTCGAGGGTCTCCGGCCAGTAGAGCGGCTCCGTCAGGCTGTCGTCGATCTCGGCCTGCCACAGCTGGTCCTCGGCGAGGTAGACCACGCGGCTCTCGTCCCAGGCCTGGAGCTGCTCGGTGGCGTGGTCGAGCTCGACTTGCTCGACGCTGCCGTCGGGCGAGACCACGCGATAGCTCGCGCTCGCGCCGGCGGCGGGGCTGAGCCACAGGTGCCCCTCGGGGGCGAGCGAGGCCAGGCGCTCGCCGGACTCCAGGGCCACGCAGCTCGCGTGGAGCTCGACGCTGCCGTCGATGGTCACCAGCCCGGCCTGGGGCTCGCTGTCGCCGGCCTCGTCGCTGCCGGTCTCTCCCGCGCCCTCCGCCGCGTCCTCGTCGAGGCTGTGGTAGCAGGCGACGAGGCCGAGGCTCAGCGCGAGCACGGTGGAACGACGAGTGTTGAACTCGATTGCGAGCATGACAGCGACCAACCCCAAATGGGCGTCCAGCTTCGACCGTCACACGCGTCGCGGTCAATGAAATTCCGAGCTTGGAGGCGAGGATGGAGCTCGCTGCGTTGGCGTGGTCATCAGCCTCACGTTGTGTTCCACGCATGACCTGGCGGAAGGGACGAGGCTGGGTCCTTCGATCAGGCTTGCACGCGAAGACAGGCGCTGCTTGTCCCGAAGTCGAGATCAGGTCTCGGCCCAGCGCCGCTCGAGTGCTGCGAGGATCCCGGTCATCGCCTCGGCCGCGCCGATGCGCAGGTGGAGATCGACGAGCGCTGAAACCTCGCTGTTTGCCGGGTTGATCTCGATCGTCGGGCGACCCGCGAACTTGGCCTGCTGCACCGGCGCGGCGATGTAGGGGAAGACCGCGGTGGTCCCGATGGTGACGACGGCGTCGAAGCCTCGCTCGAGCTCGCGCTCGAGCGTCCTGAGGGCGGCCATGGGCAGCATCTCGCCGAACAAGATCACGTCGGGACGGATCACCGCCGCGCAGCTCGGGCAGCGCGGGAGCGCCGGGTCGAGCTGCGAATAGTCATCGACGTGTGCTCGCCAGGCGCAGGCCGTGCAGCGCAGCTCGTGGACGTCGCCGTGGATGGCGATCACGTTTCGACTGCCGGCGGCGGCGTGCAGCCCGTCGACGTTTTGGGTCAACACCCACACTCGCTCGAGGCGACGCTCGAGGGTAGCGATCGCGAGGTGTCCTGCGTTGGGCTCGGCGCCGCGACAGGCCGCTTCGATGTGGCGGATGTGCTTCCAGGTCAGCGCCGGCTGGCTGCGGAACACCTGGCCCGAGAGGCAGACCTCGATCGGCAGGCCGTCCTCGGCGTCCTCGTCTTCGTAGAGCCCGCTGACGCCGCGGTAGGTGGGCAGGCCCGAGTCCGCCGAGATGCCCGCGCCGGTGACGAAGAGCAGGTTGCTGGCGTCGGCGAGCAGCGCCGCGGCCTGTTCGAATTGCGTGTCTTCGTCGGTGGGCAAAGCTGACATCGTGCGCTGATCCTACCGAAAAGACGGGCTCTTGGCCGAGCGTGAGAAGAAAGGGAGGGCGGCATGGATCGATGTCGCCGCGGCGGCGTTGGTGGTCGACGTAGAGAACGACGATGGCAGCTCGACACGACTCGGTCCTGGTCGCGTTCGCTGAGCTCGAGAAGCTCGAGGCTCAGCGGGTGCAAAAGTTGGAGGAAGAACGACAGCGTCTGCTCGAGGAGCAGCGCAAGCTGCGGGAGCGCGAGCGGGCGGCGCGGGCCAAGCAGGCCGCGCTCGCGCTCGCCGACCGCCGCCGCCGCGAGCAGGCCGAGGCCGAGGCCCGCGAGGCCCTGGCGCGAGAGGAGCGGATCCGCATCGCGGAGGCCGAGGCCCGCAGCCGCAGCGAGGCCGAGACGCATCTGCGCAGGGAGCAGATGCGCCTCGACGCGCAGGTCGAGATCGCGGCGCGAAAGCAGCGGCCCTACTGGCTCTACGGCCTCGCGGGTGTGCTGGCCGCGGGGGTGATCGTGGGCGGGGTCTCGCTGCGGGCCAAGGTGGCAGAGAACCGAGAGATCGCCGCGGAGCGGGCCGCTCAGGCCACGGCCTTGGCCGATGAGGTTCACGCCCGCGAGCAGGCCGAGGCCGAGGTCGAGAGCCTCGCGGCCCGGGCCGAGGCCCTCGACGAGCGCGCCCGCGGCCTCGAGAAGGCGCTCGCGGCCGCCGAGACCGAGGCCGAGCGCGAGGCCCTGCTCGAGAAGCAGGCCGAGGTCGAGCGCGCCCGCGGGGTGCTTCGCCGTGAGCGTCAGGGCGGTCGCGGCGGCGGTCGACAGGGCGGCGGCGGTCGACAGGGCGGGAGCGGTCGACAGGGCGGGAGCGGCAGCGCTGGCAAGGCGAACCCGGGGACCAGCGGGCGCGCCAACCCGCTGACCATCGGCGGCGGCGAGGACCCCCTGGGCAACCTCGCCGGCTGAGGGGCTGAGCGGCTCAGCGCATCGGCGCGCTGAGGTGGAGCATCTCGAACAGCGCCCGCGTCGCGGGGGAGCGGTTGAGCGTATAAAAGTGCAGGCCCGCGACCCCGAGCTCCCCGCGGCCGGCGAAGGGCCCGGGGTTCGGGTGCACGAGCAGCTCGCGGCACTGGTGGGCGGCGTAGCTGACCCCCGTCCAGAACACCTCGTGGGGATCGGGGCGGCCCTCCGCGCCGAGCTCGTCGAGGCGGTCGTGGAGCACCTGAGGGATCGTCGCGCCGCACATCTTGGTGAAGCGCTGGATCTGCTTGATGTTGGTGACCGGCATGATCCCCGCGAGCACGGGCACGTTCACGCCGACGCCGCGGAGCTTGTCGCAAAACTCGAAGAAGGTCGCGTTGTCGAAGAAGAGCTGGGTGATCAAGAAGTCTGCGCCGGCCTCGACCTTGCGCTTGACGTTGGCCAGGTCGTCCTCGGGGCTGCTCGCCTCGGGGTGGACCTCGGGGTAGCAGGCGGCGCCGATGCACAGCTGCGGCCAGCGCTCGCGCATCCACGCGATCAGCTCGCTGGCGTAGCGAAAGCCCCCGGGGGTCGGCTCGAAGGTCTTCTCGCCCCGGGGCGGGTCGCCGCGCAGGGCGAGGATGTTCTGCACGCCCTGCTCGCTCAGCCCGTCGATGACCTCGGCGAGCTCGTCGCGGGTCGAGCCCACGCAGGTCAGGTGGGCCATGGGCTCGATGTCGAGCTCCCGCTTGATCCGCCCGACGAGCTCGATGGTCCGCGCGCGGGTGCTGCCCCCGGCGCCGTAGGTGACCGAGATGAAGTCGGGGCGCAGGCGCGAGAGGTGGGCGAGGCTGCGCCACAGCGCGCGCTCTCCTGCCTCGTCCTTGGACGGGAAGAACTCGAAGCTATATACCGGGCGCTTGTGGGCGAGTCGGTCGCGGATCAGCACGGGGCCCTGGGATAGCACGGGGCGCGACCGAGATCAGCGACCGAGGTCAGCGAGCGCAGTCGGGCGTTGGTCCGGCGCTGTCTGCTAGGTCGGTCAGCGATCGCCCGCGGGAGTCGGCTCGGGAGTCGGCTCCCGAGCCGGCTCGGGAGCCGGCGCCGGCTCGGCCAGCCAGACGTCGGCGCTCTCGACTCGGCGCTCGACGCCCGCGTGATCCCGGACCCGCAGGGCGCCGTCGTGGTCGAGGCCCAGCGCGGTGGCCGGGCGGCGCACCCCATCGGGATCCTCGATCGCCACGCTTCGCCCGAGCACCAGGCAGTGCGGCTCGTAGCGCGGGCGGATCGCCGGGAAGCCGCCGACGAAGAAGCGCTCGAGGACGGCCTCGAGCTCGTGGAGGATCGCCGCCAGGAGCTCGGCGCGACCGGGGACCTGGGCGCGCTCGAGGGGCGCCAGGGTCAGCGCCAGGCTCGTCGCCAGCCCGTCGAGCTCGGGGGGGAAGCGCCGGCGCTGGACGTTGACCCCAAAGCCGATCACGAGCTCGATCTCGCGGCCGCGGACCCGGCTCTCACACAAGATGCCGGCGAGCTTGCGCCCACCGAGGAGCAGGTCGTTGGGCCACTTGAGGGTGAGCTCGCTGGCCGCGATGGGCAGGCCGTGGGTGTTGGCGCCTGCGAGGGCGCGCAGCAGGCCCTCGCGCAGGCCCACGCCCACGGCCAGGGCGACGGCCTCAAAGCCGGCCGCGGGGGCCCCGGGGCGGAGGATCACGCTGGCGTAGAGGTCTTCACCGGGCGGGGAGACCCACGCGCGCCCCCGCCGGCCGCGGCCCGCGGTCTGGGCATCGGCGCTGACCAGGGCGCCGTCGGGAGCCGGCGCGCTCGCGTCGCCCAGCCACGCCAGGGCGCGGTCGTTGGTCGAGGCGATGCTCGCGTGGTGTTCGTGGACTCGACCGAGGCGCCGCGTGGTCAGCAGCCCCGCGAGCGCGCGGAGGTCGTCGCTCACGGATCAGAAGAAGCGGTAGGCCAAGGACACCGCGGTGATCGTGTCGAGGCGCAGGACGTCGGGCAGGGGGTCGTTCTCGTAGCGCAAGGTGAAGGTCACCGCGAGCGAGAGCCGCTCGAAGAGCTGCGTGTTGAGGGCGGCCAGATAGTTGAGGCGAAAGCGCTTGGCCACGATCACGCTCTGCAGGTACTCGAGGCCGGTGTCGAAGCTGACCTTGTCCGAGAGCTTGTTGGAGTAGCCAGCGTAGAGGCGCACGGCGTGGTTGACGAGGTAGGGGTCGACGTAGGTCGGCTCGGTGGTCGTGCCGCCCATGCCGTCGTCGACCTCGGAGGTCACCTGATCGCCCATGCCGTCGAGCAGGATCTGCTGGCCGTCGAGCTCGGGGCCCTCGGTGTAGCGCAGGTCGTACTGGAAGTCGTAGCCGGCCTCGAACCACAGCCGGTGCTTGGGCTTGTTGAGCGCGTAGAAGGCGACGCCCGGATCGACGTTGAGGCGCAGGTCGAGGCTCTGGAAGCGGTCGTGGCGGACCGTGGCCTGCAAGAAGGCCGTCCAGCGCTCGGCGAAGAACACGTCGTAGCGGGCCAGGGCCTGGACGTTGGCGACGGACTTCTCGTAGCCGTCGGGGTCGCCGTTGTCGTCTTCCATGCCCTGGGCGCCGATGTTGCCGGCGGCCTGGGCCGTGAACTGGTGGATGGTCCGGCGCAGGCGGAAGTTGGTCAGCGCCGTCCCGGCCATGGCGCGGGAGTTGCCGGTGTTGAAGATGCCGCCGAGCGCGATGTCGAATTCCGTGACGTCGTTGGCGTGGGGATCGGGCTCGCCCGCCTCACCCTCGGCCGCGGCGGCCTCATCGGCGGGCAGCTGCTTGGCCGTGGAGAACTTGTCGCCGGTGCCGAGCTCGGTGGAGCCCGAGCTGGCGTCGCTCTGGCTGGCGGTGCCCTTGGGCACGTTTGGATCCTCTTCCGGGGACGCGGCGAGTGCCGAGCCTGCGAGCAAGGCGAGGCTCAGACCGCAGAGGGTGGGCAGGACGAGGCGGGGAAGCGTGGAGGCGTTCATGAGCGAAGTGGGCGAGTGATAAAACCGTGGGGAGGATGACGCAATGGGCCCGCTGATCCATGTGCATGATCAGCGGGCCCGAGCTGGAGTGAAGACTCTGCGCGATGACGCGCAGATGTCCACATTCAGTCGTTGGCGGCCTTGTGCACGACGACCTGCGGGAAGGGAATCTCGATCCCCGCCTTGTCGAGCTCCTCGTAGGCGGCGGTCCGCACCTGATGGAGCAAGGCGGCGTACTCGCCGGGCTTGCAGTGGGCGAGGATCGTGAAGTTGATCGAGCTGTCGCCCAGGCCGGTAAAGGCGGTGAAGGGCTCGGGCTCGCTGAGCACCGCGTCGCAGCGCTTGGCGGCGGCGGTCAGGATCTCGAGCACCTGGGGCACCTTGCTGCCGTAGGCCACGCCGACCTCGACGTGCGCGCGGCGGCTTCCGCGGGTGGTGTAGTTGACGAGCGGCCCGCCGATCACCGCGCTGTTGGCGATGATCACGGTCTCGTTGTCGAGGGTCACCAGCGTGGTGGTGAACAGCCCGATCTCGCTGACGGTGCCCTCGTAGCCGCTGCTGGCGATGTAGTCGTCGACCTTGAACGGCCGGAACAACAGGATCATCACCCCGCTGGCGAAGTGCGAGAGGTTGCCCTGGAGGGCCAGGCCGATGGCGATGCCAGCGGAGCCGAGCAGCGCGACCAAGCTGGTGGTCTCGAAGCCGAAGCGGCCGAGGACGATGATGACCGTGGCGGCGATCAGCAGCCAGCGCAGCAGCGAGGCCAAGAAGCCCGCCAGCGACTTGTCGACCTTGCGCTTTTGCAGGGTCTTGGACAGCTGGGAGCCGACGGCGCCCGCGACGATGAAGCCGATGACGAGGATCAGCAGCGCGAGCAGGACGTCGACGATGGTGGGCAAGATGGCGATGATGGAGTCCGGGAGGCCGAGGTTTTTGCCGATCTCTTCAAAGTTCATATGAATTGTCTCGTTGTTGCGGGGGAGAGCGGATGACGCCGGGACTCTAGTGCCTCGGGGGGGAGACTGGAAGGCCGCAGGGCACCTGGTGGATCGGTTCTGGAGGTGAGTCGAAGATCGGGTCGATCCCGATCCAAATTAGTTGAGCGATTCCGCGCCAGCCTGGAGATATCGCCGCTCTCGACGAAGGCGCGGCGTGAAGTGGGCCCAAACGAGGCCCAAACGAGGCCCAAACGAGGCCCAAACGAGGCTAGATCGGGTCGATGGCGAGGACCTCGAAGTGGCCCAGAGAGATCATCGCCAGCACGTCGACGACCTCGAGCTCGAGGTGACCCGCGCCGACGTGGTCGGTGCCGGCGGTCGGATCGGCCTCGCGCCAGCGCTGGCCGTCGTGCCACGCGACCCAGGCGTGGGCGACCATCTCTTCGCCGCTGGCGGCCATGCCCTCCTGGACCTTGGCGGGGATGCCCGCGGCCCGGAGCACGGTGACGGCGAGCAGGGCGTACTCGGTGCAGTCGCCGGCCCCTCGCTCGAGGATCGCCACGGCGTCGAGGCTGGTCGGGGTGATCTCGTAGCGGACGTGATCGTGGGCCCAGTCGATCACGGCGCGGACCGTCGCGGCGTCGTCGTTGGCGACGCGCAGGGACCTGGCGATCTCGACGAGCGCGGGCGCGTCGGCGCGGATCAGGCCGTCGGCGGCGAGCATGCGCTCGCGCTCGGCCGCGTCGATGGACACCTTCGTGTTGGCTGGGACGGCCGCGGAGGGCAAGACGACCAGGCGCAGCTCGTCATCGCCGACGACCTCGGCGCGGATCCGTGGGTTTTTGTCGGGCAGGGCCGTGCGGGCGAAGCTGGCCGCGTCCTCGACGCGAATGCGGTAGGCCAGGCCGCGCTCGGTCTCGTCGCGGGTGAGCCTGCGGGGCAGCTTGCTGGCGTTCGAGATCTCGGGGTTGGCGAGCCAGCGATCGATGAGCGCGAGCTCTTCTTCGGACTCGGCGAGGTGCAGGCGCACGCGGGCGCGCAGCTGGCCGCCCTCGCCGGGGCCCTGGGTCCAGTCGCCGCTGAGCTCGACGTCCTCGACCAGGCCGATCATGGTTGCGAGCAGACGCAGGTAGTCGGCGCGCCGGTCCCCGGCGTAGCGGCCCGCGAGGGCGCGGACGACCGCGGCCGCGCGGGAGCCGTCGAGGCCGCCGCGGACGAAGGGCAGGGGGGCGCCAGCTGGGCGGGCAGCGGGCGCGGGCAGGGCCTGGGCGGCCTCGGCCAGGGCGCGGGTGCTGGCCACGACCAGGGCGCCGTCGCGGTGCTGCCAAAACAGCCCGCGCTGCTCGAGCAATTGACCGGCCGCGGGCAGCTCGACCTCGGCCGCGCGGGCGGCCCGGCGCAGCTTGGCGTCGAGGGGCATGGCGAGCACCCAGGGCTGCCACAGCGCGTCGCCCTCGGCGGGGTACCAGCCCAGGGCCACGGCCGAGGCGGCCTCGACCAGGACCAGGGGCGGGAGCTTGTCGTCGGCGACGAGGCCACAGCGAGACGAGCTCGCGGCGCGCTCGGGCAGCTTGGCGTGCTTGGCTGGCGCGCGCTCACCGATCAGGCCGTGGTCGGCGCAGCGGGCGAGGTCCTCGTCCTCCTCGTAGGACTCGGCGAGCGCCCCGGGCTCGAGGGCGAGGGCGATCCGCGAGACCGGGTCCGCGGGCAGCAGCGCGTCGAGGCTCCCGAGGCCACCGACGGCCGCGGCCGTGGCCGTGGCCGAGAACTCGAGGCCCTCGTTGTCGAGGGCGAGCTCGAGGGCGAGCTCGGGCAGGCCCAGGGTCTCGCTGAGATCGAAGGCCTGCATGGCCACGCCGTCGCGCCAGCTCGCCGTGGCCCGGGTGAACTCGGGCTGGCTGGCCAGCGTGTCGACGCCCGCCGGGGGCTCGCGCAGGAGCTGCTCGGCCAGGTGGCTGCCCGAGAACACGAGCAGACGATCGCCGAGGATCAGGTAGTGCTCCGAGTCGACGATGATCCGGTTGGTACGCAGCTCGACCGTCGCGTAGTACTCGAGCTCGTAGCCGGCGATCTCCCGGGTCGCGCGCAGGCGCTCGGCGGCGACGAGGGGGGCCTCGTCGTACTCGAGCTCCTCCTCGGTGGCCTCGACGATGGTGTGCAGGGCGATGGGCAGGCCGCCGAGGCTCAGCGGGAGGGCGGCGAACTCCGTGGCCACGCTCATGGGGATGGCCACGCCGGCGTCGTCGCCGAGCTCGCGGGCGGCCAGGGTCGCGAGCAGCTGCTCGCGATCGTCGATGCTCGCCGAGCACACGAAGCCTTCGTTGCCCTTGGGCGAGGCGCACTCGATCGGCGCGGCGAGGTCGAGGCCGCCGCCGCGCTCGGGGTCGGCGGCGAAGATCGCAAAATTGTCCGAGAGCACAGAGTCGTGGATCAGCGCGCGGACCAGGTAGGCGTCGGTGGACTGGGCCGGGGTCAGCCGGCGCAGCAGGCCCTCGAGGCTGGTCGCGAACAGCCCGGCGTCGCCGACCCGCACGAAGGTCCAGTCGCGGCCGGGGAGCAGCTCGGCGAGGGGGGTGCTGGCCAGGGCCTCGCGGCCGCGCGGCGCGGGCTTGGAGCGCAGCGCTCGGGCCCAGCGCGCGGGGGTCTCGTCGTGGGTCGGGAGGCGGTTTTGGCCGGTCAAAGAGCGGCCCTCCGCGTAGTCCTCGAGGATCGCGGTGATCGCCGCGTGGGTGCCCTCGGCGCGGCTGTGCTTGCCGTCGGCCGGGTCGAAGTCGACGGCCTCGGCGAGGCGAGTCAGGCGCTTGCGGTCGGCCTTGTCGAGGCGCCGGGCGAGGATCCACGCGAGCTCGAGGGCGAGGGCGCGGCTGCCCTCGTCGTCGACGCCGGCGGAGATCAGGGCGTCGGCGCGCTCGCGCAGGGCGGCGAGGTCCTCGGCGCTCGGCGCCTCCATGAGGCTGCGCGCGGCGAGCAGGGCGTCGGCGGGCAGGCCGTTGCGCACGACCTCGCGCAGGGCAGCGGCGGCCGTCCGGATCTGGTCAGCGCCCGAACCCGAACCCGATCCCGAACCCGAGTAGTCCATGGTCGCGGGCGCGGCCAGGGCGATGGCGCGCAGCCGCGGGTCGCGATAGGCGAGCAGCTCGCGGGTCAGCGCCTGGGCCTCGGCCAGGGGGAGGGCGGCGATGACCTGGAGCAGGCCAAAGGCCGGCTGGGACCCGGACAGGGTCAAGCGCGGATCCGAGGTCGCGGGCTCGGGGGGGTCGTAGAGCACCCGCCGGCTGTCGTCGATGACCCGCTTGGGGTGGGCGCGGGTCGCCGCGCGGCCCCACTCGTAGACGGCGGCGTGGGTGTCGAGCAGGGCGACCAGGGCCAGGCGCGCGGCGGCGGGATCCGTGGGCGGGAGGCAGGCCAGCAGGGCGCGGCGCTGGTCCGAGCTGCGCGTGGTCAAGAAGAGATCGAAGAGCAGCTCGGCGCGGGCGCTCGACTCGAGCCCGCGCCAGCTCGCGGCCAGGGTGGGGTCGGCCTCGAGGGGGCAGCGCTGGGGATCGTCGTGCTCGCCGACGGCCAGGCGCGCGCGCAGGCGCAGCGCGTCCGCGGGCGGTCGGGCCCCCGCGACGCGCAGGGTCTCGGCGGCGCTCGCCGGGAGCATGAGGTCGAGGGGTCGAAAGCTCTGGTGGAGCAGGGCGACGTGGGGCAAGAAGGCCTCGAAGTCCGCCGGCGTGGTCCCGGACACGAGCACGAACAAGTTGCCGCCCGTGGGCACGAGCACGTTGTCGATCATCGCCTCGCCGTCGCTGACCAGGAACTCCACGGCCGGCCCGGCCGGGAGCTCGAGCTCGCGCGTCCACAAGAGCGCGTAGTCGCGGCCCATCCACTCGGCGATCAGCGCCTCGGCGCAGCCCATGCCCTCGCAGCGCGAGGCCCGAGGCTCGCGGATCACGAACTGCGCGCGGTTGTAGGCCTCGCCTTCGTCGGCGTCCTCCATCCCCGGCACGGTCGAGTACACGCCGAGCTTGCCCTCGCCGTTCGGGGTGGTGTCGGCCGGGAAGAAGGCCTCGCCGGAGACCGCCTCGGACATGCGGCGCTTGGGCGCGAGGGCGGCGAGGGTGTCGGGGCCGATGGCCGCGAGGCGCTGGGCGAAGGCTTCGGGGTCGCGCAGCCAGGGCGCGAACAGGCCGTCGCTGCCGGTCAGCAGCCCCGGGAGCTGCTCGTCGCTCAGCCAGGGGTGGTCGGGGTGGAGCTCGCGGGCGCGGGCGAGCAGGGCCTGGGCGTGGGTGAGATCCTCGGGGCCGGTCAGCAGGGGGAGGGCCTGGGAGAGGATCAGGGGAGACTCGGGGTAGCGCTCGACCAGGGCGCGGGCGATGTCGGTGGCGCGCTCGCGCATGTGGGTCGCGCGGAGCTCGGAGAGCAGCATCAGCTGGAGCACGTGGCTGTCGGGGCTGTCCGTGGCCAGGGCTTCGAGGGCCGCGAGGGCGCCGGGATCGTCCTCGGCGTTGGCGTCGATGATCGCGTACATCGCCTCGCGCTCGACCCGGCCGGCGTCGAGATCGGCGCGGATCAGCGCGCTCAGCTCGAGGAAGTAGAGGGCCGCCGAGCGCAGCTCCGCGTCGCTGATCTCGCCCTCGAGCCGGCTGTAGGCGAGGGCCTCGGGGGAGGCGGCCGTGAGCTCGGGGGCCTCGTCTCCCACCGAGGCCGGGGGCAGCCAAAAGAGCAGGCGCTGGGCGTAGTACTCGGCGGCGATCAGATCGAGGCCGCGCACGGCCGAGTTCGCGGCCAGGACCCACTGCCGACGATCGCCGAGGCTGAAGGCGTCGAGGATCTGCTGGCGCAGCAGCGGCCCGCGGTAGCGAGCCTGGGCGAGCTCGAGGTCGTCGGGCTCGGAGGCCAGCGAGGCCTCGAGGGCGAGCTGACGCGTGCGCAGGGCCGCGCCCTGCTCGTGGTCGCCGCGCAGGGACGCCCACAGCGAGGCGTTGAGCAGCCACACGGGATCCTCGGCGAGCTCGGGCATGGCCGCGGCCGCGGTGAAGAGCGCGTCGGGCTCGAGGCGGCCCTCGAGCAGCTCGGGGCGGTTGAGGGCGACGAAGGTCAGGTCGGCGGCGAGGAAGGGGCTGCCGTCGAGGGCGGTCCACAGCGGCACGCAGCGCTCGGCGCCGCGCTCGATCTCGTCGCGCTGGAACATGCGCAGGCAGGCGAGCTGGGCCAGGCTCGGCTTGCGCGTGGGGGCGTAGAGCTCGGCGACGTGGGCAGACGCGAAGGGATCTTCGATGTCCCACAGCTGCTCGCGGACCATGGACCAGGAGGCGAGGTCATCGATGTCTCCGCGCGCGCGGGCGTCCGCGAGCAGCAGCGCGGCGTGGGTCGGGGATGTGGGCTGGGGGACGCCGAAGCGGCGGTAGTCGGCGTTGGCGAGGGCCTCGAGCTCGTCTCGGTCGCCGACGAGGGCGGTCAGCCACAGCTCGGTCTCGCGCTCTCGGGGGAGGACGACCCGGGTGCTGGGGGGCATGGCGCTGATCCAGGCCAAGGTCCGCGCGGCGACGGGGAAGGCCTGCTCGGGCGAGGGCGAGTTTTGCAGCACCTCGTGCAGGCGCCACAGGCCCCGCAGGGCGGTCGGCTGGAAGCGGGTGGCGGGCTCACCCAGAGCCAGGAGCGCGTCGCCGTCGTCGCGCGCCAGCCACAGCGCCGTGAACAGCGGGCCGTCGAGGCCGCTGGCCGCGGCGAGCTGGGGATCCGCGGCCTCGAGCAGCTCCTGGCTCTCCCAGTGCATGTCCGCGTCGGGGAAGAGCAAGATCGACTCGCGGACGCGGGCGAGCTCGAGGCGCTCGCTGGCCGCGGTCCGCAGCGCGCCCGTGAAGGCGGCGCTGTCGCGTGGCTGCCGGCGCAGCGCGTCGAGGTAGAGCGCGTGGGCGAGCTCGGTCTTGCCGGCGTCCTCGGCCACGCGCGCGCGCGTGTACGCGGCCAGGAAGGCGCGCGGGGCCTCGGCCTCGAGGATGGTCAGGGCGCGGTCGCGCAGCGCGGGCTCTTGGGCGAGCTGGGCAGCCAGGGCCATGCGCCCGGCGACGAAGCGCTCGCTGGTGCCCTCGAGCAGAGGGAGGAGCTCGGCGAACTGGGCGCTCGCCATCTTCCAGGCGCCGTCGCGCGCGTGCATGAGGGCCGTGGCCGCCATCCACAGGCGCGAGCGCGGGTTGAGCTCGTCTGGGGGCGTGGACACGAGCAGGTAGAAGTGCCGCGTCTCGCCGGCCTCTGGGGGCGGCGGCACGTCGAGGAAGCGATCGGGCAAGGCGGTGGGGTCGAGCAGGCCCTCGTCGAGGTCGCGCAAGATCATCTCGGCGATCGCTCGGGTCTCACTGCGCAGCAGCGCGCCGGCGCGATCGAGGCGGGCCTGGGCGAGGTCGGGGCGGTTGGCGGCGAGCTCGGTGCTCAGCGCCGCGGTCTGGTAGTGGGTGGTGGCCGCGAGCCGGCTGCCCTCGAACGCGAGCAGGCGCTCGCGGATCGCCAGGAGCTGATCGTTTTCGAGCTGGGGGATCGGGGCGAACCACGACGAGCGCGTGTTCGCGGCGAGGTCGAGGGCGCCGAGGCCATCGGGGTAGTCCGGCGAGGCGAAGGTGAGCTTGCCGAGCTCGGCGACGAGATCGCGGCAGTCGTCACCAAAGAGCTCGCGCTCGCGACACTGCGCGAGCATGGACCCCAGCGAGGGATCGACCCCGGCGAAGCCGGCGTGGGCGCGCTCGCGGCTGCGCGAGGGCTGGTCGGCGTCGAGCAGGGTCGTCGCCATGTCGCCCGTGGGCAGCCGGGGCAAGTCGCGGCCGCGGTTGGCGTCGACGCGCTGGCGGGCCGCGTCGAGGGCGGCCTCGGCGTGGTCCTCGGGGGCGGTGGGCTCGTCGAAGCTCGCGAGCCTGGCGGAGAGGTTGTCGGAGCGCTTGGCACCGGCTCGGCGTCGCCAGCGTTTGAAGTCGCGCAGCCCGGCCGCGTCGCCGCGCTCGAGCTCGGCGAGCGCGTGCAGGGTGTCCTGCAGGGAGTCGGCCGCGCGGCTGGGATCGCCCGCGAGGGCGTCGATCTCCGCGAGCTGCTCGGCGAGGTCACCAAAGGCGCGATAGCGCAGGCTCAGCGTGGCCCGCTGGAGGGCGAGGGCGCGGCTTTGGGGGGCGGCCTGGTGGCGCAGCTGCCAGCGCGCCTGGACGCCGATGATGTCGTCGGTGCTCGCCGCGAGATCGGGGAGCAGGTCGGGGTCGTCGGCGATCTCCTCGCGCGCGAGGGCGTCGAGGACGAGGTCGGCCGCCATCGCGTCGGGGTCCCAGGGATCGGCCGTGAGCAGGGCGTCGAGCCAGCGGCGGTAGTCTTCGCGCCGATCCTCCCGGGCCGCGCGATCGGCCTCGACCCAGAGGATGTCGAGGCCCGCCGAGCCGAGCGCGGCGAGCTGCTCGGGCGACAGCCGCGGGGTGTTGGCGGGCATGCGCATGCCCTGGTAGGAGCGCCAGCGCAGGCGCTGGAGCGCGACGAGGCGCTCGGGGTCGCGGGCGAACACCTGCCACAGCCGGGCGTAGCCCCAGCCGATGTCGGCCTCGTAGGTGGTCAGCAGCGCCCGGGACATCGCCCGGCGGGCGCGCTTGGGCTCGCGCAGGAACTGGGCGGCCTCGAGGACCAGGCGGCCGTCGAGGATGGTGTCGCCGATGTCCACGGCCACGCGCGCGGCGGCGTCGAGGCGCTCGCGGGCGTCGTCGCGGGCGAGGGGATCATCGCCGAGGGTGGCGATGACCGACGCGCCGCGGGCGAGGTCGAGGTGCTCGCGGGCGAAGGCCCCGGCCTCGTCGAGGTTGCCGAGCGCGGCGGCCTCTCGCGCGGCGGCGGCCGTGCGCGCGAGGGCGTCGGCGGTCTCGCCCATGCTGCCGAGGGCGCCGAGCTGGGCGCGCGCCTCGAGCTCGTCCGCGGGCAGCGGGGCGAGGCTCTCGGCCATGGGCGCGCGGGCCTGCACGCAGGCGCTGGCGCCGACCCAGGCGAGCAAGAGGAGCAGAGCCGTCCAGGAGGGCCGTCGCTGCGCGGACATCCCTGCGACGGTAGGAGACCCCGGGCGCCATGACCAGCTGTCGCGGGCAGGCCAGCGGGTGCCGCTGCCCAGGCCGCAAACACGCCCAGCCGCCCGCGTGGGGCGGCGCGCCCGAGGCTCGAGCATGGGCCGCGAGGGCGGCCACAGGCGAGCTTTGCGAGCGTCGAGTCGAGATCGTCTGCCCGCGTCGCCGGGCGCTCGACTACGTCAAGGTGAACCAGGCGAGGGTCGCGAGGGCGGCGAGCAGCAAGACCACCGCGACGATCAGCACGTTGACCGTCGTGGTGTCGGCGCTGGTCTTGGGCTTGTTGGCGAGGGCCTCGGCGCGCAGGTTCGCGGCCAGCTCCACGGCGTTGGTGCCGTCGCGCATGCTGTCGTGGGCGAAGGACGGGCCGATCACGGACTCGCTGGCCTGGGTGTCGACGGGGACGCTGGCCAGGGCGTGCTGCATCGCCGCCATGCTCTCGAAGCGCGCGTTCTTGTCCTTGGCGAGCGCACGAAAGACGATCGCCTCGAGGGCGGCGGGGATCGGCAGCCCAGGCACGACCTCGGCGAAGCGCGGGGGCATGTTGTGGATCTGGTGGTAGAGCGCCTGGGTCCCGGCCGCGCCGTCGAAGGGCTTGCGCCCGGTGAGCAGAAAATAGAGCAGGCAGCCGAGGCCGTAGACGTCGGTGCGGCCGTCGACCTCGTCGCCGAGGATCTGCTCGGGGCTCATGTAGGCCGGCGTGCCCTGGATGGTCCCCGTCTTGGTCAGCTTGGGCTTGTTCGCGTCGAGGATCTTGGCGATGCCAAAGTCGATCAGCTTGGTCGAGGAGCCGCGCAGGGGCGGGGGATCGAGGAGCAGGACGTTGCTCGGCTTGAGGTCGCGGTGGATCACGCCGGCCGCGTGGGCGTAGACGAGGGCGTCGGAGATCTCGAGGCCGATGCGCCTGACCGAGGGCCATGGCAGCGGGCTGCCCTGCCTGTGGATCAGCTGATCGAGGGGCTGCCCGCGGACGAGCTCCATCACGAAGTAGGGCCGGCCGTCGTCGGCCTCGCCAAAGTCGAGCACGTCGACGACGCCCTCGTGATCGATGGCGGCGATCGCCTGCGCCTCTCGCAAGAAGCGCGGCCCGCCCTCGTCGTGGGTCAGGAACTTGATCGCCATCGGCCGGCCCAAGGACACGTGCATGGCCTCCCAGACCTCGCCCATGCCGCCGGTCGCGATGCGCGAGCGCAGCTGATAGCGCGGGTCGATGTTCGGCAGCGGCTCGTTCGTGGCCAAGGTGGGCTGGAGCGGCCGCGTCCCGCTGGTCGGGACGCCAGCGCTGGGGCCCATGTTGGTGCCCATGTTGGTGCCTGGTTGGGTGGTTTGCTGGGACTCTGGCTGGGACGCCCGCGGGGGACGAATGATCGTGGGGTCGTCGTCACCGCTGCTGGCGGTGTAGCTGATCCACGTGCTCGAGGAGCGCGCGTTCACGCCAGAGGCGCTGGGATCGTAGGGCGAGCTCTGGCTGATCGTCGCCTCGTCGTCGACCTCGGTGTTGATGGTCGTCGAGATCGTGGGGTCGTCGTCGCCCGTCACGATGCTGAGCGTCGCGTCGTCGTCACTCACGGCTCGCTGAGGGCGGCGCCAATCGAGGCGAACGACGTTGCTTTGCGGGGAGTCGGCCATGGGTGGTGCCAGCTGAGTCGGCGCGACTGGGTCGCCGCCGAGGGACGATTGGAGCACAAATCGGCGGCTTCTGGGAGTTGGACCTTCGATCACGGGCGCGGGCAGACCCGCGAGCAGGGCCCAAAGGTCAGCGCTGCGATCCTTCGATCAGCGCGACCGTTCAGCGCGACCATTCAGCGCGACCGTTCAGTGAAACCAATCAGGGCGAGGGGTCTTCAGTGCAGATCACCCGTTGATGAATTCGTGAGCAAAACCAGGCCTGCTTGGTCTCGCCGCAGGTGGCTGTCCACGAGCTCGGCCCATCCAGCGGTTGGCGGGCATCGCTGATTTCGATGGCTTCGGCCGCGCACTGCGTCGGCTCGGCGCTGTCGCGGGCGAGGGAGGACGAGGTGCAGCCGAGGCCCACGGCCGCGGCCAGGACCGAACTCGAGAGCAGCGCTTGGAGGGGGAGTGGACGTGTGGGCACGGCGGCCCATTGGAGCACGGCTCAGGCCAGGCCCCAAGGTCCGCGGAGCAGCTCGCGGTGAGGGCTCAGCGGCCCGCCGGATTTGTTCTTGAGGACCTCGTGGACGAGCCACGAGCGCCGTGTCCGCGCGACGAAGCCGGGTTCATCGGCGGCAGGCTCCAGGTGTGAGGCCACGCGCAGGCCGATCAGCGGCCCGAGGGAGGGGTGGGCCGCGCTGGCGTCGCGGAGGATCAGCACCCGCGACTCGTGCTGCCTGGCGAGGCCGAGGAGTCGGCCTTGCCAGGCGTCGGAGCCCCGCGGCTCGGCGCCCGCGAAGTCGAGGATCACCAGGCCGAAGGCGCCGGAGCGCAAGAGCAGCTCGGCGGCGCGGCACTGGCCGGCTGGCCCGCGCGGTCCAGACTGCGGGCTCGCGTTCGCCCCGGGGCCGCGCCTGGAGGGGCTGGCGGGGGGTACGTGGACGACGACGAGGGCCTCGATGTCCACGCCGGCGTCGGCGAGGTCGGGGGCGTAGAGGCTGCCGGGGCCCGGCTGAACCCAGGCGCTGGTCTCCCCCGATCGCTGGATCTGGCTGAGGATCGAGGCCGCGGCGCTGGTCCTCGCCTCGCCGCAGAGCTCGACGAGGCGCCCCGGCTCGACGAGCTCGGCGAGGCTGCGGCCTTGGGCTTCGCGCCTTGGCTCGAGCGGTGGGCTGAGGTCGAGGGCACGCATGGTCACTGGATGGTAGTTCAGTGCTGGGCGCGGTGCGCCCCTTTTTCGGGCTGGCGCCAAGCTGCGCGCCCCAGGCCGATGCAGGCGGGTTAGAACGTGCGCCATGTCGATGCCCTCCGACGCCGAAATTGCCCAGTCCGCCAAGCTCGCGCCGATCGCCGAGGTCGCCGCGACCCTCGATCTCAGCGCCGATCAGCTCGAGCCCTACGGGCGCTACAAGGCCAAGATCGATCTCTCGGTGGTCGAGGCCCGGCGGTCCGAGCGTCCTCGGGGCAAGCTGATCCTGGTCACGGCGATGACCGCGACGCGCTTTGGCGACGGCAAGACCGTGACCTCCATCGGCCTCGCCCAGGGCCTGGGCAAGACCGGTCGCCAGCACTGCCTGGCCCTGCGCGAGCCGTCCTTGGGGCCGACCTTTGGCATCAAGGGCGGGGCCGCGGGAGGCGGCTACGCCCAGGTCCTGCCCATGGAGGACATCAACATGCACTTCACGGGTGACCTCCACGCCGTGACCTCGGCTCACAACCTGCTCGCGGCCGTGGCCGACAACCGGGCGCACTTCGAGATCCGGGCTCGCCGCAAGGCTGGCCGCGATCCCGCCCCGGGGGAGCTCGAGCAGATCAGCTGGCGGCGGGTCCTCGACATCTGCGATCGCCAGCTGCGCAACTGCCAGATCGGCCTGGGCAAGCGCAGCGACGGCTTCCCCCACGAGACGGGCTTCGACATCACGGCCTCCTCGGAGGTCATGGCCGTGCTCGCCCTGGCCCGCGACCGCGCGGATCTGCGGGCTCGCCTCGAGCGGATGATCGTCGGCTGGCGCTACGATGGCGCGCCGGTCCGCGCCGGCGAGCTCGACTGCATCGGCGCCCTCGAGGTCCTGCTCAAGGACGCCATCGTCCCGAACCTCGTCCAGACCATCGAGCACACCCCCGCGCTGATCCACTGCGGGCCGTTTGCGAACATCGCCCACGGCTGCAACAGCGTCGTCGCCACGGAGCTGGCCCTGCACAGCGCCGAGTGGACGGTGAGCGAGGCCGGGTTCGCGGCGGACCTCGGGGCCGAGAAGTTCCTCGATATCAAGTGCCGAGAGCTCGGCCACTTCCCTGCCGCGGCCGTGCTCGTGGTGACCTGCCGCGCGCTCAAGCTCCACGGCGGCGTCGAGCTCGAGGCGGTCGGCGAGGAGGACGTGGCGGCCCTCGAGCGCGGCTTCGCAAACGCCCGCGTGCACCTCGACAACCTGCGCAACAAATATGGCGTGCCCACGGTGGTCGCGATCAACCGCTTCCACTTCGACACCGACGCCGAGCTCGCGGCGCTCCAGCGGCTGATCGAGGGCGAGGGCGCGCGCTGGGCCGTGTCCGAGGGCTTCGTGAAGGGCGGCGAGGGGACGCGTACGCTGGCCGACGAGGTCACCGCGGCCGCGGCCGAGGGCAACCGGCCGCTCGCCCCGATCTACGACCTCGACCAGCCGCTCGAGCTCAAGATCGAGCGTCTCGCCACGGAGATCTATCGAGCGGATGGGGTGGACTGGAGTGAAGCGGCCAAGGTAGATCTCGAGCGCGTCCGCGAACATGGCGGCGACGCGTTGCCGATCTGTGTCGCAAAAACCCAGCACTCGCTCTCCGACGACCCCACACTCCGCGGCGCGCCCCAGGGATGGCGCCTGCGCGTCGCCGGGCTGCGCCTGTCGGCCGGCGCGGGCTTCGTGGTCGTGCGGACAGGTGACCTGATGCTGATGCCGGGCATGCCGAAGCGCTCCGCCGCGCAGAAGATTGGCTTCGACGCGGGCGGGAAGATCGTCGGCCTGTCCTGAATCGGGTGTATCGTGGGCCAGCGGTGGGCAAAGACGACGAGGAACTGCTGATCCGTCACCACCAGGCGCTGCAAGGCTTGTCGCGCAGCCGCGCCTGGCGGGAGGGCGGACGCAGTGGCGCCTTCGTCGAGGCGGCCAAGGTGGTGGCCGAGCTCGTCGGCGTCGAGCAGGTCAGCATCTGGCTGTTCGACGCCGAGCGGAGCTGCCTGCGTCGGGTGTTCTTCCTCGACCGCGCCCGGCCCCGGGCAGGGGGAGACGCGGGGGCGGGCGCGAGCGAGGGCGCAGCGGTGACGATGCGCCGCGAGCAGTACCCGCGCTACTTCCAGGCCCTCGAAGAGGAGCGGGTCGTCGTCGTCGAGGACGTGCGCACGGATCCTCGCACGGCGGCCTTCGTGACCTACTTCGAGACCAGGCCAGCGGCCATGCTCGACGCCCCGGTGGTCGTCGCGGGCTGCTGCGTGGGGGTGCTCTGCGTCGAGCACATCGGCGCGACGCGACGCTGGAGCTTGCCCGAGATGCTGCTCGTCGGCTCGATCGCCGACCTGCTCGCGCAGGCGATGCAGGTCGAGGAGCAGCGCCAGACCCAGGCGCTGCTCGAGCGCAAGCAGGCCGAGCTCAGCTTGGCGCTCGAGGCCGCGAGCATGGGCACCTGGAGCTGGGACGTCGCGGCCAACCTCGTCGAGTGGTCCGAGCAGGTCGGGCTGATCTTTGGCCGGGCTCGCGGGTGGGCGCCCGAGGACTACGAGGCCTACCTCGGGGTCGTCCACCCCGACGATCGCGAGCTCGTCAGCGAGGCGGTCAGCCGCTCGCTGAGCGAGGGCGAGGACGGCTACTACATCCAGCACCGGGTGCTCGTGCCGGGGGCCGAAGATCGCTGGGTCGAGGCCTCCGGTCAGGTCGAGCGCGACGCGCAGGGCAAGCCCACCTACATGCGCGGCACGGTCCAGGATGTCAGCGCGCGGCGCCGGCTCGAGGGCCAGCTGGTCCAGGCGCAGAAGCTCGAGGCGGTCGGTCGGCTGGCTGGCGGCGTCGCCCACGACTTCAACAACCTGCTCACGGCGATCGGCGGCGCCGTCGACATGGTCATGCTGACCCACGAGGACGACACCGAGCTATGCGCCGAGCTCGAGCAGGTCTTCGAGGCCACGCGCAGGGCCACGGCGCTGACGCAGCAGCTGCTGACCTTCGTCCGCGAGCGCCCCGCCCAGCCGCGGGTGGTCGACCTCGGCGAGCTGATCCACGGCCTCGAGGGGCTGATCCGCCGGCTGATCGGCGGCGGGCTGATCGAGGTCGTGACCGAGCTGAGCGCCGAGTCCACGCGCGTGCGGGTCGACCCGATCCAGCTCGAGCAGGTGTTCATCAACCTCGCCGTCAACGCGCGCGATGCCATGCCCGAGGGCGGGCGGCTGACCATCTCCTCGCGCATCGAGCAGGGCGAGGAGGGCGAAGAGATCGTCGTCGAGGTCCGCGACACCGGCGAGGGCATGGACCCCGAGGTCGTCCGCCGGGCCTTCGAGCCCTTCTTCACCACCAAGGCCGCCGGCCAGGGCACCGGCCTCGGCCTCGCTACCTGTCTGGAGATCGTCCAGCGCTTTGGTGGGGCGATGGCCGTGGACAGCCAGCTCGAGCGCGGCACGACCTTTTGGATCGTCTTGCCGCGGGTCGCCGAGCCCGTCGAGATCGAGGAGCTCGAGGGGGAGGTCGACGGCGCCTTCGTCGGCAGCGAGCGGGTCTTGCTCGTCGAAGACGACCCCGCGGTCCGCGAGCTCGCGGCCCGGGTCCTCGGCCACTATGGCTACGCCGTCGAGACCGCTGCCAACCGCGCGCAGGCGCTGGTCGTCGCCGAGGGGGTGCAGCCCTTCGACCTGCTGATCGCCGACGTGGTCCTGCCCGGCGGAAGTGGCATCGGCCTGGCCGTCGAGCTGCGCCGCCGGAGGAAGTTGGGGGCCGTGCTGCTGATGTCGGGCTACACTTTCGAGAACGCGGGCACGGAGAGCGAGCTCCCCGTGGGTGCACGTTTCTTGGCCAAACCCTTCACCGCGCGCGGGCTGGCCGCGGCTGCGCGCGCAGCCATCGAGCAGACCAAGCACGAGTGAGAGTCGAGGTCGTCCAATGACGGAGAGCAGCGGGTTTGGGCATGAAGACACCGACCTCTCCTTGATCTCGGGCTGCGAGGACACGGCCGTCGGTGGGGAGGGCGAGCCGAACGCCACCGACACGCACCTGGCCCTTGGATCAGACGGCCGACCTGGGCGTCTGGGGCGCTACCTGCTCCTCGACAAGCTCGGCCAGGGCGGCATGGGGGTCGTCCACGCCGCCTACGACGAGCAGCTCGACCGCAAGGTAGCCATCAAGCTGCTCGGCGCGCGGGCGAGCGCCTGCGCGCAGCAACGCATGCTCCGAGAGGCCCAGGCGATGGCCCGCCTGTCTCACCCCGAGGTCGTGCAGGTCTACGAGATCGGGGAGCTCGGCGGCCTGAGCTTCATCGTCATGGAGTTCGTCGCCGGCCAGACCCTCGATCGCTGGCTCGCCGAGCGCCCGCGCAGCTGCGCGGAGATCCTCGCGGTCTTCCGCGCGGCGGGCCGCGGCCTCGCGGCCGTGCACGCTGCGGGCCTGGTCCACCGCGACTTCAAGCCGACCAACGTCATGGTCAGCGTCGACGGCAGCGTGCGGGTCATGGACTTTGGCCTGGTCTTCGTCGATCCCGAGCCCGGCCCTGGCCTCGATCTCGGGCGGCTCGACGAGAGCGAGCTCGCGGCGCGGATCGGGGCCTTCGCGTCGAGCATGGACGAGCGCCTGACCCGGCCCGGGACGATGATGGGGACGCCGGCGTACATGTCCCCGGAGCAGTTCCTCGGCGGAGAGGTCGAGGCGGCCAGCGATCAGTTCAGCTTCTGCGTGGCGCTGTGGGAGGCGCTCTTCGGCAGGCGGCCCTTCGTCGCCTCGACCCTGGTCAAGTCGGTCCAGGCGGCGCTCGCGGGCGAGCTGCGCGTGCCCACGGTCCCCGCCCGAGAGGTCCCCGCGTGGCTGCGGGCCCACGTCGAGCGCGGCCTGGCCAGCGACCCCAGCCGACGCTGGCCGTCGATGGCCGCCCTCGTCGAGGCCCTGGCCGACGACCCCACCCGGCGGCGGCGCTGGTGGCTGGCGAGCGCCGCCTGTGTGACGATCGTCTGCGCGGCCTTTGCTGGCGCCGAGCTCCACGACGGGCGGGCGCGCGAGGTGGCGCTCGCCGGCTGTGAGCGCGACGGCCAGGCGATCGCCGAGGTCTGGAGCGAGGAGCGGCGCGCCGCCCTGGCCGAGGTCTTCGTGGAGCTCGAGTCCGGCGAGGAGGCGTGGACGCGCAGCGCGAGCTGGATCGATCGCTACGCCCAGGACTGGGCCGCGCTGCGCACCCAAAGCTGCGTCGCGGCCCGGGTCGAGGGCACCCGCGAGGTCGAGGCGCTCGCGCAGATCGACGCCTGCCTCGACGATCGCCGCAGCACCTTGGCGGGGCTCCTCGACGGCTGGTCGGAGCCCGACGAGAACACCGCGCTGCGGGCAGGGGAGGCGGCGGCTGCCCTGCCGCCCGTCGCGACCTGCGTCGACGAGCGCTGGCTGGCGCACCAGCTCGAGCCGCCCGCGGCGCTCTCCCGCGAGGAGATCGACGGCCTGCGTGCCCGCCTCGAGCGCGCCGAGGGGCTGGAGCTCGCGGGGGACTACCGCGACGCCCTGGACCTGACCGAGGCCGTCCGCGACGAGGCGCGGGTGCTCGACTGGGCGCCGCTGAGCGCCGAGGCCGAGCTCGAGCTCGCGCGCCTGCACACCAACTTGGGCGACTACCCGGCGGCGATCACCGCGGCCGAGTCCGCCTACGTGCAGGCCACCGCCGGGGCCCACGACGTCGTCGCCCTCGACGCGGCGAGCTTGCTGGCCTTCGTGATCGGCTACCGCCAGGCGCGGACCGCCGAGGGCGAGACCTGGGCGGCCGTGGCCGGGGCCCTGGTCGAGCGCGCGGGCCTGGCCGAGACCACCCACGAGGCCACGCTGCTCAACAACCTCGGGGGGATCCGTCGCAAGCAAAAGGACCTCGACGGCGCCCTGGCGCTGCACCGCCGGGCCAGGGCGATCCGCGAGGCCGCGCTCGGCTCGGAGCACCCGGACGTGGCCGGCTCGATCAACCACATCGGCAGCTTGCTGCTCCAGCAAAAGCGCTACGCCGAGGCCGAGCGCGAGCTCGAGGAGGCCGCGCGGATCTGGAAGGCGAGCCTGGGCCCGCGCCACCCCTTCATGAGCTTCCCGCTCAAGAGCCTCGGTCGGCTGCATCGGGCGCGGGGGGATACGGACAGGGCGCTGCGTGCCTACGGCGAGCTCCTGGCGGTCTACGAGCAGCGAGGCGCGCGCGCAGGGCAGGCCGAGACCCACGCGACGATCGCCTCGCTGCACGAGTCACGCGGTGAGGCGAGGCTCGCCGCCAAGCATCGCGCGCAGGCGTCGGCGCTCGAGGCACAGGAGCAGGCCGAGCGCGGGCACAGCGAGCGGGGTCGAGGTAGCGGGGCGGCGGCGGGAGAGCCGGCGGAGTGCGAGCAGGCATCCGAGCTGGCATCCGAGCTGGCATCCGAGCTGGGGCCGCCGTCGATCGTCGCCGAGGCCGCTGCGCTGCGCGCCTCGGGGGCCACGGAGGAGTGAGGCCCGGCCCTGTCGGCGTCGGGCCGCTCCTGGCCTACACTGAGCCGAGCATGGCCGAAGTCCTCAACCTCAACCGATTCCGAAAGCGCAAGCTTCGCGCCGAGGAGCGAGCCCAGGCCGAGCGCAACCGCGTCGTCCACGGGCGCACCAAGTCCGAAAAGCAGGCCGCGCGGGCCGAGCGAGAGCGGACGACACGAGCGCTCGATGGCCACCGCCGGGAGGCGGCGGCCGACGATGAACAGGACCCAGAGCCCACGCAGGACGAGCGAGAAGGGCAGGGGGAGGCGTGAGCGTGCGGACGAACCTCACCCGCCACCTCGGCGCCCTCGGGCTGCTCGCCGCGCTGCTCTCGGGCGCCGCCACGGCGGGCTGCGCGGGCAGCTCGGCCTACGTCGACTGGCGCCCCGGCCTGACGAGCAACGACTTCGACGGCCTCTTCGAGCTCAGCCGCGGCGAGTACGAGGACTTCGCCGAGCGAGCCATGCCCAACACCGTGGTCGATCGCGCCCACGGCGAGAGCCGCTCCGACGCCGGCGAGCGCATGGCGGCCCTCGGTGAGCGCGTGGCGAATTCGGTGAGCGCCGATCCCCACGGCTACCCCCTGGTCGGCCTCGACGGCGAGGGCCACGTGGCTCTGCTCGCCGGCGATCGCCGCGTCGAGGGCGAGGTCGACTGGCTGGCGATCACCAGCGGGGGCGATACACAGGCGGCCGCCGTGCTGCTCGGGCGTCGCCTGGCCGTGGTCCACGGCGGCGCGTCCACGGGCGTCGATCTCGGCTCGCTGCTCGGGCCGGGCGCGGCCGGCTATCGCTTCATGCTGCTGCTCGAAAATGGCGAGCTCACGGTCTTCGCCATGCCCGAGGTCGGCGGGGCGATCACGGCCTACGAGCCAGGCTACGTGCTGACCTTCGTCCCCCGCCCGGGCACCAAGCAGGGCTGGGAGGTGTCGGTGGCCCGGGTCTCCGTCACCCTGTGAGCGCTGGCTCGCCGCCCGCTCGCGGGCGCCGAGCGCCATCGCCGGGCCACGCTGGCCAGCCCTCCACGGCGCGCGTATAAACGCCGCGCCGTGGCTTTGCACGTCTACAACACCCGCACCAAGCGCAAGGAGCTGTTCACCCCGGCCCAGGAGAAGGTCGTCCGCATCTACACCTGTGGGCTGACGGTCTACTCCGACATGCACATCGGGCACGCCCGGACCTACTGTTTTTGGGACGTGTTCCGGCGCTGGCTCGAGTACCGCGGCAACCACGTGATCAGCGTCATCAACTACACGGACATCGATGACCGGATCATCTCCGAGGCCGCCAAGGCCGGCGTCGGCGAGCTCGACCACGCCGAGCGGGTGATCGCCGGCTTTCGCCGCGACTGCCGGACGCTCAAGATCAAGGACTACGCCGCCTACACCCGGGCCACGGACTTCGTGCGCGAGCAGGCCGACGCCGTCGAGGCGCTGATCGACAAGGGCCACGCCTACGTCGTCGACGGCGAGGTGCTCTACGACGTGCGCAGCTTCGAGCGCTACGGCGAGCTCAGCGGCAAGACCCTCGAGGGCATGCAAGAGGGGGCCAGCGGGCGCACCGACGACAGCGAGCGCCAGCGCAAGCGCTTCTTCGCCGACTTCAGCCTGTGGAAGCCCAGCAAGGAGGGCGAGCCGTGCTGGGACACGGGGCGCGAGGGCTGGGCCAGCGGCCGCCCGGGCTGGCACATCGAGTGCTCGGTGATGTCCACGACCCTGCTCGGGGCGCACTTCGACGTCCACGGCGGCGGCATCGACAACCTCTTCCCGCACCACGAAAACGAGGTCGCCCAGGCCGAGCCGCTGTGCGGTCACCCCTGGGTCGGCTACTGGATGCACCCCGCCCACCTGCAGCTGCTCGACGAGACCGGCAAGCCGATCAAGATGAGCAAGTCGCTGGGCAACGTGATCTCGATCCCCGCGCTGCTCGAGCGCCACGGCCCGGACCTCGTGCGCTGGTTCTACGGCGTGACCCACTACCGCTCGGCCCTGGCCTTCAACTGGCAGCTGCTCGACGAGGCCAGCAAGGGCTTCGACAAGGTCCGCCGGGTCCTCAGCGTGATCGAGACGCGCCTCGCCGAGGTCGACGACGAGGCCCTGAAGCTGCCCGTGTGCAGCCGCTACGCCAGCTTGCGTGGCGAGCAGGGCGTGCCCCGAGAGCGCCCGAGCTTTCTCCACGGGGCCTTCGCCGAGCACAGCGAGGCCTTCATGGCCGACTTCATCGCGGCCATGGACGACGACATGGGCACGCCCAAGGCCACGGCCGCGGTCTTCGACTACGTCGGCAAGCTCTTCGCCGCCGGGATCGAGACCGACGAGTCCATCGACACCGCCAGCTTGCTCTCGGCCTACCGCTGCCTGACTCGGCACCTGTGGGTGCTGGGCGTCGAGCTCGCGGATCCGCGACTCTACCCGGAGCTCGCCGCCGACAGCTTCCCCGTGGTCAGCGGCGGTGACGGAGCCCGCGAGCAGGCGCTCGGCGGCGTGATCGACAGCCTCCTGGCGCAGCGTCAGCAGGCGCGCAAGGACAAGGACTTCGCCAAGGCCGACCTGATCCGCGACCTGCTCGCGGCGGCGGGGGTGAGCATCGAGGACACGCCCAAGGGCCCGCGCTGGGACGTCCGCGAGTAGGCCGGGCCGAGCATCGGACAAATAAAAAACACAGCGAGCCCAGCGCTCGCTGTGTTTTTTTAATCTGCCTCGGCGCTCTAGAGCGGCGCTCTAGCCGTCCTTGCTCAGGGCGCAGGCTTCGATGAGGTCGCTGACCTTGAGGCCCACGGGGATGCCCAAGGTAGCGATCTCGTTCCAGACCGGGAGCAGGTCCTCGTCGTGGCCCTTGCGCTCGAGCAGCTCGTGGAGCGCCACGACGGCGGCGCGACGGCTGCCACGCTCGAGGGCGTCCCACAGCGCGGCACCGACGGCGTCGTCGGGGCGATCGGGGCTCGGCGTGTGGTCGATGCCGGAGCTGCCGTGGACCGGGAGCGCGACGGCGGCGGCGGGGCGAGACGAGGACGAGGACGAGGACGAAGAGACTGTGACCGAGGGCGCGGTGACCACGGGCGTGGGGGTCGGCTCGGGCTCGTCACGGACGAGGCGCGGACGCTCGATGACGACGGGGCCGCCGGCGCCACCGGGCTCGCGCCAGCGTCGACGCCTGGCCTCCCAGCGCTCGACCATGGGATCGCGCTCTTGGGGCGCAGGCAGCTCGCCGTTGGCGACGCGCTGCTGGAGGGCCTGGCCGCGGTGGAGGATCTCCTCGCCGTGGCCCTTGGGCAGCACCGTGACGACCGTGTCTTCCTTGATGATCGCAAACAGGGTGTCGCCGAAGTCCTCGACGGGGATCAGCACCTGGGGCTCATTGAGCATGGCGTCCAGGGTGCGGACGGCCTTGCCGGTGTCTTCGGCCTTGCCTAGGGCCTCGTCCAGGCGATCCCGCAGGGTCTCGTCGTCGAGATCGTCCATGGTCGGCACCAGCTCACGCAGACGCTGAACCGCGCGGTGAGTGATGCTGTATCGACGATGCCCAGGAAAAGGACCACGCAACATGGCGCCGGGATTTAGCTTAGACGGCGAGAGAAGACCAGGGCTGCGGGCGTGTTGATCTGGCGAGTCGAGTAGCCACCTTCGAGTGTCACGAGTGCGTGGCGTCGCGCTCGCGGCTGCGCGTAGCTCGGATTCCTCCCGTCCCAATCGCGGTTTTGCGGACTTCGCCGTATCGCTCGCCACGCGAAGCGCCCCTCGACGCTGCGAAGCGTAGCCAGAGTGTCGAAAAACTTGCGTCTGTGCTGAGGGACACGGAACCTCGATGGCGATGCGATCTGCTCGGAGCCTGACCCTCGCGCTGGTGTTTGCGACCCCGTTGGCGTTCGTCGGTGGCCGAGTGGAGGCGGCCCCCGTCGAGGCGAGCTCGAGCGCGAGTGCCAGCGAAGACTCTCGCCAGGGCGCGCGCGAGCGTGCTCTCACGCAAGCGCGACGCGTTGCCCTAGAGCAGGCGATCGCCACCATCGACGTCGCCGTCGACGAGCAGGCCGTGGCGCAGGTGCTCGCCCGCGCCGAGGCCTGGACGGCCGGCTACAGGGTCCTCGAGGTCCGCGAGGACGCGGGAGAGGTCGAGGTCCGGGTCGAGGTCGAGATCGATCTCCCGCGCCTGCGCAAGCGCGTGGCGGCCACGACCACGGCGCAGCGCCAGGCCGGCTTCTCCTGGGCCGGGGCGAGCGTCGAGGGCTGCGCTGGGCTGAACGATGAAGCCCTGCGTGGGCCGCTGACGGCCTACGGTGTCGTGCGTGACGCCAACGCGAACACCCAGGGCGCGGCGGATCAGCAGACGACGCTGCGGCTGAGCCTGCGCTGTCGCGACCGCGGCGCGGTGAGCCACACCCACGTGCGCGCGGCTGGCGTGGAGGTCGTCGCCGAGACCAGCGGGGCCGTCGAGCTGCGCGCCGAGATCAGCGCGCAGGGCTTCGCGGAGGAGCTCGACGCGGCCACGGCCATCGCCTTGGACCGGGCGATCGGCGAGCTCGCCGACGAGCTCGCAGAGGAAGCTCGCGGCGCGCTCGAGCTGCGCGTCGAGCAGCCCTGGCCCGCGGCGCGGATCACCGTGCTCGAGGCGCGGCTGCGCGACGCCTTCATCGGCGTGGACGCGGCCGAGCTCGCGGGCATCGCCGCCGACGGCAGCGCGGTCATCCGCATCACTGGCAGCGTCGACGCCCAGCGCCTGGGTCAGCAGCTCCAGGGCGCGAGCTTCCCGGGCTTTGGCCTGGTAGGCTTGCGCCTCGACTCCGCCCATGCCCTCCGCGTCCGCATGCAGTAGCCCCGCGCCTCACCAGCACCGCACTCGTGGGCTGGTCGATCGAGCGCCCGTTGGCGAGGTGTCCGTCGACATTCGCCGTCCTCGCGCGCGCAGGCCTGCGCGCCTCGGTCGAGGGCTGCTGGTCTGCGTGCTCGCCCTCGCCGCCGGGTCCGTGGTCGCCAGCGCGACCGGCTGCGCCCACGGGCGGGCCGCGAAGAGCCGCGAGGCCCCCGCGAGCGTGCTCGAGATCGTCACCGAGACCACCGACGCCGACGTCTGGGTCGACGGCGAGTACATCGGACAGGTCGCGGCGGTCTCCGGGCGCCTCGAGCTCGGCTCCGGAGTCCACCGCGTGGAGATCCGCAAGCCCGGCCACTTCCCCGTGCAGCGCACGGTGAGCGTGGACAAGAAGGGCGGCGGCGTGGTCTCGGTCGCGGCCGAGCTGCTCGAGGACCCGCGCTAGGAGCCCGTGGTGAAACCCAACACGACACCTCGCTTGGTCTTTTCGCCGAGGGCTTTGTCGCCAAAACTGGCAGTACGCCCGGTACAGCGGCGTTTTGGCTTCGCGCCCTCGGCGAAAATCCCGGCGCGAGGAGCCGCGCTGGGTTCCACCACGGGCTCCTAGGTTTCACCACGGGCTCCTAGTGTGCGCTCTGCATCGCATACCAGTCGAGTCGCCAATGTCGATGTGCGCTCGTTTTGATTGTTGCGATCGTCTCGATTGCCTCGATTCGGCTCATCGGCCTCAGAATCGAAAGCCATAGCCCAAACCGGCCAGGACCTGAAACTGCCAGCGTCGCCGGACCCCGAGGTTGGTCCACGGGGTCACCCCCTCGGAGCAGGTCGCCCCGCTCGGCCCGTCGCCAAAGATCGCCACGCTCGGCTGGAGGTGCAGGCCGAGCATGCTGCGACGCTGGGCCCCGAGGAGCAGGGAGAACTCGGCCCGGGGCGCGAGCAGCAGGCCGCTGCGCGAGGCCACCTGCGAGCCACGGTCGACGCTGCAAAGCGGCGGGGGCACGTCCTCGCGGGTGTTGACCGACTGGCCGGTGTAGGCCACCAGGCCGCCCACGCCGAAGAGCGCGACGTCGCGGGCGCGACCGAGCACGAAGGTCTGCTCGATCAGCAAGCCGAGGCTGAGGGCGACGAAGGCGAGATCGTCTGCGGGCAGGGCGACGCCGCTTTGCAAGCTGGTGTGGCCGGCGAGCAGCAGGCGTCGGCGCGGACCGACGAAGCCGCCCGCTTGAATCTCGAGGCCGATCAGCGCAGGCGCGTCGATGGCCGTGGCGGCGCTGAGCCTGGGTGAGTAGCCCAGGGTCAGCGCGCCCGCGATGCGCCCGTGGGTGGGCTCGGGGGGAGGCGCCCCCGTCGGCTCGTCGGGCTCGTGTGGCTCGTCGATGTTGGCCGGCGCGTCTTGGCCGTGGTTCTCGTTCTCATTTTCGCCATCGCCATCGCCATCGCCGTCACCATCACTCGCGCCGTCGAGCTCGAACACGGGCTCGATCAGCGCGGGCATGGTCACCGGCTCGCCGCCGAGCTCGCGGATGGTGTCGGCGACCTCGAAGCGATCCTCGGCGCGCGGGTTCTGCTCGAGGTAGGCGTTGTAGTTCTCGATCGCCAGGTCGCGCTGCTGGGTGCGGCCGGCGGGGGTCTCGGCGGTCAGCGAGAGCCGCTGATGGCAGACCCCGAGGTTGTAGTAGAGCTTGGGCGCGGGGCGCAGGCTCATCGCGCTGTTGTAGTGGTCGATGGCGGCCTGGTAGTCGCCCGCGGCGAAGGCCTGGGCGGCGGCCTGGGCCTCGGCCTTGGCCCGCGCGTCGTCGTCCTCTGGAGGGTGCTCCGCGGGGGAGGGGTCTGTGGGCGCCGCGAGCAGGCTCGCTGGCGTGAGCAGGCAAGCGAGCAGCAGGGCGGCCTCTCGGGCGCGGAGCATCCGGCCCAGTATAGTCTCAGGCGCTCTGGCGCGTGCGCTCGCCGGCGTACTGGCGCTCCAGCCAGGCGATCGCCACGCGCTCGTCGGAGAACATGCGCACGGACGCGAGCTCGGGGTCGTTGGGGTCGCGCTTCTCCTTCATGCGCATCATCAAGGTGATCGACGCGCGTGCGATGGGTCCGACCCCGACGGCGGCGATGGCCCCGTAGTTCCCACTGAGGGAGGGGAAGAACTTGCGAACCTCTGGCGTGTAGTTCGTACCCTTGGCGATCACGCACATCGCCCTGACAGGATCATCGAGGTTGCACAACGCGGCGAGCAGCGCCTGGCCATCGCTGAGTTCGATGGTCCCCGAGGCGTCGACGCGCAGGTAGGACATGCCAGATGGAGACTGTCGGTTGCTGAATACGTAGGGCATGGGTTCTTCTTGGTGATGCTGATGTTGTTGTTCAAGCGCGGACGCGCGTGTCTTGGAGGACGACCTCGAGGGCTTCGGAGACCTGGGAGAAGGTGCGGACGCCGGTCGTGTCGGCGCCGAGCTCGATGAGCTGACGGGCGGTTCGTGGGTGGATGCCGGTGACCAGGCAGGTGACGCCGAGCAGCCGGGCGGAGCGGGTCATGCGGAGCAGCGAAGAGGCGGTGTCCGAGGAGATGGAGTCGATCCCGGTCAGATCCAGGATCACGTAGCGGGCCCGCTCGGAGGAGATGCGGCCGAGCAAGGTCGCGGTCGTGCGCTCGGCTCGCTCGCGGTCGAAGGCGCCGATCAGCGGCAGGATCAGCACGCCGGGCCACAGCGTGAGCAGCGGGGTCGAGAGCGCCGCGACGAGGGCCTCGGTCTGGGTCTGAATCTGTAGCGACTGCTCGCGCAGGGCGCGTGTCTGGGCGAGGTTCTCGTCGCGCCGCAAGGCGAGCTCGTCGAGCAGATAATTGATGGCCAGCTCGACCTCGAGGAGCGGATCTTCGTTCTCCTCGAGGGGGACTCGCTGGCCATAATCTCCGCTGAACGCGGCGACGACGACGTCGAGGACCCTTCCGAGTCTAGTGTGGTCCAACATCACGCAATTAGCCTAACTGCGCGCTTTGCGTGATGTCAATGGAGTGGTCCGATTGGCACGCTGACACTCGAATTGAGACGAGGGCGTGTGGCGAAAGTCCACGCCCTCGTCGCAATGAGCGGTGGGGATCGGTGGGGATCGGCGGGCCGAACGCCCGCTTCGAATCACTAGATTCTCAATCGTCGACGCCAGGCAGCGGACCAGGCACCGGGGGCAGCGCCTCGGGCTCCTCGGCGGGCTCTTCGGCGGGCTCCTCGGCGGGCGCGACTTCCTTTGCTGCGGCGATCAGCGCGCCGGTCTCGGGGTCGCGGGCGGGGAGCATCAGGCCGTCCTCGCTCAGTCGCGCGGCGCGGGCCTCGGTGATCGCGTCGCGGCGATCGAGGTAAATCTCCACGAGGCGGCGCGCGGCGTAGTGGGCCTTGATCTGCCACTTGGAGGGGTTGGCGAGGACCACGGCGAAGGCAATCTCGGGCCGGTCGGCCGGGGCGAAGCCGATGAACCAGTTGTAGTTGAGCACCGGCGCGCGCTTGCCCGTGAGGCTGCCGGTCTTGCCGGCGACGTCGACACCGGCGATGAACTCGACACCCTGGGGGTCGCGGAAGCTGTTGCGGGCGGTGCCGTAGCGCGTGGTCCCAACCATCATCTCGCCGACGCCGTCGGCCACGGACTCGGCGAGCACGCGGCTTTGCTCGGGCAGGCCAGGGGTCAGGTCGCTGCCGTCGGGGCCGAGGACCTGGGCGATCACGTGCGGGGGCTGGTAGACGCCGCCGCGGGCGAGGACGCTGGCCAGGACCGCGCCGTGCAGGGGGCTGAGATCGACGTGCCAAAAGCCCGCGGCGACCTTGGCCCGGGAGTTGGCGTCGCTGGGGATGTGCGCGGGGCTGGCCTCGACGGCGAACTCGAAGGGGATCTCCTGGCCGAAGAGCAAGCTGGCGGCGGTCTCGTCGAGGGCCCGCTTGTCGAGGTGGGCCAGGGCGAGCTTGGCGAGCACCAGGTTGTAGCTCTGGGCGATGGCGTCGCTGAGCGACTCGCAGCGCGTGTCGAGGGCCGGGTCGTCCTTGAGCAGGTCGTCGGTGATGCCGCGCAGGCCGCCGTGGAAGCAGACCTTGGTGTCCCCGGTGGCCGCGCCGTTCTCGAGCAGCGAGGCCGCGGTGACCAGCTTGAAGGTGGACGCGGCCGGGGCCCAGGCGGTGGTCAGGACCTCGAGGGGGTCGACCTGGGGATCCATGGTCGAGTGCCCGGCGAAGGCGAGCACCGAGTTGTCGCGGAGATCGAGGACGACGGCGGCGGCGTAGGGGACCTCGCGCTTGCGGAAGATCGTCTCCGCCGAGCGCTGGAGCACGGGGTCCATCGTGTAGAGCAGCCGGTGGCCGTCGGCGAGGTCCTGGACGTAGCGGGCCGCGGCGGGGTCGACGTTGATGGCCTCCTGCGTGGGGGAGGGGACGCCCTCTCGCGCGCCGGCACCCTCGGCCGCGGCGTCGGGGCCCGTCCCGCTCGCGCCGGCCTCGAGCACGGGGGTGAGCTCGATGGCACCGAGATCCAGGCGGTCGCGCCACGCGAGGGGCGGGGGCGCGTTCTCCTCGATGACGTCGGGGAGTACCGTCGCGGGCTTGCGCAGCTCGTCTCGTTCCTCGGGGATCGCCTGTTTTTGTACGTAAAACGCGATACCGCCGAGCGTGGCCAGGAAGAAGATGGCGCCCAAACCGCCAAATCGACCGCGCGCGCTGCCCTCGTCACTCATGGCCGTTCGCCATAGCATCGAGAGATCGATTCGGTCAAAATCGGCGCACGTGAGCGCCTCCCACAGCGAAACCAAGTCCGTGGTCTCCAACGAAGACCTCCCCTGTTATCGCGTCGACGCTGACGGAGTCCCCGCCGCGGCCGAGCAAGAAGCCCAGGCGGGCATCGCCCGTCAGCTCGCCGAACCGCCGGCCTGGCTGGCGCTCGAGCGCGGGGTCATCCCAGCCGAGCGCATCCGCAAGGTCCCGGTGGGGCCCACGCTCCTGCTCGGTTTCGGCGGCAGCGCCCTGGGTGCCCGCGCGGCCCTCGAGTTCGCCGAGGTCGCGGGGATGCGCCCCGGCCCGGTCCGCATCCTCGACGCCGTGGACCCGGCGGTGGTCAAGGACGCCCTCGAGTGGGCGACGGCCCGCGGGGCGTCAGTCATGGTCGTGTCCAAGAGCGCCCGGACCATCGAGGTGCTCACGCTGCTCGAGGCCTGCCTGGCCCGGGACCTGCGCGTCTCGACGATGATCTCCGATCCCGATCCGGGCGGGGAGGACACCGCGCCAATTCGCGCGCGGGTCCGCGCTGCGGGGGCCAACACCCTCGAGCTCGAGATCCCGCCCGAGGTCGGCGGCCGCTGGTCGGTGTTCACGGCCGTCGGTCAGGCGCCGCTGCGGGCCGCCAACTTGGATCCAATGCTGCTCACGGGCGCCGCGATGCGCGAGCGCGATCGGATGCGCGCGACGGGGAGCGCCGAGCTGGCGCGCTCGATCGCCTGGCGTGGGGCGCATCCGGGCCCCTTCTCGGTGCTGTGGTGCTACTCCGAGGTCCTGATGCACTTCGCCGCCTGGGTGCAGCAGCTCGAGTGCGAGAGCCTGGGGCGCCTGCGCGAGGACGGCTCCCGGGTCGGCGAGCTGGTGTGTCCCCTGCGCGGGCCGGCCGACCAGCACAGTGTCGCGCAGCTGCTCCTCGATGGGCCGCAGCACGGCCGCGTGACCATTCTCGACTTCGATGACGACGAGTCCGGGATCGATGCAGGCGAGCTAGCGACGCTCGCACGCCTGCGGATCGTCGAGCGCGAGGCCACGCGCGAGAGTATGACTTTGCCCACACGACGTTTGCTGGTGCGCGATCGTGGCCCCGCGACTCTGGGCGCGCTGATGCTCCACCACATGCTCGAGACCGCGATCGTGGCCGAGCGCATGGGCATCGACCCTTATGGCCAGCCGGCCGTCGAGCGCATCAAGCGAGGCATACGTGCGCGCCTGGGCTGAGCGCGCTCGATCACAGACACCGCGAGACTGGTCGCCCACGCGTTTGGCGCGTGATCTCCCGATCACTTCGTGGCCCGGGGGTCGCTTCGTCCAAGCTGTAGCCTGGACAACGAAGCGCGGCGCGGTGGGGGAGGGCCGTGTGGTAGAGCTTTTGGATCCTCGTTTTGCTACCCTCCCTGTCGAGCGCCTCTCCATGAGAGAGGGTGGTCGCTTACGAGACCATTCGAGCCGAGCGCCCCATGCGCGACGATAACCAGGACACGATCGTCAACCTCAAGGTCGACGATACGCAGGGCCCCAAGACACGGCACAAGGATGCGTGCCTCGTGGTCATCTACGGTCAAGACCTCGGGCGCAAGTACAACCTCGTCGGTCGAGAGCTGCGCATCGGTCGGGCCACGACCAACGACATCTGCCTCAGCCAGGACGCGGTCTCGCGGGAGCACGCCCACGTCATCGTCGACGACTTCGGGATCAAGATCCGCGACAACGACTCGACGAACGGCACCTACATCAACGACAACAAGATCCACGAGGCCTACCTGCGCGACGGTGACCTCGTGAAGATCGGGCGGGCGATCTTCAAGTTTCTCTCGGGCGACAACATCGAGAGCTCCTACCACGAGGAGATCTTCAGGCTGTCCACGGTCGACGGCCTGACCCAGGTCTTCAACCGCCGCTACTTCATGGAGACCATCGAGCGCGAGCTGTCTCGGGCGCGCCGCTACGATCGTCCCCTGGCCCTGCTGATCTTCGACATCGATCACTTCAAGCGCTGCAATGACACCTACGGCCACCGGGCCGGTGACTACGTGCTGCGGCGCATGGCCGAGCTGGTGACCGCGCGCGCGCGCAAGGTCGACGTGGTCGCGCGCTACGGCGGCGAGGAGTTCGCGGTCATCCTGCCCGAGATCGACATCCGCGGGGCCGAGACCTTCGCTGAGAAGGTCCGCGGGCTCGTCGAGGCCGAGACCTTCGCCTTCGAAGGCCGCAAGATTCCCGTGACGATCTCGATCGGCGTCGCGGAGCTCGACAGCGCGGTGGCCAACGCCGACGACCTGATCCAGACCGCGGATCGTCGGCTCTACGCGGCGAAGACCGGCGGTCGCAACCGTGTGGTCGCCAAAGACTGAACCGGTATGCCGAGCACGATGGACCTCTCCTCAACGCGCTGCGCCGGCGGGGCTCTCCGGTAGCCGGTCGGGACGCCGTGTCCGAGGTCCTCATCCGCGGGCGTGAGCAGCTTGAGCTCTTCGAGCTCCTGCAGACGCCGGTGTGGATCTTCGACATCGACGCGCGCGCGATGTGGTGGGCCAACGCCGCTGGCCAGCGGCTGTGGGAGGCGCCCAGCCTCGAGGCCCTGCTCGCCCGCGACTTCTCGGACATGTCCGAGTCGACGATCATCCGCCTCGAGCGCTACCGCGAGCGCTTCGCCCGGGGCGAGCGGGTCTCGGAGCAGTGGACCTTCTATCCGCTCGGGGCCGCGACCACCGTGCGCTGCCGCTTCTCGGGCGTCCGCATCGAGCACGGTCGCCCGGCCATGCTCTGTGAGGCCGTGCCCCCCGACGAGAGCCGGCTCGCGGTCGAGGGCTTGCGCGGCGTCGAGGCGCTGCGCCATACCACCTCGATGATCTCTCTTTACGCCATCGGCGAGGCCGGCTTCGAGCTGCTGATGGCCAACCCCATGGCCCTGCAGGCCTTCCCCGGCGACGGCGCAGGGAGCTCGGGGCCCACGCGCCTGCCCGCGCGCATCCTCGACGCCAAGGCGCGGGGGCAGCTGCTCGCCGCCGTCGAGGCGGGCGAAGAGTTTCGGGCGCAGCTCGAGGTCGAGACCGCCGCGGGCCGGCGCTGGCACGCGCTGGTCGCCCGCCCGACCCGCGACCCCCTCGACGGCGGGCCGGCGCTGCTCGTCAACGAGGAGGACGTCACCGAGCACACCATGCTGCTCGCCCACCACGAGTACGCGCGCGAGACCTTTGCGAGCGTGATCGAACGCCACGCCGACGGCCTGCTGATCGTCGACGGGGCCGGCGAGTGTCGCTACGCCAACGCGACCTGTGAGCAGATGGCGGGGGAGCGGGCCGTGGCCGAGGTCCAGCGCTGGGGCCCGCTCGAACTCGGCGCGGTGCACGAGGTCGACATCGCGGGGGGCGTGGGCGAGCTGCGGGTGCTGCCGACCTCGTGGGAGGGCGAGCCGGCCTTCATGGTGATGATCCGCGACGTCTCGGAGCTGCGCGCGGCCGAGAGCGAGCGTGCGCGCCTCGAGGAGCGCGTGCGCCAGGCGCAGCGCCTCGACAGCCTCGGGCGCCTCGCCGGCGGGGTCGCCCACGACTTCAACAACCTGCTGAGCGTGATCTTGGGGACCGCCGAATTTCTGTCCGATGGCATGGGCCCGGACCACGCCCACGCCGAGGACGTGGCGGCGATCGTCGACGCGGCCCTGCGCGGGCGCGAGCTGACCCAGCAGATGCTCGCCATCGGTCGTCAGCACCACGGCTCGCCGCGGGTCACGGACATCCACGAGCTGATCCTCGGGCTGCGCGAGCTGATGGCCAAGCTGCTCGGCGAGCACGTGCTCTTCGAACTCGACCTGTGCGCGGGCTCGGGGCGGGTGCTCATCGATCCCTGGCAGTTCGAGCAGATCGTGCTCAACTTGACGGGCAACGCCCGGGACGCCATGAACCGCGGGGGCAGCTTCAGCATGAGCACGCGGACCTGCGAGCTCGACGACGAGCACGCCGCGCCCCTGGCGGGGGGCCGCTACATCGAGCTCGTCGCCCGGGACACCGGCGAGGGCATGTCCCCGGAGGTCTGCGAGCACATCTTCGATCCCTTCTTCACCACCAAGGAGGTCGGAGAGGGCACGGGCCTGGGCCTGGCCACGGTCTACGGCATCGTGCAGCTCGCCGGCGGGAGCGTCCGGGTGGACAGCGAGCCCGGGCGCGGGGCCTGCTTCACGATCTTGCTGCCCGAGGACGCCAGCGAAGACGACGCGGCCAGCGATGACGCCGACGCGGGCGAAGCCAGCGGGAGTGGGAGCGCGAGCACGAAGGTGGCCAGCAAGGGCCGCGAGCTGCCGCAGGGCTCGGGCCGCATCCTCCTGGTCGAGGACGAGCCGACCGTCCGCAAGCTGACGGCGCGGATCCTCGAGCGCGGCGGCTACGAGGTGAAGGCCGCGAGCGGCCCGCTCGAGGCCCTCGAGCTCGCCCGCGGAGAGCTCGAGATCGACTTGGTGCTCACGGACGTGGTCATGCCCGAGATGAGCGGGCCCGAGCTCGTCGCCGAGCTGCTGGCGATCTGCGGCCCGCTCCCGGTGGTCTACGTGTCGGGCTACGCCAAGTCCACGAGCGCGTGGCTGGGCGACATGCCGGGCTTTTTGCCCAAGCCCTTCACGCCGGCGGCGCTCCTTGCCAAGGTCGCCGAGCTCCTCGACGGGGGCGAGTGATCGCAATGACGGACGAGCACGAGCGTGAAGGAGAGCGCGAGGGCGAGGAGCGCATCGCCGTGCTCCCCGCGGCCCTCGCCGATCAGATCGCCGCCGGTGAGGTGGTCGAGCGCCCCGCGTCGATCGTCAAGGAGCTGGTCGAGAACGCCGTCGACGCTGGCGCCCGGCGGATCACCGTGGAGCTCGAGGGCGGCGGCCGCGAAGGTATCCGGGTGATCGACGACGGCCACGGCATCCACCGCGAGGATCTGCCGCTGGCGGTCACGCGCCACGCCACCTCCAAGCTGCGCCGCCCCGATCAGCTGGTCGAGATCCTCACCTTGGGCTTCCGCGGCGAGGCCCTGGCCTCGATCGCGGCGGTGGCCCACCTCGAGATCCGCAGCCGGCGGGCCGAGGCCGCCGTCGGCTATCGCCTGGCCGCGGCGCCGGGGGAGCGCGCGAGGGTCGAGCCGATCGGCATGCCGCCCGGGACCCAGGTCGAGATCGGGGCGCTCTTCGAGCGGCTCCCGGCGCGGCGCAAGTTCCTGCGCAGCGAGGCCACGGAGGTCGGCCACTGCGTCGACGCGGTCACGCGCGCGGCCCTGGTCCACCCCGGGGTGCACTTTCGTGTCGAGCACCACGGCCGTGAGCTCATCGATCTCCCGGCCGGCAGCCGAGACGATCGCGTGGTCGCGATCTTGCGCCGTCGCGGCGGCGAGGGTCCCTTCGTGCGCTTCGCCGACGAGCGCGAGGGCGTGCGGGTCGAGGGATGGTTCGGCCCGCCGAGCGCGGCCACGCGCCAGCGCAGCGCGAGCTTCGTGGTCGTGCGCCGGCGGGTGGTCAGCGAGCGGACCCTGGTCGGGGTGCTCAAGCAGGCCTACGGCGAAGCCTTGCCCCGGGGGATGCACCCGGCGGCCTGCCTCTTCGTCGAGCCGCCGCGGGGCACCGTCGACGTCAACGTCCACCCGCAAAAGTCCGAGGTCCGCTTCTCCGAGGCGCAGCGGGTCTACGCGGCCGTCCGCGAGATCGTCTCGGCTGGGCTCGGCGAGGCGCCCTGGCTGCGCCCGGCTGCTGTGGGGGAAGGCGAGGGGGAAGGTGAACGTGAAGGTGGCGAGGACGCGCGAGGGCACGGCTGGGCAGGGGTCAGCGCGGGTCCGCGCTCGGCCCTCGAGGGTTGGTCGAGGCGCGGCGGTCTGGGGGGGGGCGAGCTCCACGGGCGAGACGCCGGGCGCGAGGGCGGACACGGTGGCGGAGGCGGGCGCGCCTCCAACGTGGGCTATCGCCTGGGCACGCGCGCGGCCGGCCGCGACTACGCCAGCTACAAGAGCGAGGTCCGTGGGGAGGTCGATCGTCTGCGCGCGCGCATGGGCGACGCGGCGCCGGCTCGCGGGGCGGGAGCCGGCTCAGGCACCGCGCCGCTGCCCCTCGGTGGTCCCCGCTTGCCCTTCCCCCTCGAGCATGATCACGAGCCGGCGGGCCTGGACGACGCCGCCGTGGCGATCGAGGCGGAGGCCCAGGAGGGCGAGGCGGTGGGCACCTGGCCGCGCTTCTTGGTCTGCCTGCCCGGCCCCGTGGCGCTCTTCGAATACGAGGGCGCGCTGCTGAGCGTGGATCTGCGCCGGCTTCGGACTCACCTGATCCGCAAGCGGCTGATCGGCGAGCTCGCCGAGACGCGCAGGGGAGAGCGGGTCCCCGCCCAGGGCCTGCTCGAGCCCGTGGTCTTGCGTCGGCGCGCGGACGAGCGCGCCCGACTGTTGCGTTCGCGTCCGGCGCTGGCCGAGCTCGGCGTCGAGCTCGACGACTTTGGCGACGACGCGGTGATCGTGCGCGCGGTCCCGGCCGTGCTCCGCAAGCTGCTCGCCGCCCGCGAGATCGGGGGGCTCCTCGATCGCCTCCAGCCCTGGCTGGCCATGCGCGAGCGCGAGGTGGCGCCCAAGCCTGGGGGAGGGGAAGGGGGAGGGGAAGGGGGAGAGGAAGAGGGAGGGGAAGGGGGAAAGGAAGAGGCAGAGGACGCGCGTGCGGACGAGGCGCGTGAGGTCGACCGGCGCAGCTTCGTCGACGCCGTCGCCGAGCTCGCGTCGGCGCAGGCCCTCGAGGCGAGCCCCCGCTTCGCGCGGCGCTGGCTGGCCGAGGCCCTGCGCGAGCACCAAGGCGAGCTCGGGGCGATCCCCGGGCTGCGCCGCTTCACCGTCGAAGAGCTGGTGGGCTGAGTGCGAGCCGTCGCCGTCGTCGGGCCGACCGCCGCGGGCAAGAGCACGCTGGCCATGGCGTTGGCCGAGCGCTTCGGCGCGGACATCGTCTGCTGCGACTCGGTGCAGGTCTATCGCGGCCTCGACATCGGCTCGGCCAAGCCGAGCGCCGCGGACCAGGCTCGGGTCCCGCACCACATGATCGATCTCGTCGATCCCGACCAGGTGTTCTCGGCGGGTGACTATGGTCGCGGCGCCCGGGCGGTGTTGGGTGAGCGTCCGGCGATCCTCTGTGGCGGCACGGGTCTCTACCTCCGCGCGCTCGGCTGGAGCCACTCTGGGGTTGGGGGAGAGGGTGACGGGGATCAAGCGCGCACCGACGATCACGGTGAACGACGGCGCGCGTTCGAGGCCGAGTGGGAGGCGCGCGAGGCCGAGGTCCCGGGGGCCGTGCACGAGGCGCTCGCCCGCAGGGACCCCGAGACCGCCGCAGGTATCCACCCAAATAACGTGGTTCGATCTCTACGTGCGCTTTGGTTGTGTGAGCTGGCTGGCCGCCCGATCAGCGAGGTTCGCCGCGACAACCCGCCACGCCGCCTCGTGGAGCTGCTCTTGCTCGTCGTCGACCCTGGGGTCGCGGCCGTCGACGAGGCAATTGTCCGGCGCTGCGCCGCGATGATCGAGACAGGTTGGTTGCGAGAGGTGGAGATGCTGCGCGCCCGCGGCTATGATGCGCGCCACAAGGCGATGCGGAGCCTCGGCTACCGCGAGCTCCTCGCCCACCTCGAAGGTGAGACCAGCCTCGACCAGGCCATCGCCGCGGTCGAGCGAGCAACCCGGGCCTACGCCCGACGCCAGCGCACCTTCTTTCGCCACCAATTCCGAGACCTCCCGCCGGAGCAGATCGTGCACATCGACCACCCGGACGCGTGCCCCCTGAACCTCGTCGAGGACTTCCTCTCCAAGCTGGAGGAGTCCGCGTGAACGAGACCCGCGTGCTCGACTTCGAGCGACCCATCGTCGAGCTCGAGCGTAAAATTCGCGAGCTCAAGCTCCTGCTCGCCGGGGGCAACGAAGACCTCGCCAAGGAGATCGCCAGGCTCGAGGCCAAGGCCGAAGAGCTCCAGCGCCAGCACTACGCGCGGCTCTCCCCGTGGGAGAAGGTCCAGCTCGCCAAGCACCCGGACCGCCCCTACGCCCTCGACTACATCGGCGAGATCACCAGCGAGTTCCTCGAGCTGCGCGGAGATCGTGCCTACCGTGACGACCCGGCCATCGTGTCTGGGCTGTGTCGGCTCCGCGGGCGGCGGATCATGGTGCTCGGCCATCAAAAGGGCCGCAACACCAAGGAGAACGTGCACCGAAACTTCGGCATGGCGCGGCCCGAGGGCTACCGCAAGGCCCAACGGATCATGCGTCTGGCCGAGCAGTTCGGCCTGCCGGTGCTCTGCCTGATCGACACCGCCGGCGCCTACCCGGGCATCGGCGCCGAGGAGCGCGGCCAGGCCGAGGCCATCGCCGCGAGCTTGGAGCTGATGATCTCGCTGAAGGTGCCCACGGTCTCCGTGGTCATCGGCGAGGGCGGCTCCGGTGGCGCCCTGGCGATCGGCGTCACCGACCGGATCTTGATGCTCGAGCACGCCGTGTACTCGGTGATCTCGCCTCGTGGCTGCGCCTCGATCCTGTGGAAGAACGCCGAGGCCGAGCAGACCGCCGCCGAGCAGCTGCGGATGACCGCCGAGGACCTGCTCGGGCTGGGGGTCTGCGACGGGATCATCCCCGAGGCCATGGGCGGGGCCCACCGCGGGCTCACGGTCACGGCCAGCGCCCTGGGCGAGGCCATCGCCGCGGCCTTCGACGAGCTGTGCGAGCTGCCCACGCAGGCGCTGCTCGAGGCGCGCTATCAAAAATATCGGGCCATCGGCCACCTCGAGCACGCTGCGCTGGAGCAGCACGAGGCGACGGCGGAGTCCGAAGACGCGCGGCCTGATCAGGCCTGATCAGGCTTGATCGGGCCTGATCCGCAGTAGGGCGCGCGGCCGCGACAGCGATGGCGACGGCGGCCGCAGCGATGTGCAGCGTCGAGAGCCACGGGCACGCGCGCCCGTGGCTCTTCGCCTCGACAAGCTGGCCGACGCCGCCCATGCTGTAGGCGCCGACGCGCCGTGTTTAGCGCCGTGAGCGCCGTGGTGCCGGCCCCTTCGTCGTGCAGACCGAAGTCTTCGATCATCTCTTGCTCATCGCCGCGGTGCTCTGCGCGGCCAGCTTGGTCCGTCTGATCCGCGGCAACGACGGCCTGGGTCGCGGCTACTCCATCGTGGTCGGCGGCCTGCTGATCGCCTCGGTGTTGGCCATGGGCGCCGACGTGTTCTTTGGCGTCGTGGTGATCGGCCTCGTCTTGGCCACGGTCGCCGCGCCCTGGGTGCTGGAGCAGGCCGCCCGCCGGGCCTTCGCGTGGGGACGCATGGTCTGGGTCGTGCGCCTGACGAGCCTGCGCGCGATCTTGATGCCCGGCGCCGGGGTCTCCGCCCAGCTGCCGATCCTCGAGGGCCTGGCGCTGCTCGAGCGCGAGGGGGTCGACGCGGGGCTGATCCACCTGCGCAAGCTCGCCGACGAGGCCGAGGAGGACGCCGAGCTCGCGGTGATCCACGAGCAGATCATCGCGATGTTCTTTTATGGCCACCGCTGGGACGAGGGCATCGCCCACTACGAGCGCCGCTTCTCGCCGGGCTACGCGGCCCTGCGCCCGAGCCTGGCCCTGGGCCTGCTGCGGGCCTACGGAGAGGCGGGGCGCCTCGGGGCCGCCGCCGGCCTGCTGCGCGCCCTCGAGGAGGGGCCGATGGGCGCCGACCCCAAGGCCGCCGGGGTGATCGGCCAGGCGCGGCTGACCTTCCTGGCCTACGCCGGCGCGGTCGAGCCCCTCGACGAGCTCGTCCGGGCGCGGCGCTTCTCGGATCTCGGCCTGAGCCGAGCGACGGCCGAGCTGCTCCGCGGTATCGCCCAGGATCGCGCCGGCGAGCCGCAGCGGGCGGTCGAGACCCTCGAGCAGATCGAGGCCATCGCAGGGCGTCGAGATCACCGCGTGATCGAGGCCGCGCGCTCGGTGCTCGCGCGGGTCTCGGCCGCGCTCGACGGCTCGCTGGTCGGCGGTCAGGGGGTCGGTGAGCGGGGCGACGGCGACAGTGACGGCGCGTCCGAGCTCGGTCCCGACCTGCGCGTCTACGTCGAGCTGGTCGCCGTGCGCCTGCGCGAGCTGCTGCGTGCCTTGCCGGCAGGCGGCGCGCGGACCCGGCCGCGGGCGACCTACGCCCTGATCGCGCTCATGGCCATGATCTACGGCGTGCACCTGCTGCGCGGCGGGGGGAGCATGGCGCTGCTCGGGCTCGGGGCGCTGAGCGAGGATCTGCTGCTCGCCGGCGGCGTCTCGGCGTGGGCGCGGGTGGTGACCTCGGCGTGGATCCACGTCGACCTCGTCAGCTTGCTCTTCGACGTCTACGCGATCTGGATGGCCGGGCAGCTCGTCGAGCGCCTGCTCGGGCCGGCGCGGATGATCCTCGTCAGCGTGGGCGCGGCGCTGATCGGCCTGCTGGCCTCGGTGCTCGCGCTGCCCTGGCTGTGGGAGAGCGGCCTCGAGGTGCTCGCGGTGGTGCCCGCGACCTCGGGCACCTTGATGGCCATCGGCACGACCACCGCGGGCCTGTGCTGCCTGCTGCCCAGCCGCACCCCGGGGCTGTCGAGCCGGGCGCGGCGGAACCTGGGCATCACCTTCTCGCTGCTGCTCTTCGCCAACATGCTGCTGGGCTGGCCGGGCCTCCCCGGCGTCGGCGTGGCCCCGGTCGCGCTGCTCGTCTGCGTGCTCGTGGCCAGCGCGGCGGCGATCTTGCCCGTGGGCATGCAGGGCCCCGGGCAGTGGCTGATCCGCGGCCTCGCCGGTCTGCTGCTCGCGCTGAGCGTGTTCGCGGGCGGCGTGGTGGCCTCGGCTCAGGGCGAGGATCCGCAGGCCTACCTCGCCGAGCACCGCATGCAGCGCTGTCGCTTCGACGAGGTCGTGGTCGACACGCCCTTTCACTTCACGCCCATGGTCTTCAACGAGCAGGGCTACGACCGCCAGGTCCCCTTCGAACTCCCGGCGCTCGAGGGGCTGGTCGACGAGCTCGAGCTGCGCAGCGGCGGCCTGGTTCAGCTCGCCGTCATGCATGACCCCAGCCCCGGCGTGGCTGCCGAAATGGCGACTGACGCGGTGGGGGCGAGCGAGGGCAGCCCCGCGCTCCTCGACGCCGTGGGTATCCTCGATCGGGAGCTCGAGCGCTCGGCTCCCGGCACGCTGCCGGTGCCCCTGGCCGCGGCCATCGCGGCCGACGACACGGGCAGCTGGCAGGCCCACGACCTGTGGCGAAACGGCGAGCGCGCCGGTCGGCTGATCGAGCGGCGGATCCCCGCCGCGGCCGGCGAGGGCGCCTACGTCGTCGTGCTCCTGGCCGCGCCCGCCGAGGCCCTGGAGCACGCACCCTCACTCTATGCCGCGATGTTGGGGGACGTGAGCGTCGATCTCCAGGCGGAGCAGACGCAGGCCGACGGGGCCTTCGTGCGCCCGCACTGCACCGTCGAGTGAGCGCCCCGGCAGGGAGTCCTTGCTACACTCGCGCCGAGGCTCGCTTGTCGCGCGAACGAGAAAAGATCCCCTGGCCGCTGTGGCTGGGCTTCTTGGCGGCAGCCCTGGTCGCGCACGCGCTGATGATCGCGCCTGGTGGCGCGGCCCTGGGTCACTGGCTGCGGTCGTCGGCGCCCGAGCGAGGGGGAGACGAGCGCGTCATGGACTTCGAGCTGGTCGACGCGACGCCGCGCTCGATCGTGCTGGGCGAGGCCGCGGCCCAGGGGGAGCAGCGCGAGGACCTCGATCGCTGGTCGGAGGCCGACGTCGACGTCGATCGTGAGCGCGCGGCCGAGCCCGCCGCGCGCACGCCCCCGCCTGGTGCGGCCCCCGCTGCGCCCGGAGGAGCGCCGCAGCAGGCCGCGAGCGCGGAGCAGCAGGAGGCCTCGCAGCCCGCCACGCAGCCCGCTCACGCCCAAGTCGAAGTCGAAGTCGAGGAGAAGCTGGCTCGGGCGGACGCCGAGGCCAGGGGAGAGGCGAGCGCGCCCGCCAAGATCGCCGTCGCGGCGGAGCCAGGGGCCGCCGCCATCGCGCAGGCGGAGGATGGTCAGCTGGCGCCTGCCAGCGCGCTCGCCCTGCCGCAGTCCGCGACGTCTGCGACTCCCGCGACATCCACGACACCCACGACCCCCCCGACACAGTCTCTGGCGAGCCTGGCTGGCTCACCAAAGACGCTCCAGGGGGCTTTTGGCGCGCCGCCGAGTCGACCCGTCCTCGCCGAGGTCGAGCGTGGCCAGGAGACCATGCTCGACAGCAAGGCCCACCGCTACGCCTCGTTTTACAAGCGAGTCCGCGAGCAGCTGCTCGCGGAGCTGCGCCTGCGCGAGGCCCACGACGAGGTCGACCCACAGCACGGCGAGTACGGCGAGGATCCGCGGCGCACGGCGGTGCTGATCCGCCTGGACGCCAAGGGCGAGCTGCTCGAGGTCTTCGTCGAGCGGGGGAGCGGGGCCATGCACCTCGACGCGGAGGTCGTGCGCGCGGTCCGGGCCGCGGCGCCCTTTCCAAACCCTCCCAAGGGGCTACTTCGCGGCGGCCGCGTGGAGCTGCGCTTCGGTGTCACCCTGGACTTCGAAGCCGGGCGCGCGCTGGTCGATCGCTTTTGAGCCGTGCTCTACTCCGAGCATGTCCGCAGACAACAAACTGCTCACCCCCGAGGCCCGCGCGGCCGCGCTCTCGGTCCTCGAGGGCTGGACCCTGGTCGACGGTGAGCGCCTGCAAAAGCGCTTCACCTTCGCCGACTTCCCCGGCTCCATGGCCTTCATGGTCCGCGTCGGCTTCGAGGCGGAGCGCCTGTGTCACCACCCCAACTGGTCGAACGTCTACGATCGCGTCGACGTCGAGATCTGGTCCCACGACCTCGGGGGGGTGTCGGCGCTGTGTGTCGAGCTGGCCACGGCCATGGACCGCGCGGCGGGCTAGCGCGCTAGCGCGCTAGCCCAGCGACTGGGCGCGGACCTCCTGCGCCCAGGTCTCGATGCCTCGCATCGTGGTCGCGGCCGCGGCCGGTGAGGCCGCGAGGCGCTCGACGGCCGCGCGGAGCTGCTCGCGGCCGCGGCGGAGTCGTGACTTGACCGTGCCCTCGGGGATCTCGAGGCTCATCGCGATCTCGGCGACCGAGCACTGCTCCCAGTAGTGGAGCTCGAGCACGACCTGGAGCTCGAGGGGGATCTCCCGCAGCCCGGCGAGGAAGAGCCGCAGCTCCTCGCGCTCGACCAGGATGCCCGAGGCGGAGGGATCGAGCGCGCAGGCCGAGATTGTCTGGAGGTCGATACGATCGCCGTTGCGGTCGCGATAGTGGCGACACAGCTGGCGGTAGGCGATGGCGAACAGGTAGCTGCGGAAGCTGCCCTCTGCGCGGAAGCGGGTCATGCCCTCGACGCAGGCCAGGAAGGTGCGCTGGATCAGGTCGGCGCTGGCGTCGCCGACCTTGTTGGCGAAGAAGCGGGCGACGGGCTCGTAGTAGCGGGCGAAGAGCTGCTGGCCGGCGGCGCGATCACCTGCACGCCAGGCTTCGAGACAGGCGGTGTCATCGAGCTCGGCGGGGTCGGTCACGTCGTGCAGTATATCCGAACGCGAACGCCGGCGCGAAGGCGGGGACTCGCGGCAAGCCACTCGCGGCAAGCCACGGTCCCGTCTTCGCGTCGGCCTCAGCCGCTCAGGGCGTCCAGGTCCACACCGGCAGCGTCGTCACGGTCATGGTCTTGTCGTCGTCGTAGTTGAGCTGGAGCTCAGCCGAGTTGAGGTTCTCGAAGTGGAAGGGGACCTCGATCATGTCGACGTTCTCGTAGGGAGTCTCCTTGTTCATGGCGCTGACGACGTCCTCATCGAGGACGAAGGTCGTCGGCATGCCGATGTTGTCGTAGACGGTCAAGATGGCCTTCTCGACAGCGAGGTCCGTCGACCAGGGGGCGTCGGTCATGCCGAGGTAGGCGACGTTCTCGTCTTCGGTGCCATCGACGTCCTTGCCCGCGGTGCAGTTGTCACACAGCGGTCGGGTCGGCGAGGGGTTGAGCATGGCGTCGGTCATGTCGAATTCGTCGGGGCCGTCGCATAGGGGCGCGGTCCCGATGTAGTTGCTGGGGTCGGTGTAGAGCGCGTTCGCGTTGGTGGCGGCGAGCTCGACGGCCTGGACCCCGACGCCGATCTCCTCGTAGGGGGTGGTGCTCGACGCCGGGCAGCTGATGACGATGCCTTGCTTCGCCAAGGCGGTGGAGACCGTCGCGCAGATATCGATCATCCGCACGTCGTCGCCGGCGTCGTCACCAGCGTCGGCGGACCTGGGCAGCACGGTGCCGTAGGCGGCGATCTTGTCGGTCAGCGTCTCCGCGCCGATATCCGGCTGGAGGCGCCACTGCAGGGCCGAGGCCGCGGACATGACCGCGGTCGAGACCGAGGTCCCGGTGAGCATGAAGCTGTCGGCGGCGTCGGTGTGGGCGGCGACGCCGTTGGCGACGATCCGGGTCTGCGAGCCGGCGCTGCGGCCGTTGGGCAGGGGGGCGCCCAGGGCATCGACGCCGCTGATCGCGTTGGGTTGCCAGCTGCCGTAGCTGTAGAAGGCGTCGGCCTCGACGGGGGCGTAGCCCATCAGCTGACACTCGGCCTTGGTCGGGGCCGGGAAGCTGCCGTCGAGATCACCGGGGAAGAGCAAGCCCTCGGGATCGAAGCCGCAGATGCTCTCGTGGGGCAGCTTGTTGCCGGCGGCGAAGTTGACCTGGACCCCGAGGCAGGCCAGCGTGCGCGTGGCGTCGATCAGCGCGGCGGTGGCGTCCGAGGCCGCCTCGTCCTCGTCGAGGGGGGGGCCGCCGACCGAGGCGTTGACGATCGAGCGGGCGGGGGCGCTGCCGAGGTTGTCCTCGATGTGCAGCGCCGCGGCGGTCATGAACGCGACGCTGAGATCGGGGGCCGTGCCCTTGACCCCGCCGCCGGGCAGCACCGTGCCGAGGTCGCCGTCCATGCGCGGCAGCCCGACGATGGGGACGATGTCGATGCCGGTGCCGGCGGTCAGCTTCTCGAGGAGCCTGGCCAGGTTATGACCGTGCTCGTCCATGGGCGCGAGCGTGGCGACGTCTCCGGCCCAGTTGTCGACCAAGAAGACGTTGACGTCCGAGCCCGTCGAGGAGAAGGACTCGAAGTCGACGCCGCCCACGGACTCGAACAAGATCTCGGCGAAGCTGGCCTCGAGGGTGGCGTCTTCACCGAGCTCGGTCCCGGACATGGGCATCGCCGTCAGACAGGCCACCCCGGCGGCGCGGGGATCGATGATATTCGGCGCCGTGTCCATGGCGAGGACCAGCTCGTCGTACTTGGCGCCTGCCTGGGCGTCGGGGATCGTCGAGTCCAGGGTGTACTCGCAGTAGCTCCGGTAGGGGTCGGCGGCCGGGATGTTGGCGGCCAGCGAGGCAGGAAGCTTCTCGACCAAGGTGGTGGCGCTCCAATCCGCGGGCATGCCCGCGAATTCGCAGAGCGAGCCGCCGAAGAGGGTGGCGCGGGCGATGATCGGGAGCCGGCCCTGGGAGAAGCAGACGTTGCGCGAGTCGGTGGGAAGGGGGACCGTGCTGGAGACCGGCGTGGTCGCGGGCTCGCTCTCCACATCCCCGCGGCCAGCGGGCTGGTCGTGCTCGACGCTCTCGTCTCCCTCGACCTCATCTTGGAGATCGCAGCCGGCCGCGAGTACCAGGCTCAGAACACAGCAAAATCCGACCTTCTCGTTTGCCTTCATCGGGTTCGTTGTTCCACACTGGGCTGCCCAGATCACGGCGCCCGGACAAAATCTCGTGTGCTCGCTCATGATCGCTGGGTGCCAGATTCGAGCCGCGCATCGACATGAGCCCGCAGCGAGACGACGAGGAGCTTGGTGCGCTGCGTGGCGGGCTGCGTCTCGGGGGGGTGGAGGACCAGCAGCGCCGGGCCGAGGTCGAGGCCAGGCTCTTTGGTCTCTCGCTCGAGCCGGTCCGCGTCGGCCGCTACGCGATCGTCCGCAAGCTCGGCGCCGGGGGCATGGGGGTGGTCTACGTCGCCTACGACGAGCGCCTCGATCGCCGGGTCGCGCTCAAGCTCTTGCGCAGCGACATGTCGTCACCCAAAGCCATGGCCAGGCTCGAGCGCGAGGCGCAGGCCATGGCCAGGCTCTCCCATCCCAACGTGCTCACCATCCACGAGGTCGGGACCCACGCGGATCAGGTCTTCATGGCCATGGAGTTCGTCGAGGGCCTCGATCTCCGCGACTGGCTGACCGCCGAGGCGCGGCCGTGGCGGGCCGTGGTCGAGCACTTCATCCAGGCGGGCGAGGGCCTGGCGGCTGCCCACGCGGCCGGGGTGGTCCACCGCGACTTCAAGCCCGACAACGTGCTCGTCGGTGGTGACGGGCGCGTGCGCGTGGCGGACTTCGGCCTCGCCCACAGCTTTGGCGCCCCGCGTGAGGCGGACGAGGGCTCGGCGCCCGCCAACGAGCCGGGGCTGACCTGGACCGGGAGCGTGGCTGGGACGCCGGCCTATATGCCACCGGAGCAGTACCTGGGCGGGCGCAGCGACGCGCGCAGCGATCAATTCAGCTTCTGCGTCGCGCTGTGGGAGGGGCTCTATGGCCAGCGCCCCTTCCTCAGCCGCAACCTCGTCGGCCTGGCCGACGCGATCATGGCGGGCGAGATCGACGAGCCGAGCGACGATCGCGGGGTCCCGCCCTGGCTGCGCGCCGCCGTGCTCCGCGGCCTCGCTCGGGATCCAGACCAGCGCTGGCCGTCGATGCGCGCGCTGCTCGACGCCCTCGGTGACGACCCTCGCCGGCGCTGGCGACGGTTCGGCGTGGCCCTCGGCGTCGGCCTCGGGAGCCTGGCGCTGCTCGTCTTCGCCGGGCTGGCCATGCGCTCGCTGCAAGACAGCGCGCGCCAGCGCTACTTCTCCGGGTTCACGGCGGGGCTGCTGGAGATCGAGCGTGATCGCGGCCTGCTCCAGGCCCAGGATGACGCGGCGCGGGCCCGCGACGCGACGCGCATGAGCGTCGTCCGCAGCCTCGAGCGCGCGCCCCTCGGTGGACGCGAGCGCGAGCGCGAGCTGGGTGACCCCGCCGCGATCGCGGCGCTGCTGCGCGAGGTCGAGGGCGAGTCGAGCCACGACGGCGAGTGGCTGTCCGCGGCCAACCGGGTCCTGGGGGAGCCGCTGAGCCACGCCTTGCTCCGGGGGCACCGCGGGGAGATCAGCGCGCTGGTCTACGCGCGCGACGGCAGCTGGCTGGCCTCGGCCTCGACGGACGGCGAGGTCTGGCGCTGGACGCCGGCCGACGCGCGCGGCGAGCCGATCTATCGCCACGAGGGGGAGGTGACCCAGCTGATCCACAGCGACGACGGTCGCTGGCTGGCCTCGGCCTCGACCGGCGGGGAGGTGCGGCTGTGGTCGCTGCGCTCGCAGACGAGTCTGGTCCTGCGCCGGGGGTCGGCGGAGGTCCGCGCGCTGGCCTTCGATCCTCGCGGCCGCTGGCTGGCCGCTGGCTCGGCCGATGGCGAGCTCGCGCTCTATGATCTCGAGGGGCTCTATGATCTCGAGGAGCTCGAGGAGCTCGGAGAGCTCGGGGAGGCGGGGGAGCGCGGTCCGACGCTGGCCATCGCCGCCCACCAGACCTTCGTCCTCGCCCTCGCCTTCGACCCCTCCGGGTCCTGGCTGCTGACGGGATCGAGCGACAAGCAGGCTCGGCTGTGGCGCCTCGATGATCTCGACGGCCCGGTCCCGCCCCAGCCCGCGGCGGTGCTCGGTGGTCACGACGATGGCGTGTACTTCGTCGCGCTGCCCTCGGCGCAGCGGGCGGTCACGGCGGCCGACGACGGGACCGCCCGGGTCTGGACGCTCCACGGCGAGGCTGGCCGCGACCCCGCGCCGGCGAGCTCGATCGTGGCCCGTCATCCCCAGGCGATCGCGGCCATGGCCATCCACGGCGAGCAGATCGCAACCGGGAGCCTCGACGGCAGCGTGCGCGTGGGCTCCTTGTTCGCCCCCCACGACTCGGTGGCGCTCCCAGGCCACTCGGATCAGGTCTGGGGGGTGGCCTTCATCGACGAGGGTCGGCAGGTCGTGAGCGCGTCCTTCGATCGCCGCGCCCAGGTCAGCCGCGCAGACGGCCGCGGCGAGGCGCGCGAGCTCGTCGGCCACGCGGGGTCGATCTACACCATCGCCCTCGACGGCGCGGGGCGCTACCTGGCGACGGGCGCCTACGACTCCGAGATCCGGATCTGGGATCTCGAGCGTCCGCAGCTGACGACGCCCCTGCGCGGCCACGCGGACACGGTCTTCAGCGTGGAGGTCGACGCCGCGGGGGCCCGGGCGGTGACCGCCTCCCACGACGGGAGCGCGCAGGTCTGGAGCGTGGCCGAGGGCGTGTCGCTGGCTCGGCTCGACGCGCGCGGCAGCGGCAGCGGCAGCGGCAGCGGCAGCACGGAGGTCTCCGTGGACGAGGACCTCGCCCTCAACCACGCCCTGCTCACCCCCGACGGGACCCAGGTCGCGACCGCGCGCAACGACGGCAGGGTCTCGCTGTGGACCGTGGCCGACGGCCGCGAGACCGTCCTCGGCGAGCTCCGGCCCAGCGCCTGGAGCCTGGCCTTCGACGAGTCGGGGCGGCGGCTCGCGGCCGGCTTCAGGGGCGGTCAGGTCCGGGTCTGGGACCTCGAGGACCCAAAAAAAGATGCGGTCGCGCTCCATGGTCACGAGCTCTTCATCTCGGCCGTGGCCTTCGAGCGGGGGGGAGCGGGGCGCGTGGTCACGGCCTCGGGGGACGGGAGCGTGCGGGTGTGGAGCCCCGAGACTGGCGCGGCGCTGGCCACCTTGCCCGCGCAGGCGGGCAAGATCTACGCCCTGGTCCAGAGCCCCGATGGTCGGCGCTGGGCCACGGGGGGCGAGGACGGCAGCGTGCAGCTGTGGCCCAGCCTCGAGGACGACGCGGCGCCGCGGCGGCTGGTCGGCCACGACAAGGCGGTGTGGTCGCTGGCCTTCGACGCCGACGGCCAGCGCCTGGTCTCGGGCGGCCACGACGGGCGGGCGCTGGTCTGGGGTGTGGACGAGGGTCGACTGATCGACGCGCTCGAGGGCCACGGCGGCAAGGTCTGGGACGTCGCCGTGCTCCCCGACGCCAGGGTCGTCACGGCCTCGGGCGACGGGGGGCTGCGGATCTGGACGCCGGAGAGCGGGGCGCCTGCGCTGCGCCTCGATCACCACGGCGCCGACATCCAGAGCCTGGCCGTCGGCCTCGGCGGTCAGCGGGTGATCTCGGCCTCGGCCGACGCCACGGCGATGATCTGGCGAGTCGAGCTGACGAGCGTCGACCCCGAGGGCCTGCTCGCGCGGCTGTGGCAGGCGACGAGCGCCTGCCTGAGCGCCCAGCAGCGCCGGCGCGAGCTCGGCGAGACCCGCGAAGAGGCGGAGGCGGGGGCCGCGGCCTGCGAGCAGGCGGTGGCGCGGGCGCGGTCGAAGCCGTCGAACTGAGCGCGGTCGTGGCAGAGGCGGGCCGAGTGTCGGCTCGTCGGCGATGAGCTCGATGTCAGTGAATGCCCTGACAGGGGTCATTCACTGACGCGCGCCGAGGTCGAGCGAGGCGACGGGAAAAATGCCCCAGTCGTCGTGGCAGGTGGCGAGAAAATCGTCAGCTGGAGGTCTTTGTTGCACCTCGTCTCGTCAGCGCCGCGCCGTCGCGGGCAGGCGCCCGCCTGGCGTGGCCATATTGACTATACTCGGGGTGGCACGGCCCATGCACAACCAGTGGCCGTGCGCTGAGGAAGTCATGAAGACGAAAACAAACGCTCTCTACCCCCGCTTGCTCACTGCGCGGGGACTGCTGGGGTCTGGTGCGCTGCTTTGTGCGGCGTTGATCGGAGGCTCGCTACTTGGCGCATGCTCGGACAGGCAGGCTGATGCTGACTACAGCGACTACATCGCGGAGACCTGCGAGATGGCTTGTCCTGCGATGTATGAGTGCTCGTATGTCGTGGACGATGAACAGCTAGAGTTTTGTCTAAATAATTGCATTGCCGAGTCGATCCGAGAAAATCAGTGTGGGTCGCGGCGAGCGATATTTCTCCGCTGCGTATCAACAATTTCATGCGAAGAGATGGACTACTATCAGAATTCTCTCGATCAGCATGAGGGAGTTCCTGGGGATTTTGACTGCGCATTCGAGGTGAACGCCTACGTGGCATGCAGCCCGGATGAACCTTTTGATCCCAATGAATGGGATGAGTGAGGAAAGAGATGAAAGAGATGCAAGACAGAAAGTACGTGATTCTCGTGATTTGTGCCGTTGCCCTGGGAGGCTGCCTGGAGCCCAATCCGAATTACATGCCTCTTTGTGGAGAGGCATATGGTATCGATGTCGTCGGGGCACAAGCTTTCGCTGAGGACTCGGTTTTTGGGACTACCATCTGTGCAGACGGGACGAGCGGTGATGACTGTGAGCCCATCCACGTGGAGACCTGCGTGTCCGAGGCCAAGTCCCTGGAGCTCGCAAACGACCAAGAGAGCCTCTCGTAGATCGCGCTCCGCAACAAGGCCATCGCCGCGTGCCAGGAAGAGGCCGCGTTGATGGGGGCACAGTCCGAGGACTGCGCCGACAACCTCTCCGAGCCGATCTTCCTCGGCGCGTGCCGACTCAGAGAGGCCGCCTGCGAGGCCCCTGCTGGCGACGACGAGGCCGGTGAAGACGAGGGCGGCGACGACGGCGAGGGGCTCCAGGAGCTCGCGGGCGTGACCTGCAACGACGCGGTCTGCACGGTGCCCGAGGCGCTGATCGAGTCGCTGCTCTACGCCTCCGCCGACACCCTCTCGGCCGATGGCACGCTGTTGTCGGCTCACTACACGAGCCTCGGCAGCCAAGACGGCTGGGAGGTCAGCGGTGTGGTCGCTGGGAACCTCGGCGATGTGCTCGGCCTCCAAAACGGGGACGTCATCACCGAGATCGACGGTGAGGTGGTCGACAGCTTGGACGCCGCGCTGGCGGTCGGTAGCCTGGTGGTCTACGCCGAGTCGGTCGACCTCGGGATCGTGCGCAGCGGTCAGCTGATCCAGCGGACCTACGAGCGCGAGTAGCTGCAGATTGTCGGTGAGCCGACGCAAAGAGGCGCCGGGGGGAGCTCCCCCGGCGCCTCTTTGATTGGGTGCGCGCGCAGGCGCTGGGTCGGTCGATGCTGGCCGTCAGCGCTGGGCGTGGGCATACAAGCCCAGCGCCTTGAGCCGCCTGCGCAGCGTGTCACGGCTGATCTCCAGGTGCTTGGCGAGGTGCGAGAGGTTGCCGCCGTAGCGATCGAGCAGCCGCGGCAAGGTCAGCTGATCGACGGCGGCGTGAAGCTCGGCGTAGGTGCGGTCGTCGCTGACCAGATGCGCGGCAGGGGATGGGGTCGCGAGCATCAGGTGCTCCGAGCGGATGACGCCTCCGCGGCAAGTATGGGCTGCGCGCTCGATCACGTTGCGGAGCTCGCGGACGTTTCCCGGCCAGTCGTGCTGGACGAGCATGGCGCTGGCGTCTTCGTCGAGCTCGACGTGGACCTCGAAGTCACGGCGGATTCGGTCGAGGAAGAGCTCGGTGAGGGTCAGGACGTCCTCGCCACGCTCGCGCAAGGCGGGGGTGCGGACGATCGCGCGGGCGAGTCGATAGTAGAGATCTTCGCGGAACTCGCCCTTGGCGACGGCCTGACGGAGATCGCGGTGGGTCGCAGCGACGATCCGCAGGTCGAGGGGGCGCTGGCGTCCGGGCTCGCCCATGCGCGAGACCTGTCTGCGCTCGAGTACGCCGAGCAGCTTGCGCTGGAGCGCGAGGCTGAGCTCGCCGACCTCGTCCATGAACAAGGTGCCGCCGCTGGCTGCCTCGAAGATGCCGGGCTGGTCGCGATCGGCGCCCGTGAACGCGCCCTTGCGGAAGCCGAAGAGCGTGCCCTCGGCGAGGGTGCTCGACAGCGAGGCGCAGTCGAGAGTGACGAAGGGTCGCCGCGGGCGGGCGAGCTCGTGGATCGTCTGGGCGGTCAGCTCCTTGCCGGTCCCGGTCTCGCCGAGGACGAGGATGTCGAGGGGCGTGGGGCCGAGGGTCTCGAGTTGCATGTAGAGCTCGCGCATGGCCAAGCTGTCGCCGTGCAGCTGGCCGAAGCGCTCGCTGTCGAGGACCTCGACCTCGACCTCGGCGACGGACTCGAGGCGAACCCGGCACTCTCCCGCGAGGAATTCGTCGCCGGGCTCGAGGCGAAAGGCCTCGACTCGCCGGCCGCCCCACCACGTGCCGTTGGTGCTGCCGAGGTCACGCAGGCGCACCCCAGCGGCGTCGAGCTGGAGCTGAAGGTGGAGCTTGCTGACCGAGCCGTGCTCGACCACGATGTCGGCGAGCTGGCTCCTGCCCACGGTGAAGGTGGTGCCGTCGAGCTGGTGCAGGGCGGGGGTGGGCCCGTCGAGGACCCTGAGCACGAGTCTGCCGGGGCGTCTAGCGGTGGCGCGGGGGCGGTGGACCTTTGTGGTTGGCGAGGTTCGCTCGGCGGTGTTCACTTTGGGGACGCTAGGAGCCCGTGGTGGAACCCAGCGCGGCTCCTGGCGCAGGGATTTTTGTCGAGGGCGCGAAGCCAAAACGCTGCTGTACCGGGCGTACTGCAAGTTTTGGCGACAAAGCCCTCGGCGAAAAGACCAAGCCAGGTGTCGTGTTGGGTTTCACCACGGGCTCCTAGAGCGGCGACCAGTTTGAATTCGGTGAGCTACGCCGCATTTGCCAGCTTCGGGCACTCCAGCTCATGCTGGATGACCTGCAGATTGACGAGCACTGCCGCTCGCGTGGAGTCGTACTCATTCTTGCGTATGCCGAGGTAGCGAGCTCGGTTGCCTTGGCGCTGGCCGACATGAGCGAGCGTATGCTCGACGACGACGCGCTGTCGCAGTCGCGCGCGTCCGCGCGGTGCTCGTTGGAGGACCCGTAGTTTCGCTTGCAACGGCTCGTTGGCGGCGATTCGGAGGCCTCGGCCCCGGTCCGAGGTCGTGCACTTGGGCTTGAGCTCGCAGGCGTTGCAGACATCAGCCTCGAAGCGGGCGCTCTCGCCGAGGAGCATGGGTTGGGTCTGTCCCCCTGGGCAGGTCACCGTCTGGCTGACGAAGTCGAGGCTGAAGTCGGTCTTGGCGAATTTGTCGCCGTTGGACTGCCGCCATGGCTTGCAGATGACCTCGACGCCGCTGGCCACGAGTTCGGGGACGTCCGAGCTCTCGATGTAGCCCCGGTCGAAGTGCAGGCTCGCGAGTTCGAGGCCCAGATGTTCGACTCGGTCGACGAGCGTGGGGAGGCTGTCTTTCTCCGGCTGGTTCGCCGGAGCCACCGTCACAGCGAGGATGAGCTTGGTGTGAAGACTGACGACGACGTGGCGCTTGTATCCGTTGAAGGACTTCGTCTTGGTCTTGCGACCGTGACGCATGTCGGGGTCCTCGACGGACACACGCCGGTCTTTCGCCACGCCCCGCTTGATGCGCTGGCCTCCGCGGTCGGGGTCGGGCTCGAGATCCTGTCCACGTAGCTGCTCGAGTAGCGCGAGCTGGTCTTGCAACGGAGGCTTGCTGCTCTCGCTCGACAGGTTCGTCTCGACCCACTGTTCGAGCGTCTCAATCTGTCCGAGCAAACGGTTCAACGCCGCGCTCTTGGCCGCAGGGTTGGACCAGTCGATATCGAGCGCCTTCTTGATGCTCGGCTCCGCGAGCAGCGGGATGCCGAGCTCGTCGACGAGCAGCTCCGCCGGTCGAGCGCGTAGCTCGGCGACGCACAGCACGACCTTCCACGCCGCGTGAGCGAGGAGGTTGAAGGTGTCCTCGACCCGACCCGCACCTCGAAGCGGGCTCGAGTCCACGGCGACGTCGAGCTTCTTGGGCAGCTTCTTGAAGTCGAAGGCGCCAGTTCGCTTGGCGAGCTCCCGAGTGCGCTCGAGCAGCTTGCGGTCCATGTCGTGAGCGATGAGCCGCTCGCGGAAGTTGAACAGCGAGCCCTGGGAAAACGGCGGGTCATCGCAACCAAGGCAGCCGAGGACCAGCTGCCATCGAGCATCACAGGCGGCGAGTTCGACGGCCTCCGAGTCCGACGCGTTGGAGTAGCCCTGAAGCAGTAGGGCCATGGCGAGCAGTGCGGGCGGCATCGGGTTCTTCCCGGCTCCGGTGTCGCGGTACATCTGCTCGAGTTCGGCTTGGAAGTCGTCGTCGAACAGCTCGAGCCGGTGGTCACACAGGAAGCCAAACAGCTTGCGCTTCTTGCCGACGCGCTTGCGGATGCGGGCTTCGCGGGGAGACAGAGTGACGGGAGGGTTCCAGCGGGGGAGCGTCATGCGTGGCCTCGTGCGAGGCCTACGGGATCACGACCGCCAGACGTTGTCGAACCGCGCCGCTAAGCGATCGGAATCTATTAACAATTCAAACTGATCGCCGCTCTAGGACTACTTGGTCAGATGGGGATCGACAACGATCCCCAGCTGTGATCTGCTGCGGGGGTGACTCCAGAACAAATCTCCCGGGTGGGGGCCGAACTCGAGGAGTTTCTCGGCTACATCACTCATCAGATGGGTCGCAGCGAGCGGCGCGAGGCCCTCGCCAACTACATGCGTGGGCTTCTCCTCGATGGCGAGCGCAAGAGCATGGTGCCCATCGCTCAGCGCCTCGCAGCCGCGCCCGGTGACAGCGAAGCCATCCGCCAGCGACTCCAGCAGGCGATCACGATCGCTGATTGGGACGAGTGGGAGCTGTTTCGCCGACTCGCCCTGCGCGTCGAGGACAAGCTCCCGGGCCTCGACGCCTTCGTCATCGACGACACCGGCTTCCCCAAGAAGGGCAAGCACTCCGTCGGGGTACAGCGTCAGTACTCGGGGACGATGGGCCGCGTCGACAATTGCCAGGTCGCAGCAAGCCTCCACCTCGCCAGCGAGGCGGGCGGCGCTTGCATCGGCATGCGCTTGTTTCTTCCCGAGGTCTGGGCCAACGACCCAAGGCGCCGGACCAAGGCAGGCGTCCCCGAGGAGCTCTCCCATCAAACGAAGCTCGAGCTCGGCCTCGGCATGCTCGACCGCGCCCTCGAATGGGGGCTCGCGCCTCGACCGGTGCTCGCCGACGCGGCCTACGGCGACTCGACGGAATTCCGCAAGGGACTCGAAGAACGCGGGCTCCACTACGTACTGCGCATCTCCGGCAACGCGGTCGTATGGCCGCCAGGGACGTGCCCGAGCCCTCCTCCGTCCAAAGCTCCCGGCACCAGGGGGCGGCCACGAACAAAGTGGGTCTCCCCCGAAGGAGTCGAGCCCGTCTCGGTCGAAGAGCTGGCGAAGAGCTTGCCTGCCAGGCGCTTCCGTCACGTCGAATGGCGCCACGGGACGCGCGGGCCTCAGCGGCGGCGCTTCGCGGTGCTACGCATCCGAACCGCGCACCGGCATCGGTCAGGGCACCCACCGGGTGAAGTGCAGTGGCTGCTGTGTGAGTGGTCCTACAAGAAGAAGGAGCCAACCGCGTTTTATTTGTCGAACTTGCCCGCGAAGACCACGGTCAAGAGGCTGGTCTACCTGGCCAAGCTTCGCTGGCGGATCGAACGGGACTACCAGGAGATGAAAGGGGAGCTCGGCCTCGACCACTTCGAGGGACGAACATGGCGAGGCTTCCACCACCACGTCGCCCTGGTCGCCGCGGCTCACGCCTTTCTCACGCTCCACCGCGTGATTTTTTCCCCGGAGGACCCGGAGGCGGAAAGCACAGCGAGCCGAGCCGGGGCTGACCATCCAGGCATTCCGAGCGTTGCTACAAGTGGTCCTGCTTCACTTGCTGGGTCACTGTCCCATGTGCGGACGTGACATCGACCCACGGGGGCCACCGATCAGGCCCTCGCGGATGTGATCAAGTCGTACTAGAGCGGCGACCAGTTTGAATTCGGTGAGCTACGCCGCATTTGCCAGCTTCGGGCACTCCAGCTCATGCTGGATGACCTGCAGATTGACGAGCACTGCCGCTCGCGTGGAGTCGTACTCATTCTTGCGCATGCCGAGGTAGCGAGCTCGGTTGCCTTGGCGCTGGCCGACATGAGCGAGCGTATGCTCGACGACGACGCGCTGTCGCAGTCGCGCGCGTCCGCGCGGTGCTCGTTGGAGGACCCGTAGTTTCGCTTGCAACGGCTCGTTGGCGGCGATTCGGAGGCCTCGGCCCCGGTCCGAGGTCGTGCACTTGGGCTTGAGCTCGCAGGCGTTGCAGACATCAGCCTCGAAGCGGGCGCTCTCGCCGAGGAGCATGGGTTGGGTCTGTCCCCCTGGGCAGGTCACCGTCTGGCTGGCGAAGTCGAGGCTGAAGTCGGTCTTGGCGAATTTGTCGCCGTTGGACTGCCGCCATGGCTTGCAGATGACCTCGACGCCGCTGGCCACGAGTTCGGGGACGTCCGAGCTCTCGATGTAGCCCCGGTCGAAGTGCAGGCTCGCGAGTTCGAGGCCCAGATGTTCGACTCGGTCGACGAGCGTGGGGAGGCTGTCTTTCTCCGGCTGGTTCGCCGGAGCCACCGTCACAGCGAGGATGAGCTTGGTGTGAAGACTGACGACGACGTGGCGCTTGTATCCGTTGAAGGACTTCGTCTTGGTCTTGCGACCGTGACGCATGTCGGGGTCCTCGACGGACACACGCCGGTCTTTCGCCACGCCCCGCTTGATGCGCTGGCCTCCACGGTCGGGGTCGGGCTCGAGATCCTGTCCACGTAGCTGCTCGAGTAGCGCGAGCTGGTCTTGCAACGGAGGCTTGCTGCTCTCGCTCGACAGGTTCGTCTCGACCCACTGTTCGAGCGTCTCAATCTGTCCGAGCAAACGGTTCAACGCCGCGCTCTTGGCCGCAGGGTTGGACCAGTCGATATCGAGCGCCTTCTTGATGCTCGGCTCCGCGAGCAGCGGGATGCCGAGCTCGTCGACAAGCAGCTCCGCCGGTCGAGCGCGTAGCTCGGCGACGCACAGCACGACCTTCCACGCCGCGTGAGCGAGGAGGTTGAAGGTGTCCTCGACCCGACCCGCACCTCGAAGCGGGCTCGAGTCCACGGCGACGTCGAGCTTCTTGGGCAGCTTCTTGAAGTCGAAGGCGCCAGTTCGCTTGGCGAGCTCCCGAGTGCGCTCGAGCAGCTTGCGGTCCATGTCGTGAGCGATGAGCCGCTCGCGGAAGTTGAACAGCGAGCCCTGGGAAAACGGCGGGTCATCGCAACCAAGGCAGCCGAGGACCAGCTGCCATCGAGCATCACAAGCGGCGAGTTCGACGGCCTCCGAGTCCGACGCGTTGGAGTAGCCCTGAAGCAGTAGGGCCATGGCGAGCAGTGCGGGCGGCATCGGGTTCTTCCCGGCTCCGGTGTCGCGGTACATCTGCTCGAGTTCGGCTTGGAAGTCGTCGTCGAACAGCTCGAGCCGGTGGTCACACAGGAAGCCAAACAGCTTGCGCTTCTTGCCGACGCGCTTGCGGATGCGGGCTTCGCGGGGAGACAGAGTGACGGGAGGGTTCCAGCGGGGGAGCGTCATGCGTGGCCTCGTGCGAGGCCTACGGGATCACGACCGCCAGACGTTGTCGAACCGCGCCGCTAAGCGATCGGAATCTATTAACAATTCAAACTGATCGCCGCTCTAGCATGGCGAGGGATCTTGTCGACGCGACCGGCATGCCCGTCTGCGTCGTCACGATGTGCCCACAGTCGGCGAGCCCGAGAGCGCGCCCCAAGGACGTGGCGCGCCGTGTCGCTGCGGGCATGTCTGCCTATATTCTGGCTGGTGCTGCCCATGGACAACTCGCAAACAAATGACTGACGAGCAACGAAGTCAGCGGCCGGTGCTCCAAGCCTGGGGCCCTTCAAGTCCTCTGGTGCGCGCACTAGAGCTTTGTCTGAACAACTGCATTGCCGAGTCGATCCGAGAAAATCAGTGTGGGTCGCGGCGAGCGGTATTTCTCCGCTGCTTGTCAACAATTTCATGCGAAGAGATGGACTGCTATCAGAATTCTCTCGATCAGCATGAGGGAGTTCCTGAAGATTTTAGCTGTGCAATAGAGGCAATCGCCTCCGGGTCATGCGATTCGGATGAGCCTTTTGACCCCCATGAGTGGGACGAGTGAGAAGGGCGGACGGCGGCGCGGAGGTCCTCGAGACGTGTCTGCCGGACGGCCAAACGTGAAAGAGCGCCCCCAAGCGACGCGGCGCGAGGGGACGCTCTCGATCGAGCAGACGAGGGGCGCAGACGCAGCCCCGACCGGCTGGCTCAGGCCTGGGGTAGGCTCTCGAGGATCGCCTGGAACTGGGGGTGACCAGGGATCATCTGCAGCGCGGCGGTGCAGATCTGCCGCGCCTCCGCGAACATGTTCGCGTCGCGCATGCAGGTCGCGAGGCCGATCACCGGATCGACCTCGCGGGGGTTGAGGGCGACGACGGCCCGCAGGTGCTCCACGGCCTCGCGCGGGCGGCCCTGCTTGCGCAGGATGCCGGCGATCAGCTGGCGGATCTGCGCGTCGTTGGGGCGCAGGCGGACCGCGTTCATCAGGTGGCTGAGCGCGGCGGCGTCACCCTCGGACTCGCGCACGGCGAGGGCGAGCATCAGGTGGGGCTGCCAGTAGCGGGCGTCCTTGGCCACGACCTCGCGCAGGAACACGGCGGCTTCGTTGCGCTTGCCGAGGTCACCGCTGTTGACCTGGTCGATGGCGGCCTCGTAGCGCGCCTCGAAGTCGTCGAGCTCGAGGGCGAGCAGGGCGCGGCGACCAAAGGCGTCGTCGTCGAGGGAGCGGCGGGGCAGGGCGAGCAGCTTCTCGAGCCACGGGCGAGCCTCCTGGGGATCCTCGCCCTCGAGGCGCAAGGTGGCCAGAGAGGTGAGCACGGCGGGGTTTTGGCCGTGCTTCTCGCCGGCGGCCTCGAGCAGCGCGATGGCCTTCTCGTCCTCCTCCTCGACGGCGAGGTCGAGGAGCATCTCGAGCGCGGTCTTGGCGACATGGGCGAGGCCGACGGCGGTCTCGAGCAGCTTCATGGCCTCCTCGCGGTCCTCGCCCTGCTCGCTGGTGTCGTCGTCGGAGCGGTCCCACAGCACGTTGGCGAGGTCGCCGTAGGCGCTGGGGATCTGGCCCTCGTCCACGGCGCGGCGCAAGAAGGGCTCGGCGGCGTCGAAGTCGTCGTTCTCGATCAGCAAGCTGCCGAGCAGGGCGAGCACCGGCGGGGCCTCGTTGCCGTTCTCGGCGGCGTGCTGGGCGACCTTGAGGGCGTTCTCCGTGTCCTGGGTCTGGCGCAGGGTCTGGATGAAGTTGACCGTGACCTGGACGTTGGTCGGGGCGAGGTTGAAGGCCTGGTTGAAGGCGTTGATGGCCGTGGGCAGGTCGCCGAGGCGACGCGCGACCACGCCGAGGTGATGCCAGGCCTCGACGTCGTCCTTGCGGCGCTGGGCGGCGATCGACAGCGCCTGGAGCGAGAGCGGGATCGTCGTGCGATCGGGGTTGATGGCCATCAGGATGTCGACCATCCCGTGCAGCGCCTCCATGGCCGCGTCGAACTTGGGATCGCGGTTGATCGCGTCCATCAGCGGGTTGAGCAGCTGATCGGTGGTCGCGGGCACGGTCCGACCCTGGAGGGCCGAGAGGTTGCCGAGGCCGACGAGGAAGCTGAGCGTGGCCTGGATCTCCTCGGTCCCGAAGGCCGCCTTGGCGTCGGCGTGCTCGACGGTCTGGCCGCTCTTGGCGGCGAGCTCCTGGAGCGCCTCGAACAGCTTGGTGGGCAGCTCGCTGGCCTGGAACTCACCGGACCAGGTGGCGATCTCCTCGAGGTGGCCGGGGACGGTCTCGGGGGTGTCGCTCTCCTCGCCCTCCTCGCGCTCGCTGGCGTCGACGGGGGTGCTGCCGTCCTTGTGGATCTCGACCAGGCGCAGGTCGAGGGTCAGCTTGTCCTCGGACACGAAGAAGTTGCCGCTCACGGCCCGGCGGGCGTTGGGGAAGCGGGCGGCGCCCTGGAGGGCGCGCGAGTCGGTCCAGGGATCGCGGTAGATGAGCAGCGCCGGGACCTTGCGGCCCTGCTGCTCGGCGATGGCGGTGAACACCGGGGCGGCGGCCTTGAGTCCGGTGCGCGCGAGCTCCTGAGCCATCCAGCGCTGGACGCCCATGGACAGGGGCGCGCCCTTGCCCTCGTTGACGCAGGCCAGCGGGAGGAGCACCAGCTCGATCTCCGACGCGGCCTTTTGCAGGGCCTCGAGCTCCTCGCCCTCGCCCTCGTCCTCGGCCGCATCCGCGCCCTCGGGATCTCCCTCGAGGTCGCCCTCGGTGGGGGCGCCAGCGGTCGCTTCGAGCTCTTCTTGGGGTTTCTCGTCGTCTCCGGCCATGGGCGCCGACCTTGCCCGAAGGGGCGCAGGGGCGCAAGCGCGCCGGGTGTCGCGCTTCCTCGCGCAGTCGGGGGCGTGCAGTCGGGGTCGCAGCCAGGGCGGGCCTCGCAAAGTCATCGCTGCGCGCGGGTGCCCATCCTTGTTAGCTTCGAGCCGATGTCGCGCGCGCCAGCTCACGTGCTCGCTGTGGGAGCCCTGCTCGCGTTCGCGCTGGCTGGCTCGGGGTGCGGGCTCGAGGGCGTGGAGGCCCGGGCGCTGTGGCTCGACAGCACCGTCGACGGGGGAGAGCGCCGGCTGCACGTCTACGATCGCGGGGAGCTGTGGACCCTCGACGTGCTCGGCCCGAGCGCGCCGATCGAGCACCTGCGCCTGGGCCCCAAAGGACGCGGGGTGCTCGTGCGCGCGGGGACGCGCGCGGGCGCCTGGGTCGATCTCGAGGATCAGCGCCGTCTGCTCCTGCAGCTGCCACCGGTGACGATCGCCGGGCCGCCGCGGGTGCAGCTGAGCAGCTCGGGCACGGCCTTGTTCTGGATCGCCGACGACGGCGGCCTCGAGCTCGTCCCGCTCGCGCCGGGGCTCGGGCTCGAGCGCCGTGAAGACGACGACACGATCATCCCCCTGCGCGCGGAGGGTGCCTACGACTGGGCGCAGGGGGCGAGCGCGGCCCCGGTGCTCCTCGCCGTCGGCGACGGGGCGACGCGCCTGGAGCTGCTGCGCTACCCCGAGCAGGACGCTGAAGCCAGCGCCGAGCTCGGGCTCGGCGAGGTCGCGGTGGTCGAGGGGTTGAGCCTGCCCGTCGCGCCCAGCGAGGCGCGCAGCTGCGAGCTGCTCGCAGACTGCGGGGTCCTCGTCGCCATGGATCCAGCTGGCAGGCGGGTGATCTTCGCAGACGGCGAGAGCGGGAGCTGGCAGAGCGTCGACGCGCGCACGCCCGAGCTCTCGGGGGCCCTCGAGCTGCCCGCGGCCCTGGTCGAGGCGGGGGGCGAGGGGGGCGTTGGCCTGCTCCACGTCGTCGACCGCGAGGTCTCGATCTGGCAAGCGGGGGGCAGCATGCACCGCTGGGACGAGCGCAGGGGCAGCGTCGACAGCTTCCCGCTCTTCGTGGGTGGGCCCTATTGGTGGTTTGTCGCCGACGAGGGCGAAGCGGTGGTCCTCGCGTCGATCGCCGGGCCGGTCCTGCGTGCGGACGCCGAGGGCTTGGAGCCGCTCAGCCTCGAGACCAGCCCCTGCACACTCTCGGGCGAGCCGGTCGTCTCCCCCTCCGGGACGTGGGTGGCCTGGGCCTGCTTCGACGAGAGCGCGAGCGCGAGCGCTTCCTTTACCAGCGGCGCGCTGATCCGCGTCTCGCCCAGTGGGCTCGAGCGTCTGGCAGGAGTACCAATGGTCCCGCTGGCCCTCGATGACGACGGCGCGCTGCTGCTGCACAGCGTCCAGACGGTTTACCTCGACCTCCTCGACGGGGTGGAGTCGCAGGATGTGCCGCGCAGCTTGTTCGTGCTCTCTGGCGATGGCGTGCTCACGCGCGTCGACGATCTCGAGCCGGCCCCCGCGCCGGTGTTCCCGGGGACGAGCGAAATCGGCGCGTACATTCAGGCGGTCGCGTTGCCGCGGTGAGAGCGGGAGAGGGCGGCGACTCGCCGTCGTACAATGGCAGGGCATCGCCGATGAACGCTGGCCTTCGATCATCATCCGACTCGGCGAGCCTCCACGAGTCCATCACGCACGAGCGCCCGCCGAAGCTCCCTGGCTACGTCGTGCGCCGGCGCCTGGGCGGCGTCGGTCCGCTCGTCGACTTCGAACTCGAGCGCGAGGCCGACGGGCGGGTGTTCATCGCTCGCGTGTTCGCGGTCGAGGGGGCTCGGCTGGCGCGCGTGGAGTACGAGCTCGGCCTGCTGTGCGGCGTCGAGGCCAAGGGTCTGCTCCCGCTGCGCGAGCTCGTCCACGACGAGGCCCGGGTGATCGCGCGCTTCGACGCGCTGGCGAGCGTCCCCCTGGCGACCTGGCTCGAGGGCCTCGACTGCGCGGGTCAGGTGAAGACCGAGCTCGTCACCAAGGTCGCGCTCGATCTCGCCTGCGGCCTCGAGCGCGCCCACGCGCTCGGGCTGATCCACGGCGCGCTCTCGCCGGCGGCGGTGCGCGTCGATCCTCGGACCTCGCAGGCCTTCTTGTTCGACTTTGGGGTGGAGGCGAGCGGGGCCTGCTCTCAGGATCCCGCGAGCGCTCGGGCGAACCGGCTGGGGCTCGTGGCCGCGGGCGCGCGGCCGAGCGCGGCGCCCCGCCAGGCGCTCGCGCGCGCGCGCCTGGCCTATCGCGCCCCCGAACAGATCGGGCTGATCCGCCGCAGCGTCGACGCGCGCAGCGACCTCTATGCCCTCGGCGCGGTGCTCTACGAGCTGCTCAGCGGTCAGCCGCCCTTCGCGGCTCGGGACACCTGGGAGCTGATCTTCGCGCAGCGGGTCCGGCGGCCCGAGCCCCTCGCCAAGCTGCGCGGTGACGCGCCCGGCCTGCTCAGCGCGGTGGTCATGCGCCTGCTGGCCAAGGATCCCAAGCGGCGCTACCAGTCGGCCGCGGGCCTGCGCGCGGACCTCGAGGCCATCGCCGCGGGGGCGCCCGTGGACTTCGTGCTCGGGCGCAGGGACCTGCGCCGACGGGTGCAGGCCGTGCACCGGCTGATCGAGCGCGAGCGCGAGCTCGAGCGCATCGAGGCCGAGCTCGTCGACGCCCTCGACTGCAACGAGACCCGCATGGTGCTGCTCTCGGGGCCCGTGGGCATCGGCAAGACGGCGCTGATGCAGGCGCTCGAGCGCCCGCAGCTCGAGCGCCGCGGGCTGATCGCCGCGGGTCGCTTTCGGCCGCTCGATCACGAGCCCTACCACGCCTTCGTCGAGGCGGGGATCAACCTGGTCGACGCCGTGCTGACTGAAAACGAGGTCGCCCTGCGCGAGTGGGCGGCTCGCCTGCGCGTCAACCTGGGCACGCTCGCGCCGGTGATGACCGGGCTGCTGCCCCAGCTGCGGCTGATCTTCGACGAGCGCGAGCAGGGCGAGGCGGCCTGCGACGGGGCCGACGGGGCCGGCGGGGCCGACATGGCCGAGGGTGCCGGGAGGGGCGACGAGCGGTGCGCGGACGCAGCGCTCGACGAGGTGGTCGCGGTCGAGGCGGATCCAGACGCGGTCGAGAACCGCCTGCGGGTCGCCCTCGCTCGCTTCTTGTCGACCTTCGGCGAGCGCGGCCCGCTGGTCCTCGTCCTCGATGACCTCCAGTGGGCCGACGGCGACAGCGTCGAGCTGATCCGCTTCTTGCTCGACGTCGGCATCGGCGTGCCGATGCTGATCGTCGCGGGTCTGCGCCGTGACGAGGTCGGCGGGGAGGGTCCGCTGGCCGACGCGCTCGTGCAGTGGCGCGGCGAGGAGCGGGTCGTCGAGATCGCGCTCGATGGGCTGAGCGACGCGGGGCTGGCGGCGCTGATCGCCGAGCACATCGGCCAGCCCGCGGGGGCGCTCGGGGAGCTCGTCGAGCTCGTCGGCCGGCGCAGCGCCAACAACCCGCTGGCCGTCCGCGCGCTGCTCGAGCACCTCGTCGAGCGTGGGCTGCTCGACATCGCCGGGGGTCGCTGGGATCTACAGGCGATCGCCGCCGCGGAGCTCCCGGAGGGCGCCCTCGGGCTGATGACGGCCAGGCTGGCGGCGCTGCCGGAGGCCAGCCGGAGGCTGCTCTCGCTCGCGGCCTGCGTGGGCGCGGAGTTCGAGGTCGAGGCCCTCGAGGCGATCGGCGAGCGCCGCGGGGTCGAGCTCGCGGCCGCGCTCCACGAGCTGCGCCGCGAGGGCTTGCTGGCCGTCACGCCGCGGGGCTTTCGCTTCGCGCACCCGCGGCTTTGCGAGCTGTCCTTGGCCGAGCTCGCGCCGGCCCAGCGCCGCACGCTGCGGGTCAGCTTGGGGGTCTGGATGCTCGCTCGTGCGCGGCGCGGGCCAGGCGAGGGTGAGCGGGACGAGTCGGGGGAGCCAGGGGAGCCAGTGGGCAGCGATCCTGCGTGCTGTGGCGAGGCCTGGCTCGAGGACGTCGACCTCGGGGTCCTCGGCGATCGCCTCTTCGAACTCGTCGACGCCCTCGACGAGGGGGTCGACCTCGACGCGAGCTCTCCGCTGCACGCCCTCGGGCCGCGGGCCCTCGCGCGCCTCAACCTCGCCGCGGGCGAGCGAGCGATGGGCGTCGCGGCCTGGGAGTCGGCGCGGGTCTACCTCGAGGCGGGGTGTCGGCTGTTGAGCGAGGAGCCCCGCGACGAGCTGGCCTTCGCCGTCGAGTATGCCCGGGCCCAGGCGCTGGCTCTGACCGGCGCGCGCGACCAGGCCGAGGCGCGCTTCGAGGCGCTGCTCGAGTGGCCGCTGAGCCTGCCCGATCTCGGCCGGGTGACCGCCCGGAGGATCCGCATGCTGGCCTTGCAAGGCCGCACCGAGGAGGCCGTGGCTCTCAGCCTCCAGGCCCTGGCGCGCTGCGGGTGGCGGCTGAGCTCGCCGATCTCCAAGCTGCGCAGGGCCGCGTGGGTGATGCGAGGCTGGCGGTCCTGCGCGGGGGTGCGCCTGGAGACCCTCGCGGCCATGCCCGAGGCCGCGGATCCCCGGGCGGTGGCGGCGATGTACATCGTGATCGCCGCCAAGAACGCGGCCTTCGTCCGCGACATCGAGCTCTTCGAGGCGCTGTGCGGGCTGCACGGCTGGCTGGTGATGCGCTACGGCTTTCACCCGGCGGCGCCCGTGGCCTTCGCCCAGCTCGGGGTCGCGGGCGCCTTTGGCTACGGCGAGTTCGAGGCCGCGGGAGAGCTGTGCGACTACGCCCTCGAGCTGTGCGCGCGGGTCCCCCAGGTCGTGGTGCGGCCGCGGGCCGAGGCCGCCGCGGCGCTGCTGGTCTGGCCGACTTGCCGGCGGTGGTCCTTCAGCGCGTCGAGGATCCCCGCGCTCCTCCAGACCGCGCGGGAGGTCGGGGATCTCGAGGTCGCGACACAGGCCGCGGGCCTCGGCCTCGGCGTGATGTACATGGCCGGGACCAAGCTCGAGGAGCTCGTCAGCTACGGGCGCCGCTGGCACACCGAGCTCGAGCGCTGGGGGACGTGCGAGATGTCGGCCTCGCTGGCCCAGCAGCTCGCGCTCGCGGAGGCGCTGCGGGGCGCGGGCGGAGAGTCGCGGGCCCGCGTGCGCGCGCTCCTGTCCAAGTCGAGCTCGGCGCTCTCGGGCTACGGCGAGCTCGCGCACTGCGTGGCCGAGCTCATCCGCGCCGAGGGCCTGTGGCTGCTCGGCCGCCGCGAGGACGCCGTCGCGGTGATCGGTGATCGCCTGTCCGACTTCGAGCGGGCCCTGCACGGCAGCTGGCAGCTCCCGCGCTTCGTGACCCTGGCCGCGGTCTGCGTCGGCCAGCGGATGTCGTGGGAGGAGCACTCCGTCGACGGCGGCAAGCACCTGCGGCGCTTTGCGAAGCTGATGCGCCGCTGGGCCCGGGGCTGCGCCGAGAACTTCGCCGCCGGCGAGGCCCTGGTCGATGCCGAGCGCGCGCGGGCGCGCGGGCGTGTCGAGCGGGCCCTGGCCTGCTACGAGCGGGCGCAGAGCCTGGCGCGCGACAACGGGCTGTGGCTCGTGGAGATCATGGCGTGCGAGCGCCTTGCCGAGCTCGCCTTCGCGCACGAGCGCAGCGCGGCGGCCCGCGGGGCCCTCGATCTCGCGACCGAGGCCGCGCGGCGCTGGGGCGCGCAGGCGGTGGAGATCCGCCTGCTGCGCGAGCACGAGGAGGCGCTCGGGGTCGGGGCCGTCGCCGCGACCACGGCCGAGCGCAGCTCGAACCTGCTCCCGGTGGCCGAGACCATCGACATCGACCTCGTGCTCGCGACCTCTCAGCTCATCGCCGAGGAGCTGCGCATCGAGGAGATCATCACGCGCCTGCTCGACGCCGCCCTGTCCTCATCGGACGCCGACGAGGCCCAGCTGGTGCTCGATCGCGGCGGGGTCGTCTGCCTGATCGGGCTGGCGTCGACGGGCGAGCGGGCGCACCCCCTCGAGCCGCCGGTCCCCCTCGAGGCGGCCCGCGACCAGGTCGCGCTCAGCGTGGTCCACTACGTGCGGCGCACGGGGCTGACGCTGAGCGTCGAGGACGCGCGGATCGACCCGCGCTTCGCGGGTGACCCCTACGTCATCGCGGCCAAGCTGCGCTCGCTGCTCTGCCTGCCGCTGGGCAAACACGGCGAGGCCAGCGGGGTGCTCGTGCTCTCCCGCCGCGACAGCGCGCGAGGCTTCGCCAGCGAGAGCATGGCCGTGCTCCAGATGTTCCTGGCCCAGGCCGCCAACGCCCTCGACAACGCTCGGCTCTACGAGGCCCTCCAGCGCAGCGAGGCCCACTGGCGCTCCCTGGTCGACGGGGTCCCGGACATCATCTCGCTCCTCGACCGCGACGGGACCATCGAATTCGTCAACCATCTCGCTCCCTACGAGGTCCCGCCGGCGGCGCTGATCGGCGTGGACTCGCGCCAGGTGATGTCGCCCACCGAGGGCGCGAGCTGGTCCGAGGTGCTCGACGCGGTGGTCGATGGCGGGGAGATGCGCGAGCTCGAGGTCCAGCTCCATCCGGCGGTGGGCGGAACGCGCTACTACGGCGTGCGTGTGGCCCCGATCTTCGTGGCCGGGGAGGTCGGCAAGTTCATCACGATCTCCACGGACATCACGATCCGCAAGAAGATCGAGGCCGAGCGCGCCGCCCTCGACGCCCAGATGCGCCAGCAGCAGCGCCTGGAGTCGATTGCGACCCTCGCCCGCGGCGTGGCCCACGAGATCAACAACCCGATCCAGGGGATCATGAACTACGCCGAGCTCATCGCCGTGCAGCCCAAGGAGACGGAGATGGTGCTCGAGTTCGCCCAGGAGATCACCCTGGAGTCGAGCCGGGTTGCGACCATCGTCAGCAACCTGCTGGCCTTCTCGCGCCAGGAGCCGCCGGGCGGGGACCCGGAGCCCCAGGACATGGCGATGTTGATCGAGAGCACGCTCTCGCTGATCCGTGCGATCTTGCGCAAGGATCAGATCGACGTGACGGTCGAGGTCGAGCCGGGGCTCCCGCTGATCGCGTGTCGCGGGCAGCAGATCCAGCAGGTGATCATGAACCTGATCTCCAACGCCCGCGACGCGATCAACGGGGGGCAGCCGGCCCTGCGCAGCATCACCATCCGCGCGCACACGCTCGAGCAGGACGGCCAGCCCTGGCTCCGGGTCAGCGTCGAAGATCGCGGCAAGGGCATCGACGAGTCGGTGCGCGGGCGCATTTTCGATCCCTTCTTCACGACGAAGGGGCGGGACCAGGGGACGGGGCTGGGTCTCGCCGTTTCGCACGGGATCGCCCTGGAGCACGGTGGTGAGCTGGGCTTCGAGACCCGCGTGGGTGAGGGGACCTGCTTCCACCTCGACCTACCGCTGCGCGACTGATGTAGCGACTGATGTCGCTACTGATGCCGAGACCCCGCATCGCGCGCCTGGGTCCTCGAGCGATATGACTCGTGAGTCCACATGAGGGGAGGGCGCTCGCGCGCATGACTCGGGCCGCGCGGAGCCACCCCGCGGGGCGGACGCAGGCCCACTCTCGAAACCGTCATCTCGTCGCAGGGGCTCCAGCCTTGGCGTCTGGCATGCGATTCTTGCCAGCGTCAGGCGTTGCGCCAGGCTCTTCGAGGTCCCGTGTCCATGGACTCCCCCTTGGTCGAGCACGACCCCCCGGTGTGTCTGCGCTTCCCCGAGCAGCTGCGGGGAGGCGAGGGTCTGTCCGCCTTGGTGTCGACCGCGGCGGTCTCGAATGCGTCGCCGGGCGAGGCGGCCCAGGCCCTGGCGCTCGCGCGGCGCTACGCGGACTGCCTGAGCTACCCGAGCGAGGAGGAGCCGCCGCGCGGGGAGCAGCCGCGCTTTTTGTCGCGCGACGAGCTCGCGCCGGGGACCAGCGAGGCGCTGCGCTACGCCGCCGACGTGATCGAGATCGGCGGCCGGCTCTTCCTCGGCCAGCGCGGGGCCGAGACCTGGGCGATCGTCGAGCGCATCGCCGAGGACTACGAGCGGGTGCTCGGTGAGCTGTGGCTCGCGCCTCGCTACGCGCTCTACTCGGGGCTGCTCGCCATCGCGCGCGCCGGCGAGGAGGGCTGCCCTCGCAGCGAGCGGAGGCGGCTCAAGACCCTGGCCCGCGTGCGCATGGCGAGCTTGAGCCGCTGGGCGCAGGGCTGCCGCGCGCGCTACCAGCCGATGGTGGATCTGCTCGCCGGAGAGCTCGCGGTCGCCCGCGGCGAGGCCCTCGAGGCGCTGCGTTGCTTCGAGTCGGCGCGCAGCCTGGCGGCCGCGCAGGGCATCCACGACCTCGACGGCCTGGCCAGCGAGAGCCTGGCCCGGCTCGCCGCCAACGAGGGCCTCGAGCGCGTGGCCGTCTCGGCCCTCGAGGACGCGCGGGCGAGCTTCGTTCGTTGGGGCGCGGGCTCGGTGGTCAGCGCCCTCGAGCGCCGCCACGGCGACCTGGTCCAGTGGCGGACGCCGCTCGCCCGGGTCGCGGAGGTGGCTGCGAGCAAGGGCCTGCGCGCGGTGTCCACGGCGATCCGCGAGCTCGGCGAGGCCCTGCGCCTCGAGGACGTCGTGCTCAAGGTGCTCAGCGCCGCGCTCGAGCACGTCGGCGGCGAGCGGGCCATGCTCTTGCTCGAGCGCGAGGGCGGGGCGGTGCTGGTCGCGGAGCAGGACCGGGGCGCGCCGGGAGGGGGGAGCCTGGTCAGCCCGCCGCTGCCGGTGGAGGCGGCCGGTGGCCGGCTGCCGCGCGCGGCCGTCGAGCTCGCGCGCGGCAGCGGCGAACTCGTCCTGGTCGATGACCTGCGCGCCGACGGGCGCTTCTTTGGCGATCGCTACGCGTCCTCGGGGACCCGCGCCATGCTGTGCGCGCCGATCCTCAAGCACGAGCAGCGCATCGGCGTGCTGGTCCTCGAGCACCGCGCGCGCCCGGGGGCCTTTGGCGAGGGTCACCGCGGGGTCTTGCGTCTGCTCCTGGCCCAGGCCGCCGGCGCCCTCGAGAGCGCCCGGCTCTACGCCGCGCTCGAGGCCAGTGAGGATCGCTGGCGCTCGCTCGTCGACGGCCTGCCCGACGTGGTCGCGGTGCTCAACGAGCGCGGCCGGGTCGAGTTCGTCAACCACCCCGCGCGCCTCGGTGTGGTCACCAGCGCCCAGGAGCTGCTCGGGCGCCGGCTCAGCGAGGTCATGGACGATCCCTCGCGCTCCGCCTGGCGCAGCACCCTGGGCGAGGCCCTGGCCGCCGGCGAGGCCCGCGAGGTCGAGCTGTGCCTGCGCGACGGGGATCAGACCCCGTGCTGGTTCATGTTCCGCGTCAGCCCGATCCACGTCGGCGCCGCCGAGGACCCCTTCAGCAGCGGCGCGCCCACGGCCAAGGCCCTGGTCATCGCCACGGAGATCAGCGCGCGCAAGGGCCTCGAGGTCCAGCTGCGCCAGCAGCAGCGCCTCGAGTCCATCGGCACCCTGGCCAGCGGCGTGGCCCACGAGATCAACAACCCTGTCCAGGGGATCATGAACTACGCCGAGCTGATCGCCGAGCGCCCCGACGACGTCGACACGGTGCTCGAGTTCGCCGGGGAGATCGGCCACGAGTCCGAGCGCGTGGCGATCATCGTCCGCAACCTCATGGCCTTCGCGCGCTCCGAGGTCGAGGACGAGATGCCGGTCGAGGACATCGAGGTCGGCGGGGTGATCGAGGCGACCTTCTCGCTGATCCGCGCCGTGCTCCGCCGCGATCGCATCGAGCTGCGCCTGGAGATCGCCCAGGACCTGCCCAGGCTGCGCTGCAAGGTCCAGCAGGTCCAGCAGGTCCTGATGAACCTCGTGACCAACGCCCGCGACGCGATCGTCGACCTGCCCGCCGACGCCCCCGACGCGGTCCGGGAGATCCTCGTGCGCGCCGAGAGCTTCGAGGATGACGAGCGCCCGTGGATCCGCGTCAGCGTGGTCGACCACGGCCCGGGCATCGCCGAGGAGATCCGCGGGCGGATCTTCGATCCCTTCTTCACCACCAAAGGTCGGGATCGCGGCACGGGCCTGGGCCTGTCCGTGAGCCACGGCATCGCCGCGGATCACGGCGGATCACTGTGGGTCGAGAGCAGCCCGGGGCAGGGCGCGCGCTTTCACCTAGACCTGCCGATCGACGGCCCGCAGCTGGGCGACGTCGACACCGCCGAGATGTGAGCGGAGCTCACTGCCGGGCTGGCTCACGTCCGACGCTCGGGGGGCGCGTGGAGCCTGGGGGATCCGGCTGATAGCTTTGGACCGCCATGGCAGATCCAGGACCTCCGACGATCCCCGCTCAGCCCGCCCCCTGGGACGCGCTGGCGCTGCGGCTGATCAACGATCCCCGCGACCTGACCTTCGTGCACCTGATGGCGGCGTGTGCGACCACGGCGCTGCTCGGCCTGTCGCTCTACCCGATCTCCAAGCTGTGGCTCACCGGCCCGTGGTTTTGGGCGGCGGGCGTGGTCTACCTGGCGATCTGGGGGCTGTGGACGGTGGATCGCTTCATCCTCATGCTCCACTGCACCTCGCATCGGATCTTGTTTCGGCGCGAGGTCGGCTGGCTCAACCAGGTGATCCCCTGGGTCCTGGGTCCCTTCTTTGGTGAGACCCCGCAGACCTACTTTTGCCACCACATGGGGATGCACCACCCGGAGAACAACCTCCACGACGATCTGAGCTCGACCATGCCCTACCAGCGCGACCGGCTCTCGCACTGGCTGCGCTACTACCTGCGCTTCATGACCCTGGTGCTGATCGAGCTGCCGCTCTACTTCTTGCGCCGCGGCCAGCGCAAGATGGCCGCGCGGACCTTGCTGGGCGAGGGCAGCTACTGGCTGGTGGTCGGGCTGCTCGCCTACGTGGACTGGCGGGCGACGCTGGTCGTGTTCGTGATCCCCGTGCTCATGGTCCGCACGCTGATGATGGCCGGCAACTGGGCCCAGCACGCCTTCGTCGACGCTAGCGACCCCAATTGCGCCTACCGCAATTCCATCACCTGCATCGACTCGCGCTACAACCGGCGCTGCTTCAACGACGGCTATCACATCCACCACCACGTCAAGGCGCGCTGCCACTGGAGCGAGTACCCGGGGGAGTTCGCGGCCAACCAGGCGCTCTACGGTGAGAAGGACGCGATCATCTTCCGCGGCCTCGACTTCTTCATCGTCTGGGCGCTGCTGATGACCGGGCGCTACCGGACCCTGGCCAAGGCCATGGTCGAGCTCCCCGGCGCGCCCGAGCGGACCATCGACGAGCGGATCGCGTTCATGCGCTCGCGCCTGCGCCCGATCCCGCGGGCGTCCTGATCCCACGCCGAGGACCCCGCTCGCCGGGCGGGGCCGAGCGAGCAGGGGGCTGGACCCGGCGCCTGTCGGGCCGTTGCCGGCCGTGTGCGCTCCTCAGGTGAAGCGCGCGACCACGGGGACGTGGTCCGAGGGCTCGTCCCAGGCGCGCGGTTCCCAGTCGTGCACGACCTCGGCGCAGCGCTCGTAGACCGGCGCCGTCGCGTAGACATAGTCGATGCGCAGGCCCTGCTTCTTCTCCCAGGAGCCGCCGCGGTAGTCGAACCAGGTGAAGCGCCCGGGGGCGTCGTCGAACTTGCGGAAGCAGTCGCGCAGGCCGAAGCCTTCGAGGGCGTCGAGGGCGGCGTGCTCCTCGGCGGTGAAGTGGGTGCCGCCGGCCATGGACTCGACCGACCACACGTCGCGCTCGTCCCGGGCGATGTTGAAGTCGCCGCACAGGACCACGGCGTCACTGGGCTCGAAGCGCGCGTCGAGCTCGCCGCGGAGCCGGGCCAGCCACTCGAGCTTGTAGGTGAAGTGCTGCGAGTCGAGGGCGGTGCCGTTGGGCACGTAGAGGTTGTAGATGCGCACGCCCTGGTAGGTGCAGGCGAGGATCCGCCGGTGCTTGTCGGCGGGGCCCTCGGCGAAGCCGGCCTGCACGTCTTCGGGCTCGGCGCCGCGGATCAGCGTGGCGACGCCGGCGTAGCCTTTGGTGCCGTTGAGGGCGACGCGGTAGCCCAGCTCCATGAAGGGGACGCGGGGAAAGAGGGCGTCCTCGACCTTGGTCTCCTGCAGGCAGACGACCTCGGGCTCGTGGTCGTCGAGGTAGGCGAGCACGTTGTCGAGGCGCGCGCGGATCGAGTTGACGTTCCAGGTCAGCAGTCGAAATCCCGTCGACATGTGGGCGAGGGTAGCGGAGCTGGGCTGTGAGTTTAGGGCCGCTGCCCAAAAGACCGTGAGGGTCCGCAACAACGAGCGCCCGCGTGCCCTCGGGCCATCGTGGTACGCAAGGGTTCATGCTCGAAAGCTTGGACGCAGCACGTACGCCGGTGATCGTCGACGCCCTGCGCACGCCCATGGGCAAGTTTCGCGGGGTGCTCGCGCCGATGCGCCCGGACGATCTCGCCGCGCGGGTGATCGGTGCGCTGCGCGAGCGCTATCCGGCGGCCATCGAGGATCTCGAGGACGTCTACTTTGGCGCCGCCAACCAGGCCGGCGAGGACAACCGCAACGTCGCGCGCATGGGGGCGCTGCTCGCTGGTGTGCCCGTCGAGGTCCCCGGGGTCACGGTCAACCGCCTGTGCGGCTCGGGCATGGAGGCGGTGATCCAGGCAGCCAAGGCCGTGATGGTCGGCGAGGGCCAGGTCTACATCGCCGGCGGCGTGGAGAGCATGACCCGCGCCCCCTACGTGATGCCCAAGGGCGACGTGGCCTTCCACAACAAGCCCGAGATCTACGACACGGCCCTGGGCTGGCGGATGATCAACCCGCGCATGGACGCGCTCTACCCGATCGAGTCGCTGGGCGCGACCGCCGAGAACGTGGCCGAGCGCCACGAGATCAGCCGCGAAGATCAGGACGCCTGGGCCCTGCGCAGCCACCAGCTCGCGGCCATCGCCCAGGACGAGGGCTGGTTCGACGACGAGACCGTCGCCGTGACCGTGCCCCAGGGCCGCAAGAAGGATCCGCTGCGCGTGACCCTCGACGAGTCGGTGCGCCGCGACACCTCGGCCGAGAAGCTCGCCAAGCTCAGGCCCGTGTTCCGCGAGGGCGGGACCGTGACCGCGGGCAACGCCTCGCCGCTCAACGACGGCGCCGCGGCCCTGCTGATCACTTCGGCGGCGCGGGCCGAGGCCCTCGGCCTGCGGCCGATCGCCCGGATCGCAACTTGGGGCCACGCCGGCGTCCACCCGGGGGTCATGGGCATCGGGCCGATCCCCGCGAGCCGCAAGGCGCTCCAGCGCGCCAAGCTGCGCGTCGGGGATCTCGACTCGGTCGAGCTCAACGAGGCCTTCGCCAGCCAGACCCTGGCCAGCATCCGCGGCCTCGGCCTCGACGAGGACAAGGTCAACCCTTCGGGAGGCGCGATCGCCTTGGGTCATCCGCTCGGCTGCTCGGGCGCGCGGATCGTGACCACGCTGGCCCACAACCTGCGCCGGACCGGCGGCAAGTGGGGCCTGGCGAGCATGTGCATCGGTGTCGGCCAGGGCATCGCCTGTGTGCTCGAGAGCACAGGCTGATTTCGGCTGGATCACCGTCGGATAAAAACGCCGCAGGATGCCGTGTGCAGGCATCTGCGCGGCGTTTGCCATATTGACCTGAGCATCCGGGCGAATCTATTTTCCCCGGATGCATCGCTTCTTTGCCCTGACCTCCAGCCTGACCTTCGCCCTCCTGCTCACGACCGCCTGCGGCGGCGACGACGGCTCGGAGGAGAGCACCGACTCCAACGCCGAGTCGGCGGAGGAGGCCGGCGAGACCGCGGACGAGACCGACACTGGTGGGGACACCGGTGGCGAGGACGTCTGTGGCAGCGAGTGGGCCGAGAAGGACGGGACCACCACGTCGATCATGGACGACTGGGGCCTGCCCTGCCTGTCCGACGACGAGTGCGTGACCGCTCTCGGTGATGGAGCCACCTGCGTGCTCAACATCCTCGGCGTCTACGAGCTGCCTGGCGGCTACTGCAGCAAGCTCGGCTGCGAGCTGCCCGACAACCAGACCACCGTGCTGCTCGACGCCCCGGACTGCGACGCCAACGGCGGGGTGGCCTGCGTGGGCGTGGCCGGGACCTACACGGTCTGCGCCGAGCCCTGCTCGACCAGCAGCGAGTGCGGGCGCGAGGGCTACGGCTGCCGGATCATGCCGCTGATCGGCCAAGAGGACGATCAGACCTTCTGCCTGATGGACCCCGTGGACTGCTGCCTCGAGGACGACATCTGCGGCGGCTGAACGCCCACCTGCGAGCGCCTGGGCTGCGATGAGCGAGGACACCGAGCTCGACGCGGACCCGGGCGTCGCCCGAGATGGTTCCCATGGCGCCGTCTTGCTCGACGGCGCGATGGGGACCGAGCTGAGCCGGCGGGGCTTCTCCCTCGAGGCCCCGCTGTTCTCGGCCCGCGCGCTGCTCGATGACCCCGAGCTGATCGCGAGGGTCCACTTCGACTACCTGCTCGCCGGCGCCCAGGTGCTCTCGACGGCCAGCTTCGGCCTGCACGCGCGGACCTTGGCGATCGCGGGCATGGGCGAGCGCCAGCGCGAGCTGGCCGCGCGCAGCGTCGAGTTGCTCGAGGCCGTGCGCGCCCACGGCCGGGCGCAGGACCCGAGCCTGGCCAAATTCCGCGTCGCGGGGGCGATCTCGCCGCTGCCCGGGCCGCGCCTGCCGGAGGAGCAGCGCGAGCTCGAGCTCGCCGAGTATCGGGCCCTGGCTGAGGCCCTGATCGCCGCCGGGGCGGATCTGATCTTGCTCGAGACCTTCACCGATCTCGTGGCGGCGAGCCGAGCCCTCGAGGCCCTCGAGGACCTCGGCGAGGTCCCCGTGTGGCTGGCGGTGGTCGCTGGGGCGCCGCCTCCAGCCGGCTCGCGCCGCCCCGACGGCAGCCGCCTGCTCGCGGGTGAGGGCTTCGACGCGCTCATGGAGCTCGCCGGCCGGGGGAGGGGACGCCGACCGGAGGCGCTGTTGGTCAACTGCACGCAGATCGACGCGATCCCTGCGGCCCTCGAGGCCCTCGTTGGCGCGGCGAGTCGCGCATCCTGGCCGGGGGCGCTGGGCTTTTATCCGCACCTGGGCATGCGCCGCGTCGACGGCCAGTGGGTCGAGCGGATCGTCGACGACGAGGTCTTCGCCGAGCAGATGCAGGCCTGGCAGCGGCGCTGGCCGCAATTGGAGCTGCTGGGGGCCTGCTGCGGCTCGACGCCGGACTACCTCGCGGCCATGCATCGCCGCTTCCAGCCCGACGCGCAGACCCGCGAGCGGGCCTGGACACGCCTGGCCGAGCTGGTGCCCTAGGAACCCGTGGTGGAACCCAGCGTGGCTCCTCCATGGGCTCGTGGGTCTAGCGAGGGAAAAGCCCCCATGACCGCGCTCGGAGGTCGTATCTTCGGGTCATGAAGGCCGAACCGGCAGGAGCCGTGGCAACCGCCGAGGCGATCGGGCGCGAGGCGGACACCGAGCGCCTGTGGGCCGCGCTGAGCGAGGGGGGCGTCATCCTCGAGGGGCGGTGGGGGATGGGGAAGACCACGCTGATCCGCCTGGCGCTGGCGGCGACGCCTGCGGGGTGGTTCGGGCGTCGCGTGGCCCTGGCCGAGCTGCCCACGCCCCTGGCCGCGGCCGCGGCGATCATCGACGCGCTGTGGCAGGACCACCCTGGCCCCGGCCCGGCCCTCGAGGCCCTGGTCACGCCGCTGCTCGGCGCGGGCGGAGAGGTGACCGCCGACGAGCTCGGCCTCGGCGACGGCGAGCACGAGGACGGCTGGGAGGCGGTGCTGCGCGACTGCGTGGACGCGGTCATGCAGGCGGAGCTGGGCGAGGCGGCCCCGGCGGTGGTCCTCGCCCTCGACGACTTCGATCGCTTCTGCGCCCAGATGATGGCCAAGGGCTTCGGCCCCTCGCTGGGCGTGCTGGTCACGACCATCGCCGAGCTGCTCGACAGCCACGCCGAGCTGCGCCTGCTGATCAGCTGCGGGGCGAGCTGCGATCGCCTGTTCGAGCGGGTCTACCCGCGCCTGCCCAGCGCGGCCTTCGACAGCTTCGCGCGGGTCCGCGTCGAGTCCCTCAGCCCCGAGTCGGGGGCTCGCCTGGCCACGGCGCTGCTGCTCGGCGAGAGCATCGCGGCGCGGGATCGGGCGGCCACGGCCCGGCGGATCGCCGCCAGCCTCGACGGCGTCCCGCGCTGGATCCACTGCGCCATGGCCGAGCTGGCGCGGCGTCACGAACCCGTGACCGAGGCCGACCTCGAGCAGCTCTTCACGGCCGCAGCGGCGAGCGTCACGGCCGAGCCGTGGGCGCTGGGCCGCGAGCTCGCGCCGGTGCTCGAGGACTACTGGGAGCCGCAGCGCGGCCTGGCCCTGGCGATCCTCGACGCGCTGTGTGGCGCCGAGGACGGCGCCTTCGAATTCCGCGAGCTGCGGCGGCGCCTGGCCGTGCAGATGACCATCGACGACGACGCGATCCAGCGGGTCGTGGAGGTCTTGCTCCGCGATCAGATCATCGAGAACATCGGCGGCAGGCTGCGCTTTTACGGCGATCTGCTGCGTCGCGGCTGGATGCAGCTGCGCGGCCTGTGAGCGCAGCGCAGGGTTGATCGCAGCGCGAGGGCTCGCTGAGTAGCGCAGATCGCGGCATTGACCGTGCTCGCTGTCACGCGATCGCGGCTCGACGTGAAGCTTCGCTGGCCTACAGTGAGTCAGGGCATTGGCGATGACGCTTCATCTGCACGGTATCGGCCACTATCACCCCGACAACGAGATCAGCAACGCCTTCTTGGAGTCCCTCGACATCGGGACGGACGAGGCGTGGATCCTCGAGCGGGTCGGGATCCGCAGCCGCAGGACGGCGCTGCCCCTCGACTACATCCGCGAGACTCGCAACGCGGATCCGGCCGCGGCGATCGAGGCCGCCGAGCTGTCGATCGCCGAGATGGGCGCCCGCGCGGCTCGCATGGCCCTGGCGCGGGCGGGGATCGGGGTCGAGGATCTCGGCATGGTCGTCTCGGGCTGCTGCGCCCCGGACACGGTCTCGCCGGCGCAGGCCTGCAACATCGCAGGCCTGCTCGGCGCGGAGGTCCCGGCCTTCGACGTGTCCTCGGCGTGCACCAGCTTCTACACCGGCGTCGACGTGCTCTCGCGCATGCGCCCCGACGCGCTCCCGAGCTTCGTGCTCCTGGTCTGCGCCGAGGGCATGACCCGCTGCATCGACTACAACGACCGCTCGACGGCGGTGCTGTGGGGCGACGGGGCCGTGGCCGTGGTGCTCTCGGCGAGCGAGCCTGGGCGGGCGCGGATCGTCGGGACCTCGCTGGCCTCGAGCCCGGCGGGGGCGGGGACCGTGGTCATCCCGCGCCTCGGCTACTTTCGCCAGGACGGCAGGGCCGTGCAGATGTTTGGCATCCGCATGAGCTCGGAGATGATCCTGGGCCTGCGCGACGAATTCGAGGAGGACGGGCGGACGCTGCACTTCGTCGGCCACCAGGCCAACTTGCGCATGCTCGAGGCCATCGCCCGGCGCTGCGGGATCGCGCCCGAGCGCCACCACTACAACGTCGATCGCTTCGGCAACACCGCCGGCGCGAGCTCGGGCACGGTGATCTCCGAGCGTTGGCAGGACTGGCGGGCCGGCGACGACGTCGCGGTGGCGGGCGTCGGCGCGGGCCTGACCTGGAGCCGCTACCTGCTGCGCTTCGACGGCTGAGCCAGGGCGGTCGGGCTCAGCCCACGGGCACGAACTCGTCGCAGGTGCTGTTGATCAGATCCACGGCCTGCTCGAAGAAGGGCGAGTAGTCGGCGTCGCAGACCGAGCCGCGGATGTGGTTGGGGAACATGTCGATGAAGGTGCGGATCTGCTCGGGATCTTGGGACTCGGCGGGGCACAGGGGGGTGTCCGCGTCCATGTCGTTGATCAGCCCGAGCACGACCACGCCGGAGCCGTCGCCGATCTTCTGAGCGACGATGTTCTGGTACCAGCCCGCCGGCGTGCCCGGGGAGTCGCTGTCTTCCTCGTCGGTGATGATCGTGACCACCAAGACCGCGTCGTCGCGCAAGAAGCCCGAGTTGCAGCCGCCGGCGCCGTTGAGCGTGGGCCCGATCGCCTGGGTCAGCGCGGACATCGGCATCTCGCTGCTGTCGCCGTCGGTGCCCACGGAGGCGATGCAGGTGAACTTCTGGGGCAGGAGGTCGAAGGGCTCCGCGGGCGTGATGTAGCGCTGGCCGCCAGTCAGCTCGCAGTACTGATTGCTGGCGTCGTCGCCGAGCGGAAAGTTGACCCCGGCGCCGAGGGTCTCGTCGCAGACCGTGGGCGCGCCGTCGCAGCCGTCGATGCCGTCGAAGGTGCAAAGCGGGAAGGGGAAGGCGCACTCGACGGTGCAGTCGTTCCAGTACTCGTCGGTGTCGACGACCATGATGTGGTAGCTGTCGACCTCGGCGATCGCCTCTTGGATCTTGCTGATGAACCCAGGGAAGCTGTTGATCAGGTTCTGCTGGTTGTCACCCATGGACCCCGAGTTGTCGATCACGAACAGGAAGTCGATCGCCTGGCAGCCCTCGGAGCTGCCGCCGTCGTCGGCCGAGCCCATGCCATCGCCGCCGAGGGTGTCGAGCTTGATCCCGCCGCCGCCAGAGGTGTCGTCGTCCTCGTCGTTCGAGCCGCCGTTGTCTCCGTCGGTGTCGTCGCCCGAGTCGAGCGAGCTGGCCTCGTCGCCGCCGAGGGTCAGGCCGCCGTCGTCACCGTAGATCGACGTGGACTCGCGTCCGCCTTCATCGCTGCAGGCCGCCGCGGCGAGGAGTAGACACAGGCAAGAGGCGAAGGGGACACGGGCGTTGGTCATGACGAGCAAACTCCTAAGGCGAACTTCGCAAGCATCGGAGGGACGACGGCCCGACGTCAAGTTTTGACGTGGCCGTCCTCGACGCACAGCGCAGGGCTCGCGGCTCACTCGCGGCCCACTCGCGGCCCACTCGCGGCCCACTCGCGGCCCACTCGCGTGCTCGCGTGGATGCCGACCCTGTCGCCTCAGACCCCCAGGAGCTCGCGGATCGTGCCCGCGACCATGGCGGTGGGCAGACACATGCGCGCCCCGGCGTCCCGCGCCATCGTGCGAATGTCGTCGCTCGGATCGTCGTGGACCGCGATGATCTGCGGCTTGTTGTCCGAGCCCGCGAGCTTGCTGATCACCGCGCTGCTCTCGAGGTCCGGGATCGTCAGCGAGAGGATGACGTGCTGGGGTGGCGCGGTCTGGGCGACCAGGGTCGCGTCGGCGCCGGTCTGGGCCGTGAGCACCTCGACGGGCGGCCGCGCGTGGCTGAGCTCGTCGCGGATCTTGGTGCGAAAGTCGGCGTTTTGCGTGACCACGAGGACCTTGGTGGCACCGTGGGCCTTGTTGCCAGCCTGCTCGAGCTCCTCGTCCTTGAGCTTGAAGGCCTCGATGACCCGACCGCGGACCTCGATCACGTCGAGGGGCTTCTTGAGGCATGCGGCTGCGCCGGCGCCGAGGATTCGCTCCATGTTGGCCTCGGTGTAGTAGCCGGTGATCGCGATGACCTCGGAGTTGGCCGTGGCCGCGTCCTTCTTGAGCCGGGTGCAGACCTCGAAGCCGTCGACGCCGGGCATCATCAGGTCGAGGAAGATCAGCTGCGGGCGGAAGGTGGCGACCAGGCGGCCGGCGTCGAAGGCGTCCTTGGCGACCTCGACCTCGAACTTGTGGTTGAGCTCCTTGACCACGTCGCGGACGAGCTCGAGGACCACGGGCTCATCGTCGACCACGAGGATGCGCCCGACCTCGCTGCCCGTGGGCACGTTGAAGGGGATGCCGCGCTCTTGGCAGACCTTCTCGAGATCCTCGCGGCGGACCCGGCGGTGGCCGCCGACGGTCTTGAAGGCCGGGATCAGCCCGTCCTCGATCCAGCGGATGACGGTGGTCGGGGTGACGCAGCAGATCTTGGCGACGTCGTGGGTCGAGTAGGTGTCCTTGACAGGTGGAGTGCGTCCGCGGCTCATGAGTCCTGGTCCGTTTGCGGTCGGGGCGTCGGGGCGCCGTCTTTGGGGAGGATCACCCGGAAGGTAGTGCCCCGCCCGGGCTGCGACTCGAGCAGGATATCACCGCCGTGATCGCGGACGATGCCGTAGGAGATCGACAGGCCGAGGCCCGTGCCCTTGCCGATCTCCTTGGTCGAGAAGAAGGGGTCGAAGATGCTGTCGCGGATCTCCTCGGGGATGCCCATGCCCTCGTCGCTGACGGCGAAGCTGACCGCGCCGGGGCGCTGCGGCGGCTCGCCGAGGGCGATGCGCACGGTCCCGCCGCGGGGCATCGCGTCGACCGCGTTGCTCAGCAAATTCAGCAGGACCTGCTCGATCTGGTCGGCGTCGGCCATCACCCGCAGGGGCTCGGGCAGGACCTCGGGCTCGCGCAAGATGCGGATGTTGTGCATCTTCCACTGGTATTCGCCGATGCGGACGACGCGATCGACGAGCTGGGCGAGGTCGACCTCCGTGCGCACGCCGCCTTGCTGAGAGCGCGAGAAGAGCAGCACGCCCTCGACGATCTTGCGGCAGCGCTCGCCGCTTTGGGCGATGCGCTCGACCTTGCCGCGGATGTCGGGCTCGAGGTGGCGCTCGAGCAGCAGCTTGGAGTAGCCGACGACGCCCGACAGCGGGTTGTTGATCTCGTGGGCGATGCCCGCGGCGAGCAGGCCGACGGCGGCCATCTTCTGGCTCTGGAGCACCTGCTTCTCGAGCGCCCGGCGGATGCGGAGGTCGAGGCCGACGAGCACGGCGCCCTTGATCTCCGAGCCCTCGCGCAAGACCCGGCCTTCGAGGTGAAAGGGGATGTCGCGTCCCTCGGTGTCGAGGAGCACGATCTCCCGGGCCATGACCCCGTCGCTGAGCAGCGCGGCCCACATCTCGCGCCAGTGGTGAATGTCCTTGGCGCGGGCGACCTCGAGGCCAAAGAGCCGGCCCTTGGCGCCCTCGCTGGGCACGCCCACGAGGCGCTCGCTGGCGCGGTTCCAGGTCACCACCCGGCCCTCGGCGTCGAGGGAGTTGAGCAGCACGGCGGTCTGATCGAGGACGCGGGACTGGTAGGCGGCCAGGGCTCGGGTCTCGAGCATGAGCAGGCCGTTGGCGAGGCCCATGGCCAGCTGCGGCGCGAGCTGGGTGACCAGACCGAGCTCCTCGCCGGCCCAGGGGTCGCGGCGGTCGAAGCTGCACACGAGGTGGCCGACCACGCCCCCGGTCGCGCGCAGGGTCACGCGGATGACCTCGGCGGTGGGGCGTCGCTCCCCGAGCAGGGCGGAGAGCTCGGCCCTGTCTTCCTCGCCCTCCTCGCCGCCGACGGGCTGGATGCCGACGTCGCGCGACCAGGCCGCGGGCGGGCACAGCTCGGCGCTCAGCGGGACGAAGCGCGGCGGGCTGTCGGGCGCGGTCTCCCAGCGCTCCCAGTTGCCCGAGAAGCGCGTGAGCACGATGACTCGCAGGGCGCCGAGGCCGGTGGCCAGGGCCTGGCAGGCCGCGCTGATTGCCTCGCGCGGCTCCGTGGACGAGACCAGCGCGCGATCGACTTGGCCGGTGAGCTGGTGCTCGAAGGCGCGGCGACGGCTCTCGCGGAGATCTCGGCACAGGACCACCGCGGGCGCGCCCTCGCCGTTGCCCGCGGCCAGCGAGAGCTCCACGGGCACGGGCTCGCCGTCGAGGCGCTCGAGGTCGAGCTCGCCGATCCAGCTGCCGTCGCGGGCCAGGGCGAGGCCGCGCCCGAGCTGATCGAGGTAGGCCGGCTTGGCGAGCTCGAGCAGGCCGCGGCCGACGATCGCGTCGCCGAGCAGATCCTGGGCCGCCGGGTTGGCGTGGACGATGCGGCCCTCGCCGTCGACGAGCAGCACGCCTTGATCGAGGCCGTCGAGGGCCCGGGTCACGGCGCGGCCGAGCTCGGTCTCGGCGTCGGCGACCTGGGAGCGCTCGCAGGTCAGCAGGACCTCGTCGGCGTCGAGCTTGGCCGCGCGCACGCGGCAGCGGATCGCCGGGCCGAGCTTGGGGGTGAGGTCGAGGTCGCGGGTGAAGGCGTGGCCGACGGCGCGCTTGCGGAGCCCGAGAAACTCGCGGCCAAAAGCCTCGCGCTCGTTGGGTCGACGGATCCAGGTGAGCAGCGGCTCGCTCTCGATCTGCGGTCGGTCGGCGCGCAGCAACTCGGCCATGGCGCGGTTGGAGGCGAGCACGATCCCCGAGGCATCGAGGACCGCGGCGGGGATCAGCAGGCCGCGCAGGATCTGGGCATGCGGTCGCTCGCCGGCCGTTGCAGGTCGGAGCTCCCCAGTGAACTTGAACGAGCTTGTCCGCTTGACGTCCACGGCGCGGCCTCGAAACTAGCAGGTAAAGTGGGCTGCGCCGAAGCCCGGTCTCGCCCGTCGAGGGCGCCCCGCGGCAGACCCCCCGGGTGGATGGGGCGCATCTGGCGCTGTCGCCGCGGGCGACTTGCGATGGATCCCCGGGCGGCTCATAGTCGCACTTCTGTCGGGAACCCGCCCGACCTGGGAGCCGCATGTCCAACCTAGACCACACGACCGACGCCAATTTCGACGCCGAAGTTCTGCAAGCCTCCACCCCCGTCCTCGTCGACTTCTGGGCGACCTGGTGCGCGCCCTGCAAGGCGATGGAGCCTCACCTGCAGAAGATCCAGGACGATCTCGGCAGCCAGCTCAAGATCGTCAAGATGAACGTCGAGGAGAACCAGGCCACGTCGACGCGCTACAAGGTGATGAAGCTGCCGACGATCCTGATCTTCAAGGGTGGCGAGGTCGTGGACAAGCTGGCCGGCAACCCCGGCCCCCGCAAGCTCCGGGAATTCTGCGAGCGCCAGATCTGAGGCGCTCCGAGCCCGTCTCGAGCCAAGAAAAAGGGCCCGGCGCAGCGACGCCAGGCCCTTTTTGCGTGCGCGCGGGGCGAGCCGGCGGGGGCTCGGCGAAGCCCCCTCGAAGACTACAGGGTCTCGTAGCGCAGGCGGACGGCCACGGGCAGGTGGTCCGAGAGATCCTCCTCGTCCTCGGTCACGAACTCCGGGGGGATCCACCACTGCTGGGCCTCGAGGAGCAGGCTCTCGCTGCCGCGGTAGAGCACCTGGTCGATGCGCGCGTCGCCGCAGTCGAGGACCTCGCAGGCGTCGGCCAGGCCCGCGCCCGACTTGATGGTGTCGAGGGCGAACACGTCCTCGGGGTCGGTGGTCCTGAGGTTGAAGTCGCCGGCGACGATCACCGGGCGACCTTCGGAGCGGATCGCGATCGCCGAGACCAGGTCCATGGCGGCCTGGTCGCGGATCACCAGGTCCTCCTCGCAGCTGCCGGCCTCCATGTGCAGGTTGTAGACGTCGACGACGACGCCCGCCTCGAAGGTGGTCCGGGCGAAGGACCAGCCCTTGGTCGCCAGGCAGTCGCTCGCGCAGTCGAGGGTGCCGTTGCAGTCGTACCAGGCCTCGCGCTCGTGGAGCTCGAAGGGGAAGATGGAGAAGCGGTTGAGGCCGTCGCCCATGTCGACGAGGCTGGGCTCCTCGGACCAGGGCTGGCTCTGGTAGGGGTGCTCGGCGTCCGCGGACAGCTCCTCGTGGTACCAAAAGTCCTCCTGCACGAGGACGAGGTCGTAGGCGTTGAGCAGAGGGGAGATCTGCGGGGTGTTGGCCTCCGGGTGGGAGGACGAGACGCCCTCGGGCAGGCCGGCGACGTTGTAGGTGAGGAAGGAGAACTCGCCCTCCAGGCCGGGCGTGGCGGTGGTCTCGGTCTCGCTGTCCGTCTCGGTGCCAGCGTCGGTCTCGCCCGATCCTGACTCGTCCTCGGCGCTGGTCTCGGTCTCGGTCTCGGTCCCGATCTCGTCGCCCGCGGCGCTCCCGGAGTCGGAGCCGGTCTCGGCGCTCGTCTCACTCTCCGCGCTGGATCCACAGGCCGCCAGCGCCAGGGCGAGGACGGGCGTCACCACACGTTGCCAGGTCGAGTACATGGCGCCAGCTTAGCTGGCGCGAGCGCGGGAAAACGAAAAATCCGAGCTCTCTGCTGGGAGAGGGCTCGGATTTTGGGCGCGCTGGCGGGTTCGCGCCAGCCAGCGCACGGGCTCGACGAGCCGGGGCTCAGAAGTCGAAGCCGACCGAGGCGCCGTTGCTCTCGCCGATCATCGGGCCGACGCGCAGGTTGCCGAGGGCGCGCAGCTCCTTCTCGCGGCCGATGAAGGCCTTCGCGGCCGTGCGGTCCTGGTAGATGATGATCGCCAGGACGCCGGCGAGGAGCACGGTGGAGCCGAGCATGACGTCGCCGATGATCGCCCGGCGGCGGACCTTGGAGCCGGCCTCGCTGACGGCTCCGGCGAGGTCCGCGTAGCAGGTGTCGCCCTCGCAGGCGGCGTTGGGGTCGCTGGAGGACAGGCCCGAGGCCGCGAGGGTGTCCTTGGCGTCCTTCCACTGGCCGCGGGCGCCCGCGGCCATGCCGTACATGATGCCCATGGTCACGGCCGAGCCCAGGGTGAGGGTGAGGGCGACCCAGGAGCGCGGCTGCCAGTAGCCGAACACCGGCCCGCGGGAGCACTTGGGACGAAGGTCGCGCTCCTTGGTGACGGTGCCGTCGGGGTTTTGGATCTCCTTGTCCTCGCGGTCGCCCTCGCGGCAGAACTCGTCGAAGTCCGTGCGCAGGTCGACGACCTGGGCGCCGACGTCGAGGCCCTGCTTGAAGGAGGACACGGCCCCGGCCTCGGCCTCGGCGATGCGCCGCTTCTCGGCCTCGATCTCCTCGGGGGTCTTCTCGGGCTCGTCGAGGGCGGCGATGTGGGCCTGCTCGGCCTCGGTGATCGGGGCCGGGGGCGCCTGGTAGTGGGCCAGGCGGGTGGCGGCGGCCGGGGCGAGGACCTCGGGGAGGATGTAGTCACCCTCGGTGACGGCCAAGGTCAGCTCGACGGCGACCGCGTTGGCAGCGATGTCGAAGATGACGATCTTGCCGGTGCCGGCCGCGGGGACCTCGGCGAAGGCGAAGAAGTCGTAGGCGACCTTGGAGTTCTTGTTGAGGTAGGCGCCGATCTTGCCGAGGCAGTCGGCGTTGGTGGTCTTGCACTTGTTCTTGTCGGCGGCCTCGGTCAGCGAGCGCTTGATGAGGTTGGCGACGTAGCCCTGATACTCGAGGCTGCCCTGGACCTTGGCGCGCCACCCGTCGACGTCGCCGTCACCCTCGAACTTGAGCACCGCGACGTTGCCACCCACGGTGGCGGCTTCGGCCGGGGCGGCCTCGTCGGCGGAGGCGTCCTCTTCGGCCGGCGCGCTGGCGAAGACCGGCAGCGGGGCGAGCACGAGGCTCGCGGTGAGGGTGGCGCCGAGGCTTCGGTGAGCGAGGGTGGTGAGCAGGGAGGTGTGACGCGTCATCTCGAGGGGACCTCGTTCGCCGCCGCGGTGAGTGCTTGGACCGGGCGGTTGCTTGGATCGGCCCCCAGATGTGGCGGGGGGCCCTTCCGTGGGGCGGGATGATAGCCAGCTGTGCTCGCCCGAGGCAACCGCTGGCTTTGGTCGCCCGCCGGGGCTGCTAGGAGCCCGTGGTGAAAAACCCAGCGCCAGGAGCCGCGCTGGGTTCCACCACCGGCTCCTAGCGGACGGCTGTGAGCAGGGCGAGGATGGCCGAGAGGCCGAGCAGGGCGGCCGCGAGGGGATCGCCTGCGGCCTGCCATGCAAGGAGCGCGAGCGCTGCGAGGAGCGCTCCTGCGGCGGCGCGGCGCCTACGGGGCCAGCCGTGGGGGAGTGTCGCCGCGAGGAGGAGGGCCGCCGCACCATGCAGCAACGCGAGATCGCCCCCGGGCTTACGCAGGGCGAGGAGCGCAGCGATGGTCAGCCCCAAGATCGCGCTGGCCAGGGCGCCGAGGGGCTTCGGGGCGCCCTGATCCCCGTGCTGGGGCTCACGGAAGGCGGCCGGCGTGAACGCGCCGAGGAGCTGCGCGGCCGCGGCGATCGTCGCCGGGAGCAAGGCCGCGACGCCGAGGCCGGCGGCGACGGCCTGCGCCTGCGCCCAGCGCAGACCCAGGGTCGAGACGAGCTGCTCTCGAATCTGGGCGAGCGCGGCCAGGGCGTCGCCGTGGCCGGCGAGGGGCGAGGCCGCGAGCAGGGCGATCCCAGCGGCGAGGGCGAGGCTCCAGGGCAGGGCGTGCAGCCACGCCGCGCGATCTCCCGCCCGCGCGTGCGGCCACAGCGTCAAGGCGATCGCCAGCAAGGTCGGGCCGGTGTGCTCGCCGTGGGCGAGGGCTGGGCTCGGCGAGAGGGCGAGCAGCGCGAAGCTCGACAGGCAGGCGGCGGCGAGCAGCGGGGGGATGAGCAGCCAGAGCCAGGGACCCCGCGCGGGCGCAGATGAAGCAGATGCCGAAGTCGCGGGAGAGGACGCCGCGAGCGGGGAGGGGCACGCGAGGGGAGCGGCGAGGGCGAGGGCGAGGGCGAGGGCGACGAGGGCGATCATCCACAGGCCGGACTCGAGGGCGAGGCGCCGACGATCGTCGCGCGCCTCTCCCCGCGGCCAGCCGAGCAGGCGCGCGAGCCTGAAGCGATCGCCGCCGCGGGCCTCGCTGTAGCCGGGCCAGCGCGGAGACAGACCCAGCCCGGTGGAGCCGTCGACCACGTACTTGCGCGGGCAGGGCGAGGCGAGGGCGCGCTCGCTCGCGCGGGGCTCGCTCGCGCGGGGATCGAAGACCTGGCCAGGGCAGACGAAGCGCACCGAGGCGCCCGCGCCGGTGGTGCCCGAGCGGAGCTCGACGCCGCGGGCGAGGGGGTAGGCGTCGCGCTCGTCCGCGGCGACCTGGGCCGCGATGACCTCGACCTCGGCGCGCCCAAAGGCCTCGCGGGCGCGGGCGGGACCCTGGGCGTAGCTGCGCTCGGCGATGGCGTGGAGCTCGGCCTCGAGGTGCGCGGCCCAGCCCTCGGGGTCGTAGCCCTGGCCGTCGCGGGGATCGACGTAGTCGTCGATGACGATGTCGTGGGGGCCGTAGCCGTCGAGGATTACCGCCACGCTCTGGCGCGGGTGCACGCCGATGATCGGCCCCGAGCGGGCGAAGGCGCGGGCGCCGGGCCACTGCGCCTCGAGCCGGGCGCCGAGCAGGGCCGCGGCGATGGCCAAGGCGGTGGCGGCCGCGGCCAAGGTGAGGCCGCGCCAGCGCGGCGAGGGGGGGGCTGTCGAGGGGGGAGCTGTCGAGGGGGGAGCTGTCGCGGGCGAGCGCCGATGCCCGAGCCATGCCGTAGCGACCGCCGTAGCGATCGCTGCGGCGAGGACGAGCGCGCTGAGCCAGGCCGAGGGGGCGGCGATCAGCGTGCGCCCCAGGCTGCGCGCGAGCAGGGCGAGGAGTAGCGCGCTGGCGAGGGCGCGCGCCCAGGCGAGGGCGCGCGCTGGCGGGACCTCGCCGACGCGCGGCGCCTGGGGCTGGGGCGTGGCCGGCGTGGGCCGGGTGACGAGCAGCGCGATGATCAGGATGATGAACAGGGCGAGGAGCAGCCCCCCGGCCACGCGCCCGCCGGGCAGGCCGAAGCCGCCGGCCCAGGCCAGCCCAACGGCCAAGCTCGCGCGCTGCGAGGGGGACATCGGCGAGAGCATAGCGGCAGCGCGGGGCGGCGAAGAGATCTCGGCGTGGACGGGCGAGGGCGGCGGGCTGTGGCGCAGGCGCGAGCGTGACGCGGCGCATCGTCACGAACGTGCCACTTCGTCACGAATCGAGGCGCGAATGCGTGGTCTCGGGGGGTGGCCCGGTATCTGCATTGTGATTGGGGACATGACGCATCGACGTGAATTGACCGCTATCCCTCTACTCTTTTCGGCTGCCGCCCTCTCGCTCACCCTCGGGTGCTCGGCGTCGACGCGCGGCTATCACCCGCACTCGGACGTGCCCGAGAACCACGCCCGGGTCCACAAGCCCCGCTACCTCGGCGGTGAGGTCGAGCCCGGCGAGCTCGAGCCCGTGGATCCCCAGGCCGACGTCGTCCACGGCGAGCCGCCCGAGCGCGGCGAGCCGCCCATGCAGGTCACGGCCGTGGTCGTCGACGCCGGGATCATCGAGGCCTGCGGCATCCAGAGCAACAACGCCTACTTCGACTACGACAGCGCCAAGCTCGACCCCGCGACGCGAGCGCTGCTCTCGGAGATCGCCGACTGCTTCGACGACGGTCCGCTCGCGGGCGAGGGCCTCGAGCTCATCGGTCACGCCGACCCCCGCGGCAGCGACGAGTACAACCTCGAGCTCGGAGAGAGCCGGGCGCAGTCCGTCGCCCGCGTGCTGATCGCCAACGGTATGTCGCCCACGCACGTCGAGGTCGAGAGCCAGGGCGAGGCCCTCGCTCACGAGGACCCGGAGCGCTGGCCCGAAGACCGCCGCGTCGACGTGCGCCTGGGCTCTTGAAGTGCAGATCAGGGCGCCCGCTCGGCTCCGCCCTCGCGGCTCGCCCGGGGGCTGGCCCGCGCCGGCCTCGGAGCCCGTTGGGCTGCGCGCCCCGGCGGGCCGCCGCGCGGCGAGAGCGGGGTCGCAGGGCCGGTCAGTCTGATAGGATTGGCAGATGGCCGGGACCGGTGACCGACTACCCGACACGGGCGCGCTGCCCATACTCCCGCTGCGCAGCGCCGTGCTCTTTCCGGGGGTGTCCATGCCCGTGGATCTCGGCCGCGCCGCGTCCGTCGAGGCGGTGCGCCAGGCCACGGCCCAGGGCCGCCGCGGGGTCACGGCGAACCACGTCCTGGTCGCGGTCCAGCGCGACCCGATGAACGATCGCCCGAGCTTCGACGAGCTCTACCCCGTGGCCACGCTGACCCGCGTGGTCCAGGTGCTGCGCGGGCTCCCGGGGCGGATGACCGTGATCGTCCGCGGGGTCGAGCGCGTGCTCCTCGACAGCCTCGAGGACGCCGACGGCTTCGAGCTCGGCCACTATCACCGCCCCCCCGAGGTCGCCAGCGAGCTGACCATGCTCGTCGCGCTGTCGAGCGTGCTGCGTGACCTGGTCAAGCGCCACGAGTCGCTGCTGCCGAGCTCACGGGTCAGCCAGCAGCGCCAGGAGAGCGTCGCGGCCATCGAGCGCGAGCGCGACCCCGCCCGGGTCGGCGACCTCGTCGCGCACCTCGTCGACTTCGACAGCAAGCGGCGCATGGAGCTGCTCGAGCAGCTCGACCCGGCCGAGCGCCTGCGCCGGCTGATCGAGCTGCTCGCCCAGCGCTGCAACGAGCTCGAGGTCAAGCGTGACATCGACCGCAGCGTCCGCGACCACCTCTCGCGCCACGAGCACGAGGCCGTGCTCCGCCACAAGATGCGGGCGATCCAGAGCGAGCTCGGCGAGGACGACGAGGAGGGCTGGCTCGAGGAGCTCACCCGCCGCCTCGACCAGAAGATCCTGCCCGAGGAGGTCCAGCTGGCCGTCGACCGCGAGCTCGGCCGGCTCGAGCGCATGAACCCGCAGAGCAGCGAGGCGATGATCGCCCGCACCTACCTCGAGTGGATCGCCGAGCTGCCCTGGCTGGTCCCCGGGCGCCCGGTCGAGCAGGCGCCCATCGACCTCGAGGCCGCCCGCGCCCGCCTCGACGCCGACCACCACGGCCTCGACAAGGTCAAGCGGCGGGTCATCGAGTACCTCGCCGTCCGCAAGCTCGCGCCGAATCAGCGCGGGCCGCTGCTGTGCTTCGCCGGGCCGCCCGGGGTGGGCAAGACCACCTTGGCCCGGAGCATCGCCGCGACCTTGGGCCGTCGCTTCGTCCGCATCGCTTTGGGGGGCGTGCGCGACGACGCCGAGATCCGCGGCCACCGGCGGACCTACGTCGGCGCTCTCCCGGGCCGGCTGATCCAGGCCATGAAGACCGCGGGGACCGTCGACCCGGTGATCCTGCTCGACGAGATCGACAAGCTCACCGGGGCCAACCTGCGCGGGGATCCGGCCTCGGCCCTGCTCGAGGCCCTCGACCCCGAGCAAAACGACGCCTTCGAAGACCACTACCTGGGCCTGCCCTACGACCTGTCCAAGGTCGTGTTCATCTGCACGGCCAACGAGCTCGGGACGATCCCCGCGGCGCTGCGTGACCGCCTCGAGTTCATCCACCTCAGCGGCTATACCCTCGCAGAGAAGCTGGCCATCGCCCGCGGACACCTGCTGCCAAAGGAGCTGCGCGAGAACGGGCTGAGCGGTCAGGTCATCTACTCACCGGGTAGGGGCTCACAGGGCAGGGGCGACGCGGCGGCGAGTCCCGAGGTCGAGGTCGACGACGCGGTCTTCGAGCTGCTGGCCACGGAGTACACCCGCGAGTCGGGGGTCCGTAACCTCCAGCGCCGGCTCGCGGCCTTGCTGCGCGACGTCGCCATGCAGCGCGCCGAGGGCCGGGCCGAGGTCGACCGGATCCGCGTCGAGGACGTGGGCAGGGTGCTCGGGCCGCCGCGCTTTCGTGAGGAGCTCATGGGCCACGGCCCCCGCGGTGGCGTGTGCACCGGTCTGGGTTGGACGCCCGTGGGCGGCCAGCTGCTCTTCGTCGAGGTGACCACGGTCAAGGGCGAGGGGCGCCTGCGCATGACCGGGCGCCTGGGCGAGGTCATGAAAGAGTCGGCCCAGGCGGCGCTGAGCCTGGTCAAGAGCCGCGCAGATCACTTTGGGGTCAGCGCGGATCTCTCCAAGTGTGACGTCCACATCCACCTGCCGGCTGGCGCCGTGCCCAAAGATGGCCCCAGCGCAGGTGTGGCCCTGACGACCGCCTTGGTCAGCGCCCTCGGGGGCAAGAAGGTCCGCCACGACGTGGCGATGACCGGCGAGGTCACGCTCTGCGGCAACGTGCTGGCGGTGGGGGGCGTGCGCGAGAAGGTCCTCGCCGCTCACCGGGCGGGGATCCGCGACGTGATCTTGCCGGCACACAACCGCAAGGACGAGCCCGAGATCCCCATCGCCGCTCGCAAGGACCTGAGCCTGCACTTCGTCTCCCACGTCGACGAGGTCCTGGCGCTGAGCCTGCTCGAGGGCTGATTCGGCTCACAAAATCCGCCTCAGCGGAGCAAGCACAAAAAGAAAGGGAGCGCCGAGGCGCTCCCTTCTTCTTCGTGCTCGAAGGTGGAGTCTTACCAGTCGCGATCGCGACCACCACCACGGCCACCACGGCCACCACCGCCGCCACCGCGACCACCACGGCCACCGCCACGGCCACCACGGCCACCGTCGCGGTCACCGAAGCCACCGCCACCGCCGCCGCCGCCGAAGCCACCACCACGGCCGCCGCCGCCACCGGGGCCACGACCACCGCCGCCGCCGCCGCCTCCGCCGCGACGATCCTGAGCCTCGTTCACGTTGAGGGTCCGGCCGTCGAGCTCGGCTCCGTTCATCTCCTTCATGGCAGTTTGGGCGTCGTCCTCGTTAGCGAAGGTCACGAAGCCGAAACCGCGGGAGCGACCGGTGTCCCGATCGTTGATGACCTTGGCTTCCTCAACCGGACCAAACTGCTCGAAGGCAGCGCGCAAGGCTTGATCGTCGGTGCCCCAGCTGAGGGACCCCACAAAGAGCTTCTTCGTCATGTCTTTTACTCGCGTCGCCAGTCAGAACCGAATCGAAGACGCTTCCGCACGGGACTGGCGGGCGGAGCGGGAGCGGTGCGGCTTCTTGGCACCCGGCTTTGACCCTGTCAAGCAAAGATCGGCGAGGGCTAGAGGCCGTAGCCCAGGATCCAAGATTGGCCCGAGGGTGCCGGGGGGGTCCCGGGGGGCTCCAGGGGCGCCGAGGGTGCTGGCGCGGGCTCGGAGCGCTCAGTCCCCGCCGCGACTTGCGCACTTTTCTCTTCGGCCGCCAGGAGCCCCGAGGCGGCCTTGGCCAGGACTTGCGGGGGTTTGGGCGTCGAGAGCTCGCGGGCGAGGCTGGGGCCGCGCTCGAGGACACCGAGGACCAAGAGCGAGAGGAGCAGGCCGAGGTTGAGGTAGGGGAGCAGCGTGAGGAGGCGATCCCCCCTCCTCGAGAAGTGTCCTGAGTCACACTCGAGTGACGCGCGCGAGGTCGTGTGCTGGGCCACGGCGCTCCGTCAACAGTTGGACCGCGAGGTTCCCAGGGGGGCGGAGGTGGGATGGTCATCGACGCGCTCGATCGCGGCCGCGCCCGGCCGGCGCGTTCGTGCGCTCGGGCCACACCGCGTGGCGCGGCCAAAGGCGGCTCGTGTGGCGGAAGCGAGGCGGCTTTGCGCATCACGGCCGCCGCGCCCGCTATCGACATTCACGATAGTATTGATCTCGTGGGCAGTTCGTTGAGAACTTCGCGAGTGTGAATGCTCTAGTGTCATGTTGCTGTCCGTGACCGGGAGTTCATGGCCTTTGGGACGGCGAATTGGCCAAAATCCACGGTTCATCATATCAGTAGTCCCAAGGATCACGATACGCTGACAGTTAATATTTGGTAGCTGAGCTCGCTGTAAAACCAAATCAGAATATGTACTCTGCCAATCATGATGCGTAGCAAAAAGTCGATCTCGATCCTGACCCTCCTGCTCCCGGCCGCGGCCGTGGTCCTGCTCTCGCCGGCGCGCGGCGATGGGGCGCAGATCGTGCTCACGCCGCTGTGTAACTCCGTCTACGGGGCCTGCGAGCTCAGCCCCCCCGACGCGCCGCTGCTCGAGGCCGAGGTCTGCTGGAACGGGACTGAGACGACGCTCAAGTCAGGTGACTGCGCCACGGGCTCGCGGGCCTTCGCGCTTCAGTATGGTGAGGTGATCGATCCCGTGAACCAGGTGGTCATGGGCCTCAAGCCGGTGCCCAACGCCTGCGATCACGGGTTTTGTTCGCCGATGCCCGATGGCCAGGAGCCCTCGCCGGACGAGGGGTTCTTGTGCTGTGGGGGCAGCGGTGAGCCGTGCTCGGTCGCCGATGACGATATCTGCACAATGGGTGACCTACTCTACTGTTTTGACTATACGGAGTCCGATAGCGGCGTCACTTGCCACGACGAAGAGTAAGCGCTCACCGGCTACGCAGCTGTTTTTCTCTCGAGCGCTCGACGCGTCATGCTGGACGAGTCGCGCCCGACCCTGGCCGAGCGCGCCGAGCTGGCCGAGTTGGGGCGCTACTTGGCGAGCCTGATGCGGCGCGCGCGGGCCTGGCTCGTGCTGTGCTTGGCCTTGAGGCGCCCGGTGTCCGCGCTGGGGAGCCCCGCGCGCTTGGCGAGGGCGAGCGCGAGGACGTAGGCCCGGTGGGCTTCCACGTAGGCGCCTGCGGCGTCGAGGTCATCGCCGAGCGCCTCGATGCGCGGGACGAGGTCGCGCTGGACGGCGGGGTCGACCTTGGCCAGCGTCGGCATGATGCTGGTGACCGTGTCGACGGCGAGCCGGGGCTCGGCCTCGCCGAGCTCGCGGGCGTGCGCGACGGCGCTGCGGATGGTCAGGACCTCCGGCGGCTCGCCGATGTCGAGGGCAGGGGCCTCGCGGCTGAGGCCGAAGCCGAGCACGAACACGCTGGTGAGCACGGCCGCCGTCGACAGGCCGCCGAGGCCCCGGCGGAGCAGCTCGCGGCGGGCGGGGCGAGGGCGTATGGCGTCGAGGAGCGCGTCCATGCTCGCGTAGCGGTCGCTGGGGACGGGGCTCAGGCCGCGCCGGAGCGCGCGCTGGACGTGCGCGGGCGCCCGCGGGGTGCCGCGGGGGCCGGCGGTGATCGAGGCGTAGCGGCTCTCGGCGTCGGCGCCCTCGAAGGGGCCCGCGTCGGCGAGGGCTTCCCACAGCGCGACGCAAAACGAGAACTGGTCGCTGCGCGTGTCGCCGAGCTCGCCGAGCAGGCGCTCGGGGGCGATGTAGCGCAAGGTCCCGAAGGCATGGCTACAGTAGGAGCTCGACCCAGCCTGGCGCCTGATCCCGCGGCCGCCGCGGTCGTCCGTGGAGTCGAGGTAGCGGGCGAGGCCAAAGTCGCCGACCGCGGCGCAGCCGTTGGCCCGGATCATCACGTTGGCGGGCTTGAAGTCGTGGTGGACGAGGCCGGCGCGGTGGGCCTCGGCGAGGCCGCGGCCGGCCTCGATGAAGCGCGCCAAGATCAAATCCGGGTGCGGGCGCTCCTTGGTGAGCCAGCGGCGGAGATCGGTGTGCGCGAATTCGAGGGCCAAGAAGGGCGTGCCCTCGTGCTCGCCGACGTCGTGGACGATGAGCACGTTCACGTGATCGAGCTTGGCCATGGCGCGAGCCTCTCGCAGGGCCAGCTCGATCTCGTTCTCGGCGTAGCCGGTGAACAGCTTGAGGGCGACGCGGCGATCCAAGTTGCGATCGATGGCCTCGTAGACCGTGGCGAAGCTGCCGTCACCCAGCAATCCGAGGACCTCGAAGCGGCCAGCGATCCGCTGGCTGTCGACTTCGAGGGTGGGCGAGGGCGCACTCATGACGCGCCTCGACTCTATCGTGTGTGCGGAGTCGACCGGCAGAAAATGCGGAACCGGGCCCTGGACCCAGTTCATGGGACAATTGTGCCAGGGTGCGGCGGGGGCGTGGCAGGGGCGAAAATTGACCCTGAAGGGAGACGGCCATCCGACCGGACGGTCGTCAGGGATGGCCGAGGGCGTCGATGATCTCGCGCGCGCCGCGAGAGAGCAGGGTCTCGGCCACGGCGCGCCCGAGCGCGTCCGCCTGCGCAGGGGCACCGTGCTCGCGTGTCTCCAGCAGCGGCTCACCGCCGGGATCGACGACCAGCCCGCGGACCGCGATGCGGTCGTCGGACTCGAAGCGCGCGTGGCAGGCCATGGGCACCTGACAGCCGCCCTCGAGGGTCGCCAGAAAGCTGCGCTCGGCGGCCGCGGCGACCGCCGTGGGCCCGTGCTGGAGGGGCGCGAGGAGCTCGGCGAGCTCGCTGTCCTGCTCGCGGATCTCCAGGGCCAAGATGCCCTGGCAGGCGGCGGGGCAGAAGCGCTCGACGTCGAGGTGCTCGCTGATCTGCGCGTCGAGGCCGAGGCGGTGCAAGCCGGCGGCGGCGAGCAGCACGGCGTCGACGCTGCCCTCTTCGATCTTGGCGATGCGCGTGGGCACGTTGCCGCGGATGCTGACGATCTCGAGCTCGGGGGCGATGCGCCTGGCGAGCGCGGCGCGGCGCAGGCTCGAGGTCCCCAGGCGGCTGCCGGCGGGCAGCTGGTCGAGGCCCGCGCCGGTCCTGCTGATCAGGGCGTCGCGGGGATCGGCGCGCTCGGGGGTGCAGGCGATGACCAGGCCAGGGGGGAGCTTGGCCGGCATGTCCTTCATCGAGTGCACGGCGAGGTCGATGCGATCGCCGAGCAGCTCCTCCTCGATGCCCTTCACGAACAGGCCTTTGCCGCCGACCTGATTGAGCGGGCGGTCGAGGATGCGATCACCGATCGTGGTGATCTTCACCAGCTCGATGGTCAGCGCGCGCTCGGGCGCGTGCACGCGCCAGTGGTCCAGGAGCCGCGCGCGGACGTGCTCGGCTTGCCACAAGGCCAGCGCGCTCGCTCGGGTCCCCAGGCGGATCACTCGCCGACTCGAAGCTGTCTCGGTCACGGGCACGTGTGTACTCCCTCGGGGCGCCGCGCGTCGAGTCGGGCCGCTGAGCCGCGCGCGCGGGTGCTGGGGGGCTTGTCGGGCGCGCGCGGGGGCGGCCGTGGGGGAGCGGCTGCGCGCCGATCCGAGGGGAGCGAGAGAGCGCGCCGAGCTCGGGGCGCGCGCGGATCTCCGGGCTTGGATCGGCGCGGCCGCTCGCCCACGCGGGCCTTGCAGGGCGCACCGTGGTCGCTCGGATCTCTGCATCGCACACTGGATTCAACGTCCTGGAGACTGGGGGTATTTGTCATCGCGTGCATGTGGAGAATGTGCCATCGCTGCCGGGAAGCTGCTCGCCGGAGATGATCCGATTGGGGGATTCGCCGGTGATGGACGCCGCTGATTTGGAGCTCGTGCGTCGACGAATTGCCCTACTCTCGGTCCGCGAGAACGCGGCAACCAGCTGAGGCGAGGGCATGATCGTGGGCGAGGCACAGGTACAGACACAGACGGTCCTGGTAACGGGGGGCGCGGGCTTCATCGGCTCGCGCCTGGTCCACGCCCTCGCGCGGGCGGGCCAGCGCGTGGTGATCGCGGACAACCTGTCTGCGAAGCGCTCTTTGGACCTGCTGGCGGGCGCGCGCTGCGAATTTTTTCACGTCGACGTGCGCTGCCCCGAGGACTTCGCGGCGCTGCCCCGGGTCCACTACGACCGCGTCTATCACCTCGCCGCGTCCTTCGCGAACGCGCGCAGCGTCGACCTGCCCGTGGCCGACTGGCGGACCAACGTCGAGGGCACCCGGCACACGCTGGACTTCGCCCGCGAGGTCGGCTGCGGGCTCTTCGTCTACGCCGGGTCCTCGTCGTGCTACGGCTCGCTCACGCCGCCCTTCGCCGAGGACGACGCCATGCGCCCGGCCACGCCCTACGCCCGCTCGAAGCTCGAGGGCGAGGGCCTGGTCGCGGCCAGCGAGCTGCGCTGCGCGATCTTTCGCCTGTTCAACGTCTACGGCCCGGGAGACTGGCCGGGGCCCTACCGCAACGCCATCCCCAACATGTTCTTCGCCGCCAGGCAGCCGGCTCCATGCATCGAGCTGTTCGGCGAGCAGTCCACGCGCGACTTCACCTACGTGGACGACGTGGTCGGGGTGCTCTCGCGGGCCGAGCTCGGGGCGGGCGCGACCACCAACATCGGCGCCGGCCGGGAGGTCGCGATCGCGGCCCTGGCCGAGAAGATCGCGGCCCTGGCCGGGGCGCCGGCGAGCTGCATCCACACCCAGGGGCTGCGCGAGTGGGATACGATCTCTCGCCGCTGCGCCGACGTCCGGCGGCTGCGCGCGCGCTTTGGCGGGGTCCCGGACACGCCGCTGGATCGCGGCCTGGCGCAGACCCTGGCCTGGCTCGACGAGCACGCCTTGCTCGCCGCGGGGGCGCCGTGATCGAAGGCTGGCGGGCGCTCTTCGTCGGGGCACACTGCGACGACGTCGAGCTGTTCGCGGGCGGCCTGCTCGCGCGCTGCTGCCTGCGCGGCGCGGCGGCGGTGGGCGTGCTGACCTTCAGCGATCACCGCGGGGTGGTCTCGGACGCGCTCGCCGCCCAGGCGCGCGCGGAGATGCGGGCCAACCTCGAGGAGCTCGCCGCCCGGGCCGGGCGCGAGATCTTCGATCACAGCGGCGAGATGATGGCCGCCTGCTCGGGCGCGCTCCAGGCCCGCCGGGCCGAGCTCTACGCGGCCCTCGAGGCCCTGCGCGAGGACTACGACCTGGTCGTGACCCACAGCGTGCACGACACCAACCAGGACCACCGCCAGGTCGCCGAGGAGGTCCGGCGGGTGTTCAAGGCCCACGCCACCGTGCTCGAGGGCGAGTTCCCCAACAACGACCTCGGCGAGTTCCGGGCCACCTACTACGTCGAGCTCAGCCGCGAAGAGCTCGAGCTCAAGCGCGAGCTGATCGCGGCCTATTCGAGCCAGCGCTTCGGCGGCCGGCCCTACTTCGACGCCTCGCTCGTCGAGGGCCTGGCGCGCATGCGTGGCGCCCAGATCCGCCGGCGCTACGCCGAGGCCTTCCAGGTCGGCGCGCGGGTCATCGTTTGAGCGCCGCCGGGGAGGCCCGAGTCGAAGGCGCTACTGCGCGCTGGGTTGCGCGCGCTGGTGGCTGCGCGAGAGCGCGTCGACGATGCGCTCGGCGGCGCGCCCATCCCAGCCCTCGATGGCCGCGGTCTGGGGGCGCGGGCCGGGGTCACGGGCGAGGGCCTCGACGGCCGCGGGCAGGCGGGCCGGCTCGGCGCCGAGCAGCAGGTTGTGGCCCGCGCGGAGGGTGACGGGCCGCTCGGTGGTCTCGCGCATGACCAGGCAGGGGACCCCGAGGTAGCAGGACTCCTCCTGGATCCCCCCGCTGTCGGTGATCGCCACGGCCGCGTCGGCGAGCAGGCCGGCGCTCTCGAGGTAGCCCTGGGGGTCGAGCAGGCGCAGGCCGGGCGCGCGACGCAGCGGCTCCCACAGCTCGAATTGCTCGAGCCGGGCGCGGGTCCGCGGGTGCACGGCGAAGACCACGGGCAGGCGCCGGGCGGTCTCGATCAGCGCCGCGCACAGCTGGCCGAGGCGCGGGCGCGCGTCGACGTTGGCCGGGCGGTGAAAGGTCGCGTAGGCGTAGCCGCCGGGGCGCAGCTCGAGGCGGGCGGGCATGTCGAGGGCGCGCGCGGCCGGGAGCGCCGCGACCAGCGTGTCGATCATGACGTTGCCGACGTAGACGACCTGCTCGGGCGCGACGCCCTCGCGGGCGAGGTTGTCGACGCCCGCGGGATCGCTGACCAAGAGCAGCTGCGCGAGCGCGTCGGTGAGCTTGCGGTTGAGCTCCTCGGGCATCGCGGGATCGAAGGCGCGCAGGCCCGCCTCGACGTGGGCGACGCGGATCCCCAGCTTCGCGGCCGCCAGCGCGCAGGCCAGCGTGGAATTCACGTCGCCCACGACCATGACCCAGTCTGGGCGGGGCGCCGCGAGCAGGTGCGGCTCGTAGGCCAGCATGATCTGCGCGATCTGGCTGGCGTGGGGGAGCGAGCCGACGCCCAGGGAGACCGCCGCGGGCGGGAGCTCGAGCTGCTCGACGAACACGCCGAACATCTCCCGGTCGTAGTGCTGGCCGGTGTAGACCAGGCGGGCGGCGATCTGCTCGCCGCGGCGGCCCAGGGCGCGCATGATCGGCGCGACCTTGATGAAATTCGGCCGCGCCCCCGCCACGACATCGACGCGCAAGGGGACCATCGACGATCACGTTGTCGAGGCCCGAGATCGCTGTCAAGCGCGGGCTGGCTTGACGCCCGATGGGGGCCGCACGAGACTCCTGGGCATGCCCGAAGCGCAGACCGAAGCGGCCGGCCCGGGGTGGCTCTCGGTGATCATCCCTGCCTATCGCGAGGAGCAGGCGATCGCGGAGGTCGTGCGTGGCGTGAAGACCCACGCGCCCGCTCTGCTCGAGGTGATCGTGGTCGACGACGGCTCCGACGACGGCACGGCGGCGGCGGCGGCCTCGGCCGGGGCGGAGGTCCTGGCCTTCTCGCGCAACCGCGGCAAGGCGGCGGCCCTCCAGCGGGGCATCGACGCGGCGCGCGGCGAGGTCATCTTGGTCATGGACGGCGACGGGCAGGACGATCCGCGCGACATCCCGCGCCTGCTCGACGCGCTCACCGATGGCGTCGACTGGGTGATCGGCTCGCGCTTCATGGGCAGCTTCGAGCCGGGGGCGATCACGGCGATCAACCGGCTCGGCACGCTGGCGCTGCGCGGCGTCGCAAACGGCCTCTTTGGCCTGGCGATCACCGACCCAATCGCCGGCTTTCGAGCCTTTCGGGCCGAGGCGCTGCGCAGCATCGACGTCCAGGCCTTCGGCTACGAGGTCGAGGTCGACGTGCTGCTGGCCCTCCAGGCCGCGGGCGCGCGGGTGGTCGAGGTCCCCGTGACCCGTCACCCCCGCAGCGGCGGGGTCAGCAAGCTGGGCAGCATCCGCGACGGCACGCGGATCTTGGCCGTGCTCTTGCGCCACCGCCTCGGCGTGGGCCGACGCAGCGCGCCGCAGGCCTGAGCCGGCGGGCAGCAGGGCAGGGGCGCGCCGCCCTGACTCAAAGGCGCGCCCGGGGGTCCTCTCGGGTGTCCCCGCGCGTATCCCCGCGCGTATCCAAGAGTCGGCGGCCGAGATCACCGAGCACGCGGTCCAGGCGGGTCCGGTGCTCGCCGGAGATCGCCGCTTGGAGCATGTGCAGGGCTCGCAGCGGGTGGCGGGCGAAGGCCTCGCCATAAAACGAGACCATGCCCAGGCGGCGCAGGCCCGCGAGCTGGCGCGAGGACAGCCGGGCGTTGAAGGACACGCTGCGGCTGAGGTCGCTGTAGATCGCGAGCATGTCGAAGTAGTCGTCGCCCATGGCCGGGAGCTGCCCCTGGTCGCGCAGCGCGTCGTGCAGGGCCGCGCCGGGGTAGGGGCAAAAGGGGCCGAGGTTGATGTCGTGGACGCCGGCGCGGGCGAGCGCTCGGCAGTAGCGCAAGGTTGCGAGGATCTCGTCGAGGGTCTCGTCGGGGAAGCCGACGATGAAGTTGCACTTCACGGTCATCCCGCGGGCCACGGCGCAGGACATGGAGTCCTTCATGCGCTCGAGGTCGACTTGCTTTTTGATCCGCTTCAGCACCGCTGGCGAGCCGCTCTCTGGCGCGTAGACCAGGTGGTTGCAGCCCGCCCGCTGGAGCGCGCCGAGGACCTCGTCGTCGAGGACCTCCGAGCGCGTCCCGCTGGGGATCTGGAAGCTCACGCCCAGCTTCGCCGCGACCACGCGCTCGCAAAATTCGAGCACCCAGTCTTTGCGGAGCATCGCCGTGAGATCGTAGAAGTCGAAGTTCTGCGCGCCGTAGCGCTCGACGGCGGCGGACATCTCGGCGACGACCGCCGCGGGCGAGCGGCTGACCCAGCGTCGCCCCCACATCTGGGGGTTCGAGCAGAAGGTGCAGGCGTAGGGGCAGCCGCGGGTCGCGAGCATCGGGACGCTGCGCCGCCGCCCGATGCCGAAGCCGAGGCCGTGGTCGAGATAGTTCTCGAGCGGGATCAGGTGCCAGGCCGGGGGCGGGATGTCGTCGATGGCGGTCATCCGCGGGCGCGGGGGCGTGCGCACGAGCTGGCCGCTCTCGTCGAGGAAAGCGAGGCCGGCGACCTCGGTCAGCGGCAGCGCCTCGCTCAGGGCGCGGACGAGGGCGACGAGGCTCTCCTCGCCCTCACCGAGCACGCAGACGTCGAGGGCTCCGGCGGCGTCGCGCAGGCTGAATTCGGGGGCGGCGCTGATGTGCTCGCCGCCGGCGATGATCGGCGTGTTCGGGAAGGCCCGGCGGATCGCCTGGAGGACGCCGCGGATCATCGGCCACTCCTCGGAGAACATCGCGGTCACGCCGATGACGTCGGCGTCGTCGGGGATCTGGCGGAGCAGCGCCTCGTCCGAGAGGCCCAGGCGCAAGAAGCGAGGATCCGCGAGGGCTCTGAGCTGGCGGGGGGCCGCACCGACCGCGTCGATCACGGTGACCTCGAAGCCCGCTCTCTCGGCGCTCGCGGCCAGATAGGCCAGGCCGAGGGGCGGGCAGGTCAAGGTCGTGTAGCTGGCACGAGGCAGGCGCAGCGGCGGCTTGATCAACACGAGGTGCGGCGCCCGCTTCATCGCACCAACCTAGCAATGAACGCTCGGCCTGCGCAGCTGGCTCGTCGGGGACTGACCAATGCGGTCGGGACGAGGCGTGGCGTCTGGTGACCGTCACCGAGTCGCGGCGCTTCGCTCGAGCGCTCGGGGAGGCGCTGAGCGCTGGCTACGCCCCGCTCGGCGCCGTGTTGGATCGGCGCTTGTGAGCGCGCTACGCCGTGCCATAGTCTCGGCTCGTGGATCTGCGAGACCACCTCCTCGCGCTGATGCGCCCCACCGAGCCCGGTGAGGAGCTCGCGCCGGGGCTCCGCTTCGTCCGCGCGTCGACGGAGCTCGGCCTGCGCCTGACCTTCCTCGTCGACGGTCGCCACGAGGTCCACGTCGAGCTCAGCCCCCTCGAGCAGAGCCCAAAGTACGCGGCGCGCAGCGAGTACCTGGCCTTTGGCTATCGTCACGGCGGCGCCGAGCGGGTCGACCAAAAGCTCGGGCTGCGGGTCTGCCAGGCCGTCGCCAGGCACGTCGGCGCGCGCGAGGCCGAGGTCCTCGGGCAGCTCGGCGCCGACGCGGAGGCGGCCCAGGACGAGGAGGGCTCGGCCCGCCTGCGCGAGATCGAGATCAGTCGCCTGCTCGAGCTCGCCGGGGATCCGGGCCAGCGCTTTTATACGCTCAGCCCCTACGTGGGCTGCCTGATCGGCTGCCGCTTTTGCTACGCGCAGACCCGCCTCGACCCCATGCGTAGCTTGCTGCGTCTGCCGCAGGTGCGCTGGGGATCCTACGTGGACGTGCGCATCAACGCCGCGGAGGTCCTCGCCGAGGAGCTGCGCAGCTTGCCGCGCTACCCCATCAAGTTCTGCCCGATCGTCAGCGATCCCTACCAGGCCGTGGAGAAGCGTTTCGAGGTCACGCGCCGCTGCCTCGAGGTCATCCGCGACGCCCCGGAGCCCCCGCCGGCGCTGGTCATGACTCGCTCCACGCTGATGCTCCGCGACCTCGAGCTGATCCGCGAGAGCCCCAGCGTGTGGGTCGGCGCCTCGATCCCGACCATCGACGATGAAGTCTGCGCGCACTTCGAGCCCCGGGCCGCGCCCGCGAGCGAGCGCCTGGCGATGCTGCGCACCTTCAAGCAGGCGGGCGTGCGCTGCTGGGTGGTCGTCCAGCCGATGCTGCCCGGGAACACCGACGCCTTCGCCGACGCCCTGGCCGAGGTCGTCGACTCGGTGAGCATCGGGGTCTTGCGTGGGGAGCACGGGGCCGAGCAGGACTTCGCCGATCCGCGCTTCGCCGCGGCCCGCGACGAGGACTGGCAGCGCGACCAGGCCTTCGCGCTGCGCGACGCCCTCGAGGCGCGTGGCGTGGCGGTGTGGGCGGGGGAGCTGCCGCCCTCGCTCCTGGCTGGCGACGGGACCTGAGCGGCCAGCGCGGTCAGGGATCGAGCTCGACGCGCACGAGCCCGAGGTTCGAGGTCGCGAGCAGGGCCCGGCCGTCGCGGGTCAGCTGGAGGTCGCGGGTGAAGTGGCCGATGAACCACCGCCGCTCGCGCTCGCCCTCGGGGGTCAGCGCGAGCAGCTCGCCGCGCAGGAAGTTGGCGACGTAGATGCGGTCGCGCGCCGGATCGTAGACGACGGCCCGCGCCCCGGGGCCGATGTAGTGCAGGTCTTCGAGGGCGCCGCTGTCGTAGTCGAGGGTCGCGAGCAGGCCCAAGGTGGCGAGCCCCGCGTAGACCCGGCCGCGGGCCTCATCCCAGTCGCAGCCCCACGACAGCGCGAGCGGGGCGAGCCAGGAGTCGGCGCCGAGCGGGCGCTCGGTGTAGGGCTCGGGGGTGAAGGCCATGGCCATGTAGGGGGTGCCGTCGAGGCGAAAGAGCGGGCCAGAGGCGAAGCACAGCAGGCCGCGCTCGGACGCCGGGCGGTAGAGGAGCCGCTCGGGGATCGCGGGCGAGTCGAGCGCGACCTCGGAGGTCGGGGGAGCCAGGCTCGCGGCCTCGAGGGGGTGGAGGCCGCCCTCGTCGGTGTAGACGGCCAGGCGCGCGCGCGCGGGATCATGAAAGACGTTGACGGCGTTGCGGACCTCGGCCGCGGCGAGGACACGCAGCGCGCCTGTGCGGGTGTAGGCGACGACGTGGTGACGCTCGCCGCCAGCCACGAGCAGGGCGTCGTGGGCGGGGAGGTCGACGATGTTGTAGCCCTTGCCCGCGGACAGGCAGCGCGGCGGGCTCGAGCCGTCCGTGGGCGCGCGACAGACCGCGCCCGCGAAGTGGGTGGGCTCGGCCTGCGCGCTGGAGCTGGGGCCGCGCTGCGTGGTGATTAGGTACTCGCCGGCGAGGGGGTGCTCCCAGACCTTGCGCGGGTATCGGTCGATGGCCAGGGCGCGGCCGGGGGCGCAGCTGGCGAGGTCGGGGCGCGTGGGGATGAGCAGCTGCACGCCGTCTTGGGCGAGCAGGCGCTCGCGGTCGTCGCAGCGGACGCGGGCCTCCTCGCGCTGCCAGCCGAGGAGGCAGGCGAGGGTCCACGCGCCCAGGGGCAAGCTCAGGGGCAGCTGCGGGTAGCGCCAGCGCGGCGCGGCCGAGGCGAAGCTCAGGCCGAGGCCGAGCAGCGCGAGCGCGGCGAGCCAGGGGAGGGCGGCCCAGCTCAGCACGAGGCCGTAGAGCGCGGTCATCGTGAGCACGAGGCCCAGCCCCATCGCCCAGACCAGCCCGGCGAGCACGCGGAGGCGCGGGGAGAGGCGAGGGTGGTGGAGCAGGGCGTGGGCCAAGCCGATGGCCAGCGCCGGCGCGGCGACGATCGGCCAGGGCAGCGAGGTCGAGAACGCGAGCAGCCCGAGCAGCGCGCCGAAGCCCGCGAGCAGCGAGGTGATCAGCGCGCTGCTCGGCGGGCGTGGGCGGTCGAGCGCGCCTGCCAGGGCGACGCTGCACAGCGTGCTCGACCAGCGCGGGGGCTTGCCCTCCAGGCTCGTCACCTGGCGAGGCTAGGAGCCCGTGGTGGAACCCAGCGCGGCTCCTGGCGCCGGGATTTTTGTCGAGGGCGCGAAGCCAAAACGCCGCTGTACCGGGCGTACTGCAAGTTTTGGCGACAAAGCCTTCGGCGAAAAGACCAAGCCAGGTGTCGTGTTGGGTTTCACCACGGGATCCTAGGCGCGATCGCGCGCACGCGACAATGACCGCTACGGTCCCGAGGGTTTGCGAGCGGCCCGCGGCGCGGGCTCAGTCCTGGCTGTCACCCTCGGTCATCAGCTGATCCTCGTGCTCGAGGGCCTCTTCGAGGGCAAAGAGCGTGCGCAGGGCTCCGCCGAGGGCCTCGCCGCCGGCCGGCGAGTGGATCGCGGACTCGCGCAGGGCCTTGAGCGGGCGGTGGAGGATCTTTTGGGTAATTGCGTGACCGAGGGCGCGCACGGCCTCGCGCTGGCTGTCGTCGAGCTCGCCGAGGCGACCGAGGGTCTTGTCGACCTCGCGCTCCATGATCGAGCGGGCGTGCTCGCGGAGGTCGCGGATCACCGGGGTCAAGGAGCGCGCGCGCTGCCACTCCAAGAAGGCGTTGATCTCTTCTTCGATCAGCTCGCCGGCGGCCTCGGTGTGGGTGCAGCGGGCCTCGAGGTTGCTGGCGAGGATCTTCTGCAGGTCGTCGACGTCGTAGACATAGACCGAGTCGAGGCGACCGACGCGGGGATCGATGTCGCGGGGCACGGCGATGTCGACGAAGAAGATCGGCGCGCCGCGGCGGCGTCGCATGACCCGCCGCATGGCCCGGGGGACGATCACCGGCTCGCTCGCCCCGGTGCTGGCCACGACCACGTCGGCGCGCAGCAGGGCCTGCTCGAGGCCGTCCTCCCAGGGCAGCCAGCGGCCCTCGACGGCCTCGGCCAAGGCGGTGCCCCGCTCGGCGCTGCGGTTGACCACGAGGATCTCGCTGGCCCCGGCGGCGCGCAGGTGGACGGCGGCCTGCCGGGCCATCTCGCCGGCGCCGAGCAGGGCGACGGTGCTGCCCTGGAGGTCGCCGAAGATGCTGCGCGCGAGGTCGACGGCCACGGAGGCCACAGAGGCCCCGCCGCGGGCGATCTCGGTCTCGCTGCGCACGCGCTTGGCCCCGTGGAAGGCCATGGTCAGGCAACGATCGAGGACCGGCCCGACGGTCTGCCGCTCGCGGGCGAGCTGCCAGGCGTCCTTGACCTGGCCGAGGATCTGCGGCTCGCCGATGACCATGCTCTCGAGGCTGGCGGCGACGCGGAAGATGTGCCGGGCCGCGCCCTCGCGCTCGCGCACGAAGCAGTGGTTGCGGATGACATCGCTGCGGACGCCGCGGAGCTCGGCGAGGGCGGCGATGATGTGATCGGGGTTGGGGCGCTCGGACTGGACGGCGTAGATCTCGACGCGGTTGCAGGTCGAGAGCAGCACGGCCTCGGACAGGGCGGCTCCGTCGACGAGGTGCGTGAGGCTCTCGCCGATCTGCTCGCGGGGCACGGCCAGCTGCTCGCGCAGGTCGACCGGCGCGGTGGTGTGGTTGAGCCCGACGGCGAGCAAGCTGGTCATGAGCGGATGCCGTAGCTGACCAAGATCAGCGCCATGCTGACGAAGGCCACGATCGTCAGCCACGCGGCCTTGCGCCCGCGCAGGCCCCAGACCGCCCGCGAGGCCAGGCTGGCGGCGGTGGCCAGGAACGCGACGCCAGCGGCGATCAGCTCGACGCTGCGCGAGGCGAGCATCTGCGTGCCGCCTTCGCGCAGCGAGACCATGGTGCCGGTGACGATGGCGAGGGTGAACACTGGCGTGACCAGGAGCACGAGCCACCAGTGGAGGCGGTCGAGGCCACGCAGGGAGATCCCCGAGGTGCTCGGCTGAAACTGTTTGTTCCGCAGCCGGCGCTCCATGCCGAGGTAGAGGCCGGCGACGCCGGCCGCCAGGGTGAAGCCCGAGACGCCGACGGTGGCCAGGGCGATATGGGCTCGCAGCAGCTCGCCTTGAACCGCGGCGAGGGTCGGGTTCGCGGGCAGCTTGCCCATGACGACGCCGAGGGTCAGGGCGATCAGCCCGAGCGGCGCGAGGACGGCGCCCAGAGCCCGCATGGGCCGGCGCTTGGCGCTGATCGCCAGGAAGCCGCCGACCGCGATCAGCACGCCCAGGCTGGTCGCCAGGTACACCGACTTGAAGGGGTGATCCCCGTCGACGCACTGTGCGCCGATGGTGCTCAGGTGGAACAGCGCGGCGCCCGCGAGCAGCACGCGGGCCCAGCCCTTGAGCGGGCTGCCCTCGTCGGTGCCCGCACCGAAGGCGAAAGACGCGGCTCCGTAGGCCAGCGCCGCAAAGATGAACAGGAGCAACATCGGTGTCGCCGGGAGTATGGCCGCTTTTGCGTCCGGGGTCACCGGTCCGAAGGTCGCAGCGCCCGCGGGCTCCGATCTCGTGTTTACCCGGGCCCGAGGCCGCGCTCGGGCGCAGAGCGAGGGCGCAGAGGAAAGATCGGCGTAGGCCCCGCTACCGCGCGCTGGGGCTGGCGGGGCGGCGTGGGAGAGGCCGCGCGCACAAACCGATCGGCGCTCTAGGCGGGCTCTAGGCGGGCAGGCCGAGGGCCTCGATGGCGCCGATCAGCCGGCCCCAGGTGCCGCCGTCGAGCATCGAGGGGCTGCCCTCGGGGCCGATCGGCGAGGCCACGAAGCCCGGCTTCACCGTGTAGGCGTAGTCGCCGAGGACCACGGAGCTCTCGTAGTGATCGGCGCCCATCTGCGCGAGCTCCTGGGCGGTCTTCACGGCCCCGATGATGTCGTAGGGGTCGCTGTCGTTGCCGTCGATGCGCTCGAAGTAGACGCTGGGGTCGATGAAGAGCCGGACCTGAGGGACCGCATGGAAGTGGACGTGGTCGCCCTCGATGGCGATCCCGCCGGCGCCGAGCCAGCGGTCGATGCAGGCCTGGGAGAGGAACACGCGGACCATGACGAAGAGGGTAGTGCCGGGGCGCGCCCGGGGACAAGCTGAACAGTTTGCCCCCGACGTGATACCAACGCCCCCGATGGCCAAAGACCCCACCGCGGTTCGCCCCGCCTCGACGGTCGTGGTCCTGCGTCCCCGCGAGGGCGTGGGTTCGGCGGGCGCCGAGGTCGAGCTCTACATGCTGCGTCGCTCGAGCCGCAGCGCGTTCATGCCGGACGCGCTGGTTTTTCCGGGCGGTCGGGTGGAGACCCAGGACAGCAGCGAGGGTGAGCTCGATGACGCGTCTTTCACACGCGCGGCGGCGCGCGAGTGCATGGAGGAGGCCAGCTTGAGCCTCGGCGTCGACGGCCTGCGCTGGTTCGACACCTGGCAGACGCCCTCGGGCGAGTCGCCCCGGCGCTTCCTGGCCCGCTTCTACATGACGACGATCGCCGCGCACGAGGGCCACGACGCCCGCGCCGACGAGGTCGAGACCCACGCGGGGCGCTGGGCCACGCCGGCGGCGATCCTCGAGCAGTGGCGGGCGCAGGCCATCGATCTGCCGCCGCCGACGCTGAGCATCTTGATGCAGCTCGAGGCCGGCGAGTGGTCGCGCTGGGGCGAGCGCGGGCTCGAGGAGCTGCGCCGGCCGATCCTCCCCAAGGTTGCGAGCGTGGGCGAGCACGTGCACATCGTGCTGCCCCACGATCCCGAGTACTTCGATCTCCCCGGTGACACGGGCGAGGTCCCGGCGCGGGTCCAAGGGCTCCCGCGCCGCTTCGTCCGAGAAGGTAAGCGATGGATTCCAAGGCAATGATGGCTCGAGGCGCGCTGACGACGGCGCTGGCGCTGACGCTGGCCGCCTGCGGTGGCAAAGACGAGGCGAACCAGGCGGGCGCGAGCGCGACGCGGACCGAGGCGGCCGACGAGCAGGCGGACGCCGAGGCGGGAGCCGCTCCAGAGGCCTCTGCAGAAGCGGGGGAAGAGGCGGCCGGATCCGCCTCCGCCTCCGAGATCGAGCAGATGCTCGGCTGGCTGACCCCCGACGCGATGACCGTGGCCTACGACCGCATGGATCGCCGCCTGGATCCCGCGGTGGTCTCGGTGGTCTACGCCCTCCCGCCCAAGGCCGCCGACGTCCTCGACGAGCGGGCGACCCTCGACGAGGCCCTCGACGTGGTCTTCGACGGAGACGCGGAGGCCAAGAACTGGCTCGGCGAGAGCACCTTGGGCTTCACGGTGGCGCTGTCTTCGACGCCCTACTTTCTCCGCCCGCTGCGCGCGCCCATGACCGACGAGGCGCTCGCGGGGATCTTCGAGCAGGGCGGCTTCACCAAGAACGTGGTCGACGAGACGGCCGTGTTCTTGCCCGACGGCGCCTTCCCCTGGCGGGCGGCGGCGCTCGAGGGCGGGCTGATCGCCTTCATCCCCGTCGACATCCCCGGCGCTGGCCTCGAGCCGCTGCACGGCGCCAGGGAGCAGCCCGAGTCGCCGGTCGAGCAGCAGCTCGCGGCGCTCCTCGGCCAGGACCCGGGCATCGAGCTGGTGTTGCTCTCGGGCGGGCCGCTGGTCCACTTCGACGTCGACCAGCCCATCGCGCAGGTCCAGTTCGCCCTGCGCAACCTGGGCACGGGGGGGGGCGCAGGCGGGGGCGCGGGGGGAGGCGCGAAGGGCTACGACGGGCAGGTCGTGCTCACGCCGACCGGGGACGTCCACGCCGTCGCCAAGCAGCTCAACGAGCGCGAGCACCCCGAGGAGAACCAGCAGGTTCAGGGGTTGATCTCGGCCGTCCACTTCGCGCCCCTCGAGGAAGAGGGGCAAAGCGGGGTCGTGGGGCGCATGGAGATCGGCCCCGAGCAGCTCAAGCACTTCTTGCTGCGCTGATGGCTGGCCGGGGATCGTCGAGGGGGCCGCTCGTCCTGGTCTGCGCCCTGCTGCTCGCGGGCCCCGGCTGTCGCCGCGATGGGCGATCGGCCCACGCTGATGGGGGGCAGGAGGACGGTCGGGCGGCGGGCCAAGACGCCGGCGCCGAAGAGGGGGCTGACGCGGCTGACGAGGCGGAGGTGAGGGCCGGCTGCGGCAGCGAGGGCCTGCGCTTCGAGGACCTCGCCTGGGTGCCGGTCGACGCTCGCCTGGTCACCCTCGTCGAGCTCGAGGGCGGCCTGGCCGAGGGCGGCGCGCTCGACCGTGCCCTCGCGCGGCTGGCCGAGCTCGCCGACGACGACGCGGCGGCGCTGCCGGTGCTCGCGTCCATGGACTATGCCAACCTCGAGCTCCAGCTCGGAGCGATGGCCACGACCCTCGCGGTCCTCGGCCACAGCCCGGCGCAGCTCGTGGAGATCCAGGGCCCCTCGGGAGCGCCGATCTGGGCGTGGCCCAGCGACTGCGCCATCGACCGCCTCGCGGCGCGGCTGCTCTCGCGCTGGCAGCTGAGCCTGCGCCTCGATCTCGAGCACCCCGGGGTCCGCGTGGGCGCGGGCGATCCCGCGGGCTTTCCCTTCGACGTGATCGCCATCGGCGAGCGGCGTGTGCTGCTCGTGGGGCTCGGCCAGGGGGACGCGGTGGTCCGCTGGCTCGACCGCGCCGAGGGGGATCCCGACGCGGCGCCGGGCGCCACCTTGCTCGAGCTCGAGCACGCGCCGATCCGATCGCTGCTCCAGGGCGAGTGGCTGCTCGCGGGGGCCGCCCCCGCGTCCACGTCGATGGGGGAGGGCGCTGCGCATCACGTGCGCACGATCCGGATCGCCAGCGAGGGCGTGGAGATCGACGGCGCGCCCTGGCCGCGCTTCGCCCCAACCAGCGAGGGTGGTACACCCCGCTCGCCATGAGCGACAGCCAGACCCAGACCCGCGCGACGACCCCGCAGACTGCCCGCTTGCTGGAGCTGCTCGAGCCCGTGCTCGCCCGGATCTCGGCGCTGGATCCCGCCTCGCGCCACGATCCCGACGCGATCCGCGAGCTCGAGACGACCCTCGAGGCGGAGTTTCCATGGGCCGGGGATTACGTCCAGGCCATCAACGACGAGCTCGCTCGCGGGGTTGGCGAAGGCTGGCTCGCCGAGCGTGGGGAGCCGCAGGCTCGCTTTGGCCGCGTGTCCAAGGCCTGCCCCGCGACGCACGACCTGTCCATCGACGTGGTCAGCATGGTCGGCGCCGCCGTCGAGCACAGCCACCCCCAGGGAGAGGTGACGGTCGGCTTCCCCGCAGATGACGAACAAAGCTGTCATTTCGAGGGGCGACCGCCCGGTTGGGTGTTCTTGCCGCCGGGCAGCCGCCACGTCCCCACTGTCACCGGTGGGCGCATGAACTTGGTCTATTTTCTGCCCCAGGGGGCCGTCGAGTGGCACTTTGGTTGATTCGCCGAAAGCCTCCGGGCGTCTCTAGACGTTGCCAGCACCGCACACCTCGTCGCTACTTCGGCGCCGACGGGGGGTGCGCTCCCCCAGCGCCAAGTCACGCGAACGCTTGAATCTCACCGCGTGACCTGGCAAGAATGCGCCGTCCCAGGAGAACCCACCCGTGATTCGTTCCGCCTTCATTTCTTCGTTGATCCTCTCCCTGTGCCTCGTCACCGCTTGCGACAAGAGCCCCAAGGGCACGACGCCCCCCGATGAGGGCGACGCCTCTGCCGACGCCGGCAAGGGCAAGGCCAAGAACAAGAACAAGGACAAGTCCGAAGACGCGGGCGAGGGTGGTGAGGACGCCGGCAGCAACGCCGAGGATCCCACCACGAAGGTCTGCGCTGCCGAGGTCGCGGATTACCCCGCGCCCTACTTCGAGGACACCGTGCTCATCCGTCTGCCCAGGGGCGTGACGGAGGACAACTTCGTCGAGATGAACCCCGGCTTCGTCCGCATCGCCTCCGAGGTCGAGTCGGTCTCCTGCGTCGAGGACATCCCCGGCGCGCTGATCACCTTCATGGCGATGTCCGCCTTCCAAGAGGAGAAGGACAAGGACATGGCCACCTACCGCGACGAGACCCTCGAGGCCTTCGGCTACGTGGGCGGCTCGCTGTCCGAGGAGCAGATCGACGACAAGGCCCGCACCTACGTGGCCGTCATCGACATGCCCGCGCAGCCCGAGATGGGCAAGAACGAGCCGGCCCGCGCGCTCTTCAAGCTCCAGGCCGCCAACGACATGATGTACGCGATCGTCTACGAGACGCACCCCAACGCCTGGAACGCGCTCAAGGAGACCTTCCGCGAGTCGGCCAAGCGCATGTCCTTCCTCGCGCCGCAGTGAGTCGAAGGGCGGCTTCGCCCGCATGGTTCGGCTCCTTCGTCCTTCCCTTCGCGTCCGCGCGAAGGGGGCAGGCGAAGGGGCCGACACCTCTCGATGCTTCCCGATGTTCCCGATGCTTGGGGGGGACTTTTCCAGCTCGAATCGCTTGCGAGGCGACCTGGCAGCATGTAAAACCCCCCGGCCCGGCTCTCGAGACCCCTTCGTCCAGAGGCCTAGGACACCGGCCTTTCACGCCGGCGACACGGGTTCGAATCCCGTAGGGGTCGCTTCTTCAATCCGGGCTCGTAGCTCAGTTGGTAGAGCGACGGACTTTTAATCCGTTGGTCGTAGGTTCGAGTCCTACCGGGCTCAATGAGGCAGGTCTCCCGCAGGAGACCTGCCTCATTCCTTTTTGAGCCGGCTCGACCCGGGTCCTACTCGACCTGGCCGAGGGGCGCGTTGTCGAGGCCGCCGGCGTAGACCAGCTTGCCCTCGCCGTCGACCACGAACATGTGCGGCGTGGTCTTGGCTCCGTAGCGCTTGCCGACCTCGCCGGACTCGTCGAGGAGGATCGGATGCTCGAGGCCCCAGTCCGCGGCGGCCTCGCGGTTTCGCTCGGCGCCGTGGCCCTGCTTGCCGGGGGCGCCCGAGTTGATCGCCAGCCAGACGACGCCGGCCTTGGTCTGCTCGGCGGCCATGGTCTTCAGCGGGCCCTCGCCGTGGGCGTATTTGACGAAGGGGCAGTCGGGGTTGAACCACTCGAGGACGACGGTCTTGCCCGCGAAGTCGGACAGCGAGATCTCCTCACCGTCGACCTGGGGCAGGGTGAAGGCCGGCGCGGGCTCGCCGACCTTGGCCGTGGCCTCGCCGTTGGCGTCGCCGTACTTTACCGAGCAGCCGTAGGACTTGGTCTCGGCCGTGGCGATCGCGCTGCCGGCCGCGAGCTCGCCGAGCGCGGCGGTCAGCAGCGGCTCGTAGCCTTCGGGGGCGTCGGCGTCGGCGCTCGCGTCGGCCTGCTTGGCTGCGTCGGCGTCGGGCTTGGCGTCGGCTTCTGGCTTGGCGTCGGCGGCCGGCTCGTCCTTGCTCTCGGGCGTGTTGCTGCTGTTGCAGGCGGCGAGCGAGAGCAGCCCGACGCAAAGGGCGATCGAGGAGGTGGTCTGGTGGATCGTGAACATGGGCGTGGTGATCAGTTGGTCGGCCAGGGGAGGGAGAGCTCGAGCCAGCGCTGCGCCTGGCCGTCGTGCACACGCAGCACGCCTTGGCTCGCGGGGAGCTCGGCGCGGTCGGCTGGGAGACTGTAGTTCAAGGTGGCCGCGAGCTCGCCCCCCGCGTCGCCGGGGGTCAGGCCGGTGTAGATCGGCGCCTCGCTGGCGTAGGGGAAGAAGGCCTCGATCTCGAGGGCGCCGCCGGCCGGGTTGCGCAGCTCGACGGCCCCGGCGCCGCGCCAGCGCGCGTCGAGGCTGTCGCCGACAGGCTCGGGGATGCGGGCGAGCATCGCCTCCCAGCGCGGGTCGTGCTCGGAGTCCTCGGCGCCCTCGACGAGCGCGGCCGTGGAGATGATCGCCTCGCTCTCCCCGGGGATGCAGCTCTCGAGGCAGGCCAGCCAGCGGCTGGTCACGGTCAAGGTGCGCTCGTCCGCGGCCGCGCCGAAGATCGGCACGAAGAGCACGGCCTCCTTCTCCCAGCCAAAGGACTGCAGGCCACCTTCGGACTCGAAGCGATCGGGGCCGGGATAGAGGACCTCGCCGGCGTTGAGGGGGGCCTCCACGGGGACGCTCAGGCGCGTGCGCAGCCCGGAGTCGCCGGGGTTCTCCCAGTAGATGTGCCAGTGGGGATCGATCTCGTGGCGGACGGCGAGGAGCGCGTCGGCCTCGGCGACAGGGGAGCTCGGCCCGAGGCGGGCGGCGAGGGCCTCGCGCTGGGCCGTGCTGACCCAGCCGAGCTCGATGCGCACGTGCGGCGCGTCGTCTCGATCGTCTCGCGCCGCGCTCGGCGCTCGCTCGGCGCCCGCCTCGGGCTCGTCGGCGCTGGGCTCGGCCTTGCAGGCGGACAGGCCGAGGCCAGCGCCGATGCCGAGGGAGAGCAAGAAAAGAGGAGTGAGGCGAAGGCTCGTGGTGCGGGAGAAGGACATGGGCGTCGTCGGGGGTCGTCGCGGGGCGCAGGGCGGGCGATCCGTCCTTGGGTTCGAAACCATGGTCGGGGTGTTCCGGAAAAGTCGCCAGGTGTCGGCGGAGCGGGTCGACGTCGGCCGGCGCGGCGCCTACCGTCTGCCCCGTGCTCGGAGCGCTCCTCGAGCGGGCCCGCTCGCTGACGGGCGCCCCCAAGCTCGCCCTCGCCTCGCTCGGGGGGGTCGTGCTGCTCGCGTCGATCAGCGCGTTGGTCCTGGCGATCGCGGCGCCCTCGGTGGACGCGAGCTGTGCTCGCCTCGAGGGCTTCGCGCGCGCAGCTGGGGAGTCGCCGGGCGCAGCCGAGCGCGAGACCTGTCGGGCGCGGCTCGAGGCTGCTCGCGATCGCGGGCTGCTGCGCGGGGTGGGGCTGTCTTGGTGCCTGCGCCTGGCGCAGAGCATCCCCGAGGCCGGCGAGTGCCTCGGGGACTGGCGCTGAGCCTCAGCCCACGACCTCGCCGATCTTGGTCTCGAGGCCGGCGTAGTCGCTGGGCGCGACCTCGCTGTAGTGGACCTCGTTCTTGCCGTCGGCGAACATGATCGTCCGGCTCTTGGAGATCTTGTAGTGGTCCTCGAAGGTCCCGTTTTGGCCGTCGCCCTTGGGCGCGGGCAGGACCACGGGCATGGAGATGCCGAGCTCCTCTCGCATGGCCTTGGCCTTGGCCAGGAGCGCGTCCTTGTCGGCCACGGGGGTGACGAGGGCGCCGTCCTTCTCCTCGGCGATCACGGCGAAGGCCTTGACGCGATCGTTCCCGAGCTTGGCGACGAGGGCGTCGAGCTGCTCGAGGTCCTCTTGGAAGTCGGCGTCGTCGATGGTGCCGACGGCCATGATCTTGGGGTTGGGTCCGTACTTGCAGACCTGGCAGTACTGATCCCCGGTCTCGCAGTTGAGGATCTCGAAGGCGGCGAAGCGCATGCCGGGGGCGAGGCCGCTGGCCACGGTCGCGGCGGGAGCCTCGGCGGGGGCGGGGGCCTCGACTTCGGGCTCGGCGGGCACGGGGGCGTCGGCCTGGGCCTGCTTGGCCGCGGGCTGCTCGGCCTTGTCACAGGCGGTGGCGCCGAGGAGCAAGGAGGCGAGGATCAACGTGGAGCTACGGTTCATGGCTATTCTCCTGGCTGAAGGTTCGGATACGTCGGGGACCCAAGCTTGTTTCGTTTTGCCCCTGCGCGGGCGTCGGAGGCCCTCTGGCGGGGTCCGAGTGGCGTTTTGGCACGCTGCGCTGTGTCCGCGATCGCTGCCGGGCTCCCCTCGCGGCGCCCCGGCGCTATCATGGCGCCGATGTCGACCTCTCGACGCAGCTTCCTGCGCAGCGCCGGCGCGGCCGCAGGCGCGGGGACGCTGTGGACCCCTCGGCGGGCGCACGCGGATCCGCCGGGCAGCCGGGCGCCGGCGCCGGTCAAGCCGCCGGCCAGCGCCGACGCGTCGCTGCTCTCGTCGAGCCCCCTGCTCGCCGACGAGGCCCTCGCGGCTCGGGCCGTGGACGCCGCGAAGGCGGCGGGGGCGAGCTACGCCGACGCGCGCCTGGTGCTGTGGCGACGCGAGCGGGTCGCGGTCCGCGATGACCACGTCGAGGATGTCCGACGCAGCAGCGAGTACGGCCTGGGCCTGCGGGTGCTCGCCGACGGGGCCTGGGGCTTCGCGGCCAGCCACCGCCTCGATCCCAGCAAGCCCAAGCAGATCGACGCCCTGGCCCAAAAGGCCGTCGCCGCCGCCAAGCTCGACGCGAGCCTGCGCCAGCGCCCGGTCGAGCTCGCGTCCGTGGCCGCGATCGTCGGCAGCTGGGTCGCGCCGCATCGCGTCGATCCCTTCTCGATCTCGCCGGGTGACAAGGCCGACCTGCTGATCGCCGCCTGCAAGGGCGCGCTGGCGGTGGCCGGGGTCGACCACGCCTCGGCCTTCGTCGACATCCAGCGCGAGGAGAAGCTGCTGCTCAGCTCCGAGGGCGCGCGCATCCATCAGCTGCTGTTTCGGATCATGCCCAAGCTCAGCGCGGTCGCGGTCGATCGCCGGCGCGGGCGCTTCGCCAGCCGCGACCACGAGATCGCCCCGATGCTCGCGGGCTGGGAGCACGTCGAGGACAGCCAGCTCGTCGCCGACGCCGGCCAGATCGGCGAGGACGCGCTGCGCAAGCTCCACGCCGCCCCGGTCGAGCCGGGCGAGCGCACGGTGATCCTCGCGCCCAGCAACCTGTGGCTGACGATCCACGAGAGCATCGGTCACTCCACGGAGCTCGATCGCGCCCTCGGCCTCGAGGCCAACTTCGCCGGGACCAGCTTCCTGGATCCGGCGCAGACCGGCGCCCTCGAGCTCGGCGGCGAGCACATCAATTTCGTCGCCGATCGCACCCAGCCCGGGGGCCTGGCGACCTGCGCCTGGGACGATGACGGCGTGGCCACGGAGCGCTGGAAGCTGGTCGAGGGCGGCAAGCTCGTCGACTGGCAGACCACCCGCGAGCAGGCCGCGTGGATCCGCGACGAGACCGGCGACAAGGACGGCCACGCGTGCAGCTACGCCGACTCCTACGCCAGCGTGGCCTTCCAGCGCATGCCCAACATCTCGCTCGCGCCGGGCCGGGAGGGCTACACCACCGAGGACCTGATCAACGCGACCGACGACGGCATCCTGATCAGCGGGCGCGGGAGCTGGTCCATCGACCACCAGCGCTATAACTTCCAGTTCTCGGGCCAGTTCTTCTGGGAGATCAAGAACGGTCGCCTCGCCAGGCCGCTGCGCGACGTGGCCTACCAGGCCAACACCCTCGAGTTTTGGCGATCCTGCGACATGCTCGGCGGGGAGGGCAGCTACCGCCTCGGCGGCAGCTTCAGCGACGGCAAGGGCGAGCCGGGCCAGAGCAACGCCGTCAGCCACGGCTGCCCGCCGGCGCGCTTTCGCGTGAACATCGTGAACACGGGACAGGACGCTCCGACATGACGACGATGAACGAGCGCGCGGCCAGGCGGATCACCGACACGGTGCTCGGCGCGGCCATGGCCCCGGAGGTGGTGGTCCGCGTCGAGAAGCGAGCCGCGGGCAACCTGCGCTTCGCCCAGGGGCAAGCGACCACCGAGGGCGACGTCGAGACCCTGGCGATCAGCGTGACGGCCTCGATCCAGGGGCGCACGGCCACGGCCGTGGGCAACCGCGCCGACGAGGCCGCGCTCGCGGCCCTGGTCGCCGAGGCCGAGGAGCTCGCCGCGCTCAGCCCGATCGACCCCGAGCACATGCCGCCTCTGGGCAAGCTGCCGACCCTGAAGGTCGACGGTCACGACGCCGCGACCGCAAAGCTCGGCGCCAAGCAGCGCGCCGCCGCCGTCGAGCAGGCCCTGAAGGTCGCCGACGACGCCCAGCTCGACGTCGCCGGCTTCTATACCCACCACGAGCGCAGCGTGGCCGTGGCGACCAGCGCGGGCGCGTTTTGCTTCTGGCCGAGCACCGCGGCCGCGCTGACCACCACTTGCCGCAGCGGCTCCGATCGCGGGAGCGGCTGGGCCGCGGGGAGCGCTCACGTGGCCAAGCGCGTCGACGCGGGCGCCGTGGCCAGCCTCGCCGCCGAGAAGGCCGACATGTCGCGGGAGCCCGAGGCCATCGCGCCCGGGGAGTACGTGGTCGTGCTCGAGGCCCAGGCCGTGGCCGACCTGCTCGCCTTCTTGCCCGGGGCCCTCGACGCCCGCGAGGCCGACGAGGGCCGCAGCTTCTTCTCGCGCCCCGAGGGCGGCAGCCGCGTGGGCGAGCCGCTCTTTCATTCGAGCATCAACCTGCGCTCCAACCCCGCGGATCCCGATCACCCGGCCCAGCCCTTCGCCGACGACGGCCAGGCGCACAAGGTCGTCGACTGGATCTCCGACGGCGTGCTCACCAACCTGAGCTGCTCGCGCTACTGGGCCAAGCAGACCGGGGCCGCCGCGCTCCCGCAGCCGAGCTGTCTACAGCTCGACGGTCAGGGCCTCGAGCTGCTCGAGCTCGTGGGCGCGATCGACCGGGGGGTGCTCGTGACCCGCTTTTGGTACAACCGCATGCTGGAGCGCCGCAGCCTCTTGGTCACCGGCTTGACCCGCGACGGCACCTTCTTGATCGAGCAGGGCAAGTTGACCACGGCCCTGAACAACTTCCGCTACAACGAAAGCCCCGTGAACCTGCTGCGCAACGTCCTCGCCCTCGGCCGCCCCCAACGGGTCTACAGCCGCGGGCGCGTGATGGTCGTCCCCCCCATGGTCGTCCGCGACTTCAACTTTTCAAGCTCGTCCGAAGCGATCTGATGGCCACGCTCCTCGACCGTTGCGATCAGTACAGCTGCGCGATCTTCGACTGTGACGGCGTCATCCTCGACGCCAACCCGGTCAAGATCGCCGCGTTTCGAGCCGCCCTCGCTGGCGAAGATCCGGCCATCGTCGACGCCTTCGTCGAGGAACATCGGCGGACCGGCGGGGTCTCGCGCTACGCCAAGTTCGAGCGCTTCTATCGCGAGCTGGCGCCAGCCGAGGCCCCCGATCTCGCGATCCCGGCGGCCCTCGAGCGCTTCGCCGCCGCGTCGCGGGCGGGGCTGCGCGAGTGCCCCGAGGTCCCCGGCGTCCGCGCGCTGCTCGAGGGCTTCGCCGCGCGCCGCGTGCCCGTGCACGTGGTCAGCGGCGGGGATCAAGACGAGGTCCGCGAGGCCCTGGCCGCGCGGGGCCTCGACGCCCTGGTCAGCGGCGTCCACGGCAGCCCCACGCCCAAGCAAAAGCACCTCGAGGCCCTGCGCGAGGCCGGCGAGCTGCTCCCCGGGGGCGTGTTCTTTGGCGACGCGCGCCTCGACATGGAGCTGGCCGAGAGCTTCGGTCTCGAGTTCGTGTTCGTCGGGGGGGTCAGCGACTGGCCCGAGGGCCGCGAGGTCGCCCGCGATCGCGGCCACCTGGTGATCGAGGACTTCACCACGGTGGTCGAGGGACCATGAGCGCCGACATCGAGCACCCGCTCTTTCGCGTGGTCGACGACTTCCTCGACGATGACGCCTGGTCCGAGCTCTGGACGGACCTGCAGTTCGCTCCGCTGCGCTCGGTGACCCGGACCTCGGGCGCCTGGAAGCTCGACGACGGCGTGCCCCTGGGCGGCGACGAGCTGTGCCTCGCGCCCAAGGAGCGCAGCGGCACGCCCATCGATCACGTGCTCGCGGGGCTCGAGGCCCGGCCACAGCTGCTCACGGGGCTGATCGATCCGAGCTGGGAGCGGCTCAGCGCCCGCGCCTACGTCTACCCCCGGGGCACCGGCCTGTCGTGGCACGTCGACGATCACGCGCTCTATGCCGGGGCCTTCATCTACTACATCCACCCGCGCTGGGACGCGCACTGGGGCGGCGAGCTGCTGATCGCAGAGCTCGATGATCCCGAGGACGAGGATGAGGATGAAGGCGAGGGCGAGCTGCCGATCATGGCCTACCGCTTCGAGACCGAGGCCTACTCCGAGCGGTTGATGGCCGCCGGCTGCGGGAGCTTCGTGATGCCCAAGCCCAACCGCCTGGTGCTCCTGGCTGGGGCGCCGCACATGGTCGCGCGGGTCAGCCCGGCGGCGGGTCAAAACGTGCGCGCGAGCATCAGCGGGTTCTTCCTGCGTCCGCGCGAAGACTGAGCGCGACGCGAGGGCGCGCAAAAGCAAAGGGGAGCTGCCCGAAGGCCGCTCCCCTTTTTTCCTTGCTCGAGCTCGAGTCGAGCGCGCCTCGGCTCAGCCGGGGTCGCAGAAGAACTGAACCTCGGCCGACTGAACCTCGCCGAAGGCCTCGCAGGCCGCACCGCAGAGCTTGAGCTGGAGGTAGTCGTCGCCGGTGTAGATGAAGCCGTCCTCGCTGTCGCAGTCGTCGATGAGCTCGTAGCTCACGCCGTCGACGTCGATCTTGGTGTAGTCGGGGAAGAAGGGCGCCTCCTCGAGGTTGACGAGGCAGCTCTTGCCGTAGCTGTCCTCGACGACCTGCTCGAGGGCCGCCGCGAGGGCGTCGGCGTCGTTGGCCTCGTAGTACTCCTGACCGGGGATGCCCGAGGGCGCGCCGCCGGCCTCGGCCATGGCGTTGAGCTGGTCCATGATCCCGCTGAACATCGAGGGCGCGATGCCGACGACGTAGGTGGTGATCTCGTGGTCGGCGAGGGCGGTCTCGATGTAGCCCACGGCCTCGGCCAAGGCGGCGTCGTCTTGGCCGTCCTCGACGCAGTCGAAGCGACCATCGGTGATCAGGATGACGAACTTGTCCGAGTCCGACTCGTAGCTCTGCATGTAGGTCATCGTCTTGTTGAGGGCGAGGACCGTGGGCGTGCCACCGTTGACGATCTCCATGGGCCCGGGGATCTGGGAGAGGAGCGTGGCGGCGTTGTTGAGCGCGATCGGGACGTCGGGGGCGTCGGACACACCGCAGGCGCCCAGGCCCTGGGTGGAGAAGGTCTTGGCGCCAAAGCCGATGTACTCGTCGGCGCCGTCGTCGACCACGCCCTCGACGGCCTCGTAGAGCGACTGCCAGCGGGTCTTGTCGGGGTCGAGGGCGTCGAAGCCGGTCTCGGTCATCGAGCCCGAGCGGTCGAGCAAGAACAGCACGTCGGGCGGGATCGGGGCGACCTCACCGCTGAGCTCCTGACAAGGCATGTCGCTATCGGCGGTGGTGGTGGTGTCGTCGGCGGTGCCGGTGGTGGTGTCGTCGGCGGTGCCCGAGGTGTCGTCGGCGGTGCCGGTGTCGTCGGCGGTGCCGGTGTCGTCGGCGGTGCCGGTCTCGTCGGCGGTGCCGGTCTCGGCGGTGCCCGAGCCGCTCTCCTCGGCGGTCCCGGACTCGCCTGCCGAAGTGGAGCTGTCGGTGCCGACGTCGTCGTCGGTGCTGTCGTAGTTGGGACCGTCCTCGGCTTCGCTGCTGTCGCCGCAGGCGGGCAGGGCGAACAGCGAAGCGCACAGAGTCAGGACCGTCGTGGTCGAATACCGAAGACTGGATGCCATGGCTTCAAGTCTACATGTCTTTGTGTTTCTGCCAACGCTTCAAGTCGGTGCAGTACATGAATTTGATGTCATGCAACGTGCGACCTCGCGTACTGCGTGGACGTCGAGCCGCCCACTTGTTCACCGACGAAACGCAGGTTCAGGGGTCTAGAACCCTAGCTTTTCACGCTCGTGAGTGCCCCGCGGCGAACGCGGTGCTCCGCTTTGTCCCGACCCTCGCGCCGGGCCCGTTCCATGTCGACCAGCTGCCGAAAGTCCAATTCGCCAATTTTCCGTTGTTGGCTTTGGTCGAGTTCTTCGAACAGCTCGGCGAGGGGGTCCATGCGGGCGGCCTTGACGTCGCCACCGTCGAACATGTGCAGCACTCGCGCGAGCTCGATCTGCTCGAGGGGGAGGCCGGGGACATAGCCCTGGTCGTGGCTCAGCGGAACGATCAGCCCGGCTTGCTCGAGCTGATCGGTGATCGCTGCGATCGGCGCCAAGCCGATTTGAAAGCGCTCGTTGAGCGCGTCGACGCTCATGCCGACCGGGCGGCGGGTGTCAGGGTTTTCATCCTCGCCGCGGCTGTGGGCACGGCGCAGCTCGGCGGAGCGGTCGTAGTTGTCGGCGATCGCCAGGAGCAGGCGGGCCGCGGTTCGGCCGGGCGCGGGGAGCAGGCGCCGCTGAACGCGGTGGCTGGGCTGGACGTAGCCCTCGCGGGCGACGGCGCTGAGGTGGTGGACCACGAAGGTCGTCTCGGCGCCGAGCAGGACGATCAGCCAGCTGACGTAGGCCCAGACCACGAACACGGGGAGGATGGCCAGCGATCCGTAGATGCCCTCGTAGGTGTTGATCGCGACCATGCTCAGGTAGTGGCCAAAGGCGATCTTGCCGAACTCGAAGAGCGCCGCCGAGATCAGCCCGCCGACGACGGCCGCGCGCCAGCGGACCGTCTGATTGGGCAAGAAGCGATTGACCAGGATCAGGCCGCAGCTCGTGGTCACGACCGGGGTGATCGCCAAGGTCCCCACGCGCGCGAGCACGGGCTGCGCGAGGCTGTAGAACACGACGATCGGCCCCAGGCTCGCCAGGGTGTAGAACATCGTGAATTTGGCGATCAGCGAGCGGTTTCGAGACACGCGCCAGATCTGGTTGACGGTCTTCTCGAGGGTCGAGAACAGCAAGAAGGCGAGCACGACCACGACCAGCAGGCCCCAGCGCCCGAGGTCTTGGATGTTCACGCCGCCGGCGAGGTCGACGAGGGCGTTGGCGATCTCGTCGGCGCGCTCGGTCTCGGGGCTGAGCGCGAAGGCGGTCTGGCGCACGAAGCGGTTGCCAAAGCTGGGGTCGAGCTTGCTGATGAAGAAGACCGTGACCCCGACCGTGGGGACGACCGAGAGCATCGTTTGCAAGGTCAGCCCCGAGGCCAGGGCGGAGCAGCGATCCGTGAACAGCCACCGGCGCACCGTGTAGACGATCAACAGCCACAGGCGCCGGCTCGGGCTGGGCTGGTGCTCGGGGTCGGTGGGGATCAGCCAGTGCTGGAGCCGCGTGATCCGGGCGCGGAGGTTCTGGGCGGCGTCCACCACGGAATGCTAACGGTTTTCAGGCGGCTTCAGGCCTCTTCAGGCGGCTTCAGGCCTCGTTGGCGCGCTTGCGCTTGCGCGGGGCCTGATCCGCCGGCCCATCCCCCGCCTTGGCGGAGTCCTTGGCTTTGTCCTTGCGCTTGCGGGCGAGGCTGAGCTCGGCCTCGTTGGCCTGCTCGCGCAGCTGCTCGGCGAAGCTGGCCCGGGCCTCCTCCGCGCGCACGTCGGCGCGGGCGCGGGCGCGGGCGACCTTCTCCTTGAGCGGCTCGGCGAGCTCCTCCAAGGTCGCGCGCAGCTTGCCGAGCTGGGCCTCGAGCTTGCGCACCTGGGGCTCGGGCAGGTCCTCGATCTCGGCGAGGATCTCGGCCAGCTTGCGGGCGAGGGCGTTGGCCTTCTTGATGCGATCGAGGCGCTCGGCGCCCCGCGGCTGCGGGAAGAAGTGGGGATCGAAGCGCTTGCGCAGCTCGGCCAGGGGCTGGCCCTCGTTGAACACGGCGTCCTGGAGCTCGCGGTGGAGCTCGGGGGAGGGGGCCTGGGGGACGGGCCCGCGCCGGCGGGGGGCGTCGTTGGCGGCCTCGCCGTCGCCGTCCTCGCCCGGGTCGCTGACCTGGGAGTAGCGCTCGAGGTCTCCGACCGTGCGCTCGTAGTAGTCGAGGGCGTCGTAGGAGGGGATCTTGCGGGCGATGCCGTCGCGCTCGAGCACGTCGGGGGCGTGGCGCTCGAGGGTGCTGTAGCTGACCGTCAGCTTGTCGACGGTCGCGCGCTTGAGGGTGAGCTCTTCTTGGCAGTAGGTGTGGAAGTCGGCGTAACCCCACTGCTCGTAGAGGGAGCCGGCGCGGATCCGACACAGGACCTCGGCGAGCTCGACCCAGGACCGGCGAAAGCTCTGGGCGCGGCGCACGGCCTCGATGCGTTTGGGGTGGCCGCCGGTGCGCTCGAGCAAGGCGGCGAGGGCGTCCAGCTTGTGCGTGCTCTTGGCCACGGGGGCGAGTTTTTAGCAGCATTTTGCGCCGCCTCGCAAAGCTGGCGTAGGGGGTCTCGGGGTGGGCGCTGGCGCCGTGGTCGGCGGGGGGCCGCGCCGTGTTAGGCTCGCGTCGGTGGCGGGCTCGGGCACGGTCGCGTGGCTGCCGAAGCACCCGGAGCAGGATCCGGGGGCCTCGCGCCCACACTTTCACCCACGCGCGGCGGCCGAGGATTCGGCGGGCGGGCGAGGCACGCGACCCTTTCGCTTTGGCAGTGAGGATCGCCCGGATCCAGATCCCGCGCTGGCGCCGGGCGCCATGATCGGCGCGCACTACCGGGTGATCGGCTTGCTCGGCGAGGGCGGCATGGGTCGGGTCTACGAGGCCGAGCACCTCGTCTTGGGTCGACGCGTGGCGATCAAGCTCTTGCGCCGCGACGGCGCGGGCTCTGAAGAGGCCCTCGCCCGCTTCCGCCAGGAGGCCCTCGCAGCCAGCCGCGTCGGCGCCCCGCAGATCGTCGCGGTCTCGGACTTTGCGACCCACGTGGGCGCGAGCGGCCAGGCCCAGACCTACATGGTCATGGAGCGCCTCGTGGGCGAGTCCCTCGAGGACTGGATGGATCGACCCGGGCGCCTCGACGAGGGCCTGGCCGTGCTCGCCGAGCTGTGCGAGGGCCTGGCCGCGGCCCACGAGGCCGGGGTCGTACACCGCGACATCAAGCCCGCGAACGTGTTCGTGCGCGCGGCCGGGGGCGTCAAGATCCTCGACTTCGGCATCGCCAAGATCACCGCCGGCGGGCCGGGCTTCGAGACCCAGCGCGGGACGATCCTCGGCACGCCCTACTACCTCGCGCCCGAGCGGGTCATGGGCGAGACGCTGCGGCCCGCGGCCGACGTCTACAGCGTGGGGGTGATCCTCTACGAACTGCTCACGGGGGTCGTGCCCTTCTCGGCCGCCAGCTTCATGGGGATCCTGGCGCAGCACGTCCACGCCGAGCCCCTCGATCCGCGTCAGGCCGCCCCCCAGCGGGCGATCCCCGGGGAGGTCGCCGCGCTGTGCATGCGCCTGCTGAGCAAGCGTCCGCAGGCGCGGCCGAGCGCGGCCGAGGTCGCGGAGTCGCTGCGGGCGATGCTCGCTCGGATGGGCGAGGCCCTGGCGCGCGTGTCGACGGGGCCAGCGCGCCAGGGGGAGGCGGCCCCAGTCGATCTCTCCACGCAGATCATCGAGGCGTCCACGGGCTCGCGCGAGGCCGCTGGGGCCGAGACCCTGGTGTTCGCTGGCGTCGACCATGACCGGCACGCGCAAGACGAGGCGGGCGCGGTTTCAGCTTCGGCCTCAGCTTCGGCCGCGGTGTCGCCCGAGCGGCCCAAGGCGCGCGGGGGTCTCGGGTGGATCGTCGCGGGGGGCGTGGCTCTGGGGGCGCTCTTCCTGGCCGGGGGGATCGCGCTGCTCTCGTCCGCTTCGGGGCCCACGACGACGCCGCCGCAGCCCGGGGAGGAGGCGGCCGCGGGCGAGGAAGTGAGGGGTCAGGGGGCAGCGCTCGAGCCCGGCGATCCCGGGAGCGCGGGCGGGGGGAGCGCGGGCGGGGAGCCCGGGGAGGAGGCGGGCGAGGGCGGCTCGGGGCGCGCCCTGGTGGACGAGGGCGGTCAGCGCGAGCAACGCGAGCAGGAGTCGGGTACGAAGGAGGGGGAGGGGGAGGAGCCGGCGCCGAGCCCTGTCGAGGCGCCACCTCCGGCGTCGAGGCCCCAAAAAGCCGCGCCGCCGAGCGAGCGGCCTCCAAGCTCCGAGCCCAAAAAAAGCGCGCCTCCAAAGACCGACCCAGACATGCGGCCCGACGAGACTGCGCCCGAGACCGCGCCTGCGCCCGAGACCGCGCCTGCGCCCGAGACCGCCCCCATGCCGGGGTTGCCCACCATCAAAGACGACGTCTATGACGACTGATCTGCGACTCCAAGCTGCCCGCGCCGGGCTCGCGCTCGCGGTGGCGATGAGCTTGACCTTGGCCGTCCCTGGGCCCGCGCTGGCGGGAGGTCTCGAGGCGCCGAGCCCCGACGAGAGCGCCGAGCCGAGCGCGCCAGCGGACGCGGCGGCCGAAGTGACCCCGAGCGCGGCGGCGGTCGAGGGCGCGCTGGCCGACGGGGATCTGACGACGGCGCGGGAGCTGGCCGTCGCGCTGCGCGAGGCCGATCCCAGCGTGGCCAACCATCGCCTCGAGGCCGAGGTCTGGGCGGCCCTCGGCGACCATGAGCAGGCCGTGGCGGCCCTCGATCGCGCGGAAGCTGGCCTCGCCGAGGACGCGCCCGCGGCCGAGCGCGAGGCGATCGCGTCGGCCCGGGCCGAGCTCGAGCAGGCGGCTCGGGGAAGCGTCGTGGACGAGCCCGAGTCGACGCATCGCGAGCGCCTCGATCGTGAGCGAAGCGATCGCCTGGCCGCCCTCGCGCCCAAGGTCGAGGCGCCGCCGCCGGTCGTCGACGCACCCGCGCCGCGCAAGCCGATCATCGAGAAGTGGTACTTCTGGGTCACGTTGGGGGCGATCGTCGCCACCGCCGGGGCGATCGTCGGTGTCGCCGCCACGGCCAACTCTCGCGGCCGTGAAGACGACGACGCCGCCGCGCGCCTGGGAGGCGCCGGCCCTTCTCCCGCAAGCGGCCTGGTGTTCCGCTTCTGAGGCTAGCCGTGGTGCGCCGCAAAGGGCTCGAGCACAGCGGCCGGCGCCACGCCGGGCTCGCGCTCTTTTGTGCCGCGCTGAGCTGCGGGGAAGGGGAGGCCGCGCCCGCCGATCGTCGCGCCGTGGTCGAGCGACCGCTCGACGCGGGGGACGGCGCCGCGCAGGGGAGCGAGGGCGCGGTCGGATCCGGCGTGCAGGCGTTCAGCGGCACGCTCCGCTTCACCCTCGGCGCGCTGCGTGGGGTCAGCGTCGAGCCGGCCGCGCTGGTCCCCACTCGGGTCGACGGCGAGGCGCCGTCGCCGGTGCACCTGCGCTTCGAGACCGAGGGTCTGGCGGGCGCGGAGGGTCGCCTGGGTCTGCTGCCGCCGCGCGGCGCGGCCGAGCAAGGGGTCGCCTTTGGCGAGCCCGGTCAGGGCGAAGATCCGCGCGCGCGCTGGATCGACGTGACGATCGACGTGGACGGTGAGCAGCGCTTCGAGCTGCCGCCGCCGGGTCCCGAGTGGCACGCGCCATGGGCCGTGATCGTGCTCGAGCTGCGCATGGGTCACCGCCACCTGCGGGTGCGCTCGGGCCCGCGCTCGGAGATGCTCTCGGACGGCACGCGCCACATTGGCGGCCGGGCGGTGCTGGCCCTCGTGCCGGTCGAGCGCCAGCCCACGGCGGTCGAGGCCGCGCGCGTCGAGCCGGGGACGATCACCCTCGACGGTGAGCTCGACGAGGCCGTCTGGCGCATGCGCCCGCCCGCGCGCCTGCTCTCCAGCCTCGACGGCGAGCCCGACGAGGCTCTCGAAGCCGGGCTCGGCGGCCCCACGCAGGTGTGGTTCGCCTGGGACGAGGCGCAGCTCTACGTCGCCGCCTCGCTCCCGGATCCCGACCTCTACGCGCCCCACCGCGAGCGCGACGATCCGCTCTATCGAGAGGAAGCCTTCGAGGTGTTCTGGGCCGCGGACGACTCGGCGCGCCGCTACCTCGAGCATCAGGTGTCCGCGCGCGGCGTCCACTTCGACGCCCGCTTCCCTCGCTACCGCGAGGGCGACGAGGGCTGGGACGGCAGCTGGCGCAGCGCCCTGAGCCTCGACGGCGCCCTCGATCCTCGGGGGGGAGATCGCGGTTGGCGCGTGGAGCTCGCGTTTCCCTGGTCCGAATTGTGCGCGCACACCAAGATCTCGTGCCCCCCCAAGCCCGGCCAGGTGCTGCGCGGCAACGTCTTTCGCCTCGAGAAGCCCGATCGCGAGGCACAGCACGGCCTCGCGCTCAGCCCCACGCTGGCGCCGGACTTTCATGCCTGGCAAAACGCTGCGCGGATCATCCTCTCCGACACCCCGACCGACCCATGAAATCGCCGTCTTCGCGCCTCTGCTCGCTCCTGCCCACGCTGCTCGTCCTCGCGGTGTCCGTGGGCGCGGCCGCCTGCGATCGTGGGACCAGTGGCGGCGGGGGGAGCAGCGAGGCCCCACACCCCAGCCGGGGCACGGGCCGGCACATCCGCGAGATCGAGGCCTCCGCGCGGCCCAGCGGTGAGCCGGCGCAGACCTATGGCGTCGCTCGCGAGCACGCGCTGACGCCCATCGAGGCCGAGCTCCTCTCTCAGGCCGAGGCCGCCTTTGGCGGCTCGCTGACCCACGACCCCTCGCTCTCGGCCATGGTCCGCGACCTCGCGGTGACCAGCCCGAGCCGCTTCGACATGCCGCCGACGCTGCTCGACGCGCTCATGGCCTGGCACGGCGTCGCGGATCCGCAGCCGGCGGTGATCGTCGTCGAGCTCGCCGGGCGCGAGCACGGCTGTGACCGCGAGCCGCTGCCCGACTGCGCCGGCGCCGTCGCGGCCATCATCGAGGAGGTCTCGCGCACCCTCGAGACCCAGCCCCAGGCGCGCTGGCGCGTGGGCGTGGGCGTGGCGGCGGTCGACGGGGGGAGCAAGACGCGGATGATGGTCGGGGTGGTCGAGCGGGGCATCGAGCTCGCGCCGATCCCCGTGACCGTGGCCGCCGGCGGCGAGGTGCGCGTCGACGGCCGGCTGCTCGGCGCGCGCCGGGCCCCTCGCATCGAGCGTGTCGATCCGCGCGGACACTGGGCGCGCTTGCCCGCCGTGGTCGGCAGCGACGGCTCGATCCAGTCCGACGTCCCCTGCGACGGAGGCGACGGCATCTACCAGGTCGAGCTCCTCGCCGACGGCCGCCTCGGCCCCGAGGTCGTCGCCAACTTGCGGGTGTTCTGCGGCGTCGAGCGCCCCAGCGAGGTCGTCTTCGTCTACGAGCGCCTCGGCCCCAAGGTCACCGCCGCCGACGTCGTGCGCGGCAACTTCGATCTGCTCAACGAGGCCCGCGCGGCCCGGGGGCTGCCCGCGCTGGCCTGGGACGATCGCGCCGCGGCCGTCGCCGCAGCGCACAGCGCCGACATGGCCCAAAACGGCTTCGTCGGCCACGTCTCGCCGACCTCTGGCGACGCCACCGCCCGCTTCGAGCACGCCGGCATCGTCGGCGTCGTGGTGCGCGAGAACGTCGCCCGTGGCTACGGGCCCAAGGGCGTCCACGAGAGCCTGATGAACAGCCCGGGGCACCGCGCCAACCTGCTCGCCGAGGACGTCAGCCACGTCGGCATCGGGGTGGTCTTTGGGGAGCCCGAGTCCTCTGCGGCCGACGCCCCGCGCCCGGTCTTCCTGACCCAGAATTTTTACGCCAAGCCCGGGGCCGACGCCCCCGAGAAGCCCGGCCCGGCCCTCGTCGAGGGGGTCGACGCGCTGCGTGCCGAGGCCGGCGTGGGCGCCCTGAGCTGGGACGCTGGCTTGACCAAGCTCGCCCAGCAGCGGGCCGACGCGTCCGTGGGCGTCGGCCCGGCCGTGGACGATCAGGACTTTCGCGAGGCGATCGCCTCCTTGGGCTTCTCGAGCCTCGAGCAGCACCAAGTCTCCGGCGGGCGCTTCGACATGCTGCTGACCCTCGAGCTGTGGCGGGAGCTCCCCGCGGGCGCGAAGGTCGGGGTGGGCATCTCGCGGGCGAAAGAGCAGTTCGTGCTCGTCATCCTGGTCGGGGGCTGACGTCGCCGCGAGGGCAAGCGGCCCGCCAGCGGGCCACCGCGCTCCGGCGCTCGGCCTCGACTTGGATCGAGCGTGGTGTCAGCTTGGTCCAGGATGACGAGTCGACCCCACGACGCCCTGTTCAAGGCTGCCTTCGAGGACCCGAGCCACGCCGCGGGCTTGCTGCGCGGCATGTTGCCCGAGGACCTCGCCTCGAGCATCGCCTGGGGGACGCTCAGCCCCGAGGCGGGGTCCTTCGTCGACCGTGCCCTCGCCGACAGCCACAGCGATCTGCTCTTCTCCGCGAGCCTGCGCAGCGGCGAGCGAGCGCTGCTCTATCTGCTGCTGGAGCACCAGAGCAGCAACGACCCCGACATGCCCAAGCGCATGCTCGAGTACCTCCTGCGTGTCTGGGATCGCCACCGCGCCGGACCCAGCGCGCCGCTGCCGATGACGATCCCCCTGGTACTCAGCCACGCCCCCGAAGGCTGGACGGCGCCGCGCTCGCTGGGGGAGATGTTCTCGCCGCGACCCGAGACCATCCCCAGCTTGGCGACGCACGTGCCTGGTTACACCTTGCTGGTCGACGATCTGCGCCAGGTGGACGACGAGGCGCTGCGCCGGCGGGCGCTCGACGCCTTCCCCAAGCTCGCGCTGTGGCTGCTGCGCGACGGGCGGGACACGGAGCGGCTCTTGCGGGGGCTGGCCGACTGGGTGGATGCATTTCACGAGGCCTGGCAGAGCCCCAACGGGGCGTCTGCGGTGGCACGCTTGCTGCGTTACGTCGCGCTGGTCACGGGGGACCTGCGCTACGAGGACTTTTATGCGACGATCGTCGCGCAGATCCCCGAGACCGAGGAGGTCGTGATGACCATCGCTGAACAACTGAGGGCTGAAGGGCGAGAGCAGGGGCTGGCCGAGGGCCTGGAACAGGGCCTGGAGCAGGGCCTGGAACGAGGCTTGGAGCAGGGCCTGGAGCAGGGCCGAGAACAGGCGCGCGCGCAGGTGCTCGCCCGGCTGCTGCGAGCGCGCTTTGGCGCGCTCCCGGAGGCCTACGCCGCGCATATCGAAGCGGCCGGCATGGACGCACTCGACCGCTACCTCGACCGTCTGCTGAGCGCCTCGACCCTCGAGGCCGTGTTCAACGACGCCTAGGAGCCGCGCTGGGTTCCACCACGGGCTCCTAGGGCGGCAATCAGCCGCTCTAGTGTGCGCTCCAGAGGAGTCGACGGGCCCGCTGGCCGCTCGGATCTCCTCGCCGAGTCACGGATGCGCTCATACCGGGGGCGGAGCTCACGAGCCCGCGCATCGACAGCTGAGGGCGCGCCCGCTATAAGGGGCGCCGTCTCTGGCCGCTGCGATGACTCAATCCGCGCCACACCCCGCCTCTCCCGAAGCCCGCGCCGAGGTCGTCCTCGGGGTCATCGGTGGTTCGGGCCTCTACGCCATGGACGAGCTCGAGGACCTCGAAGAGGTCACCCTCGACACGCCCTTTGGCGCGCCCTCGGGGGCGTTCACCGTGGGCAAGCTGCCCCGCGATGGCGCGCCTCCGCTGAAGACGGTGTTCGTCTCGCGCCACGGTCGCGGCCACCTGCTGCTGCCCGGGGAGATCAACTACCGGGCCAACGTGCACGGCCTCAAGCAGCTCGGCGTGACCCACCTGCTCTCGGCCTCGGCCGTGGGCTCGCTGCGCGAGGCCATCGCGCCCGGCCACGCGGTGATCCCCGACCAGCTCATCGATCGCACCAAAGCCCGCGAGACCAGCTTCTTCGGCCAAGGCTGCGTGGCCCACGTGCAGTTCGGCGATCCCATGGACGCGGCCCTGCGCGGCCGCCTGCTCGACGCCGCCGAGGCCGTGCTCGCCGACGAGCCCGAGGGCGTGGCCCTGCATCGTGAGGGCACCTTGGTGGTCATGGAGGGCCCCGCCTTCTCGACCCGCGCCGAGTCGGAGCTCTACCGCAGCTGGGGCGCGAACATCATCGGGATGACGGCGCTGCCCGAGGCCAAGCTCGCCCGCGAGGCCGAGATCGCCTACGCGCTGCTGGCCACGGCCACGGACTATGACTGCTGGCATCAGTCCGAGGAGGAGGTCAGCGTCGACGCCGTGGTCGCGGTCATGCAGGCCAACGTCGCCCGGGTGCGCAAGATCGTCCTCGCCCTCGCGCGCGCGCTGCCGGAGCGCTGCGCCGACCTGCCCTGGCCGCGGGCCATCGAGGGCGCACTGATCACGGATCCCGCGCGGATCCCCGCGAGCACCCGCGAGCGCCTCGAGCTCATCGTGGGGCACTACCTTCGCTAGTCGGCTCAGCGCACTTCGCGAGCCAAGTAAAAACAGAGACTGAGTAAGTCGCCATGCAAGCCAAGAACAAGCTGGTGGTCGTCGGCAGCGTCGCCGTCGACTGGGTGATCACGCCGAGGGCCGAGCGCGAGGAGAGCGTCGGTGGAGCCGCGGTCTTCTTCTCCATGGCCGCCGCGCCGCTGTGCCCGGTGCAGCTCGTGGGCATCGTCGGTCAGGACTTCCCGGCCGCGGCGATCGCCGATCTCGAGGGCGCCGAGGTCGACCTCGAGGGCCTCGAGCGCAGCGAGGGCAAGACCTTCCGCTGGAAGGGCCGCTACCACGAGAACATGAACTCGCGGGACACCCTCGAGACGCACCTCAACGTGTTCGAGGACTTCTCGCCCAAGCTGCCCGCCAGCTATCGCGACAGCGAGTTCCTGTTCCTGGCCAACATTCAGCCCAGCCTCCAGCTCGACGTGCTCGAGCAGATGAACGGCCGGCCGCGGCTCGTGGGCCTCGACACCATGAACCTGTGGATCGACATCGCCCACGACAAACTGCTCGAGGTCCTGGCACGCGTCGACGTGCTCACGGTCAACGAGGAGGAGGCGTTGCAGCTGACGGCCGAGACCAACCTCGTCCGCGCCGCTCGCAAGATCCGCGAGCTCGGCCCGCAGACTGTGGTCATCAAGCGCGGTGAGTACGGTGCGCTGTGCTTTGGTCCAGAGGACAGCCTGTTCGCCGCGCCGGCGCTGCCACTGGATGACGTCATCGATCCCACAGGCGCAGGGGATAGCTTCGCGGGCGGCTTCATGGCCCACCTCGCGCGGGCGGCTTCATGGCCCACCTCGCGCGGGCTGGCGATCTCTCGGCGCAGAGCGTCCGCGAGGCCGTGATCTGGGGCTCGACCATGGCCAGCTACAGCGTTCAGGGCTTCTCCTATGACACCCTGCGCGGGCTCTCGGCCGAGGACATTGGCGCTCGGTACCAACGCTTCGTCGATCTGACCCGTTTTTGACAGCTAAAGTGCCCCCAAACTTGGGGCACAGGCCACCGCTGGTGTATGCTCTCATACCTGCGAGTGAGCGCACAAACCCCTCTTGGGGGTCTGCCCTTTGGCTTCACGGCAATAGCGCCTTTTGAAGCACGTGGGCGTGGACACAAAGCGCGCCATCTTGCAAGGTAGACTCGAGGTTCACGTGAGCGACATTGACTCGGCCAACCGTTGGATCCCCGACATTCCGCCCAATCTCGGCCGCGCTTCGCGAGCCAAGCCCAGGATCCTCGTCGTCGAGGACATGGACGTCGTGCTCGAGATGTACCTGCGCACCCTCAAGGGCGCGGGCTACGACGTCGTCGGCTGCCCCACGAAGGCGGAGGCGTTGGTCGCAATTGGCGAGCAAGGTGACTTCGACGCGGCCCTGCTCGACTTCTCGCTGCCCGACGGCACCGCCCTCGACATCGTCCCGGTGCTCCTCGACAACAAGCCGCTGACCAAGGCGCTGGTCGTCACCGGTCAAGACGACGAAGAGGTCCCCGCGCAGCTGATGAGCGCCGGGGCGCATGGCTACATTCAAAAACCTGTCGAGGACGCGGGCCTGTTGGCCGGCATTGGCAATACCGTCAGGGCCACGCAGGCCTGGCGCGTCGCCTTGGGTCAAAAGGGCGGTGATTCTGCGGTCACCAGTGAAGAGGACGTGATGCTCCGGCTGCAGACCCAGCCGATCGAGTTCGACATCCGCCACGCCCTCGCGCGCCTGCAGTTCGTCGCTGGCCTCAGCCCGGTGCAGACCATCACGGCCTGGCGCCTGCTGTGGGGCGACACCGACGCGATCATCGCCGAGCTCCTCGGCTGCACCAAGCGCACGGTCAAGTATCACGTGTCGCAGGTGCTCGCGCGTACGGGCGCGCGCTCCCGCTCGGATCTGCTGCGGGTCCTCCTCGAGGACGCGGGCATCGAAGATCCCTGGGCCAAGCCCAAGGCCTGAGCTCGAGTTTTTGGTGTCTGAATGACCGGCGCGTCGATGCCGGTCGATATCGCCCTCGCTGGCTGTCCATCAGCCACCGAGGGTTTGCGTATTTTGCTCGACCTGGTGTCTGGACAATGTTTTTCGGCACCTCGTGTACCAAAATGAGAGGGGGTTGCTAGATTTTAGCGTGTCTCTCAATACGCTTTTTGCACTTCGATCGCATCTCGCACTCTGCCTAATTTTCTCTGTCACAGGGTGCGGAGACTCCTTTGGAGACGACGAACTCGGGCAGGGGAGCGAGGGCGCGAGCGAGGACACTGACGAGGTCGGGAGCTCGGGCAACGAAGAAGAGAGCGGCGGCGGGTCGCAAGATGAGAGCAGCGGGGATCAGGACGAGAGCAGCGGGGATCAGGATGAGAGCAGCGGAGACCAGGACGGGAGCAGCGGAGACCAGGACGGGAGCTCGGAGGCCGAGAGCGGGAGCTCGGAGACCGAGGTCGAGAGCGGGAGCTCGGAGACCGAGGTCGAGAGCGGGAGCTCGGGGGTCGAGGGGGAGAGCGGCAGCGGGGAGGAGGAGAGCACGGAGGAGAGCACGGATGACCACAGCGGTGGCAGCACCGATGACCACGGTGAGAGCAGCACCGACGGTCACGAGGATAGCGGCGGCGCCTTCATCCCGGTGCCGGAGCGCTTGGTGCTGAGCTCGGCCTCCGGGGCGCGGGCCTGGGTCGATCCCGCGCTCTCCGACGTCTTCGTCCCGGACCCGGATCTCAGCTTCGGCACGAGCGTGTTCCTCGACAGCGTGGTCGTTGGTCAGCGCGTGTTCACGGCGGATCTGAACGGGGGCCTGCGGATCTTCGAACCGCTCGAGGCTCTCGAAGACGGCGCGGCGCCCAGCGTGGTGGTGCCCTCGGGGGCTGTCTACGACGGCTGGATCTCCGAGCGGACCACCATGCGCAGCGACACCGGGGGCGGGCTGTGGATGGTGACCGAGGCGGGGATGGTGCACTTCGAAGACGCCGGTGAGATCGACGCTGGCAGCGTCGCCGACGCCTTGCTCGAGATCCCCAGCGGCCTCGCCGTGCTCGGGGCGATCCACGAGGGCAGCGATCGCGCCTTCGTGGCGAGCGGGTCCCAGCTGTGGATCTGGGAGCAGGCGTCGACCCGCGTGGGCATCGACGCCGACTTCGACGAGAGCTTGCCGCTGATCTACGCCAACGACCTGATCGTCGCCGGCGACAAGCTGGTGATCTCGCAATTCGGCGAGCCCAAGCTGGCGATCTACGACGCGGAGACCGTGTCCGCGGGCAACCCCGAGCCAGAGGCCACACTCGACGGCCTCTTCAACCCCGGGGGCCTATACAGCTGGAAGGATCTGCTCTTCATCATCGACTCCGGGGTGATCCGCATCCACGACATCGACAACCTCGGCCTCGCCAACAACATCCTCTACGCGGCCGAGGGCGAGCCCGCGGAGCTGATCTACAGCTCGAGCCACGTGCTCTACGTGCGCTTCGCCGACGAGGTCGAGGTCTGGTCGAGCGTCCCCGACGAGCCGGCGAAGACCCAGCTGCTCAGCGCCGAGAGCGAGGCCCTGGGCATGGCCCTGGAGGAGTGCTTCTCGGACGAGAACTGCGAGTTCGGGCAGTGTGTGGCTGGCGTGTGTCGCTGATCTGATCTGATCTGGTCTGATCTGAGCGCAGGAGATCAGGCCGCGCCGGGCTCAGCCGCCGAGCACGGCGCGCAGACGGGCGAGGGCCCACTCGAGATCGGCCTTCTCGACGACGAGGGGCGGCGCCAGGCGGATCGTGTGGGTGTGGGTCTCCTTGCAGAGGATGCCCTCGCGCTGGAGGGCCTCGCAAAAGCGCCGGGCGCCGCCGGCCTCGGGGTGGAGTTCGATGCCGTACCACAGGCCGATGGCGCGCAGCGCCTTGATATGCGGCGAGCGCAGGGCCTCGAGCTCGTCGCGCATCCACGCGCCGAGCTCGGCCGAGCGCGAGATCAGCTGCTCGTCGACGAGCACGCCGAGGGCCGCCTCGGCGACGGCGCAGGCCAGCGGGTTGCCGCCGTAGGTCGAGCCGTGGGTGCCCGGGGTGAACACGTCCATGACGGCGGCGTCGGCGAGGAAGGCCGAGACGGGGTAGAGGCCGCCGGACAGGGCCTTGCCGATGGTCACGCCGTCGGCTCGCACGCCGCTGAGGCTGTGGGCAAAGAGCGCGCCGCAGCGCCCGAGGCCGGACTGGATCTCGTCGCAGATCAGCAAGGCGCGATGCTCGTCGCACAGCGTACGCAGGCCCGGGAGGTAGTCGGCCGGCGGGATGATCACGCCGCCTTCACCCTGCACGGGCTCGACGAGCACCGCGACGATCGCCTCGCCCTGCTCCGAGAACACCCGCTGGGCCGCGTCGAGATCGCCGTAGCGGACGACCTCGAAGCCCGGGGTGAAGGGGCCAAAGCCTCCGCGCGCGCCCTCGTCCGTGGAGAAGCCGACGATCGTCGTGGTCCGTCCGTGGAAGTTGCCCTCGCAGACCACGATCTTGGCCGCGCCGGCGGGCACGCCCTTGACCTCGTAGCCCCACTTGCGCGCGGCCTTGATCGCCGTCTCGACGGCCTCGGCGCCGCTGTTCATCATCAGCACGCGCTCGTAGCCGCTGAGCTCGCTGAGCTGCTTGCACAGCGGCCCAAAGCGATCGTTGCGAAAGGCTCGCGAGGTCAAGGCGAGCTGCTTGGCCTGCTCGATCAGCGCGGTGACGATGCGCGGATGGTTGTGGCCCTGGTTGACGGCCGAGTAGGCGGCCAGGCAGTCGAGGTAGCGCTTGCCCTCCAAGTCCCACACCCACGGCCCCTCGCCGCGGGTCAAGACGACGTCCAGCGGGTGATAGTTGTGGGCGGCGTAGCGGTCTTCGAGGGCGATCCAGCGGCCAGGGTCGACGTCACTCATCGCCGCTATCATGGCCCATCGAGGTGGGGGCGACCAGCGTGCTCCGGACGCGGGGGCGTCTGCGGCGTCGCAGGTGTGAACATTCGAGCGCGGTCCCAGGTCGTGCGGACCGAGCCGGAGGTGGGGTGTCTCCGGGGGACGTGGCTTCGAGCAGACTGCCGCCCTAGGCTATGGATGATGGATGTCGTGAATCGAGGGGAGGGGACGCGTTCGGACATGTCGACGCCGACCGCGGTCGTGGCCATGGGCGGGCACGCCTTCATGCAGCCGGGTCAGCGAGGGACCTACGCCGAGTCCACGCAAAACGCCCGGCGGATCTGCGCCGAGCTCATGCAGCTCGTCGAGCGCGGCTACAACCTGGTGCTCACCCACGGCAACGGGCCGCAGGTCGGCGATCTGCTCGAGCAGGTCGAGCGCTCGCGCGAGCGGGTGCCGGCGCAGCCCCTCGACGCCCTCGTCGCCCAGACCGAGGGCAGCTTGGGCTACCTGCTCCAGCGCGCCTTGCTCAACGAGCTGCGCGCCCGTTCGCTGCGGCGCTACGTGGTCACGGTCGTCACGCAGGTGATCGTCGACGCCGAGGACCCGGCCTTCGCCACGCCGACCAAGCCCGTGGGTCCAGCGATGACGCAGGCGGTCGCCGAGCAGCGGGCGGCGCAGTGGGGCTGGGAGATCGGGCAGGACGGGCAGCGAGGCTGGCGGCGGGTCGTGCCCTCGCCGCGGCCGGTCAAGGTGATCCAGCGCCACATGATCCGCGAGGCCGCGCTCGCGGGGCACCTGGTCATCGCGGCCGGCGGCGGCGGGGTGCCCTGCGTCAAGGAGCCCGAGTCCGGGGACTACGTGGGCATCGAGGCGGTGATCGACAAGGACCTGACCTCGAGCGTGCTGGCCACGGACGTGGGCGCCGATCTCCTGGTCATCCTCACCGCCGTCGACGGCGTCTACCTCGACTTTGGCGGCCCCAACGAGCGCCGCCTCGGGGCCGTGACCATGGCCGAGTGCCGGCGCTACATCGACGCGGGTCACTTCCCCAAGGGCTCCATGGGGCCCAAGGTCGAGGCGATCTACGGCTTCTTGGAGCGCGGCGGTCGGCGCGGCTTGATCACCGACGCCGAGCACCTGCGCGAGGCCCTCGAGGGCCAGGCGGGGACGCACTTCGTCGGCCGGATCTGAGCGGGGCGGCTCAGCTCGGATCGCCGCGGATCAGATCGTCGCGCCGCCGGTGCTCATGGGCCCCTCGTCGTAGCTCGTGCCACCGGGGATCAGCAGCAGGTCATCCCAGGACGGCCCGTCGCTGCGGTGGACGACGAGCTCGGGATCGCCGTCGCCGTCGGCGTCGATGGCCGCCAGGGGCGTGTAGGCCATGGGCGGGACGAAGCCATGGACGGCGAGCTCGGCGTCGAGGTAGCGCAGGCGCCAGCGTGGGGCCGGGTCGGCGCGCTCGGGCTCGAGCGAGAACAGCCCGAACCACCGGCCACCAACGGCGATCCAGCGCGTCGAGTCGCCCTCGCGCTCGCCCTCGATGTCGGCGCGGACGAAGGCCAGGCTGCGCTCGGCGAGGGCGGGCGGAGGATCGGCGTGGGCTGGCACCTCGAAGAGGCCGTCGATCTCGGCCACGCGGCCGGCGAGGGCGGTGCGCTCGGCGGCGCTGGGCGTCCAGGCGAGCGAGCGCGCGGGGGCTTGGTAGGCGCCGGTGACCAGCAGGCCGCTGCCGAGCTCACCGCTCTCGCGCTCGAAGCCGAGCTCGTAGCAATTGGTGACGTCGTAGCCCTCGCCGCCAGTGAGCACGAACGCACCGACGAGCGCGCCGTGGCGGCCCACGGCGTGCCAGCGCGAGCCTGGCACGGCCCAGCCTGTGCAGTCTTCGGGCTCGTGGGCGTGGATCCTCGAGCCGCCGTCTTCGTCGGGGCGAAGCGAGAAGAAGGGCACGTGGGGGTCGCTCGCCAGCCAGCGCTGCTCGCCGGGGGGCGCCGGGACGCCGGCGTCGGCGGGCAGGGGAGCGCCGGTCGTGATCCTGGCGGCGGGGTCCTCGGCGGCGTCTCGCGCCTGGGCAGCGTTCGTCACGGCCGCGGGCGGGGTGTCGGTGCAGCGCGTGGTGGTGGGCGGCGCGGCGCAGGCCGAGCACAGGCCGAGGCCGAGCCAGAGGTGCGCGAGAGGGCAGGGCGCGTGGCGGTGCACGGTGGCCTCAGCTCAGCGCCGCGATCGCCAGCTGGACCGCCAGCCCGACCATCACCAGCACCGAGAGCCCAAAGAAGATCGTGCGCCAGGGCTGGAGACCCTTGAGGTAGACGATGGAGTGCAGCCAGCGGAGCACGGTGAAGGAGATCAGGTAGGCCATGGCGCCCGTCGTGCTCGGGCTGCTGGTCTGCACGTAGAGGAAGCCGAGGATCAAGAACAGCGGGATGCTCTCGAGGGCGTTGCGGTGGGCCGCCTGCACGCGCAAGACCGGCTCGACCTCCTGCGCGTCGAGCTTGCCCTCGAAGGCCTTGGCGTCTTCGGCGTTGACGAAGGTCTTGGTCTTGGCGCGGAAGAAGCCCGTGGCGAAGGTCAGGAACCACAGGTTGCAGGCGAGGGCCACCGTGCACAGCAGGTAGATGTCGAGGGCATTCATGGCGCGGGAGCATAACGTGCCATGGACGCCAGCGGGGCTCGGCGCCCGCTGGGTCAGCGAGATCACTCGCAGCGCTGCGAACAGTCGATGTCTGGCGGCTCGAGCTGCAAGGTCGTGTGCGCGATGCCAAAGCGCTTCTCGAGCTCGCGCCCGGTTGTTCGTAGCAAGGTCTGCGCGCGCTCGGGCTGGTCCACGACCAGGTGAACGGTGAGCGCGACCTCCGTGGTGCCCAGGGCCCAGACGTGGAGATCGTGGAGCGCGAGGACACCCGCTTGGCTGCTGAGGTACCCGCGCACGGCGTCGAGATCGATGTGCCGAGGGGCCGCGTCCAGGGCGAGCTCGATGGCCTCGCGCAGCAGCGACCACGTCCCGACGAGGATCACGGCCGCGATGATCAGGCTGACCGCGGGGTCGAGCCAGGCCCAGCCGGTCCAGGCCAGGAGCGCGCCGGCGATCACCACCCCGACGGACACGGCCGCGTCGGCGGCCATGTGGAGCACGGCGCCGCGCATGTTGAGGTCCTCGTGGCCGTGATGATCGTGGTCGTGGTGATCGTGGTCGTGGTGATCGTGGTCGTGGTGACCGTGGCCGTGGCCGCGGCCGCTGCGGTGGAGCAGCCAGGCGCTGAGGGTGTTGATGACCACGCCGATGCCGGCCACGAGCATCATCAGCCTGGCCTGGGCCGGCGCGGGGGAGGTGATGCGCTCGATGGCCTCCCAGGTCAGCGCCCCGGTGGCCGCGATCAACAGCAGGGCGTTGGCGAGGGCGGCGAGGACCGTGGACTTGCGCAGGCCGTAGGTTCGGCGGCCAGTGGGGGAGCGCGTCGCCAGCCAGGCGGCGCCCCAGGCGAGCAGCAGCCCGAGCACATCGCCGAGGTTGTGGGCCGCGTCGGCGAGCAGCGCGACGGAGTCGGCGAGCACGCCGTAGCTGAACTCGGCGATGACGTAGCCGACGTTGAGCAGCGCACCCAGAGCGAAGGCCCGGTTGGCGCGGGCGTCGAGACCCTTGCGGGTGGACGGGGCCGGGTCCATGCGGCGATGGTCGCACGCCCACGAGGGCGAATGCTGCGCGGGCAGCTCAGCCTTCGTGCACGGGCCCGCGGCCTGCCTTTTTCTGGCTCTGGCGGCGCTTGGCCGCGACTCGCCGGGCCTTGGCCGCCCGGCTGGGCTTGGTCGGGCGCCGGCGCTTGGGCCGGTCGAGGGCCTCGGTGACGAGCTGTGCCAGGCGCTCGCGGGCGAGCTCGAGGTTGCGGTCCTGGCTGCGGGTCGCGGCGCAGCTGACGAGCACGCAGCCCTCGGCGTCGAAGCGGCGCCCGGCCATGCTCCGCAGGCGCTCGCGCGCCCAGGCCGGCAGGACCTGGGAGCGGGGCAGATCCCAGCGCAGCAAGACCTTGGTGGAGACCTTGTTGACGTGCTGGCCGCCGGGCCCACCGGCGGTCGAGGCCGTCCACGAGAGCTCCCGCGCGGGGATGCTCAGCGTGTCGTTGACGACGAGGTCGTCCATGACGGCGCAGTGTAGCGCGGACGCGGCGAGCGGCCAGCTCAGTCTCGGCTGTTGATCCGCGGCGTGACCCAGATGGCCTCGGCGCGGCTGCGGACCAGGGCGCGGATGCCCTCGAAGGCCAGGCGCGCGCGCAGGCGATCGAAGAGCGGGCAGTGCTCGAGCCAGTCGAGATCGACGAGCACGCTCTCCGCGGCCTCCTGCATGATCTCGAGGGCGAGGTCGTCGAAGCCGTGGCGCGCCGCGACCTCGGCGGCGAACTGGCGGACCATGGAGGTGAAGCGCGGGTTTGGGGCCGCGGCGCACACGTGCTGGAGGTTCTCGCGCAGCTCGTCCTCGCTCACGGCCTCGCTGGCCATCATCCGCGCGAAGCCGCTGGTCAGCGAGGCCTCGGGGATGTGCTCGAGCAGGATCTGGTGGGCCTGATCGACGCGCTGGCGATCGTCGAGCCAGGTGCTGGCGCGGATGTCGAGCATGATGGCGCGCATCTCCGGGCGCGCGCCGGTGACCTCGGCGAAGCGAGCCATCTGGGCGGCGAAGCCCTCGGCGTCGCCGCGCAGCGCCTTGTAACGGGCGATGTCCGGGAGCACGAAGACCAAGCTGGGGTCGAGCTCGAGGGCGAACTCGAGGTGGCCGACGCCCTGCTCGGGGCGCCCGGCCTCGAGCTGCAGGCGCCCGAGGTACTCGTGAGCGGCGGCGTAGGTCGGGGCGATGCGCAGCGAGGCGGCGAGGTAGCCGGCCGCCGAGCGATACTCGCCGTGGTGGACGGCGTGCATGGCCGCAGCCAGCTGGGTCTCCGCGAGCTCGGGGGCGAGCTCGAGGGCCTTGGCGACGGCGGCGTCTGCCTTGGCGCGCCAGTCGGGCTCGTCGGCGAGGTCGCGGGGCACGAACCATGCGCGCAGGCAGGCGATCGCGTAGCCCGAGAGCGCCGGCTTGAACTCGGGGGCGAGGGCGAGGGTCTGCTCGTAGCAGACGACCGCGCCCTTGGGCCCCTTCCAGTCCCACGCGCGGGCGAGCTGGCGCGCGCGCAGGTAGGTCTCGACGGCGTCGGCCGGGGCCTCGCCGCGGTGGGCGATGTCCTCGAGCTTCAGGCGCAGGGCCTCGGCGATGCGCTTGCCCATCTTGTCCTGGAGCTCGAACACGTCGGAGAGCGGGCCGTCGTAGCGCTCGCTCCACAGCTGAAAGCCGCTGCCGACGTCGAGCAGCCGCGCCGAGATCCGCACGCGCTTGCCGGCGAGCTGCACCGTGCCGTCGACGATCACGTCGACGCCGAGCTCGCGGCCGATGGTCCGCGGGTCGCGGCTGCCGGCCTCGGCGAAGCGGGCCGTGGCCCCGCTGCCCGAGACCTTGAGCCCGCGCATGGTCGAGAGCACGTCGATGAGCTCGTCGCTGAGCGCCTCGGCGATGTAGAGCTCGGCCTCGGGGCCGCGGTAGCGGAAGGGGAGCACGGCCAGGGCGCGGCCCGAGGTGGTCGTCGTCGGCGTCGACACGCTGGTCAGCGCCGTCGTGCGTGGGGCCGGCGGCAGCGCCGAGATGTTGGTGTCGACGTTGATCGTGGCCAGACTCAGCGGGCCGTCGTCGCGACCAAAGTCGACGGCGCTGCTCGCCAGGCGCTCGACGACCTCGGCGGCGTTGATGATCCGCCGCTCGCTGCCCCGGGCCAGGCAGCCCTCGAGCACGCCGACGAGCTCGGGCGGGACGTCGGTCTGGGTGCGGAGATCGGGCAGCGGGTGGTTGATGCGGGCCATGGCCATGGCCATGGCCGTGTCGCCCGAGAAGGGCAGGCGACCGGTGAGCATCTCGAAGAGGATCAGCCCGAGGGCGTAGATGTCGGCCGGCGCGCCCACGCGGTCGCCAGAGATCTGCTCGGGCGCCATATAGGCCGGGGTGCCCAGCAGCCCGCCGGTCTGCAAGGTCGCGTCGTTGCCCTGGAGCGCCCGCGCGATGCCGAAGTCCGTGAGCACCACTCGGCCGCTGCGCTCGAGCATCACGTTGGCGGGCTTGAGGTCGCGGTGGATCACGCCGGCTTGGTGGGCGGCCGCGAGGCCCTCGGCGATCTGTCGCGCGAAGTCGATGGCGCGGGCGTGAGACGGCCGGTTGCGGGCCAGGAAGGTCCGCAGGCTCTCGCCGTCGACGTACTCCATGGTCAAGAAGCGCCAGCCCTGGAACTCGCCGAGATCGTAGGTGCGGGCGACGTTGCGGTGGGTGACCCTGCGGGCGAGTCGGACCTCGCGGCGGAAGCGATCGATCACCTCCGGGGTGGCGCTCATGATGTCGAGGAGTTTGAGCGCCACGACCTCGCCGACCTCGCGGTCGTGGACACGGAACACCGAGCCCATGCCACCGCGGCCGAGCACGCGCTCGATCTCGTAGCGCCCAGCGAACAACTCACCTACGGAGAGCGGCGAGCGCACGGCGAGCGTCGCATCGTCGGTGTGCGTGTCGGACACGCACCCGACGGTAGCAGAAAAGCCCGCCAAATCGCCTGATTCGCCGGGTGCGAAGCCGCGCTTCGACCGCAGGGGATCCGCGCGAGGGCGAGCTCGAGCGGCTGTCCTCGAGATCATCTTCGGCCCTCTTCGGTTCAAAGGTGGTCTCGGGCGCAAAAAGCGCTCGATGATCGAGCCCAACCGCGAGGCGGGGTGCCGTAGCATGGCCCGGCCTTGGGAATCCATCGGCTCGTCTCGGTCCTCGGCGCCCTGGTCATGCTCGGCGTCGCCTTTGCGTTTTCGAGCAACCGCAAGAAGGTCGATCTGCGCGTCTTGCTGTGGGGCGTCGGCTCCCAGTGGGCGCTCGCAGCGGTCCTGTTGTGGGTGCCCTGGGGGAAGTGGGCGCTCGAGAAGCTCGCCAACTTCGTGACGGCGATATTGGCCCACTCCTACGCGGGATCGGCCTTCGTCTTCGGCGACCTCGGTGTCCAGGGTGGCGGAGCGTCCAATCTCGGCGTGGTGTTTGCGTTTCAGATCTTGCCGACCATCGTGTTCGTGGCCGCGCTCTTCGCCGTCCTCTATCACCTCGGTGTCATGCAGCTGATCGTCGGCGTGCTCGCCAAGATCATGGTCAAGACCATGGGCACGAGCGGGGCCGAGTCGCTGTCCGTGGGCGCCGCGGTGTTCATGGGTCAGACCGAAGCACCACTGACCATCCGTCCCTTCCTCGCCAAGCTCACGCGCAGCGAGCTGTTCTTGGTCATGGTCAGCGGCATGGCCACGGTCTCGGGGGCGATCCTCTCGGCCTACGTGGCGATCGGCCAGGTCGAGATGAAGTTCCTGCTCGCGGCCGTGGCCATGACGGCGCCCGCCTGCGTGGTCATGGCCAAGCTGATGATCCCCGAGGAGGAAGAGCCCGAGACCCTCGGTGAAGGCTCCTTCGAGCTCAGCAAGCCCGAGGACTCCAACTTGCTGCTCGCCGCCGCGGCCGGGACCTCCGACGGGCTCAAGCTCGCGGTCAACGTCGGCGCCATGCTGATCGCCTTCATCGCTCTGGTCTCGCTGATCAATGGCGGCCTCGGTGCCATCCCCTGGACGCCCGGCGGGGAGCCGCTGACCTTGCAGATGATCCTGGGCTGGCTGCTCGCGCCGATCGCCTGGCTGATGGGCGTGCCCTGGGCCGACTGCCAGGAGGTCGGCGCGGTGCTCGGGACGCGGACGATCCTCAACGAGCTGATCGCCTTCGGTGACCTGCGTGCCGTCGCCGATCAGATCAGCCCGCGCTCGAACGCGATCGCTATCTTCGCGGTCTGTGGCTTCGCCAACGTGTCGAGCATCGGCATCCAGATCGGCGGGCTCGGAGCGCTGGTCCCCAGCCGCCGCAAGGACATCGCCGAGCTCGGCGTCCGGGCCCTGGTCGCCGCGACCCTGGCCAATTTCTCGACGGCCTGTGTCGCCGGCGCGCTGATGAGCTGAGGGCCGATCCGCGGGGGGCTCTCCCGGTGGACCGCGTGTTCACCCCGCCCTCGCTCGGCGCAGATACGCGCCGAGCGCTGGTGGTGGCTCGAGAACGTAGTTCAAACCCAGGTCGCGTAAAGTGCGCATATACTGTGATGGCGGTCACTATGTGCCCTCCGCGTGATCGAGTTCTCTTCACGCCCGCCAGCGCGGGTCGAAAGCTCGCCGAGACATGAGCGACGCAAGCGACACCAACACTCCGGGCATCAGCGCGATCTCGATTTACCTGCCGAGGCTGCGGGTGGATCTCGAGCAGTGGTGCGCGTGGACCGGGGCGCCCTGGGCCAAAGTCGGCGCCGTGGTCGGGCGGAGCTTTCGGGTCTGCGACCCGAGGGAGAACGCCTACACCATGGCCGCGAACGCGGCGCTTCGGTTGATCCTGCAAAACGATCTCGACCCGCGGCGCGTGGGCTTCTTGGGCCTCGGCACCGAGTCCTCGACGGACAACGCAGCCGGCGCGGTGATCGTGCGCGGGATGGTCGACGCGGCCCTGCGCCAGCGCGGGCTGCCAGCGCTCGCGCGCGACTGCGAGGTGCCCGAGTTCAAGCACGCCTGCCTGGGCGGGGTCTATGCCACCAAGGCCGCCGCGCGCTACCTGGCCTGCGAAGGTCGCGGTCGCCTGGCGCTGGTGATCAGCTCGGACATCGCCGAATACCAGCGCGGCAGCTCTGGCGAGCAGACCCAGGGCGCGGGCGCGGTGGCCTTTGCGATGGAGAGCAACCCGCGGCTCGTGGCCCTCGATCTCGCGCGCGCGGGCTCGGCCTCGAGCTACCGCGGCTACGACTTCCGCAAGCCCTTCGCGCGCCACTTCATGGAGGGCTACGTGCCCGAGGGCGCGCGGCCCCGGGACTTCCCGGTGTTCAACGGCAAGTACAGCACGCTGTGCTACATCGACGAGGTCATGGCCGCCTTCGACGGCATGTTCGAGCGCCTCGGTGCCCAAGGCGATCGTCGCGCGGCCTTCGAGTCCTTCGCCGCGGTGTTCATGCACCGCCCCTATCACCACCTGCCTGGCGCCGCGCTGGCCACGGCCATGGCCCGCGAGTTCGCCCGCGCGCCCGAGGGCACGCCCGGGCGCGGCGAGTTCGAAGAGCTGTGCGGGCAAGCTGGCGTGGCCGCGGACGCGGTCCGTCAGGAGCTGGTGCAGGCCGGCGACCACGGCTTCGATCTGTGGTCGGAGGCGCGGGAGCGCGGGGCCAACCACGATCCCTACGTCGCCCTGGGCAAGGTCGCCAAGGTGCTGCGCGGCGGCGCGTGGTTCCGCGGCCTGCTCGCGGACAAGCTCGGCCTGGGCAGCGATCTCGTGCGCGAGGTCGGCAACCTCTACACCGCCTCGCTGCCCGCGTGGCTGGCCGCCGGCTTCGAGGACGCGCACACCAGCGGGCGCGATCTCGACGGGGCCGAGGTCTTGCTCGTCGGCTACGGCAGCGGCGACGCGGCCGAGGCCATCCCCGCGCGGGTCATGCCGACCTGGCGCGAGGCCGCCGCGCGGATCGGCTTCGCCGAGGCCCTCGGGGGCGCGGTCGATCTCGATCGCGAGCAGTACGAAGCGCTCCACGACGGCCGCGAGGTCGAGGGGCTGCCGGGCTTCGAAGACACCTTCGCCGTGGCCCGGGTCGGGGAGGCCAACCGCCCCGACTTCCAGGACATCGGCGTCGAGTACTATCGCCTCCCGCGCGTCGAGCACTGAGCCGTTCAAAAGTCGCGCGCTCGCGTGGCTGCGGTCGACCTCGCGTCGCCCGCAGTCACAGGGGGCCGAGCGCCAGCCCGCGCGCCGGGTCGGCGGTCTGGCCTGGATCTTGGCGAGGGAACGGGCGACACTGCCCGGGCCTTGATCAAGCGCCTCGAGATCGAGAATTACGGCTGCATCCGTCGGGCCGAGATCAAGCCGACGCCGTTGCACGCCCTGGTCGGGCCCAGCGACGTGGGCAAGTCGACCTTCCTCAAGGCCGTGCAGGCGCTGTCGCGCTTCATCTCCTTGGAGATCGACGGCCGCCAGGCCCCGCTGATCCCCGCCAAGGCCCGAGACACGGTCAGCTTGACGGCCGAGTTCGCGGGCAGCCTGGGCTTCAACGTCGGCTTTGCGCCGCGATCGCGGACCCTCGAGACCTACATCCGCGAGTCGATGCAGGGCGAGTGGCTGGGCTACCGGCACATCACGCCCGACTTCCAGTGGGCCTCGGAGATCCCCGCGCCGGTCGCCGGCTTCGCCGAGCAGATCCGCGGTCGCCTCGACTGCCGCCAGCTGCACCTGCACAACAGCGCGCTGTGTCGCGACAGCCCGCTGCTCGCCGAGGGCGCCCCGGTGCTCTTCGACGAGGAGGGCCACGGCCTGGCGGGCGTCTACGATCGCATCTTGGCTCGGAGCGACGACGCCTTCGATCGCGTCACCCAGCGGCTGCGCGGGCTGTTCCCGTGGATCGGCGGCATCGAGGTCAACACGATCTCGCCGGTGACCAAGAACTTGTTCGTGCGCACCCTCGACGGCCAGCGCGTGCCCGCGCTGGACGTGGGCGTGGGCGTGATGCGGATGCTCGCCTGGGAGGCGCTGCGCTTCGCCGATCGCCCGCGCCTGCTGCTCATCGAGGAGCCCGAGGCCGGCCTCTCGCCCGCGCTGGTCCGCGAGGTCATGAGGCTCCTGCGTGACCTCACTGTCGACGCACGAAACCCCACGCAAGTGCTGATCGCCACCCGCAGCCCGCTGGTCGTCGCCGAGCTCGACCCCCAGGAGGTCACCTTGGTGACGCGCCACCCCAGCGAGGGGACTCGGGTCAGCGCGCTCGCAGACGCGCCCGCAGAGTACCTGGCGCCGGCCCTGCGCCTGCCCCGGGGGCTGCGCTGGCTGGATCTCGCCGATGGGCTGATGCAGCCCGGATCCTGAGCCGGATCCTGGAGTTGATCCTGGGTTGCCGGGCCGGCCGGCACGGGGGTCGCTCCCCCCAGACGAGGTGGCTTTTGACCCCTCGGGACCCCCAGCCGTGGTAGGGTGCTGCCATGCCAGCGTCGCTGCCTCGCGAGGACCGCCTGCGCCTGATGAAGTTCGTGTGCTCCTTCGCCTGGGCCGACCTCGAGATTCAGGACGAGGAGCGGACCTTGGTCGGCAACATGATCTCGCGCCTCGGCCTCGAGGAGGATCGCAAGCAGGTCGAGAGCTGGCTCAAGCATCCGCCGCGCCCCGAGGACGTCGACCCCACCGAGGTCCCGCCGGAGCACCGCCAGCTCTTCCTCGAGGCCGTCCGCGAGATGGTCAACGCCGACGCGCGGGTCGACGAGGCCGAGGCCGAGTCCCTCGCGCTCTTCGAGCAGCTGCTGAGCTGAGCGCAGCGCGTGAGGGCGCCCGCCATGGCGGCGTAGAGCTCGGCGAGCTCGCCCTCGACGAAGGCTCGCCGCCAGCGCGCGGGCTCTCGCGCGGCGAGGTGGACGCCCGGGAGGCTGGCGACCAGGCCATCGCGCAGCGGGCCGCCGTGGAAGGGGAGCGCGTCGATCACCTGATCGTCGATCTTGGTGAGCAGCGAGAGCATCGCCGCCGCCTCTCCGAGGGCGCGGCGCTCGGCGGGATCCGGCCGCGCGAGGTGGGCCGAGGCCGTGCGCAGCAAGTCGCCCTCGAGTGGATCGAGCGCGGCGGGCCGCTGCGGCTCACCCAGTGGCGACATGCGGCGAAGGTAGCACGTGTGCGCGGCTGCGCGCCCGCAGACCTCAGCGCAGGGGCAGGGCGCGGACGGACTCGATCATCGGCAGCTCGTCGTCGGGGTGGTAGCGGCTGTCGAAGATCAGCAGTCGACCGTCGGCGGCGAAGCGCGGGGCCTGATCGCTGCGGGCGTTGTGGGTCAGGCGCTGGGGCGCGGCGGGTTCGTGGCGCGGACCCAGGGGCAAGACGACGATCTCGTAGGCGTCCGCCGGATCGCCGTCTTCGCCGGGCGCTGCAAAGGACGCCGCCCAGGCGGCGTGGCTGCCCGTGGGCGAGAGCGTGAGCTCGCTGGCCTCCCGGGGGAGGGCGTCGACGCGGGGGCGGAGCTCGACGCCCTCGCGCCCGCGGGCGATGGCCGCGGCGAGGCGATAGTCCGGGTCCAAGGCGTTGGTCCACGCCTCGGCTGCCTCGGCTCGCCAGCCGATCTGGACGAGGCGCCCTCCCTCGGGGCCGTCGACGTGGGCGATCACCGAGGCCCCGTCCACGAGGGGGAAGAGGTCGACGAGCGCGTAGTCCGAGGCCTGCGCCATCGAGGGCGAGGGGGGGGGGCGAAGGGGTGGCGAAGGGGTGGGAGAGGGCGAGAGCAGGGCGTCGATGGGGACGATCGCCAGCTCGATGGTGTCGTCGACGCGCGCGGGCGGCAGGCGGATCCAGACCAGGGCGTCGAGGTGCTTCGCGGGCTCGTCGAGCTCGGCCGGGCCAGCGGGGGCCCCAGGCGTCGAGGCCGACTCGACCGCGGCGGCCTCGGCCAGGTCGAGGCTCGCGGGGACGATCACGGTGTCGTCGTCGAGCCAGCGCAGCGCGTGGTCGCGCAGCGAGACCCCGGGCAGCGCGAGCTGTCGATAGGCCCGCATGCGCAGGTCGGCCCAGGACAGCTTCCCATCGATGACCGCGGCCGTGTGCCCGCTGGCCCGCGGGATCCCGAGGGAGCCGTCGCCGAGCCGGCGGATCTGCCCGCGGGCCTCGAACTGGCAGCCCTCGCCGCTGAGCACCCACAGCTCGGAGACCCAGCGATCGGCGGGGATCAGCAGGGCGTCGCCGGCCGGGCCGATGACGAAGCCCTCGTCGATGTCGAGGGTCTCGGGGAGGTCGGGGCAGGGGCGGCGCTGGGGCTGATCCCAGGGCGGCCCGAGCACGAAAAAATGGGCCGCGTTGCCGCCCTCGCGACCCCAGCGGCTGGCGAGGCCGTCGACGCTGTGCCAGGCCCCCGCGGCGCTGGCCAGGAGCACCTCGCCGTTGGCCAGCGGCCAGGCGAGCAGGCGCTCGAAGGGATCGGCGAGCTCGATCGGGGGCCCCGCGTCCGTCGCCGCGGACTCGTCTTCGGCGAGCTCGCGCCAGGCCTCGAGCTGGCGCGCCATCACCTCGCGCGCGCGCTCGTAGGCGAGCAGGTGATCGACGGTGCCCGCCGAGCCAAAGCGGATCATCAGGTCGTTGCTGGCCGCTCGGGTGCGCGCCTTGGCGAGCGCTGGCTGGGCGAAGAGAGCCAGGAGCAGCCCGACCTGCTCGCCCGCGGGCTTGTCGTGGCTGACCTCGGGGAGCGGGCCAGCGAAGCGCAGGTGCCGGCCGAGGTCGCCCACGGAGAGCACGGCGAAGCTCGCCCCCGGCGGGGCCTCGAGCGCACCCTCGGGCGCGGGGTCGAGGCTCGAGAAGTCGTAGCGCTCGCCGTGGGCGAGATCGAGGGCGAGGTAGCCGATGCCCTGGCGGTCGGCGAAGCGCGCCATGGCGTCGAGCTCGGAGCGCTCCGGGGCGCCGCGCCGACCCTCGCTGATCAGCTCCGCGGCGGTCATGTGCAGGGGATCGAAGCCCTCGTGCTCGAGGAACTCGACGAGCTCGGTGTTGGGGGCGACGAGCAGGACCCGGGCGGGGTCCTCGGCCTGGCCCTCGCCGCCGCCGCCGAGCAGGGACCAGGCGCCCACGCCCAGGCCGGCGATCAGCCCCGCGACCAGGAGCGCGCGCAGGGGAGAGGGGCGGCGCGCAGCCGCGAGCGGGTCCGGGGAGGCCACGCGTGGGAATTTGGCATGGCCCGGGGGCGGGTCCAAGGCTCAATCGGTGACGAAGACCCGCGCGACGAAGACCGCGCGCTGCTCGTCTCGGGCGCCGGGCTCGAGCTCGCCCTCGCCGAACAGACGCGAGAGATCGAGCGCGACGCTCGAGACGAGCAGCGCGCCCTCGGCCGACGAGCGGGGCTCGGCGTCGGGGGGGATCCCGATCGACGCGGCGGGCGGGGCCCAGGCCCTGCGCCGTGATGGCCGCGGTGAACAACTGGGGTCCCTCGTCCTCGGCCCAGGAGCCCGTGGTGGAACCCAGCGCGGCTCCTCGCGCCGGGGTTTTCGTCGAGGGCGCGAAGCCAAAACGCCGCTGTACCGGGCGTACCGCAAGTTTTGGCGACAACGCCATCGGCGGAAGGACCAAGCGAGGTGTCGTGTTGGGTTTCACCACGGGCTCCTGGACCGCCGCGAACGCGAACACCAGCCCGAAGATCACGCGGGCGATCGTTCAGGTTCGTCGGCGGGTCCGCCCGAGCATCCGGCCGACGCGCTCGACCAGGATCTGCGGTCGATAGGGCTTGGGGAGGAAGTCGACGTTGTGGTCGGTGTGGCTGCGGGCGTGCTCGGGCTGGTCGAAGCCGCTGCTGAAGAGCACGGGCAGCGTCGGTCGGCGTGCGCGGAGCTCCTCGAAGATGTCGACGCCGCCGATCCCCGGCATGTCGACGTCGAGGACCGCGAGCTCGAGCTCGCTGCCGAATTGGTCGATCAGCGCGAGGGCCTGGGTCCCGGTCTCGGCCTCGAGCACCGAGTGGCCGTGGTTCTTGAGCGCGTCGACGATGGTCCGGCGGACCCGCGGCTCGTCGTCGACGACCAGGACCAGGGCCGCGCGGTCGTCGGCCTGGAGGAGGTTGACCTCGGCGAAGGCCTTGGGCGCACGCTTGGGCGTGGCTGCGGGGAGCAGCAGGCGAAAGCGGGTCCCGTGGCCGAGGTTGCTCTCGACCTCGAGGCCGCCGCCGTGGGCCCGGACGATGCCCAAGACGCTGGCCGTCCCCAGCCCGTGGCCGGCGGACTTGGTGCTGAAGAAGGGATCGAAGATCCGCGTGCGCGTGTCCTCGTCCATGCCCACGCCGTCGTCTTCGACCTCGAGGCTGGCGTAGCGGCCGGGGCTGATCGGCCCCGGCAGCTCGAAGGCCGCGGCCGCGCTCGCGTCGATCTCGACCTGGCCGGTGCGCACGATCACCGCGCCCTCGCGCTCGCCGATGGCCTCGGCGGCGTTGCGGACCAAGTTGACGACGATCTGCTGGAGCTGCTTGGCGTCGCACTCGAGCTCGCAGGGCGGGCCGTGCTGGATCTCCAAGCTGGCGTGCTCGCCGACGGTGGCCAAGAGCAGCTCGCGGATGCTCTCGATGTAGCTGCGCAGGCTGACGCGCTCGCGCTGGCGCTGACCCTTGCCGGCGTAGGCGAGCAGCTGGCGGGTGAGCTCCGAGGCGTGCCCGGCGGCCTCGATCGCCTCCTCGAGGTAGGCGGTGACCTGGCGCATGGTCTCTTCCTGCCCGGGCGGCAGGGTCATCTGGGCGAGCTCGACGCTGCCGATGATCGCCGAGAGGATGTTGTTGAAGTCGTGGGCGATGCCGCCGGCGAGCATGCCCAGGCTCTCGAGCTTCTGGGCGCGGAGCAGCTGGGCCTGGAGCTCGCGGCGCTGGGACTCGGCGCGCAGGCGCTCGCTGACGTCGAAGATCGCGCCCTCGAGGAAGCACAGCTCGTCGCGGTCGTCGTAGATGCCCTGGCCGTGCTCTTCGATCCATCGCAGGCTGCCGTCGCGGTGGAGCAGGCGGTAGTGGAGGTGAAAGGGCTCGCGGGCCGCCAGCGCGCGATCGAGCTCGGCCCGCACGGTCCGCTGGTCGTCCGGGTGGCGCATGTGCGTGACGTTGAGCTCCTCGTCGATGAAGCGGTCGCTGGGGTAGCCGGTGATCGCCTCGATGCCGTCGCTGAGGAAGAGCATCGAGTAGCTCTCGTTGTTGCGGCACAGGTAGACGGCGCCGGGGACGTTCTGGGCGAGGGTGCGGAACAGGTCGGCGCCGAGCTCGTCATCGCCCTCGACGTCGACGAAGGTCAGCGCGCCGAAGCTGCGCTCGCCGGCCTCGGCCTCGGTCCACGAGCCCGACCCGAAGATCGGGAGCACGCGCAGGCGCATCCAGATCCACTCGCCTTGAGGGTTGCGCAGGCGAGCGCGGACGCGCGAGCCCTGGCCGCCGACGGCGTCGATGAAGGCGCGGCTGAGCACGGGCTGGTCCTCGGCGTGGATCAGCTGGTTGTGGGGGACGCCGCGCAGCTCGAGGGGGTCGACCCCGAGGCGCTCGGCGTGGCTGTTGCTGGCGCGCTCGAGCTCGCCGCCGGCGTTGATCTGCCACAGCAAAGCACCCGCGTGCTCAAAGATGAGATCGAGGGCGCGTTGCTCGGGAGAGCGGTCGAAGCTGGCGTCGCGGGCCACGGCGAGGCGTCGCGCGAGCTTATCAGGCCAACGCGGCGCTCAGAAGTGCTCGGCGTGGGTCGATGTCCACAGCTGGGCCCAGTGCGGGGGCAGCGGATCCGCGAGCAGGGCCCCGGGCTGGAGGTAATCGAATAGCTCACCGTAGTGGCGCGTGGTGTGGAAGTCGATGCGCCGGTTGATGTGCTGGGGCTGGAGCTGGCGGGGGTGTTCGAAGCCCGCGGCGCCCAAAAGCTCGAGGAAGGCGTGGATCGTGTTGTGGTGGAAACGAAACACCCGATCGGCCTTGTCCTCGATCTCGAGGCCAGCGACCAGGCTCGGTTTTTGCGTGGCGATGCCCGTGGGGCAGTCGTTATGGTTGCAGCGGCGCGCCTGGATACAGCCCAGGGCGAACATCATTGCGCGCGCGCTGTAGCAGGCGTCCGCGCCGATCGCCAAGGCACGAGCGATGTCGAAGCCGCTGGCGATCTTGCCGCTGCACAGCAGCGCGAGGCGCTCGCGCAGGCCAGCGCCCTGTAGCGCGCTGTGCACGAAGACCAGGCCCTCGGTCAGCGGCATGCCAATATGGTTGGCAAATTCGAGGGGTGCCGCCCCGGTCCCCCCCTCGGCTCCGTCGACCGTGATGAAGTCGGGGAGCAGATCACTGTCGAGCATGGCCCTGACGATGGACAGGAACTCGTCACGGCGGCCGATACAGAGCTTGAAACCGACGGGCTTGCCGCCGGAGAGCTCACGCAGCTCGGCGACAAAACGCAGCAGCCCAATTGGGGTGTCAAAGGCCGAGTGACAGGGAGGGGAGAGCACGTCGTGGCCCATGGGGACCCCGCGGATCTCGGCGATCTCGCGGGTCAGCTTGACCGCCGGGAGGATGCCCCCGTGTCCTGGCTTGGCCCCCTGGCTGAGCTTGATCTCGATCATCTTGACCGGCTCGAGGGTCGCGCGTTCGACGAAGGCCTTGGCGTCGAATCCGCCTCCCGCGTTGCGGCAGCCGAAGTAGCCCGTGCCGATCTGCCAGATCAGATCTCCGCCGCCGCGCAGGTGGTAGGGGCTGATGCCGCCCTCGCCGGTGTTGTGGGCGAAGCTCCCCCGGGCCGCGCCGCGGTTGAGGGCCTCGACCGCGGCGTGGCTGAGCGAGCCGTAGCTCATGGCCGAGACGTTGAGCAGCGAGGCGGTGTAGGGCGCGGCGCAGCGCGGGCCGCCGATGGTCAGCCGTGGCGGGGTCTTCGCCGGCTGGCGCGCCTGGAGCGAGTGCTCGAGCCACTCGAAGCCCGGGAGGTAGACGTCGAGCTGGGTGCCGAAGGGGGTGGTGTCGTTGACGCCCTTGGCGCGCTGGTAGACCACCGATCGCTGCTCGCGATCGAAGGGCATGCCGTCGGTGTTCGACTCGATGAAGTACTGGTTGATCTCCGGGCGGATGGCCTCGAGCAGATAGCGGCCGTGACCGATGACCGGGAAGTTGCGCAAGATCGCGTGCTTGGTCTGGAAAAAATCGTAGATGCCGACCAAGAAGAGCGGGATGATCACGAGGTAGGCGATCAGGATCGGCGGCCACAGCAGGGCGAGGCCAGCGATGGTGCCGATGGCGACGATCGAGGCCAACCAAAACCAGGCGCGAGGAGACATGGGTCGCCATGCTACTCGGACGCGGGCGGCGCGGCCAAGGGCAGATGGCTCGGGTGCACCCGCAGGCAGGTCTGCGGATCGGGGAGGGCGTCGAGCTCGGCGAGGACGTCCGCGGTGGCCTGTGCATCTCCTGCGGCCGCCTCGCTGGAGAGGGCGTCGAGGACGGCCGCCAGGCGCTCGCGCTGGGCGTCGAGGCAGGCGACGTGGCTGTCGTAGCTCGGGGCGTCGAGGGTGTCGGTGACGAAGCGGGCGCGGCAGGTCTCGTGGCGGGCCCGTCGCCAGCGCTCCGACCAGGCCTCGACGGACTCGCGGGTGCGGCCCTTGGTCGAGGCGCCGCGCTCGAGGGCGTGCAGCCGATCTTCGGTCCACAGCGCGGCCATGGCCGCGGCCGCGTCCTCGCAGCTCGGCCGCGAGCCGCGGTGCCGATCGACGGCGAGGGCGCCCAAGGCCACGCCCAAGGTGGCGAGGGCGAGGCCGCCCAGGGTAGCGACACCCACGGACAGGCTCGGCCCCCGGGGCGCGGTCGCCTGGGCTCGAGGGTTGAGGGCCTCGAGCAGGGCCTCCATGGACGCGAAGCGATCTTCCACGTGCCACGACAGCCCGCGGCGCAGGGCCGTGAGCACATGGTTGGGGATCGCGGGATCTCGCGCCCGGCGGAGCTGGCCGAGGCGCATGCGGGCGAGCAGCTTCTCGCGGCTGCCGTCGCCAAAGGGCCGCTCGCCGTTGAGCGCCTCCCACATCGCCACGCAAAACGAGAACTGGTCGCTGCGCGCGTCGAGGCTCAGGCGGCGGTGCTGCTCCGGCGACATGTAGGCGGGCGTCCCGACCACGGCGCCCACGCGGGTGAGATCGGCCAGCGGGGTGAAGCGATCGTCGATCACCCGGGGGACGCCGGGCTCGTCCTCCCGCTCGCCCTCGAGCGCGTCGGCGTCGGGGTCGGCGTCGGCGTCGGCGTCGTCCTCGTCCTCGTCGCCGGCTCGCGTGGACTCGTCGAGGGGCGCGCCGCTCGGCGAGGTGTCCGTGTCCGCGCTCGCGCCCTCGCGGGCGACACCAAAGTCGAGCACGATGACCCGGCGATCGCCGTCGACCATGACGTTGTCGGGTTTGACGTCGCGGTGGACGAGGCCGGCTCGGTGCGCGGCAGCGAGCCCGCGACCGAACTGCAAGAACACCGCGAGGAGCTCGGGTACCTGGCGCGCCCCGGGTTCCGCCAGCCAGCGCGAGAGGGTCTGGCCGTCGACGTACTCCATGGCCACGTAGACCTGGCCGTCGTGGGAGCCGACGTCGTGGATCGCCACGACGTTGGGGTGGCGCAGGCGGGCCAGGGCCTTGGCCTCGCGCAGCAGCCGGGCGCGGCTGCGCGACGAGCCGGGGCGACCGTCGCGGGTCCGGACGAGCTTGATCGCCAGCTTGCGATCGAGCTGGGGGTCGCGGGCGGCGTAGATGACCCCCATGCCGCCGACGCCCAGGCACTCGACGACCACATAGCGCCCGATCGTTTGGCCAGGGGCGAGCCAGTCGTTGGCCGGACCCAGGGCAGGATCGTGGGTCCCGACTTCGCCGTCGTCGTCGTCGTCGTCGAGGCGCGTGACCTCGGGCTGCCTGCCATCCACGCCCTGATTCTATCGTCAGCCTGGCCTGGTCGGTGGGTCTACTGCGGTGCTATCGTCGAGGCACTCGGGTGGCAGGATCGACCAAGGGTGACGAAGACGCGCGGTCTGTCGTGTCTGCGCGTGACTGGGCCACCTCAGAGGCGACGGCGGCCCGCTCGATCGTTGGTGAGCTCTCGCCCAAGCGCGTGCTCGAGGCGGCTGAGCGGTCACAGGGCTACGAGCGAGACGAGGCGGCGGCGCGTGGCTACCGGATGGGCAAGATCGCGCTGTGGGGTGGCGCGATCTACCTGGCCTCGGCGCCCCTCGACGTCGCCTACAACCTCGCCCGCGGCCGCGACAACAGCCTGACCTTCGTGCTCATCCGCCTGGCGGTGGTCACCTTGCTGCTGGTGGTCTGGCTGGGCCTGCGGCGCTCGCCCTACAACTCGCTGCGCAAGCTGGTCGCCTTCGAGGCCATGACCCTCTCGCTGGTCGCGGCCTCGATCGCCTTGATGTGCCTGATCGACGGCGGCGGCGCGAGCCCGGTGGTCACCGGGTTGATCCCGGTGTTGGTCGCCCGCGGCGTGGCGATCCCCGACCCCTGGCGGCGCGCGGCCGTGCTCACGGCGACGCCGGTGGCGGCTTTCCTGGTGGTCATGGCGATCGGGGGCATCCTCGATCCCGCGCTGCGCCTGGCCAACGACGCCTCCTCGGTGTCCACGGCCGTGTTCTTCGCCGGGGTGATCGCGGCGACGGGGCTGATGGTGATCTACAGCAGTCACATCGCCTGGGACCTGCGCCGCAACCTCCACCGCGCGCGGACCCTGGGCCGCTACGAGCTGCGCCGGCGCCTGGGGCGTGGCGGCATGGGGGAGGTCTGGGCGGCCTGGCACGCCGGCCTGCGCCAGGAGGTCGCCCTGAAGATCCTGCCGCTGCCGCGGGTCCCCGACGAGCGCGCGGCTCGGGCCGTGGCTCGCTTCGAGCGCGAGGTGTTCGCAACCACCAAGCTGCGCCACCCCAACACCGTCCGGGTCTACGACTTCGGGCTCTCGGCCGAGGGCTTTTGGTACTACGCCATGGAGCTGCTCGACGGCGAGACCGTGGGCGAGATCGTCGCCCGCGAGGGCCCGCAGCCGATCGCCCGCGCCCTCAACTTGCTGCGCCAGGCCGCCCGCGCCCTGGGCGAGGCCCACGAGCTCGGCATCACCCACCGCGACATCAAGCCCGAGAACCTGTTCGTCTCGACCACCGCGGGCGAGCACGACTTCATCAAGGTGCTCGACTTCGGGGTCGCCAGCGTGGCCGCCGAGGCGAGCATCGACCTCACGCCGAGCGAGCGTGTCCGGCGGGCGCCGGCGGTGCCCGAGGTCGACGCCGAGCTCGGCGAGCTCGAGCCAGGTGGGATCGACGCGGCCCCGGCCGAAGGCGACGACGAGGGCGCCGACGCGCACGAGAGCTCCCCGGTGACCAACGCCTCGCGGGCCGTGGGCACCCCGCTGTACATCTCGCCGGAGGTCGCCCGCGGCGAGGCTGCCGACTCGCGCTCGGACATCTACGCCCTGGGCTGCGTGCTCTACTTCATGCTCACCAGCCGCCCCGTGTTCGCCGAGCGCGACACCCGAGCGGTGATGCGGGCCCACGTCGAGCGCGAGCCCACGCCGCCCTCGGAGCAGCTCGAGGAGCCGCTGCCCTACTACGTCGAGACGGTGATCATGCGCTGCCTGGCCAAGGAGCCCAAGCTCCGCTACCAGAGCACCGAGGCCCTGGTCCGGGCCATCGACCTGTGCCTGCGTCTGCACGACAACGATCGTCGCCGCGGCGTCGAGTCGCTGCCGCGGGTCCGCGACACGATCATCAAGGTCGAGGAGTGGGTCGAGGCCGAGGATGCCTAGAGCGGGGCCTAGGAGCCCGTGGTGAAACCCAACACGACACCTCGCTTGGTCTTTTCGCCGAGTGCGTTGTCGCCAAAACTTGCAGTACGCCCGGTACAGCTGCGTTTTGGCTTCGCGCCCTCGACGAAAATCCCAGCGCCAGGAGCCGCGCTGGGTTCCACCACGGGCTCCTAGTTTGTCAGTCGACGAGGTAGGTCGCCCACTCGCCGTCGTCGAGGGAGAACTCGGCGCAGCTGGGTAGCTCGCAGGCGATCTCGTCGGGATCGGCGAGGCGAGGGCTGTCGAGGCAGGCGGCGCCCTGAGCCGTCCAGATCGCCTCGAGCGCGTCTGGGTCGGGGAGCTCGGTCGGGACCACCGATCCGCCCTGGTTCTCCCACTCGAGGGGCGTGCCATCGGCGGTGTAGGCGTGTCCCTCGCCGCAGTAGTCGGCGGTGATCATCTTCAAGGTGGCCTGGCGCTGGTCGACGCTCGCCGGCGCGTCGCTCGTGGGGCCGGGGCTGAAGTCGGCGTTGGGTCCGTAGCCGAGCAGGGCCATCTTGGCGGCGGCCGAGCCAGCGCAGGCGAAGGTGACCCAGCCGTCCTGATCCGGGATCACCTCCTTGCGATCGAGGTCGTAGCGCTCACCGGCGAGGACGACCACGGAGGCGAGCAGCGGATCGGCGAGGGTGCCCTTGCAGACGCTGCGCTGGAGCAGCGGCTGGTCGAGGTCGGCGTAGACCAGGGCATAGGCGGCCACGGGCTCGCCCTTCTCCGACCACGAGTCGACCTCCTCGTAGCCGGCGATGACCACCGGCACGATCAGCCCGTCGACGCGCAAGACGATGATCGAGCCGAGCAGGGCGGCGCCGCGCAGGGTGCTGCCGCCAAACAGCCCGCCGCGGGCGACGAGCGCGTCGCCCTCGACGCCCAGGCTCCAATTGAAGAGCAGCCCCAGGGGCGGGAGGAAGCCGACGAGCTCCACGCCCTCGGCGTTGGCCTCGGCGTCGGCGTCGGCGTTCTTGCTGTCGCCGAGGTGGAGCTCCTGCAGCGACTTGCCGTTGATCTCGGCGGTGTTGTAGCCGCAGCGCCAGCGCGGGCAGTCCATGGACAGGGAGCGGAGCGCCTCGGCGCCGTCGATGTCGGCCTCGGCGTAGGCGTCGGGGTCGGAGTCGGCGCAGGCCGAGGCAAAGAGTAGCCCTGCGCTCATCACGGTCAGGGCGAAGATGTGCTTTTGGGTGGTCATGATTTACTCCTCGGGGGGTGGGGAGGGAGCGGTGTCGAAAATGGGATCGAGCTTGCTGAGGCGGCTGGCGTAGGCCCGCGGCCACCTCGAGTAGTAGGCGCGGGCGGCCTCGGCCGAGGCGCGCGCGCCGTCTCGATCCGCGAGCGCGCCGTCTCGATCCGCGAGCGCGGTCAGGGCGAGGGCCAGCCCGGCGCGGGCGCGGGCGAGCAGGCGCTGGAGCTCGACGCTCGGCGCGTTGGCCTGGATCGAGTCGAGCTCGACCAGCGCGCCGCGGAAGCTCTCGGCGGCCGCGTCGGGGTCTCGGTCGGCGAGCGCGAGCTCGGCGAGCAGGGTGCGAAGCTCGGCGCGCTCGAAGACCATCCACCAGTCCGCGTTGGGCTCTCGCTCGAGGCTGGCGTGGAGCTGCGCGTGCAGGGCGTCGCGCAGCTGGGCGCGGTCGAGGAGGGGAGCGGAGGGCGAAGCGGTGGAGGGCGAAGAGTCGGTGGGGAGAGAATTGGGGGGGAGAGAATTGGGAGGGAGAGAATCGAGAGGGAGAGAATTGGGGGGGAGAGAATTGGGGGGGAGAGAATTGGGAGGGAGAGAATCGAGAGGGAGAGAATCCGTGAGGGAGGGCGTGAGCGCGGTCGCCCCGAGGGGGCGCCTGGCGGGGTCCGGGGGCGCGCTGAGGCGCAGGTAGGCCGCGGCGAGCAGGCGCCGGGGATCGTCCGGCGCGCCCTCGAGCGCGAGGGCCTCGAGCGCCTCGGACATGGCCGCGTGGGCGAGGACCTGGCGCCCTCGCGCGTACTCGACCCGCGCCCGGGCGAAGGCACACTCGACGAAGAGGGCCGCGGCGTCGCCGTGCTCGAGCTGCGGGCACAGGCGATCGAGCGCCTCGCTGGCGCGGGCCGGGTCTTCGGCGTGGACGGCCGCGAGCAGGCGCGCGTCCAGTGTCCGGGGGTGCGCGGGGCCGAGGCGGCGCTCGTAGATGGCGATCGTGCGCTCGAAGATCCGCGCGCGTAGCTCGGGCTCGTCGGTGAGCAGCCCGAGGTTGGCCAGGGTCGGGGCGAGCTCGAGGTGCTGCGCGTCGAAGAGCTGCTCCTTGAGGGCCAGGGCGCGCTGGATGTCCGCGCGCGCGCCTCCACGATCCCCCGCCGAGAGCCGGACCACGCCGGCGTTGTTGAGCAGCAGCGCGCGCAGCTCGGGGTCGCCCCCGGCGTGGGTGAGCATCGCCTCGGCCAGGGGGATGTCGGCGAGCGCCGCCTTGCTGCCGTCCTCACCGAGCCCGCGCATGTAGATCCGGCGGATCATCGCCTCGGCCGCGAGCGCGTCGATGTCGTGCTCGATGGCCACGGCCAGGGCGTGCTCGAGGGCGGCGCGGGCGGAGGAGCGCTCGCTGGCGGTGAGCTCGAGGGCCTCGGCCTGGTGGAGCAGGGCCTGGGCCTCGAGCCCCGGCTGGCCGTGGGCCGCGGCCTCGGTCGAGAGCTCGAAGAAGCGCCGCTCGGCCTCGTCGAGGCGCCCCGCATTGGCCAGGGTCTGGGCGCGGATCATCCCGCCTTCGATCTGGGCACGCTGCGCCGTCGCCAGGGGATCTCGGCTCAGGCTCAGCTCGTCCCCGCGCAGGCTCGCGAGCTCGTCGCAGGCGGACACCCGCGGGAGCTTGGCGACCATCTGGCCGGCGTGCGCGACGACGTCCGTGTCGGCGGTCAGCAGCAAGGACACGGTCTCGGCCAGGGAGCGCCGGCGCTGATCGAGGCAGGCCATGCGCGCGTCGAGCAGCGCGCTCGAGGTGACCCCGAGGGCGTGCTCGTTGCACGCGCGACGGTGGGTGTTGGCCCAGGTCGAAGCGTACTCGTCGAGGGAGGCTTGGACGCGGCGGCCGAGCTCGCCGGCGTAGGCCCGCTCGCTCGCCTCGAAGGCGCGCTGGACCTCGGCGGCGCGCTCGGGGTTCCAGGCCGAGGTGATCACCTGCTCGGTGCCGCTGCAGCTCGGGGAGCCGCCCGCGGGCGCGTGGGCGAGGGCGAGGCCGGCACCGGCGCTGGCCATCAGGGCCGCGCCGGCGACGGCCGCGAAGGCGATCCGCTGCGTGCGGCGGGGGTCCTTGGCGAGGGCGCTGCTCAGCGCCCGCATCGACGCCGGGCGATCCTTGGGCCGCGGCGCGAGCCCACGCAGGACGAGGGCGTGCAGCCACGAGGGCACCTGGGTCGAGCTCGGGGGCGAGCTGACGCGCCCATCGATCACGCTGCGCTGGAGCTGGAGGTAGCTGGTGGTCTTGAACGGGTGCACGCCGTAGAGGGCCTCGAAGAGCGCCACACACAGCGAGAAGATGTCCGACGCGGGGGTGAGCTCCAGGCCCATGAACTGCTCCCGCGACATATAGGTGGGCGTCCCGAGCCGCTCGCCGGTCCGGGTCAGGGGGTTGTCGAGGGCCCAATTCGAAGACGAGCTCCGCAGCGCGCTCTCGCCCAGGAAGCTGTGGCCGGGCGAGCTGTGGCCGGGCGAGCTGTGGCCGGGCGAGAGCTCGCCGGGAGACGAGTCGTCGGGGTGGGTCGGGTGCATGGGGCCCGGCGCGAGCGGCTCGGTCCCGACGAGCCCGAGGTCGAGGACGCGCACGCGCCCGTCGTCGCCGATGATGAGGTTGGCGGGCTTGACGTCGCGGTGGACGAGGCCGGCCTCGTGAATGGCGGCGAGGCCATCGGCGGCCTGGCGAAAGATCGCGACGATTTCGCGCCATGGCCTCGGGCGCAGCTCGAGCCACTCCTTGACGGTGAGCCCGGGGACGAACTCCATGGCCACGAAGAGCTGTTCGTCGGCCGCGCCGACCTCGTGGACGATGACCACGTTGGGGTGGGTCACCCGCGCCATGGCCTGGGCCTCGCGGAGCAGGCGTTCGCGCCGGCGACCGTCGATATCCCAGACGCGCTCGTGGAGCAGCTTGATGGCCAGCTTGCGGTCGAGGAGGGCGTCGTAGGCCATGTAGACCACGCCCATGCCCCCCGCGCCGAGGCGGCGGAGGACCAGGTAGCGGCCGATCTGCTCGGGGGTGTCGGGGTCGCGGTCCAGCTCGCGCTCGAGGTCGGGGCGCAGCGGCTTGGCGGCGGGGGGCTTCGCGCTCGTGGTCGCGGCGCGGGGCAGGGTCGAGGCGTAGGCGCTGGGGTCCTTGCAGTGGGCGTCGCGCTCGGCGAGGTCGCGCGCCAGCTCGCGAGCGAGCGCTCGCGGGGCCACTTTGGCCATCGTCTGGGGGACCCTCTCCTCGGCAAAGATGCGACCGGAAGGGAGCCCCCTCGGGGGCTCGTCATGTTCCAGTCGACCGCTCTCACCCATATCAATTCATTCGTAGCTCCTCGCGATGAAGAGTGCTCGTGAAACCTCGTCTTTCGTCGGGATACCGCGGACCCGCGCCGTCTTCGATCGCGTGCCAAAAGCGCGAAGCGACGCGTCACGGCCATGAATTGCGAGCGGCCCGCCGAGTCCTTCCCGGCGAGCCGCAGCGTGCTCGAGGCGCCCCAGAGGGCGTATTCGAGCTATTCGAGGCCGACCTCGATATCGTCGATATAGGCGGCGTCTTCGTAGGAACTGAGGGAGCTGTCCTTGGAGTAGGTCCAGGTGAAGGTGTGCTCGCCCGCGTCGATATCGTACTGCTGCTGCGCCCACGAGCCGGACCCTGACCAGCTGCCCGTCTGCACGTCATCGATGTAGAAGTACAGGTAGTCGTAGCCCGATTCGCTGCTGACGCGCTCCCAAAACCGGATCACCCCCCCCGAGGGCACGTCGACGGAGAACTCCAGGTTCGTGGATTGGCTGTGGGTGATCGAGCCCGAGCGGGCGGCGAAGCTCCCCGCTTGGACCTGGGAGGACTGCACGGACCAGTCGGCGCTGCCCGAGGTCTCCCAGGGCAGCACGCTGAGGTCGCCGGTCTCGAAGTCGTCGAAGAAGCCGTTGGCCGTGCACGCGAGGCTGCAAAAGTCGTCGTCGACGTCGTTGCCGTCGTCGCACTCCTCGCTCTCGGCCTGGACGAAGCCGTCCCCGCAGGTGGCCGGCTCGCAGCTGGTCGGGCAGTCGTCGGAGTCGTCGAGGTTGCCGTCGTCGCAGGTCTCGACCCCCTCCCACAGCTGGCCGTCGCCGCAGGTCGCGGGCACGCAATAGGGCGAGATGCACTCGTCGTTGGACGCCGTGTTGCCGTCGTCGCACTCCTCGACGCCCTCTTGGAGGAAGCCGTCTCCGCAAAAGGCGAGCTGGCAGGTGGTGGGGCACTCGTCGGAGTCGTCGAGGTTGCCGTCGTCGCACTGCTCACCCTCTTGGAGCTCGCCGTCGCCACAGTTGCCGGGGGTGCAGACCGAGGTGCAGCTGTCGGTCTCGATGTCGTTGCCGTCGTCACACTCCTCGACGCCCTCTTGGACGAAGCCGTCGCCGCAGACGGCGACCTTGCAGGTAGCGAGGCAGGCGTCGGTGTTCGACTCGTTGCCGTCGTCGCACTCCTCGAAGCCCTCGTAGAGGAAGCCGTCGCCACATACGTTGATGGTGCAGATCGAGGTACAGGGAGACGAGTCGTCGTTTTCGTCGCCGAAGTCACACTGCTCGCCGGCATCGACGACACCGTTGCCGCAGCTGTCCGAGCCCTCGTCGGCGGTCTGCTCGTCCTCGTTCTCGTCCTCGTTCTCGTCCGCGCCGCTCTCGTCCTCGGCCGAGCCGCTGGCGAAGGGGGTCGAGCCGTCGCCGCCGGTCGTACAGCCGGCGATGGCGCAGAGCAGGGGGGTCGAGAAGATGATGGATTGTGTAAAGGAGCGCTCGAAAGTCATGGTCATCAAGCCCGCAGGGCGAAGTACGCAGATCATAGCGAGTTTGCAGGCCGATGACCGGGGGTGAAGGCCGTTCTCCAAAGTAGGTTTGTGTGTGGATGCAAATGAGGCTGTCGGTCGGAGCGCGTCCTAGAGCCTGGCAGGGGGTGGGCTGCGCGCGGGCGGCTCTGGTGGTCTGCGATCGCCGCTCGCGCGTGACGATCTGGCCCTTGCCGGCACTCAGGGGCCGGAATAAAACCGCACGGCTGTGCAAGGCCTCAACCCTCGCTCGCTCCTTCTCCCCACCGCGCTGGTCGCCGCGCTCGCTTTCGTCTCTGGCGTGGGCTGCGGGGGCAAGCAAGACGCGGACGCGGCACCAGAGCAAGTGCCACGCGTGCGCTTGGCGAGCGTGGATCAGGTCGCGCCGACGCTTCGATCTCGACACCTGATCTTGCTCGAGCCGTGGCGGCGGGCGGAGCTGTCCCCGCGCTACGGCGGGCAGATCGCCGAGCGCCTGGTCGAAGAGCAAGACGAGGTCGCCGAGGGAGACCTGCTCGTTCGCCTCGTCGACGCCGACGCCAAGGGCTCGCTGATCAGCGCTCAGGCCTCGCGCAGGAGCGGGGAGGAGCAGCTCTCCGACCTCGAGCGACAGCTCGAAGACACCAGGGCGCTGTTCGAGTCGGGGGCCATCAACCGCCGGGAGATCGAGCGCCTCGAGACGGAGATCGCCACGACCAAGGCGTCGATTCGCCAGGCCGCCGGGCAGGTCATCCAGTCCCGCGATCGCAAGCAGGCCAACGCGATCCTCGCGCCCTTCTCGGGGGTGATCACGGCACTCGAGGCCGAGGTCGGCGAGTACGCCAGCCCCGGCGCGGCGCTGCTGACTCTCTCGCAGCTCGACGCCCTGGCCATCGACGTGCCCCTGTCCGAGGACGAGCTGGTGCTTCACGAGCGCGGCAAGCTGCGCTTCGAGGTGCGCGTGCGCGGCCAGGTGGTCGACGCCCAGCTCGCCTGGGTCGCCCGCGAGGCCGATCCGGGCACGAACACCTTCACGGCCCGGCTGCGCCTCGACAACGCCGACGAGGGCCTGCGCGCTGGTGAGACCGTGGTCGTCAAGGTTCACGGGGAGAAGGGAGATCGCGTGAAGGTGGTGCCGCCCACGGCCGTGCGCTGGGAGGGCCAGCAGGCCTATCTGCTGCGCGCGACCACGGTCGCGGCTGGGGAGTCCGGCGAGGCCCGCGAGCAGCTCGAGCGGGTCGACGTGCGCGTCCACGAGGACGTCGCCGGCGCGGTGGCCATCGAGGGCCCCATCGAGCCTGGCGACCATGTGGTCAGCGCGGGGCTCCAGACCCTGGTCGACGGTGACCTCGTCGCGCCCGTGGGCGAGGTCGCGGCGGCGGCGAGCGCCGGCACATCCGGCACATCTTCAGCGGCGCCCACCAGCGACGCGCCCGGCGAGGCGATCCCCGCGGCCGCCGCAGACGCGCCGGCCGCAGACGCGCCGGCCAAACCAAGCGACGCGGCCGAAGCCGAGCCGGCGAAGCCCGAGGCTGACTGAAAGGGGAGGGCGCGATGTTCGACAAGATCATCCGGCTGAGCGTCAACAACTCGGTCTTCGTCAACCTGCTCTTCTTTCTGATCTTCGCCGCCGGTGTGGTCGGCGCGAGCAAGCTGCCGCGCGAGCAGTTCCCCGAGGTCAGCCTCGACGCCGTGCTCGTCCAGGTGACCTACGTCGGGGCCACGGCCAGCGACGTCGAGGAGCTGATCATTCGCCCGATCGAGGAGGAGATCGACAACGTCTCCGACATCAAGCGCGTCGAGTCGGTGGCCAGCGAGGGCTCGGCCTCGATCACCGTGACCTTCAACGCGGGCACGGACCTCAGGGACGCCCGGGCCGAGGTCGAGAAGGCCGTGGCCGCCGTCGAGGAGCTGCCCGAGGACGCCGAGACCCCGCAGGTGCGCGAGGTGAAGATCGATCTCCCGGTCTGCGCCGTGGCCCTGCTCGGGGATCGCTCGATCCGCCTCGAGGCCGACCGCGTGCGCGAGGCCCTGGGCGACCTGCCCGGGGTCGCCGGCGTCGACCTGGTCGGTCTGACCGAGCCGCGCATCGTCGTCGCCCTCGACGAGGCCAAGCTGCGCAACCTCCAGCTCACCCCCTCCGAGGTCGCCGCGGCGATCGCCAACGCCAGGGCGAGCGTGCCCGCGGGCACCGTCGAGAGCGGCGGGGCCGAGATCTTCGTCAAGACCGACAAGCGCCTGCAGTCGGCCGAGGACGTCGCCGCGATCCCCTTGCGCCCCGGCTCGCCGCTGCGCCTGGGTGACGTCGCCGAGGTCCGCGAGCTCGAGGAGCAGCCCGACACCCGCTACTTCATCAACGGCGTCGAGGCCGTGCAGATGGTGGTCAAGCGCGAAGAGAGCGCGGACCCCCTGGAGATCCGCGAGGACGTGTTCGCGGCCCTGCCCGAGCTCGAGACCATGGTCCCTCCCGGCGTGCGCGCGGTCGTGTCCGAGGACTACACCTTGCTGATCCGCGACCGCCTGCGCACCGTGCTGGTCAACGGCCTCGGCGGCGGGGTCTTGGTGGTCCTGGTCCTCGCCGTGCTCGCGGGCATGCGCGCGGCCCTGCTCGCGCTGTGGGGCATGCCCGTGTCCTACCTGCTGGCGACCTTCTTGATGGACAAGACCGACATGACGCTCAACGTCATCTCGACCTTCGGTCTGCTCATCGCCACGGGGATCATCGTCGACGACGCGATCGTCGTGATCGAGAACACCCAGCGCCACCTGGAGCAGGGCAAGCCGCGGATCCAGGCGGCGATCGACGGCGCCAAGGAGGTGCTCTTGCCGGTCACGGTCGCCGTGGCCACGACCTGCTTCGCCTTCCTGCCGCTGACCATGGTCGGCGGGACCATGGGCCGGGTCATGCGGATCTTGCCCCTGGCGGTGATCTTCTGCCTGCTCGGTTCGCTGATTGAGGCGATCTTCATCCTCCCCGGCCACCTCGCCCACTACGCCGCCAAGGACGCCGAGGGCGGGCGCACGGCCAAGCTCGTCGAGCGCATGAAGGCCGTCTACCGCCCGATGCTCGAGCTATGCCTGCGCCGGCGTGGGCTGGTCAGCCTGCTGGCCTTCGTGAGCTTCGTGGGCACGATCATGCTCGCCAAGGGCATGCCCTTTCAGTACACGGCGCCGGGCAAGCTCACCGAGCTCCAGGTCACCTACAAGCTCAGCGCGGGCGTCGACCGTGAGGCCAGCTTGGCTCAGGGCGAGGACATCCGCGGGCTCGTGCTCGAGGGCTTCGACCAGAGCGAGGAGCGCGAGGACGGCCTGGTCCGGACCACCAAGCTTCGCATCGGCTCGGTCCGAGACCCGCGCACGCAGCTGCTCGAGACCGGGGCGAACACGGGGATCATCCGCTTCGAGTTCGCGATCGACGACGAGGTGATCGAGCGCGGGCCGCAGGTCGTCGCCGCGCTCGAGGCTTACCTGCGCCAAAACCCCGACCTCGCCGCCTATCAGGTGATCATGCCGCAGGCCGGGCCGCCGGCGGGGCCGGCCGTCACCGCCCGCGTCCGCGGCCGCGAGCCCGAGGAGATCGAGGTCACGGTCCGCGAGATCAAGGCCTTCTTGCGCGGGGTCGAGGGCGTGCGCGACATCGACGACGACAGCGGGATCGGCAAGGAGACCTTCGCGATCGCCGTCGATCAGGACCTCGCCGCGCTCTATGGCCTCAGCGAGCTCGAGATCGCCAACGCCGCGCGGGCGGCCATCGACGGCCTGGTCGCGACGGAGGTCTCGATCGACGAGCAGCGCGTCGAGATCGTCGTGCGCACCGAGGGCGCCCAGGCCCTCGACCGCGACGGGATCGGCAGCCTGACGGTCACCTCGAGCACGGGCGCCGTCGTCCGCCTCGATCAGGTCGCCCGCCTCGAGCGGACCCGCGAGCTCGGCTCGATCCGCCGCCGCGACAGCCAGCGGACCGTGGCCGTGACCGCCGACGTGGACTCCGAGGTGATCACCGCCTTGGACACGACCAAGAAGATCCAGAAATTCTGGGATGAGCGCATCGCCCCGCGCTACCCGGAGCTCGAGCTCCAGTTCGGTGGGGACGCCGAGGAGATCAACGAGAGCCTCGCCGACCTGCCGGGCGCGTTCATGCTGGCCATCGGGATGATCTACATCGCCTTGGCCCTGCAATTTCGCTCCTACTTCCAGCCGGTGATCATCTTGTGCGCGGTGCCCTTTGGGATCATGGGCGCGGTGCTCGGGCTCTTTGGCATGGGCTACGACCTCTCGCTCTTCGCGCTCTTCGGCGTGATCGCGCTCGCCGGCATCGTGGTCAACGACTCGCTGGTGATGGTCGACTTCATCAACAGCCGGCGCAGCGAGGGCGCGACGATCAAAGACGCCGCGCGCGACGGCGCGCTCGAGCGCCTGCGGCCGATCATCTCGACCACGCTGACGACCTGCTTCGGCCTCGGCCCGCTGGCCGTCGGCCTCGGCGGCAAGGACCAGATCCTCGCGCCGATGGCGATCTCGATCGCCGCAGGCCTGGGGATCTCGACGGCGCTGGTGCTGCTCGTCGTGCCCGCGATCTACGTGATCATCGAGCGCGACTTCCCGGCGTTTTTCTTGCGGATCCGCGGCAAGGATCCGGCGCTCGTCGACGCGCCCGCGAGCGGCGCGGTCGTCGACGAGGACGCAGCGCAGGCCCGGTAGCGTTTTCACCCTGGCCTTTGGACGAGGACGCAGGCGGTGTTCATGTGCAAGAGGTAGCCGTCGGCACTCGCCTTGCTGCGCGCTTTGAAAGTGCTGGGTCGAGGTCGAGCGCGCGTGATAGGGGATCGCGTGATGTCGACGCTTCGCTATCCGATCGCAGGTGCGCTCGGCCTCGGGCTGCTCTTGGGCGCTGCGGGCTGCTCTCAGGGCAATGAGGGGGCTGATGGGGGCGACGAGCTCGGCGACGCCACCGGCGGCGAGGGGGCGGAGTCCGCCGACGAGGGTCCCGACGAGGGCGAGGGCCCCGACGAGGGCGACGCCGGGGATGAGGGCGAGGAGGAGCCGCAGGTGCCCTCGGGCAACGCTCTCGACCAGGACGAGCTCTTCGTGTGCAAGGGCGAGCCGGCCATGCCGCCGGCGGACCTGCGCCTGCTCGATCGCTTCGAGTGGACGCGCAACACGGGGGGCTGGTACGGCAGCAACCGCGACCGCAACCCGCTCTATGCCCGCGCGGATCACCGCTACTCGACCTACGCAGAGCAGGAGGCCCTCGACTCGAGCGTGCTCTCGCTCTACCTCGGGGTCGTCGGCAGCGCCGGCGCCGGGTGGACCAAGGCGCACGACTACAACACCAGCTCGCTGCGCACGGTCGTCGATGACCCCGAGACCCTGTGCTTCCTCAACCAGGGCGACCCCGATCCGGAGTGCGTGCGCTACTTCGTCGCGCGCCTGCTCGAGCGTGGGGTGCTCTATCATCCGGCGAGCGAGGACCAGGTCGACCGCCTCTACGACTTCGCCCAAAACGCGATCGCTGGAGAGCTCGGCTTCGAGGACCGCGAGGCGACCATCAAGGCCGTCGCCGCGGCCGCGTGGATGAACGCCGAGGGCCTGCATCGCGCGGAGCTCGGCGCGGGCGAGGTCGACGAGCACGGGCGCGTGCGCCTGAGCGACTGGGAGCTGGCCACGGCCATGGCCTACGCCCTCGGCAAGACCGCCCCGGGTGCCCCGAGCGTGCACCGCCAGTTCGGATACTGGTCCATGGGCGACGTCGACGGCCACCTCAGCGGCTTCGCCGAGGCGGCCGAGGACGGGAGCATCAGCGACCCCGAGATCGTCGACATGCTCGTGCGCGAGTACATCGGCGGCCTCGACGAGACGCGCCAGGACCTCTTCCTCGAGCGCGGCGACAGCCGCGACTGGGAGAACCGCGGCGAGTACTGGATGGCCATGGGCGTGCGCGCCTTCTTCCGCGAGTGGCTCGACTACGGCGAGATCGCGGCGCAGCCGTCCAAGTCCGAGGTCGGGGGGAGCTCGGCGTGGTCGGGCTCCGCCGTGGGCAACAGCTATCAAAACTCGCTGACCGGCACCCACGGCTACGAGAACACCCTCGTCGAGCACCTCGACGACATGATCGCGCGGATCCTCGCCGACGATCAGGACATCTTCGCCAAGCTGCTGACCTCGCGGATGTTCTACACGCCGGCGACCGCTGGCTACCAGGAGGGGGAGTCGTCGATCTGGAAGTCGACCTCGGCGGCGAACCGGGTCTACAACGTCGCGGGGGTCACCGAGCAGACCCGCGAGGCGCGGTGGATCGAGCTCCCGGCCACGGAGCGCGCCGGGGTGCTCACGCACCCGGCCTGGCTGGGCGCGCACTCGCTGTCCTTCGAAAATGATCCCAACCCGGTCCACCGCGGCAAGTGGATCCGCGAGGAGCTGCTGTGCCAGGACGTGCCTGCGCTGCCCCTCAACGTCGACGCCTCGCTCAGCGACGAGTCCAAGGAGCTGTCGACGCGCGATCGCCTGACCTCGCAGATCGACGCCGACGCCTACTGCTGGGCCTGCCACCAGTACATGAACCCGCTCGGCTACCCCTTCGAGATCTACGACCACGCGGGCTTCGTGCGGATCGAGGACCACGGCGAGGCGCCCGACGGCTCGAGCACCCTGGTCAGCATGCCCTCGCCGGAGCTCGAGGGCGAGGTCGGCTCGGCGATCGACTTCAGCGAGCGCCTCGCGGCCTCGCCCTACGCCAAGCGCTGCTTCATCCGCCAGACCTTCCGCTACTTCGCTGGGCGCGAGGAGACCATGGCCGACGCCTGCACCATGGCCGCGCTCGAGCAGGCCTACGACGACAGCGGCGGCTCCTTCGCCGCGCTGCTCACCGCGCTGTTCACCAGCGACAGCTTCCAATACCGGGTCCAGGACTGATCATGATCAACCGTCGCAAGTTCATCGCCAGCTCGGGGCTGCTCGCCGGGGCCGCGCTCTTCTCCGGGGCCCTCGGTCGTCAGGAGTCTCGCGGCTCCAGGGGCGGCGAGGGCGGCCCGCGTCGCTTCGTGATCTTCTTGGAGGGCAACGGCACCCGCCCGGCCTGCATGCGCGACCCGCTGACCCTCGAGACCCTCGAGGGCATCGCCGGCGGCGAGATCGGCAGCAGCCGCGACTACGGCCACAGCGATCCCGTGCTCATCGAGGGCGCGCCGCTGAGCGAGGCCCGGGCCCTCGGCGCGCTGGCCGGGAGCGGCGACGCGCTCTCGTTGGTCGACCGCGCCGCGCTGGTCTTGGGGCTCTCGGGCACGCACCTCGGCGGCGGCCACTCCACGGATCACGGCGCGCTATGTGCCAGCAAGTCGACGAGCGGCCCGAGCGGTCCGAGCATCGAGTCCGTGCTCGCGGAGATCCCCGGGGTCCGCGGCTCCTCGCCCTTCGACGCCCTGCGCGTGGGCATCGGGGCGTCGAGCAACCCGCTCAACTACGCCAGCTGTGCGTTCGCGGCGGGCAAGCCGGCGCCGATCCTCCTCGATCCTTCGGCGGTGTTCAGCACCTTGTTCGGCTCCGTGGCCCTCGGCGACGCGGGCAGCGACTTTCAGTCGCGCAAGGACCTGCTCGCCTACGCCCTCGAGGACGTGCAGCTCGAGCTCGCCGGGGGCGTCGCGTCCTCGCGCGGGCGCGAGAAGCTCGAGACCTACGAGGCCTCGCTGCTCGACATGATGGCCCGCGACGCGCAGATCGAGGGCATGCAAGACGCGTTGAGCGCGGCCAAGCCGGCCGAGCCCGGGACGCTCGACCCCGATCCCTACGTGTCCAGCGATCCGCTGATCCGCCTCGGCGCGCAGGTCGACCTGGTCTCGGCCGGGTTGATCAGCGGCCTGACCAACGTCGCGGTGGTCTCGCTGGGCTCCGGCGCCTACTACTGGTCGCAGCAATACCCGAGCCTGGTCGACTTCTACCCCGACGGCCAGCTGATCGGCGGCCACGACCTGCGCCACGGCGACGGCGGCGACTACTACGAGGTCCTGCACGAGCTCAGCAGCCGCTACATCGGCCAGATGTGCCGGCTGGCGCGCGAGCTGGCGGCCGTGCCCGAGGAGGGCGGGAGCATGCTCGACAACACCTTGCTGCTCTACATGCCCGACAACGGCGAGAAGCATCACTCCAACGCCGAGGAGTTCGCGATGCTGATGCTCGGCGGCAACAACATGGGCTTTCACACCGACGGGCGCAGCGTCAGCTACCCCAAGTCGGGCCACGCCAACAACCGCCAGGTCTCGAACATGTTCAACACCCTGCTCTACGGCGCCGGCCAGCCGACCGACGACTTTGGCCACGCCAACGCGGACTCGCGCGTGGCCGAGGGGCCGCTCGCGGAGCTGTGGACGCAGGTCTGAGGTCCGACGCGGCTCAGCGCTCTAGGTGGCATCCGCGTCGAGCCACACGCGCACGCGCGTGCACCCGGCCGCGCTCTCGACCTCGATCTCGCCTCCGTGGGTCGAGACCACGCGGCGGACCAGGGCCAGGCCGAGGCCGGTGCCGCCCTCTTCGCGCTTGGTCGTGAAGAAGCGGTCGAAGATCCGGTCGCGGTTGCCGGGCGAGATGCCGGGGCCGTCGTCCTCGACCTCGAAGCCGGTCCGCCGGGTCGCGGGGTCGCTCAGCCCGCGCACGCGCACGTGGACCTCGGGGCCGCCGTGGGCGAAGGCGTTGTCGATCAGGTTGTCGAGCACCGAGGCGAGCTGGCTGTGGCTGCCCTCGACGGCGCTGGCGAGCTGGGGCTGGTCGAGCTCGAGGTCGGGCCAGCGCTGGGGGAGCTCGGCGAGCAGCGCGGCGAGGTCGACCTGGGCGCCGGCGTGGGGCTGCTCGGCGCGGGCGAGGGCGAGCAGGCCGTCGACCAGCCGCTCGAGGCGCTCGAGCTCCTCGAGGGCGTTGTCGAGGAAGCGCTGGCGGCGGTCGGCGGGCATCTGCTCGTCGTCGCGCAGCAGCTCCGCGGTCCCGCGCAAGGTCGCGATCGGCGTGCGGAACTCGTGGGCGACGTTGCCGGCGAACTCGTTGATGTAGTCGACCCGCGACTGGAGCTGCTCGGCCATGGCCGCGGTCGCCGTGGCGAGCTCGCGGACCTCGTCGACGTGGGAGCCGGCGCTGCGCAGGAGCTTGGCGCCCTCGCTGCCGCTGCCGTGGGTCAGGCGGCGGGCGGCCTCGGCGAGGCTGGCCAGGGAGCGCGTGGCCAGGCGGCCCGCGAACACGGCCAGGGCGACGGTGACGACGAGCGCGGCGAGCAGGCCCCAGATCAGCCGCGGGGACATCTGATAGAGGGCCTGGAGCTCCTCGCGGGGGGTGCGAGAGAAGAGCACGGCGCCGGCGACCTCGTCGCCCACGCGGATCGGCTTGGCGACGAAGAGGCGGACCCGCGCCCGGCGGCTCGGCCCGTCGAGGGGTTGGCGCTCGCTTTGTCGGGAGCGCGGGCGCGTGTCCACGCCGACGCGCCCGGCGAGGGCCTCGGCGACCACGGGATCGCTGGACAGGTCCTCGGGGGGTCCGGCGGTCGCGGCCGAGACGCTCGCGCTGCTGGCCACGACCAGGCCGTCCCCGTCGACGACGCGGATCCCGGCCAGGGTCCGCTGGCGGATCGTCTGGAGCAGGGGGACCAGCTGCGGGCCGAGCTCGTCGACGCCGAGGGGGGCGCCGCTGTCCGAGCGCGCCAGGGCGGCGACGGCCACGGTGAGCACGTCGGCCTGGTGCTCGAGGTCGGCCCGGGTCTGGCGGCGCAGATCCATGGCCAGGGCGCCGGTGCCGACCAGCGCGAGGAGGGGCAGGGCGAGCACCAGCAGGTGCGAGCCCAGCAGCCAGGTGCGCAGGGACAGGCCGGGGAGCAGCCGACGGCGCCCCGTGGGCCCCGATCCCGACGTGCCGTAGCTGCCCGTGCCTGGCTGGGGCCGCGTCATGGCTCGAGCGGCTCGCGCAGGCGGTAGCCGACGCCGTGGACGGTCTCGACCGGATCGACGCCGTGCTCGCGGAACTTGGCCCGGATGCGACGCACGTGCGAGTCGAGGGTGCGCCCGGAGACGTGGCGGGCGTCGGGGTAGGCCTGCTCGCCGAGCTCGGCCCGCGAGAACACCCGCCCGGGCCGGGTCATGAGCACCTCGAGCAGGCGAAATTCCGTGGCCGTGAGCGCGACCTCGGCCTCGACCCACCACGCCCGGTGTTGCTCGGGGGCCAGGCGCAGCCCGCCGACGTGCAGGGTCTCGGCGTCGGCGTCGGGCTGGTCCTCGGACGCGGCGCCGGCCGTCCGGGTTGGCTCGCGCAGGGCCCGACGCAGCAGCACCTTGACCCGGGTGACCAGCTCGCGGGTGGAGAAGGGCTTGGTCACGTAGTCGTCGCCGCCGAGCTCGAGGCCGAGGATGCGATCGATCTCGTCGCTGCGCGCGGACAGGAAGAGCACCGGGGTCTCGGTGTCCTCGGCCCGCAGCCGGCGGACGAGCTCGAAGCCGTCGAGCTCGGGCATGGACACGTCGACGACCAGGAGGTCGAAGCTGGCCGCGGCCAGGCGAGCGAGGGCCTCGGCGCCGTCGCGTGCCTCGTGGACGAGGTAACCCTCGCGGGTCAGGGCGTAGCCGACGACCTCGCGCAGCTTGGGGTCGTCATCGACGAGCAGGAGCGTGGGGGCGCGGGCGGGCACGGGGGAGCGCGAGGGGCCTGAGGTGAGCCGTCCTCGGGCCTGTGGGGGCGGCGAGGGGGCCGCTGGCATGGTCGGAGGGATGGCGGGAGATGGGGGAGGGAGAGATGGGGGAGGGAGAGATGGTGAGCGCAGCGAAGCGGCCAGGCTCATGGCGTGCGCGCTCCGTAGAGGGACGATAACTCTGCGAGCGCGGCCACGCGAGCCTCGATCTCCTCGAGGCGCTCGCGGACGGGCTCGTCGCCGCCCGCGAGGGTGAACAGGCCGAGCTGCACGCGCAGCTGGAGCAGCCCCGAGAGCGCCGCCTCGAGCTCGCCGCGGGCGTGGTCGCGAGCCTGGCGCAAGCTGGCGAGGGCGCCGAGCAGCCCCTCGGCTTGGCCCTGGGGGGACACGGACCCGCGGGCGCTGGCCTCGGCCTCGGCGATCAGGCGATCGACGTGGGCGACGCGACGATCGGCGCGGTGCAGGGCCAAGCCGAGCTTGTCGAGCTGCTCGAGGGTGATCGGCGCGGTGTTGCGCAGGACCTCGTCGCGCAGCAGCTCGTGGCGCAGGGCGAGCACGCAGGCGTCGATGCGCGGGGCGAGGGGCCCCGGCTGGCCAGGCAGCGCGCTGGTGGGCTCGTCGAGGGTGAAGGCCCGCCCCGTCGCGCGCCGCCCGATCAGGCCGACGAAGAGCGGCCAGCAGGCCAAGGCGGCGCTCGCCGTGCCCAGGGAGTGGCCGCGGCGGGCGAGGTGCCAGGCCATGGACGCGCCCGCGCCGAGGTAGGCGAGGGTCAAGCTGGCCCACAGCGAGGGCAGCCGGAGCGGGGCGCCGACGGCCAGGAGCTCGGCGAGGACGTCGGGCTCGGCGATGGCGTCGAGGGCCAGGCTGAGGGCGATCATGGCTTCACCTCGGCCTGGCTCGCGCCGCGGCGCCCGAGGAAGCCCGCCGCCTCGGCGTCCCAGCTGCGTCGATAGTCCCTGCGAGCCGAGCGGCTGGTGCTCGACAGGCTCGAGAACACGTTGGCTTCGATCGGTCGCAAGAAGCTGATCTCGGCGCGCGGGCGGACGATGAAGGGGCGCAGCAGCCAGCCGGACTGGGCGAGCACGGCCGCGAGCACGGCGACGCTCGCGAAGGTGGCCAGGGCTCGGCTGTGCCCGCCCGTGGGGAGGCAGCGGGTCAGGGTCGAGAGCCCGGGGAGCCCGACCACCGCCAGGCTCATGGCCATGGCCAGGATCGCCGCGTGGTAGCCGGGGTGCAGCGAGAGGTAGAGCCACAGCACCGGGGCGAGGGCCGCGGCGAGCACGGCCGTGCGGGCCACGGCGAGCAGCGCCGCGAGGGCCAGGCGCGACCACGACAGCTGCAGCTCGCAGGCGCCGTGGAAGGCACGGATCGCCGGGAGCCCGACGAGCATGGGGAGCAGCAGGAGCAGCGGGGCCTTGAGGCCCGCGTAGAGGTACTGGAGCTGGCCGCGGTAGGAGCCGAGGACGACCCCGAACACGCCAGCGCCGATCAGCGTGAGGGCGAGCAGCTTGGGCGCCAAGGCGGCGAGGCGCTCGTCTTCGTCCAGGGCCTCGCCGGGCTCGGCCGCGCGGGCGCCGACGAGGCGCTCGGGCGCTCGCAGGAGCGCGCCGGCGAGGGGCAGCAGAGCCAGGCCGCGCGGGCTCAGGGGCGGCGTGGCAGCGGGCGAAGGGGAGGGGGCGTGGGTGCTATCGGTGGTGGTGGTGTTCATCGTGTCCTCCTCGCTCAGTAGCTGGTCACCCAGGTGCCGACGTCCACGCCCACGCGCAGGGCGATCACCCAGCTCAGGGCGACCCAGGCGAGGACCAGGAGGGTGAAGCGCGGGGCGACCATCGCCTCGCGCCCGGGCTGGGCAGGTGGCGTGGCGCGCAGCTCGACGCGGTTGAGCGAGACGCAGGCCGTGACGGTCGTGAACACGCCGACCGCGGCGAGGGAGACGAGCATGGCGAACACCCCCAACGAGGTCGTGGCCGCGTAGAAGAGCACGAGGGGAGTGAGCCCGCCGGCGACCCGGCCGCCGTGGACGAGGGCGCGCCCGCAGGCCGCGGCCAGGGCCTCCGGGGGGGCCTCGAGGTCGAGGAACTGGTGCAGGGCGATCAGCGCTGGCGTGGTCAGGGCCATGGCCGAGAGCTCGACCATCAGCACGCTCGGGACCAGGCGCAGGCTCGTTCCCTCGAGCAGCGGCTCGCCGAGGGCGGCCGCGGCCCCGAGGGCGAGGAAGCCGAGCAGGCCGCCGACGAGGCTGCGGGCGTCGACGCGCTGGGCCCGGTCGAGGGGGGCGCGGGGTCGAGGAGGCGCGGACGCTGTGGCCCAAGCTCCCGGTGGGGCGGCCGCGGCGGGGGAGGAGACGCTCGAGGGGGTCATCGCTGCTTGCGATAGCAAGCGAGTTTGCAGGCGATGGGGCGAGCGTGGCGCTGCGAGGGGGAGAAAGCGTGCAGCTTTTGTGCAGCGTCGATCTCTTAGCCCGCGGGCACCGGCGGATCCTCGGAGTAGTCCCAGTGATCCGCGTTGGGCGTGTTCCACTGGACCTTCTCGATGTCCAGGAACTCGTATCCGCCCTGGTCGTCGAATTCGAGCAACAAGAAGTTGTCGGTGTCGTAGCGGGTCGCCCCGACCTCGTAGTGCGGCGCGCCAAACTCCCCGGGGGTGCTCACCCAGGTGTAGGTGTGTCCCGCGAAGATCAGCTCGACGTTGTCCTGGGCGAGGAGCAGCGAGCGCATGTCGGGGAAGCCCCCGCCCTCGAGCTCCTCGTCGATGGCCGTGGTGTGGATCGGGAAGTGGCTGAAGACCACCGCGGGGCCGCCCTGTTCGAGCTCGTAGCTCAGCCAGTTGAGCTGGTTGGCGCCGTAGGAGCCGAGGCTGGGATCGTAGCCCACGGTCTGCGCGTCGAAGCTGTGCCCGAGCTGGCTGTTGGTGAAGAAGAAGCGCCACCCGCCATGGTCGATGACGTAGTAGGGGTCCTTCTGGAAGAAGCTATAGAAGAGCGTGTGGGAGAAGCTGCGGCTGACGTCGGGGACGCCGTAGTCGCTGTCGCCAAAGAGCTGGTAGACGGGGATCGGGAAGCCGTCGAGGATCTCGTCGACGATCGCAAAGGCGTTGGGGTTGTTCTCGTAGAAGTCGAGCTCGGTGGTCGGGTAGGCGTCGTGGACCAGGCCGCCGAGGATCACCGCGAAGTCGGGGAGCGGATCGATGTGCTCGACCTCCCAGCGCAGGATCTCGAGCTGCTGCTCGGCGTTGAGCAGGTTTGAGTCGCCGCCTTGGTACTCGGGCCCGACGACGTGCGAGTCGGCGAAGATCACCACGCGGAAGCGGCCGTCGTCGCCGGTCTCAGCGCTGGTGTCGGTCTCGCTGCCCGAGTCGGTCTCCTCGGTGGACTCGGTGCTGTCCGTGGTGTCGCTGCCCGTACCCGAGTCGGTCTCCGTGGACTCTTCGGTGCTGTCCTCGTCCTCGTCCTCGGCGTTGTCGCCGGTGTCGGGCAGCTGGGCCTCGTACACGGGACCGCCGCAAGCGAAGCTGAGGGGCAAGCAAATGAAAGCGATGGCGAGCGACGGGGCGCCTGGAACAAAGCGGCTCACGCCCCCAAGATGCCACAAAGCGCGGCGAGTTGTGCCCCCAGGGCGGCCGGCCGAGGGGCGTGCGCCAACCTCGGAGCTTTTGAAATAGCAGCTTCGCGCGCCGAGCCGCGAGCGCGCCGAAGCCGTGCGTTCCGATGCGCGATCGTGGGCGTCGTGGGAGGGGGGAGCAGCCGTGAAGTGAGCGTCGCAGCCTCGGATCCAGCGGCGCGCGAGAGCGTCCGCGCATGGGCGGGGCCGCGCATTGATCTGGAAGCGCATCGCCAGGCATCGACGGGCGGGAGCATGCTGATATCCTCGATGAGATGTCCGATTCGCTGCGCCTCGGGATCAACGAGCTGCTGCGGGCCAACCGCGAGTTCTATCGTGCCTTCGCGGCCGGCGACTTCGTGGCCATGGATAGGATCTGGGCGGATCACGCCGCGTCCCTGTGCATCCATCCAGGCTGGGCCCTGCTGCGCGGCCGCGATCGCGTGATGGCGAGCTGGCGAGACATCCTGCGCCGCCCGCCGCAGGTCCGCGCCCGCGACGAGGTCGCCGAGCTCCTCGGGGAGGTCGGCGTCGTCATCTGCACGGAGCTGCTGCCTGGGGTCGAGCTCGTCGCGACCAACGTGTTCGTGCGCGAGGAGGGGCGCTGGCGCCTGCTGCATCACCAAGCGGGGATGGTCGCGCAAGACGACGACGACGTGCTCGAAGACGAGGAGCGCGACGAACACGAGGATCGTCTGTTGAATTAGGTTTTTCGCTTGGTGAAGGCGCCCGCGCCCGCGCCTCGCCCGTCGTGAGCTCGGTCGCAGGCGCGGCGCGCATTCACTGCGTCACTGGGTTACTGGGGGATGCACTCGACGGGGCCGAAGGGCGCCGCGAGGTTGTCGCAGGTGCCGGCGAGGACGTCGCTGGCCTCGAGGCTGACCGCGCCGGTCTCGATGTCCACGGAGTAGAGCGAGCGCGCGTCGCCAGAGATGCCGCAGGCGTAGAGCTTGTCGGCGCCGGGGTGGTACTCGATGCCCACGGAGCCGAAGTTCATGTCCATGGCGATCGACCCGATCTCGGAGGCGTCGTCACCGTTGAAGGTGTAGAGGCGATCGTCGCTGGCGTTGATGCCGTAGAGCACGTTGAGCTCGGGCTCGGACCAGGTCAGGCCAGTCGAGCCCCAGTCACCCGGGAGCGGGTTGAGCTCCATGGCGAGCGCGGTCATCGGATCGATCTCGATGATCACGTCCTGATCGGAGGACGAGCCGAACATGTTCTGGAGCTCGTTGGAGGTGATGCCGTTGACTCCGGTGTAGCCGTACTGGCCGACCTCTTGCGCGGTGCAGTCGCAGGGGTTGATGTAGACCAGCGTGTCGCCGTTGGCGGTGACGCGGCCAGAGGCGTAGAGGTCGAGGTCGTTGAAGGTCAGCGAGGTGAAGATGGTGTTGTCGGGCAGGTTGCCGGACAGCTCGAGATCGTCGCAGATCACCGTGGTCTCGCCGACCTCGCCGTCGACGATGCTGATCTGCAAGAGCACGTCGGTGGTGCTGTCGGGCTCGTCGATGGTCAGGATCCACGGGGCGTACTCCTGCTCGCCGGTGGTGTCCGTGTCCGTGTCCGTGGTGTCGGTGTCCCCGGTGTCGGTGTCCGTGCCAGCGTCGGTCTCGGTGCCGGCGTCGGTCTCGGTGCCGGCGTCGGTCTCGGTGCCGGCGTCCGTCTCGGAGGTGCCGACGTCGTCATCGGTGTCCGTGTCCGTCGCGGTCTCGGTCGTGCCCGCGTCGGTGCTCGCCTCGGATCCCGTGGACTCGGTCTCCTCGCCCGCGGTGGTGCCGGCGGTGTCGTCTTGGGTCTCGCCGACGTCCTCGCTGGAGCTGGCGTCGTCGCTGCCGCTGTCGCCACAGGCCGCGAGGGGAAGGATCGAAAAGCAGGTCAGTAGGCGAAGCGTATGGATGGAGCGGCTAGGTCGCATCCACAGATTAAAGAGAGCTGCACCGACACGCGCAAGCCTGCCGTGCGACGGGGGCGAGCACATGGGGAGGGCGTGCGCGAGTTCGAGCGTTCAGCCCATGCGCTGCTGGAGGTAGAGCTGCTCGATCGCCGAGACGAGGTCGGCCTCGCCCGCGTGCTTGTCCGATCGAATTGTCACCAGCTTGGGGTCGCGGAGCTTGAGGTCACCGGTGGCCGTGTCCTTCACGATGCCCTCGAAGCGCACGGTGACCACGATGTGCGGGCGCAGCTCGAAGCCCGGGCGCACGCCGGAGGCACTCTGACGCTCGACCCGGCGCCCGGTCATCAGACCGCTGCGCATGATCTCGGCCTGGAGCTCGCGGTCGCGGTGCTGGTCGACGCCGGCGACGTCGCCGACATCGACGAAGCTGCCGTCGGGCATCCGCGCGCCGATCGCGAAGCTGCCAAACATCCCGGCCTTTTGCTTGGACGTGACCGACAAGATGCCCTCGAGTAACACCAGGTCCAAGGTGATCTCGGGCTTGCGCTTGAGCCAGTTGGGGTCGCGGCGGGCGAGGGCGTAGACCCCGTCGAGGTCCTTGGTGATGATGCCCTCGTAGCCCTGGCCGCGGAAGTACTGGTAGAGCCGGTTGACGTCCTTGTTGTCCTTGGCGAGCTGGCCCTCGGCGATGCTCACGGGGACCGGCAGCGACCAGCCGGTGACCGGGGTGAGGAACTGCTGGAGGGTCTGGCGGCGCTGGCGAAGGGGCAGCTGGGTGAGGTCCTGGCCGTTGAGGTAGACGAGGTCGAAGGCCGCGTACTTGAGGTTGACCGGGCGCTGGACGACCTCGCCGGACAAGCTGGCGTAGACCTCGTAGACCGTGGCCGGGCGCGGCCCGTCGAGGTCGAGGACCGTGCCGTAGAGCTCCCCGTCGATGATCGCGTCGTGGCAGGGGAACATGGTGATGGTCTGGCGCAGGCCGTTGACGGTCTCGAGCCAGTCCTTGCGTCCGCGGGTGTAGGCGGCGCAGAGCACCGAGCCGCTGGCGTCGGTGGACTTGTGCAGCATCATGCGGATGCCGTCGTACTTGCGCTCGACCCAGGCGGGGAAGACCTTGACCCCGTCGGTGCCGCCGCTGGCCAGCGCCGGCTTGATCGCCACCAGGGGCTGGAGCCGGAGCTCGCGCAGGCCCTCGGGGCCCTTGTCGGCCAGGAGGTGGGCGACGGCGAAGGGATCGGAGAGCGCGATGGCGTGCTGTACGGCCTCGGCCTCGGCCCCGTAGTAGTTGGCCAGGGCCTTGGCGATCACCGCGCCTTCGTACTCGAAGCCAAAGTCCGCCTTGCGCAGGATCAGCCGGGCCATGAAGTAGGCCTCGACCTTGCCCATGCGCGAGAGCAGCGAGCGCAGCAGCTCGAACTTCTTGGTCCGCGGGGCGTCGGGCAGGAACTCGAGGGTCAGCAGGACCTCGCCGGCGGTAAGCGGCGGATCCGACTTGAGCGTGGACCGGGACTCGGCGAAGAGCACCCCGACGTCGCCGACCTGGGTCAGGCGGTCGAGCATCTGCCCGCGGGTCTTGAGGTCGACCATCATGACCAGGCGGACCAGGCTGTCGCGCTTGAAGGTGCTGGTTCGGCCGACGAAGACGTCACCGACGAGGCAGCCGATCTTCTGGACCGCCGACAGCCCGACGTTGCGATCGAGGAACTGCTCGACGAGCTGTGCACGCCCCGCGGTGTCGGGGGGCGCGGCGATCTCGAGGCCGAACATGCGCGCGGCCTTCTCGGGGTGCATGCGCATCAGCGGGATGAACAGCCCGCGGCACAGCGAGTAAAAGGGGATCGACTGGAGCTCGTCGAGGGAGCGGCCCTCCTCCGACAGGCGCTGCACGCAAAACTGCACGTGCAGGGGCAGGCCGAGCACCTCTTGCATGTACTCGCTGCCGGGGCGGTGGCTGCCCAGGGCGCCAGTCAGCTGCTCGAGGTTGTCGCCGGCGTGGAACCAGCGGCGGACGGTGGCGTCGTCGACGATGTGCATGGCGCAGGGCGCAGGGTAGCATGGCGTCCGTGTCCGGATCCCATGTCTTCGGCGGTCTCGTCCTCGGTGTCTTGCTCGGGGCGGGGGCCCTCTATGTCGCCGAGCAGACCGTGCTCGCCCCCGAGCCGTGCGCCGGGGCCTGCGGGACGGGGACGATCTGCGAGGGCGAGCGCTGCGTGGTCGAGGTCGTCGAGGCGCCCGAGCTCGAGGCGCCGGTGGACGAGGCCGCGGGCAAGAAAAAGCGCGGGCGCAGGGGCAAGCGGGGCAGGGGCAAGTCCAGCGGATCGGCGGACGCGGGCGAGGGCCTCGCCGGGCCGCCGATCGACAACGACGCCGGGATCCCGCGCTTCGACGCCAACGCCGACCAGACCATCTCCATGTCCGACGGCAGCGGCCGGCTCAGCGACGCGCAGATCGACCGCGAGCTGGCCAAGCTCGACTCGAGCTTCCAGCGCTGTGTGCTCGACGCCAACGCCCGCGTGGCCGAGCTCGGCAAGGGTCAGGTGCGCTTCAAATTCGGCGTCGACGGCAAGGGCAAGGTCACCGGCGTCAACGTCAACGCGCCGAGCAACCTGTCCGAGGCGGGGATCGTGCCTTGCGTGCGCAAGGCGGTCTACGGCCACAAATTCCCGGCCTTCGACGGCCCGGTGATGAAGGTCAGCTCGAGCTTCTCGGTCGACTGAGCGGGCACAAAAAGAGCGGGGCGAGCTCTCGCTGCCCCGCTCGAACGCGCGCTGGATCGAGCCTGATCAAACTGGATCAGGGCAGGGGCAGCACGGCCTTGTCGGCCGGCTGCGCGTCGCTGACCCCCAGCTCGCCGATCTCGTCTTGCTCGATGCGGATCGGGTGCGGGAAGGTCGGCGTGGTCACGCTCTTGACCGCGCGGATGATGTCGATGCGCTCGCGGTACTTGCCGCCCCACTCGGCGGCCTGATCCTTGGAGGTCAGGCCCATCTCCTCGATCAGGAACACGGCGTCGGCGGTGTGGACCATGGCCTCGCCGCCCACGGGGGCGCCGGTGTCCTTGATCTGACCGACGCACAGGCAGGTCACGCCCTGCTCGTGGTTGTAGGTCTTGAGCGTGCTCAGGTGGTCGGCCGTCTTGCTGCGGCTGGGGTCGAGCATGTTGAGCGAGTCGATGACCACGAAGCCGATCCCGGCCTTCTCGACCAGGTAGCGGTACTTGGCGATGAAGTCGTCCCAGGTCTGGCCGCGGTGATACTGCGACTCGATCACCCACATGTTCTCGAGCACCTGCTCGCGGAACTCGTCCTCGCCGAGGCCGGTGGCCTTCATGCCGATCTTGGTCATGCGCGAGCCGAGGTCGTCGCGGCCCGAGCCGGCCTTGTCGTGGAAGCCCTCCTCGGCGACGACGAAGGCGACCTTGGTGCCGCTTTGGGCGACGCGGGCGAGGGTGCCCAAGGTGGTGCGGGTCTTGCCCTTACCGGGGGGGCCGACGAGCGCCATGGTGCAGCCCTTGGGCAGGCCGCCCAGAGAGGTCTTGCTGTCCTCGCTCAGGCACAGGTAGTCGAGCACGGTGCCCGTGGGCAGGGCCTCTTGCTTGCGGATCAGATCGTCGAAGGTCGCCGGGCGGATCAGCTCGGCCTCGAGGCCCGGATCCTCGTCCTTGCTGACCTCGCCCTGGAAGGGCGCCGCGGCGGGGTCGAACTGCGGGGCCATGCCCATGCCCCCGGCCATCTGCCCCATCATCTGCATCATCTGCATCATCATGGGGTTCATGCCCTGCATGCCTTGCATACCGGGCATGCCGGGCATCTGGGGGTTCTGCGGGTTTTGGTTGTCGTTGGCCATGTTCGCTCGTGCTCTGATCTGGATCGGGAGGGGGAGTCGTGGACGCGCTAGACTGAGCTGGCGCGGCCCGCACAATACCACCATCGACTCCGCACCCAAGCCCCCCGATCGCCGCCAGATCCCCCAGTCCAATGGCCAGCCTGCAAAACACCGAGCTCGCGGCCGCGTTCGCGGAGATGGCCGACCTCTCGCAGATCCAAGCTGGTGATCGCCACCGGATCTCGGCCCTGCGTCGTGCTGCGCGGATCCTCGACGGCCTGCCGCGGCCGGCGGCCGAGATGTTGCGCGACGGCAGCCTCGCCAAGCTCCCAGGGGTGGGCGCAGGGACCCTGCGCCGCATCGAGCAGCTGATCGAGCGCGGCAGCTGTGACGACCTCGACGCCCTGCGCGGGGCCCTGCCGGCGGGCGTGCGCGAGATGATGAAGATCGAGGGGGTCGGCCCGGCCACGGTCCGCGCGGTGTATCGGCAGCTGGGCGTGGACACCCTCGACGCCCTCGAGCACGCGGCCCGCTCGGGCCTGATCGAGACCCTGCCGCGCATGGGCTTGTCTCACGCTCGCAAGATCCTCGCCGGCCTCGCGGCCTATCGCCGACGTCGGGGCAAGCTCGCCCACGCGGAGGCGCTGCGCCGGGGACAGCGGCTGCTCGCAACCTTGATCGAGCAGCCGCTGGTGCTGCGCGCGGAGCTGGCGGGGGCGCTGCGCCGGGGCGTGGACCTGGTCGAGGGCGTGGACGTGGTGGTGGCGGCGGTCGATCCGGCCGCGGCGGTGGCTGCGATCAGGGTGCTCGGGACGCTCGGGACGCTCGCCGAGGGGGAGGGGAACGAGGGGGAGCCCTCGCCGACGACACGCTGCACGCTGAGCCTCGGCGAGGGGCACCAGGCGCGGCTGCGCGTCGTCCGGCCGCCGGCCTTCGCGGCGGCCCTCGTCGACGCCACCGGGGTCGAGGCGCACGTCCAGGCCCTGCGCGAGCGGGCGGCCGCGCGAGGGCTAGGCCTGACCGACGAGGGCCTGTTCGACGGTGATGGTCGGCAGATCGACGCTGGCGCCGACGAGCGGGCGACCTATCGCCACCTCGGCCTGGCCTGGATCCCCCCGGAGCTGCGCGAGGGACGAGGGGAGCTCGCGGCCGCGGCCAGCGGGGCCTCGCCGCGGCTGATCCGTGCCAGCGATCTGCTCGGCGACCTGCACATGCACACCCGCGACAGCGACGGCCGCGGGAGCGTCGAGGACATGCTCGCGCGCGCGGCCGAGCTGGGCCTGCGCTACGTGGCGATCACCGATCACTCGCGGGCCCTGGCGGTCGCCGGCGGCCTCGACGAGGCCGGCCTGGCCGCCCAGCTCCGGCGGATCCGCGCCCGCGATCGCCAGCATGGCGAGGACGGCCCGCGGCTGCTCGCCGGGATCGAGGTCGACATCCTCGAAGACGGCAGCCTCGACCTCGACCCGGCGCTGCTCGCCGAGCTCGACTGGGTCGTGGCCAGCGTCCACCAGTGGACGCGGATGAGCCGCGAGCAGATGACGGCGCGGATCATCCGGGCCATGGAGAGCGGGGTAGTCGACTGCATTGGTCACCCCACGGGGCGCCGGCCGGGCAAGCGCGATGGCTACGCCCTCGATCTCGACGCGCTGATCGCCGCGGCCGCGCGCCTCGAGGTCGCGCTCGAGTGCAACGGCGGTCCGCAGCGCATGGACCTCGACGACGAGGGCTGCCGGCGCTGCCGCGAGGCCGGGGTCGCGGTGGTGATCAACACCGACGCCCACGCCCCGGAGCAGCTCGGGCGCTTCGAGTTCGGCCTGGCCATGGCGCGCCGCGGCGGGCTCGCGGTCGAGCACGTGCTCAACGCCCAGCCCTGGCAGGTGATCGCCGAGCGCCGGGCTCGGCGGCTGCGCGAGCGCGGCGGCGCGTCGACGAAGCGGCTTCGCTCCGCGCCCGCTCGCGGGTCCGAGCGCACGCGCGGAGGGGGAGCCAAGCGCGGGCTCGAGTCGGGCCCCGTGGGCTTCGTGCTCGAGGCCCCAGACGCAGACGACGACGGCCAGGCCTGGGGCGAGGGCGAGGCCTGAGGCGCTCAGCCGCGCCTCGCCCGCGAGCTTCGACGCAGCGAGCTTCGACGCAGCGAGCTTCGACGCAGCGAGCGTGACGCGAGCCGATCGGCTTCAGGCGTCTTGCCGGGCGCGGTGATACTTGGCCCAGCCCCACAGCCCCAGCAGCCCGCTGATGCACAGCCAGGCGAAGAGGTCACCGGTGACGCCATAGAGGGTCCGGCGCTGGGGATCCATCATCGGGGCCTCGGCGACGAAGCCCTCGGCGCCCTGGTAGCCGTCGCTGTCCGAGTCCGTGGTCTTGGTCTGGTGGACCACGCGGCCGGTGGGGTCGACGTAGGCCGAGATCCCCGCGTTGACCGAGCGCAGCAGCGGCTTGCGGTGCTCGATGGCCCGGTACACCCCGAGGCCGAGGTGCTCGGCCTGCTCGCGGGTCTGGCCGAACCACGAGTCGTTGGTCAGGTTGACGATGGCGTGCACGCCCTGATTGGCGACCTCACGCGTGAAGCGCGGGAGGATGTCCTCGTAGCAGATCAGCGCGCCGAACTGGTAGTCGCCGACCTCGAGCCGGGCCGGGCCGTCGCCGCGGTTGAGGTGCGAGGCCGAGGGGATCACGCGCAGGTACCACTCGGGGTCGATCCCCGGAGGCGCGGCCTCGCCGAACATCAGCGGGTAGTTCTTGTCGTAGCGCGTGCCCCAGCGGCCCTCGGCGTCGAGGACCCAGGCCGTGTTCCAGGCGTAGGGGTTTTGGCGGGTGGCGTCGCGGGTGATCAGCCCGACGATCACGGGGACGTCGAAGCCGCGCTGGATCCGGCGCCGGTCCTTGATCGGGAGGTCGGTCTCGTGCTGCCGGGTGAAGCGGCCGTAGGGGTAGGCGGTCTCGCCCCAGAGCACGACCTGGGCGCCCTCTTGCTGGAGCTCGGCGGTCTGCTGCTGGAGCTCGCGCAGGAGCAGCGGCTTCATGGCCGGCGTGGAGTAGGTCTCGATGCCGAAGTTGCCCTGGACGATGCCGACCTTCAGCTTGGGCGCGGCCTCCATCTGGGCCTCGACCTGGTGGATGCGCAGGGCGCCGTAGCTGGGCACGCCGATCAGCCACGCGGCGAGGGTGGCCGCGGGCAGGGAGGCGAGGCGACCCTCGTCGAGGTAGACGCGCAGGACCTCCCAGGCGGCCGCGTTGATCGCGACCATCACGAAGCTCACGGTCACCGCGCCGCCGATCTCCGCGACCTGGATCCACAGCGGGTGCCAGGCCCAGCTCAGGGCCATGTAGACCGGGAAGATGCTGGGCAGCAGGAACTCCACGGCGGCCCAGGCCATGGGGAAGATCAGCAGCGTCGAGCGACCGGTGCGCGCGACCAGGAAATTGCTGATCGCCGAGGGGATGGCCCACTGGAGCCCGAGCCACAGGGCGAAGAGCGCGGTGATCCCCGCCGCCCCGGCCGTGCCGAAGCCGGCGAAGCGGGTCAGCAGCTCGGACATCCAAAAGAAGCCGACGAAGACCGAGACGAAGCCGGAGATCAGCCCGTAGCCAAAGGCCTGGCGCGGGGACCTGCCGTGGATCGCCCACAGCAGCGGGACCCAGCCGATGAAGGCCAGCCACCACACGTCCATGTTGGGCGCCGAGATCCACATCGAGGCCCCGGTCGCGGCCGCGGCGAGGATCCGCCAGGGATCCAAAAAGCGCGGCTTGCCGACGGCAGTGCCCGTCGCGCCAGCGGCCCGGACCGTGGGGATGCGCTTGCTCGAGGGGTCGCGGCTGGGGCCGCCCTGCTCGCGCGAGAGCAGCGAGCCGCTGAGCGCCGCGCTGCCCTCACGTCGGCGACGCTCGACCGCGGCGAGCAGCTCGGCTCGCTCCTCCTCGGTCGTGTCGTCGTCGATGGTGTGGGTGATGTCGTTGACCCCGGAGCTCGAGGCCGCCGTGTCCTCGTTGTCCTCGTGTTCGCTGCTCACGTGGGCTCCGACCGGGGTGCAGGGGAGATTACCGAAGGGGAGGGGGCAGCGCCAGCGCTCCCCCGCCTGCGCGGGGGGCCGTGGGCGCGGGCGCGGGGTTCAGTCCTCGGCGCCGGGGAGGGGGCGGTGACGAATGTAGAGCTCGGCGAGCTGGGCATCGTCGGCCGGCGTGGGGCAGTTGGTCATCAGGTCCTGGCCACGCTGGGTCTTGGGGAAGGCGATCACGTCGCGCAGGCTCTCGGCGCCGGACATCAGCATGGCCAGGCGATCGAGGCCCAGGGCGATGCCGCCGTGGGGCGGGGGCCCGTACTTGAAGGCGTCGAGCAGGAAGCCGAACTTGGCCCGCTTCTCCTCGTCGCTCATGCCCAGGGCCTCGAAGACCTTGGCCTGGACATCGGAGCGGTGGATACGGATCGAGCCACCGCCGACCTCGTTGCCGTTGAGCACCAGGTCGTAGGCCTTGGCGAGGACCTTGGCGGGATCGCTGATCAAGTGCTCGACGTGCTCGTCGCGCGGCGAGGTGAAGGGGTGGTGTGAGGACACCCAGCGCCCGTCGTGGCTCTTCTCGAACAGCGGGAAGTCGGTGACCCACAGGAAATTCCACTGCTTGGCGGCGGGGTCGACCAGGCCGAGCTCGTCGCGCAGGCGCAGGCGGATGGCGTTGAGCACCGCGTGGGTGGTCTCGAAGTCGTCGGCCACGAAGAGCAGCAGGCACCCGGGGGTGGCGCCCATCTCCTCGCTGATCTGCTTTTGCAGCTCGGGGGCGATGAATTTGGCGGTGCCGCCCTTCCAGCCGAGGTCGTCCTCGACCCGCGACCACGCCAGGCCCTTGGCCCCGCCGCTCTCGCGCTTCTTGGCGAACTCCGTGAGCTTGTCGATCTTGGCCCGGCCGAAGCCCGCGGCGTGCTCGGCCGGCATGCAGATGCCCTTGACGTAGTCGGCGCCCTCGAACACCGCGAACCCGCAGTCGCGGGTCAGCGCGCCGAGGTCGGCGAACTCGAGGCCGAAGCGGGTGTCGGGCTTGTCGGAGCCGTAGCGGGCCATGGCCTCGGCCCAGGTCAGGCGCGGGAAGGGGGTGGGGATCTCGGTCCCGAGCAGCTCGGACCACAGCCGGACCATCAGCGACTCCATCGGCGAGAACACGCGCTCGGGGGTCGCAAAGCTGAGCTCGACGTCGATCTGCGTGAACTCGGGCTGACGATCGTTGCGCAGGTCCTCGTCGCGGAAGCAGCGGGTGATCTGGAAGTACTTGTCCAGGCCCGAAACCATGAACAGCTGCTTGAAGATCTGCGGGCTCTCGGCCAGGGCGTAGAAGGTCCCGGGGTTGAGGCGGCTGGGGACCAGGAAGTTGCGCGCCCCGCCCGGGGTGTACTTGACCATGTAGGGCGTCTCGAGCTCGAGGAAGCCGAGCTCGGACAGGTGCGTGCGCGTGAGCGTGCCGACCTTGGAGCGGAGCACGAAGTTGCGCTGGAAGCTGGGCCGGCGCAGATCGAGGTAGCGATACTGGAGGCGCAGGTTCTCGTTGGTGTCGAGGCGATCGTCCTTGGAGATGTCGAAGGGCGGGGTCTCGGACCTGGAGAAGATCTCGAGGGTGTCGACCTCGACCTCGATCTCGCCCGACGCGAGGTTGGGGTTGGCCTCGCCTTCGTTTTCGACGCGGGCGACGACCTTGCCGGCGACGCCGATGCAGTACTCGCTGCGCAGGACCTTGGCGGCCTCGTGGGTGCCGGCGTCGACGTCGGGGCCGAACACCACCTGGGTCATGCCCTCGCGGTCGCGGAGGTCGATGAAGATGCGGCCGCCGAGGTCGCGGCGGAAGTTGACCCATCCAAACAAGACCACGCGCTCGCCGGCGTGATCGATGCGCAGATCGTTGCAGCTGTGGGTTCGACCGGTGTCGAGGAGGGCGGACATGTCGCCGAACTGTAGTGCGTGGCCTGCGAGTCTGAAAGGGCCTCGGGCCGGCTCCCACGTGCTAGATCTCTAGCGGCCCGGCTAGGCTGGGCAGAGATTGCCCCATGGCCCTGCGCTTCTTGCACTGTTCCGACATTCACCTGCTGAGCCTGCGCGGCGTGGGCCCGCACCGCTTCCTCAACAAGCGGCTCACGGGCGGCGTCAACTTGATGCTCAAGCGGGGCAAGCACCACAGCGAGGCGCTCTTCGATCGCACCGTAGAGCGCGCGCACGAGCTCGGGGTCGACCGCCTGGTGATCACCGGCGACCTCAGTAACCTGGCCCTCGAGCGGGAATTCGAGCATATCGGCGAGAAGCTCGCCGGGGCGGGGCTGCCGGTCACGGTGATCCCCGGCAACCACGACGCCTACACCCGCGGGGCCGTCCGCAGCCGGCGCTTCGAGGCCATGCTCGGCCAGTTCATGGCGGGGGAGCGCCTGGGCGATGGCGACGACACCTACTACCCCTTCGTCCAGCGCTACGGCGAGGTCGCGCTGATCGGCGTGTCCACGGCCCAGGCGAGCATGCCTCTGTATGCCGTGGGCACCGTGGGCGCGCCGCAGCTCGTCCGCCTCGCCGAGATCCTGCGCGCCCTCGGGGACGAGGGGGTCTCGCGGATCGTGCTGATCCACCACCCCGTGATGCCGGGCGTGGCCCTGCCGCGGCACAATCTGCTCGATCTCGAGGCCTTCGGCGAGGTGATCGCCCAGTGCGGGGCCGAGCTCGTGCTCCACGGCCACGAGCACGTGGAGATCGCCGGCTCGATCCCCGGGCCCGAGGGGCCGGTCGCCGTGCACGGGATCAGCTCCGGCACGAACCTCTCGCGCCACCCTGGCCGCGAGGCCGCGTTCGCGCTCTACGAGGCCGAAGGCGGGGAGATCGCCCGGACCTTGCACGTCTGGGACGGGCAGGACTTTCAGCCTCGGGAGCCCTGACGCCTCGGGCCTCGCCGCGGCTCTCGCCGCGGCTCTCGCCGCGGCTCAGGGCGACTCGTCTCGGCGGGCCGCGTCGGGATCGTCGCGTGTCTCGGCAGAGGCGAGGCGAGCTGCCTGGCGGCGGAGCTGATCGTTTTGGACGGCCTGCTGGGCCGCGTGGATGCGCGGGACCAGCTCGCGGTTGATCTCGTTGAGGCGCTGGATGAAGCCGCGCTCGAGGCCGCGGCTGGCGTGGATGGTCTGGTAGAGCGCGTCGAAGATCGCCGCGTACTCGGGCTCGAGCTCACCTCGGTCCGCGCCCGCGCCCGCGCCCGCCTCGAACGCGGCGTCTTGGTCTCGTTGGTCCTGGTCCTGGTCCTGGTCGCGTCGCTGGGTGCGGTGCTCCGGCTTGACCGCAGCGATCGCCGCGTCGAGGTCCGCGCGGGGATCGTCGAGCCAGGTCAGGGTCTTGCGGATCACCGCCGGCGGATCGGCGAGCAGGCCGTCGTAGCTCTGCACGTGCACCGGGTAGCGGCGGATCGCGATGTCGCGCACGAGGGCGAAGTTCTCGGACCACCACTCGAGGGCCGGGGCGAAGCGCACCGGATCGGGGCTGTCGGGCTTGCGCTCGCGGCGGGCCGCGTCCTCCATGGCGTAGAGGCGAGTGATCGAGCGATCGTACTCGCGCCAGTCTCGGACGGTGGCCACGACCTTGCCGATGAACGCGCGATCGCTGCGCACCAGGCCGGGGATGAAGACCTTGACCACGTGGCGCTCGACCTGCTCGGGGAAGAAGTAGGCCCCCGTGCGCGGGTGCGGGTTGGTGCGCCAGTAGATGCCCTGGCGCAGCAGCGACTCGTAGAAGCCGGCGGGGTTGGCTGCGCGGATGGTCTCGCCCCAGTTGGAGGGGAAGGCGTCGCCGAAGGGGGGGAAGCCGGCGGCGATCAGGATCTGCATCCACATCGAGGTGCCGGAGCGCTTGGTGCCGGTGACGATCAGCATCGCGGTTCGCCGGCTACGGTAGCAGCAAGCGCTCGCGCTGGGCGATGGCGAGGGCTCGAGGCCGGAGCGCTCGCTGTGCTCTCGACGCGCTCATGGGCCGACGGCGACGCGTCGGGGGGACGCGTCGTGGTCGGGTGCTGATGGGATCTCGAGCTCGTCCGGGGCGATCAGGGCTCGGCCAGGGCGGGCTCGCAGCGGACCTCGCCCAGGGGCGGCTGGATCAGCGGCGGCCCGCCGACGCGGACGTGGAAGCAGCGCTCTTTGCTGCGGATGTGCAGGCGGGCGCCGTAGGGCAGGGGCAGGCGGGCGCCGCCGCTGGGCTCGGCGAGGGCCGGATCGGCGAGCATCTGGTCGACGGTCATGCGGCTGACGCCGATGTGCAGCTCGCCGGCCATGCCGGGGAGCACCCAGAGCACCGGGCGGCCGTCGGCGTCGAGCTCGAGCAGCGAGAGCTGCTCGCGGCCGGCGAGGATCTCGGGCGGCAGCGAGCGGCGGTCGAGCAAGAAGCGGTCTTTGCGGCGAGCGCCCGTGAGCAGGGCGAAGAGCTTGGCGATCCGGCCGGGGGAGGGCTCGAGCTTGGCGACCATCCGCGGCTCCCCGCCGACGACCTCTACGATCTCGACGGGGGGAAGGGGGATCCGGCCAGGCTGCGCGCGGGGTGACATGCTCGCTTCGCTCGACCAACGCGCGAGGGCGCCGGCTCATTTCAAGACGCGCGAAGCAAAAAAATGTTCCTCGATGCCCTGGGGTGAAAGCTGGGTAGAGGGGGGCGGATCACGGCGCGTCGCGCGTGCTCGCGGTTCGCCAGTGCTCGACGCGCTCGGCCCACTCGAGGGGAGACTGGCGCGGGAGCACGACCTCGTAGTGGGCCTCGTCCTTGGTCCGAAACGCCAGCTGCCGGCGCAGCTCGACGTTGGCGTTTTGGAGCGCGTGGAGGGGGAGGTTCAGCCGATCCTCGCCAGCGGGGTCGATGAAGCGCAGGCGCTCGGCGTCGAGGGCCAGCTGCCCGCGGGCGATGGTGCGCGGCTGCTCGCCGCGGATGTCGAGCAGCTCGGCCGGCTCGCTGCGGGCGATCTCACCAGTCTGCGCGAAGCGGGCCGGATCGACGATGAAGTCCTCCTCGAGGTTGCGGGCGCGCAGCGCGGCGCGGGCCTCGACGATGGTCATGGAGCGCGCCCCGCCAGACTCGGCGATCAGGCAGTTGTGGGTGTCGACGCGCCAGGTCGCCCTGCAGGCGCCGCAGCGCACGTGGTCTTCGCTGGGGGTGAGGCTGTCCCAGGCGAAGCAGCTCGGGCAGCGAAAGATCGGGTTCTCGATGCCCATGGCCAGCCGGCGGCCGCGGACCGGGAAGTGGTTGCGCTCGTCGCTCTGATCAATGCGCAGGGCCTGCTCGAGCCACGCGCGGATCTCCGCGGGCGGGGTCTTGCGGGCGAAGCTCTTGGCCTGGCCAAACTCGATCTTCACGGTGCCGTGGCGGCGCTGCTCGGCCCAGCGGGGCATGACGCGATCGGCGTTGAGCACCCGCACCGGGACCACGGGGATCTTGAGCAGCCGGACCAGGGCCTCGACGCCAGGGAGCAGGGGCAGCAGCTCCCCATCCCAGCTGCGCTGGCCCTCGGGGTAGGAGGCGACGAGATCGCCGAGGTCCGCCCACTTCTTGATCATCCGGATCGCGCCGACGTCGGCCACGAATTTCTTCTTGGGCACGCTGCCGAAATTTCGCAGCACCGGCCCGATCAGCGAGTGCTGCATCGCCACGGCGGTGGCCATGAAGTGGATCGTCCGCCGCGCAGCGGTGATCGTGAACCACGGGTCGAAGAGGCTGACGTGGTTACTGAGTACGAGGGCGGGGCCGTCGGGGAGATTCTCGACCCCCGAGCGGCTCAGGCGAGCGAAGCGATTGAGGATGATCCGGCTGGGAAGCATGAATGCTCGCGTGGCCAGATCGACCTTTCGCTTGTTCGCTTCGCTCGGCTCTCGGGGCGGCAGGCGACGCCGGCGCATGGTGCCGGATTACACAGCGAGGTGGGGGTGGGTCCAGTGCTGGCGCGCACGATCGTGGGTCGAGCCGGGTCCGGGTGGGGCCGCCCAATTGGGCAGGGCGCCGCGCACGGCGAGAGATAAACGCGACGCGTCGATTTCGGTCCCTGGCGGCGAGCATGAATGGGGGGTCGTTGGTGGGAAAGATCGATGAAATTTCGGTGAGCCGAATCCGTGTGCGTGCGCCGTGTTCGCGGAGCCGACCGCGCCTGACCTATGCTCGCGCCAATGGACGATTGCGCGCGCACTTCGTGGCTGCTCTTCCCCGCCTTCGGGCTGCTCTTGGCCGCATGCCCCTCGGGCTTCTCCGACGAAGGTGAGGCCGGCGAATCGGACGAGAGCGGGTCTACGGACATCGACGAGGACGGGTCGAGCTCCGGGGGCATGGACTCGGTGGGCGAGAGCCAAGGCGAGAGTGAGAGTGAGAGTGAGAGCGAGAGCGACAGCGGTAGCGAAGGTGAGAGCGAGACGGAGGGCGGCGAGACCGACACCGGCGGGGATCCGCCAGAGGCGATCTGCGACGCCCCGATCGCGCTCTACGACACGGGCTCGCCCACGGCGGTGATCGGTGACGGCAGCCCAGAGAGCTGCACCTTCAGCGCGCTGAAGGCCGCGGCCGAGGCCGGCGGGACGATCACCTTCGACTGCGGCGCCGACTCGCACACGATCACCTTCGAGTCGACGATCGAGCTGCCCATCAACACCGACACGATCCTCGACGGCGAGGGGACGATCACCTTCGACGGCGGCGGAGCGGTGCGACTGTTTCACTTCGAGCACCCGGACTGGATGAACAACCCGACCAAGGTCGTGCTCCAGCGCCTGCGCCTGATCAACGGCTCGGCCCCGCCCGGAGAGTACTTCGAGCAGGATCCCGAGAACCCCGATTGCGCCTATGGCTACAAAGAGGGCTCGGGCGGGGCGATCTACATGCGAAACGGGGTGCTGCACGTGCTCGACAGCGAATTCGAGGGCAACCTCGCCGCGCTCGAGGGCCCGGACGTGGGCGGCGGTGCGATCTATGTGGTCGGCGTGCCCGAGGTGATCATCTCGGGCAGCAGCTTCGTGAACAACCGCGCCGCCAACGGCGGGGCCGTGGGCATGCTCTTCGCCAACCCCGGCATCTACAACTCGCTGTTCGAGGGCAACACCGCCGAGGGCATCGGCCAAAACTACGTCGAGGCCGGCTGCCCATTGTTCAACCACGACGAGCAGGGCGGGGCCGGGGGCAACAGCGGCGCGGTCTATTTCGACGGCCTCAACGACGCCGAGTGGACCTACGAGATCTGTGGCTCGACCTTCCGCGAGAACAAGGCCAACGAGCTCGGCGGGGCGCTGTTCCGCACGCCCAACGTCGAGCCGCGCCAGATGCTGCTCGACCGCTGCACCTTCGAGGGCAACACCGCGCGCCTGGGCGGGGTGTCGTTCATCAAGGACAACAGCGTCACGGTCCGTGGGAGCACCTTCGCCCACAACCGCAGCGGCGTGAACGTGGCCGGAGACGAGCTCGGCGGGCCGCTCGGCGGGCTGTGGATCAACTCGGGCTCCGTGGACCTGGTCAACAGCACCTTCTACGACAACCAGCCCAGCGGCCTGGACGTCGAGGGCTCCGGCGGCACGGTGGTCAACGCGACCTTCGTGGACAGCCGCCCGGGCGGGGACTTCAGCGTGTCCAACAGCCTCTTCGTCGACACGACCTGCAACGCGACCTTGGTCGGCAGCAACAACCTCCAGTGGCCCGAGGGCGGCCAGGACTGCGTCGAGGGCGTGAGCTACGGGGATCCCGAGCTCGGAGCGCTGGGCGACAACGGCGGACCCACGCAGACGGCGGTGCCCGCCGCGGACGGGGCCGCCGCGGGCGTGGGGGCAGACTGTCCGACCACGGACCAGCGCGGCGAGACCCGCGACACGGCGAGCTGCGCCGCGGGCTCGGTCGAGCCGTGATCGCGCGCGAGTGAACGCGGGCAGGCCGGCGCGCCGAGCTGGACGCCGGCCCTGTCCGCGCGCTGCGTGTTGGCGGCGAGCAGCGGCTAGCAGCTGCCGTGACCGGGCATCGGCTCGATGCCGTTGAGGCAGCCGAACTCGACCATCGCGTCCACGCGCTCGTCGGGGTCGGTGTACTCGAGGGCATAGACGAGATCGGCGACGAGGTCGTCTCGGAGCACGGTGTCGTCGGCGCCCTGGGCCGCGAAGCCGTTGTACTCGGCGTAGGCGAAGAGCTCGTCGTAGACGGCCGTGAGCGCCGCCTGGGTGGTCTGGTCGGCCGCGGGCAGCTGATCTTGGGGCACGCCCACCTCCCAGGCGTGGCGGATCAGGTGCAGGGTCTGCAAGCACTCGGGGCCGTCCATCATGCTGTAGAAGTTGGGCTGGGCGAGGGCGTGGTAGGGGCCCGCGAGGTAGGAGTCGTCGGTGCAGATGTGGTGCGAGACGCGATCGGCCAGGGTGTGCAGGTAGATGCCGAGCTTGGCCAGGCCGACGCGCTCGGGGTGCAGACCCTCGGGGTCGACGACCTGGTCGATCTCCGAGGCCAGCAGCCCGGTCGAGGTCTCGACGATCTGCTCGCCGAGCAAGGGGCTGAAGGGCAGCTCGGCGTCGCCGAAGAGGCTCAGCGAGGAGCGCACGCGGTTGTTGCCGATCAGCGCGCTGAAGCAGTCCTCGCCGGTGGCGTAGTCGCCCGCGCTGCTGACCTCGGTCAGGCCGGCGGTGCACGCCAGGCCGAAGTCGTAGACCCAGCGGCGGATGTTGGCGAGGGTGACCTCGACGTCCGGATCGTTGACCTCGGGGTGGAGGCCGTCGACGGCGATCGGGGCCTGGGTGGTGCCCGTGTGCGGCGGGTGGATGTGATAGAAGACCCCGCCGCTGTCGCGGTTCGTCCGGGTCACGCCGTCGATGGTCGCGGTCACCAGCGTGGGATCGGCGATCAGGTCGCCGTTGCGGTCGCGCGGGGTGTACTGGCCGAGATCCGCGGCCTCGTCGTAGGCCGCGACCCAGTAGGCGCTGTCGATGTCGAAGCCGACGAGCGCCGCGAGGTAGTAGGTGGCGTCGGTGTGGACCATGCTGCGCCCGTTGTTGCCCTCGTCGTCGAGCTGGGCGCGGATGACCCCCATCGCCGCCATCACGCCCGTGGTGCAGACCGCGGTGCTCTCCCCGGGGGCGCAGGCCGCAGGCACGGGGGCGCAGTGGACGAGGCGGCTCTCGCCTTCGCTGACGTTGGCCTCGTCGAGGTAGCAGAGGTCCTCGGCGAAGGCGTGGGCATCTCCAGCGAAGAAGGTGAGGGCGAGCAGGGCCATGGCTCCAGGCGCGACAACAAAGGTGCGTTGCATGCGGTCAAGCTAGTGCGCGAAGCTGACCTTGGTCTGACGTCGGCCGGGTCGGATCGTGATGTCAGCAAAAAGTCAGGCTCGAGGTGCATGCTGAGCCGAGTCACCCGGCGCATTCCTCTATCCTGGGGCGACCGAGGCCGCCAATGACCCGCGTGCTACTCATCGAAGACGACGAGCGACTCGCCGCTCGGCTCCAGTCTCAGCTCGAGCGCCGCGGCCTCGACTGTCGCTGGGAGCGAGACGCCGAGGCTGGGCTCGGGGCGCTGCGTGACCAGGCCCCGGAGCTGCTGCTGCTCGATCTCAATTTGCCCGGACAAAGCGGCTTCGAATTGCTCGAGCAGCTGCGCAGGGAGCAGCCCGAGCGTGGGCTGCCGGTGATCGTGCTGACGGCGCGGAGCCTGGGCAACGACAAGGTCCGCGCCCTGGACCTCGGGGCGGACGACTACCTGACCAAGCCATTTTGGATCGAGGAGCTCGAGGCGCGGATGCGGGCGGTGCTTCGGCGCGTGGCCGGGGGGCCAGGGAGCGCGCGGGTCGAGACCGAAGCCTCGACCCTGCGTCGGGTCGGCGGCCTGGTCATCGACGAGGCCGCTCGCAGCGTGTGCCGGGGTGATCGAGACCTCCAGCTCACGCGCACGGAGTACGAGCTGCTGCTGCACATGCTGCGTCGCGCGGGGCGGGTGGTCATGCGCGAGCACCTCTACGTCGCGGTGCTCCAGCGCCAGGATCAGGCCCTCGACGCGCTGCAAAAGCACATGTCGCGGCTGCGCGCCAAGCTCGGCGAGGACGCCCAGGTGATCGAGACCGTGCGCGGGGTCGGCTACCGCGTGCGCGAGGTCGACGATGTCTGAGGCGCCAGCGAAGTCGTCCTCGTTCGAGGCTGGTGGGCCGCTGCGTGGGGTCGGCCTGCGGGCCAAGGTTGCGATCGCCGGCTCTTGCGTGGTCCTGATCCAGACCTTGCTCGCGGTCTTGTGGGTGTCGTGGATCTTCGTCGACTACCACTACGAAGAGCACATGCGTGCCTGGGTGGGCGAGCTCGATCACTACGGTGAGCTCGCGCGCTGCGAGGCGGATCCGCGCAGCTGGCGGGCGAGCAACGAGATGCTCGGCGTCGCGACGGCGCTGCGCGACGACGGCCGCGGCTACGCCAGCGACGAGCAGCGCGCGGAGCCTGTCGGGCCGCTGGGTCCGCCCAAGCTCGAGTCTCCGCGCAGCTTGGGCCGAGAGTTCTTCGTCTACGACACGGGCCGCGCGGGTCGCTGCCGGCGGCTGCTGGTCCTGCGCTCGCGGGACCTCCCGCCGATCCTCCGCGCCGAGAGCCGCCCCGTGCTGCTGGTCCGCGTGCTGATCGACGCCGTGGCGGTGGTCTTCTTGGTGCTGCTGATCAGCGCGCCGCTGATCCGGCGGCTGCGATCGATGGCGGTGGTCGCCGAGCGCAGCGCGGCCGGGGGCTTCGACGAGGAGCTGCCCGAGTCGGGCGACGAGCTCGGGCAGCTCGCGGCCGCCTTCAACCAGGCCACGCGCACGGCCCGTGAGCGGCTGGAGCTGCTGCACGAGCGCGATCGGGCGCTGCGCGAGACTCTGGCCAACCTGGCTCACGACGTGCGCACGCCGATGAGCGCGCTCAAGCTCGGGCTCGGGGCCGCGAACCTGGATCCCCAAGAGGGCAGGGCCCTGCGCGCGGAGGTCGAGCACCTCGACGCGCTCTTCGCCAACCTCGACACCCTGGCGCGCTTCGAGACCGCGACGATCCCCCTGACCCGCGAGCCCACCCGCCTCGACTCGATCCTCGAGCGCGTGGCCCTGCGCTTGTCGGTGATCGCCGAGGACAAGGGCCTGCGCCTCGAGCTCGCCCTGCCCGACGAGGGCCCGGTGATCGACGCGGACCCCGTGGCCCTCGAGCAGGCCGTGGGCAACCTGGTCCACAACGCCGTCAAATTCGCGCGCGAGGAGGTGACCCTCGGCTGCTTCGAGCTCGGCGAGGAGGTGGTGATCAGCGTGCGCGACGACGGCGGGGCCCTCGATCTCGCCGAGCTGCCCACGCTGGCCGAGCGCGGCAAACGCGGGCGGCGGGCGGCCGACCGCGATCGCGGGCGCCCGGGCCAAGGCCTCGGCCTGGCCATCGCCCGCGAGATCGTCGAGCGCCACGGCGGTCACCTGCGCCTGGCCCTCGACGACAGCGGAGGGACGCTGGCGACGCTGACCTTGCCCTGCCCACGCATCTGAGCGCGCGCCTCCAAACTGATCGCTCCTAGGGCTCCCAGGCCAAGGTCCCGCGCAGGTCCTCGGGGAGCTGCGCGAGGCGGTCCGCGAGCCGGGCGCGATCGAGGCCGCGGGGGGCCTTGTAGGTCAGCGCCGCGCTGCCCTTCCTGACCCGCCTGTCCTCGCCCAAGACCTCGCAGCCGAGCTCGCGCAGGGCCTCGGCGTGGGCCTCGGAGGCGGCGTCGAGGATCGTGGGGTCGAGGCCCTGGATGGTCACCCGACCGAAGCGGTGGCGCTCCAGGGCGAAGATCAGCGCCCAGGCCAGGAGCGTGGCCAGGAAGGCGACGACGTAGAGCTCGAGGCCGCAGCACAGGCCGATCACCGCGACCAAGATCACCCGGCCGGTGTCCTTGGCCTCGCCCACGTTGGTCCGAAAGCGCATCAGCCCGCCGATGCCGAACACGACCAGGGCCATGGTGGGCTGGATCTCGACGATGATCGCGATCAGGGCGCCGACGAGGGCGTAGGTGAGCAGGGTCTTGGGCTGCTCGAGGGCTTCGAGGGTGGTGGCCCTGGCGCGCGCGACCGGGTGGTAGGCGATCACCGCGGCGAGGGCCACGGCGATCACCAGGATCACGATCGCGTCGAGGATGAAGTCGAGCTCGAGGAAGGCTCGCCAGCCCGTGGCCGACGCGCCGAGCTCGGCGCCAGCGGACACGAGCTCGGGGGCGAAGGCCATGAGAGGTCAGCGAGTGTGGGGGGATGGATCAGGGCCACAGGCAGACACTCTCGAAACTGACGGTCTCGCAGCTCATACCGTCGGGACAGTCGGTGCTGTCGCTACAGGTGATGAAGCAACGATCGGAGAGGATACTGTCGAAGGTCGTGCACTCGATGGTGAAGCCCGGGAGAGCTTCACAGTCTGCGTCCATCCCGCAGGCCTCACCGCATACAGTGCCCGGGGCAGTGTTCGGGTCGAGGCAGTGCTCCATATCGAAGCAGTCGTTTTCCTCCACGCAGGCGCCATAGTAGTCCGACATCATGCCCGTGTCGGAGGAGGACTCCTCGGAGCTGGATTCGGAGGTCGACTCTTCGGAGCTCGACTCGGAGGTGGACTCTTCAGAGCTGGACTCTTCGGAGCTGGATTCGGAGCTGGATTCGGAGCTGGATTCGGAGCTGGATTCGGAGCTGGATTCTTCGGAGCTGGATTCGGAGGACTCCTCGGAGCTGGACTCCTCGGAGCTCGTGTCCATGCCGTCCGCGGTGCCCTCTTCCGTCGTCGTCGTGTCGCCGGTGGTCGTCTCCTCGTCCGCAGACTCGGACTCGGAGGAGGAGCTGGTCGAGTCCGTACTGCTCGAGTCCGCGCTCTCGCCGTCGCCGATCTCGGAGGCGCTCTCCTCCATCACCTCGTCCGAGCCCGAGTCGTCGGACTTGGAGTCGGTCGAGGTCGAGCCCGCGCCAGAGCTGTCGAAGTTGCAGGCGAGGACGAGTGGGGACGCGAGCACGATTAAGCAGAGGCGACGCATGGGGGCATGGTGCCAGTGAGCTTCGAGGGCAGGCAAGGGTCGGGGCGCCGCGCGAGGGTTGGGCCATCGGGGGCCCGTGTCGGGGGCTGCGCACCCCCTGGAGACAGGTTGCGCGTGCAGGCACAGACGCGCGCCACTGACCCTCGGCGTCGTGATATCAAGGACGCGTTGGCCATGCAGCACTCCCACGCGCCCTCCTTTTGTCTCGTCTCGCTCTTCACCTTGGCCCTCGCGCTGCCCTCGCTGTCCGCGTGCAGCGAGCGCGGGGCGAACGAGATCCGGATCGAGGGCAGCGAGGCCGTGCGCGCGGATTCAGCGGAGACTGCCGACGGCTGGACGGTTCGCTTCGACAGCGTGGTGGTGGTCCTTCAGCACCCAGGGGTGATCGAGGGCTACGAGGACGGGGCGGGGGAGGCTCCAGCCTGGGTCCGCGAGCCCAGCGTCACGGTCTGGGACGTGGCGGCGATCGACGCCGAAGGGGAGGGGGAGCCCGTGCTCAGCCGGCTGATCCGCGCGACCGAGTACGACGGCGTGATCTTCGGCGTGGCCAACCCAGGGGCGAGCGACTACGAGGCTTTGCCGGGGAACGTGGACGCGGCGGTGGTCACGGCCATGACAGCGGCCGATCGCGCCTTGCGGGTGGTCGGCGAGGCGAGCGACGGCGTCGATACGCTCCGCTTCGATTGGATGTTCGACCTCGATCTGCGCTATCGCTGCGCCCTCGATGAGCCGGTAACCTTGGGCGCCGTCGAGATCGGCGACGAGGATGCTCTGGTCACCACCATCGAGCTGGCCGCCGAGGAGCTGCTCCGCGGCGAGGGGGGCGAGCTCGAATTCGCCGCCATCGCGGCGGGCGATGGCGATGGTGACGGTGCTGTGACTCGCGAGGAGCTCGAGTCCGCGGGTCTGCTCGAGAGCATGGACGCGCGGGCAAAAACCCTGGCGGGGGCTCGCGGTGCGTCGAGCTGCGAGCGCAGCGAGCCGGCAGTCGAGGGGTGAAGTCTGGCGCCGCGGGGCGCTTTGGTGGGATCGCCCATTTGGGGCGGACACAGCTTTCGCGTGGTCGGGGGCGCAAGATTGGCGCGCTTTGGTGGCAGGCGCGCCCGCTTTTCGAAGTCTCGTATTCGGGGCTCGGACTGCGCGATTTATTTCGCGCTTGCGGCCGTCGCGCCTGCTGATCAACACTCCCAGCCCGGCCTCGTCTGCGAGGCCATGAGCGGGAGGAGCCGTCTTGAACCGGGAAGTAACCTTCGCCGATATCACTCGCGCGGTCGAGAATCGTGACCCCCAGCTGGCGGGGCTCGTGGTGCTCTATCTGAACATCGCGGATCCCCCCGAAGACCGGCCCGAGGGCGCGGAGCAGAGCGAGGCGCGGCCGCTGGGCCAGGACGCCTGGACGCTCCAGAAGCTGCGCAGCACCCTCGGCCCCTACTCGCTGTGGGGCAAGAGCGCCGACGAGATCAAGGCCATCCGCGCCGACGCCTGGGACTCGCTGATGGCCGCTCCCCACCCGCCGCCGCGCCTGCGCCTCGGCCAGCTGCTCATCGATCTCTACGAGCGCGACGAAGAGTGGGCGCGCGCGGCCCTGGTCGAGATCTTCAGCAGGGCCAAGATCTGCTGGGGGGTCTGGAAGGCCTTCAAGCGGATCTACAAGCTGTCCGAGCAGCGCCACGACGCCGAGCTCTTTGGTGTGCTCGCCTGGCGCCTCGACGTGTTCTCGAACAAGCCCAACAACAGCAGCGAGGTCAGCCCCGCGACCCAGGCCTACATGCGCCGCCGGGCCTGGCGATACCTGCGTTACCTGGGCACGGCCGTCCCCGAGCTCTACCCGCAGTTCGCGGTCCAGGTCATGCGCCACTACGAGGCCGGCTACACGCCCTACGGCTGCTGGATCATCCACCACATCTGGAACTACACCTCGCTGATCGGCTCGCGCTCGGTGTGGATGGGCGATCCGCCCGACAAGCTCGCCAACCGGGCCTTCGACGCGGCCTGGAAGGTCTCGGCCGAGCCGCTGCTGCGGCTGATCGAGGACTCGGAGAACGACGGCGTGCTGCGCTTCGCGACCCGCTCCCTCGAGCAGGACTTCCCCGAGACCCTGCGCGAGGTCGACCCGGCGTGGCTGGGCCGCCTGGGCCGCAAGCGCGCCGGCTCGGTCCACGAATTCGTGATCTCGCTGCTCGAGCGCAGCCCGGAGTTTCACCAGTCGAAGCTCGCGGGCCTCGGCCTGCACGACATGGTCCTCGACCTCCTGACCTCGCCCAGCGAGAAGGCGGCGAAGTACGCCATCGAGTACGCCAAGGTCCACGGCGGCGCGCTCTCGGTCGAGCGCCTGCTCGAGCTGATGCGCGAGGGCACGAGCAAGGCGCGGAGCTTCGCCGAGGGCCAGCTCGAGGCGCTCTCCGGCCAGGACATCGGCCTCGCCAACCTCGCGAGCTTGCTCGGGAGCTCGGCCCACGACTTCGCCATCAAGAAGATCGAGAAGGCCTTCGAGCCCAAGGACCTGAGCCCCGAGCTCTACGTCGACCTGCTGACCGGGGGCTGGCGCCAGCGCCAGTGGATGGACGGCTTCTTCTCCAAGAAGAAGCAAAAGCCGTCGGCGGCCCAGCTCAAATACGCGGTCGAGAGCCCGCGCCTGAGCTACTGGGACAAGCAGACGGTCTTTCGCCAGCTCGGCGGCTACGAGGCCGCGGAGATCGGCGTGGCCTGGATCAAGGAGAAGCTGCTCGAGCCCGAGTTCTCCGACGAGATCGGCAATTGGTTGCGGCGGGGGATGCTGTCTGGCGACGCCCTCGACGTCGAGTGGATCAAGGGCCTGGTCATGAACTCGCGCCTGCGGGGCATCGCCCTCGACGTGCTCGGCAACACCAAGCTGGTCAAGCCGCGGCGCGTGGGCCTGGCCTGGTTGTTGGCCATGGCGCGCCAGGGCGATCCGCAGATCTATGCGTTCGCGCGCGGGCACCTGCTCGAGCACTTCGACCCCGGCGACTACGCCCCGGGCGAGGGCAGCGATCGCGCGGCGGGCCTCGATCGCCTGTGGGCCATGGCCACGGGCAAGCAGGAGCCCGAGGCCGTGCGTCAGATCGCGCAGACCTACCTGCTCTATCACCACCCCGAGATCGGCCCGGACGCCGAGGACCCGCTGCGTGGCGTGCTCGAGTCCAAGCTCGCGGCCAGCGACTACACGCTCGAGCGCCTGCGCGGGCTGTTCTTCGAGGCGCGCCCGGACGTGCGCCGCTTCGCCGCGGCGATCGGCGCCAAGGAGCTGATCCGCTGGGGCGACCGTGACCTCGTCTACGCCCTCGCGGCCAGCGAGTACAAGGAGCCGCGCAAGATCGGCAGCGAGGCCCTGCTGAAGATCGGCGAGGACGAGGACGAGGAGGGCGGCGCGCCCCTCGACTGGCTGGTCCCGGCGCGGGTCTTTGCCCTCGCCGAGAGCACGGTCAAGTCGAGCCGCGAGGTCGCCTCGGCGCTGATCCGCCGGCACTACCACCGCCTGGGCGGGGCCGCGCGCCTGGCCTGGCTGATGGAGAGCCCCGATCGCGAGGTCCGGCTGTTCGCGGTCCGCCTGCTGTGGGAGCAGCACCGGCCGCTGACGATCCCGACCAGCTGGAAGCCCGCCAAGGGCCCCGGCCCGCGCCCGACGGCCGAGAGCGCCGAGGCCATGGCCGTCCCCGCCGCGGACGAGCGCTTCGAAGACGGCGAGGCCCTGCGCCAGTTCTTGCGCACGGTGCTCTTTGGTCTGCCGCCAGGCCGCATGGAGCGGCGCGAGCCGATCGCCGGCCTGCCCAGCCGCCACCTCTCGGCGAGCGCGGCCAAGCGCCGGCTGATCGAGGTCGTGCGCGACCTCGGCGTGGAGGACCGCGGCTTTGCGAGCATCGCCGTGGCCGTGCTCGACGAATTCATGCGTTCACTCGCCCGCGGGGAGTGGCAGGCCTGCGTGGCGGCGCTGGCCCGGATCCGCGCGGCCCACCCTGATATCGAGACGCTTTTGCCCCCCGCCGTCGAGCGCAAGAGCGCCTGACCCGAACCTCGAGAGACGCGAAGATGGGAACCAAAAAGTTCGGAACGCACCTCGAGCACCTGTGGGCCGTGGCCGGCTCGCGCTCTGGCCGGCTGGTCGCCGTCGCCGGTGAGCGCGACGCCGAGTCGATCACGACCTCCAAGGTCCATATCTACTCCAAGAGCAAGCTCGACTGCCTGGCGAGCTTCGCGGTCGAAGGCGCGATCGCTGCCCTCGACTTCGCGGCCGAGGATCTGCTCGTCGCCGGCGGCGACGCCGGCCGGCTCTACGCCTTTGTCGTCGGCAAGGGCGACGACGCCAAGCCGAGCTTCGAGCACGCGCACGGCGTGGGCGTGGCGATCACCGCCATCGCCAGCGACGAGGCGGGCAGCCGCCTGGCCGTGGTCGACGACAGCGGTCACCTCGCGGTCTACGAGCTCGAGGGGGCTGGCCTGCGCGAGCTGGCGCGGAAGCGGCTCAGCCCCCGGGCGCTGCGCTGCGTCCGCTTCGACGCGAGCAGCGGCAAGCTGGCCGCGGGCGGCGACGACGGCGTGGTGCGGGTCCTCGACGGAGCCGAGCTCGACGCCGAGCCGCGCGAGATGCCGACGGGCGAGAAGGGCATCACCGCCCTCGAGTTCACCGGCGACGGCCGGGTGATCGCCGGTTGCGGCGACGGCTCGATCCGCGTCAGCTACCTCGAGGGCGCGGCCGACGAAGAGGACCGCTCGCGCGACGAGGCCCACACCGGGCCGGTCAGCGGCCTGGTCCTCGGCCTGCAGCTCAGCGACGAGGCCGGCCGGGAGCTCACGCGCCGGTTGATCTCCGTGGGCCACGACGGCCTGCTCAAGGCCTGGATCCACGACACCCGTCGCAAGCCCAGGACCCTCGAGCTCGGCAAGATCACGATCCGGGCCATGGCCTGGCTGCGCCCCTACCGGGCCAAGGACGACGCCAAGGGCGGGACGCTGCTGCTCGTCGACGACAAGCGCAAGCTGTGGCTGGTCAAGCTCGACGCCGAGTCGGCGCCCAGCGAGGACTACGACCGCGTGCCCTCGCACTTCGCCAAGTTGGCGGAGGACCTCAAGGCCCGCAAGGACGAGCTGCGCAGCGCCGCCGTCGAGGCGCTGCGCGAGATCCCCGAGGACTCCGCGCGCTCGCTCCTCGATCGCGTGATCCGCAAGGATCGCAAGCCCGAGCTGCGCAAGCTGGCCTGTGAGGCCGTGGCCGCGGGCGCCCGCCGACGCAGCCGCCCGGCCCTGCGCGAGGCCGTGGACGACAAGGAGAAGGTCGTCCGCTTCGCGGCTCTGGCTGCGCTGCGCTCGATCGAGGGCGAGAAGGCCCTGGCGCCGGTGCGCGTGGCCCTGGCCAGCAAGCACGCCGATCTGCGCCGCCACGCCGTGGAGCAGCTCCCCAGCCTGCGCGCCGTCTCGCCGCTGGTCCCCGGGTTGGTCGCCGATCGCCTGCGCGACGGCGACGCCAAGGTCCGCGAGGCCGCCCTCGAGGCGCTGTGCTCCCTCGAGCCCAAGGGCTCCCAGGTGCCGCTGCGCACCGCCTACGAGCACGGCCCGGCAGACGTGCGCGTGGCCGCGCTGCTCCGGCGCTTCGCGCTGATCCAGGGCAAGGTCGAAGGTCCCGGGGATCCCACGGGCCGCGACCTGCTCGAGGACGCCCTCGACGACGAGCACGAGGAGGTCCGCGAGGTCGCCTTCTTGCTGTCGATCGGCGCCCACCCCAAGCTCCTCGGCAAGCTCCACGACAGCTTCAAGGCCGAGGTCGAGCGCCTGGCCAAGCTCGGCTGCCAGCTGGTCCCCAGCGGCGGCGAGCCCAGCGAGGGGGAGCTCGAGCCGCTGTTCGCTGCCATGGCCTGCCGCTACCCCGACACGGCCCTGCGCGGGGCCAAGAGCCTGGCGGTGCTCGGCGACAGCCGGGCCACGGGCGCGCTCTTGCAGCTCTCGCGCGAGCGCGACGCCAAGGTCCGCAAGCTGGTCGTCGAGGCGATCTCGACGGGCATCTTGGCCATGCCCGAGGACGATCGCCTGGCCGCGCGCCTGCAGTGGCTGCTCGACGACGCCGACGGCTCGGTCCGCGCGGCGGTCTTCGAGGCCCTCGAGATCCTCGCCTCGGAGCGGGGGGACGCGGGCGCCCTCGATCTCGCCGAGCTCGCCCTCGGAGCCGCGAGCGAGGACATGCGCGTGCGCGCGCTTCAGGTGTTGGTCGAGTTCGGCGGCGCCGGCAAGCGCAGCGGCGACGAGCAGCTCGCACGGCGAGCGGATCGCTTGCTCGGGGACGCCCTCGACGACGAGGCCACCAAGGTCCGCGGCGAGGCCTTCCGCACCCTGTGGGCCTGGCACGCCAAGCAGCCCCAGACCCCGCTGACCCGCGGCGCCCGCTCGCGCCACGCCGACATCCGCACCAAGGTCGTCGCCGAGCTCGATCGGGTCGCCGACGCCTGGGCCGACGAGCTGCTCTTGGGCCTGGTCCCCGACCAGGACGCCGGCGTGGGTCAGGCGGCCTTCGAGGCCCTGACCAAGTCCAAGGGCAACAAGGACCGCGTCGCTCGCTACAAGCCGCGCGGGGAGGTCTACCTCGCCGCCATGGGCTCGCCGCGGCCGGCGGTCCGGGCTCTGGGCGCCGCCGGTGCCCGCCGGGCGCCCAAGGACGAGGTCCGCAAGCGGTTGATCGAGCTGCTCGAGGACGAGCACAGCGCCGTGCACACGGCGGCCATCGAGTCCATCGATCGCCTGCTGCCCAAGGACCAGCACGCCTGGGCCACGGCTCTGGGCAGCAAGTTCTACGCCCTGCGGGTGCGCGCCGCCGAGCTCTGCGGCAAGCGCCGCGACGATCAGGCGCTGTCGACCATGCGCACGCTGCTGAGCGTGCCCGAGCACGACGTGACCCGGCCGAGCGCGGAGCTGCGTCAGCGCGCCTGCCGGGCCATGGCAGACGTCGGCGATCGCGGCACCATCGGCTTCTTCGTCGAGCTCCTCGACGACGGCGATCCCCTGGTCCGCGAGCACGCCAGCCGCGGTCTGGCCACGGCCTGCGACGGGCGCGACACGCAGATCCTGCTGGCCGCGCTCTCCCACGCCGACCTGGCCGTGCGCAGCTGGATCGCCGAGGGCCTGGCGCGCCTCGGAGACGAGCGCGCCGTGCCGGTGCTGGTCGGGACCTTGGCCCACGACCACCGGCCGATCCGCCTGGGGGCGATCCTGAGTCTGGCGGCCCTCGGGGCCGAGGGCTCGCGCGGGCTGCTGCGCGGCCTCGAGGACAGCGATCGCGAGATCCTGGATCTGGTGTTCGCGATCGTCGTCGCCCGCGACGTGGTCCGTGCCCGCCGCGGCCTGGCCCCGGATCTGATGCTCGCGGCCCTGGCCGCCTCGCAGCCCGAGACCCGCTTCGTGGCTGCGCGCGCCCTCGAGGAGCGCGGCGATGGCGAGCAGCTGCTGGCCTTCGCCACCGAGCTGGTCGGGCCGCCCAAGCCCGATCGCGCGGCCGAGCTCAAGAAGTGGCCCGAGGAAGACGAGCGCGCGTCTCGTCTGCGCGTGGTCGTCGAGGCCCTGGCCAGCGACGACCCCTCGCTGCGCTACGCCGCGGCCCGGGTGCTCTCGCTGCGCACGCAGCCGCTGGCCTTCTGGCGTGAAGCCGGGCGGCTGACGGGGCCCAAGCAGGAGGGCGAGGCCACGGTCCCCCAGACCAACTGGGAGGACGAGCGCCCGCAGTCGCGGCGCGCCGGGTGGATCCGTCGGATCGTCGGCACGGCCCGGGACATCGCCGCCGAGGCGGCGCGGGCTGCCAGCGACAAGGTCACCCCGCTGCGCCCCGACGGGGGCGCTGAGCAGGGCGAGGCCGCGGGCGGCGAGGCCGGCGAGTCCGCAGCCCCCGAGCTCGCCGAGATCAACCGCCTGGTGTTCGGGACCTACGCGGGCCTGGTCCGTCAGGCCCCGGCCGCGGGCGCCTCGGACGAGACCCACCGGGTCCGCCGCGACAGCATCGAGCGCCTCGGCAAGCTGGCCGTGACCGAAGAGGTCGGCCTCGACTCGGCGCTGCCGGTGCTGCGTCGGGCCTTGAGCGACCCCCACCACCTGGTCCGCCGGGCGGCGGCCGCGGCCCTGCGCGGGCTCTATGGCGAGGGGGCCGTCTCGCCGCTGGCGCTGTGCTTGCAGTCGTCAGCCGCAGACGTGGGACGGTCGGCCATCGACGAGCTCATCACCCTCGCCAAGAGCGGGGGCGAGCAGGCCGAGGCCGCGCGCGCGATGGCGCTGCTCGGCGTCGATGCGCCCAACGCCGAGGTCCGCAGCTACGCGCTGATGCAGATCCAAAAGCTCTTCGAGGCCGACAGCCTCGAGCCGTGGTTCGTGGCCCTCGAGAGCCAGCACGCGGATCTGCGCCTGTCGGTGGTCGACCGCCTTGTCGACGCGCGAGACGAGCGGGTCAGCGCGGCGCTGCTGCGGGCGATGGAGAGCGACCACGAGGATCTGCGCCTCAAGGCCGCCAGCGCCCTGGCGCGGCGCGGGGATCTGCGGACCCTCGACGTGCTCGCCGGCTTCTTGCGGGCCGAGGACGCGCGGGTGGTCAACCGCGCCGTGGAGGCCCTGGTCTCCCTGGCCAACGTCCGCCGCGTGGACGAGGAGGGCGTCGGCCACGACCTCCCAGCGGCCCGGCGCGCGGCCGCGGAGGCGATCACCGCTCGCCTCGAGGACGACCCCGATCGCACGGCCGACCGCGGCGCGCTGATCGGCGCGCTCAAGCGCGTGGGCGCCCTCGAGGGCGCGCCCGTGCTGCTCGGCTTCGCGACTGGCGACGACGCCGGCCTGCGGACCCGGGCCTTCGACGCCCTGGTGGCGATCGCCCAGGATCGTGGGCAGGCCGCGCAGGTGCTCGCCAATGGCGTCCGCCGGGCTCGCTACCACGAGCAGGCGCTGCTCGGCTGGCTCGAGCAGATCGTCGCGGGCACCGACGCCGGGCTGCGCGAGCGCGTCGCAGGGATCCTGCGGGATGTCGACGACGCCGGGGCCGAGGCTCTGCTCGCGCGCCTGCTCGAGGACCGCGAGGAGTCCGTCCGCGTGGCGGCCTGCGAGGTCCTGGCCTTCCGCGCCGAGCACGTCGAGGGCGCGACCCTCGACGCGCTGCTCGCCACCTTGGAGGCCGGACGCCGCGAGCTGGTCTTGCCGGCCGCGGAGGGCATGGCCGCCCGGGGCAAGCGCGAGGCCTTCCAGCCGCTGCTGCTCGTGCTCAAGGCTGGCTTCGACCAGGAGCGCAGGCGGGCGATCCAGGCCCTCGGGCGCCTCGGCGACCGCCGGGCGCTCGCGGATCTCGAGCTCCTGCTCGATCCCGAGGCGGAGCTCAGCGACGAGGATCGGGCTCTGGCCCCGGCCGCCGTCGAGGCCCTCGGGGCGCTGATCCCCAAGCTCGAGGATCCCGACGAGCGTGACCGCGTGCGCGAGACCGTCGAGCGGGCGGCGATCCAGGGCTCGCAGTCCCTGCGCCAGGGGGCCCTCGCGGGCCTGCGGGCGGCCGGCGACGCGCGCAGCCGCGGGCTGCTCGAGAAGATCGCCGGCGAGCGCCTCGAGCCCGAGGCCGTGCGCAGGGCGGCGATCGAGCAGCTCGGTGAGCTCGGCGAGCGGAGCTCCGAGGCGGTCTTTGCCGGCCTGCTCTCGGACCGGGACATGAGCCTGGCGAACGCCGCCTACAAGGCGCTCGAGCGCACCTTGGCCGGCGAGCGCACGCGGGTGGCCCTGCTCGCCCTGCGCAGCAAACACAGCGCCATCAGCGGGCCGGCTGCGGCTTTCTTGGCGACCCACGGCGACCCGGAGATCCTCGTCGCGCGCATGACCGAGGTCAGCCAGGACGCCGTCCGCGAGCAGCTGCGCCGCGGGCTGATCCGCCGCGGCGAGTGCCCAGCCTCGCTGGCCGCGCTGCTCACCGGTGAGGCCGCGGCCCAGCGCGCCGACGCGGCGTGGATCGCCGGCGCCGCCGGGGAGCAGGCCAAGGCCGCCGTCGGCGAGGCCCTGTCCAGCGCGGTCGCCAGCTCGGCCGAGCAGTGGCGGGCCGCGTCCGCGGCCGGCGAGCGCGAGGCTGAAGCCTACGCGCGCGAGGCCTGGCGCGCCTGCCTGTGGGCGGCCGCGCAGGTCGGCGTCGACGCCGACGCCGACGCCCGGGCGGTCGTCGAGGGCGAGAGCCCACCGCTCGAGGTCCTCGCCGCGGCCATCCGCTACCTCGGGCGCCGCGGCGGGCCAGAGGACGTCGCGCGCATCGAGCCCGCGCTCAGCCACCGCGACGCGGGGATCCGCGTGGCCGCCGGCTCGGCCGTGGCCAAGCTCGTCGGTGGCGGGGCAGGGGCGGTCGTCGACCGGCTCAGCGTCGCCGACCAGGTCGCCGTCGCGCCTCTGGTGGAAGCGGCCCTCGAAGCTGGCGCCGGCGAGTCCCTGCTCGACACCCCCGAGCGTCGCCGCCTGAGCCTCTCGGTCTTCCTCGGCGACGCCCGCTTCGAGACCCTGATCACCGTCGCCGAGGCGGCGGGCAAGGATCCCAAGCGGCTGACCGCCATCGCCTCCCTGGGCCGGCTCGGCAGCGAGCGGGCCACGGCCGCCCTCCAGGCGATCCTCGACCGCGAGGGTGAGGACGAGGCCGTCCGCAAGGTCGCCTTCAAGGCCCTGCGCCGCGCTCAACGCGGCAAGACCACCACCGCCACCCAACGAGGTGCCCAGTCATGAGCCCCACCGACGTCGCCGAGGTCAAGCTCCGTTACGCCGCCGCCAGCGAGCCGGTCACGGACGATGACAGCTTCCGCCTGCACCTGCCCACCGACGCCCACCGAGGCGCCGGCCTGGTCGCCAAGCTCGCGCGGCCGGGGGTAGCCCGCGACGCGCTGCTCACCGTGGCCGACGTGTTGGCCTCGGACCTGCGCTTCAAGGCCCGGGACCGCGCCGACTACCTGGCCTACCTCATCGCCCAGGGCAAGCGGGTCAGCAACGAGGTCTGGGACGCGCAAAAGAAGTACCTCGCCGAGACCTACGGCGGGGCGAGCGGAGGCGACGAGGAGGCCGGCGCCAGCGAGAGCCCCCTCGATCCCGTGGTCAGCGTCGACGCCCAGGGCATGGCCGTCGAGGTGTTCTCGGCCGACGAGTCGGCCTACGCCCGGCTGGTGCTCCGCGCGGGCGAGGGCTACGCGGCCGACTCGGTCCAGCCGGGGACCAGCTACCTGGCCCTCGATGATGCGCTGATCCGCGGCATCGGTCGGCTGCGCTCCTATCGGCAGTCGACCCTCGAGCTCGGGCCGGGTCCGGCCGAGTCCGAGGCAGGGGAGGGCGTGCGCGAGCGCGACATCCGAGTGCCGCTGCGCTGGCTGCGGGCCTTCGGTCAGGTCCAAGCCGCGTCCACGCTGCCCGCTCGTGAATTCGAGCTCGCGCCCATCGACCTCTACAACGTGCTGCTGACCTTGCGCATGCGCCGGGCCAAGACCTCTCCCCGGGCGCTGCGCTACGAGCTCGTCCCCGGTGAGGCGCCGCGCATGGTGCTCGAGCCCTGGGATCTGGTGGTCGAGGGTACCGGCCCGGCCTACGAGGGCGCCTCGCCCGTGGTCGTGCGCACCTGGGGGCGCCGACGCCTGGCCGTGCTCGCCCGCCTGCTCCCGCACTGCAAGTCGGTGCGCGTGCGCCTCGTCGGTGCCGGTCTGCCCGCCTACTACATCCTCGATCTCGGCGACGCCGAGCTGACCTTGGCGCTCTCGGGCTGGACCGACAGCGGCTGGGCGGGGATCGCGACCTTCGACTTGTTGGTCGCCGGCGAGGTCGACGAGCTGCTCGCCCACAAGGTCCACGAGGCCCTGGTGGCCAGCGAGGGCGGGGCGACGCTCGAGGCCCTCGCGGGCTCGCTCGAGCGCAAGGTCGACGAGATCCGCCAGGTCATCCTCCACCACATGCAGCGCGGCACGGTCGTCCACGACCTGGCCAACGACCGCTACATTGCCCGCTCGCTCCTCGCCGAGCCGCCCTCGGCCGAGGATATGCGCTTCCGCGACGCCCGCGAGGAGCAGGCTCACCGTCTGCTCGAGATCACCGACGCCGTGCAGCTGACCAAGGTCCACGACCTCGGCGGCGAGGGCACGCGGATCGAGGGTGAGGTCGTCGATCCCCAGGCGCACCGCACCTACCGGGCCTCGTTCACCATCGACCGCGAGGGGCGGACCGTCGACGCGACCTGCACCAGCCCGCAGTTTCGCCGCTCGGGCCTGCGCGAGGGCCCGACGGTGCCGATGATCGCCCTGCGCCTGCTCTTTGCCCGGCGCCAGGCCGAGCTCGAGCGCGCGCGCGAGACCGAGGCCGGGCGCAAGCTGATCCGCGCCGAGACCCGGGTGCTGGTCCGTCGCCAGGGCTCGCGCCGCGCCGCCAGCGAGGGCGCGAGTGGAGGCGGCTCGCTGGGCCGCGCCGCGAACACCGGCTCGATCACCTACCGCCTCTCCCTCGACGATCGTGAGGTCGTCGTGCGCTGGGGCTCGCACCCCGACCAGATGCGCATGCACAGGCTGCGCTTCGCCACCGCCGACGACGCCCGCGAGGAGTACTTCGGGCGCCTCGAGGCCCTGGGCGACAAGGGCTTCATCGACGCTTCCGCGGCCGAGATGGTCTGACCAACTTTCGAGAGGCGAACCCCATGGCCAACGACACCAGCTCCACCACCGCGACCACCGCCGACGGACCCGAGTGGGCCGACATCGAGGCGGCCGGCAGCATCCGCAATTGGGTCGATGCCGAGCTCGACCGCCGCGGCCTGCTCGACGACGGCGCCGACACCTCGCGCATGAGCGACAAGCAGCGCAAGGCCTACAAGACCAAGCGCGAAGAGGAGCGCGTGCTCCGGCGCAAGCTCATGGCGCAGGGCTGGGCGTGCTACCGCCAAAACAAGCTCGTCCACGTCGGCGTCGGCGTCTGGTACCACGACACCGCCGACATCGACCGCTGGGACATCGCCGACCTCGACGGCCGGCGCCAGCTCAACGAGCTCCCCGAGCTCAAAGACGTGCACGCCCTGGCCAAGGTGCTCGAGCTCGCGATGCCGCGGCTGCGCTGGCTCGTCTACCACCGCGAGGTCGACTCCGGGACCCACTACCACCGCTGGACCGTGCCCAAGCGCAGCGGCAAGGGGGTGCGGCTGATCTCGGCGCCCAAGCCCGAGCTCAAGCGCTGCCAGACCTGGATCGCCCGCAACATCAGCGAGCACCTCCCGGTCCACGGGGCGGCCCACGGCTTCCTGGCCGGGCGCAGCACCTTGACCAACGCGGCCGCCCACGCCGGGGCCGAGGTCGTGGTCAAGTTCGACGTCCGCGACTTCTACCCCACGGTCACCTTCCGCCGGGTCAAGGGCCTGTTCCGCAAGGCCGGCTACGGCGAGCAGGTTGCGATCGTGCTCGCGCTGCTGTGTACCGAGTGCCCGCGCGAGACCATCGAGATCGGTGGGCGGACCTATCACGTGGCCACCGGGCCGCGCTCGCTGCCCCAGGGCGCGCCGACCAGCCCCTCGATCACCAACGCCTTGTGCATGCGCCTCGACGCCCGGCTGACCGGCCTCGCGCGCAAGCTGGGCTTTCGCTACACCCGCTACGCCGACGACCTGACCTTCAGCTATCACCGTGGCGAGGGGGGCGAGGGCGAGCAAGAGACCGGCAAGATCCCCGTCGCGCGGCTGCGCAAGGCCGTGACCGAGATCGTCGCCAGCGAGGGCTTTCGCGTCCACGAGGGCAAGACCCGGGTCATGCGCAGCGGCGGGCGCCAGAAGGTCACCGGCCTGGTGGTCAACGGCGCGGGCGAGGGCGTGCCCACGGCCCGAGTGCCGCGCAAGCTCGTTCGCGAGCTGCGCGCGGCGATCCGCAACCGCGAGCTCGGCAAGCCCGGCAAGGGCGAGAGCCTCGAGCAGCTGCGTGGGTGGGCGGCCTATGTGCACATGTGCGATCCGTCCAAGGGCAGGGCCTTCATCGCGCGGCTCGAAAAGCTCGCTGAATAGCGGATCGCACTTTTCAAAGCCCGAGAAGATTCATACAATCACCGAGCAAGCTTTCCTTCGGAGGTCGAGCAAGCAACACTGCGCGTGAGAAGTAGGAGCCCCGGGATCATCAGCCGTGCTCAGCACAGGGCGGCGCCGCGCCGTCCGGGCAAATTCTCCCGACATGCTCCACAAGGTAGGCTGTTCGTGCTTTCCCTGGCCCCGTAGAGGTCGTAGACGACCTCGTGGCTGGGGCTACCACGCAACCGCGGTTCACGAGGTCGTCTACGACCTCTACGGGGCCGGAAAGCGGTGAGCCTACCGTGTCCCAGGTGGGATCGTGGCGACTTCGGTCGCTCCTGCCTCACGCGCGCTCGACCCAGTCATTTTTGGACGGCCGTGGAGGTTCGTCGACGGGATCATCAGCCGTGCTCAGCACAGGGCGGCGTCGCGCCGCCCGGGCATATTCTCCCGACATTCTCCACAAGGTAGGCTGTTCGTGGTTTCCCTGGCCCCGTAGGGCACCGGAGCGGGTGCTTGGCTGGGGCTACCACGCAACCGCGGTTCAAGCACCCGCTCCGGTGCCCTACGGGGCCGGAAACCGGTGAGCCTACCGTGTCCCAGGTGGGATCGTGGCGACCTCGCCAGCGTGTCCTCTGCGGCCGTCCACCCTTTTCTCCTCGACATCTTCAATAGGCCAAGCCGCCGTGCGCGGCCCGCTGGCCCGCCCACTGTGGCCAGCGAGCTCGGACTTCGGGTCTGCGATGCTTGGCTGCGAGAGCTCGGCGCGCGTCGAGCTTCGGGACCTCGACCTGCCAGGCCGCCTCGAGACCACGCTCGACGATCGCCGCAGGAGCCAGGCGCGCGCCGAGCTCTCGCAGCCAGACCGCGAGCGGGTTGGACCACTGGCCGGCGGCGCCGAGGCGGAGCGAGCGGTCCACGAAGCTGCGTGCGCGAGCCATGCGGAGGCGCTCGTACTCCGCCAGGCCCGCCGCCGTGTCTTGGTCGCCGCGCTCGGCGAGGCAGCTGGCGAGGACCACGGCGTCCTCGATGGCCTGGCAGGCGCCCTGGCCCATGTTCGGGGTCATGGCGTGGGCGGCATCGCCGAGCAGCGCGACGCGCCCCGTGGTCCACCGCGAGAGCGGCGCGAGATCGACGATGTCGTTGCGGAGGATCACCGGCGCAGGTGTCGACTCGATGAGCGCGCTTACGGGGTCGCCAAATTCTGCGAAGCGCGCGAGCAGCTCGGCCTGGGGATCGTCGCCGTCGCTGCCGCCCGCGGGGGCGTTGGCCGTGGCGAACCAGTAGGTCTCGGTCGCGCTGATCGGGACGATGCCAAAGCGGGTACCACGGCCCCAGCGCTCGCTGGCGACGCCCTCGCCGAGGGGGCGAGAGCAGGAGGCGATTCCGCGCCAGCAGGTATAGCCCGCGTAGCGGAGGGGGCGCTCGCCAAACAGCCCCGCACGGATCCGCGAGTGGATCCCGTCGGCGCCGATCACCGCGCGAGCGCGCAGCTGTGTCTGATCCTCGAGGGTGAGGGTCACGCCGTCGGCGTCTTGCGTGAACGAGACTACGTTGCTGTCAAAGCGCAGGGTCTCGGGGGCGAGGGCGTCCGCCAGGCGCTGGGAGAGGGCGCCGCGGTGGATCATCACGCCGGGCCCGCCAAAGCGCCGGGCGAAGCTCGCCATCTCCATGCTGGTGATCACGCGGCCGTGGGCGTTGGCGACTCTCAGGCTGCGCAGGGGCTCGCCGGCGGCGGCCACGGCTGCGCGTGCGTCGAGGGCCTCGAGCATGCGCATGGCGTTGATCTGCAAGGTCAACCCTGCACCCGCGGTGCGCAGCGCAGGCGCACGTTCGAGCACCCGAGCGGAAATCCCGACATGCTGGAGGGCAAGCGCGGTGGTCAGGCCTCCGGGTCCCCCGCCAACGATCAGGACTGGATGATCGGACATGTCGCGGAGCCTAGTGCCTCGGTGCAGCGAGCGCGAGTCGGCGGCGCGAGAGAGCAGGACTCGGCCCCTGGCGTGGGTCCTTGGCCCCTGCTACGCCTAGCCCATGAAGCCCTCGGCCCTGCTCCCGATCACCTTGGTTTTCGCCTGCGCCTGCGTCCCCGACAACGGAGAGGACGACGAGGTCGGGGAGAGCAGCGGGAGCGCCGAGGAGAGCGGCGCGACCGATACGACGACGGAGAGCACCGACACGACGGAGGAGAGCACCGAGTCGACGACGGAGAGCACCGAGTCGACGGAGGAGAGCACCGAGTCGACGGAGACCGAGAGCGAGTCGACGGGCACGGAGGCGGGCACGGAGACGGAGACGGGCACGGAGACGGAGACGGGCACGGAGACGGACACGGGCTCGACGGAGACGGACACGGGCTCGACGGAGACGGGCACGGAGACGGACACGGGCTCGACGGAGACGGGCACGGAGACGGACACGGACACGGAGTCCGACACGACGGACACGGAGACCGACACCGGCGGCTTCTCTTGTCTGTTCGCGCCCGACATCTACGAGGAGAACGACCTGCTCGGCATGGCTGCCGAGGCCGTCTGGGACGCGAACAGCTGGTGGTCGATCCGCACGAACATCGACGCCACGCTCTGCGGCGGGGACGAAGATTGGTTCTACTTCGACCTCGACGCCAACGAACTCGAGGGCGACGGCGAGTTCTTCTACTTCCTCTTCGACGTGATCGTCGACGGATCGAGCTGGTGTGGATCGAGCTGCGGGGATCCGGCGCTGCCGGACGCCCCGGAGAACACGATCGGGGTCAACATCTACTCGGCCTCGGACATGACCTTGCTGCACGAGCAGATCTCGACGAAGGGGCGTATCAACATCGACGCCAGTGGCCCCATCTATGGCGAGGACATCGTGGTCCAGGTCTTTGGTCTCCCGGAGGCGGACTTTGAATACCAAATGAGCTTCGAGGTCCGCTTCGACGCCGTCGAAGACGAGTGCGAGTGCTAGGATCCCGTTCGCTCGCTGCCAGCATGGGCTAGTGCGCGCACCAGAGGACTTGAAGGGCCCCAGGCTTGGAGCACCGGCCGCTGACTTCGTTGCTCGTCAGTCATTTGTGCCCGACAAACTCCCTCCTCGCGCCTCGTCAGCAGCCGGCGGTCCGGCGCCTGGGACCCTTCAAGTCCTCTGGCGCGCACACTAGCGCGGACACGAGTGAGCGCGGCTGCCCCGCCCGCTGCGAAAGTCAGATACAGCGGGCGGCGGCGCAGTGTGAGCCGTGGACGTCGGAAATTCTCGGGGCGCTGGAGCGTGGTGAGCTGCCTCGAGCTTTGTCATTGGAAACTACATTGATTGTGAATGGGTGGCACCTGATAGCTATATGAATGCGTGATGGCGAGGGAACATGAGCCCTGCTACGCCTAGGAGCCCGTGGTGAAACCCAACACGACACCTGGCTTGGTCTTTTCGCCGAAGGCTTTGTCGCCAAAACTTGCAGTACGCCCGGTACAGCGGCGTTTTGGCTTCGCGCCCTCGACAAAAATCCCGGCGCCAGGAGCCGCGCTGGGTTTCACCACGGACTCCTAGCGCATGAAACACTCGGTCGCTCTTCCGTTTTCTGTGGTTTTTGCTCTTGCGTGCATCCCCGGCGATGGTGGTGATGATGGCGCTGGTGGGGGGAGCGAGACGACCGAGGAGAGCGGTGCAACCGACACCACGACGGAGAGCACCGACACCTCGACGGAGAGTACGGACACCACGACGGAGACGGGGACGACGGAGAGCACGGACACCACGACGGAGACTGGGGAGGGGGAGACTGGGGAGGGGGAGACTGGGGAGGGGGAGACTGGGGAGGGGGAGACGGAGAGCGGGGAGACGGAGAGCGGGGAGACGGAGAGCGGGGAGACGGAGACGGAGAGCGGCGAGAGCACTGACAGCTCGACGGACACGGACACGGAGTCCGACACGACGGACACGGAGACCGACACGGGCGGCTCCTCTTGCCTGCTCGCGCCCGACATCCATGAGGACAACGACACCCTCGAAACAGCCGCTGTCCCTTCTTGGAACGCGAACCAGACATGGAGCATCCGCGCGCATTTCGACGCGACACTGTGTGGCGGAGACGACGACTGGTACTACTTCGATCTCGACGTCAACCAGCTCGAGGGGGACGGTGAGAGCTTCCTCTTCAAGTTCGACGTGATCGTCGATGGCTCGAGCTGGTGTGGGGCGGGCTGTGGGGAGTCGACGCTTCCGGCTGCCCCCGAGAACACTATCGGCGTGAATATCTACTCCGCCGCGGACATGACCCTGCTGCACGAGAAGGTCTCGTCGAAGGGGCGCCTCGACCTCGAAGGAGTCGGTCCGATCTACGGCCAGGACATCGTGGTCCAGATCTACGGCTTGGCGGAGGCTGATTTCGAATATCAGCTGAATTTCGAGGTTCGCTTCGACCTCATCGAAGACGAGTGCGAGTGTTAGCGCGAACATTGTAGCAGCCTCGCCGTCACGGGCGCGAACGAGCACGGCCGACCCCATGAGGGGGGGCGGGCAGGCGACGCGGGTGGGACGACATTGTGTGTCTGATTAAAAATTTGCGTGCCGCGCGCAGAATGTCATTTCATCGCGAGTCAGCGTCAACCAAGATGCTGACATGTACACATTCGATCGAGTCATTGTAATCGGCGCGAGCGTGACAGGTCTGACCCACGCCGCGGCGCTTCACCCTCTCGCGCGGCAGGTGCTCGTCTTGGAGCGCGACGAGCCACCGAACCAGGGTGGTGTGCGCCGCGCGCTCCCGCAGGCGGCGCACCTTCATCTGCTGCTGCGCGCGGGGGAAGAGGCCCTCGAGGCGCTCGTGCCCGGGACCGTGGTCGCGCTCGAGCAGGCTGGGGCGCGGAAGATAGACATGGCCGAGGACTTTCGCTGGCACACCACGGGGGGCTGGCGGCCACGCTTTCATTCGGGGTTGAGCCTGCTCATGCAAAGTCGTGCGCTCCTCGATGGTGTGCTCACAAAGCGCGTCAGGGCCCTCGAGAATGTGGATATCGAATATGGGGTAGGAGTGGAGACGCCGATCCATGACCGCGAGCGAGGTCGCGTGACTGGGGTGAGGCTCGCGGATGGTCGCAGCCTCGACGCCGACCTGGTGATCGACGCCAGCGGCCGCGGCTCACGAAGCCCGCGCTGGTGTCGCGAGTGGGGCTTCCCCGAGCCGCCCACCCAAAAGATCGAGATTGGCCTGAGCTACGCGTCCGCCGAGCTGCGCTTCGCGGCGGGGGCCGAGCCGAGCTTCGAGGCGATGCTCGTCCACCCGAGCCCGCCCTCGCTGAGCCGCGGCGGCTCGCTCTTCCACCTCGAGGGCGAGCGCTGGATGTCGACCTTCTTCGGCTACCACGGCGACGAGCCGCCGCGGGACTTCGAGGCCTGGCGCGCGTGGGCGAAGAGCTTTGCGACCAGCGATGTTCACGACGCCCTCGTCCACGCCCGGCCGGTGTCCGAGATCGCGGTCTTCAAGATCCCGCGTCAGGTCCGGCGAAGCTACGCGGGCTGCGTCCCCCGGGGCTTCGTCGTCGCGGGGGACGCGGCCTGCGGCTTCGATCCGGTGTTTGGCCAGGGCATGTCCGTGGCCGCGCTGCAGGCCGTGAGCGCGCGCGAGCACCTGCGCGGCGGGGGCTCCGTGGACGCGCTCCAGCGCGTGCTCGCCGAGGTGTCCTGGGCGCCGTGGATGATGGCCTCCACGGAGGCCCAGCGCTGGCCGCAGGTCAGCGGGTATCGGCCGCCGCTGACCAGGCCGCTGCTGTGGTTCACCGATCGCCTCTACCGTGGAGGCGCGAGGGACAGCGCGCTGCACCGCCAGCTCCTCCAGATCATGAACATGCAGCGCCCGCTGTCCTCGCTGCTCGGGCTGCGGGCCATCCCTGGGGTGGTCAGGGGGATGCTCATGGGCTGAGCCTGGTGGCCGGCGAGCTGGGCATGCGGGGTCTCGGCTGCGCGAATGACGCCTCTGGCCTCCAAAAAACTTCTACCCGCGCCAACCCAACGCGGCCGCGGTCGGATAGGGAAGGGCGGTGGCTCCTTCGACCCCATCGACCGACCCCGAGCTGGCCCCCAACGGCTGGCCGCGCGAGCGCCTCGCGGGCTTCAAGGCCGGCGAGCGCCAGGCGCTGACGGAGGTCTACCGCGCCCACGCCGAGGAGGTCGCGCTGCTCTTGCGACATGGCTTCTCCTTCGAGAGCGGCGGTCGAAGGCGGCGCTTCGTGGGCTACGGCTCGGGCTTCGAGCTCCAAGACGTGCTCCACGAGACCTTCCGGCGGGCCTTCGAGCCCGGCGCCCGGGCGGGCTACGACGGCATCCGGCCCTACGGCCCCTACGTCAAGACCATCGCCCGCAACCTGGTGCTGCGCAGCTTTCGTGATCGGGTGCGCCTGTTCTCGGTCGACGGTGAGGGTGTCGGTGGTGGGGGCGGACAGGAGAGTGGAGGCGCGCAGGTGATCGCCGACGGCGGGCCCTCGCCCGAGCGCGAGGTCCACGACCTCCAGGTCGCCGAGCTGGTCGCGCGCTTCGTGGACGGCCTCGACGAGGACGCGCGCCAGCTGATCGAGCTGCGCTTTCGCCAGGGGATGTCCCAGCGCGACGCGGCCGAGGCCCTGGGCCTGGGCCGCCAGCGCCTGCGCACCCGTGAAAAGCAGCTTCGCCGGCGCCTGCTGGACTTCTTGCGCGAGCAGGGCGAGGTCGGCCTGGTCGAGGGCGTGATCGCCAGCGTCGGCCTGCCGGTGCTCGTGGGCGAGGCCCTGCGTCTGCTCGGGGAGGTGAGCTCGTGAGCCGCGGGCGTCAGCTCGAGCGCCAGGTCGAGCGCGAGCTCATCGCGGGCCTGGGCCGCGAGCGCCGGCGGGCGCTGGTCGAGCGCCTGCGCGGCAACGCGGGCGCGCGGCGGACCTGGGACCGCGCCGCCGCGGCCCTGCGCGTCCTCGAGGCGCGCCCGGTCTCGCGCGCGGAGATCGATCAGGTCGAGCGCTGGCTCTTCGAGGACCTCGAGGACCAAGGTCAGCTCGCTGGCGAGGCCCGCGGCGCGTCGCGTCGACGTTGGCTGCGGCCGGTGATCGCCGCGCTCTCGACCGTGGCCGTGAGCGCGGCGGCCGTGGCGGTGATCGTCGGGCCTGCCGGGCTCGGCGATCGGTCCGCCAATCGGTCCGACAATCGGTCCGCCGATCGGTCCGAAGCGGGCTCGGACCCCTCGGTGAGCGCTGGCGGTGTCGCGGCGATCGTCACACAGGGCGAGCTCCAGGCCCGCGGCGGCCTCGTGTGGCCGCGCCCCCTGGCCATCGACCTCGCCTGCGGGCAGCCCTCGCGCCCCGCCAGCCAGCGCGGCTGCGGCGAGGACGAGCTGCTCGGCTTCTCGGCGCGGCTGTCGGCGAGCAAGGACCGCGCCGACGCGGACCTGCGCGACCAGGCGCTGAGCCTCTTCGGCGTCGACGAGCGCGGCGAGCTGCTCTACTACGCGCCCAACCCCGGCGGTGAGCCGAGCCTCGAGCTGGTCGCCGATCCGGGTCAGGCGCGCTGGCGAGCCCTGCCGCTGTCGATCCGCCTGGACGTGAACCATCGCCCCGGGACGCTGCGGGTGTTCGCCATTGCGACCCCCGATCCCGTGGCGCCCGCGGACGTCGAGCGCTGGGCGGAGGCTCTGCGCGAGGCCGAGCCCGCGAGCGTCGACGATCCTCCCTGGCACCTGCGCCTGCGCGCGGACGAGCTGGGCCCGGTCTGTGCCGGCCCGCGCAGCCGCTGCGCCAGCGCCGAGACCCTCTTGCACATCACCCCGAGCGAGTGAACCTGCCATGACCCCTGTGAAGCACCACCGAACCTCTGCCACTGGCAACCTCGCGCGTCGCGGCGCCCTCGCGGCGCTGCCCTGGGTGGCGGCCCTCGCCGCGGCCCTGGCCGCGCAAGTCGCCGACGCGGGCCGCGTCGAAGGCCCGGCTCGCCCTCCGAACGCGCTGGCTGAGCAGGGGCAGGCGCGCGCGGCCGACGAGCAGCCCGTGGCCCGCTTCGCGCTGATCATCGCCAACAACGAGACCCAGAGCAGCAAGCAAAAGCCGCTGCGCTTCGCCGACGACGACGGCGCGCGCATGGCCGAGCTGTGGCTCGAGCTCGGCGCCGAGGTCGAGCTGCTCACGGTCTTCGATCAGGACAGCCAGGCGCGCTTCCCCAAGCTGGTCAAGCGCGCCTCCCAGCCGACCCGGGCCAAGCTCGACGCGGCCTGGGCTCGGCTGCGCGAGGGCATGGAGGCGGCCGCGGCGGAGGGGCGCGAGGTCGAGCTGACGATCTACTACGCCGGCCACGGCGACGTCGGCCCCGACGGCCAGGGCTTCTTGACCCTCGCCGGCGGGGATCGGCTGACCCGCGCGGACCTCTTTCAGACGCTGATCGGCACCTCGCCGGCCGACCACAACCACGTGATCGTCGACGCCTGCCGCAGCGAGCAATTCGTGCTCTCGCGCGGGGAGTGGCGCGAGGATCGGGGCCCCGCCGACTACGGCGACAGCGTGCGCGAGTACCTCGACGGCAACCACCTCGGGGCGCACCCCAACACCGGGGTGATCCTCGCGCACTCGGAGGATCAGCAGACCCACGAGTGGGAGCGCTGGCAGGGCGGGGTGTTCACCCACGAACTGCTCAGCGGCCTGCGCGGCGGCGCGGATCTCAACGGCGACGGGGCCGTGGAGTACTCCGAGCTCGGAGCCTTCGTGTCGGCGGCCAACAGCGGCGTGGGGGATCCGCGAGCCCACCTCGAGGTCGCCGTGCGCCCGCCCCGGGGTGACGAGCGGGCGCCGCTGCTGATCCACGATCAGGTCGCGGATCAGCGCGTGCTGTTGCTCGCCGGCGCCGTCGCGGGGCGCTACAGCCTCGAGGACGCCCGCGGGGTGCGGATCGCCGATCTCCACCACGCCCCGCGCCAGCCGGCCTACCTGCGCCTGCCCGACGGCCCGATCTACATCTATCGCCACGGCCGTGACGGCGCCCGCGAGGCCGAGGCGGTCCTCGACGCCGGCAGCCAGGGGGTCGTCGACCTCGTCGCCCTCGACTTCCAGGCCGCGAGCGCGGGTCTCGACGCCCGCGGGCCGCTCGACGACGCCCTGCGCACGGGCCTGTTCAAGGTCGAGTACGGCCAGGGCTACTACACCGGCTACACCGACACGCAGCAGCTGCTCGCCGTCGCCGACCCGGACTGGGAGGTGCACGTGTGGCAGCGCGACCCGGAGACCGGCGAGATGATCGAGGTCACCCGCGTCGAGGGCGAAGGGCCCGCGCCGAGCGTCGAGGTCCGCGAGCCGGCCGTGCAAGACGACGATGATGACGACGATCTCGAGGAGGTCGTGATCACCGAGGTCGAGATCGAGGATGGCTGCGACTGGTGCTGGGATCGCACCTGGCTGTCCCTGGGCGTGGGCGCCGAGTTCAACCCGCTGTCGCCCTCGGGTCGCCTGCGGCACCCCGCGGATCGGGTGAGCGCCAACCAGTTCACGGGCTTCGACGAAGACGGCGTACCCTCGGCCCTGCGCGGCATCGACTTTCGCATGGGCGCGTTCTCGGGCCACCATCCCCGGGACTATCCCTTCGCCGAGGGCTACTTCCGCAGCGGCTACACGGAGGGCCACGCGACCTTCCAGCCCGAGGTGGACGAGGACGGCTACGCGATCGGCAACGCCACGCGCCTGGACTACATGAGCGTGCCGCTCTTCTTTGGCGGGAACTTCTACTTCCCGCATCGCTGGCCGGTGCGGCCCTACGGCGGCCTCGGGGCGGGGGTCGACGTGCTGCGCGTCCACTACGAGCGCTTCATGGCCGAGGACCTCGTCGACGTCAGCTTGCGCGTGGGCTTCGAGCTCCACGCTGGCGTCGACATCCGCCTGACCAACTACGTGACCTTGTTTGGCGAGGTCCGTCAGCTGTGGAGCGCCAAGCGGCGCGTGTCCAAGCTGCCCGACTTCTCCAACGAGGGCTTCACCATCGTCACGGGCATCCGCTTTGGGGTGCCCGTGGGGAGGGGAAACTCGGCGCACGCCAGGGCGTCGCACAAGCGGGTGCAGGTGGTGGAGAAGAAGACGACCCGGACGGCCACGCCGACGACACCGACGACGATCGTGGTCCCCCCGGCGAGTCGCGTGCCCTCGCCATCCATCGTCCCGGCTGCGCCTGCTCCCGCAGCGGCCGCGCCAGCGCCCGAAGCGGTCACCCCAGCGCCCGCTGCTGTCGCGCCCGCCCCCGCAGTGGTCACCCCAGCCCCGGCCGCCGTGCCGCCTGCGCCGAGCGAGCCGCCTGCGCCGAGCGAGCCGCCTGCCCCCGTCCCAGCTGCGCCCGCTGCCATCGAGGTCACACCTGCTCCCTCACCCGGCTAGGAGCCCGTGGTGGAACCCAGCGCGGCTCCTCGCGCCGGGGTTTTCGTCGAGGGCGCGAAGCCAAAACGCCGCTGTACCGGGCGTACCGCAAGTTTTGGCGACAACGCCATCGGCGAAAAGACCAAGCGAGGTGTCGTGTTGGGTTTCACCACGGGCTCCTAGAGCGGCAATCAGTTTGGATTCACACCCTCAGGCACATCTGGGCGGACCCGTGGTCCTTGTCGCTTGGCGCGAGCCATCGCGCCACCGAGGCGGGGCCGAGCCTCGGGCGGCGCGTCGTTCAGCGACGGAGCTTCGAGTAGGCGTGGACGCGCGCGCGCTCGTGGGCCTCGAGCAGGTCCGCGGGCAGAGCCTGGGCAGCGTCGAGAGCCCGGAGGATCCGCCGGTTGCCGGCGACGCTGAGAGCGGACTGCTCGCGGATCGCCGCGGCGAGCTCGAGCGCGGCGGCGTCGAGGGCCGCGTTGTCGGGCAGCAGCGCCGACAAGCTCGCCTGGGCGTCGTCGATGGGCACGGCCTGGCCGGCGAGGAGCAGGCGCCGGGCGACGGTCCCACCAAAGGCGGCGTGGACCCGGGCGAGGCCGGCGGCGTGATAGACGACGCCGAGGCGCCCCGCTGGCAGGCGCAAGCGCGCGCCGGCGCGGGCCAGGCGGAGGTCACAGGCAGCGACCAACTCGACGCCAGCGCCGATCACGTAGCCGTTGATCACGGCCACGAAGGTGGCGTCGGCGGCCTGCATGGCCGAGGTCGCGGCGATCAGCGCCTGGTCCGGGGGCCCGTCGCCGCGGGCGAGCTGCTCGTCGAGGGCGCTGAGGTCGAAGCCCGCCGAGAAGGCGTCCTCGCCGGCGCCGCGCAGGAGCACGACCTCGCCCGAGAGGGTGGCGCTGCGCTCGACGATCCAGGCGAAGACCGCCGGGTGGATGGCGTTTCGTCGGGCCTGGTTGTCGAGCACCCAGCGCAGCACGCCCTCGCTGGGGTGCTCTTCGCGGAGCCCGGGCGGTGTCGGAGGTGTAGTGGTCATGGCCGCGGCAGGTTGGCTTTCACCACGGGCTGCTAGAGGGGCGCCTGGAGGACCAGGCCGCTGTCGTGCTTGGACTTTTGGTCCGCCTTCTCGGCGTCCTTGGGCAAGGCGGCGTCGACCTCTCCAGCGAGCACGGCGGCGCGGGCTTCCTCGAGCTCCTTGGCGGCCGGAGAGTTGGGGTCTTGCATGATCCGCTTGCGCAGGGCGTAGGCGCGGGCGCGGTTCTCTTCGCGGGAGAGCGTGGAGGGGTCGGCGGCGATCAGCCGCTCTTCTTCCGCGGTCAGCGGCCCGGCGGGCTTGCGCGGGCGCAGGGCCGCGGGCGGGGGCGGCGGGATGTCGCCTTCCTCGGCAGGAGAGACCTCGCTCGACGCGGATGCGTCGGCTTGGCGGTGATCGTCGGCGCGCTCGGGCGGGGGGACGCATGCGAAGAGCGCGGCCGCCATGCAGGCAGCCGCGCAAGACAGGAGCACTCGCGGTGCGTTCATCCCCGAAGACTAGAGCACTGGCTGCTCCGAATCCATATCTGCGCTCAGGCCTCGTCTTTGGCGGGGAGCGCTCCCTTCACGCTGGCGAGGCCCTTGCGCAGCGCGAGAACCAGCGAGATCGGGAACCACAGGGTAAAGGCGACCTGGAGCAGCCCGAGCACGGGGCTGACCTCGAAGAACACGAAGATCGAGCTGTTGCGGGCGTTGTGCTCGAAGGTCCAGGCGAGGGCGTGGGCATAGCCGACGAGCACGCCGAGGCCGCAAAACGAGACCCACAGGCCGCTGGCGATCGTGACCGGGAGGGCGACGCTGCGCACGGCCATGAGCCCGAGCACCAGCACCGTCCAGGCCAACCAGGCGAGGGCGACGGGGTGGAAGGCGTGGACGTCGAAGCCGTTGATGACGTTGGCGATGAGGATGTAGGCCGCAAACCAGGCGGAGAACTCGGCGAGGAGGCGGGAGAGGTGGATCACGCGCAGCTGCGCGGGGCCCTCGCCGGAGGGCACGCGGAGCATGAGCAGAATGGCCAGGGGGAGGGCGAGGATCGCCAGGCCCGCGTACTGGATCTCACCCGTGCCGCCATTGGCGAGTGGCGAGAGCGCGACGCTGGTCAGGGCGATGAAGGTCAGCGCGCCGGCCAGGGCCTCGCCCGCGCGAAGCAGCGGGCCCTCGCGGTCCTCTAGCTTGCGCGAGAGGGCCGTGAGCAGCAGCCAGCCCACGACGCCGCAGCCGACCGCGTTGGCGAAGGCGGCGGAGAACATGGCCGTGGCGTAGCTCGAGAGCTCGACCCAGGTGGCCCCAAACAGACCCGTGAGGCCGATGTGGGGCAAGAGCGCCGCGAGCGTCCGGGTCTCTCGCCCGGTCTCGACGGCCAGGCTCACACCGAGGCTCCAGGTGATCAACGCGAGGATCATCAGGCCCAGGGCGATGATCCCCGGGGAGCGCCGGCGGCCGAGGAGCTGCCCGAGCAGCTGCGTGCCGAACACCAGCGTGGCCATGGTCGCGGCGAGGGCGGCGAGGGTGGCGAGGGCGAAGAGAGGGAAGCCGGCGATCACGGCGCCGAGGACATAGAGCAGGACCTGCGGCGCGGCGAAGATCCCCACGACACACAGCGGACCCGCGGCCAGGCCCAAGGCGATCTCGCGCGGGCTCAGGGCGGTCCCGAGCAGCGGCGCGAGCGTGTTCTCGCTGCGCTCCTGGGCCTGCTGCATGGCGACGAGGATCGGCGCGAACACGGTGCCCATGGCCAGGAGCAGCAGGCCGGCGAGGGCGCCAGCGAGCAGCATGGCCTCGCGCAGACCCAGGGGAGAGCGGTAGTACTCGACGGAGGGGACGCCGCCCTTGGCGAGGATGGTGTCGAGCAGCGCTCGCCGCGTGGGGTCGGTCCACACGCGATCGTGGGGGACGTAGCGAGCGGGATCGGGGACCTCCAGGTAGGAGGTGCCTGGCGAGGACGCGAGCAGGGCCTGGACCTCTTCGCGCTTGGCCGCCTGCTCGGGGGTGTGAACCTCGGCGTTGGCGAACATGTAGAGCACCGCGTTGCCCTCGGATTTGAGCTGGAGGGCCTGCTCTCGGTAGTAGTCGATCGCGCGGGGGTCGTCGCTCGGGTCGACCCTGTCGGAGAGCTGCTGGGTGGCGGTTTGGAGCGCCCGGTACTCGATCTCGCTGTTGGCGAAGAGCACGAACTCCTGGTGTTCGCGGTCGTATGTGGGGGACTCGAGCCCCATTTCGACGCGTATGTCTCGCTCGAAGTCGCCATCACCGAGGGCGATCCACAGCCCAAAGATCATGGTCAGGCACGCGAGCACCAGGCTGAGGACCGTGTAGCGTCGCGCCCGACCGCCGCGCAGCGATCGGGTCACAAAGGGCAGGGCGAAGGCGGGGAGCTTGCTGAGGAGCTTGTTCATGGGGCCGGTCCAGTCTGGAGGGCGGGAGGTCGCGCGGAGCGTGCTCGGAGAGGAGACGGATGACGCGGGCGAAGGTTCAGGCTCAGGGCGGGGGCTGCGGGGGCTCAGGGCGGGAGCTGCGGGGGCTCAGTTGACCTGGTCCTCGGAGATGCGATCGTACACGTCCTCGAGGCGCGAGCGCACGCGGCTACAGGTCACGGGGCGGACGCCGGCGGTGACGAGCTCGGCGAGGATCTCGGCCATGAGCGCCTCGCCGCCGCGGACCTGGAGTCGGATCTGTTGCAAGCTGGCGTCGCTGTGCTCGATCAGCGCGGGCTTGTGGGCCAAGAGCGCGAGGGCCTGGTCGAAGCCCGAGTGCAAACGCAGCTCGTAGACGTAGCGGCTGACCTCGTGGCTGTCGATGATGCCCTCGACGGGGCCGGCGACGACCAGCTTGCCGCGCTGGATGATCGCCACCTCGTCGCACAGGTCGTCGAGCTCGCGTAGGATGTGGGAGGAGATCACGACGGTCACGCCCGTGGCTCGGATCCGCTCGATGATCCGCCGCAGGTCGCTGCGCCCCCGGGGGTCGAGGCCGTCGGCGGGCTCGTCGAGGATCAGCAGCCCCGGCTTGTGGAGCAGGCAGCGGGCGATGAGCACGCGCTGGCGCATGCCCTTGGACAGGGCGCCGCACTCGGTGTCGCGCTTGCCGACCAGGTCGAAGGTCTCGATGGTCTCGTCGATGGCCTGCTCGAGCGCCGCGGCGGGCATGCGGTGGCACTGGCCGAACATGCGCAGGTACTCGGCCGGGCTCATCTGCTTGTAGAGCGGGTTGCCGTCGCCCAGGAAGCCGATGCGCCTGCGGGCGGCGAGCGGGTCTTGGCTGAAGTCCTCGCCGTCGAGGCGGACCGCGCCCTCGGTCGGGGACATGGTGGTCGCCATCATCCGCAGGGTCGTCGACTTGCCGGCGCCGTTTGGGCCGATCAGCCCATAGATGCTGCCGCTGGGGATGGTGAGGTCCAGGTTGCGGACGGCCCAGCTGTCGCCGTCATAGGTCTTGCCGACGTCTTTGAGTTCGACCTGCACGGGCCCGCTAACGTTGACATGTTTGATCGCCTTGCACCGCCCGAAGTGCGCATCAAAAATTGTGCCGAACCCAGGAAATGGTGGCGTTTTCGTGCAGGGCGACCCGCGTCGCCGAAGTGGTGGCAGCCGGACCCGCTTGGGCGTAAGCTGCATTGCGGTGGCTTCAGGGGCTCTTCGACTCGCCCGAACCTTGGTCGGGATGGCTGCGCTGGCGCTGACGGCGGGCGCCGCCTCGGGCTGCGGCACCGCGCGCGATCTCGGGGGAGTTCACGTCGTCGAGGGCGCCCGCGGGCGGGCCTTCGACCCCGCCAAGGTCGCCGAGCGTTCCGCCGGCGCGGTCGGCGTGGTGGTGACCAACGAGGGTCGTGGCCTGGGCTTCGTGGTCGATCCCCATGGCTACATGATCACCAACCGCCACGTGATCGAGGACGCCGACCACGTCGAGATGGTCAGCTTCCCCGGGCTGGACTCGGCCCCCGAGTACACCAGCGTCGACGTCGTCTACATCGACCCCGTCCGCGACCTCGCGCTGCTGCACATCCGCAGCGACGAGCCGCTCCCGCACATCGAGCTGGCCACGGGGCAGCGGGTGCCGGTGAGCGACTACGTGGCGGAGCGCGACGACGTGGTCCTGCTCGAGCGCCAGGTCGACCCGGCCGAGGCCGCCGAGCTCGACGAAGATCCCGGCTTGCTCGCCCACCTCGGCCGAGTCGAGCGCCTCGAGGTCTACAACCCCTCGATGGGGCCCGGCCCCTACCTGGGCGTCACGGCCCAGGTCGAGCGCGGCCAGAGCGGCGGCCCGGTCCTCGATCGCTGGGGGCGAGCGGTGGGGGTGGTCACCTGGACCTGGCGCGGCCAAAAGGGCGGCTTTGCCATCCCGATCTCCGAGGCCGCGCGCATGCTCGAGGAGCGCCCGCGCCTCGACAGCGACGTCAACCAGCGCGCCCGCGCGGAGGACCGCGTGCGCAGCTACCTCGCCGCCCTGGGCACCGGCTCCGACGAGGAGCTGCGCCGGCTGACCTCGCCCAGCCTCGCCCGCGAGGTCCGCGGGCGCACCGTCGAGGTCCTGCTCGAGCGCAGCACCGAGCACTCGATCCTCCAGGGCTTCTTGGCGGCGATCGACGAGCTCGTGCGCGACGCCGCCGGCGAGCGGGTCGATCCCTTCCCCAAGTTCGAGCGCATGGTTGCCCACACGGGCAGCCGGGAATTCATGCGAGAGCTCGGGGTCGAGGGGACCATGTCCGAGGACGCGGTCGAGACCTTCTTCTTCGCCGTCGGCAGCTCCTACCTCGCGGCGCGGTGGTTCGGCGAGCTCGAGCGCTACGACGCGCTGATGGTCGCCTACCAGCGCGTCCACAGCCTGGACGTGGCGCGCTCCATGGTCCTGGTCGACACCATCGAGTCGCTCGCGGGCGTCCGCGCCGAGGTCGAGGACGTCGAGCTGATCCCCGGCCTCTATGCGCCCCAGGCCGTCGCCGCCGTGGACATTGGTGGCGGCCGCAAGGTCGCCGTTCAGATGCGCCTGGAGTGGGGTGACTGGTATGTCAGCGAGGTCCAGCTGATGTCCAAGGGCCAGCGAGAGCGGCCGGGCGTGGGCTCGGGGCGGATGCGTTCGGTCGGGGTCCAGTCGAACCCTGGCTAGACTTCTGCATCGTGCACTGATGGCATTCGGTGAATGAAAACAATCACCGAATCGCCTTGACCTAGCTGTATAGTCTTCGCGTTTTGGAGCGCGTAGTCATCTTTGGTAAGGGGGGTATCGGAAAGTCGACGATCTCCTGCGGCATCTCTGCGAGCCTCGCGGCCGCCGGCAAGCGGGTCTTGCATGTGGGCTGCGACCCCAAGCACGACTCCACGGCCGCGCTGCTCCGCGGCAAGCTGGTCGACCCCGTGGTCGATCGCATCGAGCGGGTCCGGGGCGTGGCCGCCGAGGACATCGTGGTGCGCTCCCCCTTGGGGGTCGACTGCGTCGAGGCGGGTGGCCCGGCGGCGGGGGTCGGCTGCGGCGGTCGAGGCATCACGCGGATGCTCGAGATCTTCGGTGAGGCCGGCCTGCTCGACGAGGCGCGCTACGACATCGCGCTCTACGACGTGCTCGGCGACGTGGTCTGCGGCGGGTTCGCGGCGCCGCTGCGTCGGGGGATCGGCGAGAAGGTGGTGATCGTCACCTCCGAGGAGCTGATGGCCCTCTACGCGGCCAACAACATCGCCCGAGCCGTGGTCCACTACGCGCAAAACGGCATCGCCTTGGCCGGGCTGGTCGTCAACCTCAAGGATCCGCAGGCCGATCGCCAGGTCGTCGAGCGCTTCGCCGCGCGCTTGAACACCCAGGTGCTGGCGTGGATCCCCCGCGACCCGCTGATCCGCGAGGCCGAGTTCGCGCGCACGACCGTGGTCGAGGCCTTCCCCGGCGCCCCGATCTCCCGCGCGCTGCAGGGCCTCGCCGAGCAGCTCTTCGACGAGCGGGTCGACGATCGTCCCTTGCCCACGCCGATGAGCGAGCAGGAGTTTCACGTCGCCGCGCGGGCGCGCTTTCGCGGCGAGCGAGAGGCGGCCGCGGCGGCCGAGCTCGAGGCCGAGCAGCGTCAGGCCGACGCCGTGCTCGCGCCGGTGGCTCTGGTCTCGCCCGCGTCCTTGGCTCGCAACGGCAAGGGTGGGGGGCAGGAGCAGGGCAGGGACGGGCCGCAGCCATCGGCGCAGGCAAAGCGCGGCGGGCAGCACCCGGGCGAGGGCAGCGAGCGCGGGGCTCGTGGGCGCGGGGCGGGGCAGGGGCGCGGCCCCGCAGGCGCGGACCATGACGTGGGTCGAGACGCGGATCGAGGCGCTGGCCAAGGTCGAGACCCGCGGACCGAGGCGCTCTTCGCCGAGCTGCGCGGAGAGCTGCCGAGCAACCCCGAGTCGGTCTACGAGCAGCACGAGGTCCGCCTGTCTCGGCCCGGCCTGGCCGCGGGCGTCGAGGCCACGCGCCGCTTCGAGCAGGCCTTTGGCCTGGTCGGCAAGCTGCGCAGCCTCAAGCGCACGGACGACGGGACCGTCGAGTTCGTCGCGGAGGTCGACGAGCGCGGCAGCTTGGCCTGCGGGGTGCTCGGCCCGCCCGGGGTCCCGGCCTGGCGCGAGGGCAAGAGCTTCACCGCGAGCTACCGCGGCAAGGCCCTCGACCCGGTGATCGCCAGGGCGCTGGCGCGCTTCATGGCGCGCTACGACGGCGTGCCCTTCGAGCAGATCCTCGATCAGATCCGCCCCGAGGCCGGCGACGAGCACATGCTGGCCAACGACTACCAAGAGTCGCTCTTCTACGCCTTCGCGCCCGCTTCGGGCTGGCGGCGCTTCTTCGAGGGCACGGAGCTCTACCGCGGGACATGCAGCGCGCGCCAGGGCAAGGTCGCGATCGTCGATCACACGGATATCGAGTGCTTCTTCCACGCGCCGATCAGCGAGGACTGGCTGCCCTCGTTCTTCAATACGCCGGCCTGCGCGGACGAAGACAGGGTCGCGCACGTCGAGGGGCGGGCGCGGATGCTGTTCACCGACATCGGCGACGTCGACGTGATCAAGGGGGCCGACAGGCTCGTCGACGAGGCCCTCGAGCTGCTCGCCGAGCTGCCCGAGAGCGAGCGCCCGGACTCGGTCGTCGTCCAGGGCGGCTGCCTGCCCGAGGTCACGGGCGACGATCTCGAGGCCTCGGCCGCGCGCACCCGCGGCAAGCTGCGCCTGCCCGTGTTGGCCGTGGGCCAGCACAACGATCCGAGCGCAAAGGCCCTGGGCGAGGGCTTCGCGGGCCGGGAGATCTCGAGCAGCCGCCCCCTCGACGCGACCGGGGTCGTGCTCATGGGCATGCCGGCCTTCATCGGCCGCGACGAGCTGGTCGCGCTGCTCGAGGCCGCGGGGATCTCGGTGCTCGCCACGGTGCTCCCAGAGATGGACGAAGACAGCATCGACCAGCTGTGCCGCGCCGGGCTGCTGGTCGAGTATCCCTGGGAGCGCTACGAGGTCCCGATGGCGCGGATCGGCGAGCGCCTGGTCCCAGCTCGTCGCGTGCGCCCGCCTGCGCCCTTCGGCCTCGAGGGCAGCCGGCGGTGGTTGATGACGATCGCGCGGGCGCTCGGCCGGGGCGCGCAGATGGCCGAGGTGCTCGAGCCGGTCGAGGCCGGCCTGCGCGAGCGCTGGTCCGCGCTCCAGGCCCGGGCCAGGCGGATTCGCGTGGGCTTCGTGATCGAGCACGCCCACTGGCGCTCGGTGCTCAGCGCCCGCCGCAGCCTGGGGGTGCCGCTGCTCGAGATCCTCGGTGAGATGGGCTTTGGCGTCGACGTGCTGGCCTACGCCGGCACGCGCTCCAAGCCGCCGCCGGAGGAGCGCTACGACGAGCTGCGGATCCGCTGGTATCGGGACGTCGACGAGCTCGACGCCCTGCTCGGGGCGGGCGAGGTCGCGGCCTGGTACTCGGAGATGCACTACGACCGCCGGCTGACGCGCAAGGGCTGCAACACCTTCTCCATGCGCGCGCTGAACATGGGCCCCCGCGGCGCGCTGAACAGCCTCGAGGCCATGCTCGACGCCGTCGAGCTGCCTTTCTATCGCAGCTACGCGCGCTTTTTGGGCTCGGCCTTCCTCGAGGCCGGCGATCGGGGGGCGCGATGATCGACGGTGGACGCTCGCGCGGGGACGCCCGCGCGCTCACGGAGCTCGCCAACTTGCACGCGCTCGGCCTGGATCCGGCGCTCTTCGAGCCGCGCCGGGAGGACCGCTTCGATCTTCCCTACCGCTTCCCCTACCAGCTCGGGCTGTTCATGGCGGTCAACGCCATCCCCGGCTGCTTCGTCGTCATCGACGGCCCGGACTGCATCTATCGCAAGGCCGAGTGGATCCACGGTCGCCACGATCTGCGCTCGACCCTGCTCGACGCAGGCGGGCGGCACCGGGTCGTGTCGACGCTGATGCACTCGGGCGAGGTCATCAAGTCCGAGGGCGAGGCCGTGGTCAAGCGCCTGCGCCGTGTCGCGCAGCTGCCCGAGGCCGAGCTCGCCCTGGTCTGCAGCATGCCGCACGTGCAGATCATCGGCACGCAGTACGACGCGCTCATCGCCAGCGTCGAGGGCGAGCTCCCGCTGCCGATCTACGAGGTCCCGAGCCGCTCGCTCGAGTCCGACTGGCTCGGCGGCTACGCCGAGGTGCTCTCGACCCTGGCCCGCCGCCTGGCGCCGCCGCCCGAAGCCGAGGGCCTGGTCGAGGACGAGGTCGCGATCATCGGGCTGCTCATGGACCGCACGGAGGCCGACCACCTCGGCAACGTCGCCGAGCTCGAGCGTCTGGTCGCGGACGTGGGCCTGCGGCCGGTCTCGACCTGGCTCAGCGATCGGCCGCTGGCCCACCTGCGCCGGGCGCTGACCGCCCGCTATCTGCTCGCGCTCCCCCACGGCGTCGACGCGGCGCGGCTCCTGGCGCGGCGGAGCGGGGCCACGGTGATCGAGGTCGAGCAGCCCTTTGGCCTGCAGGCGACGGCGCGGATGTTGATGGCGCTGGGCGAGGCGAGCGGCCGCGAGCGGGCCGCCCGGGCGGTGATCGAGCGCGAGCTTCGGGCGATCGTGCCGCGCTTCGAGTGGCTGATCCCCAGCTTCCTGGCGCGGAAGCGGGTCGCCTTCTCGGGCGATCCGACCCTCTTCGACGGGCTGCTCGAGGGCCTCGGCGAGCTCGGCATGCGGCCGCTGCACCTCAGCGCCCCGGCCCTGCGCCCCGAGTACGGCGTTCGCCTCGACAGCGACTACCCACCGACGCCGCCGGTGCTCTTCGCGCCCGGGCAGAGCGTCGTCAGGCGACAGCTCGAGGGGATCTGCGCCTCGCTCGGCCTCGACCTGATCATTGGCGGTCACGAGCTGCCGGTGCCCAAGGACACCGACCCTTGGCAGGGTAGCGAGCGAGAGAAGATCGGGCGGCTGCACTTTGGCTTCCCCAATTTCTTTTGCCACGCCATCCACGACAGCCCCTTTTTGGGCTTCCAGGGCTGGGCCTGGTTCATCCAGGAGATCGCCAGGACGATCGGCACGCGCTGACGGCTCGTTACTCTGGCCCGGCGCGCAGGGAGCTGGGCTCGACGAGGGCGTGGACGCTGCGCCCGAGGTTGACGAGGGTCGCCACCGCCACGGCCAGGGCGAAGACGATCGCGGCCGGCCGGCGCGATCGCAGCGGCTCGAGGTAGGCCGCGAGGCCGGCGGCGAGCAGGCCGACCATCCCGGCGAGGCGCCGCGCACCAAAGGCGTCGCCGCCGTCGACGTCGCGGACACAGGCCATCAGCAGGATCATCGCCGCGAACACGAGGGCGCCGCGGCGGGCCCGGAGGTCGCCACGCCAGGCCGCCCAGGCGAGGCCGAGCAGGGCGAGCCCGGCGATCCCTGTCCAGCTGATCAGCCCGTGGACGCCAAAGAGCACGCGCAGGAGATCGAGGTGGAGCTCGCCGAGGTCGAAGAAGCCCAGGTCCCAGCGCACGGCCCCGCGGACGCTGCCGGGGTGGGCCCAGGCCAGCCAGATCTGAGGGGCGAGGCCCAGGCAGGCGAAGGCGCAGAGGATCCCCAGACGCCGGGCCGCCCGGCTGGGGCGCGCGCTCGTGGGTCGGCGCAGGGCCGCGAGCAGCTCGGCCACCGGCCACAGCAGCCACAGCAGGTTTTGTAGGCGCATGAGCACCGCACAGGTGAGCAGGGGGCCGACGCGGCTCGCAGTGAGCTCCGCGCCAGGGCCGTCGCGCTCGGCGAAGCAGGCCGCGCTCAGCCATGCACAGGCCAGCGCGTCTGGGGCGTGAGCGTAGCCGGCGCGACCGAGGGCGTAGTAGGGGACGACGAAGGCGAAGAGGGTGGCCGCGGCCACGAGTTCGGCGAGGGCTGGCCTGCTGGCGCCGCTGCGCTCGACGACGCGGACGCAGGCCAGCCAGCTTGGCCCGATGCTGGCGGCGGCGAGCAGGCAGGCGCAGGCGGGCTCCCAGCGTGGATCCAGCCCGAGGCCGTGGTGGAGCCACAGGCCGGGGACCATCAGCAGGCTCGGGCCGAGCTCCCGCGGCGGGAGGCGCCAGCCGTCGGCGGCCGGATCCCGACCGAGTCCCCAGCGGTCACCCATCACCCTGTACTGGTTACTCAGGTCGAGGTCGCCGTCGAAGGCCAGGCTTCGAGCGGCCGCAAAAAGGTAATGGGCATCGCCGGCGATCGGGTAGCGCCAGTCGATCAGCGCGACCACGGCGAGCAGGCAGGCGATCGCGGCCGCGCTGATGGCCACGCAGATCCCTGCGCGTCGCAGTCGGACCCCGCTCACGTGGGGGATGGTCGCGCGGCCGTCGCGGTCGCGCCAGGGCCGGACGCGCGATAGCATGCAAACGATGGTCGACTGCCCGCACAAGCGCATACGGCCCCTGGGCGAGGGGGCGGTCGGAGACGTGCATCTGTGCGTCGACGTGTTCGAGCGGCGACTGGTCGTGGTCAAGTGGCTGCGCGCCGAGGTCCACGAGGACAGCGAGGCGGCGATTCGTTTCACGCGCGAGGCCGACTTGATGCTCGGCATGCGGGCCAACGGCCTGATCCGCGTGGAGACCTGGAACGTCGACGACTACGGGCGCACGTGGATGGCGATGGAGTTCGTCGACGGCCTCCTGCCCTCGTCGGTGATCCGTCCCGGTGACGGCTGGGCCGTGCACCGCTTGATGGAGGGGGTCGGCAACTGCCTCGACGAGCTCCACGGCGAGGGCGTGCTCCACCGCGACCTCAAGCCCGACAACGTGCTGCTGCGCAACCGCCCCGACGGGTGGGAGCCGGTGATCATCGATCTCGGCATCGCCAAGTGGCTCTCGGAGGAGGCGGCCACGACCACCGGCTCGGTGTTCGGCACGCCCCACTACATGAGCCCCGAGCAGTTCCGCGACACCAAGCACGTCGGCCCGGCCACCGATCGCTACGCCCTCGCTGTCGTCGCCTACGAGCTGCTGTGCGGGCGCCCGCCCTTCAACGGGCGCAGCTTGCCGGACCTCCTGCACCTGCACATGAACGCCCCGGTCCCGCCGCTGCGCATCCCCACGGTGGTCGAGGCCGGCGAGGACGAGGCCACGCTCCACGGCAGCCAGCGCGAGTTCGCGTCGGCGCTGCACGTCGACGCGTTCATGCAAAAGGCCATGGCCAAGGATCCGCGCGCGCGCTTCTCGAGCTCCCGCGAGCAGTCCGAGGCCTTCCGCCAGGCGGCGATGGCCGATCGCCTGTGGTCGCCGCCGCCCAAGCCCGAGCCCTTGTTCCCGCTGCTCCCGCTGCCGGCGGTCGAGCTCACGGCGACCCGCGAAGACAAGACCGAGCGCTTCGTGGTCTCGCGCGGGCCGATCGTCTTGGGGCGCCACGAGGCCAGCCAATTCCAGGTGTCCTCGCGCCGCCTCAGCCGCCTGCACGCGTGCATCTACTCCCACCGCGGGCAGCTGTGGCTGGCGGATCTGCACAGCCAAAACGGGACGGTCTTTCAGGGCCGCAGCCTGACGCCGGGCGTCCCGGTGCCGCTGCCCCTAGACGGGACCGCGGCCTCGATCCGCCTCTACGACCAAGAGGTCTTGGTCCGCTGCGTCGAGTGAGGCGCGATGCGGGCGGCGATCGGGGCGAGCGCGCTGCTCTTTGGTCCGGCGCTGGCCTGGACGGTGGCGGCTGGCGCAGGTCTGGTGTGGACGGCTACCGACGAGCGCGCCTGGGCGCCGGTCGAGCGCCACGGTGACCCGGTCGCGGGCTCGGACGGGTGCCTGGCCTGCCACCCGGATCAGCACCGCAGCTGGCAGCGTAGCTGGCACCGGACGATGACGCAGCGGCCCGATCCCGCGGCCGCGGGGCCGCTGGCGATCGCCACGCGAGCGGATGCCCCGGGGGCGCAGCCCGTCGTGCTCGCGCCCTTCGCCGGCGAGCAGCTCGACTACCTGGGCTTTCGCGCGACCATGGATCGCAGCCCCGAGGGGGTCATGCGGATCCGGGTCGTGCGCCTCGAGGGCGAGGACGGGAGTGGGGGCGAGGACGGGAGTGGGGGCGAGGACGGGAGTGGGGGCGAGGACGGGAGTGGGGGCGAGGACGGGAGTGGGGGCGAGGACGGGGGCGGGGGCGAGGACGGGGGCGGGGAAGGGCGAGGGACGCGGGAGGGCGAGGCGGTGCTCACGGCCGAGGTCGCGTTGACCGTGGGCAGCCACCGCTACCAGCAGTATGTGGCCTACCTCGATCGCGGCGGCGGGCCCGGGGAGCTGTGGCGCCTGCCGGTGGCCTGGCACCGCGAGGAGGGCCGGTGGATCCACATGAACGGGGCCTTCGTCGAACCCGAGGGCGAGCAGGGATCGCTGGCCGACTACGAGCGCCACCTGAGCCGCTGGAACGACAACTGCCTGTTTTGCCACAACACCGAGCCCTCGCCGGGACGTGTGGACGCGGCCGCCTTCGCCAGCGAGGTCGGCGAGCTCGGCATCGGCTGCGAGGCCTGCCACGGCCCGGCCACGGCCCACGTCGCCCGCCACCAGAACGTTTTCCGCCGGCTGCTCGCGCGCGGTGAGGACGGCTCGATCACCGATCCCGGCGACCTCGCCCCGGCGCGGGAGAGCGCGATCTGTGGCCGCTGTCACGGGCAGCGCGTGGGCCGGGATATCGCGGGGATCCTCGCCCACGGCGACGGCTTCGTCCCCGGCGACGCCCTCGCCGAGGTCTCGCGTCCGATCTTCGCCGAGACCACGATCCCCGGGGTCGCGGGCCTCGACGGGGCCGCGGACGCCCAGCCCTTCGCGCCTCGCTTTTGGCCCGACGGCACGCCGCGGCTGTCGGCCTACGAGTACCAGGGCCTGCTGCTCTCCCCTTGCTGGGACGAAGGCCGCGAGGGCGGCCTGGGCTGCAACCACTGCCACGACATGCACGGCGACGAGCCCGACGGGCAGCCGCGGGCGGGGAGGACCGGGGAGGGGGCCTGCGTCGACTGTCACGGCGTCGGCGAGCTCGGCGGGGCCGAGCGCGAGGGCGGCCACGGCGGGCACAGGCTCGCCGCGCCCGCGGTCGACTGCGTCGACTGCCACATGCCGGCGATCACCTACGGCCTGCTCGAGGGCATGGCCAGCCACCGGATCACGAGCCCGGACCCCGGGGCGCTGCTCGGCCGCCACGATCAGCCCGACGCCTGTACGCAGTGCCACGTGGACAGCAGCCGGGCGTGGGCCGCCGAGGCCATGGCCGCGCTGGGCCTGCGCGGGAGCGAGGGCTCGCGTCGACCCGAGCCGGAGGGGGAGCTCGGGCTCTCTTCGCAGGTGCTCTTGGATCTCCTGGGCGGCGACCCGATCCAGCGCAACCTCGCAGCCCACGCCCTGGCGGCCGAGGGCGCGTCGGGCTCCCTGGACGCGCGCATGCTGTGGCTGGCCGAGGCCCTCGAGGACGAGTACCCCTCGGTGCGCTGGTTCGCCTGGCGCGGCCTCGGCCGCCTCGCCGGCTCGCTCGAGTCGCCTCGCTCGCGGGCGGCCCTGGCGGAGGCCCTGGCCGACTTCGACTACCTCGGGCCCATCGATGTCAGGGTCGAAGCCATCGCCCGGGTGCGCGCGGCCCTGCCGACGACCCGAGAGCTGCAGCTCGAGGCCCTCGAGCCGCGGCGCGAGGCCCTCGTCGACCAGCGCGTCGGCCTCGAGATCTGGATCGGCGAGTGAGCTCGTGCGCGCGGGGTCGGGTATAACGCGGCCATGGACGCCGAGCGCCACCTGCGGGCCGCCTTCGTGGTCGTCGCGCTCTTCCTGGCCAGCGGCCTGTGGCTCGAGGCGATGATCGGCCTGCGCGCGACGGGCTGGATCGACGATTCCCTGCGCCGCGAGTTCCTCCGCCTCGGCCACGCGCACGGGGGCATCCTCGGCCTGCTCAACCTCGCCCTGGCCTGGGGCCTGGAGCGCCTGGCGACGCCGGACACCTGGGCGCGACGGATCCGCCTGGCGGCGCTGCTCGGCGCCCTGCTCGTCGGCCTGGGCTTCATCGCCGGGGGGCTCTTGCACGGGCCCACGGACCCCGGCCCGCCGATCCTCGTGGTCCCGGCCGGGGCGATGTTGATGCTCTGCGCGCTCGTGGCCACGGCCCTGGTGCGCCGAGGCGACCTCGAGGCGCCCTGACGCCCTGACGCCGGCCGTGGGCTCCCAAAGTTCGATCTTCAGCGCTGCTCGAGCTTGGCCGCGTCGCGGGAGTTGTCCGCGTTGGGGTGCTCGCGCAGCTCGAAGGTCGCCATCAAGCGCTCGAGCTCGGCCGCGTGCTCGCGCAGGCCGGCCGCGGCCGTGCGCGTCTGTGACATGGCCATGGTCGCCTTGACGACCTGATCGGCCACGGACTGGACGCGGTGCGAGGCCTGCTCGGTGTTGGCGCTCTGCTCCTCGATCGCCGCGGTGATCTCGCGAGAGGCCGCGGCGGTCAGGTTGGCGAGCTCGCGGCTGCCCTCGGTAGCGATCACTGTCGCGACGCCGGAGCGCTCGATGTCGTCGACCCGGGCGCGCACGTCCTCGACGGTGCCGGTGACCCGCTCGGCCAGGCGGCGCATCTCGGCGGCGACGAGGGCGAAGCCGCGGCCAGCCTCGCCGGCGCGGATGGCCTCGAGCGAGCCATTGAGCGCGAGCAGATCGCTGCGCTCGGCGATCTCGTCGATCAGCCGCAGGAGCTCGCCGACGTTGGTCGCGTGGGCGCGCAGCTGGGCGATGACCTCGGCCGTGGCGTTTGTCGTGTTCACGGCGCGGTCGGCGTTGTTTTGCACGCCCTGGGCCGCGCTCGAGATTTGCTGGGCCGAGCTCGCCAAAGACAGCACGTCGCTGGCGAGGCCCTGGATGTTGGCCGACTGGGTCTGGGCCGCGGCCTCCTGCTCCTGGGTCAGGGCGTCGATCTCGGCGGCCGCCGCGGCGACCTCGAGCGAGGTCTCGCGCATGCGAGCGACGATCTCGTTGAGCCGCGCGACCATGCCGCGGAAGGCGTCGTGGAGCACCCCGGGGCGCTCGAGGGTGACGCGGAGATCGCCGGCGGACACGGCGGAGGCGGCCGTGGTCAGCTGCTCGAGGGTGTCGAGCATGGCGTTGAAGCTGGACGCGAGGCGGCCGAGCTCGTCGTCGTGGATCGGGACGAAGCGCTCGAGGGCGTTGAGCTCACCGTGCTCCACGAAGCGCTCGGCGGCCTCGGCGAGGCGGCTGAGGGGCGCGGAGATCGAGCGCGCGAACAGGTGCAGGCCGACGGAGAAGAGCGGCAAGGCGATGGTCAGCAAGAGCAGCGCGAAGCCGAGGAAGAGCCGCAGCTGCTCGTCCGGGCGGCCGCTGGCGATCACCCAGCGGCCGTCGCCGACGGGGGTCGCCGCGATGATCTGCCGGCGCTCGATGTCCATGTAGGTCCGCGTCCCGTTCGCGCGCACGGGGACCCCGTCGCCGGTGAGGGTGGGGGGCAGGACCTCGGTCGTGGTGATCTCGAGATCGCCGGCGAAGGCCTCGTCGCTGCGCGCGCTCGTGTGCGCGCCGATGGCGAGGTAGGTCGCCTCGCGCTCGGCCTGGCCGCGCAGGAACACGGCCGTCAGCTCGCGCTGGGTCTGGGCGTTCCACAGCGTCGCGCCGCCGCCGATCGCGAGCATGCCGCCGATCATCATCCAGGTCGCCGCCGCGACCAGGGGGGCGGTGCCCTTGCGCTTGGGACGATCGAAGCTCACCCCGCGCGCGTAGAGCTTGGCGCTGATGAAGCGCTGGCTGGGGATCAGCGCGTGCGAGAGGACCAAGGTGACGAGGGTGTGCAGCCCCGCGGTCGCGACGATGAAGAACAGCGCGGTCGCCAGCTCTGCGTCGCCGTAGCGCGGCCCGTGGCCGAGCTTGGCGAGCAGGACCCACAGCAGATCGACGGCGATCCAGCTCGCGCTGAAGGTCAGCGCGGCCATGGCGAAGACGCGCTGCAAGGCCGCGTCGGCGGCGAGCAGCTCGGCGTCGCTGCGGCCCTCGGGCCGACGCTGGATGTCGATGACCGGGCCGAGCTTCACGCGCAGGCCCGAGAACCACGCGAGGACGCGCAGCGTCGCGAGCAGCACCCCTGGGAGCGGGTCGACGAGGCCGACGACCCACCAGACCACGACGATGGCCGCGCTGAGGCCGAGATCGAAGGGCAGCAGGACACGTAGGGCGCGCGAGAATGCATCTCGGCGTGTGCTCGGCTCGCGCGCCATGGCGGAGATTGTCGCTCCCGAAGCCCGCTGGTGTCGACCTTCGGCGAGAATTGCGGGGTCCCTCGGTGTGACCGCTCAGAGCAGCGGGGAGACGATGCGCGCGGTGCCCTCGACAAAGCGCGCGAACAGCCCGATCTCGGCCCGATCTTCGGGGCGGACGAGCTCTCCGGCGCGCAGGTCCTCCTCGAACACGGCGGCGAGGTCGGTGGTCACCCGCGGGTCGAAGAAGAAGGCCGTGACCTCGTAGTTGAGGTAGAGGCTGCGCACGTCCATGTTGGCCGAGCCGATCACGGCGATGGTCTCGTCGATGACCATGTACTTGGCGTGGAGCATGCCGGGGGCGTACTCGTAGATCTTGCAGCCAGCGGCGAGCAGGTCGTCGTAGTAGCTGCGCGCGGCCATGCCGACGAAGCGGCTGTCGTTCTCGTGCGGGCTGGGCACGAGCACGCGCACATCGACCCCGCGCATCGCGGCGGTCTGGAGCAGGGTGTCGAGGGGGGCGTCGGGGATGAAGTAGGGCGTGACGATCCAGATCCGCTGGGTCGCCGAGCCGATCGCGGCGAGGAAGCTGGCGGCGATCACCGAGGCGCTGTGGTCCCCGCGGGTGGGGTGCTGATCGGGGCCGCTGGAGATGATCTGCACGAGCGGCCCGCTGGACTCGGGTGGGGTGCTCGGGCGCTCGCGCATCGAGGTCGCCGCGTCCCCGCCGGGCAGGCCCTGGCGCAGCTCGACGAGCTCGCCGGTGGTCGCCAGCCAGTCCTCGATGAACACCGCCTCGAGGCCGAGGACCGCGTCGCCGGTCATGCGCACGAGCAGGTCGTTCCAGACCTTGCCGCTGCGCGTCGTGCCCCTGTACTCGTCGCCGACGTTGAGGCCCCCGGTGAAGCCCACGCGCCCGTCGATGCACAGCAGCTTGCGGTGGTTGCGAAAGTCGATGCGCCCGTGCGGCCGAGCGACGCGCAGGCGCAGAGCGCCGAAGCGGGCGACCGCGCCGCCGGCCTGCTCGAGCGGCGCGAAGTGAGCCAGGGGCGTGGCCAGGGAGCCGATGTCGTCGTAGAGCAGGCGGACCTCGACCCCCGCGGCGGCGCGCTCGCGCAGCAGCGCGATCATCCGCCGGCCGGTCTCGTCGCCGCGCCAGATGTAGAACTGGATGTGGATGCGGTGCTCGGCCGCGGCGATGGCCGCCTCCATGGCGAGGAAGGCCTGCTGCGGGTAGGGGAGGATCTCGACGCTGTCGGCGTGGCGGACCGGCTCGTTGGCGCGGTGCATGGCGATCTTCAGCAGCCCGCGGACCACCGGGGTCGCCCACGCGGGGCTGCGCTCGAGGTTGGCGATGGCCGCGGTCGCCTCCGTCGGCTTGAGCGGGCGGCGACGACGGCTCCTGCGGCTGCGCCTGGCCTTGCGTCGGCCGATCAGCAGGTAGGCCACGAGCCCGACCACGGGCATCAAGACCAGCACCAAGATCCACGCGATCGTGGCCGTGGGCCGGCGGCGCTCGAGCACGATGGTCACGACCGCGAAGATCACGTAGGCCACGACCCCGAGCTCGACGCCGAGGCGCAGGGCGAGCGGCCAGTCGCTCACGGCTGGGCCTCCGGCTGCTCGTCGGCGCGCGGGCGGGCGGGGTTGACGTGCACGGCGACCTCGTGGACCTCGGGGCAGGCGGAGCGCACCGAGTCCTCGACCGCGTGGGCGATCTGGTGGCCGACGTCGACGCGCAGCTCCCCGCGGACGGCGATCTCCATGTCGACGCGCAGGTGTGTGCCCAGGGGGTGAACGCGGAGGTCGTCGAGGGCCTCGACCCCCTCGACGGCGCGGGCGAGCGCGGCGATGCGTGCGGTCAGGGCCGAGTCAGGGGCGCGGTCCATGAGCACGTCGAGGCCGTCTCGGACGCTGCGCAGCCCGTCGCGGAGGATCAGCAGGCCGACGACCACGGCCGCGGCGGGCTCGAGCCAGCGCAGGCCGAAGATCGCCCCGATGATCGCGAGCATGAGCAGCCCCGAGCTCAGCACGTCGGCGCGGTGGTCCCTGGCGACGGCGACGAGGATCGGGCTGTCGAGCTCGCGCCCGCGCCGGGCGGTGATCCGCGCGAGGCCGAGCTTGATCATCATGCCGACGAGTTCGACGGCGACCGCCAGCACGCTCAGGAGGTCGCGGCCGACCTGGCTCTCGCCGCGCAGGCTCGCCCAGATCAGCCCCACGCCCGCCACGAGCACGACCAGGCCGATGATCAGGGCCGTCAGCGCCTCGCCGTTTCCGTGGCCGTAGTGGTGGTCTGCGTCGCGGGGGCGGGCGGACCAGCGCCAGCCGGTCCACGCGCCGGTCGTCATCAACACGTCGCTGAGCGAGTGGATGCCGTCGGCGAGCAGGGCGGGGGAGCCCGCGAGCGTGCCCACGACCAGCTTGAGCGCGGCCAGGCCAACGTTCCCCGCGACGCCCAGGGCGTGGGTCCTGGCGATGGCCTGCTGCTGCTCCTTGGTCATGACGCGGTGGGCGAGGATTGTAGTTTGACCGGCCGCCGTGACGCAGATGTTTCGGGGCGCGGGGGTGGTCGCCATACCCAGATGGGGTCAGGATCGGCTCACCATGCCCCCTGGCCGCAAATCGAGTGTTGGAACAGTTGCATTGATGTTGATACTTGGCGCGGGGCTGGGCTGCGGCGGAGCCAAGCCCGAGGCCGCCGCGGGCAACGAGGCCCCCGAGGCGGCGCAGCGCGAGGCGGGACAAACGCCGACGAAGGCGGACGCCCAGGGCGAGCAGGCGGACGCGCCGGGCGACGCCGAGCTCGACGGCGCCCTCGCCAAGAGCCGCGAGCTGTCCGGGGCCCTCGGCAAGCAGCTCAAGGCCAAGCTCATGGCCGCGCTCTCGGCCGACGGCCCGGCCACGGCCATCGAGGTCTGCCAGCTCGAGGCGCCGAAGATCGCCACGGAGCTATCTGCAGACGGCTGGCAGGTCGGGCGCACGGCGGCGCGGGTCCGCAACCCGGACAATGCCGCCAACGAGTGGCAAGCGCGCGGCCTCGCTGCCCTCGAGCCTGGCTTCGCCGCGGTCGCGGGCGACCCCGAGGCCATGGCCAAGGTCGAGTGGCACGAGGTCGTGGACGGCGAGGGCGGGCGGGAGCTCCACTACATGCGGGCGATCCCCATGGGCGCGCCCTGCCTGGGCTGCCACGGCGCGCGGGACTCGTTGCTGCCCGAGGTCCGCGAGCAGCTCGACGCGCGCTACCCCGAGGACGAGGCGACGGGCTTCGCGGCGGGCGACCTGCGCGGGGCCTTCGTGGTCAGCGTGCAGCTCTGATCTCGAGCTCGAGGGATCGTCAGGGATCATCGGGGATCAGGGCAGAGTCTCGCTGGGCGCTGGAGTGGCGTCCCAGGCCCCAGGCGACGATCGCCCACAGCCCCGCGAGCGGGACACCGATCGTCGCGATGGCCCCCAGGCCCAAGCCCAAGCCCTCGAGCCCGGCGAAGGCCCAGCCCGTGAGCGCGTCGCCGCCTCGGTAGACCACGGTGTCGATGAAGCTCTTGGCCTTGTATCGCGAGGGGCGATCGATGGCCGTATAGAGCACCTCGCGGGCGGGCCGGGTCAGGGCGTAGTTGCCCGCGCGGCGCAGCAGCTGCACGGCGATCAGCGCGGCGAGGACCGGGGCGAGGGCGAGGGCGGCGAAGCCCAGGGCGCACAGCAAGGGGATCGCGGCGAGCACCCAGGCCAGGCCCAGGCGGCGGATCAGCCGACCGGTGAGCATGGCCTGGGTGATCAAGGTCAGGGCGTTGACCCCGAGATCCATGGCCGCAAACACGGCCGCGCGGCTGTCGTGGTCGTGGAATTCCAGGGCGATGATCCGCGCCTGGATGAAGTAGAGCAGGGTCGAGCAGCTGGTCAGCAGCAAGATGAAGGCGCAGATGCCCAGGAGCGTGGGAGAGCGCAGCAGCTCGGGGATCGCGGCGAAGGGGCTGCCGCCCAAGGGGCGCTCGGGATCGTGTTCGTGTTCGTGGTCGAGGTCGTGTTCGTGGTCGTTGCGGGAGGGCGCCTCGCCCTCGGCTCGGGAGACGCCTCGCATGCACCACAGCGCGAGCTCGAGCAGGGCGACGCCGACCATGGCCAGCCAGGCCGTGCCCACGCCGAGGCTCAGGCCCAGGCCCAAGCTGGGCCCCGCGATCGCGCCCACGGTCCCGCCCACGGAGATCAGGCCAAAGAGTCGGCCGGCGTCGGTGCGCGAGAACAGGTCGGTCATCACCGACCAGAACAAGGAGATCACGAACAGGTTGAAGACCGAGCTCCACACGAAGAACACCCGGGCCGTCCACAGCTGGAGCGCTGGGCCGTCACCAAACACGCCCTGCATCACGGCCCAAAACACCAGCAGCTGGAGGGCGAAGCTGTGGTGGACCGCGCGAACCAGGCGAGCGCGACCGAGCTTGGCCACGGCCAGGCCGTAGAGGGGCACGATGGCGAGCATGGCCACGAAGGTGGCGGTGAATAGCCAGTGCAGCGAGTCGACCCCGCCGGCCACACCCATGGCGTCGCGCAGCGGCCGGAGGGTGTAGTTGCAGGTCAGCAGGCAGCAAAACCACAGCGCCGCGAGGGCGACGCGGCGACCTTCACCGGGGCGCAGCTCGGCGAGGCGGCGGAGCGGGCCGCGGTCGCGGTCGGAGGGCTCGGGCATCGACGCACTCGGACCCAAAGTCGCGCCGGGGTGCTTCGCGTGTTCGCTTCGAAACTCTCCTCGGCGGCGGTGGGTCTTCGAGCCATGCGTTTGTCACGACGTGCGGTGGTCTCGGGTCTGGGCGTGGCGCTGGCGAGCGCGACGCTGGGCTGCCGGAGGGACGAAGAGGCCTCGAGCACGCCCGAATCCGCGCCCACGCCATCGCAGCCCGGTGAGTCGGGGGAGGGGATGCACGTGCTGATCCTCGGCGGGACCGGCTTTTTGGGCCCGCACTTCGTCCGTGAGGCCCTCGCGCGTGGGCACCGGGTAACGCTCTTCAACCGCGGAAAGACCAACCCCCACCTCTTCCCCGAGCTCGAGAAGCTGCGCGGGGATCGGCGCGCCGGAGACCTTCAGGCCCTCGAGGGGCGGCGCTTCGACGCCGTCGTCGACACCTCGGGTTACCTGCCTCAAAACGTCGCGGCCACGGCCGGGCTGCTCGCGGACAGCGGGCAGTACCTGTTCGTGTCGAGCGTCTCCGTCTACCGGGATCAGGGCCAGGCGGGGCTGACAGTCGGGGATCCGGTCGCGCCCCACCCGGAGCCGGGCAACGACGACGTCGCGCAGTTCTACGGCCCGCTCAAGGCCCTGTGTGAGCAGGCCGCCGAGGACCAGATGCCCGGGCGGACCACGGTGATCCGCCCGGGGCTGATCGTCGGCCCGGGCGACCCGACGGACCGCTTCACCTACTGGCCGGTGCGCCTGGCTCGGGGCGGCGAGGTCATGGCCCCCGGGCGACCCGAGGATCCCGTCCAGCTGATCGACGCCCGCGATCTCGCGGCCTTCATGGTCCACTGCCTCGAGGCCCGCGACTTTTCGACCTACAACGCCGTCGGCCCGGCCGAGCGCCTGGGCGTGGGCGAGATGCTGCGCGTGGGCGCCGAGGCCCTGGGCAGCTCGGCGAGCTTCGTGTGGGTGCCGGCGCCCTTCCTGGCCGAGCAGGAGGTCGCGCCCTGGGTCGAGATGACGGTCTGGGTGCCGCCCGAGGACCCCGAATTCGGCGGGCTGGGCAGCGTCGACGGCTCGGCGGCCGTGGCCGCGGGCCTGCGCCACCGCCCGCTGGCCGAGACCTTCGTCGACACCTTGGCGGACTGGCGAGCCTTGCCCGAGGCGCGCCGCGAGGCGCCGCGGGCCGGGCTGCCGGCCGCGCGCGAGGCCGAGGTGCTCGCGGCCTGGCGCGCGCGACAGGCCGAAGCCGAGGACGCGAGCGCGGCCTGATTCAGCGGGCGCCCAGCCATGCGAAGACCGGGCCGTCCTCGGTCTGCATGGACGCGTAGTCGTACATCGACCAGGTCTCGCCCTCGATGCTCAAGCTGCCTGCCTCGCCCTGGCTGACCACCGTGCTGTCCGCGTCCGCGCTGAACTCGAGGGCGAACTGCTGCTTGTCGGGGCAGGCGGTGGGATCCACGGGCGCGACCGTGAGCGCCGGCATGTCCTCGGGGGCCTGATCCTCGCGCGCGGCCAGCCACAGCGGACGCTCGCCGTCGTCGAGATCGGCGATCACCAGCGAGGCGGGGGCGCAGCTGTCGGGGTCGCGGCGAAAGTGGATCTGCGGGCAGTCGGGGATCTGGGGGTAGGGCGCGGCGTCGGGCAGCTCGATGGTCAAGGTGTAGGGATCGGGGATCAGGCACTGCTTATCGCAGGGGCAGGCGTCGAGGTAGTAGAGGCCTGCGCCGCCCTGGATGAATTGCCCGGTGAAGCTGAAGTCGTCGCAGCCCTCGGCGGGTGAGAGCGCGCCGACGAGGGCGAAGTCGAGCTCCTCGGCGGGGGCGTCACAGCTTTGACTGCCGGTCTCGCTGCTCGTGTCGGTGTCGGTGTCGGTGTCGCCCTCGCTGCCCGTCTCCGTCTGTGTCCCCGATTCGGACTCGGACTCGGTCGAGGGGTCGCCGACGCTGTCCTCGGCGACGACGATGTCGTCGCTACAGCCGCCAGCGGCAGCGGTGATCAGCACTCCCCAGACTCCGAGGTGGACACCCAGGTTCGCGCGCACACGAGTCATGGATCGACGCTAGCACGATCCCCAGGCCGCACGCTCAAACCGATCGGATCCTAGGAGCCCGTGGTGAAACCCAACACGACACCTCGCTTGGTCTTTTCGCCGAGGGCTTTGTCGCCAAAACTTGCAGTACGCCCGGTACAGCGGCGTTTTGGCTTCGCGCCCTCGGCGAAAATCCCGGCGCGAGGAGCCGCGCTGGGTTCCACCACGGGCTCCTAGCGGTCGACGAGGCCCACGAGCCAGCTCGCAAATTCTTCGCCAGCGACGACCTCGCGGACCTGCTCGACCAGGACCCGCTGGAGGGCGGGGCGCCAGGCGTCCTCGAGGCCCGAGCCGTCCAGGAAGTCGCGGGTGGTCTGGCTGCCGTGCTCGCGGATCAGCTCCCCGAGGCCGCGCTCGAGGGCGTCGGTCAGCCCGCGCCAGGCGGACAGGGCCCGGAGGATCGCGGCGACGTCGGCCGCGAAGTCGGCCGCGGGGTACTTGTGGCGCTCGGCGATCAGGCGATCGATGGGCTGGCCCAGGAGCGAGTGGAGGACGTCGATGCGCCAGGCGGCGAGGTCGGGGGCGAAGGCCTCGGAGGCGACCTGGGCGATCATCATGTCCACGGCCACGCCGAGGGCCTCCTCGACGAAGCGCTCGACCCTGGGCTCGAGCTGCTTTTCGAGCTCGTTGCCCACGGCGCTGGCGACCCCCTTGGCGACGCCGGCGAGGCGCGAGGCGAAGCCGCCCGCGCCGCCCGGGAGCTTGCCGGTGGTCGGCATCATCTCGCGCATGCGCTTGCCGAACTCGAGGATGTTGGCCTGGAGCAGCTCGCGGAGGATCGCCCGGGTCGAGGGGTGATCGAGGAGCGCCCGGACGAGCTCGGGATCGGGCTGGTAAGGCCGGCGCAGGGCGTTCTCGAGCGGGCCGAGCAGGGTCACGGGGACGCGCTCGGCGAGGGGGCCGTGGAGCTTGTCGGCGCGGGCCAGGGCCTGCTCGACGCGGGCGGCGACCCAGCCCTCGAAGGCGTCGGAGCGGGCCGAGCTGCGCACGCCCTCGCTGATCGCCCGGGCGACGACGCTGGCGTCGACGAGCTCGGCCATGGGCCGATCGAGCAGGTGGTCGAGGCCGAGGGTGACGAGGGTCGCGATGGACTCGGGCTCTTCGCGCAAGCGCTGGAGGATCGTGGACGCGTCGGTCATGGCTCAGGCTCCGGTCGCCGCCAGCTCGCTCTCGTCGCCCTCACCTGTGAGCTGCTCGCGCAGCTCCGAGCGGTGCAGCAGCCCCCAGATGAAGCCGGCGCCGGCGTAGCCCAGGGTCACGAGCAGCAGGTACTCGGGGAAGATGCGCACGAAGCCGCAGATGTAGCAGAGCACCAGGTTCACGGCCTGGAACACGTTGCCGGCCGTGCTCGCCCGCTTGCCCACCTTGGGCAGGGGCAGGTTGGAGACCATCATGGCGGCGAAGAGCAGGGCGATCAGCGGCAGCGCGCGCAGCAGGCCGTCGAACTCGTACTGGAGGCCGATCAGCAAGAACAGCCCGAGCAGGCCGCCGGCCAGGGTCGTGGGCATGCCAAAGAAGATCGCGGGGCCGCCGGACTCGGCCATCACGTTGAACTTGGCCAGGCGGAGGTTGGCGCACACCACGAAGAGCGCCAAGCTGGCGTACATCGCCCAGGACCACGGCGCCCACGACTCGGCGAGCTCGGGGGTGCCCTGGATGGTCAGCAGGATCACCGCCGCTGGGGCGACGCCAAAGACCACCAGATCCGTGAGGCTGTCGAGCTGCACGCCGAACTTGCTGGTCGCACCGAGCAGCCGGGCGAAGGTGCCGTCGAGCTTGTCGAGGAGCACGCAGGCGACGATCAGCCAGCCCGCGGCTTCGAAGCGACCTTGGCTGGCCGCGAGCATGACCATCAGGCCGATGACCAGGCTCGCCGAGGTCACGGCGTTGGGCACGACGTAGCGCCACTTGGCGACGGCGACGGGGGCGACGGGGGCGGCGGGCTGCTTGGGCTCGTCCACAGCCGCGCATTAACGCTGCAACCCCCGCCCGAGGCAAGCCCGGCGCGGGGGAATGCGTGTTTTTGCGAGGGGCGCCGACTCAGTCGACGATCTCGAAGGCCAGCGAGACGCTCTCGCGGACGTTCTCGCCCACGGCGATCTCGAAGTCGAAGTTCCACACCCCAGGCGCGTCGAGGCGGACGTTCTCGAGGCGGTACTGGCCGTCGCCGAGGTAGCTGACCGTCGGCTCGGCCGACATGGCCAGGTCGGCCGCGGGCATCCAGGCGTCGAGGTCCACGCGGGCGCTGGGGATGGCGTTGCCGCGCGGGGAGGGGTCGTTGGGGTTGTCGAAGCCCACGCGGAGCACCAGGTCGTTGCGCCCGACCTCGAGCGAGCCGGAGTCGCTCCAGAGGGTCACGCGGAACAGACCCATGTCACTCGCTGCCGACATCCCGTCGCTGAAGTCCTCCACCGCGCGGGTCTCGACATCGTCCTGGACGTCGGCGCCGTCGCAGGCGGTGAGGGGGGCGAGGAGGGCGAGGGCGAGGGCGAGGGGCTTGAAGCGGGACATGAGAAAACTCGTGTAAGTCTTGTGCTTCGATGTAGGTGCGTGTCAGGCGAAGACCTATGTAGGTAAGCGCAGTACACCGGGGGCGTCAACACAAAAAATACAGAAATTTGCTTACATGTAGGACGCTGTGCTCAGGCCTCCAAACGTTGTTCTGTTGCGATGTGAAGCTGACTTCGCGCCTCGGTGGTCAGGACGCGTCGGGGATCAGCAGGTTGAACTGGACCGACTCATCGAGGGTAGCGCCAACCGCGATGGCGAGGTCGAGGTGCCAGACGCCTCCCTCCTCGAGTTCGAAGGCCTCGAAGAGGTAGCGCCCGTCGCCGATGTAGACGGGATCGGGGGCGCGCGCCGAGTCCTGGGTGGTCCAGGCGTCGAGGAGGAGGTCGGCCTCGGGGATCCCCTGGCCGGGGTCGCTCGGATCCTCGGGATCGTGGAAGCCCACGCGGACGATCAGCCCGGTGGGCTCCTGGGCGACGAGGGCTCCCCCCTCGCGGGTGGACAGTGTCACGCGGAAGGCGCCGCCCTCCGTGTCCTTGGCCATGCCCTGGTAGAAGCTCTCTGCTTGGTCGCTGGCGCCGATGTCTCCGTAGGCGTCGGGGTCACAGGCGGTGGTGGCGAGGGTCGCCAGCGCCAAGAGCGCGAGGCGGGGAGACACCTTGGTGAGCGACAACATGCTGGAATTACCCAGCAAATGCCATTCCAGAGCGGCTCCATGGGGAATCACAGGGTTTTTCGAGCGGGGACCAGGGCAGGGCTGTCGCGTTGGTGAGCGCGACCCCGGCAAGAGATCTTGAGGGGGGCGGCTAGAGCGGCGATCACTCGGGAGGGTCGAGGGGTGCGCGATTGACACTGTCTCTCGGTGCCGAAATGGATAGGGCTCCCTCGCTAGCGCGGTTTTCCGAGCATCACGCGGGCCTGCTTGAGGGCTTCGCGCAGGCGGTCATCGCGGATCTGATCGAGGGCCTCGAGGGTCTCGGAGGGGGTCTCCTCCGGGAGGACGGGCTCGTGGTCGACCTCGATGGGCTCCGGGGCCTCGGGGCGGCGCTCGGACATGGGGGGGAGCGGGCCGACGAAGGCCTCGATCGACTCCAGGCCGAGATCGGGGGCGGCCTGGCCGAGGCGATCGAGGAGCTCCTGGCGCCAGTAGGTCATCTCGTGTAGCCACTGGCTGTCGTGTACGTGGACGATCAAGCGCTCACCACGGACCTGCATCGGCCAGACGTGATCCGCGAAGCGGGGCGGGAGCAGCTCGATCCACAGATTGCGCAGCCGCGACAGGCGCTGGCGCTCCGGCGGGACGTGGCGGTCGACGACCTCGCGGACCAGCGCGCCGAGCTCGGCGAGGCCGCGACGCTTGGCGATGTCGCGCCCTCGCCAGCGCTTGCGCTTGACCTCCTCGGCCATGGTCGCGGAGTGTGCCACAAGCTCGCGCGCGCGGCCGCGGCCAGGCTCCCCGCGGCGATCGGTGGCCTCGCGCTCGCCTCGCTGTTGGTGGCTGCGGGCGCCTGTGCGGGGCGCGAGGGCTGGCGCGTCGACGCGGCCCGGACCTGCGAGCGGCGGGCGGCGCCGCGGCTGTGCGTCCGCGCCGAGCCCGACTATGGCCACGTCCTCGGGCTCGCGGACGTCGAGCTGCTCCCCGGTGAGTGCGCCGTGGCCGGACCGGAGGTCCGCGGCGGGCTGCTGCGCGTGACCACGCGGGATCGCCAGGGTCAGACGCGGCGACGGTGGATCCCGGCGGGCAAAGGTCGCGTCACCCTGCTTCGCGTCGACGAGGCGGGGCGCCTCGAGATCGAGCGCTCGGCCTGCGACAGCCGGCCCTTCGAGCTCTGAGCGCTGCGGGGTCTCGAGCGCTGCGGGGATCCGAGCGAGCTCAGCGGGGGTGGAGCAGCGCCTCGCGCGTGGCGAGGGCGTAGCTTCGGCGGGCGCGGGTGTCGGCGTCGGCGCTCGACGAGCCGGCCGGGTGGCCATGGAGCACGCGCAGGCGCAGGGCGACCAGGCTGTCGACGTCGGCGGCGTCGAGCAGGGCGAAGAGCAGCGCGCGCTCGCCGGTGATCACCGGATCTTCGGGGCCGCGGTCGAGGAGCTCGCGGACGGCGTCGGGTCGGTCGCGCAGGAGCACGAATGCACGGCCGAGGGCGTGGCGGCGGGCGAAGTCCGGGCCGTGCGCGTGGGCGATGGCCAGCCAGGCCCGGGCGTCGACCGCCACGGTGCCGGCGTCGAGCCACTCCACGGGGAGCTCGGGGGGGAGCTCCCCGCTGCCCTCTCGGCGCGACTGGGGGAGCCTGCGCCGGGCTCGCTCGGCCGCCCGCGACAGGGCGCGCTCGTACTCGCGGAGCTCTCGCGCGCGCAGATCCTCGGTGAGCAGGGCGACGACCGCGTCGAGGCCAGGGCCCCCGGACGCGCCGCCGACCTCGATGGCGCGGTCGATGGCCTTGGCCACGAAGCCCTGGTCGAAGAGGCGGTCGACCTCCTGGCTCATGGGCAAGAGCAGGGCCGTGTCGAGGCCGCGGGCCTCCGGTCGACGGCGGGCGCGCTCGGCGATGCGCTGCGTGGGCCCGCTGCGCTCGAGGTACTCGCGGGTCTGCTGGCGCTCGACGGCGAGCAGCGCGGAGTCGCCGGCGTGGGGGGTGTCGTCGAGGTCCAAGGAGAGCTCGAGCAGAGCGAGCTCGATCTCGGCGAACACGCGCTCGAGGCCGGCCACGCGTCGCTGCCAGTAGAAGCGACAAAAAGCCCGGCCGTGATCGAGGACGCGGGCCGCGAGCAGGCGCGCGAAAGGGGGCAGGGGGCGGCCCGGAGGCAGGCCGAGGGACTGCAGGGCCTGGAGGTGAACCCGCGCGAGGAAGGCCGCCGCCCGGGTCCGCTGGTTCTCGTCGACGCCCTGGGCCGGGCCGTGCTCCGGCGTGGCCGCGAGCTGGGCGTAGGCCAGAGCGACGGCCGCGAGCACGCGATCGTCGATGGGCGTGAGCTGGGCCGTGGCGGGATCGGGGAGCTCGGCCGGGAGCGGCTGGCTCGCGCGATCGAGGATCGCCAGGCGCGCGAGGCCCTGGAGCTCGGGGTGGGGGTCCAGCGTGGGGATCATCGCCGCGATGGCCGCGGGGCTGGGCTCGGCGACGAGGATGGTCTTGAGCTGGCCGCGATCCAGGGGGAGCCCCGGGCACAGCGCCGGCATCAGGAGCAGGTCAGCGTCTCCGTGGCGGGCGCGCTCGGCCAGAGCGCCACAGTCGGGGACGGCCGCGATGGGATCCTCGACGGGCGGGAGATCGGGGGGCGCGTCGCTGTCGGCGTCCGCGGCGGGGGGGGGCGCGCCGGCCTCGGCCGCGCGATCATCCCCGCAGCCCGCGCCGAGCGCGACTACACCGCTCACGCTCAGCGCGAGGGTGAGCGCCAGCGGGCGGGCGCTCATTGCTCGACGAGGCGACGGATGACCTCACGGAGGCGATGCACGCCACCCATGTCGCGGGCCATGAACTCGAGACCGACGCCTTCGGGGTTGTCCGCGTTACGGACGACGGCGAGGATCTCGAGGGGGCGCGCGCTGCCAGGCGGGGTGATCTCGATGATCACCTCGTCGCCGACGGAGGGGCCGCTCTGGGTGAGCAGCAGGGCCCCACCTTCGGAGATCTCGGACAGGGCCGCGGTCTCGAAGTCGCGCTCTCCGCGGAGGCGCCAGCGGATCTCGACGAGGACGGGGAGGCGGACGTGACGACGGCGCGCGGTCAGCTTGACGTCGCCCGTGGCCACCTTGCGCAAGAACTGGATCTTGCGCCACTCGGTCCCGGCGCACATCACGGTGCCGCCGGCCCGAACCCGGAGCCTGGGGCGAGCGGCGTGCCATTCCTGGCCGATGGCACGAACCATCATCTTCCCGGGGAGGCCGGTGAAGGACAGCTCGAGCAGCACCTCTTCCCCTGGGTCGTACCCGTCGGTGGTGAACACTTCGAGGGCGTTCTCGTCGCGAACGGCGGCGGCGAAGTCCTCGGGGGTGGCGTAGTGGGAGCGTATTTTTCGCAAGGAAACGTACGTCCGGGTGAACCTGCGCACGCTATCACACTGTCGTCCGACGTGCGCCTTTTTCCTCCCTAGCTGTCAAAGCCTTCAAAACCCCGTGTAGGAGGGCGATACCGAGCGAATCGTCGTTTCTTTGTGAGCTTGCGTGGAGTCCGCCCCGGTGGTGAGACCTCCAGGGGTCCCGGCCGAGCGTGGTCTCCCGGCTTCTCGTATGGTGGGCCCGTGAGCACCGCGAACACCGTCGCAGCGGCCCATCCGCTGATCTGCCTGCCCACCTACAACGAGCGCGAGAACCTCGAGGCGATCCTCGACGCGATCTCGGCTGCCCAACCAAATTTTCACGTGCTGGTGATCGACGACGCCAGCCCGGACGGGACTGGAGAGATCGCCGACACCCGCGCGGCGGCGGACGAGCGCGTCCACGTGCTCCACCGCCGGGGCAAGGAGGGCCTGGGCAAGGCCTACCTCGACGGCTTCGCCTGGGCCCTCGCATCCGACGCCGGTTACACCCACGTGTTCGAGATGGACGCGGACTTCTCCCACGACCCGCGTTACCTCGATCCGCTGCTGCGGGCCTGCACCGAGGGTGGGGCGGATCTGGCGATCGGCAGCCGCTACGTGCCCGGCGGCGGGACCTCGGGCTGGCCGTGGCACCGCGAGCTGCTGTCTCGGGGCGGTGGGCTCTACGCGCGGACGCTGCTCGGCCTGCCGATCCGCGACCCCACCGCGGGCTTCTTGTGCTTTCGCCGCGAAGCCCTCGAGGGCCTCGACCTCAGGGCGATCGAGACCCGCGGCTACGGGTTCCAGATCGAGCTCAAGCACCGGGTCGTGCGCGCGGGCCTGCGCGTGCTCGAGGTGCCGATCGTGTTCGCGGAGCGCGAGCGCGGGAGCTCCAAGATGACCGGCAAGATCGCCGTGGAGGCGGTGTTCAAGGTCGCCCGCCTGCGCCTGCGGGGATAGCTTTGCGCGGCCGGCCGAGGGGCGTAAAAGGGCGGTGGGATGAGCACCAAGGTCTGGCTGTCCACGCACGGCGCCGCCCTCGACCCCGAGGACGCGACGATCAGCGTGTTCGATCGCGGCTTCCTCTACGGTGACAGCGTCTACGAGACGATGCGCACCGCGGGCGGCCGGGTTGTCGAGCTCGCGGCCCACCTCGATCGTCTGCACCGCAGCGCCACCGGCATCGCCTTCGAGGTCCCCTTCGACAACGCGGCGCTCGAGGCGGCCATCGCCGAGACCCTCGCCGCCGCCGGCAACTCGGACAGCCGCGTGCGCGTGGTCGTCACCCGCGGCACCGGGCCGATCAGCATCGACACCCGCGTGGCCGAGGACCCCGTCGCCGTCGTCATCGTCACGCCCTTGGCCCTGCCGCCGCCCGAGGCCTACGCGCGCGGGATCTCGGCGCTGCTCGTGGGCGAGCGCGAGGGCGCCCGGCTGCCAGGGCTCAAGACCGGCAACTACTTGGGCAACATCCTCGCCCTGCGCCAGGCCCACGAGCAGGGGGCCGACGACGCGATCATGTGCAACGCCGAGGGCGCTGTCGCCGAGGGCGCGACCTCCAACGTGTTCATGGTCGTCGACGGCCAGGTTCACACGCCCTCGCTCTCGACCGGCTTGCTCGCCGGGATCACCCGCGGCCGGGTCATCCAACTGATCGAGGGGCTCGGCGTGCCGGTCCAGGCGCGCACGATCACCCCCGAGGAGCTGCGCGCCGCCGACGAGCTGTTCTTGACCAGCTCCGTGCGCGGGGTCATGCCGGTGACGACCCTCGACGGGCGCGCTCTGGGCACGTCCGCAGGGCCGCTCACGCGGCGTCTCCAACAGGCCTACGACGCCTTCTTGGCCGCCGTCGCCCGCGGAGCGTCGGCCTGAAGCTCGCACTTGCTCCGCTTGGCGGGGGCGTCTAGGGTACGCGTCCGCGATGAAGCCCATCGAGATCTGTAATCACCTCGGCCAGGAGAAGGTCGACGAATACTACGCGCTGCTCTCTGGCAAAGAGGTCCGCGCCGTGCTCAAGGCCGGCGGTTCGCACTCGAACACGCCGAAGACCGCCTTCTCCCAGGCCGCCCGCCGCAAGGTCTGGCGCAAGCGCTTCGACGCCGAGTTCGGCAAGCAAAACGAGCAGCTGGCCCTGGCCCTGCTGATCGAGTGGCTCATGCGCCACCGTCGCTTCATGCTCGTCGAGTACCTCGACTTCCTCGAGGTCCGGCACACCCAGGGCGAGACCGACGAGGACTTCTGCGAGACCAAGCCGCCGGAGAAGCTGCGCGAGGGCGTGGACATGCTCCTGGGCAAGTACCCGCCCCACGAGGTCGCCACCTACCTGCTGCTGGTCGGCCACCTGCAAGAGACGCCGATCTTCGACGAGACCCCCTCGCTGCTCGCCGCCGTGGGCATGCCCGAGGGCGAGATCTCCGACTACGTCGAGAACCACAAGAAGCGCTGGGCCGAGCGCAACAAGGGCGCGGCCTAGCCCGCGCCCGGACCGGTCGCACGAGAGGGGAGGGAGGACGACCATGGATCGCCTGGCCATGCTCGAGCAGCTCGCCAAGACCAAGGTCGATGATCCCTTCCCGCTCTATGGCCTGGCCATGGAGTACAAGAAGCTCGGCCGCGAGGCCGACGCCCGCGCGCGCTTCGAGGAGCTCCACGCGCGCCACTCGAGCTACGTGCCGGCCTACCTCATGCACGGCAACCTGCTCGAGGCGATGAGCGAGGCGGAGGCGGCCGCGGCCGTCTACGCGCGCGGTGTCGAGGTCGCGCAGGCGGCCGGTGACGACCACGCCCGCTCGGAGCTCCAGGCCGCCCTCGACGCGCTGTCATGAGCGCGCCCGGATCCACAGGCAAGGGCGCGCGGCCCTCGTCCAGCGGACGCAAGGGGGGACGTGCGCCGGGGCTGGAGAACACCAAGGTGGTCTTCGCCAGCCCCCGCCGCCTGCCCAAGGCCAGCGAGCTCGACGGCCGCGTGGTCGTGCTCGACATCGCCTTCGCCTCCGAGGGCCTGGGCAAGGGCTTCAAGAAGACCACCGGCAAGTTCATCACCAACCTCGGCGCTCGCCTGGCGCGCTGGGTCGATCACCACGATCACCCCGCCCACGTCGACTTCGCCAAGGACGCGCGCTTCGTGCTCGCGACCAAGGCCGAGCACGGGGCCTGCCCCGAGATGATCGACGAGGCCCTGGTCCGCGACACCGGGCCGATCGACACGATCGTCGCCCACTTCGACCTCGACGGGCTCTACGCCGCGGCCAAGTGGCTGATCGGCGGCGCGGCGATCTACCCCGAGGCCGACGACGACGCTCGGGCCGTGGACACGCGCATCGGCACGCCCAGCCCCGAGGCCGCGCGCATCGACGAGGCCCTGCGCGCGCACTACCGCGACGAGGCCCTCAAGCAGCGCATCCTTCGTTACCTCGTCGACGGCCTGCGCCCCGGCGGGGATCGCCAGGCCATCGTCGACGCGGCCGCCGACTACCAGCGCATGGCCGCCCGCGCCCGCGAGCTCGCCGAGGCCTACGTCGTCGAGGGCGAGCTGGCCACGGTCCAGATCCCCGGCGGGGCCGGCAACTTCGACAAGACCGAGCTGCTGCTCCTCGGCCAGGAGCGCGCCACGGTGGCCGTGGTCGTCGACGGCGGCAACGTGAGCATCGCGGCGCCCTTCGACAGCGGCCTGGACTTCGTCGAGCTGCTCGAGCTCGGCGGGGGCATGCCCACGCGGGTCAACGTCCCGCGCAAGCGCCTCGACGAGAGCCTGACGCGGATCCGCGCGGCGCTGCGTCGGCTCGAGGGCGAGCGCCAGGGCTGAGCGTCCACTGGACTCGGTCGTTGGGCTCGGTTGTTGGGCTCGGTGCGATCGCTCAGCGCGGCGCGTCGTCGAGCGCTGGAAAGCGAAACTGCATCGCGCGGGTCATCAGCACCGCGACGGACAGGCGAAAGCGCCCCGAGGGCGAGCGCAGCTCGAGGCCGAGCTGGGCCTCGATGTTGTCCAGGCGCTGCTGGACCGAGGAGTGGTGCAGGCCGAGGGCCGTGGCGGTGGCGCGCACGCTGGGCTGGGCGACCAGGGTCTCGAGCAGGTCCTGATCGCGCATGGGCAAGGCGGCGATGGCCGCGATGTCCGGGTGCGGGGGCTGGCGATCGGTCAGCGGCACGAGCTCCGCGAGGACGCCGAGGTGCTCGTAGTCGATCCGCGGGTGCTCCGGGCTCGACAGGCGAATGGCGGTGACGGCCTGCTCCCAGGACTGGCGGAGATCGGTGGGGAGGACGGGGAGGCCGAGGCCCGCGGCGTGGGGGAAGGTCTCGGTCTCGCTGGTGACGACGCTCGCCCGGGCGGTGCCGAAGGGCGTGTCGATCGTCGTCGTCAGCGGCGTGAAGGCGGCCTCCCGAGCGCTCGAAGCGACAACGCGAAGCTCGGCGGTGGAGTCGATCTTCAAGCTCGAGAGGCAGCGCTGGTCGAGCTGTGGATCGGGAGCGGCCGTGAGCAGGAGGCGAAGGGCCTCGCCGCGTTCTAGCGGAGGAAGGAGCGCCATGGCAGGGCGGGGGCCGATTCTATCAGTGGCGACCCCCAGCGAACGCGTGATCGCGTCGATTGACGCGCCAGAGCGCCAGAACGCCACCGGCCGCACCAGGGGCAGGGAGGCACGCCGAGCTGCGCGAGGCCCTGACAAAGTGGGCCGAATTCGAGTTCCCGAGTTCCTGCACCGCGAGGCGGTCATGAACCGCAACATTGCCCTCGCCGAGCTCAGCCAGGCAGTCGGTGTCCCGCTGACGGCTCCCTGAGCGCACGGCCGAGGTCTGCATCGCCCCGAACTTGTTGACGGTGTCGCTCCTCGTGCGCGTCTGGTAGACCACGGGGGTGCACAGAAAACGACAGACCTCACCCATCGTCACCATCATCGGCCTGCTCGCGCTCACATGTGCCTGCGCGCCCAAGAGCCCACAGTCTTTCGAGGACACCGGCAGCGACTCGAGCGACGACGATGTGGGCGACGAGGTGGGCGAGTCGAGCGCTGGCGACGACAGCTCGAGCGAGGGCGGCGAGACCACGGGCAGCGACGGTGACGCCTGCGCCTCGGCCCTCGACATCCTCGTCGTGGTCGACAACTCCGGGAGCATGGGGCCCGTGCAGCGCAACCTGGCCGCGGCCCTGCCCACGCTGATCGCCGGCCTCGACCAGGCTAGCGTCGACTGGCGTCTCGCCCTGACCACCACCGACAACGGCAACCCCTGGTGTTCGGCCTCGACGACCTCGCCAGAGAGCGGCAACTTCGTGCACTCGTCTTGCCGCGATCGCATCGACGACTTTCTCTTTGGCGACAACATCGACGTGCGGGACGAGGCCTGCCTCGACATCTGCGAGCTCTCGGGCGACGCGCTCGAGACCACCCCGACCACCACCGCCTTCGACGACACGGCCAAGGCCCGGCCCTGGCTCCAGCGCGAAGGCGGCGTGCTCAACTTGAGCGCGGGGACGAGCCTCGCCGCCGCCCTCCCTTGCCTGATCCCCCAGGGCGTCAACGGCTGCGGCTTCGAGCAGCCCTTGCAGTCCATGCGCCTGGCCGTGGCGCGCGCGGGCTCCGACGCGGAGGACGAGTACGGCTTCCTGCGCGACGAGGCCTCGCTGCTGATCCTCCTCGTCAGCGATGAGGTCGACTGCTCCTACGCCAGCCATGCCGCTTCGATCTTCGAGCAGGACGACGAGAGGACGTTCTGGAGCAACCCGGACGACTCGTTCCCAACGAGCGCCGTGTGCTGGAACGCCGGCGTCACCTGCAGCGGGCCGTCCAGCGGCTACACCAGCTGCGAACCCATCGACCTCGACACCCTCGGTCTGCCGACCTCCAGCGATCTCGCGGTGCTCCACCCGGCCCAGGGCTACGCCGACGATCTCCTCGCCCTCGAGCAGAGCAAGCGCGCGATCGCGGGCCCCGGGGTCGACGTCGCCATGATGGCGATCACCGGCGTGACGGCCAGCGGCGAGGTCATCTACGCCGACGTCACCACCACCGACCCCGACTTCCAGATCAACTTCGGCATCGGCCCGAGCTGCGCGCGCGCGGAGGGCTCCGATACCATCCGAGGGCTCCCGCCGGTGCGCATCCGCGAGGTCGCCGAGCAGCTGAGCAGCGATCCCCTGCGCTCCGTGTGCGACGAGGACTTCAAGCCGACCATGCTCGAGCTCATCGATCGCCTCGTCGGCGACTGCTGAGAGTCTGCGACCCCGGATTCGCCGCCCGAGCGCGGCTCGCAGCCCATGGGTGCCCGCGCCTGGGATGAGCTGGAAGTGCTCTAGGAGCCCGTGGTGCAACCCAACACGACACCTCGCTTGTTCTTTTCGCCGAGGGCTTTGTCGCCAAAACTTGCAGTACGCCCGGTACAGCGGCGTTTTGGCTTCGCGCCCTCGACGAAAAGCCCGGCGCCAGGAGCCGCGCTGGGTTTCACCACGGGCTCCTAGAGCGCCTGAAAGCCGCCGGCCGCCGCGACGCCAGCGATGGTCCCGCCGTCGACGAGCAGGTCGGTGCCGGTGATGTAGCTGGCCGCGGGGGAGACCAGGAAGGCCACGACCGAGGCGATCTCGTCGACGCTGCCCATGCGCCCCGCGGGGGTGGCCGCGAGCAGCTTGCTCATCTCGGGCGAGCCCTCGGCCTCTCGCCGGCCCATGTTCGTGTCGATGATCCCCGGGGACAAGGACACGACCCGCGCGCGTCGCTGGCCAAAGGCGGGGGCCATCTCGGCGGCGTAGAGCTGCACGGCGCGCTTGGACAGGGGGTAGGCCATGCGCGGCGAGCGAAGGGCGACGCGCGCGAGCATGGAGTCGCTGTCGCGCATCAGCGCTCGGGTCAGCCTGTCGAGGGCCGGGCGGGCGACGAGCTGGGCCGACATCGAGGAGATCAGCACCGCCGCGGCGCCGCTGCACATCCGGGGGAGCGTGGCCGCGACCAGGCGCTGCGTGGCGCCGAAGTTGACCGCGAAGATCCGCGGGCCCGTGCCCATGGTCGTGGCGATGCCCGCGGCGTGGGCGAGCGCGGCGATCGGGCGGTCCGCGAGGGCCTGGAGGATCGCGTCGGTGTGGTCGGGGGCGGCGATGTCTCCCGCGACGATGCGGACGTCGAGCGCGGGCTGGGCGGCGCGCAGCGCCTCGGCCACGGCCTCGAGCGGGGCCGCGTGGAGGTCCGTGAGCACGAGCGGGCGACCCTCGCGGGCGAAGGTCCGCGCGATGGCCCCACCCATGCCTCCGGCCGCGCCCGTCACGATCGCCACGCCCTCGATCTCGATGTTTGCTGTCTCACTCATTTGCTCGCCCATTCGCCCGCTGATTTTGCTCGGAGGCCTGGCTCGCGGGTGTGTCTCGCGAGCCGGCGGGGGGAGAGCCTGCGCCAAAGTACGCCGAGATCGACCAGTCGCGTGGCGGGTTGTGTGCGGGCGGCTGGGGGAGAAGCGCTGGCCGAAGCGGCCCAGATGGCCGAGACTCGGGACGCCGTGGCCGACGAATTCCGCCGTCGAAAGGCGCACTCGCGCCTCCAGGAGGCACAGGCTGCCCTCGCTCGAGAGGACTGGGCCGTGGCCGAGCAGGCCTGCGCCCACGCGGTGCGCCTGGATCCGGGCGAGGGGGTGGCCTGGGAGCTGTGGGCCGAGAGCCTCGGCTGCCAGGGCAAGCTCGTCGAGGCCGCCCGGGTCCTCGACGAGGCGCTCGCCCGCCACGCGCAAGACCCCGCTCTGGCCCTGTCCTGGGCGCGGGCGCAGCTGGAGATCGGGCAGTTCGCCGCGGCCGAGCCGACGCTGCGCAGGCTGTGCTCGCGCTGGCCGGAGCAGCGCGCTCCCCTGGCGCACCTGGCTCGCCTGCTGCGAGACACCCGGGCCTACGACGAGCTCGCGCGGCTGCTCGCCGCCGCGGTGGGAGAGGGCGGGGCCTTCGCCGAAGATCGCGAGCTGCTCGCCCTGCTCGAGGCCTGTCGGCGCTGGCAATCGGAGACCCCCGAGCAGCCCTCGCGCCCGCCACAGACCATGCGCGAGCGCCTGCTCGAGCGCTACGGCGTGGCCGTGCTGGGCACGGGCTACGACGACGGCTTTGCGATCCCCTGGTACTCGACCTATCTGTGCTCCAACGACGACGTGGTCGTGACCTGCGGGCGCCTGCTGGCTTTCGCCGAGCACCTGGGCTGGCGCTGGCAGGCCGTGGTCGCCGTGGATCCGCCGGCGCGGGTCCTGGCCGAGATCCTCGCCGGGGCGCTGGGCCTGCCCAGGCTCGCGCTCGAGGAAGGGGAGGAGGGGGAGCCTGGGCAGGGGGATGGGCAGGCGAGCGCGGCCATCGACCCCGAGACCACGCTGGCGGTGGCCGCCTTCGTCGAGCCCGGCTGGCAGACGCGCTCGGAGCTGGCCTGGCGCTGCGCCCAGGCGGGCAACCTCTTCGCCTTTGGGGCCCTGGACTATGGCCGCCACCGCGAGGATCTCGAGCCGAGCTTGCCGCCGATCCTCGGCGTGGCCGCGGGCGAGCGCGTGTGCCTGCCCTGGTGGCGGCTGGGCGAGGCGCGGATCGGCTTCTCGCGCTTTGGACTGATCGATGATCTGCCGGCGGAGGTCGACGGCAGGCCGCCCGAGAAGATCGCCGCGGACTATCGCGCGCGGGTTGTCGAGTACAGCCTCGCGGCGCGGGAGCGGGCGGCCTTGCGCGAGCTGCTAGCGAGGCGCGAGGCCCTGTTCATTGGCCTGCGTCAGCGCAGCGCCGTCGCGCGGATCGTCGCCTCGCCCTCGCTCCCGGACGTGGACGTGGATGCGGGGGGATCGGGTGGTGTGGAGGTGCTGGCCCTGGATGGGGGCTCGCGGCCGGCCGTGATGGCGGCCCTGGCTCGGCTCGAGCGCGCGCGGCCCATCGACGCGGCGAGCGTGGACGCCCTCGCGCGCCGCTTCGTCGAAGATCCGGCCCTGCGCCCGCGCCTGGCGGACCTGCTCTATCGCGCGGCCCCGCGGCGGCTGACCGAGCTGCTCGTGGACCTGGTCGCGCGCCCCGAGGACGAGGTGCCTTGGTCCGAGCGCGACGGCCTGCTGCACCTGCTGGGCTGCGATCCCTGGGGCAGCCGCGCCGGTGAGCAGCTGCGTCGGTGGATGGCGATCGGCTCACCGAGCAACCGCAGCGAGATCGTGCAGTCGAAGTACGGCCTGCACCACCTCGCGGAGGCCGGGCCGGAGCGCTTTGCGGACCAGCTGCGGGTCTGCTTCGCCGACACGCCCGCGGTGGTCCTGGGCACGCTGCGCTGGCTCCACGACAACCCGGCCCACCATCGCCACGCCCACCTGGCCGCGGGGCTGCTCGATCACGAGCACGCGGACGTGGTCTTCGAGGCGCTCCAGTGCACGCGGGTGGCTGGCTTCGCCCTCGACTTCGGCCGCGAAGGTGCGCGCCTCGACGCGCTGCTCGGCAGCGATCGCCTGCGCCTGCGCGCCGCCGCCATCGAGCACCTCGAGCTTCTCCCGCCCGCGCAGACGCGGGCCGTGATCGCGGCCGAGCTGCGCGCCGAGGCGCCGCTCTCGTGCTGGGCCGCTGCGCGGACCTCGATCCGCGCCGGGAGCCTGGCCGAGCGCGTCGAGGGCGGGCGCGAGGTCGCGAGGCGAGTCATCGAGCTGTGCCGCGAAGGTGGGGCCGAGGCGGCGGGGCAGGGGCCGAGGGTCCGCCAGCTCCTGCGCGCCCTGGCCAGCGCGGAGGACTTCGAGGTGCTCGCGGCCGCGCTGGCGGTCCCGCGCGCGCCGGCGCTGCTCAAGATCTTCGCCGCGGCCAGCTTGCCGGCGCTGCTCGGCTTCGACGACCCGCGCCTGCTCGCGCCCCTGCGCGCGGCCCCGGCGGTCTTTGGCCTCGATCCTCCCCGCGGCTACGCGCGCTTCTTGCTGCGTCACGGCGATCCGAGCCGCGATAGCGACGCCGTCTACGGGGCCCAAGGGGCGAGGGATCTCCGGGCTGGCTACGAGGCCAAGGCGGCGCTGGCTCGCTGGGGAGACGCGGACGCGCGGGCCGAGCTCGAGCGGGCCACGAGCTACGCGCCGCCCCTGGCCGCGGCCGCGCTCGAGGCATGGTTCGGGGTGTTGGGCGCCCGCGACTTCGATCGCCTCGAGCACGCACGCGCGGCGGGGGGCGAGCTGGCCGACGCCGCTTGGGCGGCCGTCCAAGCCCAGGTGGCCGAGGATGGCGAGGGGGTGTGGAGCGAGGCTCTGGCCAGCTGGCTGCGCGCCGATACCGAGCGGAGCGCCGCCTGGGCCGACTTCATCGAGTCGCGGCTGCGCGGCCAGCTGCCCGCGAAGTTCGTCGTCGCGGCCATCTCTGGGTCGCACGAGGTCTACGCCGCGCTCTTGCCCGAGCGCTTCGAGGCACTGGTCGCGCGCAGCCTCGATCCCGCGGGGGTGCCCGATCGCCTGAGCGTGGACTTGCTCGAGTGGCTGGCGGTTCACGACGCGGCGCGGGCGGGTGCGCTGGCCGAGAGGCTGGGATCCTCGCCGCACTGGGGCGTGCGCCAGGCGGCTCGCCGGGTGCTGGACTCGACGACCTGAGCCGGTTCGATGGGCCGAGCCGGTTCGATGGGCCGAGCCGGGCGGGGGAGCGCTCTCCGGCGGCGCCCCGCTGGTCTCGCAGGGGGATCACGCGGCCGCCTCCAGGCCCAGGCCGAGGCCGTAGTCCTCGCGGGCGTAGTCGGCCAGCTGGTCGCGCAGCTGCTTGCGGGCCCGGTGCAGGCGGCTCATGACCGTGCCCACGGGGCAGCCCAGGGCCTCGGCGGCCTCCTTGTAGGCGAGGCCCTCGACGTCGACGAGCTCGACGACGCGGCGGTAGTGGTCAGGCAGCGAGGCGAGGGCGTCGGTGACCTCGTCGGAGAAGTGCTGGCCGTGCCAGCTGCCCTCGGGGGCGTGGGCCTCCTCGAGGCGGTGGGGATCATAGAGGTGCGCCATCAGGTCGGGGCGCGCGGCCGTGGCGTCGACGACCTTCTGGTGGCGGTGGCGCGAGATGAAGGTGTTGACCAGGATCCGCGACAGCCAGGCGCCGAGGCTGCCGCTCTGTTCGAAGCGATCCCAGTTGGCCCACGCCTTGGTCAGGGCCTCCTGGACGAGATCCTGCGACTCGCTGGGCTGGTGCGTCAGGCGCATGCCGATGCGGAACAGCCGGGGCAGGTGGGGGGTGGTCAGGTCCATGAACTCGTCGCAGGTGGTCGCGGTCATGCCCCGGTGCAAAGCAAGGACGCATCCAGGCTAAAATTTGCTGTGATTTCAATATAGTTAGCGAGAAAGTCAGCGGCCGAGGCGAGCTTGGCTATCAATCGTGTCTTTGGCGATTCGATTTGCAGCGTAGCCTGGCGCACCGACTTGGCCCGCGCCGCAGGGAGTGCGATCCTGAGCGGCATGCAGGTCCAGCCAGACGTCGCGGATGTCAGCGGCGTGATCCGCTACGCGCGACCTCGCGCGTCGCTACACCTGCGCGCGGCGCTGGTGCTGGCGTGGGCGGTGGCGCTGGTGGTCTTCGTCGACCTGCCGCTGTGGCTCGTGGGCAGCGGCCGCGGCCTGGGCTCCGACTCGCTGGCGAGCTTCAACCACCACATGGTCTTCGCCGACGGGTGGGTGTTCATCCCCCGCGGCCACGTGCTCGGAGACTTCGAGCGCGTCGGGGCGCTGCGGCGCTTCTACGCCGAGATGCACGGCGAGTGGATCCCGCGCACGATCGGCCTGGGGATCCTCGGGCTGCTCTCGGGCCTGGGGCTGCAGCGCCTGCTCGAGCGCCTCGGCGGCCGCTTTTGCTGGCGGCGCGAGCAGCTGGCGATCTTCGCCTGGCTCGTGGGCGCGCTGCTGCTGATCCGCCTGAACCTCATGTTCTTGCCGATCGCGGCCACGTGGACGCCGGTGGCCGCGGTGCTCGTGCCGGTGGCGCTACAGCTCGACCGCCGGGCGGTGCTGGGCTGCGGCGCGGCGGTGGCCCTGGCGACGGCGCTGATGATCCCGCCGGTGGATCCGGTGCTGGGCGCGACCTTCGCGGTGCAGGCCGCGGCCCTGGCCGTGGTGATCCCGCGGCGGCGCGGCGCCGGCTGGCGGTGGGCCCTGCGCCTGGCCTCGTCCTGCGCCATCGTCACCACGCTGGGCTACGTCGCGGCCCAGCTGCTGGTGTTCGGCGCCCTCGATCCCCTGGACCTCGCGAGCGCCGAGTGGGGCCGGCTCGTGGGCGCGCTGGTCGCGGGGCTGCTCTGGCCGCTGGTCGGCCTGGCCCTCGATCCCCTCTTCGAGCGCGCCGTCGGCAACCTCAGCCGCTCGACCCTGCTCGAGCTCGCCGATCTCAACAACCCGATCCTCCAGCGGATCTCGACCCGCGCGCCGGGGACCTGGGCGCACAGCCGGGCCATGGCCAACCTCGCCGAGTCGGCGGCCCACGCCGTCGGGGCCGACGCGCTCCTGGTCCGGGTCGGCGCCTACTACCACGACCTCGGCAAGGCCGACGAGCCGCAGTTCTTCATCGAGAACCTCGCCCGCGGGGTGGTCAGCCCCCACGAGGGCCTCGCGCCGAAGGTGAGCGCGGCCAAGATCATCCACCACGTGCGCAGCAGCGTCGTCCGCGGTCGGGCCACGGGGCTGCCCGAGCCGATCATCGACTTCATGCACACCCACCACGGCAGCGGGCGGGTCGAGTTCTTCTATCAAAAGGCCCTCGCCGGCGATCCCGAGGGGGTCGACGAGGCCGACTTCAGCTACCCGGGGACCAAGCCGCAGAGCCCCGAGACCGGGATCTTGATGATCGTCGACTCGGTCGAGGCCGCCAGCCGCACGCTCAAGGCCCCGGACCAGCGCCAGCTCGAGAGCATGCTGCGACAGATCGGCTTCTCCAAGCTGATGACCGCGCAGCTCGATGACTGCGGCCTGTCCATGGCCGACATGCGGCGGATCATCGAGACGCTGATCGACGCCATCCTCGCGTCGAGCCACGAGCGCATCAGCTACCCCTGGCAAGAAGAGGAGGCCCGGGAGCAGGAGGCCCAGGCCAAGCGCCAGGTCCCGCGCACGGCGACCATCGCCGACGGCGGCTCGGGGGCGGCGCCCGTCGAGTACGAGCCCAGCGGCACGCTGCCCTTGGGGGCGGCGCCGCTGCGGGTGATCGCGGCCCGGGACGACGAGCCGAGCGCGTCGCCGTTGGACGGGGCTGCGGCTGGCGACGACGCACCCGGGAGCTGAGCCGAGCTCAGCTGGGCCGGGCCGGGCGCGCGGGTGCTGGCCTTGCTCGCGCTCGCCAAAGCCTCCAGACTCGCCAGGTGCGCCGTTCTCGACTGCCCGCCGTGCTCCTGGCCACGCTCCCGGCACTGACCACCACGGAGGTCGGCGCCCAGGGACCGGGCGAGGCGGACGGCCGCTTCCCGATCTGGCCGTCGGAGATCGATCGCGTGGCCGCCCCGCTGCGCGACCCGGCGCTGATGAACGAGAGCGCCCGCCTCGCGGCCCTCGACGAGCTGCGCGAGTACGCCACCGAGGTCATCTTGTCGGACCTCGAGCTCGCGCTCACCGATCCCTCGCCGGAGGTCCGCAACCTCGCCATGCAGATCTGCGCGTCGCGGCGGATCCTCGCCTGCGTCGACGAGGCCGAGCAGATGTGGGAGGAGGGCGAGGGCAGCGTGCGCTTCATGGCCCTCGAGCTGATCAGCCAGGACCCCACGGAGGCGCACCTCGAGCTGGTCTACGACGCGATGCGCGATCCCAACGACCTGATCCGCGAGCAGTCGATCCGCCTGCTCGTCCAGGCGCCGCTCTCGGCCGAGCAGGCCAAGCAGGCGCGCCAGGAGATCGTCGCGCAGCTCGGCGACGTCTCGATCCGCGTGCGTCGGACCGCCGCGCGCAGCCTCGGGGCCATGGGTCCGGGGGAGGGCGGGCTGGCCCTGGTCCGTCTGCTCGACGACATTCACCCCGAGGTCGCCGAGGCGGCGGCCTTTGGCCTGGGACAGATCGCCGATCCGCGCACCGGGCCGGCGCTCCAGCGCGCCCTCGAGACGCCGATCAACGCCAACTTCGCGGCCGCGGCCGTCGACGCCCTCGCGCGCCTGCCCGGCGAAGACATCGATCTCGCGCTGATCGATCTGCTCGACACGCCGCCGCCCAACACCCGCCAGCTCGACATCGCCCGCGCCATCGGCCGGCGCCCGGAGCCAGGGCCCGAGCTCATCGCCGGCCTGGTCGAGCGCATGCGCGACCCGGACCTGCGCGAGCCGACCAGCCAGGCCCTGATGTGGCTCGGCGACCGGGCGGTGCCGGCCCTCGAGGACACCCTCGCCCGCGGCCTCGAGCCGGACATCGCCGTGGAGGTCCAGCGCCTGCTCGACGCGCGCCTGCTCGAGCCCACGCCGGTCTTGCAGGGGGGAGAGGCGCGGGCGGTCGTGGCCGTGCCCCGGGCCGTGCCCAAGCTCGACGACCGCGAGGCCTGGTTCGAGCTGCTGGTCGACGACGCGCGCCTGGACGCCGCGGCGGTCCTGGCCGCCGACGCGCCCGCGTGGTTCGAGGGAGCCCTGGCCGGTCGCATCGACAGCGCGTCGACGGCGGGACAGATCGCGCCCTGGCTCGTGGCCGCGAGCCTCTCCCCGGAGATCCTGGGCGAGGAGCGCCACGCGCTAATCTGGGGGAAGATCGCCAGCTGGGCGAGCGAGGTGAGCGGCGCAGGTGAGGAGCGCTGCCTGGCCACGCTCGCCCTCGGTAGCGCCGCGGGCACGCGCCACGCCGAGTTCGTGAGCGAGGAGCTGCGTCGGCTCGCGGCCTCGGCCTCGGCGGAGGTCCGCGGCTGCGCGGCCCTGAGCCTCGCGCGCCTGGGCGACGATCCCCTGCTCGAGGCCCTGCTCGCCGATCCCTCCTCGCGGGTCCGGGCGATGGCCGCCGTGGCCCACCGGCACCTGCGTCGCCCCGGTGAGCGCGCGCGCGCGCGCATGGCCGTGCAGGCCGATCGCGACCCCGAGATGCGCGTGCGCAGCAGCGCGGCCTTCGTGCTCGCGGTGGGCGACGAGCGCAAGCGGCCTCAGGTGGTCCTGCTCCGCGGCCGCTCCGCGCCGCTGGGGGCCGTCGCGCAGGCGCACTGGCAGCGCTTCGAGGTCGCCGGGCGCGAGATCGACGTGCCGATGTTCGAGGTTGGCGGGCGCGCCTGGGCGATCGTGCCGCTGCCGGGGGCCAAGCCCGTCGAGGTCGACTCAGCGGTGATGGAGATGCAGTCCTCGCCCTACCACTACGAAATCTACGAGTACGCCTTTTAGGGGCGGCCTACTGGGTCGCCAAGAACGCGACGACCGCGAGCAGGGCGGCGCCGAGCAGGCCGACGACCATCCACAGCCCGCGCCTCGACGAGGGCGAAGGGGAGGGGGTGATGGCCAGCTGGGATCCGGTGGGCGGCTTGGGCGAGGACTCGCTCTCGCGCGCCTTGGCTTCGAAGAGCGGGCGCATCCCCGGGAGGTCGACGGCGAGGATCTTCTCGCCGTTGCTCGAGTCCATGAGCGTGTCGACGCTGCGCAGCTTGCCGAGCTCGATGAGCCGCTGGAGCTGGGCCATGTCGTAGGGCCCGTGGGTCTTGCCGCGGCGGACGATTGTGTAGTTGCGCGGGCCCTGGCCGATCTGCGCGAGGACGCTGCCGTCGGGGGCGGGCATCATGATCGACACCGAGGTCCCGCCAAAGCTGGCGGGGGAGCCCGGGGCGAGATCGAGGGTCGCGCCATCGGCGAATTTCACCGGCGCGGGCTGGGCGAGGCTCGGGGGCGCGCTGCTCGGCGCAGGTGGGCTGCCCGGCACAGGCGCGAGGCCTGCCGGGGGCGTGGGTCCGCCGCGGCCAAAGAGCTTGGTGGTCGCCTCGGGGCGCGGGGTGGAGGGTGGAGGCGTTGGGGCGGCGGGCTTCGAGTCTGCGCCGCCGACGACCGGCGAGCTGCGCCCGAAGGGGGCCGAGGAGGGGGGCTCGCTCGCGGGCGGCGGCGTGGGTCGCCAGGCGCTCGGTGGCGCTTGGGTAGCGGGCTGATTGGCCGTGCGCCCCATGTTCCACGAGCCGGAGGTCGACGAGTGGCTCGGCACCGGAGGGCGGCCGCCGAGGTTCCAGGCGCCGGAGCCCGGCGTGGGCCCGCTCGCACCGAGGTTCCAGGCGCCGGAGCCCGGTGTGGGCCCGCCCGCGCCGAGGTTCCAGGCGCCGGAGCCCGGCGTCGGTGCGCCGACGTTCCATGCGCCAGATCCGGGCGTGGGTCCGCCTTCGGCCCAAGGCGGCGGGGGAGCGGGCGGCGGGCGCCAGGGTTTTGCACGGACCGCGGGGTAGCGGGGATCGGCGTGCTCGCCGTGGTGGACCGGCTCGAGCACCGCGGCGGGCTCGACGGGATCGTCGCCGAGACCGACGGCCGCCTGGAGCCGACGGGAGAACATCAAGATGTCCTGGGGGCGATCCTCGGGGTTGGGTCGGCTGGCGACCTCGAGGATCCGCTCGAGGCGCGGCGGGAGGTTGAAGTGGGCCAGGGACATGCCGGCCTCGAGCGGCTGGCCGGTGAGGATCTCGAGCACGAGGCCCGCGGCGCCGAGGACGTCGGTCTCCACCCGCGGCTCGTGGGGCGGCTCGAACAGCTCTGGCCCGGCCATGGGCAGGTAGCCGGCCTGGGCGTAGGGCTCGAAGGCAGGCGCGAAGGGCAGGACCACGCCCTCGCCCGCGGCCGAGAGCAGCGCCTGGGGCATGCCCCCGGTGGGGTACATGAAGACGTTGTCGACGGTGACGAAGCCGTGGGCGCAGTGCTCGTGGAGCGCGGCCAGGGCCTGACAGACCTGGACCGCGATGGCCACGGCGTTGAGGGGATCGAGGGTGTGCCCGGCCTGCCAGACTTCATGGAGCCACTGGCGCAAGGTGGGGCAGCCCGGATCCGGGCGAACCACAAAGAGCGTCTCGAAGCCCTCTTCGCCCAGGGGCAGGGGGACCCAGCCGTAGGTGGGCAGCAAGTTTGGGTGGGCGACCTCCGAGATCTGGAGCAGGCGATGGAGCAACAGATCGCGGAGCTCTCGCTGCATCACCACCTCGGGGGTGAGCACCGTGAGCAGCAGCAGGCTCTTACCCTGGCGCGCCCGGAAGCGCTGGCCATGGGCGAGCTCGCCGAGATCATCGATGACGACGACCGGCGTCCCAGGTTGCTCACCAGGGATGCGCAGATCCTCGGGATCGACGATGGCGCCCGGAGACAGCACGCGCGAGGAGCATAAGCCAAGCGCGCGATTTCTGGGAGCAATGTGGAAAAAATCTAGCTAGTCACCCGTGCGATCGTTGCGCTGCTGACGGATCCCCTCGAGCAAGGACTGCGCCGTCTCGCGCACCAAGGCGTCGGTCTGCGCGTCGGCGATCAGACCTTCGAGCCACGGCTCGACCTCGGCGCGGATCTCTGGGGTCGTCGCGCGCATGGCTGCCATGGCCTGGATCGTCTTGAGGTCATAGAGCTCCTGCGGCATGAGCAGATCCTCTCGGTCGTGCTCGCCATCGGGGGCGAGGTAGACCGAGACCCGCTCGCAGAGCACGCGACGTTGGTCCTGGCTCAGACTGTCATAGGCGTGCATGAGCGCCAAATTCGAGCGCTCATCGGTGAGGATGCCGAGGCTGTGGACGATCGCGCACTTGGTGGCCAGGGGCGCGGCGGGCATGCGCTGCTCGAGCAGGTCCGCCGCCTCTCGACCCTTGCCGCTGTCACGCTGTTGCGCGAGGGCCCAAGCGGCCAGTCGCTGGACCGACTCGTCGGGGTGGTAGAGCGCGCGGTCGAGGATGGGCAGAGAGTCGCCGTGTTGGAGGTAGCCGAGCGCCCAGACCAGGCGCGTGTCGATGGCCTCACCCGCGTCGAGCTCGGCGCCGAGATCGGTGTGGACCTCCTCGACGATCGCCTGGTGCTGGAGACGGGACAGGGCCAGCAAGGCCTCGCGGCGGACCGCCGGCGGCCCGTTGCGCACGCGCTCGACCAGGGCCGGGACGCGGTTGATGTTCATGGTCGGGTTTTGCTTCTGGCGCCCGATGGCCCAGGCCGCGAAGCCCGCGACAGCGGGGTCTTCGCTCTGAAGCTGAGCTTCCAAAATCTTTAGAACTTCCGGGCGGTTACGCATCGATAGTTCATCGATCGCATCGGCCTTGTTCTGGGTCGTCGCGGCCGGATCTCGGAGCACCGCGGCGTACTGCCCGATGCTGTCCCACCAGCGGTTGAAGCCGCGATTGACCAGGTTGAACAGGCCGTAGGTGACCACGCAGCACAAGATGACGACGACCGGAAAGCTGGCCGAGCTGCGCTGCATGGACGCCGCGACGTCCTCGACCTCCTCGTTCTTGCCCACGAAGCGCCCCGTCTTGCCCTGGAGGCTGCGACGGAAGGCGCCCTTGAAGAGCAGCTCGTCGAGCCAGAAGGCGTCGGCGACCCCCGCGACGACCATGGTCGCGTAGTACAGGGGGAAGAGCAGGTCGGGATCACCGGCCCCAGCGCGCAGGTAGCTGGAGACATAGACGGCCGCGAACAGACCCAGGAGATTGGCTGCGACCACCCCGAGCCACAGCTTCATTGATGTGCGATTCCGAGGGTTTCGGCCGTAGCCTTTGGGTAGTTTCTCGGCGGCCATGGCGGGAGTCATACCTCGCCTCGACCACCGGCGTGGGCGTGGGTTCCGATTTGCCGAAAAGCCGCGGCCAGCCGGCGAGAATCGGCGTACCCCCGCGGGCCCTTGCGCAAAAGTGCAGGGCTCACTCGAAGGCTTCGAAGGCCCCGGTCATCTCGGGCAGGGGCGAGTTCGCGACCCGTTGCGCTTCGGCGAAGTCGAGGCCGAGCGCGTGGAGCAGGGCGGCGGCGTTTCGCTCTGCGAGCGCCTCGGCCGAGATGCCGATGGCCGCGAGCATCGTGCTGTCGGTCGCCGCTTGGATCTGCGTGGCGATCCCGCCGAGTGCGCCATAGCCCACGACCACGAAGCTCATCATCGGGTCGGGAGCCGTGAAGCGTCCTGTAGAGATGCCAGCGCGAATATCACGCAGTAGCCGCGGCCCGAGCCCTCGGGTGGCGCCGGAAATCTTCTGCGCCTCGAGCAAGAGCAGGCGCCCCCACTGAGGGTCCCGACGCGCGCGACGAAGCGTGAGTCGGACACTCGTTGCCAGGACCTCTGCCGGATCTTCGATGTCACGAGTCAGGCGATCGAGCGCGGTGCCAAACTCCTCGTAGAGCTCGTCGACGAGCGCGTCATAGAGGGCCTCTTTGGATTCGAAGTAGTTATAGAAGGAGCCGAAGCCGACGTCGGCGGTGTCGGTGATCTCCTTGATCGGGACGGCGTCGACGCCTCGCTCCGCGAAGAGCTGACCCGCAGCCGCGAGCAGCCGGGCGCGAGTCTCTCGCTTCTTTCGCTCCCGCCTGCTCAGGTCGGGGAGCTCGACTTGCTGTAATTTCGATAGAAAATTCAATTTTGACAATTTTATCAACTTCGATCATCGTGTCAATCGAAGGTGCCGGGTTGGGTCGGAAACAGGCCCAAAGGCCCCTGAAAGAGGGTTCAGGCCAGTGCTCACTCTCGAGACCGCCCAGCCATCGCGCGCACCCCGGCCCACGGCCAGGGCGACTCGGCTCAGCCACCTGAGCTTCGCCCGCCCGGACCTCGAGCGGACCGCGCGCTTCCTCGTCGACTTCGGGCTGACCGAGCTGGTGCACGCGGCCGGGGAGGGGGCCGGCCCCGCGCGCCGATATTTTCGTGGCACGCGCTCGAGCGGCTATTGCTACCGGGTCGAGCAGGGCGCTCGGCCGACCTTCATTGGTTTGGGCTTCGCCGTCGCCACGCGGGAGGAGCTCGAGGCGTTGGCGGCCCTCCCTGGTGCAGGCGAGATCGTCTCGAGCACGCACCCCGGCGGCGGCGAGTTGCTGACGCTGCGCGATCCTTGTGGGTTCGAGGTCGAGGTCGTGTACGGCCAGGAGCCGCTCGCGCGACTCGCCGATCGCGAGGCCTTCGTGTTCAACAACGGCGACGGGATCCCGCGCATCGACGCGACCCAGCGCACTTTGCTCGAGCCGCCCTCGGTCCTCGACCTCGGCCACCTCGTCCTCGAGGCCCCGCGCTTCCAGGCGACCTGCGCGTTCTACACCGAGCACTTCGGGCTGATCCCGAGCGACGTCCAGCTGCTGCCCGACGGCAGCCCGGCCGTGGCGTTTCTGCGCCTCGATCGCGGCGACACCCCGACCGACCACCACACCCTCGCCCTCGCTCAGGGGGTCACCCCCGCGTTTGGGCACGCGGCCTTCGAACTCGTCGACGCCGACGCCATCGGTATCGGCGGACGGCTGCTGCGCGAGCAGGGGTGGCGCCACGCCTGGGGCATCGGCCGGCACATCCTCGGCAGCCAGATCTTCGACTACTGGCAGGACCCCTGGGGCGACAAGCACGAGCACTACACCGACGGCGACCGCTTCACCGACGCGGTCCCGACCGGCTTTCACCCCGTCAGCCGCGAAGCCATGGCGCAGTGGGGTCCGCCGATGCCGCGTGACTTCGCCAAGCCGCGGCTGTCACCCGCGAAGCTGGCCGCGATCGTCCGCAACGTCCGGGACAGCCCGGACCTGGACGTTCACAAGCTGATGACCATGGCGCGCCTGTTCGGCTGACCTGGATCGACGACCACGATGATCACGCACGTCGTACGCTACCGAGACCGAGACGAGGACCGAGACCGCTGGGGGGTCGTCGACGGCGGGGAGGTCGTGCCGATCCCAGGCGCGTTCTCGTCGACCGGCGACTTCATCGAGGGCGTCTCGGCGAGCGCGCTCGCCGAGCTCTCGAAGCAGACGGACGAGCGCCTCGTGCTCGAAGAGCTCGAGCTCCTGTCACCGGTCACGCGCAACCAAAAATTCGTGTGTCAGGGCGCCAACTACCGCCAGCACATGATCGAGTCGGGCCTCGACCCCGACGCGAAGACCTACAACATGATCTTCACCAAGGCGTCGTCGTGCATCGTCCCGGCGCACAGCGACGTGATTCGCCCCCGCGAGGTCCGCTTCCTCGACTACGAGATCGAGCTCGGCCTCGTGTTGCGCCGCCCGATCCACGGGCCGTGCAGCGTGTCCGCATCCAACCTGCACGAGTTCGTCGCTGGCGCGGTGATCGTCAACGACTACTCGGCGCGCGATATCCAGATCCCCCAGACCCAGTTCTACAAGGGCAAGTCGTTTCGAAGCTTCGGCCCGGTCGGCCCCGTGCTCGCGCTCCTCGACGCCGAGGACATCGGTCGGCTCTCGAGCCTCGAGCTGGAGCTGCGCGTCAACGGTGCGCTCCGCCAGCGCGACTCGACCGCGAACCTCGTGTTCAAGCCAGCCGAGACCTTGACCGAGCTCTCGCGGGTCCAGGACTTCGCGGCCGGCGACCTGCTGGCCACGGGGACGCCCGCTGGCTGTGCGCTCTCGGTCCCCTCGCCGATGGTCCAGCGCATCGCGGCGCTCTTGCCCGAGCGCACCAAGTGGAAGCTCTTCCTCGACGCCCAGGCGAAGCGCGAGCAGTACCTCTCGCCTGGCGACGTGGTCGAGTCGCGGATCCGATCGCGGGACGGGATGGTCGACCTGGGCGTCCAGCGCAACCGCATCGTCGCGGGCAGCTGAGTGAGGACTCGATGAAGACGCTCCCCGATCAGGTCGATGTGTTGATCGTCGGCTACGGGCCCGTGGGTGCCGCGTTGGCCAACCTGCTCGGCGAGCTCGGCGTCCGCACCCTGGTCGTCGACAAAGCGTCGGCGATCTTCATGGCCCCGCGGGCGATCGCGCTCGACAACGAGGCGCTGCGGATCCTTCAGATGGTCGGCCTCGAGGACGGGGCCTTTCCGCGCTGCGAGATTCCCCGGGTCCGCTTCGTCAACCCCTGGCTCGGCGACGTGATGGCGCTGAACACCTCGGGGGAGATCGATGCCCACCCCAAGCTCGTGACCTTCTACCAGCCACAGCTCGAGCGAGCGCTGCGCGAGCGGCTCGCGAGTCGGGCCGCCGTCGAGGTCTGCACCGGCCTCGAGTTCGTGTCGCTCGAGCGCCGCGCGGAGAGGATCGTCTGTGACCTGCGCGACGCCGAGGGAGCGCGCCACCAGGTCCGGGCCCGCTATGTCGTCGGCGCCGACGGGGCCAGCTCGAGGGTCCGCGCCAGCGTCGGCGGAGGCTTCGCGGGCAAGACCTATCCGCAGGCGTGGCTGGTCATCGACGCCAAGGGGGCCGACCCCGACTTCGACCACGTGGAGTTCATCTGCGACCCGCGACGACCGACCCCGCACATGGTCGCGCCCGGGGGCCGGACGCGCTGGGAGTTCATGCTGATGCCGGGGGAGACGGTCGAGGAGATGGAGCGCGACGAGGCGATCGACGCGTTGCTGCGCCCCTGGGGCGGGCTGGCCAAGCTGGAGATCGAGCGCCGCGCCGTCTATCACTTCCACGCGCGCACGAGCGCACGCTTCAGCCACGAGCGCGTGTTCTTGGCGGGCGACGCCGCCCACGTCACGCCGCCCTTCGTCGGCCAGGGGCTCGTCGCGGGCCTGCGCGACGCCGCGAACCTGGCGTGGAAGCTCGCCTGGGTGCTCGAGCATGGCGCGTCGCCGTCGATCCTGGACAGCTACGATCAGGAGCGTCGGCCCCACGCCATCAAGATGATCAACCTCGCCCGGGCCGCCGGCTGGACGGTGATGCCGCGCTCGCGGCTCCAGGCCGGGCTGCTGCACAGGGCCATCGAACTGGCCCAGCGCCTCCCCGGCGCCTCGGGCTTCATCGACGAGCTCGGCCTCAAGCCGAGTAATTTTTTCCCGCGCGGGCTCCTCGTTGGCGGCCGCGGCCGCGGTCGTCGCGGCTCGTGGTTTCCCCAGGTCCGGACGCGCGCGCCCGATGGGAGCGTCCATCGCAGCGATGATCTTCTCGGGTCGAGCTTGGCCGCGGTCGGGGGTGGCGGTGATCCTGGAGCACAGCTCCCGCCGGCGCTAGCGAGGGCGTGGGCGCGAGCAGGGGGCAAGACCCTGGGGCTCCAGCGCGGGTCGATCGCTCCGGATCGCGGTTGTCATGCGGTCCTCGGCGACGCGCTGAGTGATCGGCACTTGCCGCCAGATTGGTGTGTTTTGCTCCGGCCGGACAAGACCGTGCTCCATGACGGTCCGCTCGCGCGTGCCCCCGAGCTCGTGAAGGCGGGGCTCGATGTTCTCGGGCTGATGAGCTCGTGACCAGATGGATGGACGACAACGTCTATCACGCCTTCCCCAACATCTACGCCTGCGCGGCACGCCCTACCGCGACCCGCTGGACTGGGCGGGGACGGTCGCGGCCATGCTCGCGTACGAGCCCGCGGCCTTGATCCCGCAGCATGGCGTGCCGGTCGTCGGCGCGAGCGAGGTCCAAAAGATGCTGACGGACTATCACGACGCCATCGCCTTCGTGCACGACCAGACCATCCGCTACATGGCCTATTTCGAGACCCAATAGGCGTCTCGAAATAGGCCATCGAGAACAAGACGATCGCAAAAGAAATCCAGACGTCTCATCATGGATCGTCTGGGCGGGGCGCGTTAATCCTGATCTGCAAGGAGAGACGCCCATGAACACTGTCCTCATCACTGGTTGCTCATCTGGATACGGCCTCGAGACGGCGCGCTACTTTCATGACCGCGGCTGGCGCGTCGTCGCGACCATGCGAACGCCCCGAGAAGACATCCTGCCGCGCTCGGAGCGAGTGCGGATCGTCGCCCTCGACGTGACCGACGCGGCGAGCGTGAGCGAGGCGGTCGCAGCCAGCGGCCCGATCGACGTGCTCGTCAACAACGCCGGGATCGGTGCGTTCGGTGTGTTCGAGATCATGCCGATGGCGATGATCCGCGAGCTCTTCGCGACGAACACGCTCGGGGTGATGGCCGTGACCCAGGCCGTGATTCCACAGTTTCGCCAGCGATGCGCCGGGGTCATTGTGAACGTCACCTCGAGTGTCACGCTGGCTCCGATGCCGCTGGTCGCCGTGTACACGGCGACCAAGATGGCGATCGAGGGCTTCACCGCCTCGCTCGCGCTCGAGCTCGAGCCGCTGAATGTGCGCGCCAAGCTGGTCGAGCCGGGCTATTGCCCGGACACCGGGTTCACTCGAAACGCCGGCGAGCGCGTGGTGACGAGCGCCCCGGAGGCCTATGAGGACCTCACTCGAAGCGCGCTCGCTGGAGTCAGCGGGCGCGCCTTGGTGACGAGCGAGGCCGACGTCGCCGAGGCGGTCTACCGGGCCGCGACCGACAGCTCCGCGCAGCTTCGCTTCCCCGCGGGGGCCGACGCCCTCGCCCTCGCCGCCGGCCAATGAACACCATTGATCTCGTCGAGGATCACGTCGGGCTACAATGGTGACCGCGTCATGAGCAAGCGGTCCAAGCGGTCCAAGTCGTCTCCGGCGCCTGCGGATGGCTCCGGCGGCTCCGACCCCCTCGCCGCGGTGATCGCCTTGCTGCGCCCGCAGACCGTGGTCTCGAAGGTCATCAGCGGCGCCGGGCGATGGAGCGTGCGCTACGACGACGGTCACCTGGATCCGGGGTTTTGTCTGATGCTCGAGGGGGAGTGCTTCCTCGATATCGACGGCGTCGGCCCGACGCGGCTCGAGGCGGGGGACTTCGTCCTGGTCCCGGCGGTCCCCGGCTTCACCATGGCGAGCGACCTAGCGATCGAGCCCCGCAAAGCCCAGCCGATCTACACGGGCGAGCTTCGCCACGGCAGGCGAAGCGGTCCGGCGTCGATGCGCCAGCTCGGCGGATACTTTCGCTTCGATCGCGCCAACGCCCGCCTCGTCGTCAATTTTCTACCGACGGTGATCCACATTCGACGCGACGACCCGGGGGCCGATCGAGTCCGCCGCGTCACCGAGCTCATTCGCGAAGAGGCGCTGGAGAACAGGCCGGGGCGCGAGCTGATCCTCGAGCGACTCGTGGAGGTGCTGCTCGTCGAGGCGCTCCGCTTTCGGCCTGCGAGCGCCTCGAGTCAGGAGCAGGGTCTGCTCGCTGGGCTGTCCGATCCCGCCCTCGCCCGCGCGCTGCGACGGATGCACGACGAGGTCGCGCGGCGGTGGACGATCGCCGACCTGGCACGCGCCGCGGGCATGTCCCGGGCGAGCTTCGCCGAGCGCTTCTCACGGCGGGTCGGGATGCCGCCGATGACCTATCTCCAAGAGTGGCGCATGGCGATCGCCAAAGATGCGCTGCAGCGCCAGCAGCTGCCGCTCTCGGAGGTGGCCGAGCTGATCGGCTACCGGTCCGCGAGCGCGTTCAGTACGGCATTTTCGCGGCATACGGGCTGCTCACCGAGCGAATTTTCTCGCTCGGGCGCCTAGATCTGTTTGGCCAGGGTGCGCGGGGCGATGAGGCGGTAGCTGTCGTGGATGAGCTCCTCGAGCCCCTTCCAGTCGATGGGGACGTCGAGCCAGACGCCGATCCACCCGCGCGAGCCGACATAGGGGGGCGCGAAGAAGACGTCGGGGGCGGCGGTGATCAGGGCGGTCTGAGCGCCCTCGGCGGCCTTCATCCATGCGGAGGGGCGGCCGTCGGCGTAGTTGCCTTTTTGAGACACGAAGATCTTCTTGCGCACGCGCCACGCGGGATCGCCGTGGGCGGGCTCCTCGACGGCCTCGGGGAGGGCGAGGCAGATGGCGCGGAGCTTCGCGAGGACCCGTGGGTCGACCTTCGACTCGTTCATGGTGGGCAGGATGGCGCGAAGGTGACGCAGAGGGAAGCTCGGCGCGATCGCAGCTTTTTTGTGGTCTCGCCCCGGCCGGCCTAGCTTGCTCGGTGGTGACCGCACACGCTGCCACGCGCATCGCCTCGAGCGATCCTCTGCGGGCCAGGGAGCCCTCCCGAAGCCGCCGAGCCACGGCTCGGCCGCGGCGCAACCGCCAGCGTTCGCCCGAGCCCGAGCCCTCGTCCGAGCCTTCTGGCGATCCTTCTCTGGAGGATCCGCGAGCCGAGGGGGCAGAGGAGCAGGCGCGCGCGTCCCGCTCACAGAGCCAGCGGCAGCCGACGCCCGAAGGGAGCGGGGGGACGCCTCGCTCGCCCTGGCGGGCCGCGCTCGCCACGGCCGAGACCATCACCATGCTCGCCGCCGGCGCTGCCGCGGCGGCCTTCCTCGCGGGGGCCTGGGAAGACAGCCAGCGCCACGAGGTCGCCGTCGACGGCCTGACCCTCGGTGGCGAGGAGGTCGGTGGCCTCGACCGCGCCGCCCTGGAGGAGGTGGCGGTGCGGGTCAGCGAGCGCAGCCTCGATCGTGATCTGGTCCTGCGCGCCGGCGAGGTCTCGACCCACTCGAGCGCCCGAGATCTGGGCGCGGTCCCGGAGCCCGCGGATGTGGTCGATCAGGCCCTGCGCTACGGCCACAGCGGCGACCTGCTCGCGGATCTCGAGGCCCGGTCCGCGGCCCGGCGCGGCGAGGTCGACCTGCGCGTGGGCATGCGCTTCGACGAGAGCAAGGCGCTGACCCAGCTCCTGGGCCTCGCCCCGGCCGTCGACACCATGTCCTTGCCGACGCGCCTCGACCTCGAGGCCCGCAAGGTCCTGCCGGCGACCCCCGGCACGGCGCTGCTTCCCTATGACTCGCTGTCGAGCGTGGCGGTGGCCCTGGCCGCCGGCGCCGACGAGATCGAGCTGGCCGTGGTCCACAAGCCTCCGGTGGAGGACCCCCTCGGCCTGCTCGCCGAGCACCTCGACATCGGCGTGGTGCTCGGGACGTTCTCGACGCCCTACTCCCTGGAGGCCCGGGCGAGCGACCGCACCTCCAACCTCAAGGTCGGCGCGGCGGCCCTCGACGGTCACGTGCTGATGCCGGGGGAGACCTTCTCCTTCAATGAAGTCGTGGGCGACCGCAGCCCCGAGAACGGCTACCGCTGGGCCCCGGGGATCTCCGGCGGGCAGATCATCGACGTCATCGGCGGCGGTATCTGCCAGGTAGCGAGCACGATCTTCGGCGCGGGCTTCTTCGCCGGCCTCGAGGTCGTCTACGCGCGTCCGCACAGCCGGCCGAGCAGCTACGTCGACATGGGCCTCGACGCCACGGTGGTCTGGGACAGCGTCGACCTCGTGCTTCGCAACCCCTACGACTTCCCCGTCGTCTTGCACATGACGGTGAGCCAGGGCCAGGTCCGCGGCGAAGTCCTCGGACCCAAGCGCCCCTACCAGGTCGCCTTCGAGCGCTCGCTCGAGGAGTCGCTGCCCTACGAGACGGTCGAGCGCGCAGACCCGAACCTGCGCGTCGGGACCTCGGTCATCGCGCAGCGAGGCATGCGGGGCTTCAAGCTCGAGCGCGTCCGCAAGCTCTACGAGGGCGGCGAGGTCGTCAGCGAAGACAGCTGGGACCTGACCTACCCCGCGACCCGCGAGATCGTCCGCGTCGGCACCAACCCCGAGGGGGAGGTGCCCGAGGACAAGTCGCTGCCCAAGCTGCGCGACCCCGCGGCCTCGATGCGGATCATGCAGTAGCCAGGGGCTGGCTGGTCAGCGAGCGCCGGTTTCGCGGCGCGGGTGACATGTGGGCGGGCCGACGCCGAGACGCGTGCCGATTGTTGCAGGCGAGGGTCGCTCGCTGCGAGAGGGTCGGGCTCGTTCGCGTCGGGACGCAGCGCTGGTTGCATCCGGGCGGCGCGATGCGGGTGCAGACGACGCTCGTCGCAGGCGAGGATCGCCCGTTGCGGGCAGGTCGGGCTCACGGGGGATTGGGGTGCTTGGGCGCCAGGTGCGTTGCCCGCAGGTCGTTCGGAGGCGCCTCGCTTTCGCGGGTTTTTTCCCGAACGTGCGCGGATGGTCTAGGCCAGAAGAGATCTTCACGAGATCTCCCCAGGAGTCGAAGGAACAACATGCGCGAAATGCATAAATGGAAGGACAAGGTCGAGCTCTCCCTCGACAACCGGCAGATCTTCTTCTTGTTCTTTGGCCTGTCCGTCGTGGGCTGCTTCGTGTTCGCCCTCGGCATCATGACCGGGCGTCGGCTCCAGTGGGAGCCGGGCCAGCAGGTCGCCGCGGGGCCGTCCTCGCTCTCGCTCCTCGACGAGGAGGAGGCCGAGGAGGATGAGCGCTTCGCGTTCAAGAGCGGCCTGTCGCAGTCGGACGCCGAAGACATCCCCCCGACCCGGGACCCCGAGGTCCCGCCGGCCAACGAAGAAGAGATCGCCGCCCGCAAGCTCGCCGAGCAGCGCGAGGCCGAGCAGGCCCAGATCGACGCGCGCATCGACGAGGAGCAGCAGATCCTGGCCTCGGCCAAGGTCGAGCAGGCCAAGCCCGAGGTCGCCAAGCAGGTCGCCGCGGCCAAGCCCGAGGCGAAGAAGCCCGCGGCCGCCAAGCCCGCGAGCAAGCCGGAGGCCGCCAAGCCGGCGAGCAAGCCCGAGGCCGCCAAGCCCGAGCAGAAGTCGGGCGGCAAGCGCTTCACCCTCCAGATGAAGGCCTTCTCCCGCCAGGAGGACGCCGACAAGCTGGCCGAGAAGCTGCGCCACAACGGTCACGACGTGCGCATCGAGGACCAGGACGTCCGCGGCCGCGTGCTCTACCGCGTCCGCCTGGGCTCCTTCGAGAGCTGGGAGGAGGCCCTCGCGGCCAAGGCCACGTTCGAGAAGTCCGAGCACGTGATCGCCTACGTGGTCAGCCTGTAGATCGCGCAGTCACCCGCGCGTGAGCGAAGAGGGGCCCCTGGGGGCCCCTTTTTCGTATTCGGGGGGATCGCGTACAAAGGGCCGGTGCCAGCTCCGCACAACTCGGCCGACAGCCCGGTGATGCGCCAGTACCTGGACATCAAGGCGCGCTACCCCGACGCCATCGTGATGTTCAGGATGGGCGACTTCTACGAGATGTTCTTCGAGGACGCGATCACCGTCGGCCCGGTCCTCGACATCGCCGTCACCACCCGAGACAAGAACGCCGAGGATCCGGTGCCGATGGCCGGCGTGCCCTATCACGCCATCGGCGGCTACCTGCGCACGCTGGTCGAGCGCGGCTTCAAGGTCGCGATCGTCGAGCAGATGGAGTCGCCCGAAGAGGCGCGCAAGCGCAAGGGGCCCAACAAGATCGTCCGCCGCGAGGTCGTCCGCGTGGTCACCCCCGGGGCGCTGCTCGACGACGAGCACCTGCGGGGGGAGGAGCCCAACTACCTGGTCGCGCTGATCCCCGGGGCCCGGGCGGTGGAGATCGCCGAGGGCGAGCTCCCGCCAGTGATCACCGCGCCGGCGGCCCAAAAGAAGAAGTCGAAGAAGGCGTCGAAGAAGTCGGGGCGCAAGTCCAAGGCCGGTGTTGGTGCTGGCGCCGAGGGCAAGGCGGGGAGCGGCGAGGCGATCACCGCCGCGGTCGCGGCCCTCGACATCTCGTCGAGCGAGTTCGTGATCATGGCCTGCCGCCGCCCCGAGGACCTCCGGGCGGAGCTCGCCCGCCTGGCGCCGCGAGAGATCCTCGCCGCGCCGGCGCTGCACGGCTGGCTACAGACCGAGCTCGGACCCGAGTGTCCGGCCATGGCCACGGGCGCGACCCTCGACGGGGCCGCGGATCCGGCCTCGCTGCTGCCGCGGATCCGCCACCTCTACGAAGAGGGCGGGACCCAGGTGAGCGAGGCGCTGCGCGACGAGGAGGCGGCGGCGGCGGCCACGGCGCTGGCCTACGCCGAGGCCACGCAGCCCGGGCAGACCCTGCTGCTCCACCGCCTGCGTCGCCACGAGCCCAGCCGCCACTTGATCCTCGACGAGACCTCGCTGCGCAACCTGGAGATCTTCAGGACCCTGCGCGACGGCCAGCGCCGCGGCTCGCTGCTGTGGGTGGTCGATCACACGCGCACGGCCATGGGCGCCCGGGCGCTGCGGGCCTGGCTGGGCGCGCCGCTCCTCGACCTCGGGCAGATCGAGGCTCGCCAGGACGCGATCGCGGCGTTGATCGCCGAGCCGCGCCTGCGCAGCGAGCTGCAGTCGCGGCTCAAGGACGTGCGCGACGTGATCCGCCTGGCCGCGCGCGCGCGCCTGGGCACGATCAGCCCGCGCGAGCTCGGGGCCCTGCGCGCCAGCCTCGAGGCCGTGCCCGGCCTGGCCAAGCTCCTCGCCGAGCTGGCCTCGCGGCGCACGGACAAGCGCCCGCCGGCGCTCCTCGACCTCGGCGAGGACCTGCTGACCGACGTCCACGCGCTGCTCGTGGACAAGCTCGTGGATCAGCCCCCGGCGATCACCCGCGAGGGCGGGATGATCCGCTCGAGCGCCGACGAGGTGCTGGCCGAGCAGCGCGAGCTGGCGGCCGGCGGGCGCAGCAAGCTCGCGGCGATCGAGACGCGCGAGCGCGAGGCCACGGAGATCCCCAGCCTCAAGGTCAAGCACAACAACGTGTTCGGCTACTTCCTCGAGGTCCCCAAGGCGCACATCAAGAAGGTGCCCAAGGGCTGGGTGCGCAAGCAGACCCTGGTCAACGCCGAGCGCTACGTGACCGACGAGCTCGCCAAGCTCGAGGCCAAGGTCTTCGACGCCCAGACCATCGCGCTCAGCCGCGAGCTCGAGCTCTTCGAGGCCCTGCGCGCGGAGGTCAGCGCCGCCGGTGAGCGGCTGATCGAGCTCGGCGAGTCCCTGGCCACCCTCGACGTCCTCGCCGGCCTGGCCGAGGTCGCCGAGGCCCACGGCTACGTGCGCCCGCAGCTCGTCGAGACCCCGGAGCTCGAGATCCAAGACGGCCGCCACCCCGTGGTCGAGCGGACCCTGGGCGCCGGGCGCTTCGTGCCCAACGACGCGTCCTTGGCCGCGGGCACCCACGGCAGCGCCGAGACGCCGCGCCTGTGGGTGATCACGGGGCCGAACATGGGCGGCAAGAGCACGGTCATGCGCCAGGTCGCGCTGATCACCATCTTGGCCCACGTCGGCAGCTTCGTGCCCGCACAGGCGGCGCGCATCGGCCTCGTCGATCGCGTGTTCACCCGGGTCGGGGCCGCGGACGACCTCGGCCGGGGCGAGAGCACCTTCATGGTCGAGATGCGCGAGACGGCGCAGATCGTCGCCCAGGCCAGCCCGCGCTCGCTGGTCTTGCTCGACGAGATCGGCCGGGGCACCGCGACCTTCGACGGCCTCGCGCTCGCCTGGGCGATCACCGAGCACCTCCACGATCAGGTCGGCTGCCGGACGCTGTTCGCGACGCACTACCACGAGCTGTGCGGCCTCGAGGCGCGGCTCGCCGGGGTCCGCAACGTCCACGTGGCCGTGCACGAGCACCGCGGCAAGATCGTGTTCTTGCATCGCGTCGAGTCCGGGCCGGCGGGGCGCAGCTACGGCATCCAGGTCGGTCGTCTGGCCGGGCTGCCCGCGCGGCTGCTGCGTCGAGCCCAGCGCATCCTCGATCGCCTCGAGGCCCAGGAGCGGGCGGCGCCCAGCGCCCAGCTCGATCTCTTCGCCCCGCGTCCGGGCGCCGAGGTCGACGAGCCCGCGGGATCGACAGGGGGAGGGGAGGGCGCGCTCTCTCCGGCCTTCGCGGACGTGATCGCGGAGCTCGAGGACTGCGATCCAGACGTGCTCACGCCCCGCGCCGCCCACCAGCTGCTCTATCGCCTCGTCGATCGCCTGCGCACGCCCGGGCTCGACGAGGGCTGATCTAGGAGCCGCGCTGGGTTCCACCACGGGCTCCTAGGGGCCCGTGAGCGGGGGGCCGCGCGTGGGCCGAGCGAGGCTCGCCGTGACGCGTGTCCCGCGTGCCCACGGTGGTCAGGGCGCGCTTGGGGTCGGCACCGGACCCGTGCTACACGCCGGCCATGGCACGCAGGGCCCGACGATACTGGCTCATGAAGAGTGAGCCCGAGGTCTTCTCCATCGACGATCTCGAGCGCGTGAGCAGCGAGGGCTGGGACGGGGTCCGCAACTACCAGGCCCGCAACTTCATGCGCGATGAAATGGCCGTGGGCGACCTCGTGCTCTTTTATCACTCCAACGCCAAGCCACCCGGGGTCGCCGGGGTCGCGCGCGTCGCGGCCGAGGCCTACCCGGATCCCACGGCCTTCGACACCGAGTCCAAGTACTACGACGCGAAGAGTGATCCCGAGGATCCGCGCTGGTGGCAGGTCGACGTCGAGTTCGTCGAGAAGTTCTCCGAGCTCGTGAGCCTCGACGCGCTGCGAGAGGCCGCCGAGGCCGGTGCGCTCGAGGGCATGGCGGTGGTTCAGCGAGGCCAGCGCCTATCTGTTCAGCCCGTCGATCGCGCCCACTTTGCGAGGGTGCTTCGCATGGCCGGCGCCAAGACCCGCGTCCGAGCCTGAGCCGCGGGTCTCGGGCCCGGGCGTGCGGGGAAACTCCCGCCCCGCTCTGCGCCTGATCGCGCCCAATGTGGTACGTTTCGCGCCACCGAGGAAGCATGAAGCGTTCGACCTGCGCCCCATTGGTGTTCCTGCTCGGGATGTCCCTTCAGTTCGGCTGCAAGCCGCCCGAGAACACGGACGATCCCGATCTCTCCAACGAGGAGTCGCTGGTCGGCTCGCGCGAGTACAGCGACTACGACGAGGAGGGGGCCCTCGACGAGAGCTACGGCAAGCGCGAGGAGCTGCCGCCCCTCGCCGACCCCGTCGAGAAGTGCACGGGCAAGGGCAAGAACAAAGAGTGCAAGATGGTCGACCCCCAGCCGGAGGTCACCGCTGCCTACGGCGCGCGCAAGCTCATTGGCCGCTTCCGCTGGGGCATGGACGTGCGCACCGTGATGGGCCAGCTCGAGAAGGACATCGAGGACGAGTACGCCGAGCTCCAGGCCAAGACCAAGGACCCCAACGAGCAAGACCGCAACCGCGAGTGGAAGCGCGAGCAGATCGCCGAGATCGCCAAGAACCACGTGCGCTTCGAGGAGGCGGCTCACCACCGCTGGGGCGTCTCGCTGATCGCCCACGAGTTCGTGGACAACGAGGGCGAGGAGATGGTCTGGGTCAAGTCCCCGACCCTCAAGAAGTTCTTCTTCTTCAAGGACGGCGAGCTCTACAAGATCGTCTACGCCTACGGCCTGCAGTCGTGGGAGGGCATGGACTACAAGCAGGTCCTCGACCAGAAGTTCAAGAAGTGGTTCGGGGCCAGCCCCGAGAGCAAGATGATCGTCGACGAGGAGACGCAGATTAAGCTCGCCGACTACGTGCAGTGGAACACCGCCGACAACGACCGCGTGCGCGCCTTCGACATGAGCGCCGTGCACGGCGCCTACGTCATCTCGGTGGTCGACGGTGACGCGGAGGAGCGCTACGGCGAGCGCCTGCCCACGCGCAAGGACGACGGCGAGTTCACCGACTCGGTCAGCGACGTCCTCGGCGGCAGCGACATCTGCTACGACGAAGAGGGCAACATGATCGAGGACGCCGATCGCTGCAACGAGCTGCGCGGCGAGCTCGAGGAGTAGGCACAGGCAGCCTCGCTGCTCACGAACACGGCGGGAGTCGGGCGCAGGCCTGGCTCCCGCTGGTTCAATTTGGGCCCCCCACGCGGGGGAGAGACCCGTGGCTCAGCGCAGGCCGTCGAGGTGAGCGGCGCGCTCGAGGAAGGCCGCGCCGATCGTGGTTGCGACCACGGCGATCAGCCCCAGGGAGATGCTGCCCCAGGGCGAGAGCCAGGCGTGCACGGGGGTGTCGGCGAGCAGCAGCTCGACCGTCAGCATCGCGGCGAGGCTGCACAGGCCGAGGCCCAGGGACACCATGCCGCGGTAGCGCAGCTCGCCGGGGCCGAGGAGCTGGAGCCGGCGGTATTGGGGGACCCGGGCCAGGGCGGCCTGGACTCGTGGGCGCTCGAGGCTCAGCGCGGCCGCGACGATCAGTACGAAGATCCCGGCGAAGATCAGCACGATCGCGCCGCGGCCGATCGTCTGGTCCGCGGCGCCGAGCAGCCCGTCGATGAGCGCAGCAAACACGGCGCCAAGGATGGGCCGTGACCGGCCGGGGAGGCAAATTAATGCTCGCCCTCCCGAAGCCCGAGGTGGATCAGTTCGCGGCGCCGCCGTCGCGGCGAAGATCCTGGCGGTAGTAGATCGTCGCCGCCGGCATCCCGGGGACGGGCGTCCCGCCGTGGGTCGCGTCGACCTGCTTGCGGCCCACGCCCTCGGGCGGCTCACCGGGGATCTGCGGGTACTCCCGCTCACCGACGACTTGCTTCATGAAGTCGGCCCACATCGGGATCGCCGTGGTGTAGCTGGCGTCCTCGTCGCCCAAGGAGCGCTCGTTGCGGTCGTCGAAGCCCATCCACGCGGCGCTGACGTGGCGGGCGGTGAAGCCCACGAACCAGGTGTCGGTGGTGAGATCGTCCCAGTGGCCGTCGCGCTTGTAGCGGCCCGAGGACGTCCCGCTCTTGCCCGCCGCGGGCGCGCCGATGTGGCTGGCCCGGGTCGCCGTCCCGGAGGTCACGACCTCGCGCAGCAGCCGGCTGATCAGGTAGTTGCTGCGGTGATCGAGGAGCTGCTCGGGGGCCTCGAGCTGGCGCGCGGCCATGCGATCGATGCGCCCGGCGATGTCGACGGCGCCCGCCTCGGGGTCGCGCTGATCCAGGCGCGTCACCCCGCGCTTGTCGGTGATCCGCTGGATGTAGAGCGGCCGCTGCAAGCTGCCCCCGCGGGCGAACACGCCAAAGGCCGCGCTGAGCTCGTCGATGCGCACGCAGGACGCCCCGAGCGACAGGCCCTTGTCGGGGATCAGCTCCGAGGTGAAGCCGAGCTTGCGGGCGAAGGTGATGGTCTCGTGGATGCCGACGGCCAGGAACAGGCGGATCGAGGGGGTGTTGAGCGACTTGATCAGCGCCGTGCGCAGCAGGACCTTGCCGTCGAGGGTCTTGTCGATGTTGCGCGGGTTCCACTCCTCGCCGGGCTCGGGCTCCCAGGCCTTGGCCTCGAGGACATCGTCCATCTGCCAGCCCTGGTCGAGGGCGAGGGCGTAGTAGATCGCCTTGAACACCGAGCCGGGCGAGCGGCAGGCCGAGGTCGTGCGGTCGTACTGGGAGCGGTCGTAGTCGACGCCCCCGGCCATGGCGACGACCTGGCCGCTGTGATGATCGAAGGTGAAGGAGGCGGCCTCGACGAGGGGCGTCTGGCCGAGCTCGACCAGCAGCGGACCCTCTTCGTCGGCGTTGTCTGCGTTGGCGCCCGCGCTGGGCTTGGTGCCTTCGCCCGTCCCGTCTGCCGGCGTGGGCTCTGCGTGGGGCTCGCCGCGGACCATGGCGCCCTCGCGGTCACGGACGGCGCGGACCCAGATCACGTCGCCGACGACGAGGGCGTCCTCGAGGCTGTTGGTCCTCTGGTCGTTGACGCCGCTGCGCGGGTCGTAGGGGGCGGCCCAGTCGGCGTGGCGCAGGGTCAGGCGGGTCGTGATCGCGCCGAGCTCGACGCTGGCCTCGTACTGGCGGACGTCGCTGACCAGGCCGAGGATCCAGCGCTCGGGGTCCGCGAAGGGCTGCTCGCCGTACTCGGCGCGCATGCGCTCACGCAGGGCCTCGCGCTCGTCGGCGTTGCGCAGGTGGGCCTCGGGCCCGCGCCAGCCCTGGCGGCGGTCGAGGGCCCGGGCGGCCTTGCCGACGCTGCGATCGGCGGCGGCCTGGATGGGCAGGGCGACGGCGCTCTCGATGACCAGGCCATCGGCGAGCACGGCGTCCTCACCCAGGCGCTCGACGGTCAGCTGGCGGACGTGCTCGGCGTAGAAGGGCGCCCGCCGACGGAAGGGATCGCTGCGCAGCTCGGCCAGCTCGATGGGCTCGGCGGCGGCGGCCTCGGCCTCGTCCGAGCTGATGTAGCCGGCCTCGACCATGTCGCGGAGCACGATGTTGCGCCGGCGCATGGCGAGGTCGGGGTTGCTGACCGGAGACCAGCGGCTGGGCGCCTGGGCCATGCCGGCGATCAGCGCCGACTCGGCCAGGCTGAGCTCGTCGAGATCCTTGTCGAAGTAGCGGCTCGCCGCTGCGCGCACGCCATAGGCCCCGTGGCCGAGGAAGATCTTGTTGAGGTAGATCTCGAGGATCGGGCCCTTGCCGAGGCTCGACTCCATCTTGAGCGACAAGATCGCCTCGCGCAGCTTGCGGTCGAGGGTCCGGTCCTGGTCGGCGAGGAAGCTCTTGGCGACCTGCTGGGTGATCGTCGAGCCGCCCTGGACGACGGTGCCCGACTGCAAATTGGCCTTCATCGCCCGGGCCAGGCCGCGGTAGTCGAGGCCGGTGTGCTCGAAGAAGCGGCGATCCTCGGCGGACAAGAACGCCGAGATCAGCTGCTCGGGGATGTCCGAGAGCGGGGCGTAGGAGCGGTGCTCGCGGGCGAGCTCTGCGAGCAGGGAGCCGTCGGCGGCGTGGATCCGCGTGACCCCCGGGGCCTGGTCGCGGTAGTCGTCGACGGCGCTGAGGCTGGGGAGCTCGGCCGCGAAGTAGCGGTAGGCCGCGCGCCCGACGAAGAGGGTCGAGAGCGCGAGCAAGATCAGGGTGAACAGCCCATAGCGAAAGAGCCAGCCCAAAAGGCCGGCTCTCGCGGGATTGGTTACCCACACTCGCGCGCGCGCGTTCTCAGTCACCGCCCAGCTTCGGGTCGCTGGTGTAGTTGGCGATACCCTCGAGGGCGCGATCCTTGTCCTTGACCATCTCGTCGACCTCGGACTTGGCCTTGGACATGAGCAGGTCGAAGTAAGCCTTCGCGTTGGCCTCGGGGGTCTGACCGATGGCGTAGCCGTAGATGCCGCCGGAGGGGGTCAGGTAGAACGCCTGGTTACCGGGCACGATGGACGTGTCGCCGCCGACATCGGTGCGGATGATGTAGGCCTTGGCCTTGAGGATCTCCTCGCCCTCGCACTTCTTGAGCGTCTCGGGCTTGAAGTCCTCGGGCAGGGGATCGGGGATCTCGTCGCAGATCGCCGAGACCAACTCGGCGAGCACCGCACCACCGGCCTCGGGGTTGACGGCGACGACGAAGTTGCTCGGTCCCTTGATCTTGTCGACCAGCACGTCCTTGTTGTTGTTGACCCAGCCCTTGAGGATGCTGACGTCGATCTGGACGTTGTTGGCGGACTGGGCCAGGCCGAAGATGGTCTTGATGACCGCGGGGTCCATGGCGGCCATCTGCCAGCCAAAGAGATCCCCGACCTCGACGGCCGCGGGCTCGAACTCCTCGAGGGCGGCGATCGCCTTGTCACCGTCCTTGGCGGTGATCGCCTCCTCGACCTCGCCGAGCTTCAGCGCGATCTTGGCGCGGCTCTCTTCGATCTCGGTGACGCGCTGCTGGATGTCGTCGGCCTTGGCGATGGCTGCGTCGTAGCGCTTTCCGCCGTCGGAGGACTTGTGGAACATCCAGCCGAGGCCGACGCCGACGGCGAGGCCGATGATGCCCGCGAAGATCGGCAGGCCGATGTTGCTCTTCGGCTTGACGTCGCCGCCAATGTCGTCGAGCAGCCCGGCGTCAGGGTTGAAGGCGACGCCGCCAGAGAAGGGATCCTCGGCGAGGTCCTCCTTTGGTGCCGCAGCCGCCACCTGGGCCGGCGCCGCCGCGACGGCGGGCTCGGGCTGCATCACCTCGCCTGGGGCGGGGATGTCGGCGGGCTTGCTGACCTCACCGGGGGCGGGGATATCGGCGGGCTTGTTGACCTCGCCGGGTGCCGGGATATCCATCGCCGGCTTTTTGACCTCACCCGGAGCGGGCACGTCTGCCTTGACCTCGCCTGGGGCGGGGATGGGCGGCGCGGCTTCCGAGGCCGCAGGGGCCTCCGGTTCGGCCGCCGCGGCCTTTTTAGCAAGACGCGCCTTCAGGGCGCTGAGGTCCTTTCCTTTCTTCGGTGCGCTCAAGACCGGCTCCCTCTGGCGTCGTGGGCGGGCTCAATCTGCCCAGAACGACGACGCGCAGGATAGAGACAAGGTCCGCGAGGTGTCAACGACATAAGCGACCCTAAATGCTGGAAGATCGCCCGCGAAACCCAATTAATCGGCGATCTCGATCATTCGATGACCCCTCGACCATGCGCGTTGAGCGGGTTGCTCCACGTCTGCTCCAGGTCCGGGCAAGCCAGAGCAGGTCCGAGCAGGGGAGGGGGTAATGCCCGCGCAGGTTGCCGTTGACATCGGTGCCACTTTTGAGGTTTCACTCCACTCAGCCAGGCCTCCAGATTGGGAGCGCGATATCGATCAGGGGCCAGATGAAGGTCGTTCAGTAATTCGAGTTGCCCCAGTTAATCTAATTTCTGGATCAGATGACGACTTTTTGTGTCATTTTGTCCAGAAAAGTAGATTTGTCAGGCACAATTGTCTTGCGAGACTTATTCAGTCATGTAACTATCAGAGAGAGCATTGGTGCTCAGCGCGAGAAATGCGTGCCGGCTTGCGACATCCGGCAAATCTTGCGCCTGCGGATGAAAACCCCCCAGCTCCAAAATTTCAGTTCGACTCGAGGGATCATGAAAAAGACGCTTGTGCTTTCGTTGATTGGCGGCGCGATGAGCTTGACGCTCACTGGCTGCCCCAAGGATGACCAGTCCGCCGACACGGAGACTACGACCACCACCCAAGGTGATGGCACGGACGACGATGCCGGGGAGTCGACCGGTGAAGAGGGCGAGGAGGGGACCACGTCCACCACGACCGACGACGACACGACGGAGGACGAGGGAACGACCTTCCTGAACGTCGACATGCCTTCGGTCGCCGAGTGTGACCCCTGGGCGCAGGACTGCCCCGATGGCGAGAAGTGCGTTCCCTACGCCAACGACGGCGGCAACTCGTGGAACGCCAACAAGTGCGTCACCATCTTGGGCGACGGCTCCATCGGCGACGAGTGCACCTGGGACGGCATCATCGAGGCGACCGACACCTGCGGCACTGACTCGGTGTGCTGGGACGCGCAGGACGTCGACGGCGTCGCTGTGGGCGTCTGCACCGCGTTTTGCGACGGATCGCCCGACGATCCGAGCTGCGATGTGGGCACCAGCTGCCTGATCGCCAACGACGGCTCGATCACGCTGTGCATCCAAAACTGCGATCCGCTGCTTCAGGACTGCGAGGCCTCGGGTCTGGCTTGCTACTGGGCCGTGGACAGCTTCCAGTGCATCGCCACCTCGCAGGGCCTGCAGCTCAACGAGGAGTGCGGCTACATCAATGACTGCGACGAGGGCATGGTCTGCCTCGACGCCTCCGTGCTGCCGAACTGCGCGGGCTCGGCCTGCTGCGCCGGCTACTGCGACATCGATGATCCGCAGTGCCTCGACGGGGACACCGAGTGCGTGACCTTCTGGGAGGAAGGCGAGGAGCTCCCCGGCTACGAGAACGTCGGGATCTGCATCCTCCCTGGCTGAGCCCAGCGGAGCGACGTCATGAAAAAGCCGCTCTCCGCGAGGAGGGCGGCTTTTTTCATTGGGTTTTGCCGGTCTCGAGTCGGGCTGATCAGCGCAGGCGCGCGACGTGGAGCGCGAAGCCAAAGTCCGCGAGCGGGCGGTGCTCGGGGGTCTGGGCGTGCCACTTCAGCGTGGCGTGGTTGGCGCTGTCGCGGACGTCGTCGAAGTAGATGAAGCCGCGCATCTGGGTACCTGGGAGCAGGACGCCCCAGGGCAGGGCGAGGCGCCCGAGCTCGCCATCCTGGGTTCGCACGCTCTCGTAGGCGAGGCTGCGGCCGGGGTCGTAGGGGATCTCGCCCTGGTGCCCGGCGGCCTGATCCGCGGGCATGGCCGCGAACGCACCGCCGGCGTCGTAGAGCACGTAGCGGAAGCCTCGCCGATCGTGGAGTTCGAAGTCCCCGGGGGCGAGGAGCACGGGATCGCTGCCCATGTTGGCGACGAGCACGTGGACGACGGTGAGGTCGTCGCCATAGTTGCTGTCGCCGGCCCAGGACTCGGTGGTCAGCACGACGGTGATCCCGCTTTGGCTGTCGCGGGCGATCAGTCGGTGGGAGCCGTCGGCGGCGACGAGCTCGCTCGAGGTCACGCAGCCGGTCAGCGGGGCAGCCAGGGCTGCGGCCAGGAGCGTCGCAAGGACGGTGCGCTCGCGCTTCACGGCGGCGATCATAGCATCCCCCAGCCGCCGTCGGCGAGGATGCGCTGGACGTCGGGGAGCGACTGGTAGCCCTCGCGCAGCTCGTGATCGCGGAGGTCGTCGAGGCGGCTCTGGACCATGGAGGCGGCCTCGGAGAGCAAGGTCCGGGCCTCGGACTCGCTGCCGCGGGCGCGCAGCAGCAGGCCGAGGTGGTGCAGGGAGCGGACGCCGTCGAGGGGGGCCGCGCCGGCGCGGATCAGCCGGACGGCGTCGCGCTCGAGCTCGATGGCGCGCTCGGGGTCGGCCTCGGTGTCGGCGATGGCCGCGAGCACGTGGGCGGCGCGGGCGGTGGCCGAGCGCAGGCCCTCGGCGCGGCCGCGCTCGTAGACGCGGCGGGCGATGCCCTCGGCCTCCTCGATGGCCGCGGGGTCGGGGTGGGCCTCGCCCTGCTCGTCGACGGGGGTGGTGATCAGGATCCTGGCGAGGCGGACCTCGGCGCGCAGCTCGGTGCGGACGTCCCCGCGGCGCGCGGCGACCTTGGCGGCGTCGGTCAGCAGGGCGTGGGCGGCGGAGGGATCGCCGAGGCGCGCGACGACGATCCCCAGGCTGACCATGACCTCGTTGAGCAGCCCCGGGTGGCCGATGGCCTCGTGGAGCTCGAGGGCCTTGCGGAGGTAGCGTTCGGCCCGGCGGTAGAGGCCGATGGCCGTGTAGGCGAGGCCCAAGTTGGCGAGCTTGACCCCGGTGGCGAAGCGGTCGCCGAGATCGCGGTCGATGGACAGCGCGGCCTTGAAGCAGTCGATGGCCTCTTGGTAGCGGGTGCTGCGGCCGGCGACCTCGCCGATGTTGTTGAGGGCCTCGGCCTCGAGGCGGCGGTGGCCGATGCTGCGGGCGAGGTGCAGGGCCTCGCGGAAGGTCTCGCTGGCCTCGGGCAGGCGCCCGGTGCCGAGCTGGACCTGGCCCATGGCCCGCAGCAGGCGGACGCGCTGCTTGATCCCGCGGGTGTCGCTCGAGCAAAAGGCCATGGCGTCGCGGGCGATGGTCTCGGCCTCCTCGAACTGGCCGCGAGCGAACATCAGCTCGCTCTCGAGCTCGCCGAGGATCGCCAGGTAGCGCTCGCTCTCGCGCAGCCCGTGGACCTTGGCCTGGAGCCGCGGGATCAGCCGCGTGGCCCGGTGGGTGCGCCCACACTCGAGGTAGAAGCGCAGCAGCCGGAGCGAGGCCACGACCATCCGCTCGTCGCGCTCGGGCTCCTCGGCGCTCTCGGCCACGGCCAGGAGCTGGCGGATATCGGCGCCCTGGGCCCGGCGGCGGCCCCAGGCCCGGAGGATAGGCTCGCGCTGCAAGAGCACGTCGAAGCGCCGGGGATCGTCGGGCTCGAGGGCGCGCAGGGCCTGGGTCAGGTAGTAGTAGGCCTCGACGTTGCCGGCGACGTTCTCGGCGTGTCGAGCCGCGCGCATGGCCGGGGCGACCGCTTGATCGAAGCGCCCGGCGTGCATCAGGTGATCGGCGATCGGCCCGTCGTCGCGGCCCGGGGTGAAGTCGTGGCGGGCCTGCTTGATCTCGGCGGCGCGGCCGTGGAGCTGGGCGAGGGCGCCCGGGGGCAGCTGGGCCTTGCAGACCTCGTGCAGGCTGACCGTCGAGAAGTGGAGGATCTCGTCGTCGCCCTCGGCGAAGGCCCCGGCGCCCTCGCCCTCGTCGCCGAGGTCGCGCTCGAGCAGGCCGGCCTCGACGAGGCTCGGGAGGTTGCGGGTCACGGGGCGCTCGAGCAGCTCGCCGAGCTCGGCGGCGCGGAAGCTGCGGCCGAGCACGGCGGCGGCCAGCAGGGTCTCGCGCTCGTCGGGGGCGAGCTCGTCGACGCGGGCCTGGAGCGCGCCCTCGATGCTCGGCGGGAGCTCGATCTCGGCCCCGCGCTCGCGGACGACCAGGTGCCGCGCCTGGGCGTTCCAGGCCACGGTGCCGCGGTGCAGGAGCGAGGCGAGGATCTCCTCGATGAAGAGCGGGTGCCCGCCGGTCCGGGCGAGGATCGCCTCGGCGAGCTGGGCGGCCTCGCCGGGGTCCTCGAAGCGGCGCAGGATCATCTCGCGGGCCGCCTCGGGATCGAGCTCGCGGAGATCGATGACGCCCACGCTCTCCTTGGCGGCGAGGGCCTCGGCGCGCGGGCCCGGTCGCGAGGTGGAGACCCCGAGGATCGGCAGCGGGTGGCTGGCCTCGGCCCAGTCGACGATCACCCGCAAGCTGGGCTCGTCGATGAAGTGCATGTTCTCGATGACGATCAGCACCGGCCGGCGCTGGGCCAAGGAGCGGACCAGGCGGCGGATCAGCCGGCCGATGCGCTCGCGGCGTTGCTGGGGATCGAGGTGCTCCGCGCCCGCGCTGCGGCTGCGCTCGCCGTAGTAGAGCCCGAGGGCGGAGACCAGGGCCTCGGCGAGCTCCTCGGCCTCGCGCACGCCGTAGTCGCCGAGCTTGCGGGCGATGGTCTCGACCCGGGTGTCGGACTCGATGCGCAAGAACCGGCGCAGCAGGGTCAAGAACACGCCCAGGGGCTGGTTTCGCGTCGACCACTGGCCGACGCCGCGCAGGACCACGCAGGCGCCCGAGGGCAGCGAGGCGACGAAGCGATCGATGAGCGCGCGCTTGCCCAGGCCGGCGGCGCCGCGGATCAGCAAGCTGCGGCTTCGCGGCCCGCGGATGGCCTCGGCGAAGGCGTCGCGCAGGGTCTTGAGCTCGAGCTCGCGGCCGTAGAGCTGGCGGCGACCCAGGCGGGCCTGCTGGCTGCGCCGCTCGGCCTCGGTCAGCGGGCCGAGGACCGGGGCGACGCGCTGAAAGTCGGCGGCCCAGGGCGAGCCGGCGGCCTCCTCTGGGATCTGCGGATCCAGCCAGCCGGGCTGACCCAGGCGCCAGCTCCGGCGCAGGCGCTCGACGAGCTCGCCGGCGACCATGATCGGCTCCTCGACGGCGTGCTCGGCCACGCGCTCGAGCTGCTCGGCGAGGCCATCGGGGAGCTCGACGAAGAGCTTCCCGTCCTCGCTGCGGACCATGGTCAGGTGGGTGGTCAGCAAGACCAGGCCCAAGGCGGTGCCCGGGGCGTACTCGGCCACGCTCTCGCGCAGGGCGAGGGCGACCCGCAGGGCTCGCTCGGCGTCGTCGCCGGCGCCCAAGGTGGTGCCGAAGACCAGCATCGCGCCGTCGGCGTCGAGGCGGTGGACGTGAGCCTCGCGCTTGAAGGCGAGGTCCTCGACGAGGTCGAGGAGGGGGCGCCTGTCCGCGCGGCCGTGGAGCTCGCGGCCGCTCGTGCCGCCGTCTTCGTCCTGGGCGCAGAAGCAGGCGTGGAGCAGCACGCAGCGGCCGGCGCTGCGCACGGGGCCCACGGGCACGCCGCTGTCGCCGAGCTCGCGGGTCTCGACGAAGGACAGGCGCGACTGCTGGTTGCGCCCCGGGGGCAGGCGGGGGGGCGCCAGCGCGCTGTCCTCCTCGCGGTAGCGGCCCAGGAACTGGCTGAGGACCTCGTCGTCGACCACCGGATCCGCGCGGTGGAGAAACTGGGCCAGGGCCGACTGCATCTCTCGCGCCGACTGCCAGCGCTGATCGAGATCCCGGGCGAGGGCCTTGTCGACGATGTGGGCGAGCTCGTCGGGCAGATCCGGGGCGCGCTCGACGATCGGGGGGATCGGCTCGGCGCGGACCCGGGCGAGGGCCTCGAGGCGATCGCGGGTGCGGAACAGCAGCTCGCCGGTGAGCAGCTCGTAGAGCACCACGCCCAGGGAGTAGATGTCCGAGCGCTGGTCCACGGGTCGACCCATGGACTGCTCCGGGGACATGTAGGCGACCTTGCCCTTGATGGTCTCGACCTCGGGCGGCGCGTGCTCTTTGTCCCAGGCCTTGCGCGTGCGGGCGATGCCGAAGTCGAGGATCTTGACCTGGCCCTCCCAGCTCATCATCAGGTTGTGCGGGCTGACGTCGCGGTGGACGATGCCCAGGGCCGCGCCGTAGTCGTCACACTTGCGGTGGGCGTAGGCCAGCCCCGAGGCGACCTGGTGGCCGACGTAGGCCCCGATCACCGCCGGGAATGCCTCCTCGTCGGCGCGGACCATGTGGAAGAGGCGCATCAGATCGATGCCCTCGATCAGCTCCATGGCCAGGTAGAAGGTCCCGCGGATCTGGCCGAAGTCGAACACCTGGACGATGTTGGCGTGGTTGAGGCTCAAGGCGATCTTGGCCTCGTCCACGAACATCCGGGTGAAGTCGCGATCGTCCGCGAAGTCGGCGCGAATCTTCTTGATGACGACCCACTTGGTCAGCCCCTCGGCCACGCGCACGCTGGCCTGGTAGACCTCGGCCATGCCGCCCTCGCCGATCAGGCGCGTCAGCACGTAGCGCCCAAAGGCGGCGGGGAGGTCGTCGAGCATCCGGGTGCTTTACCACCGGCCGGCGCGGCCGTCATGACGGCGCGGAGGAGGGGGAGGATGGGGTACTGGGAGACGTGGGGGAGGGGGCTTGACGAGGGGCTGGGCTCGGTGCTCGGAAGCGGCCGAGCGGTCGTGACCGAACGCATGTCTTGGTCCCTGCTATTCTCTGTCCCTCACGTGCGCACCCTCGAAAAGCTGACGATCCGCGGGTTCAAGTCGATCCGTGACCAGAGCCTGGCGCTCGGTCCCCTGAACTTGTTCATCGGTGCCAACGGCGCGGGGAAGTCCAACTTGATCGAGGTCTTTCGTTTCCTGCGGGAGATCGTCACGCAGAACCTCCAGCGCTACACGGCGATCAAGGGCGGTCCAGATGCGCTCTTGCACTTTGGGCGCAAGCAGACGCCAGAGCTGCACTTCGAACTCGAATTTGGAGGGGGCTGGCTGACGACGGCCTACGAGGTGGCCCTGATCCCCACGGAGTACAACAAGCTGATCCTCTCGCACGAGTATGTCGAGAAGGAGAGTGGGGGAGGCACCTTCGGAGGCTTTGACGGGATCGGGGCGCCGGAGTCCGTGCTCAAGGGGCACCGCGATGACGAGATCGTTCGCCACATCCTCGCCGACCTCGAGAACTACCGCGTCTACCACTTTCACGACACGAGCAGCTCGGCGCCCATGAAGCAGCTCGGTGATGTGGATGACAACCGTTACTTGCGAGCCCAGGCCGAGAACCTCGCGGCCTACCTGTACTTCCTCCAGCAAAAACACCCCGAACACTTCGCGCTGATCGAGGGCAGCGTCCGCCAGATCGCGCCCTTCTTCGATCGCTTCGCCCTCGCGCCCTCGCGCCTCGACGAGTCGCGGATCCAGCTCGAGTGGAAAGAGCGCGGTCGAGACAACTTCTTCAAGGCCTCCGCGCTCTCGGACGGGACGCTGCGCTTCATTTGCCTGGCGACCTTGCTGCTCCAGCCCGAGCTGCCGGGGCTGGTGATCCTCGACGAGCCCGAGCTCGGCTTGCACCCGGCGGCGATCACCATGCTCGCCGAGATGCTGAGCGCCGCAGCCACGCGGACGCAGGTCGTGGCGGCCACGCAGTCCGTCACGCTCATCGATCAGTTCGAGCCAAAACAGGTCTGGGCGGTCGAGCGCGACGAGAAGGGAGCGAGCCGCTTTCGCTGCCTGGCGAGCGAGGACATGTCGGCCTGGCTCGACGACTACTCCCTCGGCGAGCTGTGGGAGAAGAACCTGCTCGGGGCGCGGCCGTGATCAAGCGTGCGATCTTGTTGGTCGAGGGCCAGACCGAAGAGCGCTTCGTCAAGGATGTGCTCGCGCCGCACTTTTTGTCGCGGGGGCTCTATCTCACGCCGACCTTGCTCGTCACGAAAAAGGTCAAGCGCGGGCCCAACTTCAAGGGCGGCGTCACGACCTTCGCCAAGCTCGAGAACGACATCCGGCGCGTCTTGAAGGGGGCCGGGGACGCGCGGGTGAGCACCATCATCGACTACTACGGCCTGCCCAAGGGGACCCCTGGCCTCAGTACGCTGCCCCAGCGGGCGAGCGCGGGCGAGCGCGTGGAACATGTCGAGGCGGCGCTCGACGACCATATCGGCGATCCTCGCTTCGCGGCCTTCTTGGCCCTGCACGAGTACGAGGCCTGGCTGTTCGCCGATGGCCACTCGCTGCCGGCGATCGTCGGGGCCAGCGAGGGCGACGCGCGAACCTTCGCCGAGCTCGGGGCGAGCTTCGAGACCCCGGAGGACATCGACGACGGCCCGCAGACAGCCCCCTCCAAGCGCATCACCCGGATCTTTCCTGGCTACCGCAAGGTCCTGCACGGACCCATGGTTGCGGGAAAGATCACCCTCGCGCGGATCCGCCAGCGCTGTCCGCACTTTGGCGCTTGGCTCGATGATCTGGAAGGCTACGCCGCATGACGATCCTCAGCGCACGAGGGATCCGCCGGACCTACGGCATCCGCGAGGTGCTCCGCGGCGCGAACATGTCCATCGCCGAGGGCGAGCGCGTGGGCATGGTCGGCAAGAACGGCGGCGGGAAGTCGACCTTGGCGCGGATCCTCGCTGGCGCCGAGCCCCCGGACGAGGGCGAGGTGATCCGGCGCACCGGGCTGCGCGTGGGCTACCTCGCTCAGGAGCCCGAGTTCGAGCCGGGCATGCGGGCCGTCGACGCCGTGCTCGCGGGGTTGAAGGACTGGCAGGCGGCGATCGATCGCCACGCCGAGGTCTCGCGCCGCCTGGGCGAGGGCGCGCAGGGCAAGGCGCAGGCGCGGCTGCTCGACGAGCAGGCCGAGCTCGCGGCGCGGATCGAGCGGCTGGGCGGCTGGGAGCAGCGCCACGAGGCCCTGGCGATGCTCGGCCACCTGGGCGTGGTCGATCCGGACGCGGCGGTCGACACCATGAGCGGCGGCGAGCGGCGGCGCGTGGCCCTGGCCCGGCTGCTGATCGCCAACCCCGAGCTGGCGATCCTCGACGAGCCCACCAACCACCTCGATCTCGAGACCGTGGAGTGGCTCGAGCGTTGGTTGGTCGAGCGCTTCACGGGCGCGCTGCTGCTGGTCACCCACGATCGCTTCTTGCTCGACCGCGTGGCCACGCGCACCCTCGAGGTCGACGAGGGCGAGGTCTACAGCTACGAGGGCGGGTGGAGCCGCTACCTCGAGGCCAAGGCCGAGCGGGAGGCTCACGCCGATCGCGTCGAGGCCAACCGCCGCAACTTCCTGCGCCGCGAGCTCGAGTGGCTGCGCCGCCAGCCCAAGGCCCGGGGGACCAAGCAAAAGGCGCGGACCGAGCGGGCCGAGGCCGCCCGCGACACCCTGGGCCCCAAGCGCGAGCGCGCGGCGACCATCGAGATGGGCCACGTGCGCGAGGGCAAGACGATCCTCGAGGCCGACGATCTCGACGTCTCGATCGGGGAGCGGGCGCTGATCTCCGGGCTGACCCTGCGCCTGAGCAAGGGCGATCGCTTTGGCATCGTCGGGCCCAACGGCTGCGGCAAGACCACGCTGATGCGGGTGCTCTCGGGCGAGCTCGAGCTGGCGGGCGGCGAGCTGCGCGTGGGCAAGCGGACCAAGGTCGCGTTCTTGCGCCAGACCCGGGCCGGCCTCGACGATCAGGCCAGCATCTTCGACAACGTCGGCGGGGGGAGCAGCGTGGTCGAACTCGGGGATCAGAGCCTCGACCTGCGCAGCTACCTCGAGCGCTTCTTGTTCTCGAGCCACGACCAGCGCCGCCTGGTCGGGACGCTCTCGGGGGGCGAGCGCGCCCGGGTGGCCCTGGCCAAGACCCTGCGCGAGGGCGCGAACCTGGTGATCCTCGACGAGCCGACCAACGACCTCGACGTCATGACCCTGACGGCGCTCGAGGGCTCGCTGCTCGAGTACCCCGGGGCGGTGCTCCTGGTCACCCACGACCGCTGGTTCCTCGATCGCGTGGCCACGGCGCTGCTGGTGTTCGAGGGCGGGGCTGGCGACGAGCAGAGCTCGGAGGGCGAGGAGTCCGGCGGCCGTGGCCCCTCGACCATCGTGCGCCACGAGGGCGGCTGGTCCGACTACCTCGAGCGTCGCCAGCAGAGCGCCCGCGAGGAGGCGGCGGCGCAGTCGGCCAGCAAGGCGAGCAAGATCGGCAAGGCGCAGGCGGCGGGGAGCCAAGGCGCGGACGCGGGCCAGGGCGGCGAGGACCCCCGCCCGCGCAAGCTGACCTACGGCGAGCGCCTCGAGCTCGAGGGCCTGCTCGAGCGCGTCGACGAGGCCGAGCAGGTCGTGGCGGCGCTGGACGCCAAGGTCGCGGAGGCGGGGTTTTACGAGCAGCCCGTCGCCGAACAGCAGGCGGTCTTCGCCGAGCTCGAGCAGGCTCGGGCCGACGCCGACGCCCTCGCCGAGCGCTGGGCCGAGCTCGAGGCGCTCGCCTAACGTGCACCGCACACTAGGAGCCCGTGGTGAAACCCAACACGACACCTCGTTTGGTCCTTCCGCCGATGGCGTTGTCGCCAAAACTTGCGGTACGCCCGGTACAGCGGCGTTTTGGCTTCGCGCCCTCGACGAAAACCCCGGCGCGAGGAGCCGCGCTGGGTTCCACCACGGGCTCCTAGGCGCTCGCGCTCCCCCGCGATATCGACGGGGGAGCGCGAGCGTTCGGTGGGGCCCAAGCCGGCCTCACACCCAGCCTTCCACGCGCATGCGCTCGGCGCTGCGCTCGTGGGCGTCGAGGGCCCGGCGCAGGGGCGCGAGGCCCATGAGCGGGTGGGCGAGGCAGTTGTGTACGAGCCAGGCGCGACGATCGGGGATTTCGGGCAGCCCGGAGCAGGTCACGACGGCGCTGAGGTTGAGCCAGTCCGCGCTGCGATCGTGGAGCCAGACCGTGAGCCGGCAGGGCAGGAGGCCGAGCAGCGGGTGGGCCAGGCAGTTGTGCGTCAGCGAGGCGAGGGCGTGGGCCAGCCCGCCGAGCTTCCCGTGGCGCGCACGAAAGAGCGCTCGGCGCTCCTCGAAGCGGGTCGCGGCGTCCTCGCCCGCGAGCTGCTGCCCGCGCGCCTTGGCGTCTCGAGCCCGCTTGCGAGAGGCGGCCTCCGCTTCGGCGAGCATGCGCTTGTGCGCTCGCCAGCGCTTACTCTTCTTGCCCTTGCGCTGCGACGCGCTGGCCGTTGATTTCGTGATCCTCATGGTCTTCCTCGTCCTCTCTCGTGTTCGTGGGTTCAGGCATGGGCCGCGGCCCCGGGTAGGTGAGCGCCGCAGCGTCGAGTGAGCCGGTCGGCGACGCGAGCCGCCTTGGCGACGGTGGTGAGCACGACGGCCTCGCTGGTCAGCGCTCGCCGTCGGCCGTGGCAAGAGTCCATCAGCGGCTTCTTCCAGCGCCCCGCGCCCTCTTGGTGACAGCCGATGTTGAGGAACATCGGCCCTGCACCCTCGTGGACCCGCTCGAGCAGCGCGTCGAAGGTCTTGGTCATGAATCCGGCGCTCGCGTAGTCGGAGATGCCGCCGTTGAGGGGCATCTCGAGGATGCTGCGAGCCCCGCTGTGGACCGCATACGGCTGGGTCATGGGGGTGATCGCCTGGCCGCCCGTGCTGCGCAGGCTGAGCGAATTGGCCCGCTCGGGCGCCGTCATCGGCCTGTCGCCCCATAGATCGACCTGATAGCTAGCGAGCTCGTTTCGGCAGCCCATGGTGTCGCGGAGGTTCCCGCGATGGCCGGGACGAAAGCCGCGCGAGACCATGACTGGAGGCGCCGCCGAGGAGTCGTAGCGAAAGCCGAGCGCGATCAGGGCCGCGTACACGCCGTCGCTGGTCATCGCTCCGCCGCAGCGAAAGCCCCACACGGTAGCGCCGAGCTTGCGCTGGAGCAGCGCGCGTGCGCACGCGATGATCGCCCGCGCGTCGTCTTGGTAGGCGCCGAGGGGCACGCCGTGGCCGGTCCCGTCGCCGTTCCAGTCTGGCTCGGACAAGAAGCGCACGCCGGCGAGCTCGACGAGCGAGCGCCAGCAGTGCACGTGCAGGGCGAGCTCGTCGCCCTTGCTGACGAGCGAGCGGATCGCCTGCGCAGGATCGAGCCTGGACCTGGGACTGAGCCAGTAGGTCGGGCAGATGTAGTGCGTGAAGGGGGCGGGCGCGCCGAGGCTCGCCTGGATCGTGGCGCGGGTCGTCTGGAGGTCGGCGAGATCACGAAAGTGCTCGCCCTCCCAGTCGATGGTGATGGAGACGTAGAGCTTGGAATTGGACACGGTGACACCAAAGGAGCCTGCTTGGAGAACCAAAGAGGGGGATCCCGGGCGTCGACGGAGGCGTCGACGTCCGGGGCTCGATCTGCGCGCGTACGGGTCGCGAGCCTCGAGCGCCCCCTGGGCAGAGCTCAGGGTGTCGGGGAACCACAGGGCGACCAGCCGCTACGCTCGGCCAGCGACGATGTCAGGGCCTTCGCGCATGAAGGCCCGCGTCGCGGCGGAGCGTGGCAGCCGGCGAGCCGGCGATGTGGTCGAGAAGCACATGTCCACGAGCAGGGCGCTGGAGGCCCTGCGAAGGTCGATGTAGCCGATTTTCTTCGAGGGTCAAGCGCGAAGATCAGGCGCGGCCCTCGAGGTGGTGGGGCGCCCTCACGGACAGGGGCACTCGCAGTTCAGCTCGCTGATCGCCGAACAGCTCGAATTGCAGGATAGCGAGCCTCCGCCCAGGTAGCCGTAGTCTTCGCAGGTCAGCCCGTCGAAGTCATTGCCGTCACAGACCTCGCCCGGATCCTTGTCGCCGTCGCCACACTCGTAGCAGGCGCTCGTCGTGAAGGTGCAGCTCGTGGTGCAGCTGAGCCCGCCGCCCTCGTAGCCCAGGCTCAGGCAGGTCTGGCCGTCGAAGTCGAGGCCATCGCACTCCTCGGTGCCCTCGGCGACGCCGTCGCCACACTCGGTGCAGCTGCTGGTGCTGAAGGCCAGGCAATTGGCCGCGCAGGCCAATGTACCGCCGTCGTAGCCCTGGGTCTGGCAGGTCTCGCCGTCGAGGTTGCTGCCGTCACAGACCTCCGAGGCTTCGAGTTGCTGGTTGCCGCAGGTGTAGCAGCTGCCCGTGTCGAGGGTGCAGTCAGCGTTGCACGCCAGCGTCCCCGACCCGTAGCCGAGGGTGCTACAGCTCAGGCCGTTGAGGTCGCTGCCGTCGCAGGCCTCGCCGTCCTCGGCGTCCTCGGCGTCGCCGTTTCCACACTCTGGCGATGGTTCGCTGGTGGTCGAGCTGTCCTCGCTCTCGGAGTCATCATCGGTGGTCGAGCCGCCGTCGGTGGTCGAGCCATCTTCGCTCTCGGCGTCATCATCGGCGGTCGGACCGGCCTCGCTCTCGCTGCCTTCTGTGCTCGAGTCGACGCTGTCCTGCCCCTCGGTCTCTGCCGACGTCTGTCCGTCGGTATCGCCGGTGTTGGCCTCCGTGGCCTCGTCGCTGCCCTGGTCGTCACACAGATCGGGACGTGCCTCGCAAAAGCTGCTCGTCGAGCAGCCCAAGGCGGCCAGGGGAAGCGCGCTGACGAGTAGAGCTACGATCTTCGTCATCGATGCGATGTTGGTCGGAGCTCAACTGTCCGTCAATGAATCCAAGATGATTTTGTGCTGTCTTTGACGCCGAACCCGCCGAGCCCGCAGCGCTCTCGGGATGGCGCGCTAGTGTGCGGCTGGCTGCAAAGGCCCGGCTCATCGAGGATGGAGAGCTGGGCCAGGCGTTGCTGTCCGAAGAGGAATTTTGCCAGGTCCTGGTCGAGGAGGCTCGCGCGTGGGGGAGCGATGGCGAGGAGGTGACGCCCGGCTGGACCGAGGAGAACATCGCTCGGCTTCAGCGTGCGGGGCTGCTCTCCGATGCATTCGGGGACCCCCCAGAGTTAGCGTCAGATGAACATTGCAATGCAATGCAGCATAGGGGTGAAATCATGAGCATTGCCAAAATGTTCACCAAATTGGTCGCTAGCTTGGTGCCGGCGATCTGGCTTCAGTTTGGGGCCCCTGAGCCTTCCCGACCGAGCATGTCCAAGCCCAGACCGCTGGCGATCCGGCGCGAGCCCTCGTGGATGTCGGTCGTTGGCGGCTCAGTCGCGACGCCGACGCAAGACCACGAGCCCCAGGCCGAGCAGCGCCGCCCAGCCGAGATCGCCAGGCCCTCGCTCGCTCGAGCAGCCGCAGCCCGCGTCTTCGTCGAGGCCAGGGTCGTCACCCGTGCCGTCGCTCTCGCCGCCGACCTCATCCCCGCTGCCGCTGTCACTGCCGCTGCCACTGTCACTGCCACTGCCACCATCGCCTTCGGTGCTGCCAGCGCTGTCGCTCTCGCTGCCCTCGGAGCCGGATCCGCTGTCGCTCTCGCTGCTCTCGTCCCCGGTGTCCTCGGGCTCTTCGGGGACCGTGACGTCGCCGATGCCGATGGCCACGGGCGCGGACTCGACGACGTTGCCCCCCCAGTCCTCGGCCACGGCGACCAGGGTGTAGACGCCGGCGGTGGGGAAGGTCTCGCCCTCGAAGCCCCAGGGGTCGACGCCGTCGGTGCTGATCTCGGCGTCGTCGATCTCCAGGCGGACCTCCTTGATAGCGGGGCCGTCGGGGTCCTTGATGGCGTCGACGAGGATGTCGATGCTGCTGCCCTCGGGGAAGATGTCGCCCCAGGCCGGGGAGGTGATCGCCACGCTGGGGGGCAGGTTGTCGTCGAAGTCGGTCCACGCGACGCCGCACAGCGAGTCGTCGCCGCCGGCGGGGGTCCCCGAGCACCAGTTCGCCCACGTCCCGCTGCCTTCGTTGGCCGGGGCCGCGTTGAAGCCGGTGCAGTTGGGCGTGGGTTCCCAGTCCCCGTTGGCGTTGGTGCAGGGGGTGAGGTCGAGGCCGCTGTTCTCCTCGAGCCAGGGGATGGCGCCGTTGAGCAGCGAGTAGGTGCCCGCGCCTCCGCAGGAGCCGGAGACCGTGGACGCGATGCCGGCGGTCCGCCAGGTGCCGTCGGGGAGCTGCACGAACATCGGCCCGCCCGAGTCTCCCGGGCAGATCGAGGCGTTGCCGGCTCCGCCGAGAGCCGCCACGTTTTGGTCGATGTTGACGCCGAGGATCTCCGAGAAGCCCCAGGTCTTGGGGCCCGGATCGTCGGTCAGGGTGTAGCCAAAGCCGACAGCCACTACCTCGGCCCCGAGGTAGAGCGCCGTGGTCTCGCAGGGGCCGTGCAGGGGCGGAGTGATCGGGATGTCGGTGACCGGCTCCGCGAGTCGACAAAAGGCCCAGTCGATCGGCTGATCCGTGGCCGCGGAGTAGTCGGGGTAGACCATGCAAAAGGACACCGGGACCTCTTGGCCGCCGCTGTAGGCGTACTCGGCGAAGCGGATGGTCTTCTCGCCCTGGAGGCAGTGGGCGGCGAAGACCACGAGCTCGGGGTGGATCAGCGTCCCCGAGCACAGCAAGCCGCCGCCAGCGGTCACCGCGACGGTCGTGGGCCAGGCGCACTCGTCGACCAGCTCGCCGTTGGAGATGGCCAGGCCGTCCTTGGGTCCCTCGATCTCCGTGGCCCACTGGGAGTCCTCGGGGCTGCCGGCGCGGGCGATGCTGGGCACGGCCAAGCTGGCGAGGACGAGGGCGAGGGCGGCGTGGCGAGAGGTGGCGGCGGGCGAGGGCACGTCGCCACGATAGACAAAAGGGATATCCGACGCACCACAAAAGCCGCGCGATCCGAGCGGAGGGAACGCGCGGATTCGACCTGCTCGACCTGCTCTACCGCTCGGCCTGGCCTCGGCGCTCGAGCCGTCACCGAGCGCCGAGCGCGTGGCTACTCGAGCGCGTAGATCACGAGGTTGTCGAAGCGCGTGGGTGCCTCCCAATTGTTGAAGGCGAAGTGCTCGTGGCCGTCTCCGAGGAGGGGATCGTCGTCGTCGAATTCGGCGACGAGGCGCCCGTCGATCTCCCAGCGCAGCTCGCCGCCGCGGCGGGTGACGCTGAAGTGATAGCGGCGATCGGCCTCGACCTTGGCGCTGTCCACCGCCACGCGATCGGCCCCGTGCTCGTCGCGGCGGGCGATCACGTCGAGGCTGTTGCTCCACCCGCCAAAGATCACCACGTAGCCAGTGGCGGTGTAGCTGGCGGTCTTGGCGAAGCTGTGTCCGTCGCCGGCGAGCTCGATCTTGATGTCGCCCTCGTCGGTCTCGGCCCAGGCGTCGAACTCGACGCGGACGTCCGCGGGCAGCTCGCGGCGCAGCCAGACTGGGTGGTTGTGGAGCCCGGCGAGGTGCAGGGCCCCGCGCTCGATGGTCACGCCCGCGCCCGTGGTGTTCCAGTCCGGCCCGAGCACGCCGCGATCGAAGTCGTCGGTGAACAGGACCTTGGCGCCCTCGCTGCTGGTGCTGTAGGTCCGCGGGACCTCTTCGCAGCCGCTGGGCGCGAGCAGGGCGAGCAGCGTCATCAGGGGCAGGGCGGGGCGAGAGGTCACCATTGGCGGCGCTTTGGATCGGGGTCGAGCAAGGCCGCGATGCGCTCGCGCCAGCTGGGATCGAGCTCGGGGGGGAGCAGGTCGTCGAAGAGCGCGCGGGGATCGAAGCCGGCGTCGAGGCGGTCGAAGGCCCGGGGCAGGGGCTTGGGGGCGATCGCCAGCTCGAGCAGGACGACGCCGGCGGCGTAGAGGTCCGTGGGCGGCTGGGCGTCGGCGCCGGCTTTGATCTCGGGGGCGAGGTAGCGCAAGGTGCCGGCCCGGGGGCCCTGGCGATCGCGGGAGGTGTCGATGGCCAGGCCGAAGTCGGCGAGGGCGACGGGCGAGCCGGTCCACGCCTCGCGGACCAGGATGTTGGCTGGCTTGACGTCGCGGTGCACGGCCCCGGCGGCGTGCACCGCCCGCAGGGCCAGGCGCAGCTGCGTGGCCACGGACTCGAGGTTGGCCCGGGTCAGCAGGCGGCGGCGCATGGCCAGGCGCAGGTTGCCGCCGCGGCACAGCTCGAGGGCGACGAAGCGGTGGCGCGGCTGGACGTCGAGGAGCGCGACCACGTGGGGGCTGCGGACCTTGGCCAGGGTCTCGGCCTCGGCGAAGAAGCGGGCCTCGACCAGGCGGGCGGGCACGCCGTCGTTGCGGGCCTCGTCGCCGAGCAGGCGCTTGAGGGCCACGGAGCGCCCGACCCGGCGATCGTAGGCCTCGTAGACCACGGCGTGGCGGCCACGGCCGAGGGGGCGGCCGAGCTCGTAGCGCTCGAGGCCCACGCCGCCGGCGAGCTCGAGCTCCTCGAGGCCGTCGAGCAGCGAGAGGCCGCGGCTGCGGTGCTCGGTGGACAGCCCGCGGCGCTCGAGCTCGCGGACGCTGTCGGACCAGCCGCGCAGCGCCCGGGGGTGGTCGACGTCGACCGCGAGCACGGCCTCGAAGTGGCGCAGGGCGTCGTGGATCGCTCCGCTCTCGGCGAAGTGCTCGGCGAGCATGAGGTTGGTCGAGATCTCGAGGGCCTGACGCTGGGCCTGGTCCGCGAGGGCGAGGGGATCGGGCTCGCTCGCGCTGGGCTGGACGAGGATGGCCCGGGCGATGGCGACGCCGAGCTCGGGCGCGAGGGCGTCGAGGAGCTCGCTGGCGAGGCGCAGGGCGAGGTCCAGGCGGGGCCGCCCAGCGAGGTGCCCAGCGAGGGCGACCACCGCTCCGCGCAGGTAACCGGCGTGGCTCAGCGCGCGCATGCGTCGGTCGACCTCCGGCAGCGGGGCGCCGTCGGCCAGGGCGTGGTCGAAGGCCGCCAGCTCGGGGAGCTCGTCGGGGGTGGCCGCGCCCTCGCCGAATTCACGGAGGATCGCCGCGAGGGCGTCTCGCAGGGGGGTGCTCGCGCCCGCGCTGGTGTCTGCGTCGGCGGCGGGCAGGACCCCGGGGAGGGCGAGCTCCTCGCTCACGACCAGACCTCGAGGATCTCGAGCTCGACCCCAGCTCCCATCCCCCGACCCTCGACGCGCAGGCGATCGCCAACGAGCAGCTCGACGCTGACGCCGGCGCCCACGGGGGTGTGATCGAGGGTGATCTGGATCTCGGGAGAGGCGGTGAGCACGACGTGGTCCTCGGCGAAGCGCAGGCTCAGCGGCAGGCGGCGCTCGGGGTGCAGCCACAGCGGGCCGCCGTGGGGGGCGAAGAGCGTCCACGCCCGCTCGAGGCCCTCGCTGGGCTCACCCGAGAAGCGCGCGTCTCGAACCAGGGCGCTGGGGTGCGCGGGGTCGGGGAGGGTCCACAGCTCGAAGCTCGCGGCGATGCCCAGGCCGAGCTCGGCGAAGAGCGGCTCGTCGCCGTAGGGATGGAGCGGCCACGGCTCGCCGGGCGCGAGGGCCTGACCATCGATGAAGGTGCCGGCGCGCGAGGCCAGGTCGCGCAGGACGAGGACGCTGTCTTCGTCGGGCTGCGGGCGCTGGGGGAGGAGCTCCGCGTGGGTGCGCGAGAGCGCTGCGCCGCGGGCCGGCAGCTCGCACTCGGGTCCCCGCCCCAGGCGCAGGCGCTCGCGCCCGAAGATCCGCAGCGCCGTGGGTGCGCCGTGGCGCTCGCTGGGCTCGAGCTCGCGGGCGAGCAGGCCGAGGGCGCGGCCGCGGAGCAGCCTGCGCTCGATGTCGTGGCGCGCGGCGACGAGGGCCGTCGAGCTCACCTCGCCGACACCAGAGGTGCCCTCGTCGAGCCCCGAGGGCGCCTGGCCGGGTCGGGCCGCGTGGGGATCTCGGGTGTGCTCGAGCAGCAGCGTGTAGGCGAGCTGGCGCTGGCCCGTGCGCATCGCCGCCTCGATCTCGAGCTCCACGGCGCGCTGGCTGCGCTGGACCCGAGCCTGGACCTCGAGGCTGGCGTGGACGCGCTCGAGGCCGTCGATGTCGCCGGCCTCCGTGTAGGCCTCGAGGGCGCGCTGGCGCATGCCGAGCTCCTCGAAGATCCGCCCGCCGAGCTCGCCGCGCTCGCCCTGGTGGAGGGCCTCGGCGGCCTCGAGCAGCAGCGCGCGCCGCCTCGCCCCGGGCTCGAGGTCGGCGGCGGCCTCGAGCAGGGCCTCACCCAGGGCTCGGTGGAGGGCGCGACCTTGCTCGCTGTTCGCGGGGTTGCGGACGCAGCCCTCGCGGAGCACGGCCAGACGCTGGCGACGGTCGCGGAGGGTGTCGGCGTGCTCGAGGCGCAAGCTGGCCGCCTGGGCGTGCTCGCCGACGTACTCGAACATGCGCGCGGCCTCCTGGAGCTCGCCGGCCTCCTCGAGGGCCAGGGCCGCGCGCAGCTGGGCGCGCTCGCTGCCAGTCCCCCGGCGAGGCACGGGCAAGCGGGGCATCTCTTCGAACCCGAGCTCGAGGTCCTCCTCGTCCCGCTCGACGTCTGGCCTGCGCCCGTCCGCTCCCGACACGGCGGGCAGTATAGGCGCGCGGGCTCGGGGTCGTCACCGGAGTCCTGGTCGCGGGGGCGGATTCTGCCTTGCGCGGGCTCCGCTGCTCCCTGCTCGGGGAGTGGGCACCTGGCCGGAAGATGGTGCGCCGTGGCATCATGGCCGGCTGCGCCGCGCGCTTGGGGGAGGCGGGGGCCAGGCGGGTGGCGAGGCGGCACCCTCGGGCGGAGGTCGAGGGTGTCCGCGGTGGGCGTGGGTCTCGACGCCGAGAGGGAGCCGCGGGGCTTGGTGTTTTCATTACTCATACTTTTTAAGTGTAAGTATTGATATTCGTTATTGGTTGCATGATTGTCGTCGCCGGCCAGCCGGCCCGTGAATGCCCACCTCCGCCCAGATACCGGGGGGGCGCGTGCGCTGTAGGATCCTACAGCTTGTTCTCGAGGTGCGCCTTTTCTAGGGTTCCCGCGTGCGCCGCACTGCGCCAATTCCCATATTCGTCGCAATGTGTTCGAGCGCCTGCCCGAGCATGGACGACGAGATCGTGGTCGTCGACAGCGGCGCCGGCGAGGGCAGCGCGGACGAGGCCGGGGCAGACGAGGGCCAGGGCGAGGAGGTCCCGCCCCTGGAGGCCGCGCAGTCGCCCCAGCGCTACTTCATGGGCGAGACCCTGCACTTCGACGGCGGGGAGGGCTGCAACAACGCCAAGCTCAACGTCGTCACCAAGACCCTGGCCGCCGAGCTCGACGAGGCCGGCTGGTCGGGCGAGCGCTGGGTCGACGAAGACTCCTGGCCCGAGGACTTCGCCGACAGCGAGCTGCTGATCGACTTCGGCCTCGACGAGCTGCTCTCCGACGCCGCGACCCTGGCCGTCTACGCGGGCCACGGCAACGCGGGCAGCTGGCAGTGGGGCACGCCCTCGCCCTCGGGCACCTGCTCGCTCTCGCTGAACACCTCCATGCGCATGGGCAGCATGGCGGGCGACCAGGCCACGGTGCTGATGTCGCTGACCAGCTGCACCGGCCGCGCCGACACGGTCTGGGCGGGGTTGGGCCAGACCAGCCGCGTGCGCCAGATCCTCGCCTACCACAACTCGCCGATCATCACGCGCAACCAAGCGCGGGACTTCTTGCGCGCGAGCCAGAGCCTCAGCGACCGCGCGGCCTGGCTGACGGTCATGGCCAACCGCGTCGGCGTGGGCCACAACTCGCCTTCGATCTTCACCTTGGGCCTCACGCCGGACGACGCGCTGGCTTACCACGCCTCCGCGCGCCTGCACGGCCTGGTCGGCTTGTCGGCCCCGCCGGAGAGCTCCGAGGGCTTCGCCCTGAGCTACCTCGACTATGGCTGCGGGCCGTGTGGCTGCGACGACCAGGCCCCGGTCTGGCTGTCGCCCAAGGCCGCCTCGGCCAAGGTCGGCGAGCAGGCCGGCACGCTGCCGAACACCTTCGCGCGCCTGTCGATCGCCGCGCCCGCGCGCACGCCCCAGGCCCTGGCCGAGCGAGCCGGCGCCGTGGCGGCGCTCCTCGGCCTGAGCGTGGACGCCACGCAGCTGCTGACCTGGGCCGAGCAGGCCGTGGCGCGCGGCGAGTTTCATGGCTTGGGGCTCACGAGCGAAGAGGGCGAGGCCGCGGCCTTGTTTTATGCGGCCGAGGACGACGCGCTCCTCGCCGTGGTCGAGCGCGCCATCGCCAGCGCGCCCGAGCAGGACGCGCTGCCGGACTCGCAAGCGCGGCAGCAGGCCGCCGAGCGCTTCGCCGCGCTCCTCGGCGAGCTCGAGAGCCGGGGCCTGAGCGCGACCCTCGACAGCCAGGAGCCCGAGGTCGGGGCGCTGCGGACGATCGCCGGGGCCGTCGGTGTCGCCGGCGAGATCAGCTTCGAGCACACCCAGGGCTGGCGCTTTGGCGCGCACGCGAGCCGCGGGGGGATCCCCATCCTCGACGCGGGGGTCAGCGCGCTCATCGGTCGCGACGGGCGGCCCGAGGTGATCCAGCTCTTCGACGTCGAGACCACCGTGGCCGAGCACGCGAGCGTGTTCGTGGACGGGCCGGACCTATCCGAGCGCTGGCTCGACGCCGTGAACGATGCGGCCGAGTCCGAGCCGGACTGGGTGTTCATCGACTCGGTGCGCTGGGCCTATCTTCGTGACGCGTCCGAGGGCGCCGTCACGGTCGAGCCGAGGCTCATCGTCAGCCAGGTCCTCGGTTACGATGGCCCGCAAGGGGTGGTGCCGAGCCGCCAGCTCGTCGTGGCCCTCTCGCCCCAAGGAACGCCATGAGCAAGCCAAACGAGCACGCCGCCCTCGCCCTCGCCATGACGCTCCTCGCCAGCGTCAGCGTCAGCATCGGGGCCTGCAACAGCGAAGAAGACCGCTGCGTGGAGACGCGCACGGCCGTCGCCTTCGACGAGGCAGCGTCCTGGGGGAAGACGCCGCAGGAGAGCGTGGGCCACGTCTCGGGCGAGCGCGTCGGGGTGCTGTACTACGAGGGCGCCGGCGCCACGGGGAGCATCGAGCCGAGCGCGGGGGAGGTCGGGTTCAGCCTGACCACGACCCTCGACGAGAGCTCGGTGACCGCCGTCGAAAGCGAGAACGTCGGCGACGGCCGGCTCTTTTGTCAGTCGCGGGTCGAGATGCTGGCAACGGTCACGCTGACCAGCGACGACGGGGCGCTCCAGGAGACCCTCGAGGTCGAGCTCGAGGCGCCCGTGGGGGTGCTCGGCAACGAGGTCGTGGCCACGGTGGCGCTCGACGAGCACACCTTCGAGGGCAGCCTCGACTGGGCGCCCGCGGACGGCTCGGGCTCGCTCTTGCTGACCTTGTGGTGGTTCCAGGACGCCACGCTCAGCGCCCGCGGCTGGCTGGTCTGGGGCGACGCCGCGGAGATCGAGGTCAGCGGCGGCGAGGTCACCGGCGCCGGCGTGGCGCGGGTCCTGGCCAGCTTCGAGGCGACCGCGCCCTGAGCGGGGCGCTTCGGCGCGCCGATCCTCAGCGCACACTGGCAGGGCTGGCCCACGCAGTGTGCAGGCGCCGACGGAATGGTTGACCAGGGTGAGGCGGGCTGTGAGCCTCTTCGCCATGGTCGATGATCTTCGCCTTCGCCGGCTCGCAATCCCCGCCCTGGCTGCGTTGCTCCCCCTGGGCTGCTACGGCGGAGCCGAAGGCGGCGACGAGGCCGACGCCGTGGGGGAGGAGAGCGGTGAAGACGGCTCGAGCGAGGACGCTGGGACGAGCGGGAGCGACTCGGCCGGCCCCGACACCGAGTCCGAGGGCGAAGACAGCGAAGATAGCTCCAGTGATGACGGCGGGACCGGGACCGGGACTGACGCCGGCGAGAGCGAAGGCAGCGACACCGACGAGCCGCAGCCTTGCACCGGGCCGTCCGCGGCGCCCGCGGACAGCTGGAGCTCGGCGATCGTCTACCCCGACGCCGACGGCTACCTCGTCTACGAGAGCGACGCCGAGGGCAACCGCGTCCCCGACTTCAGCGCGGCCGGCTACCACCGCGGCGAGCTCGAGCTGCCCACGCTCCCCGTGGTTCTCGAGCTCGGGCCCAGCGGCGCAGACGACACGGAGGCGATCCAGGCGGCCATCGACACCGTCGCCGCCATGCCCCTCGACGGCGACGGCCACCGCGGCGCCATCTTGCTGGCTCCCGGCGAGTACACAATCTCCGGGACCGTGAACCTCGACGCCAGCGGCGTGGTCCTGCGCGGCTCGGGGCGCGGCGAGGATCCGGACGAGGACACGATCTTGCGGGCCGTGGGCGACACCCCGCACCAGCGCGACGTGCTCGTGGTCGGCAGCGGCAACCACGATCGCTGGACGCCCGAGATCGAGGGCACGCGCAGCGATGTGACCACCGAGCTCGTCGCGGTCGGCGACTTCGAGCTCGAGGTCGCCGAGCCCGAGCACTTCGCCGTGGGCGATCACGTCGTCTTGGTCCACCCCTGCACCGACGCCTGGCTGGCGGCCATCGACTACGGCGGGACCGAGGACGAGGACCCCTGGGCCGAGGACTCGCACCCGCTGGTCTTCGTCCGCGAGATCATGGCCATCGACGGCGCCACGCTGCGCTTCGACGCCCCGGTCTTCAACGCGCTGGATCGCGGCTTGTCCCAGTCCTACGTCTACGTCGCGGATCGCAGCGAGCTGGTCACCGAGGTCGGGGTCGAGTCCCTGCGCATCGACGTCGAGACCGCCGGTGGCGAGGACGAGGACCACGCCTGGAACGCCCTGGTCCTGCGCGGGGTCGAGGATGCCTGGGTCGAGGAGGTCGCGGTCCTCCACTTTGGTCTGGGCGGCGTGCAGATCGAGACCGGGGCGCGGATCACCGTGGCCGACGTGCTCGCCCTCGATCCCGTCGCTCAGGTCACCGGCGGGCGCATGTACAACTTCAACGCCAGCGGCGCCCAGCAGGTGCTGGTGCGCGACTGCGTCGCCCGCGGGGGACGTCACCACTACGTGTCCAACGGGACCAGCTGGACGTCGGGGATCGTGTTCTTGCGCTCGACCTCCATCGGTGCCAACGCGTCGAGCGAGGGCCACCGGCGGTGGAGCATGGGCCTGCTCTACGACAACATCGTCGAGCAAGAGCCCGCCGAGGACGGGAAGATCCTGCTGGGCCTCTACAGCCGCGGCAACTACGGGACCAGCCACGGCTGGTCGGCGGCGCACTCCGTGGCCTGGAACTACGACCTGGGCGCGGGCCTGGGGATCATTCAAAAGCCACCGACGGCGCAAAACTACGCCATCGGTGGCGCGGGGTCCTTTGCTGGCGAGAAGCCGCCAGCGCCCTTCGACCAGCCCGAGGGCTACATCGAGGGCAGCGACACGCCGGGGCTCTTCCCCGAGTCGCTCTACGAGCACCAGCTCGTCGAGCGGCTGTGTCCTGCCGAGTAGGCCCTCGGCGGCCAGGAGCGGGGCGGCGGCCAGCTCGGCGGGCGCGTCGGCGGGCTGGCCAGGTGCTGTTTCCGAGTCCGCATCAGCCTGCGAGGATCTCGTCGACGGCGGCGAGCTCTTCGTCGCTCAGCGCCCAGCCTGCAGCCGCCACGTTGCCGCGGATCTGCTCGGGCTTGGTCGCGCCAGCGATCACCGAGGCGACGCCCTCGTGGGCGAGCAGCCAGGAGAAGGCGAGCTCGAGGATGGTGTGCCCGCGCTGCTCGCAAAAGGCGATCAGCGCCTCGACGGTGTCGAGGTTCTGATCGGTCAGCAGCGCGTCGCCCATGCCCGCGAACTTGCTGTCCTTGCCGGCGTTGAGCCGCGAGCCCTCGGGGGTGCTGCCCTTGCGGTACTTGCCGGTGAGCAGCCCGCTCTTGAGCGGGAAGTAGGGCACCAGGGCCACGCCGAGCTCGTTGGCGGCCGCGAGCACGCCGTCGCGCTCGGGCGCGCGCTCGAGCAGGCTGAACTCGTTTTGCACGGCCGCGAAGTGCTTGCTGGTGCCGACCTTGGCGGCCTCGTGGAGCTGCGCGGCCGAGAAGTTCGAGCACGCGACCTCGCGGACCTTGCCGGCCTCGACCAGGCGGGAGAGCGCGCCCAGGGTGTCGGCGATCGGCGTGGCCGAGTCGGGCTGGTGCAGGTAGTAGAGGTCGATGTAGTCGGTGCCGAGGCGCTGGAGGCTGGCCTCGCACTCCTGGCGCACGTAGTCGGGGGCGCCGCCGCCCTTTTCCTTGCCCATGCCGACCTTGGTCGCGATCAGGATCTTCTCGCGGCGCGAGCCCAGGGCCTTGGCGAGCATGACCTCGCTTCGTCCTTCGCCGTAGACGTCGGCGGTGTCGAACATGGTGATGCCGGCCGCGATCGCCGCGTCGACGACCTTTTGGGTCTGGGCCTGATCGATGTGCCAGCCGAAGTTGTTGCAGCCAAGGCCGACGGCCGAGGCCTCAAGAGAGCCAATTTGGTGGGTTTTCATGGTGTTGTCCTCTGATTTCGTGGGGGAGGAAAAGGTGGAGAAAAGGTGGCGTCAGAGCGTGGGGATCGCGGCCTCTGGGTGGATGAGGCCCTCGACTCGCAGCTGGTCCCAAAATGCCGGGGGGATCCGCGCTTCCATGGAGCCGCGGTCGGCCCGGGCCTGCTCGGCGTCGCGGGCTCCGGGGATGGTCGCGACGACGACGTCGGGGGCGGTGGTGAACTGCAAGGCGGCGGTGCGCAGATCCACGCCGTGCTCGGCGGCGACGCTGCGCAGCTGCTCGCGCTTTTTGAGGTGCTCGGGGGGCAGGGCCTCGCCGTAGTGCCAGCGCTCGGCGCCCGCGAGGAAGCCGGCGTTGAGCGGCGCGCCGACGATCACCCCGACCTGCTTTTCTCGACACACCGGGAAGAGCTTGGTCAGCGCGTCCTCGTGCTCGATCAGCGAGTAGCGCGTGGCCTGGAGGATCACGTCGGGGTCGGCGGCCTCGAGGGCCGCGAGCGCCGGCTCGATGTCGTTGACGCCCATGCCCCAGCCGCGGATGTAGCCGTCGTCGCGCAGGCGCGAGAGCTCAGGCATGGCGCCCTCGATGGCGATCTGAAGCTGCGCCTCCCAGTCCTCGAAGTCCGTGTTGCTCGGGGCGAGGTCGTGGATCAGCACGATGTCGATCTTGGGCACGCCGAGGCGCTGGAGGCTGTCCTCGAGGGAGCGGCGCACGCCCTCGGCGCTGTAGTCGTAGCGGTAGCCGAAGTGATTCTTGTTCGCCCAGATGCCGATCTGGCCGGCGCTCTCGTCGGGGTAGAGCACGCGCCCGACCTTGGTCGAGAGCAGGTACTCGTCGGGATCCTTGTCGTCGAGGAACTGGCCGAGGCGGCGCTCGCTGAGCCCGAGGCCGTACCAGGGCGAGGTGTCGAAGTAGCGCACGCCAGCGTCCCACGCGCTCTGGAGCATGGTGTAGGCCTGCTCGTCGGAGGTCTCGAAGAACACACTGCCGAGCTGGGTGCCGCCGACGCCGAACTTCCTGGCGGGGAAGGCCAGCGGCTGCTTGCCAGCCTTGCCGATCGCCAGCGGCCGCGGGCTCGCGCTCGTCGCCGCCGGGGTTGTGGTGGGGGCGGCGGCCTCGGGCGTCGCGGTGGCTGCCGCTGTCGCCTTGTTGCAGGCGACGAGGGGGAGGGAGGCGAGGGCGGAGGCGCCCGCGCCGAGCAATGCCCGACGCGTCGGCCCCGAGCGCGGCCGCAGGGGAGTCTTTTCAGTCATATCGTCTACTTTCGTTTGGGAGGAGGTGCGGACGAGCCCCGGACGACCAGCTGCGTGGGCAGCATGACGTCGTCGACGGGCTTTTGGCCGCGGAGATCGTGGAGCATCGCCACCGCCCGCTGGCCGATGGCGCAGGCGTCCTGGCGAAGGGTGGTCAGCGGCGGGCTGAGGTATTGCGCGAGCTCGATGTCGTCGAAGCCGACGACGCTGAGATCGCCGGGGACATCGAGGCCGGCGTCGCGGGCGGCCAAGATGGCGCCGAGGGCGATCATGTCGTTGTAGCCGACGATGGCGGTCACGCCGGCGGCGAGCAGGTGCGGCGTCAGGGCGCGGCCGTCCTCGACGTCGACGGGCTGCGGCTCGGGAGACACCAAGGCGTCGCTCGGCAGCTCGGGGCGTCGCGCGATCCAGCGCGGGTCGATCTCGATGCCCGCGTCTTCGAGGGCGCGTCGGTAGCCACGCTCGCGCTCGCTATCCGTGCGAGCTCGTAGGCCGCGGATGCCCAGGTAGGCGATGCGCCTGTGTCCGAGGCGAAGCAAGTGCTCCGTCGCCGCCTGGCTGCCGGCCGCGTTGGCCACGCTGATCTCGGGCAGGCCAAAGGGCCCCTCGGTCTCTGCGTTGATCAGCAGCGTGGGCGGCTTGGCCTCGAGCAGCCGCGCCTTGACCTCGGGGGTGACGCGCGAGGTCGAGATTGCGAGGGCGTCTACCTGGCGACTGAGGAAGAGGTCGATCGCGCGCAGCTCCCGGGCAGGGTCGCCGTGGGAGGAGTAGATGACGACCGTGAGATCGTGGCGCTCCGCCTCGAGTTCGAAGCCGCGAACGAGCTGGCCAAAGTAGGGATCCGCGATTGAGCTGAGGATCAGCCCAATGGTGTGGGTCCGCTGATTGCGGAGACCGCGGGCGAGCGCGTTGGGCTGATAGCCGAGCTCGCGGGCGAGGCGCTGGACCCGCTCACGGGTCTCTTCGCTGATCAGCGGGCTGTCGCGCAGGGCCCGGGAGACCGTGCTGTGCGAGAGCCCCGCCTCGCGGGCGATGTCTTTGATGGAGACGCTCAAGGTGCCTGCGGAGACCTTTGCACACGTGTGCATCGTTGCAAGCGGCCGACTTCGAGGGATCTCGGGGAGCTTCACGAGGCGCGGGCCCAGGCGCGGGCGCGCCCAGCGAGGGCAGGCAGCCGCGCTGCGCTGGGAATCGGCAAGCTGCCCCCACGGACGGCGCGATGCGTGGGCGTGCTCGGCTGGCGAGCTCGGGTCGAGATCGCGCGCGCCCGTGTGACTTTGGCCCAGTCAGGCGCGGCGAAGGGCGAGCCCTCGGGGAGCTGGTCGAGGGCTCGCGCGCAGCTTTCGCCACTGTTGAGCCGGCGCGATCGGGGTTGGTTCCGACCGATTCAGATCGCTGTGCTCGCTCCGACTCGACGCCCGAGTCGGGCGGACGCCAAGCTCGCTGATCTGATAGGGATTCGCTCGATCGCTGTGGTCGAGCATCGCGCTTCGACCACAGCCGGCAGGATCACTGCGCTCGAGTCGGGCGGATGACCAGCTCGTTGACGTCGACGTCCTCGGGCTGCTCGATCGCGTAGCGGACCGCCCGGCCGATGGCGTCGGGCTTCAGCGCGATGGCTCGGTAGGCGTCGAGCATGGCCACCGCTGCCTCGTCGGTGGTGGCCGAGGCGATCTCGCTCTCGACCACGCCCGGGTGGATGCAGGTCACCCGCAACCACGGCGACTCCTGGCGCAGACCCTCGGAGATCGCCCGCACGGCGTACTTGCTCGCGCAGTAGACCGCCGCCGTGGGGACGACCGAGTACGCTCCGATCGAGCCGATGTTGATGATGTGGCCGTGCTCTCGGGGCTGCATGACCCGCAAGGCCGCGGCGATGCCATGGAGGACGCCCTTGATGTTGACGTCCACGGTCTGCTCCCACTGCTCGACTTGCAGCGCGGCCATGGGCGACAGGGGCATGATCCCGGCATTGTTGATCATCACGTCGACGCGGCCCCACTGGGTCCTGGCGGCTTCGACGAGGGCCGTGACCGAGCTGCGATCGGTCACGTCGGTCTGCTGAACGATGGCCGCGCCGCCCTCGGCCGTGGCAGCTGCTGCGACTTCCTGGAGGCGATCTAGACGGCGGGCGCCGAGGCAGAGCTTGGCGCCCGCGCGCCCGAGCTCGTGGGCGATGCCCGCTCCAATGCCGCTGCTCGCTCCCGTGATGACGATGACTTTGTCCACGCTGCTTCACTCCCGTCTCCGGCGCGTTGGCGTCGGTGGTGATGCGACCAGGATGTCTGGGCAGGGGGGCGGGGAGAAGGCTCGAGCGCAGGGATGTCGTGTTTTGCGCGGCATCGAGAGGCTCGGCGGCTCGGTAGAGAGATCGTTGTGGTCGCGGGGCAGGGGAGAGGGGGAGCGTGAGGGGCGCGGTTGCTGGCTGAGGCGTGTTCTTGGGGGTTTTGGAGGCCTGCGGGGGCTCTGCTCGGGAGTGGTTGACCCTGGGGTCCGGGGGCACTACAAACAGCGCCCCGAACACCACAGCGCAGCGCGCAACACGCCCAGATAGCTCAGTTGGTAGAGCAGCGGTTTCGTAAACCGCAGGTCGCAGGTTCAAGTCCTGTTCTGGGCTCTCGTAAACGGCCGCCAGGTAGTCCTGGCGGCCGTTTTCGTTCAACTACTCTGCTGGCATCTTGCCGAAACCTCGATCTCGCTGCAGTGATGCGCCAGTCGGGACACGCGAGCACAAGCGTCACGCTGGCCTAGATGGAGCGGAGACCACTGGCAGAAGCAAATGTACGGAGCCAGTCGGCGAGAGCCGCGGGGTTGGGCGGAGGAACAGTCGGGCCATTCGGCCACAACTTCGCCACAAGCGTGGGGGCCACGTTATGAGCTACCTTTGCCCCGTACGTGTAGTCGTCGGACTCAACCATCTCCCGCACGCAATTCTCAACGAAAGTAACAACCTTCTCATGCAGGGCGTTGCGTTTCGAACGGAGATGCTCAAGACCAGCTTCCCATTTAGTACCCTCGGCGGTTTGTACAAACTTCACAATCTTGTCTGCATCGGACACGGACTGGAGGAGACGCACGAGGTTTTCGGCGTCAGCTGTTCTGTCTGGGAGGATTTTCGTTGTGGTTGACATCGCCCGACTCTAACCGAACCAGACCGCAAGCGACATCCTGGTAGTCGTTACCCCTGTGCCAACAAGGGTGAGACAGCGAGCCTCAAAGAATTTAGTGTAGGAGAGGGCGAGATCGAACCAGCAGATGACCGGCTCGAAGTGCAGGTGGAGGTCAAGCCCAAGCGCCGGCGCCCCCGCTACTGAAAGCCTGGTTGGTTCACAGCCCCGTGAGATCCGGCCCACCCCCCTTCACGGAGCCCCAGACCGCGACCACGAGCACATGGTCCCCGTACTCGACGTAGTACACGTGGTTCCGAGTGCGGCGTAGCATCACGCGCCGCACCGGATCCCTCGGGTGTGCGTGGCGCTTGCCGGCCCCGGGCGCAGACCCGATCAGCTCGATCGCCTGAGCGAGCTCGATTTCGAACAGGTCGGGCGCCTTGTCCCGGTGTGCACGCCACCAGGCGTCCAGCTCCAGGATCTGCAAGTCCGCGTCGGGTGTCGTGATGACTGGCTTGCTCACCGGCGACGCTCACGAAGACGCGCGAGGATCTTCTCAGCCGGGTTGACCTCGCCGCGGGCGGCCTGGTCCAGGCTGCGAGAGATCGCCGCGTTCAGGGCCGCGAGCTCGCGCTCGTCGAGGTCGTCGCCCTCGTCGTCGATCACGAGCTCGAGCTCAGTCCCCTCAGGCAGCTTGATCTCCTGGTCGACGACCAGGCGACCGTTTCGGACTGTGGCGCGGACTCCCACTCCGACAGCGTAGCCCCTGCTCTCGCGCCCACGCAACGGCGCCGCCGATCCCTGCCGCTATCCTGCCGCGAACCTGCCGTTTGACCCCGATCTGAGCCAACCGGCGCCAGACACGACCAACTCGACTTCTCCCACCTGCGAGGCCCTGCGCGGCCAAGTACACGATTTTGTTCATCTTCCGTGCGCCCCCGCAGGCAGCGCTTCGTCGGGCTTCACGACATAGATCAGCGCGAACGGGAACCGACGGAACACGAACCGCCGCACTCTGGGATCGACCTCCGGCCACGCGCCCGGGCGCTCGCGGACCAATCGCTTGGCCCTCTCCGTTTCGTCGAGACGCCACGCCCAGCTCGTAGCTGCGCGAGGCTACGCTCGATCTTTTCTTCGAGGCGTTCTCCACGAGACGCTCGTTCATCCTTCATCGACAGGACTCTACGCCACCCGATCCACCCGACCACGGCAGCCTGGCCCACGCATGGCCGATCCCGACGGGATCAGATCACCCCCAAAACCGACACCACCAAGCTCACTCGAAAAACGCGAGCATCACATCCGGAAAGCGCCGCCCCCAGCTGTCCTCGTCGTGCTCCCCCTCGGGATCCTCGAACCCAAAGAGCGCCTCCCCGAGCGCATACCCATACTCCTGCTCGAGCAGCCCGACCATCTCGATCCCCCGCGTCGTCGCGGCCTCCTCGATCACCTCGTTGTGAAAGCCGCCCGTTCGGATCAGCCCCCAGTCGATCCACAGCTGCGGTCGCACGTCGGGATCCGCGAGGGTCTCCCCGAGCAGCGCCACCAACAGCGAGTCCGCCAGCGCGCCGCCCTCGAAGTCCCCACCAAACACCGGGTCGAGGCCGAGCCAAAACGAAGACGACATGCAGCCCGCGTGGCCAAAGACATCGGGGCGGTCGTTGGCGACGAAGAACGCCCCCAGGCCCCCGCGCGAAGAGCCGACGATGGCCGTGTGCTCGGGGTCGCCGAGGGTGTTGTAGTGGGCGTCCACGAAGGCGCGCAGGTCGTCGGCCAGGTAGTCGGCGTAGTCCTCGACGGCGCAGCAGGTCTCGGGGTCGAGGTCGCCGGTCCAGGGCGTGTGCGAGTACTCGTAGTCGCGGTCGTTGGGCTCGACGGCTACGACGATCACGGCGTCGAGCAGGCCCTCGGCGTAGAGCGAGCTCAGGGCGCCGGGCACGTCCCAGGTCTTGTTGGCCGAGCCGCCCTGCCAAAAGCTCGAGCTGCCGTCGTTCATGTAGACCACGGGGTAGCCGGGGCCGCAGGCGTCGTAGTCCCGGGGGAGCAGCAGGTGGACCTTGTGGGGGGCGCTCACGGGGGTCTCGGGGCCGGGCAGGCCGAGGTCGAGGGCGTCGTAGGTGTGAAACCACCCCGCGGGCGAGCCGGCGTCGTGGGACCACGCCAGCTGGCCGCCGAGTTCGAAGGCGTAGGACTCGTCCGTGGGCGGGCCGGGGGTGGTCTCGGTGCAGGGCTGACCGGTGTCGGCAGAGTCGGTATCGGTCGAGTCGGTATCGGTCGAGTCGGTGTCGGCCGACTCCGCGTCGGTGTCAGCGGGCGAGTCGTCGGTCCCCGACTCCCCGTCCTCCGGGGTGCCCGCTGACGACTCGTCGCTGGCGCCGAAGGTCATCACGGCCTCGTCGCTGCTGTCTCGAGCGTCGTCGTTTCCCTCTGCGCCATGACCAGGATCATGGGTGCAGGCGGCGAGGGCGAGCACGAGCGCGGGCAGCTGCGAGCGAGGCGCGGACACCTCGAAACACTCGCAGATTCACGCGCTCGCGGCCAGGCAGCTCAGGGCAGCCAGGCCAGGCCGCGCGAGCGCGGGTCGCTGTCCGGCGCCGCCCCGGGGTCGCCCGCGAGGCGCAGCACGACCTCGCCGCGCAGCTTGTCCGCGGGCACCCAGCCGAGCTCGCGGCTGTCACAGCAGGCGCCCTCGTCCCGGTTGTCGGCGAGGATCAAATAGCCCTCGGCCTGGAGCTCGATCGGCCCGAGGTCGCCGGGCAGGGCCATGCCCGTCCAGGTCGGGGGCACGGAGCTGGGGAGCACGGGGTAGCGGGCGTCGCCGAGGGTCTCCCAGGCGGCGGTGCGCAGCTTGGGGGTGTCGACCTCGCGCTGGTCTTCGCCCAGGACCGGCTGGCCAGCGAGGATCAGCCGCATGGGGTCGATCAGCTTCTGGGCGAGGGGGCGGCCGTTGACGGCGAGGCCCAAGCTGGCGTCGGGGACGTTGAAGGTCACGGTGTCGCCGGGCACGGCGAGCACGCGGCCGACGCGGAAGTTGCGGGGGGCGTCGCGCTGGCCACGTTCGCGCACGCGCTGCCAGTTGCTCTCGACGTCGTCGACGTCGACCACGGCGGTGTTGCGCAGCTCGCCCTCGGCGAGGCGATCGGGATCGATGATCCGCTCGCCCTCGCTGGGGCCGCTGGGGCCGTCGAGGGGGTCGTCGGCCAGCTGCGGCTCGTCGGGCGGCTCGAAGGCGAGGGGCGTGGGCGTGGGGTCGTAGACGACGATGTCCCCGGCCTCGATGCCCCAGCCGCCGCGGACCATCATCACGGACTCGCCGTCGAGGATGGTGGGGGCCATGCCGTCGCCGTGGATCTGCAGCAAGGTGGCCAGGGTCGCGCGGGTGAAGATCAGCCCGACGCCGCCGAGGAGCACGGCGGCGGCGATGCGCGTGGACCAGCTGCGCTGGCGCCCGCGGGGGCGTCGCTCGTCTTCGTAGTCATCGTCGCGGCGGCCGAACATGGTCTTGGCCGGGGCCGGCTGGCGCTTGGAGCAGCAGCGGGCGCAGGGCCGCGACATTGTCCTCGGCGTTGGCGATCGAACCAAAGAAGAGGCTGATTCCCGCCACGCCGAAGGCGCCGGCGTCGAGGCAGGCGCTGGCGTTTTGTGTGTCGACGCCGCCGAGGGCGAACACCCGGGCGCCGCTTCGTGTCCAGCGGCGCAGCTGAGCGAGGCCGAGGGCGTGCTTGTCCACGCCGGGCTGGGCGGTGTTGGGCGGGAAGATCGGGGCGACGCAGGCGTAGTCGCTCGCGCGCGTGCGGGCGTCCTCGTCGGCGGCCGGGAGGCCGTGGCAGGAGCGGCCGACGAACCAGCGCGGGTCGACGAGCACGCGGGCGTCCTCGATGCGCCGAAGATCGGGGTCGCCGCGGAGCTGGACGCCGGCCAGGGGAGGATCGGCGGCGAGGATCCGCTCGCGCTCCTGCTCTCGGCGCAGGGCGAGGGCGTCCACGGAGAGCAGGGCAGGGACGCCGTGTGCAGCCAGGGCGTGGCGCAAAGGCGCGAGGCGGCCGCGGGGATCGAGGAGCGCCCGCGGGCCGGCGCCGGGATCGCGCAGGAGCACGGCGAGCTCGCTCGCCAGGGCGTCGCTGGCCGCACCCCGAGCCCAGGCGTCGACGATCCCAGGATCGATCTGCGCCGCGGCGCTCGAGGGCGGGGTGATCGCCAGCAGCCGAAACACGCGCGCGCTACTCGATCAAGCCGATGGTCGGGCTCGAGGCGTGGGCGTGCATGCGCTTGGGCATGCGCCCGGCCTCGTAGGCCAGGCGGCCGGCGATGATGCCCAGGCGCATGGCGTGGGCCATCTGCACCGGGTGCTTGGCGGCGGCGATGGCCGTGTTCATGAGCACCGCGTCGCAGCCCAGCTCCATGGCCACGGCGGCGTCGGAGGCCGTGCCCACGCCGGCGTCGACGATCACGGGGACCTTGGCCTGCTCGAGGATCAGCGCGAGGTTGTGGGGGTTGCGGATGCCGAGGCCGCTGCCGATCGGCGCGGCCAGAGGCATGACGGCGGCGCAGCCGAGGTCCTGGAGCTTGCGACAGACGATCGGGTCGTCGGTGCAGTAGGGCAGGACCGTGAAGCCCTCGTCGATGAGGGTCTTGGCGGCCTCGAGGGTCTGCTCGTTGTCGGGCAGCAGGGTCTTGGGGTCGCCGATCACCTCGAGCTTGACGATGTCGGCGATGCCGAGCTCGCGGGCCAGGCGAAGCGTCCGCACGGCCTCGTCGGCGCTGTAGCAGCCGGCGGTGTTGGGCAGCAGGGTGTAGCGATCGCGGTCGATCCAGCTCAGGAGGTTGTCCTTGGCCTTCAGATCGACGCGGCGCAGGGCCACGGTGACGATCTCGGCACCGCTGGCGGCGAGGGCTGCCTTGGTCTCGGTCGCGTCGGCGTACTTGCCGGTGCCGACGATCAGCCGCGAACGCAGGGTTCGCCCGGCCAAGGTCCAGGTCGAGGGGTCGGGGGTAGCGGGGGAGGGGATGGGAGCGTTGGTCACGGATCAGCCTCCGCCGACGAAGGTGACGACCTCGAGCGCGTCGCCCTCGCTGAGCACGGTCTTGCCGTGCTCGGCTCGAGGGACGATGTCTCGGTTGCGCTCCACGGCGACCTGCCGCGGGTCGAGGTCGAGCTCGGCGAGCAGCTCGGCCACCGTCTGGCCGTCGCGGGTCGTGCGGGGCTCACCGTTGAGGACGATCGTCGGCACGGGCGAACCGTACTCGAAAGCGATGCGCGCGGCCCCTCGTCCCGACCCGAGGGGCGGAGGCCGCTCGCGAGTCGGGTATGCAGAATGCGGGCCGAGCGCTACGCGCATGGGTCGTCACATGGTGCTGCGCATCACAGCACACAGTTGCTGGCCGCCATCACCTGTGGTGTTCATACAACAGCCGATCTCCCCTTGCCCTGCGCGTCTGTCGCACTGTTCATCCGAGTAATTTCAAGCGCTTAGCCCAAAACGAGGGACAGGGAGAAGCTGGCATGATCTGTGCTCTGTGTCACCACCATGGAGAGCCGACGACCGTCCATCCCCCTCGAGCGCCTGTCCGTGGAGGAGATGCTGGCTTGCATCGAGCCGTTTACTGCCGCTCGAAACGAGGAAATAGAGGTGCTCGGTCGTTCGGTCGTGCGCAGCCGCAAGCCGGCGCAGACGGTGCTGATCCGCGAGGGGCATAGCCCCGATGGCCTCTATGTCGTGCTCCGTGGCCGCGTGAACCTGACCCGCGGCGCCGACGGTGGCCGCGACCTGATCTTGAGCTCCCTCGGGCCGGGCGAGGTCTTTGGGGAGGCCTGTGCGGTCGAGGGCAGTGGGGCGTCGAGCACGGCGATCACGGCGGTGCCCACGGACGTGGCCCGAATCCCGGCCGATGTCCTCTCGGCGCACATCCGCCGCGACCCCAACACGCTGATCCGGCTGATGCGCCTGATGAACGAGAAGCTCAGCGAGGTCGAGTCGGTGGCCAGCGCGCTGGCGCTCTACGACGTCGAGGAGCGCCTGCGTCGGACGCTGATCCGCCTGGCCAAGCGCCAGGGCCGGCACTCCCCGGCCGACGAGGGCTGGATCCTGGCCCCGGTGCCGACCCAGTCCGAGCTCGCGCGCATGGTCGGCTCGTGCCGCGAGACCGTCTCGCGCACCTTGAGCTCCATGGCGCGCAGCGGGCTGCTGAGCTCGAGCGGTCGCCGGATGATCCTCGGCGAGTCCCTGATGCAGGGGGCCTGAGTCCCGCGTCGCGCTCTCGAGACGCCACGAGCAACACGACGACCCCGCCGGCTCGGCCGCGCGGGGTCGTTGCGTTCGAGGGGGTCGCGGGATGGAGGCCATGGCTCACAGCGAGCTTTTGGGCTATCGGGGTCGGGTGAGCCCGAGCGCCTCCTACCGCGGACCCGAGCGGCGCAACCAAGACCGCCGACAGTCGCGGACCGTCGAGGTTCGCCCGACCTGGGCCGGCGTGGATCAGGCCGCCCTGGCCAGCAACCTGCGCGCGGTCCAGTCCCACGTCGGTGAGCGCTGCCGGGTGCTGGCGGTGGTCAAGGCCGACGGCTACGGCCACGGCGCGGTGGACAGCGCGCGCAGCTTCGTCGCGGCCGGGGCCTGGGGGCTGGCGGTCTCGCTGATCGAAGAGGGCGTGGAGCTGCGTCAGCACGGGGTGCGGGCGCCGGTGCTCGTGCTCGGCGGGGTCTCGCCGGGATCCGAAGACGTGATCGTCCACGGCGCGCTCACGCCGGTGGTCTGGGCGCCGCAGCACCTTCAGCTGCTGGCCGCGGCGGTCCGGCGCAGCGGGGCCGAGCGCCTGCCGATTCACCTGAAGATCGACACGGGGATGTCGCGCCTGGGGGTGCTGCCCGAGGACCTCGACGGGCTCCTGGACGCCCTCGGTCGCTACGAGGACGAGCTGCGCGTCGAGGGGGTGATGACCCACTTCGCCTGCGCCGACGACCCCGACGACCGGGCCACGAGCGAGGCCCAGCTCGACCGCTTCCGCGCCTGCCTCGCGCGCCTGGGCGAGCGCCGCATCCACCCGCAGATCCGTCACGTGTGCAATAGCGCGGGCCTGGTCCGCTTCCCCGAGGCGCACCTCGACATGGTCCGCCCGGGGATCGCCATCTACGGCGCGGGCTCGAGCCCGGCGGTCGAGCTCGCGGGGTTGCGCATGGCCATGGGCGTGCACTCGCGCCTGCTGGGGATCCGCGAGCTCCCGGCCGGGACCAAGGTCTCCTATGGCCACCGCCAGACCCTGGATCGACCCTCGCGCCTGGGCATCGTGCCCGTGGGCTACGGCGACGGCTACCCGCGCAACATGAGCGGGCGGGCCCAGATGCTGATCCGTGGCCACCGCTGCCCCGTGGTCGGCAACATCACCATGGACCTGTCCATGGTCGACGTCAGCGACCTGCCGGACGCCCGCGAGGGCGAGCGCGTGACCCTGCTCGGCAGCCAGGGGCGCGAGCGCATCGACGTCTACGAGATGGCGGAGTGGGCGGGGCTGATCCCCTACGAGGTCACCTGTGGCCTGTCCAAGCGCGTGCCTCGGCGGCTGATCTGAGCACCGAGCCAAGGACGGATCGGCGCAGGGATCCGAGCTTCCACCGTCGCCCTCGGAGCCGGAAGCAGGTATCAATGGCGGCCGATGACCGCACCATCCACCGAGGAGCTGCGACCCGACCCCGCCGCGGGGCTCTCGACCTACGCGGAGCTGCGCGCGGGCCAGGACTGGGCTCACCCGCCCGGTCACTTCGAGATCCTCGCCGAAGATCCCGACAGCCACGCCCGCGCCGGCCGGCTGTGGACGGCCCACGGCCCGGTCGAGACGCCCTGCTTCATGCCCGTGGGCACCTACGGCGCGGTCAAGGGCCTGATCCCCGATGAGCTGCGCGCCGTGGGCTCGCAGGTAGTGCTGGCGAACGCCTACCACCTCACGCATCGCCCAGGTCCCGAGCGGATCCGCGCGCTCGGTGGGATCCACGAGTTCATGCACTGGCCCGGCCCGGTGCTCACGGACTCCGGGGGCTATCAGGTGTTCAGCCTGCGCTCGCTCCAGACCATCGACGACGGCGGGGTGGACTACCGCACGCACTTCGACGGCTCGCCAGCGCGCATGACCCCGCGCTCGGTGCTCGAGGCCGAGGCCGCCATCGGCCCGGACATCTGCATGATCCTCGACCAGTGCCCCCCGGGGGACTCGGACCGCGCCACGCTGCGGGCGGCCATGGAGCGCACGACCCGCTGGGCCCGAGAGGCCGCGGACATGCGCCGGGAGATCCTCCAGCCCTGGCAGCTGTGCTTCGCCATCGTCCAGGGCGGCACGGACCTCGAGCTGCGCCGAGAGCACGTCGAGGCGCTCTCACCCCTGGACTTCGACGGCTTCGCCCTCGGCGGCCTGAGCGTCGGCGAGCCGGTCCCGCAGATGCACGCGACCATGGCCGCCGTCGCGCACACGCTCCCCCGGGACAAGCCGCGCTACGTCATGGGCATCGGCACGCCGGCGGATCTCATGGCTGCGATCCGCGCGGGCGTCGACATGTTCGACTGCGTGATCCCCTCGCGCCACGCCCGCAACGGCCAGCTGCTGACCATCGAGGGCCGCTTCAACATCCGAAATGGGCGCTTCCGCGAGGACGATCGGCCCCCGGATCCCGACTGCGCCTGCCCGACTTGCGGGCGCTTCAGTCGCGCCTACCTGCGCCACCTCCACGTCCACAACGATCCGCTCTACGTGCGTCTGGCCACGATCCACAACCTCTACTTTTTTCATCAGTGGGTCGCCGCCCAGCGCCAGGCGATCCGAGCGGGGCGCTTTTCAGCCGTCGCCGCCGCCCTCGAGCAGGCCCTCGGCCCCTGGCACAAGGGCCGCTCGTAGACGAAATTATCGATTGATTTCATGTGTTTGGCTCCTAGCGGTGACCCCGGCCGGTCTCGATTGACCCCAGCCGGTCGCGCTGCTACCTAGCCGCGACGTGTCAGCGCTTCCCCTCGAGGCGCTGAATCCCACGGAAAGGGGGCGCCCTCGTCAGATGGTGCCCCCCTTGGCGTGATACTCAACGCCGCTCACGAGGCTCTCCCATGCTCGCCCAAATTCAAGTGCTCCTCGCCGAAGGCCCTGGCGCCGGCTCCCCGCTGACTAGCGTGTTGCCCTTCGTCCTCATGATCGGGGTCTTCTACTTCCTGGTCGTGCGTCCCATGAAGAAGCAGGAGGACGAGCGCAAGAAGCGGCTCGCCGAGCTCAAGCGCGGCGACGAGATCGTGATCAACGGCGGGATCCTCGGTCGTGTCAGCCGCATCGACGACGCGATAGCGATCGTCGAGATCGCCGACAAGGTCAAGATTCGCGTGCTCAAGAAGGACATCGCGGACTTCCAGGAGAACGCCCTGGCCAAGGCCAAGGAAGAGAGCAAGGACGACAAGGACGCGGACAAGGACGCCAAGGACAAGGACGCCAAGGAGTCCAGGAGGGCCGGCTGAGCCATGCGCCGCTTCGTCAAGATCAAGGCGCTGCTCTTGCTGCTGCTGCTCGCCGCGGCGGTGCTCTCGGTGGTGCCCTCCTTCGCTCGCGTGGGCAACTTCCACGACCAGCTGCCCGGCTGGGTCACGGACAACTTCACCCGCGAGTTCCGCCTCGGCCTCGACCTCCAAGGTGGCCTGCACCTCGAGTACTCGGTCGCCGTCGAGGAGGCCCTGCAAAACAAGCTCGACCAGGTCGCCGGAGAGCTCGAGAGCGCCTTCAAAGAGAAGAAGGACCTCGCCGTCGAGGTCAGGCGCGAGGGCATCGACACCCTCGACATCGTCTTCCCCAGCCCCGAGGACGTGAGCCTCGCGACCGAGGACGTCATGGCCGTGTCTTACGGCTACCTCGTCGAGGAGGACGACGACCGCAGCATGCGCGAGGAGGGCATCATCCGCCTGCGCGTGCCCGAAGAGGTCATCGCGGAGAACCGCAAGACCGTCGTCGGCCAGGCGATCGAGACCGTCGAGCGCCGGGTCAACGCCATGGGCGTGGCCGAGCCCAACATCTACCCCAAGAACAACTACGTGGTCATCGAACTGCCCGGCGTGAGCGACACGGCCACGGAGCTGCGCGCCGCCGCCAACGAGGCCACCAGCCAGCTCTTTGCGATCCTGTCCGAGGCCAAGGGCGTGCAGCCCTCGGCGATCGAGAACCGCGAGGACCCGGGCGCCGTCGACGTGCGCATCGCCGACCAGGACGCCCGCGCGCTGATCTCCGAGGTCTTCGGCGAGAGCAAGCTGGTCACCGACGAGGCCGGCTACACCGAGATCATCGACGACCGCCTCGGCGCCCAGATCGCGATCGTCCCCGAGGACCCGGGCGCGACGCCCGACCCGGAGAGCGTGACCCTCACGCTGACCGAGTACGCCCGCGACCAGGTGCTCGAGGGCTCGAGCGAGTTCCGCCGCCTGCTCAAGGTCATCGAGCGCGCCGCCGTGCTCGAGATGCACCTCGTCGACGACGAGACGCCCTTCAAGGACACGGGCAAGCCCTACTTGCGCGCGCTCTTCGAGGCCGGCTTCGTCACCCAGGGCATGGGCATCTCCGTCAACATGGAGTCCGACTACGGCCGACCCGAGAAGGGCGGCGTGGTCATCGAGGAGCCCTTCACCTACTACGCCCTCGAGCGCGAGACCCTCGAGCGCTTCTTCAACAGCCTGCCCGCCGAGTGGCGCCTGCCCAGCACCCACAAGGTCGCCTTTGGGCGCACGCCCATGACCTTGCGCCGCGGCGAGGACCCCACGCAGGTCTGGCGCACGCACATCATCAAGAGCCGCGCCGACATCACCGGTGAGCGGATCGTCAACGCCAGCGTCGGCTACAAGCAGGACACGGGCACGCCCCAGGTCGAGGTCAGCTTCGACAAGATCGGCGCCCGCGACTTCGACCGCATGAGCGGCGACAACGTCGGCCGCAAGATGGCGATCATCATGGACGACATCGTCGTCTCGGATCCCGTGTTCAACGAGCGGATCTCCGGCGGCAACGTGGTCATCACCTTGGGCTCCGTGCCCGGTGAGTCGGTCCGCGAGCAGGCCAACGACCTGGTCAAGGTGCTCAAGAGCGGCTCGCTCCCGGCCCGGCTCAACAAGGAGTTCGAGATCCGCGTCGGCGCCGATCTCGGCCGCGAGTCGGTCGAGAAGGGCTTCAAGGCCTTCCTCATCGGCCTGAGCCTGGTCATCGTGTTCATGGCCATCTACTACCGCGGCTCCGGCGTGATCGCCGTGATCGCCCTGGTCATGAACATGACCCTGGTGCTCGCCGCCATGGCGCTCTTCCAGGCCACGCTGACCTTGCCGGGCATCGCCGGCATCGTGCTGACCATCGGTATGGCAGTGGACGCCAACGTGATCATCTTCGAGCGTATCCGCGAGTATCTACGCGAGGGCTACACAGCCCGCGCCGCCATCGAGGCCGGCTACGACCGCGCCTTCACCACCATCTTGGACTCGCAGCTGACCACGGCCATCGCCGGCCTGGTGCTCTGGCAGTACGGCTCGGGCCCAATCCGCGGCTTTGCGATCACCTTGTTGATCGGTATCGCCACCTCGATCTTCACCGGCGTGTTCGCTGCGCGAGTCTTCTTCGACTGGCAGGCCAACCGGCGGGGCTTCGACAAGGTGTCCATCTGAGGGGGGAGGCTGACATGGCTGACAACGACAACACGCAGACCCCCGAGTCCGAGAACACGAGCGGCGCCGACCGTCGCCGCCGTCGCGGGAGCCGCTCGGCCAAGAAGCCGGCGGCGCCGGATCCCAGCAAGCTCGAGTTCTTCACCCTCGTGCCCACGAGCACGAACCTCAACTTCGTCGGCAGGCGCAAGCTGTGGCTGATGGTCTCGATCTTCGCCGTGCTGCTGAGCATCGGGACCATGGTCGTCAACAGCGCGACCAAGGGCTCGGCGCTCAACTTCGGCATCGACTTCCAGGGCGGGTCCTCGATCCGCCTGGCGCTGACCACCGAGCCCGACGTCGAGGAGCTGCGCGGCATCCTCGATGAGGCCGGCTACGCGGGCAGCAGCGTGGTCAGCGTGCCCGACGCGGACCAGGAGGTGCTGATCCGCGTCAAGGAGGTCATCGCGATCTCCGACGCCGAGCTCGAAGGCTGCCGCGAGGCCCTGTCTGGCCTCGAGGGGGCGTCCTTGCTGCCGGAGGAGGAGCAGGGCTTCTTCCACCCCACGGACGGCTCGAAGATCTTCATGAAGTTCGACGCCCAGCCGGCCTACGCCGACATCGAGCGGCTCATGGGCGACGCGGGCTGCGAGGGCGCGGCCTCGGCTGGCGTGACCAGCAACAGCCAGGCCGTCGAGGGCGAAGCCACGCCTGTGGCGTTCCCCGTGGAGTTCGCGCTGATCGGTGTGGGCGCGGACATCTCCAAGGTCATCGACGACGCCCTCGGGGCGGGGACGGTCGACCACATCGTCGCCAGCGAGACCGTGGGCGCGAAGGTGGGCAGCCAGCTGAAGGTCGACGGCGTCAAGTCGATGATCTTCGCGATCTTCTTCATCTTCTTGTTCGTCATGATCCGCTTCGACCTGCGCTTCGCGCCGGGCGGCATCGTGGCCCTGGCCCACGACGCGATCATCGTGGTCGGCGCCTTCGCGCTCACCGGCAAGGAGTTCAACCTCCAGTCGATCGCCGCGCTGCTGACGATCATCGGCTACTCGATCAACGACACCATCGTGGTCTTCGACCGTGTGCGCGAGCGCGTGGCCATGTTCCGCGACGACCCGATCGAGGAGACCACCAACTCGGCGCTCAACGAGACCCTCAGCCGCACGCTGCTGACCTCGACCACCACCATCTTGGTGGTCCTGGCCACCTGGATCCTCGGTAGCGGCCCGATCAAGGACTTCAGCTTCGCGCTCTTCGTCGGTCTGATCGTCGGCACCTACTCGTCGCTGTGCGTCGCCTCGCCGGTGTTCTTGTGGGTCAACGAGAAGATCTACAAGGGCAAGGGCCACCTGATCACCGCCGACAACGACGCCGAGCGCGGCACCGGGACCCTGCTCGGGGGCCCGCAGGTCGAGGCTGGTGGGGAGGACGAGGGCGAGGCCGAGGTCGAGGAGCCGCGCCAGCGCGCTGGTGGTGCTCGCCGCCGTCGCCGTGGCCCGGCCGCCTCCGCTGCGGCTGGTGGGGCGACGGCGACGACCAATAGCGCCTCGTCCGCTGACGACGATGCCGATGATGACGACGACGCCGATGGCGACGCGTCCGAGGTGGAGGCCGAGGGCGACAGCGAGATCGCCGACGCCCTCGACAAGGTCTCGAACGTCGACAAGGACCTCGGTGAGCGCAAGTCTCGCCGTCGTCGTCGGCCCACCAAGTAAGGGCTGGTCTTGGCCGAGGCGGCGGCGGCAGCGAGCGAGGAAGACCTCGCGGCCTTCGAAGAGCCGCCTCGGGCCCACGTGCGTGGGGCCCTGGGTCGCTGGACCCGGGCCCAGCTGCACGAGCGCGCCGAGGAACTCGACGTCCACCCGGTGGTCGTCGAGCTCCTGGTCGGCCGCGAGATCGAGGATCTCGAGGCCCAGCGCCGCTTCTTGAGCCCGCGCCTGGGCGAGCTGACGCGGCCGGACTCCATGGCCGGCTACGAGGCCGCCGTGGACCTGCTGACCACGGCTCGCCAGCGCCGCTGGCGGGTGGGGGTGTTCGGCGACTACGACGTCGACGGGGTCACGACGACGACGATCCTGACGACCTTCCTCGAGCGCCTCGGGGTCGAGATCGTCGCCAAGGTCGCCAGCCGCGAGGGCGGCTATGGCTTTGGTCTCGAGCCCGCCAAGGCCCTGCACGAGGCCGGGGTCGACCTGGTGCTCACCGGTGACTGCGGGACCTCGGACCACGAGGCCCTCGAGTGGCTGCGCGCCCGCGACGTACCCACGGTGGTCATCGACCACCACCAGGTCCCCGAGACCATGCCCCCGGCCACGGCGCTCATCAACCCGCACCAGTCCGGCTGCGACTTCCCCTTCAAGGGCCTGTGCAGCGCGGGGGTCGGCTTCTATCTGGCCGCCGGCGTGCGCACGGCCCTGGCCAAGGCCGAGCCGAGCGCGCGCGAGAACCTGCCGGATCCCCGGGCGTGGCTCGACCTCGTCGCCCTGGGCACGGTCTGCGACATGATGCCCCTGGTCGAGGACAACCGGATCCTGGTCCGCCATGGCCTCGAGCTCATGGGCCAGCGCCGGCGCCCGGGGGTCCGCGAGCTCCTGCGTCGCGCCCGGGTCGAGGAGGGGGTGTCGGTCGACGAGGGCACCTTGGGCTTCGTCATGGGCCCGCGGATCAACGCCCCGGGTCGCCTGGGCAGCGCCGAGCCGTCGCTGGAGCTGCTCCGCGCGCGCTCGCCCACCGAGGCCGAGCCCCTGGCCGCGCGGGTCGAGATGTTCAACAGCCAGCGGCGCTCGCTCCAGGACAAGATCGTCGGCGAGGCCCTGGCCCTGCTCGCCGCCGATCCCAAGAGCCCGCGGCGCAGCGGCCTGGTCGTGGCCCGCGAGGCCTGGGCCCCGGGCATCGTCGGGATCGCGGCCTCGGGCATCGTCGAGCGCTACCGCAGGCCCACGCTGGTGATCGGCGTCGACGCGGGCAGCGGCGAGGCCCGGGGCTCCGCGCGCTCGGCCGCCGGCGTCGACGTGCGCGCGGCCCTGGCCGAGTGCGGGGACCTGCTGCGCCGCTTCGGCGGGCACAAGGCCGCCGCCGGGGTCAGCCTCGACCCCGCCAACCTCCCGGCCCTGGTCGAGCGCTTCGATCGCGCCTGCGCCGAGCAGCTCGGCGAGGAGGCCGGCCGCGACCCCATCGACGAGCACGACGGCGAGCTCGCCCTCGAGGACATCGATCTCGAGTACATCGCGGCGATCGAGTCCCTGGGCCCCTTTGGCGTCGGCTTCCCGCGGCCGCGCTACCTGTGCGCCGGGGCGAAGGTCGTGTCCACGCGGATCATCAAGGACCGCCACCTCGCGCTGGTCCTGGCCCAGGGCAAGGCGCGGCGCGACGCCATTGCCTTTCGCCAGGCTGGCCTGCCGATCGCCCGCGGAGACGAGATCGGCCTGTTGTTCACGCCGGAGCGCAACACCTTCCGCGGCTACGATCGCGTGCAGCTGATCGTGCAGCGAGCCTGGCGAGCCTGAGCGCGGGGCTCACTCCTCGGTGACGCAGATCCCCAGGTTCTCCTGACCTTCGGGGGCCTCGCCCTCGGAGAAGAAGGCCGTGCAGGCCATGCCCTCGAGCTCGCACTGCGGGTTGTCGAGCTCGCAGAAGTTCGTGCAGCACGAGTTGCCTTCGCAGGCGGGCACGAATTCCTCGCCCACACAGTAGAGCCCCGGCGCGCAGGCGTTGCTCGAGGTGCAGGGCTCGCCCACGCTCTCTGCGAAGGTCGGGTAGCACAGGAAGTCCTGACCGCTCCAGTAGCAGCCGTCGGCGTCCCCGCAGTCCTGGGCGATGGGATCGCAGGTCGGCAGGCAGATGGTGAGGGTGCCGTCGTCGGTGATCGAGCAGGCGGATCCCTCGGCGCAGACCGGCTGATCGGGGGAGCCCTCGCAGTAGGGGACGCAGGTCCCCTCGTCGTTGGCGTCGAGCAGGCAGTAGGCGCCGGCGCTGCAGCTGTCGCTGCCCGTGAGCGGGCCGTCCGAGGTGCAGGGCTCGCCAGGCGCGTCGTCCCCGGTGATCGGCACGCAGACGTTCGAGCTGCCGTTTTCGCCGTCGATCTGCTGCGTGCACTTCTCCCCGTCTGGGCAGTCCTGGGCCCAGGGGTCGCACTCGGGGATGTCGAGGAAGTCCGGGGCAGGTCCGGCGTAGAAGCTGCCGCCGTTGTCGTCCTCGCCGTTGGTCGTCTCCTCGCCAAGGGTGTCCGTGGACATCTCCGCGCTGGTGTCGGTGGTGGTCTCTGCGGTGTCTGCCGTGGTCTCCGCCGTGGTCTCCGTGTCGGCGTCCATCATGGCGTTGGTGGTCGAGGTCTCACCTTCGTCGTCGCTGGCGGAGCCATCGTCACCGCAACCGGTGATCGCGAGGCCACCGAGGAGCAGGGCCCCGAGCCAGCGGGGGAGGGGCGCGAGGGCGGGCTGTTGGAGGCTCGCGCCGCAAAAGGGGCAGCCCTCGGTCGATGGGCGGACATGGCGGTGGCAGGTGTCGCAGACGATCAACGGCATGAGGAGAGACTAGTGTCAAAACTAACTTAAATCATATAAAAACTTTTAAATCTGTCTTCATTCTCGCATGCAACGTAATTCGGAAAACAAATCTATGTTTGCAACAGCTGAGCTCGCGCAAAGCCTGGCTCGTCCCCGAGGTCTCCGGGGCTGCGCAATCAATTCGAATTCAAACCTGAGGGCGCGTCTTCGACTGATCGCCGCGCTGGGGCGGGGAGCTTCGGCGCGCGCTCAAAAGCGCATGGTCCAGACCAGCGAAGCTTCGCGCCCGCGCTGCTTGCCGACGCGGACCTCATCGACCGCCAAGGTGACGGTGCCCGCGAGGAAGAGCGCGCCGCCGCCAGCCATGGTGATCGCGCCGGCCAGATCGGTGGCGTAGATCTCCGGGCAGCTCGGCAGGGGATCACTGAGCTTGGGGCAGTGACCATCGATGGCGTAGAGGGCTGCGCCCACGCCGATGGCCGCGACGCCGCCGGCCATCATGGTGATCTCTGCCCAGCGCGGCAGGACGCGTCGAAAGGGCTTGGCCTCGGGCTCGACGGGCGGCAGCACGATCGTGGGCGCCTCGCCGAACTCGAGCTTGACCTCGTCGCCCTCGGTGGCGACGTCGACGACGGTGGTCATCGGCTTGGTCTCGCCGTCGCTGCTCTCGATGTAGACGCGGTAGCGGCCAGGGATCAGGTTGTCCGCGCCGTCCGAGCCCGTGGGGCGCTCGTTGAGATAGACCCGGCAGGCGACCTCGCACTGCACGCGGACCGCCGCGGTGCCGAGCTTCTCGAGGGTGCCGATGCGCTCCTTGTGCAGCGCGGACAGGCCGGGGCCAAAGCTCCGCGTTGGCAGGGGATCGCCGTGCGCGGTGCGGATCGCCTCGTCCATCACATCGCGGGCTTCGTCGGACTTGTCCGTGGCCAGGAGCGCGCGAGCCAAGGTCAGCTGCGCCATGGTCCGAAGATCTTGGCCCTGTGGATCGATGGCGAGGCGGGCCGCGTGACGCTGGAGCAGCTGCAGGGCGTCGCGCAGCTGCTTGGATCCGCGGGGAGGATCTTCGTTGGCGAGGCGCTGAGCGTCGCGTACGCGCTGCTTGGCCGCTTCGTACTCGGCGTCGGTGGAAGGGGCAGCGGCGCCGCCCCCTGCTGTGGGCGCGGGCGGCTCTGCGCTGGCCTCGGACGTCGGCGCCGGAGAAAATGAGAGCAGCGCGGCGAGGAGCGAAGCGGAGATCATCGCAAGCGAGAACTTAGCATCGCTTCGCCGGCGGCTGCGACGCTGGACATGCGGACGTGTCTGATCTTGCCCCATCCATCAGCATGGTTCGTGCCTGGAACGAATTTCCAGCTGGCTCGCAGGGCATCGTGGAGCCCAGCGCGGCTCCTCGCGCCGGGTTTCCCCACGCTACCGTCACTGATCCAGGGCGAGCTGGCCACAGGCCGCCTGGATGTCGTCGCCCCGAGGCGTTCGCAGCCAACACTGCACACCTGCGCGGCGGAGGGCCGCCATGAAGCTCGCAACACGCGCTTGCGCCGGCCGGCGAAAGGGGGCGTGGGGGTGGGGGTTGAAGGGGATGACGTTGACGTGGCAGCGAAATTCGCGGACCAGCGCGATCAGCCGGCGGGCGTCGGCCTGGCTGTCGTTGACCTCGCCGAGCAGCACGTACTCGAAGGTCACCCGGCGGCGGCGGTTGGTCGGGACCTCGCGGACGGCCGCGAGCAGCTCGGCGATCGGCCAGCGCTGGTTGATGGGCATGACCTGATCGCGGACGGCGTCGGTGGTCGCGTTGAGGCTGATCGCCAGGCCGACCTCGTGGCCGAGGCCCTCCCGGGCGAAGCGCTGGATCGCCGGGACCAGGCCCGAGGTCGACACGGTGATGCGCCGGCCGGCGATGGCCTCTCCGCCCTTGTCGGTGAGGACCTCCAGGGAGCGCCGGACCTGGTTGAAGTTGTGCAGCGGCTCGCCCATGCCCATGTAGACCACGTTGGTGATCCGCGGGGTCCAGACCTCGGCGCCGGTGTCTTCGCTGTCCTCCCCGCTGGCTTGGGCGCTGGCTTGGGCGCTGTTTTGGGCGTCGGTCTCGGCGGCCAGCATGGCCCGGGCGCGGGCGACCTGGTCGACGATCTCCCAGGTGTCGAGGTTGCGGCGAAAGCCCAGGCTGGCCGTGGCGCAAAACCGGCAGTCGAGGGCGCAGCCGACCTGCGAGGAGATGCACTGGGTCAAGCCGCGCTCGTCGTTGGGGATCAGCACCGACTCGATGAACTCGCCGTCGGCGGTGCGCAGACGCAGCTTGCGGGTGCCGTCGCGGGCGCGCTGGACGGTGTCGACCTCGAGCTGGGCCAGGCTCGCGTGTTCGCTCAAGGTCGCGCGCTCGGCCTTGGACAGGTTGGTCATGGCCGCGAAGTCCTGGGCGCGGCGCTGGTGGATCCACGCGAACACCTGGTCGGCGCGGTAGGCCGGGGCGTCGATGGTCTTGGCCAGCCACTCGCCGAGCTCGGCGCGGGTCATGCCCCGGAGGTTGGGTGGCCCCTCGCGGGGGATGGCCCGCTGGGGCCGACGGATCTTCCACACCTGTTCGGACACTCGAGGCTCCTGCTCAGACTCGGGGCTGGCTCAAAACCAGTACAGGAGCACGCCCGTGCTCACGACCCAGATGATGAAGCTGCCCATGAACAGCCAGTCGCGCAGCATCTCCTCGGTCGGGCTCTCGGCGTCGGGGCGCGAGGTGACGAGGTGGATGAAGCGCAGGATCGAGATGATCGGGAAGGGCAGGGTGAAGATCAGCGGGGCGTCACCAAAGGTCTGATGGACGTGCTCGCTTTGGGTATAGAGGCCGTAGACCAGGGCCGTGAGCAGGGCCAGGGTGTGCAGGATCCACCGCAGCGCCCCCGGCGAGTAGTGCTGGAGGACCGAGCGGGTCTCGGTGCCAGACTGGGCGAACTCGTGGGCGCGCTTGCCAAAGCCCAGGAACATCGCGAGCAGCGCCGTGCAGCCGAGCAGCCACAGCGAGGGCGGCAGCGGGATGACCAGGGCCCCGGCGAGCACCCGCAGCACGAAGCCGGTGGCGATGGACAGCACGTCCAGATAGGGGATTCGCTTGGTGTAGAAGCAGTAGAGCAAGTTGAGCACGAAGTAGCCGCCGAGGGCCGCTGCGTACAAAGGCGCGAGCCAAAAGCCCGCGCCGAGGGCCAGGGGCACGGCGACGATCGTGAAATTGCGGGCGACCTTGGGCGGGAGGGCGCCCGAGGGGATCGGCCGGTGCTTCTTCTTGGGGTGGGCGCGGTCTTTCTCGACGTCGACGATGTCGTTGACGATGTAGACGCAGCCCGAGATCAGGCAAAAGAGGGCGAAGGCGGCCGCGACGCGGAGCAGGGCGTCGAGATCGAAGAGCTTCTGGCCAAAGACCAGCGGCAGGGCCACGAAGGTGTTCTTGATCCACTGCTTCGGGCGCAGTGTCTTGAGTAGGGCCAAGAGCACGGTGCGGGCGAGACTATGGCACGTGGGTCGTGGATGTTCCATCATCGCCGCGCCCGAGATGCCGCCCTCCGCAGACTCCGCCAGCTCGCGCTCCAAAAAAGCGCTCCTCTTCCCCAGCCTGCTGTCCGCCGTGGCCGTGGCGTCGATGGTCGGCGCCCCAGCTCACGCGGGGCGCGAGAGGATCGCGCCGGCTGGGCTCGTGGGCCTCGACGCCAGCGGGGCCGCCCCCGCCCAGCCAGATCAGCCGGGCGCAGCGCCAGCGCGGGCGCCCGGGATCCAGCTCGACGCCCCGCTGTGGGAGCCGGGGGTGCTCGACCCCACGGCTGGTTGGCCAGGCCGGTGGCAGCGCGAGCTCGATCGCCGCGAGGCCCTGCTGCGCGCGGCCAAGGGCAAGGATCACCGGGCGGCCCTGGCCCTGCTCGGCCTGCTCGCGACCTTGTCCGGGGAGCTGCCTCGCGACGAGCTCGTGCGCTTCGTCGACGGCGTCCGCGAGGATCGCAAGCGTCACCCGCTGGTCCGTGCCTTCGCCGAGGAGCAGCGGGCGGCGCTGCACGAGGACGCCGGCGAGCTCGCGGAGGCCGAGGCGATCCAGCGTCGCGTGGGTAGGATCCTCGACTGGCAGATCGTCGGACCCTTCGACAACGCCAACCGCGGCGGCCACGACCAGCGCTTTGGCCCGGAGCTCGAGGCCTTCGCGGCCGGGCAGTCCTTCGAGGGCAAGCTCGCCGGCGAGGCCGTGAGCTGGCAGGCGATCGAGGCCGCGAACACCCTCGGGGGCGGCTACCTGTCCTTCGATGAGTTCCTGCGGCCCAACGAGTACGTGACCGCCTACGCGATCACCTGGGTCGAGGTCCCCAAGGCCCAGCGCGCCGTGCTGCATCTGGGCAGCGGCGGGGCCCACAAGGTCTGGGTCGGCGAGGCGCTCGTCGGCGAGGGCGAGGCCTACCGCCGGCCGGATCCCCTCCAGGACGCCTACGCCCTCGAGCTCGAGGCCGGCTGGAACCGCGTGTTGGTCAAGGTCGGCTGCGAGCAGGGGGCCTGGGGCCTGTTCGCGCGGATCAGCGGCGAGGACGGCGGGCCCATCGAGGGCCTGCGGATCTCGGCCTCGCCGGCATCGATCGCGGCCCAGTCCGCGGGCGCGGCCAAGACCAAGGCCAAGGCAGAGGGGACGGGGGAGGTCGAGATCCCCGTGGCCGCGCCCACGCAGCACGCCCTCGAGCTCGATCCCGAGGCCGGCCCGGCTCGGCCGCCCCTGTCTTTGCGCCGGCTCTTCGAGGACGCCGCCGAGGGCGAGCGGGCGCGGCCCGCCGACGAGCTGGCGCTGGCCGAGTTCTACCGCTGGGTCGCGCCCTTTGGCCGCGATGACTTCAGCGCGCGGGACCAGGCCCGGGAGGCCGACGCCGCCCTGGCTTCGCCGCGCAGCGCCCTGCACCTGGCGCTGGCCGAGGACGACTCGGCGCGCTCGCGGCGGGCCCTCGAGGCGGGGGTCGAGCGCGCCCGCGCGCTGCTCGAGGCCGAGGGCGCCAAGGTCGAGCCCAGCGTCCGCGCCGAGCTCTCGCAGATGCTGATCGAGCTGTCCTACTCCAACGCTGCCCTCGGCCTCGAGCGCAGGGCCGAGGCGCTGCTCGAGGAGGCGGCCACGGTGGCCCCGGACGACGCGCTGATCGAGCTGGCCCAGGTCGAGCAGCTGGCCAACGACGGCTTCGGGCTCGCGGCCTTGCAGTGGGCCGAGACCCTGCGCCGCCGCTACCCCCACTCGGCCACGATCCTGCGCGAGCAGGCCAACCGCCTGTTCACCTTGGGGCGCACCCGCGAGGCCCTGGCCCTGCTCGAGCAGCACGGCCGCGAGCACGCCGGCGACGTCTCGGTGATCGAGCAGCGCATCGAGGCCCACCTGCAGCTCGGCGAGGTCGACACCGCCCTGGGCCTGGGCCGCGACTTGATCGTCGGGACCGCCGGGCGGCCCGCGGCGTGGCGGCGCCTGGCCGTGCTCGAGGAGGCCGCCGGGCACTACGACCTCGCGACCGCGGCGCTCTTCGAGGCCGTGGAGCTCGCGCCCCAGGACCCCGAGCTCCACGCCCAGCTCGGCCTGCTGCAGAGCCGCGCCGGTGACCAGGCCGGGGCCGTGGCGGCGCTGAGCCGCAGCCTCGAGCTCAACCCGCAGCAGCCGGGGCTGCGCGACCTGCTGGCGACCTTGGGGGCCGAGCGCGACGACGTGTTCACGCGCTACGCCGTCGATCTCGTCGAGGTCGCCGAGGCCGCCACCGAGGCCCCCGTGCCCAAGGCCTGGGCGGGCAAGGACGCGGCCGTGCTCCACCGGATGATCGCCACGCGGGTCAGCGAGAGCGGCCTGGGCGAGCGCCTCGACCACCGCATCATCAAGGTCCTCGACGAGCGCGGGATCAAGAGCCAGGCCCGCCACGACTTCGGCTACGAGCCCGACGAGAGCTACGTCGAGGTCCGCCGGGCCCGGGTCTACCGCGCCGACGGGCGCGTGGAGGACATCGGGATCAGCAACCACTACGCCGTGGGCTCGGCCGGCTACCGCATGTACTACGACCAGCGCGGCGTGGCCGTGGAGTTCCCCGGGCTGCGCGTCGGCGACGTCGTCGAGGTCGCCTTCGTGCGCCGCGACGTGGCCACGCGCAACAAGTTCGACGACTACTACGGGGATCTGGTGCCCCTCCAGGGCGTCGAGCCCATCGCCCACTTCGAGTACGTGCTCGAGACCCCGCAGGGCATGGCGATCCACGCCAACCACGAGCTCGAGCGCGAAGGGGCGGGGGAGGGGGCAAAGGGGGAGGGGGCAAAGGGAGAGGGCGCAAAGGGAGAGGGGCGTACGACCTATCGCCTGCGCCGCGACGACGTCGCCGGCCTGCGCCCCGAGTCGGGCATGCCCGGGTGGACCGAGATCGCCGACTACCTCCACGTCAGCACCTACGAGACCTGGGACGAGGTTGGGCGCTGGTACTGGGGCCTCGTCGAGGGCCAGCTGCTGGTCGACGACGCGATCCGAGGAGGCGTGGAGGAGGCGATGGCCGGCCTGCCCAAGGACGCGAGCGAGCGCGAACGCGTGGCCGCGCTCTACGAGCACGTGATCGAGAACACCCGCTACGTGGGCCTCGAGTTCGGCATCCACGGCTACAAACCCTACCGGACCACGGACATCTACAACCGGGCCTTTGGCGACTGCAAGGACAAGGCCTCGCTGCTCAAGGTCATGCTCGCCGAGATCGGCGTGGAGGCCCACCTGGTCCTGGTCCGCACCCGCGACCTCGGGCGCATCGGCGAGCGCCCGGCGAGCCTCTCGGCCTTCAACCACGCCATCGTCTATGTGCCCAAGTACGACCTGTTCATGGACGGCACGGCCGAGCACGCCGGGGCCTTCGAGCTCCCCGCGGGGGACCAGGGCGCGAGCGTGGTCGTGATCGAGGACGGGAAGGGGGCGAGCTTTCGGACCATCCCCTACGCCCCGGCCGACGACAACCTCAGCGATTACGAGCTCGGCGTCAGCCTGGCCGCCGACGGCTCGGCCAAGGTCGATCACCGCATGACCATGGTCGGGGCGGGGGCGAGCTCGTGGCGCGCCGGGCTCGAGGCCAAGGAGCAGCGTCAGGAGCTCTTCGGCAAGATGCTCGCGCGCGTCTACCCGGGCGTCGAGGTCCGCGCGGCCAAGTTCCCCGGTATCGAAGACCTCGGCGAGCCGATCCGCGTCGAGGCCGAGCTGGCGATCCCCGGCCTGGCCACGCGCGTGGGCGCGGGCGCCGACGCCAAGCTGCGCTGGCGCGTGCTCGGCCACGAGGTCCAGGTGCTGCGCGGCTACGCCAACTTGCAGCGTCGCGAGCACCCCATGGAGATCGGGGTGCCCAACCGCGAGCGGCGAACGATCACCTACAGCCTGCCCGCGGGCATGCGCTTCACCCAGGTGCCCCAGGGCCGGGTGCACGAGTCGCCCTTTGGTCGCTTCGAGCTGCGTGTCGAGCAGCGCGAGCGCGCGGTCACGATCACCTCCGACATCGAATTCAGCCGCGCCCGGGTCGAGCCCGGGGAGTACGCCGAATTCCGCGAGTTCCTCGCGGAGATCGACGCGGCCCTCGCCCAGGCATTCGAGGCAGCCTGATGCTCGTCAACGACTCTCTCTCCCTTGTCCGCCCGCCCGCGCGCTCGCGTCGGCGGATCCCCGCTTTGGTCCTGTCCTTGCTGCTCGCCGGCGCGGCCCTCGGCCCCAGCTTGGGCTGCCGCCCGCAAGCGCGGACCGAGTCCTTCGACCCCGACTCGGCGGCCGCCCACGCGGCCAAGCTCGAGCGCTGGCTCGCGCGGCACCCGGACGATGTCCAGGCGCGAGTCGAGCTCGCCCACGTGTACTGGCTGCACCTCGCCGACGCGGCCAAGGCGATCGAGCACCTCGATCGCGTCACCGGTGAGCGCCCCGCGCTCGGCGGCAAGAAGGGTGGGGGGCTCGCGGTCCCGCCAGCCCTGGCCCGCTTCTCCCGGGCCGCGATCGCCCAGAGCCGCCTCGACGTCGGGCGGGCAGCGCTCGAGGCCCAGGCCTTGCTGCGCGAGATCGCGGCGCAGCCGAGCGCGCGGGCGCGGGCCCAGGCGCGGGCCCTCGCCGCCCCGGCGGCGCGCCTGCTCGACGCCGGCTTGGGCCTGCGCCCCGGCGATCGCCGCAGCTTCGTCGCCTTCTTCGACGGCCTCGACCTCGGCCCGCTCTCGGCCGAGGCCCGCGAGCAGCTGCTCTCGACCCGGGCCGCGATCGCGCGGATCTCCGGCGAGGACTACCGCGACTACTACACGCGCCAAGGCTGCGTGCAGGACTGGGCCGTGGGCGAGCTCGAGGGCTTCCGCGGGGCCCTCGAGCTCGATCGCCTGGCCCTCGAGCGGCCCTTTGCGAGCGACGCCGAGGCCGTGGTCACGCCCCTGTCTTGCGCCGTGCGGATCTGGAACGACGAGCCGCGCGCGGCGATCCGTCGCCTGCGCGCGAGCGTCGAGGTCCCCGGCGAGACGCTGCGCCTGTCGATGGCGGCGCAAAACCCCACCCGGGTCTACGTCGACGACGCGCTGGTTTGGGCCAGCGATCGCAGCGATCGCTACCCCCTGGACGAGCCCGGCCTGCGCGTGCCGGTCAGCCCGGGGACGCACCGCGTCGAGGTCCAAACCTCCATCCCGGGCGAGCGCGCGTGGGTGCTGGTCCGGGCCACGGACGCGGACGGAGAGGCTCTCACGATCCGCCCCGACGCGCAGGCCGAGGGCGACCTCGCCTGGCCCGCGGACGCGGACGTGCTGGCCGAGGCCGACGCCCTCGTCGAGATCGAGGCCTGGGACGTCGGCGAGGGCGGGCGCGGGGCGGCGGGCAAGAGCTTGGGTCTCGCCGGTCCGATCTACGCGCCGCTGCGGGCCTACCTGGCTTTGGGCGACGCCCTCGCCGACGGCGACAGCGATCGCGCCGAGCGGGTATCCGAGGGTCTGCGCGACCGGGCCGAGGCCTTCGCCGAGGCCCACCTGATGCTCGCCGACTTCGAGCTGCGCGATCCTTCGCGCGGGCGGACGAACTCGGCGGCGCGCCAGCAGGCCGAGCTCGAGCTCGCCCTGGCGCTCGATCCGAGCATGGCCCAGGCCCGCCTGGCGCTGCTGTCGATGCGCCTGGCTCGCGGCGAGGAGGTCGAGGTGCTCGAGGCCCTGGAGGCCCTCGACGCGCTCCCGACCACGGACGCCGCGGCGCTCGGCCGCGACAGCCTGAGCTTCGCGCTGCTGCGCTACGAGGCCTACCGCCGGCGGGGCGGCGACTTTCAGGCGGAGCGCGCCCTCGAGCACGCCTCGGCCATCCACCCCGGCAACTGCGAGGTGCTCATGGCCCGGCGCGAGCTCGCCCGCGAGCGCAACCAGGTCGCCGTCGAGGCGCAGATCGTCGAGGCCCTGGCCGAGTGCCCGGGGAGCCTGGGTCTGCGCGCGCGCCTGGCCGTGGAGCGCGAGCGCCTCGACGAGGCCGAGGCGCTGTGGCGAGAGCAGCTCACCCGCGTCCCCGACGACATCGACGCGATGGCTGCCCTGGCCGAGATCGCCGTGACCGCGGGGCGCTACGACGAGGCCACGGGCTGGCACCGGGAGATCCTCGGCTACACGCCCTACCGGGCGCTGTCGCAGATCGAGCTCGCGGACCTGGCCGCCTCGCGCGGCGGCAGCGGTGACGCCGAGGGCGGCGATCCTCGGGCCGCCCGCGAGCTCGTGCTCGCGGCCATCGAGCGCTTCCCGCATAGCTCGCGCCTGCGCGAGATCGGCGAGCGCGTGGGCATCCCCGATCCGTTGATGGGCTGGCGCATCGACGGCCGCGAAGCCCTCGCCGACTACCAGCGCGATCGCGCCGAGGGCCTGGCCTCCGAGGGCGTCAGCGAGGTCCTGCTCCTCGATCGCGAGGTCAGCGTGATCTACCCGGACCTCAGCCACCGGCACATCGTCCACCAGATGTTCCACATCCTCTCGGACCAGGCGATCGACGCCCACGGCGAGTTCGAAAACCCCGGGGCCGAGCTGCTGACCATGCACTCGATCAAGCCCGACGGGAGCATCGTCGAGCCCGAGCTGATCCCCGGCAAGGCCGGCCTGAGCCTGCGCGGCCTCGAGATCGGCGACATCGTCGAGCTCGAGTTCACCTACGAGGCCGGCCCCGAGCTGGCGCTCCCGGGCCACGCCGACCTCGGCCGCTTCCGCTTCCAGTCGGCGGAGATCCCCTTTCACCGCTCCGAGCTGATCGTGCTCGCGCCCGCGTCCATGGACGCGCTGGCGATCGAGGCGCGCAACGACGCGCCCGTGCCCAGCGAGCGCCGCGTCGAGCTCGTCGGTGAGCCGGGCGAGAGCAGCTACCGCGAGCTGACCTTCCGCGCGGATCAGGTCCCGCGCCTGGGCGCCGAGCCGGCCTCGCGCTCGATGCTCGACGAGCTGCCGATGATCCAGGCCCACGTGCCGCTGAAGATCCAGGACTGGCTCGACAACCTCGCCGTCGAGATCCGCCCGGGCCAGCGCAGCAACCCCGAGCTGCGGGCGACCGTCGCCGAGATCTGCGCGGGCTACGACAACGACTACGACAAGCTCGACGCGCTGTGGCGCTGGGTGGTCGACGAGATCGAAGAGGCCGGCGACCTCACCGTCCCGGCCACGGTCACCTTCTCGGCGCGCCAGGGCAGCCGGCTGATGCTGCTGCGGGCCATGCTCGAGGTCGCGGGCGTCGACAGCGAGCTGTGGCTGCTCCGCGATCGCTTTGGCCCGCGGATCTACGACGGGCCCACGGCCAACCCCCTCGTCGAGGCCTACGACACCGCGATGCTCGCGTTGCAGGGCCCCGATGGTCAGCCGCTGCTCGTGGGGACCTCCTCCGAGGTCGTGCCGATCGGCTACCTCTCGCCCAGCTACGCCGAGGGCGAGGCCCTGCGCGTGCAGCTGGAGGCCGACGAGCCCGCGCCTGGTCGCGTGGAGGTGCCGGCGAACCCGGCGGCCTACCGCGACCTGCGGCGCTGGGAGCTCGAGCTCACCCTCGACGCCGAGGGCCGCGGGAGCTTGCGCGGGACCATCGAGCTGCGCGGCCTCGAGGCCATCTTGTGGCGCGACGCCTTCGAGCAGGTCGACGCCGACAAGATCCCCGAGGTGTTCGCCGAGGCCGAGCTGCGGCGGATCCTGCCCGTGGCCGCCCTCGACCTCGGGGAGCTCGAGTTCGAGAACCAGTGGGAGCTCGAGCAGCCGCTGATCGTCCACTTCACGGCCAGCGTGCGCAACGGCGGCGTGGTCCAGGGCGGCCAGCTAGCGACCTTGGCGGCCACCGTGCCCCTGGATCTCGCGACCGGCTACACCCGGCTGCCCAGCCGCTGGAGCGGTCTGGTGATCGGCTACGCCCCGATCCTCGAGGCCAAGGTCAGCGTGCAGCTCGACGGCCGGACCTTCAGCCAGCTGCCCGCGGACGTCGCCCTCGAGGGCGCGCGCGGGCGCTACACCCGGACCCTGGTCGAGGGCGGCGAGGGCTCGGATCGCGTGGTCCTCGAGAGCCGCTCGGTGCTCGAGCCGGGGATCGTCGAGCTCAGCGACTATCGGGCGCTCGCGCAGTACGCCAACTCGGTGCAGGCCGCCGAGCAGCAGCTGCTGATCGCACGCTAGGAGCCCGTGGTGGAACCCAGCGCGGCTCCTGGCGCCGGGATTTTCGTCGAGGGCGCGAAGCCAAAGCGCAGCTGTACCGGGCGTACTGCAAGTTTTGGCGACAAAGCCCTCGGCGAAAAGACCAAGCGAGGTGTCGTGTTGGGTTTCACCACGGGCTCCTAGGAGCCCGCGCTGGGTTCCACCACGGGATCCTAGATCGCTCGCGCTTCGGGCTTGGCCTCAGCCGAGCTCGAAGCGCTGGCGGTAGCCCGCGAAGCGAGCGTCGAGATCGTCGCGGCGCAGGCCGAAGTCCTCGGCGGCGTAGCGGTGCAGGCCGTGCTCGTGCTGGCGGTGCGACTCGAGCCAGGTCGCGAGCTTGGCGCGGATCCCCTCGTCCCAGGGCAGCTCGAGCTGGGCGCAGAGGCGCTCGACCACGGCCAGGGGGTCGTCGAGCAGGTCGCGGTAGAACACGTCGACGAAGCTGCGATCGTCGCGGGCGTCGCGGGTGGCCATGGCGCGCGCGAGCATGCGCTCGATCTTGCGGGACCAGTGCCGGCCGACCTCGCGGGGGTCGACGCGGTCGCTCATCACCCCCCAGCCGTGGGCGACCAGGCTGCAAAACGAGGGCACGGTCTCGCTGGGATCGCGGTGGGTCTGGATGACGGTGATCTCGGGGAAGACCTCGAAGACCGTGTCGAGGTGCTCGAGGTGGTGGGGCGACTTGAGCACCCAAAAGTCGCCCCCGCGCTGGGTCTGGAGGTGCCGGAGGCAGCGCGCGAGCCAGCGGTAGGCGGGGGTGCGGTCCTGGCCCTCGAGCCAGCGCGCGAAGCTGGGCACGTGGTAGCTGGTCTCGGCCACGCTGCTCATGAACAGCTTGTCGAGGAGCATGACCTCTTCCTCGGGGGCGAGGGCGTCCATGGGGTGGGCGGCGAAGAGGTCGGGGCTGAGCCAGCGCAGGAAGGTCTCGGCGCCCCTGGCCTTGCGGATCCGGGCGTCCGAGGGGGTGGACGCGGGCGGCCGCCAGTCGAGGGGGGGGATCGGCTCGATGGCCTCCCAGGTCGCCAGCGCGCGGGCCCCCGGGAGCTGGGCGAGCAGGCGCTGCAGCAAGGTCGTGCCGCTGCGCGCGAGGCCGCAGATCATGATCGGCCGGGCCAGGGGGAGGGTGGCGAAGATCGGGCTGCGCTCGGCCCAGGCCGCCGCGCGCAGGTTGACGATCAAGTTGGTGCGGGCGTTGGTCGCGGTCAGCAGCCGCCCCGTCGTGGTCAGCGAGGCCTCGCGCTCGAGCGAGGCGACGAGCTGGGCGAGGAACTCGAGCGCGAGCGGCTCGGCGAGCTCCTCGAGCTTGGCCGCGCGCCGGGCCGCGGCGAGCAGGGCGTCGACCTCCAGCCGCTTGCCGAAGGGCAGCGAGTTGAGGGCGCGCAGGGGCAGGGGCCGGTGCGGGTGGGCGTAGTCGCGCGAGGTCTCGAAGCGCATGAGGCTGGACTCAGCCCTACGGCGGCCACCCAGTCACGTCAAGCGGCGGCCGAGCTGGCACCGACTAGCAACCCGCGGCCAGAAAGCTCGCCGCGCGCTCGAGCACTGCTGGCCGCCACTGCAAGGTCGAGTGCAGGCCACCGACAAACTCTGGCTCCAGGCCAGGGAGCCCGGTCTCGGCGCTCGCGACCACGCCATCGTCGTCACCCGAGATGCGTGGGTTGTAGCCGCGCCCGTCCCCCGTGCCGCCGATCAAGATCAGGGTCTCGCAGCTCGGCGGCGGCGGATCGAGGGCCTCGGCACGCGCAGGCTGGAGTTCGCCCGCGGCGCGGCCATAGAGCCACTGAAATGGCACGAAGTCGCGGTTTTGGACGGCCAGGGTCGAGCCGCGGTTGGGGGGCGCGAGCATGACCAGGCGCTGGCGAGCGGCCAGGCGACGCACGCCCTCGCGCGCGAGCAGGGCCCGCGCGACCAGGCCGCCCATGCTGTGGGTGAGCAGGCCGAGGATCTCGAGCTCGCGCCCGGCGAGCCAGGTGTGGAGCGTGGCCTCGAGGCGAGCGGCGTGGCCGTCGAGATCGTCGCGCCGGGTCGGGTAGCCGAGGGCGCGGGCCTCGAAGCCGCGCTGGTTCAAGAAGCGCGCGGTCGGCTTCATGCCCAGCGACGAGCGCAGGGCACCATGGAGGAGCAAGACGGGCGTGGGCTCGGCCATGTCGTGGCTGCTGAGCCCATCGAGGCGCTCAGTCGTCCGACTTGGCGTCGGAAGACTTGGTCTCGGAAGACTTGGTCTCGGCAGGCTTGGCCTTGGCGGCGCTCTTCTTTTTCTTCTTCTTCTTCTTTTTCTTCTTCTTGCCATCGTCCCAGCCGGGGGTCCACGGGCCACCCAGCCACTGCTGCAAGCCCTTGGGGTCCTCGGTGGCCTTTTGCAGGCGGCTGTAGTGCGCCGCGATCACGACCCCGACGACCGCCACGGCGGTGACCTGGCCCAAGGTGACGGGGCCGAGGATCGGCGGCGTGCTGTCCCAGCGGAAGGGATCCTCGATGAGGTAGCGGACGATGGTGAAGTAGGCGAGGGCGAAGAGAGCGACCTGGCCCGAGTACTGGCGACGCTTGCGGATCGCAAAGGCGATCACCACGCCGATCACGGCCGCGACGGCGGCGTAGAGCTGCGAGGGGTGCACCGGCAAGGAGTGCTCGGCCGGAACCCCGAGGCCCGCGAGTTCGCTGTGGTGCAGGGCGTAGACCGGGGACTCGGCCGGGAAGCGCACGGCCATGAAGAAGCTGGGGTCGACGTAGTGCCCAAACTCGGCGCCAGCCAAGAAGGCGCCGATGCGCTCGATGACCACGCCGATCAAAAAGGCCGGGGCCGCGGCGTCGAGCCAGGCCCAGGTGGGGATCTTGCGGGCCTGACAAAAGAGCCCCGCGATGATCAGCGCAGCCAGCACGCCGCCAAAGCCGAGCAGCTCGCCGCCCTGGAGGCTGATCAGCTCGCTGAGATCGCCGCCGCGGCCGTTGGAGAACAGCCACATCAGCCGCGCCACCAACAGCCCGCCGCCGACGGAGAGCACGTAGGCCGTGCCGAGGAGATCTGCCGGGAGTTTGTCGAGCTTGGCCAGGCGCAAGCTCAGGACCCAGCCCATGACCATCGCCACGGCCAAGAACAGACCGTAAGCCGCGACCGGGGAGCCTTCACCAATTTCGAAGAGGATCGGATGCATGACCTGGAGGGGCAATGGCTACCAAGGAAGCCCGCAGCCCGCCAGGGGTCGAGCCTCCAGCCAAGTGCGCCGAAGGGGGAGGAGGGGAGTGCTCGGGGGTGCCGCCACTGACGCGGGCGCGCTCGCGCTCGCCCAGGAGGCGAACGCAGCGGGGCGCAGCGGGGCTCGCCGCGAGCAGGCTCAGTCGGCGTAGACTGCTTCTTCTTTTTCCTGGGCCTCCTTGCACTGGATACACAAGGGGGCTTCGGGGCGCGCCTCGAGGCGCTTGGTCGAGATCGGCTCTTCGCACTCTTCGCAGACACCGTAGGTGCCTTCGTCGATCTTGCGCAGGGCGATCTCGATCTTGTTCATCAGGTGGCGCTCGCGGCCACGCAGTCGAAACGAGAAGGCCTGCATGTACTCACTCGACGCCTGATCGACCTCGTCGAAGCGATCGTCGGGAGAGAGGACCATCTCGTTGGCCAAGGTCTCGTGGGCGTGCTCGAAGAGGCGCTGGCGCTTCTCGAGCAGGAGGCCCTTGAACTTCAGGAGTTGCTTGTCGCTCAAATGGGAGGACGTCATCGGCGAAAACCGTCCTTTCGGCCTTGCCCGAGAGACCCGGGGGCGGGAGAGTAGCCGGTCGAGCGCTCGACAGACAAGGGAAATACGTCCCCCATGTGGTCGCGTGTCGGTAGAACGTCGCCGGTGCCGAGTATTCGCCGAGTCAGCGCGGAGGTTTCAGCTTGGACGCGTACCCACCTCTTCGTAGGGGTCGCAGATCCTCCGGTCATGGCCCCACATGGGCCGATTCGCACGACATCGTGGTAAACGGTTGACTGTGATCCCACCTTATCCTACCGTTTCGCGTCTCATCCCAGACACGGGAGATATTTGACGGATGGCCAGCTCCGATAAGCGCAAGCAGAGCCTCTACTTCCCCGAAGAGATGCTGAAAGAGATTCAGCACGAGGCGACCCGACAGGATCGCTCTCTCTCGTGGATCGTCCAGAAGGCCTGGAAGCTGGCCCGGCGTGAGATCATGAAGTTCCCCAGCGTCAATGATATCGAGGACGACATGGAAGATGACGTCCGCGGTAAGAACGACGACTGAGGGGCACGGAGGCGCGCGTGTCCGGTCCCAAGGCCGGCTCCGTCTCTGACACCGCGCAGACCGAGCCAGCGGCTCGAACCCTGAAAAGCGCGGAAATCGACGGCCAGGGCCGGGCTCGCCGACCGCTGGTCGAGCGCCATTGGATCCTGCGCGACGACGGCGCGCGGCTCTACGTCCGCTCGCTGCGTGCCCGCCGTGCGGAGGGGGAGGCGGTCGGGCCTCCGCTGCTGATCCTCGACGGGATCGGCTGCGCGGGCTGGGCCTTCCGTCGCCTGGCGCCAAAGCTGGCGGCAGACCGCCAGGTCGTGCTGATGCACTACCGCGGTCATGGCAAGTCCCCGAGCCCGCCGCGGCCGTGGCGCTTGGGCATGCACGTGCTCGCCGACGACGCGGCGGCCTGCTGTGATCAGCTCGGCCTCGACCGCGTGGTCGTGCTGGGCTTCTCCATGGGCTTTCAGGTGTCCGTGGAGTTCTACAGGCGCCACCACCTGCGCACCGCTGGGCTGATCTCCCTGGCGGGGCCGCCGGGGCAGCCGCTGAATTCCTTCCGGGGGACCAACGCCTTTGGGTTCGCGCTGCCTCTGGTGGTCGCCGCGGCGTCGATCGCCAGCGAGGCCACCACCAGGTTGTGGCGCTCGATCCTGCCCAGTCGCCAGGCCTTCGACTTTGGCCTGCGCTTCGAGGTCAACCGCGATCGCATCGACAGCCGCGACTTCGAGCTCTATCTGCGCGGCATGGCGGCGATCAACCCCGAGCTCTTCCTGGCGATGCTCGAGCAGGCCCAGCGCCACTGTGGGGACGACGTGCTCGCAGAGATCGACGTCCCGACCATGGTGGTCGCGGGGGCCCGCGATGACTTCGTGCCGGTGGATCGCCTGCGCGAGATGGCCTTTGCGATCCCCGGGGCGCGCTGGGAGGTCCTCGACGAGGCGACCCACGCCTTGCCTGCCGAGTATCCCGACGAGCTCACGCGGCGTCTGGGGGGGTTCTTGGCGGAGATCGACGAGCGCGAGCGAGAGCGCTGAGCGGCCGCCAGACGAGTGGAGCGCCCCCGCGTCGAGGCAGGGGCGCGCAGGTTGGGCGCGTCGCTCAGCCGCCCGCGGCGGCGTCGCTGTCCTCGCCAGCGTCGTCTTCGGCAGCGGCGTCGCTGTCCTCGCCAGCGTCGTCTTCGGCGGCCTCACCGGCCTCACCGGCCCCACCGGCCTCATCGGTGCTGGCCGCGTCGCCTTCGCCCTCGTCGCAGGCCTCGTCACCCATGTAGTTGACGCTGCAAGGATCCGCGCAGTCCTCGGGCCCGACGTAGTCGTCGCTGCAAGGATCCGCGATCTGTTGGACGTCGGCGCCCTCGGCGGGGGCCACCGCAGCGCCGCCGGGGCTCTTGCCCGCCACCGAGCGCGTCCAGTCGGCCTGGAAGCGCACGCTGGTGGTCGTCGCGCCCTGGCTGCGGGTCATCTTGCTCTCGATCGCGCTCATGTACTTGGCGTCGACGTCGAAGAGCACGCTGGTCGCCTCGCGCACGCGGATCTCGCTCGAGCCGTCCTTGGTGGTGGTGGTCTCGGTGCGGTCGCGGTCGATGATCAGCTTGGCGAGGCGCTGGTTGGTCTCGCGGTGCTGGTAGAGACCCTCGAGCTGGCCGCGGACGTTGTCGACGATGTACTTGCCGAGCTTGCCCTCGCGGCCACGGGTGTCGTCGTTCTCCCACGTCTCGCCGGCGCCGAGCTGGTCCTCGGGGACCACGAAGAAGGCGGAGGTCAGGCCCTCGAGCACGCCCTCGAGCACCTGGGCCTCGGCCTCCTGGAGGTCGGGCGGGGGCGCGGGGACGTCGAAGACCCGGCCGCTGGGATCGACGAAGAAGCGGATCGTCGCGCCCTCGAGCCGCTGCTTGGACTGGGCGTTGAACTCCGCCATGGAGATCGGCATGTTGGGCATGTTCCAGTCGATCTCGATGTTGTCGATGGTCGCCGCGACCAGGGCGTTGCCCTTCTCGTCGAGGCTCTGCACGACTAGCTGGACGGTGAAGGCCAGAGAGCGGGTCATCTGCGCGCCGCGCGAGCTGAGCGTCTCGCGGCGGCTGACGGTGCCGTCGAGGGTCGCGCCGGGGGCGAGGTCGTAGCGCAGCGAGACGCCCTCGGCCGGGACGCTGGTCGCAACGAGATCACCCTTGTTGCAGGCGCCGAGGGGGAGGGCGGCGCCGAGCAGGAGCGAGGAGAGCGTGAGCGTGCGGAGCCACCTGGCGCGGAACATGGGGCGGAGGGTAGCGGCGGCCCAAAGGGCAGACAAGGGAGGGGCGCTCGCCCCCCAGTCGGCGCGGGCGCGGTGATCTGCTATCGATCCGCTCGCGTCCATGGCCGTCGAAGACGAAGACCTGTTCGCTCGTGCACGGGCGAGCGACCCCGCGTTCGCCCCTCTGGCGGAGCGCATGCGTCCGCGGAGCCTCGACGAGTGCGTGGGCCAAGAGCACCTCACCGCGCCCGGTCGGCTGCTTCGCCGCGTGGTCGAGAGCGACCGAGTGCCGAGCATGATCTTCTGGGGCCCGCCGGGGACCGGCAAGACGACCCTCGCGCGGGTGATCGCCGCGGGCACCGGAGCGGTGTTCGAGACCGTGTCGGCGACCGAAGCTGGGGTCCGCGAGCTGCGGGCGATCATCGAGCGAGCCCGTCGCCGCCGCGACTACGAGTCCCGGGCCACGCTGCTCTTCGTCGACGAGATCCACCGCTTCAACAAGGCCCAGCAAGACGCGCTCTTGCCTCATGTCGAGGCCGGGGTGTGCCGGCTGATCGGCGCGACCACGGAGAACCCCAGCTTCGAGGTCAACGCCGCCCTGCTCAGCCGCGCCCGCGTCTTGCAGCTGCGTCCTCTGGGCCTGGGGCAGCTCGTCGCGCTGCTGCGCCGGGCCCTCGAAGATCCCGATCGTGGCCTGGGGGCGCGCGGGGTGCAGGCCGAAGATCGGCTCTTGGGGGCGATCGCCCTGGCGTCTCAGGGCGACGCGCGCCGGGCCCTCAACAGCCTCGAGCTGGCCGTCGATCTGGTGCCGGATCTCGAGGAGGATCCCGAGCTCGAAGAAGACGAAGACGCGCCCGCCGACCCCGACGTCGAGGGGGAAGAAGGGGAAGGGGAGGAGCAAGATGGTCAGGCAGCAGACGAAGCGCCCCGTGGCCCCGCGCTGACCCCCGAGCTCGTCGCCGAGGCCCTGGGCCAGTCCACGCTCCGCTACGACCGCGACGGCGAGGAGCACTACAACGTGACCTCCGCGTTCATCAAGAGCATGCGAGCTAGCGACCCCGACGCCGCGGTCTACTGGATGGCGCGCATGCTCGAGGCCGGCGAGCCGCTCGAGTTCGTCGCCAGGCGGCTGGTGATCTTCGCGGCCGAGGACGTGGGGAACGCCGATCCGCAGGGCTTGGTGGTCGCCCAGGCCGCCGCCGATTCGGCGCGCTTCGTGGGCATGCCCGAGGCCGTGCTGCCCTTGACCCAGGCCGCGGTCTATCTGTCCTTGGCGGCCAAGAGTAACGCCACGATCAAGGCCTACTTCGCCGCGCGCAAGGAGATCCGCCGGCGCGGCCCGCTGCCGGTGCCTCTGGAGATCCGCAACGCCGTCAGCAAGCTGATGAAGCAGTCGGGCTACGGCCAGGGCTACCGCTACCCCCACGATCTCGAGGGAAACGTGGATTCGCGCCATCACAGCTACCTCCCCGAGCCGCTGCGCGACCACCTGCCGAGGCGGCGCTACGTGCAGTCGAGCGCGCAAGGCTGGGAGGCCGCGGCAGAAGCTGCGCTCGCGCATCGCCGTGAGCCCCGGGCCGCGCCCCAGGCCACGACCGGGACCGAGGCAGAGGGCGAAGAGCCCTGAGCTGGCTCACGGCGCGGGCAGAGCTGTTCTGGCGACTGGGGCGAAAGCGGAACCAGCGCACGAAGTTTGCTCTCGGCCGCCGACCGTGACCTTGAATCGAGGTCGTGCCTCGCCCGTCGTAGAGCGCGTCGGCTTGCCCGAACCAGCGACCCCAGGTATGTCCGCTCCGATCATGCGTCTGCGAACCCGGTCCTTGCTCCTGGCCAGCACCCTCGCTGTCTCCGCCCTGGGCGTGAGCGCGACCATGCTGGCCCCGGTCACCGCAGCGGCTGCGGTCCCGCAAACCAAGAAGATCGCCCTGGTCGATCTCCAGCGCGTGCTGCTCGAGACCACCCAGGGCAAGAAGGCCAAGAAGAACCTCGAGTCGGCCATCGCCAAGAGCGGGGCCAAGCTCGAGCGCAAGGCCAAGGACCTCCAGAGCAAGTTCGACGACCTCCAAGCCAAGGCCGCGATGCTCTCGGAGGCCGAGCTCATGCGCCGCTCTCAGGAGCTCCAGGCGGCCGAGCTCGAGCTTCAGCAGCTCTACCAGGAGGAGCAGGAAGACCTGCTCAAGAAGGAAGAGCTGCTGATGGAGAAGATCTACAAGAACACGGCGGCGATCGTGAAGGCCATGGCCAAGGAAGAGGGCATCCAGATTGTCATGGTGCGCTCGGAGCTCACGGTCCTCTACGCCAACCCCCAGCTCGACGTCACCAACAAGGTGATCGTCGCTTACGACAAGAAGTTCAAATGAGCCACGTACGCACCGCCAAGCTCCGCCGCCTGCTCGGGGTGGCCCTGCTCTCGACCTCCCTGTTCACCGGCGCCGCGCTCGTCGAGTCCAGCACCGCCGAGGCTGCGGTCCCCGACGTCGGCAAGGTCGCCGTGGTCGACATGCAGCGGATCCTCAACGAGACCTCCGCGGGCAAGAGCGCCCGCCAGAAGCTCGAGTCGGCGTCGACCTCGAAGCAAAAGAAGCTCGACAAGCGCCGCCAGAAGCTCGAGCAGGACCAGACCAAGCTCGCCCAGCTCCAGGGGGACGCGCTGGCCCAGGCCCAAGAGAAGCTCCAGCGCGACTACTACGAGCTCCAGAGCATGTACATGACGCTCCAGCAGGAGCTCGCCGAGCAGGAGGCCCGCACCCTCGAGGTGATGTACGCCAACTGCCAGTCCCTGGCCAAGGAGATGGCCAAGGACTTCAAGCTCGACCTGGTGCTGATCCGCGATCAGACCACGGTGCTCTACGTGGCCGACGGCGTCGACCTGACCAACGAAGTCATCAAGCGCTACGACAAGAAGTACAAGTAGGGTATGCTCCCGGGCCAGCGCGATGGCCCTCGACATCACTCAGATTCAGACGATGCTCCCGCATCGCTACCCCTTCTTGTTCATTGATCGGGTCGTGAGCTGGACACCCTCGGAGACCCTGCACGCGCGCAAGCTGGTCTCGATGAGCGACCCGATCTTGCAGGGGCACTTCCCCGGCACGCCCATCCTCCCGGGGGTGGTCCAGGTCGAGGCCATGGCCCAGGCCGCGGTGCTGCTCGCGCAGCTCTCCGACGCCTTCGACCCCGAGACCCAACTGTGCCTGTTCATGGGCATCCAGGAGGCCAAATTCCGCGCGCCGGTGGTCCCCGGGGATGTCCTCGACATTCACATCCAGGCCGAGCGGATTGGTCGCATCGGCAAGTTCTCGGGTAGGGTGGAGTGCGAGGGAGCGGTGCGCAGCTCGGCGAAGTTCACGGCGGTCGTCCAGGACAAGCCCAAGGAAGATGCGGGCGAGGGGGACGGCTGAAGTGAGCTTGGATCTACGTATGAGCCCCAAGGTCGTGGCCACCCTACTTGCCGCTTCATGGCTAGTCTCCGGCTGCGGCGGTCAGGCGCGCGCGCTCGTACGTAGTTGTGATGACCTCGGCAAAGCGGTCCGCCGCCAAGAGCACGAGGACATCGAGGCCAAGGTCTTGCCGGCGAGTCGCTCGCGCCTCGACTACGAGACCCTGCTCGCCGACGAGGCCGAGTGGGGGGAGCGTCTGTCTTCGCCGACCGGCGCCCGACCCGAGGCGCTGCTCTACCTGGGCAACGACGAGGTCCTGGAGGTCATCTGGACCGACAAGGGCTGGCGCTTTGCGAGCGACCCCACGGTCTACTTTGGACAATCGACGCCGCGCGAGGCCCTGCGTAGCTTGGTGCGTGCGAGTCGTGAGGGGCGTTGGGACGTGATGCTCGACCTGGCGCCTCGCCGCTATCGCATGGGTCTTTCGACCGAAGATCTGGAGAAGGCCTGGACAGATGGCGAGCAAGCCAAGGTGCTACAAGAGGCCCGAGATCGCCTCGCTGCGCATCTGTCTGGTACCATCCGCCAGGATGCCCACCAGGCTATTCTCGATCTCGGCGACGGTGAATTCGCGCGGCTAGAACGCGAAAAAGATCGCTGGGTCGTCGTCGATTTCTAATGATCTCGCGGACATGGCCGCGATTCCGGGTGAGGGTTCCCACTACGTTGTGGGATATGTAGAACACTCGGTGACCTGAAAAATCAACGGTTGCGGCTTCTGCTGGCCGGATTAGCATGAATTCGCCAGCTGATGAGCACGACGCCTGACGGTTCTCGCACCTCGATCACGACAGCGATGTCGTGCTCGCCGCTGTCGGGAATTTTTTCGTCGCACGCAAGTGGGCGAGAATTCCCACCCTCCAGCGCGCGAGCGAGCGAGCGCACGACTGGTTTAGGAGTTGCATCTAAAGTCAGCGTGGTCACACCTGACCGCAGCAAAGAAGCCGACACCATGGCCCGGTCCAACACCACCCGACGCCGAGATCACCACCCCCTGCCGCGCTTCGAGGAGCAGCGGCCGGTTCTTCAACTCCCCCTCGAGTCACCGCAGTGGCGGGAGCCCGCCCGTCCGGGGGCTGGCTCCGATGAGGGCAAAGACCAGCGAGGAGTCGCGGTCATCGATTTTTATATCTGACCGCGAGCAGCCCGGCGTCGTCGCGCCAGTCGACGACGGTCTCCCAGTAGCCGTGGTGGGCTACGCAAAAGCCGTCCGTGAGCGTCGCTCACGGTCGAGCACAGTGGGATCCGGGCTCGGGAGGGTGAGACAGGCCCACAGGGGCCGATCGAAAGAGAGGAGGGTCGACGTCGAGTCGGCCCTCTTCGCGTTTCGAAGCCCGGCCATCCTTGCTAGCTTCGCCGAGGTGGTGCGCAGCGATGAGCAAGTTCCTTCGACGGTCGTGGCCGATGACGGGCCCGATCTGAGTCATCGTGGCTTTCGTCTGCTGATCATGTCGGGGGAGCTGCGCGGCCGCGAGGTCGACGTGGTCCACGACCCGATCAGCTTGGGCAAGTCGCGGCAGTGCGAGGTCGTGCTCCCGGACGACTCGGTCAGCCGTATCCACGCGGAGATTCGCCGCGAGGACGGGCGCTATCGCATCGTCGACAAGGGCTCGACCAACGGGACCTTCGTGGGCGGCGCGCAGATCAGCGACGCGTGGCTGTCCCCCGGAGACGTGATCGGCCTGGGCAAGATCGAGCTGCGCTTCGTACCGCGCGAGCGGCGGGCCGAGCTGCTGCCCAGCGAGGCCGATCGCTTCGGCCCGGTGATCGGGCGCAGCCTGGCCATGCGCCGGGTCTTTGGCGTGCTCGAGCGCGTGGCTGACAAGGACGTCACGGTGCTCCTGCGCGGCGAGACCGGCACTGGCAAGGACCTGCTCGCGCGGGCGATCCACGACGCGTCGTTGCGGAGCATGCGGCCCTACGTGGTCGTCGACTGCGGCGCCGTGAGCGGTGAGCAGCTCGAGGTCGAGCTCTTTGGTGAGCTGCCCGAGGACGGGGCGCGACGCCGCGGCGCCTTCGAGCTCGCGGCTGGCGGGACGCTCTGCCTGCACGAGATCGACGAGCTCCCCCTCGACGTGCAGCCCAAGCTGCTGCGCGTGATCGAGGACCGACGCTTTCGTCGGGGCGCCGAGGAGCACCACGTCGACGTCCGGGTGATCGCCGCGACCCGCCGCGATCTCACCGAGATGGTCAGCGCGGGCGACTTCCGCGAGGACCTCTACTTTCGGCTCTCGGTGGTCGCCTGCGAGCTGCCGCCGCTGCGCGAGCGTCGTGACGACATCCCCCTGCTGATCGAGGTGTTCTCGCGGCGCCTGCCCCCGGGGATGTGGCGTGCGCCGAACTCCGACGCGATGGCGCGGCTCGTCGGCTACGACTGGCCTGGCAATGTCCGCGAGCTGCGCAACGTCGTCGAGCGCAGCGCCTACCTGAGCCCCGACGGGGTCATCGATCTGGTCACCGCCGAGCAGCGCAGCGTCGACGAGCCGCAGCGTCCGCTGGCCTTCGACCCGACGCTGACCTTCCGCGAGCAAAAAGAGCGGGTCATCGAGCGCTTCGAGGAGGCCTATCTGCACTGGCTCCTCGACCGCGCTGGGGGCAACATCTCCAGGGCCGCGCGCGAGGTCGACATGGACCGCAAGTACCTGCACAAGCTCCTGCGTCGCTACGGGATCGACGCCAAGCAGTATGCAAAGTAGCTCCGAGCGCGGCTTGGCAGCGTCGCTGGCGTCCTCCGAGGGGTCAGCGGACGCCGGCCGGCCGGGCGCGGAGGGGGCGAAAACCGAGGGTGGGGCAGGGGGCTCCTGGGCACCCGCCGGAGCCGGACGCTGGCGTCACGCCAGGGGCAGCCTGGACATCGATCGCTGCCGCGTGATGGCGATCGTCAACCTCACGCCGGACTCCTTCTCCGACGGCGGGCGCTGGCTCGAGCAGGGCAACGAGCGCCCTGCGCTCGCGGCCGTGGTCGAGCAGTGTCGGCGCTGGGTCGAGGCGGGGGTGGACGTGCTCGATGTCGGCGGGGAGTCGACGCGGCCTGGCTCGGCGCCGGTCGAGGTCGGCGTAGAGATCGAGCGGGTGGTCCCGGTGATCGCGGCCTTGCGCGCGCAGCCCGATCTGGCCGAGGTGGCGATCAGCGTCGACACCCGCCACGCCGCCGTGGCGCGGGCGGCCCTCGAAGCCGGCGCGGCGATCGTCAACGACGTCAGCACCCTGGCGGATCCCGAGATGGCGGGGGTCGTCGCCGAGGCCGGGGCCGGCCTGGTGATCAGCCACCTGCGCGGCGGCGATCCAGCGACGATGCAGCACGCGATCCGCTTCGAGGCGCTGGTCAGCGAGGTCGCCGAGGAGCTCGCCGAGGCGGTCGCCGCGGCCGAGGCGGCGGGCGTCGAGCGCGGGCAGATCGTCGTGGATCCCGGCCTCGGCTTCGGCAAGCTGGCCGAGCACAGCGCCGCCTTGCTGGTCTCGAGCGCCGAGCTGGCCGCGCGCACCGGCTGCCCCGTGCTGATCGGCGCGAGCCGCAAGAGCTTCCTCGGGCGGCTGTGCCCGGGGGCCTCGCAGGCGCCGCGAGAGCGCGGCCAGCTGAGCGTGGCCGCGGCCTTGCTCGCGGCCGAGCGCGGCGCTGGCCTGGTCCGGGTCCACGACGTCGAGGCGACCATCGAGGCCCTGCGCCTGCGCGAGGCCGTGGCTGCGTGCTGGGCCGAGCACGGGCAGGGGAGGGCGCGGTGAACTTCACGGACCTGCTGGCGGCGATGACCTGGCGGGACGTCGTCGACTTCGTCCTGCTCTACGGCATCGCCTACGCGATCTTGCGCCTGCTCAAGGGTACCCGGGCCGTGCCGGTGCTGGTCTCCGTGGCCCTGCTCGCCGCCGCAGGCTGGGTCGCGCGGGAGCTCGACATCGTCGGCACCGGCCTGCTGCTGCGCTACTTCCTCGAGTACGTGATCATCATCTTGATCGTCGGCTTCCACCAGGAGCTGCGCAGGATGCTGGTCCGCATGGGCCAGCGCTTCTTGCCGGGCTCGAGCCACGACGCGGCCGCGAGCGCCGTCGAGAAGCTGGTGCTCGGCTGCGAGCGCCTGGCCCGGGCGCGGATCGGCGCGCTCTTCATCCTCGAGGGCGAGTTCGACGTGCTCCAGATCTGCAGCGACGTCGGCAAGGAGATCGACGCACCCCTCGAGGTCGAGACACTGATCGCCTTGATGGTGCCGCACTCGATCAACACGGCCCACGACGGCGCGGTGCTGATCCGCGACTTTCGCATCGACCGCGCCGGGGTGATCTGCCCGCTGACCGAGCAGGTCCTCGATCCTCGCTTTGGCACCCGCCATCGCGGGGCGATCGGCGTCAGCGAGGACAGCGACGCCCTGGTGATCGTCCTGTCCGAGGAGCGCGGAGAGATCCGCGTGGCCCAGGCGGGGGTGATCAGCGAGCCGCTCGACGCGGCCGGCCTCGCCGAGCACATCGAGGCGTGGATCGAGCAGCCGCCAGCGGGCAAGGAGGAGCCGCGCGCGGCCACCAGCCAGGTCGGGGCGGTCGGGGCGGTCGGGGCAGGGGGCGCCGAGGGTCCCGCGGCCAGCCACGCCGAGGGCAAGCGCCCCGCGGAGGTCGGCCGGGCATGAAGGAGACCAGCGCGCTCTCGCGTGTCTTCGGCCTGCTGGTCGCCGCGGCCACCGAGAACTGGGGCACGAAGATCATGGCCTTCTTCCTGGCCGTGATCGTCTTCGTGGTCACCCGCGGCGAGATCGAGCGCACCTTCACCGTCCCCCTGCGGGCGATCGAGGACCCAGATCGCGTGCTGCTCACGCAGCTGCCCGAGAAGGTCGAGGTCAGCCTGCGCGGCCCCTGGGCGAACATCAACCAGCTCGACGCCAAGGACCTCGGCGCAGCGCTCCTCGACCTGCGCGAGGTCAACCCCGGGCCCATGGCCCTCGATCCCGCGGCGATCGTCATGCCTCAGGGCGTGGTCCTCGACGATCTCGACTACGACCCCGTGGATCTGCGCTTCGAGGAGGTGGTCGTGCGCCGGGTGCCGGTCCGGGTCGCCTTCGTGGGCGAGGTCGACGACGACTACGAACTCGTGCGCCTGCGCGTGGACCCCGAGCGCTGGCCGGTGCGCGGCCCCCTGTCCAAGCTCGAGGCGATCGAGACCCTCGACACCGAGGTCGTCGACCTCGACGGCGCGCGCAGCGATCTCAGCGCCTCGGTGGCCCTGCTCGACCCGGGCCCTGGCCTGGGCTTCGTTGGGGTGGCGACCGACGAGGATCCCGTGGTCCAGGTCGAGGTCGAGCTCGAGCTGCTCCAAGACGAGCGCGCGCTCGAGCTCGAGACCGGCCCGGCCCTGCGCGAGGCCCTGCCCGAGCTCGCCGAGGCCCTGGCCCTGCCCGAGCAAGAGGCCCTGACCCTCCGCGGCCCGCGCTCGGCGATCCGCGAGCTCGCCGAGATCGAGGAGCCGCTGCAGGTCGAGGTCGAGGTCGGTGAGGCGCGCAGGCGCGGCGCGCCGATCCCCGTGAGCCTGCGCTTCACCTGGGTGGACGAGGTGCCCGAGGCCCTGCGCCGGCGGGTGAGCGTGGAGCCGCCGCTGATCCGCCTGCGCGTGTCTCCCCAGGGGGTCTTGGACCCCGACGGCAAGGGCTGAGCGCGACTTTCGGCCGCCCGCGCCGGTGGGGCATAGTCGGGCTCGTGGCCAAGTCACGCAAGCTCTTCGGGACCGACGGCATCCGCGGCCGCGCCAACGTCCACCCCATGACCCCCGAGGTCGCGATGCGCTTCGGCATGGCCGTGGCCGCGCACTTTGGCCGCGAGGGCAAGGTCGTCGTCGGCAAGGACACGCGGCGCAGCGGCTACATGCTTGAGCACGCCCTGGCCTCGGGCCTGTGCGCCCTCGGGGTCGACGTGATGCTCACCGGTCCGCTGCCCACCCCCGGGGTCGCCTACCTCGCCAAGTCCATGCGCGCCGACGCCGGCGTGGTCATCTCGGCGAGCCACAACCCCTTCGAGGACAACGGCTTCAAGCTCTTCGCCAACGACGGCTTCAAGCTCCCCGACGCCGTCGAGAGCCACATCGAGGCCCTGATGGAGCCCGGGGCCGTCGACGAGCGCCTGGTCCACGGCGAGAGCATCGGCAAGGCCTTCCGCCTCGAGGACGCGGGCGGGCGCTACATCACCCACGTCAAGCACGTGCTGCCCGCGGAGTTCGAGCTCGACGGTCTGCGCGTGGTCGTCGACTGTGCCCACGGGGCGGCCTACAAGATCGCCCCGGCCGTGTTCGCCGAGCTCGGCGCCGACGTGGTCCGCACGGGGGTCGCCCCCGACGGCACCAACATCAACGCCGGCGTCGGGGCCATGCACCCCGAGCACCTCTCGCACGTGGTCCGCGAGTACCGGGCGGACATCGGCATCGCCCTCGACGGCGACGCCGACCGGGCCGTGGTCTGCGACGCCCGCGGCGAGATCGTCGACGGTGACGCGCTGCTGGCCATCGTCGGCCGCGACATGGCCCGCCGCGAGGCCCTGGGCGGCAGCACCGTGGTCGCCACCGTCATGTCCAACATCGGCCTCGAGCGCAGCCTCGCCGAGGTCGGCGTCGGCCTGCACCGCACCCCGGTCGGGGACCGCTATGTCGTCGAGGCCATGCGCGAGCGCGGCTGCAACCTCGGCGGCGAGCAGTCCGGGCACATCGTCTGCCTGGATCACTCGACCACCGGCGATGGCCTGGTCTCGGCGCTGCTCTTGCTCGCCGTGATGATCCGCGAGCAAAAGTCGCTGGCGGAGCTCGCCGCGGTCATGACTCGCTACCCCCAGCTCTCGCGCAGCGTGGTCGTGCCCAAGAAGATCCCGCTGGCCGAGCTCGACGACACCCGCGCCGCGATCGCCTCCGCGGAGGCTCGGCTCGCGGACGCCGGGCGCGTGGTGGTGCGCTACTCGGGCACCGAGTCCAAGCTCCGGGTGATGGTCGAGGGCGAGGATGAGCGGGCGATCGCCGCGATCGTCGATGAGATCGCCGATCAGGCGCTGGTCGAGATCGCGAGCAAGGTCGGGTGAGCGCGGGGGAGGGCGACCGCGCTGGTGCGAGTAGGGGCGGCGCGGGTGCAGACGAGCCAATGGGAGAGGCCGCGGCTGGCGAGCTGTGGACGGCCGCAGCCGCGGCGGCGGCCGATCGCCACACCATGGACACGCTGGGCATGCCCTCGCCGGTGCTCATGGAGCGCGCCGCCCTGTGCGTGAGCGCGGAGGTCGAGGCCAGCGCGCGCGCGCTGGCCCGCGCTCACGGCGTAGACCCCCGCAGGATCCCCGTGCTGGCCCTGTGCGGCCCCGGCAACAACGGCGGCGACGGCTTCGCCGTGGCCAGGCAGCTGCACGGGCGTGGCTGGGACGCGCGCGCCGTGTTGGTCACCGAGTCACGCAACCCCGCCGCCGAGGCCCAGCGGACCCTCGCCGCGGCCCACGGCGTCCCCTGTGCGCCGCGCTGGCCCACGCAGCCCGAGGGCCTCACCCTCGGCGTCATCGTCGACGCCATGCTGGGCACCGGCAGCCACGGCGCGCCGCGTGGCGCCATCGCGGAGGCCGTCGAGTGGCTTTCGACCCTCGACCCCGCGCGCTTCGTGGTCGTCGCCGTGGACTTGCCCAGCGGGATCGACGTGGACACCGGCGCCGTGGCGGGCCGAGCCGTCACCGCCGCGCGCACGGTCACCTTCCAGCGCAGCAAGCCCGGCCTGCACCTCACCCCCGCCCGCGACCACGCCGGCGCCGTGGTCGTCGCAGACATCCAGCTGGTCGCCGATCCCGATCACCCGCCCTCGACGCTCGCGCTGATTGAACCCCGGGCCGTCGCCGCCGCCCTAGCGACCTTGCCCGAGGCCGCACACAAGGGCCGGCGCGGCCACGTGGGCGTGCTCGGAGGCACCGGCGGCACCCCTGGCGCGGCCATCCTCGCCGGCGCCGCAGCGCTGCGCGCAGGCGCCGGCCTCGCGACCTTGGGCGTCGACACCCCCGAGCTGCGCGCGATGCTGATCGAGCGTCGCCCCGAGCTGATGATCGCCCAGGGCCCCGACGCCGCCCGCGTCCCCGCAGCCAGCGTGCTCGTCGTCGGCCCCGGTCTCACCGACCCCAGCGAAGCTGCCCGCGCCGACATCCAGGCCATGAACCGCGAAGACGCGCGCCCCATGGTCTGGGACGCCGGCGCCCTCGACCTCCTCACCCCCGGAGCCGCCGCCGGGCCCAGGGTCCTCACCCCACACCCCGGCGAAGCCGCCCGCCTGCTCGCCCGCCTCGAAGACGACGACACCTGGACCAACGCCCGCGTCCAGGCAGACCGCCGCAGCGCCGCCGAGCGCCTCGCCGAGCGCACACAGACCATCGTCGTCCTCAAGGGCGCCGGCACCCTCGTCGCCAGCCCCACCAGTCCCACCAGCCCCACCAGCCGACAGACCCTCGCAGTCTGCACCACCGGCGGCCCAGCCCTCGCCACCGCCGGCTCCGGAGACGTCCTCGCCGGCACCATCGCAGCCCTGCTCGCCCGCGGCCTCGACCCCTGGACGGCCGCCTGCGCTGGCGTCCACATCCACGGCCTGGCCGGCGACCTCACCGCCCCCGACGGCACCATCGCCATGGACATCGCCGACGCCCTCCCCAGCGCCCTCGCAGCCGCCCGCCAGCACCTCCCGACACCAGCCTGGCCACGCCTGCGCCGCGGCTAGTGTGGGGGACCTTCGACCTCTCCCGTCAAAGATGCGATGAGCAGCCGGCCGGGGCTCTGATCGAGCCGCGCGAGCCTTCGCAGAAACACGACGTCGAGCGGAGCACCTCTTCGCCCCAAGCCGAGGTGTCTCCACCAAGCCGAGGTGCCTCCACCACGCCGAGGTGCCCCCGGAGAGAGCGAAGCACCTCTTCCCTCGAGACGGCGCGCCTGCACCAAGCGGAGGAACCCCCGCTTGGGCCTCCAGCAAGGACGGCGTGTCTGTACCAACAGAGGAGGCCCGCGAGGGCGGGAGAGTCTCTCCGCCAGAGACGGCGAGTCTGTTCGAAGAGAAGGATAGCGCCGAGAGGGCAGGGCGCTTCTCCGCCAGAGACGGCGAGTCTGTTCGAAGAGAAGGATAGCGCCGAGAGGGCAGGGCGCTTCTCCGCCAAAGACGGCGAGTTTGTTCGAAGTCGAGCTCGAACGTGCTCGCTCCAGCAAGAGGGCGTGTTTCCTTCAACAGAGGGGGCCCGCGAAGGTGGTCTCTCCACCAAAAAGCGGCGTGTTTTCTTCAAGCTGATGAGGCACACGAGCGTGGTTTCTCAACCAACGACGGCGCGCCTAGACCAAGCCGAGGAGCCCTCGGACAGCGGCGTGGCACCTCTTCACCAAGAGCGCGCGCCTACTCCTGGGGAAGAGAAGCCCGACTCTTCCCCAGACCGGGGCGGAGCCTCTCCCCGCCAAAGACGCGCACAAAAGGGGCAGCAGGGGACCCTCTGAGCGAGTTTTGCGAACGTACAGCGACTTCGACGCAAAGGCCTTCGAAGAGGAAGGCAATCGCCCCAGCGAATTCGGCCGAAGTCAGCAAGCCTGTCCGAGCACAGAGGGTCCCCTGCTGCCCCGTGCGCGTGCCCGCCGGGCAAGACACTCCCCGCAGAAGACCGAGACACCCCCCAATCAAGAGATCGAGACCCCCCAATCAAGAGATCGAGACCCCCATCAAAAAGAAGAACACCCCTCATCCACTCCAACCAACATCAAACTCCCCCCTTCCTCCACAGTCTGCAACTCCCCAACAAACTCCACACACCCCCCCTCGACCACCCCAACCCCATCCCCATCCACATCGAACACGATCGTCCCCGCCGAAGCATCGACGAAGCGAGACCCCGTCACCACCAACGAAGCCCCCGGGTTGACATGAACCTGCGCCTGCGTCCCCGACCCCCCGCGCTTGTTCGGATCCAAGCCCAGGCAGTCGACGAATTCCCCCTCGCCCCAGAAGCGAAAGTTCCGCTTGTTGTCCGCGGCCACCGCCCGCGTCAGCAGCGTCTCGATCGACTTGAGATCGTAGCCCCCGTCCGTGTTGCCCGCGGCGTAGGTGTCCTCGAAGTGCAGCCCATAGTTGCCCGACTCGCTCGAGAAGCCGTCTGCGTTCCAGTAGCCGTCGACGTCGAGCTGTTGGTGGTTGAGCATCACGGCGCGCCGCACGGTGGCGTCGTGGGCCGTCTCGTAGAAGGTCAGCCCCGTGGAGAAGGCGCTGTACTGCTGGGCCTGGGAGTCGCCGAACACGTCCTCGATCAGGATCTGGCTCGAGTCATCGGTGATCCGCGCGACCGCCCGGGCGTAGCCGCGCACGCTGATGTCCTCGAGCACCAGGCCGGTCATCGACGCGTCCTCGTTGCCGCCGCCAGCGTAGTCCTCGAGCAGGCGGTGGACATTGGTCGCGATCACGCGCTCGATGTGCAGGCCGGCGACGGGGCCGGCGACACGCCACGCGCCGTTGCCCGCGTTTTGCAGCTCGAGGTTCGCGAAGTGCAGGTGATCGGCCCCGGCCTGCACGCGAAAGATCGTGTTGCCGGTGTCGCCCTCCGGGGTCCAGGGATCGGCGCGGGTGCCCACGATGCGCGGGCGGCCGGGGTCGTGCCAGCCGCTCGGGCCGACGCCGCGGATGACCACGGGGAGGTCCTGGGTCCCCGCGCCGCTGAGGCTCAGCTCGCTCGAGACGGCGTAGTCCTCGTCGCCGGCGTGGATCCAGATCTCGTCTCCGGGGGCGGCCGCGGCGAGCAGGCTGGGGAGCTGGGCGAGGCTGGCCGGGCTGTCGAGGCTGCTCCCGTCGCCGCCGCCGGCCGTCGTGATGTGGAAGCGCGCGCCGGCAGGGCCATCGCGCAAGCTCCCCTCGCCAAACAGCTCGATGGCCGAGAGCTGGGGCATCGCGGCGTAGGGCGTGCGGATCAGCTCGATGTCCAGCCACGCCTCGGCCGTGATCTCGTGGACCACGGTCGCCGCCGAGCCTCCGGCGGTCAGCGCCGTCAGTGACAGCGGATCGCCCACGGCGAGGCCATCGACGACGAGCTGGGCCGCGGCGCCCTCGGGGGCCTCGCCGGAGAAGTGCAGGCGCAGCTGGTAGGTCCCCGGCTCGACGGGGAACGCGTAGCGCAGCTGGCCGGTGCCGCCCTCGAGCGCCGCGGGTTCGCGCCGCCCGGAGAGCAGGACGTCGAGGGGGAGGTCCTCGGGGACCGAGGCGTCGGGGGAGACGCTGTCGAGGGTGAAAGGCTGCGTGTCGGGGCTGGCGAGGTAGGCCGAGCCCTGGGCGTCGTCGGCGATGAAGTCGCCCACGGCGGGGCCGCCGACGTTGACGCGCAAGACCGCGGGGCCGAGCTCGACGCCGCCGGACTCGGACTCGCTGTCGGACTCGCTGGACGCCGAGCTATCGGCTTCGGACTCGCCGGACTCGGACTCGCTGCCGGAGGACTCGGACTCGCTTTCGGACGCGCCGATGTCCGCCTCGGCTTCTTCGCTGCCGCCGGACTCCCCGGCCTGGCCATCGTCGCCGCCGCAGGCGAGGGCGAGCGCGGCCGCGAGCGGGACGGGGAGCAGCGCGCGAAGAGAGGGCGGCCGAGGGCTGTACATCGGCCAAGCCTAACGCCCGCGCTCACCGTTGACGGGCGCGGCCTCGGCCGGGGACTGGCGTGTGAACGGGGCCACGCAGAAGGCAGAAAACCGAGGGCCGTTCAGAGGATTACGCGCGGTGCGTGGGAGGACGCCGGACGCGTTCCGGGGGCGCCGTTCAGGACGGTGAACGCAGCCTCAGCGGGGCTGCTCGCCCTCGGGCAGGCCGGTGTCGAGATAGAGGGTCTGGCGATCTTCGTTGGAGCAGCGCCCCGACCAGGGCGTGGTCGCGTTGGTCGCCTGCGAGGCGGACACGCAGACCTGGTGGCTGCTGCCGTAGGTCATGGTGAAGCGCTCGCCGAGCACGGGATCGTCTTGCTCCTCGTCGAGGGTGCCCTCGAGGGCGCGCGCGCCGAGCATCTGTCCCCCGTTGGGGTCGTTGGGGTCGTTGGGATCGGGGAGCTCGACGAATTCGACGCTGGGGTCGGCGCTCTGGGTGTCGAAGGTCAGGGCGAGGCTGGGGCCGCTTTGTGGCTGAATGCGGCGCAGGCTCAGGCGGTGGGCCGTGTCGGTGTCGGCGGCCTCGAGCAGCCACAGGCCGGCGTCTCCCCGGGGCAGGAAGCCGGCCTCGCCGTAGTCGAGCTTGCGCGGGGGGGCCAGGGCCTGGGCGGCGTAGAGGCCGGCGTTGGCGACGACGACCCAGGGTGAGACGCGCCCGTCCTCGTCGACGTGGGGGGCCGGCGGCACGGCGTAGAGCCGCCAAAAGTCGTCCTCGTCGTGGGTCAGGGGGGTGAGCTCGCGGGTCGCGGCGTCGTAGGCGTAGACCTGATCCTTGCCCGAGCCCTCGATGCTCTCGAAGTAGATGGTGCCGTCGGCACCGAAGCCGGCGAGCACGTGCTCGAAGCCGCTGGCGGCCGGGCGGAGCATGCACGAGCGCTGGTCTTCGAGGTCGTGCAGCGCCAGCGAGCCGCGCTCGGTCAGGTAGATCAGGTGGCTGCCGTCGGGGGAGACGGCGCTGAGCCCCTGGACGTCCTCGAGGGCGGCCATCGAGGTGCGCACGTCGGCGCCGTGGATGGTGTCGACGAGCTGGCGGTCGGAGACCCGAAACACGCGGGTGATGGGGGTGCCGGGGCCGTTGGTGCCCACGCGTCCGCCGGAGGTCGCGACGACCTCGACGTCGAGGGGGAGCTCGTCGAGGAATTCTTCGCTCTCACCGAGCTCGCGCGGGGAGGGGCCCTCGGTGATCAGGATCCGAGAGAAGCGCTGGCCGCTGGCGAGCTCGAGGGGGACGCCGATCTCGGTGCCGCCGAGCACGTCGTGGTTGCGGGCCGGGGCCACGCGGATCAGGTAGAGCTCCTCGCGGCCGTCGCCGAGCAGGCGGCGGGCGACGACGTGGCGGTGGCCGAGGGCCGCGACGCGCAGGTCCAGGCCGGCGTCGAGGCGAAAGTGGGGGCGCTCGGTGAGGTCCTCGGTGTCGGGGAGCTCGCCGAGGTAGTAGGCCCACAGCTCGCTCTCGTCGGTGCCGCCCGCGGGGCCGGCCTCGCCCCAGCTGCGGTAGACGATCCAGTCGCCGCCGCGCAGGGAGCCGACCAGCTCGCCGACGTCGCCGGGTCCACCTTGGGGGGTGATCGAGTCGGCCTCGAGGTCGACGCGAAAGAGGCTGGCGCCGACGCGGTAGCTCAGCCAGCGCCCGGAGCCCGAGAGCAGCAGCTGGTCGGGCTCGGCGCCCACGTAGAGCCGTTGCACGCGGAGCTCGGCGGCGCAGCCGAGGAGCTCGGGGCAGGCGCGGAGGATCGTGATCCACCCGTCCCCGCGGCTGAGGGTCATGACCGTGCTGGCGTCCTCGAGGGAGCGGGCCGTGGTCGGCGTGAAGTCGATGGCGCCGCAGGGATCGCTGGGCTCGGCGTCCAGGGAGCAGGCACTCGGGGCGAGCGACGTGACCGCCGCAATACCCAAAATGCTGACCCTCGACCCGAAGAAACCCACTGAGGCTACGGTACACCAATTCTTTCGGAGTGTGGCAACCTTCCCCCCCGCGCGATGTCGCCTAGCCAGACCGTGATGCCCACCTTGCACGAGCCACTGAACCCCCCTCGTCTTCGTTCCTGCTCCGACCCGCGCCCTCGTCTGGGGAGGGCCGTGCTCTCGTGCCTGGTTGCGACCCTGGTGCTCGGAGCGTGCGGCGGTGGTTCCGCAAAATCTGGCGAGTCCCAAGCGGAACAGGGCACACCCACGGGAGATGAGAAGGCAGCTGCTGCTGCGACGGAGAAGCCGGCGCCGCTCAGCGCGGAGGCTCTCGAGGCGCTCTACCGCGGCGCCAAGGCCCGCATCGAGGGCGGGGAGGCTGGCACCAAGGAGGGCTTCGACGCGGCCGCGGCGGATCTCCGGCGCGTCGCCGAGGAAGCCGAGGACGCGCATTTGCGAGCCAACGCGAGCTTGTTGCTCGGTGCCATCCACGAGGAGAAGGGCGACCGTCGCTCGGCGATCTCGTTTTATCGCCAGGCCCAGGAGCTCCTCCCGGAGGAGCCGAGCACCCACGCCGTCTTGGCCCTGACCCTGGCCGATGCGGGTCAGTGGGAGGACGCGATCGCGGCGCAGTGGAAGGTCGTGGAGCTGGCCCCGGACGACCTCGAGGCCTGGCTGATCCTCGGCGAGCTCCACGTCAAGGGAGAGCAGCTCGACGAGGCCGCCAAGGTCTACGGCGCCTACGAGCTGCGCCGTCACGGTCTGCTCGAGGGGCTGACCGCCAAGCAAGACGGCGCCTACGTCGAGGACCCGGAGCACCGAGTCGGCTGCGTGATGGCCCTGGCTCCGGCCGTGGACAATGGCACCGCGCTCGCGCTGCTCTACGCCCTCGAGACCGATCCCGATCCTCGCGTGCGCGGGGCGATCGCTTCGCTCATGGGTGAGCAGCGCCTCGCGGGCTACCTGGATAATTTGAAGAAGCGCCTGGCCGTGGAGGAGGACGAGGAGGTCGAGGAGGCGATGACCTGGGCCATCGCGGAGATCGAGCGAGATCCCGTCGACACCTCACCCGGGGCGGCTCCGGAGGCGATCCGCGCGCAGGTCGAGGCCGAGGAGAAGGCTCTGGCCGAGGCGCAGGCGGCCGGGGAGGGCAAGGCGGCCGGAGAGGGCAAGGTGGACGGCGAAGCGGCCGGACAGGCCGGCTAGCGCCACGAACGCGCCGCGGGCCCTTACTCGCAGCTGGGCTTCGCGGTACACCTCGGGGCGCTCGGGCCGACCATGACCATCGGATCATCGCCAGCCTCCCTCGAGGTCAGCGGGCTGACCTTCCGCTACCCCGGATCCCAGGATCCGGCGCTGCGCGAGGTCGGCTTTCGCGTGAACCCGGGCGAGCGCCTCGGGCTGCTCGGCCCAAACGGCGCCGGCAAGTCCACGCTGATGCGGATCCTCTGCGGCTACCTGCCCGTGCCCCGGCGGCGGGGCACCGTGGTCCGCGTCGGCGACCTCGACGTGGCCACGGACTCCCTGGCCGTGCGCGAGATCGTCGGCTACCTGCCGGAGCAGGTGCCGCTCTATCAGGAGCTCCGGGTCCGAGAGCACCTGGAGTTTCGCGCGAGCGTCAAAGGGATCCGGCGTCGCGCACGCCGTGACGCCGTGGAGCAGGTGGTCGCGCTCTCGGGCCTCGAGGGCATGCTCGAGACCCCGATCGGGCGGCTCAGCCGCGGCTATCGCCAGCGCGTGGGCATCGCCGACGCGCTCCTGGGCGCGCCGCCGCTGGTCGTCCTCGACGAGCCCACGGTCGGCCTCGACCCCAACCAGGTCCAGGGGATCCGCACCATGCTCAAGAACCTCGGGGGCGCCCAGACGCTGATCTTCTCCTCGCACATCCTGGCCGAGGTCGAGGCGCTGTGCGACCGCATCGTGATCCTCTCGCGCGGCGAGGTCGTGGCCGACGAGAGCGTGCGCGAGGCGCTGTCGGGGAACACCCTGGTGATCGAGTGGGCCACGGAGGGCGGGGCGTCCGGTCCGCGCGCCTGCGTGGAGTCGGCCTGGGCCCAGCTGGGCGTCGCCGACCCGCTCCGCCTCGAGCTCGAGCCGCGCGAGGGCATGGTCCGGGCCACGGTGATCGCCGACGGCCCGATCATCGACGCCCTGGCCGCGGCGGTCGGCAAGGCCAGCTTGGCGGCGGGCCTGGCGGTGACGCGCCTCGAGCCCGGGCGCCGGCGCCTCGAGCAGCGCTTCGCCCGGGTCACGGGCTTCCGCGAAGACGGCCTGCGAGACAGCGGCCTGCGGGAGGGCGGCGCGTGAGCGCGATGATCCGACGCGTGGTCGCCTGGCTGCGGGGCACGGCGGCGGTCTGTCGCCGGGAGCTGCTCTCGCTCTTCGTCACGCCGCTGGCCTACCTGGTCGGCACGCTCTTCCTGCTCAACCAGGGCTGGAACTTCTCGCTGCTGCTCCAGGTGCTCAACGATCCCCTGGCCGCCCGCGGCCCGGTGATGCAGTTCTACTTCGGCGGCAGCTTCTTCATCTTCTGGCTGCCGGTGGTCTTCATCTGCTCGGCGATCAGCATGCGCCTGGTCGCCGAGGAGCGCCGCCAGGGCACCCTCGAGGCCCTGCTCACCGCGCCCCTCGAGCCCTCGCAAGTGATCATCGGCAAGTACCTGGGGGCGCTGGCCTTCTACGCCGCGCTGTGGCTGCCCACGGGCAGCTTCTACCTGCTGCTGCGCGGGGCCGCCGGCCCGACCATGGCCCCGGACATCGGGCCGATCCTCTCGGGCTACCTGGGCGCGATGCTCTGCGGCGCGAGCTTCCTGGCCGTGGGTCTGGTGTTCTCGGCCTTCGCCCGCAACCAGCTCGCGGCGGCGATCGGGACGTTCGTCAGCTGCACGATCGTGCTGCTCGCCGGGCTGCTCACCGATCAGGTCGAGCTGTGGCTGTCGAAGATCATCGGCCGGACTTCGCTGCTGGCGATGATGCAGGAGCTCGCCCAGGGCATCGTCGACGGCCACTGGATCTGGCTGCACCTCGCGGTGGTGGTCGCGGCCATCGCCCTGGCGATCGTCGCGGTCAACCCGCGGCGCGACTGGCAGTCCTTCACCCAGGCAGCGCTGACCTGCGTGGCCGCCGGGCACCTCGCGGTCTTCGCTGGCAACCACAGCGAGCGCGGGGACTGGACGCGGGACCAGGTCTACACGCTCTCGGAGCGGGCCAAGGACGTGCTCGTCCAGCTCCAGGGCCCCATCGACGTGATCGTGCTGGCGCCCGCGACGATCGGCGGCGGGCGTCAAAACCCCGTCCGCGGCGAGCTGCGCGAGGTGCTCGCGCGCATGGCCGCCGTGTCCCCGGCGCTGCGCGTGACCCTGGTCGACCCCGACGTCGAGCGCCAGGAGGCCGAGCGCCTGGTCGACGACTTTGGGCTCAGCGGCCGCGAGCTCCCCGACGGCGTGGTGCTGATCCGCGCCGGCCAGGGCACCGAGCTGCGCCGCGCCCACCTGCTGCCCGGCGACCTCGTCACCTACGCCACGGGCCCCGAGGTCCAGGCCAACGGCCCGCGGGTCAAGTCCTTCCGCGGCGAGGAGGCCCTGCTCGGCAAGTTCCTCGAGGTCTCGGATCCCCGCAAGGTCACGGTCTGCTACACGCAGGGCCACGGCGAGCCGGCCTTCGACGACCTCCAGCCCTTCAACGGCTACGCCCACCTGCGCGACCTGCTGCGCGACGCCAACCTCGACACGCGGGTCGCCGATCTCGACGGCGAGCGCGGCCTCGACGGCTGCGACCTGCTGCTCGTCGCCGGACCCCAGGGCGCGCTTCCCCAGACCCACGTCGAGGCCGTGCGCCGCTACGCCGAGCAGGGCGGCGACCTGCTGATCCTCGCGGGGGCCGTGTTCGCCCGCGGCAAGCCGGCGCTGGTCACCCACGGCCTCGAGCCGCTGTGCGCCGAGCTCGGGATTCACTTCGGCGATCGCGTTGTCGTCGACACCACGCCCGTGCCCGGGGCCTCGGACCTGCTCTCCTTCACCCTCCAAGACGGCTGGGCCGACCACCCCGCGGTGCGCAGCCTGGCCTTCGAGCCGGTGGCCTTCTTCAACGCCCGCGAGCTGCGGGTCGACCGTGACGCGGAGGTGCTGCTCGCGACCAGCGCGCGCGGCTGGGCCGAGGCCGGCATCGAGGACCTCCAGCAGGGTGGGCTGGTGTCCTACGACGAAGCGCTCGACCACCGCGGCCCGATCCCGGTGATCGCCGCGGCCGAGCGCGCGGCGACAAACACCCGGGTGGTGGTGGTCGGATCCGACGAGCTCGCCCTCAACGCCTGGCTGCGCGAGGACGTGGGCTACTCCCGAGGGCGAGACTTGATCCTCAACCTGATCGGCTGGCTGACCCAGCGCGAGGTCCTGCTGGGCATCCGCCCCCGAGACCGCGAACACGTCAAGCTGGTGCTCTTGCCCGAGCAGCTGCGTCGCATGACCTGGATGTGCCTGTTTGGGCTGCCGGGCTTCGCGATCGGTGTGGGCCTGCTGGTGCTGTGGAGGCGCCGCAAGTGAGCGACGAACGCAGCGGGGAGCGTGCGCGCGAGGACGACGCGGCTCACGAGGCAGCCCACGAGGCAGCCCACGAGGCGGCCCGCGATGTGGGCAGTGAGCTGATCCGCGGGCTGCGACCGCGGCCGGCGACCCTCGTGACCCTGGCGGCCGCCCTCGCCGGCGTGTTCTTGGCCTGGGCGGATCCCTTCCACGAGCCCGAGGACCGCGCGCTGGTCGTGTCCAACAAGACGGGCGCCCGGCGCCTGTTCCCGACCCTGGTCGACGCCGATCCGGCCAAGGCCACCGTCGAGCTCCAGGGCCCCGATCGCCCCCTGGTTCGCCTGGTCCCCGGGCCCGAGGGCGGGCACCAGGTCCTGCGCGACGAGGTCCTGCTCGGGGCCGTGGATCACGACGACTTCGAGCTTTTGTGGTCGACGCTGCGCATGGCCACGATCCTGCGCAAGCTCGGGCGGGCCGACCTCGATCCCGAGGCCCGCAAGATCGGCCGCCAGGGGGTCGTGCGCATCAGCCTGCCCGATGAGAGCTTCACCCTCGCGCTCGGGGCCGTGGTCGCCAACGGCGGCGTCTATGCCCAGCTCGACGGCGAGGCCGAGCCCTGGGTGGTCGAGCAGTCTCTGGCCTGGCTCGTCGAGCAGCCGGCCCAGGCCTGGCTGACCGAGCGGCTCTTGGACCTCGAGCCCGAGCGGGTCACGGGCTTGGCCTGGGGCGGGGGAGACGGCGAGGGCTCGGCGATGCTCGCCCGCGGGGCGGACGGCTTTTGGCGGGTGCGGGCCGGCGGCGCGCCGGCGCTTTTGTCCAGCGAGGCCGTGGACTTCCGCCTCGAGCGGCTGCTCCGGGCTCAGCTCGATCCCTTCCTCGAGCGCGACGTGGTCCCGGCCGAGTCGCTGCGCCCGTGGCTGGCGGTCACCGAGGGCGAGGGGCGCACGCGGACCTTGCTGGTCGGCGGCGCCTGCCCAGGTCACCCCGATCGCCGCCTGGTCGATCGCGGCCCGGGGCTCTTTGGCTGCCTGCCCGCCGAGGAGATCGAGCGCTGGCCGCTGCCCGGCGAGGCCCGGGCGGACGAAGGCGGGAGCCTGCTCGAGCCGCGGCTGGTGCCCCACGAGTACGGCCGCGTGGTGCAGATCGACCTCGAGGGCCCCGTCGAGCGCACGCTGGTTCGGCGAGCGGGGGAGTGGACGCTGGTCGAGGACGCGGCCAGCGAAGAGGTCTCGCGCGACGAGGTCCGGCGCTGGTACGGCGCGCTCGCTCGCGTCGAGGTGGCCGCGCTCGCCGAGGGCGCGGGCCAGGGCGAGGGCGCGGACGCGGACGCGGACGGCGTCGAGCCTCCGGGCAAGCCGGGCAAGTCGGGCAAGCCGGGCAAGCCGGGGGAGGGCGATCCAGCGGACGCGCCGAGCTTCAGCCCCGACCTGAGCCTGGTGATCCACGCCGACACCAACGAGCGCCTGCGGGTGCGCTGCGCGACGAGCTCCGAGCCGGTGGTCTGCGTCCGCGACGACGGGCCGATGCTGCGGGTGCTCGGCGAGCTGCCCGAGGGCCTGGTCTTCGACGCGGAGACCTTCGCCGAGCGGACCTTGGTCCACGTCGAGCCCGGCGAGGTCCGAGGCGTGGAGATCCTGCCGGGCGCCGGCGGACGCAGCGTGCGTCAGAGCGCCCACCTCGACATGGGCGTGTGGCAGCTCGACTCGCCCGTGCACGTCGACGGCAGCGCGGCCATCGACGAGGTCCGCCTCGAGACCGTGCTGTGGGCCCTGGGTCGGCTGCGCGCGGCTCGGTGGGTCGAGGCGCCGGTCGAGGCCCCGCTTCGCCAGGTGATCGCCGAGGTCCTGCCCGAGCGGGGCGAGCGACACACCGCCGCGCTCACGCTCTATCCCGGCTGCGTGGTCGAGATCGACGGCCACCGCCCCGCGCAGATCAGCGCGGCGGCCTGCGAGGCCCTCTCGGAGGACCTGCTCTTCGACGATCCGCTGCGCTTTTGGCTCGAGCGGGCGCGCAGCGTGGAGATCGCCCAGGGGGACGCGCGGGTGTTCCTGGTCCGCGAGCGCGATCGTTTCTTGGCCCAAGACGGCGGCGAGCTCGACGACGAGGCGCTCTCCGAGCAGCTCGCGGCGTGGATCGACTGGCGCTCCGCGGGCCTGCGCGCAGGCGACCCGCCCGGCTCGGCCCACACCCAGCTGGACATCCGCCGCGACGCCGGCACGCGGGTGCAGGTCGAGCTCGGCGATGGTTGGCTGCGCCTGGCCGACGCCGACTGGTACTACCTCGAGCGCCCCGAGGGCGAGGGCGAGGGCGAGGGCGAGCCGGCGGGCGGCGATGGGCTCGAGGGTGAGGACGCCTCGCCGAGCTTCGATCCGGGCGCGATCGAGATCGACTGAGGGCTCGGGCCCGGAAATTGAAGAACCCGCCGCCGGCAGCTGCCAGGGGCGGGTTCTCGATATCGCCAGCGTCGTGGTGAGAGCGGTGGCCAGAGCAGGGGAGGGCTCAGTCGCCCTTCTTCTTCTTGAGCTTCTCGGCCTCTTCGCGCATGCGATCTTGCATCTCGCGGTTCTGCTCCTCCTCCATGGCGACCGTCTTGGGGTGCCAGCTGGAGTTGGGCGGGGAGATCCAGGTCTCTTCGCCGCTCTCGGGGTCCGTGACCTTGTAGGACACGAACTCGAGCAGGCCGTTGTCGTGGGCGAAGCCGGAGTCGGAGAAGCGCTTGAACTTGCCCTTGATGGTGTACTCCTTGCCGAGCTCGACGACGACGAGGGGCTCTTCCTCCCAGAGCTTCTGGGTGTCCTCGTCCCACTCGGGGATCGGGAAGTAGTAGTTGACGACCATCATCGCCCGCTTCTTGCCCTTGGAGTCGGCCTTGTCGGTGATCCAGAAGTGGGGCTGCTTGCCGGGGGGGCACAGCTCGCCCTCGGGGCACTCGGGGGGCACGTAGATCTCCTGGACCCAGCCCTTGACGATCACCTCTTCGCCGCTCTCGCCACGCTTGAGGTTCTCGTCGATGTCCTTGCGCAGGCCGAAGATCGAGTAGGTCTCGTCTTCGTAGCGAACGGGCGCGCGGGCCTCGTCGAAGTCGGGGGAGCCGGGGAGCTCGACTTGGATGTTGGGGAGGACCTCCTCCTCGGGGCCGGCGGCCTGCTCTTGCTTGTCGGTGCAGGCGCCGAGCGGGGCCGCGAGCAGCAGGGCGAGGAGCGGAGCGTGTGCGAGCGTGGCAGACGTCTTGAGGAGCTTCATCGAGGGGGTGCCTCCGGGCCAATGTGACCGCGAAGGCTCGTTTATCACGCCATGGAGCGAAAAGTCCATGGCTGAGAGTTGACTGCCGGGGCAGCATGGCCGAACAAAGCGAGGTGGGGACTCGGGTGCGCACGCTGATCGCCTGTGGGGTGCTCGCTCGGGGCGCACTTGCCTGTGGATCGGGCGCGGGCGCGGGCGAGAGCGCTGCCGAGGACGCGGTCGAGAGCGCTGGCGAGGGCGCCGATGCTGGCAGCGAGGCGAACGCGGCCGAAAATGCTGGTGAGGGCGCCGACGAAGATGTCGAGCGCGAGGCAGAGCGAGCCGCGGATCCCGCGCTGAATGAGCCGATCACCGTGGGTCTGGCCCAGCTGCCGCGGAAATTCGATCCCCTCGGTGACATGGAGCCCTGGGCCATGCGCATCGCCGACGACCTGGTCTTCGAGGGCCTGGTTCGGCGCAGCGGCGACCGCTACCCCTGGGTGGAGCCGGCGATCGCCGATCGCTGCGAGGTCGATCGCGAGTACGCGGTCGCCACGGTCACCTGTCACGTGCCCGCGGGGATCCGCTTTCACGACGGCAGCGAGCTGACGATGGCGGACGTCGAGTACTCGCTGGACTACTGGCTCGACCCGCGGCGCAGCTGGTCGCGCGAGCGCAACGGGCTGCCAACTTTCGATCGTGTGGAGATCGTCGACGGGCCCCGGGGCGCGCCAGCCAGCGAGCGGGATCCCGGTCGCTGGGTCCAACTGGGCTTCGACAAGCGCGAGCCGCTGGCCCTCGAGGCTCTGGCGGCGATCAAGATCGTCCCGGTGTCCGCGCACCGCGGTCGAGAGTCGCGCTTCGCCCAGGATCCCGTCGGCACCGGGCCGATGGCGATCACCACCCTCGAGGCCGATCGCGTGATCCTCGAGCGCTTCGAGGACTTCCACGAGCCCGCGCGCGCGGTGCCCTCGGGCAAGCTGATCTTCCGGGCCATCGACGACGGCGCGGAGGCGCTGACGGCCCTGCGCCGCGGCGAGATCCAGCTGCTGCCCGAGGTCGCGCCGGTCCACGTACCGGTGGAGCTGGGCAAGCCGGGCATGGCCGGGCGCTTCCAGGCCTGGCTGGTCAGCCCGGCGCGCTACGACCTGCTGATGTGGAACGTGGGCAAGGGGCTCTCGGGCGAGCTGGGGATCCGCTCGGCGCTCCATGACGCCGTGCCTTACTCGGCCATCGCGCGCAACGTCTATCGCGCGCCCGGGCTGCCCGTGGAGGCGCCGGTGGATCTCCACGAGCCCACGCCCATCGACCTCGACGCCCTCGCCGACATCAAGGCCGGGGAGGCCGTGCGCGGCGGCCTGCTCGAGATGCCCGCGCTCGACGACGACGCGCGCGCGGCCCTGGGCGCGGCCGCAGCCCTGGACGCGCTCGGCTGGCCGCCGGAGGTCCAGGGCTACCGGCGCCGCCCAAACGGCCCGCTGCGGGTGATCCTCACCAACGACGGTCAAGATGGCCGCGCGGCCCAGCTCAGCGCCATGGTCCGCGGTGCCTGGGAGTCCATCGGCGTGCGGGCTCCCCACGGCGCCGTGCCCTGGCGCTTCATGACCGGGACCTTGCGTAAGGGGGAGTACCGCGTCGCGATGCTGCACTTGGCCGGCTACAGCGACGAGGACCTCTTTCACCTGTTCCACTCGCGCGGCGCCCTCAACCTCGCCGGCGTCGCCGACGAGCAGCTCGACACCGCCTTGAGCGACTACCGTGGCGCGCCGGATCGCGCGGCCCGGGACGCCGCCAAGCAGCGCGTCGCCCAGCGCATCGCCGAGCTGCGCGTGGTCTCGGTGCTCTACGCGCCGGCCCACGTGTTGCTCGCCTCGCGGCGGCTCACGGGCGTCGAATTCGTCGATGACCTCCCGCGCCTCGACACCCTCGCGCTCGTCCCCGGCGACATCGACTGGGGCGGGGGCTGAGAGCTCGGGGCGCGGGCGGGCCCAATTACGCAGACAATTACGCAGACCCGCGCGAGGGCGGTCGATCTGGCGGCCGCCGCTCGTCGGGTCTCGAGCGCTGAAGTCGGGCGCTCAAAAGATGTCTTGGATGATCTGCTCTGCCTCGTACTCGAAGTCGAGCTTGGCCAGCATGCGCTCGAGGGCGGGGCAGCGCGGCTCGGTGGAGTCCGGCGCCTCCGCTGCTTGAGCGAAGCTCTGGAGCTGGCTGGGGGTGAACAGAGAGAACAACAGGATCACGCTTGCCATGGGTCTTTTCCTCTCGCGTTGGGCCGCCCGGGTCGAAGGCGGCAGCTCGCTGCTCCTTGGCTTGTACGAGGGGGGCTGCACGTCCGAAAGAAAGCCGCAAGTTCGCCTGGACACGGATGAGCAGGGGTCGCGGACGCGCAGCGTGGGCGCGGGCTCGGCCGGCGATCGGCCGGCGATCGGCCCGCGACGGCGGCCGCCCGCTGGGGCCTTCGATTGGGGCGCGCGCGGAGCCGCGGGGAGGGCGAGAAAAGCGGGCGAGAGCGGGGTCGCGCGGTGCCCCCGGCGATTGCTCAGCGACCGCAAACGGGATACCCATTTGCTGTGCCAATTCGAAGCATGACGGGCTTCGGCCTCGCGGAGCGCGGGTGGAGCGAGCGCGGCGCCACCGTCCGTGTCGAGCTGCGCTCGGTCAACGCTCGCTTCCTCGAGATCAAGATCCGCCAGCCCTTCGACGCCGCGGTCGAGCACGCGCTGCGCAAGCGCGTGGAGGCGCGGCTGGGTCGCGGTCGGGTGGACCTCTCGGTCCGCGTCGAGGGCAGCGTCGGCAGCGAGGGCGATCCCTTGCAGGCGCTGGGTGTCGAGCCCGCGCGCGTCGAGGAGGCCCTCGCGGCGCTCTCGATCCTCGCCGATCAAGCCTATCGCGCGAGCTTTCAGGTCTCGCACCCGACGTCTCTGGAATTGCTGCGCTTTTTGACCTCGCGCGGCGCCTCGCCGGCCAGCTCGGCGCCCGAGCGCGGCGCCCCGGACTTCCTCGAGGCGCTCGTCGACGAGGCCCTGGACAAGCTCGCGGCCATGCGCGAGCAAGAGGGGGCGTCTCTGGCCAGCGTGCTCGGGGGCTTCTTCGACGAGCTCGAGGCCCAGCGTGACGCGCTCGAGCAGGCCCTCGTCGGCGAGGACGAGCGCCTGCTCGCCGGGCTGGTCGAGCGGACCGAGGCCCTGCTCGCGCGTGTCGACGCCGGCACCGTGGAGCGCGAGCGCCTCGTCGCAGAGCTGGCCATCTTGGTCCAGCGCGGCGACGTCAGCGAGGAGCTGGCGAGGATCACCAGCCACCTCGAGCAGGCCCGTGGGGTGCTCGCCGCCCAGGCCGAGGTCGGCCAGGGCAAGACCCTGGACTTCATCGCCCAGGAGCTCTTGCGCGAGGTGACCACGATCGGCAGCAAGATCACCAGCCACCAGGGCAGCGCCACGGTCATCGCGGCCAAGCGCACCATCGAGCGGCTTCGCGAGCAGGTTCAAAATGTCGAGTGAGCGCCCCAGCGGAATTCTGCTGGTCGTCAGCTCCCCCTCGGGGGCGGGCAAGACCACCTTGTGCAACCGGCTGCGGGAGGAGTTCCCAAACATCGGCTTCTCCGTCAGCTACACCACCCGCTCGCCGCGGCCCGGCGAGACCAACGGCGTCGAGTATCACTTCGTCAGCCCCGAGCGCTTCCAGGACATGGCGGCCGCCGACGAGTTTGCCGAGTACGCCATGGTCCACGGCAACATGTACGGGACCTCGGCCCGGCAGGTGGGCGAGGCCCTGGGCTGCGGTCAGGACCTGCTCTTCGACATCGACTTCCAGGGTGGGCGCCAGCTGCGGAACCGCTTCCCCGAGTCGGTGGTCCTGGTCTTCATCCTCCCGCCCTCGCTGCGCGAACTCGAGCAGCGTCTGCGCAGGCGGGCCACCGACGCCGACGAGGTCATCGCCAGGCGTCTCAAAGTGGCTCGCTCCGAGCTCGCCCACTACGATGAGTACGACTTCCTGATCGTGAACGACGACCTGGACACGGCCTACGACGCCCTGCGGGCGGTCTACGTTGCGGCGCTGCATCGCGCGCAGCGTCAGGCGTCTATCGCGCAGCAGCTGATCGAGGGCCAGGAGGCGCTGCCCTGGTGAGCGGGGAGGTGAGCGCCTCCGACTCCGCCCGCGGCTTACGGCCCCACGACTCGGGGCTGGGCCGCGCCGAGACCAGCGGCTCGCGGGAGATCGACGTGCTCGACGTCGGGCACCTCGAGGCCGAGGCTGCCGAGGCCGCCGCCGTCAGCGAGCTCGCCGAGCACGGTCGAGCCGCCGCCGACCCCCACGTGGCCGAGGGCTTCGCCGAGGTCCTGCTGGTCCGCGAGTATCAGCTGCTCCTCGAGGAGGTCCAACGGCGCCTCGGAGACGACGCCGCCGACGCCGTGCGCCAGGCCTACGAGCTCGCCGAGAGCTGCCACGCCGGGCAGATGCGCAAGAGCGGCGACCCCTACCTGGTCCACCCGCTGCGGGTCGCTCGCACCCTCGCGGGCCTGGGCGTCGACGTGTCCAGCGTGATCGCGGGGATCCTCCACGACACCGTCGAGGACTCGGAGCTGACCGTCGTCGACCTCACCGACCGCTTTGGCCGCGAGGTCGCGCTGCTCGTCGACGGCGTCACCAAGCTCGGCAAGGTGCCCTACCTCTCGCGGCGCGAGAACCAGGCCCAGAGCTTCCGCAAGATGCTGGTCGCGATGAGCCGCGACATCCGGGTGCTGCTCGTCAAGCTCTGCGATCGCCTCGACAACATGCGCACCCTCGAGGCGATGTCGGCCTCGAGTCAGCGGCGCATCGCCCAGGAGACCGCCGACATCTTCGCCCCGCTCGCGCGCCTGCTGGGCGTGGACTGGCTGCGCCGCGAACTCGCCGATCTCGCCTTTCGCTACCTCGAGCCCGTCGCCTCCCGGGACATCCGGGCCGAGATGACGAAGATGCTGATCGATGACCCGCAGAACATCGATCGCGGCATCGAGCTGCTCCGCGACGTGTTCATTGGGGGAGATGAGCCCAGCCTCGGCGAGGCGCGCGAGGACAGCGAGCTCGCCCTCGGCGTCGAGGCGCTCCCGGCCTGGTGCGAGGCGACCTTCGGCGAGGTTCGGCTGCGGGCCAACGTGCTCACGCCCCAGGAGGTCCACGAGATCCGCAACCGCGGGCGCAACGTCGAGACCTTGCGCGACATGGTCACCTACCAGGTGATCACCGCCGACCGAAACGCCTGCTACCTGGCGATGGGCCACATCCACGCCTACTTCAAGCCCGTCCCCGGGTCGATCCGCGACTACATCGCGCTGCCCCGGGCCAACCGCTATCAGGGCCTGCACACTCAGGTGCTCGACCGCAAAGGCGTGCGCCTCTACGTGGAGATCCGCTCCCAAGCCATGGACGCGATCGCCGAGCGAGGCGTCGTGGTCGAGCTCCAGCGCGGGCTACAGGCCAGCGAGTTCGGCTGGCTGCGCGAGATGATGGGCTGGCAGGAGCAGGTCGAGGATCCCAACGAGTTCATCGAGGCGGTCAAGCGCGAGCTGTTCGCGGACCAGGTGTTCGTGTTCACGCCGGGGGGCGATCTCAAGACCTTCCCCAAGGGCGCCACCTCCATCGACTTCGCGTTCTCGGTCCACTCCGACGTGGGCCTTCACGCCGCCGGGGCGCGGGTCAACGGGCAGGTCGTCCCGCTGCGCTATCGCCTGCGCCAGGGTGACACGGTCGAGATCCTCACCGATCCCAAGGTCGAGCCGCGTGAGGAGTGGCTGGATCTCGTGCAGAGCTCGCGGGCGCGGGCGCGGATCAAGCACTTCCTGCGCCAGCGCGGGCGCAGCCTGGCCATCGAGACCGGGCGCGAGCTGCTGCGCACGCAGCTCGAGAGCCGCGGGCTGGCACTCGAGCAGCTCGAGGAGCGCGGCGTGCTTCGAGATCGCCTCGACGAGGTGGGGATCTCCAAGGAGCGCGGCGTGGATCGCCTCTACGAGCTCCTGGGGGACGGCGACCTGCGCATCCGCCAGGTCCTGCGCGTCCTCGATCCTCAGCCTGACCCCAGCCAGAGCATGTTCGGCCGGCTGCTCCGGCCCTTCCGTAGGCGCGACAGCTCGGCCGAGCGCGCGCCAGGGGAGGGGGAGGCCGGGGCCCCCTTCGAGATCACCCAGGCGCGCATCGAGGCCGGCGTGGTCCACCTCGCGCCTTGCTGCTCGCCGCTCCCGGGTGACCCCGTGGTCGGCTTTCGCGTGCCCGGCCGCGGCGTCGAGGCCCACGTCGAGGGCTGCCCCGTGGCGGTGGAGCGGGTGACCGAGCGGGTGTTCTTGTGCTGGAGCGACGAGATCGACCTGGAGCGTCCAGTCACCGTGCGTGTGCGCACGGCTAACACCGTGGGGCTGCTCGCGGAGATGAGCCGCGCGTTCTCTTCGACCGGCCTGAACATCAAGCAGGCCAACTGTCGTGCCTACGAGGATGGGCGCTTTGCCCTCAACACCTTCCACGCAACGGTGGGTTCGCTCGAGCACCTCGACCAGCTCTTCGATCACCTGCGCGACATCCCGGGCGTGATCAGCGTCGACCGCGTGTTCGACGGTGACCAGGGCGGGACGCCTTGACACCGAGTCGGGTGGACGATACGAACCCGCCTCCAAACTCCGGGAGCTCGACGAGACATGGCCTCTTTCACGCAAATCACCACGCGTAAGCGCGTGCGCCGGCACAAAAACCAGGGTCACCAGCGGAAGCTGGCCCAGAGCAAGAAGAGCACGCAGAGCTATGACGAGCTCTTCGCAAGCTGCGGGGATCCCGGGCAACCTGCACCGCAGGCCAAGGCCGGCGACGAGGGCTGAGCCCTCGGCGAGCTGACCCTCCCTGGAGGGCGACGGTCGAGGCGAGATGTGAGCGCCTCGGCCGCTGTTTATAGGAATCAGGAATGAACAGACCCGCTACGGCGGGTCTTCTCGTTTCTGTGGCTTGATCGGCCGGCGCGCGAGCGCGTAGTCTGCTCGCGCAACCGCCGGCGCAGCCGCCGGATGTGGAGCAATCATGACGATCGCTGGGCCCGAGCTCTCTCCTGGAACGCAAATCGACGGCTACTCCATCGGCGCCAAGGTTCGGGCGCGATCGGGGGCCTCGACCTACGAGGCTAGCGACAGCGGCGGGGCCGCCTATCACCTCACCGCTCACGCGGCGCAGTGCTTCCCCTCGTCCCTGGTCCGCGAGCGCTCCTTGAGGGAGCTCCGCCAGCTTCAGGGCGTCGATACGCCCGAGGTCGCCCGCGTCTTCGCCTGCGGGAAGCTCGAGGACGGGGGCATCTACGAGGTCGCCGAGATCGTCAGCGGCGCGCCCCTGTCCGAGGCCGGCCAGCTCAGCCGCGAGGTCGTCGCCGCGACGATGACCCACGTCGGCAACGCCCTGACCGCGGCGCAGAAGGTCGGGGTCATGCACCGCAACCTCGGCGCGCACATGATCTTCGGCACGGACCAGGGCCTCAAGGTCGTGGGCTTCGCCGTGGGTGAGCCCCAGGGCGGCGCCGCCTTTGGCCCTCTCGACGCCATCGCGCCGGAGCAGGTCACGGGCAAGGTCGTCGACCAGCGCACGCTGATCTACAACCTCGCCGCGATCACCCACCAGCTGCTCACCGGCGCGCCGCTCTTTCCGGGCAGCCCGGAGGAGAAGCTCGACTTGCACGCCAACCGCGAGGCGGCCGGCATCGATCCCGCGCTCAAGCGGGCGCTGAGCAAGGACGCGCGCATGCGTCCGATGATGCTCAAGCAGTTCCTGGGCGAGCTCGGCAAGCTGGCCGGCGGTGCGGCGACTGGCGCCGGCATCGTCTCGGGTGCAGGCCCGAGTGCGCCGGCTGCTGGCGGCGCGAAGCCTTCGACGCGCGGCTGGACCATGTTCATGGAGGCCCAGGAGGCCGGCGCCGCGCCTGCGTCCGCGCCCGCACCTGCGCCGACACCTGCCGCCGCTGCGCCGGTGCCCGCACCTGCGCCGGTGCCCGCACCTGCGCCGTCATCCGCACCTGCGCCGGCGCCCGCACCTGCTGGGGCGAAGCCCTCGACGCGCGGCTGGACCATGTTCATGGAGGCCGAAGAGGGCGACTCGGCGCCTGCGTCCACGCCTGCACCTGCACCTGCACCTGCACCTGCATCCACGCCCGCGCCGGCGGCCGCACCCGCTGGGGCGAAGCCTTCGACGCGCGGCTGGACCATGTTCATGGAGGCCCAGGAGGGCGACGCCCCGGCAGGGGCGCCCGCTCCCGGCGCGAGCGCGCCTGCTCCGAGCGCCCCGGTCCCCAGCGCTCCAGCGCCCAGCGCCCCGTCTGCGCCGGCACCCGCACCTGCTGGGGCGAAGCCCTCGACGCGCGGCTGGACCATGTTCATGGAGGCCGAAGAGGGCGACTCGGCGCCTGCGTCCACGCCCGCGCCGGCGCCCACCCCAGTCGGTCTGGCGCCCACGCCCGTGCCTGCGCCGGGGAGCGTGCCCGCGCCGGCGCCCACCCCCATCGCGCCCACCCCCGCCGCCCCCGTGTCTGCGCCCGCGCCCGCGGGATCCAAGCCGTCGACGCGCGGCTGGACCATGTTCATGGAGGCCGAGGAGGGCGGCGAGGCTGCCCCCAGCGAGCAGGCCCCCGAGCCTCAGGTGGCTGCGCCAGAGCCCGCGCAGCCGGCCGCCCCCGCGGCGCCCGCGGGGACGAGCAACGCCCCGAGCACGCGCGGCTGGACCATGTTCATGGAGGCTCAGCTGCCCGCGGACGGCAGCTCGGACGCGGCCCCGGAGCAGCCGGCGGCACCGGAGCAGCCCTCGCCCTCGCCCTCGGTGGGGGCCTCGGACGCCAAGGGCTGGACCGTGTTCATGGAGCACCAGTCGGAGCCGACGCCCGGCGAGGTCGCGCCGCCTCGGGCGGAGGCGCCCGCTCAGGCGGAGCCGCCGGTGCAGACGGGACGAACTGTCGAGGCCTACGAGCCCGAGGAGCAGCCGGTGCGGACGGGGCGGACCATCGAGGCCTACGAGCCCGAGCAGCCCGTGGCCGAGCAGCCCGTCGCTGCGGCGGCCCACGAGCAAGCTGTCGCCGCGGCGGCCCCCGAGCCCGTGGTCGAGCAGCCTGCGGCCGTCGCCGAGGCCGAGGTCGACGTGCCCGCATCCGTGCCTGCGATGGCGGCCGTCGAGGCCACGCGCCCGCCGGTCGAGCAGCACCGGCCGATGCCTGCGCCCACGCCCACGGCGGAGATCCAGCCGCAGGGCAAGGGGCCGGGCGCCTACATCGCGGTGGGCGTCGTCGTGGTGATCGTCATCATCTTGCTGGTCGTGTTGCTCTGAGCAGGCCGCAGCCGCGGCTGCGTGGTGATCTCGTCGCGTCGCGCGGGGATGGCTTGGCCCAGGCCGGCCTGATATCCTCGCCGCGATGATCGCCTACGAGGTCCTCGTCCAGACCATCGACGCGTGGAAGGCCGGCGCCACTCCGGTGGCCCCCAACCCGCCGATCCCCTCTTCGATCCCCGAGGTCGTGGCAGAGGTCGACTCTGGCTTCGTCGACATCGACGAGGCCGAGGTCGAGGAAGAGCAGGCCTACGAGGAGTACGCGGACGGCCAGGAGTACGCGGCGGAAGCCCAGTACGCCGAAGGTCAGGAGTACGCGGCCGAAGGTCAGGAGTACGCGGCCGAAGGTCAGGAGTACGCGGTGGAGGGCCAAGAGTACGCGGCCGAGGGCCAGTACGCCGAGGGTCAGGAGTACGCGGCCGAGGGCCAGTACGCCGAGGGCCAGGAGTACGCGGCCGAGGGCCAGTACGCCGAGGGCCAGGAGTACGCGGCCGAGGGCCAGGAGTATGCGGCGGAAGGCCAGGAGTATGCGGCGGAAGGCCAGGAGTACGCGGCCGAGGGCCAGTACGCCGAGGGCCAGGAGTACGCGGCGGAGGGTCAGGAGTACGCGGCGGAGGGTCAGGAGTACGCGGCGGAGGGTCAGGCCTACGTCGAGGGTCAGTACGAAGACGACGACGACGAGACCAACCAGCACTGATCGCCCGGCGCGAATCGCCGAGCCGGATCCACGGATCCCATCGACCTCGACGACGCCACGAGCTGGTGCGCCGGGGTCGTCGCAGGTCTGCTCTCCGCTGGCATGCCGTGCATTCGCTGGGGCGCGCTCAATTGCGTCACAGAGGCGTGTTGTTGGCCTCTGTACACTCCGACCGCATGTCACAGCGTCGGACCGTCACCAACCTCGTCCTGCTCGCGTCCTGCACGATCTCGTTGGGCTGCCCCGGAGGCGAGGGCGCTGCAGACGACGACGTGGGGGCCAGCTCGGGGAGCGAGGGGACGGGCGGCGAGGGGACGGGGACACAGCCGGAGACCGACGACGGCTCGGACACCGACAGCGGGACCACGGGGGGATCCTTGCCTGGAGGCAGACGCTTGCATCTTCGTCTCGCCGGACGGCGACGACGCGAACTCGGGCACGGACCCCAGCGATCCCTTTGCGACCATCCAGCGGGCCGCCGATGTCGCCCAGCCCGGGCAGACGGTGTTCTTGATGGCCGGCGTCTATCGCGAGCAGGTCGAGCTGCCGCGCTCGGGGGAGGCCGGCGCGCCGATCACCTTCGCCGTCTACGAAGACGACGAGGTCGTCGTGACCACGACCGAGCTCGTCGGCGGCTGGGCGCCCGTGGACGGCGATCTCCAGGTCGCCACCCTCGACGACCCCGAGGCGACGCGGCGGACCATGACGATCTTCGTGGACGGCGAGTGGGTCAACGAGGCCCATTGGTCGCCCATGGGCGAGAACGTCAGCCTGCTGCGCAGCGCCGAGTTCCCGACCATCGACGCCTACACGGCGACGACGATCACCGATGCGGCGCTGGTCGGCCTCGAGCTCGACATCGTCGGCGCGCAGATCGGGGTCCAGGCGAACAGCTGGAGCCTGCGCTTTCGGACCATCGTCGACTTCGACGCCGCGACGGGGACCGTGACCTTCGACGAGGCAGTCGACTTCTCCGCGGTCGAGGACAAGAACTACATCATCTACGCCGCCCTCGATGTCCTCGACGCGCCGGGCGAGTGGTACTTCGACGAGGACAGCCGCGAGCTGTTCATGATGGCGCCCGCGGGCAAGGACCTGGCGACGGCCGCGGTCGAGATCAAGACGCGCAGCGACTGCTTCGTGCTTGGCGGCCACGACTACATCGAATTCCGCGGCTTCGAGCTGCGCGGCGGCGACCTCGACATGGGCGGCTCGAGCCACGTGAGCATCGAGGGCGTGAAGATCCGCTTCCCGGACTGGAATTACGGCGTCGGCGGCGATGGCCTGGTCTCGCCCAGCCTGGTCTTCGACGGCTCGGACAACCTGCTGCGCGACAGCGAGATCGAGGGCATCTGCGAGCAGCTGATCACCTCGCGCGGCGCCGACAACCGGGTGATCAACAACCTCTTCCACGACGGCGGCTACAACAACACCGACGGCGCGGCGATCGTCCTCGACGCCTGCGACGAGGGCAACCTGATCAGCCACAACAGCTTTCGGAACTTCGCCCACTCGGTGATCTCGGGCGGGGCCGGCTACCACTTCGTGATCCAGTACAACGAGTTCGAGGCGGCCTGTCAGCTGACCGCGGACGTGGGCGCCGTGGGCTTCGGCAACAGCTCCTACAACAACAGCGTCGTCCACCACAACGTGTTCCACGCCATGCCGGCGATGAGCGCGGGGGTCTACATGGACGCGCTCAGCGCTGACATCGTGATCCACCACAACCTCATGTACGACAGCGCGGCGTGGGGCCTGAAGATCAACCTGCCGAACACCAACATCCTCGTCTACAGCAACACGATCTACGGGGTCGGGACCATCGACGCGGCCTCGTCCACGGAGAACCTGAGCGCGGACGAGACCTACTTTTACAACAACATCTACTCGCACATGTCGACGCGCCTGGTCGACGGGGGGGCCTTCGTCGAGGGCAATTTGGTGGTCCCAGACGACGCGCCCTACGTGGACGCGACCAACCTCGATTTTCGCCTGCGCGATGACGCGGAGGCCATCGACATCGGCGTCGAGCTCCCGGGGATCACCGACGGCTTCACGGGCGCGGCCCCGGACGCCGGCGCGCTCGAGCGCGGCGAGAGCATGTGGGTCTACGGCCACGACTTCGACGACCCGCCGCAGCCCGAGTACAGCTGGACGCTGCTGCCCCACGCCAACCCCGTAGCCAACGGGAGCTTCGAAAACGAGCTCGCCTACTGGGAGGTCGCCGCCGGCGAGCCGCTCGCGGCGACGGTCAACGTCTGGAACTACAAGGACGAGGCCCTGGGCATCTCGGGCTCGCGCGCGCTTCGGCTCGACGCCGGGGACGAGCTCACTCAGGTGGTCACGGGCCTGCGCCCCAACCAGGACTATCAGCTGCGCGCCCGCGCCCGGGTGGTGGGCCCGGACATCCAGATGGAGAGCGCGAGCGAGTCCTCGGCCGGCTACGAGGCCGAGCACTTCGGCAGCGAGTACAGCTACTACGGCCTGAGCGCGGGGCAGTGGTTTCGCTTCGATGAGGTCGACTTCGGCGCGGACACGCCCCGCTACGACGAGCTCCAGCTCGGGGTCAGCCACGACTCGGACATCAGCGTGGAGTTTCGCCTCGACGACCCCGCGGGCGCGCTGATCGCCAGCGGCTCGCACGTGGCCAACGTCGACGCGGTCCGCTGGCACATGATCAAGTCGCCGCTCGCGGACACGACCGGGACCCACGCGCTCTATCTCGTGGTCAACGCGGCCACGAGCACCTCGCACATCGATCGCATCCGGCTGATCGACACCGGCGCCTCATCCAAGGTCACGCTGCGCGTGACGGGCTTCGACGGGGCGGACTCGGTGGCGAGCGCCTCGATCGGCGCCGCGAGCTGGAGCGAGCCCGAGTTCGTGTCGTTCACCACTGGCGACGACCCGGGCGAGATCGGCGTGTCCTCGAGCATGGCCGCCGGGAGCGAGCTGACCGGCTACGTGGAGGCCGTGGGCATCCGCGAGCAGTAGCGACCGGGCTCGCGGCGCTCGGGTCACCGGGGCTCGCGCTTGGCTCGTGCGGCGCAGAACCATGATTCGCCGTGATTCGTCGCCATGGCTGGCATGCGTCATGGCGTGTCAGCGCGCGCCATTCAAAACCGAGTAGTTCGGCGTTGTCGCTCGGATTATGGTGGTCGAAGTCCAATGTCTAGCTCGTTCGATTCACAGCCTTTCATCCCGAGTCGCTTCAGAGAGCCGCTGGAGGGAGACAGCTGGCGGCTGAGGGCGGTCCGCAGGTTGCTGCGGCTCCCGCCGCCGACGAGCGAGCAGCTGTCTCGGGTGCGCGACACCCTATGTGAGGGCGACCCGCTGGCCGACGCGCTCGCGGAGCGCTTCGAGGCGATCGGGGCCGCGCAGGGGAGGAGGCTGCTGACGCGGGCCATCGAAGATGGCATCGAGCGGGTCCCGGAGGCGCCCGAGCCCCTCGTGGCGCTCTTTGCCGCGCTCGATCGCCGACCGGCGTGGGTCGACGACGCCAAGCTCGAGCTCGCCACCGAGGTCGCCGGGCGCGTGGGCATGAGCGGGCTGCAGGTGCTCAGCTGCGTGTCGCTCACGGGGGGCTACCGATCCTCGGCGGCCAACAAGCCGATCGCGCTGACCGGGGCGCTCGAGTCCATGGCCTACCGGCGCCTCGCCGAGACCTCGAAGTTCGTGCTCGAGCTCTACGACTCGCCGACCCTCGCCCGCGACTCCGCGGGCTTTCGAGCCGCGGTGATGGTCCGCGCGCTGCATGCCCTGGTCCGCGCCCGGCTCAGGGCCGACCCACGCTGGCGCGCCGAGGACTGGGGGCTGCCGATCAACCAGGCGGACATGCTCGGCACCAACATGCTCTTCTCCACGGTCTTCGTGCTCGGCCTGCGCGCCCTGGGCCACGTGATCACGGGTCGCGAGGCCGACGCGCTCGTGCACTTTTGGCGCTACGTGGGCTACCTGATGGGGATCCGCGAGGACCTGCTGCCCGAGGACTTCGACGCGGCCTGTCAGCTGGTCTGCCTGTCCCTGGCCACGCAGCCGCCCAGCGACGAGGACAGCCGCGCGCTCGCCCAGGCGCTGCTCTCGGTGCCGCTCTCGCCGGGCCTCGGAGCCTCGGGCCAGCGCCTCGAGCTCGCGTGGCGGGCGAGCTTCTCACGGTTGATGCTCGGCGAGCGCGAGTGTGACGAGCTCGGCCTGCCGCATGGCGGCATGAAGTGGGCGGTGCTGCTCAGCGCGCTGGGCAACGCCGCGACGGAGGCGCTGCGGCTGACGATCCCCGGCGCGGGGGAGGTCATCGCGCGGCAGCGGCGAGCGCAGGTCCGGCGGGTCGTCGAGCGCTCGTTGGCCGGGGTCGCGCCGAGCTACCAGCCCTATCCGGGATCCGCGACCACGGGGTAGCTGCGCTCGTAGTACTCGCCCTCGCGGATCCCCCGGACGTCCACGCTCTCGATCTCGTCGATGCGCGCGAGCAGGTTGCTGAGGTCCTCGGGGGTCTGGAGCGTCGAGCCGTTGACCGAGAGGATGATGTCGCCGGGCTGGAGGTCGCAGCCGGGGGCGCACAGCTCGGGATCTTGGGGCCACAGCCGGGTGATCACCCAGCCTTCGAAGCGGCCTTGGGGTCGGTAGGGCTCGGGGCTGAGGGCGCCGGTGAGGTAGGCGGGGCTCCCGTCTTGGGTCGCGCGGTGCAGCTCGCTGCGATAGATGACGCCCTCGGGGCGGGGGGGCGCCTCGACCTCGCTGGTGCCCTCGGGGGAGGCGGCCTCGCCGGGGTCTTCGGCGGTGTACGAGGGCTCGTCGGAGGCGCCGCCGGGCGAGGGCTGCGGGCGACAGGCGAGCGTCGCAGAGATCAGCCCGAGGCTGGCCACCGCGCGCCGTCGACCCGAGCGTCGTCGGGCGCCCTCCATGCTCGGGGTGAGCCCTCGGGTTGCAAGCTTCGCTCCTGGACGCGGGCGCATGGCCATGGCCGTACCATCGAGGGCGAGGGGGGATCTCGCAAGTTTCTAGAGTCCGCGGCGCAGGAGCTCGGCGAAGATCGCCTCGCCGACGGCCTCGATGCTGGCGCTCGCGTCCACCCGCACCAGGTCGCGCAGCCCCTCGCTCGGCCCGCGCGCGAGGACCTCGGCGTAGCCCGCGGCCAGGCGGCGCTGGGTGGCGGGGAGGTCGAAGCGCTCGACGGCCTCGTCGGTCTGCGCCCGGCGCGAGGCGACCCGGGCGAGGCCGACCTCGGCCGGGAGATCGAAGACGAAGGTCAGGTCGGGCCAGCGCGCCTCTCGGTTGATCGCCCGCACCCACTGGGGGTCACAGTCGAGGGACTGGTAGACCCAGGAGGACACGACGTAGCGATCGCAAAGGACGATCTGGCCGTCGTCGAGGGCGGGCAGGATCTCGCGGCGGAGGTGCTCGAGGCGGTCGGCGGCGAAGAGCAGCGCGAGGCAGGCGGGGTCGACGCTGCGCGGGCGCTCGGGATCGTCGGCGAGGAGCTCGCGGGTCAGGCGGCCGACCGCCCCCGGCGAGGGCTCTCGGGTCTCGACGACCCGGTGTCCGCGGGCGCGCAAGCGCTCGGCGATGAGCCGGCATTGGGTGGTGGTCCCGCTGCCGTCGATGCCTTCGAAGACCAAAAAACGTGGGAGAGGTTCGGTCACGGTGCTGCGCCGTAGTTTGCATCACTGGCGGGCCGGTGGGGTGGGGGAGACGAGGCTCGCGTGCCGTGGCACACTATCGACCGGCGCGCGCGCCGAGGAACACCGTGAGCCAGCCACCGAACTCGAATCAGCCGCCGAACGGCCAGACTCAACTGCAGCCCCATGGTGGACAGCCACAGCAGCCGCAGCCGCAGTACGTGGCAGCTGCGCCCCCGGGGGTCGCGGTGCAGCTGCCGGGTTCGGGGGCACCGCCGGCGTATCCGGTCGGTCAGGGTCAGGCGCAGCAGCCTGGTCAGCCTCAGTATCCTCCGCAGCAAGGCCAGTACCCGCCGCAGCAGGGTCAGCCCCAGTACCCGCCGCAGCAAGGGCAGCCCCAGTACCCGCCGCAGCAAGGGCAGCCCCAGTACCCGCCGCAGCAAGGGCAGCCCCAGTACCCGCCGCAGCAAGGGCAGCCCCAGTATCCGCCGCAGCAAGGGCAGCCCCAGTACCCGCCGCAGCAGGCCCAGGCGCCGCAGCAGGCCCCCGTGCCGCAGCAGGCCCAGGCGCCGCAGCAGGCCCAGGCGCCGCAGCAGGCCCAGGCGCCGCAGCAGGCCCCCGCGCCTGCAGGCCGCAGCGACGAGCTGATCGCCGGCGCAGGCAAGACCGTCTACGAGTTCCGCGGCGACTTCTCCGAGGAGGCGCGCTCCGGCGGCCGCCACCGCACCTTCTACGCAGACGCCAACGACCTGGCGACCCTCGACACCTCGGCCTCGGACCGCCAGGAGAGCAACCTCGAGAGCGGCGGCGCGATGAGCTGGGTGATCGGTGGCCTGGTCGTGGTCATCGTCGGTGGCCTGCTGACCTTCTTCCTGGTCTTCGGCAAGGACGAGGGCGAAGAAGACGCGGCCGAGGCGGACGCGGCCGCCGAGGAGCAGGCCCAAGACGCAGCGGCAGCGGCAGCAGCAGCGGACGCTGCTGCGGCCGAGGTCGCCGCCGACGGGACCACCGAGACCGGCGACGAGACCGGGACCGAGACGGGCACCGCCGACGGGACTGGCGGCGATGCGGCAGCGGCAGCGGCCGAGCCGCCCGCCGAAGAGCCCGCGCCCGCCGAGGAGCCGGCCAAGAAGACTACGACCAAGAAAAAGTCTTCCTCGTCTTCGACCAAGAAGAAGAGCACCACGAAGAAGACCACGCCCTCGATCTCGCCGAGCAAGCCGCCGCGCTCCGGTGGGATCTCGAACCTCCCGGCGCCCGACTGATCCAAGCTGATCCGACCGGCGCCGCGCCGAAAAACGAGGGCTCGAGTCGATGACTCGGGCCCTTCGCGTACGCTCAGCTCGCGCGCTCGGCCGCCGCGGGGCTCAGCGAGCGGCGGATCCGATTGGCGGCGAAGCTGAGCACGCCGAGGCTCGCGAGCAGGGCGAGCACGCCGAGGCCCAGGCGCTTGCGCAGCGTCCCTCCGCTCACGGCGCGATCGAGCTCGAGCTGCGCGAGGGCGCCCGCGACCTCGGGATCGTCGGGCGAGAGGTCCTCGGCGGTGGCGAGCAGCATCCCGCGCCCGCGCAGATCCATGCCGGTGACGCTGGCCTCGAGCAGCAGGGCGTCCACGGTCAGCGCGCTGGCCTGCTCGGGCTCGTCGTCGGCGAGGAGCATGGCGCTCTTGCGCAGGAGCTGGGCCGCGCGGGCGGGCTCGCCGGCTGCGGCGGCCTCCTCGGCCACGGCGATGTAGTGCGGGGCGAAGAGCCGGGCCTCCTCGGCCGTCGGGGCCTCGCCCGTGGTCAGCAAGGTGTCGAGGGTGGCGGCCCCGGCCGCGCGGTCCTGACTCGAGAGCGCCTGGCCGATCAGCTGGTCGCGCCGCGCCGAGCGGCGCTCGTCGAGGCGCTCGAGGTAGACGCCAAACAGGCGCTCGGGCTGGGCCTCGCACTTTGGATCGACGACGCCCCCAGCCATGTAGAGATCACACTCGTCCTCGAGCAGCTCCGGGGCCTCGGCGGCGAGGCGCTCGCGGATCGCCAGGCGAGCGTGCTCGCGGTAGCTGAGCTCGGCCTTGCGCTCGGTGGTCTGGCCGCCGAGCAGGCGGATCGACTTTCGTCGGGCGCGGGGCAGCGGTCCGACCACGTAGGCCTCGAAGGCCTCGCGGGCGGCGGCGCGGATCCCCGGCTGGTCGGCGTCGACGAAGTCGAGGAGCAGGGGCGCGGCTTCACCCTCACGGACCACGCCGTAGGCCGAGAGCACCGCGGCGAGCAGCCGGCGGTCGTCGGATACGGCGTCGATGGCCCGCTGCGGGTGGAGGCGGTCCATGCGGTCGAGGCAGACCGTCGCGTACTCGGCCCGGCGCTCGGGCGTGGAGCCCTCCTTGGCGTCTTCGGGCGGAAAGGACTCGCGCAGGAGCGCCGGGATCGCGGGGTCACCCAGGGCGTCGACGGCCCGGCCGACCTCGTCGCGGAAGGTGCCGTCGTGGACGTAGGCGGCGTCGAGCAAGGTGACGACGATCTCGTCGACGAGGGCGGGCTGCTCCGCGGCGATCTTGGCGGACGCGCGCAGCAGGGCGGCGGTCAGCAGCACGTCGCGGTAGACCGGGCGCAGGGCCTTGGAGATCCGCGCCGTGGGCAGGCCGAGGAGGTCCTCGTACCAGTCCTCGGACAGGCGCACGCTGTAGCCGTGGGCCTTCTTCCAGTGGAGGTCGAAGTAGCCGTAGCGGTTGGGGACGTCGCCGCCGATGACCCCCAGGACATGCTTGTACTCGCGCTTTGGACGCTCGCGCTCGGTCGACAAGATGGCCTGGATCTCGGGCCACAATTCCGGGCCGGCCTCGGCGAGGTTGCGCACGGGCACGCCCAGCTCGTCGATGGCGCCCTCGCGCACGGCGTGGACCAGGGCCGAGAAGGCCTTCTGGTCCCGGGGCGGCTTGGGCTCGAAGTCGATGGGGAGCTCGGGGGCCTTGTCCGTGGCCTGCTCGTCGGTCGCGCGCCGAGCGGGTGCGAAGTCCTCGCGCTCGGCCCACCAGGTCTCGACGATCTCGACATAGAGCGCCGCCCGCTCGGCGATCGCGGCAGGGGAGGGCGCCTCCTGCTTCGCTCGGAAGCTCTCGCCCACGCGCGTATCGATGACCACCTCCGCGGGGGCATCGGCGCACCCGATCAGGCTCAGGGCGAGGAGCGTATCGATCGGCCAGCGGCGCACCCCCTCGCGCTAGCGCAGGGCGAGGCGTGGGGGAAATTTTCGGCTTGGTTTTGGCCTGTCTCGGCTGGCAGCCCAACGCCAAAGAGGCGGCCTCGCTGCTCGCGGGCCGCCCCCTGAGGCGCTCTTGGATGTTGGATCTCAGAGCTATTTTTATTGTTTTAAATCAAAGTCTTGGGTTGGATTATGAAAGCTATTGATGAGGGTGCTGGCGCCCTCGTCGGGCCGTCGATCAGTGCAGGCGGTCCCGGGGCACCGGCGCGCCGACCTCGGGGACGAAGCGCAAGAAGCGAAGCCCCACCCCGGTCAGCCCGCGCAGCTCATCACCCTCGGCGTAGTGCACGTAGTAGTGGTTCTGGACCCGGGCGATGGCGCAGATCGCAGCGTCGTCGTCGGGCAGGGAGAAGCGCACGATCACCTTGGTGCGCAGGGGCATGGGCTCGGCCATCTCGACGAACATGCCCGTGGCCGAGATGTTGCGGGCGACGTGCCACTGATCCCCGAGCTCCTCGGTGGAGATCAGCACCCGGAAGATCTTGTCGATGCGTGTGGCTGTGCGTCGCTCCTGCATGGACAAATCTTCCGATGGTATGTGGATGAAATCAAAAATACTACATGTAGCACATGCTCTAATGAGCAGCTATGTCTGGCATGAGCGTCGGCTGTTCAGTCCAGGAGCATGAGCAGGCCCCAGGCCGCGAGGATCTTGGCGAGGCCGACGATCAGCCCGAGCACCGCCAAGAACGCGCCGATCCCTCGGGACAGGGGGCGGCCGGGCATGCGGGCGAAGGCCAGGGCGAAGATGCCGACGCTGGCGGCCGGCCACGCGGGGAGTCCGCCCTCGACCCAGTCGCCGCTGGCGGGGAGGAGGATCAGCACGGCCCAGGTCGCGCTGGCGAGGCCGAGGATCAGGGTCAGCCAGCCGAGGTCGCTGGCGGCCGCCGGATCTGCGGACTCTCCGCGCTCGGATGCCTCTCCCGACCGCCCGCCGCGGGCCGAGCTCGACTCGGCGTCGCCCTCGCCTCGGGTCCTTGCTCCGCGCTCGCCGCTCACCGGCGGGAGTGTAGGGCCGCGGGACCCGACTTGTCAGCTGCGCACAATTGACGAATATCCCGGGCTCACGAGAGCCCTATGGCCGACTCCAACACCCAATCCCCCGAAGACGCGCCGCGCTTTCGCGCCGGCTTCGTGGCGCTGTGCGGGCGGCCCAACGTCGGCAAGTCGACGCTGCTCAACGCGCTGCTCGGCGAAGAGCTCGCGGTCGCCACGGCGCTGCCCCAGACCACGCGCGAGCGCATGCTGGGGATCTGGACCACGCCCGAATTCCAGGCCGTGCTCGTCGATACGCCAGGGATCCACCGGCCCAAGTCGGCGCTCAACGAGTACATGGTCGACGAGGCCGTGCGCGGGGCTCGAGACGTCGACGTGATCGCCATGCTCGCCGAGGTCCCGCGTCTGCCCCGGGGCGCCGACGGCCTCGCGCTGCTCGACAAGTGGGAGCCGGGGCCCGGGGCCCGGGCCGCCGTCGAGCTGCTCGCGCCCCTGGGCAAGCCGATGATCCTCGTGCTCACCAAGAGCGATCTCCTGGCCGAGCGCGATCACCTGCTGCCGATCATCGAGCGCTGGCAGGCGGTGCACGCCTTCGCCGGGGTCGTCCCGGTCTCGGCCGTGCGCAGCCGTGGCCTCGAGGCGCTGCGGGCCGAGTTCGCCGCCCACCTGCCCGAGGGCCCGGCCCTCTACGCAGACGATCAGCTCAGCGACCGGACCATGCGCTGGCACGCCGCGGAGCTGATCCGCGCCGAGCTCTTCGAGCGCCTCGGCGCCGAGCTTCCCTATAGCTCGGCGGTCACCATCGAGGACTATAAGGAGCTGCGCGAGCGCGACCGCGTGGACGCGACGATCCACGTCGAGCGCAAGAGTCAAAAGGGGATCGTGATCGGGGCCAAGGGGCGCACGGTCAAGGCGATCTCGATCGGCGCGCGCCGGCGCATCGAGCAGCTCACCGGCCGGCCCTGCGAGCTCTTCTTGGAGGTCCGGGTCAGCGAGCGCTGGACCAAGGACCCGCGCAAGCTCGAGGCCCTGGGCTACCGCGTCGCCGAGGCCGTGGGTGGCGACTCGGGTGACGCGGGGGACTCGGACGGCCCAGAAGCCGACTTTGAACGAGAGGAGCGCCGCTGATGGGCGAGGAAAGCATGACGCACGACAGCCAGGCGCTGCTCGAGGGGATCCAAGACGAGCTCGGGATCGAGGACGCCGCGGGCGCGCCCCTGGTGGCGATCATCGGCCGGCCGAACGTCGGCAAGTCGACGCTCTTCAACCGCCTGGTCGGTCGCCGCGAGGCGATCGTCGAGGACCGCCCCGGGGTGACCCGCGACCGCCTCTACGGCGTCGCGTCCTGGGAGGGCCGGCACTTCTTGATCGTCGACACCGGCGGCGTCGATCCCAGCCTCGACACCGGGCTGCCCAAGCACATCCGCAGCCAGGCCGAGGTCGCGATCGAGGAGGCCGACGTGATCCTCTTCGTGGTCGACGCCTCCGAGGGCCCGACGGCCGTCGACGTGGAGATCGCCGAGCACCTGCGGCGCAGCGGCAAGCCGGTGATCGTCGCCGCCAACAAGGCCGACAGCCCCAAGCGCGAGCTCGAGGCCGCGGCCATGAACGAGCTCGGGCTCGGGACCGTGCACGCGATCTCGGCCGCTCACGGCCGGGCCGTCGGCGACTTTTGTGACGCGTTGCTCGAGCTGCTGCCCGCGGCCACCGAGGCCAAGCCCGAGACCATCCCGCCGGGCACGCGGATCGCCTTCCTGGGCCGGCCCAACGCGGGCAAGTCCACGCTGATCAACAGCCTGCTCCGGCAGCAGCGGGTGATCGTCTCGGACGAGCCGGGGACCACCCGCGACCCGATCTACCTGCCCTTCCGCTTCCGCGAGCGCGACATCGTGCTCACGGACACGGCGGGCCTTCGTCGGCGCAAGCAGGTCGCGCGGGCCATGGAGAAGCTCGCGGCCATCAAGTCGATCCGCACGATGGAGCGCACGGAGGTCGTGGTCCTGGTGATCGACGCCAGCGAGGGCGTCACCGACCAGGATCAGCGGATCGCGCGCATGGCCTTCGAACGCGGCAAGGGTGTGGTCGTGGCCCTGCACAAGTGGGATCTCGTCCGCTTCGACGGCAAGCTCGCCCGAGATCGCCTCGAGCACACCCTGGAGTCGCTCTCCTTCCTGGAGCACCCCCACGTGATCAAGTCGTCGGTGGTTGGCAGCGGCCGGGACGAGGGGGCAGGGCGCAGCTACAACCTCGACGAGCTGCTCGACGCCTGCCTGAGCACGGCGGCCGCCCTCAACAAGCGGATCCCGACCTCGGCCCTCAACGAGGAGCTCCAGGCCGCGGTCGCGGCCCACAGCCCGCCGATCTTCCGCAACAAGCCCGTGCGCCTGTACTTCGCCACGCAGGCCGAGAATTCGCCGCCGCTGATCGTGATCTCGGCGAACCACGGGCGCTGCTTGAATCCGGCCTACGAGCGCTTCTTGCTCGGCCGGATCCGCAGGCGCTGGCACCTGCGGGGGGTCCCCGTGCGCCTGGTCGTGCGTGGGCGCGGGCGTGGAAACAAAGACCGCAAGGGCGGCTGAGGCGGCCGTTGCGTGTCTTGCGCAACCCTTGCCGCGGGCGGCCGTGGCAGGGATGTAGCCAACATCGTTGGCAATGTGTTGCCATCGTGCCAACAAGATTGACGTGGGTGTTCGGGCGCTTCCCCCTTTACGCCCTCTGATCACTGTGAGAACTTCTTGGCACCAACCTTGCTCAACTCGCCGGGGAGGGCGCATTACCGCGACGCCCCCAAATCCCCCCGCGGAGACCGAGTCCCCCATGTCCCGAATCAAGCTTGGATCCAAGTTCGCCCTCCTCGCCGGCGCCGCGATGGCCATCGGCTCGCTGACCGGCTGCCTCAGCCACCCCCTCAAGCCCGTCGAGCTCGAGAAGGAGCAGGAGGATGAAAAGCAGCTCCAGCTGACGGTCAACAAGGACGTCGACGTCCTCTTCGTCATCGACAACTCCGGCTCGATGGGTGAGGAGCAGGCCAACCTCGCCGCGAACTTCGGCTCCTTCATCGAGGTCCTCGAGGCCGAGGACGTCGAGGCCAACTACCGCATCGGCGTCACCACCTCCGACAACGGCAACCCGTGGTGTGCGGCGGGCACGACCACGCCCGAGGCCGGTAAGCTGGTGCTCAGCTCCTGCACCACGCGTCTGGACGAGTTCCTGTTCGGCGACTCTGTCGACGTCCAGGACCTCGCCTGCAACGACATCTGCAACCTGACCGCAGACCAGCTCGAGATTCAGCCCACGACCACGGACGAGGACGCCAACGAGATCGCCCGCCCCTGGCTCGAGAACATCGAGGGCAAGACCAACATCCCCGAGGGCACGAGCACCGTCGAGGCCTTCCAGTGCTTCGGTCCCCAGGGCGTCAACGGCTGCGGCTTCGAGTCGCAGCTCGAGTCGATGTACCTGGCGCTCATCCGCGCCACCACGCAGGGCGAGGAGAGCTACGGCTTCCTGCGTTCGAGCGCCATCTTGGCCATCGTCCACGTGACCGACGAGGCCGACTGCTCCTACAACAAGAACTGGGCCGAGATCTTCGAGCAGGACGGCAACCGGGTGTTCTGGTCGAACCCCGACGAGTCCTTCCCGACCTCGGCGGTGTGCTGGAACGCGGGCGTCACCTGCTCCGGTGACCCCAGCGGCTACGACAGCTGCGACGCCACCGACAAGGACGTCGACGGCAACGCCGTCGCCACCGACCAGGCCGCCGACAACGCCGTGCTCCACCCGATGAGCCGCTACATCGGCTTCGTCCAGGGCCTCGAGGAGACCAAGAAGGAGCTCAACCCCGATCAGGAAGTCATCGTCGCCACCATCGGCGGCGTGGCCAACGACGGCTCGGTCTTCTACAGCGACGTCACCTCGACCGACCCCGACTTCCAGACCGACTTCGGTATCGGACCGGGCTGCGACGCCGACGGCACTCAGGCCGTCCCGCCGGTGCGTCTGCGCGACTTCACCAACGCCTTCACCCAGGACAACCTGTTCTCGGTCTGCAACGCCGACTACTCGCCGGCTCTCGAGGCCATCGCCGAGCGCATCCGCGACCAGATCCAGCCGGCCTGCTACGCCCAGTGCGTGAAGGACACCGACGACTCGACGGAGATCATGGATCCCGAGTGCACCGTCGAGGAGAAGTCCCCGGGCGTCGACACGCAGCGCATCGACGAGTGCCTCACGGACGCCAACGGCTACGTCATCGACGCGAACACCAACGACTACTCGATGCCCTCCGATGACGTGAACGTCTGCTACGCGCTGCTCGTGGACGACTCGGGTCTGACCGCGGACACCGCCGACGACATGTCGCAAGAGTGCATCGACCTCAACTACAACCTCGAGTTCAAGATCGCGCGTCGCCAGGGCTTCCCGGCGCCCGGCGGCACCGCCATCTCGGCGACCTGCTCGGTGTCCGACTTCCAGGCGGTCGACTGCCCGAACCTCGGCTCCGCGGGCTGAGCGGCTCATCGCTCACGCGAGAAGGGGCGGGCGCTTCGGCGACCCGCCCGTTTTCTTTTTTGGCGTCTCCCAGCTCGGCTCAAAAGCGTGCGCCGAGGCGCACGCTGCCGGTCAGGTACACGGGCAGCTCCGAGAGCGCCGAGAACAGGGCGTAGTAGCGGACGCCGATGCCCACGGACCAGTGCGAGCCCAGGAGGACGTCGACGGCCACGCCGATGTGGCCCTCGAGCACGGGGGTGGGCCGACAGACGCCATCGCTCGCGCAGCTCAGCCCGGGATCGCAGGCGTCGCTCTCTCCACACTGGCCGCCCCACTGGCCGTCGAGGGGGCCCTCGGGAGAGCGCACGAAGAGCAGGCCTGCGCCGACGTCGACCCGCGGCACGAAGCGCCCGAGGTCGAGGGCGTAGACCGCCGAGGCGCCGGTGTTGGTCGCCTGGATCAGCCCACCACGTGCGAGCTGCGTGGTGGTGTCGCTCTCCTCGTCGTAGCTGCTCTCGGCGAACACGGGGTGGACCGTGTGGCTGACGAAGGCGCGCAAGAACAGCCAGCGGACCACGCGGAAGTCGAGCTCGAGGCTGAGGCCGCCGCCGCGGAAGGGGCCCTCGCCGCGGCCGGTGAAGGGCAGGTGGAACGCGGCGTAGGTCGGCACGACGCCGAGTTGGACCCAGTGATCGTCATCGAAGCCCCGGGTGAGGGGACGCTCGCGACCCACGCTCCACTGCCCGAGCTGGTTGTTGGGCGCGGGCATGAAGGGGGTGTCGTCGGGATCTCGCGGGGCCGGATCCTCGAATGGATCGGCCTGCGCGGGCTGCTGTTGGCCTCCCGTGGGCGACGAGGAGTCGGGCGGAGTTGGCGCATCTTCCTCCGGCGCCCAGCCGGCGCAGGCCAGGGCGGCGAGCGCGAGGGCGAGGCCGCGGGGGAGGTGCGAGGAAGCCACCGCGCCCGAGCATAGCCGAGGCAGGGGGGCTGCGGTGGACATGACCCGGGGGGTTTTGTAGACAGGCCAGCCGTGAGCGACGACCTCGACTTCATGCCGGCCGATCCGCGCGAGGACCAGGACGCGGGTGACGAACCCGGGTCGAAGTCCAAGTCTGGCGGCGAGGACCGCGAGGAGGGCGAACGCGTCGAGCTGCCGACTTGGAATCGCGCTCGTCGCAAGCGCAAGGCCAACGTCAAGGCCGCCGAGCAAGACGACGCCTTCCAACGGGGCGTCCGCAAGGCGGGGCGGCAGGTCATCGACACCCCCAAGCTCGTGATCGGGGCGATCGTCATCGTGATCGGGGCGATCGCTGGGGGCGTGGCGCTGCAGACCAGCCGGACGCAGACCAACGCCGAGGCAGCGCGGATCCTGGCCGGGGCGACCGAGAGCATCTATCGCGCCCAGGTCATCCCCATGGAGGAGCGAGAGGGGCGAGAAGAGCAGATCGCCGCCGCTCCCTTCCCGGTCTACGCGAGCGCGGAAGAGCGCGACGCTGCCGTGGTCGAGGCCATCGCCGCGGCCAAGGGCGAGCACGACGCCGTGGCCCTCGACGCGATCCTCGTCGAGGGCGCCTACGCCGTCCGCAAGGGCGAGTTCGAGGCCGCCGTCGCCAGCTACGACGCCTTCCTGGTCGAGGCCCGCGACGACCACCCGCTGCGCTTCCTGGCGCTCGAGGGCAAGGGCGTGGCGCTCGAGGGCCAAGGCGAGCTCGAGGCCGCGCTGACCACCTTCGAGTCCATCGCACCCGATCCCGCGGACTACTATCGCGAGATGGCGCTCTATCACCAGGGCAGGGTGCTCGAGGCGCTCGAGCGCGAGGACGAGGCGATCGCCATCTACCAGCAGTTCTTCAGCGAATTCCCCGACAAGGAGACCATGGCGACCCCCATGGTCCGCGCGCGCATCGAGGAGCTCGATCCCGAGTTCGCGGCGCGCCTGTCTGCGCCGCCCTCGGGTCTCGAGGGTCTGATGGGTGGGCTCTAGCGCCATGTCGCGGGCGAGCGAGCGAGGACACGGGCTGCTGGGGCTTGGGCTCTCGCTGGCTGTCGCTGCGTCGATCCTTGGTGTCGGCTGCGGCCTTGGAAGCAGCGGAGGCAAGACGATCGTCTTGCACCCGGAAGAGTCCGACGCCGCGCGGGCGCTGTGGAACGTCGACTTCACCGTCGAGTTCACCATCCCCGAGAACTTCCGTTACCGCACCGAGGAGTACGGCTCGGCGGCCGCGGATCCTGCCCGCGGGCTGATCTACGTGGGCAGCCGCGACGGCACCTTGCTGGCCATCGACGACGTGCACGGCGAGTTCGTGTGGGAGCTCGACCTCGGCGGTGGGCTGAGCTCACCGCCGGTGCTCGCGGTCGTCGAAGAGGGCGCCGACGAGAGCGGCCACCTCCACGCCCACGTGGCCCTGCCGGGGGATCGTCCGGACTGGATGCTGGTCGGGACGGACGACGGTGCGCTGGTCGCCCTCGACCTCGAGACCCGTGAGGTTCGCTGGCGCTACCGCACTTCGGGCCTCGTGCGCACGCCCGCCGTGCTCGGCGAGGCCGTCGTGCACTTCGCGAACTCGCGCGACGAGATCATCACCGTCGACGTTCGCAGCGGCGACTGGGTCTGGCAGTACTCCGGCGAGTTCCAGAAGGACTTCACGGTCTTCGGCCGCGCGGGGCTGGCCTATCTGCCCCCGGTGGAGGCCGCCGCCGGCGACGTCGGCCAGCTCTTCACGGGCTTCGCCGACGGCCGCGTCGTGGCCCTCGACGCGACGAGCGGCGAGGCGCGCTGGGTTCAGCCCCTCGCGCCCCCCGACGCCAAGCTCTTCGTCGACGTCGACACCACGCCGGTGCTCGTCCCCGAGCGCGGCGAGCTGATCGTCGCCAACCAGACCAGCGGGGTCTACTCGCTCGACCTCAGCGACGGCGCCAGGCGCTGGAACACGGAGATCCGCGCCGTCGGCAGCATCGTCGAGGGGCCGGGGATCTACCTCGCAGCGAGCTCCCTCGAGGGGCTCTACGGCCTCGAGCAGGACGGGCGGATCCGCTGGCGCGAGCAGCTCGACCCGGGCGCGATCGCGGCTCCGCTCGTGATCGGCGACACCGTCTTGGTCGCCCACTCCGACGCGGGCCTGCTGGCCTACTCCGCCGACAGCGGCGAGATGTTGCTGCGCTTCTTCAACGGCAGCGGGAGCAGCGGTCAGCCCATCTACGACCCCGTGCTCGAGCGCGTCTACGCGAGCTCGGATCGCGGGGTGCTCTACGCCCTGGGCCTGCTCCCCGAGTAGCGGCCGGGGCACCGAGCTCAGGGCGGGCTGGGCAGGGTCGGGAGCGGCTCGAGCGGGCGCGAGAGCAGCTGGTGTGGCCCGACCTGAACGGTGAGGGTGTCTTCGAGGACGCTCGCGCTGGCCGCGGGCCAGCTCGAGCCGATGTGCTCGATGGCCAGGCCCTCGCGGGAGAAGTGGCGCTCGCCCTCGGCGTCGGTCTGGCGCTCGATGAGCACGAAGCCGGCGCGGTCGAGCTCGTGGTGGGCCGCTCGCAGGGCGAAGGCCCGGGGGTTGTCGGGATCCACGACCCAGGCCGCGTCGGGGACGAGCAGCCAGTTCGGGAGCCAGCCGGCGTGAAAGCGGGAGCCTTCGCGGGTGATCACCTGGGCCCAGCGTAGGCAGCTTCGCCCCGTGTCGTCGCAGCGATCGAGGACGCCGACTTGCCACAGATCGTGGTCGCGGCTGACCTCGAGGTAGCGCTCGGAGGCCGGGGGAAGGGCGGGGGCCGGGGCCGCGAAGAGCGGCGTGCGGGCGACGGCCAAGGTGGCCGGGCGCCAGTCCAGGCCCTCGGGTAGCAAGGTCGCGCTCGCGCCCGGCCAGGGGTAGTCGCGGGTGCCTCCGCTGGGCGCGCCCGCGGTCACGACCAGCGCCGTGAGGTGCAGGCCGTGGGACTCGAGGAGCGCGCCCCCGGGGAGAGGGGCAGGTCCATCGCGCCCGGGCTCCTCGAAGCCCAGGGGAGGGGAGTCGAAGGCGTGGCGGTGCACCCAGGCCAGGGCCTGGTCGAGGCTCTCGACGCGGCCGACGAGCTCTCCTGGAGGGGGACGGCCGCCACGGGGGAGGCCGTCCTCCACGGGATCCTCGATCAAGCTCTTGGCGGCCTCGAGCTGGGCCCCGCGGGGACCGATCAGCTCGACGCTGAGCCAAAAGCCGCCCCCTTCATCGATCAGCCGAGGGATCGATGGTGGGGGCGTCTCCGGCTGGGCCGGTGGCGAGGCGCTGGCCGGAGCCAGCGCCAGGACCGAGACCAGTGTGCACAGGGCTACGTCCAGCGCCCGAGGGATCGCGCTCGAGTAGCCCATGGTGCTCAGTCGTCGTCGTCGTCGTCGTCGTCGTCGTCGTCGTCGTCGTCGTCGTCGTCGTCGTCGTCGTCGTCGTCGTCGTCGTCGTCGTCGTCGTCGTCGTCCGAATCGTCGTCGTCGTCGTCGTCGTCCGAATCGTCGTCGTCGTCCGAATCGTCGTCGTCGTCGTCCGAACCAGCGGGGGCGTCATCCTCGTCCGAGTCGCCGTCCTCAGCGGGGGCGTCCTCGTCCGCGTCGTCGTCCTCGGCGGGGGCGTCCTCGACGGGAGCGTCCTCAGCGGGGGCGTCGTCTTCGACCGGGGCGTCGTCTTCTTCGACGGGGTCGCCCTCGATGGCGTTCGCCAGCATCTCCTGGAGGTCGGAGAGCACGGCAGGGGCGTGCCCCGCGGCCTTGCGGACCACGTACTCGTGCTCGATGGCACCTGTGGGCCCGACGACGAAGGTCGAGCGGATCATCCCGACGACGGGCTTGCCGTACATCGACTTCTCACCCCAGGCGCCGTAGGCCAGGGACGCTGCGTAGTCCGTGTCCGCGAGCAGGGTGATCCCCAGGTCGTGCTTGGTGCGGAACTTGGCGTGGGACTCGACGCTGTCGGTGCTCACGCCGAAGACCTCGACGCCGAGGGCCTCGAAGCTGGCGAGGAGCTCGGTGAACTCCTTGGCCTCCGTCGTGCAACCCGGGGTGTTGTCCCGCGGGTAGAAGTAGAGCACGAAGCGCTTGCCTGCGAGGGACTCCAGCGAGTAGCGCTCGCCGTCGTCCGCGGGCAGATCGAAAGCCGGCGCCGCGTCGCCGACCTCGAGCACGACGGTGCTCGCGGGGGGCTTCTCTGCTTTCTTGGCGGCGGGCTTCTTGGCCGCGGTCTTCTTCTTGGCCGCGGGCTTCTTGGCCGCGGTCTTCTTCTTGGCCGCGGTCTTCTTCTTGGCGGCGGTCTTCTTCTTGGCCGCGGTCTTCTTCTTGGCCGCGGTCTTCTTCTTGGCCGCGGTCTTCTTCTTGGCCGCGGTCTTCTTCTTGGCCGCAGCCTTTTTCTTGGCCGCGGTCTTCTTCTTGGCCGCGGTCTTCTTCTTGGCGGCGGTCTTCTTCTTGGCCGCGGTCTTCTTCTTGGCGGCGGTCTTCTTCTTGGCCGCGGTCTTCTTCTTGGCCGCAGCCTTTTTCTTGGCGGCGGGCTTCTTCTTGGCCGCGGTCTTCTTCTTGGCCGCGGTCTTCTTCTTGGAAGCGGGCTTCTTCTTGGAAGCGGGCTTCTTCTTGGAAGCGGCCTTCTTCTTGGAAGCAGCCTTCTTCTTGGAAGCAGCCTTCTTCTTGGAAGCGGCCTTCTTCTTGGAAGCGGCCTTCTTCTTGGAAGCGGCCTTCTTCTTGGAAGCGGCCTTCTTCTTGGAAGCAGCCTTCTTCTTGGAAGCAGCCTTCTTCTTGGAAGCGGCCTTCTTCTTGGAAGCGGGCTTCTTCTTGGAAGCGGGCTTCTTCTTGGAAGCGGCCTTCTTCTTGGAAGCGGCCTTCTTCTTGGAAGCGGCCTTCTTCTTGGAAGCGGGCTTCTTCTTGGAAGCGGGCTTCTTCTTGGAAGCGGGCTTCTTCTTGGAAGCGGCCTTCTTCTTGGAAGCGGCTTTCTTCTTGGAAGCGGCTTTCTTCTTGGAAGCCTTCTTCTTCGCGGTCTTTTTCTTGGCAGCAGCCTTCTTGCTCTTGGCCATGTTTTGGATCCTCCTGCGTCGAGGATAGGCGCTCGCGTGCCTTCAACCCAAGCACGACGTTCAAAAACACCGGCGAGCACATGCGCCGAGGCCCGCGAATTCGCTATCTGGACGAGGCCTCAGGCCTCCGCAGTGAATGCTTTACAGCGTCGCCGCAGCCTCGCTACAGTGAGCCGCGCCAGCGCATGGGTCCGCACCCTGCGCGAGGGCCCCAAAGGAGAACCGCATGCTGTCCCGTCCCAAGCTCCCCCACGGCACCCTCGGCCTCGCCGGGATTTTGTCTCTGGCCCTGCTGGCCTGCTCCAGCGGAGAGAGCAAGGACGTCGTCTCGGCCATGCAAAAGGCCGACGAGGATGAGGAGAAGACCGACTCCAAGAAGGAAGACGGCAAGAAGAAGACGGAGATCCCCACCTCGGAGCTGCCGCCGCCCACGGCGGAGGAGCTCGCGGCCTGGAACCGCAAGGACCCAGAGGGCGAAAAGCACCTCTACAAGTGGGACAAGAAGCACTCCAAGCAGATGCAGACCTACTGGAAGGAGCTGCGCTGCCTCCGCGACAAGATGAAGTCCGAGGGTGACAAGGCCGTGGGTGCGGAGCCCGGTAGTCCCGAGGCCGAGAACTGGGATCAGTTCAAGCGCGCCTTCATCCCCCACGTCGACGGCTGGCAGCAGCGCCTGTTCGCGGCCGAGGGCCAGGAGATCCTCAGCAAGTCCAAGTACATCTCCAACATCATCGAGGCCCACGAGCTGGTCATGAACGGCTATCCGGTGGCCTACAACGACGGTGACGAGAAGGAGATCAAGCGTCAGGACGCGCTGTGGACCGTGGCCGAGGGCAAGGTCGTGAGCTACTCCGATCAGATCGGCGCCCCCATGGAGCTCCCTGACCTCTCGAACGAGAAGGAAGCCAAGAAGTGGGAGAAATTCTGCGATCCGGTGCTCAAGCCGCCCAAGAAGAAGAAGTAGGGCAGGCAAGCCGCGCGCGGCGCGACACCTGACCGTCCATCAGCCCGTGGTGCGTCGCGCCACGGGCTGATACGTTTGCGCTCCGATGAGCTCACCCGCTCAGCCAGATCCCGCAGACCTACAGGCCGAGGCCGTCGCGCGCGAGGTCGCCAACGACATGCCCTCGCCCTACTGCCCGGGGCGCTCCATCGCCAGCTGCCCCTCACAGGCCGCCCGCGACCTCGAGGACGACATCGTCGGCCTCGCCAAGGAGGGCATGGACCGCAAGGAGATCGAGACCGCCTTGGTCTCGCGCTTTGGCGAGGAGAAGATGGGCAAGGCCCAGCAAAGCGAGATCCTGGTGGCGGTGATCCTCGGGGCGATCCTGGCCCTGGTGGCGGTGGTCTACGCCGCGCGCCGGTGGATCCGCCCGGCGCCGCAGCCAGTGCCAGCAGAGGGAGCGAGCGTCGAGAAGCGCTCGGCGCCCCTGGCGAAGGTCAGCGCAGACGAGCTCGATCGTCTCGAGGACGAACTCGACGATCTCGACGAGCTGTAGCGAACTACCAGCTCGAGCGCTACCCGGGAGCTGGCCACGGTTTCGCGGTGAGGGATCTGCCCGCCTACGACGAGACCGCGGCACAGCGTCAATGGGCGCGCGTGCTCGCGCTCTTCGAGCGGAATCTCGCCGGACCGACCCCTGCGATGGCGTGACGGGTGTGGTGGGGGGCGAGGCCGCCCGAGTTTGGCCAAATACACCGTGAGACAAGAGACTCCGAAAAGGGTGCGCGTTTGGCGAGGTGGACCCGAGGAGTCCTCCGAGGGACGCCCGGGGCGGCCTGACTCGAATGATCGGCGATGAGGGCGCTTGAGTGAGAGGGGTCCCTCGGGGTACTCCACCTTCGTGCTCTCGATCGTGGTTCACGAAAAGGGCGGCCGGACGCAGCGCTTCGCTTTCGAAGGTGATCAGTTCACGGTCGGCCGTGAGGAGGACAACAACCTCCTGCTCGACCGCGCGAACGTGTCCAAGCACCACCTGCGCTTTCGACGGGTCGACGGCACCGTCGAGGTCCTCGATCTCGAGAGCACCAACGGCACCTACGTAAACGGGCGACGGATCGTGCAGCCGCGCCGGGTCCGCCGCTCGGATCGCATCTACGTCGGCGACTACATCCTGATGCTCGAGGGCGACGACGCGGCGATCGCCCCGCGGGAGCGCACCGAGCTGCCCATCGCTGGCCCCGACGGCAAGACCCGGCGCACGCCCGTGGCGGTCCCGCCGGAGGAGCGCGATCGCGGCGAGGCCCTGCCCGCGGGCGAGGATGAGGAAGACGACAGCACCTTGTTCACCTCGGCGCGCCGCGTGGCCGCGCCGGGGGTCGAGAGCGTCTACCTCGATCGCATCACCAGCCGGGTGCTGCAGACGGCGCTGGTCAACATCGAGGGCCTCGATCCACTCAAGGCCGCGGCCGTCTCCGACAGCGATCGCAAGAGCGCGGAGGCGCTGATCGACTCGATGATCGCCGAGCTCCAGCGCAGCGGAGAGATCGAGGCCGAGATCGAGATCGAGCCGCTCAAGGGGCGGATCACTCGCGAGCTCCTCGAACTCGGGCCGCTGACCGAGCTGATGCAAGACGACGAGGTCGTCGAGATCCAGGTCGTCGGCGGGGGAGGGATCCGCATCGTCCGCGAGGGCGGGAGCTCCAAGACCAGCCGCGCCGAGCTCGTGCAGCGCCGCTTCTCGGGGGAGCGCGCCCTGGTCCTGGCCTGTCGGCGCATGGCCAGGCAGTGGGGCTTTCTTGTCGAGGGCGCGCAGATCCTCGAGGGCAAGGTCTCCGACGGCTTCTACATGTACGCCCTGCTGCCGCCGACGCAGGTCGAGACCCCGGTGCTCAACCTCCGGCGGATCCGCACCGACGCCAACAACCTGTCGGCGCTGGTTCAGGAGCAGGTGCTCAGCGACGACATGCGCGAGGTCCTGCGCGCGGCGATCCGCGGATCTCGGCGCCTGCTGATCTCGGCCTCGGGCGGCGTCAACCTCGATCGCTTCATGCACGCCCTCGCGGGCGAGGTCCCCGACGACATGCGGGTGGTCTGCATCTCGGACACGGGCCGCCTCGGCGCGAGCCGGCCGAGCTGGGTCCAGGTCCGGCGGATCACCGATCCCTCCGACACTGTCCACCTCTCCGACGCCCTCGGTGTGCTCTTGCGGGGCGGGGTCGATCTCCTGGTCTCCCAGCGCTGTCGCCACGAGGACGCGGCCGCGGTGATCGACGCCTTCTCCGGGGCGACGGCGGGGGCGGTCATCTCCTTGTGGGGGATCGACTCGGCCCACGCGCTGAGTCGCCTGGCCGCGCTGAGCACCGTCGCCAGCGGCGCCATCCAGGCGCTGACGGTGGCCCTGGCCCGTTCCGTGGACCTCCTGGTCCGCGTCAGCGTGGGCGTCAACGGCGAGGCGATGCAGGTCATCGAACTGGTCGAGCCCCGCGTCAAGGAGGGTAACCAGATCGTGCACATGCCGATCTTCCGGGCGATGAAGACCTCCGACGGGAGCACGGAATTCCGGCCGACGGGGACGGTGCCTGCGTTCATCGCCGAGATCACCGAGAAGGGCATCAGCGTGCCCAAGTCCGTGTTCAAGCTGGAGTCCTGAACCGCCCCCACCTCCTGCCCGCGCCTGACGGCGCGTTGGTTTGATGGAGGGAGGGGATGGTTGTGCCTATGCCTGGGTCGACATCGCGGAGATTGTCCATGTCTGGCAACGGTCTTTGCGGCAGGTCCCGAGGTGTTCGATAGCCGGTCCCGCCCCAACCTCTTGTCTGGGTCCGCGAGATACACCTGCGCGAGTCGGTCCCTGGTGACCGTTCTTGGTGGCCGTGCCTGTTCGTTGGCTGCGAAGCGCTGAGTCCAAGAGTCTCCTCGAGTGGATCTGTAGATTCCTCCAACGAATTTTTCCGATAGCGGCGTAGGCACACCCGTGGGTGTCTCCCGAGCGACTGCAGCCCTGGAGCCTGTCGTTCGCGCAGGTGTTGCGAGCGGGAATCGGCTTGGTCTCGGTGGCGACTTCGTGACCTAGACCAGTCTGGTCAGAGAGGCATTTATTGCGTGACCAGGTGCCGGCACTCGGCCTCATGATGGGTGCATGACGGTGCCGTTTGAACGTGCACGCGAAGGCGTGAACGAGGGGTCCGAATATCGCTTTGGTCGGAGGCAGGTCCCCGTCGATATTGTGGACCTGAAGGTCGAGAAAGAGGCAGGGGTCCCGTCGCGGATCGATGATGAGAGCGACGACACCAGCCCACTGCGCGAGCACCGGGAGCGCGGCCCGAGCATGGACGAGATCCTCGAGCTGGGAGAGGGGGCGCCGCCGTTGATCCTCGCGCAGCGCTACCGCCTCGAGCGTCGCCTCGGCGAGGGGGGGATGGCGGCGGTGTTCTTGGCGGAGCACGTGGGCCTCGGGCGGCGGGTCGCGGTCAAGGTGCTCGGAGAGCTCTTCAGCGATCGCCACCACGCCACGGCACGCTTCATGCGAGAGGCGCGGCTGAGCGCCCGCATTCGCCACCGAAACGTCGTCGAGGTGTTCGACTTCGGGAGCACGCCGGAGGGGGTGCTCTTCTTGGTCATGGAGCTGCTCGAGGGCGGAGACCTGCGGGCAAAGATCACCCAAAACCCCGAGGGCTTGCCCTGGGCGGTGGTCCGCGGGTTGATCCTCCAGGTCTGTCGAGGCGTGGCGGCGATCCACGCCGCGGGCGTCGTGCATCGCGACATCAAGCCGGAGAACTGCTACGTCACCCTCGACGAGCGCGGCCGCGAGGCGGTGAAGATCGTCGACCTCGGCGTGGCGGCGAGGGTGGGGAGCAAGGGCGAGGGGAAGGGGGGCGCAGAGGACTCCGAGCGGATCTCCGAAGACGGGGTGATCGTGGGGACGCCGGAATACATGGCCCCAGAGCAGGCCTGCGGAGGCGTCGACGCGCGCAGCGACATCTATGCGCTGGGCGTGCTCCTCGGCGAGTTGCTCACGGGCAAGGTGCCCTTCACGGGCAAGTCGCGGGCAGCGGTGATCAAGGCGCAGATGAAGGTGGCGCCCGTCAGCCTGGAGGCCCTCGCTGGGCGCCCCGTCGATGCCACGCTCGCGGCGATCTACGCCCGAGCGCTGGCCAAGAACCCCGCGCAGCGCTTTCAGAGCGTCGAGGCGCTGGCCGAGGCCCTGGCCGCGGTGAGCCTCGACGCGGATCTCTCGCAGACCCCGCCAGCGGAGTCGTCGCACGCGTGCGAAGCCCGGGAGCTGCCGCAGGCCCAAGGGCTTCGCGGCGCGGCGCCGCGGGCCCTCAGCGCTCGGCACATGTACGTGCGCTCCTTGTTCTTCGTCTTCGTCGGCGCGCTGGCGGCGACGGTCGGCGCGCTGGCCACGCTGTGGCTGTCCGCGAGCGCCGTGGGGGCGGAGCACACCCCGGATCCCGCCGAGATCGTCGCCGAAAGCGAGGGCGTGCCGTGATACTCTCCGCGGCTGGTGAGCCGACGACGAGAGCGCAGCATCGAGGCGATCCTCGACCGAATTGAAGACCGCCTGATCGACGCGCCCATCGGCCTGCACGAGGTCGGTGAGCCGGCCTCCGAGCAGGCCGTGGCCGAGCAGGCGCAGCTTCCCGCGTTGCCAGACGAGGCGCTCGTCTTGTGGCGACGCTGGGACGGCTTCGACCTCGCTAGCGGCGAGGCGCGGATCTTCAGCTTGATCGAGCAGGTCGCGGCCACGCGGGAGGCCAGCGAGGCCGGCATGCTCGCGGCCGAGGACCGGGTGATCGGCGAGCTCGGGCTCGCGCTCCTGGTCGTGCCCGCGGACCCCTGGCAAGAGGGCGGCGAGGTCGTGCTCGTGGAAGACGACGGCCAGCGGGCGCCCTACGCCTCGAGCGTGATCAAGCTCGCCTTGGGCCTCGTCGCCGAGATGAGCCTGCTCTACGACGACGAGGGAGAGTACCGCGAGGGCCTGTTCGAGGAGCACGGCGAGCTCAGCCACCGAGCCGAGCGCAAGCTGCTGCGCCGGCGCCTCGACTTCGACGAGGACGCGCCCCTGCCTCGCTTTCGCCTCGGTCAGCTGCTGCGCCGAGCAGGGGAGCTGCGCGGCGCTCGGGCGGAGCTGCGCCGGGTGCTCCGCTGCGCGCCCGAGTTCGAGTGGGCGCACTGGGAGCTCGGCCGCGTGGCCCTCGAGCTCGGTGAAGGGGAGGAGGCTGCCTCGAGCTTCGCCGCCGCCGCCGAGCGCTGCGACGACCCGCACCTGCGGGCGCTCTTCCTCGCCTGGCAGCTGCTCGCCTGCGCGCCCGAGGACAGCGCCTCGCGCGAGGCCCTGGCCGAGCAGATATTGGCCCTCGATCCCGGCTTCGTCGGTGCTCGCGAGGCCGGGCTGCGCGAGGCCGTGGAGGACGAGGACACCGCGAGGGCCAGGGAGCTGCTGGCCCTCGGCCTGGCCGTCGCGCCTCGGCACCTGGGCCTGCTCTCTCTGCGCGCGGCCGTGGACGCGCTCCCCGAGCCCGAGCCGCTCGAGCCGGAGGAGGCGAGCGAGGACGAGGCCGCCGAGCCTCCCCCAGCGCAGACCAAGCAGTCGCAGGCCAAGCAGTCGCAGGCCAAGCAGTCGCAGGCCAAGCCACAGCGAGCCCGGGGCAGCGGTTCGCGCGGCAAGGGGCAGGGCGGCCAGCGCAAGAAGAGCGGCCGCGCGCAGGGCAAGAAGAAGAGCCCACGCCGCCGTTGAGCCGAGAGCCCGCGCTGCTGCTGAGCCCGCGCTACTGCTCCTAGAGCGGCGACCGGTTTGAATTCACACTCTCAGGCACATCTGGGCGGTCCCGTGGTCGTTGTCGCTCGGCGCTCGCAGTGGGTCCACCACAGCTTCGGCCTCGCTCCTCGCCACGAGACCGCCCAGACGCACCTGAGAGCGCGCCTCCAAACTGGTCGCCGCTCTAGAGCGGGACGGGGGCGATCGGAGCGGGGCCCGGCTCAGCGTCGGCGTCGGGCTCGGCAGCGTCGGGCTCGGCAGCGTCGGGCTCGGCAGCGTCGGGCTCGGCAGCCTCGGGCTCGGCAGTGTCGGGCTCGGCAGCCTCGGGATCTAGCTCGGCGTCGGGGTCGGCCTCGCTCTCGAGGCCCGACTCGTCCTCGGTCTCCAGCTCGTTCTCGTCGAGGCTGGGCTTGCTCTCGTCCAAAGCCTCGGACTCGGCAGCCGTGGGGCTCGGGGTGCTCCCAAAGCTCTCTGCGTCGCCGAGGACCCGCTCGAGGATCAGCGGCGGCCCGGGGCTGCGGTCGGCCACGAGGACGAGCACGACCCGGGAGCCCTTGGCCTGCTCGCCGCCAGCCTCACCAAGAGCGACCTGGGTCGCACCACCGGGGGTCAGCGGGTGCTCGCTCGAGAGCCGACGCTCGCCGTGCTCATCCTCGACGTAGATCGACAGCGAGGCGCTGGTCCACGCGGGGAGGGTGAGGGTCAAGCTGCCGCCGCTGCGCTGGGTCTGCGGCCAGTCGGGCCACAGCAGATCGAGGAGCGAGCGCGAGACCTCGGCGGCTGCGGGGATCAGCCTGGCGGCTTGATCGCGGTAGCAGGTCTCGTCGAGGTAGGGGCGGACGCGGCCCTCGAGGTCGAGGTCGAAGGCCGCCAGGGCGCGGCCGGTGGGGCTGAGCAGGTAGCCGCGCTGGGCCGGCCAGGGCGAGAGCACGGCGCCGTCGACCTCGGCGGCGGCCAGACCATGGTCGTCGCCGAGCAGCACCGAGGCGGCCTCGGAGGCGCTCAGGGTGTCGTCGAGGAAGCGCGGCGCGGGCACGCTGGACTCGGAGAAGTAGCGCCGCGCAGACAGGCTGACGACGCCGACGTAGCTGCCCTCGCCGAGGACGTGGCCGATGAGGGTGGTGGCGAGGGGCTCGCCGGTGGGCGGCGCGCTGGGCAGAGGCGGGAGCCCAGGGAGATCTCGCCGCCCGTACTCGTAGCGCACGAACTCCTGGAGAGGCAGGCCACGGTCGCCGGCCGCGGGGGAGAGGGGGCTGAAGAAGGCGGTGGCGTCGCCGCGGGCGTGGGCCGGGACCGTGAGGTCCTGGAGCACGTGGAGGAGGGCGCCGACGCCGACGAGGGCGAGGGCCAGGTGCTGGTCGCGCTCGTCCTGGCTCGGGGCGGTGCTGGCCAGCTCGAGGTGGGCGAAGGTCTGGGGCGGCGCGAGGAGATCCTTGGTGTCTCCGAGCCAGGCGATGGCCGAGGCGGCCTCACCCGAGAAGTTGGTGCGGGTGAAGATGCCGGCGGCGGGCTCGCCGTTGCTCCTGGCTTGGCGCGCGCGCAGGGTGGAGGCGGGCAGCTCCGGGTCGGACCAGCGCAGGGCCTCGGGCGACTCGCGGTCGACGAAGTGGTGCAGGTGCCGGCTCGGCGGGCTGACCTCGGCGACCATGCCCAGGCGCAGCCAGCCCAGGGCGGGCTGCTGCCACAGGTCGCGGTCGACACAAAAACGCTGGGTCTCCGGCGGGGCGTCGGCGCGCGGGCAGCTGCCGGGACCACCCAGGGGGCGGGCGCCGACGTCGACATGAGCCTGACGCAGGGCGAGGGCGAGGAGCCGGCGCTGCTCGGGCGCGAGCGAGTCGGGGTCGACGCGCAGGTCGCTGAACAGCCCACGCTCGAGCTCGCTGGCGTCCATCCAGCGCAAGTGCATGGCGCTGCGGGTGACGGCGGCCTCGAGCAGGCCCTGGTGCGTGGTGGAGGGATCCCAGGCGGCCGCAGGCGAGGCGCCGAGGAGCCCGGCGAGCAAGGCGGCAGCCACCATGGTGATCGGGCCGCGGCGTCGCAGGGTGCGGATCATGGCGAGGGCTCCTCGGGGTCGGTCTCGGGCTCGGTCTCGTCGGGATCGGCCGCGTCCGAGTCGGGCTCGTCGGAGTCGGGCTCGTCGGAGTCGGCCGCGTCGGGGTCGGGCTCGTCGGAGTCGGGGTCCGCCTCGGGATCGTCGGCGTCTGAGTCGGGCGCGTCGTCGGAGCCGGCGTCTTCGGTCTCGGTCCCAGTCTCGGTCCCAGTCTCGGTCCCAGTCTCGGTCCCAGCTTCGATCCCAGTCTCGGTCTCGCCCTCTGTCTCCGCTTCGGTCGGCTCGGGGGCGGGCAGGAGCTCGAGGCGATCGAGGCGGCCGTGGATGAACTTGGCCAGGATGATCGCCGTTTCCATGTCGATGCACTGCGCGGGACCGCAGCTGACGAGGACGCCAGTGTCCTGCTCGCGATCGATGAAGGCGACGCCGCGGTAGTTCGTGCTCGGCTCCTCGTAGATCCAGGTCTCGGGAGTGACCTCGGGGCTGGTCTCGACCGGGAGGTTGTCGCGGAAGATCTCGACCACGGGATCGAGGCCGCCGGGAGGGGCCTGCCAGATCCGGAAGGAGAAGTCGTACTCGATGCCGAGATCCAGGGCGCGGAAGAGCACGCCGTGATAGAAGTTGCTGCGCGGGAAGTCGCCGACGTCCTCGATGGCGAACTCGCCGTCGAAGCCGGTGCGCATGCTGATGTCCTCGGGCGAGATCAGACCCGTGGCCTCGAGCCACATCTCGCGCTCGGTGGCTTCGTCGGGGGTCTGGCCGGGATCGGAGGCGCTGTCGGGGTCGGGCCCGGCGCCTGGCAGGCGGCCGCCCAGCGCCTCGTAGAGGTCGAGGTTGGCCTCACGCTGCTCCCACCCGGACACCCGGCGGATCTCCCTGGGCGGGGCCATGAAGAGCAGGTGCTCGGCGTGGGAGTCGCGCTCGCGCCACTTGCTGAGCTCGATGCGATTGTGCCGCCCGGTGAAGTCCCGCCGAGCTCCGCCCGCGCGCAGGGTGTCGGAGCGGTAGCCCGCGTAGCCGCGCTTGTAGACGAGCAGGTGGAAGGACACGAGGCGCAAGCTGGCGCCGCGCTTGTCGAGGGGCGCCTTGCCGATGCGGTAGCGCCCCGCCTCGTCGGTCTGGACCGAGACGACCTCGGAGCCGTCGGGGGCGATGAAGCCGTCGCCGCGATCGTAGGACCAGACCCCGACGACGACCGCGTCCTGGACGGGCTCGCCCGTGGACTCGTCGACGATCTGTCCGTCGAAGGGCCCGAGCAAGCTGGTGTCGGTGACCTGAGATCGCGCGCCCTCGAAAGGAGCCGGCCGAACGATCGGTGCACAGGCGGCCAGGGTCCCGAGGAGCAGGACCGACATGGCTGGCAGACGCGCGAACGCGACCCTCACCCGGCTTGGGCTTGGGGTCGAGTCCTGCGAGGCGTTCTCGTGGTCGGGCAGAGCAGTCTCCGGGGCGAGCTGTCGATGATTGACGGGCTCGGGGGTGGTCGATAACCTCGGCAGCCTGGCAACGCGGTCTATCCCAGCCCGCGGGGCCTTTCAAGGCCCATCCCGTCCGCGGGTCCGGCGAAGCCGGCTCGCATGCAGGCCGAGGACGGCAAAGCCCCGACAGCGCGAAGCCCAATCGGATCCGGACCGATGCCCGACACGCTCCCATGCCCGGCCTGCGGGACCGAAAATCCCGCCGACGTGCCGCACTGCCTCGTGTGTGACTATGAGCTGCGCGTGCAGCTTCCTGGTCCATCCCGCGGTGGCCGCAAGTGTTCGCGCTGCGGCTCCCACATCGCGGGCGCAGGCACTTTTTGCCAGGTCTGCGGTCAGTCGCAGGATCAGCGTTTACCTAGGCCGTCCACGGGATCGCTGAGCGTGCACACGCTCTTTGGCGACCAGAGCGACGCCCCGCGGCGCATGCCGATCCGCGAGCGCACCGAGCTCGCTCCGGCGGCCGCGCGACCGCAGCTCCAGCCCTTCGTCCCGCCGCAGCCCGTCCGCCCCGAGGCGCCGCCACCCGACGAGCCCGACAACCCCGTGCCGCGGGGACGACGTCGCCCAGCGCCTCGGCCTCGGCCGGTCTACTCGGGCTTCGACGCCGGGGACTCGAGCGGCGGCGGGCAGCCGGCTCCAGCGGCGGCGGCAGCCGTGGCAGCGGCCGCCGCTGCCCCCTACACCCAGAAAAAGTCGCAGCAGCCCCCGCAGCAGGGCACCCGCAAGGCCGCGCCTCCCAAGCCGCGGCCCGGCGGCTACCCGAACCTCGACCCCAGCGCGAGCGCAGACAACGCGCCGCGGCCCCGCTTTCATGCGGAGGCCCACGCCGAGCCGATCGCGCCAGAAGACGCCGCGCTCGTCAGCGGGAGCGTGGGGACCTACGACAGCGGATCGGTCTCGCTGCCCCAGGGTTACGAGCCGGGGCCGGACTTCGGGTCTTTGCCCCAGCAGCCTCCGTCTTCGCCCCAGCCGCCCCAGTCGTCGCCCCAGTCGCCGCCCCAGTCGCCGCCCCATCAGGCCTACGCCCAGGGCTACAGCAACTACGGCGGCGCGCCGGTGCAGAGCTGGGGGCCCTCGGGTGCCGTCGCGCAGTCGACGGGGACCGGGCTGCGCGTCGTGCTCGTGGGCCGCGACGGCCAGGAGGGCGAGAGCTTCCCGGTGCCCAGCCACGGCGTCGAGATCGGCCGGAATTCCTCCATCGCCTTCCCGGGGGATCCCTTCGTCTCGCCGCGTCACGCTCAGCTCACGCCCCTCGAGGGCGGCGGGGTCCACCTCGTCGACCTCGGCTCGCGCAACGGCGTCTACCTGCGCCTGACCGAGCCGGCCGCGGTCTACCCCGGAGATCACTTCCTGCTCGGCAACCAGCTGCTGCGCCTCGATCGTCTCGACGGCGCGTGGCAGGAGAGCTCCCTCGACAGCCACCAGGTCCGCGGTTTCGGCACCCCGGTCAAGCCGCCGTGGGCGATCCTCGTGCGGATCTGCGTGGGGGAGATCGACGACGATCGCTACCACCTGCGCGGCAAGGAGATGATCATCGGCCGCGAGGAAGGCCAGATCGTCTTCCCCAGCGACAGCTTCCTGAGCCGCGCACACGCCCGGCTGCGCATGGCCGTACAAGACAACAACATGACGGTGCTGCTCGAGGACCTCGACTCGGCCAACGGCACCTACCTGCGCATCCGCGGCCCGGTCAGCGTGCCCGTGGGGGGCATGTTCCGAGTCGGAGACCAGATCTTTCGCCTGAGGCAGGACCCGTGAGCCGCGTCGAACTCTTCGCCCGCACCGAGATCGGCTGCGTCCGCGAGCGCAACGAAGACTCCTTCGTCGTTGCGAACATCACCACTGGTGAGCGCGGTCTTCGGCCAGGGACGACCATCCAACAGCTCGACGAGAGCGTCGGCCTGATCGGCGTCTGCGACGGCATGGGCGGCGCCGCGGCGGGGGACATCGCGTCCAAGATCGCGTCCGAGACCCTCTACGATCAGCTGATGATGGCCACGGCCCTGCACGAGGTCAGCAGCGTGCAGGAGGCCTTGCTCTCGGCGGTGGTTGGGGCCAACCGGGCGATCGCCGACTACGCCCACACGCACCCCGGCAAGCGCGGCATGGGCACGACCATGACCGGCGCGCTGACCTACGGCCACGAGGTCCACATCGTCCACGTGGGCGACTCCCGGGCCTACCTCCGCCGCGGTCGGACGCTGCATCAGTTGACCACGGACCACAGCATCGTCGGCCAGATGGTCGCCACCGGACAGCTGACCCCCGAAGAAGCCCGCAGCTACGAGCACCGCAACGTGCTGCTCCAGGCCCTCGGTGTCCAGGCGGTGATCCAGCCCGAGATCGTGGTCGCGCCGGTCTGCGCCGGCGACGTGCTCTTGATGTGCAGCGACGGGCTCACGGGCCCCCTCGACGACGACGGCATCCTCGAGATCATGCTGCGCTTCGACGACCCGGTGCGCTGCTGCCGTGCGCTGACCGAGGCCGCGTGCGCCAACGGGGGCCCCGACAACGTGACCGTCGCGGTCGCGCGCTTCCTGGGCGAGGGCTTGCCGATCGCCGACGAGCGCGATCCCGTTCAGCCGCGGCGCAGCTCGCATACGCTCCAGTAGCGAGCTGGCCGCGCTGGGCTCGGGTTCGACTCCCGGCGCCTCCATGGTTCAAGTGATCGGAATTGTTCAGGAATTCTGATCGGGGAGAGCCCGTCTCCAGAATGTCTCCAAAATAAGGGGACGTTTGGAGAGCGGGCGCTACTCGTTGGAGCTTCGCGCCGGGGTCGGCGGTGGCTCCTCGAGTGCCCTTATCGCCCGGTCGAGTGCGGCCGGGGACAGGTGCATGTAGCGTTGCGTCGTCGACAGGTTCACGTGGCCGGCGAGCTCCTGGATCGCGCGCGCAGGGACGCCGCGCATGGCGAGGTGACTGCAGAAGCTGTGCCTTAACGTATGCGGCCCCTTGTCGGGCAAGCTGGCGATCCGCTGGGCGGCGTGGAGCCACTTCTCGATCACCTTGGCTGTCGCAGTCTGGCCGTCGTCTCGGACGAGCACGCGTGAACCTCGAAGGTGGCGGTGAGCCTGGAGCGCTGCACACAAGCGCGAGGTCATCGGGATCACGCGGATCTTGTTGCCCTTGGGCAGACCCACGTGACCCTTCCACTCGGCTTGATCGATCGTCAGCTGGCGCCGACGAAAGTCCACCCTGGTCCACTCGAGGGCCATGATCTCGCCGCGGCGTAGACCGGCCTCGCCTCCGAGGAGGACGACCAGCAGCGCACGATCATCGTGCTTGCCGGCCGCGGTGACCAGGCGCTCGAAGTCCTCGAAGTCGTAGAACACGACGCGAGGCTGCGTGACCTTGAGCAGCCGGATCTTGACCGGGTGCTCGGCGATCACGTCCCACTCGACGGCGCACTTGAGGAGCGTGTTGAGCACCGTCAGCGTGTTGTTGACGGTTTTGTTGCTCAGCTCGCTCATCTTGGCCTTGAGCAGCTGGACGTCCTCCTGGACGAGCTCGTCCAGGCGGGTGTCTCCGAACGCGGGGATCAGGTGGTTGCGCAGGATCGATTCCTTCGAGTCGATCGAGCTGGGTTTCTCGCGGTTGGCTCGGGCGTAGCCCTCGATGTAGCGGGGGGCGAACGCGGCGAGCGTCGGGACCTCCGTGGCGGGTTGGCCCTGCGGTTGGGTGTTGGACGTGGGCGCCGAGGGCCGCTGGCGCTTGGGTCGCGGGGTTGGTTTGGAATCGGGCCCGTGTTTGATGAGGTGACGCTCGCGCTCGCGGCCCCAGCGGAGGGAGCCTGACTTGGACGCCACGGGCGATTTGACGCGCCTGCGGAGGGTTTGTCCGTTGTCGAGGGTGAGCACGATGTCGACCTCCCAGCCGCCTCGGCGGTAGGGCCTGACTTTCACGGTCATTGCTTGCTTCGCTTGCTCGCAACACCGCACGTCTTCGGGCCCAGTCTAACAGGTGGGGCCCGAGGGGGCGAGGGTGGTCGGTTCGTTGGGGTTTGGAGGGGGGTTGCTGACCTGAAGGTGGGTCAGTGGGCGAGGCGTTGGTCCTCGAGCCAGGCGAGGAGGTCGTCTCGGTGGAAGCGGATGCGGCGGCCGATCTTGGTCACGCCGGGGATCTCGCCGCGGTCGACCATGCAGTAGACGGCTTTGCGGCTTACACGGAGGAGTTCGGCGACCTCGTCTGCGCGTAGGAGATAGGGAAGCGCCGCTCCATCATGCGGCTCTGGTCGCCCATTCACTTGGATGAACCTGGCAGAAAAACGTACCTGTTACAAGCCAGCCTATCGGCTTGCAACTACCCACACCCCTCTACCGTGCCTAGACCCATCATGCACACAACTATATATTAAGATGGACCTCGATCCCCATCTACCCCTGTCGGAACAGCAATGAACCTAGCCCGCTCGTATAACTCATCAAACGTTATGATTTCAGGGTTATTTAGGCTCCGTCGATACAGCTCGAACGCACGTATCTTAGCGGGATGACCCTTCCCCTCTCGACGAAACTCCGAGAGAGAGCCGCAAACGACAAGCGATTTCGGTGCAATGGCGTACAGAATCTCGCCTGTCTCGACGCCGTCCTCTCCTACAGGCGCAAACCTCTCCTTCACCTGAACTGTGGCCTTCTGAGTCGTTATCTGAATCTGCGCCACCGCGCCCGTCAATTCGCGTGAAGGCGAGTAGACATCGCTCCGGCCGCCGTACTCACGCTTCTCCAAAAGAGCCGTGTCATGCCTTTTTATTTCAACAAAGCAGAGCGAGTTGATAACGCCAAGAGTCTTGAGTAGTGCGTCGACCCGCTTCCCTCCCCCTGTTGCCACTGACCTTCCCGCAACAACCTGCTCAAGCTTCTTGCCACTCAACCCCCTGGTTGCATGAGATGAGGAGTAAGCGGTCAGTGAACTGCATCTGCCGCCAGAGCAGAGCCCAGGCCACGATCGGGGGATGCGTAGCACCCCCACGAACCTGGCCAAGATCCTCGACAAACGCCGCTGGACGCGAGCAGAGGCGGCCGCAGTGGTCTCGCACTGGCGTCGCAGCGGCCAGCGTCAGCGGGACTTCTGCGATGACCACGACCTCGACGTCCAGCGCCTCGCTCGCTGGGCGAAGCTTCTGCCTGCGAGTCCCGCCTTTGCCGAGGTCGTCGTGGCCGGTGGCCAACACGAGTCGAAGACCTCGACCATCGTCATCGAACTCGGCGATGCACGGGTCCTCGTCGATGCCGACGTCGACGACGCCCACCTCGCCCGAGTGCTGCGCGTCGTGGGGTCGACGTGCTGAGCCTGCCGCCGACGGTGCGCATCTTCGTGGCGCTCGAGCCCGTGGATCTGCGCAAGGGCTTCGACGGCCTCGCCAACGTCGCCCGCACAGTACTCGCCGAGAACCCGCTGTCGGGTCACCTCTTCGTCTTCCTCAACCGTCGCGGCAACCGGGCGAAGATCCTGTTTTGGGATCGCTCGGGCTGGTGCATCTACTACAAGCGCCTCGAGCGAGGTCGCTTTCGTCTGCGGCGACGCAGCGAGCTCGGTGAGGGCAAGGTCGAGCTCGAGGCCGCGGAGCTCTTGCTGATCCTCGAAGGCATCGATCTCGAGGGCGCGCGTCGACAACCTCGCTGGCAGGCGAAGAAGTCGACGAGTCGCGCTTGCACGACAGCCACTTCGTGACTATCCCCAAGAGGTGGGCAAGGGCGACGACCTCAACCTCGACATCGTCCGCGAGCGACTGGTCGAGCGACTCGCCAAGGGCGAGCACGAGGCGCTCGTCGTCGAGGTGCTGGCCTTGCTCGAGACCCTGGGGCGACGGACCGCGAACCTGGAATTCGAGCTCATGCGCCTGCGCAAGTCGGCGCAGGGACGCAAGTCGGAGCGGCTCGACGCGGACCAGCTCGACCTCTTTCTCCGGCTCGTCGCCAAGGAAGACAAGGCGCCCGAGGGAGACGAAGAGGGAGAAAGTGAAGACGGGGCCGAGGCTGCGGCGCCCTACGACGGCCGGATCGATGCCGAACTCGACAGGGCCTCGGAGGAAGAAATCGAGGCCGCGGACCAATGTGACGACCCACCGAGCGCTGAAGCGGAGCCCGAGGCCCCGAAGACGCGAGGACGCCGACGTCCTCCCGAACACCTACCAGTCGAGAAGCGGATCATCGAGCCCGATCTGTCGGACTACGAAGGACGCGAGATGGTCTGCATCGGCAGCGTGGACGCGCACACCCTCGACTGGCGACCCGGCCACTTCATCCACGTCCACACCGAGCGCCGCAAGTACGCGCCGCGTGACGGTGACGGTCCGGTGGTCATCGCTCCACCGCCACCGCAGGTGATCATCCGCGGCCTGGCGGAGGCCGGGCTTCTCGCCCACGTGATCGTCAGCAAGTACGGTGACCACCTCCCGCTGAATCGACTGGTGAAGATCTTCGCGCGGGCAGGAGTGAAGGACTCATCTGTGAACCACATTACGGTCACTGGCTAGCATGTGTTGCGTGTAGATGTCGGCCTCGGATCGTGGTTGCAATCCACGACCTATATTGGTACAGTAGTAAAATGAGCGACGACAGCAAGACTCACGGCCAGTTCGTGTTCTACAACGGCGAGGAGCGAACCATTCTAAACGATGAGCACTTTATAGATCAGGAGCTACCCTTTGTAATTTTTGTGGATGCGAACGGAGTAGAGTCCGCTGTTCCCTGGACCGCGATCGGAGCTGTCGCCAGCGTTCTGAGTTTCATGTTTGATCGATTTGAGGCAGACGGCGGCGATCGCCAGTGGGGATTAGTCCTAAAACGCCTAAGTCGAATTGAGAAAAAACTCATCGATATCCTTGAGGAGATCAAAGGGCTTAAACCCTACATATCACGTCGAGTTTCAGAAGAGCGGGAGCGCCAAGATGCAACCGCACTAGTGGCGTCGATCAAGAGTTACCTTCGAAGCTACCCCGGCTTTCACGATGAGGAATGGACGAAAGACCGCACACACCATCTCTTGCAGTCCCTCGATAACACTGCGTATATGGTTGAGCAAAATGGACTTCAGTATGTGACGCTTATGGCGAAAGCCCTTATGACTCACCATGATCTTTTTTTCTTCAACAAGACCCCACTGGCAGCCAGGAAAACGGTATTTGAAGCCTATGTCGATTATTTTAAGTTTTCCGTTAATGGCAAACCTGGCTCTCTAGACAAGCGTCTTGCTGAAGTTAAGTCCGACCTTGTCCGCATTAAGTCAGCAATACAAAAGAAACACCGCGAACTGAAGCCGGGGACTCGCCAGGTTAGTGTCTGGCGTGGCTTCGGCTGGACGAGTGGTCGATGCTCCTACGCTTCAACGGTCTCTTGCTATGCCCTGGTACGGCGTGTACCAGGGCACTCGTTTTTTCTCGAAACACCAAAAGACAAATTCTACGCGATTGGCTCCAGCCCCAGCAGGGATTGCGAGAGGCCTGACCGCGACCATAGGCTACAGACTGAGACTGAGACTGAAATTGAGGTAGTGGAAAAGATGGCTTTCAGTGCCGAGCCTTTTGCTATTCGAGGCCAATGGACTGCGGCGAGTGGCTCTCACTGCCACGGGCCTATGAGTGGCAGGTGTTCAACGCTGTTTGGTGATCATTTTGAACCCTTTGAGCGACATGTTGCAAGTTGGAATAAGCAGATGACGCGACTTTATCAGGAGCAAGCAGAACTCACGATGAAAGAAGATAGTCTGCAAAAACTTGTGAACGTCGCAAAGAAAAGCCTTGAGTTTGCTAAACGCTGGAGGCAAGACCCCGAGCAAGATCCTCCAAAAAAACCCGAGCCCTAGCCAACGCCACCGTCTCCAAATCGTCTCCAAAACCAGGGCGGATCCCCGAGGACTCTCGAGGACTCCCGAGGACTTCCCGTCTCCAAAATTCCCAAACGATCCCGCCCACCTACACCAAAAAGACGTACGATCTCGCGGGGTTGGAGTGCGACGCCGACAGGGTTTGTGCCCGAGCGCGCAACGAACCCCGAATCGTCACCTGGGGCCACGGCCGCCGGCTGTCAGACTGAGGGGGTGAAGCACTCCCAACATCGCCTCCATGCCGCCTCACTGGTGACCCTCGCTGCGCTGGCCTGTGCCTCGTGTGTCGAGCCTGCCGACGATGACGACGCCCTCACGCTGCGCTGCGGTCATGTCCCCCTGACCATTGGAGCCGACGGCACGCCAGGGATCATGCTCGAGGACGTCGCGCTGCGGCCGGGCGTCAGCGTGGACATCTTCGTCAACGTCTACGGCGACCTCGACGCCAAGCACTGCCAGATCGCCTTTCATGGCGGCGTGTTCGCGGCGGCCTCGTGGCGACCTTACGCCGAGGCCCTGGGCGGCTGCGTGCTCGCGCCCGACATGCCCCTGCGTGGCAACAGCGGCGTGCCCGAGGGCGCGCAGTTTGGGGACCTCGATCTCTTCGACTACGTCACCGCCATGGAGCAGATCCTCTCGCGGCTCGACGCCATGGACGTCGAGCCCAAGACCATCCTCGGCCACAGCATGGGCGGGACCTTGGTGCAGATGCTCCAGCAGCGCCTCGTCGACGAGGGCAGCAGCCTCGAGCAGCGCTACGACATCGACGAGGCCATCTTGGTGGCCTCCGACCTCCCGGCCGAGGTGCCCTGGGCGCTGGGGGATAGCGGCGACTTGAGCGGGCTGCTCGCGGCCTACGCCGTCGACGACCCCGTGCACGGCATGCTCTTCGAGATCCCCGTGTCGCTGTGGCCGGCCTTCTACTTCACGGACACGCAGGGCGGGGTCGTGCCCAACGCCCCGAGCGCGGCGGAGATCGAGGCCGCCGGCTTCAACGCCCTGGGCGAGCCGCTACGCGCGATCGAGCAGCTCAACGGCACGGGGGACTACAGCGGGCGACCCTCGGCGAGCGCGGGGCTCTTCGTCGACGACACTCGGCTGCGGGTCGTCGCCTACCAGGAGGACGTCTACGTCCAGCTGGGGGAGAGCGAGGTGCTCTATCAGCACCTCAGCGGTGACACGGGCTCGAGCTGCTTCGTGCCGGTCTACGGGGCCGAGGCGATCCACGTCTATCAGTTCACCCACCCGCAGGAGCTCGTCGACGCGATCGCGGGGGCGCAGGGATGTAGCTACGCGACGGATTGAGGCGTCCTCACGCCTCACGCCCCTAAACACCCTGCCGGCGCCGCTCGCCAGGCAAAGGGCCGGCAGGGGCCGGGAGGCAAGATGGCGTGCCGGTGTCGTCTCTGCCTTCAGGCGGGGGTGGAGGAGAAGGTGCAGTCGTTGTCGCAGCCGTCGTCGTCGATCATGTTGCCGTCGTCGCACTGCTCCTCGCCCTCGACCACGCCATTGCCACATACTGGTTCTTCGCTGCTGTCTTCCTCGAGGCAGTCTTCCTCTTCGCAGGAGTCTTCGCTGTCGCCAGAGTCTTCGCTGGAGCCGGAGTCCTCGGTGGAGCCAGAGTCCTCGGTGGAGCCAGAGTCCTCGATGGTGCCAGAGTCCTCGATGGTGCCCGCGCCCTCTTCGGAGCTGGACTCCTCTTCGGAGCTGGACTCCTCTTCAGAGCCAGAGCTCTCCTCGGAGCCAGAGTCTTCGGTCACCTCCGTGGCGTCGGAGCTGGTCTCGGCGCCCTCAGTCCCGCTCTCGCTGTCGCCGTCGCTGGTCTCCTCGGGCCCCGAGCTCTCGCTGGTCTCGGTCTCATCACCAGCGACGCATCTATGCGGGAAGAGCTCGCAGTGAGCAGCCGTGCAGGCCCACGTGGGCGCGGTGAGGAGCACCGCCAGAAGAGGAGGGAAGGTCAGTGGAGTCTTGCCGTGTTGCCACATGCCCGCCATCTTCGAGGATCTCGACGGACAGCGGGGAGCCCGAGTTGGGCCGTTTGGTCAGCTCCCAAAGTAGAGGCTCGTCGAGAGCCCGAGCAGGATCGTGTTCACGAAGGGCTGGCCCTTGGCCGCCGGCGTCGCGCCCAGCCAGCCGAGCTCGGGACCGATGGCCCAGCCGCCGCCGCGATCGGGCCGCTTGCGCTCGGCCAGGGGGAAGAACTCGTAGCGCAGCGAGCCCTTGAAGCTCGCGCCGCCAAAGCCCGAGCGGTCTTCGGCGCCTGCCTCGCGGATCGTCCCGCCGCCAAAGCCAAAGCCCACGCGGATCGACAGCGGCCTGTGGAGTTTGTGCAGGGGCATGAAGCCGAGCTCGACGAGGAGCGAGCCGCCGACGAGGCGCTGGCGTGGGCGCTGGGAGACCAGGCCGACCTGACCGCCGACGGCGATGCCGACGCTCATCCACGGGAACACGGCGTCGCCGGCCTGCACGAACACGCCGCCGCCGCCAAAGGGGGAGGGGGTGTCGAGGTTGAGGACCGAGGCGAAGCTCACGCTGCCAAAGGCGACGCCGCCGACGTAGGGGCCGTCGATCCGCGGCGGGCGGATGACCGCTGGATCCGGGTCTTCTTCGGGAGGCGGCGCCTCGGGCTCGAAGGTCTCGTCCTCGACGCTGGCTTGATCGTCGTCGACTTCGTCGACTTCGGCGACTTCGGCGACTTCGGCCTCGGGGTCTGGGTCCGCGCTGACGTCGTCGATGGCCCCGAGGTCTCCGTCGCTGGCGTCGGGGTTCGCCGGATCGCCATCTGCCGCGGGCGCAGGGGTCTCGGGGGCTGAACTGTCTGCGTCGGCCGAGTCCGCTTCTGGGGCTGCCTCGGGCGCGTCTGGGTCGTCGAGCGCTTCGGGCTGGGCCGCGGGGCTCGGGGCCGCGAGGGCGTCTGCGCTGACCAGCGAGCCGAGCGCGAGGCTCAACCCGATGCTCAGCGTCGTGATCGTCAGCCTTCGGCTCGGCGCAGGGACCGCAAAGGTCACGCAGCGAGGATGGACCGAAGCGAGGAAGGGGCGCAAGCCCTGGCCGCGGAATGCACCCCACAGCCCGTGCGTCCTCGCACCGGCTTGCCGGCGCACGGACCCGTGACTATGGTCGGCGGCCCGAGGCGGCATGGACACCCAGCGAGCACTGGAGATCTTCGGCGGCTTCCTGATCGGCGCAGGCGTGACGGTCGCGGGCTATGAGCTCGCGGGCCCCCGTGCGCCGGCATCACAGGAGGTCGCGGCGAGTGAGGACGAAGAAGCGGGCGACGAGGCGACCCTGGCTCAGGCCGGGGCTACGCCCGAGAAGACCCGCGGGCCCGCGGTCGAGGAGATGGCGGCGGCCGGCGCCAAGCAGCGCGCGGCCGAGGACGCAGAGGTCGGCGCGCCCACGGGGCCCTTCGCCCCGGACGCGGACGGCCACTACAGCGAGTTCACCAAGGCCTACTACGACCCCGTCGCGTTCACCGACGAGCACGAGGCCGAGTTCCCCAAGCACGGCCTGGTCACGGCGGGCGCGGTGATCGTCCGCGAGCGGGCGGATCTCGAGTCGAACCGCATCGGCATGCTGCGCGCAGGCACCCGGGTCCGGGTCGACGCCGAGCGCTCCTTTGGCGGGGGCTGCTCGAGCGGCTGGCACGAGATCTTTCCCGAGGGCTGGATCTGCGTGGGCGCGGGCCTCGAGGTCAGCGACACGCCCCCGGACGACGGGACCATCGACATCGCGCAGCCCAACGTGGGGGAGTCCATGCCCCTCGATTACTGGCGCGTCAATCACGATGGGACGCCCTTCTTTCACCGCCTGCCCAGCTACACCGAGCAAGATCAGGCCGACGCCGCGGCCAACGCCTGGCTGGCCGCGCACGGGCGCGAGCCGATGCCCACGGATCGCTCGCAGCGACCCGACGACGTGCCCGCGGTGGTCAAGGAGTACCTCAACGCTGGCTACTACGTGACGGTCACCTCGGAGCACGTCCACGCCAAGCGTCACTTCCTCAAGACCAACCGCGGCGTCTACGTGCGCAAGTACCAGCTGGGCAAGAAGGACGGCTCGGACTTCCGCGGTCAGGTGCTCGGCCCGGAGCAGAACCTGCCGGTGTACTTCATCGTCCGCGAGCTCGAGCTCATGTCTCGCGTGGGCGACAGCGGCCTGCTCGAGAGCACGGGGGTCAAGCCCGAGCGCCGGACCACGCACCCCTTCTCGCGCAAGGTCCGAATCGGCGACTACGACTACTACGAGGACGACGAGGGCAACCTGATGCGCGCCTACGCCGTGGCCGCGGCCGAGAAGATCAAGCGCCCCACGGGCCTGAGCGCCGACGAGCGCTGGATCCACGTCGATCTCTCCGAGCAGACCCTGGTCGCCTACATCGGCGACACCCCGGTGTTCGCGACGATCGTGTCCACGGGCAAGGAGCCCGGCATGACCCCAGTCGGGGTTCACCGGGTGCAGAGCAAGTTCATCGTCACCTCCATGCGCGATCAGCCCGTGGAGGAGGAGGCCTACTCCATCGAGGACGTGCCCTGGACGCAGTACTTCTCCAACAGCGTCGCGCTCCACGGCGCCTTTTGGCACGGGGGCTTTGGCCTGGTCCGAAGTCACGGCTGCGTGAACCTCTCGCCGGCCGACGCGCGCTGGCTCTTCGGCTTCACGGAGCCCAAGCTGCCCGAGGGGTGGGCGGCGGCCATGCCCGGCGTGATGGGGGCCGAGCCCAGCGCCGTGGTCGTCACCGAGTAGGCGATCACGCCGCGCGCCGGCGAGCGCGAACAGCCGAGCGCGGTCCAGCCTGTGGATCTGGCTCGCCGATCTCGCTGCGGACTCGAGCGAGGACGAGGCGGACGAGGGCCGCGCAGGAGCTCCCCTGCGCGGGGCTGGAGCCCATTTCGGTGCCAATGGTGACGCGCGGGCAGGTGAGGGCAAAGACGCTTTTTGCCGCCCCCGGCCCTAGCTTCGCGGCGACTCGGGCGCCTACACTGTCGATGTGAAGATCGAGCAAGGCACCGTCGCAACGATCAGCTACGACATCACCACGGCAGAAGGTGAGATCGTCGAGAGCTCGGACATCTCCGGACCCATCGCGATCCTCGTTGGCAGCCAGTCGTTGATCCCCGGCCTCGACAAGCACCTCGTCGGCCTCGAGGCGGGCGCCGAGGAGACCTTCGAGATCCCGCCGGAGGAGGCCTTCGGCACCGAGGACGACGCGCCGACCAACGTCATGGCGCGCAGCGAGTTCCCCGAGGACACCAAGTTCGAGGTCGGCTCGAAGTTCGTCGCCAAGATGCCCAACGGCCAACCGCTGCACCTCGCCGTCCGCGAGGTCACCGATGAGAGCGTGACCGTGGCGATGATCCACCCGCTGGCGGGCAAGACGATCAACATGGGCGTGAAGGTCGTCAGCGTGCGCGCGGCGACGGGCAAGGAGAAGGAGGCCGGCAAGGCCATGACCTCTCCGCCGCCGCCTCCGCCCAAGAAGTGATCGCCGCGGCAGCGTTCAGCCTTGGCGACAGGTGCGTCGGGGTGGTGCAATCCATCTCGACGCCGAGCCATTGCTCGCAGGGTTTGGCGGGCGTGTTTGCGCGAGTGCTCCTCACGGAGCGTTCGCGCAAACGCACGTCTACACCCCTCAAAACCCCCTTTGAAGCCCGTCGGCCCCGTGGTAACCCGCACATGGCCGTGCCCCGGGGCGCTCCCGCGCCGCTCACCTCCGTGGTGCTCCGACGCTGCTCGGGGGCTCGCCAGGAGAGGTGAGTATCCAATGTCCCGCGAAGTCGTCATCGTCAGCGCCGCCCGCACTCCCATCGGTAGCTTCCAGGGCTCCTTGGCCCCGCTCAAAGGCACCCAGCTAGGCTCCATCGCCATCGCCGCCGCCCTCGAGCGCGCGAAGGTCGAGGGCAAGGACATCGACGAGGTCCTCATGGGCATGGTGCTCCCCGCCGGCGCCGGTCAGGCCCCCGCGCGTCAGGCCGCCAAGGGCGCAGGCCTGCCCGACTCCGTGGGCGCGGTCACCCTCAACAAGGTGTGCGGCTCGGGCCTCAAGGCCGTGATGCTCGCGGCCCAGGCCATCAAGGCCGGCGACGGCGAGGTCTTCGTGGCCGGCGGCATGGAGTCGATGTCGAACGTGCCCTACCTGCTGCCCGGCGCGCGCACGGGCCTGCGCATGTTCAACAAGGAGCTCGTCGACGGCATGGTCTACGACGGGCTGTGGGACCCCTACAACGACTTCCACATGGGCAACGCCGGGGAGCTGTGCGCCGAGGAGTGCGGGATCGACCGCGAGCGCCAGGACGAGTTCGCCGCCGACAGCTACCGCCGCGCGCAAAACTCGATCAAGGAGGGCTTCTTCGCCGAGGAGATCGTCCCCGTCGAGGTCCCCCAGCGCAAGGGGGATCCGGTCGTCGTCGAGGACGACGAGGAGCCCTTCCGCGGCAACATCGAGAAGCTGCCCAAGCTGCGCGCGGCCTTCAAGAAGGACGGGACCGTGACCGCCGGCAACGCGCCCGCGATCAACGACGGCGCCGCGGCCTTGGTGGTCATGTCCAAGGAACAGGCCGACGCCCGCGGGCTCACCCCCCTGGCCACGATCACCGGCTACGCCGGCCACGCTCAGGCCCCCGAGTGGTTCACCACCGCCCCGGCCGGCGCGATGAAGACCCTGCTCGACAAGACCGGCAAGTCCGTCGCCGACGTCGATCTTTGGGAGATCAACGAGGCCTTCTCGGTGGTCGCCCTGGCCAACCAAGACAAGCTCTCGATCCCCGGCGAGCGCATCAACGTGCGCGGCGGCGCGGTCGCCCTCGGCCACCCGATCGGCTGCTCGGGCGCGCGCATCCTCGTCACGCTGCTCTACGCCATGAAGCAGCTCGACAAGAAGTGCGGTGTCGCGTCGCTGTGCCTCGGCGGCGGTGAGGCCGTGGCCCTGATGGTCGAGCGCTGAGCCGGCGACACGCACGAATCCCCCCAGAGAACACCCCATGAGCATTCAGACCATCGCAGTGTTGGGCGCCGGCCAGATGGGCGGCGGCATCGCCCAGGTCGCCGCACAGGCCGGCTACCAGGTCCTCCTCGCCGACGTCGATCTCGCCCGCGCCGAGGCCGGCAAGGCCGGGATCGACAAGTTCATGAGCAAGGCCGTGGCCAAGGGCAAGCTGGCCGAGGCCGACAAGCAGGCCGCGCTCGAGCGCATCACCTGCGTCGACGGCATCCCCGGCCTGGCCAAGGCCGACTTCGCCATCGAGGCGGCGACCGAGAACATCGAGCTCAAGAAGAAGCTCTTTCGCCAGCTCGACGAGGTCCTCGGGCCCGACGCGATCCTCGCGACCAACACCTCGTCGATCTCGATCACGATGATCGGCGCGCAGACCAGCCGCCCGACCAAGGTCGTCGGCATGCACTTCATGAACCCGGTGCCGATCATGAAGCTGGTCGAGCTGATCCGCGGCCTGCCCACGGACGACGCCACCTACGAGGCGACCCGCGCGCTGGCCGAGAAGCTCGGCAAGACGGTGATCACCTCCAAGGACTCGCCGGGCTTCATCGTCAACCGCATCCTGATCCCGCTGATCAACGAGGCCTGCTTCGCGCTCCAGGAGGGCCTGGGCTCGGCCGAGGACATCGACACGGGCATCAAGCTCGGCCTCAACCACCCCATGGGCCCGCTGGCCCTCGCCGATCTGATCGGCCTCGACACCTGCCTGGCGATCGCCGACGTGCTCCACCGCGAGCTCGGCGACGACAAGTACCGGGCGGCCAACGTGCTGCGCATGCACGTGGCCGCGGGCTGGCTCGGCCGCAAGGTCGGGCGGGGCTTTTACGACTACAGCAAGTGAGCGCAGCCATGGCTGAATTCGAGACCCTGAAGATCGAAGACCGCGGCGCCGCGCGGATCATCACCGTCGACCGCCCCAAGGCGCTCAACGCCCTCAACCCCCAGGTGATCGCCGAGCTGTCCCGGGCGATCGAGGCCCTGAGCCAGGCGCTCGAGGCCGGCGACCGCTCGGTGCGTGGCGTGATCATCACCGGCGGCGGCGACAAGGCCTTCGTGGCCGGAGCCGACATCGCCGCCATGGTCGACATGGACCGCGACGCGGCCATGACCTTCGCCAGCCAGGGCCACGCCGTGGGCGAGATGCTCGCCAACCTCGGCGTCCCGGTGATCGCGGCCGTCAACGGCTTCGCCCTCGGCGGCGGCTGCGAGCTCGCGCTGGCCTGTGACTTCATCATCGCCAGCGAGAAGGCCAAGTTCGGCCAGCCCGAGGTCAAGCTCGGGGTCATCCCCGGCTTCGGCGGGACCCAGCGCCTGAGCCGGCGCGTGGGCGTGGCCCGGGCCATCGAGCTGTGCGTCAGCGGCGAGATGATCCGCGCCGACGAGGCCCTGCGCATCGGCCTGGTCAACCGCGTGGTCGCCCCCGAGGCGCTCCTCGACACCTGCCTGGGCATCGTCGCGACCGTGGCCCAGATGGGCCCGCTGGCCGTCGCCGAGGCCAAACGCGTGGTCCACCAGGGCGCCGAGCTGCCCCTGGCGGCCGCCAACCAGCTCGAGGTCGAGGCCTTCGCCGGGCTGTTCGACAGCGCGGATCAGAGCGAGGGCATGCGCGCCTTCCTCGACAAGCGCTCGGCCGAGTTCGAGGGCGAGTAGCCCGCAGCAAGCAGCCCGCATCAAGCAGCAAGCAGGAGCCATCAAGATCATGGATTTCGAGTTCAGCGAAGAGCACGAGGCGGTCCGTCGCACGGCCCGAGAGTTTGCCCAGCGCAGCGTGGCGCCGATCGCCGCGGAGATCGACAAGCAGGCGCGCTTCCCCAAGGAGCTCGTCGAGGAGCTCGGCGAGCTCGGCTTCATGGGCATCGAGGTCGAGCCCGAGTACGGCGGCTCCGGCTTCGATCCGATCGCCTACGTGATCGCCATGGAGGAGATCTGCGCGGTCTGTGCCTCGACCGGCGTGATCATGTCGGTCAACAACTCGCTGGTCTGCGACCCGCTGCGCAAGTGGGCGAGCGAGGAGCAAAAGCAGCGCTGGCTCGAGCCCCTGGCCACCGGTGAGAAGCTGGGCTGCTTCATGCTCAGCGAGCCCGAGGCCGGCTCCGACGCCGCGGCGCAGAAGACCGTGGCCGAGCCCAAGGGCGAGGGCTTCGTGATCAACGGGGTCAAGAACTGGATCACCAACGGCCCGCAGGCGGACACCGGCATCTTGATGTGCATGACCGACAAGGCCAAGGGCCACCGCGGGATCTCGGCCTTCATCATCGACATGAACGGCGAGGGGGTCAGCCGCGGGCCCAAGGACGACAAGCTGGGCATCCGCGCCAGCCACTCGTGCCAGATCTTCTTCACCGATCACTACGTCGGCCCCGAGCGGCTGATCGGCGAGGTCGGCCAGGGCTTCAAGGTCGCGATGAGCACCCTCGACTGCGGACGCATCGGCATCGCCGCCCAGGCCCTGGGCATCGCCCGCGGAGCCTTCGAGGCCGCGGCGCGCTACGCCACCGAGCGCAAGACCTTCGGCAAGGCGATCGCCGACCACCAGGCGATCAGCTTCATGCTCGCCGACATGGCCATGGAGATCGACGCCGCCCGGCTGCTGACCTACCGCGCCGCCGCGCTCAAGGCCGCGGGCAAGCGCCACAGCACCGAGTCCGCGATGTGCAAGCTGATGGCCTCGGAGGTCGCCAACAAGGTCGCCAAGAACGGCGTGCAGATCTTCGGCGGCAACGGCTACGTCAGCGAGTATCCGGCCGAGCGCTTCTATCGCGACGCCAAGATCACCGAGATCTACGAGGGCACCAGCGAGACTCAGCGCGTGGTGATAGCCTCGAACCTCATCCGGGCGCTGGGCTGAACGCGACCCGCCTACAGGAGCAAGCAGATGCGCATGAACTTCACCCTCCCCACGAGCCTCGCCGTCCTCGGGCTGCTGGCCACCAGCGTCAACGCGACCGGCTGCGCGAACCGCAAGAAGCCCACCAACGAGGACCTGCTCGCCGAGTACTCGGGCGACAAGTACTCCCAGGACATGGTCGCGGCGGACTACGAGACCGTCGAGGATCAGGGCGACTCGATCGACCCGCGCACCCAGGCGTCGATCCAGGACGCGATCAGCACCGTGTGGGTCACGGACTTCGAGAACTGCCTCGAAAAAGAGATGTCGCGCCTCGAGAACCGCTGGCTCGCCGGCGAGTTCTCGATCGAGTTCACCATCGAGCCCTCGGGCATGGTCAGCGCGGCCACGGTGCTCGAGCACGACATCATGGAGCGGCGGACGCCAAACGCCGAGGGTGAGTACGTGAGCGAGGGCGGGGCCGAGCCGCGCAAGGCCGAGGAGTTCGCGTCTTGTGTGGAGGAGAAGGCCTACAAGTGGGAATTCGATCCCGCGCCCGAGGTGACCTACACCCACACCTACAACGGCAGCGTCGGCGAGGCCTGGTAGCCGAGTTCATGGAATTCGAGCTCAACGAGACCCAGGAGATGATCCGCAACACCGCTCGGCAGTTCGCCGAGCGGACCCTCGCCCCGGCGGCGGCCGAGCTCGATCGTGAGCACCGCTTCCCCCGGGCTGCGCTGGCCGAGGCCGCGGAGCTCGGGCTCCTGGGCATCAACGTGCCCGCGGAGTACGGCGGGGTCGAGGCCGGGGCGGTGGCCTACAGCCTCGCGGTCACCGAGCTCGCGCGGGCCTGCGCGGCGACGACCGTGGCGCTGTGCGTGTCCAACATGGTCGCCGAGGTCGTCACGGCCTTCGGCAATTCGGATCAGCGCAGCGAGCACGTCGAGAAGCTGTGCAGCGGCGACTACGTCGTCGGCGGCTTCGCCCTGTCCGAGGCCGGGGCCGGCAGCGATCCGGGCGGCATGGCCACGCGAGCGCGCAAGACCGACAAGGGCTGGGTCATCGACGGCTCCAAGCTGTGGATCACCTCGGGCACCGACGCCGGGCTGTTCGTGGTCTGGGCGCGGACCAGCGACGCCCCGGGCACCAAGGGCGTGTCTTGCTTCCTGGTCCCCGGCGACGCCCCGGGGCTGACGGCGGGCAAGCCCGAGGAGAAGCTCGGCCAGCGCGGCAGCCCGACCACGGCGCTCGAGTTCTCGGGCGTCGAGGTCGGCGACGAGGCCCTGCTCGGCGAGCTCGAGCGCGGCTTCCCGATCGCGATGATGGCCCTCGACGGCGGGCGCGTGGGGATCGCCAGCTTGGCCCTGGGCGTGGGCCTGGCGGCCAGCGAGTTCGCCAACCGCTACGCCACGGAGCGCAAGCAGTTCGGCCGGCCGATCGCCTCCTTCCAGGCCCTCCAGTGGTACATGGCCGACAGCGCCACGGAGCTGTCCGCGGCCCGCCTGCTGGCCCTGCGCGCCGCCTGGCTCAAGGAGCAGGGCAAGCCCTTCACCCGCGAGGCCTCCATGGCCAAGCTCTTCGCCAGCGAGCGCGCGTTCACGGCCTGCAACCGCGCGCTGCAGATGCTCGGCGGCTACGGCTACACCGCCGACTTCCCGATCGAGCGCTACCTCCGGGACGTGCGCGTGACGATGATCTACGAGGGGACCAGCGAGATTCAGCGCCTGGTCATCGGCCGCGACGTCGTCCGCCAGTTCGGGAGCTGAGGCCCAGGCCGCGCCCGGACGGCCGCGACCCGTCACGATTTGCCACGAAGAAGGGCGAGCTCGCGTGCCGAGTTCGCCCTTTTCGATCGTGCGCGGCGCGGTCAGTGGGTGAGGATCTTGACCTCGATGCGCCGGTTGTTGGCCCGGCCCTCGCTGGTGTCGTTGGTGTCGATCGGCTCGTTGGGCCCGGCCCCGCGCGTCTCGATCCGCGCCTCGTCGATGCCAGCCTCGACCAGGTAGTTGCGCACGGACTCGGCCCGGCGCTGGGAGAGGTCCATGTTGTGCTCGTAGCCGCCGCGCGAGTCGGTGTGTCCGCTGATCTCGATGTGGACCTGGGGGAACTTCTCGAGCGTCTCGACGGCCGCGTCCAGGATCGGCTTGGAGTCGCGCTTGATGATGTCCTTATCGGTGTCGAAGTTGATGCCCTCGAGGATGCCGGCCAAGCTCGCGAACTCCTCGGGCACGACGTCGGGGCAGCCGTCGTCGTCGTCGTAGCCGTTGCGGGTCTCGGGTTGGTCGGGGCAGGCGTCGTCCTCGTCGGGGATCGCGTCCTTGTCGGCGTCGGGCGGGCAGCCCGTGGGCGCGGGCCCGGGCTCGCGCGGGCACATGTCGTCGCGGTCGGGGATGCCGTCGCCGTCGCGGTCGCGCAGCGGGCGGTCCTCGTGGCGGTTGAGGGTCACGGACAGGCCGAGGAGGATCTCGGGGCTGTGGGTCACGCCCTCGCCGACGCCGATCTTGTTGGTCAGGTTGTCGCGCAGATCGAGGCGCAGGAGCAGCCAGTAGTTGATGAAGAACTTGAGGCCGGCGCCGAAGTGGACCGCGATGTCGGCCTCGCTGCCCACGGCGTCGCGGGGGCTGGCCACGCCGATCGCCCCGGCGCCGGCGACGACGAAGGGGGTCAGCCGCCACAGGCCGATCTGCCCGACGAGGTGGCCGCGGGCGTGCCACATCTGGGCGGAGCCGCCCTCGCGCAGCTTGCCGAACATCGCCCCGCCCTCGGCTTCGACGCCAAAGTGACGCAGGGGATAAAAGCCCGCGCGCAGGCCGATGTCGGGGGCGACGAGGCTGAACTGCTTGCGGCCCTGGTCGGGGAGCGCGAGGTCGGGCTCGAAGAGCTCGATGATCGGCGAGGGGAAGAACACGCCGCCGTAGATGCCGAGCTCGAGCATCATCGGCTCGGGGGGAAATTTGTCGATCCAGCGCTGGCCCTCGGCGTCGGTGTTGGCTTCGGCGTTGGATCCCTCGCCCAGGGAGATCGAGGCCGTGGTGCTCACGCCGGCCTCACCGCCATCGTCCGCGCTCGCGGGCTCCTCGGCCTGCGCTGGGTTGGCGGCGAGGAGGACGAAGGCGAAGGCGGCGAGGGCAGGGGCGATGGGGCAGGGGAGACGCGAGGCGGTCACGGTGGTGCTCTCGAGGGGTCCGAAGAGTATAGGCCGCTCGTGGGGGCCTGCGGGATCCCGCGAGCGCACAGCGAGGCGCTCGCCCAAGGGGTGGCCGCGGCTACAGGCCCAACGCACGCAGCAGGGCGCGCTGGCGTCCGCCGGTGGCCAGCGGAGGCTCACGCCCTGCGAGGGCAGCGATGAACGCCCGGTCGACGCGCTCGGGGTCGTCCTCGAGTGTCGAGGCCTCGAGCATCAGGGCCAGGGCCCGCCCCTCGCTGCGCCGGGCCGCGGGCTCGTCCCCGCGGGCGGCGAGGAGCTCCGCGCGGGCGGCGAGTAGCCGGGCATAAGCGCAGATGCGCTGGGGCGGGCGGAGGATCCGGGCGGCCGTGCGGGGGTCGACCATGGCGACGTGGCTGTGCTCGTAGCGTGACTCGAGCAGCGCCTCGAGCTCGGCCTCGACCGCCGCGGCTTCGGCTTCGGTCTCGGCTCGAAGGGCCGCGGTCTCGGCGTCGGCCGCTCGTCCATCGACGAGCAGGGCGACCTTGCGCGCCATGTCTGCGATCTCCTCGATCTGGGCGAGCAACCAGTCATGACGGGCTTCGAGACTCACGCAGCCAAACTAGCAACCGCTGCGTGAAATCTGCCGAACCCAGCCCTGTGGCTTGCACTGAACGAAGACTCAGTTATCCTCCGCCCGCCATGCCCAGCGACCGTGCTGCCTCTTCTCGCGCCTCTACCCGCAAACGCGCCGCCGGTGAGAGCGCCCAATCCCGGCCGGCAGGCGGGGCCAGGAAGAAGACCGCCAAGAAGAAGTCGGCGACCAAGAAGAAGTCGACGACCAAGAAGAAGTCGACGACCAAGAAGAAGTCGACGACCAAGAAGAAGTCGACGGCCAAGAAGAAGTCGGCGACCAAGAAGCAGTCGACGACCAAGAAGAAGTCGACGACCAAGAAGCAGTCGACGCAGGTGGCACCGAAGGCCGCGCAGCCCCGGCGCAGCCCCGCTCAGGAGCCCGACTGGATCGAGGTCCGCGGCGCCGCCGAGCACAACCTCAAGATCGAGGCCCTGCGCGTGCCCAAGCGCGAGCTGGTGGTGTTCACGGGGGTCAGCGGATCAGGCAAGTCGAGCCTGGCCTTCGACACGCTCTACGCCGAGGGCCAGCGCCGCTACATCGAGAGCCTCTCGTCCTACGCGCGCCAGTTCCTCGGTCAGCTCGAGCGCCCCAAGGTCGAGCACCTCACGGGGCTGTCGCCGACCATCGCCATCGAGCAGAAGGCGGCGTCCTCCAACCCGCGGTCCACGGTCGGGACGATCACCGAGATCTACGACTACCTGCGCGTGCTCTTCGCCCGAGTCGGCGTCCAGCACTGCCATATCTGCGGCAACCCGGTCCAGTCCCAGACCGCCGAGCAGATCGTCGGCGAGCTGCTCAACCTGCCCGAGGACAGCAAGGCCACGCTCATGGCCCCGCTGGTGGTCCACCGCAAGGGGGAGTTCCGCGAGCTCTTCGAGGAGCTGCGCGGGCGCGGCTTCGTGCGCGTGAAGGTCGACGGCGAGCTCTACCGCCTCGAGGAGCCGCCCAAGCTCGACAAGAAATTCAAGCACTCGATCAGCCTGGTCGTCGACCGCATCAAGGTCCGCAAGCAGGACCGCATGCGGATCACCGAGAGCGTCGAGCTGGCGCTGCGCGAGGGCAAGGGCGAGCTCGAGGTCATCGCCGATCTCGCGCCCTCCGAGGGTGGGGCAGGGGAGGGCGAGCGCGTCGAGATGGCCTTCTCGCAGGACCGCACCTGCTGCGGCCACGCCTTCCCCGAGCTCAGCCCGCAGAGCTTCTCGTTCAACTCGCCTTTGGGCATGTGCCCCGACTGCAACGGCCTGGGCACGCGCATGGAGGTCGACCCGGAGCTGGTGGTCCCCGATCCCAGCTTGTCGATCCGCGACGGCGCCATCGCCCCGTGGTCTTCGGCCGCCGACCGCGAGTCGGGCTGGACGTGGCGGATCATCGAGGCCCTGTCCGAGACCTACGACGTCGACCTCGACAAGCCGTGGAACAAGCTCGGCAAGCGCAAGCGCGGGCTGGTGCTCTACGGATCCCAGGGCAAGCGCCTGCGGGTCAAGTGGGGCAGCGAAGACGACGGGGGCAGCCACGGCGAGTGGGGCATGCGCTTCGAGGGGGTGATCCACAGCCTCGAGCGCCGCTACGCCCAGACCGCCTCGGAGTCAGCGCGCGAGCACTACGGCAAGTACTTCAGGGAGCAGTCCTGCGAGAGCTGCGGCGGCCGGCGCCTGCGCGAGGAGAGCCTCGGGGTGCGCATCCGCGGCTGCAACATCTCCGAGGTCACGTCGATGACCGTGGGCGACGCCCAGGCCTGGGTCGCCGAGCTCGAGCTGACCGGCGCCCAGAAGATCATCGCCGAGGGGGCGCTGCGCGAGATCGTCGGCCGGCTCGGCTTCTTGCTCAACGTCGGCCTCGACTACCTGACCCTCGATCGCTCGGGGCCCACGCTCTCCGGCGGTGAGGCCCAGCGCATCCGCCTGGCCAGCCAGCTGGGATCGGAGCTCTCGGGGGTCATGTACGTCCTCGACGAGCCGAGCATCGGCCTGCACCAGCGCGACAACCAGCGGCTGATCGCCACGCTCCAGCGCCTGCGCGACCTCGGCAACACGGTGCTCGTGGTCGAGCACGACGAGGACACGATCCGCGCGGCCGATCACGTGGTCGACTTTGGCCCCGGGGCTGGGCACCTCGGCGGCGAGGTCGTCTACTCGGGCTCGGCGACCGGCCTGGCGCGCTGCAAGGACTCGATCACCGGCCAGTACCTCTCGGGCAAGCGGCGCATCGAGGTCCCCGCGCAGCGCCGCGAGGCGAAGGGCGAGATCTGGGTGCGCGGGGCCGCCGAGCACAACCTCCACGAGATCGACGTGTGCTTCCCCCTCGGCCAGCTCGTGGCCGTGACCGGGGTCAGCGGCGCGGGCAAGAGCTCGCTGGTCAACGGGATCTTGCTCCCGGCGCTCTCGCGCAAGCTCCACGACTCGAGCGCGCGCGTCGGCAGCCACCGGAGCATCGACGGGCTCGACGCCCTCGACAAGGTCATCGCCATCGACCAGCGCCCGATCGGTCGCACGCCGCGGTCCAACCCGGGCACCTACACCAAGGCCTTCGACGAGATCCGCTCGATCTTCGCGCAGCTGCCCGAGTCGCGGGCGCGCGGCTGGAAGGCCGGGCGCTTCTCCTTCAACGTGAAGGGCGGGCGCTGTGAGGCCTGCTCCGGCGACGGCGTGGTCAAGGTCGAGATGCACTTCCTGGCCGACGTCTACGTGCCCTGCGAGGTCTGTGGCGGCAAGCGCTACAACCAGCAGACCCTGGCGGTGCGCTACCGCGGGCACACGATCACCGAGGTCCTCGATCTGAGCATCGACGAGTGTGCCGAGCTCTTCGCCAACCACCGCAAGCTGTCGCGGATCCTGAGGACGCTCCAGGACGTGGGCCTGGGCTACATGAAGATCGGCCAGACGGCGACGACCATGTCGGGCGGCGAGGCCCAGCGCGTCAAGCTCAGCCGCGAGCTCGGCAAGGTCCAGACCGGGCGCACGCTCTACGTCCTCGACGAGCCGACCACGGGGCTGCACTTCGAGGACATCGCTCGGCTGCTCGGGGTGCTCCAGCGCCTCGTCGAGGCCGGCAACACGGTGGTCGTGATCGAGCACAACCTCGACGTGATCAAGTGCGCCGACTGGGTCATCGACCTCGGCCCCGAGGGGGGCGCGGGCGGCGGTCTGCTGGTCGCCGAGGGCACCCCCGAGGAGCTCGCCGAGGTCGAGGCCTCGCACACGGGCCAGTTCTTGCGAGACGTGCTCTGAGTCTCTTGGGGCCCGCGTCGCGCTGACGGCGGGGAGAATTCCTGGTAGATGGCTCGGCACGCGCCCATGACCGACGAGAGCCGCCAGGAACCCGCCGAGGAGCTGTCCGCGTCCGAGCTGCGCGCCCGGGACTGCTACCGGCTGATGACCGATCTGGTCGCGCCGCGGCCGATCGCCTGGGTGTCCACGCTGAGCGCCGACGGCCGGGGCAACCTCGCGCCCTTCTCCTACTACCAGGCGGTGTGCTCGCTGCCCCCGACCATCGTGATCAGCGTGGGCTGGCTGGGGGACGGGCGCCCCAAGGACACCCTGGCCAACATCCTCGAGACCCGAGAGCTGACGATCAGCCATGTCAGCGAGCCCTTCGCCGAGGCGATGAACGCGACCTCGGCGAGCCTGCCCCGGGGCGAGAGCGAGTGGGCGCGCTACGACATCGCGGCCAGCCCCGCCCACAGCGTGGCGCCCCCGCGGGTGGCGGGGGCCATCGCGGGCCTCGAGTGCCGCTTGACCCAGGCCATCCCCCTGGGCCAGACCGCCAGGGGGACCCCCTCGTCGACCTTGCTGATCGCCGAGGTCCAGCACTTTTGGGTCGCCGCCGGGCTGCTCCAACGCGACGAGCGGGGGAGCTTGTTGCCCATGGATCCGGCCGCCCTGGCTGCCCTGAGCCGCCTCGGCGGGGTCGCCTACGCGCCGGTCCGCGAGGTCCTCGAGCTCGAGCGCCCATCGTGACCCGACACACGCGCTCCGGCCCATCTCCCGACCACGAAACCCCCGAGACCCATTCGCAGTACACTTCGAAGGCGACCGTGAACGAAGCAGGACCGCAACCGACGAATCGAGCCCCGGAAGGGGTGCAGCCAGCGGCCGAATCGTCCGAGGGGCGAGGCGGCGAAGCTGGCGCAGCGCCCAGCGACGGGCGGTGGTCAGGCCACATGTTCGAGGCGCTGCCCGAGCACGTCGACGTCTACGAGGTCGGGCCGCGCGACGGCCTGCAAAACGAGAAGACCGTGCTCTCGGTCGAGACCAAGCTGGCGATGATCGAGGGCCTCGTCGACGCCGGCGTGCGGCGCATCGAGATCACCAGCTTCGTCAACCCGCGCTGGATCCCGGCCCTGGCCGATCACATGGAGCTGGCCACTCGCCTCCAGCGTCGCGAGGACGTGCGCTACAGCGCCCTGGTCCCGAACATGCGCGGCCTCGACTCGGCCTCGCGCGCGGGCATGGACGAGGTAGCGATCTTCTTGGCGGCGAGCGAGAGCCACAACCGCAAGAACATCAACAAGACCACGCGCAAGGCGATCGAGACCTACGAAGAGGTCGTGCGCGAGGCCCTCGACCGCGGCATGAAGGTGCGCGGCTACGTCTCTTGCGTCTACGGCTGCCCCTACGAGGGCCAGGTGCCCTACGAGAACGTCGAGTGGGTGTCCAAGATGCTGCTCGAGCTCGGGGTCTACGAGCTCAGCTTGGGCGACACCATCGGCGTGGGCACGCCTCGGCAGGTCGCCACGATCCTCCGCGGGCTGATCGACTCGGGCGTGCGCCGCGATCAGATGGCCGTGCACTTCCACGACACCCGGGGCACGGCCCTGGCCAACGTGACCGTGGCCCTCCAGCTCGGGATCCCGACCGTCGACAGCTCGCTGGGCGGCCTCGGTGGCTGCCCCTACGCTCCGGGGGCCTCGGGCAACGTGGCCACGGAGGACGTGGTCTTCCTGCTCGACGGCATGGGTGTGGACACGGGCATCGACCTCGGGGCGCTGCCGCGGATCTCCACGGACATCGCCACCAAGCTCGGCCACGAGCTGCCGAGCAAGTACCTCAAGGCCCACGTGGCGTCTTGCGCCAACCGTGGCGTCCCCGTCTGATCCCGATCCCGTACCCGTGTCCGTGGGCTCCTAGGAGCCCGTGGTGGAACCCAGCGCGGCTCCTGGCGCCGGGTTTTTCGTCGAGGGCGCGAAGCCAAAACGCCGCTGTACCGGGCGTACTGCCAGTTTTGGCGACAAAGCCCTCGGCGAAAAGACCAAGCGAGGTGTCGTGTTGGGTTTCACCACGGGCTCCTAGGAGTCCTCGACGCTCCCGCGGCGGACGACGCAGCGGGGGTCGCAGTCCGGGCCGTTGGGCTCGATGAGCTCGTCGACGTTCAGGGCCACGAGGGCGTTGGGGATCACGGCCTCTTCGGTGGACAGGGGGACCACGGCCACGTTCATGGTGGTGGTCGTGTCGGCGAGCTCGCCGGTGATCACGAAGCCGCCGGCGTCGCAGTCGAGCCAGTCGGGGAGCGGCTCGGCGTCGGGGCTGTTGGCCAGGCAGGTCACGGTGACGCTGGTGCCCCCCGGGTTGATGGTCAGCTCGTAGGGCTCGTTGACGACGACCTCGCCGTAGTCGACCTCCAGGGTCGAGTCACAGTCGATCTCGGTGCACTGCGTCCCGCCGCAGCCGAGGTTGGCGATGAGCGCGAGCAGGGTGCAGCTGAGGAGTAGGTGGCGCATCGTTCGTAGCTCTACCACGCGGTGGTCCGCAGGCGGCTATACTCCCGCCGTGTTCCGCCCCTGGTTGCGAGTCGCACGTCCGGACGACTGGACGGGGACCCTGGCGCGCTTCGGCCTGTGGCCGGTGTACTTCGTCGCCATGCTGATCGTGGCCATCGGGCGGATCCCCCCGTCTTGGTGGGTCATCGGCGCGGGCATCGAGGTCCTGACCCGGGCGATCCTCGCCTTGGTGGTCCTGTACCTCCTGAGCTGGCTGCGCGCCTTCGCCTACACCTTGCTGCCGCGGGCGGTGATCCTCTTTGGCAGGCGGCTGTGGTTTCGCCACCGCGGCCACCGGATCCGCGTGCGGACCTCGGCGATCACGACCATCGACGTGGAGGAGCGGCCCATGCCGGACGGCGAGGTCTTCATCATCGAGCTCGATGATGGCGGGGTCTACGATCTGTGCCCCGTGGACTGGGAGGGGTCGCAGCGGATCTACGCGGTCGTGGCCCGCCGGGTCAGGCGAGCCAAGCTCCGGGCGCGTCGGCGAGCCGAGCGGACGGCGCGCTGAGCCGCGATTGTGTCGGGCCGAGCCCGAGGGCGTGTCGGGCCCGAGGGCGTGTCGGGCCCGAGGGCGTGTCGGGCTCACGGATCGTCGGGTTCGTCGGACTCGGGTAGCTCGACCTCGGACAGCTCGGCGTCCGAGAGATCGACCGCGGACAGCTCGGCGTCGGAAAGCTCGGCGGAGTTCGCGGCCGCCCTCGCGCCAAGCTCGGCGTCGCGCTGCTTGCCGGCGCGCCTGCGAACCAGCGCGCCCACCCCCGAGGTCGCGGCCATCAGCAGCAGGGCCACACCCAGATGGCTGTGGAGGATGTGACTGGTCTCGTCCATGGGGCAGTGCCAGGTCACGGCCGACAGCGCGGTCAGGCTGACGCCAGCGGCGATCCAAAACACCGCCGAGGCGCTCCTGCGCTGGAGGAAGGCCCCGCTGAACAGGCCCATGAGCATCACGAGCAGGGCGTAGGCGGTCAGCATCATCCCGCAGCCGGTCAAGGTGCAGTCGTCGCCGAGGCTGAACTCGCCGGGCAGGCCCAGGGTCGCCAGGGGGGTGAGCCCAACCACGACGGCAGCCAGGGCCACGCGGGCGCCGCGGCTGGGGAAGATCAGCCCGAGACCGATGGCCGGGAAGACCAGCAGGCACATCAGCCAGATCAGGGCCTGCACGAGCAGCTTCCACCACGGCTGATCGAAGAGGTCGGGGCGCAGGCCGACGAGCAGCAGGCCGCCGACGACGGCGATCAGGATGACCCCCAAGGCGGGCAGGAAGTGGCGCCGGCGCTCCCGCTGAAGCGAGTCGAGATCCGCGAGGATCAGCTTGGCCGCGTCGATGCCCGAGCGCGAGGCGGAGGGCGACTCGCTCACGACGGCCCTCCTCCCCAGTGGGAGGCGATCGTGTGCAGGAGCTCGAGGGCGCGTTGCATGTCCGGGCTGAATTCGAGGTTGTGGGCACTGGCAGGGGCGTGCAAGCCCAAGAAGGCCGGTGTGCCCGCGCCAAGGATGCGCGCGAGGGTCTTGTAGCCGCGGTGGGCTCGCACCCTGGCGGCCCCCTCGCGGATCTGCAGGCGCTCGGCGACCTCGGCCATGCTCATCCCGCGCAGCTTGTGGAGCTCGACGACCTCGCGCTGGCCCTGGGGGAGGGCGGCGATCGCCTCGCGGACGCGGGCGACGATCTCCTCGGCGCGCTCTCGCTCACCGATGGCCTCTTCGATGGTGCCGGTGTCGTCGGGGAGCTCTGCGTTGGGGCTGGCCTCGAGATCGACTCGGCGGCGCTCCCGGCGACCACGCTGGCGGAGGTGATCCAGGGCGACGTTGCGGGCGATGGCGAAGTACCAGCCCTGAACGGATCCATCGGGATCGTCTCCACGCAGGGTGAAGCGCTCCCGAGCCAGGTGGGCCTTGAGGAAGGTCAGCTGGATCAGATCGTCCACCGTCGCGTCGTCGCGCACGAGCTTCATCAAGAAGCCTCGCAAGCGTGGGCTGAGGGCGCCGTGGAGCGCCGAGAAGGCCTGTGGATCGCCGTCTACGTAGCGATCCATCCATTCGTACAGGCCCTTGGTTTGCGTCGCTCGATTCACGCGGCCTGCACCCTTGGCTACGGCCCCCCGGGCGTCGATGTTTCGCACGCGCTCGCGGTTTCGCACGCGCTCGCGCGCCCCCGCAACCCCGGGCGCCGGAGCGCCGCCTGGCGTGACTTTGATCGCTTCGCGCGCCCGGCGTGGTCGCCCCGAGAGCGGCCCTGAGCCTGCGCTGAACGGGCTTGCGGGCGTCCGGTGCTTGTGATACCGATGCGCCACAAGCTCCTAACTCGACGGAGAGCGGGGGATCACCTCCGCTCTCTTTTTGTCTCGATTGGCAAAGGGCCCACCCTAGCCAGCTGCGGAACATGTCGGGGGAAGAGCGAGCTCCTATGACCCCACCTCCCAACAGCAGCGCCAACGGGCGATCTCCTGCCGCCGATCCTGCCAGCTCTGGCATGGACGGTGGCGCCGGGGAGCGCCGTGAGAGCGCGGGTCGGGATGCGGAAGGGGCGCCCATGGGTGGCAAGAGCGCAGCCGAACTGCTCGAGGCCGCCATCGATCCGATGGTCGTCGACATGGGCTTCGAGTTGCTGCTCCTCGAGTGGCTCGGATCCGGCAAGCGCCGGGTGTTGCGCATCTTCCTCGACCACGCTGACCAGGGCACTGGCGTGACGGTCGCGGACTGCACGCGCATGGCCAGGATCATCGGCGACGGCCTCGACGCGGTCGAAGCCAACGCGACGGCGGGGGAGGGCGACGTCGACCCTGCTCTGGCCGCGCTCCTGTCCCGGGCCTACACGCTCGAGGTCTCCTCGCCGGGGGTCGATCGTCCCCTGGCAAAGCGCTCGCACTTCGCCGCGCAGATTGGCGCCCGGGTCAAGATCAAGACCCTCGAGCCGCTCGAGGCCGAGAGCAACGAGCGCAACTTCCACGGTCGATTGCTCGCGGTCACCGCCGACGAGGCGGCCCCCGACGACCCGCGTCGCGGCGTCGTGACCATCCACGATGACGAGCGCGGCCGCACGCTCGACATCCCCTTGCCCCTCATCCGCCGGGCCAATCTGGTCTGGGAGGGCTGAGCCCCGAGAAACGAATGGAAGAGAACGTCAACCTCAGCACGGTCCTAGACGCGGTCTGCCAAGAGAAGAACATCTCCCGCGATGTCCTGATCGACACCGTCGAACAGGCGGTCGCCACGGCGGCCAAGCGGGTCTTCGTCGACCGCGAGATCGAGGCCAGCTTCGACCCGGAGACTGGCAACGTGAACCTCTTCCAGGTGCTCTACGTGGTCGAGAACGTCGAGCTGTCGATGCGCGAGATCAGCGTCGAGCAGGCGCGGCGCTCGGGCCTCGAGGCGGAGGTTGGCGACGAGCTGCTCTTCCAGATCTTCTACCTCGAGGAAGACCAGAAGCAGGCCGAGGCCCAGGCCAAGCAGTACCCGGAGATCCCGGCGCTCCAGAAGGTCAACACCGCCTTCGGTCGGATCGCTGCGCAGACCGCCAAGCAGGTCATCATCCAGCGCGTCCGCGAGGCCGAGCGGGAGAACCTCTACGACCGCTACAAGGACAAGAAGGGCGAGCTGATGACCGGCATCGTCCGTCGCTTCGAGCGCGGCTCGATCATCGTCGAGGTCGACAACGGCCGCGCCGAGGCGATCTTGCCCTCGCGCGACCAGGTCCCCCGCGAGTCCCTGCGCCCGGGCGACCGCATCGTCGCCTACGTCAAGGACGTCGACAAGTCGGCCCGCGGCCCGCAGATCATCCTCTCGCGCACGCACAAGGGCCTGGTCGAGAAGCTCTTCGAGCACGAGGTCCCCGAGATCTTCGAGGGCATCGTGCGCATCGAGGCCTGCGCCCGCGAGCCCGGGGCGCGCTCGAAGATCGCCGTGTCCAGCCGCGACCGCGACGTCGACCCGGTCGGCGCCTGCGTGGGTATGCGCGGCAGCCGGGTCCAGGCCGTGGTCCAGGAGCTGCGCGGCGAGAAGATCGACATCGTGCCCTTCGACGACGACCCGGCCCGCTTCGTGTGCAACGCGATCCAGCCGGCCCAGGTCTCGCGCGTGCTGATCGACGCCGAGCGCCACACCATGGAGCTGGTCGTCCCCGACGACAAGCTCAGCCTGGCCATCGGCAAAAAGGGCCAGAACGTGCGCCTGGCCTCGCGGCTGACCGGCTGGCGCATCGACATCCACTCGCAGAGCAAGATCCGCGAGATGGAGCGGCGCAGCCGCGCCGAGATGGCCGCGATCCCCGGCGTCGGTCGGGACATGGCCCTGCAACTATTCGAACTCGGCTGGCGGTCCTTGCGTGACCTCGCCGTCGCCAACATCGACGAGCTCGCCCAGGTGGTCGGCTCGGGCGACGAGGCCGAGCGGATCATCGACACCGCGAACGACGCGGCGTCGGGCAACATCGAGCTCGAGGTGGTCTACGACGCGGAGGAGGAAGAGGACGAGGAGCTCGAACAGGGGGGTGACGCCTGATATGCCGGAGCGAACCTGCATTGGCTGTCGCGCACGTCGTGCGCAGGTGGACATGCTCCGCTTTCGTCGCCGGGATGACGGCGACATCGTCCCGTCGACCATCGATCGCCGGCGTCGGGGCCGTAGCGCCTACCTGTGCCCGAGCCGTGCCTGCCTCTCGCAGGCTCGCAAGCGCCGAGCATTCCCGCGTGCCTTCGCCCGTAGTGGCGCGGTGCGCCTCGATCCCCAGGCCGACGCTGTCTGGGAGGTTTTGTGGTCGGCGGCCGCCGACGAGTTGCGTAGCGAGCTCGAGTTGCTCGCGCGCACAACCCCCGAGCCCGCCACGCATCCACGGCGGCGACGACTCGAAGCGCTCCTGGACAACCTTTCCGCCGACGGCCTCGAAGCTGGGTCCGCGGTGACGGAGGGAGGCCCCAACCATGGCTAAGATCCGTATCTACGAGCTCGCCCGCGAGCTGGGCATCGAAAACAACAAAGACCTCGTGGCCGAGGTTCGTGGCCTCGGCATCGAGTGCAAGAGCGTGATGAGCACGCTCACCGACGAGCAGGCCGATCGCGTCCGTCGTCACCACGGCCAGTCCGGCGGTGGCAGCAACAGCGCTGGCAGCGCTAACAGCGCCAGCAGCGGTGGCGGTGGCGGTGGCGAGGCCCCAGGCAAGCGGAGGGGACCCAAGGTCATCCGTCGCAAGGCCGCAGGTCCGCGACCGGCGGTCAAGGAGCGCGAGAAAGAGCGCGAGCGCGAGGAGGCCCAGCGGGCCGCCGAGCCTGCGCCCGCTCCGACCCCCGCGTCCACGCCCGTGATCCGTCGGACGCGTCGCGCCGACGAGGCCGAGGCCGCCCAGGGCGAGTCGAGCCAGGGCGAGCGCCGCGACCCCGCGGCCCGCGACGCGGGGACACAGCCGATGACGCAGCGCGAGGACGCGGACACCGCCGCGTCCGAGGAGGAGCCCGTCGAGGAGAAGCGCGCGGTGCCGCAGGTCGGTCAGCGCATCGCGCTTCCGCCGGGGACCCGCCGCTTCCGCGACGGCCTCGCTGCCAAGATCGAGGCCCGCGAGGAGGCCGAGGAGCAGCGTCGGCGCGTGGAGGAAGAGGCCGCCCGCCATCGCGCCCGCGAGGAGGCCGAGGCCAAGAAGCGCGCCGACGCCGAGGCCAAGAAGCGCGAGGCCGCGGCCACGCGTGACGATGGTCGCTCTGGCGCCGTGGTCCGCAACGAGGACGGGGTCATCGTCGCCGCCGCGCCCAAGCGCTCGGAGCCGAAGATCCTCGGCTTCATCCCGCTTCAGAACACCTCGCGTCGCCGCGAAGTGATCATCACCGAGGCCAACAAGGGCCGCACCGCGGGCCGGGCCACGGCTCGCAAGATGCGCGAGGAGCGGGCTCAGGCTCGCGGCCGCCGCTCGCGGGCGCGTCCGCGCCGTGATCGCGGCGGGGTCAAGCAAGTCTCGACCGTCGAGATGAGCGAGGCCAAGAAGCGCATCCGCGTCGACGAGGTCATCCAGCTGTCCGACATGGCCCACCAGATGGGCGCCAAGGCCTCGCGCCTGGTCCGGACCCTGTGGGGGATGGGCATGCGCAACGTGACCATCAACTCCGCCATCGACGTCGAGATGGCCGAGCTGGTCGCGGCCGAGTTCGGCTACACCATCGAGAACGTCTCCTTCCAGGAGGACGACCTGCTCGCCGACTACGGCGAGGGCGAGGGCGAGCTGCGTGCGCCGGTGGTCACCATCATGGGCCACGTCGACCACGGTAAGACGACGCTGCTCGACTACGTGCGCGACGCCAGCGTGGCCTCGGGCGAGGCTGGCGGCATCACCCAGCACATCGGGGCCTACCGGGTCGAGACCGACCAGGGTCCGGTGGTGTTCATCGACACCCCCGGTCACGAGGCCTTCACCGCCATGCGTGAGCGCGGCGCGGCCGTCACCGACATCATCGTGTTGATCGTCGCCGCCGACGACGGCGTGATGCCCACGACTCAGGAGGCCATCAAGCACGCCAACGAAGCCGGCGTGCCGATCATCGTGGCCATCAACAAGATCGACAAGCCCGAGGCCAACGTCGGCCGCGTCGAGCAGATGCTCATGAAGGAGGGCCTCGTCGGTGAGAACTACGGCGGCGAGACGGCGATCTGCCACATCTCCGCCAAGAAGGGTGACGGCGTCGAGGCCCTGCTCGAGCTGCTCGCGGTGCAGGCCGAGGTCCTCGAGCTGCGCGCGCCCTACGATGGCGCCGCCGCCGGTACGGTGATCGAGTCTCGCGTCGACAAGGGGCGCGGCACCGTGGCCACCGTGCTGGTCCAGGCCGGCAAGCTCAAGAAGGGCGACATCGTCGTCGCCAACGAGTGCAGCGGCAAGGTCCGCAGCCTGTTCACGCCCACGGGCAAGAAGGTCAAGTCGGCCACGCCCTCCACCCCGGTGGAGATCCTCGGCCTCGACGGGGCGCCACCGGCCGGTGAGCGCTTCCACGTGGTCGAGTCGGAGCGCGACGCTCGTCAGCTCGTGGCCCACCGCCGCGAGGTCCGACGCCGCAAGGAGAGCGTGCTCTCCGGGCCCTCGCTGCTCGAGCGCATCAAGAGCAAGAAGGTCCCCGCGCTCAAGATCGTGCTCAAGGCCGACGTCCAGGGCTCGGCCGAGGCGCTCAAGGAGACCCTCGAGACCCTGTCCGTGGACAAGGTCCGCGTCGAGGTCATCCACGCGGGCGTCGGCGCCATCAACGAGACCGACGTCAAGCTGGCGATCGCCGCCGACAACCCGCTGATCATCGGCTTCAACGTCAAGACCGTGGGCAAGGCCGCGCCGCTGGCCGAGCACGAGAAGATCCCAATCGAGACCTTCTCGGTCATCTACGAGGCCACCGATCGCATCCGCGAGCGGATGATCGACCTGCTCGAGCCGGAGTACCGCGAGGTCGAGCTCGGCGAGGCCGAGGTCCGGGCGCTCTTCCCCATCCCGCGTCTCGGCGTCGTCGCCGGTTGCCGCGTGATCAAGGGCAAGGTCACCCGCAACAGCCACGTCCGCGTGCGCCGCGAGAAGAAGATCATCCACGTCGGCAAGATCGGCTCGCTGCGCGTGTTCAAGGACGACGTCCGCGAGGTCAAGGAAGGCCAGGAGTGCGGCATCGTGGTCGACGACTTCGGCGACGTGCAGCCCGAGGACGTGCTCGAGGCCTTCGAGCTGGAGACCATCCGCCCGGAGCTCTGAGCTCGGGCTGACCAGGCACAGCGAGGACACGCATGTCTCGTCGTCAACATCGAGTCGAGGAGCTGCTCCGCCGCGAGCTCGCTCAGATGCTGATCCACGGCGAGCTGCGTGACCCTCGGCTGCACCCGACCAGCGCGGTCGGGATCACCGGCGTCGAGGTCAGCGGTGACCTCGGCGTGGCCAAGATCTACGTCGACGTGCTCACCGAGGCGCTGCGCATCGACGCCGTCATCTCGGCGCTACAGTCGGGGGCGGGGTTGATCCGCAGCAAGCTCGCCGATCGCGTGCAGCTGCGGCGCATGCCCGAGCTGCGCTTCCTCCACGATCAGAGCATCGAGCGCGGCAACCGGGTAGAGGCCATCCTCAGCGAGCTGCGTGACTCTGCCGCCGTCCCCGTTTCGGAGGGGGCAGTGGAGGCCGCAGGCGAAGGGGAGGGCGGCGAAGACAATGGGCAGGGGCAAGGCTAGGAGCCCGCGCTTCACGGGGGTCCTGCTCGTCGACAAGCCCCTGGGTCCGACCTCCCACGACGTCGTCAGCTGGGTGCGTTGGGCGCTGCGCGAGCGCGCGGTCGGACACTGCGGGACCCTGGATCCAGCGGCCAGCGGCCTGCTGATCCTGTGCGTGGGCGAGGCGACCAAGCTGGTCGAGAATTTCACCGGGGTCGACAAGCGCTACCACGCCCGCTTCGTGCTCGGCTGCTCCACGACCACCGCCGACGCCGTGGGCGAGATCCTCGCAGAGGCTCCGCTCCCCGCGGGCACCCTCGAGCGGGCCGCCGAGGTCCTCGAGGAGATGTGCGGCGAGCTCGAGCTGCCCCCGCCGGCCTACTCGGCCGTGCGCGTCGACGGCCGGCGCGCCCACACCATGGCCAGGGCAGGGGAGGACCCCAAGCTCGCGCCGCGGCCCATGGCGATCCGCCAGGTGCGCGTGGGGGACAGCGGCCTCGACGAGGAGCGCGGGTGGATCGAGGCCGAGCTCGAGGTCTCCAAGGGCACCTACGTGCGCTCGCTGGCCGAGGAGCTCGGGCGTCGCCTGGGGGTCCCCGCGCACTTGGGGGCCCTTCGACGGCTCAGCTGCGGCGCGCTGCGGGTCGAGGACGCCCTCGGTGGTCTCACCGGGCGCCGCCTCGACGACCCGGAAGTGGGCGGGCGCCCGCGCTGGCGCGTCGAGATCGCCAGGGACGAGCGCCAGGAGGGATCCGGGGACAACGCCGAGGACCGTCCCGAATCCGGCCCCGAGCAGGGAGCCGGACATGAAGGCCGCTCGGAGTCGATGTTCGACTCGGCGAGCGAGCCCGGTGAGCCCGCTGTCGGGGCACAGATTGTCGGGGCTCAGATTGTCGGGGCGCAGATTGTTGGAGATCCCGAGCAGGGCGCCAGCCGCGGTTCGGGCCACGACGCGCGATCTCGGGCGGCTGCGGCAATCCTGGCTCACCTCGAGGCCCCCTGGGTCTGGCTGCCATTTCCCGCCGTCGTGTTGCGCGGCGGCGCGCACCTGGCGGACTTCGAGCGCCTCACTCGCGGTCAGGCCCTCGACCTCGACGACGCGCTGTGCGGGCGCCTGGGCCTCTCGCGGCCAGATGACGCCGCTCAGAGCTCCTGCGCGCCCGAGGGGCCCTGTGCCCTCGTGGAGCCCTCGGTGGCGCGAATGATCCTCGTCGAGGCGTCCCATGGCCAGCTCACCCCCCGCCGGCTGCTCCGCCTCGACGCCCTCCCCAAGCGTGATTCACCTCCTAGCCGCGTCGTCGACGACAGTTGACAGCGCAACGCGGGGCCACGATGCTCCGCATTCGAATCGACCGAACGAATTTTGCCGGGGGAGGTCCCCGGAAGAGAGAACGAAAATGTCCCTTTCAGCTGATCGCAAGTCCGAGATCATCGGTAAGTTCAAGCGGCATGACGGCGACACTGCCTCCCCCGAGGTTCAGATCGCCCTGCTGACCGAGCGCATCAACCACCTGACGGAGCACTTCCGCACGCACAAGAAAGACCACCACGGTCGCCGCGGTCTGCTCAAACTCGTCGGCCAGCGCCGGCGCCTGCTCGATTATCTTCGCTCGCGCGACTTCGATCGCTACCGGTCGCTGATCGGGGAGCTCAACATCCGCAAGTAGCCACGAGGCGTCGTTCGGCCTCGGACGCTGTCGGCTCCCGAATCAATCGTGGAAGCCGGCAGCGTTTCGGTGCATGTGCACGCTCGGCTCTGCGGAGCCTGGAGCGCACACGCACGCGAGGGCCCGAGCGCGCCAAGTCGAGGCTGACGGGCGCCCGGGCCGACCGCTGTCGAGGCCCGCGCTGCGTCCGTGCCAGGCACCGGCAGCGTTGGAGCTAGAAAAATGGAAGTCATTCGAGAAGTCGCAAAGATCGGCGATCGCGAGATCACCCTCGAGACCGGCAAGATCGCCAAGCAGGCCAACTCCGTCATCCTGACCTTGGGTGATACGGCGGTGCTCGTCGCGGTGACGATGAGCCGCGAGCCCAAGGATCTTCCCTTCATGCCCCTGACCGTGGAGTTCCGCGAGGCGAACGCGGCCGCGGGCAAGATCCCCGGGGGCTACTTCAAGCGCGAGGGTCGTCCGACCGAGAAGGAGATCCTGACCTGTCGGCTCACCGACCGGCCGATCCGCCCGCTCTTCCCCAAGGGCTACCGCTACGACACGCAGGTCATCGCCCACGTGCTCAGCCACGACCTGCAAAACGAGCCCGACGTGCTGGCGATGACCGGCGCCTCCGCGGGCCTGATGCTCAGCCCCGCGCCCTGGGCCGGGCCGGTCGCGGGCATCCGCGTCGCCCGCGTCGACGGCGAGCTGATCGCCTTCCCGACCTTCGACGAGATCGGCCGCTCGGACCTCAACTTGATCGTCTCCTGCAGCCGCGACGCCATCGTGATGGTCGAGGCCGGGGCCGAGCAGGTCTCCGAGGCCGAGATGATCGACGCGCTGATGTTCGCCAAGGAGCAGTCGCTGCCGCTGATCGAGGCCCAGGAGCGCCTGCGCGAGCGCGCCGGCAAGACCAAGCTCGAGTGGGTCGAGCCCGAGGTCGACACGGCCTTCCGCGACGCCGTCATGGGCAAGGCCCGCGAGCGCATGGTCGCGGCCCTCGAGATCTTCGGGAAGCACGAGCGCCACGAGGCGATCAGCGCCCTCAAGGGCACGATCATCGCCGAGCTCGGCGAGGACGGGATCGCCCGCCGCGATGAGGTCGGCGCCGCTCTCGGCAAGCTCGAGAAGCAGATCGTCCGCAAGAACATCGTCGCTGGCAAGCGCCTCGGCGGCCGCGGCCCCGCGGACATCCGCGATCTCTTCATCGAGATCCACCCCTTCGAGCGCCCCCACGGCTCGGCGCTCTTCCAGCGCGGCGAGACCCAGGCGATCGTCACCACTACCTTGGGCACCGAGCGCGACGCACAGCGCCTCGACACCATCCGTGGCGACATCAACAACACCTTCTTGCTGCACTACAACTTCCCGCCCTACAGCGTCGGCGAGGCCCGCCCGATGCGCGGCACGTCGCGCCGCGAGATCGGCCACGGCGCCCTGGCGCATCGCGCCATCGAGACGCTGCTGCCCGACAGCGAGGCGTTCCCCTACACGATCCGCGTGGTCTCGGACACGACCGAGTCCAACGGCTCGAGCTCCATGGCCGCCGTCTGCGGCGGCTGCCTGAGCCTGATGGACGCCGGTGTGCCCATCGAGGCCCCGGTCGCGGGCATCGCCATGGGCCTGATCCAGGAGGGCGAGGACATCGTCGTGCTCTCGGACATCCTGGGCGACGAGGACCACCTCGGCGACATGGACTTCAAGTGCTGCGGCACCGCCAAGGGCATCACCGCCCTGCAGATGGACATCAAGATCCACGGGCTGACCCGCGAGATCCTCGAGCGCGCCCTCGAGCAGGCTCGCCTCGGCCGCCTGCACATCCTCGAGGCCATGCTCGCCAAGATCGAGAAGCCCCGCGAGGAGATCAGTCGCTACGCCCCGCGCGTCGAGAGCATGTGGGTCAAGATCGACAAGATCCGCTCGATCATCGGCCCCGGCGGCAAGGTCATCCGTGGGATCACGGAGCAGACCGGCGTCGTCATCAACATCAACGACGACGGCCGGGTGACCCTGGCCTCCGCCGACATCGACGCCATCGAGCGCGCCAAGGCGATCATCGAGGGTCTGACCTTCGAGGCCGAGCCCGGCCAGTTCTACAACGGCGTGGTCAAGCGGATCGTCGACTTCGGCGCCTTCGTGGAGATCATGCCCGGGACCGACGGCCTCGTGCACATCTCGGAGCTCGAGAACCGCCGCGTCGACCAGGTCACCGACGTCCTCTCCGAGGGCGATGACGTGGTCGTCAAGGTCATCAACGTCGACGACACCGGGCGCATCCGCCTGAGTCGCAAGCAGGCCTTCGGGGTCGACCCCGACGAGGTCCTGAACCTGCGCTGAGCCACGGGCTCGAGCAACGAGGGGCGCACCACCATGACCCACCACGGTGACCACGCCCCGCCGGTGCAGCTTCGCCGCTTGCACCCGCAGGCCCGCCTGCCTCGCCGCATGAGCGCCGGGGCGGCGGGCCTCGATCTTTTCGCCTGCCTGCCCGAGGGCCCGCTGCGCCTCGAGCCGGGGGAGCGCGGCCTGGTGCCCACGGGCTGGGCGCTGGCGATCCCCATGGGCTACGAGGGCCAGGTCCGCCCGCGCTCGGGCCTCGCCCTGCGTCAGGGGCTCACGGTGCTCAACGCACCCGGGACCATCGACGCCGACTACCGCGGGGAGCTGCGGGTGCTGCTGGTCAACTTCGGCCAGGAGCCCGTGGTGCTCTCCCACGAAGATCGGGTGGCGCAGCTGGTGATCGCCGCGGTCTCGATGTGCGGGGTCGAGGAGGTCGAGGCGCTGCCGGATGGTGGGGAGCGGGGCGCCGCTGGCTTCGGGAGCACCGGGGTCTGAGTCGCCGCCGCGCGACGCCCATATCGAACGATAGTCTCTGCGGCCGAGGCCGACGACGCTTCCGATGGTGTGCCAGCCGAGGTGCACCGCTGGATCGAGCGTCTGATATTGGTTGATTCGTGTCGCTCGGTGTCGTGGTGCCGCAGTGGGGCCGCTGCGGTGAAAGGCGTGAAAAATATCTCTGTTTATGAAATTGATTTTAATTATCAATTTCCTTAGATTGGTCTCGAGAACGCCAAATGAGTCGCTATCGAGGTCCCAGGCTCCGTAAATGCCGCCGCGTCGACGCCGAACTTCCGGGGCTCACCCGGAAGTCCTATGAGCGTCGACCCTATCCGCCGGGGCAGCACGGCCAAAAGCGCCGGAGGCGGCCAAGCGAATTCGCCCACCAGCTCAACGAGAAGCAGAAGCTGCTGTTCAACTACGGGCTGCGAGAGCGGCAGCTGGCGCGCCTGGTCGAGGAGGCCAAGCGCAGCCGCAAGGTCACGGGGGAGCGCTTGCTGGAGCTGCTCGAGAGTCGCCTGGACAACGTGGTCTTCCGCGCCGGCTTCGCGCCCACGATCCCCGCGGCGCGCCAACTGGTGAACCATCGGCACATCACCGTGGACGGGGACTGGGTGGATATCGCGTCCTACCGAGTGTCGCCTGGTCAGATCATCGCGCCGCGTGACCGGCGAAAGATCCTCGCGCTGGTGCGTGAGAACCTGGCGTCGCCGAGCTTGCCGGCGCCCGAGTGGTTGACCGTCGACACACAAAAGCCGAGCGCCACGGTGGTCGGCGAGCCACGAGCGAGCTCGAGCCCGCTCGACGTCGACGTGCAGCTGGTGGTCGAATTTTACTCCCGTTGAGGGTTGCTGGATGAAGGTGAGGTCGCAGCGATGAACGAGACCATGTGGAACATCGACGCGGGAGCGCGCGAGCGCCTCGAGCGGGCTGAGCAGGCGATGTGGGCGACAGTGGCGCGCTTTGGGCCGACGCCGAGGCTTCAGCGGGCGATGCTCTCGGCGCTCGACGGCCAGCCGCTACGGGGGCAGGGGAGGGCGTCGAAGACCCTCTATGATCTGGTTCGAGAGCTGATCGACTCGGGCATCGACGAGCAGGTGGTCCGCTACGTGGTCCTCGACAGCTTCCGGATCGCCGGCGTGATCTGGGAGGCCTATCAGGACGGCTACCGGGCGGGCGTCGAGAGCGTGACACCCCGGCAGGAGTGGGCCTGAGGTCGCGCTTTTGCTAGCGTCGCGTCCGCCATGCCCGTCACCCGCGAGCTCCTGCAACACGTCATCGACGAGGGCCTGGTCCTCGACGCGCTCCCCGAAGACTTCGATCGCCTCGGCGAGCGCTACAGCGGCAAGGTCCGCGAGAACTTCAGCACCCACGGCGGCGAGCGGATCATCGTGGTCAGCGATCGCGTCAGCGCCTTCGACTGCGTGCTGGGGACGATCCCCTTCAAGGGCCAGGTGCTCAACGCCCTCGCCGCGCACTGGTTCGAGGCCACCGCGGCGCTCTTCCCCAACCACCTGATCGAGGTCGCCGACCCGGCAGCGATCAGGGCTGTGGAGTGCCGCCCGATCCCCATCGAGATGGTGGTCCGCGGCTACCTCACCGGCTCGAGCTCGACGAGCATCTGGCGGGCCTACGAGCGCGGGTATCGCGAGTTTTGCGGTCACGAGCTCCCCGGGAGGATGCGCCGCCACGAGAAGCTGCGCTTCAACATCGTCACACCCACGACCAAGGCCAGGAAGGGCGAGCACGACCTCAACACCAGCAAGCAGGCGCTGGTCAGGACCAAGGTGATCGAGCTCGAGCTCTACAACGAGCTCGAGCGCCGCTGCCTGGCGCTCTTCGCCGAGGGCCAGCGCCTCGCGGCCGAGCGCGGGCTGATCCTCGCCGACACCAAGTACGAGCTCGGCCGCCGCCCCGACGGCGAGATCGTACTCATCGACGAGATCCACACCCCCGACAGCTCGCGCTACTGGTACGCCGAGAGCTACGAGCGGGCGATGTCACGCGGTGAGAGCCCGCGCGCCCTCGACAAGGAGTACGTGCGCACCTGGCTGATCGAGCAGGGCTTCGACGGCGAGGGCGTGCCGCCGAGCCTGCCCGACGAGGTCCGCATCGAGGCGGCGATGCGCTACGTGGAGGCCTACGAGCGCGTGACCGGGAAGACCTTCGAGCCCGACCTCCGCCCGCCGCTGCCGCGGCTGCGCGAGGCGCTGAAGCTGGGCTGAGGCGCCGGCTCGCGCTCGCCGCGGGCAAGCGTGTCGGCTGTGAGCGCACGCCCTGCACGCTAGGGGTCCCGCGCGTCCGGCGGCAGCGGAATCGTGCTACCCCCGTGTCGCCCATGTGTGGCGTCTTTGGCATCTTCAACCACGCCGAGGCCGCGAACCTCGCCTACCTCGGGCTCCACGCCCTCCAACACCGCGGGCAGGAGTCGGCCGGGGTGGTCAGCAACGACAGCGGCACCCTGCACGCCGTGCGTCAGATGGGCCTGGTGGCGGACGTCTTCGACGCTCGGCGCCTGGCGCTGCTGCCCGGGCGGATCGCCGTCGGCCACGTCCGCTACACCACGGCGGGCGGCTCGCTGCCCAAGAACATCCAGCCGCTGACGGTCGAGTATCACAGCGGATCGGTCGCCATCGCGCACAACGGCAACCTCGTCAACGCTGACGAGATCCGCGATCGCCTCGAGCACGAAGGCTCGATCTTCTACACGAACTCGGACACCGAGGTGATCCTCCAGCTCATGGCTCGCAGCCACGAGCGCGACTGGGTCGACAACCTCTTCGCCGCGCTGGCGCAGCTGCGGGGGGCGTTCAGTTTGGTCGTGAGCGCCGGCGATCGCCTGGTCGCCGCCCGCGACCCCCACGGCTTTCGCCCGCTGATCCTCGGGCGGATCCGCGGCCAGCACTCGCACCCGCGCTACGGCAAGGACGCCTGGGTGGTCGCCTCGGAGACCTGTGCCTTCGATCTGATCGACGCCGAGAAGGTCCGCGACATCGAGCCCGGCGAGCTCCTGGTGATCGACGGCGACGGCCTGCACAGCAGCCGGCTCAAGCCGCAGCCGCGGCGCTTTTGCGTGTTCGAGCACGTCTACTTCGCCCGACCCGACAGCGCCCTCGACGACGTCGCCGTCTACGAGGCCCGCGTGGCCATGGGTCGCGCGCTGGCCCGCGAGGCCCCGGCCGAGGCCGACGTGGTCATCCCCGTGCCCGACTCGGGCGTGGTCGCGGCCCTGGGCTACGCCAAGGAGGCCGGGCTGCCCTTCGAGATGGGGCTGATCCGCAACCACTACGTGGGCCGGACCTTCATCGAGCCCAAGGACTCGATCCGCCACTTCGGGGTCAAGCTCAAGCTCAACGCCTTGCCTGCGCTGCTCGCGGGCAAGCGCGTGGTCGTCGTCGACGACTCCATCGTTCGCGGCACGACCTCGCGCAAGATCGTCAAGATGATCCGCGCCGCCGGAGCCAGCGAGGTCCACGTGCGCATCTCCTCGCCGCCGGTCTCGGGGCCCTGCTACTACGGCATCGACACGCCGACGCGCGCCGAGCTGATCGCCTCGAGCTACTCCGTGGACGAGACCGCGCGCTTCATCGAGGCCGACAGCCTCGGCTACCTCAGCCCCGAGGGCCTGCTGGATGCCGTGCGCCGCGAGTCGGGCGAAGCAGAGAGCGGCGACGTCGACGAGGGCTACTGCTCGGCCTGCTTCACGGGTCGCTACCCCGTCGAGCTTCCGGCCTCCGCGGGTCGGCGGCAGCTGCGGCTGATCGAGGTCTGAGAGGGTGCATGTCCGGCCCGCCACGTGGACACGGGCCGGATTGCACACGACCGCGGTTGCGGCTAGCGTTCGCCGGCCATGAGCGACCTACATACCCCCGAGCACGCCAAGGTGATGGATCTGGTCTCCCGGCTGGACGACCGCATCGGCGAGTTGCGGAGGCATCTTTGACTACGAAGCGAAGCTAGAGCTCCTCGAGGAGTACGAGATCGCCACGGCGGATCCGGAGTTTTGGGGCGACAACGATCGCGCCCAAAAGATCCTTCGCGAGCAGGCCACGCTCAAGAAGCTCGTCGAGCAGATCGACGAGGCCCAGTCCGCCCTGAGCGATAGCCGGGACCTCTACGAGCTCGCCCGCGAGGAGAGCGACGACGAGAGCCTGCGCGAGGCGTGGACGGGCCTGGAGCAGGCCGACGCGCTGGTCGGCAAGCTCGAGTTCCGGCGCATGCTGGGCGGCGCCCACGATCAGGACAGCGCGCTGCTGTCGATCAACGCCGGCGCTGGCGGCGTCGACAGCCAGGACTGGGCCGAGATGCTCCTGCGCATGTACCAGCGCTGGGGTGAGCGCCACGGCTTCGAGGTCAAGATCCTCGACGTGCAAGAGGGCGAGCAGGCGGGCATCCGCGGCGCGGATCTGTCGATCGAGGGCGAGTACGCCTACGGCTGGCTGCGCTCCGAGATCGGCGTGCACCGCCTGGTCCGGATCTCGCCCTTCGACTCCCAGGCCCGGCGCCAGACCAGCTTCGCCAGCGTCATGGTCCTCCCGGACCTCGGCGAGGACTCGGACTTCGACATCGAGGTCAACCCGGCGGACCTGCGCATCGACAAGTACCGCTCGTCGGGCGCCGGCGGCCAGCACGTCAACAAGACGGAGTCGGCCGTTCGCCTGACCCACCTGCCCACCAACATCGTCGTCGCCTGCCAGATGGAGCGCTCGCAGCACAAGAACATGGCCACGGCCATGCGCATGCTCAAGGCCAAGCTCTGGGACCTCGAGCAGCAAAAGCGCGAGCAAGAGATCTCGGCGCTCGAGGGCGACAAGAAGGCCATCGAGTGGGGCAGCCAGATTCGCTCCTACGTCATCCACCCCTATCAGCAGGTCAACGACCACCGCACGGAGCTCAAGCAGTCCAACGTCGACGCCGTGCTCGACGGTGACCTGGACTCGTTCATGGAGGCCTTCTTGCTGATGCAGGGGGGCAAGGGGTCGGCCAACTAGCGGCCCCCAACTCTCGGTCACCCCCCCTCAAGGAACAGCAGATCATGGCCGGCCCACGTATGCACGCCCTCGAGTGGCGCATCGCCTGGCGGCACCTACGTGCTGGCGAGCGTCACCCTGCCTGGGTCGACGCGCTCACCGGGGTCGCCGTGTTCATCATCCTCATCGGCCTGGGCTTCGTGTTCTGGGCCGCGCACCTCGGCCCCGCGCCCGAGCCGGGGGAGCAGCTCTTCTCCGCGGCGGTCGCCACCGCGCAGCAGCGCCAGTTTGGCGTGTTTGGCGGAGCGAGCATCGCGCTGGGGGGCATGCTCCTGGTGCTCGCGGCCCTGGCCCGCTTCTTCAACCTCCTGGCCACGCTCATCACGATGTCCGTGCTCCTGGGCTGCATGGCCCTGGTCGTGGTGCTCTCGCTGATGAGCGGCCTCGAGGTCGACCTGCGCGACAAGATCCTCGCCCAAAAGGCCCACATGCGGGTCTCCGGGGCCACGGGCAACCGCTTCACGGACTACGAGGAGCTCGTCGAGGCCATCTCGGCCCTCGACGAGGTCGCGGGGGCCAACCCCTACCTCGAGGCCGAGATCATGGTCCGCAGCGGGATCAACCGTCAGGGCGCGGTGCTCCTCGGCGTCCAGCCCGAGCGCCTGCTCTCGGTCTCGAGCCTGGCCGAGATCATGCGCGAGGGCAGCTTCGAGTCCCTCGAGCACCCCGAGGACATCCCCGATCCCGACCCCTTTGGGCTGTCGAACACCGAGACGCCGTGGCGCCTGCGCCATCTGGATAAGGGATCGGACAGCGCGGACGACAAGACCCCGGCCAAGACGCAGCCCGAGACGAAGAAGACCGAGACGAAGAAGACCGAGACGAAGAAGACCGAGACCACGGGATCGGGCTCTTCGCTCGGCCAGCGCCGCGGGCTCTCTCCTTCGCTCGACCTCGACAGTGACAGTGACAGTGACGAGGACGAGGACGAGGACGGCGACGCCGGTGACAGCGATGGCGATGTTGGTGGCAGCGAGGCAAAGGGCCTCTCGGGTGTCAGCTTGCCGCCGCCTCCGCCGGCCGAGCTCTTCGGTCGCCCCGGCGGCGGCCTCCCGGGTCCCTTCGGCCCCAGCGGTCTGCCCTCACTGAAGGACAACGACGACGACGACGGGGACGACGAGGGCTGGGAGGACCCGGTCGAGGCCCTCGGGATCGAGAATGGGAGCGGCACGAAGGCTCGGGCCGGCGATCCCCAGGGAGAGGACGACTGGGGCGAGGGGGGCGACGGCTGGGAGGACCCCAGCGATGTCCTCGAGCTCCCGGACGGCCAGGGGGACGGCGCCGACTCCGAGGCAGGGGGGGACGAGTCCGGCGAAGACGATTCTGGCGAAGACGAGTCTGGCGAAGACAGCGAGTCCGTAGAGGGGGTCGTGGATCCGATCCTCCTCGGCCGCGAGCTCGCAAACGAGCTCGCCGTGGGCGTCGGATCTCGCGTCCAGTTGATCACCCCGGTGGGTCGCCTGACCCCCGCGGGCCGGGTCCCGGGCATCCTGGCGGCCAAGGTCGGCGGCGTCTTTCACTCGGGGATGTACGAGTACGACCGCAAGAACGTGTACATCCCGCTGCCCGTCGCGCAGGCATTCTTGCGCACGGGCGCGCGCATCTCGGGTATCGAGGTCAAGCTCCACGACGTCGACGCCATGGCCGCGGGCAAGCGCGCCGTGGACCTCGAGCTCCGCCGCCTGGGTCGGACGCAGCCCTTCATCGGCCGGATTCTGACCGCGACCTCCGCGGGGATCGAGTCCGACGAGCAGCGCGAGGCCCTCCGCACCGCGCTGGGGATCGCGAACGAGGACGGCCAGCTGATCGTCGAGACCTGGGAGGACCTCAACCGAAACCTGTTCTCGGCGATGTTCCTCGAGAAGATCGCCATGTTCGTGGCGCTGCTCTTCGTCGTCTTGGTCGCGAGCTTCGGGATCTTGGCCTCGAACCTGATGAGCGTGCTCGAGAAGAGCAAGGAGATCGCCATCCTCAAGGCCATGGGCAGCCAAGATCAGCTGATCTTGCGGGTGTTCGTGGCCGAGGGCCTGGTCCTCGGGGTGCTCGGGGCGGTGGGCGGCATCTCCGTGGGTCTGGCGCTGTGCTGGGCTCTGGACACGTTTGGGGTGCCCTTCAACGAGAACGTCTATTACATCGAGCGGCTGCCGGTGGTGGTGAACCCCGCGGAGGTCGCCCTCGTCGGCGTGGCCGCCCTGGCGATCGTGTGGCTGTCGAGCATCTACCCCGCGCGGGTGGCCTCGCGCATGCGCCCCATCGACGGGCTGCGTCAGCAGGACAAGTAGGATGAGCCGCCCTGCACCCAAGCCGCTCGCGCTCGTGTTGATCGGCTTGCTCGGCCTGGCTGGGTTGGTGTGGATGATCTGGCCGCGGCCGCCGGCGCTCGAGCAGGGCGCCGTGGCGGGCGACGCCGGCGAGGCCACCTGGGAGCTGCGCCACCTCGAGGGCAAGGCCAGCTTGCGCGGCCCGACCATGGGCACGAGCTACTCGGTGGTCCTGGCGGGGGAGGGCCTCGAGGCCGAGCCGATCGCCGCCGCGCTGGAGGCCGTCGACGCCGAACTCGCCGCGGTCAACGCCGAGATGTCGACCTATCTGGAGGACTCGGCGCTCTCGCGCTTCAACGCCGCGGGCGCCGGCGAGCCCTTCGCCGCCTCCGCGCATCTGATCGCGGTCGTCGCCGCAGCCAAGGACATCAGCGAGCGCTCGAGTGGCGCCTTCGACGTGACCGTGGGCCCTCTGGTCGACGCGTGGGGCTTTGGCCCGGATCCCCGGCAGCGGCGCGAGCTCGAGGCGGACGAGATCGCGGCTCTGCGCGCGCGGGTCGGCGACGAGAAGCTGCGCGTCGACGTCGACGCCGGGGTCCTGGAGAAGAGCGTGGCCGGCCTGCGCGTGGATCTCTCGGCGATCGCCAAGGGGCACGGCTGTGATCGCGTGGCGGCGGTCCTCGATGGCCTGGGCTTCGAGCGCTACATGGTCGAGGTCGGCGGGGAGGTGCGGGCGCGTGGGCTCAACCCCGAGGGGGAGCCGTGGCGGATCGGGATCGAGCGCCCAACAGCCGACGCCGAGGGCGCACGGGCGGTGCAGGCGATCCTGCCGCTGCGCGACGCCTGCGCAGCCACGAGCGGGGACTACCGCAACTACTGGGAGGTCGACGGCGTCCGCTATTCGCACACCGTCGATCCGCGCACGGGTCGCCCCATCGAGCACAGCCTCGCCAGCGTGACGGTGGTCCATCCCGACTCCGCGGCGCTCGCCGACGGGTGGGCGACGGCGCTCAACGTCCTGGGACCGGACGAGGGCCTGGCCCTGGCCAAGTCCGAGGGGCTCGCGGCATACTTCCTGGTGCGCGAGGCCGAGGGCTTCTCGGTTCGCCAGACTTCAGCTTTCGAGGCGCTCTTGCCATGACCATCGTGCTCCTGACCATCGTCATCGTCGCGCTCCTCATGGGGGGGATGGCGGTGGGTGTGATCTTCTCGAACAAGCCTCTGAAGGGATCTTGTGGTGGTGTCGGGGGGAGCTGCGCGTGCGAGGAGGCGGGGACGCCGGGGGCTTGTAAGACGGATGGGGACGGGGAGCTCGAGGGGCGCTTCAAGGCGCCTGGGGAATTGATGCAGCTGCGCAAGGGGTGAGGGCTCGTTCGAGCGGGCTGCTCGCGGTCATGGGGGGCGGTATGCGGGGGGCTTTGCTTCGAGAGGTGGACCGCGGCCTGTTCGGCGGAAGCCTTCCCACCCCTGCGCTCTCGCCGGGAGGCGGGCGACCAACAAACGCAGCAGCATAGCCGGCTCGGTGCTCGGGGCGGGCCCCTTCCACTCGAGCGGCCTGCTCTACGTCTGCGAGGGGCATGCTGGTCCTCGCGGTCACGGCCCGTGGTCGAGGCGGTTTGGGGCGGTATGCGGGGGGCTTTGCTTCGAGAGGTGGACCGCGGCCTGTTCGGCGGAAGCCTTCCCACCCCTGCGCTCTCGCCGGGAGGCGGGCGACCAACAAACGCGGGAGCATAGCCGGCTCGGTGCTCGGGGCGGCCCCCTTCCACTCGAGCGGCCTGCTCTACGTCTGCGAGGGGCATGCTGGTCCTCGCGGTCATGGCCCGTGAGTGGGCCGTTCCGCTCGAGCGGCCTGCTCTACGTTTGCGAGGGGCATGCTGGTCCTCGCGGTCATGGCCCGTGTTCGAGGCGGTTGGGGGGCTGTTCTCCGTTTGCGAGAGGGATGCGGGGGGATGCCGGTCCTCGCAGTGATGGCTCATGGTCGAGGCCTCATGGGGAGGTCTGGACTGCGAGTCGAGACCCGGAGTCGGGGCTCGCTATGGGAGGGCTCTCAGCAAGCGCTGTGATGGCGAGGGGGGTCCGCTGGTCCCAGCGATCGTGTCTCGTGATAGCCCGATGTCTTGGAGGCGAGCGAACGATGACGCGCGCGGCATGGGGCAGGGCGTATCTCACTGATGAAGATCGCCACGTCGAGAACAGGGAGTTCGAGAGCAGCCTTGCGCGAGGACAACGGCATGTCCTTCGCAAACGTAGAGCAGGCCGCTCGAGCGGAAGGGGCCCGCGCCGAGCACCGAGCCGGCTATGCTGCTGCGTTTGTTGGTCGCCCGTCACCCGGCGAGAGCGCAGGGGTGGGAAGGCTTCCGCCGAACAGGCCGCGGTGTACCGCTAGCGAACAGTCGCCCGCAAACAGCCCGCCCGCGAACAGTCGCCCGCGAACAGTCGCCCGCGAACAGCCCGCCCGCGAACAGTCGCCCGCAAACAGTCGCCCGCAAACAGCCCGCCCGCAAACAGCCCCGGCGCCGCCCCCTCATCCCGCAAGCGCGACTCCTCCGAAGAGATCTCCAATCAACCTCCGCCCACTTTCTTCGAATACCCCCGCCCTCACCCTGCAGACGAGCTTTTACACCTTGCCTACACCCAATTCGTCCGCATCAATGGAGCGCTTTCGTGCTCCGCCTGCTCCATACCAGCGACTGGCACCTCGGCCACACTCTCCATGGTCGTGATCGCCGCTTCGAGCATCGCTGCTTCCTCGACTGGCTGCTCTCGACCCTCGTCGATACCCGGGCCGACGCCCTGTTGATCGCCGGTGATGTCTTCGAGACCGCCAACCCGCCGACCGCCGCGCTCGCGGAGCTGACTGGCTTCCTGGCCGAGCTTCGGCGGCGGCTGCCAAAACTCGACGTGGTGATCATCGCGGGGAACCACGACTCCGCTCAACGCCTCGATGCCCTGGCGCCGATGCTGGCCTTTGCTGGCATTCATGTGGTTGGAGCGCTGCCGCGGCACGAGGACGGGACGCTGGATGTCGAGCGCATGCTGATCCCGCTGCACGACGCCTCGGGTGCCGTGGTCGCTCAGCTGGCGGCGGTGCCCTTCCTGCGCGTCGCCGACCTCGAGCTCGGGGGAGGCGAGAAAGCGGGAGGTGAGGAGACCGAGGGCGAGAAGGCTGGAGGTGGGGAGGCGGAGACGCCGAGCGAGGCCGAGGGCGAGAAGGCTGGAGGTGGGGAGGCGGAGACGCCGAGCGAGGCCGAGGCCGAGGCCGAGGCCTGGCGTGGCGACCCGCTGATCCGCGGCGTCGGTGCCATCTATGCGCGGGTGCTGGCCGCCGCGCAGGCGCGGGCCGAGGCCGCCAAGGCCGAGGGCGGCTCCGAGCAGGCGTTGATCGCCACGGGGCACCTCTACATGCGCGGCGGCGAGCTGTCCGAGCTGTCCGAGCGCAAGGTCCTGGGGGGCAACCAGCACGCGATCCCCAGGGCGGTGTTCGCCGATCCCTGGGCCTACGTGGGCCTGGGCCACCTGCATCTGGCGCAGGCCGTGGAGCAGTCCGAGCAGGTCCGCTACAGCGGCTCGCCGATCCCGCTCTCGCTGAGTGAGGCGGACTACGAGCACCAGGTGTTGCTCGCCAGCTTCGAGGGCGACGAGCTGCAGCTTTGTCAGAGCTTCTTGGTGCCGCGAGCGGTGGAGATCCTGCGGCTGCCAGAGGCCGGGCCGGCGCCCCTCGATACGCTGCTCTTCGAGATCGCTCAGCTTCAGCTCGACGCAGAGCTGCCCAAGTCGCGCTGGCCGTGGCTCGAGGTCCGCGTGCTCCTCGACGGGCCGCGGCCGCAGCTGCGCGCGGAGATCGATCGTGCCTTGCGTTCGCTGCCGCTGCGCCTGCTCAAGATCGCCGTGGAGTACGCGGGCGAGGGCGGGAGCCTGGCCGACTTCCCGATCCGCCGTGAGCTGCGGCGAATCGATCCGCAGCAGGTGTTCGTGGACTGCCACGAGCGGGCCTACGGCGCGGCGCCCGACGACGCGCTGCTGGCTGCTTTTCACGAGCTGCGCGAGGCCGTGGCCGCGGGCGACCCTGCGGCGGCTCGGCTGGTGCCGCCGCCAGCGTCGGGGGAGGGGGCAGACGCGGGGGAGGGGGCAGACGCGGGGGAGGGGGCAGACGCGGGCGAGGAGGGCAGGGATGACGCGGGCGGGAGTGATGACGCGGACGGGAGTGATGACGCGAGCGGGGCAGGGCGTGACGAGGAGGGCGAGGCGTGAAGATCCTGGCGATCCGGGGCAAGAACCTGGCCAGCCTCGCGGGTCACTTCGAGGTCGATTTTTGTGAGCCGCCCCTGGATCGCGCGGGGCTGATCGCCATCACCGGGCCGACGGGCGCGGGCAAGTCGACGCTCCTCGACGCGATGTGCCTGGCGCTCTTCGATCGCACGCCTCGCTTCGCCAACCGCGGCGGCGTGGTCATCGGCGGCGCGGGCGACGACGGCGGGCTGCGGGCCACGGACGTGCGCGGGATCTTGCGTCATGGGGCCGCGGACGCCTGGGCCGAGGTCGACTTTCTGGGCGTGGACGATCACCGCTGGCGCGCGCGCTGGGAGGTTCGCCGGGCTCGCAATCGGGTCGAGGGGCGGATCCAGGCCCAGCAGATGCGACTGAGCCAGCTCGATCCGGGGCTCGGCTCGGAGCGCCCCGTGGAGGCGGGTCGCAAGTCGGACGTGCTCGCGGAGATCGAGGCGCGCCTGGGCCTGGACTTCGATCAGTTTCGCCGCTCGGTGCTCCTCGCTCAGGGCGAGTTCGCGGCCTTCTTGGAGGCGTCGGGCAACGAGCGCGCCGAGCTGCTCGAGCGCATGACGGGCACGGGGCTCTACCGCGAGCTCGGTCGGGCTGCCTTCGAGCGGGCGAAGATCGCCGAGCAAGAGCGGACCTTGCTCGAGCGCGAGCGCGAGCGGCTGACCCTGCTCGACGCGAGGGAGCGGGGGCGCCTGGACAGCCTGGCGCGCAACCTCGGTGCGCGCGTCAATGGTCTGGATGCGCGCCGCCGACGGCTGGACGCCCAGCTGCGCTGGCGTGGACGGCTGCGCGAGCTCGAGCAGGCGCACGGGGCTGCCAAGCGCGAGCTGGCGGCCTGGGACGCGCGGGTGGAGGAGCTGCGCGAGCTCGCCGAGGAGCTCGGGTGGATGGAGCGCCTGGCCCCGCTGCGTCGCCAGCTGCGTGAGCGCGATGGGCTGCGCCAGACGCTCGACGAGCGCGAGGAGGAGCTGCGCTTTCACCGTGGGGAGCAGGAGATCTACGCGGAGCAGCGCAAGCAGCAGGGCAAGGCCTTCGAGGCGGCGGAGGAGCTGCTCTCACGGACGCAGGAGCGGCGCCGTCGCGTGGCCCCGGAGCTGGAGCGGGCGCGGGAACTGGACGCGAGGCTGGGGGAGCTGAGCGCGGCGCGATCCAGGGCGGCCGAGAAGCTGGACGCGCTGCGGCCTCAGATCGCCCAGAGCGCCAAGGCGCTGGCGGAGATCCAGGACGCGCAGGTGCAGGTTCGAGCCAAGCGCGAGGCCTGCGAGCGCTGGATGCGTGAGCACCGGGAGCTGCGCGAGCTCGCGGATCAGTGGGGGCACTACAGCCTGCTGCTCCAGCATCAGCAGCGCGATCTCGCCCAATGTCGCGCGCTCCGCCGGGAGATCGCGGAGGAAAAGGGGCCGCAGCTCGAGCGCCTCGCGGTCGAGCTGCGCGGGGCGAAGGCGAAGCTCGAGGCGGCGGTGACACAGCGGGATCTCGCGCGGGGGCGGCTGCGTGCGGTCGAGAAGGCGCTCGCCGAGGCGCCAGGGATCGTCGAGCTGCGCGCGCGCTCGCGCAGGCAGGCGGAGCAGCAGGCGCGCGCGCGCGATCTGGGGAGGATCCAGGACGCGCTCGCGGACAACCGGCGGCGGGCGGAGCTCCTCGAGCAGGAGAAGGTCGCGCTCGTGGCCAAGCAAGACCGCCAGCTGGTGCGCAAGGGAGCGCTGGAGCGCGAGTTTGCGCGAGCGGAGGCCGCCTACGCGGAGGCTCGGCGGGCGCTGCGGCACCTCGAGGCGGTCCGCGACCTGGCGGAGCATCGCCGCGAGCTCCAGCCCGGCGAGCCATGTCCGCTGTGCGGCGCGGAGGAGCACCCCCTCGTCGATGGTGGTGAGCAGGCGGGCGGTGGGCCCGAGGACGATCGGCTCTCGGCTCAGCAGGCGCAGACAGAGGCGCTGCTGCGGGCGCGAGATGGCCACCAGCGCGAGCTCGGGGAGCTCGCCAGCGGGATCGCGGCGACCAGGGCGAGCCTGGAGCAGCTCTCGGCGCAGGAGAGGGCGCTCGAGCAGGGACGAGCCGAGCTGGGCGCGCGCTGGCGGGAGCTGAGCGCGGCCTTCGAGGCCGAAGAGCAGCGCGAGGCCGGTCGCGCTGGGCTCGAAGCCCCAGCCGAGGCGCCGAGTGCGGCGGCTGCGGGGGGGGCAGCACAGGCTGGACAGGCTGCTGGGGGGGAGGCCGAGGTGGGGGAGGCCGAGGTGGAGGAGGCAGGGAGCGAGGCGGCCAGGGATGAAGGTTCCAGGGCCGAGGCGCCCGAGGATGAGGCGCCCGAGGATGAGGCGCCCGAGGACGCTGATGAGCCCGAACAGATGGGGCAGCTCTCGCTCCTGAGCTATCTGGCGGCGCCCGAGCCTCCGCGACGGGGCGGATCCAAGGGATCGCGGTCGAAGTCGCGGGGATCAGCAGGTCGAGCAGCAGAATCTGGGGGGCGGGACTCGGAGCTGCACACGCAGGGATCGGCCGGCGATCCGCGAGGATCGAGCATGTACACGACGAGCGGGCTGCCCGTCGACGTCGAGGATCCACGCGCGCCCGCGGCCCTCGACGCGTGCGTCGCCGTGATCGAGGCGCGCGGCGAGGCGATCGAGCGTGATCAGAGCCGCGTCGACGCGCTGAGCGAGGATCGCACGGCCCGTCAGCTCGAAGTCGACGGCTGTGAAGCGCGCCTCGAGGGCTGCCGGCAGGCGCTCGAGCAGCTCACACGGGCGCGCGAGCCGCTCGAGCGGGCGATCGACAGGGATCGCGCGGAGATCGAGCGCCTCGAGCGGGAGATCGGCGAACGCCTGAGCGAGCTCGACAACACGATCACGCCGATCCTGCGGCGGATCGAGGGCGGTGACGGCCCTGACGCGGCTGATCCAGGGGCAGGCGAGGGGGCGGACAGCCGCGATCGCCTGGGAGCGCGGCTGAGCGAGGCCCCCAAGCCGCTGATCTCGACCCTGAACACGGCGCGGATGGGCTGGGAGGCGCGCGTCTCGGCCAGGGACGACGCGCGGGACGAGCTCGTCAACCTGGAGAACCGCCAGGTGGCGCTGGTGAGCGTCCTGGCGAGCCGGCGCGAGACCGAGGACAGCCTGGTGTCCGAGCTGGAGGCCATCGACGCCAAGATCGCGGGGATACAGGAGGCGCGCCGCGGGCTCTTCGAGGGTCGCCCGGCGGCGGAGGTCGAGCGCGAGCTGGAGGGGGAGGTCGCCCTGGCTCGAGGGGAGCGGGAGCGCTGCAAGGACGCGGTGGCCAAGCTCGACGTGGACCTGCGTGGACGCCGGGCGCAGATCCACGCCCTCGAGAACCAGCTCGAGGAGCTGCGCGGGCGCTTCGAGGCGGCGGCCAAGGAGACGGAGGTGGCCCTGGCCGGGGCCGCCCTGGAGCAGGCGCGCCTGGATACGCTGCTCTCCGACGAGGCGCGCTGGGCCGAGGAGCGTCTGCGTGACGAGCGCGAGCGCGTCGAGGCGGCGCGGGCCGGTCGGGCGAGGGCGCTGACGGTGGTCGAGGAGCGTGAGCGGGTCCTGGGCGAGCACCGCGCAGGACGCCCCGAGGGCGACGCCGCACCCGAAGACACGCGGGGAGGGGGCGAAGACACTCGGGGAGGGGGCGAAAACACTCGGGGAGGGGGCGAAGACACTCGGGGAGGGGGCGAAGACACTCGGGGAGGGGGCGAAAACACGCGTGGGACGGGCGAGGCAGAGGATTCTCCCGAGGCGGTGGCCGAGGCCCTCGCGGCCCTGGAGGCGGAGTCGACGATCCTCCGCAGCCAGCTGGTCGAGGTCGAGATCGAGCTGCGCCGCGACGCCGAGGCGCGCGCGCGGGCGGAGGCCATGGCGCCCAAGCTGGCGGCGGCCCAGCGCGAGGCCGAGATCTGGGGGCGCCTGCGCGACACCATCGGCAGCGCCTCGGGCGACAAATTCCAGCGCTTCGCCCAGTCCCTGACCCTGGAGCTGCTCTTGGCCCAGGCCAACGCCCAGCTGCGCGAGCTCAAGCCGCGCTACGCCCTGGCCAGGGTGCCGATGCACGATCTCGAGCTGCAGCTCATCGACCACGACCTCGGCGACGAGGTCCGCAGCATCCGTGGCCTGTCCGGGGGCGAGAAATTTCTGGTCTCGCTGGCGCTGGCGCTGGCGCTGGCGAGTTTGTCGGCCGAGGACTGTCGCATCGACTCGCTGTTCATCGACGAGGGCTTTGGCAGCCTCGACGCCCACAGCCTCGACGTGGCGGTCAGCACCCTCGACGCGCTCCAGGCCGAGGGCCGGCAGATCGGGGTGATCTCCCATGTCCCCGGGCTCGCAGAGCGCGTGGGCGTGGAGATCCGGGTCGAGCCGCAGTCGTCGGGGCGCAGCTCGATCAGCGTCGTGGGTGTGGGAAATACTGCGTGAGCGGGCCGCGGCTGGTCCTTGGACCATTGGTCTGGTGGTGGCAGGATTCGGCGTGCCCTCCATCTCGAGCTCTCCGATCTTCCACGCGCTCTCGCTGTGTCTGCTCGTGCCCGTCGCCGCGAGCCTCGCTTGCAAAGGTGCGGCCAAGGACGAGCCTGGCGAGCAGGCCGCCGCAAAATCTCCAGCGGCCGATGGTGAATCCAAAATCCCGGCCAAGGCGCCCGAGCCCCAGGTTGGCGGCGAGGTGGCGGCGGCGATGACCGAGCACTTCGTCCACGCGGTCCAGCTCGAGCAGGCGGTGATCGACGGCGACCTCGAGGCGGCGAGCGAACACGCGCGCGTGCTCGTCGAGGAGCTGCCCGAAAAATCGCTCCCCGAGGCGTGGCGGCCCCAGCTGAACGCCATGCACGGGGCGGCCAAGGAGGCCGCGGGGGCCGAGGACCTCGCCTCCGCGGGCGTCGCCGCGGGCCGGGTCATGGGGACCTGCGGCACCTGTCACGAGGCGCTGGGCAAGGGCCCGAGCTTCGCTCCGGCCTCGCCGGTACCCGAGGGAGAGGACACGGACACCCGCATGCGTCGCCACCAGTGGGCGGCGCAGCGCATGCGCGAGGGCATGATTGGTCCTTCGGACGAACGCTGGAAACTGGGCGCTGGGGCGGTCTCCGTGGCGCCTCCGGAGCCCTGTCCCATCCCGGACGCGGAGGTCCTCGACGCCGAGACCCTGAAGCTGCGCGAGCGGATCTACGAGGTCGGTGCGCGTGCCCTCGAGACGGAGGGGGCGGACGAGCGCGCGGCGGTCTACGGCGAGTACCTGACCACCTGCGCGGGCTGTCACGTCGGCGGGTGTTGAGCGCAGAGCGTCGCCGCAGTCCATGTCACTGGCCTGAGACCTGGGCCGGGACTGGCCCGAGACGAACCCTGTTCGCGACGCCGCAGGCTCCTCGCTTTGGGCAAACCAGCCTTGCGGTCGGGCGGGGCGCTTGCGTACCGTGAAGGTACATGGGCGAGCACCAGGTCTCCGACGAAGTTGACGACGCCGAGCTCCGGGCTTTCATGCGGGCGATCCTCGCGGATGTGCACGCCCTCGAAGAGCTCATCGACAAGGGGATGATCGAGTCCGGCATCCGGCGGATCGGCGCCGAGCAGGAGATGTTCCTGGTCGACGAGACCCTGTCGGCGGCGCCCGTGGCCACGCAGGTGCTCGAGGCGGCCGACGATCCGCGCCTGACCACCGAGCTCGCCAAGTTCAACCTCGAGGCGAACCTCTCGCCGCAGGACTTTGGCGGCGACTGCCTGCGCAAGCTCGAGGACGAGATCGAGGAGGTCCTCGGCATCGCCCGCGAGGCGGCGCAGCGCAACGGGGCCAAGGTCGTGCTCTCGGGCATCTTGCCGACGCTGCGCAAGCCCGACCTGACCATGGACAACATGACGCCCTTTCCGCGTTACTTCGCCCTCAACAAGGCGATGCAGCGCATGCGCGGCGGGCAGGCCTTCCAGGTCACGATCAAGGGCAAGGACGAGCTCGAGCTCGCCCACGAGAACGTCATGCTGGAGGCGGCCAACACCAGCTTCCAGATTCACTTTCAGTCGAGCGCCGAAGAGTTCGCGCGGCTCTACAACCTCGCCCAGGCGGTCACGGCGCCCGTGCTCGCGGTGGCGGTCAACTCGCCGGTGCTCATGGGCAAGCGGCTGTGGAACGAGACCCGGGTGGCCCTCTTTCACCACTCGGTCGACACGCGCAACGAGGCGCACAAGGCCCGCGGCGGTCGGCCGCGGGTGAGCTTTGGGGATCGCTGGGTCGACGACTCGGTGCTCGAGATCTTCCGCGAGGACATCGCCCGCTTTCGGGTGGTGCTGTCCACGGCCCTCGACGGCGAGGATCCGCTCGAGGCCTTGCGCGCCGGTCGGGTGCCCGAGCTCAAGGCGCTGCGCCTGCACAACGGCACGGTCTATCGCTGGAACCGCGCTTGCTACGGCGTCGTCGACAACGTGCCGCACCTGCGCATCGAGAACCGGGCGCTGCCCGCCGGGCCGAGCGTGCTCGACGAGGTCGCCAACGCCGCGCTCTACTTTGGCCTGCTCTCGGGCCTGGGCGAGCAGGTCCCGGATCTGCGCAAGGTCATGGAGTTCGATGACGCCCGCCACAACTTCTTCTCGGCGGCGCGCTACGGTCTCGACGCGCGGCTGACCTGGATCGGCGGCCGGACCTACGAGGTCTCGGACTTGCTGCAACAGGCGCTGATCCCCCTGGCGCGGGAGGGCCTCGAGCGCCACTCGATCGCCAGCGACGACATCGATCGTTACCTCGGCGTGCTCAGCGACCGCGTCGATCGCATGGTCACCGGTGCGTCGTGGGCGATGACCTCGCTCGCGGCGATGCCGGCCGTCGGCCCCCGGGATGCGCGCTCGCGTGCCCTGGTCAACGCCATGGTCGAGCACCAGCGCGCCAACGAGCCGATCCACAGCTGGCAGCCCGCGGCCTTCGAGAAGGTCAGCGACGTCCGCGACAACTACCTCACGGTCGGGCAGTTCATGACCACGGACCTGCTGACGGTCCACCCCGAGGACCTCGTGGACCTCGCCGCGAGCTTGATGGACTGGGAGCGCATTCGCCACGTCCCCGTGGAGGAGGACGGGCGCCTCGTCGGCTTGATCTCTCACCGGGCCGTGTTACGTCTCGTCGCCCGCGGTCACCTCGATCGGGCCAGGTCCGAGAAGGTGGCGGTGCGAGAGATCATGCGTCCCGATCCGATCACCGTCGCGCCCGAGACCACCACGCTGGAGGTCTTGAGGATCATGCGCGACTACAACATCGGCGCCCTGCCGGTGGTCGATGGGGACACGCTGGCCGGGATCGTGACCGAGCGCGACCTGATCGAGGTGTCCAGCAAGCTGCTCGAGGACTATCTGCGAGGACCCTGAGTGCTTTCGGCCGGGGGGAGCGCTGGATCTGGAACAGGATCGCCCCCCGGCGATCGACCCCCGGCGAGCGGGCCCCCAGCGGGGCTGGCGGGTATTCGCCGCTGGCTGGGCGCGCACACCGGGCAGATGCCCGGGCCGACCATGGTGGTGGTCGGCGGGGTCCACGGGAACGAGCCCGCTGGCGTCCACGCGATCAAGCGAGTGCTGCGCGAGCTCTCGCGCGGGCGGATCCCCGTGCGCGGCCAGCTCCTGGGGCTCGCGGGCAACGTCCGCGCGCTGGCTCGCGGCCAGCGCTTCATGAGCCGCGACCTCAACCGCCGCTGGTATCCCGACCACCTCGCTCGCCTGCGTGATCGCGCCCGCCAGGACGACAGCTCCGAGGACCGAGAACAGCGCGAGCTGCTCAAGATCTTCGATCGCCTCGACGAGCGCTTCGATCACCCGCTGGTGATCATGGATCTGCACAGCTTCTCGGCCGAGGGCCCGCCCTTCTCCGTGGTCGCGGACACCCTGCGCAACCGGCCGATCGCCCTCGACCTGCGCGTGCCGATCATCTTGGGCCTCGAGGAGACCGTGGAGGGCACGATGCTCGGCTACCTCGCGGACCTCGGCCACGTCGCCGTGGGCTTCGAGGCTGGGCAGCACGACGACCCGCGGACGGTGGAGAACCACGTCGCGGCGATCTGGATCGCCATGGTCCGCGCCGGGCTGATCGCCCGCGAAGACCTCCCCGAGCTCGCCGCTCACGAGCGTCGCCTCGATGAGGCCGGGGCTGGGCTCCCGCGCGCCGTCGAGATCGTCTACCGCCACGCGATCGTGCCGGAGGACGAATTTCGCATGGACCCGGGCTTTCACAACTTCCAGGCGCTGCGCCGCAACCAGCGGCTGGCCACCGACCGCGAGGGGGAGGTGCGCTCGCCGAGCGTGGGGCGGATCTTGATGCCGCTCTATCAGGGCCAGGGTGAGGACGGCTTCTTCATCGCCAAGGACCTCGGCGACGCGCGCCTGCAGCTCTCGGTCGCCCTGCGCAAGCTCAAGGTCGACGGCCTGCTGCCCTTCTTGCCCGGGGTCGAGGTCAGCGGCGAGGGCGAGGGGGGAGAACAGCTGGTGATCCGCGGCGCCAAGGATCGGCGGGTGATCAAGGGGGCGCTGCGGATGCTCGGCTATCGCCGCGACGCCGAGACGGAGGGGTCGACGCTGGCGGTCTCGCGCAGGCGCCAGCGCGAGAGCACGCGCCGCGGTCGCGGCGGTGAGCTCGGCGCTCAGCGCTTCGCCTCCGAGGGCGGGGGCAAGAAGCGGGGCGGCGAGGGGGAGGGCGAGGCTTGAAGCCGCGTCCTCGGCCCGCGCCCTGAAGTCGCGCTCTCAGCTCTTGCGCCGCGCCGCCGCGATGATCCGCTGGATCGCCGCGCTCACGGTCGCGCTGAGCTCGGTGACCGAGTGGGGATCGACGGGGTGGGTGGTCCCGTGGGCCCACAGGACCAGGGGGACCTTGCTGCCGACGGTGATCGGCAGCAGCAGCACGTTGCCCCGTAGGCCGCCGAGGGCCTGGGAGAAGGCCTGGTCGATCTTGTCGGTGGTCTGCATCGGCCCAAAGTAGGGCGTCGCGCGCTCGATGGCCGAGGAGAACATCGACTGGCCGGTGCTCGGGATTCGAACCTGGCGGACGGCTTCGACCATCAGGTCTTGGCCGCGGGCGTCGAGGCCCCGCAGCTCGTTGTGGCTGTGCACGAAGAGGATCACCCGGGTGAAGCCGGCGCCGAGGAACTCGAGCAGCAGGTGGGTGATGTCGTCGCGGTCTTGGGCTTGCTCGAGCTGGGGCAAGATCGCCGCGAAGGCCTCGGGGGACAGGGGCGTGGGATCGTCGACGGGGCCGGAGAAGCCCTGCAGCGGCGGGTTCCAGGGGGTGTGGGCGCGGCGGCGAGCGACGCGAGCGGGACCGCGGGGGCGTGGGCTCGGATCGGTCTCCGGTGGCGCGGGCTCGGTGATCGGCCCAGGATCTTCGCTCCCGTCCCCGTTCGTGATCCCCTGCGCCGTCTCGGTGACGCTGGTGGCGACGTCGTCATCGTCGACGGGGATCCCCGTGCCCTCGTCGGTCGCGGGCGGGTAGGTGCCTGCGTGTTGTTGAGGGGCGGGTTGGGCCTGCTGGTAGGGCGCGGCGGGCTGAGCCTGCTGGTAGGGCGCGGCGGGCTGAGCCTGCTGGTAGGGCGCGGCGGGCTGAGCCTGTTGGTAGGGCGCGGCGGGCTGAGCCTGCTGGTAGGGCGCGGCGGGCTGAGCCTGTTGGTAGGGCGCGGCGGGCTGAGCCTGCTGAGCCTGCTGAGCCTGCTGAGCCTGCTGAGCCTGCTGAGCAGGCGCGGCGGGCTGGGCCGCCTGGCGATGGGCGGTCGCTCGCTCCGGGGCCGAGCTGGGCACCGGCACGGCCTCGGTGGTGGGCTGGGGCGCCTGCACCTGGGGAGCTTGGGCTTGGGCTTGGGCGCGCAGGCTGTCGGGGCTGCCGTAGAGCCGCTCGAGAGCGCGGCGCAGATCCGAGGCCGAGGCGACGGCGCGCACGAGATAGGCGCCGGTCTTCGCGGTGACTTCGCGGACCGCCTCTTCGTCGCTGGGGTCGGCCATGGCCACCGTCAGGTTGCCGGTGTCGTCGGCGCTGACGGGGACGAGCTGACGTTCCCAAGCGACGAGTCCGGGGAGGCGAGAGGCGACCTCGGGACCGACGCGTTCGAGGATCGCCCAGCGGACCCGGGGGATCATCAGCTTGCTCGCCAGGAACGCGACGAGGGTGTCCTCGTCAGCGAGCCCGAGCGCGAGGATCGCGTCGATCTGCGAAGTGGAGTGGGTCGCGGCGTGCTCCTTGGCAGCTTCAACCTGCCCTTCGGAGAGCAGGCCCGCGCGCAACATCATGGTTCCGAGCACGCTCATGTTCGTAGCGCAGCGGCGATCATCGGTCTTTCGCCCCCCCGGCGTCAAACTGTGGGCGAACTCGGGTGGCGCGGGCGGGCTTTTGCTGGCCAAGTGCGCAGGGGCGCGCCCCAAGCACCCGCCGTGGTGCTATATGGCGCGGTCGTGATCGACCTCGACCACAACGCCACCACGCCCCTCGACGCCCGCGTGCGCGCGGCCATGATCGAGCTCCTGGGCGATCCGAGCCTCGACGGAAACCCATCGAGCGTCCACGGTCGCGGCCGGCGGGCGCGGGCCGTGGTCGAGGATGCACGCCGCAGCGTGGCCGCGGCCGTCGGCGCGGAGCCCCTGGGGGTCACCTTCACCAGCGGGGGGACCGAGGCAGACGCCCTGGCCATCCTCGGGACGTGCCGGGCCTTGCGCCAGGCCGGGCGACCCTGCGCCCTGGCGAGCTCCAAGCTGGAGCACCCCGCGGTCCGGGGCGCGGGGGAGCTGCTCGCCCGCGAGGGGATCCCCCAGGTCTTCGTGCCCTTCGACGAGCACGGGCGCATCGAGGCGGCGGCCGTCGTCGAGACCCTGCGCGCGCACCCGGAGGTCGGGCTGGTCTCGCTGGCCACGGCCAACAACGAGCTCGGCAACGTCTACGACATCGCGGGGATCGTCGCGGCGGTCCGCGGCCTCCCGGGGCGCGAGCTGCTGGTCCACTCCGACGCGGTCCAGGCCTTCGGCAAGTACCCCGTGGACTTCGCGGCCGCCGACCTCGACCTGATGAGCGTGTCGAGCCACAAGATCCACGGGCCCAAGGGGGTCGGGGCGCTGATCCATCGTCCGCACCTGCGCATCGATCCGCTGTGGATCGGCGGCTCCCAAGAGCGCGGGCGCCGGGTCGGGACCGAGGCGGTCCCGGCGATCCACGGCTTTGGCGTGGCCGCGGGGCTGGTCGCCGCCGAGCTCGACCAGCGCCGGGCTCACGTCGCCGAGCTCCACGCGCAGCTGCTCGCGGGCCTGGCCGAGGTCGCCCCCGGGCACCTGCGCTACGGCGATCCCGATCGCCACCTCGGCAACACCGCCCTCGTCGGCTTCCCGGGCTGCCCGGGGGAGCTGCTGCTCATGAACCTCGACCTCGAGGGCGTCGCCGTGTCCACGGGCTCCGCCTGCAACAGCGGAAAGTTCGCGGCCAGCAAGGTCCTGCTGACCCTGCTGGGCGAGGGGCCGGGGGCCTCGGAGGCGCTGCGCTTCTCCCTGGGCAAGGACAACAGCGCCGCCGAGATCGCGCGGGTGCTCGCGCTCTTGCCCGGGATCGTCGCGCGGGTGCGGGAGGAGAGGGGATGCGCGTAGTTTGTGCGATGTCCGGCGGGGTCGACTCGTCCGTGGCCGCGGCGCTCATGGTCGAGGCCGGCCACGAGGTCGTGGGCCTGACCATGGCGCTCTACGACGCCACCGGTGAGCGCAAGGGCAGGGGCGGGACGTGCTGCTCGCCCGCGGAGATCGATCTCGCGCGGCGGGTCTGCGATCGCCTGGGCGTGCCCCACTACACCGTCGACGAGCGCGAGCGCTTTCAGGCCGCGGTGATCGACGACTTCGCCCGGGAGTACGCGGCTGGGCGCACGCCCAACCCCTGCGCGCGCTGCAATCAGCACGTCAAATTCGGCCCGCTGCTCGCCCGCGCCCGGGCCCTGGGCGCGCACTGGCTGGTCACGGGGCACTACGCCCGGGTCCACGAGGGCGCGCTCTTGCGGGCCGTCGATCACCGCAAGGATCAGAGCTACTTCCTGTTCGCGATGGGCCGCGAGCACCTCGAGCAGGTCCGCTTCCCCCTCGGCGAGTGGACCAAGGAGCAGGTCCGCGACAAGGCCCGGGCCCTGGGCATGCCCAACGCCGACGCCCCCGACAGCCAGGAGCTGTGCTTCGTCCCCGGGGGCGATCACGGCGAGGTCGTCGCGGCGCGGATCCAGGCCATGGGCCTCGACGACAGCTCGCTGGGCGCGGGCGAGATCCGCGACGAAGACGGCCAGGTGCTCGGGGAGCACGGCGGGATCCACCGGATCACCGTCGGCCAGCGCCGCGGCCTGGGCGTGGCCGGCGATCGCCCGCGCTACGTGCTGCGCGTGCTCCCGGACGAGCGCGCCGTGGTCGTCGGTGACGCCGAGTCCCTCGCCGTGCGCGAGCTCGAGGTCGAGGACTTTCAGCCGCTCGTGGACTTGGATCGCTTCGCCGGAGGCATCGACGCGCACGTCCAGATCCGCCACCGCAGCGCGGCCAGCCCCGCTCGCGTCGAGGTCGAGGGCCAGCGCGCGCGGGTGCGCTTCTTGGAGCCCGTGCGGGCGGTGGCGCCGGGTCAGGCGGCGGTGGTCTACGTCGGGGAGCAGCTGCTCGGCGGCGGGTGGATCGCTCGAGGGCTCCCAGACGACCAGTAGAAACCGGGCTCAGATCCCGAGGGTCTCGCTGAGGATGCCCTCGAGATCGTCGAGCTCTTGAAAGTCGACGACGAGGTCGCGGAACTGCTTGTCGGCCAGGCCCATGGCCTCGCCGACCTTGCGAAGGTAGCGGTCCTCGGCGAGATCGATCTCCTCGTCGGACTCGCTGACGGCCGCGACCATCTCGAGGACCTTGCGGCGCTCGGGGCCGAGGTCGGCGAGGCGCTGGCCCGCGGCGGCCACGTCGAAGGCGGCGGGGGAGAAGGACTTGAAGCGCGATTCGATCGCCTCGGGGAGCGCCTCCGCGCCGATCAGCTTGAGCAGCAACTCGCGGATCTTTTGCTTCTCCTGGCCCTCGAGGCGCTTGTCGGCGTAGGCGGCTCCGAGGAGCAGGTCGGTGATGGTCTCGACGTGTTCGTTCATGGCCCTCGTGCGTCTCGGCGGGTTATACCCGATCACCCGTGCGTGGCGCACACCTCGCTGCTTTCGAGGGATAGACTCGTGCGGTGAGTTCGGAGTTGCCCCTGGTCTTGCGCGACCTCCCCGACGTCTGCGAGGGGGACGCCTCCGAGGGGATCGCCGAGCTCGAGGTGCTCATGGATGCCCTGGGCTACCGCTTCGAGCGCGTAGCCTTGCTGCGGGTCGCCCTCACGGTCGGCTCCTGGGCCAACGAGAACCGCGAGGCCGGCTGGCCGAGCAACGCGTGCCTGGAGTTCTTTGGCGACGCGGTCTTGGACCTCGTCGCGGCCGACGCCCTGTGGCGGCGTTTTCCAACCCTCGACGAAGGGCCGCTCACGCGTCTGCGGGCCTCCTTGGTCTCGGAGCGATCGCTCTCGCGGGTGGCCCGTGAGCTCGACCTGGGCCGCTGGCTCCACGTTGGCCGCGGCGACGAGCAGCGCGGCGCCCGTGATCGCGACGGGACCTTGGCCGACGCCCTGGAGGCGGTGCTCGGCGCGGTCTTCCTCGACGCCCGCGCCCGCGGTGAGGACCCGACCCTGGCCGCGGCGCAGGTCTTCGAGCGCCGCTTTGGCCAGCGCGTGCGCACGCTGACGCCCGACGATGGCCTCGATCCCAAGTCGCGGCTCCAGCAGCTGATGCAAGCGGAGCGCAAGCTGACCCCGGTCTATGTGACCGTCGGGGATCCGCCGCCGCCCGAGGACCCGCACTGGCGGGCGCGGGTGGAGCTGCGCCCGCCCGAGGGCGAGGTGGAGATCCTCGGTGAGGGCGAGGGGCGGAGCCTGCGGGCGGCCGAGCGCAGCGCGGCCCAGGTCGCGCTCGAGCGCGCGGACGCGACCTGAACCTGAACCGCGTCCGCGCAGCCTGAGCCGCGTCAGCGCGACCCGAGTCGCGCGAGCGTGCCGGCGCGGATCGGGCCCACTCGAGCGCGCTTCTGGCTCGAGCGAGGCGAGGCCCAGCTCAGGCCGAGGTCCGCAGCCACACGCCGACGTGCTGGATGGTCAGCAGCCCGGCGACCTTGGTGAGGTCGACGAGGCCGTCCTCGTGGCGCTCGAGGCCGGCGAGCTCGACGGCGAGGCGGGCGAGGACGAGCTCGGAGACGGCGGCGGCGTGGTCGCCGACGCCGAGGGCCTCGGCGCGGGTCTGGAGCGCCGCGATCAGGGCGGGGACGGGGCGGCTGTTGCCGTCGAGCAGGTTGTCGGCGGCCCAGGCGAGATCGTCGGGCGTCAGCGGGCGCAGGCCGGGGGCGCTGGGCGTGCCCGGGAGCTGCTCGAGGATCAGCGAGGTGCGGACGAGATCGCCCAGGTGCAGGCGCTCGGGCTCGTCGACGCGCTCGAGCCAGATCGGGTCGACGGCGTAGCCGGCCGGGGCGAAGGTCAGCTGGGCCAGGGCTCCGGCCTCGCCGATCAGCGCGGTCGCCCGGGCGAGGTCGTCGAGGCCGCGCAGCGGGCGGGAGTCGGCGCTCTTGCCCTCGACGGGGAGCTCTGGATACCAGCGCGAGAGGCTGGCCAGGGCCGGGCCCCAGGGGCGGTCGAGCAGTGAGCCGACGCGGCGCAGCGAGACCTGGCCGGCGCGGTGCAGGGCCAGGGCGGCCTTGCGCAGCTTGGCCAGCGGGCCGTAGCCGAAGCGAAAGAGCTGGCGCAGGCCGACGGCGCGGACGCGGGCGGCGATGAAGGCCTCGGGGTCGTCCGCGGGCGAGCCAGCCAGGAGCATCTCGCAGGCGAGGTTGAGGGTGCCCTGGGCCTGGCCGACGGCGCGCTGCTGGAGGGCCTCGTCGCCGGGTTCGAAGCGCTGCGCCGCCATGAGCTCGTTGGCGAGGAGCAAGAACTCGCGCAGGCGCAGGTCGTACTCGGCGTCGTCGAGGCGCGCGAGCACCCGACGGAGCACGTCGCGGGCCTCGCCGAGGCTAGCAGGGGGCAGGTTGCCGGTGGGCGGCACGTGGGTCTGGGGCCGGGGCTTCGCGGCTGCTTTTTTGTCGCTGTCCGTGTCGCTCGAGTCCGTGTCGCTCGAGTCCGTGTCGCTCGAGTCGAGGTCGTCGCGGACGATGGCGTCGCGGGCCAGGGGGGAGAACAGGCGCATGGCCTCCTCCCAGTCGGGGAAGCCGAGGTCGGCAAGGCGACCCTTTCGCCAGCGCAGCAGATCTTCTTCGAGCTCGGCGTGGAGGCTCCACTTGATCGCGCTGATCAGCTTGCGCCCCTCGGTGATGCTGTCGGCGTAGATCGCCTCGAGCACGCGCAGGGCCATGCGCCCGAGCTCGTTGTCGGGCACGCCGACCACGAAGAAGCCGTCGGGGGTCTCCCAGGTGCGCAGCGCGGCCATGTCCTCGAGCACGCGCTGGCGGGCCTCGTCGTCGTCGGGCTCGTCGAGCTCGGCGATGGCCGTGGCCGCGGCGTTGGCCAGGACCCACAGCTCGGGCTCGGTCGAGAGCATCAGCTCGACGAGCTCGCCGCGCTCGGCCTGACCCTCGCGGTAGGCGTCGACGATGCGGTCGAGCCACTCGCGGGCCCGGGCCACGGCGATGCGGTCGCGCTCCCAGGCGTCGAGGTCGAAGACGCCGACGATCTGCGCCGGGCTGGCGTAGCGAAGCACGAGGTCGAGGCGGTTCTCGGCGCGGAGCTTGCGGGCGACGGTCACGAAGCTCTGCACGGGCAGGGCCGCGACCACCTCGGGTGCGTCGTCGCGCTCGTCGAGGCTGATCGGCTCGTCGATGACGAGCTGGATCTCCTCGACGGGGTAGGGGATGGGGGCGACGTCGCGCGGGTCCGGTCCGGTCACGGCGCCCAGGGTAGACCTCCCCTCGGCCGTGGCAAATCAGCCGCTGGCCAGGTGGGCGGGCGCGGGGGAGCACGTATGATGAGCGCCTTGTTCGACCCTCGGCGCCCACCTCACGACCCCGCGCTCGCCGACGCCCTCGGCCGCGTGCGGCGGGCGCTCGTGGAGCTCGTGGAGCTCGAGAGGCCGCGCCGCCTGCACCTGGCCTGCTCTGGCGGGGCGGACTCGATGGCGACCCTGGGCCTGCTCACGCTGCTGCGCCGCAGCGAGGACCTGGCGATCAGCGTCGGCCATGTCGATCACGGCCTGCGCTCGAGCTCGGCCGACGAGGCCCGGCAGGTCTCGGCGATCGCCGAGGGTCTGGGCTTCCCCGTGCGGGTCAGCACGCTCGCCCTCGAGCCCGGCCCGGGCCTCCCGGCGCGGGCTCGGCAGATGCGACGGCGCGCGCTGCTGGACCAGGCGGACGAGCTCGGCGCCGAGATCGTCGTGCTCGCGCACTCGGCCACGGATCAAGCCGAGACCATGCTCATGCACATGACCCGGGGCTGCGGCCTCGAGGGGGTCTCGGCCATGGCCACCCGAGACGGGCGCTGGCTGCGGCCGGTCCTCCAGCTCACGCGCGCGCAGCTGCGCGACCTCGCCCGGCGCCTCGAGCTGCCCTTCGTCGACGATCCCACCAACGAAGATCTCACCCACCTGCGCGTGTGGCTGCGCGAGGCCGTGCTCCCGCCGCTGCGCGAGCGCAACCCGAGGATCGATCGCGCCTTCGTCGAGCTCGCGGAGCAGGCCCGCGAGGCAGAGATCGCGCTCGACGCCTGGGCTCGGCGAGAGGTCGACGCCCGCGTTCTCCCGGATGGTGGCTGGCATCTGGCGTCCTTCGAGCAGCTCCCGCGCGCGGTGAGGACGCGCGCGCTGCGGATCATCTGCGATCGCGCCGGCGCCGATCTCTCCGAGCTCCGCCGCCGCGTCCTCGTGGCCATGGAGGAGGCGGCTCTAAATATGGCTCAGGCCCTCGCCTCGGGTCCTGGCGCCCCGCGGCCGGCTCCCCGCGGCTGGGACCTCGCGCCCGCGCTGCGCTTGTCGATCTCCAAAAACGGGGTTCATCTTCGGCCCCAGAGCCAACCAACAGGGGAGGGCGCCCTTTGACCGCCTTTGGCGCCAGGGCTATGCTCCCCAGCACGTTCGGGGCCGAACAACGGGCAGAGTCGGCCGATCCGTGCGCTACAACGGCACATGCGGGATGAACCCGCCGGGGCCCCGAGAGCGACGACGTGAAGCAGCAGACCAAGACCTTACTCGTGTGGCTCGGCTTGATCGTGGCCGTGCTGGTGTTGGCGAACCTCCTCTCCAACAGCCAAAAGCCGGAGCAGATCACCTACTCCCAGTTTCGGGAGCAGGTCGTCAACCAGGAGCTCAGCGCCAAAGAGAGCTCGATCTCGGTGGACCTCGAGGTTCACTCGAGCCACGTCAACGTCTCCTATGAAAACGAGGGCCAGGAGATCCAGGTCGTCGCGCCGGCGACGGACGATCTCTACAAGCTCCTCGAGGACAACGACGTCCAGTACAAGGTCGAGCCCGAGGACGACGGAATGTTCTTCCAGTTCGCCCTCATGTGGCTCCCGGTGCTGCTGATCGTCGCCGTGATGATCATGTTCATGCGCCAGATGCAGGCCGGGGGCGGCAAGGCCATGAGCTTCGGCAAGTCCAAGGCCAGGCTGCTCAACGAGCACCAGCAAAAGGTCACCTTCAAGGACGTCGCCGGCATCGAAGAGGCCCGCGAGGAGGTCGAGGAGATCATCGACTTCTTGCGTGACACCCGCAAATACATGCGCGTGGGCGGCCGGATCCCCAAGGGCGTGCTGCTCATGGGCCCGCCCGGCACCGGCAAGACCCTGCTCGCCCGCGCCATCGCTGGCGAGGCTGGGGTCGCCTTCTTCTCGATCTCCGGCTCGGACTTCGTCGAGATGTTCGTGGGCGTCGGCGCCAGCCGGGTCCGCGACCTCTTCGAGCAGGGCAAGAAGAACGCGCCCTGCATCATCTTCATCGACGAGATCGACGCCGTCGGCCGCCACCGCGGCGCCGGCCTGGGCGGCGGTCACGACGAGCGCGAGCAGACCCTCAACCAGCTCCTGGTCGAGATGGACGGCTTCGAGGGCAACGATGGCGTCATCCTGGTCGCCGCCACCAACCGCCCCGACGTCCTCGACCCCGCGCTGCTCCGCCCCGGTCGCTTCGACCGGCGCATCGTCGTCGGCCTGCCCGACGTCCGCGGCCGCGAGGCGATCCTCGGCGTGCACACCCGCAAGGTCCCCCTGGGCGACGACGTCGACCTTGGCACCGTGGCCCGCGGGACCCCGGGTTTCTCGGGCGCAGACCTCGAGAACCTCGTCAACGAGGCGGCCCTCAACGCCGCGCGCTGCAACCGCGACCGGGTCACCCACGACGACTTCGACCACGCCCGCGACAAGGTCATGATGGGCGCCGAGCGCAAGAGCATGCGCATCTCCGCCGAGGAGAAGAGGACCACCGCGTGGCACGAGGCTGGCCACACCCTGGTCGCCGCGCTGCTGCCCAAGGGCGTCGTCGACCCGATCCACAAGGTCACGATCATCCCCCGTGGTCGCGCCCTGGGCTTGACCCACTTCCTGCCCGAGCAGGACAAGCTCTCCTTCGACCAGAACAACGCCGAGGGCCGCATCGCCGTGCTGCTCGGCGGGCGGATCGCCGAGGAGCTCGAGTTCGAGGGCCTCAAGAGCACCGGGGCCGGCAACGACCTCGCGCGCTGCAGCGAGCTCGCGCGCAAGATGGTCTGCGAGTGGGGCATGAGCGAGCGCCTCGGGCCGATCACCTTCGGCAAGGAGGACTCCGAGCCCTTCTTGGGCCGGGACATCAACCGCCAGGCCAACTACTCCGAGGCCACCGCCCAGGCGATCGACGACGAGGTCCACCGCATCGTCACCAGCCAGTACAAGCGGGCGCGCTCGCTGCTCGAGGACAACTACGACGCCCTGCGTCGGGTCTCCGAGGCGCTGATCGAGCGCGAGGTGCTGACCGCCGAGGAGGTCCGCAAGCTGATCGCCGGCCACCAGCTCGGGCCCTTCGAGCCGCGCGAGCCGCTGGGCTCGCGCTTCGACGAGTCCTCGACGCCCACGGCTTCGCCCTCGGGATCGGGCCTCGACACGCCTCGACCCACGGGCTTCCCCGTCCCCGACGCGGGCTAGGAGCGGCGACCGCGTCGGATGACGCGAGAGAGGAAGGGCAAGCTCAGACCCCACGGGTTCGAGCTTGCCCTTCGCTCTTGCAGCGCCCAGCTGCCCTGTGCCTACTGTGGCCCTGAATCAGTTCGCCGAGCGCGAGCTCGGGGCACCCTCAGTCGTCGTCGTCGTCGTCGTGGTCGTCGTCGTCGTCGTCATCGTCGTGCCCCGACGGCGAAGGGCCGGCGCGGAGCTGGCCGTGGCGGTAGGGCTTGTCGGCCTCGCTGGCGTCGATCTCGATGGCGCCGAGGGTGTGGGCGACGAGGTTGAGGAGGTCGAGGCGCTGGCCGGCGAGGCGCTTGTCTCGGCGCAGGTCGTGGATGACCACCGGGCCGAGGACGAGCAGCAGGGCGCCGTAGAGCAGGGCCTTGCGGGCGAGGAGGCCGGGGCCGATCAGCACCCAGACCAGGCCGAGGCTGGCGAGGGCCAAGAAGCCCACCCAGCGCTGGAGGGCCCAGCGTGGCCGACGGTAGACGAAGCGCAGCTCGACCTTGGTGCCGCGTTCGCTGGGGACCAGGGTGCCGCGCAGGTAGAGCAGGCGGAGCATGCCGGTGGCCGACTGCCCGCGGGCGGCCGGGGGGCCGCAGTGGATGCTGAACTCGCGCTCGCCGATGCGCTCGAGGGTGTAGTCGGCGTCCTCGATCAGCCCGCCAAAGTCCGGGAGCAGGTGGCTGTCGTAAGCCTTGACCCCGGGCTGCTCGGCGAGGCGGTCGAGGACCTCGCGCGGGCTGAGGTCGACGAGGTAGCTGCGCTGCTGCCCGCGGACGAGCTGCGCGGGCGAGGGATCGGCGCCCTTTGGCGCGGGCGCGCTCGCGCGGGGATCGTGGGCATCGGCGCTCACCGGCCCCGTGTAGCGCGGTGGCGCATGCTTTGCCAGCGCGGGGAGCCGTCGAACTCAACCGAGCGGCGCGCTGGCGCAAGCATGCGCCACCGCGCCGGGCGGACACCTGGACGCGGCCCAGAGCCCGGGGTACACGGTGAAGGTGCGCGCTCGCCTCAAATTGCGTCGTCACGCGGCCGTGCTCGCCCTGAGCCTGATCTCGCTGGCCGGCGTGGCCTGCAAGGCCGAGGAGGGCGCGAAGGTGGCGTCCTCCGAGGGCGAGCAGGCCCCCGCCTTCGAGACCCGAGACCTCGCCGGCGAGGGCGTCGCGCTGGCCGATCTCGAGGGCAAGGTGGTCCTGCTCAACGTCTGGGCCACGTGGTGCAAGCCCTGCGTGGCCGAGCTGCCGGTGCTCGCCGACCTCCACCGCGACCTCGAGCCCAAAGGCTTCACCGTCGTCGGCCTCAACGCCGACGTGCGCACCAAGCTCCCCGCGGTCCGCTCGATGGTCGCCGAGCAGAGCCTGCCCTTCCCGATCTGGCTCGACGCCGGTGGGCAGGCGCAGACCACCTTCAAGCTCAACGGCTACCCGACATCGTTTTTGATCGACCGCCACGGCCGGATCCGCTGGAAGCGCGAGGGCGTGATCCTGCGCAACGATCCCGAGCTCGCGGCGATGCTCGAGGCCGTGCTGGCCGAGGGCTGATCGAGCATCGAGCTTGGAGCATCGAGTCGATGGAATTCACCAAAGTAGAGGGGCTGGGCAACGACTTCGTGCTCGTGGACTGCCGCGAGGGCGACGAGCAGGCGCTCGCGCAGACCCTGGACTGGGCGCGGGCGCAGGCCTCGGGGATCTGCGATCGCCGGCGCGGGGTGGGGGCCGACGGCCTGCTCCTCGTCGGCCCGGCGCGAGGCGACGCCGAGGCGAGCATGACCGTGGTCAACTTCGACGGCTCGGTCCCCGAGATGTGCGGCAACGGCCTGCGCTGCGTGGCCGCCCACCTCGCGCAGACCCCCGGCCAGGTCCTCCGCGTGGCCACGGGCGCCGGCCCGCTGCGCTGTGAGATCGTCGCCGCGAGCCCCGAGGGGGTCATCGAGGTCGGCGTCGACATGGGCCCGGCGCGGGCGCTCGGGGAGTCGCGGCCGGCCGCGGGGGAAGGTCGGCGCTTCCTCGACGTGTCCATGGGCAACCCGCACGCGGTCTGCTTCGTCGCCCCGGGCGAGGACCCGGAGGCCCTCGCCCGTCGCCTCGGGCCCGGGGTCGAGGTCGACCCCGCCTATCTGCCGAGCAAGACCAACGTGGAATTCGCGGCGCGCGAGGAGGACGAGGCGGGGGTGTGGCTGCGCCTGTGGGTCTGGGAGCGCGGGGTGGGGATCACCGAGGCCTGCGGCACCGGAGCGTGCGCGACGGCGGCCGCGGCCGTGGGCGAGGGGCTCGCCGCCGCGGATACACAGCTGCGCGTGCGCCTGCCTGGGGGGCTGCTGAGCATCCTCGTCCCCAGCCGCGCCGACGCGGGGGTGTTCATGCGCGGGCCGGCCCGCCGCGTGTTCGCGGGCGTGCTCTAGCAATCTCCCGCGGGAGATTGGGTTGGGATTCGACTGATCGGTCAGAGCACCGGGACAGGGTCCACATCCGCAGGCAGCTCGTCGTCACCCACATCGTCGGTGTGGCCGAGACCGAGCTGGCCAAACTCGTTGTAGCCCCAACAGCGAAGGTCGAGGTTCTCGAGCAGGGCGCAGGTGTGGCGACCGCCAGCAGCGATCATCAGGGCGCTCCCGCCAAGTTCGACGAAGCCTGCGTCGTGGGGGAGCTCGCCATCACCGATGTTGTCGGTGTGGCCGAGGCCGAGCTCGCCGGAGATGTTGCGGCCCCAGCACATCACTTCTCCGCCAGTGAGCAGGACGCAGGTGTGGTTGTTGCCGACGGCCAGCGCTTTGGCGGCAGCGGGCAGGAGCACGGGGGCTTGGCTGGATGGGAGCTCGTCGTCGCCGATTGTGTCCGTGTGCCCTAGGCCCAGTTGTCCATACTGATTTTCGCCCCAACACATGACCGCATCACTGCTGAGCAGGATACAGGTGTGGCGTTCTCCAGGTTTGATGTCGACGATCTCCGTGTCGGGGGGCAGGCCCAGCGAAATGGGACCTCCGGCATCGGGGAGCTCGTTGTCTCCGAGTGGTTCGATGTTGCCGAGGCCCAGTTGACCGTAGGTGTTGTCGCCCCAGCAGCGCAGGCCGCCGCTTTCGAGCAGGGCGCAGGTGTGGTCGCCGCCTGCGGCGATCCAGGATGCCGCTCCGCCGATCGAGAGGCTCTCGCCTGGCTGGAGCGAGATCTCGACGTTGCTGTGGCCAAGCTGACCGTTGGCATTGTGTCCCCAACAGCGAACATTGCCGCCCTCGAGAAGGGCGCAGGTGTGGTTACTCCCCAACCGGACATCAATGGCCGAGGTCAAACCGAGCCCGTCCAAGTCGGCGAGGGTCTCGTCGTCGCCATGGTTGTCCGTGCCACCGTTCCCGAGCTGGCCGTGGGCGTTGTAGCCCCAGCAGCGTAGGTCACCGTCGTCGAAGCGCGCGCAGCCGTGGTATCCGCCGAGGTCGAGGGTGGTGACGGGGCCTGGAAGTAGTACGTCTCCGGCCTCGCTGGGGAGCTCGTCGTCGCCGATGTCGTTTGTGTGTCCGTAGCCGAGCTGGCCGTGGGTGTTGTAGCCCCAGCAGCGAACGCGCCCGCCATCAATCAGCGCGCAGGTATAGCGCCAACCGAGGCTGAGCGCGGCGACTGCAGTGAGGGTGCAGTCGTTGTCGCAGCCGTCGCCGTCGACGGTGTTGCCGTCGTCGCACGCCTCTCCGTCTTCGGGCTCTCCATTGCCACATATCGAAGGTGAGCCGGTATCTTCCTCGGAGTCCGTGTCTTCTGCAGTGCTGGCGTCGTCCTCGGAGTCCGTGTCCTCCTCGGTTGCTTCTGTCCCCTCGGATCCTTCCGTGGTGCCTGTGCTGGATTCCGAGGACCCGCTCTCGCTGTCTTCGCTCTCCCCAGCGCCCGAGCTCTCGCTCGTCTCGGTATCGTTGGTCGTGACGCAATTCTCGGGAAGAACATCACAGTTGGAGGTCGTGCACGCCCATGTTGGCGCGGACAGGCTCACGGCCAGGAGGAGGAGGGGTCTGCCCGAGGGGCCGTTGCCGCGATGTCGCATACTTCATCTTCGAGCATGTCGGCAGCGTCGTGGGCGGCCGACTTGGGCCGCTCTGGTCGAGGACGGCCCGAATGCGGCCGTCGATCCCACACCGTGGCTCGGCTGCACCTGAGGCTCAACGCCAGCGCACCCAGCCCGGCTTGTAGAATTCGATCTCCACCACCCAGTCCTCGGCGAGGAGCGGACCGATCGCCGAGGGCGCGCAGTCGAGGTCGAGGTAGCGACCGATGGCCGCGCGCAGCGAGCACCCTCCGGGCGTGTCCAAGCCCCCGGCGAGCTGTCGAGGGGGGGCCTTGTCGCGGGCGACGACGAGGTGGAGCGGATCTCGGTAGCGTTCGAGCGCGTCGAGGAGCTGACCTGGATCGAGCTTGTCGGCGATCGTCACGCGTCCGAGATCCGCGATCACCCAGGAGTCCGCCAGCGCCTCGCTCCCGGGCAAAGACCAGAGCGAGAGCCTCCCTCGACGCGATCGAGCCCACTCGCGCGCGCCGATCGCCTCGGCGGCAGGGGCGTCATCTCGACGCACGACGACGTAGCGCTGCGCCTCGCTCGGTGTGGTCAGGGTCGATCGCGTGGTCACGGCGCCCACACAAGCGAGCCCGCCGAGCGAGCTCGCCACGGCGAGCAGCAGGGCGCCCGCGAGCGCCGCGGAGCGGTGGGGAAGCGACTTCATCGCGGGGTTGCTCGGTCGATGTTCGCACGCCGACATCGGCACCGCACGCGGCAATTGTGACACGATCCCCCGTCAGACCCCCGCGCGCGCCTCCCCTATCATGGCGGCCATGTCGACCGAACTCCGCTACCGACTCCTCGGCCGCTCCGGCCTCCGCGTCTCCGCGTCTCCGAGATCTGCCTGGGCACCATCGATCTTGGCTTGCTCGACCCAAGCCCTGAGCGAGTTCTCGGGTAGGTCGAGATCCCGTGCGACCGGGATCCAGAAACTTGTTTGATCTCGACGGCTTAGGGGCGTGTTCAGGATTCCGTGGTGGAGTCTGACATCGGTTCTCTAACTAGGCGCCACCGCACATCTTTTGCAGCAGACGCCACCTCGGAGCCTGGAGCCGCCCCTTCATCGAGTCCTCGTGAGTCCCCATCCGTCCCCCCAATTCCTCCGATCTCGTGGAGACATGGTGGAGACGGCTCGGGGGCTATTCTGGATCGATCCTTGCCGGTGCCAAAGGGTCTGTAGAGGCCCAGAACTGCCGGCTGGGAGCACTTCTAGCCGATCGAGATCGATCGCACAAGAGACGAGGGCGACCCGCCGGGTCGCCCTCGTCTCCATGCTCGAGAGATCATCACGCCAGCGTCGGTGCTCGTCGCCACGCGTCGGGGATCGGCGCCCCGGTCCCGACCGCGTACCCCGGGCCGCCGTCCGACATGCCCAGCGCCGTCACGGCCCACTGCCCGACCGCGTGCCAGATCTCCGGCCCCGGGTCGTTCCCTCGCGTCTCCAGGCTCTGCCGGTGCGCAAACACGTAGCGCACGCCCACTCGCTGAAGCTCGCGCAAAAGCTGTCGACCCGCACGGATCTGTGCGGCGGAGGGCGTGTTGCGTCCGTACTTCTCCGGCTTCCACCACCCACCCTGCACCGACCGAAAATTCCCCACGAACTCGACCGCGACTGACCTCGAGTTGAACCCGTTCGAGGCTGACAAGCGCGCCGACACGGGATGCAGTTGCACCACGGTCCCATCGGGGAGGACCACGAAGTGCGCTGTCACCTTGCGATAGCGGATCGGATCGAGCCCACGAGAAAATCCAGTCTGATGAAGGACGACAGCATCGACCGTGGCCTTGCGTACCTGGCGTTTGCTCGCCGGGGCCTCCGCGCGCAGATCCACGACCTCGAGCGTGTTCGCCCGCGCCCGTGCCCAGGCCATCACGACCCCAGAGGCGAGCACCGACGACAGGCCAAGGACGAGCTCGAGCATCAGTACCTCCGCGCGAGCTCGACCATGAGCCGCTGAGTCGCCTTCGAGACAGATCCCCCGAGCTTGGAGAGCCGTGCGGCGCAGCGGCGGATGTCTGCCGGCATCGCGTCTGCGCGCTCGACCAAGGCGAGATGACCCACGGGGATCGCGGGCGCCTGGCTGGGCTTGGTCAGGCCCAAGTCGAGGACAGCGAACTCCCGGTTGTCGCGGGCCACGACACGCAGCACCCGAAACACGCGCTCGCTGTCGATGCCCAGGCCGATGGCGATCCGCGAGTTGGAGCGAAACCGGACCTTGTCGTTGCGACGCAGCCGAAACCCCTTGGGCTCCCGGCGCTTGCCCTCGTTGCGCTCGGTCTGCGGACTCTCAGTTCGTTTGCGTGCTCCCGCCTTGGTCGTGGTCTTCCTCTTGGCGGTGGCCTTCTTCTTGGCGGTGGCCTTCTTCTTGGCGGCGGTCTTCTTCTTGGCGGTGGCCTTCTTCTTGGCGGTGGTCTTCTTCTTGGCGGCGGTCTTCTTCTTGGCCGCGACGGTCTTCTTCTTGGCGGTGGTCTTCTTCTTGGCGGCGGCCTTCTTCTTGGCGGCGGCCTTCTTCTTGGCGGCGGTCTTCTTCTTGGCGACGGTCTTCTTCTTGGTGGCAGTGGTCTTCTTCTTGTGCTTGCCCATGTCATCGTCCTCCGCAGAAGTCTTCTTCGACCGCTTGGAAACCGCCCTCGCCGAGCTCTGCTCTCGAAGCCACCGCTTCACCCAGCGGATCCTCTTCGGCCCCATCTTCACCCACAGCTGAAGCGGCTCATTGTCCGGGGACGCGCTCAGCAAGGAGACGTACTCGCCGTACTCCTCGGTCGCCTGCTCCACGCTCACCGCTCCACCCGTCGGCGGATCGAAGCTCACCCGGTCCCCGAAGTCGCTCGGATAGAGCACGCCCAGCCACGGCCCGGCCACGCGCAGCCGAACGGAGTCGGGTGCTCGCTTCACAGCCTCGTGAAGCGCGTACGCCGAGGCGTGCATGATGTCCACGAACCCGTCCTTCTCGGCCCACTGCGCGCGCCTCGGGAGGGCGTCTTGTTCGAGCCAGTCTTCGTCGCCCTCCGCCTTGAAGAGTATCTTCCCCGCCTTGGCGTCCCACAGGTTCCAGACCACCCGGTTGCTGATGAGGCTCGTGATCTGAAGCGTCGTCTTGGGATCCCAGCCTGCGGGCAGCTCGGGCAAGGGAAGCGCTGGCTCGGCGTAGAGCTTGCTGAAGTGCGCTCGGATCGCCTTCGTGTTGACGTGCTCTCCAGTCGCGGTCACGGGCCCGTAGGTGAACCGGCCTTCGTGGTCGTGTAGCCAGTACAGCGAGCGCCTACCGATCCGCCCAAACTGAATATCGTGCATGGTCAGACCACGCGCCGCGAGCTCGGCACGACGAGGCGCGGGGATCTCCTTCAACACGTGCGCTGCGGTCGAGGGAGCCACGTGGCCGCGGTAGGGGATGAGCGTCGAGCCCAGCTTGGCCTCGAACGTATCGAAGTCCATCCGACTGCTCGCGCTCACCTGCATGACGATCTTCGCGTCCTTGGGGATCGCGCCACGCCAGCGAAGGATCGAGACGGACGCCCCGTCGGGCGTCACGATCTGGGGTGGAAGCAGCACCACGTCGAGCAGCTGGAAGGGCATGCGCGGGAGGTAGACCCTTCGCGTGGGTACCAGCGTGTCCAAGAGCTGCTCTTGTGCCTCGAAGTCGTCGATGGCCACGGGGCGCGTCGGCGCATCGAGCTCGGCGAAGCGGCGCATGCGGCCGCGGACGATCCGGTTGTCGGCCTCGGCTTTGGCCGCGGTGATCCCAGGCGTGTGTCCCCGAAAATACTCGGGGCCCTCGCCCGCTTGGCACAGCACCAGCTGCGACGAGTTCCCCTTCAGCATGGCCTGGGTCGGCGGACAGTCGCCGGTCGGCTCGTCGAGCAAAGCCGCGCACAGCGTCACGGAGACGCTCCCCTCCTTGCGGATCCAGCACGCGGTCTTGGGGATGGCGTTCCAGTAGCGTTCCTTGTCGACCTGCTGGCGCTGCGCCTCGTGGCGACGCCATTTGCTGAGCAGGTGCTGAATGTCCCTGCTCGGCGCTGGCCGCTTCGAGGATCCCGGGGACCGTGTCTTGGCAGAACTGGGGACCGGCTGTTCGTGCGCTGGCATCACCTTCTTCGCCGGTGCCTTGTCGACGATCACCAGCACCGTCTCGACGGCGGTGCCCGACGCCTTGAAGGACCCTGCGGGGAGCTTCCGTATGCTGCCGTCGAGCTCGAGCAGCTTCTTGCGCAGCCGCTCGGTCTTGTTGTCGCTGCGATGCTGGAGCCCGGCCGACGCGATCGCTACGAGGCGCCCACCCGGCGCCAACATCCCCAGGGCGCGCTCGATGTGCTCGACATCTTGCTGACGCTCGAAGGGCGGGTTCATCACGATGCGGTCGTAGGGTCGCTCGGGCACGTGCGCGCAGAAGTCTCGCGCGATCACCTCAAAGCCGTCCTCACACAACATGTCCCGCAGCGTGGGACTCAGCTCGATCAGGTGTAGCGTCGCGTCCGGGTGACGGGCACGGATCTCCGAGGCCAACGCCCCCGCACCCGCCGAGGGCTCGAGCACGCGCATGCCCGCCTCGATCTCCGCGGCATCGACCACGCGCTTGGCGAGGTCTTCGGGGGTCGGGACAAACCCCGAGATGTTGATGTTCAGCAGCTTGCGCCCGCGGGCGTGCTTGGGATCCTCGCCCTTGGGAGCGACCGCGCAGCAGCCCAGGTACTCGCGCAGCGCGGCCTTGAGGGACACGGTGTCGGTGACCGAAAGCTTCGCCAGTCGGTCGCGGCTGCGCAGATCGTCGGCGAGCATCTCGGAGGGCAAGAAGACCTTGCGCTCGTGCTTCTTGGCGGCTTTGAGCAGGGCGCGGACGGCCTCGACATCCTCGGCGTCGAGCTCGGCCTTGTCGTCGCGCATCTTCTTGTGGAGGGCTCGCACGCGGGCGCGATCACCCGAGACACCCGAGAGCCCCTCGGTGGCCTTCAAGAGGTCATCGACGGCGTAGTTGGACGCACGAAGGGGCCTCAGCGTCGCAAACGCGATGTCCTCGGCAGCAGGCTTGGTGACGCTCGACGACGGGCGTCCTTCGCTACGCGCCCGCTCCCAGCCCGCGCGCCGAAGCTCGAGATCCAACGCCTTGACCTGGGTCTTGTTGGAGATCCGCGAGACATGCTCGAGCTCGCCAGCTTCGACTTCATCGGCGGCCCTGCGCAGAATCTCGGCGATCGCCAGCTCTCCGCGCGCCCGTTGCCGGACGCTGGCGGCTTGCTCGGCCCGCCGGTGGGTGTTCTCGAGGCGGTCGGTGTCGAGCTCGCGGCGCGCGGCGGCGGCGGCCTTGTCCGCGACCGCCCGCAGCTTTGCTGCGCGCTTGCTCGCGTCGGGCGTCCGACCTCGGGGCTTTGGCTTTGTCGCCTTCGTCTTCGCCCTCGCGCGTGAGGCCGTGGGAGTCTTTGGTGCCGGGGCGAGGGCTGGGACCGTCTTCAAGGCGTCGGCCTCGGGCTCGTGGTCGTAGTCCAGCACCGCAGGCACTCCTCGAAGGCGCAGCGCCTCCACGAGCTGCTCGACGCGCTCGCGCGGCTGAAAGGTGTCTCGTGTCCGCGGGACGTACCAAGCGCAGCCCTTCGGGAGCCGCCGGGACGGTTTGAGCCGATAAGGCACACGGATCTCCCGGATCTTCGCGCGGTGCGGGTAGGTCTCCCCGCACAAGATCACCCCTGCGATCCGCGAGTAGCGAACCACCACCTGCGTCGACATGTCCGCCGTCGACGAGGGCGGACCCAGCTGCTCACGCTGCGCGTCGATCAGCGCCTGGTCGGATGCGTGTCGCGCCCTCGCGGCTTCCTCGGCTTCACGCGCGAGCGAAGGGACCTCACGGTCGAGCTGCATCGCATAGTCTTTGGTGAAACCCATGGACGCCGTGTTGGGGTTCCACGTCCAGGAACCACGATGGTTGCGGATCCGACCTTGGTGATGGACCACCTGCTCGCGCAGCTGGAGGCGCACGGAGTCTGTGGGATCGCTGACGTAGGTGTAGCGTCCCCCCTGATGGGACTCCCAGCCGATCGCCCGTAGACGCGCGATGATCCGCCGGTTGGCCTCGTGCACCGTCTTGGGTCGCGGCAGGGCCGGCGCCTCGAACATGTCCCCGGGCCGCTTGATCGTCAGCACCTCGGAGGGCGGCCATGTCTGGCTGGGGGCGTCTTGCGCTTCGTCTCCGCGAAACCAGGCTCGAACTCGGTCTGTGCCCGCTTCGAGTCGACGGACTTCCTGCTCACCGACACCCGGAACCAAGACGACGTCTGCCATGCGCAGCTGCGCAGCTTCGATCTGCATCTCTCACCTCGTTGTCTCGTCGCCGGCCTCGCCGGCGAACGCTCAGTCGTCCAGCACGAAGTCCCAGCGGCCCACGAGGACCTTGCCGTGCATGGGATCGTTGTCGATCGCCCGCACCGTCACGTCTCCGCGCATGCTGCCCTCGGTGAACATGACCTGCTCGAGCAGGCCGTCTTCCCCGATGTGCTTCATCGTCGCCAGCTGTGGATCCACGTACCACTCCAGCTCCTTCGTGCGATAGGGGAGCTGAAAGTCGTAGGGCGTGCTCGGGTGGATCTTGTAGGTCTTCCCGGTCTCGGTGCTGGCCTTGAAGGTGTCCACGGGCTCACCCTTGCTCCCGTAGCCCTCGGCGGGCTGCGGACGACCGGCACCGAGCACGACGGAGCGCGGCACGTCGACGGCCATCCCCGCCCGCAGGCCGTGGCCCGCGTTGGTTCCGAAGTGCTCGGCGTAGCGGATCTCTCCGGTGACCCGCGCGCGGATCAGGGTCTTCTCGACCACGATCACGCTCGCCGAGATCAGTTCGCGTGCGGCCTTGTAGGCGCCGACCGGTCGGCTCTCGACCCCAAAGACGATCACGTCGCCAGTTTCGAGCTGGTCGAGCGTCTCCTCCGAGGGTGGCCAGCCGTCGCCGAGGATCTCATCGAGGGTCTCGGACTCCTCTTTGTTGAGCGCCTCGTCCCCGAGGAACTCGTACCCCAGGGTCTGCTTGGCGCCCCCAGGCGTTCGCGGGGGCGCGCTGGGAACGATGTCGGGGCTGTCCCCGTCCTCATTGGGGCTCGCTTGCCCGTTTTGGCGCCGCTTGTAGGCCCAGACGAGGCCACCGATGACGGCGGCTAATCCGACGCCGCCGGCGAGCCAGGCGATCCACTTCGTGCTCATGTCTGCATCCTCTTGCTCTCGATTCTCTTCAACACCTCGAACGCCCCTCCCAGCCCAAGGTGATCTGGCCGTGCACGCCTTCGACGATCTTCGTCAAGCGCACGGCCAAGACCATCAGGGATCCCTTGATCCCCACCGCGGGAAAGGCGGAGCCGTCGTCACTGCGATAGAACACCGGCTGATCCCCTGTGATGACCAAGGGCACCTGGTCGGGATCTGCGAGCGCGGCGTCGATCTCCTCGGTGGAGCTCGCTTCGTCGGTGACACGCTCTCGCGGCACCCAGGCCACGGTCAGCGTGGGCGCGTCGGGGGTGGGCGCGTAGGTCCCGGAGCCCTTGTCGAGGGTCACCAGCGCGATGAAGCGTAGGCCCGACATCTCGGGGGGAACGATCGCCGTGTGGAGGGCCTCGGACACGTCCCCGTCGAAGCGGCGAACCGTGGTCCAGCAGATCACGGCACCAGCTCCAGGCCGCCGCGGTAGTTGGGCCAGTCGAGGGGGACGGGCTGGTCGAGATAGTCCTCCCGCAAGCCGAGGGACTTCAGGGCCTTGGTCGCGTTCTTCCGGGAGGTCTGCGAGCGCGTCTTTTGCTCGTTGACGTCGCTCACCAGCGCAGGCGAGGCCATGCCGCGCTTGAGCGCCATGAAGGTGCGCGAGCGCTCGGGCAAGCTCGTGAAGCTCGACTTCCCGATCAACCGGCGGACGTACTCGAGGAAGAAGACCGTCGAGCGCCACGGGTTGAACACGTCGTAGGGGGTGACCTTGCCGCGGCGTAGCGCGTCGGTGTCCTGCCACGGCGCCAGCGCATTCGCCGGGAGCAGGCCATAGGCCCCGCCGCTACCAAAGACCCACATCTGCCTGGGATAGGGCGACTCGGCGTAGGCTTCTGCGTTGCGGTCGTAGGCGGACGCGGCCGCGTCGGCTTCGTTGAGCTGCTGGGCGCGCGAGGCGTTGCGGGGCTCGGCCCACGCAGGGAAGAGCTCGGGGCGGCCAAGGCCGGCCTTGGGGTTCCCGCGGCTCTCGGTGTAGCGCTGGATCGCCGCGAAGGGCCACAGCTCGCGGGGCGCCCCCGCTCGGCGCAGCAGGATCTCCCAGGCAGGCCGGCGCGCGCTGATGACCATGGCCCCGAGCAACCCGCCGAGGGTGACGCCGCCGAGGGCCGCCCAGGCCCACCCTGGGATCTCGAGATCACCGCTCACGATTGCCCTCGCGGGTGAGCAACACCGCGGTGCCCACGGCCCCGCTCACCACCACGGTGACCCCGCCCACGATCCACCAGTACGCTCGCTTCCATGCGGACTGGGCGTCTTCGGCGGTATCCCGCACCTCGTCCGAGAGCGCTTCGGCGGCGTCCTCGGCGACGCGATCCACGACCGCGAGGGCCGTCATGACACGACCGACAAAGCCCTCGCTCATGTCCTCGGCGTGCTGCTCGAGGATCCCGATCTGGTTGGAGAAGTACAGGTGCATGATCGCGTCCGGCACGGGGCCTGCCCCCGATCGACGCTTGATCAAGCCCAGGTAGATCTCGTCGGTGTCCCTGCTGGTCTCGGGCAGCACGAGCAGGGTCTGCTTGTAGCCCTTGAGCCGCTTGAGATAGGCCAGATACTCGCTTTGAAAGCGGTCAAACTCCGACTCGGGGATCGTCTTGGCCGCGAGGGAGTCCCAAAACTCGAGCTGCAATTGGTGCAGGCGCATGGACTCGGCCGCGACCTGCTCGACCAGGGCGAGCATGCGACCAGCCGTGCGCTCCTCGGGATCGTCGAACTCCATCCACAGCTGGTCGAGAACCTCGGTGTAGTGGGGAGCCTCGAGCTCGCCGAGGACCGGCGGCTGCCCGGGTTCGAGAGCCTGGAGGTCGATGTCGTCGAGCTCGTAGACCTCGTCGTGTGGCGGGCTCGCGCCCAGGCTCTGTGCCGGGACGAAGGGGATCACCTCGGGGCCGAGGCTCGGCTCTAGCGACGCCGTCGCCACGGAGGGTTGAATGAGCAGGTCCACGAAGTCGGGCATGGCTCAGTCTCCGTCGCGGGTCAGGATGAACATCGTGCGGACCTCGTAGGCGAGGTCGATCGCTTTGGCGGTTGCGGCGTCGAAGCGCCCCGTGAGAGGGAGCAGGCGCTTGGGCGGCAAGCGGTTGTAGTCGCGTTGAAAGCGCTCCATCTCCTTGGCGGTCGTCCCGTAGCCGAGGGCCTCGAGCTTGCGTCGGCTGTTCATCGCTTCGACTCCTCTCGCATCTTGGTGAACTTGACGAGGTTGGTCAGCGCGTTGCGGATCGCAATCTCGATGGCGCGCAAGGTGTACTTCCCGGGGATATCGTCGACGCTGAGCAGCCCGCGATACATCGCCAGCTTCTCCGGACTCTTCACGGACTTCGGCAAGCTGATCTTGCCGGTGTCGATCGCCTTGATGACCCGGTTCCAGTCGGTTTGAAAGCGCTGGACCTCGCCGTGGGTCTCCTCGTAGCCGACGAGGGGCGCAGCCTCGAACTCGACGTCATAGCCGAGGGACTTGAGCGCCAGGCGGACCGCCGCCGGCGAAGGAAAGAGCGAGGTGTTGTACCCCTCTGCATCTCCGCTCATGTTGGGTGGGTTCCCGATCGCAATGGTCGAGCTCTTGGAGCCGCCGCCGGAGTTGCTCTCCCCGCCGCCGCTTTGATCTCCGCCGCTGTCCGCAGGGTCGTCGATCACGATCGTGCTCGGATCCCCCCACCAGCCGGCACGCTCGCCGAGCTTGTAGAGGCCAAAGGCGACGAGCCCCGTGCCCGCGGCCGCGCCGAGGCCCGCCGCGACCACCCCACCAGAGGACCTGCGGACGTCGACGCGCGCCGGCTCGTCGGTCTTGGGGCGAGTCGCCGGGAGGTCAGCGCGGGCTGTCTTGGCGCCCTGCGTGGGTGTCATCGCCGGCCTGTCCTTCGCTTTGTCCGCAGCAGCACTGCTCTTTGCCATGGTCTTGCTCCTTCGTCTCACTCTCGAACTTGCTCAGCGGATCCGCGACCGCGCCGTCTTCACGCTGATAAGCCAGGCGTTGCCCGTCGATCAGCACCACGCGGCAGGCCACGCCCTGCGCGAGCTCGCGGCCCATGGAGTAGGCCACGATGCTCGCGGGCGAAGCCTGCCTTGCCTCGAGCAGGCGCTTGGCGTCGCGCAGCGGGGCTTCCCGATCGAGCTCGCAGCCAGCACACTGCGCGCAGCAAGGCGAGTCCTCGGGCTGCTCACGCACGAACTGACGCGCGTTGAGCTTGGCGAGGGCTTCGGTGAAGAACACCGCCCCCTCGCTGAGCAGCTGCTCACCGACAAGCTCGATGGGGAAGCGGATCATCACTTCGCCCCGCTGCTCTCGATCGTGATCCCAGACTCTCGCAGCCAGGTGCCCAGCTTGCTGAAGAGCTGATCGGACAGGCCGATGTTGTCCTGAAGGTAGCGAAGCCCGGCGTAGCCACCGATCGCCCCGAAGAAGGTGGCCTGGAAGAGCTGGCTCTTGTCGCCAGTGAGGTTGGAGACCGTGATCTGAAAGCCCTTGCTGCTGTCGACGGGGCCGATGTCTGGGGGGAAAGGGTTGAAGGGCGTCTTGAGGGGCTCCCAGTCGAAGCTGTCGGGGTCGCGTGTGGTCGTGATCCCCGTTCCCGTGAGTCCCGCGGCACGGTCGTCTCGGCGCGTGATCGCCTCGATCCGAATATCCGATCCCGACAAGTGGGCGACCATGGCGACGGGCAGGAGCCGGACGTTGGGCTTGACCTCATGGCTCACGCGTGTGCCAGGGGCCAAGGCGATCTCGACCTCGAAAGGCACGACGCAGCCAAAGGCAAACTCGCTGGGGCAGACCATCTTGCGCTCCATGGCCTCCTGCGCGGCTTCGAGGCCGTAGGGCGAGCCTGGTGTGGTGCAAGGGAGAAGACTGTTGAGATGGGATCCGATCATGACTTGGCCTCTTGGTTCAGTGGGGACTGGGTTTCAGGGGCGAACTCGGCGAGGAGGGTCTCCAGCTTGGCGCAGCGAGCCTCCAGCCCAGCGACGCGCACGTCGACGTTGGAGATCTGCAGCTCCAGCTGCTCGTCGCGGGTCTTCTTCTCGTCTTGAGCGGCCAAGATCATCTCGGCCCGACGGTCGCGGCCTGCTTGCTTGGCCTGCTTGCGCTGCATCTTTCGCTGTTCGAGGGGGCGCTCTTGTGTCTGGGTTTTGGTCATGGGTCTACCTTTGTGGGTGCGCATGCGCGCTCAGGGGTCGAGGATCGCGTTGCGGGCGAGGATCGCCAGCTGGCAGTGCAAGAACTCCTTGCCTCCCCGGCTGAGAACCTGGGCCGCAGGGTGCTTGGGGGCCATGAAGCTGAGCACCTTCGAGGCGCCGCCGATCAAGAAGTTCGCTGCGGCGCCAGCAGGCACGGAGCCCAGATGCACCGTGGACAAGCTGCCCGCGCACACGCTCGTGGCCACCTCCAGGCCCTCGGCCGTGCGGTGAAACAAGAGCGAGCGGCGCTCATCTTCGGCCTCTCGTCGAGCGCACTCGAGACCAAAGGCCGTGGCCTCGGTCTCTTCGGTGAGCCTCACCATTTCGGCGTCGAGGCTGTCGAGCATCTCCTCGCGCGTCGCCAACTGACTACTGACTGCCATGGCAACAAACTGGGCTGGTTTTCGCAAAGCGTCAACATGCCCGCGGGTCTGCATGTGTCCAGATTATTCGCGGCCAGGTCATGCACATGCCTTTTGGCGTGCCATCGCCAGGGGTTGTCGAAAACCGGCAAATGTTCCCGCTTTTGAGAGCCTCGAGGTCACCGCCTGGTTTTTTCGTTTGTGTTTCAGGCCTTCCGGTCTATTCGATTCTCTATTGCCCGGTCTATTATCCGGTCTATTGTCCGGTCTATTCGTGCTCATAGATCCTCGAATTAGACAGCGGAGAGGAAAAATAGACTTTTGCCGTTGACCTTTGCCCAGGGTTCCCTCAGCTTGGTGTTCGTCGCTCGTTAGAAGGAGAGAACATGACGGTGAAGAAACGGGAGGCGTCCGCGCCGAACGAGTGGATCGATGCGCTCGTCGCCCACGACGAACAACTGCTCCGAGTACGGCTGCTGTGGCGGCGAGGCTCGAGCCGGTACCGGCCGATGGTCTCGCCGGCGCTGGACCTGTCCGAGTTCGAGGGGGCACCCGTAAGGACCTGGGAGGGCTTCGAGCTCTCGGATACCCACTTCGAGTGGCCGCCCGGCGAGGACGAGGATCCGCAGGAACTTCGCGAGCAGGCGCGGCTCATCGTCGAGGGGCTGTGGCGCCGCTGTGTCCACTGGGCCCGCGGCCTCGACTCGCGCTGCGACTTCCAGCTGCGCGGCTACGGAGAAGACGGTGCCGTGCTCTTCGAGGTCTCACGCCGCGTCGAGGGCGGGCGAGGCCCCAGCGAGGAGATGGGCGAAGAGGAGCACTCCCCACCGCAGGATCGGTTTGGAGACGACTTCGAGCGCATCAACGCGATCAAGGACGAGCTGCTCCTCAAGCTCACCGAGGAGCGCAACCACTCGTTCTCGCTCGCGCAAAAAGCGTCGGCCGCCGCGCCCGAGCTGATCTCGAGCACCCGGGCGATCCTCGAGCGGGCGATCGAGTACGAACAGGAGCAGGTGCGAGGGCTGCTCGACCAACACACCGGGCGGACCGAAGCCCGCGCCCGCGCCTTCGAGGCCAAGCAGCAGACCCAGCGTCGGGGGATGACCCTGGAGTTCCTGCGCTACGCAGTCGACGCCACGTTGACGACGGTCGTGCCCACGGCACGGGCGATGTTCGAGAACTGGGCCAACCGCTCCATGCAGGTGTTCCCTGAGTTTCGATGCGCACAGCAAGCGCTGGCCTATGTGGGGATGACACTGACGCAGCCGCAGCTATGCAAGCTCTTCAATGACAATCGCAACGCGATCGAAGGCTTCATGGTGTTGGTGGAGGAAGCTGCAAAGATGGAAGACGAACGCGAGGCGCTCTTGCACTTGCGTGGGATGAGTAAGGTATTTGTGACCAAACGATTCTTGGAGATTGGAACGCCCGAGCAGCAGCTCGCGGGGCGCTACATCGTGGGCCGGTTGGCCATGTACAGGTTGGGGGACTATGGCGAGCCAGCGCAAGAGTAGCTCTGAAGGGCGGCTCGGTCCGACGGTCTTGGAGCTCGAGGCGGGCGAGCTCGAGGGGCTCACCTGCGAGGACCTCGAGCGGGCCTTGGGGTTCGAGGAATTCGAGGACGAAGAAGCCCTCGCGCTCGCGCTCTTCGGCGATCTCGTCGAGATCGTCGACACGCCACGGCCCGCGCCCTCGAGCGGCGGTGAAGGACTCAAGGTGACCCAGGTCGGACCTGGGCGACGGGAGAAGGACTGATGTTGTTGCGACCAGCCGAGACCTACATCAGCGAGGTCACCAAGCGAGCCGAGCGAGTATTTCCCCAGGGGTCCGAGTGGCTCACCTTTGCCAGCAAGATGCCGGGCAAGGAGGTGCTTCAAAACTCCGTGCTCGATCCCGCCGTGGGGCTCGTGGGGGAGCTGGCGATGCAAGCCTTCGCCTCGGCGGATTGGCAAAACTGGATCTCGAGCATGCAGATCGGGGTCTATGAGCTGGCGACCCGAGTGGGGCTCCCAGCGCTGGACAAGGTCGACCTCGGCGGCGCCGTGGCGACCGTCTACGGGAACATCACCCGGACGCTCGACGCCTTCGGCAACTTCGAGAACGCCGAGGAGGTGCTCCCGACGCTGCTCAAGGACATGGGCTTGCAGGTCTTGCAGTTGATCGCCGCGAACACGGGGATCATCGCGCGGACGATCGCGCAGGTGATCGCGGTGGCGGTGTGGGCGGTGGACGTGGGGATGGCCATCCGGGCGGAGGAGCTGGGCAAGGACGTGGTGTTGCCGCCGCTCCAGACCGACGACCCCGCGACGGACTCGTGGCAGGTCAACCGCGTGTTCGAGGTCTTCAGGGAGCTGGGGACCGGCGGGATCGTGTATCCCGACGGCAAGATCGAGCCAGCCTACAACGCCGACTACACCTCGCTATACTTGCCGGCCTATCGCCACGATCAGCCTTGGACCTTTCAGCATCGCGAAGATGGGATCGCCGCGCAGCAAGGGACCCCGCAGGTTGCACGGGGGCCGAAGGGCGACACGGAGTTCAGCTTCGACCCCGGCGATGGATCGACCTTCGGGTTCATGCCAGGCACGATGGTGACGCTGCGGGTGTTGCAGGCGTCGTATCGCTTCTACTACTCGGTGCGCGGGACGTCGGTGGATCGCTACACCTTGAGGTGCAAGGGCGTGGACAAGCCCTGCTACAAGGGCGTGAAGACCTTCGACGGGAGCCGAGACTGCCGGCAGTGCGTGGACCCGGAGTCGGTGTGGCCGACGGAGGGGGTCGGGTGGGCCTACGGCGGGGCTCCGCTCAACGCGTCGACCCCTGGGGAGAACGTGGGGGCGTTCTATCCATCGACGAACAAGTTGTTGCTCAACACTCTCGACATGATCTCCCGGCCGGGGCCACTGCTCTATACGCTGGACACCGACAAGATGCTGACTCAGTGGAAGAGCTCCTTCGAGTTTTTCTGGGAATTCGCTGCCGAGGAGTGGCTTCACTATAAAGGCCAAGGCTGGCGGGGACTGATCTCCAGGCTGGCAACGCTGATGACATCCTTCGACGGGAAGACCGGGCCCGAGCTGGGGGGACGGGAGCCCGACATGCCGCTCGGGCTGATCGCGTCACCGCGGGAGGACAGCACGTTCTCGATCCCCTTCGAGGCGTCGGTGTTCTCGAGGATCATCAAGCCGTTTTGCGAGGACCTGCGAGCGCTCCAGGCCCACTACCTCGACTCTTTTCAAGTCGCCTACGTCCCGCCAGGAGCAGGCGCGCTCTACCATCCCGGCGGCAAGCTGCGCTCCACGGCGCTCGCCGACCGCTTCATGGATGCTCGGCGAGCGCTCCTCAACGACGGCAAGCGGATGCTCATCGACCTCCGGCAGGTGAGCGATCCCGAGTACCGCGCGGAGCTCGAGGCCGTCGGGGTCAAGGCATCGCCGGTCAATCCCTTGCTCAAGGGTCCGGGGGTCGATGGCCACCAGCTGCTCGCACCCGATATCAGGCCACCGAGGGCGCCCCGACGGCCGCAGGTCGTTGGGCGACCCACCCTCACCAGTGCGAACGAAATCGCGGCTAAGGCGCCCCGCGTCCCGATGAACACAGCCGGCCGGAGCCGTTGGCGTCGGGCGGTCACCGTGGGTGTTGGCGTGAGTAGCGCGGCCGTGCTTGCTGGTGCAACACTCAGGCTCAGCCGTTCTAGCGAAGATCAGGAGGGATAGCCTACCATGGCACCATGCCAAGGCGCCTATGCCGCATGTTTCTGATGGCCTCGCTTTCTTGCGTCGCATGCCAGCAGCCCCCCGATGTCTCGGAGGAACTCGAACTCTACGCGAGCCTCCAAAACATGGCGTTCGCAGAGATCTGTGAATGCCCGGAGGACGTGCTCTACGCGAGCATACAGGCATGTGCGGACGCACTCTATCTTCGAGCTGAAGACCGCGAGTGTCTCGCCGACTCGCTCGAGGGCTTCGAGGAGGAGGGCAAGCGCTACCTCGACTGTGCAAATCCGGTAGTGGAAGAGTACGGCAACTGTCTGAGCATGAACCCAGGGTGCGAAGCCGGCTGGTACGATGACTGCACTGTCGCCTACCAGGACGCCATCGAGATGTGTCCCGAGCTGCCCGATGGTGCTCGAAACAAGTTCATCACCTGCGACTTGTAGCGCCTGATTCGTGCGGTGGCCTCGCGGCTGAGCTCTTTGAGCTTTGGCCAGAGGCTTGCTCGAGTTCCTCTCGCCTTCAGAGCTCGAAGTGGGCTACCTTTGGCCCTTAGAGGAAGCCCATCATGATCAGGAACAACACGCTCATACTCGCCTTTGCCCTGGGACTACTGCTGCCAGCCTCGGCCTTGGCCTCGCTTCCGGATCTTTGCGACGACGTCTACCTCGATGAGATCGGCGCACCAGTCACCGACAGCGAGGGCACCAGGCTCTCTCGCTTTTGCAAGTGGACCGGGCCCGACGCGCCGCTGTGGGCCGACCACGTGTGCTGCTCGATCGGCGCGAGCGCGAGCTGTACGGCCACCGACGAGAACGGGCGATGCACGACAGGCATCAAGATGTGGTGCGACTACGGGGAGAAGAACAACGGGGAGGTCGTGTGCTACCAGCCCTTCGACGATGCCTGCGATCGAGGGTTCTGTGATGTGGCGCCCTCGGGGAGTTCATCTCTTGTATATACGGTTCCGCTGTGCTGCTACTCGAGCAGTAACGAGTGCTACGAGCTCAGCTTCGCTGAAATATGTGGAGGGTTCTTCGTTCACTGCGATTCGCCTTATTCAAACATAGATGGGACAGCGGGCTGTGAAGAGTAGTCGCATCGCTCTCCAACTGCATTGGCGATTGCGCAGTATTGCTGCAACCTCGCCAGATCGATTTCGCCTGCACTTTCGAGCAAAGACGCGGCTTGACTCCTGGCCATGGATGCTCGCCTCCAATCCTCGGTATACTCCCATGACTGAGATGCCCCCTCCGCGATCCAGCCTGCAATGATGTAGTTGGCGGGTGTCGGGGATAACTCGAGAATCTCGTTTGAGATCGCCTCTGAGAAAAGACTGTGGGCACGGGGAAGAGTCCGTTGAAGGAGCTCTCGGCTCAACAGCCAGTGGCTATAACACTCTTGTGTTTTCCCCGCAGATGCCGCGTTCCACGCCTCCAGGTTCTCATGTAACCCCACCCACCACCTGGGGACCGAGGGCAGCGGCAGGACCGGCGAGGAATCCTCACTGCCAGGCACATCTCCGAGCTTGGTTACCGCAAATCCTCCCAGGGAGGCCAAGAGCAGACCCCCAAGGAGCACCTGCCCCCACATCGAACGCCTGCGCGTCTTCCGCTCCAGTGCCTCTCGCTCCGCGCTCTCGAGCTCGGCGAGCAGGGCCTCCATGCTCGGGTGCCTGTCTTGCGCTCGCCAGGCCAGCCCCCGAAGCAACGCAGCCCGGACCCGCGGAGGGATCCCCGGCAGGGCTCTGTCTCCGGCCGCCAACTCCCCGGCCTCCATGGCCTCGAGCACGGCGATGCGTGTCCCTCCACCAAAGGGCAGCGTCCCATAGAGCGCCCCGTAGACCGCCGCACAAAACGAGAACTGATCGGACTGTGCATCCCCAGGACCCCCGATCACGCGCTCGGGCGCCATGTAGCCGGTCGTCCCCCCAGGCTTCTGCTCCGACTCAACGCCCCGGGGCATCGACGCCGCCAGGCCCAGATCCGCCACGCACACGCGCCCATCGTCCCCGAGCAGCAGGTTCTCGGGCTTGAAGTCGTTGTGGACCAAGCCGGCCGCGTGGATGGCGATCAGACCACGAGCCGCCAGGCCGTAGACATAGAGCACCTCCCTCCAGTGGCGCGGATCCCAGTGCGCGGCGTCCTGACCACGGATGAACTCCATCACCACGTAGAGGTGGCCCTCGTACTCGCCGACGTCGAACACGGAGACCACGTTGGGGTGCGAGAGGCGAGCCAGGGCCTGCGCTTCCTGAAGCATCCGCGCGTCCTCGCTGGGCATCGCGTCGGTCCACAGCTTGAGCGCCACCATGCGCCCGAGCGTGGAGTCCCAGGCCCGGAACACCACGCCCATGCCCCCATGGCCGATCTCCCAGAGCAGCTCGAAGCGCCCGATGGCCACGTGCTCCCCGTCACCCAGCACGGCACTCAGATGACGCTCATCGACCTCGCGTCGCAGCTCTCGCCAGGGTCCCTCGGCGTAGCGATCCTTGCCCTCATCGGCGGCGCGGGGACGATCGATCGCGTCATCGGGGCCGAAGACCTTGGCGTACTCGCGCTCGATCACCTCGAATTCCTCGGGCGTCATCGGCACGTATTGCTCTTCGGAATGGTACTTGATCTCCACGAGGGACCCCGGGGCGCCAATCCTACACCAACGTGCATGGACCTTGGTACAGTTTCGCGTCGGTTGCAGTCAGTGATAGCGTTTGATGGTGAACGACGAAGGGTTGGCCAAGCGTTTGGAAAAACTCAGAGTCGACACGCTCGCCCAAAAGCCCGGTGCCAGTCAGGCGCTGGGCAAGGTGCTCGCCGAGGAGCTCGAGCGCATGCTGGGTTCTGGGGATCTCACTCATGACGCCTTCTTGGCTGTCTGGGAGAAGATCTGGTCCTTCGAGCCTCGGCAGGAAGACTCCCTTCTGCGCTGGCTGCGGGTGACTGCAAAGAACAAGCGCCTTCAAGCCCACCAGAGCCAGGTCAGGCGGCCCTGGGTGCAGCTCGAGGCCGAACCACTGGCGCGAGACAAGAGCCCCAGTCAGGAGCTCGAGATGCAGGAGCAGGCGAGCCGCTTGGAGAGCGCTGTGGCCAAGCTCGGCTCGATCTTCGTGCGTGCGCTTCGGCATCGCCTCGCGGGAGGTCGCCCCGAAGCGCTCGCGCAGGCCGAGTCCATCCAGCTGAGCACGGCTCGGTGGCGCATGGGGGAGGTGGTTCGTCAGCTCCGGCGACTGCTCGATGAGAGCCAGAGGAAGCCCCGGGTTTCTCTAAGCAGCTCCTCGTCCTGAAGGCGCACTCCCCAGCAACCATGCGCATCTGCATACAGCGATGCTGCACATCCTCTGCCCCCCCTCTTGGGGGGAACGAGTTTGCCATCACGAACTATTTTTCAGTCAATTTATCAATACGTAGAAGGACCGAGGGCTTGGAGGATCGTCTGACAAGCGTAGGGAATCGTGTCTTTGCAGTGTTGCGTTGTCGGGCTACACCACCCGTAGTCCCCACCGAGCGGCGGGTCACAACTGTAGTAGTCCTTGGGGTCGCAGGGATCACCAAAGTCCAACCGAGGTGTGCAAATACCCTCGCCATCCTCCTGGAGACCTTGGCAGAACCCGAAGTGGCAACCGAAGACATGCGTGCAAGGTTCATCGCACTCCGCCCGCTGCCGACAAACACCCTCATCACAGTAGAGATATTCATTGAAGCAATTGTTTGTTAACGCTTCAGAGCAGATGTCCCCTTCTGACTTGAAGTCTGGAAAAGGCGGGTCATTGTCACACACGCCGGTGACAAAGTAGCAGTCCACTCCCTCCACGCAGGTGTCAGTGGGGTTCATGTCTCCAAAGAGCGCGTTGGGAATGCAAGATTCCCCCTCGACAGCCGAGCCGTAAAACGCTGCACAATCGGGAAAGAGGTCCCTCGCTTCTTGGGGAGTGCCACAGCTCTCATAGGCGCCGCTTGCCAAAAAGGCGTCAAAGCACTCCTGGTCGAAGTCGCGCAGCCCCCCAGCGATGGCATCGAACTGCTCGGCCACCACGACCTCGCAGGCTTCGGAAGATTCGAAGTAGCCACAGCCACAGTCCTGAACCGAAGCACAGAGCGCCTCAGCGTAGCGCTGCGCCGTACCATCGGGAATCGGCTCGGGAATCGGGCGCTCCGAGCAGCTCAGGCCCAGCAGGGGAAGAAGCACCCAGCGTAGACGTAGGCTCACGGCGCTACCTCATAGCGAAGGTTCAGTGCGACTCCATCACGCTCAATTTGAATTCCCATATTCTCTAGATTATAGATGGAATCCGCACAAAAAGACAACCTCCCAGTCATCCGGCCCAGGATCATCCTTGGTCTGTAGCAAGCACTGCTCGGGGTGATTGCAGTCCGTGCTGCACACCTGCTCGATCAGACTACCAGCCTCGTCATCGCCACCACCAAACGCTCCTCCACAGGCTGGCAGCAGAACCGAAGAGGTCAGCAGAAGAAGTGAGAGATTTTTTCTTTGGACTTCCGGCACATGAGCATGCTGCCACCAGACATATTTACGATTAACGAGTTGCTCGGTGTCAGGGGCCGCACTCTTCGGCGTCACGAGATACTGGTGCAAGGACATCATTTCGTGTGTCCAACTCGAACTTGCGCCCATCTCCTTCTTAGAGTCGTAGAAGCAAGCCAAGCGCCCCCGTCCGGGGAGTGACTTTACTCTCGTTCCGCTTCCCAGATTTGGGCCATCACTTCGAGGGGTTTGGTGACCTAAAGGCGTGAGCCTGGAAGCCCTTCTCGAAGACGGTCAGCGCAGCGCGGTGCTCCGCGTCATCTATGGTCATCCGGAGATCAGCCTCGGCGAGCTCGCCAGCTTCGTCATGAGCGACGACCCCCTGGCTCCGGTCCTCAGAACCCTGACGATCGATGAGCTCCTTCAGGTGAGCCGCACTGCGCAGGGCGGCGACTCCGACCCGTCAGCGATCGACTACGCCCGCCTGGGGCGCGCCAAGAAGGCCACCGGGGAGGACTTCGATGAGCTCGCCATCGAGGTGCTCACCGCAGCTGGACGGCCTGTCGCGGCGGCCTACCTGCGAACTCGCCTCGGGGGCCCTCGCTGGAAGCTGCAAGCGTCGATGCGCCGTCTCGAGGCCGCGGGGGTCGTGCGGCGTCACGGTCAGACCAGCGGAACACGCTGGGGGTTGGTAGAGCGTTCCTAGTTGGGCCCCTCCTGCGTGCCTGCGATGAGCCGCGCCCTGCCAAAGCCCATCAAGCGAGGGGCGACCTTTCGTGATTTCAACCAGCACGATCGCAAAGACCGGGTGACGGAGCTGATCGGGGGAGACCTCTACAGTCGACCCGCGCCCCACTTCTTCGACCTCGTCGTGCGCTCGACCTTGCTCAGCGAGCTGGAGCGGCGCGAGGGGTGGCTACTCCTCGAGGAACCATTGCTCCGGCTCGATGGAGTAGAGCTGCTCGTGCCCGGCATCGCAGGGTGGCGCTACGAGGGCGAGGCCGCGGAGTTCGAGGCGCAGCACATCTGCGCCCAGAAGCGGCCGGACTGGGTCTGCGAGCTACTCACGCCTGCGTTCGAGGAACTCGACCGCCAGCGCAAGCTGCCGCGCTACGCCGCGGCCGGAGTGGCCTTCGTCTGGCTCATCGACCGGCCCCGACGGCGGCTGGAGATCTATCAGACACGAGATGGCGTGCCTGCCCTGCTCCAGACTCACTCCGGCAACGCCTACGTGCGAGCCGATCCTTTTGTCTCGTGCACCCTGAGCCTGGGCCCGCTGTGGTGATCGCCCGAAATGCGAGCTCGCCTCCTGAGCGAGAATGTCTCTATCGAATCGGTATCGGTGATTGATGAACACGACCGACAATGAGTTCAGGCAAGACTTTGGCAGTCATGTTCGATCTCTGCGCAAGGCTCGGAACATGACTCAAGAGGGTCTCGCCGAGAGCTCGGGGTTGTCCGCGGACACGATCCGCCGGCTCGAGAAGGGGAACTTCTCGCCGAGCCTCGACACGCTGAGGAAGCTCTCCCAGGGAATGACGCTCAGCCTCAGCACGCTCTTCGCGGCCTTCGAGTTTGGCGAGCTGGATCCGAGTCGGGAGCTCCAGGATTTACTCAGGGGGCTCGAGACGCAGGAGGTGAGGCAGATGCTCAGGGTGTTGCAGGTGTTGCTCGATTGCCTCAAGGGGTAAGCCCCCGATCCAAGAACGGCCTGGCGAGTCGATGGTCGTGTTCACGGCTGTGCTTGGCGTCTCGGTCCGGGAGCGGCCGATGATCCCGCGGTGCGGCTGCTGGTGATCAGCGATGCGGTACAGATGCATGTGGACGTCCGAGACCGAGGGCCCACTGCCGTAGGCCGCATTCGCCGAGGGGCCCGCCTGCGCTTTGCTCCCGCGGTCGTGCCCCTCGACGTCAGGCTCAGTGAGTAGGTGAATTGATTAGGCATTCCCTCGGCAAACGTGCAGTGCGCATGGTCACAAATGGTGAGTGATCGGACGCCGCTTCGGCCGGATGAAGATCTGCGCGATCGTGTGGATGCGATCAATGAAATGCGCGCGCGTGCAGGTGTGGCGCCCCTCGTCCTCGCAGTTGCCCTGAATGAACGTTTCGACGCCTTGCTCCCTCAATATGTCGCCACGAGGGTGAGGGAGACTTCGAGCGTGCGGAGCGGATCACCCTGGGCCTGCTCGCCAGCTGGGAGCCCACTGGGGAGCACCTGATGCTTGCATGAAAAGTGCTACCATCGAGGTCAGGGTTTGCGTATTTTGCTCTCGATCCGCCAACACGACAGCTTCTGAGCAGGGGTGAGCACCTCCGGGTGTTTGCCGAGGGAAGCCCCGGTTTGACAACTTTCATGAATGAACACGCGCACTTAGAGGCTGTGGAGGGGGGCAGAGGTGCTCACCGGGGGATTTGGGGCCAGGGAACGTCGTTTGGCGGGGTTTTGGGTCAGGGGTTGGTCTCCTTTTGGCGTGCGGAGAGAGCGCACGGGGAGGTGCTTGCGGAGGAGGTGAAAAAAGTGTTTTATCTTGCGGACTTGCAGAGGCAGGGTCTTCCTTGCCTTGATGCCGAAAGGCGTTGAGCACTCTGTCTCGGCGCTCCCCGACATGAGAGTCACCAACGGCTGTGTCTTCCTTGCCTTGATGCCGAAAGGCGTTGAGCACTCGGCGAAGCAGGTTGAGCGCACCGTTTCGGAGATGCTTGTCTTCCTTGCCTTGATGCCGAAAGGCGTTGAGCACCAGCGAGCGCTGGCCGCCCTCGCTGCTGGTGACCCGGGGTCTTCCTTGCCTTGATGCCGAAAGGCGTTGAGCACAGGCTGTGGCAGCCGCTCGCGTGGTGTCTGGTCTTCACCTCGGTCTTCCTTGCCTTGATGCCGAAAGGCGTTGAGCACAGCGAAAGAACGCGTCGGAGCCACTAGAACTTGACGCCTGTATTCCTTGCCTTGATGCCGAAAGGGCTTGCAGGGGGGCGACGCGCTCGGGGTCACGGGTGGCCGGAAGCCCAGCCACCCAAAGGACGACTGTGCGACCCGACATCACCGCCCGGCCTACACACCGGAACGATCGCAAGACGTCGGCATCGATCCCCGCCCCACGGCCGTTGGCGGCCTTTCGGACCCGCGCCACACTCCTTGGATGGCGCGCCGCTCCCGTCGCCTGCCAGGCTTCGAAGACCTCCCCCTGCTCCTCCAGGCAGACGAGGTCGCCCAGCTCCTCCGCGTGAGCCGCAAGGCCGTGTACGCCATGGTCGAGCGCGGAGAGATCCCCGGGGTCACCAAGCTCGGCCGGCGGCTGCGCTTCCGCCGTGACGCTCTCGAGGCGTGGCTGGCCTCCTCCGTCGAGCCTGGCCCGTGGGCTGGCTAGGTCGATCCCCCGCTGCTAGGCTGGGTGGGCATCAGACGTGCGGTCGCGCCTGTCAGGAGAGACAGGCAATGACCGTGAAAATCAGGCCGTACCGCAAGGGCGGCTGGGAAGTCGACATCATGATCCGGCTCGACAACGGAGAGCGATACCGCGAGCGCCGCAAGGCGCCCGTCGAGCTCAAGTCGGCCGCGTTGCGCTGGGGTCAGCAGCGGGAGCGCCACCTGCTCAAGCACGGGCCCACGCCCAAGACGTCGACGCGCACCAAGGCCGGGGCGGCGCCCCGGTCCGAGACGAAGGAGGTCCCGACCTTCGCCAAGTTCGCGCCGCGCTTCCTCGAAGGACACGTGTACGCCAACCGGCACAAGCCGACCACCGTCAAGAACACCAAGAAGAAGCTGCGCCTTCACATCCTCCCCGCCTTCGGGGGCACTCGGCTCCACGAGCTCGCGCCCGAGGACATCCAGCTCTTCAAGGGCCAGCGCAAACACCTCGCCAACAGCACCGTCAACAAGCTCCTCGGGCAGGTCAAGACCATGCTCAAGGTCGCCGTCCGCTGGCGGATCATCGAGGCGATGCCCCTCGAGATCGAGATGCTCAAGCTGCCCATGACCGCGATGGAGTTCTACGACTTCGACGAGTTCGAGGCGCTGGTCACCGCAGCGACGCGGCTGGACCACCGCATGCTCGTGATGGTCCTGCTCGGCGGCGAGGCGGGCCTGCGCTCCGGTGAGATCCGCGGCCTCGAGTGGTCGTCGATCAACTTCCGCCGGCGGCTGCTCACGGTCGAACAGGCGGAGTGGGAGGGCCACGTGACGCTGCCCAAGCACGACAAGATCCGCACGGTCCCCATGACCGAGCGGCTCACGAAGGCGCTCAGGAAGCACCGGCACTCACAAGGCCCGCGGGTCCTCTACGAGGACGACGGGGAGCCCTTGCACGTCAACAGCCTGGCGAACTGGCTCATGAAGCTGTGCCGGCAGGCCAAGCTGAAGTACAGGTCGCCCCACAAGCTCCGGCATACCTTCTGCTCCCACCTCGCCATGAGGGGGGCGCCCGCGAGGGCGATCCAGGAGCTCGCCGGGCACGGCAACCTCCAGACGACGCAGCGCTACATGCACTTGAGCCCTGCTGCGCTCGAGCGGGCGATCAAGCTCCTCGAACTTCCTTCGCCCGGCTCGCCGGTCGGGAGTGGAGACATGGTGGAGACGGTCTAGCCGGGCTCCAGAAACTTGTTTGATCTCGATGGCTTAGGGGCGTATTCAGGATTCCGTGGTGGAACCAAGCTTGGGTTTCACTGCGGGCTCCTAGTCCGGCAAGCGCCAGTCGATCGCCTCGACCCCAAAGCCCTCGAGCGCCGCGTTGACCTGTGAAAACGGCCGCGTACCCAGAAACTTCTTGGCCGAGAGCGGCGAGGGGTGAGCCATGGCGATGATGGCGTGACGCCCCTCGCCAACGCGCTCGATCAGCGCGGCCTTCTTCTGCGCCGGCTTGCCCCACAGCACGAAGACCATCGGCGCCTCTCGGGCCGCGCAGGCCGCGATGACCTCGTCGGTGAAGGTCTCCCAGCCCTGCTTGCGGTGCGAGTTGGCCTGGTGGGCGCGGACCGTGAGCACGGTGTTGAGCAGGAGCACGCCGCGGTCGGCCCAGGCCTCCAAGAAGCCGTGGTCCGGGGCGTCGATGTCGAGGTCGGTCTTCAGCTCCTTGTAGATGTTGCGCAGCGAGGGCGGGACCTTGATCCCGCGGCGCACCGAGAAGCAAAGGCCGTGGGCCTGGTCGTCGTCGTGGTAGGGGTCCTGGCCGAGCACGACCACGCGCACGTCCTCGAGGGGCGTGTGCTCGAGGGCGGCGAAGGTCTCCTCGGCGGGGGGGAAGACCTGATGCTCGGCGCGCTCTCGGGCCACGAAGGCGCGCAGCTTTTGAAAGTAGGGCTTGTCGAGCTCGGGGCCGAGGGCGGCCTGCCAGCTGGAGGGGAGCGGGGGGAAGGGCTCGGTCATGGGTGCTAGGAGTCCGTGGTGAAACCCGGCGCGAGGAGTCGCGCCGGGATTTTCGTCGAGGGCGCGAAGCCAAAACGCCGCTGTACCGGGTGTACTGGAAGTTTTGGCGACAACGCCATCGGCGAAAAGACCAAGCGAGGTGTCGTGTTGGGTTTCACCACGGGCTCCTAGAGTCCTCGATCTTCACGCAGGATGGTCGCGCTGCGGAAGGCGTTCATGGTCGCGTGCTCGTCCCACTGGTAGGTGAAGCCCGTGGCCGCGATGAAGGCCTTGTCGTCGACGACCACGGGGTGCTTGAGGTGGCCGATGGCGCCCTTGGGCAGGCGCGGGAGGCCAAAGCGCCCGAGCACCCGGGGGAGCACGCCCTCGGGCAGGTGCACGGGGGTGCGCCCGGTGGCCTGGCAGAGGATCGACAGGGGCACCGGGGGCGGGCCGGCGACGTTGAACACCCCGGCGATCTCGTGCTCGACGGCGGCGACGATCGCCGCGGCGGTGTCGGCCTCGTGCATCACGTGAAAGAGCGGGTCGAAGCCCAGGGCCATGGGCACGCGCGGCCCGGCCAGGAAGCTCGCCAGGGTCCCGCGGCCGCTGGGGCCGAGGGCGTAGACGCAGCGCAGCACGGCGGTGCGCATGGACTTGCAGCTCCACAGCGCCCGGCTGGCGTAGAGGTCGGCGGCGACGAGATCGGCGAGCTCGGGGAAGGTCGAGACGGCGAGCGGCGGCTCGTCCTCGGTGCGGTAGAGCGGGGCGTCGGCGGCCGCGCCGTAGATCGTGTGGCGCCCGACGAACACGGCGTTGCGGACACCAAATTCCTCGCAGTGGCGGAACACGGCCTGGGTCCCGCGCAGGTTGACGCGGTAGCGCTGCTCGGCGCTGGTGTCGAAGTGCGTGACCGTGGCCATGTGGATGACCACGTCGGGGCGGTGCACGCGAAACACGTCGGCGGCCGGGCGCTTGCGGACGTCGGTCTGGAACATCTTCACGCCCCGGGGGGCGCCCTGCCAGGGGCGCACGTCGATGCCCAGGACCTCGTGGCCGCGCTCGACCAGGCGCAGGGCCACGTGCTGGGCGTGGGCCCCGGCGATGCCGGTGACGAGGACCTTCACGGCTCCTCCGCGATGTTGCGCGAGCGAGAGCCGCGGCCGTCGGCGATCAGCTGCTCGACCTGCTCCTTGACCTGGGCGACGTAGCCCTCGATCACGTCGTCGGGCTCGGCCCCGCTGCCCTCGAAGCGCATCGGCTTGCCGTAGTGAACCTCGCAGTGGACCGGGAGGGGGAAGGGCACGATGTAGGGGGTGATCGGCACGTAGGGCGCCTTGAAGATCTTGGCCAGGGTCTTGGAGTGGTGGATCGTGGGGATGGCCTCCTCGCCGCCGATGAAGGCGAGCGGGACGATCGGCGCGTTCATCTCGAGGGCTATGCGCATGAAGCCGGTGCCGAAGCGAACCAGCTGGTAGCGATCGCGGTAGAGCTTGCCGGTCCCGCGCGCGCCCTCGGGGAAGACCATCAGCACCCGGCCATCGGAGAGCAGGCGCTTGGCGTGCTCGGGCAGCCCCGGGAGCTGGCCAACCCGCGAGAAGAGCGGGCTGAGCACCGGCCAGTTCTGCGCGAATTTTTCGACCATCCCGTGGGCGAGGCGGGGCGGATCATGGTCGAAGAACATCGACGCGAGGATCATCCCGCCGTCCGTGGGCAGGCCACCGGAGTGGTTGCTGATCAACATCACCGGCCCGGTGTCGGGCACGTTTTGGATGTTGAAGGTGCGGACGCGAAAGTAGTGGTGGTAGGCCAGGCCGAGGCTCGAGAGGAAGAAACCGAGGTGCTCCTTGGAGACGCCGTAGGGATCGAGACCCCAGCGGTTGAAGGGCAGATCGAGCTCTTCGATGCGGGCACGGACATCGGGGCTGATCGCTTGGCGCCACATGGAAGGGCGGAAGTGTAACCCGTGGGGCGGTCCGGGCGCACTTGTTCGCGCCGAGCGCCTGGGACCATGGTGCCAAATGACGCTGGATGCGGTGCCAGGCCCCATCTAAACGAAGGGGGCCTGTCGAGTCTCGGTCCGTGCTAAACCCAGGGGAACGTGCGCTCTTCGCTCACCCGCCGCCGCCACCCAGCTAGCGCTCTGCTGGCTTGGATCGGCCGTGTGATGGTGATGGTGATCGTGCTCTTCGGCGCGGGCGCGACGGTCTTCGCGAGCGCGAGTGAGCGCGACCTGATCGAAGAGGGCGAAGGCGGCGGTGAGGGAGACGGCGAGGGGGAGGGCGAGGCGATCGAGGCGATCGAGGCCGAGCGCGTCGAGGCCCGACGGGGACGCGAGAGCTTCCTGGGAGCTCGGCTGACCGTCGCGGCGCCGCCTCGACCGGTCGAGCCGCGCACGCTCGCGCCCAAGACGGATCCTCCGCCCGCGCCGAGCTGGCAGCGGCCGCGTCGACGGCCGCCTTCGAACGACGACGACTCGGACGACGCGGGCTGCTGATCAGCCGGCGCGCGCTCGCGGTGTTCACCACCGAGGGCGCGCGGCGAGCTGCATCGTGTGTCCGCACCCATTCGTCCACCGCCAGCGATCTCGTCACGTCGTCATCATGAGCCAATCCGCGCCTCCCGCGTCCAATTCCACAACAAAGCCGTCCCCGCCGACCGGCGTCCAAGGCATCCTCCGCGACGCGGTCGCGGGCCTCGTCGTCTTCTTGGTCGCGCTCCCGCTGTGCCTGGGCATCGCCCTGGCTTCGGGCGCGCCGCTGATGTCCGGCCTCGTCGCCGGCATCGTCGGGGGCCTCGTCGTCGGCGCCCTGAGCGGCTCGCACACCAGCGTGTCCGGCCCCGCCGCGGGGCTGACCGCGGTCGTCCTCGCGCAGATCACCAGCTTGGGCTCCTTCGAGGCCTTCTTGCTGTGTGTGACCTTCGCCGGGGTGATCCAGATCTGCCTCGGCCTCGGGCGCGCCGGGGTGTTCACCACCTTCGTGCCGACGAGCGTGATCAAGGGCCTGCTCGCGGCCATCGGGGTGATCCTGATCCTCAAGCAGATCCCCCACGTGTTCGGCCACGACACGGATCCCGAGGGCGAGATGGCCTTCGAGCAGCCCGACCACGAGAACACCTTCAGCGAGCTGCTGGCCACGATCAGCGACCTGCACATGGGGGCGGCGGTCATCGGCTTGCTCTCGCTCGTGCTGTTGGTCGCCTGGAGTCGCTCGGAGCGCCTGGCCAAGTCGGGGATCCCCGCGCCGCTGGTGGTCGTGCTCTTCGGCCTGGGCATGGGCTGGGTGTTCGAGACCATGGGCGGGCCGTGGTTGATCGAGTCGAGCCACCTCGTTCAGGTCCCGGTCGTCGAGGGCGGGCTGTCGGGGGTCGCCGACCTGCTCAGCTTCCCGGACTTCTCGCGCTGGCGAGAGCCGGCGATCTACACGGGGGCGCTGACCATCGCGATCGTCGCTTCGCTCGAGACCCTGCTCAATGTCGAGGCTGTCGATCGCCTCGACCCTCAGCAGCGGCGCTCCCCGGCCAACCGCGAGCTCATGGCCCAGGGCGCGGGCAACATCGTGGCTGGCTTGCTCGGTGGCCTGCCGGTCACGGCGGTGATCATCCGCGGCTCGGTCAACATCCACGCCGGCGGCGTCAGCAAGCGCGCGACGATCGTCCACGGCGCGCTGCTCCTGGGCGCGGTGCTCTTGCTGGCCGGGCTGCTCAACCGCATCCCCCTGTCTTGCCTGGCGGCGATCCTCCTGGTCACCGGCTTTCGCCTGGCCAGCCCCGCGCTGATCCGCAAGATGTGGGACGCGGGCTACGACCAGTTCGTGCCCTTCGCGGCCACGGTCGTGGCGATCGTGTTCACGGATCTGCTGGTCGGGCTGGGCATTGGCATGGCCATCGCCTTGGCCTTCATCATCAGCCGCCAGTCCAAGCGCCCGGTCCGGCGCATCGCCGAGCGCCACCTCGCCAGGGAGGTCCTGCACATCGAGCTTCCGGATCAGGTCAGCTTCCTCAACCAGGCCGCCCTCGAGCGCGTCTTCGATCAGATCCCCGAGGGCACCCAGGCGCTCCTCGACGCCACGGACACCGAGTACATCGACCCCGACGTGCTCGCGATGATCCGCGAATTTCGTGACGAGAAGGCCCCGGTGCGCGGGGTCTCGCTGTCGATGATTGGCTTCGACGAGCGCGATCGTGGGCGGGGGATCGATGACGTGCAGTTCGTCGACTTCTCCGCCCGCGAGCTGCAAGAGCGGGTCAGCCCGGCGCAGGTGGTCGAGATCCTGCGCCAGGGCAACCTCCGCTTCGTCACCGGCAGGCGGGTCAACCGCGTGCTGCGGCCGCGCCTCGACGCCTACCCGATCGCCGCGGTGCTCAGCTGCATCGACTCGCGGGTGCCCGCGGAGCTGATCTTCGATCAGGGCCCGGGCGACATCTTCAGCGTGCGCGTGGCGGGCAACGTCCTCGGCCGCGAGGTCCTGGCGAGCCTCGAGTATGGCTGCGCCGTCGCGGGCTCGCGCCTGGTGGTCGTGCTCGGGCACACGCGCAGCAAGCTGATCTCCGCGGGCGTCGAGCTGGCCCTCGGCGCGCGACAGATCGACGCGGCGAGCTGCGGGGAGCACCTCAGCTCGCTGCTCGGCGAGATCGCGCATCGGGCGGAGGACGTCGGGGCGAGCGCGGGGATCAGCGAGGAGCGCAAGGCCGCGCTCGTCGACGAGCTCGCCAAGCAAAATGTGCGCACGGTGGTCCAGCGCGTCCTCGAGGACAGCGAGACCATCGCCGGGCTCGTTCGCAGCGGCCGCGTGGGGATCGTGGGGGTGCTCTACGACGTCGTCTCGGGGAGCATGGAGTTCATGCTCGACGAGGTCGTGGGCATCGACGCGGCCGAGCTGGAGCACGCGGAGGAGAGCCTGCTGGCGCTGCGCTCGGGGGCCCCGGCGATCGTGGCCGGGACCGCTGACCCGGGGGCCAGCGCGGCCCAGTAGAGCGCCAGCGGACCGCTTCCAAAGCGGCTTCGCCCGGCGCGAGGTTGTGCCGTAGGCTGAGCGAGTGCGAGGCGCGTGGGCGGCCCTGTGGGCCTGGAGTGTGCTGGCCGGCCCGCCTGGGGCGGCGGTCGACGCTGCGCCGGCTGCTGGTCCCACGACTGAGCCCAACACCGAGCCCAACACCGAGCCGGACACCCTCGAGGCGCGTCCGCTGATCGTCCTCGCCATCGAGGACGACGCGCGCGGCGAGGACCTGCGCCGCGCGGTCCGGACCGAGCTCAACGACGTGGCGGTGCGCCTCGAGGTCGCGCAGATGCGTCCGCGGATCGACCTCGACGCGCGCCTGGCGGAGGTCGAGGTGGCGCTGCGCGAGCGCGGGGCCCTGGCGGCGATCTGGCTCGAGCCGGAGGCCGATCCGGGGACCTTGGCCGTCTACCTCGTCGCGGATCTCGACGCCCCGCGTCCGCCGATCTTGCTGCGCCGCAGCGTGCGTGCCGCGGACGAGGCCGGCATGGAGACGGCCGCGGTGATCATTCGCCACTTCGTCACGGATCTGATCTCGGGCCGCCTGGTGATGGTCGAGGCGGAGCTCGAAGGCGCGGGGGAGGGTGAGGCAGCGATGGGGACAGAGCAGGGGCAGGGCGAGGGGGAGAGTGGAGATCGGGCAGAGGGTGGAGATCGGGCAGAGGGCGCAGATCAGGCAGAGGGCGCAGAGCGAGGCGAGCGAGACGGAGGCGATCGAGGCGAGCGCGAGCTGCTCGCCGACCGCGTGCACGCGCGTGTGCAGCTCGGCTACATCGGTCAGACCTGGGCGCGCGAGCGACCCTGGGACAGCGGCGGCGAGCTCGGCGTGGGCGTGCGCTTTCCCGCCGGCGCGCACCTGGGCCTGAGCTACCAGATCACGCAGCCCTACCGCGAGCTGCTGGCGCACCCCTCGGACGCGGGCCTCGCCGATATCCGGGTTCGGCGCTTCCCCCTCGCGCTCGCCGCCGGCTACCAGCACGTGTGGACCAGCTCGCGCCTCGCCGTCGACGCCCAGCTGCGCGCGGTCGTGGAGCTGGTCGAGCGCTCGGCCGTCGATTTCCAGGCCGAGCACTCGGTCGCCATCGCCGGGGCGCTGCGCGTGGTTCCGGCAGTCGAGCCGCGGCTTCAGCTCGACTGGCTGGTGCGCCCGCCGCTGTCGCTCTTCGTGGCCGTGGGCCTGCGCGTGTCACTGATCGACTACGACTACGTGCTCGAGTTCCGCGACGAGTCGGGCGAGGTGCTCGCGCGCAGCGAGTATCTGGACTCGCGCGTGGTCGCGCCGACGCTGCTCGTGGGCCTCGCGGGGTGGCTGTGAGCGCCGGGTCGCGGTCCTGGACCTCGGGGCGACGATCGCCTAACGTCCGCGGTCGGTGAACGACGCGACCTTGACTGTTCGTATCCATGATCTCGCCCACGGCGGTGAGGGGGTGGGGCGCGTCGAGGCGCCCCGTGACAGCGAGGGAGAGCCCGAAGGCCGGGTCTGCTTCGTGGAGGGCGCCCTCCCTGGTGAGCTGGTCCGCGTGGCCATCGACGCCCGCCACAAGCGCTGGCTGCGGGGGCACGTGGTCGAGCTGCTCGCGGCCAGCGAGGCCCCGCTGCGGGCCGAGCCGCCTTGTCCTCTGGCCGATCGCTGCGGCGGCTGCAGCTGGCAGCACGTCGCGCCCGCGGCCCAGGCGGAGCTCAAGCAGGGCATCGTCGCGGGCCAGCTGCGCAGGCTCCCGCTGCCGCCGAAGGGGCCACACTTCACGATCGTCGCCAGCCCCTCGGCCCTCGGCTACCGCCGCCGGGCGCGGATGCACTACACCCGCACGCCGGGCGGCCTCAGCCTGGGCTTCTTTGGCCACCACTCCCGCGAGGTCGTCGACTGCGAGCGCTGCCTGGTGCTCGACGCGGCCCTGGACTGGGCGCTCCAGCAGGCCCGGGCGTGGGCATCCTGGCTGCCCTCGACGGGCGAGATCCTCGGCCTGTCCAACGGCCGCGAGGTCGTCCTCGGGCTGCCGGGGGTGCGTCCGGATCCCGAGCTCGAGGCGGCGATCCGCGCGGTCATCGAGGCCTCGCAGGCGGCCGCCGAGCAAGACGAGCAGGCCCCGGTGCTCCTCGGCGTCCAGCTTCGCGGTGGGCGGGGGCGCCACGGCGTCGGCCAGACCTGGCTCGAGCTCGACAGCGTGCCCGGCTCGGCGACGCTGCCCGTGGTCCAGGGCCCCTTCACCTTCAGCCAGGCCCAGGCGGCGCAAAATCACGCCCTCGTCGAGCACGTCGCGGACATGGCCGCGGCGGCGGGCTCGGGCTCGGCCGAGGGCCCGCGGATCCTCGAGCTCCACGCTGGCGTGGGCAACTTCTCCCGCGTCCTCGCCCGCGTCGGTCGCCGCGTCTGGGCCAGCGACGCCGACCGCGAGGCCGTGGCCACGCTCCAGCGCACCGTCGAGCGCTGGGGGCTGTCGGTCAACGTCAAGCGCGCCCAGGCCGAGCGCCTGCTGGCCAAGCTCGCCGAGGGCGATCGCCCCTACGACGTGATCGTCCTCGACCCCCCGCGGGCGGGCATCGGCGAGCAGGCGGCGCGGGATCTCGCGCAGGTCGTCCGCCGCCGGGTGGTCTACGTGTCTTGTGACCCCGCGACCTTGGCCCGGGATCTCCAGGCCATGCTCGCCGCCGACGCCAGCTTGCGTCTGGTCGACGTGCGGGTCTTCGACATGATGCCCATGACCCCCGAGGTCGAGGTCGTTGCGACTGTCGAGCGTAGTGGGGAGCGTAGCGGTGATAGGAGCGGGGCAGGGCGGTGAAGCGCCTGCTCGAGGCCCTCGCGGCCGGCGAGCTCGCGCCGGTCTACCTGCTGTGGGGCGAGGACTCGGCGGCCATCAAGACCGTGGTCGCGGCGATCCGCGAGGCGGCGCTGCGCCCTGGCGGCGTGTCCACGGGCATGGAGGCCTTCAACCACGAGCAGTTCGACGCGCCCTACGTCCACGCGGCCGCCGAGGTGCTCAATGCCTGTGAGCAGGTCCCCATGATGTGCCCGCGGCGCCTGGTCGAGCTCAGCTCGCCGGAGGACTTTGGCCGCCACCGCCGGGCGGAGGACCTCGAGGGTGAGGCCAAGCCGCTCGAGTCCAAGCGTGACGAGGCCATCGACGCGCTGATCGCCTACTTCGACGCGCCCAACCCCAGCACCGTCCTGCTGATCACCAGCGCGGGGCTCAAGGGCACCTCCAAGCTGGTCAAGGCCGCCAAGAAGGCCAAGGCCGTGGTCGAGCTCAAGCTCGCGCCCGCGGGGGACGACGAGGCCGTGGCCGCGCTGCGTGACGAGGCTCGGCACCGCGGCCTCGCGCTGAGCATGGAGGCCGCCCACGCCATGGTCTCGGCCGTGGGCCCGAGCATGTCCGAGCTCCTGCCCGCGCTCGAGCGCGCGGCGGCCTTCGCCGGCGGCCAGGCGGTGGAGCGCGAGCACGTCGAGGCCGTGGTCGCGGCGACCCGGGAGACCAGCGCCTTCGATCTCACCGACGCGATCGGGGCGGGGGATCACGTGCGCGCCCTGGAGATCCTCGCGCGCATGTTCCACGCCGGCGAGCGCGACTCCGGCCAGGCCATGAAGCTCCTCGGCCTGCTGCTGTGGCAGATGCGCAGGCTGTGCACGGCGGCCTTCGCCGACGATCCCGCGGCGGCCCTCAACATCAAGCCCTACGTGGTCAAGCGCCTGCGGGATCAGGCCGGGCGCTTCGACGAGCGCCGTCTACGGGCCGCCTACGCCGGCCTGGCGCGCCTCGACGCGGATCTCAAGGGCGGCTCGAAGCTCGCCTACCACTCGCCCTACATGGCCCTCCAGCGGTGGATCCTCGACACCTGCCAGGCCCTGCCTGGGGTCGACGCGCGCCGCTGAGAGAGCCTCTGAAGGGCCCCTGAGAGCTCCGGGCGAGGGGATCTCGGCAGGAAGCTAGCGCCAAGCGTGGGTGGCTGGAGCCAGACCGGGAGCCAACCAATGACAAAGACCCACCGCCACGAAGGGCAGGTGGGTCTCGTCGACGAGCGAGGAGGGCGTTCTCAGGCGTTGGCCTCGGCCGCGGTCTCGGCTTCGGCACGGCTGACGGCGAGGGTCAGCCGCGAGCTGTAGCGGGAGGCGGTGCGCTGGTGGATGACACCCTTGGAGCTGGCCTTGCCGATGGCCTTGAGGGCCGTGGGGAGGGTGCTCTTGGCCACCTCGAGGTCGCCGTCGTCGATGGCACGGCGGACGCGCTTGATGTAGGTCCGCATGGTGCTGAGGTGAAGGAGGTTGCGGGAGCGCCGCTTGATCCGCTGACGGTTGCGCTTTTCGGCCTGCTTATGGTTCGCCATAATCTGTCTCGCTCTTGGCTGTCTCGCCTGGCTCGCTCGTGTTCGCCTCGCTGGGCTCGTTGCGCCAGCAGAAGGCCGCACTTTTTGGCCGGTCTGGGGGGGCTTGTCAAGGCGCCGCCCTGCGTTCACCCTCGGACGTCGATGCCGTCCCCTTCTCAGGGCTGCCCTCGCGCGCACGTGCGCGCCTCTCGTCGCGCTTTTGGTCGCGTTTTCGGTCGCGCGCGGGGGGGGACGCACTCCTCTGTGGTGGCCGTGGTGGCGCTCACGTCTGCCTGCGTGTTCACGCCGCCGCCGCCGCTGCCCGGCGAGGCGGACTATGTCGAGGCCGAGCCGAGCGGGCCGCAGGGCGCGGGGCGTCCCGGTCCAGCGGTCGCGGCGGGCGGCAAAGAGGGCGGCGGTGGCAAGGCTGGCGGCGGTGGCAAGGCCGGCGACGGCGAGGCCGGGCCGCCCGAGCCACAGTTCGAGCGCGGCCAGGAGCCGCCCGTGGGCATGAGCCTCGACGAGATCCTGGCCTTCAACCAGGCCCAGGGAGATCCCGTCGATGGCTTCTTCGAACTCGAGGACGCGCTCGCGGGGATCGAGGGCAGCGGTGAGCTGTGGGCGGAGATCGTCACGCCCCGCGGGGTGATCGACTGCAAGCTCTTCGAGGCGCTCACGCCCTCGACGGTGGCCAACTTCGTCGGCCTCGCCCGGGGCCTGCGCCCCTGGTACGACAGCGATCTCGACCAGTGGATCGAGGGCGAGCCCTACTACGACGGGACCACCTTCCACCGGGTCATCCCCGGTTTCATGATCCAAGGCGGCGACCCCACGGGCACGGGCCGCGGCAACCCGGGCTACGTGATCCCCGACGAGATCCACCCGGAGCTCGGCCACGACGGCGGCGCCCTGAGCATGGCCAACAAGGGCCCGGCCACGGGCAGCGCCCAGTTCTTCGTGGTCCTCGAGCCCGTTGGCCACCTCGACGGCGCGCACACGGTCTTTGGCCGCTGCACGGCCGCCGGCGTGGACGTGGCCAACACCATCGCCAACGTGGCCGTGGGTGTGAACGACAAGCCCGTGGACGACGAGATCATCGAGACGATCCGCATCGTCCGCCGGCCCCCGGCCAAGTGAGCGCGGGCGCGAAGTCGAGGCCGCTGGCGCGCTGTCGCTGGCGGCCGCTTGCGTTGTCGAGGTCGGGCCGAGGTGTCCCGAGGTCTGGACACGGGAGATCGTCTCGACCTCGGGCAGGAAAAAATCCGGATGCGGCCGATGGGCGATCTCGCGCGGGTTGGTGGCGGCGGTGAGTCGCATCGATGATGTTCTCGATGCCTCTATGCGTATGTTCTGGTTTGGGTGATTGGCGTGGTCTCATTTTGCTATGATTATATTCTTGGTCAGAGTGGTATTATTTGCCTGAATCGCGAATTGACGACCAATCTCACGTTGTGCGCTGCACTTAAATTGGGAGATCGTGCTGTTCTGGCCACCCTCGGGGAGGCGTCTGTCGGTCGGTCGCGGGCGTGATGTACGTGTCCCGGAATCGGGCCAGGAGTCTCTTCGAACTCGCCGCACATCGCTTTACTCACCGAGCGAGTCTCAACATACTGAGTCGCCACACCTCGAGGTGATCATTGCGCACCATCTCGAGCCCCGAGCACTCGACGATGATCCCCAGGCACGGCGAAGACAGCCCCGAAGACAGCCCCGGAGACAGCCCCGGAGACAGCCAGGGGGACGGGGTTCTGGCCGAGCTCGGGGCCCTCGAGGCGCTCCGGGTGCAGCTCGAGGCCTCGCCCGGCTCCCCCGCCTCGTTTGGCCCGCTTCGCCTGGGCCGCTTCGAGCTGCGCGGCTGCGTGGGTCGCGGGGGGATGGGGCAGGTCTTCGAGGGCTGGGACCCGCAGCTGGAGCGGACCGTGGCGCTCAAGGTGCTGACCTGCGATCGGGCGAGCGCCGTGGCTCTGCGCGAGGCCCGGTGTCTGGCGCAGATAGCCCACCCAAACGTCGTGGCGGTCTACGACGTCGGCCGCTGCGGCGGCCTGGTCTATATCGCCATGGAGCTGGTCGACGGGCCAAACCTGCGCCAGTGGCTGGAGGAGCGGCCGCGGGCGTGGTCGGAGACCCTGGCGGTGTTGGTCGCGGCGTGCCGCGGGGTGGCGGCGGTCCACGAGGCGGGGCTGCTCCACGGTGACATCAAGCCGGGGAACGTGCTGATCGGGCGAGATGGGCGGGTGCGGGTCGCGGACTTTGGTCTGGCCCATCAGGAGGCGCGACGCGGCCTGGGCCTGCCGCGGGGACTCGAGGGGCTCGAGGGGCTCGAGGGGCTCGAGGTCCCCGGGCTGGACGTCGGGCTGGACGTCGGGCTGGGGGCTCGCGGGGGGCGGCGTGTCGGCGAACTCGTGGCCATGGCGGCGTCGGGGGTGGAGCTGGGCCTGGAGCCGTCGGAGTCGGGGGACTGGCGCCTGTTTCAGGCGCTCGTGGAGGCGCGGGGCCCCGCCGGTGGCGAGCCCTCGGTGCAGGTCGCTCGGCGTGAAGAGCCGGGGGAGGCCCCGGGTGAGGACAGAGCCGCGCCGACGGGCGGGACCTTGCCCTACATGGCGCCAGAGCGCCTGCTGGGCGCGCAGGTCGACGGCCGGGCCGATCAGTTTGGCCTGTGCGTCACCGCCTGGGAGGCGCTCTTTGGCGTGCGCCCCTTTCCGGGCGGCGCCGAGGCGCTCCTCGCTTGCCTGGCCACGGGCCGCGTCGCTCGGGGCAGCCCGCCCCGGGGCACGCCGCGTCGCCTGGAGGGGCTGCTCCAGCGCGGCCTGGCGGAGGACCCCGGGCAGCGCTGGCCCAGCGTGGCGGCCCTCGCAGAGGCCCTCGAGAAGGTCGAGGGTCCTCGTCGACGCTGGCGACGGCTGCGCCCGCGCCTGCTGGCCGGGGCTGGGGCCGCGGCCGTGCTGTCCGCGGTGGTCGGGGCCCTCGCGCCGCGGGTCCAGGCGGCCGAGTGTCGTGCGCACGCGCGGGTGATCGCGGCGGAGGGGGCGGTGGTGAGGCAGGTCGCCTTCGTGGACGAGGGGAGGGGCCGCGCGGGGATCGAGAGCGAGACCTTCGCGCGCTGGGGGCGAGACTGGGCCGCGCTGTGGCCGTCGCTGTGCGAGCGCCCGGATCCGGCGGTGGTCAGCTGTCTCGAGCGCGAGGGAGGGCGCTTCATCGCGGCGCTGGAGCTGCTCCAGCAGGCCGCGGGCAGCAAGGAGGTCGGCCGGAGGCTGCTCCTCGAGCTCGAGCCGCCGGCGCGCTGCCTGGGCCCCGCCAGCGCGCAGCGGAGGCGGGCCTCCGCGGTGGTGGCCGGCGGGCGTTGGCGGGCCGCTCCCAGCGTGGGGCCGGCGAGCCTGCGCCTCGAGCTGGCCGTGCGCACTGGGGCCCTCGGGGTGGCCCGCCGCGAGCTCGCGCGGGTCGATACGCTGGCCCGGGGAGGGGGGCTGCTGCTCGGGGCCGAGGAGCGCCTCGGCGGCGAGCGCTGGCGGGCTCGCCTGGTCGCCGAAGAGGGCGATCTCGGGGGCGCCGAGCAGATCCTCTCGCGGGCGCTGGCGCAGGCCGAGGCGCTGGCGGCAGACGGCCTCGAGCTCCACGTCGAGCTCCACGTCGAGCGCCTGCGCCTGTCCGCCGCCCAGGCCGAGGCGCAGCGACCAGGCGCCGGCCTGCCCGCGGCGCTGGCTCACCGCATCCTCAGCGACGACGCGCAGGTCGGCGCGCTGCTCGGCCGTGCCGCGCTCGACGAGCGCGCCCGCGTCGAGGCCGAGATCGAGCGTGGCCGCGCCCTCGTGCCCGTGGATCCCCGCGCCGCGCTGCGTCGCCTCGAGGTCGCGGACGCCTCCCTCGAGCACCTCGACGACGGCCCGCGCCGGCGCCTGGCCTGCGAGGCGGCCGTGGTCCGAGCGCGGGCGCAGCTGCAGGTGGACGACCCAGCCTCGGCCTTCGCCTCTGCGCACTGGGCCCGCGTCCAGGGCGAGGCCCTCTATGGCCTCGACGCGCCGGAGCTCGTCGATCCGCTGCGCCTCGAGGTCCTCGCGGCGGCGGGCATGGGGGCCCACGACGCGGCCAGGGAGGCCTTCGCGCGGCTGAGCTTCATCCTCGAGCGCCGCTCACCGGAGCGCCTGGCTGGCCTCGCTCGCGAGCTCGAGGGCGCGCTGCCCCTCGCCCGAGGCGACGAGCAGGGCTCCTTGCGAGAGGCCCTGCTCGTCTCCTTGCGGCAAGGCGTGTGCGCCGAGCCGCGCGCCTCCACGCCGCTCGTGGGCGGCCGAGAGTGAGCGCCTGATGCTGGTCTAGGCTGGGCTGGCGTCGAGGCACTCGACGACGCCGTCTTCCCAGGTCACGGCGCTGTAGCAGTAGATCAGCACGCCGCCGCACGGCCCGCCCATGGAGTCGTAGCAGTTCTCGAGGCCGTAACAGCACAGCGGCCAGCCCACGGGGACCGCCTCGGGGGGCAGCTCGACCTGCTCGAAGGGGCAGTCGAAGACCTCGCAAAACGCGGGCGCCTCCCACATGCAGGTCAGCGAGCCGTCGGGGTGGACCTCGGCGTAGTCGCAATAGTAGGGCTCGCGCTCGCCACAGCCCGAGAGCGACGGCTCGACGCAGTCCGCCCCGTCGCAGCAGACCTCGTCTCCCCACCAGGGCGCGAGATCCGGGCCGGTGGGCTCGCAGTAGGCCGGGTAGCCGTACGCGTCGAGCTCGGCGCAGCGATCGGGGGGCGTCTGCGCCGGGATGGCGGCCTCAGCGAAGAGCGAGGGCAGCAGGGCGCCGAGGCCCAAGCTGAGGGTGAGGGCGGCCAGCCAGCGCGGGTGCTTGATGTCGTGTTTGATGGTCATGGAGACCTTCATGTAGCGACAAAGGCCCGCGAAGGCGCCCCCGCGCGGCCGTCTCGACCGCGGCCTCGGGGGCCGCAGCGACCCGGCCGTGGGCGCGAGGCGACAGCCGAGGCCGTGCCCCGCGTCAGCCGGCAAGGCTGCCGGTCACAGCTCGAGGTAGCGGGCCTCGATGGCCTCGTTGCGCGCGGCCTCGTCCTCGCCTTGGCTCTTGACGCGACGCTTGCGACGACGCTGCTTGCGGGGCTCGAGGGCCTTGGGCTCGAGCTCGATCTTGGCGCCGAACAGCCACATGTAGCGCTTGCCGTCCTCGTTGCCGCCGCCGATCAGCCAAAAGAGCGCGCGCCAGTGTAGCGCGGGCGGCTGCCCCTCGCCCTCGCGCGTCCAGGTGGCGAGGCCGGGGCCGATCACCTGGGTGTGCTTCTCGGGGGTGTCGCGGCGGACGTAGAGCGCAGGCACGACCTGGGTCGAGGTCTGCTTGCGAGCCACGCGGACGTCGTACCAGAGGAAGGCGCCGATCGAGACGCGGCGCTTTTCGTTGTTGAAGTGCCACAGCAGCGGGAACTGGACCGCGTTGTCGTGACGCTCGTTGTGGTGGCGGACGAAGAGCCCGGGGATGACCGCCGTCCAGGCCTCGCCCTTGCCGATGTTGTTGTCGCGGACGTAGAGCGGCAGCAGCCAGTGCAGGCGGCGCTGCTTGTAGCTGTCTTGCAGGAAGAAGATCGGCGGCACCACGGCGGTGCTGACCTTGTGCGGACGCTTGAACTGCCACACGAGCAGGGTCGACTGCCACCAGCTGCGATCTTCGTTGTGCCGCCCGATGTAGAGCGGGGGCAGGACCCAGGTCGTGCTGATGTCCTTGTAGGGCTTGCCCTGGGCATCCTTCCGGTAGCCCTTGTGGTAGGCGAAGATCGGCCACGCGAAGGTGGTGTGCTGCTCGTTGGTCACCTTGCGGTAGATCAGCGGCGCGTACCAGGTCAGCTCCTTGCCGGGCTTTTGCGCCGCGCCGCCGAGCAGCGTGAAGAACTTGAAGCCCTCGGGGCTGCGCTCGGCCCAGTACAGCGCCAGCGCCGAGTGGGTCCGCCGGCCCTTGCCGTCCTTGCCGTAGAAGAACAGCGGGAAGCTGCCCCACAGGGTGTAGCGATCGGCGGGGTCGTCGTCCTTTTGGAAGCCGCCCTTTTGGTAGCGGAAGAGCAGCGGGACGACGCCGGTGAACCGGTAGTTCTTGTGCAGCCGGTGGATGTCGTAGAACAGCGGGAAGGCGACGCCGGCCTTGGTGAAGTCGTTCTTGCCGTGGGTGCCGACGACGAAGGGGAAGGCCATCCACACCCGGCGCCCGTTGGCCTGCACGCGGTCGAACCACACCGGCAGGGCCACGGTCGTGCGCTCGCGCTTGAGCTTGTTCTCGAGGCTGACGATCAGCGGCGGGACGACGAGCAGCCGGCGCTTGGGCGAGTCCTCCCAGTAGCTCAGCGGGCCGAAGCCGGTGATCAGCTTCTCGCGGGTCAGCCGGTGGTAGAAGGGCCCGGCGACCAGGGTGTGGGTCTGGCGGATCCGGTCGCGGGACCAGAACATGAAGAAGCTGGCGTCGACGTCGACGCCGTCTTTTTGGCGCTGGCCAAAGTAGAAGGGCACGACCGCCAGGTTGTTGCGCGGCCGCTCCCCGCGGATCGAGGACCGCCAGACCAGCGGGGTCCACACGTCGAGGTCGCGCTCGGGTCGACGGTCGCGCAAGAAGAGCGGGAACACGGAGGTGGTCGCGCCGGTCTGCTGGCCGTCGGTGAAGCGGCGCTCGTGGTGGATGATCGGCAGCAGGCCGCCGCCGCGCTTGTCCTCGCGCTCGAAGCCGTAGGCGAGGGCGCCGAGCCAGGTGGTGCCATCGGGCCGACGCAGGGCGCCGCCCAGGGGCGTGATGTGCAGGGTCTGCTCGCCGCGCTGGCGCCGGTAGTAGAGCGGGAAGAGCACCGAGTCGCGCTGGCGGATCGTCGCGGCTTCACCCTCGACTCCACCCTCGACTCCACCCTCGACTCCACCAGGAGCCGGGAGATCGCGGCGCACGTCCCAGGCGATCAGCCCGGCGCCGAGCACCCGGCTGGTCGGCGTTTTTGTGCGCACGAAGAGCGGCCAGATCGTGCGCTCGGTCTGCTCGACCTTGTCCTCGACGTGGCCAAAGAGCAGGCCGGGGATGACCGCGTAGCGGTAGCGCTCGTCGTTGGCGGCGACGAAGAGGGGCGGGAGGCCGGTGCGGAAGCCGGTCGCGCGCTTTTGGAAGTAGTAGGGGCCGAGCACCCAGGAGTCGTGCTGGTGCTCGGGGTCGCGGTCACGCACGTGCCAGAACAGCGGCGTGACGACCTGGTAGCGCTTGCTGCCGTTGCGGCCCGCGAAGGTCAGCAGCGGCGGGACGCCGAAGCGCGCGCGCTCCTGGCCGAGCTTGCTGCGATAGACCAGCGGCCCCACGCCCCAGGCGCTGCGGGCGTGCGCGGGATCGACGGCGCCAGTGGCCAGGGGATCTTGGTTGTTGAACCGCCAAAACACCCCGCCGAGCACGAACTGGCGGCTGCGCAGAGGCGAGTGGTGCACCCAGGTCAGCAGCGGGAGCGAGCCGCCGCCTCCGCCTCCGCTGCGCTCGCGCCAAAACGAGAACGCCAGGCTGTGCATGGCGAAGCGCTCGGGGCTGCGCCGCCACAGGGCCAGGGGAGCGAGGATGCTCAGCGAGGAATCATTGCGCCGGTCGGCGAAGCGCCACCACAGCGGGGCGCCCCAGGAGATGTGCTGATCGGGATCGCTGATCGATCCGCCGATGCCCGCGACCCAGGTCGTGCGCTCGCGGATCAGATCGCGGTGGCGCCAGACCAGCGGCGTGAACGACATCAGGTCGCGCTCGGGGTTGCGATCGCGGAAGGTCAGCAGCGGCGGGATCGCCCACGCCGACTTGCCGCGGGCCGCGTCCGAGCGCTGCACCCAGGGGATCGTCCACAGCTCCTTGCGGTTGCCGAACTCCCGGCTCTGCCAGTGAAAGAAAGGCAGCAAGGTGCGGTGCGAGGTGCCCTTGGCCAGGTTCTTGCCGCCGAAGTAGAGCGGGCTGGCGTCGATGGTCTTGAGCCCCCGCTGAAAGCGGAAGTAGACCGGCGCGAACACGAAGTGGCGACGATCGTTGTCGACGTTGTCGTCGTCGAGGTTGCGGTTGCCGTACCAGGCGAGCAGGCCCGAGACGCCAAAGAGCTGGTCGGGGGCCTTCTTGTGGAAGTGCAGCGGGAAGACGAAGAGGTTCTTGACGTACTTGTTGCCCCACCACCACACGAGCGGGAACTGGCCAAAGTTGAACTGCTCGCCGACGCGGCGGTAGCCCATCAGCAAGGGGATGGCCGCCCACACCGACTTGTGCTCGGAGAACCCGCCAAAGTAGAGCACCAGCGGGTTCATCCACCGCTTCTTGCCCTTGCGCTTGGCGTAGTAGGCCATGGTGAAGCTCAGGTCCCAGTGGGCGAGCTTCTCGGGGTGGTCGAGCTTGGGCTTGCGGTGGACGTAGAGCGGCGGGAAGGTCAGCGCCGTCGTGGTGTGGGTGTCGTAGTCGCGCTTCAGCCAAAAGGGCGGGATCGTGCGCTTGCTGAGCAGCTCGGGCGTCTGAAGCTCGAGCTCGATTTTGGGGGCGTCCTCCTCGTCCTCCGCGTCGCCGCGCGGCTGCTCGAGCAGCGCGTCGTCCTCGTCGACCTCCTCTTCGTCACCCTCACCCTCGGCGGCGCCGGGCGTCGGCTCGGGGCGCGTGGGGATGGTCGCGCCTGCGCCAGGCGGGGCGCTGAGCACAGGGGAGGGGCCGGCCAGGGGGGCGACGAGCTGATCGAAGGGCGAGCTCCCGCCGTGACCCAAGGTGCGGCCGTCGAGATCGACGCCGCCAGGTCCGGCGGCATCGGCTTCGCTGGGGGCGAGGGTCGTCAGGCCCACGGCCGCGAGCAGGGAGAGGGCCGAGGCGAGGGCACGGGGACGCCAGGCCTGTCGGCGAGGATCGGGGCTCGGGTCCGCGGCTCGGCGGGGGCGGATGCGTGGGCGCAGGCTCATCGAAGGGGGAGGGCGGACCGGCGCTGGCGGATTGGCTTGCGCGCGTAGACAGCTGGCCGGCCGAAGTCGCGCGAGGGTATGCGAAGCGACCGGCTTGGGCCAGATCTGGCGGGCGGGGCGCATTGGCCGCGAGTTGGCCCCAGTTCGTGCGCTCGCCTCCGTGCGCAGGGCTTCGAGTCGACGTCTTGTCTCCTCTGCCGCGCTGTACTAGACCGCCCCCTTCGAATGTCCGACTCGCACGACCTCGGCAAGGCGCAAGCCCCCAGCGACGACGCGCTGATCCTCGATCTCGACCAGCTCGAAGAGGGCCGGCACGAGCGCGAGGCGGAGCTCAGCCCTGCGTGGATCGCCGAGGCCCTGTCCGGGACCGACGCGAGCGTGGGCGAGGCCGGGACGGCGCGGCTGGAGATCGACATCCAGTCGGATCGCACGGTCCTCGTCCGCGGGCGCGTCGCGCTGGACTACACCGTGCCTTGCGCGCGCTGCCTCGACCCGGCCAAGGTCGACGTGGGCGCCGAGGTCGGAGATCTCTGCGTGACCTACGTGCCGGCCGAGCGCCTGCGCGTGTGGGCCCAGGTCGAGGGCGGCAGCGAGGACGATGACGACATCGATCCCCTCGAGAGCGAGGAGCTCGATCAGATCGGCTACCAGGGGCACGTCGTGGATCTCCGCGCGCTGCTGGCCGAGCAGGTGCTCCTGACCTACCCGATGCGCGCGCTGTGTGAGCGCGGCGAGGCCTGCCGCGGCCTGTGTGTCCACTGCGGCGCGAACCTCAACGTCGCCGCTGGCACCAGCCAGGGCGAGCAGAGCGACGACGAGCGCTGCCCCAGCTGTGGCAAGCGCCTCGACGGCCGCGACGATGAAGGCGCTGACACTCCGTGGAAGCGCGCCCTGTCCAAGCTGGGTGGGAAACCACCCACTTCGTGAGCTGCCTCGCTGTCAAAAGGCAGCGGCGCTCTTCCATCTTTTCTCTTAACCGTTCAGAATCCGCCCCCCGAGGAGCCCCCATGGCCGTCCCCAAGAAGCGTAAGTCCAAGTCCCGACGCGACATGCGTCGCGCCAACCACGACCGCCGCAGCGCGCCGGTGCTCTCGCCCTGCCCCAACTGCGAGGAGCTGATGCTCAGCCACCGCGTGTGCCCGGCCTGCGGGTTCTACAAGGGCCGCCAGGTCGTCGAGGTCGAGCAGGACTAGGTACCGGCTCGCCTGCGAGCCCAGCTGGCCGCGTTCGGGGGATCCCGTTGAGCGCGGCCATTTGTATTGGTTCTTCGGGCCGAGATCGGGCTCTCGTGTAGGGCCCGGGCGCCTGTGCCCATCGCGGACATCGGGTCATGATGTCGGGTATGAGCCCCGCCCGCCTGAGCCTCGACGCCTTTGGGACCGACCTCCGCCCGGAGGTCGAGCTGCGCGCGGCGGTCCTCGCCGCGGAGGCCGGCCTGAGCCTGGATCTCGTCGGGGATCGGGCGCTGCTCGAACCTGGCCTGGCTCGCGTGCTGCGGGCTCGCGCTGCGGGCCTGGAGCTCGAGTCGGGCCTGGATCGGCCGATCCAAGCCGAGCCCGCGGCCATCGATGACGCCCGCCTCGCCGCGCTCGAGGCCGCGCTCGCCGAGCGCGTGGCGATCGTCCACGCGCCGGATCAGATCACCATGGACGAGAGCCCCGCGCGGGCCGTTCGCGCCAAGCCGGCGTCTTCGATGCTCGTCGCCGTGGATCGCGTCGCGTCGGGCGCCACCACCGGGATCGTCTCCGCAGGAAGCTCGGGCGCGCTCCTCGCCGCGGGGCTCTTTCGCCTCGGGCGGATCTCCGGAGTCGATCGCCCCGCGATCCTCACGGCTTTTCCCCGGGTGAGCCTGAGCATGAACGCCGCCGCACCCCAAGTGGGCAGCTCGGATCGCACATTGGTCCTCGACGCCGGCGCCAACGTCGACTGTCGTCCCCTCAACCTGGTGCAGTTTGCCGTGATGGGGGCGGTCGTCGCCAGGGTCGCGTCGGGGATCGAGCGGCCCAAGGTCGGCCTGCTGTGCAACGGGAGCGAGCCGGGAAAAGGCACGGCCCTGACCCGGCAGACCCACGAGCTGCTCCAACGCTGGCCGAGCGCGGCCTTCGAGTACGTCGGGCTGGTCGAGCCGGGGGCCGTGTTTGGCGACACCTGCGACGTGGCCGTTTGCGACGGCTGGACTGGAAACATGCTGCTCAAGCTCGGCGAGGGCGCCATGGTCAGCTGGTCGGCGATGCTGCGCGAGCAGTTGCGCGGTGAATCCCTCTCACCTGCGATCGCGTCCGCGCTGTCCTCCCTGGAGGCGCGCGTGGATCCTAGTTCCACTGGCGGTGCGCCGCTGATCGGGGTCGACGGGACGCTCATCATTTGCCACGGTGCGTCTCGACCACGAGCGCTCGTCAACGCCTTGCTGATGGCGCGCCAAGCCGACGATCGCAAGCTCGGCGAGGCCCTCGCCGGAGCCCTGGGCGATCACCAGGGGCTCTTCGACGACGCTCGGGTCCAACGTTAGACCGCCAGACCAGTGAGCGAACCCGTGATGAACGAGCAGACGACGACCGCGTTCATGTTCCCCGGCCAGGGCAGCCAGGCAGTGGGGATGGGCAAGGCCCTCTACGACCAATTCGACGAGGCCAGGCAGGTCTTCGAGGAGGCCGACGAGGCCCTCGGCGAGCCGTTCTCGAAGCTGTGCTTCGAAGGCCCCGAAGACGAGCTCGCGCTCACGGCCAACACCCAGCCGGCGATCTTCACGACCTCGATGGCCGCGCTGCGCGTGCTCGAGGCGCGCTGCCCCGTGGAGCCGCGGGTCGCCCTCGGCCACAGCCTCGGCGAGATCTCGGCGCTCGTGGCCGTCGGCAGCTTCAGCTTCCGCAACGGCGTCCGCCTCGCTCGCCTGCGCGGCCTGTCGATGCAGGAGGCCGTGCCCCCTGGAGTCGGGGCCATGGCCGCGATCATGGGCATCGACCCGGCGACCGTCGAGACGCTGTGCGAGCAGGCCAGCACCGAGGACGAGCAGGTCTGCCCGGCCAACATCAATGGTGAGCGGCAGATCGTCGTCGCCGGCCACGCCGAGGCCGTCGAGCGCGTCTCGGATCTCGCCCACGATCTCGACGGCCGCGCCGTGGCTCTCAAGGTCAGCGCGCCCTTTCACTGCCCGCTGATGCAGCCCGCGGCCGAGGCCCTCGACGAGATGCTCGGGCGCCTCGACTTCCACCCGATGAGCGCGCCGGTGATCTCCAACGTCGAGGCCGACGCGAATTTCGACCGCGAGCGCGTCCGCGGCCTGCTCGTGCGTCAGGTGACCAGCCGGGTTCGCTGGCTGTCCTGCGTGCGCAAGGCCGTGGAGCTCGGCTGCGCCGACGCCATCGAGTTTGGCCACGGCACCGTGCTCAAGGGCCTCGTCCGCCGCATCGATCGCGGCTTCAAGGTCTCGCCCTGTGGCGAGCCCAAGGACATCGACAAGCTGCTCGAGATCTACGGCGCGCGCTGACGCTGCCGTTACCGAAGTCACGCATGCGTGCGGTCAATCCCCGGCAGCTACGGGTAGAGATGCGCAACTCCTTGCACGTCGTGTCGAGTGCTCGCCCAGGGGCCGCAGCCAATGGCTCGGCAGCAGCGTTCACGGTGTGCGGATGGGGTGCATTGCCTCGCCTCTCGCCGCACGCCAGCGCCAGCGCGCGGCTGGTGACAAGGCCGTGGAGCTGCGATACACGTCGCCACCAATGACGGAGCTGCCCCCAGCTTTGAGCCTCGACGGTCGCGTCGCGCTGGTCACCGGCGCCTCGCGGGGCATCGGCCGCGCCATCGCCACGACCCTGGCTGCGCGCGGGGCCACGATCGCCGTCAACTACGCCCGCAACGAGGACGCCGCCCGCGAGGTCTGCGAGGCGATCGCGTCCGCCGGCGGCAAGGCCATCCCCATGGGCTTCGACGTCGCCGACGAGGCGGCGGTCGACGCCGGGATCAAGTCGGTCGTTGCCGAGCTCGGCGGCCTGCACGTGCTGGTCAACAACGCCGGCATGTCCGTGGACTCGCTGCTGCTCCGGGCCAAGGGCGAGGACCTGCGGCGGATCCTCGCCGTCAACCTCGAGGGCGCCTTCAACTGCTGCCGAGCCGCCGCGCGCCACCTGCTCAAGGCCCGCGCCCAGGGTCGCATCATCAACGTCTCCAGCGTCGTCGGTGAGACCGGGAACCCCGGCCAGGCGATGTACGCGAGCTCGAAGGCCGGCCTGCTCGGGCTGACCAAGTCGCTCGCGCAGGAGCTCGCGACCCGCGGGGTCACGGTCAACGCGGTCACGCCGGGCTTCATCGCCACGGACATGACCGACGCCGCCCTCCAAGGTGACGCCCGCGACAAGCTGCTCGCCAAGATCCCCCTCGGTCATATCGGCGAGGCCGCCGATGTCGCCGAGGCCGTCGCTTACCTGGCCTCCCCGGCCGCCGCCTACGTCACGGGGCACGTGCTCCGCGTCAACGGCGGCCTGGCCATGTAAACCTCCCCAAACTGCAAAGCCAATCGAGAACAGATAGACCCATGTCCGAAGACATCCTCAGCAAGATCAAGTCGATCATCGCCGAGCAGCTCGACGTCGATGAGAGCGACGTCTCTCCCGAGAAGAGCTTCACCGACGACCTCGGCGCGGACTCGCTCGCCATCGTCGAGCTCGTGCTGGCTCTGGAAGAGCAGTTCGGGATCAAGATCCCCGACGATCAGGTCGACGCCATCAAGACCGTCGGCGACGCCGTCAACTACATCAAGAACAGCCAAGGTTGAGCTATGCGGGCCCGCGCGCCGACAGGCGCCGGGCTCCGTAGGGCTCCTTGCTCGCGAGAGACGACAGTGGCAGAGCGCAAAGTAGCGGTCACCGGCATTGGCATGATCACCCCCCTGGGCCTCGACACCGAGTCGACCTGGGCGTCGGTGCTCGCTGGCCGAAGCGGCGTTGGGCCGATCACCAAGTTCGACGCGAGCGAGTTGCCCGCGCAAATCGCCGCCGAGGTCGAGGGCTTCGACCCGACCAAGTTCTTCTCCAAGAAGTACACGCGGCAGATGGATCCCTTCATCCAGTACGCCGTCGCGGCGTCGTACATGGCTCTGGAGGACGCGGGGATGCTCGAGGACAAGCCCCCCGCGGAGCGCACTGGCGTCTATGTGGGCGCCGGCCTCGGCGGCATCAACACCATCGAGACGACCCACGACACGATGCGCGCCAAGGGCTGGCGCCACGGCATCAGCCCTTACTTCGTCCCCGCGCTGATCATCAACCTCGCCGGCGGGCAGATCTCGATCTTCCACGGCTTCAAGGGCCCGCTGATGAGCCACGTGTCCGCGTGCTCGACGGCGGCGCACTCCCTGGGCGAGGCCTACCTGGCGATCCGCTACGGCCGCGCGGATGTGATGATCGCCGGCGGGACCGAGTCCACGATCACCGCCCTGAGCGTCGGGGGCTTTTGCGCCGCGCGGGCGCTGAGCACCCGCAACGACGAGCCGACCAAGGCCTCGCGGCCGTTCACGGCCAGCCGCGACGGCTTCGTGATGGGCGAGGGCTGCGGCCTGCTGGTGCTCGAGGAGTACGAGCGCGCCAAGGCTCGCGGAGCCAAGATCTACGCGGTGCTGACGGGCTACGGCGCCAACTCCGACGCGCACCACGTCACCGCCCCCAGCCCCGACGGCTCCGGCGCGCGGGCGTGCATGCACCTGGCTCTCCAGGACGCCGGCCTGGCCCCCGAGGCGATCGGCTACATCAACGCCCACGGGACCTCGACGGCGGCCGACGCGGTCGAGACGGGCGCGATCCGCAGCGCCTTCGGCAAGCACGCCGACGCCCTCGCGGTGTCCTCGACCAAGTCGATGCACGGGCACCTGCTCGGCGCCGCCGGCTCCGTCGAGAGCGGGCTGTGCTGCCTGGCCCTCGATCGTGGCGTGCTCCCGCCGACGATCAACCTCGACGATCCGGATCCGGCCTGCGACCTCGACTATGTCCCCCACGAGGCGCGCAAAGCTCAGGTCGAGCATGTGATGTCGAACAGCTTCGGCTTCGGTGGGACCAACGCCTGCCTGGTGTTCTCGCGGCCCGACGCCGGGTGAGCGCGATCCCAGCGGGCGCTGGACCGCGGACTTTTGCGTTCGCGCGGGCCTGCGCCCGCGGCGAAGATCGGGTAAAAGGGCGAGGATGCGCTTTCACGTCGGCAGCGATCACGGGGGCGTCGCCCTGCGCGCGGTCTTGATCGAGGCGCTCGAGGGCTGGGAGCAGCCGGTGCTCAGCGTCAGCGGCCCCGCGACCACCGATGAGCGGGCCGACTACCCCAACGTGGCCGTCGAGGTCTGTCGGCGGGTGGTCGAGGCGCGCAGCGACGGGGCCGAGGATGTCTTTGGTCTGCTGATCTGCGGGACCGGGCAGGGCATGGCGATGACCGCCAACAAGCTCCCGGGGATCCGCGCTGGCGTCGTCGCCGATGCCTTCAGCGCCAAGATGATCCGCGCCCACAACGACGCCAACGTGCTGTGTCTGGGCGAGCGGGTGCTCGGCACCGAGCTCGCCAAGCTGCTGCTGCGAGCCTTCATCGACACCGAATTCGAAGCTGGCCGCCACGCCAGGCGGGTCGAGCTGATCGCCAGCGCGGGAACGGGCCCAGGCGGGGGCGAGCAAGGGAGCTGACCGGCGGTGGAGTGCCCGGTCTGCAGCGGACGCAACACCAAGGTCGTCGACTCGCGCGAGAGTCGCGACGGCGTCCGCCGCCGCCGTGTTTGCAACGACTGCGGGCACCGCTTCACCACCCGCGAGCGCATCGACGAGACGATGCCGATGGTGCTCAAGCGCAACGGTGAGCGCCAGCCCTTCGATCGCAACAAGATCCGCCGCGGCCTCGAGATCGCCTGTCGCAAGCGCGGCCTGTCCTCCGACGCCCTCGATCGCATCGTCCAGCAGATCGAGACCTGGGCGTCCACCCGTGGCGAGCGCGAGATCGACTCCGAGGAGATCGGCGCGCGGATCATGCACCACCTCTACGCCCTCGATCAGGTCGCCTACGTCCGCTTCGTCTCGGTCTACCGCAGCTTCGAGAGCATCGCCGAGTTCGAACACCTGCTGCGCGAGATGCAAAAGGCCGAGCGCGTGAACATCGAGGGCCAGCGGACCTTGTTCCCCGACAACCGGGAGCTGCGCTCGACGCCCCTGGGCGCGGCGAGCCTGGACGCCCAGAGCGCGCAGGCGGCCGCGGCTGCGCCCGCAGAGGCGAGCACGGACGCGCCCGCGAACACGAAGCCGCGCCGGCGGCGTGGCGGCCGGCGCAAGCGGGGCAAGGCTGCCGGGGCGGCGAACGAGGCTGTGGCGAACGAGGCCGCGGTGGACGCAGCCGCCGCTGACGCGAGCGCCAAGGCCACGGGCGCCGACTGACGCGAGGGCGAGCCGCCATGAGTGCATCCGCCAAGCAAGCTAGCGACCGCGCGTTCATGCGTCAGGCCATCCGCCTGGCGCGCTCGGGGACCGGCGCGACCTACCCAAACCCCTGCGTGGGGGCCGTCGTGGTCTCGCGCGGCGAGGTGGTCGGCAAGGCGCGCTCGGACGTCACTGGGGGGCCGCACGCGGAGGTCCGCGCGCTGAACCAGGCGGGGACCCGCGCGCGCGAGGCCACCCTCTACGTGACCCTCGAGCCGTGCAGCCACCGCGGGCGCACGCCGCCTTGTGTCGACGCGATCCTCGCGGCCGGCATCAGCAGGGTGCTCGTGGGGGTCGAGGATCCGGCGCCGCACGTGGCTGGCGCCGGCGTGGCGCGGCTTCGCAAGGCCGGCGTCGAGGTCGAGGTCGGCCTGCTCGGGGAGCAGGTCCGCGAGCTGCATGCCCACTACCTGCACCACGTCGCCACCGGTCGTCCCTTCGTGACCCTCAAGCTCGCCACCTCCATCGACGGGCGGATCGCCACCGCGGCGGGGGACAGCAAGTGGATCACCGGCGAGCCGGCGCGTCGCAGCGCCCACCGCCTGCGGGCGCTGCATCACGCCGTCGCCGTGGGCGCGCAGACGGTGATCGCCGACGATCCTCGCCTCGACGTGCGCCTGGCTCGTGGCCGCGATCCCCTACCAGTGGTCTTCGACAGCCGCCTGCGGGTCGCCAGCGCGGGGCGGCCCTTCAACCTGCTGCGCGCTGGGGTGCTCTTCTTGCACACACCGCGGGCCTCCAAGCGCGCTCGGCTCGCCCTCGAGCGCAGCGGCGCCGAGGGCCTGGAGCTCCCCGCCGACGCAGATGGGCGCATCGACATCGAGGCCGCGGTCGAGCGCCTCGGCGCCCGCGAGCTGCGCTCGATCATGGTCGAGGGCGGCGGCCAGCTGCTGGGCTCCTTCGTGCGCGCGGGCGCCTGGCAAGAGCTGTGGCACTACCGCGCCCCGCTGATCCTCGGCGAGGGTCGCCCGGGCTTCGCCGGCTTGTCCTGGCCCACGGTCGCCGAGGCCCCGCGCCTGCGCGCGCTCCGGCAGCAGCGCCTGGGCGAGGACACGCTGACGGTCTACGCCCCCGGCTGAGCAGGATCGTCGCGTGTGAGTCGGCCCAGGTGGGGGGCCGAGGGCAGGGCACGCCCAGGTGCTATATCCCCGACGTGTTCACCGGTTTGGTCCAGGCCACTGGCGTCGTCCGGTCCCGCGAAGACAAGCGAGAGGGTCGGCGCCTCGAGATCGCCGCGACCCTCGCCGAGGGTGATCGCAGCCTCGGCGCGAGCGTCTGCGTCAGCGGCGTGTGCCTCACGGTTACCGCCGCGAGCGCCGAGCACTTCGCCGTCGACGTCGCCTTCGAGACCCTCGACAAGACCACCTTGGGCGCCCTCGAGGTCGGCGCCCCGGTCAACCTCGAGCCCTCGCTGCGCCTCGGCGACGCCCTCGGTGGGCACCTCGTCAGCGGTCACGTCGACGGCGTCGGTCACCTCCGAGGCGTCCGCGCCCGCGGTGACGCCCGCGAGTGCTGGTTTTGGGTCCCCCCCGAGCTGCGCCGCTACGTGGCGGTCAAGGGCTCGATCTGCATCGACGGCGTCAGCCTCACGGTCAACACCGTCGACGAGCAGGGCTTCATGGTCGGGCTGATCCCCCACACCCTCGAGGTCACGACCTTGGGCGGCCTGATCGAGAGTATTGGTAGCGCGCCCGAGCCCGACCTCGGCAGCGGGGGGCCGGCGTGCAACCTCGAGGTCGACATGCTCGCGCGCTACGTCGAGCGCCTGCTCGGCGCGCGCGAGCTGCCGGGCGGAACTTTGAACCAAGCAGGAGCACAGTCGTGAGCAACGCACACTTCGAACGGGTCGAGCAGGCCATCGAGGCCATTCGCCGCGGAAGCATGGTCGTCATGGTCGACGACGAGGATCGTGAGAACGAGGGCGACCTCGTCATCGCCGCCGAGCACTGCGACGCGGCCGCGATCAACTTCATGACCAAGCACGGGCGCGGGCTGATCTGCCTGGCCCTCACCCCCGATCGCGTCGAGGCCCTGGGCCTGCGCATGATGGTGCCCACGGATCCCGGGAGCATGGGCACGGCCTTCACCGTGTCGATCGAGGCCCGCGAGGGCGTGACCACGGGGATCTCCGCGGCCGACCGCGCCCAGACCGTGCGCGTGGCCGCGTCCGAGACCGCGACCGCGGCCGACATCGTCAGCCCCGGGCACATCTTCCCGCTGCGCGCCCAGTCCGGCGGCGTCCTGGTCCGCTCGGGTCACACCGAGGGATCCGTGGACCTCGCCCGCCTCGCCGGCTGCTCCGCCGCTGGTGTGATCTGCGAGATCATGCGCGACGACGGCGAGATGGCGCGCATGGACGACCTCGAGGTCTTCGCCCGCGAGCACCAGCTGCCGATCGTCTGCATCGCCGACCTGATCGAGTACCGCCTGCGCCGCGAGTCGCTGATCGAAGAGATCGCCGCGGTGCCCTTCGTCTCGCCGGTGCTCGGCGTCGGCGAGGGCGACGGGTGGACGATCCGCAGCTTCCGCTCGCTGGTCCACCCGATCAATCACTTCGTCACCTTGAGCAAGGGCGACCTCCAGGGCGACGAGCCGGTGCTCTTGCGGGCCCAGCGGGCCGCGCTGATCGGCGACGTGTTCGGCTTCGGCGACGACTCGGCCAGCCGGATCCGCAGCGCCCTCGCGCGCATCGACGAGGCTGGGCGGGGCGTGCTGCTCTACGTGCTCGGCAACGGCGCGGGCGAGATCCAAGACGAGCTGCTGCTCACGGGTCAGCGCGGCGAGGCCGACGCGGCCCCCGGCCTGCGCCCGCGGGAGTCGGGCTTCCGCGAGTTCGGGCTCGGGGCCCAGGTGCTCAAGCACATGGGTGTCCGCCAGATCCGCGTGTTGACCGACAACCCGCGCAAGATCGTCGGTCTCGAGGGCTTCGGCATCGAGGTCGTCGGCAGCACCAGTCTGTCCTGAGCGCGGCCTGGCCCGAGCGCGGTCTGAGACCGACCTGAGACTGGGCCGGTCGCGCTGCTCGGGCGCCTCGAAGTTCGACGAAAAAGCGCAGTACACTCGCAGCCCATGGCAGCCGAACCACCAGCTCGCCAGCGGCGCTCGCGTGTGCTGCTGATCGTCGCGGGGGGCATCGCCGCCTACAAGGCGCCGGACCTCGTGCGCAAGTTGATCGCCGCGGGCTGCGAGGTCCAGGTCGTGGTCACCGAGGCCGCCCTGGGCTTTTGCACCGAGCTCTCCCTGGCCACGGTCAGCGGCCGGCCGGTGCGGCGCAGCCTGCTCGACGCCGGGGCGGAGACCGGCGGGGTCGGACACATCGAGCTCGCCGACTGGCCGGACCTGGTCCTGATCGCGCCGGCGACCGCCGACCTCATGGCCCGCGCCGCCGCGGGCATGGCCAACGACCTGGCCAGCTGCGTGCTCCTGGCGACCCGAGCCGCGCTGCTGTGGGCCCCGGCGATGAACACCAACATGTGGCGTCACCCGGCCACGCGGCACAACCTCGAGCTGCTCGCGGCGCGCGGCTCGAGCTTCGTGGGCCCCGATCGTGGGGAGCTGGCCTGTGGCTGGATCGGCGAGGGGCGCATGCTCGATCCACCGATCCTGGCGGCGGCCGCCCGGGCGACGCTCGACGGCGAGGTCCACCCGCAGGTGCGTGGACCCGAGGCTGGGTCAGCCACAGCTTCGGTCACGAGCTCGGCGCTCTCGGGTCGCCGCGTCGTGGTCACGGCTGGGCCGACGCGGGCCTTCTTGGATCCCGTGCGCTTCATCTCCAACGCGTCCACCGGGGCCATGGGCTTCGCCCTCGCCGCGGCCGCTCGGGCGCGCGGGGCCGAGGTCGTGCTCATCGCGGGCCCCGTGGCCCTGGCGACGCCAGCCGGTGTCCGCCGGGTCGACGTCGAGACGGGCGCGCAGATGCTGGCGGCCTGCCGCGAGGCCGTGGACGAGGGGGCCGACCTGCTCGCCATGGTCGCCGCCGTCGCCGACCTCGTGCCCGCCGACCCGGCCACCGAGAAGGTCGACAAGGATCGCGTCCTGGCTGGCTTCGCCGACATGCAGTGGCGGGCCGAGGTCGACATCCTGGCCACGCTGGTGCGCGAGCGAGAGGCGGGCGAGCGCGGCGTGGGTATGCGGATCCTCGGCTTTGGGGCGCAGACCGTCGCCTCGCGGCCGGGCGAGGGGGAGACGAGCGAGGGGGAGACGAGCGAGGGCGAGACAGGCGAGGGCGAGCCTGGAGCAGGCGCCGCGGAGGCCGATCGCGTGCGCGCCCGCCTGCGCGAGCTGGGCCGGGCCAAGCTCGCACGCAAGGGCTGCGACGCGCTCTTCGTCAACCGCGTGGGGATCCCCGGGGGCGGCTTCGCCAGCCCGACCAACGCCGGCTTGTTGATCTTTTCTGACGGGCCGGGGGCAGGCGGGCCGGGGGCAGGCGGGCCGGGCGAGCTCGACTCGGGGCCCTCGCGGCCCAAGGCCGAGCTCGCCGCCTGGATGCTCGACGGCCTGGCCGCGCGCTGGTGGTCGGCGGCCCAAGAAGGGGAGGGCGCGTGACGGATCCCGCCGAAGTCGCCGCGCTCGCTCGGGCCTTCGCGGTCCACCTCGAGCACCTGCGCGAGTATCGTGGCGTGCACTTCGTGGGTGAGGGGCCCACGCCGAGCGCCGAGGGGGATGTCTCGGGTGCGGATGTCTCGGGTGCGGATGAGCTGGGCGCAGGGGAGTCGGTCGTCGATGACCCGGGTGAAGGCGATCGGGGTGTAGGGGTCCCGGGCGCAGGCGAGCCGGGGGCGGCTGCGCCTGGGCGGGCGCAGCCCTGGGGAGAGGCCGCCGAGCCTGGGCCGAGCTGGGGCGCCGAGCAGGGAGGGGCCGCGGCGGCCGATGACGACGGCGCGGGTGCGGCGTACCGCGAAGAGGCGGCGCGGGCACGCGCGCAGCGAGCCGAGGCGGCGCAGGCAGAAGCGGCGCGGGCACAGGCAGAAGCGGCGCGGGCACAGGCAGCGCAGGCAGAAGCGGCGCGGGCACAGGCAGCGCAGGCAGAAGCGGCGCGAGCCGAAGCGGCGCGGGCACAGGCAGCTCGGGCAGAAGCCCCCCCCGCGCCGAACTCTGCGCCCAACCCCGCGACCGAGGCCAAGGCGCCCGCGCGTGCGCGCGCAGCCGACTGGCCCGCGGCCAAGAAGCTCGCCTACCTGCGCGAGCGCAACGTCGGAGACTGCCAGCGCTGCCCCCTGGCCAGGACGCGGCGCAACATCGTGTTCGGCGTCGGCAACCCCGAGGCCGACCTGATGTTCATCGGCGAGGCCCCCGGGGGCGAAGAGGACCGCCTCGGCGAGCCCTTCGTCGGCCCGGCAGGGCGCCGCCTCGACGCCTGGCTCGACCTCCTGGGTCTGCGCAGGGCGGACGTCTACATCGCCAACGTGCTCAAGTGTCGGCCGCCGGGCAACCGCGATCCCCAGCCCATGGAGATCGAGCGCTGCTCGCCTTTCCTCCACGCCCAGATCCGCGCCATCGAGCCCAAGGTGATCGTCGCCCTCGGCCGCTACGCGGGCTGCCTGCTGCTCCAGCGCGATCTCAAGCTCTACGAGATGCGGCGATCGGTGCAGCAATACCGTGAGCCCAAGTCGGGGGCCGAGATCCCTTTGATGGTCACCTACCACCCATCCTACGTCCTGCGTCAGGATCGTCGTGGGCACCCGGGTCATCGCGGTGGTGGGCCGCCGCCGCAATCAAATCGACCGGCGTGGATCAACCCCGAAGACGAAAAAGTTCTCGCGGATCTCGAGCGCGCCCTCGCGTTGCTTCGACGCTGAGCAGGCCGGCGCTACACGAGTTTCTTCGTGTCCTCGTCGCGCTCGCCTGTTGGTTGACTGCGATCGGCGTTGACTCCTAAAGTGGTCGGCCCGCGCGGGGTGATCCCCCCTGCGTTTGCTCCCATGACGAAGGCCGAACTGATCGATCGCATCTCTCGTAACCGGGATCTTCCTCCGGAGATCACCAAGAAGGTCATCGCCGCGGTCCTGGACATCGCCTTCGCCGAGCTCGCGGCTTACTTCGTCCGCGCGAAGGTCGGCCGCAGCGGCGCCGCGCCCCGCTTCACCTTCCCCAAGTTCGGGACGTTCACCAAGAAGCGACGCAACGGTCGGCGCGGGGTCAACCCGCGGACCCTCGAGCCCATGGAGATCGAGGCCTGCGAGACCCTCGACTTCAAGCCCAGCGTCGATCTCAAGCGCCTGCTCAACGAGGCGTCGGCGCCCGCGACCAAGCCTGCGAAGGCCGCCAAGCCGGCCAGGGCGGAGTCGGTGACCCCGGCCAAGAAGAAGAAGACGAGCAAGAAGCGCAAGACGAGCAAGGCGCGCAAGGCCGAGGGGCCTGGGCGGCGCAAGCTCGTCTCCCGCGAGGAGGCCGAACTCGAGCTGCCCTCGGCACCGCTTCAGCGGGTGTCGGGGCGCAAGCGGCGATCGGCCAAGACCGGCTCCTGAGCGCGGGCGCGCTCTTTCGCTTGTGACGGTGCGCATGCGCTGGAGGCTTTGAGGGCCTCCATGCTTGCATTTGTCAGTCGGTTGCGGCTAACAGGGCGCGATGCCCGGACGTGAACGCCTCGATCGTCGGAGGGACAAATTTTTCGTTGCCTTCGGCTCGCTGGGAGTCCGCTTCCCCACGATCACGATCGCCGTCCTGCTCGTGCTCTCGCTGGCCGGGGCGGCGCTGGCCACCCAGCTGAAGATCACGACCTCGCGCTTTGGCCTGGTCGACTCCGACAACTGGTACCAGAGCCGGATGATCGCCTTCTTCGACGCCTTCGGCTTCCCGGACTCGCCGGTGGCCCTGGTCGAGGGGGGGACGGTCGAGCAGCGCCGCGAGGTGGTCGACCGCTTCACCGACGAGCTCGAGTCCGAGCCTCTCTTCGAGGGGCGCGTGCTCGGGCACATCGGCGCCGAGGATGTCCCCGAGGTCCTGCTCGTCTCGCAGCCCGGGGCGATCGCCGAGCTGCGCCGCTCCCTGCCGCCGGGGACCGACTTCCCGTCGGCGATCGAGGGCGGCCTCGAGGGCATCTTCGCCATGCTCGAGGCCCAGATGCTCGGCGTGCTCGACGGGGAGGTCGAGGTCGACCCCAGCCAGTCCGACGATCAGCTCGTCAAGCTCGCCGCGCTCGCCCGGGCGCTCGACGCCAAGCTGGCCGAGGACGCGGGGGTCGGGGAGGGGCCCGACACCGAGGCTCTGCTCGCGATCTTCGCCGGCGAGGGCGACTCGCCCCTGCCGAGCCCCGAGGACATGCGCGCTCGCGGCCTCGACGAGGACGGCTACTTCGTCAGCAAGAGCGGTGAGCACCTGCTGGTCGCGGTCTTCCCCGAGTTCACGGGCGACGAGGTCGAGGACTACGCGCCGGCCGTGGATCGCCTGCGCGCGATCCGTGACGGCCTCGAGCTCCCCGAGGGGATGCAGATCAGGCTCACCGGGATCCCGCTGCTCGCCGTCGACGAGCAGCAGGTGCTCTCCCGCGGCCTGGCCATGTCCAGCGCCGCCGCCGGCCTGGGCATCTTCGTGCTCTTGATGTGGGCCTTCCGCTCGTGGCGGCGGGCCATGGTCGCGCTGCTCTCGATCGGCGTGGGCACGGTGATCAGCCTCGGCGCGCTCTACCTGCTCTACGGCGCCCTCGACCCGATCACCTCGAGCTTCGCGGCGGTGCTCATGGGCCTGGGCATCGACTTCGCGGTCCACCTGCTCGCGCGCTACGACGAGGAGCTGCGCCGCGGGGCGAGGCGCGGCGAGGCGCTGTTCACCGCCTTGCGCTTCGCTGGACCCGGCGTGGTCACCGGGGCCGTGACCACGGCCTTGGCCTTCTTGACCGTCGCAACCACGGAGTTCACCTCCTACGGTCAGATGGGCGTGATCACGGCGATCGGGCTGATGGTCTCGCTGCTCGCGTCGCTGATCTTGCTGCCGCTGATCCTCGGCCGCGGCGACCTCGACAACGAGGAGCTCCCGCCCAAGCCGCTGCCAGCCATCGAGTTCGTGCCGCGCCTCGTTCGCAAGAGCCCCTTTTTGATCCTCCTGGCGGGCGTGGTCCTGGCCCTCGCCGGCGTGGCCAGGATCCCCGACTACGATCCGCGCTACCTCGACATGCTGCCCAAGGCATGGGAGTCGACCGAGGCGTTGAGCACCCTCGAGCAGGACGGCGCGATGTCTCCGTGGCTCGCCTGGGTCACGGCTGACGACCTCGACGAGGCCCGCGAGCGCGCGGAGGCTCTGCGCGGCCTGGGCAGCGTCGAGCGCGTGGACAGCCCCACGGACATGCTGCCGGCGCTCGACGACGCGGCCATCGCCAAGCTGCGCGCCGACTTCGACGGCCTCGAGCGCGACCCCGACTGGGTGAAGCTCGCCGGCCGCGATCCCAAGCCCGCCGACCTCGCCAAGCGCGTGCAGGGGGTGGTCGACGCCCTCGACGAGCTCGCCTTCGCGGCCGAGCAGGCCGGGCAAGACGACTCGCTCGCCAAGATCCGCGACGCCAAGGCGGCCTTCGAGGGCCTGCACGCGCGCCTCGAGAGCGTCCCGCCGGAGCGCGGGGCCGAGACCCTCGACAAGATCGAGGAGGACATGGCGCGGCTGCTCGCGCCGGCGTGGGCGACCGCGAAGGCCGTTGCCGCGCGCGGGGGCTGGAGCGTGGAGGACATCCCCGAGCGCTTCGCCCGGCGCTTCGTCGCCCGCGACGGCAGCGGGCGGCTCGCGGTCTACGCCTACCCGACCGGGGCGATCGCCTCGGTGGAGGGCGGCATCGAGGGCGCGCGCCAGTTCTCCGAGGACCTCGAGTCCGTCGACCCCAACGCCGCCGGCCAGGGCATCTCCTTGTACCGGCACAACGACATGATCGTCAGCGGCTTCAAGCGCGCTTCGCTGTTCTCGCTGTGCCTGGTGCTCGCGCTGCTGCTCCTCGACTTCGCCAGCTTGCGCAAGTCGCTGCTGGCGCTCTTCCCCGTGCTCGTGGGCATGGGGTGGATGTTCGGGGTGTTCACGCTGCTCGGCATGCGCCTGAATGTGGCGACGATCGTCGTCATCCCGCTGATCCTCGGCATCGGCATCGACGCCGGCGTGCACATGATGCACCGCTGGGAGATCAACAGTCGCAGCCACCACGGCCGCGCGCGCCTCGACGAGATCATCCGCGGGACGGGCGGGGCCATCGTCCTGTCCTCGCTGACGACCATGGTCGGCTTCGCGGGGCTGCTCGTCGGTCAGCACCAAGGCATGGTCCGCCTTGGCGGATCCATGGTGATCGGCATCGGCTGCACGCTGCTGGCCAGCGTCGTCGTCCTCCCGGCGCTCCTGGTGCTGCTCGACCGCGCGAGGTGATCCTGTAGGCGCCTGGGCCTTCGGGCCGGGCCTTCGAGCGGGTCGGCGCGTTCGTGCGCCGGCCCGCTCGCGTTCACGCTGGACGCTCGCCTGAGGGCGCGCCTCCAAACGGCTCGCCGCGCTAGCGGTGCGGGCTGCCGCCGGACTTCTTGTCGCCGCCGGACTTCTTGTCACCGCCGGACTTCTTGTCACCGCCGGACTTCTTGTCGCCGCCGGACTTCTTGTCGCCGCCGGACTTCTTGTCGCCGCCGGACTTCTTGTCGCCGCCGGACTTCTTCTTGTCGCTGCCAGATTTTTTGTTGCCACTCGAGCTTTGTGGCGTTGAGCCCTTGCCTCCGGACTGTGGGTTTCCAGACTTCTCAGTCTTGGAATGTTCGTTTCCGGACTTTTCGGTCTTGGGTTTCGAACTGGAACTTTTGTGCTCGGGCTGCTTGGCCTGAGTCTTCTGGGGGGCCGGCTCCGGGTTGGCGGCAGAACGGTGTTGAGGGGCCGGCTCAGGCTCCTTCTTGGGCTTCTTGGCGGGCGCCGGGGCCGGCTGGGGCTGGTGATGCTTGCTCGGAGAACTCGAACTCGAGCTTCCGGAGCCCAAGGAGACGGAGCAACCTGCCAAGGTCAGAGACAGGCTCGTGGCGAGAAGTGCGATCTTGCGCTGCATGGCGACTTTCAGTGTCGACGACAGATCGCTGCGCAGGTTGCTAATCTACAGGCGTGGATGTGAGCTCCACCCGCGGTGCAAATACTGGTGTAAAGGCAAAGAGGGCATATTGGGGGCACTAATTCATGCGAGCTAAATTAAGCTTCAAATGAGCGACAAAATTGGATAACCTCAATCTCCGGGGACGACGAGTGACGAGACAGCGCACTGACGACCAGAGGAAGCAGCAGATCCGCGATGCTGCCACCCGGTGCTTCGTTCGCCGAGGCTACCAGGCCACTCGACTCGCGGATATCGCACGTGAGGCCGGCCTGAGCAAGGGCGGCGTCTACTTCCACTATAGGGCCAAGGAACAGATCTTCCAGGACATCCTCGATCGGCAATCGCGCCTGGTCGAGGAGCGCTGGGGCTTTGATCCAGTGAGTGAGCAGCCCGCCGACCGCATCTTGGCGCGGCTGGTGAGCGTGCACCTCAGGACGATGGAGGACGAGCCCGACGAGGTCCGGCTCTTCAACCTCCTGGTCGCCATGGCCGTACAAGAGGAGACCTTCCGGGCTCGCCTGGACGCCATGCTCGAGACCATGCGGGCGCTCTACGCCCAGGTCATCGCGCGCGGCATCAAGGACGGCGTGTTCGTGGCCGGCGACCCCGAGGAGCTCGCGACCTCGGTGCTCTCCTATCTTCACGGCATTGGTGCCCTGTCGGCGGCCGAGCCTGGCGGCTGCTTCCCGCTGACGGGGGAGCACGCGGCGGAGCAGGTCCTGCGCATGCTCAAGACGCAGATCCGCGCGAGCGCAGTCGAGTTCGCGGACGACTCCTCCAGCAAGCTCAACTAGCCGTCTGCCCCGCGGGCAGACATGAACGAAGACGCGCTCGGTCGCGGCCTCAGGGCCGACCGGGCGCGTCTCGTCTTGTCTTGTTGTCTTGGCGCTCGTTTGGCGCCGGAGCGGGCGCGGCCGGTGAGCCGCGCCCGGGCGCGCTATTCCGCCGCCCAGTCGAGGCTCGGGTAGTCGGTGTAGCCGGTCGCGTCGCCGCCGAAGAAGCTCTCCTGGCGGGGCGGGTTGAGGGCGGCGCCCCGGCGGAAGCGCTCGGGGAGGTCGGGGTTGGCGAGGAAGGGCGAGCCGAAGAGCACGGCGTCGGCCCAGCCCGCCGTGATCGCGCGGCGGGCCGAGTCGGCCAGGTATCCGCCGTTGGCGAAGTAGGCCCCGGAGAAGCGCTCGCGGATCAGCGAGTGGAGCTCGCTGGGTTGTTGGGGCCGGTCTTTGGGGGCGCCGAAGAACTCGATGACGTCGACGTAGGACAGGCCGACGCGGGTGAGCTCGTCGATCAAGGCGGTGTAGAGCTCGACCGGATCGGACTCCTCGGCGCCGCTCATGCTGCCGAGCCCGGGCGAGACGCGGATGCCGACGCGCTCGCCTCCCCAGACCTCGGTGACCGCCTCGGCGACCTCGACGGCGAAGCGGATCCGCTTGGCCACGCTGCCGCCGTAGTCGTCGCTGCGATGGTTGGCGCTGTCGCTGAGGAACTGCTGGAGGAGGTAGCCGTTGGCCGCGTGGATCTCGACGCCGTCGAAGCCCGCGGCCTTGGCCTGCTCGGCGCCCTTGCGGAATTGATCGACGACGCTCGGGATCTCGGCGCGGGTCAGCTCGCGCGGGGTGGAGGTCGGCGCGAAGCCCTGCTCCTTGCCCAAGAAGATCTGCGCGTTGGCGTTGATCGCCGAGGGAGCGACCGGGGCCTCGCCGGCGTGGAAGTCGACGTGGGACATGCGGCCGACGTGCCACAGCTGCAAGGCGATGCGTCCACCGTTTGCGTGCACGGCATCGGTGACCCGGCGCCAGCCCGCGACCTGCTCGTCATCGTGGATGCCCGGGGTGTAGGCGTAGCCCTTGCCCTGTGGGCTGACCTGCGAGGCCTCTGTGATGATCAGCCCGGCGCTGGCTCGCTGGGCGTAGTAGCGGGCGGTGAGCTCGTTCGGGCGGTCGCCGGGTTGTTCGGCGCGCGAGCGAGTCATGGGAGACATCAGCACTCGGTTGGGGAGGCTCGAGGAGCCGAGCTGAAGAGGACGAAAGAGCGGGTCGCTGGCGTAGCTGTCGGACATGTCTGGGGCGCACTACGGAGGGATGATAGCCGCGGTTACTGGCGAACTATCCAAGTAATTCATGGCGGTCATCGTGGTCAGAGAACGCCGCCCTCGGGGCAGAAACAAAAGCCCGGGCGCGAGTGGGTCGAAGGGAGGTGGTGGCGCGAGGGAAGGCGAAGAAGGGAGAGGGCGAAGAAGGGAGAGCGAGCGCAGGGGTGATGGGAGGGCGATGGTTTGCGAGGCGAGCGAAGGTTGGAGGCGTGGCGCGAGGTGAAGAAGGGTCGGTAGAGGTGAGCGAGGTGGAGCGCGGTCTCCTCGTGGGAGGTTCGTGCGGGTGATGCTCGGGCGCGCTCGACCCGACCTCGAGTCGGGGGGGAGGAGAGCGACGAGCCACGCTCGCTAGCGCACCCAGGCCGATGGGTGGGCGCCCAACCCTTCGGCCTGCGCGTCTTCTTGCCGAGTAATACGCGTTTGCGCGCTCCCCCAATGCTGCTTGGTTGAGTGGCGCGAGGACACGTCGCGCTCCGGGAGGCCGGACGGCGGCGGTGGTCGGGGCCCCGACCGCCACGCAAGCCGGGCGCTCGATACGGCGCCGCGAGTCATCGCTCACCCGACAACGAGAAAGACCAGACCATGACCAAGACCAACAAGCAACTTCAGGACCTGTTCATCGAAGACCTCGGCAAGGTGACCGGCGGCCTCTCCATCGTCGCCACGACCCTGGCGATCGGCGAGGAAGACGAGCCCACCACCGCTGCCGTGTCCGAGGAAGACGAGCCCACCACGGCGCTCGTGTCCGAGGAGGACGAGCCCACCACGGCCGCCGTCGCCGAGGAGTAGTCGATCCGTCGGGGGCCCGCCTGCGGGTGGGTCCCCGACCCCTTCCCTGGGTCGTTTCGCGCGACCCTCGATTCATGCACGATGAATTCGCTCCCCACCGCTAGATGAGCCGGCACGCTGCGGTGCCCGAGCCAGCGCGCTGTCGTCCCGAATTGGGCCGGCCGGCCCTCGCTGGCTCGCCCTCGTGTCGCCACAACGACCCGCGTCAGACAGGAACGTAGAGCCAACCATGAGCAATTCCCCACTCGTCGTCGTCGGCGCCCTCGAGGACAGCCACGCCCGCACCATCCACGACCGCCTGCGCGAGCGCGGCCACGAGCCCTTCGTGCTCAACGCCCAGCTCTACCCCGAGGAGCTCAACGTCGCCCTCGGCGAGGACATCGAGGACGTGGTGATCGGCGGACGGGCGCTCGGCCGACCCGCGGCGGTGTACGTGCGCAGCCTCTACCAGAGCCCAGCCGGCTTTGGCGTCGAGGCCGAGGAGGCCATGCGCGACAACTGGCGACGCACGCTGATGGCTTTTCGTGAGCGCTCGACGGTGCTCTCGGCCGTGTTGCTGCGTTGGCAGCACCTCGGCGTGCCGATCTACAACCCCCCGCGGGCGAGCGTGAACATCACCAAGCCCTTCCAGATCGCCTCGCTCGCGGCGGCGGGCCTGCCCGTGCCCAAGACCCTGTGGAGCAACGACCCCGACGCCGTCCGCCGGTTCTGTGCGGAGAACGAGGCGATCTACAAGCCCGTGGCCGGCGGCGCCGCGACCCGCAAGGTCGAGCCCCGCGATCTCGAGGACGATCGCCTCGCCAAGCTGCGCGCGGCTCCGGTCTGCTTCCAGGAGCTGCTCCCTGGTGACGACGTCCGCGTCTACGTGATCGACAGCCGCGTGGTCTGTGCCCTGCGGATCGAGACCGAGGCCATCGACTTCCGCCAAAACGAGACCAAGATCGAGGCCATCGAGCTGCCCGAGTCGGTCGCGCGCAGCTGTATCCGCGCCGCGGAGGTCATCGGCCTGCGCTACACCGGCATGGACATCAAGGCCGACCGCGAGGGCAACTACAAGATCCTCGAGCTCAACCCATCGGCGATGTTCGTCGGCTTCGAGTACCGCGCCGGCGTGGACATCGGCGGGGCGCTCTGCGACGCGATGATCGCCCATCTCTAGGAGCCCGTGAGCGAGACCCGCAACCTCTTTCGTCAAGCAGCGCTAGACGCTCATCGCAGCGGCGCCCAGCCTGGGCGGCCGCTGCATATCGTTTCGACGTGGACGCGCTGGGCGATGCGCGTGACGGTGATCTCCGTGCTCTCGGCGTTGGCCTTCTCCGCGACGGCGGAGATCGGCGAGTACGCCGAGGGTATCGCCGTGGTCCGTCGGGAGGGGCGCTCACTGGTCACGGCGGTCGTGCCAGGGACCATTCAGGAGATCGTCGTGCGTCCAGGCGACGCCGTCGAGGCTGGGCAATTGCTCGCCCGGCTCGACGACCGGGCCGAGCGGGCGGAGCTCGAGCGCCTCGAGGGCGAGTTCGACAAGCGGCTGATCGAGGTCCTGCGCCTGCCCACCGACGAGACCAGGCGTCAGCGCCTGGCGACCCTCGACGGTGAGCTCGAGCGCGCGCGCCTCGAGCTCGCGGCGCGCGCGATCACGGCGCCTCATGACGGGCTGATCGCGGACGTGCGCGCGCGGGCGGGGCAGGCGGTGGCGACCGGAGACGCGGTCGTCTCGATCGAGGCGCGCGAGGGCGGCGTGGAGATCGTCGGGCTGTTTCCAGGCCACACCCGCCCGCTGCTCGAGGCCGAGGGCGGGGAGCTGATCCTCGCGCTGGAGGGCTTCCCCGACAGCCGTCAGCGCGTGCAGGTGCGCAGCGTGGCCGACGAGGTCGTCGGCCCGACCGAGGCCCTGCGCCTGCTCGGCCGCGAGCGCGCCGGCGCCTTCGAGCTCAGCGGCCCCGTGGTCGTCGTCTCCGTCGACTACGAGGGCGATCGCATCGTGACGGATGACGGCGAGTATCGGCTCTACGACGGCATGCAGGGCACGCTCGAGGCCAAGCTGCGCGCGTCCACGGTGCTCGAGCACCTGATCCCCGGGCTTCGCAGCTTGCGGAGGCAGCGAGGATGAGCGCCGCCGAGCCCAACGCAGGCGGGCAGCCCGAGGGCGGCGAGGGCGAGGCCCACCCCCGGCCGGGACGCCTGGCGGCGCTGCGGCGCCTCGGCATGCTCGAGCGTCGGCGCAGCATCGAGCACGTGCAGCAGCTCGCTGGCGCCGACTGTGGCGCGGCCTGCCTGACGATGGTCCTGCGCTACTACGGCCGCCGAGACGTCCGCCTCGACGCGATCCGCGAGGCCACGGGGGCCGATCACAACGGAGTCAGCGCGCTGGGCATCCTCCGCGCCGCCCGCAGCTTTGGCCTGCGCGGGCGCGGGGTGAAGATCGAGTCGCGCGACGACCTCGAGCTCGTGCCCATGGGCGCGATCTTGCACTGGTCCTTCAACCACTTCGTGGTCTACGAGTCGATCGATCGCAACGGTCAGATCGTGATCCTCGATCCGGCGATCGGGCGCCGCCGGGTCAGCCCGGCCGAATTCGACCACAACGCCACGGGCGTGGTCCTGCTGCTCGAGCCCGGCGAGCAATTCGAGAAGGCCGCGGCCGAGGGCGGGATGGTCCGTCGCTATCTGGGACAGATCCTCGCCCATCCGGCGCTGTGGTCCCGAGCGGTGCTGATGTCGGCCCTGGTCCAACTCCTCGCCCTGTGTCTGCCGCTGGTCACCACCTTGCTCGTCGACCGGGTGATCCCGCGCGAGGACCACGACCTGTTCATGGTCCTGGGCGCCGGGGCGGGGATGATGGTGATCTTTCACAGCATCAGCGCCTGGGTCCGCGCCAACCTCCTGGTCCAGCTGCGCACGCTGATCGACGCCCAGCTGACCGTGGGCTTCCTCGATCACCTGATCGAGCTGCCCTACTCCTTCTTTCAGCGGCGGTCCACGGGCGACCTGATCATGCGCCTGAACAGCAACGCCACGGTCCGCGAGATCCTGACCTCGGGCGCCATGTCGGCGGTGCTCGATGGTTCCATGGTCAGCCTCTACCTGCTGCTGATCTTGTGGGCGAGCCCCGCGATGGCGGGGTTGGTGCTGGCCCTGGCCGCGACGCAGTTGGTGCTCTATCTGTCCACCCGCCGCGCCCAGCGAGAGCTGATGAGCGAGAGCCTCGTCGCCCAGGCCAAGACCTCCAGCTACGAGGTCGAGATGCTCTCGGGCATCGAGACGCTCAAGAGCATGGGCGCGGAGTATCGCGCGGTCGATCGCTGGTCGAACCTCTTCGTCGACGCGCTCAACATCTCCGTGCGCCGCGGTCGGCTGGACGCGGCGATCTCTGCGCTGCTCGGCGGCTTTCGCCTCGCGGCCCCGCTGATCATCTTGGCCTTCGGCGCCAAGCAGGTGCTCGCCGGTGAGCTGAGCCTGGGCGCCATGCTCGGGCTCTCGGCGCTGGCCTCGGGCTTCCTCGGGCCGATGAGCACGCTGGTCGGTGTGACCTTGAAGTTTCAATTGCTCGGTAGCTACCTCGAGCGCATCGAGGACGTGCTCCAGACCGAGCCCGAGCAGCGCGTGGACTCGGTCGTGCGCGCGCCGAGGCTCAGCGGGAGGATCGCGGCCGAGGCCGTGGAATTTCGCTACTCATCCGCGACCCCGCCCGCGGTCATGGGTGTAGATGTCGACATCTCGCCGGGACAGTTCGTGGCCGTCGTCGGCCCCTCGGGGGCCGGCAAGTCGACCCTGGCCAAGCTGCTCGTCGGGCTCTATCAGCCGCAGGCGGGGCGGGTGCTCTACGACGGGCAGGACCTCGCCGGCCTCGAGCTGCGCAGCGTCCGTGAGCAGATCGGCGTGGTCACCCAGCGCGGCGAGGTGTTCGGCATGTCGGTGCGCGACAACATCAGTCTCGGGCACCCCGAGATCGATCTCGACTCGGTGATCGCGGCCGCCAAGCAGGCCGCCTTGCACGACGAGATCATGCGGCTGCCGATGGGCTACGAGACCATCCTCGCCGATGGGGGCGCGTCCTTGTCCGGGGGCCAGCGCCAGCGCCTGGCCTTGGCCCGCGCGCTGGTCGGCAGGCCCTCGATCTTGTTGCTCGACGAGGCGACCAGCAACCTCGACAGCCTGACCGAGTCGGCGATCCAGCGCTCGCTGGCCGAGCTCGCGTGCACGCGGGTGGTCATCGCCCACCGGCTGAGCACGGTCGTCGACGCCGATCTGATCTTGGTGATGGAGCGCGGCCGGGTCGTCGAGCGCGGCAACCATCGCGAGCTCATGAGCCACGGTGACGTCTACCGTCGCCTGGTCGAGAGGCAGGAGCCATGAGCCTGGTGTTTCGCTCGCTGGCGCGCCTTCGTGCTCGCTCGTGCGCGCGCGTGATCGTCGTGACAGTTGGCGCGCTTTCGTGCGCGTCCTGCGGCCTGGAGGGAGCGAGCGGAAAGCGGATCTCGACTCGAAGTGACAACGTAAAGTCCGATCGGGACAGCTCCCCCGCGGGCGCCGCGAAAGCCCCCCTCGAGGACGGGGTCGCGGCAGAGGTGATGGTCGGGGTCTTGGTGCCCGCGGCCGAGGTCGTGATCGTCGCCCCGAGCACGGCGCGGCTCGACCGCCTCGACCTCGAGGTGGGGGACCACGTGAAAGCCGACGAGGTCTTGGCGCAGCTCGACGTCCGAGGTGAGCGCAACGAGCTCGGCGCGGCCACGGCCGCGTGGCGCTCTGCGAAGGCGGAGCTCGAGGAGCTCGAGCTCGAGCTCGAGCAAGCTCGCGCGACGCGGGCGGACATCGAGCAGCTCGAAGACTATGTCTCGCGCGCCGAGCTGCGAGAGCAACGCTTCGCCGAGCGCCTGGCGGAGGCTCGCAAGCGCAGCGCTGGCGCGGAGCTGGAGGTCGAGCGCAGCGCCATCGACAGCGTGCGTCGGCGCCTCGAAGAGGCCGAGCTCCAGGCTCCCTTCGCGGGCTCGATCGCCGCGCGTTACGTCGACCCCGGGGCGAGCCTCGGGCTCGGCGATCCGATCGTCAGCCTGCTCTCGGACGAACGCGTGCTGCGTTTCGCCGTGCCCGAGCAGCTCGGTGAGCGCCTGCGTCTGGGCGCGGCGCTGGACGTGCGCTTCGAGTCGCCGCGGGGCGATGTCGTCGAGCTCGAGGCGGTCGTCACCTCGATCGCGCCGGAGGTCGACGCCGGCACGCGCTTGATCCTCGCCGAGGCGCGCCTCGATCCTTCGTCCGAGGTCGCGCAGCTGCTGATCGGGGCCGTGGCTCGGGTGCGCTTCGCCGCGCCCTGAGAGTCGATGGCGGGCTCGCCTGCTCACTGCGGCGTGGGCCGATAGGCGCCGGTGCAGGTCGCCCGCGCGCCGCTGCAGCTGCCGTCCTCCCACAGATAGATCGCGTTGTCGAAGACCACCCCCGCGGCGCCGCAGCCCGTGTCGAGCTCGGCGAGCACCCGCGGTCCGACGAGCTCGAGTCCGCCGGACATGCTGCATGTGTGCCCGGCGATCTCGCGCTCGAGGCCGACGTCGACTCGATCGCCGCCGCGACGGACGACGCTCAAGGGGCCGAGGTCGATCGCGGGGGCGCCGGGCTGTAGCCACGCGGGCGTGGATCCGGTGACGAAGGCGTCGAGCTGGGCGCGCTGAGGCGCCCCGCCGACGTGGGGGAGCTCGACGAGGTCTGCGGCGCGCAGCCAGCCGACCACGCGGGCGCCGGCGAGGTCGACGTACTCGGCGCAGACGAAGCTCGGATCGTCGGCGTGCGGCCAGCCCGTGACCACGAGCGCGCCAGGGGAGAGGGTCTCGTCGCGCGGCGTGTCGAGCTCGGCCTCGGCGTAGAAGTGCAGCGCAGCGCCGCCGCCTGGTGAGACCGCGGCGGGCTGCCAGAAGCTCGAGAACTCGGGGTCGCAAGCTCGCATGGCGCGGGTGGCCAGGTAGCGCTGGCGGCGGGCCTCGATCTCGGGGCCGCGGCAGCTCGATGGATCGACGCGCGCGTGCTCGGGGGAGCTGAACAGCGGCGCGTCGACGTGCTCGAAGCCTCGCTCCTCGATGCTCGCCTCCAAGAAGCGCTGGACGGACAGGGGCGGGTCTCGCCTGAGCGAGGGATCATTGGTGATGATGGTGATCGAGCTCGCGGCGTCGACGAAGACGACGAGCAGGCCGCCCTCGGGGTGCACCCAGGTCAACGCGGACTCGCAGTAGGGCTGGGGGCAGGCCCTGCCGACGTAGGACAGGCCCTCGCTGCCCTCGTCGAGATCGTTGGGATAGAGCCCGCCCTTCTGCTCGAGCGCGGCGAAGCCATCCTCACCGAGGAGCTGCTCGAGGCGGCAAGCCGTGGGCGGGTAGAGGTAGACGTCGCTGATGTGCTCGGCCAGCTCCGCGGCGTCGTAGACCGGCGAGGGGGGCGGCGGCGGCGTGGGCTCGAGCTCGACGCTCGCGCCTTGGCTGGACGCGGGCGGCTGGGGATCGGATAGCTCGGGCGAGGCGACCACGCAGGCGGCGAGTGCCGAGCTCGATGCGAGGGCCGAGAGCCTGGCGGCGAGGGGGACGCCTCGCAGGATGTCGCGGCCGTGCAGGGGGCCGCGCTTGGCGGTGTGGCGAGCAGCAGGCATGTTCGGCCACTTCATAGCATCGCGGGCTCACCGAGTGCCGTGTGAATGTCGCCAGGGGCTTGGCGTGGATGCGTAAACTGAGCGAGATGTCGTGTACTCGAGGCCAAACAGCGCTGATCTCGATCTTCAGCATCGTGCTCGTCGCCTGCCCGGATCCGGCGCCTCCGCAGACGGACGAGGCGGGCGACGCTGACCTGACCGAGTCGGGTTCGGCGGACACGAGCTCGGACACCGACACGGGGATCGCGGACGAGTCGACGGATACGAGCGCCGACGAAGACAGCTCGTCCGAAGCCGAGGCCGAGACCGGGAGCGAGACGAGCGGCGAGACGCAGAGCGACTCGGGCACGCAAGCAGAGAGCGAGACGCAGGGAGAGACCGGCTCTGGCAGTGAGGGGGAGGGCGAAGGCGAGGGGGAGGGCGAGAGCGAAGACGAGACGGCGGGCGAGACCGATGGCGGGAGCCCGATCGATCCGAGCATCTGTCCGCTCTCGCTCCAGACCCCGGTGCTCGCGCTCTCCGGCGTCGAGGATCCCTGCGAGGTCCCCGAGGTCCTCTACCTGGCGCTGGCGCTCGAGGGCGACGAGATTTACGGGAACCCCTGCGCGGGCTTCAACCCCGACTACCAGGATGTGGAATTCACCATCGAGCTCCACAACAACAACTGGGCGCCGATCTTTCACGCCGATCTCTTCGACGGCTCCTGCCGCGAGGTGCACCTGCACATGGAGGGTCGAGGCGAGTGCGTGCCCACGCGGCTGGACGTGGTCGACCTCGACGCGCCGCAAGTCCCGATCTACTCGATCGGGCTCACGGCGGAGCAGCCGAGCGCGGCTGGCCTCGAGATCGAGCCCGTGAACCCGACCGCTTGCGAGTCGAGCTGTCGCAGCGGCTCGGTCTACGATCTGAAGGTCGAGGCCGCGGGTCAGAGCGTGGTGCTCGAGGCCGGCGGCTTGCCCTGGGCCGAGCTCGAGGTCGATGGCTGGGTCTACCAGGTCATGCGCATCGACTCGGTGGATCTCGAGGCCAGCACGGCCGATGGCTGCGAGGGGGTCCAGGACGCGAGGATCGACAGCTGGGTCCTGGCCCGGGCGCTCGCGGGCAGCGAGCCCAGCCTCGGCGAGGGCGGCGGCAGCAACGGCGGAGCGCCCGGGAGCTGCGTCGGAGAGCTCGCGGATGCTCAGGCCGACGAATTCGTGGGCGACGGGATCGTCGACATGAGCCTGTCGCTGCGCACGGTCGACTCGGAGCCGCCGCTCGAGCTGACGGTCGGCTCGCGGGTGCATCTGCAAGGGACCGCCTTTGGCTGCTGTGACGAGGACATCTACATCGGTGACTCGGTGGTGGTCCGCAGCTACCCCGACGAGCGCTTCATGCTCGGCCAGGTCGAGGGCAACGGGACCGCCCAGCCGGTGCCCGATTCGTCCTTCTTCACGGCGATCGACTCGGACCTCGAGACCTGGCTGAGGCCCTTCACCCTCGCCGCGCACGACGATCTGATCTGCTCCAAGGAGCTGTATGAGGAGAAGGTCATGAGCCGCATGCGCCTGCGCGTCGACGGGGGCGAGTGCGAGACGGCGAAGATCATGGACGAGGAGGGCGGGGCATTTGGTGACCTCTTCTTCGTGCTGGCGAACAACCTGACGCTATGGGTACCCAGCGGTCAGAACGTCGATACCGTCAGCGGTAGCCGAGTCTTCATCTCGCGGCAGACCTGTGAGCCTGGGGAGTGTCCGCAGACCGCGGACCAGTTCACTTGTCCCAGCGATGGCCAGTGGCCCGAGGACCGCGTGCAAGCCGTGTTCGATGGCGACTACGAGCCGGAGAGCCAGAGCTATGACCTGATATGCGAGATCATGGCAATCGATGACGACGGGCAACAGGTCTACTACCGCCTCGACTGCGGGTGAGCCTTCATCGGGTGTCTTTCGGTTCCTCGGCGTACGCGCAGGGGCGAGGTCGCGGGCTCGCTGGGCTCGTCACTCGCGCGGCGAGGAACTCGGTAGCCTCGAGCATCATGAAGGTAGCTGTAGCGCGGCAAATTCCCCTGCTGGCGAGTCTCCTCGTCATCGCCTGTCCACTCCCCGAAGCGCCCCAAGACGAGGACACGGAGGGCGCCGAAGGCTCCGAACCAGCGTCCGACTCCGGCTCCGACTCGGGCTCCGAGGGCACGGACTCGACGAGCGCCGATGAAGATGAAGAGGAGAGCGGCGTCGATGCAGGTGGCGAGTCGACCGAGGGTGGCGCCGACACGGGCGAGACCGGGGAGACGGGGGACACGAGCGGCGAGAGCGAGGGGGAGCCGGGGGCTTGCCTTGGAGAGGTCGATGATCCGCAAGCCGACGAGTTCGTCGGTGATGGGTACGTGGACACGGGCCTGGCGCTCACGATCGTCGCGGCACAGCCCCCGGTCGAGCTCGAGCTCGGCGCGCGGATCCACATGCAAGGGACTTCCTTCGACTGCTGCGACGACGACGTTGCGATCGACGAGTCGGTGGTCGTGCGCAGCTACCCGCAGGAGCGCTTCTTGCTCGCCCAGGTGAGCTCCTGGGAGACGCTCCCGCCCTCGACCGCGAGCGCCTTTCTCGGCTCCTTCTTCGTGGACATGGACATCGACCCCGAGACCTGGCTGCGCCCCTTCGAGCTCAGCGCCCACGACGACATGATCTGCGACTCGTACTATCACGAGAACGCCGACGCGGTCCGGGATCGGATGCACGTCTACGTCGACGGGGGCGAGTGCGAGACCGCGAAGATCATGGACGAGAACGCCGGCTACTTCGCCGACGTGTTCTTCGTGCGCATCGGTGACGTCCACACCTGGACGCCCAGCGGGGAGACGGGTGACACGAACAGCCAGGCGGAGGTGTTCATCGCGCGCCAGAGCTGCGAGCAAGGAGCGTGCCCGGAGACGACGCAGGACGCCGAGTGCCCCGCCGACGACCAGTGGCCGGAGGACCGGGCCGTCGTCGACTTCGCCTATGGCTTCGAGCCTTCGGGGGTCGGCTACGACCTGATCTGCGAGATCCTCGAGATCACGGATGAGGGGGACAGCGTTTACTACGGCCTCGACTGCGGTGAGCACTGCGTGGAGGAGGACGCGGCCGCGAGCCAGGTCCAGGCGAGTCAGAGCGCGGACCAGCCTCAGGCCCGAGCGCTGCCAGCTTGCATCTGAGCTGTCGCCGAGTCGCACCGCGGGCCGACTCGGTCGGTCATGCGGTGCGAATCGTCAATGATTCGAATCAAATAATTATTGAGTGATTCGATGGCGTTTTAGGCGTTGGCGAATAGAGTGAATGTCATGTCGCGTGCACACTTTGATCGCAGGCTTCCACTCCTCTCGGGGCTCTTGCTGCTCGCCTGCCCGCTGCCGGGTCCGGGCTCGGATGGGGAGACGGCCTGTGGCGAAGGCGAGGGCGAAGGCGCGAGCTCGGCAGGGGCGGGGGACATGGGGATGGCGGACTCGGAGACAGAAGACACGGGGATGGGGGATACGGGGATGGGAGAGGGAGAGGGAGAGGGCAGCGAGCCCGACACGCCGGGAGCTTGCCTGGGGGAGGTCGATGATCCGCAGGAGGACAGCTTCGTCGGTGATGGGGTTTTGGACGCGACGCTGCTGCTTCGCACGCTCGCGGCCGAGGCTCCGGCCGAGTTGGAGCTCGGCGCGCGCATCCACCTGCAGGGGACCGCATACAACTGCTGCGACGATGACTACTCGGTCGACGAGTCGGTGGTCGTGCGCAGCTATCCCGAAGAGCGCTTCTTGCTCGGCGAGGTGGCGACGTGGCGCTTCTTGCCGCCCTCTTCCGAGAGCGACTTCTTCGCGGCCATCGACTCGGACCCCGAGACCTGGCTGCGACCCTTCGAGCTCAGCGCGCACGACGACATGATCTGCGAGACGATCACGGACTTCGGGGCTGAGGCCGAGATGACGCGGATGCGTGTCTACGTGGACGGTGGAAGCTGTGAGACCGCGAAGATCATGGATGAAAACAGCGGCAGCTTCGCCGAGCGCTTCTTCGTGCTCGCGGGGGACGTGCACACGTGGTCGCCGGACGGAGGGACCGTGGACACGGTGAGCCAAGCTCGGGTGTTCATCTCGCGCCAGAGCTGCGCGCCAGGGGAGTGTCCCGAGACCAGCGTCCAGACCAGTTGCCCCGCGGACGAGCAGTGGCCCGAAGATGAGGTCAGCGTGGCCTTCGACTACGACTTCGAGCCGGAGGGGGACGGCTACGATCTGGTCTGCGAGATCCTCGACGTCGTCGAGGGGCAGGGGGAGGACGAGGACCTCACGCGCTACGAGCTGGACTGCGGTGACCTGTGTCCGTCTGCGTCGATTGGCGAGCAGGTCGTCGGTGGCAGCGCAGGTGCACGCAATGACATGCACACGACCCGACTCGTGGGTTTGCCGGCTTGCCCCTGAGCGCCTCGACCTCGAGGTTCGATATCTCGTGACCGCGTGGAATCGCCGCGAGCGGATGTCGTCGTCGGTGAATCTCGTGGTTCCCGACGATAAAATGAGCGCATGTCGCAAGGTCGAATCGGGCAAAAAATACCTCTGCTCTCTGGCCTCTTGTTGCTCGCTTGCCCCGTGCCGGAGCCGGGAGAGGAGGACTCGACCACGACCGACGCGGAGGGCTCGAGCTCGGGGGGCGAGAGCACGGATGACACGACGACCGGGGACACGACGACCGGGGACACGGATACGAGCGACGACGAAGACGACACGCAAGGTGAGACCGAGGGCATGGGGGAGCCGCAGGCTTGCCCCGTGCCCAAGGGGCTGCCGACGATCGAGATTGACGGGGCGGATGACATCTGTGCGATCCCCGAGGTGCGGCACCTGATCCTCGGAACCGAGGGGGGCCCAGAGGTCTGGGCGGAGCGCTGCATGGATGACGAGGGCGACAGTTGGCAGGATATCCAGATATGGCTGCCCAACAACAATTGGATCCCCTACTTCAACCCGCACATCCTCTCCTATGAGATCTGTAGGGAGGTCCACTTTCATACGGAGCCCGACGGTGAGGGCGGCTGCAAGGTCACGCGCATGGATGTCATCGACCTCGATGAGCCGGAGCTGCCGATGTACTCGGTCGGCGTCACCGGTGAGAAGCTCAGCGCCGCGGGCCTCGAGATCACGCCGACGAACCCCGCGGCCTGTGAGTCGGACTGCGAGGCGGGGACGGTCTACGATCTCGCGGTCGAGGCTGGCGGCGTGGAGGTCCTGCTCGAGGCCGATGGTGCGCCCTGGGTGCCCTTCGAGGTCGGGGAGTACACCTACAATTTCATCCGCTTCGACGCGCTCTCGTTCGAGGGGAGCGACGCGGAGGGCTGCGAAGACTCGCAGACGGCCGAATACGCGTCCTGGGCGATGGTCCGGGCGCCCGAGGACTTCGAGAGCGGGCCGATCGACGGCGGTGGATCGGGCAACGATCCCGACATGCCGGGGGCGTGCCTCGGCGAGGTCGATGATCCGCAAGCGGACAGCTTCGTGGGGGACGGGGTCGTGGACGCGACGCTGGTGCTGCACACGGTCGCGGCCGAGGCGCCGGTCGAGCTCGAGCTCGGCGCGCGCCTGCATCTCCAGGGGACAGCCTTCGACTGCTGCGACGATGACGTCTCGGTCGACGAGTCGGTGGTCGTTCGCACCTATCCCGAGGAGCGCTTCTTGCTCGCGCAGGTGGCCTCCTGGCGGACCGTCGAGCCATACGCCGAGAGCACCTTCTTCACCGCCATCGACTCGGACCCCGAGACTTGGCTGCGGCCGTTCGAGATCAGCGCCTACAACGATCTGATCTGTAACTCGATCCACGACGAGAGCGCTGTCAAGAGCCGGCTGCGAGTCCATGTCGACGGCGGCGAGTGTGAGACCGCCAAGATCATGGACGAGAGCAGCGGGACCTTCGCCGAGAAGTTCTTCGTGCTCGCGGGGGATGTGTACGCCTGGACGCCGGATGGAGGGAGCGTGGACACGACGAGCAAGGCTCGGGTGTTCATCTCGCGTCAAGACTGTGCCCCCGGGGAGTGTCCGGAGACGACCGAGCAGTTCTATTGTCCGGCGGAGGGGCAGTGGCCCGAAGACAGGGTCTCGGTCGCCTTCTCCACGTACTTCGAGCCGGAGCCGCCGGGCTACGACCTCGTGTGCGAGATCGTCGACATCATCGAGGTCGCCGGGCTCACGTCGCTCGTCGAGGAGGAGGAGGAGGAAGAGGAGGAGGAGGAGGTCGTGGACAAGACGATCCGCTACGCGCTCGACTGCGGTGAGCTGTGCGTGCCGGCGCTGACCAGCGAGCAGGTGGCCAGCGCCGTGGGCGGATCCCCCGGCAGCTCAGACGAGGCGCGCCTGGTGGGCACTCCGGTCTGCCCCTGAGGCTGCCGCGCTGGGTTCCATCACATCCTGCTAACAGGGCGAGCCCGCGGACCCGGTGACTCCGGGCGCGGGCTCGCTCGCAACATGGTCTCGCGGGGCTGCTAGCCGAACTCGATGAGCTCGCAGCTCTGCCCGTCCGTGTCGTGGCACTGCTTGATCACGTAGGGGTAGTCCTCGCTGCCGTCGCCGTAGAAGAAGAAGGTCTCGACCTCGCCGGCCGCGGCGTCGATCGATCCGTCGAGGATCTTGACCCCGTCCTCGCACAGCCCGGCCGAGACCACGCCGGCGTAGTGGTAGGAGAAGTACTCGTAGCCGTCTTCGGTGACGCCCATGGTCCCGGGCTCGATGGGCTCGTAGTAGGCCCACAGGCTGTCGCACTCGCCATCACCCCAGCCCACGGTCACGGCGCCAGCGTCCCCGGCGTGGATGAACACGCTGAAGGTGAAGTCGTTGAAGGCCTCGGCCAGCGTGGAGAACACCAGGGTCTGGTTGGCGGCGGCCGCGGACAGCATGGCGACCTTGGGATCCCCGCTGAGGTCCGCGGTCAGCGGCTCGACGCCGTCGACGGGGGAGCCGCACTCGGAGCCGGCCGCGATCCACTCGATGGTGGTCGCCGCGTCGACGGCGACGTCGAGGTAGGTGATGTCGCCGTAGCTCAGCCCGGGCAGGCCCGCGTCCGCGAGCAGGGGGCCCTCGACGCAGCCCTCGTGGTGGAGGCAGAGATCGAGCTCGGGCAGCTCGGGCTGGAGCTGGGCGAAGCGCAGCGTGTTGACCTCGAGGTCTTCGCAGCTGGCGGCGCCCTCGGTGGTCTCGCCATCCGCGGATGTGTCCGTGGAGGTGTCGGCGCTCGTCTCGGCCTCGTCGGTGGTTCCGGCGTCCTCTTGCTGACCTTCGTCGCCGCCCGTGGTGTCGGTGTCGGCGTCGGATCCAGTGTCGTCGGCGGCGTCGGTGTCCGCGTTGGTGTCCGCCTCTGTGTCGGTGTCGGCGCAGCCGAGCAGCAGCGCGGACGAGAGCGCGAGAGGGGAGAGCAGCGTGTCGATTTTCTGAAGCATTATTTGTTCCTCGTGTTGGGGGGAGCGGGGCCGAGTCAGCCCAAATCAGGCCAAATCAGGGCAGCGCGACGAGCAAGGGGGCCGCGCTGTTGTGGTCGTTGCCGACTTGTCCGTCGCCGAGCTGGCCGAAGGAGTTGAGCCCCCAGACCCAGACCTGGCCGTCTGCGTCGAGAGCCAGGCTGTGCGCGAGGCCAGCGGCGGCGGCTCGGGTCTGCGCGAGCTCGGCGAGGGCGGTGGGCTCGCTGCGGTCCTCGTCGTCGCCCATGCCGAGCTGGCCCGAGAAGTTGGCGCCCCAGGCCCAAAGCTGCGCGTCGCCGGCGATGGCGAGGCTGTGGTTTCCGGACGCGGCGATCATCTCGGCGAGCGCGAGCGCGTTGGGTGCCGTGGGCGCGAGCACGTCCTCTCCGCTGCCCGCCACGCCGATCTGCCCGCTGGCGTCGAGGCCCCAGGCGAGCATCTGGCCGCTGGTGTCGATCACGAGCGAGTGGGCCTTGCCGGTGACCGCGAGCTGGCCGCTAGCCTCCTCGATGGGCACCTCGACGGGGAGGTATTGATCCTCGCCCTCGCCCAGACCGAGCTGGCTGTCGGCGTTCTTGCCCCAAGCCCACACGCTGCCGTCGGCGGCGACGGCCAGGGAGTAGGCACCGCCGCCGGCGATCGCCACGACCTCGGGGAGCCCCGCGACCTGGGCGGGCACGCCGACCTGCGCGGGCTCCTGGCCGAGCTGACCGTTGCTGTTCGAGCCCCAGGTCCAGACCGTGCCGTCAGCGCGCAGGGCGAGGCTGTGGCGCTGACCCGCGGAGACCGTCATGACCTCGTCGATGGACGCGACGAGGGTGGGGACGTCGCGGTCCTCACCTTCGCCAAGGCCGAGCTGACCCTCGTCGTTGCGCCCCCAGGCCCACAGCGCGCCGTCGAGGGTCACAGCCAGGCTGTGGTTGAGGTTCGCGGCCAGGGAGCAGAGATCGCTGAGCTCGACGACGGCGACGGGGCTGGCCTGATCGTCGGCGAGCCCGGCCCCGAGCTGGCCCTCGTTGTTGCGCCCCCAGGCCCAGGCCTGCTCGCTCTCGACGAAGGCCAGGGTGTGCGCCCCACCAGCGGCCACGGGCAGCCCCAGGTGCAGCGCGAGGCTGGCCGTCTGCTCGTTGCCGGCCATATCGCGGGCGCTGACCTCGATCGTGTTCCAGCCGCGCTCGAGGGCCACCGTGGCCTGCCACTCGATCGCCTGCGCGAGCTCGGTGTCCAGGACCTCGGCGGGCCCCTCGTTGACGACGACCTCGACGGCCTCGACGCCGAGCTCATCGCTGGCCTGGCCGGCGATCGTCCAGGTGCGCGCGTTGACGTAGAGCCCGTCGAAGGGGCGAGAGACCGCCACGCTGGGGGGCGTGAGGTCCTGGCCGCCGGAGTCGGTGCTCTCGCCGGCGTCGGTGCTCTCGCCGGAGTCGGTGCTCTCGCCAGAATCGGTGCTTTCGCCAGAATCGGAGTCGGTGCTCTCGCTGGAGCCCGTGTCCTCGCTGGAGCCCGTGTCCTCGCCAGAGCCCGTCTCTTCGCCGACCTCATCCAGGCCAGCGCTGCCTTCGGTCGCTCCATCGGTGTCCTCGCTGCCATCGGCTTCATCGCCGCCAGCGCCGGGCTCGGACGCGCACCCGGCCAGCGCGATCACGGAGAAGAGAAGAAGCTCGAGCTTGGAGTCGTGTGCAGTGCGCATGAGAAGGCGTCCCCTTGGGGAGCCTCTTGATTCCAAAATTGATTTGCGTTTTCAAATTCAAATCACGCTTTATCTCCATAAATCCCCGTGATTTTGGTCATGGTGGAGAATTTATTAAGATTTTGACTCTCCATTTCAATTAATGATGGGGCCACTCATCCCCCGCAAGCTTCACGCCGAGCGGATCGAGCGGCCCGGGCTACTCGGCGAGAGCGCAGGTGTGGGAAGGCTTTTGCCGAACAGGCCGCGGTGCACCGCGAGGAGCGAGCACTCGCGCAAACCGTCCTCCCCCCAAACAAGATCAGAAGGTCACCCCAACATCGAACACCAGGCGCCCGTTGACATCATCCGTCGCCCCAACGTTGTAGCGCCCCGGGATCAACACCGCGTAGCCCAGCGCCATGGTCACGATGTTGATGTCGAGCTTCAAGAAGTTCACCCCCACGGAGTGGCGAAAGTCCCGGCGCAGGTTCGCCTTGGACCAAAACTGGGTGAGGACCCCAAAGTCGTAGAAGAGCGAGTGGGCCAGGGCGCCGCCGAAGATGTCCTTGATCGAGGTGACCTGGAGCGCGACGGTGCCGATCGCCCGCACGTGGCCGCCCTGGGCCCGCGGCCGGTAGACCACGCCGCCATAGGGCAGCTCGACCTGCTCGACGTCGACGAGCATGGTCTCCGGCAGGATGCCGCGCAGGCCGAGGTCCGCCGTGCCGCCGCCGTAGTAGCGCCACACGTCGGGGACCGTGTCCGTGCCGACCTCCTCGCCGCCGAAGCCCGGGCCGTGGAAGGGCACGAGCTGGCCGTAGCGCAGGGAGTAGCGGAAGTTGAGCCGGTCTTGGGTGCGCGGGATCGGGATGAAGTGCTGCCAGCTCAGGTCGATGCGCGCCCACCAGTCGTTGCCGCCGAGCCAGGGGCTGGCGAGCTTGATGTCCATGGTCGCCAAGAAGCCGTCGTAGGGGTTGAAGGGGTTGTCGACCCGGGTCAGGAGCACGCCGGTGTCGATCAGCCCCGTCAGGTCCGCGACCACGCCGCCGCCGCGGTTGACCCAGTCGTCCTCGGCGCCCACGAGCGGCTTGACGATGTCCTTGCTGACGTTGGCGAGCTGAAACAGGTAGCCGACGTAGAAGGTCCACTCGCGGAAGCGCCGGCTCAGGCGCAGGGAGCCGACGACGCTGAGGATCTCGCCGCGGGCCGGGGTCGCCCGCGACTGCACGCGGCCGTTGATGTCGAGGTCGACGGCCGAGGCGAAGATGTGCGGGCGCGAGAGGGTGGCCGCGGCCAGGCGCTCGTAGCAGTCCTGGCCAGCGCACAGGTCCGAGCCCTCGAGCACCGTGGACAGGTCGAAGCCCCAGCGGCCCTCGAGCGAGAGGTCCCAGCCGGTCCCGAACAGGTTGGGGAAGGCGGGGTTGGCGAACACGTAAAAGGGGTTGAGGGTCGCCGCGCCAAAGCCGAAGTCGATGGTCATCGCCACGTCCTTGGCCTCCTCGAAGGCCACGACCTGGTGGACCTGGCAGGGCCCAGGCTCGTCCCAGTAGCAGCCGACGGGGTAGGGGGTGATGGTCACCGAGCGGGCGACGCCGGTGGCCTCGATGGACGCGGCGGAGGCGTCGACGAGCTGCTGGCTGTAGCTCTGCCCGGTCTCGAACTCGAGCTCGCGGCGCAGCACCCAGGTCTTGGTCTTGAAGTTGCCGCGGAACAAGGTGTCGCCGAATTCGCCGCGGCGGCCCTCGTAGACGTTGACCACGGGCTCGAGGGCGACGGCGGGATCCTGGGCGCGGGCGGTGCAGATCCCGTAGCGCGAGTCCGGGAGGTTGCGGGCAGACTTGAGCAGCAGGCTCTCGCCGCGGGCGTTGGTGTAGCGCCAGGTCAGCTCGGCGTCGGCGATCGGGAAGCCGCTGTCGCGGTAGCGGTCGACGACGAAGTTTCGGGCCTCGCGCTCGAGGCTGAGGGTGACGGGTACGCCGCCGGGCTCGTCTTGATCGCGGTGGCGCAGGGGGCTGTCGCGGAGCATGCGGGGCGCGCCCCAGGCGACCTCCTGGGTGCTCGGATCGCGGATGATCAGGTCGTCGACCTTGCGCGACGCGGGGATGCGCTGGTCGAGGTAGCGGACCTCTTCGCTCGCGGCGGTCAGCACCCGCGGCCCCGGTTCGACGCGGACGCGGACCCAGACCTTGGCGCGCTCGGCCGAGAGCACGCCGGCGAGGCCGTCGGCGTCGAACTGCTCGAGCCAGGCCGGGTCGCCGCCGCTGTCGAGCAGGGTCTGGGCGTCGAGCACGGCCTTGGTCCCGGGCTCGTCGCCGTCGAGGCCCTGGCGCCAAAACGCGATCTCGAGCACGACCTGGGCGCAGAGGTAGCCCTCGGCGTTGTAGGCCGCGGTCACGGCCTGGATGTCGGAGAGGGCCTCGCTCTCGCTGAAGGTGCCGCCCTTGCGCAGGGCTCGCTCCTCGTTCCAGCGGCCCTCGATGCGCTTGGCCACGGCGGGGATCAGCCGCGCCGGGCGGACGAGCTCGAGGTTGGCGATGCGGACCTTGGGGCCCTCGTCGACCTCGAAGCGCAGCTTGTCGATGGACTTGAAGTCGAGGTGCAGGCCCTGGACGCGGGCGAAGAGGTAGCCCTTGCTCTGATAGTAGGCGCGCAGGTTGGCGGACTCGCGCCGGGCCGCGGCCGGGGTCGCGGGCTCGCGGCGGTTGAAGAGCTGGATCTGCGCGCGCAGCTGGGTGTCGCTGAAACTCAGCCCGGACTCGCGCCGGCGCCTGGGCCTGCGGTCGAAGCTCGGCTTGAACTCGGTCTGGACGGCCGGCCCGCGGTAGACGCTGACCTCGAGGGGGAGGTTGTGGGAGTCGAGGATCGGGCTCTCACGATCGAGCTGGTCGTAGCTGCTGGCGACGTCGACCTCGGGGTGGGGGGTCACCCCGGAGCCGCGCCAGAACCCGCCGAGGCCGGAGTTGGGCTCGGCGTAGGCGCGCTCGACGTTCTCCACGGCCTTGTCCATGAACTCCCGGGTGACCCGGGTCCGAAACACGCCGAGGACCTTGGGGATGAACTGGCGGCGGATCCAGCGCTCGTCTCGCTCGTCGAGGGGTTCTTCGCTGGTCGCGTCGAGGGAGCCGTCGGTGCCGACGACGCTGACCTCGCGGCGGTCGATCTTGTAGGGCTTGCCCTTGTCGAGGAGCACGTAGAGGTCGGCCTCGTCGGACTCGCGGCCGCAGACCAGGGCCAAGGACGCGTGTCCGCGCAGGTAGCCGTTGTCGAACAGGAACTCGTCCATGTGCGCGACCTCGTCGCGCTCCCACTCGAGGCAGGCGATGTCCCGGGCGTCGCAGATCGGCGGCGGATCCCCCTGGCGCAGGACCTTGGGCTCGATGCACTCGCCGCGGGCCAGGCTCCCGGGCTGCGCCTGGAAGGTGAGCTGACGCAGGACGTCGCGCTTGGCCAGGGGCGTGTGGCCGCGGACCCGCACCCGGCGGATCGAGCGGCCGGGGCGGACCTCGATCAGCACCTCGCCCTCGCCGACGGGCAAGAACTCGGCGCGGTAGCCGAGCTCGGCGAGGCGGGCCGAGTACTCGAAGGGGTAGAAGTTGCCGCTTTGTAGGCCGAGGACCATCTCGACGCGCTCGCGGTCGTCGCCTTCCACGAAGGAGCCGCGCAGGCTGATGGTGTCGACGTTGACGTAGAGCACGGCCCCGCTGCTCACGGCCGGGCGCGCGCCGAGCAGGACCTCGTGGGTGCCGACGGGGGCGAGGTAGACCTCGAAGCCGTCGGCGGCGAGGGTCTCGAGGCGGTAGAGCAGCAGCTCTTGGTCGGCGCCCTGGATGCGCGCCTCGAGCAGCCGGTTGCTGCGCGCCTCGGTGACCTGGCGGCAGTCGAGGACCTCGAGCCGGCCGGCACGCAGCGCGCCGAGGGCCTGGACCACGGGGTAGAGGGGGTCGCCGCGGTTGCGGATCTCGCAGCCGCCGACGGCGAGGGCGGCGTCTTCGTCCGCCTCGTCTTCTTTGTTCTGGGGGGTCTGGCTGGGCTCGCCGGTGCCCTGGCCGGTTCCAGGGCCGTCAGCGTCGTCCTCGGGCCCGGGTCCGTCGCCAGCTTGGCCTTGGCCTTCGTCTTCGTCTCGGTCCTGGTCGGCCTGCTCCTCGGCGCCTGGGGGGAGCGGACCTTCGGGGGGGAGGCCCTCGGGAGGGATGAGCTCGGAGGCGCTCGAGGGCGAGGACTCGCCGCCCTCGTCGGGGCTGTCGCTGTCGCTGTCGTTGTCGCCGGGGCTCGCCTCGTCAGCGGTCTCGGTCTGGGTCTCGGTCCCAGACTCCGAATCCGAGTCTGGGGGCGCACCCACGGCGCCGCGCGGCGCGAGCAGGAGCGCGACGAGCATCACGAGCCCGAGTAGCCCCGAGCAGGCCGCGAAGGGGCCTCGCGCCGCGGGGCGGCGAGCGTTGGGCGACGAGGGCATCGGGGGAGCGAGAGCGGACGGCAGGTCGCGGAGCGCGAGGGTCAGCGCGGGGTCGGGACCTCGAGGCGCTGGATGAACTGGATCGAGCGGTAGTTCGGGGGGTCCAGGATCAGCACGCGGTTGCTGTAGTTGCGGGCGCCGAAGGTGGCTTCGATGCCGGTGTTCTCGAGGATCTCGAGGATGCCGGAGAACGAGCGGCTGTCGCGGATCACCGACCCAGGGTAACCTCGGAGGTAGGTCAAGTTCAGCCCCAGGCGGCCCCAGCCCCAGCGCAGCCACTCGGGCCGCGTCTCGGCTTCAATCAGCACGCCGAGCTGGTCGGCGCGGAAGCGCACGATTGGGATGTAGGCCTCGGCCCGGGGGATCTCGCGCTCGAGGACCTCGTTGACCTCCACCTGGGTCAAGCGGCCGGCGAGGGGCAAAAAGCGCGTGCCCAGGAGGCTGTTGTTGCTGCGGGTCTCGCGGACGTCGGACTTGGCGAGGTCCGTGTTGCCGGCGTCGAAGATCAGATAGTCCACGCAGCCGCGGGTGGTAGCGAGGGCGCCGGAGGTGTCTCCGGGGGCGCTGCACTCCCACTGGATCGCGTCGAGGGTGCCGCTGAGGCGCAGGTTCAAGGTCAGCAGCTGGTTGTTGATCTTGATCGCCTTTTGGCGCGTCGCGGACAGGTCGAGCTGGGAGCTCGCGATCTGGTCGCCGAGCACGACCTTGCCGCCCTGCACGTCGTAGGCCCCGCCGAGGATGTCGACGTCGACGACGCCGCGTTCGACGGTGATCGTGCCGTCGAGGTCGGGGTCGCCCACGGTCCCGGCGAGCTGGAGCTTGGCGCTGGCCTCGAGCTTCTTGGCGACGTTGTTGTCGACGCGGAAGGGCGCCCCGGTCTCGAGCTCGAGGTCGAGCTCGAGGTCACGCACGAACTCGGGCAGCTGCGAGGGCGGGGCGGGGGTCGGATCGGCGAAGGACAGCACCGCGACGCCCTGGCGGGCGTCTCGCAGCCAAAACGAGCGATCGACGAGGACCTTGCCGGAGATCCGCCCATTGCTGCCCTCGAGGTCGAGGCTGATGCGGTCGCTGCTCAGCGCGGCCTCGAGCTCCGGGCGGCCGGAGTTGTCGGTCAGCGAGAGCGGGAAGTCGTCGGCCGAGCCGGTCATCGACGCGTTTTGGAGCTCGCTGAAGCGGTCGTCGATCATCAGCTCGCCCCACAGGTAGGCGCGGCCGCGATCGCCCACGCGCAAGGTCAGGGCCTCGCTCGGTCGGCTCTGCGAGGTGGCCGTGCGGCGATCCCCGAGCCACAGGGCGACGCCGCGATCGCGCCGGCCCTCGCGGTCGTCCCCGCTCGGCGTGCCGCAGGGGCGGGCGGCGGTGCACTGGTGGACCTCGACGGTCCCGCCGGCGAGGCGGAGCTCGCCGAACTCGGACACGGTCATGCGCAGGGCCTTGCGCTGGAAGCTGAGCGTGGCGTCGAGGCCGTCGAGCAGCGCCGGGGGCGGGCCCTCGCTCGGATCCACGCTGGCGCCGAGCTTGGCGATGTCGCCCACGGCCTGGAAGCGGGTCAGCTCCACGGCGCCGCCGCTGCCCTCGAGCATGCCGGGGAGCAGGCGCTGGAGGATGTGGCCGTCGATGGTCCCCGCGCCGCGCAGGGCGAAGCGCCCCGAGCACGGCCCGGCGAGGTCGACGTAGCTGGGCCAGTTGCCGATCTCGCCGAAGCGCAGGCTCTCGTCGAAGACCTCGATGTTCGCGTCGGCGAGGTAGACGGTGCCGCCGGACATCTGGAGGTCGAGCTTGGCGACCTCGATGGGGATCGGGCGCTTGCGCCGGCCGGCCTCCGGGGTCGCGCCGTCGTCGAGGTCGAGGACCAGCGGCTCGCCCTCGGGCAGGCGGACGAAGCCGGTGATCGTCGGCCTGGCGACCACGCCGGTGAGCGCGAGGTCGATGTCGAGGCGGCCCTGGGGGCTGGCGAAGCCGTAGGGGCTGAGCAGGGGGCTGAGCGCGGCGAAGTCGAGGCCGCCGACGATCGTCGCGGAGGTCTCGCCCGGGGGCAAGCTGGCGTTGTCGGGGGTGCCGGGGATGCAGCGGCGTTCGCTGTCGGCGTCGCGCTCGGACTTGCGCGCGCGACTGCGGCCAGCGCCGTCTTCGTCATTCTCGCTCTCGACTTCGGCCGCCGCGCGCTCGGGGGACTCGGTGCTCGACAGGTCGAAGGTCCCGTCGATCTGCATGACCGCGCCCTGCTTGCCGCCGCTTTGGATCTGCCACGGCTGGGCGAGGCTGAGCTTGGTCCCGTCGAGCTGGGCGCGCAGGGGGCTGAGCGAGCAGGTCGTGTCGCGCTCGAGGCAGGGATCGACGCCGGTGACCGAGCCCGCGCCCTCGCGGCGTCCGCGGTACCACAGCTGGGCGAGGCTGAGGTCGACGCGCAGCGGCTCGCCGGCCAAGGAGCGCGGATCCTCGGGGTCGAGCTCGGCGCACTCGGCCAGCAGCGGGACCTGGCCGTCTTCGTGGCTGGGGCAGTAGCGGGCCTCGACCTTGAGGCCGTGCAGCCCGCCGATCACGTGGGTGCGCCACTGCTCGCGGCTGGGGTGGGTCAGCAGGTTGTCGAGGGGCAGGGTGTCGAAGCGCAGGTCGACGGCGGCCTCGATGGCGTCCGTGGACTGGCCGCCAAAGGCCACGGTCGCGTCGACGTGCCAGTCGAGGTCGCCCTCGTCGCTGAACTCGGGGCTCGGGGCCTGGAGATCCCCCTGCACGCGCACGCGCCGGTGGGCGGCCGTCGCGGCCCGCTCGAGCTCGGGGTCGCCGGGCACGTAGGGCTGGTCGTCGCTGGAGAACTCGAGCACCCCGCCGCCCAGGGGGACCCCTGCGGCGCCGAGATCCGCGAGCACCAGCTGGCCCTCGACCTGGGGGCGGCGGAGGCTGCCGGTGACCGCCAGGCGGCTGCCCCGGGCGACCTGGCCGCGGATCGGCAGGTCCTCGCCAAAGGAGGACGCGAGCCCCGAGAGCGGGACGTTGGTGGCCTCGACCTGGAGATTGAGGGCCGGGTCGTCGTCGAAGCCCACGGTGCCCGTGGCCGTCACGCTGCCGATCGGTGCGCTGACCTTGGGGCGCAGGGCGGGGCTGACCGGGCGGTGATAGGCCAGGCTCAGGTGGTCGATCTGCAGGCCGTCGCGGGTGAAGGCGAAGCTGGCCTCGGCGTCGTGGTAATCGACGCCGGCCAGGCTCAAGATGTCGGCGTAGGCGCCCCCGCGGGCCTGGAGCTGAGACATGCGCACGGGGCCGCCGAGGCCGTCGTCGATCTGGAGCTCGATCTTGGCGTCCGAGGCCCCGATGCCGCTGCCCAGGATGTCGCCGCGGTTGATGTCCTCGAGGCTCAGCGCCAGGCGGATGCGGGGATCGCTGAGCGCCTTGCCGTTGGCCAGCAGCCCGAGCTCGGCCTCGAGCGGCCCGTGCCCGCCGAGCATCTCGACCTGCTTGCTGCGCAGGGTCAAGGTCCCGCGATCGAAGCGCAAGGACGCGCCTTGGATGTCGTCGACGGCCAGGGCACCGCTGCCGGCCCCGACGACGTCGAGGCTGCCCGAGCCGCGCGGGTTGGTCAGCGGCCCCGACAAGGAGAAGTCGACGGCCAGGCGGTCGAACCACCGCGGCAGGCCAAAGGCGCGCAGGAAGGCCTCGCCGTCGTCCACGCGCACGCTCGCCGAGCTCGGCTCGAGCTGCTCGAAGTCGGCGTCGATGCCCCCGCTGACCCGCAGCTGGCCGCCGTCCACGCCCACGCGGAGCCCTCGCATGTCGACGCCCTCGACGGCGTCCCAGATGACCTCGCCGTCGACGTTGATCGTGCTCGGCAGGTGGTCGTCCTCGGGGCCGTTGTCGCGGTTGACGATCACGCGCTGGAGCTCGGCCTCGATGTGATCGGGGCCGTCCTCGCCGATCACGACCTGGTGGACCTGGACGCCGCCGCGGGCCTGACCCGCGAGCATCTCCCCGAGCTCCGGATCGTCGGGGGTGAGCTTGGCGAGGTCGACGCCGAGCAGGTCGACGAACACCGAGATCAGCAGCGGCTCGCCCTCCTGGGCGATGACCATGTGATCCTGGCGCCCGCGCCGGTGCAGGCGCACGCTGCCGTCGAGGGCGGCGCCGCGGAAGGTGTCGAGGTAGACGATCCAGCGCTCGTCGGGGCGCTCGTCGGGCAGCGGGGCGCCGTCGGGGTCGTTGGGATCCGGGGGCGGGTACTCGCCGCGGGCGCGGGCCTCGGCGGCGGCGTTTGCCGGGTGATCGAGGGACGCCCACACGTCGGGCAGGGGATCCTGGGCGAGGCTGATGGCCACGTCGACGTCGTCGATGGCCCAGGCCGACTCGGGGAAGAGATCGAGGGTCAGGCCCTGGCCGACGATGTCGAGCACGACCTCGTCGACGGGGCCCATGACCTCGAGGTTGGCCGGCGAGCCGTGCCCGTCGATCATCGCGCGCATGACCCCGCTGTCGTCGGGCTCGGGCGGGAACAGGACCTCGGCGACGGGGCCGACGTCGGTCGTGGCCAGGCGAAAGTCGAAGCCGATGTCGCCGAAGGCGTCGAGCAGCCGGCCGCTGAACACCGAGGGCGAGCCGGCGAACTCGGCCTCGCCGGCGATCCACACGTCGCCGAGGGGGCGATACTTCATGCCCGAGGCCAGCTCGAGCTCGGACAGGGCCGCGATCGGCATCGGCCCGTCGTGGAGCGGGGCGATGGTGAAGCTGCCGCTGCCGCCGCTGGCCTCGACGGCGTAGGCCAGGGGCAAGGTGTCGGGGCGGCCGTCCTCCGGCGCCCAGCTCTCGAAGTCGAGGGCGACCTCGATGTCCTCGAAGTCGATGTGCGTGGCCCAGCCCGAGCGCTCCTCGAGGTCGAGGGTCAGCGAGAGCCCGTGGAGGTCGCCGTGGTCGATGCGGTAGGACAGCTTCTTGAGGTTCTCGGGGGCCTCGAGGTCGTCGATCGGATCGAAGGCGTTGATCAAGCTGAGCATCCACGCGCCGTCGCGGTGCTCGTTTTGATAGGAGCGGACCTCGACCCACAGCTCGCCTTGGTTGCGGACCTCCGTGAAGTGCAAGAACCACGGGATCTCGACGAGCTTGGGCACGCCGAGGCGGTTCCAGGGGATGATCTCGTGGAGGATGAGCGAGAGCTCGACGTGCTCGGCGTAGGCCGTGCGCCGGCTCTTCTCGCCGCCGTCGAGCTTGTAGGGCTCCCAGACCGAGACCTCGCGGGCCTCGAGGTGCGTGGGCCGACCCGTCAGCAGATCGAAGATCAGCATCGGGGTCCAGTGGGCGTAGGTGATCTCGAGATCGCCGTCGAGCAGCCCGCCGATCTTGTCGGACAGGAACTCGCCGAGGCGCTCGTCGTTGAAGAAGTAGTAGGCGCCGAGGTAGGCGAGGTTGAAGATCAGCACCAGGGTCATGAGCAGCTGCAAGGGCAGCTTGACCAGGAGCATGTTGGCGACCGGGTAGCGCCGCCGCGTGGGCTGCGGCGAGGCCATGAACTGGAGGTACTGCGGGTGCAGCCGGCCGATCTGCTGGGGGTGCTGGAGCGCGGCGTTGATCAGCCCGTCGCGAAACTGCTGGAGGCCACGGTGGACCCTGGCGGCGCGCTGCCCCGAGGCGCTGGCGCCTCGACTGGTGGACGCGCTGGCGCCTCGACTGGTGGACGCGCTGGCGCCCTGATTGGAGGACGCGCTGGCGCCCTGATTGGAGGACGCGCTGGCGCCCTGACTGGAGGACGCGCTGGCGCCCTGACTGGAGGACGCGCTGGCGCTGGCTTTGGGGGCGTCCGCGTCAGTGGTGCGCGCCGTGCCGACCTCGCCGCTGGCTGCGACCCCACCTCGGCTGTCGGCCTCGATCTGGTCGATCTGGTCGAGCGGGTCGAGCGGATCGGGCTGGTCGGTCTGGGTTGGCTGCTCGGCCTGATCGCGGCTGGGCGGGCTCGGGGGCGCGCCGGCGCTGGCACCGGCGCCCTTGTTCGGCATGCCGTGCACGATGGCGATGACCTCTCCCCAGGCGTCGCTGTCGACCGCCGTCAGGGCCTCGCGCACGAGATCGGGGGGCGAGGTCTTCAGCGGCCGGGGGCGGGGCAGGGGGTAGCGCCACAGCAGGCGGCGGTCTCGTGCCAGGGCGTCCTCGCGGACCAGCGCGGCGAGGCGGCGGGCGAAGTAGCGACGCTCGCTCCAGGGGATGATCGCGTCTTCGCGATTGTGGCGCCTGACCATGCGCCAGCGCTCGAGGTCCTGGTAGGCGCGAAAGAGCAGCGCCATGTTGGCGCCGCCCGGGAAGAGGTGGCGGTAGCGAGTCGTCGCGCACAGCGCCTCGAGGCGCTCGCGGCCGTCGGCGAGCAGGTCCGCCTCGGCCTGCCATCGCTCGTGGATCGCCGCGGTCGCCGGGCCGTCCTGCGCTTTTCGGGAGTCGCTCACGCGGGGTCTCGGGCCGGAGATTAGCACCGGCGCGCGGCGGGATCCCGACGCGCGCGCGCCGAGCACCGCGGCGGCCAACCGTGTTAGTTTGCGCCCAGATGTCCGCCCCCGAGCAAGACCCCGCGTCCGCCCCGGAGCCCGAGATCGCCCCCCCGCCGAACTATGGCGGTCCCGGAGCGCCAAGCTACGAGCGCGTACCGCCAGGTAGCTTCGAGCCCGAGCGCCACTTCTACCCGCGAGTGCTCAACGCCCAGCTGCACCCCCTGGTGCGCTATTTCCTGGCCCTGAGCAACGAGCGCATCGTCAGCCGCTACTGCCACCTCCACCCTCGGGTCAACGCCGCCGCGCTGTCTGCGGTCCTGGAGACGGAGCCCAAGCTCTTCCGCTGGGCCGGGGCCGACTTGCTCCACGTGACGACCGAGGCCGGGCGCCGGCAGATGGTCGTGGTCGAGACCAATTCCTGCCCCTCTGGCCAAAAATCCATGCCCTCCTACGAGGAGCACGACGAGCAGCTCGGTTATCGCCGCAACCTCGAGCACACCTTCGTGCCCTGGCTCCGGGGTCGCCGCCTGCCCCCGGGCGAGGTCGCGGTGCTCTGGGACAAAAACCCCATGGAGGCCTCGGGCTACGCGGCCGCCCTCGCGGACATCCTCGACGAGCCCGTCCACCTCGTCGAGTTCCCCGACGGCGCCGAGGAGACCCGCGCCCGCTTCGACGCCGGGGTGCTCGAGATCCGCGACGCCAAGGACGAGTGGATCCCGATCCGCGCCTGCTTCCGCTACGTGACCCAGCGGCCGTGGAACCGCCTGCCGGTCGCCAGCAAGACCGCGATCTTCAACCCGGTGATCGCCTGCCTCGCCGGCGGCCGCAACAAGATGGTCGCGGCCAAGGCCTACGACTTCTACAACGGCACGCTGATGGGCTCGGGCCTGGCGATCCGCACGCCCGAGACCACCTGGGACGTGTCCAAGCGCGAGATCCCGCTGTGGGTTCAGCGCCTCGGCGGCCACGCGGTCATCAAGGTGCCCTACGCCAACGCCGGCCAGGGCGTCTACACGATCACCCGCCAGGAGGAGCTCGACGCCTTCATGGCCAGCGAGCACCGCTACGACCGCTTCATCGTCCAGAGCCTGATCGGCAACGCGAGCTGGAGCTCCCTGGGCCAGTCCGGGCGGCTCTACCACGTGGGCACCATGCCCAATAAGCGCGGCAACATCTTCGTCGCCGATCTCCGGGTCATGGTCATGGGCGGGGCCGGCGGGTTTCGCCCCCTGGTCATCTACGCACGCAAGGCCAGGGCCCCTTTGATGGCGAGCCTCGACGGTCACGACTACACCAGCTGGGAGATGCTCGGCACCAACTTGTCGATCAAGCGCGAGGGCGCGGGCTGGGACAGCGACACCGGGCGGCTGATGCTCATGGACCGCAAGGACTTCAACGCCCTCGGGGTCGGCATCGACGAGCTCATCGAGGCCTACATCCAGACCGTGCTCGCGACCTCGGCGATCGACCAGATGGCCCAGCGCCTGCTCACGAGCAAGGGCCAGCTGCGCGCCAAGCTGTTCCGCTCGCTCAACGACGATCCGGCCCTGCTCCAGGAGATCATGGCCTGATGCGCCTGTTTCAGTCAGAGGTCACGGTCAGCGAGGCCCTCGACCTCGACGCGGTCGCACGTGGGACCAGCGCGCGCCTGGGCGTCGAGCTGATCCACGACGGCTCGGGCAACGCCCTGCACCTGCCGGTGATCGTCGCCCGCGGCCAGGAGGACGGCCCGGTGTTCGGGGTCACGGCCGTGGTCCACGGCAACGAGGTCAACGGCATCCGGGTGATCCAAAAGCTGTTCGCGGGCCTCGAGCCGACGCAGCTGCGCGGGACCGTGGTCGGCGTGCCGATCGTCAACCTCCCGGCCTACCTGGCCAACAGTCGGACCTTCTACGGCTTCGACCTCAACCGGACCATGCCCGGGCGCGAGGGCGGCAACTCGGCCGAGGTCTACGCCCACCGCTTCCTCGACCGGATCGTCAGCCGCTTCAACTACCTGATCGACTTGCACACGGCGAGCTTTGGGCGCATCAACTCGCTCTACGTGCGGGCCAACCTCGAGCAGCGCGACACGGCCAAGATGGCCGCGCTCCAGCACCCGGAGATCGTCGTGCACAACGAGGCCAAGGACGGGACCTTGCGCGAGGCCGCAGGCGAGCTGGGGATCTCGGCGATCACCGTCGAGGTCGGCAACCCGCTGCGCTTTCAGGCCCGGCTGATCCGCGACTCCCTGGCCGGGGTCCGCAACGTGCTCTCGGAGCTCCAGATGATCCCCGACGCCGTCGATCCCCCCGGGGATCCGCCCGTGTTCTGCTCGGGATCGAGCTGGATCTACGCTCACCACGGCGGCCTGCTGCGCGTCTACCCGGACGTCACCGACGAGGTCGAGGAGGGCGAGGTCATCGCCTCGGTGACCAACGTGTTCGGCGACGTGATCGCCGAGTACAGGTCGCCGATCTCCGGGGTGATCGTGGGTCGGAGCACCAACCCGATCTGTCAGACGGGCGCCCGCGTCGCCCACATCGCCAACCCGGCCAGTCGCGCGCAGCTCAAGCGATGGGGGGTCGCCGCCGCGGTCTGAGCCAGGCCGAGGTGAGCGAGGGTCCGAGCCAAGGAAATCCGCGTGGGGATCGACGATCGTCAGAGGCGCTGGTGGAGGCGAAGGCTCCCGGTCTTTGCTGTGCTCGCGCTGCTCGTGCTCCTGGCCACGAGCAGCCTCGCGGCGCCGCCCGCGGGGGGGCAGGGGGAGGGCGGCCAGGGGGAGGGCGGCCCCGCTGGCGCTGACGCACAGGGGGCGACCCCGGCGACCGGAGACTCGGCCGCGAAGGCGGGGGACGCTCAGCCCGACGCGGCCACGGTCGTCGCTACGCTGGAGCTGCGCCGCGCACAGATCGACGCGCTCATCGACGGGACCCTCGATCCCTCGGTGGACATCGACGCGCTGCTCGAGGTCGACCTCGCCGGCCCCGAGGGGAGCGACATGTTGGCCGTGCTGCGAGCGGTCGCCCTCGGCCGGGAGCGGCTCGCGGCCCGGGCCGCCGCCACGGCCGAGGCCGAGCGGATCCGCGCCATGGGCAAGCGCCGCGGTGGACCGACGCCCCCCGATCCCGAGGCTCTACCTGCGCCCGAAGAGGTCGCGCCGCCGCAGGCGGGCAAGGACGCTTCAGCCCTCGAGCGGGCCCAGGCCGAGCTCGATCGCGCCTACTGGCGGCTGTTCATCCTTCCGGCGGACGAGCGCGCCGAGCTGATCGCCGCGCACCGTCGTCGCCAGGCGGCCGAGGTCGACGCGCGCGCGGCCGAGATGCTCGCCCGTGAGCGCCTCGCGACCATGAAGACCCTGGCGCAGCAGATCGACGCGCTCTTCGCTGGCACCCTCGACCCCAAGGTCGACGCCAAGGCGCTGCTCCAGCTCGACCTCGCGTCGGCCGGGGAGCTGCTCGCGGACGATCAGCGCCTGCGCCGGGCGCTGGGCCTGCTCGAGGTGCCCGAGCCAGGGGAGGGGAAAGCTGGGGAGCCCGAGCAGCCCGGCGCGCCCTCGGGCGCCGATCCCAACGCGGGCGAGGGCGGGGAGAAGACGAGCGAGGGCGGCCAAGTCGATGCTGCTGGGACGGATGCTGCCGGGACGGATGCGGCCGGGACGGACGCGGCAGGGGAAGGCTGGCGCCCGGATCCGGCGCTGGCCAAGGCGCTCGTCGACGCAGAGGACGCCCTCGACGCCCAGCGCCTGCGGATCTTGAGGTTGACGTCCGAGGAGCGCCAGGCGCTGCTCGACGCCCACCGGCGCCACCGCGAGGCGGTCGAGGCCGAGGAGGCCGCCGAGCGCCTGCTCGAGGCCGAAGAGGCGCGCAAGGAGGCCGTCGAGGAGGAGATCAACGAGGCCGAGGACGAGGCCGACAAGGCCGCCCGCGCCCGCGAGGAGGCCCTGCGCGCCGCGGCTGCGGCCCGCACCGAGGCCACGCGCCGCATCGCCGAAGAGCAGGCGCGGCTGCTCGGCTTGCAGGAGGCCTACGCGCGCTACAAGGCCCGGCTCAACCGGCGCAAGCAAGACATGAGCTCGGCCCACGAGGTCGCGCTGGGCTGGGATCGCAAGGTCACCGCGCTGAGCTCGGGCGTCGACAACGCCTCGCGCGAGACCGAGGCCGACGCGCTCCACAGTGACGTCCGCGACGCGCTCGCGGACGCCCGCGGCCGCCTGCGCGAGGCCCTCGAGGCCCTCGGCGCCAGCGAGGTCAGCGAGGTCGGCGAGCCGCTCGCGGGCCTGCCTCGGGACGTCGACCTCGACGAGCTCACCGAGCTGCGCGCGCGGGTCGAGGCCGAGGCCGAGGCGCTGCGCGCGTTCGAGGACGAGGTCAACTGGACGGCGGCCGCGAGCGGGCGCGACGACATCGTGCTGCTCAACCAGGCCCGCCTGCGCCTGCTCGACATGGGCAGCGCGGAGCTGCGCCGGCGGATGACGGGCTTCGGCATCGACGGGATTCAGCAGGTCCGCCGCGAGATCGAGCAGATCGTGCTCGAGCTGCGCTTTCGCGTGCGCAGCCTGCCGCGCCTGGGCCGGACCTTGATGGATCGCTTCGAGGCCTCGCCGCTGCCGGTGATCTTCGCGGTCATGCAGCTCGCCCTGGCGCTGCTGATCTTCCGCGCCTGGCGGCGCCGAGCCGACGTGACCCTGGCCAAGGCGCGGGACTATTTTCGGCGCTTCGATCGCTCCCCGCAGCTGGGCGGCGTGCTGGCCACGGGGGTCTGGTATCTGAGCCGCGTCCGTCGACCGCTCGAGCTGCTGGCCCTCTTCGCCGTGATCTTTCGGGTGATCCTCGAGCGCGAGCGGGTGCTCGAGGTCGCGGCGCTGTGGCTGGTCGTGCTCTGGGTGCTCGTCGGGCTCACGGTGATCCTGCTCGTCGACGCGATCGCGGCCCGGGAGAGCCAGACATTCGGCGGTACGCCGGGGACGGCGGAGCTGCGCATTCGCTCCTTGCGCCTGGTCGGCATGACCGTGGTGTTCACCGGCCTGGTGCTGTCCTTGACCGAGGAGATCGTCGGCCGTGGCGCGATCCACCGCTGGGTCGGGAGCCTGATGTGGATCGCCGCGCTGCCGATCTTGCTGGTGCTGATCCACTGGTGGCGCGGCCACGCCTTCGCGCGCTTTCAGGCCGACGAGGACATCCCCGACAACGCCCTGACCCGGTGGATCCGCGGCAACACGGAGGGCTGGGCCAGCTTCGCCGCGGCCACGGTGGCCGGCGCCTATCTCTTTGGCCGCGGCGTGGCCCGCTGGCTGCTGCACCGGGCTACGGCCCTCGAGGCCACGCGCCGGGTGCTGGCGTGGATGTTCCGCCGCGAGGTCGCCCGCCAGGCCGGCGCGCGCAAGGACGACGCGGCCGCGAAGCCGATCACCGCCGAGGTCTACGCGCGCTTCGACCCCAACGTCGCCCTCGAGGATACGCACGGGCTCCCCGATCCCCTGGCCAAGGTCGCCCGCTTGGCGGTCGATCAGGTCAGCGCGCTCAAGGTCAGCCAGCGCGGGACGATCAGCGCGGTCATCGGCGAGCGCGGCGCGGGCAAGAGCACCTTCTTGTCCCGCCTCGCCGAGGAGCTCGAGGCTCGCTCGAAGAGCTACGTCCACGAGGAGCCGAGCGTGGCCGATAGCGTGGGCGAGGTGTCGGACGAGGAGGACGCGCGCGAGGAGGCGGCGAGGGCGGCCGCGGTCTTGGCCCTCGGAGAGGGCGAGCGCCACGACGAGTACGGCAAGCTGACGATTCGGCGCATCCAGTGCCCGCCCGGCGGCTTTCGCCAGCTCCAGCGGCGGATCGCCGAGTCCGTGGGCCTCGACCGCCACGCGAGCGCCGAGGAGATCATTGACGTGCTCTCCGATCAGGCCCCGCTGATCTTCCTGATCGACGACGCCCACCGCCTCGTCCGCCCGGCGATCGGCGGGCTCGATGGCCTCGACAACTTCGCCGACTTCGCTCGCCGAGTCCGCGGCGAGGCCTCCTGGGTCACGACCATCGGCGCCGCGGCCTGGCAGTATGTGTCCCGGGCCCGGGGGGATCGGGTGTTCTTCGATCAGATCGTCCAGCTCGAGCGCTGGAGCGAGAAACAGATCGGCGCGCTGATCCGCGCGCGCTGTGACAGCGCCGGCGTCGTCCCGGTCTTCGACGACATCGTGATCCCCCGGCAGTTCGACGTGGCGACGGTGGGGGAGGGCGAGTTGACCCGCCGGCCGAGCGAGTCGGAGCGCGCCGAACTCGGCTTTTATCGGATCCTCTGGGACTACGCCAAAGGCAACCCCGCGGTCGCGCTGCACTTTTGGCGCGAGTCTCTGGTCCTCCACGCCGCGGGCACGCCCGCCGCCCAGATCAAGGTCCGCCTGTTTCAAGAGCCCTCCGCGGCCGCCCTCGACGACGTTGGTGCGACGCTGCACTTCGTGCTCCGCGCGGTCGTCCAGCTCGAGGTCGCCAGCCCCTCGGACCTCGTCGCCTGCACCCAGCTGCCCCCGGCCGACGTCGCCGACGCCCTGCGCTTCGCCCAGGCGCGCGGCTGGATCGTCCAGGTCCGCGGGGAGCACTACCGGGTCACCTGGCACTGGTACCGGGCGATCACCAACATGCTTCGCCGCCAGCACTTGCTGGTCATCTGACGCGATGGAGTCCGCCATGCATGCCTCGCTCGCTCCCTTGCCCTCGTCCAAGCCCTCGCTGCGTCAGCGGGCGCGCGCGCCCGGGCGGAGGGGGCCGCTCACGCGCCTGCGAGCCGCGGCGGCCAGGCTGGCCACGCTCTCGCTCGCGGCGCTGACCCTGCTCTCGCCGGCCCTCGCCTGGGCCCTCGACGAGACGCTCGGGGCGGCGCCGGACGCCGAGGTCCTCAGCCAGATCGCCGGGATGATCCGCTGGAGCGGGGTCGCCACCTCCGTGGTCGTGATCGTCGGCTCGTGGCTGACGATCCGCTTCACCCGGGACCTCGTCGAGCGCTTCAGCAAGCAGTTCGCCAACCGTCGCCTGCTGCTCCACAAGATCGCCACGATCTTCCAGTTCATCGTCTACACGAGCACCGCGGTGGTCGTGATCTTGTTGAGCTTCCACATCGACGAGAAGGTGCTGACGGTGATCGGCGGGACCGTGGCGGTGTCGGTGGGCTTCGCGGTCAAGGACGTGGTCGCGTCCTTCATCGCGGGCATCATGATCATGGTCGACCGGCCGTTTCAGGTCGGCGATCGCATCAGCTTTGGCGGGCAGTACGGGGACGTGACGGCGATCGGGCTGCGTTCGGTGCGGATGGTGACCCTCGACGACAACGTGGTGACGATCCCGAACAACAAGTTCATCAGCGACATCACATCCTGCGGGAACTACGGGGCGCTGGACATGCAGGTGGTGATGGACTTCCACATCGGGGTCGATCAGGACGTGAACGCGGCGCGGGCGATCGTCAACGAGGCGGCGGTGACGAGCCGCTATGTGTACCTTCCGAAGCCGGTGGTGGTGTTGGTCAGCCAGGTGATCGCGGACAGCTATGTGTCGGTGCGGCTGCGGTTGAAGGCTTATGTGTTGGATACGAAGTATGAGAAGGCGTTCGAGACGGACGTGAATCTGCGGGTGCTGGGGGCGTTTGGGGAGCGGCGGATCAGTCCGCCGGCGGTGTTGCATCGGCAGATTGGGGGGGACTTGCAGGGGTGAGCTCTTGGGGGGCGGTTTGCGGGGGTCTTGCTTTCTGGCGGTGCACCGCGGCCTGTTCGGCGGAAGCCTTCCCACACCTGCGCTCTCGCCGGGGGGCGGGCGACCAACATGACGTGGCAGCATAGCCGGCTCGGTGCTCGGCGCGGGCCCCTTCCGCTCGAGCGGCCTGCTCTTCATTTGCGAGGAGCATGCTGGTCCTCGTGGGGAGGTCCCCGTGAGCGAGGGGGTGTCTTTCAGGGAGCGAGTTGCTCAGTCGAGGGCGTCTTCGCGGCGGAGCTCTTCTTCGCCTTGGAGGCGTTCGAGGACCGCGAGGAGCTCTTCGTCGCCGGGTGGGGGGAGGCGGACGTCGAGGGTCACGAAGAGGTCTCCGCGGGGTTCTCCGCGGAGGCGGACGCCCTTGTCGCGTAGGCGCATGGTTTGGCCGTTTTGGACGCCGGCGGGGAGGCGCATGGTGACGGGGCCCCAGGGGGTGGGGACGTCGACGGGGCCGCCGCGATAGGCTTCGAGGGCGGTGACGGGCAGCTTGGAGCGCAAGTTGGTGCCGTCGCGCTGGAGGTTCTTGCCGGGGAGGACGCGGACGGTGAGGATGATGTCGCCGGCGGGGTCGCCCTGGCCGCCCTGGCCGCGCAGGCGGAGCTTGCCGCCGTCGGTGATGCCCTCGGGGACCTTGACGTCGAGGGTGCGTGCGCTGTCGCCGTTGGTCTCGACGCGGAGGGGGACGGTGACGCCGAGCAGGGAGTCCATCAAGGTCACGCTGATCTCGCCGTGGACGTCCTGGCCGCGACGTGAGCGCGGGGCGCCGCGACCGAAGGCGTCGGCGCCGGCGTGGACCCGGCCGCCGCCGAAGAGGCGGGAGAGGAGGTCGTCGAAGCTGGTCTCGCGGGCGTCGCCGAAGTCGTTGAAGTTGTAGCTGAAGCCGCCTGGGCCGAAGCCGCCGCCGCCGAAGCCGGGGGAGCCGCCGTAGCCTCCGCCGAAGCCCTGGGAGCGGGCTTGCTTGTAGGCTCGCGCGCGTTCGGCGTCGAAGCCTTGGGTCAGGGACATCTCGCCGAACTCGTCGTAGAGCTCGCGCTTTTCCTTGTCGCCGAGCACCTCGTAGGCCTGGGAGACCTCCTTGAAGCGCTCCTCCGCGGCCTTGTCCCCGGGGTTCTTGTCGGGGTGAAATTGGCGCGTGAGCTTGCGGTAGGTCTTCTTGATCTCGTCTTGGGAGGCCGTCCGCTCGACGCCGAGCGATGCGTAGAGGTCTTTCATGGGCTGGGTCTTCGAGGCGCGATCTTAAGAGCCGAGGGGGAGGGCGCAACCCCCTCCGGGCCCGGGGATCCGTCACGTCCGCGTAGTGAGCGGAGCCGGGGCTGGTTCGTGCTCGAGCCCATGGTATGCCAGCGCAGACCATGGCGAGCCACCCCTACGCCGATTTCCTGGCCCGGATGCAAAAGCCCGGGCGCTACCTCGGAGGCGAGGAGCAGTCGATCGTCAAAGATCACGCCGCGCTGAGCTGCCGCTTCGTGCTGGCCTTCCCCGATCTCTACGAGATCGGCATGAGCCACCTGGGCACGCGGATCCTCTACGATCTGATCAACAAGTCCGAGGACCTGTGCTGTGAGCGGGCCTTCTCGCCCTGGGCCGACATGGAGGCGGAGCTGCGCGCCCGCGGGCTGCCGCTGATCAGCCTCGAGAGCCACACGCCGCTGCGTGACTTCGACGTCGTCGGCCTGTCCTTGCAGTACGAGCTCAGCTACAGCAACGCGCTGCTCAACCTCGAGCTCGGCGGGCTGAGCCTGCGCGCGGACGAGCGCGGGGACGACGAGCCGATCGTCCTCGCGGGCGGGCCGACGGCCACCCACGGCGAGCCGCTGGCGCCCTTCATCGATCTCTTCTTGGTCGGCGAGGCCGAGGACGTGCTGCCCGATCTCCTGCGGACGATCGGCCGCATGCGCGCGGCCAAGGCCGGTCGCGCGGCGATCCTGGCCGCGGCCGCGAAGATGCCGGGGATCTACGTGCCGAGCTTCTACGCCGTGGCCGAGGATCCGCGCACCGGGCTCGAGGTCGTCGTCGGGCGCACGCCCGCAGGCGTGGCGGCCGGCGCCCCGGAGCGGGTCGAGCGAATCTACGTCCGTGACCTCGACGCCTACCCCTTCCCGACGCGCTTCCCGGTGCCCTACGCCGAGGCCATCTTCGATCGCGCCAGCGTCGAGATCACCCGCGGCTGCACCGAGGGCTGCCGCTTTTGCCAGGCCGGGATGATCTATCGCCCGGTGCGCGAGCGCAGGCCCGAGGACATCGTCGACGCCGTGCTCGCGGGCACCGACGCCGGCGGCTTCGACGAGGCCAGCCTGACGGCGCTGAGCACCGCCGACGTGTCGTGCATCGATCCGCTGATCAAGGCTTTGGTCCCGGAGCTCGCCAAGCGCAAGGTCTCCCTGGGCATCGCCTCGCTGCGCGCCTACGGCCTCAATGAGAGCCTGCTCGACGAGATCAAGACCGTCGGCATCGACGGCCTGACCTTCGCCCCGGAGGCCGGCACGGCGCGCATGCGCGACGTGATCAACAAGAACGTCAGCGACGAGGACATCCTGACCTCGGCCCGGCGGATCTTCGAGCGCGGCTACGGGCGCATGAAGATGTACTTCATCATGGGCCTGCCCACGGAGACCGAGGTCGATGTTGTCGGGATCGTCGAGACCGGGCGAGCCGTGCGAGAAGAGGCCCGCACCCAGGTCCGCGAGGGGGTGATCACCGAGCTCCCCCAGGTCACGATCTCGGTCTCGCAGCACGTCCCCAAGCCGCACACGCCCTTTCAGTGGGCGGCCATGGACAGCATGGAGGACCTCGACGGCAAGGTCCGCATGCTCCGCGACCTCGCCAAGCGGGCCAAGCTCGGGCTCAAGACCCACGACGTGCGCGAGAGCTGGCTCGAGTGCCTGTTCGCCCGCGGGGATCGTCGCCTCGGCCGGGTGCTCGAGCGCGCCTATCGAGCGGGGGCGCGCTTCGACGGCTGGAAGGAGCGCTTCGACTTCCAGCTGTGGCTCGACGCCCTCGAGGCCGAAGGCGTGCGCCCCGAGGTCTACACCCGGACCTTGCCCGTGGGCGCGCCCTTGCCCTGGTCGCACCTCGACATGGGCTTCGAGGCCGGCTTCTTGGAGGGCGAGTATCGCAAGGCCCTGGGCAGCCGGCTCTCGCCGCCTTGCGGCAAGCCGGCCGGGGCCAAGGTCCACCACACCACCGAGGCCGCGGCCGAGGCCGAGCGCCGGCGCCTGGTCTGCTACGACTGCGGCGTGGCCTGTGATCTCGGTGAGATGCGAGAGGAGCGGATCGTGGCCCTGCGCGCGCTCTCCGATCGCGCCGAGCGGGTCCTCGCCGACCAGGCCGCCGAGGAGCAGCGGGCCCAGGCCCAGGCCAGCGAGGGCCCCGCGAGCGCGCTCGTCCCCCTCGAGCGCCTGCGCGGGCGCGTGGCCGCGAGCAACCTCGCCGACGACAGCGCCTTCAAGCACAACGCCGAGGCCCCCTTCAGCAAGGTCCGGCTGTTCTTCGCCAAGGTCGGCACGCTGCGCTTCATGAGCCAGCTCGACCTCGTGCGGATCATCCCTCGCATGTTCCGCCGCGCCGGCGTCGAGCTCGGCTTCTCGCGCGGCTTCTCGCCTCAGCCGCGCATGAGCTTCGGCCCGGCCATCGCCCTGGGCATGGGCGGAGACGAAGAAGTCGTCGACTGCGACGTGCTGCTCGAGCGCTCCGCCGAGGACATGGCCGGGCTGCTGAGCGACGACGAGCGCGAGGCCATGGCCGACGTCTTGCTCGAGCGCCTGCGCCCGGTCGCCCCGCCCGGCATGGTCCTGCTCGGCGCCCGCCTCGTCCCCTCGGGCGAGAAGACCCTGGGCGAGCTCGTCGCTGGCGCCGACTTCGGCGTGGCCCTCGAGGGCCTGTCCGACGCGGCCCGAACCGGCCTGCGCGCCCGCGTGGACGAGCTCCTCGCCAGCGAAGGCCTGACCATCACCCGCGAACAGCGGGTCAAAAAGAAGCGTCGCGGCCGACGCAAGCAAGTCGGCAGCAAGACCGTGACCGTCGACCTCGGCCCGCGCCTGCTCGCCGTCGAGATCGACGAACAGGCCGACCTCCTGCGCTTTCGCCTGCGCACGGACCTCGAGGGCGTCAACGCCCGCCCCCGAGAGATCGCCGCGCTGCTCGCAGGCGAGACCGTCGAAGACCACCACATGCGCCGCCTGAGGCTCCTCGCCCGTCCCCAAAAAGACGCCGAGCCCGACACCCTGATCAGCCTGCGCGAACTGGGCGGAGCCTGGCGCGCCCTCGAGCGCCGCCACGACGCCGGCGCCCGAGCCCTCCGCGACGCCGCCCGAGCCGCCCGCGAAGCGCTCGAGCAAGAGGGCGAGAGCGCGACCCTCTGACTCGCCCCGACCCCTCTGCACGCGGGCGAGCGCCAAAGAGCCTCGCCCGCGTCTCCAATTTGGAAAAGGCTTCCGCCAACAGGCCGCGGTGCACCGCCAGAGTAAGACCCCCCGCAAACCGCATCCCCCCCCGCACCCCCAAGCTCACGGGGACCTCCCCACGAGGACCAGCATGCTCCTCGCCAACGTAGAGCAGGCCGCTCGAGCGGAAGGGGCCCGCGCCGAGCACCGAGCCGGCTAGGCTGCTACGTCATGTTGGTCGCCCGCCACCCGGCGAGAGCGCAGGTGTGGGAAGGCTTCCGCCGAACAGGCCGCGGTGCACCGCTAGAAAGCAAGAACCCCCGCAAACCGCGTCCCCCCAGCACCTCCATGCTCACGGGGACCTCCCCACGAGGACCAGCATGCTCCTCGCCAACGTAGAGCAGGCCGCTCGAGCGGAAGGGGCCCGCGCCGAGCACCGAGCCGGCTAGGCTGCTACGTCATGTTGGTCGCCCGCCACCCGGCGAGAGCGCAGGTGTGGGAAGGCTTCCGCCGAACAGGCCGCGGTGCACCGCCAGAAAGCAAGACCCCCGCAAACCGCCCCCCCCCCCCAGAGCGATTCAATCGACGACAGGCAGCCGCCCCCGCGCCGCCGCAAACCCCTTGCGCAACGCCACCCGCCGCTCATCCCCAAAGCGCAGCGCCCGACCGCTCTCCGGCAGCGGCTCGATCGCCTGCAGCCAGTCCCGATAGCTCGCCCCAGCATGCACCGCCGCGATCGCAGCGTGCCCCACCTCGGGCCCCCGCTGCGCCAGCAAGTGCTCGACATAGGCCCACTTGGGCGGCTGCGGGCGCAGCTCGACCTTGCCCTTGAGCCCCCGGCGGATGCGATCCAGCCGGGCCTCCGCGGCCTTGACCCCCATGAAGGGCCGGCCGTCGAGGGGCGTGTTGCGCTTGGCGACGAAGGTCGAGAAGGTCAGGGTCAGGCGGACGATCTTGGACAGCTCGAGGGCGAAGCGGACCAGCTCGTCGGCGTCCTCGTCCGTCTCCCCCGGCGCCCCCATCATCTCGTAGACCTTCATGCGGTGGAAGCCGCCGGCCGCGATGAGCTCGGCCGCGCGCAGCAGGTCGCGCTCGTGGATCTTGCGATCCAGCACCAGGCGCATGCGCTCGCTGATCCCATCGGAGGCCACGGTGATCGTCCGGTAGCCGCCGGCGGCGAGGTTCTTCAGCAAGGTCGGGGTCAGACGATCCGCGCGCAGGCTCGAGATCCCCACGCCCTTGCCCTGCTCGGCGATGCGCGCGACGAGCTCCTCGAGCTGGGGGTGATCGGTGACCGCGGCCCCGACCAGCCCGACCTTGGGCGCGTACTCGGGGACGAGCGAGAGCGGGAGCGCCATGTCGAGCAGGCGCATGCCCCCGGTGGTCGCCCCGCGCATCACACAAAAGGTGCAGCGCCGCGAGCAGCCGCGCTCGGGCTCGACCAAGAACATGTTCGAGAGCTCGGTGTCCGGGGTGACGATCGCCGAGTATGCCGGAAGGGCCTCGCGCGGGGCGTTGGCCATGTCGGGGAGCGGCTCGAACAGGCCCGGCTCGATCTCGCCGCGGATCGTGTGGGGCAGCCGGGCGACCGCGTCGATCGCCTGGCGTCGGCCGGGGGTGTCGAGGATCGTGGCCACGGCCTCGGGCAGCAGCGCTTCGGCCTCTCCGGCGATCAGCAGATCGACGAAGGGGAGGATCACGCTCGGGTTGCTGTTGGTCAGCGGCCCGCCGCCGATGATGATCGGATCTCGCGGGCCACGATCGGCGGCTAGCAGGGGGATGCCCGCGCCCTCGAGCAGCCGGATCAGCCCGGCGATCTCGAGCTCGTAGGCGACCGAGACGCCGATGATCGCGTAGCTCGAGAGCGGGCGCTCGGCCTCGTAGCTGAGCAGTGCGGGGCGCTTGCGAGGCGGCCAGGGCAGGGCCATGCGCTCCCAGGCCTCGGGCAGGAACACGCGGTGGCAGCCCACGGCACCCGGGGCGTTGAGCAGCCGATAGAGGGTCTGAAAACCCAGGCTCGACATGCCCACGTGGTAGGGGCTGGGGTAGGCGAGGGCGACGGGGGTGCCCTGGCGATCGAGACCCAAGGTCCCGCGCTCGCGACCGCGCCGGCGTTGGATGAGCTCGTGCTCATCTGCGCCTGACGTCGAGCGCCGGGCCTTGGAGCGGCTCCTGGCCACTAGAAGCGAAGCTCGACGGCCGCGCCGCCGCCACCACCGGGGAGCATCATCGGCCCGAGCCCGCTGATCGCCACGCCGGCGCCAGCGTCGGGGTTCTCTTCCATGCCGCCGCCGCTCTTCTTCTTCTTGGTCGCGTAGATGGCGAGCAGGGCCACGCCCGCGGCAAGGCCGACGCCACCGATGATGAAGCCAGCGTAGCCGAGGCCGTTGCCGGCGCGCAGCCGACTCTCGAGATCGAAGGGGCACTCGGAGCTGCTCACGTCGCGGCAGGCGTAGTCGCCGGTCGGGAAGCCCGTGTTGGTCGAGTTGGAGGACAGCTGCTGGAGCGTGTTGGCCGAGCTGTTGGCGATGCCCAGGCCGGTGACGCCGAGGATGATCCCGGAGGCGCCGATGGCCGTGAGCACGGCGCCGCCGATGAGCAGGCCGCGCTTCTCGTCCTTCTTGTCCTTGCGGGCTTGCGCGGCGTCCTTTTGCCGCGTCTCACGGCTGCTGTCGCCCAGGGGATCTTCATCGTCCTGGGGGTCGGCCGTGCTGCCGCCTCCGCCGAGGCTAGTCCCGCCGCTGCTGTCGCTGGCGCAGCCAGAGACCGAGATCTCACCGAGTATCTGCTTGGCCTCGTCGATCTTGTCGCCGTGCTTGTCGGCGTCGCCGTAGGTGAGGAAGTGCTTGAGGTAGGTGTTGGCCTTGTCGCAGTCCCCGGCCCTGAAGGCCGCGACGCCGACCTTGTGGGCGAAGCCGTGCTTGCCCGGGACCAGGTAGTAGGCCTCTTCGTAGAGGACCACGGCCTCGACCCAGCGGTCTTGGGCGGCGAGACCCTCGGCCTCCATGTACTTTTGCTTGGCGAGCTCGATCTTCTCGTCTTCGCTGAGGTTCTGCGTGGGCGCAGGTGCCGGAGCGGGCTCGGCTGCGGGCTGCGAGGGCGCAGGGGGGACCGCGGCGAGGGCGAGTCCAGAGGTCGAAGAGGAGACTGCGAGCGCGGTGAGGAGCGCGACGGGCAAGTGGAGGCGACGCATGAACGAGCTACCTGAGAGAGGCCGGTGAGGGCGCGGCCGACTAGAGATCCTCGAAGGCGTCGGCGGCCTTCTTTTTGGTCGTCGTGCCGCCGGACTTCTTCTTCTTCTTCTTCCGGCGACGCTTCTTCTTCTTGGCTTCCTCGGCCTTCTTGGCCTCTTCCTCGGCCGCCGCAGCGGCAGCCGCCGCGGCCGGATCGGCGGCGGCGTTGGGATCGGCGTTGGGATCGACCGGGGCGTTGGGGTCGACGGGCGCGTTGGGGTCGACGGGCGCGTTGGGGTCGGCAGCGTTGGGATCGCCGGGCTGACCCGTGGCCGGAGGCGTGGCGCCGGGCGGCTGGGGAAGCGGCTCGTCGGCCTTCTCGGTGTCGGTCTTGGCCTCGTCCGGCTTGGCGGCAGCGGCAGCCTCGTCGTTTTGGGCGACGGGGTCTTCCTTCTTGCCACCGAGGATGACGACAGCCGCGATGCCGACGACGACGATCGCACCACCGATGATGCCAGCGATGGCGAGGCCGCTGCTCTTGGGCGGGGGCGCGGCGATCTCGACCGAGGCCGTGTCGGCGGGGGCCTGGTTGGCCGCGGGGGCGGGCTCGGGCTCGGGCTCGGGTTCAGGCTCGGGCTCGGCAGCCGGCGTCATCGCCAGCTCGTCGACGAGCTGTCCGAGGAGGTCATCAAAGGCGTCGGCTTCTTTGTTGGCTTGGTTCACGACCGCGAGTCCTTTCGTCATCGTCCTTCGACCCGATCCGCACGCCTTGGCCCACGGAGCTGCATAATTGACGGGTGCGTTCGGGTGAGGCGGTGGCTGTCGACGTCCGCCTCGACGATGCGTCGCCAGTGTAGCGTCCCACGGCCAGCTCACACAAGGGACTGTTCATGCAAGAACACGCCCTGGTGTTCACCCCTGAAATTGTGAACCGATAGCGATCTGTGCCGAACCAGATCGGCGCCTCGAGCGTTGGCCGCCGCCCGCTCGTGGCGCCACGCGTCACCCGCGGGTGGGCTCACTCGGCGCAGAGCGGGCCGCGCTCCGACCCCGACTCGGGATCCACGCCGGGCTCCGCCAGCGAGGGGCGCTCGCGGGAGAGCTCGCGGACGAGGTGGTCGATGGTGTCGACCAGGGCCTCGAGGCGGCGACGTGCCAGGCGGGCTTGCGCGGCTCGCGAGCCGCTGGCGACCCGACCCCTGGGCCGGGCAGGTCCATCCGTGTAGGGGGGGGGCACTGGCGCGAGCTCCAGGTCGTACTCGTCGAGGTAGAGCGCGCGGCTGACCTCGAGCTGGATCGCGTGGATCTGCGCCTGCGGCTGGCCCAAGGCCGCGACAATCTCGCCGCCTTGGTAGGGGTCGTCGACGGCGAGGCGCAGCGGCCAGGTGCCACGTCGGCCATTGCAGGTGCGGAGGCTGCGGCCATCGAGGGCTGCGATGGCCAACTCGCGGACCGCCTCGCCGCAGCTGCGTCCGCCGCGTGTGCCGAGGACCAGATCTCCACCGACGCTGCCAGGCATGCTGTGCGCGTCGAGCAAGATGGCGTAGCCGAAGCGCTGGCGTCGACGCTCGAGCAGCTTGGCGAGGGCGCGGTGATAGGGCGCGTGGTAGCGCTCGATGCGGCGGTGAAAGTCGCGGTAGGAGAGGGTGGCGAACAAAGGGGTGCCACCCACGGCGGTGCGCCAGACGACGCCGCGGTTGCGGATCTTCCGGCGGCTCTCGCCGACCTGGATCGACGCCCCGAGGCTCGCCCTCGGTCGTGGCGCAGGGTGATCGGGGACGACCTCCAGGCCGATGTCATCGCCTGCGCGGTTGAGGTCGACGACGAGCCTGGAGTAACGGGCCCGGATCGTGGCGGCGCCGAGCTGCTCCGCGCGCGGATAGAGGCGATCGACCGCGTAGTCCGCGTTTCGCGGGAAGCTGACCTGGGGTCGCGGGCCCAGCTCCGCGGGCCACTCGAGGCCCACGTGGGGGAAGCTGACCACCAGGGGGCTGACGCGCGACCCGGGCCGAAACTCGAAGGGGAGCTCCGCACCGGCCGCGAGCCCGACGGACTCGGCCTCGAGGCGCTCCCTCTCGTCGACCACGCTCACTCGTTCGCAGGTTACAGGAAAGGTCGCCCGAGGAGATCCGCAGCTGAGGGCGTCGAGACAAAAGAAAAGCCCCCGCCCAAGATGGGCGGGGGCTTTGTGCTGACCCTGCCGGGAATCGAACCCGGGATTGCGGCGTGAGAGGCCGCCGTCCTAACCGCTAGACCACAGGGCCATGCGGGGTGTTTGCTTCGAAGAAGGAAGCGGTCAGGGGAGCTCGGGCACAAGGATTCGAACCTTGATTAGCGGAACCAGAATCCGCCGTCCTACCATTAGACGATGCCCGAACGGTTCCCACGAGTGGGGAGGCGGTAGGAGCCCCTTGCGAGGCGGGGGGGAATGTGAACTAGCGACACCGAGCTGTCAAGGTTCTCAGCGAGCAGAGTCGAATATTGTTCGTGAGTGTCCGCGCTTTGTGTTTTGCGCGCACTTTTGGGGAATGGGGGGTGATGGATTGCCCGCGCGCGTGCTCGTACCCTGCGGCCATGCGACCACTCGGGGAGCTGGTTATCGATCTCGGTCTCGGTCTCGGTCTCGGTCTCGCGCGCGCCTGCGCGCTCGCCATGGCTTGTGGAGTCGTGGCGTCGGTGGGCGCCTGCAAGGACTCGGCGCCGACGGAGGAGCCCCAGCCCGCCGCCGATCCGGCGACGGAGGTCGCGGGGGGCGAAGGCGCGGAGGCCGAGGCGCCGCTGGTCATGCACCTCGATCCGGTCGGGGAGCCCGCGCCCGCGCGGACCCTCGTCGAGCACGCCGAGGGCAGCCATGGGGCGGTGGCCAGCGCCGAGGCCAACGCCACCTTGGTCGGCCTCGAGATCCTCGAGGCCGGGGGCAACGCCGTCGACGCGGCCGTCGCCGTGGGCTTCGCGCTCTCGGTCACGCACCCCTCGGCCGGGAACATCGGCGGCGGCGGCTTCATGGTCGTGCGCTTCCCCGAGGGCGAGGCGACGGCGGTGGACTACCGCGAGGTCGCCCCGGGGGCGGCGACGGCCGACATGTACCTCGACGAAAAGGGCGAGCTCACCAATCAGAGCACCCTCGGGGCCAAGGCCGCGGGCATCCCTGGCGACGTGGCCGGCTTTTGGTACGCCCACCAGCACTGGGGCGAGCTCGAGTGGTCGCAGGTCGTGGCCCCGGCCGTGGCCCTCGCCCGCGACGGCTGGACGCTCGACGAGTTCCACGCCGAGGACCTGGCCTACGCCGCCAAGCGCATGGACAAGGCCGGCTTCGACGAGAGCGCGGCCTACTTTCGCAAGCCGGGGGGCGTGGACTACGAGGCCGGCGAGGTGTGGCGTCAGCCGGCCCTGGCGGCCACGCTGCAGCGCATCGCCGAAGACGGCCGCGACGGCTTCTACGCCGGACCCTTCGCCGCGCACCTGGCCGAGGAGGTCCGCGCCCGCGGGGGGATCTGGACGGCCGAGGACCTCGCCAACTACGAGGCCGTCGAGCGTGATCCGCTGCGCTTCGACTACCACGGCCACGAGATCATCGCGATGCCCCCGCCTTCGGCAGGCGGCGTCGTGCTGCGTCAGATCCTCGCGGCCAGCGAGGTCCTGAACCTGCGCGCCAAGCCGTGGCACTCGCCGGCCCAGGTCCACACCTACGTCGAGATCCTCCGCCGGACCTACGCCGATCGCAACCTTCTGCTCGGGGATCCGGACTTCGTGAAGATCCCGATGGAGACCCTGCTCGACGTCAGCTACATCGACGATCGCGTCGCCGACATCGATCCCAAGAAGGCGACGCCCTCGGATCAGGTCGGCGCGGGGGTCGAGATCAAAGAGTCGGAGCAGACCACCCACTTCTCCGTCGTCGATGGCTCCGGTATGGCCGTGGCCAACACCTACACCCTCAACGGTGGCTTTGGGTCCAAGGTCGTGATCCCCGACACCGGGGTGATCCTCAACAACGAGATGGACGACTTCACGGCCAAGGTCGGGGCGCCCAACATGTTCGGCCTGATCCAGGGCCCGCAAAACGCCATCGCCCCGGGCAAGCGCATGCTCAGCAGCATGACCCCGACGATCATCACCAAGGACGGCAAGCTCCGCGCCGTGGTCGGATCGCCCGGCGGGCCGACGATCACCACGACCGTCGCGCAGATCATCATGCAGCTGATCGACTACGACCGCCCGCTGCTCGAGGCCGTCCGCGAGCTGCGGATCCACCACCAGTGGAAGCCCGACACGGTCTGGCACGAGGAGGGCCTCGATCCCAAGCTCGCCAAGGCGCTCGAGAAGAAGGGCCACGAGTTGGGGACTCGCGGCTGGCGGATCGGCCACGCGAACTGCATCGCGGTCGACCCCGAGAGCGGCGAGATCGAGGCCGTGGCCGACGTCACCCGTGACGGCGGCTCGGCGGCGGCCTACTGAGTCGGGTCTGCGCCGCGGGCGAGGATCGCTCGGGCGAGGCTGCGCCCGGACACGAAGGCTCCCTCCACGCGGGGGCCTCCGCACCAGTCTCCACATGCGCCGATGCCGAGAGCGCCGATGCCACTGCCCGGCGCGTGGAGCAAGAAGGGCTCGGGCAGCGGATCGGGCTTGGCGTAGCGCCAATGATGGACGCCGGTGATCTCGGCCTCGACGCGGCGATCCACGAGGGCGCGAAAGGCCGCGAGCAGGTCTTCGCCGACCTCGGCCCGGTCTCGCTCGAGGTTGTCGCGGGTCCACGCGCCGCTGGCTTGGAGCACCCACGCTGGCGTGTCAGGTCGCCCGGGCTTGCTGGCGTTGTTGGCGATCCAGGCGAGCGGCGAGCCCGAGACGAAGGCCGCGTCGAAGTCGAGGCCGAGGGGGCGGGTGGGGGAGATCATCACGGTCCAGCAGGGATCGAAGCGACAGGCGCTGGCCGGGCCTGCGAGGCTGGGGACGCCGGTGCCCAGCAGAGGCGGGATCTGCCCCGCGGGGAGGGCGAGGACCACCATGGAGAAGCCGGAGTGCCTGCGGCCGTCCTCGTCGAAGAGCTCCCAGTCGAACTTCTCGCGGCGGACCTCGGTGATGCGCGTGCGCGGGTGGTGTGTGAGGGTGCGGGGGTCGATCTCCGCGAGCAGGGCGTGGCCCAGGGTGCTCATGCCGGGGACCGCGACGAGGCGCTCGACATCGTCCTCGACCGGCTGGGCGCCGGGGCTGCGCAGGCTGCCGCCGCCACCGCCACCGCCACCGCCGTCGATGCGCCACAGCCGCGGATGCCAGGGCTGGACCTTGCCCGCGTCGCGCCAGCGCGCGACGAGCTCGGCGAAGCCCTGGTCGCGGACCGTGAAGTACTGGGCGCCGTGATCGAAGCTCGTGCGCGCGCCTTGCTTCGTGCTCGCGCGCCGCGTGGAGCTACGCCCGCCGAGCCCGCGGGACTTGTCGAAGAGGGCGACCTGGCGGCCCGCCGCGGCGAGCTCTCGGGCGCAGGCGAGGCCGCTGATGCCGGCGCCGACGATGGCGACGCTGCCGATGGGCTTGGGAGGGGCGATGAGCATGGTGGCTCGGGCTGCATAGCAGCTCCCGCGTTGACAGCCCGAGCTTTCAGCTGCGAGGCTGGCAAAGCCCGATGACGAGCCCGAGCCAGGGGACAGCTAGCGATCCTGCCGCGGCCACCTTTGGCGTGAGGACGACCCTCGACTGGGTGAGCGTGATCGCCCTCGTGACGATCGTCGCCGCGTCCGCGTGGCTGCGCTGGCCGGGCTTTCGCCAGGGCGGCTTCGCCTCCCACGACGTGGCGGGGATTCTCTACAACGCCATGGTCCTCGTCGACGGCGGCCTGCCTTATGTCGACACCCTCGAGCTCAAGGCGCCGGGGAGCTTCTACCTGGCCCGGGTCCTGGCGGGCGGCGGCCGAGACATCGCCTGCTTTCAGATCTGGGCCAACGTCTGGGCGCTCGCTGGGTTGATCGTGGTCGCGGGTCTGGGCTGGCGGCTGTGGGGGCGGCTGGGCGCCGTCGTTGGCGCAGGGCTCTACGCTCTGCATGACGCCCACCTCGACTCCATGGACGCCAACTACGTGACCTGGGCGAACCTGCCGCAGATCGCCGCCTTCGCCCTGGGGATCGAGGCGACGCGTGCTCGGGCGGGGCGCCCCCGGGCCACCTGGTGGGTGGTCGCAGGGCTCGCGGCCGGCTTCGCGGCGCTGTGCAAGCGACCCGACGGGATCGTGCTCGTGGTCCTGATGATCATGGCCTGGGTGACGGCTGGAGAAGGCGCGCGCGCGCGGGCGATCGCGGTCGCCTGGGTGCTCGCGGGCTTCGTGCTCGCGCACCTGCCGATCGCCGCCATCTACCTGAGCCGCGGAGCCCTGGGCGCGCTCGTCGACGGCTACGTGCTCAGCAAGTGGGGGCTGCGTTACCTCGGCGCGCGCGAGGGCTCGCTGCTCGCCGAGCTTTCGGAGGGGGCCCTGGCCACGGCGCACTTCCTGGCGCTGCCGCTGCTCTTGGCGGCCTTCGCCGGGGCGGTCGCGCTGGCGGCTCGCCGCGCCCGCGTGCAGACCGGAGATGGGGCCGATGCAGGGGCGCTCAGGGCCGCGGATCCGCTGCTCGATCCGCGAAGCCGGCGGGAGTTCGCCTTCCTCGGCCTGTGGTTTGCGGCCACGCTGCTCGCGGCCAGCCTCGGCCTGCGCTTTTACAAGGGCTACTTCCTGGCCTGCGCCGCGCCGCTGTGCCTGATGGCGGCGGCGCCCTGGGGCCTGCTCGGCCGACGCACCCGCCCGCGCTGGCTGGCACGCGTGCCGGCCTGGATCCTCGTCGCCGGACTGATCCTGCGGCAGTCACTGCTCCTCGACTACGCCCGGGCCGACCGCGCCCGCGCCCACGACCTCGGCGGCCGGGCCATCGCCGCGCACCTGCTCGCCAACAGCGCGGCCGACGAGCGCATCTGGGTGTGGGGCTGGCACCTGTGGGACGTCTACCCGCTCACCGGGATGCGCAGCGCCAGCCGGATCTACAAGTCCTGGGGCATCCTCACCCAGCCCAACGACGACACCTGGCGCCGCGGGAGCTCGCCCGCGCGCTTCGTCGACTCCGACTACGCCGCGCAGCTGATCGCCGATCTCGACGCCCAGCGCCCGATCTATGTCGTCCTCGGCTCGACCGTACCCGCTCGAGAATTCCGCGAGCTGCGAGCCTTCTTGCGCGCGAACTACCGCCGCGATCCGAGGGCGCCGCGGATCGGGCGGGTCGAGTTTTGGCGGCGCAAGGGCGGCTGAACCAGCCCGCTCGGGCACACGCGAGGCCGGCCCAGCCGCCGTCGAGTTCGCTCGCGCGGACCAGCCCGATCGGACCGGTTCGGCTCGGCTGGGCTCAGCTGGGCTCAGCTGGGCTGGGAGCCCTCCGCTGCCAGCCCGGCGGCTTCGCGCAGCTCGCCTCGGACGATCGCCCCGGCCAGCGCCTCGAGCTCGGCGCTGAGGCTGCGATCGCCCTCGAATGGCCCGAGGTGCCGGCGGATCGCCGCGTGCACGGCCATCAGTCGCTCGCTGCTCGGGTGCTCGCGCAAGTCCACGGCCCGGGCCGCGACGGCGGCCTCGATGGCGAGGACGCGGGCGAGGTTGGCGACCACGGCCCCGAGCTTGCGCGCGGCGATCGGGCCCATGCTGACGTGGTCCTCCTTGCCCGCCGAGGTCGGGATGGTGTCGACGCAGGCGGGGGTGCTCAGGGTCTTGCACTCGCTGGCCAGGGCCGCAGCGGTGACCTGGGCCATCATGAAGCCGCTCTCGAGGCCGGGGTCGTTGGACAGGAAGGCCGGCAGGCCGCGGGAGCTCTCGGGGGCGCAGAAGCGATCGAGGCGGCGCTCGCTGATCGTCGCCAGGGTGGTCAGCGCCGCGCTCGCGTGGTCGGCGGGCAGGGCCACGGTGCCGGCGTGGAAATTGCCGCCGCTGAGCACGTCGAAGCCGGGATCCTCGGGATCGTCGCTGGGCTCGCGGAGCAGCACCAGGGGGTTGTCGGTGAAGCTGTTGAGCTCGATCTCCACGGCATCGGCGACGTACTGGAGCGCCGCCCGGGCGGCGCCGTGGACCTGGGGCATGCAGCGCAGCGAGTAGGCGTCCTGGACCCGCCCGCAGTTGGCGTGGGAGCGGTTGAGGGGCGAGTCGGCGATCAGTTCGGCGATCAGCTCGGCGCTGCGCCGCTGGCCGGGGTGCGGCTTGCCGGCGTGGATCCGCGGATCGCAGATCCGCACGCTGCCGAGCATGGCGTCGAGGCTGATGGCGCCGATGATGTCGGCCGCCATCAGCAGCTCGCGGGCGTCGTGGATCGCCAGCGCGGTGACGGCCGTGGTCACCTGGGTGCCGTTGATCAGGCTCAGCCCCTCCTTGGGGGCGAGCTCGATCGGCTCGAGGCCGACGCGGGCCAGCGCTCGATCGGCGGGCATGCGATCGCCATGGAGCCAGACCTCGCCCTCGCCGATCACCGCGAGGGCGAGGTGGGCGAGGGGGGCGAGATCACCACTGGCGCCGACGCTACCCTGGCGTGGGACGAGGGGGACGATCCCCGCGTCGAGGAGCGCGAGGAGGCGCTGGGGGAGGAGCGGGCGAACACCCGAGGCGCCAAGTGCGAGGGTGTGGGCGCGGAGCATCATCAGGGCGCGGACGACATCTTCGGCGAAGGCCGGGCCGACGCCCACGGCGTGGCTACGCAGCAGGTTCCGCTGGAGCTGGGCGAGCTTCTCGGGCGGGATGCGGGTCTCCGAGAGGGCGCCAAAGCCCGTGTTCACCCCATAGATCGTGGATCCATCGGCCAGCGACGCCTCCAGCAGGCCACGGGTATGTGACAGCGCTGCTTCAGCATGCTCGTTGAGCACCGCCTTGGCGCGCAGGCGGGCGACACGATGGACCTCTTCGAGGTCGATCCTTCGACCAACGATCACCTGTTTGGGCGACATGAGGAGCGAAATAGCACGGTCGCTGGCCGGGGGACCTGGGCCCCCGAGGCCGGGTGAGCTCACATCGGATCGGGGAGAGCGCGTGGCGTCTAGTTCACGTTGACCGGTCGTCAGGGGCCGTCTAGGCTGCCCAGGATGCGCGTTTGCCCCGAATGTGGGGCTCGCTTCGCGGACGAAGCCGGGTTTTGCCCGATGGACGGGTCTCGGCTCGTCACCGAGCGCGAGCGACCCGAGGCGCAAGTCGAAAGCGCCGCCGAGCCCGCGGCTGCGGGTTCGTCCTCGGGGTCTTCGCGCTGGGAGCCTGCCACCGCGAGCGGAACACCTGGTGGTGGGAGCAGCTGGGAGCCGGCCGCCGAGCCGGCGCCTGGGGTGCCCGTGCGCGAGGCAGACGAAGACACCTGCCCCGGGATCCAGGCACCGATGCTCGCTGGCAGCGGGCAGGTCGATCCGATGTCGAAGCCGAAGCTGCGGCCTGGATCGGGCGCGCAGGTGCAGGCGTTCGGGCGCGCCGAGACGGCCGACCAGGAGGAGGCCCTCGTCGGCCAGGTGCTCAGCGAGCGCTACCGCGTGGACGAGCGCATTGGCGTCGGCGGCATGGGGGTGGTCTACCGGGCGACCCACGTGATGATCGGCAAGGCCGTGGCGGTCAAAGTGTTGCGCCCGCGTCACGCCAAGCAGCGAGAGATCGCCACGCGCTTCGCCCAGGAGGCGCGGGTGGCCTCCAGCATCAAGCACCCGAACATCGTCGACATCAGCGACTACGGGACCACGGCCACGGGCTCGCCCTTCTACGTGATGGAGCTGCTCCCGGGTCACTCGCTGGCAAGCGAGATCCGGCAGCTCGGCGCCCTCGAGCCCGAGCGAGCGGTCCGCCTGGTCTGCACCATCGCCCGTGGGCTCGCTGCGGCGCACGCGGCCGGTATCGTCCACCGCGACCTCAAGCCCGACAACGTGTTCTTGGTCCCGGCCACGGCCGAGGCGCCGGAGCAGGTCAAGGTCCTCGACTTTGGCATCGCGCGGGACATCGGCCGGGACATTCGGCTGACGGTGACCGGCTCGGTCGTCGGCACCCCCGAGTACATGTCGCCGGAGCAGGCTCGCGGGGAAGAGGTCGATCTTCGCGCAGATCTCTACTCCCTCGGCATCATCCTCTACGAGGCCCTGACCGGGCGCCTGCCGCTGGAAGGCGACACTCAGGTCGGAACCATGACCAAGCAGGTCTACGACCTGCCGCCGCCGCTGCGCGAGATCGATCCCAGCTTCGCCGCGGCGCCGCACATCGAGGCCGTGCTCGCGCGGCTCCTGGCCAAGCCTCGCAGTGAGCGGCCGGGATCGGCCCTCGAGGTCGTGCGCCTGCTCGAGGAGGCCGCCAAGGCAGATCTCGACAGCTTCTCCGAGATCGCGGCCGGCCAGCGCAGGCGGGCGACCATCATGCTCGGCTCGGGGGCGGTGGCCGGCGCGCACAAGACCGCGGAGGACGACGACGGCCCGGCTACGGGCAGCTTCTCCGCCAAGCGGGCGAGCGACGAGGAGCTCGAGACTGGCCGGCCGCGGCGGCCGAGCATCATCATCCGCGCTGGCGACGAGGGGGTCACGCGAGGGAACCGCCCTGCGCGGATCCTCGGTACGCCGCCCCATGTCGACGTTGGGCCGCGGGCGACTCCGACGCCGACGCCCATACCCACGAAACGCCGAAAGCGCAGTCGCCGGGCTCGCCAGCGCCAGCTCCAGCTCGTGCTCCTGGTCGCCGGCACGGCCATGGTCGCCGCGATGCTCACCCTGATCGCCGTTCACTTTGTTGGATGAAAGCCGCATCCCGCTCACCGGGGCCCACGCGCGAGCGGGGGCAGGGGCGAATACCCGCCCGCCACGGGCGGTCGAAGACGCTCGCGGGCCGGTCGACGCGCCTGAAAATGCGGTACGCTAGCCCTGGCCCCCGATCCGACGAGCGACTTCATGGCTGATTCGAAAGCAAACACCAACGGCGGGACGATGATCGCCTCCAACGAGGGTCCGCCAGCCGCGGGGCCTCCTCCGACCCCGTCCCGTCCGCCGGCGCGGACGATCGCCGCCAGCGGCCAGCCGCCCGCTGTCGGCCAGAGCCCCGCCCAGGCCCAGGGGGAGGCCCAAGGTGACGGCGGCGGCGGGACGATGCTCGCCGTCGGCGCAGAGGCGGCGCCCCCGGTCGTGGCGCCCACGCCGAGCGGGCCCACCGTCCAGGACCTCTCCGGCCAGACCCTGCTCGGCCGCTACACCATCATGAGCCGCCTCGGCGAGGGCGGCATGGGCACCGTCTACCTCGGCGAGCACGCGACCATCAAAAAGAAGTTCGCGGTCAAGGTGCTCAGCCACGAGTACGCCCACAAAGAGGACCTGCGCGAGCGCTTCTTGCAGGAGGCCCGGGCGGCCTCGATGATCAGCCAGGAGAACGTCGTCGAGATCACCGACTTCGGCGACACGCCGGACGGCTCGGTGTTCTTCGTCATGGAGTATCTCCAGGGCGAGGACCTCTCGGACACGGTCAAGCGCGAGGGCCGGATCCCCTGGGCGCGGGTCAAGCCGATCATGCTCCAGATCTGCCGGGCCCTGGGCGCCGCCCACGAGGCCGGGATCATCCACCGCGACATGAAGCCGGAGAACTGCTACCGCATCAAGCGGGGCAAGAACGAGGACTTCATCAAGGTCCTCGACTTCGGCATCGCCAAGGTCACCTCCGACGAGCCGGGCGAGGGCGGCAAGGGCCTCACGCGCACGGGGATGATCTTTGGGACCCCGGAGTACATGTCGCCCGAGCAGGCCCAGGGCGCGCCGCCGGACTATCGCGTCGACGTCTACGCCCTCGGCGTGATCATGTACGAGCTGCTCACCGGCAGGGTCCCGTTCACGGCCGACACCTTCATGGGGATCCTGACCAAGCACATGTTCGAGGTCCCCGAGGCGCCCTCGGCCGTGGCCCCGGACGCGGGCATCCCCCCCGAGGTCGAGGCGATCATTCTCAAGGCGATGCAAAAGGACAAGGAGCTGCGCTTCGCGTCCATGGCCGAATTCTCCGCGGCGATCGAGGCCGTGGGCACGGGCACCGGCGCGGTCGCGGTGGTCGCCGAGAACATCGCCCGGCCCTCGACCGGCGAGATGACCTTCACCGGCATGGCCCCGGCCACGATGCCGCCCATGGCCGCCGCCTACGGCGAGCCCGAGCGCAAGTCCAAGGCCGGGCTGTGGATCGGCCTCGGCGGCGGTGTCCTGATCGCGGGGGCCGTGGCCGCCTTCTTGCTCATCGGTGGCAAGGAGGAGCCCAAGACGGCCGCCGAGGACACCAAGCAAGACCCCGCCGTCGTCGCCGGCCAGGACGAGCCCGAGGCGCCCGAGCCCGAGGAGGTCGAGGAGCCGGAGGAGCCCGAGAAGGTCAAGGAGATCGCCGTCGGCGCCGAGACGGTCACCTATCACATCTCGACCAACGACAGCGAGGGCAACCCGGTCGCGGCCAAGATCCTCGATCCCCTCGACAACGCCATCTACGGCATGACCAACAGCGACGAGGGCGTGCCGGTCGAGAAGTCCGAGGAGCCGATCAAGCTCGCGCTCAAGGCCAAGGGCTACGAGGTCAAGGAGATCGAGATCATCCCGGTCCGGGACAAGCGCTACGAGTACGTGCTCGAGGCGGTCAAGACCACGTCTTCGACCAAGAAGTCGACCAAGAAGTCGACAAAGAAGACGACCAAGCCCGAAGAGACGGAGCCCGAGCCCGAGCCCGAGGAGACCAAGCCCTCGCGGACCAAGGACGACCCGCCGCGGCGGGTGAACCCGGAGCTCAAGGATCCCTTTGGCGCCGGGCGCTAATGTAGGGATCACAGTCACGCAAGGCGATACCCGCAGTACTCGAGCCAGCCGAGTGCGCTCTACTGGCAGGACATCGGGCGGGACATTGGGCGGCTGCAAGCAGGACGCGAAGCGGCGCAAAAAAGCGTACAAACCCTGAAGATGGGGGCCTGCGAGATCTGTCAGCGCTGCGAGCCGGGGCCGTCGTCGGTCGCGCTCGGATGGCGCCTCGCAACCCTGGCCGCGGCGACGTCCATGGCCTGCACGGTCGGGCGCCTCGACCCGTCCCCGGCCGACCCCGTCCGCTCGAGCTCGGCCCCGGCCGCGAGCCCGGCGCTGCTGCCGGGTCCGTGCCTGGTCCGTCGGGGCCGCGTCGAGTGCGACAGAGCCGACGCGATCGCCAACGGTCAGCGGGACGTCGTCGATCTCCAGCGCGGGGAGGACAGGCTCTGCGTCCTCTACCGCGACGGCCGCTTGGTCTGCGATCTGAGCGAGCTGCGGCGCTACGCGTTCGAGGGCGTCGACGCGTTCGCGCTCGACGGCGACGTGCTGTGCACGCTCGATCGTGACGTCGGCGCGACCTGCAGGTGGAACTTTGGCGCGGTCCCGGGCTACGAAGCCACGCACCCCGAGTTCGCGGCCGCCGAAGGAATCTGGGTCGCGGGGGAGCTCGGCCTGTGCGGGCGCTTCGCCGAGCTCGGGCTGCGCTGCGTCCCCGTGGCGGTGCCCGACGCCGAGCCCTCGCGGCTGCCCGAGGCCGTCGAGGTCGCCGCGGAGGGCGAGTTGATCTGCGTGCGCGAGCGCGAGGGCACCGTGCGGTGCTGGGGCGAGGCGCTCGGCGGGCCGCGCTTCGATCGCCACGTCGATCCGCGGCCGCCCGTGGTCATCGCGGGGCTGCCCGTGGCCGTCGAGCTCGACGTCGGCCGGGCCCACGCCTGCGCGCGCGACGAACACGGCGGGGTCTGGTGTTGGGGCCACGGCGATGACGGCCAGCTCGCTCAGGGCCTGCCCGTCGGCTCGTCCGTGGTCGCGGTGCCTGTCTGGCCGCAGATCGAGGCCCGCGCGCTGTGGGTCGAGGGCGACCACAGCTGCGGGCTCGAGCGCGACGCGACGACGCTCGCGGATGTCCGCTGTTGGGGGCGGCTCCCGACGAGCTGGGCGCGCTCGCTGGCGGTCGGGACCACGACCGAGCCGGGTCCCTCGCGCCTGCCCGAGCCCGTCGAGCCGCGCTGCGTCGCTGTCGACCTCGACCGCTGGGCTGCCGCGTTCACGACCGTCGACGCCGGCCTCGACCTCAGCCGCCACCTCGCTGAGCTCGGCCTCGCGCGCCACGACGCGGAGCTGTTTTGGACCCAAGCGGTCGCGCGCGCGGTCGAGCTGCGCAGCGTCGAGCTCGACGGCCGGGCGCCCCGCGAGCAGCTCGTCATCGCGCGGCTCGACGACCCGCACGCGCGCCACGTGTTCGTGCGTCCGCTCTTCGCCCGCGACGATCGCTGGTGCATCGAGCCCGGGACCATGATCCACCTCGCGTTCGATGGTCACGACGCGCTCACGGATCGGGCTCGGGCGGAGCTCGACGGCGCCGGTATCTCAGCTCCGGACCCGGTCACGATCGAGGCTAGCGAGCTCTTCGATGACGGGCGCGAGGCGCTGCTGCTCCGCGCGCTCGCGGGCCGCGACCGGATCATGCTCGATGTCTGGGCCTGGGACGGCCGCATGAGCGAGGTCGCGGCGGACTGGCTGGTGTTCGAGCACGACGCCGAGGCCGGGGTGACCTGGACCGAGCTCGAGCGGGACGCGGGCCGGGGCGCTCGCCTGCGGACACGAGGCCGGGTCGAGTGCGACTCGCTCGTCGATCCGCGCGGCTGTGAGCCGCGGCGCTGGGAGGCGCTGTGGCAGCTCGACGGCTACCTCGTCGAGCTCGAGCGCCACGAGTGGCGAGGCGTCAACCTTCAGCCTCGGGGGCTTCACCGAGCTCGGCGTGGAGGACCTCGAGGCGCTTGGTGAGGGCAGGGGGCAGCTCGCCCTCCGGGAGGGCGTCGAGGGGGCGCAGGCTCTCGCGCGCGCACTGGGACTGCTGGCGCTCGAGGCAGCGCTGCGCGGTGGCGATGGCCGCCCGCTGCTCACACTCGGCGGTGAAGGCCTCATCGATGCCGGCGGTGTCTCTGGCGATGCGGGCCAGCTTGGCGCCGTCTTCGGCTTCCCACGCCGCGTCGGCGATGGCCTGCGCCCGGTCGAGCACGCGCTTGCGCGCGACGGCCTGCTTGTCCGGGTCTCGCCACTCTCTGCGCAAGACCAAGGTGGTGTCGACGCGCAGGGAGTCGTCGCCGATGCGGTCGAGGAGGTGATCGTCGCGGGTCTTGGGCGGTGGCGCGGACGCGGCTCGCCTCTCCCGGTCGGCCGCGAGGGCCTCTCGCAGGCGCGCGACCTCGGAGGGATCGGCGCCTCTCGCCTCGGCGGCGAGGAGCTCGGTCGAGGCGTGGTCGAAGTCCTTGGCGGTGAAGGCCGCCTGGGCGCCTGCGATGGTCGGGCGCGGGAAGAGCCAGGTCAGCGCGAGACCAGCGAGGCACGCGAGACACCAGGCGCCCATGAGCCGGACACGGCGAAAATTTCTCACCTCGCGTGAGTCGATCAGCTCGCCGGCGATGATGGCCAGACCGAGGCCGGCGCCGACCACGAAGGCGAAGACCCGTCGAAGCGCGCCGTACTCGGCATACCAGGGGCCGCGGTCGGCGTAGACGGAGGCCAGCCACAGGCCGAGCAGGGAGACGAGGACGAGGACCGCGGTCGCGTAGATGCCAGTCTTGCTGGTTCTACGCAGGAGTGGGCTGAGGGCAGACATGGGCGCGAGTATACGCACTCTCGGAGCGCTGGGCGTCAGCGCGGCGCAGGGCGATCGAGGCTCGCCAGCAAGAAGGCCGCCACCCCCGGCAGATCGTTGTCGACCCAGGGCCGGGGATCGTGGGGGTTGAAGCGCCAAAACAAGGCGGGCGCCCGCAGATGCTGGCGAAAGCTGGCGAGCAGGGGGAAGGACTCGACGCAGACCGACCAGCAGCCGCGGGTGTGGTGCTGGTGGTCTTCCTGCTCCCCCGTGAAGGTGTCGAAGAGCCGGCTGGCCAGGCGGAGGTAGCGGGTCTTTGCCTGGTTGGCCCGGAGCGCGCGGCACAGCTGGCGGTAGGCGACGAAGCTCGGGCGATCGCAGACCCGGGCCGGGAAGAGCGTGCCCATGAAGCTGTGCAGGTTGGCGCTGGCGTGGAAGCCCTGGGCCGCGAGCAGGGCGTCCAGGCTCGCGGTCTCGGGCTCCGAGAGGGGGGCCGCGCCGCGGTAGGTCGCGTCTCCGGGGCGGTCGCTGCCGGCCCCGGGGAGCGGGAGCCGGCGGGCGCCCGCCGGCAGCGGCCAGTTGCGGTTGAGATCCACGCCGCGGGCGTTGTGGCGCAGCTCGGGCAGGGCGCCCCGTCCGGCCCGCGCCCAGGTGCGCGCGTAGCCGTCGGGGTTGAGGCAGGGGGCGATCCACAGCTGCGCCCGCGCCAGCAGGGCCGTCAGGGGCGCCGGGGCGGTGGGCGCGAGGGCGGCCGCGAGCAGCCCGTGGGCGATGCGGTTGCCGATGAACTCCGGGCCGTGGATGTTGGCGCAGACCAGGACCTTGGGAGCCGAGTCGCCCACGCCAGGGGCGCGCAGGGCGATGGCTCGCAAGGGCCGCCCCTCCACGCTCTGACCGTACTCGACGCGCTCACAAGCGAAGCCGGCGGCGACCAGCTTGGCTGCTCGCTCGTCGGCTTCGCGCTCGCGCTGCTCGGGGCTCGGATAGGGATCGAGAGCCGCCGAGGTCACGACTCAGCCCTCTGGGACGGGCTCGGGTTCGGCCCGCTCGACCTCGGCGGCCGGCTCGGGCTCGTCGGCCGCGGGGGCCTCGGCCTCGGGGGCCGGCTTGGCCTTTGCCTTGGGCTTGGCTTTCGCCGTGGTCTTGGCCTTGGTGGTCTTCGCGGGGGCCTTGGCCTTGGGTTTCGCCTTGGGCTTGGCAGCGTCGGCCTGCTCGGTGTCCGCGTCGGCCTGCTCGGCGTCCGCGTCTGCCTGCTCGGCGTCGGCCTTCTTGGAGGCGCTCGCCTTCTTGGAGGCGCTCGCCTTCTTGGAGGCGCTCGCCTTCTTGGGAGCGCTCGCCTTCTTGGAGGCGCTCGCCTTCTTGGGAGCGCTCGCCTTCTTGGGAGCGCTCGTCTTCCTGGGGGCGTCGGCCTTCGGGGCGTCAGCGTCGGCCTTCGGGGCGTCAGCGTCGGCCTTGGGGGCGTCAGCGTCGGCCTTGGGAGCGTCAGCGTCGGCCTTGGGAGCGTCAGCGTCGGCCTTGGGAGCGTCAGCGTCGGCCATGGGAGCGTCAGCGTCGGCCATGGGAGCGTCAGCGTCGGCCTTGGGAGCGTCAGCGTCGGCCATGGGAGCGTCAGCGTCGGCCTTCGGGGCGTCAGCGTCGGCCTTCGGGGCGTCAGCGTCGGCCTTGGGCGCGTCGTCCCCAGCGTCCGTCTCCTCGCTCGAGGGGTCTCGCGTGTCATCGACACGCAGCGCCGGAGCGTCGACCTCCTCGACCTGGAGGAGGGTGAGGCTGACGCCCTCGTGGACCGAGCCGTCGAGGCGGGTGGTCACCGTCTCGTAGTGCTGGACGTCCATGCGGAACAGGCTGCTCGCCTCGCGGACGGTGAGGTCCTTGACGGCCTTGCCGTGTAGGCCGGTGACCCGGCGCAACAAGGAGCGGATGCCAGAGGACTTCTGGCCGTGGCGCCGGCCGAGGTTGAGGCTGACGCGGATCAGCTGGTCTTCCTCGGCGTGGGCGGAGATCAGCTCGACGCCGTCCTCGACCTCGGCAGCGACCTCTGCGGCCGCCTCGCGCCGGGGCGCCCTGGACGGCTTGTCGTTGCTGCTGCTGCTGCCGCTGCCGCTGCTGTCGTCATCGGCCGAGTCGTCGCGCTTGTCGTCCTCGCGCTCGAAGTCGGCTGCCGAGTACTTGGCCGCCCAGACTTCCCAGAAGTCCTTATGGGGCGGGCAGGTGAGCTCGGGCGGGGGAGGGGGCGCCTTCTTGCGGCGGCGACGGCGGCGGCGCTTCTTCTTGCGCGGCTGATCGTCGTCGTCGTCGGCAGAGTCGTCGTCGTCGTCCTCGCTGGTGTCTGCCGAGGCGTCGGAGCCTTCGTCGCTCGGCGCAGCGCTGTCGTCGCTCGCCGCGGCGCCCTCGGATTCGGAGCCCTCGGCAGAGGCGTCCGCGGCTGCGGGGACCGCCGCGGTGGCTTCGGCGCTGGCGTCCTCGGGCGCCTGCGTCGGCTCGTCGTCGCTGCCCTCGGTGTCCTCGTCCTCGGTGTCCTCGTCAGCGTCGTCGACCTGGTCCTGGTCCTGGTCCTGGTCCTCGGCGTCGCTCTCGGTGAGGTCCTCGACCTCCATGTCCTCGTTGATCTCGTCGAAGACGGCGCGACGTCGGCCCTTGAGGGTGAGCTCGTCGAATTCGTTGATCTCGCCAAACTGATCGCGGACGGCGTCGAGCTCCTGCTCGTCGATGTCGATGACGATCTCGTCTTGGGAGACGCGGACCTCCTCGGGGACGGCGGGCGCGTCCTCTGGGCGACGGCGACGGCGACGGCGACGGCGACGGCGACCGGAGCTCTGGGCGCCCTGCGCCTCATCGCCCTCGTCGGAGCCCTCGGAACCATCGTCGTCTCCGCTCTCGCGGTCGGAGCCCTCGGAGTCCTCATCGTCGCCATCGCTGGCGCGATCGTCCTTGGACTTGCCCCTGCGAGAGCGACGGCGACGGCGACGGCGCTTGCGCTTGGGGCGATCGTCGCCCTCGTCACCCTCGCCCTTGGCGTCCTCGGAGTCCTCGGAATCATCGTCGGCGCTCTCGGAGCCCTCGTCGGCGCTCTCGTCTTCGTCACGATCGCCGCGGGCCTGGCTCTCGGCGTCCGCGCTGTCTTCGCTGCGACGGCGACGACGGCGACGACGCTTGCGCCTGGGCTCCTGATCCTGCTCGGGATCTTGGTCCCGATCCTGCGCCTGACCTTCGATCTGATCCTGGATCTGATCCTGGTCTTCGCTGGCGTCGGGGCGATCGGCGGCGTCCGTGAGGGCGGCGGCGGTCACGGCTGCGACGGTCTCGTCGGTCCCGGCGTCGCTCGTCACCGGCTGGGCGTCGGCCTGCTCCGGGGACGCCTCGGCGGCCGTGGTGTCGGCGGTCTCAGCCTCTGCGGGGGAGGGCTCCTCTTCGCGGCTGCGCCGGGTCCGGCGACGGCTGCGATCGCCACGCTCGCGGCTGCGCTCCCGATCCTGGTCTTGGTCGCGGTCTTGGTCGCGGTCCCGGCTGCGGCTGCGACGACGGCCGCGCTCGCGGCTGCCCTCGTCCTCGCTCGGGGCCTCGGGATCGCGCTCGCGGCTGCGCTCCTCGTTGCGGGCCTCGTTGCGGGCCTCGTTACGGGCCTCGTTGCGGGGGCGGCTGCGCTCCTCGCTGCGGGCGTCGCCGCTGTCTCCGTCACGGTAGCGGTCGCGCCCACGGCCGCGCTCGCGGTCCCGGTCCCGGTCACGGTCACGATCGCGGTCACGTCCACGGCCGCGCTCGCGTCCACGATTACGGTCGTGCCCACGGCCACGCCGACGGTCATCGCGGCCGTAGTCGCGGTCACGGCCGCGCTCCTCGCTGTCGCGCTCGTCTCGCTCGTCCTCGCCGCTGTCTTCGGCGTTGTCCTCCGCCGCGTCGTCGCGGCGACGGGCGAGGCGCTTGCCCTCGATGGCCTCGTTGAGCAGGTAGGCGACGACCCGCTCACCGCGGGGATCGGCGACCAGCTTGCGCGCGAGCAGCAGCCACTCCGGGGAGACCGGCTGCGAGAGGTCGTGGCTGATGCGGTCGAGCTTGACCTCGGTGCGCGTGGCGGTGAGCTGCTCCTTGGACGGGAGCTTGCGCTCGTGGAACTGGATGCTCTTGTAGCTCTTGGTCAGCGTGTAGAAGTTGCCGATCTCGAGCGGCGAGACGATGCTCAGGGCGATGCCCGTGCGCCCCGCTCGGCCCGTGCGCCCGGTGCGGTGCACGTAGGACTCGGCGTTCTCCGGGAAGGAGTAGTTGATGACGTGGCTGACGTGGCTGATGTCGATGCCGCGGGCGGCGACGTCGGTGGCGACCAAGAAGCGCAGCTTGCGGTCGCGGAAGCGGCCCATGACCTTCTCGCGGGCGATCTGGGTAAGGTCGCTGGACAGGGCCGCGGCCGAGTAGCCGGCCTTCGACAGCACGTTGGCGACCAGCCGGGTCTCCTCGCGGGTGTTGCAGAACACGATCGCGGAGGAGGGGTCCTCGACGATCAGGATGTCGAGCAGGTCGCGGGTCTTGATGGTGCCCGAGGTCGAGTAGTAGGCGTGATCGATCTCGGCCGCGGCGATCTCGTCGCCGGACAGCTCGATCCGCACCGGGTCCTTCATGTTGCGCCGAGCGATGCGCTCGATGTCCCGGGGGACCGTGGCCGAGAACAGCCAGGTCTGGCGCTCGCGCGGGCACGCCCCGAGGATCGAGCGGATGTCCTCCAGGAAGCCCATGGAGAGCATCTCGTCGCACTCGTCGAGCACCGCGGTGCGGACCTTGGACAGGTCCAAGGAGCGCCGACGGATGTGGTCGAGGACGCGGCCGGGGGTGCCGACGACGGCGTGGACGCCCCGGGCGAGGGCGTCGAGCTGCGGGGCCATGGCGGTGCCGCCGTAGACCGGGAGCACCTCGACGGGGGAGTCGACGGCCAGGCGCGTGAGCTCGACGCAGACCTGCTTGGCGAGCTCGCGCGTGGGCAGCAGGACGATCAGCTGGACGCCGGTCTCCTTGGCGGGGCCGGCCTTGAAGCCCTTGGCCAGCCAGGGCATGCAAAACGCCCCGGTCTTGCCGCTGCCGGTGTGCGACTGCACGAGCACGTCGGCGCCGCTGATCATGGTCTTGAAGGTGCGGGCCTGGACCTTGGTGGGCGCCGGCCAGCCGATGGAGTCGACGGCGCTGCGCAGCCAGGGCGGGAGCGCGAGCTCGTCCCAGGTCGCGGGCACCGGCTCGGGCGCGTCGTCGCTGTCGTCGTCGCTCTCGTCCGAGCTGCCGCTGGCGTCGCCGCTGTCGGAGTCGTCGCCGCTGTCGGAGTCGTCGCCGCTGTCGGAGTCGTCGCCGTTGGAGCCGTCGCCGCTGTCGGAGTCGTCGCCGCTGTCGGAGTCGTCGCCGCTGTCGGAGTCGTCGCCGCTGTCGGAGCCGTCGCCGCTGTCGGAGTCGTCGCCGTTGGAGCCGTCGCCATCGCTGGCGCCGTCGGCCGAGTCCTCGCTCGTCGAGATCTCGCTCGCCGCAGCTGCGACGCTCGAGTCGGTGGACGCCTCCGGGGAAGGTGCAGCCGCGCTCGTGTCGGGATCGGGATCCGGAGCGGCGGTGTCCTCTACCTCGTCGGCCGCAGCCTTGCTGGGCTCGACGGAGGTCTCGGGGTTGTCAGGCTGGGCTTGTTTCGTTTGGTCCGGTGATTGGTCGGATCCCGTGGTCTCGGTCATCGAGAAGAACCTTGGAGCGCGCTGAGCTCCTCACGTGCTGCGCTCGCGTCCTTCCGTCGGTTGCGCTCTCGAACGAAGAATTCATCGATTCGTTCGAGTTCGTGCGCCACGTCGGGGCTCGCATCGTGACAGGCAGCGTGGGTCTCGCGGAGAAGGTTGGCGAAGTCGTCGTGAGCCTCGGGGTCGGCTCCCCCGGTTGGCGAGCCCAGCCAATTGCGTGGCTGAGGTCGATCCATCAGAGCCAAGAGCCGCTCCTGCATGAGCTCCACACGGAGTTCGCAGTCGATTTTGTCGGCAGGGAGGCCCGGGAGCTGTTGCCACAGCCCGATCGCTACTCCCCAGAGGGCGAAGACGATCAAGACCACCGTACCGGCGATGCGAATCCACGTAAAAACGCGATTGCGGCTCGCTGATTGAGGCTGGTTCAGTGCGCCGAAGTGTTTCAGGAAGCCGCGCCCCGGTCAAGGAGAGGGGTCTCGGGGGTCAGTGGAGATCTCGGGGGCGCGAAGCCCGGAAGTGGGGCGCGCCCCATCGCCGAAGATCGCCTTGCGCGCCAAGCGCTGACGTCGTCCGGATCATCCGGAGCATCCGGATCATCCGGATCAGGCGGACAGCGCGCAAACTCGCGCATGGCCAGCGCAAGCCGGCTAAATCAGCCACATTGGTCGGACCCGCGGCTGCGGGTCGTGAACTGGAAGAGCTTGGACAGCAGCAGGGGGAAGGGCGCGTCGCTCGGCCGTAGCCGGCGGATCAGGCAGCCGCGCTTGCCCTCGCCGCTGTAGCAAGTGTCCGGGTCGTTGAGATCGTAGGCGAAGTCGCTCTGCTCCATCCAGGAGCCGCGATCGAGGGGCGTGACCGTGGTCGAGGCGTCGAAGTCGCGCAGGAGCACGCGCACGAGCACGCCGTCGTCGAGTTCGAAGGCCTTGGCGATGGTGGCCGTGGGCACGCCGTCTGTGGTCTCGACGATGGCCGATCCCTCGCGGAGATCGAGGATCTCGAAGGGCGCGGGCCCACCGGGCTGGCCGACGGCGGAGTAGGCCGTGACCACGTAGAGGCCGGGATCGACGGGCATCAGGAACTGCCCGTTCTCGTCGACGCGGCTCTGGTAGTAGTAGGGCCCCGGGGGATCGCCGTCTTCGTCCTCGTCGCGCAGGCGCTCGGCGGCGAACACGGCGTTGGTCACCGAGCAGTCCACGCTGCCGTCTGCGCAGACGATGCGCCCGCGCAGGAGCACCCGCGGCTGGAGCTCGAAGGTGCCGAGATCCGCGGTCTCCGCGTCCAGCTGGATGGTCTGGCTGGACGAGCGGAACACCGAGCCCTGGGGCTGCTCGATGGTCACGGTATAGGCGATGGACTCGGCGTCGACGTGGCCGGGGGTCAAGGACACGCTGCACGGCTCGTCCGCGGGGCACTCGTTGACCTCGCGGACGTAGCGGCCGGCCGAGCCGTCGCTGTTCGTGGCCGTGGGCGTGCAGCCGGCCAGGGCCCACTCGAACTGATCCGGGGGCTCCCAGGGCGTCTCGAAGCGGACCTGGGTGAAGGCCTCGCAGCTGCTGATGCTGGGCGGCGGCGTGGGATCGACGTCGCTCTCCTCCGCGGGCAGGCAGTCCGTGGAGCAGCAGCTGTAGACGCCGAGATCGTTGGTCAGCAGCTCGACGGGATCGCCAGTGATCTCGAAGGTGACGGTCTGCGGGGAGCGCCAGTCGGGCAGGCACAGCAGCTTGTCGATGGGCACGCGGCGATCGGCGCCGGGGGAGCCGGGATCGAAGAAGGGCTGATCGAGGGAGAAGACGGCGTTGGGCAGGCCGGTGTCCGCGGGGGTGGTGACGCGGACCAGGAACTGGCGGTTGAGCGCCTCCTCGCTGGCGTCGATGCCCTCGCAGTAGGTGTAGAGCCACGCCGGCGCGAAGCCCCCCACGGCGTCGGGGTCCTCCTCGGCGGTGATCGAGGTGGTCGAGCCCGCGGTGACCCCCTCGAGGTCGAGGGCGCAGCTTCCGGCGCCCAGGTTGCAGGCCCAGCCGGTCGGGCACTCGGTCTCGGCGTCGCAGGCCGGGCCGGATCCGCCGAGCACCGTGGACAGGCTGGCGATCGCCTCTTCGTGGACGAATTCGATGGTCGCCCCACCCACCGGATCGCCGCCGATGACCTGGACGGCGCCCTGATCGCCGATGATCCCCCGGTGGCAGCGCTGCTCGGCCAGGGCGTCGAGTTCGACCTCGTCGCCGAGGGGATCCGCGATGGCGCGGTACATCGATCCGCGGCTGCCGCTCTCTGCCGGCGCGACCTCGAGCAGGGCGACGGCGTGGGCCTCGAGCGCGGCGCTCTGATAGCGCGGCCAGTCGAGGTCCACGGGGGTCGGGAGCTCGCCCTCGGACAGGGGGGGATCCGGGTTGGTGTCGTAGAGCTCCGAGCTCGAGGCCAGCGGGGTCAGGCCGAGGCGGGAGCTGGCGCTGAGATCCAAGTTGGCGCTGACGGGCTCGATGCAGGTCAGCGCGTCCTCGTCACACTCGCCGGTGCAGTCCCCGGGGCAGGCGCTCACGGCCCGGGTGAGGGTCGCGCTGAGGCTCATCTTGTCGAGGATCGAGGCGCTGTCGAGGATGCGCAGCTCCGAGCTGCCGAGCTCGGTGCCGACCTCGGGATCGCAGCCGAGCAGCTCGATGCGCGCGTCGCCCTCGCGGATGTCGAAACCGAGGGCGGCCCGGGGCGGGAGCTCCTCGGGGACGCAGATGCCTTGCTCCACGGAGCACACCGCCCCGGTCCCGCAGTCGGCGTCGTCCTGGCACTCGGCGGTCGGGTCGCGGTCGACGGTGCTGCATCCGAGCTGCGCGCCGGCGAGGGCGGCCAGCAGCCAGCTCGCGGCCCAGCACAGGGCAGACCCGACCTGCTTGGGCCTGCGCGCCAGCGTGGAGCGGGTGTGCATGGACGGGGACATTGTGTCCAGGGGTGCTAGGGCGAAGCCTCGGTCTCGACGCAATTGCAGCCCTCGTCGCCCTCTTCGAGGCACTGAAATACGTATGTCTCGATGTCGTAGGTCGCGCCAGCGGCGATGTCGGGGACGCCCTCGAGGACCACGGGCATGGTCTCCACGTCGACGTCGGTGTTGTCGATGATCGTCGGCTCGGTCTGGAACCAATAGCGGTCCGTGACCATGACCGTGAGCGTGTGCATGCCCGGGCTGATGTCGCGGCCGGCCTCGTTACATAGGTCGAAGCGCCCCGACTCGCCCTGCAAGGTGATCGAGCGGACGAAGGGGCGCGGGCGCTTGATGACCGCGAACTCGTAGGAGCTCACATAGAGATCGAGGGGGAAGCGCGGATCGAGGTAGCTGCGGTAGGCGACGTAGTCGAAGGCCGACTCGCCCAAGGTGGGGTTCCAGTCGAGGAGCAGCGCGGCGTAGAGCGAGTCGCGGGCCTCGCCCTCCTCCTCGTCGGCGTCCTCGGCGAAGAGCAGCACGCCGCCGAGGCGGTTGTCGTCGAGCTTGTCCTCGCCGCAGATGCAGAACTGAAACGAGCTCTGGCTGGGATCGAGATAGGAGGGCAGGGCGGTCAGCGGGGCCATGGGGCACGACTGGGTATCGGCGTCACAGGCCGCGCCGGCCTCCTCGTCCAGGGGGATGCCCTCGACCAGGCGGACCGCGTTGCTGTTCTCGTCGGTGGTCCGGACCTGGATGTAGGTGTCGGGGATGATGCAGGCGTGGCCGACCAGTCCGACGAAGGCGGTCAGCCCCGCCACGGCGAGCAGCCGCGCGTATCCCCGCGAGCGCGCGCTCATGACTGCTTCTCGGCCCGCTCTTTCTCGATCTTCTCGAGGTGGCGGAAGATGGTCCGCGGGTCGACGCCGAGGTCCCGAGCGGTCTTGGTCCGGTTGCCGTCGTTGAGCGCGAGGACCTTGTTGATATAGTCCCGCTGCCAGCGCTCGCGGGCCTCGGTCAGCGGGATGATCTGGTCGATGGACTCGGAGCCCTCGGGGGCCGTGAGATCGAGGTCCGCCGCGGTGATCTTGGGGCCCTCGGCGAGGACCATGGCCTTCTTGATGTGGTTCTCGAGCTGGCGAATGTTGCCCGGCCACGCGAAGTTGAGCATCGCCCGGCCGGCGCCCTCGTCGAAGCAGGTCTGGGCGTCGAAGCGCCCGCCGAACTCGGGGCTGAAGCGGCTGACGAGGTAGCGGGCGATCAGCAGCACGTCGTTGCCGCGCTCGCGCAACGGGGGCAGCTCGATGCCGATCACGTTGAGGCGAAAGTAGAGGTCCTCGCGGAAGTTGCCCTCGGAGACCTCCTTGCGCAGGTCTCGGTTGGTCGCCGCGACCACGCGCACGTCCACGGGCACGGTCTTGGCGTCGCCGACCCGCTGGATCTGCCGCTCCTGGAGCACGCGCAGCAGCTTGACCTGGAGGGCCAGCGGCATCTCACCGATCTCGTCGAGGAAGATCGTGCCCTTGTCGGCGGCCTGGAACTTGCCGATCTGGTTGGCGATCGCGCCCGTGAACGCGCCCTTGACGTGGCCGAAGAGCTCCGACTCGATCAGGTTCTCGGGGATCGCCCCGCAGTTGACCGTGACGAAGGGGCCCTTGGCCCGCGGCGAGCGGTTGTGGATCTCGTGGGCGATCAGCTCCTTGCCGGTGCCCGTCTCGCCGGTGATCAGCACGGTGATGTCGGTGCTGGCGACCTTCTCGACCCGCTTGTAGACCTCGATCATCTGCGGGCAGGCGCCGATGATCGAGCCGAAGCGGAAGCTCTCGAGGCGGTCGGCGAGCTCGGTCTTCTCGCTGCGCAGCTCGTTGAGCAGCTTGGCGTTCTCGAGGAAGAGCGCGGCCTGGGCCGCGAAGATCTCGAGGGTCTCGAGCTGCTCGGCGGTGAACAGGTCGATGACGTCGTTGTTGCCGACGTAGATCAGCCCCAGGAGCTTGCCGCGGGCCAGCAGAGGCACGCACATCACCGAGCTCAGGGCCAGGTTGATGACCGAGAGGCTGTTTTGGAAGCGCGTGTCGTGGAGCGCGTCGGAGATGATGTGCGGCTTTTTGGCGGTGATGACCTCGCGGATGATGTCGTCGGAGAGCAGCGCCGCGGGATCGTCGACGGGCTGGCGCTCGAGGTTGCGGGCCACGCGGATCTCGTAGTTTTGCGCGGCGTCCTCGGGGCTCTGGCCGACCTGGGCGGGCACCGTGCCCCCGGCGAGGACCAGGAAGCCCTTGCTGGCCCGGGTCAGGCTGACGACCTGATCGATGAGCTCGTCGAGCAGGCCGTCGAGGTCGGCGGGCTCGGTCAGCAGGCGCGAGAAGGTCTGCAGGCGCTGCATGGCGGCCAGGCGGATCTTCTCTTCGTCCTCGAGGCTGCGCCCGTCGGACTCGGTCTCGTCCTCGTCGATGGTCGAGAAGGTCAGCTCGAGGCCGCCGATCACGAACATGTCGCCGTGGCTGAGATCGAGGCTGCGGGTCTTCTTGCCGTTGACGAAGAAGGGGTTGGAGCGGGCCGTGGACTCGAGCCGGAAGCGCCCTGGCTCATGGGTCAAGGTCGCGTGGGCCGAGGCCACGTCGGGGTCCTCGATGCGCAGGTCCGAGTCGGGCGAGGAGCCCAGGGTGATCAGGCGACGGACGAGCATGAAGCGCTCGATCTTGCCGCCGGGGCCCGAATACTGGAGGTGAGGCATGGGCGTGAAGGAGGGGAGGGAGAGGGTGCTCGAGCGCAGGGGATCGCGCTCAGAAGTCCAGGCGCAGGCCGAGGCCGGCGCCGCCGGGCAGGCCACCGGGGCCGGGCAGGAGGATCGTGCTCGGGCGCATGCGGAGCTTAGCACTGGGCTCGACCGGGCCATTGGGTGCGGGCCGAGCCGCGGGGTCGGGTTTTGGTGCGGTCCCGTCCTCGGCTTCGGGGTCGTCCCCCGAGCCCGCGGGCTCCTGGCGCCGGCGTCGAGGGGAGGGATCGGCGGTGGTCAGCTCGCTGCGCGGGACCTCGCCGACGCTGACGATCTCGAAGCGCTTGAAGAGCACCTGAGCGAGGGTGATGTCGACGACCACCGCGCCGAGGAAGACGAAGCCCATGACGGCCTCGGCGTTGCGGATGCGCTCGATGTCATCGCGGACCGCGTCCTCTTCCTCGGCGGGGACGTCGACGGAGCAGACCAGCGACTCCGGGCGAAAGCCGGCGGTGCGCGTGCAGCCGTAGACGGCGCTGCGGACGAGCAGCAGGCTCAGGCCGGCGACGCCCGAGATCAGCTCGAGGCCCAAAAAGGAGCCGCCGAGGGCGTAGCGGCCGTTGGTGAAGTGGCCGACGCCGCCGGGGATCAGCGCCAGGCCGCGGTTTCGCTGGATCACCTGGGTGCGCTCGACGAGCTGGGCGTCGAAGTCGGCCTGGAGCTGGTCGTAGCGCTCGATGGCGGCGTCGTAGTCGGCCTCGAGCTCGGCCAGATCGGCCTCGCAGGTCAGCAGCTTGCCCTGGCAGGCCTCGGCCGCGTGGGAGTCGCGCTCGGCGCGGACCTTGGCCGCGATATCGTAAAAGGCGCGGCCGTGCAGGCCGCTGGGCGGGGCCCAGGCGCTCGAGTCGTCGAGCATGCGCTCGATGTAGCCGCGGGCGAGGGCCTCGCGGTCCTCGAGCACCAGGCCCTCGTCGTAGAGCGTGGCCTCGGCGAGGTAGCGCAGAGCCTGCTCGCGCAGCAGGGGATCGTGGATCCCGTCGCCTTCGCGGACGAGCGGCTCGAGGAGATCGCGGACCTCGGTCCACTGGCCGTTGCGCCAGGCCTCGATGGCCGCCTCGACGACCTCGTGGGTGTCTTGCTCCATGCGCGGCGCGTCGGTGTCGGCCGCGGGCGTGCGGCCCGAGGGCGGCGCGGCCTGGGATGCCACGGGGGTCGTGGCGATCGCCGCCATGAGCGTCACGGTCGTCACAGCCGTCACGAGCGCCTTGGTCGCCGTGATCGCCGTGGTCGCCTCGAGCGCCTTGGAATTGACGCGCAGCGCGCTGAGCCTCTCTCGCAGCATCCGTGCCGTGCGAGCGGAGGGTACCGGAAAAACGCGGCTCACGCCTGGGTTGGCGTGCCGGCACGGACCCGGCGCAGCGGTCGGGCAGGCGGGCAGGCGAGCGCTGGCCGGCCCAAGAGCCCGGTCATCGTGAGAGAATCATCATGCGCCTTTGCCGGAGCCCTGGCGCCGAGGGCCGCCTGCGCTGGTGAGCAGATCGACGCGCGAAAACGCTGCGCGATCGCCCCTGGAGATCTACTCGAGCTTCTCGAGGGAGACGACGACCGTGTTCGTCCCGGGCGTCAGGCGCAGCTCCTGGGTCTCCTCGCGGTAGCTCTTGGCCTTGAAGACCAAGGTCACGAACATCTCGGTCTCGTTGCGCGAGAAGGGCAGGGAGGGGAAGTTGCTGGCCCGGCGATCTTTGACGGAGCAGCCCTTCTTGCAGCTGACGCTGAGCTCCTTGAGGGGGATCTCGGCCGACTGGAAGCTGAGCACCGCCGGCTTGCTGCGGGCGCGCAGGATCACCGGCCCGGCGGAGCAGCTGCTCTGGTCGAGGATCACGGCGCCCTCGTAGCTCTCGCCGACGAGGGAGACGCGGGTGCGCGGGGCGACCTCGAGCTCGACGCTGGCCCTGGCGGGGAGGTTCTTGCCGGTGCCGGCGACGGACAGGCGGTAGTCGCCGCCCGCGAGCACGGCGGCGGGGAGCCCCTCGATCTCGAGGGTGCAGGGGAAGGAGAGCGCGCCCTCGGGGGGCGGGCGCCCGCCCCCGGACGGCCGGCCGCCGTCTCCGACCTCGTCCTGGCCCGCGCCGGCCGATCCCGCGAAGCCCGTGGTCGAGCCGCCATCGGCCTCGTCCTCGCCGGTCTCGGTCTCCTCCGTGTCCGCGACGCCAAAGGGCAGGGGCGGGCGGTCGGGGTTCTGCGCGGGGATGTGCTGGTAGGCCCCGCCCGGGCCGGCGAGCATGGTGTCCTCGCTCTCGAGGCTGCCGGGCTTGGGGGGATCGGGGCGCAGCAGGAGCACGCCGGCGGCGATGATGCCCATGGCCGCCAGGCCGCCCGCGACCGCCGCGGCCTGGCGCATGCGCTGGCCGCGAGCGCGGACCTTGTCGAGCATCGCCGCGGCGCGCTGATCTCGGGGATCGATCTCGAGCACGCGGCCGAGGAGCTTGAGGGCCCGGGCCCCGTTGCCGGCGCGCATGGCCTGGGTCGCCCGGCGGGTGAGCGCCCGACACACGCGCTCGTCGAGCTTGGGCAGGTAGGTGTCGGGGTCGCCAAAGTAGCCGGCGAGCTCGGCCGGGCTGGGCTCGAGCTCCAGGCCGGCGAGGTAGGCCTCGAGGTCCGCGGCCAGGCTCTTGGCGCTCTGGTAGCGGTCCGCCGCCTCGCGGGCCAGGGCCTTGGCGATGATCGCCTCGAGGTCCTCGTCGACCTTGGGATCGACCAGCGAGGGCCGCTTGAAGTCGCCCTCGAGGATGCGGTTGAGCACCTGGGCGGGGTTGCGCCCGGAGAAGGGCAGCTCGTTGGTGGCGAGCTGATAGAGCATCACCCCGAGGGCGAAGATATCGATGCGTTTGTCGACGGGCTTGCCGCTGATCAGCTCCGGGGCCATGTAGGCCGGGCTGCCCAGGAGCTGCCCCGTGGTCGTCAACCGCTGCGTATCGAGGATCTGCGCGATGCCGAAGTCCATCAGCTTCAGGCAGCCGTCGTCGCGGATCATCACGTTCTCGGGCTTGATGTCGCGGTGCACGATGCCCATGGAGTGGGCGTGCTCGAGGGGCAGGCACAGGCGGTGGGCGATCATCGCCGCGAGCGCCGGGCGGGGGCTCCAGCGCTCGTCGAGCCAGTCCCGGAGCGTGACCCCGTGGATGAACTCGCACACGATGTAGCTCTCGGCCCCGCTCGCCGGGTCGGAGCTGTCGAAGATCTCGACGATGTTGTCGTGGCGGAGCTTGGCGACGGTCTTGGCCTCACGCTGGAGCCGCCGGCGAGACTCCTCGCGGTCGGCCAGGTGGGTGTGCAGGACCTTCACCGCGACCTCGCGATCCAAGATCGTGTCGCGGCCGCGATAAACCACGGCCATGCCACCATGCCCGACCTCCTCGAGCATGTCGTACTTGTCGAGCTTGTGCCCGGCGAGGCTAGGCATGAGACGGAGGCGTGGGGCTCGCAGGCGCGGGCCGACCCGACGATGTTCGGCTGAAATGACGCTCGCGTCCACTGAACGCGGGCGATGGGCCGCGCGTGAGCATGGCGCGGTTTGCGGGGTTTGTCAGCCCCGGCGGAGTGGCCCCCTCGGCCCGCGCTTTCGTTATCCTCGGCGCCAGTGAGCAGTACGCCCCGTTTCGAGCCGCGGCCCGCCGAGGGGCTCAACTATCCCAACATGGCGCGCCTGTTCCTCGCGCGCGCCCGCAAGAACCCGGAACAGACGGCGCTGCGCCACAAGCTCGACGGCGTCTGGCGCCCCATGAGCTGGCGCGCCTGGGAGCACGCCGCCCGCGAGATCGCGGCGGGGCTCATCGCACCGCTCGGCGTGCGGCCCGGCGAGCGCGTGGCGATCATGGCTGGGACGCGCGTGGAGTGGGCGCTCTGCGATGTCGCCGTCGCCCTGTGTGGGGCGGTCAGCGTGCCGATCTACGCGACCTCGACGGGGGCGGAGATCGAGTTCGTGCTGCGTGACGCGGGCTGCGAGGTCGCACTTTTCGAACACGCCGAGCAACTGAGGCGCCTCATCGCGCACGGGCGGCCACCGTGTCTGCGCCATGAGATCGTCATGGATCCGCGCCCGCTGGGTCGGAAGGCCGCGGTGACCCTGGAGTCGCTCGATCCGGCCCCCGAGGAGGTGGGGCGCATGAGCCTCGACGATCTCCGCGCCGCGGGCGATCTCGTCGCCGCGGCCGCGGACATCGAGGGGGCGGTCGCGGCCCGCGGCCTCGAGGATCCCTTCACCATCGTCTACACCTCCGGGACCACGGGGCGGCCAAAGGGCGCGGTGCTCAGCCACCGCAACCTGGTCTACGAGGCCTGGGCGATCAAGAACAGCGTCGCCGTCGACCGCACCGATCAGCACCTGCTGACCTTGCCCCTGGCGCACATCTTCGCCCGCCACCTGCTGTGGGCCGGAGTCGAGAGCGGGGCGGTCACGGCCTTCGCCGAGCGCGGGCTGAGCTCGGCGGTCACGGACATGGCCGAGGTCGCCCCCACCTATGTCGGCGCGGTGCCCCGCTTCTACGAGAAGCTCCAGCTGAGCATCGAGGCCGAGCTGGCCAGGCGCAGCCGCCCCGAGCGCAAGCTGATCGAGCTGGCCTTCGAGACCGGCCGCGAGGTCAGCGATTGCCGCCAGCGCGGCCGCGCGCTGCCTCCGCTGCTCGCGGGCCGCTACCGCGCCGCCGACAAGTTGCTCTTCGAGAGCATCCGCGCGCGCTTCGGCGGCAAGCTGCGCTTCTTCATCTCGGGCGCCGCGCCCCTGTCCCGGGAGACGGCCGAGTTCTTCCACGCCATGGGCCTGCTCGTGCTCGAGGGCTACGGCCTGACGGAGACCACGGGCGCGACCCACGTCAACCGCCCGGACCGCTTTCGCTTTGGCACCGTGGGCCCGGCCTTGCCCGGCTGCGAGGTGCTGATCGCCGAGGGAGGGGAGATCCTCTTGCGCGGGCACAACGTGATGCACGGCTACCACGGCCTGCCCACGGCCACGGCCGCGGCCATCGACGCCGACGGCTGGCTGCACACGGGCGACGTCGGCGAGCTCGACGAGGGCTTCTTGCGGATCACGGATCGCCTCAAGGACATCATCATCACGGCCGGGGGCAAGAACATCGCCCCGCAGAAGCTCGAGAACCGCCTGCGGGCCCGGCCGGGCATCGCCCACGTGCTGGTCACGGGAGATCGCCGCCCGCACCTGGTCGCGCTCATCGGCCTCGACCTCGACGACATGTTGGCCGTGGCCGAGCGCGAGGGCCTGGGCTGCCGCGACTACGCGGACCTCGCTCGGCACCCGAGGATCCGCGAGGAGATCGCCGCCGAGGTCGACGCCCTCAACCGCGAGCTCCCTGGCTACGAGACCATCAAGCGCTTTGCGATCCCCGCGCGCCCCTTCGAGGCCGAGCTCGTCACGCCCACGGGCAAGCTCAAGCGCAGGGCCGTGGAGGCCCACTACGCCGAGCTGATCGACGGCCTCTACCGCGGGCGGCGGCCGGGGCCCAAGTGGCCGGCCGCGACCATGTGAGGGACCATGTGAGTCCAGTCGCGTTGTTTTCGACCGCGGGGGTGGGCCAGTGCCTTGACCTCGAAGGCGGGCCGCGATACCTACCCGGTCCCCGATGCCGAGGCGTCAGGGACCCCTGAAGGGCTGTAGCTCAGGGGTAGAGCGCTACCTTGACACGGTAGAGGTCGGCGGTTCAAAGCCGCCCAGCCCTAAAACCCCGGGAGTTCGCTCCCGGGGTTTTTCCTTGCGCCCGCGCGGAGCGGTTGCCAAGCTTTGAGGACCGATGTCCCCCCGCGCGCCCAGCACGAATTTTGCCCGGCTGTACGGGGCGGACACTACGACGACTACCACCCGGTGAGCGCACCCCCGGCGTGGTCCCGAGCCTGCTCGCTCGGCCCCTGCCGGGGGCCGAAGCGAACGAGGGCCCAAAGCCATGTCTTCCGAACACGACCAAGAAATCGCCCACATGATCGACCCCACGGTTCCCGAGCTGTCCAAGCTCGAGACCATGCGCCACAGCGCCGCGCACGTGATGGCCGACGCCATCAAGCAGCTGTGGCCCGCGGCCAAGCTGGCCTTCGGTCCGCACACCGAGGACGGCTTTTATTACGACATCGAGATGAGCCACCGGCTCTCGCCCGACGACTTCCCGGCCATCGAGGAGAAGATGCAGGAGATCGTCAAGGGCAAGCACCCCTTCGTGTGCGAGGCGGTCGAGCGTGACGCGGCGGTCGAGCTGTTCCAGGCCGCCAACGAGACGTTCAAGGTCGAGGCCATCTCCTCGATCCCCGAGGGCGCGCCGCTGACCCTCTATCGCAGCGGGGACTTCGTCGATCTCTGCCGCGGCCCCCACGTCGAGAACACCGGGCAGATCCGCGCCTTCAAGCTGCTGCGCGTCGCCGGGGCCTACTGGCGGGGCGACGAGAAGGGGCCGATGCTCCAGCGCCTCTACGGCACGGCCTTCCCCGACAAAAAGCAGCTCAAGAAGTACCTGGCGGACCTCGAGGAGGCCAAGAAGCGAGACCACCGCAAGCTCGGCGTCGAGCTCGGGCTGTTTCACTTCGACCCCATCGCCCCGGCCAGCCCCTTCTTCACGCAGCGCGGCGCGACGATCTACAACCTGCTCCAGGAGTACGTGCGCGGGCTCTACCGCAAGTACGACTACGGCGAGGTGATCACCCCGCAGATCTTCGACATGGATCTGTTCCGCACGAGCGGGCACTACGATCACTACAAGGACAACATGTTCGCGTGCGAGATCGACGAGCGCGAGTTCGGGGTCAAGCCGATGAACTGCCCCGCGCACTGCGTGCTCTACCGCCAGTCCCGGCACAGCTACCGCGAGCTGCCGATCCGCATGGCCGACTTCGGCCGCCTGCACCGCTACGAGCGCGCGGGCGTGACCCACGGGCTGACGCGGGTGCGGACCTTCTGCCAGGACGACGCCCACGTGTTTTGCCGCGTCGACCAGCTCGAGGACGAGATCGAGGCCGTGACCAAGATGATCCTCGAGACCTACGAGGTCTTCGGCTTCGAGGACGTGGAGATCGAGATCTCCACGCGCCCCGAGAGCTACCTCGGTGAGCTCGAGACCTGGGAGCGGGCCGAGCAGGCCCTCGCCGGGGCGCTCGAGCGCCAGAACATCGACTACAAGATCAACGCGGGCGACGGGGCCTTCTACGGGCCGAAGATCGACTTTGGTGTGCGCGACGCCCTGCGCCGGCCGTGGCAGCTGGGCACCTGCCAGCTCGACTTCCAGCTGCCGGAGCGCTTTGGCCTCGAGTACGTCGACAGCGACGACGCCCGCAGCCGGCCCGTGATGATCCACCGGGCCATGCTCGGCAGCCTCGAGCGCTTCTTTGGCGTCTACCTCGAGCACACGGCGGGCAAGTTCCCGACCTGGCTGGCCCCGGTGCAGATCGCCATCTTGCCGATCACCGACGCCCACCAGGGTTGGGCCGACGAGGTCGAGGCCGCCTGCCGGGCCGCGGGCCTGCGCGTGGAGACCGATCGCCGCAGCGAGAAGCTGGGCCTGAAGATCCGCGAGGCCACGCTGATGCGCGTGCCCTACATGCTGGTGCTCGGTGACAAGGAGGTCGAGGCCCGGGCCGTGGCTCCGCGCAGCCGCGACGGCAAGACCGGCCCGGCCGAGGCGCTCGCCGACTTCGTCGAGCGGATCTCTGCCGAGGGCCGCGTCCCGGCCTGAGCTCCCCTCGCCTGGATCTGCCGGCCTGCTCGGCCCCGGCAGTCGACCTCGGGTCGGCCTCCGGGGCCGAGTCGCGCGTGGGTCAGGGGGGGGAGGGCGTTGGCGTCGACCCCGCCCAACCTGCCCCTGGGCCCGCTGCGCGCGAGCCTGGGCCAACTTGCGCTCGTCCGCCGTGGCCGGCCGCCCGGGCGTGGAGCCGGTGTCAGGGAGGTGTCGCGGGGTGGGTGGCTCGTGGGCTCGCCAGCCGCTGGGCGGGTGGCCGGGGCTCCATGCCGGATCTCGGGGGCTCTTGACGAACGCTGCGCGACGGGGGAACTTGGCATAGGCTTGTCGCGCTGCTCACGCAGATGGCTGCGCTTCAGGCTGCGAAGATTTTCAGGAGAGCAAAAAGATAGGACGCAAACGCTCTAGGCCCGCGCCGCGAAAGCGGGAAACTCATCGTGTCGGTCGTCGCATTCGAGTTCGCGAAGTTCGAGTGATCGACGCCGACGGGTCACAGCTGGGGATCTTGCCCACGCAGGACGCCATGCAACGCGCCGAAGAACAGAGCTTGCAGCTCGTCGAGGTCAACCCCAAGACCTCGCCGCCGGTCTGCAAGATCATGGACTACGGCAAGTTCAAGTACGAAACGGCGAAGCGCGAACGAGAGACCAAGAAGAACAAGAAGAGCCAGGAGCTCAAAGAGGTCAAGTTTCGGCCCAAGACCCACGACCACGACTTCGACTTCAAGGTCAAGCACGCGCGCCGCTTCCTCGAGGACGGCAACAAGGTCCGGCTGCTGGTGCAGTTCCGCGGCCGCGAGATCACCCACCCCGAGACCGGACGTGACGTGCTCAACCGCGTGGTCAAGGCGCTCGCCGATCTCGCCACCGTCATCCAGATCCCCTCCATGGAGGGCAACCGGATGAACATGATCCTCGCGCCCAAGCCGCGCCGGGATGGTGGTGGTGGCGGCAACAAGCCCAAGCCGCCGGCGCGCAAGCCCGACTCGGGCGGCGCGAGCAAGGCCGACTCGGACGACGAGCCCGAGACCGACGAGACCGACACCAAGGATGCGCCCGAGAGCGAGCAGTCCGAGTCGAAGCCCGCAGCTCAGGAGAGCGGCGAGAGCAAGGACACGGCCGCCGAGTCCCGGGCCTGACAGCCAACGAAAACCAGGCGCTCCCAGCGCTCCCGCCGAGGAGCGCCTGGGGGCGACACCAACCCGAGCGTCGGCGCGCGCCCTTGCGAGTCCCGGCGCTTCAGTGTAAACAGCCGACCCCCCAGCGCGGCCGTTCAGTTCGGCCACGGGGGTGCGACGACGAGTCGAACAGAGGTTCATCGCCATGCCCAAGATGAAATCCCACAGCGGGTCCAAAAAGCGCTTCCGGTTCACCGCGACCGGCAAAGTCAAGCGCAAGCACTCGCACAAGAACCACATCCTGACCAAGAAGAACCCCGACCGCATCCGTCGGCTCCGTGGCACGACCACGGCCTCCAAGCCCGACGAGGTCCGGATTCACGCGCTTTTGCCCTACGGAGCCAAGTGAGCCATGCCCCGCGCTAAACGAGGATTTAAAGCCCGTCGCCGCCGCAACCGCGTGCTCAAGGCCGCCAGCGGCTTCCGTGCCGGTCGCCGCACCATGTACCGCCGCGCCGCCGAGGCCGTGCGCCACGCCTGGATGCACGCCTACTCGGGCCGCAAGCAGAAAAAGCGGACCATGCGGCGTCTGTGGATCGTCCGTATCAACGCCGCCGCCCGCCAAGAGGGCCTGAGCTACAGCCGCATGATGGACGGCTGCAACAAGGCCAACATCGGCCTCGACCGCAAGGTCCTCGCCGAGCTCGCCATCGTCGACCCCGCCGGTTTTGGCAAGGTCGTCGAGACCGCCCGGGCCGCCCTCTAGACTCCACCTCGACGTCGTCGCAGCAAGACCCGGGCCTCACGGCTCGGGTCTTTGCGTTTGACCTCCCCCAGCGCATAGCATCCCGCCGGATCCGAACCCGACCATGTCCGACGCCAAACAAACACCCGAAGACGACACCTCCGAGCGCCTGCGCGCGGAGCTCGAGGCATTCGAGGCGGCCCTGCCAGCGGCCGCCGACGAGGCCGGGCTCTACGAGCTGCAGGTGCGCTTTTTGGGCAAGAAGGGCTCGGTCACGGCGCTGCGCAAGCGCATGGGCAAGGTGCCCCCGGAGCAGCGCAAGGCCCTGGGCAAGGCCTTCAACGAGGTCAAACAGGCGATCGAGGGCGGCCTCGAGCGTCGCCGCGTGGAGCTCGAGTCCCAGGCCCGCGAGCGCGAGCTCTCGCGCCGCGTCGACCTCGGCTTCGTCCCCGAGCGCGCGCGGGCTGGGGCGGTGCACCCGATCACCGCCACGCGCCGCGCCCTCGAGGTGATCTTCCGGCGCATGGGCTTCGACGTCCTCGACGGCCCGCACGTCGAGGTCGAGGACTACAACTTCGATCGCCTCAACTTCGAGCCCGAGCACCCCGCCCGGGACATGCAGGACACCTTCTTCGTCGATCCGCCCGCGGGCGCGGCGGCCAGTGGGGCAGGGGCGGCTGCTTGGGATCCGGCCAAGAGCTTCGTGCTGCGCACCCACACCTCGCCGGTGCAGGTGCGGACCATGCTCAGCCACCGCCCGCCGATCCGCATCGTCGCCCCGGGCACGGTCTTTCGCCGCGACGACGACCCCACGCACTCGCCGATGTTCAACCAGATCGAGGGGCTCTACGTCGATCGCGGGGTGACCATGGCCGACCTCAAGGCCACGCTCTACGGCTTCGTGCGCGCCTTCTTTGGCCCGGGCCTGATGGTCCGGCTGCGCCCGAGCTTCTTCCCCTTCGTCGAGCCCGGCGCCGAGTTCGACATGCAGTGTCCCTTCTGCCGCGCGCCCGGTGAGGGCGAGCAGCCAAACGCCGGCTGCGGGCTGTGCAAGCACACCGGCTGGATCGAGCTCGGCGGCTCGGGGATGGTCCACCCCGCCGTGTTCGAGCGCTGCGGCCTCGACCCCGAGGTCTACACCGGCTGGGCCTTCGGCTTCGGCATCGACCGCATGGCGATGCTTCGCTACGGCGTCCCCAACCTCAAGCACTTCTTCGAGGGCGACCTTCGGGTCCTGGAGCAGTTCCCATGTTGATCTCCTGCACCTGGCTCGACGAGCTGCTCACCCTCCCCGGGGGCGCGCGCGTCGACGTGGATCCCAGCACCCCCGCGGGCGCCTCGCCCCATGCGGCGGCCGCCCTGGCCGATACGCTGACCGGCCTCGGCCTCGAGGTCGAGGGCCTGCACTACTTCGATCTCCCCAAGGTGATCGTCGGTGAGATCCGCGAGATCACGCCGCACCCCAAGGCCGACAAGCTCAACGTCGTTCGCCTCTTCGACGGCGCCGCCGACGTCCAGGTGGTCTGCGGCGCCTCGAACCTCCCGGCGATCGGGGGCAAGGTCGCCTTCGCGCCGCTCGGGACCACGCTCCCCGGCGGCCTGGAGATCGGCGCGCGGACCCTGCGTGGCGTCGACTCGAGCGGGATGATCTGCTCCGAGGCCGAGCTCGACATCGGCGGTGACGACGAGGGGATCTTGGTGCTCCCCGAGGACTGGGCCGCGGGCAGCTTGCTGCGCGACTGCGTCCCGGGGATCCGCGACGCGGTCATCGAGATCGCCGTGACCCCCAATCGCCCCGACGCCCTCGGGCACCTCGGCGTGGCCTGGGATCTCGCGGCCAAGCTCGGGGCCGAGCTGAAGGCCCCCGCGCCCTGGCGCGCGCCGGCCGAGCTCCCCCGGGAGCCGGGCCTGGTCGAGCTGCGCGCGGGGGATCGCTGCCCGCGTTACTTCGCCGTCGGCCTCGAGGGGGCCACGGTCGGGCGCGCGCCCCTCGACGCCCGCGTCCGCCTGCACCGCGTGGGCCTGCGCGCCATCAACGACGTCGTCGACGTCACCAACTACGTGCTGATGGAGACCGGGCAGCCGCTGCACGCCTTCGACCGCGACAAGCTGGCCGGGGGCAAGGTGGTGGTGCGCATGGCCGGGGAAGGGGAGGCGATGACCACCCTCGACGGCACCGAGATCGAGCTCGGCGCGGACGATCTGGTGATCGCCGACGGCGAGCGGCCCCAGGCCCTGGCCGGGGTCATGGGCGGCGAGGACTCCATGGTCGCGGCTGGGAGCGGCGCGTTGCTGCTCGAGGTCGCCTACTTCGCGCCGCCGGGGATCCGCCGCAGCGCCAAGCGCTACGGCTTCCACACCGACTCCAGCCACCGCTTCGAGCGCGGGGTCGACCACGGCGAGAAGCTCGAGATGGCCCTCGGTCGGGCGCTCGCGCTGCTCGCCGCCTGGTGCGGGGCGACGTGCGTGGCCTGGCACGAGGCCGTGGGTGAGCGGCCCGAGGCGCCGACGATCGTCCTGCGCCCCGAGCGGGTCGCGGGCCTGCTCGGCCTGAAGATCCCCGAGGCGCGCTGCGAGGAGATCCTGCGTGGTCTCGGCGTCGAGCTCGTGCGCGAAGGGGATGCCTGGCGGTGCACGCCTCCGAGCTTCCGCCCGGACCTCGTGCGCGAGGCCGATCTGATCGAGGAGATCATGCGCCACCACGGCCTCGACGCGATCCCGGCCGTGCACTGCGCGGGCAGCCAGCGCGCCGAGCCGATCCCCGAGGACCCCCAGCGCGCCCGGGTGGAGCACCTCTCGGGGCTGCTCGCCGCCCGCGGGCTGGTCGAGCACCTGTCCCTGGCCTTTGGCGCCGAGGAGGCCATGGCGCCCTTCACCGAGATCCCGGCCGAGCGCATGGTCCGCGTCAGCAACCCCCTGCGCAGCCAGCTGGCGGTGATGCGCACGCACATGCTCCCGGGGCTGCTCGACGCTGCGGCCTTCAACCACGCCCGCCACGATCGCGATCTGGCGATCTTCGAGCACGGGCGGATCTACAGCTGGCCCGAGGGCGAGCGGGCCGCGGGCGAGGGTCCGACCGCCGCGGTCGATCGTCGCCTGCCCGAGGAGCACCGCCGCGTGGGCATCCTGCGCATGGATCGCGGGCGCCCGGCTGATGAGAGCGCGGCCGCAAGGGCGGCCGCAGAGGGGGCGCGGGCGGTGATCGCCGACCTCCTCGGGGTCCTCGAGGCCATCGGTCTGTGGGCGGAGCCCGCCGCCGCGGCGATCGTGCCCTGGCTGCACCCCGGCGTGCAGATCGGCCTGTGGATCGGCGGCCGCCAGGTCGGCGTCGCCGGCGAGCTGCACCCGGACCTGCGCGACGCCCACGGCTTCGACGGCGCCCAGCTGGCCTATGGCGAGCTGTGGTTCGAGGCGCTGCCCGTGCTCGGACCCGTGCAGTTCGCGCTCACGCCTCGCTTCCCCTCGAGCGCTCGGGATCTCTCCTTGGATCTCGCCGACGGTATCTCTGCGCACGATGTCAGTCGCGCGATACGCGAGGCTGCGGACGCGCTCGCCAACGAGATCTCCAGCGAGCACCCCGATGACCCCCTGTGTCTGGGCTGGTCTGCGGAGTCAGGTACCCACCACGCCGTCGAGGCCATCGAGGACTACCGCGGCAAAGGCGTGGAGCCTGGGCGTCACGCGCTGCTGCTGCGCTTGCACTACCGTGCAGGGGAGCGCAGCGTGACCGACGCGGAGGTTCAGGCGCTCCACGACGCCATCGTCACCGCCGCCTGTGATCGCTTGCGTGCCCAGGACGGAGCCCTCCGGGTCCGCTAGCGGGTCACCTCGAGCTTAGACCGATGTCTCCTCTTGCCCCCAAAATATTCAATGATGACGGGGGCTTGTGTCGGCGCTCGAAGCAGGCGAGGATGGGCGTTCACGGAGGAACTGGATGACGAAAGCCGACATCGTCGAGCGCGTTTGCGAGCGGGTCGGGGGCTTCTCCAAGAAGGAGGCCGCGGACCTCGTCGATCAGGTCTTCGACACCATGAAGTCGGTGCTCGAGACCGGAGAGAAGATCAAAATCAGCGGCTTCGGGAATTTCGTCGTGCGCGAGAAGAAGCCGCGCCCGGGGCGAAACCCGCAGACCGGTGAAGAGATCACCATCGAGGCCCGGCGGGTGCTGACCTTCAAGCCCAGCAACGTGCTCAAGTCCGCCATCAACGGCGAGAGCTGAGCGCGCGATCGCTTCGCTTCATGGGGGCATCGAAGAAGAAGGTCGCGCGAAAGCGCGGCGCCAGGAAAGCTGGTGCGGCGAAGCCCGCGGCGGACGGTGACGAGCTCGATCTCGGCACCGACAAGCTCTACTTCAAGATCGGCGAGGTCGCGGAGATCGTCGGGGTGGCCGCCCACGTGCTGCGCTACTGGGAGGGCGAGTTCGCGATCATCAAGCCGCAGAAGTCGCGCTCTCAGCAGCGGGTCTACCGCCGCAAGGACGTCGAGAACCTGCTGCGGATCAAGCACCTGCTCTACGAGCGCAAGTTCACCCTGGCCGGGGCGCGGCAGGAGCTGCGCGGGGGATCCGCGAAGATCGAGCCGGCCGCCGTCAACGGGATCTACAAGGCCCGCCAGTCTCTGGGCCGCGTGCGCGAGCAGCTCGACCTGCTCGCGGTGGCCGTGCGCTCCGAGGCCATGGAGCACGCGGACCCCTCCACCTTCGTGCGAGAGGTCGGCGGGGCCGAGGCGCTCCTGGCCGACCAGACCCTGCTCGCGCGGCCCGACCGCGAACGCGGCTGAGCCCGAGTCTCGGGGACGAGCGCAGCGTGGTGCCGCTGGGCACGGCCACCGCGACGCGCTCGAGCTGGGCCGCTCGCCAAGCGCGGGCGCGGGTCACCGCGGGTCACGCTGCTGTCGCGCAACATGCGTGTGTGCGAGGGTCGTGCGCGAGACAAAAAAAGAGAGCGGTCCGTTTGGACCGCTCTCCCCGTCGTATCGGGGCGAAAGGATTCGAACCTTCGACCCCTTGACCCCCAGTCAAGTGCGCTACCAGACTGCGCTACGCCCCGACGGGAGCGGGTAGATAACAGCTCACCGGCGAGGGGGCAAGGGGGTGGTGGGGCTTTTTCGTCGCGGCTGGGGAGGCTATGACGAGGCCCGTGAGCCGACCGTTGATCCTCGTGTCCAACGATGACGGCGTCCGCGCGCCGGGGCTGCGCGTGCTGGCGGACATCGCTGCCGAATTCGCGGACGTGGTCGTCTGCGCGCCCACGGAGGAGCGCAGCGGCTTCTCCCACGCGATCAGCTTGAGGGCCTCGCTGCGTAGCGAGGCCGCGCCGGAGTTCGGCCGTGGCTGGTACGCGGTCTCGGGCACGCCGGTGGACTGCGTCTACCTCGGGGCCCTGCACCTGTGCGATCGCCTCCCGGATCTGGTGCTCTCGGGCATCAACCCCGGCTACAACCTGGGCGCCGACGTGTTCTACTCGGGCACCGTCGGCGCCGCCCGAGAGGGGCTGATCCGCGGCTGCCCGGCCCTGGCCGTGTCCGTGGACGCGGGGGCCAAGCCGGAGCTCGCGGCGCCCTTCGTGCGCCTGCTGATCCCCATGCTGCTCGAGCGCGGCGCGGCGGGGGAGCGGCACCTGCTCAACCTCAACGTGCCGGGCCACGGACCCGACGGCGGCCCCGTGCGCGGCCCTCGGGTCGCTCGCCTCGGTCAGCGCCGCTACGTCGAGCGGGTCGATCGCCGCGAGGACCCCATGGGCCGCAGCTACTTTTGGATCGGCGGCCCGCCCTCGCTGGCCGGCGACGAGAGCGAGCTCGAGGACACGGGGGCGGTCTTGGCCGGCTACGCCGCCTTGACCCCGCTGGAGCTCGACATCACCGCGCCCGAGATCGACGAGTGGTCGCGGGCGCTGGCCGACCACGCAGGGACGACGAAGACACCATGAGCACGAGCAGCGAAGACGAGCGCCTCCGCCTGGGCTTGCGCGACAAGATCCGCAACATCCCGGACTTCCCGAGCCCGGGGATCTTGTTCCGGGACATCACGCCGATCCTCGCCGATCCGCAGGCCTTCGCCGCGGCCGTCGAGCTGCACCAGCGCCAGATCCAGGACATGGCTGGCGAGCTCGACGTGATCGTCGGCATGGAGTCCCGCGGCTTCTTGTTCGGGCCGATCTTGGCCCACCGCCTGGGCCTGGCCTTCGTGCCCGCGCGCAAGCCCGGCAAGCTCCCGGCCGCGACCATCGAGGAGCGCTACGAGCTCGAGTACGGGACCAACGCGCTCCAGCTACACGCCGACGCCTTCGAGAAGGGGGCGCGGGTGCTGATCGTCGACGATCTCCTGGCCACGGGGGGCACGGCGGCGGCGACCGGGCGGCTGGTGGAGCGCCTCGGCGGCGAGGTGGCCGGCTACCTGTTCCTGATCGAGCTCGAGGCCCTCGCGGGCCGGCGCGCCCTCGGGGACGCGCGGGTCGAGGCGCTGCTGCGCTTTTGAGCGCGCTCGGTGCTCGCTGAGGCGCCCCAGGAGCCCGTGGTGAAACCCAACACGACACCTGGCTTGGTCTTTTCGCCGAGGGCTTTGTCGCCAAAACTTGCAGTACGCCCGGTACAGCGGCGTTTTGGCTTCGCGCCCTCGACGAAAATCCCGGCGCCAGGAGCCGCGCTGGGTTCCACCACGGGCTCCTAGCGGAGCACCGCGGCGGCGTCGTGGCCACTTTGCACGGCGCTCTCGATGGTCGCCGGCAGCCCCGTGCGGACCCAGTCGCCGGCGAGCAGCAGGCCGGGGATCGGGCTGCGGGTCTCGGGCCGGCGGCGGTAGGTCCCCGCGGCGTGGCTGATGGTCGCGCGCTTCTCCTTGACCACGCGAAAGCCGAGGATCTCCGGCGTGGGGCCCTGGGGGAAGAAGCGGCCGAGCTCACCCACGAAGAGCTCGCGCAGCGCCTCGGGCTGGTCGTTGACGAAGCTGCGGGCGCCCGAGATGGTGACCGAGAGCAGGCTGGGGCCGCGGCTGGGGGCCGCGCGGGAGCCCGCGTCGACGCCGGCCTCGACGCGATCGCGGTCCCACAGCCAGTGCAGCGGGCTGGCGATCAGCCCGACGAAGGCGCGATCCAGGATCGGGCGGTCGAGGCTGACCCACAGGTTCACGATCGGCGAGCTCTCGAGGCGGGCGACGTCGCGGAACACCAGATCCTCGCGGGCGGGCGCGGGCAACAGCTCGAGCATGGCGTGGGGAGGGACCGCGCTGATCACCTCGGTGGTGGCGATGGTCTCGCCGGACTTGAGGATCACGCCGGACACGCGGCCGTCGCTGTCGAGCTCGATCTGCCGGGCGGGGCTGGCGAAGCGGACCTCGCTGCCGCGCTCGCGGATCAGCGCGACGGAGCGGTCGACGTAGAGCTCCGAGAGCGGGAGCCGGGGGATCGCCAGGCGCGAGGCGTCGCGGGTCGACATGAACGCGCGCTCGATCACCGTGAGCAGCATGGCCGCCGAGGCGACCAGGGGATCGTCGTTGAGCACCGCCCAGATCAGCGGCTCCCAAAAAGCCCCGCGCACGGCCTGGGTCTGGCCGAGGCGGCGCAGCCAGGCGTCGCAGGTCTCGTTGTCATCGGGGCGCATGATCTCGCCCTGGAGCATCAGCCCGGCGCGCAGGGCCGCGGTCCGATGGAGCACCCCCAGGCCGCGCATGCCCAGCAGGCCCGCGGCCAGGTGCAAGGGCGCGGGCAGGGGCGGGCAGGCGAGCTCGATGCGGCCGCCGCCCGGCTTGATCATGGTCAGCCCGAGGTTGCGCTGAAAGTGGATCGCCTGGTCGATGGGCGTCCCGATCGCCTTCAGGAAGCTCAGCGTCTCGTGGTAGCAGCCCATCATCAGGTGCTGACCGTTGTCGATCTCGCGGCCGGTGACCTTGTCGTGGAAGGAGCGCGAGCGGCCCCCGCCTGCCTTGGTGGCTTCGAGGACCAGGACCTTGCGGCCGGAATCGACCAGGCGGACGGCCGCGGCCAGACCGGCGAAGCCGCCTCCGATGATGACGATGGGAGTGGAGCTGGTCATGGGCGCGGGCTGATCGGGCGCAGGGTACAGCGCCCGCGGCCCGAGGCCAGGCCTGGAGCCTTGCCCCAGATCACAGCCCGTTGCGCGCGCAGCCGCGCTCGGTCATGGGCGCATCAGAACCGCCCGACGAAGCCGACTCCGCCGCCGCCAGGGAGCAGCAAGGGGGCCGCGGCCTCGACTCCGGCTTCGGCGCGCCGCTTTTTTCGGCCGCGCTCGGCCTTGGCCGCCACCGCGACCAGCGGCACACCGCAGGACAGGAAGATCAGGCCCGAGATGCTGCCGACGACGATCAGGGCCGTGCCGCCCTGGCCGCGGAGGATCACCTGCTCGCGGGTCTCGATGTTCGCCTCTAGGGGGAGGTCCCCGAGCTGGCGGTCGGCGCTACTCGCGAGGGCCACGCCCGCGCTGAACATGCCGACGCCGGCGAGCCCGAAGGCCGTGAGTGTGGCGCCGGCGCTGAGCATCGCCTTGTTGCGCTTGGCCTCGCGGGCGTCGGCGGCGAAGTCGAAGCTCGGGCGCATGCGCTCGGCGAGCTCGGCCTCTCGGCGGCGCCGATCCTCCTCCCAGGCGGCGATCTTCGCGTCGAGATCGGCGATCTGCTCCTCGAGCTTCTCGCGCTCGAGGGTGGCCTGGGCCGGATCGTAGAGCGAGTCGAGATCGCCGAGGTAGCTCGACAGGATCTCCCTGGCCTGGCGCAGGTGTTTGACGTCGTCGTCGATCTCGAACCACTTCTGCTGGGCGCGGGCGACGTTGTAGATGAGCTCGGCCTTGACCAGCGAGAACTCGGCGGTCGGGGGCAGCAAGGTGTTGGCCTCGAGCCAGTAGTCGATGGCGGCCCCGTAGTCCGCGGCGCTGTAGCGGGCGACGCCCGCGTCGAAGAGCCGCTTGGCCTCGGTGACGTCGGTGGTCCTGGCGGGTGCCTCGGCGGGCGGGACAGCCGGGGCGTCGTCGTCGTCGGCGGATGGGGTGGGCGGCGCAGCCAGGCTCGTGAGCGGCGCGAGCGTGAGCGTCGCGGCGGTGAGCGCAGAGCAGAGCACGGTGGCGAGTCGCCTGAGGTGTGGCGCGATGGGCTGCGTCATCAGTTCTCCGCGGGGACAACGGCGAGCACGCCGTTGGCGTTGGCGACCGCGAGGTCGTCGAAGCCGTCGTTGTCGAGGTCGCCAGGGAGCAGGTTGTTTGGCGCGGCGGCGACGTCGATCAGCACGCTGTCGGGGAAGCCGCCCTCGCGGCTGATGTAGACCGGGAGCTTGTCCTCTCCGCGGTCGGCGACCACGATGTCGGGCCATTCGTCGTAGTTGATGTCGAAGAGGATGGCCTGCACGGGGTCCTCGCCGCCGGGCAGCTCACCTTCGAGGGTGAAGCCCCCCTGGCCGTCGCCGACGAAGACGAGGACCAGCGCCTCGCCGTCGACGTCGGGCAGCGGGCCCGAGCCGCTGACCGGGCTGACGAGCACGACCGCGTCGACGTCCTCGTCGCGGTTGAGATCGCCGAGCACCACGGCGGTCGGCTTGGCCTCGAGATCGAGGTCGATCTCCACGCCCGGCGTGAAGTTGCCCGCGCCGTCGTTGAGCAGGGTCTGGATGACGCGCATGCTCGCGCTGGCGACGATGAGGTCGAGGTCGCCGTCGCCGTCGATGTCCGCGGGGTTCGACAGTCGCGGCTGGATCACGGTGACGTTGGTGGCGACGGCCTCGAAGGCGGTGTCCGATCCGGGCGAGGCGATCAGGGTGTTGAGCAGGTTGCCCTCGTGATCGGCGAGCAGGAGATCGTCGTAGCCGTCGGCGTTGAAGTCCGCGACCACGGCCGCGTCGGCCGTGATGTTGATGTCGATGTAGCCGCGGGAGAATTGGACGCCGAGGAACTCGTAGGTGACCTCGACCGCGGTTTGATCGGGGAAGTCGGGGCGGTCGATCACGTAGACCACGTCGGTCTGGCCGTCGTTGTCGAAGTCCCCGCTGGCGAAGGCGTAGATCTGGCCGGGGTTGTTGACTCGGCTGAGGCCGGGGTCCGGCTCGAAGTCGCCGTCTTCGTCGGGGAGCACGGCGTAGAGCGCCCAGCAGGCCTCGTCGGACTCCGTATCCGAGGTGCACTCCCCGTTGACGACCGCGCCGATCAGGTCGATCTCGGGCGCCTGGGGCACCGCGATGCGCTCGAGATCGACGACTTGGCCGAACACGGACTCCTCCGAGGCGTCCCCGAAGCAAAGCTCGCCGGGCTGGGCGATCTGGTCGTTGCACATCCCGCAGACCCGATTGACGCAGGCCTGGCCGTTGCCGCACTGGCTGTCGTTGTCACAGATGGCGCCGATGCTGCCCTCGCCAGAGAAGCAGGCCAGCGTCAGGCCAGCTGCGGCGCTGAGCAGCGCGCAGAACGTTTTCGAGCTCATGCGGATCACAGCCGCCCGAGTGTAGCGGCTTTCGCGGGGCTTTTGCGCGCGGACTCTCGGGTGCGGGATCGCTACGACAATGACCCGCGCACGGCCGCCAGCGGCCCCGGGAGATCGTGTGGGAGGGCTGTCAGCGCCAAGGAGATGCCCGCGACCTTGAGCTTGTCGCGGCGCCGCAGCGAAGCCCGGTAGGTGAACACGTTGTAGCGGTGGGCGCGGATCTCCGCGAGCAGCTCGTAGTAGGTCCGACCCATGATCTCGGCCGGGAGCAGCGGGCGGCGATCCTCGATCTTCGCGAGCTCGGCCCACGCCAGCTGATACTCGCGCTCGGCGATGTCGGCGAACTCCTCGGCCATGGCCAAGAAGCGCTCGTCGTAGCGGCAGGCGAGCATGTCCTGCTCGCCCAGGCCGTGGCGCGCGAGCAGATCGAGGGGCAGGTAGACGCGCCCGCGGGCCGCGTCCTCGCCGATGTCGCGCAAGATGTTGGTGTATTGCAGGGCCAGGCCGAGGTGCTTGGCGTAGCGCTGAGCGGTCGGCGACTGGTCGCCGAAGATGCCCAGGCAGAGGATGCCCACGCACGAGGCCACGCGGTAGCAGTAGAGCTCGAGGGCCTCGAGATCCGCGTAGGTGGTGATGTCGAGGTCCATGGCGCAGCCGGCCACGATCTCCTCGAGGGCGAAGCGCGGGAGCTCGAAGAGCCGCACGGTCTCGGCCAGGGCCATGGCGAGCTCGCCCTCGGGGCGCTCACCGGACCCATCGGACCCACCAGAAGAGTAGATGCGCTCGATCTCGGTCATCCACGTGTCGAGCTCGGCCTCGGCCTGGGCGCGGCCCTCGGGGCCGGGCGGGCGATCGTCGACGATGTCGTCGACGACGCGGCAAAAGCCATAGACGGTCTCCAGTCCGCGGCGCTGACTGGGGCCGAGGAACAAGAACGCGAACTTGAAATTCGAGCCCGAGCGCGAGCCCAGGCGGCGCAGGGCGGTCTCTCCGGCTTCACGCAGGCGGGCGAGGGGTCCAGGGGCGGCCATGTTCATACCTCTCCCCGGAAGAAGCGCTGGCCAAAGGCGACCAGCGAGCGCCCGGCGACGTCGACGACGTCGCGCTTGTCGAGGGTCGGGCGGTAGTCGAGGACCTCGTAGTCCCGGGCCTCGATCAGGTCGAGGACCTTCATGCCGCCGCGCCAGGTGGCCTCGAGCTCGAGGCTCAGCCCCGGCGAGACCTTGCGGATCAGCGGCTGCCCGCGCAGGAACATGGTCCGCACCCGGGCGATCTCGAAGCGCATCAGCTCCTTGAACTCGACGCTGTGGCGCCCGGCCTGGAGCTGATCCCAGGTCACCCCGAAGTGGATCAGGTCTTCTTGCGGGATGTAGCAGCGCCCGCGGGGGATATCGACGCTGAGGTCCTGGAGGAAGTTGGCGATCTGCAGGCCCGAGCAGATCTCGTCGGAGAAGCGGTGCAGCTCCGGCTGGCGGTGGCCGTGGACGTAGAGCACGAGCTGGCCCACGGGGTTGGCCGAGTGCGTGCAGTAGTTGCGCAGCTCCGAGAAGGAGGCGTAGCGGTGCTTTGTCAGGTCCATGCGGAAGGCCGTGAGCAGGGCCTTGAAGGGACCGATGGGGATGTTGTGGCGACGCACCGAGTCGCGCAGGGCCAAGAAGATCGGGTGGTCGACGTCGCGGTGGTAGGCGACCTCGAGGTAGTGCTCCCAGGCGTCGAGGGCCTCGCGGCGGCGGCCCTCGAAGCGCGGCTCGTCGGAGAAGTCGTCGGCCGTGCGCGAGAACGCGTAGATCGCCCAGACGTGGGGGCGAAGGGGCGCGGGCACGAAGCGCGAGGCGACCGGGAAGTTCTCGTAGTGGCTGGTCGCCATGCGCTCGCAAAAGCGGTAGGCGGCGTCCTTGGTCCACGGCCCCGGAGGCGCGCCGTCGGGCGCGGGCGGGAGCTGATCGAGATCCTCGTGCTCGTCGACGGTGGGGACGGCGAAGAGCTTGGGTGAGCGTGTTGCGTTGACCATCGGCGAGACCTCGAGTCGTAATTCTAGAGCACTCGGGGCGGCCTGCCTTCAGCGGCCACCCTCGCGTAGCTCACCTAGCAGAGCCTGGGCCCGCTCGGGTTTGATCTCGCCCACATCGACGAGGCGCCGGGCGAGCGCCTCGACCTCCGCGCCTCGTGCGCCGGCTGCCATGGCGACCGCGCGCGCGTGCAAGGTCATGTGTCCGCGCTGAATGCCCTCGGTCGCCAGCGCGCGCAGAGCCGCGAGGTTCGAGGCCAGGCCGGCGGCGGCCATGATCAGCCCGAGCTCGACGCCCGAGGGGTTGCCGAGGATCTCGAGGGCCATGCGCGCGGTGGGGTGCGATCGCGTGGCGCCACCGACCACGCCCACGGCGGTGGGGATGCTGAGCTTTCCGCGCAGGGCCGCGATCGCGTCGTCCGCGTCTCGCTCCACGCGCCAGGTGGCCAGCGGTCCATAGCGCCCGCCGCGGACGGCGTAGGCGTGGGCCGAGGCCTCCATCGCTCGCCAGTCGTTGCCCGTGGCGATCACCACGGCGTCGACGCCGTTCATGATCCCCTTGTTGTGCGTGGTCGCGCGGTAGGGGTCGAGCTCGGCGAAGCGCGAGGCCTCCTCGATGCGCTGGGCAACGTCGCCGCCGTCGAGCTGCTTGCTGGCGAGCATGTGCGCCGGCACGCGCACGCTGACGTGCGAGGCCCGGCGATCGGCGAGGTTGCTGAGGATGCGCAGCACCGGGCGCCAGCCGCTGATCTGGGCCAGCTCGGGGGCGAGGGTCTCGGCCACGGTGTTGAGCAAGTTGGCGCCCATGGCGTCGCGGCAGTCGACGAGCACGTGGACGACGATGTTGTCGACGTCGAGGTTGCGGACCTCGATGTCCCGGGCACCGCCGCCGCGCTCGACGAGGCGAGGGTGGGCCTCGTCGGCGAGCTCGAGCAGGCGATCGCGGGCGCCCTCGATGCGCGCGACGATCTCCGCCGAGGGGCTGCGGTCGTCACGGACCAGCTGGACCTGGGCGATCATCCACGGCGGATCGGAGAACCCGGCGAAGCCTCCGCCGGCGCGGATCATCTTGGCCGCGTTCGAGGCCGCGGCGACGACCGAGGCCTCCTCGACGCACATCGGCACGAGGTAGTCGCGGCCGTTGAGCGTGAAGTTTGTGCCGATGCCCATGGGCATCGACATCACGCCGATCACGTTCTCGATCATGTGGTCGGCGGCCTCGGGGGCGAGGGCGCCGGCGTCGGCGTCGGCGAGGCGGGCGAGGGGGACGCCGGTGGCGAGGGCGAGGGCCTCGCGGCGGGCGTCGATGCTGCGCTTGAACAGGCCCTTGATCCGCGAGTTGACCGGCGGGCGAGGCTCGGCGCGCAGGCCCTCGGCGTTGGTCTCGAGCTTGCGGACCAGGGCCACGCGGTGCTGGTGATAGAGCTCGACGGCCAGGCGATCGAGGGCCGCGCCGGAGCGGGCGAAGACCACGACGAGGTCGCCGCCGCCGGCCCCGGAGGGCTTGGCGGCGAGTCCCGCCCACTCGGCGGCGCCGATGATCGTCTCGATGCGCGCGGTCAGGATGTGCGCGCTGGCGATGTCCTGGAGCTGGCGCAGGCCCTCGTTGTGCCGGCGGCAGGCGTCCTGGATGGCCGCGAAGGCGTCGTCCATGGCGAGCGCGGGATCGAGGGCGGCCTGGAAGCGCTGGCTGGCCGCGCCGATGCCGGCGATGGCGGCGTCGTAGGCCTCGCGGGACCCGGCGGCGCCGGCCTCGAGGGACTCGAGCAGCGATCCGGTGCGCGCGGGGGCGCCGGCGTCGAAGAAGCCGATCGCCAGCCAGCTCGGCGTGGTGATCGGCTCGATGCCTTCCCTGGAGAAGCGCACGGTCCCGCCGAGCACGGCGGTGGCCACGTCGGCGCCGCTGCCCCGGCCCTCCTGGGCCATGGAGTGGGCCGCGCGGGCGATGCTCAGGGCGATCTCGCGGATCTCCGGCGAGGACACGTCGAGGCCGGCGGAGGCGAGGTACCAGCCGACGGTGGCCGCCGTGACGGCGGCGCTCGAGCCCAGGCCGAGCTTGCGGTTGCCCGCGGTGAAGCCGACGGTGGTGATCACCGGGAGCGCCTCCGGGGCGGGGACCTCGTAGTCGTGGCCGCGCAGCCAGCCGCTGACGAGCTCGACGGCGGCGGCCACGAAGGGGCTGTCGGGGCTGGGGCGCTCGTCGTGCTGCGGCCGGGGCGAGTGCGCGTGGGCGCGGACGTCGACGGCCGTGACGACGGCGGTGTGCCCCTCGAGCACGGCGTACTCGCCGATGAGGAAGGACTTTCCGGGCGCCGAGACGGCGCCGAAGGGGGCGGGCTTGGCGGGGGATTCGCTCATCGGGTCTCGGAGGGGGGTGCTGGAGGGGAGAGAGGCGAAGAAGAGAGGAAGGCGCGGGCGGCCGGGCAGGCCTGACTCAGAGCAGCTCGAGGCTGGCGTCGGGGCCCGGGGCGACGGCCTGGACCTCGTGGACGCCGGGGACAGCGGCGAGGGCAGCGGCGAGGGCCTCGGCCTGGTTCGCGCGGCACAGCACCTTGACGTGGGGGCCGGCGTCGGAGGTCACGAAGCCGCGCAGGGGCTCGCCGCCATCGGGGTTGGTGGCCATGCGCAGGCGCCAGACCTCGCGGATGACCTCGAGGGTCGCGCCGTTCCAGTACATCAGCGGCGGCTGGGTAGCGAGCATGCAGGCGTGCATCTTGAAGCAAGAGTGCTCCATGACCGTGCCCAGGGCCGCGAAGTCGCGGGCGCCCAGGGCCTGCTCGGCGGCGTCGAGATCGGCGGCGTGGCTCGAGACCCAGGCCGGGTAGTAGGGCGAGGTCAGCCGCGAGGACTCCATGCCGCCGGTCGAGCCGATGGCCTTGGCCCCGCGGGCGGTGTGAACCACCAGCAGGCGCAGGTCCCAGTGATCCGGAGCGAAGAGCGGGCGGGCGACGCAGTCCTGGCCGTCGTCGCGGGTGCCCGCGTCGAGGCGCACGAAGCCGCCCCACAGCGAGCGCGCGGCGCTGCCCGAGCCCTGGCGGGCCCAGTCCGACAGGCGCGTGCGCGCGGCGGCGTCGAGGCTGCCGGACTCGCCGAGCAAGCTCATGGCTCCGGCGGCGGCCACGGTCAGCGCCGCGAAGCCCGAGGCCGAGCTCGCCAGGCCGGCGGCCGTGGGCAGGTGGTTGGTGGAGATCACGGCGAAGCGCGGCCGCGGGGGCACGCGGTTGGCGAGGATCCACAGACGATCGAGGTGGGCGAAGACCTTGTCCGCGCTCGCGCCGGTGAGCGTCTGCCCGTCGAGCTCGAAGCTGTCCTCGGCGGCCGGGACGAGCTTGGTGACCGTGCGCAGCTCGTCGAGGGTCATGGACAAGGAGCCCACTGCCGGGAGGTTGAGGCCCAGGGCCATGGGGTCCTCGACCGGGCGCTTGCCCCAATACTTGACCAGGGCGATGTTCGAGTGGGCGACGGCCTGGGCGGCGCGCGCGGGGGGGTAGGCTGGGGTCGTCATGTGGCGTCGATCTCCACGGCGAAGGGCGCGGTGCGGGGGTCGGCGGCGAGCTCGGGGCGCTCGCGGGCGAGGCCGGCGAGGACCTTGGCGGCGTCCGCCGGGGTCTCGCACAGGGCGAAGGCGCAGCCGCCCCCGCCGGCGCCGGTCAGCTTGGCCGCGGCCGCGCCGTGGCGCAGGGCGAGGGCGCAGAGATCATCGAGGACCGGGTGCGAGACGCCGAGGGCCGAGAGCAGCTCCTGGGCGACGTTGGCGAGCTCGGCCACGGTCCCAAAGTCGCCGCTCTCGATGGCCGCGCGGGCGCGCACGACCAGGGCGCCGCAGGCGTCGAGGACCGGATCGATGACCCGCGGGTAGCGGTCGCGGCGGGCCCGGACGCCGGCGACCAAGGTCCCGGTCTGCCGCGGCACGCCGCTGGGCATCACCACCAGGTGCAGGGGCGCGGCGAGGCGCACGGGCTCGCAGCCCTGGCCGCGGGCGAAGGCGTTGACGCCCCCGCGGGCCGCGACCTCGCTGTCGAGACCCGAGGGCGTGCCATGAAAGATGCGCTCGCCGACCATCGAGGCCTCGACGACCGCGTCGGTGTCGGGCTCGGGGCCCTCGGGATCGATGGCCAGGCGGGCGAGGGCCACGGACAGGGCCGCCGAGGAGCCGAGCCCGGCGCCCGAGGGCAGGCCGACATCGCCCTCGATGCGCCAGCCGGTCACCGGCGCGTCGCAGTGGGCGAGGACCTCGAGGCAGGCGCGGACGACCGGGTGATCGGAGCTCGCGAGCAGGCGCAGATCCAGGTTCCAGCCGGGGATCGCCAGCTCCATGGGCGCGTGGCGATCCGCCAGGGGGCGCGCGCGCAAGATCAGGCCGCGGCGCAGGCCGGCGGCCAGGGCAGGGTGGCCGTAGACCACCGAGTGCTCGCCCAGCAAGATGATCTTGCCGCAGGCCGAGGCTTGGTCGCGCAGCGCGAGGGTCATCGCGGCTGCCAGCGGGCGAGGTCGGGGCCGAGGATCATGGGCGCGCGCTGGAGCTCGGCCACGGTGCGCGAGCCGGTCAGCAGCATGAGCGCGCGGACCGTGGTGACCACGCGCTGGAGGAACTCGCGGGCGCCCTCGATGCCCCCGGCGCGGTGGGCCTTGAGCACCGGGGCCGCGAGGCCGCCGGCGTAGGCGCCGAGGGCCACGGCCTTGGCCACGTGGGAGCCCGTGCGCAGGCCGCCGGTGGCGATGGCCTTCACGCCCAGGCCGCGCAGCTGGAGCAGCGAGGCCGCCGTGGGCAGGCCCCAGTCCCACAGCTCCTCGGCGAGGGCCTTTTGATCGTCTGCGGCGCGGTGGGCCTCGACGGCTACCCAGCTGGTCCCGCCGGCCCCGGACACGTCGAAGTGCTCGACGCCCGTGTCGCGGATCGCCTGGGCGACCGCGCGCGAGATGCCGCAGCCGGTCTCCTTGGCGATCACCGGCACGCCGAGCTCGGCGACCAGGCGACGGAACACGTCGAGGCCCCCAGAGAAGTCGCGGTCGCCCCCGGGCTGGACGATCTCCATGGCCGGGTTGAGGTGGATGCAAAGCGCGTCGGCGCCGACGTCGTCACACAGCTTGCGGATCTCCGCGGTGCTCATCTTGCGGGCCTGGACCAGGCCGAGGTTGCCGAAGAGCAGCACGTTGGGCGCGCGCTCGCGGACCTCGAAGGTCCACGCCGTCTCGGGGCGCTCGAACATCGCGCGCTGGCTGCCCAGGCCGATGGCCAGGCCGAGCTCATCGGCGACCTGGGCGAGATCCTGGTTGATCTTCGCGGCCTCGTCGGTGCCGCCGGTCATCGCCGAGATCACCACCGGGGCACGCAAGGTCTTGCCGAGCAGCTCGACGCTGGAGTCGACCTCGTCGGCGTGCATCTCCGGCAGGGCGCAGTGCACCAGGTCGACTTGCTCGAAGAGGGGGGTCTTCTCGCGGAAGCCGACCTTGTCTCCGGCGCACAGCGCCAGGTGGTCCTTCTTGCGTTGCGAGATGTCGAGCCGGTCCGCCATGGGCGGCAAATGCCACCTTTCAAGGTGAGCGACAATCCCCTGATCGTGCGGTGGGCTCACGCGAAGGCGGCGCTGTGGCCTGGTGCACATTCGCCTGTGCACGTGGCTTCGCGCGCGCCGAGGGCGGAACACGAGCGAGGAGCCGCGCGCGCCGTGCTAACCTCGGACGTCCCCGAACAATGGACGAGCCGCCCAGCAAGCCACCACCAGCCGATCCTTTCGATGTCGACTCCATCGACGGCATCGTCAACGCGCTCTATGACTCGGTGTCCTTCGCCGAGGGCACCCGCCCGAACTGGGATCGCTTTCGCAGTCTCTTCGATCCGCGCGCGTTGATGGTGCGCGTGGATCCGCGACAGACGGCGCGGCCGCCGACCGAGCGCGAGGGCGAGCCGATCCGCGCGAGCTCGATCGACGAGTACGTCGCGCGCACGACCGCGGCGATCGACTCGGGCGCGCTCACGGCCTTCGTGGAGCGCGAGCTGACCCGGCGCACGGAGGTGTTCGCCGACGTCGCCCAGGTGTTCAGCACCTACGAGCGCAGCACGCCCAACTCCGAGGAGCTGCGCCGGGGCATCAACTCGCTGGCCATGGCCAAGGACGGCGACCGCTGGCGGATCGTCTCGCTGTCGTGGACCGACGAGACCGACGAGGGGCCGCTGCCGGTCCGCTACTTGCCGCGGGCCACATGAGCGGGGCTGCGAAGGGCGCCTCGACCTCACCCCCGATTTCACCCCCGACTTCACCGCCCGTGGGTCGCTTCGCGCCCAGCCCCTCGGGGCGGCTGCACCTCGGCAACGCCCGCACCGCGCTGCTCTCGTGGCTGCAGATCCGCGCCGCCGGTGGCCGCTACGTGATGCGCGTCGAGGACCTCGATCCCCAGCGCAGCAAGGCCGAGCACGAGCAGCGCCAGCTCGCGGACCTGCGCTGGCTCGGCCTCGACTGGGACGAGGGCCCCGACGTGGGCGGCCCGCGCGGGCCCTACCGCCAGTCCGAGCGCCACGCGCTCTACGTCGCCGCGCTCGAGCGCCTCGACACCTACCCCTGCACCTGCACGCGCCGAGAGCTGCGCGCGCAGATCGAGGTCGACGCCCCGCACGGCGTCGAGCCGGTCTACGCCGGCACCTGCCGCGAGGGCCCCACGCACCCCGAGCGCCCGGCCTCGTCGCGCTGGCGGATCCCCGCGAGCGCGCCGGTCTGCTTCGTCGATCGCATCCTGGGCGAGCGCTGCCAGGACATCGCCCGCGAGGTCGGCGACTTCGTGCTGCGCCGGGCCGACCACGGCGACGGGGGAGCCTGGGCCTACCAGCTGGCCGTGGTCGTCGACGACGCGGCCATGGGCGTGAGCGAGGTGCTGCGCGGGGCCGACCTCCTGGACAGCACGCCGCGGCAGATCCTGCTTCAGCGCAGCCTCGGCCTGGCGACCCCTCGCTACGCCCACGCCCCGCTGATCGTCGGCCCGGACGGGGACAAGCTGTCCAAGCGTCACGGCGCCCCGGACCTCTCGGCGCTGCGCGAGCGCGGCGTGGACCCGCGCCTGGTGGTCGCTGCGCTCGCGCGCTCGGCCGGGCTGCTCGGCGATCACCCCGGGCTCCCCCGCTGCACCGCCGAGGAGCTGCGCGCGAGCTTCGAGCTGTCGCAGATCCCCCGCGAGCCCGGGGTCCTCGACGTCTCGGCGCTGGGCTGATCCGGCTCGCGCTGGGCCGTCTTGGCCGAGGGACAGGCAAGACCGGCGGTCTGGTGGCGGCGGGGGCCGCCGGCCCTCGACTTGCGCGCCATGGCTACAGGTTGTTCACTCGCTGCCATGGCCTCTTCGAAGGGCGCAGTCTTTGGCGCGCTGATCGGCAACTCGATCCTCACGGTGGTCAAGTTCACCGCCTTCTTCTTGTCGGGCTCGGGCGCGATGTTCTCCGAGGCCGTGCACTCGGCCGCCGACGCCTTCAACCAGGGCCTGCTCTTCATCGGCATCCGCTCGAGCGAGCGCCCGGCCGACCACGCCTTTCACTACGGCTACGGCTACGACCGCTACCTGTTCTCGCTGCTCTCGGCCGTGGGCATCTTCGTGTTCGGCTGCGGCGTGACCATCTATCACGGGATCCACGCGCTGCTGCACCCGGCCATGGTCGAGCCCGGCTGGCTATCCTACGCCGTGCTCGCCCTGTCCTTCTTCACCGACGGCTTCGTGCTGCTCGGGGCGCTGCGGGTGATCTGGAAGAAAAAGGGCGAGCACAGCCTGTTTCAATATCTGCGCACGACCAGCGACCCCACGGCGGCCGCGGTGCTGCTCGAGGACTCCGTGGCCACCGCTGGTGTGCTCGTCGCCGGCCTGGCGATCTGGCTGACCGAGTTCACCCAAAACCCGGTCTACGACGCCATCGGCGCGCTGATCGTCGGTGCCATGCTCGGCCTGGTGGCCGTGTGGCTGGGCTTCAAGAACCGCCAGCTGTTGCTCGGCCCGGCGATCCCCGAGGAGGTCTGGAAGGGGGTGCTCGAATACCTCGAGGCCCACCCGGCCGTCGATCGCGTGCGCAAGCCCAAGAGCCGCGTGGTCGGGGCAGGGGAGTTTCGCTTCGCCGCCGAGATCGACTTCAACGGGCGCTACCTCGGTGCCAAGCAGCTCGACTTGGTGTCCTCGAGCGCCGCCAAGCTCGAGGACGCCGGGGCGCAGCGCGAGTTCGCCGAGGAATTCGGCGAGCGCGTGGTCCAGGCCGTGGCCGATGAGGTCGACGCCATGGAGGCCGAGCTGCGCCGCCGCTACCCCGAGCTCATCCATGTCGAGCTCGAGGCCGATTGAGCGCCCGGACAAGTGTGCCCAGGATTGGCTGGGCCGCTGGGGCCCACGATTGGGAGCTGCGCGGATTCGCGCCCTTGCTCGCTCCTTGACCGGACGATACAAGCCAGGGGTCCGCGATCGTCATGTCTGCCAAGCCCTCGTCGACCCTCCTGCTGCTCCCCCTGTTGACCCTCGGCCTCGTCGGCGCGTGTGACCGCGGCGACGTGAGCCAATGCCCCGAGCCGGCCGCGCCAGCTACGGGTGACGCGAGCGAAGCGCCCGTGACCAAGACCTCGCCCTGGAACTACCCCACAGCCCGCGTCTCGCCCCAGGTCGACGACCTGCACGGGGTGGGCGTCGCCGATCCCTACCGCTGGATGGAGGACCTCGACTCCGAGGAGACCCGCGCCTGGGTCGAGGCCGAGAACGAGGTGACCTTCTCCTACCTCGAGACCATCGCGTCCCGGGCCGCGATCGCCAAGCGCCTCGAGACGCTGTGGAACTACGAGCGCTACGCCACCCCCTGGGAAGAGGACGGGCGGTGGTTCTTCAGCAAGAACGACGGCCTGCAAAACCAGTCTGTCTACTACTGGACCGACGACCTGAGCGCAGAGCCCAAGGTGCTCCTCGATCCCAACTCGCTGAGCGAGGACGGGACCACGGCGGTCTCGGGGATCGAGGTCAGCCACGACGGCAAGCGCCTGGCCTACGCCCTGTCCGACGCCGGCTCCGACTGGAAGCGCTGGCTGGTCAAGGACATCGAGAGCGGCAAGCAGCTCGACGATCGCATCGAGTGGAGCAAGTTCACCGGCCTGTCGTGGTCGAAGGACAACAAGGGCTTCTTCTACGGGGCCTACGACGCGCCCAAGACCGGCCAGGAGTTCGAGCAGGTCAACAAGAACCAAAAGCTCTACTACCACCGCCTGGGCGACGCGCAGCGCCGCGACGAGCTGGTCTACGCGGACACCGAGCACCCCGACTGGCAGTTCGACGGCTGGGTCAGCGAGGACGGCGGCTACCTGCTGATCGACGTGTCCGTGGGCACCGACGTGCGCAACATGTTCTATTACGTGCCGCTGGCGGGGAAGGGCGGCAAGCGCAAGGGCGAGGTCATCAAGCTGATCGACGACCTCGAGGCCACCTACAGCTACGTGGGCAACGTCGGCAGCAAGTTCTACTTCTTCACCAACGCCGACGCGCCCCGCGGGCGGGTCGTGACCATCGACGTCGCCGAGTACGAAAAGCGGCGCAAGGCGGCCAAGGGCGACGCGGACCTGCGCCCCGAGGTCGTCGAGCTCATCCCGCAAAGCGAGCACACGCTCGAGAACGTGCGCTACACCGGCGGCAAGCTGTTCGCCAAGTACATGGTCGACGCCAAGAACGAGATCCGCGTCCACGACCTCGCGGGCAAGCTCGAGACGACCATCGCGCTGCCCGAGGCGATCGCCACGGTCTACGGCTTCGGCGGCAAGGCCGACGCCAAGCAGACCTTCTTTGGGCTGATGAGCTTCACCCGGCCCTACACCATCTACCGCTACGACATCGCCAGCGGCAAGAGCGAGCTGTGGCGCGAGCCCGAGCTGGCCTTCGATCCGGCCGACTACGAGACCAGCCAGGTGTTCTACACCAGCAAGGACGGGACCAAGGTCCCGATGTTCCTGGTCCACAAAAAGGGCCTCGAGCCCACGGGCGAGACGCCGACCTACCTCTACGGCTACGGCGGCTTCAACATCTCCTTGACCCCGCGCTTCTCGGTGCCGGATCTCGTGTGGATGGACATGGGGGGGCTCTACGCCCAGCCCAACCTGCGCGGCGGCGGGGAGTACGGCGAGGCCTGGCACGAGGCCGGGACCAAGCTCGACAAGCAAAACGTGTTCGACGACTTCATCGCCGCGGGCGAGTTCCTGATCGCCGAGGGCTGGACCAAGCCCGAGAAGCTCGCCGTGGGCGGGCGCAGCAACGGCGGCCTGCTCGTGGGCGCGGCGATCACCCAGCGCCCCGACCTCTTCGGCGCGGCCCTGGCCGGCGTCGGGGTCATGGACATGCTGCGCTTCCACGAGTTCACGATCGGCTGGGCCTGGGTCAGCGACTACGGCAGCGCCGACGATCCCGAGCAGTTCCAGGCCCTGCACGCCTACTCGCCCTATCACAACCTCGTCGACGGCACGGACTACCCGGCCACGCTGGTCTACACCGCCGACCACGACGACCGCGTGGTGCCCTCGCACAGCTTCAAGTTCGCCGCGCGCCTCCAGGCCGCCCACGCTGGCGAGGACCCCGTCATGATCCGCATCGACACCAAGGCTGGCCACGGCGCGGGCAAGCCCACCGCCAAGATGATCGAGGAGTGGGCGGACCTGTGGGGCTTCTTGGTCGATCAGCTGGGCATGACGCTGCCCGAGGGCTACTGAGCCCGGGGCAGGGCCCCGCCAACGAAACGCGGCGCCAGTAAAAAGAAAAGCGGCGGTCCTCGGAGGGCCGCCGCTTTTTGCTTGCCGCAAGGGCAGGGGAGAGCGCTACTCGCCGGCCGGCGCCTTGCTCTCGTCGTAGTCGCGGACCTTGACCTCGGTGCGGTTGTTCTTGCGCCGCCCGTCGGAGGTGATGTTGACGGCGACGGGGTCCTTGGCGCCCCAGCCCTTGGCCTCGAGGCGGCTCGCGGGCACGCCCTTCTTGGTCAGGTAGTCGACCACCGCGTCGGCGCGCGATTGGCTGCGCGAGTTGGGGTTGCCGCGGTCGTCGGTGTGCACGCGGATCTCGATCTTGCCGTACTCGGGGTGCCCGAGCATGTAGGCGGCGAGCTGGTCGAGGACCTCGGCGCTCTTCTCCTCGTTGAGGTCGTTGCCGTTGTAGCGGATCGACTTCTTGAGGCGCAGCCGGTACTTGTTGCCCGAGACCAGCGGGGTCTCGGCGGCCGGCGCGACGGCCTCAGCGCCCGCGGCCGCGCCACCGGCCGCGAGGGTCTGGGTCATGGTGTGGCCCTCGGCGGTCTGCGTGAAGCTGAAGGTCTGGGGCTCGAGGCCCTCGCCGCTGATGGTGAGGGTGTACTCGCCCTCGGGCAGCGCCAGGGCGATCTGGCCGGCCTCGTCGGAGGAGAAGGACTCCTGGATGCCCATGCCGTCGACGGCCACGCTGACCAGCTGCGCGCTGCCGTCGGCCTTGGTGAAGGTCCCGTAGAACACCGGGTCCTCGCCGGCGGCCGCCGAGGCGTCGACGAGCACGTCGACCTGGGCGTCCTCGCCGGTGCGTACGTCGGCGGTCTGCTCGACCACGCTGCCGTCGGGGAGCTCGACGCTGATCGTCACCGGCCCCTCGGGGAAGCGGTAGCTGGTGAACATGCCGGCCGCGTCGGTGAGGATCACGTTGCTGGCCAGGCCCGGGAAGCTGACCTTGGCCCCGGCGATCGCGTTGCCCTCGAGGTCGGCGACGCGGCCGAGGATCCGACCCTCGAGCACCGGATCGCCCACGGCGTTGGGGTCCTCGACGGGGACCGGGACCTCCTTGACGCGCGGCTTGGGATCGATGCTCCAGCCGAGGCCGAGGATGACCTGGTAGGGCGGGACCGGCGGCCCGAACTCGTAGCTCGGCGAGGTCGTGCCGACGTCGACGGCCGCGTCGAGGAACAGGCCGCTGTAGACGTTGGCGCGCAGGCCGATGGTCAGCCACGCCTGGGAGCGCTGGAGCGGGGAGGCGCCGTACTGCTCGGTGAGCTCGACGAAGTCCTCCTCTTTGTAGGTGGCGATGTCCCAGTTGTACTCGAGGAAGGGATCGATGCCGTACTGCTTGTCCTTGCCCAGGCGGATCGGCGCGTCGATGGCCAGCTTGGTGTTGACCCGGCTTTGGTTGGCGCCGCTCGAGAAGCGCAGGACCTCGCGGGACAGCTCGTCGTCGATCGCACCCCAGTCGGTGAGCTTGATCGAGTTGTCGAGGGTCCAGCCGACGTTGCCCGTGAAGCGCAGCGGGATCTCTTTTTCGGTCAGGTAGCGCAGGTCGGCGCTGAGGATCATCGCGATGTCGAAGTTGACCCGCGAGGTCCGCAGGCGCTCGCTGCCGGCGATCAGCCCCATGCCGACCTGGCCGCCGAGGCCGACGCCGCCGTTGAGGAAGCGGTAGGCCCCCTTGACGCCGAACTGCATGTCGCCGAGGGCGAAGACCGTGGGCGGATCCTCGCGGCCGCCCTGGTCGCGGGTGTTGCGGTTCGAGGAGCTGTTGATCGCGAAGTAGACCTCGGTCCACTCGGTGAAGGTGAAGCCGAGGTTGACCGCGCCGCGCATGCGAGCGTGGCGATCGCCGTCTTCGCTGCCCTCGCAGCAAAAGAAATTGTTCTTGACGAAGAAGTCCGTGTGCAGGCGGATGCGGACGCTGTACTTCTCGCCGACGTCGGCCAGCGAGGTGTAGGCCAGGCCGATGGGGCCGCGCAGCGAGTTCATCGTCGGCTCGCGGCGGCCCATGACCATGCCGGGGCCGTTGTCGCTCGAGCCCGCGCCCATGGCCCCCATGCTGATCTCGCCGCTCGCGTCGGCACCTGCATCGGCATCCGCATCTGCACCATCGTCGAAGCTCGCCGCGAGCTCACCGTCGGCGCTCGCGTCGAAGCCCGCGTCGAAGTCTGCGTCCGCGTCGGCCTCCGCACCGAGCTCGTCGCCCGCGTCGTCGCTGACCACGTCCTCGCCGGGTCCGGCGGGCTCGGTGCCCGTGGGCATGGGCTGACCGTCGGCGGTCAACATCTCGTCGCCGCCGGCTTCATCTTCGACCCCCGCGTCCTCCTCTCCGCCCGCAGGCAGCGAGGGCGGAGCGGCGAAGCTCGAGGCCGGCAACAGCGACAGAGCGCTAGCGGCAATGCTCGGAGCCAGCAAGTGCACGGACAGACGGCGCATGTAAATAGCGTCTTACGTAGCGATGGTGCTGTCAAACCAATGGTGTCGAATTTCGTTGGCGCGTCCGGCCCCGGGGACCGGGGGCGGACGCCCGCGAACGAAGCCCGCGAGCGGCCTGAAAAATTGCTCCGGTGCTCAGCCTGGGCAAGTGCCCAGCGAGGGCCTCGGGCGCCTCGCCGGGCACCCGGCGAGTCGACGGGGGAGCCTCCAAATTCGCCTTGAAGCCACGAATTCGGGGATTTATGCGGGGTCGCATTTTTTTTGAAGGATCACAGGGGGGTGGTCATCGATGCCACGAGGACAGGCGCCGCGAACCCAGCCCTGTGTTTCTCGAGCTCGCGCACTCGGCGGAGGCGACGCGAAGCGACACCCGCGTTAAGCTCTGCGGGCGAGCCTCACCTTGAGCATCGACGAGCGCAGCGCGGGTCTCGAGCACTCGCCCCATCCCGGCCGCTTGGCGTGCCTCGACGAGTCCCGCGCGAAGGCTTGGGCGTCGGCGCTGTGGCGCGCCATCGTGGCCGCGCTCGTGCTGATGAGCGCGCCGGTCTCGGCCGCGCCGGGAGAGGTCGATCAGGCCGAAGCGGGGTCCGAAGCCGACGCGCACGCGGGTCGCGACACCGCCGTGTCACCGAGGGCGCGAGCCGAGGGCGGCCGCGAGGTCGAGGTCGCGGCGGTCAAGCTCGCCCTCGAGGTCTGGCGCGGCGGCGATCGACCCCCCGAGCGCAGGCGGATCCCCCGGCGGCGCGCCGAGGTCGACGGCCGCGTGACCTACGAGCTGCGCGAGCCGGCGCGGGCCGGTGATCGCCTGGTGCTCCTCGACTTCGCCGAGTTCATGTCGGGGGCGCCGAAGGACGTCGACGAGATCGCGCTGTCGACCTACATCGCCGGCCCTGCAGAGCGCGCGCGGACCCGCGTGCATCGGGCCGTCGACGGCGACGGTCAGACGCTGAGCTATCGCCGCGAGGGCTCGCGCCGCGACCTCGTGGTCGAGCTGCCCGCGGGCGCCCACGCGATCACCTTGGAGTACAGCGTGGAGGTCCCCCACCGCTACTGGCCGCTGGGCTGCGTGTGGCGCCACTGTAGCTTGTCGGGGGCCCTCGCGCCCTTGCCCAGCGAGGCGGCGCAGGGCGGCGTGTGGCTCCCGGCGGAGGGGAGGGTGATCGCGCCGGCCCGCTGGGAGATCGAGTCGCTGCGCTTTGGCGCCGTGCCGGACTGGGTCCCGGGGACCACGCCCACCAAGGAGCAGCGCGACGGCCTCGGCGGCCAGGAGCTCTTCGCCGCCGGCGAGGCCACGGATCCGCGGGCGGCGATCGCCTACCCCTCGGTGTTCTGGGGCCCAAACTGGAAGCACGACGAGCTGTGGCATCGCGGGGTCCGGATCCGCGTGCTCCACCTCGAGCGCCGACCCGGCGACCGCTACCCCGACGAGGCCCTGCTCAACCCGATCCGCGACGTCGCCGGCCACGTGCTGGCGATCGCCCAGGAGAACATCGACCTGGCCGGGGCCCTGGGCATCGAGCCGCCCCCGGGCAGCGAGCTCGTCGTCGTTCAGGGTCCGGTGCGCACCGACGTGGCCCAATTCCACCCGACCGTGGTCACGGTCAGCGATCAGTACCTCGAGCTGCTCGCCACCAAGCGCCTGGCCAAGTTCCACGATCTGATGGTCGCGCGCAGCGTCGGTGACCTGCTCGCCTACGGCCACTTCGCCGGGCGCCAGGGCGCGTCCACCGAGGTCTGGCTGCCCAGCGCCCTCGGGGTCGCGCTCGCCCAGCTGTGGCAGCGCCAGCGCGACCTCCGGGACGAGTACGCCGCCGATCTGCTGGCTTCCTTCACCTTCGTCCCGGCCATCGATCGCTTCTTGTACACCGGCCAGGCCGCGTTCTCCTCGGCCTACTTCCGCGGCAGCGAAGACGAGATGCCGGTGCGCTACCACCCGCTCTACTTCGCCAACGAGCTGCCCACGGGCCGGCGGATCCACGAGAAATTCCTCGACCTCGCGGGCGAGGGCGCCATCGCCCGCTTCTACGCCGACCTCGTCGCCGCGCCAGAGGACGACTACGAGCGCGTCGCCGAGCGGGCCTGGGGCCGCGAGCTGGGGTGGTTCTTCGACCAGTGGCTCGGGCCCTACCCGGAGGTCGACTACGCGATCGGCGACGTCCGCCACATCGAGCTGCCCACGGGGCGCTGGCGCACCGAGATCGACATCATCCGCGACGCCGACCGGCCGCTCGTCGAGCCCGTGCAGGTCTACCTCGTCGAGCGCGGCGGCCAGGACCACTACCTGGTCTGGAACGGCGAGGCCGAGCCCGGCGAGGGCCTGCTCGAGCAGCCCCGCTGGCACCGCCACACCTTCGTGATCGAGACTCAGCAGCGGGTCGAGGTCGTCCGCCTCGATCCGCGCCGGCGCCTGCGTCAGAGCTCGCGCAGCCCCGTGGGTCGCAACAATCGTGGCGACAACAACGACCCGCTGTTCAACGACCGGACCCCGGCCAAGTCGCGCTTTTTGTACACCGGCGTGGGCCTGTCCCTGGCCGCCTCGGAGTTCTTCGCCCAGGGCACCCCGCCGCAGACGCGGATCAACGCCGTGACCGCGTTCCTGGCCTTCGAGGCCAGCTTGCAGCGAGACCTGCGCAAGACCGCCAACTTCCTGATCTTCACGGATCGCGAGACCAACGTCGGCGGGAGCGCCTCGCTCAACTACTACTTTGGCAAGAAGCGCAACCGTCAGCGCCGACAGCTGCGCCTGCGGACCTCGGCCAGCGTCTCGTGGCTCAACCGCAGCGGCCTCGACACCGAGGGCGGCGTGCGCCTGACCGAGACCGTGCGCCTGACCAAGGACACGCGGCGCTTCACGCTGTGGCCCGAGCGCGGCCACGTGCTGACCGCCGGGATCTCGAGCTCACAGACCATCCGCACCGGCGGGGCCTCGGACCACCGCTACTCCCTGGACCTCGACGCCGGCTGGACGCAGCTGTGGCCGCTGGCGCACCACCACGTCCTCGCCACCCGCCTCGACACCTCGATCGTCATCCCGCTGTTCTCGGACCCCGAGTTTCGCACCCTCAACCGCGCCGGCGGCATCGGCGGGCTGACCGGCTTCACCGGCAACGAGCTCTTTGGTCAGGGGGTGGCCCTCGCCGCCGTCGAGTATCGCCACGTGATCGTCGACGACCTGCGCCTGCCGCTGCTCAACTTGCTGTGGCTGCGGACCATCGGCGGCGCGCTCTTTGGCGGGACGGCCACGCTGTCGAGCTGCGAGGGCCTCGACGGCTGGTTTGGGCGGGGGAGCTGGTACGGCTACGTGGGCTACGGCCTGAGCGCGCGCATGCAGATCCTCGGCGTGACCCCGCAGTTCTTCCGCGTCGACGCCTCGGTGCCGATCGGTCGGCGCACGGGGCAGGTCTGCCTCGGCGAGACCTTCCCCGACTACCTGGCGACCTCGCAGGGGCGGCCCGCCGAGGACGCGGAGAAGCTGCTGCCGCCCTTCAGCATCAACGTGACCTTCAACCAGCCCTTTTGAGCGGCTGGGCTCTTACTAGTGTGCGCGGCAGAGGACTTGAAGGGCCCCAGGCTTGGAGCACCGGCCGCTGACTTCGTTGCTCGTCAGTCATTTGTGCCCGACAAACTCCCTCCTCGCGCCTCGTCAGCAACCGGCGGTCCGGCGCCTGAGACCCTTCAAGTCCTCTGCCGCGCACACTAGCTGGGTCCGACCGCGACTTGGGTGGTGCTGAAGCGCAGCAAGGTCATGCCTCCGGCCACGCCGCCGAGCGCGACCAGGCCCGCCGTCGACCACATCGCGACGCCGGCGCCGATCGGCATGTTCACGCGGAAGGGGACGACGACCAAGATGATCGCCGCGACCCCGGCGATGGGGAAGAGCGCGATGCCCAAGCTGCGATGTTTGGGGTTTCCGCCGCGCACATCGAGGTGCAGGGAGTCCTCGGCGCCCAGGCTGAAGGGCTTGGAGGTCCTGCGGCCTGGCCCCTGGAGCACGAATTGGCCGCTGGGATCGCCGATCCGCCGTCCGCAGGGGGCCTCGCAGACCTCCGTGCTCTCGCCGTCTTCGCGGACCAAGAACACCGGCCGCAGGCTGTTGTAGACCTCGATGTCGACCACGGGGCCGCTGTCGGGGGGCTGGGGATCCTTGCTGCCGTCCCAACCGTAGTCGACGGGCTCGTCGTAGACGCCGCCCGGACCGCCAGCGCCCGCGCCCTCGTCGGTGTCGGAGCCGGCTTCGGCTTCGAGGTCGTCGGCGTCGTCGATGTCGTCGGTCTGTGTGGCGGCGCTCCCTGGTGCCGCGCGGGCGGGCAGCGCCACGAGCGATGCCGCCACCGTCAGCGCGACCAGGCCCGCGGCCTTGGGTTGCCGCTCACGCCGCTCACGCCTCTTCATCGAGCATCCGTCCTTCCACCAGCGTCGGCGCCAGGGTGACCTCGGCGGAGCCGGCGACCATCGGCACCGGATCGGGGCATTGGAGCACGCCCGTGAAGACCACGAAGTCGGTCACTGTCCAGTTCTCGGTCTCGAATTCGGTGACCGTCAACGTGCAGTCGTAGCCCGGCGTGGTGAAGGTCCGCGAGCCCTCGGGGAAGCTGACCAGGGCCGGAAAGACGCCCTTGGACAGCTCGCTGGCCATGAGGTTGACCTGCAGCGACTCGACGCCGGTGAAGCCCACCGACAGCTCGCGGTAGAGCTCCAAGGCGATGATGCCGTCAGCGGAGAAGCGAGTCTGCTGGCAAAAATCGTCGCCTCTGGACGCATAGGCGACGACGCCTTCGATCGAGCCAGACAGGGGCATCTCGACCGAGCAATCCGGTGACCCGCAGCCCGTCAGCAGGGCGAGTCCCGTGCTCGCCAAGGTGGCGACTGTTCTAAAGATGGTGCTCACGAGCGGACCGTCGCACAGTCGCCAGGCCGACGTCAAAGCAAAGTGATTGTCAGGTCGAGGCGCGATTGCTAGCGTGCGTCCATGCGTAGCGCGACCATGACCGCCGCGGCGGTGACCGGCCTATTGTTCTTCGGTGGCTGTCTGCACAAAGACAATTGGGCCGACTTCAACACGACCCAGACCCCAACGGCGAAGCGTAGAGAGCTCGACGCCGAGCGCCAGGTCGCCCTGTCGGGTGGCGACGTGGCGGCCATGACCGCCTATCTGCGCGATCTGTGGCGTTTCGACTGGGAGTACCGCGACTACCTGGCGCGCCAGGAGGTCGGCAAGGCGCCCAAGAAGCTCCCAGACGAACTCGACGGCTTCTCCCGCCGCGAGCGGATCGACGAGGCGCTCGCGGCCTGGGCGGACATGCGCCCGGTCGCGCTGCCCGAGGACGAGAGCCGCCCGCTCGTGGTCAAGGCCGACTTCTACGCGACCGCGCTTGGCGGCGGGTGCCGCGAGAGCGAGCGGGCTCTGGGTCGGGTGTTGGTCAGCATGACGGAGACCTACGGCGTCGAATATACTGAAGAAGCGTTCTCGGAGGAGTTCGCCGTCCTCGTCGCAGAGTGCGGCCAGACCCTCGGCTCCAAGCAGGCCGGGGCCTTGTTCGCCAACGCCTGTCGGGCCGGGGCGGATCTGCTCAGTGACCTCGAGGAGCCCGAGTACGCCGATCTGGACGGCGACAAGGCCCCAGAGCCCTCGCTGCGCGTGGCCTATATCGATAATTGCAACATCGTCGATGGCTGGAGCACCGAAGAGGAGCAGGCGCTTCATGCCAATTTCATCGCCATCGCCACGACGTGGTTCAAGGACCACTACCCCGAGGAGTGGGCGAAGCTGGAGGAGGAGCGCGCGGCAGCCCGTGCCGCGGCGGCGGAGGCTCGCGCGGCGGCGATCGAGGCCGGCGAGTACGACGACGGCTACGGGAGCAGCGGCGGCAGCTGGGGGAGCAGCGGCGACAGCTGGGGCGGGGGAGGCGGCTCGAGCAGCGGCGGCAGCTCGGCGCCCTCCGGGCCGATCTCCGTGTCTCTCTACAACGGCTGCTCGCAGACCGTGCGGCTCTTCTTTGGCGACAACCCGCGCTTTGGGAGCGGCAAGAGCACCTCGCTGAGCGCCAACAGCCGCACGAACTACTCGATGCGCGAGGGCGACATGCTGTGGATCGTCGACGGCAGCGGCAACGGGATCTCGAGCTACTCGGCGTCTTCGGGGAACCGCTCGATCGAGATCACCAGCTCCTGCAGCGGCTTCCGCTCGCGCTGAGCCCTCATTTCAAAATCCGAGACTCGGGTCGGCGAGCTGTGCTCTACTCCCCACGTGCCCAAGCCGCTCCACGCAGGCCTCGTCGCGTGCTGCGGCCTCTCACCCCTGCTCGGGAGCTGCGAGGCCGCAGAGGCCACGCCGCCGACGCTCGAGGACGCCTACTTCGAGGACACCAGCACGCTCTTGCTGCGCTTTTCGGAGCCGATCGGTCCAGTCGCCGATGTCGACCCTGCGTCGCACTTTCGCCTGGGGGCGGGCCTCGTCGTGGACTATCAAGGTGAGACGCTGTCGGTCTACTACGACGTCTCGCACCACTTCCCCGAGGGCTTGCCGGCCCAGGACGCGCTGATCAGTCAGCGGCTGCCGCGGCACGTGGACACGACGGTCGCGGCGATCGAGCGTGGCGAGGGCGAAGACGAGCTGCGGCTGATCTTGAGCTATCCGGTGGAGGCGGATCTGTGCGCGGGCCTGGCCGAGGCGGCCGCGCTGGACATCCCGGCGGCGATCCACCTGCACTACAGCGAGGGCCAGTCGCCGCGCGTGGTGGATCTGGCGGGCAACGCCCTGGCCGACATCGGGGCCTGGTGGGTCACCGACGACTTCGCGGCGGCGCGCCCGGGGGTGTTCCCCGAGCTCGATCCACGCATCGACATTCCCTGTCCCCAATAGCGCTCAGCTGGCGATGCAGGCCATGTTGCGGCGCTGGAGCTCCGCGGCCTCCTCGTCGCCCGCGATGGTCGCCTCGTGGGCGAGCCAGCGGAACATGGCGTTGGCGATGGCGCTCTCGCCCCGCTCGTCCCACAGCCACACCGCCAGGGTGCACAGGGGATCGTGGACCTGGGCGAAGGCGACGCGGACGAGCTCGGGGCCGCCCAGGCGACAGGTTCGCTCGTACTGGGCGCGCACGGCCAGGAATTCGCGCAGCTCGTCGAGGGGCGGGAGCGGGCGGCGGGCGGCGACGCGGGCCTCGACGCCCTCGCAGCGCATCGCGAGGTCGTCGAGGAGCTCGTGGCGAAGCTCGCGGGCGACCTTGCGCAAGGTCGCGTGGCCCTGCTCGAGGGGCGCCAGGGGGAGATCGGCGGCGCGGGCCAGGCCGAAGAGATCGAGCTCGATCTCGCGGCCGAGGCGGGCGATGGCCTCGTCGGGGTCGCCCCCGCGCAGGGCCAGCGCTCGCTTGGCGGTGCGCGAGCGCAGGCCAGGGTCGCAGAGCATGCGCTCCCAGCCGTGGGCCAGGCCGACGAGCTGCTCGAGGGGCACGCTGCCCTGGCTGATCGCGCGGCGGTGGGCCGCGAGCAGGGCGGGGCCGTCGAGGGCGGGGATCGGGGCGGTGAGCTGCTGGCGGGTCTCGGGCACGATCTCGGCGCGCGGCTGGGCGAGGGCCTGGCGCAGCGAGGCCAGGGTCTTTGTCCGCGAGGGGGCGATCAGCCAGCGGAGGATCAGCTCGGCGTCGCTGGGCACGGGCGGGTAGCCGATCAGCCGAGCGGCGATGGCCCCGAGCAGCCGGGCGCCCCGAGAGCGGCGCAGGGGGACGCGGGCGAGCTGCTCGACCTCGGCCCAGGCTCCGCGCGCGGCCGCGTCGGCGATCAGCCACTCGTCGGCGAGCAGGCGCGTGAGCGGTGGGCGGTGGGCGTCGTCGAAGCTGGCGACCATGCGCATGAGCTGGCGGGCAGCCTCGCGGTCGCCGACGGCGTCCTGGAGCAGGGCGCTGGCGAGGATCCCCGTGGCCCCGAGCGGCTCGAGGGCGTCACGCTGGGCGCTGAGCTGGGCGATGGCGGCGACGTCGGGGGTGCGCTGGCGCAGCACGGCCCAGGCCCCCGCGACGAGCTGGCCGCTGGCCACGTCGCCGCGCCACACCCAGCCCGCGAGCTGAGCCAGGCCGGAGGCGGCGCGCCACCAGCCCAGGGGGATCAGCACGTAGCGGGTCAGCGGCCAGGGGAAGAGCAGCACGGTGATCGCCGCCAGGGGGATCAGGTGCTCGAGCTTGCCGCGGGCCACGGAGAGCGCGAACAGGGCTGCGACGAAGCTGAGGATGATCGCCAGGACCACCGACCACAGGCCCTTGGCCCACTCGCGCGCGGGCAGGTGCGGCGAGACGCCGACGTGCTCCCAGCGGTGCAGGATCGTGGGGAGGACGATGGCGATGGTGGTGAAGACGAGCGGAAAGATGGCCACGTCAGCGCCTCCAGCCCAGGGCCCGCGGTGCGTCGGCGAAGCCCGGATTCTCCTGAGGGTCGCCGCAATCATGCTCGAGGGGCTGGGTCGGCGCGGCCTCGAGGGTCGGCGCGCACAGCCACAGCTCGTGGAGCAGGCGTCGCTGGGGATCGCGGAGCTCGGCCATGGCGGCGCGGACCTTGGCGTGGTCCCGCGGCTGTGGCCCCGCCGGGGTGGGGTAGCGCTGGGCGCCCGAGAGGCCGAGCTCGAGCATGGCCAAGATCCGCTGGCCGGCCCGCTCGACCTCGGCGCGGGCACACTCGGGATCGAGCTCGAGCACGTAGAAGGGGTTGTCGAGCATTCTCATGCGGGCTTCGCGGGTCACGGGCGAGGCTCTTGGGGAGGGGGCCGCGGTGGCGGCCCGCATGCTGACGATTGGCGCCAGGGAAAGGTTCCCACGAAAAGCACATTCCTGGGCAGGCTGGGCGCTCGTCGTGAAACCCACCACGGGCCTCTGGGGAGGTGAATGTGTGACGTGCGCATGCAGCGCTGAGGATTGGGGGTCGGCCCCAGCGGGAATTCGGGTGACACTCCCGGTGCGCTGCGGTGTTCGACCCCGTGCGCGTCCGAGGCGAATGGCAATCAACGTCGAAGCCGCCTACCGACGCTACGGACCGATGGTCCTACGACGCTGCCGATCCATGTTGCGCGACGAACAACAGGCCACCGACGCGATGCAGGACGTGTTCGTCCAGCTGCTGCGCAGCCAGGACCGCCTCGAGGATCGCGGGATGTCGAGCTTGCTGTACCGCATGGCGACCAACATCTGCCTCAACCGCCTGCGCTCGCGCAGGCGCCGGCCCGAGGACGCGAGCAGCGATCTCCTCGGGCAGATCGTCGACGCCACGGGGGGCGCGCAAGAAGAGCGCATCGCCGCGCGCTCGCTGCTGGATCGCGCGCTGGGCCGGGAGCCGGTGAGCACCGCGACCATCGCGGTGCTCCACCTCCACGACGGCATGACCTTGCAGGAGGTCGCGGACGCCGTGGGCCTGTCGGTCTCCGGGGTCCGCAAGCGCCTGCGCAAGGTCAAGGCCAACCTCGAGGCGATCGCCGAGCCGATCGCAGCGTCGGGCTCGCAGACACAGGAGCCGTCGTGAGCGACGCGGACCGCCGCGAGGTGCCGGCGCTGCTCGTCGAGCAGCTGGCCTTGGGGGAGCTCGACGAGGCCCAGGCGGCGGCCGTGCGCGCGCGCCTCGACGCGGGCTCCGAGGGCGCGGACGAGACCCTCGCTGCGCTGGCGGCCGAGGACGCCGAGATCCTCGGGGAGCATCCGCCCGAGCGCGTGGCCGCGGAGATCGAGCGACGCCTGGCCCGGCTTGCCGAGTCCGAGTCCGAATCTGGCCGAAGCCGCGGGCGTGGATCGTCCCGGCGAGGGCTGTGGATCGGCGCGACCCTCACGCCCGCCCTGGCTGCGGCCGCGCTGCTCTTGTGGCTCGTCCCCGACTGGGGCGGTGACGCCGGTGACGATGCGAGCGGCCAGCTGATCGCGGTCGCCGAGGACGTGGGGGCCGGCGCGGAAGGGGAGACCACCCGGATCAAGGGCGGGGCCTCGGCCCACCTGGTCGTCGATCGCAAGACCGAGGCGGGGCACGAGCGCCTCGGCGAGGGCGAGGCGGTGCGCGCGGGCGACCTGCTCCAGCTCAGCTATGTCCCCGCGGGGGCGCGCCGAGGCGTGATCCTCTCCATCGACGGCGCGGGCGTGGTGACCTTGCATCACCCCAGCGTCGCCAGCGGAGACACGCGCCTGCAGGCGGGCCGCGAGATTCCCCTGGGCGAGTCCTATCTCCTCGACGACGCCCCGGGCTACGAGCGCTTCGTCCTCGTCACCCGCGAGGGCGATCGCAAGCTCAGCGCCGACGAGGTGATCGCGGCGGCCGAGCGCATCGCGGGTGATCCTCGGCGTGCGCGGAGCGAGCCGCTGCCCCTGGCCGGTGCGGGTTGGCGTCAGTCTTCGCTGGTCTTGCGCAAGGCCGCGCAGGAGCAGGTCGGCGGGCAGCTGGAGCCCGTGCCCGCCGAGGGCGAAGGGGCGGCGCGTTGACGGGCAGGACGCCCGGGCACGCGGCGTGGGAGCGTCGCTGTGCCGGGGGGGGTGCCGGGGGGGGTGCCGGTGGGCGTGCTGGTGGAGGCGTCGATCGGCGCGTGGCCCCGCGCGCCTTCGTCAGCTTCTTCGCCAGTTCGATGACCGTCCTCGTCGGGCTCGTCGGCCTCGTCGTCGTCGCTCTGATCGGGCTCGGCGCAGGCCCGGCGCGGGCAGGGGAGCCCACCAAGGTCCGTCGCGTCGCGCTGCTCGTGTCCGCCAACGACGGCGGAGGCGAGCGCGATCGCCTGCTCTACGCGGCCAGCGACGCCCAGAGCCTCGCCAAGGTGCTCGGGGATCTCGGCGGCCTGCGCTCGAGCGACCGCCTGGTCCTCGAGGAGCCCGGCCCCGCGGACCTCGAGCGCGCCTTCGCGGAGGTCGCCAAGATCGTGCGCCAGGCCAGCGCGGCCGGTGAGCGCGTGCAGTTCGTCTTTTACTACTCGGGCCACAGCGACGAGACCGGCCTGCTCCTCGGCGGCGTGCACCTCGACTACAAGTCGCTGCGCGCGGCCATCGATCGCGTGCCCGCCGACGTCCGCATTGCGATCCTCGACTCGTGCTCGAGCGGCGCCTTCACCCGACAAAAGGGCGGTCGCAAGCAGGCGCCCTTTTTGGCGGGCAGCGCGGCCGAGGTCCGCGGTCACGCCTTCTTGACCTCGAGCTCCGCCGACGAGGCCGCGCAGGAGAGCGATCGCGTGGGTGGCTCGTTCTTCACCCACTTCTTCGTCACCGGCCTGCGCGGGGCCGCCGACGCCGACGGTGATCGCCTGGTCACCCTCGACGAGGCCTATCGCTTCGCCTTCGACGAGACCCTGGCGAGCACGCAGGCCAGCCTCGGCGGCCCGCAGCACGCCGCCTACGACATCCACCTGGCGGGGACCGGCGACCTCGTGATGACGGATCTGCGCAAGACCTCGGCCAGCTTGGCGCTCGCGGCCGGGCTCAGCGGGCGGGTCTATGTTCGCGACCGTCGCGGGCAGCTCGCCGCCGAGCTGCTCAAGCCCAAGGGCACGGCGGCGGTCAGCTTGGCCCTCGAGCCGGGCAACTACACGGTGACCATCGACGACGGCCGCGCCCTGCACCGGGCGGAGGTCGCGGTGCGCAGCGGCAAGACGGCGACCTTGGAGCTCGAGGGCCTCGAGGACATCCCCCTCGAGTCCACGCGCCTGCGCGGCGGCCCGCCCAAGGACGAGCCGCGCGGTTTGGCGATGCCCTCGCCGCCGCCCGGTGGCTACACGCGGGTGCCCTTCAACATCGGCGTGACCCCGGGCGCCGAGCTCAACGCCGGCGCCCGCGGCCCGGTGCTCAACAACCTCTCCTTTGGTGTGCTGGCGACGAGCGCCGCGGCCGTCGATGGCATCCAGGCGGGGGTCGCCGCCGCCTGGACGCGAGACCGCGTGCGCGGGATCCAGGCCGCGGCCGGCTTCGTGTCCTCGCGCGGGCCGGTCTACGGGCTGCAGACGAGCGTCGGCCTCGCCCTCGCTCAGGCCGGCCTCCAGGGGATCCAGTTCGGCGTCGTCGCCGTGGCCCTCGAGGGCTTCGGCGGGGTGCAAGCCGGGGTGGTCAGCGTGGCCGATGCGGGCCGGGGCGTGCAGTTTGGGGTCATCAACGTGACAAAGGGCGAGCTCGCAGGCCTTCAGTTCGGCCTGATCAACGTCGCCGACGAGGCCGACGTGTCCATCGGGCTGATCCCCTACACGCGTCAGGGCGGGGTGTGGTTCGACCTGTGGACCAGCGACGTGCAGCTGCTCAACTTGGCCCTGCGCTTTCGCGCGCGGCGGAGCTACACCTTCTTGACGGCCGGCATCCACCCCTTCGGCGGCGACGACTCGGCCTCGTGGAGCGCTGGCATGGGCCTCGGCGGCCCGCTGGTCTGGCGGCGCCGCTTCTCGCTGGAGCTCGACAACGCCGTGTCCATGGTCAGCGCGGGCTTTGGGTCGACCGACTCGCGCCCCTATCTGTGGGACACGCTGCGCCTGTCGGTCGCCTATCGTCCCGCGCGTCACTTCTCGCTGTGGGGAGGCGTGACCGCCAACATGCTCATCGATCCCGTGGGCCGCGAGGCGGGCTTTCGCCCGGGCTACGGCTGGTCGCAAGCGCTCCTCGACGAGAGTCAGGCCGGCGCGCAGATCAGGATCTGGCCAGGTTTTACCGCCGGCTTCGAATTTTGACGCCGCGTGCCCAGGCAGGACGGCGTCAGCGAGCGACATTGGGAGACAAGCGTGCGCGAGCCAGAGTTGGGGCCTAGGCTAGGTGTGCTGTGGACGACCTCGAGCCACGATTTCCGGTGCACTACTACTACGACATCCCGCACATGACGGGGATCGAGTACGTCGAGCTCGTCCGCGAGCTGCTGCGGGTCAGGCTCCAGGCCGTCCCCAAGACCGTCGAGCGGGCGGTCATCGGCCTCGAGAAGGTGCTCTTTGCGCTCGATGCGCGAATCGATGCGCTCGAGTATCACGGGGCGCTCTCGCTGGAAGAAGAGGCCATTGAGGTCGCCTTCGAGGCGCGCACGGACTCGCTGGCCTCGCTGATCTACGGGAGCATCAGCTACTGGACAATGTTCCGCGACCCGAGCTTCCTCGAGCTCTTCGACGCCGAGCAGCAGCGAGAGCTCGAGCTCGAGGCCAACAACGAGATGGCGCACCAGGCCAAGGCGGTGCTCGACGGCCTCTTTGGTGAGGACGGGCGCGAGCTCTTTCGCATGGTCTACCCGGACCGTGCGCGTGCTGTCGTCGCCATGCTGCGGACCTTGTGCGCCGACGACCTCGGGGTCGATATCCGCGCGCTCGTGCAGGAGCCCCTGTCTTCGCTGATCGAGCCGCTGCGCCACGACTTCGAGCGAGAGACGGGGGAGCACCTGCGGACCCGCGACGAGTCGTGCAGCCTCGGGGACTACCGCGCGACCATGCGCTGGGCCATCGCACACTACGCCCACGAGCTCGGTCAGGTCGCGGATCGCTGGAGTCAGGACAGCTGCGACCGCGTCAACGCGGGGCTGATGCCGCTGGCCGACTGTTGCAGGCGCATGCGCCGCGAACACTGAGCCCCCGGGTGCAGCGAACAATCTCCGCGCCACTCTCATTGTTTGTGCATGGTTTCAGACAATCGTGATGCGGCGAGTGAGTCTCCGTATTCGTGCGTTGAATGGATGGAGTCGATTCTGGCACCAGGGCAGGGAATTGCTCGCAACCCGTAGATTGGTGTCGATACAGGTCAATGGTCGCCAGGTGGCTACCGTGTGCCACTGAGGGCGCATCTTTGTGAGCACGAACGCAAGATGGGCTCATTGTGTGCAGGTCACTGGCACGAGCAATGAAAGCGTGCTTCATGCTCCAGCATGAAAGTGGGCCCATTTACAATAATATCCCAAACTGTCGTCTTTTCGGCGGCCATCCTCTCCGCGACTGGTTGCGCGGGGGACGGCCAAGATAGCGAGCCCGAGCTGGCCGAGACGGCGTCGGGGCCGGTGCGCGGCGAGGTCATCGATGGCGTGCGCACCTTCTTGGGCATCCCCTACGCGGCCGCGCCGGTCGGAGCGCTGCGCTTCGCCCCGACCGAGGCGCACCCGGGCTGGAGCGACCCGCTGGTCGCCAAGACCTTCGCTTCGGTCTGTCCACAGCTGGACACGAGCGGGGACACGGAGGTCTTCGTGGGTGACGAGGATTGCCTCTATCTCAACGTGTGGGCCCCCGAGGGCGGAGAAGACCTGCCGGTCATGGTCTGGATCCACGGCGGGGCGTTCCTGATCGGTGCAGGGAGCGATCCGATTTACGACGGCGCGACCTTGGCCAAGACCCAAGATGTCGTCGTGGTCACGATCAACTATCGACTCGGCTCGTTGGGCTTCCTGGCGACGCCCGAGCTGCTCGCCGAGTCGGGGACGGGGAACTTTGGCATGCTCGATCAGATCGCGGCGCTCGAGTGGGTGCAGGCCAACATCGCGGCGTTCGGCGGTGATCCGGGGCGCGTGACGATCGCGGGTCAGTCGGCGGGCGGGGAGTCCGTGCTCAATCTGCTCGGCTCCCCGCGGGCCGACGGCCTCTACCAGGGGGCGATCATCCAAAGTGGTGGTGACGCCCGCGATCGTGTGAGCCCGGGGGACGCCAACCCAGACATGGATCCTCTGGCCCTGGGGGCGGACCTGCTCGAGACGCTGGGCTGTGGCGCGGCCGAAGAGCCGCTGGCGTGCCTGCGTGGCGTCACGTCCGAGGCGATCATCTCGGCGCAGGGGGCGATCGCGGGGCTCGGTGATCTCTCCGCTGGCGGACCCTTCCTCGACGGCGAGCTGATCCCCGAGCAGCCCTTCGAGCGCATCGCCAACGGCGAGAGCCCGGCCGTGCCGCTGATGATCGGCTTCACGGCCGAGGAGGCCGGGACCTTGCCCGAGTACATCCCGATCGAGAGCGAGGCCGTCTACGCCGTCCTGCTCGAGGCGATCTATCCGGGCCTGAGCGAGGCGATCATGGCGATCTATTCGGTCGAGGAATTTGGCGATCCGAGCCGCGCCATGGCGGCGCTCCTGGGCGACCAGACCTTCGTCTGTGGCGCGCTGGCCATGGCCGACGCCGCCCCTGCGCCGCGCTACGTCTATCGCTTCTCGCACACGCTGACCGGTGAAGGCGGCCAGTACGGGGCCTTTCACGCGATCGAGCTGCCCTACGAGTTCGGCAACCTCGACACGCTGGCCTACGACGCCGAGGCGACGGCGGACGACGAGGCGGTGTCGGCCGTCATGCTCGACGCCTGGGGACGCTTCGTCCGCGAGGGCGCGCCGGGCGAGGACTGGGCGCCGTGGTCTGCGGGGCAGGGGGCCCTGGACATTCAGGTGGCGCCTGCGATGACCACGGACCTCGGCCAAGATCGCTGCGCGCAGCTCTCGGAGCTGGGCGTGGTGCCCTGAGCGTGGTGTCCTGAGCAGGCTCAGCGGCGCTTGGGGAAGAGCTCGAGGACGACGGCGTCCTCGTCCTCGTCCTGGTCCTCGTCCTCGTCATCATCCCCGTCTTCGGCAGAGAGCTCGCGCGTCCGTCGAGCGAGCTGCTCCCGGGCGAGGGGGATGAACTCGGCCGGGCGCACCCCGGGCTGGATCGGATCGGCGAGCGCGTCGTCGTCGAGCGTGAAGCCCTCGCGCTCGGCGAGCTCGTCGAAGTCGTCGAGCTCGCCGACTTCGCCAGGGCTGGTCGATCCGAGCGGGTTGTCGGCGAACACGGCCTCGAGATCCTCGCGGCTGAGCGCGTCCACCTGCAGGCGATCGGCGTCGACGGTCGCGCGAAAGAGCCGGCGCTTGCGGGCCTGGAGCTCGAGGATCTTGTCCTCGAGGGTGTCGGCGGCGACGAGCTTGTAGACCATCACCGGGCGGGTCTGGCCGATGCGGTGGGCGCGGTCGCTGGCCTGGTCCTCGGCGGCGGGGTTCCACCAGGGATCGAGGTGAAACACGTGGTCGGCCTCGCTGAGGTTGAGGCCGAGGCCGCCGGCCTTGGTGCTGATCAAGAACACCGGCGGCCCGGCCTCGCCGCGCCAGCGCTCGAGCACCGCGGCGCGGTCGCGGGTCCGGCCGTCGAGGCGCAGGTAGGCCAGCTTGGCGTCGTCGAGGGCCCGGGCCACGTGGTCGAGGAAGCTCGGCCACTGCGAGAACACCAAGCTGCGGTGGCCGCCGGTGATGGCCTCGCGCAGGAGCAGCACGAGCAGATCGATCTTGGCCGAGCGCACGGCCCCGGCCTCGGCCTGGATCTCGGGGAAGGGCAGGAGCGCGGGGTGGCAGCAGGCCTGGCGCAGGCGGGTGAGGGCCTCGAGGATGTGCAAGCTGGCGCCGCCGAGGCCCTTTTGGTCGACGGCCCCGAGCACGGAGCTGCGGTAGGTCTGGCGCACGCGCTCGTAGATCGCCCGCTGGTCCTTGCTCAGGCGGCAGCGCAGCACCTGGGTCTGCTTGGGCGGGAGCTCGTGGGCGACCTCGCGCTTGAGCCGGCGGAGCATGAAGGGTCGCAGGCGCCGGCGCAGCCGGGCCAAGGTGGCCGCGTCCTCGCGCTTGTGGATCGGCTCGACCCAGCGCCGACGAAAGCGCGCCCGGGGGCCGAAGAAGCCGGGCATGAGCAGCTCGAAGAGGCTCCACAGCTCGAGCAGATCATTCTCGAGCGGGGTGCCCGTGAGCGCGAGGGGGTGGGCGAGCTCGAGGGTCCGGGCGGCGCGGGCGAGCTGGCTGTCGGGGTTCTTGAGGGCCTGGGCCTCGTCGAAGATCCCGTGGCGAAAGCGGCGGGCCTGGAGCAGCTCGATGTCCTGGCGGAGCAGGGCGTAGCTCGTGAGGATCAGGTCGACCTCGCCCTCGGCGGGCAGCTCCCCCCGGCGGGCGCCGTGGTGCAGGTGCACGCGCAGCTGGGGGGCGAAGCGGGCGGCCTGCTCGCGCCAGTTGGGCAGCACCGAGGTCGGGCAGACGACCAGCGAGGGCGGGCCCGCGGGCGTCGACGCGTGGGTGTCGAGGACGAGAGCGAGGGCCTGGAGGGTCTTGCCGAGGCCCATGTCGTCGGCCAGGCAGCCCCCGAGGCCGCGGTCGCGCAAGAAGCACAGCCAGGCCAGGCCGCGGCGCTGATAGGGACGCAGCTCGGCCTGGAGGGCGGCGGGCGGCGGGCGGTCGGCCACGCCCTCGAAGTCGAGCAGCTCGCGGGCGCGCCGGCGCCAGTGGCTGGCCCGGGCCTGCTGCTCGGGATCCGCGTCGAGGTCGAGCTCGCCGAGGAGCTCGGCGGCCAGGGGCAGAGCGTGGGCGCCCAGACCTTGCTCGCCGGCGCTGCGCTGGAGCTCGAGGAGCTCGGCGAGGGCGGGGCCGTGGCGGGTCAGCCAGCGCTGGGGCAGGGCGGCCACGCGCTCGTCGGCGATGCGAACGAAGCGCTCGCCGGCGAGCCAGCTGGCGATGACCTCGGCCCCCGGGAGGCGCTGGCCCTCGGTCTCGAAGTCGACCTCGAGCTCGAACCAGTCGGTGCTCGGGCCGAGGCGCGGACGCGGCGTGAGCGGCTCGGAGGCCACGCGGTTGTGGGCCAAGTTGGCCTCCCCGAACACGCTCCACCCGGCCTCGCGCAGGCTCGCCAGGCCGCCGCACAAAAATTGCCAGGCCTCCTCGCCGACGAGCTCGACGCCCGTGGCGTTCGCGGCCCGGCTCGCGCCGACCTCGGCCTCGAGCTCGGCCCAGCGGGCCTGCTCCCAGCGGCGCTCGCGGACGAGGGTCAGGGCCTCGCCCAGGGTCAGGGTCGAGCGGTCCTCGCCGTCGATCTCCACGCAGCGCCCGTCGCTGAGCTCGTAGGCCAGCTTGCCGCGGACGCGCAGGACCTCGCGGCGCTCCTCGAGGTAGACCCGCGGCTCGCGGCGGGCGACCGCCGTGGCGCCGATCTGCTCGGGCTCGGGGATCTCCACGGGCACGGCCGCGTCGGCCAGCACGCCGCGGGCGAGGGCGTCGAAGCTGGCCGCGTCGACGATCACCGGGGGCTCGCCGACGCGGCGGAGGATGGCCTCGGGGACGCCCTCGGCCAGGGGGGAGAGCACGCCGGCGCGGCGCAGGACGATGGCCGGCTCGAGCAGCCAGCGATCGAGCAGGGCGTCGTTCCAGGCCACGCTCAGCTGCCCGCGCGGGGGGCCTTCGCCGTCGACCTGGGCCGGGGCGGGGCTCAGGCGCAGGGCTGGCTGCCAGGGCTGGGTGGTGGCGCTGATCGGGAGGTCGGCGTAGATCAGCTCGAGCTCGTCCTGGGCCTGGGCCTGGGCGAGAGCGGCGAGCAGATCGTGGGCCAGGCGGGCGCGGATCCGCGGGGCCCGGCGCGAAAAATTGTCGAGCTTGCGCAGCTCGGCCAAGGACAGCTCGAGCTCGTGGACGCGCAGCTGGGCCTGGCTCGGGCTGGCCTTGGCGAGCAAGTTCTCGCGGCTGCGCGGCATCTTGATCGGCTTGAGCCAGCCGTCCCCGCGCTTGTTGGCGCGGATCAGCTGCATCTCGACGTCGAAGCCCTGGAGGTAGCCGCCGGTGGGCAGGACCTCGACCAGGAAGCGACACGGACGATCGGCGCTGGCCGTGGGCTCGCGGCCGGCGGCCTGACCGGGGCTCCCGCCGCCAGCCTTGGCGTCGCGGCGCAGGTAGTCGAGCTCGAGGGACCACAGCGGGAGCTCGAAGAGCTCACGAAAGCGCGGCTGCTCCCACAGCCCGAGCAGCAGCGCCGCCGCGGCGTGCTCACACATGCGGTGGCGGTAGTAGTGGGGGCAGTCGCAGCTCAGCGCGTCGAGCTCGGTGCTGCACGAGCGGCCGTCTGGAAAATGAACCCGCGCTGCGCGTCCAGTTTGGACGCGGCGGGCGGCCTGGATCAGCTCGGGAACGGGGGCGAGCAGCTCGTCGGGGATATAGGCCCCGCCCGGAGACATCCAACGCATCAGCGCGCGGACCCGGGGCAGGTCGAGGCGCGCTGGCGCGGGGCGATCGCCGTGCTCGGACACCTGGCGGTCATAGGCCAGACGCCACGGCCCGTCCACAGTACCAGCGCTGTCCAGGCGGGCTTTGCTATCGTGGTCGCCGTGGGTCACGCCAATCGATCCGAGCCGATCTCCAACGCGGACGCGGCGGTCGGCGCCGACTGGGTCGCCCTCGCGGCTGCGCTCGCGGACGCGCCGGAGGACCAGCGACTGCGCGCCCAGCTGGCCACGGCCCTGACCGCGGCCGGGCGCCACGAGCAGGCCGTGGCGGTGCTCGGCGCCGGGTTCATCAACCTCACCGACCACGACGGGCCGACGCTGCCCTGCCTTTGCAAGCGCTGCCTTCAGCCGGGGCTTGCCACGGCCGAAGCAGGCGACCCGCCCATGGCCTTCGTGCGCCGCTTCGCCGTGGCTCGCGGGCGCGTGCTCTATTTTTGGGCGCCGCGCGAGCTCGCGGATCACCGCGGCCTGCGGGAGGGCATCGAAGCGCGGCTATTGGCCCGTCTCGGCCCGCCGGCTCGCTGAAGTCTCTCGCCCCCAACTCTCGACACATGGCTACCTCGGACCGACGCTCACGCCTGGATCAGGGATCGGGCGATCCCCTGGTCGATCTTCTCCACCATGATCCCCTGGTGCGGCGCTTCGCGGCGGCCGCCCCGAGCCTCGACGAGGTGGGGCGCTTCGCCCTGCGCGCGGCGCTGCTCGAAGACCGGGCCGCTGCGGTCCGCGTGGCCGCGGCCGCCAGCCTGGCTCGCCTCGAGCTGGAGGCCGCCGAGGCGCGCTCGCGCTCGCTCGGCGATGACGGCCGCCAGATCTGTGGGTGGCTGCGCGAGGCCCTCGACGATCCGTCGCCGAGCGTGCGCGAGGCCGCCTGCCAGGCGCTGGCCAGGGTCGCTCGCCTCGACGCCCCAGGGGGCCGGCAGGTCTGCGCGCGCCTGGTCAGGCTGATCGGCGAAGAGCCGATCTGGTGGGTTCGACGCAGCGCCTGCCGGGCGCTGGCCGCCGTCGGCGGTGCCGACGAGGCCCTGGTCCTGGCGCCGCTGCTCACCTGCCTCGACGATCCCTTCTGGCGGGTGCGCTACGGCGTCGTCCAGGCGCTGGCGATGATCGTCGCCCACGCCCCCGGCGGCGAAGACGAGCGCGAGGCTCTGCGGACACGGCTGCTCGCGGCCGGCGAGCAGCTCGAGGCGCCCGGCCGCGCCGCCTTGGCCTACCTCGCCGGGGCCTGGCCCGAGGGCGAGGACGCGCTGGTGGAGGCGCCGGCGATCGGCCACGACGGCGTCGCCCCCAAGACCTCACGGGCGGGCCTCGCCGATCCCGATCCCGCCGTGGTCACGGCGCGCCTGCTGGCCGCCGGGCCCGACGAAGTCCCGACGCGAGAGCTGATCGCGCTGCTCGCCGAGTCCCACGCGGCGCTGCGCGGCGAGGCGGCGCGGCGTCTCGCCGTGGCCGCCGAGGACGACCCCGAATGCCTGCGCCCAGCCCTGGCCTGGCTCGAGGACCCGCGCTTCCCCAACGCCCCGGCGGCCACGCGCAAGCTGCTCGCCAAGCTCGGCGCGCGGGCGCGGCCCCTGGCCGAGGCGGCCCTCGCCGACACCGAGAGCTGGGGAGGCGCGGCCACCTGGGCCGCCGGCTGGGTCGCGGAGCACCCCGCGGAGGCCCTGCACCCGCGCCTGCTGGCGCTGCTCGAGGATCCGCGGCGAACCACGCCGGGGCTGCGCCGGGCGCTGATGGGCGCCTGCGGGGCGATCTTGGTTCGGGAGCGGGGGAGGGCGACGGCCATGGAGGCGGCCGTGGTCGCTGGTCTCGACGACGCCGACGCGCAGGTCCGAGGCGCGGCCGCCTGCGCCCTGGCGAGGGCGCGGCGAGGGGGGCCGCACATCGATCTCTCGCGCTGGCGCAGCTTCGAGGACCCCCGCGTCCGCGCCCTGGTGCTCGAAGATCCGACGCTCGACGAGGCGCTCTCGTGGGCGGGGCTCGAGGACCGCGACGGTCGTGTCCGGGCGTCGGCCCTGCGCTCGCTGGATACGCGCCTGCGTCCGGCCGAGGCGGCGAGGTTCGACGCGCAGCGCCGCGCGCTGCGGCGAGACCCCGATCCCCGCGTGCGCGAGGTCGTGCTCGATCCGGCCGCGGCCGTCGAGCTCGCAGACGAGCCAGACGCCAGCGTCCGCCGGGCCAGCGCGGCCTTGCTCGAGCGCCTGCCGTGGCCCGCGATCACGGCCGAGGCGCGCCTTGGCTTGATCGAGCACCTGCTGCGGGCCGAGGACCCCGTGCTGCGCGTGCGCGGCCTGGCGCTGCTCGACCCCGAGACGCAGCTGCCCGCGCTCTTGCTGGCGCTGCGCGATCGTGAAGCGATGGTCCGAGGCGCGGCGGACGAGCGCCTGGCCGGCCTCGATGACCTCTCTGGGCGGATCGAGGCCGTGCTCGCCAAGCGCGACGGCGCGGGGGATCTGCCGCTGCGCATGGCTGCCTGGCCGCGGCTCCTGATGGGCGCGGGGCTCGAGCCCGAGGCGGCCGCCGAGCGCCTCGACGCCGCCCTGGCGAGCGAGGAGGACGCTGCGATCCGCGAGCTGCTGACGGTCATCGGCCTGACCCTGGGTCGCCCTGTCCCCGTCGATAGCGAGTCGCCGCGCGTCGCTACGTCCGCGTCGACCCCCGCGCCGACTCCCACGTCGGCCCCCGCGCCGACCCCCGAAGCCGCGCGAGCGGACGCGCTTCGTCAGCGCAGGCCGCTGGGTCACAGCGGCCTGAGCCTCGCGCCCCTGGTGATCTCCGGGGCCTACTCGCTCAGCCCCGCGTCGCTGGCCTTCGCCGTCGAGCGCGGGGTCGACACGATGTTCTGGGAGCCGCGCTACGCGAGCATGAGCGCCTTCTTGCGTCAGCCCAAGCGGCGCGGGATCCAGGTGATCGCCGGCAGCTTCCACGCCGAGCGCGACGGCCTGCTGCGCGACCTCGAGACCGCCCGCCGTCGCCTGGGGCGAGGGTGCATCGATCTCTTCATGCTCTTTTGGGTGCGCTCGCCGGCCCGGCTGAGCGCCGAGGCCCTGGCGACCTTGCGCGAGTGCCAGGCCCGGGGGTGGATCCGCAGCTACGGGTTCTCGACCCACGATCGCGCCACGGCCTGCGAGGCGGTGGCCACGGGCGACTGGCCGGTGATCATGACGCGGCACAGCGCGGCCCACCGCGGGGCCGAGGCCGAACTCCTGGGCGCGGCGGCCGAGGCTGGCGTGGGCATGCTCGGGTTCTCGGCGCTGTGCTACGGCCGCATGCTCCGGCCGTCCTCGGTCTACGCGCGCGGCCCTGCGCCGCCGGACTGCTACCGCTACTCCCTCGCCCAGCCCGCCGTGGCGGCCTGCGTCAGCGCTCCCCGGCGCCACCGCGAGCTCGCCGAGAACCTCGCGGTGCTCGAGCGCCCCGAACTCGGGGACGAGCAACTCGAGGCCCTGCGGGCGCACGGGCGGGAGATCTACGCCGACAACGCCCGCTTCGGCCGGCTCCTGCGTCGCGGCGGAGCGCCCCTGCGCGAGGCAATCCTGGCGCTCTTCGAACGCGGCGGGAGCCCGGAGCCCGCCGCGTCCGAGCGCGACAGCCCCAAGTCGAGCGCTACGCACTAGCAGGCTTTCGTAGCGAGAGAACGAGGGGCCTCGCGGACTCGCGCTGGTTTCGGGCGCTCGGGTTTTGCGGTTTACGAGTGCGGGCCGTGCATGAGATGCTCACGACGCCCGGGCCGACCGAGCTAGCCTTTCGTCCGCGATGCTACGTCGTGGCTGCAAACGACCAACACTGAAGAACTCTTGCTCCGGGGGCCGCTTCGCGGCTTCTTCGCCCCCGGCGCAAGCCGTGCCGAGCAAGTAGCCCCGTCGGCCCGGGGCTCTCTACTCTTCGATCGTCCGCTGGAACGACATGCTCCTCGCCGACCTGATCCTCGAACTGCGCGAGCTCCTCGTCGACCCACGGGCAAACTTCGAGGTGATCATCGATCGCCTGGCCGCCCACGACGATCTCGCCGAGTACGAGGTCGCCCGCCAGTATGTGGTGCCCGCCATCGAGGGCCTGATCCGCGAGCGCCTCGACGACCCGGATCCGCAGGTCCGCGTGCAGGCCATCGTTGCGGTGCGCCAGTGCTTCTCGCGCTCGGCCGCGGCCAAGCTCCTGCGCCACCTGGTCAAGGACGCCAACCTCTCCGTGCGCGGGGCGGCCCGCGAGGCCGTGAGCTCCCTGGGCTTCGACGAGGTCGCGCTGCCCAACGCGGACTTCAACCCGCGCCACCAGCGGTGGAACCTGGGGGGCTGGTACTTCGGCACCGGCGACTGGCGCAGGCCCGGGCTCGCCCCCCAAGCCGTCCGCGCCGCGCTCCCCAGCCTGCCCGACGTCGCGGCCCTGGCGAGCTGGCTGAACATCGACGATCCCGCGGAGCTGCGCCGCTTCATGCGGCCAGGCAGCGACACGGGCTCGCCCTATATCGACTTCGAGATCCCCAAGGCCAAGGGCGGCGTGCGGGTCATCTCCGCCCCGCGAGCGCCGCTGCGGGCCATTCAGCGCAAGATCTACGCGGAGCTGCTCGCAGCGATCGCCAACCACGACGCCGCCCATGGCTTCATCGCTGGGCGGTCCACGGTCAGCAACGCCGCCCCGCACGTGGGCGCGCGCCTCGTGCTCAAGACCGACATCCGCGAGTTCTTCCCCACGGTCCACTACTGGCGGGTGCGCGGGCTGTTTCGCTGGCTGGGCCTCGGATCCGTGGCCGGCGAGCTCGCGGCCTTGTGCACGCGGCGGCCCGTCGTCGAGCGCAACGGCCAGCGCATGGTGGTGTGGCCCGGCGTCCTGCCCCAGGGCGCGCCCACCTCACCGGCCATCGCCAACCTGGTCTGTCGCCGCCTCGACGCTCGCTTGCAGGGCTTGGCCGAGCGTCTCGACGCTCGCTACACCCGCTACGCCGACGACCTGACCTTCTCCTTTCATGGCTCCGATGGCGGCGGCGAGCCGGGCGTGGCGGTCGGTCGGGTGTTTTGGTGGATCGATCAGATCCTCCAGCAAGAGGGCTTCGCCGAGCACGCGGGCAAGCGCCAGGTGCTGCGCCCCGGCGGGCGCCAGCTGGTCACGGGGATCGTCGTCAACGAGCGCCAGAGCGTGCCCCGGCCGGTGCGGCGGCGCTTTCGAGCGATCCTCCACAACTGCAAGCGCGACGGCCTGGCCAGCCAGGCCCACGGCCGCGACGACTTCGCCGACTACCTGCGCGGCTTCGCGGCCTACGTCCAGATGGTCCAGCCGCAGCTGGGACAGCGCTGGGTCGCCGAGGTCGAAGCGCTGCTCGCTGGTCGCTAGTGTGCGCCCTCAGTGGCCCGCTCAGCTGGCCCGAACGAAGAGGTTGGGAGGCAGCCGACGCAGCTCGTCACCGACCCAGCTGTGGCGGCCGGTGATGTCCGTGAGCTCCAGGCGCTCGAGGTGGCGCAGCGCCCCGGCGCGCTCGGCTTCCTCGACTACCTGAGCGGGCGGTACTTGGCGTGCGTCGGCACCGGGGCAAACATGGGTCCACCGTAGCGCGAGGGCTCGCGGTGTAGGGTCCGGGGATCGTGATGGCGCGTCGGCTTGGCCCGCTCACGCGTACTCGACATGCCTGCCGCAGCCGCGGCAGCGGGCTCGCTCGTCGCCGAACTCCAGCCAGCAGCCCGGCGCTCCGCAGCGGCAATCGGCCGGGCCCGGGTCGGCGATGCACAGCTGCATGCAAGCGCGCAGGGCCTCGGCGCAGGGGATGGCACAGTCGCCGTCGAGGTTGTCGACGCGCAGGCCAGCGATGAACAGGGCCTCGGGGCTGGCGCTGATCGGCAGCTCGCGCAGGGCGGCGTAGCCCAGGCGCACGGCCGGGCCCTCGCCGCACTGCCACTGGACCGAGGAGGTCGTGAACGCCAGGCCGGCCTTGCCTTGGCCAAAGACTGTCGTGGGAATGAAGGCCAGGACGCCGTCGCCGGGGAGCAAGCGCAGGAACTCCTGCTGGGCCCGGCTCAGCGTGCCTTGGGTGATGCCGATCCACAGCCGCGTGCCCCAGTCGTTCAGCAAGGGGGCCCGCACCGCGGCCAGGCGGTCGGCGTGGATCCGCAGCCGCTGCGCCGCGGGGGCGAGGGGCCGGGCCTGGACCAGGGCGTGGACGGCCGCGTGCTGCCGCTCGAAGGCGCCGTCGCGGCTGTCTTGGACCTCGGCCAGCGCCTGCCACAGGGCGCTGGCCTCCTGCTCCGGCACCTTCAGCGTGGCGGCGTCGAGCAGGGCCAGGCCGCGGTCGCGGCTGCGGCCGGCGAGGTGGTCCCAGACCCGCTCGAGCAGCCGATCCACCGCGGCCAGCAGGGCCTGCTGCGCCTGCTGCCACTGAGCCTCGCGGCCGTTGGCGGCGGCCTTCTCCATCAAGCGGGCGAGGAGACGACTGATGGGGTCGATGGCGCCGGCGTTGAAGCCGACCACGGTCATCAAGCCGGCGATCGACGCGGCCCGGTCGCGGCGCTCGAGCCAGGCGCCGACGGCCTGCAACACGCCGGCGTCGATGTCCCCGGCGTCGACGAGGGCCTGGATCGCCTGGCGCAGGGCGAGGATCTCGAAACCCAGGGCCTGGGCGATCTTGCCCTCGTGCTCGGGGTCGCGGGCCAGCTCGCGCACGGCCAGGCGAAATGTCCGATCGAGGCGGCGGTCGTCGGCGATCGAGTCGAGGCCGCGCACGGCCGCGGCCACGGCCGCGACCACCTGCTGGGGGTGGCTGGCCTGAACCCGCACCGCCAGCTCCTCGCGCTGGGCGGCGACCAGGTTGCGCAGGAAGGGGCGCATGCCCTGGCCCAGGGCGCGGTGATAGGCGGTCCACAGGGCCCAGTGCGTGGCCTCGTCGGCGACTCTGGTGGCGCGGGGCAGGGGGCGGCCGCAGAAGGGGCACAGCCGCCAGGAGGGATCGAGGGCGGTGGCGCAGTTGGGGCAGTTCATGGCGTGCACCCTCAGCGTCCCGGGTCGCAGCGCCCCGGGCCGGCCTCGATCACGCCGGCGCGGGCGAGGAAGTCGTCGAGTCTGCCGGCGCGCATGGCCGCGACTGCGTCCTCGATGCCGCGGCGATAGGCGCAGACCGGGCAGCGATGGCGGCCGTTGACGCCGGCCTGCGAGTAGGGGAGCCGGTAGATGTGCTCGCGCAGGTCCTCGGCGATGTCATCGATGTGTTCTTCATGGTCGATGCGAGACATTGTCGATCCGAGACATTGTCGATCCGAAGGCTGCGCCTTTGGCGGTGCGCTGTCAATGTATGTTTGAGCGGGCGGATTGCCTCGATCGCAGACAGCTTTTCTCGGACGCTCGTCACCCGGTAGGAGCGAGGCTGCGCGACGCGGCGCTGCAAGCTGGGGGTCGATGAGCGGTGCTGGACCTTCATAGGGGCCATGTTACCGTATTCACGCTGTTGTACTTGTGATATTTCCAGTAGAATCCGTTGACGGGCATGGGAGTGAAGCTCTTGATGCAGTCAAACCATCCGCTCAGCGATGGCGACCACCATCCTTTCTTTTGGGCGAACCAACTCAATCCAATCTCGCTCATGAGCACTTGGGCATGGCTTGTGCAATTGTGATAATACGAATCTTTAAATGGGGTGTTGGTGCGGAATGCTGAGTATTTTGTCATCGTCGACGTGAATTTGTTCATTGCGGCAGCATACTTGCGGAGTGTGGAGGCGTTTACGCTTATGTAGTAGATTTATGTTGTCGCATTGCGATTCTTCTGGGCCCACTCGTTGGTCCTGGTCAATCGTTCGAAATCCCATCCTTGGTCGCCAATTCCAGTGTTCCATAGTGTGTAGTTGCGTGTCGTTGCGAGGCTGCGGGGGGCACCTGCCCCCGTACAGGAAGACTGCGTCAGTCTGCCTGTCTTCTCCTGGCATGAAAATAATTGGCTCGCACTCGGTGTCAGCGGCGAAGGTGGAACAGCGTGCCGCCGGTGCTCGAAGAGCTGAACGCCTCTTGGCCACGAGGTCGAGGTCATGGGCCTCGCGCCAGCGCGCGACAACGCGGCGTCGACCTTCGGGTCCTCGAGACCGAGATCACCTGCCCGCCCACGGATCTGCGCGGCCACCTCAGCGCAGGCGGTAGCGCTTGCCAAAGCGCGAGGACAGGCGCTGATCGAGCTCGCGGTTTTGCCAGTGACCGTAGCCGTCTGCCTCGAGCCGACGCAGACCCGGCAGACCTTCGGCCAGGGGCGCCAGATCGGCGAAGCTCGCCTCGATCTCGCGCATGGCCAGGCGCTCGAGGCCCGCGAGGGACTGCGCGCGGGCGAGGGCGGCGACGCCCTGGGCCGAGATCGGGTTGTACGAGAGGTAGAGCTCGCGCCACTGCGGGCAGCTTTCGCCGGTGATCAGGTGCTCGATGCCCTCGTCGCCGATCTCGTTGGCGGTCAAGGTCACGGACTCGAGGGCGACCGTGTCCAGCTGGCTCACGGCCAGGCAGGCCTCGTCGTCGATCCCCGCGTCGAGCAGGTTGAGGCGGCGCAGCCTGGGCAAGGGCTGGCGCGCGAGCGCGGCGCAGCCGTCTTCGCCGAGGGTCCCCTGGAGCTTGAGGTAGCGCAGCTGCGTGAGGCACTCGGGGTTCGCGTCGAGCAAGCTGGCGAGGGCCTCGGCCGCGCAGTCCTGGATGGTCAGCCGGTGCACGGGCTCGGCGCGCATGAGCGCGGTGAAGCCTGGGGTGAGGGCCGCGAGGCTGGCGGTGATGCCGGTGACGAAGCCGCGCTGGAGGTGGAGGCGAATCTCGGCGCAGCCGAGCGCGGTGAGTCGATCGGCGACGCGCTCGGCCTGCTCGGTCTCGAGCTTGGCCAGCTGCGGGCGCATGGCCGCGCGCTCGCTGCGGTAGCTGGTCTCGCGGCGCAGCGAGAGGCTGACGAGCTCGGCGCGAGGATCCCCGCGGCTCGTCAGCCAGTCGGCGTAGACCTGCCAGCTGTCGAGATCTTCGAAGTCCGCGAAGGCGGCGGCTTCGATCGCGGGGTGCTCGGTGGTCTGCACCGAAGCATTGTCGGCCTTTGGCGGAAAAAATTGAAGCGGGCGCGCCACCTGGACGCGCCCGCGGGGGTTGGGTTTCGACTCGCTCAGCGAGCGTTGAGCCGGAAGGGGTAGGTGACCATGGCGGTCCCGCCGTTGCGCGTGGGCGGGAACTTCCAGCGCTTGACCGCCTTGGCGATGCAGTCGCCCACCGCCTTGTCGTGGGTGGTGTTCTCCTGGACGATCGCGCTGCCGACCTTGCCGGTGCCGACGATGGAGAAGTGCACGAGCACCCGGCCCTCGAGGTTGGGATCGCGGGTCAGCCCCGAGTTGTAGCAGCCGCGGACCTCGTTGAGGTGCGCGCGGACGATGCGGCGGATCGTGTCCTTGTCGATGGCGCCGACGACCTTGGACTTGCCGATCTGCGCCACGGGGGTGCGCTTCTTCCTGTCGGTGAAGCCGGTGACGCTGCCGCCGCCTTCGGTGCCGAAGCCGGTCCCGTTGGTGCCGGTGCCGTGGCCGATGAGCCCGGTGTTGCCCATGCCGATCAGGCCCTCGGAGGTCCCGCCGCCCTGACGACCGGTGCCCGCGAGGCCGAGGCCGCCGGGGCCATAGGCCGCGCCGATCTCCGTGCCCACGAGGTTGCCCCACACGTCCTGGTCGTCCTTGCCGACCGAGAACGCGCCGCCGTCGGCCGAGGCCAGGAAGTGACCGTTTTGCTGGGCGATCAGCCCGAGCAAGCCGGCCGTGCGCGCCTCTTGGCTGGGGTCGAAGGTCCGCGAGATCTGCGGGATGCTGTTGGGCGAGCCGGCCATGGCGTAGGACTTGTTGGCGGCCTTGGCCGTGCGGTCGCCCATCCGGCCTTCGGGTCCGGCGGCGCGCTTGCCCGTGTCGCCGCCCGAGGCCTCGTTGCTCTCGACCTGCTCGGGCTCGACTTGGGCCTCCTCTTGCTCGGGCTCCATGTCGGCCTGGTGGAAGAAGGACGCGAAGCGGTTCGCGGCCTGCTCGTCGTCGAGCTGCATGGCCATGGCGTCGTCGGGGATCGAGCGCATCAGCAGGTAGAAGGCGGTGGCGATGGTCGCCGTGCCGCCGAAGTAGCCCCAAAACGGCCAGTCGATCTCGCCGCGGCCAGCCACCACGGCGCCGCGATTGACGAGGCTGACGTCGAAGTGCACGTCGCCGTGATCGACCCGGGCGCGGGCGCCCTTGGGCAGGGCGTAGGTGTGCAGGCCGGCGCTCGGCTGGGTGCGGCCGCTGTGCACGAGCTCGTCGAGGCCCAGGCGCTGGCCGGCGATCTCGACGCTGCCGCGCATCTGATCGGTGAACGACAGGGCGTAGCCACCGGGGACGCGGCTGACCAGCGCGGTCGCGCCGGGGTCGGGCAGGCCGTGGCCGCTGACCTTGAAGTTGGCAGCGGGGCTCTCACCGATGGCGAAGCAGTCGAGGCCCTGTTCGCGCCGGCGCATGGACCCGGCCACGAAGGGCACGAGGCCGAGGAGCGCGAGCCCGAGGCCGAGGGCGCCGGTGCCCAGGCCGGGGGCCTCGGGGGCCTCGGCGTGCTGCTGCGTGGCCTCGGCGAGCTCGCGGCTGTAGCTCTCCCAGGGTTGGCTGACCTCGTAGGCGAACAGGCCCAGGCCGCCCGCCATGAGCACGCCGCCGAGGCCCAGCAAGGGCAGGGCGCTGCGCTTGCGGCTGCGGCTCTGACCGACGTGGGAGACGTCGAGGATCGAGCGCTGGTAGCTGGTCACGACCTCGGCGACCTGCTCGCTGGCGTCTTCGACCTGGGAGAGGTCGACCCGCGCCGCGGCGCTCGGGGGCGTTGCGATCGCGCGCTCGCTGGGCAGCGAAGGGCGAGCCGGGCGAGCCGCCACGGAGGAGGGCGCCGCGAGGCTGAGCTCGAGGCGGAAGGGGCCGCACTCGAGCACGTCGCCGTCGCCGAGCACCGTGTTGCGATCGACGGCCACGCCGTTGACCGCGGTCCCGATCGCGCTCCCGAGATCGATCAGCCGCAGCTCGCCGGCCTGGCTGACCTCGATGACCGCGTGCATGCGGCCGACCCCCTCGCCGTCGAGCTGCAGGTGGCTGCTGGCGAGGCGCCCGAGCTTGATGATGTCCTGATCGAAGCTGCGGGTGTCGACGAGCTGGCCGTCGCGGAAGATACGGAAGCGGAGGGTCTTGGTGGCCATGATGGAGGTCCTTGTCGAAGGTCGAAGGTGCAGGTGCTCGATGACCAGGCGCACTCGTCCTGGGTCGCGGCCGTCGTGTGGTCGCCTGCGAAGGGAGCTCGGTGCTGCGCGCTCGCAGGTGGCGGGGCCGTTGCGTCGTTGCCGGGCACTCAGACCGCGACCTCCCCCCGAGGTTCCCGTGGCCGAGAGATTTTCTCGCGCCCGGGCCTGAGGCCGGCTTCAGGGCGGCCTGGGGGCGGACTAGCGATAGGGCCCTTGTTCGCCCCTGAGCCGGCGTCCGATGGCGAAGAGCTGCTCGACGCGCTCGAACTCGGCCCGCGGATCCACGAGCGGCGCGGGCAAGAACACGCGCACGCTCTGGGCGTCGATCAGCAGGCCGACCTTGGCGCCTGGTCGCGCCCAGGTCGGCGGCGCGACGAGCTCGGCCAGCGGCCACTCGTGCTCGGGCAGGGCGACGTCGGAGCTCCACTGGAGGTGGAGGCGGGAGGGGATCGCGGCCTCGACCCGGAGCTCGAGGCGGGTCGCCTGCAGGGGGGCGTCGGCCTCGAAGGGGATCGGGCCGAACACGCAGGCGATGACCACCCGATCGCCCTCGCGCTCGATCTCGAGGTCGAGGTCGCTCAGCCGCAGCCGCCCCCGCAAGCTGCGGGCTGCCTGCTGCCACGGCTCGACGAGGGGGGCGGCGACCGCTGGCGGGGGGAGGTCCTCTCGCGCGCCGTCGATGGCCGCGGCGAAGCGCAGCACGAAGCGAGCGAAGGCCGAGAGCGGAGCGAGCTCGAGGCCCGCGCCGGGCATGGCCAGGCGCAGCTGATCGTCGCGGGCGAAGAGCAGCGCGTAGTCCCTGGCCTGGACCTCGTCGAGCAGCGGCCCGAGCTTGGCGATGATGGCCTGGCTCTGCCGGCGATCGCGGGCGACCAGGGTGACGTGGCGATCGAGGCCGAGCAGGCCGTGCCCGATCTCGACATGGGTCAGGCCGACGCCGAGGCTGGGGAGGGTGATGTGGGCGATGACCTGGGCACCGCTGGCGCTTTGACCACGGACGATCTCGATCTTCGCGTCGCCCCGCTGGCCGCGCAGCCGCGCGTTGACGACGCTGAGGTCGTTCTCCCGGGCGACGGCGGTCCAGATCAGGACCAGGCGATCCGCGCCCACGGCGAGGGGGAGGGCCTCGGGGTCGGCGCTCTCGCTCGCGTCGGGGGAGAGCGTCCCGACCTCGATGGGCACGCGCAAGCTGGCGTCCGCCATCCACGAGGCCTCGGCGTGGACCTTGAGCAGCCACTGCATCTGGTGGCCGTAGATCTGAAAGCCCGGGGCGATGCCCTCGGGGAGCAGCAGCCGAAAGGGGATCGGCTGGAGCTCGCCCACGCCAGGGGCGATCGGGACGGTCCAGCGCGCGATCGAGTGCTCGAAGTGGACGCTGCCGCCCAGGGGCGCGGGCAGGGTCTCGTGGGCGAGGACCGAGACGAGGAGCTTGCGGTACTCGCAGCTGGCGACGTTGCCCAGGGCCACGGAGGCCCGCAGCACGCCGCCCGGGCGCACGAGCTGCTGGCCCAGGGAGACCTCGACGTAGGCGCCCTTCGCCGGCGGCCCGCCGCTGTGGCTGACGTAGACCTTGGGCGCGCCCTCGGCTTCGCTGCGCGGGGCGGCGAGGACCTGCACCGAGAAGTCGGCGCGGGCGTCCGGCCACCAGGGGATCTCGGCGTGAAGCAGGACCCCGTACTCGATCCCCAGATGCTCGCCGGACCACGATCCGGGGGAGGCCGCGTCGAGGCGCAGCTGCGCGCGCAGCCGGTGCAGGCCCGCCTCGAGCACGCGAGCTCGATCTGGGGGGATCAGCGTCTGCTCGTGCTCGATGAAGCGCGAGCGCGCGAGGGTGCCTCGCTGACCCCAGGCGTGGCGGCCCTTGTGACTCCAGACCACGTCTCCAAAAAAGGTCAGGTTCACGGCGCTGACGGGGACCGCCTTGGGGCACTCGAGTTCGGCGATGAATTCGCCGGTCTCGCCGGCGACGAGTGGCCTGACCAGGAGCAAGCGAAGCCTGGGGCGGGTCTTGAACACGGCCATCGGCGGGTGAGCTGGGTATTTCACCACAGCCGGCAGGCGTCCAGCGCTCGCGCTACACTCGCGGCTCATGGGCAAGAAGATCGCCGTCGCCCTGCTCATCGTCGCGCTCGCGGCCGCGCTTGTCCTGGGCGTGATGTGGCAGCGTCTCACCGCGCTGCCGCAGTGGTACGAGAGCCCCGAGATGCTCTCGGAAGAGGGCGCTCCGCAGGTCGACCAGGGCTGGGTGCGCGTCCCCCTCGCGGAGCTCCCCCCGCGCCAGCGGAGCATGGTGAAGAAGCGGGGCGAGGACGGGGATCAGGCCGCCGACGCCTATCAGGTCCGCAACCCGCACCTGCGTCGCCAGGGGACCGCCAAGAGGTCGGCCGCACCGAGCGCCGTCGCGCCGGCGATCCGCGCCTCGCGGGCCACCTACGTCGACGGCCAGCTCGACGGTGGCGCGGTCCTCAACCTCGGGGAGCTCGACGTCGACGAACTCTCGGCCAAAGAGCAAAAAGCCTACCGGCGCCTCGTCGAGGCCTTTCCGGCGCTGACCGGGCGGGACGTCTACGTCGGCCTCGAGGGCGCCGGCAAGGACGCCGAGGGCAAGGTCGCGCTGCTCCCCGACACCAAGCTGCGCGTCGGTAACAGCCGCTACTCTCTGCGCAAAGCGGCCAAGCGCCTGGGGATGAGCGAGGCCAAGCTCCGCGCCCAGATCGAGCGCGAGCTCGGCCGCATGAGCCTCGAGCTGCCCGCAGCCGACGGCTAGCAGCCGGCTGTCCGCTGCCGGCTGGCCGCTGCCCGTCAGTCGTGGTGCCCCCGCCCAGGGAAGCTGCTACAACCCGGGCGTGCGCGACCTCTTGTTGATGAGTGATCTCCACCTGGGATCGCACCTCAAGCCGAGGACCCGCGGAGAGTTCGTGCACCTGGCCACGCGCCTCGAGGAGTCGCTGCCACAGTTCCTCGATCACTACGCCCGCGAGGGGCCGTGGCAGCTCGTCGTCAACGGCGACTTCATCGACTTTTGGAACATCGAGATCGGCGACCCGGGGGATGACCCCGAGCAGGTCGCGGTCCAGCGCCTCGACGCGGTGCTCGACGCCTATCCGCGGGTCGAAGACGCGCTGTGCTCCTTCCTCGAGGAGGGCAACTCGATCATCTTCGTGGTCGGCAACCATGACGCCGAGCTGCTCTACCCGGCGGTCCGCGAGGCCCTCGCCGGCCGCCTCGAGGGCGCGCCCACGGAGCAGGGCAGCCGCGAGATCACGTCCACGGGGGTCGCCAACCTCGAGGAGGTCGGGGCGGGGAGCGTGCGCTTCGTGTCCTGGTTCCTGCGCGACGGTGGGGCGTGGATCGAGCACGGGCACTTCTTCGACCCGGCCTGCTCGACCCACGCTCAGCTCTCGCCGACCCGGGGCGGGCGCCTGGTCAAGAGCGTCGCCGAGGTCGCCACCCGGCGCTTCACCAACCGCATGCCGGAGATCGACTACGACGCGGCGGACAAGTTCACGACCATGGACTACCTGCGCTGGGCCATCGCTCGAGGCTGGCGCTTCATGGTCCGGGTGCTCTTCTTGTACCTGCGCATGGTCGGCTCGATGCTCGCGCTGTGGGCTAGCAGCGGTCGCGTGGACAAGGCCGGGCGGGCCGCCCACGACGCGCGCCTCGAGAAGATCGCCCAAAACGCCGGGCTGCAGATGGGCGCGCTGACGACCCTGCAGAGCATGGCCCCGCCGCCGAGCTCCGCGAGCGTGGGCGGGGTGCTCTCGGTGACGGCCCTCGACCTCGCTCTGAGCGTGCTCGGCCCCACACTGCTGACACCGCTGATCTTCTTCGCCCTCGACTGGTCGGTGTTCCTCGGCCTGGGCTTGGGTCTGGGTGTCGGCGCGCTGGCGGCCCTGGGCGTCAAGCGACGGCGCTCGCCTCGCAACATCGCCCGGGACATGCTCGAGGTCGCGTCCAGCGTCGGCGAGGTCACCGGGACGCGGATCGTGCTGATGGGCCACAGCCACCGCGGGAGCCTCGAACGCCGCGGCCAGGTGGTCTACGGCAACAGCGGCAGCTGGCTCGACGGCTCGCACCTGGTGGTCCGCCGGGCGCGAGAGGGTCGCCGCGAGGAGCTCGTCGAGGTCGAGCTTCGCTGCTGGCGAAACGGCGGGGTCACGATCCTCGACCGGATGTCGGCCGAGCCGGTCGAGGCCGAGGTCTGCGGGCGTGCCCGGGGTGTCTCGGGGGCCTCGCCGGCCGCTGGGGGCTTGCCGTCGCGGCTGGCGACGGAGTCGGCCGCACAGTGATCTCGCGGTGAACGCGGGGGCACAACTTGTGCTAGCGTCTCGCGCGTGGCGGGCGAGCACATCCTCATCGTCGAAGACGACCCTGCAGTTCAGACTCTCCTCGGCAAGGCGCTGACGGCCCAGGGGTACCGCGTCACGCAGGCCTACGACGGCCTGCTCGGGCTGACCGCCCTCGAGCAGGAGCAGCCCGATCTGATCATCGCGGACGTGATGATGCCGCGCCTCGACGGCATGACCTTCGTCAAGGCCATCAAGCGCAACCAGGGCACCCGCGCGGTCCCGGTGATCTTCTTGACGGCCAAGAACGACCCGCGCAGCGTGGTCGAGGGCATCAACGTCGGGGCCAAGTACTACGTGACCAAGCCCTTCGCCCTCGACGAGCTGCTCTCGAAGATCGAAAAGGCGCTGGACTGAGGGCCGAGCTGGACTGAGGGCCGAGCTGGGCGCCGAGTTGGGCGCCGAGCGGGCTCAGCCCTCGACGATCAGCTGGAGCAGCTCGGTCTGCGATCGCACGCCGCACTTGGCGTAGATCGACTTGAGGTGGTTGCGGACCGTGTGCGGGCTGATGCCGAGATCCTTGGCGATCTGCGGCGGACGGCGGTGGGCGAGCAGGGCGTCGAGGACCTCTGCCTCGCGCGGAGACAGGTCCTCGAGGCCCGGGACCCGGCGCCAGTCGTGGCTCGCGGTCGCGTTGGGCAGCGCCCCGACGTCGGCGAGGACCCTGGCGATCTCGCGTAGCGCCGTCTGAGCCTCCTCGGTCTTGGCCGCGCGCGGCCGCGAGAGCGCGACCTCGATGGCGGCCTCGAGCTGCACGCGAGTGAAGGGTTTGACCACGAAGCCGCTGGCCGCGACCTTGCGCAGGCGAGCGAGGGTCGTGGGCTCGGCGTGGCCGGACACGAAGAGCACCGGGCAGTCGTGGCGGCGCTGGATCTGCGAGGCCAGCTGGATGCCGTCGATCTCTGCGTCGAGATCGATGTCGAGGAGCAGGAGGTCGGGGCGCTGCTCGGTGAGGAGCGGCTCGAGGTCCTCGGGGCGTCGGACCAGGCGCACGACCTCGATGCCGATCTCTTCGAGGAGCTGTTGCAGATCTCGCGCGACGATCCACTCGTCCTCGACGATGATCGCCCGCCCTCGTGACGCTTGCTGCTGCTGCTGCTCTTGCTGCTCGCTCATTGCGTTGGACCTTCGGCGGCCAGTGGCAAGCACAACACGGCCTGACTCGCGCCGCCAGGGGAAGCTCGAATCTCGAGGCTACCCCCGAGCTGCTCGGCGACCGCGCGCGCCATGGCACAGTCGGGGTTGAGCCCGGCCCAGCCACGCAGCACGAGGCGAGCAATCTCGGCCTCGCCCGAGCTTCCTGGCATGGCGTGCAGCTCGAGCTCGACCCGCGCCTGGTCCGGCGTGGGCGGCTGTACGTGACGATGGACGCAAAACAGCAGGTCATCGAGGATCAGGGCGATCCGCACGGCCTGCGCGCGTGACCAGCACAGCGAGTCGGCGTCGACGACGAATTCGAGCTGCTTCCCGCCCGCGTGGGCGCGGATGCTGGCCGCGTAGAAGTCGGTCAGCGCGAGCAGGCAGCGATCGGCGGCGACCACCCCGGAGGCGCTGGCGCTCTGCTGGTAGACCACGCCCAACGAACCGATCCGCTGGTAACAGCGCAGCAGCTCGGCCCGGGCCCGCGGGTCGCTGACCTGGCGCAGCTGGATCGCGGTCAGGCTGTTGATCAGCTGGAGGTCGTTGCGCAGCTCGTGCCTGGACCGGCGCAAGTTGGCCTCGGAGGCCTCGGAGGCCTCGAGGGCTGCGTGCAGCTGCTCGATGATGGACTCGGTCGACTCTGTCGTGGACTCGGACAGCGAGCTCATTGCGACTCCTTGGTGTAGCGGAGGCCTCGGAGGAGGGGAGGGATCTGTTCGGTGCCGAAGGGCTTGCAGAGCACCTCGGCACCAAGGCGCGCAGCCATGGCGTGGACATCGTCGTCACAGCGCCCGGTCATGATCACGATCGGCAGCTCGGGATCACGCCGGCGCAGGGCCTGGATCACCAGCTCGCCAGGCTCGTCCGGGAGCTGGAGATCCACGAAGGCCCCCGCCCAGGTCTCGCGCGGGCAGGGGGCACGCTCGAACTCGGCGAGGGCCAAGCTGGCGCGATCGGTCTCGGTCACGGCGAAGCCGGCGGCCTCGAGTTCGTCCGTGAGCAAGAAACGGATCACGGCCTCATCTTCGACCAGGAGCAGGCGAGGTGTCGCCGGTCCTGGGACAGGGGCGGGGCCGCGCTGCTCGGGGTGAGCGAGGACGCGCCGGCCGTGGATCGGCGCGAAGATGCGAAAGCAGGTCCCGCGGCCAGGAGCGCTGTCGACGAGCACGCTCCAGGCGTGCGATCGCAGCACGCCGGCGACGATCGCCAGGCCGAGGCCGCGCCCGGGTCCACGCGTGCTCCAGAAGGGATCGAAGGCGCGCTCGACGTTGCCGGCGGCGAAGCCCTCGCCCTCGTCTTGGACCTCGATGCAGACCAGCGGGCCCTCGGGGTGGCCGCCGGCGGCGCAGGCTCCCACGGCCTGCTCCTGGCTGGCCGTGCGCAGTCGCAGGCGGACCACGCCGCCGCGCTCCTTGCTGGCCTGGCCGGCGTTGATCACCAGGTTCATCAGCACCTGCTGGAGCTGCGAGGGATCGGCGAGCACCGTGATCGTGCCGGCCTCGCCAAACTCGAGCTCGAGGCTGACGTCGGGGGGCAGCAAGCTGGCGAGCATCGCCTGCATCGCGGCGAGCTCGTCCGCGAGCACGATCTCGACGCGCTCGGGCTTGGCGTCGCCGGCGAAGACCTGCAGCCGGCGGGTCAGCTGAGTCGCGCGTCCGAGCGAGGCCGAGACCACCTGCATGTGGTGGTGGGCCTGCTCGCGGACCTGCTCGCGGGCGGCCCCCTCGAGGCTGGGCGCCTGGGTGGCGAGGCGCATGGCCTCGTCGATGTGCAGGGCGGCGGCGCCGAGCATGTTGTTGAAGTCGTGGGCGGCCCCGCGCGCGAGCATCGACAGGCTCTGCTGCTGGCGCGCGCGGGCGACCATGCGCTCGGCCTGGACGCGCTCGGTGATGTCCACGGTCACCCCGCGGATGACGACCCCGGCCCCCTCGGCGCTGGCGTCGATCCGGTGCATGCGGACATGAAACCAGCGCTGCTCGATGGGCGCCCCGCGGCGAGGCGCGACCTGGACGCGGACGCTGATCTCGACGGACTCATCGCAAAACGCGGCGCGCTCGACCGCCTGGCGCAGCTTGTCGCGGTCCTCGGGGTGGGCGACCTCGAGGGCCAGCTCGGGCTCGAGGTTGTGCGTCCAGCCGCGGCCGTAGCGGTGGCTCCAGCCCGCGACGAAGTTGAAGCTGCGGCGCTGCGGATCGAGCTCCCAGACCACGGCGTCGACGGTGTCGACCAGCTCGCGCAGGCGGGCGTTCATCGCCTCGTAGGCCTGGCGCGCCTGGACGAGCTCGGTGACGTTCACGCCCTGGATCAGCAGCCCGAGCTGCTCGCCCGAGCCGCCGCGGAGATCGAGCCAGGGCTTGACCGCGAGGTTGTAGTAGGCGAGCTCGCCCCCGTTGCCCGGGAGCCCGTGGATCCGCACCTGCGTCCCCAAAAACGGCCGCCCGGTGCGGGTCACGTGCTCGGCCAGGGAGAGCAGCCCCTGGGCCTCGGAGGTGGGCAGGGACTCGCTGAGGCCGTGGCCCTCGCTCGTGTCGAGCAGGCGGCTGGTCTCATGGGTTAAAAACTCGATCTCTAGCTGCGGTCCGCTGGCCAGGAGCTCGAGCGAGGGCGCGTCGCGTAGGCCGTCGAGGTGCCGCTCGCCGCGATGCCTGGCCAGGAGCTCGGTCGCGGCCTTGCTGCCCAGGGCGTGGACGAGCTGTCCGGCGACCTCGACATGCGAGCGATGGCCGCTATCGAGAGGGGCGATGAGCATCACGGCCAAGAGCGTCTCGGCCACGCCCTCGCGCAGCTCCACGCGGTAGGCCGAGCGGTCCGCGATCAGTCCGGTCTGCAACCAGCGCGGGCTCGCCGGGGCCGCGTGAAGGCTGGCCGCGTCGTGCTCGGTGATGACGCATGTCGCGTCGGCGTCGATGCCCGGCAGCGCGACGCACAAAGCGAGCAGGGCCTCGAGGAGCGCTGGGAGGTCCTGGGCTCTTGCCACGGCTGCCGTGGCTTGGGCGACCGTGAGCGGCGTGCTGGCGTCGCGCATCGACGGCCGAGTAAAACATGGGTTCGGGGTGTGGCGTTTTTGCGCTGTGGGCGCGCTTCAAATTCGTGCCTGGACCGGGTCTGAGTGCCATCTATCTCTGGCATTTGTCAGGGAGACAGACGGCGACGAGCGCGCTTCGCCACAAATTCGCCCAGGGCTGTCGGCCTGTTGCAGGGTGAGGGAGACGCGCCGCCATGCTCTCGCCCGACACTGATCCGGTCTCCGAAGCTCTCGAGTCGCGCCTCGCCGACGTCGAGCTGCTCACCTTCGACATCGACGGCACCTTGACCGACGCGACGACCTGGTGGGCCGGCGAGGGCGTCGGCTGGGTTCAGCGTTACAGCGTGCGCGACGGCGAGGCCATCTTGCGCATGGCTCGAGCGGGGCTGAAGGTCGTCCCGCTGTCGCGCAACAAGACCACAGCCGCGCGGGTGCGGATGGAGCACCTGCGCTGCGCGACCGACTGGCTCGGCGTCAGCGACAAGATCGCGGCGCTCGAGGAGATCCGTGCGCGCCACGGTGGCGTCGAGGCGGGGAGGGTGCTGCACATCGGCGACGGCATCGACGACGCGCCGGTGTTCGAGGCGGTTGGCGTGGGGGTGGCGGTCGCCGACGCGCACCCGGGTGCCCGCGAGGCCGCGGCCTGGGTGTTGGCGGCCCGCGGCGGCGAGCGTGTGATGGAGGTCCTCGAATTCGGGCTCCGCCGCGCGCAAAATCGAGTCCTGATGGGCACGACGGGGATCAGCGAGGTGAAGGCGTGAGCGTGGCGCGGCAGCTCGCCGTCGGGATCATGAGCGGGACCTCGGGCGATGGCGTCGACGCGCTCTTGCTCGAGCTCGAGTCGCTCCACGAGCGCCACACCCCGCGGGTCGTCGACCACGCCCACGTGCCCTTCGAGCCCGAGCTCCAGGCGGAGCTCACCGATCCGACCAAGCTCAGGGTGCCGCGGCTGTCGGAGCTCCACGCCGAGCTCCCCCGGCGCTACGCCGAGGCCGTCCGCCGCCTCGACGGCTGGCGCCACGCCAAGGTGATCGGGATGCACGGCCAGACCGTGTGGCACGGCCCGCCCTCGGCCCGCGGGAGCCTCGGTCACGCCACGCCCAACACCTTGCAGATCGGCAGCAGCAGCGTGCTCGCCGAGGCCCTGGGCAAGCCGGTGGTCGGGGACATGCGCGCCGCCGACATGGTCTTTGGCGGGGAGGGGGCGCCGATCGTGCCCTTCGCCCACTGGTTCTTCACGCCGGCGAGCGAGTCCGGGCGCCTGGTCGTCAACATCGGGGGCATCGCCAACGTCACCCACGTGACCGAGTCCCTCGCCGACGTCGTCGGCTACGACATCGGCCCGGGCATGATGATCGCCGACTACCTGGCCCGGCAGATCAGCTCTGGGGATCTCGAGTACGACCGCGACGGCCTGCTCAGCCGCGGGGGCAGGGCGGACGCCGGCGTGGTCGACCACGTGTTCGCCCACCCCTTCTTCGCCAAGCCGCCGCCGCGCTCCACGGGGCGCGAGGACTTTGGCCACGGCTACACCACGCGCTTGCTCGAGCGCTTCACCGACATCGACGAGCGCGACCTCCTGACCTCGGTGATCGCCGTGACCGCGCGGATGATCGCCCAGACGGCCCACGCGGATCTCGAGGGCGTGCGCTCGCTGCTGCTGACCGGCGGCGGGGCCCTCAACCCGACCCTGCGCCGGCTGGTTGGCGAGTACTGCTCGCTGCCCGTGCAGACCGCCGATCAGGGGGTGTTCGCCGCCTCGCACCACGAGCCCGCCGCGATCGCGCTGATCGCCGCGCGGACCATGGCGGGCCTCGAGAGCTCGCTGCCCAAGGTCACGGGCGCCTCACAGGCGGCCGTGCTCGGGCACGTGGCCTTCCCGACGGGCTACTCGCTCTCGAGCGGCGAGTAGACCGTGTAGAGCTCGACCTCGGTGAGCGCGACCAGCCGGTGCTCGCGCTCGGGGCTGATCTGGACCGGCGCCGCGGGCAGGAGCTCGACGCGATCGATCTCGGCGTTGTCGGCCTCGACGACCTCGAGCACGGCGCGGCCGCCGGTCAGCATCACGGTCATGTCGCTGCGCCCGCGGGTGGAGATCAGCACCTTCTCGCCGGCGCGCACGCGCAGGACCTTGCAGGTGTAGCGGGCGCCCTCGGCCCACACGAACTCGCCACCAAAGGAGCGCGCCTCGAAGGGCGCCGCGAAGTCGTCCTGGTCGTCGTGCTCGTCCTCTTCGGAGGCTGCCAGCTCGGGCTCGGCTTCGGGCTCGTCCTTGCTCATGCCGGGCTGACTCTAACAGATATGCGCGGCGTCCATGGGTCGAGTCGTGGGTCGACCCTCTCCGGGGTGGGTCGGCCCCCTCGGGCCTACTTGGACTCGCCCGCGCCGGCCGACTTTGGCTTCTTGGCCGCGGGCTTGGGCTTCTTGGCCGCGGGCTTGGGCTTTTGGGCCGCGCCCGCGCCCTCGGTGTCGCCGCCCTCTTCCGAGCCCTCGGCGCCCTCGCCAGCCGCGTCTTCGTCGACGTAGGCGTCCTCTTCGGCCGCCTCGCTGGCCTCGGGCGCGCGGCGAGCCTGGGCGGCCAGCCGCGCGCGGCGGGCCGCGTCGTGATCCCAGCTGTCGACCTTGCCGTCGCCGTTGACGTCGTAGCCGATGCGGTCGATCTGCTTGCCGAGGTAGTAGGTGAACATGTCCGCGCGGCCGTCGGCGTCGCGGTCGGTCTCGACGCGGATCAGCCGGCCCTCGTCGTAGATCCGCCACGAGTCGGCGAAGCCGTCCTGGTTGAGGTCGAGCTCGTCGCGGGCGAGCTTGCCCTCTTTGTAGTAGCGGCCCATGTCGATGCGGCCGTCGAAGTCCTGGTCGTACTGCTCGCGCTCGACGCTCCCGTCGGCGGCGTAGTAGACGAAGGCGTCGAGCTTGCCGTCGAAGTTGAGGTCGGCCTGCTTGCAGCTCAGCGAGCCCTCGGCGGTGAACAAGGTGATCAGATCGGCGTAGCCGTCCTGATTGGTGTCGACCTGGTTCTCGCGCTTGCCGGCGCGATCGCAGCGCTCGCCGTTGACGCTGAGATACTCGAGATCGCGAGCGTTGCGGTTGCGGCCGCGGACCCCGGGGCCGTCCCCCTCGGGATCGTCGGCGTCCTTGGCCTCTCCCTCGGCGAGGGCGTCTTCGCTCGACTCGTCGGGGGCGTCGGCGTCGCCTTTCTTGCCGCGGTTCTTGCAGCCCGGCGAGAGCACCAGGGCCAACCCGAGGAGGGCGGGGGCGTAGCGAGGAGATGCGAGCACCGTCGTCGAAGGGTAGGCCGGCGCCGGAAGTCCGGCAAGGGCGCGGGGGCCCGGTCCGCGCGGTGATTTCACCCCTCGAGGGGATGGTGAAGGCTCCGCGGGGGCGTGGCCATGAAGCCGCCGCGCGCCGCCTGCGCTAGAGCTCCGGGCGGTCGATGGCGCCAAGCCGATGTGGTAGACCGCCGCGCAGCTACGCCATGAGCGCCCCTGTTCAATCCGCCGGCGAGACCGGCACGATCCCGCCCCGGGAACACATCCGCAGCTTCTGCATCATCGCGCACATCGATCACGGCAAGAGCACGCTCGCCGACCGGCTGATGGAGCACACCGGCCTGCTCGGCGAGCGCGACAAGGCCGCGCAGTACCTCGATCGCATGGACATCGAGCGCGAGCGGGGCATCACCATCAAGGCCCAGGCCGTGCGCATGCGCTACCAGGCCGACGACGGCCGCGAGTACCAGCTCGACCTGATCGACACCCCCGGGCACGTCGACTTCAACTACGAGGTCTCGCGCTCGCTGGCGGCCTGTGACGGGGCCCTGCTGGTCGTCGACGCGGCCCAGGGTGTCGAGGCCCAGACCCTCGCCAACGTCTACCTGGCCCTCGACGCCGACCTCGAGATCATCCCGGTGATCAACAAGATCGACCTGCCGAGCGCCGACATCGAGGCCGCCAAGGAGCAGATCGAGGAGATGGTCGGCCTCGACGCCAGCCAGGCGATCTGCGTGAGCGCCAAGACGGGGGTGGGCATCGACGAGCTGCTCGAGGCCATCGTCACCTACCTGCCGCCGCCTCGCCTGGACCCCAAGGGGCCCCTGCGCGCGCTGATCATCGACTCGTGGTGGGACACCTACCGCGGGGTCATCTCCTTGGTCCGGGTGATGTCGGGGACCTTGCTGCCCAAGCAAGAGGTGCGCTTCGTGGCCACCAACAAGCGCTACGACGTCCTCGAGGTCGGGGTGTTCTCCCCCGAGCCGCTCAAGCTCGACAAGCTCGAGGCCGGCGAGGTCGGGTTCATGATCTGCAACGTCAAGGAGGTCGTCGACTCCAAGGTCGGTGACACCGTGGTCCTCGCCGAGGACCGCGACGCCGAGGCGCTGCCGGGCTTCAAGGAGGTCCAGCAGATGGTCTTCGCGGGCGTGTTCCCCACGGACAGCGCCCAGTACGCCGACCTCCGCGACGCCCTGGGCAAGCTGACCCTCAACGACGCCAGCGTGACCTGGGAGCCCGAGACCTCCGAGGCCCTGGGCTTCGGCTTTCGCCTGGGCTTCCTGGGCCTGCTGCACATGGAGATCATCCAGGAGCGGCTCGAGCGCGAGTACAACCTCGACCTGATCACCACGGCCCCGAGCGTGAAGTATCGGGTCACCGACAAGACCGGCGAGGTCGCGATCATCGACAACCCGGCGCACTTCGCCGACGCCGGCGACATCGAGATGATCGAGGAGCCGATGATCCTCGGGCGCATCCAGCTGCCCGAGGAGCACCTCGGCCCGGTCATGAAGCTCTGCCAGGAGCGCCGCGGCATCCAGCGCGACCTGTCCTATATGACCACCTCGCGGGTGCAGCTGACCTACGAGCTGCCCCTGGCCGAGGTCGTGTTCGGCTTCTACGACCAGCTCAAGTCGATCTCGCGCGGCTACGCCAGCCTCGACTACGAGCACGGCGAGTACCGCCGCGCCGACCTCGTCCGCCTCGACCTGCTGGTCAACGGCGAGAAGGTCGACGCGCTCTCGCTGATCACCCACCGGGACAAGGCCTTCAACCGCGGCCGCGACCTGTGTGTGAAGATGAAAGAGGAGATCCCGCGCCAGCAGTTCGAGGTCGCCATCCAGGCGGCCGTGGGCTCGCGGATCATCGCTCGGACCACGGTCAAGGCCCTGCGCAAGAACGTGCTCGCCAAGTGCTACGGCGGCGACGCCAGCCGCAAACGCAAGCTGCTCGAGAAACAAAAGAAGGGCAAGAAGCGTCTCAAGGCCGTCGGCAACGTCGAGATCCCGCAGGGTGCTTTTCATGCCATCCTGAAGCTGGACAGCTGAGTCCCCACCCCTAGGTCCATGCCCGATCGAACCAGCTCCGACGAGAGCGGCGCCGCCGACCCCAAGCAAGGGCCGACGCCCGCGGGTAGCCGGGCCCGCGCCAACCGCAAGCGCCCCACGGCCAGCCACGCCCAGCAGGGGGACGAGGCCCAGCCCACCCGCTCGGCCGGGCACGTGCGCTCCGCCGCGCGCATGCTCGTGCGCGAGGCCGACAAGATCCTCCACCGCCACCGGGCGCGGATCCCCGAGGCGGTGGTCAGCGAGATCGAGCAGACGGTGGCCACGATCCTGGCGCTGCGGGCCCAAAAGCCCAAGGAGGACCTGGTCGCGCTCGAGGTCGAGGCCGAGCACCTCGACGAGCTGCTCCACCAGCACGCCTCCTTCGCCCGCAAGAGCGCGCTGCGTGACTCGCTGGAGAACATAGCGATCGCCATCGGCGTGGCCCTGGCCGTGCGCAGCTGCGTCTACGAGCCGTTCAAGATCCCCAGCGGGAGCATGATGCCGACGCTGCGCGCCGGCGATCACATCTTCGTCAACAAGTTCCTCTACGGCGTCCAGATCCCGCTGACCTCGACGATCGTCGGCGAGGACATGATCGGCTCGATCTCCCGGGGTGAGGTCATCGTCTTTCGCTACCCCCTCGACGAGTCCGACGACTTCATCAAGCGGGTCATCGGCCTGCCCGGGGACCAGATCCGCGTCAACCTCGACCGCCGTCGCCTCGAGATCAAGCGCGCCGGCGAGGACAGCTTCGAGCTGATCGAGCGCGAGCGCCTGGCCTCGACGCGCTGCCTGGCCGAGAACTCGAACCAGCCCATCGACAACTGCACGGTCTACCGCGAGACCCTCGACGACCACGTCTACGAGGTCCGCTACCGCGACGATCAGCGGGCCATGGACGCGAGCAGCCGGATCTTCGAGGTGCCCGAGGGCCACCTGCTGGTCATGGGCGACAACCGCAACGCCTCCCACGACTCGCTGGCGTGGACCGTGACCACCGACGCCGTGAGCGCCTCGGGCCTGCTCACGCGCATCGACGTCCGCGATCTGACCGGGCAAAAGGGTCGAATCGAGACCCGCGAGGATCACAGCTACATCGACGCCAACGACGAGGCCAACGTCGACGAGCTGCGCTACCTGGCCGAGCGGCCGTCGCCGGCGCACGAGCTCGAGCTCGAGGTCTGGCGGTCCGCGCCGATCGATCTCGAGGCCACCTTCGAGTCGCTGGTCAGCCACTACGCGGCCGACGAGACGCTAGCGATGGCCGACCTGCTGCGCGAGGATCGTGGCCTGCGCGAGCACGAGCGCGAGCGCCTCGAGTCCTTTGGCGAGGACATCGGCGCGCTGCGCTATGGGCTCCACGACGCGACCTCGGAGCTGATCTTCCGCGCGCCCGAGGGCGACGCGCTGTTTCGCCTGCACTGCGGGCGCAAGCGCTGCCTGCGGCGCAGCGAGCTCGCCTCGCGGGTCGCCCGGATCCTCGAGGCCTACGAGGCCAACCCCGACTACGACGCCCGCGAGCTGCTGATCCGCGAGGCCGGGCGCCCGGACAGCTACCCCGGCCGGGGCAAGGTCCAGGAGCGCTTCTTGGACCGCCGCTTCGGCCCCGAGGGCCAGGGCGTGCACCTGCGAGCGTGGCGCAAGCCCTACGAGGGCGTGGCCGTGCTCCGCGACGCGGCGCTGGCCGAGCTCGGCGCGGGGCCGTTGGCGCCGGCGCTGGCCGAGCGCCTCGATCGTCCGGTCCGCGAGGCCGTGGCCGTCAGCGACGACGGCGGCCAGCTCGGCGAGGACGCCTGGGTGGTGCCCGGGAGCGAGGGCAAGAGCTGGACGGTGGTCGACGCCGACAGCGAACGCGAGATGGTCTCGGTGCTCGAGTGCGGCCCGCGGCGCTGCAAGTCCCAAGACGACGCCGTGCGCCTGGCCGCGCTGGTCGCCTCGCGCTACGAGATCGCGATCAAGGAGGCCGAGCGCCTGCCCGAGCTGCTGAGCTCGAGCGACCTCGGCGGGCTGCCCGAGTCCGAGGCAGCGTCGACGCCCGGGAGCTACTACTGGGATCACCTGGTGTTCGAGGGCGCCGTCCTCGACGACGGCAACTCGGTCTACCTCGACGTCGAGCGCCAGCCCGAGCAGGGCCTCCAGGCCGCCTTCGCGGCCCGCAAGCAGGCCATCGTCGACAGCGGCCTGAGCACCGAGGGGGACGAGCAGGTCGACGGCCTCGGGCCGAGCGCCTGGTACGGCCACAGCGCCAACGGCCACACCTTCTTGTTCGTGATCGCCGAGACCGAGCTGGTCGTCTCGCTGACCTGCCGGAGCACGATGTGCCCCGAGCGCGCCGACGCCCGCGAGCTCGCCGATCGTGCCTACGAGAAGGGCCTCGACCCCGAGAACTTCCTGCAAAAAGACGTCAGCCGGCCGCGCCCCTTCGTCCCGCGGGGCAACGTCAAGGGTCGCGCAGAGGTCATCTGGTGGCCGACGAGTCGGTTCTGGAAGAAGATCGAATAAGAGCCCGGCGAGATGAGCGGCGAGGGCAGCAAGCGCGAGCGCGACGCCTATCCGATCTGGGCGGCCATGGGGGCCGCCTTCGTGGGCACGCTGCTCGGTGGCGCCGCGGTGTGGCTGGGCCTCGCCGGGCGCCCGGCGAAGCCCAGCTCTGACAGCGCCGCGGGAGACCCCCTCAGCCTCGACGCGAGCGCGGACACGGACGCGGAACCAGACGCATCAGCCGGCGATCGCACCGCGGACAGGCGCGCGGGCAGGGGGGACGCGGGGGAGGGCGCCGCGCTCGAGGCCAGCGATCCTGGCGACAGCCCGCTGGTCCGCGCCATCGCGGCGACCCGCGACAGCGTGGTCAGCATCGAGTTCGCCGGCGGCGTGCGAGGGGCGGGGGTCGTCTACGACGAGCAGGGCGTGCTGCTCAGCAACTATCACGTGATCGAGCCGGTGCTCCGGGCCCAGGCGGTGCTCGGGCCCGAGGCCGCCGACGCCCAGGTCACGGCCCGCTTCGCCGACGGCCGCGCCCGCGCGGCGCGGGTGATCGCCGCCGACCCCGACGAGGACGTGGCCGTGCTCCAGCTCGAGCGTCAGCTCCGGGGCGAGCAGCCCGAGCGCTTCGCGGCGGCGTCCGTGGGCGAGTCCTCGCGCCTGCGCCTCGGCGAGCAGGTGTTCGCAATCGGCTCCCCCGTGGGCTTCGAGGCGACCGTGGCCACCGGCATCGTCTCGGCCCTCGAGCGCACCCAGGTCCTGGCCAACCGCCAGCTCCCGGTGATCCAGCTCGACGCGGCGATCAACTTTGGCAACTCCGGCGGCCCGCTCTTCAACCTCCGCGGCGAGCTTGTCGGGATCACCACGGCGCGCTCGAGCCGGGGGGAGGGCATCGGCTTCGCTATCCCCATCGATCGCATCCGCCTCTTCCTCCAGGCCCTCGAAGACGGCACCCGCGGGCGCTCGGGGATGATCGGCGTGAGCCTCGATCTGCGCGCCGAGATCGCCGAGATCATCGCGCCCCTGGGCTTTCACAGCGGCGTGCGCGTCGACGAGGTCACCCCCGGTCGCCCGGCACAGCGCGCGGGCTTGGAGCCGGGGGACGTGATCGTGGCCATCCGTGGCCGGCGCTACGACGACCTCGACGCCGATCTCGGCGGCCGCATCGACTTCGCGCGGATCTTTGGCGAGTCGATCCGCGGCCTGCTCCCGGGTGAGGTGATCGCCATCTCCGTGGTCAGGCAGGGGGAGCTCGGCCTGCCCACGCTGCACGAGCTCGAGCTCAGGGTCGAGGCCGCGAGCGTCGACGAGCAGGCGCGGATCGACGCCGAGGAGCTCCTCGGGCTTCGCCTCGAGCCGAGCGAGGAGGGCGGCGCGCCGGTGATCGCCGGGCTGGTCCCAGGTGCCCCGATCACCCGCTGGCCGGGCGTGGCGGCCCTCGAGGGCGCGACCATCGTGTCGATCCTCCAGCGCCCCGTCGCGGCCTTGCCAGCCCTCGGCGAGCAGCTGGCGCTGCTGCGCGAGTGGACCGCCAGCGGCGGCCGGCGCTCGATCGCTATCGCCTTTCGCACCGCCAAGGGCGAGCTCCTGTCGACCAGCGCTTATCCGGTCACTCGCCGCTGAGGAGGCTCGCCAGCGCGCTCGATGAGCGCCTTCGCCCGCGCCGTGGACCGTTTGCGTCCCGCGCAGCGCGGCGAGGGGGGAGACGAGCTCGCGCCGATCCGAGCGTGAGCCGAGGCGTGTGGTGGGCTAGCTGGGGCTGAACGCCCAAGAAGACCGGCATCGAGTGTAGCTTCGCTGTCATACTCGGGCTCGCGCCTCGCCGAGGCGGACTCGGGGCAGACTCCATGAGATGAAGCGGACGCAAGACAAGGATGTCTTCGCCAGGCTGGTGATGTTGGCGGGGCTCTTCGATGTCGTCGTCACGGGCTCACTGATGGTGTTTTGGCTGGGGATGCTCGAGGTGACGAGCGTCGGCGCCATGATCGCCTTGCTCCTGATTCGCGGCGTCGGTGGGCTGCTCGGGCTGTGGCGGATCGTCGCGCCCGCGCGGCGTTGGTCGGAGAAGGGCGAGGCCGCGGAAGACAGGGAGCTGCTCGCCGCAGACCTCGCCTTCCAGCACGCAGATTGGCGTTTCAGCCTGGTCTACACCTCGTCTTGGTTGCTGACGATGGGCGCGCTGCTGGCCGCTGGGCTGCTCGGTAGCGCCGCGGAGCGCCTCGGAGACGCCGAGCTGCTCACGGCGGGCTTCGTGCTCATGGGGGCGCTGATCGGCTCGCTGCTGATCCGTGACCTCGTCCGGGTGTTGTTGATCCCGCACCACCGGGAGCTGGCCGCGGCCTTGCTTCGCCGCGGCCTCGCGGTCGAGCGGCAGCGCAGCTCGGCGGGCGCGGATCAGGTCAGGATCCTGCTGACGATCGTGGTCGCGGCGTCGATGTGTCTGCTGGCGATCGGTGGCCTGATACGGGTCCGCGGACTGCGGGCGGAGGCGAGCGCGGTGACGCTCGTGCGCGTCCAGGCGGCGGCTCACGAGCTGGACGCGACGGAGATGGGGACGGGCGGGGTGGATACGGGCGAGCAGGCGCCAGTCGAGGACGTCGCGCTGCGCATCGTCGACGCCGCCCAGCTCCCCGCGCCCTTGACCCTGGCGTCGGCTCGCTTCGGCGCCGATGCCCTGCGAGGCTACGATCCTCGGGCGCAGCAGGCGATGGCCGCGGTCGAGCTCGAGGAAGGGCGCTGGCTGCTGGGTGTCGCCGAGCTCGACGAGCAGCTCGGGCTGCTGATCGCCGTGGTGCTGGTATCTTCGATCCTGGGGGCGGTCCCCGGGGCGCTGATCAGCCTGACCTCCTGGGGCGTCCAGCGCGACCTCCTCGCCGAGCTCGACGGGGCGACGCGGCGCATGGCGAGCGAAGGCGAGATCCGTGCGCTCGAGCGCCTGACCCCGCTCTACAACGACGAGTGCGGCCGCCTCGCCCAGAACTTCAACCACCTCCTCGACATGCTCGACGGCCTCGTCGAGGCCGCGACCAACGTCGCTGGCGGCGATCTGCGGGTCAGCCTCGACCACCCGGGCGAGCTCCACGACGCCTTCCGCGGCATGCTCACGCAGCTGAGCGAGGCCGTCGTCCAGATCCGCGAGACGGCCATCGACCTGGCGACGGCCGCCAGCGAGATTCACGCGGCGACTCAGGAGCAGGAGGTCGTTGGCGAGCGCCAGTCCCAAAACGTGATCGCCGTGGGCGAGACCATGTCCTCGCTGGCGGTCGCGGCCGAGGACATCCTGCGCGAGGCCGCCGAGGTCCAGACCAACGCCGACACGGCCTTCGATGCGATGGACGCCGTCGTCGGGCGGATCGGGGCGCTGGGCCGGCACACCGCCGGGATTGGCGAGCTCCTCGGGGTCATCCACGAGATCGCCGATCGCAGCGACCTGCTCGCCCTCAACGGCGCCCTCGAGGCGACCCGCGCGGGGGAGGCCGGGCGTGGCTTCGCGCTCGTGGCTGCCGAGATGCGCCGCCTCGCCGAGCGGGTCACGGGGATCTTGGGAGACGTCCGCGCGCGCGTCGGCGAGATCGAGACCTCGAGCGCGGGCACCATCGAGGGCACGCAGCGCAGCCGAGCCCTGGCCGAGGGGACGGCCGCCGCGGCGCGGCACATCTCCCAGGTGATCGAGCAGCAGAGCGCGGCGACGGAGCAGGCGGCTCGCTCGATCCACGAGGTGGCGATGTCGGTGACGACCACGGCGACCTCGAGCACGCAGATCCGCGCGACGGCGGCGGGGTTGGCCGAGCAGGCGCATCGCCTCGAGCAGCTCACCCACCGCTTCGATCTCGAGAGCTGATCGCCGCGCAGGCTGGCGAGGCCTCGACGCGCGACCTCGAGGATCTCTCGGGTCAGGCTTGGGGCTCGCCCAACAGCGCCGCCGGGATCGCAACGTGCGCGGAAGCGGGGAGAGCGAATCACCACACTTCCATTTGATAGGTGAGCATGGTGTCAGGATTCGAAATGAACAGTTTGGCGCTTGATGCGCGCGTCATTTTAATCGTTTTTGACTGGTGAGTCTGCTCAAGAAGATCGTTCCTGGGCCACTGAAATTAGTGCAACGACGCTGCTGCCAGTGGTTCATCATGAAGATCAGAAATCTTCGTTAGATACCTGGACCCCGCGAACAATGGGGGAGTGCGAGGCGATAGACCGGCTTTGAGCCGGGGCCCGGTGCTCCTGCCCGTCGGCCGAGGCCGACGAACGAGGGCTGCGCTCAGAGCGCCAGGGAGCCTGTGCGGGGCTGTTTTGCGCCGCGCTCACGGACGAGATCGAGGCAATGGCAACTATCATATTTCCTGGTCAGGGGTCGCAATTTCGCGGCATGGGTGTCGATCTGTTTTCACGACACCCCGAGCGCGTCCGCGAGGCGGAGGAGGTCCTCGGCTACTCCCTGCATGCCCTCGTCGACGGCCCCGATCTCGATCGCACGGCCTTCACCCAGCCGGCGCTCTTCGTGGTCAACGCCCTGCGCACGATGGAGTGGCGCGACGTCAGGCCGGCGCCGCGCTTCGCCGCGGGGCACAGCCTGGGCGAGTACAACGCCCTGTACGCGGCCGGGGTGTTCGACTTCGAGGTCGGGGTGTGGCTGGTCGCCGAGCGTGGCCGGCTGATGGCGCGGGCGGGCGCGGGCAAGATGGCCGCCGTGCTCGGCTGGTCGGCCACGCAGGTGCGCGCGGCGCTGGCTGAGCTGGGCGCCGACGAGGTCGACCTCGCCAACGACAATTCGCCCACGCAGCAGGTCATCTCGGGCCCTGGCGAGGCGATCGAGCGGGCCGCGGAGGGCCTCACCCGCATGGGCGCGAAGGTGATCGAGCTGCGCGTACGTTCGCCCTTTCACTCGCGGCACATGCGAGGCGCGAGCGAGGCCTTCGCCCAGACCCTGGCGCGGGTCGACTTTCATCCGCCGCGCTTCCCGGTGATCTCGAACGTCGAGGCGCGGCCGCACGAGCACGGCCGCGTCGCCGAGCTGCTCGCGGCGCAGATCGCCGCCCCGGTCCGCTGGACCGAGTCCGTGCGCTACATGCTCGAGCAGGGAGAGGACGCGTTCGAGGAGCTCGGCGAGCGGCAGATTTTGACCAAGATGATCGCCGAGATCCGCAGCGCGAGGCCGCAGCGCGAGGGCGTCGCGGCGGCCCCGGGGGAGGGGGATCGGGGGCAGGAGCGGGCCTGGGAGCGCTCGGCCGAGGTCGCGCCCGCGCCCGCCCTGGCCCTCGCGCCCGATCAGCTCGGCAGCGCTCAGTTCCGCGCCCGCCACGGCCTGCGCTTCGCCTACGCGGCCGGGGCCATGTACAAGGGCATCGCCTCCAAGGCGCTGGTCATCCGCCTGGCCCGCGCGGGCATGATGGCCTTCCTGGGGACCGGGGGCATGTCCCTCGAGGCGGTCGCGGACGACCTCGAGGCGATCCGCGCGGCGCTCGGGCCAGGCTGTCGCTGCTGGGGCGCGAACTTGCTGGCCTCGGTCGAGCGCCCGGAGCACGAGGCGCGCACGGTCGACCTCTTCTTGCGCGCAGGCGTCGATCTGATCGAGGCCGCCGCCTTCATGCGCATGAGCCCGGCGCTGGTCCGCTACCGGGTCAGCGGGCTGCGGGCGCGCGGCGACGGTGGCGTCGAGATCGGGAACCGTGTGGTCGCCAAGATCTCGCGACCCGAGGTCGCGCGCGCCTTCTTGTCGCCCCCGCCCGCGGCCCTCGTCGACGCCCTCGTCGCCGCCGGGTCGATCACCCCCGCCCAGGCCCAGCTCGCCGCGCGGGTGCCCATGGCCGACGATCTGTGCGTCGAGGCCGACTCCGGCGGACACACGGATCAGGGGGTCGCGGGGGTGCTCTTGCCACGCATGCTCCGGCTGCGCGACGAGCTACGGGCCGAGCACGGCTACGCCACGCAGGTCGGCGTTGGTCTGGCCGGCGGGATCGGGACGCCCGAGGCCGCCGCGGCCGCCTTCATCATGGGGGCCGACTTCATCGTCACGGGCTCGATCAACCAGTGCACGGTCGAGGCCGGGACCAGCGACGCGGTCAAGGACATCCTCGAGACCATCGACGTCCAGGACGTGACCTGCGCCCCCTCTGGCGACATGTTCGAGCTCGGGGCCAAGGTCCAGGTCGTCCGCAAGGGCACGCTCTTTCCGGCCCGCGCCAACCGGCTCTACTCGCTCTACCAGCACTACGAGTCGGTGAACGAGCTATCTTCGGCGCAGCTGCGCCAGCTCGAGGACAAGTACTTCGGGCGCAGCATCGACGAGGTCTGGGCCGAGACCGCGCGCTACTACGGGCGCGTCGACCCCGAGGTGCTCGCTCGCGCCGAGCGATCGGCCAAGAAGCGCATGGCGCTGATCTTCCGCTGGTACTTCGTGCACAGCACTCGCCTGGCGCTGAGCGGGGATCCGAGCAAGCGCCGCGACTATCAGATCCACTGCGGCCCAGCCCTGGGTGCGTGCAACCGCTGGCTGGCCGGGACCGCTCTGGCGCCCTGGCGGGCGCGGCGGGTCGACGCCCTGGCGAGCTTGCTGCTGGAAGAGACCGCGGCCTTGCTCCGCCAGCGCCTCGGCTGGCTGCTCGCCGCCAACAGTCAGCTGCTCGCCGCGCAGCCGGTCCGCGCGGCCGCGCTCGGCTGAGAGAGAGCTTCGGCCATGGACGGCGAGATGACGGCGATCATCGGGGCGGCCTGCCGGCTGCCCGGGGCGAGGGACCTGCGAGCCCTGTGGCGGCTGCTCGCGGCTGGCCGCGACGCGATCGTCGAGGTCCCCAGCGAGCGCTGGGAGAGCGAGGGCTGCTACGACCCGCGCCGCGGCGTGGCGGGGCGCACCCGCAGCCGCTGGTGTGGGGCGATCGAGGGTGTCGCCGAGTTCGACGCGCGCTTCTTCAAGATCTCGCCGCGCGAGGCCAAGGTCATGGATCCCCAGCAGCGCCTGCTCTTGGAGGAGGCCTGGCACTGCCTCGAGGACGCCGCGGTCACGCCGGCGCGCCTGGCCCGGGGCAGGGCAGGGGTGTTCGTGGCCGTGATGGCCGACGACTACCAGCAGCGGCTGATCGAGGCCGGCCTCGACGCCGACGGCTTCGCGGCCCTGGGCAACTACGAGTGCATCCTCGCCAACCGCCTCAGCCACGTGCTCGGGCTCTCGGGGCCGAGCCTGTCGATCAACGCCGCCTGCGCGGGCTCGCTCGTCGCCCTCCACCTCGCGCGCCGAGCCCTGGCCGCGGGCGACTGCGACTACGCCCTGGTCGGCGCGGCCAACCTCAACTTGCACCCCTGGAAGTACGTCTCCTTCTCCCAGGCGGGCATGCTCAGCCCCGCGGGGCGCTGCCAGACCTTCGACGTCGACGCCCAGGGCTACGTCCCCGGGGACGGCGTCGCGGCGATCTTGCTGACCAGCCTCGAGCGGGCCCAGGCCCACGGTCACCGGATCCACGCGCTGGTCCGCGGCTCCGCCGTGAACCACGTCGGCGGGGGGCGCTCGATCACCGCGCCGAGCGTGGCCGCGCAGCGCGAGCTGATCACCGCCGCGGCCGCGGACGCGGGCGTGAGCCTCGACAGCCTCGGTTACATCGAGGCCCACGGCACGGGCACCTCGCTGGGGGACCCCATCGAGGTCTCCGCCCTCGACCAGGCCTTTCGCGCCGCGGGGGCCCAGACCGGGGCCTGCGGTCTGGGATCGATCAAGACCAACCTCGGCCACCTCGAGGCCGCCGCGGGCATGGCGGGGCTGCTCAAGGTCGCGTTGATGATGCGCCACCAGACCCTGGCGCCGTCCTTGGGTCCGGCGCAGCAAAACCCGCTGCTCGCCCTCGAACGCTCGTGTTTTCGCCTGGTCCGCGAGCGGGCGCCGTGGCCTCGCCGGCCAGGGATCCCGCTGCGCGCCGGGGTGAGCTCCTTTGGCTTTGGCGGGGCGAACGCCCACGTCATCGTCGAGGAGGCCCCGCAGCGCGCCCCTTCCAGCACTCGCGCCAGCGTGGACGCAAACCCGGCGCTCTTCTTGCTGTCGGCGCGGACGAGCACGGCGCTGGCCGGGGCACGCCGGGCGTGGCGACGCCGGGTGCTCGCCGCGAGCGCGGGCGAGCAGGGCGACGGTCAGGCGCTGCTGCGTAGCCTGTGCGGGGTCGCGGCGCAGCGCAGCGCGATGGCGCGGCGCTTCGCGGTCTGTGTGGACTCGGTGGAGGCCCTCGCGGACGCCCTGGGGGCGCCCGAACCGGTCGCGGCCGAGACAAAAGAGCCGGCAGCGAAGGGCTGGGGCCTGCTCGTGGCAGGCGACGGACAGGCGTGGCTCGACGCGGGGCGCCGGCTGCTGGCCGCGGGCCTCGAGCCCGACTGCGTCGCCTTCCGCGGTCCAGGCTGCCGGGTCGCGCTGGCCCTCGCTGGCGCGCGCGCAGGCCTGGAGGTCGAGGCGGGGATCCTCGCGCGACCGCTGCGGCCGCTGTGGGATCCCTGCCAGGGCGGCTACCTGCGGCCCTTCGAGCTCAGCGCGGCCTACCTCGAGTGGCTGGTCGCGGGCTGGGGCGAGGGCGCGGCCACCTCGCTGGCGCACGCGCGGATCTTGTGGCAGCGGCAGTTCACCTTCACCAAGCTCCTGCGCGAGTGGGCGCCGGCGCTGGCCAGCTGTGGGATCGAGCTCGACGCGGCGATGGAGCGGGGAGAGGACCACGCGGCCTTGCGCCTGGCCGCGACGGCGGCGCTGCGCCAGCTCGACGCGCGCTGGCAGCTGGGCGGGGGAGCGAGCGCGTGCGAGGAGTCTGCGGCCGAGATCGTCGACCTCGTCCTCGATGGGGCGCTGCCGCGTTCGGTGGCCTGTGCGGCGATCCATGGTGAGGGTCGGGCGGACGCGATCGAGGGCCTGCGTAGGGCGCTGGCCGAGGGCCTCGCGCGCGCGGACGTCCGTCGTCCCTACGCGGGCCTGCGCCGCCTCGGCCGCGACCTCTCGGCGCTGGGAGAGGCCGAGGCGTGGATCGCCGCGGCCTGCTCTCGCGGGACCGCCGATCAGGCGCTCCCGCCGGGGCCCCTCGCGGAGCCCCTGCGCTGGATCGAGCTGGGCGGGGACAGCTCGGCGTCCTGGGCCGACCTCGCGCTGACCGAGCTCGACGAGGGGGCCTGGCGGCGCCTCGGGGCGCGGCTGTGGCAGGCCGGGGTCGAGCTCGAGGGCGACGCCTTCTACCCGCTGGGGAGCTTCGAGATCGTCGACTCGCCGGGCTACCCCTTCGAGGGCCGGCGCGCGTGGGTGGACTGGCCCGAGTCGCCTGGATCCCCGGGCGAGGAGCTCACCGAGCTCGCGTCCGACCACCGCGTGCAGGGGCGCTGCCTCGTCCCGGGAGCGTGGATGATCGCCGAGGCGCTCGGCGAACACTCGAGCCTGGCCGCGCTGCGAGGGGTCACGCTGCTCCGGCCGGCGGTGATCGATCCCCAGGCCGCGCCCCAGGAGCGCGGCGCCCTGGCCCTCCGCGAGCGCGAGGGCCCCAGCGGCGAGGCCGGCAGCGTCGAGGTCCTGCACGGTGAGCAGGTGCACCTGCGCGCCCGCGCGAAGGTCTCCGAGGCGGCCGCCCGCGAGGCCCTCGCGCTCGCCCAGCGTCGCCTCGACGCCGCCCGTCTCGGCGCGGAGGTCAGGGCGACTCCGGATCAGGGCGACGCCGACCGCCAGCTGAGCGCGGCGCAGGCCTACGCGAGCTTGTCGGCCCTCGGTTTCGACTACGGGCCGCGGCTGCGCGTCCTCGGCCACGGTCAGCGCGGGGCGTCGAGCTGGCGCTTCGAGCTCGCCCAGACCCCCGCGGGGCTGCCGAGCGTCGCAACCTGCGTCGAGGCTGGCTTTCAGGCCGCGCTCGTCGCCGCGCGGCTGCGTGGGCCCGAGGCCGGGGGCGCTCTGGACACCCTCGCCGTGCCCTTTTCGGTCGAGTCCGTGGCCGCCGATCGCGGCGCGATCGCGGGCGCTCGCCAGGTCATCGTCATCGCGGAGAGCGTCGAGCGGACCGCCTGGGGCGTGCGCGCGGACGCCTCTGTCTGTGATGGGTCGGGGAGGGTGGTCCTCCACCTCGCCGGCGTCGCCCTGCGGACGCTCGCGGCGCCCAGTGAGCCCATCTCTGCCCCCGCGCGAGCCCCCTCCGCCCCCGCGCGAGCCCCCTCCGCCCCCGCGCCCTCCCTCGAGGGCCTCGGCCACGTCCCCGCCTGGGTCGCGCACGGTCGGATCGAGTCGGCGCCCGGGCGCGTCGTCGATCTCGATCTGGACGGCCCGCGCTGGATCCTCGGCGCCCCCAGTGCGCTGCGCGAGGCCCTCGTCGCCCTCGCGCCCCAGGCTCGGGTCCTCGAGCTCGGCGCCTTCGCAGACTTTCGCGGGGCGCGGGCCAGCTTCGCAGGAGCGCTGCCGCGCCGCGTGGACGTGGTGATCTCGGCGGAGAGCGACGCGGCGGCCGAGCGCGAGCGCCACGCGCTGCTCCACCTGTGTCGCGCCCTCGCGCGCCTGCGGACCACCCAGCCGATCACCCTCGCGCTGATCAGCCGTGGCCTGGCCAGCGTCGACGCGAAGGGGCGCTGTGCCCCGCAGCTCGACGCGGGCCGACAGTCGGCTGCGCTCGCGCGGGCGGCCGTGATCGGCATGCTGCAGTCGGCGGCCCGGGAGATCGATGGCCTTCGGGTCTGCGCCCTCGATCTCGACGCAGGCGCCTTCGACCCCCGTCAGCTCGCCGCGGCGCTCGGCGAAGATGGGCCGGCGCCCCTGGGCGAGCTGGCCTATCGCGGCGCGGCGCGCTGGGTGCTCAGCCTCGAGTCGCTGGCTCTCGACGCGCCGGTGGCGGGGGGGCTTCGTCCGCGTCACCGCGGGGTCTACCTCGTCCTGGGTGGGCTCGGCGGCCTCGGTCACCGCATCGCCAGCTGGCTCGCCGAGACCCACGCGGCGCGCTTGGTGATCGTCGGCCGGCGAGCCGTGGACGCGGCCGGGCAGGCCAAGCTCGACGCGCTCGCGGCCCTCGGCGGCGAGGCGGTCTACGTGCAGGCAGACGCCAGCGATCGCGGATCCCTGGGCGCCGCGCTGGCGTCTGCGCGCGCGCGCTTCGGTGCGCTGCATGGCGTCGTCCACTCGGCCGTGAACATGGCCGATCGGGCCATCGCGCACATGAGCCCGGCGCACTTCGACCCCACCTTCACCCTCAAGGCCGCGGCCTCGCGTTGGCTCGTCGAGCTCACCGCCGAGGACCCGCTGGACTTCCTGGTCCTGTTCTCCTCCGTGCTGAGCCTGCAGGGCAACGCGGGCCAGGCCAACTACGTGGCCGCGAGCGCCTACCAGGACGCCCTGGCGATCGCGGCGCGAGCCGAGGGGCGACCCGTGCTGGCCATCGATTGGGGCTACTGGGGCGAGGTCGGCTTCGTCGCCGATGCGCGCTACGCCGCGCTCCTCGAAGCCCAGGGCCTGGGCCCGCTGAGCGCGGCCGAGGGCGCCGCTGGCTTCGCGGCGGCCCTCGCCAGCGGGCGTCCGCGGGTCGTCGTCGCCCACATCAGCGGCGAGCGCCGGGCCGCCATGACCTGCCCCGCGCCCGCACCCACGCCCACCGCCTCGCCCTCGCAAACCCCGACCGCGCCGCGCCGAGACTCCGCCATGACCGTCGAAAACCTGGCCATCACCCTCACGAAACTCGCCGCCGCGCGCCTCGAGGTCGAGCCCGAGGAGCTCGACATGGACGACAACTTCTCCGATCTGGGGGTGGACTCGATCCTCGGCGTCGAGCTCGTCACGCAGATCAACGCGCGCTTTGGGATCGAGCTCGAGCCCACGATTGTCTACGACCACCCGAGCATCGCCGCGCTCGCCGAGCACATCGCCGGCCTCGCGCCCGCGTCTGGCTCCGGCTCTGGCTCTGGCTCTGCTGGGCCCGAAGCTGGCGCTGAGCGTGCAGCCGAGCCCGAGCCGCGCGTGCCCGCGGAGGAGATGGCTTCGTGGCCTCCCCCAGCAGCCCCGCGACCGCGCCCCGTCCCCATGGCGAAGCCCGCGCTCGCGGCCACAGCTGCGCCCGTCCCTGCGCCCAGCCTCCGCTCGGATCGACCCCGCGTGGAGAAGATCGCCATCATCGGCGTCTCGGGTCGCTTCCCGGGGGCGAACAACCTCGACGAGCTGTGGTCGCTGCTCGCCGAGGGCCGCGACGCGGTCACCGAGGTCCCCAGCTCGCGCTGGTCGATCGACGCGGTCTACGACGGCGACGCGGTCTACGACGGCGCCGCGCGCCGCCCCAACACCTCGAGCTGTCGCTACGGCGCCTTCCTCGACGGCGTCGATCGCTTCGACGCGCCCTTCTTCAAGATCTCACCGCGCGAGGCCGAGCGCATGGCCCCGCAGCAGCGCCTGTTCCTGGAGGAGGCCTGGCGGGCCCTCGAAGACGGCGGCTACGCCGGCGCGCGGCGAGCTCGGGGTCAGTCGCTGGGGGTGTTCGTGGGCGCGCGGCCGGGGGACTACCTCGACGAGCTGCGCCGCCTGGGCGCCGACATGGACGCGGCGACCTTCACGGGCACGGACCTGTCGATGATCGCCGCTCGGCTGGCCTACTACCTCGACGCCGACGGCCCGACCATGGCGATCGACACGGCTTGCTCGTCCTCGCTGGTGGCGATCCATGAGGCCTGCCAGCACCTGCGCAGCGGCGAGCTCGAGCTCGCCCTGGCGGGGGGCGTGTTCGTGATGAACACCCCGAGCTTCCACGTGATGGCCAGCGCCGCGAACATGCTGGCGCCCGGGGGACGCTGCCGGACCTTCGACGATGGCGCCGAAGGCTTCGTGCCGGGGGAGGGCGTGGGCGTGCTGCTCCTCGCCCCCCTCGAGCGCGCCGTGGCCCAGGGCGATCACATCTACGGGGTGATCACCGCCAGCGCGATCAACCAAGACGGGCGGACCAACGGGATCATGGCGCCCAGCGCCCAGTCGCAGGCGCGGCTGATCGCCAAGGTCCACCGCCAGGCCGGCGTGGACCCGGCGACGGTCAGCTACGTCGAGGCCCACGGCACGGGCACGCGCCTGGGCGACCCCATCGAGGTCGAGGGCCTGCGCGTGGCCTTTGCCGGCGCGAACCCGGGGGCCGAGGTCTCGCCGGGGCGCTGCGCTCTGGGCTCGATCAAGACCAACCTCGGGCACACGATCACGGCCGCCGGGGTCGCGGGGGTGCTCAAGGTGCTGCTCGCCATGCGCCATCGCGAGCTCCCGCCTTCGCTGCACTGCGAGCAGATCAACGCGCACATCGATCTCGCGCGCACGCCCTTTCGGGTGGTCACGCGCCGTGAGCCCTGGCGCAGCCCCTCGGGGCCGCGGCGCGCGGGGGTGAGCGCCTTTGGGTTCAGCGGGACGAACGCGCACGTCTTGCTCGAGGAGGCGCCAGCGCGGCCGGATGCCCGAGCTCGGGCGCGCGCCCAGACCCCGGCGCTCTTCGTGCTCTCCGCCAAGACCCCGCAGGCCCTCGCGCGGCGCGTCGAGGAGCTGCGCGCGCACCTGCTCGACGCGAGCACGATCGAGCTCGCCGACGTCGCCTACAGCCTCGCCGCAGGGCGCAGCCACGAGCGCTGGCGGGCGGCCTTCGTGGCCAGCTCCCACGCCGCGCTCGCGGAGCAGCTCGCGGCCTTCTCCGCCGAGGCCGGCGAGCTCGAGGTCGCCGGCCTCGGCGCTAGCGGGCGCGCCCAGGGGCAGCATGGCGCCCTGATGCGGCGCTTCGTCGCGGGCCTGGCCGACGAGCTCGCCAGCTTCGTGCCAGGGGACGAGGGGGACGAGGGCGCGCGCGAGGAGCTGCTCGAGGCCCTCGCCGACGCCTATCGCCAGGGCGTCGAGATCGACTGGCTGCGGGTCTACGCCGGCGCGGAGCGGCGCATCGTCCCGCTGCCGACCTACCCCTTCGCGGGGGAGCGGCTGTGGCCCGAGGCGCGAGGCTGCGTCGAGCTCGACCACGCCTCGACGCTGCCTCGCGCAGGGCAGGGGAGCGCGCGGCTGCTGGCCGCGTCCTGGGAGCCCTGGTCGGCGCTCGAGCCGGCTCGCCTGCCCGAAGGCAGGATCTTGATCCTCGGCTGCGAGCGCACCCGCGCCCTGGCCGAGGCCCTCGCAGCCGCCTTGCCCACGGCGAAGATCCTCGACGTCGACGCCAGCACCGACGCCAGCACGAGCCTCGCCCTCGACGGCCGCGCGCAGGCTGACCAGTGCCTGGCCGAGGGCCGCGTGGGCACGCTCATCGACCTCGCGGATGCCGAGTCCGGGAGCGCGCTCCACCGGACCCTCGATCGCGTCTTGCGTGGCCGCGTGGGCCTGATCCAGGGGCTGATCGCCGGCCAGCGCCTCTCGCCCATGCGCCTGCTGCATGTCAGCGATCGCCTGGCCGCGGCCGAGGCCCCGGGGCGCTTCGATCCCCAGGCCGCGGTGATGGCCGAGCTCTTCGTCCGCCTGCGCGCCGAGCATCGCCAGGTCGCCGCGAGCACCCTGGACCTCGACGGTGAGGCGCTGAGCGTGGGCGAGCGCGCGGCGGTGATCCTCGAGGTCCTGCGTGGCGCCGCCGCGCAGCCGGAGCTGGCGCAGCGCGGAGGTCGTTACCTGCGACCGGATGTGCGCGCGCTGCCGGCCACGCGCGAGGGCGGCCCGGGGGGCCTGTGCCCGAGCGCCGAGGGCACCTACCTGATCACCGGTGGCGTGCGCGGCCTTGGCCTCGAGGTCGCGCGCCTGTTGGTCCGCCGAGGGGCCCGCAAGCTGATCCTCTTGGGTCGCCGCGCCTTGCCGCCGGTCGACGCGTGGCCAGCCCGCCTCGCAGGCGCCGCGACTGGGGACGAGCGCGAGGTCCTCGAGCCGCTCCAGGCGCTGGTCTCGGCGGGCGTCGAGCTGCGCGTGGTCACCGGGCCGCTCGAGGACACCCGCGCGATCATGACCGCGCTCGACGCTGCCCAGGCCGCGCTCGGGCCGATCCGCGGGGTGGTCCACTGCGCCGGCGCCGTGCGCCTCGACCAGCCGATGTTCACGGCCAAGTCGGCCGAGGCCATGGCCGAGGTCTTCGCGCCCAAGCTCGCGGGGGTTCAGCTCATCGACGCGCTCCTCGCCCGCGGCCCCCTCGACTTCGCGCTCGCCTTCTCCTCGGTGTCGAGCCTGGCCCCGCGCCTGGCAGCCGGGATGCTCGACTACGCCAGCGCGAACGCGGTCCTCAACCGCTGGGCGCAGCACCGCCGCGCCGCCGGGGCGCCAGTGTGGTCGCTGGCCTGGGGGAACTGGCGCGCGGGATCCATGGGCGAGGTCGCGGGGCGGACCTACGCCGAGCTCGGCCTCGAGCTGCACGGTGTCGAGCGCGGCCTCGAGCTGCTCGAGCGGGCCCTGGCTTCGAGCTCGGCCGTGGTCATGCCGCTGGAGGTCGACCCCGCGCGCTTCGACCCCGGGGCGCTCACGCGCTGGCCGGCGCCGAGCCAGGCAGGGGTCAGGGCGATCAGGGAGATCAGGGAGATCAGGGCGAACAGGGAGATCAGGGCGAACACGGCGAGCGCCGCTGGGCTCGGGGGCTCGACCGGCGCAGCGCTGCCCTCGGCTCGGCAGCCGGCGCGTGGGGGCGACCGCCAGGCACAGCGCCGCCTCGATCTCGTGCCCGTGCTGCGCAGGCTGCTGAGTCAGACCCTCAAGCTCTCCGAGGCGCGGATCGAGGCCGACGTCGCGTTCGCTGATCTGGGCATCGACTCGATCCTGATCGTCGAGTTCGTGGCCGCCATCGAAGACTGGCTGGGGCGCCGCCTCGATCCGGCCCTGCCCATCGAGCACCCCAGCCTCGAGGCGCTGGCCAGGCAGCTCGCGGCGACCCAGGGGGAGCTGGTCGACGCGGCCCTCGGCAGGCTCGAGGCCCCGGCGCCCGAGCCCGAACCCGAACCCGAGCCCGAACCAGATCCCCGTTGGGCCGTCGAGGTGGGCTCAGAGGCCGCGCACGGCCTGCGCGAAGGCGAGCCCATCGCGATCGTCGGCATGGCCTGCAACCTCCCGGCCGCCCCCGATCTCGACGCCTACTGGCAGGCGCTGCGCAGCGGCCGAGACTGCACCTCGGACGTCCCGGCGCTGCGCTGGTCGATCGCCGAGCTCTACGCCCCGCGCTACGCCAAGGGCAAGTCGATCAGCAAGCGCGGGGGATTCATCGCGGACATCGATCGCTTCGACCCGACCTACTTCGAGATCCCCGAGTCCGACGCCCCCGAGCTCGATCCCTGCGCGCGCCAGTTCATGGAGGTCGGGGTCGGCTGCTTCCACCACGCGGGCTACACCCGGGCCGAGCTCTCGGGCCGATCGGTCGGGGTGTTCGCCGGATCGCGGGTCAGCAACTACGGCGAGCGCGTGCGCGACCCGGGCCGCCGGGCGCTGCTCGGGGTCGGGCAGAACTTCATCGCCGCCCACCTCGCGCACTTCTACGACCTGCGCGGGCCGGCCCTTGTCGTCGACACGGCCTGCTCGTCCTCGCTGACGGCCCTGCACCTGGCGATCGCCAGCTTGCGCGCCGGCGAGTGCGAGCTCGCCCTGGCCGGCGGCGTCGACATCCTCCTCGACGAGGTCGTCTATCAGCGCCTGTCCGAGGCCAGGGTGCTCTCGCCCGGGGGCCGCTGCCGGGTGTTCGACGAGGCCGCCGACGGCTTCGTGCCGGGGGAGGGGGCCGGGGCCGTGCTGCTCAGGCCCCTGTCCCAGGCCCTCGCCAGCGGTGACCGCATCTACGCGGTGATCGAGGCGACCGCGGTCAACAACGACGGGCGGACCATGGGAGTGACCACGCCCAATCCGGCGGCCCAGCGCGCGGTGATCCGCGAGGCCCTGCGCAAGGCCGGTCGCGACGCCCGGGACATCGGCTACATCGAGGCCCACGGCACGGGCACGGCGTTGGGGGATCCCATCGAGCTGCGCGCGCTGACCGAGCTGTTCGCGGCCGACGGCGTGACCCAGGGCGCCTGCCCGGTGGGCAGCGTCAAGAGCAACCTCGGGCATTTGCTCAGCGCCGCGGGCATCGCCAGCGTGCTCAAGGTCGCGCTCGCGCTGGGCGAGCGCGAGCTCCCGCCCACGCTGCACTGCGCGCGCCCCAACCCGCGCTTCGACTTCGCGAGCTCGCCCTTCTTCCCCTGCACCCGCGCCCAGCCGTGGACGGGCCCGCTGCGCGCGGGGATCAGCAGCTTCGGCTTCGGGGGGACCAACGTCCACGCGATCTTGGCGGCCGCGCCCGCGCACACGGCCACGCGCGCGCCCCTCGAGCCGCCGCGCTTCGATCGTCGCCGTTACTGGCTCGAGCGGCCCGCGCCCGAGCACGACCGCGAGCCAGTGCCGCCGGCGCTCGACGCCGAACCCAGCCCCGCTCCCTTCGCTGCCCTCGGTCGCCCCATCGGCGGGATCGAGTTCAGCGCCTGAACCAAACCCCCAGACCAGCAACCCAGACCATGTCCAAGCAGCAGAACATCCACGTCAACATCCTCAGCGAGGAATTCCACCGCGATCCCTTCCCCTTGCTCGCGCAGATCCGCGAGAGCTCGCCGGTCTACTGGAGCGAGGAGACCCGCCACTGGGTCCTGACTCGCTACGACGACGTCAGCGCGGGCCTGCGCGACGCCTCGCGCTTCTCCAACCAGAGCAGCGAGACCTTCGTGGTCCGCCCCGACTTCCGCGAGCACCTCGACGACCTCGTGCGCATGTTCTCGATGTGGGCGGTGATGAAGGACAACCCCGAGCACAAGCGCCTGCGCGGGCTGATCAACCGGGCCTTCCACCCCGACAGCCTCGGGGACATCCACGCCCGCGCGCACGAGACCGCCAACTGGCTGATCGATCGCGTCCACGACCAGGGCGAGATGGACTTCATGAACGACTACGCCTTCGCGCTGCCGGCGATCATCTTCGCCGAGATCCTGGGCATGGATCGCGCGGAGCTGCCGACCTTCAAGGCCTGGGGCGTACACATCGCCTTGTCCGCCGGCCGCGTCGACGACCTCGACGTGATGCTCGCCGGACAGGAGGCCTGCCGGTCCATGGCCGCGCACCTCGAGCAGGTCATCGACGACCGCACCAAGCAGCCCAAGGACGACTTCGTGTCCTATCTGGTCAAGGAATGGCGCGAGGGCGGCAAGCTCAGCCTCGAGGAGGTCATCGCCCAGCTCGTGCTGCTGCTCGCGGGCGGGCACACGACCACGCAAAACGTCATGGGTCACGGGATGCTCGCGCTCTTCGAGCAGCCCGAGCGCCTCGAGGAGCTCGCGGCCAACCCGGAGATCATGAAGCAGGCCGTCGAGGAGATCGCCCGCTTCACCTCGCCGGCGCAGTGCCCCACGCGGATCGCCGCCTGCGACATGGAGCTGCGCGGGCGCCAGATCGCCAAGGGCGAGGGGGTGATGCCCTTCATCGCCGCGGCCAACCGCGACCCCGAGGTGTTCGAGAACCCGGACCGCCTCGACTTCCACCGCGCCAAGAACCCCCACCTGGCCTACGGCGGGGGCATCCACACCTGCCCGGGGGCGTTCTTGGCTCGCGCCGAGATCCCCGTGGCCTACAAGGTGCTGCTCGAGCGCATCCCGGGGATTCGCCGCAAGGATCCCGACGCGCCCGCGGACTGGAACATGAACCTGAGCTTCCGCGGGCTGACCAGCCTGCCGGTGGCCTGGGGCTGACCCCACCTGGCAGCTCCGATCTGGCAGCGGTCTCGGGCGCTCGCCCAGGCCGCTGCGAACGCTCTCTTCTCTCGCCGCTCTCCTCGCGCTCATGACAACCTCCTCGCTCGTTCCTCTGGCCTCTTTTCACTGCCGCGTCAGCGTCGACTTCGATGATCTGATCGTTCGAGATCACCGCGTCCACGGCGTCCGGGTGCTCCCGGGGGTGGTGTTCTTCGATCTCGTCCACCGGGCGCTGGCCGGGCGAGGCGTGAGCGTGGGCGAGGTCGCCCTGTCCGAGGTGCTCTTCTCCGAGCCGGTGGCGGTGTCGCGGGAGCAGGGGCGGACGATCGAGCTGCGCTTCTCGGCGCTCGCGGGCGAGGGCGAGGGCGGCTGGGCGGTCGAGGGCCTGAGCTGGCCGTCGCCACGGACCGCGGACAGCGACGAGCACACGCGGGAGAACTTCCGCTGTGTCGCCCGCCTGTGCGCGCAGGTCGATGACGCGGGCGCCGAGCCGGCCACGTCGAAGCTCGGCGCCCTGGTCGAAGAGCTCGATCTCGACGCGGCCTACGCCTACGCGCGGGCCGTGTCCATCGAGCACTTCGAGTTCATGAAGGGGGAGGGCAGCGTGGCCGTCCACGAACACGCCCTCGTCGCCCAGATCCACCCCAGCGCCAGGGCGCGGGCCCACGCCGAGAGCTTCGCGCTGCACCCCGCGTGCCTCGACAGCGCGACCTTGATCCCCTTCTTGGCGGTGATGCGCGGCCACGAGGACGGCCTGCGGCCCTTCATCCCGATCCATGTCCGGCGCTTTCGCGCCTGGGCGCCCGTTCGTGGGCCGGTGGAGGTGTTTGTCGCGCGCGAGCGCTGCGTCCTGGGGGAGGACGTATTCGTCTGCGACATCGAGCTGCGCGAGCCTCGGGGCGGACGCCTGCTCGCGCGCTTCGATGGGCTCACGACCAAGCGGATCCGCTCGCCGCAGCTGCTCGAGCGCCTGGTTCATGCCGAGCTCTCGCCGGCGCCCGGGGTCGCCGCGGATGCCGATGTCTCGACCGCGACGCAGGCGGCCGCCGGCCGTGGCCGCAGCGTCGCACATGCCAGCGAGGGGGACGCTGACCCGCGCGCGCGGGCCGAGGCGCTGATCCGCGGGCTGCTGGCTGCCGAGCTCGGCGAGCAGCAGCCCGCGAGGCTCGACGCGAAGACCAACTTTTATGACCTGGGCCTGGACTCCTCGGCCCTGCTGAGCGTCAGCGTGGCCCTGGGAGAGGCGCTGGGCGTACAGCTCTATCCCACGCTGCTCTTCGAGCACAGCAGCGTGGCCGCGCTGGCGGCGTTCGTGGCTTCGGCCCACGCCGAGCGGCTCCGCGCCGAGGGGGCTGCTACCGATACTGCTCCCGTCCAAGCCAGGGGAGCGGCCAACGAGCAGGGCGCTCCCCTGCGAGCCACCGCAGGCGAGGCGCCTGGTGGCCCCATCGCAATCATCGGCCTCGCCGGCCGCTACGCCCACGCCGACGACGTCGAGGCGCTGTGGCGGGAGGTCCTCGCCCCGGGGCGCGACTGCATCGAGGAGATTCCGGCCTCGCGCTGGGACCACGCCGCCCGCTGCGAAGCGGACCCCCAGGGCAAGCTCGCCCGGGCCAAGTGGGGGAGCTTCCTGGCGCGGATCGATCGCTTCGACCCCGTGGCCTTTCAGATCGCCCCGCGCGAGGCCGAGCTCATGGATCCCCAGGAGCGGGTCTTCCTCGAGGTCGCCGCCGAGACCCTGGTCGACGCGGGCTACGGCGGCGAGGCCCTGGCGGGCGCCGCGGTCGGGGTGTTCGTGGGGGTGATGTGGGGCCAGTACGAGGCCCTGGGCATCGAAGGGGACGCGCTGCGTCGCGCGCGGGGCGAGGGCTCGCTGACGCCCATGTCCTTCGCCTCCTCCGTGGCCAACCGCGTGTCGCATCACTTCGATCTTCGCGGCCCGAGCCTGGCCGTGGACACGATGTGCTCGTCCTCGCTGACCGCCCTACACCTGGCCTGCGAGAGCCTGCGTCGGGGACAGGCCGAGCTCGCCCTGGCCGGCGGGGTCAACCTCATCATCCACCCGAGCAAGTACGAGTTCTTGACCCGCAACAACATGCTGGCCACGGACGGGCGCTGTCGGGCCTTTGGTGAGGGCGGCGACGGCTACGTCCCCGGCGAGGGGGCCGGGGCGGTGCTGCTCAAGCCGCTCGCTGCCGCGCAGCGCGACGGCGACTCGATCCTCGCGGTGATCCGCGGGAGCGCCCTCAACCATGGCGGGCGCGCCAACGGCTACACCGTGCCCGATCCCGACGCCCAGGCCCAAGTCGTGGCGGCCGCTGTCGCCGACGCGGGCGTCGAGCTCGACAGCGTGAGCTACGTCGAGGCCCACGGCACGGGCACGAGCCTCGGCGATCCCATCGAGCTGCGCGGCCTCGAAAAGGCGCTCGAGCGCCGGCCCGAGCGGGCGGGCGCAGCCTCGCGCTGCGCGATCGGATCGATCAAGACCAACCTCGGCCACCTCGAGGCCGCGGCCGGGATCGCCGGGCTGACCAAGCTGATCTTGCAGCTGCGCCACGGGCAGCTCGCGCCTTCGCTGCACGCGGGGACCCTCAACCCGCACATCGACTTCGAGCGCTCGCCCTTCGCCGTCCAGCGGACCCTCGCGCCCTGGCCGGCGCGTCCGGGCGTTCCGCGGCGGGCGGGCCTGAGCTCCTTTGGGGCCGGGGGCAGCAACGCCCACCTCGTGATCGAGGAGTATGTCGACGCGAAGGCGCGGCGCCTCGGCGCGGCCACGCCACAGCTGGTGATCGCGTCGGCGCGCAGCGACGATCAGCTGCGCGCCGGCCTGGCCCGGCTCGCCGCGCGGCTGGAGGCCCTCGCCGCGGGTGGCGACGCGCCCTCGTTGACGCAGGTCGCCTTCACCTTGGCCGCGGGCCGCAGCCAGGCGGGCGTGCGCGCGGCGATCGTCGTCGAGACGCTCACCGAGCTGCGGGCGGCTTTGGCGGATCTCCAGGATCCGCGCTGGCGATGGGGATCGCCCGGGCGTCGGGAGGTCGCGGGCCCCGAGCGTCGCGTCCAGAGCCTCGCCGCGAGCGGGGATCGGGCGGCCCTCGACGCGCTCGCGCGCGCCTTCGTGGCGGGGGCGAAGGTCGATCCTGCGATCTCGTGGCCGGACCCGCCGCGGCGCTGCTCGCTGCCGAGCTGGCCGTTCATTCACCGCCGCTGTTGGCTGCCCGAGGCGCGCCTGCACCCGCTGGTGCATCGCCGCCTCGGCAGCGGCTCGCGCTTCGAGACCAACTTCGACGCGCGAGACTGGTTGCTGACCGCGCACCGCGTCGGGGGCAGGCCGGTGCTCCCGGGGGTGGTGAGCGCCGCCATGATGCTCGCCGCGGCGTCGCTGGCGAAGCCCGCAGGCGAGCGCCGGGGAGCCGTCCAGCTCGGCGAGCTGCGCTGGACTCGGCCGATCGTCGCCGACGACGACGGCTGCGCGAGCGTCGAGATCGAGCTCGCAGGCGGGCGCGCGTCGGTGCGCTCGGGCTCGACGCGCTGCGCCGAGGCGCGGCTCGAGGGGGGACCCCAGGCGCCGGAGGAGGCGCAGACATCGGCCGTCCCCGAGCTGGATGTGCTGCGCCAGCGCTGCGCCGAGCCCGTCTCGGTCGCCGACTGCTACGCCGCCCTCGAGGCGAGCGGGCTCGAGCACGGCGGGCGCCTGCGGGTCGTCGCCGCGGCCTGGGCAGGTCCTGGGCAGGCCCTCGCGCGCCTCGACCTCAGCGCGGGCTCGACCGACGCCAGCCGGGATCCACAGGGCCGCGCGTTGGCGTTGTGCGTCGCCCTCGATGGCGTCTTGCAGGTCAGCGGCGCCCTCGCGGAGGTCCGCGCAGATCGGGCGCGCTGGCTGCCCCAGGGCGTCGCCGCGCTGAGCCTCGCCGGCGCGGCTCAGCGCGTCGCGCTCCCGAGCCACGCGTGGGTGCACCTTCGCGTGTGCTCACACGAGTCGGCGCGGATCTGCTTCGACGGCGAGCTCTTCGACGAGAGCGGGCAGGTCTGGGCGCGCCTGCGTGGCGTGGAGCTGCGCCCTCAGCTGAGCGAGGCGTTGCCCCGCGCGCGGCAGACCTTCACTCGCGCGGCGCTGCGGCCGGTTCCGGCCCCGGCCCCGGCCCAGGCCCAGGCGAGCTCGGGGGAGGGCGCGGTCTTCGAGGGCGGGGATGTCCGTCAGGTCTGCGAGCGCTGGCTGCCCGCGGCCCTCGCCAGCGAGGCCAAAGCCCCGCTCCCCGAGGGGCCCGTGCTGGTGTTCGAGGCCGGCGACCGCCCGCTCTCGACGCGGCTCGCCGGCGCGCTTTCGGGGCCTCTGATCTCGGTGGTCCCCGGGCCGAGCTTCGCCGCCCACGGCCGCGATCGCTACGCCCTGCGCCCGGGCGCTGGCGAGGACTTCGGCGCGCTGCTCGACGCCCTCGACCGCGCCGACGCCCGCCCGGTCGCGGCGCTCTTCGCCTGGGCCCGACCCGAGCGCGAGAGCAGCCTCGCGGGTGAGCTCGAGGCCGGGGTCTACAGCGTCTTCGCGCTGATCCAGGCCTGGCTTGCGCGCGCGCCCTCGCAGCTGCGGCTTTGCTACCTGCACCCCGTGGGCGAGGCCGTGCACGCGGCCGTGGAGGGGCTGCTGCGCACGGCCGGTCGAGAGCACCACGGCCTGCGCGGGGCCTCGACCCTGGCCATGGAGCTCGGCGATCCGCAGGCCCCGGCGCGGATCCTCGCCGAGCTCGCCGTCGCCCCCGATCCCGCCCCGCTGCGCTGGCTTGGCGATCGCCGCGAGCGCCTGCGGCGGCTGGCGATCGCCGCCGCGCCCATCGATCCGCGCGCGGCAGACGAGCTGGCCGAGCGCACGCTTGGGCGCGAGCGCGGGGCCCAGGTCTGCCTGATCACCGGCGGCATGGGCGGCCTGGGTCGGCTCTTCGCCCGCGCCCTCGGCCGCCCCGATGTCCGCGGGCAGGCGGCCACGATCGTGCTCGTGGGTCGCCGTGATCCCCTCGCCATCGCCGACGCGCTGGCCGAGCTGCGCGAGGACGTGCCCGGGCTGATCTATCGCCGCGTCGACATCGCCCGGGCCGAGGCGGTCGAGGCCCTCGTCGCCGAGCTGCTCGCCAGCCACGGGCGCCTCGACGCGGTGATCCACGCCGCCGGGGTGCTGCGCGACGGCCTGCTCAACGGGAGCGATCGCGCGGCCTTCGCGGCCGTCCTCGCGCCCAAGCTGCTCGGCGCGCGCTGGCTCGACCGAGCGACGCGCAGCCTGCCCCTGCGCGCCTTCGTGTGCTTCTCGTCGATCGCCGGGATGATCGGCAACCCCGGCCAGGCCGCCTACGCCTGCGCCAACCGCTACCTCGATCGTCTCATGGAGGCCCGCCAGGGCGAGGCCCGGGGCCTCAGCCTGTCGATCGCCTGGCCGCTGTGGCGCGAGGGCGGCATGCGGGTCGACGCGCAGGTCGAGGCCATGCTCGCGCGGAGCCTGGGCATGCGGCCGCTGGCGCGCGACGAGGGCCTGGCATGCATGGCCGCGGCCTTGGTCGCGCCGGCGCCGGTCGTCGCTTACATGGCGGGGGAGCGCCAGCGCATCGACGCGGCCCTGGAGCTGCGCGAGGGGGCGGTCTCGACACGCGATGGGGATCCGCAGTCGCAGGCGCCCGCGCGCGGACGGGCTACGAGCGCGGCAAGTCACTCGGGAGACGACCCGGCGAGCCACGCGGGAGAGGGGCCCGTCGTTGGCGCCGTAGACCCGCGGGCGGATCGGGTGCAGGCGGCCCTGGCTGCGATCTTGGAGGTCGCGCCGCGGGAGGTCGACCTCGAGAGCGACGCCGAGGGCCTGGGCCTGGACGCGCCCGCCCTCGATCGCCTCGCGGCCGCCTTGGAAGACGAGTGCGAGGGGCCGCTCACCGCCCTGCGCATCGCCGAACTCGGCAGCCTCGGGGAGCTGGCGTCGCTGCTGGGCGCGTCGCGGCTGGGACCGACCCGCCAGCTCACCGAGGTGGGGGCGCGCGGCGTCGTCGCGGTGCAGCCCGAGGTAGGGGGAGATGACGCCGGCGAGGCCATCGCGCGCGTCCGGGAGATCACCGCGTCGGTGCTGGGCATGCGCGCCGACGAGATCGACCCCAAGGCGGCCCTGCGCGAGTACGGCGTGGACTCGATCTCCGTGGTCGAACTCGCCGAGCGCCTCGGCGCGGCCTTTGGTGTCGAGCTGGCCCCGGCGGCCCTGTTTGGCGTGGGCGAGATCCTCGAGGTCGTCGAGATGATCACCGCGCTCGGCGGGGCCCGGCCCACGCCTTCGCCGGATCCCCGGCCCGCGTCGGCGTCGGTCCGGATCGAGGGCAGCGCGGCGCTCGAGCGAGGGCCGAGCGGGCGCGCCGAGGACCTGGCGATCATCGGCATGAGCGGCCGCTTCCCCGGCTCGCCGAGCCTGGGCGACTACTGGGATAATTTGGCCGCGGCCCGCGACCTGATCACCGAGGTCCCGGCGGCGCGCTGGGACTGGCGGGCGCTCGACGGTGACGCCCTCGCGGCGCCCAACAAGACCCGCGCGCGCTGGGGCGGCTTCATCACCGACGTCGACCGCTTCGACGCCGCGCGCTTCGGGATCTCGCCCAAGCAAGCCGAGTGGATGGATCCCCAGCACCGCCTGATGCTCGAGGTCCTGTGGCAGGCCCTGGCCGACGCTGGGGTCGCCCCCGAGTCCCTGCGCGGCAGCGAGGCCGGCGTGTTCATCGGCGTGGGCACGAGCGACTACCACGATCGCGCCCGGGCCCTGGGCATCCCCGCCGAGGCCCAGTCGATCCTCGGCCGCGCGCACTCGGTGCTCCCCAGCCGCGTCTCCTACCTGCTCGATCTCCACGGCCCGAGCCTCGCGGTCGAGACGGCCTGCTCGAGCAGCCTCGTGGCGGTGCTCCAGGCCGCGCAGAGCCTCCGCAGCGGCCGCTGCGAGCTGGCCATGGTCGGCGGCGTCAACTTGATCCTCGACCCCTATCTCAGCGTGAGCTTCGACCGCGCGGGCATGCTCTCGCCCCGGGGTCGCTGCCGCAGCTTCGACGCGGGCGCCGACGGCTACGTGCGCGGCGAGGGGGTGGGCGCGCTGGTGCTCAAGACCCTGAGCCAGGCGATGCGCGACGGCGATCCGATCCGCGCGGTGATCAAGGGCGGGGCGGTCAACCACGGCGGCCTTGCCAACGCGCTCACGGCCCCAAACCCGCGCTCCCAGGCGCAGCTGCTGATCTCGGCCTACCGCGACGCCGAGGTCGATCCGATCAGCGTCGGCTACATCGAGGCGCACGGCACCGGGACCCCGCTGGGCGACCCGATCGAGATCCGCGGCCTGCACGAGGCCTTTGCCAGCCTGCACGGCGAGCGAGGGCGCGAGGCCGCGCCCGAGGGCCACTGCGCCCTCGGATCGGTCAAGGCCAACATCGGTCACCTCGAGACGGCCGCGGGCATCGCTGGGCTGATCAAGGCGGTGTTGTGCCTGGAGCACCAGACCATCCCCGGCCAGGCCCAGCTCGACGCGCTCAACCCCCAGATCGCCGCGCAGCTGCGCCGTGGCTCGGCGCTGCGGGTGGCCGAGCGCACTGGGCCCTGGCCGGCGCCGACCTGCGGGGGCCCCCGGCGCGCGGGCGTCAGCTCCTTTGGCTTTGGTGGCGTCAACGCCCACGTCGTGCTCGAGGAGGCGCCCGCGGGCTACCGTGCGCGGCGCGAGAGCTTGCCCGAGCCGCGCTTCGAGGCGACGCGCTACTGGCTGGCTGGGCTCGCACCAGCAGCGCCCGCGCCCATTCCCGTGGTCGCGCAGGGCCCCGAGGCGCGCCCCGGAGTGCGTGAGACACAGGCCGGCCAGGGGCTGACCCGCGCGACCGTGATCGACGAGCTGTGCGCGCTGCTCGAGCGCGTGGCCAAGGTCCCGCGCGCGCGCATCGAGCTCGACGCGGACTTCGATCGCTACGGCCTCGAGTCGGTGCTGATCCTCGAGCTCAACTACGCCCTGCGAGCGCGCTACGGGGCGCTCCCGGCGACCTTGTTCTACAAGTACAAGACCCTCTCGGCGCTGGCGGACTACCTCGTGGCGCGGGGCCGCTCGTTGCCCGCGGCGAGCGAGGAGGGGGCGGCCGTGCCCGAGGGGTCGGCGTTCGCCGAGGCGGCCGTCCGTCCGCAGGACATCGCGATTGTCGGCGCGAGCGGCCGCTACCCCGGCGCGGAAGACCTCGACGCCCTGTGGACGCTGATCGCCGCCGGTCGCCACGCGATCACCGAGGTCCCCGCCACGCGCTGGGACATGGCCGACTACTACGATCCCGAGCCCAAGCCCGGGCGGATCTACTGCAAGTGGGGCGGCTTCCTGCCCGAGGTCGACCGCTTCGACGCGGCGCTCTTCGAGGTCGCGCCCTGGCTCGCGCGCTACATGGATCCGCAAGAGCGGCTCTTCCTCGAGCAAGCCTGGGCCTGCCTCGAGGACGCCGGCTACACGCCCCAGGGGCTGGCCGAGGCGAACGCGGTGAAGGGCGCGAGCGGACGCACGGGGGAGCGCCGGGCCAAGGTCGGCGTGTTCGTGGGCGCGAGCTACAACGAGTACGCGAGCCTCGCGGCCGAGGCCAACCTCGCCCGCGGCGAGCGCACGCCCTACAACACGCAGACCTTCTCGATCGCCAACCGGGTGTCCTACAGCCTGGGCCTCGGCGGGCCGTCGATGACCATCGACACGGCCTGCTCGGCGGCGCTCAACGCCGTGCACATGGCCTGCGAGAGCCTGCGCAGCGGCGCCTGCGAGCTGGCCATCGCTGGCGGGGTCAACCTCTCGCTGCATCCCAACAAGTACTTGATGCTCTGCGCCAACCGCTTCGCCGCGGCCGACGGGCGCTGCCGCAGCTTTGGCGAGGGGGGCACCGGCTACGTGCCCGGCGAGGGCGTGGGCGCCGTGCTGCTCAAGCCCCTGGCCGCGGCGCTGCGCGACGGCGACGCGATCCATGCGGTGATCAAGGGCGGGGCGGTGAACTGCGACGGCAAGACCTTCGGCTACACCGTGCCCAACCCCGTGGCGCAGACCGAGGTGATCCTCGCGGCCTGGGAGCGAGCAGGGATCGAGGCGGACAGCCTCGGCTATATCGAGGCCCACGGCACGGGCACGAGCCTCGGCGATCCCATCGAGGTCGCTGGCCTCGACGACGCCTTTGTCACGGCGCGCGTGAGCGGCTCGGGTTCGGGCTCGCCAGGGCGCTGCGCGCTGGGCTCGATCAAGGCCAACATTGGCCACCTCGAGGCCGCCGCGGGCATCGCCGCGCTGCACAAGGTCATGCTCCAGCTGGAGCACCAGACCCTCGCGCCGAGCCTGCTCCACGCAGATCGGGTCAACCCGGAGATCGACTTCGCGGCCACGCCGCTGGCGCTTCAGCGCAGCCTCGCGCCGTGGACGCGCCGCGTCGTGGATCAGCCGCGGCGCGCGGGGGTGAGCAGCTTTGGCGCGGGCGGAGTCAACGTGCACCTGGTGGTCGAGGAGGCCCCCGAGCGGCCGCGACGTGCGGGGGAGGGGGCGGCCAGCGGCGATGCGCTCGTGCTGATCTCCGCGCGCAGCCAAGCCGACTTGCGTGCCTATGCCGGCGCGCTTGCGACCAAAGTCCGGGAGCTGCGGGAGCTGCGGGAGCTGCGGGAGCTGCCGGGGCAAGGGAGCGCCCGCGAGCTGCTCGCAGACCTCGCCTACACCCTGGCGGTCGGGCGTGTCGCCCACGAGCGCCGCGCGGCGCTGTGCGTCGCAGACCTCGACGAGCTGCTCGCGGGCCTGGACGAGCTCGTCGCCGGCGGTGAGCTGCCCGAGATCGCCGACACGAGCGAGCGAGGTCGCCTCGTGCAGGGCTGGCTCGCCGGCGGCCCGCTCGCCGAGCCCCTGGTCGAGCGTTACTTCGCCGGGCCCCGACGGCGGGTTCACCTGCCGGTCCGCGCCTTCGTGCGCGAGCGCTACTGGCTGGCCGAAGCACCGCCGAAGCCAAAGCCGAAGTCGAAGCCCGAGTCGAGCTCGACCCGCGCGGCCGGTGACGCAGGGGAGGCAGGGGGCGCCTCGATCGCGGACGCAACGCGGCGAGCCCTGCGAGCTGCACCGGGTCAGCGAGCGGCGGCCTGCGAGCGCCTCGTGTCCGCGGTCGTCGCCGAGATCCTGGCCTTCGAGCCCGGGCAGACCCCGGACCCGCGCCGCGGCCTGTTCGCCATGGGCATGGAGTCCGTGCAGAGCACGGCCCTGGTCGTGCGTCTCGAGCAGCTCCTGGATCTGAGCCTGCACGCCACCTTGGTGTTCGATCATCCTTCGATCCGCGCGCTCGCGGAGCACCTGGCCGAGCAGCTCGACGCGCGCTCGGGCGAGGGGGCGCCGGGAGCCGAGCTGCCCGGCCAAGACGGCGGCGAGCGCAGCGATGGGGCGCCCGAGCTCCTGCTCGCGGCTTCGCGCTGGGTCCCCGCGGCGCTGGAGCCCGAGGGTGAAGGCGGCGAGCGCCGCGAGCTCGACTGTGTCCTCGTTGGCGGCAGCGAGGCCCTGTGTCGGGCGCTCTCGGACGCCGCTAGCAGCCGCCGGGTCGAGCACCTCCAAGACCTCGCGCCAGCTGAACTCGAGCGCCGCCTCGCCTCGGATACCCAGGCGGCGCTGGTCCTCATCGACGCGCGCTCCTTGCCCGCGCAGGCCCGCTTCGAGGCCTCCCTCGCCCAGGCGCGGGTCATCCTCGCCGCGGATCGCCGCGTGGAGCTGGTCGTCTTGCATGCGCTCGACGAGTCGGGCGAGCCTGGACCCACGGCCGCCGCGCTCGCGGGGTTTGCCCGGGCGGCAGCGATGGAGAGCCCCCGCCTGCGCTGGCGGGCATTCGGCGTCGACGCGGCTACGCGAGGCGACCTGCCGGGCCTCGCCGAGGCGATCCTCGCGGAGGCCTGCACGGCGCAGGTCACCCACGAGCTGTGCCTCGTGGGTGGACAGCGTCGCCGTCGCGCGCTCTTGGCTGGCGACCAGCTCGAGGTCCCCGCGCTGCCCGTGCTCGAGCCCGGCGCCGTGGTGTTGATCTCGGGGGGCACCGGCAAGCTCGGGCTGCTCGTCGGCGAGCGCCTGGCCAGCCGCGGCGCTCGCCTGGCGCTGCTCGCCCGCTCGGCCCCCAGCGCGGCCGCCAGCCAGCGGATCGCGGCCTTGCGCGCCGTGGGGACAGAGGTCCTCGTGGTCCAGGCGGACGTGGGCGAGCGCGCGCGACTGGACGCGGCCTTGGCAGAGATCAGGGCGCGCCTCGGTGGCGTCGCGGTTGTCATCCACGCCGCTGGCTGCCTGCGCGATGGGTTGATCCAGACCAAGACGCCAGAGGGAGCCCGCGCCGTGCTCGAGCCCAAGCTGGCGGGCGTCCACAACCTCGACGAGGCCACGGCCGACGATCCGCTCACGCACTTCGTCTGCTTCGCGTCGACGGCGGGGGTGTTCGGCAACGCGGGGCAGAGCGACTACGCCTTCGCCAACGCCTACCTCGACGGCTTCGTGCGCGCGCGGGCCCAGGCCGTGGCCGCGGGCGATCGCGCGGGGCGGAGCCTGGCGATCGACTGGCCGTTGTGGGCCGAAGGCGGGATGCAGGTCAGCGAGGAGATCCTGGCGTTCATGGCTCACCGCGGCGGACTCGTGCCGATGCCGAGCGCGGTGGGTCTCGATCTGCTCGAGGCCACGATGGCGGGCGCTTCAGGCCCGCGCCACGCCCAGACCTGCGTGCTCTTTGGCCACCGCGAGCGCATCGCCAGGCGGCTCCTGGATGCGCCGCCCGTGTCCGAGGGACCCCCAGCTGGCGCTACCGCTACCGATACTGGCACCAATACCGACACCGACATCCGCGTCGAGGACCCCGAGGACGCCATCGCCATCGTCGGCCTGGCCTGCCGCTTCCCCGGCGGCTGCGACACTCCCGAGGCGCTGTGGCGCCTGCTCGCCGATGGTCGCGTCGTCAGCGGTCCGGTCCCCGCGGCGCGCTGGGATCACGAGCGCTACTACAGCCCGCAGCGTGACCAGGCCGGTCGCTACTACGCCCAGGCGGCGGCCTTTTTGACCGAGGACCCCGCCGACTTCGACGCGAGCTTGTTCGGCATCTCCCCGCGGGAGGCGGCCGAGATGGATCCCCAGCAGCGCATGCTCCTCGAGGTCTCGTGGCGGGCCCTCGAGTCCGCGGGGGTGGCCGCAGACAGCCTCGGCGGCCGCGACGTGGGCGTCTACGTCGGGCTGACGGGCTCCGAGTACGCCCAGCTCCCCCGGCGCGCCGATCAGCTCGGGGCCTACACGGCCACGGGGACCGCGACCAACGTGGCGGCGGGTCGGGTAGCCCACGTGCTCGGCCTCCACGGCCCCGCGCTGACCGTGGACACGGCCTGCTCGTCCTCGCTGATGGCCGTGCACCTCGCCCGCCAGAGCCTCGCCTGCGGGGAGATCGAGCTCGCCGTGGTCGGCGGGGCCAACATGATGCTCTCGCCGGCGACCTTCGTGGCGCTCTCGCGCATGGGCGCGCTGGCCCCCGACGGGCGCTGCAAGAGCTTCTCGGCCGCCGCCGATGGCTACGGCCGCGGCGAGGGCTGCGGGGTGGTGGTGCTCGAGCGCCTCGCCGACGCGCGGCGCCTCGGCCACCCGGTGCGGGCGCTCTTGCTGGGCTCGGCCGCGAACCACGACGGTAGCAGCGGCGGCCTGACCGTGCCCAATGGCCAGGCTCAGCGGGCGCTCTTGCAGGAGGCGGCGCGCAGCGCTGGCGTGGATCCGGCGGCTGTCGGCTACGTCGAGGCCCACGGGACCGGCACGCCGCTGGGCGATCCCATCGAGCTGCGGGCGATCGCCGAGGTCTATCAGGGCGCGGCCGTGGGCGCGATCAAGACCAACCTCGGCCACCTCGAGGCCGCCGCCGGGATCGCTGGGCTGATCAAGGCCACGCTGTGTGTGGAGCGGGGAGAGGTCCTCGGCCAGCCGGCGCTGGGCGAGCTCAACCCGCGGATCGACCTCGACGCCGCCGGCCTCGAGATCCCCAGGCGCACCCGGCCATGGGCGAGCGCCGAGCGGCGGATCGCGGGGGTCAGCGCCTTTGGCTTCTCGGGCACCAACGTCCACGTGGTCGTGGCGGCCGACACGAAGGCGCCCGCGCCCGTCCTCACCTCTGGGGGATCTCGAGCCATGGCCGCGCGCCCGCTGCTGTGCCTCTCGGCCGCCAGCAAGGAGGCGCTGCGCGAGCTCGCCCGGCGCTGGCTCGACCGGCTCGAGCGGGTCCGAGACGAGGGCGAGCTGGCCTTGCTGTGCGCCGCCAACATGGTCGCGCGCGCCCACTTGCGCCACCGCGCGGCGATCGTCGGCACGCGCCGCGAGGCGCTGATCGCGGGGCTTCGCGCGCTGATCGACGAGCGTGTCGAGCCGCGGCTGTGGACCAGCCCGCGCGCTGGCGTCGACGGCCTCGGTGAGGTCGAGCTGGTGCTCGGTGAGGTCCGGACGCTGACCGAGGCCCTCGCCCTCGGCCCGGATCAGCGGCTGTCGACGCAGCTGGCGGCCTGGGGGCTGACGGGCTGTGGCGCGCCGTCCAAAGCGAGGGCCGCGGGGATCGGTCACCGCGGCGCGAGGGTCGAGCGCGTCGACGGGGTCCTGCGCGTGGTCATCGACGGCCTCGACGATCCCTGTGAACTCGTCGCGCTCTTCGCTGAGCTCTATGTCCTGGGGCTGCGGCCGACGAGGGCGCTGGCGGGCTGCTTCAGCGCGGACACCGGCGCCTGCGAGGGGCTGCCTGGCTATCCCTTTCAGCACCAGCGCCACTGGATCGCCGCGGCTCCGGCCGCGGTCTCGGCCGAGGAGCCTGCGTCCCTCGACTGGCCCTACTTCGAGCTGGGCGGGCTCGAGGCCGGCGCGCGGACGGCCCGCTCGCGCCATCGCCTGTCCCACGCGGCGCTGCCCGAGCTGGGTGACAACCATGGCGTCGCGCACATCGGACATCACCTCGAGCTCGTCACCCGGGTGATCCGCGAGTGGACGGGGACCGACAGCCTGTGTCTGGACGAGCTGCGCTTCACGCAGGCGCTGCGTCTGCGGGAGGGGGAGGCGCGAATCGTCGAGGTCGTACTCGAGGGCGAGGGGGGCGAGGGGGGCGAGGGGGGCGAGGGGGGCGAGGGGAACGCTCGCGGCCGCTGGTCGCTGCGCAGCGGCCCGGTCGGTGAGGCGCCGCGGGCCCTCCACGTCGAGGGTCGCTACGCCCCCGCAGCCCGGAGCTTCGCGGCCGATGCAACGCCGACCCTCGCCGGCGCGCAGACATGGCCCCGCGCGGCCTTCTACGCCGCGCTCGAGTCGCTGAGCTTCGACCTCGGGCCGAGCGTTCGCTGGGTCGAGTCGGCGCGCAGCGGCGGCGGGGTCGTGGAGGCGAGCTTCGCCGCGGATCCCCAGGCCGGCGCGCTCACGGCCTGGGATCCTCGCGCGGCCGCCGGGCTGGGCTTTCACCCGGGGATCCTCGATGCCTGCGCCCAGCTCGTCGCGCTGGCGGCCGCCGATCGCCTCGAGCCGGGCATGCGCTTCATGGTGGTGGCCATGGACGGCGTCCGGCTTTGGCGTCGCCCAGCATCGACGCCGACGGCAGATTCGACTGATGGCCCCGTGGCGTCGGCTCGGCTGCGGGCGCTGCCCGAGCGCCCGGGGGAGGACCTGCTGGGCGTCGAACTCCAGCTCTTCGACGCTGGCGGGGCGCTCGTGCTCGAGGTCGGGGACATGCGTCTGCGTCGCCTCGGCGCCCGGGCGCTGCGCTTGCTCGACGCGCCCCATGAGCCGGATCCGACGCTCGACGCTCGCGCGGGGTCGGGCTCGGAGTCGGAGTCGGGGTCGGGGTCGGGGTCGGATCATGGGGCAGGGCGCTCGTTCGCGCAGGTTCGCGCCCGCGTCCTCGCGCAGGTCGCCGAGGCCCTGGGGACGAGCCCCGCGAGCCTCGATCCCGGGCAGCCCCTGCGGACCTTGGGCATGGACTCGATCGTCGCCACCAGCTTGCTGGCGCCGCTGCGCGCCGAGCTCGGCCGCGAGCTCTCCATGGAGGTGCTGCTCCCCGGCCCGAGCGTCGACGAGCTGCTCGCGCTGGCGGGCGTGGACGCGAGCGAGGCGCGTGCACAGCCAACCTCGAATCTCAGCGCCGACGCGCGCCGTGGACTCAGCCCCTGGTTCGCCTTCGTCACCCGCCGCGAGGCTCCGCGGGCGCGCCTCGTGTGCCTGCCCTACGGCGCCGGCGGGGCCTCGGCCTACCGGCGCTGGTCCTGCCTGGATCCGGCCATCGAGGTCTGGCCGGTGCAGCTCCCTGGCCGCGAGGCTCGCATCGGCGAGGGCCCCCTGTCCGATCTCGACGCGCTCCTCGACGCCCTCGTCCCGGCCCTCGAAGACCAGGGACTGATCGGAGCCGACGCCGACGGGCTGCCCCTGGCGCTCTATGGCCAGAGCATGGGCGGGCTGATCGCCCTGGCCTTGGCGCGTCGCCTCCAGGCTCAGGGGCGCCCGCCGCTGCACCTGTTCATCGGAGGCCTCTCCGCCCCCGACGTCCAGCCCAACCCCTACCTCGACAGCCTGCGCGCGCGGCTGCGGGCCGCCGGCGTCCCCGACATCCCGCCGCCGGGCAGCCGCGAGGTCCCCGACGCCTTTTGGCAGGTCTTTCGCGAGCTCGACGAATTCTCGGACCAGCGAAAGCGGGGCTTCGAACACCTGCGCCCGGTGTTGCCCGCGGTGCTCGCCGACCTCGCCTTGGTGTCCAGCGATGGCGGCCGCGGTGGTCCGCCCCTCGAGCTGCCGATCACCGTGCTCCACGGCCGCGACGACGACCGCGTCCCGCCGGCCTCGCTGCGCACCTGGCCCGAGTACAGCGCCGTGGGCTGCGAGCAGCTCGAGGTCCCCGGCGACCACTTCTTCATCGACGACCCCCAATCCTTGCCCCACGTCGCAGCCGCGATCACGGCGGCCCTGGGCGCGGCCCTCGAGCCTGGCCGCGCGCCGCGGATCCCCACCCGACGCGGGGCCTGAGACCGACTGCGAGAACCCGACATGTCACGCCTGCAGCTATTCGAATTCAACGACGCCCCATGGACCCCCGCGCCCTTGCGCGAGACCGTGGTCGAATTTCTCCACCACATGGCCCTGAGCCTCGACATGTATGGTCCGGGCTTTCGCCTGGTCGCCGATCTCGTCGAGGACATCGGCGCGGATCGGGTGCAGCTGCTCTGCGCCGGGGGAGGGGGCGGCGCGCAGCAGCTCGTCCGCGAGCTCGACCGCGACGCCAAGCTGGTGCTCTCCGATCGCTTCCCCAACCCTTCGCGCTACGCCGAGCTCGCCGCCGAAGATCCGCGCATCGACTACGTAGCCGACCCCGTCGACGTCCGCGCCGTGCCCGAGTCCATGGCTGGCGTGCGGGTGATCGTCAACGCGATCCACCACCTCGAGCCCGCAGATGTTCGCGCCGTGATCGCCGACGCCGTGGCCAAGTCCCAGGCGCTGGTGTTCATCGAGCCGGTCCAGCGCGAGCTGCTGGCGACCCTGCGCTTTTGCGCCGCCGCTCCGGCGCTATGCGTGGGCATGAGCCTGGGCGGCATCCGCCCGCTGACCGCCCGCCGCGTGGCCCTGGGCGCCCTGGCCCCCGTGGGCACCATGGCCCTGGTCTTCGACGGCGTGGTCTCGCACCTGCGCGCCTACACCCTCGAGGAGTGGCGAGCGATGGCAGCGGCGGTCGACGTGGACGGGCGCTTCGACTGGCGCTTCGACGCGCTGCCCGGGGCCCTGGGCTCGAAGCTGACGGTGATGGTCGGGGTGCCCAAGGACGGAGGTGCACAGTGAGCGCGTCCACGACAACGACGTCCGCGACAACCACCGCGAGCACGGCCGTCGACGCGCGCAGCTGTGAGGTGCTGATCGCCGGCGCCGGCCCGGTCGGCCTGGTTCTGGCGCTGGCCCTGCGCCGCGCTGGCGTGGACGTGCGCATCATCGACGTCGCCGAGGGGCTGTCCGGGGCCTCCAAGGCGATCACCATCCAGCCGCGGACCCTCGAGGTCCTGCATCTGCTCGGCGTGGCCGAGGAGCTGGTCGCGGCCGGCGTGGTCGCGGGGGTCATGCACATGCACGTGGGTCGGGATCACCTGACCACGCTGCGCTACGACAAGCTCCCGACGGCCTATCCCTTCTACCTGCACCTGCATCAGGGCCAGACCGAGGCCCTGCTCGCCGAGGCCCTGGCCGCGCGCGGGGTGGTGGTCGAGCGCGGCTTGGGGCTGGTCGACTACCGCCAGCGGGGCGCCGCGGTCGAGGCCCAGCTGCGCCGCGCCGACGGCAGCCTCGTCGATGTGCGCTGCGCCTATCTGGCTGGCTGCGACGGCGGCCACAGCCAGGTCCGCAAGTGTACGGGGGTGGACTTTGTGGGCGAGCGCCACCGCGACGACTGGATCATGGCCGACGCGCGCATCGAGGGCTTCGAGCTCGCCCCCGACGAGCGCCACGCCTTCATGCTCGAGGACTACCCATTCGTGATCTTGCCGATGACGGACGGCTACTACCGGGTGATCGCGGCGCGCAGCGCCGACTCGCCGCTGCGTGGCGATCCCCCCAGCCTCGTCGAGTTCGACGCCATCGCGTCGAGCCTGGGCTTTCGCTGGCGCCTGCACGATCCCCTGTGGCTGACCCGCTACAACCCGAGCCAGCGCATCGCCGATCGCTTTCGCCACGGCCGGGTGCTCCTCGTTGGCGACGCCGCCCACGTCAACACGCCGATCGGCGCCCAGGGCCTCAACACGGGGGTCATGGACGCGCTCAACCTGGGCTGGAAGCTGGCCATGGCCGTGGGCGAGGCGCGGGAGGGATCGGGCTGCACGAGCGAGCTGCTCCTCGACAGCTACCACGCCGAGCGCCACCCGGCGGTGCTGAGCATGTTCCGCGGCAACGATCGCCTGACCCGCATGGTCTTTGGTCGAAACGCCGCGCTGCGCAAGCTCGCCCGGGCCAAGCTGCGCAGCCTCGAGCTGGGCGCGCTGAACCTGCGGCACACGGCGGACAGCGCCCAGCTCTCGCTGAGCTACGCTGGCAGCCCCGCGCTCGCCCCCGAGGACGACCACGCATCGGTCATTGGCCCGACCCTCGCGCAGCGCCTGGATCGCGCGCTCGCGGGCGCGGCGAGCTCGGCCGCGAGGCTCGGAGATCGGGCGCCTTGCTGTCCGCTGCGCGATCGCAAGGGGGCGCCGCGTGGCCATGTCTACGAGCTGCTCTCGGGTCGCGCGCACACCTTGCTGGTCTTCGACGACGGTCACCCCGAGGTTGCGAAGTGGGCCGATGCAGTCGCGGCTCACCACGCCGGATGGCTGAGCGTGCGCCGCCTCGCTCGGCGGCCGCTGGCCAACGAGGGCCCCGAGCAGGGCGTGTGGCGTGACGCCGGTGGCGAGATCGCGGCGGCCTATGGCGTGGTCGGTCGTGGGGCGGCGCTGGTCCGCCCGGACGCCTTCGTGGCGGCGCGGGTTGCCATCGGCGACGAGCGGGCCCTCGACGCCTACCTGGCGCGGCTGGGTGTTCGCAGGCCGGCCGTCCCCAAGCACGCGCGCGAGCGCGAGCCCGATCAGGCGGAGGCCTGCGCGTAGCCCAGGCGCCCGCGCAGCCACCAGGCCACGGCGAGCAGCACCGGCACGCCGGTGGTCGCGGCCAGGGCGGCGCTCGTCCAGGGATCCGTGCGCTCGCCCATGGCCGCGAACAGGGCCTGGACCGTCCAGTGGTTGGCGAACGCCCACTGCGTCCACAGCCAGCGCTGGGGCAGCACGAAGCCGAGGATCGGCAGGCTGGTCCACAGCGGCAGCAGGGCCTTGAGCGCGGCGATGGCCGCGAGCTGATCCTTGGCGACCACGCCGACGATCAGCCCCATGGACAGGGCGAAGGGCAGGCCGGCCAGGGTCGAGAGCTCGATGGCCAGCCAGTCGACCGAGAGGCCCAGGGGCAGGGCGACGGCGGGGACGACCATGGCGAGGGCGAGCACCGCCGCGAGGCCGAGCTTGGCCGCGAGGTACTCCCAAAAGCGCAGCGGCGAGACCAGGTAGGTGCGGATCACCCCGGAGGTCTTCTCCTCGAGGATCGTGAACCCGAGCATCACGCCGACGACGACACTGACGGCGTAGGTCAGCAGCGCGGCGGTAATCAGCCGGAGCTGGGAGCGGGCCCGGGCGCCCTCGGGGTCCACGGGCACGCGCTCGACGGCCGTGAGGACCTCGCCAGCCCGGGTTCGGGCGGCGTGGTCGAGGATCGCCGCGGGCAGCCCGCGCAGAGCCTCGGCTTCGTCGCCCTCGACGATCACCTCGGGCAAGGCGCCGGGATGATCGACCTGAGCGACGCCCAGCGCGTCGTCGCGGTCCAGCACCCGGGCGACCACGGCCTCGCGGTCGGCCACGCGCTCGATCTCGCCGTGGGCCGCGAGCGCGTCCACCCAGGTCGCGTCGAGCCTCTCGCTGACGACGAAGTGCGGGCCCGCGCCCTCGAGGATCGGCATCAGCAGCGCAAAACCCAGGCCGAGGACGAAGGGCGAGAGCAACATGTAGGTCATGAGCTGGTCGCGGCTGCCGGTGCGCAGATCCTTGGCGATCAGGCTCAGAACGCGGGAGAGTATGCGCGCGAACATCAGGGGGCCTCCGAGAGCAGGCGCCGGTGCAGCGCCAGGGCAGACAGCGAGATCATCGCGGCGGCGAAGAGCAGGCTGTAGGTCGTCGACGCGGCGATCACCGCCGCGTCCTTGGTGAAGAACACCGCCTCGGCGCCAAAGAGCGCGTGGTAGCTGGGCAGCCAGCGCGTCCACGCGAGGCCGGGCGAGGGCGAGAAGACCACGTACATCGGCGTGGCCGCGAGCAGGCCGACGGCGGCCATGGGGTAGAAGAACTGGGCGATGTCGCGGAAGAACGCGGCCAGACCCATGCCCAGGGCCGTCATCCCGGCGCAGCAGGGCAAGACGATCGCGTATAGCCGCGGCTCGAGCAGCAGGGCGGGGGCGGCCACGCCCACCAAGATCAGCAAGTTGAGCGCGGACAGGCCCAAGTTGACGGTCAGCTTGGCGAGCAGGTAGTCGAGGGCGCGCCCGGGGCTGACGCGATAGAGCGCCACGATCCCGCTTTGCTTGTCCTGGAGGACCATCACCGCGCCGAACATGAAGCCGAGCAGGCACAGATCGACGGCGAAGAGGATCGGCAGGAACATGAGATCGAAAGCCGGCTTTTGGGCGCCCGGATCGAGGACCGTCGGCGCGGGCAGGGGAGGGGAGCCCGCCGCACCTCGCCACATCGCGTCCACGCCGGTGTCGATCAGCGCGAGGCGCTCGGGGCTCTCGTTGCCCTGGACGTAGACCGTGGCCCGCGGGGCCTCCGAGCTGCCCTCGAACACGATCCCGAGGGCGCTCGGCTCCTCGGCGACGGCCTCGCGCAGGGCCTCGCGCTGCGTGAACACCTGGCTGGGATCGACCGCGTCGAGCAGCGCGGCGAAGCGCCCGCCCTCGCTCGCGTCGAGCAGGAGATCGTGGCTCTGGTGCTCGAGCTGCTCGGGCAGCACGAAGGCGATCAGCGCCCCAAAGAGCAGGGCGAGGGCCACGGTCACGTGGACCAGCTTGTGGCGCAGGGCGTGCTTGGCGTCCAGGCGGATCAGCGTGGCCAGACGCCGCAGCGCGCTCGCCCGACCACGGCCACGCTCCCGACCATGCTCGCGGATGTTTGAGCCGCTCACGCCGCCAGCTCCCGACCGGTGAGCTTGACGAAGATCGTGTCCAAGGTCGCCTCTTGTGAGTGCATGGTCTCGATCTCGCCGCTGGCCGTCAGCGAGCCGAGGTAGCGGCGGTCCTCGGCGTCGTCCAAGAACAATGTCTCGCTGGTCAGCACCCCATTTTGGCGGTGCTCGACCCGGACCGAGCGCTCGCCGTGGCGCAGCTTGAGGGCTCGCGGCGTGTCGCAAGCGGCGATCGTCCCGTCGTGGAGGAAGGCCAGGTGATCGCACAGCCCGTCGACCACCAGCATGTCGTGGGAGGTCAGCAAGATCGCCGCCCCGCGCTCTTTGTGCTCGCGGATGATCGCCATCACCACCCGCGCGGTCGCGGGATCCAGCCCCGAGGTCGGCTCGTCCAGGAACAGGTAGGCCGGGCGGTGGAGCAGCGAGCGCGCGAACACCAGGCGCTGCTTCATGCCTTTGGAGTAGTCCTCGGCCTTCTTGTCGGCGGCCTGACCGAGGCCGAGGCGCTCGAGCACGGCCAGCGGATCCTCGTGGCCGCCGTCCCTGGCCGGGTAGAGGCCCAAGAAGGCTTCGAGGTTCTCGCGCCCGGTCAGGCGCGGGAACAAGTTTGGGTGCTCGAAGGACACGCCGACCTCGGCGAAGAAGTCCCGGTCGAGCGTTCGGAGCGAGCGACCGTCATAGCGGACCTCCCCGGACTGGAGGGGCAAAAGGCGCGTCATGATCTTCTGGACCGTGGACTTGCCAGCCCCGCTCGGCCCGAGAAAGCCAAAGATCTCGCCGCTTTGGACCGTGAACTGGACGTCGTGGACGGCTGGGCCCTGCGCGCCTGGATAGGTGAAGGTGAGCTGCTCGACCTCGATCATCGCCCATCGAGCCTAGGACCTCGGGGCGGCGCTCGCGTCCACCCAAAGATAGATTTTGTCGGTCTACCCCCCTGTTAGGATGACGCCGTGGCCGAGGCAGCCCCGATCCGCGGCTTGCTGCCGACCAAGCTCCACGCTCGTCAGACCCGCCCGCGGATCGTCGAGCGTCCGCGCCTGGTCGAGACCCTCGACGCGCTCGTCGCCGCCCCGCTGGTGATCGTCAACGGTCCAGCTGGAGCAGGGAAGTCGACGGCGGTGGTCGCTTGGCTCGAGCACACGCGCCTGCCGGCGGCCTGGCTGTCCCTCGATCCCAGCGACGACAGCCCGATGCGCTTCCTGGCCTACCTGTTGGCGGCCCTGCACACCGTCGCGCCGGGGATCGGCGGCGAGTCCGGCGAGGTCCTCGCCTCGCCAGCACAAGACGAACTCGAGCTGCTCTTGGCCGAGCACCTGGTGATCCCTCTGGGGGAGCGCCCCGCGGACGCGGCGGTCATGCTGGTCCTCGACGACTACCACGTGATCACCGACGCGCGCGTGCACCGGGCGATGTCCTGGCTCCTCGATCACCAGCCGCCCTGCCTCAAGCTGATCGTGATCAGTCGGGGGGAGCCGGCCCTCGATCTGCCGCGCCGCCGGGCGGCCGGCAGCGTCGCCGAGCTCGGGAGCGAGGCGCTGCGCTTCTCGTCGGCGGAGGCGGGGCGCTTCTACGCCGAGATCATGGGCCTGGCGCTGTCCGCCGAGGGCCTCAGCGCCCTCGAGGCGCTCACCGAGGGCTGGCCGGCGGGAGCGCAGCTGGCTGCCTTGTCCCTGCGCTCGGGCAAGACCGACGCGCTCCCACGGGGCGCCGACGCGCTCCCGCGGGGGGGCGATCGCCTGATCGCCGAATACCTGCTCGGCGAGGTCCTCGCGGGCTGCTCCCCGGCGGTGCGCGAGCTGCTGCTGGCGACAGCCTTGCCCGAGCGCGTCTGCGCGCCCCTGGCCGCGGCCCTCGTCGATGTGGTGGAAGGGGAGCCCGTCGGCCTCGCCGAGATCGAGCGCGCCGACTTGTTCTTGCTCCCCCTGGACATCCACGGGCGGTGGTTTCGCTATCACCACCTCTTCCGCGACTTCCTGCGCCAGCGCGCGGCCGCCCGGGGGCCCGCATGGCTGGCCGAGCGCCACCGCCGAGCCGCGCGCTGGTTCGCCGCTCGGGAGCTGCGCGACGAGGCCTTCGAGCACGCTCTGGTCAGCGCCGACGAGGCGCTGATCGCCGGCTACTTCGAGACCTGGTCGATGGAGGCGCTCGCGGCCAGCCGCACGGGGACCGTGCGCGCCTGGCTGGCGCGGCTGCCCGCGGCGCTGAGCGAGCGCCGGGCCGCGCCGCTCTTCTTGGATGGCTGGTGCGACGTGATCGTGGGTCAGCTCCACCGCGGAGTCGACAAGATCGATCGCGCCGCGGCGATCCTCGCCCGAGCGCCGTGCAGTGACGACGGCGAGGGCCTTCGCGCCGCGGCGATCCTCGCCCGAGCGCCGTGCAGTGACGACGGCGAGGGCCTTCGCGCCGCGGCGATCCTCGCCCGAGCGCCGCGCAGTGAAGACGGCGAGGGCCTTCGCGCCGTCTTCGCTGGCATGGCGCCGCTCCTGCGCGGCGCCGCGCTGCTCCGCGCGGGTCGCCTCGACGCGGCCATCGAGCTCGCCCAGGCCGTCCGCGCCGCGCTCCCGGAGCCCGGCCACGATCGCGGGCTTCGCATGACCCACGCCGCCCACTGGATGCACGAGGGTCTCGCCGAACTCGAGCGCGCGCTGGCGGCGGGCCCGGGCGCCGTGGCGACGGCGGCCCTCGAGCGTGCCGCCGAGCGGCTCGAGCAGGGCGAGGCCCTGATGCGCGTCGACGAGGCGGCCGATGTCATCGTCCTCGCTCACCTCGCCGAGGTCCGCCGGCGCCAGGGGGCCCTCGACGAGGCCGAGCGCCTGGCCCGGCGCGCCCTGGTCTACGCCGAGCGCAGCGGCGAGAGCGAGCGCTCACCAGCGGGCCTCGCTCGCGTCGCCCTCGGCTGGATCGCCCTCGATCGCGGCCACGCAGCCCAGGCGCTGGCCGAGGCCGAGGCCGGGGTCGAGCGTCTGAAGATCCTGCGTGACGTCGCCTACCTCGTGCGCGGCGCCGAGCTCCTGGCTCGGGCGCGCGCGGCCACTGGGGCCGTGGACGCGGCCGTCGATGCCCTCGACGAGTTCTTGATCGTGCTCGAGGGCACGGACATGCGCCCCGCGGTGGCGCGCATGCAAGCGCTGCGCGCCACGGGGCTCGGCGATCAGCCCGCGTCAGCCCCGCGAGGCGGGGAGGACGTACAGGACGCCGCGTCGCCGGACTCCCGGGCACCCGCAGTCATGCTCGAGGCGCTGACCGAGCGCGAGCGCGAGGTCCTCGATCTCCTGGCCATCGGCCTGTCCAACCGCGAGCTCGCCAAGCGGCTGTTCATCTCGGTGGGCACGGTCAAGACCCACGTGCACCGGATCCTCGCCAAGCTAGGCGCGCCCAACCGGACCCAGGCGGTCCACCGCGCCCGCGAGGCGGGGCTGCTGGGGGGTCCTCGGGGGCTCGGCTGAGACGCGCCTCTCTCCTCGCGATCGTCAGCGACCGGCGATCCTGCACCTGGGACCCTCGAGGTTTCTGCACCCCTGTGCAGTCAGGGCGCTTTAGCGTGTTTTTGTCATGAGAGCCGTGGCTGTACGAGACTGGGAGGAGCATGAGCACAGTGAGCCCCGAGTCCGAGCGCTTCCACCGCGAAGCGATTCACTGTCTCCGTGAAAAGAGGAGTTGAACCGTGAGCATGGATTGGGTCTCGGAGATCAAGGATGATGTCCCGATCAATCAACTCTCGATTCCGGGCACGCACGACGCGGCCGCGTGGACGCACCACTGGGATATCCCGGGGATTAAGGGCACCTGGGCGCAGCGAAAGAGCATAACCGAGCAGCTCGACTTGGGGGTTCGAGTATTGGACTTGAGAATCGGGCTCACCATTGGGTGGACATTTAGGACCTATATCGGGATGTATCATGGTCCGATCTTTCTCAGTCTTGCCCTGGAAGATGTCCTGAGTGAGATCAATACATGGCTAACTAATAATAGTGATGAGTTTGTAATTCTAATTTTTCAGCAGCAAGGTAAAGACTATAAGGAAAAACTGAATCGGGATCTTTCAGCAGAAGTCCGCGCCATGGTGGTCAGGATATTTGGTACAAGGTTCTATCAATTCGATCAGACCCGAACGACCTGGCCGACTGTCGGGGAGCTGCGCGGAAATGCCATGATGATGGGCCGTCTGCGCTCGGATGTGACAGACTTCTGCAACGTTCGCGAGTGGAAGGACGCCGGCAGTACGCCTGGAATGGTTATTCGTGCTGGTCAGCGATTGAGGATCTATCTCCAGGATAAGTATAGCGGTGTCTCGGATAAATATAAATCGCGAAACGACGACAATCGTAGGAAGTTCGCGCTCGTCCGGCAGGCCGCGCGTTTCGTGCCAGACGAACCCCAGGGGAGGCTCCTGCGAATTAATCATATGAGTTACTCAAATCTCCGATATCAACCTTGGGAGTCGGGGAGGGAGGTCAATACCATGCTGCGCATGAGCACCCTGAGTACTCATGGCGTATTGATGATCGACGACGCTGATCAGGCGACGGTCAATCATATCCTCAAATGGAACCGGAAAGCCATCAAGAAATAAGGGTGCGCAGGCGCAGCTAGCCCTCGCTCGGCGCGTCGACGATCGTGCAGGCGCCGACGAGGCCCGCGTCTGCGCTGGCGTACACCAGCGCGCGCCGGTGGATGGGCGCGTGGCTGCCCGAGAACCACGGCCGCACGCCCCGGACACCTCGCACCAGCGCAGCCGCACCACCGGCCGGGCCCATCTCGCCGAGGCTGTCGTGGAGCGTGGTCACCGTCAGCGGCTCGGGCAGCAAGGCCGCGTTGCGCAGATAGGCGTAGGTGAAGTCTTGCGCCCACCAGCCTTCGCTCGGGGCGACGCCATGGGCGATGTCGACTCGCCCTGCGCCGCGGCTGCGAAGCTCACGAAACGCGGCCCCGAGCCCGCTGGCCCGGGCAGGCTCCCCGCTGGCGAAGGGCTGGGGATCGACGGTCATGGCCAGCGCCTCGAGGTAGGCCAGGGCTTGGGGCGTGCGCGGGCCCAGCAGCTGCGCGCGGGTGAGCAGCAAGAAGGCCGCGCCTTCGCCCGGGATCCGCGGGTCGGCGCCGAGCTGTGCCAAGCAGTCGGCGCTGGTGAGCGAGTCGAAGCCGCCGAGGATCACGAGCTGGACCTCGCCGGACTCGAGGCGATCGCGGGCGGCCGCCAGGGCTTCGAAGGCGCCCGCGCGGCCGCTGGCGAATAGCCGCGGCGCCTGTGGCAGCGCTCGAGGGCTGCCCGCGACGATCGGTGCCCAGACGCTGGCGAGGTCGAGGCCCGCGAATACGCCCGGTTCGGGGGTAGCGAGGTGGACGGCGGGGGGGTCCGTCCAGTCGCAGAACTCGAACAGCTCCGACAGGGCCGCTGCGGCGTAGAACGCCGCTCTCTGGCTCCGGCTGGTCCCCGGATCGCGTCGACCGTCCTCGGGCTCGATCTTGCACACGAGGCGCTCGGAGCCATCGAGCAGTTCGAATTGGTGAATACCGCCGCGAATCGCCGCCAGGGTCGGCAGCGAGCGCAGGCCGAGCGGGCAGGCCAGCCCGACCCCGATGATGGCGACGCTCATTGGAGGGCCTCTCCCGCGTGGGCTTCCCAGGGCAGGGCATCGCGCACGCGCAGCTCCGTCACCCCGAGTCGCTCGAGGGGCGCTGCGCCGCGCCAGACCATCGTCAGCGCGCGCGCCTCGGTGTCGATGTCGACGACGTCGAGCGCGAGCGCCCGATGCCGCGACGCTCCCTCCAGGAGGATGAAGTCGTGGGTGGGCAGACGAAAGGCCCAGGCGCCGTCGGGGTGCATGCCCTCGAGGATGACCTCCTCGCCGCCGCGCAGGGGGGACTCGGCGCGCAGGCCGGGAGCCGCCGCCGAGAACAGGCGCAGATCCATGTCTGCTGGCCACAGCGGCGCGCGGTGGTCTTGCCAGGCTTGGTCATAGGTGCCCGCGTAGCGCACCCGAGGCTGCCAGTGGCGCGCGATCGGGCCCAAGCCCACGGGGCGAATCGCCGACCGCCACGAGCGGAGGTCCTCATCGAGGGGGAGCAGGTTTGGCAAGGCGGCGTCGGTGGCTGCTTTGGCGCTGTCGTAGAGCCCGACGCCGACCGGATTTTGGGCGACGATCTTGCCGCCTGGGGTGGTGCCACCATAGGCGCGCTCCCAGCACAGCGGCATGCGATCGAAGGGGAGCGCCGGCGTGGCGTGGAGTTCTCCGGTCGCGCGGATCCACCGGCGCTCGCCGACCGCACGCAGACGCACCTGGCAGCGGCCCACACGGACCCCGACGCAGACGGCCTTCGCGGGGCGACCCCCGGGAGGGCAGGCGTGGCCGTGGACATGGATGTCCGTGCCGGGGCGGCAGTAGACGGCCTGACCCTCCCAGCGCAGCGACGAGTGCCCTGGCTCGCCGGACCAGACATCGGCGAGAGGGGCGGGGTGCTGCTCGGCCGCGAGCTCGAGTCGACCCTCGTAGACGCGACCAGGGGCGGGGAGGCGGTAGCGCGCGGTCAAGGTGACGACGGCGAGGTTGTGGTCCTCGCGGGAGAGCGAGGGGAAGCTCAGATCGGGGAGCGTCGTCTGGTTGTAGATGCGGTAGAGAGAGGACATGAGGTTGGTGGAGGGTCGCCGTGCTCGCTACGCTCTAGGAGGGTGGTGGATCGTCGAGGGGGTACAGGAAGTCGCCAACGGTGTAGCCGTGAGCGCTGTAGTAGGACTTGGAGCGACGGCCACGGCAAGCGACACGCCAGACCTGCTCGAGCGAGAGCCGCTCGCTCTTGGCGCCAATGAAAGTGGGCCCCGCCAGGGGGCTGTCATGTTCGTAGTGCTGCATTGCATGGGTCAGTTCCTCCGGCGTGTAGGTGCGGAGTTCGTCACGGTCAAACTTCATGACAAAACCATCCGCGCCACACGCTGCGACCAAGCCGAAGACGCAGCCCGCCAGCTCGTTTTTCAGGGCTTGATTCCAGCCCGCAGGCCCATTTCGTTCAAATAGCTCACGAAAGGTCAGCGACTCGATCTTCCAGATGAACCCGACCCGATCTCCCGGGACGATCATGAGCATCATCGTATAGTGGTGAATCAGAAGCTTGACCTTCTGGCAGATCTGCACGCCATAGCCCATGGCGAGGGCTTCGTCGATCGCCTCGTCATTGGTGGGGTCGATGGACTCGGTGACGAAGTACTCGTCGCTGTCCACACCTTCGAACTCGATGAGGCCGCACCAGTTGGGGTCTTCGATCAGGGCGTAGCCCCGCCGCAGGAACGCGCGAGCCCGCGCGAGGACGGCCGAAGGTTTCTCGGCGAAGGTCGTCAGGCACAGTTCGTGTGTTTGGTAGCCAGACATGTCAGTGTTCCTGGATCCGTCCGCGCATGTCGTCCTTGGTCAGGGTGCCTGGGGGAGTTCGCGTGACTCGAGGGGTCATGGATCGTCGACGGGGCGCAGGAAGTCACTAACGGTGTAGCCGTGAACGCTGTAGTAGGACTTGGAGCGACGGCCACGGCAAGCGACACGCCAGACCTGCTCGAGCGAGAGCCGCTCGCTCTTGACACCCTTGAACGTGGCTCCTGCCAACGGGCTGTCATGTTCGTAGTGCTGCATTGAATGGGTCAGTTCCTCCGGCGTGTAGGTGCGGAGTTCGTCACGGTCAAACTTCATGACAAAACCATCCGCGCCACACGCTGCGACCAAGCCGAAGACGCAGCCCGCCAGCTCGTTTTTCAGGGCTTGATTCCAGCCCGCAGGCCCATTTCGTTCAAATAGCTCACGAAAGGTCAGCGACTCGATCTTCCAGATGAACCCGACCCGATCTCCCGGGACGATCATGAGCATCATCGTATAGTGGTGAATCAGAAGCTTGACCTTCTGGCAGATCTGCACGCCATAGCCCATGGCGAGGGCTTCGTCGATCGCCTCGTCATTGGTGGGGTCGATGGACTCGGTGACGAAGTACTCGTCGCTGTCCACACCTTCGAACTCGATGAGGCCGCACCAGTTGGGGTCTTCGATCAGGGCGTAGCCCCGCCGCAGGAACGCGCGAGCCCGCGCGAGGACGGCCGAAGGTTTCTCGGCGAAGGTCGTCAGGCACAGTTCGTGTGTTTGGTAGCCAGACATGTCAGTGTTCCTGGATCCGTCCGCGCATGTCGTCCTTGGTCAGGGTGCTGTGCTCGAACTTCTTGTCGATGCGGCCGCGCTGGCCCTTTGGGATCGCCAGGTGAGCTGTACGACCTGGGCCGAGGACCTGGCGAACTTCGATCAGCTCGATTTGGAGCGCGACTTGACTGGGCTTGATCGCATCCCAGGAGGTTTTGCACTCCTTGACGACACCGTTGTCCATGAGGACATCAAGCTCGGTCAGGAGCATCTTGCAGTCGGTGCACCAGATCTTCACGCTCATCTCCTCGGCGTCGACGTCGTGTCCAACGAGGTACTCCCACTCCATCCCTGCGGAGTCGTTGGCGCTGGCTGCAAGTTGCCGCCGACAATTCTCCAGGTCTCGATCGCTCGCCCCCGCAGCCCGCACTGCATCGAGCTTCTGCTGCGCTCGCTCGACCCGCCGCCGCTTCTTCGCCATGCCCTTTTCCATCGCCCGCAGATCCCCATCCCCAGGCCGCAGTTCATCGTGATGGCGAAAGACCCCCGCCTCGGGCACGCGCTTCAGATTCGCGTGCGGGCAGTTCTTCGCCGGCGACAGCGTCCCCGCGTTCGGCTGCCCGCCCGCGTTGCTCGCGTTGCCGTTGTGCAGCGCCGTATCCCCGAAGCGAATGACCTTCTTGCCCTCGAAGTAGACGTTCGGGCTCCCGCCGATCCACGTCACCTTGCCCTTGATCTTGCCCGAGACCACCCCGCCGCCCGCGCTGCCGGCCTCGTCCCCGGTGCTCGTGCGCAGGTTCGCCCCGGCGATGGCCACGGACTTCCCCCCGATCTTGACCCGCCTCGTCCCCTTGGCGAGGTCGCGGTCTTGGGCGACGTTGGGGTAGGGCACGGGCGCCGGTCCGCCCGGCGAGGGCGTCTTGCAGACGTCGGGCGTCGCGCTGGCCTGCGAGAGCCCGTCTCCAGCGTGGAGGATGCTTCTAGCGTTGGCGTATACCTTTGCGTCGGGCACGAGGGGGACTCTACCCGGGCGCGCTTGGAGCCAACAACGATTTCACGCCCCGCGCCTCGGCCTCGGTCTCGGCGCCGCAGATGTAGCGACGCCCCCGAACCCGCCGTCGTCGAGACGGCGAGCGCGAGGGCCGCCTCGGTCCGAGCTCGCGGCGCGCGGACGCTAGCCCTGAACCTCCTCGAGCAAGGCCGCAGCCTCGGGCAGCTCGGGGTCCTCCTTGGTCGCGCGCCGGGCCCAGAACACGGCCCGCTTGGCGTCGCCTTGGATCAGCGAGATTCGTCCCTGGCGGACGAAGGACATCGCCCGCGAGATCGGGCACTCGCCCTCCATCAGGGCGATCTGGCGCAGGACCTTGGTCGCCAGCTCCCAGTTCTCGAGCACCTCCGCGAGGTCGGCGAGCTCCGCGGCGATGAAGCCGTTTTGCTTGTCGTTGGCGAAGGCGGCCTGGAGCATGGCGAGCTGGGTCTCGCGGTCGCCACGGGCCTCGGCGAGCTTGGCCTTGCGCAGCTGCAGACCCGCGAGCTCGGGCGAGCGCCCGGCGGGCGCGGCCTCGATGGCCGCGTCGATGATCGCCTCGGCGGCGTCGTACTGGCCGCTTTGGGTGTAGGCGTCGGCGAGCAGGCCGACGGTCTCCGAGTCTCCGGGCTCGATCTCCAAGATCGCCTGGAGGGGGACGGCGGCCGAGGCCGCGTCCTCGAGGGCCAGGTAGAGCTTGGCCGCCCGGCGCAGGAGATCGAGGCGGACCTCCTGGTTCTCGGTCGCGCCTGCCTCCTCGATGAGCAGGTCGGCGAGCTCGCGCTGGGCTCCGGTCTCGCCGTAGATGGTCTGGAGCTCGGCGCGCAGCGCTGGCGCGTCGGGCTGCTTGCGACGGGCGAACTCGAGGCCCTTGCGCGCCTCGCCGGGCTGACCGAGCTCGCGGCAGGCCCGGGCGAGGAGCAGGGCCGCGTCGACCTGGGCTTCACCAGCCTCGAGGGCGACGAGGCGGCTGGCGACCTTGGTCAGGCCCTCCCAGTTCTCGGCGGCGAACTCGAGCTCGCGCAGCAGGTGCAGGGCCTCGACGTCCTTGCGGGCGCGGTCGACCCAGTCGGCGAGCAGCTCGCGGGCCTGGTCGTTGGCCGCGCGACCCTGATAGAGGGTCACGAGGCGGAACAGGGGACCGCGCTCGGCGTCGATGTCCCCGGCCTCGGCTGCGGCCTCGCGGGCGATCTCGAGGGCCTGCTCGAGGGGGGCGCGCACGCCATCGGGCTCGATGGTGTAGGCGCGCTCGAGGTCGTCGATGGCCTCGGCGAGGCGGTCGACGCTGCGCAGGACCTTGGCCCGGGCGCTGAGCAGCTGCAGGCGCAGCTTGTCGTCGTCGATGCCCTCGAGGGTCTGGCTGAGGGTCTCGATCGCGGCCTCGGCCTGGCCGCCGACGCCCTGGACGGCGGCCAGGTCGATGCGCAAGCCGACGTCGTCGGGATCGATCTCGCTGGCCTTGCGCAGCGACTCGATGGCCGCGCCGGGATCCTCGAGCTGGTCGCTCTGGACCGCGGCCGCCTCGCGCAGCAAGGCGATGCGGACCACCGGATCCTCGGCGCGCTCGGCCACGCCCTGAAGCATGGCCACGAGCCCGGCCCAGTCCTCGCTCTCGCGGTAGGCGGCCTCGAGGCGCTTGCGCAGGCTGTCCTCGCCGGGGACCCGCTCGTAGGCGGTCTCGAGCGCCCGCAGCTCGCCGTCGGCGTCGCCCATGGCGGCGCGCAGCTCGGCGAGCTCGAGGGCCTGCGCGGCGATCTCGGCGGTGTCCTCGGTCGCCGCCAGGCGGCGCTCCATCAGCCCGGCGCGCTCCTCTTCGTCGAGCTCGCCGTCACCCCACTCGAGCAAGGTCCCGATCAGATCGGGATCCTCGGGGGCGTTGACCAGCGCCGAGCGGATCACGTCGAGGGCGTCCTGGACGCTCTCGGCCTTGAGCCGACGGCCGAGCTCGAGGCTCATGGTCTTGATGCCCTCGGCGTCGCCGCGGCCCTGGGCGGCCATCAGCTGGTTGCGGAGCAGCTCGATCAGCTCCTCGGTCTTGCCCGAACGCTCGAGGTGCTCGGCGAGCAGCAAGTTGGCCTCGCTGGCCTCGGGATCCTCGAGCAGCACGTCGTTGAGGATCGGCACGGCGTCGTCGGCCCGCCCCTCGGTGCGCAGCAGCAGGCGGGCGAGCTGCAGGCGCAGCACGTTGCGGTCCTTGGCGTCCTGGATGCCGTCGAGGGTCTCTTCTACCAGTCGCTCGAGGCGCTCGACCTCACCGAGCTGGACGTAGAGCCGGGCGAGGGGCTCCCAGGCCGCGCGGATCGTGGTGTCGCGCTCGAACAGGCTCTCGTAGAGCTTGACCGCCAAGGTCAGGTCGCCCTCGGGGTCGCTGGCGACCTCGGCGAGCTTCTGGGCCTCGGGCAGGACCTTGTCGAGGTCGGCGACCTCGGCGGCCTCGGTCAGCCACTTGACCGCGCCGGGCAGGTCGTTGGCCTCGCGGCGGCGCTCGGCCAGGCCGATCAGCGCCCAGTCGACCTGGGCCGCGCCGTCGATGACGCTCTCGGCGAGCTCGACCGCGCGGAGCATCAGGGCCTCGGCCTGCTCCCAGTCCTCGAGCTCGAGGGCGAGGTCCACGGCCTCGCGGGCGCGCTCGAGGCCGGCGTCGGGCTGCTGGATCCGCGCGGACAGGCAGTGCAGCAAGGTGGTCTTGTCCTCGCAGCGCCGCGCGACCTTCTCGTAGAGCTCGAGCAGGGCCTCGTTGTCGCCGCCGTGGCGCTCGCAGGCCTTGCTGAGGATCAGCGCGGCCCGGCCCCAGCGCGGGTCGTCCTCGAGGGCGGCGTTGAGATCGGACATGCCCTCCTCGATGGTCTCGGCGTCGGCGAGGTGGACCTCGGCCATGCGGAAGCGGGCGTCCGCGCGGGTCTCGGCCTGGTCCGCGCCGAGGTTGGCGAGGCGACCGAGGAGCTCGACTTGCAGCTCGTTGTCGCCGCGGGCTCCGGCGATGCGGGCCTGGGCCCGCCACACGTCGACCTGGCGCACGCCGGTCTGCTCGGCCTGAGCCACGAACTCGGCGGCCGCGGAGAAGTTCTCCGCGGCGACCTCGACCTCGGCGAGGCGCAAGAGCAGCTCGCAGCGGACCAGGGCCTCGTCGCCGCGGCGCATGGTCGCCAGGCGATCGCGCAGCAGCGTGGCGTAGCGCTGCGTGGCTCCCAGGCGCCCGGCCAGCTCGCTCGCGGCGTCGTGCAGGGGCGGGGAGCTGGGGTCGGTCTCGACGGCCTCGAGTCGGGCCTCGAGCGCGGCTTGCTCGTCGCCGAGATCCTGGGCGAGGACGTCGGCGAGCTGGTTGAGGATCCGCGCGCGTCGGCGACCCTGGACGTTGGCCAGGCGGGTGTCGAGGACCCGGCGCAGGAACTCGAAGTCGCCGCGCTTGCGCAGCGCCTTTTGCAGCTTGGGCGCCTGGGCGTCGTCCTCGGCGATGGCCTCGAGCACCGACTCTTGCAGCTCGGCGGCCTTGTCCGCGTCGCCACGCTCGCGGGCGATGGTCGCGAGCTCGAGGTAGACCTCGGCGGCGGTGATCGGCGGGGTCTCCTCGCCGCCGCGGCGCAGGCTGAGCAGCAGCGTGCGGTAGGCTCGCTCGGCGCGATCGAGCTCGCCCGCGGCCTGGGCCGTCTTGGCGAGGTCGCGGAGGATCGAGACGTTGCCGGCGGCCATCTTGGACGCCTTCTCGAGCTCGTCGATGGCCTCCTCGATGTTGCCCTGAGCGTGGGCGACCCGGCCGAGGCGGACGTGGACCTCGGCGCGCTGGGCCGAGCGGCGGCGGCCGAAGCTCTCGATCAAGGCCTCGAGCAGGGCGCGGGCCTCGTCGAGGCGACCGGCCCCGCGCAGGCCGTCGGCGAGCATCTGCTTGAGCCGGCGGTCGTCGGGGGCGTACTCGTGGGCGCGCTCGAGCACGGGCACGGCGACCTCGGGGGTGCCGAGCTCCTCGTAGAGCTCCGCGGCCTCGCGGGCGTAGGCGACCACGGTGTTGGGATCGCCGACGGCGGTCGCGGCCGTGGCCAGGGTCCGGGCGAGGGCCTCCTGATCGCCGCGCTCGCGGTGCAGGCGGATCAACAGCTTGCGGACCTCGCCGTTGCGCGGCGCCTCGGAGAACGCGTTCTCGAGCACCTGCACGGCCTTCTCGCGCTGCTCGGCGGCGATCCGCGCGCGGGCGAGCTTGAGCATGATCGCCACGCGCTCGCTCTCGGGGGTGGTCTCGAGGCGCAGCTCGAGCTGGCGGGCGGCCTCGTCGGGGCGATCGAGGCTGCGGTAGAGCCGGGCGAGGGCGTCGCGGGCCCCGTTGCTCGGGGCGAAGTCGACCACGCGCATGTACGCGCGGATCGCCTGCTCCGGGTCGTCGAGGCGCTTCTCGGCCAGCTGGGCCGTGCGCAGGTAGAGCGAGGCCGCGGTGTCGTCGTCACCGTTCTCGCGGACCTTGGCGGCCTGGGCCTCGAGCATGTTGGCGAGCTCGTCGTAGCGCCCGCGATGATCGAGGAGCTCCGAGAGCGCCGCGATCGAGTCCTGGTGACCGGGGTGCTCCTCGAGGTTGGCGCGCAGGGTCTCGATGCGACCGCCGCGATCCTCGAGCACGCCGGTCAGGCGCGAGAGCTCGAGGCGCAGCTCCAGCCGGCGCTCGACGTCCTCGGTCATCTCGAGCTCGCGCAGGCGCAGGCCGATGAGCTCGGACACCCGATCTTCCTCCTCGCACAGCGAGGCGACCCGGGCGATGTCCTCGAGGCGCGGCTCGTCCTCGGCGAGCACGCCGGTGTAGAGGTCGATGGCCCGGCCGTACTCGCCGTCTTCGGCGAGCATCTCGGCGGCGCGCCGCCGCATGTCGCGGGAGGTCTCGGCGTCCACCGGCAAGGTCGCGCCGTCGAGGAGCAGGCGGACCGCCTGATCGAGATCGCCGGCGGCCTGCCACTGCTCGACGAGCTGCTCGAGGGCCCAGCGGCAGGCCTCGTCGGGGCCGAGCTCGCCCGCGCCCTCGTCGGCGCGGGACCACATGCGCGCGGCCTTGCGGTAGAGGCGGACGAGGGTCTGGCGGCTGAGGCCATCGTCGTCGCCGTCGGCGGCGTCGCGCAGGGCGAGGGCGGTCTTGGCCGCCTCGCGCAGGTGATCGAGGTCGCGCTCACCGAGGGCGTCGATGCGCAGCAAGGTGTCGACGAGCGCGGGGCTCGGGGTCTGGCGCTGGAGCGCGGCCAGGCCGGCGAGGGCCTCGCCGTGGGTCGGCTCGAGATCCACGGCCCGGCGCGCCGCGGCGGTCGCCCGCTCGAGGTCGCCGGTCTTCTCCCACCAGCTAGCGATCAGCTGCTCGAGGGCGCGGGCCAAGGTCGTGCGCAGCTGCGCGCGCTGCTCGTCGACGGCCTGCTCGAAGGCCGCGGCGAGCTCGGCGAAGGCGTCGGCGCCCTCGGCCGCCGACTCGAGGTCGGCGATCAGCGTGCCCTCGGGGCGCTCGCGGGCGACGATCGCCCGCAGGGCCGCGGCGGCGCACTCGGTCCAGCGTCCGGCCCGGGCGGCGCAGCGCGAGACCGCCTCTTGGCTCTCGACCCGCTGAGGATCGAGCTCGGCCGCTCGCGCGTAGGCGTCGGTGGCCGCGGCCGGGGCGTCGAGGTGGTGCTCCTGGATCCGCCCGGACTCGAAGAGCAGCTGGGCGGCGCGGGCCTTGGACTCGGCCGCGTCGGCGGCGAGGTCGAAGGCCACGGCGGTCTCGGACCAGGCCGCGGTCTCCTTGGCGAGGCGCAGCAGGTCGTGCTCGAGGGCGACGTCCTCGGGGGCGAAGGGCAGGGCGCGGACCAGGACCGCGTGGGCCTTGACCAGGTCGTCGGCGCGGCGCTCGTAGAGCATGGCCGCCTCGCGCAGCAGCCGGGCCTTCTCGCCCGGATCGGGGGCGCCGTCGATGCGCTCGTCGAGGATCTCGAGGCCAGCCTCCCAGTCGCCGGCGCTGCGGAAGGCCTGGGCGAGGGCCTCGCCGGCCACGTGGCGGCAGGCCTCGACGTCCAGGAGCACGCGCAGGCCGGTGATCGCCCGCTCGTTGGAGGCGTCCACGCCCAGGGCCTGGGCGTAGTAGCGGGCCGCGGTCTCGGGATCGCCGAGGTGCTCGCGGTGGATGTCGCCGAGGCGGGTCAGGGTCTGGGCGGCGCGCTCGCGGCCGGCACCGGCCGAGCCCGAGAGCAGCTCGGCGAGCTCCTGCCAGCGATCGGTCTGGGCCATCAGAGCGTCGAGCGCGTCGAGGGTCTCGGGCTCGTCGCCAAAGGACTCGCGGACCTCGAGCCACACGCTCACGGCCTCGGGCAGGCGCTCGAGACGATCGGCGAGGATCTGCGCGGCGCGGACGAGGTCGGCGCGGCGCTGCTGCTCGAGGGTGGGGGAGGCGGCGCGCTCGCGCAGCGCGGAGACCAGCTGGTCCCAGCGCTCGTTGGCCGCGAGCAGCTCGATGACCGCGTCGCGGGCCTCGACGTCCTCGGCCTCGAGGGCCAGGCGGCGCTGCCAGATCGACAGCGCGCGATCGGCCTGGCTCAGGCCCTCGGCCAGGCGGGCGGCGTCGCCGAGGATCGACTTGCGCACGGCGGCGACGCGCTCGAGCCCGGCGAGGGTCTCGAGCACGTCGAGGCGGCGGGCGTCCTCGCCGGCCTCGGCGAGCAGCTCGGCGAGGCTGTGCGCGGCCTCGAGGGCGGCGCTCTTGTCGACCTGGTCCGACTCGAGCACGCGCCCGTAGAGCTCGGCGGCCTGCTCGGCGTCGTCGATCAGATCGCGGTAGGCGTGGGCGGCCTCGAGCAGCAAGGTGATCTGCTGGCCGCCCTCGCTGGCCTCGGCGGCGGCGACCAGCGAGATCGCGTGGAGGTCGTGCTGGCCGGAGCGCTCGGCCAGCGTCCCGAGCTGCTTGCGCGCGTCGGCGTCGCTGGGATCGATGGTCAGCAGCGCGGCGTAGTGCTGCATCGCCCGGCCGTCGTCGCCGGCGATGCTCAGCCGGCTGCCGAGCTCGCGGTAGAGCGTCGACTTCTCGTCGTCGTCGACGAAGCGCAGCGCTCGCTCGAGCACGCGGATCACGTCCTCGGGGCGCTCGGCCGCGTCGTAGTTGCGGCGCAGCAAGGACAGGGCGCGACGGCGCAGGGGCAGGGCGGCGCTGTCGTGTTCGAGCAGGCGCTCGAGCTGGGTGCAGGCTTCTTCGTGGCCGGCGCTCTCCTCGAGCAGCGCCTCGAGCTCGTCGATCGCCTTTTGCGAGTCGCCGAGCTTGTCGAGATAGCACGCGGCGATCTCGACCCGCAGCGAGCGAGCCTCGACGGCGGAGAGCTGGGGCAGGCGCCCGCGCCAGAGATCGATGAGGTCGAGCCAGCGCTCCTGTCGCTCGAGCAGGCGGGCGAGGTTGGCCTCGAGCTTGCTGTTGCCGCGGTCGAGCTCGAGCAGCTTGACCATGTAGTCGGCGGCGCGCTCTTGCTGATCCGCGAAGTCCTTGGCGACGTGCGAGGCGTCGTCGAGCAAGCGCTTGCGGATCTCCTCGTCGGAGGTCACCGCGAGCGTGCGGTCGTAGACGCCGAGCAGCTGGTCCCACTGCTCGGCGGCGGTCAGCGTGACCGTGAGGCGATCGAAGGCCCAGGTGGCCTCGGGGTCACGGGTGATGATGTCCGTGAGCAGGTCGGTGATGACCTCGGGCTCCTCGCCGAACCACTCTTCGTGGAAGTTGACGGCTCGCTCGGAGAGTGGACCGAAGACCTCCTTGCCCAGGCCGCGGCCGAGGAGCTCGCGGTAGAGGTTGGCCACCTCTTCGGGCTTTTGAAGGCTCTCGGCGAGCTCTTCGAGGTGGTCCCAGGCGTCATCACTATCGGGCGCGTTTTCAGCGGCGCGCAGGGCCGCGGCAAAGGACTGCTCGGTCTTCGAGGTCATGGGGTGCCAGCTCCGTGCACTTCGGTCGGTCTGGGGACCGAAATGGAGCGAAAGTGTATCAGGGGCGGCGAGTGCACCGGCGGTGAATTCCCTGCGAAAGTGCCGTGCAAGGCCGTTCCCCCTGCAAGGCCGGGCAGGTGGCACAAAGGAGCACACCGCCGCTCTCCCCACCCCCGAGACGGCGCCTGCGGGCACCTGCGAGGGCGGATCCTCAGAGGTCCCGAGGGCGGGACATGCAGTACTCGAGTCCACCGCGCAGGGTCGCGCGGGTCACGATGTCCCCAAAGTTTGCCTGAATGTTCACCATGGTCTGGGCCACCGCGGGCTGGATCCCCGTGATGATGCACTGAGTTCCCAGCAGCTCGACGGCGCGGACCATCCGCAGCAGGTGGTCCGCGGTATAGGTATCGACCACGTCGACCCCCGTGAGGTCGAGGATCGCAAACACGGATCGGGTGCGCTGGATCTCCGCGAGCAGGCGCTCCATCAGCTCGGTGCTGCGCTCCGCTGTCAGGCTCCCGAGGATCGGCAGGGCCAAGACCCCGTCCCAGACCTCGAGGATCGGCGCCGAGAGGGTCTCGATCATGGTCAGGCGCTCCTGGGCCTCCTGCTCGGCTCGCCGGCGCTCGGTGTTCTCCTCTTCCAGGCGCTTGAGGGCCACCGCGAGGTCTGCTCGCGTGGCATTGTCCGTGGCCAGGAGCTTGTCGTGCTCGTCCTCGAGGGAGATGTCCGAGGCGTAGACCTCGAACTCGTCGTAGGCCGCGCCCTGGGCCTGAAACTGGGTCTGCGTGGCCCAGCAATTGACCCCGAAGAGCCGCGAGCACAGCCCGGCGAACTTGCCCGAGGTGAAGTTGGAGCCCCAGGTGACCCCGAGGGCGCGCTGGTAGAGGGCCTCCCAGCAATTGAAGATGCGGAACACCGCCCGCTTGGAGTCTCGGCTGACGGACTGAAGCGTCCAGGACCCCCAGCCGCAGGCCACGGCGATCTCGGCCAGCTCGACGAAGCCCTGTTCGAAGCTCTTCGCCTTCTGGATCAGCGCCCAGTCGCCTTCGACGCTTTCGCGGCCTCCGCCGAACATGCTCAGGTTGAAGCGCTCCGTGCCAACCATGCGCTGCATGCCTTGCATCAGCCCCGCGATGGTGGTCTCGACCCAGAGCATCATCGAGGGGTGCTCGGCGGCGTACATCAAGCTGGTGTCGGGCTCGAGGTTCCAGCGGATCTCGATCCCGTTCACTTCTACGGAAATTTCAGATTCGAGCGGACGTTTTGTCATTATGTGCCATTGTCGCTGACCACGCCGTCTTTAGGTACTGTAGACATTCTGCGCGTCCGGCAGTTTTCGCACCTCTTGAGCGCTGTCTGAGCAGGTCCTAGTCTCCTTGCTCGTGCCTCGTCGTCCCTTCGCGTGCATTGCGCTGGTCGAGCTCCTCGGCTGCGCGGAGCCCATGGGCGAGGCGCCCGTGGGCGGGCAGGAGGCGCGCGCCGAGTCCGAGACCCCGGCCGAGCCCGAGCCGACCACGCCCGAGGGGGACCCGCTCCTGGCCCGGGCTCGGGCCGCGATATATGGCGGTGAGGTCCCCGCAGCACTGCGTCGAGAGCTGCTCGCGTCCACGGACCCCGAGCACCGCCGGGCCGCTCGGCTGCTCCAGGCCGTGGCGGGCGAGGCCCCCAGCGAGACGCTCGAGCGCCGGGGAGTGGGCGCGCCGCGAGCCCCCAGTGGGCCAGCAGTCATGCCTGCTCTCCCTCCACAGCCGGGGCAGCGGGCACAGGGCGCCGAATTTGCGGAGTCTACAGAGGAGATCGGTGCGAAGGCTCCGGCAGGGGAGGGGGCCGACGCGACAGCGGGAGATCCCCGCGAGCCCGTCCCCGCGCGAGGCGAGGCGTCGGACGAGCCCGAGCTCGAGCCGCAGAGCTGGGACCTCGAGCGCCTGCCCGAGGGCTCCTCGATCCGTCAGTTCTATGGCGACCGGCTGGCGCTCGCGGCGATCGAGGCCGAGGTCAGCGGGGACGCCGAGAGCGCCGGCGACCCCAGCGAGCTGTGGGGGCCTCTGCGCGGTGAAGCGCAGCTGCTCCTCGCTCAGCTCCCGCCGGCGCCGAGCCTGTCCGAGGCGCCCGACGAGCTCGCGCCCCACCGCGATCCAAGCTTGGCTCGCGGCCTCGTCATCCTCACCGGCTTGAGCCTCGAGGGCGAGGCCAGCGAGGGAGGCGTCGAGCTCGTCTTGACCGGCGCCGCCCCGGTCACCGTCCACAGCCGCGTCCTCGCCAGCCAGCGCTTGCTGCTGTGGATCGACGGCGCAGGGGCGATGCCCACCTTCACGGGCGCGCGGCCGCGGGATGAGGCCGCGCTCGTCGTGCTCGAGGTCCGCCGCGACGAGAGCCGCGTCGAGCTCGAGCTGGACCTCGCGCCGGGCTGGGAGCTGGCGCGCAGTGAGACGCGGCCAAACGGCGCACGCCTGTACTTTTCTGGGCGCCTCGAGGGCGAGTAGCGGCTGCTATCGTGGGCGCGATGGTCGACGATCTCGAGCTCGCCCAGCGCTGGCGTGACGGAGACGATCGCGCGGGCAGCATCCTCTTCGAGCGCCACTACGACTCGATCGAGTGCTTCTTTCGCAACAAGGTCGACTCGGGCCTCGAGGACCTGCTCCAGCGCACCTTCTTGATCGCCCTCGAGGGCCGCGATCGCTTCCGCGGGGCGTCGTCCTATCGCACCTATCTGTTTGGCGTGGCCTACAACGTGCTGCGCAACCACTACCGGGCGAAGCGGCGCGAGCGTGATCGCCTCGACTTTGGCCACCACTCCGTGGCCGACCTGGCCCCCGGCGCGAGCACCATGCTGCGCGGCGAGGAGCAGCAGGCCCGGCTGCTCCAGGCCCTGCGCAGCATCCCCCTGGACTATCAGGTCGTGCTCGAGCTGCACTACTGGGAGGAGATGGACGGCAAGGCGATCGCCGCGGCCCTCGACATCCCCCACGGCACGGCGCGCAGCCGGCTGCGGATCGGCAGGCAGCGCCTGGTTCAGGCCCTGGAGGCCATGGCCGACTCGGGGGTCGCGCTCGACGAGACCCTGACCAAGCTCGACGATTGGGCCCGAGCGCTCCGCGAGCGCCTCGTCGGCGAGCCTGCGCCCTGAACTCGACTGGTCTCGACCGACCTCGAAAAAAATCTGCTCGCCGTGATCACGAAGGAGGACCCCGACACTCAGGGAGCGAAGGCCCCCATGAACGTGCGACACGAAACCCACCTCGAGACCATCTCCTCCAAGCCGATCGCGCCCGGCGAAGCCAACGCGGACGCGCCGAGCACCCAAGCCAGCGGCGTGCACCCGGGCGCCGGCGGGCTCAAGGCCCGGATCCGCGACTTCCTCTTTGGCGGGGCTGGACCGCGCCGCGTCGGCCGCTTCGTCATTCAGCACCCCCTGGGCAGCGGGGGCATGGGCACCGTCTACCTGGCCGAGGACGAGGAGCTCGGCCGCCTCGTCGCCCTCAAGCTCGTCCGCTACGACCGGATCTCGACCGCGGCCCAGGCCCGCCTGCGCCGCGAGGCCAAGGCCCTGGCCAAGCTCGCCCACCCCAACGTGGTCCAGGTGTTCGAGGTCGGCGAGCACGAGGGGCTGCTCTTCGTGGCCATGGAGTATATCGAAGGCCAGAGCCTGCGGGCCTGGCTGGACGCCGAGCCGCGGGCCTGGGAGGCGATCGTCGCGGTCTTCGAGCAGGCCGCCCAGGGCCTCGCGGCGGCCCACGCCGCGGGCCTCGTCCACCGCGACTTCAAGCCCGACAACGTGATCGTCGGCAAGGATGGCCGCGTGCGCGTGGTCGACTTTGGCCTGGTGGCCACGGGCAGCGAGGACGATCGCGTCGCCGCGCTCTCGGCCCAGGGCGACGCCCCGCTGACCGAGGTCGCGCTGACCGAGACCGGCGAGATCATGGGCACGCCGGCCTATATGGCGCCGGAGCAGTTCCTCGGCGAGACGCCGACGCCCGCCAGCGATCAGTTCTCGTTCTTCGTGGCGCTCTACGAGGCCCTGGCCCGCGAGCGGCCGTTCAACGGGGCGACCGTGGAGCAGACCATGCGCGCGGTGTTGGACGGGGACTCCCGCGAGCTGCGGGTCCGCGGGCTGCCCGGGGGGCTGCGCAGCGCCATCAGCCAGGGGATCGCCCGCGATCCCAAGGCGCGCTTCCCCGACATGCAGGCGGTCCTCGGCGAACTCGGCGAGCTCCGTCGGCCTGGGCGCGCGCGCAGGCGGGTGCGGATCATCGGCGCGGCGGCGGCCTCGATGCTGATCGTCCTGGGCGGCATGTTGCTGATGAAAGACGAGGGCGGCGGGGACCCGGGCGAGGGCGAGGGCGAGGGCGAGGGCGTGGCCGCGCCGGCGCCCGAGGACGACGAGGCGGGCGACACCTTGGAGGCGGCCCGCGAACAGCTCGCCAAGCTGATCGCGGCCGAGGACGACACCGCCCGCCTGGCCATCGCGGAAGCCTATCTCAGCGAGTTCGAGGACAGCGGAGGCGTCTCGCGCCGGCTGATCGCCGAGGCGAGCGTCGGCGCGGTGCTCTGGCGCCGCTCCTGCCCGGAGGCCACCGATGGCCTGTGCCTGAGCATCGAGCGCGCTTCAGAGTCGGGGGAGGGGTCGGGGGAAGGGTCGGGAGCGGCGCCGCAGATAGCGGTGAGCTGCGCGACGGCGACGCTCTACACCGAGCGCCCACGCGACGCGAACGCCGAGCAGGCCATCGAGCACTTGCGCCTGGCCACGCAGCTCGCCGCGACGGCCTCGCCCCTCGAGTCGGCGGCCGAGCAGGAGGCCCTGGCCGCGGCCATCGGCGAGGCCAAGACCCTACTCGCCGACGCGCAGCTCGAGGACTACCTCGCGCTGCGTGGCCCCCGGGGCCTCGACTTCGCCGAGTCGCCCGGACGCACCGCCCTGTCCAAGGACGCCTTCGCGGCCTTCTTCCGCCAGAAGCTCGAGAAGGCCCAGGCGATCACCGCGGCCTACGAGGCGGTCAAGACCTCCGGCAGCCCGCGCTGGATCGCCCTGGCCTCGGCGCGCTCGGCCCTGACCTACCGGGGCTTCTCCGACGCGCTGCTCGGCCTCCCCCTCAGTGAGAGCCAGACGACGGACAAGCAGCGCGACGCCTACTGCGAGGCCCTCGAGACCCAGACCGCCCCGATGCTCGAGCGCGCCGAGGAGGCCCTCGACTACTGCCGCGCCAAGGTCGAGGACGCGGCGCTCGATCCTGCGCTCTGCGAGTTGCCGGGGGCCTACTAAGCTCGGCAAAGCTCGGCTAAGTTCGGGGCGTGGGTCGCAGCATCCCCCCCGAGCAAGCCTTCGCCCGAGGGCGCTACGCAGATCCGGTGCTCGCCCGGCGCCGCGCCGTGTTGCGCGAGACCGTGGCGGCCTTCGACGAGGCGGATCCCCCGGACCGCTTTCACCGCCAGGCCGCGGCCAACCTCGCGCGCTGGCGCGAGGCGAGGGCGGCCGCGGGCGGTCCGCCCTCGCCCGGCGTGCAGGTGATCGCCGGTGACTGGGGAGAGGTCTGCGCCGGGCTCACCAAGGCCTGGGGCCAGACCTTCGCCGTGCTCAACATGGCCAACGCCTACCGCCCCGGCGGGGCCTACGTCGAGGGGACCGCCGCCCAGGAGGAGAACCTGTTTCGCCGCAGCGACTGCCACTTCGCCCTCGGCCGCGACGAGATGGACCCGCAGACGGAGCGCTACCTGCCCGCGTACACCCGGCTGATCAACGGCGTCGACGGCCGCGTGCTCCTCGACGCCGAGCGCCCGCGGGTCTGCGTGCGCGGCCCGGAGATCCGCGAGCGCGAGGACCTCGGCTACGCCTGGCTCGAGCCCGAGGCGATCTTTCCCTTCTACGAGCTGCGCGCCGCGGCCCTCGACCTCCGCGACGGCCGGCCCTTCGACCGCGGGATCGCCCAGGCCAAGATCGCGGCTCAGCTCGACACGCTGATCGCCGCGGGCCTGCGCCACGCGGTGCTCAGCGCCTTCGGCTGCGGGGCCTTCGGCAACCCGGCGGGGATCGTCGCCGCGCTCTACCGCGACGCCCTCGCCGCCCGCGCGGGGGCCTTCGACTGCGTGGCCTTCGGGATCTTCGATCCTGGCTACGGACCCGACAACTACACGCCCTTCGCCGCGGCCTTCGCCGACCCATAGGGGAGGGCGCTACACTCGGGGCGATGTCGACCGTCCTCGAGCACGAACCGGTCGCGCCGCGGCTCTCCTTGCGCGAGGAGTTCATCGCCGCGCGCGAGGCAGTGGGCAGCGCGCTGCCCGAGGATCCCCGCGGTGGCGCGCTCTTGCACCGCTTTGGCGAGCGGATCGTCGAGCGCATCACCCCTGCCTGCGCCCTGGCCGTGGGCCGCGCCGGCAGCCGCTTTGGCAAGCTGGCGATCGTCGTGTTCGGCGGCCTCGCCCGCGGCGAGCACTGCCCCTACAGCGACATCGATCTCACGGTCCTGTGCACCGAGCCCGGGCAAGAGGGCGACGAGGCCTTCGGCGAGTGGATCCGCGAGTTCACCCATCCGCTGTGGGACGCGGGCCTGCGCCTGCGGACCACCGTGCAGCACCCCGAGGGCTGGCTCGAGGCCGCCGCCGAGGATCTGTCCTCGTGCACGGCGCTGCTCGACATGCGCTTTTTGGCTGGGGATCGCCAGCTCTACGACGAGGTCGGCGACGAGGCCCACCGGCGCTTCTTTGGCCCGCAGCGCGCGAGCTTCCTCCAGCGCCTGCTCGACGAGCAGGGCCTGCGAGAGCGCCGCTTTGGCACGACGGTCTACCAGGTCGAGCCCGATCTCAAATTTGGCCCCGGGGGCACCCGCGACATCTCGGTGTTCGAGTGGGCGCTGATGGCCCGGCGCAGCCGCGCCGAGCCCTGGGATCCCGCCAAGGTCGAGTCGGCGATCCGCGCCAGCGGGGTCCCGCGTCGTGTCGCGCGGCTGCTGACCGAGGCCCGCGACACCATCTTGCGCCTGCGCGCGGCCCTGCACCTGGTCGCCGGGCGGACCCAGGATCGGCTCAATTTTCAGTACCAAGAGGGCGTCCCCGAGCTGCTCGGCCGCGTGCGCCCGGGCGAGCCGCTGAGCGCGGATCACCGCGAACTCGTCGAGGCGATCGAGGCCTGCATGCAGGACTATTACCAGGCGGCTCGGGATATCCAGCGCCACGGCGGCCGGGTGGTCGCGCGCTGCCAGCCGCCGCGGATCCGCGCAGACATCGACCAGCGCATCGACGAGCGCTTCCACGCCCTCGACGGGCGCCTGCGCCACTACGGCAAGGGTCGCTTCGCCGAGTCCCCGGTGCTCTGCCTCGAGGCCCTGGCCCTCGCCCGCGATCACAACCTCGGGCTCTCGGGTCCGACCTTCGACGTGATCGTCGAGGCCGTGATGGCGATCCCCGCCGGGGACGAGCGCCTGGCCAACGACCCCGAGGCCCAGGCGCGCTTCGTGGACCTGCTGATCGACCCGGCCGATGTCGGCTCGCCGACGCCCCTGGAGCTGTGCCACGAGGTCGGCCTGCTCCAGCGCCTGGTCCCCGAGTTCGCCGCCTCCCGCGGGCGCATGCAGCACGAGGGCCTGCACGTCTATACCGTCGATCAGCACAGCCTCTACGCCGTCGAATTCCTCAAGTCCATCGCCCGCGGCGACCACCGCAAGGACTTCCCCATGGCCACGGCGGTGCACCTGAGCGTCGACGATCCCCGCCCGCTCTACATGGCCACGCTGCTCCACGACGCGGGCAAGCCGTTTGGGGATCAGTGCGCCGAAGGGGCGCGGATCGCCGGCCTCGCGGCCCAGCGCGCCCGCCTCGACGAGGACGCGGTCACGCGCTGCGCGTTCTTGGTCGAGCAGCACCAGACCATGCCGATGCTCAGCCAAAAGCGCGACCTCACCGACGAGCTGCAGATCCGCGAGTTCGCCGAGCTGGTCGGGGATCGCCGGACCCTCGACGAGCTCTACCTCGTCAGCCTCGCGGACATGGCCAACGTCTCGCCCGAGTACCTGACGAGCTGGAAGCTGACCTTGCTCGACGAGCTCTACCTGCGCACGGCGGCCGAATTTGCGAGCTCGCGGCGGCGCGAGACCACGGCGAGGCGCCCGCGCGAGGACGAGCCCGAGGGCCTGCCGCTGCGCTACTACAGCCTCTTCGATCAGGACCTGCGCCGCGAGCACCGCCAGCTCCTCGATCGCCTGCGCGAGAGCCCTCAGCGCCGCGTGCTGATCGACGTCGCCGAGGGCTCCGGAGCGCTGCGCCTGACGGTGGTCACCCCCGACCATCGCGGCCTGCTCGCCGTGTTGACCTCGTGCATGGCCGAGCGCGGCCTCGAGGTCATGGCCGCCGACGTGTTCTCCGTGCCCTTTTACCCGCGCATCGCCCTCGACGTGTTTCGCGTGGTCCCGCGCGACACGGGGGCGACCCTGGCCGCCCTCGGGGCCAACGGGCGCCCGTCCTCGGAGTGGGTCGTGCAGCTCGAGCGCGCGCTGGTCGACGCGCTGGTCCACGCCCCCGGCGCGGAGGCCCTGGCGGAGCCCATGCCGCCGCTCCCGGGGAGGCGGCGCAGCAAGACGAGGCGGCGCTCGACCAAGGTCCGCTTCTCCCAGGATCCCGGCGGCAGCCGGACGATCGTCGACGTCGAGACCTTCGCCAACGCCGGGGTCGCCGCTCGCATCTCGCGCTCCTTCGCCGCCCTCGACCTCGACATCGAGATCGCGCGGATCAACACGGAGATGGGGCGCGTCGACGCCGTGTTCTACGTCAGCAAGCTCGATGACGAGCAGCGCGATGCGCTCGCCAAGTCGATCCGTGCAAACTTGCGGACACGACGTGGGTGACCGGCCAAACCCGTCCTACAATGAGTCGTGTACGACTTCGACGATAGCCGCCGGCCGCTCGTCGTCGCGCGCCTGCGCGGGCGGCTGAGCGCAGAAGACATCGCGCGCTTCGAGGCGGACATCGACGACCTCGTCGATCATCCAAAGGCTCACGTGCTGCTCTACGACATCGCCGAGGTCGAGCTCCCCGAGCGCCAGGTGATCATGGAGATCCTGCGCTGGACGCAAGACCTCCGCAGGCGCTTTCGTGCCAACTACGAAGACGTCCTCGAGCCGATCCCGACCTTCACCGCGTACTACATGCCCTCGCGTCTCGGCTCGCTGCTCGGCTTCTTTCTCGAGATGAGCCCGCAGATTCGCAACCAGCAGATGCACTTCTCGAACTACGAAGAGGCCCTCGCCGCGTGCGAAGACGCCGTCGCGCGTTTCGAGTTCCTGGACGCGAGCGCGAGCGCGAGCCACTCGGCGCCAGTGCTGAGGGTGGTCGAAGATGGGGCGGGGATGGAGGAGGAGGAGGGCGAAGCCGAGGCGATGAGCCGCGAGGGCGCCGGGTAGCACCGGGCGAGGGCGAGGGCGAGGGCGAGGGCGAGGGCGGGCACAGGAGAGGCGCACGAGCGCGCGCGGCCGTGGTACACCGCGGGGCATGCGGCGCGCCATCTCCACTTGGTCCCGATCCCTGTCGCTGGCCCTGGTCATGGTCGCCTCGCTGACCACGAGCGCCTGTGAGCGCGGGGGAGGGGAGACCGAGCACCCCAAAGATGGCGGCGAGGACGGCGAAGACGAGGACCTCGGCGACGCCTCGCTCTCGGGCGGCGGCCCCGGCGGGATCGCCGAGGTCACCGCGGGCATGGCCAGCGCGGATCCTGCGATCGTCGACGCCGAGGCGCTGATCGCCAAGGGCGAGCCGGCGCGCGCGCTCGAGCTGATGGACGCGGCGATCGTCGAGCGCCCCGATCACGCCCGCTTTCACTACGTCCGCGGCAACGCCCTGAGCCACCTCGACCGCGACGACGAGGCGATGGCCGCCTACGAGCGCGCCATCGCCCTCGACCCCGACGACGCCTTGCCCCACGCGGCCCTGGGCAACCTCGTCGGCCTGCGCTTCACGGCCACGGATGCCGACAAGAAGGCCGCCATCGGCCACCTCCAGGCTGCCCTCGAGCGCGACCCCAGCCTCGCCGACGCCCACCTCGCCCTCGGCGTCGTGCTCCTCGATCTCGGCCGCCTCGAGGACGCGGCCCAGGCCCTCGAGACCGCGGCTCGCCTCGCGCCGAGCGTGGACACCTCCTACACCCTCGCGCAGGTCTACGCGCGCCTGGGCGACGACGCCCGCGCGCTCGAGCACGCTCACAGCGCCATCGAGGGCGAGCCGGGGGCGGCAGGCGTGGACATCCGCCTGCTCTACGCCCGGCTGCTGATGAAGGCCGCGCGCGCCGACGAGGCCGCCGCCGAGTTCGAGCAAGTGGCCAAGCTGGTCCCAGACTCGCCGCCGCTGCGCCTCGAGGTCGCGCGTGGTTTGCTCGAGCTCGGCAAGCTCGAGCAGTCCGAGGTCCACATGCGCTGGCTCGTCGACGCGGTCCCCGATCAGGCCCCGGTGCGCGTCAACTACGGCCGCCTGCTCGTGGCCCAGGGCGCCGCCAAGGACGCTCTCGCGCAGTTTGACGAGGCGCTGAAGCTCGATCCCGAGTCCCGCGCCGCCAAGACCTACCGCATCGAGGCTCTGGTCGCGGCCAAGCGCTGCAAGGACGCCCGCGACGCCCTCGCGCAGCTGAGCGAAGCTCTGGGCAAGCAACACCGCGCGGTCGAGAAGGCCAAGGCCTGGGTCTATCCGCGCTGCAAGTGAGGCGCGGCTGCGTCCATCCCGCCCGCCTCGGCTCCCCCGGATCGCAGGGATTCGACTCACGAGTGATCCCTCGCGCGCCCGCGGTGAGATCGAGCGCTGGCGGAGGTGACGCGTCGGTGACGTCGGCGCAGGGAGCCTGGCGCGGCCACCTGGGCCTGGCTTCGCGCGCGCGCCGTCTCGGGCCCGCGCCCTGTTGCATCCGCACGCGGCTCCCTATACTCCCCGGAATTCCTCGGGGCCGCTGTCTCGGCTCGGTCGTCGGGGTGACGAGGCGACCATGGCCAGCTTTTCACGAGACGAGATCCGCGAAGCCCTCACCTTTGACGATGTTCTGCTCGAGCCCGGCTACTCCGAGGTGCTCCCGCGGGACGTCGACATCTCGACCCGGCTGACCCGCGGCATCACCCTCAAGTCCCCGCTGATCTCGGCGGCCATGGACACGGTGACCGAGGCCGAGACGGCGATCGTCATGGCCCGCATGGGCGGCATCGGCATCGTCCACAAGAACCTCAGCATCGACGGCCAGGCCCGGGAGATCCGCCGGGTCAAGAAGTCGGAGACCGGCATGGTCGCCGATCCGCTGACGATCGCCCCGGAGGCCACGCTGCGCGAGGCCCTGCGGCTGATGGAGACCCACGGCTTCTCGGGGCTCCCGGTCGTCCAAAACCCCGGTCAGCCGGGCAAGCCGCTGGGCATCCTGACCAGCCGTGACCTGCGCTTCGAGACCAACTTCGACCAAAAGGTCGAGGACGTCATGACCAAGCAGGTGATCACCGTTCCCCAGGGCATCGCGCCCGGCAAGGCCCGGCTGATCCTCCACCAAAACCGGATCGAGAAGCTGCTCGTCGTCGACAAGAGCGGCCACCTGATCGGGCTGATCACGGTCAAGGACATCCTCAAGTCCGACAGCTACCCCAACGCCAACAAGGACGCCGACGGGCGCCTGCGCGTGGGCGCGGCCGTGGGGACCTCGGCGGACACCATGCAGCGCGTCGCGGCCCTGGTCGAGCAGGAGGTCGACGTGATCGTCGTCGACACCGCCCACGGCCACAGCAAGGGCGTGCTCGACGTGGTCGAGGCCGTGCGCGCCGAGCACCCGGACCTCCAGATCATCGCCGGCAACATCGCCACCCCGGCCGCCTACGAGGCCCTCGTCGCGGCTGGAGCCGACGGCGTCAAGGTCGGCATCGGGCCGGGCTCGATCTGCACGACCCGCGTCGTCGCGGGCGTCGGCGTGCCCCAGATCAGCGCGATCATGGACGTCGCCGCGGCGGCCAAGAAGCACGGCGCTCCGATCATCGCCGACGGCGGCGTGAAGTACTCGGGTGACGTGGTCAAGGCCCTCGCCGCGGGCGCCGACGCCGTGATGATCGGCAGCCTGCTCGCGGGCACGGACGAGGCCCCCGGCGAGCTCGTGCTCTACCAGGGCCGCTCCTACAAGGTCTACCGCGGCATGGGTTCGATCGGCGCCATGAAGTCCGGCTCCAAGGACCGCTACTTCCAGTCGGGCGTCGAGGAGGAGCGCAAGCTCGTGCCCGAGGGCATCGAGGGCCGCGTGCCCTACCGCGGGCGCCTCGGCGACAGCATCTACCAGCTGCTCGGCGGCCTGCGCTCGGGCATGGGCTATGTCGGCGCGGCCAGCATCCCGCAGCTGGCCGAGCGCGCGGTGTTCCGGCGGATCTCCAGCCAGGGCCTGCGCGAGAGCCACGTCCACGACGTGATCATCACCAAAGAAGCCCCCAACTACCGCATGGAGTAACCGGGATGAGCGTGAGCACCCACGAGACCCTGATCGTCCTCGACTTCGGATCCCAGGTCACCCAGCTGATCGCCCGGCGCGTGCGCGAGCTCGGCGTCTACGCGGAGATCCTGCCCTTCGACCATCCCCTCGACGAGCTGATCGCCAAGCGGCCCAAGGGCGTGGTGCTCTCGGGCGGCCCCTCGTCGATCTACGACGAGGGCGCGCCGCAGCTCGATCCGGCCGTGCTGCGCTGGTGCGAGGGTCAGGGCCTGCCCGTGCTCGGCATCTGCTACGGGATGTTCGCCATGGTCTCGGGCCTCGGCGGCAAGGTCCGCCCGGCCGTCGAGCGCGAGTACGGCCACGCGATGATCATCGTCGACGAGCCCGCCGGACCCATGGGCGAGATCGCGGCCCAGGGGCCCACGGAGCGCGGCCACGAGGAGCCGGTGTGGATGTCCCACGGCGACGAGGTCGAGTCTCTGCCCGAGGGCTTCGTGACCGTGGCCCACTCGCGCTCTTGCGCCCACGCGGCCATCGCCAGCGAGGCGCGGCGGATGTGGGGCGTGCAGTTCCACCCCGAGGTCAGCCACACTCGCCGGGGCACGCAGCTGCTCGGCCGCTTCCTCGATCTGTGCGGCTTTCGCCGCGACTGGAGCATGGGCGCCTTCGTCGAGGAGGCCGTCGAGCGCATCCGCGAGCAGGTCGGGCCGCAGGGCCGGGTGATCTGCGGCCTGTCCGGTGGGGTCGACTCCTCCGTGGCCGCGGCCCTGGTCGAGCGGGCCATCGGCGAGCGCCTGCACTGCATCTTCGTCGACAACGGCCTGCTGCGAAAAGACGAGCGCGCGCAGGTCGAGGCGATGTTCAACGCCCGCCTGCACAACCCCCTGGTCGTCGCCGACTCGGGCGAGCTCTTCCTCGAGCGCCTCGCGGAGGTCACCGACCCCGAGGTCAAGCGCAAGCGCATCGGGGCGACCTTCATCGACGTCTTCGACGCCGAGGCCAAGTCCCTCGGCGGCGCCGACTTCCTGGTCCAGGGCACGCTCTACCCCGACGTGATCGAGTCGGTCAGCGCGCGCGGACCCTCGGCCACGATCAAGACCCACCACAACGTGGGCGGCCTGCCCGAGAAGATGAACATGCGGGTGGTCGAGCCGCTGCGCGAGCTCTTCAAGGACGAGGTCCGGGTCCTCGGCCTACACCTCGGCCTGCCCGAGGAGATGGTCTGGCGCCACCCCTTCCCGGGGCCGGGGCTGGCCGTGCGCGTGCTCGGCGAGGTCACCAAGGCCCGCTGTGACGTGCTGCGCGAGGCCGACGCGATCATCCTCGAGGAGATTCGCAAGGCCGGCCTGTACCGCGATCTGTGGCAGGTCTTCGGCGTGCTCTTGCCGGTCCAGTCCGTCGGGGTGATGGGCGACGCGCGCACCTACGAGAACGTCCTGGCGGTGCGCGCCGTCGAGAGCGTGGACGCGATGACGGCCGACTGGGCGCACCTGCCCTATGAAGTGCTGGGGAACATCAGCAACCGGGTCATCAACGAGGTCCGGGGGATCAACCGGGTCTGCTACGACATCTCGAGCAAGCCGCCCGCGACCATCGAGTGGGAGTGAGCGAGCCACGGGCGTGGGCCGCCGGCGGGGGTGCCGGCGTGCCCCGCTTGCGCTAACCTCCCCGGGTGAGCGAGCCGCAGCAAGAGACGACCAGCTTGGCCAGGCACTTGCTGTGCGCGGTCCCGCAGCTGCTCGATCCAAACTTTCACCGCTCGGTGGTGCTGATGCTCGACCATGGCGAGCAGGGCGCCCTGGGCCTGGTTCTCAACAGCCCGATGAGCACCAGGGTGGGTGAGGTCGCCGAGTCACTCGAACTCGAATGGCACGGCGATCCCGACGCGCAGATCCGCTTGGGTGGCCCTGTGGAGCAGATCCGTGGGTGGTTCCTCCACGACCAGTCCGGCTGGGACGCCGAGGCCAAGCGCCTGCTCTCGGGCCTGTGGCTGACGACTTCGCTCGAGTCGATCCTCCGCGACGAACAGACAAGCTTTGGCGGCGAGGACGCGCGCTTCTTGTTCCTGCTCGGCTACGCCGGCTGGGGTGGGGGACAGCTCGAGTCCGAGATCGCCGCGGGCAGCTGGGTGCTCGTTCCCGTGCTCGAAGACGACGACCCCCGCGCGGGCGTCAACGTCGACTTCTTGTTCGAGACCGACCCGGAGCGCATGTGGGCCGAGGCGCTGCAGGCGATCGGCGTCGACCCCCAGCGCCTCGTCGGGATGCAGGGCAACTTCAGCCTGCACTAGTTAGAAGGGGGCTTTCGCAAAGCCCCCTCACTGCGGGGGCAGAGCCCCCTCCGTTCACCCCAAACGCTCGCCTTCCGGCTCGTGACTGGTTTCAGAAGGGGGCTTTCGCAAAGCCTCACTGCGGGGGCAGATCCCCCTCCGTTCACCCCAAACGCTCGCCTTCCGGCTCGTGACTGGTTTCAGAAGGGGGCTTTCGCAAAGCCTCAAGGTAGGTCGACGCCCGTGCATAGATCGAGGCCCGGCGACTGGAGGTCGGCGAGGGCCGCCCGCGACAGCGCCGAGCAGCACCCGTCCTCGATCCGCGGGGTCGGCTTGCCCTCACCAGACAAGACGACGTGCGCGAGCAGGTCGCTGGGCAGGCCAAAGCAGCAGCTCGTGCGGCCGCCGGAGGCGTCCTCGAACTCGGGCGTGGCCGCGCCCTCGTCCACGCTGCAAGCGGGCACGGCCAGGCAGCTCTCGCCAGGATCGAGGCAACGCACGCGCACCCCGGGGCTCGTGGTGGACTCGGTGTAGTCGAGGACCGTCTCGGTCTGACGCAAGAGCGCGCCGCCGATCAGGCCGTCGGGCTGCGCACCTTCGGGGGTGACCTCGCGGCGCAGGGCGATCACCGGCGCGGCCGCGGCGGGCACGATCAAGGTGTCGATCCACGCGTCGGGATCGGGGGCGCTCTGCTCATCGTCCCAGGCGACCTCGCCCATGAGCAGCGCGGAGTCGGACACGGACTCGTCGCTGTCGGGGCTGGGTCGCAGGGGACGGCCCTCGTAGAGGAAGCCCTCGCACTGGTGCTGTAGACCCTCGAGGCGTCGACGCAGGCGCTGACAGGGGGCGCGCCCCGAGGCCTGCTCCAGGCCCTCGACCACGCCGAGCGCCCGCACCCGGACCCGCGCGAGCGACTCGAGGGTCGGCCAGCCGGGCAGGCTCAAGCTGCCGGTGCTGTCCTCCATGCACGCGCCGCTCTCGCTCTCGGCGTCGATCGCCGCGCACTCGGGGAGCGAGGCAATCTCTCCAAACATCGCCGTCGCGCTGTCCTCGAAGAGCACCAGCCCCGGCACCCCGGTGGCGACCACCAAGGTCGCGCTCTGGCCGAGGTCGTCGTCGCAGGCGGCGAAGTCGGGGCCGCCGCGGGACAGGGGGCAGCTCTCCTCGTCCTCGTCCCACAGCGCGGCGCAAGGCGGCGGCGCCACGCAGGCGTCGAGCAGCGCCCGCGAGGTCTCGAAGGCCTGATCGCGGTTGTCCGAGTCGAGGGTGAAGGTCTCGATGGCGCAGTCGATGCCCGGCCCGATCTCGCATTGATCGTTGAGCAGGCGGCCCAGCAGGCGCCCCGGGTACTGCAAGCGCAGGTAGGCCCGGCCCTGATCCGCGAGCACGGCCTCGCTGCCCGGGTAGTTGGAGAAGAAGGCCACGCTCGGGGTCTCGCCGACGCGGTGGCGAAACTCCGTGGCGAAGTCGCGCAAGATGTTGCCGCCGATCACGCCACCGACGGTGATCGGATCGAGATCGTCGCCTGCGTCCCAGGTCCAGCCGCCAGCGTCGTCCCCAGGCGCGCGGACCATGGGCGCGTCCCGAAAGCGAAAGGCCGCCGTCGACGCGGCCAGGGTGTCGGCGTCGTCGGGGCTGTCGAGGAGGCCGCCCGCGGCCCGGACCTCGAGGCACTCGAGGCTCACGCCCCAGCCGCCCTCCGTGTCAGGGAGGATCGAGAGCGGCGTCCCGCTGTCGATCAGCAAGGGCATGCACTCGTCCTCGCCGCAGCTGTCGGGCGGCCCGGCGCAGAAGCTGGTGCAGCCGCCCTCCGTGCCCGGGCAGGCCGCCCCGGGCGACCACGCCAGCCGGGGCAGGGGAGCGCTGGCCGAGGAGGCGAGGTCGATGGCGCGGCTGAATTGGCCCTCGCCGATGACCTGGGCCTCGGAGCAGCCCGCCGCCACGCCCAGCGACACCGCGAGCACCCTGCCGAGCGTGGCGCCTCGGGGGCGGCCTACTCGGCGAGGCCGCGGCGCCTCGGGGTTGCCTGGCTGGGGCACCGGCGCAGCATAGCCGAAGCCAGGAGTGAGGGGATCTGGAACCAAAGCGAGAGGGACCCCGCGAAGCCCGCGGCGTCCCTCTTTCTCGCTCGATGGTGGCGGGGATCAGGCGCCGAGCTTGGCCAGCTTCTCTTCGAGCTTGGAGATGATCCCGCCGATCCCCTCGGCCTTGGCGATCTTGTTGAACTCGTACTGGTAGGTGCGCGCGAGGCTGACGTCGTCCGTGATGATGTCGCGGACGTGCCAGGTCCCGTCGACCTTGTGCATCACATAGTCCACGGTCACGGTCTGCTCGCGGCCGTTCTTTTGGATCTTGACCCGAGTCGTGACCTTGTAGAGGCCGTTGCGGCCGGCGACCTGGCCGACGTACTCGACGGGGTGCTTCTCGGCCTTGCGGATCATCCGCAGGTAGTTCTCGCGGATCAGCTTGGTGAGCAGCTCCTCGAACTCGTCACAGCGCTCGCCGCAGACCTTGCTGAAGTTGTCGGGGCCGCCGAGGGCGGCCTTGGCCAGCCAGTCGTAGTCGAGGAGACCGTCGACCTTGGCCTGGATCTTGTCGTCGCTCGCCCGCTCCTTGACGAGCTTCACGACCGTCTCGTGCTTGGCCTTGAAGGCCTCGATGGCGCTGTCTTCCGCCTGCGCGAGTGGGGCGCTGAGCAGCGTGGTGAAGGTCAGTCCGGCGCCAACCAGGCCGGTCAGGAAGGCGGTAAACACTCGGGCGCGAAGTCGGTTCATCGTGCGTTCTTTGCGGTGGCAGCGACGCGAGGTCACTGGAGGCTCGGCAGACGCTGCGACGCCTACCAGTATTCAGCTTCAGGGGCCAGGTTGGGGTCGTGAGGACGAGCGTCGCGGTCTGCAACAGCGCGAGCGCGGGGGCTCGGCGCCGGCGTTGGCCGGGGCTCACCTCGATGACGATAAAATAAAATGATCTCGTGAACTTGTGTTTGACTCGCGAAGCAGCTCATGAGGCTCGGGCGAGGAGCTGGCGGCAAAATGTGGCGGCCAAGAGCAGCGCGGCCGGCAACCAAAGTAGGAGGGTCGCGGCCGCGCCGGCGCGTCCCTGACGCCGACTGGGGGCGAGGGGGAGGGCACCCGCCATTCGCGCTCGGGCGGCGCGATCTCCTCGGACACGCTGCGCTGGGGCCAGCCATAGCCCGCACAGCGCCAAGGCGGTCGCCCAGGCCGGCCCCGAGGGATCTGCCTCGCGCAGTCCGATGATCAGGGCGCAGGCGGCCACGGCGGCCAAGCGCAGCGCGGGCAGGGGGGTCAGACGCAGGAACTGGGCGACCTGGAGGCGCAGCCAGGGATCCGGGAGGCGCTCCAGCCAGCGGGGCGTCGGCTCGGGCTGAGGTGGACCGGCCACGGTTCGAGACGCCTCCGCGAGCCAGGGGATCGCCTCCCACATGCCGCCGCAGTAGATCGGGCGAGCGATCGCTCGGATTCCGAGCGCGAGCGCCAATGGCGCGAGCGCGAGCAGGACATGGTTGGTCTCCAGCCCGCCACGATCCACCCAGCGCTCGAGGCTGAGCTGCGCAGGCATGGCCAGGGCCGTCGCTGCGCCGATGCCCAGGGCCGGCGCATAGAGATGAACGACGGCTTCGGGGGTGGTCCAGCCGCCGCCAAAGCTGCGCTGGAGCTCTCCTGCGCGGCTGTCTTGGGGAAAGCGCCGGCCAAAGTGGGCCGCCGCTGCCGCCAGGGCTGGCTCGAGCAGCCACGCGATCACCCCGAGGCAGGCGAATTCACCGAGCAGCGACCAATTTTCGCGGGGATTGGCCGCGATCACGGCCAGCCCACCGAGGACCAGCGAGCAGGCCAGGGCCCACGCGTGGCTGCGCCGCGCCGTGGCCCAGTGCGCCTGGGCTGCGATCGGCAGCGGCAGCAGGCGCAGGCGCTCGGGCGCGTGCAAGAAGGTGAAGCTGCGCGCGTGGATCCCGGACAAGAGCAGCAGGGGGCCGCCGATGAACACCATGCTGCGCTGTGTCGCCAGCGGCTCGTCGGCCACGCTGGCGAGCACGGCCCACCACGCAGCAGCGGCCAGCGCAGGCGCGAGCAGGCCCGCAGGTCGTGATCCCGGTTCGGGGAGGCGCACCGGGAGACTCTATGTCGACGCTTGCGTCAACGCGAAGAGCCGGCATACTCCCGGCGCTCACACGCCGCGCTCGTAGCTCAGCAGGATAGAGCACAGGTTTCCTAAACCTGGGGCCGCAGGTTCGAATCCTGCCGGGCGCACTTTCAACTCAGCCGTCGCTCACGGCCGACCCGTCCCATTCGAGAGGAATCTGGAGGGATTCGAGGTCGGGCCGGAGCGGCGTCGGTGTGTCCAAGTCGCCGATCAGAGCCGCCGGGGCCCGGACTCGGTCGGGGCCGGGGCCTCGCCGACCTGCGCCTCGGGCTGAACACCCGTCTTGGCGCCGTCGCAGGGCTCTTCGTCGCCGATGTTGGGGTCGATGGCGACGTCGCCCATGAGCACGGGCTCGGGAGCCGTCTCGATCGCGGGCTGACGCTCGAGCGGTCCACGGTCGAGCTTGCCCATGACGGCGTGGTCCGGCTCGGGCGGCGCTTCGACCATCGGGGCTTCGCCCATCTCGACGACCTCGTCCGGCTCCTGTGGCTCGACTTGCTCGATCTGCTGGATCTGCTCGAGCGGCTCGGTGGTCGCGGGCATCTCGATCTGGCCCATGTACGCGGGCTCTTCGTCGACGGCGGGACAGGTGCCTTCACCGCGCGCAGCCTCGAAGCTCCACGGGCCGACCTCGTAGGTGCACTTGTCGTCGTGGATCTCCGTGGGGAGCGAGTCTGTACAGCCAGTCAGCATCGTGACGGCCAGGCCTGCGGCGGCCAGCGACATCCGCCACAAACTCGGCGCCTCGGTTGTCTCTCGGCGGAAGCGAATCTGGCCGTCGCCGCCCATCCGGTAGCGCACGCAGACTCGACCCTTGCGACTCTCCTCGGCCAGGACTCCGCGTGCTTCACGCTCGGTCATCGACGAGAGGTCGTGGACGTGCTTGCTGCACATGTCGCAGAAGCGGCGAGCGCCTTCATCGTGCATCGCGTCCCAGTCTTCGTGGCAAGGATCGTGGATCGGGAGGTGGAGGCCGCTGCTCATGATCGTTCTCGCTTCTTTGGGTCGGCTCGGGGCTGACTACACCGGCGGGGGAGAGGTTCCTCGGAGTTTATCCCGGGAGCACCCGCAGGTGTCCGCGCCAACGAGCCCGGGCACCGCGGGGCTTACAGGCGTGCATCGAGAGCGCCTGCCAGGGCCGCCAGAGCGCCGCGATTCGCAGCGGAGCCAGCTCCAGGGGGCTTCCATGGGTATCCACGGGCTGCCATCCTCAACTTTACATAACATACCTTATCGGTCTTTTATCTGGCGCGTCCGCACGTGGGCACCAGCGTCCCCCGTACCAGCGACCCACCTCCGGGCTGGTAGCGTCTCGGCCATGCCGAACGCCTTGCATCATGCCTCATCCGCGAGCGCACTCGTCTTGCTGCTGTCAGCCGCCGGCTGCTCCGACGACGGCGGCCGGCCCAGCGACGACGGAGCCGATGAGGCCAACGACGGCATCGACAGCGTCGACGGCTCGGACACCGAGGCGCCGACGAGCGACGGTGCCAACGACACGCAGAGCGATGGCACCGATGATGACTCGAGTGACACCAGCGCCGACGACGGCGGCGTGAAGTTCGATATCGATCCAACGGGCGACTTTGGCTCGGCTGGCGTGGCGTGCACGGCGGACCTCCAGTCCGTGGTCGACGATCAGGGGCAAATCGTGGAGCAGTGCGGGCCCGATGAGGGCTGCTACGAAGGCGCGTGCATCGAGGCCTGCGAGGCCGCGGCCCTGAGCCAGGGATCGATCGGCTGCGAGTACTGGGCGCCCTACTCGCCCTTCTATCTCAACCACCTCGGCGACACGAGCTTCGACGGTAGCTGCCACGCCCTGATGATCGCCAACAACTGGGGCGCGCCGGCCAACATCACCGTCAACTACAAGGGCCAGAGCTACGACGCCACGGCGCACGCGCGGATCCCCAACGGCATCGGCGACGCGGTCACCTACGACCCCGTCCCGGCCGATGGCATCCCCGTCGGCGAGGTCGCCATTCTCTTCCTCTCGCACCAGCCCGACGCGCAAAACTTCGGGTTTTCGCTGGCTTGCCCCGTGGAGCCGGTGGTCGTCGGCAACGAGGCCGCGATCGCCACGGACATGGGCGACGCCTTCGAGTTCATCTCGGATCACCCGATCACCCTCTACGACATCCTGCCCTACGGCGGCGCCACGAGCTTCCTGCCCTCGGCTTCGCTGCTCCTCCCGCGCACGGCCTGGGGCAACAACTACGTGCTGCCCACGCCGCACTACGCCACCGGGCGGACCTGGGCCCTGGCCGTGGCCCGCGAGGACGGGACCACGGTGACCATCAACACCAACGGCACGATCGCTGGCGGAAACGTCCCCGTGCCAGCGATCGACACGCCCACGGACTACGCCCTCGATGCCGGACAATTCGTGCAGTGGTCGGCGACCACGGAGATCGCCGGATCGGTGATCTCGTCGGACAAGCCGATTGGCGTGTACACCGGCAACACCTACCTGCGCGTATCCACGGCGGACTCCAACGGCGGCGGTCAAGACGCCGCTCACCAGCAGGTCCCCCACGTCCAGGCCCTCGCCAGCGAGTACGTGGGCCTGGGCTTGCCCACGCGGCGCGCCGATCTGACGAACGAGAGCGTCCTGTACCGGATCGTCGGCGTCGTCGATGGGACCACCCTCGCGTACGATCCCGCGCCCCCCGCAGGTGCCCCGAGCACGCTCGACAGCGGCCAGTACGTCGAGTTCGAGACCCGCGACTTCTTCACCGTCAGCAGCCAGGACGGCGATCACCCCTTCGCCTTCACGCAGTACATGGCGGGCGTGCTCTCGGGCGACAGCCTCGGTGGCTGCGTGACCCCCGACTTTGGCTGTGGCCTCGGCGACGAGGAGTGGATCACCCTCGTCCCCCCTGCCCAGTATCTCAACCGCTACGCCTTCTTCGTCGACCCGACCTACGGGGTCACCACCTTGGCGGTCGTCCGCGCCAAGGGCTCCAACGGCTTCGCCCCCGTCGAGATCGACTGCTATGGGCCGATCGAGGGCTGGCAGAGCGTCGGCCTGGGCGACACCTACGAGGTCGCCCACGTCGAGCTCTACCGCAACGGCGTCGGTGACTGCGCCCAGAGTCAGCAGGACGCCTGGAGCGACGCGCCCTTCGGTATCGTCGTCTGGGGCCAGGACGCCTACGCCTCCTACGGCTACCCCGCCGGCGGCAACCTCGGGACCATCAACGACGTCATCGTTCCGGTCGGCTGAGCTTGACTGCGACCAACCTTCGGGCTAAATCCGGCATGGAGTCACTTTTCATTTCAGATTGAAATGAAAGGAGACTGGAGCAACTGACCGTGAACAGCGCTCAGTTTGCGATCCAGACAGCGCCATGGGTCGGAATTCACAGCGCGAAGAGCCCGACCCGCCCGAGGCCACCCTCGAGGCGGCGCAGGACCGCGTGTCCGACGTCATGGGCGATATCGCCGAGTTCTGGGGCTTCACCCGGACCATGGGCCGCATCTTCGGCCTGCTCTACATGTCCCCCGAGGCCATGGATCAGAGCACGGTCCGCACCCGCCTGGGGATCAGCGCGGGCTCCGCGAGCACGACCATGACCGCCCTCTTGGACTGGGGAGTGCTCCACCGTGAGGGGCGCCTCTACGTGTCCGAGACCAACTTCTTCCAGCTGATCACGGCCGTGCTTCGCCAGCGCGAGGCGGCCCGTGTCGAGTCTGGAGTCAACGCAGCCCGCGAGATCGTCGCCGAGCTCCGCGCCGCCCATGAGCGGCACGAAGACCCCCGCCTGGACTTCGCCCTCCAGCGCGCCGAGCACATGCTCGGCTTCTTCGAGATGGGCCAGTCCTTCCTCGAGGCCTTCGTCGAGCGCAGCCCGATCCGCGCCATCGTCAACGGCCTCGCCCGCAGGGCCTCGCGCCTGCGCCCCGCTCCTTTGCCCGGCCGAAGTCTGGAGCACCCAGACGAGCCCGCCGAGCACGATCAGGAAGCCATCCCTTCATGAGCCAGACCATGTCAGAACTCGCGCGCGCCCGGAGCACCGAGCTCCCCGCAGACCCCGAGGCAGCGAAGCCCACGCTCAGCACGGGCGACGCCGAGGGCGTCCCCGAGGACACGCAGCTGACCCCCGTGGCCTCGGCCATGGCGCTGATCGCCGACGAGCTCGGCGAGGTCGAGGAGGCCCTCGGCGAGCTGCTGCACTCGACGGTGGCGATCATCCCCAGCGTCGGTGGCCACCTGACCTTCGCCGGCGGCAAGCGCTTTCGGCCCATGGTCACCCTGCTGGCCGCCCAGGCCGCCGGCTACGACTCGCCCAAGCGCATCACCGTGGCCGCGGCCGCGGAGCTCCTGCACACGGCCACCCTGCTCCACGACGACGTGATCGACGAGGGCGAGTACCGTCGCGGGCGCCCGGCCGCGCGCCTGCACTACGGCAACGGCCTGGCCGTGCTGACCGGCGACTACTGCCTGGCCCGGGCGCTCCAGGCCGTGGCCTACCTCGGCGAGCGCGAGGCCGTCCAGAGCATGGGCGACGCCGTCACGCGCATGGCCGAGGGCGAGGTCGCCCAGCTCTACGTGGCCGGCGAGTGGGACCTCGACGCCGAGCGCTACTACATGGTGATCGACCGCAAGACCGCGGCGCTGATCGCCTGGTGCTCCTCCGTGGCCCGGCTGATCCCCGCGGATCAGGCCGACGCCCTGGCCCGCTACGGCCGCGAGCTCGGCTACGCCTTCCAGATCGCCGACGACATCATCGACTACAGCCTCGACGTCCAGCGCTCGGGCAAGGTCCGCGGTCAGGACCTGCGCGAGGGCAAGGTCACCTTGCCCCTGCTCCTGGCCGTCGAGCGCGACGCCGCGCTGCGCGGGCGCCTCGAGGCCATGCTCCGCGCCGGCCCGCCCGCCGACGAGGACGAGCTCGCCGAGCTGCTCGAGGGGGTCTGCGACGCCGGGGGTCTCGAGGGCGCCCGCGAGCGCGCCTCGGCCCACGTCGAGACCGCCGTCGCGGCCCTCCACGCCCTCCCCTCCTCCCCTGCCCGCGACGCCCTCGAGGAGCTCGCGCGCTACGTGGTCCGGAGGACGGCGTGAGCAGCTCCGCGCCGGGCTCGGCCGCCGAGATCGCCACCGTCGACGAGCACGGGGCACGCGTCCAGGCGATGTTCAGCGACATCGCCCCGGGCTACGACCGGGCCAACCGGATCATGAGCGCCGGCACAGACGTCCGCTGGCGTCGCCGCGCCGTCGCCGAGCTGCTCGAGCCGGGCGATGGCGCCGGCAAGACCATCTTGGACCTCTGCGCCGGGACGCTCGACTCGAGCCTCGAGATCCACCGCCGCTACCCCGCGGCCCAGATCGTCGGCGGGGACTTCTCGGCCGGCATGCTCGCCGCCGGCGAGCGCCGCCTCGAGGCCATGGCCGACCCGGCCCCGCGCACGCAGATCCGCGCCCAGCAGCTCGACGCCCACGACCTGCCCTTCGCCGACACCAGCGTCGACGCGATCTTCTGCGCCTTCGGGGTCCGTAACCTCTCGGATCTGCGCGCGGCCAGCAGCGAGCAGCTGCGCGTCCTCGCCCCGGGCGCGCGCCTGGTCGTGCTCGAGTTCTTCCGGCCCACGGCCTGGACCACCCGGCTCTTCCACGCGATCTACAACCGCACGGTCCTGCCCGTGGTCGGCTGGGCCTGCACCGGCAACCTCGACGCCTACCTCTACCTCCCGCGCAGCATCGGAGCGATGCGCTCGGCCGAGGACTACGCCTCCTTGCTCGCCGAGGTCGGCTTCGAGGCCGCCTCGATCCGCATCCAGCCCATGACCATGGGCGTCGCGTCGATCATCAGCGCGCGCAAGCCTCTGAGCCTCGACGAAGGAGCGGCGTGAGCACGGCCCGGCGCCTGGTCCTCGCCGTGACCGGCGCGAGCGGGGCGATCTACGCCCAGCGGGCCCTGAGCCTGCTGTCCGCGGCCATCACCGAGGGCGCGGACCTGCGCGTGGACTGGGTGGCCTCGGCCACCGCCGGCCAGGTCTGGGCAGCCGAGCGCGAAGAGCCCCTCCCTGACGCCTTCCCCGGCCTCCAGCGCTGGGATCGCCACGACTTCGAGGCTCCCTTCGCCTCGGGATCCAGCGCCCCGGATGCTGTGGTGCTGATGCCCTGCTCGATGTCGAACCTCGCCCGCGTCGCCAACGGTGGCGGCGACGACCTCATCGCTCGGGCCTGCGAGGTCGCGCTCAAGGAGCGCAAGACGTTGATCTTGGTGGTCCGCGAGACCCCCTTGAGCCTCGTGCACCTGCGCAACATGGTCGCGGCCACCGAGGCCGGGGCGATCATCTTGCCGGCCGTGCCCAGCTTCTACGCGGGGGTGTCCACCCTCGAGCAGGCCGTCGACACGGTCGTCGCCCGTGTCTTCGACCGCGCCGGAGTCAGCGAACTCCTCGGCGCCGAGCTCCTGCGACGATGGGGAGCGAGCGCATGACCACGAAGTCCGACCCCTCACTCGAGCCACTCGACGCCGCCACCTTGCTCGACCTGCGCAAGGATCCACCGCGCATGGGTCGCCTGGCCGCGCAGCGCCGCGCCGCGCTGTTCGGCTCGCGGGTGCTGCTGCGCCCGAGCCCCGACAACCGCCCGGCTGCCGGGGTTCAGGCCGCGGTCCTGCGGCGTGGGGAGCTCGTCGTGCTCGGCGACTGGCCCGATCCCGACGCCTGGCAGCCCGGGGATCGCATGCTCTTGGCCCTCGAGCCCGAGGACGAGGCCGGCGCCCGGCGCTACGTCGACTGGCTGCTCGCCCTGGCCCGGACCCCCACCCTCGCGGAGCGGCTGACCATCGGCGACCTCTGCGGCCTCGCCCCCTACTCTCGCCGAGCTGGCGGCACGCATCGCCTGTGGCTGATCGCCGCCGCGCGCCTGGCCCTGCCTCCGGCGATCCGCGTCGAGGCCCGCCACGACCTGATCGGCATCCGCCTCGCCCAGGTCGCCCTCGGCTTCGGCGCAGACACCCTCTCGGGCCCGCTCGGCGACGAGCGCAAGCTGCCCGTGGCCGGCGTCACCCGGCCCACCGAGGCCAGCATCACTGGCCTGCGCAACCTCGTCGAGCAAGCCGGCCTCGAGTGCGCCCTCTACGAAGAGGGCAGCCCCAGGCGCCTCGACGCCATGAACCACACCCGACCCATGCAGGTCGCCTCCAGCGAGGATCCCCAGCCATGAAGCGCATCAAGGACACCGCCCGCTTCGACCGCGTCGCCGCCAAGGTCCGCGAGGGCGAGCCCCTCGACCTCGACGACGGGGTCTTCCTCTACACCTACCCCGATCTCCTGGCCGTGGGAGCCCTCGCCAACGAGCGCCGCGAGGCGCTGCACGGCGACAAGACCTTCTTCAACGTCAACTTCCACATCAACCCGACCAACGTCTGCGTCGCGGACTGCAAGTTCTGCTCGTTCGCGCGGCTCGAGCCCGACGCGCCCGCGGCCTTCACCATGAGCATCGACGAGGTCCGGCAAAAGCTCGTCGAGCGCATGGATCAGCCGGTCACCGAGGTGCACATCGTCAACGGCCTGCACCACGATCTCGACTTCGAGTACTACAAGGACTGCCTGCGCGCGCTCAAGCAGCTGCGCCCGGACATCCACCTCAAGGCCTACACCGCCGTCGAGATCCACTACTTCGCCGAGAAGTACGGCCTGAGCTACGAGCAGGTGCTCGTCGAGCTGCGCGAGGCCGGCCTCGACAGCATGCCGGGCGGCGGCGCCGAGATCTTCGCCGAGCGAGCGCGGCGCAAGCTGTGCCGCGGCAAGGCCGACGCCGATCAGTGGCTCGAGGTCCACCGCACCGCCCACCGCCTGGGCATCCGGACCAACTGCACCATGCTCTACGGCACCGTGGAGACCCTCGAGGAGCGCGTCGATCACATGCTGCGGCTGCGCGACCTCCAGGCCGAGACCGGGGGCTTTCAGACCTTCATCCCCCTGGCCTTCCACCCCGAGAACAACAACCTCGGCAAGCTGCCCGCGCCCACGGGCGTCGACCACCTGCGGACCTACGCCGTGGGCCGGCTGATGCTCCACAACATCCCGCACATCAAGGCCTACTGGGTGATGATCGGCCTCGAGACCGCCCAGATCGCCCTCAGCTTCGGCGTGGACGACCTCGACGGCACCGTGCAGGAAGAGAAAATTTATCACATGGCCGGCGCCGACACGCCCCAGGCCATGACCCGCGCCGACCTCGTGCGGCTGATCCGCGAGGCCGGGCGCGTGGCCGTGGAGCGCGACACTCTCTACAACGAGCGCTGGGTCGACGCCGGCGAGGCTCTCGAGGGCGTGCGCATCGACGCGAGCTTGCCCTACTCGAGCCGCGAGCGCGTGTCCCTGCCCGTGCTCTGACCCGCGCCGCCCTCAGCCGAGATCAGCCGACCTCAGGAGGCCCCATGACCGATTCCAGCCCGAGCCCGAGCGCACCACCCCGGACGCTGCGCGCCTGCGTGGTCACCTTCCTCAACGCGCGCCCGCTCTACCACACCCTCGTCGACCCCAAGCACATGCCGCGCCACGCCGACGGCACCCCGATGTTCAGCGTCGAGGAGGCCCTGCCCGCGGACTGTGCCAAGGCCCTCGCGGCCGGCGAGTGCGACCTCGCCCTGGCCCCCGTCGGCGCCTACGTCGAGCACCCCGAGTGGGAGGTCGTCCCGGGCATCGGGATCGGTTGCCGCGGACCGGTGGAGACCGTGGTCTGCTGCGCCAACGCGCCGATCGAAACGGTCGAGACCATCTACCTCGACGCCGCCTCGCGCAGCTCCGCCCTGCTCTTGCGCCTGCTCCTCCACGAGCGCGGCCTCGACCCCGAGCTCGTCCGCGTCGAGCACGGCCGCGGCGAGGGCCTGGCCCGGGCCTCCGAGGGTAAGGCCGCCGCACTGATCATCGGCGACGCCGCCTTTGGCATGCGCGATCGCTTCTCCCACGTCTGGGATCTGGGCGGCGAGTGGTTTCGGGCCACGGGCCTGCCCATGGTGTTCGCCTTTTGGGTCGCCCGCCCCGGCCTCGTCGGCCCCGAGCACGTCGCCGCGCTCCAGGCCGCCCGCGAGCGCAGCCTCGGCAAGTACGCCGAGGCCATCGCCAAGCAGTACCGCGAGGAGCTCCAGGCGCGGATCGAGGGCGGCTCCGCGGAGCCGCTGCTGAGCGAGGCCCACTACGCCCGCTATCTACGCAAGACGATCCGCTACGGCCTCGAGACCAAGCAGCGCGAGGGCCTGGTCGAGTACCTGACCCGCTGCCGTGACGCCGGGCTGATCGAGATCCCGGGCCTGCACCCCGAAGACCCGATCCACGTCAAATTCGCCGGCGCCGCCGCCCCCGAGCGCCTCGTCGCCGCGCGAGCCCGACGCAGCAAGCCCATGGACGTCGCCGCCCTGCTGAGCGCCGCCGCCGAGGGCAAGCGCCTCGACCTCGCCGAGGGCATCTACCTGCTCGACAACGCCCCGCTCATGGCCCTGGGCGCCGCCGCCGATCGCCGCCGCGCCGCCCTCCACCCCGAGGGCGTCGTCACCTACATCATCGATCGCAACGTCAACTACACCAACATCTGCGTCACGCGCTGCAAGTTCTGCAACTTCTACGTCCCGCCCACGGACAAGACCGGCCGCGCCTACCTGCTGAGCAAGGACGAGCTCGCCCGCAAGTTCCGCGAGACGGAGGACCTCGAAGGCGTGCAGATCCTGCTCCAGGGCGGCCTCAACCCCAGCTTGGGCCTCGACTACTACGAAGACCTGTTCCGCTGGACCAAGGCCAACTTCGACCTCCGGCTGCACGCGCTCTCGCCCACGGAGATCATCCACATCGCCCAGCTCGAGGACATGAGCTACACGCAGGTGCTCGAGCGCCTGCTGGCCGCGGGCATGGACTCGCTGCCCGGCGGCGGCGCGGAGATCCTCGACGACGAGGTCCGCAACCGGATCAGCCCGTTCAAGAACTCGACCGACGAGTGGCTCGGGGTCATGCGCGCCGCCCACGGCCTCGGCATGCGCAGCACCGCGACCATGGTGTTTGGCTTCCAGGAGACCGCCGAGCACCTGCTCATGCACCTCGACCGCCTGCGCAGCTTGCAGGACGACACCGGCGGGTTCACGGCCTTCATCACCTGGCCGTTCCAGGCCGACGGCACCCGGCTCAAGCTCCGCGACGACACCTCGGCCTTCCGCTACCTGCGGATCCAGGCCCTCGCCCGCCTCTACCTCGACAACATCCCCAACATCCAGGTCTCGTGGCCTACGCTGGGCCCGGAGATCGGCGAGATCGCCCTGCGCTTTGGGGCGAACGACTTTGGCTCCGTGATGATCGAGGAGAACGTGGTCTCGCAGGCAGGGGCGCGCTTCATGATGACGGCTGAGGAGATCGAGCGGCACATTCGCCTGGCTGGCTTCGAGGCGCGGCGGCGGACCATGGCCTACGAGCTGCTGCCGCTGGCGGGGTGAGGCCTTCGTGGAGGCGGTCCCCGTCTCCACGTCGCTCCCGGCGCGTCGATATCTTGCAACTTGGCCCGTGTGGCGTCTGCCGAACTCGCTCAGCGCACTCTTTCTACCGAAGGGCTCGTTGCCCAGAGCGTATCGGCACCATCGTATTCGACAACAACTGAGAGCGTCGGTTGACCATCCGGCGTAGGATTGTTCGTTCCGAAGAGATACTTGGGACCGGGACTCCCCCACACCAACTCGTCTAGTGTACGATCCAGAGGATCGGAAGGGGGAACGACATCGAGTCCCCATGGTGATCTACTGGCCGGGTGACGACGCCAATCTCCGTCGACCTCCGCGCCCGGATCGCCGAAGCCATCGAAGCTGGCGAAGAAAGTCAGCCCCTCATCGCCGAGCGCTTCTCCGTCTCGGTCACCACCGTCGAACGCATCTCGCGGAAGCTGCGCCAAGGCGAGAGCTTGGTGCCGAAGAGTCCACCTGGCCGGACGCCCAAGTTGAAGGAGCGCCACCTCCTGTGGATTCGTGGCGAGATGGAGAAGGACCCCTACCTCGGCTCCTACCACCTCTCGGAGCGCTTCAATCGACGATTTCCCAAGAACCGGGTCCATCGCTCGACGATCCTCCGGGCGCTTCACCAACTTGGCCTCAGCTTCAAAAAAAACTCCCTACGCTCCCCAGCGGGACCGACCTGACGTCGCCGAGGAGCGCGCCCAGTTTCGGTTGCGACAGCGGCGACTCGACATCGGACGTCTCGTCTTCGTGGACGAATCGGGCACGCATCCAGGGATTGGTCCGCGCCGGGGCTGGTCCCCACGCGGCGAGCCGCTCTACGGACCGCACGAGCCCTATTCCCGCGGTCGCCACGTCTCGATGATCGCGGCCTTGCGCGTCGACGGCATCAGCGCCTTGATGACGACCGATGGCGGGGTCAAGACCGCTGACTTTCTGCGCTTCGTCCGACAGCGCCTGGCTCCCACGCTCGAGCCGGGCGACATCGTTTGCTGGGATAACATCAACATGCACAAGAATGCAGAGGTCGTGGCTGCGGTGCTCGAGAGGGGTGCGAAGGTCGTCCGCTTGCCCCGGTACAGTCCCGACTTCAACCCGATCGAGGCCGCTTGGGCGAAGGTCAAAGCTTGGATACGCCGAGCGATGCCCACGACCGTCAGCGAGCTCAAGAAGGCGATGCGTAGGTCCCTGCGTCGGATCCGAGCCTCGGACGCACTCGGCTGGCTCAAGTACTGTGGATATCGCCTTCCGTGATTCTGATCCGTACACTAGCGATCCCGCGATCGGCCCACTGCCTGTACCAGGCCGAGTTGGTGTGGCCAGCGAAGTTGGCGAGGGTCTTGGAGCCCTTCCGGTGTTGTGCTTTTTTGAGGTGCGACGCCACGGACTCGCCTCCGATCCAAGTTCACGTGCCGATCTCATCCAGCCAACGCGCTTCCTCCGCTCCCACCGGGTCCAACACCGTGGTGGTGTAGACGATCACCGCGAGCATGTCGTTGCGTGCGAGGCCGAGCCAGAGGTCGTTCTCTCCGACACGCAACCAACTCGTCGGACGCTCGTCTCCGACCTGGATACGTAGGTACCCGCTCGTGTCATCCAGATGCCATCGTACAGGCGCCGAAGTGTCGATGCTGAACGCCCGGCCGCGCTCAAGGTCGTCTCCGACCCCGTGCAAAGCAATGTCGCCCGACGCCTTCGACTGGTCGAAGACCATCTCTAGGTCGCAGAATCGACCCTCGGTGTCGGCCACGATGGTGAGCACCTCGACCTCTATCCCAGCTCTCTTGCGACCAACCCGAATTCCTGAAGCCCTCCTGCTCAGGCAGCGATCCGCGCCCTCTTCGATGACTCAGAACTAGCCCTGCTCGATGTTGTAGGATTTGGCGGCTTCGAGGAACGCGAGGACGGCAGAGACCAGCGGACGAGGATCTGCTCCCAGTCGATCGAGTTCGTCCGGCTCGGACGTGATCATCTTGACCCCCCTTGCCTCCACAATCGAGCAGACTAACTCGCGAGCGCGACCATCGACGAGGACGGTGACCACACACGATCCGTCCCCAGTATAGTGGATGCTCTCAATCTTCATGTTGTTCACCGGAACACCGCCCCTGCGACGAAACGGCCAACCCAGCTATCACCAACGTAGCCGTAGGCCACCTCCGAGCCGTCGGGAGACACCGCTGTCAGCACCCTGCCCAGGGCGTCGTGGGTGCTCGACGACGTGTAGACCGTCGTCTCGAGCATCCCTGCCGCCGCCGTCGCCATTCCGTCGATCGTCGTCTGATCTGCGATCCCTGTCCAGTCGTTTTTCGCGCTTGGATCCAGCGGGAGCCTGAGCTCTCCCGCCACCGGCAGGCCCTTGAAGTCGTACGCCGGCGTCGTCGCCTCCCCGCCTCCGCCGTAGCTTCGATAGACTCGGCCACGGTGATTGGTCGCCTCGGGGCTCGCCAGCGACTCTCCATAGATCACCCGCGAGAGCAAGACCTCGCTGCCCACGGCCGGCTGCACATAGCCGTCTACGGGCCGGCGCAGCAGGTCGTAGCTCGCTCGAAAGCACTGCGCCTTCGCGTCCCAGCCACGCAGCGCCTCCCCGAGGATCGTCGTCAGCGACTGGCGCTCCCCCGCGTCCACGCTCTTCGTCTCCAGCAGCTGACCCAGCTGGCCGTAGATCCGCGCCTCCGCGACGTTCCCGCGCGCGTCGATGATCCGCATCGGTAAGCCGCGCACGTCGAGCTCGACCTTCGTCTCGAGCGTCGTCCCCTCGCCCAGATCCTCGATCCCCAAGAAGGGGCGCCCGAGGCTGTCGAAGATCATCTGGCTCGGGGTCTCCCGGTGCGCGTACGCCAGCTCCGCCGCGCTGAGATCCTCTCCGACGGACACGGAGTCTGCGCGAGTTGGCGGCGTACTGCGACAAGCAGGAGATTCGCGCCCGACACTCGGCCTGGTCGGCCGTCACGTTGTCGCGGCTGTTTCGGCGCGAGGCTGCGCGAACGCGCGGGTAGTCGGAGGGGGGCATCGTTCCTTCGGTCTTCGACTGATCGACGACAATAACTTTTGCCGGTCGACGACAACTAAACCTGCCGGTCCGAGCCAGCCAGAACGCGCGTGGGACGCTGGGGAGCAGGAGCCCCCACGTGGTCACGGACGAGCAAGTACGGCTGCTACGGAGCAAGATGAACCAAGGCAAGACACAGCAGGCCGCAGCAGCGGCGGCGGGAATGAGCGTGAGGTCGGCGCGGAAGTGGCAGAGCGGGCCACTGCCCTCGCAGACCAAGGAGCCGCGGCACTGGCGGACGCGCAAGGATCCCTTCGAGGGGGTGTGGGAGGAGAAGATCGTCCCGCTGCTCGAGCGGGACAAGGAGGGCGAGCTCGAAGCCAAGACGCTGCTGAAGCAGCTGATCGAGGAGAAGCCCGAGCGCTTCAACCAGGGCCAGCTGCGGACGATGCAGCGGCGGGTCCGGGACTGGCGAGCGCTGCACGGACCAGACAAGGAGGTCTACTTCCAGCAAGAGCACCCGCCCGGCGAGGAAGCGGCGCTGGACTTCACCAACTGCAACGAGCTGCAGGTGACGATCGCGGGCGAGCCCTTCCGCCACCTGCTCTTCGAGCTGGTCCTGGTCGCGAGCGCGTGGACCTGGGCCTGCGTGGCGCTGTCGGAGAGCTACGAGGCGCTGGTCGAGGGGCTCCAGCGGGCACTGTGGGCCCTGGGCGGGGTGCCGCGGAAGCTGACCCTCGACAACATGTCGGCGGCGACGCACGAGCTGAAGAAGGCGCGGGGCCGGAGCCTCAACAAGCGCTTCGCGGACGCGTGCACGCATCTGGGCATCGAGACGGTCCGGCGCATCAACGTGGGCAAGTCGCACGAAAACGGCGCGGTCGAGGTCCGGCATCGGCGAACCAAAAAGCTGCTGAAGCAGGCGCTGATCTTGCGGGGCAGCCGGGACTTCGCCAGCGTCGAGGATTACGAGCGCTTCGTCCAGCAGACCCTCGAGCGCGAGCACAACCAGCACGTCACGGCGAAGCTCGAGCTCGAGAGCCCCTTGCTGAGGCCGCTGCCGATCAAGCCGGTGCCGACCTACACGACCGAGACGCCGAAGGTCCGGCGCTGGAGCACGATCAAGGTGCGGGGGCGGATCTACTCGGTGCCTTCGCAGCTGATCGGCCACCAGGTCGAGGTCCGGCTGCACGCCAACGAGGTCGAGCTGCGCTACGGCGGTGAGGTGGTCGAGACCTTCCCGCGGCTGCGAGGCGAAGGCGCGCACCGCATCGACTACCGCCACGTGATCGCCTCCTTGGTGCGCAAGCCCGGGGCCTTCCCCAACTACTGCTTCCGCGAGGAGCTGTACCCCTCGCTGATCTTCCGCCGGGCCTACGACGCGCTCGAGCGCGCTCGACCCGGGCGCGGCCACGTCGACTACGTGAGGATCTTGCACCTCGCGGCGATGACGATGGAGTCGACGGTCGAGGCCGAACTCGCGCAGCTGCTCGAGGCCGGCGCGCCCTTCGACTACGCGACGGTCAAGCAGCGGGTCCAGCCCACGGAGTCCGAGGTCCCGCAGCTCGAGGTCGGCGAGCCCGATCTGGGCGTCTACGACGAGCTGCTCGGAGGTGCGGCGTGAACCCTCGACCCCCCGCCCACGCCGAGCAGATCACCACGCTGCTGCGCAGCTTCAAGCTGACGACCGCGGCCGAGGAGCTGGTCCCGCGCCTGGTCACCGACGGCCACGAGCCAGCGCTGGCGACGATCGCCGAGGTCCTGGACCTCGAGGCCGAGGCCCGCCACGCTCGCCGAGTCGCTCGCCTGCGCCGGGCCTCGAAGCTCAGCGTCGGCAAGACCTTCGAGACCCTCGACGACAAGCGGCTGCCGCGACCGGTGGTCCGCAAGCTCCGCGAGCTGCAAGCCGGCGACTTCCTCGACGAGGCGATCAATGTGCTGGCCTTCGGCCTGCCCGGCGTCGGCAAGAGCCACGCCCTCGCGGCCCTCGGCCACGCCCTCGTCGAGCAGGGCCGCTCGGTGCTGTGGACGCCGACCTACTCGCTGATCCAGGAGCTGCTCGCGGCCAAGCGAGATCTGGAGCTGCCCCGGAAGCTGCGTCGGCTCGACAACTTCGAGCTCGTGATCCTCGACGACATCGGCTACGTCAAGCAGTCGGCCGAGGAGGCCGAGGTCCTCTTCACCCTGCTGGCCGAGCGCTACGAGCGACGCTCGACGGCGCTGACGAGCAACCTGGTCTTCAGCGAGTGGGACCGGATCTTCAACAACAAGATGGCGACCTCGGCCGCGATCGACCGGCTCGTGCACCACTCGGTGATCCTGGAATTCAACGTGTCCAGCTACCGGACCGAGAAGGCCAAGGGGCGCAAGAAGGGCTGACGCCCGACGACAACTACACCGGGCTGCGACAACTGCCCGAACGACAACTACCCCGCGCGCGAGGTCGCCGTGCACGGGGACGCGCAAGTCTCGCACCGGCAGGAATAATCGTCGCCAATCGGAAAAAATAATTGACGCTGATCACCCCCGAGGCGTCAAGTAGCCACCACTCGGCTAGCGGCACATGAGCAAGTTGTTCCGCCGCGTGTTCTCGTGCGAGGGCCTCCGACGGAAAGCACAGATAATGCCTTTGGCCGCCGGTTGCCCAGTCGCCTTCATAGTTCAGAAGAACCCCCGTTGCAGGGTCCACCCTGATGAGAAGCGCCGAGCCAGTCGGCACGCCATCTAGAGACTGGATCTTCTTCATTGGACTCCCCACGCGATGCCGCGAATGGTGCCGCGGATGAGCACCTCCGCCTCAGAAACGGACCCACCCCCTTGGATAAGCCCGACCTCCTTCAAGTTTGGACTGGCTACCAGGCGAGAAGCCGGAACGCGCGCGGTGTTAACGCTTCCAGCACTCCTCCTGCGAGGGTCGCGCAGCGCAAAATTCAGCGCCACATCAGGGACAGTTTTTCGACTTGGGGGTGGACTTCGAAACCTCGGCGCCGCACTCGTCGAGGCCGATGCAGAACCCAATTCAGATTCGGCCTCGAGAAATTGACGCGAGGTCGATGCCGCCCGGCGCAGCACGCGGAGTCCCGCGCCGGAGATAACGGTGCGGTTCTAGACGCCGCGTTCGCTCCGCTGGAGGCGCTGGTACTTGTGGTTTGCAACCGCAACGGCACGTTCAAGGGCAGAGAAGTCGCCCCGTTCCTCAATCGTTGCAACCGCGTCGGCCACATCCTTGTAGATCGCGTCGCCCACTTCGAGCGATGCCTCGAAAGCCTCCAAGTTCGCGGTTTCCTTGAGGCGGAGAAAGCCCTCGTTGAACTCCACGTCGAGTTTCAAGAGGTCTGCAAGTGCCGGAGCGAGCGACAGCGGCAGGTCCGCTCTCTCCAGGACCTTGGCAATCAGAGCGCGTAGGGTTTCGTTCGCCATCCGGTTTTCTCCTTCTACAACGACCGCAACCATCGAACAATGTCGAGCGTGGTGGTGGGAACTCCCTGCGCCGGACCCAGCGGCGCAGCAGCTGACGGTCTACAGTACGCAAATCTTGTCTTCGAGGGCGTTCGTCGCCTTGGTAGTGATGGTCGGTCAAGACCCCGCCGGCCGCGACCACATGGCCACGACCGACGGGGAGAGCGTGTTGGTTGTGATTCCAAAGTACCCTGGCCGGGCACTTTGGCCACTTTCGTTGAGGTCTAGGTGCGGTTTAGGTTCCCCCAAACCTCGGATGGGAGTCGGCCCCGGCGAACGCGACGGAGGGGAAGTGCCGCTGCAAGGCGTCGACGAAACGCGCCATCCAGTCCTTCCAGTTCTCCGCTCGCGTGGTCGCGTTGAGCTCGATGGCGAAGGAACTCGCTTCAAAATCGGTCAGCTTCGGCGCAGAGCTGTACGCGCCGCTCCACCTCAGAGTCTCCGCCTCTACGACGGCACCTTCCGCGCCGGTCCACTCTCGCTCCCAGACTGCGTTCGCGGCCGACCACTCTTCCAGCCAGCGTTCGACGGCCGCGCGACTCACCGCTTCCGTTGATCGGAATCGGAGGCGCAGGAGGAGCGTGCCGTCGGCCCGCCTTGCTGGGAACTTGATCGTCATTGCTACTCCACCCTGAAGAACTTCGCTACCGCGTTGAACTCTTCCCAACCTACAACCTGCCAGGCGCCGGTCGCCTTGTCCACGCGTAGGACGCCGCGTTCAACAAGCGAGTTCACAACTGGGCCCTCGAGCCGGGTGCCGACGACCGCAGCCTTGCCGCCTGCGGGGTTCACCTGTGCAAACACGCGCGCCGTGGCGATGTCCTTGGTCATCCAGAAAACATCGCCCCCGCCCAGCTTGGCCGCCGCAGAGCGATCGATGCCACGCGCAGCGATCGACTCGACCGTCGCAACGTCGGAGCCATGGAGGAACGTGACACCACCACCACCTCCCCCCTTTGCGGCTTAGGGGGAGCGGGCGGGGGCGCTCGGGGCGGTCGCGGCGCAACCCTTGGGCAGGTGACTCAACTGGCCTCAAACGAGCGAAAACGAGGCTCCACGGCGTATTGGCCGGGCTGGCGGCTCCGAAGTAGACTGATTCCATGACCGAGGCCGCGAGGAAGGTCTTTGACGACGCCCTGGCTCTCCCCGAGCGGGACCGGCTGGAACTTGCCGAGGCTCTGTTCGACAGCCTGTCTGCGAAAGATCAGGCGAAGATCGACGAGGCTTGGCGAACCGAAATCCTCCGACGCATGGAGCAGGTCCGCAACGGCGAGGTCCAATTGGAGTCGTGGGAGGAAGTCCGTCAGGCTGGCCGCGACACTCTGGCCCAACGATGAAGTTGCGCTTCCATCCAGGCGCCCGCGTCGAGTACGTGGAGGCGCTCGCGCACCTTGAAGAACGCCGACTCGGCTACGGAGAGAAGTTCGAGACGGAGGTCTTTGCCGCTCTCCAGCGTGCACTCGACTTTCCGGGGAGCGGCGCTCAAGTTCCGGGTTATCCGGAACAGGTGAACTTGAGGGCGTTCCCCCTGCGGGTGTTTCGGTATTCGCTCATGATCCACTTCGACGGCGACGAGGCGGTCGTCTATGCGGTCGCACATCAACACCGCGAGCCCGGATACTGGCGCGACCGCTTGAAGTAACCCGGCCTCAGTGGCGGCGGACCGAGATCTGGTTCTCCGTGTCGTCGCCTGGAACTCGCCGACGCCGATGACGTGTTCGATCCCTGACGGCGGACGCGACGTGCAAGGCCAAGCTGATCAAGCTCGTGCTGGTGCTGTACAGGCTCGATCAGCTTCGGGTTCCGAGCGATGGCGTCGCGGATGACAACGCCGTCGCGCTTCTTGGCCTGGGATACGGCGGCCCGGCTGATGCCCAGGGCACGGGCCACCGCGGCGTCGTTCATGCCCTTGTGGGCGCCCCCGACCAGCGCCTCGAAGATGCGTCGGTCGGATGGCCGGGCTTCACGTTCGACCACCGCCCACAGGCTGCGGCGGAGTACCCCGTGCTTTGGATGGCCCGGGTCCGCGAGCACGGCGACGATGGTGTCGATCACGTCGTGCTTCCTGATCGGCTCGACCTCATCGCCATCGACGCGAACGATACCGGGCTTCCGGGCCTGGGCTCGGAGCACGTCGATGGCCCGCCGTCGAGCGTAACTATTGGCGACCGCCAGCACGTCGCGGGGCACGAGGGAACCGGCCGCCACCTTCTCGACCGTGAACCCAGGCGCTTTGCCGACGCCGTAGAACAGGGGCAGCCGGCTGACCTCGCCCGATGCCCCCAGGCCAATGATGGCCGGCTGGAGAATGTCGTCGGCCGTGGTCGTCGTGTTCTTGAGCAGCGGTTCCAACGACCGCCTGACGGCTGTCACCAACCCGGAGTCCCGGGGCGACAACCAGTTCGCCTTCACTCTCGGCCCGAACACCTCGACGATCTCTTTCTCGGGCACGACGTTGCGCATCCAGGCGCCCGGGTTCACGCCGGCGATGCCTTCGAGGACCGAGACGCGGGCGAGAAGGTCGAGGCTGGTCGTCCTCGCGTCGCGGGTCAGGAACGCGACGACGAGCTTGGCAAGCGAAAGGCGAGGCATCTCGTTGTGGGAGAACGTATCGGGAGATCACCGACTTGGCGCTTGCCTCTCCGCGATCAACTCAGCAAGGCGCTTCACAAACACGGCGACCGACACGAGTGGCGTCCAGCGTTCGGGAGCTGGGCGGGACCAGTCAAACCAGAGAACGTGCTGGTCGTGCTCCGGTTTGGAAGTATCGATGGCCAAGAACACATCATCACCGGGGAACTTCGCCCCTCCAACGAACACGGTATCCGCGTAGACAAGGCGAGGGTCGGCGGAGCCTGCACGGTCGCGCTGGTTCCGAACCATACAGAACTCGGGGTCGTCCACATAGCCGCCGCCATCGAGGTCGTCCTTGATCCGCTCCATCATCTCCCGCGAAGCGAACAGCACGAGATCCGAATCGCCTTCTTCGAGTCCAAGGAGCTTATTGAGCGCCTCCGGCCCGGGGTCGGACCACGAGCCGGCGGACAGAACATCTTGCACTTGCTGAGGGAATTTCATGCGGTCGTCTCTGGATTGTAGCGGCAGTGGTCAGAGTCCAAGGGCCGCGTTCACGGCATCCATGATGCCTTGCCGAAGTCCCGGCGGAACACTGCGTCCTCCGTGCGAACCGGGGTTGATTTGACCGGAGTTCCATCCGAAGCGTACGCCGCCGCCGGGCTGCTTGACGATGTAGAAACCGCTGACCCGACCCGGTGCACCCGCTACATTCTCGCCCACCGCTGCTGAAAGGTCGTTGAGCACCTGCCGATGGCCACCGAACTGCGCTACCCAGCCTTCGGGACGGGGGGTTGCACTCGTGCTCGGACGAAGTACGAACCGGCCGGTCGTGTGGTCGAACGCTCCCGACAGCCCCTCTACCGCGGGGTCGTTGAACACTGCCGCGTTCTCCGCTGCGGTTCGGGTGCCGAGATTCGTGACGGCTCCAGCGGTCTCGCTAACTCCCCCCTTTGCGGCAGGAGGAACTGGCCCTCCCTCCAACACCGGAGCCCTCGCACCGAGTGAAAGAGTATAGCCTGCAACACCAAACAACGCCCCCCAAATTGCCCCTTGCTCTCCTCCCTCTAGCGCTGCTCCCCCAGTCCTTCTCCAGTCAACCTGGCCTTGCTCCTCCTGCTGACGAATCATTTCAAATCCGCCCGAGAATGAAGCCCCCTGCAGGAAACCCAGACTCGCACCAATGCTCACATTGGTGCCGAGTGAGATAAGTCCGCCCGCCTCCAGTGCTCCCGCGACGATGGCACTGCTCGCTATGAACACCGATCCAACCCCGACAATAGCGCCGACTCCAAGCGTCAATCCTGTGAGTTTTAAAGACGCTTTGGCTGACTTCCCCTCGCGGATCGCATTGTCAATGCTCGCCGGATCCCAAGCTGCATTCCGGAGATCTCTGGCGTGCCTCGCGGCTTCTTGTTCGGGCGTTGTCTCTATCGCAAGGAGGTCTCCTCCCCGATGGTTTCGGGCATCGTTGTTGGCTTGAGTTCCTGCAAAGTTTGCATCACCTTCGTATAGGGGTTGCTCAGTTCGCCCCCCTCGCCCATCGGGGAGTGGTGCGAGTGTTGTGGGTGCCCTTGCAGATACATTCTCATCCTCAAAGCTATATACGGTATCGCCTTCTGAGTCGATGTAGCCTCCTTCAATGACCTCCACCCCCTGGGTTCCGCTGACATCCACCAGCGAGGTCGGACTGTTGCCGACATACGAATACCGGTTGACCCCATCCCCCAGCCCGATCGGATCCGCCCCCGTCCATCGCCCCAGCCACGGCGCATAGTACCGCGCTCCGTGATACCCAAGCCCCGTCTCCTCGTCCCGCTCCATCCCCGTGTACCGGTAGCGCTTCGCTGGCACCTCCAGCTCGCTGCTCTGCAGCCGGTACGCGCTCGTCCCGTAGGGGTGGTACTCCTCGTGGGAGATCACCGCCCCCGTCTCGGTCACCTCCGTCGTCGCCGAGCCCAGGTGGTTGCTCAGCTGAAACCGCCAGATCCCCGTCGGGCTCGCCACCGCCGTCCCATCGTCGACCGTGTGGGTCTCCACCAGCACGATCCGCCCGCTGTCGTCGCTGATGTGCAGCGACTCCCACTCCTCCTTCAGGACACCGTTGACTCGCCTGCGGTAGAGCTCGAAGGATCCGAGGTAGATCCGCTCCTCCCTCGTCCCGCCGGAGTGCTCCACGTACTTGCGCACGCGCACGCCTGCCCCGTACTGGAAGTACACCTCCTGCGAGCCCACCGTGCAGTGATGCAGCTGGTCGAGCTCGTCCCAGGTCATCGCCGCCAGGTGCGGCATGCTCGTGACGTTGCCGTGCTCGTCGTGGGGGTAACTGTGGCTGTAAGTCGCCGTGTCCGTGTACAGCGGGCCCGCCGCGTCACCGGACACGCTGGTGCCCACCAGCCGGTTGCCATCCGTCCGGTATTGGTAGCGCCGCGTCCACCCCGTCCCGCTCGAGGGCGTGTGCACCACCGCCTCGAGGTTGCCGACGGCGTCGTAGCTGTACGTCTGCGTGTACCGCCGCAGGGCGTTCGGGTCGTTCGCCATCGGCAGCGCGGCGCTGTCCGGGACCAGCTGCGTCGATGAGCGCTGGTCCGTGCCCGCCGTCGCGTGCTCGCGGCCCGTGGCCTCGACCAGCCGGTCGAGCGCGTCGTAGGTGTAGCTGTTCGCGGCCTCGACGACGCTGTTTTGAAAGTAGACCGTCTGCTGCGCCTCGTCGCGGATGTCCGTGACGTTGCCGGCCGCGTCGTAGTGGTAGCGCAGGGCCTGCAGCTGCTTGCCATCGCTCGTCCGCGTCGTCGACAGCGAGCGCAGCCGGAAGCTGCGCGGGTCGTACGCGTAGGTCGTCGTCGTCGCGTTCGCGGCGTGGGTCACCGACTCTCGTCGGCCGCGGACGTCGTAGCGGATCTGCGCGACGACGGGCGTCGGCGTCGCGGCGCCTCGGTGCTTGCAGTCCACCGTCTTCAGCCCGCCGCGCTCGTCGTAGCCGTAGGCCACCTCCGAGCCGTCGGGGGACACCGCAGTCAGCACCCTGCCCAGGGCGTCGTGGGTGCTCGACGACGTGTAGACCGTCGTCTCGAGCATCCCTGCCGCCGCCGTCGCCATCCCATCGATCGTCGTCTGATCTGCGATCCCTGTCCAGTCGTTTTTCGCGCTTGGATCCAGCGGGAGCCTGAGCTCTCCCGCCACCGGCAAGCCCTTGAAGTCGTACGCTGGCGTCGTCGCCTCCCCGCCTCCGCCGTAGCTTCGATAGACTCGGCCGCGGTGATTGGTCGCCTCGGGGCTCGCCAGCGACTCTCCATAGATCACCCGCGAGAGCAAGACCTCGCTGCCCACGGCCGGCTGCACATAGCCGTCTACGGGCCGGCGCAGCAGGTCGTAGCTCGCTCGAAAGCACTGCGCCTTCGCGTCCCAGCCGCGCAGCGCCTCCCCGAGGATCGTCGTCAGCGACTGGCGCTCCCCCGCGTCCACGCTCTTCGTCTCCAGCAGCTGACCCAGCTGGCCGTAGATCCGCGCCTCCGCGACGTTCCCGCGCGCGTCGATGATCCGCATCGGTAAGCCGCGCACGTCGAGCTCGACCTTCGTCTCGAGCGTCGTCCCCTCGCCCAGATCCTCGATCCCCAAGAAGGGCCGGCCGAGGCTGTCGAAGATCATCTGGCTCGGGGTCTCCCGGTGCGCGTACGCCAGCTCCGCCGCGCGTCGCTCCTTTTGCCAGTATGCGTCGGTCCCCGCGTAGTCGAAGCGCGCCGCGTACCACTCGCTGTCGGCCACGGTGTCGTTTGCGTCCCAGTGCGTCGACGCCCACGGCGAGAACGCGACCTTCGAGAGTGTCCCGTCGGGGAGGTCTGTCCGCACGACCCGGCCCAGGGGATCGTAGTGCAGCAGCGCGCTCACTCCCTGCTCGACGAGCTCCGCCTCGTCCTCGTAGGCGTGGGTGCTCGAGTAGTAGGGCTCGTACTGCCGCACGGCGTTGCCCTTGTTGTCGCGCACCACCCGGCCGTTGCCGATCCAGCGCAGGCTCGGGGCGGTGTCCGCGAGGATCGGCTGGCCCTCCTCGTCGAGGAGCAGCGCCCCCGCCTCGTCGCGCTGGGGCGCCAGCCCAGGCTCGGCCTGCGCCTTCACCATCAGCGTCTGCCCGGCGCCGCCAAAGTAGCTGTAACGCTCGAACCAGCGCGTGTCAGGATCGCCGTGGGTCTCCCGCACCCGGCCCCGGTTGAACACGGGCTCGCCGCGATCTCGAAACGCGAAGGGGTCGTACTCGAAGGTCGCCGTCGGCTCCGCGAGCGTGTCCCCCTCCGACGCGCCCTCCTTCCCCATCACCGCCGACTTCACGACCACGCCCCGCGTGTCGAAGGCCACCTGCGTCCGGTTCCCGTTTGGATCCCTGACCGCCCAGGCCGCGAGCACGCGGTAGTCGTTCTCCACGCTGACCGTGTTCCCGAGCGGATCCGTCGCCCCCGTCGTCAGCAGCGTGTGCGCGTCGAAGCTCGTCGTATAAGTCGCGCCAAAGGGATCGATGAAGCTCGTCGCGGCGTAGAACCTGCTCGGATCGAGGACCGCCCGGCCCGAGCGCAGCCAAAAGCTCCCCGTCCCCGCCGACTGGCCGGCCTCGTAGAGATAGCCGCCCTCGCTTTGCAGCATGCTCGAGCTCGGCGCGTGGGCGAGGCCCCCGAAGACCGCGTCGAGCTGGGTCTCGTCGAGGGCTCGGGTGAGTTGGTCGTAGGTCAGCGCCCGAACGCCGATCTCTCCCTCGGGCAGCACCCCCGAGAGATCGTCGCTGTAGTAGCGCACCCGAGCGTGCCCGAGCAGCCGCTTTTCGACCGTCCCCGCCGCGGGCGCGTCCTCGTCCGTGTACGCGACCTCGGTCGCGCCCGCGTAGGCAGCCTTCAGCGCGTCGAAGCCCAACAAGCCCGCGGCCGGCAGGGCCACGCCCTTGACCTCGAAGGACTTCGACGCGATCGGGACGCCGAGCCGCAGGCGCTCTGGATCCTCGTCATCGTGTACGACGACCGCCTCGCTGGCGAGGATGTGGTGCGTCGTCTGCTCCACGTGCGAGGTGGCGGCTCGCCGTGGGTAGACCAGGGAGGCCGAGCAGAGCGCCGTCCCGTAGTCATCGACCTCCAGCACGAAGTCATGCCCAACCCGGGGATCGACCGGATCGCGCTCGTAGGTCGCGCTCAGCGACTCCTTCGCGTGGACGAGAAATACGGGGTGGTCGTGCGCCCCCGGGCCCGCGCCCTGCACGGTCCGGATCTGAAAGTTCGCTTCGCTGACCGTGTAGGGGTGGCCCTGCTTGTCAGGATCGCCATCGAGGGCGTAGACCTCCGCGCGCAAGGTCCGACCTCGCAGCGCCCGGGCCGCCTCGCGCAGGGCCTCTCCGTCGAGCCCCGCCGGCCAGGCCGTATCCGGCAGCGCCACCGCCTCCTCGTCGCCCGCATAGAACTCGTCGGCGTAGATCGCCGTCACCCGATCCCAGCCAGAGAACGCCCCCGTGTGCAGCCACGTCTTCGTATGCACCGGCGGCTGATGGAGCTTCTCCTCCACGCTGTTCGAGGGCGCATACGCAAAGGAGAACAAGCTGCCTTCGGCGTCCGAGAACGCCTCGAAGGACTCCGTGTCCCAGGTCTCCACCATCCCAAAGCCACGAAACTCCCGCTCCTTCGCGTCGTGGTAGCCGTGGTGATAGGCGTAGTAGCGGACCGCCTTTTGCTTGCTGATCTGGTCGTGGCTCTCCACCCGATCCACCACCTGCACTGGATAGGGCAGGCAGGTCGCCCACGGCCGGCCCGCCTGGCGGTCTTGCAGGTAAAAGCGCGTCGACGAGGCGTAGCGCGTGCGCGTCACCAGCCCGCGGTTGTTGTCGACCTCCACCAGCAAGTTGGGCTTGCTCGGGCCGACCAGATCCACGTAGCGCAGCTGTAGCCCGCGCTCGACCTCGGTCGCCGAGGACCAGACCAGGCAGGCCGTCCCGCGGCCCTCGAGATCCACGACGTCGACGTTGGCGAGGGCGTGGGCCGCCGGCACGCCCTCGAGCAGCTGCGCGGGCCCAAAGCCGTTGCCCGCCTGGTTGTAACGCAGGCTGCATCCTCTCGCCCCGAGGTAGAGCAGATCCGCAGGCCCCGTCCCGTCGATGTCCGCGAGCTTGACCCGCGCCGGCGAGAACTGGTCCGGGTAGTCCAAGACCCCTACCCCGGCCATGGGGATCCGCCGCCCAAAGCGGCCGTAGCCGCGGTTGGGCCAGTAGTGCACCCCCGCTCGCCCGACGCACACCAGATCCGAGAGCCCGTCCCCCGTCATGTCTGCGAAGAGCACGGCCCGGCTCTCGTCCCGAAAGATCAGCCGCGGGCTCTCGCGCTCGTCGCCGGGCAAGTGCACCCGCCGACCCGCTTCGAAGCCGCGCCGGCCAGCCGAGCGATACCACTCGAGGTACTCCCCCCGCGCGACCACGAGATCCGGGAGGCCGTCACCGGCGAGGTCGATCCGCTGCGCGTCTGGATCGCGGGGATCCACCGTGGGGACCTGCTCGAAGGGCACGAAGGGCCCCCAGACCGCCGCGCCGCGCTCGGGCACGTGCTCGCCACGATCGAAGAAGCCGGCCAGCGGGAGCGCCTCGACCACCAGACACTTGGGTCCCGCGCCCTCGAGGCTGGTCAGCTGCGCGCCCTCTGCCAGGCTCGCCGCCGTCGGCTTGGTCACGGCCTCGGGGCGATCGAAGCGGCCCTCGCCGAGGTTGCGCTTGTAAAACCACGCGCCCCCGTGCTCGGCGAGGATCCCCGGCAGCCCCTCGCCGTGGAGGTCCACGAAGCGCAGCTCTCCGCCGTCGAGGCCCGCGGGCAGGCCCTCGCGCGAAGACGCGTCCAGGGCTCTAGGAGCGCTCGCCGCCGCGGCTTCGGTGTAGCGAAAGCTCAGCTCCGGCATCGCGGCGGGGACGAAGTAGCCGGTCTCCCCGCTCTTTTCGTAGGCGATCTGGGTGACGCCCTCGAGCCGGGCCGCCCGGGGATCCAGCTCGTGGCGAAACACCGTGGCCGCGACCAGGTAGGGCGCCGCGTCGAGCTCGGGGATGCGGTGGAACATCAGCACCCGCCGACACAGCCGACGCGTGCGCAGATCAAAGCCCGCGCGGAAGCTCGAGAAGGCGTCCGCCCGCGCTGGCCACGGGCGCACCTGCGCCGGGGAGACGTCGAGCTCGCCGTCGACCTCGACCCCGTGCTCGCCGTAGTCGAACACCACCTCGAAGAGCCAGTCCCCCGCGAGCTCGGGCGTCCCGTTGCCGTAGCAGATCCGCTTGATGTAGCGCTGGGCGGTGCTCGCTTCGCGCTCGGCCTCGGCTGGCGCGCCAGCGTCCACGCCCTCGAGATCCTCGGCCGCGTACTCGTAGACGATCACGTTGCCGTGGTCGTCTCGGGTCTCGTCGAGCAGCCAGCGAAACACGTGCGCGGGCGCCTCGGGGTCGTGGATCGTGCTGTTGCGGCTCGCCGTCCGACCGTAGTAGCTGTGCACGTTCTCGCGGGAGATCGTCCGCCAGTGCGTGCGCCCTTGCACCCGATCCACCCAGCGCTCGATCCGGCGAAAGCCGCCCTCGGTGCGCGGGCGATAGCGATGCACGACGAAGTCCCCCGACTCGAGCACCACGGCGTCACCGTTGGCGTCGCGCTCGGGCACGAGGTCCTCCGCACCCGCGAGGATGAACACGTCCGAGCCCGCGTCGTCCTCGTAGCGCGGCAGGCCCCGCTCGGTCTTGCGAGTGATCGTCGCCAAGCCCAGGGTCCAGCCCTGACCGAACGGCCCGTTGCCCGCCCCAGAGCTGTAGCTCAGCGCCAGCGAGGGCCCAGAGCCCCCGCGTCCAGGGCTGGTGGCGATCGGCACGGACATCCCGGCCGAGCCCGTGAACATGTCGGCGGAGAATTTCTCGCCCATGCCGGCGATCGCTCCGCCGCCCTTGGGCACGGCCAGCTCCGGCGCGAAGCTGCTCTTGTCCACGAAGGGGCTCTCCCGTGGGGCATCGACCTCCCCGAGGATCGACGCCCCGCGAGCGCCCGGCCGCGGCGCCTCGATCGCCTCCTCGTCCTTTGCGCCCTTGCCCTCGTCCGTGCCCTTGCCCGCACCCGCGCCTGCACCAAAGCCCACGCCAAAATCGTCTCGATCGTTCATTGCGTCACTCCTGTCTTGGCTCGAGGGCAGGTTCAGGCCTGGTCGCGGAAGAACACCACCACCACCAGCTCGCGCACCTTGTCCGCGTCGAAGCGCGTGTGCGCGTCGCCGTAGCTCACGCCCAGGCCGGCGTTGGCGACCTCGGCCTCGTCGATCGAGAGCGTGAAGCTCCCCGGCGCCTCGGCCCCGTCCCAGCTCGCCAGCATGTGGCCGTCGAGCTCGGCGCTGGACGCAAAGCCTCCGAGGCTCGCCTGCCCCGCGCTGGGCACCGTCAAGCTCGCGGGCATGGCCGCGGGCGCGTCGGTGGCGAGCACCAGGCGAAGTCCGGCGATCTCCAGGTTGGTGCGCTTGGCGAAGGCATAGGGGAAGCGGCTCGCGTCCAGGCTCATGGTGAAGCTGCGCGTCGCCTCGCCGTGCTCCTCGCGCAAGAACGCGTACCAGGCGTCAGCGAAGTCGACCGAGGCCCGCAGCATCATCGCCGCGCCCGCGCCCCCGCTTTGCTGACCGAGGTAGGTCTGCGCCGCGCTGACCGTGGCCAGGCTGCCCTGAGCCGCCTGCGCCTGGGCAGATCCACCCTCGCGGGCGGTGTAGCGGATCGTCAGCAGCACGTCGCCGATCGACTCGTAGTCGAACTGACGAAATTCTCCCGGTAGCTCGACGTGCCAGGTGCTGATCGCACCGGCGCCCTCGAAGGGCAGGTAGCGCGGACCCTCCAAGCTCGGCTCGAACAAGCCGGTGCTGTCGCGCCCCGAGCTCGTGGCGATGCGCTCGACTTGGCCGTAGCGGTAGACGAAGCGGCTGTCGTTCTCGACCTCCGCGTAGGCGCCCCCCGTCTCGACGCGCATCCTGCTCGACTCCAGGGTCAGCGTGCAGCCTCCGCCCACGTGCGGGCCCGCGACGGCCGGCATCGCCACGCTCACCGACTTGATCCGTCGACGGATCTGCCCGGGGTGGTCGAGGTCGTAGATCCACTCGGGCACCGTGAAGTAGCAGCTGCCCGTCTCGCGCAGGACCGCGAGGGCGTAGGGATCGACCTTGGCCAGCGAGACGACCTTGGTCAGCTCGTACTCCCGCTCGTAGTTGTCGATGTAGGCCGCGTCCATCCGCCGCAGATCCTGGACGAGCAGGTCGCCCGCGAGCAGCCCCGCGTGGGCCTGATCCCAGTACTGGTAGCCGATGAAGCTGTCGTCGCGCTGAAGCTCGAAGCGGTAGGCCTGCTCCGCGCCCAGGGCCATGCGAAACGCGAGGTTGTAGGCTTGCTTGTAGACCTGCTTGATCTGCTTGACCATCCAATCGTAGAGCTGGTCGTTGGTGTAGCGCCCGCGCATGAACACGTCGACGGCTTCGGCGTCGGCGATCCGCTGGTCATGGGCGTCGAGCTCGGCCTTGGCGACCTCCACCTGGGTCTGGGCGGCGACCTTTTGGGCCTCGAGTTGATCCAGCTCGTGGCTGGCCAAGGTGATCTGGAGTGACCAGTCTTCCGCGCGCCGAATATAGCTCGCACTCGTCGCGCTCATCCCTGCCTCCATGCTGGCGATACTGGACTGAGCGTGAAGGATCCCCGCGCTTTCGCTCTCCATGCGCGAAAAGAGTGTCCCGCCGATCGACGTGGTCAGCTGGGGCGAGCTCGCAAAGCCTTGGATACCGATCTGAAGATCAGGGATCAGGCTCAGCTTCTTGGCTAGCTCGAGGTGACTCAAGGCCGCCTTCGTCGAGGTGAGGGCAGCTCCCGACGCAAACCGTTGAGAAGCCTCTTCCACGAGCTCACCGCTGTCGATCAAACCCTGATAGTGATCGAGGCGCGCCTGGTGTGTCGCCATCGCTCGCTCGAGGCCGTCGATCAGTAGCTCGGCGTGAGTCAGCTGAAGCTCACGGACCGCTCGAACACGTCCGAGCAAGGCGGGCTCCTGCCCGGCTCGAAGCTGAGCCAGGGCCGCAGCGTCCTTCTTCTCGAGGTTCTGCAGTAGGTTCGAGCCGAGGCCGCGAACCTCCCCCGCGAGCTCCAGCGCTTTGCCCAGCAAGACCCGGAAGCGATGCGTGGGCGCTCGACCCGACGAGGACGACAGCGCCGAGCTGAAGTCCCCCGCGAGCGCAGCCGCGGAGACCAGCGCCATGGGATCGATGGCCGGCTCGAAGAGCGCGAGCGTGCGCTCGATCCCCTGGAGGTTCTGACAGCGACGGATCTTGTCGAGCCGATCGTCGACGGTGTCCCAGTAGCCGAGGAGTTCGGCATTTGGCGGAATACAGAAATACCAGGTGTGTGGGAGCCGGGCCATGGAGGTGAGCGAGTCGCTTCCTCCGTCTGTATCGGTCTGCATCGAGCTCGAGTGCGCAAGAGAACCCAGGGTGTAGTTCTCGAGTTCGACCACCGCATTGCTGAACGCGTCCAGGCTACCTGACTCCAGCTCCTCGAAGTTTTGGACGGTAGGGCCTCCTTGAGGATCGACCTGCACGGGACGCTGCCCGAGGATGTTCTGGGCCATGATGTACAGCTGCGTGGCCTCGTTGATCGACTCGATGCTATCCCGTGCGAACAGGCTGTCCCCCCATGCTATCAGGTTGTCGAGGTAAGCCATGACTACTGCGCGCTGATAGGCGCCATCACGCAGGCCCGCGATCAGGTGGGGGTCGAAGGGGTTTCGACGCCAGCGCCAGATCTGATACTCGAAGGCCTCGCGGGCCGCGAGAATCTCCTGATCGCTCCCCTCGTAGTGCAGCAGCAAGAGCAGTTCGTGGATATCCGATGGCTGAGCGCTCTCGAAGAACGGCTTGATCTGCCAATAGCGGGCGGGCACATCTCCCGAGCTCGCGGTTGGATCAAAGATCCTCCGCAGCCATGTGTCGGCCTCCTCGAAGCGCTGACTCGCGCTCAGTCGCTTGGCGAGCAGCAAAGGCGCATGAAAGAAGATCTCCCAGTTGTAGAGGCTGTAGGCACCACCAGGGCTGAAGTCGACATTTGCCAGTGGCCAGGGAGTGTCGATTTTGTTGGGGTCGTAGTAGGTCTCGCTGAACACCTCATCGCTCAGGAGCTGGCGCCCGAGAGTGCCCGAAGGGTCTTGATCTTCCGTCGGCGAGAGCAAGCCCGCGACGCCATGGGCACGTACTTGCCCCATGAAGCGAGCTGTGTGCGGATGTTCGAACATCACGGCCGAGAAATATTTACCTTGCCAGGGAAGGCTGCTCCCTGTGGCCTCCTTGGTTGCCAGCGTGTTGTAGACACCCGCAGCGAAGTTATCCTCGACGACGGTCACAGCCTCGAGTTGCGTGGACACCCAAAGACCATTTGCGACATGGTCCGGTGAGAACAGGCCTGACCCTGCGCTCCATTTCGACTGAACCTCCAGCGAGTCGGCTGCGAGGAGACTGTACTTTGGGTCCGTGTCTTTGCTCGCCAGGCTCAGGCTCGGTGTTTCCGTTTTGAACCCGCCCAGCTCCATGAAAGGCGCCCCCTCGATATCGCCGGGATCCACCATCCCCAGGGTCCAGTTCCCCGCGAGGTAGATGTCCCGAGGTTCCAAGTAAAAGCTCCGCCAGCGATCTTGGTAGAAAAAGCCCGTATCACCGACGAGCGCGGCTCGATCATCCTGTGCGAAGACGAGCCGATATCCCGTGGGCGGCGCACTCATCAAGGTCGTCGACTGTGTTCGCCACGGCCACTTGGTCTCCGTGGTCTCCAGACGCAGCTTATCGGGAGAGTCTGACGCCGAGCGCAGCGCTTGCGCGGCGTTGCGGTGGCTATTGTACTCGTAGGACCACTTCTCCAGAGTCTCGGGCTCCTCGATCTCCGTGAGCGCTTGAGCCACGACCTCGCCTCGGCTCGCGTCGAGGAGGAAGCGGCCAATGACGGCGTACACCACAGTCGAGGCGTAGATGTTTCCCTCTAGAATCCCGAACTCTGTTTCCGAAGGTGCTTTATAGCTTCGAACGCAGACCTCGAGAGTTGGCTGTCCCGTCGCGGTGTTGATCACGTTGCGAGTGGCCAATCGAGCATTTGCCACATAGTCGTCAGCTTGAAACTCGGAGAAGGCCCGATCTGCGACACGAAAGCTCCCGCTGTTCCGCGGGGCGCTCCACTCGTCGAAGCGGCGCTCCATCCAATTGAGGGAGATCTCCATTACTCCCTTACCGCGGGACCCGGCAGTCTGGTCATCTTCGCTGACACTCTCGATCTCGTCCATTGTCAGACGGAAAGTTGGCCACATGACATAGAGACGACCATTGAACACCACCGGCAACGCGTGGTCGCCCTCGATCTCAACGGGGAGCTCCACCCAGGCCGTCCATACGCGTCCGTCTTCGCGCGTTCGGTAGAGCCAGCGATGCGGCTCACCTCGTGTGCGCGCGAGGACGTGCAGGCGATCGAGCTCGGTCTGGCCGTCTCGCTCTCGCACGAGCCCCATTACCTCCGGCTTGGCGATGCTCTCCAGCCCCCCGAGGTAGCCCAAGAACGCCCGCTCGGTCAGCTTCTCGCTCGGCTCGTCCTGGGCCAGGACCGCCTCGAGCTCTGCGTAGAGCGGCGACTTGTCGCTGCGCAGCTCGGGCTCGACGAAGTTCTCGGGGTACAGGAACACCTTGCGGTTGGCCTCCCAGACCCGGTAGTTCTTCATCCACCGGTACTGCACGGCGGCGTCGGCGTCGAATTCGATCCCCGCCTCGAGGTTGAGGAACACGCGCTGGATGAACAGCTGGATCGAGCTCAGCGCGAGCTTGATCCGGCTGGTGCTCGCGCACGCGCTCATCTCCACGTCGAGCAAGTAGTGGGCGTAGAGCGCGTTCTCGTTGGCGAAGCTCACGCCCTCGTCACCGCGCGCGAGCAGATAGCCGACCAGGGCGTCGCGCTGGCGCTCGCGCAGATGATCACGCAGGGCCTTGCCCGTGCTCGCCCAGGAGGCGTCGCCGTGACTCGCCCGCAGCGACAGGCGCAGGGCGTCGGCCTCGCCAGCGCTGGCCTCTCCCGCGGCCAGGCTGACGATCATCGACGCGCTCACGCCCACCCGAGTGACGAGCTCGAGGGCGTCGAGCAGGGTCATGAACGCGGCCTCGTCGTCGAAGTCCTCCGGCGCGCTCAGGCCGTAGAGCTGACGCAGCGCGCTGACATCATCCGTACGCCAGCCGCCCCACTCGGCGAGCAGGGCGTCGACCTCGTCGACGAGCGCGATGGCCCGCAGCTGCTCGAGGGTGTCCCCGATCTCGGTGAATCGAGCTCGAGCGCGGGCGACCGCGGCCATCCGCGACCACGCCGCGAAGTCCGTCTGCGTGGCCTGGCTGGCGCCGAGATCGTCGACATGCAACCAGGGCGAGGGCTCCGGGGCGCCCTCGCCGTAGAGGTAGGTCAGGTCATCGGCGTCGAAGCCGTGCGCCATGACGAGCGCGCCGGCCTTGTACAGGCGCGTGAAGGCTTCGGCCACCGAGCTCGTCGGCTCGCCCTGCGCGTCGACGTTGCCCCCAGACTCGAAGCTCTCGACCAGGGCAGCCTCTTCGGCGCCTCGCATGACCGTGACGAGGAGCTGCTCCCCGAGGTCGACGGCCAGGCCCAGGCCATCGGACAGGGTCTGGATGGTCACGGCTCGCCGCGCCCGCGCCTCGAGCCAGGGCAGCAGCTGATCGAGCACGTGTTGGTAGCGGGCGCTGCGATCGTCGAGCTCTCCGGCCCCGACCAGGGCCGCCTGCGAGGCCGCGAGATCGACCAGGAAGCCGCCGAGCTCCGCCGCGATCGTGCTGGTCTGGGTCGCCTCGTCTTCGCTGGAGGTCCCCGCGATGATCGCCATGAGCGCGTCGAGGCGCACCGCGTCGGCCGCGAGGTCGGCGGGCTCACTCGGCGCCAGGTACTCGGCGAGTGCGTCACGCAGGCGCGCACCGCTGGGATCGGCGACCAGGGCGTAGCCCTCGGACACACCCGCGAGCTGCTCGTCGAGCAGCGTCAGCAAGGCGATCGTGGCGTCCGAGTCGGGCTCGATCCCAGCGGTGGTCGGCGCCTCGTGCAGGAGGATCCAGCCGAGCGCCTGGGCCGAGAAGGGCGAGTCGAGCACGAGCTGCGCGGCGTCGAGGAAGTCGGCGGTCCGCTGCAGGCCGGCCATGTCGACCACGCTCGCTGCGTCGTCGTGAAAAGGATCGATGCCCGTCAAGGCGATCAGTCGCCGCAGCTCGGTCAGCGTGACCCCGAGCGCCCGCGCCAACGTGACTCGGCGGCGCGCGGCCGAGAGGATCGCCAGGTTCGTGGTCGTGTCCGCGGGCATGCCCGCAGTGCTCAGCCAGCTCACGAGCTGCCCGATCTCGGCGCTCGACACCCCGAGGGCCGCCGCGACCACGCTCATGCGCGCGTCGTCGGACATCGCCAGCGCCGTGGCGCTCAGCTCGTCGCCGTCGAGGGCGAAGTTGGAGCCCTCGGGATCGGCGATCAAGGTCCGGCGCAAGAACGCGCTGGCGTAGCGCGAGGGGGCTTCGCTGTCCTCTGGCGGCGTCCGAAGATCGATCCCCGCCCACAGCTCGAAGAGCGCGAGTCCGTCGAGCTCGAGGCGCTCGCCGATCGCCGCGACCGCGCCCAGGCGCTGGAGGAAGGCCGCATCGAGGCTGCCCGGAGTGGGCGCGAAGGCCCGCAAGGCGGCGTCGAGCTGGTAGGCGGTCCAGCCCAGCGCCCCTTGCAGTCGAACGAAGCGATGCCAGCGCTCGAGGTGGGCGTCGCTGAGCCCGTCGACGCTGGCCTGGGAAAGATCGCACTCGTCGGGGAAGGCCGCGAAGCTCATCGAAAGCCCCTCCCCTACGAAGGAAGTCTCCAGGAGCACCTCGAGCGCGTCGAAGTCCTGCCCGGAGGTCTCGAGCACCGCCTCGACGCTGGTCAGAGTGGCCGCGCTCTCGCCATTCCACGAGTCGAGGGTGGAGAAGCCCTCGCCCCCGGTGATCGCGGCTGCCATGGCCGCGGATAGACCGAGGCGCGCCCGCGAAAGGGCGTCGGCATCGGCAGAGACGTCGAAGGTCTCGAGCAGCGCGTGGCGGGAGACGCCGAGCTCGTCGAGGTAGAGGTCCGCTTCGGTGCGATCGAGATCGAAGGGCAGGTTCCAGGGGTAGGCCGCGGCGACCAGCTCGGTGTAGGCCCCTTCGTCGCGGTGCTCCGGGCGCAGCGCGAGCTCCTCGGCCGTCCAGGTGGTCTGCCAGTGGCTGGCCGCGGGCGCCTCGCCCTGAGACACCCGGGTCTCGAGCAGCTCGTTGACCAGATCGATGTAGGGCAGCGCGGTCGACCCGTTGGCGCAGGAGAGATCGATCTTGGTCAGGTCTGGCCGCCGGGCCTGGAGGTCGGTGAGCGCGTCGCTGCCCGTGCCTGGCTGCTGACGCAGGAACTGTAAGAGATCGACCATGTAGGCCGCCGGGCTGAACACCGAACGGCAGTGCTCACAGCCGCAGTAGTCCATCGAGCCAAACAGCGCCTCGAGGTCGGGGGCCGAGGACGGGAGCTCTCTGGTCTGGAGCACCGGCCCGATGTTCACGGCGTTGAAGCTCGGCGCGTGCTTGCTGAGCAGCGCGAGGGTCATGCCGTAGACGTGCGAAGCGCGATCGTAGACCGCCCGCGCGCGGATCTTGCCGAGCTCCCCTTCCCCGAAGTTCGCGGCGAAGCGACGCACGAAGGCCACCGGACCCATGGCGTCGACGTCGGCTGCCGAGCGGATCCCCGCCACGTAGAGCGGCTTGAGCGTGTCGTAGGTCGAGCCGCGGGGCGCCATGTAGCTCAGGCGCTGGATCGTCTTGACGTTCTCCAGGCAGGCCGCCCGCCGGTCGTCGCTCGTCGGGACCTCGTCGAAGGCCGTGGGGTTCGCGTCGAGGTAGCGCTGGACCACCGCGTCGCGCAGGTCGAAGTCGGGGTTTTGGGTGAAGAAGGTGTCGAGATCCGTCGCCCCGCCGAGCTCGGCGGCGTCACGCTTGATCCGCTCGTGGACGACCCGGGTCGGGACCGTGTCGGAGACCAGACGCGCGATGGTCTCCGCGTAGCGCTGGACGCGATCGCTCTCGTCCCAGGACTCGGGGATCGACGTCGGCACGCCGACGCCCGCGTTGATCAGCGTCTTCCAGCCTTCGACGTCGATGGTGGCGAGATCCCCGAATTCGAGGATTGGATCCTGGGCGTCGTTGCGCTTGGCCTGGAGCACGTCGATGAGCTCCTGGTGCCCGTTGCAGACCGCCTGGACCTGGAGGCTCCACTTGTAGGTGTCGTGGACGTCCTGGCCGAGCTCGGGGTCGGCGATGACGGCGCTCCAAAAGCTGTCGAGGTCTCCATCGTGAGCCGCATATTTGGCGAGGAAGGCCCGCTGCACGGACTCGGCCCCCTCGGCGCTCTCGCGCCCCGCAGAGTCGATCATCTTGCGAAATTTGGAGCTCTCTCCCGTCAGCTGATCGGTCCAGACCGCGACGTCGATGGCCAGAGAGTCGAGCGCGGTGATATAGGCAGCGAGCGTGGTGTCAGCAATCTCATCGATGAGGTTGCGGGTGACAGCGCGCTCCAGAGCCGCTCGCTGAACCTCTGGACCCTGCGCCAGCAGCTCGGCGAGGGTCGGAGACAGACCCTCGCGCAGCATGCCGTAGAAGGCCTGGGCACCAACCGCCCGCTCACTCAAGTCCGCGAGGCGATGGGCGTGGATGAACAGCGCGATGACCGAGGCAGGGAAGCCCGCCTTGCTGGCCAGGTATTCGATATCGTCGAGGGCCAGATCTGCATAGTCGATCTTCGAAGCCCCCTCCCATGCGAGGGGCTCGACCGCGACATCGACTCTACGGAACTCGGAGCGACCGCGGTAGCTCTGGCCGCCCGTGACGATGTCCACGCGGTGCTCCCCTTCACCAAGCTCGAAGAGCACCACGGAGCGGCCGAGCTCCTCGGAGGTCGAGACATCGGTGACGACGACTTCGAAGTCTCCGCTCTCGACATCACTCCAGGTAAACCCGACCGTATAGCTTCCTCTGGTGTCGGTCGTCGCAGTCGGCTGGCGCGCGTCATTGTCGCGCAGGGTGGTCTTGCGATAGATCGTGACCAGGCGGCCGCTCTGGGGCTCTCCAGCAGTGTCGACGACGGTCCCTTGGAAGGTGAAAGTGGCCATGGTGTCTCTTCTTCTCCAGATAGCGAAGCTCGCCGTCCCGGCCGCGGAGCCGGAGATACGACGATTTTCGATTGATGTCGGTTGAAGCTATCAGGATCCAACTGGCGTTCAAGAAATTAATATGCACATTTTTTGAAGACAAAATTTCATGAGCGAACGCAATCCAATTTTCATGACGGTTTCAGGCTCGAGCGACACGCAGGCCTGGGCCCCGTCTGTGTGGTCGGCTTCCTCCCCGAGGTTGGTGCCCACGACGCACACCATCGATACTGACACCAAGGAGCGCAAAATTCTCACTGCGCCAGGCTTGTCGCCCCGCAGGCGCCCCATTTTTCAGAGCGGATCCGATCCTCCTCATTTCGCGCGGTTCGAAGCAAGGGAGCCATCGACGCTTCGAGTTCTGGCCAAGCGCGCGCCAAAGCTTCCGTATCAGCACTTGCAAGTTCTCCAAGTCGAGACACCTCGAGTCCGTTGATGGCATACGCATCACATGCATCGAAGAGCCGCACGAGCAGCTCTTGCTTTGTGGAGCCAGTTCTTTCGGACCGGAGAATGATGCACCCGGCGAGAAGATCGCCGTAGTTCTCCGGCAGTACCACCCCAGTTTCTTCGAGAGCCGCGCTCAAGCTGGCCTGCGCGGCTTCTCCCGACCCACACATGCTCAGGTTCAAGATCCATTCGGAGGGTCGATCGAGCTCCGAGATTCGAGAGTCGGCCCAAGCTCTCAGAGCCTCGGCGTCCCATAACTCGGAGTCCACGATCGCATACAGAGATACGAGTAGATCTGTCAGCACTGCCGCCGCCGTCGCCATCTCGCTGATCGTCGTCTGATCTGCGCTCCCTGCCCAGTCATTTTTCGCGCTTGGATCCAGCGGGAGCTAGAGCTCTTCCGCCACCGGCAGGCCCTCGAAGTCGTTTCCCCGCGTCGTTCACCAAGAAGAGCCGCTCGAGTCGGCGGTGCTGGGGTGTCCTCCAAACTGGGGCAGGCTCACACATCGTGGTCTTTGGTCTGTGTGGCGTCAACTAACGCATATCAGGCGGCCCGACATATATCGCCCCACGATCACGGGGAGGGGCCTCGGCTCTCCAGTTCATTTTCGATAGAACTCGACTTGCAAGCTCTCGTACCCGTTCCCACTCCAATGCCGTCCTGAGAGCTTCAGGAGTCCAAAGATGAGCATTGTCGGGGCAGCTCATCTTCTCGAGTTGAGCATCGAGCGCCGTGATCGCTTCTCGTTGAGCAGAGAAGAGTTCAGTGCCACATGAGCCGCCGAGAAACGGCCCCTGAGTCTCTTCGTGCTCGAGAGCTAGTTCGTCTGCGATCACGGTAAAATCCGGAAATAGCTGCTCCTGATCATCGGCCGGTCGTGCAAGCGCCTGCACGGCCCACATGAAACGGCGCTCTTCTGTGCTGATTTTTGAGCTTGTCATCCTCCGCCCCTCCGAATGAGATGCGCCTGACCTCGTCTGGCGTCACGATTATCCCACCGACCTCTCCCCCTCGAGCCGCGCGACCACGGCCAGCGCCCCCCAGCCCCGATAGGTCGCAACCGCAGCCTCTCGCGCCGCCTGTTCGGCGAGCCCATGCCCGCGGCGACGATAGAGCGCCGCGAGCCGCTCCGAGGCGAGCCCGGCGACGCAGTGCATCGACTGCGCCTCCGCGCGCCTCCGGGCGAGCTCGTAGGCCTGCGCGGCGGCGTCGTCACGACCGCGACCCACGGCGATCTCCGCGTCGACGATCGCCCGCATCGCCGTGTAGTTCTCGGGGCAGTCACGCTCGTATTCGCGGGTGATCAACCGGCAGCGACGCAGCTCGCGGTAGAGCCCCAGGCGCTCGAGGCCCTTGGTCGCGCGCAGGCGGTCACCGAGCAAGATCGCGTGGAGCATGGCGAAGCGCGGGAGGTTCCAGCTCCCGCGCAGCTGGCTGTCGTAGTCGGCGTAGATGGTCTGCGCGCGGGCGTGGGCGCGCTCGAGGTCGCCCAGCAAGATCGCCGCGCAGACCTCGACGACCACGCAGTTGAGCTGCGTGAGGCGATAGAGCGGGTCGAGGACCTCGGCTTCGATCACGGGCACGCCCTCGCGGAGGCTGCGGGCGTAGCTGCGGTGGACGACGGCGATCTTGCGGTACTCCTCGCCGCCGAGCTCGGGCTGGCGCGCCTGGGCGTGGTCGAGGTAGGCCAGGCCCGCGTCCAGGGAGTCGCCGACGTCGAGCAAGAAGCCCGTCCCGACCACGGCGAGGTAGCTGGCCGCGCGCCACTGACCGAGCTCGCAGGCCCGGGCGTGGGTCGGCGCGAAGTGGGCCAGGGAGTCGCGCAGGGGTCGGCAGCGCGGGTGGACGAAGAGCAGGTCGACGACCTTGGCGGAGAACAGCGACTCGGCCGGGGCGAGGCCGTGGTCGGCGAGGGCCAGGGCGCGGTCGGAGAGGCCGCCGGCGTCCCGCGCCCGGCCGAGGACGCACACGCAGTAGGCCAGCGCCATCAACACGTAGGTGGCGCGCTCGTGCAGGCCGTGGCGGGCGAGCAGCTGCACGTATCGAGCGGCGAGCACCATGTAGAGCTCGCGGCTGACGAGCACCGCGACCGGCAAGGCGAGGGCCAGGAGGTCCATCTGCGCCTTGACGTGGGCGTCTTCGACGGGCTGGAGCGCCCGCAGCTCTTCGAGGGAGGCGCGGCCGAGGACCCGCCAGGCCCGCGAGACCTCGCGCTTGGCGACCTTCAGCCGCGGGCGCTCGGGGATCGGGATCCCCAAGCGCCCGAGCGCCGCCCGGGCCTGGGCGATCAGCTCGACGGGTCGATCCTGCAAGGAGAGCATGGCCAGGCGCCGCGCCGCGACCTCGCCAAATTCGGCCGATGACAGCGCCCAGGCTGCGAGGGCGTCGAAGGCCCCGTCGGCGGCCGCCCCTGCGCACATGGCCCAGGCTTGCGCGTGGCCCAAGCTGATCTCGAAGCACAGCTCGCGCGCATCCCCGGCGCCCTGCCTGGCGGCGTCCAGCCACGGCTCGGCGAGGGCCAGGGCGTAGCCAAAGTAGCGCTTGGCGGCGTCCCAGGCGGTGGCCGAGAGGGCGCGCTCTCCCGCGTGACAGTTGAGGCGCGCGAGCTCCAGGCGGCGCGCGGGCTCGAGCGCGTCGAGGGCCACGGCCCACCGCCCCGAGCTGCGCTGGCCCACGCTCTCGCGCTCCCCCGGGACCTCTCCAGGCTCGAGGCCTGCGCCGCTTTGTGTGTCCTCGGGGGGGTCCTCCGCGCCGTGCCGAGTCGGGCTCTGGCCGAGGCCCTCGCCTTCGTCGAGGTGATCGACGATCGAGAACAGCAGCTCGCCCGGGGCGTCGGGGCCGTGCTCGGCGAGCAGGCGTTCTCCATAGGCGCGGTGCAAGGCCGCCCGCCGCGACGCCGGGAGCCCGTCGAGGAGCAGCCCACGCAGGCGCTCGTGGGCGAGCTCGAGGACGCCCTGGCCAACGAGCAGCTCTGCGCGCACGAGGCCGTCGAGCTCGGCGGCGGCGTCGGGATGGCTGAGCGCCAAGACGGCCTTGCGAGACACCGGCGCGCCGGCGAGGGCGACGACCTCGACGGCCTCACGGGCCGCCGGCGCGAGGGCGTCGAGGCGTCGGGTCAAGAGCGCGTCGAGATCGAGCTGATCCTCCCCGTGATCGTCGGCGAGCACCATCTGCGAGATGAACAGCGGGTTGCCGCCCGCGCGCAGGGCCAGGGCTTGCGCGCGGCGCTCGAGGGTCGCCGATTGCTCGCCGCGCTCGAGGAGGAGCGAGCGCGCGAGCGAGAGGGCCTCGTCGTCGAGCAGCGGCCCGAGCACCAGATCGAAGGTCGCGCTCGACTCGCCCGACTCGGGTCGCAAGCTGGTGATCCGCCCGGAGGCGTCGCCGCGGTAGCCGAGCACGAGGGTCATGGCGGGCTGCTGCGGGCCGCGGATCAGCGCGCGCAGCAGCTCCACGCTGTCGGCGTCGGTCCACTGAAAGTCGTCGATGTGCACGAGCACGGGCTGCTGCGTCCCGAGCTCGACGAGCAGCGAGCGCAGGGCGTTCCAGGCCAAGCTGCGCAGCTCACCGAGATCGAGGATCTGCATCGGGGGCTCGGGCCACAGCTCGGCGAGCACGGGGAAGACGCGGACGAGGGCGTCGAGATCTGGGGGCGTGAGCGCTTCGATGCGCGCGGGCTCGAGGCGGCGCAGCTGAGCCGAGAGCGCGTCGATGACCGCGTCGACCCCCTTGTAGGGCATCGACTCGCGCTCGCGGCAGCGCCCGTGCAGGACCATGACGGTCTCGTCGAGCTTGGCTCGCAGGCGCCGCATCAGCGCCGTCTTGCCCAGACCGCTTGCGCCGAGCAGGTGGACCAGGCTCAGGCGCTGCTCGGCGAAGGACGCGTCGAGGGCCTCGCGCAGGACCTCGAGCTCGCGCGCGCGGCCGATGAAGGGGCCCGTCGCGCGCAGGCCCGAGTCGACGCGCTCGATCGTCCGCGGCTTGGGGCTGCGCGGTGAGACCTCGAGGCCGAGCGCGTCGCCCTCTCCTGCCAGCTGCGCGAGCACGGTCCGCGCCGAGGGCCGGTCGTCACCGTGCGAGGCGAGCAGGCCGAGGCACAGGTAGCGCAGGCGCGCGGGGATGTCGGGGACGATGGCGCTCGGATCGGGCACATGGTCGCCGGACTTGTGCGCGAGCATGGCGAGGACCGAGCCCTCGAAGGGCGCGCGGCCGGTCAGGGACTCGAAGAGCATCACCCCGACGGCGTAGAGGTCCGCCGCCGGCCCGGCGCGCTCGCCCTCGACCTGCTCGGGGGCCATATAAGCCGGCGTGCCCAGCAGCTGTCCGTCGCGGGTGAAGCCGTGCTCGGGCTCGTCGAGATCGAAGACCAGGCCAAAGTCGAGCACGACGACGCGCCCGCTCTCGTCGACCAGGACGTTGGAGGGCTTGACGTCGCGGTGCACGAAGCCCTGGCGGTGGAGGCTGTCGAGGGCGGCGACGAGCTGGGTGAAGGCGGCGCTGAGGCGCTCGAGATCCGGGAGGCTGCCCTCGGGCGCGCCGCCGCGGATCCAGGCCACGAAGCTCTCGCCGTCGACGAGCTCCATGGTGAAGTAGGGCTGGCCGTCGGCCGGGACCACGAGCTCGTGCAGGCGGATGAGGTTGGGGTGCTCGACGTCCGCGAGGGCTCGAAATTCGCGCTTGAAGCGATAGAGCCGCGTCGGCGAGGTCCCGCTGAGGAGCTTGAGCGCCAGCGGCGGGCCCCCGCCAATGGCGCTCACTGCCCAGACTTCGCCCATACCGCCCGCGCCCAGCAAGCGCTCGAGCGCGTAGCCGCCGACCTGCATGCCCTGGCGATTCTTGACGGCGCGAGCTTCGGGCTCGGCCTGACCACCTGGGACGTTCACCGACACGGTGTCGGCGTGCAGATCGATGTCCTCCTCCACCGCTGTAGCGATGTTCCCGCGAGCGACTGTTCCGATCAACACGAGTCGACCAGCCCTTCACTGGGCCAATCTGGTCAATATGGCGCGGGAGAGCCAGCGCCTGGGAGACGACGGGTGGGTCGTCTCTCCCTCGAGCCCGCTGTCGCGCGTGCTCCCCCGCCCGCGCTCGCGCACGCCCGAAGCGATCCCCAATTCGCCGCCCAAAGCCGAACTTGACATCGTGATCCAGCGCGAATAACAGTGTTTTGGCGGCATAGCATGGCGGATCCTCCCGCTCGCTGTGGTATAGCGCGCTGTCGTGACCCCCCGCGTCAGCGGGGCCACCACCCCCCTTTCGGAGCCCGAGATGATCAAGCTCTTCGCCTTCGTGGTCGTCGTCGCCCTCGCCGTCGGCCTGTTCATCAAGAACCTGTCCAAATTCGTCAAGATCGCGGCCCTCGGTCGCCCAGCGAATCTCGAAGAGACCTGGGGCGAGCGCATCGCCAGCTTGATGACCTTCTTCTTCGGCCAGCGAAAGGTCGTCGAGGAGAAGCGTAGCTGGCACCACCTCGCGCTCTACTGGGGCTTTTTGATCTTGCAGGTCGGCCTGCTCGACATGCTGATCACCGGCCTGTTCGGCAAGTTCGGCTTCACCCTGGGCACGATCCTGGGCGACACCGGCCACGCCTGGCTCAAGTTCTTCGTCGACTGGGGCAACGCGGTCGTCGCCGTGGCCCTGATCTACGCCTTCTTCCGCCGCATCGTCATCCGCCCGACCTTCGTGCCGGTCAACCTCGACGCGATGCTGATCCTCAGCGCGATCTCGCTGATCGTGCTCACCCACTTCGGCCATCACATGTTCGAGATGGTCTACTCGGGTCAGATGGAGGACGGCGTGATGGTCTCCTACGCCTTTGGCTCGTGGCTGGGCATGTACTCCGGCCCCGAGTGGGCGGCGTCCTTCCCCGGCGGCGGCAGCAGCGGGCTGCTCGTCGACGTCGACCGCCACACCGCCCACACGATCGCGGAGATCCACTGGTGGGGCCACATGTGCGTGGTCCTGGCCTTCCTCAATTACCTGCCCTTCTCCAAGCACATCCACGTGCTCGGCTCGGGTCCCAACATCTTGCTGCGTCGCCAGGGCCAGCGCGGGATCATGCCCAAGCTCCAGCTGATGCCGCCGGAGCCCGACGAGGACGCCGAGATCGACGAGGACGAGGAAGAGGAGGAGCCGCCGATCCCCTGGCAAAACTGGGGCGTCGGACGCATCGAGGACTTCGACTGGAAGTCGCTGGTCGACAACTACGCCTGCACCGAGTGCGCGCGCTGCACCAGCTACTGCCCGGCCTTTGCCACGCAAAAGCCGCTCTCGCCGATGCACCTCATCCACGACCTCAAGGACGAGATGAAGGCGCGCGGTGCCCTGCTGGTCGAGCTCGAGGAGGCCAAGGGCAACCTGCCCATGTACGAGCCCGACACCGGCGTCGAGGGCTTCCCGGAGGACTTCGACGAGGACTCCCCCGCCCACCGCGAGCTCCCGGCCGACGCCAACAAGGACAAGATCACGCAGATCAAGCAGATGCTCGAGGAGCTCCCGCCCCTCGTCGGCGGCCGCGTGAAGGACGAGACCCTGTGGGCCTGCACCACCTGCGGCGCCTGCCAGGAGGTCTGCCCGGTGTTCATCGAGCACCCCCTGAAGATCCTCCAGATGCGCACGCGCATCGTCCTCAACGACGAGGAGGGGCGGACCCCCGGTGACGTCACCCGCGTGATCGGCAACATCGCCGACGGCCAGGGCAACCCCTGGAACGACAACAGCGACCGCATGGCCTGGGCCGAGGGCCTCGAGGTCCCGACCATCGAGGACAAGCCCAACGCCGAGTGGCTGCTCTTCGTCGGCTGCGCCGGCGCCCTCGACGACGGGGCCAAGAAGACCAGTCAGGCCCTGGTCCGCGTGCTCCATGCCGCCGGCGTCGACTTCGCCGTGCTCGGCAAGCAGGAGAAGTGCACCGGCGACACGCTGCGCCGCCTCGGCGCCGAGGACAAGTTCCAGGAGCTCGCCGCCGAGCAGGTCGAGACCTTCAACGAGCACGGCGTCACCAAGGTGATCGCCACCTGCCCGCACTGCTTCCACGTGATCAAAAACGAGTACCCGCAGTTCGGCGGGGACTACGAGGTCGTCCACCACGCCGACCTGATCGCCAGGCTCCTGCAGGAGGGCAAGCTCAAGGTCGAGAACCCCCTGAGCAAGACCATGACCTACCACGACAGCTGCTACCTCGGGCGCTGGAACAAGGTCTACGACGGCCCGCGCGCCTCCATCGAGGGGGCCCTGGGCGCCAAGGGGCGCTTCGTCGAGCTCGACCGCAACCGCGAGCACGGCTTTTGCTGTGGCGCCGGCGGTGGCCGCATGTGGGTCGAGGAGGAAAAAGAGAAGCGGGTCAACGTCAACCGCTCTCAGGAGATCGTCGAGGCGGGCGTCGACGCCGTCGCCGTCGGCTGTCCCTTCTGCAAGACGATGATCTCCGACGGCATGAAGCACTTCGACAAGGACGAGGACATCGAGGTCCTCGACATCGCCCAGGTCATCGCCTCGACCCTGCCCGAAGCCCCTGCCCCCGCCTCGGAGGAAGCGAGCGCCGAGTGAGCGGCCCCCGGGAGCAGGCGATCCACGACGCCCTGGTTCGCAGCTTCGCGCCCAGCGTCCTCGAGGTGATCAACGAGTCGGGCAACCACAGCGTCCCGCCCGGCTCCGAGACCCACTTCAAGGTCGTCGTCGTCGCCGCAAGCTTCGACGGCCAGGGCCTCGTCGCCCGCCACCGCGCCGTCAACCGAGCCCTGGGAGCCGAGCTCGCCGCGGGCCTCCACGCCCTGTCGATCCAGGCCCTGACGCCAGATCAGTGGGCATCCCGCGGCGGCCAGATCCCCGCCTCTCCGCCCTGCCTGGGCGGCTCAAAAGCCGGCTGAGCCTCCCTCCAGCGCTCACCCTCACAAAGCGCCGCCCCAGCCCCGCCGAGCCAAGCTCGCGGTCCCTGGGCGCGGCGCGCTCTCGTTAAATCTTCAGGCAGACTCCCGAAGCAAACCTGCCCGCGAGGACCAGCATTCTCTTCGCAAATGAAGGACGCAGCATCGCCGGCTCGGTGCTCGACGCGGGCCCCTTCCGCTCGAGCGGCCTGCGCTTTGTTGGTCGCTCACTACCCTCGAAGCAAAGCTCCCCACAAAAGACCACCTCATCGTTGTTGGCGACGGAGACCCCCCTCGCCAAAGACGCGCACAAAAGGGACAGCAGGGGACCCTCTGAGCGAGTTTTGCGTACGAAGCGGACCTTCGGAGCGATCACCCACGAGAAGGACACCATGACTCCAACGAGCCTCCCGTCGGAGTCAGCAAGCCTGTCCGAGCGCAGAGGGTCCCCTGCTGTCCCGTGCGCGTGTCCGTCGAGCACGAACACCTCGTCCAAAAACCAAGCGGTCTCCCCAATCTACAAAGCCCCTCAAGAAACATCGATCCGCCCCGAAAGCACCCCCTGCTCCCACATCGCCGCCAACGCCATGGCGTGGTCCTGCATCCTCGCGCTCCCCACCTCGATCACCTGCCGGCTCCCCCCCAACACGACCACCTGCCACCCTCGCCGTCGCACCAGTCGATAGTTGAGGCCAGACTCCCCCCGCCCCTCGCGGACGGTCATCTCTCCCACGCGGCCGACCGGAGACCACGCGATGGCGCCAAGCGCGGGAGCACCGCCAGAGCTGCGCCGGTTCACCCTGACCTCCCGGTGCTCGTGGGTGTGCGCGATGCGGATTCCGGCAACATGAGTAGCCACGTCATCAAGTGTTCCTCGAAGTGGGCCAGGGCTCATAAATACGACCATATTTGTTGGGCGAAAATACAGATTGGTCAATTGGCGTGTTCTTCGCGTGTTTCCAGCGAATTCTCGCCCACGGCGCCGAGGGGCGCAAAGCTCGGCATTGTCCCGAACAGCGCGTCACATGACGACGAGTGGCACCAACGAACGCGTTGGTGTCATGTCATTCGTCGTCAATCGCAGGCGCGATCAGCCTGGGCACGTAGGGGCGCGGCGGATCGGCGACCGCGACGGCCCGCAGCCCGCGGCGCTCGAGCCGATGCATCCGCCGGCCTTCGGCGCGCTCGCGGTGATCGTGGCCCAGCAGGTGGGCCAGGCCGTGAACGGCGAGCACCGTGGCCTCGTCGAACAGCGCCCGCTCCGAGGACCCGGCGGCCTGGCGCTCGACGGCCTGCCAGTCGATGGCCAGGTCTCCCAGGCCCGCGCCAAAGCCCCCAGCGCTCTCGAATGAGAGCACGTCGGTCGGCCCCGCCTCACCCATGAAGCGCAGGTGCAGCGCGGCCATCTCCTCGTCGTTGACGATGCGCAGCGCCAAGCTGGCCAGGGCCTCGGGCTCGATCCCCATGCGCCGGGCGGCCGCGCGGACGCGGCGACCGAGCTCGCGGACGCAGCGCGAGGAGACGCGGGCCGCGATTGGCTCGCTGACGAGGATCTGGGGGGTCGGATACAGGGGCATGGCGTCACGCGAGCCGCTCGAAGCGGGCTCGCGCGACGATGACAGCTCGGCGATCGACCTGTCAACGGGCTGCCAGGCGCGCGCACCCGAGCGATCAGGCGCTCAGCCGAGGCTGGCCTTCACGGCCTCGGACAGCGGGGTCGTCGGCCGCCCGATCAGCTGGGAGAGCGCGGTGCCCCCGTCGTAGAGCGAGCCCCCCGCGGCGTCGACGTCCCACGACGCGAGCGATCCGGCCACGCCAGCGGGCAGACCGGCCTTCTCGAGCGCGGCGGTGTAGTCCTCCGCCGAGAGGTCGACGTAGTGGATGTCTTTCCCGGTCTGGCGCGCGACCTCGGCCGCGAAGTCCGTCAGGGTGTAGGCCTGGTCGCCCGAGAGCTCGTAGGTCTTGCCCGCGTGGCCCTCGCCCGTGAGCACGGCGACCGCGGCCTCGGCAAAGTCCTCGCGCGTGGCCGCAGAGAAGCGGCCCTGCTTGGCGCTGCCAAATACGGCGCCGTGCTCGAGGATGGCGGCCATCGACATGGTGTGGTTCTCGATGTACCAGCCGTTGCGCAGCACCGTGATCGAGACGCCGGACTCGCGCAGCGCCTCCTCGGTCGCCCGGTGGTCGACGGCGAGGCTCATCGGCGAGCTGTCGGCGCGCAGCAAGCTCGTGTAGACGATGCGCCCGACCCCGGCCTGTTTGGCGGCCGCGATCACGTCGCGGTGCTGCTGGGCGCGCTTGGCGAAGTCGTTGGCCGAGATCAGCAAGAGCGTGTCCACGCCGGCGAGCGCGGTGGGCAGCGTGTCGGGGCGATCATAGTCGGCCTCGCGCACGGTCACGCCGAGGTCGCTGGCCTTCTCGGGGGTGCGCGCGAGGGCGATGACGTCGTCGGGGCCGATCTTCTCGACGAGCTTGGAAACGACGATGCGGCCGAGCTGGCCTGTGGATCCTGCGATGGCGATGGTCATGTGGGTTGTCCTCGTGGGCCTATCGTTCGAACTGAAACTGATGCAGTTACATTTATCTGCAAAAAAATATCGTGGCGTCCACGGGCCTCAGCCGCTGGCCGCCTGCGTGCCGATGTCCCGGGTGAGGTCGGCGATGGAGGTCTGGCCGAGGGCGTCGCGCAGGGCCTGCTCGGCGGCGTCGAAGCGGCGCTGGAGCACGCCTTGGATGTGGTGGCCCACGGGGCACTTGGGGTTGGTCGCGCCGTGCATGGGGATGACCTCGGCGTCGTCCGCGACGGCGGCGTAGACGTCGGCCAGGCTGATCTCCGCGGCCGGCCGGGCCAGCGAGGAGCCCCCCCCTGCCCCGCGCTGGGAGCGGGTCAGCCCGGCCTTGTTGAGGCGCGAGAGCAGCCGGCGGATCAGCGCGGGGTTGGTGTTGACGCTGCCCGCGATCCACTCCGACGAGGTCGGCTCACCCGCCTGCGCGTCGAGCAGGGTCAGGATGTGCACCGCGACCGCCAGCTGCGTGTTCATCTGTAACCATCTTAGTCACGTAAACCGGGCGCGTCCAACCGGGCTCCTAGGGCTTGTCGCGCGCGAGCTCGATGCGCTCGTAGACCCGGCCCTCGACGAAGGCGGAGAAGAGCTCGCCGTCGAGCTTGCCCGCGCGCACCTCCATCTCGAGGATCGCCAGGGCGCGGTCGAGGGGCACGGCCTTTTTGTAGGGCCGGTCCGCGGCGGTCAGCGCGTCGAAGATATCGGCGATGGTCATGATCTGCGCCTGCACCGGGATCGGCTCGTCGGACAGGGTGCGCGGGGTCTCGGCGCCAAAGCAGACCCGCTCCGGGTAGCCGCTGCCGTTGAGGTAGCGGTGGTGCTTGAGGGCGATCTCGGGGACCTGGGAGAGCTCGCGGCCCCAGGGGATCTGGCGCAAGAAGATCCAGGTGTTCTCGACGTGGTCCTGGATCTGCCGGCGATCTTCGGCGGTGAGGCTGCCCCGAGGGATGCGCAGGGACTCGAAGTCCGCGGCGTCCAGCAGCTTGATCCGCGCGCCCGTCCCGTCGATGAAGCTCTCCTCGGCGAGGATCCGCAGCGAGGCCGAGCGGTCTTCGCCGAGCACCGAGGGCTCGTTGGCGAGCTCGACCAGCTCCTGGAGGGCGTCGACCTCGGCGAGCTTGCGGTTGATCTCCTCGGCCAGCTCCTCGCGGTTGATGGCCACGACCTCCGAGTCTTCGCTGTGCAGCATGCGCTCGAGGGCCTGCAGACGCACGGCCGTGCGCATGTGGGCGAAGCGGCCCATGATCCGCTCGTACTGGTTGGGGTAGAGCTTCTTGGCCTTGACCAGGACCTGCTCGCGCACGCCGACCTTGCCAAAGTCGTGGAGCAGCGCGGCGTACTCGAGCTCGCGCAGCTCCGCGCGGCTGAAGTGGACGCCGGAGAGCACGCCCGCGTGGGCACGATCGACGACCTCGGCCAGGCCGACGGTGAGATCGGCGACGCGCTCGCTGTGGCCGCTGGTCGTCGGGTCGCGCTGCTCGATGGCCTTGACGCTGGCACGCACGAAGCCCTCGAAGAGCGCCTCGATCTCGGCGTAGAGCCGGGCGTTCTCGAGCGCGACCGCGCCCTGGGCCGCGAGCGCCTCGCACAGGCGCCGGGCGTCGTCGTCGAAGGGCACGACGCGCTGCTCGAAGTCCTCGGGCTCGCGCAGCGCTCGGATGTCGTGGACGTCGCGGCGCGCGTTGATCAGCTGGATGACCCCGAGCACCTCGCCGTCCGGGGGGCGCATGGGCACGGTCAGCATCGAGCGGGTCTGGTAGCCAAAGCGCTCGTCGAAGCTGCGGTCGTGGGTGAAGATCCGGCCGCGACCGCTGCGCGAGCTCTCGTCGTTGCTGTAGAGGTCCGCGAGGTTGATCGGCGTGCCATAGAGCACGCAGGCGCCGACCACCGAGCCCTCGGTGATCGGCAGGTTGAACTCGGCGAAGTCGGCCTCGATCGACGCGTTCTCGGCGAAGCGAAAGCGCAGGTTCTTGTCCTCGAGGGCCGCCCCGCTCGGGCCCTCGACCACGTAGATCGAGCCGGCGTCGGCGCCCGAGAGCTGCCGGGCCTTGCTCAAGATCAGCTCCAGCACTCGGCTGGGATCGCGCTCGGCGACCAGGGCCACGCCGACGTCGAGGAGCTCGTCGGCCATCTGCGCGCGGTGGCGCAGGCGGGCGTTGTCGAGGGCCGCGTGCAGGGCCGCGTCGACCACCGCGGGGTCGATGGGCAGCGGGAGCAGGCGCAGGCGCTCGCCGTCGAGGCGCGAGAGGGCCTGGGCCAGCTCCTCGCCGGCGCCGGCGATCAACGCGACGTCGAAGCCGATCGGCGGCCGGGCCCCCGCCTCGAGCACGGCCAGCTCGGCGCCGCGATCGCGGACGATCAGGCAGCCATGAGAGACGCGCTCGAGCTGCGCCGGGTCGAAGCCCGCCTCGACGCGAGCGACGACCCCCGCAAAGTCGGCGACGGCGCTCTCGGCCTCGGGTTGGTGCTTCGACATGAGCTGCGCTGAGTATAAGGCTGGGCGTGCGCCGGGGCTCGACGCCGCGTCATGGGGCCGCGCACGCGGTGCCATCGCGGCCCTGGCCCCAGGAGCCCATGGTTCGAGCTGCGTTCAACGAATGACGGCGACCAAGGACGGCGCGGTCACCCGCCGCTCGCGGGGTGTCGACTTCGACAGGCCTCCAACGCCGGCCGCGGGTGGCCCAGCGCGGCCTCAGCCCCGCTTGCGACGGCGCCCTCGCTCGCGCAGCTTGCCCCGTCGCCCGCGCGAGCCGTCGTCGGCGAAGGGCGGCGGCAACAGGGGCTCGTGGTAGCCGGTGCGGCTGGCCTGCTGGAGCTCGACCTCGCCGAGCAGCATCTGCGGGGCGACGCCGGCCACGGGGAGCGAGCCGCTCTCGGCCCAGCAGTGGCCGTGGTCGACCCCCGCGCGCCCACCAAAGGCCACGATCTTCTGGAGCGCGGACAGGGGCGTGCCGATCAGCTCGAGGTCGCGGACCCGCCGGCGCGCGCCGGTCTCGACGTCGATCAGCTCGACGTGGGCCAGCTCGCCCTTGAAGACCTGAAAGTCGTAGCTGTCGGTCGAGGTCTCGCCGGCGCGGATGTGGTGGATCACCGCGACTTCGCGGCGCCCGGCGGCCTTGGCCAGGCGCAGGAGCTCGGCCTCGAGGGCCGCGGCGTCCATCGCCGCCTCGGGCTCGGCCTCGACCACGAGGTTGCCCATGCGCGCCATCGGCCGCTCGAGCCCCGCGCTGCGGCCGTGGCCGTTGGAGCGCTGGGGGTGATCGCTGGGCAGGGCCGCGCGGCTGCGCAGGAAGCCGACCAGCTCACCGTCGCGGATCAACGCCGCGCGCTGGGCCGCGACGCCCTCGTCGTCGACGCGGTAGCTCCCCCACAGCGAGCGGCCCTCGAATTGCTCGAGCGAGGGGTCGTCGTAGACGTGCAGCCCGCGGGGGAGCACGCGCTCGCCGAGCATGTGCGCGAAGGTCCTGGTCTCGCCGCGGGCGACCAGGCGGTTGCCCTCGAGGCGGTGGCCCAGGGCCTCGTGAAAGATCGTGCTCGCGGCCTGGCCAGAGAGCAGCGCCGGCCCGATGAAGGCGCCCGGGCTCTCGGCCGCGCGCAGCTCGGCGAGCTCGGCGAGGACCTCGTCGAGCAGCGCGCGCATCTGCTCGGCGTCGGGGAGCTCTTCGGGGCGCCGGCCGGGGATCGAGCGGGTCGCCTCGACGTAGACGCCGTCCTCCGTGAGCACCCAGCCCGAGACCTCGAACTCGAGCCAGAGGTCGGAGGTCCTGATCCGCGCGCCCTCGCTGTCGACCTGCCAGCGGTGCAGACGCTCGCCGCGGATCGTCAGCGCGGGGTCGTAGACCTCGGGGTGCTCCAAGAACACCCGCGAGAGCTCGACCAGGGTGTCGGACCAGTCCGAGACCGGCAGCGGGGCGTCGTCGATGTCCTCGAGGTGGACCACGGCGCGCTCGCGGGTGAAGCTGGCGACCTCGTCGCGCAGGAACTCCGCGACCATGGCCTTGCGGTGGTCGTAGTAGTCCGACAGGGCCTCGTCGAACTTGAGCTGGGTCAGCTTCCACAGCGCGCAGCGCAGGCCCGTGGGGTCGAGGTCGTCGGGGGCCGTCAGCCAGTCGGCGCTCTCGCGCTCCTCGGCGGCGGCCTCCGGGTCGAGGCCGCCGTCCATGACGTTGTCGAACTCGTGGGAGCCCACGCGGACGTCGACGAAGAGGTCGTTGCTGCTGCGCTCGCGCCGACGCAGCAACGAGCCGTGGGCGGCCTGCAAGAGCAGCTGTCGCCGGCGTCGCAGGGCGTAGAGGACGTAGTAAGGCCGGGGGCTGCCGGGCACGCGCAGGCCCTCGAGGGAGCGGCGCTGCTCCGCCCGCAGGGCGTCGAGGATCGGATCGGGGTCTCGGGTCATGTATCGCCGCTGGCCGCTGAGGGCACGAAGGACGGACGGCCTTAGCAGGCCGGGCGAGCTTTCGCCACAGGCTGCTAGAGCGGAGGCCGCTGGGGGCCCGGGTCTGGGGGGCGGACCTGGGGCTAGTGTGCGCGGCAGAGAACTTGAAGGGCCCCAGGCTTGGAGCACCGGCCGCTGACTTCGTTGCTCGTCAGTCATTTGTGCCCGACAAACTCCCTCCTCGCGCCTCGTCAGCAACCGGCGGTCCGGCGCCTGGGACCCTTCAAGTCCTCTGCCGCGCACACTAGTGCGAGCGGCGGTCGTCGTTGCGCCGCTCCTCGCGGCGCTCGGCTCGCTCGCGCTCGTCGTGCTCGTAGGCCCGGACGATGTCCTGGACCAGGGGGTGACGCATCACGTCGTTGCCCGTGAACCGACACACGCTGATCGAGGGCACACCCGAGAGCACGCGCAGCGCGTGGTTGAGGCCGCTCTTCTCGCGCCCGCCGAGGTCCCGCTGCGAGGGGTCCCCCGTGACCACGGTCCACGTGCCCATGCCGATGCGCGTGAGCATCATCTTCATCTGCTCGCGGGTGGTGTTTTGGGCCTCGTCGAGGATCACGAAGGCGTCGTTGAGCGTCCGCCCGCGCATGTAGGCCAGGGGCGCGACCTCGATCACGCCCTGCTCCATCATGCGCTGGACCTTGGGCCCGTCGAGCATGTCGTAGAGCCCGTCGTAGAGCGGGCGCATGTAGGGGCTGACCTTCTCCTCGAGCGTCCCCGGCAAGAAGCCGAGGTTCTCGCCGGCCTCGATCGCCGGGCGGCTGAGGATGATCCGCCGGACCTGCTTGTCCTGGAGGCGGCGCACGGCCATGGCGACCGCGAGGAAGGTCTTGCCGGTGCCAGCGGGGCCCACGCCAAAGACCAGGTGGTTGCGGCGCATGGCCTCGACGTAGCGCTTTTGCGCGAGGCTGCGCGGCGCGATGGTCTTGCCGCTGCTCTTGGTGATGACGACGTCTTCGTAGACGGCGTCGAGCTCGGCCTCGGGGTCCTCGCGCAGGATCTCGAGGCCGCGGGCGACGTCCGAGGGGATCATCGGCCGGCCCTTGCGCGCGAGGCGAAACATCTGCTCGAGCAGGCGCTGGACGAGGTCGAAGTGGTCCTCGTCGCCCTCGAGGGTCAGCTCGCTGCCGCGCACGTGCAGGCTGACGCCCGTGGCCCGCTCGAGCTCCACCGCCACGCGCTTGGCGTCGCGCGGCGAGCCCAGCACGAGCTGGAGCGCGCGCTGATCGTTGAAGGCGAGCTTTCGGGTGGCGGACACTGCGGGGTCGAAATGGTGGTATGGCAGGGGCGCGGAGGCCGGAAGCTACCACGGCTCGGTCCATGGTCAACGTCCGCGAGTCCCATGAGCGACGAACACGATCCTCCCCTGCCCCTCGAGCATGGCCCAGACGAGGTCATCGACCACCATGTCCACGGGCTGCGCGATGGCCTCGCGGGCATGCGCGATCTGATGAACCGCCTCCTCGGTGACCAGGGCTGCCCCTGGGACCGCGTCCAGACCCTCGACAGCCTGCGGCCCTACCTGATCGAGGAGGCCCACGAGGTCCTCGAGGCCCTCGACGGCGACGACCCCGAGGAGCACCGCCGGGAGCTCGGGGATCTACTGTTTCAGATCGTGTTTCAGTCGGCGCTGCGCGAGCGCGAAGGGCACTTCGATCTCGACGGCGTGGTCGAGGCGATCCGCTCCAAGATGATCCGCCGCCACCCCCACGTGTTCGGCCCAGGGGGCGCGGCGCCGAGGGTCAGCGCCGAGGAGGTCGACGCCAACTGGGCCCAGATCAAGGAGGCCGAGCGCCAGGCCCGGCACCGGGCCAAGGCTGCCCGCGGCGCGCCCGAGCGCGTGGCCGCCAACCCCCTGGCCGGCGTCCCCCGCTCGCTCCCCGGGCTCCAGCGCGCCTGGCGGCTCCAGAACAAGGCCGCCGGCGTCGGCTTCGACTGGCCCGATCTCGAGGGTCCCCGCGCCAAGGTCCGCGAGGAGCTGGCCGAGCTCGACGCGGCCATCGAGGCTGGCGAGCTCGACCACATCGAGGAGGAGTTTGGAGATCTCCTGTTCGTCCTCGTCCGCCTCGGTCAAAAGCTCGGCGTCGAGGCCGAGACCGCGCTGCGCCGGACCAACGAAAAATTCGAGCGCCGCTTCGCCCACGTCATGGCGCGCTGCCACGAGCAGGGCCTGGATCCGCAGGCCGCAGGCCTCGAGGTCCTCGATGGGTTTTGGGACGAGGCCAAGGCGATCGAGCGCGGCTCGGGGGCGTGACAGCTGGGCCCGACCGCGACACGCGGATCAGCGGTCAATTCAACACGCAGATCCGCGCCCAGATCAACCGCTGACTCGGCGCAAAACCGGGGTGGTGCTCGCCCCCGCGCGTGTCCGGGCGCGACGCCGCAGTCGTGCGGCACGACGGCGCAGGCCTGCGATGTCGCGGCGCGATGCCGCTCCTGGAGCACCATCGCGCGCAGGGGCGAGTTCGCTCGCGCGCTCGTGCGTGTGAAGGCCTGGCCCACATGCGACGTCGGACGAGCCCGGCCTGCCCCACCTGCCCCTCCTGCCCGACATGGGGGGCCACGCTGGAACCTCCCCCGGCGCGCGTGGCCTCTGGCTTGCAAAGTTTGCCAGCGGACGAGCGGAACACTGGCCGACCGGCAGGCCCCGGTCCATGATCGAAGGAGCATCGAGATGGCGTCGACCCCCACTAGCTTGGCCCTGCAGCGCAGCTACAGGCACCTCGATCCTGCCCAGGTCGATGCCGCGCGCCATCACCTGCACAACGCCGACGACGCCCTCAACATGGCCCTGCTGACCCTCGATGGCTCCGAAGACGAGCACCGAGAGGCCAAGCAGGCCCGCGCTGCGACGGCCCGCCGGCTGCTCGCGGAGGCCGTGACCAGCCTGGCCCGCGCCCGCGTGTTCGTCCCGGGGGTCCGCACCTACACGGTCAGCGTCGTCACCACCGGCGAGCGCGAGATCGACCGCGAGCTCCTCCGCCTCCACGAGCTCGCCACCACGCTGCTGTGGCACAACCACAGCGTGCTCCCAGCCCAGCGTCAGGCCCAGCCGCTGACCCCCGAGGACGAGGCCCAGCTCGCGGCGGTGGTCGGCAACCTCAACGCCCAGGCCCGCCTCGACCGAGCGATGCGCTTCAAGTGGCTCGTGGGCGCGGCCTTGTGCAGCGTCCTCGCCCCTGCCCTGGGCTTTGGCCTGTTCCTGCTCGCCCTCGCCAGCGCGATCATGGCTGGTGTCGAGCTCGCCCGCGGGGCGGCGCCGCCCGTGCTCCCCGCCTGATCGTCGGATCAAAGTCGGATCAAAAAAAGGGGGCCCCGCAGGGTCCCCTTCTTCGTGTGTGTGCCCGCGCCTCAGTCCGTGGGCAAGAACGCGTCCCCGCCATCATCGGAGGCCGACTCCCCCCCACTCGGCGTGGTCGGGGTGGTCGCGCTCGGCGGCAGCGGTGCGTCCAAGGTGTCGGGGAACTCGAAGACCAGCAGCTGATAACCGTTGGGTCCGGGCTTGGTGTCCCAGGTCGGCGTGGCGGCCCAACGCAAGACGAGGTCGACCTGAAGATCCTTGCCCTTGCGCGAGACCAGCACCTCTTCGACGGGGGTGTTGAAGTAGCGCGTGATCAGCTTGCGCCGGTTGTTGCGGACGGTGACGGAGGTCCGCGGCAGCTTGACGCGCACGCGCCCGTCCTCGACGACGACCTCGGGCTCGACACCGGTGCTGAGCTGGAAGAACACCCGCGAGCTGGCCTCGCCGCGCTCGAAGCCCGTCCAGGTCAAGACCGCCGACTGACCGCCGACCTCGGTGGGAGCGAAGGGCGGCGTGTTGCCGCCGTCGAGGCTCACGCCCTGGTAGTAGCCGACGGGGTTGACGGTGAAGAATGGATCTTCGTCGACGCTGGCGATGTAGTTGGGCGAGCGAGACACGGCGCCGCGGCTGAACGTCCACGTCCCCGTGAGGTCCGTGTCCGGCGTGCGCTGATCGATGGTCAGAGGATCGGACACGCCCCCGCTGTCGGTGTTGGCGCTCGGGGGCGGCGGGGCGCTGCTGCTCCGCAGGGTCGTCGACCCGCTGCTGGCGCGGGTGCTCGCGGCCGAGCTGCCGCTGCTGCCCGTGCTGGCGCTCGCGCTGTCGCCCCGCTGGGGCGGAGGGGGCGGAGGCGGGCTGGCCCAGGCGGTGGCCGAGGCCAACATCAGGGCGACGCTGCCGGAGGTGACCACGAGGCGTCGACGGTCCATCTCCGGGATCCTAGCCAGGCTGGGCCCAGTTTTCCAAGTTCGTGACCCTTTTACCCGCGCACGCGGGGATCCGAGAGCTCTGGGGCGTCCTGGCCCGCCGGATCGAGGCCCAGCGCCCAGGCGCGCAGCGGGCCGACGAGGGAGTGGGAGCCGCAGATCAGCAGCTTTTGGCCGCGCTCCCGGGCCGCGGCCACGGCCGCGAGCAGCTCGGGGTCATCGACGCCGGAAAATTTGCGCTCGCCAGCTCGCTGCGCGCCGAACTCATTGTCCGCCGCGGTCATCCCCTGCCCCGCTGGCGGGACGTGCCACAGCGGCGCGAGCGTCCGCAGCCGCGCGGCCATCTGTGCCGTCGCCTTGCCGATCTGCGTACCAAACACGATCGCGTGCGGCCTGAGCTCGAGCGCGAGCATCGCCGCTACCAGCGCATCGACACCGTCGATGTTGTGCGCGACGTCGAAGATCAGCGCGTCGACGAGCTCGAGCCGCCCCGGCCAGCGCAGCTCGTCGAAGTAGCGCGGCGAGAGCTCGGCCGGGGATCCCCCCCCCGCGGCCAGCAACCACTCGAGGCCAGCCCAGGCTAGCCCTGCGTTGTGGCGCTGGTGTGCTCCCGGCAGCCCTGCGGGGGCGCGCGCGAGCGGCTCGACGATGTGCAGGGGCGCCCCTCTCTCGGCCGCGAAGGCTGCGATCACGGCCGCGGCTGCCGGGCGCTGCTCGACGCTGAACACCGGCACGCCCGGACGGATCACCGCGGCCTTCTCCGCGGCGATGGAGGCGATGTCCGGGCCGAGGAGCTCCTGGTGATCGAGGCCGATGCGGGTGATCAGCGTGAGCGCGGCCGGGAGCACCGAGGTCGCGTCGAGGCGCCCGCCGAGGCCGGCCTCGAGCACGACGTGGGAGCAGCCCGCGTCCACGAAGCGCTCGAGGGCGACGGCGGTGAGGATCTCGAAGAAGCTCAGGGATACGCCGGCGTCGGCCTCGGCCACGGCGACTCGCTCGATGCCGAGGCGGATCGCCTCGTCGTCCACGGCCCGCCCATCGACGCGCACGCGCTCACCGACGCGGTGCAGGTGCGGGCTGGTGAACAGCCCGACGCGGCCCTCGACTCGTCCGCGCAGGCCGTGGGCCAGCATCGCCGAGGTCGAGCCCTTGCCGTTGGTGCCCACGACCTGCGCGACGACGAAGGGGGGGCGCGCGCGCAGACCTGGGCGCATCGCATCGAGCACCTGCCCGAGGTAGGCCAGGTCGAAGCGGATCCCGAGCTTGCGCTTGGCGAAGAGCGTGTCGCGCCAGTCGGTGCGCATCGGCGTCACTGTGTCACAGGTCGCGTGGAGTCCGAGCGAGCGCTCGCGTCGAAGCCAACGCGAGGGGACTCATGACGCGAGCTCGTGGTGTGCACTCGTGGTGCACACTCGTGGCGCACAGTAGTGGCGCGAGGTGTCGCGCTCAGTTGCCGACACCGCGGAACACCCCGCTCGTCGCTGGGCTCGTCCGTGGCTGAGGGGCGGCGTCGCCAGCTCCGGGGGAGCCGAGCAGACGCAGCAGCGCGGCCAGCTGCTCGCGCATCTCGAGGCGGCTGACGATGCGGTCGATCATCCCGTGCTCGATCAGAAACTCGCTGCGCTGGAAGCCCTCGGGCAGCTCCTGACCGATGGTCTGCTGGATCACCCGCGGGCCGGCGAAGCCGATCAGCGCCCTGGGCTCGGCGAGGATCAGGTCACCCAAGAAGGCGAAGCTCGCCGCCACACCGCCGGTCGTGGGGTGGAGCAGCACCGAGATATAGGGCAGCCCCGCCTCGCGGAGGCGGGCGCGGGCCGCCGAGGTCTTGGCCATCTGCATCAGCGACAAGATGCCCTCTTGCATGCGGGCGCCGCCGGAGGCCGAGAACACCAGCGCGGCGCGGTTTTGCTCGACGGCGCGCTCGAACACTCGGGCGCACTTTTCACCGACGACCGAGCCCATGGAGCCGCCCATGAACTCGAAGGCGAAGAAGCCCGCGGACACGGGCACGCCGTCGATGGTCCCGGTCCCCGAGACGAAGGCGTCGAGGCGGCCGCTCTTGTGCTTGGCGGCCGCGATCCGGTCGCTGTAGCGCTTGGAGTCCTCGAAGCCCAGGGGGTCACCCGAGGTCAGATCGATGTCGTGCTCGGTCCAGCTGTCCTCGTCGATGAGCGAGGCGATGCGCTCGTCGGTGGGCATCACGTGGTGATGCGCGCAGACCGGACACACGCGGAGGTTCTGAACGAGCTCCTCCGTGTAGGTAATTTCGCCACAGGACTCGCACTTACTCCACAGGCCGGGCGGGACCGAGGTCTTGGTGCCAGGTTTGTTGGGCTGCTCGAGTGCGGGTTTTTTGCGTCGCCACCAGGCCATGGGCTGTAATTGGGGTCCTTTCCCCCGTCGAGGCGCGCTATGATTCCACCGGACGCACCTTGCTGGCAAGGGCGTCCGGTGAAGCGCACCCGTTCGGGTGGCGCGCGGTGAAGCCCGGTGAGTGTAGCCAGCAATCAAAGGCAGGAGCGTGCGTGGCCGGCGGGCCGCGCAGAGGACTCGTGCGGGCGCTGGGCGGTACCCGAGGACGACCTCGCCTCCGTGGCCCGCGCGTTTCAGAACATCCTCGAGCGCTACAGCGGGACGGTCATGCGCCGGACCGTGGGCACCGCCGACGAGTACGGCGTGGACGGGCTCTACGTCGCGGTCATGGTGATCCGCGAGCGCACCGCCTGGCCAGCGATGCGCAGCGAAGACCGCAACGCCCTCGAGCTCGCCAGCCGGCTGATGCACGACTTCGCCATGCTGCCGAGCACCACCTACATGCAGGTGCCCCCGGCGGACGTCGACGCCCTCGTCGATCGGATCCTCACGAGCGTGGCCCACTGGGCGCGCCAGCAGCTGCTCAGCCACCTCAAGCGCGAGTACATGGGCCTGCTCGAGGAGTACGCCGAGCGCCTGCGCCCCATCCTCGAGGCCGCCCGCGGCGGCAAGGTCGACGACGAGCTCGTCGATCGCCCCTCGATCACCATCGAGCTGATGGAGACCTTCGAGCGCTGGCTGGCCAGTGACTGCCCCCTGCCCGCTCGGCGCGGCATGTTGGCGGTGCTCGAGCACCTCTTTGGCTGATCTCTGGCCGGTTGAAAGCTGACTCACGGGCTCCCCCCCGCCCAGCGTGAACATGCGGCGTGAGCTCGCGGCTCACCCGCCCCATTTGGCCTGGCAGGGGCGACTCTCCCCTGGCGCGATTGCCCGCGGGGGGGTCCAGCTGGTATGGCCGGCGGCCATGAAGCGAGACCAGCCCGCCGATCCAGGCGCAGCGCTCACCTATGCGAGCGCGGGAGTGGACATCGCGGCCGGCAACGAGGCCGTGCGCCGCATCACCGCCATGGTCGGGACCACGCGCCAGCCCGAGCAGCAGGGCCTCGAGGGTCTCGGTGGCTTCGCCGGGCTGATGGCCCTACCCACGGGCATGCGCGAGCCGGTGCTGGTCTCGTGCACCGACGGCGTGGGCACCAAGCTGCTCGTCGCCATCGCCATGGACCGCCACGACAGCGTCGGCGTCGACCTCGTGGCGATGAACGTCAACGATCTGCTGTGCACCGGCGCGCGGCCGCTCTTCGTCCTCGACTACGTGGCCACCGGCCGCCTCGAGCCCGGCAAGATCGAGCAGATCGTCGCCGGCGTGGTCGCGGGCTGCCGCCAGGCCAGCTGCGCCCTGCTCGGGGGCGAGACCGCCGAGCTCCCGGGCATGTACGCCGACGGCCACTACGACCTCGCGGCCACGGCCGTGGGCGTGGTCGAGCGCGCCTCGATCTGGGGCGCGCAGCGCAGCCGCGCGGGAGACCGCGTGCTCGCCCTCCAGTCTTCGGGCCTGCACAGCAACGGCTACTCCCTCGCCCGCAAGGCCCTGCTCTCGCCCGAGCACGCCGGGCTCGATCTCGGCGATCCCCTACCCGGCGCGCGGGCGACCCCCCAGAGCGTGGGCGAGGCCCTGCTCGAGCCCACGCGGATCTACGAGCCTGCCTTCGCCGCGCTGCGAGCTCTCGACGGCGATCCCGTCCACGCCGCCGCGCACATCACCGGCGGCGGGCTGATCGAGAACCCGCCCCGCGCCTATGACTCGTCGCTGGCCGCCGAGATCGATCTCGGCGCCCTCGAGGTGCCGGCGATCATTCGCGCCGTCGCCGCTTGCGGCGTCCCCCAGGCCGAGATGCTGCGGACCTTCAACTGCGGCGTGGGCATGCTCCTCTTCGTCCCGCGCGAGCGCGCCGATGAGGTCTGCGCCGCCTGCGACGCGGCGGGCCAGCCCGCCACCCCCGTCGGCGAGCTCGTCGAGCGCGCGAGCGCCGAAGATCCCGCGGTCCGTGTGCGGGGCGTGGACCGGGCCCTGGGGCTGTAGGATCGTCGAGACACGTGGCGAGCACGACCAACCACTACGACCTGATCGTGCTCGGCACCGACGTCGCCGGCCTGGTCGCTGCTGCCCTGGCCGCGCGCCGAGGCAAGCGGGTCCTGCTCGTCCCCCAGGGCGCCATCGATGGCACCTACCGCCTCGGCCGGCGCAACCTCGCCCTCGACAGCGCGCCGCTGATCCACCTGGACTGCCCTGCGGGCCGCAAGGTGTTCGAAGAGCTCGGGCTGTGGACGCAGATCCGTCGGGAGCATCGCCTGCTCGAGGAGCCGGTGCACTGGGTCCTGCCCCAAAACCGCCTCGACGAGGAGCCCGACGGCCGCAACTTCGCCCGCGAGGTCGGCCGCGAGTGGCCCGAGGATCCGGTCGCCGAGGCCTGGGAGCTGCGCCAGCGCTGGACCACGGCCACGGACGAGCTCCTCGACGAGCTCCTGGCCTCGGACAACGCCCTGAGCACCGACGGCTTCTGGGGCCGGCGCTTCCTCAATCGCGTGTCCAACAGGCTGCCGAGCGCCGAGCTCGACGACCTCGAGCCCCTCGTGGGCGGCCACCCCATGCGCGCCCGAGCCCGCGCCGCGGAGCCCTGGGTGCAGCACCTGGCCCCCAGCGCCCTCGGCAAGGCGGCGAGCCTGCGCATCGCCGGGCTGTGGGCCCGGGGCCCCCGCGACCGCGCCGGCGGCCTCGGCAGCCTGCGCGAGCAGCTGGTCCAGCGCATCGAGCTCAAGTCCGGCGAGGTCAAGCCCAACCTCCGCGTGGCCGAGATCCTCATCAAGCGCGGGCGGGTGACCGGCATCAGCCTGCTCGGCAAGCGCGACCGCTACGGCTGCGAGCACCTCCTCGTCGCCTCCGATCCCCGCCTGCTGGGCGACGGCACCCTGCTGCCCGACACCTTGCCAAAGCCCCTGCTCGTCAGCTTGAGCAACGTCGTCGACGCGGCCCGCCGCTACCTGCTGCACATCGAGATCGACGAGCGCGGCCTCAGCCCGGCCCTCGACGGCATGACCTTGTGCCTGCCCGAGTCGCCGGGCCACACCAGCACCTTCTTGGCCCGCGAGGGCGTGGGCTCCACCTACCTGCGCCTCGGCCCGTCCGAGGCCGGTGTTCGCAAGCTGACCCTCGTGCGCATCGTGGGCCCCGAGGAGCCCCTCGCCGACCAGCGCGAGCAGCTCCTCGACGAGCTCGAGCGCCGCGGCGTGCTGCCCTTCGCCCGCGACTGGATCACCATGATGCACTCGCCCCACGACGGCCGCGAGGCCAGCGACGGCCGCGGTCGCCCGGTCGAAGGGGTCGGCCAGGACTCGGCCATGCAGCTGCGCCTCGATCCCCTGGTGACACTGCGAGGTGGCGAGCCGAGCCTCGGTGTCGGGCTGATGCCCCACTCCTCGGGGATCAAGAACCTGACCTTCGCCTCGCGCCTGACCTATCCGGGCCTCGGCCTCGAGGGCGAGCTCATCGCGGGCTGGGCGGCCGCCGGCGCGGTCGCGGGGGCCGGTCGCTCGGGCCTCGGGCGCAACCTCTTCCTGGGTCGCGGCTGAGCCTGCGCTTCGTTATCCTCCCGGCCATGGTGACCTCGCTCGAGCGCACCGCGGCCGTCGCCGCCTTTCGTCTCCTCGGGATCGGGATCGCCGCCGGGCTGGGGCTCGGCGCCCTCGAAGGCTGCGGCAAGATCAGCGACGACAGCACCCCCCAGCGGGTCCACGACGAGGGCGACCGCGAGCTGCTCCAAAAGGAGCCGCCGCCCCCGCCCGATCCCGAGCTGTGGCGGCGCGGCCCCGCGCGGACGCCCGCGAGCATGGCTCGCTTCACGCAGCCGGACCTCAGCAAGCTCGACGGGCACTGGGTCGTGGCCAGTGACATCCCCGGCCAGCGCGAGCTGTGGATCTTCGACTCGAGCGACGAGAAGCTGCTCATCGTCGATCGCCACGGGCGCGAGCGGATCAACGGCCTGGTCGCCATGACCCCCTGCACGCTGCGCGTCACCGACGAGTATGGGCGCACCTCCTCGCGGTTGATCGCCGCCGACGGTGATCAGCTCTACGTCAGCGCTGGCGGGGCCGTGGCCATCACCACGGGCGAAGGCGAGGCGCAGGGCGTGCTCGCCTGCGTCGGACACCATGTCTACGAGCGCAAGCCCACCGGCGAGTGCGTCGACCACAACGAGATGCTCGGGATCTGGCGCGAGAACGTCGTCGATGCCGAGCGCTGCGTCCCCGGGCGCGACGCGTGGGAGATCGACGGCCACACGCTCACCCTGCTCGCAGATGGCCTGTGGCTGGACGAGAAGGCCCGCGCCCTGCCGGCGCAGCGCTTCGAAGACCGCCGCTCCGCGGAGCTCGCCCTCAACGCGGCCCCCGAACCGACCGGTGACGAGGACACCGGGACGGACGGGAGCGAGACGGGCGAGAGCGAGACGTCCTCACCCGGCAAGCCCGAACCCAGCGACGCCAAGGCGCCGGCCACCGCCCAGTAAAGCTGGGTGCGGCCGTGGTGAACCCCATCACAGGCAGTCCAGCGCCATGTCCCCCGGCGCGTGGCACTTGAGACAGACCCGACGGTTGCGGGCCTCGAGGGAGGTGCAGCGCTTCGAGTTGGCGAAGCCGCCCCCGTGCGGGCTGACGTCGAGGCCCGGGCTCGCGGCGTCGGTGGTCGCGTGGCAAGCCAGGCAGGTGTCCTCGCCGTGGCAGCTGACGCAGGTCGAGATGTTGCGCTGAGCCGGGAGCGCGTGGCCCTGGGGCGTCCCCGGCGGGCCGCTCCAGCCGCTCGGGTGGAAGCTCAGCGGCGAGCCCACGCCGAATTGCCCCTCTTCGCTGCTGTCCGTCACGCCCGCGCGCAGGTGGCAGCCGCGGCACTCGGTCTGGGCGCGGTGGCAAGACGAGCAATCCTGGGTGGCCGCGCGCGCGTCGACGGCGTGGCTGGTCAGATAGTCCGCGGCGTGCAGGCGCATCGGACGGATCGGCCCGGCGTGGCAGTCCATACAAAACTCGTCGTCGTGGCAGGCCGCGCACAGCTCCGAGTTGGCCTTGGCCACGGCCGCGTGATCCTGGACGAAGGCCAGATCGTGCTCGGCTCCGCGGGCGCCCTTGCCCCGCGGCAGGAGCTTGGGCGCCGTCGCGTCGTCGCCCACGGTGGTCAGCAGGCGCCCGTCCTTGCCGCTGGGATGGCAGGTCGAGCAGCGATCGCTGGCCTGCTGGCCGTCGTGACAGCCGAGGCAGTCCGCCTCTTTGGGGAGCTGGGCCAGGGTCGCCAGGCCGACCTTCTTCATGTCGCCGTGACAGGTCGCGCAGTCGCTGCCGCGGGCGATGTGGGCCTCGTGCGAGAAGAGCAGCCGCGGCTTGGGGATGATCGAGGTCGCCGTGACGCGCTGGCCGTCGACGTGGGTGTGGCAGTCGGCGCAGTGTGCCGGACCCTCGGTCTGCGCCGTCCACGGGTGCTGATCCCCGTGGCAGGTGTCGCAGGCCTCGCCGGTCGGGAGGTCGTTTTGAGAGGAGAGCGCGCTGGTCTCGATGCGCTGGTGGCACTGCTTGCACTGCACGCCCTCGCGCAGGTGGAGGCCGTGATCCATGCGCACGCGCAGCTCCTGGGGCGGATAGACCGGGCCGCCGGGGCGCTTGGGCCCCTCGGCGCGGGCCAGGGTCGCGGGCGGCTCGCTCAGCGGGCGCTCGGGCGCGGCCACGGCCGCTGTCACGATCGCCGGGGCTGCGCCAAAGAGCGGGCTCAGCAGCCCCGCCACGAACACCACCGAGAACAGCGTCGCCACCGCCCAACACGGGGCCCAACGCGGCGCCCAGCGCTGCGCCCAGCGCTGCGCCGCCTGCTGTCCTGCCCTGCCCTGCCTCACCTGCCTCACGAGCCCCGCCTCCCCGCGCGAAAGCTCCAGTCCGCGCTGAAGATCGCCAGCCCGCGAAAGGCGTGGACCAGGTAGGAGGTGAACAGCTCCTCGGCGAGCAAGGTCAGGTGGATGCCCTTCCACAGCTGCACGTCGGTCCCGGCCTGGAGGCTCAGACCGTAGCCGCGGCGGTCTTCGACCTGGTCGTCCTCGTAGGAGGTGAAGTAGCTGCGCAGATCGATGCCCACGCGATCCCAGGCCACGCGGACCTGGCCGTCGAGGCCGCCCCCCGCCTGGGTCCCGCCCTCGCCCCCCTGGACGAAGGCGTCGCTGCGCAGGGCAAAGCGATGGCGCTGCCACAGCGCCGCGAACGCGGCCCCCCAGCCAAAGGCCAGCGGGCTCTCCGGCTCGACCCCGAGGCGCTCGGTCTGCTCGTTGCGAAAGATCCGCAGGCTCCCGCGCCCGAGCAGCGTCCAGTCGCTCCCGGCGCGGACCTGGTAGCTCAGGCGCAGGTCCTCGAGCGGCTGGATCGTGAACAGGTTGAAGATCGAGTCGAGGTCGAAGCTCGGCTGCGTGCGCAGGTACTGGGCGCGGATCAGGTGCTGGTCCGACACGGCCAGGGCCGCGCTCACCGAGAGGTCGTCGACGCGCAAGGTCCCCAGGTTGAAGCGCATGGCGGCGGAGGGCACGAACACGCCGTCGAAGAAGTTGAAGTCCACGGTCGCGGAGATCAGCTCCTGATCCACGCCCGAAGCCAGGGACTGGGTCGAGCCGTCGCTCAGGCCCGTGGACTCGACGAGCTTGGTGTTGAGGGCCGCGGGGGTGAAGGTCCGCCGGTAGGCCACGCGCGCGTGGGCCCACTGGATCCCCGAGAGCGAGAGCGCCGCGCCGACCATCGGCGAGGTCGCTTGGTCGTCGGCGTCGCTCCCCGAGGTGCCGTCGAGGGTCACGGTCGGCCAGCCAAAGAGCTGGTTGCCGTTGACCTGGAGCCCGCCGAAGACCTCGATGGCCAGGTGGGCCGGCGTGTCCGCGCGGATCCATCCGCCGTCGAAGGCGTACCAGTCCAGGCCGCTGGTCTCGAACTGCCGCCCGACCCGAAAATCGACGAAGCCGCCGATCTGCCGGCCCTGGAGGTATCCGTAGAGCACATCGATCTGCCGACCATCGACGCTCTCGAGGAGCGCCGAGGAGTCGCTGCCCGCGCCGCTACGGTAGTCGCCGAAGTCGTGGCGCAGGCGCATCGACGCGACCAGCTCGAGCTGCCCGTCCTCGGGCTCGCGGGTCCACTGGTCGGCCTGCTTGGGCGGGAGCAGCTCGTAGACGCCCAGGTTGACGTACTGCACCAAGCGACGGCGGCGCAGCAGCCGGGGCTCGTCGGTCCCCGGGGCCACGATCACGTAGGCCTCGCCGATGGTCCGGGCGCCGACCCGCACCTCCGAGGCCTCGGCGCGCCCGCACAGGCCGAACGCGCCCGCGCAGACCAGCGCCGGCCAGGCGCGGCGGCGGGTCCGTGGCTGCGCGAGCCGTGGCGCGAGTGGCATCATCCGCGGCCGCCATGCTAGCTGGTTAGCGCCCGCTTCGGCGCGGGAACCTCGACGACATGGCTCTGTCACCTACCCCCGTGCCCCGCCGCCTGCGTGTCCGCGTCTCCCTGCTCGCCTCGCTCTTGGCCACCACCACCACGCTCGCGGCGGCCACGGCCGGCTGCGTCCGCGGCGGAGGCCGCAGCGAGGTCCCTGGAGCGAAGCTGGTCGCGGACGGGTGGATCGACGCATCGACCATGGGCGAGGCGACCCTCGCCGACCCGGATCGCCTCGCGGCGCTGGCCGAGGCCGGGCCCCAGGGCCGCGTCATTCGCCTGGATCGGCTCTTGGATCTCTACGACGCCGCCCGCTTCGCCGAGGACCGCGAGGCCCGCGAGAGCCTGTGGATCGCCCTGGGCGGCAACACCAGCACCCGGGGCATCGACGCCAGCCGCGAGGTCGTGCTCCGCCTGCTCGACGAGGCCTACCGCCTCGACGACCTCGCCGCGAGCGACCCCGCGGCCCTCGACGATGACGCCCGCAGCTTCGTCGCCGACGCGATCATGCTGCTGAGCACCGACATGTTCTTGCCGGACTCGGCCGAGGCGCTGATCACCCAGACCCTGGCCTACCGCGTACTCACGGAGCAGGGCCACCCCCGGATCGCCGACAACGCCCACTGGCGCCTCTACGACCACGTCCGCGGGGTGCTCGAGGGCGCCGTGGACATCGGCCCGCAGCTGCGCGACGAGATCGCCGTGCACGCGCTCTACGCCGAGCGCGAGGACATCTCGGCCTGGCTCGAGGATCGAGCCCCCCACGCCCAGCCGCCCCTGCCCGAGCCCGCCGCGCTGTGGACCGTGCTCGCGCGCCACCGCGACGCCCTGGCCGAGATCCCCCGCTGGCAGGGCGTGGTCGCGTCGCGGGCCGCCGCCGAGGCCGAGCTGCGCGAGACGACCCTGGCCCTGCTGCCCCAGCCCCGCGATCCCGCCTGGGTCCTGCCCGAGCTTCCCCAGGGGACGGGCGTGCGCGAGAGCCTGGCGCCCGTCGTCCTCGCTCGCCCCGGCGAGCTCGTGCTCGAGCCCAGCGGCGTCGAGCCGCGCAGCCTGCCCGCGTCTGCATCCGCAGAAGATCCCGAGGCCCTGCGCGCCGGCCTCGAGGGGCTGCTGGCCCGGGACGGCCGGGGGGTGCTGCTCTTCGCCGCCGATCCCCAGCTGCCCGCGCCGGAGCTCGAGGCGGCCCTCAGCGCCCTCGCCGAGGCGCGAACGAGCACGATCGAGCTCGCCGTCCACGAGCCGCGCATCGGCGAGGGGGCCGAGCCCGTGGTCGTCGCCCTCCCCCTCCACGTCGCCCGCCCGGACGATCTCGCCCGCGGCGTCCGGGCCCTGCGTGAGAGCCGGATCCACGTCCAGCTCAGCGGCCGCGGCCCTCGCTTCGCCATCGACGGGCGCTGGCTCTCGGCCAGCTCGCCCCTGCCCAGCGACATCGAGGCCCTGGCCCAGACGCTGCGCGCGGCCTACCCCCGCGAGCGCGCCCTGAGCCTGTCCCTCGCCGGCGACGTCCAGCCGCGGCAGCTCGTCGATCTCCTCGCCGCGCTCAGCGGCGGCGTCAGTCCGGCTTTCCTCGCGGTCGGCTGGACGCCCGACGTCCCGGCGCAGCCGACGATCGCCGCGCAGCAGCCCGAGGCCGACGCCCTGCTCGACAGCCGCGCGGCCCTCGGTCGCGCCAGGCTCGAGATCGCCATCGAGGCCCCGGACGGCCTCCCCGCAGACGACCTCGCCCGGGTGGAGCAAGCCGCCGACGCGACCCTCGCCTGTGTCCCGGAGCTCGAGGCCGCGCTCCCAGCCGGCGGCCTCCCCCTCAATCTCCACTTCGAAGCCGGCCAATTGGCAACGGTCGAACTTCAGCTCCCGCGGCGAGACGCTCGGCTGGCGCGTAATCGCGCCTCACAAATCGAACACCTCGAGGCCTGCGCCCAAGACCGGCTGCTCGGTTTCCACCTCTCCCAGACCCCAGATGAGAGTGGGATTACCCTTCGTTTGACCGCCAAAGAGTGATCTTTTCCAAGTACATCAGGCGGGACAATTCGTAATACTTCGCCCGCAATGTCGGCATTGGCTTTGCACTCCCAGCTATCAATGCCCGGCTCGGCGATCCGCGATATCCCCGCTTCCACCCCCAAGGACGCCCCGAGCGCCAAGCTCCGGCAGCTCGCGCATCGCTGGCTGCCCATGCTCCTGCGTCGGGTCGGGGTCGCCAGCCGCTGCGTCCACTTACTGCTCAAGCCCAACGTCGACGACATGGAGCTGCTGATCCGGCTCAAGGTCGTCCGCGACGCGGCCCTGCTATCGGCCGCCAGCGCGTGGGCCAAGCACGACCGTCAGAACGCTGAACTGGCCGAGTCTGCGGCCGCCATCGCCGGTCAGCTCGCCCTGGGCATCGAGCTGTCCTCGCGCAACGAGCAGGCCGCGGAGCGCAGCGTCGCCCGTGCGGCCGACCTGCTCGTCAGCCTCCTGGTGATTCGTCCCTCGGGCGGATCCGAGATCGCCCCCACGCCGGCCGCCCCCCTTCCACAGAAGAGGTCATGGTGGTCACGGCTGCGGCGGTGGCTGAGCTGGGGATCCCGTCACCAGTGAGCGAGGCTGCTCACGCGCACCCTCCGCGCGCACCTCGAGGCTGAGGCAATCGTCCCCAGCGAGGCCCTCCGGGGCGCCCAGAGTGCCAGACCACCCCGCCGCGATCCGAGCTTGACGTGCCTCCGCAACTGGCTTAAGAAACGCGCCCCGTCCACGACGACGGGCCTCGTGCCGAGGTAGCTCAGCTGGTTAGAGCGGAGGATTCATAACCCTCAGGTCGGCAGTTCAAGTCTGCCCCCCGGCACATCGAGAGCCGCCAGGACCCCCCTGGCGGCTCTTTTCGTGGTTTCGAGTCCGCGCGGGATCTCGACCCGGAAAGTGCGTCCTATCGATCGCACTTTCCGATCCTCGCCTCGAGACTGCACCCTTTCCCCGGCGCGTGGCTCCAAGCGCCCGTGAGCTTCGCTGCGAGCCTGCTGCTCCCCGCCCTCGCCCTCTCGGGCGTCGCCGAAGACCCCTTCCTGGCGGAGCGAACGCCGCAATTCGACCCCTGGGCAGCCGCAGACGAGATCCCCGAGCTGGTCCCCCGCCCGCTGATCGTCGAGAGCCTGCCCGCGGACGGGCGGATCTTGCGCGGCGACTGGGAGACCCCGGATCGCGTGGTCCTGGTCGTCAACGAGTTCTGGCCGCGGACGACCATGGCCCTCGCGGATCAGGTGCTCCAGAGCGGGACGAAGGTCACCTTGCTCTCGGAGTTCGAGACCCCCCGGCGCGACACCGCCAAGGTCTTCCAGACCCTCGCCCGGACCCACGGGGAGCGCGTCGAGCAGCTGCCCATCGAGGTCGACAGCGCCTGGGTCCGGGACTGGGGCCCGCTCCAGCTCAGCAGCCCCCACCGCCCGCTGTGGCTCGACGCAGGCTACGACGACGACGAGCGCGTCCGGGACGATGTCGCGCCCGCGGCCATGGGCGAGCAGCTCGGCGCCGAGGTCCGCGCCTTCGACTGGCCGCTCGACGGCGGCGCGTTCATCAGCAACGGCGCGGGGCTGTGCGTGATGACCCTCGAGTACCTCGAGCTCGAGGGGATCTGCAGCGAGGACGACGACCTCCAGCAGATGCTCGCAAACCTCGGCTGCCGTGCGACGGCTGTGGTCCCCACCTTGCCGATGGAGGACACCAAGCACGCGGACATGATCGCGCAGTTCATCAGCCCCACCCGGGTGCTCGTCGCGCAGATCGAGGCCGATGACGACATCGAAGGCAGCTGGGAGGAGTCCCTGCGCCTGGACACGGCCGCCCGCGGCATCGCCCTCGCGGCCCAGCGCCTGGACATGGATCTCGAGATTGTCCGCGTGCCCACGCCCGCGAGCGTCGACGGGCCGGTGTTCAGCTTCGTCAACGGCCTGCACCTGGGCGATCGCTACCTCATGCCCAGCTACACCAAGGTCGACGCGGCGCGCGAGTCCGCCGCCGCGTCGGTGATCGCCAGCGCCCTCGGCGGAGACAAGCCCGTCGTCAGCGTCGACGCCAGCCTCCCCCTGGACTCGGGCGGGGCCCTGCACTGCCTGGCGCTGGGCGTGTTCCTGAACTGAAGCACCAGCGCGCGTCCATCCGCGCCCGCTCGCTCGCCTCTCTCCAAGAGCACAGGCGGGCCAAGAGCACAGGCGGGCGTCGACCCGCGCCTGCCTGTGGATGTAGGATCCACCAGCGGACATGGCCATCTTCGACTCCGAACGCAAGCGCGTCGTCATCCGCGTGGTCTATGACGGCCCCGGCTTCGCCGGGAAGACCACCAACTTGCGGCGGCTGTGCAAGAGCTTCGCGTCTTGGCGCCGCAGCGAGATGGTCTCGCCCAACACCCTCGGCGAGCGCACGCAGTACTTCGACTGGCTCGAGGTCGACGGCGGGCTGCTGCGCGGCTACCCGATCCGCGCTCAGCTGCTCACGGTCCCCGGCCAGCGCGAGCTGACCCTCCGGCGGATGTTCGTGCTCGAGCGCGCCGACGCGGTGGTCTTCGTCGCCGACAGCCAGCCCGAGTCCGTCGACGAGGCGCGCAGCTTCTACGCCGAGCTTTGCGAGCAGCTCGCGGCCGCGGCGGTGCCCGTGCCGCTGATCTTCCAGGCCAACAAGCAAGACCTCCCCGGCGCCCTCTCCCCGGCCAGGCTCGTCCGTCTCGTGTGCGCCGACCTGCGCAAGCCCGACCACGTGCGCGCGGCCGTGGCGAGCACCGACAAGGGCGTGAAGCAGACCCTCAGCCAGGCCCTGCGCCTCGCCTCCAAGCAGCTGCGCGGCGACTGGGAGCGCGTCGACGACGACCGCGATGCGATCGGCGACGCCCGCAGCACCCTCGCCGCCCTCGAGCAGCTCGACGACGCCAAGGCCAAGGGCCTCGAGCGCCCACCTCGGCCGACCCTTCCAACCGCCTCCCTGCCTTCGGAGAACCTGTGGCCGCCGGCCAGCGCCCGCGAGCTCCTCGCCCGCATCGCGCGGGCCGAGCTCAGCCGCGTCTCGGACCCCGCCAAGCTCGACGAGCTCGTGCTCGTCGGCTCGGGCTGGCGCGTGGCGACCCGCGCCGCGCTCTACTTCGAGGACGAGGCCACGGCCCGCGCAGCGATGACCCAGCTGACCCGACGCAAGACCGCGCTCGGGTCATGGCTGCCCGAGCCCAGCGCCCTCGCCCTTCAGCCCGACGCAGGCGGCCGCGGGGCGTGGCTGTGGCACATCGCGCCGAGCCTCGACAGCCTCGAGCAGGCCCTGACCAGCCGCGACCCCGACCTGCGCCGGGCCGCGATCGCCCGCTACGCCGAGGCCTGCGTGGGCGCGGCGGCCCTCGCTGAGCGCGAGCAGCTGCGCGTGGACCTCGAGCCCGAGCACTTCGCCATCCAGGAAGGCGACCGCGCGACGACCCGCTACATCGGCGACGCGCTCGGCTCGGGCGACGATCCCCAGGCCGTCAGCGCGGCCGTGTTCGCCATCGTCGCGCGCTTTGGCGAGGACGAGGGCGCGCTCGCGGACTTCGTCGAGACCCTGTGCATCGGCCTGCGCCACGCTCCCCTCGGCGAGGAGGCTCGCGCGGCCCTGCGCGAGGCCTTCGCTGCCCCCGCCGTCGCAGGTAAGCAAGCGGCGCGCATCGGTGAAGCCGCTCGCTCGATCCTCGCGCGCCCTGCCGTGCAGGTCGACTGATCCCCGCCTTGCCACGGCAGCCGCTTGCGGGCGCGTTCCCGAGGGCGGCGACCACAGCGTCCCCATCGCTCGAGTCGCTTGGTGCCGCATGGGTGCAACGCGCAGCGCGGATTGTTGCTCGCCGCTGCGATCGCTCGGGGCAGGATGGCGCAATGAAACCACGCAAGAACCAGGCGGCCCAGCTCGGCCTCCCTCTTCTGCTCGCGGCCCTCGGCGCGCCGTCGCTGGCGTGCTCGGGGGAGGACCCCTGCGAGGCGATGCCTGACCAGTGCGTCGCCGAGGATGAGAGCGGGACGGGGACGGATGGCGCAGAGGATGAGATCGGGACAGATGGCGCCGAGTCCACGGGCGCCGACGAGACCGAGACGAGCACCGAAACCACCGAGAGCGAGGGAGACACGAGCACTGAAGAGACCGGCGAAGAGGACACCGGGCCTCCGTTGGTCTGCGGCGACGGCGAGGTCCAGGATGGTGAAGCGTGCGACGACGGCAACGCCATCGATGGCGACGGCTGCGACAACGACTGCACCTTCACCACCCTTTCCGCGCTCCGCCTCGGCGGGTCACAGGCCTGTGCGCTGATTGAGGGCGGCCGCGTGCGCTGCTGGGGATCCAACAACGCAGGCCAGCTCGGCCTCGGCCACACCAGCGACATCGGAGACGACGAACTCCCCAGCGATGCTGGTGACCTGCTGCTCCCAGGGCCCCCAACGGCCATCAGCCTCGGCGGGGCCCATGCTTGTGCCATGCTCGACAGCAGCGACGTGGGTTGCTGGGGCCACAACCACAACGGCCAACTCGGAAACGGCGGCACCGACAGCTATGGCGATGACGAGACCCTCGCCGACCTGGAGGGCCTCGGCCTCTCCTCGGTCATTGATGTCCAGCTGGGCGACTTCTACACCTGCGCCTTGCTCGAGGATGGCACGGTGAGCTGCTGGGGCGCCAACCTCCGCGGCCAGCTCGGCTACGGCAACGCCACCAAGCTCACCTCGCCCGGAGGGAGCCTTTCGCTCGGAGGGGCGGCAGTCGAGCTCGCCGCCGGTGAACGCCACGCCTGCGTCTTGCTCGAGAACCACGACCTGCGCTGTTGGGGCGCCAACGCCTCCGGCGAGCTCGGTCTCGGCCACACCAACGACATCGGCGACGACGAGCTCCCCGTGGACGTGGACCCCGTCTCGCTGGCGTTGCCGCCTGACACCGAGGTCGTCGACCTCGAACTCGGCTACGCCCACTCCTGCGCCCTGCTCAGCGACGGCGGTGTCATGTGCTGGGGCAGCAATGACGATGGCCAGCTCGGTCTCGGCCACACCGACACCATCGGCGACGACGAGCTCCCCTCGACCCAGCCCGCTCTGAGCTTGCCTGGCGCCGTCGAGCAGCTCGCGCTGGGCACCGGGCACACCTGCGCCCTGCTCACCGGTGGAGAACTCATGTGCTGGGGCCGAAATGACTCCGGCCAGCTCGGCCTCGGCCACACCGACACCATTGGCGACGATGAACTCCCCACGGACGGAGGCCTCGTCGAACTCGGCGGGAGCGCGATCGCCATCGCGGCTGGCGCCTATCACACCTGCGCCCTGCTCGAGGACCAGGACGTGCGCTGTTGGGGCGCCAACGCCTCCGGCGAGCTCGGCCTCGGCCACACCGACACCATCGGCGACGACGAGCTCCCCGTGGACGTGGACCCTGTCTCGATATTCTGACCCGCGAAGGTCCGCGCTACTCGCCCGCGGCGCGCTCTGTGGCCGGGGCAGCCGAGTCTGACGAGTCCTCGTCAGACTCGGCATTTTCTTTTTCGCTCTCGCCCGCCCCCGCACTCTCCTCGCCCTCTTTTTCGTCTTCGGGCTCACGAGCGTGCCCGGCCTCGTCCATGGTGACCCAGCGGACCAGCCGCTTGACCGTGTTCACCCGGCTCATCGCGGCGGGGCTCTTGAGGTGATAGAGCGGCTTGGGATCGTAGAACAGCCTGCCCAGGGTGCCCTGGCGGGCCTCGAGGGAGCGCATGACCTCGGCCAGGGCCGCGTCGACATCGGCGATCGCCTCTCGCCCGGATCCGATCGCCTCCTCGGTGTTCTCCGCCAGGCGGTTGCCCGCACGCTCGAGGCCGTGCTCTTCGTTGGTGAGCACGGAGGCCAAGCTGGTCTTTTGCGGATCGAGGACCCCATCGACGAGGGTCTCCACGCCATCGGCCGCCCTCTCCACGTCCCGAAGGGTGCGCTTGACCCGGCGCTCGAGGGTGGCGTACTCGGCCTGGGCGTCCCCGACCTCGCGCCGGACGTCACGCAGGGTCTTGCTGAGGTCCGAGCGGGTGTCGGGGTCGTTGAGCACCGCGCCGATCAGGCCCTGGGCCCCGCGCAGCTGGCTCTTGATCGCCGCGACGTTCTCCGCGATCCCGTCGATGTCGAGCTTGGCCTTCTCGTCGCTGAGCGCGTCGGTCAGCGCCGTCAGGCCGATCAGCCCGCGCTCGACCTCGACGGCGATGCGATCGATCTCTTCTTTGAGCGCGAGCGCGTCCTCGATCAGGGAGCTGGCCGTCTGTAGGCGATCCCCGTCTTGGATGTACGCGCCCTGGCTGCCCACGGAGACATTGACCCGCGGGCTGCTCAGCGGGCCGTTGAGCACGATGCTCGCCCGGCTGTCCTCGCGCATGGACTCGAGCGAGTCCTCGTCGACCTCCATGGACACGCGGATCCGCTGGCTGTCGACGTCGTAGCGCACGCACCAGCCGGCCTGGCCCCACCACCGCACCCCGCGGTAGCGCTGGCGAAAGGACCGGGTCACGCACACGTGCTCGGCGGCCTCGCAGGTCCCGGGGCCCTGGCAGCCCTCGTAGTCCGAGTCGTAGCCGCTGAACTCTTCGAGCTCGGCGCAGCTGCCCACGCTGGGGTCCTCGCCGGTCTGGGCGCAGAACATCCACGGCTCGCAGTCGTCGCTGCGAGCGTTGCGGCCAAAGTCCTCGGTCTCCGGGTTGCAAGCGTAGCGCTCGGTCACGAACTGGACCTCGACCACCTTGCCGATCAGCGTGCCCGCGAGCTGGACCTCGCTGCCCTCGCCGATGCTGCCCACGTCGCGGAAGTCGGCCGCGATCGTGCTCTTGGGCACGAGCAGGCCCTCGCTGATCGCAATGTAGATCAGCGAGAAGACCATCAACCCCCCAAAGCTGAGGAGGAAGAGCGCGACCATCGCGTTGACGCGGCGCTGCTGCTCGCGCGTGGCCATGGCTGCCTGTCAGTCCGTGGAGGCCGTAGGCCGCGCCGTGTCCTTGGCCTCTTCTTGCTCGATGACGAAGCGGACGAGCTTCTTGACCACGTTGACCCGCTCGATGTTGCCGAGCAGCTTGACGAGGTCGTCGTAGGCCTTGGGGTCCTTGAGCAGCTTGCCGATGGTGCCCTCGCCGGCGGTGACCGAGTGGCGGACCTCGGCGACGACGACCTGGAGATCGTCGATGGCCTCGCGGGCCGAGCCGGCAGCGTCGGCTGCGTTCTTGACGGCGTCGGCGGCGTCCTGACCCATCTGCGGGTCGTGCAGGGCGCGGCCGAGGACCGACTTGTTGTCTGGGTTCTCGAGATCCTCGAGGATTCCGCTGACGTTGTCGGCCGCCCGTGAGACGTTGCGCAGGGCCGGGCCGGCCTCGCTGTTGATCGTCGACAGGGTCTGGTCGAGCTGGCCGGCGCTGTGGCGCACGGACTTGAGCGTGCGACCGAAGTCGTCCTTGTACTCGGGCTCGCTGAAGAGCGCGCCGACGAGGCCCTCGCCGTCCGCCACCTGGCGGGTGATCTCGTTGGTGTTGGCCAAGATCCCCTGGAGGTCGCGCTTGGTGTTCTCGTTGTTGAGCGAGGTGAACAGGCCCGAGATCCCGGCGAGGCTGGTGTCGACCTTGTCGATGATCCCGCCGATCTGGTCCTTGAAGGTGTTGAGCTCCTCCATGAGCGAGGGCGTGGACTGGACGCGCCCCCCGGGCTCGATGCGCAGCTCGCTGGTCCCGACGCTGATGTTGATCAGCTGGTCACCGAGGACGCCGTTGCTGGCGACCGTGGCCCGGCTGTCGGCGCGCAGGTACTCGAGCTTGTCGGCGTCGATGCGCATCGAGACCTCGACCCGGCGATGCTCGGTGTCGAAGGGCACGCACACACCCTCGCTCCCCTCCCAGCGCAAGCGCTTGTAGCGCATGCGAAATTGCCGGGTCACGCAGACCTGGCCCTCGGTGCAGGAGCTGTCGTCGGCACAACCTGCGTAGCTGGTGCTGTCGCCATTGAAGTCTTCGAGCTCGGCGCAAAGTCCCCCGCCGCCGGGCATCGGCGCGCAAAAGAGCGAGGGCTCGCAGTCGTCGCTGCGAGTCTCGCCGAAGCGCCCGAGGTCCTCGCTGACCGGGTTGCAGGCGTAGGTCGGCGAGATGAACGAGACCTCCTCGACCACGCCGATCTCCTTGCCGGCGAGCTGGACCTTGGAGCTCTTGGTCAGGCCCGAGACCGTGCGGAAGTGGGCGCGCAGCGTGGTCTTCTCGGTGAGCACGCCCTCGCTGATGGCGATCAGCAGCAACGAGGCGATCAGCAGGCCGCCGAAGCCGATCACGAACAAGCCGACGACGAAGTTTGTCCTCTGCTCGTCGCGGCGCTGCTTCTTCTTTTTGTCGGCCATCAGGAGGTCCGCCCTTCGATGAAGTCACGGACCGCGGGGTTCTCGATCTCGCGGAAGGCCTCGACCTCGTCGACGAAGGGGAAGTTGCGCTCGTAGAGCATCGCCACGCGGTCGGCGACGTACCACGCCGTCGTCATGTCATGGGTGACGACGATGCTGGTCACGCCGAGTTCTCCTTGGAGCTTGCGGATCATGCGGGCGATACGGTTGCAGTTGCTGGGGTCGAGCCCGGTGGTCGGCTCGTCGTAGAGGATAACCTCGGGCCGCAGCGCGATCGAGCGTGCCAAAGCGACACGCTTGACCATCCCGCCGGACAAGGCCGCGGGGAATTGTTCCATAATGCCCGAGTGGGTCGAGGGGCCCAGGCCGACGAGCTCGAGGCTCTCGATCGAGCGCTGCTCGATCTCGTCGTCGCTCATGTCGGTGTGCTCGCGCAGGGCGTAGCCGACATTTTGGCCGATGTTCATCGAGTCGAAGAGCGCCCCGCCCTGAAACACCATCGACACGCGGGTCCGCAGCTCGCGGAGCTGCTCGGCGCCCATGTCGGCGACGTCGTGGCCGTAGTAGAGCACGCGCCCGGCGTCGGCGCGCAGCAGGCCGATCATCAGCTTGAGGCACACGCTCTTGCCCTGGCCGCTGCCGCCGATGATCGTCAGGGTCTCGCCCAGGCGGACGTCGAGGTTCATGTCCTCGTAGACCGTGTTGTCGCCGAATGATTTGTGGACGCCCTCGAAGGAGATCAACACGTCACCGGGAGCACAGCTTTCGCCGTGGAACTCGCCGATCGTCGTGCCGAGAGCCGCGCGGATCCCCGAGGCCGAGATCTTCGGCGCCGCGTCCTTCCCGTGCTTGCGCTTGCCCCCCATCAGATCGGGATGAACAGCGCCGTGAGGGCAAAGTCCGCGAGCAGGACCATGACCGAGACGGCGATCACGGTCTCGGTCGTCGACATGCCCACGGCCTCCGTGCCGAATTTGGTCGAGAAGCCCTGGTAGCAGCCGATGATCCCGGCCAGCGCTCCGAACACCAGGGCCTTGGTCTGGCTCATGATGTAGTGGATGGGCTCGAGCTCGTCGATATAGGTGTTGTAGAAGTAGCCGGCCGGGATGTCGAAGACGACGTCCGAGATGACCATGCCGCCGAACATGGCGATCACGTTGCCCCAGGCCACGAGCAGGGGCATGGCGACCGAGGCGGCGACGAGGCGCGGCCAGACCAGCTTCTTGATCGGGTCTGCACCCAGAGCGGCGATCGCGTCGATCTGCTCGGTGACCTTCATCGAGCCGAGCTCGGCGGTCATGCCCGTGGCCATCTTGGTGCCCACGGTGACCGCGAGCAGCGTGGGCACGAGCTCGCGGACCAGGGCCAGCGAGGTCACGTAGCCGATCGAGTTTGTCGCTCCGAAGTCGGCCAGGGCCTCGCCGAACTGCCAGGCCAAGATCATGCCCACGAACACGGACATCATCGTGGTCACCGGGATCGAGCGGATCCCGAGCTGGACGATCTGGTACGAGATGTCGAACAGCCCAAAGGGCCGCCGTGGCCCGCGGATCATCGCCTGGCCAAACATCGCGGCCATTCCACCGCTCCACGAGACCACCGAGGTGATGGTCTTGCCGATGTTCTCCGTCCAGTCTCGAAACACGATCGTGGGCTTTCTTCGCGGCGCTCAGCGCCGACGCACGGGGAAGCGGAAGCCGTCGATGACGCGCTGAAATTCCGGGGCGTGGGCGTCGAAGATCTCGGGCATGGCGATGTAGGTGAGGTCGAAGAGGCAGCCGTTCTTCTTGAGGACGACGTACTCGATCAACACGTCGACGCCGTCGAGGTTGGCCTGGACCGTGGTCCGCAGGGCCTCTCGCTCGGCGATCGTCGTGTAGTACTGCTTGCTGCGCATGCGCGGCTGACCCTCGGCGTCGAGCTCTCCCGTGGGCTCTTCGAGGATCTCCCAGGTCGCGTAGTCGATGCGCTGGTGATCCGTGAAGTCTTCGAGGTCGCTGTCGCCGTGGTCACCACACTCACTGTAGATCTGAATGACGGCGGGGTCCGTGGAGTGGTGCCACGCGACCTGCGTGTCCTTTTGGACGAGCTGCTCCCAGGCCGGGCCTGGCAGGCCAAAGCGGTAGGTCGCCTCCTTGGACTGCGTCCAGCCTGGCTCCCACTTGGCGACGTAGAGCCCCTGACCGACGCGGTCGGGGCAGGCCGTGAGGAGCGCGAGCGAGGCGGACAAGCCGAGGGCCGAGATCCAGATCCGGCCTGAACGCCGACCCGAACTCCGGCCTGGGTCTCGACCTGTCCGGCGGGCCTGCTCCTGGTGTTGGGAGGTCACTGGGCCGGGAGTCTAACAGTGTTGGGGAGCCAGGGCCCGTCATCGGCCCGAAGCTGCGCGATCGTGGGCTGTGGTCGGCTCAGGACGAAGGCACGAAGCCCGCGCCTGGGAGGGCGATCCAAGCCTCGAGCCCCGGCCCAACCCAGAGATCCCCCCCGATCAGTCGCTGTGACGCCGCCAGTGACGCGGCCATTGGTTCGCAAGAGCCTCTGGGATCGATCCCCGCTCCATCCAGGATCCACGTCGGGATCTCCCCGAGTCGCGCGAGGACGGGCGTCGCGGGGTGGCAGTAGCCGTTCTCGTGGCCGGCCGAGATCACCACCGCGCGGGGATCCGCCATGGCCAGCGCGGCGACCGAAGTCCCACCCAGGGCGCCGTGATGGCTCAGCCACAAGAGATCCACCGGTCCGCAGGCGGCGGCGGCCGCCTCCACCGCGGCCGCCGGCTGATCCCCCGGGAGCAGCACGCGCAGGCCCTCGAGCTCGAGACAGATCGTCAGGCCGCGGGCGTTCTCCTCGGCGTCGACGGCGGGCGGATCGGCAGCGAGCGCCTCGACGCGCAAGCCGGGCGCCGAGAACACGGCCCCCGGCGCGGGTCGAGCCCGGCGATCACCGGCGAGCTCGAGGTAGAGCGACATCGCGTCGGTCTCCGGCAGCGGGGCGTCGAGGCCTCGATCCCACAGGGCCTCGACGACGAGGTCGTCCTCCGACGGCCACAGGCGATCGCGGCCAGCCACGACCGCCGGGAAGCCGCCGAGGTGATCGGCGTCGTAGTGGCTGTGGATCCACAGCGAGACGCGATCGATGGCGCGGCGCTCGAGGGCAGCGCGCAGCGCCTCCGCCCCGGCGGGGGGGCCGGAGTCGACGATCACGACCTCGCCGCCCGAGCCGTGAATGACCACGGCCGAGCCCTGGCCGACGTCGACGAAGTGCAGGCCCGGCCCCGGGGGCGCGTCGACCTGGGCGAGGTTGGCGAGGAGACCCGAGGCGAGCCCCGATGCGAGGGCGAAGGTTGTGATGGCGGTGTTCATGCCTGGTCTTCGGCCGCCACGGTCCGCGCGTGCACGAAGTTCGACCCGAGCTGAAAAAAAACATGCACGCGTCGGCGGCCCGGGCCGAAGCCAGGTCATGAGCCCACCGCTTTCGCTCCTTCTCATCCCCCTCGCGTTCACCCAGGCCCTCGCCAGCGCCCCGCCTGCCGAGCTCGCGGTCGGCTCGCGCGTCGCCACGCCAGCGCTCTCGGGCGGTCCGCGAGCGCCCCGGGCCTGGGCGCTGCTCCACGCCGGCGAGCTGTGGGTGTGCTGGTCGGCCGCGGCCGACTGCTGGCGCCGCGTCGAGCTCGAGCGGCCCTCGGCCTCGAGCGCGCTCACGGCCGATGACGAGCTCGACAGCCTCGGCCTCGAGGCCCTCGAGCTCGGCAGCTCCGCCCTCGTCAGCGAGCGCGCTGCGGATCCCACGGCGGACCACGCCGGGCTGCGCATGGCCTTCGCCGACGAGCGCACGCTGTGGATCGAGCTCGACGCGGGCACGGACGCCGACGCGCGACGCTGGCGAGTCGAGCGCGGCCGAACCCGCGCCCGCCTCGTCGACGCCCAAGCCACGGTCCCCCTCGAGCGCCCTCGCCTGCCCAGCTGCAGCCCGCACGCGTCGATCCCTGCGATCGTGGATGGCCGCCCCGCCTGGCGGTCCTCGCCAACTTGCGCGCACGCGGCCCTGCGCCTGGCCTGCCCGGGGTCGCGGCGCGTCAGGCAGCGGCGACCGACGGGGCTGACCCTGCGCGCGGGCGTCGAGTTCGCTCGCTCGATCGGGTGGCGAGGCGCGGGCGTCCACGCAGGCCCGGACGGGCTGCGGACGGCCGGCGGCCACGAGCTGCTCTTCATCGTCGAGCTCGGCGTCGAGCCGGGGGTGCGGGCGAGGGCCGCTCGCCTCGCCCAGGCCGGGCACAGGCCGCGGGTCATCGCCAGCCCGAGCGTCGCCTCCGGGCCGCTCGCCGCCGCCGAGGCTGCGGCCCTCGCCGAGCTGCGCTGCCTGGAGATCGGACGATGAGCACCGCGACCGTGATGCGCCTCGCCCTCAGCCTCGCCTTCGCCCGCGCGCCGCACCTCGACGCGCCCCCCAGCCAGGCGAGCCCTCCCGAAGCGCCAGCCACCACAGCAGGCGCGGACCCTGGCCAGGCGTCACCAGCCGATCCCGAGCCCACACCCGACCCCGCACCGGCCCCCGACTTGGCCGCCCTCGAGGCCGCCCTGGCCGCCCTCCCGAGCACCCCTACCCTCGCCGAGGTCCAGCGCGCGGCCTTGCGATCGGCCGGCGTCGACGCTGCCGCGCCGATCCGCTGGCGCCGACGCGTCCGCGCGGCCGCGGCCCTGCCCACGCTCACCCTCCAGTACGACCACCGCCTCGGCCAGGGCTGGACCCTGGACCAGGAGGCGGGCAGCGCAGACGCGCTGCGCAACGATGGCGAGTATCAGAGCGTCGTCAGGGCCCGTGCGACATGGGAGCTGGACCGCCTGATCTACTCCCCCGACGAGCTCCGGGTCGCGCGCTCGGCCCTCGATCTCGACGACTGGCGCACCCGGGTGCTCGTCGAGGTCACCAAGCTCTACTTCGAGCGCCAGCGGCTGCTGCTCGAGCGTTCGCTGGCCGCTCCTGGAGATCTCCAGACCGCCATGGAGATCGCGCTTCGCCTGCGCGAGCTCGAGGGGCTGCTCTCGGCGCTCACGGGGCTCGACTTCGATCGCGATCCCTCCGCCCAGGGGGCGCGTCGATGATCCCAAAATGTGCAGCTGTCTGCGCAGAAGATCGCCCAAAAAGTGTGCAGAGGACTGCGCCTTTTCCTAGCCAAAGAGGCGGTTTTAGCGCCGCTGTGGCGTGCCAGCGTCGATCCAAGCGCTGGAAATCAGGCCGATTTTCACGCCGCCTCGGAGACAGCCGTGGCGACGGCCCATGGGTTGCACTTCGTCCGCTGCGGAGACCGCAAATGACTGCGCTGCAACAGACCTCCAATCACGACGCCCGCCGGGTGCCCCTGTTCACCCGCACGCTCTTCCGGCACTTGCAGGACCAGGGCTACACCCGCGAGCAGATCATCGGCGTGTCCACGGAGCTCCTCAGCCTGCTCCACAACGACATCGAGGGCGAAGAGGTGCCCCGCCAGGTCGACTGAGCCAATTCGACGCGCGAGTTTCTTCACGAGTCGAAGATCAGACACAGCGCGCCAAGATCTGCCTGCATTCGAGCAGATCCGACGCGGCACCAGCGAGCCCCCACTTCTCGACGACTTCCCGACAAAGTGAGCGCTCGCAGGAGACGAGCCCCCGCCAGGCAGCAGCCAGCGGGGGCTCGCGCATTCTAGTCGCGCTCGAAATGCGCTATGGGTCCGCCGATGCCCAGCTTCGAGACCCTCGACGTCGACAACCGCCGCGTCCTCGTCCGTGTCGACTTCAACGTGCCCCTGCGCGAAGAAGACGGCCGCGTGCAGGTCGCGGACGACACCCGCATCGTCGCCGCGCTGCCCACCCTCGAGGCGCTCATCCGCCGCGGCGCGCGGCTGATCGTCTGCTCCCACCTCGGTCGACCCAAGGGCAAGTTCGTCCCCAAGCTCTCCCTCGAGCCCGTCGCGGCCCGCCTCGCCGAGCTCTTGAAGCGCCCGGTCTCGCTGCCCGACGAGGTCGTCGGTGACGGGGTCACCAAGCTGGTCAACGACAGCCGCGCCGGCGAGGTCGTGCTGCTCGAGAACCTGCGCTTTCATCCGGGCGAGGAGAGCAACGACCTCGACTTCGCCCGCGCCCTGGCCAAGCTCTGCGACGCCTACGTCAACGACGCCTTCGGGGCTTCGCACCGCGCCCACGCCTCGGTCGTCGGCGTGCCCGGCCTCGTCCGCGCCCACGCCCCCGGGCTGCTCATGGGCCGCGAGCTCAACGCCTTGCGCCGCCTCGTCGACCAGCCCGAGCGCCCCTTCGTGGCCGTCGTCGGCGGCGCCAAGGTCAGCGACAAGCTCGGCGTGCTCGTCGCCCTGACCGAGCGCCTCCAGGCGGGCGACGCCGTGATCATCGGCGGGGCCATGGCCAACACCTTCCTGCTCGCCCGCGGCGGAGAGCTGGGAGCCTCGCTCGTCGAGCGCGAGCGCATCAACGACTGCAAGCGCGTGATCGACAAGGCCGCGGCCCGCGACGTCCGCGTGCTCCTGCCCGTGGATCTGCGCTGCGCCGCCAGCCTCGACGCGACCAAGGCCACGATCGTCGACGCCGAAGAGGGGGTCGCCGAGGGTCAGCTCGCCCTCGACATCGGCCCGCGCAGCGCGGCGGCCTTCGCCTCGGCGATCGCCGCGGCCAAGACCCTGTTTTGGAACGGGCCGATGGGCGTGTTCGAGAACGAGGCCTTCGCCGAGGGCACGATGGCGGTGGCCGAGGCCGTCGCCGCCTGCCCGGGCTTCACCGTGGTCGGCGGCGGAGACTCGGTCGCGGCCCTCAACGCCTCGGGCCGCGAGGCCGACATCGATCACGTGTCGACCGGCGGCGGGGCCTCGCTGGAGTTCGTGGAGGGCCGCGAGCTCCCCGGCGTGGTCGCCCTGATCGACGAGCCGGAGCCCGAGCCGGATCCCGACTTCGATCCCGACTTCGATCCCGACGCCGACTGAGCGCCGGCGACCACCAAGACGAGACTCCACGAGACAGACGAAAAGCGAGACGAGACGCGATGGCACGAACGACCTGGGTGTTGGGAAACTGGAAGCAAAACCTGCTGCGCGAGCCGGCGCGCAACCTCGCGGCGGCGATCGCCGAGGGGCTGAGCGCGGCCCGCGGGGAGGTTCAGGACGAGCGCCTGCGCGTGGGCGTCGCGCCGACCTTTTTGACCCTCGACACGGTCGCCCCCTACACCGGCGAGGCCGCCATCCAGCTGCGCCTGCTCGCCCAGGACGTGGCCGCCCAGGAGAGCGGCGCGTTCACCGGCGAGGTCGGCCCGGCCATGCTCCGTGAGGCCGGGGTCCGCGCCGCGATCATCGGTCACTCCGAGCGCCGCGCCCATTTCGGCGATCACGATACGCTGGTCGCCGCCAAGGTCCACGCGGCCCTCGCGGGCGACCTCGACGTCGTCCTGTGCGTCGGCGAAACCCTCGCCCAGCGCGACGAAGGTGAGCATGAAGCCGTTGTAATTTCACAGCTTTCTGCCGCGCTCGGGGGCATCCAGGACCCCGCCATGCGCGCCCGCGTCGTCGTCGCCTACGAGCCCATCTGGGCCATCGGCACCGGCCGCACCGCCACCCCCGAGCAGGCCAGCGCGATGCACGGCGTCATCCGCTCCTGGCTGGCCTCGGCCGGCCTCGGCGCTGACAGGTCCGTGCTCTACGGTGGTAGCGTCAAGCCCAACAACGCCGCCGATCTGCTCGCCGCTGGCGACATCGACGGCTTCCTCGTCGGGGGCGCCTCGCTTGACGCGCGCTCCCTCCTGGATATCGTCTCCGCCGCTGCAGCGCATGCTGCGGCGAACTCCGGCTCATGACCACTTTCATCACCATCATCTTCGTGATCGTCGCACTCGTCATGGTGCTGTCGATCCTCCTGCAGTCCGGCAAGGGCGGCGGGCTCGGCTCGGCCCTCGGTGGCGGCGCCAGCCAGGGCGTCTTCGGTGGCGGTGGCGGGGCCGACTTCATGGCCAAGGCCACCCAGGGCTTCGCGGCGGCCTTCATGATCACCGCGATGTACCTGGCCTACGACAGCGCCCACGCCGGCTCGGACTTCCTCGAGGGGGAGGACCAGGGCAGCGAGGGCGCCTTCGAGGACGACCAGGAGATCGATCCCGAGCGCCTCGGGCCGTCCCCCCTCTCGCTCCCCACACCGGAGGAGGGCCGTCAGCTCCAAGCCGCCGCGAGCGTGTCGGTCCCCGCCCAGAGCGAGCTCGACCCCGCAGCGGTCGAGGCGGTCGAGGGTGCGGCGGCCGTCGAGCAAGCCGACGCGGTCGAGGGCGCCGAGGCGGTCGAGGGGGAGGCCCCCGCCGAGCAGGCAGGCGATCTCGACCCGGCCATGGACGCCCCCGCGCCCACGCCCGCCAGCGAGGAAGCCGGCGAGCCGGCTTCGCGTGGCGATTCTCCCGAATCCGATCGTGGTGATTCGCCCCAAGGTGGCGATTCAAGCCTAAAGAATACTCCAGAAAAGGTCGATGAGGACGCCGAGGACTCGCCTGCCGAGGTCACTGGCTGATCGATCAAAAGGTGCCCCAAACGGGCATCGAAACGCGAGAGGGGACGGTCTTTGGGCCGTCCCCTCTCGCGTTTCGAAGCACCCAAATATGTTCATTGGATCAATCGGGCTACATTGCCCAAATTCGCCGTACTTTGGTCATGATTTATTGATACGAATATAGACCTGCCACCGCGCGGGAGGAGGCAAGGACATGAGTATTGAGCTAGCGCAGATTGAATTCGAATCCACGGCTTTCCAGCCGGTCCGTGGCGAGCCTTCGAATGAAGCGGCCAAAGACTGGTTCACCGGCCGCTCGGCTGCCATCGATCGCCTGCGCGCGCGGGCGACTCGGCTCGGCCACGAGGGAGCGGCTGTCGCCTTGATCCACGGAGAGACGGGGACCGGGCGCCTCCGCCTGGCCCGCTGGATGCACGAGTGCGGCGCGCGCTCCGGCCGGCCTTTGCTCGTTCTCGACGCCCTCGACGCCCGCGTCGGCGCGCAGCTCGAGGTCGTCCGCGCTGCCCTGCGCGAGCGGGAGCCGCGGGCGACGATCCCCGGGACGATCGTGCTGCGCCACGCCGAGCGCGCTGACGCGGCGACCCTCGAGGTGCTCACGGAGCTGCTCGCGGCCCAGGGCATCGAGCTGGTCTGCGCGCTGATCCTCATCAGCCGACGCACGCCGGAGGAGCTGCGCGGCAGCTCCCCTGGCCACGCCAAGCTCCTCGGCCGCGCGGCCTCGGCCACGCTCCAGGTCCCTCCCCTGCGCGTGCGCGGGGACGACATCGCCGCCCTCGCCCGCGAGTTCGCGGCCGAGGCCTCGCGTCGCTACGACAAGGGGATCCGCGGTCTGTCCAGCCAGGCGCTGTCGAAGCTCGAAGAGCACGACTTCCCGGGCAACGTCCGCGAGCTCGGGCTGCTCGTCGAGCAGGCGGTGCTCCGCGCCAGCGGAGACTGGGTCACGGCCGCGGACTTCCCCTCGCTGCACAGCGCGAGCCCGATCAGCGAGGCCCGCAAGGGCGAGCTCGTCGTCCGCCTGCCCGGCTCCTCGCTGCGCGAGATCGAGATCGAGGCGCTGCGCATGGCCCTGGCCCTGTCCGAGGGCCGAGTCGTCCGCGCGGCCGAGCTGCTCGGCATCACCCGCCACGCCCTGCGCCGCAAGCTCGAGAAGTTCGGGCTCACGGATCTACGCGCCAGCTGAGCGCTCAGTCTCGGACGCTCGCGCGCAGCCGCTCGAGGTCGCGCGAGAGCGCCGGGGCCCCGGCGAAGTCGGCCGCGTCGACGGCGTCCAGGAGGGCGCGCGCGGCCGCAGGATCGCGGCTGGCGATCAGCTCGGCGTGGAGCATGCGGGCGCGAGCCAGGCGGCGGCGCGAGAAGTTGTCCTCGGGCGCGCCCTCGGGAGTCACGACGAGCGCTTCGAGGCGGGCGAGCAGGGCCTCGGCGAGCTCGGGCTGCCCGGCCTGCCTGGCGTAGCCAGCGACGAGGCCGAGCTCCCGCGCCCCACAGGCCGAGAGGGCCCGCGCCAGGGCGGCCTGCGAGCGCGCCTGCTCCCCCGCGTTGGCGAAGCTCACCGCCAGCAGGGCGTCGAGCTCGGCGATCAGCGCGGGATCGGCCGCGGGGTCGAGGCCGGTCCGCTCGCGGACCTCGAGCAAGGTCACCGCGGCCTCGGCGTGGGCGCCGATCAGGCCCTGAGCCTGGCCGACGCGCTGGCGCGCGAGCAAGGCGACGTCGCTGTCCGGCCCGCGGCTCTCGGCGAGGATCCGCGCGCCGCGAGCCGCCGCCGACAGGGCCGCCTCCCCCTCCCCCAGCTCGATCTCCACGTCGGCGAGGTTGCTCAGCGCGATGCCGACGAGCGCGTGGCGTGGGCCGAGCTCCCGCTCACGGGCGCCCACGGCCTCGCGCAGCAGGTCTCGGGCGCGCTCGGCCTCGCCTTGGGCCAGGCGGGTGAAGGCCAGGTTGTTCATCGGGCCCGTCGCCCTGGCGTTGTCGCGGCCGACGGTCTCGCTGGCCAGCTCGAGGGCGCGCTCGAAGCTGCGCTCGGCCAGGCCGAGGTCGCCGCGCTCGTAGGCCGCCACGCCGACGTCGAGGTGGAGATCCAGGCGCCGCATGGGCGCGTCGAGGCCCGCCGCGTCGAGCTCCGCGAGGCCGCGCGTCGCCAGGACCTCGGCGCCCGCGAAGTCCCGACGGACGAAGGCGTTCCAGCTCATGATGTCGGCGATGTCCGCAGCCAGGCCACCATCGTGCTGGCCATGACGCTCGAGCAGCGACCTGGCCTGCTCCGCCCACAGCTCGGCGAACTCGGGGCGCCCGCGGCTGCCCTCGAGCTTCGCCAGCGAGACCGCGGCGCGCAGGGCCTGGATGTCCTCGCCGAGGGCGAGCGCGGTGAAGAAGACCTCGCGCAGCTCGAGATCGGCGTCGTCGAGGTGATCCAGGCGCAGCTGCAGCAGGCCATGAACGACCTCGACCTCGACGAGCGCAGGCGCGAAGCCGAGGGCCTCGAGCTCGGTGCGCAGGGCCTCGAGCTTGGCCTCGGCCTCGGCGTAGCGACCCGTGTCGAGCAAGGCTCGGGCCCGCGCGAGCTCGGCCCTGGCAGCCTCGACGCGGTGCGCGAGGGCCTCGTCGTCAGGCACCGAGAGGCCGCCATCGAGGACCTGCTCTGCGTCGCAGGTCTGCAAGCTCGGCAGGCCCTCGACCGCCGAGAGCGCCCGCTCGAGGCCCTGCGCGCCCTCGGTCTGGGCATGTCCGAGCGCCTCGGCGAGCGCGCCCAGCTCCATGCGCCTGTGCTGGAGGCAGCGCCACTGCGCGGCGTAGATCTCCTCCGACTGCTCGCCGCGGATCCGCGTGGCCGCGCAGGCCTCCTCGGCCGCGGCCCGCCAGCGCTGCGCGTAGTCGTCGAGGCCAGCCTCGACCCGCGCGCCGGCCGGGGCCGCGTTGGGCAGGCCGCTGGCGGCGAAGCGCTCGCGCACCGCCTCGCGCTGACTCGCGCCCCAGACCACCCCGACGCTGGCCCCGGCGTCGGGGCAGATCGGCGCTTGCACCCCCATCGTGGCCGATCCCCCGCTCCGCCCCCAGGCCAGCAGGCCAAAGACCAACACGGCGGCGATCGCCAGGGGCGTGCTGCGCTTGGTCCAGTCGTCGCGGGAGAGCGCGGCGATGAGCGCATCCATGCTCGAGAAGCGCTCTCCCGGATCGACGCTCAGCCCGCGCTCGAGGGCCGCCCGCAGCGCTCGCGGGACCTGCCGGGCGTCGACCGGATCCCGGCGCTGTCCGGTGCAGACCGCCGTGGCCAGCTCCATGGGGCCGCGCCCAGCAAAGGGCCGCTCGCCAAAGAGCGCCTCCCACAGGGCGACGCAGAAGCTGAACTGATCGCTGCGCGCGTCGACCTCCTCGCCGCGCCACTGCTCGGGAGACATGTAGGCGGGCGTCCCCATGATCGCCCCGCCGTGCGTGAGCGCGGAGTCCACGGTCAGCGCGTCGCCCTGCGCCGCTCCGCCCCGCGGAGTATCGAGAGCGAGCTCGAGACCGACGCCCTCGAGGTCGAGCTCGATGCTCGGCTCGGCGCCTGGCGGGGCCCCCTCGATCAGCTTGCCGATCGCCCGGACCAGGCCAAAGTCGAGGACGCGCGCGCGCCCCTGGCCGTCGATCAGCACATTGTCCGGCTTGAAGTCACGGTGGACCAGGCCCGCGGCGTGGGCCGCCACGAGGCCCTCCCCCGCCTCGATGTAGGCCGCGAGGAGCTCGTCGACGCTGCGGCCGTCAGCGGCCTGCCAGCGCGAGAGCGGCCGGCCGTCGATGAGCTCCATGGCGATGAAGAGCTGGCCGTCCACCGTGCCTGCGTCGTAGACCTGGACCACGTTGGGGTGCGAGACCCGGGCCAGCCCCTTGGCCTCGCGGAGCATGCGGACGCGGGCCTGCTCGCGGCTCGAGACCTTGGGGTGGATCAGCTTGATCGCCAGCTTGCGGTCGAGCTCGGGGTCGTAGGCGACGAGCACCACCCCCATGGCCCCCGCGCCCAGCCGGCGCAGGATCACGTAACGACCGATCTTCGGCGGGATGCTCAGGCTCAAGTCGCCCGGCCGCTCCTCCCCGAGCGCGCCGCCCCTGCCCTCACGAACCTCCCCGATCCCCCCGATCCCTCGTCCCGCCTCCGAGTCTTGCGTCGCGCCCAGCGGATCCGCGAGGTGCGAGGCCTCCCCTGCCGCCCGAGTCTGGTCGAGGGCTAGCGAGTTCGCCGGCGGAACGCGCCCCTTTGCCTGCCCGCCCGGCCAGGTGGCCTCGCTGGACTCGTCGGCCATCGCCGGCCGACGGTAGCACGGGCACCGCGCGAGCGCGTGGCACGGCACCCCTGCCGCCTTCGTGGTGAATTCTCGAGGGCCTGTGCACGCGCGAGGTGGCCATCCTGGTACTGTTGCCGCGATGAGTGGCGGTCCACCAGACTCGCTCGACAAGCGCGATCCAGGGCACCGCACCACCGCCCCCAGCCTCAACAAGACGGTGCCCGACGCCGGCGACGGAGCCATCGCGCCGATGCGGGCGCGGGCGGCTTGCCTGGTCGTCATCAAGGGCCCGCTCTTCGGGCACAAGTTCGATCTCGAACAGGAGCTGATCGTCGGCCGAGACCCTCAGGCGGGCGTGTTCCTCGACGACGGCCTGGTCTCGCGCAGCCACGCCAAGATCAGCCCCGACGGCGCCGGTGTGCGGATCTTCGATCTCTGCTCGACCAACGGGACCTTCGTCAACGACAGCGCCGTCACCAGCAAGTATCTCGACGATGGCGACAAGATCGCCATCGGCAACACGCTGTTCAAGTTCATCAGCCGCGACAACATCGAGGCCGTCTACCACGAGCACCTCTACTCGATGACCCACTTCGACGCCCTGACCGGCGTCCACAACCGGCCGACCTTCGACAGCTCGATCTCCTCGTCGATCGCCAAGGCCGCCCGGGTCGCGGAGCCGCTCGCGTTGATGCTCCTCGACATCGACCACTTCAAGCGCTGCAACGACACCTATGGCCACCGAGCCGGGGACTACGTGCTCAAGCAGGTCGGCACCGTGCTCGGCGACAACCTCCGCGATGGGGACTTCGTCGCCCGCTATGGCGGCGAAGAGTTCGCGCTGATCATCCGCCGGCTCTCCCCGCCCGGGCCGGCTCGCTTCGCCGAGCACCTGCGCGGCGTGATCCAGGCCCAGCGCTTCGAATTCGAGGGCCACCACATCCCCGTGACGATCTCCGCTGGGGTGGCCTATTGGGATCCTGCGATGCAGTCGCCTGCTCAGCTGATCGAGCTCGCGGACCAGCGCCTGTATCGAGCCAAGCACGCCGGGCGCAATCAGATCGTCGCCGAGTGAGCTCGGCAGCCGCTCTCGCGCGACTACATCGCGCACGAGTCGACAATCCAGCGCGAGCGGATCGCTGGCTCGTCGCCGCAGCTACCTGGGGTGACGAGCGTCGGATCCTCGCGCTGGACGATACGGATCGAGCGCTCCGCACCGCTCGCGTCGCTGAAGCGGACCAGGTGTCGGCCGTCCTCGTCGGCCGCGAGCTGCTCGCGCAGACGCAGCTGCGCGTCTCCATCCAGGCCCTCGGCGAGACGCAGCAGGCACTCCGCAGCCTGGGCGGGGGTCGAGTGCACGCAGCGTCCCCGGAGCCGCTCGAGCGGGGCCAGGGATCCCGCGGCCACGCCAGCCATCAGGCCCGGGACCTCGTCGAGCTCGAGTCGTCCCCATAGCGCCCCCAAGGGCAGCGCGAGGGCCATGGGCGCGAAGCGGTGGCCGCCGAGGTGGGCGCTTTGCCAGACATTTTCGGGATCCTGGGCGGCCATGGCCGACCACAGCGGCAGCCCCCACTTGGCGCAGCAGCGATCGCGCGCGCCGTGGGTGCAGACCAGCCACAGCAGGCCGTCTAGAGGGCGCATGCGCGCGAGCAGCTGCTCGTCGTCGAGGCTGGCCAGCTCGCCGAGCTCGAGCTCGGCGCTCAGGAGGCTGCGCGCGGCGGGGTCCTCCCCAGCCTCGACAAGGAAGACCTTGCGCCGCGCGCCCGTGCTCTGGCCGGGCTTGCGGATCAACACCACGCGGGTCCCCGGACGCGCGCTGCGCTCGAGGATCCACGCCTGCACCGCCGCAGGGAGCTGGCTGTCGGCCGGCGGGCGGGCCCCCCAGGGGCGCCCATCCTCGATCAGGATCCACCGCCGGACGCCCGCTGGCGCCGTCCCGGCCAGCGCCTCGTCGAGGGCGAGGTTCCGGCAGTAGCCCTGTTCGGCCAAGGGGAGCGCTCGCGTCATGGGGGCAGCATGTCGAGACCCCTCGCCGGACGCAAGCAAGCGCCCCCAAAAGAAGAAGCCCGCCGCTGGCGCGAGCCAGGGCGGGCCTCTCGGAGGTGAGCGTGCCCCTCGGGGCGCGTCGCTCAGCCGTCCGTGGTGTCGCCGGTGTCCGTGCCGGTGTCCGTCGACTCTTCCTCTTCCTCGGCCGCGCAGACAGCGTCGGGGGCGTAGACGCCGGCGCAGTACTTGCCAACGTTATCCCAGCGCTTGCCCGTGTTCTCGTCCACGTAGGTCTCGTTGAAGGGGTCGTAGTTGAAGGGGCACAGGTCGCAGGCGTCGCCGATACCGTCGAAGTCCTGGTCCCACTGCGGCAAGAAGCACATCTTGCCCCACAGCTCGTCCGGGTCGTCGATGTCGGTCAGGCCCAGGCGCTGGTTGGCCATGTCGGGCGTGCAGTTGGGGTCATCCTCGCCCTGCGGGGCGCACAGCCCAGCGTCGGCGAGCGCGTCCTCGCAGCCGGGGGGGAGGTCCACGATGCCGGGCTCCGAAGCCACGGCGTTGGGCAGCGAGCGGCACTTGCTCCCGTCGGGGACGTCCTCGCCGATCTCCGCCTCGTCGGCGCAGTCGATCTGAACCGGGAAGCCGTCGGGGTCACACAGACCCTCGCAGTCCCAGCTGCCGTCCTCGCCCATCACGTACTGGCCATCGCCGGGGTAGGCGTTGACGCAGCACAGACCGTTGACCGAGACCTCCATGAAAGCGAAGGGCCGCGGGTCCTTGAGGTCTTCACAGGCGCTGTTGGTCTCACAGGAGGCACCGACGAAGTCGCCGTCCTCGTCGTCGACCTGCATGCCGCCGTCGGTCACCTGCATGGGATTGGCGTCGAAGGGGCAGGTGTCGCAGATGTCACCGACCTGGTCGCCGTCGGAGTCGACGTGGTTGCAGTAGCCAGAGTCGGCGCAGGTCGAGCCGTCACCACACTCGGTGTCGTCGGTGCACGCCGTGGGCGTGGCCGAGACCGGCTGACGCGGACAGAAGTCGTCCACGTTGGCGAGGCCGTCCTGGTCGAAGTCGTCCTCGGGCGCGAAGCCGACGGGGCCGGCCGCGTGCTCGAAGAACTTGCCGTCGGGGTCGTCCGGGTTGACGCAGGAGTCACCGATCATGTCGGAGTTGGCGTCCTGCTGGCAGACGCTGGAGTTCTCCCACTCGGTCTCGACACCCACGCTGTGCGGGTTCTCGGGGCCGAACACGCCACAGTTGGCGTCGACGATGCAGTTGTCGCAGACGTCGCCGATGCCGTCCTGGTCGAAGTCCGCCTGCGAGGGGATGTTGCGCACCCACAGCCGCGGATCGTCGACCATCGCCGACTCCAGGTTGTACTTGTCGGACGTCTGACGACAGGTGTCGCAGTTGTTGCCGACGCCGTCCTTGTCGGAGTCGGAGGTGTTGCTCGAGCCCGAGGTCAGCGGGCACAGGTCCATGACGTCGCCGAAGCCGTCGAGGTCCTGGTCCTCCTGGTAGGGGTTGTAGAAGTCCCGCGCGTTGTCGCAGGACAGCTGGACCCCGTCACCATCGGTGTCCTCCTTGCACTTGGGAGGGTCGATGTTGAAGTCGTAGTAGAAGTCCGTGTAGCCCTGACCACCGGAGGTGATCAGCGGCATGCCGCAGACGTCGTGGAAGGCCGCGTTGTACTTGGCCAGATCCTCGGGGTTGCTGAGGTCGAGATCCTCGAAGCGCTCGACGTCCTCGAGGCCGGGGACCCTGAAGCGGTAGCGCCCGGTCGCCTCGCGGCCGAGCGAGTCGAACTCGGTGTCCGTCGAGACCAGCTGGGTGCCGAAGCGGACCGAGTCGACGACGACCCGGACCTCACCTTGGCGCTGCTCGCTGACGTCGACCTCCATGCACGGCGGCGTGGACTCGTCGACCTCGAGCGGATCGGTGGTGCAGTTGGGGCCACCAGCCACGACGTGCTGCTCCTCCCAGCACTCGGGGAGCATGCTGGTCTCGCAGGACTCACCCACGGAGTCCTCGCCGCCGGCCTTGCGACCGATCTGGACCAGCGCGATCTTCTGCGTGTTCTCGGGCGAGAGGTCGTACTTGTTCGAGAGCTGGATCTCGAAGTCGTCGCAGGCGCCGATGCGCAGGTTGTCCGTGGGGAAGCCGGTGCCCGGGATGACGTGGAACTCCGGCGTCTCGAACACGTAGCTGAGCTTGTCGTCGGCGAGGTAGTTGCCGACCTTGTCGCGCAGACGCTGGCCCTCGGAGGAGAACACCACGCGGTACTCCGAGCCGGAGCACATGCCGCGGTCGAAGTTCTCGTAGGTCTCGTTGAAGCGGCCGTCGTGCATGCGCCAGCCGTCCTGGACGTTGAGCCCGCCGATCAGGTTGGGGCTGCTCGCCGTGTCCGCGCACTCCTCGACGAGCGCGCGGGTCTGGTTGCCGCGGTCCGCGGGGAGGTAGAGCACGCCCTTGAGCGCGGGGTCGTAGACCACGCCGCCGGCCTTGGTCACGAAGCGCGTGATGTAGGCGTCCTCGTTGCTGGTCCCGTCGTGGCGCGTCAGGTTGCCCCAGGGCGCGGTGCAGAACTGCTCGATCTGGTCGGCGCAGTAGTCGGCCTGGCCGGCCGGGTCGCCGCAGTAGCAGCTGCGGGTCTCCTCGGGCAGCGTGCGGTCACGGTCGAAGCGACCGATGGGCGTGACGTTGGGCTGGAAGAGCGGGTCACAGGGGCCGCCGTCGGTGCTCCCCAGGCTCTCCTGGCAGCACTCTTCCGCGGTCAGCGTCCCGTTGGGGTTCTCGCCGGCGTCGCACTGGGCGAGGCGGTCGCCAGCGCCCCACTCGACGCAGCTGCCGTCCTCGGGGTCGCAAGACAGGAAGGGCGCGGTGGCGCGGTAGCACGCGCCGGCGCCCTTGTCCTTGAAGCGCTTGTCGACGCAGTACCCGCCCCCGCCGAGGTTATCCTCGGCGTTGCAGGTCACGAACCACTCGGACTTGCAGTGCAGATCCATGCAGCCAGCGGTGTCGGCGTCACAGGAGTTGCCCTCGGCGTTGGTGCCGATGCAGACCGCGCCCGGGTCGTCGCCGATGCCGGTGCTGCCCTCGCAGTCGGAGTTGCTCTGACAGGGCAGCCCATCGGGCTCGATGCCCGCGGGGCGGAGGTCCGGGTGCGTCTCGCGGACCTTGTCGGCCAGCGGCAGGCGCCGCTCGATGATCTCACCGCCGAAGTCGTAGAGGTAGCGCAGCGGCTCCATGTCGCGGTTGACGTCGGTGACGAAGCCCGCGCACTCCTCGTAGATGTTGCCGCTGGGGTCGCAGGTCAGCGCGTTGACCGGGGTCAGCTTCGAGCCGTTGGCGTCGACGCCGTACTTGGCGACGTTGACCGAGAGCTCGTAGTCGCAGACGGTGCAGCAGGTGTCGGGGCCTTCGTCCGGGGCCGCGCAGCTGGCCGTGCGCCAGTCGGTCTCGCCGGTGTAGGACTTGGTGATGCCCTCGGCCTGCATGCGCAGGGGCAAGGTCTCGCCGCCGACGTCCTGGAAGCCGTTGCAGATCAGCGGATCGTCGTCGAGGACCTCGTGGTTGAAGTCCGTGCCCTGGGCGCGCAGGTTCTCGACGCAGGTCAGGTTGATCAGCCGGTTGACCTCGTCGGGGTCGTCACCGGACTCCGCCAGGTAGTCGCCGTTGTAGCGGGTGATCGGCCCCTCGATGTGGGCGATCTGCGAGCGCCAGTCGTAGACCTCGAAGAGCTGCGGGCTGCTCGGATCCTTGCGCACCAGCTCGACGCTGGTCGCGTCGAGCAGGTTGTTGAACACGAACTCGAGCCCGCTCCAGGCGACGAGCGGCGAGATCTTGCAGTACTCCTCCGCGCCGCGGTCGGACTCCTGGGCCTCCTCCGTCTCGGGACAGTCGACGATGTCCTCGATGAAGTACTTGCCAGAGCTGACCCCGTCGGTGAGGCGGTGCACCTTCGTGTTGGCGTAGTTGACCCCGCTGATGCTCTCGAGCACCAGTTTGTCGGGATCGCAGATGCCACAGTCGGTGTCCGAGATGCACCCGGTCGACATCAACGCGGCGGCAACCACGGCGCCCAGGGCCGCTGTAGATGCGAGCGAGCCAATGGGGGCGTTCACGAGCTTGCGCGATTCGAGGTTGGACATGTTCTGCATTCCTCTATGACCAGCCGATCTCAGATCCCGATCAGGGTATCCGGGATTGGCTGGTTCCTCTTTTTCATGATGCCAAGGACGACGGCGCCGTTGCGCTTGGCGAGGTCGAGGATCTCGACCGCCTTGCCGTAGTTGGCGTCGTCGTTGAAGTCGATGAAGACGACCTTCTCCTCCCGCCCCTGGAGGCGGCTGGAGATCAAGTCACCGAGCTCGTCTTCGCTGTTGATCTGGGTGCCGTTGAGTGACAGCGCACCGTTCGTGTCCAGGCCGATCACCAAGGTGTCCTTGTTGTTCGACTTGGGCTGCTTCTTCTTGCTCTCCGGCGGCACCCGCACGGAGATCTCTGGCACGGTCTTCGGCGTCATCACCATGAAGATGATGAGCAACACCAGGCAAACGTCGACCAGTGGGGTCACGTTGATTTCACTGCTTGGGCCGCCTTTCGACCCGCCTGCGTCCATGCCCATTGGCTTGGTCTCCTGAGGCGCAACGCGCCGTGGGTGCTGAGCTTACGCCCGATTCGAGGGCGCAGAATAACGGAATTCGGCCAGGCTTACGAGCCCCGAGGTGGGGTGCTTGGATGGGGTCCCGAGCGCGCCCGGCCTGGTCCCGGGGTGGGTGCTCGATTTTTTACGTAAACGGCGCCGAGGACCCCCGCGGCGCCGTTCGAGGACTGGAACGATGGGGCTGGACTTCGAGGCCGAAGCTCAGCCCTCGCCAACATCGACCACGAGGGCGATGTTCTGGACGTTGGCCTCCTGAATCCACTCCATGACGACCCTCACACGACCGTAGTTCGTGCTCTTGTCGCCCTTCAGGAACAGGATCGGGCCAGTGTAGCCGCTGGCCGCGGCCTTGCCCTCGGCCATCGAGATCTCGCTTTGCAGGGCCTCGATGAAGTCCTTGCGCTGCGTGTAGGGGTCTTGGTTGACCCAGACACCCTCGTCGTCGACCGAGATGAAGACCTGGTCGCCTTCCTTGTGCTGGTCCGCCTCGACCAGCGTCGGGAGCTGAACGTCTTTTCCGCGGCCCAGCATCGGCGTGACGACCATGAAGATGATCAGCAGCACCAGACAGACGTCGACCAGCGGGGTGACGTTGATGCTGCTCTGGGGCCCGGAGGCGTGGACGCCCCCGTGGTCGCTCTTGTACGGGATCCGGCGGGTCCGCCGGCCGGTGTGGGCTTGGGTACTCATGAGTTCACCCAGCGATTAGCTCAGTACCGGCCTTCCTTGAGCACGTAGTTGATGACTTCGCTGGCGACATCGTTCATGTCGATCTGGAAGCCCTCGACCCGCGCGTTGAAGTAGTTGAAGGCCATGACCGCGGGGATGGCGACCAGGAGGCCGACCGCCGTGGCCACGAGGGCCTCGGAGATGCCGCCGGCGACCGAGGAGAGCCCGCCGCCGCCATCGGAGGACAAGCCCTGGAAGGAGTTGATGATACCGACGACGGTGCCGAGGAGGCCGACGAAGGGGGCGGTCGAACCCGTGGTGGCGATCAGCGCCAACCCGCGCTTGAGGTTGGCCGTCTCGCGCTCCTTGGAGCGCTCCATCTGACGGTTGACGGCGTCGACGAGGTCGAAGTCGCCGACGTCGTCGGGGCCCTCTTCCTGGAGCGCCTCGAGACCCTGGAGGTACTCGTCCATGCCCGATCCCACGACCTTGGCGATGGGGCTGTAGTGGTGTTGCTTGACCGCCGCGACCGAGTCATCGAGCTTGCGCTCGTTGAGGAAGTTCCGCAGCAACATGATGTAGTTGATGCTCTGGCGCTTGGCGATGGCGAACACGACGCCCCGTTCGACGGCCATGATCGACGTGATGACAAACTGGACCAACAAGAAGATCAGGACCAGCTTGGCGAATATGCCCATCTGGGCCCACATGCCGGACAGGGTGAAGGTCGGGGCCTCTTCGGCGAGCAGGAGCAGGGTTTCCATCGGGGTCTCTCTCGGGGTTCGTTCCGGTTGTTCAAGGCAGGGGCTCGTCGCTTGGCGACGGCCCCTCGCCGATCACTTGAACTTGATGCTGAAGGTACGCTCGGTGCAGGTCTTCACCGGCTTACCACCGACAACGAAGGGCTTGAAGCGCCACTTCTTGATGGTGTCGCGGATGATCTGGTCGACCTGAGGGTCACCGGGGAATTTTTTCTTGGTCTTGACGTCCACGACCTTGCCTGAGGTGTCGACGCAAAACGAAGTCTTGTTGGTGCCATCGCGCTTGTCGAAGCGCGCGGCCTTGGTCTGCTGGAGCTGCTTTTGGTCGGGGTCGGGCGAGTAAACCGCCTGCGACATGACCGCAGCCAGAGGCTTCTTGGCGACCGACTTGCTCTCGGTCGGCTTGGTCGAGATGCCCGCGCCGCCGGGGATTCCGCCGGGGACACCACCGGGCACGCCACCAGGGACACCGCCGGGCACGCCGCCAGGGACACCGCCGGGCACGCCCTTGGGCACGCCTCCCCCACCCGTTTTCTTGTCGGGGATGTCCTTGGGCTTGTCGTCCGGCTGGACGATCTCCTCGAGGACCTCTTCCTCCTCGGGGATGTCCTCTTCCTCTTCCACGTCATCTTCCATCTGGTTGCCAGCGGGGGGCGGCGGAGGAGGAGGTGGCGGAGGCGGCTCTTCGGCCGTCATCTGGACGATGATGAAATCGATGGTCGGCGGATCGACCCGGGCGATGCTCATCTTCCCCGCGACCCACATGAAGAAGATCATGGCGAAGGTGCCCGTGACTGCCACGACTGCCGCAGCCATGAGCAGCTTGATGCGCCGTGGGTTGATCTCGGTTGTCGACAGGTAGTGCTCGAACGCCATCGGTAAGTCCTTTCGCTGCGGCTCAGCCGTGCACGGTGAGCAACGACTGAGCGCGGGCAGCGGCTTTCACTCCGCACGGCGCGTGAAGTCCGGTCACCTTCACTTGCGCTTCCCCTTCTTGCCCTTGTCGCCCTCGGCGGACGCGGCGTCCTCCTCGGCCTTCTTCTGGGCGTAGAGCTCCTCGAGGTGATCTGCGTCGGACTTCTCCGCCTCAGGCGTCAGCGGCGCCTCAGGACAGCAGGCAACCACCTGCTTCTGGTCCGACTTCAACACGAGATCATCACCGTCGACGCTGATGAAGCCCGTGAAGGTCGTGTACTTCATGCGCTTCCACAGATCGACCTGCGCGAGTACGGCCTCGCTGATGTCCGGGGCCTCCTCCCCTTCGGCCACGGCGGGCTTGAGGAAGGTGTAGCGGATGGAGACGATCTTCTTGGGGAGCGGCGGGGGCTCTTCGCCCTCGACCTCGGTCGGAGGAGGAGGCGGCGGCTCCTCGCCATCGGGAAGCGGCGGCTCGTACTCGACCTCGATGTCGAGGTCCCAGACGTGGTTGTCGGCGTCGACCTCTTTGACGGTCTCGTCGATCACGTGGCCGATGATCGTGAGCTCGCGTTCCATCCACGAGGTCGGATCCGCCTCGAGCTCCTGGAAGAGCGCGCCGGGTTCGGGGTTCGCCGGGCACTCGGGGATCTTGTCGATGTCGCAGACCGCCTTGGTCTCGCGCCACGCGAGCATCAGATCACGGCGGGCGAGGATCGCCAGGATCGCGTCCTCGGTGGTCTCGGGCGGCTCGATGTACTCGCGCGCGAGAGACTTCTGCGTGTAGGCCATGGACCGCCACACGTAGGGGTCGCGGTACTTGGGCTCGAGGGCCGTGGCCTTCTCGAGCATCTTGATGACCTCGTCGGCGATCTCGATGCGCCTGTCGGCGTCGACGGCCGCGTTGAAGGGCATGCCCGACTCGGCGTCCGGAAAGAGCGGCGAGAAGCGCCGTGTTGCGAGGGTGTACCAGGCCTTCGCGCTCTCCGGGAAGTCCTCGGTGCGCTTGACGTACCACTCCTCGGCCTTCTCTGGCTTGCCGCAGATGTCGTCGAAGGTCTGCGCGATCGTCATGTACAGATCTTCGTTTTGCGGGCAGGCCAGATGCATCTGGCGCCAGTGCTCGATCAGATCGTCGCAGCGCGCGTCGGCGCCCAGGAGCGCCAGGCGGTGCTCACGGTAGGCGGCGGCTTCGGGGTCGGTATTGGGCTTCTCGGCCTCGCCTTCGGCGGCCTCACCCTCGGCGTCCTCACCCTCGGCGGGCGCCTCTTCTTCTTCGACCTTGGGCTTGGCGCAGGCCGGCTGCTCATCGACGCCGACCGGCTTGTCGCGGGTCTCGTTCCACGCGTCGAGGGCCTCGAGCGCCAAGGTTGCGTACTCCTTGCGCTTGGCGATGGCCTCTTCGTTGGTGGCGTCCTTGAGCGCGAGGACGATGCTCTCGGCGGCCATCGCCCGGTTCCATTGAACCGTGACCCCGCCGGGCTCGAGCTCGAGAGACTCGTTGTATTTGGCGATGGCGTCCTCGAACTGGGCGTCCCGATACAGCTGGTTGCCCTCGCGGATGAGATCGCGCGACTTGATCTTCGTACACGCGGTCAGGCCCAGGGCCATGGAGATCGCGGCGAGGAGAGCGAGCTGGCGACGCATGGAGGGCGCCAGTGTACCGGTATGGCCCCAGGAATCAAGACGAACCTGCGCCCCGAGACTACCCTGCCTCACCCGACAGATCGGCTCCAGATAGCCTAGGGACGCGATCCACTGGAGAAAGCTGCGGCTTTGCGAGGCGCGGGGCGCCGTCCGTGCGGGCGCCTTCGCAGCCCGCCTTGGTCGAATCGACGTCACCTTGGTCATCGAAAACGGATCTCGAAGGTGGTCTCGCTGCACGCGCGCCGCGGCGCTGCATCGACGCGCATTGGAGAAAAACGCCAGCCAGAGACCGTCTTCGTGACGATGCGATCGACCTCGTCCTCCCCGAAGCTCCGCTCGATCCGCACGCTCTCGGGCTCCACTCGCCCACGCGGATCGACGCAAAAGTGCGTGACGATCCGCCCCCCTCGGCGCCGAACACCTGCGGCGGTCTTGCGTAGCGCCGACTCGCTCGGATCGGGGCAGCTGAGACAGTTCAGGGCCGAAAAGCCCACGGCCAGGGGCGCGCCTGGACCCTTGCGCTCCCCCCCTGGCGCTCGCGCGCAGTTGGGGCCCACGCAGGTGCCCCTCGGCGGCGAGATCCCGCGATCGATCGGTGAACAAACGCCCCCTGGACAACCCTGCCCCACGCCGCCGAGAGCGTCGGGGATCCCCGAAGATCGCTCCGCCTCTGGCGAAGAGGCGCCGAGCGCCGCAGTCGAGTCGCTGGCCACGGGTTCGCTGCGAGGTTCCTCCTCATCGACCCGACGCGGCGCGGGGGCAGCTGCGGGCGCCGGGGTGTCGGCTCGGGGCTCGTGCGCGGGGGCAGCTGGCGCCTCCTTCGTCGGGGGCGGCGGCAAGAAGCTGAGCTGCGCGATCTCGATGCGCCGCTCGGGCGGACCCACGCGATCGATGGCGAGCTGCTCGAGGCTCCAGATCCCCGCGAGCGTCCCCATGCTCGCTGCGACGACGGCCAGACCCGAGAGCACCAAGCGCTGCGCTCGTTCCCTGGCCCCAGCGTCGAGGTCGAGGTTCGCGGCGAACATCAGCGCGCCCTCCCAAGCGTGACCACGCGAGCGCGGCGAGCAGGCCGAAGGTGACGAGCGGCCCGATCAGCTCGAGCCCGATCAGCTCGAGCCTGATCAGCTCGAGATCGAGACCTGATCGAGGCGAGCTCGCCCGCACGCGAGGGCGAGCAGACGATCGAGGCCCAAGGCCACCCCTGCGCAGGGCGGGAGCGCGTCGACCTCGGCGAGGAAGGCCTCTGGCATCGGGAGCGGCGCGAGATCGTGGCGCGCCCGGAGCTCGGCGACGGCCTCGAAGCGCCGGCGCTGCTCTCCGGCCTCGCGTAGCTCGCGGTAGCCATTGGCCAGCTCCACGCCCAAGGCGTGGCTTTCGAAACGAGCGGCCGTCGCCCCCTCTCGCTCCGACAAAGCCGCGAGCGCCGCCGGGAACGCGACGACATGGACGCCCTCCCCCTGCGCGCCGAGCTGCGCCAGCCAAGGATCGAGGTCGCGGGCCGACAACAGGCTGAACAGCTCCGTCCAAGCCTCGAGGGGGCCGAGTTCGTCATCGCCAGGAGCGCCGTCACCCTCGGCCAACCGCATACCCAGGTCAGCCCTTACACGGCGCAGGTGCGGGAGGAGAGCCTCCGCAGCTTCGTCGCCGCGCAGCTGGCAGCCGAGGGACTCCCCCATGCGCTCGACCAGGCTGACCTCGCGCCAGCGTTTGGGAGCGAGCCCCGGCGCGAGGCCTGCGCGCGCCAGGATCGGCTCGACGGCCGCAAACACCGCAGCGACCACGGCCTCGACATCGGCCATGATCGCCGGGAGATCGGCGGACACCCGGTACCACTCGATCAGATGGAACTCTTCGCTGTGGCGCGCTCCAACCTCGGCCGCCCGGAACACGTGGGCGATCTGAAAGATCGAGGGCGCCCCGCGAGCGAGGAGCTGCTTCATCGACAGCTCGGGGCTCGTCGCCAACCAGCGCTGTCCACCCCGTGCGTCGCGCCCCGCCGGGATCGGCTCGATCCACGGCTCGAGGGCGACGGCGCGCACGCGACAGGGCGTGCTCACCTCGAGCAGCCCTCCCCCCCGGAGCTGGGTACGCACGGCCGCCAGGGCCGCGTCCCAGAGCGCGACCCGCAGCGCCCAGGGCAGCGCGCGCGGGTCGTCACCAGCGGTCTGGCTACTGGTTGACACGCTCGACGTAGGCGCCGGTGCGCGTGTCGATCTTGAGCGTGTCGCCAACCTTGATGAAGAGCGGGACCTGGACCTCGTAGCCGGTCTGCATGGTCGCGCCCTTGGTCGCGCCAGTCGCGGTGTCGCCCTTGACCCCGGGCTCGCACGCCGCGACTTCCATGACCACGTGGCTCGGCAGGGTCACGCCCACGGGCCGCCCGTTGTAAAACAGGATGTCGACCTCGAGGTTGTCCATCAAAAAGCGGGCGTCGTCTCCCACCAGGTCAGCCTGGAGCTCGACCTGCTCGTAGGTCGCGCTGTCCATGAAGGTGAAGGCGTCCGCGGCGGGGTACAGGTACTGGTAAGTGCGAGACTCGACGTTGGCCGACTCGAGCTTCTCACCAGAGCGCCAGGTCCGATCGACCACGGCGCCGGTGATCATGTTCTTGATCTTGCACTTGTAGAGGCCCTGGCCCTTACCGGGTTTGACGAACTGGTACTCGGTCACCACCCAGGGCTGACCGTCGATCTCCAGCTTGACGTTCTTCTTGAGGTCGGAGACGTCCATCGGCGCCCGCTCGTATCCCTCGCCCCCAAGGGGTGTCAAGCGGTCGATCCTCACGCCCCCTGCGCCTCCATGCATTTTTCTGGGCGGAACAGGATTTTTTTGGCCGTAACGGTCAAAAAGTGTCGCAATCGACCCAGTCTCGTGGCATGGTCTGGCTATCTTTCTAGCGAAGGTGGCCGGGTAAAGATGCGTCTATCCACGAAAGTCCGATATGGCCTGCGAGCACTGTGTCATGTAGCGTACAGGGGCTATGCGAGTGCCCACGTGATCGCCGAGCAGCAGGCAATTCCTTCGCGATATCTCGAAGAAATAATTGGTGAGCTCCGAAAAGCCGGGTTCGTCGTGGGGAAAAGGGGGCCGCGAGGCGGCTACAGGCTCGCAAAGCCCGCAGAAGAGATCGCCATCGCCGATGTCATCGACGTCTTGTCCACGACCAACAACAGCAACACGGGGGAACCCCGTGACGAGATCACGCGTCTGGTCGAGCGCTCCGTGGACAAGCGCTTCGAATCCGCAGTCGGCGCGCTCAACCTGGAGCAGCTGATCGGCGAGGCGCGTGAGCGCTACCGCCGGCAAGCCGCCGACTATGTGATCTGAGCTTCGGCTACCGTCCCACCATGCAGCGCCCCCACCTCGTCGACGACATCCTCGGACTGATCGGCAAGACCCCGCTGGTCCGCATCAACCGCGTCGCCCCCGACCGCGAGCGCGCTGCGGCGATCTGGGGGAAGTGCGAAATGATGAACCCCGGCGGCTCGGTCAAGGACCGCATCGCCCTGGCGATGATCGAGGCGGCCGAGCGCGCGGGCACGATCATCCCTGGACGCAGCACCCTCGTCGAGCCCACCTCCGGCAACACGGGCATCGGCCTCGCCCTCGTGTGCGCGGTCAAGGGCTACCGCCTGCTCCTGACCATGCCCGAGAGCATGAGCCTCGAGCGCCGCAACCTGCTCAAGGCCTACGGCGCCGAGATCGTGCTGACCCCCGAAGATCGGACCATGGAGGGCGCGGTGTCCCTGGCCCGCGAGCTGTGTCGCAAGCCAGACCACTTCATGCTTCAGCAGTTCGAGAACCCGGCCAACCCCGCGACCCACGTGGCCAGCACCGGGCCCGAGATCCTCGAGCAGATGGCCGGGCTGAGCATCGACGGCTTCGTCGCCGGGGTCGGCACCGGCGGCACGGTCTCCGGCGTGGGCAAGGTCCTGCGCGAGTACAACCCCGAGATCACCATCGTCGCCGTCGAGCCCGACTCGAGCGCCGTGCTCTCCGGTGAAGACCCCGGCCCGCACAAGATCCAGGGCATCGGCGCGGGCTTCGTGCCCAAGGTCCTCGACACCGAGATCTTCGATCGCGTGGCGCGGATCTACGACCGCGACGCCTGGGTGATGCGCCAGCGCCTCGCCCAAGAAGAGGGGCTGCTCGTCGGCATCTCCGCCGGCGCCTCGATGTGCGCGGCGGTCGAACTCGCGCGCGAGCTCGGGCCCGGCAAGAACGTGGTCACGGTGCTCTGCGACACCGGCGAGCGCTACTTCAGCCTCGACGCCTACTTCGAAGATCCCTGAGAGGGCCGCTGAGATGCTCGAGGACGTGCGCTTCGTGATCGTCGGTGCGGGTGGCCTCGGCTGCCCTGCCCTGCTCGGTCTGCGCGCGGCCGGAGCTCGCCGGCTGACGGTGATCGATCACGACCTCGTCGAGCTCAGCAACCTCCAGCGCCAGGTCCTCTACGGCGTCCCCGATCTCGGCGTGGCCAAGGTCGACGCCGCGCGCTGGGCCGCGGGCGCGTCCGCGAGCCGCGAAGACTTCGTGGGCTGGCGCGCGCGCCTCGATCCCAGCGATCCCCAGCGCCTGCGCGCCCAGCTGCGCGCGGCCGCTGCGGGCGAGCCGAGCCCGAACACCGCCAACCAACCCGTGGCCGAGGCCATCGCCAGCGAGCGCGCCGTGGTGCTCGAGTGCAGCGACAGCCCCGCCCTCAAGTTCGCCGTCCACGACGCCTGCCTCGCCGCCCAGCTGCCCGTGGTGATCGGCGGGGTGATCGCCTGGCGCGGCCAGGCCATGGCCGTGGATCCCCGCACCACAGGCGCGGGCGGCCGGGCCTGCTACCGCTGCCTCTTCGAAGCGCCGCCGCCCCGCGAGCTGGCCCCGGCCTGCGCCACGGTCGGGGTGATCGGCGCCGCCGCGGGGGCCATCGGTCACCTCATGGCCAGCCTGGCCGTCGGCCTGCTCGATGAGGCAGGAGACAGCCCCGCCGGCGCCCTGCATGATCTCGACCTTCTCACCGGCCGCGTGCGCCGCCTCGCTCCCGAGGCGCGCGACGACTGCCCTGGCTGCAAGGCCGCAACGCCGCAGCGCAGACCGTCGTAGTCGGCTCCACAACCCGCTCGACCCCACACTCAGGAGACATCAGCAACCATGGCAACCGTCCGCATTCCCACTCCCCTACGCAAGTACACCGAGGGCAAGGAGGAGGTAGCGATCGCCGGCGCGAACGTCCGCGAGCTCCTCGACAACCTCGACGCGGCCCACAGCGGCATCGGCGAGCGCATCCGCGACGACAAGGGCGAGGTCCGCCGCTTCGTCAACATCTTCGTCGCCGACGAGGACATCCGCTTCCTTCAGGGCCTCGACACCGCGGTCAAAGACTCGGACGAGATCAGCATCATCCCGGCGATCGCTGGCGGCTGAGCCTGATCGAGCCAAGACTGATCAGCATGGCGGCGCAGCTACCACCAATCGGCGCAGCGCTTGGCTCGGGCGGAGCCGGCGGAGCGAGCGAATCAGGCCCGCGCGCAGACGAGCAGCTGAGCCTCGCGCTCGGCGAGCGACCCACGCGTGTCGACCAGATCACCGATCTCGTCGGCAACACGCCGCTGGTCCGGCTGCACCACATCGAGCGCGACTGCCCCGGCGTCGAGCTGTGGGCCAAGTGCGAGTTTTGCAACCCGGCCGGCTCCGTCAAGGATCGCCCCGCCTTGCGGATCATCCGTGACGCCCTCGCCCGCGGTGACCTCGCGGGCAAGCGGCTGATCGACAGCACCAGCGGGAACACCGGCATCGCCTACTCCATGGTCGGCGCCGCCCTCGGGGTGCCGGTGACCTTGGTGATGCCCGAGAACGTCTCGGCCCCGCGCAAGCAGATCACCCGGGCCTACGGCACGGAGCTGATCTTCTCGGATCCCATGGAGGGCAGCGACGGCGCGATCGTCCTCGCCCGCGAGCTCGTCGAGGCCGATCCCGATCGCTACTACTACCCAAACCAGTACGCGAACCTCAGCAACCCGGCGGCGCACTTTCACGGCACGGGGGTCGAGATCTGGAAGCAGACCCAGGGCCGCATCACGCACTTCGTGACCGGCATCGGGACCAGCGGCACCGTCGTCGGCACCTCCAGGCGCCTGCGCAGCGTCGGCCCCAACGCGACCAACGGTCAGCCCGTGCGCTGCATCGCCATGCAACCCGACGACGGCATGCACGGCCTCGAGGGCCTCAAGCACCTGCCGAGCAGCCTGGTCCCCGAGATCTACGACGCGTCGGTGCTCGACGAGACGATCTGGATGCCCACCGAGGAGGGCTGGGACATGGCCGAGCGCCTCGCCGAGGTCGAGGGCCTGTTCGTCGGTCACTCCTCCGGGGGCAACGTCGCCGCGGCCTTGCGCGTGGGCAAGCAGCTCGCCGAGGCCGGCGAGCCCGGGGTCGTGGTCACCACGCTGTGTGACCGCGGCGACCGCTACTTCGTGCCGCTGGAGTGGGAGAAGCATTATGTCTGGTGAGTCCGCCGAGTCTGCCGAGGTCGAGATCCCCCGGGCCATCCTCGAGGCGATCTATCGCCAGGCCCGGGACGAGTTCCCCAAGGAGTGCTGCGGCTTCTTGATCGGCCAGGGCGAGGACACACAGCTCGTCGCCTGCGAGAACTGGCAGGACCGCTACCACGGCGTCGATCCCGAGACCTACCCGCGCACCGCCGAGACCGCCTACACCTTTGGCGGCAAGGACCTGCGCCGCATGGCCGAGAGCTTCGACTCGCCGCGGCCGACGACCATCGTCTACCACTCGCACCCGCGCGTCGGCGCCTACTTCTCCGACGAGGACGCCCGCGCGGCGCTCAGCGCCGGCTGGCCCGTGGACTACCTCGTGGTCGACGCCCAGGACGATCGCGTGGTCGAGGCCCTGCTCTTTCGCCGCGTCGGCGATCAATTCCAGCAGATCGCCCGCTTCTCCGGCGACTGACACGCGCCGGGCAGCGATGAGCTCTGGGGTGATGACTGGGCCGTGGGCGCTGGCGCTCGGCTGCTGTATACCTTTGCGCCGTGCCTCGGCTCTATCACAGCCAGGAGCGAGAAGCCCGCAGCGTGTTCGCGCTCTTTCGCGTGCTGGCGATCGTCGGCGGGACCTTCGCCGTGCTCCTGGCCCTGCTCTACTCGGGCTACGTCGGCTACACGGACCTCGATCCCCTCGAGCTCGACGTCCGCGAGCACGACCTCGAGGTCGACGAGACCGGGCGCCAGGTCAGCTATGGGCGCTCGTGGCTGGCGCGCCGCGGCGGCCTGTGGGTGCTCCACCTCGAGGGCTCCCCCGAGGAGATCGGCGACGCTCATGGTCGCCTCGCCGGCCGCCTGTTTCGCAACATCGATCGCCGCGTCGACGCGACCCTCGACGGGCGCTACCGCGGCGTGATCGAGAGCTGGGCCGAGCTGATGCTGCTGCGCTGGGACTATCGCGGCGCCGACGCGGCCCTGCCCTCCCCCGCGCGCCACGAGCTCTCGGCCCTGGCCGCGGCCCTGCCCAGCGACGACACCGGCGAGCTCGAGCCCTACCACCGCCTGCTGCTCTACCAGTGCTTCTTCGACCTCACCCAGCGCCTGCAAGACGTGTTCATCGAGGGCAGCATGTTCGCCGTCACCCCGCGGGCCAGCGCCTCGGGGGTCGAGGCCGGTAACCTGATCGTCGGGCGGACCTTGAGCGTCGACTTCGGCCCGGACTTCGAGGTCGATCGCACCGTCAGCTTCTACTACCCCGACGGCAAGTACCCCTTCGTCTCGGTCGGCTGGGCGGGGCTGATCGGCGTGGTCACGGGGATCAACGCCCGCGGGATCGTCGTCGCGGCCAACCCCGCGCGCACCGACGATCCCCGCGAGGCCAACGCCCTGCCCTTGCCCCTGGTCCTGCGCACCGTGCTCGAGGAGGCCGACACCCTCGAGCAGGCCGTCGAGATCATCGAGGAGGCCGAGCTGCGCACCGCCGGCGTCGTGCTGATCGGCGACGGCGTCCAGCGCAAGGCCGTGATCCTCGAGGCCGGGCCGCGCGCCGGCACCGAGGACGCCCGAGTCCTGCGCGGCGACGACGAGCAGGCCGTGTGGGCCACCGATCACATGATCCGCGAGGTCTTCGAGGCCGACGCCCACAACGAGCGCATCCGCAGGACCACCTCGAGCGGCTATCGCTTCGACCGCCTCGGAGAGCTGCTCGCCAGCCCCGGCAACTTCCAGCCAGAGGACGCCGTCGCCATCCTCCGCGACCGTCGCGGCCTCGACAACGTCGAGCTCGGCCTCGGCAACCGCAACGCCCTCGAGAACCTGCACACCACCTCCTCGGTCGTCATCGACGCGACCTCCATGGTCCTGTGGGTCGCCGAGGGCCCCTCCACCCTCGGCCGCTACCGCGCCTTCGACCTGCGCCACCTGCTCGCGCGCCAGGGCAAGCGCCCCGCCGCCCTGGCGGAGTTCAGCGCCGATCGCTTGCTCTACTCCGAGGAGTACCGCGACTACGAAGAAGCTCTCGAGGGCATCGACTACGCCCGTGAGCTCCTCGGCCTCGGCCGCCCGCGCGAGGCCCTGGCCGCGGCCAAGGTCGCCCTCGCTCTCGCCCCCGACGTCGGCGAACTTCACCGCCTGCTCGGCGACATCGAGCGCGAACTCGACGACCCCGATGAGGCCAAGGTGCACTACCGGCGCTACCTCGAGCTCGTGCCTGGGCGCCAGCGCGACCAGGAGCGGGTCAAGGGGATCATCGAAGAGCTCGGGGGCTGAGAACCCGGACACACCCGACGCACTCGATCGCTTCGACGACGTGAGCCCGTGGTCCCGTCCGGCTTTGTCGCGGAGCCATGAAGTCCTGAACATGCACGGCCTGAGTATCGACACTGACCTTGCCTTCCTGGTTGGCCGGAACCTTCAAGCAATTGCGGGGGACGACTATCAGATGCGTCTCGTCTTCGACGAGGGGGTGGAGATCACATTGGAGTGCGACTGCGAGATTGACGGCACTCGGACTCCCCTGCCCGCGCAAGCACAAGCGCTGTCACCCTTTGTAGGATGCTCGATACGCAGTCACGAGCATGGCGGCGACGGGAGTGTTCGCCTCGTGTTTGATCGTCTCGGGGAGCTGACTCTGCTAGACGCGAACAAGGAGTTCGAGTCGTACAACATCTCCTGGAAGGGTGGCACTATCGTCGTCTGACAATGGGCAGCCCCGCCGGCGATCTCCCGATGGCTCACGACAGAGGTGTCCATCCAGGAACCAGACCAACGCCACGTACACGTCCAGCGGCGCGGCCCTGCTAGACAACAGCTTCGACATGGGAATCCTTGCCGCCGACGATGAGCGTGTCGGCATCCTCTGGTTGGGGGACGAGGACTGATTTCTGCGTGCCGCCGATGCCGTCGGAGCCAGATCCGAGTGCTTGGTTGTGGGAGTTCGAAGCTCGGCACGTCCGCAAGACGCCTTCACTGACACCGTGGGAGCTCGGAAGGGTCGTGTGGGGGCGCTAGGACTCCTGGAGGAGCGCCAGGTACTCGTGGACGACGGTCTCGAGGCCGACGAAGAGCGCCCGGGACATCAGCGCGTGGCCGATCGAGACCTCGTCGAGGTGCGGCAGCGATGCGAACAGGCGCAGGTTGTCGAGGTCGAGGTCGTGGCCGGCGTTGATGCCCAAGCCGAGGGCGTGGGCGCGCTCGGCCGCGGCGGCGTAGACCTCGAAGCTGCGCCTTCCTTCAGCTTCTCCCTGGGCCCAGGCGCGGGCGTAGGGCTCGGTGTAGAGCTCGACGCGGTCGGCCCCGAGCGCCGCGGCCCACTCGATGGCGGCGACCTCGGCCTCGACGAAGAGGCTCACGCGGATCCCCGCGGCCGCGAGGCGCTCGATCACTGGCACGAGGCGATCGCGGTCTTGCTGGGGGCGCCAGCCGGCCTCGCTGGTGATCTCGCCGGGTCGCACGGGGACCAAGGTGCACTGATCGGGGCACAGCTCGACGACGCGATCCATGAGCGCGGGGCGAGGGTCACCCTCGATGTTGAACTCGACGCGATCGCGGTATGGCGCGAGGAATTCATGGACGACGCCGATGTCGGCGGCGGTGATGTGGCGCTCGTCCTCGCGCGGGTGGATCGTGATGCCCGGCGCGCCGGCCTCGACGCAGACCCGGCAAGCATCGACCAGGCTGGGGACGGCGCCCCCTCGGGCGTTGCGCAGGGTCGCAACCTTGTTGACGTTGACGCTGAGACGAACCATCGACACTCGCTCCCTTCCAATGCTGCTGGGCGGGCAGCTGCCCGCCCGACGGGCGCTACCTCGGGGCGTCGACCAGGCCGGCTCTAGAAGCCGGTGCCGACGTTGAACTCGAACACCACCGGGTCCTCGCTGCTGAGCAGGTCGGTGCCCTCGTTGCGGTCGAGGGGGATGCCCCACTCGAAGCGTAGCGGGCCGATCGGCGACTGCCAGCGGAAGCCGAAGCCGAGGCTCACGCGCAGGTCCTCGAAGCTGAAGGGCACGCAGGGGTCGGCCTTGGGCAGCTGGTCGGGGTTGGGCTCCGAGCAGAACTGCTTTTCGGTGTTGAAGGCGTTGCCGAAGTCGGCGAAGAGCACGCCCTTGATGTTGGCCGGGGGCACGAGCATGAACTCGAGCTCGAGGTTGAGCGCGGTGAGCAGGTTGCCGCCGATCACGAAGGCCGAGAGCGTGGACGAGGGATCCGGCGAGCCCTGTACGAGGATGCGCGGGCCCAAGGAGCGCAGGTTGTAGCCGCGGATCGAGCCGTCGCCGTAGATGCCGCCGGGGAAGTAGCGCTCGTAGACCGGCACACCCGAGCGCGTGGGGCTGTGGATGAAGCCGATCTGGAAGTTTGTCCGGAACACGACCCAGGCCCTGAAGGGGCGGTCGGTCTTGATCACCGGCACGTAAAAGCGCGTGTCCAGCGTGTAGCGGTTGTACTCGTTCTCCGAGCCGAAGTAGCGGCTGGCGAACTTACCCGCGATCTGGTGGTACATGCCCGAGGTCGGGAAGAGCACGTTGTCGCGGGTGTCGTAGACCAGGCGCGCCGTGATCGCCGAGGTGATGCCGTTGGCGAACAGGTTGTTGATCAGCGCCTGCTCCGGCACGGCGCTCTGGGCACCCGGAGCGAAGATGCCCCCGAGGGCGCCGACGGCCCCGAGCTGGACCTGGACGTACTCCAAGTTGTAGCCGACGAAGGCCGTCAGCCCACGGATCTTGGGGATCGGATACCCCCACGACACCGAGAAGCCCGTGCTCGCTCGGGTGAAGTCCGTGTACACGTTTTGCGTGTTGAAGACGTTGAAGATGAACCACCAGTTGCTGTCGAGGAAGTAGCGCGTGGTGTAGCTGAAGTTGAACAGCCGGCGCAGGCTCGACAGCTGGGCGACCAGGGTGACCGTGGTGCCCCGGCCCAGGAAGTTGTCGTACTGGATCTGCGCCTGGAGGACGAAGTTCTCGATCGTCGAGAACCCGGCGCCGATCTGGAAGGTGCCGGTCAGCTTCTCGGCGACCTCGACGTTGACGACGATGCGATCGTCGGCGCTGCCGCGCGAGGTCGAGACCTGCACGTCCTCGAAGTAGCCCAGGCGCAGGACCCTCAGCCGCGTGGCCTCCTTGCCGCTCTCGGAGTAGAGGTCGCCCTCGCGCAGGACGATCTCGCGGCGGATGACCTTGTCGGCCGTGCGGTCGTTGCCGAAGATGTTGACGCGCTCGATGTAGACCAGCGGGCCCTTGTCGATCTGGTAGTCGACGTAGAGCAGCAGCTTCTCGCGGTCCTGCTGGTAGTTGGGGACCACGTTGACGTAGGCGTAGCCCTTGTCCTTGTAGCGGCGCTCGAGGTCCTGCTGGATCAGCTGGAGCTTGCCCGCGCTGGCCACGTCGCCGGGGGCGAGCACGGGGTCGATGGACTCGGCGAGCAGCCCCGGAGGCAGCAGCGCGTCCTCGCCGGCGCGGGTCAGCTCGCGGGCCGAGACCGCGCCGATCTCGTACTCGGGGCCCTCGGTGACGGCGATCGTCAGGTGGACGAAGCGCCGGTCGGGGCTCAGGGCGAGCTCGACGTCCTCGAAGTCGGCGTCGAAGTAGCCCTTGTCGGCGTAGTAGGCGCGGAGGTTGGAGTAGTCAGCGACGAAGGCCTCGCGGTTGAACACGCCGCCGGACTTCTTGCTGATGATCGTCATGTAGCCGCCCACCCGGGTGAGCATGGCCTTGCGCAGCTCGTCGTCGCTGATCGCGGAGTTCCCGACGAAGGTGATGCTGCGGACGATGACCTCTTCGGCCTCGTTGATCACGAAGACCACGTCGACCTTGCCGGGCTGGTCGTCCACCGGGCGCACGGCGTAGTCGACCTCGGCGAGGAAGAAGCCGTTCTCGGTGTAGAGCGCCTGGATCTTCTCGACGTTGCCCTTGACCTTGCCGAGGTCGAGCACGCTGTTGCCCTGGATGTCGAGGATCTCGTTGATGTCGTCGAGCTTCACCTTGGCGTTGCCCTCGACGATGATCTTGCGGATCGTCGGGCGCTCGACGACCACGAAGGTCAAGACCGCGCCGGCCGAGGTCAGCTCGCCCTGGACGTAGACGTCCTCGAAGAAGCCGAGGGCCCACAGGGCCTTGAGGTCGCGGGCCAGCTTCTCGCGGGTCACGAGCTCGCCGATGTTGCTGTCGAGCTCGAGCAACATGGCCTCGGACTCGACGCGGCGGTTGCCCTGGAAGCGGATGTCGGTGATCGGCTCGTTCCAGACCTCGTCCTCGACGCCTGCGAACTCGTAGATGTTGGGGCGGTAGCGCGGGGTGATCAGCTCGGGGGAGCCGAAGCCCGCGATCAGCCGCTTCTTGGCCCCGGGGCGCTCGGGCTGCCCCGCCTCGGCGAAGCTCGGGGCCAGGCCCATGACGCCGACCAGGAACACGGCCAGGAGGACCAGGGCGAAGGCTCGCAGTGAGCGACGACGCGGCCCCTTCGGCCGCCTGGAACGATTGCGTGACTCCACGGCGCTACTCGGCCGGCACCCGATCGGGGTCGTCGCTGGAGCCCAGGCCCTGCTCGAGGATGCGACCGTCGGCCATGCGGACGACGCGGGGCATCTTCTGGGCGAGCTCCATGTTGTGGGTCACCACCAACATGGTGAGGTCGTGCTCTTCGTTGAGGCGAAAGAGCAGCTCGTGGACTTCTTCGCTGGTCTTGGTGTCGAGGTTGCCCGTGGGCTCGTCGGCGAGGAGCAGGCGCGGCTGCATGGCCAGGGCCCGCGCGATCGCCACCCGCTGCTGCTCGCCGCCCGAGAGCTCACCCGGGCGGTGGTCGAGGCGGTGGCTCATGCCGACGGCGTCGAGCATCGCCTCGGCCTGCTCCCGGGCCTGGCGCGTGGAGATCCGCGCTATCAACGCGGGCATCATCGCGTTCTCGAGGGCGGAGAACTCGGGCAGCAGGTGGTGGAACTGAAACACGAAGCCGATGGTGCGGTTGCGGAAGTCCGCGAGGTCCGGGGGCGAGAGCCGGGTGATGTCCGTGGGCGTGCCGCCGCCGGGCGGGTAGAACAGGATCTCCCCGCTCGTTGGCAGGTCGAGGGTGCCCAGGCAGTGCAGCAGCGTGGACTTGCCCGCACCGGAGGCGCCGATGATCGTGACCATCTCGCCCGCCCGCAGATCGAGGTTGACACCGCGCAGGACGTCGAGCTTGCGCGATCCGTGGCGGAAGCTCTTCCACATGTCGCGGACCTGCACGAGCGCGGGAGCTTCTGAAATGGAAGAAGGCATCAGCGGGCGCGAAACGGGCCAACCCTAGAACCGCCCCCGAGGCCTGTCAACGAGGTGGGGGTGTGTTTGCGGGGCTTTACTGGACAAAGAAAAAGGGAGGAGCGGCGCTCCTCCCTTTTGCTCTCGTGGGTCAAAAGCCCTAGCCGAAGTCGTCGAACATCACGTTCTCGGGCTCCACGCCGAGCTCCAGGGCCATGCGAATCACGGCCTGGTTCATCATTGGTGGCCCACAGATGTAGAACTCGCAGTCCTCTGGCGCAGGGTGATTGTCCAGGTAGAGCTCACGACAGACCTGGTGGATGAAGCCCTTGGGCCCAGTCCAGTTGTCCTCCGGGAGCGGATCGGACAGCGCCAGCGTCCAGGTGAAGTTGGGGAACTCCTCGGCGATCGAGTCGAAGTGATCGACGTAGAAGGCCTCGCGCAAAGACCGTGCGCCGTACCAGAACGAGACCTTGCGGGTGGTCTTGAGCCGCTTGAACTGGTCGAAGATGTGCGAGCGCATCGGCGCCATGCCGGCGCCACCACCGATGAAGATCATCTCCGCGTCGGTGTCGCGGGCGAAGAACTCGCCGTAGGGGCCAGAGATCGTGACCTCGTCGCCGGGCTTGAGGCTGAAGATGTACGAGCTCATCTGCCCGGGCGGCACGTCGGGCTGCCGCGGGGGCGGCGACGCGATGCGCACGTTGAGCATGATGATCCCGTACTCCTCGGGGTAGTTGGCCATGGAGTAGGCCCGGGTCACGTCCTCTTCGACGACCGAGGTGAAGCGCCACATGTCGAAGCGATCCCAGTCCTCCCGGTACTCCTTGTCGATGACGAAGTCCTTGTAGTGGACCGTGTGCGGCGGACACTCGATCTGGATGTAGCCGCCAGCCCGGAACGGCACGGCCTCCCCCTCGGGGAGCTCGAGCACGAACTCCTTGATGAAGGTCGCCACGTTGTCGTTGCTGCGGACCTTGCACTGCCACTTGCGGACGCTGAAGACCTCGGGCTCGACCTCGATCTTCATGTCCTGCTTGACCTTGACCTGGCAGGCCAGGCGGCAGCCTTCGCGCATCTCACCGCGGCTGAGCCAGCCTTCTTCGGTGGGCAGCGGCGCGCCCCCGCCCTCGTGGACGTGGACCTTGCAGACGCCACAAGATCCCATGCCACCGCAGGCGGAGGGGATGAAGATCTTGTTGTTGGCGAGGGTGTTGAGCAGCGTGGAGCCGGCCGGGACCTGGAGGGCCTTGTCGGCGTCCTCGTTGATCAGGATCGTCACGTCCGCGGTGTTGACCAGCTGCCCGCGCGCGAGCAGCAGGACCCCGACCAGGACCAGGATCATGACCACGAACATGCCGACCGAGAGGCCCAGCATCTGGACCTCGCTGAGCTCGGCGGCGAGCAGAGTTGTCATGGTAGCGAGCATGGTTTGTGTTTTTCCTCGCTAGTGGCTCACAAGGAGATGCCGCCGAACATCATGAAGCCGATGGCCATGAGCCCGGTGACGATGAAGGTGATGCCCAGGCCGCGCAGGGCCGGCGGGACGTCGGAGTAGCGCATCTTCTCGCGGATCGCGGCCAGGGCGATGATCGCCAGGGCGAAGCCCAGGCCCGAGCCGAAGCCGAAGACCAGGGAGTCCGCGACGTGGTAGTCGCGGTCGACCATGAACAGCGAGGCGCCGAGGATGGCGCAGTTCACGGCGATCAGCGGGAGGAACACGCCAAGCGCCGCGTGCAGGTCCGGGGCGTACTTCTCGAGCGCCATCTCGACCACCTGCACGGCGGCGGCGATGGTCCCGATGAAGGTCAGGAAGTTGAGGAAGGACAGGTCGACGCCCTGGATCAGCGCGTCCTCCTTGAGGACGTAGTGATAGAGCGCCGAGTTGAGCGGGCAGGTCAGCGTGAGCACGAAGACCACCGCTGCGCCGAGGCCCGTCGCCGTCTTGACCTTCTGCGAGACGGCCAAGAACGAGCACATGCCCAAGAAGAAGGCCAGGGCCATGTTCTCGACGAACGTGGCCTTTACCAAGAGGCTGAGATAGTGCTCCATGGCTCAGTGCTCCTCGACCAACTCGGGGTTGGCGGTGCGCATGATCCAGATCGCAATGCCGATCAGGAAGAAGGCCGCAGGTGCGAGGACCATGAGGCCGTTGGGGGTGTACCAGCCGCCCTCGCTGACCAGGGGCATGACCGAGACGCCGAACACCTTGCCGGAGCCCAGGAGCTCGCGGAAGAAGCCGACGGAGATCAGGATCAGGCTGTAGCCGAGGCCGTTACCCACGCCGTCGATGAAGCTCTCCCACGGCGGGTTGGCCATGGCGAAGGCCTCGGCCCGGCCCATGACGATGCAGTTGGTGATGATCAGGCCGACGTAGACCGACAGCTGCGTGGCCACGTCGTAGACGAAGGCCTTGAGCACCTGATCGGTGATGATCACCAGTGAGGCGATGATCGTCAGCTGAACGATGATGCGGATGCTCGAGGGGATCCGCTCGCGGATCAGGCTGACCGAGAAGTTGGACAGGGCCACGACCACGGTCAGGGCGATCGACATGACGATCGCCGTCTCGAGCTTGCTGGTCACTGCCAGCGCCGAGCACACGCCGAGCACCTGAACCGCGATCGGGTTGGTGTTCAGCAGAGGATCGAAGAGGACTTCCTTTTTCTTTGCCATTGCCGGAGCTCCTCGTCAGGACTGTTCCTCGGCCGGAGCAGCGTCGAGCTGCGGCGGTCCGGACTGCCGGATCTTGTTCAGGAAGGGACCGTAGCCGTTTTGGCCCAGCCAAAAGTCCATCATGTTGGTCACGCCGCGGCTGGTGATGGTGGCGCCCGTCAGGGCGTCGACCTGGAACTCACCGCGGGCGTTCTTGACCACCTCGATGGCGACCTCGTCGCTGCCCTCCTGGAAGGCCTTCTTGCCCTTCCAGGAGCCCTTCCAGTTGGGGTTGTCGACCTCGCCGCCGAGACCGGGGGTCTCGGCGTGCTCGTAGTAGGTGATGCCGGCGATCGTCACGCCGTCGGCCTCCATGGCCAGGTAGCCGTAGAGGAAGCCCCACAGGCCGTAGCCCTCGATGGGCAGGATGACCTTCTTGACCGCGCCCTTCTCGTCGATGAGGAAGTAGACCTTGGCGACGGAGGGCTGGAAGCGGACCTTGGCGGCGTTCGCCGGGGCCACGAGGTTGTTGGCCTTGGCGGCCTCCATGGGCTCGTAGTCCGCAGGGCCGACACCGTCGACGTCCGCGACCAGCTCGCCGGTCTCACGGTCGACCAGCGCGGGGACCAGGCGCTCCTCGAAGAGCGCCTGGACGTCGTCGTTGCCGAGCTCCTGACCGGGGCGCAGCAGGCCCGCGACGTCGAGGACCTTCTTTTGCCGCGCGACCGTGGCGTTCTCCTCTTGCCTGGACTTGAGGAAGATCGCCGCGCCGGAGACGCCCAGCGAGCAGACCAGGCAGACCGCGACCGCGAAGCCCGCGATGTAGACGGGGCTGTCTTTCTTGCCAGCCATCAGTGGGCCTCCTCGGCGGCGCTGGGCAGGCCAGCGGCGTAGCGCGCCTTGCGACGCTTGACGTTGGCCTGGACCACGTAATGGTCGATGAGCGGCGCGAACATGTTCATGAACAAGATCGCCAGCATCATGCCCTCGGGGTAGCCGGGGTTCACCACGCGGACGAGGACCACGAACACCCCGATGAAGAAGCCGTAGATCAGCTTGCCGAGGTCGGTGAAGGCCGAGGACACGGGGTCCGTGGCCATGAACACCATGCCAAAGGCCCAGCCGCCGAGGACCATGTGCCACTGCGGGCCCATGGCGAACATCGAGTTGGTCTCGGAGCCGATGGCGTTGAGGGTCAGCGCCATCAGCACGGTGCCGACGGTGACGCCCGCCATGGTCCGCCACGAGCCGATCTGCGTGGCGATCAGGATGAGCGCGCCGACGAGGCAGAGCAGCGCCGAGGTCTCACCCATGGACCCGGGGATGACGCCGAGAAAGGCGTCCATCCACAGGTCGGGCTGCGCCTCGAGGGCGGTCATGCCCTGGGTGTTGTCGGCGGCGATGGCCAGCCAGCTGGCGCCCGTGAAGCTGTCCGTGTTCTCCGCCGCGACCCAGACCGCGTCGCCAGACATGGCCGCCGGGTAGGCGAAGAACAAGAACGCGCGCGAGACCAGCGCCGGGTTCATCACGTTCATGCCGACGCCGCCGAAGACCTCCTTGCCGAGGACCACGCCGAAGGCGACGCCGACGGCGACCATCCACAGCGGGATGGTGGGGGGCAGCGTGAGCGCGAACAGGAACCAGGTGACGAGGAAGCCCTCGGTGATCTCGTGGCCGCGGACGATGGAGAAGATGACCTCGGCGTGACCGCCGATGATGCCCACCGTCAGCCAGACCGGGATGAAGTAGAGCGCACCGTAGATGAAGCAGGTGACGACGTTGCCGGCGTCATAGCCGAAGCCCAGGGCCTCGAAGAGCCAGCTTTGCCAGTTGCCGAGGGGCGCGGCGCCGTTGCCGATCGCCAGGGCCGCCTGGTGGCCGGTGTTCCAGCAGGCGAACAGGCAGATCGGCAAAAGCGCGAGCACCACGGTGATCATCATGCGCTTTTGGTCGAGCTGATCCCGCACGTGCGAGGCGGCCTTGGTCACCGTCCCGGGCGTGTAGAGGATCGTGTCGGGGGCCTCGTAGAGGGGGTGGAGGGCCTCGTACTTGCCCCCCTTCTCGAACAGCGGCGCGATCTTGTCGAGCTGTTGACGCAGGAAGTCCATCAGCCTTCCTTCCAGATGGTCTCGAGGTTCTCACGCAGGACCGGACCATAGTCCTGCTTGCCCGGGCACACGAACGTACACAGGGCCACGTCCTCCTCGTCGAGCTCGAGCACACCGAGCTCCTCCGCGCGGCCGACGTCCTTGACCAGGATCGCCCGCAGCAAGAAGGTGGGGAGGATGTCGAAGGGGAACACGCGCTCGTACATGCCGATCGGCACCATGTGGCGGTGCGAGCCATTGAGCGCGGTGGAGAAGTCGAAGGTCTTCGACGGGGTCAACGCCGAGGCGAAGGCCGACGAGGTCGAGTACTTGTCGAAGCCGGGCTTGAGCCAGCCGAGCAGTTCGCGCTCCCGGCCCTCACGCAGGGCCGAGATCTGCAAGTGATAGCGGCCGAGGTAGCCGAAGAGCTCGCCCATGGCCTTGCGACCGGAGAGCACCGAGCCCGAGATCACTCGGTTCTCGACGTCCGCGGCCAGCTCGCCGTCGACGATCTCCTCGATGCTCGCGCCCAGGCGCGTGGTCATCAGGCGCGGCTTCTCGACCGTGGGGCCGGCCAGGCTGATGACGCGCTCGACGTCGAGCTTGCCCGTGGCGAAGAGCCGACCGATCAGGATCACGTCCTGGTAGTTCAGGTGCCACACGGTCTTGGCCCGGCTGACCGGGTCGAGGGTGTGGATGTGAACACCGACGGTGCCCGAGGGGTGCGGCCCGTGGAACTCCTCGACCTGGAGGCGAGCGTTCTTGCCGGTGGACAGCTTGGTGCCCGCGCCCTTGCACACGTAGACGGTGCCCTCGGTCAGCTTGGACACCACCTCGAGGCCGCGCTGGAAGTCCTGCTCGCGGCCCTTCATGGCCACCTCGACGTCGGCGGCGAGGGGGTTGGTGTCGGTCACCGTCACGAAGATCGAGTGCGGCGCGTCGGCGCTGGGCTGCGGCACGCGGCCATAGGGGCGCGCGCGCAGGGCCGTCCACAGCCCAGACTCTTGCAGCAGGTTGACGACCTGCTCGCGCGAGAGTTTGGCGGTGTCCGTGTCGCTGTAGTGCTCGAAGGTCTGGAACTCGTCCGGCGCCGGCTTGCCCTCGCGCTCGCTCGAGCTCAGCTCGATGACGACGCTCTGAAGCACCCGAAACTCGCCACGGTTGATGGCGACCACCGTCCCGGCACCAGGGGCCGTGAACATCACGCCCGGGGCCTTTCGGTCCTCGAACAGGACCTGGCCGCGCTTGACGAGCTCGCCGACCTTGACGAGCAACCGCGGCTTCATGCCGGGGTAGTCGTCGGCGACGATCGCCACACGCGTCACCGCGGGCGCGGCTTCGATGGACTGCTTCGGTGCCCCAGTGATGGGCAGGTTGAGGCCATTTTTGATGGTATGTACGGCCATGTTTTGGCCTTCTCCCCTCGAAGAGGCTCACCGCTGGACCCGGTGAAGGTGGGGGCTGCTGGGTCCAGCTGGCGCCGGCTTTGTACCCGCTCGCAAGCGTCAACGGAAGCGGGATCGGGCGCCGAGACGCGCTCGAATGCGACCAGCGCAGGCTACGCGGCGCCGAGTTGATGTCGCGGCGCTTCGCCCTCGATTTGGCGAGAGCGCGAGGTCGTGCGACTCCGCGCCATCACCGTGGGGCCGACGTTGAGCAAGCTCACCGCCCTCTCCCACCCTGGCAGCGTGGATCCGATCGCGCCGAGGTACTCATGTCGCGTGAACGGACCCGAGTCGATCTCCGCCATCCGAGCCGCCCGGGAGGCCATCGCGCCGTGGATCATCGAGACCCCGGTCTGGCGCTGGGACACGCCCCTGCTGCGCGAGCGCCTCGGCTGGGCCCGGCCGGGCGCCGTCTGGCTCAAGCTCGAGCTGCTCCAGCGCACGGGCAGCTTCAAGGCCCGCGGCGCCCTCGCGGTCATGCGCCAGCTCGACGCTGACGCGCGCTCGCGCGGGGTCACGGCGATCAGCGCGGGCAACCACGCCATCGCCGTGGCCTACGCCGCCAGCGCCCTCGGGACCTCGGCCAAGGTCGTGATGCCACGCAGCGCCAACCCCGGTCGGGTCGCCGCCTGTCGCCGCCACGGCGCCGAGGTCGTGCTGGTCGACGACATCCACGCGGGCTTCGTGGCCGTCGAGCAGATCGCCGCGGACGAAGGGCGGACCTTCGTCCACCCCTTCGAGGGCCCGCAGATCGCCCTGGCCACCGCGACCTTGGGCCTCGAGCTCAGCGAGCAGCTCGACGGGGCGCTCGACGCGGTGCTCATCCCGATCGGCGGTGGAGGGCTCTGCGCTGGCGCAGCGGCTGCGATCAAGCTTGCGCGCCCAGACTGCAAAATTTTCGGGATCGAGCCAGTCGGCGCCGACAGCATGCACCTCAGCTTCGCCGCCGGCTCTCCCCAGGCGATCCCCTCGGTCCGCTCCATCGCCGACAGCCTCGGGGCTCCCCACGCCGCGCCCTACAGCTTCGACCTGTGCCGCGCCCACGTCGACGAGCTGGTCCACGTCGACGACGATCAGCTGCGCGCGGCCATGGCCGCCCTCTTTCAGGACGCCAAGCTCGCCGTCGAGCCGGCCGCGGCCGCGAGCACGGCCGCCCTCCTCGGCCCGCTGCGGGAGCGCCTCGCGGGTCAGCGGGTCGCGCTGATCGTCTGCGGCAGCAACATCGACGTCGCCAGCTTCACCACGCTGCTCGCCCAGCGCGGGCCAACGACCGACGCCCTGCTCACCGGCGACACGCCGCTCTAGTTCCCAGGGAAGGGATCGGCCGTGCCCCGGCGCCAGCTCTCGTCAGGGGCGCGCCACTCCTCCCAGGCCCGCGGCGCCTCGCGGAACAGCGCCGCGCCGATCACCCCGACGTTGCGCCCTTCCCCCGTGCGCTCGGCGTAGCTGTCCTCGAGCGAAGAGAAGCGAAAGGCCGCGACCGCGTCCTCGCTGGTCCGCCAGCCCTCGATGACCATCGAGCTGAAGGGATCGATGACGTAGCCGCGCTTGTCGAAGCTCGCCGGGGCGCCGTCGATGACGTCGAGGCCGTCCACGGAGGCGACCAGCTCGAAGGCGCTGCCGGTGTCGTTGGCCACGGCCAGGCTGTAGCGCGCCCCGGGGGCGCCGACGGCGTAGAGCTGCGTGTCGACGCTCGCCGCCGGCAGCACGCGATCGCGCTCGTCGAGGAGCGCGAAGCTCAGGCCCTCGTGGGACTGCATCGCCTCGTCGGACCAGGCCCGCGTCCGCCTGCCGCGGGCGGCCGCGCGCACGCCCGCGGCGTCGTCGTAGTGAATGGTGAAGACCACCTCGGGGCGCAGCGGATCGGCCCGACGAAAGCCGACGCTCTGGATGCTCGAGCGCCGCGACTCACCGTAGGCCGTGCCCAACCCCGGGCGCTCGGGCTCGACGATGCGATCGGCCTCGAAGTCGCCCGCCCCCCAGCCGGTACCCAGGGCCTCCTCCGAGCGGGGCGCGGCCGACTCCGGCGCCTCGGCGCTCCCCCGCCAGCGCGTCCCCGCGCCGGTATCGGCGTCGGCCGTCCCTCGAGGCCCCGGCGCCCTTCGCTGCGCCGTGGTCGAGCTCCCCGTGCCCAGCGGCGTCGCCGTGTCGGCGGGGGCCTTGTTGCAGCCGGGCGCGACCCCGAGCAGGCAGAGGGCAAAACAGGCGCGCGAGAGGGGGCGGTCGAAGCGGGACGTTGTTGCGGACATGGGAGGCCTCGTGGACGGGCTCCCAACGCCGCCTCGCCAGGCCACACTTACAGCAACAAAGTGAAGACCCCGCGGCGCGGGGTCTCGGTGCGTCCACCAGGATTCGAACCTGGGACTTTCGGCTTAGAAGGCCGACGCTCTATCCGCCTGAGCTATGAACGCCCGAAGGCTGGTTGACCAGGTTGAGGGGGTGAAGAGTCGGGGCGAAAGGATTCGAACCTTCGGCTTCCTGCACCCAAAGCAGGCGCGCTACCAGACTGCGCCACGCCCCGAAGAGCAGGGAGGCTAGCCGAGGGCCCCGGCCGGGTCCAGCGCCGCATTGAACCAAGTTCAAAGTGGCACGCGCTAGTCACGCCCGGTTCTCGCCCGGACCTACACCCGACCTCAGCGCGTCCACATTCTCGACCTCTCGGTCGAGTACGGAGCGCTCAGACTCAGTCGAGCACGAGCGGGAGCTCGGCGATCAGCCGCCGCATCGCGGCGCCTCGGTGAGATCGCCGCGATTTCTCGACCATGGTCAGCTCCGCGTAGGTCCGCGAGCCGCCGTCGATCCAAAAGTGGGGGTCGTAGCCAAAGCCCCCCTCCCCGCGCCTGGCGACCCGAACCTCGCCCACGGCCCGGCCCTCGATGCACAGGCAGCCGTCGCGCATGAACAGCGCCCCGGAGTCGGGCAAGGTGAAGTCGAAGGGGCGCTGGCCGACCCGGCGCAGGGCGAGCACGCACACGTACTCGGCCGCGGACCCACCCAGCTCCCGGGCCTCGAGCTCGCGGACGAGCCTGGCGTTGTTGGCCGCGGCGTCCCCCTCGACGGCGCCCTGCTCTCCCCCGTCCCTGGCGTCCATGGCGAAGCGAGCCGAGCGCACGCCGGGGCCACCGTCGAAGGCGTCGACGCACAGCCCCGAGTCGTCGGCGAGCACGAGATCGTCCTTGGGCGCGTCGTGCATGCGCAGCCACGCGGCGATGCCGTTGACCTTGAGCAGCGCGTTGCCGGCGAAGCTCTGCTCGCTCTCTTCGATCTCCGGCGAGGCACCGTAGGGCAGATCCGCGACCCGCATGACCTCGAGCTCGCGGACGGCCGGCACGCTCGAGGCGGCCACCATCTGCGCCAGCTCACGGACCTTGTGCGCGTTGTTGCTCGCAATGATCAGGCGACGCGTCACGCCCGGCGCTCCTCGGCCGCGAGCGCGGCGGCCAGGGCTTCGCGCTGGGCCGTGAGCAGCTGCGCGATCCCGGCCTCGGCGAAGTCGAGCATGCGGTCGAGGGTCGGCCGACTGAAGTCTCCGCGCTCGCCCGTGCCCTGGATCTCGACCAGGCCCGCGCCGCCTTCGTTGCCGCGCATGACCACGTTGAGGTCGACCACGGCCCGGCTGTCCTCCTGGTAGCACAGGTCCAAGAGCACCTCGGGCTTGCCCTCGACCTCGACCACGCCCACGGAGACCGCCGCGATCGGAGCGATCCCGGGGTGCTCGCTCAGCCGCCCAGCCGCGACCAGCTTGCGCAGGGCGATCTCCAGCGCGACCCAGGCGCCAGTGATCGACGCCGTCCGCGTCCCACCGTCGGCCTCGATCACGTCACAGTCGCAGACGATCGACAGGCCGCCGTCCGGCCCGACCAGGCGCTCGAGATCGACCGCGGCCCGGAGCGAGCGCCCGATCAGCCGCTGGATCTCCTTGTCTCGGCCGCCGCTCTTGCGGTTGCCACGGGGGCTCGTCGCGCCGGGGAGCATCGCGTACTCCGCCGTGATCCACCCGCCCGACTGAAGCCACGGGGGCGTCCGCGACTCCACGGAGGCGGTGCACAGGACCCGGGTCTCGCCAGTGGCGATGAGCACGGATCCGAGCGCCTGCTTGGTGAAGCCAGGCGTGAGGGAGAGCGGCCGAAGGCCATCCACGGAGCGTCCGTCGATACGCACGGCCGGGAAGGTATCAAAACGCGAACACAAAAAAAGAAGGTCGGAGCAGCTGCTCCGACCTTCTTCGAGGAAAGGGGGGAGATTACTCGGCGGGAGCAGCCTCGGCAGCCGGAGCGGCCTCGCCCTCGGCGGCGGGGGCAGCCTCGGCAGCAGGAGCGGCCTCGGCGGGAGCCTCGACCTCTTCCTTCTTCTCCTCTTCCTTCTTGGCCTCTTCCTTGGCCGCGTCGTCCTTCTTGTCTTCCTTCTTGTCTTCCTTCTTGTCCTCGGCCTTGTCTTCCTTCTTGTCGCAGGCGGGGGCCACGAAGGTGAGGGCGGTGAGGGCGGCGACCATGAGGGTGCTGTTGAACTTCATGTTTCGGTCTCTCCGTGTGTCGTTCGAGTCGGTTGGGGTGCCCCGTGGTGAGTCGTGCGCGTGTGCTCGATCGTTCGCGGGGCAAGCGGCGCATGCGCCGGGATTTCGATTAGTACCACGTGTTCTCGGCGGTCGCAGCCCCTACCAGTCGTCCAGTGACTGAACTCCCGGTCGGATGCGTCGGCTACGCAACCTCGTTTTGACGCACAGACGCGCGCTTCGAGAGCTTCAGCCGACGCGACGAGGCGTACACTTCGCGCGCCCTCGCGCGCCCCCGGAGGTCGCGCAGGCCATCAAAATCATCTTTGTTTTCGAGCACTTGAGACAGGGCCTGGGAGACCCTGGAGAGCCCCCTGTGACCACCTTGGTGCGCAGAGAGGCGCAGCCACCAAAAACGCTCAATTCGAGCCGTCACCAGCGCCCTCTCGACGGGACAAAAATGTCACGCGAATAAAATTTCACGGGGTGCGAAGACTCAAACACGCGATATGAGATCGCTCGTCACCACTCGCAGCCCCAGTCGGCGGTCGCCCGCTTGGCCTGCTCTCGCGCGATCTTGCAGCCCGTCTGCAGGCTCTTCTCGGCCGCAGGCGAGCCGCCATCCTTGATCTGCTTCCAGGACTGGAGGTTCTCGAAGATGATCCGCCGCTGGGCCTCGCGCTCGGCCTCGGGGGCCTTGTCTTCGATGCAGGTGCTGTAGTCCGCCACATACTGGTCGCACAGCTCGACGCCCAGGGCCTCGAAGCTCGCCGGCAAGGCGGGCGCGGCTTCGCCCGAGTCGTCATCGTCTTCAGCCGCGTCTGCGCCAGCCTCAGCCGCGTCTGCGCCAGCCTCAGCCGCGTCTGCGCCCGCTTCGGCTGCGTCCGCGGGCGCCTCTGCGGTGGCGCCCGCCTCTGCGGCGGGATCGCTCGCCACGGGCGTCGCAGCCTCCGCGGCGGCCTCCCCCCCTTCGGCCTCTTTCGGCGCGGGCTCGGACTTGGAGCCCCCACAGGCGAAGGAGCACAGAGCAACCATCATGAGCGCGGCGATCGAGGAGCGTGTCATCGCCGCGGACTCTAACAATTTCCGAACACTGCGCCGAGGGACCGTGAAAAAGCTCAATCCTGCGCGTTCCCCAGCCTGTCAACAGCCCCGGGGTGCTTCCCTACCATCACCAGCACATGCCAACGTCGATCAGCGATCCCAACGTCCGAGCGATCTTCCAGCCCAACGAGGGCGAGGCACCCAAGGCCCTGCTGGTGGCTGGCGCCTGCGGGAACGTGGGCTTCGGTAAGCTCGGTCAGTTTGGCCGCCTGCTCGCCAAGCACGGCGTCCCGGTGATCGCCCTCGACCTCTCGGACGCGGTCCAGGGCGTCGAGGACAAGCTCCGCAAGGCCTTCGGCGGGCGCTTCGAGGCCGCCCAGGTCGACGCCATCCTCGACAACATCACCGTGGTCCAGGGCACCTTGGCCGACGTCCCCGCCGAGCTCGGCCTGGGCTTCGTGTTCGAAGCCATCCCCGAGCGCCTAGACATCAAGCGGCCCTTCTACGAGGCGATCCGCGCCCGCGACCCCGGCTGCTACGTGTTCTCGGCGACCTCTGGCCTGACCACCCGGCACCTCTTCGAGGGCCTGCCCGGGGCCGACCGCTCCGGGGTCATGCACCCCTTCTTCCCCCACCTGACAAACAAGCTCTTCGAGGTCCCGACCCGCGGCTGCACCACCTCCAAGGACACGCTGAAGCTGATCCGCAAGTTCCTCGGCGGCCTGGGCATGAACCTGCTCGAGACCGCCGACGTCCCGGCCTTCGCGGCCGACCGGATCTTCTGCGGGATGATGCTCGAGGCCGTGCGCATCCACGCCGAGACCGGCCTGAGCCCGGCGCAGATCGACGGCGCCTGCCGCAAGCTCCTGGGCACCTCGCCCTTCTACGTCCACAACCTGATCCCCGGCGCCAACTACCTCTCGGCCCACTGCATGCAGCTGCTGAGCGAGGAGGTCGACTCCACGCTCTACGCCATCCCCGAGATCTGGGAGCCCTACACCAAGGAGCCCACCAAGCAGTGGCCCTACGAGCGCGGCCAGCTCTGCCCGCCCGAGGGCGCCAAGGTGGTCGAGGCGCGCATGCTCGGCATGCTCTTCTCGCTGTCCACCTACATGCTCGAGCACGGGGTCTGCCGCGCCGACCAGCTCAACTTCCTGTGCGAGAACGCCCTCGCCTTCCGCGTCGGCGTGCCCGCGCTCATGGCCGAGCGCGGCCTCGCGGCCAGCCGGGCGATCATCACGGAGTTCGTCGCCAACCAGAAGATCACCAAGGCCGACGAGGTCGCCCCCGTCGACGCGCTGACGGACGAGATGCTGCGCGAGATCTACGTCGGGACCAGCGTCCACAGCGGCGTCGGCCTGATCTCCCTCAAGCGCCTGACCATCAACCATCAGTTCATCGCCGAGCTCGACGCGGCCTACGCGGCCATGGCCGCCGACCCGGCCGTGCGCGCCATCGTCGTCGCCCCCGACGGCCAGCTCAGCCGCGAGTTTGGCCACGGCGCCGACCCGAACTGCTTCGTGCCCGTGCTCGGCAAGGCCGACGCGGCCCTCGAGCTCATCCAGCGCTGGAAGGGCGTCACCACCAAGCTGCGGACCAGCCAAAAGCCGACCGTCGCCGCCCTCGTCGGCCGCGTGCTCGGTGGCAGCAACGAGCTCGCCTCCGCCTGCCACGCCCGCGTCGCCGGGGCGCGCACGATGATCGGCCAGCCCGAGCCCACGGTCGGCGTGCTCGCTGCCCTCGGCGGCTGTCACCACATCCACCGCGCGAGCGACCCCGCCGCCTACGCGCGCATCAACGAGCTGTTGCTCACGGGCCACAGCTTCTCGGCCGAGGAGGCCGCCGAGTGGGGCTACGTCAGCGAGATCGTCCCGATCCCCGAGCTCCCCAAGGCGAGCATGGCCTTCGCGGCCGGCCTCGCCGACGGCAGCATCGACAAGCCCGCCTTCCGCGACGGCCCGGCCGCCGAAGCGCTGAAGGTCTCGCGTGACGTGGCGACGACCAACGCGGCCGGCGTGCCCCTGGACGCCGATCTCCGCGAGCTGATCGCCTCGACGGTCGAGGCGATCAACATGCTCCCCTACGCCGAGGCGGCCGCCCTCGAGTCCGAGCGCGGCGCCAAGAGCCTGACCATGAGCAGCGCCGCCATCGGCGTCAAAGCCATGCTGCGCGGGAAGCCCCCGCAGTTCGAAAAGCCGCTGTGATCGCCTGCTGATCACGACGCGAGCGTCCGCGGCCGGGCGACCCTCCGTGGTCGCGCGGCCGCTTTGCGTTTGGCCCCAGCGAGGCGCCCCGGAGACGGTGCGACCTGCGCACGCCCGCCACCATCGCGCGCCGATCTGCTGGCTCCACCTCGGCCGTGGGCGGGCGTGTGCGAAGCCCATGACTTCCCTGTCCTGACCTCCCAGCGGCCAGCGAGAGCCCTCGCCCGGGCTTTGGGGGACCACGACAGCCGCGCGAGGCGAACACTGACATCCCTGCCCTACCCCCTCGTGCGCCGGCCTCGACGGCAAAATTGCCCGAACTCGAGAGCGCGTTAGCTTGAGGTCATGGCTCCCCGCCTACCCCTGCTTGGACTCGCGCTCTTCGCCGGCCTCTCCACCCTTGGCTGCGACCTCGAGGACGACGAGCTGCGCGCCCTCGACCTCGAGGTCCTCGACGAGCGCTTCGCCTGCGGCGACGTCACCGTGGTCGCGGCGAGCCCCGATGGATCCGAGGCGCTGTTCCTGGGTATCGAAGACGGCCTCGCCGCCGAGCTCGCGGCGCACGGCGGCGTCGTCGAGGCCCACTACACCCTCCCCGACGATCGCCTGACCCTGCGCTGGGTGACCGGGAGCAACGTCTACCAGGGCCAGTGTGGGCGCAGCAGCGACCGCCCCTGGCATATCGACGACCGCCACGAGGGCGCCGAGGGCGAGCTGACGATCCGCCTCGAGCCCGGCGTCCAGGGCGAGGCGGCCATCACCGCGCAGTTCGACTACGTGCTCTTCGTGGACACCGAGGAGGACGAGCCCAGCTACGAGCTGATGCCCACGCGCCTCGAGGCGGTGATGGGCTCGTGATCCCGCCCAGCCCTCAGCGTCCGCCGAGACTGACCGTCGCGCTCTGCTTGCGGCCGCCGATGCCCGGGTCGTCGCCCAGCGGCCCCGAGCAGACCTCCACGCGCTGCGTGCCGGCGTAGAGCTCGACGCCGACCTTGGCGTGGGCGCGCTTGATGATCCCCAGCCCCAGCAGCTTCTGGCCGTCCCCGCTGGCCCGCGCCGCGCTCGTCCACTGGCCGACCTCGGCGCCGTCGAGGGTGAGGGTCAGCGGCAGCGGCTCCCAGCCCTCGCCCTCGCCCGCGAGCCGGACCATCACCCGGTTGACCTGGCCGCGGTTGTGGATGCGCGAGAGCGGCTCTTGGCCCATGTAGCAGCCCTTCTCGTAGGACACGGCGTCGACGAAGCCGACCTCCGGGGGGAAGCGATCGGCGACGAGCTCGTAGCCCCAAGCCGGGCGCGCGTGGGCGATGCGGGCACGATCGAAGGCCTGCGCGTCGGCGTTCTCCCCTCGCCCCTCCAGCCTCGCCGCGAGCACCGCCCGCGGCCCCACGACCAGGGTCCCCGGGAGCGGGTGCGTGCAGGCGAAGGCTTTGAGCGCCGGATCCTCGGGTTCGAAGCGCAGCGCCTCCCCGCCCTCGCCCCAGATCAACGCGCAGCGCTGGTCCTCGAGGACCTCGAGCTCGACGTCGTCCATGATCACGTGATCGTCGAGGGAGGTGACCACCGCCTCCGCGGTCTCCTGGGGGATCGCCAGCCACGGCTCGTCCTCGTCGACGGCCAGGACCCACAGCTCGCTGACGATCTTGCCCTTCACGGTGAGCAGGGCCGCGGGGGTCGCCTGGCCCGGCGTGAGCTCGCCTACGTCCGCCGTCAGCAGGCCCTGAAGGAAGCGGGTCGCGTCCTCGCCGCTGACACGGACCAAAACCCTCCCCTGGTGGGGGAGATCATCGAGGTGAACCCAGCGTACGTTCGTGGTCACGGCCACACCATGGCAAGGTGTGCGCCACACTGCAACGAGGCGCTTGCCGCTGTGCCGGGGCCAGTGTAGGGCTGTGCCTCGATGAATTCGCCGCGAGAGCGCCGACGTCCCCGTCGAGTGTGGCGCGTGCTGGCCTCGGGTCTGATCGGCCTCGGCTCGCTCGTCGCTCTCGCGCACGCTTCCCACGCTGCCCCGCCCGAGTCGGCCCCCGCCGAGCCCGAGCCCGTGGAGCCGGCCCCCGCCGACATCCCGCCTGCGGATCCGGCCCTCGAAGAAGAGGTCCCGGCGCCCGATCTCGACGGCCTCGAGGGTCCGGCGCCCGCGACCAACCCCGACGCGGCCGCGCTGCGCCACCACCTCGGCCCCGGGTTCACGGCCACCGGCAACCAAGAGGCCCTGCTGACCGCCGAGGACCCCGTGCGCGCGCTCTTCGAGATGTCGCCGGCCTCGCGCGAGGACGCCTACGGCCCGCGCCCCGCCGGCGTCCCCGTCATCGACCGCGAGCAGCTCGTCCGCTACGGCCTCGAGAACCCCTATATCAAGGCCGCCGATCAGCACATCGAGTCCATGGAGGCCACGCTGCGCCGGGCCAAGTTCGCCTGGGTGCCGGTGATCAAGACAAGCGCGGTGATCACCCCCGGCGTGGCCATCGAGTGCGACGACGTCCAGCTCGAGGGCGAAGACGGGCCGTTCTCGTTTCAGTACTGCCGGGCCACCGGGGACCCCTCGGACGGCACCGACGCCGTCGACCTCCAGACGGTCAAGGGCTACTTCCAGCGCATCGCCGACGCCGGCGTCTCCCTGCGCCTCGACGCAGAGTTCGTCGTCCCGATCACCACCTCGGGCAAGATCCTCAACGCCCGCCGCCTGGCCACCATCGGGGTCGAGCTCGCCGAGCTCCAGAGCCTGTCCACGCGCCAGGAGACGATCCTGCGCATCTATCAGGCCCACGCCGCCCTGCTCCTCGCCCGCGAGAGCGTGGCGATCCTCGAGCAGGCCTGGGGGATCGTCGAGCAAGAGCGCGCCAAGATCGAGGTCGAGCTCGGCCTCGGGCCCGACGGCAAGCCGAGCTTCGACGCCGACCCCAGCGAGCTCGATCCAGACCGCGACCCCGACGATCTGATCCGCCTCGAGGTCGGCGAGATCGAGATGGCCACGCGCATGCGCGAGGCTCGGCTGATCGAGTCCAAGGCCCTGGCCACGCTGTGGGCGATCGCCGGCTCGGCCGCGCCCAAGGGCTTCGACATCGCCGAGCAGGCCCTGGTCCCCGACGAGATCGAAGGCGGGCTCGCGGACCTCGACCACTACCAGTCTCTGGCCCTGCAAAGTCGCCCCGAGGCCAAGCTCGCCGACGCGGGCGTCCGCGCCCGCGAGGTCCAAGAGAAGCTCGCGCGCAGCAACTTCCTGCCCGACCTCGGCGCCGTGGTCCGCATGGGCTTCGGCTACGGCAGCGCGGCCACCCGCGACATGCGGACGCTCTACTACACGGGCCGGCTCAACTACTCGAACATCTACTTCGGCCTGGCGCTGAGCTGGAACCTCGACTTTCACAACGACGCCTTCGCCCTGCAAAAGGCCCGGGCCGAGCGCCGCGAGACCGAGTATCAGCGCGAGGCCGCCCGGGCGATGCTCTCCCTCGAGGTCGAGGAGGCCTACCGCGCGGTGCTCGACGCAGAGCAGCAAATGCGTTTTTCTGCCAACGCCCGCGACAAGAGCTGGAAGCTGGTGATCTCCGAGCAGACCAGCAGCAGCATCGGCGCCAGCAACTTCGAGGATCTGCGCAAGGCCCTGACCAAGTGGGCCGAGTTCGAGTTCCTGCACTTCGAGGCGGTCATGAACCGCAACATTGCCCTCGCCGAGCTCAGCCGGGCAGTCGGTGTCCCGCTGACGGCCCCCTGAGGCCTCCTCGTCAGCGATGAGGTCGACTGTTCCTACGCCAGCCACGCCGCTTCGATCTTCGATCAGGACGACGAGAGGACGTTCTGGAGCAATCCGGACCACCGACCCCGACTTCCAGATCGACTGGGGCATCGGCCCGGGCTGCGCGCGCGCGGAGGGCTCCGATACCATCCGAGGGCTCCCGCCGGTGCGCATCCGCGAGGTCGCCGAACAGCTGAGCAGCGATCCCCTGCGCTCCGTGTGCGACGAGGACTTCGAGCCGATCATGCTCGAGCTCATCGATCGCCTCGTCGACGACGACTGCTGAGCGCTGCGACCCCGGATTCGCCGCCCGAGCGCGGCTCGCAGCCCGCGCTGGCGATGCGTACGCGCCGCTAGCGCGGGCTGGCTAACACTCGCGCATGCACCAGCGTATGCTTCGCAGCGATGACGTGGACCGCCCCGATCTTGCCCCTCGCCGAGAGCGCCGCTAGCTGCGGCGGCATCGGCACCTACGCCTGGGCCTTTGGCCAGGGCGTGCTCGTCGACCTCACCCCCTGCGTCTACCCGCTGATCCCCGTCACCGTCGCCATCTTCGGGGCCAAGGGGGTCAGCAAGGCCAAGGCGCTCTTCCTGGCCACGGCCTACGTGCTCGGCATGGCCACGCTCTACACGAGCTTGGGCCTGGGCGTGGCCCTGCTCGCTGGCGGCGCCGGCTTCGGTACCTGGCTGGCCAACCCGGTGGTGGTCGTCCCCCTCGTGCTGATCCTCCTCGCCCTCGCGGCCAGCATGTTCGGGGCCTTCGAACTCCAGCTGCCCAGCAGCCTCGAGACCAAGCTCAGCTCCGTCGGCGGAGCCGGGCCGATGGGCGCGTTCTTGATGGGCCTGGTCAGCGGCCTTGTCAGCGCCCCGTGCACGGGCCCGGTGCTCCTCAACCTCCTGGCCTTCATCGCGGCCTCGGCCGATCAGCCCGGCGGGCTCTTCTTCGGCGGCTCGCTGCTCTTCACCTACGCCCTGGGCATGGGCACCTTGTTCTTCGCCGTCGCCCTGGGCGCGAGCTTGTTCAAGCCCGGGCCGTGGATGGACCACATCAAGAGCGTGTTCGGCATCGCGCTGATCGTCATGGCCTTCTACTTCATGCGCCCGCTCAGCCCGGCGCTCAGCGGCTTCGTCATCAACCCGCAGTGGGGCCTGTGGCTGGGCGTGGGGATCTTCGTCGTGGGCGTGGCCGCCGGCGCCGTCCATCGCAGCTTCCACGGCCCGATGAGCGAGAAGCTGACCAAGGGCGCGGCCGTGGCCGTGGCCAGCTTCGGCGCGATCTTGGCGCTCAACAACTTCATGTACGTCGAGCTCACCGCCGACTGGAAGCAGGTCGAGACCCTCGACGAGCTCGAGGCCGCCATCGCCAGGGCCGAGGAGGCCGGCAAGCCGATCCTCATCGACTTCGGGGCCAGCTGGTGCAACCCCTGCCACGAGCTCGAGTCCCAGACCTTCTCCAACCCCGAGGTCGAGGCCGAGCTCGCCAAGTACGAGCTCATCAAGATCGACGTCAGCGACCCCAGCGAGGACCAGGAGGCCATGCAGGCCGCCCTCGACGCCAAGGAGCTGCCCAGCGTGGTCGTCTACGCCTCCGACGCCAAGATCAGCGAGCACGTCGACACCCTGCGCGCCGGCGAGCCGCTGCCCGAGCCCAGCGTCCACGTGACCACCTTCGTGCCCCCGGACGAGTTCCTCTCGCGCCTGGCGGGCAGCGGGGTCCAGGCCAACGCCAGCATCTGTAGCCGCGGCTGAGCGGGGCACCTTCGAGCGCGAGGAGCCGGTTCAAAAAAAGCGCGGAGCGATCGCTCCGCGCTTTTTTTCGTGTCCATCGAGCAGCACTGGCTCACTGGGGCTCGGGCAGCGTCGTCTCGCACTCGGTCAGCGGCCCCGCCAGACCGCTCCAGCCCGCGACACCAACGGGGTCGGGGTTCGGCCCGGTGATCAGCACCGGCGACAAGCTCAAGCTGACCGGATCCGCCTCGTAGAGGTTGCCGTCGATGTCGAGGACGTAGAGCCGCGCCGTGAGATCGTCGAAGAGCGGGCCGCCCAGGGCGTGGACGCCGTAGGTCCCGGCCTGGCCGAGCAAGCTGCCCGTGCCGGTGTTGTAGTCGAAGTCGTAGACGCTGCCCGAGTCGATGGCGAAGCCCTGGCCGTCGGTGATCTCGCCCATGGCGTCGATGCCCGGGCCCATGTCGTCGATGTCGGCGACGCTGGCGTTCTCGAGGTCGGTGATCACCTCGTAGGACAGGTCGCCGCCGAGGTAGTCGCCGGTGAAGCGGATCAGCCGGTTGCCCTCGGAGGAGGTCACGTCGGGGCCCGTGTCCATCAGGTAGACCAGGCCCTGACAGTCGGTATAGAGCGCCTCGATGAGCAGGTCGTCGGGCACGTCGCCGAGGTAGCTGGCCGCGACCGGCGATCCGTCCGTGGGCGGGGCGTGGATGTGGTGCACGGCCGTGGAGTCGCTGCTCCCGCTGACCCGGGTGAGCAGGAGGTCGATCTCGTCCTGATCGTCGAGCAGGATCGTGATCCCGCTCTGGCCCTGGACGAGCGGCGGATCGGCGGTGATCGTGCTCGCGCTCAGGTTGACCACTGATCCGTCGCTGGGATCGATCTCGATGTAGATCAGCTGATCGTCGATGGAGTACCAGAGGTGGGCGCTGTTCCACAGCGGGTTTTGGCTGCCGCCGGTGGTCTCGCTGCTGGAGTCCGTGTCTCCCGAGTCCGTCTCCCCCTCGCCGCTCGACTCGCTGCCGGACGCCGTGTCCTCGGAGTCCGACTCGCCGCTCGACGCCGTGTCCCCGGAGTCCGACTCGCCGCTCGATGTCGTGTCCCCGGAGTCCGACTCGCTGCTCGACGAGCCCGACTCGCCCGCGGACGCCGACTCGTCCTCGGACGCCGACTCGCTCTCGCTCTCGGACGCGGTCCCGCTGTCACCGATCTCGTCCTCGCTCGAGCCCCCGTCGTCGGAGCAGCCCAGCGCGGGCGAGAGGCAAAGCGAGAGCAGGCCCGCGAGGGCGAATGCGGCGTGTTCGTGGCGTGGCGTCTTGGTCATGGCGGGGGTCGATTGTAGACCGCTCCCGCTCAGCCGCAGCCATCCTCGAAGCCGCCGTAGACCCCGACCGCGGTGCGGGGGTCCCGTCCCTCGGCCATGGCCCGCGCGATGGCCGAGGCCAGCTCCACGGACTCGCCATAGATGGCCGCGCTAGAGTCGCTGGCTGTCTGCGCCTTGCTGGCCCAGGGGACGTGGCCATGACGCCGGCGGTAGAGCACCCGCTGCGCGGGAATGCGCGCCTGGAGGGTGTCGAAGCTGTCGTGACCCACGACCTTGTCGTTGCAGCTCCACGTCAGCACCGCACGCTCGCCAAAGAGCTCGGCGACGGCGCCCTCGGGCTCGGCCACCATCATCGCCTCGAGCGCGGCCTCGGCCTCGGCGCAGCGCGTGCTCATGCGCTTGCTCAGGCCCAAGCCCTTGCCGAGCTTCACCGATCGCGCCGGCGCGATCAGGGCCACGTACATGCGCGCGAGCAAGCTGGGTTCGCGCGTCGCCAGGCGGGTGAGCATGTCCAGCTGGACACAGCCCCCTTGCGAGAAGCCCACCAAGGTCACCTTCGCCGCGGGGTTTTGCAGCATGTAGCGCTGGATGAAGGCGGCGTGCTCCTCGATCACCCCCTCGAGGTCGCGGTTTCGCTTGCCCGAGGTCGGGTACTCGAGGTGCACCGCGAGCAGCCCTCCCTCGACGATCAGCTCCGTGCGCATGCGGATGTTGCGATCGCCGTCGGAGAAGGTCCCGTGGTGGAGCGCCACCATGTCGGCGCCCCACAGGCCTGGGTGCTCGACATAGAGCCCCGCGCGACGATCAGGGTCGACGCAGGCCGAGCCCAGCACGAGCGCGAGGGCCAGCGGCGCCGCGGCGCGCAGGCACGCCCAGCTCAAGCGTCCAGCAGCTGCTCGAGGCGAGCGCGATCGAAGCCACGCAAGAGCTCCCCGCCGACATCGATCATCGGCACCGAGCCCATCGGCACCCCGGCCTGCTTGGCCTTCGCCGCCAGCTCGGCCGCGGCCTCGCGGTCGGCCTCGATGTCCTTCGTCACGTACTCGACACCCTTGCGTTTCAGGTAGTTTTCCAGCTGCTTGCACACGCCGCACCATGCAGTCTTGTACACGATGATCGGTCCGTCCTTGGCCGCGGGCTGCACATCGGGCAGCTCGAGGCCAGGCGGTAGCGCCACGCTCGAGCTGCGTCCCTGACCGAGGACGATCTCTTCAAAGTCCGCTCGGGGCACGGTCTGGAGCGCGTAGCGGCCGTCTGCGCCGGGCTTGTCGAGGTTGCAGACCCAGACCTCGCCAGGCGGAGGCCGGCGGCCAAAGAGGTTGACCCCGACGAGACCACGGGCCGCCTCGGGCACGTCGTCGATGCTCTGACAGTCGGCAAAGACCCCGCGATCACCGGCGTAGGTGAGCACGAACTGGTCCTCGCTCGGCGAGAAGCTCGCCCTGCCCTGCCCTGCTTCCGCGTCGCCAGCGACCTCCGCGGCCTGGGCCGGACCCGAGCGGGTATCGGGGCGAGGCGGCTTCTCCTCGCCGCAGCCGGTGAAGAGCGCGAGAGAGAGCGCGCTCGCGGCCAACACCACAGCCTGCGAGCGCTGGCCGCGGGATTCCCCCGAGACCGTGGCCAAAGCCCTGGGCAATCGCATGGCCGCGATTATAGCCGGATCGTCCCAGACTCGCCGCCGCCACCGCCAAAGCGATCGATGCGGGCCGGCGCGACCAGGCGCATGAAGCCGTCGACCGCCGCCGGGTCGGTGATGCCCTCGCTCTCGAGGTAGATCTGCGCGTCCTCCATCAAGCGCGGACCCTCGCCCTCGTCACCGAGCACCTGCGCCTGGCGCATGCGCACCGCGGCGACGTTCTTGGCCATCTCGTTGGCCAAGAAGATCTTCTCGGCCCGGGTCCATGCCTTCAGCGCCCGCCGGCGGTCGCCCGCGAGGCTGGCGAGGCCGGCGTCGATGATCTCGGCGAGGCCCGTGAGCACGGGGTTCTTGATCGCCCGGACCTTTGTCGAGAGCCGCTTGGCTCGCCGCGCGTAGCCCTGGTTGTCGCGCAAGATCGCCGCGATCAGGTAGCTGCGCGCGAGCATCTCGAGCACGTTGCCGCTAGCCAGGGCGTTTTGGTCGAGGAAGGTCCGGCTCATCTGCGCCTGGGTCTCCTTCGACAGGGCCACGGCCTGCTCGGGCTCGTCATTCCACAGCAGGATGCGGACCTTGGCGTAGTAGCACCACACGTCGCCGAAGAGGTAGCGGCCGGGGTTCCAGTCGGCGAGGGCCTGGGCGATGAGCTGCTCGGCCCCGACGACGTCGCCGGTCAGCACGCGGACCATCGCCTCGAAGGAGGAGACCTCGATGACCTCCTGCATGTCGCCGCGCTCGCGGGCCCGGGCGATGGTGCCCTGGGCGCGGGTCATGAACTCGCCAAAGTTGCCCTTGTTGGCCAGGGTCCACAGGTGGTGGACCCGGGCGGTGCGCAGCTCCCAGGCGGTCCCCGGCATGCCCTCGCTGCTCTCGAGCACCTTGGTGTGCATGCGCGTGCTGACCGTGTAGCGGCGCTCGAACCAGTGCAAGCTGGCCTCGCAGACGTCGATGAAGGCGTTGAGCCCCGGGTCGTCGATCTCGCTGGCCAGCTCGCGGGCGATGCGGAGGTGCTCGTCGACCCGCGACCAGTCGCGGCCGGCGACCTCGATGACGCACTGATAGGCGATCGCGCGGGCGATCCGTCGCGGCTCGCCCGCGCCGAGCGAGAGCCGAAGGTTGCGCAGGTGGAAGGTGACGCTGAGCAGGACCTCCTGCGTGGACAGGCCGTTGACCACGGCCCAGCAGGTGTCGACCTGATCGAGGAGCGCGGGATCGATGTCCGCGACGTCGCGCTTGGTGAAGCCGAAGCCGCGCAGCTTCAGCCGCGCCTGTTCGCGCAGCAACGCGACGAGCGAGGCCGTCTTCCCCTTGGGCAGGCTCATGCCCACGCTACGCAGCAGCGCGTCGAGCTCGGCCAGGCCCTCGTCCACGTGCCCGGTCTTGATCAGCTGGTCGGCGGCCCGGCGGCGGAACTCTCGGCTGCGCGCGACCTCGGCCTGCTCCGTGTCCTCGGCGAGGCTGAGCAGCAGCTGCGCGGCCTCGTGGCCGCGGCCAACGTTGATCAGCTGATCGGCCAGGCCCGTGCGCAGGTCCATCAACCGCGCCGGCTCGACGTCGCCGGCCTGCTCGAGGAGCTCGAGGGTGCGCCGGAACAGGGCCACGGAGCGCTGGAAGGCCAGCGAGTTGGCGGCGTGCTCGGCCGCGCGCTCGAAGTAGTCGGCCGCCTTGCAGCGATCGCCGCCGCGCTCGTAGTGCACCGCCAGCGACTCGGGGTCGCTGCCCAGGCGCTCGAGGGCCTCGGCGAGGCGCAGGTGAGTCTCGCGCAGATCGTCGGGGGCGAGCTCGCCGACGGTGACCTCGCGGATGCGGTCGTGGGCGGCCTCGAGGGTGGCCGAGGTCGAATTGCTCCCGCGCACGCGCAGCAGCTCGGCCTCGCGCAGCGGCGAGATCAGCCCCTGGGTCTGGCTCAGGCCCGAGGCCTCGATCACCGCCTGGCGGCTGACCGGGCCGCCGGCCACGGCGACGACCTCGAGCAGCCGGCGGCTGTCCTGGTCGAGCTGGAGGATGCGGCGGACGACCAGCTGATCGAGCTTGCCCGGCGTGGCGCCCTCGGCCGAGGCGCCGCGGACCATCTGCCCGACGTAGAAGGGGCTGCCCTCGGCCCCGGCGGCGTAGGTGGCCGCGATCTCCTCGTCGCGCTCCTCCATCAGCACCAGGGCGAGGTCGCGGGTGTCCTCCTGCGAGAGCGGGCCGATGAAGACCTCACGGATGTCGCGCTGAACGAGCGCGCCCGCGGCCGTCAGCGCCTGCAGCGTCTCGTTGTCCGCGACCTCGTCGCGGTAGGCGACCACGAAGAGCATCTGCGGGGCCTCGGGCGGGCGCAAAAGCTCGTTGAGCAGCCGCGCGCTGTCGACGTTGGCCCACTGAAAGTCGTCGATGAACACGACCAGCGGGCGCTCCTGACCGAGGGCCGAGAAGAGCTGACGCAGCGCGGTGAAGGCCCGCTGGCGCAGCTCGTAGACGTCGAGGCCGCTGGTCCGCGTGCGGTCGGCGGCCCACAGATCCCCGAGCACGGGGAAGAGCCGGACCAGCGCCGCGGGGTGATCGGGCTGGATCTCGATCAGGCGCTCGCGGGGCAGCGCCCGCAGGTGGACCGAGAGCGAGTCGACCACGGCGTCGAGGCCCTTGTAGGGCACCGACTCGCGCTCGAGGCAGCGCCCGCGCAGGACCACCGCGGAGGTCTGCTCGCGCAGGCTCGACAGGAACTCGCGGACCAGCGCCGACTTGCCGTAGCCGCTGCGCCCACGCACGTGGACCGTGACCGGGCGGCCCGCGAGCATCACCCGCCAGGCGTCCTCGAGCACCCCGAGCTCGCGGCGACGGCCCACGAAGGGCGCGCGCCCGGAGATCGTGCTCCCGGTCAAGCTGGCGCCCGGGTCGATGAAGCCATCGGCGCCGCCGAGGGTGGTCAGGATCTCGCGGCCGGAGGGGCGCTCGCCGGGGTCGCGGGAGAGCAGCCGGCGGCACAGCTCGGCGAGGTCCTCGGGGACCTCCTCGACCTGCTCGCGCACGTCGGGGGCCTCGAACTCGCGCTTGGCGAAGAGCAGGCGCGCGACGGTGCCGCGAAACGGCCGCTTGCCGCACAGGCACTCGTAGAGCATCACGCCGACGGCGTAGTAGTCGGCCGGCGGCCCGGCGCGCTCGAGCCCCGCCTGCTCCGGCGACATATAGGCCGGCGTCCCCATGATCTGGTCGTCGGGCTCGTCCTCGAGGGCCGCGTCCGAGGCGTCCTGGACCAGGCCAAAGTCGAGCACGACCACGCGCCCCTCGGGCGTGACCAGCACGTTGGAGGGCTTGAGGTCGCGGTGGATGCAATCGTTGAGGTGGAGGTGGCGGACCCCCGAAACCAGCTGCCGCAGGGCTCGCTTGAGCCGGGCGATGTTGGGCAGCACGCCCTCCTTGCTGCGCCCGCGCACGTACTCGTCGAAGGGCACCCCGTCGACGAGCTCCATGGTGAAGAAGGTCGCCTGATCCGGGAGCACCACCAGCTCGCCGAGGGCGACGAGGTTCTCGTGGGTCACCCCCGCGAGCGCGCGAAACTCCTGCTTGAAGCGGTAGAGCAGCGAGGCGCTGGTCCGCTCGAGGTACTTGAGGGCGACCACCTCCCCAGACTCGAGGTCCTGAGCCGCGAACACCTGCCCCATGCCACCCACGCCGAGCTGGCGATCGATCTCGAAGCGACCCAGGCGGTCACCCGAGTTGAGCGCCGGTTCATCGGAGAGCCCCGGCGCCGCGAGCGTCGCCATCACCTCGCTCGACGACGACGCGAAGGACACGGTGTTGTTGCCGAGCAGACCGCGACTAATCGTCAGCGTCTCCCGACCGTTGGGATCGTCCGACTCGCTCGGGTCCGGACCCTCGCTGGGTCCTGGGCCTCTGTTAGGCGCCATCGCCCGGGACATTAGCACGGTGACAGATAATTCCAGCCTGCCCCCGGCCTCGCGGACAAGCCGCGATTGAGCACCTGGCCGAATCCGCCATTCTCGCGCAGCAGACGCCACAGGACTGCGTTCGTGCTACTTTCCGCGGCGTGTCGGACGACCGGGACATGAACCAGGAAGTTGGCGATCTCGGCGATCTCGTCGAGAACCTCTTTGACGATGTCGAGCGCGTAAAAAAAATGCTCGATCGTGCCTTCCCTGGCTCATCGCCAGCCGAAGAGGAGGTCCGGGCACGGCGCGACAAGCTCCGCCGCGCGCAGGTCGAGCCCGGCCTCGAGCGTGTGCACACCAACGCCCTCGAAGCCCCCGAGCACGAGAAGGAGGCCGCCCTCATCCAGGAGGAGGCCCGGGGCAAGCACACTCTATATGCGATTACGGCCAGGCATCATCGCCTCAAGCCCTTCGACACCGACTGGACCGGCCGCTGCCAGGCGGTGCGCGTCAGCTTGCCGGCCACGCCCGAGAACGCCGAACCCATCTGGACCTACCTGGGCGTGGTCAAGCAGACCGATCACCTCGCCTTCTCCGTGCAGGAGATCGCGGACGGCTACGCAGCCGCATTTGGCGCCCGCCCCGAGATCGCGCGCGTCGATCTGATCACGGGCGCCCGCCACTACGATCTCGATCGATTCTCCCCCATCTCGGTGTTCCTCGCCTACACGCGCGAGGACGACACCATCCCCTGCTTTTATGTCTACGAGAGCGGGAGCGCACAGGGCGAGCCCGCCAAGCTCTACTGGGGCCGGGACCTCGACTATCTGATCACCGAAAGCGCGGGTTTTCGCTTCACTCCTTTCGCGCGACTCGAAAACACCTATCGCGGCAAGCTGATCATGAATCGCGCGCGGACCGAGCCGAGCATGGTCTCGATCTCCATTTGCCTCGGAGATGATCGTGACCGTGAATACATGAATCTGAGCGCGAGTTACGAGGTCGTCCAGCCGGGCCCGGTGATTTGGCCGATCACCGTGCAAATCCAAGCCGCGATGCGTGTATTCGCCATTGCCCAAGGCATGGGCTGTAATCTCGAATTGTGGGAGTGGGGCCTTGGTCAGCTGGCCCGCACCACCCTCGAGTGGTTCTCCGAGCCACCGCAGCGCGGGACCAACCGCGGCTACTCGGAGTGTGGCTGGTCCCCCTGAGCCGACTGCCCCATGCCGACCCTCGCCCTGCTCCTGTGTGCCCTGACCTTCGCTCAGGAACCCGCGCCGCCCACCTCGCCTCCTTCGGCCCCGCCCACCTCGCCTCCTTCGGCCCCGCCCACCTCGCCTCCTTCGGCCCCGCCCACTTCCAAGAAGGACGCCTACATCGCGGCCAAGACCGAGGCTGGCGCCAAGACCCACGCCGGTCGCCCGGCTCGCCGAGGGCAGCGCGCAGACCGACCGGTCTGGGCAAACAACCTACGCACGCACGAGATTCGCGCGCTCACCGGGCCGGCGGGGATCGACAGCCAACGCGAGCGCAGCGATTTTTTTCGCTGCTGGTTCACTCACGAGCACGGGCCGATCCCCGAGGCGCTCGTCGCCCGGGTGATCTCCGCGGCCGAGCACTTCGAGGTCCGCGAGGTCCGCGTCATCTCGGGCTTTCGCCACCCCAAGTACAACCTCTTGCTGCGCAAGAAGGGCAACGAGGTCGCGGCCAAGAGCCAGCACACCGAGGGCATGGCCATCGACTTCTACCTGCCTGGCGTCCCCATCCGGGCGCTCTACGACTGGCTCCTCGACGTGCACGAGGGCGGCGTCGGCTTCTACCCGATCAGCGAATTCGTCCACGTCGATCTCGGCCGCAAGCGGACCTGGAAAGGGACCTGAGCGCTCGGGCCCGCCCAGCGCTGCTTCAGATCCAGGGCGCCCGGATCGCGCCTGTCTGTAGGGCCGCGAGGAAGGGGCGATCGGCGGCCAGGAATTGCGCGAGGGGCAGCGCCGCGGTGTCGAAGGCCGCGAGCTCGACGCCCGCCTCGACCTCGGCGCGCTCGCGCCAGCGCGCCGGCGCCCAGGCCCGGCCGTCGACGTGATAGACGACGAGCACGACCTCTGGCCCCGGCGCGGGGTAGACGTGGTGCAGGACCTCGGCCACCGGCCCCACCTGAAAGGCCGCCGTATCGGGGCCCCACTCCTCCCGCAGCTCGCGGACGAGGCCGGCCCGCGGCGCCTCCCCGCGCTCGACTTTTCCTCCAGGGAGCTCCAGCATCCCCGCGCCGTGGCTCGCCGTGGCGGGCCGGCGGTGGACCAAGAGCCGCTCCTCCCCCAGCCAGACGAGCCCCGCGGCGACCAGCAAACGCTGGCCCAGGGCCGCTTGGGCCGTACCATTCGCGCGCATCGCCTCGTTCTTGCACCAGCCTAGACGCGATGCAAGCCAGCGCCTATGCTCGCTCGCAGGCCATGCGTCTCTACGCGAGCAAAATCCCGGCGATCGTCGACTCCGTCATCCGCGCCCTCGTCGACAGCGGCGACCTCGAGACCAGCAACAAGGAGGAGTTCTCCAGCGACGTCGAGTCGGTGCTGCGCGAGTACCTGCGGACGAACCGCGAGATCACGGAGCGCTCCAAGGACATCCTCGAGGCCCGCGGCCTCCCCTACTCGGAGCTCCACCGCATCCGCCGTCAGCAGGCCGACCAGCTCGACTTCGGCATCGGCGAAGAGGCCATCACCTGGATCTCGAACCAGCTGCTCGAGCTGTTCATGCGCTCGCACTGGGTCGAGGAGATCTACGTCGAGGACTCGGCCCTGCGGCGCAAGCTCAAGGACATCCTCCGCCGCAACATGCAGCACGACGACGACCTCGACCGCGAGGTCAAGCGCCACCTCAAGCATCTCCAGCAGGGCACCGACACCTTCGAGATCGAGTATCAAAAGCAGCTCGAGATGGTGAAGCGCAAGCACGGTCTGACCTGATGGCCCACATCGTCGTCTACCTCCAGCGAACGCCCCGCGGGCTCCACCCCGGCAGCCTGGTCGGGCTGTGCCTCGCCCGCGACATCGCCAACGAGCGCGGCGCCTCGGTGCTCGGCCTGTGCCTCGGAGACGCTGGGGCATTCGACGATCGCGTGGTCGTCGAGGCCAGCCGCGCCGGCGCAGACCAGCTCGTGTTCATGGGCCCCGAGGGCATCGACAAGCTCTTTCGTCGCATCGCCCCGCGGCACGTGCTCGCCCCGCTCACCCCGGACGCCGAGGCCCTCCTCGGCCAGCTCACCGGCTCGCTCTCGCCCTGCTGGGTCGACGGCCCGCTCGACAGCGACCGCCTCGCCCACGCCATCGCCGTGATCGCAGGCAGCCTGCCCTGGCATCAGACGCCCCTCCAGGTCGAGCCCGAGTACGAGGCCGACGTGACCCAGGTGAAGCTGCCCGAGTGGCTCGACGCCGCGAGCGCGGCCGCCACCGATCTGACCCGCACCGTCGAGCAGCCCCCGCTGCTCTACGTGAGCAGCGAGACCCCCGACGCCCAGACCCTGGCCGCCCTCGAGGCCCTCGGCGCCTACGCCAGCGACGCCGCCGCGGTCGCCGAGGTCGACGCGGCCACGGTGCTGTGGCTCGACGCCAAGGGCGAGGGCCTCCCCCAGAGCCTGTCCGAGCGCCAGGCCAGCGTGCGCGTGATCCTGCTCGCCGGAGAGCGCGAGCTGTCCAGCGCCCCCGACCCCAGCTGGGCCCTGGCCGACTTCGTGCTCCACGGCCCCCTGGCCCAGACCGTGCGCGAGTTCAACGGGCAGGCATGGAAGCTCATGTTCGCCTGAGCGAGGCCCTCGAAGCCCTGCTCGATCCCAAGCGCTCGCTCGCTGACACGATCCTGGTCTCGGCCGAGGTCGCCAACGACGAGGCGCGCTGGTCGGGGCTGCCCGGGCGCGTGGTGGGCCGCGCTCAGCTCGGACGCGCGCTGCGAGAGCTGGGCGAGCGCGCCCGTGTGGTCGTCACCCGCGAGGTCGACCCGAGCCTGCTGCGGGCGATCCTCGATCAGCCCCCGGCCCTGCTGATCCTCACCGGAGCGGGGAGCCCCGAGCTGCTCGCCGACCTCGAGCGCGTCGGCAAGGACCCCGGCTCCCGCCGGGCCATGGCCCTGCTCGGGCCCAACGCCGCCCTGCGCCGCCCCGAGCCCGCTCCCGCTCGCGCTAGCGCTAGCGAGGAGAGCCGCCCGCCGCCGATCGCCGTGGCCGCCGAACTCGACGAGCTCGTCCGCCTGCACGAGGCCCTGGGCGCCGTCGCCCTCGCCATCGCCCCGACCCCGCCCTGGCTGCACCGCTGGCTCGTCCACCCCTGGCTCGCCGCCCACGACCTCGTCGGCTACGTCCCGGCCGAGGCGCTCTCCCTGGCCTGGATCGACTGGCTGCGCGCGCTCGAGGAGCGCGAGACCAAGCAGGTGCTGATCCCCCTGGGCACACCCGAGGCCGCCCTCGAGCCGCGCAGCCCCGGCCTCGAGCAGGCCATGGTCGCCCACGCCCTCGAGCGCTGGACCGGGCCGGTCTACCCCGCGCCGCGGGTCCTCGCCCTCCTGCATCGCGCCACCGCCAACCTCCTCGGGGATCACGAGCGCGGCCCGGACGAGACCCCCCAGGCCGCCGACCTGGCCATGTGGCAGCAGGCCCGCCGCGCCCTGCCCCACTTCGCCGAGACCCTGGCCATGGCCCGGCCCGATCCCGCCCTGACCCTGCGCATCCCCACGGCCGCGTTCTTGGCCCAGCGCCCCCTGGCGCAGCTGCGTCGCCGCGTGGATGTCTGCCCCCCTGGCCGCGATCCCAGCGGCGACCTCGATCTCGAGGCGCGCAACCCCGAGATGATCGCCCGCGCCGACGTCGTGCTCGAGAGCGCGACCGAGGTGCTCTCGGATCAGGAGAGCAAGGTGGTCCTCCGCGGTCACGGCATCGAGGTCACCCGCCAGGCCTTCGCCACCTCGGCCAGCGGCGCGGCCAGCTTCGCCGACAAGATCGGCTACCCCGTGGCCCTCAAAGCCCTCAGCCCCGACCTCCGGCGCAAGCGCGAGGTCGGGGCCATCGAGCTCGACGTCGCCAACGCGGCGGCGACCAAGCGGGCCTACGCCCAGATCGTCGCCAACGTCGAGGAGCGCGCGCCCATGGCCCGGCTCGACGGGGTCGTGGTCGCCGAGATGATCGACCCCGGCCTCGACCTGCGCTGCGGTGGCCTGCGCACGCGCAGCGGCGACGTGGCGATCTTCGCCCAGGTCCAGCACGAGCTGCCCACGGAGCCGCTCCTGGCCCGCTCCCCCCTCGACGCCCGCGACGCCCTGCTCATGGCCGAAGGCGTGCTCTCGGCCGCCCCCCTGCCCGCGCGCCGCCGGGCCAGCGACCCCGACGCCCGCGTCCTCGCCCGCCTGCTCCTCCACCTCGACAGCCTGTTTCGGCACACGGGCGAGCGACTGCTCCTCGTCGACCTCGACCCCGTCCGCCTCCTGACCCCCGGCGATGACCGGGAGTATGTGACGCTGGATGCGCGGATCGTCCAGCGGCCCCACCTCGAGGGGCTCTGAGGCGCGCTGGTATTCAGACACCGCGGCGGGGTTTTTTACGGCCCTGGCACGGCTGAGCTGGCGCAAATCCGTCCCGGTCGTCGTTCCGGTAAAGCCGGCCGCGACGTGATCTAAGATTCGCCCATGGACTCGATGCGCTCCTCCGGGCTGTTCTCGCCGCGCCTGTCGCTGGTGATCTCGTCGCTTCTCTCTGTGATCTCGCTGACGGCTTGTTCCCCCAGCACCCTCGGCCTCGGTGACGGCGGCGACGACAACGCCAGCGACGAGGCCGACGATGAGAGCGCGAGCGGAGCGGAGGGCGAGAGCGCCGGGAGCTCGGAGGAGGGCACCACCGACAGTGGCGAGGGGGAGAGCGCTGGGGACACGGAGAGCAGCGATGACGGGTCCGACACTGCGGATGTTGAGGATACCGGTGAGGAGACCGAGTCCGACACTGGCACGCCAGCCTGCCATGACGGAGAGCTCCCCGTGACCATCGAATTCACCGATCCAAAGCCCAATGATGATCCGTGCACCACATACGACATTCAGGGCAAGATCAATAGTATCAACGGCGGTCATATCGAGTTTGTGGAGTGTCAGTGCGGCGATCTCTGCATGGGGCCATCAGACCTGGAGATCGACATCGTCCAGCCCGAATCAGGCTGGACCCCAGACGAAGTTCTCGAGCAAAACCGCTGCTATCGCTTCAAATTCGAGACTCGAGAGATCGCCGAAGACACCTGTCGCTACAGCCGGCTGGACGTGTCCTACCCCATGCTCGGCAATAAAATCGTCTACAGCACGGGGTCGACCGAAGGCGATACGGACAAAGACAGCGTGGTGGTCGCCTTCGCAGACGAGAACCACGAATGCAGCGATGACTGCGGTACCTGGGAGTTTTTCGATCTCGACTTCGATCTCTACGGACAGAGCGAAAATCTAGCCTACGGTGAGCAAGGGACGCTCTCCACGAGCAGCGCCCAATACGACCTCGAGTACAAGATCGCGGCCTGGCCGTCTTGGAAGCTGAGCTCCGACGCCGACGCCTGCGCGGACATCGAGGCCGGCGTCCTGTCTTGGACTGCGGTCCTCACTGACAGCAATTGATCCGCGCGCGGGCTCGCCTCAGCCCTCGCCCGCCATCATCGCCCGCGCGCGAGCGAGCAGCGCCTCGCTCGTGTTGCGCTCGGGCGCCTCGAGGACCCAGTCGAAGAGCTGCTCGAGCAGCTCCCCCAAGGCCGGCCCCGGCGCGGCGACGCCCGCCGAGATCAGGTCCCGGCCCTTGAGCGCGAGCTCCTTGGGGCTCAGCGCGGCCCCCTCGAGGGCCGCCGCCAGCTCGGCTCGAGCCGCGGCGTCGAGCTCGAGCAGGTCCTGGGCGTCGTCGAGGAGCCCACGCCCGAGCTCGGCCGCCGCCCGGCGCAGCGCCGCGCCGCGTCCATCATCTGCATCTGCATCGGCGTCGGTCCCCGCATCGTCCTCGCCCTGCGCATCGAGGGCAGCCGCGAGCTCGTCGACGCCCTCGGCGGTCAGCCCGAGCACCCGCGCCCGCTCCTCGCGGCTGGGCCGGAGCGCCTCGATGATCGCCTCGACCTCGGCCCGCTCGGCGCGGATCGGCCACAGCAGCCGAGCCAGGCGCAGCGTCGGCCGCCGCGGGAGGCGATCGACGGCGGCGATGGCCTCCTCGAGGACCGGCTCGGCCAGCGGCGCGAGGACCCGCGACCACAGGCCCGTGACCGCCATGGGTCGCAGGCCCAAGGAGGGGCGCGCCGTCGCCAGGAGCTTGACCAGCTCGACGCGCACGCGCTCGCGGCTGACCTTGTCGAAGACCTCGAGCGCGCCGGCGATGGCGGCCTCGGTCTCGGGCGCCAGGCGAAAGCCCATGCTCGCGGCGAAGCGCACCGCTCGCATGGTCCGCAGCCCGTCCTCGGCGAAGCGCTGCACGGGATCGCCGACGGCCCGGATCAGCCGCGCGCGCAGGTCCTCGAGGCCGCCGAAGGCGTCCGTGAACACGCCCTTGACGGGATCCCAGGCGAAGGCGTTGATGGTCAGATCGCGGCGGGCGAGGTCCTCGGTGAGCTCCCGCAGGAAGCGGACCTCGCTCGGCCGACGCCCGTCGTGGTAGGCGCCCTCGCCCCGAAAGGTGGTCAGCTCGACGGCGTGGCGCTCGTCGCCGCGGCCGGAGAGCACGGTGACCGTGCCGTGCTCGATGCCCGTGGGGATGGTGCGCGGGAACAGCTGCGTGACCTCCTCGGGGGTCGCGTTGCTGGCCACGTCCCAGTCGCCCTCGCCCTGGCCCAAGAGCGCGTCGCGGACGGCCCCGCCGACGACCACGCCGTGGAAGCCGGCTTTGTCGAGGGTCTGGAGGACCGCCATGATCGCGGGAGGGATCGGCGCCGCGGCCATGCGCGCGCGCGCCTCTTCCAGGTCGGCAGGCGGCGACAGTCGCTGTTCTCGCTCGCTCACGGGACGGTCATGGTAGATGGGGTCGCAGCGATGTCCACCGCGAGCCTCGACGATGACACCCACGCGGCCCTCGATCGCCTCGACGAGCTCGAGCTCGGGCGACTATGGGCCGCGGCGCGCAGCCAAGACGACCCCCGCACCCGCGCGCAGCTCGAGGCCGCCCTCGCCGAGCACCCCCTGGTCGAGGACCCCGCGGAGGTCTTCGCCGCCGCCGAGCGAGTCCGCGCCGGGCTCGTGGACATGCTCGAGCTCAACGCCAGGCAGCTCCTCGCGGCCGCCCGCGTGTTGCCCGAGCCCAGCGCGGCCACCCTCGGCATGGCCATCGCGGCCATCGATGAGGACCCCGAGGCCGCGGCCGCCCTCGCCCCGGCCGTGGAGCTGTGCGAGCGGATGCTCGATCTGGACCGCGAGGGCGCCGCTTGGGGAGAGCTCGTCGCCCTCGGCGAGCGCGCCCGCGCCCAGGCCGACGCCAGCCCCCTCTTGGCGTGCAGCGACCCCCTAGACGCGGCCCTGCGCAGCACCCCGCCCTCCCCGGCCGAGCGGGTCTTTCGGGTGGCGATGCTGGCCCACGCCGGCCCCCAGCTGCGCGCTCGGGTCCTGTCCGCCGAGCACCCGGAGCACCTCGAGCTCGCCAAGCGGCTAATCGCCGCCCATGACGCCGCCCAAAGCACCGCAGAGGACACCGCAGACCCCGACCAGGGTACCCGTGACGCCAGCGAGCTCGTCGCTGCCTTCGATCATGCCCGCACGGCCCACGAAGCTGCCAGCGGCGCCTCCGTGGACGAGGGCCCCCAGATGGACGGGCCCAAGCGACGCTTCACTTGGCTCCACGCCACTTTGGCTATTCTCGTCCTCGGCCTGACGCTCTGGCACTATTTTCTCCGCTAAAAATCGAACCCTATTTTTTATTGTTCGCGAATACTGTGCATGCAAAACGCATTTGGCCGAATTGGCCCCGCGAGATTTTCCGTCGCCGCGAACTGCGGCGTTTTTGCCGTTAGACCCTCGTTCCGACGCAAAAGCTGCTGATGTGACCAATCCGTCAGCCCGCTATGGTGCCCATCAATGCTGCAAGCAGTCGAGAACGTCTCCCTCTACGCCACCACTCACGACACCCTCGATGAGCTCTTCGCAGCCATGGTTCGCTCCGCCCACGCCGGTGACTGGCTCACCTGCGACGAGTTCAGCGACACCTTTGCGATCGCCCTCGACGTCCACCTGCGCCACGAAGAGAACATCTACTTCCCTCGCTACGCAGCCCGCTCGGAGATCGCCGCCGTCGAAGTCGAAGAGTTCCTCCTCGAGCACACTCGCATCCGCCGCGCCGTCGGCCGCCTCCTCGCTGGCCTCCGCCGCCGCGAGCTCGACTACGAGGCCGTCGGCGCCATCGAGCTGCGCATGCGCGAGCACGACAGCCACGAGCGCACGAGCTTCCTCCCCTGGCTCGCGCACACCGGCCACGAGCACCCCACCCCGACCCTCGGACTCCACGGCGAAGGCTAGCTAGCAACCCGATAGATGAGCACGGACGGAGCTCAGACCGACGCTCCATCCCCTGAAACCCCGTCCATGCTCATGCATCACGCACGAGCCTGTGATGCCGACGCCAAAGCCCCGACCGTCCCTCGGTCGGGGCTTTCACAATTGAAGCTCAGCATCCGCCCGAAGCGCCGCCAGAGCCAACAAGACCAGCCCAACCCAGAGCCCCGTCGCAAGCCCGAGGTGCACCAACTGCATCCACCCAGGCGCCGAGAGCATGATGTTGACGACCCCAGCACAAAGCTGCGCCAGCACCAGCCCAGCCACCACGTTCCCCAGGCTCCGCACGGCCCCATGCCCGTCGAGCCCCGGGAGCGAGATCGACAGCCACAGCAGATAGAGCCCCACGAGCACCGCGAGCAGCGGATGCACGACCCGCATGCGCTGGAGGAAGTGCGCCGTCACGCCCTGATCCGCCGCCAGCCGATCGCCCACGCTGCCGGCCTCGACCACCGGATAGAGCGTGTCGCCCAGGGCCGTGACGGCCCCGCTCATCGACACCAAGATCACCGCGAAGAGCCCCGCGACGAGCAGCCACGGCCCGCGCCCGGCGTCGCGCCAGCGGGTCCGCGGCCGGCGATCCGGGCGCGCGCACCAGGCCGCCGCGGCCATCGCCCCGGTCAGCAGACAGGTGTTCGACAGGTGGATCGCCATCATCACGGCCCGCGAGATCGAGTCGTTGCGCCCGACGAGCTCGAGCAAGACCAAGCCCGCGCCGAGCAGCGCCTCGAAGATCATGAAGAGCATGGCCAGGGCGACGCCGCGCCGCGCCGGGTGGCCGCGTTCGAAGCGGACCATCCCCCAGACCAGGAGCGCGACCGCCAAGAGCATGCTCAGCCCCGAGGTCACCCGGTGGGTCAGCTCGATCACCGTCTCGACGCTCTGCGGGCGGTGGATGACCTCGCCGTGACAGGTCGGCCAGTGCTGGCCGCAGCCCGCCCCCGAGCCGGTGATGCGCACCCAGGCGCCGAATACGATCACCATGAAGGTGAAGGCCAGCACCCCCCAGGCGAAGGGCGTGAAGCGATCGGAGCGCTGCGTCTCGGACACGCCCGGAAGGTACTACCAACTACCAGTCGTTGCGAAAGGGCAGCAGGTGCTCGCGCAGGTGGCGATAGACCCGCGCGGTCGCCCGCACGTCGCCGACGTTGTACTCGGCGATGGTCTCGATCTCGCCGCGCGCGTAGGTTGGCGCGACCAGCGAGCCGTCCATCTCGCCCTTGGGGCTGGTGATGCCCAGGGACCAGCAGATCACGTCGAGGGAGGTCGACGCGGTGCCCCCGCGGCCCGGGGAGAGCAGGCGGAAGAGGTCGAGGTGGGGGCGCAGCGAGTAGGGGCTCGAGAGCAGGTCGACCCGGGCCGGGACGCCGTGGATCAGGCTGCGGGCCTGCAAGAAGGGCACGTCGAAGCCGCGGCCGTTGTAGGAGACGACGAGCTCCGCGGCGTCGGCCAGGTGCCAAAAGCAGCGCAGGAGATCGGCCTCGCTCATCGGGCGGATCCACGGCGGGTACTCTTCGTCCTCGCGCCCCGGCGGCGGGACGACCAGCGCCGTGACCGCGCCCTCCCTCCCCTCGCCCTCATCCCCATCGTCATCTTCATCTTCATCTTCATCGAGCTCCCCCTCGCCGACGGCGAGCGAGACGATCTTGCCGAAGTAGGGCGAGAGGCTCATGGCCTTGGTCTGAGCCTCGAGGGCGTCGAGCTCGCCGGCGCTGCGCTCGGCGGCCCGGGCCACGGCCTTGCGCACGGACTCGGGCGTGTCCTCGGCGTCGAGGACCACGCCGGGGACGGTCTCGATGTCGAACACCAAGGTCTTGCAGCGCAGGTCCTGGATCAGCTCCCAACCCCGGCCCCAGATCGCCTCGGAGGACCACTCGTCGCCCTCGACCACGCCGCGGATCCGGCTGACGGTCAGCTGGATCGCGTCGCGGTACTCCCCCACGCTGAACATCAGCTTGACCACGGCGCCGGTCTCGAGGCCCGAGCGGGCGAGCTCGCCGTAGGCCCGCGAGTCTCCCCAGATCTTCGCGGGGATCCGGGCGCTGGCGTCACCGACGACGAGGTCGTAGTAGCCCTCGCCGTTGCGATCGAGGCCGTGGCGGAGCTGACGGATCGCAGCGTGGGCGGTACAGGCGGTGCCGATCGGCAGGTCGTGGACCTCAGCGAGGCGCGCGAGTCGAGGCGGGGGCGAGACCATCGGAGGCCGTGGATACCAGCTTTCTCCCCGGGGCGCTCACTCCTCGCCGCGCAGGGGTGGCAGCAGCGCGCCATCACCTGGCTCGGGGGGCGCGCGATCGCTTTGGCCGGCGGCCTCGAGCGCGCGGCCGAGCTGATCATCGAGGCCGCGCGTGTCTCGACGGGCCTCACCCGCTCCGTCCCAGACCAGCTCGTCGCGCTCGTTGACCACCGCCGTGATCGCCTCACCCGAGTAGTAGACCATGTAGCCCGAGGGCAGGAGCATCGCGTCGAGCAGGGCCGGCCGCCGCAGGAGGATCTCGTGGACCGGCAAAGACTCGAGCTCGTCGGCCTCGGCGATGCCCGCGGCCGGGACCAGCCGCCAGCCGGTCATCCGCCCCCCGGGGCTGGCCACCCGCAGCAGCAGCACGTCGTCGAGATCGATCGCGCCGGCGATGGCCAGCACGTGCTCGTCGAAGTCGATGGCCTCCCCCGCGACGCCGACCTCCTCGAGCACCCGACGCTGGCGAGCCAAGGTCGCCAGCGAGACCGAGATGTCCGTGCGCGTCTGGGCCTCCGGGTTGGCGTCGTAGTCGGGCTCGTGGACGATCAGCCGCTCGCCGTGGGAGCCCTCGACGCTGAAGGTCAGCGTCGTCCAGCCGATCGGCAGGTGCGTGCGTGCGCTGATCTCCACGGACTCGGCGCGCAGGTCCTCGAGCAGCAAGAACAGGCGATCGATCTCTCCGGCGAGGCCTGGGTCGGCGTAGGCGTAGACCCTGCGCTCGCCGTAGGGCAGGACGTACTCGTCGGCGCCCGAGCCCGGCTCCTGTAGCCCCGTGGGTCCGGCCCCCGACCCCGCCTCGCGTCCAGCTGCGCCCTCGGGGGACCGGCTGCGCTCGCGCTTGCAGGCCGGGGCGAGCAAGAGAGCAGCCACGGCCAGGACGAGTTCGCGGCGCACCGACTCAGTATTCGCCCGCTTGGCTCACTCGTCCAGCGCGAGCGCCTCGAAGCGCCCGCAGGACGGGTCCCAGCGCAGGTGGGCGCGACCTCGGGGGCCGAGGCGACGGTGACGCAAGCTGAGCTCGAGGCGCGCGCCCTCGCCCTCCCCGAGCTCGCCCTCCCCGAGCTCGCCGGCGCCCGAGAGGTGCAGCCGGGCGCTCAGGTGGCGATCGAGCGCCCGGCTCGTCGCCATGTCCTCGCTCGCCGGCGCGTCGGCGCTGGCGAGGATCACCAGGGACTCGTCCTCGGCCACGCGAGACAGCCACGCGAGGGTCTCGTGCAGATCGGGGGCCAGGGCCTCGAGAGGATCGAGGATGAGCACCGGCCAGACCTGCTCCGGCGCGCGCTCGCTGGCCGCGGCCAGCTGCCTCTGCCAGCGTCGCAGGCTCTCGAGCAGCTCGCTCCGGGCCTGCGCCGCAGCCAGCTCACCCGGCGCGATGAAGCGCTGGCGCGCGTCGAGGGCCGCCCACGCCCCGCGAGCGAAGTCTTCGAGGGTCGACGCGGCCTCGGGGTGTGCCCGCGCCCCCGTGAAGTGTCGGACGTCCCGCCCGGACCAACGCGCCAAGCTCCGCGCTCGCCACAGCGCGGGCGCCTCGTCGGAGACGACGAGCACCGGCGTGAGCGGAGCGGCGAGCTCGTCTCCCTTCGTCTGACCCTGGCCCTCGCCCTCGCCCCTACCCCCGCCCTCGCCCCCGCGCAGAGCCAGGCCGTCGGCCAGCTGCGCCAGCAAGCTCGTCCGCCCTGCCCCCCGCCGCCCCGCCGTGATCAGCCCGAGGTCCCCGGGGTGCAGCGTGCCCAAGAGCGCGTCCACGCCCGCGCCGAGGCCCTGGCCGGTGGCCGCGGAGCCCGGCCACCCCGGCAGCTCGGCCAGCGAGACACCTCGCCGTGACACCGAGCGCCGCAGCGCGTCGAGGCCCGCGGCTCGCCCTGGCCCTGCTCCGGATTCAGCGTCCGGCCCAGAGGGGACGTCGCCGAGCTCCACCTGCGAGGCCGCGGCGAGGGCATCGGCCTCGAACCACACCTCGTCCTCTTCCCCCCCTCGCTCGCCCTCGTGATCGCCTCGCAGATCGCCCTCGAGATCCTGCTCCTGCCCTCGCTGTGCAGGCCACGGTAGATCCCTCGAGAGATCCGTATTTCGCCCACGCAGAGCGTCGAGCCTGGCTCCTGGCGAAGAATCGGGATCGCCCGAGGGATCGCGCGAACGATCCACGCCTTTGTGCACTTCGCCGATCACATCGCCGCTCGCAGCGTCTGCGAGCGCGGACGATGATCGGCCCTTGGCTGGCGCGTCAGTCGGTCCCTGAGCCATGTTGGCGATCGTAGCGCAGGCTCGCCGCGACGCGATCCCCCTTTGTTGGAAGTCGTTGCAGTCGTGCCTCGAATACGCAAGAAAATGGACTGCACCGCTCGCCCCGCTAACGTGCCTTCATGCTGCTCGCGCTCGCAGGCCTAAAGGGTGGGACCGGACGCACGACCTTGGCCGTGGCCCTCGCCGCAGAGGCCCACGCGCGAGGTCGCCGGACCCTACTCGTCGATCTCGACCCTCGTGGCGACGCCCACGCGTGGTCGCGTTCGGCCGCCGAGAACCCGACCCCGCCGGCCCTGGCTCTGCCCGGCTCCGCCCCGGGTCAGGCCGAGCGCCTGCGCGCCCTCTCCTTTGGCCATGACCTGACCGTGGTCGACACGCCCAGCGACCCGGAGATCCTCGCCGCCGTGCTCGAGGTCGCCGAGCTCGCCCTGATCCCCTGTCGGCCCAGCCCCCTCGACGTCTGGGCCGCCGTCGACGTCGCCCAGGCCTGCCTCGACGCCCGGCGCCTCAACCCGCGCCTGCAGTTTGCGATGGTCCCGAACGCCGTGGACGCGCGCACCACCTTGAGCGCGGCCCTGCCCCGAGATCTGCGGACCATGGGCCTGCCGGTGCTCGACGTCGCCATCGCCCGTCGCGTCGCCCACGCCGAGGCCATGGCCCACGGCAGCACGGCCAGCCTCGACGCCCCAGGCAGCGCCGCCGGCCAGGACGTGGCCGAGCTCTTCGACGCCGTGGAGGCCCTCCAGGCCCACTGCACCACGGCTCGGCTCTACCACTGAGCTGCCAGAGCGCTCCGCTCGGGGCAGAGCGCTCCGCTCGGGGCAGAGCGCTCCGCTCGGGGCAGAGCGCTCCGCTCGGGCCAGATCGCTCCGCTCGGGGCAGAGCGCTCCGCTCGGGGCAGAGCGCTCCGCTCGGGCCAGAGCGCTCCGCTCGGGGGCCCGACCAGCTTCGCCAGCTGTCCGCCGCTTCGACCTGCGCGAGCCTTCGCGCTATGTCTGGAGGCGAGCCATGAAGACGGTCATTCAGCGAGTCAGCCGGGCGAGCGTTCGCGTCGACGGAGAGGTCGTCGGCGAGATCGGTCGCGGTATCTTGGCCCTGGTCGGGGTCGAGCGTGGAGACGGGATCGCCGACGCCCACATGACCGCGCGCAAGATCGCCGGGCTGCGCATCTTCCCCGGTCAAAAGCCCATGGATCGCACGCTCGCCGACGTCGAGGGCGGCGTGCTGGTGATCAGCCAGTTCACCCTCGCCGGCAACATCCGCAAGGGCCGGCGGCCGAGCTTCGATCGCGCCGAGGACCCGGCCCGCGCCGAGCCGCTCTACATGGCCGTGGTCGAGGAGCTGCGCAGCCGCGGCCTGCCCACGCAGACCGGCCGCTTTGGCGCGCACATGGACGTGGAGCTGATCAACGACGGGCCGGTGACCTTGATGATCTTCAGCGAGGGTGGGGTCATCCTCTGATGAGCCGCGCGATCGGGCTGCTCGCCTGCGGCCTCGCCCTGCTCCCGGGCCTCGGCTGCGGCCAGACTCAAACCCAGACCCACAGTCAGACAGCTGGGCTTTCCCAGCCAACGCCCGAGTCGGGCGCGAGCACGGCCGCCCTCGACCCAGGCCAGCGCCAGGCCGCCGCCGCCGAATTCCAGCGCCGCTACGACGCGGAGCTCCGCGACGATACGAGCTCCGTGCTCACCGCCGTCGCCGCCCACTACCTCGACCCAGGCGCCAGCTTGGACCTCGAGCGCGACGCCGAGACAGACGCCTGGCGGGCGCGAGACAGCGCCGCGAACTCGCCCGATTCCCCCTCTCCCAACACCGTGCACATCGAGGCTGCCACCGACAGCCTGAGCCTGATCCTCGGCGGACAGACGCAGACGATCACCGAGCACGTCGAAATTGCCCTCCCCGCCCCCGAGGGCGAGGCGCAGGTCGGCGACGATCCCCGCTGGCGCGTCGAGCTCGGCCGCCAAGGGGATCAGTGGCGGGTGCTGATCCACGACCGCGACGCCCCGCGCCGTCGCGACTTCGTCGGCGTCGACTGGTTCCCCATCGACCCCCAGCTGGCCGTCACGGCCCGCGTCGAGCATGTCCAGGATCGCTCGCCACGGGTGCTCCAGACCTCCCGCGGCGAGACCAAGACCCTCTACGCCGCCGTGATCCTGCGCTTCGAGCTCCCCGATCACCCCGGCGAACTCGCGCTCACAGCCTTCGCCTTCGCCGCCGAGGCCACCGGCCCCGGCGAGCCGCTGCTGCTCCCCTTCACCGACGCGACCACCGGCCGGCAGAGCTACGCCGCGGGCCGCTACATCGAACTGCTCACCCCCGCGGGCCAGACCACGCTGCTGGACTTCAACCGCGCCACCAACCCGCTTTGTGCCTACAGCGAGCACTACAACTGCCCCTTCCCACCGCGCTTCAACGCCCTGGCGATCCCCGTCTTGGCCGGCGCCAGGGCGCCGGCACACTGACGCGCTCGACTCGGATCAGGCGAGGACCAGGCAAATGGCCGCGTCGACCCCGGGTTCGGCCAGGGCGGCGCACACGAGCGCCATGTCCTCGTCATCGATGAAGGTCGTGCTCTCGACGACGTAGCAGGCCTGATCCGGGCAGGTGTCCCCGAGGCTGCCCCCAGGCGCGCAGTTCAGGCCGAGCGACTCCTCGAACGACTCGGCCTGCTCGGCGCTCGCACACACCCAGACTGCGTCACAGAGGTCTCCGACGCCCCAGTCGTCCGTGGACGCGCCCACGCCCACGAAGCTCGCGTCCTCGCAGGCCTCGCCGCCGGTCTCCGTCTCCTCGGCGCTCTCCGTCTCCCCGGTGCTCTCCGTCTCCCCGGTGCTCTCCGTCTCCCCGGTGCTCTCCGTCTCCCCGGTGCTCTCCGTCTCCCCGGTGCTCTCCGTCTCCCCGGTGCTCTCCGTCTCCCCGGTGCTCTCCGTCTCCCCGGTGCTCTCCGTCTCCCCGGTGCTCTCCGTCTCCCCGGTGCTCTCCGTCTCCTCGGTGCTCTCCGAGCCGAGTTCGTCTGCCGCGCCGTCACCGGAGTCGTCACCGCAAGCCGAGCCCACGAGACCGAGCGCCAAGATCAAAGTCAGTCCACTGTTTCCGCGCATGACCTGATTCTCGCCCGATCCTCCCCTCTCGACCAGCGCGCTTGCATTTGAGCCGCGCAGTATCGAAAGTGACCCGTGGCCCTCGAAGGTCTCCAGCGCTACCAGATCATGGACCTGCTCGGTGGCGGCAGCCAAGGGCACACCTACCGCGCCATCGATCGTTCGCGCGGGGACGAGGTCGCCGTCAAGGTGTTCACCCTCGGCGGCCAGCACGACTGGAAGGCCTTCGAGCTGTTCGAGCGCGAGGTCGAGGTGCTCCGCTCGCTGAAACACCGCGGCATCCCGCGTTTTCGTGACAGCTTCGCCAGCGAGCAGAGCGGCGACTACTTCCTGGTCATGGAGCTGGTCGAGGGCCAGACCCTGGCCGAGCTGATGAAGAAGCCGGGCAGCTTCGAGGCGGCCGACCTGCGCCGCGTGCTCCTCGACACCCTGGACATCCTCGACTACCTGCACTCGCGCAGCCCCCCGGTGATCCACCGCGACATCAAGCCCGCCAACTTGCTGCGCAGCGCCGACGGTCAGCTGCACCTGGTCGACTTTGGCGGCGTGCGCGTGGCGATCCGTCCCGAGGGCGGCTCGACGATGATCGGCACCTTCGGCTACATGGCCCCGGAGCAGCTCCACGGCGACGCTGGCCCCGCCGTCGACCTCTACGCCCTCGGGGCCACGGTCACCGCCCTCGCGGCCGGGCGCCCCGCCGACGAGCTCCCCCACCAGGGCCTGGCCATCGACCTCGACGCGCTCAGCGTGCCCGCGAGCCTGCGCGAGGTGCTCGAGGCCCTGCTTCAGCCCGACCCCCGCGACCGTCCCCAGAGCGTCGCCGAGGCCCGGGCGCTCATCGCAGGCCGCGCCAACCCTCGCACCGGCGCCCATCGAAGCACCGGCGCGCACGCGAACACCGGCGCCCAGCCGAGCACCGGCGCCGCCCTGGCCGTCCCCGAGTTCGTTCAGGAGCTCGCCGAGGTCCCCAAGCCCATGTCGATCCTCGTGTGGCTCGGCGCCCTCGCGGGGACCTTGGGCCTGCTGGTGTTCGAGTACGCGCTCTTACCGATCATCTATCTGGTCATGCGCGCCGTGGCCGACGACAAGCGCCGCAAGGGCCGGACCGCCGACCACGACGAGGCCAACATCAGCTCGCTCAAGGCCATGCGCCGCAACATGAGCCGCAACCGCCTGCTGATGCAGCACGTGCTGCACTCGACCTCGCCGATGCGCGACGACCCGCCGGCCCTGCCCCCCGATCCCCGCGACCGCCACTAGATCGCACTCGCCAAGAGGCGAGCGTTTGGGGTGAACGGAGGGCGGCTTGCCGTCCGCAGTGAGGGGGCTTTGTGAAAGCCCCTTTCAAAACCAGCCACTCGCCAAGAGGCGAGCGTTTGGGGTGAACGGAGGGCGGCTTGCCGTCCGCAGTGAGGGGGCTTTGTGAAAGCCCCCTTTCAAAACCAGCCACTCGCCAAGAGGCGAGCGTTTGGGGTGAACGGAGGGCGGCTTGCCGTCCGCAGTGAGGGGGCTTTGTGAAAGCCCCCTTTCAAAACCAGCCACTCGCCAAGAGGCGAGCGTTTGGGGTGAACGGAGGGCGGCTTGCCGTCCGCAGTGAGGGGGCTTTGTGAAAGCCCCCTTTCAAGTGATAGCCACGTCGAGATGCTCGCTGCGATCCACCAGCAGCTGCATGCTCGACAGGTGGCGCTCGACCAGGGCCTCGAGGAAGCTCGCGTTCGAGGCGAACACGTTGGTGACCTCGCCGGTCAGCACCCGCAGGTCTCGGTCGAGGCTGGCCTCGAACTCGAACAGGTCCCAGCGCTCGTCGGCGGACACGTAGAGCCACCCGCCGACCAGGCGCCCGGCCTCGCGCAGGCACTTGCTGCTCCACACCAGCACGCTCAGGCGGACGTGCCCGATCCGCGGGTCGTCGTCCGCCTGGAGGTCCAGGCCCCAGCGCAGCATCAAGAGCAACATCTGGGCCCGGCGCAGAGCGTTGAGGGCGGTCTTCCAGCGCATCGCGTCGGCCGCCCGCTTGGCCTCGGCGCTCATCGTCACCGCGTCGACCTGCGAGGCGCTCGCCTGCTCCTCGAGCTGGCGCCAGCGCGCCGCGGCCAGCTCACGCCCCCCGCCCAGGCCGCAGTTGCGACACTCCCAGGCCTGCATCCCCGAGAACAGCCCCTCGAGCACCTCCGAGCCGCAGGCGCGGCAGCGCTGGCGAAGCAAGGGACGCATGGGCCACCATCATACAAGGCCGCGCGCGGCGGCGCTCAAAACCCGATCCGGCGCATCACGAAGCGCGGCAGCCAGCGGATCACCAGCATGATGTAGCGCCAGATCCACGGCGCGTAGACCACCGGCTTGCCGCGATCGATGGCCGCCAGCACCCGCCTGGCCACGCCCTCGGGCTCGCCGGCGAAGGGCGGCGGCTTCAAGTTGGCGGTCATCCCGGTCTTCACGAAGCCCGGCTTGACGCAGATCGTCTCCAGCCCCTGCGCGCGGTACTTGTGGTCGAGGCCCTCGAGGTAGGCCGAGAGCCCCGCCTTGGCGGCGCCATAGATGACCACGGGCTTGCGCCCACGATCCCCGGCGACCGAACTGAACACGCACAGCTTGCCCCCGCCCCCGGCCAGCAGCCGGGCCCGGGCGTGCTCGCAAAAGCCCACGGTGTTGGCGAAGTCGAGGGTCACGAGCTTCAGGGCCTGCTCGGGATCGGCCTCGAGGGCCTCCTGGGTGGCGAACATCCCGGCGGTCACGACCACGCAGTCGAGCTTGCCCAAGGCCTGCTCGGCGGCCGCCAGCGCCGGGCCGAAGCTCGCCGGATCCCCGAGGTCGCAGGCGAGCGTGTGGACCTGATGCTTGCCCCCGCCGCGGACCTCGAGGTCGCGGGCCGAGCCGTCGAGCGCCTCCGGGTCACGGCCGAGCAGCGCGAGCTGATCGCCCCGCGCCGCCATCAGCCGCGCCAGCGCGCGGCCCATGCCCTTGGTGGCCCCCATGATGGCGACGTGCATGGCCGGGGTTGTTAGCGCGTTTGGCCACAGCCAGCCAGCTCAGGCGGGATCCCCGAGCAGGCGCACGGACTGCGCGCTGCGCAGGCGCAGCTGGGGGTCCCAGCGTCGGCGCACGGCCATGAAGGCGTCGAGGCGCTCGCCGTCCATGGCCCGAAAGTGCTCGGCGCGGGTGAAGGCGTCCTTGGTCAGGTAGATGCGCCCGCCCTCCTCGAGGGTCTGGCGATCGAGGGCGTCGATCAGCGCCTGGGTGTCCTTGCGCACCGGGATGTCCAGGGCGATGGAGATCCCCGGCATCGGGAAGGACAGCATCGCCTGGCTCTGCGGCCCGCAGTCCTTGATCACGCACAAAAACGAGGTCCCCCCGCTTTGCTTGCTCAACACCTCGAGGAAGCGCCGCGCCGCGCCATTGCCCGCCGAGCGCGGCAGCACGCACTGGTACTGGGTGAACCCGGCCTTGCCGTAGATCCGGTTCCAGTGGCGGATCATGTCGAGCGGGTAGAAGTAGCTCTCCCAGTGGACGACGCCCTCGCTGCGCTTGGGCTGCTTGTAGTAGAGCACCGTGTTCGCGGCCTTGACCGTGAGCTGGTTGAGGGTCCAGCTCGGCAGGCGAAAGGGCACGAAGATCCGCGGCTTGGGCTTGGCGAAGCGATCGGGCGCCTCCGCGGCCGTGGCCCAGCGCCCGCAAAACAAGGTCCCCCGCCCGAGCTCGCGCCCGCGCGACACGCAGTCGATCCAGCCCACGGTCATCGGCCACTCGCTGGCCGAGCCCGTGAGCCGCTCGACGAAGGCGTCGATGTCGGGGATCCGAAACGCCTGCTGCCAGATCCACGAGCTCGGCACCCGCTCGAGGCGGACCTCGACCTCGAGGATGTGGCCCGTGAGGCCCATGCCGCCGATCGTCGCCCAGAAGAGATCGGCGTGCGCCTCCCGCGAGCACCACAGCACCCGGCCGTCGGCCACGCGCATGCGCAGGCGGGTGACGTGCTCGCCAAAGCAGCCCGAGACGTGGTGGTTCTTGCCGTGGACGTCCGAGGCCACGGCCCCGCCGAGGGTCACGAACTGCGTGCCCGGGGTGACCGGTGGGAAGAAGCCCTGGGGCAGCATGATCCGGTTGAGGGCGAAGAGGCTCAGCCCGGCCTCGGCGCGGAGCAGCCCCGTGGCCGGGTCGAAGGCCAAGATGCGATCGGCGAGGACCGTGCTGGCGACCTCGAGCACCCCCGGCGGCGGCAGGGCCGAGTCGCCGTAGGCCCGGCCGAGGCCGCGAGAGAGCACCCGCCCGGCCGTGAGCCGCTCGAGGTCCTCGCCGCGGACCTCGACCCCGGGGCGCGCCAGGCCGCCCCAGCCGGCCAGCGTGGGCACCTCGCCCGCGGCCAGCGTGGGGCCCGGCACCAGGGTCGTCTCGGGGTCACGCAGGGCGACCACCCCGCCCGGCTGATGCTCGGCCTGCTCGCTCATGGCGTGGAGCCTAGGCGGCCCGAGCGGCCCTCGCCAAGCGCCCTGGCCCACCTGCACGAAAAATCCTCCCGCCCTGCACAGCCCCCAGCTGGGGTGCTGCTCACCAAGGGGTGATTTTTTCCATGTAGGCGGTCAGCGCCGCGTAGCTCGAGCGATCGACGGCGTAGTAGCTCCCGCCGATCGCCACCGTGATCAGCGCGCCGAGGCCCAGGGTGACCACGGCCAGGCGCCGCCAGCTCGTCTGAGACATGCGCAGGGCCTTGGCGGGCAGACCCAGGCGCAGCGAGCCCCCGGCGACCTGCACCCCGCGGATCATGTGAAAGGCCCCGGCGGCGAAGAGCGCCGCATAGTAGGGATAATAGAACCATCCCGCGTGATCGAGGGTGTAGGTCACCAAGGACATGTCGGTCTCGAGGCCTCCGAACCACACCGGCCCGCGGGCGCCCAGGATGTGGCCGACGACCACGAAGGAGAGCACCCGCCCCACCAGCCGGTGCGCGCGGGTGACCTCCTGCTTGGGCTTGGGCTTGCTGCGCCCGAAGGCCGCCCAGCGCCACCACCCCGCGAGCACGTGGACCGCGAGCGTGGCCAGCAGGCCGAGACCGACCACCGGGAGATCGTAGACCGCGCGCATCCCCCCGAGGATCGCGTCGAAGGGCCCCTGCCCGAACACGGCCGAGACCGCCATCAGCAGGTGCGCGGCCAAAAAGAGGGTGAAGACCAGGCCGCTCCCGGCCTGGAGGCGGATCAGCGCGCGCAGCAGCTTGGCGCGCGCGCGAGCGTCAGTCGTGTCCTTTGGCATCTCGCCACCACGACGAGGCGCCGCCGCGCTTCGTGACAGCCGCGGCTATTTTTTTGTCGGGCCGGCGTCGAGCTTGGTCAGCTTGTCCGGGTTGCGGATCGCGTAGATCGCGGTGATCTGCCCCTGGGCGTCGATATCCACGGTCAGGCAGGTCTCGATCCCCGCCGGCGTGCGCATGATCAGCCCGGGCGCGTCGTTGATCCACACCGGCTCCACCCGCCCGTCGGCGGGCTGCAGGCGGCGCAGGCCGAGCATCAACCGGGCGATGTTCTCCCCGCCGTGGACCGGCTTGCGCGCCGCCGAGGCCTTGCCCCCGCTGTCGCTGAGGAAGACCGCGTCCTCGCGCAGCATCGCCGTGAGCGGCCCAATCTCCCCGCTCTCGACCGCCGCCAAGAATGTGAACATGGCCCGCTGCGTGCGCTCGCGGTCGAGATCGAGCTGCGGCCGCTCGGCCCGGACCCGCTTGCGCGCGCGCTCGGCGATCTTGCGGCAGGCGACCTCGCTCTTCCCCACGATCTCGGCGATCTCGGCGAAGGGCTGGCCAAACACGTCCTTGAGGATGAACACCGCGCGCTCGTCGGGCTCGAGGCGATCGAGGACGAGCATGAAGGCCATGCGCAGCGAGTCGGCCAGCTCCAAGCCGGCCTCGGCGTCGCGCCCCTGCCCTGTCCCCGGCCAGCCCACGCAGCGCGCCTCGGTGCAGGGCTCCGGCAGCCATGGGCCGACATAGTGCTCGCGCCGCCGAGCCGCCGAGCGCGCCAGATCCCGGGCGCGGTTGACCACGCTGCGGGTCAGGTAGGCCGCCGGCCTGTCGACCTCGACGCCAGCGCCCGCCTTTTGGGCCCAGGACAGGTAGACCTCCTGGAGGATGTCCTCGCTGTCCGCGACCGAGCCGGTCATGCGGTAGGCCACGCCAAAGAGCCGAGGACGCAGGGCCTCGAAGGTCTCCGAGGGATCAGGCGTGCTCGCGCTCATGGTCCGCGTCAGTGCGGCAGCTGGCGATCCATGGCCTGGGGCGCCCCCGGCGGCATGGACTCGATGTACAGGCTCTGGCTCGGGAAGGCGAAGCTCAGGCCGAGGTCGTGGAGCCGGCGCATGAACTCGAACAGCACCTCTTCGCGGATCTGCATGTACTCGTCCCAGCGCGTGGTCAGCGTGAAGCAGTACACGAAGATCTCGAGGCTGCTCGCCCCGAAGTTCGTGAAGTTGACCAGCATGAAGTCCTGGGCGATGCGCCGATCGCCATGCAGGGCCTCGAGGATGCCGTCGACGGCCGCCTTGAGCTGGTCCGGGGTGGCGTCGTAGGTCACGCCGATGGTCAGCTTGATGCGCCGCTTTTGCATCCGCGACCAGTTGTTGATCGCCGTGGTCGTGAGCGTGGAGTTGGGGATGGTGATCAGGCTGTTCGCAAAGGTGCGGATCCGCGTGACCCGCAGCCCGACCTCCTCGATGGTCCCCTCGTGCTCGCCGATCTCGACCCAGTCGCCGACCTGAAACGGGCGGTCGACGAAGATCACGATCGAGCCGAACAAGTTGGCGATGGTGTCCTTCGAGGCCAAGGCGATGGCCGCGCCACCCAGGCCGAGGCCAGCGAGCAGCGAGCCGACCTGGTAGCCGAGGTTTTGGAACACCAAGAGCACGCCGACGACGACGATCAGCACCTTGGCTAGGGTGCTGACCACCGGGACGAGCTGGTCGTCGAAGGTCCCCTCGGTGTTCTCGGCCTTCTCGCCCCAGATCGCCGTGAAGTTGTTGATCAGCTGGTTGGCGAACCAGATCAAGAAGGGCAGCTCGGTGGCCAGGAAGATCGGCGAGAGCAGGCCCGCGCGGATCGGCTGGTGGGTGGCCAGCAGGTAGCTGACCCACAGGGCCGCGACGAGGAAGATCCAGCGCAGCGGGCCGTCGAAGGCGCTGAACACCGCCTCGCGCGTGGACCCGGGTCGGGCCCGCTTGGCCAGCGCCGAGAACACCCGCTTGATCGTCCAGGACAGCGCCAGGCCGACGATGACGACCAACAGCGCGATCCCGAGGTCCTCCACCGTGACGATGTAGGCCTCACCGCTGGGGTTGGTCCCCGCGAAGAGCTCGTAGTCGAGAAGGTTCTTCATCTATCGCCCCTCGCGGGCTCCTATCGCATCCACTGACAAAATGAAAGCCGTGGCCACCAGGCCACGGCTCTCAGCCAAAGCGGGACTCGAACCCCGCCTCAGCTCCCCAGCGACTGTTCGGAGAAATTCTGAAGGGTGGGCAGGGAGCGCCTGGGCGCGCGCTTGGGCGCGTCGCCCTCCTCCTCGAAGCCCTCCTCCTCGAAGAAGAAACGCTCGCGCCCAAAGGCGGGGCGCAGATCGCCCAGCCACGACGCCTCGGGGTCGTAGGCGGCGAAGAAGGGCCTGCGCACCCAGCTCGGGTCGCGCGCCTGGAGGAACTGCAGCGCGAACACCTTCTCGCCCGCGACCTCGGTCACGCCGTCGATGGCGACCTTGCCCGGGAAGGCGGACATGGACGGGCCACGGACGGTCCGCGCCAGGCCGGAGACCTGGCTGTAGGCGTCACGGAAGATCTCCCAGGCGCGCACCAGCGGGACCTCGAAGTAGCCCTTGGGCCCCGTGTCACGCTCGATGAACATGTAGTAGGGCACGCAGCCCAAGCTCACGCCCGTGCGCCACAGCTCGGCCCAGGCGTCCGCGCTGTCGTTGATCCGGCGGATCAGCGGCGACTGCATGCGGATCTGCGCCCCCGTGCTGCGGATCCGTGCGATCGCCTTGCGGGCGACCTCGGTGCTCAGCTCCCGCGGGTGGTTGTAGTGGGCCATGATCGTCAGGTGACGGCCCGAGGCGACGATCTGCTCGAAGAAGCGCAGCAGGTCGTCGGCGTCCTTGTCGTGGACGTAGCGCTGCGGCCAGTAGGCCACGGACTTGGTGCCAATGCGGATGTTGTCGAGGTGCTCGAGCTCGAGGCGAGGATCGAGCAGCGGCTCGAGGGTCCGACGCAGCGCCTTGGTGCGCATCACCATGGGGTCGCCGCCCGTGACCAGCAGATCACTGATCTCGGGGTGGGCCTGGAGGTAGGCGATCAGCGCGCCCGTCTCCCGCGAGGCGAACTTGAGATCCGAGAGCCCCACGAACTGCGCCCAGCGGAAGCAAAAGGTGCAGTAGGCGTGGCAGGTCTGCCCCTGGCTGGGGAAGAAGAGCAGCGTCTCGCGATACTTGTGCTGCATCCCGTCGAGGCGCTGGCCGTCGAGCACCGGCACGTTGTGGGTCAGCTGGCCTGCGGGATGGGGGTTGAGCCGCGCCCGGATCTGGTTGGCCGCAGCGTCGACCTCCGCCTTGTCTGCGCCCGCGCGCAGCAGCCTCGCCATGGTCGCGTAGTCCTCGGTGTCGAGCATCTCCGGCTGCACGAAGGTCAGCTGAAAGATCGGGTCGTCCGGGACGCGCCGCCAGTCGATCAGCTCGCGCATCACGTATTGGTTGGTCTTGAAGGGCAAGACCGTAGAGACCACGCGCAGGGCCTCTCGCTGATCCTCCGTCAACCAGGCCCATTGTGGGGTCTCGTGGACGTTGGCGCGGGTGATGGCACGATATCGAGGCAATACGTCGGGGGCAGGATGTTGCATGCTTCAACAACGGGGACCGTGGACGCTATGGGCGCGCGGTCTGGCCTTCGCCACCGGGGCCTCGTGAGGCTTCCGGCGCGGATTGGAGTGTCAAAAAGCGAGCGCGAGCGCGCCCGGAACCCATCGCGCCATGACATGAGTCACGACCTCGACGAGCTTCAACGGTGCTTTGGCTATGCCAGAATTCCCGCGAACATGCAAGCTGACACGGCCTTCGTTGCCCCTTCGACACAGCCGGTCTAAACAGCGTCCATGACGCCCAAGATCCTCGTGGTCTGCGGTTCGAGCCGCGTCGATGGAAAGCTCGAACAACTGACGGCGCTCGCCGCCAACTCCGCCCGCCAGGCGGGGGCCGAGGTCCGCGAGCTCTCCCTCGAACGCACCCCCCTGCCCGTCATGGTCTGGGGTGACGCGGACCAGGCCAAAGACCCCGCCGTCATCGAGGTCCGCGAGTCTGCGGCCTGGGCGGACGGCTTCATCCTCGGCACGCCCGAGTATCACGGCAGCATGAGCGGCGCGCTCAAGAACTGGTTCGACTTCCTCTACCCGGAGCTCGCCGGCAAGTTCGCGGGCGTGGTCGCCTCGACCGGCGGTGGCACTGGAGACATGTCGATCACCGCGGTCAAGAACTGCTTTCAGTGGTGCCACGGCTTCGTGCTCCCCTTCCACGCGGCCGCGACCGCGACCGCCTACGAGGCCGGAGAGCTCCGCGACGCCCGGGTCATCGACCGCGTCCGTCGCATCGGCCACGACGTGGCCCGCTACGCGCCGGTGCTGCGCGCGGCCTTCGAGGACGGCCGCTCCCGCGAGGGCGTGGCCGCTGGCTTCGCCGGGCTGCATTGAGTGCGCGCCGATCTGTTGGGCGCGCGCGGCCCCGGGGGCATACTCGGGGCGTGAGCGAGCCCGGCCTGCGAGTGTTGCTGTGTACGGCCCCCGCCGAGGTGGCCCCCACCCTGGCCCGACAACTGCTCGAGGCCCGGCTGATCGCCTGCGCGAACCTGCTCCCCGGCGCGCGCGCCCTGTACTGGTGGGAGGGCGAGCTCCAGGACGAGGAGGAGGTCCTGATGCTGATGGAGACCCCCAGCGAGCGAGCCGCCGAGGCCATCGCGGCCCTCGAGCAGGCCCACCCCTACGAGGTCCCCAAGATCCTCGGCCTGGACCCCCACGCGGTCAACGGTCCCTACCTCGAGTGGCTGCGCACAGTGACGCGGGCCAGCGCGGGCTGATAGGCTTCTCCCCCGCCGATGCACGACCTCGTCATCGTCAGCGACTTTCACCTCGGCCGGGGAAAGAACGCGTTCACGGGCCGCTACCACGAGCTCGAGGCCTTCTTCTACGACGAGGACTTCCGCGCCTTTTGTCAGTGGCTGATCGATGACGCGACCAAGCGCAACGCGAGCTTGCGCTTCATCATCAACGGCGACGCCTTCGACATGCTGCGCATCGATCGTCCGCCGCAGACCCCCGAGGCGACCATGGTCGAGCGCCAGTTCGGGCCGTTCATGACCCCCGATCGCGCGGCCCGGGACATGGCCGACATCCTCGACGGCCACCCCGGCTTCGTCGACGGCCTCGCTCGCCTGCTCGTCGCCGGCCACGAGGTCGTGATCCTCCCGGGCAACCACGACATCGAGATCCAGTGGGCGCCGGTCCGCCGGCAGATCGAAAAATACGTGCTCGGCCGCGTCCGCGAGCGGGCCACGGCCGAGCGCGAGGTCGCCGACGCCGGCGACCGCCTGCGCTTCCCGCCGTGGTTTTGGTACGAGCCCGGGCGGATCTGGATCGAGCACGGCTGCCAGTACGACCCCGAGAACGCGTTCACCTACCAGCTGCGCGGCGCTCTGGCCGAGGCCCCGCGGGAGGTCCACGAGTCCGAGTACGACATGCCGCTGGGCAACTTCTTCCAGCGCTACCTCTTCAACGGCTTCGGCGCGATCACCTTCATCGTGCCCAGCACCCGGGCGCACACCCGCTACGCCAAGTGGCTGCTGAGCAACACCCCGCACCTGATCTGGCGCGTGCTGATCAGCCACCTGCGCTTTTGGCCCCAGGCCATCCGGCGCATCGCCCAAAACCAGTCGCGGGCTCGCGCCGCCTACCGCGAGGCCCACAAGCGCGCCCTCGACGAGCTCGCCGAGCTGCCCACGGCCGGGGCCCTGGGTGACAAGCTGCGCGAAGTCGACGCGCTCAAGGAGCGCGGAGCCAGCGTGGTCGAGGCGGTCAGCACCCTCACCCGCCAGGTCCTGACCGCCCTGCTCGGCATCGTCGCCCTCGCGGCCCTGGTCTTTGGCCTGTGGTTCGCGGGCTTCCACGCCATCGCCCAGCTCAAGGGCGGCTTCATGGTCAAGGCCATGCTCTTCATGGCCCTCGACTTCACCTTCTTGGTCGCCGCGATCTTCGGCATCGGCTGGGGCCTGTTCCGCAGCCCGCGGCAAAACTCCTCGCCCCTGCGCCGCGCGGCCCAGAAGATCGTCAACATCCTCGACGTGCCCGTGGTGGCCTTTGGCCACACCCACGACGAGGTCCTGTGGCGGCTCGAGCGCCCCGGGGGGCAGCCGGCCTGGTACTACAACACCGGGACCTGGCTGGCCGTGTTCACCCACGACGTGCTCATGCCCCGGGAGCGCGTCCAGTTCACCTTCCTGCGCATGCGCGAGAACGAGGCCGAGCTGCTCTACTGGAGCCCCGGGCGCCAGGCGGCCGCGCCGGTGATCTTGCTCGACGAGCGCAACCCCCAGGCCGAGCCGCGCCGCCAAGGCGGCGTGCAGCCGCGCTGAGGGCTCAGTTCTTGGTGTAGGCGTCCGTCAGCTCGGCGATGGTCGCCGTCAGCCGACCGTCGACGTCCTCGCCCTCCCGGCTCATCTGGCGCAGCGCCGCCTCGTAGTCCTGCATCCCATTGCCGGGCACCCGTGGAATGCGGTCGAGGGCTCCACGCACGCGCTCGAGGATCTCGGGTCGGATGATCCAGCGGTTGACGGCGTGGAGCTTGAACAGGCGATCGATCCACACTCCAGAGGCCGTCTTCTCGGCGAGGGCGACCAGACAGCGCACGGCCGAGAGCGAGGTCGGGTGATCCACCGCCACCCGGGTGGTAGTCAGCTGGTTGGTCAGAGCCAGGGCGTAGCGCTCGGCCTCCTTGAGCTTGCCCATGTTGAGGCTCTTCTCGACCAGCTGGCCGATCAGCGTGGGGAACTTGGAGTCCTCACCGGGGCCAATGGTCCGCCGCAGCGCGCCGTTGGCCTCGTCCTCCTCCTCGTCACCGAGCACGGCGATGGTCTCTCGGCCGATGCGCAGCTCGTCGCCATGGGCGAGGCGCCGCCGGCCCTCGATCTGCTGGCCGTTGACGAAGGTCCCGTTGCGACTGCCGAGGTCCTCGAGCTCGACGCCAGCCGCGCCGACGTGAAAGCGGGCGTGGTAGCGGCTGGTCAGATCGTCGTCGAGGGTCAGCCAACAGTCGGCCATGCGCCCGACGTCCAGCGTGCCCTGGGGCAGCTTCATGGTACGGCCCCCGATCTTGAGTCGGTACTCTGTGCCCACTCGCCCTACGATACCGCAAATCCACGGATGGGGCCGCGACGGAGAGTGCCTGGACGTCGCCGCCGCGCGCGTTTGTGACGCGCGGACCCGAGCGACACACGAGGAGCTCCTAGAGCGGCGACCGGTCGCCGCTCTAGCGCACCCCGTCGAACTCCTCGACCGCGTCGACCGTCCCGGTGAGCTCCACCTGCAGCACCTGCCCGCGAATCGACGAGGTCGTCCCGGGCCCAGACCCGTCGACGATGAAGGCCTGGTCCAGCTCGGGGGCCGGAATGATCCGCACCGGGTAGGTCATCGGGTAGCCGCCGAGGGTGACTATGTCCGCGAACGGCCTGTAGCCCGACGCGATGTCGAAGGACTCCTGGTAGTCGCGGCCGATCCGTGCGCGCTGGAAGCCCGCGAAGTCGACCGGCCAGGGGTAGTCCTCGTAGCCGGGCACCGGCGCCGAGAGGCTGTCGACGCTCGTCAGGTCGATGATCAGGCTGAAGATCGGGTTCGAGAAGCGGATCGCGCTGACGGTCTCACCGACATAGGTGAGGTTGTGGAAGGGCGAGCTGGCGTTGCGTGCAGTGTCGATCCGGCAGGGGTTCGGATCGCTGGGCTCGACGGTGTCCGAGGGGCAGATGGGGAAATCTGCCCAGTCGGGGTCTTCGGGGTCGTCGGTCGCAGGCAGCGGGATCCGGCTGGTCAGCAGCCGGGAGATCTGCGTGTCGGTGGTCGCCACGCACTCACCGGTGTCGGGGTCCACGTCGACGAGCTCGTCGCGATAGTTGATCGGACCCGAGAGCAAGAAGGCGTCACGGAGGTCGATCTGGTAGCGCACGAACTCGGCGAAGCAGGCCGGCCCAGGCAGGCGCCGGAGCACGCACTCGTCCTCGTTCTCACACGGCCGCCGGCAGCGCTGGTCGACGCAGACCCAGTCCTCCTCGGGCGCAACGCCGTCGTTGATCTCGGTGAGGTAGTCGACGCACTCCTGGTCGCTGTCGCAGCCGTCACCGGGCTGCTCGTCGGCGCAGACGAAGCGGTCGACGGTCTCGCTGATGGTCAGTCCGTCCTCACCCTCGACCGCGCTGACGTAGGGCATCGGCCGGCGGTCCATGGACTGAAGCCACAAGGAGTCCTGGAAGGCGCGGGTGATCGTGAACTCGCGGTGGGCCTCGCCGCAGGGATCGGCGATGAAGTCCGCGCAGACCTGGCGCAGCTCGGCCGCGCGCTCGTCGTAGGCCTGCTCGGAGATGCAGATGCCCGAGCTCTCGCCGCCCGCGGCGCTCTCGCGCAGGCAGCTGCGCCCGTCGCCGCAGTCGTCGTCGTCGTAGCAGCCGATCAGCACCAGCTTGTCGCCGGGCAGCACGCCCGTGTCGCAGAAGCTGGCCGAGTCGTCGTGCAGGCGAGACACGCCGGCCTCCGACATCAGGCAGGTGCCCCCCTCCCAGCCGGGCTCGTCGCAGGCGATCCGCCCGGTCGAGGCTGTCGAGACCAAGGTCCCCTCCCAGGCCAGGGTCCAGCTCGACTCGAACCAGCTGCGGTAGTCGTGGACCACGACCTTGGGGACGTCCTCGCTGTAGAGGATGCCGGTCTCGCCGTCGGAGCTCTCGAGCTCGAGCGAGGCGAGCAGATCGAAGTCCGTGTCGACGTTGAGGTTGTCGGCGTAGGTCTTGTCGAGGTAGGCACCGTCGATCAGGCGCAGGCTCGGGGCGAGGTCGCGGGTCGGGCCACCGTCGCTGGGGATCAGCCGCGTGGTGTCCTCGTCGGCCACCGAGGGCAGCGCCAACGGCCCGTCGTAGGAGGGGTCGGGCCACTGCGCGTGCGGGAAGAGCCGCGCGTCCATCACGTGGGAGGGGTCGTAGCCCGCCGGCACCCCGCTGAAGTCGGTGACCTGCGCGGTGCCGTCGCTGAAGCCCTCCTGGTCGATGACCACGTAGATGGCCTCGGCGTCGGTGGACACGCCGACGGCGACCACCCCGGGCTCGTCGAAGGGCGCGGAGCCCTCCTCCTCGCCGTAGGTCTTGCGGAACATCCAGTCGGTGATCTCGCCACCGCTCGAGGCGCGGATCCCCGGGCCGCGGGCCGTGCCGCGGCGCTCCGCCGGGATCGTCCCCGCCGGCACCTGACTGACCGGCACGCAGGCCAGCTTGGCCCCCGCCGGGATCGCGTTGGGGTCGAGCTGGGTCTCGCACTCCGTCCCCAGCTCGTCGTCGGGCACGGGCAGGCCGCGGCCGACCACCCGGGTCGAGCCGTCGCCAGCGATCACGTAGAGGAACTGGGCGAAGTTCGACTCCTCGAACTCGACGTTGACCGCCGGGCTCACGCGGATGCGCTTGATGCCCCCGGCGTCCGTGAGGGTCAGCGCGTTGGACTCGCTCTCCCACACGCCGTCCTCGGCGATGCGCAGCTCGAAGAGCGTGTCCGAGCCCAGGCCGCCCACGAAGAGGCTGCGCGAGTCGACCATCGCGTCGGCCTCGTCGTAGTCGGTGTCCTCGGTGTCGACCGGCGCGTCGGTTGGGGTCAGCAGCTCGAGGGCCTGGGGAAAGGGTCCATCCGCGTCGACGGCGGGCAGCCCCGAAGGCAGGCCGTCCTCGAACTGCGAGGGGCACTCGACCGGACAGATCGGCGAGAGGCCGGTGTCCACGACGTCGACGCCGCCCTCCCCGTCGCTGACGAACTGGCGGCTCTGGAGCACGTGCCCGGTCTGCGCGTCGATCTCGGCGACCAGGTTGCAGGTTGGGAAGCTGACGTAGACGCTGCCCGCGGACCGCGGATCACAGCTCGAGTCGAGCGGCGTGCCCGTGTCGAAGGTCGTCGCGGTGGTCAGCGCGCTGGGGACGGCGACGATCTCTCCGGGCCGCGCGCCGATCGCCAGCCACTCCCCGGCCTCCTCGTCGAAGCGCTGGGGCAGCAGCTGCGAGACCAGGGTGCTCGGCTGCTCGATGGCCGGGTTGTCGATCTGTAGCGCGTAGTAGGACAGGCCCTCGCCGTCGAGGAGCGAGAGATCGCAGCTGCCGACGTTCGCGGAGTACACCCGGCAGCCGTTGCTGCTCGCCGTGAGCTCCGTGGGCAAGATCCCCGCGGGGATGAAATTGTAGCCGGGGACCTCGGCGCTCATGTCCACCAGGCGGTTGCCGCAGGTGGTGAACATCGCAACCTCGTTGCGCTCGGAGTTGGCGACGAAGCCGATCAGGTGCGGGTTGTCCGAGGTGCACGAGCCCGTCTCCTGGTCGCAGACCTCGAGCGGCTGCATGACCGCCTCGCAGGTCTCGACGTCGTCCTCGTCGGTCTCGCACACCCGGTCGGCGCAGATCAGCACCACGTCCGTGGGCCGGTCGAGCACGCGGTTGGGCGTGTCCTCGGTCTCGTCCTCGCTACAAGCGGCGAGGGTGAACGCGGCCAGCAGCGCGGGCGTGAGCGTGAGCGTGGGCTTGAGCTTGAGCATGGGGCCGGGTCGGGGTCGGGTCATTGCACGTAGGGCTCCGACAGGCCGATGCGGCCGATCTCGGTGAAGCGCGTGGCGCTGTCGCGGGCCATGTCGATCACGCTGACCGTGGCGTCGAGGCTGTTGGCGACGTAGACGGCCTCGCGGGCGTAGTCGATCTCGAGCTGGTCGGGGCCGATGCCCGCGCGGGTCAGCCCGGCCACACTGAGGTTGCTGAGGTCGACGATGAACAGCTCGGCGCTGCGGTAGCAGGAGACCAGCGCGTAGTCGTTGATCCCGTCGTCGTAGATCCTCAAGGTCGTGGGCCGAGCGCACACCTCGACGGTCGAGACCGGGTAGTTGATCGGGTTTTGGTCCTCGCCCAGGGAGGTGTCGACGCGGATCAGCGCCCCCGGGTTGACCTGGAGCACGTAGAGCTCGTCGCCGCTGGCCGAGAAGGCCACGTCGGCAAGGCGCGCGAGCGCGGCGGAGGAGACCTGGAGGGTCGACAGGCCGCCGGCGCCAAAGCGCAGCAGGGGCACGGACTGCGGCTCGCAGATGATCCCGCCCGGGGTGTCGAGCTCGTCGGGGCCCACGCAGACCTGCTCGCTCTCGGGCAGCGGCTCGAAGTCGACGGCGGTGAACACCTGGATCGCGAGAGGATCCTGCCAGCGCAGCGAGGCGTAGAGCAGCGGGCGCGTGCACTCCAGCGTGCTCGCCGGCGCGTTGGTCTCGGGGTCGCAGGGGCGCTGGGCGATGCCAAAGCCCCCGGCGTAGGTCCCCGTCTCCGAGAACATGTTGGTCTGGTGGACGATCGCCGGGCGCCCGTCGCCGCCGACCTGGAGGCCCTCGAGGGCCAGCAGGCTCAAGTCGGCGTCGCCCTGGTGCGTGACGAAGGCGAGCGGCTCGGGATCGGTGCTGACCTGGATGCGGAAGGGCTCACGGGAGATGCGATCGGCGTCGGGGTCGTTGCGCAAGAAGCGGAGCCGGTGCGCGTCGCCGCAGTAGCGCCCCCCGTCCTCGTCGCTGGCCTGGCCACACTCGAGGTGCAGGTCGTCCCCGCTCAGGCCGCCCGAGAGCTCGACATAGGTGATGCTCGGATCTCCGCGCACGGGGATCAGCACCATGGCCTCGTCGTCGCTCGGATCCTCGTCCCAGGCCGCCGCGGGCCCGGGGAACTTGCCAAAGTGGACGGTGGCCTCGTCGAGGACGAAGGGCTCCTCGGTGCACTCGACCGCCTGCGGGCGCTGGGCGATGCGCCGGCAAGGCGTCTCGCGGTCGAGGCTGGACCCGGCCGAGAGGATCGCCGTGGGGTCGTCGAAGGCCGCCTCCCAGTAGGCGTCGAGGTCGACCGGGAGCATCGAGCCGGCGTTGTAGCGCTGGTCGCTGTTGGCGTTGGTGACCAGCAGCCAGCGCGCCTTGGCCCGGCACTGGTTGGCCCCGCAAGCCTCGTCGGCGCCGCAGTCGGCGTCGCTCTCACAGGTCCCCGTGGCCGCGGTCGAGACCCGCGGGTCGATGAGCAGCCCCGAGGGGAAGATGAAGCTGTCCGCGGGCGGATCCGTGCCCGGGTTGCCCTCGCCGCAGCTGATCATGGTCAGCGGGGCCAAGGTCAGCGCGAGCGCCATGGCACGGCGCGAGAGGCCACGGGCTGCCTGGCTGAGCGAGAGCGGCATGAAGCCGAAAGCTATCAAGAACCCGAGGGAATTCCAGACCGTGGGAGCTGGGTGAAAAAGGCCAGGGAGCGCAGCGGCGCGCGCAGATGTGGAGCAATCAGCTCGCGGCACAGGTCTCGCAAGCCGCGCCGAGTCTGCGCAGAGGCGGCCTCGTATGCCGCCCGCCGGCCGTCCTCGTCCTCGTGGAGCAAGACCCTGGCGAGGGCCAGCACGGGCGCCGGGATCCCCCCTGCGGCGCGCGAGTGAGCCAGGCACAGCGCCCCGCCGCGGGAGACGGAGAAGGGCACGCCGCGACCGTCGACCCCGATCGACGCGAGCACCGGCGATCCACACACGCCGCAGCGGTCCAGCGCAGGGAGCAGGCCGAGGCCCTCGAGCAGGCCGAGTTCGAAGCGCCGGAGGATCGCGGGCCGCGTGCTCCCTCCCCCCTCGCACGCACCCCCGCTGATCACGGTTTCGATGGCCTCACACAGCAACGCGAAGCTCGCAGGATCTGCGCCGCTGCCCTCGACCAGGCGATCTGTGAGCTCGCATAGGTAGTTGACGTAGGCGAAGCCCTCGAGATCTCGGCCGAGGCCCGAGTGATCGAAGCCCGCGGCGAAGTGCTCGAGGGGGACCAGGGATCCCCTGCCCCGGCCGAGCGCCGCCTCGCCGCGAGCGCCCACCGGCAGGCCGCCGGGGAAGCGTCGGCGGCTGCGCCGGGCCCCGCGGGCGATGCAGTCGAGCTTGCCGTTGCCGGGGGTCAGCAAGATCACGACCAGGTCGGCCTCGCGCAAGGAGCGGGTGCGCAGGACCACCGCCGGGGTCAGCTCGCGGGTGCCGTCGCCGGGCTCGGACCGGCGCCCGCTCAAAGCGAGACCCCGAGCATCACCGTGGCCAGCCAAAAGTAGAACATCAGCCCGAGGATATCGACGGCCGTGGTCACGAAGGGGCCGGTCGACACCGCCGGGTCGATCTTCAGCCTGTGCATGACCAGGGGGATCGAGGTCCCGACCGTGGCCGCGATCGTCATCGAGCCCATCATGCCCAGGGTCAGCACGCCGCCGAGGGCCAGCGGATCGCTGACCTCGGCCCCGACATGGGGCGCCGCCACGGCGATCAGCACGCCGTAGAGCCCGCCCAGGGCCATGCCCAGGCCCATCTCGCGCAGCACCAGCTTGCCGATCTGGCTGCTCTCGACGTAGCCCACGGCCAGGCCGCGGACGACGATGGTCGAGCTCTGGGTGCCCACGTTTCCGCCCATGCCAGCGATCACCGGCATGAACAGGGCCAGCGCAGGGACGGTCTGGAGCGCGACCTCGAAGCCCGAGAGCGCGGCAGCGACCAGCACCCCGCCGAGCGCCGCGGCCGCCAGCCAGGGCATGCGCGCCTTGAAGCTCGACCAAAACGCCCGGGTCTCGAACAGCTCCTCGCCGGCGCCGGCCATCTTGAGGATGTCCTCCGTGGCCTCCTCGCGGATGACGTCGACGATGTCGTCGATGGTGACCACGCCCACGAGTCGGCGCTGCTCGTCGACCACGGGCACCGCGACCAGGTCGTAGCGCGAGGCCGTCTCGACCACGTCCTCCTGGTCGGCCTCGCGGTCCACGTACTGGATCTCGCTGAGCATCACCTGGCGGATCGGGTCGTCGCGCCGGCTGGTCAGCAGCTTGCGCAGGGACACGACCCCGACAAGGCGCTCGTCCTCGTCGACGACGTAGACATAAAAAGCCTGATCCGGCGGGTCCTCGACCTCCTGAATCGCGCGCACGGCCTCGGCGACGGTGACGTTGTCGTCGACCTTGATGAAGTCCAGCGACATGATGCCGCCGGCGCTCTCGTCGTCGTAGCCGAGCAGCTGCTCGACCTCGTCGGCGTCCTCGGGATCGAGGCGCTGGAGGATCTGGCGCAGCTGCTGCTCTTCGACGCGCCCGAGGATGTCCGCGAGGTCGTCGGACTCGAGGTCGTCGAGGAGCACCGCGACCTCCTCGGGGGCCAGGCGGCGGACGATCTCGGCCGCTGTCTCGTAGCGCAGCTCACCAAAGACCGCCGCCCGACGCTCGACCGGGAGCATCTTGAGGATGCGCTCCTGGTCGCCCGCAGGCAGGTTGTCGACCTGCGCGGCGATCTGCACCTGGTCGAGGCGCTGGAGCGCCCGGGCCAGGCGACGGGGCTCGTCGCGCCGGACCAGTCGGGTCAGGTCGATCTTGTTGGTCCGCGCCAAGGGAGCTCTCGGGGGCGCGATGGTACGTCAGCGCGTCCGCGCAGCTCAATTAGAGGCCGCCGACGCCGATCTGCTGGCTCTGGCCGCTGGCCAGGGTGAACGCGATGAGCACCACGATGGCGACCAAGATAGCGACCACCAGCCACATCAAGATCCGCGCGCTCGGCAGATGATCGAGACGCTCGACCACCCACGCGCGGACCTGATAGGCCAGGTTCGGCTGGTGCGCGGACGCCCGGCGGCTGTCGTCGGGGCGGATGACCGACGAAGGCCCCGCGCTGGCAACGGCCTCGCGCCGCCTCGCCCGCAGCTGCTCGCGCTCGCGCTCGTAGAGCAGCGCCATGACGGCGTCGGGATCGAGATCCAAGGCGCGGGCGCAGCAGCGCAAGAAGCCCTTGGTGAACACCACCCCCGGGAGCTCCTCGAAGCGATCGGCCTCGAGCAGCTCGAGCTGCCGGCGAGGGATCTTGGTGCTCGCGGCCAGCTGATCGAGGCTGATGCCCTGACGCTGACGGTGCACGCGGATGTACGCCCCAGGCGTCTTGGGATCCTCGATCCCTGCGTCGGCCCCTCGGGGGCCTGCGCTCAGCTCGGGGGGCTCGATTGGCTCTGCAGCCACGACCCGCAGGCGACCCGTGTCGACTCGCATCGGGCGCAAGTGTGCAGGCAGCCCCACGGGGCGGGCAAGGGCGCGCGGTGTCGGGAGAGCTCACGGCGGCCCAGCGGGGCGCTGGCTGGCCAAGGCGAGGCAGTGGGCCTAATCGCGCCCAGGCAGCGCATCGGCCGCTGCCAGGGATTGGAAGCGCTGACAGTCCCGCGCGAGGCAACTGCGCGGTGCCATCTCCAGACAGCTCTGGAAGGATCCGCTCGCGGCGTCAATCTCGCCCAAGCGCATCTGGGCCACGCCAGCGACGCGGTGCGCGTCCTGGATCGGGCAGCGATCGTCCGCGAGCACGCGCGTGGCCTCCTCGAGCGCCTCCTCGGTCATCTGATAGTCGAGGTAGACCTGCGCCAGGCGATAGCGGGCCACGCAAAAGTCCGGGTTCATCAGCACGGCCTGGCGCAGCTCGGTCATCGCCGAGACCAGATCGCCCTGCTCGTAGTAGGCCCAGCCGAGGTTGGCCAGGGCCGAGTACTTCTCCGTGTAAAAGCGCGTCTCCAGGGCCCGCTCGAGCTCCTCCTGGGCGCGCGCGTAGTCGTGAAAGTACAGCGAGATCACGGCCATGGAGTTGAGCGCCCGGCCGAGGCCAGGATCGTTCTCCGGGTAGCTCTGCGCGGCGCTCGAGAACGACTCGTGGGCCGCACGGTGGAGCTCGTCGGCGCGCTGGCGCTGGGCGTCCGCGGCCGCGTCCGTCAGGCACATCTCGGCCTCGATGAACTCGACGATGGTCCGCCCCTCGTGCAGCAAGATCAGCCCCATGAGGTAGTGGGAGTTCGCGTGCTCCGGCACGATCTCCAGGGCCAGCTCGAGCTGCTTCTTCGCGTCGTCGAAGCCGCCGACCTGCGCCGAGCCCAGGGCGATGTCGTAGTGGTTGTCCGCCGACTCGAGTTGCTCCTCGGGGCTGACCGTGTCGTGGGCGCAAGCGCCCAGCCCCGGCGCCACGGCCAGCAGGCCGAGGGCCCCCACGAGTCCCAGGAGACGAGGCGCGCGAGATCGCGAAGCGGGCATGCTCCTGCGATAGCAACGCTGCCCGAGGAGCCCAAAAAAGCGGCGCGCGGGCGTCGGTACCTGGATCCCCGCGCCGCCGGGGAGGCCTGAGACTCGGCCTTTACAACGGAGGAATTAACCAAGCAATCCCAGCAACTTGGAACGATACAACTTTCCCGAGCGAACGACCCCCCGGCGCGCTGGACCTCGGCCGCCCGGGCCCCCTACCCTGCGCCGACTCATGCGCGTCCACGTGCTCCACCACGGTCGCTGCTTCGACGGCGCCGCCTCTGCGGCCCTGTTCGCGGCCTTCATGCGCGCTCGCCACGGCGAGGGCATCGAGCTGCGCTACCTCCCCAAGGCTCACCGCCGCGGCGACCCCTTCGAGGACGCCGACTTCGCCGGCGCCGACGAGGCCGCGATCCTCGACTTCCGCTACACCCAGCGCGAGGGCCTGACCTGGTACTTCGATCATCACCGCTCAGCCTTTCAGCTCGAAGGTGATCGCGCGCACTTCGACGCGGACCGCAGCGGCCAGAAGTTTCACGATCCCAGCGCCCCGAGCTGCACCGGATACCTCGCCCGCATCGTCCGCGCGCGCTTTGGCGTCGACCTCTCGGCCCACGCCGAGCTGATCGCCTGGGCCGAGCGCATCGACTCGGCCGCCTTCGCCAGCCCCGAGGAGGCCGTGCTCTACGAGCAGCCGGCCATGCGCCTCGCCGCGTGGATCCAGATCGCCGACGACCCCGACGAGATCGCGGCTTTCATCGAGGCCCTGCTGACCACCCCCCTCGCCACCTTGGCCGAGACGGAGGCGATCCGCGCCAAGGTCGAGCCGCGCCTGGCCGCCCACCGCGAGGACATCGCCCTGGTCCGCGCCCGCGGCCACATCCACGAGGGCGTGTTCGTCTACGACCTCCTCGACGATCCACCCCGGGTGCTGAGCCACTTCATTCCTTACTATATTGCCCCCGAGATCTCGTACTGCGTGGGCGCCTACACCCACGTCGACGGCGAGCTGCGCCTGTCCGTGGGCTTCAACCCCTGGCACGACCGCGACACGCGACGCCACGATCTCGGCGCGCTGTGCGAGCGCCACGGCGGCGGCGGACACCCCTACGTCGCCGGGGCCAGCTTCCCCGCGAGCGCCACGGATCAGCTCCGCGCAGCCCTCGCGGAGATCGCCGCCACCTTGGGAGCCAGCTCGTGACACATCCAGTCGATCCCCACCTCGTCCAGCTCCGCGCCCGCGTCGACCAGCACTTTGGTGCCGCCGTGGACCGCAGCCCCGAGGCCTTCACCTGCCGCCTCGGCTGCGACCGCTGCTGCCACCAGCGCTTCTCGGTCTTCGAGGTCGAGGCCGCCCCGCTGCGCGACGCCCTCACCACCCTCGAAGCGCACGACCCCGCGCTCCGCCAGCGGATCCGCGCGCAAGCCGTGGACGAGGCCCTCCCCCACTGCGCCCTGCTCATCGATGGACGCTGCGCGGTCTACGAGCAGCGCCCGCTGATCTGTCGCTCCCACGGCCTGCCCATCGCCGTCGCCGACGAGCAGGATCCCGAGGCCCTGCGCCTGGACCACTGCCCCCTCAACTTCAGCGAGCCCGGAGCGGACATCCCGCGACAGAGCATCCTCGTCCTCGACGCCATCAACCGCCCGCTCGCGGTCCTCGCCGAGCTTCGTGCCCCTCGCGCGCCACGAGTGGAGATCTCTGACCTGGCCAAGTGATCTCTTTCCAGGCGATCGAGGTGAAAGCGCGGCCGTGGGTCGTCTGGCGCAAGAGGAAGGGGGAGTTGATCCATCGCAGCATGAAATCGATCTCCTACGCGTTTCGCGGGTCGAGGGCGCTGCCGGCCTCGGGAAGGCTGGGACCGACGGTCGGGTGCACCAGCTTCGGCACCTTCGTCACGAGCCTCGCCGCTGTGGGGCGACCAGTGAGGGAGTTCATGGAACTCGCCGGTCACCAGTCACTGGGGGTGACGCAGCGGTACATGCACTTGGTTTCCGGTGCGCGCGAGGAAGGGGTGGCGGCGCTCGAAGCCTTCTACGAGAGTCGCGCCACCATAGCGCCACCGCCCGATCGGCGTGAGCCAGATCGGGCGGTGGGAGGGATTTAAACCTCGTTTTTGAGTAGCGGGGACAGGATTTGAACCTGTGGCCTCCGGGTTATGAGCCCGGCGAGCTACCTGGCTGCTCCACCCCGCACCAGTCACGGTCAGTTCCGTGGGGAGCAGGGTTGTAGGCCCAAGCCCGGATTGGGTCAAGGGCTTTTTCCAACGAATGTCGTTTTAGCCTGCGATCGCCACCTGGAGCAGGCTAAGCGTCATCACAGCGACCCAGATTTTCCAACTCGTCCCTCGCATGGCGGGGGATCATCGTCTGGGCAGAGGGACGCCGAGGCCCCGAGGGAGAGCCTCGAGGGCAGCCGCGCTTCGCGGCGTCATCGGAACCGAGCGCGTCTTCCCCGACTTGGGCGCGCCGAAGTGGCCGTCGGTGAAGCTGCGCTGCACGACCACTTGGGGCTCGCTACCACGTGTTCAGTCGGTCGAGCGGGACGCCGAGCATCGCGGCTGCCAAACTGTGGATCGGGTGGTCCGGCGCGGTCGGACGACACGGGCGTCTCTGCCAGTCGCCGGAACTGGCTCTTGATGGAGCTCTCTCTGCGGGTTCTGGCTGGTCGCGAGTGGTCCTGATAGGTCTGTTGCGTTCCTGTTCTGTTAGGTGTAACCCAACATTATGAATCCCGAGTTTGAGGCGCTCATCCAGAAGGCGCGAGCGGTGACGATGACCAACTCTCAGCGCGAGTCCCAGCGTCGGAGTTTTGCGTTCGGGAACACACATATCGAGAACGAGCGCATTACACGCGAACACATCGACGACGCTGCTCAGAGGCTCTCTGATGAGCGACCGTGAGAGCGTTCCCGAGCAGTCGGCTCCTCTACCTCAGCTCTCTCCAGAAGAGAGAGCCCAGTTGGAGGCGGAGAACGGTGTCCGGCAGTTCGACCGGATGATGGAGATAATCGAAGCGGGTCTCCAAGGCAGTCGGTTCAGATTGCGCGTGTCGACGCTGCAGAATTTGAATCGTGAGGCGGTCCAGGGACTCGAACCCAGCGCCGGCCACGTTCGAAACCACCCAGTATCCATCTCGAACACACAGCACCAGCCTCCCGAAGCATCTGACGTCCAGGAGCTTCTTGAGGAGCTCTGTGACTACGTGAACGACCACTGGGAAGAGGCGACCGCCCTTCACTTGGCGTCGTACGTGATGTGGAGGCTCAACTGGATCCATCCGTGGGGGGACGGAAACGGCAGGACGTCACGGGTCGCCTCCTACCTGGTCTTGTGTGTCAAGACAGGGTTCGTCTTGCCAGGAGAAAAGACGATCCCGGAGATGATCGCCGACAACAAGTCCTCGTACTACGACGCTCTGGACGCCGCAGATGCAAGCTGGAAGCAAGACAGCCTAGACGTGAGCGCGATGGAGAGTTTGCTCGAGGGTTACCTCGCCGCGCAGTTGCTCAGTGTTGTCGCAGCGGCGGGTGGCTCAACCTGAGCCCCAGTTGGGGGGTAACTGTTCACGTGGGGTGTTGAGGTCCAGAGCGTCGCGTGGGAATCGCGGACGATGGACACGCCGAAGAGCACGCAAGAGCTCGCCACGCAGATCGAGGCCCTCATCGCCGGATACGTCGATGAGGGCCGCCAGGCGGCGCAGCGGGCCGTGGAGCGGGCGTTCTGCGCGACAGCGAGCCCGCCGACCAAGCCGAGCAAGAAAGCGACGCGGACGCCGGGCAAGCGGCGGTCGCAGCAACAGCTCGCCGAGCTCGCCGACGCGTTGTGCTCACTGGTCCACGAGCAGCCCGGTGAGTCGATGATCGTGTTCGCCGCCGCGCTCGGCGTCTCGGTCCGGGAGCTGCAGCGGCCGATGACGGCGTTGAAGCGAGCCGGTCGCGTCCGCACCGTCGGCCAGCGAAACTGGACGCGCTACTTCCCCGCGGTCAACGGCAAGGCCGGTCGCGCTCGCGCGTGAGCGTGATCAGGTCGCGGACGCGGAGCCCTCGAGCAACCGCGGCGCCGTCGTGGCCTCGAGCTGCGCGCGCACGCAGCCGACGATGAAGTCGAGCACGTCCTTGCCGAGCTTGCGGGCCGTGTGCGCGACGGTCATCACCCGCTCGGCGAAGCGCTCGCCGCGTTCACTCTGGCTCCCGAACGAGCGCTTGCGCCACAGCACGAAGGCCCGCAGCTCGCGCTCGGCATGGTTGTTGGTCGGCTCGACGCCCTCGTGAGTCACGAAGGTCCACAGCGCGTCGGCGTGCGCGAGGATGTCCGCGCACGACCCCGACAGCCGCGCTTCTTGGTCCGCGACCGCGCGCGCGAGCACGGCCTCGAATTGTCGCTTCACCGGCTCGAGCAGGCGCTCGAGCTGCGCGCGGTCGAGCGCGCCGTCGACGAAGCCGCGCCAGTACTCGAAGACCAGCGACGTGCGCTCGAGCAGCTCGCGGCCGCGCGCGCCCACGGGGCCGTCGCGCTCGGAGAACGACACGAACTTGCGCAGCAGGTGGGCCCAGCAGATCTGCCGCGACGCCATCTCCCAGAACAAGAAGACCGTCGCGCGGTCGCTGACCAGGATGCCCTTGGGCGGGCCGTAGAGCGGTCGGATCGTCTCCCGGCGCCCGTCGTCGAGGATGCGATAGACCGTCACCAGCGTCGACGCGAGGACCCACAGCGACATCAACGAGCCGGCGCGGATCCACGGCGTGGCGTCGGTGTGCTTGACCTCGGCGCGCTCGGCCTCGGCCTTGGCTTCGTCGAACGCGGGCTTCAGCGCCGCGCTCGCGCGGGCCTCCATCGCGCTCAACGCTCCGAGCGAGATCTGAATGTGGAACAGCTCGCCGAGCAAGCGCTGCACCTTGCGCCGGCCGAGGTGGTAGACGCCGGTCAGCATCACCACGACGGCGACCAGGCGCGGCCCGAACGACGACGCGGGGATCTTCGCTTCGCGGCACGACACGCGAGTCCGGCCGCCGCAGCGGCTGCACGCCACTTCGTGCCGACGAAACTCGGTGACGTGGGGGCCGCTCGGCTCGAGCTCGAGCAGCTGATGACGGCGCGGCTCGTCGTCGACGAGCTGCGGCAGCGTCACACCGCAGCCCAGACAGACCTCGGGGAACAGGTCGATGACCTCGTCGACGCGCTCGGGCGGCAGCAGCTCCCGGTGCGCGCCGCGGTGGCCCTTCTGACCGCCGCGCTTGCGCTTGCCCTTCGACTTGGGCTTGCGCTCGTTCTTGCCGGCCCCGGGGCCGTCGCTCGACGGGGGCAGGTGCGAGTTGCTCGAGTTTTGGCCGAGCTTCTCGAGCAGCTGCTCGATCTTGGCTTCGAGCTTGGCGACCTTGTCCTCGAGCTCGGCGATCCGGGCGACCTCGCCCTCGAGCTCGGCGATCCGGGCGACCTCGCCCTCGAGCTCGGCGATCCGGGCGTCCTTCTCGGCGAGCTTGGTCTCGAACTCGGCGGCCGAGAGCGTTGCGTCCCGGACCTCGGCGTCCGGCAGCTCCGCGTTCTCATCAGCCCCCACATGACCGTTTGATCACGACCGTCGTCGCATGTCGATCCCTGCGGTCGCGAGATCGATCACACCGACTTTTTTGGGGTCTGAACGGTTACGTTGGGGGCGACGAGGCTAGCGCTTCTTGGGGGGGTGCGGTTCGACCGAGCTCTCGGGCCATGCGGGCAGTCGTTGAGTGGTTCTTCGCGCCTTTCTTCAGCTTCGCTTCGTCGGTTGGCGTCCAACGTACGCAGCGAGATCTTGATGGCGCTATGGCGCCGCGACTCTCGTAGAAGGCTTCGAGCGCCGCGCCCCTCTGGACGGGTCAGAGCAGCCCCCCCGAGAGGGGCCCCTGCGAAGGCGGCCCCTCTCTTCTCGGCATTAGCTCAGGGGTGGATGCTGCGCAGGCGCAGGCCCTCTCCCGCCAGCGTCAGCAAGTAGGTGTAGCCGAGGTCGTTCACGTCGATCGCGCTGACCACCTCACCCTCGATCTCGTTGTCGACGAAGGCGTTCACCCAGTCGAGCTCGCCGAGGTCGTCGACTCGACCCGCGAACAGGTCGGCCCCGATCGGCTGGATGATGGGCGCGGCAAAGACCACCCCTCCCCTGTCGGCCCGAAGCCCGCTGACCTCGTCCCCCACCGTGGCGCTCGAGAGCACCTCGCCGTCAGCGTCGAGGCGCATCAGCACCCCCTTGCCATCCTCCTCGCCCCCGAGAAAGACCTGCCCGTCGGCGACGGCCACCGTGGAGAGGCGAAGGCCCAGGTCCGTGCTCTCGTAGACCGTCGACATGCCACCCGCCTCGTCGTAGGCGAGGAGCTTGTTGCTGACCCCGTCCGCGCCGAGGTCCTGGAAGAGCGGCACGAGCAGCGAGCCGTCCTCGCGGAAGACGATGTTCCCGAGGGTGGTCTCCTCGTCCCCGTTCTCACCGGGGTCGGAGAACCACAGCGGCTCGAAGACCTGCCCGTTGTCGCCCCGGTCGATCACGAAGAGCACGGGGTTGCCGTTGCCTCCCCAAGTTGCCACCACCGCCATCCGGCGCCCACGGATCACCATGCCCTCGAGGTCCACGGTCCAGCCCGCATCCAGCGTCGAGGTCCAGCGCAGCTCTCCAGAGCTCGAGACCCCCGCGAAGTTCAGATCGCCATCATCGGCTCCCATGACAAGGACCTCCCCCGAGGAGCCATCGAAGGCGATGGCCTGACCTTCAAAGGGGAGCACCTCCCAGGTGATCCCCCCGTCGGTGTCGACGGCCCCCAACATCTCGTCCGCGAACATGATCGCGCCGCTGGGGACCGTGACCAGGCCGGAGTGCTTCGGGAGCAAGGGGAGATCGAGGGTCCAGCGCGGGTCTCCTGCGCCTGGAAGCTCGATCTCCGCCCTCACCGTCCCGGAGTCCTCCGAGCCCTCCACGCCCACGACCACGGCCTCGAAGGTCCTCAGCCCATTGTCGTCCTCACCATCCGCGATCCAGAACGCCTCGTAAGGCGACTCCATGTCGCTGGCGAGCAGCGTCCCGTCCTCGAGGTCGAAGAAGTCGACGCGCTCGACGGCGCCAGAGACCTCGGCCTGAAGGCTGACCACCATGGCCTCGTCGATCACCACGCGCTCGCTCGAGCCGTTGATCGTGAGTGAGATGAGCGAGACGTCCTCGCTGCCCGTGTCTTCGCCGGTCTCCTCGCTCGTCTCCTCGCCAATGAATTCGCCCTCGCCCGCGCACCCGGCCACGGCCACGGCCATCGAGGCAGCCAGGGCAAAGAAGAGCGTGGGGCTGATGATGCTGGTGTTGTTCATGCCCGCCCTATGAGCAACCGGCATGCCAGCGTAGAAACGCCACTACGCACCGTTTCGGCGCATCGAGGGTCCAATTCGAATCCATCTCCGCCCTCCGGGGTGGGTCCAATTCGAATCAACGTCCGGTATTCACGCCCGAGAGAAAGGCGAGGATCCGAGGCTCTCCCCCTTCGCCGTGTTCCACCCGAGATCGGACGCGCCCTGAAGCCACGGATCCGCGCGAGGGGCAGCCTGCTCGATCCGAGACACTAGACAGGTGTTCCCCGCGGCGCTCCCCGGCGCCCCTCAACCTCCCTCGTGCGCAGGAGAACGCCCCAATCCAACGTTCCGCGCCCAACCGTCCAGCCGGGCCGCTTTGGTTGACAATCCTCCCCCATGGGTCAACTTCCCGATAGATGACCGACTACCACGAAGCTTGGGAAGCCCTCCCTCCGGAGGCGCGTGACATCCATCGAGCGATCACGAGCCTCAAAGAAGAGGTCGAGGCTGTCGACTGGTATCACCAGCGCGTGGTCATGTGCACGGATCCTCAACTCAAGAAGATCCTCGAGCACAACCGCGACGAGGAGATCGAGCACGCGGTGATGACCCTCGAGTGGCTGCGGCGCAACATGCCCAAGTGGGACGAGAACCTGCGCACTTACCTGTTCACCGAGGGTGACATCACCGAGATCGAAGATGGCGCGGATGGCGAGGCCTCCGGCGGCAGCGATCTGGGCAGCGATCTGGGCATCGGCAAGCCCAAGTCCAAGTAGAAAGGCAAAGGAGAGGCACCATGGACTTCCTGCGACGAGAACTCGCGCCCCTGATCGACTCGGCCTGGGCGGCCATCGACGACGAAGCGCGCTCCATCCTCACCACCAACCTGTCCGGGCGCCGCGTCGTCGACCTGCGCGGACCCGAGGGCTGGTCGCTCTCGGCCATCAACCTCGGCCGCCTGTCCAAGGGGGAGAGCAGCGACGGCCTGTCCTGGGGCGTCCGCCAGGTCCAGCCCCTCGTCGAGCTCCGCGTGCCCTTTTCGGTCTCGCTCAGCGAGCTCGATAACCTCGCCCGCGGCGCAGACCCGGTCGAGCTGGGCCCCGTCAGCGAGGCCGCCATGCGAGCCGCCCGCTTCGAGGAGCGCGCGATCTACGAGGGCTTCGCCGGCGCCAACATCCGTGGGCTGCGCGAGTCGAGCGAGCACGAGACCGTGACCATCGGCGCGGGCGAGCCCGCGGAGCTACTCGACGCCGTCACCCGCGGCCTCGTGGTCTTCCACGACGCTGGCGTGGTCGGGCCGCACACCCTGGTCCTCGGCCCCAAGCTCTACGAGCGGGTGCTCAGCGACAACTCGGCCTACCCCCTGCGCCAACAGCTCACCAAGCTCCTCGGCCAGCCGCCGATCTACTCGCCGGAGCTCGACGGTGTCGGCCTGCTGCTCTCGACCCGCGGCGGCGACTTCGAGCTGACCTTGGGCCAGGACATGTCCATCGGCTACAGCAGCCACCAGGGCGACTCGGTCGAGCTGTTCATCACCGAGACCCTGACCTTCCGCGTGCTCGGGCCCGAGGCCATCGTCAAGCTCGGCTGAGCCGCGCTCCCAGCCTCCACGACCGCGAGAGACCCCGCTGGCCACGGCCGGTGGGGTCTTTGCTTTTGGTTCGCGCAGCTGCCGTGACGTCCAGCGCATGACATTCGACGAAGAATCTACATCTAGACACGAATTCGCATGTTTATCCATGCACCTTTGAATGGATTGATATGATTCATAAAATCATACAATTGTCTTTTCTGGATAAAACGAACCATGAAGACACGGAGTCGACCGAGTCCACGGACACCACCGAGTCCGGCGGGATGGATCCAGTCGTCCCCTCCTGCGCCGAGAATTTTGACCACACCGTCACTCGCGTGGCGAAAGAAGGCGCAATTACCGTATGCGCATTTCACGCAAACCGCTATGATACTGAGATCTCTCCAGGGACCCCATTTTCTTGGCCTTCGCGCACTTTTGCTCCTCGAACAGGGTTTTCTTCCATGGACAGTCGCCCCAGCGAGGGAGAAAGTATCCATACCTTTCGAGGATCTTTTCGATGATGAAGCAATACAACCTTCACCTCTTTACTGGCCTCTGCTCCCTCTCCTTGCTCCTCTCGACTGGCTGTAGCGACGACTCGACCAGCGATGACGGCGTCATCGACGAGAGCGGCGACACGAGCACCGACGACGACGTCGGTACCACCACGGACACGGACACCGACACCGACACCGACGACGACGTCGGCACCACGGACACCGACGGGACCGACACCGACACCGGCTCCACCGAGGAGACCGACTCGGGCACCGAGGAGACCGACACCGGCACCGAGGAGACCGACACCGGCTCCACCGCCATCTGCGGCGACATGGTGATCGAGGACGGCGAGGAGTGCGAGGGCGAAGACTTCAACGGCCTGACCTGCGCCGACGTCGGCTTCATGGACGGTGACCTCGCCTGCGCCGACGACTGCATGTTCGACTACTCGGGCTGCAACGAGACGGTCTGCGGCGACGGGATGCAGGCGGGCTTCGAGGCCTGCGACCTCGAGGACTTCGGCGACGTCAGCTGTGAGAGCCTCGGTTACACCGGCGGCACCTTGACCTGCGCCGAGGACTGCTCGGCCTACGACGAGGCCGAGTGCTTCATCGCCGATTGTGGCAACGGTGAGATCGAGGGCGACGAGCAGTGCGACGGCGACGTCGGCGAGCTGACCTGCGTCGACGCCGGCTACGGCAGCGGCGAACTCGGCTGCAACGAGGACTGCACCTTCAACGTCGAGCTCTGTGATCCCTGCGGCAACGGCGTGATCGACGAGGGCGAGCTCTGCGACGGCGAGGCGCTCGGCGACGCGACCTGCGAGTCCGAGGGCTTCGAGAGCGGCGACCTCGCCTGCAACGAGACCTGCGACGCCTTCGTGACCGACGCCTGCGTCGAGGGCGATGGCTGGTGGGGTTATGACTTCGAGTCGGGCGACATGAGCGCCGAGTGGGTGCTCAGCGGCAACGCCGACTGGTATGCGAGCACGACCTCGCCCAACAACGGCACCTACACCGGCGAGAACGGCGACATCGGCAACAGCCAGACCTCGACCATGGCGGTCACCCTCGACTTCACCCAGGACGGCGACGTGACCTTCTGGTACCGGGTCAGCACCGAGGTCAACTACGATTACCTCCGCTTCTACATCGACGGCACCCTCCAAAACGAGTGGTCCGGCGTGGTCGCCTGGAGCGAGATCAGCTACCCGATCACCACGGGTCAGCACACCCTGACCTGGACCTACTACAAGGACATCAGCGTCAGCAGCAACTCCGACACCGTGTGGGTCGACGACATCACCACCGAAGGTGGCGTCCTGCCCTGATCCAGCCTGATCGGGCCCCGCTCGACGCGAAGGGGGCGGCCGCGAGGCTGCCCCTTTTTGTTTTGGGCTCGACCCGCTCAGCGCAGGCGGCCGACGAGGCGCAGCAGGAGGTCCGGGTAGTCGGTGATGATCCCGTCGACCCCCAGCTCGATCAGCGCACGCATGCGCGCCTCGTCGTTGACCGTCCACGGGATGATCTGCATGTCGAGGGCGTGGACCTGCTCGACGCGCTCGGCGTCGACGAGGGGGTGCCTGGGCGACCAGATCTCGGCGTAGGCCCGCGCCTTTGCGATCTCTTCGTAGCGCCCGCGCTTGTCGAGGATCGCCGCGCGAAACTCGAGGCGATCGCCGTAGCGCTCCCGCGCGTGCCGCAGGGCCGACCACTCGAAGCTCTGGAGGATCAGCCGCTCGCCAAAACAGCCGCTACAGCCTGCGTCATAGGCGATCAGCGCCTCGAGGTAGAGGTCGGCGTCTGCCCTGCTCGGGCGCTTGAGCTCGAGGTTGAGCGCGACCTCGGGGCCGGCCTCAGCGAAGAAAGCGTCGAGGAAGGCGACCAGACTCGGCGGGGCCTGGACGCCCTCGAGCTCGGCGTGGCAGTCGAAGCGGGCGATGTCAGCCGACGCGAGCGAGGAGATGCGCGTGCTCGGGGCCCTGCCCTCCCCCGTCCACGCGCAGCCGGTGTCGTGCAGGTCGTCGTCGTGACCCATGAACACCTGGCCATCGGCGCTGATCTGCATGTCGGCCTCGATGGTGTCGACGCCCACGGCCAGACCCGCGGCGTAGGCGGGCAAGGTGTTGCCCGGCGGGTGGTTCCCGCGGTCTCCGCGGTGGCCCTCGACGTCGAGGCCGGGGGCGTCGATGGTCTCACCAGAGAACACCGGCGCGGGGCCGCGGCCGCCCTGGTGGCAGGCAGCCGTCAGGGCGACCAGGAGCGCGAGCGCGGGCGCCCACGGGCCCCCTTCCTCGAGTCGGCGTGGCGACGACATCGCGGCGATGATGCCTCCCCACATGGCCCGCGACCAGTCATCATCCAGGTCGTGACCGAGATCCGTTTTGGCCGTGACTTCGGCGCCATCGAGGTCCCCCGCGGCACGACCTTGATGGCCGCGGCCGCCCGCGCCGGCGCGCCCTTGGGCAACGCCTGCCGAGCCCGAGGCGTGTGCCGGGCCTGCGCCGTGCTCGTGCTCGCTGGCGCCGAGCTCCTCGACGAGGCCGGCGCGCTCGAGCGTCGCTTCGCCCTCGAGGCGCCGTGGCGCATGGCCTGCCAGACCCACGTGCGTGGAGCCGGGCGCGTGCTCCTGTGGACGCCGCACTGGGGCGGCGATCCCGACGAGCTCGCGCTCGCAAGCTGAGCTGCGAGCGCGCTCAGTCGACCTCGAATTGCCGCGTGATCGCCTCGAGGGCCTCTGCCTGGGCGCGCAGGCCCTCGGCGGCGGCGCGGGTCTGCGAGGTCGCCACCGCGCTGCTCGAGACCCCCTCGGTGACGCGCACCAGCGCGCGCGACACGGTCCGCGTGTCCTCCCCCTGCTGCTGGGTGACACCGGAGATCGAGCGCGCCCCATCGGCGGTGCTCTGCGAGCGGCTGAGGCTGTCGGCCGTGGCCGTGACCGCGGCCGCGCTCGCGCCCTCGATGTCGCCGAGCATGCCGCGGACGTCGTTGACCGTGGCCGAGACCCGCTCGGCCAGGCGCCGCGTCTCGGCGGCGACGAGGGCGAAGCCCCGCCCGGCCTCGCCGGCGCGCGTGGCCTCGAGCGAGCCGTTGAGCGCGAGCAGGTCGCTGCGGTCGGCGATGTCGCGGATCCGCAAGAGCAGCTCGCCGATGCCAGCGGCCTGCTCGCCCAGGGCCACGATCCTGGCCTCGGCGGCCTGCGTGGCCCCGGCGGCCTGATCCGCGTCGGTGAGCACCCCCGCCGCGCGCTCGCTGATGTCGACGGCGGACTCGGCCAGGCCATCGACGGTCGCGCTGATCTCCTTCATCCGCGTCGACTGCTGCTCCGCGGCGGCCTCCTGCTCCTGCGTGATCGCCTGGATCTCCGCGGCCGCCGACGCGAGCTCGAGGGCCGTCTCGCGGATCTGCGAGACGACCTCGCGCAGCCGCTCGACCATGCCGCGGAAGGCGTCATAGAGCTCTCCGGGGTGCTCGAAGTCCACGCGCAGATCGCCCTTGGCGACGCGCACGGCGGCGGCCGTCAGCGCCTCGAGGACGTCGAGCATGCCGTTGAAGCCCTCGGCGAGGCGGCCGACCTCGTCGTTGCGCAAGGCGACGACCCGCTCGAGGGTGCCGAGCTCCCCCGCCTCGACGACCCGCCGCGTGACCGTGTCGATCGCCTCCAGCGGCTCGGTGACCGAGCGGATCAGCGGCAGCAGCGTGATCGTGACGGGGATCGTCGCAAAGCCCCCGAGACCGAACAAGACGATCAGCAGCATCCCGAGGTCTTCGTCCAGCTCGACCTCGCCCAGGACCCAGCGCCCGTCGCCGACGGCGGCCGCCGCGAGCACGCGGCCGCCGGGCGCGTCCAGGACGGCCAGCTGCTCGCGCGACACCGCCTCCTCCGACCTCGGCCCCAGGGCCAGTCCATACCCATGATCCTCGGCGCTCAGCCAGCGCTCCGCGCCCAGCCGGCGCTCGAGCTCGGCCGCCGAGACGACCCGCAAGGAGGGATCGAGGGCCTCCCCGAGCATCGCCTCGAGCGCTGCCTGCGACGCCTCCCCCTCCCCCTCACCCTCACCCGGGCTGCGACGCAGGACCAGGGCCGCGCCGGCGACCAGGGCCTGCTCGCGCTCGAGCACGCGGACGCGCTCGTCATCGATCTGCCGCTTGCCGAAGATCGCGGCGACCAGCGTCATCACGGCCAGGATCAAGCCCACGAAGACCACCAGCAGCCGCCGCCAAACCTTGGTCACGGGGCGGCGCGCCCGAAGCCGGCGCTCGAGCAGCGCGCGGGTCAGCTCGGTATGAAAGCGCTCGTGCACCCGCACGATGATCGGCATCGTCGCCACGATCTCGGTGAGCACCAGCACCCCGACCAGGAGCCAGCCCAGGGCCCGCTCCGAGCGACCGACCTGGAGCGCCTCGGGGAAGCCCTGCGCGCCGAGGATCAGCCCGAGGGCGACGCTCGCCCCCCACCCGCCGGCGTAGCCCGCCAAGAAGCGCGAAGGAAAGCGCTGGAGCGCGCCGTCGGCCGCGAGCAGCAGCGCGTCGGCGGGCCGCTCTCCAGCGCGCTCGTAGGCCCGCACGGGGCTCAGCAGCGCCCGCGCGTGGAGCACCCAAACCAGCGCGCGCACGAGCACGAGCACCGCGAACAGCCGCCAGTCGACCACGCCCATGATCGGGCCGAAGAACACGACCGCGAGCACGGCGATCGGCAGGTCGTGCCCGCCGACGCGCGAGATCGTGCGCGTAGTCAGATCTTTCGACGCCATCACTCCAATCGAGGCATTCCTCGCAATTGGGGGTACCACGCGCGTGTGTCTGGCGCGAGCAACTTGTGCGGACTCAGGCCGGGTCGGCGCCGTCGAAACCAGGCAACCCGACGCTGGTCCACCCCGCGCTCGATCCAATGTGCAGCCGCCCGCCGACGAGCAGCAGCATCCGCCCCCCGCCATCGAGCGCGACGGCCTCGTAGCCGCGCTCGAGCAGCGCCTCCTGGCCATCGGCGATCCGCTCGCCCTTCGCCCCCGAGACCTCCCACAGCCCCGCGGCGGTCATGACCATGACCGCGCCGTGGTCCGCGGCCAGGGCATACTTCCCCGCTCCCACGGGCAGGGGGTGCCCCTGCCCGTCCCCGTCGACGGCACAAAGTTGCACCTCGCCCTCCCAGTCCGGGCAGTGGTCGTAGCCGTAGGACCAGCTCCCCACGCCCGGATGACGGCCAAAGGGGGTGTCGAACGGCCAGGCCAGCTCGGACCACTTGGCCGCGGCGCCCTCTGGCGTGTCGAGCTTGGCGAGGTCCACCACCCACCGCGACTGATAGCCGCCACCGCAGCCCGACTCCTGCCCATCGAAGATCTGCACCACGCCGTCCGGGCTGACGCTGAAGCCGTCGCGCATGTTGCCATCGTCCGGGGTCGCGCGCAGCGTCCAGCCGCGCCCATCGCTGGAGATCGCCAGGCCCCTGCGCGACCAGTCGTGCTCACCCAGCGGCTGCTCGGCGACCCCGAGGACCACCAGGCGCAGATCTGCGCCCGCGCCGATGGCCTCGAAGGCCCGCGGGTGCTTCAGGGGGAGCTCGCCGCGAGGCTCGAGCTTCAGCTCGAGGGTGTCCGCGCCGCTCGTTGCGAGCGCAGGGGTGCCCGCGAGGACGCGCCCTCCAGCCTCGATGATCCACAGCTGACCGGCAGCGTCGACGTCCAAGGTGACGATCTCGTCCGCGCCCTCGCGCGCGACGGCCAGCGTCGCGTCGCCACGACCGACCCACAGGCGGCGGTGATCCGAGGCCGCCCAGATCGGCGCAGCGCTGGCTTTGCTGGCCGAGAGCAGGACAGCAGGCGGGCCGTCCTCCTCACCTGGGACGTACTCGTCGCCCTCGACGTAGTCATCCGGATCGGGCTCGGCTTCGGGCTCTGGAGCGGGATCCGGCGAGTCCGGCTCCCGCTCTAACTCGGCTTCGGCTTCGAGCTCGGCCTCGGCCTCGGCCTCGGGCCTTGGCGCCGCGCTCGGGGCCGCTGGGGCAGCGCGGTAGCTGTAGACCGGCTGCTCGCTGAGCTCCCCCTCGGGCAAGCCCTCGGCATCGGGTACCACCGTGCAAGCGGTCGCCAACGCCGTCGCCAAGACCGCCAACGTCGTCGCGCTCCCCGTGGTTCCCGTGGACATCACGCGCACCATCTTCCGACGAATGACGCCCCGCTAAAAGTCCCCCCGCCCACGGTGAGCGGCAGAAACGATCAGCGACGGCCCACGACAGGAGGCGGAGTCAGCGCCTCCCCCCTCATCGCTGGCCAAAGTGCCGCGCCCAGGTCTCGGCGAGGGCCGGCCGAGCTCGCAACGCAGCGGTCAGCGCCTCGACCCGGGGCAGATGCTCGCTGCGCCAGGCCGGCTCCAGATCCCAGCGGCTGAGCACCGCGATGTACAGATCCGCGGCCGAGAAGCCCTCCTCGAGCAGGTAGGGCTCCCCCGCCACCGCGGCCTCGATGGTCAACCAGCGCTGTGCCCAGATCTCCTTGGCTCGCCCGCCGAGGGCGGTGACCACCTCGCTCGCCGCGTCCGCGGGCAAGAAGCGCTGCGGGTAGTCGATGATCTCGACGATCGGATAGACCTCCGTCGCCATGACGGCCATCCAGCGCAGCGCCTGGGCCCGCGCCTTCGAGCCCGGCGCAGGCAGCAGCCCGGCCTCGCGGTGGCGCTCGTCGAGGGTGATCACAATCGCCATGGACTCGGTGATGTATTCACCAGCGTCGAGCGCCAGCGTCGGGATCTTCTGGCGCGGGTTGATCGCCGTGTAACCGTCGCTGCGCTGCTCTTTGCCACGCATGTCGAGGTCGCGCAGCTCGTACTCGACCCCGATCGCGGCGCAGGCCAGCTCGACGATGGCCGAACCCGAGCCCCTGGCCCCGTAGATGACGTAGCTCATGGCGCTACGTTATCACGCTCGCGGCCACCGCCATCACGGCCTATAAAGAGCGCGCCCATGGCGAGTGAGCCACAGGACCGGTCCCTCTCCACCAAGGAGCGCGAGGTCCTCGAGTCCGAGGTCATCTCGGGGGACCCCAGCGCGGATCTCTTTGGGACGGCGCCGACCATGCCCGGCGGCAGCGAGCCGCAGATCAGCCACTCCGGGCGACGAGGCGATCGCAGCGGCGAGCTGGTCCAGGGCCGCTACCACCTGCTGCGCGAGCTCGGTCGCGGCGGCATGGGCACGGTCTACCTGGCCGAGCGCACCGACAACCACGAGACCTTCGCCATCAAGCTGCTCAACGAGCGCTACCTCGAGCGTGGCGACATCGCGGATCGCTTCATCCAGGAGGCCCAGGCGGTCTCGCGCATCGATCACCCCAACGTCGTCAGCATCACCGACTTCGGCCGGCTCGAGGACGGCACGACCTTCCTGGTCATGGAGCACCTCCAAGGCGAGTCCCTCGCCGCCCTGTGCAAGCGCGAGGCGCCCCTGCCCTGGCCGCGGGTCCGCCACATCATGCTCCAGATCTGCGACGCGCTGCAGGCCGCCCACGACGCGGCGGTGATCCACCGCGATATCAAGCCCGACAACATCCTGCGCCTGAGCCACGGCGACGACCCGGACTTCATCAAGGTCCTCGACTTTGGCCTCGCCAAGCTCCAGGGCGGTGGCCTGCGCCTGACCCGGACGGGCATGGTCATCGGTACGCCGGAGTACATGGCCCCGGAGCAGGCCCGCGGCCTCGCCACGGACCACCTCACCGACGTCTACTCCGCGGGCATCGTGATGTACGAGCTGCTGTGCGGGACGGTGCCCTTCAAGTCCAAGAGCTTCGTGGGCATGCGCAACAAGCACCTGCTGACGCCGCCCCAGCCGCCCTCGGCCCGCACCGACGTGCTCCCGATCTCCGAGGAGGCCGACGCGATCGTGCTCCGGGCCCTGGCCAAAGACCCCGCGCACCGCTTCGCCTCGATGACCGAGATGGCCGCGGCGATCGAGGACGTGGGCACGGGCAAGGGCCCCGTCGTTCTGATCGAGAACCCCACCTTGCAGCTCGGCGGGCTCGCGGAGTCGTCGCTGATCGGGCGCAAGCTCTCGGGCTCCGAGACCAGCGCGAGCTCGGGCAGCGCGAGCCTCTCGACTCGGCTCAGCGCGGGCCTCGACATCGACGCCGAGCCCGACTCGCGCGGCCTCTCCCCCGCCCTGCTCATGATCCTCGGCGGCGCGGCCCTGGCCATTGCGGCCATCGTCGCCGCGCTGGTCATCGATGGCATGCGCCGACGCGAGTCTGCGGCGCCGCCCACAGCGACCTCGACGAACGCGGCGGCCACCGCGAAGCTCGTCGCTGATCCTCCGCCAGACGCGGCCGAGGACGCCACCGCGCCCACCAGCAGCGTCGAGGTCGATCACGTGGTGTTGCGCTTCTTGACCCCCGCAGGCGGCCCGATCGAGGTGCTCGACGCCGAGGGCGAGCGCGTCGGCCTGACCGATGCGCACGGGGAGCTGATCGTGCCCCAGAGCGACGCTGCGCTTCACCTGATCCTGCGCGCAGAGGGTTTCGCGGATCATCCGCTCGAGACCGTCCCCGATCGCGATCGCAGCTTCCAGCTGAAGCTCGAGCCCAGCGAGTGATCGCGGCCTCGTCCGCTCACGGAGCCTTCGCACGGATCGCCAGAGCACCTGCGCCTGGAAACTGAGTCCGCCCTCGGGGTTAAAATCCCGACGCCATGGCTGAGCTCACCCGCGACGACTACATCCGCAAAGCGGTCTGGAAGGTCCTGTGGAGCATCGCCACGACGGTGGTCGTCCCCATGACCAGGACGCGCGTGGTCAACTACGGGAAGGTCCCCCGGCGCGGCGGCATCTTGCTGGTCGCCAACCACCCCTCGCCCTGGGATCCGATCTTGGTCCCGTGGTCGAGCATCCGCCAGGTCCACAACCTGGGCACCGACCAGCTCCTGCGCGTGCCCTACTTCGGGTGGATGATGCCCTACTTCTCGATGATCCCCTTCAAGAAGGGCATGCGGGATCCAGAGGCCCTGGCCGAGCTCCAGCGTCGAGTCGACAACGGCGACGCCGCGCTGATCTTCGCCGAGGGTGACCGCAGCTGGACCGGGCGCTCGCTGCCCGTCAAGCCGGGGATCGGGCGCATGGTCAAGCGCCTGGGCGTGCCCGTGGCGATGATCCGCGTCGAGACCGGGCACCTGCACTGGCCGCGCTGGGCCAAGTATCCGCGCGCCGTGCCGATCCGCCTGCGCGTCGTCGAGGTCGAGCAGTTCTCCGAGGACGCCACCGTCGAGGAGATCACCGCGTACATCCAGGCGCGGATCAGCGTCGACCCCGAGCAGATCGAGGTCCCCAAGCGTTCATGGGGCACGCGCCTCGCCCACGGGCTGCCCGACTTCTTGTGGTCGTGCCCGTCCTGCTTCGCCCTCGACGGCCTCGAGCTCGATCCTGGAGACGGCGACCGCGTGCGCTGCCGCGAGTGCGACGCCCAGTGGCGCGTCGACCTGGCCTGCTGGCTGCGCGGCGAGAGCCCCGGCGCCGAGGACATGCACGTCGAGCGGGCCTACAACCGCGTCCTCGACCACTTTGGCGAGCTCCCCGTGGCCTCGGCCGCGCGCCATCAGGACACCGGCGTGGTCCTCGAGGGCGAGGCCAAGATCGACCGCATCCACTTTGGCCAGGTCGAGCCCGAGCGCCTCGGCCTCGGCTTGCTCGAGCTCCACGACGACTTCTTGCGCTTCACCGGCGCCGAGGGGGCGGTCGTCGAGATCCCCTTCGCCGAGATCGCCACGGTCCAGATGCAGGTCGGCAACCGCCTGCAGGTCCGGACCGCCAACGACAACTTTCAGATCCGGCCGACGCTGCACTCGCCGAACATGTGGAAGCTGTTCATCGATCGCCACCTTCGGCACTTCCGGACAGCCCCGGCCCAGCGCCGCGCTGCGCAGGGCTAGTGTGCGCGCCAGAGGACTTGAAGGGCCCCAGGCTTGGAGCACCGGCCGCTGACTTCGTTGCTCGTCAGTCATTTGTGCCCGACAAACTCCCTCCTCGCGCCTCGTCAGCGACCGGCGGTCCGGCGCCTGAGACCCTTCAAGTCCTCTGGCGCGCACACTAGTTCGAGTCGAACCATGCCCGGGGCGGGACTCGAACCCGCACTCCGAAGAAAGGGATTTTAAGTCCCCCGCGTCTACCGATTTCGCCACCCGGGCAGGACCGGCAGTCTTCCGGCCTCGGCGCACCTTCGTCAAGCGCCGACGCCACACCGCCCATGCAGGCGCCTGGCCTCGTCGACGAGCTGGGCCCGGGCCAGGCGGAGGCGCGAGTACACGGTGTTGACCTCCAGACCGAGCTTGGCGGCGATCTCTGGGCCGCTGCGCCCGTCGAGAGTCGCCAGCTCGAAGACCTCGCGCTTGCCCTCGTCGAGGCGCTCGAAGGCCAGGCACAGCGCCTGCTTGCCCCGCTCCCGGGTCAGGGCCTCGTCGGGATCCGCCGGCCCGCGCTGGAACGCCTCGGCCTCGGCGGAGAGCGGGAGCAGGCGCAGGTATTGCTCCCGACGCCGAGTGCCTCGTCGCCGCGTCGCCGCCACGCGGCGCGCGATTCCGTACAGCCAGGATCGCGCCGGCGCGCGCTCCAGCGTCCAATCTCCCCAGCGCCTGTGCACGACCAGGAACACCTCCTGAGCCGCGTCCTCGCGCTGCGCCTCGTCGATGCCGAAGCGCGCCAAGGTCCGCAACACGAAGGCGCGCTCGCGTCGGTAGAGATCCTCGAAGGCCGGGGTGTTCGACGCATGACCATCCATCACGGATCCCCAGGTGTGCCCTGGCGATGAAGTGTCCACGCGCTGCTACCATCAACGCCTCATGACCCGAGACGACTGGCAGGTCGACGCGTCCTTGCTGGAGGCTTGGCGCGACGGGGACACCGAGGCTGGCGCCGCGCTCTTCGATCGCCACAGCGACGCCGTCGCCCGGTTCTTCGAAAACAAGGTCCGCGAGGGCACCGACGATCTGATCCAGCAGACCTTCCTGCGGCTGATCGAAGGTCGCGCGCGGATCCGCGAGGGCGTGGCCGTCCGCGCCTTCGTGCTCGGCGTGGCTCGAAACATCCTGCGCGAGCACCTGCGCAAGCTCGCCAGGGGCCGAGAGGTCGACCCCGAGGTCGAGTCCATGGCCGCCCTCGCGCCGGGGCCGACCACCGTCGTCGGCCGCTGTCGGGAGCACCGCCTGCTCCTCGAGGGCCTGCGCCGCCTCCCCGTCAGCCATCAGATCGCCCTCGAGCTGTTTTATTGGGAGGGGCTCAACGCCAACCAGATCGCGGATCTGCTCGGCATCTCGCACTCGGCGATGCGCAGCCGCATGACCCGCGCCCGCGAGCTCCTGCGCGCGGCCATGGCCGAGATCGCCGAGTCCCGCGAGCTGCTCGAGAGCACCGTCGACGGCCTCGACGGCTGGGCCGCCCAGCTCCGCGGCCAGCTCGGTGGCAGCTGAGCGATTGCGCGCAGCGACGACTTTCTTTGGTTTTGCTTGGACACCTCGGCGGGCAGCGGTCACCTCCATGACAGACCGCCATGAACTTCCGAACCCGGCACGCCAAGCTCACCTCCACCTTCGCGGCGCTCTGCGCCCTGTCTGCCCTGCTCTCGCCCATGGACGCGTCCGCGGCCCTCGTCCCCACCGACGAGGAGCTGGCGACCATGGAGAGCCTGACCACCGATATCGCCTGTGGCATGGACAGCATCTTGCTGGTCCACGATCCCATGTCGGGCGCGGTGATGATCTACAACGACGGCTCGTGGTGGAGCGTGAATGACCTTTTGCGCCTTCGCTTCGGAGCGAGGACATCCATCGAGGTCCAGCTCGGACTCCTCGAGGACGCCACGGGCTGGAGCGCGGCCGTCGACACCTACGTCGATGACGCCTTCGCCAGCGAGCACTACGACTTCGACAAGATTCGGATGACGAGCTTCACCGTCGACGTCCCTCCCGCCGACGCCGCCGCCCTCGTCGACGTGTCCTTCCTGCAACCCGACACCGAGCTGCCCACGGTCCCCGATGTCGTCATCGAGCCGGTCAGCGGCTGCCCCAGCACCGGCGTCACCAACACGGGAGATCTGAGCTGATGTCTGGTCAATCGAGCGCTCTCGGCCGCCGCCTCGGCGCCCTCTCCCTCGCCGCGGCCACCTCTTTTGCCGCGACCTTCGCCCTCACCCCGAGCCCGATCTTCGCCGCCGAGGGCCCCGGGGAAGACGACCTCGTCGAGGTCGTCATCGACGCCGACACCTGCGACGAGTCCGTCTCCCTGGTCACGGATCCCACCACCGGCGCGATCTATCTCAACCGCAACGGCGAGTGGTTCGAGATCGAGGATCACTACCTGAGCGTCGGCATCGAGACCGTGCAGAGCGTGCCGGTCAGTTTTGGGCTGATCGGGCGCAGCTCTGGCTGGGAGGTCCACCTGAAGATCCATCACTCGGCCGACAACATCGAGTGGGTGGTCCTCGACACCAACCCGACCGGAGAGGTCTCTTTCACCCTCTCCGCGCCCACCGACGACAGCAACTTCCCGGCCATCGAGGTGTTCTACACCTCCCCCGGCGTGGCCCTGCCCACGGTCCCCGACGTGGTGATTCAGCCGGTGCCGACCTGCCCCGGGACCGCCGACGGGCCCATCGACGAGGGTAAGGGCAACAAGGGCTGATCCAGACGCAGCCCCGGCCCAGGACTCGCTGCGCCCGCCTGCGCTACCATGACCGCGGTGACTGAGATCGACTCCGTGCCCGCGGGCGCGGGCGAGGACCCCTTCGGCGTCACCTTGGACGCGGACACCGACGCCACGCCCCCGCCCGCGCCCCCCGTCGCCGGCTTCGAGCATCGCCGGGCCATCGCCAGTGCCCGCGCGCGGCTCTTTGGCGGCGGGCCGCAGCTGCACATCGGGCGCTACCGCGTCGACGCCCGCCTGGGCGCCGGCGGCATGGGAGAGGTCTACCTCGGCCACGACGCCGAGCTCGGGCGCAAGGTCGCCCTCAAGCGCGTGCGCGCCGAGATCGGCGACGCCCTCGCCCAGGAGCGCCTGCGCCGAGAGGCCCGGGCGCTGGCCAAGCTCTCCCACCCCAACGTCGTCCAGGTCTACGAGATCGGTGAGCACGAGCGGCGCACCTACCTGGCCATGGAGTTCATCGACGGCCAGCCGCTCTCGCGCTGGCTCGACGCGCTCGAGGGCGGCCGCCGGCGCTGGCGGGCGGTCCTCGACCGCTTCTTGGCCGCCGGCCGCGGGCTCGCGGCCGCCCACCACGCCGGGGTGATCCACCGCGACTTCAAGCCCGACAACGTGCTCCTCGGCAAGGACGGGGGCGTGCGCGTGGTCGACTTTGGCCTGGCCGTGGGCAGCGAGCGCGCCCCCCTCGACGGCCAGGATCCCGTGGCCTCCCCGCAGGCGACGAGCGAGGCGCCGCTCGGCCGGCTCAGCGCCGCCGGGGCCGTCGTGGGGACGATCCGCTACATGCCCCTCGAGCAGCTGCGCGGCGAGGAGGTCGACGCGCGCAGCGATCAGTTCAGCTTCTGCGTCGCGCTCTACGAGGGCCTGTGGGGGCGGCCGCCCTTTCCACCGCGCTCGACCAGCGAGCACCTCGCGGCCCTCGAGGCCGACGCCCCACGCCCGCCGCCCAAGGGGAAGGCGCCCGCGGGCCTGTGGCGAGCCGTCCGCCGCGGCCTCTCGCGGGATCCTCGGGCCCGCTGGCCGAGCATGGCGGCGCTGCTCGAGGCCCTCGCCGCCCTCCCTCGCCGACGCCAGCGCTGGGCCATGGGCGCGGGCCTGGCCGCGAGCTTTGGGATCGTCGTCGGCGCCGTCGCGCTGTGGCCCGAGGACGCGATCGAGCCCTGCGCCGAGATCGCCAGCGAGCTCGACGGGACCTGGGACGCGCCGCGGCGGGCGGCGCTCACCGAGCTCTACTCGCGCTCGGCCCTCAGCCACGCCAGCGACAGCCGCACGCGCGTGCTCGCGGCCCTCGACGCCTGGTCCGACGAGTGGGTCGCGGCGCGCACAGACCTCTGCCACGACGCCCGAGCCCAGCGCGTCGAGACAGAGGTCTTTGCCCGCCAGCGCACGGCCTGCCTGCTGCGCCAGCGCGCCCGCGTCGGCGGCCTGGTCGACGAGCTGCTCGACCCCGCCAATCGCACGGCCGCCACGCTCGCGGCGGCCGTGGTCGCGACCGCCGAGCTGCCCTCCCCCTCGCGCTGTGACGCGGCCATGGTCGCCATGGGCTTCGATCCCCCGCCCGCCGCCATCGCCGACGAGGTCGCCGCCCTCGACGAGACGATCGACGCGGCCACCGAGCTGCGCCTGCTCGGCCAGCTCGAGCGCGGGCGAGAGACCATCGCGACCGCCCTCGCCCGCGCCGACGCCCTCGGCTACGCGCCGACCCGCGCCGAGGCCACCGCCGAGCTCGCGTTCTACGAGTTCAGCGCGGGCGAGCCCCTGCGCGCCCAGGCCCGGCTCCACGACGCCGTCGACCTCGCCGAGGCCAGCCGCCACGATCGCCTGGCCGCCTCGCTGTGGACCTCCATGGCCATGCACGCGGGCGCCGGCCAGACCCTGGATCCCGCGCGCGCGGCCGATCACCTGCGCCGTGCCAGCGCCGCCTGGGCGCGCGTCGAGGCCCCGCCCGAAGAGCGCGCCCGCCTGGCCTTCGCCCGCGGGCAGCTGGCCGTCGCCCTCGACGACCCCGAGACCGCCGCGCTCCACCTGCGCGAGGCCCTGGCCGAGCTCGAAGAGCGCGACTCCCTCGAGCGCCCAGCGATCCACGCGCTGCTGGCCGAGGCCCTGCGCGCCAGCGATCCCGAGGCCGCCCTGAGCGAGCTCGAGCGCGCCCTCGAGGACGCCGAGCGCATCTGGGGCCCCAGCCACCCCGAGACCGCGCCCCACGTCTACAACTTCGCGCTCGAGCAGCTCCGCGCCGGCCACCCTCAGCGCGCCGAAGATCTGCTCGAGCGCGCCGCGGACATCTGGGCCCAGTCCCTCGAGCACCCCCACCCAAACCTCGCCAACGCCCGGTCCATGCGCTTCGAGCTCGCCCTCCGGGCCGGGTCCTTCGAAGAGGCCGAGGCGGAGATCGAGGCCCTCGACCAGGCCCTTCGCGAGCTGCCCGAAGACGATCCCATGCGCGCCAGCGTGGAGACCCTGCGCGCAACCTTGGCCGGGGTCCGCTCCCGTCGCGCCGAGGCCCTGGCTCACTGCGAGCGCGCCATCGCCCTGCTCGCGCCCAGCGTGCCCGCCTCGGATCCCCGGCTGATCCATCTGCGCACGGAGAGCGCGGCCCACCTCATGGCCGTGGGCCGCCTCGATGAGGCCGCGGCCATCGATCGCCTGCTCCTCGCCGAGTCGGCGCTCTCCCCCGCCGCGGCCTTGCCGATCCACCTGGGCCTGGCCGAGCTCGAGCTGCGCCAGGGGGCCCTGGACGCCGCCGAAGAGGCCCTGGACGCCGTCGAGGCCCTCGCCCTGCCCTCGCTGGGCGCCCACGAGCTCAGCGCGGCCCTGCTCCGCGCCCTCCTCGAGCTGCGCCGGGGCGAGCTCAGCCCAGCCCGGCGCGAGGCCGTCCACGCCGCCCTCGCCTCCACCCCCTTCACCGCGGTCCAGCTCGAGGCCTGGTACGAGGAGCTGGCCCTCGACCCCGGCGAGCGCAGGGCCCTCGGCCTGCCCCGAAAACCGTGATCAGCGGCCGCTGGGCGATTAAATGGGGCATTTTGTCCTTTCGTCCAGGATCCAAGCGGACAGTCTGAACGAAATTGCAGATTTTTGGACAGACGCTCAGTCCTGTTCGAACCTACAGCCATGAACGGACTCGCACAGCCCCACGCCCTGCACTTGCTTCGCCTGATCATCGAGCTGCGCAGCGCAGACATCCCCTCTGACGACTTTTGGCTGGGTACCGTCGGTGAGCGCGATCCCGAGCAGCTCGCCGCCGAGCTCGCCGCCCTCGAGGGCGATCAGCTGATCGCCTGGTCCGAGCGGGCGCAGCAGTGGACGCCCACCCTGCGCGGGCTGGCCATGGGCCTCAATCTCCCCGCCTTCGAGCCCGACGCCGCGCCCTTCACCACCGCCGAGGCCGAGTGCGCTTGAGCCCCGCGCGCAGCCCATCCACGCTCAAATCGCCCGCAGCGCCACGGCGCCGTCCTCCACCAGCGCCAGGTGGTTGGTCGGGATCGCCTCCCAGCGCTCGCGGTCGCCCAGCGGCTCCGAAGCGATCACCACCGCCGGATCGTCGGCCGCTTTGGGAGCGCGAAGGTGTCCGCGGCCGTCCTCGACGACCAGCCGCCCCTTCGCGCGATAGAGCGAGTGCGCCTCGAGCTCGGGCTCGGCGTCTGGGCTGAGATATCGGCTGACCACGGCCCGCTCCCCGTCAGTGAGCACCAGGTTCAGGTAGGCAGGCTCGTCGATGGCGAGCTCGCTGCGCAGCGCCTCGACCCGCTCGATCCCCACCACCAGCGCGTCGGCCATGCGCTCGAGCGGCTGATCGGCCTCGATCTGCGCGTAGGCGTCGACGACCACCGAGAAGATCAGCTCCGAGTCGGTGCTGCCCGATAGCGCGGCAAAGCCGGCGTCGCTGAGCCCGGCCTGTAGCGGCCGACGCATGCGATCGAAGCTGCCGATGGCGCCGTTGTGCATGAAGGCCAGGCGTCCGCGGGCGAAGGGGTGGCAATTGAGCAAGGTGACGGGCAGCCCCGGTGTGGCCGCGCGCACGTGGGCGAGCATGCAGGGGCTGGTGGTGACGGCGGCGAGGTTGAGCAGGTTGACGTCGTTCCAGGCCGGGCTGATCGAGCGGAAGATCGCGGGCTCGTTGCGCAGCTCGGGGACGTACCAGCCGATGCCGAAGCCGTCGCCGTTGAGCGGCTCTTCGCGCTCCTTGGCGTCGTAGCTCTGGTGGATCAGAGAGTTTTCGGGCTCGGTGACCAGGGCGCTGAGGCGGATGGGGGGGCCGAGGTAGTAAGCGAAGCGGCACATGGAGGGAGGGTATCTCTTCGTGGAGAGTCTTTTGCGGGGGTCTTTGCTTCGGGCGGTGCACCGCGGCCTGTTCGGCGGAAGCCTTCCCACACCTGCGCTCTCGCCGGGTGGCGAGCGACCAACATGACGTAACAACCTAGCCGGCTCGGTGCTCGGCGCGGGCCCCTTCCGCTCGAGCGGCCTGCTCTACATTGGCGAGGAGCATGCTGGTCCTCGCGGGGAGGTCTCCGGTCGAGATCGGTTTGGAGGCGGTCTTTTGCGGGGGGGCGGTGCTTTGGGCGGTGCTTTGGGCGGTGCTGTCGGCGGTGGGGAGAGCGCCCGATGGCGGCGCTCTTTGCATGGGCTACCCTCCTCGCGCCCATGTCCGAGCTCCACGCCAACGCCGACGCCGAGAACAGCCCGCGGGGGCTGTGGATGACGCTGGTTCACTACGCCAGCTTGGTGCGGCTGAGCCACACGATCTTTGGGCTGCCCTTCACCCTGGCGTCGGCGTTGCTTGCCCATCGCGCGGCGACGACCACGGGGCTCGGAGATGGCGAGGGCATCACCTGGATCAAGCTGGTCTGGGTCGTGCTCGCGTTCACCGGGGCCCGGACGGCGGCGATGGGCTTCAACCGCATCGTCGACCGCAAGATCGACGCCAAGAACCCGCGCACGGCGGGGCGCGAGCTCCCCGCCGGGAAGATTGGGCTGGCGCCGGCGTGGGCGCTGACCGTGCTGGCCGCGGGGGTGTTCGTGGGGGCGGCGGCGGCCCTGGGCGAGGTCGCGCTGCTGCTCTCGCCGATCTGCCTGGTGATCGTCGGCGGGTACAGCCTGTTCAAGCGCTTCTCCTGGTCGGCGCACCTGATCTTGGGGGTCGCGCTCGCGCTCGGGCCCGGCGGGGCGTGGGTGGCGATCACGGGCGGGCTCGAGGGCTTTTGGCTGCCGCTGGCGATGATGGTGGCGGTCGCCACCTGGGTCGCGGGCTTCGACGTGATCTACAGCCTGCAAGACCGCGAGTTCGACGTTGGCGAGGGGCTGCACTCGATCCCCGTGGCCTTCGGCGTGCGCGGCTCGCTGTGGATCTCGGGCAGCCTGCACGCGATCACGGTCGCCGCGCTGGTCAGCGTCCACCTGCTCGCGGGGCTCGGCTGGGCCCACCTCGTGGGGATGCTCGCCGTCGCCGCGATCCTGGTCTACGAGCACTGGATCGTCCGGCCCAGCGACCTCAGCCGCATCGACAAGGCCTTCTTCGACCTCAACGGCTGGATCAGCATCGCCTACTTCGCGGCGCTGATGGTCGACGTGCTGGTGCGCTGAGGGGGCTGGTGCATGGCCGCGAAGGGCCCTCCCCTTCACGCTTCCTGGGGCCTGGATGAAAGGCGCGCGGATGGTTTGACACGGCCCGCGAACGCCCGGATCCTGGTTCGGTGAGTCGCCGCCATCGGGCCACGACCTGGACGAGCGCCGTGATCGTCGCCCTCGCCTGCTTGCTGGGCGCGCCAGCGAGCGCCGCGGCCGACGAGCCGTCTTCGCCAGCGAGCGAAGCAGGCACGAGCGAGCGACCGCTCGCGCTCGCGCCCATGCTCGCGCCCGCCCTGCCCCAACCCACGCTCACGGCCCTGCCCGCGCTGCCGGCGAGCTTTGGCCTGCCCGTGCCGGTGCTCGCCGCCCGCGAGAAGAAAGAGCGCAGCTTCGACACCTCCATGGGCGAGGTCGATCCCCGCACGCACGATCGCCCCCGCACGCACCGCTTCCGCCTCGCCATCCAGTCGCACTGGGTCCGGCTCACCCGCGTCCAAAACCCCGACACCGGTGAGTCCGAGCGCTTTCACTACGCGCCCATGCACATCGACCTGGGCTACCAGGCTCAGTTCTTGAAATACGTGATGGTCCGCGTCGCCGTGGGCCTCGGCGGCAACGTGGCCAACACCCGCAACGCCATGCCCGCCTCGGTCTTCCCCCAGGCCTACGCGGGCTACCAGGGCAAGCTCTTTGGCGCGGCCTTCGGCTACGGCTTCGACTGGACCATCCCGCCCACCGACGGCGCCACCGCCAGCTCGAGCTTCGCCCTCCCCCAGCCGGTGATCCGCCGCAACCATGTGGTGATGGGCGAGCTCTCGGTGACCAGCCGCGTCGACCGCGTGGCGCTGACCTTCGCCCTGGCCCTGGGCGGGATGAAGTCCCAGCTGACCCACTTCAACGAGGCCAACAACCGCTTCCGGTTCTATCTGGGCCTGCACGCCGGGGCCTTCTTCGACGGCACCATCCGCCGCGAGAAAAAAGCCCGCAAACAGGCCGCGGCCGAGGGACGCTGATCCGCGCCCTGTGCGGTAAAGCGCCCACCCACGCGCGCTTGCCCTAGCTCACGCTTTCGCGGCAACGCGGCCGTTTTCCCGGCGTGCTGCGCGGTCTATGGTCCCGCCCATGGCCAAGCTCATGCACGGCGCAGTGCCCACGATCGTCGACGCGATCGGGCGCACCCCCATCGTCAAGCTCAACTCCGTCGTCGGCGACCTCGAGTCCGAGATCTACGTCAAGGTCGAGTACATGAACCCAGCCGGGTCCATGAAAGACCGCGTCGGCCTCAACATCATCCGTGATGCCGAAGAACGCGGCATGCTCGGCCCCGGCGGCACCATCATCGAGGCGACCTCGGGCAACACGGGCGCCGGCCTGGCCATGGTCGCGGCGATCCGTGGCTACAAGTGCATCTTCGTGATGCCCGACAAGATGTCGCAAGAGAAGATCGACGCGCTGCGGGCCTACGGGGCCAAGGTCGTGATCTGCCCGACCGCCGTCGAGCCCAGCGATCCTCGCTCCTACTACTCGGTCGCCCGGCGCCTGGTCGAAGAGACCCCCGGTGCCTTCTACGCCAACCAGTATCACAACCCCGCCAACCCCGAGGCTCACTACCTGAGCACCGCGCCGGAGATCTGGGAGCAGACCCAAGGCGAGTTCGACGTGTTCGTGTCCGGCATGGGCACCGGCGGCACGCTCTCGGGCTGCGGGCGCTACTTCAAGGAGAAGAACCCCGACATCCAGCTCGTCGGCGTCGACCCGGTCGGCTCGCTCTACTACGAGTACGTCAAGACCGGGCGCCTGACCAAGGCCTTCTCCTACTACGTCGAGGGCATCGGCGAGGACTTCCTGCCCTCGACCATGAACCTCGACATCCTCGACGACGTCGTCCAGGTCGACGACCGCGAGTGCTTCATCATGACCCGCGAGCTCGTCCGCCGTGAGGGCATCTTCTGCGGCGGGTCCTGCGGCGCCGCGGTCATGGGCGCGATCAAGTACGCGCGCAGCCTCAGCGAGCCCAAGCGGATCTTGGTGCTGCTGCCCGACAACGCCCAAAAGTACCTCTCGAAGGTCTTCAACGACGACTGGATGCGCAGCAACGGCTTCCTCGAGGAGATCGCCGACGAGGGCACCGTCGCCCACATCCTCAAGGGCAAGCCCCACAAGCTGATCACCATCAACGCGAGCGCGACGATCCGCGAGGCCGTGGCGACCCTCAAGCAGCACGGCATCAGCCAGCTCCCGGTGATCGACGACAAGGGCCGGCACTGCGGCATCGTGGCCGAGATCGACCTGCTCAACTTCTTGATCGAGCACGAGGGCGCCCTCGACACGCCGGTCCACGAGCTGACCGAGAGCGACTACGCCACGGTCACCCCGAACACGCGCATCACCTTGCTCAAGCGGATCTTCAACGACGCCAAGCTGGTGCTCGTGACCGAGAACGACCAGCTGCGCGGGCTGCTGACCAAGATCGACCTGATCGACTACCTGACCCGCGACGCGGCCCCGGGCTCCAAGCACCCCTCGCCTCCCCCCGGCGCGGCTGCGCCCGCCGCCAAGGCTGCGCCCGCCAAGTCCGCCAAGCCCACCACCCCCGAAGGAGAGCAGTGATGGCCGAGTACGATCCCAAGTCCGACCACGTCGACACGACGCACATCGAGACCCTGGCGATCCACGGCGGGCAGCACCCCGAGTCCGTGACCGGGGCCGTGATGACGCCGATCTTCCAGACCTCGACCTACGCCCAGCCCTCGCCCGGCAAGCACACCGGCTTCGAGTACAGCCGCACGCAAAACCCCACGCGCTTCGCCCTCGAGCGGGCGGTGGCGGCCCTCGAGGGCGGCAGCCACGGCCTCGCCTTCGCCTCGGGCTGCGCGGCCACGACCACGGTCATCCAGCTGCTCGACGCGGGCGACCACGTGATCGCCGGTGACGACATCTACGGCGGCACCTTCCGGCTCTTCGACAAGGTCATGCGCCGCCGTGGCCAGCGCTTCACCTTCGTCGATCCCCGGGACCTCGGCGCCGTCGAGGCGGCCTTCGAGGCCAAGACCAAGCTGGTCTGGCTCGAGACCCCGACCAACCCCATGCTCAAGCTCGGCGACATCCAGGCGATCGCCGCGATGTGCAAGCAGCGCGGGGTCTTGCTGGCCGTCGACAACACCTTCATGACCCCGGTCTTCCAGCGCCCGCTCGAGCTCGGCGCGGACCTGGTCGTGCACTCGACCACCAAGTACATGGGCGGGCACTCCGACGTCGTCGGCGGGGCCGTGGCCACGCGCAGCGCCGAGCTCCACGAGCAGCTGCACTTCCTGCAAAACTCCTGCGGCGCCGTGCCGGGGCCCCAGGACTGCTACCTGACCCTGCGCGGGCTCAAGACCCTGGCGCTGCGCATGCAACGTCACGCCGAGAACGCCCAGCGCGTGGCCGAGTATCTCGAGGGCCACGCCAAGGTCGAGCGCGTCATCTACCCCGGGCTGGCCAGCCACCCGCAGCACGAGCTCGCCAAGAAGCAGATGAAGGGCTTCGGCGGGATGATCAGCTTCCACCTCGCCAGCGACCTCCAGGGCGCCGCCCGCTTCCTCGAGGCCGTGCGCGTGTTCACCCTGGCCGAGAGCCTCGGCGGCGTCGAGAGCCTGATCGAGCACCCAGCGATCATGACCCACGCCTCGGTGCCCAAGGAGAACCGCGAGAAGCTCGGGATCACCGACGGCTTCGTGCGCGCCAGCGTGGGCATCGAGCACGTCGACGACCTGATCGCCGACCTCGACCAGGCCCTGGCCAAGGTCTGAGCGCCGCTCGCCCCAAAGACCGAAGCCGCGGCACCTGCTGGTGTCGCGGCTTCAATCTTTGACGGGGCTCAGGGATCATAGCGACGCAGCCAGTACAGCCGCTCGGGGTAGTCTTCGTCGTCGATCTCCGTGCTCTCGGCCACGCCGGCCACGTAGACCGCCCCCGACTCGTCGACGACCGCGGCGTGAGCCTCTCCGAGCGCCGCGATGCGGTCGCGCCACAGCGCCTCGCCCTCGCTGCCGACGGCGATCACCGTGGGCTGCCCGAAGAACCACCAGCCGCCCTCGCTCAGCGATCCGAGGAGGCGCTCGGAGCCGACGACCACCGCCCCACCGTCCCCGGTCGAGGCGATGCCCAGCCCGACGTCGGAGCCTCCAGCGCGATCGTAGCGCTGCAGCCAGCGCTCGACGCCGAAGCTGGAGAAGCTGCTCACGGTCAGATCGCCGGAGCTCCCGGCCACGTAGAAGGCGTCGTCTCCCGGGCCTCCGCCGACGATGGCGCGCACGCCTCCAGCGCTGGGCACGATCGTCCCGAGCACCGCGCCGTTTTCGGCCGCCAGCAGCGACCCGCTGAAGAACGCGTTGCCAGCGTCGGTGACAGCGAGCAGGTTGGCCTGAAAGAGCTGCTCGTTCGACTTGCGCAGCAGCTCCTCGCCATCGCTCGAGACCCGCAAGAAGGTCGCCTCGAACCACTGGTCGCTGGCGCTCAGGTCATAGAGGCCCATGACGACGTCGCTCCCCCAGCGGACCATCGCCGAGATCTCGGCGCTGGGATCGTTGAGGGGGACCACGAACTCGTCGATCTCGTTGCCCTCGGCGTCCAGGCGCAAGACCCTCTGGTTCAGGCCCTGCTCCTCGTAGCTCGGCACGAGCAGCGTCCCATCGGCCTCGACCACGCCCATGGCGATCCAGCCATTCGCCGTCAGCTCCGGCCGCGACCACAGCGCCTGCCCCTGAGCGTCGACCCGCGCGAGCACGCCCACGCCAAAGACGACCACCCCACCGTCGGGGTGCAGCGCCATTTGCGTGCTCGACGAGCCATAGGGGCTGGAGATCAGGCCCAGGTCCAGGGACCAGCTCGCCTCCAGCATGGGCGCATCGCTGGCCCAGCCCGTCGAGCAGACCACCCCCATCAGCTCCGCAGTCGCCTCGCTGAGCGGCGTGATCTCCTTGGCCCGATCGACGAGCGGCGAGCCCACGTCCAGGCAGCGACCGTCCCACTCTCCCCCGCTCTCCTCCGTCTCGTCGCCGCTCTCGCCGTCCTCCTCGGCGCCAGGGTCGGCGCACGCCGAGAGCCCAAACACCAGCGGGAGCAGCACGCCACAGGCATGAGCGAGGAGAGAACGCGAGGGCTGCGTACGCATGCTCTAGGCACGTAGCACGGGAGGGGTGAAGCGATCGCACCCAGGGTCATTTTTCTCCTTTGAACCGAATTGGTCCACGCCTGCTCGAACGAGGCTTCACGCGGTGTCTGCTGGCAATCCTCGCGGTTGACTCACCTGCGCGCTTTGCCTTTGATCGCAAAGGACGCCCCCGCCGGCTCATGAACGAGACACCCAAGGTCCAACACGAGACCGACGCCACCTCGGCCTTGATCGACGATCTCGCTGGCGGCGGCGAGTTCGTCGACGAGGGTCGTTTTCGGCTCGATCTCGCCCGCGCCCGCGAGAAGCTCCACGACTACCGCCTGTCCGAGCCAGAGATCTACACCTGCCTGCTCGTCGAGGTCGCCGTGCTCGTGGGCGCCGAGCGGATCGACTTCGCGCTCGAACGCGGCAAGCTCGAAGCTCGCTTCAGCGGCGCCGGCTTCGACGCGACCGAGCTCGAGCACCTGAGCGAGGCTCTCTTCATCGATCTCGCGGCCGACGCCGACGAAGCCGAGCAGCGGCGATGGCGAGCGCTGCAGATGCTCTCGATCGCCATCCAGGCGGTGAGCGGACTCGGTGCGCACACGATCGAGCTGCGCTCGCCGCCAGCCGAGCGCGCGCTGAAGATCGACATCGACGAGGACGGCGAAGAGCGCTGGGCCCTCGACACACACGAGGTCACCAGCAGGCTCAACTGCGTGCGCGTGGGCTTCCCCTGGCGGACCCGCGCCGCGGAGCTCCCCGGCGTCGAGCAGCTACGCCGGCGCTGTGAGTGGTCGAAGTTCCCGATCTACATCGGCGACGAACGCATCTCTCGTGGACACGCGGCCGCGTTCCTCGACATCAACGAGAAGAGCGTCGTGATCGCATCCCACCGGCCGATCACCACCGAGAGCGGAGAGGAGATCGGCCAAGGAACGATCATCCGAGTCACCACCTACGACTCCGCGCTGGTACACGTGCTCTGCAACGGTTGGTACGTCGAGCGGCTCACCGTGCCAACCACGATCGTCGGCTTCGAGGCCGTCGTCGAGCTCGATCTTCGCCGTGACATCGCCCAGGCCAGCTTCTTGCGCGACGAGGCCTTCGAGGCCATGTGCGCGGCCGTCACTCGCTGCGCGCGAGAGCTGGAGAGCCTCGACCGCGCAGGCGAGCGCTTCAATCCGCAGACACACGTCGAGCCGAGTTCGAATGGGTGTGGGATACTGATCCTCATACTCTGGACCCTGGGCGCCTGCATAATCACATTTTTCGCATACCTGGACCAGGCCACGTTCTTCGTCATCTTCGGGCTTATATTCGTAGTAATCGGCGTCTTTGCGACCCGCGCCATGATCAAGCATGACCAGACCCCCAAGGCCCCAGGCCTACCTCGCCATCAATACCACGAGGTGTTCGGACGCCCTTCGCCATGACCGAGACGCCCGAGACCGACGCCACCTCTGCCCTGATCGACGCGCTCGCCGGTGGCGGTGAGCTCGTCGACGAAGGCCGCTTTCGCCTCGACCTCGAGCGCGCGCGCGAGAAGCTCCGCGCCTACAGCCTGTCGGTTCCTGCGCTCTACACCTGCCTGCTCGTCGAGGTCGCCGTGCTCGCCGGCGCCGAGCGGATCGACTTCGAGCTCGTACCCGACGGGCTCACGGCCCGCTTCGGCGGCGCCGGCTTCGACGCGAGCGAGCTCGAGTGGCTCAGCGAGGCCCCCTTCGTCGACATCCCGGCCGAGCTCGACGAGACCGAGCGGCGGCGGCGGCGGGCCCTGCAGATCTTGTCCCTCGCCACCCAGGCCGCGCTCGGCCTCGGCGCGAGGACGATCGAGCTGCGCTCGCCGCCGAGCGAGCGCGCGCTGAAGATCGACGCGGGCGAAGACGAGGGCGAGGAGCGCTGGAGCATCGACGCGAAGGCGCGGACCACCGACGTCAACACCATCAGCGTCCGCTTCCCCCCGCGGCTGCGCAGCTCGGACCCGCCTGGCGTCGAGCAGCTCCGCCAGCGCTGCGAGTGGTCGAATTTCCCGATCTACATCGGCTCCGAGCGCATCTCACGAGGACCCGCGGCCGCCTTCCTCGACGTCGACGGGGAGAGCCTCGCCCTCGTCGAGCCGGCGCCGATCCACGGCGAGGACGGGCAGACGATCGGCGTCGGGACGATCCTGAAGCTCACCGCCTACAAGACCCCCGTGCTCCACGTGCTGTGCAACGGCTGGCACGTCGAGCAGCTCTCGGTCCCGACCTCGCTCGTCGGCTTCGAGGCCGTCGTCGAGATCGACCTGCGCCGCGACCTCTCGCAGGCCAAATTTCTACGCAACGAGCGCTTCGATGCCATGTGCGCGGCCGTCAGCCGATGCGCAGCGCAGCTCGAGGGCAGCGGTCACGTCGCCAAGCGCTACGATCCCGAGGTCTACCAAAAGTCCAGGCCGACCCCGGTCGGGGTCGTCGTCACGTGGACCATCTTCGTCAGCTTGTTCGCGGCCTGTGCGATGCACGAAAGCCTGTTCTTGGGCGTTTTCGGGCTGTGCTTCATGGCCGTCGGCGTGTTCGCCATCTACAGCACCGTCAAGGCGCAACGCGCCTGGCGACACAACGGCCGCGGCCTGACTCGCTACCAGACCGACAAGCTCCTCGGTCGCCGCTGACCGACGAGGGCCACCTCGTCAGCGGCCCTCGTCGTCTGGATCAGGTCCCCGCGGGGTAGAGCTCGCTCTTCTCGCCGACCTCGATCCGCAGCAGGCTGACCGGCGCGTCGTCGCCCGCGCCAAAGCCGAAGTTGGTCACGAACACCGCCCGCTTGTCGCAGCCGCGCTGGCCAAAGGCCAAGGTCGCGGGGAACACCAGGCCGTCGTCGCCGTCGGCGAGCACCGTGGCCGCGCCGGTCTGGCGATCGACGCGGTTGAGCGTGGAGTTGTAGTTCGAGATCACGAACAGGTCGCCGCTGCGCCCGATGATCACGCCGTCCGCCCCGCGCAGGTGCTCCCCGGCGGCGATCACCGAGATCGCGCCAGCCTGACCGCCCTGGTCCTCGATCTCGAGGACCGCGGGGACCTGCGAGTTGGCCACGATCACGCTGTGGGTGTGGTCGTCGTAGGTCACGCCGTTGGCCCCGATCGGGAAGGGCGTCGGCGACATGTCGATGTCACCGACCAGCAGGGGGTCTTGGATCCACAGCTGCGGCGTGGTCGAGCCCGCCGCGACGCGATACACGGAGCCGGAGATCGACTCGGTGATGAACATGTTGCCCTCGGCGTCGAAGGTCAGGTCGTTGGGGAAGCCCTGGATGTCGACGACCCGCTCGGTCTCGCCGTCGTCCTCGACCCGCCAGATCCCCGAGGTCTCCTCCTCGAAGGAGGCCAGGGCCACGTAGAGCTCGTCGCGGTCGAAGGCCATGCCGAGCAAGAAGCCCTCCCCGACGTCGAAGTTGGCCAGGGTCTCCCCTGCGTAGGTCTTGCCGTCGATCCGCCGCAGCTCCCCCGTGGAGGCGATGCTGACGTAGATGTCGCCCTTGTGCGGGCCCATCGGCTTGACCGCCACCCCCTCGGGGAGCTCACCGGGGGCGTAGGCCTCGACGACCTCGACGCCTCCATAGCCGCCGGCGGTGAGGGAGAGACAAAGTGAGAGTATGGCGAGGGGGGCGAATGTGCGCATCATGATCTCCAGTGACTCTAGTTAGTGTCCTCGCCTCTTCTAAAAGACCACATTTATTGCGCCCAAGTGGATGGTTTTTGTCGACACACAGCTCCGCCCCGGGGACGCGGCTCGCAATCGCGCCGCGCCTGACCCGGGCCCCACATCGTGGTCTGTGGCCACTTTCTGCGGTCTACGAGGCGAGCCACGTCGCCCGCGCGCCGCCCCGCCCCACCGCCTCGAAACAATCTGCATACCTCGATCAATCTTCGCGATGATCCTGTGGACTCCCCCACCCTCGGCTGGCGCGATCACCCACGCGCCTCGACCGCGAAACCATCGACCCCACGTGTCCCGTGGGTCTGGTGGGAAAAGAAAGAGGGAGGCGCTCGAGCGCCTCCCTCTTGGACCCAACGTATGCGCTATGCGCTCAGCCTTCGGCGGGCTCGAGTTCGGCGTCGGCGGGGGCAGCCGGGGCGCCTGCTTCGAAGTCCCAGGTGAAGGAGGCCACGCCGTCGCGGGCGTCGGCCGGATCGAGCTGCAGGCCGCCGATCGCGTCGACGACACACTCACCGAGCTCGGCCGGGGCCGTGGTCTGCGACTGGTCGACGGCGGGGTTCATGATCTTCCCGGTCTTCTTCTCGACGGTGAAGTTCACGACCACCTGACCACCGACGGTCTCGTTGGTCTGCAGGGCGACGTCGTAGCAGTCCTTGATGTCCGGCGTGCGCGTGCCGACGAGCTCGCGGGTGACCTGACGGTAATCGTCGGCGCTGCGGGCCATGAAGGAGCAGCCCGCGCTGACGAGCAGCGGGGCGACCAAAAGGAGCTTGGCGATGGACTTCACTTGGCTTCTCCCTTCTTGGCGGCCTTGGGCGAGACGCGCTTGCCGCTGCGGGGCTTGGTCTTGCCGTCAGTCTCGGCCTCTTCGGCGGCCTCGGCCTCCTCGGCGGCCTCGGACTCCTCGCGGACCGTCCCGGTCTTCTTGCTGTCGACGACCTTCTTCTCGCCGGTCTCGGGGTCGATCTCGACCACGTTCGTGATCTCGTCCTGCTCGAGGATGATGAACTCGACGCGGCGGTTCTTCTCCTTGCCCTCGTCGGTCTCGTTGTCGGCGATCGGCTTGTCCTCACCGTGGCCGACGGCGACCAGGCGGGCCTCGTCGACGCCGTGCTCGACGAGGTAGGCCTTCACCGAGTCAGCGCGCTTTTGCGAGAGCTTCTTGTTGTACCTGTTCGAGCCGTCGCTGTCCGTGTGACCCTCGATCGAGATCTTCTTGATGCGGGGGTTCTCCTGAACGACCGAGGTGATCTCGTTCATCAGGTCGAAGGACTCGGGCCGGATCACCGCTTTGTCGTACTCGAACATGATCTTCTCTTTGATCACGATCGCGTCAGCGGTGACCTCGACGCGCTTGGGCGGCTCGGGCTCGGGCTCGGGCTCGGGCTCGGGCGGCGGCGGCGCGGGGGGTTCACCAACGATGGTCAAGGCGTTGGTGTCCGCGAAGATCGTTGGGCCGCATGCCAGCATGGGCAGGGCCATCAACGCCGCAGCCAGCGTAATTCCGACGGGTGGCTTGGTGCTTCGTTTTTGTCGCATTGGGGGACTCCCTCGTCGGTCACCGCCCTTCGACGGCGACGGGGGTGCCATCATCGAAGCCGCCTGCGGCTTTGGCAAGCCTGGCCCAACGGCCGCTTTCCCCTTTGCCAGCAATTCACGAGGCCTCTTGCCAGCTTCGTGATCCACCATCCACGACTGACGCGTAGAGAGCGGATTTCGTAGCTTTGAACCTGGGGCATCGCGCCCCGCCTGGCACAAAAAGCGCGGAAAAGCCGACACCACAGCACAACGCTGGTACCCCGCTGGAGCCATCAATTCTCCCGCGCTCGCTCCCCTGGGGCATCGAGAGTAGCCTTTCGCCATGGCCTTTCGCGCTGCCTCGGCTCTGCTCACCGCCGTCTTCGCCCCCTCCCTCGCGCTTGCGGCCCCGGCCGCGGACTCCTCCGCGGTTCAGCAGCCGGGCGAGGCCACCGGCGAGGCGACCGGCCCCGAGGTTCAAACGCCGACCGCTGCCCCGGAACAGGACACGGACGCAGCATCGGTGAGCCCGACCACCGAGCCGACAACGGCCGACGAGGCAGCCGCCGCACAGGACCCCAACGGAGCGAGCCCCGATGAAGTGACCCCCACGACGGCCGAGGTGGACCCCGCCAGCGCCGTCGAGCCTGCGGCCGAGCCCACTCGCGAGCCAGCCCCCGAGGCGGAGGAGCAGGACATGTCCAACCTGCTCGCCAGTGACGAGCAAGAGACCTCGCGCGTGCGCATCTCCAGCTCGGAGCGACCCAAGACGGTCGACCGTAATGAACGCCTGCGCAACTACTACAAGTCCGTCTACCGCCCCGACCACAACCCCTCGCGGCTCTACTTCTCGACCCGAGCCGCCTACGCCCTGGCCAGCACCAACGAGACCGGCGGCGGCGGGCGCATGGGCTTCATCAACGCCGAGATTGGCCAGACCTGGAACAACATCGGCTACGCCATCGGCCCCACCCTCTTCGCCGGCGACTTGACCTTTGGCGAGGACGGCGTCGCCAAGTACGGCGGCATGCTGATCGGCGGCGGGCCGAGCCTCGGCCTGGGCCGCCTCGGCCTGCTCGGCCGCGGCTACCTCGACTTCCGCGTGGGCTACAACTTCTTCTACGCGCCGATCAGCTCGACGCGATCGGATCTCAGCGATCCCCCGGACGCCGCCCCCCACGGACCCAAGGCCCAGGTCGACGTCGGCCTGCTCTTCTTCGACTCGGAGCGCCGCCGCTTTCGCCACGGCTTCGGGGCGACGATCGGCTACCAGGGGCTGTTCCACTCGCTCGCGGCGGACTACCCGATCGTCAACAGCTTCACCGTGGGGCTGAACTACTTCTTTGGCTAGTGTGCGCGGGATCAGCCGAGGCGCACGACGGTCTCGACGTGGGTCTCGAGCTGGCGGTGAGCCGGCACGGTCTCGCGGAAGATCAGGCTGAGCTTGCCCGCGATCACGTCGATCGAGACGATGTCGAGCTCGAGCTCGCGGATCTCGCTGCGGCCACGAAACCCGACCTCGGCGATCACCCGCGCCGAGGGCAGAGCGAAGGCCAGGTCGCCGCGCGGATCCATTCCGACCAGCGCGACCGGCTCGCCGCCGACGAAGCGCCGCGTGGCGACGAGCGCCGGCGGAGCGGCGAGGAAGAAGCGCTCGTCGAAGTCGCGCGGCCACAGCGGGCAGCGGGTCTCGGCCCAGGCCTCGTCGTAGGTCCCGGCGAAGCGCACGCGCGGCTCCCAGCCGGTGCCCCGGGGCAGGAAGCCGACGGGCGGGGGGCGATCACCGACCCCGGTGATCCGCTGGCGGGGGTGCTCGATCTGCGGCAGGGGCTGGCCCACGGCTTCCTCTGCGCTCGCGTAGATCCCCGCGCCGATCGGGTTGCGCGTCTCGATCACGCGCGGGTCGACGACCGAGCTGCCCCCGAAGGCGCGCTCCCAGACCAGCGGGACGCGATCGAAAGGCAGGGGCCGGCTGATCTCGCGCAGCCTGGTCCAGCGCCGCTCCCCGAAGACCACGGCCTCCTGAATGCACGATCCGACGCGCGCGCCGACGGCCCGCTCGGTGCAGGTCTTGCCCGCGGGCGCGCAGGCATCCGCGCGCACGTGGACCTCCGTGGTCGTGCGCTCGTAGGCGATCGGCGCCTCCCACAGCGCGCTCGACAGGCCCGACTCCCCGTACCAGCGCGGGGCCGGGCTCGGCGGGGGCTGGTCCGCGCAGGCCACCAGCGGCCTGGACGCGCCGGGAGCCGGGAGCTCGAAGTGCAGCGCGGCCCAGATCAGCAGCAGGTCGCCGCCGTCGCGGTCGATCCCCGGCATGCCCATGGCCCCGAGGCCGATCCCGCGGACCCTCACGCGCCCTCCAGCCACGCGCGCAGCTTGACGATCGCGTTGTGTTGCACGGAGACGGGCCAGCTGAAGCTGATGTACAGGGGGACGCCGGTGGTCGCGTCGAGCTCACGCAGGGCCCGCTCGCGCATGGACCACAGCGAGGTTGGGCGGGCGATCTCGTCGACGCGCGCGTGGTTGTCGACGGGGCGGCCAAAACGGTAGCGCCCCCCGAGAGCGAGCTGGGAGCCACGCGCGGCCCACAGGTCGCGCCAGCGCTGGGCATCGAGCACGGGCCGCAGGCGAGGCTGGCCCTCGCGCTCGGGGTCGGCGGCGTCGGGGTCCGGGACCCAGGTCGACTCGATCCAGCCCGGGCCGAGGATCCGCTCGAGCGCGATGCCAGCGTCGAGCGCGAGTCCGGGCTGGTCGAGGGCGCGGATCAAGGCCGGGACCGCCGTCGGCGAGCCGTGGCTCGACAGCGCCCACAGGTGCCCGGGCTCGAGCGTGGTCCGCTCGGCGAGCTCGGCGAACACCCCGGCGTCGCGGGCAGCCGGCGCGAGGGCCCAGACCTCGTAGTGCGCGGCCCCGAGCTCGCGGCCCTGCACGCACGCGAGGCGGAGCTCGTCGAGGACGTCGAGGCGCCCGAGGTCGAGCATCAGCTCGATCAGCCGCGGGTCGTCCGGGGCCTCGCGCCAGGCTCCCTCGATGGTCGCGAGCGCGGCCTCGGCCCCCGCGTGGGTCAAGAGCCCGAGCGCACGCCAGCGCAGCTCGGGGTCGAGGTCCGGGGTCTCGAGCAGGGCGCGGGCGAGGGCTGGCGGGCGATGGTCGAGCTCGTCGAGCATGTCGAGGAGCGCGACCGCGAGCGGGACCGGAGCGCCCTCGAGGGCGTCGGCCAGCGTGCTCGCGTCCCGGCCGTGGAGCGCGTGAGTCAGGGCGCTCGCCCACAGCGAGAGCTCCTCGGGATCGTCGGCGAGGTCGCGCATGCGCGCGACGGCCGTGGCCCGGTGGGTCGCGCTGCCGGCCGCGCACAGCAGGTAGGCGTAGCCGCGCGCGACGTCCGGGTCGGGGTGCGTGAGCATCTCGTCGGCTGCCCCGCCGAGGCGACGGCCGCGCTCGGCCCCGATCCACAGGCGATCGTAGATCCGGCGATCGAGCTCGGCGACCTCGGGCCACGGGTAGTTCGACTCGCGCAGGTCGTCGTGGCGGCTGACCATCAGCGATCCGATCTGCTCGAGGTGGTCGCGCAGGCGACCGGTGTCGAACTCGCGCGTGCGCGGGGAGAATTTCGCGGCCAGGGGCTGGGTCAGGAGTCGGCTGTCGGGCTTGGCCTCGACCACGCAAGCGCCGAGCTCCCCGCTTTCGGCGCAGCCGTAGACGAGCACGCGCGCGCGTCGCTGGCCGGCCCGGGCCTCGGCGCCGCCGATTGCGAACGCGTGCGCGAGCTGGAGAATCGGCGCCGCGGCCCCGGGGTTGCCGAGGGTCTCGGCGACCAAGTCGACGCGCAGGGGCTCGGGCAACAGCCCGGCGTTGCGCAGGTAGGCGGACACGAACTCGCGCCCCCAGTAGCCCGCGTCCCACTGGCACGAGAGCACGCGGTCGACCCTGCCGAGCTGCGGAGGCCCGAGGCGCAGGCGACGAAACGCGCGGGTCAGCCCGCTCGCCTCGCTCGGCCGACCCTGGGCGAAGCCGAGCGGCTCGTGGTCGTGGGTGTGGGCGATGATCTCAAACCCGTCCCGGCTCGCGCCGGTCCTCGTCAGGAGCAAGAAGCCCGCGCCCTCGCCGGGGAGGTAGCCTTCGACGCCGCCGTCGATCAGCCGCTCGGCCGCGGCGAGCTGGGTCAGCGAGGCGGGGTCGCAGCGCGAGTCGATCGCCCCGAGGACCAGGGGATCGCGGCCCGCGTCGAGCAGCTGATCGGCGACGCTCATCAGCTGAAACAAGCCCGCGGCCCCGCTGAGTCGGACCCCCTCGGGGAGCGCTCCGGGCACGCGCAAGAGCTCGAGGCGGATCCCCGTCCGCGCCGCACGCTGCTCGAGCTGGGCCCACAGCGGGCCCAGGTGCCAGTCGCCGCCGCCGTCGTTCTCCGGGAGCGCGAGCATGATCGGGAGCCGGTCGAGCCCGAGCGCGCGGGCGACGGAGAGCAGCTCGCCGATCGCCTGATCCGCGAGCTCGGCCATGCGCACGGTCCGACTCATGCGCGGGGGGAGCAGCTCGAGCCGGCTCGCGCGGATCGGCAGCCCGCGCTCGTCGAGCTCGCCGGTCTCCTCGAACACGTCGGATCCAGACGCGAGCTCGAGGATCGTCGAGCCGCGCTCGATCCCGAGAGGCGAACACAGACCGCAGGCCAGCACGTGCAAGGGGCGAGTCACCCGGACCTCACTAGTTGATGTTGACCGAGCCGCCGCGGATCCGCTGGCGTCGCCGGGCCCAGCTGGTCACGTCGCGGCCGCGGATCTGCACGGAGCCGTCGCTGCGCAGGGTGATCGAGGCGTCGCCGCAGCGCAGCACGAGCTCGCGGCTGGCCTCGATGACCTCGCGCTCGCCGTCGAGCTCGATCTCGAGTTCGGGCTCGGAAAGCTCGGCCTCGGGTAGCTCGGGCTCGGAAAGCTCGGCCTCGGGTAGCTCGGGCTCGGAAAGCTCGGCCTCGGGTAGCTCGGGCTCGGGCGCGCTCGGGCCGTGGAGGCTGAGCAACACGGGGGCGTCGGCCCGGCCGTCGAGGAACGCGAGCACGACCTCGCGCCGCTCGCTAGCAGCGCGCTCGAGCTCGGCCCGAGGCACGGGCCCGAGGGTCGCCGCCGGCCGGGGCGAGGCCCCGGAAAATTCGACGAGCGCGCGCCCCTGGGCGTCGAGCCCGACGATTCGCCCCAAGCGCGGGTGCAGCCCAGTCGCCTGCGCGGGGGCCCAAGTCAGCCGCTTGCTCCCGTCAGGCATGGGCCCGGCCTCCGGCGTGGGGACGGGGGGTGCCCGAGAGCGTGTGGTCGTTCGGCAGGTCAGCCAAGCTCGTCCTCCTCATCTTCATCTGCATCTGCATCTGCATCGTTCGCCACCGTCGAGTAGCGCCTCATCGCCGTCACCCCCGCGAGCGTGAACGCGAGCTCGTCGACCCGCGCGGGCTCGTCGGCGTAGATCGCCACGAACACCGGATCGTCGAGGGCGTTGCGGGTCCACAGTACGGCGGCTTCTTGGGTCCAGAGGGCCCCGGTCATGTGATCGGAGCCGTGCTGACGGAAGAACCCGCGCGCGCTCAAGAGCGCGTCGAAGCGCGCCCCGTGATCGGGCTGGGCCTCGAAGACCTCGGCGGTCGCGACCCAGCGGTAGCGTCCGCCGACGAAATTTGTGAACGCGCAGCGAAACAGCCAGGCCGGCAGCGAGGGCGCCATCACCCGGTAGTTGTCGGGCCCCGAGGCGACCAGCGCCTGGACCCCGCCGGGCATCGCGAACTGCACGAGCTCGGGCTCGGCGAGGTCCGGGGCGCAGCGCAGGAACGAGTCCATCGGCGCGCCTGCGTCGTCGACCCCGACGAGCACGAAGGGCGCGGGCGGGATCCAGCCCCTGGCCTCGAAGCGCTCGACCAAGCTCGCCGCGCGCATGTCCGCGCCGACGAACCCGGCACAGATCCCCCCGAGGTCTTCGCCCATGCGCTCGAGCAGCTGACGCTGGACCTCGGGCAGGCGGCGCTCAGCGACTCGCTCGAGCCTGGCGATGAGCTCGGGCGAGGCCCCGCGGATCCGGCCGCACAGGCCGGGCTCGAGGGACTCGAGGGACTCGAGGAGCTGGGCGATCGTGAGCATGGCCGCTCCCCTGGCCTAGGCTGGGCCCCGCCCGATCTTCAGGCCGACCTCGTGCTCGAGCTTGCCGGCGATCGCCCACCACTCGTCGCGGGTCGTGCACCCGAGGTAGACGGCCACGGACTCCTGACCGCCGAGCTCGGTGACCAGCGCGAGCGCCCGCGGACCGACGAACACCTGGTCCCAGGACCCGGAGAGCGGGTGAAGCTCGGCGCCGGCTTGGCGCAGATGCTTGGCGACCTGCGCGAGCTTGCCCGTCTCGGACCCGCGCGCGCTGATCGTCCCCGCCGCCGGCATGTCGCCGATCAGCCGGGTCGCGTGCGCCGACAGCAGGTAGGTCGAGAACCGGCTGGCGAAGGGGCGGACGTAGCCGACCCCCTCGGGCCCGGGCGGCGACTCGAACGAGACGAGGCCGACGCCGTCGCCCTCGATGCCGCGATCGACGAACAGGTGAAACTCCGAGTCGGCGTCAGCGAGGCCGATCTGCAGGTAGCGAGGCGAGCGCCACGCGACCTGCTTCAGCCACTTGATCAGGGTCTTGGGCCGCAGGTCCATGTCGGCGTAGCAGCGCAGCTGGGCGAAGCTGCGCCCGAGGGTCTCGAGGTAGGCGCGGTACCAGCCCGGGAGCGCCTCGGCGTGGGCGCGCTCGAGCTTGTCGATCAGCTTGGCCGGGCAGCCCTCGGGCTCAAACTCGGGATCGAGCTCGACGAGGGCGGCCGGGAGCGCGCGGACACGCTCGAGCTCCTCGGCGACACGGGGCGATGACTCAGTCGACATAGTGGATCTGATCGGGGTTGCTGGAGTTGGGCGGCTCGGGGCACAGCAGCGCGGGCAAGATCCGCTGGCAGGTCGTGCACGAGGCCGCGTGGTTGCCGTCACTATAGGGCCCCGCCTTGGGCCCGCGCCAGAACTCGGTCATCGACAGCGGGGTCAGGCCTTCGGCGATCGCCGCCTGGATCAGCTTGGGCGCAGCGCAGTTGCCCGGGGCGGTGCTGTCGGTCGGGGCCGGGCGGAACACCACCTTGCGCCCGCCCACCGTTCGCATCGGCTGGCCGACTGGGCTCGGCTGGGGCTCGGGGATCGGCAAAAAGCCGGTCGGCGGTCGACCCGAGCACGCGCGCAGGGTCCGACGTCGGCCCTGCTTGTCCTGGGCCATGAGCACGCCGATCATGTAGCCGCGCCCGTTGCGTTCCTCGGGCGAGTGGCTGTACGCGACCTTGGCCTTGTTCTGGGAGTCGGCGCGCTTCTTGCCCTCTTTGACGGCGGGGAGCGGGTGCCCGCCCTGCTTGCCGCACAGCGGACAGTCGCTGTCGTCGCCATAGGCGAGGCCGGGGCTCGGGGTCCCGAGGGCGGCGTTGCCCCCGGTGTTGCTGTTGTTGCCGTTGTGCAGGCAGATCTCGAGGAAGCGGATCACGCCCTTGGCCTCGAACTTGACGTCCGTGCTGCACATCGCCCAGGTCAGCTTGCCCTTGATCTTGCTCGACACGACGCCGCCGCCAGCCGAGCCAGCCTCGTCGCCGGCGCTCATGCACAGCTCGGCGCCCTTGATCGCCGGCATCTCGCCGTCGCAGGTGACCTGCTTGGCGCCCTTGGCCAGGTCGCTGTCCTTGGCGACGTTGACGTAGGGGATCGGCACCGGCCCGCCCGGCGACGGGGTCTTGCACACGTCGGGGATCGGGCAGGTCTGCACGCCGCCGTCTCCCTTGTGAAGAATCGAGCGACCGTTTGCGAATACCGTGGGCATGGGCTCTGTCCTCGACCGGGCTCAGTTGGATTGGACCTTCGAGCCCTTGACCACGACATTCTTCGAGCCTTTGACCGTGATCGTCGCGCCGGTGATGGTGACGTCGCCGCTCTTGGCCAGGACGATCTGGGCCTTGCCGCACTTGAGCCTGAGCTCGTCCTTGAACTCGAACATACCCTTGGCGTTGGACCCGATCATCATGTCCTTGTCGGCGTTCATCGACAGCTTGTCCGAGGTCATGATACCCAGAGCCTCGCCCGTCTGCAGCGTGCCCTTCTTGGCGGCCTTGACGATGAAGTCCTTGCCAGCCTCGATGGTCCGGCTGCCTCCGGCCTCGTCCTTGTGGTCCGCGCCGACAGTCACGGACTTGATCGCGCCGACCTCCTCGGCCGAGGCCGCGCCGACCGATTGGTTGAGCGCCGCGCCGACGCTGACCTGCATGGCCGCGCCGACCGTGACGACCTTGGTGATCGCTACGGTCTCGGTCGCGCTGGCGCCGATCGTCTCCGCGCGGTTGCTGGCGATGGTCACCGTCTGGTTGTTGCCGATCGTCACCCTCTGATCCTTGGCGACCGTGAGCGTGAGGTTGTTGCCGACGGTCTCGGTCTCGTCCTTGCCGACGCTGATGGTCTGGTCGTTGCCGACGCTGATGGTCTCGTCGTGGCCGACGGTCTTGCTGCGGTCGTGGCCGACGCTGTGGCTCTCGTCGTTGCCGACGCTCTGGTTCTTGTCGTGGAGGGTCTCGATGGTCCAGTCTTTTTGCGCGTGGAGGTAGATCTCCTCGGCGCCCGCGCTGTCCTCGAAGCGCAGCTCGTTGCTGCCGCCCCCGCCCGGCGACGAGCTCGTGCGGATCCCCGACTGGGTCTTGTCTCCGGGCAGCGCGAAGGGCGGGGGGTTGTCGCCGTTGTAGACGCAACCGGTGACCAGGGGGCGGTCGGGGTTGCCCTCGAGGAACTCGACGACGACCTCCATGCCGATGCGCGGGATGAACTGCGCGCCCCAGCCCGGGCCCGCCCAGGATTGGGCTACGCGGACCCAGCACGACGAGCGCACGTCGTAGGTCGGGTCTTCTTGCCAATAAAACTGCACGCGGATGCGCCCGTGCTTGTCGACGTCGATCTCTTCGCCCTCGCTGCCGCATACGATCGCGGTCTGGGGCCCGTGGACCCGCGGCTTGGGCGTGCGCTGGGCGGGGCGCAGGTCCTTGGTTCGGGGCACGCACTCGAAGTAGTTGCGGTAGCCGACGCCCTCGAGGCTCGACCCGTTCCAAACGTTCTCGCCCTCGTGCTCGACCCGCACGAGCACGAGCTCGTCGTCGAGCTCGATGAGATCGTGGCCCTCGATGTCGATGACGTGGCCGGCGCGAAAGCCCGTCGCGTTGCCGCGCCCATGCCCGCGCATGCCCGCGACTGCCTCGGCCGCGACCAGATCCTGGGCCCGCGTCGCGCCGTCGTCGGTCTCGAGCTGGCGGTGGCCGTGAACGTAGACCCGGCGCGTACGCCCGCGCTCGTCGGGCTCACCGACCTCGCTCGACAGCAGGTTGGTGGGCATCATCCAGTCGAAGTCGCGGCGCAGCGCGCCCGTGCTGCGCAGACGCCGACGCCACTCGACGGCCTGGACCGACTCGACCTCGACTTCGTCGGGGTTGTGGATGATGACCGGAAACTGCGGGCTGGCGTCGACGTTGGCCGCCCAGGGCAAGGCCTTGTTGTTGTCGAACAGCGTCAGGATCTCGTGGCCCGCGCCCTCGTCGTGAGCGAAGTAGTAGCCGATGCCTTCCTCCTCGAGCAGGCGACACACGAACGCGAAGTCCGACTCGCGAAACTGCACGCAGTAGCTGCGCAGGTCACGACCCCGCGCCACGTCACTGGTCGCGACCTCGCGCCCGTACTCCGACAGCTCGCCGAGGATCTCCTCGATGATCTGGATCGGGCTCGCGTCCTGCCACAGGCGCGAGTGGACGCGCTGCTCGAGCAGCGCGAAAGCCGGGCGGATGTCGAGGCGCAGGCGGGTGTGGCGATCGAGGGACACGCCCAGCCAGTCGATGCCTGCGACCACGCCCATGACCGAGGTCTCCGGGGCTGTGCCTCGGGTCAGCGCGATCTCCACGCTGGCGCCGAGCAGCTCGTCGACCTCGATATCGTGCTCCTCGGACGCGACCTCGAGCGTGATCTGATAGGGCTCGCTGATCGCCTCGTGCATGCGAAAGCGTTGAATTCGCCAGTCGTCGACCGCGGGTACGTCTTTTGAAGAAAGCCTATAGAAGACCGGCTCGAGTCGGACCTCGGACATCTCGTCAGCCATCTCCGGTCATCATGCCACGGCTTTGACGGAAAAAAATCATGGCAGCCGGTAGCACCAACCATCGATCCATCGATCCGCCGACAGTCCGAGCGACCGCGACCGGAGGTCTGCATCAGCCGCCTGCGATCGACCCCATCCGCGAGTCGGCGGCGGTCGCCACCCACAGCGTGATACGTTTCGGCCGTGCCGATCCATCACCGCATCGCGGCTGGTGACAGCGTGTCGAGCCTGGCGCGACGCTACGGGCTCATGCCCGAGACGATCTGGGACGCGCCCGAGAACGGCGAGCTGCGCGAGCGCAGGGAGGACATGAACACGCTGTTGCCCGGAGATGTGCTCGTGATCCCCGACAAGCGCGCGGCCGCGATCAAGCGCTCGACCGGGCGCGCGCACCGGATCCGCGTCAAGGGCACGCTGGCGACGCTGCGCATGCAGGTCTGCGACTTCGGTGAGCCACGCGCGAGCCAGGACTTCGTGCTGACGATCGGCGAGCGCGTCATCAAAGGCACGACCGACGCCAAGGGGATCCTCGACGTCAAGGTCCCCGTGCTCGCTACCGAGGGCCTGCTGGTCATCGGCGAGGATGGTCACAGCATCGGCCTGATGTTCGGGCACCTCGATCCCGCGACCGAGCTCTCGGGCGTCCAGCAGCGTCTCGTCAACCTCGGCTACACCTGTCACGATCCCGCGGGCGAGCTCGGCGAGTCGACCCAGGAGGCGTTGCGCGCGTTCCAGCGCACCCACGACCTCGAGGTCAGCGGCGAGCTCGACGACGACACGCGCGCGCGGCTCATCGAGCTTCACGACGGCGTGGTCGACTCGATCCCCACGGGGGCGTCATGAGCGGAGCAGCGCGGCGCGCTCGCTCACTCGCCCGACGCGCCCGAGCTCTGGTCGGAGACGTCGTCGTGAAGCTCGGCGAGCCGCGCACGCGTGGTCTCGTCGAGCTCGCCGCTGACCTCGAGATCGGGGCGCTGCGACAGCTGAAACGCGCGCAGGGCCTCGCGGGTCTTGGTCCCGAGCGTGCCATTGGCGGGGCCGCAGTCGTAGCCGAGGTTGGTCAGGCGCTGCTGGACGCCGGACAGCTCGTCGATCGGATCGAGGTGGCCGAACATCAGCTGGACCACGAACTCGTCCTCGCCGATCGTCAGCTCGCCGGTGCGCGAGCGCGGGGGCAGCTTGACCTCGACGACCCCGTCGGCGTCGGCGCTGCCCTCGATCGTGGTCTCGCCGTCGACGATCAGGGTGAAGGCCTGGTTCGCGCGCGGCTCGCCAAAGTCGAACAGCTGCAGGCGGAAGCTGGCCGGGACGCCCTTGCGCCGGAAGGTGTGGCGGGCGTCCGTCATCACGTGCTCGGGCTTCATGCGCCGCTCGGGGATGAACAGCTGATCCCCGGGCATCAGGGTGTTCATGTCTGGGCGCGCGGCCCGGAGCGCCGCGTTCTCCGGCGCGTTCCAGATCGTCAGCTCGTAGAGCCCGTAGTGCTCGGCCAAGCTGGTCACGCTGTCCCCCGATTTCACGACATGCACAGTCGCCACTCGCCCAATATACACCCGGAGGTCGCGGCGTGAGCCCGACGAAGCCGACCCCAGCGATGCGCCGGCGCGCGGCCCAACGCAAGTCGGCCGCGGCCCAGCTGCGCCGCGACCTGCTGCACCATTTGTGGACCGCGTTCCCGCTGCACTGCGTCACCCTCGGCGAGGCCCAGGCCAAAGCCTGCGTCGAACACATCATCGAGCGCGGCCAGGCCCACGGCTCGACCTCGCTCGCCGGCCTGCGCAGCTACGCGAACCTGATGCTGTTCATGGGCAGCCGCTTCGACGAGGACCCGCAGCTCCCCTGGGTCGCCGCCCAGCTGGGCCACAGCAAGTCGATCGCCGAGCTGAGCTCGCGGGCCGCCGTCGAGCTCGGAGCGATCGCCGGGGCCGAGGGCCAGCACTACCGGCGCGCCCTGCTGTGGGCCCGCTCGAAGCGCTTCGACGCGCTCTACGTGAACTACGCGCAGCGCGGAGAGCCCGGGCTGCAGGCCATGCTCCGCGCGACCTGGGAGCAAAAGGTCGACGCCCTCGGCGAGGCCGGGGTCGCCGAGCTGCTCGCCGACGCGCGGGCAAGGTCGATCGCCCACTTCGAGGACGGCGCCCAGGCGCCGCTCACGAACGAGTGGATCATGGTCTACTCGAGCTTGATGCTGCTGCTCGGCAGCGCGTTCGCGCTCGATCCCTTTCACCCCTGGGTCGGCCCCGCGCTCGCCAGGGCCGCCGAACACCCGAACGACGCCGCCGGCCTGCTGCACACAGCCGCGGTCCGCGAGCTCGAGCGGTTCTTGATCCTCGATCGGATCGATCGCGACGTCTGAGCCCGCGACGAAGGAGACGATTGGACATGGGTTGTTGCGACTTCAGTCAGGCCAAGCTCGAGGACGAATCACAGCTGATGAGGACCGACACCTCGGCCCAGGTCGCCCAGCTGAAGGCCGCGGTCGCCCGCGTGTCGGTGGCGCCGAGCGGGGGCGGCGACAACCCCCGCGTCAACACCCTCGACCTTCCCCCGCCGCCAATCTACTACGTGATCGTCGGCTTCGGCCCAGCGGCGGTCATGAACCACACGACGCTGCGCGGCGCGAACTTTGGCCGGAGGCGGATCGGCAACCTCAGGGTCATGCATATCGGGTTCAACAACCCCTGGCCGCAGTATGTCGAGCACGGCATGGGCCAGGTGCCCTTCTTGCTGACGATGCCCGGGTTCGCGGTCCAACCCAACGTCGGCGGCCGGGTCATCGACGGTGGCCTCCACTCCCGCGACTTTGGCAACGCGATCAACGCTCAATTCGCCGCCTTGAAGGGGGCGCACGGCAACGACATCGAGGAGTGCCGCGGCTGGGTCGCGTGGGTTCAGCACCGCGACCGCCAGCAGGTGACGCCGCCTCTCGCCGACTTCAACGCGGAGAGGCAAGGCGGCACGGAGCTGCACACGGCGATCGTCAACTACATCAACCTGCTCAACGCGCGCAACGAGTGGCCGGACGACGACGAGGCCGTCTACCGGCTCATCGTCGTCGGCCTCAACCAAAACCGCATTCCCCAGCTCAGGGCCGTGTACGCGGCGTACATCGACTTTTGCACGGGGCCGGGCCGACCCAACGTGTTCATGCCCGGAGGCCCAGACGCCGCGACGACGGCGCTGATCGAAGAGGCGCGCACGGCCCCGTGGCTCCCGCCCGAGGCCTGGAGCGCCGATCTGCGAAATCGGCGCGTGCTCAACGGCGTCGACGCGATCGTCGATCAGGTTCAGTGGAACGCGAACGAGCGGATCATGGTGACCGCGGGCGGCGGCGTCGGGCTCAACGCCGCAGAGAAGGCCCGCAACGTGCGTTGCTTCCTCGACTGGATCGCCCGCAACACGCTCAACGACACCTTCGCCAACCCGCGCAACCACACGTTCTTGAGGTCCCCCAACGGGGGACCGATGGCGGTCTACGAACTCGACCAGGTCGCCCCCTTTCACGACCCTCGAGCGCGATACATCCCCGAACCCCCGGACCAGCGCCAGCGCTTCGGTCGCAAGCTCAAGCTCGACAAACTCGAGATCGTGGCGGGCAACGCGGGGAACATGGTCGCGGTCTCGCTGGACGGGGACAATCGCAACGCCGTGATCATCGACTCGACCAGGGTGCGCCTCGGACTCATCGACCCGCCCGATCCCACCAACGCGCTCAACCTGCTGCTCAACATCGGGGCGGGCAAGCTCATGTTGAATTGCAGCGTGGGCTACCTCCAAGCCGCCGAGCGGCTCCTCGGGCACGCGTCCGGGTGGCCGTCGCTAAACTACGACCGACTCGTGATCCCCAACGGGCAAGATTCCCAAGCGCTCGGGCAGCCGATCCGCTTCACCGAGATCCAGGGGATCGGTCCGCTCACGCTCGCCGACGGTCGCATGGCCGCACTTCAGAGCAACGATCAGAGGGTGCGCATGCTCGGCGCGGCCTGTCAGGTCTATAATCAGTACGCGCTCGCGTCGTGGAACCGTGGAGGGGCCACCCCGCGCGATCGGATGTGGAGCTACCACTCGACGCTCGCCGTGTCTGCGGTCCCGGACGGCTTCATCCTCAGCGGGATCAACATCGCGAACGCCAACCAGTTCTTCGCCCAGAAGCACAACATCAACATCAACACGATGACCGTGGATGAGATTCAGGCCATGCTTCCGGCGCTGGCCAACTACCCCGCGAATTCCCAGGCCGTCGCCCACCAGATCGTCGCCTGCCGCCACCGCGCCAACGGCTACGCGAACTTCGCCGCGCTGATGAACGTCGTCAACGCGGGCCAGGCCCAGATCCCGCCGTTGACCGTCAACCCGCCGGCGAACTGGCAGCCAGGGCCCAACGACGGTCCGGTCCCGGCCCTCAACCCTCCGCTATTGCTCGCAGACGCGGCCCCGTTCGCGGTGTTCCGCTACGGCTACCCGTAAGCGTAGCGCCCGCCGGGCTTGTGCTCGCGGTGCAGCCACTCGAGGTGACCGAAGCGCTGCTCGAGCGCCTGGCCGGCGCTCGGCATCTCGGCCGCGACGACCTCGGCCCCGTCGAAGCCCAGCGTCTCGACGGGGTCGACCGGGTTGCGGCCGAAGTCGGCGTACTCGAGCTTGGCCAGCGAGGCCGACTTCGCCAGGGCGACGTAGGCGTCGAAGCCGAAGTTGTTGTCGACGCCCGACAGCCAGCGCAGCTCGCCAAACAGCCCGCTCGCGGCGAGCAGCTTCAGGTGGATGTCGTAGAGCCCGAGCCGGTCGAGCCCGAGGGTCCGGACCTTGGCGAGCTGCGGGCACGTGAACAGACCCTCGTCGACGTCGCGGATGGCGAGCAGATCGACGTGGCGGATCGGCGCGTGGGCGAACAGCGCGGCCCCATGATCGAGGAGCTGGCGGGCGCTGAGCTCGACGTGCTCGATGAACCCGCGGACGAAGTGATGCGCGCTCACGAAGGGCGCGATCGGGGCCGCCCACGCGGCGGCGTGGGCCTGGAGCAGGGCCTGGATCGAGCTGAGCAAACCCGAGGCTGCACCGATCGACATCGTCGTGAGGCGGATCTGGGCGCGGATCAGCTCGGCCCGCGCCTGGGTGACCGGGTCGGGCTGCTGGGCGCACCAGTCGGCGTAGTCGAGGCGCGGAGCGTCGGCGTCGGGGTCATCGAGCACGGCCTGGCGCAAGGTGGGCTCATCGCTCATCGTTCATCGGTCATAGCACAAGCGTGCGGTCGGGTGGCTCCCCCACCGCGCGCCCGGATCCCGGTGTGTGTTATCCTGAGGCGTGCCGGTCAAGCTCCGCGGGTGGCGGCGAACCCTCGAGTTGGTGGCCTGGGGCGAGCCCGAGTCCGCGGGGATGTTCAGCGCTGACGCGCCGACGCTCACTCGCTTCGAGCTCCGCGCCGCGATCGCCGACGAGCCCAGCGTCGCCGCCTCGCTGCGGGCCGCGATGTCGGGCTTCGGCGAGCTCGCGAGCTTCTCCGCGATCGCGGAGCTCGACGACGACGCCCTGTGCGATCGGGTGCTCGACGCGATCGAGCGCGGGCGTCTGCGCGTGCGCGTGCACGCCTACGAGCCGATGGCCTCGCACCCCGTCGAGGTCGTGGCCCCGGCGAGCGTCCCCGACGAGCGGCCCGCGCTCGCGGACACCGGGCACTGGATCGAGATCGAGCTGCTCGACGACGAGGACCAGCCGGTGGTCGGCGAGCGCTGCCGGGTCGTGCTGCCCGACGAGCGCGAGGTCTACACGCAGACCGATCGAGACGGGCTGATCCGCATCGATCCCACCGTCGCCGGCATGTGCCAGGTCTACTTCCCGGACCTCGACCACGACGCCGTCGCGCCCCTCGTCGCCTACGACGACTGGATCGAGCTCGCGCTCCTCGATGACGACGATCAGCCGGTCATCGGTGAGCGCTGCCGGATCGTGATGCCCGATGGCCGCGAGGTCGCCGCGCGCAGCGATCGCAAGGGCGTGGTCCGGGTCGAGCGCTGCGTGTCCGGTGAGTGCGAGATCTACTTCCCGGACCTCGACGCCGACGTCGTCGCTGCCCTGAGCTAGTGTGCGCGGCAGAGGACTTGAAGGGCCCCAGGCTTGGAGCACCAGCCGCTGACTTCGTTGCTCGTCAGTCATTTGTGCCCGACAAACTCCCTCCTCGCGCCTCGTCAGCAACTGGCGGTCCGGCGCCTGGGACCCTTCAAGTCCTCTGCCGCGCACACTAGGAGCCCCGCTGGGCTTCACCACGGGCTCCTAGAGCGACGCTCAGCCCAGGCGCGTGGCAGCGTCCTCGAGCACCGAGCGATAGGCCGGCGGGACGAGGTCGATCTGCTGGCGGATATAGGGCCCCAGATCCGTATTCGTGAGATCGGCGATGGCCGCGATCACGTAGTCGACGTAGCGCGGGTCGCCCTCGCGCAGGCGGTCGCACAAGAAGTCCAGGGCCTCCACGGTGTTGATCCGCCCGATCGCCTGGATCACCGAGACCCGGGCCGAGTCGGCGTCGGGGAGGTCCCGCGACTCGAAGATCCGCCGCAGGCGATCGAAGGCGTGGGGGAAGTAGAGGTTGGTCAGGGACTTGGCCGCGCGATGGCGGACCTCGGGGTCCTCGGCGCGCAGGGCCTGGGTCAGGGTCGAGAAGCTCCGCTTGAAGCGCAGCGCCCCGAGGGCCTTGGCGACCTGGACCTGGACCTGGGCGTCGCCGCGCTCGTACATGCGCTCGAGGGCGGCGATCACCGGATAGGCGCGCACGTCCTGGAGGCGCGCGACGATCGCCTTGGGGTCGGGGTCGCTCTGACCACGCTTGGCGCGGGCCTCCGCCGCCGAGCGCCCGAGGTCGAGGACCAAGAGCAGCGCGTGGCGGCGCACGTAGTCGGGGTGGCGGCGGTCGGCCATGACCCCGGCGGCGATCAGCTGAGGATCACCGTCGAGCTCCCACTCGGCCAGATCGACGTACCAGACCTCTTCGTAGTCTGGCAGGCGCTTGAGGAATTCGGGCACGGGCACCGGGCGCGGGGCGTCCTCGGGGTTCTTGCCCAGGCGCGTGAGCAGCCGGTGGTAGCGCTCGCGGCCCTTGATCTCGAGGCCGGCGACGCGGCGGTAGACCTCGGCGGCCTGACGAAAGGCCCGCACGGACACGTAGCACTCGGCCGCGGCGAGGTAGGCGTTCTCGACGATCTGCGTGGGGTGGCCGTGGGCAGCGGCGTCCTCGGCCGCGCGCACCCAGGCCTCGCCGGCGCGCAGGCGCAGGTCGTCGCCGTAGGGCAGGCCCGCGCGACCGCAGTAGTCGGCGGCCTCGCGCAGCACCCCGGCGACGGCGTGGTGCTCCCCGGAGCGGCGCGCGAGGGTCACGAAGGCCTCGTAGAGGCGCAGGGCGTCGAGCTTGAGGGCGTCGTCGCGGAGGATGCGGACGCTGTTGAGGTAGCCCTCGGCGACGTTCTCGAACGCGCCGGTCTCGAGGCCGATGCGCGCGAGCAGCTGGTAGCAGTCGAAGGCCCGCTCGCGCAGGCCCTCGGTCTCGAAGCGATCGGCGACCTCCTCGATGGCGGTGGTCGCCTCGGCCAGGGCCTGGCGGGCGCGTTCGGACTCGATGCGGTGCAGGCACAGGCCGTAGTTGATGCGGATCAGCGCCTGCTCGTAGGGGCGGTCGACCAGCGCGTCGCTGCGCGCGCCCTGGCGGTTGATCAGCTGGCTCCACAGCTCGGCCGCCTCGGCGTCGAGGCCCGCGCGCTCGAGCTCGATGGCCCGGTGCACCGCCATGCCGGCGGCCTCGAACCACATCGCGGCCTCGCGGTGGTGCCCGGCCCGGGACAGGTAGATGCCAAAGGCCCGCGCGCCCGCGAGCGCGTCCTCGTCGCCCTCCTCGAGCTCCGTCCTCAGCCGCTCGAGGGCGGCCCCTCCCGGCGGCTCGGTCGAGCCCAGATAGGCCCAGCAGGCCGCGGCGTCACGATACTGGCCGACGGCGCGCAGAGCCTCGGCCATGGCCCGCAGCCACTCGTCGTACTCGAAGTCGATGCGATCGACGACCTCGATCAGCTTGCGCAGGTGCGCGAGGGCGTCGTGCCAACGCCCGGCGTGAAGCGAGGCCTCCGCCCGCACCCAGGTCACCGCGGTGTCGATCACCGCTTGCCTCCCCCGCCCAGGTGACTGCGCGCGCCCACCTGGCTGCGCGCCGCCTCGTCGAGGTCGCTCTCGACCTGCGAGATGATCTGCCGCGCCCGGCTGGCCCGCCGCCCATAGGCGATGGCCTCGTCGTCGATCACGTGGACCCGGTGCAGGGCGTCGAGATAGCCGAGCTCGAGGGGCCCGCGGGGCAGGATGTAGACGCCGTAGATCGGCGCCCGGCTGGCGAGGAGCTGGACCTCTGCCGTGGGGAACTGGGCCTCGCCGTGGGTCAGCAGGTAGACGAGGGTCTGCACGGACTCGCGCCTGGGGGCGGCGAGCTCGGCGTTGAGCTGGCGGATCACCGCGGCGTAGTCACGGCCGCGCTCGGCCCGGAACTGCAACACATAGGGCACCTCGACGCCGGCGTTGCCGACCTTGACGCCCTCGTAGAGCCGGCTGTCGAAGAAGCGCAGCGAGACCTCCTCGCCGAGCAGCGACAGGCGCTTGCACAGCGCCAGGGCCAGGCCGCGGGCGAAGACCTCACGGACCCCGCGCATCGACGCGCTGCCGTCGACCAGCACCCAGTGCTGGCGGCGCTCGTTGTCGTACTGCTTTTGGTGCGTGTAGTAGAAGAGCTCGCGGTCGACGAACTTCTGCTCGAAGATCTCGTCGTCGTAGGCGAGCTGGGAGAGCACCATGTTGTCGATGTGCCCGATGCGCTCGATCGACGCGTAGCCGTCGACGCCAAAGGTCTGCTGGCCCATCTCGCGGCGGACCTCGAGCAGCGAGGGCAGCAGCTCGAGGGAGAAGTCGATCACGTCGGCGAGCTGCGGCGACAAGATCACGTTGTAGAGGTCGGCCAGGTCGACGCCCGCGACCCCCGTGCCCCCGCTGCGAAACAGCCCGAGCAGGCGCAGGGCGTCGACGTCGATCTGCTCGGTCTCCAGCAGGGGCAGCAGGCGATGGGTGCACATCGTCCGCAGCCAGGCCAGGGCGAGCTCCTGGTCGTAGCGCGTGTAGGCCGAGCGCGGGTCGACGCGGGCGTACTGGACCACGTCCACGGGCAGCTCTCGCGGCCGCGCGACCCGGGCCTCCTCGGGCAGCTGCGGGGCCACGCTGTGGAGGATCCGCGCGAGCACGACCCCGACCATGGGATCGCGGTGCTTCCAGGCGGCGGCGTGGCGCACGAGCTCGGTCTCGGCGAGCTCGATCAGCAGCTGGCGCCAGGCCTCGCCCAGGCGCGAGTCGCCGATCCCCTGCACGACCTGCGCCGGTCGACCCAAGCCACAGAGCAGACAGCCGACGTCGTGGACCACGACCAGGGGCACGGCGATGCCCAGGCGCGCGAGCACGTTGTGCCAGGCGACCGCGCGCATCAGCGCCATGGAGCCCACCCCCTCGAGCTCGCTGAGCGCGAGGCTGCCGACCTGGCGCTCGAGGATCGGCATGATCTCGCCGCGGCCGCGGGCCAGCGGGTCCTCGCCCCCCTCCCCCGCCTTGCCCTCCCAGGCCTCCTCGGCCTCGCGCGGCTCTCGTGTGTCCGTGGCCACAGGCTCCTGCCAGCTGCTAGACGAAGCGGCTGCTCGAGAACATGGTCTCGAGCAGCTTGTCGACCTCGCCGATCATCCGCTCGGCCGCGGGGTTGTCCTTCATGCGCTGTAGCGCGGCCTTGATGTCGCCGAGGTTGCGCAGCTGGCTGAACAGCTGCATGTCGGAGAGCACCTCGGCCCCGGCCAGGGTCTCGCGGATGATCCGCAGCTCCTCGAGCAGGTCCTGCAGGCTGGTGGGCGTGGCCCCGATGCGCTGCTTGTCGGGGTGCTGCTCGTACCAGCGGTCGAGCACCGGGCCGACGATCTCTTGCAGGATGTCCTGCTGCTCCGGGGTGTTCCACACGTGGCGGAGCACGAAGAAGTCGGCGTCGTTGACCCGCTCGCGGCCGTCGAAGACCGCCGAGGCCACGAAGAGCTTGAGCAGCTTGACCACGCGGCGGTCCGAGAGGTTGATGCCCTCGGAGCGGATCTGGAAGACCAGGCCCTTGTAGGTGGCCAGGAACTCCTCGTCCATGGTCTCGAGCAGCCGCCCGAACTCGCGCTGCACGGCCACGAGGTCTGCGGCGGAGACCGCCGGCTTGGGCTTGGCGTGCGCGCTGCCCTCGAAGGCGCGGGACTCGAGCGCGGCGCCCTTTTGCAGCAGCCCGCGGAATTGATAGCTGTCGAGGTAGTCGACGCGGACCCGGAGCAAGAAGCGGTCGAAGAGGGCCGAGAGCGCGTCGTCGTTGGGGACCTCGTTGCTGGCCGCGAACAGCGAGATCAGCGGCACCTCGACGGTCGTGTTGCCGTGGGAGAAGCGCCGCGAGTTGAGCACCCCGAGCAGGCTGTTGAGGATGGCGCTGTTGGCCTTGAAGATCTCGTCGAGGAAGGCGATCTCGGCCTCGGGCAGCATGCCCTCGATGCGCCGGCGGTAGGAGCCCTGGCGAAAGGCCTGGATGTCCACGGGGCCGAAGATCTCGTTGGGCTCCGTGAAGCGGGTCAGCAGGTAGTCGTAGTAGTGGGCGTCGATGGTGTCTGCGAAGGCGCGGACCAGGGCGCTCTTGGCCGTGCCGGGCGGGCCGACCATGACCATGTGCTCGCCGGCCACGGCGGACACGAAGAGCAGCCGGATCATCTCCTCCTTGCCCAGGAACTGGGCCTCGAGGGCCCGGGCGCCGTCTTGCAGGCGACGGGCGAGCTCGGGGATCGCCGGCGCCTTGCGCGAGCCGGCGCCCGCGGGGGCGGAGGGCGGAAGCAGGGGCGATTGCGTCATGCGGGCTGCCTTTCTACTACTCGGCGGACGAGGGTCGCCAGCAGGTTGTCGACCACCGGGCGCGGGACGAGGCCCGCGAGGTGCTCGCGATACTCCTCCCAGCGCCGGCCGAGGGCACGATCGGGCCCCTCGACATCCAGCGGCCAGCCCAGGACCGGCTCGAGGGCCGTGACCAGGAGCGGGAGGGCCAAAAATGTCTGCACGGCCCAGTCGCGCGCGCCAAAGCCGATGCCGATGCGCGCGTCGAACTCGAGGACCTTGAGCAGGTGCAGGTGGATGAGCGCGCCGAGCACGGCGCCGACGTCGAGGGGGTCGATCTCGAGGGCTGGGGCCGGCAGGGCCGCGATCGCGGCCGAGCTCGCCCGAACCGAGCCAAAGCCCGCGCTCGCGCCTCCCCCCTCATCGGTGTCATCGAGGAGGTCGAGCTCGTCCTCGCCGAGGTCGACGAGGCCCGCGGCCTGCTGCATGGCCGCGGCCGTCCCCGGGATGGCCGGATCCTTGCGCGAGCCGAAGATCTCGTCGACCAGGGACAAGGAGCGCAGCAGGCTACCGGCGACCACCCCGCCAATGCGCAGCCACTCGCGCTCTCGCGCCCACGTGTGACAGACCGCCCTGGCGTAGCCGCGGCTGCGCAGGAAGCCCGCGGCCATCAGCGGCGACCACCCAGGCGGCGACCAGCCCGGGCGCAGCAGCGAGGTCAGCGGGCTGACCCACATGATGTCCGGGAGCAGGCGCTGGGCCGGCGGGCGGTGGGTCTGGTCGATCCACGCGACCCGCTCGCGGCGGACGTCCCGGAGGTCGGGGCCAAAGAGCGCGAAGCGGCGCCGCGGCGGCTCCTGGCCGATGAAGCGGTGCTCTCCCTCGGGGCCGGAGACGATGTGATCCTCGCGGCACAGGGCCAAGAAGGCGCCCACGGCGATGTGCCGGGCGAGGGCCTCGGCGATCCCCGAGGGGTGGGCGAAGGCCAGCAGCGCCCGGGTCTCGTTTTCGACCTTTCGCCACGTCCGGTCCCGCGTCCAGACCCGCTCCGTGTCTGGATGATCGAGGGCCAGGACGTCGTGCAGCCCCAGCCACAGCGAGAGCTCGTCGGCGCCGGGGTCCGGGAGCAGCGGGTCCGCGACCAGGCGCTGAGCCGCGCGCGTGCGCAGGTGCAGGAGCTCGGGATCGAGCAGCGCCGAGGCGTCGGCGAGCATGCGATCGCGGTCGGCGGCGGACAGCGGCGCGTGAACCTCGACCACCCCGCCGCCGAGCAGCGGGCGGACGAAGCGGGCCAGGAAGCCGGCCGTGGTCTCGAAGGGCGGCGCGTCCACTAGGAGTCCGTGGGGGAACCCGACGCGGTCCCGAGTGCGTCGCAGGGCGCCGAGGCCAAGGACTGAAAACGCCGAGCCAGCGCTGGATCGAGGCGAGCGTTTGATGACGAGAGCACGGGGAGATCGAGACGGTTGGGTCGAGACGAAGCGGGACCGAGGACGAGGGCGGCAGGTCAGGAGCGCGCGGGGGGGTCGGGCTCTTCCCCGCTGCGAAAGCCCCACAGCGCGAAGCGTCCCAGGCGTTGGTTTTCGATCACCCCGGGCTCGAGGGCCGGCTGCGCGGGCTCGACGAGCTCGGCCTCGCTCGAGTCCAGCGTGCCCACGGCGGCCGCGTCGAGGGGCGTCATGCGGGCGGCGGGGATGTGAATGGGGTCGTCCTCCGGGGTCAGGAAGACCGCGCGATCTTCCCCCCCGAGCTCGAGGAGCTCGCGGATCAGCTTGGGGCGCAGGCGCGGCCACAGCTCGTAGCCGTCGGGGACCAGGACACCGGGCGCGACCTCGACCAGGCGGGCGCCCAGCGGGACCAGGGTGCCCACGGCCAGGGAGCTGCCCTCCGCGCGGCGAGCCGCGCCGGCGAGCACGAGCAAGCCCGCGCTCAGCGGGACCAGGCGCGCCGCCGCCAGGGCGCTGGGCGGGATCAGATAGATCAGCTTGCGCAGCAGCTCGACGTCCTTCCAGGCCACGAGCGTGGCCCTGGGCTCGCGCGGACGCGAGGAGGGGCGCAGCTGGAGCTGGACCTCGAGGCGCCCGGGGTCGCGCAGCTCGACGGCCTCGACCTCGAACTCGGCCTCGCGCAGGTGGACCTCGGTGTGCACCAAGAAGCGGCCGTCGACGAAGCGCGGCGCCCCGTCGATGCGCTCGACTCGGCCGGCGCGGCCGCGGAACAGGTACATCTCGTCGCCGGGCAGGCAGGAGCTGGCCGAGGCCAGGTGGATGGGGTGGGCGTAGCCGATCTCGACGGCGGCCCGCGGCGACACCGGGGCGAGGAGCTCGACCCCGGGGATGGGCCGCAGCACGTCGAGGAGCCGCCCCTGGGGCGAGCGCAGGCGCAGCAGCAAGCTGGCCTGGCGGTCCTCCGACAAGGTCACGCGGATCCCGGCCATGGCCACGTTCTTGCGCCACAGGTAGCCGAGCACGCGATCGGCCACGCCCGGAGCCACGAGCACGAGGGCCATGTCGCGCAGGCCACACAGCTCCGGGTCGACGGCGATGCCCTCGAGGGGCAAGGCCACGCTGCGCAGCTCGAGACGCTGGATCAAGTCGACGGGATCGATCCGGTCGACGGAGCGAAACACCGAGACGAAGTCGACGTCGACGACGGCGACCTCCTCGGCGGTCAGCCCCGTGCCGCGCTGCGGGTCGGCCCCCTGCCCCGCCTCGGCGAGGAGCTCGGTGAGCGGCACGGCCAGGTCGTAGCCGAAGGGCGCCCGGGACTCGCGGTAGCGGGCGAAGACCGAGCCGGCCCCGACATAGAGCTGGCTGCGGGTCGCCCCCGCCAGCCGGGCCAGGCGATCCAGGGCGTAGCCGTCGCTGGCCTCGCAGCGCAGCAACAGCGCCGAGCCCACGCTGCCCCGGCGACCCCGCTCCAAGGTGGTGCTGGGCAGGAGATCGTCGAGGCTGCCCTCTTCGCTGTAGGCGCCCAGGAAGGACACCAGGCGATCGATGGACTCGAAGACCACCAGCGCCTCGCGGCCCACGGCGATCCCCCGCGCGTCGGGGCTGAGCCCCTGCATCCGAAATCGTGTCTGGCCGGCGGCGACCGGCTCGAGCAAGGCCCGGGCCATGGCGGGGAAGGTACACCCTGGGCGGCCGCGCGTCGATTGTCCCCCCTGGCCGCCCAAACCCTGTCTATCGTATCTCGCATGGCCAAGCTCCGAGACGGCTCCGAGGTCCGCGACCGCCGCCTGGCTCGCATGCGCAAGTTCGACGCGCGCTCCCGGGACTACCCGATCCGCGAACTCATCCGCGCCGAGAAGCCTCGCAACCGGGCCTGGACCTGCCCCAAGTACCTCAACCAGGGCGAGGAGGGAGCCTGCGTCGGCTTCTCGATCACCCACGGCCTGCTCTCCACGCCGGCCCCCTCGACGCGCCTCGGGTCGAGCTTCGCCACCAAGAAGATCTACTGGGCAGCCCAAGAGGCCGACGAGTGGCCCGGGGGCTCCTACCCCGGCGCCGAGCCCAAGTACGACGGGACGGCGATCATCGAGGGGATCAAGGTCGCCCAGCGCCTCGGCTACTTCGACGAATATCGCTGGGCCTTCGGCCTCGACGACCTGATCATGGCGGTGGCCTACAAGGGCCCGGCGATCCTCGGCCTGTCCTGGTACGAGGGCATGGACGACGCCCACTCCTGCGGCTACCTCCACGTGACCGGCGAGGTCGGGGGCGACCACGCGATCTTGTGCAAGGCCGTCAACGTCGACGAGCGCTACTTCGTCCTCCACAACTCCTGGGGGCCGAGCTGGGGTCGAGGTGGGGACGCGCGCGTGGCCTGGGAGGACATGGAGCGCCTGCTCCACGAGCAGGGAGAGGCCGTGGTCCCGCTCCATCGCCACCGCAAGACCACGCGCTGATCCCCGCGGGCGTCTCAGCGCAGCGGCTGACCGGCGAGGAGCGCCAAGGCCTCGGCGTCGATCGCCTCGCGCTCCTCCTCCTCGAGCTCGCGCTCGCGCTCCGAGAGCATGCGCCCAGCGACCAGCGGGCCGAGCACGGCGGCCACGTTGAGCGCGATGATTCCGATCCAGGCGAACATCAATCCCACGGTGGCCATGACTCGATGCTAGCACCCCCTTGGCAGGAGTTTGGCCGTGCGCGCCCATGCGTGGCACGATGCGTCACATGCGCAAGCTCGCCCCTGCCCTGCTCTTGCCTCTCCTCGCCTGTCCCCAGCCCGGCGAGGACGGCGGTGCCGACACCGACGCCACCGGGACCGAGGACGGCTCGGGCTCGAGCACGGGCGGCGACACCGACTCCAGCTCGGACACCGGCTCCGACGCCACCGAGGGCGGCTCCGACACCGACTCCGACACCGGGGATCCTCCCGCGGGCCTGAGCGCCCTGGGCTTTGCCTGGGTGCCCACGGGCATCAGCGCCGAGTGGGTCGGCTTTGGCGACTTCGACGGCGACGGCATCGACGACGTCTTCGCCAAGACTCTGGGCGGGCCGGGTCGCACCCATCTCGGCGATGGCACCGGGAGCTTCGAGGCCGTCGCCGACGTCGAGCTCGGGTGGCCGGCCGACTTCATGCGCGCAGGCGACTTCGACGGCGACGGCGACCTCGACGTGGCCGTCTTCGACGAGTACTCGAACGACGACTTTCAGGTGACCCTCAACGACGGCGCGGGCGCCTTTGGCGAGCCGCTGATCATCCCCATCGAGGGCTTCTTTGGCTTTGGCGTGATCCCCCTGCACGCCAACGACGACGAGCTGCACGACCTCTTCATCCCCCAGGGCCACTCCGAGGGCGCGCTCCTGGCCGTGGCCACCGGCGCCGGGGAATTCAGCGAAGCGCTCACCCTCATGGGCGCAGGCTGCTACTTCTCCGCCACCGCCGTGGCAGACGTCGACGGCGACGGCCTCGACGACGTGGCAGGGACCGGCAGCTGCAACGCCGTCCCCGACTTCTTGCCGCTGACGATCTACCGCCACGTCGGTGAAGGCGGGGCCCTCGACGTCGCGCAGTCGCTCTGGGGCGAGCTCGGGCCGGTCCTCGAGGGAGCCGACGTGGTCTTCGCCGACGTCGACGCCGACGGCGATCTCGATCTGCTCACCCCCACCACCCTCGGGGTCTATGTCATCCGCGACACCGGCGGAGGCACCTTCGCCGATCCACCGGAGGTCCTCGCCCACACCTACGCCGACTACCCCCGGCGCCTCGAGGTCCTCGAGCTCGGCTCCCCTGGCGCCCTCGCCTTCGTCCTCGGCGCCGAGCCCTACGACTCGGATCCCAGCGCCGCGCTGCTGACCCCCAACGAGGACCTGAGCGCGCTGAGCACGGAACTACTCGACGATCCTGGCCGGATCGTGGGTAGCGGGGACTTCGACGGCGACGGGCGCCCGGACCTCGCGGTGATGCACGGCTCGCTCCCTGGCGAGCTCGGGCTGTGGCTCTCTGGGGGCTGACGCCCTCGCGCCGGGCTCGGCGTCTTTTTGTGTCCCGTCTCATGAACTGAGAGTCCAGCGTTCCTCGTTCAATAGTTAGTCTGAGAACACCGCATCGAGGGTTCGCGCACTCATGGCTCGCTCGAAGTAGCGATCCAAGAGTTGCACCGCCGCACCATCGAGCCGCTCGCTGTATTCAGTGGGTACGGTGCCGAAGCGTTCTCGTAGTAGCCGATTCAGCGCCTTTGTCAGGCCTTCGGCCTTGCCTTCTTCTCGGCCTTCGGCCTTGCCCTCTTCTCGGCCTTCGGCACGCAACTGCTCTGCAACTGTCATCACGACCTCCTCTGCCTCGGGGATCTGCGCGACGATCGTCGCATGGAAATCATCGTGGTGGAGGTCCCCCGCGACCAACGCCACGTAGCGCAATAATTTGGCGACCGCCTCAACTCCCCTGGGAGCTCGCAGCGCCTCTCGAAACGCGTCCGCCCAGTCCGCCAGCCCCCGCCTGAGTCGCTCTGCGTCTCGACCGTCTCGCAGCAGCCACAGCGCGAGCTTGGGGAAAGCCTCCAGCGCCCTCGCGTGCAGTGACTCGTCATCGATCTCTCGCAGGTCCTCGACCAGTAGTGTCAATCGAGGGACATGTTTTGCCAAGTCCGCGATCGTGTCGGGCCGCGGCGTGAACATCTCCTCCAGCGCACGCGGTGCGGTCCAGCCTTCGGGCGCGTGGCTGAGCACGAAGGGGATGGTCACCGGTAGGTCATTCGATCCCTTCGCACGAAAGCGTTCCCAGATGCGCATCAGGTACCCGAGCATCCGCCGGGGCATGTCTGGGTCGTTGGCGCTCTGGTGCTCCACGAGCAGGTAGAGCAGCGCCTGAGCCCCGTCTCGAAGCTGCGCGGAGAAGAGCAGATCGCTGTGGCTGTCTGCGAGGGACCGGTCCACGAAGGATCCAGCCTCGGGCTTCAGCGACGGCCAGGAGATCGCCGACGCGACGCCCCCAGGGAGCATGCGCTGCAACAGCCCGGCCGCGTGATCGGGGTCTTGGAACGCGGCCTTGAACAGAGCGTCGTGGGGCGTGCGTGTCACCGCCGACCAAGCTGACACGCGCAGCCGTGGCCAGTCGAGGGCGGTCGAAGAGCGGGCTTGGCCCGTCAGTGGGCCACCACGCGGATCAGCGCCTCCGCGCTGCGCAGGGTTACTGGGCCCGACTGGCCAGCATGCAGTCGCCGTAGCTATAGAAACGATAGCCCTGCGCCACAGCTTCGGCATAGGCCGCGAGCACCCGCTCGCGACCCGCAAAGCTGCACACCAACATCAGCAAGCTCGAGCGCGGCAGGTGAAAATTCGTCAGCAACAAGTCGACCACGGCAAAGCGATGACCAGGCGTGATCACCAGCTGCGTAATCCCCTGCTCCGCGACGATCCTGCCCTCGTGGCGCGCAGCCACGGACTCGAGGGTGCGCGTGGCCGTGGTTCCAACCGCGAGGATCGGCCGCCCCTGCGCGCGCGCATCCTCGATCTTGGCCGCGCTGGCCGCCGAGATCTCATAGCGCTCGGCGCCAACCCGGTGATCCCGGACATCGGCGGCGTCCATGGGCAGGAAGGTCCCCGGGCCCACGTGCAAGGTGATCGGCGCGAGGTCCAAGGACGCGAGCAGCGCTTCATCGAGGTGCAGCCCAGCCGTGGGCGCGGCGACAGATCCCTTGGCCCGGGCAAAGACGGTCTGGTAGCGCTGGCGATCCGCCGGCGTGGGTCCCTCGGGGCGGGCGATATAGGGCGGCAAAGGCAGCTCCCCCGCGTCCTCGAGGGCCGCGATCAGCTCGCCCGCCTCGACCTCGAACAGGCACGCCCGGGAGTCCGGGCCGTCTTCATCACGGCCGAGGTAGCGCACGATCAAGCTCGGCTGCCCGTCCGCGCCCCTCAGGCCCAGACGATCATCCACGCGCAGCTTCTTGGCGCCGCGCACCCACGCGCTCACCCGCCCCCCTGGCCCGATCGGCGCGGGCGCGACGATCAACAGCTCGAAGCGCCTCCCCGGCTCGAGGGCGTCCGCCGGCACGAGGCGGCGCAGGTGCACCCGCGCGGGGACCACCCGCGAGTCGTTGATCACCACCAGCGGCCGGCCGCGACCGGCGGCTTCGTGCTCGGCCAGGAGCTCGGGCAGCGCATCGATCCGCAGGTGCCGAGGCGACGCGTCCGTGAGCCCGAGCAGACGCGCGTCGCGGCGGCGCGCGGCGGGCTCTTGGGCGATCTGAGCGGCGGGGAGCTCGAAGTCGTAGTCCTCGGGGGAGAACATCCGGGGGACTCTACAACCGTCGGGGGCGCTCGAAAGCCGCGAGCGGCGCACGCATCGTCAAAGCCGCGCCAAGCGCAGGTTCGAGACGCGCACGCTCCCCGTCCCCTGCGCGCCAAAGCCCAGGGCCAGCCCCGCCTCGGGCTGCGGCCAGGCGTCCTCGCCGAGCTCGCAGTCGACCAGGCGCTGGAGCTCGCCTCGTCCATCCTCGGTGCTGACGATCAACCTGCGCCCTTCGTCGTCGATCTCGAGCACCAGCGAGGACGCGCTCGAGCTCTGGGCCGCGGCGCAGTCGAGGTCCCGCAGGGAGCCGTCGGCGAGGCGCTGGCGGACGACGAGCTCGCCCAGGAGCGACACGCCCACGCTCGCGAGGCTGCCCTGGGAGACGAGCAGCCACGCCCGCGTGCCCGCGCCCTCGGTGGAGAGCGAAAAATCGAGGCGCACGCCGGCGCTGCGAAAACCTCGCAGGTGGCCATGGACCAGGGGCAGGCCGCCGCTGGGCTGGGCCAGGCCGTCGAGGCGCAGGCCGTCGGCGCCCATGAGCCCCGCGCCCGGCGGACTGACCACGAAGGCCGCGCCCGAGCCGAGATCCGGGTGCCCCTCGTCGGGTCCGTCCAGGGCTGGGCGCAGGCGCAGCAAGCTCGGCTCGACCACCTCGCCCACGGCCTCGCCCGATCCATGGACGCCGCCCGCGATCAGCACGCTGCCATCCAGCAGAGGCAGCAGCGCCGCGTCGGCGCGGCCGGGCAGCTCGAAGCGCACGCGCTCGTCGCTGGGATCCGCGGCGGCCGATCCGGGCGCGAACAGCCAGCCGTCGGCGATCACCCGCTCTCCAGGCAGCGCGAGCATCGGCCGCGGCGCGACGCTGGGGCCGAGCGCCGGCGCCCACGCGTCGCTCGACAGCACCCCGGATCCCCCAGGCGACCAGTAGCGCAGCGTCCCCTCGAGGGTGCTGATCAGCACCAGCTCCCCCGCGAGCACGGCCAGGCCCTCGGGCTCGAGGTCCTCGGGCAGGGTGTGGACCGTCTCCCAGGCGCCGCCCGGGACCACGCGCTCCAGGCCCAGCGCGGGCGCCCCCTCGGCGTCGTAGCCACCGACCAGGTAGGCCACGCCGTCGGCCGAGAAGCGCAGCGTGGCGCCAAAGCGGGGCGCGGCCAGAGCCGGGCCGTGATCGAGGGCGAGCTCGCCGTCCTCGACGTCGACCCAGGCCGTCGAGAGCAGCGCGCTCGCGGGCACGCAGCGATCGTCTCCGGTCACGCTGGTGCAGCCGCCGACGAGGAGAGTGCGGCCGTCCACCGGAGACGTCGCCGAGGCCGCGTAGGCCGTGGCCATGGGCTCGCCGTGGATCGCCAGCCCCCGCGCCTCGCCCACCTGCCCCTCGCCCGCGACCTCGATCGGCGTCCACGACGAGAACACGGCCCCCGACTCGGCGCCGCTGATCAACGCGAAGCGCCGGCCAACGAGGGGGAGCAGAGCCGCGCCCACACGCGCGGCCGGCAGGCGCTGCTCGAGCACGCGGACCTCGCCGGTGAGCAGATCCACGTGCACCAGCTCGTCGATGGCCGGGCCGTCGAGCCCCGCCCGACCGCCGGCGAGCAAGACGTCCCCTCGCCTGCCCTCGGCGATGGCCACCTCGCTGCGCCCCGTGGGCGCGCCCTCGGCAGCGCAGGCCGTATCCGGGGGCGAGAAGTAGACGACCAGGGCCGCCTGCCCGTCCTCGAGCGCGTCCGCCCGGCCGCGCGCCAGCCCCACGTCCACGCCGTAGCTGCGACCGACAGCGCTCACCGAGGCCCCAAAGAGACCCTCGACCGTCAGCCCCTGGGCGTCCTCCCGCAGTTCGGCCAGGCTGCCGGCCTCGTCTGGGCCGAGCAGGAGCGCCTGCCCCCCACCCGCCGGGAAGTCGCCCACGACCTGGACTCGGAGCCCGCTGAAGGTTTGATCGAGCTCGCAGCCCCGCAGCGCCAGCACGCGGACCGGGAGCTCCTCGGCACATGATGCCAACGCCACGACGAGCGCCGCAATCACGGGGAGCGAGAGCAGCGCGGCCTGCGGGCGGGGCATCCGAGGCCCCATGGTATCATCGCTCCTGGGCGCCTCCATGACCGGGTTGGTGCAGACGCGACCACCTCGACAGCTGGACCGCCAGCTAGGCAAGTACGAGCTCATCCGGCTGTTGGGCCGCGGTGGCATGGGTGAGGTGTTCCTCGCGCGCTTGCCGGGGGAGCTGGGCTTCGAAAAGCGCCTGGTGCTCAAGACGATTCGCAGCGAACTCGCCGACGATCCCCACTTCGTCGAGCTCTTCGCCGCGGAGGCCAAGACCGCCGTGGCCCTGAGCCACCCCAACATCGCGCCGATCTACGAGCTCGGCCGGGCCGAGGACGGCAGCCTCTACACCGCCATGGGCTGGGTCGACGGGCCGTCCGTGGCCGTCCTCGTCGACGCCATGCTGCGCGCGGGGGACTTCCTCGGCCTGGGCGCGGCCCTCTACATCACCCGCGAGATCCTCGACGGCCTGGCCTACGCCCACAGCCGCGAGCACGGCCGCGCGCCCCTGGTGCACCGCGACATCACCCCGCGCAACGTGCTCCTCGACCGCAGCGGGCGCGTGCAGATCGTCGACTTCGGCATCGCCAAGGCCGTCGACGCCGAGGTCCGCGGGGCGGCTGGATCCGTGGGCTACATGGCCCCCGAGCAGGCCCGCGGCGGCGCCGTGGATCCCCGGGCCGACGTGTTCAGCGTGGGCTGCGTGCTCTACGAGCTGCTCACCAACCGCCGGGCCTTCCCCAGCGAGGGCGTGTGGATGCGCCCGACCCTGGACGCCCGACCGGGGCTGCCGGCGGACCTGCGCGCGGCCATCGAGCGCGCCCTGGCCCTCTCGCCGGAGGACCGCTTCCCCGACGCCGGCGCGTTCTTGCGGGCGCTCGCGCCGATCCTCGCCGAGCACGCCCCCGCCTTCGGCACCTTGGACCTCGCGGCCATGCTCCGCGAGCGCTTCCCCGATGGCTGGGACGAGCCGGGGCTCGGGGGCGACGGGCAAGACACGCCGGCGACCAAGCAGACGCTCCAGACCTTCGCCACGCGCCTGCTGCCTGGCGCCGAAGAAGACGCGCCCCTGCCCGGAAGCGCCCAATCTGGCAGCGCCCAATCCAACAGCTCCGAACCCGATAGCCCTCAGTCCGGTAGCGCCCAGTCCAACTCCGAGTCCGGCAGCGCCCAATCCGGCAGCGCCCAGTCCGGCAGCCACGACGGATCCGATGAAGCGGGTCAGCCATCTCGCGCAGCGAGCTCCAAGACGTCCCTCTCTGGGCCAGCGCCACGAGCTTTTTCCGAGCCCCCGGAGGGCCGCGGATCGACGCAGCCGGATCTCGAGGTCGCCACTGGCTCCTTCCCCGCCGTGGGCACGCTGCCCTCCGCCGAGGCGCCCATCGACGCGGTCCTCGACGCCGCCGGGCCGCTCGAGGACAGCGCGCCCACGCCAGCGGCCAGGCGCTCTGCACCCGGCGGCAAGACCAAGGCGCCGCTCGTCATTGTCGCGATCCTCGTCGCCGGCCTGATCGCCCTCGCCTTCGCCCTGCGCTCGGGTGATCGGCCCACGAAGGTCGATCCCGCCGCGCCCGAGCGCAGCACCGCGCAAGCCACGGATCCCGAGCGCAGCACAGCGCCCTTCGCCGAAGAAGACGCGCCCCTCGACGAGCCCGAGCCCACGGCAGCCCCCGCGGCCATCGACCTGAGCATCGAGCCCACCCCCGAGGACGCGGCGCTCTCGCTCGACGGCCGCCCCATCGAGGGCCCGCCCTATGTGGTCCAGCTGCGCCCCGACGCGCCCGCGCTGCGCCTGGAGCTACGCCACGCGGACTACCGCGACGAGACCTTCTCCCTCGATCTCGACGCCCTCGATCCGGGGCAGCGCAGCCTCGCCCTGACCCTCGATCCCCTCGAAGACGGACGGCTGACGGTCCTCGCGCCCGGGGTGGCCTGGGCCGAGGTCTGGGTCGACGGCGAGCAGCTCGGCGCCACGCCGCTGAGCGATCTGGCCGTCCGCGAGGGCAAGCACAAGCTCGAGGTCCGCTGCCTGGCCGACGTCTGCGGGGAGGCGCGCCGGCTGTACTCGCAGACGGTCCTGATCAAGGCCGGGCGGACGCGCAAGGTCGTCGTCGAGTAGCGTCTGCGGGCCGCCAGAGCGTCCCTTCTCGCGCTCTGGCGGGCTTTTCTGGTCCTTGCTCCTCGGGTGTGGAGGCTGGAGAGTGGGCGCATGTCCAATCCCAGAGTCGCCCTCCTCTCGCTCGGCTTTGTCATCGGTCTGTCTTCGAGCGCGCCCTTGGGCTGTTCGTATCGCAAGCTCCCTCGCTGTGATGAGCGCGGCGGGGATGGGTTTTGTCGCGCGCAGCATCCCGATTGGGAGCAGGCGCGCTGTCTGAAGGGGTCTTGCTTCACGCATAGCGAGGATGGTTGCTTGGATGGGCTGCCTCCGGCTGGGTGTGGGTACTGCGAGGATGGGCTCGATGGGTCTTGTGAGTCGGAGGGGATGGGGACGGAGACGGAGACGGGGGTTGGGGGTAGTGAGGAGACTGGGACGGAGACGGGGGTGGAGACGGAGACGGAGGAGAGCGAGACGGGGCCGTCTTGTGTGGATAGTAGTGGGTGTGACGTGGGGACACCCTTCTGCGAAGACGGTGTCTGTGTGGGTTGTGATGTGGCTGTTGCCAGCTCCTGCGCAGACGAATTCCCCGATACGCCGGCCTGCGATGCCGACAGCGGGGCTTGTCTGGTGTGCACCGAGGCTGATGCAAGTGCTTGCGGTGGGTCGACGCCTGCCTGCGTGGACAACACCTGCGTGCCCTGTTCCATGCATGAGCAGTGCCCGGGGAGCGCCTGTCAGCTCGAGGGGGACGACACGGGGACGTGCTTTGCCGGGGACGCCCTCCATGTCGATGGGGACGCGGCTTGTGTGAGCGGGGATGGGAGCGAGGACACCCCCTTTTGCACCCTCGAGGAGGCTGCCGACCAGATCGGTGGCGGTGAGGGAGTCGTCATCCTGCACGCGGCAGGTCCATACAACGAGTCAATCACCATCGACACTGGAGCCAGGATCGCCTTCATCGCGGCTTCTGGTGAGGCTCCAGAGTGGCGCAACGCCTCGACGTCCTCTCTTCGGGCGACCGACAGCAGCATCGTCTACGCCCACGGCATCGACTTCCGTTCGTCGACGACCTCTGCGCTCTCCGCAGCCCTCAGCGGAGAGGCTTACGTGACGAACTCCATCATCTCCAATACTGGTGACATTGCAATCCTGGCGAACCAGGGTCACCTCATGCTGCGGAACACTTTCGTCAGCCAAAATGAAAGTCTCTCCGCCATCGACGTCGCCGGTGGAACTCTCGACATCGGCTACTCGACCATCGTCACCGGCCTCAGCATCAACGCCATCGGTATCGATTGTGATGGAGGGTCCTCGGGCTCGGTCCGCAACTCCATCATCCTCACCGCAGGCTCCGCCCCCGAACTCGACTGCGCCAACGTCGAGACCGAAGGGCTCTTCCTCGAAGCCAACGCTCCCGAGGCCTTCGGCGAAGACTCGACGTGGTTCGTGAACACCACAATCGGCGACCTACACCTCACCGGCAACCCCACCGAGGTCTTCGACGCCATCTCCACCTTCGCCACCTGGACCACCGGCGACCCGCTCACCGACATCGACGGCGACCTCCGCGTCAACGTCGACGGCCAGCCCACCTTCGTCGGCGCCGACGTAGCCGACTAGCGACCTCGAGGCCCTACAGCAAAGATCGCCCTCGACGCGGCCCCCGAAGAAACCCGGAACGGCACCGTCGAGTGACCTACGCCCCAAACCTGGCCGTCAGCCGCATGTACGCCGCGATACCCTGCGATAACCCTCCCCCCGGCCGGCCTCGAGCGCGCGCCAATGCTTGACGCTCGCCGAACCTAAGCCGAGAATCGAACCATGCGTCCGCAGAGACTCGCAATCTTGAGCCTTGGTTTTGCCTCCGGGGTGATGCTCTCCAGCACGACCTCGGGCTGCGTCGAGCCCAACCCGGACCACTGCTACAACAACGACGGCGACGCCTTTTGCCAGGCCAGGCACCCCGACTGGGAGACCGCCTTTTGTACGGACGGCTCCTGCGCGGACACCGTCACCGAAGAGGATGGCTGCATGCAAGAGCAGCCCCCCAACGAGTGCTGGTACTGCGAGGGCGAGGCCGGCGGCCTGTGTGACGGCGAAGACGACACCACCAGCGACGACGACACCGACACCGACACCGACACCACGGGTGAGACCGACACCACTGGTGAGACCGACACCACGGGCGAGACCGACACCACGGGTCCCTCGTGCGTGGATAGCAGCGAGTGTGACGCAGGGACGCCCTTTTGTGAGGACGGTGTCTGTGTGGCTTGCGATGTGGCGGAGGCCAGCTCTTGCGCGGACGAATTCCCCGATACGCCGGCCTGTGATGCCGACAGCGGGGCTTGTATGGTGTGCACCGAGGCTGATGCCAGCGCTTGCGACGAGTCCACCCCTGCCTGCGTGGACAACACCTGTGTGCCCTGCTCCATGCACGAGCAGTGCCCGGGGAGCGCTTGTCGGCTCGAGGGGGACGACGCGGGGACGTGCTTTGCTGGGGATGCGCTCCATGTCGATGGGGACGCGGCTTGTGTCAGCGGGGATGGGAGCGAGGACACCCCCTTTTGCACCCTCGAGGAGGCTGCAGACCAGCTCGGTGGCGGCGAGGGAGTCGTCATCCTGCACGCGGCAGGTCCATACAACGAGTCAATCACCATCGACACTGGAGCCAGGATCGCCTTCATCGCAGCTCCAGAAGAGACCCCCGAGTGGCGCAACGCCTCGACGTCCTCTCTGCGGGCGACCGACAGCAGCATCGTCTATGCCCACGGCATCGACTTCCGTTCGTCGACGACCTCTGCGCTCTCCGTCGCCCTCAGCGGAGAGGCTTACGTGACGAACTCCATCATCTCCAATACTGGTGACATTGCAATCCTGGCGAACCAGGGTCACCTCATGCTGCGGAACACTTTCGTCAGCCAAAATGAAAGTCTCTCCGCCATCGACGTCGCCGGTGGCACTCTCGACATCGGCTACTCGACCATCGTCACCGGCCCCAGTATCGACTCCATCGGCATCGACTGTGATGGAGGATCCTCCGGCTCGGTCCGCAACTCCATCATCCTCACCGAAGGTTCCGCCCCCGAACTCGACTGCGCCAACGTCGAGACCGAAGGGCTCTTCCTCGAAGCCAACGCCCCCGAAGCTTTCGGCGAGGACTCGACGTGGTTCGTGAACACCACAACCGGCGACCTACACCTCACCGGCACCCCCACCGAGGTCTTCGACGCCATCTCCACCTTCGCCACCTGGACCACCGGCGACCCGCTCACCGACATCGACGGCGACCTCCGCGTCAACATCGACGGCCAGCCCACCTTCGTCGGCGCCGACGTAGCCAACTAACCCTCCCGCCCCGGCACCCCCAGCGGCGAGCAGGCGCCCGGCCCCCAGGCCGCGCCAGCTCGCCGCTTCGCTATCCACAGCTGTGGACATCTTTACCCCTTCCCCATCCCACGCCAGCTTATCCACAGCCCCAATCCCCGCCATCCCCCCGCAAAACCCCACCAAACCGCATTCCCCGGCCTTCCACCGCCCTGGCCCCCTCGGCTATCCACCAATGTGGACAACCCGGGCCGCGCGGCTCACAAAAAGTCGCCAGCGTCGATCTCCACCGGCGGCCCGCTCCGCCCCGCGCCGCCCAGCAGTACCCCCGCGGCGATCCCTCCAGCGATCAACGCCGCCGCCCCCACCCCGGCGCCCCAGATCCACCCCTTGCGGTACCACGGTCGCGGCTCCTGCGGCTGATCCGGCACGACCGGCGCAGGCACCTCGATCACCGCCGCCACCGGGCTCGGCCAGACCTCCCCCAGGCTCGCCTCCCCCTCCTCGAAGGGCCCGCCCAGCACCGCCTCCGCGCCCTCGCCGAGCTGCACCCGCGCCCCGATCCAGCGCGCCCCAAAGCCCTGCCCGCAGCGGTAGCCCTGGAGCCCAACGCGGCCATCGCGTTGTTCGGCGACCACCAAGAGCGAGAGCTCGAGGATCTCGCACAGCCCCTCGAATTCCCCCAAGCCCTCGGGATCCTTCGCCAAAACCCGCTCTGGCGAGTCCACGGGGGTCCACGGCGCGTCGAGCTCGCGCAGCTCGGCCACGGGCACGTGACCCTCGCGGAGCACGAGCACGAAGTGCTCCCCGGGCGGCACCGGTCGCAGGCCCGCCACCCCGTCGATCTCGACCTCGATCGCCTGGCTGGCCACGGCCTCGGCCAGCGCCGCGTCGGCCTCGCTCCACTCGCCTCGCGCCCGGGCCTCGAGCAGCGCCTGCTGCAAGCTCGCGTAGCGCTCGACGATCACCGGGGGCGCCCGCCGCGACGAGAGCTGGGCCTGTGGATCCAGGCGCAACGCCGCCGAGAGCCCGGCGTCGACCAGGGCCTCGTCGCCCAGCGCCCGCCCGACCAGGGCCTCGAGCAGCGCGGCCTCCCGGGCCGAGGCGGCCGCGCCGGGGAGCTCCGGGTGGGCATCGACCTCCACGCGCGCCTCGGCCAGCGCAGCCCGGGCCGCGGCGTAGCGCCCCGCCAGATAGTCCTCATGGGCGAGATCCAGGCGCTCGCGCAGGGCCCTCGCCCGGTCGCGGACCGTCGCGGGTAGCTCGCGCGAGACCGCGACCCGAGCGCGGCGCACGGCCTGATCCGAGACCGCCGCCGGCGGGCGGCCGTCGACCGACGCGATGGCCTGACGAAGATCGGCACGAAGGTCAGGATCTACCGGCTCGGCTCCCCGCCACTCCACGGCGATCGGCCCGGCGATCGCCTCGTTGGTTTCCGATCCCTGGGACCCTCCCGGCGGCGACCAGAAGAAGAGCAAGATCGTGCCGAGGCCGACGAGCACCGGCGACATCATACGTCGTTCCTCCCCGCCCTCGCCTGTGTCTGTGGGTCCGCTGCCAGTGGACGCCGCGAGACGGCCCTGGCATCGTGGCGGCATGGGGATGGACCGGCCCAAGCTGCGCCGCCTCGAGCGCTATCGCCTCGATCGTGACGACGAGCAGCTGCTCGTGCTCCGCGATCCCCTGGAGCTGTGCGAGCCCTTTGCCGTGGACGCCGAGTTCACGCCGGTGCTCGACGCCCTCGACGGCCAGCGGAGCCTGGCGCAGATCCGCCAGTCACTGATGATGCGCGGTGTGCTCGAGGTCGACGCCGAGGATCTCCAGCTCTTCGTCGAGGACCTCGCCGAGGCCGGGCTGCTCGACGACGAGCACTTCCGGGCGCGCTGGTCCGTGGCCCACGACGACTTCCTGGATCAGGAGCAGCGCCTGCCCAGGCGCGCGGGGCTGCTCTACCCCGAGGATCCCGGGGCCCTCGCGCGCTGGCTCGCGCCCGCCTTGCCCGGACAGGAGGCACCGAGCGCCGAGGCTTCGGCTGATGCACCCCCCCTGGCGATCGTCACGCCCCACCAGCCTCCCCCCCTGGTCGCCGACGGCCTGCGTCGCCTGCTCGGCCTGCTCCCAGATCCCGCGCGCTACCGCCGGGTGGTGATCCTCGCCACCGACCACAGCCCAGGGCTGCTGCCCTACGCCAGCGCCGACAAGGACTGGGTCACGCCCCTCGGCCTCGTGCCGGCCGACCTCGAGCTGCTCGCGGCCCTCGACGAGCGCGTGCCCTGGCTGCTCCGCGAGCAGATCCGCCTGCGCGCCAGCGACCCCCTCGAGTGGACGACCCTGCTGCTGCGCGCGCTGTGGGGCGAGCGCTGCCCGCCCGTGTTGCCGATCGCCTGCGGCCAGACCCGGCTGACCACCCGCGATGGGCGGGACCAGGCCGACGAGCTCGTCGGCGCGCTGGAGACCCTGCTCGGCCCGGCGACCGCAGCCGGCGAGGTGCTGTGGTGGACGGCGGCGGAGCTCAGCCACATCGGGCCGGCTTTTGGCCACCCGGAGCTGCCTGCGCGCGAGGCCGTCGAAGCCGAGGATCGAGCGATCCTCGCGCCCTTGCTGGACGGCCGCCCCGGGGAGCTGGTCCGCCGCTGCATGGAGCGCCCCTCGGCGCGCTGGCCCAGCGGCGCCGCGGCCCTCGCCACCTTGGCCGAGCTCCTGCCCCTCGACGCCCGCGCGTCCTTGATCGACTACCAGGTCCTCGAGGCGCCAGGGGACCGCCCAGGCTGGATCGGCGCGGCCGCGCTCGCCGTGCGGGCCCAGCAGGTGTGCTAACTAGGCCCCGTGACCACTCGCCTCCCGATCCTCGGTGCCGAGGGCGCCCCCGCGAGCGCCGAGTCTCCGCGTCGTCGACGTCACCCGGACTGGCTGCGGGTGCCCATGCCCGGCGGAAAGGACTACGCCGAGCTGCGCCGGCGCGTGGGCGAGCTGAAGCTGCACACCGTCTGCCAGAGCGCCAGCTGCCCCAACATCGGCGAGTGTTGGAACAACAAGGCGCTGACGATCATGATCCTCGGCGACATCTGCACGCGCTCGTGTCGCTTCTGCGACGTCGCCACCGGGCGCCCGCTGCCCGTCGACGAAGAAGAGCCCAACCGCGTGGCCACGATCCTCGCGGAGCTCGAGCTCAACCACACGGTGATCACCAGCGTCGATCGTGACGATCTCAAAGACGGCGGCGCCGGGGTCTGGGCGGCGACCCTCGAGGCCTGCCACCGCCTCGCCCCGTGGATGACCATCGAGGTGCTCGTCCCCGACTTCAAGGGCAAGCTCGCCGACGTCGACACGGTCCTCGCCGCCAACCCCGACGTCTTCGCCCACAACCTCGAGACCGTGCCCCGGCTCAGCCGCGAGGTCCGCGTCCAGGCCCGCTACGACCGCAGCTACGACGTGCTCCGCCACGCCCGCGCGGCCGGTGCCCTGACCAAGACCGGGCTGATGCTCGGCCTCGGCGAGACCCTCGACGAGGTCCGCGAGGTCATCTCTCAGCTCGGCGAGCTCGGGCTGACGATCCTGACTTTGGGCCAGTACCTCCAGCCCAGCAAGAAGCACCTCGGCGTCGCGCGCTACGTCCACCCCGACGAGTTCGCGGCCCTCGCCGAGTTCGCCCGCGAGGCGGGCGTGGTCCACATCGAGGCCGGGCCGCTGGTCCGCAGCAGCTACCACGCCGAGGGCCAGGCCGAGCTCATCCAGCGCATGCAGGCCCTCGACGACTACGGGCGCGTGGGCTTCGCAAGCTTGAGCTGAGCGCGGCCAAGCTTCGAGCTCGCCTCGGCAGCGAGGCCTTCGAGACGACCCGACCTGCTCTCGCGGCTGCTCGGCTCGCGCTCGCAGCTGCTCGGGCCGCCCTCAAAACAGGCTCGGGCCGCCCTCGTCGTCGAGCTTGCGCCCGCGCCTGCGCCCCCGGACGTGGGGGTCCGCGATCCCGAGGTGCTTGGCCGCCTTGGCCGTGGTCATCCGCCCACGCGGCGTGCGGACCAAGAAGCCGCGCTGCAGCAAGAAGGGCTCGTGGACGTCCTCGATCGTGTCCCGAGGCATGCCCACGCTGGCCGCGAGGGCCTCGACCCCGACGGGGCCGCCCTCGAACAGATCGAACATGGTCTCGATGATCCGCCTGTCCACGGCGTTGAGGCCCTGCTCGTCGACCTCGAGCGCGCCCAGGAAGCGCGCGGCGTCCTCACGAGAGATGCGCTCGTGGCCCTCGACCTGGGAGAAGTCGCGGACGCGGCGGGTGAGGCGGTTGGCGATGCGCGGGGTCCCGCGGCTGCGTCGGCCGATCTCCAGGGCGCCCTCGGGGCTGGCCGGCAGCCCGAGCAGCGCCGCGCTGCGCTCGACGATCGCCGCGAGGTCCTCGTCAGCGTAGAAGTCGAGACCCTCGACGATGTGGAAGCGATCGCGCAGCGGGGCCGAGAGCAGGGCCGTGCGCGTGGTCGCCCCGACCAGGGTGAAGGGCGCCAGGGTGATCGAGTGGGTGATCGCCGCGCTGCCCTCGCCCACGGGGATGTCGATCCGTCGGTCTTCCATGGCCGAGTAGAGGCTCTCCTCCACGGTCGGGCTCATGCGGTGAACCTCGTCGATGAACAGGAGCTCGCCATCGCCCAGGCCGGTGAGCAGCCCGGCGAGCACGCCCTTGTGCTCGATCGCCGGGCCCGAGGTGGTGTGCAGGACCACGCCCATCTCGTGGGCGATGATCTGCGCGAGGGTGGTCTTGCCCAGGCCAGGGGGGCCGTGGAGCAGCACGTGATCCAGGGGCTCGGCGCGCTGCTTGGCCGCCTGCACGTAGATCCGCAGCTTTCCGACCAGGGCGCGCTGGCCAATGTACTCGTCGAAGCTGCGCGGACGCAGGGCCAAGTTGGCGCCGAGGTCCTCGTCGCGCTGACCCCGATCGACGAGGCCCACGGAGGCCCGTTGGACCGCGCCCCGCGCGTCAATCTCGTCGTCGTCGTCGTGGCGGACCCGCGCCATGGGTCGGGACCATAGCAGCCCCGCAAAATCCGAGCGAGGCCCGACAATCGGGCGCGGCGCCCTCAGCCGCCCTTCTTGTCGTTCTTCTTGTCGTCTTTTTTATCGTCCTTCTTGTGCCCTTTTTTGTGGGCCTTCTTGCGCTTCTTCGCCTCGTGCTTGGCCGCCTCCTCGCGCGCCTTGGCGTCCTCTTCGGACTCGGGCGAGGCGAACTCGGAGGACGCGGGATCCTCCTGCGCATCTCCCCCGCCCTCCTCCCCGCCCACCTCGGCCAGGGGCAGGTCGCCTTCACCGGCGAAGACGGAGACCTCGGTGTCCTCGCTGCCCTGCTCGAGCTCCTCGCCGGCCTCGTCTGCGCCAAGCTCCTCGCCGGGGCCCTCCGCGGCCAGGACCCCGAGGATCACCACGAGGAGCATCATGAACACGGCGCCGCCAAACACCCAGGGCAGCCAGGCCGGAAAGGGGCGGTCTTTCTCGCGCGCCTGCGGCTGCGCGCCGAGATCGCCGGCGACCATCACGGCGCCCGTGCCCGCGCGCGGGACCAGCTTGGAGCTGGACTCGGCGGCGGCGCCCGTGGGCGCGTCGGGGTTGCGCGGCATGTCCGGCCGAGTCACGGCCGCGTGGAGGTCGATCATGGGCGCGCCCGGCGTGGACGAGCGCGCGGCGATCGGCATGTCGGGGCGCGTCAGCGCGGCCGGATCCACCTGCCCGCCCGAGCCCGATCCGCTCGCGCGAAAGAACATGTCGGGGCGCGTCAGCGCGGCCGGGTCGGTCATCCCCGGGTTCGAGGCGCCGGGGCGAAATTGCATGTCGGGCCGCGTCGACGCCGACGGCTCGGCCACCCTGCCCGTGGCCGAACCACTCGGGGGCATGAGCATGTCGGGGCGAGTCACCGCCGCGCTGGCGTCGGCCTCCGGACTCCCCGGAAGCAGCGGACCAGTCGCCCCCTGCCCCGAGCCCGCGGGCTCCCAGCGGGCGCCGGCGCTGCCCTGCTCGCTCATCCCCGCGGTGGCGAAGCCGCCCGTGCGCAGTGGCCCGGTGGCGACCACATCCCGAGCCGGGAGCGGTGACGTCACGCCTGGCGCAGCCGCCACGCCTGGAGCTGACGCCGCACCAGCTGCGCCCGCGACTGCTCCGCCCACGACCGCTCCGCCCGCGACCGCAGCTGCGCCCCCGACGGCTCCGGCTCCGGCAAGTAGATCCGGTCCGAGCGCGGCGAGATCCCCCCGGACCTCGCTGGCGCTCGCGTAGCGCTCCGCCTTGGACTTGGCGAGCAGCCGCTCGACGATCTTGGCCAAGGCTGGCGGGACGGACTCGGGCAGCGGAGGCGGCGGCGCGAGGATCTGCATGCGCAGCAGCTGCGCGGTCTCGTCGGCCACGAAGGGCGGCCGCCCGGCGAGGAGTTCGTAGAGGATCAAGCCCACGGCGTAGAGGTCCGTGCGCTCGTCGATCTTCCCGCCGCTGGCCTGCTCGGGCGACATGTAGCGCGGCGTCCCAAACACCACGCCCGCGCGGGTGAGCTTCTCGTGCATGCCCTCGCCGTCGAGCAGCTTGGCGATGCCGAAGTCGACGAGCTTCACGACCTCGTCGCCACGAAAGTCACGCGTGAGGTAGATGTTCTCGGGCTTGAGATCGCGGTGGACGATGCCGAAGTGGTGCGCGTGCTCGAGACCGAGCAGAACCTGGTCGATGAGCGCCACCGCCCGGCCGGCCGGCCAGGCGCCCGTCAGCTGATCGGTGAGCTCCTCGCCCTCGAGGAATTCCATGACGAGGTACTTGCCCCCGCCCTCGAGCGTGCCGAAGTCGGTGACCCGCACGCAGTTGGGGTGATCGAGGCGCGAGGCGGCCGTCGCCTCACGATCGAAGCGCTTGGAGATCCCTGGATCGCGGCCGACCTCGGGGTGCAGGACCTTGATCGCCACGGGCCGATCGAGGCCGGTGTGACGCGCTCGAAACACGGCTCCCATGCCCCCTGCGCCGATCGACGCCTCGACTTGGTAGCGATCGTGAATCAATCGACCGACCAAGGCCTCGAGGTCGGGATGGAGTTTTTGATCTCCCACTGCGCGCTCGCCCTACCTCCGGAGTATCCGCTGCCTAACCGGCCGCGTCCACCTGGACCCCGCCGGGCCTTGTCCACCTACCAAGGGACAGGCTAGCGTGCGCGAGATGGCGCTTCAGCTCAATCCTGGTGATCGCTACGAATCCTTCGAGATCCTGTCCGTCGTCCGCAAATACGACGCGTCTTGGGTCTACCGCTGCAAGGCCGAGGGCTACGACCACGAAGTGGCCGTTCGCATCTCCCTCGACCCCGTGCGCGATCAAGAGAGCGCGCGCCGGGCGATGCGCGAGATCACGGTCCTCGAGGAGCTGACAAACAACCACGTCACCCGAGTGTTCGGCTCGGGCATGGGCGCAGACGACCACTGGTACATCGTCCTCGAGGCGCTCGAGGGCGCTCGCCTCGACCACTGGCACGACTTCGACCGACCCATGGGCATCGCTCAGGCGGCCGGCCTGATCCACCAGGCCTGCCTGGGTCTGGCCGAGGTCCACAACCGCGGCGTCGTCCACCGCGACCTCAAGCCCGGCAACCTCTGGGTCGAGCCCGACGGCAACCTCAAGATCATCGACTTCGCCTCGGCCCGCGGCTTTGGCGAGCACGCCCTGGCCGGCGACAACGTGACCACCCAGCACGTGCTCGTGGGCACCCCGCAGTACGCCCCGCCAGAGCAGGCCTACAGCTCCACGCTCAGCCCCGCCGCCGACATCTACTCCCTGGCGGTCATCCTCTACGAGCTGCTCACCGGTCACAGCCCTTTCTTCCCCGATCGCTCGCGCAGCGACGTGGTCCGCACCCACGCCGACGACCCCGTGGCCTGGATGGGCGTCCACGCCCGCGAGACCCCCACGCCCCTCAACCAGCACGCGGCCTGCAAGGACGCCCCCGAGGATCTCGTGGCCCTGCTCGACGCCTGCCTGGCCAAGCGTCCCGAGGACCGGCCGCAAAACGCCGGCGCCCTCGCCAACTCCCTCGGGTGGATCCTCCACCACGTCCTCGGCCAGGCCCCCGTCGTGACCATGCGCGTCAGCGATCCCCAGGGCGCCGTGGCCTATCGCATGGTCCCTCCCGGCAGCCACCGCGTGGGCTTTGGCCTCGGCCTGGACCTGCGCCTGCGCCTCGACGGGGACGACGAGGTCTGGGGGCTGATCGAGTGGGCGGGGCCGCCCAAGCCCGCCGAATTTCGCGCGGTCGAGGGCCGACCGGTGACCGTCAACGGCGCCTCGGTCGCGGCCCGCTGCGCGATCCAGCCCGGCGACGTCCTGAGCCTCGGCGGCTTCACGCTCCAGCTGTCCTACCCGCAGGCCTGAGCGACCGATCCAGACCGGAGCCCAGGGATTCGGGCCGGGCTCCAGTGCCGGCCCGCGGAGCCGCTTGCGCCCCCCTCGGCGCCGTGTTAAATCCTCGCCCCCACGCCAGAGTGGCGAAATCGGTAGACGCAGCGGACTCAAAATCCGCCGGGGGTGACTCCATGCCGGTTCGAGTCCGGCCTCTGGTACGAGAGCCCAGGTGACCACGGTCGCCTGGGCTCCTTTCTTTTGATCAGCTCGGCGCGGCCAGGACCTCCAGGGTCCCCGCCAGCACGGGCCTGGGTCGCATGGGCGACTTGGAGCTCGCCTGCGCTTGGGCTCCAGGTGCGCCTTGGTGCCTGTTTCTCATCGCACGATAATGAAATTAAATTTCAAAAACATATTGCGGAAGCTCGACTTCGCGCGCTTAATGAATTTGCTTTTCAATTCTATCGAAAGCCCTCGATGCTCCGATGAGAACGCTGATCCAGTCTCTGCGCCCACACCGTGGCCTCCTCCTGACGAGCGTGCTCCTGGCGATCCTCGCCTCGTTGCTCGAGCTGGTCCCCCACGCCCTGGTCTACCTGGCCGCCCTGCGCGTGTTCGCAGACCCCCCTGCCCTCGCCGGCCTCACGAGCCTCGCCGCCCTCGCCTTCGCGGCCGTCACCGCTCGCTACCTGCTCACAGGAGGCTCCCTCGTGATCTCCCACGCCGTCGCCTTCCGGGTCTTGCGCGGCCTGCGTGAGCGCATGATCGCCAAGCTCGCCAAGATCCCCCTGGGCGTCCTCGAGCGCAAGTCGCCGGGCGACCTGAAGAAGGCCCTCGTCGAGGACATCGACGCGCTCGAGAACGTCGTCGCGCACCAGCTCACGGAGCTCGCCTCCGCCCTGCTCGTGCCCCTGGCCGGCGTCATCGTGCTGCTGACCGTGGACTGGCGCATGGCCGTGGCCAGCGTCGCCCTGCTGCCCCTCGCCGTGTTGATCATGGCGATCTCCATGCGCGACGTGGGCGAGCAGATGTCGGCCTGGCACGCAGCAGAGCGCCGCGCGAACGTGGCCATCCTCGAATTCTTCCGGGGGATCGTCGTGCTCAAGGCCCACGACCGCGACGCCAGCTCGATGTCTCGGGTCCGCGGCAGCGTGCTGGCCATCCGCGACCTGGCGACCAGCATGACCCGGCGCACGGCGATCGGCTACATGGCCTTTTTTACGCTGCTGTCGTCGAACCTGGTCGTCGTCTTGCCGGTGGGCGTGGCCCTGCACCGCGCCGGCGAGCTCTCGCGCCCCGACCTGGTGCTCTTCTTGCTGCTCGGCTTCGGCCTGACCGCGGCGCTGCTCAAGCTGCTGTTCTTGTTCAGCGACCTCCAGATGAACAAGGTCCGCTGGGCTCGGATCCAGAGCCTGCTCGAGGCCCCGGAGATCGACCGCGAGGGCGCCCCGGCCTTCGATCCCGAGGCCACGCAGGAGATCAGCCTCGAGACCACCCTCGATACCACCCTCGAAAAGCAGCCCGAGTCGACCGAGCTGCGCTTCGAGCACCTGAGCTTCAGCTACGCGACCGACCGCGGGCCGGCGCTCCAGGACCTGTCCTTCACCGCGCCCGCGGGCTCGATCACCGCGATCGTCGGGCCGTCGGGGGCGGGCAAGACGACCCTCGCCCAGCTGATCGCCGGCACGCGACGGCCGAGCGAGGGGCGAGCGAGCATCGGCGACGTCGAGATCGCCACGCTGTCCGCGGCGCAGCGCCGCGAATTGATCACGGTCATCGCCCAGCAAGCGCACCTCTTCCACGGCACGCTGCGCGACAACCTCCGCCTCGCCCGGCCCGCGGCCAGCGACGCCGAGCTCGAGCAGGTCGCCCGCGCCGCCGCGCTGCTGCCAATGATCGAGCAGCTCCCCCGCGGCTGGGACACCCTCGTGGGCGAGCGCGGCGCGAGCTTGTCCGGGGGCGAGGCCCAGCGCGTGGCGATCGCCCGCGCGCTGCTGCGAGACACCCCCGTGGTCGTCCTCGACGAGGTCACCGCCAAGCTCGACGCGCACAGTGAGCGCGCCGTCCAGCAGGCCCTCGGCGCGCTCCTTCATGGCCGCACGGTGGTGGTCATCGCCCACCGCCTGCGGACCGTGGCCACGGCCGATCGGATCGTGGTCCTCGACGCCGGCCGCCTCGTCGACCAGGGCAGCCACCGCGAGCTGGTCGAGCGCTGCCCGCTCTATCAGCGCATGTGGACGGCCCAGGAAGCGGCCGGGCGCTGGCGAATCCACGCGGCCGCGCCCACGAACGCAAAGCAGGTGCTCTCGTGATCGACTTTGGCTTCGACCTCGCGGGGATCCGCGAACCTCGGCTCCGGCGAGGGATCATCTTTGCCTCCCTCGGCGCGATCTTGGAGGCCGCGCCGGTGCTCGTCGCCTTCTTCGCCCTCGACCGGATCTTCGCCGGCCAGGTCGACACGCTCGACCTCCCGGCCCTGGTCGCCGTTTTGGTCGCCTTGCTGCTCGGCACCTACGTCTTCAAGGCGATCGGCTCGAACAACAATTTCACGGCCACCTACAACCTGGTCGCGGCCACGCGCCTGCGCCTCGCCGATCACCTGCGCCGCCTGCCGATGGGCTTTTGGTCCAAGCGCAGGCTGGGCAGCACGAGCGCGGTGCTGACCGACGAGTTCGCGCTCTACAGCGAGGTTGCGACCCACTCCTGGGGGCTCGTCGTCGCCAACATCGCCCTGCCAGCGGCGCTCGCGGCCGTGCTCCTCGTCGCCGACTGGCGCCTGGCCGCCGTCGTCCTCGCCCCCGTTCCCCTCGCCCTGCTCGCCATCCCCTGGAGCTACCGCCGGCTCAACCGCGCGGGCGACCAGCTCTTCGCGGATCGCCGCGCCGTCCTCGACGCCCTCGTCGAGTACATCGGCGGCATCGAGACCCTGCGCTCCCTGGGCGCCACGGACAGCTACCGCGCGCGCATCGAGGGCAAGCTCGAGACCCTCGAGCGCCAGCAGATGCGCGTCGAGCTCGCCCCGGCCCCCGCCGTGCTCACCTTCGGCCTGCTCGTCCACCTGGGCTTCAGCCTGGTGCTCTGGGCGGGCTCCGCCTGGGTCGGCGACGGCCTCCCGCCAGCGCGTTTTTTGCTCGTGGCCATACTCAGCGTCCACTTCACGCGCACGCTCTCCGAGCTCGTGCTCTACCTGACGGCCTCGCGCCACGCTGGCCGGACCCTCGAGCGCATGCGCCAGCTCTTCGCCCAGCCCGAGCAACCCGACGTCGACGGCGGCGAGCTCCCGCGCTCGCGCACCCTCGAGGTCGCGGAGGTGAGCTTCGCCTACGCGCAGACGCCCGCGCTCCACGACGTGTCCGTGCGCTTCCCGGAGGGCAAGATCACCGCGCTGGTCGGCCCCTCCGGCTCGGGCAAGTCGACCCTGGCCCACCTGCTCTCGCGGCTGTGGGACGTCGAGCAAGGCGCCATCCGCCTGGGCGGCGTCGACATCCGCGCGCTCCCCCTGCGCGCGCTCACCAGCACCATCGCCACGGTCTTTCAGGACGTGGTGCTCTTTCAAGAGAGCGTGCTCGACAACCTCCGCCTCGGGCGCGCCGACGCCAGCATGGAAGAGGTGATTCAGGCGGCCAAGGCTGCCCACGCCCACGACTTCATCATGGCCCTCCCCCACGGCTACGACACGATCCTCGGCCCGGGGGGCGCCGACCTGTCCGGCGGTCAGCGCCAACGCCTGTCGATCGCCCGGGCCGTGGTCGCCGACGCGCCGATCCTCATCCTCGACGAGGCCACGGCCAGCGTCGACGTCCACGAAGAGCGCGAGATCCAGCAGGCGATCGCCGCCCTGACCCGCGGGCGCACGGTGATCGTCATCGCCCACCGACTGTGGACCGTGCAGGACGCCGATCAGATCCTCGTGCTCGACGCCGGCCGCGTCGTCGAGCAGGGCACCCACGAATCGCTGCTCGGCGAAGACGGCCTCTACGCCGAGCTGTGGGCCACACAGCAACAAAGCGCAGCCTGGAACGTGAAGACTGGAGCGTGAAGATCCATGCCCGAGCTGCCACAGATGCTCGCCGGGACCATGTCCCGGCTGTTTGGAAAGCCCGTGTCCGTGATCGCCACCAGCTGCCCGGCCGCGCAATTCAAGCGCGTCCGCTTCCAGGGCCCTGCGCTGATCGGCGCCCCCGTGGCCCCCAACACCGTGGTCGAATTTCACGTCGATCCCCGCAGCTTCCGCCACTACACGCCCGCGGCCGTGGATCCCGAGCGCGGCAGCCTCGACGTGCTCTTTCATCTCCACGGCCGCGGACCCGGCTCGGCCTGGGCCGAGGGCCTCGCGGTCGGCGACACGGCCAGCCTGCTCGGCCCCGGATCGGGCAAGCTCCGCGTCGACCCCGAGAGCGCCGCGCACCTCCTGCTCGGGGACGAGACCTGCCTGGGCCTGGCCGAGTGGCTGGGCGCGCAGCTCGAGGGCTTTCACGCCTACCTCGAGGCGGACACGGACTGCGCCGAGGCGGCCGCCTCGAGCACGCGGATCCTGCCGCGAGACGGGCGCGAGCGTGGCGACGCGCTCGTCGCCTGGCTCGAGGCGAACCCGCCCGATCCCGGCGCGGCGCTCTACCTCTCCGGCCACGCCCAGACCATCCAGCGGCTTCGCCAGGTGCTCAAAGCGCAGAAATTTCCCCCTCGGCAGCTCCGCGTCGAGCCCTACTGGGCCGACAACAAACGCGGTCTCTAGGAGCCCGTGTCGGTGTCCGTGTTGATGCTGGCCAGCATGCTCAGGTCCACGCGCCCGCCCCCGGCCCGCACCTGGACCGTGGCTGCCCCCGTCCCCGTGACCCGGCGAAAGCTGCCCGAGCCCATGTGCGCGACGTCGTCGAGGTCGATGAGGATCGCTCCGGCGTCCGCGATCTCGATGTCGAGGCTCGAGGAGCTCGACAGGGCGATGCTCACCTCGCCAGCGGTCTCGACGATGATGTCGCTGTTGGCCTCGGACTCGATGTCGACGCGGCCCTCGCCCGAGCGCACGTCCACGGGCGCGGCCGTGGACAGGGTGACGTCGCCGCGGCCGGTATCGATCACGATCTGCTCGGCGCCCCCGAGGACCTCGACGTTGCCGCCCTCGAGCGTGACCGACAAGAAGGCGTCGACGCTGGTCACGAACACGTCCCCGGTGCCGACGATCTCGTGATCCAGATAACTGGCGCTCTCGATGCGCAGCTCGTCGAGGACCGTGATCTCGCGGAGCTCCGCGGGTATGTCGACGGACAGCCGGGCGATGCGCTCCCAGGTCTCCCAGACCATCTGCGCGCCCCCAGCCTGGGCCAGCGCGTCCTTGGGTGTGCCGCCCAGGGTGCTGAAGCTGCCCCGCCAGTCGATGAAGGTTCGCCCCGGGTCCCCGACCAGGGACAGCTGCGTGGGCGGGACCTCGATCCGCACCGTGTCGACCCCCGAGAGGCTGGCCTCGTCGGAGAAGCCCTGCTCGCCGCGGTAGCCGAACACGCAGGCCGAGCTCAGCAGCAAGCCCGCGAAGGCCCAGCGAGCGCCGCGGGTCGCGGCCACGCGCGTGGAGGTCGGGGTCGAAGTCGGGTCTGGGCGGGCCATGGCAGCGCTCAAAAGTAGACGGAGACCCCGCCGCCGAGCTCGAGGTTGGGCGCGAAGCGAGGCAGGGCGCGGCCGGCCGAGAACCATCGCGTGGTCACGGGCACGCTCAGCCGCGGGCTGAAGTCGAGGGAGAGGTGGTTGACCGGGAACACGCGCAGGTCGACGACGCCGTAGGGCGTGGCCCCGAAGCGCAGGTCGTTTTTTTCGATCGCAACCTCGGGGTCCAGGGCCTGGCTCGGCCGGCTGCTGACCACCTGCATGGCCACGCCGAGGCCGAGGTCGATCCACAGCCGGCCGCGATCGTACACGCGGTAGTCGGCCCGCAAGCCGAACTGTCCGAACTCGGGGATGTCGACATCCTTGCCCACGGCGAGCGAGAGATCCGAGACGCCCACGCTCAGCCGGCGTGTGGCCTGGCCCATGAGCGACACGCTCCAGTTGTCGTAAAAGCCCGGCCGGTTCACGTCGGCGCGAAAGCCCACGGTCATGGTCCGGTTCACGCTCAGCCGGACCTTGTGATCCACGGCCGGCACGACCTCGCGCGCGGGCTCGTGGGCGTGGGCGTAGGCGTCGGTGATCGCGTAGATCCACAGCATCGGCACCGCCGTGGACAGCACGCCGTAGCCGATCAGCCGGGCGTACTCCTTGCCGAGCGGACGCGTGCCGTCGGAGGGCATGTTGTAGAGCACGATCGAGCCGGTCAGGCTCGCAACGGTGGCGAAGAGCAGGCCCACGCCCTTGCCTCCCTGGCCGTTGATCACCTGGCCGATGCCCGGGGCCAGGGTCGAGGCCAGCGGGCTCGCCCACACCCGACGATTGCGACGCGGCCTCTGCGTCGACGGATGCTTGATGTTCGGAGGGCCTTGCTGGGCCAGGGCGAGCTCCAGGAAAGCCAGCTGGAGCTCGCGGCGCTCGTAGGCCTCGACCGGCAACACGCCCATGCCATCCCAGATCAGCTCGACCGTCCCCGCCACGACCAGCGGATGCTCGAGCTGCTGCTCGTCGATGACGCGGTAGATCCCCGGGGTCAGCTGTAACGCGTGGGTCTTGCCCTCGCCCAGCGCGAGCCCCTCGGCGATGGTCCGGCCGCGCTCGTCGACGAGGGTGTATGTGCCCGCCTTGGCTGGCGCGAGGGTCAGCACCGTGGCCCGCAGGCCCGCGTCGACGTCGGCATCGACTTCGACGGCCTCGGCATCACCGGCCGGGTCGGCATCGGCATCACCGGCCGGGTCGGCCGCGGCGGCCACCTCCGCGTCACTAGCCGCACCGACATCACCACCCTCGGCGTCCGATGGGGCGCCCTCCGCCGGTGGAGCGAAGGCGAAAAAGAGCGCGGTCGCCAGCGCGAGCACAGCGCACTTATACACCGGATGTCTCGAATCCAGCACTCAAAATGCCGCGCCCCAGCCGGCCGCGACCGACTTCGACCCGTCTCGAACAGTCTCGACCCGTCTCAGCTGGGGCAGTCGAGCTCGGGGCTCTCCGAGAGCACACAGTTGCCCGAGATCTTCGTCCCTCCTGCCGCCGGAAATCCGGGGCGCCGGACAATCTCGAACTCCATGTTGATCCCTTCCCCGATGCACTCCGGCGCCATGTCGTCGAGCTCCTCGGGCGTCGACTCGTCGGGATCGACGAGCATCGCATAGCAAGCCTGCGCGTCCTCGGGCAGGCGGTAGCCGCCGATCTCCGGATCCTCGAGGTAGGGCCCCCACTCGCCGTCGCGCAGACACTCGGGCAAGAGCGCTGGCTCGCCGCCGGGCACGAGCTCCTCGACCTCGCAGCTCGGCTGGAGCAGCGGGATGTCCGGATGCGTATCGGCGACACACTTGGCGTAGCACGAGGGGATGATCTGATCGCGCATGCGCGCCGCGATCGTCTCGAGCGGCCCCGTGTAGTCATCGCTGCACACTGAAAACAGGTTCCCCGGGGTGAAGGCGTCGACGAACTCGCGGTTGCGCACCGGGGGCACCGCCGCCTCGCCCTTTTGCCCCTCACAGCCCGGCCCGATGCCGAAGTCGTGCTGGAAGTCTGGGTTGGAGCTGCTCGCGTCCGCATAAAAAGCGGTCCCGTAGGCGTCCACGCCGCCGATCAACGCCACGATGACCTCCTGGCTGGGATCCAGCGCCTTCTTCTGCGCCTCGAGATCGGCCACGAAGTCGATGTAGCGCGACATCGGATGGAGCACCGCCGCGTCCGGGTCCTCGGTGGGTACGCCGAGCACGTCGAGGTCGACGGGATCGCAGCTTTCATAGCTGGCGGGATCGCCCTGACAGGTCACCCCGGCGTTCCAGCACACCGCGGAGGTCGGACCCTCGTCGTCGGGATCCGACCAGAACGTCCGCTCGCCATCCAAGGCGAAGATCGTCGCCCAATTCTTGTCGTAGGAGCAGTCGACCTCGTCCGTGACGATGATGATCGCCAGGATCGCCGAGCGCCGCAAAAACCCATAGTTGGCCTCGCCCATCGTCTCCGACCGGAGCAGCGCCAGGTACATCGACTCGAGCGGGCTCTCGAAGCCGCAGCCATCGATCCCCTGGGGCGCCAGACAGGCGAAGGCCTCCGCCGTCCCCACCCCGGCCGGCAGGTTGGTCTGCCCCTCGATGCGCTCGAGCCACGGCCGCGGCGCCGCCACCGAGTCGCGCTCGGTCGTCGTCGGCTGGATGACCAGCGCCTCGTCATCGAGCGCGCAGATGTCCAGACAAGCCTGCGCCTGCACGTCCACGTCGTCGCCGAACGAGAACTGCTCGAGACGGCTACGGCACGAGCTGGCCACGAAGTTCCCGCCCTCGGGGCTCGTGCCCGTACACCACGGGTTGTCGTTGTCCGTGGTCGTGACCGCGATCCGATAGTTCGCGCGCACGGTCTTGTCCTCGAGGACATCGATCATCGCCGCGAAGTTGGCCGCCAAATTTGCCTGCTCCTCGCCCATCGATCCCGAGTTGTCGATCACCAACAAGACGTCGACATCCTTGTTCACGGCGAGCTTCAGCTGATTCTCGGGCTCGAGCTCGGACTCCAGCTCGACAGGATCGACGCTGACCCGACACCCCATGACGCCCCCCATCGTGACGAGAGCAAGGCCCAAGCTTCGCGCGCGCGCAAACATCACACCTAGCCTATCAGCTCCAGCCAGGCAGCGTGGGTCCGGCGCACCACGACCTGGGCATGAGCCCGAAGTTCGATTCCTCACCTTGCGAACGCTCGGCTCGCTCGGCTTTGGTGGTGCTTCGGATCCCCCTTTTGTCTATCGTGGCGACGTGCCCTCGCCCGCCACCACCTCTCGCCACGCCGCCCTCGCCCTCGTCCTCGCCAGCTTGGCCGTGCCCAGCATCGCCCGCGCCGGCAGCCCCGAGGACTCCCAGGGGCCCACGGAGATCGAGGGACCCGAGGACTCCCAGGCCATCTCCAACGGCGATCTGGCCGACGAGTGCGCCTGGCCCACGACCGTCGCGGTGACCGGCGGCGGCTTGTGCTCGGGGACACTGATCCACCCCGAGCTCGTGGTCTTCGCCGCCCACTGCGGCGCGGGCAAGAAGACCATCCGCTTCACCGAAGAGGCCTACAGCGGCGGCCAAGAGGTCCCCGTGTCCTTTTGCATGGTCTATCCCGACTACTCCGAGGAGACGGATCAGCCGATCGACTGGGCCTTTTGTCGACTCGCGGAGCCCGTCACCGACATCCCGATCACCCCGCCCCTGCACGGCCCCTGCGAGACCACGGCGCTCTACCTCGGGGCCGAGGTCGCGGCCGTCGGCTTTGGCTACACCCTGACCGACGATCCGGGGCCCAAGACCTGGGGCTTCTCGGAGCTCCTCGCCGTCAACCTCGAAAAAAACGTCGCGGTCCTCGGCGGATCCGACAACGCCTCGATCTGCCCGGGAGACTCGGGCGGGCCGATGTTCGTGCAGCTCCCCGACGGCACCTGGCGGACCGCCGGCATCGCGTCCACGGTCGCCGGCTCCTGCGGAGGCGCGGGCACCTACTCGCTGCTCGACGGCGCCATCCCCTGGCTCGAGGAGAACAGCGGCCTCGACCTCACCCCCTGCACCACCACCGACGGGGACTGGGCGCCCACGCCCAACTGCACCGGCTTCAACGCGGCCCCCGCCAACGAAGGCAGCGGGACGTGGGCGAACTGGTGCTCGGGGACCCCCGCCGGCGGCGACGACTCGCTGTGCGGCGTCGCGTGGACCGACTTCGACGACAACCTGCCCCCGAGCGTGGCGATCACCTCTCCAGCCTGGGGCGACATCTTCCCCGAGGGCAGCAGCGTCGACATCCTCGTCGACGCCATCAAGGACCCCGACGGCCCCGCCATCAAGGAGGTCCGCCTGGAGATCGACGACGCCGAGATCAGCACCGACGGCGTCGACCCCTGGGGCTTCGAGGGCGCGACCTTCCCCACCGCCGGCGTCTACACCCTGGTCGCCGTGGCCGAGGACTGGGGGGGCAACATCGTCGAGTCCGCGCCCGTGGCCATCGGCATCGGCGACGTCACGGTCCCCGAGGAGCCCGAGGACACCGAGGATGAGAGCAGCAAGGGAGACGCCGGCTCAGAGGACAGCGCCGACGGGGACGAAGGCGACGGCACGGGTGGCGACCCTGGCCTCGACGAAGACGGGGGCTGCGGCTGCTCGAGTGGGCGAGGACCTGGCGGTCTCGGCTGGGCGGCGCTGCTTGGCTTGGGGCTCGTGGTGTTGCGTCGGCGTCGCGACTGAGGCCCTCGCTATCGACGGGAAGGCTCAGATCCCCAACGTGCTATCAGCTGACAGGAAACAACGGTGGCCTCGGCTGACGAGCGACCCCTCCGAGCGCCTCGCTGCCATCATCGCCATGACATGAACACACGCGGGGCAAGATGGCCGCGTGAGACCACGTGAGAACCACGCGACTCAGCTCGGCCTTCCTCTTCTACTTCTACTTGTCCTTGGCGCGCCATCGCTAGCGTGCTCGGAGGAGGACTCCTGCGAGGCGATGCCTGACCTGTGCGTCGCCGATGATGAGTTCGGAACAGATGGTGCCGAGTCTACGGACTCGACCACGGGTACCCACGACACGAGCACCGGAACCTCAGATACGACCGAGGGAGACACAAGCTCCGAGAACACCGGCGAAAAAGACACCGGCGAAGAAGACACCGGCGAAGAAGACACCGGCACGCCTTCGGTCTGCGGCGACGCTGAGGTCCAGGATGGGGAAGAGTGCGACGACGGCAACGCCGTTGACGGCGACGGCTGCGACAGCGACTGCACGGCGACCCCTGTCACAGCGCTCAGCCTCGGCAATTCACACTCCTGTGTGCTGATCGACGGCGGTCGTGTCCGCTGCTGGGGCTTGAACGACTCCGGCCAACTCGGCTTCGGCCACACCAATATCATCGGTGACGACGAACTCCCCAGCGATGTCGGCGACCTGTTGCTTCCCAGTCTTCCAGCGGCCATCAGCCTCGGCGGGAATCATACCTGCGCCGTGTTCGGCGACGGCGGCTTGGGTTGCTGGGGCAAAAACGTCTCCGGCCAGCTCGGGAACGGCGGCACCGACAACTATGGAGACAACGAAGACCTCGCCAACCTGGAGGGACTCGACTTCTCCTCGCTCATGGATGTCCAGTTGGGCAGCGGCTACACCTGCGCCTTGCTCGAGGACGGCTCGGTGACTTGTTGGGGCTTGAACAACTTCGGCCAGCTCGGCTACGGAAACACCTCCGACCTCGCCTCGCCCGGAGGTAGCCTTTCGCTCGGCGGAAAGGCAATCAAGCTTGCCGTTGGCATCGGGCACACCTGTGCCCTACTCGAGAACCACGATGTGCGCTGCTGGGGCTCCAACAACGTCGGCCAGCTCGGCCTCGGCCACACCAACAACATCGGGGACGACGAACTTCCAGTGGACGCGGACCCCCTTTCGCTGGGCCTGCCGCCTGATGCCGAGGTCGTTGACCTCAAACTCGGCCTCTACCACTCTTGCGCCCTGCTCAGCAATGGCAGCGTCATGTGCTGGGGCTACAACTTCTACGGCCAGCTCGGCCTAAACCACACCAACTCCATCGGCGACAACGAACTCCCCACCACCCAGTCCCCCGTGAGTCTGCCTGGTGCCGTCGAGCAGCTCGCGCTGGGCGCCAACCACACCTGCGCCCTGCTCACCGGTGGAGACGTCATGTGCTGGGGCGACAGCTACGCCGGCCAGCTCGGCCTCGGCAACACTGAAACCATCGGCGACAACGAATTCCCCATGGATGGAGGCTTCGTCGAACTCGGTGGGATCCCGCTGAGCATCGATGCAGGCACCCACCACACCTGCGTCCTGCTCGAGAACTACGACGTGCGTTGTTGGGGCAACAACACCTCCGGCCAGCTCGGCCTCGGCCACACCGATCGCATCGGCGACGACGAGCTCCCCGTGGACGTGGAACCCGTCTCGGTGTTCTGACCGCCCGAGGGGCGCGCCCCGGCGCGCCCCCTCCCGGCCGCTCTCATCTCCACCGGCCCAAGTCGCCCCCCCCTTCTCCTCCAACATCCCCGATGATGGAGGCATGTGGCTCCCCGGCAAGCTCCCCCTTCTCCCTCTCTTGGCCGTGGCCCTCACCTCCACGGCCTGGGCGTGCCTGACCCCTTACTGCGAGCAGTTCCCTGATAGATGTGTTGCTGGTGATGAGACTGAGGGGAGCAGCGAGGGCGGTGACGGTCAGGGCGAAGATGAGGGGTCCGAGACCGATGAAGGTGTCGGCTCCGAGGAAGAGGACACCGGCACCCCTTCGGTGTGCGGCGATGGTGAGGTCCAGGATGGCGAGGAGTGCGACGACGGCAACGCCGTCGACGGTGACGGCTGCGACAACGACTGCACCTTCACCACCGTTGCAGCGCTTAGCCTCGGCGGGGCCCACACCTGCGCGCTGATTGATGGTGGCCGCGTGCGCTGCTGGGGCAACAACTACGACGGCCAGCTCGGCCTCGGGCACACCAACAGCATCGGCGGCGACGAACTCCCGAGCGAGGCCGGCGACCTGCCACTCCCAGGTCCCCCAACAGCCATCAGCCTCGGCGGAGACCACACCTGTGCTTTGTTCGACGGCGGCGATGTGGGCTGCTGGGGCCTCAACACCTACGCCCAACTCGGAAACGGTGGCAACGACAACTATGGAGACGACGAGACCCTCGCCAACCTGGAGGGGCTCGGCCTCTCCTCGGTCATTGATGTCCAGTTGGGCTACCAGTACACCTGCGCCTTGCTCGACGATGGCACGGTGACCTGCTGGGGCTGGAACAACTACGGCCAGCTCGGCTATGGCCACACCTCCAACCTTGCTTCGCTCGGAGGGAGCCTTTCGCTCGGTGGAGCGGCAATCAAACTCGCTACTGGCGGAAACCACACCTGCGCCCTGCTCGAGAACCACGACGTGCGCTGCTGGGGGAACAACGGTGTCGGCCAGCTCGGCCTCGGCCACACCAACTTCATCGGTGACGACGAACTCCCCACGGACGCGGACCCCGTCTCGCTGGGCCTGCCGCCTGAGACCGAGGTCATTGACCTCGAACTCGGCCTCGGCCACACCTGCGCCCTGCTCAGCGACGGCAGTGTCATGTGCTGGGGCTACAACTACTACGGCCAGCTCGGCCTCGGCCACACCAACTACATCGGCGACAACGAACTCCCCTCCTCCCAGCCCATCGTGAGCCTACCTGACACCGTCGAGCAACTCGCGTTGGGCTCCCACCACACCTGCGCCCTGCTCACCGGTGGAGAAGTCATGTGCTGGGGCCGCAACGGCTCCGGCCAGCTCGGCCTCGGCCACAACAACCACATCGGCGACGACGAACTCCCCGCCGACGCAGGCTTCGTCGAACTCGGCGGGAGCGCGATAGCCATCGCGGCTGGCGGCTACCACACCTGCGCCCTGCTCGAGAACCACGATGTGCGCTGCTGGGGCTGGAACAATGTCGGCCAGCTCGGCCTCGGCCACACCTCCAACCTCGGCGACAACGAACTCCCCGTCGACGCGGACCCCGTCTCGGTGCTCTGACCGCCGGAGAGGGCGCGCCCTCTCCGGCGGTCCCTCTCCCGGCCGCTCTCATCTCCACCGGCCCAAGCCGACCACCCCCTTCTCCTCCATCATCCCCGACGATGGAGGCATGCGGCTCCCCGGCAAGCTCCCCCTTCTCCCTCTCCTGGCCGTAGCCCTCACCTCCACGGCCTGGGCGTGCCTGACCCCTTTCTGCGAGCAGTTCCCTGATAGATGCGTTGCTGGTGATGAGACTGGGGGGGTCGACTCCGAGGAGGAAGACACCGGGCCCCTGTTGATGTGCGGCGATGGCGAGGTCCAGAACGGCGAGGAGTGCGACGACGGTAACGCCGTCGATGGTGACGGCTGCGACAACGACTGCACCTTCACCGCCGTTGCCGCGCTCAGCCTCGGCTGGGCCCACACCTGCGCGCTGATTGATGGTGGCGACGTGCGCTGCTGGGGGCACAACCTCTTCGGCCAGCTCGGCCTCGGCCACACCAACTTCATCGGCGACGACGAGATCCCCAGCGAGGCCGGTGACCTGCCACTCCCAAACCGCCCAACAGCCATCAGCCTCGGCGGAAACCACACCTGTGCTTTGTTCGACGGCGGCGACCTGGGCTGCTGGGGCCTCAACGACTACGGCCAACTCGGAAACGGTGGCACCGACAACTACGGAGACAACGAGACCCTCGCCAACCTGGAGGGACTCGGCTTCTCCTCGGTCATTGATGTCCAGCTGGGCGGCTACCACACCTGCGCCTTGCTCGAGGATGGCACGGTGACCTGCTGGGGGAACAACAGCTACGGCCAGCTCGGCTACGGAAACAACTCCGACCTTGACTCGCCTGGAGGGAGCCTTTCGCTTGGTGGAGCGGCAGTCAAGCTCGCCGCTGGCAGCCACCACACCTGCGCCCTGCTGGAGAACCACGACGTGCGTTGTTGGGGCCTCAACTTCAACGGCCAGCTCGGCCTCGGTCACACCAACCGCATCGGCGACGACGAACTCCCCTCGGACGTGGACCCCGTCTCGCTGGGCCTGCCGCCTGATACTGAGGTCGTTGACCTTGAACTCGGCGGCTTCCACACCTGCGCCCTGCTCAGCGACGGCAGTGTCATGTGCTGGGGGCGCAACGACTACGGCCAGCTCGGCCTCGGCCACGCCAACACCATCGGTGACGACGATCTCCCCTCCTCCCAGGCCCCCGTGAGCCTACCTGGCGCCGTCAAGCAACTCGCGTTGGGCAACGTCCACACCTGCGCCCTGCTCACCGGTGGTGAAGTCATGTGCTGGGGCTACAACGGCGGCGGCGAGCTTGGCCGCGGCCACACCAACTACATCGGCGACGACGAACTCCCCTCGGACGCAGGCTTCGTCGAACTCGGCGGGAGCGCGATAGCCCTCGCTGCTGGCGGCAGCCACACCTGCGCTCTGCTCGAGAACCACGACGTGCGTTGTTGGGGCGACAACGACTACGGCGAGCTTGGCCTCGGCCACACCAACTACATTGGCGACGACGAACTCCCCGTGGACGTAGACCCCGTCTCGGTGTTCTGACCGCCGGCGAGGCCGCACGGTGACCCACGAGGAGTCCGGGAGCGTCGAGATCTCCTACAGCCCCAGCGCGGTCAGCTTGATCGAGCGTGAGATCAAGAGCTGCGGGGTCGCGCCGAAGAGCTCGAAGAGCGGGTGTTGAGCGGGCCTGCGCGCGCACCTGCCCGCGCACCTGCCCGCACCTGCCCGTGTGCCTGCGTGCGCCTCCCCGTCTTCATTCGTCCCTCGTCATGCCCGACGATACCCGGATGAAGACCAACGAGAACGCGTCGGCCCGCCTGGGCCTCCCTGCCCTTCTCGCCCTGCTCTCCTCGCCCTTGCTGGCGTGCGCCCAGGTGCCCTTCTGTGAGGACCTCCCTGGCCAGTGCCTGGCCGATGAGGAGACCGGGGATGCCGTCGCCGGCGAGGAGACCGATGGGGTCGGCGAGAGCGGCGACGGGGCTGGGGGCTCCGAGACCGGCCCTGTGGGGGAAACGGAGGAGACCTCCGGTCTCGAAGATGACATGGGATCCGAGGAGACCTCCAGCTCCGAGGAGACCTCCAGCTCCGAGGAGACCTCCAGCTCCGAGGAGACCTCCAGCTCCGAGGAGGAGGACACCGGCACCCCTTCGGCCTGCGGTGACGGCGAGGTCCAGGGCGGCGAGGAGTGCGACGACGGCAACGTCGTCGATGGTGACGGCTGCGACAACGACTGCACCTTCACCGCCGTTGCTGCGCTCAGCCTCGGGGACCACACCTGCGCGCTGATTGACGGCGGTCGTGTGCGCTGCTGGGGCCGCAACAGCAACGGCCAGCTCGGCCTCGGCCATACCGACCACATCGGTGACGACGAACTCCTGAGCGACGCCGGCGACCTGCTGCTCCCGGCCCCCCCAACAGCCATCAGCCTCGGCTGGGTCCACACCTGTGCTTTGTTCGATGACGGCGACGTGGGCTGCTGGGGCAACAACGGCTACGGCCAACTCGGAAACGGTGGCTTTGACCACTACGGGGACGACGAGACCCTTGCCGACCTGGAGGGTCTCGGCTTCTCCTCGGTCATTGATGTCCAGTTGGGCAGCTTCCACACCTGCGCCTTGCTCGACGATGGCACGGTGACCTGCTGGGGCTACAACAGCTACGGCCAGCTCGGATACGGCAACACCTCCAACCTCAACTCGCCCGGAGGGAGCCTTTCGCTCGGCGGGGCGGCAATCAAGCTTGCCGTTGGCAGCGGCCACACCTGCGCCCTGCTCGAAAACCACGACGTGCGCTGCTGGGGCCTCAACAACTACGGCCAGCTCGGCCTCGGCCACACCAACAACATCGGCGACGACGAACTCCCCTCCTCCCAGGACCCCGTCTCGCTGGGCCTGCCGCCTGACACCGAGGTCGTTGACCTCGAACTCGGCGGCAACCTCACCTGCGCCCTGCTCAGCGACGGCGGTGTCATGTGCTGGGGGCGCAACAGCACCGGCCAACTCGGCCTCGGCCACACCAACCACATCGGCGACAACGAACTCCCCTCCACCCAGCCCCCTGTGAGTCTGCCTGACGCCGTCGAGCAGCTCGCGTTGGGCAACACCGGCAACATTATCGGCGGCTACCACACCTGCGCCCTGCTCACTGGTGGAGAAGTCTTGTGCTGGGGCGAAAACGACGACGGCCAGCTTGGCCTCGGCCACACCAACAACATCGGCGACGACGAACTCCCGAGCGAGGCGGGCTTCGTCGAACTCGGCGGGAGCGCGATAGCCATCGCTGCCGGCTACAACCACACCTGCGCCCTGCTGGAGAACCACGACGTGCGCTGCTGGGGCCGCAACGGCTACGGCCAGCTCGGCCTCGGCCACACCAACTCCATCGGCGACGACGAGCTCCCCGTGGACGTAGACCCCGTCTCGGTGTTCTGACCGCCGACGAGGGCGCGCTCCGGCGCGCTGCGGGGTCGCGCCGACGAGCTCGAAGAGCGGGTGTTGGGCGGGCCTGCCCGCGCGCCTGCGCGCGCCTCCCCGTCTTCATTCGTCCCTCGTCATGCCCGACGATGCCCGGATGAAGACCAACAAGAACGCGTCGGCCCGCCTGGGCCTCCCTGCCCTTCTCGCTGTCCTCTCCTCGCCCTCGCTGGCGTGCACCCAGGTGCCCTTCTGTGAGGCCCTCCCTGGCCAGTGCCTGGCCGATGAGGAGACCGGGGATGTTGTCGCCGACGAGGAGACCGACGGGGTCGGCGAGAGCGGCGACGGGGCTGGGGGCTCCGAGACCGGCCCTGTGGGGGAAACCGAGGAGACCTCCGGTCTCGGAGATGACATGGACTCCGAGGAGACCTCCAGTTCCGAGGAGGACACCGGGCCCCTGCTGGCCTGCGGCGACGGCGAGGTCCAGGACGGCGAGGAGTGCGACGACGGCAACGTCGTCGACGGTGACGGCTGCGACAACGACTGCACCTTCACCTCCGTTGCCGCGCTCAGCCTCGGCGACTACCACTCCTGCGCGCTGATTGATGGTGGCCGCGTGCGCTGCTGGGGCCAGAACGACAACGGCCAGCTCGGCCTCGGCCACACCTCCAACATCGGTAACAGCAAACTCCCCTCGGACGCCGGCGACCTGCTGCTCCCGGCCCCCCCAACAGCCATCAGCCTCGGTGGAGACCACACCTGTGCTTTGTTCGACGACGGCGACGTGGGCTGCTGGGGCCGCAACTACTGGGGCCAACTCGGAAACGGTGGCTCTGGCAACTATGGAGACAACGAGACCCTCGCCAACCTGGAGGGACTCGGCCTCTCCTCGGTCATTGATGTCCAGTTGGGCAACTTCCACACCTGCGCCTTGCTCGACGATGGCACGGTGACCTGCTGGGGCTGGAACATCTACGGCCAGCTCGGCTACGGCAACTTCTCCCAACTTACCTCGCCCGGAGGGAGCCTTTCGCTCGGTGGAAAGGCAGTCAAGCTCGCCGCTGGCGCCGACCACACCTGCGCCCTGCTCGAAAACCACGACGTGCGCTGCTGGGGCAACAACGTCTACGGCCAGCTCGGCCTCGGCGACATCGGCAACAACGAACTCCCCACGGACGCGGACCCCGTCTCGCTGGGCCTGCCGCCTGACACCGAGGTCGTTGACCTTGAACTCGGCGGCAACCACACCTGCGCCCTGCTTAGCGACGGCAGCGTCATGTGCTGGGGCGACAACACCCACGGCCAGCTCGGCCTCGGCCACACCAACGACATCGGCGACGACGAACTCCCCTCCGACGTGAACCCCGTGAGCCTACCTGACACCGTCGAGCAGCTCGCGTTGGGCGCCTACCACACCTGCGCCCTGCTCACCGGTGGAAAAGTCATGTGCTGGGGCCGCAACGACTACGGCCAGCTCGGCCTCGGCCACACCAACAACATCGGCGACGACGAACTCCCCACGGACGGAGGCTTCGTCAATCTCGGCGGGAGCACGATAGCCATCGCTGCTGGCGACCGCCACACCTGCGCCCTGCTCGAGAACCACGACGTGCGCTGCTGGGGCCGCAACCTCTGGGGCCAGCTCGGCCTCGGCCACCACAACGACATCGGCGACGACGAACTCCCGTCTTCGGCGTCCCCCGTCTCGGTGTTCTGACCGCCGGAGAGGGGCGCGCTCCGGCGCGCCCCCTCTCCGCCTAGCTTGGCCTCGTGAAACAACTCGGCCGACAGTCCGGCCATGGCCGCTTTCCATCGCCCCCTCAACCGTCGCATCGACTCCGCCTGGAACACCTTCGACCGGTGGCTGCGCCTGCACATCCTCTTCCGGGCCATGGGCCACCAGTTGCACCGCATGTTCCTCTGGCAGGTCGTCAGGCGCTCTGACGGCCCCGCCAAGGAACCCGGGGGCGGCTCCACCAACGAGGTCCAGACCGCCGGCGGCGGCCGCCTGAATGGCCTCGGCTCGACTACACCGACCTCAACACCTCCGTCCCCTGCCTCGAGCAGCAAGGCTTCGCCTCGGGGGGGGGCGTCGGCGCCCGCGGTATGATCCTCAACTACGTCGGCGGCGTCGCGGGCCAGTGCGCGGGCGTTGGGCTCAGGAAGCTCGACCAGCGCCCCACCTACGTCAAACACGAGGAGTGGGAGGTCTGCGTGTACCGCAGACAGCCCCACCGGATCCTAGAGCGGCGATCGGTTTGAAGGCGCGCCCTCAGGTGCGTCTTGGCGGTTCCGTGGCTAGGAGCGAGGCCGAAGCTGTGGTGGACCCACTGCGAGCGCCGAGCGACAACGACCACGGGGCCGCCAAGATGTGCCTGACGGTGCGAATTCAAACCGGTCGCCGCTCTAGTAGTCCTCCACCCACTCCTCGATCGCCGCCCCCCCCTCGACGTGCTCCTTCAGCATCCGCCGAACCCGCTCCTCATCCATCCCCAGATAGAGCCCCCGCGTCCCGAGCAGGACCTCGAAGTCCGGCTCCACGCTCCCGTCCTCCCCTTCCTTCAGCTCGCGCACGAGCATGTTGGGCCCCTCGTCGCAGCGCCCAAAGCAGGTCAGGTTGACGACATCGACGCGGCCGCGGAGCGCCTCGCTGCCTTCGGCCTCCTGCTCGATGAGCTCGACGAGCTCCTCGCTGCCGTGGCACACCCCGCAGCTCGGGCCGTCGCAAACGAGGATCTGGAACCGGGGCTTGGTCATCCCGGGGAAAGTGCGAGCAAAGCCCGGTCTTCGCAATGGTCACGATCACCAGGCGCCCTCCTGGCGCGTGATTTTCTTCAATGATCCCGGGTCCCCCCCTCCGGCGCCTGCGATTCCACCGCTTTTTTGCCCCTGAACATCAGACCCCATAGCTTGGCGGCCATGCCCGAGGCGCTCGCCTTCCGCTCGCCACCACGCCGCTCGCGCGCAGGCGCCGGTCACGGCTCGTCCTGCGACCTGCTGATCGGGCTCGCGGGCCACGAGCTCGTGCGCGCTGTGCTCACCGAGGTCGGCGTCGACGTCGACGCCCTGCCGGCGATCCGCGACCGCCTCGCGGACGAGATCGAGAGCGAGCCCGCCGATTGGCACCTGCGCCTGCAACAGCGCGGCGGACGGGTCGGCCCCGAGGGCGAGCTCGAGCAGCTCCTGGCGATCGTCCGCAGCGCGGACTGCCACGCCTATCAGGCCCTGCAGCTCGCCGGCGCCAACACGGGGCAGCTGCGTCGGCTGCTGATCGAGCGCGTCCGCGAGCGCGGCCGCCAGCGCGTCAGCCGGCGACCCGAGCCCGCGGCCAGGCCAGGCAAGAGCGCGAGCAGCTCTGGCTCTTTGCGCATGTCGGCGATCCGCGAGGGCAGCAGCGCCCGGCCGGCGCCCCCCTCCCCGCGTCAGTCTCTGCGCGGCGGCGGACACAGCAGCGCCGCCTCGCCGAGCGCCACCGCTCAGCCCCACGCTCGCCCCCAGCCCGTGCGCGCCGCGGGGACCCGGCCAACCCAGGCTGCCCAGCCTGCCCGCAGCCACGCGGCCTCCCCCGCACCCTCACCCGAGCCTCGCGCCCTCCCGGCGCGGGCCCGAGACGAGCACAAGGCCGAGCCCGAGCCCGACGAGCTGCGCTCGCTCCACCCCGCCAAGCTCCCGCCCATGGCCGGGCGCCAGCGCGAGCTGGCCATGCTCGCCGACGCGCTCTTGCGCCGCAGCCCCCGGGCCCCGCTGCTCGTCGGTGAGCACGGCAGCGGGCGCACGCTCCTGGCCACGCACCTGGCGACGATCCTCGATCGCCCGATCTTCCGGCTCGAGGCCCCGCGCTACGCCGACGAGGGCGAGCCGCTGGCCGATGACCTCGAGCTGATCGCCGAGGCCGGCGGCGTGGTGATCTTCGACGAGCTCGATCGCGTGGCCGCCGAAGCCCCGCCTTGCTTCTTGCCGGCCCTCGCCCGCGCCTGGGCCAGCGGCACGCCGCGGATCCTCACCGTGCTCTCGCACGAGACCCGCGCCCGCCTCGAGACCTGGATGCCGGGGATCCTCGAGACCCTCGACGTGGTCTTGCTCCCGCCCCTCGACACCGCCGAGGTCCACCAGGCCGTCAAGCTGGCGAGCCCGGCGATCCTCGAGCAGCACGGGCTGAGCCTCGATCCTCGCGCCCACCTCAGCGAGCTGACCCGGATCGCGGATCGCTTTTTGAGCGGCCTGGCGATGCCCGGGCGCGCCCTCGATCTGCTCGATCTCGCCTGCGCCCGAGCCGTGCGCTCCGGCCATCAGGTCCTCGATCCAGAGCTGTGGATCGACATCGTCTGCGAGCGCACCGGTCTGCCCCGCAACCGGGTCGAGGGTCGCAACGAGCGCGAGATCCTCGATCTCGACGTCCAGCTCGCCCGCCAGGTCGTCGGCCACGAGCACGTGCTCGAGGCCCTCGCCGCGCTGATCCGCCGCAACCGGGCGGGCTTCTCGAGCGGGCGGCCGATCGCCTCGGTGCTGCTCCTGGGCCCCTCGGGCGTGGGCAAGACCGAGATCGCCAAGGCCCTGGCCAGCGCGCTCTATGAGCGCGACGACGCGCTGCTGCGCCTGGACATGAGCGAGTACGCCGAGGCCCACGCCGTCGCCCGGGTCGTCGGCGCCCCGCCCGGCTACGTCGGCCACGAGCAAGGCGGCGCGCTCACGGATCCGATGATCCAAAATCCCCACCGCGTCGTGCTCCTCGACGAGATCGAGAAGAGCCACCGCGACGTGCACCAGCTGCTCTTGCAGGTCTTCGACGAGGGCCGGCTGACCGACGGGCGCGGGCGGACGATCGACTTTCGCCACGCGGTGGTGATCATGACCTCCAACCTCGGCGCGGAGCTGATGATGCACCGGCCCGAGCATGGCGAGCATGGCGAGCAGCCCGAGGACGAGACCGTGCTCGAGCGCGCCCGCGCCCACTTCCCCGTGGAGCTGTGGAACCGCATCGAGGCCCCGCTGGTCCTGCGCCCGCTCCACCGCGAGCAGATGCTGGCGATCTGCCGCCGGCTGATCACCAGCAGCTCGGCGCGCCTGGCCCATGAGCGGGGCATCCGCTACCGCGTCGACGACGAGGTGATCGAGCAGCTGATCGAGCGCGCGGGGGTCGATCCGGCCCTGGGCGCCCGCCCGCTGCGCCACCTGCTCGGCCGCGAGATCGAGAGCATGGTGGCCGAGGCGATCCTTCGCGGTCAGGTCCGCGCCGGCGACGAGATCGAGGTTCGGCGCGACGAGGACGGCCGGCTGCTCTGCGCCCGCGCGCCGCGAGTCGCCAAGGGCGACGCCCCCGGCGGCGCGCAAAACTAAATTTAACCAAAAAGCTTCATGGCCCGAAAAGGGGTCCTGGACGGGTCTCTGCGGCCAATCTCGGGCCCGGCCCAAAATGAGGGGTTTGCGCTCGCCCGCAGTTCGTGGCTCGATCTTCGGGTGTGGCCCAACGAGCGCGAGGCGCTGAGCGTCTGGGCCGACAGGCAGCTGTCGGCGGGCGCCCCCCTCGGAGAGATCGTCGCGCTCCACCTGCGCGCCCGTGAGCGCAGCGCCGACACCACCCGCACGGACGCGGCGATCCACGAGGAGGTCTTCGCGCTTCGCGCTCGGGCCGAGCGCCTGCGCCTCGAGCACGCCGAGGCCCTGCTCGGCCCCGACCTCGGCGAGCTACCCGAGCGCCTGCGCCTGCGCTGGAGCATGGGCCTGGTCCGCTCGGTCTATGTCGACGCCCGGCCGCGCGACTACGAGCGCCCCCGGCCGCTCCTGGTCCTCGATCTGCTCACCCAGCTCCTGCGCCAGCCCGCGCTGCGCTTCGTCGACGAGCTCCACGTCGACACCCCCGAGTACGACGACGCCCTCGAGCGTGGGCTGCTCGCGGCGCTGGGAGAGGCCAGCTGCCCCAGCCGGCCGAGGCGGCTGATCCTCGGCGCCATGCCCCGGCGCTTCCGCGTGATCCAGAGCCTCGCCGCGAGCCCAGGGCGGGCGCGCTACGGCCCGCTGCAACGCGACCAGCTCGAGGCCCCCGCCGCCGCCGGGCTGACGTGGCTGATCCGCTGGGGCCAGATCCAGGCCCTTCCCTGGGCCAGCGGCGACGCCGGCTCGCGCCTCCAGGCCCTCGAGCGCGCCCTGGCGGGCCCCTGGAGCCCCGCGCACGAGCGACAGCTGGGCCGCGCCATGTGGGATACGAGCGTCCGCCTCCGCCAGCGCCTCTTCCAGGCCCTGCCCACGCTCCCCGACGACGCCGCCCCCCTGCTGCTCCCGGCCCTGGCCATCGCCCTCGACGCGCAGCCGCCTCTGGCCGCGGTGCTCGAGCGCAGCTTGACCCGGGTGAGCGCGCGGCCCAGCTGGGTCGCCGGCGTCGCCGACAACTTTGGTGTGCACGAGCCCTGGGTCCCGCGCTGGCTCACGGGGGTCAGCCGGGTCAGCCGTCAGGCCGCCGCCAGGGCCTGCCCGCGGCTGCGCGCCATGCTGACGCGACGCATCCCGCCGCACCACGAGCGCAACCTCCGGCGTGACCTGGGCGCCCTCGAGCGCTGGTCCACGCAGGCGCTCGAGGCGGCGCCTTTCGAGGACGAGAGCGTCGCCGAGCTGATCGCCAAGATCGGCGACGGCCCCAGGGGCTTTGGCCGCAAACGAGGCGGGCCCCCGCCCTCCTGAGCCTCGGCCTCCCCCTCACCCCCGAGGCAGCCGCAGCAGGGCCTCGAGGCGCGCGCTGAGCAGGGCATAGAGCGCCCTGGCGTCGGGATCGTCGATGGCTTTCAGGTGCGCCTCGACCGTTGCCCGATCCCCGCGCGAGAGCGGGCCCGTCACGCCGGCGGGGATCCCCAGGGCCAGGAGGTTCTCGAGCGAGCTCGACAGCAGCTCGCCCATGGCGTGGTCCCCCGGCTCGAGGCCCAGATCCCGAAGGATCCCGGCGGCGTTGGCCGCCAGCACGGCGAGGTGGTTCGCGGCCAGGGCACAGGCGGCGTGGTAGGCAAGGCGCCCGCGCGCGTCGAGGCCGTCGAGCTCGAGCACGGGCGCGTCACCGATCAGGCGCCGCGCCAGGCGCTTGGCGGGGCCGGCCCCAGCCACACCAAAGCTGGCCCGACGCAGCCGCGACCAGCCCTGCTCGCTGCGCAGCGAGCAGATCGGGTGGAGCGTGCCCACGGGGTGACCGGCCTCCGCCAGCGGCCCGAGGCGCTCCCGGGCCAGGCGAGCGCCCGCGGCGTGGAGCACGGGCACGGAGGTCGGCAGCCGGCCCACGAGGGTCGCGGCCACATCCGGCAGTGCGCCGTCCTGGGCCAGGATCCACACGCCGATCGGCGGCGGCCCCTCGGGCAGCGCGGCCTCGCCACGGACGAGCGCCCGCGCGCCCACGGCCTCGACCACGAAGCCGCGATCCCACAGCCAGGGCAGCGCGTGGCTGGCCACGTGGCCGTGGCCGATCACCCACACCCGCGGCTCGTCCCCGGCGATCCAGCGCTCGAGGGCCGGCACGACCGCGGCGGGGACCCGCGCCCGCAGCCCCGCTCGCGCCTTCGCTACGGTCTCGGGGACGGTCTCGGGGACGGTCTCGGGGACGGTCTCCGGGACGGTCTGGCCGGATCGAGCAGGCCACTCGCCCGCCGCCACGGCGGCCCGCAGCGTGTCGAGGTCCTCGCGGACCGCGGTGCTGCTGACCTCTGGCAAGCTGGCCGCCCCCGGATCCGACCAGCCCGCGCGCGGCACCACGATCGGCTCGAAGTCGGCGCAGATCTTGTCCCAGCGATGCCAGCGGGCGGTCTCTCCGCTGCGCGTGATGTCGGAGCCCACCACCAGGCGCACGCGCCAGCCCGGGTGGCGCGCGGCCAGGGCCTCGAGCAGCTCGAGGGTGTAGCTCGGCCGGCCATCTCGCTGGGCCGCGAGCTCGGCCTCGATCTCGCTGAGCACCACCTGACCGCCGTCGAGGTCCGGGCCAAAGGCCAGCCGCGCCCAGCTCGTGCGCCGGGCGAAGGGCGCCAGGCGCTTGCCCAGGGGATGGTCGGCGCAGGGCACCACCATCACGCGATCGGCCCAGCCGCCCGCGATCAAGAAGCGGGGCAAGAGCGCGTGGCCGAGGTGGGGAGGATCGAAGCTGCCGCCGAGCACGGCGAGGACCGGGCGATCGTCGCTCACCGGCCCACGGTACCGCCCCAGCGCCGCGCTGTCTTTCACCGCAGACTCCTAGAGCGGTTGCCGCTCTAGGAGCCCGTGGTGGAACCCAGCGCGGCTCCTGGCGCCGGGTTTTTCGTCGAGGGCGCGAAGCCAAAACGCCGCTGTACCGGGCGTACTGCCAGTTTTGGCGACAAAGCCCTCGGCGAAAAGACCAAGCCAGGTGTCGTGTTGGGTTCACCACGGGCTCCTAGCCGGCGATGGTCAGGAAGCCGCGCTGGATCAGCCACAAGAACAGCGCCACCCGAGGGACCCGCAGCAGCGAGATCGTCAGGAACTCGACGAAGGGCAGCTTGGTCGCCCCCGCCGCCCAGCAGGTGATCGAGTAGGGGATCGGGGTCACGGCCGCGACCGCCAGGAACCAGCGCCCGCCCTGGCGCAGGTGCTCGCGCATGTCGTCGCCGCCGCGCTGGCGCATGAAAGCCTCGAGCCGGTGGCTGCGCGCGATGAGGTAGCGACCCAGGAGCCAGCCGGCGCTGCCTCCCGCCAGGCTGCCGAGGCTGCCCCAGGCGACCACCTCCCAAAAAGGCATGCCGCCCCACAGCCCGAAGGCCGTGAACGCGTCGTTGGGCATGGGCACCGTGAAGGCGTCGGGGATGAAGAAGCCGACCGCGATGCCGGGGCCGCCGAAGCTGGCCACGAACCACTGCCCGAGCGCGACCAGGGGCTCGCGGAACAGCCAGCCGAGCAGCGCGGCGAACACGGTGAAACCCATCACCGCGAGCGCCGCCATGACCAAGGCCTTGCGGAAGTTCAGGCGCTTGGGCTCCGCAGGCTCGCTCACCGCGTCAGCGGACATCGTTGCCCGGATAGCGCCACGCCCACCCGACGTCAAACCTCGTTCGCTGGTGGCCGCACGCAGGTCGCGGTGGCCCACAGGCGAGGGAGGGCCAAAAGCAGCGCAAGATCCGCCCTGGCCTTCAGCCAGGCTCGCCTGGAGCAATCGCTCTAGAGAATGTGCCGGGACAGATCCTGATCCGCGAGCAGGTCACCGATGCGCTCGCGGACATAGCCGGCCGTGATCTTCACGGTCTGCGCGCCGATCTCCGAGGCCTCGAAGGAGAGCTCGTCGAGGACCCGCTCGAGCACGGTATGCAGCCGTCGGGCGCCGATGTTCTCGAGCTGGTCGTTGGCCGCCGCGGCGACCCGGGCGAGCTCGGCCACGGCGTCGTCGCCGAACTCCACGATCACGCCCTCGGTGGCAAGCAGCGCCTCGTACTGCTTGATCAGCGAGTTGTCGGTGTCGCGCAGGATCTGCACGAACTCCTGCTCGCCGAGGCTCTCGAGCTCCACGCGGATCGGGAAGCGGCCCTGGAGCTCGGGGATCAGGTCGCTGACCTTGGCCATGTGGAAGGCCCCGGCGGCGATGAAGAGCACGTGATCGCTGCGCACCGGCCCGTACTTGGTGGCGACGGTCGAGCCCTCGACCAGGGGCAGGAGGTCGCGCTGGACGCCCTCGCGCGAGACGTCGGCTCCGCGGCCGCTCTCCCGCGAGCAAATCTTGTCGATCTCGTCGAGGAAGACCACCCCGAGCTGCTCGGCCCGGCGCACGGCCTCGCGGCGGACCTCGTCACGATCGACGAGCTTGCGGGCCTCCTGCTGCGCGATCAGGTCGCGGGCCTCGGCCACGGTGGTGTTGTGCTTGCGCTTGCGCTTGCCCAGGCCGCCAAAGAGCTCGCCTAGCTGCTCGCCCAGCTGACCGCCGTCGAAGCCGCCAGGGCCGCCCATGCCACCCATACCGGGGCCGCCCACGCCGCCCGGGCCCCCCATGCCGGGACCCATGCCAGGCAGCATCTGCAGGCCGCCGCCTTCTTCTTCGACCTCGATCTCGATCTCGCGCTGCTCGAGCTTGCCCTCCTCGAGCAGCTTGCGCAGCTTCTCGCGGCTGGCCTCGTTGGCCGGCTTTTGCTTGGGTGGATCCCCGGGCCGCTGGGTGTAGCCGTGCGTCCCTGCTCCGCTACCGGATCCGCTACCGGATCCGCCACCGGGCGAGGGCGGCAGCAGAGCATCGAGGATCTTCTCGTCGGCGCGCTGGCGCGCGGCCTCCCAGACCTCGGACTCCTTCTCCTCGCGGACGAGCTTGGCGGCGACCTCGACGAGGTCGCGGATCACCGAGTCCACGTCGCGGCCCACGTAGCCGACCTCGGTGAACTTGCTGACCTCGACCTTCACGAAGGGCGCGTTGCTGAGCTTGGCCAGGCGCCTGGCGATCTCGGTCTTCCCGACCCCCGTGGGCCCGACCATGATGATGTTCTTGGGCGAGATCTCGTCGCGCAGGTCACCCTCGACCTGCTGGCGGCGCCAGCGGTTGCGCAGGGCGATGGCCACGGCCCGCTTGGCGCGCTGCTGACCGATCACGAAGCGATCGAGCTCGGCGACCACCTTGCGCGGGGTCAGCGAGCGGACCTCTTCGTCGTTGCGGCTGAGGCTCGGGAGAATGCGCATGGGGGCTCCTCTAGTCCTCGAAGTCGAGGACCGTGGTCTGGTGGTTGGTGAACACGCAGATCTCACCGGCGATCTGCAGGCCGGCCTCGACGAGGCCGCGGGCGTCGAGCTCGCTGTGGCGCAGCAGGGCCCGGGCGGCGGACAGGGCGTAGTTGCCTCCGGAGCCGATCGCCAAGATCCCGTCTTCGGCCTCGATCACGTCGCCGGTGCCCGAGAGCAGCAAGGAACGCTCGCGGTCGGCGACGATCATCAGGGCCTCGAGGCGGCGATAGCGACGATCCATGCGCCAGTCCTTGGCGAGCTCGACGCAGGCGCGGGTGAAGTTCCCGCCCACGCTCTCGAGCTTGGCCTCGAGCAGCTCGCACAAGGTCAGGCCGTCGGCGGCCGAGCCCGCGAAGCCGGCGAGGATCTTTCCGCGGGCGAGCTTGCGGACCTTGACGGCGCTGCCCTTGACGATGGTGTTGCCCATGGACACCTGACCGTCGGCCCCGAGGGCCACCTTGCCGTCGCGGCGTACGCACAGGACCGTGGTCGAGCGGATCGCGGCGTCGTTCATGGGGCCGAGAGTATATGCTCGGCGCCGATGCCCGAAGCCCCGTCGCCCCCCCGCCTGGCCGTGTTCGCCTCCGGCGGCGGCAGTAACCTCCAGGCGCTGATCGACGCCCACGAGCGCGGGGACCTGCCTGCGCCCGTGGCCCTGGTGATCGTCAACAAGGCCAAGGCCGGCGCCCGTGAGCGCGCCCGCAAACACGGGATCCCCGAGGTCCATGTCAACTTGCGCGGGGTCGACCTGCGCGAGCAGCCCGACCCCGACAGCCGGATCCTCGAGCTCCTGCGCGCCCACGAGATCGACGTCGTCGTCCTCGCCGGTTGGCTCGCCCTGGTCAGCCCGCGGATCCTCGAGGCCTTCCCCGATCGGGTGGTGAACATCCACCCCGGTCCCCTGCCCCGCTTCGGCGGCAAGGGCATGTACGGCCTGCACGTGCACCGAGCCGTGCTCGAGGCGGGCGTGGAGCAGTCCGGGCCCACGGTCCACCTAGTCGATCCTCGCTACGACGAGGGCCCCGTGCTCGCCCACATCCCGGTCCCCGTGGCCGAGGGCGACACCCCGGAATCACTCCAGCAGCGAGTGCTTCGCGCTGAGCACGCGCTCTACTGGCGAGTGATCCGAGACCGCTTTTGCGAGCCCGCCTGAGCGCGGCCAGACGACGACGGCCGGCCCGCTCGCCACGGCCTGGCCATGAAGGATCCCCAGCCGCGGGCCATCAACGCCCCGGCTCCGCGGATGGAGCACAGGCGCTCGCGTCGCCCCGCGTGACGATTGTCCGCGACCTTGCGCAAATCTCCCGTGGGTATGCCAACATGAGGTCCATCATGTCTTGTCTTCGCTCGAGCATTGGCCTGTCGCTGGCCGCCATCTCGCTCCTGGCCGGCTGTGGCCGCACCGACGCCATCATCGACGCGCAGAGCGTGGGTGACGAGATCGGTGAGACGTGGAGCTACGAGACCACCGCGAGCGGGACCAACGACACCATCGCGGACATCGATACGGGCACCTGGGACACCACCCCGCTCGACACCTGGGGCGAGACCGAGCCCGACTGGGGCGAGGACTGGGAAGACACCACGGACTGGACCGAGACCTCGTCCACGGAGACCACCGGCTCCGAGACCGAGACCGAGACCTCCTCGACCTCCTCGACCTCCTCGGAGACCACCGAGACCGAGACCTCGTCCACGGAGACCACCAGCTCCGAGACCGAGACCGAGACCGAGACATCCTCGACCTCGACCGAGACCTCGTCCACGGAGACCACCAGCTCCGAGACCGAGACCGAGACATCCTCGACCTCCACCGAGACCACCGAGACCGAGACCACGACCTCGACCGAGACCACCGAGACCACGACGACCACCAGCACCACCACCGGCGGAGGGACCTGCGCCGACGGGACGGCCTGCCTTGTCGAGTGCGGTGACTTTGGTCAGACCTGCATCGACGAGTGCACGGCAGACCTGCCCGACGACGAGGCGAGCGCCCTCTTCGACCTGCAGATCTGCGCGATCCAGGCGTGCTTCTTCCTGGGCCAGTGCACCCTCGGCGACTTCAACGCCCCGGAGTGCGTGCAGTGTCGCTTCGACGCCAACCAAGACCCCGCCAGCTTCGGCTGCGCCGACGAAGGGGCGGTCTGCGGGCTCTGAGCGCTCCTGCAAAACAAAGGGCCCGCCCCGCTCGAAGCGGTCGCGGGCCCTTTGTTTTTCAGCCTTGGCCTCAGCCCTTGGCGGCCTCCCAGGTCGGGCCCCAGCCGCCCTCGACCACCAGCGGCACGTCGAGCTTGGCCGCGCCCTCCATGGCCGGCTTGACCAGCTTCACGAGCGCCTCGACGCGCTCCGCGTCGCACTCGAAGATCAGCTCGTCGTGGACCGTGAGCAGCATCCGCGCCCACGCCTTGGTCTGTAGCAGGCGCTCGACCTCGACCATGGCGATCTTGAGGATGTCGGCGGCGCTGCCCTGGATCGGCGTGTTGCGAGCGATGCGCTCGCCATAGGAGCGGGCCACGGACCCGCGCCGACGCAGCTCGGGGATCCGCCGGCGGCGACCAAAGATGGTCTCGGCGAAGCCCGTGTCCTTGGCCGTGTCGATCAGCGCCGTCATGTAGCTGGCCACGCCGGGGATCTTCTTGAAGTAGGCCTTGATGTAGCGCCCCGCCCGGCCCTGGGGGATGCCCAGCTGGCGCGCCAGGCCGAAGGCGCTCTGGCCGTAGATCACCCCGAAGTTGACGGCCTTGGCCACCCGGCGCTGCTCGTCGCTGACCTCGTCCTCGGAGACCTCGAAGACCTCGGCGGCGGTCCGCCGGTGGACGTCGGCGCCCTCGACGAAGGAGCGGCACAAGTTGGGGTCCTTGGACAGGTGGGCCAGGACGCGCAGCTCGATCTGCGAGTAGTCCAAGGTGACCAGCAGCTTGCCCTCGGGAGCGATGAAGCCGCGGCGGATGCGACGCCCCTGGTCCGTGCGGATCGGGATGTTCTGCAAGTTGGGGTCGCTGCTCGACAGCCGCCCGGTCGCGGCCACGGCCTGGTGGAAGTGGGTGTGCAGGCGGCCGGTGTCGGGGTTGACCAGCGTGGGCAGGGTGTCGAGGTAGGTGCCCTTGAGCTTGGCCAGGCTGCGGTAGTCGAGGATGTGCTTGACGATCGGATCGAGCAGGCTCAGCTCCTCGAGGGTCGCGGCGTCGGTGCTGTAGCCGGTCTTGGTCTTCTTCTTGGCCGGCAGCCCGCGCTCTTCGAAGAGCAGCTTGCCGAGCTGCTTGGGCGAGTTGGGGTCGACGGGGTGCCCCGCCTCCTCCTCGATGGCGGCGCGCAGGGCGTCGACCTGCTCGCCCAGCTCCTCGGCCTGGCGCCCGAGTTCGTCTTTGTCCAAGAGGATCCCGCGCCGCTCGAGGCGAGCGAGGACCGTGGTCAGCGGCAGCTCGATGTCTCGGTAGAGCCGCTCGCTGAGCTCGCCGGCGTCCTCGACCGCTTTGGCCATGTGCGGGCCCAGAGTCGCTATCAGGCCCGCGCGCTCGCCAGCCCAGGGCGCGGCCATGGCCACGTCCACCTGATCGTAGCCGACGCGCTTTTTGCCCTTGCCGACCAGGCTCTCGCGATCGGCGAGCGCGTGACCGCCCAGATCCTTGGCCAGCCCGGCGAGCTCGTGGTCGCTGCGCGCGGGATCGAGGGTGTAGGAGACCAACATGGTGTCGATCCCCACGCCCCGCGGGGAGAGCTCCAGCCCCGGCCCGAGCAGCACGACCTCCTGGTTCTTGAGGGCGTGGGTGTACTTGGGCAGGGCCGCGTCGGTGAGCAGCGGGCCGAGCTTGGCGAAGAGCTCGGCCTGCGCCCACTGCTTGGTCTCGCCGTCGCTGAGGCTGCGGTGGCCGAGGGGCAGGTAGATCGGCGGCTGGGCCAAGCTCCCCGCCTCGCCGCCGGGGATGGCCAGGGCCACGCCGATCACGTCGGCGCGCAGGGGGTCCTCGCCGGAGAGCTGCAGCTCGAAGCCCAGGCCGCCCGCCGCTCGGGCCGCCGCCAGGAACACGTCGAGGGCCTCGCCCTGATCGCCCTCGATCACCACCGTCGCCGCGCCGTCCACCTTCAGGGAGTCGAGCTTGGTGAGGGTGTCGGCCAGGGTCTGCGGCGCCACCCGGCGCGAGCCGCTGCCGCTGCGCACAGCCCCCGTCAGCGTGGCCTGGAAGCCCAGCGGGCCGAAGAAGGCCTCCATCGTCGCGCGATCCGGCCCCTTGTCGACGAGGCTGTCGAGGGTCTTGGGCAGGTCGTAGTCCGTGCGCAGGGCGACGAGCTCCCGGCTGAGGCGGGCGAGATCGGCCTGCTCCTCGAGGCGTTCCCGGCGCTTCTTTTGCTTGATCTTGTCGGTGCTCGCCAAGATGCCCTCGAGATCGCCGTACTCGTCGAGCAAGCTCGCGGCGGTCTTGGGCCCGATGCCCGCGACCCCCGGGACGTTGTCACTGCTGTCGCCGGCCAGGGCCAGAAGATCACCGAGCTTCTCGGGCGCGACCCCGAACTTGTCGACGACCTCCACCGGGCCCACGCGGCGGTTCTTCATCGTATCCCACAGCCGCACGCTCCCGTCGCGGGCGTCGTCGTCCCCACGCACGAGCTGCATGAGGTCCTTGTCCGTCGACACGATCACCACCTCGAGGCCCGCCTTGGCCCCCGCCTCGGCGTAGGCGGCGATCAGGTCGTCGGCCTCGTAGCGCGGGTGCTCGACCCAGGGGATGGCCAGGGCGTCGGTGGCCTCGCGGACCAGAGGGATCTGCGGGCGCAGGTCCTCCGGGGGCGGCGGCCGGTTGGCCTTGTACTCGGCGTAGAGGTCCTTTCGCCAGTTCTTGCCGCCGCTGGCGTCGAACACCGAGAGCAGATATTGAGGCGCGAATTCCTTGCGGACGGCCTGAACCATGCGAACGTAGCCATGAACGGCATTGACCGGGCGCCCATCCGGGGCCGTCAGCATCGGCAGGGCGTGGTACGCCCGAAACAGGAAGTTATTCGCGTCGACCAGGAAGAGGCTGCCGACGCCGCCCGAGGGTCGACCGCTCATCGAAGCAGCTCCGAGTTTTGGTCGGTGTGGGAGGGGTGAACGCTCGCTGCGGTCATCCCCGAGGTTGTACACCGGCGCGTCAGCGCACCCCAGGGCCCACACGTGAGCCGGCGTATCGAACGCCCCCCCCGCCGCCAGCCCGTGGCCCTGTAGTCACCGATATGCCAATAGAGACAGTACCAATCGATTTCGACCATTTTATAAATATACTGAATTAATCAATCGACACGTGCGCGAAAATAGATCTACACATACAAGCTCACGAATGCCATGCTGTGCGCGTTACGGGTCTTACATTTACAGCTGGCCGTCACCCCTCGCTGGAGATGAAAACAAGTGAACGTACGAAACGCCACTCCCCCCCCATTGGCCAATGACTTCGACCGCCGACGCTTCATGCAGCTGCTCGGCGCGGCGACCCTCCCCCTGCTCAGCCAGGGCTGCGACTACGAGGACGCCCCCGACACGCTGCGAAATTGGGACGATGACGAGCCCTCCCCCTTCGTCGATGAGGTCGAGAGCGACGGCCCCGAACAGGTCCCGGTCAGCGGGTTCTCCAAGGACGTCTCCGTCCGCCACGCCTTCCTCAATCAGCTCACGCTGATCACGGATGAATGTGCTTGTTCGATCACCCCAGAGCTCGCAGCCATGGCCGACCTGGACATCGGCGACCAGGTCCGCATCACGCGAGACAGCGATAACTACGCGCTGTACACCGTAAAGAGCATCCTCTCCGACAACAACGACATCTTCACGGTGCGCATGGGGCTCTCGGGACGCCAGCGGCTGGGCACCTCCGAGGACACGCAGGCCGAGCTGCGGACCTCGATCTTCGCCTCGACCAACAGCATCAACGCAGCCAAGAACCAAAGTGAGTTCATCGAGGAACTCATCGACGACGACAGCCACACGGGGCTGATCGCCTGCGCCGCCCACGGCGGCTGGATCGAGTCCCGCACCGACAAGCAAGCCGAGCGCCTGCGCCAGGTCCTGGCCAGCAAGAACCCCTCGTCCTGGATATGTCGCGGCTATCGTCAAGGCGGAGGTTCATATGATCGATGGCATATTACGAGCGAAGACTTGAGCACGAGGAGCCACCCAGGGCTCGCCGCGGTCGCCAACCGTGGTTTTGCTTACGCCGTATCCTTCCACGGTATGAGCAATGGATCCGTGCTCATTGGCGGCGGAGGACCGTTGGAGCTCAAGCAGGCCATCCGCGCCGCGATCCTGATGATGACTGGTAACTCCAACCTCGAGGTCTACATCGCCCAACCAGACGACCTTTTCAACGGAGACTCGCCAAAAAACTTCGTCAACTGGCTGACGGCTGGCGGCAACGGAGGCATCCAGATCGAGCAGAGCTACGCTGTTCGCCAGACCTACTGGCGTGAGATCGCCGACGCCGTCGCCATCATCATGTGGCAGCTCATCTGAGCCACGGCCGGCTCAGGGCTCCTTGGGCTCGTCGTCGACGAGCACGGGACGCGAGCCCGATCCGGCCGCCGGGTGGCTCGCCGAGCGCAGACCCCGGCGCGTGGTCCGTTTGCGCGGCCGCCCCACGTTGGCGCGCTTGCGGGCGTAGATGACCCCCGTCTGGACCACGCTGGCCACGGGGATCGCCAGCACCAGGCCGAGCACCCCGGCGACCTCGAAGCCGGCGAGCAGCGCGAAGAGCAGCACCACCGGGTGGATGTTGGAGGCGATGCCGATGATCTTGGGGTTGAGGTAGCTGGCCTCGAAGAGGTGGATGACGACGAGCCAGCCGAGCATGGCCGCGGACTTGCCAAAGGCCAGGCCCGAGAGGCCGACGTCCCCCGAGAGCAGCGCCACCCCCATGATCGGGATCGTGGCCACCAAGATCCCCGCCACCGGGACGACGCTGAAGAGCGCCGCGATCATCGCGAGGAGCAGGCTGTAGTGGACCCCGAACAGGCGCAGGCCGATGTAGGCCAAGGTCCCGTTGACCAGGCAGATCAGGATCTGCCCGCGGACGACCCCGGCCATGCCCTCGTCGATCCCCTCGATCAGCTCTCCGAGCTGCTCGCGGTGGCGTGGGGGGATCAGCGAGCGGATGAAGCGCTGGATGCGATCGAGGTCGACGAGCACGAAGGCCGCGACCAGGAAGGCGAGCACGAAGTCGGTGAGGAAGGCGGCGACGCCGGTCACCACCCCGCGCACGGTGGCCGCGGCCGCCTCGGTGAGCTCGTCGCCCTTGCTGGCCACGAGGTCGCGGACGATCGCGCCGAAGCTGTCCTGGCGCGGGCGGTCGGGCTGGATCACCCAGCCGCCGCCGCTGTCGTGGACCTCGAGGTGGAGCTCGCGCAGATCCACGCGGTAGCTGCCGTCGTCGAGCGGCTCGACGACGAGCTCGCTCGCGCTCTCCTGGACCCCGCGCGGGGTCGACTCGGCGGGCAGGAGCCCCGGGAAGGTCGACTCGAACCACGCGCTGGCCCGCGGCAGCCACTCGTCGTTGAGGGTCTGCACGGCCTCGGGGGTCGACTCGCTGAGCCGGGCGAGGTCGGAGATCACCCCGGGGAGCAGGCCGCCAAAGAAGCCCACCAGCAGCCCGAGCAAGACGACGTAGACCACGGCCACGGCCCCGGCTCGGCCGATGCGCGGGCCGATGCGGCGGACCAGGGGCTCGAGCAGGTAGGCGATGAGCGCCCCGAACACGAAGGGCAGCAGCACCCGGCGAAAGAAGATCAGGCAGAGCAGGACGAAGAGCAGCACGCCCCACAGCCACCACGAGCGCCGGCGCTCGGCCTCGCCTGCTTGGGCGCCCTTGGCCTCCGCCCTGGCACCCTCTGTCCCACCGCTGCGCTCCTCAGCCACCGCTCATCCCCTGGCCCAGAGCCTACTAGCCCTCTAGCCCCACTGTCGTCGCAGAGTCCCACGCCCCACAACTGGGGCAGCGGAAGCTGAAGCGCTCCATGGTCGCGCTGCAGCGGCGGCACAGCAGGCCCGAGCTCGCGGGCGCCCGCATCGCCGCCTCGCTGGCCTGCTCGCGCTGGCCGCGAGCCAGACGCATGCGGATCAGCGCCAGCTGGGCCGAGGGGCTGCGCTCGGCGACGCGCTCGAGGGCCGCCGCGGCCTGATCGAGGTGCTGGCGAGCCACGCGCTCGGCCAGCGCGACGACCAGGTGAGGCTCACGAGCGATGCGCAGGCTCGAGAGCATGCGCTCCATCAGGTCGCCTTGGCGGCCGTGCTCGCTCGCCCACTCCCAGGCCTCGGGGACGATGGTCCGCGCGCCCGCGGGGCTGAGCTCCCAGGCGCGCTGCCAGGACTCGAGGGCCTCGCTGGGGTCGCCAAACTCGGCCTCCACCCGGGCGCGCACGGCCCAGCAGTGGCCGCTGTCGGGGGCGAGGTCCACGGCCCGCTCGGCCAGCTTGCGAGCCTTCTTGTCCTCGCCGTCCTCGAGCGCCTCGCTGGCCTGACCCGCGACGACGTGGCCACGACCGACGCGGGCCTCCTGGGCGCGGCGCCCCTCGACCTGCTTTTCGAGGCGCTCCCAGGCCGCGGCCGCCCGCTCCCAGGCGCCGGCCCGCTCGAGGGCCTTGGCCAGGGTCTCGAGGGTCGCCACCGAGCGCGGGGCCAAGCTCGCGGCCCGCACGAGGGCACCCACTGCCGCCCGCTCGTTGCCCTGCGCCAGGAGATCCCGGCCCAGGCCCACGAGCGCCGCGACGCGCTGCTCCGAGGGAAGATCCGCCGAGGCCAGCACCGTGCGGTGCACGGCCTTGGCCCGCTCGACGCGGCCCCTGCGGCGATCGAGGGCCGCGAGGGCCAGGAACACGGTGGGATCGCCGGGCTCGGTCTCGCAGATCTGCTCGAGCTCCTGGGCGACGTTCTCGCTGTCCCCCTCGGCGAGCTCATAGAGCACGCGGTTGCGCCGCGCGAGGTTCTCGCGGACCGGGCGCATGGGCGCGATGTACCACCAGCCCACCGCGAAGCCGACCAGCAGGCAGATCAGAGCCACGAATACGTAGCTCATGGCTTGCCCCTACCCTGGCCGCCCACGGACGGGCGGGCGCTCGCGCTGCCGCGCGCGGGCAGCTCCGGCCTGCTCGTCTCCTGCTGGAGCATGTCCTGCTGAAGCATGCGATCGCGGCGCATCTTCTCCGTCATCACCTTCTTGGCGCGGATGTCGAGGTGCGCCTCCGCGGCGAGGATCTCGTCCTCCTCCTGCTGGCGCAGGGGCAGCGTGCGCAGCTCGAGGATCTCGCGCTCGAGCTCCCGCAGGCGGCGCTGGAGCAGCGCGATGCTGCGGATGCGGAAGGGCACCACGGTGATACCCAACAGCAGCAAGCTCACGCCCGCGCCCCACCCCGCCATGATCCCGATCAGCGGGACCGCGAAGCGCTGACGGATCAGCGGATCGGCGAAGTCGAAGCGTGGAACCAGAAGAACCACCTCGACCACAGCCCGGTTCTCCTGGAGCACGAGCGTGAACCAGAACAACCCCAGGATGAAGAGGAAGAGGCAGACGCCGAGATATGCCCTACCGACGACGGACACGGATCCGGCGCAGGGTATCACGAGCGCGGCGCGACCAGAGCCCCCCTCCTGCGATCAGCTGATCGGCGCCCTCGCACGGCCACGGATCAGTCGGTGATCAGCCGGGCATCGGGAACAGGCGTACAGCAGACCTGTGACACGCGCATCGGACATTGTATCCTGGGCGCATGCTCGAGTCCGTCCGCCCCCGCGGTCTGTCTTTCATTCTTTGCATGGCTTTCAGCGCTGGCCTCGTCGCAGGCTGCTCGACCCCCAAGGGCATGAGCGACGTCGACAAGGAGCTCGCCAAGGCCCGCAAGCAAGCCGGCCAGCGCGAGTCGGCCGAGTGCTACCCGTCCAGCAAGGAGCCCTGCTACACCCAGGCCGACGGCCAGCAAGGCCCCGAGGGCACCGCCGGCCGTGGCATCTGCCAGGAGGGCCTCCGCGTCTGCGACGCCGAGGGCTTCTGGTCGACCTGCGACGGCGCCGTGCTCCCCGAGCGCGAGCTGTGCAACAAGATCGACGACGACTGCAACGGCAAGGTCGACGACGGCTTCGAGCGTGAGGGCGCCAAGTGCTTCGCCGGTGAGGGCGAATGCCGCGCCGAGGGCACCTACTCGTGCAGCGCCGACGGTACCCAGTCGGTGTGCAGCGCCACCGCCAAGGCTCCCACGGCCGAGGTCTGCGACGGCAGGGACAACGACTGCGACGGCGAGATCGACGACGGCGACGTCGAGGGTACCGGCGCCAGCTGCAAGACCGGCCAGGCCGGCGCTTGCGCCGAGGGCATCAAACAATGCGTGACCGGCTCCATCAAGTGCATGCCCACGCACATCCGCACCGTCGAGATCTGCAACAAGGTCGACGATGACTGCGACAACAAGGTCGACGAGGACTGCATCTCCGAAGAAGAGGCCCGCAAGGCCGGCCTCCTCAAGTGAGCAACCGATAGCCGGCGACTCGCCGCCACGACGCTCCCCTCCTCGCCCGCATCTGTGGCGCGCAGGCGAGCGTTTTCACGTGAGCTATCCGCTGCTCGGAACGCATAAAGCGCGGGGCATCGGGGGACGCCCTGTTGCTATCTTCCGCGCCGATGTCCGACCGGCCTCATACCAGCCTCGTCATCGGAATCGCCGGCGGAAGCGGTTCGGGCAAGAGCACCGTCGCAGACGCCCTGGCGTCGGCGCTCCCCTCGGAGCTGGTCGCTACCTTGCGGCATGACAGCTACTACCGCGACCGGCCCGACCTCAGCCTCGAGCAGCGCCACGCGCTGAACTACGACCACCCCGAGGCCCTCGAGACCGAGCTGCTCGTCGAGCACCTCCAGCATCTCAAGGCCGGCAACCCGGTCGACGTCCCGATCTACAACTTCAAGACCCACCGGCGCTTCCCCGACACCCAGCGCGTCGTGCCTGCGCCGGTGGTCATCGTCGAGGGCATCTTGGTGTTCGTCGACGAGCGCCTGCGCCGGGAGCTCGACGTGAAGATCTTCGTCGACACCGAGGCCGACATCCGTGCGATCCGGCGGATCCGCCGGGACATGCGTGATCGCGGGCGCGACTTCGAGTCCGTGCGCAAGCAGTACTACGAGACCGTCCGGCCGATGCATCTGCAGTTCGTCGAGCCGAGCAAGCGCACCGCGGACCTGATCATCCCCGAAGGTGGGGAGAACCGCGTGGCCATCGACGTGCTCCTGGCTCGGCTGCGCGAAGCGACGATCTAGATTCGAATCCTGGGTTCGAAACTCGGACCCAAAACTCAGGCCCGAATCGAGCGCTTCGTGGGTCGCCTGCGCTCGAGAACCATGTCCTCAGCTCGAGAGTAGCTGCGCCTCGATGGCCTGGGGCGCCTGAGACTTGGCCAGCTCGTACCAACGCTGGAGCTGGTCGGGCTGCTTGCACGCGAGCACACGCTCCCGGGCCTCGCTCGTCAGCGCGACGCCGCGGACCTCGAGGAGATCGAGCACGCTCGCGCGGAGCACCTCCGCCCTTCCCTCTCGCTCACCGAGACTGAACGCGTAGCTGGTGCGGACGAAGCCCTCGAGCGCCCCAAGCTCGCTCATGTCCCCGACCACCTCGAGCTTTCCCTGCTCGGGGTCTTCGACCACGCCCGACTCGCGCAGCTGAGATGTGGCTTCTTCGATCATTGAACCTGGTATTGCCATCGACACGAGCACACCGTAGCGCCGCATCAGTCGGTCGTCGAGGTTCGTGAGCGCGACCAGGGCGGCCCGTATACCGGCCATCCGTCGTTTTCGCGGCGTCTCGGATCTCGCGTGCACGAGCGCGCCCAAGATCGTGGCGAGCGGACGCCTGCGTGCATCCTCGAGACCTACGAGAAGATCGACGTGCACCGCCTCGACGAGCACGGGGCTCGGCTCGAGCTGGGGGAGCAGCCCTCTGATCCACCGGCGGACGCCTGGCGCGATGGCGAAGACGAGCAGCTGAGACTGCGCCTGGAATTCGGCCGCAGCGGCGGCGCTGAGCTCGATCCACCGCCAACGCTTGGCCTGATCGACCACGTCTTGAAACTCGACGACGAAGACGAAGCACGCCCGCCCGTCGTCGCCATCGACGGTGATCAGCATGTCCGCGACTCGAAGATGTGCACGGCGCACGAGCGCGGGGATCTCGAAGCTCGTCGGACGTCGCCGCAGCGTCCCCTGCGGCAGCGCTCCCCGTGCGCGAGAGATGGCGGCGACCAGCGTCTGCGGATCCTGGCAGAGCAGCGTGCCCAGCAGATGTACGAAGCTCTCGTGCAAGCTGGCGAGGACGTCGAGCGGGCGCATGCCCGGCTTGCTTGGCAAGCCGCCTGCCAACGCCAACATGCGTCATTTCAAGGGGTTGAGGACGGTGGCCGGCGCGCAGCTGGCCTGCTAGCAGGCCAGCTTCCCGCCCATAGGACACGCCCGCCGCCGGAACATCCGACGACGGGCGCTTCGACACTCGCGGCTCACCGCCGCTGGACCTCAGCCGCCGATCTCGGCGAGCGCGTCCTTGAGCCCCTGGTGGTCCGAGTCCTCCTCCACACCGCGGCGGAGCATGGCCTGGGCCTTGGGCTTCTCCTCGAGGCCCAGGTGCACCCGAGACAGGCGCAGGTAGATGTCGCCGCGACGCAGCAGCCCCGACTTGTCGGCGTTTTGCAGCAGCATCGAGCGATAGATCTTCAGCGCGTCGGACCAGCGCTCGTTGTCCTCGTGCAGGCTGCCGAGGGTCATCAGCGTCTCGACGTTGGTGGTGTCGAGGCGGTAGGCCTCCTCGAGGTGCTTTTGCGCCGCGTCCGGGGCCCCGCCGGCGATCTCGACGCGAGCCATGCGGGTCAGGTAGTGCGCCCGCTTCTTGCTGCGCTTGCCAGCGGTGATCTCGACGAGCCAGTGGTACATGCCCGCGGCCTCCTCGAGGCGCTCGGAGGAGAAGAGCGCGTCGGCGATGCGCCGGTTGACCTCGACGCTGTCCTGGACCTGCTCGTAGATGCCCGCGAGCACCCGCAGGGCCCCCTCGGCGTCACCGACCTTGGCCGAGAGGATGTCGACGCGCTCGAGCTGGAGCTTGCGACGCTCCTCGTCGTTCTTGGCCCGGCCCACGGCGATCTCGAGCAGGTACGCGACCTGCTCCCAGCGCTCCTCGCTGCGACTGAGCGCGAGCAGCTCGCGGCCGGCCTCGAGGTTCGCGGGGTCGAGCTGCAGGGCCTTCTCGAGGTGAGCGCGGCGCTCCTCTCCGCCCTCGCTGAGCTTGGCCAGGCGCAGCTGCAAGCGCGCGCCGAGCTGGCCCTGGGGCTCGAGCTTGGCCGCGCGCTCGAGGGTCAGGCGCATCGCCCCGTCGTCGCCGCGGGCCTCGTAGACCGAGGCCAGCGAGAGGATCGCCGGGACGTAGCTGGGATCGACCTCGAGCAGATCCGTGAGGATGCCCTGGGCGCGATCGCTGTCGTCGAGCTTCTCGGCCAGCAAGCTGGCGAGCTGCGAGGCGAGCTCGCGGTAGCCCTCGGTGTCCCCGGCCTCGCGGGCGCGATCCATGCGGCCCTCGACTAGCTCCGAGAGGTCGTGCCAGCGCTCCTCCTTGGTCAGCAGGCGCTCGAGCCAGGCCCGGGCGGTGTCGCGCTCGGGGTGCTCGAGGACCACGCGCTGGAGGACCTCGACCGCGTCGGTGACGTCGTCGAGCTTGTCCTCGGCGAGCCGGGCCATCTCCTCTTGCACGGTCACCCGCTGCTCACCCTCGGCCGAGACGGCCTCGAGCTTGCGATCGAGGAGGTCGCGGACGTCCTGCCAGCGCTCGAGGCGACGCAGCAGGACCTCGAGCTCCTTGAGCGCGACGAGGTCGTCGGGCTCGGCCCCGAGCATGTCGTTGTAGACGCCGATGGCGTCGTCGGAGCGCTCGAGCTTCTCCACGAGGTGGTTGGCCAGGCGGTAGCGAAGCTCGCGGCGCTCGGCGTCGTCGTCGGTGATCATCACGCGGCGCCCGAGGGCGTCGGCCAGGGCCTCGGCGTCGCCGGCCTGAGCGAGCAGGGCCAGCAGCCGCGTCCACCCGCCGCGATCGGTCTCGTCGGCCTCGAGCAGCGCCCGCAGGTCCTCGATGGCCGTGGCCGGCTCGGCGAGGAGCTGCTCGGCGACCGCCGCCGCCTCGCGCCACAGATCCGCGGCGACCTGCGGATCGACCTGGGCCGCCGCCGAGCGGGTCAGCGCGTCGTGGAGGCCGCGGGCGTCCCCGAGGGCGCGCTCGGCCGCGACCAGCAGGCTCAGCCCCTCGGGGTGATCGGGCTGCTCGTCGAGCAGCGGCCCGAGCACGCGCTTGGCCTGCTCGGCTTGGTTGAGGCGCTCGAGGAAGAGCTTGGTCGCCGCCAGGCAAGTCGCCGGGCTGGTCCGCCCCGCCTCGGCCGCGGCGGCCACGGCCACGGCCAGGAGCTCGGCCGCGCGGGCCGTCAGTCCGCCCTCTTCCGCCAGCGCGAGCACGCGCTCGAGGGCCTGCGCCGACTCGGCGTCGAGGGCCAAGAGCGCGCCCCAGGCCTCGAGGGCCTCGTCCGCGCCCCCACCACCTTGCTCGAGCAAGGTGCCCAGGGTCTGGAGCAGCGCGACGCGATCGATGCCCTCGAGCCCGCGCAGGCGGACCCGCGCGACCCGGGCCAGGCCGACGTTGTCGCCGGCGCTCTGGTAGGCGTTCTCGAGCGTGTCGAGCAGGCCCTCGGGCAGCTCGTCCGCGCTCTCGCGGCGCTCGAGCACGGTCTCGAGGCCGCGCACGGCCTCGCTCAGCCCCGGCTCGATGTCGAGGGCGTCGCGGAAGGCCTCGACGGCCTCCGTCCACTGCTCGACGTTGATCCGCGCCTGGCCGAGGCGGACCAACATCGCCAGCTGCTTGTCGCCGCCCACCGCCAGGCGCGTGCCCTCTCGCAGCGCACGCTCGACCAGGGCGGCGTCGCCCTTGCGCATGGCCAGCTCCTCGATGCGCTCGCAGGTCTGCAGATCCGCGAGCTCGGCGTCGAGCAGGGGCACGAGCACGGCCAGGGCCTTGTCGGGGTCACCGATGAAGTCCGAGGCCGCGTGGGCGGCCGCGAGAGCGATGGCCACGCGGACCTCGGGATCGCGGGCCTCGTCGTGGGCACGCTCGCCGAGCTCGGTGATCAGCGGGTCGAGACGATCGAGCTCGCCGGCGAGGCGCATGGCCACCGCCAGCGGCTCCTCGAGCTCGTCCGCGCGGCACTCGTCGATCAGCCGCATCGTCGCCTCGAGGGCACCGGCGGCGTCGCCGAGCTTCTCGTGGCGGATCCCCGCCAGCTCGCGCAGGGTCGTGGCGACCTCCTCGGGATCCTCGGACAGCTGGGTGCGCGCGGCCAAGACGGTGGTCAGCTCCGGCCAGCGCCCGCCCGCCTCGAGGTGCGGACGGACCAAGGTCGCGGCCTGCTCCGAGACCTCCTCGCGCTTGGCGAGCTCGACGAGATCGGCGACCGCCCCCTCCTGACCCGGGAGCAGCTGGAGGACCTGCTCGTAGCGCTCGACGGCGCCATGGAGATCCTCGAGCGGCCCGGCGTAGAGCCGCGCGGCGTCGAGCATCAGCGTGGCCTTGCGCTCGGCCGTGGCCGCGATCGTGGCGCGGTCCTGGACGACGTCCGCGGCCTCACCGTGGCGCTCCTCGGCGAGCAGCGCCCGGGCGAGGGCCGCCATCGCGTCGTCGTCCGAGGGCGCCTCGGCGAGCAGCGCCCGCAGCACGTCGATCTCTGCCTCGCGGTTCTTGCCCGACTCGCGGTGGATGCTGGCCAGCTGCATGCGCAGCGTCCGGCGCTCCTCGCCGTCGTTGCTCGCGTCGATGCGCCGCTCGAGGATCTCGACCAGCTCGGAGGTCGAGCCGCTCGCGGCGTAGGTCCGGCTCAGGCGCTGGAGGGCCTCGACGTCGTTGGGCTCGATCTCCAGCAGGCGCCGCCACGCGGCCTCGGAGGCCTCGGGGTTGGCCAGGATGTCCTCGTGGAGCGTGGCCAGTCGGCGCAGCAGCTCGACGCGCTGAACGTCGTCGACCTCGACCTCGACCCGGCGCGAGAGCACCTCGCGCAGATCCTCGTGGAAGCCCAGGCGGACCAGGGCGACGTCCATGAGCGCCAGGGCCTCCTCGTGATCGTCGCGCAGCGCGAGGGCGCGACGCAGGATCTCGACGGCGATCTCCGGGGAGTCCTCGCTGCGGATCCGCGCGGCGCGGATCAGCAGCTCGAGGCGGCGATCGGTGTCGCTGGCCAGGGCTTCGCTCTGCGAGGCCGCGACCTGGGCGTCGGCGAGGGCCCCGGGCATCTGCAGCGACTCGGCCAGGCGGCTGATCTCCGCGTCGAGGGTCATCAGCGAGTCGGCGGGGCCGGGCTCCTGGAGCCCGCGCGCGAGGGCCTGGAAGGCGTAGGGCGCCCCCTCGGGGATGCTCTCGAGGTGACCCGCGAGCTCGCGGTGGAGCTCGTGGCGCGTGGCCGGATCCTCGGTGACCGTCAGCCGCCACTCACAGACCGCGACCATCCGCGGGGTGTTGCCGGTGGCCTCGTAGATCGGCTGGAGGATGTTGAACACGCGGTGGCGCTGGGGCACGCGGGCCTCGGCGATGCGCTCGAGGGTGGCGATCGCGTTGGGCTCGTAGGGCACCTCGTTGAGCAGGCCCTCGAGGCTGTCGAGAGCCCCCTCGGCGTCGTCGAGGGCCTCGTCCTGGAGATCCGCGATCTGCAGGTACAAGGGCGTGCGATCGTCTTGGTTCATGCTCCGCGAGAGCCGGTCGCGGAGCAGCTCGAGGAGGTCGGCCCAGCGCTCGGTCTGCTGATAGACCTGCTCTAGCTGCGAGCGCGCGCGGTCGTTCTCGGGCTGGATCTCGAGGATGCGCTGGAAGGCCTTGGCCGCGAGCGCCGGCTCGTCGAGCACGTCGAGGGCGACCCGAGTCAGGCGCATGAGCAGGTCGATCTGACGATCCTCCTCGAAACAGTCCTCGGCCTGCAGCCAGTAGGCGTCGGCGAGCTCGCGCCACATCTCGCCCATGCTCAGCGCAGACTCGAGTTCGCTGAACAGCCCGCGGTTGTCGGGCTGGGCCTCGAGCAGGCGCTGGTAGAGCGGCACGGCCTTGGCCGGCTGGCGCTGCGAACCGGCCCACAGCCGCGCGCACTCGTGGACGATCGCCAGGGTCTCGTCGGAGTTGTCGTCGGGCTGACCGTCGACGTACTCGGTGAGCAGCTCGGCGTAGCGATCCGCGGCCGCGAGCACGTTGGCCAGGCGGCCGAGGTGCTCGCGCACGCGGGTGTTGGTCGGGTCGGCCTTGAACAGCCGCGCGTAGGCCTCGAAGGCGGCGTCGAGATCCTCGAGCTGCTCCTCTTGCATGCGAGCCATGCGGACCATGATCTCCACGCGCTCGGCGTTATCCTCGGTCTCCTCGAGGCGGACCTCCTGGATCTGCAGCAGGCGCGGCCAGTCCTGAACGGCCAGGAACACCGGCTCGAGCATCTCGGCGGCGCGGCTGCGCATGGCCGGATCCTGGAGGTAGCGCGAGAGCTCGTCGGTGCCCACGGCGTGGTCCGGGTCGGACTTGAGGGCCGCGCCGAGGTGACGGATGCCCTCTTCGGGATCCTCGAGGTGCTCACCGTAGAGCCGCCCGAGGCGGAGGTGGGTGTCGACGGCGGCCTTGCCCCGCAGGTGGCCGAGCTTGCGGGTCAGGTGCGAGGCGAGCTCGCGGAAGCGGCCCGTGCTCTCGTAGAGCGGCTCGAGCACGGCGTGGACGTCCTCGCGGGCCAGGCCCTCGTCGGACAGGCGCTCGTAGAGCGAGATGGCCTGCTCGGCGTCGTCGAGGCGCGCGTGGTGAATCTCGGCGGCGCGGATCAGTAGATCGTCGCGGGCGCCCGCCTCGGTCGTGCGATCGACCTTGCGGACCAGCAAGTTGGCGAGGGCCTCGTCGGCCTCCTGGCGCACGTAGATCTGCTCGAGGGCGTCGGTCGCCACGTCGTCGTCGGGGCTGCTCTCGAGCAGGCGCTCGTAGATCGCTCGGGCGTCGTCGAGGCGGCCGAGGCGGTTGAGGGCGACCTCGCCCATGGCCGTGAGCACGCGCTGCTGAAGCTCCGAGTCGAGGATGTGATCGACGGTCCGGCTGTAGGCCTCGAACAGGGCCTCGGCGCGCTCGGGCATCGCCCCGAGGCGCTCGACCTTCTCGAGGATCTCCATGAGCTCCGGCTGGTCGCCGGCCTCGGTCATCGCCTCGCAGAGCACGGCGAAGGCCCGGGCCGGATCCTCGAGCTTCTCCTCTTGAGTCCTGGCCACGCGCAGCAGGGCCTGGAGGCGGCGGCGGCCGCTGGGCTGCTTGCGCGCCTGGAGCTCCTGGAGCTCGAGCAGCGCGGCCCAGTTTTGCTCGGCCTCGTAGAGCGGCGTGAGGATGCGGATCGCTCGCTCGCGGGTGTCATCGCCCTCGAGGTAGCCGGAGACCAGCGAGCGCGCGCGCTGATCCGTGGGCGAGAGGTCGAGGACGCGCTTGAGCAGGTCGAGGGCGTCGTCGAGGCGCTCGAGCTTCTTGCCCACGACCTCGGCGGTCTCGGCCAGCAGGCGCACGCGCTCGGCCTCGGTGTCGGCCAGGGCGATCAGCCGGCGCAGCCCCTCCTCCACGTCGGGCCAGCGCTCGATCGCGCGGTTGAGCTCGACGAGCTTGGTCTGGGCATAGACCGCGTCGTCGTGACCGGTCTTGAGATCGAGGACCGACTGGAAGGCCTCGATGGCCTGCTGCTTGGCGTCGAGACGATCGCTGCGGATGTCACCGATCCGCCGCCACAGCTGGGCCTGGAGCCGCGGCTCCTCGGTCACGGTGATCCGGTGCTCAAGCAGCTCGGTGAGCCGCTGCCACTCTTCTTCCTCGATGAGCAGGGCCTCGAGCGCCTCGAGGGCCTCGCGGTTGCCCGGCTCCATGTCGATGACCTCGGCCCAGGACAGGGCCGCGCCGATGCGATCCATGAGCTGCTCGAGCTGGATCCTGGCGATCTGCAGGCGGACCTGGACCTGCTGGTGGTGCGGCTCGATGAAGCGCAGCAGGGCGCGCTGCGCCTCGACCAGGGCCGCGAAGTCGCCGGCCTCGAGGTGCAGGCGGACCAGGGCCTCGACGGTCTTGTGGGCCAGGGCCGCGTCCGGGGGATCGAGCTCGAGCAGGTCGAGCCAGGCCCTGCGCGCGCCCGCGGAGTCGTGCAGGCGCTCGTCGAGGAGCACCGCGATCCGGTGGGTGAGATCGATGCGCAGGGTCTTGTCCTGCGCGTGCTCGCTGGCCAGGGCCTCGCCCCAGATCTCGACGAGCTCGCGCTCGCGGCCCTGGTCGTGGCCGACGCGGGCGAGCTGCTCGCGCGAGTCGAGGCGGCGGGGATCCTCGAGGTAGGCCTCGCGCAGCGAAGAGAACGCGCGCTCGTGATCGTCGAGCTCGTACTCCTGGATCCGCGCGATCTCGAGCAGGCAGGCCGTGGCGTCGTCGCGGCGCTCCTCGGCCGCGGCGTGGTTGCGGCGCACGTGGAGGATGCGGATCCGCCCGTGGTGATCGCCGCGGCGCTTGTAGAGCGGCTCGAGCAGATCGGCGACCTGCATCTGGACCTCGGACACGTCGAGGAGCTCCTCGAGCAGCGCCCTGGCCTGCTCGTGGTCCCCGTTCTCCGCGAGGATCGAGCCGAGCAGATCCACGGCCCCAAAGGCGTCGCCTTGATGTTGCACGCGCAAGGCCGCGCGCTTGCAGCCGAGCTCGTGGCGAAGCTCGCGGTGCGAGACCAGCTCGGCCCAGCGCCCGAGCAGCTCCTCGAGCTTGTCGAGGTCCTCGCCCTCCCCTGCCTCGCCATACATCTGCGCGAGCAGCTCGATGGTCGGGAGGTCGTCGGGGATCAGGTCGAGGAGCTCCTCGGCGGTCTCGACGGCCGTCTGGCGATCGCCGAGGACGCTGCGGGCGATCTCGATGATCCGCCCGAGCAGCTCACGCTGCTCGCGTTGGTTGAAGACCACGTCGACGCGGCGCCGGTAGAGCTCGACGAGCTCGGGGAAGGCGTCGCGCTTGCGCAGCAGGGCCTCGAGGGCGTCGTAGGCTGCCTGGTGGGTCTCGTCGCGCTCGAGGATCTCCGCGTAGGCCTTCTCGGCGTCGAGCGGGCGCCCGAGGTCGTCACGCAAGATCGCCCCGAGCTCGAGGAGCAGGTCGCGGCGCAGGTTGGCCTCGGCGCGCTCGAGGGCCTGTCCCTCGGCCTCGAGGGCCTGGGCCTTGTCCTTGATCGCGTCGAGGGCCCGCACGTAGGCGTTGGCGACGAGCTCCATCGACTGGAGCTGCCGGCCGAGGCGCTGGAGCAGCTGGCGGCCCTCCCAGTCGGCGGGGTCGCCCTCGAAGAGCTCGGCGTAGATGCGCAGGGCGTCGCTGCGGCGCTCGGGCATCTGCTCGTAGATCGCGGCCAGGGCGGCGAGCTGCTCGCGGCGCTGCTCTCGGGCCGCCTCGCTGGCCTCGCCCTCGCTCCCCTCGGCGGGGGTCTCGGCCGCGGCGAGCAAGACCTCCATGGCCTCGGCCTCGCGGGCCTTGTCGCCGACGCGCTGGTAGTAGGGCAGCAGCCCGCGCATGATCTTCACCGCCGTGGACGGATCGGCGCGATAGATCTCCTCGAGCGAGGTCACGGCCTCGCGGTGCATGGGCTCGAGCGCGAGGATCTCGAGGAAGCCGCCGATCGCCGCCTCGATGGCGTCGAGGCGGACGGCGCGGATGTGGGCGAGCTCGTAGAGCACCGGGATGTCGGCCGGCTCGATCGCCCGCGGCCCCTCGCCTTCGGGCGGCGCCGGGAGCTCGAGCTTGCGCTCGAGGATCGCCGCCAGGCGCGGCCACTCACCGCGCCCGCGGAGGATCGAGGCCAGCGCGTCGAGGGTCTTGAGGTCCTCGGGCTCGAGCTCGAGGATGCGGTCGTAGGTCTCGACGGCCGCGTCGAGATCACGCAGGTGCTCCTCTTGCAGCCGGGCCAGGCCGCGCAGGGTCGACAGCCGCGCGGCGTCGTCCGGGGCGACGTCGAGGCGCTTGCGGTAGACCTCGCTGAGATCGTCCCAGCGCCGGGTCGAGGTGTAGATCGACTCGAGGGCGGACATCGCCGCCTCGTTGCGCGGGTCGAGCTCGACGATGCGCCGGAAGTAGCGCTGGGCGTCGTCGGGCTTGCTGAGCTGGTCGCGGGCGACCACGGCGAGCTTGCCGAGGAGCAGCAGCTGCTCCTCGCGCTCGGCCGGCTTGACCTTGGCGAGGGCGAGCTCGTCACCCTCGCCCGCGGGGCGCTCACCGGAGATCCGCCGCTCGAAGATCCGCGTGAGCTCGTCCCAGTTGTCGCTGTCGGCCGCCGAACGCTCGAGGCGCTCGCGCAGCTGCTCGTCGGTCGGGCGCAGCTCGTAGGCCCGGGCCGCCCACTGGAAGGTGAGCTGCGGCGACTGCAGGCGCTCGGCCGCGACCTGGCGCTGCTGCTCGATCAGCTCGAGCTTGTCGTCGACGTCCTCGCTGGCGTCGAGCAGCACGTTGAGCGTGCGCATGAGCGCGGCCCAGTTGGCCTGCTCGCGGTAGATCGGCAGCAGCTCGCGGGCGACGACGAGGTTGTTGGGCTGGATCGCCAAGGTCCGCTCGAGGGCCTTGACGGCGCGCTCGGGCTGGCCGAGGCGCTCGCGGCACAGCTGCGCGACGCGGCGGTAGAGGTCGACGCGCTCCTCGGTCGCGCTGACGCGATCGGCCGCGCTCTGCAGGGCGTCGACGAGATCGGAGACCCGGCCCTGGGCGACGTAGAGCTCGGTCAGCTCGTCCCACATGCCCGCGGCCACGTAGGCGTCCCTCAAGGTGCGCAGGGCCTTGTCGTGGCCAGGGACCAGGCGGGCGATCTCTCGCCACACGCGGATCGAGTCCCGCTGGTTTCGCAGGCGCTCCGAGTAGATGTGGCCGATGTCCGTGAGCAGCTTGACCGCGCGGCCGACCGAGTCGGCGATCGCAACCTGGCGGTGGCGGATCTCGGCGGCCTCGGCCCACCGAGACTCGCGCTCGTAGAGCCGCGCGAGCGCGTCGAGGGCCTGCTCGATCTCGCCGTGGTGCTGGAGCACCGCGTTCCAGCCAGCGATGGCCTCGCGGCGATCGCCGAGCTTGTCCTCGGCCAGGCGCGCGAGCTCGAGGCGCAGAGCGAGCGCCTCCTCGCCCTCGCGCTCGGCGAGCTCGTCGCGACGCAGGGCGATCAACGCCCGCCAGTCGCGGCGCTGCTCGTGGATGCTGGCCATCATGTCCCGCGCCCCGCGGTCGCCGGGGAGCAGCTCGAGCAGCTCGTTGAGCGGCTCGAGGGCGCGCTGCGGGTTGCCCAGCTTCTCGACCCAGATCTTGGCGACCTTGCGCAGCACGTCGGCCTCGGCCTGCTTGTCGCCGTCTTCGCTGGCGGCGTCGCGCAGACGCTGGAACACGCCCAGCAGGTCGTTCCAGCGCTTGCTCGACGCGTAGGTGTCGGCGAGGACCTCGAGGCTGCCCTGGTGGCGCGGGTCGATGTCGAGGATGCGCTGCAAGGTCGCCAGGGCCATGGCCTCGAGGCGCAGCTCCTTGCGGTAGAGCTCGGTGATCTCGAGCAGCTTGTCGATGCGCTCTTGCTTGGTCGCCTCCTCGTCGGCGATCGCGTCGAACTGGTCCTTGAGCAGCTCGACGAGCGCCGTCCACTTGCGTCCCTCGCGATACAAGCGCTCGAGGTTGGCGACCGCCCGGGGATCCTGGCCGTCCTCGCGGACCACCGCGCGCCAGACCTCGATGGCGCGATCGGTGCTGCCCAGCCGCTCCTGGGCCACGCTCGCCATCTCCTCGGCGAGGGCGAAGCGATGATCGGGGTCCTTGCTCGCGCGCCGGGCCTGGACGAGCACCTGCATCAGCTGGCTGCCGTCGCTGGGCCCGGAGAAGAGCTCGCGGTAGAAGCCGACCACCGCCTCGTTGGCCGCGTCGTTGCGACGGACCCGGCGGAAGTAGGGCTCGGCCACCCGCGGCTGCCCGCCCGCTCGCCACACGACCTCGCCACACAGCAGCGCGACCGCGTTGCCCTCGTCCTTGCGAGGCGCCCGCTGAGCCAGGGCCTTGGCGCGATCGATGATCACCCCCGGGTCCTGGTCGGCCTGCTGCGCGAGCACGAGATGCGCGAGCACGATCGCCACCGCCTCGTCGTTGCTCGGTTCGTCGCGCGCGACCTGAGACGCCGCGGCCAGGTCCTTGCCCGAGCTCTCTACGGCGGCGGCGAGGGCCTCTTTGGTGGTTTCTTCGGGAGCGCGCAGATGCGAGAGGAGAGCGGAGCGAACTTCGGCCATGGTCGTGTCTTTTGAGCGAACGTGCAGCGCACGGGTCGACGCAGAGCGATGCCCTGCGGACGGCGATCGACGCGCCGCGAAAGCGGAGGCCAAGGGTAGCGAGTCGGCCACGCGGTATCTAGGCAAAAGGGGGGCTAGTTCCCCGACCGCGGGCTGGACCACAGACCGGCCCTCGAGCCCGCGCTGACGCGGGCCCGGTCCTCACCCATGGTCCCGGAGTCGAGCACGACGGACGCGCGTCGCGACCTGTCGGGTCGCGTCGTCCCTCGCTCGCCTCTCCTCGCCGACGGTACCCGATCGACACCACCTCCGGGTGTCGAAATCGCGAACCTGGAGCGAGCAGATCGGCCCGCGTCCGCCCGCCCTCCGCGTGGCCCTAGATCCGCTCGCGCATGCTGCACAGCACGCGAGCAGCCCAGCCCCACCGATGCGCCTCAGCCCAGCATGCCCAGGGCGAGCGCAGCGGCCGAGGAGACGTTGAGCGAGCCCAGCTCCCCCGCACGCGAGATGGTCAGCAGGAAGTCGCAGCGCTCCCGGGTCAGCCTCCGCATGCCTCGCTCTTCGCTCCCGAGCACCAAGATCAGCGCCTCCGGGGGATCGAGGGCGAACTCGTGGAGCGCCTGGCCGTCGTCGACCACCGTCCCCGCGACCCACCACTGGCCGCCACGCTTGGCGTCCTCGAGGGCCCGAGAGAGGTTGGTGACCTGCGCGAGGGGCAGGCGCTCGGTCGCCCCCGCCGAGGCCCGGACGGCCGCCGGGCTCAGCGGCGCCGACCGGTCCCGCGTCCACACCACCCCCGCGGCGCCGAAGAACTCGGAGCTACGAATGATCGCCCCGAGGTTGTGAGGGTCGACCACGCCATCGAGGGCCACGATGACATGATGGCCACGCCGCGTCCGCGGACCGTCCTCTTGCTCGAGCAGCGCCTCGAAGTCCCAGCGCCGCGGCGGCGAGGCGATCGCCAGCACCCCCCGGGCCAGGCCTGGACCAATGAGCTCGTCGAAGACCTCACGGTCCACGCGCTCCGGTGCCACCCCCTGCTCGTCGGCGAGACTCAGCAGCGCCTCGAAGTCCCGACCTTCGGCCACGAGCAGACGACGCACGCGCTCGGGCTGCGCGCGGAGCAGTTCGGTCACCGCGCGCTCGCCCGGTACCCCGTGCTCGTCAGCGCGAAGCCCGCTCCTCTTGGCGCGCTGGTCGCCCCGAGCGTTCTTGCCGCTGCGCGCGCGACCCTTTCCCTTCTCAGGGCGTCCCGAGCGCGACAACGCGGCCTCCCTCGACCCGGACCAATTGGACCTGGGGTTCATGCGTCGATGACGCTCCCGACCATGCCGCCTCGAGCGCGCTCCACACGAGGAGCGCCTGGTCATCGGGCGGCAGCCCCTGCTGGGCGAGGTAGCGATCTTCGAAGTCTCGGGACTCGGCGTCGGGCGCGGCGACAGGCGCGAGGACCACGCCGTCGAGGCTCTCGTGCTTGGCCCCCACACGCTCGGGAGACAGACCCTCCCCCATGGCGTAGACCGCGACCTCTGCGCCCTCCTGATCGACGCTGCCCCCGGCGATCCGCAAGCCATCACGGCGCAGCTGTCGCGCGATCAGCTCCGTCCGCGGGAGCGCGTCGACCACCACGACGGGCGCGCCTTTTTGGAGCGCGTCCGCGACCGGCCGAAGGATTGGAGAGAAGCTTTTTGTCGAGGATGTATAAGTCATGAATTTCAATGACTTGGAAAACGATCCTTGATCTGACTCGAGAGCCTTCTGAGCCCGCCTCCCGTAGCCGTTCTCGGGGATCATGACGAGCACCGAGGTGGCCGCGGCGGGGGCGTGGTCAGCGGCATGGGCGACGAGGGTGCGAGCGCGCTGCTCGAGACTTGGCGCGATCCCTCGCGCGCTCGAGACGCTCTCCCCCGGGAGCAAGAAGCGCTCGTGTCCCGCGACCGAGACCGCCGCGCGCACGTTGTCCGCGCCCACGGGACCCACGATGACCTCGGCGCCATCCGCGAGCAGCTGGGTCGCCGCCGCCTTGGTGCTCGCCGCCGTCGATCCACTATCTCGCCACATCACGGAGACCGGGCGCTCGCTGCCGAGGACCGTGACCGCCGCGACAGCCGCCGCAAACTGCGCGTCCGCGAGGGCCGCGAGCTTGCCCGAGCGCGGCAGCAAGATCCCGATGCGCGCGGGCAGCGGCCGACACTTCGACACCCAGGTGGGAGACTGGTCGCCAGGTGCGATCCCGATCGTCGCCCGCAGGCAGTCGGCCGCGTCGGGACCTGGCGCGTTCTTCGCCAGTTCCTCGATGGTCGCGCGGTCGAGGCCCGTGACCAGCGCACGGATCCGGTCCTCCGCGTAGCCCGCATCCGGAGAGTCGTCGGTCAGCAGCTCGCGCCAGGCCACGAAGGCCGCGAGCGCCGCCGACTGATCTCCCTGACGATCCAGCGCGACGGCGCGTGCTCCACGCAAAGTCTCGCGTTCGACGCTCCCCCACCCCTCCAGAAGATCGAGCTCCTCGACCGCCCGCTGGGGATCTCCACTCCGGACCAGCGTGAGCGCCAGGGTCCGATGGACCTCGGCCAGCATCTCCTCGCTAGCCTTGGCCTTGCTGTCGCCGGTGGCCGCGAGCAGCGCGAGGGCCTCGTCGCACAGACGCAGCGCCTCCGCGTCCGCGCCCAGGAGGTACTGGCGCTCGGCCTTGGCCTGGAGCGCGCCGACGCGCAGCAAAGTCGGCGGATCCTGGCCGAGGAGCGCGTCGGCGGCCTCCTCCACCCTCGCGCCGGCACGATCCTTCTCACGTGCATCGAGTAAGGCCTCCCACTCGTCGCGCAGCTCGGCCGGGACCTGGCCGGGCTCGACGAGCTCGGGCTCGCTGGCGCGGCTCGTCTTGCAGCTGAGCAGCGGCAGGACCGTCAGCGCCGTGACGTAGAGCAGTCGGCGAGCCCATCCGGGCCGCTCCAGGGGTGACGAGGGGCCTTCGAACACGGCCGGGAGTGTACGTGTTGGGGGCCTGCGCCCCAACTTTCATCGACGCGGCCCTGCGCATCGCCTGCGCATCGGTCGAGAGCGTGGGCGGCGGGCCCCCGGCCGGTGTATATCCGCTCGGTGCCCCGCGAGCTGGACTATGGAGACGACGACTCCTTCGGCGAGACGAGCCGCTACACGGCCCACCTCGACCGCGGCTGGTCGCTGCTCGACCGCGGTGACTACCAACAAGCCCGCAACTCGGCGCACCACGCTCAGCGCCTGCGACCCAACGTCCCGGACGCCGCCATGCTCATGGCCGCGATCAGCCTCGCCGAGGGTGACGCCGACTCCAGCTTGGAGTGGTACGAGCGCGCCATCGAGGCTGACACCGAGTACGTCGACGCCCAGCTCGCGGCCGCGCAGGTCTTGCTCTACGAGCTCGACGAGCCGCGTCGCGCCCTCAGCCGCGCCGAGCAGGCCCGGGAGCTCGACGAGGCCAACGCCGCCGACCGCCTCGACCTCGGGCTGCTCGAGATCGAGGCCCTGCTCGGCCTCGAGGAGGCCTCCGCGGCCATGGCCCGGATCCCCGCGCTGCCCGAGCTCGAGCTCCTCGACATCGTGTTCGGCGAGGAGACCGAGTCGAGTCAGCTGGTCGCGGTGCTCCGCGAGGCCGCGGGCATCGAGACCGACGACGACGAATTCGAACTGATCATCGCCCGGCTCTTTGGCTGCAACCTGCGCCTGGCTCGGATCTACCTCGACCTCGGCGAGCCCGAGCTCGCCCTGCCGGTGCTCGAGCGTCTGCTGCGCCACCTCAGCGAGGACGCGGAGCTCTGGTACCTGATCAACGAGGCCGCCTACCTGGCCGGGAACAGCCTCAAGGCCGCCCGCGCGGCCCTCCAGGTGCTCCAGCTCGACGTCCGCGCGCCCATCCCCGAGTGGGCACCCGAGTCCACCGACCTCCAGCGCCAGGTCGTCGACATCCTGCGCAGCTGCGAGGACGTTGGTCTGCAAGATCTCGCCCGAGATCCCGACTTCGTGGTCCTCGTCCCGGACACCCCTCCCCTCGAGCTGGTCTTGGAAGGTGTCGATCCCCGGGTCCGCGCCCTCGCCCTCGCCGCGCGCAGCAACAACGAGGAACAAAACCCTCCCCTCGTCGGCCTGGTCGTCTACCGCCTCAGCCTGCTGCGCTACATCGCCGACCCCGCGCTGCTCGAGGGCGAGCTGCGCCTGGTCATCCTCGACGAGCTCGCGGCCTTCCTCGGCTTCGACGACGCGCGCCGAGACACCCTCGGGCTGCCGCCCGCGCGAGGGGATCGCCCCAACCTCGGAGAGGCCCGGCGCGGAGGTGCTCGCGAGCGCGAGCCGGCAGAGCACGCCCAGCGTCGCGCGTCTTCGGCTCCCGCTCAGGGCAACCCGGACGGCGAGGCAGCAAACGCCGGCGGCAAGCGAGCTGCGGCCAAGAAGAAGTCGGCTGGCAAGAAGAAGTCGGCCGGCAAGAAGAAGTCGGCTGGCAAGAAGAGCCCCGCTGCCAAGAAGCCCGCCAGTAAGAAGAAGTCCGCGGCGAAGAAGCCCGCCGCAAAGAAGCCGGCCAGCAAGAAGAAGACTGCCGCCAAGAAGCCCGCCGCCAAAAAGCCCGCGGCGAAGAAGAAGACTGCCGCCAAGAAGCCCGCTGCCAAAAAGCCCGCGGCGAAGAAGAAGACTGCCGCCAAGAAGCCCGCTGCCAAGAAGTCCGCGGCAAAGAAGCCTGCCGCCAAGAAGAAGCCCTCCAAGCGCAGCTAGTGTGCGCTCCAGAGGACTTGAAGGGCCCCAGGCTTGGAGCACCGGCCGCTGACTTCGTTACTCGTCAGTCATTTGTGCCCGACAAACTCCCTCCTCGCGCCTCGTCAGCAACCGGCGGTCCGGCGCCTGGGACCCTTCAAGTCCTCTGCCGCGCACACTAGAGTGCGCTCCAGCGCGCGGCCGCGGACACACCGAAGGCACGAAGAGCGCCGAAAGGCTCGCCCGGGCGAGTCTTCCGACTGGTCGCCGCCCTCGAGCACCAAAGGTGTGCCCCTCGGAGCCTGAGCAGCGGCCGACGTCGGCGAGCTCTCGGTCCTGGCTCAGCTCCGCCGAAAAGGCGAGAGCACGCCGAGCTCGACGGTCCTGCGCGCGGCGAGGTCGTCGAGCTCGACGCTGATCGTCTCGTCGAGGCGCAGGCTCAGGATCTGCGCGAGCTTGTAGAGCAGCTTGGCCGCCAAGCTCGTGTCCTGGAGCAGCACGTCGTTGAAGCCCGCGCGCTCGAGGACCAGGGCGTGGACCGGCGAGGTCGCGGTGACCGTCGCCGAGCGCGGGCGCTGATTGAGCAGGCCCATCTCGCCAAAGTGCGCCCCGCGGGTGAGCGTGCTGATCTGCCGCTCCCCCTTGCTGACCGTCGCGCTGCCCTCGACGAGGATGAACAGGCTGTCGGTGTTGTCGTCCTCGCGGATCATCACGCTGCCCGCGGGATAGTCCGCCTCGCCAAAGCGGTGATAGATGCGGACGAGCTCGGCGTCGCTGAGGTCCATGAACAGCGCGATGTGGCGCAGGGTCCGGAGGTCGTTGGTCACCTGATCGCGCCGGCGCGAGTCGCTGAGCTGAGCAGGCAGCTCCGGCGCGCCGCGGACGACCACCGCGCTGACGTTGTCCCCTCCCCCGCGCTCGTTGGCCACCGAGATCAGCCTGGCCGGGAGACGGTCCACACGGGGATCCGCGAGCATCGACGCCAACTCGTGGTGCTCGTGGATGTAGGCCGTCAGCCCGTCGGAGCACAGCAAGATCGTGTCGCTCTCGACGATGTCGAAGACCAGGGTGTCGACGACCGCGTTGCGCTGGATCCCCACGCCGCGGGTGAGCTGACCTGCCCAGGGGCTGGCCTTGGCGACCTCGTAGCTCATCAAGCCGTGGCGCACGGCATCGTTGAAGAAGGTGTGATCCTGGCTCAGCTGCCACACGCCCTGCTCGCGGACGAGGTACATGCGGCTGTCGCCGACGTGGCCCATGATCCCCTTGATCGCCCCCGAGGGCGCCCGCGCCACGAGCAGCGCGATGCAGGTCGTGCCCATGCCGTGGCGGCCATCGTCGCCGCGGGCGAGGTCGTAGACCTCCGCCGATGCCTCGGCGATGGCGTCTCGCAGCAGCGCCTCGACTTGCTCGCAGGCCTGGGCGGATCCGTCGAAGCCACGCAGCAGCTCGACACCCGCGCCGACGCGACGGCGCACCGCCTCGGCGGCGGTCTTCGACGCGACCTCACCGGCCGCGTGCCCGCCCATCCCATCACAGACCATGAACAGACCCAGGCCCTCGTCGACCAAGATCGTGTCCTCGTTGTGGCTGCGCCGGCGGCCGACGTCGGTGCCCCCGTAGGCTTGGATCTGCATGCGCCCTCCTGGAGCCACAGCCTATCAGGGCCGCGCGCCCGCCGTCACCGTTCCCTCGGCGGGGGCGCGTTCGCAGCCCGCAGTGCCAGCGAGGGCCACCGGCCCAGGCTGGTCGCCGCGCTCAGGCCAGCGAGGCCACGGGCCCGCCAAAGAGGCGCTCGAGCGCCAAAAAGAGCGCGTCGTCGGCCTTGACCTTGAACTCGTCGCCGAACACCAGCTTGGTCTGATAGCGCCCGGGGACGACGACCTCGAGCTCCATGGTGCATTGCCCGCGGTGGTCCGCCACGAGGTGCTTGAGCCCGAGCATGCGGCGATCGTCGAGCTGCTCCGCGCGCAAGCTGAGCTTGACCTTGCGCGTGCGGGCCTCGCGGACCTCGGCGATCGGCTCGACCTTGGACAGCAGCAACTTGTAGCGGCTGACCTCCCCGGTCTCGTTGGTGTCGGCCTCGAGCTTACCGGTGACGAACACCGGGTCCTCGCCGTGGCCGTGGAGCCAGTCGCCCCAGCTGGGCGACTCCGGGTCCTCGGCGTCGGTCTGCTCGGCCCAGGTGCGCGGGAACACGATGACCTCGACGCGGCCGAACTGATCCTCGAGCTGGAAGAAGCCCATGGTCTTGCCGGCCTTGGTCGTGACCTGGCGCAGCTCGGAGATCACCCCACCCAAGACCAGCTCGCCGCCGACCTGCTCCTGGCGCAGGCCGCCGATCCGCGCAGTGGCGTGGCGATCGACGTCTTGCTGGTAGCGGTCGAGGGGGTGGCCGGTGAGGTAGAAGCCCAGGGCGTCGCGCTCGGCGAGCAGGCGCTGCTTGGGCGTCCACTCGGCGACCTGGGGGTAATCCTCGCTGTAGACCTCTTCGCTGGCGAAGGCCGCGAACAGCCCGGTCTGCCCGCTCTCGCGGTCGCGCTGGCTGCTCTGGCCCTGGTCGACCGCGCTGTCGATGGCGGCGACCAGCTGCGCGCGCCCGTGCCCCCCGGACACCCCGTCGAGGGCGCCAGAGTGGACCAGGCCCTCGAGCGTGCGCTTGTTGACGCGCTTGAGGTCGACGCGCCGACACAGCTCGAAGATGCTCTCGAACGGCCCGTCCTCGGCCCGCGCGGCGAGGATCGACTCGACCGCGTTGCCGCCGACGTTGCGCACGGCGCCCATCCCAAAGCGGATCGCCGCGATCTCGTCGGGCGGCACCTTGCGGGCCAGCTTGCGCTTTCGAGCCTTGCGCTTGCGCGCCTCCTTGGCCTGCTTGGCCTTCTTGTCGTCGCCCTCCCCCGCCTCGTCCTCGGGCTCCTCGGGCCGCGGGCGCACGACCACGTTGAAGTCCGAGGCCGACTCGTTGACGTCGGGGGGCAGCACCGTGATCTCCATGGCCCGCGCCTCGGCGATGAACTTGACCACGTTCTCGCTCTTGTCCTTGTCGCAGGTCATGAGCGCGCACATGAAGCACTCGGGGTAGTGGTGCTTGAGGTAGGCGGTCTGATAGGTGATCAGGCCGTAGGCCGCCGAGTGCGACTTGTTGAAGCCGTAGCCGGCGAACTTGTCGATCAAGTCGAAGATCTCGTTGGCCTTCTTGGCGTCGATGCCGTTGACCTTCTCGCAGCCCTCGACGAAGAGGGCGCGCTGGCGCTCCATCTCCTTGGCCTTCTTCTTACCCATGGCGCGGCGCATCAAGTCCGCGCCGCCGAGCGAGAAGCCGGCGAGGATCTGCGCGGCGAGCATGACCTGCTCCTGGTAGACGAACACGCCGTAGGTCTCGCGGAGCACCTCGGCGAGCAGGTCGTGCGGGTACTCGATCTTGCGCCGGCCGTGCTTGCAGTCGATGAACTGATCGACCATGCCGCCCTCGAGCGGGCCCGGGCGATAGAGCGCCACGGCGGCGATGATGTCCTCGAACTTGTCGGGCCGGAGCTTCTGCAGCAGCTTCTTGAAGCCCGTGGATTCGAGCTGGAACACGCCGGTGGTCTCGCCGCGCGAGATCATCGCGTAGACCGCCGCGTCGTCCATGGGGATCTTGTCGATGTCGAAGATCGCCTGGGCGTCCTCGCCGACGCTGGTTGGATCGCAGCGCCACGGCTTGGGCAGGCCGTTGATCTGGTCGACGGCGTGCTTGATCACCGTCAGGGTCTTGAGGCCCAGGAAGTCGAACTTGACCAGCCCGGCCTGCTCGACGTCGGTCATCGTGTACTGGGTGACGATCTTGTCGTCGGCCTTGAAGCAGGGCACGTGCTCGGTCAGCGCCCGGTTGCCGATCACAATGCCCGCGGCGTGCATGCCCGCGTGGCGGTTGAGGCCCTCGAGCGAGCAGCCGATCTCGACGATCTCGCGCACCTTGGGGTCGAATTCACAGCGCGCGCGCAGCTTGCTGGCGGCCTCGGCGATCTGCAGCTTGCCCTCGAGCTTGCCGGCGAGCTCGGGGTTCTTCTTGATCTTGGTGCGGATCTCCTTGGGGTCCGCCATGCACAGCGAGAGCGAGACCTTGGGGCCCTCGGGGACCATCTTGGCGAGCTCGTTGGCCTCGGCCGGGAGCTTCTCCATGACCCGGCAGACGTCGCGCAGCAGGCCGCGGGCCTTGAGGCTGTGGAAGGTTGCGATCTGCCCGACCCGCTCGGCGCCGTAGTGATCGGTGACGTAGCGGATCACCTCCTCGCGGCGGTCCATGCAAAAGTCGATGTCGAAGTCGGGCATCGACACGCGCTCGGGGTTCAAGAAGCGCTCGAAGAGCAGGTCGTACTGGAGCGGATCGATGTCGGTGATCCGCATGCTGTAGGCGACCAGGCTGCCCGCGCCGGAGCCACGCCCCGGACCCACGGGCACGCCGATCTTCTTGGCGTGGCGGATGAAGTCCCAGACGATCAGGAAGTAGCCGGGGAACTTCATGTCGATGATGATCCCCAGCTCCCGCTCGAGGCGCTGCATGTAGACGTCGGGGTCGGGGTTGCGTCCGAGCATGCGCAGCTCGGCGAGGCGCTCCTCGAGGCCCCGCTTGGCGACCATCTCGAGGTACGCGACCTCGCTCTCGACGCCCTCGGGGAGCGTGAAGTCGGGCAGCTCCGGCTGGCCGAGCTCGAGCTCGACGTTGCACATCTGCGCGATCCGGGCCGTGTTCGCCATCGCCTCCGGGTACTGGTGGAAGTAGCTCCACATCTGCTCGGGGGTCTTGATGAAGTAGGCGTCGCAGTCGTGCTTGACCCGCTTGGGGTCGTTGATCGTCCGCCCCATGCCCATGCACATCAGGACCTCGTGGGCGTGGGCCTCGCGCTGGTCGACGTAGTGGCAGTCGTTGGTCGCTACCGTGGGCACGCCGAGGTCGCGGCCGAGCTGGGCCAAGGTCGCGTTGACCTTCTCTTGCAGCGCCATGCCGTTGGGCTGGAGCTCGAGGAAGTAGCTGCCCGGCTCGAAGATGTCGGCGTACTCCTGGACGCGCTCGCGGGCGTTGTCCATCTCGCCGGCGTTGATCAGCCGCGAGATGTGCCCGCCCAGGCAGGCCGACAGCCCGATCAGCCCCTCGCTGTGCTCGCGCAGGGTCTTACGGTCGATCCGCGGGTTGTAATAAAAGCCCTGCAGGTGCCCATAGCTGACCAGGCGCTGGAGGTTCTTGTAGCCGACCTCGTTCTTGGCCAGGAGGACGATGTGGTAGTTCTTGCGGTCGGTCCTGGCCGGCGCGTCACCCTCGGCCATGTAGGCCTCGCAGCCGAAGATGGGCTTGACCCCGTGGGCCTTGGCCTGCTGGTAGAACTGCACGGCCCCGAACATGTTGCCGTGGTCGGTCATCGCGACCGAGTTCATGCCCCGCTCCTTGACCTTGGCACACAGGTCGCTCATGCGGATGGCGCCGTCGAGGAGCGAGTACTGGGTGTGCAGGTGAAGGTGGGCGAAGTCGTCGCTGGGCGTGCCCGGCGCGGGGGCGGAGGTGTCCGTCTCCATGGTCGGAGGGTAACCCCGCTGCGAGATCGGGTCATGACGAGGGCGGCCCGCTGAACGGACACCAGGCACACTCTGGACACCCCCGCGCGATTTTATTGGTGGCGCGAAGGGCTCACGAGATCTCTAGGCCCCAAGCAGGCTCACGCGCGCCAAACCCAGGGTGAGGGTCATAGGCCACCACACCGCCTGGACAAAGCTCCGAGGAGCCCCTAGCTTCCGCCCGCCATGCAACGAACCCTCGCCCTCATCAAGCCCGACGCCGTCGCCGCTGGCCACCAAGGCAAGATCATCGCCGCGATCCAAGAGTCCGGCTTGCGCCTGGTCGCCATCAAGAGCCTGCACCTCTCCACCGAGCAAGCCCGCGGCTTCTACCACGTCCACGCCGAGCGGCCCTTCTTCAACGACCTCGTGACCTTCATGACCGAAGGCCCGATCGTCGCCATGGTCCTCGAGGGCGACAACGCCATCAAGCGCTGGCGCGACCTCATGGGCCCCACCAACGCCACCGAGGCGCCCAAGGACACGCTGCGCGGGCAGTTTGGGACCAGCATCGAGCGCAACGCGACCCACGGGTCGGACGCCGAGGACACGGCTGCGTTCGAGACTGGCTACTTCTTCGCCGGCCTCGAGCGCCTGTAGCACCTTTAGCCCCCCGCGGTGCGTGGCCCCAGTCGCCAACGCACCGCGGGGGGCTCTAAAGCAGCCCTTCTCAGGCCGCCGTGCCGCGGATCGGCGGGAGCAGCCGGCGCAGCTGGCCGTCGAGCATCACCAGGCTCGCAACGGTGACGTCGCCGTCGAGGCACTGGCCGATCAGCTTCTGGACCTTGGTCAGGCCGTGCGCCTCGATCATCGCCTCGACGCCCTCGTCCTCGACGAGCAGCGTCATCTTGTGGGTGTGGAACTCGAGCTGGCGACCCAGCGACTGGACCGCGGGGCCGTCCCAGGGAGAGGCGAGCTCCATGCGCGAGATGGCCGACTGGAGCTCGGACATGCGCATGGCATCGGAGACGCCCAAGCGCACGCGCAGGACGGCCTCGGGATCAGCGTCCTCGCGGCGGGCGATCATCAAGGTGTCGAGCACCGGCGACAAGAAGCGCAGGCGGGCGACGGCCTCGGCGAGGGCCTCGGGCACCCCCTTCTCCGTCAGCTGGCGGACGTGGCGGTTGTAGCGGGCGCGGTGGCGAGAGCTCGGCGGGAGCAGGTCGACGACCTTGGACAGCAGCACCCGCGCACGCTCGGTGCGGAGCACCCCGCCCTCGGCGATCGGGCCGAGCAGGTAGAAGGCCGCGTCCTCGAGGGCGAAGCCGATGCGCTCCATGGCCCGGTAGACGCCCTCCTGGGCGTGCTTGTCCTCGAGCGCGAACAGGTCGTCGAGCAGCGCCCCGACGCCGCCGAGCTCGCGGGCCTGTAGGTAGGCGACGGCGACGTCGCGGTAGCTGCGACCGGTGACCGTGGTCATCTCGGTGAAGAAGGTGCAGCCGGCGCTGTCGACGATGTGGTTGACGGCGACGGTGGTCGCAATCTCGCGGAAGAGCAGGTGACCGCGCAGGACCTCCTCGCTCGCGGTCTCGACGACCTGAGCCGGGAAGTAGCCGCGCACGAGGTCGAAGGCGATCTCCTCGGGCAGCGGCTCGTCGGCGAGCAGCTCGCGGTAGGCGAGCATCTTGGCGTGGGAGCCGAGCACGGCGCCCTCGCACTTGAACAGGCCCTCGCCCTTGCGGTGGCGGTTGGCCAGCTCGTCCTCGTTGGGCATCGCGAAGGACTCGGGCTCGAAGGGGACCTCGACGCGCAGCAGCTCCATGGTCCGGGCGTAGCGCCACAGATCGGCGATCGAGCGGCGCACGTCGTAGCTGACCATGCGGCTTTGCGAGCGGTTGTTGGCCAGCACCATGTCGCAGACCTCGTCCTCGACGGCCTGGAGCAGGGTGTTGCGCTGGTCTCGGCTGAAGCCCGCGGCGAGCAGCGGCTGGAAGAGGATCTTGATGTTCACCTCGTGGTCGGAGGTGTCGACGCCGCCGGAGTTGTCGAGGAAGGCGGTGTAGATGTGGCAGCCGCGGCGCGAGAGCTCGACGCGGCCGCGATCGGTGATCGCCAGGTTCGCGCCCTCGGTGAACACCCGGCACGAGAGGTCGCGGGCGTCGACGCGCACGGCGTCGTTGGCCTTGTCGCCGACCTCGGCGTGGGTCTCGTCGTGGGCTTTGACGTAGGTCCCGATCCCGCCCATCCAAAACAGATCGACGGACAGGCGCATGACCGCCTTGATCAGCTCGTCACCGCTGATCACGTCCTCGGGCAAGAAGCCGAGCAGCTCGCGGGCGCGAGCCGAGACCGGGACCTCCTTGGACTTGCGCGGGTAGACGCCGCCGCCCTCGGACAAGACCCCGGCGTCGTAGTCGGCCCAGGTCGATCCCGGGGTCTCGAACAGGCGCAAGCGCTCGGCGTAGGAGCGCTCCGGGTCCGGGTCGGGGTCGATGAACACGTGCATGTGGTTGAAGGCGGCCAGCAGCTTGACGCTGCGGCTGCGCAGCAGGCCGTTGCCGAACACGTCGCCGCTCATGTCGCCCACGCCGATCGCCGTGATCACGTCGGACTCGGGGTCGAGGCCGAGCTCGTGGAAGCAGCGTTTGGTGCTCTCCCAGGCCCCGCGCGCGGTGATCCCCGTGGCCTTGTGGTCGTAGCCGTTGGACCCGCCCGAGGCGAAGGCGTCGTCGAGCCAAAAGCCCTGCTTCATGCTGATCGCGTTGGCCGTGTCCGAGAGGTGGGCGGTGCCCTTGTCGGCGGCGACGACCAGGTAGGGATCGGGCTCCTCGGTGTGGATGATGCCCTCGGGGGTGACCGGCTCGCCCTCGACGACGTTGTCGGTGACCGAGAGCAGCGCCTTGATGAAGATCTGGTAGTAGCTGTCGCCGGCCTCGCGCAGGCGCTTGCGATCGGCCGGGGGCTTGCGGAGCACGAACCCGCCCTTGGCCCCCATCGGGACGATCAGCACGTTCTTGACCATCTGCGTGGCCATCAGCCCGTGGATCTCCGTGCGGAAGTCGTCGGGGCGATCAGAGAAGCGCAGGCCGCCGCGAGCGACCTTGCCCCCGCGCAGGTGCACGCCCTCCATCTGCGGGTGGTAGACCCAGATCTCGCGGAAGGGCTTGGGGCTGGGCCCGAAGCTGACCGCCTTGCCGTTGATCTTGAAGGCCAGCGCGTCGCCCGGGCCGAGGATGAAGGCGTTGGTGCGGACCGTCGCGCGCACGACCTCGGCCACGGCCTGAAGCACGCGGTCGTCGGTGTAGTCGGCGATCGAGCGCAGCTCGGCCTCCACGGTGCGCAGCGCGGCGCTGGCCTCGACCCGCCCCTCGTTGGGATCGAAGCGCGCGGCCAGGTAGGTCAGCAGCGCCTGGCTGGCCGAGGGGTTGCGGACCAGGACCTGGATGATCAGCTCGGTGTCGAAGGGCACGCCGAGCTGGTGGAGGTAGGCCACGTAGGCGCGGAGGATCCGGACCTCCTCGATGCGCATGTTGGTCACCGCGATCAGCCGGTTGAGCTGGTCGCGGCCGGCGACGCCGGAGTAGACCGCCCGCAGGCCGCGGGTCAGCTCCGCCGCCCGCCCGAGCACCGCCCGGTGCCGCTCGCGGCGGACGTCGAGGCGGAAGGTGTGCATCTGGTAGCGGACCTCGTGGGGCAGCTTGAGCTCGCGGGTGTACTGATCGATCACGTCGACGCCGAAGCTGCCGATGACCGGGAGCTGGGCGCTGAGCGTGAGCAGGTCGCGGGAGAACACGCGCAAGTTGAGGCTGCCGGGGTGATCGCCGGTCCGCGAGATGAACAGGTCGCAGTCCAGCGGCGCGCCCTCGCGCAGGTTCTCGATGCAGCGCAGGTCGCCGACCAGGCGCTCGTCGGCGGCCCGGCGGCGGTGCTCTTCGTTGAAGGCGTCGTGATAGACGGCGTAGAGCGCCTGGACCTTGGTCTCGGCCTCCTCGCCCTGGAGCGAGGGGTGATCCTCGCGCACGTAGTGCTGCAAAGACTCGCGCAGGCGCTCGCCCCAGCCCTTGGCCATGGCGTGGACCTTGGCGCGCAGGCTGTCGGTGTCGATGCTGCGCAGCGGGCCCGGGGCGGTCACGTAGAAGTGGATGATCGCGTTGTCGTAGCGATCGAGGTAGACGCCATAGTCCGAGTAGCTCGCCCCGAGCTCGGCGAGCAGCAGCTCTTGCAGCTCGACGCGCAGCTCCTCGGAGAACTGCTCGCGCGGCAGCGAGACGAACACGAAGGCGAAGCGCCCGCCCTCGCCGACCTGGATGTGGACGTCGCTGCCGCCCTCTTCCTCGGCGCGCAGCACCCGGTCGGTGAGCTCCCAGACGTTGTCCCGCGACTCGGCGAGCAGGTACTCGATCGGCAACGAGTTGAAGGCGTTGGTGATGCTCTTGCCGCGGTGGCTGTCGACGGCGACCTCGCGGTCGCGCAGGAAGTCACGCAGCGCCCCGCGCAGGTAGGGGATGTCCTCGGGCGGGGTGTGCAGCGCCTTGTAGGTGAACAGGCCGTCGATGATCGTGACCCCGGTGGGATCGCCGGCGCGCGACACCGCCGTGAACACGAAGTGCCCGGGCTTGCCAGCGCGGTGGACCGGCGACTCCTCGTGGCTGCGCTGGTATCGGACCAGGCGCTCCGCCGAGCTCGCCGCCGACTGCAAGAGGTCCTCGTCGCGCTTGGGCGCGACCACCGAGGCGGTGCCCAATGCGGTCAGGTGATCCCCGCTTTGGTTGTACTCCTCGACGGAGAAGATCACGTAGTTGTCGTCGCACAGCCAGCGCAGCAGGCCCTCGGCCTCGCGCAGATCCACGGACACCTCGGCGGCGCTCATCGCCGCGGCCGCGGCGTACTCGTCGGCGAGCGTGCGGATGTGGGCCTTCATCGCCGAGAAGTCACCGACCATGGCGGTGGTGATCCGCAGGCGCTGCTCGAGGCGCTCGCGCAGCGCCGAGAGGGCCTCGTCGCTGGTGTCGTAGCCCTCGTCGACGCGGACCTCGACGCGGATGATCGACTCGCGCGTGCCCGAGTTGAAGTCGATCAGGTTGCCCCGGCGATCGCGGCGCAGCTTGGTCACGGCGTTGAGCGCCGAGCGGACCTCGAAGCCCTCGCTGGCCAGCAGCGCGCGGACGGCCGAGACCAGGAAGGGCTTATCGTCGACGCAGCTCTCGAGCACGATGTGCTCGTCGCCGCGACGCCGCACCTGGGCCTTGATCTGGCCAGACTTGCGGTTCTTGACCGTGTCGAGCACGTACTCGAGCTGCTCGATCAGCTCGACCGTGGGCAGATCACGAAGATCGCGGACATCGATGGATGCGAGCACCGCGTGGCACAGCTTGGCCAGGACGTTGACGTCCGTATCGGGCAAGGCGGTGCGGTAGGAGGCCAGGGCCTCGCGGACCTCGTGGATGCGACGGTTGCTCAGCTCGCGCGGAGACATCTGGCGCAACCATCGGACGCGCTCGACCCCTTGGCAAGCCGTGCGGCCGCGTGTGAACACGTGCGAACACCCCTGCTGCGCGAACGTAGCTTCCGCGCGAACGTGCCTGCGCGCCCTCGCCTCACGCACGCCCTCCCCTCTCCCCTGATCACGTCGCATACTCGGGCCATGCCGCGACGCCCCAGCCCCGACCTCGAGACCTACTCCGCGCGACGGTCTCGCCTCGCCGACAGCCTGCGCGATGAGAACGCGGTATTGGTGCTCTACGGCGGAGAGCTGCGCACGCGCTCGAACGACACGGAATTTCGCTTTCGACCGGACTCCGACTTTCACTATATGACGGGCCTCGAGGAGCCCGGTGCGCTCGCCTTGCTGCTGCCCGGCGCCCAGCCCGGTGAGCCGCCGCGCTTCGTGGCCTTCGTGCGCCCCCGCGACCCCGCGGCCGAGGTCTGGAGCGGTCGCCGCGTTGGGCCGCAGGGGGCCATCGAGCAGTTCGGGGCCGACGAGGCCTACGCCATCGACGAGCTCGCGACCCGGCTCCCCGAGCTCATCGACGGCTACGACACCGTCTACCTGCCGATCGGCCGCTGGCCTGCCCTCGACACCGCCCTCGCCACCGCCATCCACAGCCTGCGCCGCCGCAACCGCGAGGGCTGCTCCCCGCCCCGGCGCCTGGGCGAGGTCGGCGACTTGATCGGCGAGGACCGTCTGCACAAGGACGCCGCCGCCCTCGCCAGCTTGCGCCGCGCCATCGAGCTCAGCGCCGCCGCCCACATCGCGGCCATGCGCGCCACCCGAGCGGGGATGTGGGAGTACGAGATCGAGGCGCTGATCGAGTACGAATTCCGTCGCCAGGGCAGCTCTGGACCCGGCTACGGCTCGATCGTCGGGACCGGCGACAACGCGACGATCCTCCACTACGTCGACAACCGTGACCAGCTGCGCGAGGGCGAGGTCTTGCTCGTCGACGCCGGCGCCGAGTGGGACTACTTCTCCGGCGACATCACCCGCAGCTGGCCGGTCTCGGGCCGCTTCAGCGCGGAGCAGCGCGCCGTCTACGAGGTCGTGCTCGCCGCCAACGTCGCCGGGATCGCGGCCGCCGAGGTCGGCGGATCCATCGACGCGATCCACGAGACTTGTCTAAAAGTGCTGTGCGAGGGCATCGCCGAGCTCGGGCTGATCGACGCCAAGCCCGACGCGATCCTCGAGCAGCGGCTCTACCGGCGCTTCTACATGCACCGCACCAGCCACTGGCTCGGCGTCGACGTCCACGACGTCGGGCGCTACACCCTCGGCGGCGATCCGCGGCCCTTCGCCCCCGGCCAGGTGCTGACCGTCGAGCCCGGGCTCTACATCTCGGCGAGCGACGAGAGCGTGGCCGAGGGCTTCCGGGGGATCGGCGTGCGCATCGAGGACGACGTGTTGATCACCGCGGCTGGCCCGGAGGTGCTCAGCGCCAAGGCACCCAAGGCCGCCGACGAGGTCGAGGCCCTGGTCCGCGGCGGCTGAGCCCCGCGCCGACTGAGCCCCGCGCCGACTGAGCCCCGCGGCGGCTGAGCTCGCTCAGGAGTTCTCGGCTCGCTTGTGGCTACCGGCCGGCGCCTGCTTGCGGCGCTGGCCGTCGTCCACGGCGTCGAAGAGGCTCAGCTGGCGCAGGGACTTGGGCGCGCGGCTGCTGGCGAGGTCACGCTTGGCCTGCTCGCGCAGGAGCTCGCGGATCGAGTCGTGGCAACTCGAGCAGCCAGTCCCCGCCTCGCAAAGGCCGCCCACGGACTCGACCGAGACCGCGCCGCCGCGGATCGCCGCGAGCACCTCGGACTCGCGGACCGCGAGGCAGTGGCAGACCAGAGGATCATCCTCGAGCACCCCCCGTGTGTAGCACTGAACCCGACGCTTCGGCTCCCCCCTGCAATTCGGGGCGCCGCCGGCCGATAGACTGGCATGGAGTCCCCTTCCCCACCTCCCCCTTCATCTCGTTTCGGCACCCTCCGCCTCCCCATGGCCACGGCTCTAGCCCTCGTCTTCGCGTCGTTTTGGGCTCTGGGCGACTACAGCGGGCCGCCCACGCTCGGCGCGCCCCTCGACTGCGCGCGCCCCCAGCTCGTCGACGGGCAGCTGCGCTGTGGCGAGGAGCTGCTCGACGCCTGTCCGAGCGATCCCACGCGTCCCCTCGGGCCTGGAGACGCCACGGATGGCAACACCGGCAGCTGCGGGCGCATGGATCCCGGCTCGCTCGCGGCCCTCGACCAGGTCGTGGACGTCAACGCGGCGTCGGCCGAGGAGCTCACCAGCTTGCCGGGGATCGGCCCCAAACGCGCGGCGGCCATCATCGCGGCGCGACCCTTTGCCCGCGTCGACGAGCTGACCCGGGTGCGAGGCGTCGGCCCAAAAACCCTGGCTCGCGTGCGTGCCCGCGCACGCGTTGGCGTGCCCGCAGATCCCGCGCCCGCTCTTCCACCGCTTCATTCGAGGACCGAGTGAAGACGCTACCATGGAGAACTTTCGTGCTTCGCTCCGGCTATCCAATACCGGGCTCTGGATTCATCATATTTTATGATAACAACATTGCCCGCACCTGACACTCATGTCATCCCCAATACAGGCTGAAACCATTCATGCGGCGCGCGCCTCCCTGCTCTCCCTTGGCCTGACCCTCGCCGCGACGGCCTGCGTCCACGTGCTGATGCTCGCCGAGCTCGGCTCGATCATCCGCCTCGATCACACTCAGGGCACGGTCGAGCTCGTCGCCACGGTCCCGGAGCAGTGGGCGGACGTCACCCTCGCCCTCGACTCGAACTACTGGCAGTGGCTGACCCTCGATCACGAGCAGCAGCGCCTGTTCCTGACCGCCAGGACCACCCAGGGCCTCGTCGCCACCGTGCGCATCGATCTCGACACCCTCGAGCAGACCCTGCTCTACGACGGCGCGGCGATCGAAGGTCACGAGCTCGACTGTGTCGACGACGTCGCCTTCGACTCGCTGCGCAATCAAATCCTCTATCACAACCTCGGCTCGTCCGTGAACTGCGAGGCTGGCTACTACGCCGTCGACGTCGCAACCAGCGAGGGTGAGCTGCTCTTCTTGCCTTGATGTCCGGCGCAGCCTCGCGCCTCAGCTTGCTCATCAGCACCCGAGTGTAGATCGCCTCGAAGCCGAGCACGTGGTAGCCCGCCTTGGACAGGCCCTGGTCCGGGGCGGGCCCGGCCAGGGCCGGCAGCTCGATGGCCACCGCCGCGCCCTGCTCGGCGAAGCGCCGCTCGACCCCGGGCAGCGCGGACAGGCGGGCTGCTGGCGAGGTCGAGCTTGGCCTGCTCGCGCAGGAGCTCGCGGATCGAGTCGTGGCAACTCGAGCAGCCAGTCCCTGGCTCGCGTGCGTGCCCACGCGCATCGGAGTGCCAGCAGATCCCGCGCCGGCGCCTCCACCTCCACACTCGAGCTGCGAGTGAAGGCGCTACCGAGCGCTGGCATGTAGTGCTTTCGATCTTCGACTCGGCGCGCCAACGCCGGCACTCACATTCATCATATTTCAAATAACAATATTGCCCGCCCATGACATTCATGTCATTCCCAATACAGGCGGAAAGATTCATGCGGCGCGTCACCCTGCTCACAACCCCCTCCCTGCTCACCCTTGGACTGACCCTCGCCGCGACGGCTTGCGTCCCTGGTCCAGACGAGCCCGTGGCATCCGAGAGCGGATCCGACGAGGCCGTCGACGAGAGCGGGTCGACCAGCGATGACACCGAGGACAGCGATGAAAGCTCGTCGAGCACCAGCGAAGGCTCGGGCGAGAGCGAGTCCTCGACAGCCAGCGAAGACTCGGGCGAGAGCGAGTCCTCGACCGCCAGCGAAGACTCGGGCGAGAGCGAGTCCTCGACCGCCAGCGAAGACTCGAGCGAGAGCGGCGAAGGCGAGTCCTCGAGCACCAGCGAAGACTCGAGCGAGAGCAGCGAGTCCGGCGAGGGCGAGTCCGGCGAGAGCGAGTCCGGCGGCGAGGAGGACGGCTTCGCGCCAATGGACGGCTTCGATCCCCTGCATGACCGCTGGATCCGCACGAACGACCAATCGACGACGCTGCTCAGCGTCGACATCATCGCCGGCGAAGAGGTCGACATCATCGACGCCTGGCCGTGGTCCTCCGAGGGAGCCGAGTCCTACGTCTCGAGCTATGCCCTCACCCCCTCGCTGGACACCGCCCTGCTGTTCACCAGCCACAGCTGGTGGAACGACGATCAACCTTGTGTCTACGAGGATTACCTCTCGCTCGACCTCGACGACGGCCTGACAGAGCTGCTCGTGCCGATTGAAGAGAGCTGCTGCGACGACTGTGGCAGCGCCACAGAGTACAACTCGCCCTTCGTCGACGCCGCCAACACGAGCTTGCGGGTCAACTACTTGAACTGCGGCGGAGACTATTGCACCTACCGAGCCAAGGGCATGGATCCGACCACCCTCGAGGTCAACAGCAACTACTTCATGTACGACGACGAGTGCGAGGAGTTTTGCGAGTACGACGAGGGCGACCTGCTGTGGACCGCCGAGATCCGCGACCAGGTGATGGATCCAACCAGCGACGACCACGTGCTGATGCTCGCCGAGCTCGGCTCGATCATCCGCCTCGATCACACTCAGGGCACGGTCGAGCTCGTCGCCACGGTCCCGGAGCAGTGGGCGGACGTCACCTTCGTGTTCAACTACAACCCCTGGCAGTGGCTGTCCCTCGATCACGAGCAGCAGCGCCTATTCCTGACCTCCAGGACCACGCAGGGCCTCGTCGCCACCGTTCGCATCGACCTCGACACCCTCGAGCAGACCCTGCTCTACGACGGATCCGCGATCGAAGGCCACGATTTGAATTGTGTCGACGACGTGGCTTTCGACTCGCTGCGCAATCAAATCCTCTATCACAACCGCGGCGTGGGCGCGAACTGCGAGGCTGGCTACTACGCCGTCGACGTCGCGACCAGCGAGGGCGAGCTGCTCTTCTTGCCCTGATGCCTCCAGGCTAGTGTGCGCGGCAGAGGACTTGAAGGGTCCCAGGCGCCGGACCGCCGGTTGCTGACGAGGCGCGAGGAGGGAGTTTGTCGGGCACAAATGACTGACGAGCAACGAAGTCAGCGGCCGGTGCTCCAAGCCTGGGGCCCTTCAAGTCCTCTGCCGCGCACACTAGTGTGCCAAGCCGGGGGACTTGGTCATCAGCACCCGGGTGTAGATCGGCTCGAAGCCCTGCCGCATCACGTTTTGCTGCGACTTCGATCCGGGCTGCGTGGTCACGCACGCGAGCTCGGCCCCGCGCTGATCCGCGAGCTGCAAGCGGCGCTCGATCAGCGCCGTCTGCAGGCCGCGCCCGCGGTGCGCGGGCAAGGTGGTGGCGCCGTTGAAGAAGGCCACGCCGTCGACGAGCGACAGGCATCCGACGGCAGCGGCCACGCCATCGTCCAGCCCGATCATCCGGATCGCGGTCGTGGCCATGACCCGAAGACTCGCCCGCAGCGCCTCCTTGGGGAAGCTCTCGGCGGGCCTGGTCCCCTGCTGGTCGGGCTGCGCGAAGCCCTCGACGAAGATGTCGACCCACAGCTCGAGCTCCTCGATGGGGCTCTCGCGGATGCACAGGCCGTCCGCCAGGGCGCGCGGCTCGATCGCGCAGCCCCGCGCCAGCACGCCCTCGAAGCCGAGCACGTGATAGCCCGCCTTGGACAGGCCCTGGGCCAGGGCGGGCTCGGCCAGGGTCGGCACTCGATGGTCACCGCCGCGCCCTGCTCGGCGAAGCGCCGCTCGACCTCGGGCAGCGCGGACAGGTCGAGGTCGACGCCGAGGACCTTGGTCATGGGGGACTCTCGCCCGGCGAAGATCGCCCTGCCGCCCTCCCCGACCGCGAGCGAGAACCCGCCGGCGCGCTCGGCCATCTCGGCGAGGTCTTTGGCGCCTGCCTGCTCGATGCGTGCGCAAAGCTCGATGGACCCAAACATGGGCCTGGGTCTACCACGAGACGGGTCTGGCGCCACGCGGCTCAGAGCAGGCGAGACACCAGGCTCCACAGCGGCAGCATCACCAGGGCGAGCAGTGAGGACAGCACGACCGCCCCCGCGACCCGCTCGGACTCCACGCCCGCGTCGTGGGCCATGGAGAAGGTGGTGATGCCCAGGGGCATGCACGCCAAGAGCACGTGGAGCCGCCCGAGCTCGGGATCGAGCAGGCCCAGGCGCTGGGCGGCGAAGGCCAGCCCGAGCATCAGCAGCGGCGTGAGCACCATGCGGGCGCCGACCAGGCCGAGGACCGCACGGCCCACGCCCAGCACCCGCTCGCGCTCGGTGTAGACGTGCAGCCCGAGCAAGAAGAGCGCCACCGCCGACGCGCTCCCGGCGAAGGGCGCCAGCGCGGCGCCAGCCAGGTCGCGGGCGGCGGACGGGCTGTTGCGCGCGAGCAGGCCGACGATCGGCGCCCAAAACAGGGGCATCCGAGCGACACGCCGAGCCACCGCCGGCAGCCCGCCCTCGGCACCGCTGGCGTGGGCCAAGATCGCCGGACCCACCGTGACCGCCCCCGTGACGTGGACCGCGACCGCGAGCGCGGCCGGGCCCTCGACCGAGTCGCCCATGACCGCCGCGATGAAGGGCAAGCCGACGTAGGCCACGTTGCCAAAGGAGATGCCCAGGCCGACCGCCGGCCGCCGGATCCCCCGCGCGATCGCCAGCGAGAGCACCAGGCAGATCGGCCACAGCAGCCAAAACGCGGGCTGCGCGGGGATCCCCGCCGAAGGCAGGAGCAGACCGCGGGTGACCAGCGCGGGGAAGGCGATGTAGAGCGCGTAGCGGTTGAGCACCGAGACGGCGGCCCGCGGGTCGAAAAAGAGCCCCAGGCGACCGGTCAGCGCCCCCGCGAGCGCAGGCACGACGAGCCCGAGCAGGCGCGCGAGGTGGTCACTGGAGAGGCTCAAGCCCGACCGTCCTTCTCGTATCCGCTCATCGTGCGCGCTGGCGGCCGTCCCTGGCAGCTCATTGGCACTGGAGGCTATCCCAAGGCCCAGGGGCTGTCGACCCGACCGGGCGCCGTCGACCCGACAGACGAGCCACGATGCGACCGGAGTACACGAGACGATGGTCGCTCGCTACCGCACGAAACCAGGCGCCAAGCCCGAGCTTCTTCGTGAGGGCATCGCCGCCCTCGCCCTCTGCCTCCGCTTCACCTCGCCCACATCCAAACGGCCGTCGAGGCTGCCTGCGCCGGCTTCAGGACCGGCTACATCGATCTTCTGTATCAGCACCGCGTCGATCCCAACGTGCCGATCGAAGACGTGGCGGGCGCCATCGGAGCGCTGATCGCCGAGGCAAGGCCCGCGCCCTCTCGACGCAGGAGCGCGCTGAGGTCACCGAACTCGGTCCCGCCCTCTACGACTCTAAATTCTCGGGGGCTTGCTGTCTCACCCTTGTTGGCATAGAGGGAGCGGAGCAATGAAGTGTTCGGTGCCGATGGTCGGGATGACTCACTGGTAAGTAAGCTCAGCAGTCGTGAGCTGCCCGCCAGAACTTTGGGCACTGCGCTCGAAGCGGCTAGCTATTCCACTGCTGATGACCTGAGGCCTCAATGGGCTGGCCTACTACCCATGCCTGCATCAGCTCCGCAGCAAAAAACAGTGAACTCGGCGAAGGCACAATACTTAAAACCAACATTGTTGCACTGCTCTGTTCAGAGCTCCACTCTTGAGTCCACCAGGTGACGTACCCGTGCTTGGCGAGTTTCTCTTCTTGGATAATTTTGAGAGCCCGACATAGCGCAGGGTTAATGGCACTGAGGATGCCATCGCCATCCATCATCATGGATCCATCGTCAAATCGGGTATTCAGCCACGGAGCAACCCAGTGGTCTGTGTCTTCTAGGTCACTCCAGAACTCCGACCACCATTGAGCTGCGGCCAAATAGCCCGGACGGCCGTCTAGTAGACGGTTGAGTGGCTCCAGGCTATGGCTAACCCGGGACAAACGCATCTCCGGTTATGATCTCGATGTCAATACGAATATCCGTCGGCCCCTTGGCCTTGAAAGTCTTTGACACGGGAGCAGAGACACCTCCATTTTCACCTGCTTTGGTGATCCACTTTTGAGCTTTTTCTATCAACTCTTTGCGGGCCTTGAATTCCGGCTTGGTGAGTTGCGACTTGAGCGAGTCGAGCATGTCGAGGCCCTCTGAGACGGTAGGAGGGGTGTCTTTCGTCCAAGGCACCGATTTTTCTGTACCACCACCCTGTGCTTGGATTCGTCCGCGGCACGTGGCCAGGCCGAGTGGGTCGGCCTCGGACAGAGGATCTCCCACATATGCGAACGAATTCAACCCCCCGGCGAGCCGGATCGGATCGACGCACAGATACTGCCCCGCCCCAGGCTCGAAGTACCGGTAACGGTTGTAGAACAGCCCCGTCTCCCGGTCCTCGTACTGCCCCGCAAACCGGTGCGGGCAGTCCGCCGCGTCACCGAGGATGACCCGCAGTTCCCCCCACGCCGAGATCTCGGCCTGCCAAACGCGCCGGCCGTGCTCGTCGAGCATCAGCGTGGGCGTCCCGATGTGATCGCAGACGATCGTGTAAGCTCGCCCACCAACGAGCTTGGCCGCAGGCGCGAGGGTATCTGGGTCGCTCACCCACGTGATGAGGCCTGGCGGTGGCCCACGTGCACGTGGAGCTTCGCGCTCCGCGTCGTCGAGGGCCAGGGTCTGCGAGCCCAACGGCAGGTCGGTAGGCTCGCTGACTTCAACCTCGTCCCACTCGTGGAACATGACGTCGCCATCCCACAGCCACCGAGTCGTACGACCCCGAAAGCTCTTTGACACCCGGCGACCGAGGGCATCGTAGGTGAATTCGACGAGCTCCCCGTCGGGCCGTTCGATCGCCACGAGACGGCCGGCGGCATTCCAGCTGTAGCGCCATTCGCTACCATCACAATCGCGACGAACCACACGACGGCCGTCGGCATCATACTCGTAGTGGATTCGTCCAGACTCGGCGTCGGCCCACAGGAGGCGACCGTCGGGTCCGTAGCCGCGATCATCCCGCTCGAGGCTGCGATAGATGTTGCCGAGCGCATCAGCGACCCGCAGGTCCGCGCTGTCTTGATGATGGACGGCCCTGAGTTGGCCGAGCACGTCATGCTCGTATTCGGTGCCGAGACCTGTCAGCGCATCGACGACGCGCGCAAGCCGGACATCAAAGCCCCAGCCATAGCGAAGGTCGCGGACGAGGCCGCTGCTCGCTTCGACGTGGTGCTGGGCTGGTCGCCCGAGGCCATCGTAGGTCCAGCGCTCGCGCGCCTCCCCGGGAGCCGCGCGCTCGAGCATCGCGCCACCCGCGTCGCGGCGCACGTCCGAGCGCCAGGTCGAGTTGCGCCCGTCGTCGAGCGCGAGTTTCGACCAACGCCCCATCGGGTCGCGCTCGATCTCGAGCTCGACGCCGAAGCTCGAACGCAGCGCCACGCGTTCACCCGCGAGGTCGTAGCGAGACTCGATCCAGTGTTCGTCTTGCCACTCGCGCGTGATTCGCCCGATGGCGTCGCGCTCGAAGGTCACCGCGCAGGTCTCGTTGCTGACCCGGGTCAAGAGGCCGTCGGCGCGATATTCGTAGCGCTCAAAGCCTCCATCAGCGTAGGCAACCTCGCTCAGCCTGCCGTTCGGGTTCCACGCGTAGGTGGTCACCGTGCCACCAGGCAGGCGCAGCTGCCGGACCCTCCCGGCTGCATCGCGGACGAGCTCGCGCCGGTCGCCGGCCCAACCGATCTCAGCCACGACCTCACCCCGGGCATCACGCTCGAATCGATAGCGGTCGCCGTGGGCGTTGATCAGCTCGGTGAGGCGCTCTTCGCTGTCATAGTCGAAGCGGGTCTCGACGCCGGCCTCGCGCCGCAGCCGAAGCTGCTCGAGGCCGGCCCACGCCAGCTCGATGACGCGATCGGGGAGCTCGATACGCAGGGGCCGCCCCTCGCCGTCGAGGCGTGTACGTCGCAGGGTTCCGTCTGCCTCACCCCGCTCGATGACCCGGCCGAGACGATCCCGGACGAGGGTCAGGACGGCGCCGGTCGCGGTCGTGAAGCTGCGCGCACGCCCGAGCCGATCGTAGGACCAGCGCAGCGAGCCCCCATCGGCGAGGTGCAGAGCCACGAGATTGTGAGCGGCGTCGTACTCGAATCCAGTGGTGGCTCCCACGCCGTCGGCGATCGCCTCGAGCAAGGGGCCGCGCCAGCGCAGATGGACTGTCGCGCCGTCGGGGCTCCTGCGCGCGACTGCACGACCATACTCATCGCGTGTCCACTGCCAGGATCCACCGTTCGGATCGACGAGCTCGACGAGTCGGTCGGAGTCATCGTAGCCGAGCGTGATCTGACTACCATCCGACCCAACTTGCTCGACGAGGTTGCCGCGCGAGTCGTGGGTAAAGCTCGTGCTTGCGCCGAGCGGATCGGTCCGGCGGGTTAATCGGCCCCACTCATCGTGTTCGAAGCTGGTCCGATGACCGAGCGGATCAGTTGTTGCTTTGACGAGGACACCGTCGTGCTGGTGGATCGTGCGATGCCCCTCGCCGTCGGTCTCGATCGTACGCCCTTCGGCGACCTCATACTCGAGGGTGCGAACAAAGATGTCTTCGTCCCCCCAGGTCCGGACGCAGCGAGCTGCACCGGCGATGGTCTCGTACTCAAAGTGAAAGCTCAGGCCGTTGCGGTCGGTCTCGCGCACGAGCAGGTGGTCTCGGTAGACAAAGCGCGCGCGTGCGCCACAAGCATCCGTCGTCGCAACGAGATCACCATGCGCGTCATACTCGTAGGTAACGAGGGGCATGCGTGCGGAAGGATGGTCGGGATCGGGCCCGACGATCGCAACGATCCGTCCCTCGGCATCAGACTGGACTTCGAACATACGACCGGCACTGTCGGTCACACTACGTAGACGGCCGCCTGTCCAAGCGAGCTGAAGGTGGGCGCCGAACTCGTCGTGTATCTCGGTTGGGCGCAATTGGCCATCATGAGCGCTCAAGCTAGCGAATCGCAACCTGACCCGCGATGGTGTGCGCAGGATGTAGCCATGTTCATCACGGATCAGCGTCATCCGCTCGCCAAGGTCGAAGGCCTGCTCGCCCAGCTCCAAGGTCGGAAACACCGCCGCGCGTCCGTCGTCGAGGCGCACGGCGATGCAGCGGCGCTCCCAATCGACGGCGAGCGCGTAGTCGTAGCTGTGGTGCCAGCCATGCCCGAGCGGGCCCTCGTAGCTCGAGCAGCTCATCCACACCCGCGACCAGCGAAAGGGCAGCGCGCCGGGGATCTCGAAGTCGTCGAACTCGGTGAACATCTTGCCCGTCGCCACATCGACGGGGTGCCCCGTAGCCGTGCAGATCGAGCGATGAATGCGATTTTGGACGTTGGGCGGGACACCGAGATCGTCCATGACCTTCGACGCCGCGCGGTGGATCCGATCGGAGATCGCCTTCATGCGCTTGCTCGACTTTTGCAGCTTGCGTAGCTTCTTGAAGGCCTTGCCCAGCGCCGCCATGCCCACGCGCATACCCAGCGCCATCAAGGAGATCGTCGGCGGCCCGCCGACGGTGACGCCGATGGGGATCGAGAGCACCACCGTCGTCGGCAGCACGAGCGACTTGGGCGGCGCTCCCTTGGGCCGCGGCGGCGCCGGCATGCCGATGCAGTGGCAGCTCAGCGCGGGCAGGCCGAGGTAGCTAAACGCGTCGGCGTCGACCGAGACCGTCGCCGACCCCATGAACATCTCCGACTCGTTGGCCGGCGGCTTGATGAAGGTTCCTCCGATCGGAAAGTGGGGGATAGCGATCCCTGCCGTGCCTGCTTGCGCCCGCTTGAGACCGGCGACAGTGACCGTCGCGCCCAGGATCGGCACGTAGTCGAAGGGGTCGAGCACCATGCCGATGTGCGGATGTGGAATCGGGATCGGCGGACAGGTGATCGGCGGCTGGATCATGTGGATGTCGATCCCCAACAGGGGATCGAGGTGCTTGGCCGCGGGCATCATGGCGACACCTCCCCGCTGCCGAGCGCCCGCCAGCTCGGTCCGATCCAGGCCTCGAGCCTGGTCCGCAACTCGGGCCAGGGGGGCTGGGCGTGGACGCGGCTAGCGAGGCGCTCGGCCGCGACGCCCAGCCACGCGAGCGTCGACGAACGACGGGTCTCCTCGTCCATGCCTTCCGCGACACCAAAGCCCGCGCTCGCGGCGAGCCAGGCTTGCTCGGGCTTGCCGTCGAACTCGAGACAGTGGGCCTGCATGCGCAGCGCGTCGAGTTGCGAACGGGAATCTTCACTCGCTTCAGCGAGCTGCGCGGCCTCGGCGTAGAGCTGAGCGCCCTGTGGCAGCGCCCCAGCAGCGATCGCAGCGGCGCCCATGCCAAACTGAGCCTGCAACGCCAGCGCCGGGGCTTGCTCATCGGGCAGCTCCAGAGCCTGTTCGCGCGCACGGTGGAACAGCTCGATCGCGCGCTCATGTTCTTGCGTCTGCAAGTGTCCACTGCCGAGGGCGAGGTCGACCGCGACTGTGAGCGGCCCCCAGCCTTGCGCGCGGGCGATGGCTTGCGCCTCGGCGCCTGCATGCACCGCAGCGTCGAGCTGGCTCCGACCGATCGCCGCGAACATCTGGGCGTAACAGCGGCGATAGTCTGCGTCTGGGCCCTGACGACAGCTATGATCGGCCAGCTCGACGCCAACGTCGAGCATCGCCAGATCGGCGAGCTCCGAGCGCAGCTGCTCGGGGCGCGCATTGGCGAGATGATCGAGGGGCGCGGTTGTCGGGGACCCCAGCTCGTCGATCACGATCCCGCGCACGCTCGGGGGCATGCGGTCGACACACAGCCCAAGCCAGCTCGCCCACTCCTCGGGGTCGAGGACCTCCGTCGGCGTGAACACCAAGACGAGCAGCTCGAGGGCCTCACCCGCGACATCGGCGAGCGCATCGGCGAGCCCGAGTAGATCAGCGAGGGCATGCCCCGTCGTCGGTGGCGCAATGAAGCCCTCCCCGATCTGCTCGAGGCTGTCCTCGATCTGCGCGCTCAGCTGGTCGTAGAGCGCCTGCGTGTAGGTGCGCGCGTCGTGGTAGGGCGCGTCGAGGCGGACGAAGATGACGGGTAGCTGCCCGCTGTCTTCCTCATCTTCGACGCGGAAGAACAGCTCGATCATGCGCCATTCGTTGTCGACGACTTGCCAGCGCAGCAGCTTCGCGGCGGGCGCGGCCGCGAAGTCGTCCCAGTCCTCATAGAGTCGATCGAGGCGCTGTTCGATGGGGTTGGGCTCTGCCATGTGGACCTCAGTTGAGCGCCACGGTCGCGCCCATGACTGCGTTCTTGGCCATCGCGGTCGAGTTGACGTTGGTGCCGGACAGGTCCGCGTCGCTGGCGAGCTCGAGCTTGCCGACAGAGCCTTCGCAGGTGCACTTCGCCCCCGCCAGCACGGCGTCGGCGGTGAGCTCGACCATGCCGCCGCTGCTCGACTGCACTGTCGAGGTCGCGCCGGTGATGGTCGCGTTGGCCGTGTACTCCGCGCTCGCGCCAGTCGAGGCCGAGATCTTCGCGTTGCCATCGAGCTTGGCCGAGCTCCCGGCGTTCGAGGACATCAGCGCGTTGGCGTCGAGCACGAGCTTCGCGCCGCCGCCAGCGGTCAAGGTGATCTTGCCGGGGACCATCTCGAGCACGCTGCCGCCGCAGGTCAGCTTGATGTGGGTTGGCGCCTGCAGCTCGATGGTGTTGGACGCATCGGCCTTCCAGTCGCCGGTGATGTCGAGCTTCGATCCTTTGACGCCGCCCTCGCTCTTCGAGCCCTTGATCGTCAAGCTCTGGCTACCGATCACCGTCACGACCCGGTTCTTCTCCACGGTCATCGTTTGGTTCCCCGTGATGGTCTCGGTCTGGTCCTGCTTGACGGTGTTGGTCTGGTTGCCGGTGACCGTGGTGCTCTGGTCAGCGCCGACGGTGATCGTCTGGTTGGCCTCGACGTCGGTGGTGTGATCGTTGAGCACGGTCTCGTTGAAGTCCTTTTGCGCGTGGAGAAACACCTCCTCGCTGCCTTTGGCGTCTTCAAAGCGCAACTCGTTGAAGCCACCTCCGCCCGGTGAGCTGTCCGACTTGATCGTGCTCTTGGTCTTCTCATCAGGCAGGGCGTAGGGTGGCGTCTGCTCGCCGTTGTAGACGCAGCCGATCACCAGCGGACGATCGGGGTTGCCGTCGAGGAACTCGACGACGACCTCCATACCCACGCGCGGGATGAACAAGCTGCCCCAGCCCGACCCGGCCCAGCTGTGCGCGACGCGGACCCAGCACGAGGCGGTCTCGTCCTCGGGCGCGAGCCGGTCCCAGTGAAAGCGGACCTTGACGCGCCCGTGCGGGTCGGTGTGGATGTCCTCGCTGGGGTCGTCCGCGGGCCCCATGACCGTGGCGGTCTGGGCCCCGTGAACCCGCGGACGGGGCGTGAAGGTCGAGGGGACGAAGCGCTGCTCGACGGGGATGCACTCGAAGTGATTGGCGTAGCGGGGGCCCCCGTCCGCGGCCCCGCCGATCTCTTCGTCCGGGGCGTTGCCTTCGTGGAAGACCCGGGTGACCAGGAAGGTCTGCCCGCTGAGCTCATCGCGCCGATGGCTGGCGAGGGTGAAGCGACGCCCTGCGCCGAGGCCCATGACGTTGGAGGAGCCGACGGCGGTCCGAGTGTCGCGCTGGGCGAGCTCGAGGCGGTGCTCGGCGAGCAGCTCGCGCTGGGGCACGGAGGTCCCGTCGAAGCTCTCCGCGCGGGGGTCTCCGACGGGGTCATCGACGATCTGCCGGCGCTCGTCGAACAGGTAGAGCTCGCGCGTGCGCCCGAGTGAATCGGCGCCGCCCTGCTCACCCTCGTCGAGAGCACTGGGGGCCTTGAAGTTGTAGGCCCGCGTCGCGACCTTGGTCTGCCGCTGGCTGAGGGTCAGCTCCAGACCCTGAAGAGACTCCGTCCCGGCCTCGTCGACGCGGTCGGTGATGATCGGAATCTCGCCACCGACCAAGATCGGCGTATCGACATAGGCTTCGTTGTTGTCGACGAGGATCAGCTTCTCGCAGCCCTTGTCCTCGTCAGCCTCGAAGTAGTAGGCGATGCCCTCCTCTTCCAGCAGGCGCGCGCAAAAGTCGAAGTCCGACTCGCGAAACTGGACGCAGTAGTCCCGAGCCTCATAGGTCTGGCTGAGCCCGCTCGCTACGTCGATCTCGCGCTCGTACTCGGCGAGGGCCTCGCCGAGCACCGCCTCGACGATCTCTGGCACGGTCTGGCCCTGGAACACCCGCGTGTCGACGCGCTGGTCGAGCAACTGGAGGGCAGGGACGAGGTAGACCCGCACGAAGTGATGGACGCCGTCGCCGCCAAGCTCCTCGAGCCGATGGATGATGCCGAAGGCCGCGTGGACCAGGCCCATGCGCTCCATGACCAGCTCCGCCCCGCCGCCGAGTAGGTCCTGGACGGGGATGAGCTCGCCATCGGTGATGAGATCGACGACGAGTTCGTAGGGCTGTGACAGCTCCTCGCGCCACTCGACTCGGCGCACATGCCACAACACGGGAGCATCCCCGGCGAGAAAGAATGAGTAATTGACGTGGTCGAGGCGAGCCAGGTCCAACATGCGTTGTTCCCCCCCTCCCTTTGTCGTCGATGAAGTCGAAGTGTTCGGTAGCCATCCGCCGTGAACTGAAACCTGGAAAATGTTGTCAGCGAGCATCGCGTGGAATACCGGGGAGTTGGTGTACTGTCCCCCACAGCGCCGAGCCCACTTGCTCACGAGGTCGTGACCGAGAACCTCCGTCGCCTGACCGAGCCAAGGGGATCCCGTTGACGGTTGTTGCCGACAGGGCTGGCATCGATCGACGCGAGCTGTTTGCATGATGGCCGGCGAGTACGACGCCGACCTCGACTGGCTCAACAAGCTCGCCAATGTTCTCGGGGTCGATGTCACCGAACTGTTCGCCGACCCCAAGCGCGAGTGATGGTCAGCGGCTGGCCGTGGCGTAGATGTAGAGGTTTCCGAGCATGGCGTACGCGAGCCGTTGCTCGGTCTCGGGCAGGCCGCGGATCATCGCGGCGAGATCGTCATCGTGGTCGAAGTCCTCGACCATCCATCAGGTCCAGGAGTGGCTCGGCCACAGCTCCATCGTGGTCACGATGCGCTACGCCCATCTCGCCCACGGGATCGGCGACGACCTGCTAGGCTATCCCCTGAATGAGCGCCCCCTCGCAGCGCGCACGCCGAGCCGCGACCACTGTCGCGCTGGCGTTGCTACCCACGCTAGCCCCAGCCAGCGCCCACGCCGGCAACACCGAGCACCCGCGCACGCCCGTGCTGTGGCCCGAGGCCCCCTGCATTCAGACCGTCGACCGCAGCGTCGATCCAACCCTGAGCTTCACCTACGAGATCCCCGCCGAGGACACCAGCTTGTCCGTCGACGAGCTCGAGGACTGCCGCACGCACCAGTTCATCGCGCTGTGCCGCCAGTACGTCGCCGGCTCAGCGCCTCCCAGCTACATCTCCGTCGCGGACCTCCAGCGCAGCGTGGACGCGGGCTTCGAGGCGGCCGAGCGCCTCGACGACCCCGAGGCGACCCTCGAGACCAGCGTCGCGTGGGCGGGCTGCTGGCAGCGCGTGACCGCCGATGATGCCCGGCGGGCGATCAGCTTCGAGGCCGCCGCCGAGCCCGTCGACTGGGACACCAGCTCCATCCCCGCGGGGACCTGGATGCTCGCCGGCTACACCTGGGAGCCGCCCTACAACCTGTGGCGCCGCGCCCCCTGGGTGGTCCGCGTGCTCGACTCCAGCGAAGACCTGCCCACGCAGACCGCCGCGACCTTGGGCGAGACCCCCCAGGTGCTGTGGTCGGACGAGACCCTGAGCCTGCCGGTCTGCGTTCACGGCCCGCAAAACGCCGTGTTGAGCCTCCAGTGGCGGACCTCCAAGGGCGAGGTCGAGTGGACAGAGGCCCACAGCGCGAGCTTGGAGAGCGAGGGGGAGCAGCTCCTCGAGCTCGAGTTTGCGGCGCCGGCCCCGAGTTGGGGGCTGACCGTGCAGCTGCGCGCCGTCGTCACCCACCCGAACGAGGATCCCGAGCTGGACTACGAGGCTCACGCCCTGAGCGCCGTCGTCACCATCGCCAGCGAGGGCGAGGACGAGGACGAGGGTGACGAGGGCACGACGGAGGACGACGCGGGCGAGGGCGAAGACGAAAGCGAGACAGAGGACGGGGCCGGGGCAGCCGACTCTGGTCAGGGCGAGGATGCGGGCGGTCGTTGCTCCTTGGACCCCGCGCGTGGCAGGCTGGTCGACGATCTGCTGCTCTTCTTGCTCTTCGCTGCGCTCTGCCTGCGCGCCCGCCCTCGTCGCCCCTCACCGCCCCTCCTGTCATGACCCCCTCCCCTCGCTGGCTCACCATCTTGCTCTGCGCCGCCCTCTCGGGCTGTCTCGACGACGTCGGCCTCGACGACGACGACACGACAAACCCCGATGACGACGAGGGCGAGACCGACGTCGGCGGGGTCGATGGGCTCGAGGCCACGCTCACCCACGACTTCGGCACGATCACCTTGGCGCCCTTCGAGGAGATCGAAAACTGCGTGCAGTGGACCTTGGACAACGACGCCCCGCTCTACGTCCAGGAGGTCACGCTCAGCAACTTCGGCTACTTCCACCACTCCAACTGGTTCGTGGTCCCCGAGGACCTCTACCCCGGAGAGGACGGCTTCTTCGACTGCTCGAGCCGCGGCTTCACCGAGCTCGCGGCGGCCGGGGCCGGCACCGTGCTCTTCGCCCAGTCGACCCAGTCCTTCGAGGAGCACCAGCGCACGGTCGACGGCGCCGTCATCAAGATCCCCGCGCGGCACAAGGTCGTCGCCGGCACGCACCTGCTCAACGTCGGCCCCGGCGAGGTCGAGAGCCAGCTGTTCATGAGCCTCTCGCTCATCCACCCCAAGCTGGTCGAGCTCGTGCTCACCCCCTTTCGCCTGAGCTACCTCGATCTCGACATCCCGGCCAACGCCGAGAGCCGGTTCACGGGGCAGTGTGACGGCTTTGGCGCCCGCTACGAGGCGGCTACCGGCGGGCCGATGGACATGGTCCTGCACTACGTGCTGCCCCACTACCACTACCTGGGCAACTACTTCTCGCTCGAGTTCATCGGCGAGGGCTTCGACGGGCCGGTCTACGAGCACGACGGCTTCAACGGCGGCGCCAACGGGCTGACCTTCGATCCTCCCCTGGACCTCTCGACCGTCGACGGCCTGCGCTACACCTGCGGCTACGACAACTGGCGCGACGTCAACGTCGGCTGGGGCGTGGGCGACCAGGAGATGTGCGTGATGCTCGGCCTGGCCGAGTCCTCGGTGATGATGGACATCACCGTGACCGGCGGCACCCAGGCCGTGGGCCAGAGCGAGGACGGCGTGCTCGAGTTCGAGGCGCCCTGCGGCATGCTGGTCATCGCCAAGAACCCCGCCCAGGGCATGCCCAGCTACACCGAGCTGTCCGGCGACCTCTATGTCCCGTCCAGCGGCGATCCAGAGATCCCGCCGGTGCCCGAGTGCGTCGACCACGATCCCAGCGTCGCGCCCACCCTCGAGCCCAGCTTGTCCAACGTCGCCGGCGTGGTCTTCCAGCAAAGCTGCACCTTCAACGCCTGCCACGGGTCCTCGGCCCAGGCCGCGGGCCTCGACCTCCAGGCGCCCGACCTCCACGCCGAGCTCTTCGACCACGAGATCATCGGCAACGTCGGCGCGACTCTGGTCGAGCCTGGCGATCCCGAGAGCTCCTGGCTCTACCGGATCCTGGCCGACTGCGAGCCCCAGGGCGGATCCGGCAGCCACATGCCCCTCAACGCGCCGGTGCTCCTCGACGACACCAGCATCGCCCTGGTCCGCGAGTGGATCGCCGCAGGCGCGCTCGACGACTGATCGACGACTGATCCCAAACCGCTGAGACGACTCAGCCCGACTCGCCGGCCCACAGCTGCGCGTCGCCGGTGCGCAGCTCGAGCTCGAGGCGCAGCTGCGGATGGCGGCGCAGCTGCGGGTCATCCTCGACGATCGCCAGGGCCGCCTCGCGGGCGGCGACCAGCATCTTCATGCCCTCGCCCGAGAAGCTCGCAAAGCGCAGCCTGGGCACGCCCGACTGGCGGGTGCCAAACAGCTCCCCGGGCCCGCGCAGCTCGAGGTCGCGCTCGGCGACCACGAAGCCGTCGCCGCTCTCGGCGAGCACCGACAGCCGCGCGCCGGCGTCGGAGTTGGCCTCGCTCGCCGTGTGCAGCATGCAGCTCGAGCGCCCCGCCGAGCGCCCGACTCGACCGCGCAGCTGATGCAGCTGCGCCAGGCCGAAGCGCTCGGCGTGCTCGATGAGGATCGCCCGGGCGTCGGGGACGTCGACGCCGACCTCGATCACCGTGGTCGCAACCAGGATCTGGAGCTCGCCCGCGCGAAAGCGGGTCATGATCTCGTCCTTCTCGCGGCTGACCATGCGCCCGTGGACCACGCCCACGGCGTGCTTGGGCAGGAGCTTGCGCATCGCCGCCGCGGTCGCCTCGACGTCCGAGGCGTCGACGGCCTCGCTGGCCTCGACCAGGGGGCAGACCACGTAGGCCTTGTCGCCAGCGAGCACCCGCTCGACCAGGGCCCGGCGGGCGCGGACCAAGGAGCGCGCGCCCGCGTACACCTGGGTGTCCGGCGCGACCCGGCCGGGCGGGAGCTCGTCGATCACCGAGACGTCGAGCTCGCCGAAGGCCGTGAGCGCGAGGCTGCGGGGGATCGGCGTGGCGGTCATCACCAGCAGGTGCGGCGCGGCCCCCTTCTCGCGCAGGGCCCCGCGCTGCTCGACGCCAAAGCGGTGCTGCTCGTCGACGACGACCAGGGCGAGGTTGGCGAACTCGACGTCCGCGACGAGCAGCGCGTGGGTGCCCACGAGCAGGTCGATCTCGCCGGCGGCGAGCAGCGCCAGCAAGCTGGTGCGCTGGGCCCTGGGCGTCGAGCCGGTGAGCAGGCCGATGCGCAGGCCCGCGGCCTCGCACCACGGCTCCATGCTGCGCAGGTGCTGCTCGGCCAGGATCTCCGTGGGCGCCATGATCGCCGCCTGGGCGCCCGCGTCGATCACCGCCAGGGCCGCGGCGAAGGCCACCGCGGTCTTGCCCGAGCCCACGTCTCCTTGCAGCAGGCGCAGCATCGGCTTGGGCCGGCCGAGGTCGCCCTCGATCTCGGCGATCACCCGCCACTGGGCCGCGGTCGGCTCCCAGGGGAGGCAGGCCCGCAGGCGCTCGCGGTCGAAGCTGCCCTCGACCAGCGGCGGCAGGGCGCAGGGCTCGGCGCGGTAGAGCCCGCGCTGGCGCAGCAGGGCGAGCTGAAGGAAGAAGAATTCGTCGAAGGCCAGGCGGCGGTGGCCGGGGCTCTCGCGGCGCTGGAGGGCGCGCAGCGCCTCGTCGGAGATGGCCTCGTCGGGCTCGTGGAGCTGGCCGAGGGCGTCGAGGACCCCGATCAGCTGGTGGCGGCGGACGAGCGCGGGCGGCAGCGGATCCGCGAGCTCGCCGGCCTCCTGCAGGCGCTCGAGGGCCGCACGGCACAGGCGCACCAAGGTCCGCTGGCCCACGCCCTCGACCTGCGGGTAGCGCAGGCCGATGCCCAGGCCGAGCTCGGGATCGAGGATCTCCGGGTGGACCATGCTGAGCTTGCCGCGGAAGTGCTTGACCACCCCCGCGAGCAGCACCGTGTCGCCCGTGCTCACGCGCTGACCGAGGCCGCCCACCGGGTGAAACCACCGCGCCTCGAGGCCGATCCGCGCGCCGTTCTCCTGGATCTGCTCGATGCGCATCGTCGCCGAGTAGCGGCCGCCGTACCAACCCGAGCGGAAGCTGCGAACGACCCCGTCGACGACCGCGCTCTCGCCCTCGACGATCTCCTGTAGCGCCACCGTGTGACGGCGGTCCTCGTAGCCGAGGGGGAGCAAGAAGGCGAGATCTTCGATGGTCTCGATGCCCCGCGCGGCGAGCTTCTCCGCCGTGCGCTTGCCGACCCCGGACAAGGTCGTGACACTGGCCAGGCGCCGCAGCGCCGAGGCTCGTAGACGCTCGAGCAGCTCGGCGTCGAGGCCCGCCGTGGGATCTGGGCCGCGCTCGGCTGCGCCCTTCTTCTTGGCTGCGCTCTTCTTCTTGGCTGCGCTCTTCTTCTTGGCTGCACCCTTCTTCTTGCTCGCGCTCTTTTTCTTGGCCGCGCTGGGGGCCGCATCGCTCCCCTCGCTCCCCTCGCTCCCCGCGGCCGCCTTGGTCTTCCTCTTGGCCGCGGCCGTCTTGGTCTTCTTCTTGGCCGGCGCCTCGCTCGTCGCCTCCGAGCCCGCGCCTTCGCCTTCCCCCTCCCCCGCGGTGCCCAGGAGATCATCCAAGCTCCCGCCCTCGAGGGCCTCGCGGGTCTTCGCCGCCTGCCCCAGGCGTCGGCCAAGATCTGCCTTGACCACGCGCCCACGCCCCGCCTGTCCGCCCTGGGCGTCGCTGCGCTGCGCGGCCAGGCCCATGCCCAGGCGCAGGCCGTGGGCGACCACGCGGCTGCGATCTTGGCGACCGCGCTCTTCGAAGCGCTCGAGCCCGCCCCGAAAGTGGCGCAGCTCGGCCTCGTGATCGCCGGCGCCCTGCTCGAGCAGGGCGTCCGTCGCGGCCCGCATGCGCGGCCCGAGGCTGTCCTCGAGCACCCCAGCGAAGCCGTCGGCCGCGGCTTCGCGCAGGCACGCGCGAAGCTCCTCGAGGGCGTCGGTGGCCAAGGGCGACTAGTAAGGGGGGTTGTAGGAGAAGCGCAGCTCGTGGTCGCAGAGGTAGTAGACGTTGCCCTCTTCGACCGGGTGATTGTCGACGCGCTGGCCCGCGAACTCGACCCCGTTGGTGCTCCCGAGGTCCTTGATCAGGTACTCGCCGTTGCGCCGGACCACGGCGCAGTGCCGCCGGGAGATGTTCGCGTCCTTGATCGGCAGGTCGGAGAACTTGCTCCCGCGACCGATCACGAACTCGTCCTTGTCGACCGTGTACCAGTTGCCCTCGAAGAACAGATAGAGCGGGCGGTTCTGGCCCGCGGGTGCAGGTGCGGGTGCGGGCGCAGGAGGAGGCGGAGAGCTCGCGGCGCCGTGGGGAGCCGAGGGTGCCCGTCCACCGGGCGGCGGCAGGCGACCACCACCTCCCGGGCGCGGGAGACCGGGCGAGCGCGTCGCTCCACCCGAGGGCAGCGGCGGACCGCCGGCCGGGCGCGAAGGCGGCGGGCCCTTGGGCGGAGGTGGGCCCTTGGGCGCCGGGCCAGGCGCCGGGGTCTTCGCCTCCTGTGAGGGCGAGGAGGACGCAGCCGACTTCTTGCGGGTGAACAGCTGAATGAGCGCTGCTTGAACGATCTCGTCAGTCGTGACACCGCGGCGTTTGGCGAGCGCTTCCACGCGCTTCCAGATGTCGTCTCGGCACTCGAATTCGTGGACGGTCTTGTTCATGCTGTCCTTTGGCCTGCCGACGCAGACCCAACCCGGCGGCCGAGGTCGGCGGACCGAGCGGCCCCGATCCTAGGGCGAGCACCGCCGGGGGGTCAAACCCCAACTAGGGGGAAAAGTCCACGCACCCCCCCTCCCGGCGCGCCACGCCGGGCTTCGGCCTGCGGAGGATCTCTCGAGGCCCTGGGCGCCACCGCAACGCCACCTCGGCGCCGTGTCGAAGTGGCGCCCTCGCTCCACCGATGGACCCAGACCGACGACGAGGGCACGCTCTTTGCGCATACGCACGTGCATGGGCCAGCAAAGCGTTATGCTCCCGCCCGTGCCCCATCCCCGGAGGCCGGCGGGCGCCAAGGCTCCGCGATGCTCCCTCGTGCCGGCGCTGGCCTTGGGTGCGACGATCTGGACGATCCCTGCGCTCGCCGAGGCGAGCCCGGGGGTCGCCAATCGCCTGTCTGGCGCCCACGCCCAGGGACCCGCGACCGCGTCGGTCACCGGCATCTATCACAACCCCGCGATGCTCGGCGCGCTGCCGGGGCTCAACTTTCAGACCACCTTGCGGACAGGCGTGGATCACCTGTCCGTGCGCCGCTTCGCCATCGACAGCGACGGCGCCCCCACCGACAGCCTCGGCGAGCGCATCGATCTCGCCAACCCGGCCTTCGACTACTTCATCGGCGCGAGCTTCTTGCTCGATCCGATCGCGATCGGAGCGGCCGTCCACACCTTCGACGGCCGCTACCGCTACGCGAGCGACTCGGCGCTGAGCTACCACCTCGCGCCCGAGGACGACATCGGCTGCACCTTCGACAGCTCGCGGATCTGCCCCCAGGTCCGCCAAGGCGGCGCCCTCGAGCTGCGCACGGACTTCGATCTCTCCTTGGCCTGGAACGCCCTCGATTTCATGAGCGTCGGGGCCACGCTCCACTTCCCGCGCCAGCGCACCTACCTCGCCCGCGACATCGACTCCGCCCTGACCTCGAGCGACGAGGGCTGCGATGCCAGCGTCGACGGCGTCGAGAACCCCGACTGCGCCGAGCGCCTGAGCTTCCGCGGCAGCACCAAGCTGCGCTGGTTCGGCCTGCGAGACTCGCCCTCGAGCCGCCTCGACTTCGCGCTGACCGTGGGCGTCGCGTTTGCGATCCGCGACCGCCTGACCGTGGGCATCCGCTACCGCACGCAGCCGCTGCTCGAGGGCGGGACGATCACCCTCAACGGCGAGGCCGTGGTCTGCTCCGACGACACCGAGGACGACTCGCTGCCGACCTGCGAGAGCGCCTCGGCGATCGCGGCGACCTTGACCGAGACCCTGCCCCGGGAGCTCGCCGTGGGCATCGCGGGCGGGATCGGCAACTGGCAGCTCGACGCCAACCTCTACTGGATCGACCGCTGCCCCGGCAGCGAGAAAGGCGGCGGCTGTGATGACCGCGACGGGCGTCAGCTCGAGCTCGTCGGCCTCGACCAGAGCGCCTCGACCCTGTCCGAGACGACGATCTATCGCGGCCTGCGCGACGTCTACGGCGCGGAGCTGTGGGCCCGCTATCGCCTCGACGATCTCGTCGGCGCGAACCTGCCCTACTACAAGGTCCTGTGCAGCGGGCCGACCATCGATCCGACCACGGGCAAGCGCATGCGCTGCGTCCCGCGGGTCGATCTCCTGCTCGGCGCGGGCTTCAACTCGCCGGCCGTCGACCCCGACTCGCTGACCGCCGCGAGCAGCGACGGCTGGACGGTGCTCGCCAGCATCGGCACGAGCTTCAACCTCCCGGGGCGCTCGGGCACCTGGTCGCTGGTCCCCGCCTACGGCCTCGATCTCTCGCTCCCGACCCGGGTCGGCCCCGGCGGCAGGACGCCGGCCTACGACCCCACGGACGCGGTGGCCTTCGAGGCCAGCGGCGGCGACATCAACCACGCCTCGGCCGAGGCCGTGCTCGCCGGCCGGGCCCAGCCGACCAACGCGGCGCTCTACGTGGGGGCCGTGCACACGATCATCTTCTCGGTCCGCTGGTCCGAGCGTGGGATCGGCGCACGCGAGCTCCCGGCCCGCCGCTGAGCCGGCCACTCGCACCCCGAGCATCTGGCCCGTACACTCCCCGAGTGCCCCGTCGGCCATTGCTCCTGACCCTGGCGCTGCTCCTCGCCGCGCCGGCCTGTACCAAGACCCACGCCGCGGGGACCCACGCGCCCTCCCTTCAGGTCCCGGCCGAGATCGACGATCTCGGCGACTTCGAGGCCGCGCGAAACGCCTACGCGCTCCTCGATCCCGCAGACGCCAGCCGCGCAGCGCTCCGCGAGAAGCTCATCGACTACCTCGCAGGCTACGTCGACGAGGCCCTCGACGAGGACCGCGACGACGCCGCAGTGGGCGCTCTCGAGCAGCTCGCGGGGCTGTGGCTGCCCCGAGAGCTGGCCGAGCCCAAGCCCAACCCCAAGGCCGCTGCGATCGGTCGTCGGGTCTACGGGCAGGTCGCCCAGAGCGGTGACGAGGGCTCCGCCCTGCTCGCCCTGGCCTTCATCGAGGTCTTTGGCGACGCCGAGGCCCGCGCGCAGGCCCAAGCGGACTACACGCTGCTGCAGGACTGGCTCGAGCGCACGGGCGCCTTCGGCACGGATCCCCGCTACGGCGACGTGCTCGAGCGCCTGCTCGAGGGCGCCAGCGCGGTCTTCCCCAGCCCTTTTTTGACCGAGGCCCTGGCCGACACCTACCTCGAGCGCCACCGGGCCGCCCAGCGCGAGGGCAGCCGAGATCCCCGGGTGATCTACACCGGCTACCTCGTCGCCCGCGCCCACCTGCGCGCCGACGATCCCCAGGCAGCCGTCGCCGCCATCGATCGCCTCGAGGTCGACGAGTCGACCCGAGCGCTGCGCGATCTGATCGCCGACGCGACCCGAGCCGACGCGCGCTCGTCCGCGGATCTCGTCCAGCTGATCCACGAGTTCACCCCCGAGCCTGGCGGTGGCCTGCCCGAAGAGATCGTCGCCCAGAGCTGGGGCATCGTCGACAACCTGTCCCGCCGGGCCCTGGCCCGCGACCCGGGCGATCCGCCGGCCAACCTCGCGCGCGGCCGGGTGCTGCGGGCCCTCAACCTCCACGAGGCGGCGATCGTCCACTACGAGCGCGCCTTCGCGGGCAAGAGCCGCGCGAGCGACCGCAACGATCTCCACCGCGCGTGGAGTGAGCTCGCCGAACTCTACCAGCTCGTGCTCGAGCGCGAGGGCGCCCGCGGGGCCGACGAGGCCGCCCAGACCCTCGCCCGCGTCGAAGACTTCCACGCCCGCGCCCGCGACACCTGGCCACAGCAGCCCGTCGAGCCGGGGCTGCCCATGGCGTGGATGACCGTGGCCGTCGCCGAGTTCGACGCGGGCTACGTCGACGAGGCCCAGCGCCTGCTCGAGGAGGCCGTCGCCCTCGAGCCGCAGCCCATGGCCCTGTCCTTGCTCGGGACCATCGCGGCGCGGCGCGGCGAGTTCAACACGGCGCGCGCGACCTTCGAGCGCATCTTGGCCCTGCCCTTCTCCGATCAGCTCGAGCGCTACGACTGGCAGATCCGCGCCAACGTCCAGCTCGCCGACATCGAGGTCCTCGCGGGTCGTCCCCAGGCCGCCGAGGCGCCGCTGCGCGAGGCCCTGAGCCAGCTCAACACCTTGCTCGGCTACCCCGGGCTGGCCGACTTCGTCCGCGTCGAATTCCTGACCCGCCGGGTCACCGTGTTCTTCAGCCTCGGCGAGATCGACCTCGCCATGAAGGACTACCGCGCGGCCCACAGCCTCGCCCCCGACTCGGTCGGGATCTACGGCGACGCGATGACCTTCACCTTCGTCCACGCCCACCTCGACGAGGCCCGCGAGATCTTCATGGACGCCCTCGCCTCCGAGGGCTCCAACGACGAGCTCGAGGTCTACTTCTCGCTGTGGGTGGCCGATCTCGCCGCGCGCCTGAAGCAACCCGACGCCGGCGAGGAGGCCCTCGCCCGCCTGCGCAGCTACGCCGACGACGCGTCCAACGACGCCTGGCAGCGCAAGCTCGCCCTCCACGGCCTCGGTGAGCTCGACGGCGACGCGCTGATCGCCGCCGCCGGCGAGCCGCGTCAGCGCTCCGAGGCGCACTTTTACGCCGGGCTAGCGCAGTGGCGAGGCGGCCAGCACGACGCGAGCCTCGAGCACATGCGCGAGGTGATCGCCGCCGGCATGCTCGGCGACTTCGAGTACCAGATGGCCCAGCGCTTCTTGCAGTGGAAAGAGCTGCCCGAGTCGCCGCGGCGAGCGGCCCAAAAGCCCGAGGTCGCGGCGAACTGATCCGTCGAACTGGACCGGCGAACTGGGCCCAGGAGCGAGGCTCAGCTGGCAACGGCAGCCCCCTCGACCCAGCGCCTGGCCCGAAAACAAAACGAGCGAGCCGCTTGGCTCGCTCGCTTTGTTTTTCGAGTTAGGCACGGGCCGGAATCGAACCGGCGAATAGAGCTTTTGCAGAGCTCTGCCTTACCACTTGGCCACCGTGCCGCGGTCGTCGTGGGGACGGTGAACTAACACGGGTATCGGGCGCTCGCAAGCGCTTTTCTTCGCCGCTCATCTCCAACGTGGCACCAGCACAGCGCAAACGACGAGCGCGCCGGTGAGTGCCCCACCGACGCGCCCGAGCTTGGCTGAGAGCTAGGAGCCCGTGGTGAAACCCAACACGACACCTCGCTTGGTCTTTTCGCCGAGGGCTTTGTCGCCAAAACTGGCAGTACGCCCGGTACAGCGGCGTTTTGGCTTCGCGCCCTCGACGAAAAACCCGGCGCCAGGAGCCGCGCTGGGTTCCACCACGGGCTCCTAGCCGATTCGATCAGAGCCCGCCGAGCGGGTTGTCGCCACCGCCGAGCTTGATCTTGTCCTTGCGCTCCTTGGTGGCCGGCTTGGACTTGCTCGAAGAGGAGCTGCTGCTGCCGCCGCCCTTCTTCTTGTTGCTCTTCTTCTTGCTGTCGAGCGCGTCCTGTTCCTCCTTGAGCTTGGCCTGCTCGGCGAGGATGGCCGCACGCTCGGTCTCGGTGGTCGCCTTGGCCAGCTTGCTCTCGAGATCCTTGGCCTTCTTGTCGAGCTCCTCTTGCTTCTTCTTGAGCTCGGCGGCCTCGGCCTCGGCGGCGGCGCGGGCCTTCTTCTCGGCCTCGAGCTCCTCGGCCTGCTGGGCCTTCTCGGCGGCGATCTGCTCGTTCTCCTTGCGCTTTTGAACGAGGAAGTAGCCGCCCACGGCGAGGCCGACAGCGAGGACGCCGGCGGTGATGTAGAGCCAGTAGGGCGTCTTCTTGCGCTCGGCCATCTTGACCTGCGCGTCGAGTCGCATCTGCTCCTCGCGCAGGCGGGCCTCTTGCTCGGCGCGGCTGCGAGCCTCGGCCTCGGCGATGCGGATCCGCTCCTCTCGCTCCTTGGCCTCGCGAGCCTCCTGCTCGACGCGCTGGCGCTCCTCTTCTTCCTGGCGCAGGCGCTCCTCTTCTTCACGGCGGGCCCGCTCTTCGGCCTCGACGCGCGCGCGCTCTGCTTCATCTAGGCGGCGCTGCTCGTCCTCGACTTGTTGAACTCGCTGAGCTTCGAGGTTCTTGAGCTCCTCTAGCGCGATCAGGGCTGAGTTTTCTCGTGTCATGCTGTCCTGGACTCCGCTGCTGCTGGGCGACTGCTGCTACCGCTGGGGCTGGGGGCGATCTCGATCTACCAGGTTGCTTCGTGTCGAAGCGGTACGGGAGATCACGAACTTTGGGCCGAACGCACGAGCCAATGAGGCGGTTTGCCCCGGCTGCTTGGCCTCGATATGCGTCTGCTCAAAAATGCCGGAATTTTGCTCGCCGCGCTACCCCCCTCTAGCGTCCGACCATGACCTCGGCGCGCGCGCTCCGACGCATGCATGTCGGCCCCTTCGCCCTGATCGCGCTACTTGCGACCTGCGTGGGCGTGGCCGCGATCCCCGAGCGGGAGGTCGGCGCCTCTCCCGGGCAGGGCGAGGACGCCCTCGACGCCTCCCACACCCCCGAGCACCGCGCCGCGATGATCGAGCACCAGCGCGTGCTCAGCTACCCCTTCCCCCAGGTGTGGCCGACCGCGATTCGCTACCTGCGCATCGATCGTGGCTTCGAGGTGACGGACCGCGACGAGGAGGCCGGCTACATCCTGTTCGAGTTCGACCTCGAGGGAGATCGCCAGGGATCTGGCAGCCTCGAGATGTTTGCGACCGAAGACTCCTCTGGCCGGCCCTCGGTGAGCGTGTCCGTGAGCACCAGCGCCGGGCCCGTGCACTTGCCCAACGCCATCCTCGACGGGCTCGCTGCCAAGGTTCGCGCCGAGCGCGGGCAGCCGGCATCCCCGCCCAAGCGCGAAGAGGAGCCGCCGCCCAAGCAGGATGATCCCGAGGACGATCACTCCGTGCCCTTGATGCCGGCGCCCCTGGATCCCTGATCCAGCCGTGATCGAGCTAGAACGCGGATCATGACGGCGGTCATCGATCTGCGCAGCGACACGGTCTCCAAGCCGACCCCAGCCATGCGCGCGGCCATGGCCGCCGCGCCGGTCGGGGACGACTGCTACGCCGACGATCCAAGCGTCAACGCCCTCGAGGCCGAGGTCGCGGCGCTGCTCGGCAAACCCGCCGCGCTCCTGCTGCCCTCGGGGACCATGGCCAACCAGATCGCCGTGGCCACCCACGCCCGCCCAGGCGAGGTCCTCGCCTGCGTCGCCGAGGCCCACGTCCAGGTCCACGAGGACGCCTCCCCTGCCCGCCTGTCCGGCGTCCAGGTCGAAGCGCTGGGCGATCGCGCGGGCTTCGACGCCGACACCCTCGCGGCCCGGCTGCTCGAGGAGCGCTGCGGCTGGCCGCGCGTGGGCCTGGTCTGGATGGAGAACACCCTCGGCCTCGCCGGTGGCCTGGTCTGGCCGCACGAGGCGATGCGGGCCGTGTTCGAGCGCGCCCAGGCCCACAGGCGTCCGGTCCACATCGACGGTGCCCGGCTGTGGAACGCCCACGTGGCCAGCGGCCTGCCCATGCGTACCCTCGCCAGCGTCGCCGACAGCGTGAGCGTATGCCTGAGCAAGGGCCTGGGCTGCCCCGTGGGCTCGGTGCTCGTCGGCGAGCACGACTTCATCGCCCGCGCCCGCGCCACCCGCCACGCCTTTGGCGGCGCGCTGCGCCAAGCTGGGGTGCTCGCCGCCGCCGGGCGCCACGCCCTCGAGCACCACATCGCGCGCCTCGCAGACGACCACCGCCGCGCCCGCGCGCTGTGGGCAGAGCTGAAGGATCTCCCCTGCTGGACCGCGATCGAGCCGCAGACCAACATCGTGCGCTTCGACCTCCCAGCCGGCGAGGACGCGGAGCCGCTGTGCGCCCGGATCCGCGCCCGCGGCGTGCTCTGCCATCCAAACAAGTACGCAGAGATCCGCCTGGTCGTGCACCTCGGCGTCGACGACGAGGCCGTGGAGGCGACCGTCCAGCGCGTCCGCGAAGCTCTCCTCGCGTAGTAGCGCCCAATCCCCATCAACCAAAACGAAGAGGCCACCAAGTGGTGGCCTCTCGCGCGGGCTCAGGCCCGCTCCAGTCGAGCTGGGTTCACATCCGGAAGCCGAACTGGAAGCCCTGCTGGTCCGCCTGGAACTTGGGGAAGGTCGCCTTCTTGGCGGCCGCCGCCACACAAGAGCCGAGCGCCGTGCTGGCGTGCTCGCCGGTCGGCGTGGCCGAAGCCACCGTGCCCGAGGAACCCTTGACCGAGAACTTGACCATGACCTTGGTGCCGGCCGCGGCCCCGTTCTTGGGCCCGCAGGCCTTGGCCTGCGCCTTGACCGAGTCGATGCCCTTCTTGATCTCGGCGGTGCCGAGTTTCTTGGGCAAGCTGGGGTCGACCGCCGCCGAGGACGAGCCGGACGAGCTGCTGCTGCCGCCCTTCTTGCACTTGGGCAAGTTGGGGTCGAGGAGACAGTCGACGTCGGGCTCGGAGGATCCGGACTTGGTGCCCGAGGACGAGCTGCCCGAGGACGAGCCCGAGGACGCGCTGCTCGAGCTGCTTCCGCTCGAGGCCACGGAACCGCTGCTCGAGCCGGACTTGCTGGACTTGCCCGACTTGCTGGACTTGCCCGACTTGCTGGACTTGCCCGACTCCTCGTCGCCGGTCTCGCCGGTGTCGCCGGTGTCCTCGTCCTTCTCGTCGTCCTTCTCGTCGTCCTCTTCGTCCTTCTCCTTGCCCTTGTCGTCGTCATCGTCCTTCTCGGCCACGGTGCCGGGGGTGACGATGGTCTTCTCGATGATCTGGGGCTCGACGGGCGGCTTCAGGAGGATGAAGGCGCCGGCGCCGAGGAGGCCGACGGTGAGCAGGCCGATGAGGATGTATATCGGCGCGTTCGAGCGCTGCGGAGTGGGCTCGGGGGTGACCGTGGGCGTGGGCTCGCTGGCCAGCGGCTCGACCGAGAGGCCACCGAGACCGCCGCCGCCAAAGCTGGGCAGCATCTCGTCTTCGCCACCGCCACCGCCACCGCCACCGCCACCGCCCTGCTCGTCGAGCATCGCGCTCATGGAGCGGATGTCGATGAGCCCCGAGCCTTCGGAGGCCGGCGCGGTGGTCGAGGGCGCGGCGCGGACCGGGCCCGCGCTGGACGGCTTGCCCGTCGACGCCATCGCCTTGAGGCTGTCGAGGGAGAAGAGCACCGAGTTCTCGTTGCGCTGACCCGTCAGCGACGACACCCGGGGCGACTCCTCTTCGGCCGCGGCCGAAGCAGAGGAAGACGCGGCCGCCGGGGGCTCCTCGGGCTGGTCGCCAAAGCCACCGCCGAAGTCACCGCCACCGCCAAAGTCACCGCCGCCACCGAACTCACCGCTCCCGCCGGAGAAGGCGTCCTCGGAGGCGCCACCGGAGAAGGGATCGGCAGCCGCACCAGCAGCTGCAACGGCGGCACCGCCAGCGGCAGCCGCTGCGGCACCACCCGCGGCGCGATCGGGGAGATCGGCGAAGGCCTCGACCTGACCGAGCTCGATCCAGTCTTCGAAGCCCTCCTGCCAAACGGAGGTCGACTTGTCGATCTGACCGGCGTCGTAGCGCTTGCGGACGTCGTCTTCGGAGATCGGCCCGACGGTCTCGCCGTCCACTGCGATGTGCCAGCCAGCGGGCTCATCTGCGGCGGCGCCCTCGTCCGCAGCGGCACCGGCGTCACCGCCCGCAGCCTTGTCGCGGACGATGATGACGTTGCTGCACTTCTTACAGCGGATCTTGAAGGTCTTCCCGCGGACCTTTTCGTCCGCGATGGAGTACTTCGCACCGCACTTGTCGCATTCGATTCTCATGGGCTGGGTTCCTCTGCCGGAATCGCCGGCTGGCCTCTGCGGATCTGTTCGTCGGCCCGGAAGGAGATTCGGGGCGCCGCTGCTGCGGTCGCGTCCCGAACGTCTGGGAGGCTGAAGCTTGGCGTCATGGGGACGTTGAGCCCACGCGAGCGACCGGAGCCACCGGTGGAGGGGGCGCCAGTATATGGAACGAGGTGTGGGCACACAACCACCGAAGCCCTCCCCTCGCCACCAAACTCATCGGTGGGTTGCAGGTGGGCCTGAGGGCGGTTCCGCGGTGAGTCCGCATGGTTGCGCGGTGGTCGTTTCAGCCTGGTGACGGGCGCCGAGGCGCCACGGGAACGCCGCATTGGCGCCGAGAACCCCGACCCCCTGCACACCCCCTCTGGGCCGACGAGGGGGCGCAGGCGCGTGGATCGAGGCGGGGCGGCCGGCGGCACGGGGCTCAGAACGCGTCCGATAGGCGAATGGTCTGTTCGCGATCGGCACCGACGGAGATCATCGTGATCGGCACGCCAGTCGCCTCCTCGATGCGATCGAGATAGCGGCGGACCGGCGCGGGGAGCTCGTCGGGGCGCCGAGCCTTGCTCACGCGTTCACCCCACTCGGGGCCGCCGGCCCAGTCACCCACGGCCTCGTAGACCGGCGCGGCCTCGTCGAAGCCGTCTCGACCGGGGTCGAGGTCGTCCGCGTAGCGCGTGCAGATCTCGATCTTCGGCAGGCACGCGAGCACGTCGAGCTTGGTGACCACCAGGCCGGTGAGGCCATTGCGCCGGGCGGCGAGGCGCAGCGCGGGGAGGTCGAGCCAGCCGCAGTCGCGCGGGCGCCCCGTGGTCGCGCCGTACTCACCACCCGCGTCGCGCAGGCGATCTCCAGCTTCGCCCTCGAGCTTCGTCGGGAAAGGCCCCGCGCCGACCCGAGTCGTGTAGGCCTTGGTGATGCCCCAGACCCCATCGACCAGGGTTGGCCCGATCCCCAACCCCGTGCACACGCCACCGGCGATGGTCGAACTCGAGGTCACGTAGGGGTAGGTGCCGTGGTCGACGTCGAGCAGGGCACCTTGTGCCCCCTCGAAGAGCACGCGCTTGCCCGCGGCGACGAAGTCGAGCACCTCGGCGCTCGCGTCACAGGCCATCGGGCCCATCCACGCGGCCCAGCTCGCCGCCTGTGCGCACAGGGCATCGACGTCGATCTCGCGGTCGCGGCCGAGGCGGGCGAACTCGGGCTCGAGGGCGCGCTTGTTGTGCTCGAGGCGCTCGCGCAAGCGCGCGGGCGAGAGCAAGTCGCGGACCCGAATGCCGCGCCGGGCGACCTTGGCCTCGTAGGCCGGGCCGATGCCGCGTCGCGTGGTCCCGATGGTCTGCGCCGCCGAGGCGTCCTCGCGCAACCCATCGAGCTCCCTGTGAAAAGGAAAGATGACATGGGCGTCGAGGGACACCCGCAGCTCGTCGCCCTGGAGCAGCCCCTGCCCGCGGATCTCCGCGATCTCCTCTTTGAAGACCTCGGGGTCGATGACCATGCCCGCGCCGAGCAGGCAGCGAGTCCCCGGGTAGGTGCAGCCCGAGGGCACCAGGTGGGTGACGATCTTCTTACCCTCGACCACCAGGGTGTGCCCGGCGTTGTTGCCACCGGCGTAGCGGGCCACGAGATCGGCCTCGGCCGCGATCACGTCGACGACCTTGCCCTTGCCTTCGTCGCCCCATTGGGCGCCGACCACCGCGAGCGTGCTCATGTATTCGAACTCCCGTGCATCACCTTCTCCTGCCGCCAGCCGCTGGCGCGTCGGCGCCAGCGCTCACGGACAATCTCACGACCGTCGACGCGCAGCCAGCTCAAACGCGCGGCGTCGCGACGATCGGCCATGGCCTGCGCGGCCTCCAAGCCGAGCTCTGTGTCGATCCAGGCGCGCAAGCCCCGAGCGCGCGCGCCCCTGGCCTCGGCGGCCGCCTCCGCGCGCAGCTGTGCGCGCAGCGCCTTGCTGGCCCGTTTTGGTGGCGGCGCGATGGCGACCATCCGCGCCGCCAGAGCCTGCTCGCCCTCGACGCTCACCCCGGCGGCTAACAGCGCCTCCTCGAGGGCGTCGAGGTCCACGGCGAAACCCGTGGCCGGCAGCGAGGCGCCATAGCGCGCGAGCATGTCGTCGTAGCGTCCGCCACGGACCACCGGCTCGCTCGAGCCTGGCGCCCAGACCCGCAGGCGCATGCCCGTGTAGTAGTCGAAGCCGCGGACCTCGCCCAGGTCGACGAGCAGGCGCTCGTGGACCCCGGGGTGCTCGGCCGCGAGGGCGGCGACCACCGCCCGCAGGCGCGCGACGGCCTCGCCCACGCCGGGGCCGAGGGGCGCCAGCTTGCGCTCGGCAGCGGCCAGCAGCTTGGGCTCGCCGTGGAGATCGCAGAGGCTGGCCGCGGCCTCGCCCACCTTGCCGCGCACGCCCCAGCGCTCGAGCGCCGCGCTCAGGCCCTCGCGATCCTTGCGCGCGAGTCGACCTCGCAGCTCGCGCTCGGCCGCGGGCGGCAGCTCGAGCTCGGCCAGCATCCCTCGGATCACGCCGGTGTGCGCGAGATCGAAGCGGTGCGTGGCGCAGCCCTGGCCGCGCAGGGCCTCGTCGGCCAGGCCGATCAGCTCGGCGTCGGCCTCGGGGCTGCCGTCGCCGACGTACTCGACCCCGACCTGGTGGAGCTCCGCGCGATCGTAGTGACCCGCGGGCAGGCGGACCAAGGTGGCCGCGTAGCACAGGCGCATGGCGTCGCCGGCCTGGACCGAGCCGCCGACGCGCTGGGCGACCATGCGGGCGATCTGCGGGGTCACGTCCGAGCGCAGGGCGATCAGCTCGCCGGTCCCCGCCTCGATGAAGCGAACGCAGCGCTCGCGCATGGCGTCGTCGAGGCCGCGGCCGAGGACCTCGAAGTACTCGAGCAGCGCCGGGGCGACCTCGCGGTAGCCCCAGGCCTCGAAGGTCCGCAGCAGCCCCTCGCTCACGGCCCGGCGCCGACGCGTCGGCCCCGGCAGGCCATCGCGGGCGCCGGTCGGCAACGGGTTGAACACGCTCGCGTCGACGATCGCCGTCGTCTTCGCGGCCTTGACCTCGGCCTTCGCCATGATCTCAGCGCCCGATGTCGCGGAACACCAGGCCGGTGGGGATCTTCGGGAAGAAGAAGGTGCTCTTTTGCGGCATGACCTCGCCGCTGTCACAGACCGCGACCACGTCGCCGACGGGAGTCGCGTTCATGAAGCAGACCAGCTGCGTGCCGCCCTCGGGGTCGTCGCCCTGGGCCACGGCCAGCGCCTTGGGCGTGGACTTGTAGTAGCGCAGGTTGGTCTTGGCGGCCTGGGCTTCCTTGCTGATCCCGAGCACGCGCTCGAGCACGAGCTCGTGGAGCAGCGCGACGTCGAGGCGCTGGAGGGCCTCGGGCAGCGCACCCAGCCCAGCCGCGGCGGGATCGAAGTCCGCGCGCAGGGTCAGCAGCTGCATCGTCCCCTCCCCCGGCACCGCCAGGCCAACGGCCGCGCGGCCGTCCGCGGCCTCGCTCGCGCCGATCAGCGTGCTGCGCAGGTCCGCAGGATCCCCGGGCAGCGCCCGCGCCTCCACGTCGAAGTAGGGCCGCAGCTGAGCGATCACCTCGTCGAGGGCCTGCGCCTCGATGCCGTGGACCAGGCGGTGCGTCGGCAGCACGACCAGGCCGTCGTCGTCGAGGTTGCTGAGGTAGATCATCCCCCACTTCGCGGCCTCGCCCCGGCCGGCGGCCTCGAGCTCGTCGCGGAAGGTGCACATGGTCTCGTAGCGGTGGTGACCATCGGCGATGTAGATGTTGCGATCGGCGAGCACGGCCTCGAGCGCGGCGCAGGCCTCGGGATCGTGGACGCGCCACAGCGTGTGCTCGACCCCGTCCCACTCGACCGCCATCACCGGCTCACCGCGGGCCGCCTCGACGGCGGCCTCCCAGGCGCGCTCGGGATCCGAGAACATCCCGAACACCAGCTCGAGGTGGGCGTCGCAGGCCCGCATGAGCTCGAGGCGATCTTGCTTGGGCCCGGACAAGGTGCGCTCGTGGGGCAGCACCGGGCCGCGGCCAAAGCGGGTCAGCTCGATCAGGCAGATGAAGCCCTTGCGGGTGTAGGTCTGGCCCTCGGACTCGAAGCGCTGGTGGTAGACGTAGATGCTCGGCTCGAGGTCGCGCACGAAGGCCTCGGCCGTCAGCTTGCGGAAGGCCTCGGCGCCGGCGCGATACTTGGCCAGGGGATCCTCGCTGCCCGCGGGGGCCTCGGGCAGGATCACGTGGACACAGTTGTGCGGCGACGCGCCCGCGAGCGCGGCCCGCTGCTCGGCGTCGATGACGTCGTAGGGCGGCGCGAGCAGATCAGCGGGTTCCCCGGCTCGGGGGAGGTCGTAGCGGAGGCCCTCGAAGGCGCGAATCCTGGCCATGGGGGGCCCTATACCGCGAGCGGAGCGAGGCGTGAACCGTATAGCGGACCTCGCGAGGGGCGCGGGGGGTGTGAGCTTGGGCGGACTCCCCTCCCGCGCTGGTCACCCCACCGCCCCTATGGTACCGGGACGCCGTGTCGACCTCGCCTGCCCCCCTGCGCCGCGCGCTCGTCAGCGTCAGTGACAAGTCCAAGCTCGACGTGCTCGCCGAGATCTTGATCGCCCACCGCGTCGAGGTGCTCTCGACCGGCGGCACCTACAAGGCGCTGAGCGAGCTCGGCGTGGCCGTGGTCAAGGTGTCCGAGTTCACCGGGGCGCCCGAGATCCTCGACGGCCGGGTCAAGACCCTGCACCCCAAGATCCACGGCGGCATCTTGGCCCTGCCGACCGCGGCCCACGAGCGCGAGCTCGAGCTTCACGGCATCGCGCCCATCGATCTGGTGATCGTCAACCTCTACCCCTTCCGCGAGACCATCGCCAAGCCCGGGTGCAGCTTCGAGGACGCGATCGAGAACATCGACATCGGCGGCCCCACCATGGTCCGCGCCGCCGCCAAGAACTGGCCGCGCGTGGCCGTGATCGTCGATCCCGACGACTACGCGACCCTCGGCGAGACCCTGCGCGAGAGCGCGGGCAAGCTCCCCGAGGGCTTCCGCCGGGCCATGGCGCGCAAGGCCTTCGCGCACACCGCCAGCTACGACGCGGCCATCGCCACCTACCTCTCGAGCTACGACGACGCCGGCGAGGCCGCCCCCGCCGAGCAGGTCCCGGCCGGGCTCTTCGTCTCCGGTGAGCCCGTCGTCGAGCTGCGCTACGGCGAGAACCCCCACCAGCACGCGCGCTTCTTTGCGACCAGCTACGCCGCCGACGAGCCCACGGGCCTCGACAAAGCCCTCGTCCACCAGGGCAAGGCGCTGAGCTACAACAACCTGCTCGACGCCGACGCGGCCCTGGGGCTGATCCGAGACCTCCACGCCGGCTTGGCCGAGGGCGCCAAGGCGGCCGCCGTGTTCAAGCACCTCTCGCCCTGCGGCGCGGCCATCGGATCGAGCGGCGACAGCCTCGCCGAGGTCTACCTGCGCGCCCGCGAGGCCGACGCAGAGAGCGCCTTCGGGGGGATCGTCTCGCTGACCGAGATCGTCGACGCGGCCACGGCCGAGAAGCTGATCGAGACCTTCCTCGAGGTCGTGGTCGCCCCGGGTTACAGCGAGGAGGCCCGGACGATCCTGGCCAAGAAAAAGAAGCTCCGCCTGCTCGAGGTCCCCGAGATGTTCGCCGCCCACGCCGGGCCCGCGCCGCTGCGCGTGCGCTCCGTGGCCGGCGGCTTGCTCATGCAGCGCGAGGACACCATCGGCGTGGCCGCGAGCGACGGCCAGGTGCCCACGGCTCGCAAGCCCGACGCCGGCGAGCTGCGCAGCCTCGACCTCGGTCAGCGCGTGGGCAAGCACGTGCGCAGCAACGCCATCGTGCTCGTCAAGGACGGCGTGACCGTGGGCATCGGCGGCGGCCAGACCTCGCGGGTCGAGGCCGTGCGTCAGGCGATCAAGCGCGCCGGCGACCTGGCCAAGGGCGCCGTGTTGGCCTCCGACGCCTTCTTCCCCTTCCGCGACAGCATCGACTCGGCCGCCGAGGCGGGCGTTCGCGCGGTGATCCAGCCTGGCGGCTCGATCAAGGACCGCGAGGTGATCGCGGCCTGCGACGAGCACGACATGGCCATGGTGTTCACCGGCGAGCGCCACTTCAGGCACTGATCCCAAAACCCAAAGCCCCGGAGTTTTGCGATGACCAAGATCCTGATCGTCGGCGGCGGAGGCCGCGAGCACGCCCTCGCCTGGCGCTGCGTCCACGAGGGCCACGAGGTCCTCGCCACCCCGGGCAACGACGGCATCGCCAGGCTCCCCGGGGCCCGCTGCCTCGCCACCGCCGACGATCACGGCGCCGTGGTCGAGCTCGCCCGCCGCGAGGCCGTCGAGCTGGCGATCGTCGGCCCCGAGGCCCCGCTGGTCGACGGCCTCGCCGACGCCCTGCGCCGCGCCGAGATCCCCACCCTCGGTCCCGGCGCCAGCGCGGCCCAGCTCGAGGGCAGCAAGGCCGTGGCCAAGCAGTTCATGGCCCGCCACGGCGTCCCCACGGCCCGCCACGTGACCGTGCGCGAGCTCGACGCTGGCCTCGCGGCCCTGCGCGAGTTCGACGAGGCCCCCGTGGTCAAGGCCAGCGGCCTCGCGGCGGGCAAGGGCGTGGTCGTGGCCGAGACCCACGCCGAGGCCGAGGCGGCCCTGCGCGCCTGCCTCGAGGGCGGTCGCTTTGGCGCCGCGGGCTCCGAGGTCGTGCTCGAGCAGCGCCTGCGCGGCCAGGAGGCCAGCTTCTTCGTGCTCACCGACGGTGAGCACGCCGCGACCTTCGAGCCCTGCCAGGACCACAAGCGCATCGGCGAGGGCGACACCGGCCCGAACACCGGGGGCATGGGCGCCTACTGCCCCGCGCCGATCGTCGACGCGGCCGTGCGCGAGCGGGTCGCAGCGCGGATCGTCGCCCCCACCTTGGCCGGCCTGCGCGAGGACGGCCGGCCCTTCGTCGGCGTGCTCTTCATCGGCCTGATGATCGACCCCGCCGGCGATCCCCAGGTCATCGAATACAACGTGCGCTTCGGCGATCCCGAGGTCCAGCCGCTGATGCTCGGCCTGCGCACGCCCCTGGTCCCGCGCCTGCTGGCCGCGGCCACGGGCAGCCTCGCCGACGAGCACCTCCCCGGTGATCCAGCGGCGACGGTGATCCTGGCCTCGGCCGGCTACCCCGAGCGCTCCACGAAGGGCGTCGAGCTCGTCGGCCTCGAGGCCGCCATGGCCCGCGCCGACGCGGATCCCGAGCTCGCGCTCTTTCACGCCGGCACGCGCCGGGATCCCCAGTCTGGGCTGTGGACCAGCAACGGCGGCCGGGTGCTGGGCGCCTGCGCCCGCGGCTCGGACCTGCGCGCGGCCCTGTCCCGGGCCTACGATCTGCTCGGCACCATCGAGCTCGAGGGCGGCCAGTTCCGCCGCGACATCGGCCACGCGGTGCTCGGCAGCTGAAGCCCCCGACGGCACGAACGCGAACACCGACCGGGCGCAGGGGCGCGCGCGGGTCGGCACGAACGCGAACACCGACCGGGCGCAGGGGCGAGCGCGGGGTCGGTGCGAGGTCGGCGATGGCGGGCTCGGTCGGCGGCGTCGCTGCAACGCGCGCCCCTGCCCTGCTCGATCGCGTCCTACTGGCGCATCAGGTAGCTCATCAGATCCTCGCCGCCAGCCTCTTTGAGCTTCATCAGGCCGCGGACCTCGACCTGACGGATCCGCTCGCGGGTCAAGTTGAGGATCTCGCCGACCTCTTCGAGGGTGATGCCGCCTTGCTCGGCCACGTCGAGGGCGCAGGAGTTGTCCAGCTCCCAGACCTCGCGCTCCGGGAAGTTGACCTTGATGCTGCCGGTGCGCGGGTTGACGTCGATGTAGAGGTGGTACTTGCAGCTCACGTAGGGGCAAGGCCGCGAGACGTTGGCGCACTCGCTGCGGGTCTCCGGGCGCCAGTAGCTGCGCTCGGGGTAGAGCAGCGCGCCGATGCGCAGCTCCTCTTTGGTCAGCCGCTTCATGGCGATGGTCTTGGCCTTCGAGCGTCGCCGGATCGGGGGGATGCTGCCGCTGATCGGCATGATCGCCGGGGCTGGGGCCGTGGTCTGGGCTTCGGGGTTGGTCGGGGTGTCGATCATCGGAGGTCTCGCAGTCGCTCGAGCAGGGGTCGGAGGAGAAGTCGGGAGAAGTCGGAGGACGCAGCCCTGCCTGGCTTCGCGCGAACAGGCGCGGACCATTGGCGTGGTGAGGGCTGACGAGGACGAGAAGTGTGGTGTTAGAGCAGCTCGGTGGGGTCAGCCACGCCGCCACCACGAGGGCGGCGCGCACCGGCAGCGGGGATCAGCATCTTTTCCAGGCGATGGACGGCGTCGAGCAGCTCGGCGGCGGCTCGGCGCACGAGGGCGAGCTCTTCGAACAGGCGCTCGCGTCGGTTGGTCGCAGGCAGCTCACCGAGCTTGGCCTCGAAGCGATCGATCAGCTTGGTGCTGGCGTCGTCGAGGGTCTCGATGTCGTCCTTGAAGGCGAGGAACTTGTCTTGGATCTCCTCGAGCGTGTAGCGCTCGGCCATCAACTTCTTGATCAAGTTGATGCGCCGGACCGCGCGGATCGGGTACACGCCCCGGGATCCCTGGTGGCGCCCCTTTTGGCCGACACGGTACGAGCGCGGGACCAGCCCGAGCTGCACGTAGCGGCGAAGGTTGGCCTCCGAGAAGCGCACCTTTCGGTCGGCGAACACCCGGACGATCTCTTGCGAGGTCAGCCCTTCGGCGTTGGCGGCTTCGATCTCGCGGAGCTGCGCTTCGGACAGTGCGGTGGCCATGACCTTGATCGTGCGTTCGAGAGAGCGGGTGGATGCGCCAAGAAAGAGAGCCGAGAAGAGAGTGGCGCGAGGAGAGAAGTGGACTCGGAGAGAGTCGAACGCAGACGCTAGGACAGATCTGATTAGAAGATCAATCTGTTTGGGAGCGCCTAAATGTACTCTATTGAGTGGATTCAAAGAAGCACTTTCTCTTCGCCCACTCAAATTTTTTCAGATCAAAGAGGCCCCGTTGACCTCCAAACCTGAACACAAGAGCAGACTCGATGATCCCGCACATCCGCCAATGGCCTCTAAACGCCTATATTCTGCGTTTCAGAGGCCTGAACAGAGTGCTAGGGAACGCTAGATCCGACCATCCAGGGCCGTCTTAGTGATCGATTCGAGCGATCCAGCGTGTCCACGACTGGATCGATCGAGTGGATCCCGAAGGCGTCCTGTAACGAATCGAATCCTATGTTCAGTCCCAAATCAGGGACTGTCCAAAAGGACAAGACAACTTATCCACATATCCACAGGTCATTGTCCCAAAGGACAGTGCCAACTGTGGGCCACCGAGCGTCAGTGGACTTCCTGGACACCAAAGCCGCCGCCCTTGCTCATCCGAACCCGGTATTCGCGCCCAGCCTTGATTTTCAAGCGTTTCTTGGCGTTTTTCCACTCGCCGTCGATCTCCCGGAACTGCACCCGGTAGCTTCCAGGGCGCAGCGAGATCGACGCAGATGGCTCGAGGGAGAGCTGCTTCCCGGCGATCTTCACGTAGACAAACATATAGTCGCCTGTAAGAAACGTAATCTCCGATGGCGTCCTATCCACCTGAGTTTTCTTCTCAGTCGTCTCGGTCCCGCTCTCGTCCTCGTTCTCGTCCTCGTCCTCGTCCTCGTCCGCAGTCTCCCCATCGGAGCTCTCGCCGGTGTCGCTGGTCCCAGTCGAGTCACCTTCGAGTTCGGATGACGGATCGCCGGTGCCGCTGGTCCCAGTCGAGTCACCTTCGAGCTCGGATGACGGCACGATCGCAACTTGCGAGTCCGTGGCAGGGCCGCCGAGGTCCGCTGGCGAGGATGTCTCGCTCAGCGCGTGCCCAACAGCTGCGTCATCAACGCCCTCCAGGTCATCGCTGCCCCCTTCCCCACCTGCGACTACATCGTCGCCTCCATTCCCCCACCATCCCATGCCAAAACCGAGCCCGAGCACGCCAAAGCCCATGGCCATGAACACCGCGACAGCCATCAGCGCCATCCAGCGCGTGACCTTGCCGGGGTCCTGCTCGACGCTGGCGGCCCAGGTTCGCGTCTCGACAGCGTGGCCGCCGGTGGGCGCGCGCGAGGGCTGCGAGTCTCGGCTTGGCTCGTCGACCTCGGTCGGCTCGAGACGATCGGTGCGCGCGCTGCCCTCGGAGGGTGAGCTCGCCAAGGTCGCGGTCTGAGCGGATCCCGCGATGCCCTTTGTCGACCCGGCCAGGGCGACGCTCGCGGTGTCCGCGGTCGCAGCCTGTTGCCGCGCTCGGCCCCGAGCCTCGGCCTCGGCCATCATCGCGCTCGTCAGGATGCCGGAGCGCGGCGCCTCGACACCCACCCAGCGACGGACCAGGCGCGCGAGCTCGATCGAGCTGTTGCGGAAGCCCTGCCAGCGGTGCAGGACCTCGAGCGCCTCCTCGGCCGAGGCGATGCGCTGCTTGGGATCGGGCTCGAGCAAGCGATGACACAGCTCGGCCAGGGGCGCCGGCGTATCTGGAGGCAGCGGCTTGTACTCACCCGAGAGGACCATCGAGTAGAGGTCGCTCTCGTCTCGCGTGTTGCGGAACTTCTCGCCGAGCAAGAGCTCGTGGAGCATCGCCCCCACGGCGTAGATGTCGACGGTGGGCTCGCGCGAGCGCCCCTTGAGCTGTTCGGGCGCCATGTAGCGCAGCTTGCCCTTCACGTGCATCCCCGAGGTCTCCTCGCGAGCGAGGCGAGCGACTCCGAAGTCCGCGAGCTTGACCTCACCGGAGACCGAGAGCAGCACGTTTTGAGGCGAGACGTCGCGGTGCACGATCGTCGACTGGCTGCCGTCGTGGTGCAGGCCGTGGGCGTAGGCCAGCGCGCGCAGGACCTCGCCGATGATGTGCGCCGAGACCTCTGCGTCGAGTCTGTCCTCTCCGGCGAGCATCTTGCGGCGCAGCTCCGACAAGTTGAGGCCGTCGATCCACTCCATGACCATGTAGATCTCGCCGTCGTTCTCACCGACGTCGAAGACCTGGACCACGTTGGAGTTGGTCAGCAGCATCGACAGCCGCGCCTCCTCGAGGAACATCTCGCGGTAGGCCGGATCGTCGAGGACGTTGCGCGCGAGCAGCTTGATCGCCACGGCCTTGCTCGCTCCGCCCATGGCCGCACGACGCCCCATCCAGACCTCGGCCATTCCGCCGGATCCGATCTTGCGCAGTAGCTCGTAGTCGCCGAGTCTCCTCAAGGCCCGAAAGGTTCGCGTTCGGAGCTTGGAGCTGTCAACCGCATCCGACCTCCAGACCCTCGTGACGCGGGCCGTCAGCCCGGCCCTCACCGGTCGTTTGCGCAGGAACTTGGAGCTCCGAGGGAGTGTCACCAGGGACGAGAGCGTCGCGTGCACGACCTGTCTTCGGCCCGCGCTCGCGCTGCGTGCAGGGTTTCTCCAGGTTTTTTCCAGATGACGCGGCAGGAGCTCGTTTTTGCACTTCAGTGCAGCCTACGAACACACCTCGCGCTGTGCGCGCACAGGCTACATAGGGCCACGGCCCAATGCCCCTCGACGAAGCCCCCACCCTCAGCCGTGTAAAAAGAAGGTCGGCCGGACCATGATCGCCCGCGTCAACGCAGGCTCATAGCGCTCGGGCCCCGCGTACTTGTAGGTCTTCTTCTCGTGCTGCCAGACCGGTCCCGTGTCGACGCAGCCGAGGCCACGATCGGCGCGCGAGCAGTACACCCGGACGTGGAAGTGATCGTCGTGCGGCGCCGAGGCGCCAGGCTGGCGCATGACCTCGCGAGCGTACTCGATCACCCAGCGCGGACGCTCGTTCTTCTCGGCCCAGCGCAGCAGCCGGGTCTGGAGCGCGTTGCTGACGAAGATCCACTGGATGCGGACGGCGCGATCGGAGAGCAAAGCCTCGACCAGCGCCCAATTGCGCGCGTCGTCGAAGCGCCGCGCCTGCCAGGTGGGCTCCTCGTAGCCGAGCGCGCTCATCTGCCGCGGCACGAAGGGCTCGCCCTCCCCGTCGAAGTGGACCATCTCGACCGCGGGCGGGGCCATCGGCCGGCCGCGCTCGTCGACGGCGTAGAAGATCAGATCCACGTCGCGGCCGCTCTGGTGGCTGGCGTGCCACATGGTCTTGCCCCCGCGCTTGGGCGAGAGGTCCGCGACGCCCAGGGTCACCCGGCGCGGGGACTCGGCGCGGACCTTGGCGGCCGTGCGCTCGACGAGGGCGACGAGCTCCTCGGTCCCCCACTGGTTGCCGCGCTCGCGCCACGTCCGGGGCACCTCGAAGCCCTCGCCACGCCTGGGCATCTTCGCCGGGCGGTGGATCCGCCCGCCGTTGCTCTGGCCGATCGACACGGAGGTGTAGTCGGTCCAGCGACCCGGGGCGGCGCAGCCGGCGAGCGCCAACGACAAAGCTGGACCTGCGGTCGCCGAGAGCAACCTGGCCCAGCTTCGTCGCCGCGCTCGCGCAAGCACGGGATCAGTCTGCTCCGACCCCGTCAAAATCGCCAATTCGCCGCGGTCCGCGTCACTACTGCGGGTCCGGGATCAGGTCCGCGGCGAGGCGGAAGATCAGGAACTGGTGGTCCGGGTTGGAGCCGCCAGGCCACAAAAACGGGCTCTGGTTCGGCCAGACCACGTTCGCCGGATCCCAGTTGAACCACATCCACTTGGCCTCCTCGGGCATCACGTCCTGGCACACGAGGGGGAACTCGTTGCCAGCCTTGGCGCTGCCGTCGTAGGGCGTGGTGTTGTCCTCGCCGAAGACCACCGCGCCGTACTCCGTGCCCACGTCGTCGACCCAGCCGACGCTCGAGGTGTCGGGGCTCAGGGCGTCGGCGTTGCAGTCGACGATGTTCGTGTTGATCACGTCGAGGCTGGGGCCGCCGCTGCCGGGGTTGTAGTTGGAGCCCGTGGCGCAGACCTCCCAGCCCTCGTCGCCGGTGAGCACGTCCTCGCCAAAGCCCATCAGCCCGCCGTCACGGCGGAAGCGAGCGATCACGCCCTGGGTCGTCGAGGAGTCGGCCCAGGTCACGATGTAGAGGTAAGAGGCGTTGTCGGCCGCCTCGGCGGGGATCTGGTAGGTCTCCGGGCCGCCGTTGCAGTTGAAGATCTGGCCGGCGGTCGTGTTCTCGATGCCGCCGTAGTAGTTGGCCATGGCGCTCTCGGTGCCATAGCCAAAGCCGTAGGCGTTGTCGCTGGTGATCACCACCTCGATGTCCGACTCGGGCTCCTCCTCACCGGTCGTCTCGGAGCTCTCCCCTTCGGTGTCGGCGCTCTCACCTTCGGTGTCGGCGCTCTCACCCTCGGTGTCGGCGCTCTCCCCTTCGCTCTCCGAGCTCGACTCGGTCTCGGTCTCGGTCTCGGTGCTCTCCTCGCTCTCGCTCTCGCTCCCCGACTCCGAGCTGCTCGATCCCGACTCCTCGGAGCTCGAGCCCTCGGCGCTCGTCCCACTCGAGTCGCTCTCGCTCCCGGTCTGCGTCTCGCCGACCTCGTCGTCGCTCCCTCCCCCACCGTCGTCGGTGCAGGCGAAGGTCAGGGACAGCGCGGCAGCCAATGTCAGAAATTCGAAGCGAGGCGTATGCATGACTCAACCTTCGAAGACTTCGTCGGTGATGTCGAGACCACGATCGATGATCGCAAAGCCGTCACGCAGCTGTGTCTCACTAATGCAAAGCGGCGGATTGCACATGAAGCTGCCCCACCGGACGAAAGTGAACAGCCCCTCCTCGCGGAAGAAGGCCGCCAACTTGGTCATCGCCGGGTGGGTCCCGTCGTAGGGTGCAATGGGATCTCCCGCCGCGTTCTTTTGCACGTCGATCATCCCAAACAGCCCCAGGCAGCGACCCCCACGGACGGAGGGGTGCTTGGCCTGGAGCCTGTCCATCTCCTCGCGCATCACCCCCTGGAGCCGGGCGGCGTTGTCGACCATCCCCTCGTCGAGGAGGGCGTCGATCGCAGCCAGCGCCACCGAACAAGCGAAGGCGTGGGCGTTGTAGGTCAGCCCGCCCCAAAACACGTGCTCGCGGAAGTGGTCGGCGATCTTGCGGCGCACGCCCATGGCGCCGAGCGGCACGTAGGACGAGGTCAGACCCTTGGCCATGGTCAGGATGTCGGGGACCACGTCGTAGTGCTCGACGGCGAAGAGCTTGCCGGTCCGACCCCAGCCGCACATGACCTCGTCGCAGACCAGCAAGATCCCGTGGCGATCGAGGAGCGCGCGCAGACCTTGGAGCCAGCCGCGCGGCGGGGGCAGGATCCCGTTGGTCCCGGTGACCGTCTCGACGAAGACGGCCGCGATGGTCTCGGGCCCCTCGTACATGATCAGCTCCTCGAGGTAGCGCAGGTGGTTTTTGGTGATCTCGTCCTCGTCGGCGCCGTAGCTGTAGCCGTAGGGCCACGGCGGCATGAAGTGGACGAAGCCGGGGGCGCCGGGCTCGTTGTGCAGGCGCCGGGGGTCGCCGGTCAGCTGCATGCAGGCGTTGGTCGCCCCGTGGTAGCTGCGGTAGCTCGACAGGATCTTGTGGCGGCCGGTGTACAGCCGCGCGGCCTTGATCGCGTTCTCGTTGGCCTCGGCGCCGCCGAGGGTGAAGAAGAAGCTGTCGATGTCGCCGGGGCACAGCTCGGCCAGGCGCTTGCCCAGGCGCGCCCGCGGCTCGGTCGCCGCGCCGGGGTAGACGTAGTGCAGCCCGCTCTCGGCCGCGTCCTTCATGGCCGCGACGACCTTGGGGTGCGCGTGGCCGATGTTCACGCACATCAGCTGGCTGTTGAAGTCCAGGATGCGCTCGCCCTCGGGGGTGTAGAGGTAGACACCCTCGGCCCGGGCGACGGGCAGCGGCGAGACCTTGCCACTCGCCGCCCACGAGAACATCGTGTGCTCGAGGCAGTCGCGGATCATCTCTTCGGAGCTCATGGTCATGGCGGTCCTCCTCGGCTCAGCTCATCCAGGTCCAGTCTTTTTGCAGCGCCCACTTGGTGGTGATCTTGCGTGGGCGGGTCCAAAACCGAAACCCGTCCCAGCCGGTGATGTCACCGTGGCCGAACTTGGAGTCGTTCCAGCCGCCGAAGCCGAACGGCTCGCGGGGCACGGGGACGCCGATGTTGACCCCGCACATCCCCGCCTCGACCCGGCCCATGACCTCGCGGGCGATGTGCCCGGAGGTCGTGTAGATCGAGCTGGCGTTGCCGTAGGGGCTGGCGTTCTCGAACGCGATCGCGGCCTCGAGGGTGGGCACGCGGATGATGCTGAGCACCGGTCCAAAGATCTCCTCGCGGGCCGCGGGGCTGTCCGCGGGCACACCGTCGAGGACCGTGGCCCCGAGCCAGTAGCCGCCCGCCTCCTCGCCGCGCTTTTGTCGGCCGTCGACCAGGACCTTGGCCCCGCTCTGCTCGGCCGCGTCGATGTAGCCGCGAATGCGCTCGGCCGCGGCCGCCGAGGTGATCGCCCCGTGGTCGCTGCCCGGGACCAGCTTGGCCGCGCGCTCGGCGATGGCCGCGATGATGTCGTCGACGTCGCCCACGGCCACGAGGTTGGCCGCGGCCATGCAGCGCTGCCCCGAGCAGCCCGTGAACGAGGCGACCACGTTCTCGGCGGTGAGCTCGAGGTCCGCGTCGGGGACGACGATGAGGTGGTTTTTGGCCCCGCCGAGGCACAGCGCGGCCTTGCCCGCGGCCGCCGCCCGGCCGTAGACGAGCTTGGCCACCGGCGTGGAGCCGACGAAGGCCAGGGCGCGGATCTGCGGGTGATCGCAGAGCGCCTCGACGCTGGCCTTGCCGCCGTGGACGAGGTTGAACACGCCCTTGGGCAGACCGGCCTGCTCGAAGAGCTCGGCCAGGCGGATCGTCGACAGCGGGACGCGCTCCGAGGCCTTGAGCACGAAGCAGTTCCCGCTGACGATCGCCTGGGGGATCATCCACAGCGGGACCATCAGCGGGAAGTTGAAGGGCGTGACCCCGGCGACCACGCCGAGCGGCTCATGGACGAGCTGGCAGTGGACCCCGCGGCTGACCTCGAGCTGCGGCCCCCCGGCCATGTTGGGCAGCGAGCAGCCGAACTCCACGCACTCGATGGCCTTGTCGACCTCGGCCAGGGCCTGGGCGTAGACCTTGCCGTTCTCGTGGGAGACCAGCCAGGCCAGCGACTCGCGCTCGGCGTTCATCAAGTCGCGCAGGCGATAGAACACGTGGGCGCGCTCGCGCATCGGCCACGCCCGCCACTCGACCCAGGCAGCCGCAGCAGCCGAGACCGCCGCGTCGACGTCGGCCGCGGCGGACATCGGGGTGGAGCTCATGGCCCGGCCGTAGCGGGGGTTGATCACCTCGGCGCGCTCGCCAGTGCTGGCCTCGCGCCACTCACCGCCGATCCAGTTTTGCGCCGGGGCGACCGCCAAAAACGCGTAGCTGTCTGCTTGGAACTTTCCGAGGATCTCGCTCATGTCGTCTCGCTCTCTTCGCGCTGGCCGCCCTGGTCGGCCTGGTCGGCCAGGGGCTGCGCGCGCATCAACACCCAGTAGAGCCCGCCGCCGACCAAAAAGCCGACGAACCAGGCGTAGGAGTACAGCTGGTCCCAGATCGGGGCCACGGCGTCGACGAAGCCGGCGGCGTGGATGAAGCCCGGGACGTTGGGCAGCACGGCGACGACCAAGGCGATCAGCGCCGCCGGGTTGAAGCCGCCCTTGTAGCGGTAGGGTCCATCGAGGCGGTACAGCCCCTCGAGATCGAGGCGCGTGCGCCGAACCAGGAAGTAGTCGGTGATCAGGATCCCGCCGATCGGCCCGAGCAGCGCCGAGTAGCCGACCAGCCAGGTGAAGATGTAGCCGTCGGTGCTCTCGAGCAGCTTCCAGGGGAAGATGACCACGCCCAGGCCCGCGGTCACGTAGCCGCCGAGGCGGAAGCTGATCTTGCGCGGGTTGACGTTGATCATCGCGTTGGCCGGCGAGACCACGTTGGCGGCGATGTTCGTCGACAGCGTGGCCACGGTCAGCGCGAGCAGCGAGAGCACCACCGAGACGCCCCCGCCCATCTTGCCGAGCAGCACCGTGGGGTCCCAGACCGCCTCGCCGAAGATCACCGTGGTCGCCGAGGTCACCGCGACCGAGATGAACGCGAACAAGGTCATGGTCGCGGGCAAGCCGATGGCCTGGCCGAGGACCTGGTCGCGCTGGGACTTGGCGTAGCGCGTGAAGTCCGGGATGTTGAGGGAGAGCGTCGCCCAAAACCCGACCATGGCGGTCAAGCTGGGGAAGAACACCGACCAAAACTCGCCCTCGCGCGGACCGCCCGCGTCGAACTGGCTCGGCGCCGAGAGCATCGGCCCGAAGCCGTCAGCCTTGACGTAGGCCCACACCAAGAGCGCCAGGCCCATGGCGATCAAAAAGGGCGCCGCGGCGCTCTCGAGCAGGCGGATCGACTCCACGCCGCGGTGGATGATCACCACCTGGAGCGCCCAAAAGCCCAGGAAACAGGCCAGCTCCACGGCGTTGATGCCGAGCACCGGCAGATCCGCGAGCGCCGCGAGGTCGGCCGAGGCCATGACGTCGATCAGCTGAAAGACCGCCGCCCCGCCGACCCAGGTCTGGATCCCGAACCACCCGCAGGCGACCAGGGCCCGGGCCAGGCTGGGCACGTGGGCCCCGAACACCCCGAAGCTGGCCCGGGCCAGCACCGGAAAGGGCACGCCGTACTTGGTGCCCGGGTGGCCGTTGAGGATCATCGGCACGAGCACCACGAGGTTGCCGAGCATGACCGTGAGCACGGCCTGACCCCAGCTCATCCCCTGATCGATCAGGCCGCCGGCGAGCATGTAAGTGGGCACGCAGACCACCATGCCGACCCACAAGCTGGCCATGGCGAGCACCGACCAGTGGCGATCTGCGAGCGCCACCGGTCGAATGTCGTCATTGACCAAGCTGGGGTCGGGGCGATCGAGCTCGAGCTTCGGCACGATCCCTGCCATGCCCGCCTACCCTTCCTGCTCTGGCTCGGGGAGCACGCGCTCGACCGGGCGGACCCGCGCGAGGTCGTTGCGCAGGTTCTGGGCTGCCCAGTAGGTCGCGTGACACGGCCGCTCGACGTAGCGGCCCGCGCCGCGCGTGGTCTTGAGCTCGCCGTCTTCGTAGACCACGCGGCCGCGCGAGAGCGTGAACGCCGGGTTCCCGATCACCTCCATGCCCTCGTAGATCGAGAAGTCGATGTTCTGGTTGTGGGTCTTGGCCGAGATCGTGCGCCGCTTGCTCGGATCCCAGATCACCAGGTCCGCGTCGGCGCCGACGCGGACGGAGCCCTTTTGCGGGTAGATGTTGAAGATCTTGGCGGCGTTGGTCGAGGTCGCGGCCACGAACTCGCTGGCCGTCAGCTTGCCGGTGCGCACGCCGTGGTGCCAGAGCACCGCCATGCGATCCTCGATGCCGTTGGTCCCATTGGGGATCTTGCGGAAGTCGCCGAGGCCCATGCGCTTTTGCGGGGTGCAAAAGCAGCAGTGGTCCGTGGCCGTGGTCTGGAGCATGCCTGACTGCAGCCCGGCCCACAGCGCGTCCTGGTGGTGCTTGGGCCGAAAGGGCGGGCTCATCACGTGGTGCGCGGCCTTGTCCCAGTCCGGGTCGCGGTAGACCGAGTCGTCGATGACCAGGTGCTGGGCGAGGACCTCGGCGAACACCCGCTGGCCCTCGAGGCGAGCCCGAGTCACGGCCTCGAGCGCGTCGATGCACGAGGTGTGCACGAGGTAGACCGGGACGCCCAGGACCTCGGCGATGCGGATCACCCGGTTGGCGGCCTCGCCCTCGACCTCGGGCGGACGCGAGAGCGGGTGGCCCTCGGGACCGGTGATCCCGGCCTCGAACACCGCCTGCTGCAGCGCCCACACGAGCTCGCCGTTCTCGGCGTGGACCGTGCACAACGCCCCCAGGTCGCCGGCGCGACGAAAGCTGTTAATCAGCACCTCGTCGTCGCACATGATCGCGCCCTTGTAGGCCATGAAGTGCTTGAAGCTGTTGACCCCGTGCTCGCGGGTCAGCGTGCCCATGTCGTCGTGGACAGACTTGTCCCACCAGGTCACGGCCACGTGCAGGCCGTAGTCGCAGGCGGCCTTCTCGGCCCAGCCGCGCCACTTGTGGAAGGCCGCGAGCAGCGGCTCTTGGGGGTCGGGGATCACGAAGTCGATCGCCATCGTGGTCCCGCCGGCAGCCGCCGCCGAGGTCCCCGTGAAGAAGTCCTCGGAGGCCACCGTGCCCATGAAGGGCAGCTCCATGTGGGTGTGCGGGTCGATGCCGCCGGGCATCACGAAGGCCCCTGAGGCGTCGATCACCCGCGCCCCGCCCGGGGCGTCGAGGGTCTCGTCCTCTTCGGCGATCGCCGCGATGGTCTCGCCGACGATCAACAGATCGGCTCGGCGCTCGTCGTCGGCGGTCACCACCGTGCCGCCGCGGATCACGATTGCGTCAGTCATCGCGGCCGTCCTCCTCAGGTCTTGGTCAGCTCGTCGTAGGCCTCGGGCCGACGGTCACGGTAGAACTGCCAGGTCGAGCGGACCTCGTCGATCAGCGAGAGGTCGAGGTCCGCGATCACCAGCTCGTCGTCGTCCTCCGAGCCCTCGGCGATGAACTCGCCGCGCGGGTTGACGAAGTAGCTGCTGCCGTAGAACTTGCCGATGTTCCACGGCGCCTCGGTGCCCACGCGGTTGATCGCGCCCACGTAGTAGCCGTTGGCCACGGCGTGGGCCGGCTGCTCGAGCTTCCACAGGTACTGCGAGAGCCCGGCCACCGTCGCGCTCGGGTTGAACACGATCTCGGCGCCGTTGAGCCCCAGGCAGCGCGCGCCCTCGGGGAAGTGGCGGTCGTAGCAGATGTACACACCGATCTTGGCGTAGCGGGTCTGGAACACCGGGTAGCCGCCGGTGCCGGGCTTGAAGAAGAACTTCTCCCAAAAGCCCGCGACCTGCGGGATGTGCTGCTTGCGGTACTTGCCGAGGTAGGTCCCGTCGGCGTCGATCACCGCCGCGGTGTTGTAGTAGACGCCGCGCATGGCCTTCTCGTAGATCGGCAGGACCATCACCATCTCGTACTTCTTGGCGATCGGAGCCATGCGCTCGACCATCGGCCCGGGGACGGGCTCGGCGAGCTCATACCAACGCGGGTCCTGGCTGGCGCAGAAGTAGGGTCCGCTGAAGATCTCTTGCAGGCAGAGGATCTGAACGCCCTTCTTGCCCGCGTCCTCGATCATCGGGATGTGCTTTTGGATCATGGCCTCGGAGATCTCGGCCACGGGGCGACTCTCGTCGTTGATCGGGTTGGCACACTGAATCAGTCCACAACGTACGGTATCGGCCATCTCTTCGCTCTACTCGCGCTTGGGGTTGGGAGGTGGACCAACCTTACAGTGGGGTCGCGGCCGGGTACAGTGAGTTGAAGCAAAGAAGAAGGGAGAGACCTCGAAGGCCTCTCCCCTCTCGTTTGGGAGCCAGCGAGCCCTTGGAGGGCTAGGCGAAGCTCAGTTCTTCTCCTCGAACTCCGCGTCGATCACGTCGCCCTCGTCCGAGCTCGCGCCCGCGTCGGCTCCCGGAGCTCCGCCCGCGGCGGCGCCGGGATCGAAGCCCGCCCCCGGCTCGGCACCGGGCGCCCCCTCGCCCTGGCCGTACATGGCCTGCGCGAGCTTGTGCGAGGCAGCGGTCAGCTTCTCCTGGGCGGCCTTGACCTTGTCGTCGTCCTGGGACTCGAGGGCCTCCTTGGCCTCGGTGAGCGCCGCGTCGACCTCGGTCTTCGCGTCGGCCGGCAGCTTGTCGCCGTTCTCGCTGAGCAGCTTCTCGATCTGGAGGATGGTCGCGTCGAGCTGGTTGCGGTTCTCGACCGCCTCACGCCGCTTCGTGTCCTCCTCCTCGTGCGCCTTGGCGTCGTCGACCATGCGCTGGATGTCGTCCTCGGACAGGCCGGAGCTCGCGGTGATCGTGATCTTCTGCTCCTTGCTGGTCGCCTTGTCCTTGGCCGAGACGTTGACGATGCCGTTGGCGTCGATGTCGAAGGTGACCTCGATCTGCGGCACGCCGCGCGGGGCCGGGGGGATGCCGACGAGGCTGAACTTGCCCAAGGTGCGGTTGTCACCGGCCATCTTGCGCTCGCCCTGGACCACGTGGACCTCGACGCTCGGCTGGTTGTCGGCCGCGGTCGTGAAGGTCTCGGACTTGCGCGTGGGGATGGTGGTGTTGCGCGGGATGAGCGTGGTCATCACGCCGCCGAGGGTCTCGATGCCCAGCGAGAGCGGGGTGACATCGACGAGCACGATGTCGCTGACGTCGCCGGAGAGCACGCCGGCCTGGACCGCGGCGCCGAGACCAACGACCTCGTCGGGGTTGACGCCCTTGTTGGGGCCCTTGCCGAAGAACTCCTGCACGGCCTTTTGGACCATGGGGATGCGGGTCGAGCCGCCGACGAGCAGGACCTCGTCGATCTCGCCCTTGTCCTTCTTGGCGTCCGCGAGCGCCTTCTTGACCGGCTCGATGCTGCGCTTGACCAGGTCCTCGATCATCGACTCGAAGCGCGCGCGGCTGAGCTTGATCTGCAGGTGCTTGGGGCCGCTGGCGTCGGCGGTCAGGAAGGGCAGGTTGATGTCGGTCTCGGTCGCGTGCGAGAGCTCGATCTTGGCCTTCTCGGCGGCGTCCTTGAGGCGCTGGCGGACGAGCTTGTCGCCGCTGACGTCCATGCCCGTGTCCTTCTTGAACTCCTCGAGCAGCCAATCCATGATCCGCACGTCGAAGTCGTCGCCGCCGAGATGCGTGTCGCCGTTGGTCGAGATGACCTCGACCACGTTCTCGGCGACCTCGAGGATCGAGATGTCGAAGGTGCCGCCACCGAGGTCGTAGACCGCGATGATCTGCTCTTCCTCGCTGCCCTTGGCCCGGCCGTAGGCGAGCGCCGCCGCCGTGGGCTCGTTGACGATGCGCTTGACGTCGAGGCCAGCGATGCGGCCGGCGTCCTTGGTGGCCTGGCGCTGCGAGTCGTTGAAGTAGGCCGGGACGGTGATCACGGCCTCGTTGACCGGCTCACCCAGGTAGTCCTCGGCGGCCTTCTTGAGCTTCATGAGCACGCGCGCGCTGATCTCCGGCGGCGGGTAGACCTTGCCGCCGACGTCGAAGTTCGCGTCGCCGTTGGCGGCCGCGACGACCTTGAAGGGCATGCGCTTGGCCTCTTCGCCGACCTCGGCGAAGCGCCGGCCGATGAAGCGCTTGGCGGAGAACACGGTGTTCTCGGGGTTGGTGATGGCCTGGCGGCGAGCCTGCTGGCCGACGAGGACGTTGCCGCTGGCTTCGAAGGCGACCACCGAGGGGGTGGTCCGGCCGCCTTCTTCGTTGGTGATGACCTGGGGCTCGTTGCCCTCCATGACCGCGACGACGGAGTTGGTGGTGCCGAGGTCGATACCGATGATCTTGCCCATTGCTTTGAAATCCTTGTGAGGTGTGGGTTGTGCGCTGTCGGGGCAGCGGCGCCGAAGGTCCGGTCGAGCGGCGGCGGCGCAGGCCCCGGGAATCGTTTCGGCGCCGAACCTAAGTCGGTCAATTGATGTGTCAAGCGGCGTTCAGGCCGTCTTTTTCGAGGCCGGAACGCCGCTTGGCGGGCACGAAGGGCGATCTAGTCGGCCTTGGCGTCTTCGAGGGCGCCCGCGAGCACGTCGTCGACGACCTTGGCGTAGATGATCTCCATCTCGCTGCGAATCTCCTCGGGGACGTCGACGACGTCCTTCTCGTTGCGCTCTGGCAGGAAGATCCGGCGGATCCCTGCGCGGTGCGCTGCGAGCAGCTTCTCCTTGATGCCACCCACCGGGAGCACGAGACCGCGCAGGGTTATCTCGCCGGTCATGGCCACGTCCGCGCGGATGCAGCGACCCGTGAGCAGAGACACGAGCGCCGAGAAGATGGCGACGCCCGCCGAGGGTCCGTCTTTGGGAATGGCGCCAGCGGGGACGTGAATGTGGATGTCCCGGCTCTCGAGGGCCTCGGCCGCGATCCCAAACTGGTCGAAGTGGCTCTTGAGGTAGCTCATCGCCGCCTGAGCCGACTCCTTCATGACGTCGCCGAGCTGGCCGGTGAGCATCAGGCCGCCCTTGCCCGGCATCGCCGTGGCCTCGATGAACATGATCTCGCCGCCGGTCGGCGTCCACGCCAGGCCCGTGGCCACGCCCGGCGAGGCCGTGCGGTCGGCCATCTCGGGCATGAATTTTTGTGGCCCGAGGTAGTCGGGGATGTCCTTGGCCGCGATCTCGACCTCGCCCGAGAGCTCGTCCTCGACGAACTTCACGGCCACGCCGCGGATCACCGAGGAAATCTCGCGCTGGAGGTTACGGACGCCGGCCTCACGCGTGTAGCTGTCGATGACCTCCATGATCGCGTCATCCGAGAAGGTCAGCGCGAGGTCCTCGCGGTCGAGGCCGTGGTCGCCGATCTGCTTGGGGATCAGGAAGCGCCGGGCGATCGCCAGCTTCTCCTGGCGCGTGTAGCCGGGCAGCTCGAGGATCTCGAGGCGATCCTTGAGCGCCGGGGGGATCGGGTCGATGGTGTTCGCCGTGGCGATGAACATCACCCGCGAGAGGTCGAAGGCGACCTCGAGGTAGTGATCCGAGAAAGTGTGGTTTTGCTCGGGATCGAGGACCTCGAGCAGCGCCGAGGCCGGGTCACCGCGGAAGTCGTGGCCGAGCTTGTCGATCTCGTCGAGGACGATCACCGGGTTGTTGGTCCCGGCGCGCTTGAGGGCCTGGATCAGTCGGCCGGGCAGCGAGCCGACGTAAGTCCGCCGGTGGCCGCGGATCTCGGCCTCGTCACGCACGCCGCCGAGGCTGATGCGCACGAAGCTGCGCCCGATCGCCCGGGCGACGCTCTTGCCCAGGGAGGTCTTGCCCACGCCGGGCGGCCCGACAAGGCAGAGGATCGGCCCCTTCTTGGAGGCGTTGAGCTTGAGCACCGCCATGTACTCGAGGATCCGCTTTTTGACCTTCTCGAGGTCGTAGTGGTCCTCGTTGAGCACGTCGCGGACGGTGCCGATCTCGAGCTGGTCCTCGGTCGAGACCGACCAGGGCAGATCGACGAGCCACTCGAGGTAGGTCCGCGTGACCGTGTACTCGGCGCTCGAGGGCTGCATCTGCTTGAGGCGGTTGAGCTGCTTGAAGGCGACCTTCTCGGCCTCCTCCGACATCTTGGCCTCGGCGATCTTTTGCTCGAACTCGTCGGCCTCGGCGTTCTCGTCGTCGATCTCGCCGAGCTCGCCCTTGATCGCCTTGAGCTGCTGACGCAGCACGTACTCGCGCTGCGAGTGGCCCATCTCTTCTTGGACCTGGGTGTTGATGCGCTCGCGGATCTCGAGGATCTCGAGCTGGCGAGTGAGCAGGGTCAGGACCTTGCGCAGGCGCTCGCTGACGTCGAAGGCCTCGAGCACCTCTTGCTTCTCGGCCGGCTCGATGTCGAGGTTCGAGGCGACGAGGTCGGCGACCTGCCCGGGCTCGTTGACGCTGTCGAGCAGCGCCGCGGCCTCGCGGGGCAGCTCGGGGACCAGCGAGATCAGCTTGCGCGCGGTCTCCTTGATGTTCGCGACCAGGGCCTCGGCCTCGAGCTTGACCGGGTGGATCTCGGCGAGCTCGCTGACCCGGGCCTGCAAGAACGGCTCGTCGGACACGAGCTCCTCGATCTTGATGCGCACGACCCCCTGGAGGATCACCGAGTAGTTGTCGCGGGCGAGCTTGATGACCTTGAGGATGCGGACGGCACAGCCGACCTCGTGCAGGTCCTTGGCGCTCGGGTCTTCGGTGCGCGCGTCCTTTTGCGTGACGATGCCGATGATCGGTCGCTCGGCTGCGATCGCCTCTTCGATCAACTTCACCGACTTGGGACGACCAACGTCGATGGGGATGATCGAGCCTGGGAAGAGGACCGAGTTGCGCAGCGGAAGCAAGGAGATGACCTCGGGAAGGTCCTTGATTTCTTCTATCTGCGGCGTCGTACTAGTCATGCGCGGCGTGTCCCCGGATACCCTGCGAACGTATCACCCGCCCCCCCCCTGTCAACCGAAGAAACCGCGCTCCATGGCCCCACAGGGGGGGTTGTGCCCCATCCGTCGACGCGCCCGCGAGCGCTCGGCGAGGCGAGCCCTGCCGCGGGCACGGCCGACGGGGCGGCAGCGAGGGTCTATCGAAGGCCCCGCCCCTTCGGGTAAAACGAGGGTCGTGGCCGTTCATCACCTCGGCGTGATCGTGCGTGCCGGGCCCGACACCGGCCTGCGCGCTCGAGTTCGTCGCGGCGAGACCCTCAGCGTTGGACGGGGCGAAGGCGAAGGCCTGCGCCTCGCCGACCAAGCCGTGTCACGCCATCACCTCAGCCTCAGCCTCGGCGAGGACGGCGGCGTGTTGCTCGTGGAGGTCGCGGGGGTCAACCCGGTCTGGACACTCGAAGAGGGTCAACGGCGCACGCTCACCGGTGGCGAGCGCCTCGAGCCCGGGGCGGCGCTGACCGTGGGCAACACGACCCTGGGCTTCGAGATCGAGGCTCTCGGCGCGGAACCGAGCGCAGCTGCAAGTATGGTTGCGAGCCCCGGCGTGACCACGGACGAGCGCGGCACCATCGAGCTCGACCTGCGTCACGGTGCACAAAGCCGGCTGGCCGCCCTCGCGGCCCTGGGCGATCGCCTGGCCCGCTGCGCGTCCTTGCAGGCGGTCTATCGCACCGCGAGCCAGTGGGCCGTCGAGGCCCTGCCAGCCAGCCGCGCGCTGCTGCTGAGCCCCGACGGCAGCGACATCTTGGCGGCCGCGAGCTCGGGGCCGGTCCTCGATCTCGCCCTCTCGCGCACGCTCCTGAGCCGCGTCCTCGCCCAGAGCCGCGCCGTGCTCGTGCGCGACGTGCTGTCCGAGCCCGACCTCGCCGACCGCCGCTCGGTCCAGGTCCGCGGCATCCAGGCGGCCATGGCCGCGCCCGCGCGCAACTTGGTGTTCTACGCCGAAGGGGGCGCCAGCGAGGCCACCCGCGGACGCTGGGACGACAGCGCCCTCAACCTGCTCGTGTGTGCGGCCCAGCTCCTCGACGCCCTCGGCGACAGCGCCAGCGAGCGCTCGCAGATGCGCGCCGTGTTGTCCTCGCAGGGCGCAGAGGGGGCGCACGGCCCCGGTCACGGGCGCATCGTCGGTTCATCGGCAGCTGTCAAAAAGCTCCACGTGTTCCTCGAGCGGGTCGCGGCGACCAACGCCACGGTCCTCGTCAACGGCGAGAGCGGCACGGGTAAAGAGCTCGCCGCTCGCATGATCCACGCGCGCTCGCCCCGAGCCAGCCGGCCCTTCGTCGCCATCAACTGCGCCGCCGTGCCCGAGAACCTGCTCGAGAGCGAGTTCTTTGGCCACGAAAAGGGTGCCTTCACCGGGGCCGTCGCCCGCCACGCCGGGGTCTTCGAGCGCGCCCACACTGGCACGCTCTTCCTCGACGAGATCGCCGAGATGGCGCCCTCGACTCAAGCTCGCATGCTGCGCGTGCTCGAGGAGCGCTGCTTCACCCGGGTCGGCGGCACCGAGGAGGTCCACGTCGATGTCCGCCTGGTCGCGGCCACCCACCGCGATCTTCGGGCGATGGTCGAGCGCGGCCAGTTCCGCGAGGATCTTCTCTACCGGCTCAGCGTCATCCAGACCCGACTCCCCCCTCTGCGAGAGCGCCGCGAGGACATCCCCGAGCTCGCCCGGCACTTTTGTGACGTGCTCGGTGATGGCATGGGGCGACACATCGACACGATCACCCCCGAGGCCATGCAGGTGCTCACCAGCTACCGCTGGCCAGGCAACATCCGCGAGCTTCGCAACGTCATCGAGCGCGCCTTGGTGCTCGGAGATGGGCGCGCCCTCGAGCTCGACGATCTCCCCCCGGAGCTCCAGCACGCCGCGCCGGCGCGCCAGCATGGGGGGGATGAGGGTGAGGGTGAGGGCGAAGGCGAGCGCGAGCGCGGAGGCTCGCCGCGGATCTCGCCACAGAAGGTCGTGCCCCTCGCGGAGCTCGAGCAGCAGGCGATCGCGGCCGCCCTCCAGGCGACCGGCGGCAACAAGGCCCGGGCGGCCGCCCTCCTGGGCATCGATCGCACCACGCTCTATCGCAAGCTCAAGGACCAGCAAAAGTAGGAGGCTCGGCGAGCCAATCTGCGCTCGCCTGCAATTGTCGCTCGCCCGGGCCGAAGACTGGGCATGCGACACCACGCCTCGCCCAGTCACCTGCACACTTGCCCCCAACGGATCCGCCACCGGAACATCTGGCCCCGCGGCCTGAAGGGCCCTGCCCTCCTGACCCTCGGCCTCGCCCTCGTCGCCTGCGTCGAGGCGCCGGAGCTCGAGGCCTGGGATCCCGCCCCGCCCGATCTCGGCGCCGTGGACACCTGGGGTCCGCTCGAGCCCGTCGTCGGCCTGGAGCCTGGCGAGGCCGATGCCGCCACGCCCTGGCTGGACGAGGGCGGCCACCTGCCCGAGCCCGATGCCGAAGAAGACCCCCCGGATCCCGCCCTCGCCCAGCTGCGCATCACCGAGGCGCTCGTGGATCCCGAGGGCAAGGACGGCGGCGCCGACTCGCCGGAATTCGTCGAGCTCTTCAACCCCGGCCCCGACCCCGTCCCCCTCGCGGGCTTCGCCCTCGCGGCCCTGAGCTGGCCCGAGCTCGACGCGACCGATCTCGGGCTCGCGGAGCTCAGCCTCGATCCCGGCGACCTCTTGGTGATCCAGCGCTGGGCCAAGGACGTGGATCCGAGCCTCGCCGAGCCGAGGATCGAAGACGGAGTGATCTTCACCGGCTTCCTCCACGCCAGCGGCCTGCGCAACGCAGACGGCGAGATCGCGCTGCCGAGCGCCGACGCCCTGCCCCACGATCGCCTGGTCTACGGCGCCGCGCCTGCGACCAGCGAGGGCTGGTTGGGCGCTCCCCTCGCCACGCCTGGATCCGGCGAGTCCATGTGCCGACTCGCCCCCGCGACCGACAGCGATCGGGCCGAGGACTGGGGCGCCTGCACGCCCGCGGCCGGCGTCCTCGAGCCGCTGCCCCTCGACCAGGCGGGCGACTCGGACGTGGGCGACCCCGGAGATCTCGGCGACGAGGGGGGCGCGAGCGACGAGGGCGAAGAAGTGCCCCCGGCCGCGGTCCCCTTCACCGCCCTCCAGATCGTCGAGGTCCACGCCGATCCCCCCGGCCCCGCGAGCAGCGAGAAGGCCTGGGAGTACGTCGAGATCCTCAACCGCTCGACGGAGCCGGTCGATCTCGCCGACTGCTGGATCGCCGACGCAGACAGCTTCGACGCCCCCGGGACGGATCCGCTGATCTACCGCGAGGGCGAGGGCGGCTGCGATCCCGAGACCTGCCTGGCCCCCGGTCGCCGCGCGCTGATCGTCGCCGACGGTTACCTCGGCGAGGTCGGCGAGGCCCTGGTCCTGCGCACCGACGACAGCACGATCGCCGACGGCGGCCTGACGACCCTCGAGCCGGTCAGCCTGTGGGACGGGCTCGGCGAGCTGGTCAGCAGCTACCGCCTGTGGGAGGACCCCCAGGCCGAGCCGCTCGTCACGGACGAGCAGCCGCTGCACCGCGTCGACCCTGGCGCGGAGGATCTGCCCAGCGCCTGGGTCGTCGCGCCCGCCAGCCCCGGCCTGCCCTGAGCGCGGCCGGCCGGCGACGCAAAAAAACGGCCCCCGACGTCAACCGACGCCGGGGGCCTGGCAGCGAGACGGGGCGGCCGTGACCCGATGGCCGCCCTGCGATCGAAACTCGAGACGATCAGTCCCAGCGGCTGGCGCGAGGGCGGATGAACAGCTCCTCCTCGGCCTCGAGATCCTCGAGCAGCTCGAGCTCGTCCTTGCCCAACTCGCGGTCCCCGTAGTCGAAGGCCTCGCGCTGGAATTCCTCAAAGCTGCTGAAACGTTGGCGGAAGTACATGACAGGTCGTCTCCTGAGGTCTGGTCTGTTCGTCTGTGGCCGTATTGGCCGAGAAACTTTGTTTGCGCGCCCAGAGAGGGGCTCTGCGCCCTGCGCGGCGTCGGCGAGATGGATAGTAGGGCCGTGTCCTACATGTAGGCAAAAAACATACTCGAAATTCTTCGGCCCCCGATCCGGTGCCCAACTTCGCGGCGGGTGGTAAGGATGAGCGCCCCGTGCCTGAGGCCAAGCACAGCTCCGACCCCGCCAAGCGCGCCAAGCCCTCGACCACGAGTCGGACGGGCCCGCAAGTCCTGGCGATCAGCAACCAAAAAGGTGGTGAGGGCAAGACCACCACGGCGGTCAACCTCGCCGCGAGCCTCGCCGCGGCCGAGCGCCGGGTGCTGCTCATCGACCTCGACCCGCAAGGAAACGCCAGCTCCTCGGTGGGCTACCCGCGAGGGGCCGCCCAGCGCGGGACCTACGACCTGCTCCTGGGTCAGGCCACCCTCGCGGAGGTCGTGCACCCCACGGAGCTCGAGCGCCTCGAGGTGGTCCCCGCGTCCACGGATCTCGCCGGCGCGGAGATCGAGCTGGTCTCCGTCGAGGGCCGCGAGTCCGTGCTCGCGCGGGCCCTGAAGCAGGCCCAGTCCAAGCAGGGCAAGGGCAAGGGCGTGCCCTGGGAGTTCGTGGTCCTCGACTGCCCGCCCTCGCTGGGCATCCTCACCCTCAACGCGCTCGTCGCCGCGACCTCGGTGCTGATCCCCATGCAGGCCCGCTACTTCTCCCTCGAGGGCCTCGGGGCCCTCGTCGGCACCATCGAGCGCGTCCGCGCGAGCCTCAACCCCACGCTGAGCGTCGAGGGCATCGTGTTTTGCATGTTCGACCGGCGCACCAACCTCGCCCAGCAGGTGGTCAGCGAGGTCGAGGGCCACTTCCCCGGGCAAGTCTTCGAGACCGTGATCCCCCAGAACATCCGCCTCAGCGAGAGCCCCAGCTTCGGCAAGCCGGCGCTGCTCTACGACATCGAGAGCAAGGGCGCCCAGGCCTACCTGGCCCTGGCCAAGGAGCTGCTCGAGCGTCAGCGGGACCGCGCGTCCACCACCACCAAGCGAGCCCAGTCGTGAGCCGGCCCAAGCGGACGGCCCTCGGCCGAGGGCTGGGTGCCCTGATCCCCACGCCGCCGCCCGCCCCCACAGGCGACGCTGCCGCGGCCGGCCAGAGCGCTGGCGGCTCTGGAGCCCCCCGCGAGCTGCCCATCGAGGCCATCGAGGCCAACCGCGAGCAGCCGCGCAAGCACTTCGACGAGGATCGCCTGCGCGAGCTCGCCGACAGCATCGACGCCCAGGGGATCATCCAGCCGATCATCGTCACGCCCCTGCCTGGCCGCGGCCCCGACGAGCCTCGCTACCAGATCCTCGCGGGTGAGCGGCGCTGGCGTGCGTCCCAGCTCGCGGGCTTGCACCACGTCCCCGTCGTCGTCCGCGACACCCCCGAGGCCGACCGCCTCGAGCTCGCGCTGGTCGAGAACCTCCAGCGCGCGGATCTAAACCCCGTCGAAGAGGCCCAGGCCTACCAGGCGCTGCTCGATCTACACGGCTACACCCAGGCCGAGCTCGCCTCGCGCGTGGGCAAGGAGCGCAGCACCGTCGCCAACGCCCTGCGCCTGCTCAAATTGCCCAGCCAGGTCCAGGATCTGCTGATCACCGGCAAGCTCGGCATGGGCCACGCCCGCGCCCTGCTCGGTCTCGACCGCGCCGCCGACATGCGCGAGCTCGCGGCCGAGATCGTCCGCCGCTCGTGGAGCGTGCGCCAGACCGAGGCCGAGGTCCGCCGGCGCACCCAGCCCGCCGCGCCGCCCAAGCCCGAGCCCGACGACGACCGCAAACGCCACGAGATCATCGTTCGCGATCTCGAGGGTCGAATTCGCCGGCACCTCGGCGTCCAGGCTCGCCTCAAGACGGGGAAGTCATCCAAGGGGCCCGGGACCATCGAGCTGCCCTACAAGGACCTCGACGAGCTCCAGCGCCTGCTCCATACGCTGCTCGGAGACGCAGGATAGTCACGAGGAAAAGCTGCACTTTTTGTCCGCTGGCCTACGGACGCTGCTAGGCTCGCGGGGATGTCGAGTCGGCGTGAGCACGTCCAGCGAGACCCACGCGCCGGCGTGGTCCTCGAGGTCCGCTACCGCAACGCTGGGCAGTTCCTGGTCTCCTACTGCACCAACTTGTCGCGCGGCGGCCTGTTCATCAGCACGCCTCAACCCGAACCCGTGGGCAGTGATCTCATGCTCTCGCTGCGGGTCCCCGGGCGCTCGATCCCGGTCGCGGTCAAGGCCAAGGTCCGCTGGAACCGGATGGCCGACAACGAGGATGGGCCCGCGGGCATGGGCCTGAGCTTCGCGGACCTCGACGGCGTGCTCGGCGAGCACATCGATCGGCTGGTGACCTCGGCCGCGCCCCTGCGCATCGACCTCGTCGGGCGCAGCGACCACGCCTCGGCCCACCTCCACGCCCTGCTGCGCTCGTTGGTCAATTGCCAGACCCGGCAGCTCGCCCTCCAGTCGGGCATCGAGCACGTCCTGGGTCGCTCGGATCTGGTCCTCGTCGACGTCGACGGCCACCCCCGCAACGCCCTGGCCCTGCTCGAGAGCCTGCGCAACCGCGACGAGACCCCGCCGGTGCTCGCCCTGTGCAACGACCGCGACGCCGACATGCGCGAGCGTGTCGCTCGCTTCGCCTCGGTGATCCCCACCCCGGTCGACAAGCGCGAGCTTCAGCTCAAGGTGCTCGAGAAGCTCGGCCAGGTCCAGTTCGTTCAGACCTCGTCGAGCGCCTCGCAGTAGCGCCAGGTGCCTCTCGACGCCCTTTCTTTCATCGTGGGTCTCGCCCGGCGCAGCTGGGCAGCGACGCCGGCCCGATCCGAGCGACCTAGCTCGAGGCGGCCTCGGCCGCCTCGACGACGTTGGCGAGCAAGCAGGCGATGGTCATCGGCCCGACCCCACCGGGGACCGGGGTGATCCAGCCCGCGCGCGCGGCCGCAGCCTCGAACGCCACGTCCCCGACCAGCTTGGGCTTGTCGCCGCCAGCGTCGACGCGGTTGATGCCCACGTCGATCACGACGGCGCCAGGCTTGATCCACTCGCCGCGGACCAGCTCCGGTCGGCCCACCGCCGCGACGACGACGTCGGCGCCACGGACCTCGGCCTCGAGGTCCGCGGTCCGCGAGTGCGCGATGGTGACGGTCGCGTTTTGCTGAAGCAGCAGCTGCGCGACGGGCTTGCCGACGATGTTCGAGCGCCCGATGACCAGCGCGCGCTTGCCCGAGAGCTCGATCCCCGACGCCGCGATCAGGCGCATGCAGCCCTGGGGCGTGCAGGCGACGAAGCGCGGCACGCCGAGCATCAGCAGGCCGAGGTTGTCGGGGTGAAAGCCGTCGACGTCCTTGCGCGGATCCACGGCCTCGAGCACGCGGCGCTCGTCGACGCCGGCGGGCAAGGGCAGCTGGACCAGGATCCCGTGCACGCTCTCGTCGGCGTTGAGCTCGGCGATGCGCTCGAGCAGCGCCTCGGTGCTCGTCGTCGCGGGCATGCGGTGGTCTCGGGTCTCGATGCCCACCGAGGCCGCCTTGCGCTCCTTGGAGCGCACGTAGATCTTGGACGCGGGATCGTCCCCGACGAGCACGACCGCCAGGCAGGGCGTGCGCCCAGCCGCGGTGCAGGCCTGGACCCGCCCCCCGAGCTCGGCGAGGACGCGCTTGGCCAGGGCCTTACCGTCGAGCAGCTTGGCCGACTCGCTCATGCCGCCGACGACTTGCCGCTGGAGCCACCCGAGCCACCCGAGCCGCCAGATCCACCGGTTCCACCGGTTCCACCCGAGCTCGCGCTGCCACCGGAGGAGCCCGTCGAGCCCCCGCTGGTGCCGGAAGAGGACGACGAAGAGTCGGACGAAGACGCGCTGGAGGAAGACCCAGACGACCCAGACGACGAGCTACCCGAGCTCAAGCCGCCCGAGTCTGCGCCCGCCTTTGGCGTGGCGTAGAGATCCTTGTACCAACCGCCACCTTTGAGGTGGAACGCGGCCGAGGTCATCAGCTTGCTCAGGGACCCTCCGCAGCTGCTGCAGACCTCCACGGGGTCGTCACTGATCTTCTGGATGTGCTCCTCTTGGGCGCCACAGCTGGCGCAGCGGTAGCGATAGATCGGCATGGCGCAGGGACTGTAGGCGCGCTGGCGCAGGGGTCAAGCCCAATCGGAACATTTCCGTGGATGGCGCGTCGTCCCCGAGGTGGCGCCCCGTGCTTTGCGCGAGGTCGGAACCAATCGTCGCAGGCGAGCGTCCCCCATGCCGCCCCCGCAGTCCGCTCATCCCCTGCTAGGATCCCACCGTGACGCGCGAATCCACTCGCCACCTTCGCCGCTGCTGCTCCCGCATCGTCGGCGTCGCCAGCTTCGCCGCCACGCTCGCGCTCCTCCTCCAAGCCGAGGCCTCTCCCCCCGGGGACGACTGGACGCTCGAGACCCACAACGACGACGAGAAGCTCGTCAAGCAGCGCTTCGCCAAGCTCCGCGCCAACCCCTTCGACCGCAAGCAGTGGCGCGCGCTGGAGAAGGCTCTGGGTCGAAACGGGCTGATCCGCAAGATCGAGGCCGCCTCCGACCGCGCGCCCAAGGACGTGGCCCTGCAGATCCTCCGCGCCCAGGCCGAGCTCGCTAGCGGTGACCCCGCGGCCGCCGCCACGCGCCTGGCCGAGCTCGAGGGCAAGGCCAAGCGCTGGGAGCGGCAGGTCTTCGACATGCGTGTCGACGCCCTGGAGCAGGCCAAGTCCTGGTCCGAGGCCATCGACCTGCTCGCGGCCGAGGCCAGCGCCCGGCCCAAAGACGCCGATCGTCTGCTCGAGCGCGCCTACAAGCTCGCGGATCGAGCGTCCATGCACGAGCGCGCGCTGGAGCTCGCCGAGGCCATCGCCAAGGCGAACCCAAAGGACGCCGGCGCGATCGTCCGGGTCGCCAGGGCCGCTCGATCCGCGGGTGACCACGCGCTCTCCGACGAGCGCTACGCCCAGGCCATCGCCAAGGCCAAGGGCGACGCGCGCAACGACCTCGGCGCCGAGCGAGCTCGGGCGCGCCTCGACGCCGGCGACAGCGGCGAGGCTTCCAAGCTGCTGTGGGAGCTGCTCGACGACGCCGACCGCGGGCGCCCCGATCAGCGCGAGGGTTGGTGGGCAGATCTCGAGACCTGCTACCGCAAGGAGGCCCGCTCCGAGGTCCTCGTCCACGAGCTCTCGAACTGGCTCGAGGACGACAAACACGGGCGTGAGGTCGCCGCCTGGCAAGCCCTCGCCCGCGCGCAGAAGGCCGCCGGCCAAAACCCGATCCCCGCGCTGCGCAAGGCCATCGACCTCGCGCCCCGCGACCCCGTGGCTCGGGCCGCGCTCATCGAGGCCCTCGAGGAGCAGGGCGAGTCGGCCGCGGCCCTCGAGCAGTACCGGGCGCTGCGGGGCAAGAGCGCCGAGGAGGTCCGCCTCGGCCTCGAGATGGCCGAGCGCTTGATCATCAATGGCGAGCGCGAGACCGGGCTCGAGATCGCCGCGGAGATCCGCCAAAACGGGTCGCGCAACGCCGACACGCTGCTGCTGCTGATCGAGTTCTACAACAACACCGACGAGCGCGACCTGGCCCTCGACACCGCCCGGACGCTGATCAAGGTCCAGCCGCGCAACGCCGAGGCGCGCATCGCCTACGGCGAGCAGCTGTGGGAGATGGGCAGCCGCGACGACGCCCTCGCCCAGTGGGATCAGCTGCCCAAGCTCGTCCGCCCCAACGACAAGGGCTGGTATCGCTACGCGGAGATCCTCGCCGACCACGCCAACATCGACCGGTCGCTGCGAGACAAGGCCCTCGACGCCCTCGACAAGGCGCTGCGCAAGCGCCCCAGCGAGCCCACCTATCTGCGCTTGCAGGCGATGCTCGAGGAGGAGCGCAACCGCCCCGATCACGCCCTCGAGATCTGGGAGAAGGTGCTCGCGGTCGCGACCGAGCCCACCCAGGAGCTGCTCCGCGCCGAGGCGCGCACCCGCATCGTCGAGCTCCTCGCCGGGCCGGGGCTGCCAAACCGCAGCGAGAAGCGGACCCGCATCGTCGCCGCGGCCGAGGCCGACGTCGCCGCGGGGGCCTCGCCCGAGGCCCTCGAGTCCGGGCTGCTGCTCGCCGAGCTCTACTCGCGCGAGGAGAACTACGCCGGGGCGGTCAGCATGTACACCAAACTCCGGGACATGTTCCCCAACGATCCCGACCGGCTCATGGAGCTGGCCGCGGCCCAGCGCCGCGCGGGCAAGCCCAACGAGGCCGTGCAGACCCTCGAGAAGCTGCTCCCCCTCGCGCCCTCGCGCGAGGTCGACGTGCTCTTGATGCTGACCGAGCTCGCCCACGAGCTCGACCGCCCCGAGGACGCCCGAGACGCCGCGGTCCGGGCCCTCGAGCAGGGCACCAGCGGCGTGCGCCCGCTGCTGCGCCTCGGCGAGCTCAGCGAGCGGCGCGGAGACATCGAGCAGGCCATGTGGTGCTACCAGACCGTGCTCGAGGTCCACCCCGATCACGCGCGCACGCGCATGCGCCTGGCCGAGCTCCAGCTGACCACCGGCGACATCTCGGGCGCGGCCGCGAGCTTCCGCGAGCTGCTCGAGGCCGGCGGCCCCGCGGACCTGATGCGCGAGGCCGGGGCCCGGGCCCTCGATCTCGCCGAGGTCACCGGGAGCACCGACGACGTCCTCGATCTGGCGATCCGCCGGACCAAGCGCGAGCCCAACGCGGACGAGCCGCGCGACTTCTTGCTCTCGACCCTCGATCGCGTCAACGACGATCAAGTCGAGCTGTGGCTGCGCAGCGGCGACGCTGGCCAGGCCCGCGATGACGACCGCGTCGCCGCGCTGCGCCGGCCGCTCGTCGCCGCGCTCTCCCGCGGCTCGATCAACAACCGGATGAGCGCGGCCGAGCACCTCGGAGAGCTCGCCCTCCCCGACACCGCCATCCACCTCGCGCGCACCGGCGCGAACCTCCAGCCTCCCCGCGACGCGACCCGGGCGGTGCGTCAGCGCTTCATCGCCGCGCGCGTGGCCGCGACCCAGGCCGCCGGCGAGCTCGACGATCCGGCGTCGATCCCCGTGATGGCGGAGATCGTGGGTGATCGCACCATCGAGTCCTCGATCCGCGCCGCCGCCTTCTGGGCGCTCGCCCGCAGCAGCGCCTCCGAGGCCGCCGCGCCCCTGCGCGAGCGCATCCGCAGCCGCGACGACGAGATCGCCATCACCTTGGCCTGCCTGGGCCTCGCTCGCCTGTCCCGCGACGACGAGCGCGTCGAGGACCTCGTCGTCGTCGATCGTCTGGCCCGCGACGCCAGCGTGCCCGTTCGTCGCGCCTGCGCCTTCGCGGCCGCGGCCCTGACCCCGGACTTCCGCGTGGTCCGACTGCACCCGCAGCTTCACAACGCCGATCCCTATGTCGCCGCGATCGCGGCGTGGCGCATCGGTCAGGTCACCCGTGAGCACCTGCGCGAGGACAGCCTCGAGGCGCTCTTTGGGCTCTACTTTGGCCCCGGCGGCCTGCCCCGAGACGCCGCCATCGCCAGCTTGGCGCGGCTCCTCGGCGATCCCGAGCGCGTCGGCCCCGGCGGCGTGGGGGCGCCTCCCCTGCCCCGTCAGCGCGGCTGGGACACGGTGATCGAGCGCTGGCTCGTCGAGCACCTCGCCCCGGACGTCCCCGCGCTCGAGCCCGCGGCGCTCCGCGAGCACCAAGCTGCGCTGCTCTCGGCCTGGGCGCGGAGCGTCAACGGTACCCGGGCAGAGCTGCGCGCCGCCGAGGTCGCCGCGCGTGGCTGCGGCGAGGCTGCGGCCACCGACGCACCCGTCAGCGCCACCACGAGCACGACGAAGGCCCACGCGCAGACACCCACACGGCTGTGCCTCGAGCCCCTGGTCGAGGGCACCATCGAGCTCAGCGCGGGCACCAGCTCCGGCTCGGGTACGCCCGCCCCCTGAACACCCGCCTTGGCCGCGCCGGCGCCCCGCTGACGCCCGGGCCTCGGTTGACAATCCACCGGTACCAGCGCAAGGATTCACGAGACATGGAACTAGGCCTCGCGTGCCCGGTCTGCGGCCAACTCAACACGATCCGCTCCACGAGCTGCAGCCGCTGCGGCACCGTGTTGGCCCCCGCGGCGCAGATGCAGGCCTCTGCGGCGTCATCTGCCCCCCCTGGTCCGCCGGCACCGCCGGCGCCTCCGGGCGCGGCACCGCCTTCGCCGCTGCAAAACCAGCCGCCCCCGATGCAGCCACAGGCGAGCTACGCCCGCACCGCGGTCGCGCCTCCGCCTCCACCCCCCAGCGCCCCGCGCTACGACGCCGCCACCGGCCAGGCCCTCGGCGGCGACCCCAACAAGCCCGCGGCCAAGACCATGTTCTTTGGCGCGCTCCAGCAGCAGGCGGTCACCCCTCGCCTGGTCGTCATCAAGGGCGAAGGTGGCGACGGCGTCACCTACCACCTCAGCGGCACCTCTCACCTCGTGGGCCGCAGCGAGGGTGACATCAGCTTCGCCGAGGACGTCTTCCTCAGCCCCGAGCACGCCAAGTTCACCGTTCAGGACGGGCGCCTCTTCGTCCAGGACCTCAGCAACAACAACGGGGTCTTCGTCCGGATCAAGCGCCCCGTGCTCCTCGACAACGGCGACTCCTTCCTGCTCGGCGAGCAGCTGCTGCACATCGACAGCCGCCCCCTCCCCGACTACGCGCCCGACGCTCAGGGCACCTACTTCTACGGCAGCCCGCGACCAAACGGTGCCTTTCGCATCGTCCAGCAGCTCGCCGGCGGCGGCGAGGGCCTGATCCGCTCGGCCAACGGCAACACCTTGTCCATGGGCCGCGAGGGCAACGACCTCGACTTCCCCGACGACCGCTTCATCTCCGGGCACCACGCCAAGCTCGACCTCTCTGACGACGCCAAGGTCTTGCTCACTGACACGGGCTCCCGCAACGGCACCTTCATCCGTATCAAGGGCGCCCAGGAGCTCTTCCACGGCGACTACCTGTTCGTCGGACAGCAACTCTTCCGCGTCGAGATCTCGTGAGGCACCCGTGATCGTCTGCCCCAACTGCGCCAAGGAAAACCAGGACCACTACAAGTTCTGCCTCGGCTGTGGCGCCAAGCTCCCGGCACCCGGGCAGGCGCCCCCTCCTCCGGCTCCGGCTCCGGCTCCGGCGCCCGCCCCCGCGAGCGCCGTGCCACCGCCCCCCCCGGTTGCGCCGCCCATGGCCGCTCCCATGGCGGCGCCGGCCGGCGTGGCCATGCAAGGTCAGCCTCCGCCCCCGCCGGGCTACGCGAACGCCGGCGCGCGCCCATCCACCCCGGCCTACGTCAACTCTGGCCAGGCTCCGCCCCCGCCAGCGCCTCCGGGGCCCTACGGCCAGCCTCAGCAGGGCACCTACGGCCAGCCGCCGCCTCCCCCCCAGGGGCAGGCGCGAGGACAGGCCGCGCCCTACAGCCCGGCCTACGCGGGCTCCCCCCAGCCTCCTCAGCCCCAGCAGGCGCAACACCACGGTCACCCGGGCGGCCCCTCGACCGCCGCCAACGCGATGCGCACCTGCTCCAACTGCGGCGCTCAAAACCCGCCACAGTTCAAGTTCTGTGGCGCCTGCGGCAACTCGATCCCGAACGCGCCTGCCCCCATGGCGCCAGCGCCCGCCCCGGCCGTCCCCTCCCCGCCGCCTCCGGCCGCCGCCGAGCCCCTCGACGTCTCGGCCAAGACCATGTTCATGGACGCCGACCAGCGTCCACCAACACCCAGCGCGCACACCCCCGGCAGGGTCCGCCTGGCCCTGCTGCGCGAGGACGGAAGCGAGGGCGGCGTGCTCGTGATCGAGGGCGGGCCCGAGCGCATCGGTCGGGCCCACGGCGCTCCCTTCGACGACGACGCCTACCTCGATCCGCAGCACGCCGATCTCACGGCGACCAGCGAGGGGCTGATCATCGACGACCTCCAGTCGCTCAACGGCATCTACCTCAAGCTCTTCGGGCGCACCGAGCTGCGCGACCGCGACTTCTTCCGCGTCGGCCAGGAGCTCCTGCTCTACGAAGACCTGCCCGAGCCCGCGACGACCACCGACGGCACCGAGCGCATGGGCAGCCCAAACCCCGGCTACTGGGGACGCGTCAGCGTCATGGTCAGCCCGGACCAGGCCTGCGCGGGCTTCCCGATCATGGAAGAGGGCGTGACCATCGGGCGCGAAAACGGCGAGGTCACCTTCCCCGAGGACGGCTACGTCTCGGGTACCCACTGCAAGATCATCGGCGACGACGAAGGCGTCTTCCTCGAGGATCTCGGCAGCTCCAACGGGACCTACATCCGCGTCCGAAAAGGTCAGCTGATCCGCCCTGGCAGCCTGATCCTCATCGGTCAGCAGCTCTTCCGCATCGACCTCGGCTGAGCCTCCCGCTCAGCGCCTCGGGGCGCCTCGCCGCTGGGCTCATCGAAGCTCGGCGGGCCTGGTGCGCCGGGGATCGTCGACGTACTGGCTCGGTGAGCCTCGAGCCCCCGCTCGCAGCTCACTCCGGGCGCGGGCGCAGCTCGAGCGCCCTCGCTTCGATGATCAGCGCGTCTTCGACCGAGCGCACCTCGCCATCGGAGAACACGAGCTCGATCGTGGCCGGGCCCGGCTCGATGTCCTCGGTCAGCTGCGCACGGATCAGCCCGTCGGCCGCGATCACCACGCCGCTCGCGGGCCGCGCTGCGACCAGCACGATCACCCCGCCGTGGCCGGAGAAGCCCTCCCCTTGGATCCGCAGCGTATCGCCAACACGCGCGACCTTGGGCTCCACGCGCAGCTCGGCGCCCGCTCCCGAGCAAGCGAGCTGCAAGCTGCCCACCGCGAGCCAAGCCACCAGCGCTGACTGCCTCGGCATCCGCGCGAGTATACGAGAGCGGGGGCGCCGAGGATCCTCGACGCCCCCGCTGATGAACGCGAGGCCTCCCGCGGCGTTGCGCTACATCAGCTCGAGGCGCTTGAGCTCGCGCCGGATCTTGCCCAGCGCCTGCTCCTGGAGCTGGCGGATGCGCTCGCGCGAGAGCGAGTACTGCCCGCCGATCTCCTTGAGCGTCAGCTCCTCCTCGTCGATCAGGCCGAAGCGCTTGCGGAGGATGTCGGCCTCGATCGGCCGCAGCTTGGCGACCAGGCGCTTGACCTCTTCGTTGAGCGCCTCGGCCTCGAGCCCCTCGCCCGGGGTCTCGGCGTTGTCGTCCTCGAGGAAGTCGACGACCTTGCGCCCGTCGTCGTCCGAGACCGGCTTGTCGAGGGAGACCGGGCTGTCGACCAGCAAGGTCCCCATCTTCTCGATCTTCGAGAGCGCCAGCCCCGTGTGCTTGGCCAGCTCCTCGCGGGTGGGCTCGCGGCTGAGCTTGGCCTCGAGCTCGCGCCGCGCCTTGTTGACCTTGTGGTAGGCGTCGATCATGTGGACCGGGAGCCGGACCTGGCGGCCCTTGTCCGCGATCGCGCGGCTGATCGCGTGGCGGATCCACCAGCTCCCGTAGGTCGAGAACCGAAAGCCCTTGCGGTAGTCGAAGCGATCCACCGCCTTCATCAGCCCGATGTTCCCCTCCTGGATCAGGTCCTGAAGCGGCATCCGACCGTGGTTGAAGCGCCGCGCGATCGAGACGACGAGGCGCAAGTTGGCCTTCACGAACGCGTTCTTGGCGTGGCGGAGCGCCCGGCTGGCGCCGCGCACGTCCTTGGCGTAGGTGGCGAAGGGCTTGCTGCCCTCGCGCGGAGGTTTGACCGCGAGCTCCAGGCCGTGGCGCTGGCCGATCTCCAGCGAGCGCACCTCTTCGGTGATCGCCTCGGCGATCAGGTTGTCGACGTCGAGGTCGAGCATCCGCTCGGACAGTGCGTTGACGAGCTCGTCGTAGTTGTCCTTGTTGACGCGAGTCTCGCGGTCACGAAGCTCGCGCGAGGCCTTGCGCAGCGCCCGGAGCTCCTTGGCGGGGACCTCGTCCGCGTCGACCTTGGACTCGATGAAGGCGACGACACCGTCGATGAAGGGCGGGTAGGACAGCAAGGTGCGCCAATAGACCTTGCGCAATTCGAAGATGCGGACGGCTGCCTCGAGCTCCTGCTCCGCAGACATCACGTCCAGGTCGGACATCTCGCGGAAATACACGCTGAGGAAGTTGGCCGAGTCGGTCTCGCCCTTGGCGGAGCGACCAGCGCGGCGCGAGCTGCTGGGCCAGGACTTGCTACGCGAGCTGCGTGCGAGCTGCGGGGGTGCGCCCCGGGTGACCTTGCGACGTGCCATGTTGGTTCCTCATTCCTAGCGCACAAAGCGCTCATTCGTATAGGGTACGGGTGCGGGCGCCCAAGGAGCGAGTCGCTCCCCCCGAGCGGGTGCAAAAAGGACGAGCCCAAAGTTCATGCCTGCCGTCCTCGGACGCCTTCGCACTGGTGGAAGTTGCGTAGGCAGTTCGTGAGACACAGGGGGTGACGCTGGTGCTCGGCCGCAGGTACTGGACAACGCTCGAGGTGGTGCTTCACTGACATCGACAGCTGAGGATCTCTTCCTCGAGGGTCGCGGTGGAGACAATCGCTCTCCGACTCGTTCGTCATTGCCAATGCCATGCCAGTGACGATAGTCGCAGATGTGCCAGCTTTGTTCGAGTTGCTTCCCAACTCGACACCATACCGAGTAAGCCCGCCCCAGGGCTGACCAGCGCCCCTCGCTAGGTTTTCTCCAAGGGTGTTCGTGGCGAGCTTGCCCACGTTACTGGCTTATTCGAGCCTCCTGCTCACAATCGCACCCGGCCTCGGCGCGCCCCCCCTGGCCGAAAGGTCGGGCCCAGCGCGACTGTGCGCGGTGACGAGACACGACACGACTGTCGCGGCAATCTCGAGCGCCGGCTACTACATGAGCCAGCCTCGGCCACCACTCTAGTCGAGGTGATTCACCCTCCTGTGTGCCCGTGTAGTACCTCAGGTCTTACGCTCAGCCATGATCCAGATTTCTGGAGAAGCCGATCCGTAAAACCGTCCCCGGGTCTCGCGGCTGCCGGAGACCTCGAGCACGCGCATGCCCAACCCCGACAGGGTCTTGCCGAGGTCGTGGACCGTGTAGGCCCGCATGAACATGTAGTGCTCGAACTGCCGGCCGTCGTCGAAGATCACGGTCCGATGAACCCGCAGACGGTTGGCGAAGAAGTTCATCTCCGCCTCGTCGAGCACCATGCAGCGCTTGCCCTGCCACCAGCTCCGCGCGGGTAGCTGGGGCGCGACGAAGTCTCGGTTGAAGACGTGCAGGAGCAGCCGGCCACCGGGCGCGAGGCGATCACGCATCTGCTCGAGGCAGTTGCGGTTTTGATCCTCCTCGAAGTAGCCGAAGCTCGTCCCGATGCTGATGACCGCGTCGTACTCGCGCTCGCGCGGGAGCTGGCGCATGTCACCGTGGACGAATTGCACCATCGAGTCGTCCAGCCCGGCGAACTCCTTGTTCTGCCCGGCCGACAGCAGCATCGCCATGGAGTTGTCGAAGCCGACGACCTGGTAGCCGAGCTTGGCCAGCTCGACGGCGTGCCGACCATCGCCGCAGCCGACATCGAGGACGCTCGCGCCGTCGGCGAGGCCGAGCTGCGCCTTGATGAACTCGGCGTCACGGCGGGCGGTCTCGTCCCAGCTCGGCGGGTAGAGATAGAGGTAGTGCTCGGTGAAGACGTCGTCATACCAGCCCTTGCGACGCTTGGGCTGGCTGCGGCCCTCCGTTGGGGGCGGCGTCGGGGGCTTGGCCTCCTCCGCCACCTCCGGCGCGGGTGTGGGCGCCTCGACCTCCTCGAGCAGCTCCGCGCCGTCGAGGCTCTCGACCTCTTCGACGACCTCGACCGCCTCGACGGCCTCGACCTCCTCGACGACCTCGACCTCTTCGACGACCTCGACCTCTTCGGCCGCGGCCGGAGAGGAGGCGACCGAGGCCTCGACCTCGGGCTTGGTCTCACCGCGCGCGAGCACGGGGATCACGAAGTCTCCCTCGGCGCTGGCAGCCGCGGGCTCCTCCGCCTCGGGCTCTGTCGGCGCCGCCTCGACGTGGGTGTCCTCGTCGGGAAGGATCTCGAACTCCCCCGAATCGACCGCCTGGACGCCTGCGGGGGCGCTCGCCTCTGCCTCTGCCCCGTCGTCGTCATCGTCGTCGTAGACGGAGGAGGTGACGCTCGCCCCAACGGGCTCGGGCGCGGCGGCCACGACCGTGTCACCGGTGCGTACGGGGACCTCGGGCGCCTCCGGTGCCGGCGCGATCACGGTCTGCCCCGTGCGCACGGGGACCTCGGGCTCGGGCTCGGGCGCAGGCTCGGGCTGACGGCTGAGCGTCGGGATCACGAAGCCCTGCGCCTCCTGCTGGGGTTGAGTCTGGGACGCCTGAGCGGGGGGCTGAGGCGCCTGAGCGGGGGGCTGAGGCGCCTGAGCGGGCGCCTCGGGCTCGCTCGGGACCGAGGCCGAGAGCACGGGGATGTGAAAGCCCGCGCTCTCTTGCGCCGGGGCCTCTCGCTCACCGGCCTGCGCGCTCCCCTGCTCCTGCTCGCCCGGATCCTTGGCGATGAACTCCCCGCTCTCGTACGAGGGCTGCTCGTGCTGATGCGCCTCGAAGGCGGCGCTCGTGGGCGGCGGCGGGACGTCCGAGATCTGGACGTCCAGGCCGCCGCTGGGCGCCGCGGCTGGCGGGGCGACGAGCGGCGGGATCGAGAGCGCTGGCGCGCTCGGAGCGGGCACGCTGGGCGCCGCGACGGGCACGAGCGGCGTTGGGACGATCGGCGTCGGCGTCGGCACCTCCGGCGCGAAGCCAGGCACGCCGGGCGCGGGCGCGACGGGGACAGGCACGATCGGGGTCGGCCGATCCATGCTCGACGCGGGCGCGTCGGCCTCGTGCGCCTCCCCGCCTCCAGCGTCGCTGCTCGGGGGCGTACCCGCGCCGGCGCCGGTCCCCGCGACCCGCGTGGAGCCCTGCCAGACCGGCGCAGCGGTCAACGCCTCTTGCACCCGCCCGTCGAAGGCGTCGACGGGGCCCTCGCTGGTGCTCGCCCGCGGGAACACCAGCCACTCGTTATCCTCGACCTCCCAGCTCACTCGGCACCTCCCGCCCGCGTTAGCAGGGGCTGGCCGAAGCGGAGGCGATCGCCCGGGGTCAGCCCCGGCGCGGCCTCGAAGCCCGGCTCACACAACAACACGACAGTACTCCCGAGGTGGAACACCCCCAGCCCGTCTCCCTTGGCCAGGAAGGGCGGCGGAGAGAAGTCCACCGAGGTCTGGGCCTCGGGGTGCGCCTCGACATCCCGGTAGTCGCAGCTCATGTGGCCCACGCCGAAGGCCGCGACCATGACCACCGCGACCATGCCCGCGTCGGTCTCGAGCAGGTGCACGGCCCGCTCGTTGACGGCGAAGAGCCGCGGCTCGGCGGCGACCGAGGCGTCGGTGACCGGGAGCATCCGCCCGGGGACCAAGGTCAGCCGCTTGGCGACGCCCGAGAAGGGTACGTGCACGCGGTGGTAGTCCCGCGGGTGCAGGTAGATGACCGTCTGCAGCCCCCCCACGAAGCGCTTGGCCATGGCCGCGTCGGCGATCAGCTCGTCGATGGCGTAGCCGTAGCCCTTGGCGATGACCACGCCCTGCGCCTCGATCTCGCTGATCTCGCGCAGCCGACCGTCGCAGGGCGAGACCAAAACCTCGGGGCGCTTGTCGATCTGCCGGGCGCCCTCGCGGAGGGAGCGCGTGAAGAAGGCGTCGAAGCTCCCGAAGCCCTCGGCGAGCTGCCCGGGGTCGACCTCGCCGAGGTCGACGTCGAAGATCCGAGCGTATGTAGAGACGGCCGCCCGGCTCACCGCTCGAGGGAGGGGCAAACGGGCGGCCGCACCGAGGGCCTGACTGGCCGCCATGGCGGACCGCGGCGGCGTGCGTTCGACGAGCGCGACGGCGAGTCGGTCTCGCCAGGACAGGTCCGAGCTCCGCATGGGGAGCTCGATCCTATCCGAGCACGGCGCGCCCCCGCAAGCACGAGAGCGGCCCGCGCGAGTCCCGGATCAGCAGCGCCGGGATCCGCACGTGAGGGGTCAGCAGTCGAAGTAGAGCGAGAACTCGTGGGGATGGGGGCGCCCACGAACCTGAGTGACCTCGGCGCTGCGCTTCCAGTCGACCCAAGCCTCGAGAAGATCGCGGGAGAACACGTCCCCAGCGAGGAGGAACTCGTGATCCTCCTCGAGGGCGTCGAGGGCACCGGCGAGGTGCGCGGGCACCGAGGGCACGTTCGAGAGCTCCTCGGGGGTCAGGCTGTAGATGTCCTTGTCGAGCGGCTCGCCGGGATCCATGCGCTTTTGGATGCCGTCGAGGCCGGCCATGAGCAGGGCCGAGAACGCGAGGTAGGGGTTGCAGGAAGGATCCGGGGTGCGGAACTCGATGCGGATCGCCTTGGGCGAGCTCGAGTAGGTCGGGATGCGGATCGCCGCCGAGCGGTTGCGCGAGCTGTAGGCCAGGTTGACCGGCGCCTCGAAGCCCGGGACCAGGCGCTTGTAGCTGTTGGTGCTCGGGTTGGTGAAGGCGCACAGCGCCGAGGCGTGCTTGAGCACGCCGGCGATGAAGTGCAAGGCGAGCTCGGACAGGCCGGCGTACTGCTCACCGGCGAAGAGCGGGTTGCCGTCCTTCCACAGCGACATGTGGGTGTGCATGCCGTTGCCGTTGTCGCCAAACAGCGGCTTGGGCATGAAGGTCACGGTCTTGCCGGCCCGGCGGGCGACGTTCTTGATGACGTACTTGAACCACGCCATCTTGTCGGCCTGCGACAGCAGGCTGTCGTAGCGGATGTCGATCTCGGCCTGGCCGCCGCTGGCGACCTCCATGTGCTGACGCTCGACGGTGATCCCGACCTCCTCGAGGGCGAGGACCATCTCGGTGCGCAGGTCGTGCAGCGAGTCCGTGGGCGGGACGGGCACGTAGCCGCCCTTGGGGCGGACCTTGTAGCCGAGGTTGGGGAACTCCTCGCGGGCCGTGTTCCAGTGGCCGAGGTCCGAGTCGACCGCGTAGAAGCTGCGGTTGGTCGAGGTCTCGAAGCGGACGTCGTCGAAGATGAAGAACTCGGCCTCGGGGCCAACGTAGAAGGTGTCGGCGATGCCGGTGGAGCGCAGGAAGTCCTGGGCGCGACCAGCCAGCGAGCGAGGACAGCGCTCGTAGTCCGAGCGGGTGATCGTGTCGACGGCGTTGCCCAGCAGGGCCAGGGTCGGCGCCTCCATGAAGGGATCGACCTTGGCCGAGGCGGCGTCGGGGATCACCAGCATGTCGGAGGCGTTGATGGTCTTCCAGCCGCGGACCGAGGATCCGTCGAAGCCGAAGCCCTCCTCGAATGCCTCTTCCGTGAGCTCGTGGGCGGGCACGGTGAAGTGCTGCCAGGCGCCGAGCAGGTCGATGAAGCGCAGATCGACCATGCGGATCTCCTGGTCGCGGATGAGGTCGATGACGGTCTTGGGCGTTTGTTCGCTCATGATGATTTTGCTTTGTGAGGGGTCGGTTTCGTCAATATCGGCCGCCACCAATTTTGGCGGCGACACGGGTTGAAAAATTTTGATGATTAGAGCGCCGACTCGCCGCGCTCGTCAGTGCGGATGCGGACGGCCTCGAGCACCGGGAGCACGAAGATCTTGCCGTCGCCGATGCGATCGGAGGCCGCGACCTCGCGGATCGCCGCGATCACTTCTTCGGTCCGCGCGGCCGGGATCACGACCTCGACCTTGATCTTGGGCACGAAGTCGATGACGTAGGCGGAGCCACGATAAAACTCCGTCTTGCCGCCGGTGCGGCCGAAGCCCTTGACCTCGGTGACGGTCATGCCGCCGACGTCGAGCTCCGTGAGGCGCTCTTTGACGTCGTCGAGCTTGAAGGGTCGAATCATCGCCTCGATCTTGACGAGGCCGGTCTCCAGGGGGTCGACATCCGAGTCCAGGCTCATGGCTTATTTCGGCTCTGTGTGGGGGCTGCGCGGGGCGTAGGGGGGTTCTGGGTTGGCGGGGACCAAGGTCGCAACCGCCTCTCGAACGCGGCGCAGTCCGAGCTCGGCCATGAGCTCGCGCAGCTCCCGGGTGATCCGCAGGGCTGCGCCGGGTTCGGAGAAATTCGCGGTCCCGATCTGCACACAGTGGGCGCCGGCGAGCAGGAATTCGAGGGCGTCCTCGCCCGTCATGATCCCGCCCATGCCGCAGATCGGGAAGCCCGGCAGCGCCGAGGCGACCTGATGGACCATGCGCAGGGCGACCGGCTTGATCGCGGGGCCGGACAGGCCGCCGTAGGTCGTGGCGATCCGCGAGCGTCGGCTGCGGACGTCGATCGCCATGCCGGTGATCGTGTTGATCAGCGAGACCCCGGCGGCGCCGGCCTGCTTGACCGCGTCGGCCATGCCCACGATGTCCGCGACGTTGGGCGTCAGCTTGACGACGATCGGGACGTCGCTGACCTCGACGCAGGCCTTGGTCAGGCGATGCGCGACCTCGGGGACCGTGCCGAACTCGATCCCGCCCTTTTTGATGTTCGGGCAGGAGATGTTCATCTCGAGCGCGTCGATGCGCCCGCGGCCGCCCTCGCTGAGGGTCTTGGCGCACTCGACGTAGGTCTCGAAGTCCGTGCCGAAGAAGTTGACCCACACGCTCACGCCGAGATCGGCGAGGAAGGGCAGCTTCTCGGTCAGGAAGGCCTCGCAGCCGACGTTCTCGAGGCCGATGGAATTGAGCATGCCCGAGGCGGTCTCGTAGATCCGCGGCAGCGGGTTGCCGTGGCGCGGCAGCGGCGAGATGCCCTTTGTCGACAGCCCGCCGAGCTCGCGCAGGTCCATGAACTTGGCGAACTGCTGGCCGTAGGCGAAGCAGCCCGAGGCCGTCAGCAGCGGGCTGCGCAGGCTCAGCGGGCCAAAGGCGCAGCCGAGCTCGACCTCGTCGACGGGCACGGCCGCGTTGGTGTGGCGTTCGCTGCTCACCAGCGCACCTCCCTGGCCTCGAACACCGGGCCGTCGGTGCAGCAGTATTTGTAGGGCTTGGGTCCGTAGACCGGCACGGCGCAGCCCAGGCAGACCCCGAAGCCGCAGGCCATCATCTCTTCGAGGCACAGGTAGGTGGGCAGGTCGTGCTCGAGGCCGATGGCCCGCACGGCGCGGAGCATCGGCGTCGGCCCGCAGGCCAGGAGCTCGACGCGCTCCCCTGCCCTCGCCGCCGCCTCGACGCGCTCGAGCAGCGGCGCGGTCACGAAGCCCGCGTTGCCGCGGCTGCCGTCCTCGGTGGCCAAGGTCGTGGCCACGGACCAGTCCGCGAGCGCCTCGGTGAGCACCAGGTCGTCAGCGCTGCGACCGCCATAGAACAGCTCGACCGCCTGCGCGCGGCCGCTCGCCGCGGCGACCCGGGCGTGCAGATGCAGCGGCGGCAAGCCGACGCCGCCGGCGACCAGGAGCTGCGTGCGGCCGTCTCCCGGGGCGGGAGCCGCAGGGAAGCCACGGCCCAGGGGGCCCGTGACCGTGAGCCGCTCGCCTTCACGCGCATCGCGCAGGCGCGCCGTCCCGCGCCCGAAGACCTTGGCCATAATCGAGAAACGTCGGTCGTCGATGGGCTGGAGCACCGAGAAGGCCCGGCCATTGAGCAGGTCTCGGCCCCACTCGCCGCGCAACATCACGAACTGTCCGGGCTCCGCTTCGGCTACGGGGTTGGCCTGGGAGGAGGCCATCTCGAGCACGAAGTACCCCCCAGTCAACGCGCGGTTGGCGACGACCTCGACCTGGAACTGGGCCGGGGAGGCGGGCACGCGCTCGTCATATGCGAAAGCTCGGCCGCAGTCCACACCCGGACGCGCCCCGCGCGGTCAGCAATTCACGCAAAATCAGCGCAGCGCCAGGTCGAGCAACAGGGCGTCACTCGGCGGGTCCCTGTAGTACCCCGGACGCCGGCCTACGACGCGGAATTCGGCGGATTTGTAGAGCGCGAGGGCGGCCTGGTTTTCGGCCGAGACCTCGAGTTCGACGCGCTCGCAGCCCGAGGCCTGTGCGCGTGCGATCACGGCTGCGAGGAGATCTCCCGCCAGCCCCTGCCCCCGATGCCCCGGGAGCACGGCGATCCGCCGCAGCTCGCAGCGCTCGTCGAGCAGCGGCGCGCAGGCGAAGGCCACCGGGGGAGCACTCAGCAGGACCAGCGGACGCTCCCGGCCCCCAGCCGTGATCTCGGCCACCCAGGCCGGGCGCGACCACGGCTTGGGGAAGCAGGCCGCGTCGACGGCCATGATCGCGTCGAGATCATCGAGGGTCGCGTCACGGATCGCGCGCGTCGTCATCGGTGTCCGTGTCGGTGTCGGCATCGGCTCCCCCCTGTCCTGCGGCCTCGCTCGCCTCGCTCCCCCCGCTCCCCCCCTGGCTGCGCTGCTCGGCGCCCGGCCAGTCGCGGGCCAGGCGAGCGAGCTCCGAGCCGAGGCCGCCGCGGCGCTCGACCATGGTCAGGCCGGCGCCGCTGCTCGCGGAGGTCAGCAGCACGTCGCGCGGGTCGATCCCCAGCATCTCGCCAAAGCGCCGCGGGAGCAGGCCACGCTCGGACGCGCCCAGCTTGTCGCACTTGGTGACGCAGACCAGGCAGGGCAGCTCGACGGCCGCACAAAACTCGAGCAGGTCCAGATCGCTGTCGCGCGGGCCGTGGCGTGCGTCGACGAGCACGAGCAGCCCTCGCAGCGGCTCCCGCCCGCGCAGGTAGCCCTCGATCATCGGCCCGAAGGCCTCGCGGACCTCACGGTGGGCCTTGGCGAAGCCGTAGCCCGGGAGGTCGACCCAGCGCAGCGTGACGCTGCTGTTCGCCGGGCCGCGCAGGCGCAGGCGAAAGAAGTTGAGCAGGCGCGTGCGCCCCGGGGTCCGGCTGACCCGCGCGAGGCCCGTGTGCCGGGTGAAGGCGTTGAGCAGGCTCGACTTGCCCACGTTCGAGCGCCCGGCCACGGCGATCTCCGCCAGGTCCCCGGGGGGGCACTCGGCGAGGCCCGGGGCGCTGAGCTCGAAGCCGGCCTCGATCACCTCCCAGCGCGGACGGTGCCCGCCCCGCTTGACCCCCGAATTGGCTTTGCTGCCCTTGCTGCGCCCGGCCATCGCCGCCAACCATCGCAGGGCAACCGGCTCGACGCCAGCGCGGCCGGCTCTGCTACCCTCGCAGGCGATGGAGGTCTACGGACTCACCGGCGGGATCGGCAGCGGCAAGTCGACGGTCGCCGCCATGCTCGAGGAATACGGCATCCCCGTGGTCTCTGCCGACGAGCTCTCGCGCATGGTCGTGGCCCCGGGCAGCGAGGGCCTCGCCGACGTCGTCGAGGCCTTTGGTCCCACGGTCCTCGATGATCGCGGCGAGCTCGATCGCAAGCGCATGGGCAAGATCGTGTTCAACGCGCCGGATCGCCGCCGCCAGCTCGAGGCGATCTTGCACCCGCGGATCCGCGAGCGCTACGAGCAGGTCCTCGACGCCCTCGAGAAGGCCGGCCACCCCGTGATGATCTACGAGGTCCCGCTGCTGTTCGAAAAGAAGCTCGAGCAGCAAGACGAGATGACCGCCGTCATCCTGGTCACGGCCTCGGCCGACACCCGCATCGCCCGGGTCAAGGCCCGCGACACGCTGACCACCGACGACGTGCTCGCGCGCATGCGCGTGCAGATGCCCGAAGAAGAGAAGCGCCAGCGGGCCAACTACATCATCCACAACGACGGCAACATCGACGACCTCCGCCGCGAGGTCGAGATGCTGATCTCTCGTTTCTTGCGCCTGCCGACGCGCTCGACCATCAGCGCGCGGCCCGAGCCCTCGCTCGAGGAGATCGAGGAGCTCTCCCAGGCCGAGCTCGACACCCTCGCGCCCGACGAAGACGAGGGCGCGGGCACGGGCGCGGCTGCGGCCAACACCCGCGAGGCCTTCGAGAACTCGCCGACGGACCGGATCCCCCGGCCCGACCTCGAGGTGGAGATCCGCCCGCCCGGCGACGCGCCGAGCGAGGGCGAGGGCAAAGAGCAGCTCGAGGTCGACCTCGTCCCCGGCTCGGGAGGGACGGCCGCCGCAGCGAGGCGCGCCCAGCCGCCAGCCCAGACACCGGCCCAGACGCCCACCGCTCCCTCCACGGCCGCGCCCCCCACGGCCGCGCCCCCCACGGCCACCTCGACGCCCCCGGTCACCTCGGCTCCCCCCGTGACCAGCGCAGGAACTGGCGGCGCGGACCCATCGGGCGCTCGCGCTGCGCCGCCGCCGACCTTCGCGGCCCCGCCCCCGCCCGAGGCAGGCCCGACTCCCCAGCCACCCGCGCCCCCGATCACGGCGAGCCCGGCTCCGTCGGCCATGGCCGCCGCGCCTCCGCCTCCGGCCGCGCCGACCCCCGCCCAGGCCCCCGTGCCACCGCCTCCGGCCAAGGCCGGCGCGCTCCCGCCTCCCCCCGCCGGGCGGCCCAAGCCCGCCTCGGATCCGGCCCAGCGCGCCACCAACATCCCCCAGCTGACGGTCCCTCCCCGCGACCCCAAGGGCCCTGGCCAGGATCCTCAATGAGCGCGGCGCCGCCCCCCCTCGAGGGCGTGTTGGTCATCGACTGCTCGCGCATGGTCCCCGGGGCCGTGCTCGCCCGTGGGCTCATCGATCTCGGGGCCCGGCTGATCAAGGTCGAGGCCCCGCGAGGCGGGGATCCTCTGCGCGCCGCCCCGCCCCTCATGGGGGGCACGGGCGCGGGCTTTTGCGCCCACTATCGCGGCGCACAGTCCCTGCGCCTCGACCTGCGCGAGGCCGCCGACATGGCCAAGCTGCGCACCCTCCTGCGCCGCGCCGACGTCTTCATCGAGAGCTTTCGATCCGGCACCCTCGCCCGCTGGGGCCTCGACCTCGACGCCGTCGAGGACGAAAACCCCAGGCTGATCACCTGCTCGCTCCCCGGCATCGCCGAGGGTGACGATCGCGTCGCCCACGACCTCAACCTCACCGGGCTCACGGGCCTGCTCGACCTGCTCCCGGGTCAGCGCCTGCACCTCGGCGATGGACACGAGATCCCCCGGGTGCTCGTCGCCGACGTCACCACCGGGCTGCTCGCCTGCACCTCGGTGCTCGCCGCCATCCTCGGCCGCGCGAACACGGGCGGCCGCGGGCGGCGGGTCAGCCAGTCCCTGGCCAGCGGTCCCCTGCCCCTGCTCACCTGGCCGTGGGCCGACGCGGCCGCCGGCGGAGGTGGGCTGCTGCGCGAGACCGCCCTGTCCGGCCGCGCGCCCTGCTACCGCTGCTACCGCTGCGGCGACGGCAAGCTGCTCAGCGTCGGCTGCCTCGAGCCCAAGTTCTGGATCGGCTTTTGTCAGGCCATCGAGCTGCCCGAGCTCGCCGTGTCCGGCCTCGATCTCGACGCCCGCGGCCAGGCCACCGCCGCCGCCGTCAGCGAGCGCCTCGCCAGCCGACCACGCGACGAGTGGCTCACCCACTTCGCCGCGGCCAACCTGCCAGTGGCCCCGGTCCACGAGCTCGACGAGGCCCGCGCGGATCCCCTGCTCGCTACGGCCGGCCTGCTCGAGCACACCCCCATGCCCGACGGCGGCAGCCTGCAGCTCCCCGGCCCGGCGACCCAGGGGATCGGGCGCACGCCCGATCGCCCCGCCCCCGCGCTCGGAGAGCACGACGTGCTGATCGCGTGCGAATTCGGCCTCGGCTGAGCGCGGCCACCAAGCGCGCCCGTGGCTTTGCGTGAAGGCCGGGCGCCGCTTCGAACATAGGGATGCATGACCCCCGCGCGCCGACGCATCACCTTCCAACTGGGCCTGCTCGCCGCCATCGCCGTGGGCGTCACCTCGAGCGCGCCCAGCCGAGCCGGCGATGACTGCCCCCAAGAGGGCGAGTGCACCTTCAAAAAGCCGCTGGTGCTCTTCGTGGTCGAGTACTCCACGGCCATGAATCAGACCTGGGACGCGCTCGAGCAGCAGACCCGCTGGGACGCGCTCGTCTCGACCCTCCAGACCCTCACCCAGCCGGGCGGCTTCGTCGAACAAAACACCTACATGGGGCTGCTCCGCTACGGCCACGACCCCGATCCCGACGCGCCCGGGACGACGATCCCCGGCGACGACAGCGGGCTCGTCGACGGCCTCGCCCTCGACCTCGAGTGGGATGACGAGGCGCTGGTGTGGCGCGACTGCGCGCCTTTGAGCGCGCACCTCTCCTCGCTCGCGCCGCCGCTGATGGGCGCGAGCGAGGGCATCGGCAGCTGGACCCTGGGCGCCCTCGAGCGCGCCGCCCTCGAGTTCGCTCAGACCGCGGCCGACCACCCCGAGGACATGGGTACGCGCCAGGGCATGGCGATCGTGTTCACCCAGGGCGACTGGACCGGCCCCAATGGCGTCGACGCGCCGGCCGAGGCCGACCCCGTCGGCGGCGCGGCGGCGCTGCTGGACGCCGGCATCGCCACGCAGGTCATGGCCTTCCCAGGTGACGACGCGGCCAAGGCCGAAGCCGACGCCCTCGCCGCGGCGGGGGGCAGCGGCGTGGCCCTCGAGGGCGACTCCCCCGCGGCCCTCGAGCAGCCCATGGCCGAGTTCATCCTGGAGATCATCGACGCCGTCGAGGTCCCCGAGTGCGCGAGCTCGAAGCCGCGGATCATGGTCCTGCTCGACGCCTCGTCCTCGACCCTCAACGTCGGCGACGCGCCCGGGGCCATGGGCGAGACCAGCTGGGACATGGCCCGCGAGCTCCTCGCCGGCCCGCTCTTTACCTACCCCGCGGGCTTCGCCGAGATCGGCGACCTCAGCCTCATCGGGCTCTCGGTGTTCGGCGACGACCAGCCCGACCCCGGCGAGCAGCGCGTACTGATCCAGTATCGGCCCTGCACCCAAGACGCGATCGCCTGGGCCCTGGATCCGCTCTCCTCCTGCGAGCAGCCCGGCTGCGAGGACCCCTGGGGCGGGGCCCCGATCACCTGGACCTTCCAAGACGGCGCGCAGCAAGACCCCTGCCTCGAGCCCCAGACCCTCAGCCACATGCCGCGCTGTGAGGGCGAGGGCCCCTGCGCTGGCTCGGGCGCCTTCGTCCACCTCGGCCTCGAGCGCATGGCCAGCAACCAGGCCGAGTATCACGCCCAGCAGCTGGGCGCCGCCGACAACCCGACCTCCGCGCAGACGACCTACGTCAACGTGCTGATCACCGATGGCGGCTACACCGGCTACTCGACGGACGCCCAGGTCCAGGCCGCCCTCGAGTCCATGGCCCAGGCGGGGATCGAGACCTACGTGCTCGGCCTGGGCGAGGCCCTCGACCAGCCCGAGGTCATCGCCCAGCTCGATCAGATGGCCGCCTGGGGATCCGGCGGCGCCGAGACACACTTCGAACTCGACACCCTCGAGGTCCTCCAGCAGCGCCTGGCCGCCAAGGTCGAGGCCGTCGAGTTCGACCCCTGCTGCGCCTTTTTGACCTGCGAGGAGGACCAGGCCTGCGATGGCGGCCTCGAGGAGGGCGACCCGGATCAGGGCGAGTCTGCCGAGAGCGAGTCCACCGACGACGAGTCCTCCGACGACGAGTCCTCCGAGAGCGATTCGACCGAGGGCGAGTCCAGCGAGTCCAGCGAGTCCAGCGAGTCCAGCGACCCCTACGACTCGACCGAAGACGGCCCTCCCCCCGACTCGACGGGCTCCGGCGACGAGATCGGCGACGACACCGGCGACGGCGAGGACACGTCGGGAGACGACCTCGGCGAGGACGGCTGCAGCTGCCGCAGCGCCGACCGCCGAGACGGCGGCCATCCCCTCGCCTGGCTCGCGCTGCTCCCCCTGCTCGGCTGGCGGCGCGCTCGCTCGAGTCGTCGCCGTCAGCAGTGAGGCGACGACCAGCGGCGACGCTGCCCTATCGGCGGTCGAGCACGCGCTGCCCTTCGCGGGCGCCCGCGTCGCTCAGGACAGGTTGGTCTTGGTGACCACGCCGCGGAACATGTTCAGCGTGCGCTCGAGGCTCTCGCCCACGTCCCCGAGGGCGCGCAGGTCGTTGCCCTTCATCTCGCGGTCGGCCCGCTCGAGCACCGCCTGGGCCTTGGCGATGGCGTCGCGGCCGAAGCTCGTCCCGCTCATGATGCCCTCGACCTGGGGGAAGAGCTCGCGGACCTCGCCGGCGAGGCCCTCGATGCGCTGGCGCTCGCGCTCGAACTCCTCGCTGGCTCGAACCTCGACCATATAGCCCTGGCTCTGCTCGACCAGACGCTGGAGCTCCTCCTCGGTCAGGCCCGAGGTCGCGGTCACGGTGATCGACTGCTCGCGTCCGGTGTCGAGATCCTGGGCGGCGACGGAGACGATGCCGTCGGCCGAGATCGAGAAGGTGACCTTGACCTCGACCTGGCCCTTGGGCGCCTTGCGCAGCCCCGAGAGGATGAACTCGCCGAGCAGCTCGTTTTGCTTGGCCTCCTCGCTCTCGCCCTGGAGCACGAGGATCTTCACCGAGGTCTGGTTATCGCGGACCGTGGTGAAGATGTGCGAGGCGCTGGTCGGGACCGTGGTGTTCTGGGCGATCAGCTCGTGGAAGGTCCCGCCGTGGACCATGATGCCCAGGCTGTGCGGGGTGACGTCGAGGAGCAGCAGCTCCGGGGTGTCCTCGGTCAGCGCGGCGGCCTGGATCGCCGCCCCGAGGCCCACGACCTCGTCGGGGTGCACGCCCTTGCAGGGCTCGCGCTCGAAGAACTCGGCGACCGAGCGCTGGACCAGGGGCATGCGGGTCATGCCGCCCACGAGCACGACGTCGTCGATCTCGCCGCGCTCGACCCCGGCCTCGGACAAGGTCCGCTCGCAGATCGAGACCGTGCGATCGACCAGGTCGCGGGTCAGATCCTCGAGCTGATCGCGGCTGAGGCTCTCTTGCAGGTGGTGGGTCTCGCCGCCCGCCGTGGTGTACAAAAAGGGCAGATCGATCAGCGTCTCGCGCACCGAGGACAGCTCGCAGCGGGCCTTCTCGGCGGCGTCGCGCAGGCGCTGGAGGCTCATGCGGTCGTCACGGACGTCGACGCCGCTGCGCTCCTGGAACACCTGGATCAGCCAGTTCATCACCCGGATGTCGAAGTCCTCGCCGCCCAGGAAGGTGTCGCCAGCCGTCGACACGACCTCGAACACGCCGTTGCCGATGTCGAGGATCGAGATGTCGAAGGTCCCGCCGCCGAGGTCGTAGACCGCGACCCGGCGCTCGAAGTCCTTGCCGAAGCCGTAGGCCAAGGCGGCCGCCGTGGGCTCGTTGATGATCCGGATGACCTCGAGGCCGGCGATCCGCCCGGCGTCCTTGGTGGCCTGGCGCTGGTTGTCGTTGAAGTAGGCCGGGACGGTGATCACGGCCTTCTCGACGCCGCTGCCGAGGTACTGCTCGGCGACCATCTTGAGCTCTTGGAGCACGAAGGCGCTGATCTCCGGCACCGAGTACACCTGCTCACGCAAGACGATGCGCACGTCCCCGTGGGGGCCCTCGACGATCGAGTAGGGGCAGGAGTCCTGGACCGTGCGCGTGGCCGGCGAGTCCCACTTGCGCCCGATCAGCCGCTTGGCGGCGTAGACGGTGTTGACCGAGTTGGTCACCGCCTGCCGCTTGGCGATGTGTCCGACCAGGCGCTTGCCGCTCTCGGACACGGCCACCATCGACGGCGTGGTCTTGTACCCGCCCTTGTTGGGGATCACCGTGGGCACGCCGTCTTCGACGATCGCCACGACAGAGTTCGAGGTCCCCAGGTCGATTCCGACGACGTTCTCCATGCTTTTGTTGCCGAGCTGAGCGGCTCGATCAGGCTAGGTCAGTTTGATGGCGTTGAGAAGGGTCCGCGTCTGGCTGCTCGGCGCGAGGGTGTGGGCCCGCTCGGCCTGCTCCTTGGCAGAGGCCAGCTGACCCGCAGACAAAAACGCCCGCGCGCAGGCCTGGTGCACGGCCGCCGCCTCGCCAGGAGAAAACACCAGCCCCCGCGCCCCGGCTTGCTGTAGGACTTCGAGTGCCATGATCGCCATGCCGCGGGCCCGATTCGGCTCGACTTCGCAGAGGGCGAGCATGGCCTCGGTCAGGTTGGCGAGGGAGGGATCGGCGTCGGCCGCCTCGGCCAGGGCACGAGCGGCCTCCCGCAGATGACCGGCCTTGCGAAGCTCCCGGCCGCGGGCGAGGCCAGTCTCGGCCCGCCGCTTCCGGGCCTCACTCAAGGTCTCGCGCCACCTCCGCTCATACTCCTCGTTCCCGGGATCGTGCTCGTGCGCCAGCCTAAACAGCGTTGCAGCCGTCCCGTAGCGTTCCCGAGCGAGCTCCTGCTCCGCCTGGCGGGCATAGTCCCGGCCTCGCATGCGCCGCTGCAAGAGCGCCTGATCGCGCAGCTGCTGGCGCCGACGCGCCTCTCGGGCGTCCCGGAGCTCCTGCGCCCTCTGCGCCTCGCGCTCCGCCTCGACCTGGGCTTCGGCCGCACGCCGGGCCTCCTCGCGCTCGATCGCCTCCTGCTCGACGCGGCGGCGGGCCAGGGCGTCGCGATCGATCGCCTCCTGCTCGGCGCGCTGCTGCTCCTGGTGCGCGTCGACCAGCGCCCGGCGGTGAGCCGCGTCCATCAAGAAGTCGTAGGACGCCCGCGCCCGCCGAAAGAGATCGTCGAGGACCTCGCGGAAGGAGCCGAGCTCCTTGCCGTAGAAATTGTCCGGGTGAAAGTCGCGGCTGACCACGTGGAAGGCCCGGCGCACGGCCTTCTCGTCGTCGACGGGCACCATGCCCAGCAGCTCGAAGTGACCGATCCGCCGCAGGTCGTCACGCACGGCGAGCAGGCGACGCTGGCGTTCGATGGCGATCGAGATCGCCGGCTGGAGCCGCGGATCCCCCTCGCCCACCGGAGAGACCCGCTCGAGGATCGGCTGGGCCTTCGCGGGCTCGGCCGCCTGGCGACGCGCCTCCTCGAGCTTGGACTTGGGCAGCCCGGCCTCCTCGGCCTCGGCGGAGGGCCGCGCGCTCGCCTTGGCCGACGCCTTGGCGTTGACCTTGTCCGTCTCCGTGACCCCGCCGCTGCGACGCAGCGCCCGCATCTGCGCCTCGAGCACGCTCCTCCGGCGCTCGCGCGCACGCGCGCGCAGCTCGTCGTCGGCCTCGGCGCTGGGCTGCGGGACGATCCGCGCCTCGACTCGGCCGTGACGCTTCCCGCTCTGCCCGCTCTGCTTGGCCGCCACGATCTCGACACACAGCGCGCCGAGCTCGATCAACCTGGCGATGGAGCGGTGGACGTCGCCCTCGGGCAGCCCGCTGGCGCTGACGACCTCCGAGAGCGTCGGCGGCTCCGATCCGGCGATGGCCTCGACCCGGCTGATCAGGAAGAACTCCTGGGGGGTCAGCGGGAGCGCGCGCAGATCCTGGCTGGCGTTGACGCTCAGGCGCGAGGTCGGCTCGAGAGCCATCCGGTCGATCTTAGCCGATCTCGCGTCTGCGAGGGGTGAGATCGGCTCGACGCCTCGCGCCTCACTCACCCCCATCCTCCTTGCCTGCGAGCGAAGCCCGCGGATGTGCTCGCTCGTAGAGTTCGAACAGCCGGCCCATGTCGAGGTGGGTATAGCGCTGCGTCGTCGACAAGCTCGCGTGTCCCAGCATGGACTGGATACTTCGCAGATCACAGCCGCTCTGGAGCAGGTGCGTGGCGAAGCTGTGCCGCAAACCGTGTGGCCCCACCCGAGCCCGGGCGCCGCTTTGCTGGCAGCGTCGGTAAACCACCTCACGGGCGCTGCGGCTGGCCAGTCGTCCGCCACGCGCCCCCAAAAATACGGCCGCGCCTGGGCTTCGCGGGGTCTCCAGATCGCTGCGTCGGTCCAGCCACGCGCGCAGCGCCTCGGCGCCCTGGCGACCCAGCGGGACGACGCGATCCTTGTTGCCCTTGCCCGCGCGCACCCGCAGCGTCAGCCGCTCCCCCTCCCAGCGCAGATCGTCGAGATCGAGGCCCACGGCCTCGGAGACCCGCAGCCCGGCGCCATAGAGCACCTCGAGCAGGGCGCGATCCCGCAGGCCGATGGCCCCTGGTCGCTGGGGGCCGTCGATCATCCCGCCCACGTCCTCGACCGGGAGGGCGACGGGGAGCTTGCGACCCAGCTTGGGCCGGCGGACCAGGGCGACCTCGTTGTCCTCGACCAGGCGCTCGCGGCGACAAAACTCGGCGAAGCTGCGCAGCGCCGAGAGCTTGCGACCCATGGTGCTCGGCGCTCGCTCGCCGTGGAGCTCGGCGAGGTGCGCCCGGACCTCGCGCACGCTCAGGTCTCGGGGCCGGGCCGGGCGCCCCCGGCGAGCCTCGACGGCGTCCAAGAAGGCCCCCACGTCGCGGGCGTAGGCCTTTTGCGTGTTGGCCGACAGCCGCCGCTCGCTGTCGAGGTGGACCAAAAAGCGGGCGAGGGCCTCACGCATCGCAGCGAGCATAGCCCCAAGCCCCCCTACCCGCCCAAAACATGGACGAGCGAGGGGCCCCCTGCCCTGCGATCAACGTTCGGGCCGCCCGCGACTCACTCGCGCAGCTCGAGGCCGGACCAGCGCTCGAGCAAGGTCGCCATCGCCAGGAAGTCCCGCGGCCCGAGGCCCTCGGCCACCGCCTGATCATAGAGCCCGCGCACCGTCGTCGCCGCCGCCAGCGGCACCCGCTGGGCCTCGGCCTGGGCCAGCGCCAGGTGCAGATCCTTGTGCATCAGGTCGAGACGAAAATGCGGATCGAAGTCACCCGCGAGCAGATAGGGCGTCTTGAAGCTGCCCACGCCGGTCTTCCCGGCGCTGTGCTCGAAGATCTCGGCGACCTTGGCCAGGGGGATGTCGAGCAGCTTGGCGAGGGTGTAGCCCTCGAGCACGCCCTGGAGGACCACCGCCTGGGTCATGTTCAGGCAGTACTTGGCGCGCTGCCCGTCGCCGATCTGGTCGCCGACGTGGACGGTGTGCTTGCCCATGGCCGTGAACAGCGGCGCGGCGCGATCGAGGTCGCTCTCGTCGCCGCCGACCATGAAGGTCAGCTGGCCACTCTCGGCCCCGAGCTTGCTGCCGGTGATCGGCGCGTCCAGGAAGCCCAGGCCCTCGTGCTCACAGGCCGCGGCGAGCTTGGCGGTGAGCTCGAGGCTGGTCGTCCCGCAGTCGATGACCAGGGCCCCAGGGCTCGTCCCCGCCAGCGCACCGGACTCGCCGAGCAGCACCTCCCAGGTCGCCTTGTCCCCGGACAGGCAGCAGATGATCACCGCGGCCCCGCGGGCGGCGAACACCGGCTCGTCGGCGATCTCGACCCCGCAGGCGTGGGCCAGATCCTCGGCTTTCTCGCGGGTGCGGTTGTAGACGACGACCTCGAAGCCGGCGCTGGCCAGGTTGCGGATCATCCCCGCGCCCATGGTCCCGGCCCCGAGGAAAGCGATGGTTCCGATCTCGTGCTCGCTCATGCTCGCTCGCGCGGGAGCATATCACTCACCGTAGAGCGGGATCGGGACCAAGGTGGAGCCCTCGAGGCGCTCGTTGAGGCCCGCGAAGCGCTCCGGGTCCACGCCGTAGGTCCCCACCACCACCATGTGGCCGGTGAAGTTGTGCTGGTCGTGGAAGGCCACCAGGCTGTCGAGGGCCGCGGTCAGGTTGTCGCTCTCCTCGCGGTCGACGGGCGGGACCACGGCCAGGTAGACGCGCAGCTCCTCGGGGGCCAGCTCGGTCAGCTGGGTGAAGATCCGCGTGGCGTCGGGGGCCAGCCCGGCCGGGCGGATCGACTGACGCGTGACCTCGTAGACGGTCTCGCTGGTCACCCGCTCGCTCATGTGAAACACGACCATCTGGCGGTAGGGGATCCCGGTGACCTTGGACTGCATGCGCGCCAGGGCGATGCCCTTTTCGATCAGCCGACCGATGCGCACCGAGCCGACGGCGACGACCACCGTGCGGTCCTCGGTCTCGATCGCCGTCGACTCCACGGTGTCGATCACCCGGCGGTAGTAGCTGTGGGCCGCGCGCAGCAGCGGGCGGTGGTTGTACATCAAGATCACCCCCGCGACCCCGAAGGCCACGATGGTCACGAGCGTGCGCAGCTCGCCGAGCTCACCGCTGTAGGAGCCGTACATGCTCAGCAGCGCGTAGCCGAGCACGACGAGCCCGAGCAGCGCCGCGAGCGGGACCTTGGTGCCGCCAAAGTTGAAGTTCAGCGGCGCGCGGTAGACCCGGCGGTCCTCCGACCGGAACTTGCGCAGCAAGATGAAGGCGATCACCCCCGAGAACATGACCAGGCCGAAGGTCACCCCGTACCAGCGCTCGAGCTTCGACAGGTCCCAGCTGCCCTCGATCGCCAGCAAGAAGATCGCGATCAGCATCATCCAGTGGATGCGCGAGAAGGCCCCGTGCTCGTTGGGGTCGAGGATCATCCGCGGCAGCAAGCTGTCGCGGGCCATGGTCTGCCACAGGCCGCGGGCGCCGGCGAAGCCCGTGTTGCACGCGCCGATCAGCATCAGCGCGGCGTTGGCCACGATCACGATCTTCCAGGCCCCGGCCAGGGTCTCGCTGCCGAACACGCCCAGGAAGCCCTGCTGACCGAGGACCGCCAGCAGGTAGCTCGCGCTGCCCGCGAGCTGCTCGGGCTCGAGGACCAAGAAGAGCAGCAGGCTCAAGGAGCCGCCGATGCCCAGGAGCAGCGAGAGCATCCAGCGGTAGATGCGGGCGATGTCGCGGCGCGGGTTGTCGAGCTCCTCGGGGATGTTCATCACCGACTCGACGCCGGAGGCGCCGAGGATCGAGACCCCGGCGCCGGCGAGGATCAGCGGGGCCCCGAAGGTGGCGAAGCCAGGCAGCGAGTGGATCTGGCCGTGGTGCTCGTGGGTGTCAGCCAGCCCCGGGCTGTCGGCGAGGGCCAGCTGGGCCCCGTCGATGAAGCGCGAGAAGTCGGCGCCGTTGACCACCAGCGAGAGCAGGCAGACCAAGATGGTGATGCCCATGACCACCAAGTTGATCAGGAAGATGGTCTTGCTGACCTTGACGCTCTCCTTGAGCCCCTGGTTGTTGAGGATGAAGAGCATCACCAGCGGCGGCAGCATGATCACCGCCCCCGTGCTCATCACCGAGCTGAGCATCGCCGAGATCCCCGCCGTGGCCAGGACCGCGACGCTGACCGGGCGCCACTGACGGGGCATCACCCACACGCCAAAGCCGATCGAGGGGATCACCGACAGCCCGATCGCCGCCAGCGTCGCCCCGCTGTGCATCTCTGCGACCAGCGAGTAGACGTAGTCCGAGTAGGCCAACAAGCTGACGATCGCCGTGGCCACGTAGGAGAAGCTGATCACGATGCCGACGAGGGCGGCCACGAGGATCGCCACGCGCCCGAGGTGACCCAGGGAGTAGCGGGTCATCACGTAGGTCCCGCCGTTGCTCAAGGTCAGCAGCACCGCCTCGACATAGAGGGGCGCCAGCAGGAAGAGCAGCAGGTACAGGCCGATCTGAAACAGCGGGGTGGCGTAGCCGACCCCCGCAGCAATCAACGCGCCAGAGCTGTAGTAGGGCGAGGTCAGCGGGTCGGGGCCGACCAGGAAGAGACCTTCCTTCCAGCTCAGCCGCTGCTCGTGGTGCTCTTCCGCGCTCGCCTCGGCCATCTTGGGCGCTGTATGCACGAGGGGGGAAAAAGCTGCAAGCGGTCCAATGCGGGCTCGGAGCACCGAGCTCGAGCAGCTCCACCGAGATCTCGAGGGCCTCGGTCACCGCGTCGTGCTCGCCGACGCCGGCGCGTGGATCCGCGACGACGCGCCGATCACCCACCAGGACATCCTGCTCGCCCTGGTCCTCTCCCTCTACCCGGAGGGCAAGCCCACCGAGTTCTCGGGCTGGATCACCGAGTACGCCAAGCAGGTGCGCGAGTTCCTCGTCAGCGAGGTCTCCGTCGAGGGCGTGAGCGCGACTACCGTGGGCAACGTCGGGGTCGAGGCCGCGCTGACGACCAACAACACCTTGTTCCAACTGGCCGCCCGCCGCCTCGGCGAGCTCCGCGACCTACGCGAGAAGGTGTTTCGTCTGCTCGAGCAGGCCGCGCTCGCGGCCGACCACGCAGACGAGCCGCTGGTCATCATCCTCGATGGCATCGAGAAGCGCGCCACCGGTGACCTCTCTGGCTCGGAGGAGCGCGAGAAGTACCGCAACCACTGGTTCGGCGCGTTTTTGACCCACGCCGCCGACCTGCGCCCGCCGGTCCACGTCGTCTACACCGTGCCGCCCTTCATGATCCGCCGCGCCGCCGAGCTCGGCGCCCAGTTTGGCCACGAGCTGCTCTTTCTCCCGATGGTCCGGGTGTTTGAGCGCAGCGACGACGATCAGGGCCGCCCCCTGCTCCACCGCCCGGGCGTCGCGGCGATGTGCGCGGCCCTGCGCAAGCGCGTCCCCGCCGAGCACTTCGACGACCCCGGCATCCCCGCCTGGCTCGCCGTGCACAGCGGCGGCTACATGCGCGATCTCCTGCGTCTGGTCATCGACTGCATCTACCGCGTGCCCAAGGGCGGCAAGATCACCCGCGCGATCGCGGATCAGGCCATCGTCCAGGTCCGCCAGACCTACCTCGAGGGCCTCGACCTCAGCGACGAGAGCCTGCTCGCCCAGGTCCACCGTGACCGCGACTTCCCCAAGGAGCGCAGCAACCTCGCGCGCATGGACGCGCTGATGCAGGGCCACCTGATGCTGCGCTACCACAACTCGCACTTTTGGTACGACGCGCACCCCCTGCTCTGGGATCGCCTGGGCGTGGTCATGCCCCCCTGGGAGCAGATCGCGGAGGTCTGCTCCTGAGCGCGGGCGAGCAGGCGCGCGCGCGCTGGCTCGCCCGCGAGCGCAACACCGAGGAGTGGGCGCGGCTGTGGGCGGCCGTCGAGCTCGCCGAGGGCTTCACCTTCTTCGCGGTTCAGGTCCGCGACGCGCTCGCGGGCGAGCTGCTCGGCGCGCTGCTCGACGAGCGCGGCCGCGAGGAAGCGCTGCACGTCGAGCACCTCGCCCTCGAGCCCGACACCAGCATCGCCAGCCTGCTCGATCGCCTGCCCGCGGCCCCCTGCCCGCGGGTCTTCTTCCTCACCGCCGCGGCCGATGGCGACGCCCTCGGCGAGCGCTTCTTGCTGCTCAATCAAAAGCGCGAGGTCATCTCCAGCCTGGCCGACGCGCCCTTCGTGCTCGCCATGCACCCGCTGGCGTGGGCAAGCTTTCGCCGCCACGCGCCCGACTTTTGGAGCATCCACCAGGCGGTGTTCCGCTTCGCGGCCGCGGGCATGGGCGCGGACACAGGCACTGCCAGCGCGCTCGATCCCGACCCGCGTCGCAGTCGGTCGCCCTCCCCCGCCCGCAGCCCAACCACTGCGCCCACCCGCGGCCCAACCACTGCGCCCACCCGCGGCGGCCAGATCCGTCCCCGCGCCGAAGACCAAGCGCCTCCGCACATGGTCGCCCGCGCGAGGGGGGAGGCAGCGCGATCGGGCCCCAGCTGGCGGCTCGACGACTCCGCGCTCACCACCGATCCACGCCCCTTCTTTGGCCGCGAGGCCGAGCTGCGCCTGCTCGTGGCGAGCCTGCGCGATCCCGGGGCGCGGATCCTGATCACCGGCCCCCACGGCATCGGCAAGACCCGCTTGATCCGCACCGCGCTGCCGCGGATCGCGGACCGCTACCCTGGCGGAGTGTGGCGGATCCCCCTGGAGGGTGGCGATCGAGATCCAGACCAGCGCGCGCGCAGCTTGCTGCGCCAGCTGCTCATCCAGCTCTCGCCGGGGACCACCCCGCCGACCGCCCTCGAAGCGCTGCGCCAGCTCTTCGTCGCCACCAGTGAGGGCTCGCGCGCGCTCTTCATCGTCGAGGACGTCGATGACGGGGCGCTGCTCCCCTGGCTCATTCCTGGCAGTGGCGCCTCCTTCGTGGCGACCAGCCGCGAGCGCGGCGCCCTCGATCTCAGCCGCTTCGACGAGCACATCGACCTCGGCGCCCTCTCCCCGGCCGCGGCGGGGGAGCTGCTCTCGCTGGATCGCCCGCTGACCGCGGCCGACCAGCGCCGCCTGGCCAATCAGGTCGAGGGCGTCCCCCTGAGCCTGCGCCTGGCCGCTCAGCTCGGCGAGACACAGCAGCTCAGCGCGGACCTCCCCCAGCTCGCCCGCGAGCTGCTCGCGCGGCTCCCCGACGACCCGCGCGCGCTGTGGCCCGCCCTCGCGCTCTTTCGCCGCGCGTTCACGGCCGAGGACGCCGCCGCGCTCACGGGCTGGCCGCCCCAGCGCTGCGCCGCAGCCTTGGCGCTGCTGCGAGCGCGCGCCCTGATCGACGCGAGCGCGAGCACGAGCGAGCGCTTTCGCAACCACGAGTCCCTGCGCGACCTGGCCCTCGCCATCCTCGACGCCCGGCCCGATGCAGACGCGCTCCGCCTCGCCCACCTGCGCCGGATCCTCGCCGATCCGAGCAGCCCAGCCGACCTCGACGCCGCGGCGCGCTGGCTCGAGCAGCGGCGGGACGCCGGCCTCGACGCTGGCCTCGACGCTGGCCTCGACACCGCCTGGACGCTCCTGCGCGAGGCCACGCCGCGCCTCGTCGCCACGGCCCCCGGGTCGGAGGCCCTCGTGCGCTTCGCCCTCGAGCGAGCGCAGCACCACGAAGACGCGGGCGTTCAGGCCGCGCTGCACCGCTGGCTGGGCGCCCGCGCTGCCAGCCGCGGCGAGACCCTCGCGGCTCAGCGACACCTCGACGCGGCGCTCACCGCCAGCGAGGCCGCCCATGGGCCCGAGCACCCGGAGGTCGTGCGAGCGCTGCTCCAGCGGGTCGATGTCCTCCCTGGATCGGACGACGCGCTCGACCTCGCCACGCAGGCCCTGCGCATCGCCGAGGCCCTGAACGCGCCCGAGCTGATCGCGGCGGCCTGCCTGCGCGTGGGGGCCCTCGACAACCGCCCCGAAGTCGGTCTGGCCCATACCGAGCGCGCCTTGCAGATCGCAGCCGACGCGGGCCTTCGCCATCTCGCCTACCTCGCCAGCCTCCAGCTGGGCGACCTCGACACCGACCGCAGGAAGGCCTCCGCCGCCTATCGGCGCGCCCTCGAGTTCGCAAAGAGCGATCGGGAGCGCGCCCAGGCCTACGAGCGACTGGGGCACGCGCGGCTCGACAGCGAGGACTACCGAGCCGCCAACAGCGCGCTCGAACACGCCCTCGCAGCCTATCGTGCGTGCCACGATCTTCATGGCCAGCTCTCGGCCATCGACAGCCTCGCAGCAGCGAGGGCATTGGAGGGAGACTTCTCCAGCGCCGCTCAATGGCGCGAACGGGCCGAGGCCCTACGCCAACAACTCGAGCATTGAGCTCTCCCGGTCCCTCGGGGCGCTTCAGCCTCGATGCCCTGCCGAGCCGTGCCGGCGCTTCACAGCCAAGCTCGAACTCGGCTTTCCTCGCCACATCGGTGGCCAGCGCTCGAGTGGCCTGCCGAGCGCCGGCGTCGAGCGCTCGCGAAGAAGGCCGACCCCATCGGGCCGGCCTCCTTCCTCACGCGTCGCGCACAGCGACTACTCGGGCTTCACGTCCCGCCAGAAGTCATCCGGCAGCTTGTGCAGCTGCGTGAAGCTCGAGTCGGGGATCACGTAGAACCACTTGTTGAAGCGCTCGGCCAGGGCCTCGGCCCGGTCTCGCCCGCGCAGCTCGCCCGCGACGGGGGCGTCCGCCGAGCCGAGATCGCGGCGCTCGTCGTAGCCCACGGACACGAACATGTAGCGGTTGGCTGCGCCCTTGTCCGCGGCCTCGCCCTCCCCTTCACCCTCGGCGTCGGTCTCGAGCTCGCCCTCGCCGCCGGCGGTCAGCACCTCGCCGCTGGCGTAGGTCACCTCGCCAAAGTAGAGCGTGTAGATGACGCCGTCGTCGGCGTACAGGGCGAGCTCGCCCTCGTTGCCGAACAGGCGCTGGTTGGGCGGCTCGCCGCCCACGAAGAAGCCCTTGCTGAGCAGGTCGATCGCGTTGAGGCGCTCGGGCTGCGGGCGAACGCCGACGATCTTCAGGCGATCGGCGGCCCCCAGGACCTGGGTGATCTTGCTGGGGTTGAGCTCCTTGCCCGCGGGGATCTCGGGGGGCTTGGGCAGCGGCGGCATCTCCTGGCCCTGCGCGGCCATCTGCTCGGCCAGGGCCTCGAGGTCGACGAGCTCGCCGTCGGGTCCGTAGATCGGCTGGGCCGTCAGCGTCCACTCGAAGGTGGGGTTGCCGTCGGCGCCCATGGCCCCGCTGTCGACGTGCTCGAAGTAGAGCGGGTTGTCGCCGGTGACCGTCCCGCTCTTCTCGTCGACGCTGTAGCTGTTGCTGCGCAGCGCGACGATCCCGTCCTGGTCGAGCTTGAGCAGGTCCTTCTCGATCCAGTCCGTGAACTGCGTCGAGATCTCGGGGGCGATCTTGGCGGCGTAGACCCGGTTTTGCCCGGGGTAGCGCACGAACTTGAAGCCCTGCTTGTCGGGCACGTCCTTGCCGATGATCACGTCGACCAGGACCGAGTCGCTCGCGTCCTTGATCGTGACCCGCTGGCCGCGCTCCTCGCCCTCGCCCTCGCTGCCCTCGGGATCGAGGACGCCGAACTCGGCGTGGTCCTTGGGATCATCGCTGCGCACGACGTCCTTCTTGGCGCCCAGGAAAGAGACCGCGGCCTTGCCCATGCGCTCGGTGCCGTCGGCCGGGTAGTCGTTGTGGCTGGGGATCACCCACAGCCCGTCCTGGAGCTTGACCGAGAAGCTGGTCACCTGGGCCTGCTCCTGGTCGTAGGCCTTGACCTCCAAGGAGGCCGCGGCGTTCGGGTCCTGGAACTCGGGGAAGAGCTCCTCGCCCGAGTCCTCGAAGGTCGGAGGCGGCATCACCTGGGGCCGCATGGCCACCGCCCCAGCGAGCGAAGCGCCCGCCAACACCACCATGATCAGGGTCGCGTTCCTCATCACGATCACGAATCCTTCCGCTTACGGCTCTCGGGGATGGTCGAGCTCTCGCGCCGACGCTTGCGCAGGAAGATCAGCATGCCGAGCAGGAGCGCCGGCAGCGGCGGCCAGAGGATCGCCGCGACGCGGATGCGATCGCGGACCTCGTCGACAGCGCGGGCGTGCTCGGCCTTGATGCGGTCGATCTGCTGGGCCTTCTCGCGCTCGATCTGCTCGGTCTGAGCCTGGAGGCGCCGGTTCTCGGCCTCCTCCGCCGAGCGGATCATGATCTGCTTGGTCGTCTCGTCGATGTCCGTCTTGGCGCGGATCGCCTCGACGGCGCGATCGAGGGCGGCCTGGGCCTCCTCGAGCTCCTCGTTGGCCGCCTCGGTGGCCTGCTCGAGCTGCGCCTGGCGCTCGTCGTTGGCCTTTTGGGTCATCTCGTCGACCTTGCTCAGGCGCCGGAACTCGGGCTGGCGCTTGCGCAGGTCGATGAAGCGATCGTCACCCAACAAGCTGTCGATGCAGTTGAGCAAGAAGGTGACGTTGTCGAAGCGCATGTCGATCAGGCCGTCACCGTCGAGGTCACCCCCGCGCTCGTGGAACTGGAAGAAGCTGTCCGCGAACATGTCGAGGTCGGCGAGCACGATCGCGTTGACCTCGCCGCCGCCGAGGGCCTGTCCGCGCACGCGCACGCCCAGGGCGATGTTCTCGAGGGCGTCCTCCGCGGCCATGCGCGTGGGCGTCGGCGGCACGCCGCGAAACTGCAGGCCGAAGAGGAAGTTGCTGTCGTCGACGAAGGCCCCGAAGGGGTCCCAGCCGCCCTTGCTGCCGGTCACCAGCAGACGCTCGACCTCGGTGGTCCCGCCGGACAGCGGGCGCAGGTCGCCGCCAAAGAGCGCGATGATCTGCGCGAGCCCGTCGATGGTCTCGTCGCGGCCGGCAAAGGTGTCCTTGCCGCCGCGCTCGCCGAGCACGATGATGCTGCGCGGCGCGTCGGAGAGCTGCTGCTCGGGGTTCTCGAGGTCGAAGGCGACGTGGTCGTCGGCCCAGTCGACGCCGATCGTCGCGAGCAGGCTGCGGTAGTCGCCCTTGGGGCTGGCCTGCTGCTGGCCGCCCATCATCCCGCCCTGGGAAGGCGGCGGGAGCATCGGCTGGCTCGGCGCGAGCTTGGGGTTGAAGAAGGGCAGCGGGTCCGCGACGATCAGCGCGGGCCGCCCCGCCAGGAGGTAGGCCTGGACGCTGTCGAGGGCCTCCTGGGTCAGGCTCGAGACCTGGGGCACGAAGAGCAGATCGACGTCGTCGGCGATCGGCGTGCCCGGGTTGAGGCTGCGGACCTCGTACTGCTTCTCGAGCTCGCCGACCACGCGCCAGCGGGGGATCCGCCGGCGGCTCTGGAGGTCGAAGTCGCCCATGATCTTGGTGTCGTCGCGGAGCACGCCGACGACCTTCTTCTTGGGCTGGATGACGACCTCGAGCGCGCGGACGATCTCGTACTCGACGGACAGGCCGCGGTCGAAGAAGGGCACGACCTCCTCGCGGGGACCGCTGGTGAAGGCCACGCCCATGAACACCGGCAGCGTGTCGACCTTGTCACCCTCGGTGCTGACCAACGGGCGCGGGACGATGCCGTAGGTGTCCATGGCCTCCTGGGCCTCGAGCGAGAAGGCGTCGGGCTCGTGGATCTGGACCGTGAGCCCAGGGCCGCCGCTGGCCTCCATCTCGCGCAGGAGGTTGAGCAGCCGGCTGCGCGTGGGCACGTAGGGCCGCGGGACCTCCTTGGACACGTAGGCGGTGACCACGACCGGCGGGATCTCCCGGGCCTCGGTCTCCCCCTCGGGGCCCTCGACCTCGGCCAGCGTCCCGATGCTGCGCAGCAGCTGCCGCGTCTCGGGGGTGACCTCGCTGAGTCCAGCCGAGGTCAGGTCGGTGCGCGCGTTGCTGCGCTGAGCCATGTAGGTGACGCTGGCGACCAGCACCACCAGGGCGAAGAAACGAACAAGTCGGTGAATACGAGGCGCCATCACCAATGCCTCCGTCCGAGCATGAAGGTGCACAGGTAGAGGACCACGCTCGAGATCCCCAGGAAGTAGACGACGTCGCCGAGGCGAACGACGCCCTCGCCGAAGCCGTAGGAGTGACTGTCGACGCCGAGCATCGCAAAGGCGTCTTCGAAGCCCGGCCAGGTGCCCGAGAGCCAGATGATCAGCGCGATCACGCCGCCGATCACCGCGACGTAACCGGCCCCTTCGGCGTTGCCTTGGATCGTGACCCAGACCAGGGTCAGCACGCTGGCCATCAGCACGCAGCCGACCAGGCCGCTGGCCCATGGCTCGGCGCCCGTGAACACCAGCGCCGCGCAGCCGATGGCCCCGAGGATGAAGGCCACCGTGGCGTTGGCGCTGAACAGCGAGGCCAGCAGCCCGAGGCTGACGAAGGCCGAGCCGACCAGCCAGTAGCCCAGGTAGGTCGAGAACATCAGGCCGATGTCGGGCTCACCCAGCCAGCCGAGCACGGCCACGTGGGCCAGCGAGAAGGCCAGGCCCACGGTGAACACCCCGAGCGCGCCCAGGTACTTGCCGAGCACGACCTCGACGTCGCGCACCGGCATGGTCATGAGCAGCTCGTCGGTGCCCCGGCGGCGCTCCTCGGCCCACACGTTCATGGTCACGGCGGGCACGAAGAGCATCAGGATCGCCGGCATGACCTTGTTGAGCAGGGCGAGGTCCGCGAGGTTGCGGGCGAAGAAGCCCTCCTGCAGGAACGCCCCCGCGCCGGTCGCGGCGATGAACAGGGTCAAGAACACGTAGCCGGCGGGCTTGCCCAGGTAGCTGGACAGCTCGCGCCTGGCGATGGCCGAGATCACCGCAAAGTCGATGGCACCCATCAGTTGGTCTCCTTGTCGTCGCCGTCGTCGCCGTCGTCGTCGAAGTCGACCCCGGCGAGCTCGTAGAAGCGGCGCTCGAGGTCGCCCTCCCCGCGCATCTGCTCGAGGCTGCCGTCGAACACGAGCTTGCCCTCGAAGATCATCAAGACCGCGTCGGCCACGGCCTCGACCTCCTGGAGGATGTGCGTCGACAGCAAGATCGTCTTTTGCTGGCCGAGCTCGCGGATCAGCTTGCGGACCTCGCGGATCTGCAGGGGATCCAGGCCCGAGGTCGGCTCGTCGAGGATCAGCACGTCGGGATCCGAGAGCAGCGCCTGGGCCATGCCCACGCGCTGACGAAAGCCCTTGGACAGCTTGCCGATCGGCTTGTGGAGCACCTCGCCAATTGCGCACTGCTCGACCACGCGATCGATGGCCTTGCGGACCTCGCCCAGCTTGCGGACCGCCGAGAAGAACTCCAGCAGCTCGTTGGGGGTCATGTCGAGGTAGAGCGGACCGCTCTCGGGCAGGTAGCCCAGGCGACGGGCCAGCTCGATGCGCGAGCCCTCGTCACCGGGGTCCTTGCCGAGCAGCTCGACCTCGCCCGAGGTCGGCGCGAGGTATCCGGTCAGCATCTTCATCGTGGTCGACTTCCCGGCGCCGTTTGGGCCCAAGAAGGCCGTCACGGAGCCCTTGCGGACCGAGAAGCTCAGGTTGTCGACCGCCACGAAGTCGCCGTAGACCTTCGATACGCCCTTCGCACGAATGGTCACCGGCGCTCCGGCAAAAGCAGGGGTTTCGCTCATGGTCAGATCTCTCGAGAAGGGACGCGCTCGCGTGGGAGTCGCCCCGTGTCGGTTTGGGTCGCCGCGGAGCAACCCGGCGGCGGATCCCCGCCGGCCCTCAACGGCCGGCCGCGAACAGCTCGGGTCGGTTTCTATTCCAAGCACCCGAGCACATCAACAGCCAAAAGCGTGTGAGTTGATTCATTGACTTTGGAAGTCTCGGTGCTCGCCCCCACGCATCCGCCGAGGTCCCAAACGCGGCCCCAGGGCGCCCCGCTCGGGTCCGGTCCGCCCTCGTCGCGGCCAGACAGCCGTGCGGAGCCGCATGGATCTTCGCCTCGCGGCCGGGCGAAGGCCGTGCTTAGACTGCACGCCATGCCCTCCTCGCGTCGGCTCTCCCCCGCGGCCCTCCCCGGCGCCCGCGCCCTCGCCCTCCTCGCCTTCGCCCTGGCTCCCCTGGCCTGCGACAACACGCCGCCGGAGTCGGCCCAGGCTGTCCAGACTCCAGCCGAGGCCCCGGCCAAGGAGCCAGCCAACGCGGACGATCCCCAGGCGTCCGCCCAGGACGTCGAGGCAGCGGGTGATCCCGAGGCCGCCCCCGAGGCCGCCCCCGAGGAGATCGATCCCTACGCCCCCCTGAGCCCCGAGCGTCAGGCCCTCTTCCTCGCCGGCCCGGAAGAGGACCACGTCGAGGTCCAAGACCACTACATCAAGACCAACGAGCGCCGCCACGACGTGTGGTTCCCCTACCTCGCCGACAAGGGCGGGGTCTACATCGGCGTGGCCGCCGATCAGAACTACACGCTGATCGCCGCGGCCAAGTCGGAGCTGGTCTTCCTCATCGATCTCGACTGGCGGGTGACCGAGCTCCACCGCGCCTACGAGGTGCTGATCGAGGCCAGCGAGGACGCCCAGACCCTGCACCAGCGCTTCCACGAGGACAACGCCGAGGCCTCCGCCAAGCTGATCGAGGACGCCCTGTCCGGCAAGATCTCCGACGAGCAGCTGCGCGGCACCTTGATGAGCTGGCGCTCCGGGCGGGAGACCGTCTACCGCCACCTGGAGAAGGTCATCGGCCGCGACCAGGACGGGCAGCCGACCAGCTGGCTGTCCAACCCCGAGTTCTACGCGCACATCCGCAAGCTCTACCAAAACGATCGCGTGCGCATGGTCCTCGGCAACCTGACCGGGCCGACGACCATGCAGACCGTGGCCAAGGCCGCCAAGGAGCTCGACCTGCCCGTGGAGGTGCTCTACCTGAGCAACGCCGAGGAGTACTACAGCTACACCTCGCAATACCGCAGCAACATCGCGGCCCTGCCCACGGACGAGCGCTCCGTCGTCTTGCGGACCATCTACAGCAAGAAGTGGGTCCACGCCGACTCGCTGTGGAACTACCAGGTCCAGGCCTTCTCCGACTACAAGACCCGCCTCGCCGAGAGCAGCGCGAGCAGCCGCAACGTGATGCTCCGCCTCGCTGAAAAAGAGGGCGCGCTCGAGCGCAACCCCGAGGGCGTCCAGGGCCTGAGCCGCGTCGGCATGAGCGGCGGCGCCGAAGAAGAGGAAGAGGCAGAAGAAGTCGTCGAGGACTGACCGCGCCCTCCCTGGGCGCTCGCGTCAGCCCTGCTGATCCGAGCGCCCAGCAGAGCTCGCGCGCGCCAGGGCGAACGCCACCTTCGCCCGCTGGCGCTCGCGGAGCAGCTCGGCCAGCCCCCGGGCGTCCGCGTTGCTCGAGCGCGGATCGGCCACCCAGTCGAATTCGGGCAGCGCGCCCCCGCCCTCCTCCGCCTTGGTCACGTAGCCGCCGAGGGCCGTGACCATGCCGGGAAGCCCATCGCGGATCGCCCCGGCCAGCGCCCGCGCCCCCTCGAGCTGGGCAGGCAGAGCGACCGACAGGCCGACCCCGACGAAGCCCTGATCCTCGAGGAGATACTCGAGCAGACGCAGCGGCTCGCGGCCCGTGTCGAGCTCGACGCTGACGCCGTGTTCGGCCAGGAGCATCGCGTAACAGATCGGGCCGATCTCGTGGGCGTTGTCGGGCGCGAGGGCCAGGAGCATGCGCGGGCGAGCGCCGCCCTCGCCTGGCTGGCGCTCGCCACTCCCCCCGCCGCGGGTCTTGGTCTCGGCGATGAGGTTCATGAGCTCGGCGACGACCCGCGAAAATTTTCTCTCGTGGGCGATCGGCACCTGGTTCGCGGCGAGCCTGCGGCTGATCTCGTGGAGCACCGGCTGCGCGACGCCGAGCAGGAGATCGGTGTGGCGAACGCCCAGCGCCCAGCAGCGCCTGTGGTGCGAAGTCTTCGCCGCTCAAGGAGCGCTCGAGCACCCCGCGAAAGAAGTCGACCATCGCCCGCTCGCGCGCGGCGAGGGCGAAGGCGCGAGCGGCCTGGTTGCAGCCCTCACACAGGCCATGGGTGATCAGCAGGTCTTCATAGGGCGGGCGCTCGCCCAAGAAGCGTTGGCAGTAAGAGCACCAGCGGATCACGACGGTATGCACCCCCCTGCGCACCAGGAGTCTGCCCCCGAAGGCGCCTCGTCACGCACGCTTCATCAAGATAGCAGCGCGCGCGCGAGGTGCCCTAGCAGGGCGTGGTCAAACCCTGCCAGGCGGCGAAGACGCTGATCGATGACCTCGCCGCGACGCTGGTGTGCAGCGCCCTGCTCAATCGCCGTTCATGCCTCCGCTCACGCGTGAGCGCGCGGCCACACGCTCCTGCCCATCGCCACTCCTTGCTACCTTGGCGACCGTGAGCGCCCTGCTCGAGTTGGACACCGCCACCTTCGCCAACGAGCTCGCTGCCCACGGCGGCCGAGCCTCCATCCGCTGGGACTTCGACGCCCAGCGCCTCGTCGCCAGCCAGCCCTGGCTCGACGAGCTCGCCACCTTCGTCGGCGCCGACACCCGCGACTTCCACCGCCACGAGGGGCTCTACTTCGGCGTGGGCCCGCAGACCGGCGCGCTCTTCGGCGCCTTCGTGCACGCGACGGTCCGCGGCCAAGCTGCGGGCGGGCTGCGCCACTGGCCCTACCTCAGCGTCGAGTCCTTCGTCCGCGACGGCCTGCGCCTGTCCCTGGGCATGAGCCGCAAGAACGCCCTCGCCGGCCTGTGGTGGGGCGGCGGCAAGGGCATCATCGCCCGCCAGGCCGGCGGCCACTTCCGCGACGAGGACTATCGCCGCGCCGTCTACCGCGAGTACGGGGCCTTCACCTCGTCCCTGCGCGGGGTCTATGTCACGGCCGAGGACGTCGGCACGACCCCGCCCGACATCGCCTCGGTGTTCGAGACCACCCGCTTCACCACCTGCGTGCCCGCGGCCGTCGGCGGCAGCGGGAACCCCTCGCCCGCGACGGCCCTCGGGGTCGTCTGCGCCATGGAGGGCGCCATCGACCACGCCAAGCCCGGCGACACCCTGGCCGGCAAGACCGTGGCCATGCAGGGCGCCGGCAACGTGGCAACCTACATGATGGAGGCCCTGCTCGAGCGTGGGGTCGCGCGGATCATCGCCACCGAGATCGACGGCCAGCGCTGCGCCGAGCTGCGCGGACGCTTCGCCGGCCGCCCCGTGGACATCCGCGAGGTCGCCATCGACGACCTGGCGATCTTCGGCGAGCCCTGCGACGTGTTCGCCCCCAACGCCCTCGGCGGCGTGCTCGGGCCCGAGACCATCGCGATGATCCAGGCGCCGATCGTCTGCGGCGCCGCCAACAACCAGCTGCTCGACGATCGCCGCGACGACGCCGCCCTGGCCGCGCGCGGCATCCTCTACGTGCCCGACTTCGTCGCCAACCGCATGGGCATCGTCAATTGCGCCAACGAGCAGTACGGCAACCTGCCCGACGATCCGGCCATCGCCCGCCACCTCTCCCGCGACTGGGACAACGCCGTGTTCGTGGTCACCAAGCGCATCCTCGAGCGCGCCGCGAGCGAGCGGATCACGAGCTCGAGCGCGGCCAACCTGCTCGCCGACGAGGCCTGCCAGCAGCCCCACCCGATCTGGGGACACCGCGGCCGGGCGATCGCCGAGGCCCTCGCCCGCGAGGGCTGGGGCCAGTAGGCGCCAGCCCTCAAGCCCCCCGCTGGCGCGCCATCAGCCAGGGATGAAAGCGCAAGCTCTCCCTGGCGTCGTGATCGCGGAGCATGACCTCGACGGCCCCCACGCCCTGGAGGTCGAGCTCTCGCCCACGAAAGCTCTCGGTCAACGAGTCGACCGCGCCGCGGATGCGCTCGTGCTCCTCGAGGAGCTGCTGGACCTCCGCGGCGGCGCCCGGAGAGCTGGCCGCGTAGGCTGGAAATTGCGACTCCTCTTCGTAGCTGAGGTGGCCGTCCAGGGCGGCCACGAATTGCTCGATGGCCTGGTGGCACATGGCCCACTCGCCCAGGTGCGCGGCGCGGACCATGATCGCAAAGAGCGTGTCGAGCGTCTCGTGCCCGCGGATCGTCGCGGCAGGGGGCAGACTCGAAGACATGAACGATACAAATACCGATCCCCTCCAAATGTCGAGCAGAAGGTTTTGCGTTGGTGGCCTCGCTCTCGAACGTGGAGCGCGGACTTCGGCACAGTCCTCAGGACCCAGCGCCAGTCTTTGCTGGCCCTCTGGAGCGATCAGCTAGAGGCAGAGGTGTAGCGCTCCAGCCCGCGCCGCCACGCCAGCCGAGCGAGGGCCGCCAGGGCGGCCGCGCTCGCCAACGCGCCGAGCAGCGGCGCGGGGCCGAGGCGACCCAGGAGCGCCTGCGCCGGGAAGCTGGTCATGACCGCGAAGGGGATCACGAAGGTGAACAGCGCCCGTAGCGGGCCACGAAAGACGCTGATCGGCCAGCGCGCCAGCTCGAGGATCGCCTCGAGCAAGAAGCCGAGGTTTTGCAGCTGCATGGCCCGAAAGCTCAGGCTCAAGATCAGCACGCCCAGGGCGTAGAGCGCCGTGAACCCGCAGCTCAGCGCCACGAGGACCGCCCCGAGCTCGGCCGGCCCGGGGCGCAGGCCCAGGTGGATCGTCGCGCCCACGACGAGCCCGGCGCCCGTGAGCACCTCGAGCAGGCTCCACGGCGAGAAGGCCGAGCACAGGCAGGACACCAGGCTGTCGACCGGGCGCAGCAGCAGATAGTCCAAGGTCCCGCGGCGGACGTGGTCCATGGTCGCGACCAGCGAGGGCGAGAGCAGCGCCGCGTAGCAGCCCGAGAGCATCAGGTAAAAGCCCGTCAGCAGGAGCACCTCGCCCCCGGTCCAGCCCGCGATGTCCGGGCGATGCTCGAGGGCGACGAGCAGCGGGACCATGCCCGCCAGGCTCCACAGCACGCCGATCACGGCCTCGCTCCAAAAGCCCACGCGGTACTCGAGCGCGCCGAGCACCGACAGGCGCAGCGAGGCCGCGATCAGCCGCAGGTGGCGGCGCAGGCCGCCGCGTCCGCGCTCAGGCACCGAAGGCTCCGTAGGCGCGCAGCCCCGTCCGCCACAGCCAGGCGGCGAGCAGGCCGAGGGCGAGCAGCCAGGCGGCCTGTAGGCCCAGGCCCCAGCCGACCTCGGCCAGGCTCAGGCGGCCGATGATCAGCTCCGTGGGGAAGCCCAGCGCGGCGTGAAAGGGCAGCGCCCGGGCGACCTCGGCCAGGCCGGCGGGGAACAGGCTCGTGGGGATCACGTAGCCCGCGAGCACGATATAGGCGCCGAGCCACAGGTCGTAGAGGCTGCTGGCCTTGGTGATCCAAAACGCCAGGCAGCCGATCGCCAGCTGGGTGACGAAGTTCAGCGCCCAGGCCAGGATCACCGCCAGCGGGGCGAGCAGCCAGATCCGCGGGTCCTCGGCCAGCTCGACCCCCCCCGTGGCGACCAGGACCAGGATCCCGATGGGCGCGGCGAGCAGCGAGCGCAGGGGCAGCGCCGCGAGGTTGAGCATGGCGTGGTGGACCACCGGGTTGACCGGGCGCAGCAAGAGCACGCTCAGCTCCCCGGTGCGGACCTGGCGATCGAGATCCCAGATCACCCACGAGGCGCTGAGCTGGCGGACCAGGAAGGCCGCGACGAAGTAGCTGTCGAAGCCGCGCTGGTCGTAGCCGCCGATCGGGCCGTCTTCGCTCAGGGCGCGCCAGAGCACCAGGCTGAGCAGCGGGAAGGTCGTCGTCAGCACCCAGACCAGCAGCGAGGCCCGGTAGGCGGTGGCCTCGGCCACGCCCAGACGCCACAGCGCGCCGAGCTTGCGCAGGGCGGCGCTCAAGAGGCCGACCTCCGCGCCCCGCCCTCCTGGTCTTCCCCCTGCTGATCTTCGCCCGCGCCCTCGGTGGCGTGGCGCGCGAAGAGCTCGCGCATGACCTCCTCGAGGGGCGCGTCTCGAACCGCGAGGTCGCGCGCCCCAGGCAGCGCCAGCAGCCGCGCGACCGCCTCCGGGACCCGCGCTGGGGCGACGTCGAGGGCGAGCCGCTCCGCGCCCCGGGGCCGCGCCCCCTCCCCTCCCGCGTCGGCGGCCTCGCCCCACGATCCAGGCGCCTCGACGATCTCACCGAGCTCGCCGAGCTCGCCTCGAGCCGCCGCGTCGAGCTCGCCCTCGAGGAGCACCGCGACCCGACGAAGCGGGCGGATCCGCCGGACCAGCGCGTCGATGCTGCCGTCGAAGCGCAGCCGCCCGCCGTCGATCACGACCACGCGCTCGCACAGCGCCGCGACGTCGGCCATGTAGTGGCTGGTCAGCAGCACCGTCGCCCCGTGGCGGCGGCCGTAGTCACGCACGAACTCGCGGATCGCCGCCTGCATCGCCACGTCCATGCCGATGGTCGGCTCGTCCAAGAACAGCACCTCGGGCCCGTGGAGCAGCGCCGCGACCAGCTCGCACTTCATGCGCTCGCCCAGGGACAAGGTCCGCACGGGCTTGTGGATCAGATCGCCCAGGGCCAGCAGCTCGCGCATCTCGGCCAGGCGGCGCGCGTAGACCGGGCGCTCGACCTCGAAGACCACGCGGTTGAGCTCGAAGGTGTCGACCGCCGGCAGGTCCCAGCTCAGCTGGCGGCGCTGGCCCATGACCAGCGCGACCCGCCGCAAGAACGCGGGCTCGCGCCGCGCCGGCGTGTGGCCGAGGACCTCCGCCCGCCCGCTGCTCGGGTGCAGCAAGCCCGCGAGCATCTTGAGGGTCGTGGTCTTGCCGGCGCCGTTTGGACCCAAGAACCCAACCCGCTCGCCGGCCGCGACCGCCAAGCTGAGCTCGCTGACGGCGTCGACCTCGACCCAGTCTCGGCGAAAGAGCGCGCGCAGGGCCGCCGCGAGCCCGGGATCGCGGCGGTTGACCCGAAAGCGCTTGCCGAGGCGCTCCAGGCGGATGGCCGGGGTCTGGCCCATTCGGGCGGAGCCTATATCAGGATCCTGCGTCGCCCTACACGCCGGCGCGGCCTGCGAGGGCACGCCCACCTGCCCCCAAAAACCATCACGCTCGGCGCTTTGAGAGGCGTTCGCGCGTGCCTCGCCCGGCGCCTCGCGCTCCGCGGTTGACAGCGCCTCGCCCCGACGCAGCTTTCCCAGGTGCCGAAGGACAACGCCCAAGCCCGCAAGCCCTCGCTCCAGCGGACCACGGCCGCGTTGATCCAGCCCGATGGCGCCCTGCGCTGGGCACCGATCATCGCGGCCTTGGCCATCGACCTCGCGGACCTCGCCACCGCCGGCCCCCTCGGGCTCGCCATGGGGATCTTCGTCGGCGGCACCCTGACCACCGTCGTCGCGGCGGCCGGCGGCGCCCGCCTGGGCCGCGCGCTGCTCCTCGGCGTGCTCGGGGCGATCTACTGCGCGCTGCCGCTGACCGAGGCCCTGCCCATGGCCACGCTGCTGACGATGGTCCACGCCTTCGCCCAGCGAAAGGCGGCGCGCGAGCAGGCCCGAGAAGAAGATGGCGCGGCCGACTCGAGCCAGGACTCGGCGCCCCTGGGCGTACGCGTGGTCCAGGCAGGCCCCGCCCAGCGCTGAGGAGCACCCGCACCACCAAACTCGCGGGCTGATCAGCCCGCGACGGCCGCCCAGGCCCGCGCGAGGGCGACCTGCCGCGGCGGCCGGTTTTCTGCCCGCGCGGCCTCGAGGATCGCCGCGCAGCGCTCGGCCGTCGCCTCGATCTTCTCGACCACCCGCGCCCGCGCCCCCTCGCCCTCACCGAGCACCGTCTCGACCCCCTCGATCACCGCGCCCGCGCTGACGACGAAGTCCGGAGCCCAGGCGATCCCTCGCTCGTGCAGCGTCTGCTCGGCGCGCGCGCCCGTGGCCGCGTCGAGCTGGTTGTTGGCCGAGCCGCAGACGGCCCGCCACGGCGCGGCGGCGCAGGTCTGTGCGTCGAGCACCCCACCGAGGGCGCAGGGCATGAACACCTCGCAGGGCTCGCGCAGCGCGGCCGCGCCGTCCTCGAGCAGGCGCACGCCCACGGCCGCGGCGCGCTCGCGGGCGTGGAGATCGGGATCCCAGCCGGCGACCTCGCCACCCGCGGCGACGAGGGCGGCCGCGAGCGCCCCGCCCACAGCCCCCAGGCCCTGGATCACATAGCGCCGTCCGCCCAGGGTCTCGTCGCCAAAGACCACCTGCGAGAGCCCGCGCAGGCCCGCGAGCACCCCCGCGGCCGTCGAGCGCCCGGCGTCGTTTTGGGCCGGGTTGACGTGGCTGGTGGCCCGCCGCAGCGCGTCGAGCTCCGCGCTCCCCGTGCCCACGTCGGGGCCGCAGACGTAGCGCCCGCCGAGCTCCTCGATCGCCCGCCCCAGGGCCTCGTAGGCGCGCGGACGATCGAGGCCCTCGTGGTCGAGGATCACCGTCTTGCCGCCGCCGGCGTCGAGCTCGGCCAGGGCACACTTGAGGCTCATGGCCTCGGCCAGCATCCGCGCGTCGTCGAGGGCCGCGTCCTCGCTCGCGTAGCGCCGCCGGCGGATCCCGCCAAAGGCGGGGCCGCGGGCCAGCGAGTGCAGCACGATCACCGCCCGCAGCCCGCAGCTCGGCTCCTGAACCGCGACGATCCGCGCCCAGCCAGCCCCAGAGACGTCGCCGGCCCCGCCGGCCCCACCGGAAATGTCGACGAAGAGCGCCATCAGCTCTCGCCCGGCTCGTAGCGCGGCATCTCGTCGCGCCTCAGCTTGCCCATGTACTCGTCGAGCTGGCCCTTGACCTTCCCGCTGAGCAGCACGAGGCCGAGGATGTTGGGGAAGCCCATGGACAGGATCATCAGGTCGCCGAAGCTCAAGATGTTGCCGGCGGTGATCACCGAGCCGAGGAACACGAAGACCACATAGATGATCTTGTAGGCCGTCGAGGCCCGGTCACCGAAGAGGTACACGAAGCAGCGCTCGCCGTAGTAGGACCACGAGATCATCGTGGAGTAGGCGAAGAGCACCACGGCGATGGTCAGCACCCAGGGGAACCAGCTGATCTCGCCGCCCATGGCCCGAGCCGTGAGCGCGGCGCCCTCTTGGGCCGCGATCACGTCGTAGTTGGCGGGGTCCTCGAAGGCGCCGGTGATCACGATGACGAGGCCCGTCATGGTGCAGACCACGACGGTGTCGATGAAGGGCTCGAGCAAGGCGACGATGCCCTCGCGCACGGGATACTCGGTCTTGGCCGCCGAGTGAGCGATCGAGGCCGAGCCCACGCCGGCCTCGTTGGAGAACACCGCCCGGCGGATGCCCATGACCATCACCCCCACGAAGCCGCCGAAACCGGCCTTGGGGGTGAAGGCCTCGGCGAAGATCCGCCCGAAGGCCGCGGGGATCGCCCCCACGTTCATCAACAAGATCAGCAGGCAGGCGAACACGTAGACGCCGCACATCAGCGGGACGATCTTCTCGGCCGTGGCCGCGATCCGCTGGATCCCGCCGAGGATCACCACGCCCACGAGCACCGCCATGACCAGGCCGTAGAGCCAGGGCATGTCGTCGAACACGGGGAACTGCGTGCGCAAGATGCCGAGGGACTGGCTGACCTGGAAGGTGTTGCCGCCGCCCAGGGATCCGCCGATGCACATGACCGCGAAGACCACGGCCAGGACCTTGCCCAGGGGCCGCCAGCCGCGCTCGGCCAGGCCCTCGTCGAGGTAGGTCATCGGCCCGCCGAGCACGCGGCCGTCGGGGCGCTTCTTGCGGTAGATCTGCGCCAGCGTGCACTCGACGAACTTCGAGGACATGCCCAGGAAGCCGGCGAGGATCATCCACAGCACGGCGCCCGGCCCACCCAGGGACACGGCCAGGGCCACGCCCGCGATGTTGCCGAGGCCGACCGTGGCCGAGAGCGCCGAGGCCAGGGCCTGGAAGTGGGAGACCTCGCCCTCGTCGTCGGGGTTGTCGTAAACCCCGCGGACCACGTCGATGGCGTGGCGAAACGCGCGGAGGTTGATGAAGCCCATGCGCACGGTGAAGTAGATCGCGCCTAGCAGCAGCCACAGCGCGACGATCGGCACCCCGCTGTTGACGCCGACGAGCTCGCTCTTGGTCGCGCCCTCGACCCGCTCGATCGTGAAGCGCTGGGTCCCCACGGGTATCGTCGGTACCACCTCTTTGCCCAGCTTCGCCTGTAGGGCCTCGGCCTCCTCCGCGGACAGCGCGTCGGCCGGGAGCCTCAGCGTGAAGCTGGCGGTCTCGACGTCGATCCCCGCGCCCTCGAGCTTGGCCAACAGCGGCTCGACCTCGCCGAGTTCGTCGATCACACCGGGCGCCTCGGCGACCTCCGTGTCCTCGAAGAGCGGGAAGAACAAGAAAGTGTCGAGGGCGCTGACGACCACGCCAAAGCCGGCGTCGACGGCCTCCTCGAAGCCGCCGGAGTCATCCTCTCCCCCCTCGGCCCAGGCCGGACTCGCGCCCAGGATGGCGGCGAGGAAGGCGACGAGCACGGTGCAGGCCCGCAGCCAGGAGGAGCGGTTCATCGGGGGCGGTCGCGCGATCACGGCGGCACTTTACCAGAGCCAGCGCGGGCCAGCGGGCCCACGGCCGTGCTATCAACCCCGCGTGCTCCCCCCGGCGCGCCGGCTCGCCCTCGGGCTTCACCTCCCCCTGTCCCTCGCCCTCGCCCCGCGCCTGAGGGTGTCCTCGATCCGGCGAGTGTCCGCGTTGCTGGCCGTCATCGTCGCTTTGGGCGTGTTTTGGGCCGCCCCGAGGCACGCACGAGCGACGGGCCTCAACGTCGAACGTCTGCGCCTGAACCCCGATGACGACGGCCTCCACGGCGGCCTGAGCCTGGGCGTCGACTTTCAGGCCGGCAACGTCAACCTCTTCGATCTCAACACCAGCGCCTCCGTGGCCTGGCGCCGCGACGCACACCTGCTGTTCCTGATCGGCAACTCGAAGTTCGCCACGCGGACCAAGGCGATCGACGGCGGCACCCTCGACGGTCTGTTCGAAGATCAGGCGCGCTACATCAACCGCGCCAACCTCCACCTGCGCTATAACTACGACTTCCTCGACTGGCTGACCGCCGAGGCCTTCAGCCAGGTCGAGCGCGACGAGTTCCTGCTCGTCGCCAGCCGGGTCCTGACCGGGGCCGGGCCGCGCTTCGTCCCGCTGCGCCGCGACAACCTCTCCCTGGCCGTGGGCACGGCGTGGATGCTCGAATATGAGGCCCTCGACCCCCAACGCGTGGTCTCCCCCCTCCCCGCCCAGACCCTCGTCCACCGCTGGAGCTCCTACCTCACCTTGATGGTGGTCCACGACGAGCGCGTCAGCTTTCGCTCCACCACCTACGTCCAGCCGCGCTTCGATCGCCTCGCGGATCTGCGCTTGATGTCCGAGGGCGAGCTATCCGTGGAGCTCTTCGACCCCGTGTCGATCCAGATCCTCGCCAAGCTGCGCTGGGACACGCAGCCCTCCACCTACTGCAGCGGCGACGTCGCCCTCGACGGCTGCGCCAGCGCTGATCGCGTCCAGCTGCGCGAGCTCGACGTGACCATCGAAAACAACATCAGCGTGCGCTTTTGAGTCGGCGAGGTCCGCGAAGCCCGCAGGGGTCCCCACGTGACAGCCCTTCGCGGACAGCAAAACCAGTATGGTGCCTCCTTACCACCCGATTGGTCGTTGTCCCACGATGTTTGGCCTGATAGGTTTTCGACCATCGCCGATGCTTCGCCTGCACCGACGCCCAATCTTTGCGATGTCCATGATGTTGGCGGCGGTCTCGATGTCGACGGGCTGCCGGCTGGCCGAGCTCTTCGACGGCACCTCCGTCGCCACCGTCAAGGTCTTTGCTACCCGCGCTGGTACACCCAGTGACGACCTTCAATTCCCCGACCACGGCGACGCCGGCTCCAACCGCGTGTTCGTCAACGACATGGGCTGGCAGGTCTCCCTCGACGAGGCCTACGTGACCACCGCCGAGGTCGACCTCGTGCGCTGCGCGAGCGAGGCCACGCCGCTCGAGATGTTCTGGGGCCCCTGCGCCGAGGACTTCGTCATCACCGACGATCGCACCACCTTGGCGCTCGGGGCCGTCACCGTCGACGACGGCGACTTCTGCCGCCTCGACGTGACCTTCGCGCCCTACATGATCGTCCCGGAGTCCGAGCAGCACGTCAAACCCAGCAACCCGGCCGTCGAGGGCAACACCGTCTACATCGTCGGCGTCGCCCGCATGGGTGAGGGCGACGATCTCGTCGAGGTCCCCTTCGAGGTCATCACCGCCGCCTCCGTGACCGCGGAGCTCGACCTGTCCGAGATCGACGACAACCGGCCGCTGCACCTCGAGGACGAGCTCTACCCCCGCGATCTGACGGTCCTCAAGACCTACGACACCTTCTTCGAGGGCGTCGACTTCGCCACGGCGAGCCCCGCCGAGATCGAGGCCGCGGTGCTCTCCGCCCTCGAGCTCGACACCCGCGTCTACAACGGCGCCCGCGTCTGAACGCAGGCTATCGGAACGCCGCCCGCGTCTGAACGCAGGCTATCGGAACGCCGCCCGCGTCTGAACGCAGGCTATCGGAGCGCCGCCCGCGTCTGAACGCAGGCTCTCGGAACGCCGCCCGCGTCTGAACGCGGGCTCTCGGAGCGCCGCCCGCGTCTGAACGCGGGCTCTCGGAGCGCGGGCTCTCGGAGCGCCGCCAACATCTGCGCCCCGGCTCTCGGAGCGCCGCCAACATCTGCGCCCCGGCTCGCGGCCGCGCTCGGCAACGGCGTCCGCGCCCGGGCGCCGTTCGGGCTCGGCTCGAAGCGGGCCGCTGCTTCGGGTGCAGCGAGGCCAATCAGAGACTCGGGAGACCCTCGAGATCGAGGCCGGGTTCGGGATCGGACTCGGGCTGCGCAGGCTGGACGGGCTCCTCCCCCTGCTCGATCGGCTCCTCCTGGGGAACCGCCGGCGGAGCCGCTGCCCCGTCCACCTCGGACTCATCACCAAACTCGTCGCCTTCCCCCTCCTCCTCGGGCGCTTCACCCGGCTCGTCCCCGTAGAGATCGAGCAGGATGTCCGTCTCCGCCTCGCCCGCGGCCGCAGCCGCGCTGGCGACCTCAGTGGGCTCGGTCCCGACCAGGAAGTACTCCTCGAGCACCGTGGCGGGATCCGGCGGGACCTCGAGGCCCTCGGCGTTGGTCACCGTGGCCGGCGCGAGCAGGCCAGTGGTCCGATCGATGGTCCGCACGCTGACCGAAGGCGGCGGCGTGAAGGGAGAGAACTGCGGCGCGAAGGTGGCGACCTCTTCCGGCTTCGGGCGCGCCAGGGCGGCCTTCATCACCCCCAGCCAGATCGGCAGCGCCGCCTTGCCGCCGCTCTCGCGGCGCATCGGCTTGGGCGTGTCGAAGCCGACCCAGGACACGGTCACGAAGTCCTCGGTGAAGCCGGCGAACCAGGCGTCGCGGCTCTCCGCGGCCGTGCCGGTCTTACCAGCCACCGGGACCCCGAGCTTCTTGGCCCCGGTCCCCGTGCCCTCCTCGACCACCGAGCGCATCAAGCTGGCGACGATGAACACCACCCCGGCGTCGACGACCTGCTCGACCTCCCGCTCGGGCGTCCAGGTGTCCTCGCCGGGGACCGCGATCGAGCGGATGAAGCTCGGCTCGATCCGCGAGCCGCCGCGGGCGAGGGTCAAATAGGCGCGCATCAGCTCGAAGGGGCTGACCTCCGAGGTACCCAGGGCCAGGGACAGGTCGCGGCCCAGCTCGGTCTCGATGCCGCAGGCCGCGGCGAGATCGATGGCCGCGTCGATGCCCACGGCGTCGAGGAGCTTGATGGCCACGGTGTTGACCGAGTGGGTCAGGGCCACGCGCATGCGGATCTCGCCGCGGTAGACGTCGCGCTCGTAGTTGGTCGGCCGCCACTTCTCGTAGATCTCCGGAGAGTCCTCGATCAAGCTGGCGGCCGTGAAGCGCCGCGACTGGATCGCCGCGCCGTAGACGAAGGGCTTGAACGAGGAGCCCGGCTGGCGCTTGGCCTTGAGCACCCGATTGAAGTCGCCGCGGCTGTAGCGGTAGCCGCCGACCATCGCCAGGACCTCGCCGCTGTCGACCTCCGCGATCACCGTGGCGGCCTCGGGCCCCGATCCGATCTCGGCCAGCGCCCAGCCCTTGGGCAGGCCGAGCTCCGCCGGGGCCTCGAGCGCGAGCAGCCGGCCCATGGTGATCCCGCCGGCGGGGAATTGCTGGGCGTGGGTCAGCTTGGGATCGTCGTAGCGGCTGCCCGGCTCGACGCGGACCCAGACCTTCAGCTCGTCGCCGATGGTCGCCGGGAAGCCGCGCTCGCGCAGGCCCTCGGGGATCTCGGGGCCGCGCGCGTCGATGATCACCGGGTAGATCTTGCCCGCGGCGTGCGCCCCGGCCCCGCGCTTGATCGCCCGGGCGCGGTTGTTGTCCTTGGCCGGCGAGATGCCGTGGCCCCACTGGCGGCGCGTGTCCATGGCCACGAGGCCGTCGAGCACCGACTGCCGAGCCGCGCGCTGGACCTCGAGGTCGACGGTCATGGTCACCGTGGCCCCGAGCTCGCCGAGGGCGTCCGCGCCGTAGCGCTCGACGAGCTCGGCCTTGGCGATGTCGACGAACTCCTCCGCCCCGGGCTGGACCTTGGCCGCGCGCTCGGGGTCGATCTCGGTGTCGACGTCGGAATTGGCGTCGCGCGAGACAATCTCGAGGGGCGCGTCGAGGTACTTGGCGACCTCGTCGGGCGTGGCGAAGCCGTGCTTTTGCATCTGCTCGAGCACGTAGCGCTGGCGCGCCTTGGCCTTGTCGTAGTTCTTGTAGGGCGTCGAGGTGCTCGGCGCCTTGGGCAAGGTGGCGAGCAGCGCGGCCTGGCCGAGGTCGATGTCGGCGGTGCCCTTGCCAAAGTAGAAGCGGCTGGCCTCCTCGATGCCGTAGCGCCCGTGGCCGAGGTAGATCTCGTTGAGGTAGAGCTCGAGGATCTCGCTCTTGTCGAGGAGCTCCTCGATGCGCCGGGCCAAGATCAGCTCCTGGACCTTGCGCTCGAAGGTCCGCTCCGGCGAGAGCAGGAAATTTTTCACGACCTGCTGGGTGATCGTCGAGGCGCCCTGGCGCATGGCCCCAGCGCGCACGTTGGCGACCAGCGCGCGGACCATGCCGATGTAGTCCATGCCCTCGTGGCGGTAGAAGTCCGCGTCCTCCGCGGCCAAGAACGCGTTCTCGACGTGGGCGGGGATGTCCTCGTAGGCGATGAAGGTCCGGCGTTGCGTGAAGATCTCGCCGATCAGCACACCCTTGCGATCGAGCACGCGGGTGACCTGGGGCGGCCGATAGTCGCGCAGGGCCTGCTCGTCGATGTCCTCGACGCTGCGCCCGTAAAACCAAAACACGCCGACGATCGAGCCGATACCGGCGAGCCCGCCGAGGACGACGAGGATCACCGCGCTGATCAGGGTGATCTTCAGCCAGCGCGGGGCCCGGTAGGGTCCGCGCGGAGGCGTCGGTGGGGACCCCGGCTGCTCGGGCTGCTCGCTCGCGTGATCGGCCACGGCGCGCAGTCTACTCGACGCCCGTCGTGTCATCGCCGGCGCCGAGATCGGGCGTCGGCCGGGGCGGGGCTGGAAGCGGGAAGCGGGCCCGAACGTGGCGAGGATCGACGCTCTGGACGATCCAGCGCAGGCGCTCGCCGGCCCGGCGGGGGTCGCTGGCGTCGAGATCGCCGGCGCGGCCGAGGGCCGCCCGCTTGCGGGCGGTCAGCGAGTACAAGCTCAGCGCCGCCGAGACCGAGAGGTTGTAACTCTCGGCGAAGCCGTGGATCGGGATGCGGTAGCGCAGCTCGCAGGCGGCCTGGGCCGCGGGGCTCAGGCCGGCGTGCTCGTTGCCGAAGAGCAGGCAGATCGGGCGGTCGAGGGGGAGCTCGTCGAGCATGTGCGTGGCGTCGACGCACGCGCCCGCGAGGGTCATTCCACGCGCCCGCGCCGAGCCCAGGAAGGCGTCGAGATCGCCGTAGCTGCTGACCTCGAGCCACTCGCCCGTCCCCGCGGTGGTCGAGCGGTTGCGGACGATGCGCTCGCTCGCCGCGATCACGTGCACGCCCCAGGCACCGAGGGCCTCGGCGCTGCGGACCACGGCCGCGGCGTTGTGGGGATCGTAGGGGCGCTCGACGGCGACCTCGACGCTGGTCAGGCGGGCGTCGAGCACGGCCTCGATCCGCGCCAGGCGGCGCTCGCTGACAAAAGGCTCGAGAGCCTCGGTCAGCGCGTCGGCCCCGTAGTGGGCGATCATCGCCTGGATCTCGCGGCGTTTCATGATCCGAGCACCTACCTTGGCTAGGGAGCCTCGTCCATGGCCGGGCGCCCGGGGGCGTCGGCGTTGGCGGGATCCCTGTCGACCGGCACCGCGGGGTTCATCCACCCGCGATCGTCCCGAGGCTGGAGGCGCCCCTCGATCTCCTCGTCCGAGGCGCCGGGCTGCACTTCCCCCGGCAGCTCCCCACCGAGCCCACCATCGATCTGGCCATCGATCTGGCCATCGACCTGGCCATCGAACTCGCCGTCGACCAACAGGGGCGGCCCTGGCAGGGCGTCGGGCAAGGGCGGGCGCACGCCCCAGGTCGTCGACACGGGCGCGTCGCGGCCCGACTCGACCGCCTCCCAGTCCCCCGCGTCGCGCTCGCCGAGCAGGCCCGAGAGCGCGCGCTGCGTGTGCTCGGCCGCGAGCAGGGCCTCGATCTCTTCGAGGCAGGCCGCCGGATCCCCGCGCTCGAGCAGATCGAAGGTCAGCGGCATGTTCGAATAGACCGCGTGCTCCTCGGCGGTGATCCGCTCGCGCTCGAGCATCAGGTCGTGGATCCAGTGCGCCTTGGCCGAGAAGCGCTCGCTGATCTCGCCGTTGCAGTAGTCGGCGTGGCGGCGCACGGGGCTGGGCAACATCAGCGCGAGGTAGGCCGCCTCGAGCGAGGTCAGCTCGGCCGGGTGCTTGCCAAAGTAGTGGCGCGCGGCGTTGGTGACCCCGTAGACCCCCGGACCGAATTCGATCACGTTGAGGTAGAGCTCCATGATCCGCTGCTTGCTCAGGGCCTGCTCCACCCACCAGGTCGAGAACAGCTCCTGGAGCTTGCGCGAGAGCGTGCGCTCGTGGCTGAGCAGCACGTTCTTGACCATCTGCATGGTGATCGTCGACGCGCCCAGGCGAACGCGGCCGGCCATCAAGTTGCGCTTGAGGGCGACCTGGAGCTGCTTGGTGTTGAAGCCGTCGTGGCGGCGGAAGCTCCCGTCCTCGGTGGTCAGCACCGCCTCGGTCATGTAGCGCGAGATGTTGTCGAGGGGGGTGTAGCTGCTCGAGCCGGGGAACAGCCGCAAGGTCCGGGTCCGACCGTCGCGCATGGTCACGCGGTGGGTGAAGCCCCGGCTCAGGCGCGCGGCCGAGGCTCGCCACGGAGCCTCGCGCACGGCGCAGCCGTCGAGGTCGATCTCGCCGTCGAGCTCGAGGGCCTCGAGATCGGAGAAGTCGGCGTCGAAGACGACCTGCGCCGAGAACTGCCCGCCGAGGCGGAAGTCGACCAGCCCGGGGATCAGCTCCCGGGGGATGGCGTCGAGCACCGCCTGGCAGCCGACCTCGGGCACGTGCATGTCGAGGTGATAGCGGCGGTCCTCCCGGCGCTCGGGGTGGCGGATCTCCCCCTCGACGACCAGCGCCACGCCCCCGCGGCCGAGGGTCAGGCGCTCGATGGTCAGGGCCCGCGCGGCCGGGTCGAGCTCGGCGTCGATGTCGACGGTGAAGCCGACCTCGCGGACGACCTCGCGGGCGAGCAGGCGGTGGCTGACGTCGAGGCCGTCCACGGCGAGGCTGCCGACGAGCTTGGCGAGGCCGCCAGGGCCGCCGAAGTCGACCTCGAGGTGCCCGCCGATGGTCGCCTTCTCCGAGTCCACCAGGGGCAAGCGGGCGAGGACCTGGGGCACCCGGCCGAGTTCGAAGGACTGCATGTCGACGGCGATGTCGCCGGCCGAGAGGTCGCGGGCGAAGCGACCGGAGATCGACCACAGATCTCCGCCCTCGCTCTCGTCCCCCGCCGCGCGAGCGCCAGAGTCGGGCCGCTCTCGATCCTCGTCCTCGGCCTCGGCGAAGCCCCCCGAGAGCGCCACGCTCAGCTCGCTGGCGCGGGCATCGAGCAAGGTGATCGTCCCGTGGACGCCGGCGACCGCGATGTTCTCGTCGATCTTGGCCGAGACCCCCGCGACGTCCACGGCCAGGGGGAAGCGCAGGGCATCGGGGCCGTCGCGCTGCTCGAGGGTCGTGCGCACCGAGGCGGCGCGCACCGGCCGGCCGAGGCCGAGCTCGGCGATCAGCCCAGCCACGCGCAGATCGACGCGGCGGCGCGTCGGCTCGACGGTGGCCGCGAGGGTCCCCGTGATCCGCCGCGCCTCGCCCTCCCCTTCGCCCCGGGCCTCGCCCTCGCGCAGCTCGAAGGCGAGGCCGCGCAGCTCGAGGGCCTCGGGTGTCAGCCGCATCCGCCGGCGCAGGAAGCCGCGCCCCTCGTCGTCGGGGTCCTCTTCTCCGAGGCCGCGCAGGCGCTCGGCGAGGGCCTCGAGAGCCTCGCTATCACCCGCGAGGTGTCCCCCGCTGGCCTCGACCTCGACGACCTCGAAGCGCGCCGACCACAGCCCCTCGCGGTCGAGGCTGACCTCGACCTCGTCGACCTGGAGATCGAGGTCGTCTCCGCGGAGCACCACCGCGCCCATCCCCGCCCTTCGCCAGCCCAGCTCGAGCTCGCCGATCTCCACGTCGAGGGCGAGGCGCCGACTCAGGCGCTGCTCGAGCTCGGCCTCGACGAAGCCCGCAGCCCAGCGAGGAGCAGTGAGCACCGCGATCAGGCCCAGGCCGACCAGCGCACCCGCGACGATCGCCACGATCTTCGCCACACGCCGCCAACGAATCCCGCCGCGCGGACCATCGACGGGCCCCGCGGGCGAGCTCGACGCGGCGGGGGTTGGGCGAGCCGAAGACATGTCGGGGGACCTTAGCAGGGCTGTCCACGACGCCCGAGGGCGCCGACTTCATCCACGAGCGCCGAGCGCAGAGGCGCCGCGACAGACCCGAAAACACGCAGCAGAGGCGATGGATCGCGCGATCCACCGCCTCCATTCTGTTCTCGGGGCTGCTCTCGGGGTTGCTCTGGGGTCAGCGCCGAACTCGGCGCTGGCCGCTCGCGCGGGTGGGCGCGCTCAGGTCTTGCACTGGTAGGCGAAGATCACCGCCGAGTCGCCGCGGCGCACGGGGATCAGCATCACCTGCTTGGCGCGCAGCGAGAACGACATGTTGACCAGGCTGGTCCCGTTGCGGGCCAGGTCGGTGCGCAGCTCGAGCTTGTCTTTTTCGCCGCCGAGCAAGCTGAGCTCGACGGTGTGCCCCGACTTGAACTTGTGCTCGACGACCTTGCTGAGCTCGAGCGTGAAGTCGTGGCGGCCGATGTGCTTGAAGCTCTTGTAGCGCCCGAATTCGGGGGCTTGAAGCTGATCGGCGAGGAAGGAGAGCTCCGCGGGAATCGTCCCGTCGCCCTCTGGGCTGGCCTCGATGGCGTCGACTCGGCAGGCTGCCTTGGTCAGCGCCGCCTGTGCCGTGCCAGCGCTCAGAGAGACCGCGCCGGCGACGAGCACGGCGGGCAGCGCCGTCATCACGGCGCAGAGAGAAGAGGCCAGAAACTTCGAGTGCTTGCTCGTCATAGTGAACGCTCACTGTCCACCGGGTCGTCTTCGCTGACCCAGATGACGGTCGTGGTCCCGCGCGCGCCTTCGACCTGGGAGATACTCCCACTGCGACCGCCGAACTCGATGTGACGAATCTCGGCCTCGCCGGGCTCGGGCTGGGGAAAATTCATCTCGGGTGCCTGAGGATCGCCAGGTGCGGGCTTGGGCGGAGGGACCGCCGCGATCCGAGGGGGCTCGCCCTTCGAAGCGCCCGCGGCCGGGCGTTCAGACGCGGGGCGCTTCGGCGTATTCGCAGGCTTCTCGCCGGCTTCTGCACCAGGCTCGGCCACCTCCGCGCCGTCGGCCAGCTCGGGAGCGGGGTCGCCGACCGAGCGCGCGAAAATGATCGCCAGTAGACCGGCCGTGGCGACCGCCGCCAGGGGCAAGCGAGCGGGGCGCAGCCAGGAGAAGAGCCGCTGCCAGGGCCGCGGCGGCGCCTCCGCGGCCTCCTGGAGCCGGGACTCGCGCTCCAAGGTGGCCTCGAAGTTGTCCCACAGCTGCTCGAAGCGCGCCTCCGGCACCCGCTCCGCCTGGCGCTCGAGCGCGCCGATCACGATCTCTCGCATGAAGGAGATGTCGTCGATCTCCCCGGCGAGGTCCGCGTCGCGCTCGATCTCGGCCTGGACCAGCGCCCGCTCGCTGTCTTCGAGCTCGTCGTCGAAGAAGGCATGAAGTCGCTCGTCTTGACCCTGAATGCTGCTCTGGCTGCTCATCACAAGCCTCCCGTGGCTGCCTCGGCGGTCTGTGCCACCGGCGTGTGCCCCTCGGCCTCGGCTTCTTGAGACGGAACGCAGGCGCCAAGATTCTCCGTCAGCAGCTTTTGCATGTTTCGCCGGGCGTGAAACAGGCGGCTCATGATCGTCCCCTTGGAGCACTTCATCGCCTGCGCCATCTCCTCGTAGGACATGCCCTGCAGCTCGCGCATGACGATCACCGCGCGGTGCTTGTCACTGAGGTGATCCAGGCTCGACTCGACCGCCGCGAGGATCTCCTTGCGGCGGAGCATGTCGGAGGGGTCCCCGAAGCGCGCCAGGTGGGGCACGAGATCCGAGGGCGGCTCGTCCTTGCCGTCGTGGCGCAGGCCGTCGTCGAACTCGACGTCCCGGTGGCGCTTGGCCTTGCGCAGGTGGTCGATGCAGAGGTTGGCCACGATCCGGTACAGCCAGGTGTAGAAGCTCGAGTTGCCCTCGAACTTGGCGATGTAGCGGTGAACCTTGATGAAGCTCTCCTGCACGACGTCCAGGGCGTCCTCCTGGTTGCGGAGGTATCCGTAGGCGATCGCGTACACCTTGCGCTGATAGCGCTGCATCAGGACTTTGAACGCTCGCGCGTCGCCGCCTTTGACTGCGGTGACCAGCGCGAGGTCCTCGGCGTCTGTGGAGACCACGTGAATCGCTTCTGCCTTGCTGGAGGGGGCTGGGGGGCTTCGGGCTCGAGGGACGGGGGGAGTGCGGAGACTGTAACGAAGACTCGGGCGGGGATCGGAGACGAAGTCTCGGACGGGGACCTGGGACGGGGGCGCGAGATCGCTATTCAGCGTTCATCGGCGGGAGAGGAGCATAGCGCAGACTCCGCAGGTCCGGCTCGGCCGTGGGCACGGTTATACCCAATGGACGCTCGAAGGGCTCCTGGCAAGGCCAGCCGCCAGCGCGACCTCCGCAAAACACCGGCCCTGGCCCGCTCTGGGGCCACCCCAGGGTAGACATCTCGCGGCGAGCGCCCTCGCTCGCGGGGTATACCAGGGGAGCGCATGCCCGCCCTGCCCCCGGCTCAGCTGCTCCGCGACTACCTGGACGCCGTTCGTGGCGCAGCGCGACGCCGCGCCATCGCCACCCTCTTCCTCGAGATCCTCACCCTCTGGGCGGTGCTCTGCGCTGCGTTGCAGCTCGCGGTCGGCCTGAGCCTGCGGGGGGATCTGGGCGCCACCTGGGGCCTGGCCGTCGTCACCCTGTCCCCGGCGATCTGGGCCGTGCTCCGCGGCCGGCCGATCGTTCGGCGCCTGCGCTCCCACCAGAGCGTCGCCCAGGGGATCGCCGCGACCCCGGGCCCCCTCCATGACCAAGCCCACGCCACGCCGCGCGAACGCGAGCGCGACGTGACCTTGCGCCAGGAGATCCTCGGCGCGACCGAGCTGTGGCTCGACACCCAGGCTCAGCGCTCTCCCGAGCTGGCCGACGCCTATGTCCGGCGCATCGGCGCGGCGACCCTGGCCATGGATCCGCGCCTCGGCCTGCCCCGCCCGCACCTCGGCGCGCGCGTGCTGGCGATAGCGATCGCCCTCGCGGGCCTCGCGGGCGCCACCTTCCTCGAGCCCGGCGCCAGCGGGCTCACCCTGCTCACCGCCGGCGAAGACGGCCGCCCGCCCACGCCGCCTCGCCCCGTGTGGACCGAGCTCGAGCTCGAGCTGCACTACCCGGCGCACACGCGGCGACCGGACCGCGTCGTCCCCAACCCCAGCGGCGCGCTGCGGGTCCCCGCCGGCACGGAAATCTCCCTCGACATGCGTGTGGTCGAGGCCGCCGCCGGGGTCTCGCTGATCCTGGTCCACGACCCCGTCGGACCAGTCGCGCGCGCCGACGCCCCCGGCCCCGAGGTCATCCCCCTCGCGCACGCGGCCGACACACGCTGGACCGGGTCCTTCAACGTGCGCGGCGCGGCCAGCTGGGTCGTCGTGCTCCTCGACGAGGACGGACAGAACCTCGACACCGCCCTGCGCCGTGGCCTGCGCTCGGAGCCGATGCGCATCGAGCTCGAGCCCGACATGCCCCCCGAGGTCGAGCTCCTGCCCCTGCCCGAGTCCCGGCGCGAAGCCAGCGAGACCGACCGCGTCGAGCTACGCTTCTCTGCCCGGGACGACTTTGGCGTGGTCGGAGCCGAGCTGGTCTACGAGCTCGGGCCGCCCGGCGAAGAGGAGCGCTTTCGTCTGCCCGCGGGCGACCTCGAGGCCCGAGGCGGCTCCGCACGCAGCTGGCGTCATCGCTACGACTGGGATCTCTCGACGATCCCCCTCGCGGCCCGCGCCGAGGTCACCTACTGGATCGAGGTCCGCGACAACGATCCAGGCCTCGGCCTCCTCCCCCTGCCCGACGGCCCCGGCAAGGTCACCGCCTCGGCCCGCCAGCGCCTGCTCGTCCACGACGAGGAGGCCGAGCACGCCGAGAACATCGCCGACCTCCAGGCGATCCGCGACGCGGCCGTCGACCTCCTGGCCGCGCGCCTGACCACCGAGAGCTTCGACGGGATCCAAGAGGCGGCCAGCGACCGCCCCCTGCTCCTGCGCCGCAAGCTCGCCGACGCCACCGACCTCCACGAGGGCGCCGGCGCCCTGCTGACCATGCTCGCCGACGCCGTCGACGCCCTCGCCGTCGACACCATGGTCGCCGAGCGCGACGTCGCGACCTTGGCCGGGGTCCACGAGCGCCTGCTCGAGCTCCACCGCCGCGAGCTCGCCATCTACGAGGACCTCCCCCCCGGCAGCGAGCTCGCCGATCTCGACGGCGTGCCCCAGGTGCTCACCAAGCTCGCCAAGCACAACCCCAGGGAGGTCAGCCAGCTCGAGGACGAGATCATCCGCCTCGACGACCTCGTCGACGGCCAGATCATCGATCGCCTCGAGGCCCTGGTCGCCCGCCTGCAGGTCTCGCAGCAAAAGCTCGTCGAGCTGCTCGAGCAGCTGGCCGCGGGCGACGAGAGCGTGCGCCCGGCCGTCGAGCAGCTCGAGCAGCGCATCCGCGAGGACATGCGCCGCGTCCAGGAAGCCCGGGCCCAGCTGCGCAAGGAGGTCGGCGAGGAGTGGATGAACCTCGACGCCCTGCGGGCCATGGAGGCGCGCATGCAGAGCCAGGCCCTGCTCGAGCAGCTCCGCCGCGGAGACGTCGAGGGCGCCCTCGAACAGGCCCGCGAGGGCCTCGACGCGATCCGACGCATGCGCGAGCAGGTCCAGGACAGCGGCGCCGAGGCCGAGGCCCCCGCCCTGTCCGAAGAGGATCAAAAGCGCATGAAGATGCTCCGCGAGCTCAGCCGCCTCCAGGACGAGCAGACCGGCCTGCGCGGGGAGACGCGCCAGCTCCACGAGCGCTGGCGCGAGGCCGTGGGGGATCGCGCGGCCAGCGACGAATCGGCCCAGCGCGCCCGCCAGGAGGCCCAGTCTCTGCGCGAGCGCCTCGAGGCCATCAACGACGCGCACCTCTCCCGCGAGGGCCGCGAGGCCTGGGAGGACGCTCGCGCGGCGCTCCAGGCTCTCGAGGCCGCGAGCGCCGGCCAGCGCCCTGGCGAGCAGGGTGAGCGGGGCGAGCGAAGTGAGGACGACGACCCGGGCGCGAGCGGACGAGCCAGCGCCCTGGACATGTTCGAGGCCGCCGCGGCCGCAGCCGAGGCCCTCGAGCGCGCCCGCGAGGGAGCCAAGGCCGACGAGGACGAGGGCCGAGCGCTGCGCCAGCTCAGCCGCGAGGCCCAGCGCCTCGGCCAGAGCCTGCGCCAGGGCCTGCCCGATCCCGACGAGGTCCTGACTCCCGAGGACGTCGCGCGCCTGACCGAGCTCGGCGATCGCCAGCAGAGCCTGCGCCAGCGCGGGGAGCACCTGCTCGACGACCCCGCCGCCGACATCCTCCCGGAGCCCGGCGTCCAGGCCATGCGCGGCGCCGACCAGGCCATGGGCGAGGCCTCCGAGTCCCTCGACGACGCCGCCCTCGAGGGTGCCCTCCAAGGTGAGCAGCGCGCCTGGCAGAGCATCCAGCGCGCCATCGACAGCCTCCGGCGCAGCTCGCCCCCGCCCCCGCCGGCAGGCAGCGGCGGCGAGTCCTCGACCGAGGCCGAACGCGATCGCTCGCTGCGCGATCAGGTCGTCGAGGCCATGCGCGAGGGCAAGCGCGACGACTTCAGCGACGACACCAAGCGATACTACGAGGAGCTGCTGCGATGAGCCCACGCCCCGAGCCGCCCACCGCCCGCTCTCAGAGCGCCCCCGCTGCGCCAAAGCGACTGGGGCTCCTAGCCCTCCTCGCGCTCAGCGGCGCCCTCGCGCTCTGCCTGGGCCGCACCGAGCCGACGGCCCAGGCCGCGCCGCCCTCAACCTCGGCGACCGAGTCCGCTCCCGAGTCGGCGCGGGAGACGAGCGAGGCCCTCGCCGCGTTCATGCGCAGCGTCGACGCCTGGGATCTCGAGGAGGCCAGCGAGCGCCTCGAGGACATCGCCGACCGCAGCGAGCGCGACCTCGCGGCCGGCGTGCTCGCCCTCTATGAGGCGCGCTACGAAGACGCCGAGGTCCTGCTCGCGGGGGTGATCGCCGCCGAGGCCGGCGCGCGCCCCAAAGCCGGGCCCAGCTCCAGCCCTGTCGAGCGCCGTGCCCAGCACTTCCTCGACGTCGCCCGCGGAGCCCAGCTCGCCCTCGGCGACGCCCGGACCCTGCGCAGCCCCGACGGCCGCTTCGAGGCCGTGTTCGCCGATCCCAAGGACGAGCTCCTCGCCCCCTATCTGTTCGCGGCCATGGCCACCGCCTACGATCGCCTCGGCGAGGACGTCGGCGTGCGCCCCGAGGCCCCGATCCGCTTCGAGTTCTACGACGAGCCCGGCAAGCTCGCCCTGGTCACGCCCCTGACCCTCGAGAACATCTACACCACGGGGACCATCGGGATCTGCAAGTACCGGCGGATCATGATGATCACCCCGCGGGTGATGCTCTATGGCTACGGCTGGCTCGACACCGCCGTGCACGAGTACGTCCACTACCTGCTGACCATGCGCACGCGCAACAACGCGCCGGTGTGGATGCAAGAGGGCATGGCCAAGCTCATGGAGACGCGCTGGCGCGAGGACCCCTCCGGCCCCCTCGCCCTCGAGCCGCCGATCCGCCAGCTGCTCCACGACGCCCTGGCCAGCGGAGAGCTCGTCACCCTCGAGCAGATGCACCCCTCGGTCGCCATGCTCCCCAGCCAGGAGCTCGCCGCCCTCGCCTACGCCGAGGCCCAGACCATGCTCGGCCTGCTCGAGGAGGAGCGCGGCGAGGCCGGCATGGCCAAGTTCATGGATCAGGTCGGTCTCGGCGTCGACGCGAAGATCGCCTTCGCCAACGCCTGGGGCGGAGACTTCGACGCCTTCTTCGCGCACTGGCGCGAGGTCATGGCCGCGCGGACCAAGCGAGGCGGCAACACCGGCAACCTCTCGGCGCTCAGCTTCCGCGGCGAGGACGACGAGGACGCCGCCGTCGACCCCAGCTTGCAAGGCGACGTGTTCTCCCACCTCGGCGGCGGCCAGGCCCGGCAGCACGCGCGCCTGGGCGTGCTCTTGACCCTGCGCGGCCACGTCGAGGCCGCCGTCATCGAGTACGAAAAAGCCCGCGCGGCCGATCGCCAGGCCCGCGAAGACCCCAAGCTCGGCCGGCGCCTCGGCGAGCTCTACCTTCAGCTAGACCGCCCCGCCGAAGCGCTCCCCCTGCTGATCGCCGCCGCCGAGGACGAACCGGACAACGCCAACGTCGCCGCCGCCGAGGCCCGCGCCCGGCGCCTGACCGGTGACCTCGAGGGCGCCGCCGGAGCCCTCGATCGCGCCCTGCGACAAAATCCCTTCATCCCCGGGCTGCACTGCGACCTCGCGGCCATCGCCGAGGCCGAGGGGGACGCGGCCACGGCCACCCACGAGGCCGCGCTCTGCGGTGAGTGAGGGCCGGCCTGCGCCGAGCCCCCTCACCCGCCCTCGCTGTCGCCATCCCCACCCCCATCCCCATCCCCATCCCCATCCCCCGCCTCGGACCAGCTCGTCAGCGTCGAGATCCGCGCCCAGCTTCGCGCCCACGTCCAGTCCGAGACGAAGCTGGGATCGCAGTAGCTCATGTAGTCATAGGCCGACTGGGCCTCGAAGAGCGCCCGCCTGCGCAGGGCGTAGCCGTCCGCGCCGAGGTGGCCGTCGGCGTTCGGATAGCTGGGGTCGGTGGCGTCGGCGTCGAGCAAGGGACACTCGACGTGGCGCAGCCCCTGACCATGGCCGAGCTCGTGCGTCAGGGTCTCCACCGCCGCGTCGGGGTCCCCGGACCACATCACGGTGGCCTGCACGCGCGCGCCTGCGTCCTCGGGCTGGTCGCCGGCGATCTCCGCGATGCCCTGGACCCCCGCGAGGCTCGGAGCGCCGACGTCGATCAGCGCGTGATAGTAGACCTGCGGCGCGGCCTCGTCGGCCTCCCGCAGCGCGCTGACGAAGGGCAGGAGCTGGGCGAGCTCGAAGAGGTTGCCCTCGAAGATCGCCGGCTCCCGCAGGCTCCAGCGCACCTGGGTGACGGGGTTGTGCTCGTAGATCGAGTCGACGAAGCGAGCCAACGTCGCCTCGTCCAGGCTCGGCGTCAGCCCGTCGTGGGTCACCGGCACGAACACGATCTCGATGACCATGGCCTGCGCCTCGAAGCCGAGCTCGGCGAAGCCCACCGCGGGGCTGAGCACGACGCCTTCGCTCGCAGTGTCCGCGCTCGCTCCCACTTCCCCCAAGTCCCAGAGCTCGACCTGATACGCCACGCCCGGCTGCGTGAGCGCGTCGACCGTATCTAGGTGAAAGTCGAAGCTGCCCGTCAGCTCGTCGGTCGAGTCCCCCGCGATCCACTCGATCTCGCTGAGTGAGCGCACCCCACCATCGGGTAGCGAGAGGATCAGCCGGGCCTCGATCTCTCGCGCCACCCAGTCGTCTGCGACCTCGTGACGCACGCGCACCAGCGCGTCCCTCGACGCGAGCAGGGCACCGCTGCGCTGCGCCGGCGCGAGGCCCTCTTCTCCAATGGCGACGGTGATCTCCGTGCCCTGGTTGACTTCGATCGAGGTGATCGAAATTCCCTGCGCGAGGCTCGGATCGCCGCTAGCGGTGCCTTCATCGCCAAATCCACCGTTTGGCGCCGCTTCGTTTGCGAAGCCAGCTTCACACGCGCCGAGCGCGGCCACTAACGCGCACAGACTCGCGCGAGCCAAGCTCGAGCTCCAGGGCATCGCAGCCACGATAGCGCGGACACAGGGTGCGTACGAGCGCGCCCTGCGGAGCGCCACGCGTCGGGGAACTGGCGCGTTTTCTCCAACAACCCCCAACTCGACTCACGCCCTCGAGGACGGCGATTGCTCCCCACCCTCCCTGCACTCGGGTATGCTTCGAGCATGCGACTGTATCCCTGCCCCGTGATCCTGGCCCTGGCCCTGGCCCTGCCGCTCGTCGCTTGTGGACCCGACGACGTCACCCTCGACGGGACCCAGGACAGCATCGGCGGCAGCGATGAGGATGCCGACACCTCAGCCGGCTACGAGCCCGTCCCCGCCCGCGGCGGCATCGGCCTCGAGCAGGTCGTCGTCAACCAGGGCGTCGACGTGACCATCGCCCAGGACGGTCAGTGGGTCGACGCGGTAGATCGCAACTCCTACATCCTCTCCGGTCGCAACACCCTGATCCGTGGCTACTGGTCCTTCCCCGACGACTGGACCCCGCGGAACATCCTCTGTCGCCTCGAGATCGAGTGGGCCGACGGCACCACCTCCACCCGCGAGGTCACCCAGTACATCGACGCGGTCTACTACCCCGGCGCGATCAGCCGGACCTTCACCTTCGACTTCGACGCCGAGGCGGTCCAGCCCGGGATGAAGTTTCGCATGAGCCTGTGGGAGGCCGACGAGACCGGCTGGGAGGACATCGCCGAGTCGACGGACGCGGCGATCGTCGCCCCGGACACCGGCCTCGATCTCATCGGCGTCCAGGCCGAGCCCATGCAGATGAAGGTGGTCTTCGTCCCGGTGCAGTACGACAACGGGGGCAGCTGCGTGACCGACACCTCGCAGATCACCGAGGAGCAAGAGCAGAAGTTCATCGACTACCTCTACGACCAAAACCCCACGCAAGAGATCATCTGGGATTTCCGCCGCGACGAGCCGATCGTCCGCAGCGCCGCGCTCACCAGCATCTCGCTGCTCCACGCCCCGCTCCAGAACATGCGCGAGGCCGACGGCGCCGACGCCAACACCTACTACTACGCCCTGGTCGACGTCTGCGGCGGTGGCATCGACGGCGCGGCTGGCATCGCGGCCGGCATCCCGCCGGCGACCAAGGACGCCGCCTTCAACCGCGTGGCCGCCGGCGTGTGGCTGAGCACCTCGGACTATACCTACGAGACCTTCGTGCACGAGATCGGCCACACCCAGGGCCGCTCGCACATCTTCTGCCAGGGGGGCAACTCCGCCGGCAACGACCCCTCCTACCCCTACGACAACGGCCACACCAGCGTCTGGGGCTTCGGTCTCAACCTGTTCGAGTTCTTCTCGCCGAGCACGACCTACGACTACATGACCTACTGCCAGCCGGTCTGGACCTCGGACTGGACGTGGTCCAAGTCCTTCGTGCGCATCGCTACCTTGACCGCCTGGGACTTCGAGAGCCCCTCCGCCGACGACGACGTGATCGAGGGTGAGGTGCTCATCGGCCTGCTGCTCAACGACGGCACCGAGGAGTGGTGGACGGCCAAGGGCGGCCGCGAGGACGAGTTCTTCAGCGGCGCCCAGCAGCTGCGCTTCGACGTCGGCGGCGAGTCCCTCGACGTCCCCGCGGCCGTCGAGGTGCTCGAGGACGGCACCACGCGCCTGACCGCGCCCGTGCCGAGGACCACCGCCCCCGTGAAGGTCGAGGCCCGCATCGACAGCGAGGGCGACAGCCACGCCTTGAACTTCGACATGGCCATCCCCGCCCCCTGGCGCGTCGCTCACTGAGCCGCCGCCCTCACGGCGCGACCAAAGAGAGCCGCCCCCACGACTTGGGGAGCGGCTCTTTTTCTGTCCCGCGCTCGCCGCGGATCAGGCCGCTTCGATGCTGGCGGCCTCGCCCCCGCTGGGCTCGGCGTCACTCAGCGCCCTGCGGAAGCTGCGGTCGATCTGACGCAGCACCCGGCGCAGGCTCTTGCAGATCGGCGTGGCCTGGCGGACCAGGACGCCGACTTGGAAGCCGAGCGAGGCCGGCCCGAGACGATCGACGACCAGGCGGTGCTCGCCCACGGTCGCCTGAATGTCCGAGCCGGCGAAGTCGCCCTGGAGCTCCTCCATGTCGAAGAAGACCCCGGCGAGGCGGCTGAGGGCCCGCGAGACCAGCGCTTCGTCGAGGCCGGCCTCCATGCCGCCCGTGACGATCTCGCCGTCGCGCAACAAGAAGGCCGCGAGGATGTCGTCGGTCCGCGAGAGCCGCTCGATCTTGTCGACGACGCTGCGCGAAGCCGCGCCGAGATCGCGCCGGCTCCCGCTCCGCTCGACCCCGAGCAGCCCCTCGACCCGCCCGACGATGGTCCGCGCGACCGCGCTGTGCCCAGGCAACCAAGTCGCGCTCGCGTCCCCCCAGCGCAGCAGTTCGAACACCGCCTCCATCCCCCGCCGCTCGCCGACCTGGGCGTGGACGGGCTGGCCGGCCTCGATGTGGATCGCCCCCTCGCCCCCGCAGCCGCGCAGGTGGAGCACGCCGGAGCTCTCGGCCGCGGCCAGCAAGCGCAGCAGCTCGCTGGTCTCGATGGCCGAGACCCGCCCCTCGAAGTGCGGCCGACGCTCGTGCGCGTCGATGGCCCGCATGAGCGCAGCCGGTTCACAGGGGCTCGGCACCAGCCGCGCGGGGCCAACCTCGGCCAGCGCTGCGATCGCCTCCCCGTCGAAGCGTGGCGCGATCACCACCAGAGGGAGCCCAGGGAAGCGGCTGCGCACGGTCGCGCACAGCCGACCAAATCCGGGGCCGGACTTCTCGACGACCAGGGCCAAGCTCGGCGCCCCCTCCCCGAGGACCGCGGTGAAAGACAGCGCCCGCAATTCCGGGCGCAGGCGCCGGAGCATCTGTGTCAGCGAGGCGCTGTCTCGTGGATCGTCTGCAGCAACCAGCAATGTGAGTGGTGAGCTCGAGTTCATGGCGTTCCTTTCCTGCATGTGGGCCACACGCTGGGGTCGGTTAGAGCAGGTTGCGTGCCAGCTCGAGCGCGGCTCTCCACGGCGAGCAAAACACCTGCGAACGGCCAACCGCGGCTATCCACGGGCTTTACCCAGGCCGCCAGGTCCGCTCGCTCTCGGTCTTTCCTGGTACTTTGGGGCGTTAGTCCGCGCACGCGCTATTCGCCTGAAGAGCGCTCCACGCACCCTACTGTTCCCCACTTCGAGGATGGGCCTCGTGATATGGTCTTCCCCTATTTGGTCCGCTGGAGATCGCTTCGCACATGCACCGCTACATTGCTCTGCCCGCCACAATTTTGATGCTCACCGCCTGCAGCACGGAAGAGGATGGAAACATCTACGCCGACGAGGGCGGCCAACAGACCTCGATCACCGTCGGTGACAGCGATCCCGGCGATGACTCGGACGGCGGCGAAGCCAACGACGACGTGGGCGAGGAGAGCGAGGACGAGGGCGGGGTCAAGCTCGACCTCGGCGAAGACACCGGCAACATGACCGCCGGCGACGACGGGGGCGACGGAAACGGCTGCAAGAAGGTCGACTTCCTGTTCGTGATCGACAACTCGGGCTCCATGGCCGAGGAGCAGGACAATCTCGCCGCCTCCTTCCCCGCGTTCATGAACTCCATCGAGTCCACCCTCGACGAGGCCCAGGACTTCCACATCATGGTCATCGACGTCGACGCCTGGGTCTACGCCGGCTGCGAGACGCTATGTCTGCTCTTCCCCAATCTCCCCGGCGTCTGTGAGGGCTACGTCTGCGGCGAGACCCAGCCCGAGCAGTGCGAGGACGTGCTCGGGGCCGGCGTCACCTCTCCCAAGGGCGCCAACGCCAGCAACACCGACTGCAACTTCTCGAGCGGCAAGCGCTTCATCGACGCCACCGAGCCCAGCCTCGTCAGCGCCTTCCAGTGCGCCGCCCGGGTCGGCACGGACTCGACAAACGATCCCGAGCGGCCCATGGAGGCGATGGTCGCCGCCGTGTCCGATAGCGGCGCCGTCGCGACCTGCAACTACGACTTCCTGCGCGACGACGCGATCTTGGTCGTCACCTTCATCACCGACGAGAACGACGACGCCGAGGACGGTTCGGCCGGCACCGTCGAGTCCTGGCGCCAGGCGCTGATCACCGCGAAGAACGGCGACGAGTCGGCGGTCGTGGTCCTCGGCCTGTTCGGCGACGGCGATCTTCCCGACGCGATCTGTGGCTCGCTCGACAACGGCGGCGCCGAGCAGGCGCCGCGCCTGCGCCAGTTCGTCGACTCCTGGGATACGCGCGGCTTCTTCGGCTCGATCTGCGCCCCGGACTACGACGCCTTCTTCCAGGAGGCCGTCGAGATCATCGACACGACCTGCGACGAGTTCACGCCGCCAAAGTAGTGGTCTTTGGACCACACCCACGTTCTTTGGTCCAAATCACGACCGAGGCCCATCAGCCGGCCCAGTGGCCGGTCGAAATCAACTCAAAAAAGTCCATCGCGAGTGATTGCGTTGGGCCCCGGCCGTGCGATGGTTGCACCTCGTCACCGAGGACACGGGCCAGCCGCCCGCGCAGCCGAGTGTGACCGATTGAGACCGGGCGAGACCGGGCAGAGCCAGGGAGGGCAAAATGCTGACACTCACTCGAAAGGCCGGCCAGAAGATTCGCATTGGTGACGATATCGAGATCGTCGTGCGAGAAATCCGCGGTCGCCAAGTCCGCCTCGGCATCTCCGCGCCCCAAGGCCTGGCCGTGTACCGCGAGGAGCTCTACCAGCAGATCCTCGCCGAAGGCGGCACGCCCAACGGTCGCCGCGAGGGCGACGGCCAGACCTGAGCTCGCCCCCACTCGGGCCGCTCGACCTGCTCTGGCCCTCCCCCACCTGCGCGCTCGCCAGCGGTCACTCGTGACCGCGCGACGCCTCGTCTCCCCCGCCCAGCTGGGCCGCTCTACCCGCGGTTTCGCCAGCGGCCGTCCGTGAACGCGAAGCGCCCCGTCTCACGGCGCTCGGCCGCCAGCCGCGAGAGTGCCGCCTGCATCCGCGCGCGCACGAGGTCGTCACAGCGGCGGACATAGGCCGCGTCGCTCGCCGCTTCGGGCCCGCTGCGTTCGAACTCGATCGGCTCGAGCACCTCCCCGAGCATGCGCACCGGGAAGGGCAGATAGACGAAGGGCGGCCCCGGGGTGAAGCCCCAGGGCAGGCTCAGGGTCAGCGGCCAGGTGTCGACGCGAAACAGCGGTTTGGTGAACAGCGCGCGGGCGATGGTCCGGCCGCCGCCGATGATCACCAGGGCCTCGTGCGCGCCCGCGATGACCACGGGGACCACCGGCACGCGCTCGCGCAGGGCCACGCGCAGGTAGCCGGTGCGCCCGGCGAAGATGATGCGATCGCGCTCGGCCCAGGGTCGCAGGGTGTCCTGCTCGCCGCCGGGATAAACCAACACCTTGCGACCCACGGAGAACAGCTCGTGGGCCATGGAGCTCGAGGCGCGCACGACCCCGAGGGGGACCATGCGGCGGAAGCCCGGCAAGCTCACCACCATGTCGTGGGCCAGCCAGTAGGGCACCGCCGAGATCCCGTGGGCGCGGTGCAGCGCCACCCCGAGCACGAAGGCGTCGGGGGAGACGGTCCCCCCGTTATGGTTGCCGACGAGCAGGGCCGCGCCCTTGGGCAGACGCTCGAGGCCGCGGATCTCCGGCTGGAACCAAAAGTCCAGCACCGGGCCGACGCGCGCGACAGTCCGGGCCACGGCCTCGTCGTCGCGGGCGATGTCATCGGGATCGAGGTGGTGGAGCTCGGCCACGGCGGGACCTGAAGAGAACTCGGAGATTCTAAAGCCTCAGTCGGCGGACCCCAAGCACGCGGGGCGCCTATAATCGCGCCATGGCCACCAGCGTTCACCACCGAACCTGCCACCTCTGCGAGGCCATGTGCGGCTTGACCTTCGAGCTCGAGGGCGACGAGATCCTCGCGGTCCGCGGAGACGAGGCCGACGTCCTCAGCCGCGGGTACCTGTGTCCAAAGGGACCCGCGATCGCCTCCCTGCACGCCGATCCCGATCGCCTGCGCCGACCCCAGCGGCGCGTCGGCGAGCGCTGGGAGACCATCGAGTGGGAAGAGGCCCTCGACGCCGCCGCCGACGGCATCTTCGCGCTTCAAAACGAGCACGGCCGCGACGCCCTGGCCATCTACCTGGGCAACCCCACCGTCCACAACCTCGGCCTGACCCTGTTCGGCCCGCCCTTCTTGCGCGCGCTGAGGACCAAGCACCGCTACTCCGCGACCTCCGTCGATCAGCTCCCCCAGATGCTGGTCGCCTACCTGATGTTCGGCCACCAGCTGCTGCTGCCGATCCCCGACATCGATCGCGCGGAGCACATGCTGATCGTCGGCGCCAACCCGCTGGTCTCCAACGGCAGCATCATGAGCGCGCCGAACATGCGCCGGCGCCTGCGCGAGCTCCAGCGCCGGGGCGGCTCGTTCACCGTCGTCGATCCCCGGCGCACCGAGACCGCCGCGATCGCCGACACCCACGTGTTCATCCGCCCGGGGACCGACGCCCTGCTGCTGATCGCCATGCTCCAGGTGATCCTCGCCGAGGGCCGCGAGCGCCCCGGCAGGCTGCTGACCATGGTCGAGGGCGGACAGCGCCTGCGCAGCGCGATCGAGCGCTTCACCCCCGAGCGCGTCGCCGGGCCGACGGGCGTCGACGCCGAGCAGATCCGCGCCATGGCGCGGACCCTCGTCGAGCGCCGCGGCGTGGTCTACGGCCGGGTCGGCGCCGCGACCCAGGCCTTCGGCGCCCTCTCCCACTGGGCGATCAACTTGCTCAACATCTACATCGGCGCCCTCGATCGGGTCGGCGGCGCGATGTTCCCCCGCCCTGCCCTCGACGTCCTCGATCTCCCTCGCGGCCTCGGCGTCGGCCCGGGCAGCTTTGGGCGCTGGCACAGCCGCGTCCGCGGGCTGCCAGAGTTCGCCGGCGAGCTCCCGGCGGCGACCCTGGCCGAGGACATCGAGGCCGGCCTCGACGCCGAGCTCGAGGGGCCCGCCGAGCCTGGGCCGCGCGCGGCGATCCGCGGGCTGATGACCGTCGCGGGCAACCCCGCCCTGTCCTGCCCCGACGGCCGCGCCCTCGATCGCGCCCTCGGACGCCTGGACTTCATGGTCGCCCTCGACTTCTACCGCAACGAGACCACCCGCCACGCCGACCTGATCCTCCCGCCCTGCTCGCCCCTCGAGCGCGGGCACTACGACGTCGTCTTCAACCTCTTCGCGGTGCGCAACACCGCCAAGTGGTCGCCGCCGCTGTTCGAGACCCCCGGCCACGCCCGCCAGGACTGGCAGATCCTCCACGGGCTGTGGTCGCGCCTGGCCAAGCGGCGCAGCGGCGACGCCATGCTCGGCTATCCCATGGAGCGCGCCACCCTCGAGCTCCTCGGCCGCCTCGGGCCCGAGGGCCTGCTCGACCTCGGCCTGCGCGCGGGGCCCCACGGCCGCCGCCTGCCCCGAGCCGCGGCGGGGGCCCTCGGCCAGCTCCGCCAGGGTAGCGCCGGCGTGCTCGAGCGGCTGCCCGGCAAGCTCGGCGACGCGGGGAGCAAGCTCGGCCAGCGCCTCGGCGGCCAGCTCGACCTCGAGGCCCTGCGCCAAAACCCCCACGGCGTCGACCTCGGCCCGCTCGAGCCCTGCCTGCCCGGGCGCCTGCCCAAGGGCCGCGAGCGCATCCAGCTCGCCCCCGAGGCCCTGCTCGACGACCTCGGCCGGCTCGAGCGCAGCTTCCCCCTGGGCGCCGGCCTCCCCCACGCGCCCAGCCCCGAGCGCCCCCGCTTCGCGCTGATCGGCCGCCGAAGCCTGCGCAGCAACAACTCGTGGATGCACAACCTGCCCAAGCTCGTCAGCGGCAAGCCGCGCTGCACCTTGCTGATGCACCCCGAGGACGCCGAGCGCCTCGCCCTGCGCCCTGGCGATCAGGTCCGCGTGCGCTCGCGGGTCGGCGAGGTCGAGGTCCCGCTCGAGACCAGCGACGAGATCATGCCCGGCGTGGTCAGCCTGCCCCACGGCTTTGGCCACGGGCGCCCGGGCGCGGCCCTCTCCGTCGCCAACGAGCACGCCGGCGCCAACGTCAACGAGCTCAGCGACGCGGCCCTGGTCGATGAGCTCTCGGGGGTCGCGGCCTTCTCCGGCGTCCCTGTCGAGGTCGCGCTCGCGCCTCCACTCGAGCGCTGATCAGGAGCTGATCAGATCAGAAGTCGACCTGCACGCCCAGGCTCGGGTAGATCGGCAGGCCGAAGAGCGCCTCGCGCTGGGACCAGTCGAGGGAGTAGACGTAGGCCTCGGGGTAGAGGTTGTTGTAGACGTTTTGCACGTCGAGGTAGGCCGAGATCGCGGTCCGCCGTCGAATCCAGCGCTTGTCGAGGCGCAGATCCAGCTGGTGAAAGAGCGGGCGGTACTCGTCGCCCAGCGCCCCGCGCAGCGGCTCGGTGTAGAGCAGCCCGGAGCTCAGGTCGCGGATCTGCTGGGTCCCGACCACCGGCTCGTCGGGGTTGCCCGAGACCAGGCGAAAGCGCATCCCCAGGCGAAAGCCCCGGGGCAGCGAGGCGCTGAGCAGGACCACCAGGTTGTGGCGCTGGTCGAAGGTCGCCGGCCGCCAGCCGGTCTCGGCCGACTCCAGCCGCGAGCTGCTCAGGGTGTAGCCGATCCACCCGTCGAAGACCTCGCCCATGGGCCGGCTGAGCATCAGCTCCATGCCCATGCCCCGGCGCCTGGAGATGCTGATGTCGTAGTTGTAGATCGTCGCGTCCTCGAGCTCGCGGTTGACCTCGAGCTCGTCGGGCAAGCCCTCGCGCCAGTAGGCGGTCGCGCGCAGGCGCAGCTGCCAGGGCAGCTCGGCCTGGACGCTCAGCGAGGCGTGGATGTTCTTGGTGTAGACCGCCGCGCCGTCGAGCACCTCGCCCTCGACGCGCGGGTCGAAGAGCTGAAACATCGACGAGGGGATGTCGAGGATGCCGTTGCCCAGGAGCACCTGCGAGGGGACCACGTAGCTCGACGCGTTGTTGGTGCGCACGACCAGGCCCTGAGAGTAGAGCCCGATCCGCGCGCGCAGCTCGACCTTGGGGTGGACGAGCCCGCGCACGTCGAGGCGCGGCTCCGGCCGAAAGAAGCCGGTCTTCCCGGTGTAGTAGATGCTCATGCGCAGCGCGGGCGCCAGCGTCCAGTCGCCCAGGCGCAGCGTGGGCGCCACCCACATGCCGAGGCTCAGGTCCTCGCCCCGGCTGCTCTCGAAGGTCGTGAGCGAGTCGATCTGCTCGGGGGACAGCTGCTGCGCCCACATGGGCACGATCTTGCTGAAGCGATGGTAGCGCTCGTAGACCAGGTCGCTGCCGAGCTCGAGCTCGAGCACCCGGTGGAGCTGGGCGGCGTAGAGCATCCGCGACGAGAACACCGTGGCCTCGCGCCTCGAGTCGGTGCTCTGCTCGAGGTGCGCGCTGTCGAGGCGCAGCGAGGGGCTGATCAGCGCGCGCCACTTCGAGCCCTCGGCTCGATACTCGAGATCGAAGCGATGAAAGCTCGACTCGAACTCGAAGCCGTCCCCGCCGACGTCGCCCGAGCCGGCGTGCGAGCGCAAGCTGTCCCCAGCCCCGAGCGCGCGCAGGCTCAGCGTCCGCCGCCCTTCCCAGCCGCCCTCGAGCGGGAGATCGAAGCGACCCAGATAGTCCCAAAAGGCCGGAAAGAGCAGCGAGGAGAGGCCCGCGTCGCTGCCCGTCGAGGCCTCGATGGTCCGCGTGGCCAGGCCCAGCACCGAGTCGACGTGGCTGCGGCGCAGGCCAAAGGCGAGGGCGCCGCGGCCCACGGGCGCCGAGATCGCGGCGCCGAGATCGAAGAGGTCGACGTGGGCCTGGCCGTGGACGCCATCTCGCCCCCCCGCCTTGCTGTGCATGCGCACCATCCCGCCCCCGTAGCCGCCGTAGCCCGGGCCATAGTTGCCGGGGTCGAACTCGATGCTGTCGACCAGCGCCGGCATGAGCACGGCCGCGATCGGCAGCACGTGGTAGCCGCGCGGGACCGGGTGGCCGTCGAGGTAGTAGCCCGTCCACGTGGGCGCGGCGCCGCGAAACGAGAGCACCGCGAGGCCGCCGGGCGAGCGCGCGACCCCGGGCATGCTGAGGGCGGCGAGCATCGGATCGTCGCCGGCGCCCGCGTAGTGCCGCGCGGACTGACCGTCGAGGGTGTAGCTCGGCGGATCGACCTGCTCGCGCGCACTCACGACCTCGGTGCGGTAGCCATCTGCGCTGCCCTCGGCGTCGCGCTCGAGGTAGAGGCGCAGCTGGTCCCGGGACCCCGCGGGGATCGCCTCGACCTCGGCCCACTGCTCGAGGCGGGCGTAGCCGCCAGCGACGATCACCACGCGGACCTTGCCCACGGGGACCTCGGGGAGCTCGAAGCGCCCCTGCTCGTCCGTCTCTGCCCGCAGCATCCAGGTGATCGCCTCGGGGTCGAGGGGCGTCTTCGCCGGCTTGCCCGGGCGCACCTCGGGGGGCGCGTCGACGACCATGACCACGGCCGCCACGATCGGGGCTCTAGATCCTCCCGCCTCGATCACCCGGCCGCGCAAGGTCGCCGTCGCTGTCGTCGTCGCTGTCGAGGGCGCCTCGGCATCGTCGACGCCCTCGCCCTCCCCGGGCCCCGCCCACGCTGTCCACGGCGCCAGACCCAGACCCAGCAGGCCCAGACCCAGACCAGCCCGCGACAGCCGACACCACGAGGGTCTCAGACCTCGAACTCGACCCATAGCACCTCCTCTCCCCCGCGGCTGTCGAAGATCACGATCGCCGCCCGCGATATCCCGGGCCCCGCCCCCTCGTCGATGAACACCTCGAAGCTCGACCCGATGAGATAGGTGACCTCGGTGATGTGCAGATCCACGCTCGTGTAGATCTGGGCGAAGACCGACTCCACGTCGGCCTCGAACACGTAGGCCCACACGTCCTCCTCCTCCTCTTCGCCCGCCTCGATCAGCACGCTCTGCGCGACGAAGATCAGCTGCTGCGCCAGCAAGTTGGCGTCGAAGCTGAGCTCGATCTCGATCGAGCTGCCAGGCTGCGCCGGGACCGGCCCGACGCTGGCCGCAGCCAGCTGTTCCGCGTCGAAGTCCCAGACCTCGCCGTCGACCCGCACGCTGAGGGCGCTGAGCGCCGGCCGCCGGTTGGGCTCCTGCGCCAGGGCGGGGCCGGGGATCTCCTCGAGGTGTACGACCTCGTCGAAACCCAGCGCGTCGGCGTAGATCTGAAGCAGCCACGTGGGCCCATAGTGGAGCTCGTACTCGACGAAGGCGCAGCCCTCGATGGCCTCGTCGAGGGCGACCCGTCGCTCCCAGCAGGTCTGGGCGCTCTGGCCGTCCCAGGCGATCACGCCGTAGAGCCCCATGTACTCGGTGTCGCCCCGGTAACCCGCGTCGATCTCCGGCACCTCGAAGCGAAAGCGCCCGTCGCCCTCCCCGAGCCGGCAGCGCTCCCCCCCGTCGTAGTCCTCGAGGGTGTCGCAGGGCACGTCGAGGTCGACGGCGAGCTCGCTCCCGCTGACACAGCGGCTCAAAAACCCGCACTGAAACCAGATGCTGTCGAGCCCCTCCGGATCGAAGGGCAGGCCGTCGACGTCGAGGATCACCGGCTCGAGCTCGACGCTGTCCCCCGGCATGACCTCGACGATCGCGGGCAGCGAGGCCTCGGCGCTCGCGCTGCGATCGGGGAAGACTCCAAACTCGAGCACCTCGGCCCGCACGGCGACCACCAGCGGCTGCGAGAGGTAGTTGGGCGAGGGCAGCTGAAAGCCGCAGCCGATCACGCCGAGGAGCACGACCAGCACGGACACCAGCGCCGCCCCGATCCCCCCTCGTCCCCGACTCGCATCTGGTGTCCTCATGGCTGCCTGGGCGTCCGCGACTCGAGCATAGCGCGAACTCGCGCGAGCACGGAGCCGCACCCGCGCGAGGTCTGCCATCAGCCGCACCAGGCCGCACCAGGGCGGCGGTCTCGCGGCCTACCGGCCTCGCGGCCTACCGGTCTCGCGTCGTCGCCGCTCGCAGGGCCGCGACCGCCTCGGCCAGGGCTTCGGGCCCGGCTTGGCCAGCGCGAACCAGCGCGCTGCCGACGACGACGCCATCGACCTGGCCCGCGAGCGCGGCGACCTGGGCCGGCTCGCGCACGCCAAAGCCGACGGCGATGGGCAGCTCGCTGCGCTGACGCAGATCCGCCAGCTGCTCGCGCAGGGCCTCGCTGCCCGCGTCGAGGGCCGCCCCCGTCACCCCCGTGAGGCTGACGGCGTAGACGAAGCCGCTGGCCACCGCGACCAGACGATCGCGGCGCGCGGGCGGGCTCGTGGGCGCGCTCAGGGCGATCCAGTCGAGGCCGGCGTCCCGCGCGGGCGCGCGCAGGATCGCCGCCTCCTCCGGCGGGAGGTCGACGACCAGCAGGCCGTCGATCCCGAGCTCGGCCAGCTCGCGGCACAGCCCCGCGAGCCCCTCGGCGTGGCGATCCCCGGCGCGCAGTAGCGGATTGGCGTAGCTGAAGAGCACGATCGGCAGCTCGGGGAAGCGCCCGCGGACCTCCGCGGCCAGCTCCAGCACCCCCGCCAGGCTCGCGCCCGCGCCCAGGGCCCGGACCATCGCCTCTTGGATCGTCGGGCCGTCGGCCGTGGGATCCGAGAAGGGCACCCCGAGCTCGAGCACGTCGAGGCCGGCCTCGCAGGCGGCGATCAGGTTCGCCAAGCTGCCTGCACGATCGGGATCGTAGCCAGTGAGGTAGCCGACCAGGGCGGCTCGGCCCTCGTCGGCGCAGGCACGAAAGCGCGCGGCGATGCGGCTCACGAGCGCCTCCCTTCACGGCTCGCGGCGCGTGCGCGTTCGACCACGCCGAGGGACTCGGCGTCGAGGCGACCCATCACCGTGTGCATGTCCTTGTCCCCGCGGCCCGAGAGGTTGACGAGGATCCGCGGCTCGCGACCGAGCTTGGCTCGCAAGGACGCGATGATCGGCGCGAGCGCGGCGATGGCGTGGGCGCTCTCGAGCGCCGGGATGATGCCCTCGCGCCGCGAGAGCAGCTCGAGGGCCGTCAGCGCCTGCGTGTCGTCGACGGCGAGATAGCGCGCGCGCCCCGTCTCGCGCAGGTGGGCGTGCTCCGGGCCGATGCCGGGGTAGTCGAGGCCCGCCGAGATCGAGTGGGCCTCCTGCAGCTGCCCGTCCTCGTCCTGAAGCACGAGACTGCGCATTCCATGATAGACGCCGACCTCTCCCTTGCTCATGGTCGCTGCGTGCCGGCCATCGAGGCCCTCCCCTGCCGCCTCGACGCCGATCAGCTCGACCGTGGGATCACCCACAAACGCAGCGAAGATGCCCATGGCGTTGCTGCCCCCGCCCACGCACGCGACCACCGCATCGGGCAGCCCCTCCGCCTGGGTGAGCATCTGCTCGCGCGCCTCCTCGCCGATCACCCGCTGAAGCTCACGGACCATCACCGGATAGGGATCGGGCCCCATCACCGAGCCGATCACGTAGTGCGTGTCGGAGACGTTGGCGACCCAATCACGCAGGGCCTGGTTGATCGCGTCCTTGAGCGTCGCCGCGCCCGCGCTCACCGGGTGAACCTCGGCGCCCAGCAGGCGCATGCGAAACACGTTGAGCGCCTGGCGAGCCACGTCTTCGGCGCCCATGTAGACGACGCACGGCATGCCAAAGTAGGCGCACACCGTCGCGATCGCTACACCGTGCTGCCCAGCTCCGGTTTCGGCGATGATCCGAGTCTTGCCCAGACGCCGCGCGAGCAGCACCTGGCCGACGCAATTGTTGATCTTGTGCGCGCCGGTATGGTTCAGGTCTTCACGCTTGAGCCAGATCCCACCGCCCGCTCCCCAGTCCAGGCCGAGCGCCTGCGCGAGGCGAGGGGCTGGGGTCAGCGCCGAGGGCCGCCCCACGTACTCGCTGAGGATACGTGTGTATTCACCGCGAAATTCGGGATCGGCCCAGGCTCGTGGCCATTCGCGCGCGAGCTCCTCGACGGCTGGCATCAAGGTCTCTGCGACGAAGCGTCCGCCAAAGCGGCCGAAATCGACCTGCGGCGGAGAGGCGTGGGACTCGTGAGCGCCTGTCGTCATGGACCGAAGCTTCCCCGCCCCGGGGCGATCCGGCAAGTCTGATCCGGTCGACGCGCGAGGCTGCGCTGGAGCCTGCGGTGCTACCATCGGCACCTGGGCTGGATCCCGCGCGGATCCCCGCCTGTTCCCAAGTTAGCCGCACCCCCACGGAGACCACCATGTCTGAATCGGAGTCGAACTCCCTCGCCCACCGCGTTGCGACCCTCGAGGCTCGCGAGGCCATCAAAGAGCTCAAGACCCAGTACGCCCGGCGCTCCGACGCCGTGTTCAACGATCCAGGTAACGCCAGCGCTGTCGCCCTCGCCGACATCTTCACCGACGACGGCGTGCTCGACCTCGGCCCCTACGGCAGCTTCTCGGGGCGCACCGAGCTGCTCGACGCCTTCGAGAACCTGCTCCCCCAGGGCACGGCGTGGACCACCCACTACATCGTCAACCCGGTCATCTGCGTCAACGGCGACGAGGCCGAGGGCAGCTGGTACTACCTGATCCAGTCGCTGCCCGCGGGTGAGGGCGCCACGCTGCTCCAGCTCTTTGGCGGCTACCAGGACAAGTACGTCAAGACCAACGAGGGCTGGAAGATCAAAGAGACCATCACCAGCTTCTTCACGCCGCCCGCCTGATCACCGAGTACACCGCGAGGTCGTCCCCGCCTGTGGCGCACGGACGACCTCGCAGGTGATGGACGCCCGACCCCCCGCGATGGCTCTGCCCCTCACCGGCCACGGCGACTTTCGGCTGCTGCGTGCGACCAGCCACGCCCGCGTCTACGAGGGTGTGCGCGAGGAAGACAAGCGCGCCGTCGTCGTCAAGCTATTCGAACTCGAGGACGAGGACGTCGAGGCTCGCGTCGAGCACGAGCTCTCCGTGCTCGAGAGCCTCGACGTCGAGGGGGTCGTCCGCGCGCTCGAGCTGCGCCGGGTCGGGGATCAGCTGGCCCTGGTGCTCGAGCGCGCCCCGGGCATCAACCTCGCCCACTTCACCCAGGGCCGCCCGCTCGAGCTCGAGCGCTTCGCCGACATCGCCACGAAGATCACCGAGATCCTCGTGCGCGTGCACGCCCGGCGGGTCATCCACCGCGACATCAAGCCGACCAACATCCTGATCGATCCCCAGACCGGCGCGGTCCACCTGGCCGACTTTGGGATCTCGGTGCTGCTCGAGCGCGAGCGTCGCTACGTCCACGACCCCGAGATCATCGCCGGCACCCTGCCCTATATCTCGCCCGAGCAGACCGGGCGGACCACTCACCCCGTCGACTTCCGCAGCGACCTCTACTCGCTGGGCGTGACCTTCTACGAGCTGCTCTCGGGCCGCCCGCCCTTTGGTCAGCGCGAACCCCTGGAGCTGATCCACGCCCACCTCGCGCGCCCCCCCGTCCCGATCTCTCGCCGGTGCCCCGAGCTCCCCGACGGCTACGCCCGCGTGATCGCCAAGCTGCTCGCCAAGGCCCCCGAGCACCGCTACCAGAGCGCCGAGGGCCTGGCCGCCGACCTCCGCGAGCTCGGCGAGCGCCTCGCACGTGGAGACGACGGCGCGAGCATGGTGCTCGGCCTCGACGACTTCTCCCACACGCTCACGCTCCCCCATCGGCTCTACGAGCGCGAGCCTGAGCGCGAGCGCCTGCGCGAGGTCTTCGCCGCGGTCGTCGAGCAGCAGGCGCCGAGCACGGTCCTGATCACTGGCCCCGCGGGGATCGGCAAGTCGGCGCTGCTCGACGAGTTTCGCCTCGAGAGCGCGGAGCTCGGCTGCTACGTCGCCACCGGGCGCTTCGAGGACGCGCACGCGCGCCCCTACGCGGGCCTCGTCGACGCCTTCGCCAGCCTCGTCGACCAACTGCTGACCGAGAGCGAGGCGCGGCTGACCAACTGGCGCACGCGCTTGCGCGCGGCCCTCGGCGGCGTCGCCGGCGTGCTCGTCGAATTCGTCCCCGCCCTCGAGGCCGTGATCGGCGAACCGCCCCCGCTCCCGCACCTCGAGCCCAGGGCCGCCCGCAACCGCGTACACCTGGCGGTCAGCCGCTTCCTCTCGGTGTTCTGTGAGCGCGAGCGTCCGCTGGTCATCGCCCTCGATGACCTCCACCTCGCCGACGAGAGCAGCGTCGAGCTGCTCGACTCCGTGCTGATCGGCAACGCCCAGGAGCCGCTCATGGTCGTCGCCAGCGCGCGGGTCAGCGAGGACGCGGACCTGCCCGCGAAGCTCGGCGGCCTGTCCGCCGGGGCGCCCACCCGCGTCGAGCTCGAGCCGCTCTCGCCGAGCGCCCTCGAAGCCCTGCTCGTCGACGCCCTCGGCCGGCCCGCGTCCGAGCTCGCCCCCCTCCTTCACCTCGTCACCCGCAAGACCGACAACAACCCCCGCTTCGTCCGCCAGCTGCTCGAGCACCTCGCTACCTGCGGGCTGCTGGTCCCCGATCGCCGCGGGTGGACCTGGGACGAGGACGCGCTCTCGCGCACGCCCCTGCCCGACGACATCCTCGAGGTCCTCGAGCTCGAGCTCGCGCGCCTGTCCCCCCCGCTCGCCGAGATCTTCGAGCGCGCGGCCTGTATCGGCGAGCGCTTCGACCTCGCAACCCTCGAGCAGATCTGCGAGCAGCCGCGCGCCAGCTTGGTCGCCGCGCTCTATGAGCTCGTCGATCTCGGCCTGCTCGATCGCGTGGGCGACGAGCACCGCTTCGCCCACCAGGGCGTGCGCGAGGCGGCGCGGGCCAAGGCCGGCGCGAGCCTGGCCGGCGAGCTGCGCTGGCAGATCGGCCAGCGGATGCTCGAAGGGGGCGCCCCCGCGGCCTCGACCGCGCTCTTCGAGCTCGCCGATCACCTGGACGCGGGCCTCGACCACGCCCGCGCCCTCACCCTCGACGACGACCAGCGCGTCGAGCTCGCCCAGCTCTACGCCCGCGCCGGCGCCCTCGCCCTCGCCAGCGGCGCCCATGACATCGCGCTGCGCTACCTCGAGCGTGGCCTCGAGCTCACCGCCCGCTGGCGTCAGCGCGTGGTCGCGGACGGGCAGAGCGCCCCACACTATGCCCTGGTCGTCGATCTCCACGAGACCCTGTGCGCGGTGCTGACCTTGAGCAAGCGCCAGGATCGATCCGACGAGGTCTTCCAGGATCTGCTCGCCTGGTCCCTGCGCGACCTCGACCGCGGACGCATCACCGCCACCTGGGTGACCCAGCTGCAGCTCACCGGGCGCGCCGAGCAGGCCCTCGACTTCGGCCTCGCGCAGCTGTCTCGCTGGGGCTGCAAGCTCGGCCGCTCGCCCAACGGCCTGCGCGTGAAGCTGGCCGTCCGCCGCGCCCGCGTGCGCATGCGCGAGCTCGACCGCGACAGCCTGCTCGCCCTGCCCGAGTGCACCAATGAGCGCAGCAACGCGCTCATGGACATCTTCGACGCGACCAGGGCCGCGGCCTACGTCCTCGATCACCGGCTCTTCTTGCTGCTGATCAGCACGCACATCTGTCGATTTCTCCGCGACGGGGTCCACCACGCCGCGCCCCTGGTCATCGCCCAGTTCGGGATCAGCCTCGGCGGCGGCATGGGCCTGGTCGACGAGGCCAACCGCCTCGCGGAGCTGGCGATCGCGCTCTCCGAGCGCTTCCCCAACACCTCCGCCCCGGCGCGCACGGCCAGCGCCGTGACCTCGTTCATCGCCCCCCTCGGCCAGCCCTTCGCCGCGCTCTCCGAGCGCCTGTCCACGCTCTACCCGCGCAACCTCGAGCGCGGCGACCTGCTGTGGGCCGGCTACGCCGGGCCGCTCAACCTCTCGATGCAGCTCGAGATCGGGACCCACCTCGCTAGCCTGCGCAAGCTCTACACCGCCTTCGAGCGCGATCTCAGCGGCCGCGGAGCCAGCGACGCGCTGATCATCGCCGGCTCCATCGACGGCATGGCCACGGTGCTCAGCTCGACCCGCGACCAGCACGGCTCGGAGACCTCCGGGGCCTGGGCCGCCCTCGATCCGGTGCTCGCCGCAGAGCGCGGGGCGAGCCGCTATACGCGGACGGTCTCGGCCGCCAACTTGGCGCTCACCCGGCTCGTGCTCGGCGACTACGAGGACGCCCTCGAGCTCGCACTGAGCGTCGCCTCCGACATGGAGTCGGTGCTCTTCGCGTCCTGGCACCTGCCCCGCCTGGCCTTGACCTTGCTGCTCGCCTCGAGCTTCTCGGCGCGCTGTGGTGGGCCCTCGATCCCGGCCGCGCTCGAGCGCGACGCCCGGCGGGTCGTCGCGCACTGGGCCCGCGGCTCGAGCGACAACTACGGCCACTATCAGGCCCTCGCCGAGGCCCTGCGCGCGTACACGGCGGGCGAGGCCCAAGCCAGCGCGCTCGCCGAGGAGGCCCGCGCGCGCGCGGCCAAGCGCGGCTGCCGGTGGGTCCAGGGCCTCGCCTCCGAGCTGCTGATCTACATCGCCGAGCGCCAGGGCCTGCCCGGCTTCGCCGAGGGCGCGCGGATCCAGGCCTGGGACGCCTACGAGGCCTGGGGCGCCCGCGCCAAGCTCGAGCGCCTGCGCGTGGTCGAGGAGGGGCCCGACGATCGCCCGCGCCGGGTCCCCACCACCACCTCGCTCTCGGGCAGCTGGTCGCTCACCGGCAGCTCCGCGACCAGCTACGCCCACCTGATCCGCCCCCAGGGCGGCGCCGCGGACAGCTCGAGCAACCCCCTCGACTTCGACAGCGTGCTGCGCAGCGTGGCCTCGATCGCCTCGGACCTGCGCCTCGACGAGGTCATCGCCAACATGCTCGAGGCGACCTTGACCAACGCCGGCGCGGACCATGGCGTGCTCGTGCTCCAGCGCGACGAGGCGTTCGGGATCGTCGCCGAGGCCGAGCTCGACCAGCCCCCGCGGGTGCTCAGCGATCCCCTGCCCCTGCACGAGGCCGAGGACCGCGCCCCGACCTCGCTGATCCACTTCGTGCTGCGCACCGAGCAGCCCCTGGTGGTCGACGACGCCGGCAAGGACGCGCGCTTCGCCGACGATCCCTACATCATCGACGAGGGCCTGCTCTCGCTGCTCGGCATGCCGATCGCCCTGGGCAAGCAGACCCTCGGCGTGCTCGTGCTCGAGAACCGACAAAGCCGCGGGGTGTTCACCAGCGAGCGCTTCGAGTCGCTCCAGCTGATCGCCGGCCAGGCCGCGCGCGCCCTCGATCGCGCGCGGATCCACGGGGCCCTGCGCGAGAGCGAGGCCCGCTGGCGCACCCTGGTCGACGGCGCCCCCGATCTCATCGCGCTGATCGACAGCCGCGGCGAGGCCGAGTTCGTCAACCGCAACTCCCGCGCCGACGGCCCCAACCACGCCGCCTTGCTCGAGCGCTTCGCCGCCCCCGCGGCCAAGACCGGCTGGCGCGAGGCCCTCGACGCCGTCCTGCGCACCGGGGCTCTGCGCGAGATCGAGATCGAGCTGCCCGCGGACGGCCCCGATCCCACGCGCTGGTATGTCGCCCGCTTCGCGCCGATCGAGCTCTCGGACGAGGGCGAGCACGCCGAGGCCCCGCGCAGCGCTCGCAAGGCGATCGTGATCGCCACGGACATCAGCGCGCGCAAGCTCGCCGAGGCCGACACCAAGCGGCTCGAGGCCCAGCTCCGCCAGCAGCAGCGCCTCGAGTCGATCGGCACCCTCGCCAGCGGCGTCGCCCACGAGATCAACAACCCGATCCAGGGGATCATGAACTACGCCGAGCTGATCGGCGGCAACCCGGAGGACCGCCCGCTGGTCGTCGACTTCGCCGCCGAGATCGGCCTCGAGTGCGAGCGCGTCGCGACCATCGTCCGCAACCTGCTGGCCTTCTCACGCCAGGAGCGACAGCAGCCGATCGAAGAGGTCCGGCCCCACGCCCTCGTCGAAGCCACCTTGTCGCTGCTGCGCGCCGTCATGCGCCGCGATCAGATCGAGCTGCGCGTGCAGGTCCCCGACGCGCTCCCGCCCGTGCGCTGCCGGGTCCAGCAGATCCAGCAGATCATCATGAACCTGGTGACCAACGCCCGCGACGCGATCAAGGCCGCCGAACTGCCCCGCCCCCGCCGCGTCGTGGAGATCCGCGCCGAGCAGATCACTAGCGACGGCCAGGCCTGGCTGCGCATGATCGTCGAGGACTGGGGCCCGGGCATCCCGCCCGACGTGCTGCCCAACATCTTCGATCCCTTCTTCACCACCAAGGGCCGCGATCAGGGCACGGGCCTGGGTCTCTCGGTCTCCCACGGCATCGCCCAGGAGCACGGCGGCGTGCTCGAGGTCGACAGCGCCCCCGGCGAGGGCACCCGCTTCATCCTCGATCTGCCCCTGCCGCGCTCGGGCGACGCGCTGGATCCCTGGGCCTGAGCAGGCTCAGCTGCGCCGACAGGCCTCGACCAGCGCCGCGATCGCGGCCCGATCCTTCTCGCCGCGCCGAGCTCCGGGCAGCTCCGCGCCGCTGGCCACGTCGATCCCCGCCGGCCGCACCTGCGCGAGGGCCTCGTCGACGTTGTCCGGCGCGATACCTCCGGCGAGCCACACGGGGATCGGCGCGAGCGCCTCGACGGCCCTCGCCGCCCACGCCCAGTCGGTCCGTCGGCCCTCGCCGCCGTAGCCGGGCACGGCCGCGTCGAGCAGGATCCACGCGGGCGCCGGCGTGGGCAGCTCGAGCTCGGTCAGGGCCGGCGTCCCGCGGACCACCCAGATCCAGGGGATCCCCAGACGCGCGGCGAGCTCGGCGTAGCCCCGCGGTGGCGCGTCCCCGTGGGGCTGAATCGCCCCGAGCCCGAGGGTTGCGACGGCCTCCTCGACGAAGGCCAGGGGCTGATCCACGAACACGCCCACGCGCAGGGGGAGGAGGATGCCCACTTCGCCGGCACCCCCGTCATCGCCAGGACCACCGGCACCGCCGGCCGCCTGCGGCGCCGACTCGAGCAGCGCCCTGGCCTGCGCCAGGCTCAGGCCCCGGCGCGAGCGCGGCCACAAATTGATGCCGAGCGCGTCGACGCCGAGCGCGGCGCAGGCCTCGAGGTCCTCGCGACGGGTGAGCCCGCAGATCTTCAGGCTGACCACGCTCTAGGAACCCAAGCGAGGTGTCGTGTTGGGCTTCACCACGGGCTCCTAGGAGCCCGTGGTGGAACCCAGCGCGGCTCCTCGCGCCGGGATTTTCGCCGAGGGCGCGAAGCCAAAACGCCGCTGTACCGGGCGTACTGCCAGTTTTGGCGACAAAGCCCTCGGCGAAAAGACCAAGCGAGGTGTCGTGTTGGGTTTCACCACGGGCTCCTAGGGCACGATCAGCTTGGCGAGCTCGACCCCGGGATCCTCGGCGCGCATCAGCGTCGAGCCGATCAGCAGGCCGTCGACCCCCGCCGCGCGCATGCGCTGGACGTCCTTGCGGTCCTTGATCCCGCTCTCGCCGACGTAGAGAAAGCCGCTGTCGCGCGGGACGTCGGGGCGGTGGCGGATCACGCGGTCGAGATCGACCTCGAAGGTGTGCAGGTCCCGGGCGTTGAGGCCGACGATCCGCGCGCCGGCGGCCATGGCCCGATCGACCTCCCGGTCGTCGTGGGCCTCGGCCAGGACCTCGAGGCCCAGGCTGAGCGCGAACTGTAGGAGATCTCGCAGCTGCGGCGGCTGGAGGGCCGCGACGATCAGCAAGATCGCGTCGGCGCCCTCGCGCCGAGCCCGCAGGATCTGGCCTTTGCTGAGGATGAAGTCCTTGCAGAGGATCGGCACCGAGACCGCCGAACGGACGGCGCGCAGGTCTTCGAAGCTGCCGCCAAAGTGCCGATCCGTGAGCACGCTGATCGCCGCCGCGCCCGCGTCGACATAGAGGGCCGCGATGTGGCGGGGATCGGCGCCCTCGCGCAGGACGCCCTCGCTGGGGGACTGGCGCTTGAATTCCGCGATGATCCGCGGCTTGGGGCCCTCGGCCAGCGCCGCCCATAGGTCGCGGCAAGGCGGCAGGGCAGCCAGCTCTTCCTCGAGCTTGGCGTTGCTGAGGTTCCCCGGACGCGCGGTCTCGAGTTCGGCGCGCTTGGCCGCGAGGATCTCGTCGAGGTAGGTGGAGTCGCTGCTCATCGCCGCTTCGGGAGAGCGTAGCCCATGAAGGGCGCTGTCAACTAGTGCGCCGCGTCGAAGCCTCGACGAGGCGCGCGAGGATCTGTGCCGCGCCCCCCTCGTCGAGGGCCGCGGCGACGCGCTCCGCCTGAGCCGGCAGCGCCGAGATCGGCTCGTCTTCGGCGACGACCAGGGCCAGGGCGCCGGCCTGGATGACGGCGTCGCGGTAGACCCCCCGCTCCCCCGCCAGCAGCCGGCGCAGGGCCGCGGCGTTGCTCGCGGGGTCTCCCCCGGCGAGATCGCGCAGCGAGCCGGGGCGCAGGCCGAAGTCCGCCGGCCGCAGCACGTGCTCGCGCAGCTCTCCCGCGTGCCACTCGACGACCAGGGACTCGCCCTCGGGGCTGAGGTCGTCGATCCCCGCGGGCGCGCCGGGATCCGCCGAGATCCCCTCACGAAAGCCGTGGACCACGAACACTCGCTCGCTGCCCAAGGTCCCCAAGGCCCGGGCGAGGTCGTGGCAGCGCCCGGGGTCGAACACCCCGAGCACCTGTCGGCTGACCCGCGCGGGGTTGGTCAACGGGCCGAGGAAGTTGAAGATCGTCGGCACGCCGAGGGCCCGGCGTGCGGGCGCGGCGTGCTTCATGGCCGGGTGCAGGGTTCGGGCGAACAAGAAGCCCACGCCGACCTCGTCGATGCAGCGGCCCACCACCGCCGGCGGGGCCTCGACGTCGACCCCGAGGGCCTCGAGCACGTCGGCGCTGCCGCTGCGGCTCGACGCCGCCCGGTTGCCGTGCTTGGCCACGGCCACCCCGCAGGCGGCCACGGCCAGGGCGGCGGCGGTCGATACGTTGCGCCGGGGCACGCCGCTGCCCCCGGTCCCGCAGGTGTCGATGACCGGCGCGCGGGTGATCGGCACCGGGGTCGAGGCCTCGCGCATGGCCGCCGCGGCCCCGCTGATCTCGCCCATGGTCTCGCCCTTGATCGCCAGGCCCATGAGCAGCCCGCCGATCTGCGCCGGCTCGCAGGCCCCGGCCATGATCTCGCGGAAGATGTTGGCGGCCGCGCCCGTGCTCAGGTGCTGGCCCCTGGCCAGGGTCCGCAGGCCGGCGCGCATCGCCGAGGGGGCCGCATCGGAGGTCGGAGAGCTCGGGGAGGCCATGGCCGCCATGCTACCCGCTGGCGCCGCGGATCCCAGCCAAGCTGCCAGGGAGCTCGTAGTGCTGCATGTACTCGAGCTCGCGAAGGTCGACGAGGTCGAACCACACTTGCGCGATGCTCGTGACCTCCCGGGCGATGAGTACGATCTCCCGCCTGGGCTCGTAGGCCAAGACCGCGTCCTCGCGCGCCGCCCAGGACCACTCGTCGAGCACCCGCTGGCACAGCGCCGCGGCCTCGGGCTCGAAGCCCGAGAAGTCGTGGATCTGGAGGTTGGCGAGCAGGCCCAGGCACTCCCCCGCGGCGATCCGCCGCTGCCCCGGGGCCCAGTCCGGCGTCCCGTGGCGCTCGAGCAGGCGCTCGATCTCGGCGTTGTAGTCGGCGCAAAAGCGCGGGCCCCAGCTGACCCCGGCGACCGAAGACAGATAAAAGGGGTGGTCCTCGTGCAGGCGCGGAGCCAGGCGCGGGAGCTCCTGGCTGACCATCACGTGGACCTTGCGGGCGCGCCAGGCCTCGCGCGCCGACTCTCGCCCCGAGTCTGGACGGATCACGATCGCCCTCCCCTCGCGCCTGCCCCTGCCCCCGCCCCCGCCCTGGCAGGCAGGAACAGGAAGTTCTCGAGCAGCTTGCGGCCGTGCTCGGTGAGCAGGGACTCGGGGTGATACTGCACGCCGAACACCGGGCGCTCGCGGTGGCGCACGCCCATCAGCTCGCCCTCTGGGGTGCGCGCGTCGGCGAGCAGCTGCGCGGGCAAGCTGGCCTCGTCGACGATCAGGCTGTGATAGCGCGTGGCCGAGAAGGGGCTGGGCAGGTCGCGGTAGAGCCCGCCCCCGTCGTGGACGATGGCCGAGCGCTTGCCGTGCATGATCCGCCCGGCCCGCTCGACGGTGGCCCCGAGCACCTCGCACAGGGTCTGGTGGCCCAGGCAGACCCCCAGGGTCGGCAGCGCCTCGGGGCAGCGGGCAGGGTCGACGACGGCGGCGCACAGACCCTGGCACACGCCGCTGTCCCGCGGGCGGCCGGGGCCCGGCGAGAGCAGCAGGTGGCTGGGGCGATCGCCGAGCACCGCGTCGACCTCGATGGCGTCGTTGCGGTAGACGTCGACGGCCGCGCCGAGCTCGAGCAGGTACTGGACCAAGTTGAAGGTGAAGGAGTCGTAGTTGTCGATCACCACGACGCGCAGCTTGGGCCGCGCGAGCACGGCCGGCGGACGAAAACGCTGGGCCGCGGCGCTCACGAGCGGCCCCCTTCCCCGGCTGAGCCACCTGGACCTGCTGGACCCGCTCGACCGGCGCGCGCCATGTCGATGGCCCGGAGCACCGCGCTGGCCTTGCGCGCGCACTCGTCGTCCTCGGCGTCGGGATCCGAGTCGTAGACCAGCCCCGCCCCGGCCTGGACGCGGACGTCCTCGCCGGTGAACACCACCGAGCGGATGCAGATCGCAAAGTCGGCGGCGCCGTCGAAGCCCAGGTAGCCCACGGCCCCGCCGTACCAGCCGCGCGGCGCCGGCTCGAGCGCGTCGATGATCTCGAGCGCGCGGACCTTGGGGGCGCCCGAGAGCGTGCCCGCGGGGAAGGTCGAGCGCAGCGCGTCGACCACCGAGCGCTCGGCCGCGAGCTCCCCGGAGACCTCGGAGACGATGTGCATGACCTTGCTGTAGCGCTCGATCACGAACGACTCGTCGACCCGCACCGAGCCCGGCGCGGCGACGCGACCGACGTCGTTGCGGCCGAGGTCGATGAGCATCAGGTGCTCCGCCCGCTCCTTGGGATCCGCGAGCAGCTCGCGCTCGAGGGCCAGATCTTCGGCGTGGTTGTGGCCGCGGCGACGCGTCCCGGCGATCGGGCGCACCGTGACCCGCCGGCCCTCACCGTCGACCCCCGGGCGATCGACCCGGACCAACACCTCCGGCGAGGCCCCGGCCAGCGTCGCCGAGGGCAGCTCGAGCAGATACATGTAGGGCGCGGGGTTGGTCACCCGCAGCATGCGGTAGACGTCGAGAGGATCGAGGCCGTCGCGGGGCTGGTCGAAGCGCTGGCTGAGCACGACCTGGAAGATCTCGCCCTCGACGATCGAGGTCTTGGCCTGGCGGACGCGCCCGGGGAAGTCGAGGTCTCGCCAGGCCGCGGCCTGCATCGGCCGGGCCGCGGGCGCCTCGATGTCCTCGTCGAGGATCAGCGGGCGCAGGGCCTCGCCCTCGGCCAGGGCTGCGACGACCGCGTCGACCCGGGCCGCGGCGGCCACCCGCGCCGTGTCGACGCAGGCGTCGGCGCCCCCGTCCTCGAGCGGACAGGCGCTGGCGACCACGCGGACCTTTTGCGAGAGATTGTCGAAGATCACCAAGGTGTCGGTGACCAGCAGCTCGAAGCAAGGCAGGTCCGGCGCGTCGGCCCAGTCCGGCGCCGGCACGCGCTCGAGGTCGCGGACCATGTCGTGGCCCCAGACGCCGACGAGCCCGCCCCAGACCCGGGGCAGCGCGTCCTCGTCGGCGGCCAAGCTGGTCTCGTCGGCGGCGTAGCGGGCGAGCAGGGCCTCGAGCAGCGCCGCGCCCCCGCCCTCGCCATAGCCGCCCCAGTCCCGGCTGAGCGCGGCGCAAAGTGGGGCCAGCGCGGCCTCGAAGCCCGGCCCCGGCTCGGCCTCGACGCGCAGCTGGCCGTCGATCCAGCGCCCGCGGATCACCGCCCGGTGGTCCACGCCGATCACGCTCCACCGCGCCCAGCGCTCGCCGCCGATCACCGACTCGAGCAAGAAGGGGCAGCCCTCGCGGGCCCGCAACCGGGCGAACACGCCGACCGGGGTCTCGCCGTCGCACAGCAGCTCGCGCCACACGGGGAAGCAGCCGCCTCCCCCCTCGGGCATGCGCTCGGACACGCTCACGGTGCTTCTCCAGCCTGCTCGGGCGCCCCTTCGCCAACCCCTTCGCCAACCCCTTCGCCAACCCCTTCGACAGCACCCTCGAGGCGCTCGAGGGCAGCTTGGAAGTGCTGGCCCAGGCCGGCGTTCATCACCGGCACGAAGTAGCCACCGAGCACCGGGGGGAGCTCCCCGGTGTCGTGCAGGATGACCACGACCACGCCCTCGTCCTCCCCCGCCTCGTAGCGGATCTCGCCGTGGTTGTTGACCTCGTCGGTCTCGATCTTGCCCTCCCAGCGCACGCCGGTGGTCGGGTCGGACTCGACCAGAGTCATCTGCCCGGTGCTGCCCCCACCCTGCCAGCGGACCGTGGCCCCGACCCCGGCGCCCTCGGCCGTGACGGTCATGCCCAGCTCGTCTTGGTCGGGATCGAACATCCACTCGGGCCAGCGCTCGAGATCCCCGACCAGCGCGTGGATCTGCGCGCGGCTGGCCGTGATCTCGACCCGGCGATCCACCTCCCAGGTCCGCGGGAGGAACAGCCCGACGACCACCAAGGTGAGCACCGACAGGCCGACCGTGATCGCCAGCCACTTCAAGAGCAGCTTGATCGTCGGCCGGCCGCCCTCGGCCATGGACGCCTCGCTCACGGCTCCCCCTCGAGGCTGAGCAGGTAGGCCACCAGCTGCTCGAGCTGTGTCTCGTCGAGCTGGCTGGTCGCGCCGTGCAGGTCTCCCGTGTTCTTGACGGTCAGCACCTCCATCAGGGTCGCAGCCGAGCCGTCGTGAAGATAGGGGGGCGAGTTCCACAGCGCGTGTAGCGTCGGCGTGTCGATGCCCGTGAGCGGCTCGCCCAGGCGCAGCCCAGAGCCCGGGCCGAGCGTGCCCACGTCGTGGAGCAGCGGCGTCAGCGGCCCCGCCCAGGCGCTATCGCTGAGCGCAGCCCCGCTGTGACAGTCGACGCAGCCCAGCGCCGCGGACTCGAACAGCGCCTTACCCGCGGTAGCCTCGGCGCTCAGCGATCCCTCGCTCGTGCGCTGAGGGCTGCGCGGAAAAGCGCCGAGGCTCTCGACGTAGGCGGCGAGGGCGTCGAGGTCCTCGGACAGGCCGACCTTGGGGTCACCGAGGCTGTCGGCCACCGTCCCCGACGCCCAGTCGGCGTCGTCGAGGAGCCCCAGGCCGCCAAAGGGCCCGCGGATGTCCTGCTCGAAGTCCTGGATCTCGTCGAAGTTGGCGCTCCAGTGCACCGGCCCGTGCTCGAGGCCCGCGCGCCCGAGCAGCGAGATCGTGTTGCGCAGGCCCTCCCCGCGATCCGTGAAGTCCCAGGTCCGGCGATCGGCCTCGCCGTCGAGGTGGCAGTGGGCGCAGGCGATGTAGCCGTGCTTGGCCAGGCGCGCGTCGTAGCTGTCGTTGAACAGCTGCTTGCCGCGGAACACCTCCTCCGCCAGCGGCTCGGCGTCGACCGTGGCCAGCGTGGCGATCGGCTGAGGCAGGACGTCGAAGCTGCCGACGTCGTAGACGCGCAGCTCTCGCGACAGCTCGGCGTGGACGTAGAGGTGGCGGTCGTCGGGCGAGAGCGCCAGCCCCGAGGGCGCGTAGCCGACGTCGAGCAGCGTCCCCGCCTGGGCCCCGGTCAGCGCATCGTAACGCTCGACGCCCCGGCTGCCGCGCATGGCCACGAACAGGTAGTCGCCGCGGCTCGAGTACACCCCGGCGGCGGCGAAGCCCCGGTTGTCGAACTGCTTGCGAAGATCGAAGTTCTCGCTGGCCGAGATCAGCCCCTGCTCGTCGGCCTCGCCGAGCACCAGGAACGAGACCACCGCGCGGACCGTGGTCTCGAAGGTCAGGGCCTCGCCGCTGAGGTACTCGCCGTGGGCGAAATTCGCCTGGGTGCTGGGCACGGCCACGCGGTCGCCCACGGGCGAGACCAGCAGCTGATCGAGGTAGCTGGGCACGCCGCCGATCTCCGTGTCCGAGGGCGGCGTGGGATCGTAGGCCAAGCTGATCAGCTCGACGCCTGCGCTCTGAGGATCGTAGACGCGCAGCTGCCCCTCCTCGTCCGGCGAGCGCCAGCGGCTGACGGCCACGCGCCCGTCGGGCCAGGCCGCGAGCCCGCGGGCGTCGGGGAAGCCCTCGACCACGGTGAAGGGATCCGAGAGCGCGGGGCCGGTCTGGACCGCGAGGGCCCCCGATCCCTCTGCGCCCTCCGGACCCGTCGACCCTGCCAGGGCCACATAGTTGCGCTCGCCCACGCGCAGCGCCGCGGCCGGGCGCGAGCCCCTGGGCAAGCTCGCGAGCTCGCCCGGACCCTCGCTCCAGTCGAAGGTCTGGATCGCGTCGACCTCGGGGCAGGCGATCAGCCCGCCCTCGAGATCCGCGCTGAGGCTGCGCGGGCCCGCGCAGGTCGACCAGCGCCCGATCAGCGTGAAGCTCGGCGCGTCCGCGTCGCCCTCGCGCTGGATCAGCGTGAGCGCGCCGGCGTCACGATCGAGCACGGCCACGCGATCGAGCTCGGGCTGCACGGCCACGCTGCCGGCCTGGCGCGGCTGGTGGACCGGCGCGCGCGTGGCCGTGATCGTCACGTTGGTGGCCAACGTCCCGCCCTGGCCGTCGTAGACCGTGAGCACCGGGTAGTAGCGGCCCGGCGCCGCGTAGCTGTGACTGGCCACCGGATCCGCGCTCGGCTCGTCCTGGGCCGTGCCGTCGCCGAAGTTCCAGTGGTAGAGCGCCGCCCCGGTCGAGGCCGAGGCGTCGAGCTCGAACACCTCGTCGATCAGCACGTAGCGCGACTCTCCTGCGTCGGCGACCAGCGCCTCGCCCTCGGTCTCCGTGCCCGTGTCGGTATCCGCGTCGGTCTCGCTCCCCGAGTCGGACTCGCTCCCCGAGCCGGACTCCTCGCCGGTCCCGGTCTCGCTCCCCGAGTCGGACTCTCCGCCTCCCGTGCCCGACTCGCTGCCGGGGCCGACCTCGTCGTCCTCGCCGCTATCGTCCGCGCAGGCCAAGCTCACCGCCAGGGCCGCGATCAACAGGCGCGCGCACGCGACCTCGGCCACACGACCTTCGTTGCCATGATTCGAGCGCATCATCTTCATCCTCAGCCCGCCGTGGTGAAGGTGGAGGTCAGGGTCTCGGCGAGGGCGTTGCCGTTGTAGTCGACGAGGCCGCCGGCCGGGAGCTCGAGGGTGTAGCTCGTCCCCGGCTTCAGCGCCTGCTTGGGCGCGAAGTTGACGATGCTCTCCTGCGTCGAGATCCAGCCTTCGACCCGGGTCTGCGCCGGGTCCGTGCCCGTCTCGTAGAGCCGCACCGAGCCCTCGAAGGCGCTCTTGGGCTCGATCATCTCGTCGAAGCTCACGCCCACGCGGCTGGTCGTGGCCACCCCCGTGGCCGCGTCCGCCGGCCACACGAAGGTCAGCTCCGGGGCCTCGCTGTCGGGCTGCGTGGCGTAGGGCGCGACGGCCGTGCCCTCGTTGGTGTTGGCCTCGTCGTCGACGCTCAAGAACACCACGTTGCCGATCGGCGTGGCCGTGTCGAGGTCGCCCTCGAGATCCAAGACGGCGACCTGCTCGACCTCGGGGAGGTTGGACCAGTCGTAGATCGCCGCGAAGTTCGACTCGCCGACGAAGGCCAGCTTGTCCTTGGCGAACACGTAGCCGCCGTTGCCCCCGGACTGGTTCTCGCCAGCGAAGCTCGGGTTGCCGGGATCGTGGAGGTCGTAGATCAGCAGCCCGCCCCCGCCGTCCTTGATCGCGTAGAAGCCGTAGGCCCCGTTCCAGTTCGAGAAGTAGGACTCGCGCGGCTGGTCGAGGGAGTCGCGGATCGAGAAGTCCCCGCCGGCGATCGGCTGCGGGTTATCGGGGATCGACACGTCGAGCATGATCGTCCGCGGGCCCTCGGCCGCGGTGATCATCAGCAGGTTGCCGATCACCTGGACCTGGCCGGCGCGGTGCGTGGGGTTGAAGCTGAGCTGCTCGGCGAGCACCGGGTTGGCCGGATCGCTGGCGTCGATGATGTACAGGCCGTTGTCGCCGCCGGCGGCGTAGATCCACGGCGCCTGATAGAAGGCGCTGAGGGTCACGCGGGCGTAGGCGTCGGGGTACAAGAAGCCGGGCAGCTCGACCAGGGCCTCGGCGGTGGGGCTGGCCGTGTTGCTCACGTTCCACATCTGCACGCCGCCCGAGAGGCCCAACAGCGGCTGCTCGATGCCGTCGACCACGGCCCACCAGCTCTCGCCGACCTTGGCGAAGCCCGTGGCGTGGGTCTCTCGCATCTGATCCGAGGTCCCGTAGCCGACGGCCTGCGGCGCGCAGGGATCGGAGACGTCGAAGAAGGTGATCCCCCCCGCTCCCCACTCGGGGGCCCAGGGCATCATCAGCAGGCCGTCGAACATCACCACGAGGTTGTGGTGATCGGCCGTGTCCCCGGAGCCGCCGTCCAAGGTCGCGCAATTTTGATAGAGCTGGTCCTCGCCAAAGCTGGTCGCGGGTCCGCCGGGCCCCGTGGTCCCGCCCCAGGCGTCGGGCGCGGGATAGGGGTCGCCAGGGTCCCCGGTCTCGCCCGTGTCCTGCGTGTCCTCGCCCGTGTCCGGCGTGTCCTCGCCCGAGTCCGCCTCGCTCGTCCCCGAGTCCGCCTCGCCCTCGCCGCTCTCGCTCGAGCTCTCGCCCGAGTCCTCCGACGAGCCCGACTCTTCGCTGCCGACGTCGGGATCGCCGATCTCGTCGTCGCCGCTCGAGTCGGCGCAAGCTGTGAAGACGACGGCCAGCGCGGCCAAGCGGGGGACCCAGAGCGATGTTCGAACCACGAAACCGAACTAATGTGCCCCAAGCGCCCGCGTCAAGCAGATCGCGCAGCGCCGACGAGCCAGCTGGCTCACTCCGGTCGCGTCCCACTGGCCAGCTCGGCCAGCGCCCTGGCTGTCAGCCCTCCTGGGCCGAGACCACGCGGTTGCGGCCGCCCTGCTTGGCCAGGTACAGGCACTGGTCGGCGGCCTCGATCAGCTGGCCGACGGTCTCGTAGCCCGACTCCCAGATGACGAGGCCCAGGGAGACCGTCACCGGGATGCGGTTGCCCTCGAACTCGAACTCGTGGTCCTGGACGAGCGCGCGGATCTCCTCGGCGAAGGTCTGCGGGCCGGGCTGCTCGAACTCGTGGAGGATGACCGCGAACTCCTCACCGCCATAGCGCGCCACGAAGTCGTGCTTGCGAGCGCGACGCTGGACGAGCTGGGCGACCTCGCGGAGCACGTGGTCTCCAGCCCGGTGCCCCCAGGTGTCATTGCAGCGCTTGAAGTGATCGATGTCGAAGAGGATCAGCGCGAGCGGCCGGCCGTAGCGCTCGGCGCGGGCGAACTCGTCTTGGACCTTCTCGTCGAAGCTGCGCCGGTTGAACACGCCGGTCAGCGCGTCGTAGCGGGTCATCGTGAACAGCTGATCGTGGTAGGCAGCCTCGACGTTCGACCCGCTGATGAACTTGAAGACCGTGCGCCCGACCTTGATGCGGTCGCCGTCGCGCAGGTAGACGTTACCCACGGGCTGGTCATTGACGTAGGTGCCGTTCGTCGAGCGAAGGTCGCGAAGTTGGACGCCGCGATCATCGACGGCGATCTCGACATGGTTGCGCGACACCGATCGGTGGTTGACGCAGATGTCGTTGTCGCGGCCACGACCGATCGTCAACGCTTTGACGTCGAGGTCGTACTTGTGCCCGATGTTCTCGCCGTGGATGACGACCAGACAGGCGGGCCGTCGGACCAACTCGTCGAGCGACCGCAGCGTGGTGACCACTGTCGGCTCGCGAACGACGGTCCCGGACTGGCTGGGGGGCACCGACGTCATGCCGCCCCAGAGTAACAGGTTGTGGCGGCCCTCGCCCACGAAGACATGGGCCCCCACGGTGACGCGGGCCCACCCCGCCCTTCTCGCCGGTCTCGGAGCGTTCGGTGCCAACTGCGCGCGAGGCCCGTGAACGTGACTGCGCTATTTGCGAAGCCCGATTCGCTTTGACTTTGGGCCAAGTAGCATCCAAAAGGCCGTCATGAGCCACGATCCCAGCCTCGCCCAGGCCGATCCCGAGATTCACGGGCTGATCCGTGCAGAAGATCAGCGCCAACGCGAAAGCCTCCGGCTGATCGCCAGCGAGAACTACGCCTCGCGCGCCGTGCTCGAGGCCGGCGCGGCCAGCCTGACCAACAAGTACGCCGAGGGCTACCCGGGCCGTCGCTACTACGAGGGCATGGACAACATCGATCCCCTCGAGCGTATCGCCATCGATCGCGCCAAGGCGCTGTTCGGGGCCGAGCACGCCAACGTCCAGCCTTACAGCGGCTCCCCGGCGAACCTCGCCGTGCTCCTCGGCCTGTGCTCGCCGGGCGACGTGACCATGGGCTTGTCGCTGCCCGCCGGCGGCCACCTGACCCACGGCTGGAAGGTCAGCGCGTCGGGGATCTATTACAAATCCGTCCAGTATGGTGTTCGCCAGAGCGACCACCGCATCGACCTCGATCAGGTCCGCGAGCTCGCCCGCGAGCACCGTCCCAAATTGATCTGGGTGGGGCACTCGGCCTATCCGCGGACCCTCGACTTCGCGGCCTTCGCCGAGATCGCCTCGGAGGTCGACGCGCACCTCGTCGCCGACATCGCGCACATCGCTGGCCTGGTGGTCGGCGGCGCGCACCCCAGCCCGATCCCCCACTGCGCGGCGGTCACCACGACCACGCACAAGACCCTGCGCGGGCCTCGGGGCGGGCTGATCTTGTGTCGCAAGGCCCACGCCAAGGCCATCGACAAGGCGGTCTTCCCCGGACTCCAAGGCGGCCCCCACAACCACGCCACCGCGGCCAAGGCCGTGGCCTTCCACGAGGCCGCGCAGCCCAGCTTCCGCGAGTACGCCCAGCGCGTGGTCGCCAACGCCAAGGCCCTCGCCGAGGCGCTGATGGGCCGCGGCTACGAGCTCGTCACCGGCGGCACCGACAACCACCTCATGCTCGTCGACCTCAGCAACCGCGGGATCTCGGGGCGGGTCGCCGCCAAGGCCCTCAACGGCTGCGGCATCGAGCTCAACGGCAACTCGATCCCCTTCGACGAGCGCAAGCCCTTCGATCCCTCGGGCGTGCGCATCGGTGCGGCGGCGCTGAGCTCTCGCGGCCTCGCGCCGGCGCACATGGCCACGGTCGCCGAGCTCATCGACGCCGGCGTGACCGAGGCCGCGGCCAACGAGGGCGAGGTCTCCGAGGCCTTCGCCACCCAGCTGCGCGGGCGGGTCGCCGAGTTCCTGTCCGACTTCCCGGCGCCGGGACTATAGCGGTACACCACGTGCCTGCCGCGACGTGACGAACATTGATTCCAGGCAGCACGGGGCAATCAGCTATGCTCCCGCCAGTCCCATGAACATGCATAAGACCATCGTCCGTCCCGTCGCGATCCTGCTCGCCGCCGGCTTCGGCGTCGCCATCGGCGCCTGCGGGCCACACAGCGAATACCGCATCGAGAACGTCTGCGAAGACTACTGCGAGCGTCTCTACGACTGCACCGACACCACCGACATCGAGGACTGCATCGACGAATGCATCGATCAGGCCGATCGCTGCGACACCGACTCGGACATCGAGGAGGCCCTCGACATCCTCGACGAGTGCATCGCCGAGTCCTGCAACGAGATCATCGGCTGCTCCATCGAAGCCTGGGGCGAGTGCATCATCTGAGGGGAGCGTCGCGCCCTTGACCGCCGCCCCTCGCACCTTCGTCCTGACCTTGTTCGCCGCGCTCGCGACCTCGAGCGGCTGCGAGCGCACGCCCGAGGCCGACGACACCAAGGTCGATCCGCCCGCGGACGCGCAGGCCCGCGAGCAGCACGAGGCGCTCAAGCGCGAGGCCCACAAAGAGGCGCTCGCGGCCGCCTTGCGATCGGGGCGCTCGGTGTTCATCGCCGCCGATCCCCTCGGCGCCTACGCGGCCGGGCGAGCCCCGGCCGCGCCCCCTCCCCTCTCGCTCGCCGATCGTCAGGCCCTGCGCGAGCGCCTGGAGATCGCCAAGCGCGACGCCGGCGAGATCGACGAGCGCTACCTCGATCCCCCGGAGGTCGTGATCCTCCGGACGCTGCGCTTTGGCCTGACCCGGCTCTACGACGAGCTCGAGCGTCACCCGCAGCTGCGCCTCGATCCCCAGGCGGGGCTGCGCGCCGTCGCCGAGACCCTCGACGAGCTCGAGTATCGCCTGCTCGGAGCGGACTGTGACGCGGCCTGCCTCGAGCTCCCCGCGGGCCTCGCCGCCGACCTGCCCACGCTCCGCGATCAGCTCGAGGGCGCCTCGCTGCCAGCGCTCAGCGGCGCCAAGGCCACGGCGACCCAGCTGGCCGCCCGCGCCCGCGGCCTCGCCCAGCGCTCGGCCGGCGTCCGCGGCGAAGACCTCGACGACGCCCAGGGCGAGGCCCTCGCCCGCGACCTCGCGGCCCTCGCCGCGGCCCTCGACGAGCACGCGGCCTGGCTCGCCACCGCCGAGGCGGCCGTCCCCAAGGCGAGCGCGAGCGCGGCGTGGACCGACGAGGCCCCGCCCCTGCGCCCCGGCGGCGTCGAGGAGCTCGTCCGCATGCCCGCCCACCTCGGCGCCCGCGCCCTGCGGCGGCGGCTGTCCGTGGGCGAGCGCGTCGACCTCGATCTCGAGCGCGCCGTCGCCGATGGCGAGCGCTTCATCGGGCGCTGGGAGGCCATCGAGACCCAGCTCATCGGCGCCGAGACCTCCGCCGAGGCGGTGCTCGCCGAGGATCCGGCCGCGCCCCCGAGCGTCGCCCGCTGCGAGGCGCTCGTCGAGCGCATCCGCGAGGACCTCGCGGCGGTCGAGGAGGTCGCCGCGCCCGAGCTCGACTGCGCCCGCTTCGTCCAGCTCCATACGCCCGAAGCGATCCCCGAGGGCGCGCTCGCCCTCGAGATCCTCGATCGCGCGGTCATCGAGCCGCAGCGCCGGAAGCTGCGCGGCGAGGAGCTCCCGGAGCTCGCGCTGATCCGCGGGCGCTGGTCCGAAGACGTCCACCGCCACCTGCGGCGGATCATGCTGCTCTCGCGCATCGAGCACCCCCAGGCCCGAGCCCAGGCGGTCATCGAGGGCCGGGAGGCGCTGTGCCTGTCGACCGCGGCCTTGTGGATCCACGCCGAACGAGGCGCGCCCGCGGACCTCACCCTCGGGCCGGCCTGCGCCATGCTCGGCGACCCCGCGGCCATCGACGCCCGCGTCAGCGCCGATCCGGACGCGGCCCTGACCGGCTTTGGCCTCTCGCTGATCGGAGACGAGCCCGCGCGCATGGTCGGCTTCGACCGCTTCTTTTGGGCGCCCCTGGGCCTGATGAAGACCCTGTCCACGCCCCCGGGCATGCACCCCGACGCCTTCGTGCTCCCCGACGATCCCATGCCCGCGCCGGAGCCCGCCATCGACGTGAAGGTCGAGACCTTCGGCGCGGACGCGCAGGCCAGCGAGTAGGAGCGCTTCGTGCCCCGATCACCTGGTCTGGAGCGACGCGAAGACCTCGGCCGCCAGCTCGACGCCGCGACCCGGGCCCGACTCGATCGTGGCGAGCACGAGGCCGTCGCCACCGAGCTCGCCGCGGACGATCGCTTCGCCGAGGCCGGCTGGGTGCTCGAGCAGATCTGGGACTTCGCCGGCGCCGCGGGCCACTATCTGCTCGCCGGGCGAGTCCTCGACGCGCTGCGGGCCGGGCTCGAAGACGGTGGGCCCGATGCCCTGGCCCAGGTCTTCGAGGCGCTCGAGGCCCGCCGCGATCCCGAGCTGTGCCGCGAGGCCGCGAGCTTGCTCGAGCGCCGGCGTCGACACGAGGACGCCGCCCGGGTCCTGCGCTGGGGCGAGGCCAGCCCCGAGGCCCAGGCCGCCGCGCTGACGGCCGCCGGCGACCGCCTGGCCGCGGCCAGGACCCTCGCCGCGGCCGGCCAGACCCGCCAAGCCCTCGAGCGCCTCGGCCCGCCGGCCCTGAGCGACAGCGCGACCGCGACCTTGGCGGCCGAGCACGCGCTGGCGGCCGAGCTGTGCTGGGACCTCGGCGACGCCGAGGGGACGGCCCGCCACGCCCAGGCCGCCCGCCGCGGCCCCGCTGCCCTCGACCACCCCGGCGACCAGCCCAGCGACCAGCAGACCAAGCTCCGCCGGCTGCTCGCGCGGGCGCTGTCGAGCCTCGGCCACGACCTCGCCGGTCAGCTGGTCCTCGCCGAGGCCCCCGACGATCCCTTCCAGGGCACGAGCGAGGAGCTCGTCGCCCACGGCCGCTACCGCGTCACCGGGGTGCTGCCCGCCCCCTTCGCTGGCGCCGCCTACGTCGGCGTCGATCGAGTGAGCCTGCAGGAGGTCGAGCTCCACCTGCTGCTCGCCGAGTACGGTGAGCACGAGCAGCCCGGGCGAGGCGTGCGTGCGGCCCTCGATCGCTTCGCCCGGATCGCCGAGGCCGCCCAGGCCCTCGCCCACCCAGCCATTCGGCCGATCCTCCGCCTCGATCCCCACGTCGGCCTGCTGGTCATGCCGCGCCGCGAGGGCCCGCTGCTGCGCAACCTGGTCCGCGCCCCCGGCATGGCCAGCGCCGCCCCCGTCCGCGCGCGCTCGCTGATCGCCTTCATGCTCGACGCCCTGGCCACGGCCCACGCCGCCGGCTTGACCCACGGCTCGCTGCTGCCCAGCCAGATCGTCTGCGACGCCCTCGGCCGCCCGCTGCTCGGCCCCTTCGGCGCGCACCGGCTCTCGGGGCTGATCGCCACGCGCACCGGCGGCCTCGAAGAGCTGATCGCCCTGACCCCGCCCGAGCAGCGCGCCGGTGAGCCGCCGACCCAGGCCAGCGACCTCTACATGCTCGGGGCGCTGTGGGTCGCGCTGCTCGTCGGCCGCTTCGGCGATCCGATCGTCGGCCTCGCCGAGCTCCCCGACAAGGAGCGCGAGGAGCTCGTGCGCTGGCTCGACCCCGACCCCAGCGCGCGGCCCAGCGCCCGCGAGGCCCTCGCCCACCTCGAGCAGGCCCCCGTCAGCGACCTCGCCCAGCTCGTCGCCGGCCAGCGCGTCGAGGACAGCGCCCGCCCACGGCCCGCGCTGGACCGTCGCCTCGGCCGAGCGATCACCGTGCAGGCCAGCGCGAGCTGGTCCGACGAGGCCCTCGAGGCCCTGTGCGCCGCGCGGAACCCCTGGCTACAAAACATCCTCGACCGCGACGGCCGGACCTTCCAGCTGGCCGCCTGGCCCGAGGGCTGCCGCAGGCTCGAGGCCCAGGCGAAGTGGCGTGAGCAGCTCGATCCTCTGGCCCTCTCGCTGCTCGTCCCGAGCAGCGAGCCCAACGCCCGCGAGGCCCTCCAGAGCGCCGCGCCCGAGGCCGCGGTCAGCGAGGCCGCGAACTCGGCCCTGCGCGCGGAGATCAGCGCGCGCCTCGACGGCGAGGCGATCGTGATCACCCCCGCCGAGGAGCGGATGATCGCCCTCGACCAGCTGCTACTTCGCTAGCGAGCGCACGATCCCCTCGATGAACTCATCGATCAGCGAGGTCTCGCTGGGGATCGGGTAGGCGGGGTGCTCCTCGCTGAAGCGGCCGTTGTTGAGCAGCGAGCACATGCCGTGGACGGTGGCCCAGATCTGGAACGAGCTCATCTCGACCTTGAGATTGTCCCGCCACACGCCGCTCTCCTTGCCAGCGCGGATCGTCTCGCGGACCACGGACAGCGGCCGCAACAAGCGCTGAATGTCCTCGTCCGCGAGCTGCTCCCACTCGAGCATGTCGTGCTCCATCAGCACCGAGTAGAGCCAGGGGTTGGCCCGTGCGAAATCGAGGTAGCGGCGAACGACCCCGCGCAGGCGCTCGACGGGATCTTGCTCCTCCAGGGCCGGCTCGACGGCCTTGTAGAGCAGCTCGATCCCGTAGACACGGATCTCTCGCAGGATCGAGGCCTTGCTCTCGAAGTGCTGATACAGCGCGGTCGCGCTGACCCCCAGGCGCGAGGCTATCCCGCGCATTGTCAACCCTTCCTCCCCGAGCTGGCTTCCGAGCTCCAGGCTGGTTTGAATGATCGCTTCCCTCAAACCTGCATTGCAACGACGCGACACGAGCCTAGGATAACATCATTTAAGCCATGGGTGACCACAAAGCGCAGGCCGACGCGAACACCCTCGCCGAAGATCGAAGCGAGCTGCTTTGGTGGCCGACGCTGCTGTTGGCCACGGCACTGCTTGCGCTCGCACTGTGGGCCATGCCCCGCGAGGTCCAAGCAGGCGACGCCGGAGAGTTTGCGACCGTCATGCTCACCGGCGGCGTGCCGCATCCATCGGGCTATCCGTGGATGCGTGCCCTCGGCCTGATCTCGCGGGCGCTGTGGGCCCTCGGCCTGCCCCCTGCCCTGGCCGCCGCCTTGCCCCCGAGCCTCGCAGGCGTGGCTGCGTGGACGATCTTGCAGCGAATCGCAGGCCGGCTGTGTGCAGCTGCGCTCGGGTCTGCACGGGCGAGCTGGATGAGCGCCGCCCTCGTCGGCCTGGTCGCCAGCGCGCCCCTCGTGGTCATCCACGTCAACGACAGCGAGGTCTGGGGACCACACCTGCTGTTTTCCGCGCTGTTCATGCGCGCGCTGATCCGCGAAGACGCGACGCCGCTGCGCTTGGGTATATGGCTGGGTCTCGCGGTCAGTCACCACCTGACCGCGATCTTGCTGATCCCCATGGCGATCGCAGGCGCGTGGCCGCGCCCCGGCGAGCGCCGCTTCGCCCGGCTGCTGGCCAACGGCGGCCTCGGCCTGCTCGGCAGTGCGATCGGCCTCGCACCCCTGCTCAGCTTGCCAATCGGATCAGCTGGCGGCTGGCGCTGGGGAGATGTCCGCAGCGTCGAGGGCTTCCTCCACCACGTCCTGCGCCGCGACTACGGCACCTTCAGCCTGAGCCTGCACGAAGACAGCGTGTCCGCCGTCGACACGATCGCGCGCTGCCTCGCCAGCCTCGCCGAGGTGTTCAGCGCGGGGCTGATCGCCTCACCGTGGTTTGGCGCCCTCGTCCTCGCCCTCGCCCTCGCCGGCGCGACGATCGCCTGGCGACGCAGCGCCCCCAAAGACCGCGCCGGCGCTAGCCTCGGCATCGGCATCGGCATCGGCATCGGCTGGATGGCGAGCGTGCTCGCGGCCAGCCTGGTCTTCCCCGCCGCCCAGAACATCGACCCCAACGGCCCCTTCGGCGCGTGGATCCTCGAGCGCTTCGATCTCCTGCCCACGCTGCTGCTGGTCCCGGGGCTGTGCCTGGGTCTGGCCGCGCTCTCGCGGGGGCTCGCCGAGCTCGAGGCCCTGAGCGCGCGCAGCCAGCTGCTGATCCGCGGCGGCCTCGGGCTCCTCGCCCTCGTCCTCGGCCTCGCTCAGCTCGCGGCGATCACCGAGCGCGGGCGCCCGGCCACGGAGCGCGCGGTCGAGCGCGCCGCGGTCGATCTCCTCGAGTGCCCCGATCCCCTCGGCCCCGCGATCCCCTCGGCCGGCCAGCCGATCCGCGCGATCGTGATCGGCACCGACGACCACCGCAGCTTCCCAGCCCTCTACGCCCGCGAGGTCCTCGGCGCCGGCGAGCACACGCTCTACATCGACGCCCAGCTGCTCGCGCATCCCTGGTATCGCGCGCGCCTACGCGAGCGCGTCCCCACCCTCCCCGACGTCGACAAGCCGCTGCGCCTGATCGCCGAGATCTGGTCCGACCCGACCCTCGATCAGCTGCCGATCTACCTCGCCAACGTGTTCTCCCGGCCGGCGGAGAGCTTCCCCCGGGTCCCCGAGGGCCTGCTGTGGCGCATCCCCCTGCCCGCCAGTCACCCGCGCTTCGTCGCCGAGGACTGGAGCCTCGACGCGGTCACCCAGCGTCACCTCGCCGCCCTCGATCGCCTCCAGGTGAGGGCCGAAGACTTCGCCGGCCTCGACCACCCCCGCGGACACCCCTGGTCGGCGGATCTGTGGCGCGCCTACGTCGACAAGTCGCGGGCGCTCGCTGCCCAGCTCGCGGCGGCCGAGCGCGTCGACGCCCTGCTCGCCCTCGACGCCCGCCTGCGCCAGCTGACCGGGGTTGGGCTTCGAGAATAGCCAGTCGGACTGCATACTCTGGCCATGCAGACCTTCGATCAGGAGCTGCACACCGCCATCGATCTCGCCACCGAGTGCGGCGCCATCGCCCTCGCGCTCCAGGCCGGCGGGCCCGAGCGCCTCCAGACCCGCGACAAGGCCGACGACCAGGGCCCCGTGACCGCAGCCGACCTGGCGGTCGAGGCCCGCATCATCGCAGGGCTGCGCGAGCGCTTCCCAGACGACGCCATCCTCGCCGAGGAGAGCGCCGTCGACAGCGCCTGGCCCACGGCCGAGCGCGTGTGGATGATCGACCCCATCGACGGCACCCGCGACTTCGCCCAGGGTGCGGCCTGCTGGGCCATCCACATCGGCCTGTGCGTCCGGGGTGTCCCCGCCCTCGGCGTCGTCCACGAACCCAGGGCCGAGCGGACCAGCTGGGCCATCGACCACGAGGACACCCAGCTCGCCTGGACACGCGTCGACGGCGGGCCGCCCCTGGCGCTCCATGGCATCCGCGAGCGTCGCCAACCTCGCTGGGGCCTCGTCGCCAGCCGCAGCCACCGCAGCCCGCGGATCGATCCGATCATCGCGGCGCTCGGGCTGCGCGACGATCAGGTCCAGCGCACGGGCAGCTGCGGGGTCAAGCTGGCGATGATCGCCCGCGCCGACGCCCGCGCCTACGCCCACCCGACGCTCGGCACCAAGCTCTGGGATAGCTGCGCCCCCCACGTGATCCTGCGCGCCGCAGGTGGTCGGCTGACGACCATGACCGGCGCGCCGATCTCCTACGCCGGTCCGGACATCGCCCACACCCAGGGCCTGCTCGCGACGGCGCCGGGCGTCGACCACGACGCCGTGGTCGCTGCCCTGCGTCCGCTGACCCGCGAGTGGTACGGCTAGCGCCCCGAGACCGTCATCTGGTCGACCCGGAAGCTCGGCGCCGCGATCGCGCTGCGGAACTCGAGGTCGTTGGCCACGGCGTCGATCCCCTGGAGCAGCTCGTCGAGGTTGCGCGAGATCGTGATCTCGCTGATCGGGACGGTCAGCTCGCCCTGCTCGATCAAAAAGCCCTGGGCCCCGCGGCTGAAGTTGCCGGTCACGGGGTCGAAGCCAAAGCCCATCATCGAGGTCACGTAGATCCCTCGATCGATGCCCGCGAGCAGCGCGGCCGGCTTGCGGCGGCCCTTCTTCATGTAGAAGTTGCTGGTCGTCGAGTAGGGGATCCCGCCGCCGCCGCCCGCCGAGCCCGTGGGATCGAGCTTGAGCTTGCGAGCGCTGTAGCCGTCGAGCAAGAAGCGATCGAGCTTGCCCCGGGAGATCACCGAGTTGACCCGCACCGCCCTGCCCTCCTCGTCGTGGGCCCGCGAGCCCATGCCCCGCGGCAGCAAGGGGTCATCGACGATCGTGACCTCCTCGCTGGCCACGACCGTGCCCAGGCGCCGCGCCAGGTAGCTCTGCTCGCGGTAGACCGCGTCGCCGAGGATGCACGAGGCGATCAGCGAGACGATCGCCCGGGCGGCGTCGCGGTCGAAGACCACCGGGTAGACGCCGGTCTCCGCCTTGATCGAACCCAGCGTACGCACCGCTCGCCTCGCCGCCTCCGCGCCGACCTCGGCCGGGCTCAGCAGATCCTCGAAGTGCCGCGCCGAGGTCCAGTGGTAGCCGTTGCGCTTCTTGCCGCCCTCGTCGTCGGCGACCACCTGCGCGACCAGGCTCGCGTGGGTCCCCGCGCTGCGGCCGACGAAGCCGCCCGAGGTCGCGAGCACGCTGTGTCCGGCGCCCCGGGACATGCTCGCGCCCTCCGAGGAGGTGATCCGAGGGTCCTCGGCGAAGGCCGCCCGCTCGGCCGCCTTCGCCAGACGCAGGGCGCGGTCGGCCGAGATTCGCGCCGTCTTGGCGTCCCAGAGATCCAGCGCCGGGAAGCGCGAGGTCAGCTCCTCCGGATCGGGCGGCGCCGCCAGGGGATCGGGCTCCGAGAGCTCGGCCATCTCGATCACCCGCGGCAAGAAGCGCTCGAGGCCCTCGCGCGAGAGATCCGTCGTCGACGAGGTCGCCACGCGATCCCCGTGGATGACTCGCACGCTCAGGCCGCTCGACTTCGCCTCCTTGATGAGCTCGACCTCACCACCGCGGACCCCGACCTCGAGCTGCTCGCCCTGGCCGACGGAGACCTCGGCATGATCGGCCCCGAGGGCCCGCAGGCGATCGAGGGCGAAGCCCGCGACGGACTCGAGCTCGTCGAGCAGGCGCTCACTGCTGCGCGGGAGGCCCTTGGAGAGCACCGCCGGCGCGGACTTCTTCTTCACGGCCGTCTTCTTCTTCGCGGCCGTCTTCTTCTTCGCGGCCGTCTTCTTCTTCGCGGCCGTCTTCTTCTTCACGGCCGTCTTCTTCTTCACGGCCGTCTTCTTCTTCACGGCCGTCTTCTTCTTCACGGCCGTCTTCTTCTTCACGGCCGTCTTCTTCTTAACGGCCGTCTTCTTCTTCGCGGCCGTCTTCTTCTTCGCGGCCGTCTTCTTCTTCGCCGCCGTCTTCTTCTTCGCCGCCGTCGCCTTCTTCACGGCGGTCTTCTTCTTCGCAGCCGTCTTCTTCTTCGCGGCCGTCTTCTTCTTCGCGGCCGTCTTCTTCTTCACGGCCGTCTTCTTCTTCACGGCCGTCTTCTTCTTCGCAGCCGTCGCCTTCTTCACCACGCTCTTCTTCTTCGCCGACTTCTTCTTCACCCCAGCCTTCTTCCTCTTCACCGTGCGCGTAGCGGTACGCTTGCGGGTCGGCCTGCGCTTGCTGGCCTTCGCCCGAGAGGGGCGCTTGTTGGTGATCTTGCGGTTGTTTCGCTTGCCCGAATTCACGTTCGACTCCTCTGGCGCCTTCGTCAGCCCACGCTCGATCCACCCACGGTCAGCGCATCCAGCTTGACCGTCGGCATGCCGACGCCCACCGGGACGCTCTGCCCGTCCTTGCCACACGTCCACATGCCGTCAGAGAGCGCGAAGTCGTGGCCGACCATGCTCACGGTGGCCAGCGCCTCCGGCCCGTTGCCGATCAGGTTGGCCCCCTTGAGCGGGGCGGTGAGCTTGCCGTCCTCGATCAGGTAGCCCTCGGTCAGCGAGAACACGAAGTCACCGTTGGAGATGTTGACCTGCCCGCCGGAGAACTTCTTGGCGTAGACGCCCCGCTTGACCGACTTGATGATGTCCTCGGGGTCTTCCTCGCCCGCGGCCATGAAGGTGTTGGTCATCCGCGGCATCGGCTCGTGGCGGAAGGACTGGCGGCGGCCGCTGCCCGTGGGCTTGGTCCGAAACCAGTCGGCGCTGATCCGGTCGTGGAGGTAGGCCCGCAAGATGCCGTCTTCGATCAGGCGATGCTCGCGGGGGAGCACGCCCTCGTCATCGACGTTGATGCTGCCCCGTGAGGCCAGCAGGCTGGGATCGTCGACGACGGTGACCAGCTCGGAGGCCACCGGCGCGCCGATGCGATCGGTGTAGTTCGAGGTCCGCTTGCGGTTGAAGTCCGCCTCCAGACCGTGGCCCACGGCCTCGTGCAGCAAGATCCCCGAGTCCCCGGGGGCGAGGACCACCGGCAGCGTCCCCGCCGGCGCCTCGCGGCTGTCGAGGTTGAGCAGAGCCACGCGCGCAGCCTCCTGCCCGTGGTCCTCGGGGCTCACGCGCTCGAAGTACTCCAGGCCCATGCGCCCGCCGCCCGAGCTGCTGCCCTGCTCGACGCGCTGGTCGTCGCGGGCCACGGCCATCACCGACATCCGACACATCGGCTGGAAGTCGTAGACCATGTCCCCGCGGCTCGAGACCACGAGGATCTCCTTGTGGACGGCGACCAAGCTGGCGTCGACGCGGATGATCTTGGGGCTCGCGGCTCGGGCCGCGCGGTCTGCCCGGCGCAGCAGCTCGACGCGCTGCTTGCCCTCGACGTCGACGACCTCCGCGCTCTCGAGCGGGTAGGCGTCGCCCGGCTTGCGCTTGCGGATGGCCTTGGCCGGCGTGCCCGCGGCCGAGGCCACGCGCGCGGCCGTCTGCGCCGCCTCGAGCATCGCCTGGGGCTCGAGGCTCTCCGCGTAGGCGAAGCCCACGGCCTGGCCCTGGACCACGCGGATGCCCACGCCCATGTCGACGGAGCCGCCCACGCTGCGCACGCGGCCGTCCTCCATGGAGATCGCCGCCGAGCGCCGATACTCGAAGTAGAGGTCGGCAAAGTCCCCGCCCCGAGACAGCGCCGCGTCGAGGATCGTCCCAGCCTGCTGGCGGGAGATGGCCTGGGGGCCGGTCATGAAGGGCGCCTCTGGACGCCGCAGCGTCGGGGCGGATGTCGGCTTCGCGCGTGCTGCCATCTAGTCGATCGTACGCGCGAGTCCGCCGGGAGGCCAAACACGAAAAAGGCGTTCGACCAGCTGGTCGAACGCCTTCCTGGGACGCCGGGCCCGGAGGGAGCGCTACTTCTTGCGACCGTAGCGACGCTTGAAGCGGTCGATGCGACCCTCGGCGTCGAGGGTGCGCGCCTTGCCAGTCCAGAAGGGGTGGGACTTGGCCGAGATGTCGAGGCGGACGACGGGCAGCTCGGCGCCGTCGACAAGCTTCTGCTCGTCGGATCCCATGGTCGAGAAGCCGACCCACTCGTCTCCGGTGGAGACGTCGTGGAACAGGACCTTGTGGTAGTCGGGGTGGATGCTCGCGCGCATGATCGTGCTCCTCACCAGCTCGACTTGGTGACGCCGGGCAGATCGCCACGCAGGGCGAGGTCGCGCAGGGCGATGCGGCTCAGGCCAAACTTGCGGTAGACGGCCTTGCTGCGACCGGTGAGGAAGCAGCGACGGGTCAGACGCGTCGGGCAGGAGTTACGCGGCAGCGCGTTGAGCTGGTTCATGACCTCGACCTTTTCGTCGGGATCGAGATCGGGGTCTTTCATCTTCGCCCGCAGGTCGGCGCGCCGATCCGCGTACTTGACGATCATCTTTTCGCGCTTCTTGTCGCGCAGAACTTGGGAAAGCTTGGCCATGTCGTGTTCCTGTGGGCCGGCGGCGTCGCCAGCAGGGCGGGCAAGCTACCCTGCGAGGACCCTGCATGCAAGGCCAGGCCCAGGGGCGACCCGACCGGAGCTGGCTCACTGATTGGAGTTGTGGGGGCCGCCCCGAGAGCCCCCGCTTTTGCCGCTGCGGCCCTCTGGGCCCAGCTTCGAGGCCGCGAGCAGCTGTCCGACCTCTGTCGCGGTCAGCGCCCTGAACTCCCCCTCCTCGATGCCGTCGAGGGTCAGATCCCCGATCGCCACCCGGATCAGCTTGAGGACGGGGCGATCGATCGCCTCCCCCATGCGGCGGATCTGCCGATTGAGGCCCTCGCGGATGCCGATCTGATACCAGACGTTCACGTCGGTCTCGCGGAAGGCGAAGAGCTCGGTGACCGGGGCCGTGCGCGCGCCGTCGTCGAGGACCACGCCCTGGCGCAGGGCCTCCTCCTGGTCCTTGTCGAGCTTGCCCTGAAACTTCACGTGGTAGGTCTTCACGACCCCGTGACGCGGGTGGGTCAGGGCCTGGGCGAGCTCGCCGTCGTTGGTCAGCAGCACCAGCCCGCGCGAGCGATAGTCGAGGCGCCCCACGGGGTAGAGGCGCTCGCTCACGCCGTGCATCAGCGAGAGCACCGTGGGCCGGCCGCGCTCGTCCACGCTCCCAGCCGCGGCGCAGACCACCGCGTCGGGCTTGTTGAGCAGGTAGTAGACCTTGTCCTCCGGGGTGATCGGCCGGCCGTGCACCGTCACGCGGTCGCGCCCAGGGAAGATCCGCGTGCCGAGCTCCGTGACGGTCCGCCCGTTCACCGAGACCGCGCCCTCGACGATCAGCTCCTCGGCCTTGCGCCGCGAGGCCACGCCGGCGCCGGCCATGAATTTTTGTAGACGGACGCCCTCGCGCTCTTCGCGCTCGTTGGGGGCGAAGGGCATCGTCCCGCGATCGCGCTTGGGTCCGCGCTTCGACTTGGGTCGGCCTGCGCCACGGGGGGCGTCGTCCGAGGGAGCTTGGCGCTGCTGGCCAGCCTTGCGACGGCCCGACGCGCCGCTGTGAGCGCTCTTGCCGCGTCCGCCTCCGCTGCGTCCGCCTCCCGATGAAGGTTTTCGAGGTCCCGCCATCATTCGTCCTCCTCTTCCTCGTCCTCTTCCTCTTCCTCTTCCTCTTCCTCTTCCTCTTCCTCTTCCTCTTCCTCTTCCTCTTCCTCTTCCTCTTCCTCTTCCTCGTCCTCTTCCTCTTCCTCGTCCTCTTCCTCTTCCTCTTCCTCTTCCTCTTCCTCTTCCTCTTCCTCTTCCTCTTCCTCTTCCTCTTCCTCTTCCTCTTCCTCTTCCTCTTCCTCTTCCTCTTCCTCTTCCTCTTCCTCTTCCTCTTCCTCTTCCTCTTCCTCTTCCTCTTCCTCTTCCTCTTCCTCTTCCTCCTCCTCTTCCTCTTCCTCTTCCTCCTCCTCTTCGTCCTCCTCCTCTTCGTCCTCCTCCTCTTCCTCCTCCTCCTCTTCGTCCTCCTCCTCTTCGTCCTCCTCCTCTTCGTCCTCCTCCTCTTCGTCCTCCTCCTCTTCGCCCGGACCGTCATCCGAGGAGGGACCGTCCTCAGACTCAGCCTCGTCCTCAGACTCAGCCTCGTCCTCAGACTCAGCCTCGTCCTCAGACTCAGCCTCGTCCTCAGACTCAGCCTCGTCCTCAGACTCAGCCTCGTCCTCAGACTCAGCCTCGTCCTCAGACGTCACCTCGGCCTCGCCCTCAGACTCAGCCTCGCCATCCGAGGACGCCTCGCCCTCGGACTCTGCCTCCAGGTCATCCGAGGACGCCTCGTCATCCGAGGACGCGTCCCCCTCGCCCTCCTCGCCCGCAGTCCCCTGCTCACGAGCAAAGTCGAGGACCTCTTGCCCGAGGGCTTCCAGCTCTTCGTCGGCCATTTCCATCTTGCGCCTCAGCGTCGCCTTCGTGTCATCGGAGAGCTCACGGAATTCACGTAGATCCGGGAGGTCTCGCAGGCTCATCAGGTTGAAGAATTCGAGGAAGTTGACGGTGGTGCCGTAGAGCATCGGCCGCCCGGGTTCTTCCTTCTTACCGACGATCTGCACGAGCTCGCGCTCGAGCAAGACCTTGAGGACCGCCCCGCTGTCCACCCCGCGGATATGATCGATCTCCGGGCGCGTCACCGGCTGGCGATAAGCGATCACCGCCAGGCTCTCGAGCTGCGGCCGGCTCAAGCGCACGGGCTTGGCCTGGAGCAGCTTCTGCACCCAGCGGGCGTTTTGTGGGTTGGTCTGAAGCACGAAGCCGCCTGCGACCTGCGCCACGATCACGCCGCGCTCGTCGTTCTTGCGGATCAGGTGCTTGAGCGCGAGCTGGATCTGCCGCACCGAGGGCTCCTCGAGCAGCCGGCGGATCTGCTTGACCCGCATCGGCTTGGGCGAGGCGAAGAGCAGGCTCTCGACGATCGAGACCAGGCGCAAAGACGCCTCGCCCTCGACTTCGCTGAGGTCGTCCTCGGCGTCGATGGGCAGGTCGGCGACGAGGCGGATGACCTTCGCGTCTTCTTCGCCCTCGCCTTCTTTGGCTTCGCCTTCTTTGGCTTCGCCATCACCCTCACCAGCGTCACCCTCCGGCGCCTCGCTGGCGTCCTTCGGCTGCTCACCATCCTCGTCGGACGGGGCCTCCTCGGACGGGGCCTCCTCGGACTGGGCCCCCTCGGGCGACTCGCCCTCCGGCGGCGTCGCCTCGCTCTCCCGAGCGGCCTCGCCTCCCTGAGCGTCCTCGGCTTCGGTCTCCGCCTCGGCCTCGGCCTCGGCCTCGGCGGCGCCCCCGAGCCCGGCGACGAGGTCCTCGATGCTGGCCTCCGCCTCCCCCTCTTTGTCCTTCTTCGAGGAGCGCCTGTTGCGCTTGCGCGGAGCCTGCTCGCCGATCCTCGGCGGCGCTTGCTTACGAGCTGCCTTCTTCGCCATCGCTGCTCTCGACTCCCTCGGTCACCGGGTCCGCCGGCTCCGAGTCGTGGGCGGGCTGATCTCCCGCCTGAATCTCTTCCCCGGCGAGTGACGCCTCGGGCGTGTCCTCGCCCTGCGTCGGGTCGGCCGGGGTATCGACCTCGCGCTTCGAGCCATCGGCCACCCTGAGGCGCTCCTGCGCGTCCTCCGGGGCCTCGCTCACTATCTCGTCGCTGCCCTCGTCGGCCGAAGACACCCCCGTGGCGGGGGCCTCCAGCGCGCTCGAGGCCGCGTCTACAGTTACAGCCTCGCCGACCTCGGGCGTGCCCGACTCCTCGGTGTCGGGCAGCGCGGACTCCTCGACCGCGTCCGACCCAGACTCGCCGACATCCGCCAGCGCGGAATTCTCGACCTCACCCGACCCAGACGCCGAGGCGTCCTCCAACCCAGACGCATCGGCCTCGCCCGACCCAGACGCCTCGGCGTCCTCCAACCCAGGCGTATCGGCCTCGCTGCCCTCCACGACCGACTCGGCGTCTTCGCCGTCGACCTGCGCGGAGGCCTCGGTCTCGTTCGCGCCGCCCTCCACGGCCTCGTCCAACGCTGCGTCTTCGCCCTCGACCTGCGCGGAGACCTCGGTCTCGCTCGCGCTGCCATCCCCGGCCTCACCCAACGCGACCCCCTCGCCATCGACGCTCACCAACGCAGGCGCCTCGGCCTCGCGGCCCTCCGTGGCCGACACGGCGTCATCGCGGTCGACCTGCGCGGAGCTCTCGCTGCCCTCCGCGGCATCGTCCAACGCAGCGCCGGCGCCGTCGACCTGCGCGGAGACCTCGCCCGCGTCTGCCTCGGCCAGCCCAGGCTCAGCGACCTCCGCCAACGCGGGGGCCTCGCTCGCGTCAGCAGAGGCATCGGCAGTCTCGCCAGCGTCGGCCCCCGCAGGGACGAGCTCCGCCGACTCGGCGGCCGAGCCTTCGACGACCTCGAGCCCAGCGCTGGCGGCCGCGCCCTCGGCGGCCGCGCCCTCTGGTAGGGGCGGCTCCTCCTCGCCCTCTTCCCGGAACATCGAGACGACCTCGCGCAGGTGATCGACCTCGCCCACACGCTCGAGCTCCAGCGCGTCGCTGCCGCCGGCCTGGTGCACGCCGAGCACCCCGAGCTTGACCATCTCGAGCACGGACATCAGCGTGACCACGAGCATCTGCCGTAGCTCGCGCTCGTTCGACCATGTCCGGCTCAAGAACAGCCCCTCGAAGCTCACCCGCGGCGTCACGGCCAGCATGTCGCCGAGCTGGACCATGCGCTGGCGGATCGTGACCCGCTCGATCACGACCTCGTGCTCTTGGTTGACCTTGGCGCGGTCGAGGATCCGGCTGTAGGCCTCGGCGAGCTTGAACAAGGTGACCGGCGCCAGCCCTGGCTCGAGGGTCTCGACGTCGATGGCCGCGCCCCGCGGGAACACGTCGCGGCCAAAGAGCGGCCGCCCGTCGAGCTCCGCGCCCGCCTCGCGGAAGCGCTCGTACTCGATCAGCCGGCGGATCAGCTCCTCGCGCGGGTCGATGCCCTCGTCCTCGTCTTCCTCGCCCTCCTCTTCCTCCTCGGGGCTCGGCGGGAGCAGCTCGCGGCTCTTGAGGAAGGCCAGGGTCGCGGCCATGACCAGGTACTCGCCGGCGATCTCGATGTCGAGGGAGCGCGCGAAGCTGATGTACTCGATGTACTTGGTCGCGATGAAGGAGATCGGGATGTCGAGGATGTCGAGCTCGTGGCGACGCACGAGGTGCAAGAGCAGATCGAGGGGGCCCTCGAAGACCTCGAGGGACACCGCGTAGCTCTCGCGGCTGCGCACGCCGTCGGCGATCACCGCCGTGCTCGGCGTGCCCGAGTCGGCCGAGTCGGATCCCTGCGGACCCGCACCCTCGTGCTCGGGTGTGGACGCCGCGGGCGCGACCTCGGCACCCGTGGTCTCCGAGGTGGGCTCGGAGGGCTGGGGAGACGCCTGGTTGCTCATGCGGAGATTGCGACGCCGAGCATGTGCATGGCGAGGGCGTAGATCGGCGTGAACACGTAGCCGAGGTAGCGACCCCCGAAGACCACCAGCCCGAGCAGGATCCACGGCCCGTAACGCAGCAGGAACTCGTCGACGGCCTCGAAGCGGGCCGGCAGGAAAGCAGCGAGGATCTTGCCGCCGTCGAGGGGGTGCAGCGGCAGCAAGTTGAAGACCATCAGCACGACGTTGAGGGTCACCATGGTCTGGAGCAGCATCGCCGCGGGCTCCGAGATCCCCACGGTGCGCGCGAGCACGGCCGCGATGCCGAGCACGAGCAGCACGAGCGCGAAGTTGCCAAAGGGCCCCGCCGCGGCGACCAGCGCCATGCCCTTTCGCATGCTCAGCTTGCGGGTGTAGTTCCTGGGCTGGGTCTCCACCGGCCGCCCCCACCCCAGGAGCGGGAAGCTCGAGAGCGCGGCGACGATCGGCATGATCAAGGTGCCGACGGGATCGGCGTGGACGATCGGGTTGAGGGTCAGCCGCCCGTTGCGCCCCGGCGTGTCATCGCCGAGGCGATCCGCGACCAGGGCGTGGCAATACTCGTGCACCCCGATCGAGATGATCAGGCAGATCAGATAGATCCCGATCCGCGAGAGGAGCTCGCTGGACATGAGATCGCTAGTGCTGGCCAAGAGTGCGGGCACGGCGGATCCACGCCAATCGCGCACGTCGCGCGGGCGAAGCCCGTTGGTAGCAGCCGCGGGCGCCCGCAGTCAATCCGCCTCGAGGCGCGCCCCGCTCCTGCGCTTCGCGCAGACCGGATGAGGGGTACGCGCATCAGGCCCGAGGATGGTGCTCGTCGTAGGCGCGCCGGACGTGGGCCTGGCTCAGGTGCGTGTAGACCTGGGTCGTCGAGATGTCCGCGTGACCCAAGAGGGTCTGCACTGCGCGCAGGTCGGCGCCGCCCTCGATGAGGTGCGTTGCGAAGCTGTGCCGCAACTTGTGCGGTGAGATATCGCGAGTAATCCCGGCGGTCGTCGCGTGCTGGCGGATGCGCAAAAACCACCCCTGCCGCGACAGCGACCCGCCGCGGTGGTTGAGGAACACCCGCCGCGTCTGGCGGGCGGCTCCGCGTGCGCGCGCGAGCAGCTGCGGCCGCCCCTCTTCGAGCCAGGCCAGCATCGCCACGAGCGCGCAGTCGCCGAGCGGGACCATGCGCTGCTTGTTGCCCTTGCCCGTGAGCACGACCAGCCCCTGGTCGAGGTGCAGCGAGCCGAGCTCGAGGTTGCAGGCCTCGCTGACCCGGCAGCCCGTCGCGTACATGAACTCGAGCAGCGCCGTGTCGCGCAGGCCCAAGGCCGTGTCCACGCCGGGCGCGGCGATCAGCCGCTCGATCTCCTCGCGGCCGAGGAGCTCGGGCAGCTTGGCGGCGGCCTTGGGCATGCGGACGCCCTGGGTCGGATCGACGTCGATCAACCCCTCGACGCGCAGCCATCGAAACAGGCCACGGACCGCGACCCAGCGCCGCGCCTGGCTGCGCGCCGACAAGCCGCGGCGACTCAGCGCCGTCAAGAAGTCGAGCAGCGCCCGCGAGCTGACCTCGTCCGTCGCCTCGATCCCCGCCGCCTCCAGGTGCTCGAGGAGCTGGCGCAGATCGTTGCCGTAGGCGTCGAGGGTGTTGCGGCTGAGGTTGCGCTCGACCTTGAGGTGCTGGAGGTAGTCCTCCACCGCTTCGTCGAGATCGAGCGCGCGCGCCATCTCGAGACGCTAGCACCCTCGCCACGAGCCACGAAAAAATCCGCCACGAGGCGCAGCCCAAAGACCCGCCTCGCCCGGAGCGAACGCGACGATGGAGCCTTCAGTGAGGCTCCATCGCTTGTCGGGGGCCAAAGCCCCGCCAGCTAATTCAGCGAGAGGATCTCGCGGACGAGCGAGATGACCTGCTGCGCCTGGATCGGCTTGGTGATGTAAGCGTTGGCCCCGAGGGTCAACGCGCGCTGCCGATCCTCGGCCGCGCCCTCGGTCGTGATGATCACGATGGGCACGTCCTTGTAATTCTCGTCGGCACGCAAGCGCTTGACGAGCTTGAGGCCGTCGAGGATCGGCATGTTGATGTCGGTGATGATGATGTCGAACTTCGTGCCCGCGATGCGACGCAGCGCATCGACGCCGTCATCGGCCTCGATCACGTCGAGCTCCCGCACGCGCGAGAGCGCGAAGACGATCATCTTGCGCATTGGCGGACTGTCCTCGACCACCAAGGCGTTGAAACGACGTTCTCCCGAAGTGCTCATGCTCCAACCAGTTGCTCGATGGCCTGACGCCGTAGGGGGACTTCTTTCGCGTGTGCTCGGACCCAGGCGGTCTCGAGCCCGATACCAGCGTGCTCGGAGATCAAGCTGAGCAGCTGGTAGTCGTTCTCCGCGAAGCCGTGCTTTTGCTCGAGGAAAGACTCGAGCCGCGCCATCCCGACCAGCCGAGTCCCACTGATCAGGGGCAAGTTCACCAGCTCGTCGCCGACCTTGAAGTCGGGGTCGCCGTTCTTCCACGGGCGACCGAGGGCGACCATCGCGACCTGCGCCTGACTGGCCGCGTCGCCGGTCAACGCAATCTCGGCGATCTCGTCGATGCTCCCACCCTCGCGCAGCGCGGGGAAGAGCACCTGCCGCTCCTCGTCGACGAGGTAGATGACGAAGCTGCCGGCGCCGACGAAGTTCAACAAGATCTCGGTGATGGTCCGCAGCACCTCGTCGAAGTTCGTCGCCGAGTGAAACTGCGAGCCGGCCACGAACATCGACGCGAGATGGTAGTGCTCGCCCTCCAACGCGTCGAGGCGAGAACGGAACCCGCCCGACTCTTCCTCGACGTTTCCGGCGATCTTGCGAATCTCGTCGCACTCGTGCTCGAGGGCAGAGATACGCATCATGAGGAGCTCGACCATGTTGTCGCGCGTCACCTTTGCGGATGACTTTGCGCTGCTGGTCTTTGGCTCCTCTTCGTCCTTGACGTCGAGCTGAGCGCGGAGCCGATCGTTCTCCGTGATCAACTCCTTGACCAGCATCTCGCCCTTCTCGAAGAACTCGCGCAGGAAGGCATCGGTCTGCCTCTGCAAGCTCGCCCTGCTGGGATTGTCGGCGCTCACCGCCCGGACAGTAACACACTGAGGGCCGCGATCGAGACAGGCGAACGCGACATGATCGACCTCGATCGACAGAATCCGCGTCGCGGCTGCCGTCGATGACCGCTCCCCTGATCCCTCGCTCAGTGAAGGTCCTGGGGCACAACGCCCCGGTCCGGCTCCCCTACCCGGCGAAGCCCGCCGACGCGCCGGGGGTATGAGCACCCACGCCCTTTGCCGTCAGCCACGCCCACCCGCGCCCCGCGAGAAATACCCAGGCGACACGCAGGTACCCCTGGGGCGCGTAAAACGAGCTCTCCCGGCGTCGCTCGTCGCCCCGGCTGCGGCCCGCGAGCGCGACGATCGGAGGCGCGCTAGCGAGGGCCCGGGTCAGCGCCCGCTCCTGACGAGGAGCCAGGCCGAGGCTGCGCAGAGCGTGCTTCAGGCGCCGAGTCGAGGCGGCCCCAGACGAACCAGCCAGACGAACCGAGCCAGCCAAGCCCCAGCCCAGTCCCAGCCCCAGTACTAGTTGCGTTTGTGGCGCTCGACGGCCTCGACGATGGCCTCTCCGAGCTTCTCCAGAGGAACCGCGCGGTCGACTGTCCCCGCTTCCATGGCGGAATGCGGCATCCCCGGCATGACCGCCGTGGACGGGTCCTCGACCAACACCGTCGCGCCCTGGCGACGCGCGGCGATTGTCCCGTTGGTGCCGTCGGAACCCATGCCCGTCAGGATCACCGCGACCAGGCGCCGGCCGTAGGTGGACGACAGCGACTTGAGCATGTGGTCGGCCGAGGGCGTGAGCGGCAGCGCGCCAGCCCGCGTGGGCTGCGGCTCCACGATGTGGATGACGCTCCCCCCACCCTTGCTCGACTCGACCTCGAGGTTGGAGGATCCCGGCACGATGTAGACCACGCCCTGGCAGACCGGCTGGCCCTCGGCGGCCTCGACCACGTGGAGATCGACGACGCGATCGAGGCGCGCGGCAAAGGCCTTGGTGAAGCGCGCCGGCATGTGCTGTGAGATCAAGATCGCCGCGGGCAGATCTGCCGGCAGGCTCGCGAGCAGCTGCTGGATCGCCGGCGGGCCGCCCGTGGAGGAGCCGATGCCGACGACCACCGACGCGGGCTCGCCCGACAGGCTGACCTCGTCTTCGCCCTCGCTGCCGCTGCTCCCCTTGGGCCGCGCGCCCTGAGCCGCCAGCGACTCGGCGCGCTGCTTGAGACGGACCGCGTGCAGCCGCCTGACCATCGCAATCTTGTTGGACAGCTCGTCCTCGATGTTGCGGATGTCCGGGCTGATGTGCCGGCGCGGCTTGGCGATGAAGTCGAGGGCCCCGAGCTCCAGGGCACGAAACACGTTGTCGCGCTGGGCGTAGCCCGAGATCACCAGCACGGGGATCGGCCGGCGGCTCATCAGCAAGCGCAGGAAGGAGAACCCGTCCATCTCGGGCATCTCGAGATCGAGGGTGATGATGTCGGGCTCGAGATCGAAGGCGAGCTTGAGCGCCTCCTTGCCGTTGGTGGCGCGAGCGATCACCTCGACGCCTTCCCGCGACTCGAGCATGCTCGTGATCGTCTGTCGGTTGTAGGCCGAGTCGTCGACGACCAGCACACGCAAGGGTCGAGTTTCGTTGGGCTCTGTCATGGCGTCGTTCAGCGTGACGAGGGCTTGGCGGCGTCGAGGGGCTTGCGGTAGACCAGATCCTTCTCCAGGTGGGCGAGGTCGAATCGGGTCGTCACGTTCAGCAAGCTCTCGGAGTGTCCGAGGAGCAGGTAGCCCCCCGGGGTCAGGCGATCATAGAAAGCCTCGACGACGCGGTGCCGCGCCGCTTGAGAAAGATACATCAAGACGTTCCGACAGAAGATCACGTCGCAGGGACCGAGCACGCGGAATCGCTCGGTCGAGACCAAGTTGAGCTGGCCGAAGGAACACATCGAGCGCACATCCTCGCGCACGGTCCAGCGACCGCCGTTCTCGACGAAGTACTTCCGCTTGAGCTCGGGCGTGGTCGTGCGAAAGCTGCTCTCGCCGTAGGTCGCAGCGCGCGCCGTGGCCAGCACCTTGCGGCTGATGTCGGAGCCTGCCACGCGCATGTTCCAGCCCTTGAACAGCCCGCTCTCGAGCAAGAGCATGGCGATCGTGTAGACCTCCTCGCCCGTGGAACAGCCCGCGCTCCACACCGCGATACGGTGCTGGCGGTTCCAACGGCGCGCCAGATCCGGGAGGATCTCCTCGGAGAAGGCGTCGAGCTGATACTGCTCGCGGAAAAAGTAGGTCTCGTGCGTCGTGATCCGCTCGATCAGCTCCTCCATCTCGCGCGTTCCGGCCGCGTCGTAACGGAGGTACTGGTAGTAGTCGAGGTAGCTGGACAGACCCAGGGCCTCGAGGCGGGCGCCCAGTCGCCGCTCGAGAAAGAGCCCGGAGTCGTTGGCCAGGGTCATGCCGCAATTCTCCTGGATCGCCTCGACCAGGAGTCGGGTCTCCTCGTCATTGATGCGAATTCGCTCGCTGTCTAGCGAGGCGAACAGGCGGTCGGAGCTCTTGGGGGTCCTACCCACTAGGCCTCGTTCTCGGACTCGACGGAGTTCAGACGCTCGATCGCCTGACCCAGGATCTGTCGCACCAGCGCGTCGTGTTCGAACTTGCGTGCGCGGTTGAGCGGACCGAGGGCGGTCGCGTCACCGCGCTCGGAGAGCACCTCGGCCGCCGCCCAGCGCACGTCCCAGCGCTCGTGGGAGAGCAGCCCGAGCAGCGCCGCCGTCGCCCGATGGGCCGTGAAGTGCCGCAGGCCGCGGGCAGCGGCCTTGACGACCTCGTGGTCCTTGGACGAGCACAGGCTCATGAGCAAGGTGAGATCCTGGTTTTGGTTGGAGTGGCCCAGACCCGCGATGGCGTGGACCACCACGTTGGTCGAGCTCTCGTCCAAGATGATCTCGCGCATGCGCGAGAGCGAGATCGGGTTGTCGATGGCCACGAGGGCCTGCACCGCCGCCGCGCGAACCAGCGCGACGGGATCCGAGGTCGCCGCGAGCAGCGGGTGGACGGACTGCGGATCCCCGAGCTGGCCGAGGCTGCGGCAGGCCGCGGCCCGGACCTGCGGGTCCTCGTCGGCGAGGGCGAAGCACAGCGCGCCGACGCCCTCGTGATCCCCGGGCACGTTGCCCAGGGCCAAGGCCGCGGCCACGCGCACGCCGAGGTCGCTCGAGCCGAGCATCGACACCAGCGGCGGCACGAATTCGACCAGCCCGAGGCGACCCACGACCCGACACAGGTTGCGCGCCAGCGCCCCCGACTGCGGCCAGGCTCCGCCCATGAGCAAGAGCAGCTCGTCGTGTCCGCCGCCAGGGCGCTGCTCGGCGAGGCGCACGGCGACCTCGGCGAGGGCCTCGGCGGCGTGCTCACCGACGATCCCCTCGCGCCCGCACGCGCGGTAGAGCGGCGCCATGGCCGAGCGCCCGCCGACCTTCTTGAGGGCGTCGCAGGCCGCACCGGCGACGGTCTCGAGCGAGTCCTCGAGGCCCTCGAGCAGCAGGTTGATCAGCTTCTGATCGACCTCGCCGGGCAGCGCGCCGATCAGCCGATAGAGGGCCTCGCGCGAGCTGACCTCGAGGTCGTCGAGGACCTCGACCAGCGAGTCGTTGGCCGCCGGGCCGAGGCGCTCGACCAGGGCCAAGGCGCGCTCGTAGACCATGGGGTCGTCCATGCGCGGGAGCACGGAAGCGACCGCCGCGGCGTCGCGTGCGAGCCCTGCGAGGGCGATGGCCGCGAGCGAGACCTCGCGGTCGCGGTGACCGATGAGATCGCGGATCCGCGCCTTGCTGCGCTCGTCGATGGCCGCGACGGCCTCGTCGACGGCCTCGGCCTGATCGCGCTCGCCCAGCGCGACGCGCAGCCGCGCCATGCTCTCGACGGCCGCCGCTCGGACGCCGCGCATGTCGTCGTCGAGGGCCGGGATCAGCAGCGCGACGGCGGCCGGATCATCGGTGACCCCGAGCAGCGCCGCGGCGCCCTTGCGGGTCACCGCCTGGGCGAGCAGCGGCGCCAGACGTTCGACCGAGACCGCCGCGCCCGCGGCCCGCAGGGCGTCGAGGGCGTAGAGCTGGAGCATCTCCGAGTCATCGGCGAGCAGCTCCTCGAGGGCCCCGACGGCCCTGGGCCCGCCGATCTCACCGAGCGCCGCCGCGGCCGAGGCCCGCAGGTTCTCGTCGGCCTCGCTGTCACGCATGAACCGAGCGAGCAGCGGGATCTCGGCCTCACCGCCGATCTGACCGACGAGGTCGACCAGCATCCGCGTGCCCGATCCGTGCTTGTCCTCGGGATCGATGCGCTCGAGGATCTTGGGCAGGCTCGCCCGCCCGAGCTGGACGAGCACGTCGTGGCAGGCCGCTCGCGCGCTCACGCCTCCGCCCGCGACGACCTTGGCCTCCTGCTCGCGGCCCTCATAGATCGCGCTCTTCAGCGGATCGATGACCCCATCGATGAGCGTGTCGATCAGCGCCGCGAAGGTCGGGCCGTCGGGCTGCTCGGTCGCGAGGACCATGAGCACCTCCTCGACCGCCTGCTTGCGCTCGCGCCACCCTTCATCACCAAAGCGGCGGATACAGTCGAGCAGCCGAGGTGGCAGCCCGGCGCTTCCCCGCCCACTGACCGTCGTTCCACGGCCCGGACTCTCTCGCTCGGAGCTCACGTCATTCCCCCTTGCTCACGCGAATCTCGCGCACCGTCGAGGCTGGCGACCAACTCGCGGAAGGCGTCGGCGATCAGCTCGCCCGCCCCCGTGGCCTCCGGCCGGAGCAGTTCGAATAGCTTGCGCGCGTCCTCGAGATCTTCGCTCACGGCCGCCCAAGCTTCGTCCACGCTGCTCGCGTCGGTGACGCGGTCACCGTTGTAGAGCAGCAGATCCGCGACAATCAGCGCGGCCAGGCCGCGCGGGCTCTGCTCGAGCAGGCGCGCGTCGCCGCGATCGCGCAGCGAGACGAGGACCTCGCGCAGCGTCTCGGCCGGGTGGTCTGGCGGGCCGAGGCCCAGGTGAGCCCGCAGGCGGTTGGGCAGGTGATCCCCGAGGTGGTGGATCTCGACGTAGTCGTCGGCGCCGTAGAGCCGCCTCGGGCGGCGCTTGTAGCTGGTCCTGCGGAACACCGAGGCCACGAGGATCACACACTCGACCCCTGCCCGGCGCGCGGGCGCGGCGAGTTCGAAGCCGCCGGGGAGCGCGACGTCGATGACCAGGGCGTTCCACCCGCCAGCGGCGAGCGCCTCCTCCACGGCGCGAGCGTTGCTCGCCACCCCAACCTCGAAGCCGTGGGCCCCGAGGATCCTCTGCGCGGCCGCGGCGATGATCCGGCCGCCATGGCCAAGCAACACACGAGGGGCTCCCTCGGCGCGCGGCCGGTCGGCACGGGGCTGAGACGCTTCGCTCATCAACTCTTCTTGCCCGTGATGATCAGGCCCTCGAGGTGGACCACGAACACGATGTCGTCGCCGATCTTGCAGACCCCGGAGAAGAAGTCCTCGTCCTCTCCGGCCCCGGCCGACTTGCTGAGCATCGAGGGCGCGGGGCGGACCTCGTCGGCGTCGACGCGCAGCTCACCGAGCACGCGGTCGACCTTGAGCCCGACGATCCGGCCCTTGACGCTGACGATGATCAGCTTGTTGAAGGGGATCGACTCCTCGTCGGGAGCGACCCCAAAGCGCTTGCGCAGGTCGATCACCGGGATCACGACCCCGCGCAAGGTGATCACGCCCTCGATGATGTCCGGGGCGTGCGGCACGGGGCGCAGCGGATAGGGGGCGGCCTGGATGACCTCCTTGATCCGCATGATGTCGATGCCGTACAGCCCGCCACCGACATAGAAGCCGGCCAGCTTGAGCTGCTCTTGACGCTTGGGGGCCTGCTCGTCCCCCCAAGCCGTGGACGTGATCCGGGAGCTCCCGGCGCCTTCGTTGCTCATTGCACCGCCCGCTCTCGCCGAAACTTCGGCAGCAAGAAGTCTCGCTCGGCGAGCACCGTGTTGAGGTCGAGGATGATGATCAGCCGCCGCCGGTGTCGACCGAGGCCGAGGATGAAGTCCGCGCGGGTGCTCCCGATGCCACCGGGGGTGTTCTCCATGTCCTCCGGCGGCAGCGAGATGACCTCGAGCACGCGCTCGACCACGATGCCGTGGGGCTCGTCGTGGTGGCGGACGATCAGCACCCGGGTCTCGCGCGAGCGCTCGACGTAGCCGAGGTTGAGCCGCCGGCCGAGGTCGATGACCGGCATCACCGAGCCGCGCATGTTGCCGATCCCGACGACGAAGTCGCTGGTCCGCGGCACGGGGGTGCTCGGGAAGACCGTGGAGATCTCGACGATCTGCTCGATCGGCAGGCCGTAGATCTCGCCCCGGATCATGAAGGTCACGTAGCGAAGCAGGTCGCTACGCATCTCGCGTTTGTAGCCGTGCTCGTAGTCCGACTCGGTCGCGACCTGGTCGCCAGTGACCGCGAGCAGGGCTTGCCAGAGATCGTCTTCGTCAGAAGCCATCGCCCCAGCCTCCATGTTCTTTTTCGCGGCCGACGTCGAGAGAAGAGAACACGCCGATGCCCTCGCGGCCGGAGCCGCCGATCCCGGCGACCGCGGCCTCGACCCCGCCGACGGCCTCGCCGACCAAGGTCGCGACGTCGAGCAGGAGCACCGTGCGGTTGTCGCCGAGCTCCGTGGCCCCGGCGATGCCCGGGACCTGGCGCAGCGCCTTGCCGATCGGCTTGATGACCACGTCTTGCTGGCCGAGCAGCTCGTCGACGACGAGGCCGACGCGGTGCTGCGCCAGGCCGACGACGACGACGTAGAGCCGGTCGTAGAACATCCGCCGCTCGACCTCGCGGCCCTTGGGCTCGAGGTCGAAGACCCGCGAGAGGTGGACCAGCGGCAAGGTCCGACCGCGGACCGTGACGACCTCGTGGCCCTCGATGGTCTGGATCTCCTCGGTCTGGACCATGATCGACTCGAGCACCGAGTTGAGCGGGATGCAGAAGGTCTGGCCCGCGGTCTCGATGACCAGCGCCTGGATGATCGCCAGGGTCACCGGCAAGGTGATCCGAAAGCGCGAGCCCCTGCCCGGCTGCGAGGCGACGTCGATCATCCCCGAGAGCCGCGAGATGTTGGTCTTGACCACGTCCATGCCCACGCCGCGCCCGGACAGCTCCGTGGCCGTCTCGCGCGTGGAGAAGCCCGGCGTGAAGATCAGGTTGATGGCCTGGGGCGGGGTGATGTCCGTGGCTTCCTCGCGGCTGAGGAAGCCGCGGTCCACGGCCTTGTCGCGGATCCGCTTCCAGTCCATGCCCTGGCCGTCGTCGGTCAGCTCGATGACCACGCGGTTGCCCTTTTGATAGGCCGAGAGCGTGATCCGTCCAGCCCGCGGCTTGCCCCGAGCGACGCGCTCGGCGGGCTTCTCGATCCCGTGATCGATGGCGTTGCGGATCATGTGCATCAGCGGGTCGCTGAGCTCCTCGACGATCAGCTTGTCGAGCTCGGTCTCGGCCCCGGAGATCGCCAGGCGGATGTCCTTGTCGGACTCGCGCCCGAGCTTGCGAACGACCCGGGCGAGCTTGTCGAAGACCTGCCCGAGCGGGACCATGCGGACCTCGAGGATGCCCTGCTGGAGCAGGCCCAGGCGCCGGTTCATGACCCGCAGCTGGTCCTGGAGCTCGCGCATCTGCTCGCCCGTCGGCTCCGATCGGCGCATGCGATCGGCGAGGCCGTTGAGGTTGGCGTGGACCAGGCCGAGCTCGCCGACGAGGTTCATGAGGTGATCCAGGCGGCGCAGGTCGACGCGCACCGTCTGGCTGAGGCTCTTGAGGCTGACGTCGTCGCTGGAGACCATGTCGCCGACGCCCTCCTCCCCATAGCGAGAGCCCTCGGGGCCGTCGGAGCCCTCCGGCCCCTCGGGGCCATCGCCGTCGCCGTCGCCGTCGCCACCACCGTCGCCAGAGTCCCCTCCCCCGCCATCGTGCGCGCCGCCGCCGGAGCCAGCGCTCGCTAGCTCGCTGTCTGCCACGTCGGCGCCAGGCAGACCGAGGCCCCCGGGCGAGCTGGGCTCCTCGGGGTCCTCCGGGAAGTCGTCGTCGTCGATGGCCTCGACGGTGAGCTTGGCCTTGGTCGGCGACGCTCCGCCCCCCGCCGGCGCCGACGTGGGCACCGGCGGCGCGGGGGTGGAGGCCGGCGCGGCGGCCTTCATGGTTGGAGGCGGCGCCGCGGGAGTCGGCGGCTCGGGCGCCTGCTCCGACCCCTGCTGCTCTCGCGCCCCGGGCTTGGCCGAGATCACGATGCGCTCCCGGGTCCCGAGCGCCTCGACGACGACCCCCTCCTCGCCGATCCCATCGGCGAGCTCGCTGGTGGTCTGCTTGGAGCCGACGAGGATGTCGAGCTCGATGCGGTCGTCGCTCGAGCCGTCGGCGCTCGGCAGGTAGGTGATGACCTCGCCGTAGTTCTTGAGCTTGGTCTTGAGCGCCTCGATCCCGACGTCGATGGCCAGCAGGTCGAAGCTCGCGTGGACCCGGAAGATCTTGCGACCCAGGCGAACGTTCTCGCGCAGGCGGTGCTCCTCGTACTCGGTCAGCACGCCGAGGATCGAGTTGTCGAGCCAGCCGAGGGGGTCATCCTCTTCCTTGTCGCGCGCCTCCGCGAGCTCGGCGAGGCGGCGCAAGAACGAGCCGACCTCGACCACCGGCGCGGCGTCGGGATCGACCACCCCCGAGAGCAGGCGCTGGAACAGCTCGACCGACTCGAAGAGCAGGTCGAGGGCCCCCTGGTTGAGGGGCAGCTTGCCCAGGCGCAGGGCGTCGAGGGTGTTCTCGAGCTTGTGGCTGAGATCGACGATCTCGTTGACCCCCGAGAGCGACGAGAGCCCCTTGAGGGTGTGCACCGAGCGAAAGGCACCGTTGAGGAGATCGGGGTCGTACTCGGAGCTGTCGCGGATCTGCCCCTCGATCTCGAGGAGCTGCCGCGAGAAGGTGTCGATGATCTCCTGCGCTTCGGAGACGAACTCGGGAGACTCGCTCACGGGTTGTTTCCTCCGTCCTCGAGATCGGGCCGCGGGTGCTCACCCGCGCCACGGATGGCCGCCAAGAACTCCTCTGGGGTGAAGGGCTTGGCGACGAAGGCGGACGCGCCGGCGGCCATGGCTCGATCCCTGTCGACGTCCGATGCCTCGCTGCTGATCACGATCAAAGGTGTCCTGGCGTGGCGTGGTGTCTGGCGGACGAAGCGGGTCAGCTCGATGCCGCTGACGTCGGGCATGTTGATGTCGGTGACGATCAGCCCGAACAAATCGCGAGGTAGCGCTCTGAGGGCGTCGAAGCCGTTTGAGACCTCGTGAACCTCGTAGTCGCCCTCGGCCTCGAGGATCGAGCTCACGTAGTCGCGCATCGCTCGTGAGTCCTCGACCAAAAGCACTTGGGTCGGCATCGGGATAGAGTATAGGGCCAGCGGCGACCTTCGTGGGAGTTTGCTCGAAGGAGTAGCGCTGGGGCATTTTTCTGCACGCCAGGCCAGGCAGGTCACCGGCTCATGTGTGCAGCCCTGGTCCCCCGCGGGCCGGACGTGGCGGACCACTGAGCACGCGGCGCAGCCGCGCGACGACCTGCTCATCCGCGACGACCCACCACCGACCAGGGGCCCACCCCGCGCAGCCCGCTTCTAGGTCTGCGCCTTCTCGCGCAGATGGCTCTGGCGGGTCCTCTGGGGGCACCTCGGGTTCTTCGGCGGCGTCCGCTGGCGCTGGCCCCGATGGAGCCTCGGGCGGTGGCCCCCCGGGGGGGAGCTCGGGGAGCTCGGGGAGCTCGGGGTCCTGATCGGGGGCGACAGGCTCCTCGCTCGCGCCCTCCTCGGAGCCCTCCTCGCCCTGCTCCGAGGTGGAGGCCGTCGAGGCCGGATCCGGCGAGCGCTCGGCCTGCGGAGCCGCGCTCGGCGAGCGCTCGGCCTGTGGGCCCTCGTCTGGGGGCGTGAGCGCTGCCTCGACGGCGCTGATCAGCGCCGCGAAGAGATCCTCTGCGACGCGACGCTCGATCCCCTCGGAGGGGAGCGCGATCAGCACGCCATCCGCGCGGAGGCCCACGGCCGTCGAGACCACGGCCTGCGCGGCCTGGCGCAAGCGCGCGCCATCGAACTCGGCCCGAGGGCCGAGGCCCACGAGCACGAGGCGATCGACGGGCAGACGACGGTCACCAGGGGTCAGCAGCAGCTCGCCCAGGGCCCCCGAGAACAGTCCTTCGCGCAAGATCCGCGAGAGCCGCCCGCAGGCGCGCCAGTCGACCAACCCGGCGAGGCCGAGGAGCGGGCGCTCGTCGAGGAAGACCGGCAAGATCCCGAGGTCGACGCGCACGCGATGGGGCTCGCCCTCGAGCTCTCGGACCCCATCGAGGACCCCCTGCTCGAGCGGCTCGACGAGCACCCGCGCGGGGTCCGAAGCGCGCTGCTCAGCCACCGCCCTCACCCGCCGCGCCGCCGCCTCCACCGTTGACATCGCGCAGCGAGCGAGCGAGCGCCTCGACGAGGCCGTTGACGAAGGCCGGCGAGCGCTCGCTGCCATAGCGGGCGGCCAAGCGAACGGCCTCGGACACGACGACGCCCCGCGGCGTGCTGAGCTTGGCGAGCTCGACGGCGGCGAGGCGCAAGACGTTGCGGTCGACGCGATCCATGCGAGCGAGCCGCCAGCGGGCCGAGGCGCCCTCGATGGCCGCGTCGAAGCTCGCGGCCGCGCTCAGGAACGCTTCGACCAGGCGCTTGGCCCAGCGCTGGGCCTCGCTGTCTCGGATGATCTCGGCGAGCTCCTCGGCCACGCCCACGAGGAAGTCATCGTCCGCGGGGAAGGCCGGCTGCTCGCGCCAGAACAGCTCGAGGCGGCGGCGGAGCTCGTCTTCCGGCTCGAGCCGCCCGTTGCGGCTGTCGTCGAGGTGACACAGCAGCCACAGCGCGAGCTCTCGCCCGCGCGCGCGCCCCATCGCCACACCGGCGACCTTGCCCTTGCCCCGGGCTTGTCCCTTGCCCGACATCAGGACCCGTACTGCTCGTCGACGAGGGCGTAGAGCCGCGCCTGCTCGATGGCCGCCAGCGCAGCCTCGCCGCCCTTGTTGCCGGCCTTGGCCCCGGCGCGGTTGATCGCCTGCTCGAGGGTGTCGGTGGTCAGCACGCCAAAGGCCACCGGCCGCGCGTGGCGTTGGCCGACGGCGGACAGGCCCTTGGCGGCCTCGGAGGCGATCAGATCGAAGTGGATCGTGTCGCCGCGGATCAGGCAGCCGAGGGCGATGAGCGCGTCGAAGCGGCCCGTGGTCAGGACCTTGTCGGCGAGCATCGGCAGCTCGTAGCTGCCCGGGGTGCGGAACACGGCCACGTCCTCGGCCGCGGCCCCGGAGCGCAACAAGGTGTCGACGGCCCCGTCGAGCAGCGGCTCGGTGACGATCGCGTTGAAGCGAGCCACGAGCACGGCGAAGCGCAGGCCCTTGGCATCGAGGGAACCCTCGTGGACGCGAACGGCTGAGGCTGGGCGATCCATGACGGCCCGAAATAGCGCCTGCGGCCTGGGGTGGCAAGGGCCGCAACAAAAAGCGGGCGCCGGCCACTGGCCGACGCCCGCTTTCGCCCGAGGGCGCGAGAAGCTACTTCTTGAGCTTCTTCGAGAGCAGGTCGCCCAGAGTCGCGCCAGCCTCGCTGACGTTGGCGAAGCCCTGCGCGTCGGCGAGGTCGTCCTGGCGCCGCGCGCTCTTGATCGACAAGCCGATCTTGCGCTCGTTGGCGTCGAGCTGGATGACCTCGGCGCGGCACACCTGGCCGGGCTCGAGCACGGCGCGCGGATCCTCCACGCGCTCCTCGCTGATCTCCGAGATGTGGATCAGACCCTCGACGCCCGGGATGATCTCGGCGAAGGCGCCGAAGTCGGTGAGCTTGAGGATCTTGACCTCGGTGACCTTGCCGATCGGGAACTCGTAGGGCACGCGGTCCCACGGGTCGCTCGACAGCTGCTTGATGCCCAGGCTGATCTTGGGCTTGTCGCCGGTGTTGTCGATGTTCAACACCACCGCCTGAACCTCGTCGCCCTTCTTGTAGAGGTCGGAGGGGTGACGGACGCGCTGGGTCCAGCTCAGGTCCGTGATGTGGACCAGGCCGTCGATGCCCGGCTCGAGCTCCACGAACACGCCGAAGTCGGCGATGTTGCGGATGACGCCCGCGACCACGGTCCCCGGCGGGTACTTCTCGAGCACCTTCTCGTAGGGGTTCTCCTCGAGCTGCTTCATGCCCAGGGAGATGCGGTTTTGCGAGACGTCGATGTCGAGGACGACAGCCTTGACCTCGTCGCCGAGGTTGATGAGCTGCTTGGGGTTCTTGACCTGGCGGGTCCAGGACATCTCGGACACGTGCACCAGACCCTCGATGCCCTCCTCGAGCTCGATGAAGGCGCCATAGTCCTTGATGCTGACCACCTTGCCCTGAACGACGGTGCCGGGGATGTACTTCTCCTCGGCGTTGATCCAGGGGTCGGGGGTGATCTGCTTGAGGCCGAGGCTGACGCGCTCGGACTCGCTGTTGAACTTGAGGACCTTGACCTTGACCTTATCGCCGACCTGGAAGAGCTCGGAGGGGTGGTTGATGCGACCCCAGCTCATGTCGGTGATGTGCAGCAGGCCATCGATGCCGCCGAGATCGATGAAGGCGCCGTAGTCGGTCAGGTTCTTGACCACGCCTTCGACGATCTGGCCTTCGGCGAGCTTGTTGAGCGTGTCGCTCTTGAGCTCGGCGCGCTCGGCCTCGAGCAGCACGCGGCGCGAGAGCACGATGTTGCCCCGGCGCTTGTTGAACTTGATGATCTTGAAGTCGAATTCCTCGTTGAGGAATGCGTCGAGGTTGCGGACCGGACGCAGGTCGACCTGGCTGCCCGGCAGGAAGGCCTTCACCCCGCCCTGAAGGGTCACGGACAAGCCGCCCTTGACCCGGGCCTGGATCTGGCCCTTGACGATCCCGTCTTCCTCCATGGCCGACTGGATCTCGTCCCAGACCTTGCGCTTGCGGGCCTTGTCCTTGGACAGGACCACGAGCCCGTTTTGGTCCTCGACGTGCTCGAGCAGGACCTCCGCTTCGTCGCCGATCTTGACGTCGATGTTGCCGTCTTCGTCGGCGAACTCGCGCAGCGGGACCTGACCTTCGGCCTTCAGGCCGACGTCGACCACGGCGTAGTCGCCGATGATGTCGACCACGATGCCCTTGACGATGCCGCCTTCTTTGACCTCGGACGTGTCCTGAAAGGACTGCTCGAGGAGGTCCGCGAAGCTCTCGCTACCGACCTCATTGCTGATGGGTTGTGTCATGTGGTTGTTGTGATTCCTCTCTTGGCGTCCCTCGTCGGGGCTCTTCTTTGAAGAGCACAGCCGCCGCCGCAGCCCTTGGACTGCACGCGCCGACCCCACGGCCGAGAGCGGGGCGAAGCTAGGAGAACTCCCCAGCCGAGGTCAAGCTGGCGGGTTCACCCCGTCGAGGATGCGCGCGACGACCTGCTCGATATCCAGGCCGCTCGAGTCGATGAGCACCGCGTCCTCCGCCCGGGCGAGGGGGGCGACATCGCGTGAGGAATCCCGCTCGTCTCGGCGCGCGATGTCAGCTTCGACCTCGGCGACCGATCCCTGGAGGCCCTTGGCGGCCAGCTCGCGGAAGCGGCGATCGGCGCGGGTCGCCCGTGACGCCGTGAGGAAGAACTTGTGGGCCGCGTCCGGGAAGACCACCGTGCCCATGTCGCGGCCCTCCGCCACGCAGCCCGACGCCGCGATCGCGCGAGCGGCGATTGCGCGCTGGATCCCCAGCAGCGCCCCGCGGACCGCGGGGTGGCGAGAGACCCGCGAGGCCCCCTCGGAGATCGCGGGGGTGCGGATCACGTCGGTGAGCTCCGCTGCCACGGGCGCGACCAGCAGCACCTGCTGCCGCGCCCCGACCTCGCTGACCGGGCGAAACTCGATGGCGATCTCGCTCGCCAAGCCCGCGAGGCTCACCTCCTCGTCCCAGCTGACGCCGCGCTCTCGGGCCAGCCAAGCCAGCGCTCGATAGATGGCGCCCGTGTCGAGGAGCGCCGCGCCGATGCGCTGCGCGACCGCCGTGGCGACCGTGCTCTTGCCTGCCCCGGCGGGGCCGTCGATGACGATCAACGGGCCGGACATCGGCGGGAGCATAAGCCCTGATCCCCTCGCGCCAAAGCCCCGCGAGCGCTTTGCTTGCGCTTGCCCAAGCCCCCGCGCTCGGGCACGCTCGCGTGGATGCGACCCCGGCTCGCTACCGCGCTGGCGACGGTCTTTGCGCTGACCTCGACGCTCGCCACGGGCTGCGTCACCGTCGCGCCCCACGAGCGCGCGCAGCTCTCGGAGCCCGAGATGGATCCGAGCAGCGACGCCCTCGAGGAGTCCTTCCACAGCCACATCGAGTCGGCCCGCGAGGCTGGCTTTGGCGGGCACGGAGCCGCTGGCGGCGGCTGCGGCTGCGGCTGAGGCCAGAAGAAGAGGGAGGACCCAGTGCAGCGCGCGCTGTCTCGAGCCTTGCTGCTCACCTTGGTGCTCGCGGCCACCCTCGCCCCGTGGCGCAGCCAGGCCGAGGACCGCCTGACCGTGCGCGGCAACTACTACCGCGAGACCTCCACGCGGGTGCTCCAGCCCATGGTCACCTTCCGCAAGGAGCTCCCCAAGCAGGGCGTGGCCCTCGAGGCCGAGTACCTGCTCGACGTGATCTCCTCGGCCTCGATCGCCTCCGGCGCCCTCGCGCTCGGCGGCGACGAGGTGTTCACGGAGATGCGCCACGAGACCAGCTTCCGCGCCAGCGGCGAGTTCGCCGAGGATTGGGCGGCCTCGGGCTTCTACCGCTACTCCACGGAGACCGACTACACCTCGCACAACTTCGGCGTCGGCCTCAGCCGCCAGCTCCTCCAGCGCACCGCCACGATCTCGGTCAACTACTCGGCGAGCATCAACCACGCCTTTCGGATCACCAACAACATCGGCGCGCTCTCCCGTTGGACCTCGAGCCGCGACACCAACCTCTTGCAGGTCCACTACCTGTCCTTGGGGTATGGCCACATCCTCCACCGCAACGTGATCGCTGGCCTCAACCTCGAGGGCATCTACGCCGCCGGGCCCCAGGACAACCCCTATCGCCGCGCTCGCAACGGTGACGTCGAGATCCACCCCTGGCTCCGCAAGCGCCTGGCACCCTCCGTCTGGCTGCGCTGGTCGGTGCCCAAGGCCAAGATGGCCGTCGAGCCGCGCTACCGCTACTACGCCGACGACTGGCAGGTCCAGGCCCACGCCGTCGAGGCCAGGGTTCATTTTCGACCCCACCGGAACCTGCGCCTACGCCTGCGCTACCGCTTCTACACCCAGACAGAGGCCTTCTTTTGGCGAGACGACGGTGTCTGGGCCGCCGACTACCCGTGGCGGAGCGACGATCCCAAAATGGACGATTTTCACTCGCATACCGTGGGTGCGCGGCTGATCTGGGGTCTGGATGGAATCTCGAAATTCAAGGGGTTAGGATGGCTCGCCGGTGCCTGGATCGAAGCCACCTACAACCACGTCTTCGTGCGCTGCACCGATCTGTCCGCGGTCTGCCTCGACCAGGACTTTGGGTACGGCACCGTCCGCAGCACTCGCTACGGCGACAACCGCATCGGCAACCTCGCGTTCTCGCTGGCGTTTTGACTGCTGGGCGGCGCGGCCCTGGCTGGCCTGCGCGGCCCTGATGCTCGCCGCCCCCCTCGCCTGCACGCCGGGAGATCGGCACGACAGGGTCGAGCGCCAGCGCGTGGCGATCGTCGACGCGCCCACGGGCGAGCTCGAGCTCGACGCCAGGGTGGTCGAGCGGATCGCCGAGCGCGACGGCGTAGACGCCGAGACCGCCCGCGCCCGCGCCCTCGAGACCTTGATCCTGGTCGCCGATCGCCGCGCCGAGATCGCCGAGCGCGGCGGGGGCCCCGACGACCCCGACGACCTCGACCCGCTCCGCCGCGAGCACCTCGAGCGCGCCGCCATGGTCCGCCTGTGGCTCGACGAGCGCTTCGAGCCCACGCACCGCGAGGCCGACATCCCCCAGCGGGTGGTCAACGCGAACATGGAAGATCCACGCATCTTTCAGCGCCTCTTCCACCCCGAGCTGTTCTCGATCTGTCAGGTCCTGATCGTCCCGGTCGACCCCCACAAAGCGGCCGACGAGCCCACCGGCGTGCCGGGGACCGAGCTCGCTGGCGGCGACATCGATCCCGCCCTCGCCGAGCGCTGGTACGCGACCGCCGGGCAGACCTTCGCGCCCATGGTCGAGCGGATCCAGCGCGCGGGCGACGAACTCATCGAAGAGCAGCGTGGCTGCGGGCTGTTCCTGCGGCTGATCGGCGCGAGCGATCACGAGTTCTCGACCGAGCTCGGCGACATGCGGATCCGCTCCGAGCGCTTCGCCTTCGCGCCCGCCTTGTCCGACAACTTCGATCAGAGCTGGGTCGAGCGCGTCACCGCCCAGGAGGAGCCGGGCCTGATCGGGCCGTTCGAGACCGAGTTTGGTATTCACCTGGTCCTGCTCAACGAGGTCCTCCCGGCCTCCCTCGAAGACGGCTCGATGGCCCCCGACGCGCTGCGGACGGCCCGCGAGCAACGCCTCCGCGAGGAGCTCGAGATGTCCTGGCGGGCCGAGCAGCTCCAGCTCACCCTCGAAGAGATCCGCGAGCGCCGAGTGATCCGGCTCGCGCCCGAGCTCGAGCAGGGGCCCTGAGCCCCGGAGTCCCCCTCCGCCACCTCCGCGTCTCCCTACCCTTCTGCCCTCCCCCCTGACCTCGATGGCCGAGCACAGCACCAGCCCAGCGACGCAAGACGCCCCCATCGATCCGGGCGTCAGCGAATTCGGCGAGCTGCTCGCTCAGTTCGTGGCCGCGACCCCGCACATCCTCGGCGCCGTACTCTCCGACGGCGTCGACGACACGATCGATACCGCCCACCGACCGCAGGCCATCTCCGCCCTCGATCTGTGCATCGCCGGCGCGCAGATCGGTCAAGCCATGTCGCGGCTGACCATCGACACCATCATCTTCGGCTTTGGGCGCGCCCAGGTCGTCATTGAAAGTGAAGATCAAATCCTGCTCTCAAAAGTGCTCTGGGAGCAGTATTTGTTCACAGCGGTGACCACGACGCAGGTCAACCTCGCGCGCGTCATGCGGAACTTCGACGAGACGGCAGACCAACTCCTGGCGCTGCTCCGCTGAGCTCGAGGGCAATTTTGGGAAAGTGAACGGGCGCCCCCTGGACTGCCCGAGCTCCCGCCAGCTCGCGGGCTGAGGCTCGCTGTGGTTGATTGCCAGCCTGGACTGAGTACACTGCCAGTGCTCGTGCTCTAGAGCGCGAGGAGCACCAGAAGAACAGGAGTTCCAGACGATGGCCACCCACATCACCGACGAGTGCATTAACTGTGGAGCTTGCGAGCCCGAGTGTCCGAACGAGGCCATCTCGGAGGGCGAGGAGATCTACGTGATCGACCCCAAGCTCTGCACCGAGTGCGTGGGCTTCCACGATTACGAGGCCTGCCAGGCCGTGTGTCCCGTCGAGTGCTGCCTCCCCGATCCCGAGCGCCGCGAGGAAGAGCCCGCCCTCATCGCCCGTGCCAAGGTGATCCACCCCGACAAAGACTTCGGCGACGACTTCCCCAGCCGCTTCAAGAAGTGAGCTCGGGGCGCCTCGCTCGCCTCGCTCAGCGAAGTCTCTCCCCTCACCCCACGAGTTCAACGCCCCTCTAGGAGCCCGTGGTGGAACCCAGCGCGGCTCCTCGTGTTGGGTTTCACCACGGGCTCCTAGCGAGGGAACCGCGGCCGTCGAAGGCTCCCACCCCGGGCCTCGACGGCCGCGGCCGTCTATGATGCACGCGATGACCGAGTCGACCAGCGCTGCGCGACGACAGTGGCTGTTCCGCCTCGCTCTGTCCGTGATCATCGGCGGCGGCTTCGTGTTCGCGCTGATCCGGCGCATCCAGTTCATCCCCGACGACCCCTGGCCGCCGGCCTGGGTGCTGCCGACCTACCTGCTCACCTTGGTCGGCTACTTCGTGTTCCGGGCCGGGCGCTGGCACGCCCTCGTCAGGCCGCTGGCCGACGTCCCGCTGCGAACCACCCTCGCCGTGTCCATGGCCGGGACGATGTGGATCATGGTTTTGCCCCTGCGCCTGGGAGAGTTCGCCCGTCCGCTCTTCCTCGCCGAGCGCAGCGAGGTCAGCTTCGGCCAGGGCCTGGGCACCGTGGCGATCGAGCGCATCGTCGACGGCCTCGTGGTCTGCGGGCTGTTCTACGCGTCCTTACCCCTGCTCCCCGAGGTCCACGGCGAGCAGGCCGTGGCCGTCGAGCGCCTGCGCTCGGTCGGGCTGATCGCCAGCTCGGGGCTGTTCGCGGCGCTGCTCGTGCTCCTCGGCATGGCCCTGGCCCCGCGCGTGGTCGGGCGCCTGGTCGCGCTCACCTTGGGCAAGCTCCTCCCCTCCCTGGCCGAGAAGCTCGAGGGCTTCGCCCGCGGCGTCGCCGAGGGCCTGGCCGCCCTGCCCTCCTTGGGCCCGCTGCTGCGCTTCTTGGCCGGGACGGCGGCCTACTGGGGCTTCAACGCCCTCGGCACCTGGCTGCTCGCCCGCGGCTGCGGCCTCGACCTCGGCTTCCCCGAGGCCATGGCGATCATGTCGGTGCTCGGCATGTCCCTGCTCCTGCCTGGCGGCCCGGGGCAGCTGGGCATCTTCCACACCGGGCTGCTCCTCGGGCTGAGCATGTTCGTCTCCCAAGCCACCATCCACGCCCGCGGCAGCGTGTTCATCTTCTGGATGTTCGTGACCCAGCTGTCCATGGGCGTGCTCCTCGGCGTGATCGCCCAGCGCAGCCTCGACCTCGACTGGCGGGCCCTGATGGGCCTGCGCGCCCCGACCCCCACCGAGCCAAAGCCCGAACCCGAGGATCACGGCGCATGAGCGACAGCGACCCCATCGAGGTCAGCCAGAGCCCCGGCCGCCGCCGCGCCAAGGGCCTGCTGCGCGCCCTCCTCGGCCTCGCCCTCTTCGCCGCCGTGCTGTGGTGGCTGGCCCCTGACTGGGGCGAGCTCGCGACCCGGGTCGAGCTGCGCGTGGGCTGGATCTTCGTCGGCCTCGCCGGCACGACCGTCGCCAGCGTCGTGACCGCGGCCCGCTGGCGGCTGCTCGCCGAGGCCATGGGCGGCACGCGCCTGCCCTACATCGCCTACTTCTACGGCCTGGTCGTCACCCGCTTCATCGGCCAGTTCACCTCGACCCTGGCCATGGACCTCGTCGGCCGCGGCCTCGCCCTGCGCTCGGCGGGCAGCGAGCGCAGCCTCGGCCACGCCGCCACCCAGGTCGTGCTCGAGCGCCTGCTCGACATGGTCCTCCCCGTGCTCTTGCTGGCCTGGGCCGTGGCCGAGCGCGAGGGCTGGATCGCCGCGCACCTGGGCATCGGCCCCGGCGCCAGCTTGCTGGCCGTGTGCGCGCTCTTCTTCGCCCTCGCCGTCCCCCTGCTCGGCCCCGGCGTGCGCCTGGCCCTGCGCGTCTACCTGGCCCTGCGCCTGCGCCTCGACAAGCTGCGCCGGCGCCAGGTCGAGGCCGAAGCCGAGGCCGAGCTCGACGGCCCGGGCGCGCCCAAGGTCGACGCCCGCCTCTCGGCCGCGATCGCCCTGTTCAGCCTCGCTCGCTTCGCCACCGTGGTCATCCAGTTTTGGGGGATCGCCGGCGCCGTCGGCCTCGCGGGGCTCCACGCCGGCGGCGGGGTCGAGCTCGGCTGGCTCGAGATGAGCGCGGCCACCCCCATCGCCCAGCTCGCCGGCATGCTCGGCCTGACCCCCGGCGGCCTCGGCATCCTCGAGGCAGGCTGGGCCGGCGGCCTCGGCTGGGTCGGCCTCGACCCCGTCGACATCAGCCTCTTCGTCCTCGCCCAGCGCGTGGGCGTGATCGCCTTCTTTGGGCTGCTCAGCGCGCTGAGCTGGCCGTTCGCGCCGCGGGCTGGGGTCGCGCGCGGCGACGCACAGGCCCCGGAGGGAGCGCAGACATGAGCGAGGAAGCGTCCGATCCACAACCACAACCCACGCCCTGGCTGCGAGGCGGCAGCTACGAGCAGACCTACCTGATCCTCGCCGGCCTGTTCATCGCCGCGCTGGTCGCCTGCAACCTGATCTTCCAGAAGTTCTTCACGGTCGAGATCCCGCTGCCCTGGGGCGGCAGCCGCACGCTCAGCCAGTCCGTGGGGATCATCGCCTACCCGCTGACCTTCCTGGTCACGGACATCCTCTCGGAGATCTATGGGGCCAAGCGGGCCAACCAGGTCGTGGTCGCGGGGCTGGTCGCCAGCGTGTTCACGACGGTGCTGGTCGAGCTCGCGGACATCGCCCCGAGCGCGCCCTTCGGGATCGGGGACGAGACCTTTCACCAGGTGTTCGGGCTGTCGAAGGTCGCCGTGTTCGCGTCGATGGCGGCGTATCTGACGGCGCAGTTCATCGATATCCGGCTGTTTCACTTCTGGCGCAAGCTGACCCATGGCAAGCACCTGTGGCTGCGCAACAACGGGTCGACGATCGCTTCGCAGCTCGTCGATACCTTCGTGGTGTTGGCGTTGCTGGCTAGTTTTGGGGCGGCGGGGATCACTTGGGAGGTGGTGCCGCGGTTGTTCTTGGATGGGCTGATCTTCAAGTGGACGTTTGCTGCGTTGGATACGCCTTTGTTTTATTTGGCGGTTTATGTGTTGGAGCGGCGCTTTCCGGAGCAGGTGGCGGCTTTGCGGGAGGATGAGGGGTAGCTCGGGGTCTTTTGCGGAGGTCTGCGCTGACGACGGTGCAGGCGCACGGGCCAGCAGCGCGAGGCAAAGAAAAACGCCGGCTCACCGCAGCAGCAGTGGCGAGCCGGCGCCTTCGAGGGAGCGCGTCGAGCTCAGCTGACCATCGCCTCGGCGACGGCGCGGCGCATGTTGACCGAGACGAGCTTGGACACGCCGCGCTGCTGCATGGTCACGCCGTAGAGGCGGTCGGCGATCTCCATGGTGCGCTTGTTGTGGGTGATGATGATGAACTGCGTGCCCTCGGAGAGCTCGCTGACCATGTCGCTGAAGCGACCGACGTTGGCCTCGTCGAGGGGCGCGTCGACCTCGTCGAGGAGACAAAAGGGGCTGCTCTTGATCAGGAAGATGCCGAACACGAGGCTGACCGCGGTCAGGGCCTTCTCGCCGCCGGACAGCAGCTCGAGGCTGGCGACCTTCTTGCCCGGGGGCTGGGCGAGGATCTCGACGCCGGTGGTCAGCAGGTCGTTGGGGTCGGTGAGCACGAGCTTGGCCTGACCGCCGGCGAAGAGCCGGGGGAAGAGGCGCTGGAACATCTCGTTGACGGCCTCGAAGGTCTCGGCAAAGCGGACCTTGGTGGTCTCGTTGATGCGATCGATGGCCTCTTGGAGCTGGTTGATGGCGTCCTCGAGGTCGCGGCGCTGGCCGGCGAGGTACTCGTAGCGGCCGGAGACTTCTTCGTACTCGGCGATCGCGGTGAGGTTGACCTCGCCCATGCGCGAGAGCACGCGCTTGAGCTCCTTGACCCGGGCGATCTGGTCGGGGCTGACCAGGCCGCGATCGTGGAAGTCGATCAACAAGGTGCGCAGGTCGGCGTCGAAGCGGTCGCGGATGTCGGCCTCGAGGTGCTGACGCTCGAGCACGAGCTCGCGCAGGCCGAGCTCGACCTCTTGGAGGCGCTCGCGGTCCTCTTCGAGGGTGGTCCGCAGGTTGCGGAGCGTGAGCTCGAGCTCCTCGACCCGGCGAGCGACGCCCTCGTGGGTCTCGACGGCCTCGAGCTTGGCCGCCAGGGCGAGCTTGTGCTCCTCGAGCAGGGCGGAGTGCTCCTCGACCATGTTGGTGATGGCCTCGACGAGCGCCTCGACCCGGCGCTCGGCGTCCTCGGCGGCCTCGCCCAGGCGACGCGAACGCTCGCGCTCGCTGTGGATCTGCTTGCGCAGGCGCTCGCTGGCGGTGGCCAGGGCGTTGCGCTGCTCCTGCCAGCTGGCGAGCTGAACCTTGAGCTCGGTCAAGGTCGCGCTGACCTGCTCGCGCTCCTCGCCGAGGGCCTCGACGCGGTCTTGCAGGGCCTCGGCCTCGTCCTCGAGATCGGGGGCCTCCTCGCGCAGGTCGGCGAGCTCGCCCTCGAGATCGCCGCGCTCGCGCTCGCGCTGATCGGCGGTCGCCAGGAGCTCGCCGCGGCTGCGCACGAGCTGCTCGAGCGAGCGGGCCACGCGGTCGCGGGCCTGGCTGCGCGCGTTGAGCTCGTTGCGCGCGCCGAGCAGGGCCTTCTCGGCCTCGATGACCTCGCCCTCGCTGGCCTCGCGACCGCGCTCGACCTCGTCGAGGCGCTCGGCCAGACCCTGGCGGCGACGCTGGATCTTCTCGAGGTTCTCCTCGAGCTCGGCGACGATGGTCTGGAGCTCGCCGATCTCGCGCTTTTGCTGGAGCAGCGCCGAGTCGATGGCGTCGCTGGCCCCGCCGACGACGACGCCGCTGGGCTCGATGCGGTCGCCCTCGAGGGTGACGAAGGTGTGCGGGACGCGGCGCTCGGCGGGCAGCTCGGCGCGCATCCGGTGCCAGATCTCGAGGGCGCGGGCGAGGCCCTCGACGATCACCGTGTCGCCGAGGAGCACGTCGACGAGCTCGCGCAGCTCACCCTCGACGTCGACGAGATCGACGAGGCGACCGACCACGCCCTCGACCCCCGCGAGGGCGAAGTCCTCGGCCTTCGCCAGGGAGGTCGCGGCGTCCTTGGCCTCGTCCTCGCTGCCGCGGCTGGGGCCGCGGCCGTCGGCGACCAGCGCGTCGAACATCGAGGTTTGGAGGCCGTCCTCGCTGGAGGGCTGCTGCGCCGTATTGGCTGCGGGCGTAGGCGCGGGCGAGCCGTCCTGTCCGCTCCCCTCACCCGAGAGATCGACGACCTCGATCGGGCCCGCGGTCACGGCCGGGGTCGGGACGGACCAGCTGCCGGCGCGGTCCTTGGCCTGCGGCGGCCTCGCGCGCATGGGCAAGAAGGTGGTCCGGCCCTCGTCGAGCTGCTTGAGCAGCTCGACGCCGCTGGCCCCGGTCAGCGGGCCGTCGACGACCACGCCCTGGAGGCGATCGCCGAGCACCGCGGACACGGCCGGCTCGAGCTTGGCGGGGGCGCTGATGTAGTCGGCCATGATCCCCAGGACCTTGGCCTCGCCACCCCAGCTGCCGCCGGCCGCGGACAGGCCGGCGGAGGCCGACAGGCCCGCGCCGATCTCCGCGAGCTTCTCGCGCTGCTCCATCACCACCTGCACGCCGCCGTGGCAGGCCTGGTAGCGCGACTGGATCTCCTCGAGGGACTGGAGCCGCGAGCGCGCGCGCAGCAGCTCCTTGCGCGCGACCTCGACCTCGACCTCGACGGCCCGCAGCTGCTCGCGCAGCTCGCTGCGCTCACGATCCAGCTGCTGCCGACCCTCGCGCAGCGCCACGAGGGCCTGCTCGCGAACCTCGACCTCGCCGCGGGCCTCGTCGAGGCTGCCCTCGTCGAACTCCTCGCTGCGCTCGAGCTCCGCGACCTCGTGGTTCATGGCCTCGATGCGCTCGCGCAGCTCGGCCACGCTCTCGGCCCGAGACAGCAGCGTGGCCTCGAGCGAGGCCGCCCGCTGGGCGTTTTGGTTGCTCTTGCCGCGGGTGCGCTCGAGGGTCTCCCGCTCCTGCCGCAGGCGCAGGGCGATCTCGTTGAGCTCGGCCTCGAGGGCCTCGCAGCGGACCTCGAGCCCCTCGCCCTCCCCTTCTTGGTTGAGCGCCCCGAGCTCGGCGCGCTGGCGCTCGACCTCCTCGAGCTCGGTCTCGAGCCCGCCCAGGCCACGATCGACGGAGTCGCGCTCGGCCCGGCTCTGCTCGCTCGAGCGCCGCAGGCCCTCCTGCTCCTGGATCTTGAAGCGGCGGTCCTGCTCGATCAGCTGGATCCGGTTCTCGAGGTCGTAGAGCCGCTGCTGCCCGGTCTGGAGCTTGCCCTCGGCCTCGCGCAGGGCCACCCGCTCGGCCTCGTAGCGCGTCTCGCGAGCCGCGGCCTCGTTGCGCAGATCTTCGACCTGCTCGTCGAGCTCGCGGCGGCGAGCCTCGAGCACCTGCTCCGTGGCCCGCTGCTCGAGCAGCTTGTGGCTGGCGTGCCACAGCTCGAGATCGCGGAGCTCCGTGCGGTAGCGCTTGTAACGCTCGGCCTTCTGGGCTTGACGCTTGAGCGTCCCCAGCCGCCCCTCGAGTTCGCCGATGACGTCGGTGACACGCAGCAAGTTCTGGCGGGTCTGATCGATGCGCCGGGTGGCCTGGACCTTCTGCTGCTTGAACTTGGTGATCCCCGCGGCCTCGTCGATGACCTGGCGGCGGGTCTCCGGCTTGCTGGTCACGATCTGGCCGACGCGACCCTGCTCGATGATCGAGTAGCCGCTCTTGGCCGAGACGCCGGTGCCCATCAACATGTCGTTGATGTCGCGCAGGCGGCAGGGGACCTTGTTGATCAGGTACTCGCTGGTCCCGTCGCGATAGAGCCGGCGGGTCACCGCGATCTCGGGGAACTCGAGGTAGACGGAGGGACCGTCGCCCTCGGTCTCGAAGGTGATCGTGACCTCGGCCATGCCCGCCGGACCGCGGGTGCTCGACCCGGCAAAGATCACGTCGGCCATGCCGCTGCCGCGCAGGTGCTTGGCACGCTGCTCGCCCAGGCACCAGCGGATCGCGTCGACGATGTTCGACTTGCCGCAGCCGTTGGGGCCGATCACAGCGGTCACCCGATCGTCGAGGACCACCACCTCGCGGTCGGCGAAGGACTTGAAGCCGACGACCTCGATCTTCCTGATTCGCATGACGAGCAGCCCCTGGGGGCGGTCTCGATTAGCAGATCTCCCTCGACCCGCGAAAGGGTCGAGCCAGGTTTTGGCCCGTGGACGCGTGGAGGGAGATCTGCCCGGAGAAAGAAGCGATCTCGGCCGATCTCGCCGACCAGCGGCCGAGATTTCCACAGCGATCGGCCAAAGAGAACCCGCGTGGGGAGATCTCGTTAGACGCGATCTCTCGGGTCATCCTCGGCCAGAGCGCTCATTGCGTGGCGCCGTTGACGAGCCGCTGCTCGGGTGGCCTACTGCGCGCCGGAAGACCCGATGGGACCCGCAGAGATCGTCATCCTCGTCATCATCGCCGCCGTCGTTGCCGGAGGTGTGCTGATCCTGTCCCGGCGCTCCAAGAAGGCGCTCCCGACCGAGGCCCCTCGCGAGGCGATCCCGCCAGCGAAGGAGGCGCCCGAACAGAAACCCGAGCAGACCGATGAGCCCGAAGCGGCCGCGGCTCCAGAGGAGGCCGCGGCTCCAGAGGAGGCCGCGGCTCCAGAGGAGGCCGCCTCTTCGTCCTCCGGAGCCGCTCTCGAAGCGGACGAGGGCGCCGCGGATGCGGACGAGAGCGCTGCGGATGCAGCCGAGAGCACCGAGAGCGCGGCCGAGTCTGCCGCGAAGGCCCCCGTGGTCGCCGAGGGCGAAAGTGCCCCCGAGGACGCCGCGGATGCGAGCGAAGCCGCCGAGTCCAGCGCGGGGACCGAATCTCCGGCGGCGGCCGAGAAGGCCCCAAAATTCCCGGTCTTCGCCCCTCCCCCGACTTTCAAGCCGTCTCCCAGCCTTCAGAAACTGAACTTCGGGCCCAAGAAGGCCGAGCCCGAGGCTCAAGAGGAGCCCGAGACCGAGGCCGAAGCGCCCGAGACCGAGGCCGAAGCGCCCAAGACCGAGACCGAGGCGCCCGAAGAGCCCAAGGCCGAGGCCGAGGCCGAAGCGCCCGAGACCGAGGCCGAAGCGCCCGAGACCGAGACCGAGGCGCCCGAAGAGCCCAAGGCCGAGGCCGAGGCCGAAGCGCCCAAGACCGAGACACCCGAAGAACCCAAGACCGAGGCGCCCGAGCCCGAGGCTGCCGAAGCGCCCGAAGAGCCCAAGGACCCGGTCCCCATGCCGGTCGAGAAGCCCAAGGTCCCCACCCGCGAGGAGCGGGAGGCCGCGGCCCTCGACGCCAAGCGGAGCGAGCGAGATCGCTACCGCACCGGCCTCAAGAAGACCCGCAAGGGCTTCATCTCCAAGCTCGCGCGGCTGTTCAAGGGCAAACCCAAGGTCAGCGACGACCTCAAGGACGACATCGAGGAGGTCCTGTTCACGGCGGATATCGGCGCCAAGACGGCCGAGGCCCTGCTCGAGTCGGTGACCGCCGAGCTCGACAAGAAGGAAATCGCCGACGCCGACGCCGTGTGGGAGGTGATCCGCCAAAAGGCCCTCGAGATCCTCGATCTCGAGGCCCCAGCGCCCGATTACGCCCCGGCCCAGGGCCCCTACACGCTGCTGATGATCGGCGTCAATGGCGTCGGCAAGACCACCACGCTGGGCAAGATCGCGGCCCGCCACGTCGAGGCCGGGCGCAAGACCCTGCTCGTCGCGGGCGACACCTTCCGCGCGGCCGCTGGCGAGCAGCTCGAGATCTGGGCCCGCCGAGTGGGCTGCGACATCCACCTGGGCAAGGAGAACGCCGACCCCAGCGCCGTCATCTTCGACGGCATCACGCGCGGCCGCGAGGAGGGCTACGACGTCGTCCTCTGCGACACCGCCGGGCGACTGCACACCCGCAAGGAGCTGATGGACGAGCTGGGCAAGATGGGTCGCGCCGCGTCCAAGGCTCTGTCCAAGGGGCGAGACGAGGTCGAGCCCCACGACACCTTCCTCGTCCTCGACGCGACGATCGGCCAAAACGCCCTCGCCCAGGCCCAGATGTTCAAGGAGACCATGCGCTTCACGGGCCTCGTGCTGACCAAGCTCGACGGCACGGCCAAGGGTGGCGTGGTCCTCGGTGTCGTCGACGAGCTCTCGATCCCCATCCGCTACATCGGCATCGGCGAGGGCGTCGACGATCTGCGCCGCTTCGACCCCGAGGCCTACTGCGACGTGCTCTTCGAACCGGGCGAGGGTGAGCCGGAGGACGCGCAGGAGAGTGACTGAACACCTCTCCACCTGCCACCGCGGATTGCGTGCAATTCACGCACCCAAATTGGCCAATGCGCGTTTGTCACCCCCGCTCGAGCCCCCTTTGGGCGAGATCGACCTCCCTCTGATTCCATGTGCGTGCGCGAGGTGGCTAACGTCTCACGGCGTCACGCGCAGCCCAATAATCTAAATTTAGCCTGTAATTTCGAGACATTACACCACGAGAGGGCCTATCCAAGAGGATGCTAACGACGGTTGTGAGAGGGCTTACCCTATGTTACCGTCCGCGCCGAAAATCAAATCCGGGGTCTACCGCCCACGGGCGGCACCGCGCTACGGCGCGGGCTCGAAGCGCCAATCCGCAATCGATCGACTCCCAGTCAGCCATCCCCGCCCTGCGAATTCCGCACAGGCTCTCTCCCCCTACCTCCCCCCGCACCCCCCTCTCAAGCGAGTCCTCTCCAGAGGTGAGCATGCGACGATTCCTGACTGGCCTCACCGCGTTCGCGGTATGCGCCTCCCCATTGACGGCTCTAGCCGCCCCGGAAGACGAAGTCATCGAAGATGACGAGGAAGAACTAATCCTCGACGAAGATGACATGGAGGCCGTCCCAGACGAGCCTGCCGACGGGACACCAAACGACACGAGCTTCCTCGATGAGGGCGGCGGAGACGCCGACGCCTCAGCCGAGGTAGGTGGCACGGTTGGTGAAACGAGCGAAGGCGCACCTTCGCTCTCTGAGGATGATCAACGGAAGATCGACGAAAAAGAGATCACCGTCATCCAGCCCCAGGCTTTCCTGAACGTCTACGTAGATTCGGCGACCAACAAGAAGAAGCGCCGCGTCGAGCTGATGCCGCAAGTCGGTCTGACGATCAACGACCCCTATGTCCGTCACTGGGCAGTGGGTGCGGAGGTCAACTACTGGCTGACCAACCGCATGGCGATCGGCATCAACGGCACGGCTTTCTTCGGCCGCAAGACGCCGCAGTACGACCGAATCCGATTCCAGGAAGGTCTACTGCTCACCGCCAACCGCACCTTGTGGCAGGCGAGCGTCGACTATCTGTACGAGCCCTTCTACGGCAAGATCGCGCTGTTCAACCAGCTGCTCTTGCACTGGGAGTTCTACGCACAGATCGGTGGTGGGGCGATTCATACGCAGAACATCCCCCGCTTTCAGTCGGTCCACCCCACGCCCTTCAACCACATCACGGGCCAGCTCAACTTGGGCTTCGGCATCCGCTACTACATCCAGAACCTGGACTTCTTCTCGGTCAACCTGGGTGTGCGGACCTTCGGCTACTTCGACGCCTACGAGCCCCTCAACCGTGGTGTGAGCACCGACGCCGGTTCCGGCGGCGAGAGCATCGACGACCCGGCGATCAGCCTGGGCGACGACCCGAGCGCAGCCTACGCGCAGGCAAAGGAGGCGCCCCTGGGCGACCGCCTGGCCTTCAACGTGATGTTCTTCCTCGGCGTCTCGTTCCACCTCCCCCCCACCTTTGAGTACTCCTACCGCCGGTGAGTGAAGGATGACCGTGATGCAAAAGAACACGATCAAGCTCTCCCTCGCTGCGGCTGGCGTCTGCGCGGGGTTGTTCATGGCGCCCGGCGAGGCTCAGGCCAAGAAGCCTGGCGTCCTCGAGGGCAAGCCCGTCGTCGTCGATCGCCTCGAGCTCCGGAAGCTCCGCTTCCAGATCACGCCGCAGATCGGCATGAGCCTCTCGCAGCCCTTCGTGCACAAGGGCTTCGCGGGCCTCAAGCTGCGCTTCGACTTCACCGACTGGATCGGCGTCCGCGCCTCGTTCATGTACGGCGTCCTCGACGTCGACAGCAGCCTGCTCAAGGCCATCAACAACGGTGGCCTTCCCCTGGGCACCGCTGACTCGAGCGCCGAGCAACCGGCCTCCGTCGCCGGCCCTGGCCCCTACCGGACCATCGACCAGCTCGACAACCCGGCCCCGCTGCTCCATGACTTCCAGGCCGGCCTGACCAAGCTGCAGTTCACCGCGAGCCTCGACCTCGCGTTCACGCCCTTCTCGGGCAAGCTCGGCCTGTTCTCGGCGATCTTCACCGAGTACGACATCTACATCTTCGGTGGTGTCGGCTTCACCAACTGGGCGCGCCACTACGAGAACGTCCAGTCGACCTCGGAGATGCTCGCCATCCCGAACTCGACCGACGCGAGCGCGGAAGACTACTGCCTGGATCCCAACAACGGCGGCGCGACCAACTCGGAGTGTCTGCTCCACCCGGTCGACGCCGACGACGGCTTCCGCATCGGCGGCAGCTTCGGTGCAGGTGTCCACCTCTTCATCACCGACTGGCTGAGCCTCAACCCCGAGATTCACGACATCGTCGTGGGTCACAACGACGCCGGCCTCAACGCCACCATCGACGACGTCCCGCCCGTGGTCAGCAACACCGCCAGCGGCGACCGAGTGGCCCGCCACAACGTCACCTTCAACCTGGGCCTGACCTTCTACGTCCCGCCCAAGGCCAAGCGCAGCCGCCTCGAGCAGAAGCTGCGCAAGAAGAAGTAACCCTTCTTCTCCGCCTAGCCAAAGAGCCCGCGCCCTCCAGCGCGGGCTCTTTGCATTTCGCCCTTTCCCCCACCGTGCGGCCTGACCAAAGAAGCCAGGCAGCGCTCGCCCCCCAACCTCCAACGCCCGAGGCGGAGACCACCTCCAACGCCCGAGGCGGAGACCACCTCCAACCCTCGAGGCGGAGTCCACCCTCCAACGCCCGAGGCGGAGACGCCCTCCAACGCTCGAGGCGGAGACCACCTCCAACGCCCGAGGCGGAGACCACCCTCCAACGCTCGAGGCGGAGACCACCTCCAACGCCCGAGGCGGAGTCCACCCTCCAACGCCCGAGGCGGAGACCACCTCCAACGCCCGAGGCGGAGACGCCCTCCAACGCCCGAGGCGGAGACGCCCTCCAACCCTCGAGGCGGAGTCCACCCTCCAACGCCCGAGGCGGAGACGCCCTCCAACGCTCGAGGCGGAGACCACCCTCCAACGCCCGAGGCGGAGACCACCCTCCAACGCCCGAGGCGGAGACTTCTCCCGCCAAAGAGGCGCACAAAAGGGGCAGCAGGGGACCCTTCGCGCGAGTTTTGCGTACGAAGCACCCCGTCGAAGCGCCTCTCTCCAACCAGGCCACCGACCGCAACCTCGCCACAGGCCGAAGTCAGCAAGTTTGTCCGAGTGCGAAGGGTCCCCTGCTGACCCGTGCGCCTGTCCGCCGTCACCCACACCCACGCAAAAAACCCAGCCTCTCCCCGCCGTCACCCACACCCACGCAAAACACCAAGCCCCTCCCCACCGTCACCCACCCCCACACAAAACACCAAGCCCCTCCCCACCGTCACCCAAGCCCCTCCCCACCGTCACCCAAGCCCCTCCCCACCGTCACCCACACCCTCACAAAACACCAAGCCCCTCCCCACCGTCACCAACACCCCCCCCAAAACACCAAGCCCCTCCCCACCGTCACCCACACCCTCACAAAACACCAAGCCCCTCCCCACCGTCACCCAAGCCCCTCCCCACCGTCACCCACACCCTCACAAAACACCAAGCCCCTCCCCACCGTCACCAACACCCCCCCCAAAACACCAAGCCCCTGATCGACGACAATAACTTTTGCCGGTCGACGACAACTAAACCTGCCGGTCCGAGCCAGCCAGAACGCGCGTGGGACGCTGGGGAGCAGGAGCCCCCACGTGGTCACGGACGAGCAAGTACGGCTGCTACGGAGCAAGATGAACCAAGGCAAGACACAGCAGGCCGCAGCAGCGGCGGCGGGAATGAGCGTGAGGTCGGCGCGGAAGTGGCAGAGCGGGCCACTGCCCTCGCAGACCAAGGAGCCGCGGCACTGGCGGACGCGCAAGGATCCCTTCGAGGGGGTGTGGGAGGAGAAGATCGTCCCGCTGCTCGAGCGGGACAAGGAGGGCGAGCTCGAAGCCAAGACGCTGCTGAAGCAGCTGATCGAGGAGAAGCCCGAGCGCTTCAACCAGGGCCAGCTGCGGACGATGCAGCGGCGGGTCCGGGACTGGCGAGCGCTGCACGGACCAGACAAGGAGGTCTACTTCCAGCAAGAGCACCCGCCCGGCGAGGAAGCGGCGCTGGACTTCACCAACTGCAACGAGCTGCAGGTGACGATCGCGGGCGAGCCCTTCCGCCACCTGCTCTTCGAGCTGGTCCTGGTCGCGAGCGCGTGGACCTGGGCCTGCGTGGCGCTGTCGGAGAGCTACGAGGCGCTGGTCGAGGGGCTCCAGCGGGCACTGTGGGCCCTGGGCGGGGTGCCGCGGAAGCTGACCCTCGACAACATGTCGGCGGCGACGCACGAGCTGAAGAAGGCGCGGGGCCGGAGCCTCAACAAGCGCTTCGCGGACGCGTGCACGCATCTGGGCATCGAGACGGTCCGGCGCATCAACGTGGGCAAGTCGCACGAAAACGGCGCGGTCGAGGTCCGGCATCGGCGAACCAAAAAGCTGCTGAAGCAGGCGCTGATCTTGCGGGGCAGCCGGGACTTCGCCAGCGTCGAGGATTACGAGCGCTTCGTCCAGCAGACCCTCGAGCGCGAGCACAACCAGCACGTCACGGCGAAGCTCGAGCTCGAGAGCCCCTTGCTGAGGCCGCTGCCGATCAAGCCGGTGCCGACCTACACGACCGAGACGCCGAAGGTCCGGCGCTGGAGCACGATCAAGGTGCGGGGGCGGATCTACTCGGTGCCTTCGCAGCTGATCGGCCACCAGGTCGAGGTCCGGCTGCACGCCAACGAGGTCGAGCTGCGCTACGGCGGTGAGGTGGTCGAGACCTTCCCGCGGCTGCGAGGCGAAGGCGCGCACCGCATCGACTACCGCCACGCGATCGCCTCCTTGGTGCGCAAGCCCGGGGCCTTCCCCAACTACTGCTTCCGCGAGGAGCTGTACCCCTCGCTGATCTTCCGCCGGGCCTACGACGCGCTCGAGCGCGCTCGACCCGGGCGCGGCCACGTCGACTACGTGAGGATCTTGCACCTCGCGGCGATGACGATGGAGTCGACGGTCGAGGCCGAACTCGCGCAGCTGCTCGAGGCCGGCGCGCCCTTCGACTACGCGACGGTCAAGCAGCGGGTCCAGCCCACGGAGTCCGAGGTCCCGCAGCTCGAGGTCGGCGAGCCCGATCTGGGCGTCTACGACGAGCTGCTCGGAGGTGCGGCGTGAACCCTCGACCCCCCGCCCACGCCGAGCAGATCACCACGCTGCTGCGCAGCTTCAAGCTGACGACCGCGGCCGAGGAGCTGGTCCCGCGCCTGGTCACCGACGGCCACGAGCCAGCGCTGGCGACGATCGCCGAGGTCCTGGACCTCGAGGCCGAGGCCCGCCACGCTCGCCGAGTCGCTCGCCTGCGCCGGGCCTCGAAGCTCAGCGTCGGCAAGACCTTCGAGACCCTCGACGACAAGCGGCTGCCGCGACCGGTGGTCCGCAAGCTCCGCGAGCTGCAAGCCGGCGACTTCCTCGACGAGGCGATCAACGTGCTGGCCTTCGGCCTGCCCGGCGTCGGCAAGAGCCACGCCCTCGCGGCCCTCGGCCACGCCCTCGTCGAGCAGGGCCGCTCGGTGCTGTGGACGCCGACCTACTCGCTGATCCAGGAGCTGCTCGCGGCCAAGCGAGAGCTGGAGCTGCCCCGGAAGCTGCGTCGGCTCGACAACTTCGAGCTCGTGATCCTCGACGACATCGGCTACGTCAAGCAGTCGGCCGAGGAGGCCGAGGTCCTCTTCACCCTGCTGGCCGAGCGCTACGAGCGACGCTCGACGGCGCTGACGAGCAACCTGGTCTTCAGCGAGTGGGACCGGATCTTCAACAACAAGATGGCGACCTCGGCCGCGATCGACCGGCTCGTGCACCACTCGGTGATCCTGGAATTCAACGTGCCCAGCTACCGGACCGAGAAGGCCAAGGGGCGCAAGAAGGGCTGACGCCCGACGACAACTACACCGGGCTGCGACAACTGCCCGAACGACAACTACCCCGCGCGCGAGGTCGCCGTGCACGGGAACGCGCAAGTCTCGCACCGGCAGGAATAATCGTCGCCAATCGGAAAAAATAATTGACGCTGATCAAGCCCCTCCCCACCGTCACCCCCCCCCACACAAAACACCAAGCCCCTCCCCACCGTCACCCAAGCCCCTCCCCACCGTCACCCAAGCCCCTCCCCACCGTCACCCAAGCCCCTCCCCACCGTCACCCAAGCCCCTCCCCACACAAAAGCCTCAGCACCCCAAACTCCACTTCTCCAAACAAACACAAGCCCCCACCTCATCCATCTCCGAACACCCCGAAGCCGAGCAAGCCTCCTCCCCCTCCTGAAGCGCGACCTTGTAGTCGCTGACGCTCGACTCCTCCCCCTCGAAGCCATCGACGAACCAAGTCTCGAGGCAGTTGTCGTCGATATCCACGAGCACGTCGTAGATCACGAAGGAGGCCCCCTCGGTCAGGGTGAAGTAGCCGCGCCCCGTGGACTTCTCGTAGAGGTAGGCCTTGGTCCCCGGCACGTCGAAGCCCGAGGGCACGCTGCCCTCGAAGTCGATGCTGACGATGACCTCGTCGGCGAAGCTCGGCGGTGGCAAGGGGATGGTGATCCCGCGCAGCGAGGGCGCCTGGATCAGCAGCTGGTGCTCGACGCATGCGCTCGTGCTCAGCGCGAGGCCCAGCAGCGCGCCCACGATCAGGAAGCCACGACCACGGCGTGGGGCCCGAGTCGTGGAGGCTGCGGTGCTGGCTTCGCGTTGGCGCTTCGACATGCGCGGACTCCCTCTGAGCAAAAGCAAGAAGCGATCCGGTCAACGATGCAATGGTTTCGAGGGTTTGTGTGCGCGCGAATTCAACGGAGTTGACGATCTGAGCATACGCTGCCAACAAAGTTGTCAGCCCTCGTCCTCTTCGAGACGCTTGAGCTTCTTTTGCAGGCCATAGCGGCTCAGACCGAGGAGCTGGGCTGCCTGGGTCTGGTTGCCCTCGGTCCGGGACATGGCCCGGCCGATCAGCTCGCGCTCCAGCCGCTCGATGCGTGGGCGCAGCTCGAGATCATCGGGGTCGTCGACCGGCGTCTGGGAGCCCTCGATGCTCGGCGAGAGGTCCTCGGGCATGACCCGCTCCTCGCACAGCGCGAGCCAGCGCTGGACCTCGTTCTCGAGCTCGCGGACGTTGCCCGGCCAGGGGTAGCGGGTCAGCTTGCGCAGCGCGCTGGCGCTGACAGCCAGCGCGCCCTCGGGCTGCCGCGAGCGCGAGATGTGCCGCGCGAGGAAGTGGTCGATGAGCGCCGGGATGTCCTCGCGACGCTCGCGCAGCGGCGGGAGCTCGAGCTTGACCACGTTGATCCGGTAGTAGAGGTCCTGGCGGAAGCTCCCGGCCTCGACCATCTGCTCGAGGCTGCGGTTGCTGGCCGCGATCACCCGCACGTCGACGCGCCTGGCCTTGGTCTCGCCGAGGCGGCGGACCTCGCCCTCCTGGAGCACGCGCAGCAGCTTGGTCTGCATCGCCGGGCTCATCTCGCCGATCTCGTCGAGGAAGATCGTCCCGCTGTCGGCGGCCTCGAACAGGCCCGGGCGCGCGCTCTGGGCCCCCGTGAAGGCCCCGCGCGCGTGGCCGAAGAGCACGCTCTCCAGCAAGGTCTCGGGGATCGCACCGCAGTTCTCGGCCACGAAGGGCCCCTCTGCGCGGGCGCCGGCGTCGTGCATGGCCCGGGCGACGAGCTCCTTGCCCGTGCCGCTCTCGCCGTAGATCACCACGGGGACCTCGGAGTCGGCCAGGCGATCGACGAGGCGAAACACCCGCTGCATCGCCTTGGAGCTCCCGACCATGCCGCGATACATGCGGCGCTCCGGGGCCGAGCGGACCTCCTCGCGCAGGTTGACGACCTCGGCCTCGCGATCGGCGAGCAGCTCGGCGAGCTCGGCCCGCTGGGTCTCGAGGGCGTCGGCCTGGCGGCGGACCTCTGCGAGGGCGCGGGCGTGGGCTACGGCGAGGGCCGCGAGGTCGGCGAAGTCCTCCATGTGCGCGAGGTCTTCGGCGTCGAAGTTGCCCCGGCGCAGGCGGTGGTCCACGTAGGCCGCGCCGAGCACCTCGCCGCGGAAGATCAGCGGGACGCCGAGGACCGAGCGCAAGTTGAGGTGGCTGATCGAGCGCGAGCCGTCGAAGCGATCGTCGCTGGCCGCGTCGACGCTGAGCACGGGCTCGCCCTCCGCGAGCACGCGCTCGATGATCGAGCGCGAGAAGGCCACGGCCTTGTCCTGGCGCTCGTCCCAGGCCATCTCGCGGGCGACCTCGATCCGCGCGTCGCCGTGGCCGATGCAGACCACCCCGCGCTCGGCGTCGGTCAGCTCCATCATCGCGTCGACGACGAGCTCGAGCACGCGCTGGAGCTCGTCCTCTCGGGCGAGGCGACGAAAGACGCGCAGCAGCTGCTGAAGGCGGGCCTCGCCGCTGCCGGGGAGCGGGCGCTCCGGCGCGCCGCGAGCCGCGGGGGGACGCGCTGCGCTCGCGCCGAAGGCCGCCTCGAGGTGATCGGCGGCGCGGCCTGCCTCGTCCTCGCCCGCGTGCGCGTCGGCCAGCGGCTGCGAGCGCGCCGGATGAGTCGCCTCGCTCGCGGCCCGCCGCGCGGCCGCGTCTTCGGCTTCGGCTTCGGCCGCCTCGAGCTCCAGCGCGAGCTCCCGCAGGGCGTCGGCCTCACCGGCCTCGAGGAGCAGGGAGTGACGCAGCGCGCCGCGATCGAGGGGGGGTGCCTTGGCCATGAAGGTCTCCAGGTTTCGAAGCAGTCGACGCGCGACGGAGGCGGCGCTCGCCTCTCCGACGACGCCGCCGCGATGCAGCGCGGCGAGCAAGGTGCGGTCGTAGGTCCAGGCGAGCTGACGCTGCCCGAGGCGCTCGAGCTCGGCCGGAGACGGCAGCGCCGCGAGGGCCTCGAGGGCCTGACGCAGCGCCGGTCCGTCCGCGGCCTGGGCCAGGGTCTCGAGGGCCACGCCAAGGCGCAGCCCGAGCTCGAGCTCTCCCCCCGCCAGCTCGGAGGCTCGGCGCGCGAGGGTGACCGCGGCCTCGAGCTCGCCACGCGCCTGCCCCACGAGGCCGCGCCCGGGCTCGCTGCGGGCGGCGACCCGCAGCAGCGCGGCCGCCAGCAGGCGCGCGTCGGCGGCCTCGCTGGTCGCCCCGGCCTCGACCAGGGCCTCGGCGCAGCGCCGCGCTCGCCCGGCCAGCTCGCGGCGCCAGACCAAGCGCCCCTCGGCGCCGCCAGGCACCGCCGCGAGCGCGAGCTCGAGCTCGACCCGCGCCAGGCGTGCGCGCGTCAGCGGGGAAGGATCACCCGCGGCCTCGCACATGCTCCGGACCAGGCCGAGCAGACGCCGGCCTTCGTCGAGGGCACGGATCTGCGCCAGCGCCCGGACGAGGTTGAAGCAGGCCGCGGGCAAGGTCTGGACCTGGGCGCGCGCCAAGAACCCACGCACAGCCCGACGCCCGCGCTCGAGGCCCTCGGCGAGGTCGCCGGCGTCGACGGCCATGGCCGCGAGGCTGCCCTCGACGAGCACGCGGCCGAGGCCCTCCCCCGCCTCGACGAAGCACTCGGCCGCCAGGCGATAGCGCTCCCGCGCCCGCTCCCCGTCACCGGCGAGCTGGGCGAAGTTGGCCTCGAGCTGATGGACGCGCGCGCGCAGCCCCGCGATCTCGCGCGAGGCGCTGAGGCCATGCTCGCCCCGGCACTCGTCGAGGGCCGCCTCTAGCCAGGTGCCTGGATCCGCGCCGCTGTAGATCCTCGCCAGCGCGCCCCACAGCCAGGCGACCGCGCGGCGCCAGCTGGGTGACTCGCCCTGCGGCCGCGCCTGCGCCCAGGCCTCGGCCTCGGCCCGCGCCTCGGCGGCTCGGCCCGCGTCGACGAGGGCCCGCCAGCGCAGACCCAGGGCGCGATCGCGATCGGAGCCGTGGGTATGCGGCAGGAGCGAGTCAATCGCGACCAGGGCCTCTTCGGCGCGACCCAGCTGCTCCCGCGCGCGCACGCCCTCGAGGGCCTCGGCCGGGCTCGGGCGCCCGGTCTCGGCGATGCGCTCGAGCAGACCCAGGGCGCGGTCGGCCTGACCGCGACGGATCAGCTCCCGCAGCGCTCGCAGGCGCAGGCGCGGGCCAACTTCGAGGGCGCCGCCGCCTTCGAGCCAGGCCACGAGGTCGCTGGGCAGCTCGCGGCCGTCGAGCCACTGCGCGCGATCGCTGGCCTCGACGGCGCTGGCGTCGTTGGCGTCCAGGGCGAGGGCCAGGCAAAACCCACGCCCGGCCGCGCGCGCCTGCTCGAGGGTCGCCCGCGCGAGCGCCTCGACGGTCTCCCCCAGGCCGACCCGCGCGGCCGCGACGGCGCTCGCCAGCGGCTCGTCCCCCGCCAACAGGCCCTCGGGGAGCTCGACCGGGAGCCCCCAGCGACGATCGAAGACCCTGCGCGCGGTCTCGGGATCGAGGCGAGGCTCGCCCGCGACGGCGACCAGCGCCCGCTCGACGGCGGCGCGATCGGGGGCCTCGTAGCCCGCCCCCACCCGCGCGCAGGCCTCGATGGCTCGGATCACCCGCGCCGGCCACCCGCCGGTCGCGGCGTGGATCGCCGCCGCCCAGCGAGCCAGCCGCTCTCCCTCCGCGCGCGGATCTTCGACGACCTCGACGAGGCACTCCCCGACCCGCGCCTCGCTCCAACGCTCGAGCTCGACGAGCACGAGGCCCGGCTGCTCCCCGGTCTCGAGCGCAGCCGCGAGCGCGCGGCCGAGCGCGAGGTCGACGGGCAAGACGAGGGCCACGGCGCCCAGGCGCGCCCCCGCCTGGAGCACGGCGGCCTGGAGCTCGGGCGCGTCGACCAGGCGAGCCGGCCACGGCGGCGGATCCCGCAGGCCAAAGACGGCCGGCCCGAGGCCGTGCTCGAGGACCCCAGCCTGTGCGTCGGAGCCGTCGTCGATCCACGCCGCCACCCAGTCTTGCGCGCTCTCGTCTGCCCCGGCGCTCGCGGCCAGGAGCTCGGCGTCGCCCAGGCGCACCGGCGACGCCGCGCCCTGAGCCCGCGCCCTCGCGACTTGCAGCAAACCGACGATCTCCTCGACCACCCGCCCCCGCCCCGCGTGGACCGGGCCGACCACCGCGACCACTCGACAGCGACCCACTTCGATCGCCTCGGCGGCGCGGCGCAGCCCGGCCTGGTCACCGAGGTAGCGCCAGCGGTTCGGCAGCCACCAGGCCGAGTGCGCGCGCATCAGCTCGCCCGCGCTGCTCGCCCGCTGGAGCTGACGCAGGCGCGCCACCAGCAGCTCCGAGTCGGCGACTCGGCGGCTGGGATCGGGATCCAAGAGGCGCTCGAGCAGGGCCTCGACGGGACGCGGGAGCGCGATGCCGGCGGCGCGAGCCAGGTCGCGCAGGCGCCCGCGGATCCTCCCACCGCTCCCCCCACTGCTCCCCCCACTGCTATCGATGGCGAGCAGCGCCTCCGGGCGCCGCCAGGGCACCTCGCCAAAGAGGCGCAGGCACAGGAGGCTGCCCACGCCGAAGCGATCGGCCGCCGGCCCGCCGCCACCGGCGAGGACCTCGGGGGCGACGAAGCCAGGGGTGCCGCAGCCGAAGGCCCCGAGCTGGCCGAGGTCCGTGAGCACCACGCCGTGGGTCGGCGTGACGATCACGTTGTTGGCGCTGACGTCCCCGTGGTGCGTGCCCAGGCCGTGGATCGCCGCGAGGGCATGGGCCACGCCCAGGGCCTCGGCGAGGGCCTGTTCGAGGGGGACCGGGCCCGGCCCGAGGGGCGCGCCCTCGACGTAGCCGGTGACCAGCCACGCGCCCCCTCGCCCGTCGCCGATCAGCTCGAGGGCCGCGGGCAGGTGCGGCGACGACACGCCGCGGAGGACCTCGAAGGCCCGGGCGACCGTGGCCGTGCGCCCGGCGGGGACGTGCTTGAGGACGACGCTGCGACCCGTTGGGTCGTGCGCGATCCATGTCCCGCCCTCGGCCCCCGCGCCCAGGCGCTGCACGTCGCCGAAGCGCGACGATGCCAGCGTACCTAGGAGATCATCGTCGGGAGCCACCATACCGCCTACAACGTAGGCAGCATCGTAGGCGATCCATTAAAATTTTCACCAATGAACTGCCAACTCCAAAGCGGCCTGCCAGACGTTGGCCATCCCGCCCTCGATGAAGTTGGCGCGGTAGATCCCAGAGGCACCGAGAGTCACGCTCCGCGTGATCCACACGTCCAGGCCCAGGGAGGCCCGCACCGTCCCGCCCATGGTCGTCACGCCGAAGCGCGCCGGATCGTAGAACGCGAACCCGCCACCCACGTCGACGAAGGGCTCCACGCGACCGCGGACCGGCGCCCAGAGCCGCACGAAGCCGACATCCCAGGCGGTCATGTGGCCCTTGGTGCGGGCGCTGCCGATCGCCGCGGAGGAGACGTAGATCTCGTGGGGTTGCCGCGAGAAGGACGCACCCAGGCCCAGCCACTGCAAGGGACGCCAGCCACCCTCGGCGCCGCCACCCAGGGCGATCACCGTCGGACGCGCGGGGGCCTCTCCCGAGATCGGGCCGACCGCGGTCAGACGCACCGCCAGCCAGCCACGCCCCCGCCAGTCCCCGCGGGGGATCGCCGAGGGTGACACCGGAGGTGGCGGAGGTGGGAGCGGTGCGACACCGCTACTGCCAATCGCGTAGACACCCTCTGCCGGGGGCGCCGTGGGGCTCGCCGCGACCTGGTGCTCGCGGACCTGTTCCGGCGAAGGGAGGGCGCCCTGCCCCGCAGCCGCCTCGTCGCGGACCTGCTCTGGCGGTGGGAGCGCGCCCTGGCCCGCAGCGGCATCGTCGCGGACTTGCTCTGGCGACTCGATCTCCGGCTGGTCAGCCCCAGACTCGGACGCTGGCGGGGTGACCTCCATGGAAGTCTCGGCAGACGGCTCCTCGGGCAAGCTGGGCGGCGCGCTCGCCAGGCCCATCACCACGAGAGAAGAAAAGATCGCTGAGATGGTGCTCATCGGTGGCCTCGCGTTCGCGCGTGTCCAGCCTCGTCCATGGCCCCGCCGACCTCCGCCACGCGACGCAGGGCTCGCTCGGCCGCGGCCCGCTGGTTGGGCTCGTCCTCGTTGCGGGCGGCGAAGCGCAAAAAGCCCTCGGCGTCCGGGCCCCCGAGGCGCGCGATCGCCTCGTAGGCGCGACTGACCTGGCCGGCGTTGGTGAGCTGGATCCGGTCGATGACGATGGCCACGTGCTCGGGTCCGCCGATCTCACCGATGGTCTCGATGGCCAGCAGCCCGACGTTCTCATCCTCATCGTTGATCAGCTCGGCGACTCGATCCGCGGCCTGGCGAGACTGGGCATCCTGGGGGTGGCGGCGGATCCAGGCCAGGGTCTCGAGGATGATCTCGGCGTCCCGCGTGGCGAGCAGCCCCTCGACCGCCCCCTCGGATCGACGCGCGAGGTCAGCGCGCGCCTGTAAAATGATCGCCAGGCGATCCGTCGCCAGCTGGAGGTCAGACTCGAGGTCGGCCTCGCCGGCCTTGCGCTCGAGCATGACCGTGGCGTCGAGGCCATCGCGCCCGAGCTCATCGCCGAGATCCTCGGGCGGCTCGATGAACAGGCGAACCAGGAGGTCACGGCCGTTGTCGGCGGCGTCGGGGATCTCGCGGTACTCGAGGCTCGCGTTGAGCACCTCGACGTTCCCGCGGCTTCGCTGGCTGCGTTGGTCACGCTCCGCCGGGCTGAAGCTCGGAGCGCGCTCGAGCGAGTGGCGCATGATCCCCTCCACCTGCTCGTCGGCCAGCGCCGGACCTCCATGCGTGTCGATGGAGGTCACCCGGACCTGAAAGACCTCCGGCTCGGGGCCACGGCAGCCGCTCGCCACCGAGGCGCCGAGCGTTGCGGTCAGAGCGAAGATCGTGCCGCGACGAAGCATCGGCTGCGTCGCACCACCATAGCAGATCTGGCAGGCCAAACCCGGTCAGCTCCAGCGCAGCGCGTAGCCGGCCCGCTCGGCGAAGAGCTCGGCCCAGCGCCGCGCGAGCTGCTCCATCGGCGGCAGGGGCTCCTCTCGCAGGTCGGCGACGCTGGTCATCTGAATCCCCGGCATCCCGCACGACACCAGCGCGCCAAAGAGCTTGGGCGCGACCGCGAGGTTGAGGGACATGCCCTGCACCGTGACCCCCCGGCTGATGTGGATCCCGAGCGAGGAGATCTTGGCCTCGCCTCGCCAGATCCCCGGGTGATCGTCACGGTATGCCACGCCGTCGATGCCCAGCTCCCCAAGCAGCGCGATGGTCGCATCCGACATGTGCTGGATGTGCGCGCGGATCTGCTTGTCGATGCGGACGATCGGGTAGGCCACCAGCTGACCCGGCGCATGAAGCGTGACCTCACCTCCACGGGGGGTTTCGCAGACGGCCACCTGCTCCTCGGCGAGCTGCTCGTCCGTCCAGACCACATCTTCGCGTCGACCCCGCCGACCGAGGGTCAGGGTCGGCGGGTGCTCGACCATGATCAGGGTCTCGGGGCCGCTCCCCTCGAGGATCGCGTCACGCGCGCGAAGCTGTTCCTGGAGGCAAGGCGCGAAGTCCATGCGCCCGACCCAGCGGCCGGCGAGCTCGCGCGAAGCGCTCATGGATCAGGTGTCCAGACCGCCGACGGACTCGATGATGTCGGCGTCGAGCACCGGCACGGAGAAGGTCACGGTCTTCACGCCGACCCCGTTGTCGAGGAGCCAGCGCGCGAACTCCTGAGCGTAAATGACCCGTGCGTCACCCGTACCAGCGTCGGCGCTGGGATCGCACATGGCGAACACCATGATCGCCCCACAGCCGTTTCGCTCGGCGTCACCTTCCCAGAGCTTGGGCTCGAGGCTGGTCTTGCGCGGGACGATCAGCACGAGCAGGCGCGAGTCGTCGCTGTCGCCCTCGGCGTCCTCGACGATCAGCTTGCCCAGGCCCCGCGCAGGCGGGAGCGTGGCAACCAACGGGTAGGATTCGCGGTCCAACCAAACCCTCACGAGAGACTCGAGGGAACGCGCCCCAAGTGTCTGTAACCACGAGAGAAGCTGACCATGAGTCTCTTTCTCGAGTTGCTCGACAGCGCGGCGCGCGGCGTACTCCGCGGCGGCGGCCTTCTCGGGCAGGCGGGCGCCCCGGAGCTGGTAGCGCGCGTCCCCGCGGATGGCGAAGCGCGAGGCCTCCCCGCGGACGTGGACGTCGAGGAGGAGCGCCGCGGTGACCGCACGCTCGATCTCGGAGATCTCACCGCCCAGCACGTTCTGGCTGGCCAGGCTCTCGGCGATCTGGCGCACGTGCAAGGAGCGCGGGCCAGCCTCGAGGAGCACGGTAGCGACCTGATCCAGCAGCTCCTGGCCGCGCGAGGCCGAGACGGCGGCGCCCTCGGACCAGTCGACGCGGCGGCTCTTGCGGCGGCGACGACGACGGCGGCGTCCTCCGCGCTCATCCTCGCCACGGTCGCGGTCGCTGCGGTCGTTTCGATCGCTGTCTCGGCGGCGCTTGCGACCAACCTCGATGACCTCGGGAACGGGTGCCTGACCCTTTTGCATGGCGTCGAGTTCCTCTCGTAGCTCTGGTCGCTCGTCGACCAACCTCGACATGGCGTTGGCCATGACCAACGCGATGTCCGTCTCGCCCTCGAGGCCAGAGCCCTCGGGTCCGTGGAAGCGGACCTTGCTGGGATCGAGCGTGGGCATGGGGATGGGGGGCCCGGCGGTGACGTCGAGCGTGGCCGCGGCCGCAGCCTCGGCGGCGCGCTCCGAGGATGTCTCGGTCTCGGTCTCGGTCTCGGTCTCGGCCTCGGGCTCGGCTGTGGTCGCGGTCTCCTCCGCGGCCTCCTCACCACTGTCTTCTTCGCTGGACGCCTCGACCTGCTCGTCGGGCGTCTCCTCCTCTTCGGAGGGCTCGGCCTTCTTGCGCCGACGGGTCCGCTTCTTGCCGCCGGCTGGCTCGTCCTTCTTCGAAGACTTGCTGGCCTTCTTCTTGGAATTGCTGGACTTTTTCTTGCGCCCTCGCGTGTCGCTCGACTTGTCTTCGGCGGGCAGCGGGAGCGGCTCGGGAGCCGCGGGGGGCTCTGGCGGATCGGGGAGCTTGGCCCCGGCGCGGATGCAGTAGTGCCCAGGCTTGGAGCGCGTGACGGCCCCATCGTGGACCTTGCTTCGCACAGCCTGATTGAGGCAGGTCTGCATCGCCGCCTCGGGGTCGCGCCCCACGTGGGACAGGAGCTTTTGGTCCACGGCGAGCCGCGCGATCTCCTTGTAGTGCAAGGGACCGTCGGCGTCTCGGAGAACCTCGATCGCGGCTTCGAGAAAGGTCATCTTGAGGCTGCCGGAGGGCCCTTCCCTCTCGGCTGCGCGCCGAGAGGTGGACGACGGCGCAGCGCTCGGGCCACGTTGGCGGCGAAGGTCGCCGGCTCGGTGGACCACCACGCCAGACCGGCGCGGCAGAGAGAGCCCTAAAACTATCCGAAAATTTGCGGGCCGTTGGCAAGCCCTGCTAGCGGCCAAGCAATGGGTGCCCTCACGCTCGGTATTGCGGTGTCTTCCGGCCCTGCCTCGACCCCTCGGGGCCTGAGCGCAACGTACGCTGACGCTGGCCCCTGGCAGCCCGCCGAGCGCCGCAGCGGCGAGGATCTCCAAGACGCCGCCCAGCTCCTGGGCCTCGAGGCGCCGATCCTTCGCCTCCCCAGCAGCGCCGAGCCGAGCACCGTGGCCGCGATGATGGCCGATCAATTCGGGCCGCGCGGGGCCGCGGTAGATCGCCTGCTGATCCTCGCCCACGGCCCCGCAGGGGGCACTGGCCGCCTCCACGCGGCCGCCCGCGACTGCGGCCTGCCGGTCCTCGGGCCCGCCCCCCAGGCCATCGCAGGGGCCTACGACAAGCTCCTCTGCCGCCAGCGCCTCGCCTTCCACAACCTCCCCGTGCCCCGCACGGTGGTCCCGGGGGGCGATGTCCAAAAGACCCGCCAGGCCCTCCAGCGCCTCGGCCGCGCCTGCGTCCTCAAGCCCCGCCGCGGCGCGGCGGGAGCCGGGCTGCGCCGCTTCGAGGGCCACGAGGCCGTCATGAGCGCCCTCGCGGAGCTCGGTGATGGTGAACACCCGCGCTCCCTCGAGCCCGAGATCCTTGTCGAGCGCGCCATCGAAGGCCGCGAGATCTCCGTGGTCGTCTTCCGCGGTGCCGTACTGGGCATGGCCGAGATCGGCCGGACCTTCACCGACGACCCCCGCACCGGCTCGCGGATCCAGACCATGACCTGCCCGCCCCAGCTCGACGCCACCCGGCGCGTCGGCCTGAGCAACCTCGCCCTGCGAGCCAGCGCCGCCCTCGGCCTGGACGAGGGGCCCACCCGGGTCGATCTCGTGGTCACCCCCCGCGACAACGAGGTGATCCTCGAGGTCGAGCCGCTGCCCCCGGTGCACCGCGACAGCGTCGTCGCCCGGGTCGCCCGCGCGGCCGGCATGTCCTTCCTCGAGCTCGCTGCCAGCCTGTTCAGCGGGACCCTGGCCGCCCGCGAGCTCCCCCGTTCCCTCACCCAAGCGCTCCGCTGAGCCCGAGACCGCCGTGGCCCACCGCTCCTCTGCCAAGTCCCCGCGTGGGCGCCGATCGATCGGCGCCTGGGTCCTGAGCATGGGCCTGGCCACCGCGGCCGCCAGCGCGCCCGCCTTCGCCGAGACCTCGGCCCACCAGCGCCTGCGCGACCGGCTCGGCGCCGGCGAGCGCTTCGTCATCGACCTCGATCTCGGCGGCCTCGAGCTGCGCGGCGTCGATCGTCCCCTGCCCGGCGAGCGCGGGCACGTGCACGCCGACTCGATCCGCGTGCGCCCTGGCAGCGCCGGCGTGGAGGTCGAGATCGAGGGGCTGCGCGCGCTCCTTCGCCGCGGCGGCCCCCGGCCCAGCGCCAGCGAGCCCGCCGCCAGCGAAAATTCCCAGCCCGAGCAGCCCGCCAGCGAGACGCGCGAGGATCCCCCCGCCGCGGATCCCCTGGCCCGCATGCTCGTGCAGCTGCGCGGCGTCCCGATCCACGTCCAGGTCCGCGGTCAGGCCGAGCTCGAGCTGAGCGAGGGCCTCACCGCGACCTTGCGCGATCCCAGCGTCGAGCTCCCGGGCGACGGCCCGATCTTCGCCCGCGGCCGCGTCGAGCTCGGCGACGGCGACGACAACGCCTGGGTCCGGGCCGACATGAGCGTGGCGACCTCCGACGAGCGCCCCCGGGAGCTCGAGCTCGCCGGGACCGTCAACCTCGCCCTCGCCGATCGGGACGAGGCCCCCGCGCACAACAATTTGCAGATCTTCGGGCGCGTCGGCCCCGAGGGCGGGAGCGTGGCCCTGCGCGAGAGCGCCGGCGGCCAGGCTCGGCTCAGCTTGTCCCGCGCCGGCGAGGGCGAGCGCCTCGAGCTCGAGGCCGAGGACCTCCCCCTCGCCCTGCTCGAGCCGATCGCCGCGCTCCTCGGCCGCCAGCTCTCCGATCGCCTCGGCGATCGCCTCGAGCTCGACCTCGACGCCGCGCGCATGGACGGGCGGCTGATCATCGATCGCGGCCCCGGCCTGAGCCAGGCGAGCTTCGAGTCGATCGAGCTGCGCGGCCTCGGCGTGGGCGGAGAGCTGCTCGCGCCCCGCCCCCTGAAGCTCGAGACCCTCGACCTCGACGGCCAGCTCCGCCGCGAGCGCGGCCCGGGGATCCCCGGCGCGCGGACCAGCGGCGAGCTGCTCGTCGCCCACGCCGGCGCCTGGGCGCAGATCACCGGCGAGTACGACGACGAGGGCCTGCGCGTGGCCCTCGACACCCCCGAGTTCCCCTGCCAGCAGCTCCTCGACGCCCTGCCCGAAGGCGCGGCGCCGGTGCTCGCGGGCACAGAGCTGCGCGGCGAGCTGGAGGTCCACCTCGGCCTCGACATCGAGTTCGCCGAGCTCGCGGCGGCGCGGACCAAGAACCTCGTCGACGGCGAGCTGGTGCTCCCCGAGCACGAGGCCTTCGTGCCCCCCGGCGAGCTGCGCTTCGACTTCCCCGTGCTCGAGGCGTGCAGCGTCGAGCGCCTCGGCCCCGGCGTCGACCTCGACGGCCTGCGCGGCGTCTACCACCACGACTTCGTGACCGGCGCGGGCAGGGTCGAGCGCCGCACCCTCGCCCCCGGCGACGAGGACTTCGTCAGCTTGCGCGAGGTCCCCAACCTCGAGCTCGCCTTCGTGATCCTCGAGGACGCCCGCTTTTGGGAGCACGACGGCTTCGACCGCGAGCAGCTCGAGCGGGCGTTTTGGTTCAACGTGCTCGAGGGCCGGGTCCGCCGCGGCGCGAGCACCATCAGCCAGCAGACCGCGCGCAGCCTGTGGCTGGGCATCGATCGCTCGATCACCCGCAAGCTCGCCGAGGCGCTGATCGCCGCCGAGCTCGAGCGCGAGGTCGACAAGCGGCGGATCCTCGAGGTCTACCTCAACATCATCGAGCTCGGCCCCGAGATCCACGGCGTCGCCGAGGCGGCCCGCTACCACTTTGGCAAGGACGCCCGGGAGCTCGAGCTCCACGAGGCCCTGCACCTCGCGAGCTTGGCCCCCGCGCCCGTCGCCTACTCGCGGCGCTTCGCCGACGGCGACATTGATCAGCAGTGGCGCGCGCACCTTCGCCACCAGGTCCACCGCCTCCGCATCCGCCACCTGATCACCCGCGAGCGCGCCAACTCGACCAACGCCGCGCGCCTCGAGCTGCTCCCGCACCCCGAGCTCTGAGCCCCCGCGCGCTGAGCCCGAGCTCGCCGGCGCCGGTCGATCTGGACGTGCGCGATCGACTCGATCGCGCCTCGCACAGCCCACGGCCGACCGTCTCTGTGGCGACGCGCCCACGACGCGCCCAGCCTGGCTCCCGACGCCGTGAGCTCCGCGGTGGCCGAGCACCGCTCGTCCGCACAGCGTGATCGAAGCTTCACCCTCCGCCAGGTGGGTCTCGGCCTGGACCCAGGTCGGGAAGTCGCGGACTTTGCGAGGATCTCACCGCCCTCGCTGACCGAGTGCGCCGCTACGCAAATTGCGGGGCTTGACGACCATGGCCAGCAACCCGTGAAATGAGGGCCCGCTCGTGAGCGCCTCGCTCACTTTGTCTCATCGCCGCTCGCGTTGCGCGGCACGACCGCCGCCTGGGTCACGCCGTGACCACCTCGTTCGTCGGCACCTCGAAGACTGATCAGCGCGCAAGGGGACCTGAGCCTACGTGACCGGCGACCGCAAGAGCACGATCCAGGACGACCGCCCCACGGCCCACGTGTTGATCGGTGCCGAAGCCGAGATCGCCCAGCGAGTCACGGCGGCGCTCGAGGCTGCGCAAGCGTGGCGCTTCACCACGACCACCGTGCACCCGACCGCGCTCGACTTCGATCGCCGCGACGCCGAGGTCGACGTCTTCTTGGTCGACGCCAGCACCCTCGACCCGCACGTGCGCCGCAGTGACAGCGGAGACGAGACCCCGCTGCTCGCCCTGTGCCTAGATGGCCAGAGCTCGCGCGAGCGCATGCGGACCGCGGGAGCCATCGACGTGCTCGGGCTCGACGATCTCGAGCCGCGGATGCTCGAGCGAAGCATCCGCCACGCGCTCGAGCAGGCCCAGACGAACGTCGCCCTGCACGAGGCTCGAGCGCGCCACGAGCTGATCTTGCGGGCCGCCAACGACGGCCTGTGGGAGTGGGACCTCCGCAGCGAAGAGGTCCGCTACTCCGCGCGCTGGCACCAGCTCTTTGGACTCAGCGACGAGTCCTTCGAGGACAGCCGCGAGACCTGGTTCTCGCGCGTCCACCACGACGATCTGCCCGGCCTGCGCGCGGACATCCGCGCGCACATCGACGGCCGCCGCAACATCCACCAGTTCGAGCACCGCATCCGCCAGCGCGACGGCAACTTCCGCTGGGTGCTCAGCCGCGGGCTCGTGCGCCGCGATCGCTGGGGCCGCGCCGTCGCCCTCGCCGGCTCGCTGACCGACATCAACTGGCGCAAGCGCAGCGACGCCACGGCCTCGGGCATGCACGACGAGCTCACCGGCCTGCCCAGCCGCCGCGTGCTCATCGAGCGGCTCGAGCGGGCGATCGAGAGCACCCGCCGCGACGACGAGTTCAAGTTCGCGGTGCTGTTCATGAACCTCGATCGCTTCAAGGTGCTCAACGACAGCATCGGCCTCGACTCCGCCGATCAGATCCTCGCGCAGCTCGCCCAGCGCCTGCGCGGCTGCGTCAGCGAGGGCGCCCTGGTCTGCCGCTACGGCGGCGACGAGTTTGCGATCTTGCTCGAGAACATCGAGCGCTTCGAAGACGCCTCGACCCTCGCCGACGCGATCCACGAGGCCCTGCGCCAGCCCTTCCAGCTCGACGAGCAGACGATCTTCACCACGGCCTCGATCGGCATCACCAACAGCAGCCGCAACTACGAGCGCCCCGCCGAGGTCCTGCGCGACGCCGGCGTGGCCACCAGCCGCGCCAAGCGGCGCGGGAAGTCGCGCAGCTCGACCTTCGACTCGGCCATGCGCCAAGAGGCGCTCAACACCCTGCGCACGCAGATGCAGCTGCGCGAGGCGATCGTCAACCAGGAGTTCGAGGTCTACTACCAGCCGATCGTCGCGCTCGGCTCGTGCAAGCTGACCGGCTTCGAGGCCCTGGTCCGCTGGAACCATCCCCGCCGCGGCGTGATCGGCCCCGTCGAGTTCATCTACCTCGCCGAGGAGACCGGGCTGATCGTGCCGATCGGACAGTTCGTGTTCCGCGAGGCCTGCTCGCAGATGGCCGCGTGGCACCGCCGCTACCCCGAGGCCAACGACGTCTCGATCTCGATCAACCTCTCGGGACACCAGCTCGGCTCGCCGACCCTGGTCACCGACATCGAGAAGGTCCTGGCCGAGACCGGCCTCAACCCGCGCTCGGTCAAGCTCGAGCTGACCGAGAGCACGCTGATCGACGACCCGACCACCGCCACGCGGATCCTCGGGCGCCTGCGCGACCGCGGGATCCAGCTCTACATCGACGACTTCGGCACGGGCTACAGCTCGCTGAGCTACCTGCACCGCTTTGCGATCGACGGCCTCAAGATCGACAAGAGCTTCGTCGACATGGTCGGGATCGACGATCGCAAGGCCGCGATCGTCCCGAGCATCGTCGGCCTCGCCCACAACCTCGGCGTGGGCGTCGTCGCCGAGGGCGTCGAGACCCACGAGCAGGCCCACGAGCTGACCTTGCTCGACTGCGCCGAGGCCCAGGGCTACCTGTTCTCCAAGCCCGTGCCGCGGGACCTGGCCGCCAAGCTGATCGAGCGCCGGATCCTCAAGTAGGCCCCCCCCCTCGCGCTCAGCCCCGCGCGCTCAACCCCGCCAGACGCGGTCCGGGAGCCAGCGCCCCGGGCCATCGGGCTGCTCGAGCTCCGCAAAGGCGCCGCGCAGCGAGACGATCCGCGCCCCGAAGCGCGCCCGCAGCTCGGGCCAGCTCGGATCGCAGCTCGCGTCCTCGAGCACGATGTGCTCGACGCTGTCGAGGCGCCCGGCCTGCTCGAGCAGCAGCCGCGCCGCGGGCTCGCTCAGCCGCGGCAGCCGCAGCGCTCGCAGCTCGAGCTCGTCGATGAACTCGAGCACGGTGACCAGCGCCGTCGGCCCCTGGACGCCGAGCTCGCGCAGCGGACCGGCGAGGCCGCAAAGCAGCCGACGCAGCTCCGCCCCGCTGCCCAGCTGTTCCCGCGACCAGGGATCGTAGACGTCGGTGCAGCGCAGCCACAGCCGCTCGAGCTTGGGCCAGGGGTTGTTGGCCAGGCTCGAGCGCAGCCCCACGGTCAAGGTCGGCACCTGGAGCTCGAGCGCGCGCAGCTGGGGCATGGGCGGCAGCGGGCCGAGCTGACGGCCGATGATCCGCAGCGCTCGCAGCCGCGGCGCCCAGCGTTCGAGCTCGGCCAGTGGCTCGAGGAAGCCCGCGCGGGTGAGCACCGTGCGTTGCTTGTAGCTGCCGTTGACGTCGCGGACCCAGTCCTCCTGGGTGAGCGCGCCGAGCTCGAGGCGGATCAACGCGCGCCGCGGCTGGGCGGCCAGGACCGCGAGCGCCTGGCCATAGTCTCGGCGGCCGCGGGGATCGAGCTCGGCCAGGACCAGCTTGCGCAGCAGCCCGGCGAGGGGGTGCTCGAGCACCTGCTCGAGCACGGGGACCAGATCGCGGATGCCCAGGCGCCAGCTCGACAGATCCAGGCGGCCGGGCAAGGTCCCCAGGCGCAGGCCGGCCATCCAGCCGTGATCCCAGGTGACCTCGAGCGGGCGCTCCTTGCCGCACAGGTGGGCGAGATCCCCGATCCACTTGGGCACCCACTCGCGCAGCAGACGATCTCGGTGCGCCTCGAGCCGGCTGCGCTCGAGCTCGCTGCCCCCTGCCCCCGCGAGTTCATCGAAGCGGCGCAGCGCCTCGTCGATGGCGATCAGCTGGCCACGGACATCGCCGCGCGCGTCGAGCCAGTCGCCGAGCACCGCCCACGCGATCGCGGCCTCGCCTTCGCTGTCGGGATCGAGCTCCTCGAGCAAGCGACGCTCGAGGCTCTCGTTGCGCGGGAAGTCCCGCAGCCCGACGTCCTCGACCTGCACGTAGCCCTCGGCGAGCTTGGCTGCGATCGCCTCGTCGAACTGACGCTTGGCGACAGCGACGAAGTGTTCGCTCCGCTGGGTATCGTCTCCGGCTTCACCGATCCTGCCGGAGCGAATGCGAAGGATCCTGCCTTCGCGCTCGATCTCCCAAAAGCGATCCTCGCTTTCGAAGCGCGGCATCGAAGCGTGAGCATAGACGAGGCTGGCCACCCGATACCGCCCTGGCAGCGCTTCGTATCCGGGGATCACCAGGGCAAAAAAAAGATGCCCCGGTCACACAGTTTACCAGTGACGATATGTCTCGCCCCTGCTAGAGTCGGAGTGAACGTCACTCGCTACGCTCGCCAGGGGACCCCAAAGCACCCCAGAAGCCGAGCGCATGCGGGCGATGCCACAAACCCTCGACCGCTCGCCGCGCGACGCTCGCCGTCGGCCTGCCTTCGTCTGGAGTGCCCATGAACGATCCGCGCAGGACCCCCATCTCCTCTCCGCCCTGGTTCGACCGCCTCGCGAGCCTCGAGGCGCAGCGCCGTGCGCTCGGAGAGAGCTTCTCGCTGTGGCAGATCGAGTCGATGATTCACCCCTGGGTCGAGCGCTGGCTGGGCGCAGCGGCGATCCGAGTGGGCTCCAGCGAAGGCCTGGTCGGTCGACCGCCGGCGCGCTGGCGGCTGTGGCTCGAGGTCGACGAGTCCACCCGCAGCTACGCCCTCGCCGTGCTCCCGGGGGACGCCCCCACCCGCGCGGCCAACGTCGTCGCGTCGCTGATGGTCAGCGCGGGGCAGTCCGACCGTGCGCGCGTCGCAATCGCAGTGCGTGAAGGTGGCCTGCGCTGGATTGGGGATCAGCCCGACGCGGGTGACTCGCGCAGTGCGCGGGTCGCCGTCACCAAGGCTCCGAACATCCCCGCGCTGCTCGATGTACTGGACGGTCACCGCGTAGGCCTCGCGGGAGATCTCTCGACCCTGGCCAAGCCCATCGAGCTGGCCACCAGCCTCGCATCGAGCGAGTCCGGCGGCGCCCTCCTGCTCGGCGCCCAGCCCTCGCGCCGCCACGGTCACCGCCAGCCGCGGCTCTTCGTCGTCGCCCGGGACGCGAGCGAGGCAGCCTCCACGCTGCGCATGCTCGAGGACGCGGGCACCAAGGCGAGCCCCCTGCTCCCCGAGCTCGAGGACACCAAGTTGATCGAGGCGAGCGTGGCCGCTCCCTGATCCTCACTCCTGCCCGCTCCCTCATACGGCGTCGCTGCCCGTCACCGTATCGCTGCTCGTCACGGCGTCGCTGCCCGTCACCGTATCGCTGCTCGTCACGGCGTCGCTGCGCACGCCCGACGACAAAACGAAAACTGCCCGTGGCCGAGCCCCGGGCAGTCTCGCGAGCAGCTTCGGCTCGCCCGCGCTTCGACGGCGCTCAGACGCCGGCGAAGAGCCGCGCGCCGAAGCTGTCGCTGAGCTGGCCGATGTCGTAGATGCGCTTGGCCGCCTCGGCCACGTCGTACTCGACGCGCTTGAACTCGAAGTGCCGGCGGCTGCTGTCGTAGATCGTGTAGCTCGCCCGCGGGTCGTGGTCGCGCGGCTGGCCGACGCTGCCCACGGAGATCACGTAGCGATACTCGCTGCGGACCTCGAACTCGCGGGTGACGACCTCGAACACGCGCTCGCGGCTGATCGCAAAGGCCTTGCACAGGTGCGAGTGGCCGATGAAGGTGGCCTGACCCAGGCGGTCCCAGATCGGGATGCAGGTCGCCGCCTGCTCGACGCTGAAGATGTACTCGAACTCCTCGAGGTCGACGGGCGAGCCGTGGCAAAAGTGCGTGTCCTCGTCCTTCTCGATGAAGGCCAGGCTGCGCAGCCACTCCATGTTCTCGTCGCTGAGGATCCGCCGGTGGTAGTCGAGGGCCTCGCGCGCGGCGTCGTAGTAGTAGCTGTAGTCCATGCGCCCGGCGACGGCGGCGTCGTGGTTGCCGAGGATGGTGAACTTGGCGTTCTTGCGCACGATGTCGCAGCACTCGTTGGGCTGCGAGCCGTAGCCGACCGTGTCGCCGAGACAGATCAGCGCGTCGACCTTCTCGCCCTCGAAGCTGCGCATGACGGCCTCGAGGGCCGTGAGGTTGGCGTGCGTGTCGCTGAAGATTCCGTAGCGCATTTGAGGACTGCTTTTGACGCTAGAGCAGCTCGGCCTCGACCTCTTCGTCGAGGATGTCGAGCTCGGGGACCAAGATCGCCTCGTAGGCGCGACGAGCAAAGCCCCGCAGCTGTGTGATGTCTGGCAGCGATCGCTCTCCGCGAATCTGTGCTCCCGCGACGCTCACGTCGTGCAGTGTAGCAAGTGCCCGACCCGCCGCGAGAGCGATGTCTGTCTCGCTCGACTGCGCGAGCGCCTCCACGGCGTCGCGTGCGATGCCGTCCGGTCCACCTCCAGCAATCACCACCTCCGCCATCGCCCGCCCCGCGCGACCGATGAGCTCGCGGTGTTCGATGGGGAACTGCTCGCCTCGCTTGCTCTGACGTAGCAACGCGCACAATCGCTCCAGCGCTGTCGTCCCGAGCGCGCCGATGGCCCGCGCGACATCAAACCATACGCGGGTATCTTCCTGCGTGAGCCTTCGGATCAGTGGAACGATGCTCGAAGCATCTCGCGCGATACCGAGCAAAATCACCGCCGCGTGGCGGACCTGCTGACGCGGCGATCCGAGCTTGGCGTGCAGCGCTGGCACGGCCTGGGTGCCGAGCTCGGCGAGGCTCGGCATGATCGCCAGCAGCTCTTCTTCGTCGAATTCTTCGAGGGCCGAGAACACGGCCTCGAGCGACTCGGGCGTCCCGCCGTTGGCCAGCGCAGCCGTCGCCACGCGCAGGCGCATCTGCGGATCCCGAAGCTGCTCGCGCAGGTTCCCGCTCCCGTCCCGACCGCCGGGGCGGGCGAGGATCTCACCCGCCGCGACCCGCCGGCCCACGCCGGGCTCACGCCGCGAGAGCTGGCGTCCCGAGGGCTCCGTCCCGCCGCGATGCCGCGGACGATCGGCCTCGAGGCCGAGCTTGCGGACGAGCTCGACGGGGTACTCGAGCTGCTTGAGATCACACAGCTCGGCGATCCGCGACCACGAGGCCGCGCGCTGCTCCGTGTCGAGATCGTCGCCGTCCTGATCCGCCTCGGCCCGCGCTCGCGCCAGGCGTGAGGCGTAGTCGTTGAAGTCGTCGGCGAGGCCCGAGGCGATGATCCGTCGCCAGAAGCGACGCGGCGCGCACAGGCCATGCTCGACGGAGGCGACGAGCACCCGGCGACGGATCGCCTCGTACTCGTCGACGGACAGGCCGTCGACCTCGAGCAGGTGCGCGAGGTTCTTCTTGTCCGAGGAGGCCTCGAGGTGCTCGAGCGCGACCCAGGTCTCGCGCGGCGAGATCAGGTGACGGTAGGCGCCGGCGACCAGGGTCTGCGGCGCGCCGGTCAGGCGATCTTCCAGCGGGGTCTCGCGCAGGTGCTCGAGGGCCGAGGCGAAGGCCTCGCGGGGGTACTCGCTGCGCGCGAGGGCGGCCCTCGCCGACTCGAGGCACAGCGCCGCGTTGCGCTCGAGATCTCGAGCCGAGACCTCACGCCGAACCACCGAGGTCACGCCGTCCCCGCGCAGCACCAGCTGGACGCGGAAGCGACGTGAGAGCGCGCCGAAGATCTCCGCGGCGCGCTCGCTGCCGACGTCGACGATCCCGTCGATCAGTGACATGCGCCCGAGGTAGGACGCGACCAAGCGCACGCCGATCAGCGGGTAGCCATGCTCGCGCAGGTGGATCGGCCGGACCTGGAGCGCGGCCTGCCCCCACAGCGCCCGGCCCGGCTCGTCGAGGACGAGATCGATGGTCACGATCTCTTCGTCGTCCTGCCCCGAGGCCGCGCCGAGATCCATACTCAGCATCGTGAGGTAGGTGTCCGGCGCCTCGCTGGCCGGGACCGGCGCGGGCCAGGGGTGCGCGCCGACGATCTTGGGCACGCCGGAGCCCGTGGGCGCGCGGCGCTTGGCCGTGTCCTCGTGGTCCGAGCCGAGCAGCCGCGGGTTGACCTCGCGGATCGCCGTGACAGCGCTCGTGGTGCTGTCATCGAAGTGCCACAGCGGCCGCAGCAGCCACGGCCCCGCGTGCATCAGCGCGCCGGCCTCGACCCGCGCGCGCACGCCCTCGAGGTGCTCCGCGAGCGCCTCGACCAGCTGGTGGCGCTGGTGCGGCCCGAGGTAGAGCACGGCGCGCTCGCGCGACGGCTCGATCTCCAGCCAGTGGGTCCGCGCCGAGGCCGGCGTGGAGCAGGACGGACACTGGCCTCGCAGGGGTCCGTCCACCCGGCAGCGATCCGCCTCCTCAGCCATCGTCTCGCGGTCGATCCAACGCCAGCGAGTCGCCCGATAGTGGGTGCCGCATCGACAGGCGTAGGTCACGTCGACGGCCCAGCTCGAGCCTAGGACCTTCGTCACTGGCGAACGATAGCGCCGCGGTCTTCTCAGTGTAAAGCTGCACCGGACATCGTGACGGACGACAAGCACAGCACCCGCGGAACAGGCGCGCAGTCCGACCTCTCCGATCCCTCGGGGTCCCCCCCGCCCGGGGACGGCGGTCCCGATCGAACCCGCCAGCTGGTCGACCAGCTGACAGGCGGCTTTCGTGAGCAACTCGACCGCGCCCTGGGGATCCCTCTCGAGGACGATCCCGTCGCCCTCGCCTACGTCGACCACTACCTGAGCCTGCTCCGCCGAGAGCAGCGCGAGCCCATCTTGCGGTTGATCGCCGCGCAGGCGGGGGCGTGGTTCGGGGAGCTGATTTGCCGCGAGATTGGCGCGAGGTGGGTTGGCGACGGCACCGAGCCCCGACGCCTGCGCCTGCTCCTCGAGCCAGCCTTCGTGCACTTCTCCCCGGTCGACATGGCCTACGAGGCGATCTTCTCCGGGCCACCCGGTGGCGACGACCCGCGCCTGCCCGAGGGCGCCGAGCTCGACGGCGCCTATCACCTGCGCAAGCGAGCACCTGCCGACGCCCCGGCCGAGGGGCCCGCCGCGCTCAGCGATCACGAGTGGGTCCTCGAGCGCCTCGACGAGGCCCCGCCCATGCCCGAGGACCAGTACTACAGCCTCACGGGCCGCTTCGAGACCCTGCTGCTGATCCTCGAATTGCTCGCCACGCGGGCCGCCTCCCAGGGCCGCGAGCCCACTCTCTACCACCTGAACGACTACCTCGAGGAGCTCGCCGGCTGAGCGCGCCCGGGGAGGTCCTCGACCCGCGCCACTCGCGGGTACGATCGACCGCGCCGTGCTGCCCCAGCAAGGGCCGCGGCGTGTACAATCCCGGACGAATGCGCGGCGTCGCTCAGCGCTCGGGATCCGGGCCGACTCGACCTCGAGCGCGAGCCCAGCGTCCATGGTCGACCCTGGCGCGGCGCGCCTGCGGGCACCCACGGCGAGGAGGCCGGCTCGTGACCCCTGCCTCGGAGCCGGCGCTCGCGTCGGGATCGGGCCAGCCGTCTTCAGGAGGAGCGCGCTGATGCCAGGCTCCGTGTCGCGGGCCTTGATGCCCATCGACGAGGTCGCTCGCACGCTCGCTTCGACCCCCGCGAGCAACGGCCAGCTCCGCGCGGTGCTCTCCTTCACCATCGCGCGCTGGTCCATGGCCCTCGACAACGAGGAGCAGGCGGTCGAGCACCTCCGCGCCGCGCTGGCGACCATCGCCGAGCTGCGCCCGGCGATGCGCCTGCTCTACCGGATCTACAGCGAGCGAAACGACGTCCGCAACGCGGTCACCTTCCTCGACCAGGAGATCCGAGCGACCCGTCACCCGCGCGAGGCCGCCGCCCTCTACCGCGAGCGCGGCCAGCTCGTCGAGCGCTTCTTCCGAGATCTCCGCGCTGCCCAGCAGTGCCACGAGGCCGCGCTCAAGGCCACGCCCCGCGACCTCGCGGTGCTCCGCTCCGTCGAGCGCGTCTCCCTCGCTCGCGGCGACGTGTTCGGGACCATCGCCAACCTCGAACAGCAGCTCGAGGTCCTCCAAGATCGCGGCGCCTCGGCCGGCCTGCTCCACGACCTCGCGATGCTCGAGGCCCGCCACGCCGGCGACCTCGACCTCGCGGCGGACATGCTGCTCCACGCCCTCGAGCTCGTCCCGGGTCACCTCGGGCTGATCACGGATCTCTTCCGCATCGCCGAGCTCTCCGGCGACCCCGCGCTGATGCTCCGCGCCCTCGAGGTCGAGGCCGAGGCCCGCCCGGCCCGGCTGCGCGCCATGCCGCTGGCGCGCGCGAGCCTGGTGCTCCACGACCACCGCGAGCGCGGCGCGGCCGTGACCTTGCTGCTGGCCGCGACCCAGGCCCAGCCCGACAACTTCTCGCTGTGGCGCAACCTCGAGGAGCTGGCGATGAGCTCGAGCGGCTACGAGGTCGCGCTCGAGGCCTGCCTCGGTCAGCTGCGGGCGATCGGCGACGGCGAGCCGGCCGTGCGCGCCGAGCTCTTCTACCGCGTCGGTCGCCTGGCGATGATCCGCCTCGACAAGGTCAACGAGGGCCTCGCCGCCATGCGCAAGGCCCTGCGCCTGTTCCCGGCCCACGTGCCGGCGGTCGAGGACACGGCCCGCTACCTGATCACCAACGGCTTGTGGTCCCAGCTGCTCGAGCTGCTCAAGCTCCAGGCCGCGACCGCCACCGAGGCCGGGCTGACCAAGGCCGAGACCGCCCAGGCTCACCTGCGCGCCGGCCAGGTCCTCGAGGAGCACCTCAGCGAGCTCGAGGGCGCCCGCCGCCTCTATGAGGAGGCCTCGCAGATCGCCCCGCAGTATCGGCCGACCCGCGACCGCCTCGAGCGCGTGCTCCACCAGATGGGCAGGCCCGAGGATCTCGCCGAGTTCTACGAGGCCGAGCTCGAGGCCGCCGACACCAGCCCGCGCCGGGTCTTCCTGCTCTCGGTGCTCGGCCAGCTCCACTCCAACGCCGAGGATCCCAAGCACGCCATCAAGTACTTGGTCGCGCTGCTCAAGGAGGTCCCCGAGCACATGCCCTCGCTCCAGCGCCTCGCCCGGCTGATGGCGCGCACGGGCAAGACCAAGGAGCTGCTCAAGATCACCGAGCAGGAGGTCCGCCTGACCTTCAGCCCGGTCCGCAAGGCCAAGCTCATGCACCGCGCCGGCGAGCTCGCCCTCGAGCTCGGCGACCGCGACCGCGCCCGCGAGCTCTTCGAGGGCACCCTCGAGCAGGTCGACGATCACCAGGCCGGCATGGACAGCCTCGAGGCCCTGCTGCGTGGCGATCGTGACTGGGACCGGCTGCTCTCGCTGCTGCGCAAGCGCCTGCTCTACGCCACCGACCGCGGGCGCCAGGTGTCTTTGCGCCTCGAGCTCGCCAGCATCCTCGCGACCCGCCTCGACCGCTCCGAGGACGCCCTCGGCGAGCTCGAGCAGCTGCTCGAGCGCTGGCCCAGGCACCTGCCGGCGCTGCACGCCGCCGAGAACCTCGCGACCCGGCTGAGCCGCTGGGAGACCCTGGTCCGGGTGCTCGAGCAGCACGCCAGCGCGGTCCAGGGCCCGCGCACCCGCGCCCTGCTCCTGCACCGCGCCGCCAACGTTCGGACCAAGCACCTCGGTGATCACGACGGGGCGATCCGCGAGCTCGCCCGCGCCCTCGAGCTGTGGCCGCAGCTCGGCGTGGCCCGGGCGCTGCTCTTGCGCCTCTACGAGCAGCGCGGCCTCAGCCGCGAGCTCCAGGCCTTCGCCGAGGCCGGGCTGACCACGGAGCGCGGCGCCGACGATCGCCGCGCCCTGGCCCTGCAGCTCGCCGAGCTCACGCCCAAGGCCGTCGTTGCGATCCAGTACCTCGGAGCCGTCGCCGAGGCCCGGCCCGAAGACTTCGTCACCCAGCTGCGCCTCGCCCGGGCCGCGTTCCGGGCCCGCCGACCCTCGCGGGCCGCCGGCGCCCTCGAGGCCGCCGCCGAGCGCTTCGCCGAGCAGACCCGCGAAGACGACCCCAGCTTGCTCGCGCACCTGTTCCGCGCCGCCCGGGCCGAGGAGGCCGCCGGCAACCTCGACAGCGCCGACGCAGGCTACGCGCGGATCCTCGACCGCGCCCCCGGGCACGCACTCGCCCGCCGCGGGCGGCTGAGGGTCAAGCGCAAGCGCCAGCACACCTACGCCAACCGCCGCTCCGAAGATCTCCAGCGCGCCGGGGCCTCGGCCGAGCACGAGGTCGAGCAGGCCGCGTTCGAGACCATCGCCGCCGAGCTCCACGAGCGCCGCGGCGACCTCGAGGGCGCCCTGTCCCGCGCCGAGTCGGCGCTCACCCGCCGCCCCGACTACGCCCCCGCCCTGCACTGCAAGGCCCGGGTGCTCGAGCGCCTCGGCGGGCCGCAGCGCATCGGCGAGGCCATCCTCACCCTCGAGCACCTCGCCGACGTGCTCGTGCTGCACAGCCACCAGGTCCGCGCCCTGTCCCGCGCCGGCAGCATCTCCTTGCGCAGCGCCGAGCTGCACTCGCACAACTCCCAGGCCTGGGGCCTGTTCGCCCGCGCCCTGGCCATCGACCCCGCCGACGAGCTGGCCTTCCGCGGCCTCGAGCGCACCCACGCCGCCCACGGTGACCACGGCGCGCCGCCGCTCCAGCGCCTGCTCGAGCGCCGGCTCGAGGCGCTGACCAAGCACGGCCGCCTCAACCCCAACGCCGTGCGCGAGGCCGCCCGTCTGGCCGCCTACACCGACGGGCCCGAGGCCGCCGTCGACCTGCTCGAGCTCGGCCTCGACGACTACCCCGAAGATCCGGGCATCCACGCCGACCTCGCCCAGGGCTACGCCCGCCTCGAGCGCTGGCCCGAGGTCGTCGCCGAGCTCGAGCGCGCCCTGTCCCGCGAGCTCTCGCCCGAGCGCACCGCCGCCCTGCACTACTTCGCCGGCGACGCCCTCGAGCGCGCCGGCGAGGCGGCCAAGGCGATCGTCCACTACCTCGAGGCCGGCCGCGGCGGCTTCCACCCGCGCCACGCCCTGCTCTGCGCCGACCGCATCGCCGCGGATCAGGGCGCCATCTCCCAGCGCGTCGAGGCCCTCCAGCTGCTCGTCGAGCTCGGCGACGGCGAGCAGCGCGTGCGCAGCCTCCGAGCGCTCGCGGATCTCCACCGCGGCCCCCTCGGCAAGCCCGACGTCGCCGTCGATCTCATGCGCGAGCTGCTCTTGCTGCAGCCCACGGACCTCGACGTGCTCCGCGAGCTCCACCGGGCGCTGCGCAAGCTCGGCCGCCGCGAGGAGGCCAAGGCCACCTTGCTCGCCGGCGTCGCCCACCACCGCGCGTGGCTGCGCGCCGAGGGCGTGCGCGCCAAGTTCCCGCGCAGCGAGGACATCGACCACGCCCCGGTCCGCGGGCTGCGAGAGCTCTTCGACATGTGCGGCGAGGTCGACGGGGTCTACCTGGCCACGGCGATCCTCGAGGTCACCTGCGAGGCCGAGGACGAGCGCGAGAGCGGGACGCGCTGGGTGTCCTGCGACCGCCTGCAGACCGAGCCGTGGCCGCTGCCCGCGGCCCAGGACGGCAAGCCCCTCGATCTCCTGGTCGGCGACCTGCCCTGCTCCAACGCCCTCGACCTCCTCCACGAGGGCGTGTTCCTGCTCTCCGACCTACCCGGCGCCCCGGCGCCCCCCGTGGACCTCGCCAGCGGCCGCGCGCTGCCCAGCAACTCCGGCGTGGTCATGGTCGCCCGCGCGCTCGCGGACGCCCTGGGCATCTCTCAGCCCCTGGTCTTCCTCGATCCCAAGGCGCCCGAGGAGTCGGTCGTCGCCTACCTCGGCTTCAGCCCCGCGCTGATCGTCGGGCGCAAGATCAACAGCGCCCCCTTCGCGCCCCGGGCCCGCGACGAGCTCGGCCGGGCGATGATGCGTCTGGCCACCGGCGGCGACTTCCTGCACACCGACAAGGCCCAGCCGCGGCTGCTCGGCCTGCTCCTCGGCCTGTGCCGCGCCCTCGAGCTCGAGCTCCCCGACGACGCCTTCGCCCCGGCCCGCGGCGAGGTCCCGGCCATCGATCGCCGCCTCGCCGACTGGGTCGTCAAGCTGCTGCCCGACGCCGCCTCGCGCGTCGACCTCCACCAGGCCGCGCGCAGCTTCGCCCAGTCCACGGACACCTTCGATCCCCAGCGCCTGCGCGAGGCCCTGACCATGGCCCAAGACCGCGCCGGCGTGCTCGCGGCCGCCGATCCCCGCCCCGCCCTCGAGCGCCTGCTCGCCGGCGGCGATCACAAGATCCTGCTCGGCGAGCGCGCCACCGCCTTGCTCGGCTACCTGCTCAGCGATGACCACCTCGGCCTGCGCCGCTCGCTCGGTTACCAGGTGGCCCTCGCCCACGAACAACTCGAGGTTCTCCCCGGATGAGCCGACGACGACGAAGCGATCTCGAGCTGCGTGGGGAGATGTTCACCACGCGCCACTCCGGCGTGGGCCGGCCCATCGAAGAGGAGATCAGCGGGGCCATCGACCTCTCCGATCTCCTCGATCAAGTCGAGCGCGGCGAAGGTGGCGAGCAGGCCCCCCCGGCCCTGGTCGACAGCCCCTCGCTGCTGTGGGGCGTGCACTCCGGGCTGCACTCGAGCCTGATGTCCACGGCGGTCCCCATGGGCACCGCCGACGCCTGGCAGCTGCTCGCCGAGGAGTTCGCCGAGGAGAGCCGCGAGGTCGGCGATCCCCTGCTCGGCGCGGCGCTCATGGCCGAGGCCGGGCGCATCTTGGTCGATCGCCTGGGCCGCCGCGAGGACGGCCAGCTGCTCCTGCGCGACAGCGGCAGCGCCGTCGCCAAGACCCTGCTCGAGCTGCGCCCGAGCGGCGACGACTCCGTGGCCGAGGCCCTCGCCGAGCTCGAGCAAGCCGGCTCCGATCCCAAGCGCGACCCCGAGGAGCGCGCCGCCGCCTGGGTCGAGTTCGGGCTGCTCTGCGAGGAGTCCATGGGCAACCGCAAGCGGGCTCTGGACGCCTACCGCGAGGCCCTGGCCTGCCAGGCCGACCACCCCGAGGCGCTGCTGCTCAGCGCCGAGGCGGCCGCGATCACCAACGACGTCGCGGCCGGCCGCGAGGCCCTCGGCCGCCGCCTGGACACCTGCGAGAGCGCCCGCGAGCGCGTGTGGCTGCTGCTCGAGCTCAGTGAGCTCAGCGAGGATCCCGACGAGCGCCTGCGCCTGGTCCAGCAGGCCCACGACGCCGACCCGCGCGAGGAGACCGCCCTGCGCCGGCTGATCCGCCTGGTCGCGACCACCGGCGACTCCGTGCGCCTGGGCAAGCTCTACCGCCAGCTGGCCGACGTCGCCGAGGATCCGCTGTCGGCGAGCACCGCCTTGCACCTGGCCTTCCTGACCCTGGCCGAGTCCAACGAGCCCTTCGACAGCCTGGTCCGCGAGCTCGCCGCCCGCGAGCCCCGAGTCAGCGACGGCTCCGACATGCTCGCCCCCCTGTCCGAGGTCGCGCTCTACATCGAGCAGCGCGTGGCCTCGGGCGACGCCGAGGGCCTGCCCGCCAACTTGCACATCCTCGATCGCGTGGCCCAGACCCTCGACGCCCCGCGCGAGCAGGCCCTGGTCCGCGAGCAGATGGCCCGGCTGCGCCGCGAGACCCTGCGCCGCCTCGTCGACGAGAACCCCGATCCCGCCGACACGGTCACCGGCCTGCCCAAGCTGTCCGAGGATCGCAAGGACCTCGTGCGCGCGCTCGAGACCGATCTGCGCTTTTGCCTGGTCAACCTCCCCGAGCACCGCTGGGTCCGCGAGGCCCTGGCCGAGCTGCTCGAGTACACGGGCGACCACGCCGGCTTGGTCCTCCACCTCGACGAGTGGGCGCGGACCGTGACCGCCGGCCCCGGGCGCGCGGCCATCTTGCTGCGCCTGGGCGCCGTGCACGAGAACCTGCGCCAGGATCTGCCCCGCGCCGCCGAGATCTACGAGCTCTCCGTGGCCGAGGATCCCGAGAACCCCGCCTGCCTGCGCGCCCTGGGCCGGGTCTACGAGAAGATGCGCCGCTGGCCGCAGGCCGTGGCCAACCTCCAGCGCCAGGCCGACGAGACCGAGGACGGCCCCGAGCGCCTCGCAGCCCTGCGCCGGGTCGCGGCCATGGCCCAGCACGAGCTCGAGGACGTCGACCTGGCGATCGCGACCCTGGAAGAGGTCACGCGCATCGACCCCGACGACCTGCTCTCGCTCTTCCAGCTGGCCGCGCTGTGCCGCGCCGAGGGCCGCACCCCGGTGCTCGTCACGACCTTGCAGCACCTCGTCGAGCGCCTCGACGACGACGTCTCGCGGACCTCCGTGCTCGTCGAGCTCGGCGAGGCCCTCGAGCTCCAGCTCAAGCGCCGCGACGCGGCCCGCGAGGCCTACGAGCGCGCGCTTCGCCTGACCCCCGGCTACACCCCAGCGCTGCGCGCCCTCGCCCGGCTCTACCGCGACAACGGCGATCTCGACGCGCTCTTGGGCCTGCACGAGCCCGACGTCGACTCGGTCACCGATCCCGCCGTGCTCGCCCTCAAGGCCGCGCGCGTGTGCCTCGACGAGCTCCAGGATCACGACCGCGCCATCGACTACCTGCGCCGGGCCTACGAGACCAACCCCGACCTGCTCCCGGCCCGCGAGCTGCTCCAGCAGCTGCTCACGGTCAACAACCGCATCGAGGAGGCCTACGACCTCCTGCGCGCCCAGGATCTGCCCGAGCCCGCGCCCCTGCTCGCCGACTACCACTATCGCCTGGGCCTGCTCGCCGAGGCCCTGGCTCGCCAGGCCGCCCAGGTCGGCGGGGCCAGCAAGCGCAAGCTCGAGCAGGCGGCCGCGCGCTTCGACGCCGCGCTCCAGCACTACCGCGCGGCCCTGGGCGTGCAGCCCAACCACGGCCTCGCCGCCGAGCGCTCGCGCCGGCTGCTCGTCGCCCACCACGATCATGACAACCTCGTGCGCCTGGTCGAGGCCCTGTCCGAGCACGTCGAGGGCCCCAGCCAGACCGCGCTGCTCACCCAGCTCGCCCGGCTCCAGGCCACGCGCCCGGGGACCAAGCTGCGCCGCAACGCCGAGGCCGCCCAGGCCGCGCGCCGGACCTACGAGCGCGCCCTCCAGCGCGCGCCCAACGACCCCGTGCTCCGCCGCGAGTTCGAGACGCTGCTGCGCTTCATCGAAGACCGCCAGACCCTGCCCTCGATCTACCTGCAGACCGCCCGGGCCAGCGAGGACCTGCACTTCAAGGCGACCTTGCTCGTCGAGGCCGCCGAGCTCCTGCTCGCCGAGGGCGGCGCAGACGAGGGCGAGACCCCAGACCCCGTGCGCGTGGCCGAGGACCGCCAGCTCGCCGCGACCGCGATCCTCGAGGCCCTCCACGCCGACCCCGGCAACCCCTACGCGGTCCGCCACCTCGAGCGCCTGCTCAGCGAGCCCAACCCGCCGCTGCGGGCCCTGGACGCCGTCAGCGCGCGCGCCGTGCGGGCCCAGTCCGACGCCGAGCGGGCGATCTTCTACCTCGAGAGCGCCGAGCTGCTCGAGCACGCCGGCGCCGTCGATCCGGCCCGCCGCGCCTACCAGGCCGCCCTCGAGGCCCTGCCCGGGCTCCAGCCGGCCGCCCTCGGCCTCGCCCGCCTCGAGAAGGCCCGCTCCGGCAAGCTGCCCCAGGCCGCCGCCGAAGCACCCACGGTCTCGCTGCACAACCTCATGGCCGAGGCCCGCGACGCCGCGGTCCGTGCCGGCGCGTCTGGGGATCCGAGCGAGGCCGCCAAGGCCATCGACATCCTCACCGGCATCCTCGATCGCGACCCCGGCCACCGCGACGCCCTCGGCCTCGCCCGCGGCCTCGCCAACCAGCTCGACGATCCGCGCCCCGCCCTCGAGCTGATCACCCGCGTGTTCCCCCGCGTCCAGCACCGCGAGACCCGCTACGACCTCGCCCTGCTCCTCGCCGAGCACGCCCTCGAGCTCGAGACCGCGGTCCGCTACCTCGAGGACGCCGTCGAGGCCAACCCCGAGGGCAAGCAGGCCCTCCACGAGCTCGTCCGCTGCCACCGTCAGCTCGGCCGCGACCGCGAGGCCGTCGAGACCACCGAGCGCCTGCTCGAGCTCTACGAGATCGGCGAGCCCTCGGCCATCGACCTGCGCATGGGCATCGCTGCCTCCCTGGGCAACGATCCCACGACCCTCGAGCGCGCCTCGAGCCACGCCCGCGTCGTGCTCGACGCCCGCCCCGAGGACCCGCGCGCCGTCACCTTGATGGCCGACCTGCTCGAGCGCAGCCTCCAGCGCGTCGAGGCGGCCAAGCTCCTCGATCGCCTGCGCGCCCGCGAGCGCGACCGCGGCAAGCTCCACGACATCAACCTGCGCCAGGCCAGGCTCTTCGCCGCCAGCCACGGCCACGACGCCGACGCCCTCGCCGCCGCCGAGCGGGCCGTACAGCTCAACCCCGGCCACCGCGAGACCGTCGCCTTGCTGACCACCCTGCTCGCGCGCAGCGGCCAGTCCGAGCGCTTGGGTCGCTACCTCCCGGCGATCCGCGGCGCGATGATCCACAAGATCAGCCGCGCCGCCCTCTCCCTGCGCGACCTCCAGCTGCTGACCCGGATCAGCCGCAAGCACAGCCCCCAGCTCTCGGCCACCGCCGAGGCCGTGGCCTACGCCATCGACCCCAGCTCCGGCCCGCCGCCCACCGAGCACCTGCGCCCCGCCACCTCCGCGGGCCTCCAGGCCGTGCTCGGCACCCCCCAGCACCGCGACCTCCTGCTCGCCAGCAACGAGCTCGCCGAGCTCCACGAGCTGCTCTCCGCCGTCGACCCCGTGCTCCCGCGCATGGCCAGCGACTTCCAGGTCCTGTCCGAGGTCGACGCCCAGCCGATCCCCGCCAGCGCCGACGCGACAAGCTTCAGCGTCCTGCTCGGCCGCTGGGCAGTGACCGTCGCCATCCCCACCCCGACCATGGTCGCCTCCGGCACGCACAACGCCTGCGTCCTGCTACCCGGCGATCCCCCCACCCTCCGCCTCGGCGCCAACTTGTGGATGCAGGGCGACATGCAGAGCTGGCGCGGCCTCGCGGCCGTCGCCCTCGCCCGCCGAGCCTGGGGCGGCGCCCTCGTCCGCGCCCTCCCGGCCATCGACATGGACCTCCTGCTCGCGACCTGCTTCGAGAGCGTGCGGGTCTTCAACGCCATCACCGCCGACCCCGACGCCCGCCGTCTCCAAGAGCTCTCGGCCCAGCTCGGCAAGCACCTCCCCCGCCGCAACCGCAAGCTGATCGAGCGCGCCTGCGAGAGCCTCTCCGGCTACGAGTTCGCCCCCTCGGCCACCGCCCGCGCCACCTTGGCCTCGGACCTGCGCCTCGCCGCCCTGCTCTCGGGCGACATCGGAGGCGTCCTCGCGGCCGCCTGCATCCTCGACGGCGTCGCCGGCGGCCCCCTCAAGCAACGCATCAACCGCTCCAAGGCCGCCCAGGCCCTGCTCGCCTTCGTCCTCGGCGACGACTATCTGCGCCTGCGCAAGATCGTGCTCTGACCCCCCTCATCCCCGATCTTTCGCAACGAGAGCCGGCTTCCCCAGCCGGCTCTTCACATTTTCGACCCCGAGCGAGCAGACCAACCCTTCCCAGTAGACCAGCCTTCCCCAGCGAGCCCAGCCTCTCCTCCAGCAGACCAGCCTTCCCCAGCGGGCCCAGCCTCTCCTCCAGCAGACCAGCCTTCCCCAGCGGGCCCAGCCTCTCCTCCAGCAGACCAGCCTTCCCCAGCGGGCCCAGCCTCTCCTCCAGCGGGCCCAGCCTCTCCTCCAGCGGGCCCAGCCTCTCCTCCAGCGGGCCCAGCCTCTCCTCCAGCAGACCAGCCTTTCCCAGCGGGCCCAGCCTCTCCTCCAGCCACCATCCCCAACCTCTCCGGATCGGGCCACGCCCTCCGAACAAAGAAGCGCACAAAAGGGACAGCAGGGGACCCTGCAGACGAGTTTTGCGTACGTACCCTCCCTTCCCGAGCCACTCTCCTCGAACAAAACCCCCCACCCACCAGACACCCCGCCAAAGTCAGCAAGTCTGTCTGAGTATGCAGGGTCCCCTGCTGTCCCGTGCGCTCTCCACCGGCACCAACACCCCCAACAAAAAACCAGCGGCTCTCCTCCAGAAACCCAGCTCCCCCCCCAACGAGAGCACACACCCCCAACAAAAAACCACCACCCAGCTCCCCGTCTAAGCTTGGAAGCACCACCCCCCCGCTCGGTCCAAGCAGACGTGACCCCATCACGAAAACGCCCCCTTCACCTCCTCGCCCTCCCCGTCGCGCTCCTCGCCTTCGCCTGCGCCGACGATGGCGACGGCGCCGACGAGACCTCGGCCGTGGGCACCTTCGACGGCCTCTTCGACGGCGTCGTGACCGGCTTCAACTTCCCCTTCGACCTGGCGATCGTCCCCGACGATCCGCTCACCGACGACGAGGTCGAAGGCGGCGACATCTTCGTCGCCAACTACGGCACCTCGGAGATCATGCACGCCTCCAACCCCAGCGGCGATCCCTCCGGCGCCGCCGCCACAGCGATCCTCGACGGCACCGCCCTCGGCTTCGCCGGCGCCATGGCCGTGTCCGCCCCGGATCACCAGCGGATCTGGGCCATCTTCGAGCAGGGCGGCGAAGGTGACGCCGGCGGCCTCGTGATCCTCGAGCACGACGGCAGCGTGGTCGCCAGCTTCGACGGCGCCGACGCCCCTGACGCCTTCGAGAACCCCAGCGGCCTGTGCTTCGGCGGCTGGGACGATAGCGCCGCCATCGCCAGCTTCTACATGATCAACCTCGGCGACGGATCGGCGTGGCGCATCGACGCCAGCGACCTCGACGGCAGCGACGCCAGCTTCACCCGCGTCGGCGACGGCCTCGCCACCGGGATCCCCGGCAACCCAGGCTCCCCCGGCAACGGCCTGACCACCTCGAGCGACCTCCCCCAAGGTGGCGCCCGCGGCTGCGCCTACGGCTACGGCTCGCTCTACGTCGCCGACGCCCAAAACGCCCGGGTCGTGCGCTTCGACGACGCCGCCACCCAAAGCGAGCTCTCGCCGATCGCCCTCGAGGACACCCCCGGCGAGCTCGTCACCTACCCCACCGACGTCACGATCAACGCCGACGGCTACCTGATCGTGATCTCCTACGACAACGCCCAGGCCTTCGTCACCCTCGAGCTCCCCGGCGGTGGCTTCATCGACGACGGCCTCCAGGACCTCAACGTCAACGCTGGCAACTACGGCACCGCCGTGGCCTACGAGACCATCTGGTTCACCCGCGCCAACAACAAAAACGGCACGCTGCGGGCGATCACGCCGGAGCAAGACGTGCTCCCGACCACCGCGGGGCCCTTCCCGGCGCAGTAGTCGAGCGACGCCCTGCGACAAAAAGAGCTGCGCCGGCGCGATCGTGATCGCGCCGGCGCAGCTCGTTTCAATCTACAGACTCGCAGACCGGGCGAAGCGATCAGTTGTCGTGACCCTGATCGTGGTCAAGGTCGTGATCGTCGTAGTCCTGACCTTGCATCCCACCGCCGCGGCGCAGCTGCTCCATGGCCGCCGAGGTGATCTGCATCTGGACCAGCGTGGTCACCCCGTCGACGGTCTCGGGCGCCTCGGCGCCGCGCAGCGCCGTGGCGAGGTCGCGGATCCGCCGGGCCTCGCCCAGGGAGCCGTCGAGCCACAAGACCACCGCGGCGTCGTCGAGGGCGTTGGCCAGCGGCCCGCGCAGACCCTCGCGCAGACCCTCGTCGCCGGCAGCGGCGCCCTCGATGTGCTCGGTCCGCTGCGCGTCCTCGAGGGCCTGGGGATCCACGTCCTTCATGCGCTCGTTGAGCACCTCGAAGAAGTTGTTGGCGTCGAAGAGCACCGGCCACTCGTGGACCCGGGCGCCGAGCATCACGTCCTGAAGCTCACCCTCGGCGGCCGCGACATCGGCCAGGGCCGCGTCGAGCCAGGTCGGCTCGGGGTGAGCCTCGGGCGCGTCGCCGAGCCGGGGCAGGTGATCGTCGAAGCCCGAGGGGACCTCGCGGCCGGCCTGGAAGGTGGCCTCGCGAGCCCAGCGCAGGCGCGCGCGGATCCAGTCGACGTCGACCATGCGACCGTCGGCGTCGCGCTGCCAGTCGCGGGCGGTGCGACCCTGCTGGCCGTCGGTCTGGTAGTAGGCGCCAAAGTCGAGCAGGCGGTCCTCGGGATCGAGGATCGCCACGAACAGGGCCGCGCCCTCCTCGTCGTTGGGCAGGCTCAAGGTCACGCGGCTGAGCCCCGGCGACGCGCTCATGTCGATCATCGCGATCGGGCCGCCGTGGCGACGCAGACCATCGAGGCTGGCGCCCGCCCAGGTCTTGGCCGTCTCGGGGATCTCGACCCCCTTGCTGCGCAGCACGTGGATGGCCTTGCGCGCGGCCTTGCGGACCTTCTTGTCCTCGTGGTCCTCGAGGCCGAGGAGCGCAGCGGCGTCCTGAGCGGCCTGGAGCTTGGCGATCTCGTCGAGCAGAGCCTGGGTTTGAGCCATGGCCGCGGCTTCTATCACAGCCCGTGGTCGAGGGCGAAGGCCGGCAGCAAGTTGGCCCCCGTTCCCCAGCGCGGACGGCTCCAATGGGGCTGCTCGAGCAGCTCCCAGCCCAGCGCGGTTCGCACCATGCGCAGCGCCACGCCCCCCTCGGCGATGCGCTCGACCTGCTCCCCGGGGTCGAGATCGAGGTCATAGAAGTGCTGGGACTCACGACCTTGGCCGGGGCCGAGCACGAATTTGTAGTGCCCGATGATCGCCGCCCGGCTGCCGTCGCCGAGGTAGGAGAGCACCAGGCGCGGCGGCGGCTGGGGGTCGTCGATCAGCGGGACCAGGCTCTCGCCCAGCCAGCGCGGCGAGTACTCGAGGCCCAGGAGGTCCGCGAGGGTCGGCGCGAGGTCGAGGAGGTCGACCGGGGCGTCGACGCGGCCGGGGGCGAGCAGCTGCGGGGCGCGGATCGCCAGCGGGACGCGGATGCTCTCCTCGTAGAGCGTGCGCCCGTGGCCGGTGCCCCCGTGCTCGAGGAACTCCTCGCCGTGAACGCCGACCAGCACGATGATCACCTCGTCGAGCTCGCCGCGGGCCTCGAGGGCCGCGAGCAGCTCGCCCAGCGCCCCGTCGATGACCTGGAGCTCGCCGCGGTAGAGCCGGCGCACGTAGTCGAGCTGGGCCTGGTCGTACTCGACGACCTCGCGGCGGACGCGGTCGATCCAGATGTGCGTGCGGTGCTGGGGCGGCGCGCCCTCGGGCGGGACGACCCCCGCGAGCACCTCGCTGGGCGGATCGTAGGGGGCCTGGGCGTCGTTGAAGACCGCGTAGACGAAGCGCGGGGCCGGGCGCCGCTCGATCTCCCCGAGCATGTGCGCGACGAGCTTCTGGGCGTCGTTGCCCCGGGTGTTGCTGCGCTTGAGGATCAGGTGATCGGCGAAGCCCTGGGTCAGGCCGCGCTCCTCGCTGAAGTAGGTGTTGGCCGAGACGTTGGAGGTGAAGTAGCCGGCGCGATCGAAGACCTCGGCGAGCATCGTCTGGCCCTCGGCCACGAAGGTCCCGCGCAAGGTCAGGTGCCCCGAGGGGACCACGCTCGACAGCAGCGCGGCGTGGCTGGGCACGGCCGCCGCGCCCAGGGCGTAGGCGTGCTCGAAGACCAGCGCGTCCTCGACGAAGTCGGTGACGTGGCGCAGCTCCGGCCCGCGCAGCTGCGGCTCGAAGAGATCGTCCGGGCGCGCGCCCTCGAGGGCGAGGACGTAGACGTCGCGGACCTTGCGATCGCGCTTGTCGACGGGGATCGAGCGCGGGGCGACCACGTCGATGGACTCGAAGGTGGCCTGCCCGGGCGGCTCCCCCGGCTTGGGCTCGCGGGTGCTGCGGACGCGGATCTCGAGGCGCGTCGGGACCTCGCCGTAGCCCGAGAGGTCGACGCTGACGCTGCGCCCGGTCGCCCGCAGGGGCTGCTGGAGCAGCTCCGCCGGGCGCCGGCCGAAGCGGTGATCCACGTCCGTGCTCGCCAGGATCTCGAGGCCGCCGCGCCCCGAGACCTCGATCTTCAGCCGGGCGCGGCGCGGCGGGATCATGTAGTAGACCAGGCTCGAGCCCGCCGGGACCTCGAACTCGGCGTGCTCTCCCCGGGCCCGGAAGGTGTTGTCGCGCTCCTTGGGCGGGCCCTTGCGGATGCGCTCGAGGGTGCCGACCTCGACGCTCTCGATCGCCGCCGCGACCTGGACCTCGGCGTCCCCGCCGGCCTCGGCCAGGCTCTGCGCGAGGGGTCCCTCGGCCGGCGCGAGCGAGCGAAAGTGCAGACGCAGGCGGTTCTCCCCGTCGACGACCACGTCTCCAGGCAGCGAGAGCGTGCGCCGCTCCCACTCCTCGCCCACGCGCAGGTTGGCCAGCGGGCGCTCCTCCCACAGCACGGTGACCGCCTGATCCGGGGCCAGGGCGCGCATGGTGATCGCCATGGCCAGGCCGGCCTCGGGGGGCGGGGGCTCCTCCGGCATCGGCTCGCCCGGCGCGGGCTCGAAGGGGCTATCGGGGTTGAGCTTGGGCGACAGCGCTCCGTCGAGGGGGATCGTCAGCGCGCCACCTTGACCGACCAAGACCCCGGCGCGGCGATCACCGACGTCCTGGGCGAGGCGCCAGGACGAGCCCGCGGCGACGATCTGCAGGTGCTTGCGCGCGCTCGGTCGGCCGAGGTCGATCCACACCCGGCCCTCGCGCAGCTGCACCGCGCTCGGGCGCTGGGCGATCAGGTCCTGCCAGGCGTCGGTCGCCTCGACGCGAGCGACCGGCGCCAGCTGCTCGCCGCTCGCCGAAGCCGCGGCCCGCTCGCGCTTGCCCGACGCCTGAGGCCCGTCGTCGCCGCAGGCAGTCATGAACACGAGCGCGAGCAGCACGACGCGCACGGCCAAGCCCCACGCGCCTCGGCTCGCCTCACCGAGCGAGCGCCCTCCCCACGCGCGCGCGGCCATCGGGTTGTCGTGCGCGCGCGTCAGGGCCTCCCTCGTCCGCTCAGCGACGCGCACGCCAGCCCTCCAGGGCGACCCAGCCCGCCGGCACCCAGCAGGCCAGAATCCCGAGCACGGCCATGCCCCCGGCCCACCAGCACGCGCGAGGGTGAAGCGCGACGAAGAGCGAGCCGCGGCTCGCCGCCTCGATCCACGCCAGGGCCCCGCAGGTCCCGAGCAGCGCGAGCAAGCTGGCGCTGCCCAGGTCGAGGCTGTCCTCGCGCTCGCGGCTGCGCCGGTGATCGAAGGCCACCAGGACCACGCACGCGGCGACGACAGCGGCGGCGACGGCCAGGTGGATCGCGCCCATGCCGTCGATGAACGCGAGCAGCCGACGCAGCAGCGGACCCTCGGACCAGGCCTCGATGAGGCGCTGGGGCGGGAAGACGTCGGCGGGCAGCGGGGCCAGGCCCAAGAGCAGCTGGGCGCAGACCCCCGCGGCCGCGAACCCCAAGCTCAGCCGCCGGCCCAAGAGCCCAGCCACGGCCCCGAGCACGCCCGCGATGATCGCGGCCCAGGGCGCCACCCAGATCCGCCTGGGCTGGGGCACGCGCAGATCCCAGCCCGCGCGCCACAGGTGCAGCTGGAGCGCGACGCCGGCCCCACCTTCGACGACCTCGACGCGCAGCAGGTGCGGGCTGTTGCCGACCGCGAAGGCGGCGTTGTCCTCCACCGCCCGCTCCACGGCCGCCTGCGCCCACAGCGGGCCGCCGTCTTGGATCACCTCCACGGCCATGGGCTCGGGGCGCATGAGCTGGCCGTGCTCGTCGACGAGGCCGGCGAGGAAGGCCAGCTCGTCGAGGGCGTCGGCGGCCTCGCGCTCTCCCGCGAGCTCGCGCGTGGCGGCGCCGCCAGCCCACACCGCCCCCAGGCAGGCGAGCACCAGCCCGACCAGGGCGACGATCAACAGGCTGCGAGGGAGGGTGATCATGAGCGCGTGAGTGGCCCGGGCGTGCCAGCGGCGCGGGCGGGCGTGGGGTGCAGCATAGCGTGCTCGCCGGGCTGCTAGGAGCCCGTGGTGGAACCCAGCGCGGCCCCTGGCGCCGGGATTTTCGTCGAGGGTTTCACCACGGGCTGCTAGAGATTAGAGATCCAGCCCGGCGAGCAGGCGCAGGATCGACGCCTCGCTGGGCACCGCCGGCGTCACCCGCAGGACGCCGAGTTGGTCGATATCGGCCTCGACGGCGAGCGGCCCCGCCAGCAACCTCGCGCGCAGCGCCTCGAGCTCGCCGTCGCGGCGGCCGAGCGCGACCATGGCCGCCGCCGCCCGGCTTCGTCCCCGGGGGTCGCAGGCCGTCATGGCGCCGGCGAGGATCGGGATCGACTGGGGATCCAGGGCGTCCACGCGCGCCCAGGGAGCGAGCTCGCACAGCGCGTCGGCGTCACCGAGGAAGGCGAAGATCGCTCCCTCGGACCCCATCCCACCCATCCCATCAGTGCCCACCGCCGGGTCTGCCTCCTCGCTCGCCCCGAGAGCGGCGCGCTCGAGGGCGGCGACCGAGCGCGGGTGCGAGCGCCGGACCGCGTCGTCGATCAGCACCTCGAGGAGCAGCGCCCACGCCCGCGCGTCGGCCCGCGGCTCCCCGGCCATCTCGAGCAGCAGGCGATCGCGACGAGACCAGCGCTGCTGGGCCGGGACCTCGCGCAGATAGGCCGAGACCTGGGCGCGCAGCTCGGCAGCGCCCTTGCTCCCCGCGCCGCTCCCCCCTTCGCCTTCGCCCCCCGCTCGCAGCGGCGCGTCGCTGTCGACGTCGCGCAGGCGCGTCGCCAGCAGCTCGCGCCGGGCGTCCTCGTCGCGCAGGCCCTCGCTGTGGGCCAAGACCCCGCGCAGCGCCATCAGCGTGTACTCGCGAGCCCCGTAGGTCTTGCCCGCGAGCACGGCCCGGGTCCACAGCGCGCGCGGATCCTCGGCCAGGCCCGCCGCCGAGAGGGTCAGCTGCTCGGCCCGCCCCTGCTCGCCGTGGGCCAGGGCCAGCTCGGCGTGGAGCTGCTGCTGCGCGCCGGCGAGCTCGGGGGCGTGGGTCAGACGCTCGTCGAGGGTCGAGAGGATCACCTGGTGCTCGCCGGCGAAGAGCAGCGGCACGATCACGGGGCCCGAGCAATTCAGGGCGAGGTCCGACTCGAGCGCAGCGGCCAAGGCCGCGCCGGTGGTCGGGGCCGCGGCCGCGCCAAAGGCCTCGCTGAGCGCGGCCCGGCTGCGCGCGGGATCGAGGCCGACCTCGCGCAGGGCGGCCTCGGCCTCGGCGCTCTCGTCGAGCCAGGTGCCCAACCGGGGGCAGCGCCCGCTCTCGCGCAGATCGAGCCCGGCCATGGCGTTGGTCAGCTGCGGCTCCCAACCCGCGAACCATTCGTCGCCCAGGGCGCGGCGCACGGCCACGCGGTCCGCCTCGGTGATCGCTTGCGCGTCGATCCCCACGGCATCCCCCGCCGCCCCCTCGAGCGCGAGCAGCGAGGCGACCACCGGCAGCACCTCGTCCACCAGCGGCCCCGGCACGGCCTCGGCGATGGCCAGGGCCTGCCACGCGTTGCCCATGACCAGCTGACGCCGGACCTCGGCCGCCGCCTGCGGGCCGATCTGCGCGATCCCTGCCTCGTAGCCCGCCGCGATCACGTGCAGGCGCAGGCCGAGGGCCTGGGCCTGCTCACCGCGCAGCTCGAGCAGGCGCGCGAGGGTCAGCAGGAGGTCCACGCTGCGCCGCTCCACGGGCACGCGCAGCGACCAGTGTCCGGCCAGGGAGCGAGGCGGCGGCGACCCTGCGAGCGCGCCCGAGCCAGCCTCCTGCGCGTCGCTCGACGCCGGCGCCCCCCCTGCCGACTCCCCGCCCGGATCCGCCTCGACCCGCGCTGGGATCGTGTCTCGCAAGCTGGTGGTCAGCGCGAACTCGGCCCCGCTGAGGTTGCCGATCGCCGCGGACACCCGCCAGGCCTTGGCGCGCTCGAGCGAGCCCTCGCCCTCGAGCGCCCGCATGGCCGCGACGCTCCACGCCTGACGATCGTCCTCACCACCGCCGCGGGCGCTCGCCACTCGCAGGCGCGCGTACTCGCGGACGCCGTCGGGGAGCGCGTCGATGGCCGCCTCGATCTCGGCGAGCTCGCGCTCCCCGATCCACGCCGAGATCTGCCGCGGCGAGACCAGCCCGGGGCCCAGCGCGCCGCTGAACTCCGCGGCGAGGAGCATGGCCACGTCGGCCGGCGCGAGGGCGGCCCCCTCGGCCTCGGCGAGCTCCGCCAGCGCCCTCGGGCTGCGCTTGCGGGCGATCTCCAGCTGCTCGGCGAGCGCGGCCTCGCTGACCACGCTGCTCCCCCCCGTGCCGCCCGCGGCCGGATCCAACGACGCCATCGCTCGCTGCGCCCGCGCCTGCGCCTCCGCGCTCGGGCGCAGCTCGGCCATGAATGTCCGGGCCGCGTCGTCGATCTGCGCCGGGCAGATCAGCGCCGCCCTGCGCATGTCCGTGTCCGCCGCCAGGGCCTCGCCGAGGCCCGCCTCGGCCTCGGCCCGCGCCATCAGCAGCCCGCAGATCTCGGCGGCGTCCTCGTCACCCGCGAGCAGATCGAGATCGATGGTCAGCGCGCGGACGTAGTGCGCTGCGGCCACGCCGAGCAGGCCCTGCTGGTGCTCGAGCTTGGCGAGGGCGAGCAGCGAAGGCTCCCGCGCCCCGGTGCGAAAGTCTCGCAGGAGCACGGCCCGCGCCTCGTCGATCTGCCCGAGGGCCACGAGCGCCTGCGCCCAGGCCCGCGCGGCCTTGTTGGTCGGCGTGCGCTTTTGGGCGCGCGCGCGACGATCGACGGCCTCCCACTCTCCGCGCTCGGCGAGGCGGACCAGCGAGCCGCCGCAGCCGAACAAGGTGCTGGCCAGGGCGACCGCCGCCACGCTCCGCGGGCCCCCTGCCCGGGCGAAGAGGCGACCACGCCCTCGCCCGCGGCTCAGCTCTGGACGCCTCGCCATCGGCCTCACTCCTGCGCCTCGGCTCCCTCGGCCTGCGCGGCCTCGCTGTCCGAGCCCTCGTCTGGTGGCGGCGCGCAGCCCAGGGCGTCGCCCCCACCGACATCCGCGATCAGGCGATCGAGGAGCACCCGCTCCTCGGCGGCCAGCGACGCCCGCCCGGCCTGCGCCGCACACAGCTCGTCGAACGCGGGGTCCGGGTCGCCCAGGGAGATGTAGCCCTCGGCCAGGCGCAGGTGATTGATCGCCGCGTCGGGGTGGGCGTCGACGACCGACTCGAGCAGCTCGAGCCCCTCCTCCGAGTCGCCCTCGTCGAGGTGCTTGCTCGCGAGCACATAGAGCGTGCCCAGCATGCGCTGCGCGGCCATGTCCATGAACGCCGGATCCCGCTCGATGCTCCGCTTGGACCAGGTCTGCATCTCCTCGAGGATGTCGAGGGCCCGCAGCCCCCGCAGCTCCGCGACGCGCCCCGCGACGGCGGCCCGGGCGTAGGCGTAGGCCGCCGAGTCGTCGTCAGCGGCCGCGCGGACCTGCTCGAGGGCCGTGACGCGATCGGCCTCGCTGGCCCCCTCGCCCTGCCCCTCCGCGCCCGCGGCGATCCTCGCCTCGAGGGCCTCGTAGGTCGCCCACGCGCCGGCCTGCTCGGCCTCGACGATGCTCGGATCGACGCTGCCCTCGGGCTTGCAGGCGAAGGCGCCGAGCGCCGCGATCACGATCACGATCAGCCAGGAAGCTTTGTCGACCGTCACCGCCGAGGGATAGCACGACCGGCCGCGCTCCGGGACCCACCCAGGGCGGGCCGAGGGCGACCGGTCCAGCCCCGGCTCAGCCCCCGTAGTCGGAGATCACGCCGGCGTAGGTCTTCTCGCTGGTCGCGCTCAGCGAGGACAGTCCGACCTCTTTGCAGGCCTTGGCCCCCTCACCCGAGCAGACCTTGGCGAGCTTGCTCGAGAAGGTCTTCTTCTCGGCGGCGGGCGCCGAGGGGAAGGCGACCACGACCATCGGCGGCAGCTCCTTGGAGCGCCACACGACCTTCAGCCCCTCGCCCCCGGCCTTGGCCATGCTGGCCTCTTGCGCGTCGTCGATCAGCGCGCAGGCGACCTCGCCCCGGGCCGCGTCCTTGATGGTCTTCATCGGTCGGCGCGTGTCGACGACCTCGAAGTCCGCGAGCTTGAAGTCCTGCTTGCCGACGACGCCATTGATGAACTTGGTGTCGTCGCCGTGGTCGGTGCCCAGGGTCTTGCCCTTGCAGCCCGCCAGCGTGGTCTCGCTCGCGCTGACCACGAAGTACTGGCGGCCGCCGCCACCGGAGACCTCGGCCGATCCGATGACCTCGAGCTTGTTCGCGGCGCGGAGATCGAGGAAGGCCGCGAGGGAGAGGATGCCGTAGTGGGGATCTTGCTCGCCGATCCAGGTCTTCGCCATGCGCCGGCTGGTCTGATACTTGCCCTCGGCGGCGGTCCAGCCGTTTTGCTGGGCCACGTGGGCGATGAGCTTGTCGACGTACTCTTGCGCGCTCGCCGAGCTGCCCACGCCGTGCTCCTTCAGGATCAGCACGTTGACCTTTTCGCCGGCGTCGGCGGCCAGCGGTGCGAGGCTAAGAGAAGCGAGAAGGGCGGCTGCGGCGAAGTTTCGGATACGCACGGTGACCTCGGGGCCCTTTGACGGGGCGTCGCCCGAGTTATGCAACTCGTGGGCGTCAGTGCAAATCGAGGGCCTTCACAGGTGTGCGCGCACACGCACATGACACCAGGTGTTCCACACCCTGGCGCTCCCCCGCCCCCATCTGAAGTGGGGTCTCAGGCACCGGCCCGACGCATGTCCGTGGGCAGCACCACCAGCGCGCCCGCGATCACCAGCATCACCACGGCGCCCCACAGCCCGCCAGCTTCGAGGGCGTGGGACTCGTACCAGGCACGCAGCGGCTCGAGAGAGCTCGAGAGCTCGCCCGACTGCAGCGCAGGCCCGAGCAGGAGGTAGCCCACGCCGATGGCCAGGGCGTAGGCAGAGGCCAGGATCCAGTTGCGCCGACGATCGTCGACGGCCTCGATCTCCGGCAGCTGGCCCATGACCGCGCGGGTGAAGAAGGCGTCGCTGGGCTCGTGGAGCTCGAGCAGCTCGAGCTCCATGTCCACGAATTCTCGCAGCTCGAAGGCGCAGTCCTCGTCGGACTCGACCATCGCGAGCATCGCCTCGGGCAGCCAGCTGCGCCCCGAAGGATCTCCACGCAGCAGCTCGGGGTCGAGCTCCAGCTCGACGAGGGCCTCGAGGAATCGCTCGCTGGCCGCGCTCACGCGGCGACCTCCTGGTGCCCACGCAGGTGCTCGCGCAGCAGCTTCTTGGCGCGGTGCAGGTGGGTCTTGACGGTGCCCAGGGGCAGATCGAGGACCTCGGCGATCTCCGGGTAGGAGACGTCCTCGAGGTAGTAGAGCGTGACCACGGCGCGGTAGCGATCGGGGAGCTCGGCGATCGCCGCGGCGAGGTCCCGACGCAGGTCGCAGCGCGCCGCCGAGAGCTCGCTCTCGGGCGCGGCCGCCCGGCTCTCGAAGCCCTCGGGCAGGGCCGAGAGCTCCTTGCTGCGCGTGCGGTGGTTCAAGAACACGTTGTAGGCGATGCGGTACAGCCAGGTGGAGAAGCGCGCCCGGCCCTCGAAGCCGACCATGCCCCGGTAGGCGCGCAAGAACACCTCTTGGGCGAGGTCGTCCGCCAAGGTGGTGTTGCCCGTCAGCCGCAAGAGCAGCCCGCGGACCTTGCCCTGGTGGCGGCGGACGAGCTCGGCGAAGGCCTGCTTGTCGCCCCCTCCCCGGCCCGCGCGCTGGACCAGCGCCTCGTCGTCGAGGCTGGAGATCTCGGCCTCACCGGCGCCGAGGGTCCGCGTGCCGGCCGAGGCCGATGACCAAACTTCACTGACCCTCATTTGGACCCCCTGACCGCGAAGCGGTGACTGATCAAATAGCCCAGGCCGATGAAGCCGGGGATCAAGCCGGCGGGGCTCAGGCCGTGGCCGCCGCCGAGCTGCGAAGCGACGAGCAGGCCGACCCCCGTGCACACCAAGACCAGCCCGCGGCGGAGATCACTGGCGCCTCCCCCGAGCAGCTCGGCCGGCGGCTCGAGGCCCTTCTCGACCATGCGCCGGGCGAGATCCAGGCGCCGCTGCGCGGTCGCGTGGCGGAAGCGAATCGCCGAGATCACGACGAGCGAGACGACGGCCAAAAACGCGAGGTCGAAGGCGCGGAAGCCTGCGCAGCTCGGCCCCTTGGGCGCGAAGAGCATCGAGTCGAACTCGAGCAGGTAGCCGAGCGCTCCCGAGCACGCCTGACCGCTGATCCCCGCGTCGATGGACATCGGGACGAACTCGGCGGCCATCGCGGTGCTGGAGAGCCCGAAGGTCATCAGGCCCGCCGCGATGAACGCGGCCGCCTCTACGAACAATTGCTTCGAGCGCATCCTGGCCATGGACCTCCCTGAGAACCCCCTGACCTCGATGGTGTTTCAAACCCCGCCCTTTTTCCAGGCGGCACCGGGCGTTGGCGCGCAGGCGCGGCGGTAGCCGTCCCAGACCGCGCGAAAGCTCGGCCAGCGGTCAGGGAAGCCCGCTGGCGCCGACCAGCCACGCTCGCGCAGCGCTCGCGCAACCAGCGCTCGTCCGCGTGTGAGAGTCCCCTCGGCTTCATCGAGGCGCGCGGGGCTGCTCAGCAGATCGTCGACCATCTCGCGCAGCCCCCGAAGATCGTGTTCGAGACCATAAAAGACCCCCTGAATCTCGAACTGCTCGGCGAACCACTCGCGGGCGAAGCTGCGCGGGTCCTCGGCGAAGGGCGCCGCATAATCGACGCTGATCACACAGCAGGCCAGCTCTTCCCACAGATGCCTGCGGTGATCCGCGCGCCCGACGTCGAGAGGGATCAGCCCATAGTCGAAGCCATGATCGTCATCGAGGTGCCCCAAGAAGAGCGCGTGTACGAGCTCGTGGAGCAGGTTCGGCAGCCCCTCGGATTCGATGACCCAGCCGACCGGCCCGGCGATCTCGCCCATGTCATCTTCTGGACGCGCTCGACGGCACAGGTTTTCGCGCTCCGGGCCGAGACGAACGACACCACCCAGACCGGCAAAGATGGCTGCAATGGCAACAATCAGCGGCGCATTCGCGCCACTGGCGCTGTAGGTCCCATTATTACGGATGGGATCCGATGTAAGCCCAAATAATGCTTCGGCATTCGACCCGAGCCCTGGTAGGCTGGCACCGGACTTTCGTCCCTTCACCAGCCAGTCATGCCTGGTCTCCCCGCCCTGAGCAACCCGGTCAGCGAGGACCGAGACACGAGCGCGCGCCCGGTCGTGCTCGACGACCCGCAACCTGCGTGGGAAGACGCGCGCCCGAAGCGAGCGCGCGGGGACGACGAGACCTTCAGCCTCGGCCGATATTTGATCACCGGCCGCATCGCCAGCGGCGGCATGGCGACGGTCTATCGCGCACGCCTCGAGAGCGAGGGAGGCTTCGCCCGCGAGTTCGCGCTCAAGGTCATCCACCCGCACCTCGCGGCCGCCGACGGCTTCAAGGAGCGCTTCCTCGACGAGGCCCGCGTGGCCTCGCGGGTCAACCATCCGAACGTCGTCGCCACCGTCGACTCGGATCAAGACCGCGGCTACCACTTCCTCGTCCTCGAGCTCGTCGACGGCGTCACCTTGCGCCAGCTCCAGGTCGTCGATCTCCAGCGCAGCGCCAACGAGTCCGAGCGTCGACTCCGGCCCACAGAGGCCGCGCGCGTCGTCTGTGACGCCGCCCGGGGGCTCCACGCCGTGCACACCGTCGTCGATGATCGCGGCGAGGCCCTCGAGGTCGTGCACCGCGATCTCTCGCCGCACAACCTGATGCTCGACGTCACCGGTCGCACGGTGCTGATCGACCTCGGCCTCGCCAAGGCCCGCGGTCAGCTCGGCCACACGCAGACCGGGGTGCTGTGCGGGAAGCTGCCCTACATGAGCCCGGAGCAGAGCCGCATCGAGCCCCTCGACGCGCGCTCCGACGTGTTCAGCCTCGGCAGCGTGCTCTTCGAACTCGCCGTGGGCGTGGCGCCCTTTGGCGACGACCACACCCCCGGCACCCTCGAGCGCCTGCGCAACTGCGATCCCGAGCGGATCGGCGAGGCGCTCAGCGACGCGCGCGTCCCCAGCTGGCTCGCGCAGGTCGTGCTCACCTGCCTGCGCGCCGATCCCAGCGATCGCTACTCGAGCGCCGAGGCCCTCGCCGACGCCCTCGACGAGGGCATGCGCCGGGCGGGCGTCAACCAGTCCGAGGTCCGCCAAAAGCTCGCGCGCAGGGCTCGAGCCTTGACCGAGCGCATGGGCGCGATCCAGCCGGCCGATCCCCTGCCCCCGCTGATCTCCGCCGATCCCACCGGGCCCAACCGCACCCTCGCCAGGCCGCTGCTGCCGACCTGGGCGCGCGGGTTGAGCATGGCCGCCGCCGGTGCGCTCTTGGTCCTCCTCGGCCTCGTCGTCGTCGATCTCTTCGATCGTGACGACGGCGACGGCGACGAAGCGCGCAGCGAGGCCGCGAGCTCCGGCACCGTCGGCGATGACGAGATCGACGAGCTCTCGGGCTCACCTTCGCCCGCGCGCACGACCGCGCCCGATCCCGCCCCGACCGCGGGCGAGGACGCGAGCGCCGACTCGGCAGCAGAGGCCAGCGCGCCGGATCCCGGTGACGACGACGCGCAGGGCGACGTGCCTCGCAAGACCAGGCGCGGCCACGCCCGCGGCAAACCCAGCCCGCTGGAAGACTACAAACCCAACCCCTACATCTGATCGGCTGATCGGCCTGATCGAAAGGGCAAGCTCGTCGAGCTCGCGTGTCACCCGAACGTGACCTTCGCTGGCTCTCGACCGCCGACGCGCGGCAAAAGCCCGTGACGCTAGCGAGCTTCCTTGGTAGCTATGAGTAGCTGCGCGAGCGCCTCGAGACGCCTCGAAGAGCGCATTGAGCCTCGCGTGCTCTCCTCGCCATGTTCATGGCCAGCGCTCCCCTCTCGCTCTCATTGGCCCTCATGGCCATCACCGGCGTCCTCGCTCCCCCCAGCGAAGACGCGCCGGTGCCCACCGCCGAGGCCCCAGACCAGCCCGCGGGAGACTCGCGTAGCGCCGCCAAACAGGCCTTCGACGAGGGCCTGGACGCCGCGGCCAAGGGCAACTACGAGACGGCGATCGCCGCGTTCATGCGGGCCCACGAGCTCCACCCCCATCCGGTGACCCTCTTCAACCTCGCGCTCACCCTCGAGAAGGCCCAGCGCCTGCCGGAGGCCTGGGAGCTCTTCGACGAGGTCGTCACCGTGGTCGAGAGCGCCGCGGAGCGCCGCGAGATTCGCCGGCACATGCAGGCCATCGAGGCCCAGATCGCGATCGTCGAGGTCACGGCCAGCCCGCGCTCGCGGCTGTGCATCGACGGCGTGGCCATGCCCAAACACGAGGGCGCCAGCCATCGCCTCGCCGTCGAGCCAGGCCGCCACGAGCTCCTCCTCGACGCGCACCCCTTCCCGCTCGAGATCCAGGCGGGAGAGCGCCGCGTGCTGCTCCTCGACGCGGGCGGCTCGGGGCCCGACAGCCCCCGTGGGCGCGCCGTCCCGGCCCTCCTCGGCACCACCGTGGGCGCCGGCGCACTCGGCCTCGGCCTCGGCATCGGCGCAGCCACGAGCCGCGATGGCGACGTCCAGCTCGGCCTCGCCAGCGGCGCGGCGGCCAGCGCTGGCGTCGCGATGATCACGGGACTCACGGCCCTGCTCATCGAGCGCCGCATCGCCCGCGGGCGCCCCCCGAAGTCGTCCAAGTCCAAGTCCAAGTCCAAGTCGTCCAAGTCCAAGTCGTCCAAGTCCAAAGGGCGCGAGGCCGCGGTCAGCTGCCCGGGCTCGCCCACCCTCGAGCAGCGCATCGATCTCCAGCTCGACACTGCGACGGCCCACCCCGTGACCTTCGCGGCCGGTGCCCTGCCGCCGCCCGCCATCCCCGGCGTGCAGCTGGCCGAGCGTCCCTTTCCGCGAGGACACGCCGCGCCGCGCGAGCCCGCGGAGGCCCCGCTCACGCCGCGCTGAGGCTCAAAAGCGGCCAAAGACCACGAGCCCGGCGCGCTCGCGATCCATCTCGAGGCTCATCCACAGCCGCCTGCGCTGGACGCCGCCGACGATCGTCATCGCCACGCCACCAATGAGCATGGCGACGCCCGGCGCCCCCATGGTCAGCGCCGCGCGGTTGCGGGCGTCGGCGAAGCAGTTGTTGCCCGCGTAGGCGTCACAGGGGCTGGTCGAGGCCATGGCGATCGCCCCTCCGACGAGCACGCCCCCAGCGACGGTCGCCGCGATCCCTGCCCCCAGCCACCGCCGCGCGACCGCGGCCTCGGGGCTGTCGAGGACCGGGTTGTAGTCGTCGAAGCGCGCGTCGTCCTCGTCGTCCCAATCCTCGTCCGGCTCGGGCTCCGCCTGCGTGGGCGCTGGCTCCAGCTGGCTCGGCTCCAGCTGGCTCGGCGCTGCCCGAGTCTCCTCCGGCTGGGCCTGCTCCGGCTGGGCCTGCTCCGGCTGGGCCTGCTCCGGCGGGACCTGCTCCGGCGGGACCTGCTCCGTCACGCCCTCCCCCGCATCGGGCTCGTCTCCTGTGCGCGCCTCGTCCCCCTCGGGGGCCTGGACCTGCGTCGGCGCGGCCCGAGCCCGAGTCGGGACCGCGGCCACACCCGTGGCGACGAATAGAGCGAGCAAAGCGCGAGAGCTGGCGCGCATGGCCACGCAGCCTACCCGATCGCCGCCCATCTTGCTGCACCTCCCCGAGCCGAGCGCGCGGGCCATCTGCCTCGGCGCTTGCGCCCACGGGGGCGCGACGGCAGGCTTGCACCGTGCCCCTCGCGTCCACCCTCGCCCTCGCGTCCGCCCTCGCCCTCGCGCCAGGCCGCGGTGAAGCCGCGAGCGCAGACTCGGGCCAGCGCACCCTCGAGCGCTGCAGCACAGACGGCCACGACCTCTTCGTGGGCTACGGCCCGCGCACAGCGCCAACCTTGCTGCGCCTCTATGTCGACCCCAGCACGGGCAACCAGCTCCAGAGCTGGCTCGAGGCCCGGCGCATCGCGGGCGAGCGCAAGGACAGCCTGCGCATCGAGCTGGTCGTGACCCGCGGCGGCCTGGCCGAGGACGACGCCGCCGATCCCGTGCGCCTGTGGTTCATGGCCGTGGCCGCCCTCGGCGAGGCCGAGGACGGCCTGCGCATGCTCGAGGGCCGCGACTGGCAGCGCGTCGCGGTTCAGCTGCGCTCGGCGGAGGGCCGCGCCGCCCTCGCGCAGACCCTCGACCTCGATCCCGAGCACATCGAGGCCCGGCGCACCGGCGCCGCCGGGGCCTGCCTGCTCCGGCGCCTCGACCACGAGTCCCAGCACATGGCGGCCCTGACCATGGGCCAGCCGAACATGATCGTCGGTATCGTCGACGCCGAGGGCAACGAGAGCATCCAGCCCGTCGACGCCCAGCTCAGCGATCTGCGCGGGCAGCTCGAGCGCGCCCGCAAGACCAGCCCGAGCGCCGACGAGGCCATGATCTCCGTGCCCTACGGCCCCACCCTGGGCGGCCAGGCCTCCCGCCTCGATCGCACCTTCCCCAGCACTGGCGTGCTCGTCGGCGGCCGCGCCCTCGCCCACCGCCTGGTGATCTTCATCGAGGACGAGGACAGCGGGAAGCTGCCGAGCTGGCTGGGCCCCGCCATGCGCTACCGGGCACAAAACCCCGGTGAGCTCTCTGTTCAGGTCATCGCCGCCGGCGTCGGCACCCGGGCGATCCGCCTGCGCCGGCGGCTGTGCGCGGCGCGAACCCTCGGCCTCGAGGTCGAATTTCTGATGCACCTCGCCGAGCGCCCGGCGGTCCGCCGCCTGCACCAGCAGGATCTCGACGAGGTCATCCAGCCGGTCGCGGACTCGGACGCCTGCAGTGACAGCGAGGTCCTCGATCCCGGACCCAGCGCTGGCACGGACACCCGCCGCGGCACGGACTTTGGGCACCCGCGCGGGGCCTGGCTCGACGGCCGCCCCGTCAACCGCGGCGAGCTCGAGGGCCTCGAGTGGCAGCTGTCGAGCTCCGCCCAGCCGAGCCTGGTCGACTGGCTCTCCCAGCCCGACACGCTCATGACCCCCTTCGAGTTCTGAGCCCACGGGCCGCGAGTGCGCGCTCCAGAGGACTCGAGGGCTCTCAGGCGCCGGACCGCCGGTTGCTGACGAGGCGCGAGGAGCGAGGAGCGAGTCAGCGGCCGGTGGTCCAAGCCTGGGGCCCCTCGCCTCCCGGGTGCCCCTCCTTACGCGCTCATCCTCCGGCGCGCGAAGGGCTTGGGCGCACCCTGCGATCGGCTTATCGTGTCAGTCCCCATGGACCTCAAGTACTGGGCAGCAACCGACGTCGGGCGCAAGCGCACCCACAATGAGGACAACTTCCTCATCGATCAGCAGCTGCGCCTGTTCATCGTCGCCGACGGCATGGGCGGGCACGCCTCCGGCGAGGTCGCCAGCGCCATGGCGGTGCACACGATCCGCAACATCGTGCACCGCGAGCTCGACCTGCTCGAGAACCCCGTCGACGATCCGGCCTGGCACATGGAGGTCTGCATGCTGCTCGAGTACGCGGTCCACATGGCCTGCGAGCAGATCTTCCGCAAGGGCGTGCAGGAGCCCGAGAAGAAGGGCATGGGCACCACCGTCGTCGCCCTGCTGATCGTCGAGGACCGCGGCTACATCGCCTACGTCGGTGACAGCCGCATCTACCTGCTGCGCGGCGGCATCGTCTATCAGCTGACCGAGGATCACTCGCTGATGAACGAGCTGATCCGCCAGGGCAAGATCACCGCCGAGGACTTCGACGACAGCCCCTACGCCCAGTTCAAGCACGCCATGACCCGGGCCGTGGGTCCCCAGGAGATCGTCGAGGTCGACACCCTCGACTTCGACATGATCCCCGGCGACGCGTTCTTGCTGTGCAGCGACGGGCTCTACGAGTACACCGACGACAGCGACATCTCGCGGATGCTCTCCCTGACCGAGATCAAGGACATCCCCGGCCGGCTGATCGATCTCGCCAACACCCGCGGCGGCAAGGACAACATCACCGCCCTGGTCATCCAGGTGCCCGAGAACGCCGACGGCAGCGACCGCGCCGCCGAGATCAACTTCACCCTCGACACCCTCAAGAACATCCCGCTCTTCGCCCAGCTGACCTACCAGCAGCTCGTGCGGATCATGAACCTGACCCGGGTCATCCCCTTCGAGGAAGGCAGCGTGCTGTGCCACGAGGGCCACATCGGCGACGAGCTGTTCGTGATCTTGCGCGGTGAGGTCGAGCTCTCGAACCACGGCCAGCCCCTGACCACCCTGAAGCAGGGCGAGTACTTCGGCGAGATGGCGCTGATCGACGCCGCGCCGCGCAACGCCACGGCCACCGCCCTGGGCGAGGGCAAGCTGCTGACCATCAACAGCGAGGACTTCTACGAGATCCTGCGCAAGGAGGCCCCGCTGGCCGTCAAGCTGCTGTGGTCCTTCGTCCAGGAGCTCAACTTGCGCCTGCGCCAGACCTCTCAGGCGCTCTCGACCGTCCGCCCGGTCGAGGCCCCCGCCGAGGTCGAGGAGATCGAGGAGATCGAGGACCTCAGCGACGAGCTGATGCCGAGCGAGTCGAGCACCGCCATGTCCCGGGCGGCGCTGCGCGAGCGAAGCGGCGTCCCGACCCCGCTGGGGGCGGCGCCCACGGCCCAGCACGTGGTCGGCACCAGCCGCAAGCGCACGACCACCGCGCGCAAGATCGTGATGACCATCCCCGAGCTGCAAAACCTCGACGAGCGCGACGAAGACCGCGATCCCGAGGCGCCGCAGCCCAGGCGCTCCCCCGACGCGCCCACGCCACGACGCTCCCCCGACGCTCCGACCCCGCGGCAAGAAGATGGCGTGCCAGCGGTCGCTACGGCTGCGAGGCACGCGTCGGCGACCCAGGCCCCGAGCGCCACCGCCGAGCCCGGGCAGCCCGAGGCCGCGGCGCCCACCTTCACCGCGCCCAAGCCTGCGGCCTCGCCTGCGACCAAGCCCAAGCCCAAGCCCAAGCCCAAGCCTGCGGTCACGCCCACGACCTCGGTCACGCCCGCGGCCTCGCCCAAGCCCAAGCCCTCGGTCCAGCCCGCGCCGCTGACTTCGACTTCGACCCCCGACGCGCCCACGCCCGCGGCCTCGCCCAAGCCCGCTGCCAAGCCCAAGCCTGCCGCCGCGCCCCAGGCGACGCCCTCCCCCGCGCCGGCCAAGGTGGCAGCGCCCCCTGCGGCCGCGCCAGCTCCCGCTGCGGCCGCGCCAGCGCCCAAGCCCGCCGCGCCGCCACCTCCGCAGACGCCGTCCACGGACGACGACATCCACACCCGCGCCACCCGCCCCATCGACGTCCTCCAGGACGGCGCCCCCCTGCCTCCGGACATCCACACCCGCGCCACGCGGCCCATCGATATCGTCCAGGACGCCCCCAGCTTCGGCAGCGAAGACGACGAAGACGACGGCCGGGACGCCTGAGGCCCGAGCAGCCCCCTCGCCCCACGCCATGTCCACCTCCGCCTCTCGGCTCGCCTCCCTGCTCTCCCTCGCGCTGCTCTCGGCCGCCTGCAAAGACGAGCCAGCGACCCCGACGAGCGCTGACGCCGGCGCCAGCGCGCAGCAGCCCCAGCCGCCCCCCGAGCCGCCCCCCGCCAGGGCCACCCCAGGCGTCGGCGAGGACGGCGACATCACCTTCGCCGTCGACTGGTTCGAGGGCAACCTCGAGCAGGCCATCGCCGCGGCCAAGCGCGAGGACAAGCTGATCTTCGTCGACGTCGGCGCCTACTGGTGCCCGCCCTGCCACGAGCTCGACGAGACCGTGTTCACGGTCCCCGCCGTCGGCGACTGGCTGCGCGAGCACGCCATCGCGCTGCACATCGACGCCGAGAAGGGCGAGGGCCCCGAGCTCGTCGAGCGCTACCAGGTCCAGGCCTATCCAACCATGCTCGTGCTCGAGAGCAGCGGCGTCGAGAAGTCGCGGCTCGTCGACGCCCACGCCCCCGAGGCGCTGATCGCCAAGCTCGAGGCCGCGGCCGCCGGCGGCAACGTGCTCGAGGACCTCGAGCGCGCGGTCGAGACCGCCGACCCCGATCAGCCGCAGGACCGGCTCCTCGAGCTGCGCTATCGCCTGGGCCACGCCTACCTGCTCGCCGCCAAGCGAGCCCAGGCCGACTCGATCTTCGACGCGCTGCTCGCCGCCGATCCCCAAAACACCGCCGGCGTCGCGTCCCGGGTCCTCTACGACCGCGCGCTGTTCTCGACCCTCAAGCTCGACGCCGATCCGGCCCGGGCGATCACCGAGCTCGAGGCCCTCCAGGCCCGCTTCCCCGACAGCCGACAGGCCCGCAGCGCCTACCGGATCATCGGCCGCGCCCACTGCCAGCTCGAGCAGCCGGATCAGGCCGTCGCCGCCCTCGCGGCCATGGTCGCGACCGACCCCGAGGACCCCGAGCTCAAGGCCAGCTTCGGCTGGTTCGCCTTCCGCCACGACTGCCGCCCCGACGCGGGGCTCGAGGCCGTGCTCGCCGGCATCGAGCAGGATCCGGACAGCGCCGAGCTGCGCTACCTCGAGGCCGAGCTGCGCCGCCTCCTCGATCAGCCCGCGGCCGCCCTCGAGGCGATCCGTGCGGCCAGCCGCCTCGAGCCCGAGAGCGCCTACTACAAGCGCCAGGTCCGGCGCTTCGAGGCGCTCACCAAAGCAGGCGCGCCACGGCAGTGACCACCCCCGCCGCCCCGATCAGCGTGACCACGAAGCCCGCCGCCCCGAGGGCGAAGATCACCCGGATGCCCTCGCGCGTGCCCTCGTCGAGGTGCTCGTGGAGGGCGTGGGGTCGGATCCACATCCCCGCGGTCGGGTGACCGACAGCCCGCAGCGCTCGCCACAGGCGCAGGTGATAGACGATCCCCGCAGGCACGCCCACGATCGCCCCGAGCGCGCCCAGGCCGACCCCGAGCCACAGGATCCACGTCGGCGGCAGCCAGGCCGCGAGCAGCAGGGCGACGATGATCAGCCCGGCGATGAGCGCTTCGAACACTTCCCCTCCATCTCAGGAGCCCGTGGTGGAACCCAGCGCGGCTCCTGGCGCCGGGATTTTCGTCGAGGGCGCGAAGCCAAAGCGCAGCTGTACCGGGCGTACTGCAAGTTTTGGCGACAACGCACTCGGCGAAAAGACCAAGCGAGGTGTCGTGTTGGGTTTCACCACGGGCTCCTAGTGCCTTCACGATGATGGAGAGCAAGGTTCGTGCCGAACCCTGGCGTGGACGCCCATGCCCTCGTCCTTGGGCACGATCTCGCCGTGACGACCCAGGCGCACGACCACGCCGTTGGCTGCCATCAGCTCGACGAGCTGCGCGCCGTCGACCAGGCGCAGGCGTGGATCCGCGGCAGCGGCCTCGCGCGCGGCCACGGAGAAGCTCGATACGGTGATCAGGATGCAGTGGCCGATGCGCTGGCGGACGAGCACGCCGAGCATCTCGTCGATCACCCGCCTGCCCAGCACCCGAGTCCAGCGCTTGGCCTGGACCGCCACGCTGACACGATGTCCCCAGCGATCGATCTGATCGGCCACGATGTCGACGCCACCGTCGCCGCTGCCACCGACGATCTCGACGCCGACGTAGCCCATGGCGATCAACAGATCCGCGGCCAGCGACTCGAAGCGGCTCGGGTTGAGCGTGGCCAGCCAATCGAGCATGCGCTGCTTGGCCACGGCGTTGTGGTGGGCGACGATCCGCTCGAGCTGATCGCCGAGATCGGGCAGCCGCGGGCCGGCCTCGGACTCGTCGCCACCTTCGAACTCGACATAGCGACGCCACTGAACCAGTGTCCGGGCGCGGCGCTCGGCGGTGCTCTGCGCCATGCCAGTCAGCGATTGCAGCCGCCCAGCGAGCTGCTGGACACCGACCACCTCACCTTCGAAGAAAGACCGAAAAGGACGCAGCGAGGTCGCCCCAGAGATGGCCTCGCGGAACACCGCGCGCTCCTCCAAGGAGCCCTCGCCGGTCGCCAACAGCCGGTCCCCGAGGCCCGTGAGCACCAACGCCCGAGAGTCGCCCTCTTCGACCAGACCGAGGATCTCGCTCGCTTGTCGGTAGTAGTTGAAGTGCCGCGGATCGACGCCCAGAAATTCTTGCATCGTGTCCGGGTGACTGATCCCGTCACGAATTGCTACCGCCAAGCGGCGAACGTTGGCGAGGCGATCGGCCTGGGGAATATCTACAGTGCGGTAGAGACGACGCGGCCTCGCTGCCCCTGCGAGCTCCGGTTGCTCAGCCCTCCCCACACATCTAACTTGCCACGAAATCCCAGCCCAGCGCTACTTCAGGAAACACCACTGTTGAATCAATGGGGAGGGGGCGGGAGCGCTCATTGTTCACCTTTTGGCGCGAACACGAAGTAGTGAAAGCGGCCACCCTCCGTCACGAAGCGCGAGACCTCTCGCCACCGCGAGACAAAGTTTGGTCGTTCGATGAGCTCGCGATAAATCGCCCCGCGAGCTTCGATGGCGTCGGCTCGCTTCGAATGAACCACGATCAAGGCCGGCGCCTGCGAGAGCAGCCAGTCGGCCGCGCGAGCGCTCGAGCCAGCGAGCGCCGGCTGAGTCATCGCAGGCTCGTTTAGACAAAATGCATCGATGATGTCGCGCTCGCTGACCCATCCAGCCACGCCCACGTCACCGAGCACGGCCGCCTCACCCTCGCCGAGCTCCCGCGTCAAAAACTTGCCCAGAGCCGCACGAGTCTGCCCTCGCTTGGCATATCCAGCTGCGCGCTGGTGCAGCGAGTCGCGGCTGGGGAGCTGGCCCAGCGAGCTCGCTGTGGCCAAGAGCACCACCAAAAGACCGATCGAGATCCACCGGCCGCCGCTGCCCTCGCCCGCCCACAGCGAGCTCGCAACTCGCAGGGCGCCGGTCGCGGCGAGGACGCAGACCAGCGAGTGCGCCGGGAGGAAGTGGCGCAGGTCGTGGGCGACGACTGGATCGGCGCCGATCAACGCGAGCGCGTAGGCTGCCGCGATGGTCGCCGGGAGCAGCACCCTCGCGTCGAGCTCTCGCAGCGGATGGAGCAGCGCCGCAACCACCACGATCCCGGCGGCTTGCCAGTAGTCTCGCAGCAACACGAAGCGATCGTCATACCCTGACTTGCAAAGCACGCTGTGTGGTACGAGCTCACCAAAATAGAACACCCTCCAGCCAAAGTAGAGCAACGCGGATGGCAAAAAACACAGCATTAAGGCGTACAGCGATCGTCGCACTCGCCCACAGCTATTCCACAAGTTATCCCCAGCTTTGTAACCGTCCCAGGCGGCCTGGGCGATAACCGCGACGAAAACCAATATCCACAGCAGCGGGCCCTCTGGCCGGGTCACTGTCGCCACCATGCACAGGGCTCCAGCGACGCCGAGGTCCCTCGCCCGCCAGCTCTCGCTGCGCCGCGTGGCCACGCCTGCACAGCTCGCGGGGACGCGTTCAAAGCCCATGCCGCGCAGCGCAAAGAGGACGATGGCGCAAGTCAGCGCCGTGTACGCGCTCGTCTCGAGCCCGCTGACCGTCCACCACAACACCCCACGCGCGCAGGTATAGATCGCCGCGGGGATCAGCGCGGCGACGGGGGCGACGAAGCGCCGGGCGATCGCCCATTGAAGATAGACCGTCACCCCGAGACCAGCGCAACCGAGGATCTTCAGAGGCACGACGCCGGGCTCGCCGAGGGCCGCACAGGCGGCCGCGAAGACCACGAAAGAGAGGTTGGAGTAGCCCTCGACCCGCGGGCCACCGACGTTCCAGACCAGCCCGTGGCCCGCGAGCAGGTGCCGGGCGTAGCGCAAGCTGATGAAGGCGTCGTCCGTCGAGAAGGCCCACGCGGCGATCAGCCGTGACGCGCTTCGCCAGCCCAAATAGGCGCTCGACAGCACGAAGACCAGGACCTCGATGACGACCAGGCGGCTCGGGCCGCGCTCCCCTCCCGCGTCGCTCCCGCGCTCTCCGGAGGGTTTTGACTGCGCCGAAGCGTCCCTCACAGCGACCGCTCGAGCCTGGCCGAAGCCCCGGTGAGTGAGAGCTCGAGGTGGAGACCGAGAACTGGGAGGTCACTCTCCGCCGACGCACCAGTCGGGCCTGAGGGCGTGGGTGCGTCGACCTCGATCGCTCGAGACATTGTCCGCTTGTACCAAGAGCCCCAGGCGCGGCGAAGCGCAATCCATGACGGCCGTGAGACGGATCAGGGTGCTGAGACGATAGTCGTCCTATTCGAGCCTCGCCCCGCGCTCGTGCAGCCACTCGCGCACGACCTCGCGCTGCGTATGCACCAGGAGCACGACCACGTCCCCGGGCACACACGTGGCCAGGGCGCGCTCCAGGGACTCGATCTCACCCTCGGCCATCGAGATCCCTCCAGGCTCGAAACCCGCCGTGATCAGGCCCTCGCCGAGGCGCGCCGGGACCTCGCCGACCTCACGTCCGCGCAGGTACTCGTGCTGCTCGCGCAAGACCACGGCCCGCGGGTGATAGCCGCGCACGAGCGCCGCCCCGAGGGCGCGCAGCTCGTCGTCTCCACGGTCGCCGGCCATGCCAAAGCACAGCACAGGGGGCCGACACCCCCGCTCTTCCACCAGGCCAGCGACGAGCTCGGCGATCGCCTCGACGCCCGCGAGGTTGTGGGCGAAATCCACGAGCACGCTCGCGGATCCCTGACCCTCACCGAGGGGTACGGCCCACAGCCGCGCGCGGCCGGGGTTGTCCTCCGGGCGCGCGCCGAACTCGAGCAGGGCGCTGACGATCGCCCGCTCGTCGATGCCCAGGGCCCAGGCCGCCGCGGCCGCCGCCATCGCGTTGGCGATGTTGTGCCGCGCCCGCCCGCCGAAGCTCGAGGGCATGTCCTCGACTGGCACCAGCTTGCGCGTGCCCCCCTCGATGCTGCGCGCGAGCCAGCCGTCGAGCACCGTCCAGACCTCTCCGCCGGCCTCGAGGTGCGCGCTCAACAGCGGTGAGCTCGGGTCGAGAGAGATCCAGATCACAGGAGCCGGCAGCGCCTCGTCCCTGTCCCCCCTGCTCTCCTGACCAGCGTCCCGGATCCGCGGCTTCGCCCACTCGACCAGCGCCGGGCTGTCGGCACTGAGGACGATCCGCCCCTGGGGATCCGTGGCCCGAGCCACGATCCCCTTGGCCGCGGCCATCCCCTCGAGATCGACGATGCCGTACTCGCCCAGGTGGTCGCGCGCGACGTTGGTGATCACCGAGACCGCGCAGCGGCGCACGCCCAGGCCGCGGCGCAGCAGGCCGCCGCGGGCCGTCTCGAGCACGGCGAGATCGAGGCCCGGGCGCCGCAGCAGGCTCCGCGCCCCGCCGGGCCCCGTCCAGTCCCCGGCCTCGACCAGCGCCTCGTCGACGAAGAGCCCGTCCGTCGAGGTGTTGGCCACGCGCAAGCCCGCGCGCCGTGCCATGCGGACGAGCATCCGCGTCGTCGTGGTCTTGCCGTTGGTCCCCGTGATGACCGTCAGCGCCCCGGCGCCACGACGACCCACGCGGGCGCCCGCCCCCCGCGAGATCGGGAAGCCGGCCCAGTCCACCGACGCCGGCGCGGGCAGGGCCTCGGCCCCGGGACCCAGCGGCCAGCTGCGCGCCTCGTCGTGGTAGCCCAAGGACAGCTGCTCGTCGTCGATGAGCCAGGGGACACCCTGCGCCTCGGCGGCCTCGACCAGGGCGAGGGCCCCGGGGCGCTCGCCCTGCTCGGCCGCGGCCGCCGAGGCGATGCCCGCCAGCGCGGGCTCGTCGCCCTCCTCCTCGGGCACCTCACCCGCCGCCAGCGCGATCGCCCACTCGTTGAGCTCGGTGGTCGCGTAGAGCCGGTCGACCGGAGCGGTGACCATCACCGAGGCGCCTTCGCGCCCCTGCGCGTCGACGAAGCGACGGACGTGGGCGCGGCCGGTCCAGCCCAGCACCTCCAGGCCCGCCTCGAGGACCGCCCGCCAGCGCGCGAGGAAGACCTCGACCGCGGCCTCGTCCTCGCCGGGGGCGAAGCGCAGCTCGGCGACCGCGCCCGCCTCGACGTCGAAGAGGTTTGGGCCGGTCAGCCGCCTCGAGTCCAGGACCTCGGGCACCGCGGCCTCCTAGTCGTTCTCTTCCCGAGCGAGGCGAACGCCACGCTCGTCGACGATCAGGTCCTTGCTGCGGGACACGCCGCGCCTGGCCGAATCGCGGACGGGCTCGATCTCCGCGTCCTCGACCGCGGCAGCCACCACGCTCACGGCCTCGCCCCCGCGCCGCGGGGCGGCCAGGTTCCCGATCGACCCGGCCCGCACCGAGCTGCCCGAGGGCACGTTGGGATCGCGCTCGTCCCCGCCGCCGAAGCGGACGATCTGTTTCCAACAACGGGTGATGTCGTCGCCGAAGATCACCAGCAGGTCGTCGCGCCCGCCCATGGCCAGGGCTGCCTCCACCGCCTCCTGCTCGTCCTCGATCACCGTGACGCGATCGCTAGCGACCCCGGCCTGCTCGAGACCGCGGCGCAGCAGCGCCGTGACCTCGCCTGGCTCGCGACCGCGCAGGCGATCGTCGCGACGGAGCACGAAGTGGTCGAAGGTCGTGGCCGCGTGGGCGGCGATGCCCACGATGTCCTCGTCGCGGCGGTCGCCCGGGGCCGCGAGCACGACCAGGCGGCGACCGAGCACGTCCATGCGCCCCGCGGTCTCGCTCATCGCCGCGACCGCAGCCGGGTTGTGGCCGTAGTCCAAGATCACCTTGAAGGGCAGCTCGTCGAACACGTTGAGCCGCCCCGGGGCCTGGAAGAAGGTGGTGTCGAAGGTCCGCAGGCCCATGCGGATATTCTCGATCTTCACGTCCATGACCCAGGCCATGAGCGCGGCGAACATCGAGTTTTGCACGTTGAACAGCGCCTTGCCCTCGAGCGTGGCCGGGATCAGGTGGGTCCACAGCAAGGGGATGTGCGTGCCCTTGTCGTAGATCGTGATCATCTGCCCGTTGATGCCGTCCTCGAGCACGCAGGCCGCCCCGCCCGCGCGGATGTGCTCGCGGACGAGCTCGTGCTTGGGGTTTTTGGTCACGTAGGCGATGCGCTTGGCCTGGCTGTAGTCGGCCATCTTCAGGCACAGCTCGTCGTCGGCGTTGAGCACCGCGCAGTCGCGGCTGACCTCGACGACGATGCGCTTGAGCGCCGCGAGCTGCTCGACGGTGTCGATGCCCCCGAGGCCGAGGTGGTCGGCGGCGACGTTGAGCACGCAGCCGACGTTGTTGCGCCGGTAGCCAAGGCCCGCGCGCAGCAGCCCGCCGCGCGCCGTCTCGAGCACCGCCGCGTCGACGCTGGGATCACGCAGGACCATGCGCGCCGAGGTCGGCCCGGTCATGTCGCCGGCCACGGTCTTCTCGCCGTCGATGTAGACGCCGTCGGTGGTCGTCAGGCCCACGGTGTGCCCCGACATCTTGAGGATGTGGGCGAGCATGCGGCTGACCGTGGTCTTGCCGTTGGTCCCGGTGATCGAGGCGATCGGGATGCGCGTGGGCGCGCCCGGGGCGAAGAGCATGTCCATGACCGGCCCGGCGACGTCGCGCGGCGTGCCCTCGGTCGGGGCCACGTGCATGCGAAAGCCCGGGGCCGCGTTGACCTCGCAGATCGCCCCGCCGACGTCGCGATAGCTGCGCGAGATGTCCGGGGTGATGAAGTCGATGCCGGCGACGTCGAGGCCGATGGCCGAGGCCGCGCGCTGGGCCATCTCGCGGTTGTCCGGGTGGACGACGTCGGTCATGTCGATGGCCGTGCCGCCCGTGGACAGGTTGCCCGTGGACCGCAGGTAGAACACCTCGCCGGCGGCGAGCACCGTGTCCTTGGACTTGCCGGCCAGGGCGAGCAGGCGCGTGGCCTGGTGGTCGAGCTCGATGCGCGTGAGCACCTTCTCGTGGCCGATGCCGCGGCGCGGATCCGAGTTGACGAGCTCGATCAGCTGCTCGACGCTGTGCTCGCCGTCGCCGACCACGTGGCCGGGCACGCGCTTGGCCACGGCCACGAGCTTGCCGTCGACGACCAGCATGCGGTGATCGAAGCCGGCGATGAAGGTCTCGACGATCACCGTGCGCCCGTGCTCGCGGGCCTTGTCGAAGGCCACGCTGACCGCCTCGGCGTCGCCGAGGTTGATCGACACGCCGCGGCCGTGGTTGGCGTCGAGCGGCTTGACGACCACGGGGTAGCCCAGGCGCTCGGCCACGCTCACCGCCCGGCTGGCGCTGCGGACCAGGTATTGGCGGGGCACCGGCAGCCCGAGGTCGGCGAGGATCCCGTTGGTCTCCTCCTTGTCCGAGGCGATCTCGACGGCGATGTGCCGGGTCTCCGAGGTCACCGTGGCCTGGATCCGCTTTTGGTAGCGGCCGTGGCCGAACTGGACCAGCGAGTAGTCGTTGAGGCGCAGCCAGGGGATGTCGCGGGCCTCGGCGGCGCGGACCAGCGAGGCCGTCGACGGCCCGAGCTGGCGGCGCTGGGCGAAGGCGATCAGCTCCTCGAGTTTCTCTTGGAAGTCGAACTCGTCGTCGCCGCGCGCGGACTCGGGCTGGAGGTCTTCGGGCAGCAGCGAGTGCAGCAGGCGCAGCGCGAGCTTGCCCGCGGCCTCGCCCACGCGCTCCTCTTGATACTCGTAGACGACGAAGTACTCGCCCTCCTTGCCGGCCCCTCGGGTCTTGCCAAAGGACACGTCCGCGGCGGCCGTGTTTTGGATCTCCAGCGCGACGTGCTCGAGCACGTGGCCGAGCCAGGTGCCCTCGTCCTCGCGCAGCCGGCGGACGAAGCCGCCCTCGCTGCCGTAGGAGCAGCCGTGCTCCTGCAAGCTCGGGAGCGCCGCGAGCAGCCCGTCCACGAAGCCGGGGATCTTGGCGCTCGGCCAGCGCTCGAGCTCGCCGAGATCGAGGCGCAGGCGCATCACGGGGAAGTGCGCGTAGAGGTTGGGGCCGCGGTAGGTGCGTTGTTCGAGGATCTTCATGGCGACGCCGCCCCGCCCATGGATCGGGGCCGTGGCCAAGAATGACCGAGCAAGCGCCGCAAAGTCGAGCCCCGACGCACGGTCGCGGGCACCCTCTGGCGCGCCGGAGGACGGGCGAGAAGCCGGGTGAGCAGCCGGAGATCAGCTCTCGCTGCTCGCCCCGGGCGGGGTGGCGATCCGCGCGTGGAGGTCGTAGCGGCTGCCCTCGGTCAGGATATGCAGGCGAATCCCCGTCATGCAGATGCTGTCGCCGTCCTCGGCCGCGCCCATGGACGAGTGCTCGAGCTGGCTGGCGTCGACGATGGTGATCGCCCCGCTGCCCGTGACCTCGATGCAGTCGTCGCCGTCGATGAAGGCCGCCGTGTCCTCGTCGAGGCCGACGCCGACGGCGAAGGGGTTATAGGCCAGGGCCGCGAGCAGCCGACCGATGCGGTCGCGCTGACGAAAGTGCTGGTCGATGACCACGCGGTTGGTCAGGCCGAAGCCCGGCGCCAGCGAGACCATGCCGGCCCGCGGGCTCGCCCCGGACTTGCCGAAGGCGATCATGTGCTCCGAGAGGATCGCCGCCCCGGCCGAGGTCCCGCCCACGGGGACGCCCCTGGCGTTGACCATGCGGATCGCCCGGGCGACGTCCGTGCCCCCGAGGATCGTCGAGATCCGCAGCTGGTTGCCCCCCGTCAAGAACACGCCCGTGGCCTCGCGCAGGTAGGCGAGCCACTCGGGGTGGTCGGCGTCCTCGCGGCGCTTGTAGTCGAGGGAGCGCGCATCACCGGCCCCGAGCTCGGAGAACAAGCGGACGTAGCGATCGCCGGTGTCGTCGAGGCGCGAGGCCGTGGGGATCACCGCGATGCGGGCCTCGTCGTCGCCGCTGATCTCGACGAAGCGGCGCAGGATCACCGGATCCCCGTCCTTCTCTTCGGCGCCCCCGACAGGGACGATCCAGCCGCGACGATTTTGGTCCTGAACTTTAGCGGGGGACACGCAAAAACACTGCCTGAGCGCGCTTGGTTGAGGTCGCGCCCAGGCAGTGTGTCGCTCAGGGAGGTCGCGCTGGCAAGTGGAGCCAGCTGCGCGGCTCAGCCGGTGCGCTTGATGAGGTGATAGCCAAAGGACGTCTCGATCACGCCGCTGACATCACCGACGCCCATGGAGAAGGCTGCCTGCTCGAATTCGGGCACCATCTGGCCCTTGCCGAAGCTGCCGAGATCTCCGCCCTTTGCGCCACTCGGGCAGTCCGAGTGCTGCTTGGCGAGCGCACCAAAGTCGGAGCCGCCGGCGATCTCCTGGGCGAGGCCCTGGATCTGCTGCTGGGCCTCCTCCTTGCTGCGGGTCGCCGTGGACCGGGCGGATCCCTTGTACATGAGCAGGATGTGCGATGCGCGGACGGTGGACATGGGCCTCTTCTACCACGCCCGCGCCCCGCCCGAGCGCGCCCACCCGAGCCGAGCTCAATGATCCGATGAATGATCCGATGAATGACCCGATGCAGGCTGCTCGAAGGCGCCCCAGGTCACCGGCTCGCCCGCGCGGATCATCCACCGGCCGCCGGCCAGGAGCCCCTGTAGGTTCAGCTTCGCGTCGAGGATCATCAAGTCGGCGTCGCCGCCGACCGCCACCCGCCCCTTGGCCAGGCGCAGCAGCCCGGCCACGTTGCTGGTGAACAAAGGCAAGAGCTCGGCCAAGCTCAGGCCGTGCTCGCCAACGGCCTCGCGCAGGGTCTCGAGCAAGGTCGTGGACTGACCGACGCCAAAGCCATGTACCTGGCCCTCGTCGTCGAAGTGAGGCATGCAGCCGCCCCCGTCGGAGGAGCAGGTCAGCCGCGAGAAGCTCAGCCCGGCGCGCTTCCACGCGGCGATGCCAGCGGCGGCGCTCAGCCCATCGCCGACGTCGTCGGCCGGGAAGGCGGTGAGGTCCACGAAGGGCGCGCGCTCGCCTCGATCCCGGACCAGCGCCTGGGCCTCCTCGAAGAGCGCATGGTTGCGATTGATGTGCGTCGGATGAAAGACCCGCGCCGGCAGCTCGCTGCGGTCGAGGGCGTCGCGGACCATCCCCAGGCCGCGCTCGCCGTCGCCCAGGTGCAGGTGCAGCACGCCGGCCTTGCCGGTCATCAGCCCGCCCACGTGGACGTCGGCGGCCACGCGCAGGAACTCGTCGAAGGTCGGCTGCGAGGAGCGGTGATCACTGATCGCCAGCTCGCCCACGCCGATCACCGCCTCGAGGAAGACCATGTCGTCGCGCACGCTGCCCGTGAAGGTCTTGACCGGGACCTCGTAGTTGCCGGTCCAGCACCACGCGCCCAGGCCCTCGGCACGCAGCGCCCGGGTGTGCGCGAGGAGCTCGCGCATGGTTCGGGTCACCGCGTCGGTGCCGAGCAGCCCGACCACCGAGGTCACGCCCGCGCGCGTCAGCTGCGAGAGGGTCAGCGCCGGGACCCGCGAGCTGTAGCCGGCCTCACCACCGCCGCCAGTGACGTGGACGTGGGCGTCGATCAGCCCCGGCGCGAGCGTGGCGCCCTCGAGATCGACGACCTCGTGGGCCAAGCTCGCGGGCAGCGGATCCAGGCGCTCGGCGATGGCGACCACGCGACCGCCCGCGATCAGCAAGTCGCGGCGCCCCTGAGGCGCAGGGTCGAAGAGCTCGGCGTTTTGCAACAAGAGCAGCTCGGGTGCGGCGGCCATCGGCGGAGTGTACAACCATCGCGGGACTTCCCCCCCCTGCTCTCTCCCTCTGCTCTCCCCCCCCGATCATGCGCCGCTTCCACGAGTCCGTCTTCGGCATCTACTTCGACGACCTCGACCCCTTCAACATCCTCCATAACGCCCGCTACCCCCTGCTCTTCGAGCGGGCCGTGGGCGCGTTTTGGATGGACGTGGGCTGGGGCGCCTTCCAAGACTCCTCGCGCCCCGAGCAATTCCACCTCGTGCGCCACAACGCCGTCGACTACCTCTCGCCCGTCCGCGGCGTCGGCAAGGTGCGGATCCGCGTCGGCATCGAACGCATCGGTCGGACCTCGTTGGTGTTCGGCGTGCGCATGCTGCCGATGGACCGCGACATCGACCACGCCCGAGGCACGCGGACCGTCGTCCATGTCGACCGCGACACGCTGGCGCCACGACCTTGGGGCGAAGGCTTCCGCGTGGCCATGGCACCTTGGGTCGAAGAGCTCGACACCGACGGCCAAGACGGCGCGGGCGCCTGAAGCCGCGAGCACATCTCAAAGACTGCGCGTCGAAGCGCGCTCGCGAGCCTGCTACGATCGCGCCATGCGATTGAAAAGACTGAGCTCGAAGACTCCTCTCGCCACCACGCTCATCCTCGGCACCATCGCCGCCGCCGGTATCAGCGGCTGCGACTACTACGAGTACAGCGACAACCACCACTGGAGCTTCGTCTTCGACGACCTCCCCGATCGCATGGGCTTCGACAACAAGCGAGTGTTGGTCGGCACCGACTTCAGCGTCTCCCCGGGGGCGAGGAGCACCATACGCGACCAGGCCTTCCGCGACGAGTGCGTGGTCCTTGGCGCCAGCGGTGTGCTCGAGTACGAAGACGGGATCTTCGAGGTCACCCAAGCGGGCTCCGGCGCCGTCGAGTTTCCCGCGCTGCTCGAGGCCTGCCCGCAGTTCGAGGGCCAGCTGTCCGAGGTCCCCGCGGACAGCTGGACCATGATCGGCGTCTCCGCCGACGAGGCCGCGGCTGGCTGGATCAACGAGATGGACCCTACCTTTGGTCTGTCCATGGTCTCCCCCGGACCCGCGGGTAGCTTCCCCGACGACGTCGCCTTGCCCCTGAGCCCGACCCGAGTCGTCGCCGACGGGACCTTTGGTCTGCGACCCGTGCTCACCCAGCCGAGCGCCGACCCACGTCAGGAGGTCCGCTTCTCCTCCTCGGCCGCGGCGCTCTCGCTCCCGGCGCACTACGAATACCTCCAAGACACCGACCCCGACGCCGACTCACTGAGCCAGTACCTCCTCGGCACGATCCCCACGGGCACGCGCATCGACGAGGCCACCCTCGACGTCAACGGCCACGCCTTCGACCTGCCCGCGGTCGAGGCGGTCTCGGTCGACCAGATCACCAGCCTCGAGCTCGTCCCGATCTATCTCGACGACGACACCGAAGAGCGCGAGTGGACGAGCCCCGTGGCGATCGCGGCCCTGGCCCGCGACGACAAGGGCCGGCGCATCTTCGGTTTTCCAGTCGAGTGGTCCGTGACCCGCGGAAACCTGCGCGTCGCGCCCAGCGGTGAGATCCAGGACTTCATGCTGCTCGAGGACAGCTGCCGCGAGGCCCCCGACGAGCCCGAGGCCCGTCAGGCAACCATGGAGGCCGCCATCGGCGACCTCGTCGCGAGCGTGGACATGTCGTGGATCGCCTTGCCCCGCGACGGCGAGAGCCTCGAGATCGACCCCGAGGACCCCGCCTGCCAGAGCACGGGCTGCGACTGCTCGACGACCGACGATCCCAAGGGATCGGTCGCGGCCGTGCTCGGCCTCGGCCTGCTCGGCCTCGTCCGCCGTCGTCGCCGCCAGCACGCCTCAAAGTAGGCGGGCCAGGGCGCCGACCACCGCGTCGAGGTAGCTCGCGCCAAAGAGCACCGCGTGAACCAGCAGCGGGTAGAGCTGGTAGAGGTCGACCCGCGCCTCCGCCCCGGGGGACAGCGGGTAGGCCTCTTCGTAGGCCGCGAACACCCGCGGCGAGAACCCACCAAACAGGCGCATCATCGCGAGGTCGACCTCGCGGTGCCCGGCGTAGACCGCCGGGTCGATCAGCGCCGGCAGCCCCTGCGCGTCGCGGTGGAGGTTGCCGGCCCACAGGTCCCCGTGTAGCCGCGCGGGCGGCTCGGGGGGACCACAGCGATCCTCGAGGCGGGCATAGAGCAGCTCGAAGGCCCGGCGCAAGCGCGCGTCGACCAGGCCCTGCTCGGCCGCCAGCGCGACCAGGGGCGCGAGGCGGCGCTCACGATAGAAGCTCGGCCAGTCCTCGCCAGCCGCGGCCGGGGCGTTGCGCTGCTCGAGGCTGCCGATGAAATTGTCCTGCTCGAGGCCAAAGCCTGGCAACGCCGCCCCGCTGCGGTGCAGCGCCGCCAGGCCACGGCCGAGGCGCTCGTCGAAGTCGCGCTTGGCCGGGCCGGGCTCGAGCAGCTCGAGCACCAAAAAGCGCCCCCGCGGATCACAGGCCAGGACCTCGGGGACGCGAAGCTGGACATCCCCGAACGCCGACCCGAGCTCCGAGATGGCCGCGCGCAGCCACTCGAGACCGTGGACTTCGGCGGCGAACATCTCCGCCGGCGCGCCGCTTGAGCTCCGGGCCTTGACGAAGACCTCGCGGCCGTCGCTCAAGGTCACCGCCCAGGCGGCGTTGATCGAGCCGCCGGCGATCGCCCGCGCCCTGGCGACGCCGGCCCCCAACGTCGCCGTCAGCGGCCCCGCGAGGCGGGCGTCGAGGTTCATCGCAGCGGCCTCATCGCAGTGGCCTCATCGCTCGAGCTCCGGTCGCAGGCGCTCGAGCAGGCCGGCCGCCGCCGCCTCGCACATGTCGAAGACCTCGGCGAAGCCCTCATCCCCGCCGTAGTAGGGATCGGGGACCTCGGCGCCCTCGGGCGCCTGGGGGTCGAAGCTGCGGAACAAGGCGAGCTTCGCCCGCGCGCCGGCGGGCGCCATGGCCTCGAGGTCGCGCAAGTTGGCGCGGTCCATGGCCAGCAGCCAGTCGAAGTCCGCGAAGTCCTCGGGCTGAACCTCGCGGGCCAAGCTCGGCAGCGCGATGCCGCGGCGCTGGCCCTCGAGGCGCGCGCGACGATCAGCGCGCTCGCCCGCGTGCCACCCCCCGGTGCCCGCGCTGTCGATGCGCACTCGCCCGCTCAGACCCGCGGCCTCGACGAGGTGGATGAACACCCCCTCGGCCGTGGGCGAGCGGCAGATGTTGCCCAGGCAGACGAAGCAGACCGAGAGCGCGGGTTCGCTAGCCATGGTCGTCCTCCCCTCCCCGGCTCAGCTGATCCGCTCGAGCAGCGCGCGCTGCTTGGCCAGGCTGTCGCCGAGCTCGGCGTGGCGCTCGCGCTCCTTGGCCACGACCTCCGCCGGGGCGCGCTCGAGGAAGCCCGCGTTTTGCAGCTTCTTGTCGAGGGCCGTCAGCTGCTTGTCCTTCTTGGCGATCTCCTTGGCCAGGCGCTTGCGCTCCTCGTCGAGGTCGACGAGGCCCTCGAGGGGCAGGCCGACCTCGATCCCGGCGACCACCGCCACGGAGCAGGCCTTGGGCAGCTCGTCGGCGGCGCCGAGGATCTTCAGCGACTGCATGCGGCCGACGAAGGCCGCGGCCTCGCGCACGCGCTCGAGCGAGGCGCGGACCGCCGGGTCGTCGCTGCGCACGAGCACGTCGACGCCCTGGGCCGGAGAGATCTTGGACTCGGCCTTGAGCATGCGGTGGGTGGTGACCACGGCGATCAGCCGCTCGACGTCGCCGCTCGCCTCGACCACGCCCGCGTCCTCGAGCACGGCCACGGCGTTGGCGACCGGACCGGGTGTGGTCGCGCCCTCGCCCTCACTCGTCCCCCCCGCGGGGAGCAACGGCCACTGCGCGAGCATCAGGCTGTCGCCCGCGCCCTCGGGCCGGGGCAGGCGCTGCCAGATCTCCTCGGTGATGAAGGGGATCATCGGATGGAGGATGCGCAGGACCAGGTCGAAGACCGTGGCCAGGGTGCCCTGGGTGGCCTGGCGCTCGTCGGGGTCGGCGTCCTCGGCCAGGCGACGCTTGGCCAGCTCGATGTACCAGTCGCACAGCTCGCGCCACACGAACTGGTAGGCCGCGTGGGCGGCCAGATCCAGGCGCCAGTCGCCGAGCTGACCGGCGAACTCTCGGGCCAGGCCGAGGGCGCGGCCGAGGATCCAGCGATCGGCGATGCTCAGGCGCTCGAGCCCCCCCTCGGTCTCGAGGATCTCGGCGCGCCAGCGCGGCAGGTCGAGGCCCTCGAGCTTCATGCTCGCGAAGCGGGCGGCGTTCCACAGCTTGTTGCAGAAGTTGCGGTAGCCCTCGACCCGCGCCCGGCTGAACACGATCCCGGTCTCCTGGCCGGCCATCGTGCACAGGTAAAAGCGCAGCGCGTCGGCCCCATAGGCGTCGATCAGCTCGACCGGGTCGACGACGTTGCCCTTGGTCTTGGACATCTTCTGGCCGTCTTCGCCGAGCACCATGGAGTGCAGATAGATGTTCTCGAAGGGCACCTCGCCGGTGAAGTGCAGGCCGAACATCATCATCCGCGCGACCCAGAAGAACAGGATGTCCCAGCCCGTCTCCATCAGCGAGGTCGGGTAAAAGCGCGCCAGCTGGTTGTCCTCGGCCGGCCAGCCCAGGGTGGTCAGCGGCCACAGGCCCGAGCTGAACCAGGTGTCGAGGACGTCCTCGTCCTGGTGGATGTCCGCGCTCCCACAGTGGGAGCAGGCGCTGGGATCCTCGCGGGTGACGGTGATGCCCTGGCATTCGGCGCAGTGCCAGGCCGGGATCCGGTGCCCCCACCACAGCTGGCGAGAGATGCACCAGTCGCGGATGTTCTCCATCCAGCGGTAGTAGTCGGCGGTCCGGTGCTCCGGGTAGATGCGCGTCCGACCGTCGCGCACGGCCGCCAGGGCCTTCTCGGCCATCGGCCCGACCTGCACGTACCACTGGGTCGAGGGCAGCGGCTCGACGATCACCCCCGAGCGCTGGCTACGGCCGATCGCCAGGGTGTGCTTCTTGGTCTCGACGAGCAGGCCCTGGGCGTCGAGATCGGCGAGCACGGCCTTGCGGGCCTCGGCCACGCTCAGACCAACGTACTCGTCCGGCGCCGGGGCCTGGATCTTGCCGTCGAAGTCGATGACCTGGATGAGCGCGAGGTCGTGGCGCTTGCCGGTCTCGAAGTCGTTGGGATCGTGGGCCGGGGTCACCTTCACGGCGCCGGTCCCAAAGCCCATCTTGACGAGGATGTCGTCGGCGATGATCGGGATCTTGCGCCCGCTCAGCGGGAGCTCGACGTGCTTGCCGATGAGGTGGCTGTAGCGCTCGTCGTCGGGGTGCACGGCCACGGCCGTGTCGCCGAGCATGGTCTCGGGGCGCGTGGTCGCGACGACCAGGCGCTCGCCCTGCGCCCCCTCGCCTTCCGCGATCGGATAGGCGATGTGCCACAGCGAACCTTCGACCTCGCTGTGCTCGACCTCGAGATCCGAGAGCGCCGTCTGCGAGCCCCAGTCCCAGTTGATCAGCCGGTAGTCGCGGTAGATCAGCCCCTGCTCGTGGAGGCGCACGAAGGCCTCGCGGACGGCCCGCGAGGACACCTCGTCCATGGTGAAGCGGTAGCGGCTCCAGTCCAAGGACGCGCCGAGCTGCTCGTGCTGGCGATCGATGATCCCGCCGTGCTCCTCCTTCCACTTCCAGGTCCGCTCGAGGAAGACCTCGCGCCCGACCTCGAGGCGGCTGGTCCCCTCCTTGGCGAGCTCGCGCTCGACCATGACCTGGGTGGCGATGCCGGCGTGGTCCGTGCCCGGGAGCCACAGCGCTCGAGCGCCACGCATGCGATGCCAGCGAACCAGCGTGTCCTCGATCGTGGCCGTGAGCGCGTGGCCCATGTGCAGGCGACCGGTGACGTTGGGCGGCGGGAGGACGACGGTGAAGTGGGGGCCCTCGCCCTCGTGGGGCTGGAAGTAGCCGCGCTCTCGCCAGCGGTCGTAGAGGCGACCTTCGACCTGGGCGGACTCGTAGACCTTGGCGAACTCATTCGAACTGGTCATCGCTGCACTCTCGGGCCGCGCCTTTTGGCGCGGGCGGGAGCGAAACCTGCCACAGCCGCGGACGGGTTGCACACGCCCGTGCGTGCCGGGGATCGCCTAACGTGCGAAAGCTCGCACCCAACGGGTGCGAGCTCTCTCGGGGGACGCGGGCGCTCGAAAAACGAGGCGCCCAGCGAGATCGCCGCCTCAGCGCTGAGCTGCCTGTTGCCTCAGCGCTGAGCTGCCTGTTGCCTCAGCGCTGAGCTGCCTGTTGCCTCAGCGCTGAGCTGCCTGTTGTTTGATCAGCTCTTCGGCGAGGTCGGGCACGACCTCCCACACGACCTGCTCGACGACCTCTTGGCTGAGCTGGAGCAGGGCCTGCACGGCCGCGGGGTCGAGCCCGGCCGCCGCCTCGCTGCCAGCCGCGGCGGCACGGATGCGCTCGAGCATGCCGGGCGTGGCCGAGCTCGCGGCGGTGAAGGGGATCGGCACCGCGACGGGGATCGCCCCAGCAGGCGCAGAAGTCGGCCGGGCTGCCGGGCTCGGGCGAGCCGCCGGGGTCGGCCGAGCCGCGGGGGTCGGCGCCGGAGTGGGTCGCGCGGGCGCGGCCGGCTTGGGCCGGGGCGCCGCCGCGGGCTTGGGCCGGGGGGCCGCCGCGGGCTTGGCCGCCGCCGGAGGCCGGGCCGTCCCTGGCGGACGGGCGCCGGGAGGCTTGGCCGCCGCCGGGGGACGTGCCCCTGGGGGACGCGCCGCCGCCGGAGGGCGAGCACCGGGGGGCTTGGCCGCTGCTGGGGGTCGAGCCGCCACGGGGGGCTTGGCTGCCGCCGGGGGGCGAGCCACGGGGGCGCGCGCAGGGCGAGCCGCCGCTGGAGCCTTGGCCGCGCCGCGCCCGAGCGCAGCGCCGACCTTGTCGATCAGCTCCTGCGTGTCGAAGGGCTTGCCGATGTAGCCGTCGGCGCCTGCCGCCGTCACGTCGGCCTCGCCGATCTGCCCCTTGGCGGGGATCAGCATGATCACGGGGATGCTGGCGGTCGCGGGGTTGGACTTGAGCGCCTGCACGACTTCGAAGCCGCTGGGCTCACCGGGGGCGAGGTTGTGGTCGACGAGGACCACGTCGGCCTGCATTTGCTTGGCGCGCGCGACGGCCTCGGACCCCTTGCTCACAGCGGTCACCTTGGCGTCCTCTGCCGCAAAGGTGATCTTGATGGCCAAGCGCATCGTCTTGGAATCGTCGATCGCAAGGATCTTGATGGGCATGTACGGGTCCCTCGAAACGTTGGTGTTGCCGCCGAAATTGGCCTGCAAAGGCGTACCATGGCCCACGTGAGCGGGTCAACGAAGCGGCCAAAGCAGGCCGCCACCGACGAGGGTCCCCCGGACTCGGCAGCCTCGACGCCCCCCGAGGAGCGCAGCGGCGACCTCGCGCGCCTTCAGGAGGCCGCTGCTCGGATGAGCATCGACAAGCCCATCGACCTGCGCGCGCGGGCGGCCGAGTCCGGCTCGGGGCGACTGCGCCCCGCCGGGGCCTCGACCTCGACGGCCAGCCTGTCCTCGGCCGGCCTGTCCGCGGACAACCTCGCGGGGCCCCACGCCAGCAGCAACGAGTGGACCAGGCTGGTCGACAGCCTGATCGGCGACGTCCTCCTTGGCCACGTCTGCGGGGCGCGGGTCCTCGACCTCGGCCACGGCAGCCCCGAGATCGCCGGGTGGGTCCGCGAGCGGGCCGGCGACCAGCTCACGGTCGTCGAAAAAGGTGCGCTCGAGCAGATCCCCATGAAGATCGCCGAGGAGTCGGGCTTCTTGCCGGCCGGCGAGTTCCTCGACGCGGACGGCAAGCTCAGGCTCCCCGAAGACGAAGAAGAGGATGGCCAGCCAGTGCTCCGGCTCCGCGAACACCGCGACGCGAGCGTCGACGTCGTCTACTGCCTGCGAACCTTCCCGCACCTCGGCTACGACACCGAGACCTCGGAGCGCCTGTCTCGACAGCTGCTGCGCGAAGCCGCGCGGGTGACCGCGGACGGTGGCACGGTGTTCGTGCAGATCGCCAACCCGCGCAGCTTGCGAGGGATCGTCGAAGGCATCCGCAACCCGATCACCGTGGTCTCGCGGCGGCGCATGATCCTCGGCGATCGCTACGGCCTCACGCGCTGGGACACGCTCCCGAGGTTCATGCGCTTTTTGCCGCCCGAGCTCGAATTCGTGCGCGCACATGGGCTTGGCGTGGTCATCCCGCATAACGCCGCGCTCCAGATCCCCCTCGTTGGGTGGGCCCTCTCGAAGCTCGAGTGGCGCCTGCGTGACATGGGCATCATCCGTCGCTTCGGCGCGCAGCTGCTGGTCGAGCTCCGCCGCCTCCACCGGGCCGACCCGAGCCTGCGCGCCGGCGGACCACAGCGCTCCTCGCTGACCTCGAGCCTCGCCGCCCTCGGCTCGAGCCCGGGCACCCGCACCTGAGAGTCTGTGAACCTCGAGCCCGGGCCGAGGCGCGCGAGCGCTGTCGCGCCCGTTCGCGCGGCGGTCGAGCGAGGTTGTAAGCTTCGACCAGTGGCGGACACGGATCAGCTCCCCGGGCGCATCCTGGTCGTCGACGACGAGGTCGGCATGCGTGAATTCCTCGCCGTCTGCCTCGGCCGAGCCGGACATCAGGTCACCACGGCCAAGTCCGGCGCCGACGCCCTGCGCATCCTCAACGACGACGAGGACAACCTCGGCTACGACATCGTGATCACCGATCTGACCATGCCCGGGATCCCGGGCATGGAGGTGCTGCGCCACGCTCGTGAGCGCGACACCCCGCCCCAGGTCATCATGATCACCGCCTACGCCACGACGGACACCGCCGTCGAGGCCATGAAGCTCGGCGCCTACGACTACCTGATCAAGCCGTTCAAGGTCGACGAGATCCTCGTCGTGGTCCAGCGCGCCCTCGAGCGCAGGGCCCTGCGCAGCGAGAACCGGAGGCTGCGCGACGCCCTCGACGGCGTGCACACCCTCGACCGGATGATCGGGCGCTCCGAGGCCATGCAGAAGGTCTTCGACCTCGTCCGCCGGGTCGCGCCCACGCGCACCAACGTGCTGATCCGCGGCGAGTCGGGCACCGGCAAGGAGCTCGTCGCTCGGGCCCTGCACAAGCTCTCCGATCGCGCCGAGGGCCCCTTCGTCCCGGTCAACTGCGGGGCGATCCCCGAGCAGCTGATGGAATCCGAGCTCTTCGGACACGTCAAGGGCGCGTTCACGGGGGCGGCCGCCGACCGCCGCGGCGTGTTCGAGATCGCCGAGGGCGGGACCTTGTTTCTGGACGAGATCGGCGAGCTCGACGTGACCATGCAGGTCAAGCTGCTGCGCGTGCTCCAAGAGCGGAGCATCCGGCCGGTCGGCGGCAGCAAGGAGCTCTCGGTCGACTGCCGGGTGGTCGCCGCCACCAATCGCGACCTCGAGGCCGCGGTCGAGTCGGGCGAGTTCCGCTCGGACCTCTACTTCCGCCTCGACGTCGTCCGCGTGGTCCTCCCGCCCCTGCGCCACCGCAGCGAGGACATCCCCCTGCTCGCCGCCCGCTTCTTCGATCGCTTCAACCGCGAGATGAAGCGCAACCTCGACGCCATCGGCCCCGAGGCCCTCGACTGGCTGCTGACCTACGACTACCCCGGCAACGTCCGCGAGCTCGAGAACCTGATCGAGCGCGCCGTGGCCCTCGAGTCGACCAGCATGCTCAGCGCGGCCCACTTCCCCGATCGCCGCCCCCAGACCCGGACCAACGATGTCGTCCCCGAGCGCTTCCCCCCCGAGGGCCTCGACCTCGACGCCGCCCTCGCCGACCTCGAGCGCTCCTTGATCCTCGCGGCCCTCGATCAAGCCGGCGGCGTCCGCAAGCGCGCCGCCGAGCTGCTCAACATCAGCTTTCGATCGATGCGCTACCGCCTCAAGAAGCTCGGCATCGAGGTCGGTCGCGGCGACGACGACTGAGAGTCTGTGAGCCCGAAAAGGGCAGCGCGATATCGCTCTTCGTGGGCTCTCATACGTCCATGACACCGGGTCGCGTACAACTCGCGTGTCCCTTGGGACAGATGTATGATCTCCCGACCATGCCGACATCCGACATGGTCAGTAACAAAGTGACCAAAACAAACAAAACGAGCGACAATTTTGAGCTCTCGGTCACAGATGGTCCGAGCTCAGACGACATTCTGCGGCTACGGCTCCCCCTCGGGCGCTAGCACACGGCACAACTGTCTGAAATCACTCGTTTTTCATATCGGAGGAAACCGGCATGAGCCCTGCTAAACACCACGACGCAACCATGAGGTCCCGACTCCAGCAGCCCTCCAGCGTCACCGCGAACCAACGTGGTTTCACGCTCATCGAGCTGCTCACCGTGGTCGCAATCCTGGGCATCATGGCCGCCCTCGCGATCGTCGGATACACCAAGAATGTCCGCAGCGCGCGACGGACCGAGGTCATCGGCGACCTGTCCAACATCGCGCTGCGAGAGAACACCCTCCTCTCACGCTACGGCCACTACGCCTCGACCTCGGTCGACGAAGACGACACCTACCCGGTGGCGCCCAGCGAGCTGGCCAGCAAGGACGGGGTCATTCAGTGGGCGATCTCCGACGAGGGCTTCAGCCGGGACTCTGTCGCCATCGACACGCCTTACTTCCGCGCCGGCGGAGTCGAGCACGGCTTCGACGTGCTCAACTTCATGCCCGAGGGCGGGCACAGCTGGTGCGCCTACGGGGTGATCTCCGGCGACGGCACCAACGGCGAGTACGGCGACGAGCCGCCGGCCTACGCCCTGGCGAGCGAGGTCTTCCCCGCCGGGGGCGAGCAGCTCGAGCGCTTCTACGCCCGCGACTGGTTTTACGCCTTCGCCAAGTGCGACTTCGACCGCGACGGCACCTACTGGGAATTCACCACGGCTCACTTCACCACCGACGTCTCGATGGGTGACAGCAACTTCGGGGAGTGAGCCCCCCCCCGCAAACCCGAGACACGACTCGACACCAAGCTACCGGCCAGCCACAGCCACACAACAAGGACCAGACAATGCACATCGACATCAAAAAGCAGCTGAAGAACGCCCGCGGTTTCACGCTCATCGAGCTCATGATCGTGGTCGCGATTTTGGGCATCCTCGCCGTCGTCGCCATCCCGGCCCTGCAAAAGTACATGCGCAAGGCCAAGACCTCCGAGGCCAAGGTTCAGCTCGCCAAGCTCTTCGACGCCAGCTCGGCCTTCTTCAAGGCGGAGCACGCTCAGCGCGGCGCGACTGGCTTCATCGGTGACGGCGGTCTGATCGAAGAGATGGCGCCGCACCGCTGCCCCCACATGGAGGATACCCCCGGCGGCGGCGAGGCCGGCGTGACCCCGGACTTCGGTACCGACTGCAACGACGGCCCCGGCGGGCGCTGCGTCCCGGCCACCGGCGGCGGTGGCGGCGGCTACTACGACATCGCCGAGTGGAACGACAACGACGTGTGGAACGGCCTGAACTACCTCCAGGAGCAGGGCCACTACTACCACTACAACTACAAGGCCGTGAACGAGACCACCGGCTACGGGCGCTGCCAGTTCACCGCCCAGGCCTTCGGCGATCTCGACGGTGACCTGATCTACTCGACCTTCGAGCGCAGCGGCGCGGCCGACCAGCAGGGCGTCAACGGTGCCGCCGGTCAGTACGTCAAGGACGAGGTCGAGTAAGCCTCGGCGCCCACGCCCCGCACAGGGGCCTACGCAGCAGCGGTCGCCGGCTCGTCCCGGCGGCCGCTTCTTCGTTCGAAGCGGTGTAGACTCTCGGCGTGCGCAGGATCCTGCTCGCGCTGCTCTTCGTGACTCTGACCGGGCTGACCGCGCTCAGCCACGGCTTCGTCCGCCTCGACCGCGACGCCTTCCCCCGCGACGCCGACGTCTACTACCTGCCCCCGCCGCAGCACCTCGAGGCCATGAGCCTCGGCTACCGCGAGGCCCTCGCCGACCTGATCTGGATCCGCGCGGTGATCTTCACCGGCGAGCGCACCGGGGCCACCAACTACGCGTGGATCATCGAGTACCTCGAGGCCATCTACAGCCTCGCCCCGCGCTTTCGCAAGCCCTACGCCTGGGGCGGCGTGGTCTTCATCTACAGCGGCGAGGCCATCAACTACGAGATGGTCGACCGCGCCGTGACCCTCTATCGCCGCGGGGTCGAGGCCTTCCCCGAGGACCACGAGCTGCTCTTCGCCCTCGGCATGCTGCTGACCCGCGACGTGCAGACCACCCCCGGCTACGACGAGGCCGAGCGCGAGCAGGCCATGGAGGAGGGCGTCGCGCTGATCCGCAAGTCCGCGGCCTTCGGCGCCCCGCCCCTGGTCCGCCAGCTCGCCGCCACCTTGGTCAGTGAGGGCGGCGCGGACCAGCTCAACATTCAGTTCCTCGAGCAGCAGCTGCTCCAGGCCGAGGACGAAGATCACCGCCGGCTGCTCAAGATCAAGCTCCAGGCGCTGATCGGCGAGGCTGGCTTCGAGGCCATCGAGAAGACCCGCGCGCAGTTCGAGGCCACGCACCGGGCCGAGTATCCCTACATCCCTCCGGATCTGTTCGCGCTCATCGAGGAGCACTGAGCCACCGCCGGCCCCGGGGCCGACCACCGCGGCCCTCCCCTGACGCGAGACCCCTAGGAGCCCGTGGTGAAACCCAACACGACACCTGGCTTGGTCTTTTCGCCGAGGGCTTTGTCGCCAAAACTTGTAGTACGCCCGGTACAGCGGCGTTTTGGCTTCGCGCCCTCGACGAAAATTCCGGCGCCAGGAGCCGCGCTGGGTTCCACCACGGGCTCCTAGAGCGGCGACCAGTTTGAATTCGGTGAGCTACGCCGCATTTGCCAGCTTCGGGCACTCCAGCTCATGCTGGATGACCTGCAGATTGACGAGCACTGCCGCTCGCGTGGAGTCGTACTCATTCTTGCGTATGCCGAGGTAGCGAGCTCGGTTGCCTTGGCGCTGGCCGACATGAGCGAGCGTATGCTCGACGACGACGCGCTGTCGCAGTCGCGCGCGTCCGCGCGGTGCTCGTTGGAGGACCCGTAGTTTCGCTTGCAACGGCTCGTTGGCGGCGATTCGGAGGCCTCGGCCCCGGTCCGAGGTCGTGCACTTGGGCTTGAGCTCGCAGGCGTTGCAGACATCAGCCTCGAAGCGGGCGCTCTCGCCGAGGAGCATGGGTTGGGTCTGTCCCCCTGGGCAGGTCACCGTCTGGCTGGCGAAGTCGAGGCTGAAGTCGGTCTTGGCGAATTTGTCGCCGTTGGACTGCCGCCATGGCTTGCAGATGACCTCGACGCCGCTGGCCACGAGTTCGGGGACGTCCGAGCTCTCGATGTAGCCCCGGTCGAAGTGCAGGCTCGCGAGTTCGAGGCCCAGATGTTCGACTCGGTCGACGAGCGTGGGGAGGCTGTCTTTCTCCGGCTGGTTCGCCGGAGCCACCGTCACAGCGAGGATGAGCTTGGTGTGAAGACTGACGACGACGTGGCGCTTGTATCCGTTGAAGGACTTCGTCTTGGTCTTGCGACCGTGACGCATGTCGGGGTCCTCGACGGACACACGCCGGTCTTTCGCCACGCCCCGCTTGATGCGCTGGCCTCCGCGGTCGGGGTCGGGCTCGAGATCCTGTCCACGTAGCTGCTCGAGTAGCGCGAGCTGGTCTTGCAACGGAGGCTTGCTGCTCTCGCTCGACAGGTTCGTCTCGACCCACTGTTCGAGCGTCTCAATCTGTCCGAGCAAACGGTTCAACGCCGCGCTCTTGGCCGCAGGGTTGGACCAGTCGATATCGAGCGCCTTCTTGATGCTCGGCTCCGCGAGCAGCGGGATGCCGAGTGATCGACGACAATAACTTTTGCCGGTCGACGACAACTAAACCTGCCGGTCCGAGCCAGCCAGAACGCGCGTGGGACGCTGGGGAGCAGGAGCCCCCACGTGGTCACGGACGAGCAAGTACGGCTGCTACGGAGCAAGATGAACCAAGGCAAGACACAGCAGGCCGCAGCAGCGGCGGCGGGAATGAGCGTGAGGTCGGCGCGGAAGTGGCAGAGCGGGCCACTGCCCTCGCAGACCAAGGAGCCGCGGCACTGGCGGACGCGCAAGGATCCCTTCGAGGGGGTGTGGGAGGAGAAGATCGTCCCGCTGCTCGAGCGGGACAAGGAGGGCGAGCTCGAAGCCAAGACGCTGCTGAAGCAGCTGATCGAGGAGAAGCCCGAGCGCTTCAACCAGGGCCAGCTGCGGACGATGCAGCGGCGGGTCCGGGACTGGCGAGCGCTGCACGGACCAGACAAGGAGGTCTACTTCCAGCAAGAGCACCCGCCCGGCGAGGAAGCGGCGCTGGACTTCACCAACTGCAACGAGCTGCAGGTGACGATCGCGGGCGAGCCCTTCCGCCACCTGCTCTTCGAGCTGGTCCTGGTCGCGAGCGCGTGGACCTGGGCCTGCGTGGCGCTGTCGGAGAGCTACGAGGCGCTGGTCGAGGGGCTCCAGCGGGCACTGTGGGCCCTGGGCGGGGTGCCGCGGAAGCTGACCCTCGACAACATGTCGGCGGCGACGCACGAGCTGAAGAAGGCGCGGGGCCGGAGCCTCAACAAGCGCTTCGCGGACGCGTGCACGCATCTGGGCATCGAGACGGTCCGGCGCATCAACGTGGGCAAGTCGCACGAAAACGGCGCGGTCGAGGTCCGGCATCGGCGAACCAAAAAGCTGCTGAAGCAGGCGCTGATCTTGCGGGGCAGCCGGGACTTCGCCAGCGTCGAGGATTACGAGCGCTTCGTCCAGCAGACCCTCGAGCGCGAGCACAACCAGCACGTCACGGCGAAGCTCGAGCTCGAGAGCCCCTTGCTGAGGCCGCTGCCGATCAAGCCGGTGCCGACCTACACGACCGAGACGCCGAAGGTCCGGCGCTGGAGCACGATCAAGGTGCGGGGGCGGATCTACTCGGTGCCTTCGCAGCTGATCGGCCACCAGGTCGAGGTCCGGCTGCACGCCAACGAGGTCGAGCTGCGCTACGGCGGTGAGGTGGTCGAGACCTTCCCGCGGCTGCGAGGCGAAGGCGCGCACCGCATCGACTACCGCCACGTGATCGCCTCCTTGGTGCGCAAGCCCGGGGCCTTCCCCAACTACTGCTTCCGCGAGGAGCTGTACCCCTCGCTGATCTTCCGCCGGGCCTACGACGCGCTCGAGCGCGCTCGACCCGGGCGCGGCCACGTCGACTACGTGAGGATCTTGCACCTCGCGGCGATGACGATGGAGTCGACGGTCGAGGCCGAACTCGCGCAGCTGCTCGAGGCCGGCGCGCCCTTCGACTACGCGACGGTCAAGCAGCGGGTCCAGCCCACGGAGTCCGAGGTCCCGCAGCTCGAGGTCGGCGAGCCCGATCTGGGCGTCTACGACGAGCTGCTCGGAGGTGCGGCGTGAACCCTCGACCCCCCGCCCACGCCGAGCAGATCACCACGCTGCTGCGCAGCTTCAAGCTGACGACCGCGGCCGAGGAGCTGGTCCCGCGCCTGGTCACCGACGGCCACGAGCCAGCGCTGGCGACGATCGCCGAGGTCCTGGACCTCGAGGCCGAGGCCCGCCACGCTCGCCGAGTCGCTCGCCTGCGCCGGGCCTCGAAGCTCAGCGTCGGCAAGACCTTCGAGACCCTCGACGACAAGCGGCTGCCGCGACCGGTGGTCCGCAAGCTCCGCGAGCTGCAAGCCGGCGACTTCCTCGACGAGGCGATCAACGTGCTGGCCTTCGGCCTGCCCGGCGTCGGCAAGAGCCACGCCCTCGCGGCCCTCGGCCACGCCCTCGTCGAGCAGGGCCGCTCGGTGCTGTGGACGCCGACCTACTCGCTGATCCAGGAGCTGCTCGCGGCCAAGCGAGATCTGGAGCTGCCCCGGAAGCTGCGTCGGCTCGACAACTTCGAGCTCGTGATCCTCGACGACATCGGCTACGTCAAGCAGTCGGCCGAGGAGGCCGAGGTCCTCTTCACCCTGCTGGCCGAGCGCTACGAGCGACGCTCGACGGCGCTGACGAGCAACCTGGTCTTCAGCGAGTGGGACCGGATCTTCAACAACAAGATGGCGACCTCGGCCGCGATCGACCGGCTCGTGCACCACTCGGTGATCCTGGAATTCAACGTGCCCAGCTACCGGACCGAGAAGGCCAAGGGGCGCAAGAAGGGCTGACGCCCGACGACAACTACACCGGGCTGCGACAACTGCCCGAACGACAACTACCCCGCGCGCGAGGTCGCCGTGCACGGGGACGCGCAAGTCTCGCACCGGCAGGAATAATCGTCGCCAATCGGAAAAAATAATTGACGCTGATCAACCGAGCTCGTCGACGAGCAGCTCCGCCGGTCGAGCGCGTAGCTCGGCGACGCACAGCACGACCTTCCACGCCGCGTGAGCGAGGAGGTTGAAGGTGTCCTCGACCCGACCCGCACCTCGAAGCGGGCTCGAGTCCACGGCGACGTCGAGCTTCTTGGGCAGCTTCTTGAAGTCGAAGGCGCCAGTTCGCTTGGCGAGCTCCCGAGTGCGCTCGAGCAGCTTGCGGTCCATGTCGTGAGCGATGAGCCGCTCGCGGAAGTTGAACAGCGCGCCCTGGGAAAACGGCGGGTCATCGCAACCAAGGCAGCCGAGGACCAGCTGCCATCGAGCATCACAGGCGGCGAGTTCGACGGCCTCCGAGTCCGACGCGTTGGAGTAGCCCTGAAGCAGTAGGGCCATGGCGAGCAGTGCGGGCGGCATCGGGTTCTTCCCGGCTCCGGTGTCGCGGTACATCTGCTCGAGTTCGGCTTGGAAGTCGTCGTCGAACAGCTCGAGCCGGTGGTCACACAGGAAGCCAAACAGCTTGCGCTTCTTGCCGACGCGCTTGCGGATGCGGGCTTCGCGGGGAGACAGAGTGACGGGAGGGTTCCAGCGGGGGAGCGTCATGCGTGGCCTCGTGCGAGGCCTACGGGATCACGACCGCCAGACGTTGTCGAACCGCGCCGCTAAGCGATCGGAATCTATTAACAATTCAAACTGATCGCCGCTCTAGAGCGGCAAAGGCAGACATGAAAACGCTCCTCGCCCGCGAGCAACGGCATGTCGCTCGCCGACGTAGAGCAGGCCGCTCGAGTGGAAGGGGCCCGCGCCGAGCACCGAGCCGGCTAGGCTGCTCCATCATGTTGGTCGCCCGCCACCCGGCGAGAGCGCAGGGGTGGGAAGGCTTCCGCCGAACAGGCCGCGGTCCACCTCTCGGAGCAACGGCTCCTGCCAAAGACCCGCGCAAGATCCCTTCGGGAGCAGAATCCCTTCGGGAGTCAGTGTTTCCATGCCTGTCCTCCTGCGCGGCGCGTGGCTCGGCGCCACAGTGGGCATATGGTGCCAATTCATATCGCTAGCGTTCACGACCCCGTAGACACTCACCTCATCCCTCGAGATTGAGAGTACATATATTTCAACCGTTGATTTAAGCCACACTTCCAGTGCAAACATCATGGCATTCGCCGATCACATCCGCCCCCCGCCAGTGTTGGGATCCGCCAGTAGTATGGATATGCAATTCCATATATCCATACACTTCATCGGGCGGGGCTGAGACCCGAGCGCGGGTCAGCTCACCGTATCAGTTCGGGTCAGGTGGGGTTAAAGACCTCGAATTATCCCCTTCAGACATGACTGACGCGTCTTCGCGCAGATTTTCCCAAATGCGAAGAAACTCGCGCCAGGCAGGCGTGACGCGGGGAATACAGCCACATGGATATCAACAAATACAGCCATCGATTTTAAAGACAAGACAGACAAGGCAAATGCCTGTACCGTCATTACATGACTATTCACAGTAGGTTATTTCATGTCTCACTGGCGGCGCTCGTCGGCCTCGGCCTCGGCATGGGCGCAAAGCTGGCCACGGGGGCGAGCAGCGGGCGCTATCTGTGCACATCGATCCCTCGGGCCTGCACCTTCGCGCCCAGCGAGGCCCCCGTGCTCCGCGCCAATGTATGCTGGAGCGAGCGGAGCACGACCTTGAAAGCTGACGCTGCGTGCGCCTCGGGCAGCTATCCTTTCTATGTCGAGCATGGCGAGGTCGATCCGCTCACCGGCGCCGTCACCCCTTATATCCCCCTCGACGACGCCTGCAGCCATGGCTACTGCTTTTTCGGCCCGAGCACCGGTCAGGAGGACGCGATGTGCTGCACCTCGGGCGGCTGCGTGCCCTATATGGCTGGAGACGGCGAGTGCCCGGGAGAGCTCGTGCTCTGCAACAACAGCGCAGAGGGCGGCTGCAGCGATGGGCAGGGCTGAGCCCCTGCCTCCGCGACTACTCCCGCGGGACTGCCGGGAAGTTGTCGTCGGGCTTGGTCCCCGACTTGGACAAAGACAGCGAGCGCGCGACCATCTTGCGCTCGAAGAGCGCCTTCGTCGGCTTGCCACAGTCTTCATAGTGGCGGATCGCGGTCGCGTACATCAGCCGCGCGAGCTCATAGTCTCCGTTTTCGACCAGCACGTCCCCGAGCGGGGCCACGGCCTCGCCAAAGGCACAGTACTCCGCGCTGCCCTCGGAGGTCAGCTCGAGCAACATGCGACGGGCGCTGGCGACCTCGTCGACGGCGAGCATCGCTTCGCCCGCCTCGGCCTGCTCGCGCGCAGACTCGACGACCTTCATGACCGCGAGGAATTTATAGTCGGCGTGGGCGATCTCGAGGGTTGGGGCCTCGGGCGCGAAGCCCCAGCCGATCACGAAGGTCGCGGCGATCGCCAGCGCCGTCAGCAGCGGGCGCTGGAGGTCTCGACGCGGAGCCACGCGCGGGCGCTCGAGCGCGACGATCAGATCGTCCATGGACTCGAAGCGCGCGCAGGGATCGAAGCTCAGCCCGCGGGTGAGGATGCCCCGCAGCTGCGTGTCCAGGGCCGGCGAGCTGCCCTGCGGCCCGCGGCGAACCGCCCGGTAGCGCGCCAGCGGATCCGCGCCCGAGAAGGGGTTGCGGCCGACCAGCGCCTCCCAGAGCACCACGCAAAACGAGAACTGATCGCTGCGCGCGTCGCTCGAGCTGCCCGCGAGCCGCTCCGGCGCCATATAGGCGAGCGTGCCCTCGACGAACTCGGAGCGCTGCTGCTCGTCGCGCAGGCCGTCGAGGTCGCGCGCGAGCCCAAAGTCGATGACGACGACGCGGCCCTCGTCGGTCAAGATCGCGTTGCTGGGCTTGAAGTCCCTGTGGACCAGGCCAGCCCGGTGCGCCGCCGCGAGCCCGCGGCCGGCCTCGCAGAACACCTCGAGCAGCTCCGTCGTCGATGGACGATCGAGCAGCCACTCGCCGAAGCTGCGGCCATCGAGCAGCTCGAGCACCAGGTAGCGCAGCCCGTCCGAGCGCCCGAAGTCGTGGATGGTGACGACGTTGCGGTGGGCGATCTTGGCGAGGACTCGAGCCTCGCGCTCCGCCCCCTCGAGCTCGCCCGGCTGCAGGAGCTTGAGCGCGACCTCGCGGTCCAGGGTCCTGTCGAAGGCCCGATAGACCGATCCGCTCGCGCCCTTGCCGATGCGCGCGAGGAGCTCGTAGCGCTCCGCGATCACCATGACGCTGGCCTCCCCATCCCGCCCGGGATCACGCCCTGGCCCGCCGGTGGTCGAGCATGCAGCTCGCTCATCGGGGGCCTCGACCGGTCGCAGACGGGCAGCCACGTCATCGAGTGGATACCACGAACTATCGACTGTCGCCTGGCCGAGAGGACAGAGATGCTCACGCTTTTCGGCGCCCCCTTCGCATGGTTAGCGCCCATTGCGCGACGCCTTTCAGTGGCGATATAGCCCTGTCTCGAGCGCGTTTCCACTACGATAGAGGCATTTTTCCCCAACGAGGTCTGCGCGATTGCAGGAGCCCCCGCGTGCATGGGGTGTGACCAATTCCCAGCTCGTCGATATCGACCTTTCGAACTCGCTAGCGCGCCCGCGACAATCGTTCCATGTTCGAAGCACTGCGCACGCCACCGCGCGGGGGATGGGGTAGCTTCGAGCCGCCGACATCGCTCCCCTGCGGCCTGCTCGTGACCGTGGTCGGTTTCACCACGGGCTGTTAGGGTCTCGCGGTGAGCGACGCCCAGGATCCTCGCGATAGCGCCCCCTCCTCAGAGGAGAGCTCCGCGGCCGGGGAGCCCGAGGCGCAAGCCCAGGCTCGAGACACGCAGGCACCCGAGGGCGCCCAGGCTCCACGGCGTCGCGCGCTGCTCGTAGCCCTCGTCGTGCTCCTCGCCTGTGTGGGGCTGGCCGTAGTCAGCTGGATGGGGCGCGCGCCAGCGGCCGGCGAGCAGGGCGAGGCCGAGGGCGAGCAGCAGCCGACAGCGCGAGATATGGCGACTTCGGCCACCGCCGCGCGCATCCGCGGCCGAGTCCTCCGCGAGGTCCCCCGAGAAGAAGGAGGAGACAGCGAGGACGACGACAGCGAGGACGCTGGCGAGGCTGACAATACCGAGACGTCTGGCGGTGAGTTGGGTGACAACGACTCTGACGGGGGTGACCCAGAAGACAACGAGACTCGAAAGGGTGAGCCCCGAGACGGTGAATCTCCCAATGAAGCCGGAGACCAAGCCGGAGACCAATCCGGAGAGGAATCTACCGAGGAATCGGGCGACGACGCCGCGGATCTGGCCGATCCCGAAGCGAGCGATCCCGAGATCAGCGAGTCGGCCGGAGACGATCCCGAGCTCGCCGCCTTGCTCGCCGAGCTCCCTCCGCACGAGCTCCTCCCTCCCCTCCCCGGCAGCTGCCACGCGCGCGCTTGGCGAGACGGCCAGCTCGTCACCGAGGAGATCACCTGCGACGACGAGGGGCGCTTCGAACTCGTGCTCAGCGAGCCCGCGCTCTCGGGCACGGTCCACGTCGAGCTGCTCATCGACGGCCACCTGCGCGGATTGGTCGCAGCCGAGATCCCCCCCGCGGACGAGGGGGCCGTCCCCGACCCCGCGGCGCGCGTCGTCCAGCTGCCCACGGTCGCCCTCGGCCCGGGCCTGCGCGTGGCCGGCCAGACCCTCGACGCCCGCGGCCAGCCGCTCGCCGACGTCCGCGTCCAGGCCATGCCGATCCCCAACCTCGACGAGCCCGAGCCGTGGCGCACGCGCAGCGACGCCGAGGGCCGCTTCGAATTCACGACCTTGCCCCGCGGCCCGCTGAGCCTGCGCGCCATCGCCCCCGGCTACGCGCTCTCGGTGGTCGAGGCCATCGCCCCCGAAGATCAGGTGCTGATGGTCCTCGACGCGCTCATCGATCTCGAGGGCGCCGCCGTGGGCTCCCCCGAGCGCATCGCCCGAGCCAAGGTCCGCCTCGAGGGCTCGTCGGTCTGGCCGGCCATCGAGCAGCCCCTGGAGGCGGACGGCAGCTTCGTGTTCGAGCGCCTCCCCGATGGCATCTACGGCGTCGAGATCGTGGTCCCGCCGGCCACGGCCGGCGGCCAGGAGTACGCCTCGGTCCCGCTCGAGAACGTGACCCCGGATCTGCGGGTCAACCTCGCCCTGGTCCCGGCCTTTCGCGTGCCCGTGCGCGTCGTCGATCCCGAGGGCGCCCCCGTCCCCGGGGCGCGCGTGACCTTGGGCTACGGCCAGCTCGGCATGCTGCAAAAGATCGCCCAGACCGACGAGGAGGGCCGCGCCGAGGTCGGCCCCGTGGTCCCCGGGCCCTACTATCTCCACGCCGACGCCGACGGCTTCTTGCCCCCAGAGCCCGTCGAGGTCGAGGTCGGCTCCGAGGGCTTCGTCGGCGCCGAGGGCCTCGACGAGCAGACCCTCGTGCTCGCTCGCCCCGCGCGGATCAGCGGCGTGGTCCTCGACGAGGACGATCGCCCGGTCCCCGGCGCCGAGGTCATGCTCGACAGCGAGGCGGCGTTCAGCGTCGGCGAGGGCGACACCCGCCAGCGCCTCTTCGCCGTGGCCATCGGCGCCGCCGATGGCAGCCTGGGCGTGACCAAGGGCGAGGTCCCCGACATCCCGCTCTTCCCCGAGGACGACGTCGGCGTGGGCCTCGTCGGCGTGCGCAGCGATGAGTACGGGCGCTTCGAGCTCGACCTCCTGCTCCCCGGTGAGCACCGGCTGTGGGCCGTGCATCGCGGCCACGCGGCCTCGGCCGTCCAGACCTTCGACCTGCGCTCCGGGGAGATCCGCGAGGGCGTGACCCTGCGCCTGCGCGAGGGCGTGCCGCTGACCGGCGTGGTTCGATCTGCCAACCAAAACCCGATCGCGGGCGTGCAGATCGATCTCGGCGACGGGCTGATCCTGACCACGGACGAGCGCGGGGTGTTCGACGCGGGCTACCGCCGCGGGCCCCAAAAGCTGATCCTCCGCGGCCGCGGGCTGATCCCCAAGCTCGTCGAGATCCAGCTCGGCGACAGCCCCGTCGATCTCGACGTCGAGCTCGAGCCCGCCCGCGAGACCCTCGACGGCCGCGTGGTCGACGGCAACGGCCGACCGATCGCCGACGTCGAGGTCGCCCTGCGCCCCCTCGACGGCCTGTCGCCGGCGCAGGTGACCTGGACCGACGACAAGGGCGGCTATCGCTTCGACGCCCTCGGCCCTGGCAAGGTCGAGCTCGAGTTCGAACACGGGGACTACGTGCCCGTGGAGACCCGCGCCCAGGTTGGGCCCGACGAGCCCGCGGCCGGCGATCTCGTGCTCGTCTCGGGCTGGCAAGCCGACGTGCTCGTGCGCTCTGCCCTGCGCGGCGACCCCATCGAGGGGGCCACCCTCCACGCCGGCCACATGTCCGCGACCACCGACGCCAAGGGCCGCGCCGTGCTCGATCGCCTCGTCGGCGAGCTCGACCTCGAGATCAGCGCGCCGGGTTGGGTCGGGCGCAGCGCGAGCCTGCGCGACGACGGCAGCGGCCGCGTGGAGCTCACCGTGGAGCTCACCGAGGGCGGCTCGATCGCCGGGGTGATCGACGACGATATCGGCGATCCGGTCGTCAACGCGACGATCCGCGCGCGCTCGAGCTCCGGTGAGCTCCTGGGCGAGGCTCGCAGTGACGGGCGCGGACGCTGGCGCATCGATGGCGTCCCGCCAGGGGACATTCGATTGAGCGCGACGCCCCCCGAGGCGCGCGCTGCGGGGCTAGCGCCCATCGAAGACTTCGAGACCGACGTGCTCCGCGGCGAGCTCACCAAGGACGTCCAGTTGCGCTTCGAGAGGCCATGAGGTGTACTCGCTTCGCGCCATGACCCAGACCAAGCTCAAAGGACTCCCCCTGCTCGCCTGTGTCCTCCTCGCGCTGCCCGCCTGCGCCAACAACAAGGGTGACGAGGCCGCCAAGGGCAAGGATGGGGACGCCGCCAAGACCGACGCCGTGGCCGCGCCCGAGGCCGAGGGCCCCATCGCTGGCGCCCCCGTCGAGGGCGAGCAAAAGGTCGCCGAGAAGCCCGGCGCCTCCCCCGAGGACAAGGCCTACACCCTCCAGATCGAGCCCAGCGAGGGCAAGGTCGGCGAAGAGGGCCAGGTCAGCATCCGCGTGATCCCGGCCGAGACCTGGCACATGAACCTGGAGTACCCCACCAAGCTCCAGGTCGAGCCGCCCGCCGGGGTGACCGTGGCCAAGGCCAAGCTCGGCAAGGACGACGCGGTCGAGCTCGACGAGGAGAACTGCGAGTTCGCCCTGAGCTTCACGCCCAGCGAGGCCGGCGACAAGACCTTCACCGGCGAGTTCAAGTTCGCCGTGTGTCAGGACGAGGCCTGCGCGCCCAAGACCGAGAAGCTCGAGTTCACCGTCGCGGTCAAGTGAGCCCCACCGCGGGAGGCGGTCAGCCGCGCACAGGATCTTCATGCCCGAATCGAAGCGCCCCCCCGCAACCGAACGCCTCGAGCGTCTCGCCACCCAAGTCGCCGAGGAGTTCGCCGCCACCCGGCGGCTGCTGAGCTTCGACGAGTGGTTCGAGCTGCTGCTCGAGTCGCCCAAGCTCCACGCCCGCAACAGCGCCCAGTACGTCCGCGACGCCCTCGAGTACTTCGGGCGCGAGGACGTGCGCACGCCTCAGGGCCCGGCCAAGCGCTTTCGCCTGTTCGACCGCGAGTTCGACGACGGCCCGCGCCTGGTCGGCCAAGAGCGCGCCCAGACCGATCTCTACGAGGTCCTCGACGGCTTTTGTCGGCTCGGGCGGATCGACTCGCTGATCCTCCTGCACGGGCCCAACGGCAGCGCCAAGAGCACCCTGCTCGAGTGCCTCCAGGCCGGCCTCGAGGCCTACTCGCACACGGAGGACGGCCTGCTCTACCGCTTCGCCTGGGTGTTCCCCACCCGCCGCGTCGCCGGCGGCGGCATCGGCTTCGGCTCCGCGCCGCTGCTCGACGCCCTCGGCGAGGAGACCTTCGCCCGGCTCGAGAGCGACGACATCGAGGCCCGGCTGATCGACGAGAACAAGGACCACCCGCTGTTCTTGATCCCCCTCGCCGCGCGCCAGGAGCTGCTCGCCGAGCTCTTCGCCGACGACGAGGACTTCGTGGTCCCGTGGACGATCCGCAACGGCGAGCTCTCGGCCCGCAACCGCAAGATCTTCGACGCGCTGCTGACCGCCTACCAGGGCGACCTCGCCGAGGTCTACAAGCACGTCCAGGTCGAGCGCCTCTACCTCAGCCGCACCTATCGCACGGGCCTGGTCGACGTCGAGCCCAAGCAGACCGTCGACGCGCGCTCCTTCCCGGTCACCGGCGACCGCGCCTTCGCCCACCTCCCGGCCTCCGTCGCCGGTCAGGTGCTCTACGGCACCCAGGGCGACCTCGTCGACGCCCAGCGCGGCGTGCTCAACTTCTCGGACCTGCTCAAGCGGCCCTACGAGCACTACAAGTACCTGCTCACGGCCACCGAGAGCGCGCGCGTGGTCCTCGACCACCTGCTGCTCGGCCTCGACACCGTGTTCACGGGCTCGGCCAACGACATCAACCTGCTCGAGTTTCGAGCGCTGCGCTCGGCCGAGTATCAGAGCTTTCGCGCGCGCCTCGATCTCATCCCCGTGCCCTACCTGCTCGACTACCGCGTCGAGCGCAAGATCTATCAGGAGCAGGTCGGCGACATGCTCCGCGGGGTCCACATCGCGCCCCACGTGCCGCGGATCTTGGCGCTGTGGGGGGTGATGACCCGGCTGCGGCGGCCCGACGCGAGCAAGTACTCCGAGAAGCTGCGCAAGGTCCTCGACAAGCTCACGCCGCTGCAAAAGGCCGACCTCTACGCCTACGGGCGGATCCCCGAGGGCCTGAGCAGCGAGGAGGCCCGCGAGCTCCTGGCCGCCGTGCCCCAGATGTACACCGAGCGCTACGACCACGCCGTGGTCCGCGTCGAGGGCTCCGACTACCCCCTGGGCGACTACGAGGGCAGCTTCGGGGCCAGCGTCCGCGACCTCAAGAACGTGCTCATGGCCGCGGCCTCGGACCTGCCCACCAACGCGCGCTGCGTCACCGTCCCGCGCGTGTTCGACGAGCTCCGCGTCTACCTGGCCGACCGCATCAACCACCGCTGGATGCACCTCGAGGCCAACGCGGGCTTTCACCAGCTCGACGGCGCCAACTCGATCACCGAGCTGGCCTTCGAGCGCTGGCTCTCGCTCTCGGACTGGGAGGTCCGCGAGGCCCTCGGCCTCGTCGACGAGGCCCGCTACCTCGAGCTCTTCCGCAAGTACGTCTTCCACGCCAGCCACCACGTCAAGGGCGAGCGCATCTTCGACGAGGTCACCGGCCAGCTCCTCGACCCCGACGAAAAATTCATGGCCGAGCTCGAGCGCGCCATGGATCCAAACCCCGGCGCCGGCTTCCGCAAGGACCTGCTCGGGCGGATCGGCGCGTGGGCGCTGAGCCACCCCAACGAAGAGCCCAACTACGAGGCGATCTTTCCCGACTACTTCGGGCGCATGCGCGAGGAGTACTACCGCCAGCAAAAGGACACGGTGCGCAAGGGCATTCAGTACATGCTCGAGCTGCTCACCGAGGACCGGCCGTCGGAGTTCGACCTCAGCCAGGCCGAGCGCGACAAGGCCAAGCTCGCCGTCGAGGTCTTGCTCGGCGAGCACGACGTCGCAGGGACCAACGAGCGCCGCGATCGCCACACGCACGACTCCCTCAAGGAGACCCTCGTGCAGCTCAGCAAGCACCGGTACTAGGAGCCCGTGGTGAAACCCAACACGACACCCCGCTTGGTCTTTTCGCCGAAGGCTTTGTCGCCAAAACTTGCAGTACGCCCGGTACAGCGGCGTTTTGGCTTCGCGCCCTCGACGAAAAACCCGGCGCCAGGAGCCGCGCTGGGTTCCACCACGGGCTCCTAGGAGCCCGTGGTGAACGCCAGCGCTCCCCTGCTCGCCCTGCTCGCCCTGCTCGCCCTGCCGGCTTGCAAGGTCGACGATCCCCAGGCGGACGCCTCGAGCCCGGCGCCCGCCCCCGCGGACAGCTTCGAGCCCCTGCCCCAGGCGCCGGGGCGCTTCGTGTCCGCCGACGGGCGGATCTCGGCGCCGATCCCCACGGGTGAGGGTTGGGAGTGCCTCGAGGAGCAGCACGGCGAGGACTCGGCCGCCGCCGTGGCCGTCCGCTGCCGCCGCGAAGACCCCCGCGAGCTGCTCTTCTTCTCGGCCAAGACCCACCGCCAGCCCCGTCAGCAGCGCACCGATCCCGAGACCCTGCTGATGACCCTCTACCGCGCCGACAACGAGGCCTTCTTCGAGCACGTCGAGTATCTGCGCGACAGCCCGATCGTGCTCGCGGGCGCCCACGGCTGGGAGGCGGAGCTCGAGGCCACGCACGGCCGCCTGGGAGAGATCCGCAAGCGCGAGCGCGTGGCGTTGATCGGTGATCGCGTGCTGGCGATCTCGGCCGAGGGCCAGGCCGAGCTGTGGCCGGCCCACGCGGACGCGATCACGGCCTGGTTCGAGGGCGTCCGCTTCGCTCGCTGATCCTGCCGCGGCGGCGGCTCGCCAAGCAGGATCCTGCGTTCGGCTGCGAGCTCCGACCGCAACGTGGGCCGCGCGGCTCGACCTCGGGATGGTTGCCCCTGTCACGGGTCGTGCCTGCTCCCCCACCGCGCTGCTCACGACTCGTCACGGTTCGTCACGCGACGCCGCCGTGGCTACGGCGTCACTGACGGTCCGCGACCCCGCCCCCATCTTGGGGCCTCGACCATGGAAAATACGCAACAGACCACTAGCAAGCCGGCGCAGACCAAGACCGAGGTGCTCATCAGCGTCGAGGCCGACAAGGACGCCTCGCGGATCACCGCCGTGCTCGAGGCGCTCGGCTACGCCGTGCTCCGCCAGCTCGACGAGGGGGACGCCCCCGCGCGCCTGGCCTGGGCGATCGATCGCCTGGTTCGTCGCCACGGCCTCACGCCGCGCGAGCGCGACGTGCTCGAAGGTGTGCTCGCCGGCAGGGACAACAGCGCGCTCGCGCGTCAGCTCGGGATCAGCCGCGCCACCGTCAAGTGGCACCTGCACAATGTCTTCGCCAAGGTCGGCGTGGGCACCCGCGAGGCCCTGCTGCGCCTGTCCTTGCAGCTGGGCGCCCACGCGGACACGACCCGCTCCGACCTCGCCGCTGGCGACGAGCACGGCGACGACTCTCGCCACCGCGCCGGGCCCGAGGACATCACCCGTCGAATCGAGTGAACAACGACAGCGCGAGTCGATCCCTCGAGCCGGTCACCAGGCGCCTCGCCCCGCACACGGCGAGGCGCCTCTCCAGTCCCGCCCGCTCTCGCTCAGAGCACGAATGGGATCAGCGCCCGGCGCTGCTCGGGGTAGTCGGCGAAGGTCCGGCGATACCAGCGATGGTTGTCGAGCGCGCGCGGTCCGATGTTGGCGATCGTGTAGAAGGCGAAGGCCAGCCCCGGCAGCGACCAGGTCGCGAGCGCCCAGCCCAGCCACTCGAGGATCTCACCGAGGTAGTTGGGGCAAGACACGTACTCGTAGAGCCAGCCCCGGGGGATCTTGTAGCCGTCCTCGCCGGGCTTGCGCAGGGCGATCAGCATGGTGTCGGCCTTGAAGTTGATCCCCCAGCCGACGAAGAACAGCCCCGCCCCCAGCCACAGCCGCCAGTCGCCAGTCCACGCGCCATAGTCCCCCCAGTGCGAGATCCAGCGCGCGTTGACGTAGGCGTTGAGCAGCTGAAAGAGCAGCGCGAGCAGGCAGACCAGCACCGGCATGCGCCTGTCGCTGCGCGTGCGGAAGGGGAACACGTAGGTGCGCTGGACATAGTGAAATTGCCACATGCCCAGCAAAGCCAGCGGCGCGAGCTCGAAGCGGTGCTGGCCCTGCATGTAGATCCACGCGAACACGAGCACCGCCGGGGACTCCATGATGATCCAGCCCAGGCGCGCGGGGATCGTCGGCCCCCAGCGCTCGCTGGTGTGGCGACCGTAGGGCGCGGTGATGAAGCCGAGCGCGAGCATCGTGACCACGCCGAGGGCCAGCAAGATCAAGGTTGCGAGGCGATGGATCTCCGGGCTGTCAGACATCGGCCCTTCGATGTACCACGAGCCCCCGCCACGTGGCGCGGCCAGCTCGAGCTCGGCCCAAGCTCAGCCCATGCCGCCGCGGAGCTCGCGTTTGCCTGGGCGCTGGCCGTCGCCCGCGGGCTGCGGCTGCGGCTGCGGGGAGCCGTCCTCGATCTCGGGCGGCGGCGAGGGGTGGTCGTCCTCGCTCGCCCACGGCTCCCGACGCACCAGCATCTCCCGGCTGACCTCGCACACGAAGGCGTCGCGCCCGGACGACCCGCCGAACTCGCACGGCCCCAGGTTCAGCGCGCGCTCGTAGAGCGCAGCGGCCCGCGGGTCATCGAAGAGGTGGAGCACCCGGGCGTAGAGAAAGATCTGCCAGGGGTCGGCGAGGGCGTCGAGGCTGGCCGCGTCGAGGGCGGGCGGCTCGAGTTCGAAGTCCCAGGTCCTGCACGGGGCGTCTCGCCGCGGAGACAAGGTGATCGGCGTGCCCCCGGCCTCCTCGTACTGATCCATCGACATCAAGGGCCTACCCTGGACGCCGAGCACGACCGACTCGGGCCGCTCTCGCAGCTGCGCGTAGGTATGAAAGGGCCCCTCGGCGCCGAGCACGAAGGGCGGCAGGTTGGACCAGCCGTCGACGAAGACCGGCCGAAAGACACCGGGCACCTCGACCGCCAGCAGCTTGTGGCCCTGGTTTCCACCGACGAGCGCGGCGCGATACCACGGCTCGATGAGCAGCTGGAGGAGATGGTTTTGGCCGTCGCAATTGCTCGCGCCACGGACCAGCCGCGCGAAGACCTCTTCCTCGAAGCCCTCGTCCTCGCGCGTGGCGTAGAGCCACCTCCGCGCCGAGTCTTCGCTGTCGAGGTCGATCTCGAGCTGGTTGCGGGTCTTGCTGCGCAGCACCGCGATCGCGGCGCAGGCGAGCGCGTCGAAGTCCTCCGCCAGGGGCGCCAGCGCCTGCATCTCGTGCTCGACCCAGGCCCAGACCAAGCTCTGCGCGAGGTTCGTCATGAACCAGCGCTCGCGCAGGCCGAGGCCCCTGGCCCAGGCCCCCGTCCCGTTCTCGCCGTCGCGGAAGTAGCCGGGGTAGCGCGCGACGAAGGCCAGGCACGCGTCGCGTGGCGCGAGCGTCAGGGCCACCCGGCGACGGATCTGGTGATGGACCTTCAGCTTGAACATGTCCTCCCTCGAACAGGCGACGAGCGCGAGTGCCCCCAACGCTGCCCTGCGAGATAACACGCCGATATGCTAACAGCGTCGAGGGTCTTGGCGACGAAGACTCTCGGTCGCGCATTGTGTCCAGCTCTCGACGACGCGACCCGCGGATGGATACAGCCAGCGCGTCGCCGCGAGCTCGGGTCAGAGCGCCGAGCACAGCGACGAGAGGCTCGCGCGACTGCATGCGCGCAAGTCGAGATCCAGTGACGCGCTGCCAGCCGAGGGGGATGTCACCACGGGCTCCTAGCGCCCACGCAGGCGAGCGCCCAGGTCGCTGACAACGTTCAGATCGAGATTGAGCGAGGACAGCATTCCAGCGAGACCATGAGGGGGCGCCAGATCACCGCGCGCCTCGAACCAAGCCAGCGCGTCCGTGACGGTCTCTCGCAGCGAGCGGGTGCTGTAGCCGAGCTCCTCCCGCGCCTTGGCACTCGAGATCGAGCGATGCGACAAGAGCACGTCCAAAGACTCGTGGGTAACGAGGGGTTCACGCTCGCTGAGCTTGGCGAGCGCCTCGGCGAAGGGGACCCCCACCCGCGCCAGCCACATCGGCGAGACCATCGAAGGCGCGCGCCGCCCACATACGGCCTCCACGTGGGCCGCGAGCTCGACGAGGCTGTGCCACGAGCCCGCGAGGATGTAGCCCTCCCCCGCTCGCCCGCGCTCCCCCGCGGCCAAGGCACCCAAGGCCACGTCACGGACGTCGACGAAGTCGAAGCCACCTTCGAGCAGCGCCGGCAGCCGGCCCGTGGCCAGGTTGATCAACACCTCGCCCAGCCGCGACGGCCCAAAGTCGACCGGACCGATCACCCCCGTGGGGTTGACGATCACCGCGTCGAGGCCAGCCGCGACCGCCTCGCGGACGACCCGCTCGCTCAGGGCCTTGCTGCGGTCGTAGGCGGTGCAGCTCGGATCCTCTGCGATCTGCGGCCGGCCCTCGTCGAGGACCTCGTCGAGGGGGTGCTGGTCGTAGGCGTGGACCGAGCTGCAGTGGACCATGCGCCCGACCCCGAGCTCTCGGCACGCGGTCGCCACCTTGGCCGTGCCCTCGACGTTGACGGCCTGCATGCGACCCCCGGGATCGCCGACCATCGAGATCACCGCGGCCAGGTGATAGACACGATCGGCGCCCGCGAAGGCCACCCGCAAGCTCTCGAGATCGGTGACGCTGCCCGCGACGATCTCGAGCTGACCGTCGAGCTCCGCGAGGGCCGCGCTGCTGCGGTGGACGAGGACCCTGACCCGATCGCCGCGGGCGATCAGGGCCCGCACGACGTTGGCGCCGAGGTGCCCGCTGGCGCCGGTTACCACGCTGGTGGTGCGCATCGGGCCGGACTCTAGTGCGCCCCGGGGCCGCGCGCCTTGGCCCGGATCACAGCCCTTGCCATCCTCGCTCGGCGGACCCACGCTCAGCGCGTGCGTTAGGATCCCGACCACCGCAGCTCAGATCTCATCGACCGCCGCGGAGACGGGCCCTCCGGCGGCGGCGGCCTGCCGATCACGCTCTTGCTGATGATCGTGCACAGCCGCTTTGGCTGGGCCGGGGTCATCGTGGTCGTCCTCGCCTACCTGGGCTTCCAATTTTTCGGCGGCGTGGCCCAGCGCGCCGCCGAGCTCGAGGGAGGCGCGGGGTCGGCCCCCGACGACGAGCAGGCCGCCTTCGTCGGCTTCGTGCTCGACGACATCCAAGACAGCTGGTCGCGCGCCCTGCCCGACTATCGCCGCGCCAAGCTCGTGCTCTTCACCGGCTCCACGCGCACGGCCTGTGGCTACGGCGACGCCGCGACGGGGCCCTTTTATTGCCCCGGGGATCAGCAGGTCTACATCGACCTGTCCTTCTACCAGGCCTTGCGCGATCGCCTTGGCGCGGGCGGGGACTTCGCCCAAGCCTACGTCATCGCCCACGAGATCGGCCATCACATCCAGACCCTCGACGGGACCAGCCGCCGCGTCGAGCAGGCCGCCGCCGGCGACCAGCGCGGCGCCGAGGGCCTCTCCGTCCGCCTCGAGCTTCAGGCGGACTGCTACGCCGGCGTCTGGGCCCACGACGCTGGCGCCCGCGGCCTGCTGGAGATCGGCGACGTCGACGAGGCCCTGACCGCCGCCGCGGCCATCGGCGACGATCGCCTGCAGCGCCAGGCCAAGGGCGTCGTCACCCCCGAGAGCTTCACCCACGGGACCTCTGCCCAGCGCGTACGCTGGTTTCGGCGCGGCTACGACAGCGGCGACCCTCGCCACTGCGACACCTTCTCCGCCGCGACGCTCGACGGCTGATCAGCTCGGGCGCCCTGCGAGCGCGAGCGAGCGCCCGCGCGACGCCGCCATGCTCGCGCGATCGCGTGGTATGCAGATCTCGATGGTCCTCGCACTCGCGCTGACAGTCGGCTTCGCGCCCCCCGAGCTCCCCCCCGAAGCGAGCACAGCCTCACCCACGACCGCCCCCGAGGCTGCTGTCGACGCGGACGCCCCCGCGCCCGCCGACAGCTCTGACGCCCCTCCTGCCGGCCCCGAGGCGCCCGCTGCCAGCCCTGACGCGCCCGCGGCCAGCCCAGACGACCCCACGCCCAGCGAGCCCGCTGCCGCCGCCCAGCCGAGCGCCCCCGCCCCCGCCGAGCGCGTGCAAGTGGCCGTCCCCGCCGCCAGCGAGCCCGCCGAAGCCCCCGCATCCAGCGAGACCGTCGACGCCGGCGCGTCCGGGCCAGCCCTCAGCCCCGCGAGCGACGGCGCCATGGCCGACGCCGCCCCCCCCAAGACCTGGCAGGCCGAGCTCTTCGTCGACCTCTCCTACGGCTTCTCGTCGAACTGGCCCGACAACCACATCTACCGCGGCATGTACACCAGCCCGCGCCTGCACGAGCTCGCCGTCAACGCCGTGGGCGCCTTCGTCCGCCACCGCGTCAACGACAGCGAGCCGTGGTGGTTCGAGCTCGGCCTGCACGCCGGCGCGGCCGTCGATGCCCTGACCTCGGCCGAGCCGATCCCCGGCGGCCCCGACGGCAAGTACGCTGGCGCCGAGGTCTTCAAGCACATCGCCCTGGCCAACGCGGGCTTTCGCATCCGCAAGACCAAGACCTCCCTGGGCGCCGGCGTGTTCGAGGGCCCCATGGGCGTCGGCTCGTTTTGGACGGCCAACAACTGGAACTACACGACGAGCTGGGAGAGCAACGTCGTGCCCTACTACCTGGCCGGCGCGAAGATCGTCCAGGAGCTGCCCGGCAACGTCGAGATCGCCGGGTGGTTCGTCAACGGCTTCCAGAGCTACGCCGACCTCAACGCCGTGCCCAGCGGCCTCGTCCAGCTGACCTGGGCCCGACCCTCGCGCGAGGTCGGACCCCCGCGCACCGGCCCCAGCAACCTCACCGTCTCGACAAACGTCTACTTCGGCCCCGAGAGCACCGACCTCGCCCCCCAGGACTGGTTGGTCTACTGGGACACCTGGGCCAGCTGGGACTTCGACGATCACTTCAGCGTCGCCGGGGTCTGGGATCTCGGCGTCGACCGGCCCGGCCGCGCGCGCGAGCAGCAGTCGCTCTACACCGGCGGCGCGCTCTTCTTGCGAGGCACCGTGTTCGACCGCGACAACGCGCGCATCGACCTGGCCGTGCGCCCGGAGGCCTCGTGGGACCGCGACGGGCGCTTCTTTGGCGTCGATCAGTGGCTCTTGTCCGGGACCTTCAGCGCGAACTTGCGCCTGTGGGACCACCTGCTGCTCCGCGCCGAGTACCGCTACGATCACTCCACGGCCGAGGACGGCTTTTTCTACCACGCCGAGTTCACGGGCGACGACGACCGCCCCCTCGCCAGCAACCAGCACACCGTCTTCATGGCCATGACCGGGTGGTGGGACTTTTGGTTTGGTCGCGCCGAGCGCTGACTCGGCCAACTCGTATAAGATCAACCGGTGCACACGCTGCTCAAGGTCATCGCCTGGATCCTCCTGGCCCTCTCGGCCATGTCCTTGGCCTGCACGCCCCTGGCCGCCGTCGACAACGAACCCAACATCGCCTGGACCTTCACGGTCCTGGCCACCTTGTTTGCGATCCCCGGCGGGCTGCTCATGCACGCCGCGCGCAAGCTCCAGCGCCGCGACCAGACCCAGCAGCAGATGGTCGGCTTCATCCGCACCCACGACGCCTTCACCATCGACGAGCTCGCGGCGGCCGTGGGCTGCCCCCCGGCTCAGGCCACGCTGCTGCTCCACCAGGACATCGCCCGCTATCGCCTGCCGCTGGGGATCCACCGCGCGAGCCGTCGCTACCTGCGCCTCGATCGCCTCGATCGCCGGGCGCAGATCGCCCATCGTTGCCAGTCCTGCGGCGCGGCCACGACGGCGCAGCTCGTCTTCGAAGGGGAGCAGCTGCGCTGTGAGCACTGCGGGAGCGTGATCGAGACCCACGCGCCCGCCCCGGCCGAGCAGCGCTGGCAGCCGCCCCCTCAGGCGGGGCACTGGGCTCAGGTCCCGTGGTCGGGGCCCCAGGGCGCCCCGCAGGGCTACCCGCAGCGCGGCTATCAGCAGCCCCACGCGCACCAGCCCGGCTACCCACAGCAGCCCGGCTACCCGCAACAGCCCGGCTACCAGCAGCACCCCCAGGCACCCCAGCAGCAGCAGCCCAGCTACCAGCAACAGCCCCACGCGCACCAGCAACAGCCCCACGCGCATCAGCAACAGCCCCACGCGCATCAGCAACAGCCCCAGCAGCCCGGCTACCCACAGCACGGCCACGCTCGGCCCCAGGCGCACCAGCACCCCTCCAGCCCGCCACCGAGCGGCTGGCACCAAAACGGGCAGTAGCCAGCCACTGCGAGAGCGAGCCACGCCATGACCGCAGATCTGATCACGGACGCCCCCCGCCTGCGCACCATCCTCGAGCAAGCCCGGACCATCGCGGTCCTCGGCGCCTCCACCCAGCCGAGCCGCGCGGGCTTTTATGTGCCCAACTACCTGCGCGAGCAGGGCTACCGGATCATCCCGGTCAACCCCCTGCACCACCGCCTGCGCGAGTGGGGCGAGCCCTTCCGCCGCGCCCTGGCCGAGATCGCCGAGCCGGTCGACATCGTCGACGTGTTTCGCCACCCGGGCTTCTTGCCCGGGCACCTCGACGACATCCTGGCGATGCAGCCGCGGCCCGCGACCGTGTGGCTGCAAAGCGGGATCCGCCACGACGAATTTGCCAATCAGCTGATCGCCGCGGGCATCTGCGTGGTCCAGGATCGCTGCACCCTGGCCGACCACCGCGCCTTTGGCCTCGGCCCGCGCCGCACCTGAGCCCGCAGGACCCGAGCAGGGCGACCCGAGCAGGGCGACCCGAGCAGGGCGACCCGAGCGGCCCGATCAGGGCGACTTGGCGAGGGCCTCGCGCGTGGCCTGGACCTGCGGGTGATCGACGCCCAGGCTGCGCTCGCGGATCTCCAGCGCGCGCGCCCGGTATTCCCGGGCCGCGGACAGGTCTCCGAGCGCGGCCATGGTCGCCCCCATGGCGCCGTAGGTCGCGGCCACGTCGGGGTGCTCCGGGCCCAGGGCCGCCTCGCGGATCTCCAGCGCGCGGCGCTGCAGGGCGAGGGCCTCGCGGTGCTTGCCCAGGCGAGAGAGGACCAGCGCCGTGTTGTGCAAGGAGCGCGCGACCTCGGGGTGCCCCGGGCCCAAGCTCTCCTCCACGATCGCCAGCGAGCGCCGCTGGGTCTCGAGGGCGCCCTCGAAGTCCTCGAGATCCATGAGCACCCCGCCCACGCCGTTGAAGGCCCGCGCGACCCTCGGGTGCGCGTCGCCGAGCTCGGCGCGCTCGATGGCCAGGGCGCGACGCATGGCGATCAGCGCCTGCTCGTCGTCGCCGAGGCGGTCCTCGAGCAGCCCGCGACCGTAGAGCAGCTCGGCCGCGTGGATCGTCCCCCCGAGGGCGAGGCGCTCGGCCAGGGCCTCGCCGACCTCGACCCAGCGCAGGCCGAGCTCGGGCGCCTCGAGCTTGTCGCCGACGACCAAGGTCAGCCCCGCGCAGGCCTCGAGGGCGACGAGGTCGTGGCCGCCCGCGAGGGCCGCGACATAGGCCGCCCGCAGCGCCTCGCGGGCGTCCTCGTAGGCGCCGAGCTCATCTTGGAGCTCGCCGACGAGCAGCCAGGCCTCGGCCTGGAGGGGGCGCCAGCCCAGGGCCCGCGCCTGCTCGACGGCCACCTGCGCGACCGCCAGGCCGTCGCCATATTTTCCGGCCAGGCCCAGCGCCCGCGCGCGGCCGAGCTCCCGGCGCGCGGCCTCGACCTCGACCCGCACCTGCCCCGGCGGGTTGACCCGCTGCATCGCCCAGCTCGGACCCTCGCAGCCGGACACGGCGGGCAAGCTCATGACCGCGGGCGCGGCCAGGGTCACGGTCTGGGCGTCGACCTCGGACCACGCGTCGATCAGCCCGACGAAGAGCTCGCGGCGCTCGTCGAGGCAGGCCGCGCGGGCCTCGACGCGGGCGAGGGCGCCGCTGTCGTGGCGGACCTCGGCCAGGCGCCGATCGGCGCAGACCTGGGTGCGCGCGCGCGACCACGCCTCGGCGTAGTCGTCCATCCACCGCCGGGTCCGCGCCCAGGCCGAGCCCGCGAAGCTCAGCCCCGTCGCGGAGAAGCCCCGAGCCAGCGTCTCGCGGGTCTCGTCGGTCCATCCCGCCTCGATCTCGCGCCCTGCCTCGACGCAGGTCCACAGCTCAGCCCGGGTGATCGCCGCGGCCCGAGCCGCGGGCGCCCGCCTGCTCGCGCTGAGGTAGCTCGTCGCGGCGAACACCAGGCAGATCGCGGCCAGGCCGCCCAAGAGCCAGCGGCGCCGCTTGGGGTCGCGCTCGAGGGCGCCGAGCAGGGCCGCCATCGACGGCCAGCGCTCGTCCGGATCGGCCCGCAGCCCACGGCGCAGCGTCTTGCTGATCCAGCCCGGCACCTCGCCTCGCCGCGCCGACTCGAGCTTGCCCGCGGCGACCACCGCCGAGATCTCGTCGATCCGCGCGGCCACGAAGGGCCGCCGGCTGTGGAGCGCCTCCCACAGGCTCACGCAGAAGCTGAACTGATCGCTGCGCGCGTCGGTGAGGGCGCCCTCGATCTGCTCGGGCGCCATATAAGCCGGCGTCCCCAACACCGAGCCCGTCATCGTGATCTTGTCCGCCAGCGCGCTCGCCCGCTCGCCCTCGCTGGGGGCGTCGACGCGCTCCCCCGCGCCGTGGGCGAGGCCGAAGTCCATGACCAGCACCCGCCCGTCCTCGGCGATCATCACGTTCTCGGGCTTGAAGTCGCGGTGGACCAGGCCCTTGTCGTGGACCGCCGCCAGCCCGCGCCCCGCGGCGATGAAGACCGCGAGGATCTCCCCTCGCGTGCGCCGCGTTCGTCTCTGCCAGCGGCGCAGCGTCTCGCCCTCGACGAACTCCATGACCACGAAGCGCTTGCCCTCCAAAAAGCCGATCTCGTGGATCTGCGCGACGTTCGGGTGCGAGATCCGAGCCATGGCCTGGGCCTCGCGGACGAGGCGGTGCTCGGCGTTCTTGGACTGGGCGTGGAGCACCTTGATCGCGACCTTGCGATCGAGCTCCTGATCGTAGGCCGCGTAGACCACCCCCATGCCGCCGCGGCCGAGGCGACCCAGGAGCAGGTATCGCCCAAGGTTGCGGCTACCGCGGGACAGGCCGAGGGGATCGAGCGCGGGCGGGTCACCGGGGGTGCTGTCCTCGCCCGACTCCTCCTCGCCCTGGACCAGGGTCTGCGTGCCGAGGTCCTCCCACGCGGCGTATGCATCGGATCGGTGCATCGTGGCAGCTCGTCTGGCACCGAGGCTATCAAGGATCGCTCGCGACCAGCAGACGAACTCCCCTTCGCATGATTCGCATGGCCGCGCGAACATCGGGGAGACCGGCCGCGCGCGCCACGTCCCGCCAGGCGCGCAGTGACACGGCCCGACCCACGATCACTTCGCGCCAGCTCGGGGGGAGCAGGTCGAGATCCAGCTGCGCCAGCTCCTCGCGCAGCGCTGTCGCGACGGACTCGAAGGTCCGCGGCCCGTGGGCGTAGGCCCTCACCAGGCGCCTGCGCTCGGCTGGACGCCAGGGCGGGACGCAGGGCAGGCCCTCGCGCACGGCCGCGACCAGCTCCGGGTTCAGAGGCACGCCCTCGTCGGCCTGCAAGAGCGCGAGCTGGACGTCGAGCTCGTGGGCAAGCTCCCAGCGCAGCGCGGCGACCAGCGCCTCGCCTGCGGGGGTCTGCGGGCGCAACATCAGCACCGAGGGCTCGCCCGTGCGCGCGCCTCGAGACGCCCCCACGCGCACCAGCGCGTAGCCCAAGCTGCGGCGCAGCGCGATGACCCCCGCGCTCGCGCCAAAGAGCGTGCCGAAGAGCGCCACCGGAGGCGTCGCCCCGTCGGCGTGCACGTGCTCGATCAGCCGGGTCGCCACGCCGCGCCGACGCAGCCGCGGATGGACCGCGATTCGCACGCTGCGGCGCATGATCATGGCGCCAGCTTCGGGGTGACCGAGGTGGGCGACCAGCGCGTCGGCGAGGGCGTGGGCCCGCAGCCGGGTCTTGCCCGCGAGCGCGTCCGCGACCAGCTCCGGGGGCAGCCCGCCCTCCTCGGCGACCAAGGTCGCAGCCACGATCCGCCCGTCGAGCTCGGCCGCGTGGACCTCGAGGTTGGGGGCGTCGAGCAGGCGCTGGAGGTCGCCCGGCGTGGTCCGGTAGTGCGCCTGGACGAGCAGGCCAAAGAGCGCGCGCAGGCGCGGGAGGTCGCCCGCCAGGGCGTCGCGGTCGAGCCTGCGCGTGACGAGGCCCGCGAGCTCGCCTCCGCTGGGCTCGAGCTCCGCCGCTTCGAGCTCGGCCGGCGCGGCGTCGAGGAGCAGCGCCGCGAAGATCGCCCGCTCGAGCGGGTCGTCGGCCGCCCAGCGGATCGGCTCGTCCAGGCGCAGGCGCTCGACCCCCTGGGCCTGGCGCCGCAGCCACGGCTCGAAGCGCAGGCAAAAGCCGCGGCCGGTCCCCTCGTAGCCATGGACCGTGGTCGCAAAGGCGATCGGGACGCCCGGGTGAGCGCTGACCAGGCGGCGCAGCAAGGGCACGGGCAGCTGCGCCGCCTCGTCGACGACCAGCACCCCCGCGCTCAGGGGACGCTCGAGCAGCGCGGACACGGGCTCGAAGCGCGCCGCCTCACCGGCGAAGCGCAGGACCTCCGCCGCGGCAGCCTCGACGGCCGCGGTGACGATCAGCGGGCCGCGCTCTCCCATCTCCTGGCCGCCCTCCGCTGCCCCCGCCTCCCCCGCGCTCCCCCGACACGCGGCGTACTCGCGCAGGGCCAGGCCGAGCGCGCTGGACTTGCCGCGACCGCGATCCGCGAGCAGCAAGCTCCGGCTCGGCGGGCCCGGCCGCGACCAGCTCGCGCACAAGCGCGCGACGACCTCGCGCTGCCCGGCGTTGCCGCGCGCACCTTCCAGGCGCCACGCAGACGCCCGCAGCCGCCCGGGCTCCCGCGCCCGCCACGGCTCGAGGGCCGCGAGGACATGCGCCTCGAAGCGCCGCCCGACGTCCTCGCGGCCGTAGGGGTAGGCCGCCAGCTTGGCCAGTGAGCGCCCTGTCCCCGCCCCCGAGTCGCCCCCGCGCGCCAGCCTCAAGATCAGCGCGCCGCCGCCCCAGACCAGCCCCTGCGCCTGCCCGAGCACGTCGGCGTCGAGGCCCTCGTGGGCGTCGATCACCACCACGTCGAAGGCCTGGCCCAGGCGCGCCGCCAGCCCTCGCGGACGCGTCCACGCCCAGGCGCAGCGCCAGGTCGCGGCCTCGGCCTCGGGCGGAGCGCTGTCCGAGATCCACAGCAACGAAGGCAGCTCCGCGTCATCTTTCCCCTCCCCCTCCCCCTCACCATCCCCCTCCCCCTCGCCACCCCCACCCCCATCCGCTCCCAGCATCGCGCCGACCTCGGCGCAGGTCTGCCCTGCCTCGCCACGCAGCAAGAACAGGCGGCGGTGGCCCTCGCCGATGGTCGGGCTCGACGGCATGCGCAGCCGCCATGTAGCAGCCTCGCCACCCCCTGGCGAGCCCTCGGAACGCCGACCGATCGCCGCCCCGGAGTGATAACCTCGCCAGCGAGGGCCCATGTTTCAAGACTCTATCCTCGACGTCGCCTTGGGGATGATCTTCCTCTACGCGCTGATGAGCCTGGTGATCACCTCCGTCACCGAGGGATTCGCCAATTTGTTCTCGACCCGCGCGCGCGCCCTGGGCACCTGGCTCGAGGACATGCTCGGCGACACCTGGGAGGTCGACGGCCGCGAGCAGGGCATCGCCCGCTCCCTGCTCGCGCACCCGCTGATCCGCGGCCTCGCGCCCGGCAAGCGCACCCCAGACCATATCCCGCCAGAGACCTTCACCGCGGTGCTCCTCGAGATCCTCGCGCGCCCCGACGAGCGCCAGGATCGCCACCGCCCGCGCAACTTGCTCGAGCTGCGGCGCATGGTCGAGGCCATCGAGGAGTCGCCTCCCCTGCGCCAGGTCCTGCTCAACCTCACCGCCGAGTCCCGCGGCGACATCCGCGAGGCCGAGCAGGCCATCGCGCGGTGGTTCAACGCCTCGATGAACCGACTGAGCAGCTGGTACTCACGCCGCGCTCAGCTCGCGGCCTTTGGCTTCGCCGTGGCGCTGACCTTCGTCGCCAACGTCGACAGCCTGATGTTCGCCAACGCCCTGTGGGAAGACTCGGACCTGCGCATGGCCGTGGTCCAGCAGGCCGTGGGCTTCGAGGCCGACACCTCGACCGAACAGTCGGGGCAAGCCGAACAGTCGGGGCAAGCCGAACAGTCGGGGCAACCGGATCAGCCCGAGCAACCCGACCAGTCGGACCAGGCGGACCAGTCGGGGCAGCCCAGCGTCGACAACGAGCAGCTCGTCGCCCAGCTCGAGACCCTGCGGGCCATCGACAGCTTCCCCCTGGGCTGGTCCAACGATCCTCTGGATCGCCGCCACCCGCCCAAGGACATCGTCGGCTGGCTGATGAAGCTGATCGGCTTCGGCATCACCGTGCTCGCCACCACCTTGGGCGCGCCCTTTTGGTTCAGCCTGCTCAGCTGGGTGCTTCAGCTGCGCAAGGACGAAAAGCTCGAGGACCCCAGCGCGGCGGGCTTTCACACCGCCGAGGGCGCGGGCGCCAGCTCCGAGGGCGCGTCGAGCTGAGCGCGGTCGAGCGAGCTACTCGGCGTCGGGCTTCGACTCGCCCTCGGGCTTCGACTCGGGCTCGAGCTTCAGCGAGGCCGAGTTGATGCAGTAGCGCAGCCCCTCGGGCCCCGGGCCGTCGGGGAAGACGTGGCCGAGGTGGGCGTCGCAGCGCTTGCACAGCACCTCGGTGCGGACCATCCCGTGGCTGTGATCGCTGCGCGTGGCCACGGCCCCGCCCGCGGCGGGCTGGGTGAAGCTCGGCCAGCCGCTGCCGGAGTCGTACTTGTCCGTCGACGAGAACAGCTCGGTCCCGCAGCACACGCAGCGATAGCGCCCCGGGGTCTTGGTGTTCCAGTACTCCCCCGTGAACGCGCGCTCGGTCCCGCCGTTGCGAGCGACCTGAAACTGCATCGGCGTCAACTGCTCGCGCCAGTAGTCCTCACCCCGCTTCGCGTCGTCACCGTCGGACATCAGCCCGAGTCTGCCCCATGCGCCCTGCCGACCCAAGCCCCGCGGCGCCTCCGGACACGGCGCTGGCCTCGCACGGGCTCCTAGCCGACGCCCGGCAGCTCGATGAAGAAGCGGGTCCCCTCGCCGACCGCCGTCTCCACGCGCAGGACCCCGCCGTGCTCGACGACGATGCCGTGGCTGACCGACAGGCCCAGCCCCGTGCCCTGATCCCGGCCTTTGGTGGTGAAGAAAGGATCGAAGATGTGCGCCCGGACCTGCTCGGGGATCCCCCCGCCGTGGTCCTCGACGACGATCTGCACCCAGCCCTCGAGCTCCTCCGGCGCCTCCTCCGAGGACCGCGACACCATGCGTACGCGGATCGCCAGGCGCTTGTCGGCGTCGTAGTCGGGGTAGCGATCGTTGAGGGCGTCGCGCGCGTTGGTCACCAGGTTCATGATCACCTGACGGATCTGCTGCGGTCGGCAGCGGACCTGGGCGACCCCGGCCTCGATCTCCACGCTCAGCTCGATCGCGTCCTTGCGGATCACCGAACGAACCAGCGAGAGCGTCGACTCGAGCAGGACCGCGACGTCGGCCTCCTCGAAGCTCAGCTCGCGCTCCTGGCGGGCGAAGACCAGCAGGTTGCGGACGATGGTCGCGACGCGCTGGGACTCGGCGGTGATCTCCCGGGAGAACTCGAGCACCGTCTCGGCGTCGTCGGAGCGCTCGCTGATCAGCTCCGCGTAGTTGAGGATGCCCTGCACGGGGTTGTTGATCTCGTGGGCGACGCCCGCCGCCAGCGTGCCGATCGACTCGAGGCGCTGCTGCTGACGGACCTGGAGATCGAAGCGCTTGCGCTCGGTGATGTCCCTGGCGATCGACAGCACCCGGATCGGCCGGCCCTCAACGCGGATCGGCGCCAGGTGGGTCGTGAACCACCGCGCAGGGTTGTCGCCCAGCGCCAAGCTGAGCTCGACCTCGCAGACGTCCCCGGTCCCGAGCACCTCGCTGATCGCCTCGCGCCAGCGCGGGATCGAGGCCGGATCGAGGATGTCCTCGGGGCGCAGGCCGATCAGCCCCTCGGGGTCGACACCAAAGGCGCCCAGGTGATTGATGAACTCGATCACCCCCTGCTCGTCGAGCAAGGTGATCACATCGGGGGCGCCGTCGACGAGCGAGCGCCACTGGGCCTCGCTGCGCGCGAGCTCGGCGTAGAGCCGCGCGTTGTCGAGGATGCTCGCCGCCTGGGCGATGAGGATCCTCGCCGTCTCGAGCCGAGCCTCGGAGAAGGCCCCCGCCTGGAGCCGGTTCTCGAGCACGAGCACGCCCACCCGCGCGCGCTGCTTGACGATCGGCATGCACAGCAGCGCGCGCACGCCCGTGCGCCGAATATAGGGATCGCTGGCGAAGCGCGGCTCCTCGAGGGCGTCGTCGACGACCAGGGACGCGCCCGTGCGCGACACGTAGTGGACGATCGCCGCGGGGATCTGCTCCTGGGCGTCCGCGAGGGTCAGCGGCTCGTCGAGCAGCGCCCAGGTCAAGCCCTCGCTGCCCTCGGCGACCACCCGCAGCGCGCCGTCGAGCTCGAGCAAGAGCAGTCCACGGTCCGCACCGGCGCTGCCGACCACGCTGTCGAGCACCCGGGTGAGGACCTCCTCGAGGCGCAGGTCCTCGCTGATGGTCTGGACCGTGGCGAGGATCGCCGCGAGGTCGAGGGAGGGCAGGTCGCGGCCGGAGGACTCCCCCGTCAGCGGGGTCCGGGTCGCGCTCTGCTCCCTGCTCATGCCTCGGCGCCCCAGGCTGCTCCCGAGCCTGTCCTCGACGCGCTCGGCGGCCAGCCACGCCCCCCAGCGCTCGAAGCAGTCGAGGGCCGAGCGCAGCGCCCCCTCGCGGACCACGTCCCAGCCCTCACGCTCGGCGAGGGCCGCCAGGCGCAGGCTGGCCATGGCCTCGAGGTAGATCCGGCCGCGCTCCCCCGCTCGCTTGCGCGCCTGCTCGTAGTGCCCTGTGGCCTGGCCGTGCTCGCCATCGAGGGCGGCCAGCTCCCCGAGCATGATGTCGACGATCGCCCCGAAATTCGCCGGCCCGTGACCAGCCCAGCGCCGCCCCGTCTCCAGGCGTCGCTCGATCCGGGCGCGCAGCTGCCCGCCCGGGTCCTCGCCCTGCACCCAGATCCGCTCGGCGCAGAGCACCATATCGAAGAGCGCGAAGCGGGGCTCGGCCCAGCTGCCAAAGAGCACGACCTCGCTGTCCTCGGCCAGGCGCTCGGCCTCGACCCACGCCCGCTCGTGCTCGCACAGGAGCATCGCCGCCCACATCCGGTTGATCGCCGCGCCATACTGGATCTGCGGCGGGACCTCCTCGTCGCCCCAGGGCGCCATCTCGGGCAGCCACGCCTGGTCCCCCTCGAAGGGCCCCGCGAGCTGCTCGAGGATCCACCGCGAGCCGCCCGCGACCGTCATCATGCTGCGCGAGCACCAGTCGGGGTGCGCGGCGTGGAAGCGCTCGAAGAGCGCGCGGGTATCCGCCAGGTTGATCCCCGCCTCGAACGCGATGATCAGCCCGATCCCGCCCTTGAAGGTCGCGTCGAGGCGCTCGCCCACCTCCACGGCCCGCTGGTGCGCGCCCGCGATCAGCTCGATGATCTCGGCGAAGGGGTTGAAGCAGGGGGCCACGAAGAGCATCCACGCACGATCGGCGAGCAGCTGATCCCCGATCTCCGCCCCCCGCGCCTCGACCAGTCCCTGGCCGATGATGCACAGCCGCCGGGCGGCGTCGAAGGCCTGGAGCCCCGTGAGCACGAAGGCGACGTTGTGCAGCACCCCGAGCGCCGAGCTGTGGTAGCCCTCGCGCAGCAGCAGCTCGAGGTGCGCGAGGGTCAGGTGGATGAACAGCCCGCGGTCGACGGAGAAGGACTGGGTGTTGAGCCCATGCAGCAGCTGCATGATCGCGAGCGCCCGCTCGTCGCGGACCGGGGCCAGGGTGAAGAGCACCCGAAGGTCCAATTCGGCGACCCGCTCCCCCAGCGCCGCCGCCAGCTCGCCCACCTCGCGCACCTCCGGGACCTCGAGGCCAAAGCCGCGCAGCGCCTCGATCCCGATGTCGATGCCGCGCGCGGCCTCGCCCGTGTGGGCGAGCACCCGGATCCAGCGCGAGAGCACGGCGGTCTGGGCGACGACCCCCGGGGCCTCGCCGACCAGCGCCTCGAAGAGCCGCGCGGCCGCCTCGAAGTCACCCATCAGGTGCTGCGACTGGGCCAGGCCAAAGCGCGCCTGGAAGCCCAGCTCGCCGCGCAGCCGCCCGCCCTCGACGGCGCGCTCGTAGTAGCGCCGCGCGGCCTGCCAGACCCCGGCCGCGAGGGCGCGGTCGCCCGCGCGCAGGTTGTTCGCGGCGAGCTCCCGGCGGTCTTCGTCGCTGAACGCCCCCGCCCCATCTCCAGCGGGGAAGCTCGCGTTGAGCTGATCGACGAGCTCGAAGAGCCGGACGTCGTCGCCCTGGCCGTGCAGCCAGCGGCCGATCGCCCGGTGCATGCGCCGGCGTCGATCGCCCGCGATCTCCGCGTAGACGTGGCTGTGCAGCCGCGTGTGGGCGAAGCGAAACTCCTGGCCGATCCCGTCGATGAAGCCGTCGCGCTCGAGCAGCGACAGCGCCGCGAAGCGACCCCCGCGTCCCATCAGCGCGAGGGTCTCGAGCCCCTCGAAGTCGGCGAGCAACACCCCCGGATCGAAGCGCTCGCCGGCGCAGGCCATGAACTCGAGCACCGCCCGGTTCTCGTCGCCCAGGCGATCGAGGCGAGCCATGAGCATCTCGAGGGCGTCCTCGGGGATCGACAGCTCGGACAGGGCCTCCATGTCCCAGGTCCAGCCCTCGGCCTCGGGCCGCAGCAGGCCCTCGTCGGCGAGCAAGAGCAGCAGCTGGCGGACCAGCTGCGGGCGCTTGCCGGTCTTGCGCTCGAGGTAGGCGACGAGCACCTCGAGCTCCTCGGGCGCGCGGCCGAGGCTGTCGACGAGCAGCTGGACCAAGCTCGCGCGATCCAGCGGCCCGAGCTCGATCCGCCGCAGCGATCGCCTGCGCCGATCGATCGCCCTGACGAGCTCCGTGCCCAGCGGCCCCTCGACGTCCTGGAGCTCCTGGTAGGCCCGGCCGACGTGCCCCTGCTCGTGGCGCCAGCCGATCAGGAGGAGCAAGGGACCGCGGCCCTCGAGCAGCGCGAGCAGCAGCCCCAAGCTCGCGCCGTCGGCCCACTGGAGATCATCGAAGGCGAGGATCAGCGGCTCGTCGCCCATCAGCGCCGTGACCAGGCGACCAAAGGCCAGATGCAGCCTGCGCAGCGCCTCGGCCGGCGGCAGCGTCGGCACGGCCTCGCGCTCGCCGAGGATCAGCCCGAGCGCGGGGACGAGCTCGGTCAGCACCCCCGCGACGGAGCCCAGCGCGCTCGACAGGCGCTCGCGCCAGCGCGCCAGGCCCTCGTCGTCGAGCGCGAGGATCTGCTCGAGGTGCGCCGAGAAGGCGCGGACGATCGCGGCGTAGGACGCGTCGCTGCCGAGCTCCTCGAACTTGCCCATGAGCAGCCGAACGCGGCCGCTGAAGCCCTTGTCGACGTCGGCGAGCAGCGCCGAGCGCCCGCTCCCGGGCGCGCCGCTGACCAGGACGACGCGGCGCGAGCTCTCGCGGATCGCCGCGCTCAGCTCCTCGCGCAGGATCGCCCGCTCGCGCTCGCGGCCGTAGAGCTGGTGAGGCAGCTGGAGGACCAGCGAGCGATCCTCGCGCGCGAGCTCGAAGCGCGCACCTCGATCCCCGCGAGCCCACGCCGCGCTGAAGCGCTCGAGATCCGCGAGCAGCCCCCGGGCAGACTGGTAGCGGTGCTCGGGCGCCTTGGCGAGCAGCTTCATGACCATCGCCGAGAGCTGCTCGGGGACCTCCGCGACGCGCCTGCTCGGCGACTCGGGCACCCGCGCGAGGTGGGCGTGGACGACCTCGAGGGCGCTCGAGGCCTCGAAGGGCAGGCGCCCGGTCAGCAGCTCGTAGAAGGTCACGCCGAGGGAGTAGAGGTCGCTGCGAAAGTCGACCTCGCGGCGCAGCCGACCGGTCTGCTCGGGCGAGATATAGGGCAGCGTGCCGAGCAGCACCTCGGGCGTGTCCGCGTGGCGGCGCTCTTGCTCGAGCAGCACCGAGATCCCGAAGTCCGCGAGCACCACCCGCCCGCTGCCGTGCTCGATCAGCACGTTGCTCGGCTTGATGTCGCGGTGGACGATGCGCTTGGCGTGGACCTCGGCGAGGATCCTGGCCAGGCTCGAGGCGATGCTCAAGAAGCGCTCGACGCCCAGGGGCTGGCCGCCGGCGAGCTGGGCGAGGTCCTGGCCCGCGACATAGTCGAGCAAGAGCACGAGCTCCCGCCCCGCGCGCTCGACCCCCAGAGCCTCGACGACCCCGTCGACGTCGAGAGCCTCGAGCACGCGCAGCTCGTGCTCGACCCGGGCCTCCATCGACTCGTCCTCGACCTCGAAGACCTTGGCGATCACCCGCCGACGATCGCGGACGCGCTCTGCCTTGTAGACGCGGGTCCTCGCGGACGCGCGCAGCAGGTGAAGGGTCTTGAAACCAGCGAGCGGGACGGACAAGGTCTCTATCGTATCCGCAGCTGTGAAGCTGCCGAGGTCTCTTTCAGGAGGTCGTGGCGCCACCGCCGTAGAGCCAGCTCAGGGCCACGGGATCATCGATGATCCCCTCGCTGAACGCTCGCAAGCGCGCCGCGAAGGCCTCGGTCATCCCCTCCTCGTGAGCCTTGCCGACCTGGCCCTTGCGGACCATCCCGCCCGCTTTCAGGATGGGCACCTGCGCCACGTCCTGCATGTCGAACTTGCGGTGGTTGGCCTTCATCCACGCGAAGGAGACGTGCTCGAGGACCCGGCGCCACTGGGCCGCGTCGAGGCTGAAGCCCAGCTTCTCGGCGAGTGATCGGATCGTGCCCTCGGGGTCGCGCTTGAGCGCGGAGAAGTGGATCAGCTCGACGTTGGGCTGGTCGCGCAGCGGCCACCAGCTGGCCAGGAACTCGAAGAAGGCCCGGCCCAGGCCGATGCCCTCGACGATCTCGGTGAAGAAGGTCGCGAAGCTGTCGTAGTGCATCTCGTCCATGCCCCACAGCTCGTGGAAGGCCTGGGTGTGCGAGGCGAGGAAGGGGCGCATGGACACCGCCGCCTCCTCGGGGCTGCGCATCACGACCACGTACTGAACCGCAGGGCCGCCGGCGTCCGGAGCCACGTAGGGCACCATGGGCGGCGCGGCGTGGGTCTTGAACGCGCGCCGGCGCTCGCGGGGCAGCGCGTCCCAGCGACGCAGCCGCTCCTCCCTGGTCTGCCCGGGCCCCTCGACCAACTCCAACCATGGGACCTCGACGTAGATGTCCTCGAACTCGCCATCGCCGCCCGTGCGCAGCTGATGCACGATGTTCATCATCCAGGTCGTCCCGCTCTTGGGCGGCACCGAGATCACGATGTCCCCCTCGCGCCAGCTCAGCTGGCCTTGGGCCTCGAGATCAATCCAGGGCGCGCCCCCCTCCGTGTCGTCCTCGCTCACCCGGCAATTCTACATTCTGAGCTGCGAACCATCCCCTGAAGAAGTCGATGCGCGCTCGCCACTGCTCGACCTCCATGCGGTGCCCCTCCCCCTCGGCTAGCACCTCGAGACGATCGAGCACCGCCTGGGCTTCGGCCCACCGGCCAGTCTGGACCAGGGCCGAAACCCGCGCCCACGCGTCCGCCCGGCGCAGCTCCGTGGTCCACAGCTCCGGCTCACCGGCAGACTCGGCCGCGAGGACCTCGAGGGCCTGCGCAGGCGCGGCATAGTTGAGCAGCTGCCTGGCCACGAGGTAGCGGCCCAGGGTGAAGTGCCCCGGCAGCTCGCGGATGCGCAGCGCCGTCCACAGGCGATCTACGGCGTACGCAGTGGTCTTGGGCTCGAGTTCGAACGGCCCGAAGTAGTCGAGCACCTCGCGCGCGAGCGCCGGATCTTCGCTCGCGCGCAGCTTGATCTGAAGGACACGGCGCGCGGCTTCGGACAGCCCAAACGCCAGGGCCGCCCGGTAGTGCTGCCCCGCCAGCTCGAGCTCCCCCGCGAGCAGCGCGGTGTCTCCGCGCTGCTCTTCGATCTTCGCGCGCAGCGGCGAGGTCAGCTCGTCGCGGGCGGCGAGGGCATCGAGGGCCTGCGCGGCCTCGTCGACGGCCCCCCACTGCGCGAGCATCTCGGCGAGGCCGAGCACGTGGGCGGGATACTCGGGCTCGATGCTGCACAAGGTTCGCTGGGCGGCGAGCGCCTGCCCGCGGTCTTCTTGCAGCCGTGCCCGCGCCGCCTCGACACGCAGGCGCGCCACCCGGTGGGCGCAGGGTCGGCGGAACACCGACGCTCGCTCGAAGCGCTGGGCCTGCGCGTCGATGTCCTGCTGGCGCAGCTCGATGCCCCGCAAGAAGCGCAGCCACTGGGCCTCGAGCGTGACCAAGTCCTCACCCGTGCTCGCCTGAAAATCGCCGGCGTTCGCGTAGAGCTCGGCGACCACGGCCCAGCCGCGGGTCTGCGCCAGCCACAGCACGAACGATCCCGCCGCCGTGTAGGCGCGGCTCGCCGCCGCGCCGTAAAAGCCCGCGCCCATGATCGCCGCGAGCGGCGGGCGCTTGTCGAGGCGATCGAGGATCGCCGCTTGCTCGTGCGGCCCGAGGTTGTCGGCCGGCCGCGGCGCGAGGGCCGTGGGCACGCCCTCGACCAGCGCGCCGTTGAAGCCCCGGCGGTTGAGGGGCAGCCCAAACACCGGATCCCCGACGTCGCCCATGAACGCGTGGCCGAGTTCGTGGGGCATGACCGGGTGCGGCCAGATCCGGTGGCTGAGGTACATCTGCTGGCGCCAGGGCGGCGCGACCTCGACCCGATCCGCGCCGAGCAGGCCCTGGCGCTGCTTGCCGTTTTCGAACACGAAGCTCTCGACCTTGCGCGTCGGCGCGACGCCGAGCTTGGCCTCGAGGTCGTGCCAGGCGAACTCGTGCTCGGCGGCGACCATCACGATCTCGCGGGCGGTGAGCGAGGTCGGGACGTAGTGGATGACGAAGTGCTCGGTCTCGTAGGTCGCCGACAGGACCGCGGCGATGCTCTCGCGGTTGGCCGTGAACCCCCAGCGCGCGCCGCTGAGGCCGACCGCCCCGCCGACGAGCAAGAGCAGCGCGGCGAGCAGCGTGCGCGCGCGGGCGCGGGCGTCCACCAGCAGCCAGCGCAGGCGCAGGCGCAGCTGGCCGTTGACCCCGGCGCGCAGCAGCGACCACGCCCCGCCGGCGACGAGCAGGTTGTAGGCGCGAAACAGCAGGTAGCGCGGGCCGATCGCGATGCTCTCGTCGTAGATCGGCCCGGCGTACCAGCCAAAGAAGGGATCGTAGGCGTAGACCACCGGCGCGAAGTAGAGCCGCGCGAGACCGACGACCACACAAAACGCGAACGGCACCCAGGCCACGAGCAGCTGGGTCCTGCGCTCGCGCTGGTCACCGACCACCACCCCACCGACGATCCCCGCGCTCAGCCCGAGCAGGCCCGAGAGCGCGGGGCCGAGCAGGAAGTAGAGCGCCCCGCCGAGGAGATCGCAGTTGCGGTTCCACAGCGCGCCGAGGGTGAGAACGCCCAGGGCGATCCCCACGAGCCACGCGAGATCCCGCCCGGCCAGCCCGGCGACTTGCCACAGCACGTCCCTGCCGATGGTCCCCTGGGGCGCGCGCTCACGCACCGCCCGCACGGCGTCGACGCCCGCCGCCGCCGCCAGCAAGCTGAGGATCGGCGCCAGGATCAGCCCCGAGAAGTAGCCCAAGGTCCCCGCCATGGGCACGAAGCTCAGCGCCAGGGTCAGCACGAAGAGCAGCGCGCGCCGGCGCAAGGCGGGCTCTGCGGACACACGACGCAGCCAGGTCAGCACGGCCGACACGTGGCGAGTATGCCCGGCATGCGCGCGACGTGCACCCAGGAGCGTCGGCGCGCCCACGAAATCAGCTGATCAAATGGCCATACGCAAGCACGGCTGCGGCGCTATCCTCGGCCGCAGCGAGTCGACCATGCTAGAGAGCACGAGCACGCAAGAGATCTGGAAGCAAGCCGTCGCGGCCTTCGAGCGCGGCGCCCACTCGCTGCTCGAGCGACGCTGCCGCGACTACCTCGAGCACGCCCCCGACAACTTCCCCGCGCGCATGCTCCTCGCCCACGCGCTGCTCAAGATGAAGCGCTTCGAAGCCTCGGCCGAGCTGCTCGAGGGGGCCGACCCCGAAGACGAGCGCGCCCTGGTGCTGTGGCACCGGACCGCCGGCGACTACTACTTCGAGCGCGGCGACTACGAGGCCGCCGAGGACGAGTACGCCTCGGCCCTGAGCCTCGTCGAGCACCAGACCAGCGACCTCGTCCTCGACCTCGTCGACGCCATGCTCGGCCAAGGTCGCAGCCAGGCCGCTCTCGACGCTCTCGACGCCTTCGAGGCCCAGCTCGAGCGCACCGAGAGCGACGAGGATCAGGAGCTCCTCGTGCTCGCCAAGGCCAGGACCTTGCGCAACCTCGGGCGCTACGCCGACAGCCTCGAGCTCGCCCGCCAGGCCCTCGCGCTCGCCGGCGGCGAGCTGCCCGAGGCCGAGTCGCTGCTCGGCGAGCTCGAGGACACCCTCGCGGATTCGAACTGAGCCCGAGCGGCTCAGCGCTCGGCGAGCGGCTCCGGCGAGCGCCGCGAGGTCACCACGCGCTCGACGACCAGCGCATCGGGGACCACGCAGCCAGCCCCACGGCGCCGGCGCCGGCCCATTGATCGTCGACCTCGAGAATCGTGAGCATGAACACCCGCTTGCGTGCCTCGACGCGCGCCCATTGTGAGCCGACCCGAGGTCGAGCCCAAGCCCGCAAAAAGCCATCTGTGACCGCGCGAGCTTGCGCCAAGCGGCGTTTGGTGCTGTTCTGCCAACGCCGAGTTTTCAGCCATGCAGTCCAAGCATTCCAGCGACGAGCTGAGTAACCCTGGCTACGAGATCCACCGCAAGGGCTCCAGCCGCTACTTCGAGAGCGACTTCTTCGAATTCTTCTCGCGCTGCCACGGCAGCGTGCCCTTGTTGGTCTACGGGCCGATCGTGCTGTGGGTCCTCTACCTCAGCGCGACCTCCACCTCGCTGAGCGCTGGCGCGATCGTCGGGCTCGTGTTCCTCGGCGTGTTCGTGTGGTCCTTCGCCGAGTACTGGCTGCACCGGGTGGCCTTCCACTACCAAGGCCTGCCGCGCCTGCACTACATCATCCACGGCTACCACCACATCTACCCCAACGACCTCTACCGCCTCGTCATGCCCCCGGGGGCCAGCGCCGTGCCGGCCGGGCTGTTTTGGGGCCTCGCCTGGCTGCTCTTCGGCTACGAGGTCGCCCTGCCCTCCTTCGCGGGCTTCGCTATCGGCTACCTCTGGTACGACATGACCCACTGGTGGACCCACGCCGGCAGGGCGCGCACGCGCTGGGGGCGGATGCTGCGTCGCCACCACATGCTCCACCACTTCAAGGATCACGAGCAGTACTTCGGGGTCTCGTCGCCGCTTTGGGACTATGTGTTCGGCACCGTGCCCCGCGACGGCCGGCGCTGAGCGACCCCGCAGCCAGCCCTGCTGCCCCTGGCAGCCAGCAAAAGGCCGCTGACGCCCCCCCCGGGCTCAGCGGCCTCGCTGTCGGTTCATCGCGGCCTTCAGCGCCGCCTGAAGGTTCGCGAAGATCCGCACCGAGTCCGTCAGCTCGAGGTCGCCACGCACGAGCGCCCTCGCGATCGCCGGCGAGATGCCCGTGAGCGAGGAGTCCCCGCCGAGCAGACGGACGGCCTCGATGGTCCGCAAGAGCGCCGCCGAGGCCTCCTCGTCGAGGGAGGGCACCCCGGTCAGATCGATGATCACCTGCCGCGAGGAGGTGCGCACGATCGCCGCGAGGATGCTCTCCGTGACCTGCGTCGCCCGCTCGTGGTCGACCTCGCCGATCAGCGGGAGCACCAAGATCCCCTCCCAGACCTGGATCACTGGGGTCGAGAGCTCGCGCAGCTCCTGCTGCTGCTGCTCGATCAGCCGCATCTTGGCCTGAAGCTCGCGCGTCCGCACCAGCACGCCCTGCTCGAGCTGCTTTTTGCTGTCCATCAGCGCCTTCGTGGAGCGCCGGTGGATGGTGTCGTCACGCAGCTCGATGCGCACGAAGGGCTCGCCCCCGATGGTCACGCGATCGCCGAGGAACTCGAGGTCGACCACCGGGCCCGCGGCCTCGAAGTTGCTGCGCTTGTGCTCGCCGCCGAGGATCGCCGGCCACAGCCGCGCGAGCGGGGGGATCGGGTGGCTCTCGGCGCGCTCACCGAGCTCGACCTCGGTCATCGCCAGGCGCGAGACCGTGTCCGCGTCGAGGCCCAGCAGCTCGCGCGCGCGGGCGTTGAGGTCGACGAGGCGGCCGTCGAGATCGTAGAGGATCACGCCCTGGCGCAAGCTGTCGAGGAGCTCGCGCAACCACTCGCGCCCACGAGCTGCCTGCGCCGCGCTCATGGTTGCTTTTTCAGCCACTCGACCGCCGCCTCCTCCGAGTAGAAGGACGAGTCGACCCCCGGGTTCTCGGTGCTGAAGCGCTCCGCCGCGAAGCGGTTCGACTCCGTGACCTCGGTGGGCGCGACCACCACGGCGAGGTGGCGCAGGCCCGCAGCGTAGAGCCGCGGCATCAAGTCGTCGCGCAGCCAGTCGTTGACCCCGTCCCAGCTGACCTCCCACTCGGACAGATCCGCGAGCAGCAGCGCGCAGCCCCTGGCGATGAACTCATCGGCAAAGTGTCCGCCGAGGACCTCCTTGATCTCGTCGTCGAAGACCTCGGCGAACCACCGGTGGATCATGATCCCCTCGCCGGCCCGCGAGGCGTCGACCACGTGGATCTTCTTGCCCATGATGTTGTAGGTCTCGACCAGATCCCCCGTCCGCACTACCGAGATTCCAGTCTTTGTATCGGTCGATTTTTTGAGCACTACCACGATGTGTCGTCCTGCCTGGGTGACCCAGGCATGCAGAATATCGCCGCGAGGGAGGCCGCGAAAGCGAGGTTCACAGCCACGAGGGCCGCGCCAAATCCGCTCGGGCGCGTCCAGACGGCGCCCAAACCAAGGTCTGGTGTGTGCATTACCGAGAGTCTGCCCGACTGTAGGATCCGCTGCATCACACACCACAAATACAGCTTCGCTTCGCGCCTCTTTGGCCCTGACCCCATAACGCCATTCACGCGCGCAATCGCGGGCACGAGGCGCCATGCTGACCAGGCAGTCTGCGCAGCGCAGCGGCCCGCCGAGCGCTCTCGTGACCGCCCCGACATCACGGCCGAGTCGCGGCCCGCGAAGCCAGTGGGCCGTCAGTCGGTTGGCTTGTGATCGAGCACCTGTCGGACCCGCCGCAGCAGCTCCGACTCCTGGAAGGGCTTGTCGAGCAGGCGCGCGCCTTCGGGCAGGATGTCGCGCAAACGACCGTCCTGGTTGTAGCCGCTGGTGAAGAGCACGGGGAGTTCGGGATCGAGCACGCGCAGCGCCGCCGCCAGCTCGGGGCCGCTCATCCCCGGCATGACCACGTCGACGAGCACCATGGCGATCTCCTCGCGGTGCTCCTCGTAAGCGCGCAGCGCCGCGTTGCCGTCGGCCGTGTTGATCACCGCGTAGCCGTTGCGCCGCAGCATGCCCGAGATGACCTTGCGGACGATCTCTTCGTCCTCGGCGATCAGCACGGTCTCGCTGCCGCCCGGCGCCTCGGCTCGCCGCGCGGGCTTGGTCTTCCTGCGCGCGCCCTTGGTGACCGGCAGCTCGATCTCGAAGACCGAGCCCTCGTCCGGCGTCGACTCCACGCTGATCGAGCCGCCGTGCTGCTCGACGATCCCGTAGGCCATGGCCAGGCCAAGGCCGGTGCCCTCGCCCTTCTTCTTGGTGGTGAAGAAGGGCTCGAACACGCGCTCGCGGATCTCCGGGACCATGCCCGAGCCGTTGTCGGCCACGCGCAGCCGCAGCCACGATCGATCCTCGCGCTCCGGCGTCCCCGCGTAGCCCGTGCTGACCACGATCCGCCCGCCCTCGGGCATCGCGTCCCGGGCGTTGAGGCAGAGGTTGACCAGGACCTGCTCGAGCTGGCTGAGGTCGCCCTCGATCAGCGGGATCCCAAAGGTCGGCTCGAACACCAGCTCGACGCTCTCGGGGATCAGCCGGCGCAGCATCCGGTGGAGCTCGGTGACCAGGGCGTTGAGATCCACGGGCTCGCGCTTCATCGTGCGCCGGCGGCTGAAGGCCAGCAGCTGACGGGTCAGGTCGGCCGCGCGCTTGGCCGCCTGCTCGATCTCGCAGACGTACTCCTCGAGCTCGCCGGTGACCGCCTCGTGCTCCCGCGCAAAAGAAGCGTTGGCGATGATCGCCAGCATCAGATTATTGAAGTCGTGCGCCAAGCCGCCAGCCAGCTGGCCGACCGCTTCGAGCTTCTGCGACTGGAGCAGCTGCGCGCGCAGGCCGTGCTGCTCGGTCACATCGCGCGCGATGGCGTGGATCTGCTCGCCGGGCGAGTCGACCACGGCGCGCCACTCGAGGGTCCGCAGCTCGCCGTCCTTGCAGCGATAGCGGTTCTCGAAGTCGATCAGCGGCTCCCCGCCGGCCAGGCGCTCGAAGGCATGACTGGTGTCCGCGCGATCCTCCGGGTGCACGAAGTCGATCAGCGGCTGCGCGAGCAGCTCGGCCTCCGAGTAGCCGAGCACCCTGGAGAAAGACGGGTTGATCTCTTTGAAGTAGCCGTCGAGTCCGGCCACACACAACAAATCGAGCGAGAGTTCGAAGAATCGAGCTCGCTCGATCTCTCGCGCTCTCAAATCACCCGTATTGACTCCCTGCATCTCATTGGCGCCGTCCATAGCCAAGTGACCTCCAGGCCCCATGGTCGCGCAGTTGGGGCGAGCGTCGCAACGCTCCTCGCGCCCGACCCCGAGGTCGGCTCGCGCAGCTCAGCCCTGATCGCTCACAGCTCGAGGTGCGCGCAAAGGCGCAGCATGCGGGCAATGCGAATCGGCGATCCACCGCGGGAGCCAGTGGAGCCCCTCGGCCGTGAGCGCCTCGACCGCGCCCCCCTCGACCGTCATGCGCATTATCCGTACATGATCCTGATGGCCGCTCGAGAACGCCACGTGGTGCCCATCAGACGACCATACAGGCTGTTCATCGACCTTGCCCGTGCTGGTACGCACGATCTCCGTCCCGTGTTCGACGTCGACGATCACCACCGCGCCCCCCTTGCCCTTCGACGCGAGCTCGGCGAAGGCCAGCCGTGTCCCATCCGGAGACCACGCGAGATCACTGGCGATGATTCCTCCCTCGCGCGCGTTCGCGAGCAGCGGCTTTGGGTCCTCTCCCTCGGCGCCCATGACGAATACATCGATCCCCCTGGCGCGGTCTCGCGCGCTGAGGAAGGCAAGGCGCGCGCCGTCGGGAGACCACGCAGGCTCGGAGTCGTCTCCCTTGCTCCGCGTCAGCCGCCGCGGGTCGCCTCCATCGGCGCTCATGACATAGATCTCGGCGTTGCCATCCCGGCTCGACACGAAGGCGATCCGCCCGCCCTCGGGAGAGATCGCCGGCTCGAAGTTGCCCTGAGGATCGTTGGTCAGGCGCAGCGTCGCCCCCGACGCGAGCTCGAGACGGTAGATGTCGCGAAAGCTGCTGGCGTCGCTCTCATAGGCGAGCCAGCGCCCGTCGGGCGACCAGCTCGGGTTGCGCAGCGACGCGCCCTCGGGCCCGACCAGCTTGGGATCGGCCGCGCTGTCGAGCTCGACGAGCGCGAAGCGATCGCTGGACTTGCCCTCGGGCAGCGCGAAGGCGCTGAGCACCAGCAAGCTGCGTCCGTCCGGCGAGACCTCGGCGGGGAAGTCCCTCCAGCCCTCCCCGGCCATGACCGCGGGCATCACACGCGCCTCACCGCCGGACGCGGGGACGAGCTCGATGTGCTGGCTGCCCCCCTCGCTGGCCACGTAGGCCACCTGGCCGCAAGCCGGCGGGCCCAGGTCGGCAGGCGCAGCCTCGCCACCGGCGGCGGCGTCCTGCCCAGCTCGCGCCTGCGCAGACGACTCGCTCGACTTGGATCCCTGGCCGCAGGCCGACGCAGAGCAGATCGGCAGGAGCGCAGAGAGAAGAAAGGGGAGCCGTCGCCGGCTCCCCTCCTCACGATGCTTCGTGGTGCTCACTGGGCCGAGGTCACGCGGATGGCGTCGGCGACGACCACGTAGCCGGAGGTCGCCCAGCAGGACAGGTCGACGTGGTTCCAGCCGGCCTCGAACTGGTAGGTCCCGAGGGTGTTCCACTCGCCACCACCTTCTTGCTGGTTGGCCTTGACCGTGCCGATCTTCTCCTCGGAGGCGTTGTAGATCAGGAAGGGCGCCGCGACGGAGCGGTTGGTGCCCGAGGTCCACCAGGCCTCGACGGTGAGCTCGGCGGCCTCCTCGAGGTAGAACTTGAACACGGCGGCGTCGGAGGTGGCCTCGGTCGAGCGCCACCAGTAGCCGGTCTCGTAGTCGGTCGGGCCGCTCGAGGACACCCAGTTGCTCGAGACGTTCATCTCGGCGTCGGAGCCGTTGAGGCTGTCGTTGCTGTCGATGATGATCGAGACGTCGCCGTCGGAGGGCTCGGGATCGGGATCGGGATCGGGATCGGGATCGGGATCCGGCTCCGGATCGGGATCCGGCTCCGGATCGACACCGTCACCGCAGTAGTCGTTGATCAGCGCCAGGTAGTCGTCCCACGGCCAGGCCTCTCCGGGATCGGTGCGGTTGTAGGGCTGAAGCTGCCCGTGGCCCACGATGTGGTACTTGTCCCGCGCGATGTCGTTGTCCTTGGTGATGTCGCAGACCAGCTCGGCCGAGGCGTCGATCACCCCACCGTCCCAGCTCGCCTGGCTGCTGTAGCCGGCGTGCTCGATGCCGATGGTGAAGTTGTTGCTGCTCAGGCCGTCGAGGGCACAGTCGACGCTGCTGTTGTTCGTGCAGTCGTACTTGGCCCCGATGTGCCAGGCCTTCTTGGACTCCTCGACCAGCTGCGAGATCTCGGAGCCGGTGTTGTTGACCACGTAGTGCGCGCTGACGCCAGCGGCGGAGTTGGTCAGCCACGACCAGCAGCCGCTATAGGTGCCCTCGCAGGTGTGGATGATGACCATCGAGGGGTCGCCCGAGCTGCCCGAGGGCCGCGTGCTGTAGTTGGGCGAGGCCCGCCAGATGGCCTTCGCGTAGTCGGGGCCCTCGGCGACGGTCAGCGGCTCGTCACCGTCGTAGACCACCTCGCGCTCGTCGTCGGCGGTCAGACCCACGCCAGCCGCGGCCGCCATGACCTCGTCGTTGATGTAGGCCTGCTGGCCGATCTCCTGCTCGATGCCGCTGTACTCGGCGAGCACCGGCGCCCAGGCCTGAAGGTCGTTGCGGTCCGCGACGCCGTACTGGTCGGCCATGGACGAGAGCAGCGCCGCGGCGGCGCGGATGTTCTCGCGCTCCTCGCCGCCAGCGTCGGCCTTGCTCACCCCAGCCAGCGCGGCGCCCTCGTCGAGCATCTCGCCGCGTAGACCCATCAGACCGATCGCGACCTCTTCCTTGCCGTCGAACTCGACCACGCCGTGCACCATCTGCCACTGCGTCTCGACGCTGGCGATGGCGCGCAGCAGCTCCGAGGGCACGTCGAACTCGAGGCTCGCGGCGTCGAACATCGCAGGCAGCGAGTCCTCGCTGGTGCCGTTGGTGTCCGTTTCGAAGCCCTCGGTGTCGCTGCCATCGGCGCCCCCGTCGCCGTCGGAGATGCCAGGATCGAAGTCACGATCGCCGTCGTCGCACGCGGTGATCATGAAAGGGGTGATGAGGGCGAGGGGGAGGAAGGATTTGTGCAGGCGGCGCATCGTGTCTGACTCCGTAGGTTTTTTGCCTACATGTGTGACGCAGTGTTCAAGTATCCTGGGTCCACTTACGGGTCAACCAAAAAAACGGCCAGCTCGTACAGTCACGAGCTGGCCCCTTTTTGCTTACAAGCTTTTCAGACGATGTTATGTCGCGTGTTTTACGCGAAGGCACCGCGTCAACACGAGCTCAGCGCTCAATGTCAGCGCTCGGTCGCCATGTCGATGCGGATCGAGCGACCATCGAGCTCGGTACCGTTGAGCCCGCGCATGGCCTCCATCGCTTGTTTGCGGCTACCCATGGTCACGAAGCCAAAGCCCCGCGAGCGGCCGGTGTCGCGGTCGAGGACCACGGTGGCCTCGATGACGTCGCCGACATCGGCGAAGGCCTCGCGAAGCTCCTGAGAGTTGGTCTCCCAGCTCAGTCCACCGACGAAGAGCCGGCAGGGTTCACCATTCGAAGCAGCCTGGAGATCTTCATCACCACTGAGCACCGTCCCGTCGGCGCGGATCTCCGATACCTCGGTGTTGACCGCGACCGTCTGGATGTCTTCGACCGAGGCGATCTCGATGCCTCCGGTGCTAGTTGCCTTGCGCTGGCGCTTGCGCTCGGCTTTGTCTTGTTTTTGTCGTGCGCGATCGGCCTCGCGCCTGCGTTTGGCTGCTGAACGGTTTCCTCGACCCATGCGGTTCTCCTTCGCTGCACGCAGCGCTCACGCCGTCGACGACGGACGCAGCCCCACTTTGGTCAGCACTCGCCTCACCAAGAGGGCACGACGGAAGCTCAATTCGATCCGCTCCCTCGTCGACCGCACCATGACCCTGACGGCTCATGATCGACGGTGTGACGAAGGTGACTTGGACTGCGGATCGCTCTCTTCCCTCGCTCGCGCCTGCGTCACCGACGGAATTCAGTCGTCGAGAGCGGCTGCGCGTGTAGCTGGAGGAACGTAGCGCATCCCGAGTCGCACTGCCAGGGTGCCCGGACCCCCCGCTAGTGCCCCGCGCAGGCGGGGGTCCGCAGTGTGCGGTGAGCCCTAAAAACACCGCCAAAATCGCTAGCAGGAGCATGATTAGCCACGAATACCAAGACCGCTGGACGCGCCGGTTCGAGGCCGCGCCCCCCCTTTGTGTCTCCTCTGCCTCATGCGGAGCGCGGTCCCGCACACCGGAGCTGTCGGCGTCCAGATCGCCCCGCGTCGTCGCCCCCTCTCCTCCCCCCTCGTCCCCCTCCGCGTTGGCGCTCTCCCCAGCCTCGGGATCGGCGGGCAAGGCCGCGCGAACCCCCTCTAGCGCGACGATCAGGGCCTCGGCGTTCGCGTAGCGCTCCTCGGGCGCCTTGGCCAGACAGCGGGCGATCAGCTCCTCGAGCGCCGCCGGCACCTCGAGCCCTCGGGCGGCCAGCGTCGGCGGCTTTCGCTGCACGTGCTTGGCCATGATCTCGACCATGTTCTTACCCAGGAAGGGCGGCCGCCCGGTGAGCAGATGCACCAAGGTCGCGCCCAGCGAATAGATGTCCACGCGCGCGTCGATCTCACCGCCCTCGCACTGCTCCGGCGCCATGTAGAAGGGCGAGCCGAAGATGTCGCCCTCGGGTGTGATCCGGGTGTCCATGACGAGCTCGTCGAGGATCCTCGCGGTCCCGAAGTCGAGCAGCTTGAGGCGCAGCCGCGGCTCGCCCGAAGACCCCTCCTCGCGCGCTTCGGTCGCCTTGGCGGCGGACGCCGCACGCTCCTCACCCCAGGCGCCCTCTTCTTTCGAAGCGCCCTCTTCGTTCGAGGCTTCTTCTTCGTCCGCAGCACCCTCTTCGCCCGAGGTTCCCTTTTCGTTCGAGGCTTCTTCCTCGTCCGAAGCGTCCTCTTCTTCCGAGGCGTCTTCTTCTTCCGAAGCGTCCTCCTCTCCCGAAGCGTCCTCCTCTCCCGAAGCGTCCTCTTCTCCTGGAGCACCCTCTTCTCCTGGAGCACCCTCTTCTTCTGGAGCGTCCTCCTCGTCCGAAGTGCCCTCTTCGTCTGAGGCGCCCTCTTCGTCCGGAGTGCCCTCTTCGTCCGGAGTGCCCTCTTCGTCCGAGGCACTCTCTCCTCCCGGAGCGCGCTCCTCTCCCGAGGCGCCCTCTTCGTCCGAAGCCACCTCTTCGCCCGCGCCCTCCAGCGCCTCTCCTCCGTTCGAGTCCTTCGTGGCGAGCAAGAAGACATTGGCAGGCTTCACGTCGCGGTGGACGATCTCCCGCGCGTGCGCTGCCGCCAGCCCTCGGGCGATCTCGACACACAGCTCGAGCGCCTCGGCCATCGGCAGCCGCTTGTCTCGGGCGAGCAGCTCGGACAGCGACTCGCCCTCGAGGCGCTCGAGGACCATGAAGGGCTGACCGGAGCCGAGCACCCCCGCGTCGAGGACATCGACGATGTTGGGGTGCTCGATGCCCGCCGTGGCCTTGGCCTCGAGTTCGAGGCGCGCGCGCTGAACGGGGTCCCCGCAGGTCGTCATCGAGAGCAGCTTGACGACCACCTGCTCACCACGCTCGAGATCCCTGGCGAGATAGATCACCCCCACCCCACCGCGGGCGAGGACCTCCTCCAGGTGATAGCGCCCGCGCAGCGGGGGGAGCTCGGGGCCAGGGACGAAGGGGTCGTCGTCGAGGACGATGTCTCCCTCGCCGAGATCAATCAACTCTGTCGCAGGGGCACGGGTCTGGGCCTCTGAGGCGGGCTGCGCAGGGACAGACTCACCTCGACCGGACCGCGTCGGTCCGCCCTCTCGAAGATTCATGCACGGATGTAGCAGAGCCAAAGCTCGCGGGCGCGAGTAAATGCGGGTTTTGCCGAAATGGTCCGGTGGTACCCTGCGGCCGTGCGCTTCGAAGATGCTCCTGCGCTCACCCGAACCTGGCTCGCCCGCCCCCGGCCCAAGCCAGACGCCCCCATCAAGCTGATCTGCCTGCACCACGCGGGGGGCAACCCGTCCAACTTCCGCCCCTGGCTCGCCGATCTGCCCGAGAACATGGAGCTCTTCGCGGTCCGCCTCGCGGGGCGAGAGGCCCGGCTGCGCGAGCCCCCGGCGACCCGCATCGGCCCGGTGGTCGAGGCCCTCGCCGAGGCCCTCTCACCGCTGATCGCGGCGCACCGCGTGGTCGTCTTTGGCCACAGCCTCGGCTCGCTGCTCGCCTTCGAGACCATGCGCGAGCTTCGTCGCACGCAGCGGCCCCTGCCCCACGCGCTCGTGGTCTCGGGCCGCCGGGCGCCGGGCACCGGCCGCGCCCTCTCGCTCCACCAGCTCCCCGATCGCGAGTTCATCAAGGAGGTCCAGCGGGTCTACGGCGGCATCCCCCAGCAGCTGCTCGCCGAGCCCGAGCTCCTCGCCCTGACGCTCCCCGCCCTGCGCGGCGACCTGAGCATCAACGAGACCTACGAGTTCTCCGAGCAGCCGGCCCTCGACGTCCCGCTGCGCGCCCTCGGCGGGACCGACGACCCCCACGTGCTCGCCAGCGAGCTCCAGGCCTGGGGCCGCCAGACCAGCGCGAGCTTCTCCTGGGCGCAGCACGAGGGCGACCACTTCTACCTCGGCTCGCCCGCAGGCCGGCGCTGGGTCATCGCGCAGGTCGCCGCCGCCAGCCGCTGAGCGCGAGACCTCGCGCCGCATACGAGCCCGGGAATAGCCCCCTCCAGCCCGCGCTTTTGGCCCCCACGTGCACGAAGATACCCGCTACGACGAGCGAGAGGTCGGCCTCATCCTGGAGCGCGTCGCCGAGCTCCACGCCCGCGAGCTCGAGCCGGGCGACGCCAAGGCGATGACCCAAGCCGAGCTCGAGCAGGTCGTCAGCGAGCTCGGTATCTCGCCGGCCCTCGTCGGGCGCGCGACCACGGAGCTCGCGATTCGAGACCAGCGCAACCAGGCCAGCTGGTGGCTGGGCGGCAAGACCGACCTGCTCTACGAGCGCACGGTCCCCGGGCGGGTCAGCCCTGCCACCCACGCGCGCATGCTCGAGGTCCTGCGCCGACGGCTCGGTGATCCCGGCAAGCTCGTCGAGCACGGCGAGACCCGGATCTGGTCGACGACCCTGGCCACCACCAGGCGGGTCCACTTCACCGTCGTCGAGCACGAGGGCGAGACCAGCCTGCGCGTCGACGAGCGCATGCCCAAGGACGCGCGCAGCACCGTGGGCACCGCGAGCTTCCTTGGCGGCTTCGCGGGCTTCTTGGCCCTGCTGCCCCTGGAGGCCGTGCTCATCAAGTCGCTGCTCTTGCTGTTCATGGGCCTGATGGCCGCGACCGGAGCTTCGCTGGGCTGGCTGCTCGGGCGTCGGCTGTGGGCGCGGCGATCCGGTGAGCGCGAGGCTCAGCTGCGCGAGGCCTTCGCCGAGCTCCACGCCCTCGCCGAGCGCGCTCAGCCGGCGCCCGAAGAGCCGCCAGCACAGCTGCCCGCAGCCTCGGCCCGCTGAGCCGCCCCCGAGCGCAGCGGGGCGCTATCATGGCCACGCCGAGCGCCAGCAAGCCCGCATGTCCCCCAGCCAGCCCCGCCTGGTCACCCTCGACGATCTGGGCGCGCGGGGGCGACCCTTGCACGTCCTGAGCCTGTCCTCGCTCGGGCCAGAGGGGCCCGACGCCGAGTCGGTCCCGACCTGCTACCTGATCTTGATCCTCACCCGCGGCAGCGGCAGCGCCCGGCACATCGAGGCGATCGAGCTCGAAAAGGGCGACATCCACCTGATCCCCGCGGGCAGCCGCGTCGAGCTGCTCAACGCTGGCGACGCCGCGGGCTGGCTGGTCGCCTTCGATCCCGCGGCCTTTCAGCGCTTCGAGGACATCCCCACCGGCGACCTCTCGGATACGCCCTCGATCCACCACATGATCCCCCAGCAGAGCCTGATCGCCCGCGGCCTGCTGAAGCTGCGGCCCAGCCCCGCCCGCCTCGAGCGCGTGCTCGAGCTCGTCCACACCCTCGACCGCGAGCTGAGCGAGCCCGAGTGGGGGGCGCTCTCGGCCGCTCAGGCCGTCCTGGTCCTGCTGCTCATCGAGCTCTTTCGCCACATGCAGGCCCACGCCCCCCAGGCGCCGCTGACCGCCAGCCCCACCGTCCGCGCGACCTTGGCCCACATCGAGCGCCACTGCACCGAGTCGCTCACCATCGACGCCATCGCCAGCGCGGTCAAACGCAGCCCCTCGCACCTGTCTCGCCTCGTCCGCAAGGAGACCGGGCTGACCATCGGCGAGTGGCTCCGAGAGCACCGCATGGTCGAGGCCCGCCGGCGCCTGCTCGGGACCCCCGCGAGCGTCGAGACCATCGCCCGGGAGGTCGGCTACGCCGACGTGACCCACTTCATTCGCGTGTTCCGGCGCGAGCACGGCCAGACCCCCCACGCCTGGCGAGCCGGCCGCCGGCGCGCGGGTCGGGGCGACCCAGCGCCCTGATGGACGAAGCAGGATAAGCCGATTTTCAGCGTCGCATCTGCTCTGGCGACGGCCGCGAGCCAGCCCTAGCTTTCGAGCGTGCTGATGGCGACCAAGAAAGAGTGGCTGGGGACGAAGGACAAATTCGCGCGCCTACGCGAGATTGAGCGCCTCGATCTCGCCACCGAATACCGACAGATCGCCGGCCTCTCGGCCGCCGACTTTCAGTCGATCATGTTCACCCAGGTCTATCAAGGCTTCTTGGTCACCTTCGCTGCGCCACGCATGTCACGAATCCTGGCCGCAACCGGCGAGGTCGAGGGGCGCATGGCCAAGCGAGCGGTCGACACCGCCTTGTTCACCCGGGCCGTGGCCATGCACGGCGTCAAGCATGGCGAGGGCAACCTGGCGGCGAAGCGCGTCAACGCCATGCACCGACGCTACCCGATCCACCAAGAGGACTTCATCGCGGTCGGGGTCGACGGCGCGCTCGCGCAGATCCGCATGTCGGAGCGCTTTGGCTGGCGCCCGCTGATCGACAAGGAGAGGGAGGCCATCCGCCTGCACTACGCCAAGATCACCCGGGCCTATGGCGGACGTGGAGAGTTCCCCGGCACCGTCGCGGCGATGGAGCGCTTTTGGGACCGCTACAAACGCGAGCAGTTCGCCTTCGAGCCACAAAACGAGCGCATGGCCAAGGTCGTCTCCAGCTGGTTTTTGAGCCTCGCCCCCCGGCCGCTGCGGCCCTTCTTGCGCCTCGCCCTCGAGGGCGTCGCGGATCCCGACGTCTTGCGAGCCTGCGGGCTGCGGGTCCCGAGCGCGCTCGAGCGCCGACTCGCCGCCTTCATCATGCGCCGGGTCATCGGCGCCCGCGACCCCCTCCCCGACTCGAGCCCGGACAAGCTCGAGGCCCTCGCTGCGAGCGTCTACCCAGACGGCTACACCCTCTCGGATCTCGGGACCTTCCCCGAGGACCAGCCAGCCGAACACGAAGGCGAGGCCCAGGCGGATCCCCCCGCCGGCCTCGCCTGCCCGCACATCGGCTCGCTCAGTTGACGCTGACCTTGGCGCCCGTGACGACCACGGCGCCCGAGCCCTTGATGGTCAAGTTGGCGCCCTTGAGCACGATGTTGCCCCCGCTATCCATGGTCATCTCGGAGGCCCCGCACTTGATGGTGATCTTGTTGGCCGCCTCGATATAGGTCTCGGCGTCCGAGGTGAAGTTCATGTTGTCGCCCGAGGACACCGTCCGGACCGCGCCCACGGTCTCGGTCACGTTGTTGCCGATGCTCTCGCTGCGATCGTTGCCGATCTCGATGGTCTGATCGTTGCCGATCTTGCCGCTCTGATCGTTGCCGATCTCGTAGAACTCATCGTGGCCGATGGTCTCGCGGTGATCGTTCTCGATCTCCACGACCCAGTCCTTTTGGCCGTGGATGTAGATCTCTTCTTCGTTCTTCTGATCCTCGAAGCGGATCTCGTTGAAGCCGTCGCCGCCCGGCGAGGAGTTGGTCCGCCAGCCGGTCTGGGTCTTGTTCTCGGGCAGGGCGAAGGGCGGCGGGAACTCGCCGTTGTAGACGCAGCCGGTAACCAGCGGGCGATCGGGGTTGCCCTCGAGGAACTCGACCACGACCTCCATGTTGATGCGCGGGATGAACTGGGTGCCCCAGCCGAGGCCCGCCCAGCTCTGCGAGACCCGCATCCAGCACGACGAGTTGGCGCCGTAGGTGGGGGTCTCCTCCCAGTAGAGCTGGACCTGGATCCGCCCATACTCGTCGACGTGGATCTCCTCGCCCTCGGGTCCGGTGACGATCGCCGTCTGCGGGCCGTGGACCCGCGGCTTGGGCGTGTGCGCGTCCGGGCGGATCTCCGCGTCGGCGGGCACGCACTCGAACTGGTTCTCGTAGAGCGGGCCGCCGCCGTCGTCGCCGGCGATGTAGCTGTGGGCGCCGCTGTGGATCACCCGGGTGATCACGTACTCGCCGTCGATGTCGCCGCGCTCGTTGCCGCTGACCGAGAAGCGCAGCCCCGGGCGCATGCCCGTGACGTTGCTCTGGCCGCGGATCACCGTGCCCTGGATGTCATTGCTGGCCCGCAGGTCCAAGGTCCGATCGCTGAGGTCGTCGCTGATGAAGCGGCGCTGGCCGTGGCCGTAGACCCGGCGGATGCGCCCACGATCGTCCTTGCCCGTGCCCGTCTCGGTCAGCAGGGTCTTGGGGGTCATCCAGTCGAAGTCGCGGCGCAAGGTCGCCGTCGAGGTCAGCTGCCGCGCCCACTCCATCGCCTGGATCGACTCGACGTCGGCCTGCTCGTGGTTGGTCGCGATGATCGGGACCTCGGCGCTGCCGTCGATGTTTTGCAGCTGCGCGTACTGGTCGTTGGCGTCGCGGAAGGTCAGGGTCTCGAGGCCCGAGCCCTCGTCGTGGAGGAACTCGTAGGAGATGCCCTCCTCCTCGAGCAGCCGGCAGCAAAAGTCGAAGTCGGTCTCGCGGTATTGCGTGCAGTAGTCGCGCGCGGACTTGCCCCGCGCGGTGCTGCCAGGGTCGACGCTGCGCCCGTAGTCGCCGAGGGCGACGCCGAGCACCTCGGACAGGATGTCCTGGACGCTGACGTGCTGGAAGATGCGCGAGTCGACGCGCTGCTTGGCGAGTTCGAAGGCCGGCACGACCTCGAAGCGCGCGACGAGGTGATGGTCGACGATGCCGAGGTACTCGACGCGGGCGACCACACCACACAAGGCGCGGGAGTCGGTGTCGCCGCGTCCCAGGGTCAAGGTCGCGTCGGCGCCGAGCAGGGCGTCGGTCTCGGCGCTGTCGACATCGGTCTCGGCGTCGATCACTGCGCGATAAGGTGCATTGAGCGACTCGCCCATCCACACCCGCGTCACCCGCCAGGGAGCGCCAACGTCTTCGGAGAAGCTCAGCTCGTAATGAACTGGCGGCAGACCGATCATCGCAAGGCCCTCATCGCGGGCGAGGATAGCGAGGGACACGACGGACCGCTATGCTTTCCCGAGGCGCGCTGCTAAAATCCGCCTCACCGTGAGTAAGATGGCGCAGACGCGAGGCGAGCTGATCGAATTTCCCGACTCTCCCGGGGGCCCCGCCCCGGCTCCGGGCGCCCTCGTCGGGCAGATCGTGGCCGTCGCCGCCGACGGCTCCCCCGAAGTCGACTTTCCTGGAAATCCCGGTGGACCCTGCGCTGCGCGCAGCACTCACGCCTTCGACGCCGCGAGCCTCGCCTGCGCTGTCGCAGAGCGCCGCGAGGTGCTCTTGGTGTTCGCCGAGGGTCGCCCGGACGCGCCGATCATCATTGGCCTGCTCCAGCCGCCAACGCCCCTGGAGCTCCAGCCAGCCCCCGATTCCGACTTGGTCGGGGGCCCCACCGAGGCGCGCATCGACGGCCGCCGCGTCGAGCTCGAGGGCGCCGACGAGGTCATCCTGCGCTGCGGCAAGGCCAGCATCACGCTGCGTCGCAACGGCCGCGTGGTGATCCGTGGCGCCTACGTCGAGACCCGCTCGAGCGGGGTCAACCGGGTCAAGGGCGGCTCCGTCGAGATCAACTGAGCTCCCCGCGCGCTGCCCCGTGACATTGTCGTGACCGCGCTACTTTGGGATGTCCAAGAGGAGCTGCTCTCCCAGGCCGAATTCTTGTTCGAGGCTTGGGAGCGCAGCCTCGACTCTGCGCTCTTCACCCTGTCCGAGGCCGCAGCCGGCCCCGAAGAGCGCCTGCGGGCCAACGTCATGGCGCTGGCCGTGGGCGGCGCGCCCGTCTACGAGCGACTGCTCGCGCCGGTCCTCGCCCGCCCCGACGGCGACCGCTACCGCACCGCCGCCGCGACCTTGGCGGTGCTCCTCGGCGCCCGCGAGCAGCCCCGTGAAACAGCGCTCGCGGCCATCGCAGAGGCCGGCGAAGAGGGCCGCTGGGGGCTGACGCGGGCCTTCGAGATCGCCAACCGCAAGGGCATCGGGCGCATGCTCGCCCGCGACCTCGGCGAGGTCTCGGGCCCGGCCCTCGCGGGGCGCCTCCAGGCCCTCGCCGCCCGGCGCTACGACGGCAAGCGCCGCCTGTGCGACTGGCTCGCCGACGACGACCTCGAGGTCGCGCGCGCGGCCGCGATGCTCGCCCGCCACAGCACGACCGCCGTGGCCCTGCGCGCGCTCCTCCCCCTGCTCGAGCACGACGATCCTCGCCTGCGCGCCGCCGCCATCGAGAGCGCGCTGATCCGTGGCTTGCCGGGCTCGTGGCAGGTCGCCTGCGCCATCGCGCGTGGGCCAGCGGGTGATTTTTACAGCGCCAAAGGACCGCCCAAGGACGCCGCGAGCGCGCAACTTTGGCGTCGGGCGCTGTGTTGGCTGGCGATCCAAGCCGACGAGGACGCCCACCGCCAGCTCTTCGCGGCACTGCGCGCGAGCCCTGGCCCCACGCTGCTGTGGGCCGCGGGGCTCAGCGGCCGCCTCGAAGCCGTCGATCTCGCCTGCGAGCTCCTCGATCATCCCACGCTCGCCCGCCTCGCTGGCGAGGTTTTGTGCTGCGTCGCCGGCCTCCCCAAGGACGAGCGTGGTTACTGGCTCGACGACGGCGCCCAAGGTCGCTTTGGGGCCGACGCCGACGAGGCCCTCCCAGCCCTCGAGGACGACAATCTCGACGCGGAGCTCGTGCCCCCCGCAGCCCTCGCCCTCCCCCTCCCCGATCCTGGCGCAGCCCGCGAGTGGTGGTCTGGGCAGCGCCCCCACCTCGAGCCCCAAAACGCCCGCTTCCTCGGCGGCGAGCCCCTCGACGGCGCGCGCCTGCGCTGGGGGATGCGCGAGCTCCCCACTCGCCGCCTCCAGCCCCTCGCCATCGAGGCCGCCATGCGCAGCGCCGGTCAGCTCATCCTCGACACCCGCGCCTCGGCCCGCGCCCAGCTCGCAAACCTCGACGCATCGGCCGCCGAGATCGACTGCCAGCGCGGCATGCCGCTGATGTAGCATGGCCCCGGAGCGACCATGGCACTGACGGTCTTCGCTGAAAAGATGGGCTTTTGGCACCGCGGAAGCGACGGCTTCGGCGTCGCTCCCCTCGACGTCTGCCTCTCGCCGCCCCCGGGCCCCGTGCCCATCCCCTACACCAACTTCTTGCGCGCCATCGATCTGGTCAAGGGCAGCAAGACCGTCCACATCGACGGCGAGCCCACGGCCCTCGAGAACGCGTCCGAGACCTCGACGAGCACCGGCGACGAAGGCGGCACCCTCGGCGGCAGCGTGATCACGGGGAAGATCCTCGGGAAGGGCTACTTCACGGTCTGGTCGATGACCGTGTTCATCGAGGGCATGGGCGTCGCCCGCCACGGCGACCTCATGGGCCAAAACAGCGCCTCGGCCCCGGGCTCCACCTACAACGGCGGAGCCGTCAACACGGCCGCCAACCCCCAGGCCACGGTGCCCCCGCCGGTCGCCAAGCAGCAGGCCGGCCCGCCCGCGGTGCTCCAGGCCACCGGGCCCGGCAACTCCAAGCCCAAGCAGCTGATCCCCTGCGACTTCGAAAAGATCAGCTTCAGCTGCGGGCACACCAAGGACGAAGACAAGCGCAAGGGCAAGGTCTTCGAATTCACCTTCGACGGCAACATCAAGGACAACCTGGCCAAGGGCCCCAAGGACAAGCCCTACACCAAGAACATCCAGCTCACCGCCGGCCCCGATGACTTCGGCGCCGATGAGCTGTCGATCAAGATCAGCGGCGGCCCCGGCTTCGCCTGCGGCAAGGGTCACCCAAAGGTAGCGATCACCGATCGCGCCACGGGCAAGACCACCACCAAGGACGGCGAGCTCGACATCAAGTTCAAGGCCAAGTGCAAGCGCGTCGACTTCGTCAGCGCCACGGGGCTGACCATCGGCGGCGCGCTCGCCTACTTTTGGTTCTCGCCCAAGACCACGAACACCTATATCGTCGAGATCGGCTCTTGCGGGGTGCTCGCCAACCTCAACCCCGGCTTTCGCAAGCTCTCGCGCACCGTCGAGGTGTTCTCTGGCGACACCTACAAGCTGAGCATCTCGCTGCCGCCTTCGCTCACCGTCAAGTCCGAGAACGGCGAGCCGCTGGTTCAAGGCGCGCGCCAACCTTCGGCGTGGGACAATGAGGGCGTCGCCAGGGCCAAGGCGCTCAGGGCCAAGGCCAGCCAGAACTTCGTGTTCGAGCGCAACGGCGAGGACTACTCGAGCAAGCTCAACATCGGCAACATCATCGCGCTGATCGTCCACGGCCGCGACGCGCTCGCCGCGATCATGGACGACATCGATGGCCTCAAGGTCGGCGTCAAGCCGGTCTGCGAGGTCGAGTTCTTCACCGGCAGCCTCAGCATCGAGTGGGGCGCCAAGGAGTGGACCGACCAGCGAGTCTACCGTTGGTGGAAGATCGAGGCCCAGCTGACCTTGGTCAAGCTCAAGGTCGGCATCGCGGCGGGGCTCGAGTTCTTCAAGGACTCGAGCTGGGCGGTGGTCGGCGTGCTCGAGGGCGCGATCACGGGCGAGGTCCCGCTCTCGCTGTCCGCCGAGGCCGAGCCCGACAAGCCCAAGCCGACCGAGCTCGGCGTGGCCGGCAAGATCACCGGCGCGGTCACGGCCACCGGCCAGCTCGGTGACCGCTGGCTGTTCATCGAGGGCGTCATCCAAGCTTCGCTCTCCGTCGAAGCCTCGTTTGCGATCGGCGAAAACGTCCCCTGCGAGCTCAACCACAAGATCCACTGGAGCGGCCTCGAGACCGAAGCCAAGGTCGAGTCCAAGATCTTTGGCAGCCTGGGCTCCAAGAAAATTACCCTGATCGAAGGCGGCATCCTGTCCGAGGGCCCCGTGTTCGATCCCAAGCCCAAGCCCGCCCAGACGACGCCGCGCCGTCGTCGTCGTCGGAGTTGACCGCCGCCATGCCCAAGCCCGCTTTCTACATCCGCGCCGAGGCCCAAGACTGCGCCGCCGAGATCCTGCTCAACGGCGCCCCCGTGCTCGCCGGCCCCGCCCGCTTCCCCTGGTCCGCGGTCCCGGCGATGAGCGAGTGGGTCGTCAACGGTGACAACGAGCTCGGCGCGCGGATCACCGAGCTCGGCGACGCCCCGCGCCTGCGCGTGTCCTTGTGCCTCGGCGAGCTCGGGGTCTCGCCCTCGGCCGAGAACGAGCACGAGATCGTGGTCATCGAGCTGGTCATCCCCGAGGGCGTCCCCCCGGTGGCCCCGCTCGAGATCAGCGACGTCGGCCAGGCCCAACACGCCTGGGGCCAGTGGTACTGGGAGGGCGCCCCGCCCTTCGCTGGCGACCGCCACAGCCGCCAGGCCGTGCTCGACTTTCTCCAGGTCATCCACGCCGGCCTCGCCGCGGGCTCCGTCGACGCGCTGATCGCCGCGAGCGGCTACAAGTTCGCCGACCTCGCGCGCTGCTACGACCTGACCTTGTCCGATATCCACGCCCAGCTGCGTGCCGTGTTCGCCGAGCTCTCGAGCGAGCCGGGCTGGGCGCTGGCCGACATCGATCCCAGCGACCTCGAGCTGCGCCTGCACTGCGACGGCCGCGTGCTCGAGCCGGTGACCAGGTCCGGCGAGCCGGCCTTGCGCCAGCAGACCCGCGAGGGCGAGCAAGGTTGGTCGATCGGGCTGTTCATCGTGCGGACGCACTGGGATCACGTCGATCAGCTCGCGGTCATCCGCTGAGCCCCGCGAGTCGTCCATACTCCGCGCGTGACGACCAATAGAGCCTGCTGCTCGTGCTCGGCTGCGGCGACCAGACCCTCCCCGGCGACGACGAGGTCGGCGACACCGAAACGCAGGACACCTGGGTTCACCCCTGCGCAGGCCAGAGCCCGCCGCAGGGACCCCTCGCCCTCGTCAGCGGCGAGATGCAGCCGGGCAACTTCGCCCGCCTCGACGATCAATTCAGGCCATCAAAATGCGGCGAGGATCGCCTCGTAGACGGTGTCCCAGCCCGACTCGGTGTTCAGATCGATGCTCGGGTTGGCGTCGGCGTAGTTGAAGTAGCTGTCCAAGATCCCCTCGGCGTCGTAGATGTAGACGTCGTCGGTGCCGAGGCCGGGCTCGTTCATCAGATCCCAGGCGTCGACCTCGGCCGTGTCCTGGAGCAGGGGGAAGCTGGCGCGATCGATGAGCTCCTGCTGCGCGGCCTCGTAGCCCGCCTGATTGATCGCCACGAACCATACGTCGTGGCCCTCCAGGCTCAGCTGCGCGCGCATCTGTTCGAGCTTGACCATGGTGCCCTGGCAGATCTCACAGGTCGCGCGGACCAGGACGACCACGGTCACCTGGCCCTTGAAGGTCTCGAGCCCGTAGACCTCGCCAAAGTTGCAGCTTTGCGGCTGAAAGTCCTCGAGTTCGAAGTAGGCCCAGGTCGAGCCGGGCTGCGTGGGCGTGGCCGGCTGGTTGGCGTCGACGGGGGTCGGCGCGATCTCGTAGGGCCCCGGGCACTCGAGCTCACCGCTCTCGGATCCATCGGTGTCGCCGCTCTCCCCGCCCGTCTCGGCCTCCCCCGTCTCCTCGCCCTCCCCCTCCCCCTCGCTATCCGACTCGGCCTGCGCGTCCTCCCCCTCTTCACCCGCGCTCGTGTCGTCGCCCGCCGCCTCGTCTTGGCCGCCGGACTCCCCGACGCAGCCACTGACCAACGAGAGGCCAGACGAGGACAAAGAGACGGCCAGACCCCACGCGAGAGCTCGCAGACGCATGCCCGCGAGGATAGCAGTCAGCTCGGCGAGTCGTAGGCGCAGCGAAAGCCCACGTAGATCATCCGGCTCCCCGCGCTGAAGGAGCCGCTCTCGGTCGTTCGCAGGTGAACGGGCTCCGAGGCCCAGTGCCCGCCCCGGATCTCGTCTTCATTGGCCGCGATCGCCACCTTGCCCCCGGCCTGCTCCTTCGCGGCGGCGACCCACTCCGCCGCGTTGCCCGCCATGTCGAGGGCGCCGTAGGGGCTCGCCGCCTCGGGGAAGCTGCCCACGGCGACCGTCGACAGCACGCCGCAGCCCGGGCCGAGCTGGTCGTCGAGGTGGTTCGCCCGGGCGCAGCTCGGCTCCTGCGCTCCCCACGGCCACGGCCGCCCCGTGGTCCCGCGCGCGGCCTTCTCCCACTCGATCCGCGTCGGCAGGCGCCCGCCGAGCCAGCCGCAGAAGCTCTCGGCCTCGGACCTGGTCACGCAGACCGCGGGCTGGCTCGGGCTCGAGAATGGCTCGAGCTCCGCCGGCCGGAGGTCTCGCCAGGCGCTGTGGGAGGAGGCATCTCGAGCCGCCTCGTAGATCTGGCAGCCCCGCTCGCGGCCGCCCACGCAGGTCCCCGCGGTGACGCAGGCGTTGTAGTCGGCGTTGCTGACCTCGAGGCGATCAATCCAAAATTCGCCGACCGCCTCCGAGGTCTGCGGGTACTCGTTCGCAAACCACTCGAGCGGGCACTCGTCGCCAAAGCGCAGGCACAGCTCCCGAGCCATGCGCAGATCCGCGTCGGTCGCCCCCATCAAGAACACGCCCTCGGGCACGAGCAGGCGCTCGTTTTCTCCCTCCAGGCTGGGCTTGTCGGCCACCGGGGGCGCAGCCGCGACCGCCGTGGTCGCCGGGCGAGGCTCCGGCGGGAGCTCGATCTCCGCCGAAGGCATGGCGCAGCCCCACCCGAGCGCCAGTCCAGACGCCAGCCCGACGCCCCTCCCGCGACTGCCCCGCATCACGCCAAGGGTAGCAGCTGCGCGGATCAAAACGAGAACATCAGACCGTACAGACCGATCAGCGAGACGTTGGGGTAGCTCGCGTAGCGCACCGAGTCCCCGATGATGTCCGTGGCGACCAAGGTGCGCTCGAGGAAGATCGCCCGACCCTCGGCGACGATCGAGATCCATCGCCTGATCGAGATCCGCGCCTGGGCGCTCGGCGAGACGATGAAGGTGTAGCGGCCCGTGTTCGGCTCGTCGCGGTTGTTGATCGGCCACGATCCGCCCACGCCCACCCCCACACCCAAGGCCAGCGGCGGGACGACATCGACGATGAGCGCGGGCTCGAAGAGGATCCGCGCCCAGGCGACCTTCTCGCTGACCCGGCGCTCCTCCTCACCGATCGAGCCCGGGCCATAAAAGCCCCACTGACCGATGGTCCCGCCGATCCGGGCCTCATAGGAGAGGCGCGAGAAACGGGGGTTTCGCGGGCGAAAATTGGCCGCGAGCTGGCCCAGGCCCATGAAGTAGACCGGGCTCGAGACCTCCTCGGGGCGCTGCGGGGCCATGGCCAGGCCGCCGCCTTGGACCAAGGTCAGGTTGAAGGTCAACAGCCGCGCCGTGCGATGGACGTCGCCAAATTCGACCGCCCCCTCGCTGACCGCGGCCGAGCCCTCGCGGTAGCGACGATCACCGATCAGCCGGTAGCGCAGGGGATCGCAGCTCGCCCCGGGGGCGAGGATCTGCAGCGAGTCGCGCTTGCTCTGCTCGCGCGCGCTCAGGCGTAGCTCGCCGTCGCCCACCGCGTAGCGCCGCACGCCGCCGTCGGGGTCGAGGAGCTCCACGTGGCTGATCCGGCTGCCGGGGATCTCCGTGCGCCAGTCGCTGATGTCGGCGGAGAGGTAGAGCTGATCGCTGTCGACGTAGGCGCCCAGGGTCTGACCGGGGCGCTGGAGGATCTCGGTCCAGCGCTGATCCGGGGCGCTCTTTTCGAAGCTCACGGCCAGCGGCGTCGAGAGCTCGACCCACTCGTCGTCGCCCTCCTCGCCGGGGCACAGGTACTGGCAGCTGCCGTCGTCGAGGGCCGTGGCCGAGCAGGCAATCCCGCCCTCCAAGGTAGCCCCCGGACAGGTGCCGCGCTCCCACACGCAGGCTGGGGGGCTCCACACGAAGGCGATGCGGTGCGGCGACAGGCGCAGCTTGCCGGCCGGCCAGGCCTTGTCCCAGTCCCCGGCGAAGCGCGTGGCCGTGGGCCGCTCGTCGGCCGTCGGCGGGAGCTCGACCTCGAGGTGGCCAAAGCCCTCGGCCCGGGGCAGCTCCACGCGCATGCGCGAGGTCCCGCGCAGCGGGCCCACGCAGGTGTCGGGATCCAAGCTCGCGTCGTTGGCCCGCAGGACCAGGCGATCACGATCGGACTCGCGCAGGCGCACCCCAGGCAGCTCGACCTCGACCCCGTGGCAGCGCGGCGCGAGCGGGAGGACCACGAGCTCGCTGCTGTCGCTGCCCTCCTCGGCGCGGTAGGCCCGGCCGTGGGCGTCGTAGTGACCGCCGAGGCTGCGCGCCGTGACCACGATGCGCGAGAGATCAGCCTGGACGCCGACGGTGACCACGCCGCCGGTGAGCTTGACCGACTCGAGCAGCGGCGGAGAGCCCTCGAGGTGCTCGAGCATCATGAACAAGATCCGTGGATCGCGAGGGGTGCGATCGCTGATCAGACTGTCGGAGGTGCACGCGACCCACAGCTCGTCGGCGGCCGCGCCCGCGAAGGGCAGCTCGACCCGCGGCAGGCAGGCGCCGCCGGCCTCGCAGACCTGATCGTCCGCGGCGCCCCCCCAGGCCGCCGGATCGACGACCAGCTCGCCGCCGAGCCCGGCCGCCTCTCGCGTGTCCGCGCCGCCCTCCCCCTCCTCGACCTCACCGAGCAACAGCTCGCTCAGGCGCGCGCGCGTGCGCGGGCCCTTGCCCTGGGAGACCACGCAGATCTGCGTGGGCACGTCGCCCACGTCGGGGCGCAGGTCCACCGTGACCACGCCGTAGGGCTTGGCGGCCTGGGCGAGGCCAGGCGCGCAGAGCAGCCACACCAGCGCGAGCACAGCCCAGGCCCAGCGCGGGAGCCAGGCCAACGCGGACCCCCCTCGGGGAACTGGCGCGCACATGAGGCGCTTCATTGGCACTCTCCGGGGCTCGCGGGTCCGCACAGCGAGTAGCCAGCGCAGTCCCGGGGCGAGAAGTTGCGCGTCCGGCTGCGCCGCCGCTCGACGCGGCATACGAAGCAGGTGCCGTCGGCGCGAACCGTGGCCTTGCGCCGGCTCGTCCGCGCCAGCAGCGTGTAGCGATCTTCGTGGAGGTGGCACCAGCCGTGGAGCTCCGCCTCGGCCCCAACCCCAGCCCCAGCCCCGACCCCAGCCCCAACATCGACGCCTGCGTCGGTCTCGGCCTGTGTCTCGGCTCCCGTGCCGGTCTCCTCGTTCCCCGTGTCGCCGTCCTCGTCCTCGTCCTCGCCCTCGCCCGTCCCGGACTCGTCAGCGCCCTCGCCGAGCGCCGCGGCGCTCGCCCCCTCGGCTTCGGGCGGAGGCTGGCTGGAGCCTGCGCCGCCCTCCCCCGCGGACGGCTGCGGGCCCTCGCCTCGAGGCGGCGCGTCGAGCCCTGGCTGCTCCTCGGGGAGGCGCTGCTCCTCGGGCCCAAAGAGCCCGAGCGCCGCGGCGATCATCGCGGCCGCGATCACCAGCCCCAGCGCCGCCATGCCCAGCCAGCGCCAGCTCGAAGCGTCTGCGTGGCCGTCGACCTGCGCGCCCGAGAGCTCGGCCGCGAGGGCGCTCAGCAGCGTCGACATGTCACGGTGGCGCGCGCCGGCCGTGGGCTCGAGGCCCTTGGCGATCAGCTGCCACAGCCTCCGGGGGACCGGCGAGTCTGACGGTGGCGCGACCACTCGACCGCCCGCGACCGCCTCGATGTGGCCGGTGATCGTGTCCTCGCCAAAGGGCCGCGCGCCATAGAGGCCCTCGTAGAGCGAGGCACAAAAGGCGAACTGATCGCTGGCCGCGTCGGCGGCCTCGCCCGCGTAGAGCTCCGGCGCCATGTACAGCGGCGTCCCGATCAGCGCCCCGGTCTCCGTGAGGTGACCCGAGAGCGCGAGCTGTCGCCGCGACACCTCGACCTCCAAGGTCTCGCCCTCGGCGAGCAGCACGTCGCCGAGCTCGCCCGAGCGCTCGGTCACCGCCCTCGACTCATCTCCTGCTTCATCTTTGGCTTGGTCTTTGGCCGCGCCTTCGGGCGCATCGTCAGCGCGCACGTCCACGGCCTGACGCGCCCGCGCCAGGCCAAAGTCGAGCACCCGCACCCGGCCGTCGTCGCCGACCAGCACGTTCTCGGGCTTGAAGTCGCGGTGGACCAGGCCCACGTCGTGGGCGGCCTCCAGCCCGCGCCCGGCCGCGAGGAAGACCTCGAGGATCTCGCGCCAGTCCCCGCGCGAGCGCCCCGCGAGCCAGCGCCGCAGGTCTCGCCCGGCGACGAGCTCCATGGCCACGAACACCTGCCCGTCCTCGACGCCCACGTCGTAGACCGTGATCACGTTGGGGTGCGAGAGCTTGGCCAGCGAGCGAGCCTCGCGGAGCATGCGGGCCCGCGCCTTGTCGTCGTCGGCGGCGCCCGCATGCAGCAACTTGACCGCGACCGGGCGATCGAGATCGGGGTCGTGGGCGCGGTAGACCACGCCCATCCCACCGGCACCCAGGCGCGAGGCCACGCGGTAGCGACCCACCACGATGCGCTCGGTCTCGGCCCCCTCGCCCTCGGGCGGACCAAAGAGCGCCGCCGCCACGCCCGCTCGAGCGCGCCGCGCTTCGAAATCGTCGTAGGCCGGAGCAGCCTCGCCCAGAGGATCGAGGCGTGTGTTGGAGGGCTCGCCGGACATCGAGTCGAGGCCGACTCTAGCAGCCCTTGCGCCACTCGGGGATCGAGGCCGACGCACGGCCAAGCGCGTCGCTTTTGCCGCGCCCTGGTGCCGATGCTAGATCCTTCGACATGGCCCAGCGCTGTGATCCAGGCGACAATTCCTGTCCACACTGCGGGTCCGCCCTGGTCCAGCCCTCGCTGGCTCGCCGCCGCGGCCCTCGCTGGCTCGGGCCGCGCGAGCTCCTGCTCGCCGCTCTCGGCGTCGGCCTGCTCCTCGGCTTTGGCTGGGTCGACGATCAAAGCACCTGCGCAGACCTCCAGCGTGGTGAGAACCCAGCCGCCACCGCGGCCCGCGACGAGGCCCTCGAGCACTTCATCGCGGCCCGCTGCGCGGGGGAGCAGTGCGAGGCCGAGCACCTCGGCAGCAAGGGCTGCAAAGCCAAGCTCCGCCTGCGGGAGACCCGGAGCGACGCCTACGGCGAGCGCCAGGGCACCTTCGACGTCACCTTGGGCCTCGACTACAGCCCCAACCGCGAGCGCTGGACCGTCGAGCGCGTGCTCTCGGAGCGCCAAGTCCTCGGCCTGCCCTGAAGCAGCCGACCACCCGAGCACGCCCCACGACCTCGATCGTGGCGGGCGCTCGCGGTGATCGACCGCACCAGGCGATCACCGCTCTCAGTCCAGGGACACCTCGTTGGGAAAGTAGTCGCCGACCGCGAGGTTGTAGGTCACCTGCGTCGTGAAGATCGGCTGCCCGTCGACGCACAGGCTCCCGCCGAACTCGAGCACGTGATCACCCGGCGAGAGCGGCGTGACCAGGGCCCAGTAGCCGTCGGAGACCGTCGGGTCGTAGATCCCCGGGGGCAAGGTCCCCTCCGGGTCGTCGTTGAACTGGCCCTTGACCACCTCCATGGCGAAGGGCCCCGCGGCCACCCGGTTGTCGTCGAAGTCGGTCAGCATCGGCGCCCCGTCCAAGCTCAGCTCGAGGTCGCAGGCCAGATCCAAGACCCCGCCCAGCGCCGCGGCCAGGTCCTCCGCCGGGAGCTGCGGATCGTCGGGGTGGTTGAGGTTCACCCCGTTGATCAGCGGAAAGAACAGCGCCTTGCCCGTGGGCACCTGGCAGCTTCGCGTGGCCGCCCCGCCAGCGGTGCCCGCGAGAAAGAAGAGCTCGTCGCTCACGTCTCCGAGACCGCAAGACGATCCGTCTGGATCGAGGATGGGGTGATCTTGGCCCTCGATCCCGTAGGACCAGGACCACCACTGGGTCGAGAGGGTCTCGTAGATCGCGGTCGTGGTCGGATCGTCGGGGACGATCACGACACCGTCGTCGCAGGCGGTGACCCCCGCGAGACCGACGAGCACGAGAGCGGTGATGGTGTATCGATGGGTATGCATGGTGTTTGTCCGCTGCACCGAGCGAGTCCGTCTCGGTGCGCGGGGATGGACGCGAGCTCGCGCGCATCGATCCCTCGCCTCGGACAATTCTCGAACACACTCGAGCGCCCCTCGGCGACACCCCCGAACGTGGCCGTGGCCGTGGCTGTGGCCGCGCCCTCGCATGGGCGCTACAACGACCCGCGTCCATGCGTGTCGTCGCCCTGCTCGCGACCTTGCTCGCCCCGCCCGAGCAGCCCGCGGAGCCCCTCGCTCCCGCTGTTCAGCGTCCCCGTCGCCTCCAACTCGAGTGGCAGGGGCCTCCAGCCTGTCCGAGCATCGACGAGGTCCGCGAGCGCCTCGACGCCAGGCTCCCCGAGCTCGACGCGCCCCTGCTCCCCGGCCAGCTGCCCCTCGAGGTCCACGCTCAGCTCGTCGCCGCCCCGAGCAACGATGAGTTCGAGCTCGAGCTGAGCCTCGTGCGCGGGCGAGAGAGTCACGCGCGCGTGATCAGGGCGAGCAGCTGCTCGCTGCTGACCGACGCGGCGGTGCTGGTGATCGCGGTCACCCTCGATCCCGTGGCCACTGCCCTGAACCTCCCCGCCAAGACCGAGGCGCCCACGTCCCCCTCAGTCCCAGAGCCCGAGCCCGAGCCCGAGCCCGGGCCCGGGCCCGCCCTCGGCCCGCCCGAGCCCGCTCCCCAGCGGCCAACCGAGCGCGAGCCCCCTCCCGCGCCCGACCTCGACCTCGACCTCGACCTCGACCCGCCTACCAGGCCGCGAAGCGCCGAGCCCGGGCGAGCGCGAGGCCTCGAGGCACGCGGGCTCCAGCTCGCCGCCCGCGTCCTCCCCAGCGGCGGCTACGGGCCCACGAATACCGCCTACGCGTCCATCGGCGGCGGCCTGGCCGTGCTCGGCGAGCGCTGGCGGGCCGGCGCCGACGCCCGCTGGGTCGTGCCCCGCAGCGTCACCCGATCCGACGGGGTCGGCGGCAGCTTCGACGCGTGGCTGCTCGGCGCCCTCGGCTGCTTCGTCCCCGGGCGTCGCCACATCGAGCTTCCGCTGTGCGCCGGTCTCGAGGCCGGCCAGCTCCGCGCGCGCGGCCTCGACACCCTCCCCGTCGCCACACGAGCCACGATCCCCCACGTCGCCCTGCGCCTGAGCCAGGGGATCACCTGGGTGCCACTCGAGCACCTCGCCTTTGGCTTCGACCTCGAGCTCGCCGCGCCCCTGACCCGCGGCGAGTTCGTCGTCGACGATCTCCTCGTCCAGCGCGTGCCTCCGCTGACCGTACGCGGCATCCTCGGCGTCGAGCTGCGCCTACCTCGCGCCGGCGCGTCGAGGAACAAATAAAAATTCGTCCGCCGCGGGACGGATCCCCCGACTCGTGGTGACGTCCCCCAGAGCATGCCCCCGCGTGCCCAAGCCGCCGCCTCTCTCGCGCCCGTCGACGAGCGAGAGCGAGAGTTCAGCGCCCTCTACCGGGCGCACTTCGGCTATGCGTGGCGGACCCTGGCCCGCTACGGCGTCCCTCGAGCCAGCCTCGAGGACGCGGCCCAGGAGGTGTTCATGATCGTGCTGCGCCGCTTTGGCACCTGGAGCGGGCGCGCCTCCTTCCGCGCCTGGCTCCACGGGGTCGCCCGCCGGGTCGCCTCTGCGCAGCGCCGCCGCCAGCACCGACACCAGCGCAAGCTCGAGGCCCTCGACCAGCGCGGCGAGCCCCCCCGCGTCGCCCTCGACCAGCAGCTCGACGAGCGCCGCCGCCTCGACGCCCTCGCCGAGGCGATCGAGCGGCTCGAGCCGCGGCGCCGCGAGGTCTTCGTGCTGACCGAGCTCGAGGGCCTGAGCGCCCCAGAGATCGCCGACGCCCTCGGCTGCAAGCTCAACACCGTGTACTCGCGCCTGCGCCGGGCTCGGGCGGACATCAACCGCGAGATGGCGGCGCACTACGGAGCAGACCATGGCTGAGCTTCCCGAGCAGCTGCGCCGAGATCTGGCGAAGCTCGCCTCCGCGCGCGCCCACGCCAGCCCTCCCCCCGGCGCCGAGGCCCGCGTCTACGCGGCGCTCGAGGCCGCCAGCCCCTGGCCGCAGGTCGAGCTCGACGCGCCGCCAGACGCCCAAAACGCGGGACCCCAGCCGGACATCGGCGCCGCCGAGCTCCTCGAGGTCGGCGCGCGAGGGGTCGCTGGCGCGGCGAAGCTCGCGTGGGGTGCGAAGGTCGTAGCGATCACGCTCGCGCTGACCGGCGGCGGCCTGCTCGGCTTGCGCGGGGTCGTGCTCGCGACGCGGGCCATCTCGCCGCCCCCCGCGACGAGCCTCGACCCTCGGTCCCAGACCGGCTCCCCTGCGCCGGCCTCTCCTCCAGCTCACCAAGCGGCCCCTCCCCAGGCCCAGCCAGCCCCCGAAGACGCGTCCGTCCAGCCGCCCCCGCCCTCCTCCGAGCCGCCCGCCGCCCTGCCCCCGAAGGCCGCCGCCAAGCCAGCCGCGGCCCCCCTGGCTCGCTACGCGAGCCGAGCCAGCTCCCCCGAGGACCTCGCCGCAGAGCTCGCCCTGCTCGAAGCCGCCCGCGCAGCCTCGTCGCCCGCGGCCGCCCTCGAGCAGCTCCAGCGCCACGAGCAGCGCTACCCCGAGGGCGTCCTCGCCATGGAGCGAGACCTGCTCACGATCGAGAACCTCTGCGCGCTCGAGCGCTTCGACGCCGCCCGCACCCGCGAGCGTCGCTTCGCCCGCGACCACGCCGACTCCCCGCAGCTCACCAAGCTGCGCACCCGCTGCCCACAGCTCGCCTCGCCGCGACAGCCCACGCAGGGATGAGCCGCGGATCCGGCCGCTCTCACCTGGCCACGGACGCCCGCCGGAGCATGACCGCCGCGGCTAGCCCCGCGACCAGGAACCCTCCGGCCAGGGCCAGCATCACCGGGTGCTGGCCGCGAGCGTCGACGGCGACCCCCACCGCCGGGCCGACCACCAGAAAGCTCAGTCGAAACAACATGCTGCGCAGCGACAGGAAGCCGGCGCGGTCGCGGCTGGGCACCAGCTGCTGCTCGCGGTGACCGAGCACCGGGCCGTGGAGCCCGCGCATCAGCGTCAGCAGGTAGTAGCAGACGAAGCCCCACAGCGCGTGGCTCAGACCGAGGCCGAGGTAGCCGGCGCAGATCAGCGCCGTGCACCACAGCGCCACCGCCCTCAGCGAGCTGCGGGCGAAGAGCCGGTGGCCGACCAGCGCCGCCGCGGCGACGGTGAAGTTGGCCACCGCCCACATCGGTCCGAGCCAGGGCTCGGGCAGACCGGCGTCGAGGGCATAGAGCTGCACGGTCCACACCGGGATGAAGGACGCCAGACCGAGGATCACCGCCGTCAGCATCACCGCCCGCAGCTCTCGCTGCTCGAGCAGGGCGTGGCGGACCATGGTCCGGATCTGCCCGAGGCTGTCGTGGAAGCTCGGGCGCTCGCGCTCGGGCTCGACGAGGGCCAGGGCCAGACCCAGGCCCAGCAGCGAGGACACTGCCTGGGCGATGAAGGGGCCCCAGACCGCGGCCGCGAAGAGCAAGCCGGCGACCAGCGCCGCCGCGCCCTCGGCCAGCTGTCCGCTCGAGGTCTGGCGCCCCGCCCAGCGCGAGAACTCGTGCTCCCGGCCCCGCTCGCACAGCGACTCGTAGAGCAGCGCCGTGTCGCAACCCGAGAGCAGCGCCATGCCCACCCCCAGCAGCAGCTCGGCGCAGACCACCCCCTTCCACGTCGGGATCAGGCCATAGATCGGCCAGGCGCAGGTCCACAGCACGAACGCGAAGATCAGCGAGCGCCGGTAGCCGATGCGATCGGCGAGGTAGCCCGAGGGGAATTCGAGCAAGACCATCGTCAGGCCGAACACCCCCTGCAGCAGCATGATCTGCGTGACGGAGAAGCCGACCTCCCGCTGGAGGAACACGCTGAGCACGGCGATCGGGAACATCGCCATCTGGGCCGCCCGGATGCCGCACAGCAGCGCGGGGTTGCGATCCAGACGAGCGGAGGGAGCCGAAGCGGGGGCGGAATCCCCTGCGGGCCCAGGGCCGGACTCCAGGCGGGCGTTGGCCACGGCCCAGTCTACGCCACGAGCCCACGCCGCGGCTGTCTGACGCGTCGACGCCCCGCTGCGGGCGAACAGCCCGCGCTCCATCGACGCTGCCCGCGCCCGCGCCCCTCCTCTCCCCTGTCCACGCAGCACACGCGCGGTCCACAGCGAAGGGCCCCAACCACCCGCGGACGGATGCGCTCGGGTCCGGACACGACTCGGATATATGCGACGCTCGAACTCGACTGCCTTCACCCTCGCGCTGGCCACCACCCTCGCGTCCCTGGCCTGCAACGCCGGTGAGATCCCGATCGGCTCCCTCGACGACGACACCGGCACCGACGCTCCCGAGACCAGCTCCGACGATCCCGAGACCAGCTCCGACGACCTCGACACTGGCTCCGACGACCTCGACACTGGCTCCGACGACCCCGACATGGGCCAGGTCATCACCTGCGAGCAGCCGGGCGTGAGCGCCGAGTTCGAGGTCATTGGCCTCGACCCCGAGAGCTACGACGTCGAGCTCAGCTGCGAACAATCCTCGGTCAGCGACGCCGAGGGCGGCTACGTCATCGACCTCAGCGAGTGTGGAGACGATCAGCAGCAGCTCCAGATCGTCTTGGCAGGCAGCGACTGGATCAAGCCCGAAGTCGACCTCGGGGGACCCGTCGAGATCCGCTACCTCGAGCTCCCGCTGTCGATCGCCCTCGGCGGCGTCATGTACACGGCGCGCTGGCTAAGCGTGCGCAATGATCCATTCTCACAGTTCCCGCTCTCCTTCATCGCCGTCGACGCCCCGAGCCTCGACCCGAGCGAGTTTGGTGACTTCGAGGTCGACTATGCCCCCCTGCTCCTCGACATCGAAGCCATCGACTGCGAGCCCGTCGAGCACGTGTGCGCCCAGCTCGATCGCCAAGCGATGGTCGTGACCACCCAAGGAGAGTCCTTCACGATCGCCGATGGCCAGGTGGGCGCGTGGGCGGGCGCGGACAGCCTCAACTTCCGTGTCATCGTCGAGCAAGCTCGGCGCTTCGTCGACGACTGCCCCGACTTTCCGATGCCCTACCGCTTCGGCATCGTCGCCTACCCCAACAGCTGAGCCCCGCAGCTCGGGCCGCGCCTCGCTCGGGCTCAGAGTCTGTGAAGGGGTCCGGAGGCGTGCATGGCGTCGTGGGCGAAAGAATCACGGACTCTCAGCCCTCGAGCGAGGCGATCGCCTCATCGATCAACGCTCGCGCCTGACGAAGCTTGGCCAGGGCCTCGCCGACACTCGCGGGCTCTCCCACCGGCTCCCCCGTGACCGAGAAGGCCGCGTGGGGGTTCTTCCCGATCGTCCCATCGGCGTCGACCAGCCAACGATCCCAGCGGGGATCCGCCAGCGACGTCAACGCCTCGTGGCTCCCCCAAAACGCGTCGACGTCGACGGCGCCCGCCTTCTCGTCCCCGGGGAAGTAGGCGCCGTGAACCTTCTCGTAGATATCCCCCGCCTCGCCCCCGCCGCTCCACTGCCACAGCACCCAGCGGGTCCACGGGGCCATCTTTGGCGCGGCGGTGTCGGTGTAGTGCGCGACCCACAGCGGCAGCCCCGTCAGCCACGGATCCCCCTCGAGCTCCTCGGTCCACACGTGCTCTCCCGTATAGAGAATGACCCCACGCTGGAGCTCCTCTTGCACGGTGAGGATCCAGCGGGTGATCCACGCCCGCTTTTGCGCCGCCGTCCACGGCGACTTTTGCTCGTAGTCCAAGACCGGGGGCAAGGTCCGGCCGTCGTACATCGGCTTGCCGCCGTGCACGGACTGCTCGGCCGCGCGCAGCGTGTCGCAGTAGTAGCGCGCCTCGTCGTGGGCGTCGTCTTCCACGCTCTTCCCCGCCGCCACGGACTTGGGGTAGGCGAAGTGATAGGCCCCGCGCAGCAGCCCGCGATCGGCCATCGCCTTCCAGTTGGCCATGAATTTCGAGTCCGTATCGCCAAAGCCGATGCTCGCCCGCGCGAAGCCAAAGCAGGCCTCGCCCGCGCCCATGGCCAGGTCCCAGTCGTAGTCGCCCTGGTAGCGCGAGACGTCCACGCCCTGAACACCAAAGGCCGAAGACTTTGTCGTGTTGTTCGCGTCGGCGCCCCGATAGGGATCTCGAAGATCAGCCATGGGCGCAGCCTACCAGGACCGCGCCGACCCTGGGCAGCGCGATCAGCCGGAGCCCTCGGCTTGCGCCGCGTCCCCCTCCAGAACATCGAACGCCTCGTCGGGCTCGACCGCCGGGATGCCGTGGCGGCCAAAGACATAGCGGGGCGAAGATCAGCCCAGGGCAGGTCGGCGACGACAACTTTCGAACCATCGACGCGGCCAAGCGCAACCCCCACCACGTCATGACCGCGCAGCTCTACGAGCACCTCGTATACCTGCTCGATCGCCTCGGAAGTCGCAAGGGCGCCAGGCATCGGTTCATCCCCGTTCCCATCGGGGATCCGATCCTCCTCGATCAATACAATCAGGCGTCGAAGGTCCACGTCGGCGAAGAGAAACATAACCTCATTCGCTTCTTCACCCGATTGAAAGACTTCCAGGGTAACCGCTATAACCAGATGTATTTCATCAAGAGCCTGTTTGGACGCAAGCAGTTTGGCCTGGCTCAGATCGGGATCCGCAGCGGCGCCCTCGAGCAAGGCATGTACCTCGGCGTCCCAACCATCTACATCGAGGAATTTGGCTCGGAGACCGGTGAGCGCATGGCTCGACTGACCTCGGCAGCCACAAAACCATGCCCTTCTTCCACCGGCTGCAGACAACGCACTCGATCGGGCTCAACCAGGCCCGAAGCACGGAGAACCTCGACTCCTTCATTCGGAAGATCATGGATCCCAAGCGAGCGCACGCGGCCACGCGCGTGCTCAAAGGCTCGCTGCGCGAGGACGAGGCCGACGTCCTGTGCGATCTGCTGACGGCGATCAGCAACAACTACGACGCCTACCTGAGCCAGCTCCAGCTCTGATCTGCGGGTCAAGCGCGCTGTGGCTGGACGCCAGACGCAAAAGCGCCTCGGGCGCGACTCAAAGAAAAATCGCCGAGGTAAAAACCTCAGCGATCTCGATAAGTTAGGATGGGCGGATTATGGGATTCGAACCCACGACCTCCTGGACCACAACCAGGCGCTCTAACCGACTGAGCTAAATCCGCCGTGTAGGGCGGGCTTACTACCACCTCCCCCGAGCCGACACCAGACCCGGCGAACACAGCGCACGAAACCTAGCTCACACTTGACCGCAGGCCACCCACGGGGCACACCCCCGCGGGTGTCGAGCCAGCCCTCGCGGGAGCTAGAGACCTTCCCCAACCCGAGGTCGGAGCGGGCCTATGAGATCCGCTTTGATTGCCCGGAGTTCACATGCCTGTGTCCCAAGACCGGGCAGCCGGACTTTGCGACGATCCGCATCCGCTACTCGCCGGCGGCGCGCTGCGTGGAGCTCAAGAGCCTCAAGCTCTACCTGTGGTCCTTCCGTGACACGGGTGCCTTCCACGAGGCGGTGACCAACCAGATCCTCGACGATCTGGTGGCCGCGATCTCGCCGCGCTGGATGGTGGTCGAGGGCGACTTCATGGTCCGCGGGGGCATCCACACCGTCGTCGAGGCTCGCCACGAGGCCGAGGCCTCCTAAACGCGCAGCGGTCCCAACCCCGCGAGCTCGTCCGTTACAATCGCGGGCGCGCTCGCGCACCAGGACTAGAGGACAAGCACTCCCCATGGCCATCCCATCCCTCGCTAGCTCCCTGCTCGCCCTGCTGATGATGCTGGGCGGCTTCAACTGGAAATACTCGGGCCAGACCGACGAGAAGGGCGAAGCCTGGGTCGAGCTGACCTCCGACGAGGACCTCTCCGGGGTCAAGATCAAGGTCAAGGGCTCCGATGGCAGCGGGGTCGAGAAGACGATCAACATCAAGGCCAACAAGGCCGCGCGCGTGACCTGGAAGCAGGGCGATCGCCAGGTCGACTACGACATCGACATCGAGGCCAACGAGGCCTTCACCTCGGGCTCGTTCACGATCCAGCGCCCGATCGTCGGCGGCAACAAGGACCCGCTGGTCCTGCTCAGCGGCCGCGACGACATCGTCGACCGCCAGAAGATCCGCTACCGCACGCCCTTCACGGCGACCAGCCTCGAGCTCCAGGTGTTCAACACCGAGGGCGACATGGTCGACGAGCAGCTGGTCACCGACCAGGTGATCGAGGCCGGCGAGGAGTTCGAGCTGAGCTGGAGCACCTCCGACGAGGTGTTCATGATCAAGGTGACCGCGAGCGACGACAGCGGCTTCTCCTACACGGACACCCGCGTGCCCTGGTCCGTGGGCATCCCCCACGAGGAGGTGACCTTCGACTCGGGCAAGTCCGACATCAAGTCCGACGAGGAGTGGAAGGTCTCCGAGGCCTTCGCGGTGCTCGCCCACGAGCTCGCCGGCCTCGACAAGGCCAACGAGGCCGTCAACGGCAACCTCTCGGCGCAGCTCTACATCGTCGGCTACACCGACACGGTCGGGAAGGCCTCGGACAACAAGAAGCTGTCGGAGAGCCGCGCCAAAGCCATCGCCAAGTACTTCTACGACCGCGGGGCCTGGTGCGAGATCTACTACGCCGGCATGGGCGAGAAGGGCCTGGCGGTCGAGACCGGCGACAGCGTCGACGAGGTCCGCAACCGCCGCGCGGTCTACATCCTCGGCGTGCAAAAGCCCGCCGGCGGCGGCCACATCCCCCCGCAGGGCGCGTGGAAGAAGCTCTCCGATGTCCGCCCGCGCATGATCCAAAAGCTCCCCGCGCTCCCCGAGAGCTACGTGAAGTACAAGGACGAGCAGCAGCGCCAGCGCGACGAGAAGTTCGGCGGTAGCGAAGGTGGCGGCAGCGACTGGTCGGCCGGCAGCGACGACGACGGTGATGGCGGCAGCTCGTCTTCGGGTGGCTCGTCCTCCGGCAGCGGCTCGTCCGCTGGCGGGTCCTCGGCCGCGTCCTCCGATGGGCCGCCGCCCGTCGACGGTGAGCCGGGCGCGAACAAGAAGGGCTGCGCGATCGACGAGCCCAGCGGGGGCGCCAGCCTCGGGCTGCTCGGGCTGCTCGGCTTCTTTGGCCTGCGTCGACGCCGCAAAATGGTCTAGCGCAGACATCGCACCACGAAAAAGGCCGCTCCTCGAGCGGCCTTTTTTCTTGTCCCATTGGTGGGCCAAGCTCCCCTCTCAACAGGGATCTCTCCAGGAAAGCGCCCGGAGCGCATCATGCCTACGTACTTGTACCAACGATCAAACCTAACCAGAACATCGTTTGGACATGGCCACCACACTGTCCTACATGTGGCCAAATTTCTTTCATTTTTTCGTTGACCGGCCGCCCACCTGAGGTTTGAATACATGTGCGCCCACCGAGCACCCCCGCTCACCACCCCCGACAGGACACGCCATGAACCGCCTCGCCGCCGCCGCCCTCGCCTTCGCCCTCGCCACCCCCCTCGCCGCCTGCACCGAGAGCGAGACCGACGAGTTCCGCGACCTGGTCGAGTTCCAGGACGGCATGGGCTTCGACAGCGACCTCGGCGCCTTCCGCCTGGTCCTGTCCAGCGACAGCGGTGAGCTGACCACCGGCCGCAACGACCTGGTCCTCCACGTCGGCTTCCACGACCCCAACGACCCCCAGGCCGAGGGCCGCGGCATCCCCAACGCGACCGTGCTCCTCGACGCCTGGATGCCCGGCGCCGACACCTCGATGCAGAGCGAGGTCGAGGTCTCCTACCTCGGCGACGGCGCTTACGCCCTCGACAACGTCGTGCTCACCGAAGAGGGCGTGTGGAACATCGACCTCGACATCGCCGTCGGCGAGGGCATGTACGAGACCGCTTCGCTGGCCTTCCGCGTGTCGACCATCGGCAGCGGCAGCGATGCCGACGAGGACGAGCCCGGCGGCCACCACCACCACTGAGCCGGTCATTGATGAGGCGCGAAGAGGGCTCCCCTTCCGGGAGCCCTCTTTTCATTGGTTCACGGAACGCTCAGAGCAGCCTCCCCTGCCCCGACCAGCGCTCGAGATAGTCCGAGATCGAGAGCTTGCGCCGCGTGCTGTCGGAGCTCATGTAGCGAATCTTCCCGTAGATCGGCCGCTCGGGCCCCCAGGCGCGGTCGAAGCGGCCACAGACCCAGAAGATCCCGCTGTAGGAGTTGGGGTCGCGGCCGTCGAGGGCGTACTTGTCGTTGAGGTGGATCATCCGCTCGATGGCCTGGCGGGGATCGTCGCTCCACTCGAGGATCTTCTTGCCCCAGAGCATGCGCAGATAGTTGTGGATGCGCCCCTCTTCGATCAGCTGGCGCTGGGCCGCGTTCCAGATCTCGTCTCCGGTCCGGGCCGCCTCGAGCTCATCGAGCTCGTAGCGCTCCGGGCGAGGGTCGTCGAGATGGTCCTCCAGGGTCTCCCGCGCCCAGCTCGGCAGCGACGCGTAGCGCATGTAGTCCTCGGGGTGGTGCCAGCAAAAGAGCTGGCCGATCTCGCGCCAGATCACCGCCTCGTCCAGGAAGGACTCCGCAGCCGCGCTCAGGCCCCACCAGCCCTCTCGGCTGCCCCTGGTCTGGCGCGGATCTCCGAGTCGGTCGGGCGACCACGCCTCGCGCTCGAGGACGGCGTGGACGAGCTCGTGGGCGCCCAGGTGGCCAAAGTGCAGCCAGGGCGAGAGGCCGCTGGAGACGTCGTCGTCCGGGTGATTGCGGCCGTCGGCGTAGCGATCCAGGCGCTCGTCGAGGAAGGATTCCATCTGGGCCTCGCCGGCGGCCGCGCCGCCTCGCGCTGGCGCCGCCGGGACCTCGTGTTCGAAGGCGAGGCCGTCGAGCAACGCGTCGAGGCCCTTGCCCCCGAGCGCCTTGGCCTGGCGCTTGGGCCAGCGCTCGCCGACCCCCGCCGGCAGCCTGACCGTGCGCCGCAGGTCCTTGGGGAGCTTGGTCAGCGGCTCGGCCTGCGGCCCCGCGAGCAGGTGATCCGGGCCGTGCTTTTGAAACCACCGCCGAAACGAGTGCGCCGTCGTGAACGCCTTGTCACTCGCACGCAGGGGTACGATCCCGTTGGCGTCGACGACCTCCAGGCGCACGGGCAGCGCCCGGCCGGCGGCGGCGAGCATGCGCGGGATGAAGAAGGCCGGGTAGTCGTCGCCGATCACCAGGCACGCCCGCTCGGCCAGGGCCGCGAGCAGGCCCTTGCCCGCGTCGAGCTCGTCCTCGACGTAGGGAAAGTAGGTCACGCCCGCCTCGGACAGGCGCTCGGCGTTGTCGGCCATGCCCTCGATCACGAAGCGATGCAGACGCTGGCTCGCCCAGGGATAACCCAGGCGCAGGGCCTCGAGCACCAGCAGGGGCTTGCCCAGCCGCTTCGCCCAAAAGCAGGCGTGCTGAAGGGCGAAATTGTAGCGCACGCGTCGGTGCGCGCTCATCCAGTAGAGCACATAACGCCCCGAAGGCGCCACCTCGGCGTCGCCGATGGTCCTGACTCGAAGCGCGGGGATGGCCGTGGTCATCGCCGCTTGCATGAATCATCGCCGACCCGAGCGCCAGCGTCTCGCGGCTGCGCCTCGCTGTGAGGGTTTTTTTTGGCCCTCGAACAGGCGTACCATCCATCTTCGATGGCCCGAACGCTGGAGTACAACGCAACCCTCGTCGCGCGCGAGGACCTGTCCAAGTACCTCGCCGTGTTCAAGGTCGAGCCCGACACGCCGATCCCCGAGGGTCGGTGGTTCGTGCCCGGGCAGTACCTGACCTTGGGCCTCAACAACGAGGCCCAGCCCGAGCTCGGCAGCGTCCGCCGGGCCATGTCGATCGCCTCCGCGCCACAGCAGCGCGGGACCATCGACTTCTACATCCGCTACGTGAACCACCCCGAGAGCGACAACCCGCTCACGCACCTCTTGTGGCAGATGAAGCCGGGCGACCGCATGTGCATGACCACGCGCGCGGTCGGCAAGTTCACCCTCGACGACACCGTCGCCGCCGACGATCCGCGCCTGAAGATCTTCGTGGCCGCGGGCACCGGCCTGGCCCCCTTCACCTCGATCGTCGACGCCGATCTGGCCGCCGACCCCAAGGCCCGCCTCGATCGCTACGTGCTCCTCCACGGCGCCAGCTACCCAAACGAGCTCGGCTACCGCGAGCACCTCGAGCGCGTCGCTCGAGAGCACGGCCTGCACTACCTGCCCACGGTCTCCCGCCCCCACGAGGCCCCCGAGTGGACCGGCTACGGCGGCCGCGTCGAGGACTTCTTCGCGGCCGATCGCATCGAGCAGACCGAGCGAGCGATCGGCGTCGAGCCAGGCTCGCTCGGGCCCGACTCCGCGGTGATCTACATCTGCGGGCTGACCGGGACGATAGCGATGACCATCGAGCGCACCTTGGCGCGCGGCTTCGTCCCCTTCCACCGCAAGATCCGTCGCGCGCTGGGCTTCGACGACGGCCTCGAGTCGACGATCTACTACGAGCAATACGACAGCGAGCCCGTGCTGCGCGTGCGCGACCCTGATGAACTCACCCGCCTCAAGGCTCTGCTCCCCCCCGCCCCGCTCCCTCCGCTCGCCTGACTCGCGCACATGGGCGGGTTGCACGGGCCGCGCGAGCGGGTCGTGGCACCCAGTATTTGTCGTCATGATCTCGGCGTGGGCACGACGCATCATTTCAATGTCATGCCAAGAATTATGCTCAGAGCGGATCAGCGCCGCGTGATTCGGCTAGTGTTGTAGTCAGGCTCGCAAGCAAGTCGAGGCCATGACAACGCACGAGTCGAGCATGACAAAGGCTCGGCCTAGCGCTCGCTCGCTCACCCGAGGCCGTGGTAGGAGAAGGCGTGGGCCTCGCCTTGGCCAGCGAACATCTCTTCCGCGCTCCGCGTGCGCGCTTCGATGTCGATATCGACGCCATCGTTGCGATGGTCCCCGGTGCGGCGTCCACCAAGGGCATGTTCATCAACCGGGCGCTGCGCCTGGCCCCGGCCGAGTACTACGAGGACGAGATCATCACCCGCGCGGGGGTGGAGCTCCAGCGCTTCGTGCCCTTCCGCGACTACCCGTGGACCGACTTCTTGCGGATCATCGCGACCGTCGGCGAGATGATCGTTGGAGAGGGCCAGGTCAGCGAGGGCCTGCGCGAGGTCGGGCGCAGCTTCTACCCCGAGTTCGCCAGCAGCGTGGCCGGGAAGGTGGTCTTTGGCCTGCTCGGGGCCTACGCCGATCGCGTGATCCCCCTCGGCCCCAAGGCCTGGAACATGTCCGCGAACCTGGGCAACGTCAGCGGCGAGTCCATGGGCGACCGCTACTACCGCTACCACTACGAGGGCTTCCCCTCGCTCGTGGTCGAGTCCATGTCCCTCGGGGTGATCGAGGGCGCGCTCGCCTTTTGTCAGGCCCGCGGTGACTACCAGATCGCCGTCATCGACGAGATGAACTGCGTCGTCGACATCCGCTGGGACGACCTCGAGGGCTGACGCCCTGCTAGCCGAAGAGCCGGCCCAGGAGCCCCTTGCCGCGGCGCTCCTGCTTCTTGACCAGCCATTCCGCCCGCGCGCCCAGGCGCTTGGCGTCCATGCGACCGACCACCGCGTCGACGACCTCGCCGTCGAGCACGAAGAGGATCGTCGGCACCGAGCGAATGTTGAAGGGCGCGGCCAGGAAGCCGTGGCTGGTCGTGTTGACCTTGCAAAAGCGGACCTCGTCGGAGTCGAACTGCGAGGCGACGTGCTCGAAGTCCTTGGCCATCGCCATGCACGGCCCGCAGCTCGGCGACCAAAAGTCGATGATCGCCGCGCCACCGTCTTCGCTCATCAGGGCCTCGACCTCGTCGGAGTCGACGAGATCCTCGTAGGGCAGGTCCTTCGCCTCGCTCATCGCCAGCGACGATAGCCAGCCCCAGGGGCGCTGCAAAGCCCGCTCACCCCTTGCGAGCGCACACGGCTCGGCGCCCCGCCACGCTCGAGCTGAGCAGCTCGAGCCAAACAGCCTCGCTCAGGCCGGCTCGTCGAGGCTGGGGGGCTCTTCGGGCGCGGGGGCAGGCGCCGGGGCCTCGTCCTCGTCCTCGGCCGCCGCGTCGGCGTCGTCCCAGCCCTCCACGTCGGGCAAGTCCGAGGCCTTCGAGGGCAGGTCCTCGTCGGCGCCGGGGAGCGCCGGGGACTCGGCAGGCTCCGCGGGCTGCGGCGTGGACGCGGGGCGGGCCTGGCCCGAGGTGCTCGAGCTGGTCGAACTGGAGCTCGCGCTCGAGGTCGAAGCGCTGGAGTTGGTGCTGGTGCTGGAGTTGGTGCTCGGCTTTGCCGCAGGCGCCGACGTGGGCTTGGCGCTGGCCTCGGAGCCCTGCGCAGCCGACGTCTCGGCCTCGGGTGTCGAGGCGCTCGGGCGCGGCTTGGTCACGGCGGCGACCCGCGCAGCAGGCGTGGTCGCGGCCAGGGTGGCCTTGTTCGCCCTCTCCTGCTCCGCCTGCGCCTCCACCTCGGGCTCTTGCTGGCCATCTTCCAGACCCGTCGCGGCCGAGGTGACGACCGCCTCTGCCGCGGGCTCCTCCGTCGCAGCCTGGGCCGTGCCCGTGCTGCGACCCATGAGCAGGGCGACCACGGCGACCGTCACCAGCGCGCAGCCGCCAAAGCCGGCCATGATCCATTTTTTCTGGCTCGGATCGGCCTGGAGGCCGCTCGTCGGCCGCTCGTCGTCGAGGTCGACCTCGCCTCCCCAGCCGTGCGCGTCGGCGTCGAAGTCATCGAGGCCTTCAAAGGGACGGCTGCGGGGATCGCTTGGCTCGTTCACGGTCGGTTCAACTGCCACCACGGGCTCCTGAGCCGCCAAACTAGCCCGAGCGCATCATCTGTCAAGAGACCGGCAATTCGCGCGACTCGGCCGCTCGCTTGGTCAGCTGGATCACGATTGCCACAGCGAGACCCGGTCGATCACCCGGCGCTCACCCAGCGCGGCGCACAGGGGCTCGAGCAGCTCGCGCCGAGCACCCCGCCAGCGCAGCGCCTCGACCTCGGTCTCCGGTAGGGGGACGTCGGTGCGCAGCATCGCCAGGGTCCGGTAGAGTTCGGCGTCGGCGCGAGCGTCGGCGAGCTGCTCGGCAAGGCCTTTGGCTCCACGAACCTTCACGCTCCAGTCCGCGGCGTCGTCGGGGATGGCGTCGAGGTGGCCATAGACCTCGAGCACCTTGGACGTCGACTTCATGCCCCAGCGCGGGATCCCGGGGATGCCGTCGGCGCTGTCCCCCACGAGCGCGAGCAGGTCGGGGATCGACGCCGGAGCCACGCCGAACTTCTCGCGGATGCCCGCGTCGTCATAGACCTCGCCGCGGCGACGATCGAAGAGCACCACCCGATCCCCGCGCACGCACTGCCCGAGGTCCTTGTCCGGGGAGCACAGCAGCACCTGCTCGACCCCCTGCGCGTCCGCCCAGCGGGCGGCCCCGGTGGCCAGCGCGTCGTCGGCCTCGAACTCGACCATCGGCCACACGACCATGCCCAGGGCCTCGCACACGGCCTCGGCGAGCGGAAATTGTGCCCATAGATCGGGGTCGATGCCATCGCCGGTTTTGTAGCCTTCGAATAGCTGATTACGGAAAGACTCGATCACGTGGTCGAAGGCCACGGCCACGTGGCTAGTTTGGTCCTCCTCGAGCAGGGCGAGCATCGATCGCATGAGCCCACGTGCCGCGCCGACCTCTCGGCCGTCGGGGGCGGTTGCGGACGGTGCGCCATAGAAGCTGCGGAAGAGCTCATAGGTGCCATCGACGAGGTGAACTCGCACCCCCAGACTGTGCCGGACCTGACCACTCAGGTCGAGCGCGCCGCCGCCCGAGGCGCTACAATCGCACGAGCTAGTGGCGAAGCGCGACGAATCAGACCCGAAGGCCAGGCAGGGCGAGGGCAGCGAGCGGACCTTGGAGGACGTCGGTGATCCACCGAGCGTGCCGCCCTTCGACTCCGCGCACCCTCAACCCAAGACCATCCACGGCGTGCCCACCAAGGACCTGCAGGGTGCTGGCGGCGACCTCGACGATCTCTTCGCCGTGCCCTCGCTCGGCGAGACCACCAAGGTCGGGCTCGCGCCCAAGGGTCCGCCGCCGCTGCTGCCCCCGGTGGCCCCGGCCCCGCCGGTCGCGGGGGCCAAGGGTCCGCCCAAGATCCCCGCGCCTGCGTCCGTGCCAGCGCCCGCAGCCAAAGGGCCAGCGCCCGCCGCCAAAGGGCCAGCGCCCGCCGCCAAAGGGCCAGCGCCCGCCGCCAAGGGGCCAGCACCCACCCCCGCTCCCGCCAAGACGCCCGAGCCCGAGACCAAGCCCAGGGTGATCATCGACGAGGGGCTCTTCGACGATGAGGACGAAGACGAGGGCGCCGGCGAGACCAGCCAGGCACTGCCGCCGCCATCGTCCCTGCTCGCCAAGATCCGCGCGGCCCAGTCGAAGGGCAGCGAGCAGAGCGGGTCGACCCCCGTGGATCCTGCCCCCAAGGCGGAGGATCCAGCCCTGGGCGCGAGCGCCCTCGCCCCCGACTCCGCTCCCGAGCCTGCGCCCACCGAGCCTGCGCCCACCGAGCCTGCGCCCACCGAGCCTGCGCCCACCGAGCCTGCGCCCAGTGAAGCCGCCGAGCTCTCCGATGCCGACGGCAGCAGCCACGGCGCCGACCTCAGCAGCGGGAGCCCCAGCGAGGACGACCCGCGCGAAGACGAGGCGACGCTGGCCTTCTCCCGCGAGCGCGCCGCCAAGGTGATCGCCTCGACCCCGCCCGCGCCCCGGGCGAAGTCTCCGATGGCGCCGCCGCCTCCCTCGACCACGGGCGCCTCCGAAGACGAGGAGGACGAGGGTCGACGGATCGTGCCCTACGTGCCGCCCGCGGTGATCCTGCGGCCCGACGATCCCGACGAAGCGCCGCTCCCCTCCCAAGACACGGCCATCAGCCGCGTCTCGCAGCCCCGTGGCCTGCCCCGCCCCGGCCGCCTCCCCCAGCCGGCTCGCCGCGACAGCCCTGCCCTCTCTCCTTCTCCCCAGGCCGCCTCGGTCGTGCCCCAGCCGTCCATGGCCATGCGCGGCCGCTCCGAGGGTGCGCCGGTGCCCGTCGCCCCTCAGGACACGGCCTCGCTGATCAGCGGCCTCGCCGATGAGCTCGTCGCCGAGGTCGAACGCGAGAACGCGCCCACGGTCCAGGTCGACCTCCACCAGTCCCGCTTGGCCGCCAGCGCCCAGGCCCCCGAGGAGGCCCCCACCTCACGACGGAAATTCGTGCTCATCGGGGTCGGCGCGGCCGCGCTGATCGCCCTGATGGCCGCCTTCGCCATCGCCAAGAAGGGCGGCGGCAAAGACGAGGTCGCCGACGCTCAGCCCCTCGTCCAGGCCGAGCCGAGCGACGCGGCGCAGCCAGGTCCGCTCGCGGCCCGAGACCCGCAAGCCGACGCCGCGACCGGGACCGAGACGGGCGTCGAGACCGGGACGGAGACCGAGGCCGGTGCCGAGACAGAGACCGAGACCGAGACCGAGACGGGGCCCGAGCCCAGCGTCGCCGCCAAGGCGCCCTCGCCCCAGCCACGCCCACGCAACCGCGCCTCCAAGTCGCGCTCGAAGTCGACGTCCACCGCCACGAAGCCGACGACGACCACCACCACCGCGTCCAAGCCCGAGCCCAAGGCTTCGACCGCGAACCTCGACGCCGACGCGCTCTACACCAAGGCCGAGTCCGCCTACAAAAAGGGCAGCGCGGGCGAGGCCTACAAGCTCGCATCGTCGAGCTACAACAAAAAGAAGCGCTCGAAGACCGCCGAGCTCATGACCCTCGCGGCCTGCAAGCTCGGCAGTCAGGGCAAGGCCGAGGCCTCGCTCAAGAAGGTCACGCTGATCCGCCGCAACGCGATCAAAAAGCAGTGCAAGAGCCTGGGCGTGAAGCTCTAGGAGCCCGTGGTGGAACCCAGCGCGGCTCCTAGTGTGCGCGCCAATCAGCGCATGTTCGCGGGCACGTAGGTCTCGACCCGGCTCGGCCGCTCGATGCCCAGCTCGCGCATCAGCGACATCATCTGCTGGCGCGCGTCCTCCATCAGCGCGCGCTGGGCAGGGTCGCTCTGATCGACCCACATCGACATGCTCGTGAACGAGCCCGTCGCGCGGTTGTAGAGCTCTCGCTCGCCGCGCTCGTCGAGGTTGTGGCCTGCGGCGGCCAGGTCCTCGAGCTCGTCCATGACGGCCTTGAAGGCGTCGATGGACTCGTCTGGGCCGAGGTCACCAGGGTCGGCGTGGCTCGGCGCCTCGAAGCTCCCCGCCGCCAGCTCCGTCGACTGACCGCCGGGCGCGAAGCCCCGGATGAAGCGCGGCTGCGCCCGCCCCTGCTCGTGTCGATCCGCGCCGGATCCCCGGCGGAGATCGTCGAGACGCGCGTCGAGGTCTCGCTCGGCGCGCGCCTGCTCCGGGCGCTCGTTCCCGCTCGCCTCGGGGCGCAGCAACTTCCAGGTCACGAAGACCGCGATCAGCAGCGCCAACCCCCCACCCAGAAAGAACAGGTGGTCGACGCGGACACGGAGCATGGAGCGCAGATCGGGCATGGCGGGCGAGGGGCTCAACGAGGCTCGACGAGCGAGCTTCCACCGCAGGGTGGGCTCGGGCGCGAGGTCGCGCAGGTCCGGGCCAGTGTGCCCCCAGGCCTCGCGCGTGGCCAGTACGCGCGCCGCGCCTCGAGCCTGGAGAGCCCCCTCTCCCCCTTCGCCCTGGTATCGTCGCTCCATGCGCAAGCTTGCTCTGACCCTCGCTGGATTGGCGTCCTTTGGCTTTGGTGCGGCGTTGGGCGGCTGCGCCGAGGAGTGCCCCGTCGGCGCCGAAGGCTGCGCATGCACGGGCGGCGGCGGCTGCGATCTCGGCCTGACCTGCCTGAGCATGACCTGTGTCAACGCGGGCCCCAACGCGGTCGACGACGCTGGTGACGACGTCGGCGACGAGGACGAGGACGAGGGCGAGAACAGCTCCGACGACAGCTCGAGCGACACCGAGGGCGCGACCACCGGACCCAAGCTCGACTCGATGCAAGACGGCGACGAGGGCGAGCCTTGCGACTCTGGTTGCAAGAAGGTCGACATGCTCTTCGCCCTCGACGGCTCGCTGTCGATGATCGAGGAGATCAACGCCCTCAAGGCCACCTCCGCGTTCTTGGGCATCGTCGAGACCCTCGAGGCCCTCAACTGCGGCGGTATCGAGTACCGCATCGGGGTCACCGGCGACGACGACAACGGCTGGGTCGTGCCCAACGGCTGGAGCGACCAAAACCCGTGGTTCGACAGCGAGACCTACAGCCCCAGCGAGATCGCCACGCACTTCCAAAACGCCGCGACCATCGTCGGCAACAGCGGCGGCGCGGCCCTGGGCTGCGAGCACGTGCTGACCACCGCGCTCAACTTGCTGGGCAACGACGACAGCCAGTTCATGCGCGACGATGCCCTGCTGGTGCTCGTGTTCATGTCCGACGTCGACGACTACGGCGAGTACGATCAGCTCGGCGGCAACACCTGCGGGGTCGGCTGCAACTTCGGCGGCCAGCAGGTCTCGGTGCTCTACGACACGCTGGTCGCCCTCAAGGACGGAGACCCTGCTGGGGTCTCGACCATCGTCATCGCGGGCGACCCCAGCGTCGACGCCGGAGAGAACATCTGCGGTCAGCCGCAAAGCTGCGCCTCGGCCTTCCACGCCGATCGGCTCTACGAATTCGCCGGGCTCCAGACCGGCACCAACGGCTTCACCGCCGACATCTGCTCCGGCGCCAACTCGGTGCCCCAGGCGGTCCAGGCCGCGCTGACCGACAACATCGACCTGGCCTGCCAGGAATTCACCCCCGAGGGCTGAGGGTCAGCGCAAGCGCAGGGTGTACTCGTGGCGCCCGCCCTTTTCGGAGGCCGGGAAGCGCAGCTTTCGAGCCTGGCGACGCACGCAGCGGCCGAGCTTGCTCGAGTCGAGGCTGCCGGCCGAGGCGCCCACGACCTCGCCCTGCTCGTCGACCCGGATCGAGACCTTGACCGTGCGCCGCATGTCGCCGTCGAGGCAGACCCGGCCGACCCTGCGATAGAGCTCGCCCTTGTGCGCGTTGAAGTTGCCGCGGCGAAGTCGGCCCGCGATCGTGTCCTCGAGGTCATCGCTGGCCTCGCCTTCGAGATCCTCGTCGGCGTCGTCGCCCGCATCGAGATCGGCGTCGCCACGCGCCCCCAGGTCCGCCCCCACCGCGGCCTTCGCCAGGGCGGCGACGCGCTCGTCCTCGGCTCGCTCGGCGACCTCGCGGCCCTCGGCCAGGAGCGCCGCGCTCGAGTCCCCGCCCAGCGCGGCGACCACCGCGTCTGTGTCGTGGGCCAGCCAGCCACCGACGGCCAAGAGCACGGCCGCGGCTGTCGCGACGATCACCGCCCGACGCCGAGCGCGACCCGGCACGAAGCCGCGGACCTCGCCCTCCGGCTCGTCCATGGCCAGGACCTCTCCGCTGCCCCCGCGCGTCCACAGCTCGCTCGTGTCGAGGCTCGGATCGGGCTCGAGCGCGAGATCGAAGGCAGAGACCGCCATCACCTGGGAGGAGCGGGCGGGCGTGTCGACGCCGGCCAGACGCAGGGCGCGGATCTCTTCGAGCACCGCGGCCGCGTCGGCGAAGCGCGCTCGCGGATCCTTGGCCAGCATCCGCCGCAGCAGCGCGGCCAGCTCGGGGGCGATCAGCTCGGGGTCGGGCTCGGGCAGCTCGCGGTTGAGCTGATCGTCGAGCACGCGCAGGGTCGGGCCCACGAAGGGCGGCGCGCCAGTCAGCAGCTCCCACAAGAGCACGCCGAGGCCGTAGACGTCGGCGCTCGGACCCAGGGCCTCACCGCGGACCAGCTCCGGGGGTGCGTAGCTCGGCGCCCCCAGCAGCGGCAGCGCGCGGCTCTTCTTCGTCCCGGCGTGCAGCGCCGGGAGCAGGCCAAAACCTTGAAGCGAGATCCGCCCTGGGGTCGATCCGCCGCCGAGGAGCACGTTCGCCGGCTCGATGGCCCCGTGGACCAGGCCTTGCTCGTGCGCGCGGCTCAGCGCCAAGGCCAGGGCCTCGAGCAGCTCCAGGGCCCGCGCGCTGTCCATCGGCCGGTGCAGCTCGTCGAGGGCCACGGCACCCCGCGCCGGCACCGTGACCAGGTACATGCGCCCGTCGATGTCGTCGCCATAGTCGACGAGGTCGACGATCGCCGGATCATCGAGGGCCGCGCTGCCCCGGGTCTCGAACAGCCGGGTGTGGACCTCCGGCTCCGAGAACTCCCGGCGCAGGCGCTCGAGGAGCACCGGGCTGCCGTCCACCGTGTCCAGGCAGCGATAGAGCTCACCGAGGGGCTGCTCCTTGACCAGGGCCTCCACGCGATAGCGGCACCCCACCAAGGTCCCAGGGTCGAGCAGGTCCTTGGCTTTCGGCTGGCTTCCCCTGGCGGACATCGCGGCTCCGTGGATTCGAGCGTCTCCTCTCGACCCCACCGTCGAGTGTTCCCCCCCCCAAGCTTTGGTCCATCTAAATTTCGTGCCAGTTCTCGCTCATTTTTCACGCTTCATTGATCACTCAGCGCCTTCGCGCGAAAAACACCCATCATCATGTGCCGCACTTCGCGCGGTACGCTTTTGCCCCGTCGAACCCCGACCATGACCAGCCCAAACGCCCCCTCCCTCCTCGCGCCCACGGTGACCCGGCGATGATCGGCATCGATCCCGTTGGTGTCGTGCGCTCGCCTTGGCCGGAGAAGTTCGGCGTTCCTCGACAGAGCGGCCTCGCCCTCGCCGAGTCGGTCATCGTCTTCGATCGCGAGCGCATCCCGGCCGAGGCCCTGCGCGGCCTCGAGGGCGTCTCGCATATCTGGGTGATCGCCTGGATGCACGCCGTGGTCGAGGAGGGCTGGCGCCCGACGGTGCGCCCGCCTCGACTCGGCGGCGCCGCTCGACTCGGCGTATTCGCGACCCGCTCTCCCCATCGCCCCAACCCGATCTCCTTGTCCCTCGTCGAGCTCCTCGTCGTCGAAGACGACCGCCTCTACGTCAGCGGCTGCGACCTCGTCGACCACACGCCAGTGCTCGACATCAAGCCCTACCTGCCGTGGGCAGAGTCGCGCCCCGACGCGCACTGCGAGTGGGCCCGGGAGCCGCCGCTCCCCATCGAGGTCCACTTTCGCCCCACTGCCGAGCACGCTCTGAGCCAGCACCCCCGCGCCGAGTGGCTGCGCGAGCTAATTGTCACGACCTTGCGCTGGGACCCCCGACCGGCCCACCAGCGCAACAATCCAACGCGCAGCTACGGGGCTGTCATCGCCGACGTGAACCTGCGCTTCGAGGTGGAAGACGGAGTGGTCTGGATATTCGAACTGACCACCCTCGACCCCCAAAACACGTGACCCGAACCGCCAGACAAGAGGTGAACCTGCCAGCGGGCCGCTACTCGAGGCCGAGCAAGCGTGCCACCAACTGATCTCTCGATCGCACACCGAGCTTGTGGTAGGCGGAGTTGAGCTGATTTGCCACGGTCTTGACCGCAGTCCCTCTCACCGCCGCGATCTCGGCGTTGTTCAGACCTGCGAAGAGCGCGCGCGAAACCGCACATTCGGACTCACTCAGCACTTCAGGCAATTGCGGCGCCGCAACGGACAGCACGATTGTGTCGCCAACAGCAGATGTGAAGATTTCAAGGTTGTCATCAGCCACGCACGATCATTATAGTGTTAATCCGATGGAACCGACAGATGAATTCATCAGTCCTCGCCAAAGGTCTTCGGGCGCCTTTGTGCCAAGTACCATCAGGCTGCCCTCGTCCGCGCTCCCGGCAGATGCACTGCACTACTATGTTCATGACCTGATCGAGGTCGACGGCCGGCCCCGCGTCGGCGAGGTCTGGGCCGACGACCCCCGCCTCGGCGAGGGCTTGCGCAGAAGCTGTGCCGCGCTGCCCGACGAGGTCGTCGACGGGCTCCTCGCCGCCTCCTATGAGCCCAAGACCACCAGCGAGCGCCTCGCGGAGCTCGGGCTGCGCATGGAGGACACCCCCCTGCCCGAGATCTTCGCCAGCTTCGGGGCCGCCGACCTGCTCTTGGTTCGTAGCCCCGAGCCGCGCGGCGGTGGCCTGAGCGTGGGCGTCAGCCTCGCCCAGGCCCGGCCCATCTCTGCCAACGAGCGCCTGATCTGGACCCACGTCGCCGCACACCTCAGCGCCTCCGTCCACGTGCTCCCGGGCCTCGCCCGGGGTCTGAGCGAGCGCCCCACCCCCAAGCTGGGCGAGCTGCCCAGCGACCCCCTCGCCCGACTCCACGAGGTCCTCGAGCAATTCGTCCGCGAGCATCCCTGCGACGACGCAGGGCGCCTGGATCTGTGGACCGAGCTCTTCGCCGGGCGCTGGTCGATCTTCGAACAGCGCCAGGGCCAGGGCCGGCGCTACTACGTCGTCCGCCGCAACCCACCCGACGTCGTCGAGCTCCGCGCCCTGACCCGCCGCGAGGCCCAGATCGCCAACACCCTCGCCAGCGGCGTCGACACCAAGGCCGCCGCCGCCGCCTTGGGTCTCGACGCCGTCACGATCCGCGGACACCTGCGCGCCGCGTTGATCAAGCTCGGGCTACGCTCGCGCACCCAGCTGATCGCCCTGCGAGCCGCCCTCCAGGCCGGCTAGTGTTCGCGGCAGAGGACTTGAAGGGCCCCAGGCTTGGAGCACCGGCCGCTGACTTCGTTGCTCGTCAGTCATTTGTGCCCGACAAACTCCCTCCCCGCGCCTCGTCAGCAACCGGCGGTCCGGCGCCTGGGACCCTTCAAGTCCTCAGGCGCCCGGCTCGGGCGGGTGGCGGATGTCCTTGGCGTGGACCAAGAACACCACCTGCTCGGCGAGGTTGCAGGCGTGGTCACCCATGCGCTCGAGGTACATCGCGCACTCCTGCACGCGGATCCCAACGGGCAACATCTCGGGGTGGGCGATCATCTGGGCGAGGACGTCCTCGTAGACCTGGTCGTGGAGCTCGTCGACCTCGTCGTCGCGCTCGATCACCTCCCGCGCCCCCTCGGCGTCGCGCTCGACGAAGGCGTCGAGGGCGTCACCGATCATCGCACGCACGACCTCGGCCATGCGCTCGATCGCCGGGTGCACGGTCGCGTCGTGGGGAGAGAGCTCGGCGAGGTCGATGGCCTGCTTGCCGAGGTTCACGGCCAGGTCGCCGATGCGCTCGATGTCCGTGACCATCTTGAGCGCGCGGGTCAAGAAGCGCAGGTCGGAGCCCATCGGCTGGCGCCGCGCGAGGATCTTGAGCACCAGGCCGTCGATGCGGATCTCGGCCGCGTTGACCAGGCGATCGGCCTCGCGCACAGCCTGGGCGATGTTGGCGTCCTTGGCAAAGAGCGCGCGCACGGCCTGGCCGATCATCTGCTCCACGCGGCCCGCCATGCTCAGCAGGCTCTCGTTGAGCGTGCGCAGCTCACTTTCGAAGTCGCGATGGATGCGCCTGCGCAGGGGGGCTCCCCGCACCAAGCTGTCCTCGTGCCTCGACTCGCGCTCGCTTGCCATCTTGGATCTCCGCGCCCCGATACGGGCACGTCGAATCACTCTAGTGCTCATCGTCCGCGCTCCGCAAGGGCAATCACGGGCCTCGTTCAGCTCGTCGCGGGGTCGTCACGGCGTGTTCACAGCAAAGCGCGAAGGCGCCCGGCGAGCGAGGCGCCGGGGCAAAATTCAACGCTTTGATCCAGCGTGAACCCGGGCCTGCGCCCATCCCCACGCCCATCCCGACGGCCGACCTCGAACCCCTCGCTCACGCCAGCAGGGGCGCCAGCAGCTCCAGGCCGCCCTGCGGCCGCGCTCAGCCGAACTTACCGGTGATGTAGTCCTCGGTCCGGCGGTCCGAGGGCGCGGTGAAGATCAGATCGGTCTCGTCGTACTCGACCAGCTCACCGTCGAGGAAGAAGGCCGTCCGCTGGGCGACGCGCGCGGCTTGCTGCATGTTGTGGGTGACAATGAGCACGGTGTAGTGCTCACGGAGGCCGCGCAAGAGATCCTCGATCGTGGCCGCGGCCATCGGATCGAGGACCGAGCACGGCTCGTCCATCAAGACCACCTCTGGGCGCATGGCCAGGGCCCGCGCGATGCACAGGCGCTGGCGCTGGCCCAGAGACAGCGACTCGGGCCGGCCGCGCAGCCGATCCCGGACCTCGTCCCACAGCGCGGCGCGGCGCAGCGCCTGTTCGACGAGGGTGTCGGCCTCGTCCCGGCCCACGCGCTCACCAGCCAGGCGCAGGCCGGCGAGCACGTTGCCGCGGATCGACATCGAGGGGAAAGGGTTGGGCGCCTGAAAGACCATGCCCACGCGCCGCCGCAGCTGCGCCGGGGGGATCGCCAGCACGTCCTCGCCCTCGAGATGGATCTCCCCGCGCATGCGCGCGCCGGGGCTGACCTCGTGGAGGCGGTTGACGCAGCGGATGAAGGTGGACTTGCCGCAGCCCGAAGGGCCGATCACCGCCGTGACCGCCCGCGCGGAGATGTCCATGTCGATGTCGCGCAGGACCTGCTCGGCGCCGTACCAGGCCGAGAGCCCACGGACGCGGATCTTTGGCGTCGCGCTCATGCGGCACCTCCGAGGGTGCGAGCGCGCCGACGGGCGAGCAGCAGCGCGACGACGTCGAGGCCGAGGACGACCACCAGCAAGGCGGCGACCCCAGCGATGCCGCCTCCGGCCGAGCTGCTGCGTGCGAACACCCATACGGGCAGCGCCTCGCTCGCGACGAGGCCGAGGACCAGCAAGGGCGCGGCCTCGCCAAAGCCACGCGCCAGGGCCGAGACGGCGCCGCCGAGGATCCCCGGCATCGCCGTGGGCAGGACCAGCTTGCGGATCACCTGCCAGCGCGTCGCGCCGAGGGCCAGCCCCGCCTCGCGCAGGCCCGCGGGCAGCTCGGCCAGGGCCCGGCGAGTCGACGCGACGATCACGGGCATGAGCAGCGCGGCCAGGGTCATCACGCCGGCGAAGGAGCCAGCGGCCTGCGACCCGGCCCCCGACCCCCGCAGGCCCACGAACACGGCCAGGCCCAGGAGCCCATAGATCACCGAGGGCACCCCGGCGAGGCCCTCGACGCTGGCCACGACCAGGCGCGCGACGAAGCCCTGGCCGCGCTCGTCCCCCGGCGCGTCGGCGTACTCCTGGATGTAGACCGCGACGCTCACGGCGAGGGGAAAGGCGATCAGCGCGGCCAGGGCGACGAGCGTGGCGCTGGCCAGCGCCGCCCGGCCCAGGCCGTCGAGCGCGGCCGCGTCTGCGAGCCCGACGCCCACGATCAGCGCCTGGGCGAGCAGGGCCGCGAACACCACGACCGGCGCGAGGGCAGCCCCCGCGCACAACCATCGAAAGCCACGCTCGGCGAGCGCGCGGGTCGAGTCGCTCACGCGCCCTCCCCCGCCTCGAGGCGCCGCATCATGCGGCTCGCCGCGGTGTTGAACGCGAAGGTGAAGGCCAGCAAGAGCGCCCCCAGCACGAAGATCGCGCCGTGGCCCGGCACGCCCGCGAGCGCCTCACCGCGCCCCCAGACGATCGCCGCGCTCATCGTCTCGGCGGGCACGCGCGGATCGAGGCTCGCCCACGCGCTGCGCCCCGCCGCCAGGGCCACGATCATGGTCTCGCCCACGGCCCGCGCGATGGCCAAGGCGATCGCCGCCGCGATGCCTGCCGAGGCGCCCGGGAGCACGACCCTGGAGATCGTCCGCAGCTCCCCCGCGCCCAGGGCCCAGGCCGCCTCGCGCAGCTCCCAGGGCACCGCTCGCAGGGCCTTGGTGCTGAGCGAGGCCACGGTCGGCACGAGCATGACGCCCACGATGACCCCAGGGCTGAGCGCGTTGAAGCTGGCGAGGCCCGGGATGATCTGCTGGAGCAGCGGCGTGAGGGCGACCAGGGCCAGGTAGCCGTAGACCACCGTCGGCACCCCCGCGAGCAATTCGAAGAGCGGCTCGAGCAGGTGGCGGTGGCTCGGCGGGGCGAACTCGGCCAGGTAGAGCGCCGCGAGCACGCCCAGGGGCAGCGCCACCGTCAGCGCGATGCCAGCGATCAACGCGGTCCCGGCCAGCAGCGGCCACAGGCCAAAGCGACCCTGGGCCGGATCCCACTCGCCCGCGAGCAGCGACCCTGGCGAGACCTCCGTGAAGAAGTCGACGGAGCCATCGACCAGCGCCCAGCCGAGCGCAGCCACCGCGACGACCGAGGTCAGCGCGCAGGCCAGGGGCACGCGCGCGCCCACCTGCTCGCGCAGTGAGGGGCGTGGGCCAGCGCCTGAGCGCTTCGGCTGGAGGGAGGCCTGGGGCATGGGGCCTGCGAGCATACCCGCTTCGCGCCAGCCTTCGATGGCAGATGGTCCGAGACCCGCGACGAGCACGTGACAAACACCAACATCGCGGTCACGACGTGCCTAGCGGGGCGTGGTGGAACCCAGCGCGGCTCCTCGCGCCGGGCTTTTCGTCGCGGGCGCGAGGCCAAAACGCCGCTGTACCAGGCGTACTGCGAGTTTTGGCGACGCCGCCATCGGCGGAGAGACCAAGCGAGGTGTCGCGCTGGGTTTCACCACGCCCCCGCGAGTGCACGGATCGGGACACGAGTGGACCTCACGGTCTCCCCTGTGCGGGTAGGGGTTGATCGCTCAGAGCTCGGCGGCATCGCGCAGGTCGGCGCGCGCGATCTCCCGCAGCGCGACCTCCTGCACGTCCCCCGACACCCCGCCCGCGCTGACACCAGCGCCTTCGCTGGCGTCTTCGTCCGCCCTGCTGTCCTCGCCGGAGGCCTTGCTCAGCCGCACCCAGAACACCGATCCCGTGGGCTCGCGAGGGTCGACCCCCACGTCCCCGCCCATCGCCTCGGTCAGGTTCTTGACGATCGCCAGGCCCAGCCCGGTGCCGCCCATGCCCCGCGAGCGGCCCGGGTCGACGCGATAGAAGCGCTCGAACACCCGGCGGCGATGATCCGGCGCGATCCCGGGGCCCTCGTCGCGGACCTCGATGCGGACCACCGCCCCCTGCTCGATCGCGATCAGCTCGACCAGCCCGCCCTCGGGGCCGTACTTGATCGCGTTCTCGACGAGGTTGACCAGGACCTGCTCGAGCGCCCCAGGATCCGCGCGCACGCGCAGCTCGGGATCGACCTCGACCTCGAGCATCACCCCGCGCCGCCGGCAGGCCTCGCTGACCGCCTTGTTGACCGAGCGCGCCGCCGAGCCCAGGGAGATCGGCCGCGCGTCGATCTTGTACTTGCCGGCCTCGATGCGCGAGATGTCGAGGAGGTCGGAGATCAGCTGGCCGAGGCGCTCGGCGTTGCGGCGCACGGCGTCGAGGAAGCGCCGGGCCTGATCCGGCTGCTCGATCGCCCCCGAGAGCAGGGTCTCGGTGTTCGCCTGGATGATGCTGACCGGCGTGCGCAGCTCGTGAGAGACGTTGGCCACGAAGTCGCGGCGCACGGTCTCGAGCCGCCTGATCTCGCTGACGTCGTGCATCACCAAGACCGCGCCCGAGCCCTCGCCCCGCGGGGTCGCGCGGACGAGCAGGTGGCGGACGCCCGCGCTGGTCTCGAGGCTGACGTCGATGCTCCGCGACTCGCCCTGGAGCGCGGTGTCGAGGGCCTCGGAGAGCTGAGGGATGCGCACGACCTCGAGCAGCAGGCGCCCGCGGGCGTGCCGGCTGATGTTGAGCAGCTCCCGGGCCGAGCGGTTGACCGCGATGATCCGCCGCTCGACGTCGACGGCGAGCACCGCCTCGTCCATGGACTGGAGCACCGCCTCGAGCAGGTCGCGCTCCGTCGCCAGCTCCTTGACCGTGCGCGCGAGCTCCTCGGACACCCGGTTGAAAGACCCCGCCAGCCCGCCGAACTCGTCGGCGCTGACCGGCAGGCGCTGTCCTGCCTTGCCCTCAGCCATGGCGCGCGCCGCCTCCATCATCGCGTTGAGCCGGCCGTACATCAGCCGCGAGACCAGCAGGCCCACGCCGATGGCGAGCGCGACCGCGAGCAAGCCCGCGGCGACCAGCAGCACCCGCAAGCGAGCCACGCTCTCGTCGACGGCCTGCAGGGGCGTGGCCACGCGGACATAGCCCTCGCCCTCGCCCTCGCCGACGATCATCGCGCAGTAGAGCATGTCCGTGTCGAGGGTCTCGCTGTGCCGCCGCGACAGCCCGCAGGCGTCGGTCTGCGCCTCGACGACCTCCGGCCGGTTGTCGTGATCCTCGACCTCGGCTATCTCGGCGAGGCCGAGCTTGGAGTCGCCGAGCACCCGGCCGCTCGCGGCGATCACCGTCACCCGGGCGTCGATCGCCTCGCCGAGGCGATCGGCCAGGGGATCGATCCGCGCCGGCTCCCAGGGCATCGGCTCCGCCTCCAGCAGCTGGCGCGCCGCCCGAGCGTGGCGAGACAGCTCGGCCTCGATGCGCTCCTCCTGATCGACCCGAAGTTTCCATTGCAGATAAATGCCCGCGGCGAGGTCGACCGCGACCACGATGAGCACGGTGAAGATGAAGAACTTGGCCCGAAAGCCGAGGTTCACGGACGCGGGCTCCTCGACCCAAACACCCCGCGGACGAGCGCCGCGCGGTCATGAGCACTTGGCGAGGGAGGAGCCATGACGAGCGAGCTCAGAGGGCGGCAGACTCGGGGTCGCCCGAGCTCGGCGAGCCCTTGCCCTCCGAGGCGTCACGGAAGCGATAGCCCACACCGCGCAGGGTCTCGATGTAGGCGCCGGCCTCGTCGCCGAGCTTCTTGCGAAGCCGGGTCACGTGGGTGTCGACCGTGCGCGTGGTCAGCCCGGCGTGCATGCCCCAGACATCGGCGAGCAGCGTGTCGCGGGTCTGGACTCGGCCCGCGCGGGACAGCAGCGTGGCCAGGAGGCGGAACTCGAGGGCCGTCAGGCGGATCTCTTCGCCCTCGACCCACACGCGGTGGCCGGCCACATCGACCTCGAGGTTGCCGTGCTCGAGGCGCGTGGGCTCCTCGCTCTGGCCGCCGGTGCGCCGCAGGATCGCCCGCACGCGCAGCATCAGCTCGCGCACGGAGAAGGGCTTGGTCACGTAGTCGTCGGCGCCGACCTCGAAGCCGACCACGCGATCGACCTCTTCGCCGCGGGCGGTCAGCATGATCACCGGGGTGCTGCGCGTGCGCTCGGAGGCCCGCAGCTGGCGGCAGACCTCGGTGCCCGGGATGTCGGGGAGCATCAGGTCGAGCAGGACCAGGTCGGGCGCCGGATCGAGGGCCGCGGCCTCGAGGCCGGCCCTGCCGCTGGCTGCCCTGCGAGTCGCGTAGCCCTCGCGCTGGAGGTTGAACTCCAACGTATCGAGCAGGTCGAGCTCGTCTTCGACGATCAGCACGGTGGTCGGCATGGACGGCGCGGGTCTAGCATGGGTCGGTCACAGGTCAGTCACGAGGTCGGCAAGGGCAAGTCACGCCCCCCGAGTCGCGGCACAGACGCGTCACGCTGCTCGCTCACATCGAGCAGGCTCGCGCGCAGCTGGCCGGCGACGACCCCCTCGACGCGGACCCAGGCCCTGCGGCCGAGCAAGGCGTCGGAGCCGTCTTTGCCCCCGCTGCTGTCGATCAGCAGCTTCGAGTGGTCCTCGCTCAGCGCCACCAGAGCGCCGCTTCGTCGGGCCCGCCGGCGCAGGATCACCGCAGAGGTGATCTGCCCGACCCGCGCCTCGAGCTCTCGGCGCCGGCTGCACGCCACCCGCTCGCGCAGCGCCTGGCTGCGCGCCGCGGCGACCTCCGGCGAGACGCGATCGCCGAGCTCGACCGCCGCCGTGCCGGCGCGCGCGGACCAGGTGAACACGTGGGCAAAAGAGATCTCCAGGCGCGTGAGCAGCTCCAAGGTCGCCTCGAAGGCCGCGTCGTCCTCCCCGGGGAAGCCGACGATCACGTCGACGCCCAGGCCGATCCCTGGCGCGAGGGCGCGCAGCCGCGGCACCAGGGTCTCGAAGTCGGCGACGCGATGGGCCCGCCGCATCGCTCGCAGCACGCCGTCGTCGCCGCTTTGAACCGGCAGGTGCAGGTAGCGGCACAGGCCGGCTCCGCTGGCATCGACGCCGGCCGCGAGGGCGGCGATCAGACCGTCGTCGACCTCGTGGGGATCGACGCTGCCCAGGCGAAGGCGCGCCTCGGGGACGGCTGCCCGCAGCGCCGCGATCAGATCGGCCAGCGTCCGCCGCCGCGCGCTCCCCCGTGCATCCCCCCCGTCAGCGACCCGCTCCAGGTCCCGGCCCCACAGCCCCAAGTGCGCCCCGGTCAGCACGACCTCCGGGTGGCCGGCGTCGACGAGGGCCCGCAGCTGGCCGGCGAGGGCGAGCGCGTCGAGGCTGCGGCTGCGCCCGCGCACGCTGGGGACGATGCAGAAGCTGCACTGATAGTCGCAGCCGTCTTGGACCTTGAGCAGCGGCCGTGTGCGCCCGGGCTCGACGGCCGCGGGCAGCTCCCAGGGCTCGCGCCGCAGCTTGCGGGTCAGGCCCTCGACAGCGACCAGCGCCGGCGTCGCCCCGCGACCGCGGACGCCCTCGAGCAATTCGACGATCCCCTGGCGCTGCTTCTCGACGTTGCCGATCACCGCGTCGACCTCGGCCATGGCCGCCAGCGTCTCGGCCTCGGCGTTGGCGTGACAGCCGGTGATCACCGCGCGCAGCTCGGGGTTGCGACGCCGAGCCCGGCGCAGAGCCGCCCTCGCGTCCGCGTCCGCTCGATGCGTGATCGCGCAGCTGTTGAGCAGGTAGAGCTCGGCGCGCTCGAGATCCTCGACGAGCTCGTGGCCGCGAGCGCGCAGCTGCTCGGCGATGGCGTCGCTCTCGGCCTGGTTGAGCCGACAGCCGTGGGTCTCGACCGCCACGCGCATGGCGGGAGTATGGCCAAAGCCGCCCGTGAACGCGAGCGGCCGGCCTGGGCGCCGTCAGCCCTGGCCTGGGCGCCGTCAGCCCTGGCCTGGGCGCCGTCAGCCCTGGCCTGGGCGCCGTCAGTCCGGGCCCGGGCGCCGTCAGCCGCGGCGCAGCTCGCCGGCGAAGATCATCACCCGGGCGAGGTCACCACGGCGCGCGGCCCGGGCGAGCTCGATGCCAGAGGCGAGCCGGCGGCTCACGCCGCGAAAGCCTCCTTGCACGCGCGTCGCCCACCTCAGGTGAACAGGCTGTCGATTTGAAATCTCTGTGCTGGTCATGGTTTGCGCTCTCCTCGCGTGTCTACGGGTCCATCCTGGACCCCATCAGCATCTGTCGATTTTCAACGATACTGTATGATTACACATTTTCACGGATATTTTTAGCGTAATCCACATATCAACTTCGTCCATCGGATATTTTGAAACATTGATTTTCTGACGTTATCAGCGATTTCTCAAATACCAGGCAAAACCGCGCCTCGAACGCAGATCTTCGGTGGGGGCGAGATCGCACCCGACACCCCGTACGTGTCCAATCGACCAGGAGTATCCACATTGGAAGGTGCACAATCGTGAGGATTCAGTGCGGCTGATAAGCTCCGGCGGTGCTCAAAGCCTCCGCGCTCGCGCCCCTGATCGCGCTCTCGCTGTCCGCCACGGCCGCCTGCGCGGCACCTTGTGAAAAGGTCCACTCGAGCTACGACGCCTTCTTGGACGCGACGGCGCCCTCCCCTGCGCGCGTCCGCGCCGAGACCCAAGCCGCGCACCTCAGTCTCTCCGTCCCCTACGAGCTGATCGACGCGACCATCGCCCGCGAGCTCGGCGACCTGCCCACGCTGAAGCTCCCGCTCCCGGCCGTGTCCGGGACCAACCTGGGCAGCCTCGCGCTGAGCGTCGACGGCGTGCGCACGCGGGCGGCCCCGACCGGGGAGCTGGGCTTTCGCGTGCTCCTCGGCCTGGCCCAGGGCAAGCGCTCCGTGCTCACCGTCAACGTCGACGCCCGCATCCGCCCGCGCCTCGACCCCGGCTCAGGCCGGCTGATCGTCGCCCTCGAAGGCAGCGACATCATCGCCCTCGAGCCGAGCATCGACGCCGCCGGCCGCAAGCGCCTCGGCGCGTGGATCGGCGCGCAGCTGCCCGCCGCCGCGCGCATGCTCCTCGACGACGCCACCTTGGGCGAGCTCGCGGGCGAGCTGACCGACGAGCTCATGACCCAGGCCACGGCGCGCTTGCGTCGCGAGCTCCTCGACGATCTCGGCGAGCTCGTGCGCTTCGAACTCGATCTCCCCGAGGCCCTGCCCCTCGCCGCGATCGCGCTGCGCTCTGGCGAGCGCTACCTCGACATCGACCTGCGCACGACCTTGCCCGTGGACACCCCGCTGCCCGCGGTCACCGGCACGACCCGCACGCGCGCCGCCGATCTACACCCCAACCTCATCCAGGTCGTCGTCGCTGGCGACGCCGCGGCGGCCCTCGCCAACGAGGCGGTCCGCAGCGGCCGGCTGCCCGGTCGCTGGACGCTCGAGGGCGAGGCCGATCCTCGCGGGGAGCTCTACGCCGGCGTCGGCTGGGTCGAGGGGGCCGCGGATCCCCTCGAGCTGCTGCTGTGGAAGATGGACGAGGAGTGCGCCCATGTGGTCCTGCGTGGGCGCCCAGTCCTGCGCGTCGAGGGCAGCGCGCTCGAGCTCGGCGCCGAGCAGGCCAAGGTCGACGCCGTGATCGGCAGCTTCAAGGTCCGCGCGGGGCTCTTCTTCAGCAAGACCGTGCGCCGCGGGCTCTCGCTAGTCGAGCAGACCACGGCCAGTACCGAGGTCGAGCTCGCCGGAGAGGCCATGGCGCTACAGATCCACGCCGCGGAGGTGCGCGCCGATCAGCTGGTCCTGGGCCTGCGCCTGAGCCCCGCGGCGGTGGCACGCTGACGCGAGCGCACCGAGAGACAGCCTGGTCAGGGGACTCACACCCCAAACATGACACCTCGCGTGCACTGACGATTGTCCTGTGCACAGTACAATGGCTGTTATTCTCTCGTCGTGGCCGAGCAACACCCGGATCCCCTCGAGATCACGGGCCTCGCCGTCCAGTGGACGAGGGGAGACGAGTTCGATGAGGGCGACACCGACGAGCCGCTGCCCAGCCCGGGGGCGCAGATCGGCCGCTACGTCGTTCTTCACAAGCTCGGCGCGGGGGCCATGGGCGTGGTGCTCGCGGCCTACGATCCAGAGCTCGATCGCAAGGTCGCCGTCAAGCTCCTCGATCACCAGGGCGACGACGAGGCCGCCCAGCTCCGGCTCCAGCGCGAGGCCCAGGCCCTCGCCAAGCTCGATCATCCCAACGTCGTCGCCGTCCACGACGTCGGCGTCCACGACGGCCGGCTCTTCATCGCCATGGAGTTCGTTCCCGGCCCCACCTTGGCCGAGTGGATGCGCGCTCGCGCCCGCCCCCGGCCCTGGCCCGAGGTCCTCGACGTCTTCCTCGCCGCAGCCCGAGGTCTCGCCGCCGCCCACGAGGCCGGCCTCGTCCACCGCGACTTCAAGCCCGAGAACGTGATCGTCGGCGACGACGGCCGCGTCCGGGTCATGGACTTTGGCCTGGCCCGCGCCGTCGTCGAGGGCCACGAGCAGCTCGACGAGGACGAGGCCGAGGCGCGCGCGGCCGCCATCGAGCGCCTGCAGATCACCTCGAGCCAGCTCGCCCTGAGCAGCCCGCTGACGCGGACCGGCGCGCTCCTGGGGACGCCCGCGTTCATGGCCCCCGAGCAATTCGAGGGCCGACCCGCCGACGCCCGCAGCGATCAGTTCGCGTTTTGCATCGCGCTCCATGAGGCCCTCTACGGCGAGCGCCCCTTCGCCGGCGAGACCATCTCCACGCTGCTCTTTGCGATCAACGAGGCCAAGGTCCGACCGGCCCCGCGCAGCGCCACGGTCCCGGCCTGGCTGCGCAAGCGGCTGCTGCGGGGGCTCTCGGCGGACCCCCAGCGCCGCTACCCCTCGATGCAAGCCCTGACCGCCGCGCTCCACGACGATCCCCTCGTCCGTCGCCGCCGGCGCTGGCTCGCGGCCTCCGCCCTCGCCATCGCCATCGCGGCTGGCTGGGGAGTGGTCCACGCGGCCCAAGCCCAGGCCCAGGTCTGCGCGGGCGCGGCCGACAAGCTCGCCGGCGTGTGGGATGACGAGCGCCGCGACGCGCTCGCTGCCGCGTTCGCGGCGACCGAGCGCCCCTACGCCGCGGACACCCTCGGCCGGGTCGCGGACAACCTCGACGACTACGCCCAGCGCTGGGTCGAGACGCGCACCGAGGCCTGCGAGGCCAGCCAGCGCGGCGAGCAGTCAGACGCCCTCCTCGATCTGCGCATGGCCTGCCTCGACGAGCGCCTGACCCACCTGAGCGAGACCGTGCAGGTGCTCGAGCAGGTCAAGGAGGGCACGATCCCCAAGGCCGTGCAGGTCTCGCGCAGCCTGCCCCCGCTGGCGCGCTGCGAAGATCTCGAGGCGCTCACGGCCGCGATCCCCCCGCCCGAAGATCCCCTCATCGCCAGGGCCGTCACCACCCTCGAGCGCCGGCTCGCCGCGGCCTCGGTTCGCCAGGAGGCCGGCGAGTACGACGAGGCCCTGGCCATCGCCCGAGAGGTCAGCGAGGGCGCGGGGGCCCTCTCCCACCCGCCGCTCCAGGCCCGCGCCTGGCTGCGCCTGGGCCTGGTCCAGCAAAAGCGCGGCGAGTACGAGGCCTCCGAGGCCGCGCTGCGCGAGGCCTACGCCATCGCCCTGTCTCAAGGCATGCTCTTCGAGGCCTCCGAGGCCGCCGCGAAGCTGCTCTACGTCGTGGGCTACGCCCTCGCCCGCAGCGAAGACACCCCGCGCTGGCTCGAGGACGCCGACTACCTGTCCCAGGCCGCCGGCAGCCCCGAGCTCAGGGCCCAGTTCCTCAACAACCGCGGCACCGTACGCTTCATCTCGGGCGACTATGAACAGGCGCGTGCGGATCTCGAGCAGGCCCTGGCGCTGCGCGAGCAGGCCCTCGGCGAGGATCACCCGCAGATCATCCAGTCGCTCAACAACCTCGGCCTCAGCGCGATGGCGATCGGAGACACCGCCGAGGCCAAGCGCTACCTCGAGCGCTCCTTGGCGATCACCGAGCGCGTGCTCGGCCCCGATCACCCCGGCATGGCCGAGGTCCTCAGCGCCCTGGGCAACGTGGCCGGGCGCGAAGACGAGTACGAGCAGGCGCGCACCTACCTCGAGCGCGCGCTGACCATCCGCCGCAACGCCCTCGGCCCCGACCACCCCCTGGTCGCCGACACCTTGCACAACATCGGCGCCGCGGCCCAGCGCGCCGGCGATCATGCCCTCGCCCGCGACTACCTCGAGGCCGCCCTGGCCACTCAGGAGAAGTCCCTGGGCTCGAGCCACCCCAGCCTCGCGCCGACCCTCAACAACCTCGGCACCTTGGCCCTCGAGGCCGAGGACTTCGAGCTCGCCCGCGACTACTTCGCCCGCGCCCTCGCCCTGCGCGAGTCCGCCCTCGGCCCCCACCATCCCCTGCTCAGCGCGTCGCTCACCGGTCTGGCCAAGGCCAACCTCTCCCTCGGCGACCACGAGCAGGCCCGCGCGCTGCTCGAGCGCGACCTCGCCCGCGAGGGCGCCTACGTCGACGATCCCCCCGGCCTCGCCGGCGCCCGCTTGGCCCTCGCCGACGTGCTGTGGGCGACCCCAGAGCGCACCACCCAGGCCAGCGCCCGCGGGCTCATCGAGCAGACCCGCGCCGAGCTAGCCGACGGCGATCCGAGCACGGACACGCGCCTGGCCGCGTGGCTCGACGAACACCCGCTCTAGTGTGCGCTCTTAGACCTGCACGTCGGCGCAGATCGGCGGTGCGCCGGGCATCTGCAGGCAGTAGGCGACGAAGGCCTCGAACACCGGCCGCGCCTCGCCCTCGGTCGGCAACGCGTGCAGATGTAGCGCCGGGAGCACGTTGACCTCGAGCAGGCGCGTCGCGCCCTCGGGCGCAGGGCCGCGTTCGAACAGCTCAGAGGCCGGCCCGCGCAGGTCCACCCCGGCCACGTCGACTCCCAGGGCCCGCGCGGCCGTGGCCGCGAGCTCGCCCCAGCCATGGTGCAGCGCGTCGCTGCGATCGATGACCTCGGCCTCCTCGAAGGGCAGCACCAGGCGCGCGCCGGCCTCGGGCACGTCGGCGGGCGAGCGGCCGCTCACCGCGAGCAGCTCGGCGACCTCGTCGAGCTCCACGCGATCGAGGGGATCGAGGCCCGGGCGATCCCAGCTGCCCCGGCGCGGATCCACGTTGAGAGCCTCGACCAGCCCAGCGAAGCTGCGCTGCCCGTCGCCGACCAGCACCGGGCGGCGGATCTCGACCGCAGCCACCGGATCCCCGCCGATCACCGCCACGCGCAGATCCACCCCGGCCAGCTGCGGCTCGAGCAGGACCTCTTCGTCGCGATCGAGCTCGACGGCCCGACCAAAGGCGCGCAGCAAGGCCGAGAACTCGACGATCCCCGTGGTCACGCCCAGGCCGCGGTTCCCCCAGTTGGGCTTGACCACAACCTCGCCGTGACGCTTGAAGAAGTCTCGCGCGCGCGCGGATCCGCCGGCGTCACGGCGCGGATCCGTGGACTCGTCGAGGAGCAGGCCGGTGGCCATCGGCAGCCCGCGCGCGGCGAGCAGCTCCCGGGCCAGGAATTTGTTGTTGCTCAGGGTCTGGGCGACCTGGGTCAGGAAGGGCGAGCGGGTCTTGGACACGATCACCGTGCGCGGGCCCTCGGGCGCCTCCGGCCAGCGCAGGCGCATGAAGAAGTCGCTGTGCTCGCTGCCCACCGCCTCGGCCTCGACGCCCAGGCGCCGCGCCGCCGCGACGATCAGCCGGTTGGTCCGCGACCAACGCCCGCTCATGGTGTCCGCTCGTAGGGCACCAGTCGCGCCGACTGGCCCGCGCTGAGGACCTCGCCGGGGGACTGCGCCAGGGCCTCGCGCAGGTAGATCGGAGCCTCGACCACCGCGCGGTGACGCAGCGCGTCGTACATGCGCAGGCCCCCGCTCCCGGTGTTCCCAGCGAGCCCGCAGAGTTCGGCGACGCGCGCTTCGAGGTCCTCAGGCGTCAATGCGAACGCGTGCTTGCCGGCCAGGAAGAACCCCCACAGGCAGTGAAAGGAGGGCACGAAGGTGTGCGCGACCTCGACCCAGGGGAAGACCGCGGCCAAGGTCGCGCGGACGTCTCGGGCGATGTCGAGATCGGCGAGGTCGAGCTCGCCGCCCTGGAGCACCACCACGCCATCATCGGCGAGCACCCGGGCGACCTCGGCGAAGAACTCGCGGCAAAAGAGCGCCGCCGCGGGGCCCTCGTCGATGGGCTCGGTGATGTCGAGGACGATCAGATCCCAGCTCCCGTCCGCGGCCTTGGCCAGGGTCGCCTGGATGTCCTCGAAGCGCAGCTCGACCCGGGGGTCGTCGAAGGAGCCGCGGTGCCAGCTGGGCAGGTGCGTCCGGCACAGCTCGACGACCTCGGGGTCGAGATCGACCGCGACGATCGACTCGACCCCGCGGTGGCGCAGGAGCTCGCGCAAGCTCGCCCCTTCTCCCGCGCCCGCGACCAGCACCCGGCGGACGTCGCCGTGGATCGTCATCGCCGGGTGGATCAGCGCCTCGTGATAGATGAACTCGTCGCTCTCCGCCGACTGGATCAGGTGATCGAGGAAGAGCGCCCGCCCGTAGCCGCGGGTCTGGGCGATCGTCACGTGCTGATGCGTGGTCTGGCAGTCCACGAACACCTCATCGAGGAGGTAGCGGATCGCCACGCCGCAGGGCGGCTCTTCGACGGCTTGGTTCTCGCTCACGATGGCTCGGGCGCCTCCTCGACGGAGGCGCTCGGACGCGATATCACGAACTCACCTTGGGTGCAGCTCCAGATCGCGCCGCAAACGCCGGCCGCCGGATCCTGATCTTGGGCGCCGCTGGCGGGGTCGCCTCGGCCACCTTGGCGCTGCTCGAGCGCCACCCCCGAGGCCGCGCGTTGCTCGGCGCGGGCGATCAGCTCCTGCTCGTCGACGACAACGTCCCCAATGCCGACGATGATCTCCGCGCCCTCCCCCGCCCCGCCAACGCGCGCTGGCTGCCCCCGCAGCGCGTCGACACTGGTGAGGACCTCGCGGCCCTCGTCCGCGAGCATCGCGTCGACGAGGTCCTCGAGTTCGCCGAGGTCGGCACCTGGGCCTGCGTCGAGGCTTGCGCCAGCGAGGGCGCCTCCTACCTGAGCACCGCCTACGACGTGTGGCCGGCCGAGGCCCCGCCGGGCTCGCCGCGTGCGCAGACCATGATCCGCGCCCGCGAACTCTTCGATCCTCCCGACGTCCACGCCGGCGTCCACCTGGTCTGCATGGGCATGAACCCCGGGCTGATCAACCTCGTCGTCGCCGCCGGCATGCGCGAGCTCGCCGAGCGCAGCGGTCGCGCGCCCAGCCTGATCGACCTCGACCTCCACGCGATCTTGTTCACCGAGGTCGACAGCACGACCACCGAGGGCCCGCTCCCGCCCGCCGACGAGCGCTTCGCCTGCACCTGGTCGCCCTGGAGCTGCCTCACCGAGCTGCTCGAGGACCACAGCATGATCACCGTCGACGGCGAGTCCCGCAGCCTCGCCCACAGGCCCCACGAGGCCCGCTACCAGGCCCGCTGCGGCCACGAGCAGATCGAGGGCTTCCTGGTCCCCCACGAGGAGCTCGTCACCCTCGGCGCCATGTACCCGCTGGTCGAGCTCGGCTACATCTACCGGCTCCCGCCTGCGGCCATGGCCTCGCTGCGCCAGGTCCCCGAGCGCGGCCCCGAGCAGTGGCCGACCGCGCGCCTCTATCCCCCGGCGCGCTCCGACCTCCGCGGCAGCAACCGCCTGGGCGCCCTGCTGTGCAGCCGCAGCCTCGGCGAGCTGTGGATCGGCTGGGACACCCCGGTCGAGCGCGCCCTCCCCCTGGGTACCAACGCGACCTTGCTGCAGGTCGCGGCGGGCGTCGTCGCCGGCTGGACGCTCGCGCGCGAGCTCGAGCCGGGGATCTGGCTGCCGGAGGAGCTGGACAGCCAGCGCCTGCTCGCGCTCGCGCAGGAGCTGCTCGGGCCGCTCGAGGTGATCTGGGATCCCCACGCGCCGGCGCGAGCCCTGTCCGAGCGACGCGTCTGAGCTGGCCTCAGCTTGGCTTCAGCCCTGAGACACCGGCCTTGGCGTGAAGTAGGCCGTCTCGTCGGCGAAGCGCAGACCCAGGCCACTGCGACCGTTCCAGAGATAGCGGTAGCTCTGCGGCGGATGGAAGCGCTTCCAACATTTGCGCAGAGCACCCAGGCTGACCCGCTCCTCGAGCGGCCTGACCTGGTCGACCAGCAACCCAAAGGCCTTTTCGCGGTCGGCATAGTAGCGCTCGAAGACGTCCCGACTCACCCCTGTCTGAGAGCCATACTCTTGCCACAGATCGAGGGGCCTGCGCTCGAGCACCCCTCCCAAAACAAAGGCACCCACCAGCGCACACACGGGTGCCGACGCGTACATCAAGACGAGGGCGCCCGCAGGTAGACGAGGACGCCGCTTGCGCAACTCGATGGTCTTGTGACCGGAGAGGATCAGCTCCGAGTAGCGCGGGTGGATGCTCAGGAGCAGGACCTCCTCGGGTTGCTTGGGCGTAGTCATGGCGACGTTGTGGGTAAGTATAGGTCGAAGAACTGGTCTCGCGTGATCCGAACCGGACCCTGAAAGGTCCAATCCTTGCCCATACGCGCCCGGACCTCACGCAGGGGGATCGCTTTGGGCAAGAGCTCCGTGCCCGAAAAGCGCAGCGCCATGAGCCTACCTTCCAGGCCCCCACCAGCCGCCCCGAGCACATCCTTCCAGCGGTAAATGCCCAGGCGGCGAAAGCGGCTGAAGAGCTGCTTGGGAGTGCCGACAACAACCTCGTCGAGGTAAGACATCGCCCGGATCGCTCCAGTATCCACGTAGCTGCTGCCCTTCCCCCTGCTCACGTACCACAGCACTCGCGCAGGGGCCTCAAAGCTGCCTCGAGCCGAGCGGTAGTAGACATTCTCGAGACGGAAGCCGAGCTCGGGCGGAAGGCCGAAGAGATCTTGCTCAGCCAGCCTGGTGTCGAATAGCTGCGCCGCCCAATGCGGCTGGATCGGCAAGATCCAGTGGGGGACCTCGTCGAGGTCCTCGAATTTTGCAGGGCTGAGTTTACGCTCGAATTCGAGTAGCGCATGTGGCCGCCCCTCGTCGAAGATCTCCGCAGCCCGCGCGAGAATCTCTGCGCCATGCGGCAACTTGGCCAGAAGGGGTCGAATGCCCTCCCCTGGACCAACATAGCGCAGGATTGGCTTGACCCAGACTCCATCGAGCCGAAGAAAGCCTGTGTCCAAGAGCGCGCCCTCCACCTCCTGGCTCGCGTGGTCGGTGACCACGATCGACCGGCCCTCCCCGCCTGCAACGACAGAAGAAAGGAGGTGTCGAAGGACCGTCTTCGCCAGCGATCCGCGCCCCGTCCGCAGCAACGGGACCTTTAACGAGTCTTCCTCCTCCACAAAGCGATAGAGCACCAGAGACTCCTCCTCCTTGCTCACCTCCCGCACGCTACCGGGCTCGCTGCCGAAGGCTTCTCGCAACCTTTGACACAGCCCCGCACGCCGCTCACCGCTCGAAAAGTCGAGGTAGTGCTCCACCAGTCGCCCCTCCTCTTTCGGCTGCACCGAGCGCACCAAGAGACGAGAGCCTTCAAAGCGACGTGGCTGATAGGCCGACTCACGAGCGAGTTCGTCCAGCGCAACAATGAGCGCGCTCGGGCGGAGAACAGACAGCTCCACCGCGTCTGCGATCTCCAAGGATAGCCCGAGCAACCGCTCGTCTCGCGTGACGAAGTGTTCCGCAGCGCCCGCCGCCGCCCACGCGAGCTCGCGCAGATCGGAGCGCTCATTTTCATCACGAGGCTGCCCAAGCACCTCTAGCAAGCGCGTCCGCGCGTCGTCGAAGCGGGTCCGATCTGCCTCCAACACACTGAAACGCTGCGCGAGCGCCCGCGAGCGCTCTCGTGCCTGCAGTTCCTCCCGCCGGTCGATCTCGGTGTTGAGCTCAGGGGTGACGACCAGCCACAGCTGCTCACGAAGCCAGTCGCTCTGAAGCGCTCGAGACTCGGTCCCTGCCTCGTTCTCATCATCGAGATCGAAGACCACCATGGCGTCCATGGCGACTACGACGCTGACATCACCGATCAGCTCGGCAGCTCGGGACAGTAGAGGTGAACCCTGCCCTAGCCACCAGATGTTGAGACGCGCACCATCTTTTCCGCGTCCAGGCTTCTCCTCCAGCAGTCGAAACCCCAGTCTTGGCCAGAGCCGATTTTCTTCGTAGTCCCGCCTGCACGACAGGCGGATGCCGTCGAGGTCCCGAGTTCGCGCCACGAGTTCGCCTACCAGAGCGCGGGCGATGCCTCTCCCCCGGCAACTCGGCTCGACACACAGATGAATGATCGTGGCCCGACGTGGGTGCCTGCGGCTCACACGAAAGAGCAGATAGCCAACCAGCTTCTCCGACTCGCACGCAACAAAGAGCTCTCCAGCGAGTGCCTTCTCTCTCAGAGCCTCTCTCGGAAAGAGCCCTAGCTTCTGCCTGAAGCGATCGCCGAGAACGACGACCTCGTCGAAGAGCTCCATGCACTCCCGCAGGAGAACGATCTCGACCTTTTCTTCCATACCCATCCAATAGCATGACTTCGAGAGGAGGTCAGCCACCATGCCGATACCGACCTGGCCAGCCAGGCCCCGGTGGCCTAGTTCCTGGCCACCTGCGCCTCGCTAGTGCGCGATGCACCGCTGGGCTACATCAACCATCCCTGTGCGAGGGGCTTCAGTCCCCTCCCCCTCCTCTTCGGCACTCACCCGGGGCGACTCGTCCAACGATCCCGCTCACCTCTTCTTTCGCCGCCGCGACCACCACATCCCGACCCCAGACCAAGCCAAACCCATCAACCCCAGCGCCGCCAGGAGCATCACCCCCTGCCCGACCACCCCGAGCAGCTCCCCGGTGTGCAGCAAGAAGAGCGTGCGCGTGAGCCCCTCGCCCCCCGCCCGCGTCGCCAGCACCTCGCCGGCGCCGTCGAGCCAGACCTCGGTCTCCGCGTCGTCGTCGAGCCACACGTGGTAGGGGTCCGTGGGCTCGAGGGGCAGCCCGACATCGGTCGCCGGCGAGCCGTCCCCCGCCGCCACCGCTCGCTCGAGGATCGTCTCCAGGGGCAGGTGCGTCTCGACCTCCGGCGCCCGCGGGGCCTCGAAGCCCAGCTGCGAACGGAAGGTCAGCACGGCCCCGGTGCTCGCCGAGACCACCACGATCACCGCCAGCGCCAGGCCCAGGGCGTTGTGGAGCTTGAAGTAGGTCTTGCGCGCGACCACGGTCGAGGCCGAGGTGTAGCAGATCCGCGGGCAAAGCAAGACCCCACGCCCGAAGCTCGGGACGTGGGGTCTCTTCCACTCGGTCTCGCGACCGGTGATTCAGCGCATCAGCTCATCAGCTCATCAGCGAGGCCATGGCCGAGCCGATGTCCGAGGGCGTGTCGGCGATCTTCACGCCAGCCTCGCGCAGCGCCTCGAGCTTGGCCTCGGCCGTGCCCATGCCGCCGGAGATGATCGCACCGGCGTGGCCCATGCGCTTGCCGGGCGGGGCGGAGACGCCAGCAATGAAGCCGACCACCGGCTTCTTGACGTTCTCCTTGATGAAGGCCGCGCCGGCCTCCTCGGCGGCGCCGCCGATCTCTCCGATCATCACGATACCCTCGCAGGTCGGATCATCGTTGAAGAGCTCGAGGCAGTCGACGAAGTTGGTGCCGTTGACCGGGTCGCCGCCGATGCCGATGGCGGTGGTCTGACCCAGGCCGAGGGTGGTCAGCTGGTGGACCGCCTCGTAGGTCAGCGTGCCCGAGCGCGAGACCACGCCGATCTTGCCGGGCTTGTGGATGTAGCCGGGCATGATGCCGATGCGGCACTGATCGGGGGTGATCACACCGGGGCAGTTGGGGCCGATCAACCGGCTGTTCTTGCCCTCGAGGTAGCGCTTGACCACGATCATGTCGGCGACGGGGATGCCCTCGGTGATCGCGATGATCAGCGGGACCTCGGCGTCGGCGGCCTCCATGATGGCGTCGGCGGCGAAGGGCGGGGGCACGAAGACCACCGAGGCGTTGGCCCCGGTCTTCTCCACGGCCTCCTTGACGGTGTCGTAGACCGGCACGCGGTCGTCGCAGGCCTTGAGCCCGCCCTTACCCGGGACGGCGCCGGCGACCACCTGGGTGCCGTACTCGAGCGAGAGCCTGGCGTGGAACTCACCGGTCTTGCCGGTGATGCCCTGCACCAGGAGCTTGGTGTTCTTGTCGACCAGAACGCTCACTTCGTCATCTCCACGATCTTCTGGGCCGCCTCGCGCAGCGAGCCGGCGGCGGTGATCTTCAGGCCGCTCTCACCGAGCAGCTTCTTGCCGAGGTCGACGTTGGTGCCCTCGAGGCGGACGACCAGCGGAACCTCGAGGCCGACCTCCTTGACGGCACCGATCACGCCCTTGGCGATGGTGTCGCACTTCATGATGCCGCCAAAGATGTTGACGAGGATGCCCTTGAGGTTGGGATCCTTGCTGATGATCTTGAACGCGGCGGTGACCCGCTCCTCGGTGGCGCCGCCGCCGACGTCGAGGAAGTTGGCCGGCTCGGCGCCGAAGTACTTGATGATGTCCATGGTCGCCATGGCCAGGCCGGCGCCGTTGACCATGCAGCCGATGGTGCCGTCGAGGGCGACGTAGCTGAGGTCCCAGTTCTTGGCCTCGAGCTCCGCCGGGTCCTCCTCGTCCTCGTCGCGCAGCGCCTCGATGTGCTTGTGGCGGAACAGCGCGTTGTCGTCGAAGGTCGCCTTGGCGTCGAGGGCGTAGACATCACCCGCGCCGGTGATCAACAGCGGGTTGATCTCGAGCAGCGAACAGTCGTACTTGACGTAGGCGTCGTAGAACTTGACCAGGAAGCTCGCCATCTTGCGGGCGGTCTTGCCGTCGAGCCCGAGCTTGTAGGCGATCTCGCGCGCCTCGAAGCCCTGGAGCCCGAAGGCCGGGTCGACGGAGCGCCTGAAGATCTTCTCGGGGTGGCTCTCGGCGACCTCCTCGATGTCCATGCCGCCCTCGGTCGAGGCCATGATCGTGACCCGACCAGTGTCGCGATCGAGGGTCGCGGCGAGGTAGAGCTCCTGCTTGATGTCCATGCCCTGCTCGATGAGCAGGCGGTTGACGACCTTGCCCTCGGGCCCGGTCTGGATCGTGACCAAGGTGCTGCCGAACATCTTCTCGGCGGTCTCCTTGGCCGCGCCCGCGCCCTTGACGACCTTGACGCCGCCGAGCTCGGGGTGCTCCTTGAAGCGGCCCTTGCCGCGGCCGCCGGCGTGGATCTGCGACTTGACGACGACGACCTCGCTGTCGGTCTCGTCGATCAACTTGGCCGCGGCGACCCGGGCCTCTTCGGCCGAGAACGCGACCTGAGACAGCGGCACCGGAACGCCCGCGTCGCGGAGCAGCTCCTTGGCCTGATACTCGTGGATCTTCATGCTTTGGACTCCTGTTCCAGCTCTGGAATCGGATTCAGTAGGGGAGCAGCTTGACCACGTCTTCCACGGCCTTGGCCGAGACGTCGAGCATGGCCTTCTCTTCTGCGTTGAGCTCCATCTCGATGATCTTCTCGACACCGCCGGCGCCGAGCACCGCGGGCACGCCGAGGTAGAGGCCGGAGTAGCCGTACTCGCCCTCGCACATGCACGCCACGGGCAGCACGCGCTTGCGGTCGCGGACGATCGACTCGACCATCACGCAGGCCGAGGCCGCGGGGGCGTAGTAGCCCGAGTAGCCGAGCAGGCCGACGATCTCGCCGCCGCCCTTGCGCGTGCGCTGGATGATCGCGTCGATCTTCTCCTTGGGCATCAGCTCGGTCAGCGGGATGCCGCCGACGGAGGTGTGCCGGGGCAGCGGGACCATGGTGTCACCGTGGCCGCCGAGGACCATGCCGTGGATGTCCTCGACGCTGACGCCGAGCTCCATGGCGATGAAGGTCTTGTAGCGCGAGGTGTCGAGCACGCCGGCCATGCCCATGACGCGCTCCTTGGGGAAGCCCGACTCGTGGAAGGTGACGTGGCACATCGCGTCGAGCGGGTTGGCCACGCAGATCAGCGCGGCCTCGGGCGAGTGCTCGGCCACGGCCTTGGTGACCGCGCCGACGATCTTGCGGTTGGTCTCCACGAGCTCGTCGCGGCTGGTGTACTCGCCGGTCTTGGGGTCCTTGCGGCGGGGCACGCCGGCGGTGATGACCACGACGTCGGAGCCGGCGGTCGCGGCGTAATCGTTGCTGCCGACGAGCTTGAGGTCGAAGCCCATGGCGGGGGCGGACTCGGCGAGATCGAGGGACTTGCCCTGGGGCATCCCTTCCTTGATGTCGACGAGGACGACATCCCCGAGGTGGCGCGTGGCAGCCCAGTGGGCCGTGGTAGCGCCGACGTTTCCAGCTCCAATGACGGTGATCTTGTTGCGACGTGACATGAGAGATTGGGCGCCGCCGGTATACCGGCTCGCTTCCGGGTCCGTCCATAGCCCGGGACAAAGCCCGCAGATCGCCCAGTCAGCGCCGCCTACTGCCAAGCCCGACAAAACGCGACGGGGCGCCGCGCGATCTCCCGCGGCGCCCCCCTTCCGACGCGACAGCGGCGCGCCGGGCCCATGTGGGGCTCAGCTGCGCCCCTCGCTGCCGCTCTCATCGGGATCGTCCTCGCAGTCCTGCTCGTGCACGAAGAGCCCGACCCACTCGGTCTGGACCTCGCCGCACTCGTCCGTACTCACGACCTTGACCCGGCGCGTGACCACTTCGCTGCAAATCTCCACGCTCACGGTGTAGATCCCCGCGTCACCCCAGCCGTCGACGAAGGCCGTGCAGTCCTCGTCGAGGCAGGCCATCGGCGCCTCGGGGCCGCCCTCGTAGCTGATCGCGATCGCGTCCGGGGAGGTCGCCATGGCCACGCCCCCCTCCGTGATGATCGAGGTCGAGGCGATGACCGCGGGGCTCTGCGCCTCGCCGACACAAGGCGGCACGATCTCGAGCTCGCCCTCCGGCCGCGCGCGCTCGTCGGTCACCCAGGGCTCGCCGACGCCCGGCTCGCGCTCGTCGGTGATCCACTCCGGCGCGCTCGGGGTCCGCTCGCGCTCGCCCAGCTGGCCCACGCCGACGTAGCGCGGGCCGACGGCCGCCGTGAACTCCCCGAGCGAGTCGCCGCGCTCGACCGCGCCCTGGCCCATGCAGGCCGGGGCGAGCTCGCCGAGGTTCATGCTCATCTCGACGGTGTCGACGTGGCAGTCGTCGTCGGTCATCCCGACCTCGATCAGCTGGAGCTGCTCCGCGTCACAGGAGAACGCCCCGACCGCGAACATGCCGGACTGGCCGTGGCCCAGCGAAAAGCGCGTGCACGCCTCGTCGATGCAAAAGGCCTCGTGAACCTCGCCCCAGCCGTCCTCTCCGAGGTGACGCCAGAGCACCTTTGCGGGCTGCGGCGAGACCTCGTCGCCGACCTGGTGGCTCACGCTGACGATCGCCGCGGGCCGAGCCTCGAGGGTGCAGCTACCGTCGACGATCGCTTCGTCGAGCAGCTGGTCGGGGAGCGCGTCGAGGGGCTGGGCGCGGACGAGAGTGGCGTCGTCGAGATTGGCCATGCCTTCGCTGGCGTCGGCCTCGGCGACACAGCCGCCGGCGATCGCTCCGAGGGCGAAGGCGCAGGTGAGCGTGAGCGTGAAGGTGCGGGTGGTCTTGGTCATGAAGTTCCTGTCTGGTGTGGGGCGGGAGGGCGAAGGCGCAGGCTCTCGAGGCGCTCTCGAGCGCCGAAGCGCTGCGCAGCTCGTCGCCGCTGTGCCGCCGGTTTTGTGCGTCGCATTCAGTGACTTGCAGGTGCCGTACCACCTGCGACAAAAAGCCTGAATCTCCGTTCCTGCACGGGTGTGGCGGGCGTTCTCGGGTCGTGACGACACGCTTCGTGATCAATCGACACACCAGCGGATCCGCGTGATCATCCAAAGATGAGCCGCCGGCCCTCGCTCTCGACGCTGCTGATCCACCCGCGCCACGGCCTGGCCGACGCGCCCAGCCAAACGCCCGCCGAGCTTCGCCCACGAGGCAGCGCCCCGACCCTCGATCGCAGCAGCACCTTCCCCCTCGCGGGCCCCGGCGGCGAGGCGCTCGCCAGCGGCCGAGGCCTGCGCGAGCACGACGTCTACGGCCGCTTCGGCACCAGCACCACCCGCGAGGCCGCCGCGGCCATCGCCCGCCTCGAGGGCGCCGAGGCGGCCCTGCTCACCGCCTCGGGCATGGCCGCCATCGCCACCGCGCTGACGACCCTGATCCCTCCCGGCGGGCGCTTCGTCTGCGGGGACGTGGTCTATGGCGGGGTCGAGTCGCTGATCGCCCACGAGCTGCCCGCCCGCGGGATCGAGACGACCCGCTTCGACGCGCGCGACCCAGCCAGCCTCGCCGCCTGCCTGGATCCCGCCGCCGGCCGCGAGCCCGCCCTGGTCTGGTGCGAGTCGATCACCAACCCGCTCATGGGCGTGGCCCGAGTCCGCGAGCTCGCGGCGCTGTGTCGAGGCGCCGGCGTCCCCCTGGCCGTCGACGCGACCTTCGCCGGCGGCATGGCCCAGCACCCCCTCGCGCTCGGGGCCAGCCTCGTGGTTCACAGCGCGACCAAGTACCTCAACGGCCACGGCGACGTGGTCGCGGGCGTGATCATCGGCGACCGCGAGCGCGTCGACGCCTGCTTCTCGACCCTCGCGCGCACGGGCTGCTGCATCGATCCCCAGGCGGCGTGGCTGCTCGCCCGCGGCCTGCAGACCTTGCCCCTGCGCTGGGCCCAGCAGTGCGCCAACGCGGCCATCCTCGCCCAGCGCCTCCGCGACCACGCGGCTGTCCGCGCCCTGCACTGGCCGGGCTTCGATCCCGACGCCCTCGCGGCAGCACCCCTGGACGCCGGCGGGGCCATGCTCTCCTTCGAGCTCGCCGCGCCCGAGCGCGCCGCCGAGGTCCTCGCGCGCGTGCGCCTGTGCACTCACGCCGCCAGCCTCGGCGGGCTCGAGACCCTGATCTGCTCGCCCGCCCGGACCAGCCACGCCCAGCTCGACGCGCAGACCCGCCGCGCCCGCGGCATCGTCGATGGGCTGCTGCGCCTGAGCGTGGGCGTCGAGGACCCCGAGGATATCTGGGCCGACCTCGACGCCGCCCTGTCCTGAGACCCCGAGACGACCACCGCCATCGCGCCTCCTCCGCACGACGCGTCCCGATTCCTGGCCACCCCATTTTCAACCTCTTTTCAGCGTCCCAGAGCCCGTCCAGCTATCGGGCCACCAATTTTGGATTCGAGCGTTTAGCCAGCCCTACCCCCGGCCAAGACCGACTTTGCCCCTCCCCTCCCCCGCGCCCTCGCCCGCCACATCGCGCAGGGAGGTGGACATGCCAGGACCCATTCACAACGGGCTCATCACCCTCTTCGCCAACAACCCCCGCCTCGCCTTCGAGGTGGCGAGCCGCTGCGGTGCGCCACTTCATCTGCGTCGCCACGACGAGCTCCAGCCCGCCCCCACGGTCTTCAGCGACCCCGCCGATCCCAGCCGCCAGCCGACCGCAGACTGGGTCGTCGTCGCCTCGGCCGAAGTCGACGGCTCTCTGCGCGCCATCGACGGCCTCATCATCGAGGCCCAGACGAAGACAGACCTCTCCAAGCTCATCACCTGGGACATCTACCGGGCGGGGCTCCGCAGCCGGCACGCCTGCCGGGCGTGGACCATGGTGATCAGCCCGTCCGAAAAAGTTCGGCGCTGGGCTCACGAGCTCTTCGACGACGAACCTTGGCTGCGCCCGCTGATCGTCCTGCCCGAGCACGTCCGACTCGTCCGCGACGTCCAGGACGCCCGCGAGAACATCGAGGCTGCCGTCCTCTCGGCGGTGATGCACTCGCGCGGCGAACATGCCGTGGCCAGCACACGGGCCGCCCTGACGGCTCTCTTCGAGTTGCCGGCCGAGCATAGGCGCTGCTATCTCATCACCGTGGTTAGTTCACAGACGGATAGCACCATGACCAAGATCGCCCAGCAGCTCCCCCCCGACGAAGACTACGAGCTCAGCGAGTTCGAGATGGAGAGCGCCCCCTACGTCCACGGCCACCGCCGCGGCCTCGAAGAAGGCCTCGAGCAGGGCCATGAGCGCGGCCGCGAGCAAGGCCGGAAAGAGAGCCGCCGCGAAGCCATCGACACCATGCGCAAGGCGATCTTCAGCATCCTCGACGAGCGCGGCACCCCCGTCGACGACGACATCCGCGCCCAGGTCTACGGCTGTCGAGACCTCCCCGCCCTCTCCCGCTGGCTGATCCGCGCCGCGTCCTTGCCCTACCCCTCGAAGCACTGACCACCAAACCACAGGGCATCCAATGAACGAACAGGCGCCCGTCGAATCCGACGGGCGCCTGCCTTGGCAGCGCCGCTCAAGCGCGGAGCCTCAGCCGATCAACCCGCAACCAGCCTCTTCGTGGTGCACGTTGTTGTCGGTCCGGCACTCGTGCCAGGCGTGCTCCGGCATGCCGTCGTCGACGACCACCCACAGTTCCTCGTCCCCGTCCTGAATCGCCTCGGGCACCAGGTCTCCGCTCAGCACCACGTCCTCGGCCTCCGCCGGGTAGAGGGTCTTGGTCGTCACGCTCTGGCCCAGCAAGGTCCCCCCCTGCTCGGGATCTCCATCATAAAAGCCCACGATCACACCGGGCGGGACCGCGGCCTGCCCCACGTTGCGCACCCGAGCGATGGCCTCGTAGCCGCCCTGACAGCTCGCCAGAATGTCGACGACCAGATCCGGGGCCGAGAACTCGCCCTCCGGCTGGACGTTCTGGCGAAAGTTGTTCAGCCCCTCCGTCAGCCAGTTGGTGGGCTCTTGCGCGGGGATGGTCGCGTCCTCGTTGACGTTGGTGACGTGATAGTGGTGCTGGTTCCAGATCCGGCGGGTCCGCACCCACTTGCCGAGCTCGTCACCAAAGATGCGCACCCCCGTCTGCTTGGTGCTCTCACAGGTGATCGACGAGTAGTCGTTGGACACGACCACGATGTCCGCGTGGCCGTCACTGTCGACGTCGGCCACCACCGGCAGCTCGCGCAAGGTCCCCGTGGTGTTGCAGGTCTGCCAGAGCACGTTCCCCGTGCTGCCCTCGTAGATCCGCAGATACCACTCGTCGGAGTAGACGACCTCCGCCGAGCCGTCGCCGTCGAAGTCGAACACCGAGCTCCCGGTGCCCGCCGAGGAGCAGTCGTGGGTCTGCTGGATCCACAAGAAAGCGTCGGCGTCGGCGATGTTCGGATCGAGGATCTTGGTCCCGTCGATGACCGCGTAGCCAACCCCACCGGCGATCGCCACGTCGGGGGTGCCGTCGCCGTTGAAGTCGGCGATGGTCGGCGGGCCGCCGCCGCGGGTGTAGCCGGCGCTGCCCGAGCCGCACAGGCTGGGCGAGAGCGGCCCGTTGATGTCGAGGTTCTGGCGATCGATGACGATCTCCTGGTTGGCCTCGTCCCAGTGATAGATGTGCATCAGGTGGGTGTCGAAGTCGGCCACGACCACCTCGGGGCTGAAGTCGAGGTTGATGTCGGCCGCGGCCGTCCACCGGCCGGTGAGCCCTGTCATCGCCTTGGTGCTCCCGTCGGCCTCGAACACCGCGAGCGGCCCAGCGATCTCGAGGTCGCCGTCGCCGTCGATGTCGAGGACCTGGACCGAGACCTGCGCGATCGGGAAGGTCGCCTCGAGCGTGCCCGTGAGCGCGTCGAGAACACCGCCACGGACGATCACCTCCACCTGGCCGTCGTGGTCGAGGTCGGCCAGCGAGGGCATGATGCAGCCCCCCGAGTAGTCCGAGGTCCACAGCTCCGTGCCGTCGGGGTTGAAGGCGCGGACCTGGCCCGTGGTCGCGCAGCCAAAGATCTCCGCGCCAGCCATGCCGCCCACGTCCCCCGAGGCCAGCTCCACGCCGGGGTGCAGCTGCGGGCTCTGAGGGTTGATGGAGAACTTCGAGACCAGCGCGCCGTCCACGATCGAGTAGGCGTGGAGCGTGCCGTTGACCGAGTACTGGTTGCTCTCGAAGCTCGAGAACACGATCTCCGGGATGTCGCGCTCGTCCACGGCGCCGTCGCAGTTGTCGTCGTCGAGCTGCGTGACGATCGGCGCCATCATCACATGGAGATCGGGGATGTGGTGCTTGAGCTCGGGTGCGAAGCTGGTCTCGGGGTGGTACTCGCACTCGGCCAGGCAGGTCAGATCCTCGTTGGGATCCGGCTCCTCCCCCGGGGGACAGTCCGGCGGGCTCGGCAGACACTTTCCGGTCTGGATCGTCGTCCCCTGGCACTCGTTCGACATCTCCGACTCGCCGAGGCTGTACTCGCAGTAGTGGTCGTCTGGGCACTCGCTGGCGTCGATGCACTCCTCGCCCGGGACCACGCACTCGGCGAAGGAGCACACCTCGTCGCCGCCGCAGCAGACCCCAGCGCAGATCGACTCGGCCGCGCAGCACGTCCCATCGATGCAGGTCTCGTCGTCTTCGCAGGTCGGGTCACACTCGGGCGGCAGGTCCGGCTCGCCCCCCTCGGTGTCGAGGGTCGTGCCCGAGCTCGAGCTGTCCTCGGCGCTCTCGCCTTCGCTCTCGCTCTCGTCCGATCCGCTCGACTCGAGGCCGACCTCGTCGTCGCTGGCCTCAGCGCGGCCATCGTCCCCCTTGCACGCGGCGAGGCACAGCGGCGCAGCCAAGAGCGCGGAGGTCGGCAAAGAAAGAGAAACCAAGCGAAAGCGAGCAGTCATGGCCGACACAGGACCACAGCCCTGCGCAGGATCTCAAGCGCGATGCTCGCGCTCGCTCGCATCGCCGCCCACGTGGGCTAAAACAGCCGGCGATGGCCGAGCAAGCAACCCCCGAGGACATCCTGAGCTTCTGGTTCCCCGATGATCGAGCGCGCGCCAACGCCCTGTGGTGGGGGAAGGACCCAGCCCTCGATGCGGAGATCCGCGCGCGCTTCGGCCAGACCCGCGCCCGCGCCAAAGCTGGCGAGCTCGACCACTGGGCGCGCAGCCCTCGAGGCCGCCTGGCCGTGATCATCGTCCTCGACCAATTCTCCCGCAACCTCTTTCGCGGTGACCCCGAGACCCACGCGGCCGACGAGCACGCCCTCACCCTCGCCCTCGAGGGCATCGCCGCCGGCGACGACCGAGCCCTGCGCCCCATCGAGCGCCTGTTCATGTACATGCCCCTCGAGCACGCCGAGGCGCTCGAGCATCAAGAACGCTGTGTGCAGCTCGTCCGCGCCCTCGCGGACGAGGTCGCCGCCGAGCCGGGGGTCGACACCCCTCGCCGCGATCGTTTTGCGTCATACGTGGACTTCGCCATTCGACACCGCGACATCGTCGCCCGCTTTGGCCGATTTCCCCACCGCAACGCCCTGCTCGGGCGCGAATCCACCCCCGAGGAGCTCGCCTTCCTCGAGCAGCCCAACTCGAGCTTCTGAGGCTCACGCCCGCGGGCCTTGCCCACCGTGGAGCCATGGCCCATAACGGTGTTCATGAGCGAGTTCGTCGATGTGTTGGTGATCGGTGCGGGGCTCTCGGGCATCAACGCGGGCTACCGCCTGCAGACCGAGCACCCCGACAAGCGCTACCTGATCCTCGAGCGCCGCGAAGCCATCGGCGGGACCTGGGATCTGTTTCGCTACCCAGGCATCCGCTCGGACTCGGACATGTACACCCTGGGCTTCTCCTTTCGCCCATGGACCAAGGCGCAGAGCATCGCCGACGGCGGTGACATCCGCAATTACATCGAGGACACGGCCCGGGAGTTCGGCATCGACCGGCACATTCGCTTTGGCCACGAGGTCCTCAGCGCGTCATGGTCGAGCGAGACCGCCACCTGGACCGTCGAAGTCCGCGTGCGCGAGACCGGCGAGGTCCTGTCGCTGCGCTGCCGCTTCATGTTCGCCTGCACCGGCTACTACCGCTACGACCACGGCTACACCCCCGACTTCCCCGGCGTGTCCGCATTCACCGCGGCCGGCGGCGTCATGATCCACCCGCAGCGGTGGCCCGAGGATCTCGACTGCGCCGGCAAGCGGGTCGTGGTCATCGGCAGCGGCGCGACCGCGGTGACCTTGGTCCCCGCCCTGGCCGAGCGCGGCGCCGAGGTCACGATGCTCCAGCGCTCGCCGACCTACATCCTCCCCCGCACCTCCGTCGATCCCCTGGCCGAGCGCCTCCCCGAGCAGCTGCCCCCTCAGCTCGCCTACGACCTGCTGCGCTGGAAGAACGTGCTCGTGGGCATGGCCCTCTACAACTTCTGCAAGCGCTTCCCCGAGCTCGCCCGCAAGCTCATCCTCGAGGCCACGCGCCGCCAGCTGCCCGAGGGCTACGACATCGACAAGCACTTCAGCCCGCCCTACTCGCCCTGGGACGAGCGCCTGTGCATCGCCCCGGGCGGCGACCTGTTCACGGCGATCCGCGAGGGCCGCGTCGAGGTCGTCACCGATCACATCGAGCGCTTCTCCGAGCAGGGCATCGTGCTCGAGTCCGGGCGCGTGCTCGAGGCCGACATCATCGTCACCGCCACGGGCCTCGAGCTCCAGGTCCTCGGCAACATGCAGCTGCACGTCGACGGCCGCCCCTTCGACATCAGCCAGGCCACCACCTACCGCGGGGTGATGTTCAGCGGGCTGCCGAACATGGCCATGGCCTTCGGCTACATCAACGCGTCTTGGACCCTCAAGTCCGACCTGATCGCGCGCTGGGTCTGCCGCGCGCTCGAGGCCCTCGACGCCCGCGGCGCCGACTACATCGTCCCCCGCCGCGACGACGCCTCGGCGGACGACCCTCCCTTCGTGGAGCTGCGCTCGGGCTACATCCGCCGCGCCATCGACCTCCTGCCCAAGCAGGGCCCGCGGGCGCCCTGGCGCGCGCGTCAAAACTACCTGCTCGACCTCTTCGAGATGCGCCTGGCCAAGATCGACGACGGATCGATCGAGTTTTGCAAGCGCCGCCCGAGCGTCGGAGGCTCCGACGCGCAGGCGGCCCAGTGAGCGCGCGAGCGCCCTGCTGACACGTCCAGCTCAGCCGGCGTCGCAGCCAGCGACGCACTTGTCGGCGCTCGACTTGCACTGGAGCTGGCAGGTCGCGCGGTCGTCCTCGCCCTTGCCCTCGCAGGGGCCCAGGCAGCTCCCCAGGCTCTCGAGGCAGCTGCGCGCGCACTTGCTCGCCTCCGGCGCGCCCGCGCCCGCGGTCACCGAGGCCGCGCAGTTCTTCTCGCAGGTCGCCCGGTCCGTCTCCGACTTGTCGGCGCAGCCGTCGAAGCAGCCCATGTAGCGGCCGACCGCCGTGGGCTCCTTGGCGCCGCCGTGGGCGTTCTTGCAGCGCAGGCGGCAGGTGGCCTTGTCGTCCTCGGAGCTCTCGGCGGCGTCGCAGGCCGCGATGCACTCGCCCTGGCTCTGCTCGACGGCGGCGCCTGCTCCAGCCGCGCCTGCTTCGGCCGCGCCTGCTTCGGCCTCCCCTGCCGCCCCCTCGTCGGCCTTGTCCCCCTTGTCGGCCTTGCCCCCCTTCGCCCCCTGGGCCTTCGCGTCGGTCTTCTTGGTGCCTGCTCCCGGCGGATCACAGGCCAGCAGAGCGAGCGCCGCGGCGACCAGCACCAGGCGCGAGGGCGTCGCGGACAGAGCGTCTCGATTCACCGTCATCATGGCCGCCACTCTACCAAGCGCCTGCATCGAGCGTCGGCGCGGCACGGCGAGGAGCCCACAGCACCCCCCCTCACGGCTCTAGGCGCTCTCGCTCTAGGCGCTGGGCTCCTCGGACTCATCCTCGCCCAGGCCCGGGCCAGCGATCACGCCCGCCTCGGCGAGCTCCGCGAGCGTGTCCGCGTCGAGGCCGAGCAGCTCCTCGAGCACCGGCCGAGTGTGCTCGCCCAGCTCCGGGCCCAGCCACCGCGTGCCGCCCGGCGTCGCCGAGAGCTTGGGGACCACCGCGGGGATCTCGAAGGTCGCGCCGTCGGGCAGCTGGGCGGCCTCGAGGATCCCCCGGGCGCGAAACTGCGGATCCTCGGCGATGTCGGCCACGCTCTGGATCGGGCCCGCCGCGACCTCGGCCGCCTCGAGAGCCGCGAGCGCAGCCTCGACGGTCTGCGTGCGGGTCCACGCCGCGATCGCCTCGTCGAGCGCGTCCGCCCGGGGCACGCGACCCTCGTTGCTGGCCAGACTTGGATCCTCGCCGAGATCCGGGCGGGCGATCACCTGCATCAGGCGGCGAAACATCGAGTCCGAGTTGGCCCCGATCGCCACCCAGCGCTCCTCGCCATCGGGCCCCGGCGCGCAAGGATAGGTCCCCGTGGGCACCACGCCCTCGAGCTTGCTGCCCGCGCGCTCGCGGACGTGGCCGAACATGCTGTACTCGGGCAACAGCGACTCGAGCATGTTGAACACGCTCTCGGTCAGCGCCACGTCGACCAGCTGGCCCTCGTGGGTGCCGCGGCGACCGGGGCCACCGTCGCGAGCCTGGACCGCCGCCAGCGCGCCAAAGGCCGCGTGCAGCCCCGAGATCGTATCGCCCAGGCTGACCCCCGAGCGCACCGGCGGGCGCCCGGGCTCACCGCTCAGGTAGCGCAGCCCCGCCACCGCCTCCGCGACGTTGGCGAAGCCCGGCGCCGCGGCCTTGGGGCCGTCCTGACCGTAGCCGCTGATCCGCACCATGATCAGCCGACGATCGAGGGCGTGCAGGCGCTCCCAGCCCAGGCCCCAGGACTCCATGCGCCCGGGCCGAAAATTCTCGATCAGGACGTCCACGCGCCCGCTGGCGACGAGGTTTTGGATGATCCACCGCCCACGCTCCTCGCGGAGGTCCACGGCGATCGAGCGCTTGTTTCGAGCCATGCTCCGCCACCACAGCGAGGTCCCGTCGGCGTGCAGCTTCCGCCACTTTCGCAGCGGATCCCCGGCGCCCGGAGGCTCGACCTTGATGACCTCCGCGCCAAAGCCCGCGAGCATCGCCCCCGCGAAGGGGGCCGCGATCAGCTGCCCGAGCTCGAGCACGCGCAGCCCGGTGAGCGCCGAGCGAGAGCTTGGATGGGTCATGCGCAGACCATACCCGAGATCGAGTCCCCCAGCGTGCGCCCCACGGCAAAACCAGCGGGCGCGGTCTTCTTGCGGGCTGCTAGATCTCGTCGCATGACGGCCCGCTTCGAGACCCGCAGCACCTACGACGCCCCCGCCCAGCGCCTGTTCGAGCTGCTCGCGGATCCCGACTTTCATCTGCGCAAGTCGAGGCACATGGGCCAAGACAAGATCGAGGCGCGCACCGAGCAGCGCGGCGACACCCTCGTGCTGATCGTCGACCTGTGGGAGCCGGCGCACTTCGGCGGCGGCGAGACCCACCGGACCATGACCTTCGAGTTCGATCCAGCCCGCCTCTCGGCGCGCTGGCGCCAGACCATCCACGGCCAGGAGAAGCGCGCCCGGGCCGAGGGCTACACCCGCGTCGAGGCCCGCGGCGAGCAGCGCTGCGAGCTGATCACTGGCGGCGAGATCGAGCTCAAGATCCCCGTGGTCGGCAAACGCATCGAGGCCAAGATCAAAGCCGGCCTCGAGCGCAACGCCGACAAAGAAGCAGCCTTCACCCGCGCCGAGCTAGCGAAGCGCTGAGTATACGCGTCGTCATTCGTCACGCCTTCGTGACCTCCACCCACGACGCGCGCGGCGAAGACCTGCGGGCCTCCGCCTCGATTGGAGTTTAATGATATTCGCCTGGCGCGATGAATTTATCATGATACTTCTCTAGACCTAGTAACCACGGCGCGACCGTGGTCGCTGGGTCAAGCACATGCACCGACACGCCGTAGTTCGTCACGGGCGCGCGCTCCTTGCCGTCGCCCTCCCCTCTCTCCTGGCTCCCACCTTTGGATGTGAAGCCATTCCCTCCGACATTGCGACCGATGACGCGAATCTTCGGCTGATCGAAGTCGACGTCGTCGACGACAACGACGGGTGCGAGGTGACGCGAGGCGGGCATTCTCGCGCGTACGCGGCCGTCGACGCCGATGTCCGCGTGTCCTGCCCCGACATCATGTACGCCTACGCCCCACAGATCGCCCTGGATGGCGATCGTCTGTGGGGCTCCCTGGGCGACGACCACGACGTGTTCTTCACCATCGAGCAGACTGGATCGAGCGCGCACTTCGACTGGCTCTCCGATCTGCCCGGGACCAATTTCAGCGGCCAGGCTCCCGACGGGCGCCTCTACCGCTACCTCAATTGGTACGAAGGATATATCTACAATGACGGCGAAGAATGGTACAAGGTCCCCGTCGAGCTCCCCGACGACCTCAGCGGATACTTCGCCTTTCAGGTCCGCCCCGACGGCCTCGGCCAGCTCCACGCACAATTTCACACGGGCCAGGGAGCGGGACCCGTGCAGTACGCGAGCCTGACCGACGGCGAGTGGTCGTGGGAGCAAGTCGGCGTGTGGGGTGGGTCCGGCCCCTACGCGGGCACCGACGCCTGGGATCGGCCGTTTTACATGCGCTTTTACCTGTCCGGCGGCCAGGCGCGCTGGCTGCTGAGCCTCGACGGCGAATCGAACGTGCCCGTCGGCACCCCCGACGCCGATCCAGGCTTCTTGGCCCGGCCGCCCCGCCCCGCGCTCGGCGGAGACACGCCCATCGCCGTGCTCCATCGCATCCCCGGCGAGCCGCTGAACCTGCTGTCCATCGTCGACAGCGACAATTGGAGCGAGAACCCCATCGCCGGCACCCCCGAGCTCCCCGAGCTGTGCGACGAGGTCTTCTCCACCACCGAGGCCGCCTGCCCGCCTTGCCACGTCCAGGCCAAGGGCATCGAATTCGACGCCTACCAGATCGTCCAGACCAGCGGCGGGCAGCTGTGGGGGGTCTGGGTCGTGTCCAACGTCGACTTCGAGTACGTCTACGACATCGAGCAGCTCAACGACACCAAGTGGAAGTGCACCGCCGACCTCGAGCAGTCTTCGCCCTACGCCGAGACCACCCTCGTGGTCGCCGAGCTCGGGTCCGAGGGGGAGATCGGGAAGACCCTCGAGCTTCCGCTGGAGACCGTCTGGGTCGACGACTTCGCGCGCCGCCACGTCGTCGCCTCGGCCTACGGCGACGACATCGCGGTGATGATCCAGACCGACCCCGAGGACACCGCCGCGGCCGTCAGGGTGCTGCGCATCGACACCGACGAGATCTAGGAGCCCGTGGTGAAACCCAGCGCGGCTCCTCGTGCGCGCGATGCAGAGGCGCGCCATCCGCTGTGTCTGGGCGAGCTCATGGCGAGGCGCTATGCTCCTGCCGTGCCCACGTCCCGCACGGCGCGAGTAACCGGCGCCCTGGGTGTCCTCGGAGCGCTCTCGCTCGCAGCCTGTCCCGGCAGCGGCGACGAGCAATCCGGGGACGACGAGGTCGGGAGCAGCTCGAGCGATTCGAGCGCGAGCGCCGGCTCGACCACCGAGACCGAGACCGAGACCCAGACCCAGACAGGGACGGAAGCCGACACGGGGACAAACCACCTGCCCCCCGCGCCGACCCTGATCAGCCCAGCCGATGGCGCGGTCGATCAGCCCGTCGACATGCAGCTGTGCTGGCAAAACGTCGAGGACCCCGACGGCGACGCCCTGCGCTACCGCGTGTTCCTCGACGACGTCGAGCTCACCGAGGGCAAGAAGGGCGAGCAGGACGGCTACGACGGCCCCTGCCTCGGGCCGCTGCTCTTCGCCCACGAGCGCAGCTACAGCTGGCGCGTCCAGGCCTTCGAGGTCGACGATCCCACGCAGCAGTCCGAGCCCAGCGAGACCTGGAGCTTCACCACCGCCAGCGACGGCGAGAGCGAGACGGTGTTCTTCGATCGCTTCGACGAAGACCTCGGCTGGGTCATCGACGGCGACGCGGCCACGGGGGCCTGGGAGCGCGGAGATCCGGTGCCCACGCTCCACGGCGACCCTGCCCGCCGCGCCCAGCCGGGGCGCTGCTTTGGCGGTTTTTCTTGCCTGTTCACCGGGCAAAACCCCGACGCCATCGCCGACCAGGGCGACGTCGACGGCGGCCAGACCCGGGCGACCTCCCCGGCCTTCGACCTGTCCGGCGCGACCGGGGCCGTGAGCGTCCGCCTCAGCCGCTTCTTCTACCGCTCCGAGCCGGGCGTGGACGCGAGCTTGCGCGTCGAGCTGCTCACCCCCAACGACGAGGCCCCCGAGGGCTACGACCTCCACCTGCTCGAGCTCCTCGAGCAGCCGACCAGCGCGGCCGCCCACGACGCCTGGCTGCCCCGGGAGTACCTGCTGTGTGACGCGCCGGCCGTCGCCGGCGTCCGGCTGCGGCTCACCGCGACGGACCTCGGCGAGGGCGTGCTCGAGGCCGCCATCGACTCGGTCTCGGTCCACGCCTACGCCGACGCCACGGTCTGCACGACCGAGCTCGGCGGCGCCTGTGACCCGAGCCTGGGCGACGCCGCCTGTGCCGGCGCGCTGCTGTGTTGCAGCCAAGGTCAGCTCGAGGCCGGCGTCCATCGCTGCGAGGAGGCCGCGGCTGGCCTCGACTTCGAGTCGCCCCCCGCGAGCCCCGACGAGCCAGGCAACGGCCCGCTCGGCTGCAACGCCCCCGACCTCGTCGTCGACGGCGCTGGCGTCGAGCCCTTCACCTTCAGCGAGATCCTGATCACCGAGCAGACCTGCGAGCTGCTCGAGGGCTGCGTCGACGCGGCGGGCTGGCGGCGGGTCATGCTCTTCACCGTCCCGATCGCCAACATCGGCGCCCGCGACCTCGCCCTCGGCGTGCCCGTCAACAACCCCGACATCTATCACTACAGCGACTGCCACGAGCACTACCACTTCGACGAGTTCGCCCGCTACGAGCTCACCGACAGCCAGGGCCAGAGCGTGGTCGCTACCGGCCACAAGCAGGCCTTTTGCCTGCTCGACACGATCAGCTGGGCGTGGCCCTTCGAGCTCGCCAAGTACGACTGCGCCAACCAGGGCATCAGCCGCGGCTTCTCCGACTTCTACGAGTCCGGGCTGCCCTGCCAGTGGATCGACATCACCGGCCTCGAGCCCGGGGACTACCTGCTGCGCATCATCCTCAACCCGCTGCGCGAGGACTTCGCCCTGCCCATGGTCAACGAGCGCGACGTCGACAACAACGTCCTCGAGCTCCCGGTCGAGATCCCCGCCCCCTGAGCGAGCGCGCTCGCCAGTTCACTGGCGAGAATTCGGCGGGGCTCAGTCCTGCGCCTCGACCTTGGCGTCGAGCTTCTCGAGGCGCTCCTCGAGCTTGCGCAGCTTGTCGCGCAGCTCCTCGAGCTCCTTCTCGGCCGTGCCCAGACGCGGCTCCTCCGCCTTGCGCAGCGAAGCCAGGACCTGGTCGACGCGCACGCCGTCTTGGTGCGTGATGCGGTCGCGGAAGCGCTCGAGCGCGGCGATCGCCTCGGTCGCGCGGGCCGCATCGAGACCCGAGACGGCGGCCAACTGAACCCGCGGGACGGGATCGCGCAACAGGTCGACGAGGCGCTCGATGGCGGCCTCGCGGGCGCGCTTGTCGAGGCGGCGCGCGAGCTGGCCGAGGGCCAGGGCCGCCGCCGGACGGGCGCGGTTGGAGCTCGCTCCCGCCTGCGTGTGCGCGAGCAGCAGATCGAGGGCCCGCGCGTCGCGGGTCGCCGCCAGCGCGCGCATCGCCCCGCTCTGCTCGAAGCCGTTGTAGCCGGTCTCGGCGCTGGCCGTAGCGATCGCCTCGAAGGGCGCGCGATCGCGCTGCGAGCCCAGCACCTCCCAGGCGACCATGCTCGCGCGATGGGGCAAGCCGGCGCGCAGGCGCTCGAGCACGGCCTCGGCGAGGGCGGGATCGCGGACGTCGATGCAGGCGCGCAGCAGCCCCTCGAGCACGCGCAGGTCGTCCTCCACGCGCAGCGCGTGGACCAGGGCCTCGACTGCCGCCCCCGAGCCGACCTCGCCCAGGGCCTTGGCCCACTCGACGCGCACGCCCCAAAAGGGCTCGCTCGACCAGCGCTCGCGCAGCTTGTGGATCAGCCCAGGCTTGCCCTTCTTGGCCAGCTCGCGGCCGGCGAGGATCCGCCCGAGCACGTCGGGCGCGTCGACGAGCTGAGCCTCGAGCTTGTCGTCGCCGGGGTCGAAGTCGAGCTTGTGCAGGACCTCGAAGTCCGGGTCGACGCGGACCATGTCGGGCTCGCCGTCCATCTCGAAGGTGAAGGCGTGGCGCTCACGCTCGATCATCACCTGCTTGCGGACCTCCTCGCCGTCGACGGTCCACGCCAGGGTCAGCGGGAAGCGAAACAGGCCAACGCCGGCCTTGGCGTCGAGCTGGGCCTGCTTGATCGTGAACCCGCCGCGGTGGTGCTCATCGTCCCAGTCGAACTCGACCTCGAGCAGGGGGTAGCCGGGGCTGTAGATCCACTGCTCGAAGAACTCGACCAGCGAGCGCCCGCTGACCTGCTCGAAGGCCCGGCGCAGATCCTCGGTCTCGACCACCTTGCCGGCGTTGTCGCGGATATAGGCGTGCACGCCCTCCCAGAACAGCTCGTCGCCGAGCCAGCAGCGCAGCGTGTGCAAGCGCGCCGCCCCGCCCGGGTACAGGTGCATGTCGTAGAGATCGAAGGAGCTGTTGTACTCGCGCGTGACGATCGCTCGCTTGTAGCGGCTGTCGGCCTCGCGGAAGTAGGCGCGGGCGTTGAGCCACAGCTCGTAGAGCTGCTCGTCGCGGCCGAGCACGTCCTCGAACCAGCACACCTCGATATAGGTCGCCCAGCTCTCCTTGAGCCAGGCGTGGGCGTAGTCGCGGCAGACGATCAGATCGCCGAACCAGCTGTGCGCCATCTCGTGGACGTTGACCTGATCCACGAGCTGTCCCCACTCCCCGGCCAGCGCCTCGTCGAGCAGGAACTGATCGTCCCAGCTGACCAGCGAGATGTTCTCCATGGCCCCGCCAAAGTGGGGCAGCGCGAACTGGAAGTACTTGGGATAGGGGAAGGCCGTGCCGAGCTTGGCCGTCATCCAGCGCATGATCTCGGCGGTCCCACCAAAGGCCCGCGAGAGGTGGTCGACGCCGTGCTCGTGGCTGCAAAAGTAAGCCAGCGGGACGCCATCGCACTCGCCATCGTCGAGGCGCACGAACTCGCCGATCGCAAAGCAGACCAGGTAGCTCGGGCAGGGCTGGTCGAGGCGCCAGTGCGCGGTCTTGGTCCCGTCGTCGTGGACCTCCTCGCGCTCGAGCACGCCGTTGGCGAGGATCGTCAGGTCCGCGTCGGCGCGCAGGTGAAAGGCCAAGCTGGTGCGCACCGCGGGCAGGTCGATGGTCGGCAGCCAGTGGCGCGCGCGCTCGGTCTCGTGGTCCGTGGCGGCGAAGCGCGGCGCCTGCGGCCAGGCCTCGCCGAAGCTCGCCGGGCCCGAAAACAACAGCCCCGAGCACGGCTCGACCACGCGGTAGCGGATCTCGAGCTGGCGCGTCTCGTCGCGCGCGGCCCCCTCGTCCCAGCGCACCCGGATGACCTCGCCGTCGTAGCGCCAGCGCAGCCCCGGGGCGTCGTCTGGCGCGGCCGGATCGCGGACGCTCAGCTCGCGCAGATCGACCGCGTGCAGGCTGAGGCTCCGGGCCCCCGCGGCCCGCCAGCGCAGGGTGTGGGTGACCTTGCCGAGCGCCCGACGACCGTCGACGTCGACCTGGAGATCGATGTCGAGATGGATCGGCTCGATCTCGAGGTCCGGCGGATAGTGAGACTTCGCGCCGGGCAAGGTGAAGTCTGAGGAGCTGCCTGCGTGAGCACAGCGGTGGTGAGCGCAGGCGAAGCGCAACGAGTCACGGCGATCGGTCACGGGACCTGGCCAGACTAGCAAGGAAGGCTGCCGCTGGCACGATCCAGCGACAGCCGCCCGCGTCTTTGCCCCGGCGCTGCCCCACTTTGCCCCGCGGGCGGTCGAGAACGTGCCAGACGCGCCCACGCGCGGGCCAGCTCTCCGGGAACTCGGCAAATTCCCGGAAAACTCGGCCCCGCGTCGCCGCTCGGCCCGAAGCAGACCGGCGGCGAGGAGCCCGTGGTGAGGCCCAGCGCGGCTCTCAGGCCGCGGGCTCGGGATCGAGCTCGCTCAGCCCCAGGATCGTCGTGGCCAGCACCGCCACGCCGTAGCCCGTGCCGCGATCCTTGGGGAAGGCCGGCCCGGCGAGGTCCAGATGGAGCCAGCGCGCGCTCGTGCCCGCGAGGTGGTTGTAGACGAATTGCCCAGCGCAGGCAGACTGGGCGTTCATGCGGTTGCGGACGGAATTGCACATGTCCGCGACCGTGCTCGAGAACTCCTGCTTGTAGAACTCGGGGGCGAAGGGCAAGGGGTGGACCAGCTCGCCGCAGGCCTGGCCGGCAGCGATCGCCGCGCGCTCGAGGGCCTCGTCGTTGCAGTAGACCGCCCCGTGCAGGACTCCCGTGGAGATCAGCTGCGCGCCGGTGAGCGTCGCCGCGTCGAAGATCGTGTCGGCCTCGAGCTCGCGCGCCGCCCAGCTGACCCCGTCGGCGAGGAGCAGCCGGCCCTCGGCGTCGGTGTTGTTGATCTCCACGGTCTTGCCCGAGTGCATGGTCAGGATGTCGTCGGGCTTGTAGGCCGCCGGCCCGATGGCGTTCTCGGCCATGCACAGCACCAGCGAGACCGCGAAGTCGGGCGCCGCTCCGGCGATCACCCGGAAGGCGCCGAGCACCGCCGCGGCTCCGCCCATGTCGCACTTCATGCCCTCCATGGCGCCGCGCGGCTTGAGGTGCAGGCCGCCCGTGTCGTAGGTGACGCCCTTGCCGACCAGGGCCACGTGGCGCTCGCCGGGCTCCGCCGGACTGTAGCGCGCGACGAACATGCGCGGGGCAGAGAGCGCGCAGCGGCCCACCGCGTGAATCCCACCGAGCCCGTGCTCGAGCAGCTCGTCTCCGACGATCTCCTCGATCTCGACGCCCGCGATGTCCTCGAGCATGGCCCGGGCCCGGGCGGCGAAGCTCTCGGGGTGGAGCTCGCTCGGGGGCGTGTCGACGAGCTCGGCGCTGTCGCGGGACGCCGCGAGCATCGCGTGAGTCAGCGCAGGCGCCTTCACGGGCTTGCCCTTGGCGTCCACGGCGAGGATCTGCACGCGCCTGGACCCGGGCGCCTTCGACTTGCCCGAGAACTGCGGAAAGCAGCGCCCGATCGCCACGGTCTGCGCGAGCACGTGGGCCTCGTCGTCGACGACCAGCACAATCGCGAGCTTGCCTTTGCCCTTGGCGACACCCGAGGCCGCAATCACACGCCGCACGCTCTCCGCACGAGTCGGCGAGTTCGCCCTCGAAACGTCGTTTGGAAGCATGCCAATAGCGAGCTGACGCGGCTCTCGTCCGGTCAATGTCGTCCCCGCGGATCCGAGGTCGCCCGGCTTGACGTCCTTGGCGAGCTCGAGCACCAGCTCGTCGTTCTTCTTGCCGAGCAGGCTGGGGAGGCGGTTTTTAGTGAAGACCCGCTGGGGAGCGACGACCATCACGGTCTTGGCTCCCTTGAGCAGCGTCTTGGTCGAAGTTGCGAAGCCGATCGATGACACCGACCGCAGTATGCCCAAAAAAGTGCACGGCGTGGAATCACTTTATTTCATTCGCACGAACAACTCGATTGACGCAGGACGGGCGTTCACCGTAGCGTGCCCTGGGTTCGCCCGCGTTGGTCATGACCGTGAAGCATCCTTGGTCCTCCCTGCTCCTGTGTTCATTTTGTCTGCTCGCTAGCGCCACCTCGGCGACGGCCCAGGCTGCGCCCGAAGAACCCCTCTCGCCCGAACAGGGCGCCGCGCCCGAGCAACCCACGCCCGAGCCGGCGCTCTCCCCCGAGCAAGGCGCTGCACCCGAGCAAGCGCTTGCGCCCGCGAACGCGGCTGCACCCGCGCAGGAGCAGGAGATCGAGGCCGCGAGCGCCGACGCGCCGCCCGAGCCCGCCCTGTCCGAGGGCGCCCCCGCGGCCGCGCCCAGCGATCCCGAGCAGGGCAGCGAGGCCCGCCCGCCCGAGAAGAAGATCCAGATCCCCGTCGACATCGGCGACAGGCACAGCATCACCTATACGAGCCTGCTGGCCCCGCGCATCAACCCCCTCGGCCTCGAGGAGCGCCTGTGGATCGGCTACCAATATCGGCTCTACGACAAGAGCAAGGCGCTCCTCAAGGGCAGCAACATCGGCGTGTTCTTCCGCCCGGTGGTCAGCCCGGCGATCGCCCTGGTCGGCGCGACCTTGCAGATCCAGCCCGCCGCGGTGTTCCGCCTGCGCGCGACCTATAGCTACGTCGCCTATTTCTCGACCTTCCAGTACATGCAGTCGTTCCAGTCGCCCTACGACGACTTCTCCGAGACCAACCTCGACATCCTCGCCGACGAGGGCAAGAACTACGTCTCGACCGGGCACCAGATCGAGCTCGAAGCCCTGGTCCAGGCCCGCTACAAGGGCCTCGCCCTGCGCAGCACGACCACGGTCCACTACAACAGCTTGAACCTGCGCGGCGACGACGACCTCTTCTACGCGATCCGCATCGACGCGCTGGTCCCCAACAAGGGCTGGGTGCTCTACAACGACACCGACCTGCTGTGGATCCACGACTTCGAGAACGCCCGCAACTCCTCGCTGATGACCGGCGCCCGGGCGACCACGGTGATGCCCTTCTATCCCGATCGCGTCTATGAGCCCGGCGACGTGATCGACAACCCCAACGGCCCGCAATTCCGCCTCGGGCCGGAGATCGGCTACATCTTCTACGACCGGCCCGACAAGCACCCGCGCTTCAACCGGCCGACCCTGCTGGTCTTGCCCCAGTGGAACATCAAGCACCGCTGGCGGACCGGCCGCGACGTGAGCGCAGGCCTGCCGACCATCGTCATGGCCTTCGTGTTCACTGGCCAGCTGTGGGGCAAGAACTGATCACCGCGGGCTCCTGACGCGGCGCCTGCTGCCCCGCGTCTGGCCCCGGACTCCGCGGAGCCCCGCGAGGCCAAAGAGCGCGAGCAGGGCCCAGGGGACGCGACCCCGGCCGCCCGCGGCGTCCGCCTGCTCGAGGGCGCAGCCGCAGCCGCGGCCGTTGGGGTTGAACTCGCCGCCAAAGCCCGCGTCGCCCCCCTCCCCGACCTCATCGGCCGAGTCCCCCGCGGTCCCGTCCCCGTCTTCCCAGCCGCCGTCTTCCCAGCCCGAGTCGGCGCCCTCGGCAGAGTCGGCGCCCTCGGCCGAGTCGGCGCCGTCGGCAGAGTCCGCGCCCTCGGCCGAGTCGGCGCCCTCGGCCGAGTCGGCGCCCTCGGCCGAGTCGGCACCGTCGGCCGTGTCCGCGCCGTCGGCCGTGTCCGCGCTGTCGGCCGTGTCCGCGCTGTCGGCCGTGTCCGCCGTACCAAAGCTGTCCATGCCGGGATCCGGCTCCTCGGTGGTCGGCTCGGGGTTCTCGGAGCAGTCGTTGAAGGCGCAGCAAGGGTCGAATTCGATGTCCTCGATGATCGCCCCGAGGGCGGCCTCCAGCTCCGCCTGGGTGTCGGCGTCGAAGGGCCCCTGCTGCCCGCCGGATCCCCACGCGGCCATGTTCATCAGCTGCAGCTGGGCCTCGGCGCTGCCCAGGTTGTCGCCAAAGCCGATCACATGGGTGACCACGCCCTCGGCGAAGAGCGCCTCGAGGGCACCCTGGACCTGGGCGTCCGTCGAATAGCCGCTGTACTGGCCGTCGGTGATCAGCACGTTGACGTACTGCGTGTCCTCGTCGGCGGGGTAGAGATCCGGCGGATCCGCGCGATAGGCCAGGAGGTTGTCGAAGACGAGCTCGAGGCCGCGGTGGGTGTAGGTCCCCGAGCCCGTGCAGAAGGGAAAGCCCGCCTCGCAGGCCGGCATGTGGCTGTGGGTCGCCTGGTCGAAGAAGGGCGAGACCGTGCTGCCGTCGACGAAGCTCCAGAGGATCGGCGGCCCGCCCCAGGGGTCGTCACAGCCCGGCTCGGCGCAAGAGGTCGATGGATCCAGGGCCCAGGCGAAGTTGTCCTGCATGCACGGCCCGTACTGAACCAGCACCCGCTCCTCCGCCGGGTCGTCGCCCCCGAACACCGCGAGGCCGAGATGGATCAGGTCTTCCACGGGTCGCCCGAGGTTCTCGACCTCGACGTCGAAGAGCGAGTTGTCCCCCGCGGCCAGAGCCTCGCGCGCGAGGTCCCAACCGGTCTGACCGGGCTCGCCGGGCTGCTCGCCGACGTTGAGCATCGACGAGGAGGCGTCGAGCAGGACCATCACCCGGGGCAGGCCCGCCGTACACTCGGGGACCACGACCTGATCGGCGATGTCCTGGACCACCGCGCCCATGGCCTGGAAGAGCTCCGTGGGGTTGGCGGCCGCGAGCGACTCGTTGGTCCCGCCGGCCTCGGCGAGCTCGTTGGCGAAGGGCAGATCACCCGCGTCGGCCACGGCGACCACGTAGGTCGGGATCCCCTGGCCGTCGAAGAGCGCAGCGGCGGTGATCGCCGGGTTGTCCTCGGGCGGAGAGAGCACCGGGGTGCCCTCGGCCGCCGTCCATGCGCCGTCGGTGATCACCATGAGCCCATAAAAGCGCTCGTCGCCGGGGACCGTGTCCTCGGGGTGCGCGGCCTTGCTCTCGGCGATCAGCGCGGCCGTGAAGTCCATGGCGCCCTTGGTCCACGTCCCGATGCCCGAGCACGCCCCGGGGCCCCCGGGGCAAAGCGGCGCGGGGGTGGTCTGCAAGGCGGCGATGATCGCCTCGCCGTTGCACTCGAGGTAGCTCTGATCCTCGCCCTCGCGGTCGTACCAGTGCACGTCGAGGGCCTGGCCGTCGATGATCCCCGAGCTGTCTCCGGGGATCGTCGTCCCCGAGACGTCGGGGTCGTCGTCGTGGCCGAAGCGCATCAGGCCGACGCGCATGTTCTCCTGGAAGTAGCCGCCGTTGGTGGTCATCAACGCCGTGATCGCGTCCACGGCCACCTGCCAGCGGGTCTCGTCCGCGGCGCCGAAGGGCTCGCTCATCGACGACGAGTAGTCGAGCACGATCATGAAGTTGGGCTTCTTGAAGGTGCACTCGTTCTCGGTGAAGCAGTCTCCACCCGCCTGCGCGAACTCGTCGTTGGCGGAGAGCAGGCCCACGCCGATCGCCCCGAGCATGGCGAGCTGAGCCGCGACGCGGCGCTTTTTGGGGTCCTGCCAGAGCCTGTCCATACACGCCAATCGTCGCACGCCCCTCCCTCGTGGTCACCACGAAGTCGAGCGCGCTCGAACAGGCTGGAGCCAGCGCCTCCGCAGGCTGACGCCCAGGTCGTCACCAATGTGGCTCACATGGTCTCCCTGGCGCCCGGTGCCCGCGGCGCCAGCTCAGCTCAGCTCAGCTCAGGTCAGGGCGGGCTGACGTGGCTGGGCGCGCCGTCGACCAAGTCTTCGACCCAGTCCACGAGCAGCACGCCATCGACCTCGATGCCATAGAAGTCGCTCCCGCCCAGGTAGGTGTGGTCGCTGCCCTCGAGGAAGTAGGTCCCCCAGCTCGGCTCGACGAGCACGTTGTCACGCAGGTCATAGAGCGCCTCGGTGAACTCCGGGAAGCTCGGCACGACGGCGCTGCAGTCGTTGGCGCCAAAGCCGAAGAAGGTCGAGATTGTCCCGTCGGACTCCGAGGAGATCATGCCCTTGGGCGCGTTGGGGTACCTCTCGGCCACGAAGGGCAGATAGTTCCACAGCCCGCCGCCGTCGGCCCCAAAGCAGTCCGCGCAGTCCTGCGGCAGCGAGTCGTCCACGCCCCAGACGTCGCGGAAGGTCTGCTGGAGGCAGGGCGCGAGGTACTCGTCGCGAAAGATCGGGCCGGAGTCGTCGATCAGCGCGACGTCGTTGTCGGGGAAGAAGCTCGCAAAGGTGTGGTAGTTCGACGCGGCCCCGAAGCCGCCGCCGCTCATGCCCAGGACCACGACGTCATCGAGCTCGGGGAAGGTGTCGACGACGCGCTCGAGCGAGGTGATGACGTTGTCGTGACCGACGAAGAGCTGACCTTGGGGACCGCCGGGGACGTTGCCCACGGGCTCGCTGCCGATGAACGCGTCCCCCGTGCAGTAGGGCATGTAGATGAAGTTGTGCTCCATCAGCGGGTTGTCGGCCTCCTCGTCGTCGAACACCCCCGAGTAGGGCCCCGGATCGAATTTTCCCGTGGCGATGCTCGAGGGGTTGAGCGTGCAGGTCAGCGAGTTGAAGCAGGCCCCGCCGCCCTCCAAGAAGATCGCCAGCTTGTCGCTGTTCTCGGCGTAGCGCACCCCCAGGCCCGCGGGTGAGCCGTCGCGGCAAAAGGTGCCCTCGATCTCGACCCACAGCCACTCGCCGACCGGCGCCTCCGGCAGCGGATCGGCGACCTCGCCCGTGTCCCCGGTCTCGCCCGTGTCGCCCTCTTCACCGGTCTCGCCGGTCTCGCCGGTCTCGCCGACTTCATCCTCGCTCCCCGAGTCCTCGGTGCCGGCGCTCTCGCCCCTATCGTCGGCCGCGCCCTCCGCTCCACATCCAGCGAGGAGGGGGCCAATCAGGAGTCCAAGACAAGCGAGCTTTTTAACCGGCATGGACCGATACTATGGCTGTGATCCGCGCCACTCAAGCAAATTACGCCGCGCGGAGCCGCCTCCAATGCCGATCCACGCACTCCCCGCGAGCGCCCCCCCCGGCTCCCCGGGCCCCAAGAGCCACCGCTCGGCCTCGGCCTGTAAGTCCAAGCGGCCAGCGGCGTAGACGTCCCCGGGGGCTCAAAAGCGGTAGCCAAAAGTCAGCGCGAAGCGAGGGACGAACTCCTCGCGCAACATGATGCACTGCTCGGCTCGGCTGCAGATCGGCGGCGCCTGCTTGACCGTGCTCATCCGCCGCAGGCCACCTTCGATGCCGAGGTTGAGGTGATCGAGGAAGTCCCACGACCAGCCCATGGATCCGCCGCCGCCGAGCGCCACGGCGTTGATGCTGGGCGCCCCGAACAGGAAGTTCTGTCCCACGGTGAAGCTGAGCGAGAAATATACACCCAGCCACGGCCGCGAGATCCAGCCGGTCGCCTCGAGGGTATGGCCGAGGGCCTGGATATGCCCGTAGCCGACGTCGGGGTAGACGTACTCGAAGCTCGCGCCCAGGCTGAAGTGGCGGCCAAAGGCGCGGCGATAGCCCAAATTGACGCCGGCGCGGTTGCTCAGCGTCGTCGCCTGGAGCATCAATTGATTCGACGGGCGGGGATCCAGATGTTCGAAGCGATCAGGGATCGGGCGCAGGGCCCGGGCACGAGCAGGCGCCAGCGCGAAAGCGAGCGCGAACAACCCGCAGGCTGCGAGGGCTCGCCATGACCTCCCGCGTGATGACCACGCTGCTGATCGCCTGCGGCCTCGCTGGCACGGGAAGCCTCGCTGCCTGCACCGAGGTCCCCGAGGTCCGCTACCGCACCGAGCACTTCGAGATCGCGCCAGATTTCGAGCAGCCGGTGTGCGAGGGCACCCTGGCCTACTTTGAAGAGCATCTGAGCTTCGTCGAATCGTCACTGGCGAAGACCGTTCCCTACGGGGAACGCATTCGGTTCTACTGGATTACGGATGATCTCGATAGTTGGTGCAGCTCGACCGCGCTGGGCTGCTACTACCCTGGCACCCGGGTGATCATCGGCTCCGGCGACAGCGTGGCCCACGAGATCGTCCACGCGGTGCTCAACGCCGAAGCCCAAAACAGCCTCTTTTTGGAGGAGGGCCTCGCCGAGCTCTACTCCGGCGTGGGCTCGCGGCGCCCCCAATCCAGCAGCCCCGTGCCCAGCGAGCTGCTGTGGATCACCTCCTCCGGCTACCGCTACGGGCAGCTCGACTACAACGTCGCCATGCACTTCATGGCCTACCTCAACGCCGCCCGCGGCCCCAGCACCGTGCGCGCCATCGCCAACACGGTGGTCACTGGGGCTGGGCCGCCCGAGCTCGAGCGGGCGCTCGAGCGCTTCACGAACCGCGACTACGACGCGCTCGAGCTCCAGTACCTCGAGCAAAATGCCTACTACTATCCCGGCCTGCGTGAAGATGCGGTCACCGCGATCGAGTCGGAGCGCTGGCTCGACGTCTCGCTGCGCTGTAGCGAGGACACGACCATGGGCCCGCTGTGGGATCTCGAGCCCGGCATGTACAGGACCTTGCGCCTGGAGCTGGACCAGACCCAGGCCGTGCAATTCGAGACCCGCGCCCCCGAGGGGGTCAGCATCACGGTCGTCGACGTCGCCGCCGAGCGAGGCAAGCGCAGGGTCGTCGACTTTCACCACCCCAAGCTCAGCGGGAGGGTCGAGCACCCGGAGCTCCACGGCGACGGCGTCGAGGTGCTCCAGCTCAACGCCGGCACGCACCTGATCGTCGTCTCCCGCGCGGGCTACACCGCCAGCGAGGTGTTCTTGCGCGCCGAGCCGCTCGGGTTCCCGCGCAACTGAGGGTCTGTGAATCTCTCCCCCGCGACGCACCTGACGACGTGCGGGAAAAATTCACAGACTCTGAGCGCGCCGAAGACAGCCCTCACTTCGGCGCGGGCGCGGAGTCCTCGGTCCCCTCGTCCGCGTCCGCCGTCGACTCGGCGAGGTCGGCCTCGGCCGCCCGCAGCTCGACGATCCGCGAGGCCTGATCGAGGTCCGCGGCGCAGCGAAAGCCGAAGTGGTGGAAGGGCTGGTTGCGGGGCACGTGCGGCCGGCGATAGATCGTCGTGGCGCGATCCGCCCCCCAGTACCAGCTGCCCCCGCGCACGATCTTGTGCTTGTAGCCGGGGCAGTCGTCCTCGCCCTCGCAGGGGCCCTTGGGGTTGAGGCCCACGCAGCCCTCGCCGCACTCCTCGTAGGAGCGCGTGTACCAGTCGCCGACCCACTCGAAGGAGTTGCCGGCCATGTCGAAGAGCCCGAACTGCGTGGCCGGGCGCGAGCCGACCGGCCACACGCGGCCGGTCTCGGGCTTCTTGCCGGCCTTCTTCAAGCCGCAGCCCCGGCCCTCCGCCTCGCCCTTGATGATCGCCAGCTCGCAGGTCGCGGGCTCGTCACCCCAGGGGTAGAGCCGGCCGTCGGTCCCGCGGGCGGCCTTCTCCCACTCGGCCTCCCAGGGCAGGCGCTTGCCCTGGGCCTCGCAGTAGGCCCTGGCGTCGAACCAGCTGACGCCGTTGATCGGCTGCTCGGGGCGATCGAAGTCGAGGTATTGCGGCCCCGACTTCGGGCACTCGCCGGCCTTCTCGCAGGCCTCGTACTCGGCGTTGGTGACCTCGTTGAGATCCATCCAAAACGTCTGGATCCAGATGTCCGCGCGCGGTCGGGTGTTCTCCGGGCCGTCGTCGGAGCCACGGATGAACGCGCCACCGGGGATGCAGGCCATCTCGGGCGGGCCGTCGCCGCAAGCGAGCATCGGCGTGCCATCGGGGGCGGCGAGCTTGACCGGCTCGGGCTCGGGCTCGCCGGCGGGCTCGACCTCGCCAGCGGGCTCGACCTCGCCAGCCTCCCCAGCCTCCCCAGCCTCCCCAGCCTCTGGGCTCCCCGGCAGCTCCGCGGCCGCGGCTTGCCCGGCTTCGGCGCCAGCGTCGACCTCCGGCCGCTGAGTCTCCCCTTCGTTGCAGCCCAGCGCGAGGCAGGCCAGCGAGAGCGGAGCGAGGACCACGAATTTGCGCGAGCGAAGCCGCATCGCGGGCCTCCATACCACGAGCCTCGCCCCCTCCAAACCAGCCGCAGTGCTCGCGGCACGCGCGGCGCCTGGAAGCCGGGCGCTGCCGTGCTATCAACGCCTCGCTTTGGGCTACCGCAGCCTCCGCGAGTGCGTCGACGATCTCGAGCGCCACGGCCACCTGGTCCGCGTCGCCCAGCCCATGGATCCAAAGCTGGTCATGGCCGAGGTCCAGCGCCGGCTCTACCTCGCCGGCGGGCCCGCGCTGCTCTTCGAGCGCGTCGAGGGCTCGCCCTTCCCCGCCGTCTGCAACCTGTTCGGAACGCTCGAGCGCAGCCGCTTCATCTTCCGTGACAGCCTGCGCCTGGTCGAGCAGGCGATCGCCGCCAAGGCCGACCCCACGGCGGTGCTGCGCGCGCCGCTTCGCTTCTGGCGCCTGCCCTTCGCCGGGCTGCGCTCGCTCCCGCGGCGCGTCCCCAGCTTTGGGCGCGCGCCCGTGCTCGGCTGCCGGACCAGCCTCGATCAGCTCCCGCAGATCGTCAGCTGGCCCGGCGACGGCGGCCCCTTCATCACCTTGCCCCAGGTCTACAGCGAAGACCCCGACGACCCCCGGCCGCTGGCCGCCAACCTCGGGATGTACCGCGTCCAGCTCGCCGGCAACGACTACGCCGAGGACGAGGTCGGGCTGCACTACCAGATCCACCGCGGCATCGGGGTCCATCACCAGCGCGCCGCGGCCCGGGGCGAGGCGCTCAAAGTCGCTATCTTCGTGGGCGGTCCGCCGGCGCACACCTTCGCCGCCGTCATGCCCCTGCCCGAGGGCCTGTCCGAGCTCGTGTTCGCGGGCATGCTCGCCAACCGCCGGGTCCGGGTGCGCGCCCACCAGGGCTTTCGCGTGCTCGCTGACGCCGACTTCGCGATCTTGGGGACCATCGATCCCACGCGCACCAAGCCCGAGGGTCCCTTTGGCGATCACCTCGGCTACTACTCGCTGCGCCACGACTTCCCGGTGATGCGGGTCGAGGCCGTGCACCACCGCCCCGGGGCGATCTGGCCGTTCACCGTGGTCGGCCGCCCGCCCCAGGAGGACACGAGCTTCGGCGCGCTGATCCACACGCTCACGGGGCCGATGGTCCCCGCGTCCGTGCCCGGCCTGCGAGCCATGCACGCCGTCGACGCGGCCGGCGTCCACCCCCTGCTGCTGGCGATCGGCTCCGAGCGCTACGTGCCCTACAAGCCCGGCCGGCCCCAGGAGCTGCTGACCATCGCCAACGCCCTGCTCGGCTTCAACCAGGCCTCGCTCGCCAAGGTCTTGATGATCGTCGACGGCAACGACGACCCGCAGCTCGACGTGAGCGACGAGGCCGCGTTCATCCAGCACCTGCTCGCCCGGGTCGACTGGACCCACGACCTCCACTTTCATACGCGCACGACCATCGACACCCTCGACTACTCGGGCACGGGGCTCAACGCCGGCTCCAAGCTGGTCATCGCCGCCCGCGGGGCGCCGCGCCGGGCCCTGGCCGACGCCCTGCCCAGCGATCTCTCGCTGCCCGCGGGGTGCAGCGATCCTCGGGTGGTCATGCCCGGGGTCCTGGCCGTGCGCGGGCCGGCCTTCTCGAGCCCGGACCAGGGCTACGCCGCGGCACAGGCCATCGCTGCCGGCCTCGAGCCCCAGGCCGCGCGCCTGGCCGGCTTCCCGCTGCTCCTGCTCGTCGACGACGCGGAGTTTTGCGCGCGGACCCTGAACAATTTCTTGTGGGTCGGCTTCACCCGCTGCAACCCCAGCCACGACGTCCACGGCGTCGGGGCGTTCACCGAGCACAAGCATTGGGGCTGCACGGGGCCGCTGATCATCGACGCCAGGATCAAGCCCTGGCACGCGCCCCCGCTCGTCGAGGACCCCGAGGTCAGCCGCCGCGTCGACGAGCTCGCCGCCCCCTCGGGCCCGCTCCACGGCCTGCTCTGAGCGCGAGCACAGGCCCGGGAACTTCCACGGCTCGAGGGCGTCGCAGGGCCCGTGCCTGCTACGTCATTGACGTGCGAAGGCCGCGGGTGTGACGCTGCTCCCGTGTGCCGCCTGCCTCGTTGGTCCTCCTCGTGGCTGTATCTGATCGCCCTGATCGCCCTGATCGCCCTGTCGAGCCTCGGCCTCGGCTGCAAGGCGGGCGCTCGCCTCGGTGAGCGAGCGCCCCGCGTCGACGACCAGACCAAGGTGCTCGAGGCCTTCGATCCCGCGAGCCTCGCGGCCTCGCGCGGCGGCGGCCTCGATCTCGAAGGGGGCGCCCGCTCTGGCGACCCCGAGCCGCCCGAGCTCCCGACCTTGCCCGCCCCCGAGGTCCTCGACTACGGCCCGATCGGCGAGACCAACATGCAGCAGGACATCCAGCTGCGCTTCAACAGGGCCATGGTCCCCCTGGGTGAAAAGCAGCGCGTCGCCCCCGAGCAGGCCGGCCTCCGGATCACCCCCGCGATCCCGGGCGAGGTGTTCTGGGCCGAGCCCACGCGCCTGGTCTTCGAGCCCGCGCAGCCCCTGCCCCTGGCGACCGAATTCCACGTGCAGTTCACCGCCTCGCTCGCGGCCGTCGACGGGCCCAACCTGGACGTCGCCCTCGACTGGCGCTTCGCCACCGAGGGCCCCGAGCTGCGCATGTCGCTGCCCTGGGAGCACCAGATGGGGCATGGCGACGACAGCCAGCGAGAGGCGCACTACGACTGGAAGACCCCGGTCGAGCTCTACTCGAGCCAGGCGATCGGCCTGGCCGAGCTGCGCCGCCACACCCGGGCCGAGGCGATCGACGCCAACGGCCAGCGCCGCCCCGTCGACGTCCGCGTGCGCAAGCTGATCGCGGCGCCCGACGCCTGGCAGACCCCTCCACAATTCGAGGTCCGACCGGCGACGCGCTGGCCGGCCGGCAGCGAGGTGGTCGTGCACGTCGACGCAGGCCTCGTCGGCAAGGTCGGCCCGCGACCCATGGCCAACGCGGCCGCGTTCTCCTTTCGCGTCGCCCCAGGCGTCGAGGTCACGCACTTCGAGTGCGAGCGCGAGCGCTACGCCGACGGCTGCGATCTCGGCCCGATCTACCTGCGCTTCTCCGCCCCCCTGCCCCGCGCCTCGGCCAAGCGCGTGCGCGTGAGCCCGAGCGAGCACGGCAGCGGCAGCCTGGCCGTCGACCGCGACTACGACTGGAGCGCCGAGCCGCCCAAAGCCCTCGACGCCTACAGCGGCGTGATGGTCTGGGGTGACTTCGAGCGCGGCAAGACCTACACGGTCACCCTCGACGACGGCCTGCGCGATGTCCATGGCCAGGCCATCACCGGCGAGCGCAGCTTCGAGGTGCAATTCGTCGAGCCGCCCCCGAGCCTCGAGCTCGGCCCCGGCGGCACCCTGCCCAGCCATCGCCCGCTCGAGGTCGGCGTCGACAGCCGCCACGTCGAGGCGCTGGCCGTGCGCGTGGCGGTCTTCGATCGAGACCACGCGCCCGTGGCCCTGACCGAGCGCTGGACCGGGCACAAGCCGCGCTGGCCGTCCAAGGATCACGCCCGGATCGTCGAGGCGATCGTGCCCCTGAGCCACAGCGGTCAATATGGCTGGTCCTCGCTGCCCATCGACCTCGCCAAGTACACCGGCGGCAAGCCGGCCACGGTCATGGTCGACGTCGCCGTCGACGATCTCCTGCCCCGGGCCCAGGGCCGCGCCCTCCCCTCGAGCCAGCGCACCCTCGTGCAGATCACCAACCTCGGGATCGTGGCCCTCGGCTCCCTGCCCGGCGGCCTCGTCCGGGTCGCGCGCCTCGACGACGATCGCCCCGTCGCCGGCGCGCAGCTCGAGCTGCTGCCCGCAAACGCCAACCCAGGCGACGGCCGCGTGCTCGGGAAGACCGACGCCGACGGCCTGCTGCGCCTGCCGAGCAGCGCCGAGCTCCCGAGCGAGGCCTTCTTGCGCGCCCGCGCCGGGGACGACTCGGTGGTCCTCTCGATCGCCTCCTTGCACGCCCACGAGACCACCCCCCCCAACGAGGCGCTGCGCCCCGGCGAGTCCGTGCGCGCCGCGCTGATGACCGAGCGCAGCCTCTACCAGGGCGGTGAGCAGGTCCGGGCCATGGGCTGGGCGGCGATCGCCAGCCCCTACGCGCTCAGCGGCCTGCGCCCGCTGCCCGCGGGGACCGAGGTGCAGATCGAGCTGCGTGACCGCCTCGGCGAGCTGATCGCCAGCCGCAGCGTCCGCGCCAAGGCCCACGGCAAGTTCTGGGCGACCCTCGAGCTCCCCGAGTCCCCCTCGCTGGGCGACTACAACCTCGACGCCAAGCTGCTCGGCGCGAGCGCGAGGACCACCCTCCAGATCAAAGACTTCCCGATCCCCGAGTTCGAGGTCACCGCCCAGAGCGAGCACGGCGATCTCCACCACGGCGAGTCGACGACGATCAGCGTCGACGCCAGCTACTACTACGGCGGCCGCGTCCCCATGGCGCGGCTGCGGACCACGACCGAGTGCAGCCCCCGAGCCTTTCGCCCCCCCGGGGTCGAGGTCGGCTGGTCCACGGCCCCCCAGCCGAACCTCCACCATGGAACGCGCGCCCCGGCCGTGGGCCTGGTCCACACCAAGGTCGGCGAGGACGGGCACCACAGCTACTCGCTCACCCCCACCCCCACCCACGACGACGTGCCCGCGCTATGCACCCACAGCGTCGCCGTCGCCGATCTCAGCAACCGCGAGGTCGGAGCCGAGGCCAGCGTGTGGATGCACCCGCCCTTTTACCTGGCCAGCCACAGCCCGCGGCGCGTGGACTACGGCGCCGACCTCCACCTGCCCCTGCGGACCCTGGACTACGACGGCACCCCCGCGGCGGGGCGCAGCGTCGAGGTCAGCTTGACCCGCAGCTGGTCCGAGCCCGAGTACGCCAACGAGGACGGAGAGCGCCGCTTCGTCGGCTGGCAAAGGCGCAGCAAGACCCTCCCGCGCTGCGAGGTCAAGACCGACGCCGAGGGCCAGGCCAGCTGCGACTTCAAGGCCCTCGATCACGGCAGCTACGAGGTCGTGATCCGCGGCCGCGGGCCCGCGTCCGAGCGATCCAGCGCGCGCTACGAGCCGCGCATCGAGACCTGGCTGTGGGTCCCCGAGCCCAACCCTCACCGCAACGCCCCCCGGCCTTCGGTCGACTCCCTCACCCTCAGCCTCGACGACGACAGCCCCAGCGTCGGCGACAGCCTGCGCGTCGAGGCGCGCAGCCCCTGGACCGAGGGCGCCGGGGTGCTGGTCCTGGCCAAGGGCGGCCTCCACGAGCTGTGGCCGCTGCGCTTCCAGGACGGCCGGGCCGAGCACAGCCTGCGCGTCGACGAGGCCTGGGTCCCCGGTGTCCACTTCGAGGTCTTCGCCGTCGCGCCGCCAGACAAGACGCATCCCCTCCCGCGCTTGGAGCGAGCCGCGGCCAGCGTCGAGCTCGGCAGCGAAGGGCGCGAGCTTCGGGTCGCGATCGTCGCCCCGGAGGAGGCCCAGACCGGCCAGACCATCCCCATCGAGGTCCACGCCCACGACCGCTTCGATCGTCCAGCCCGCGGCCACGTCAGCGTGTGGGCCGTCGACGAGGCCATCCACGCGCTCTCCCCCCCGCGCGTGCCCAGCTTCGTCGAGACCTTCGTCGTCGCGTTCTCGGCCGGGCTGAGCGTCACCCACGGCTACGCCGCCTTGAGCCTGCCCTTCGCGGTCAGCGGCGACCCCTACCTGCCCCTGGCCTTCGACCCCAAGTGGCGCCAACACCCGCCGGGCAGGGGCTATGGATCAGGCTCGGCTTCGGGCTCTGCCTATGGCCTTGGCGGCGGCACGCTCACAGCCGCAGGCGGCCCCGCGGCCCCTGCCCGGCAAAATTTCTCGAGCGCGCCGATCTTCATCGGTGACGCCGAGCTCGGCGCAGACGGGGTCGCCCGCGTCGAGGGCGAGCTGCCCGACAACCTGACAACCTTTCGGCTCAGCGCCGTGGTCTCCTCGCCCCTGCCCGACGCCGCCGACGCCCGGGTCGAGCCGCGCTTTGGCCTGGCCGACGCCCGCGTGCGCGTCACCCAGCCGCTCGTGGTTCGCCTGGCCATGCCCAGGGTGATGCGCCCGGGCGACAGCGCGGAGGTCGGCGTGATCGTCGACAACCTCCGCGCCGGCCCCGGCCGCCTCAGCCTCGCCCTCGACCTGCTCGCGGCCGATGGCGTGCTCGAGCTCGTCGGCCAGGGCACCAGCGAGCTGAGCGTCGACGCCGGCGCCCAGGTCCGCGTGCCCTTTCGGGTCCGCGCCCTGGCAACCGGCACCCCCGAGCTCGAGGTCCGGGTCGGCCTCGCGCCCACGGCGAAGGGCAACGCGACCGCGCACGACGCCCTGCGCCTGCCCCTGGTCATCGAGGCCGAGCGCACCCTCAGCGATCGCGTCGCCGTCTACGGCAGCCTCGGCGGCGAGGACTCGGTCGCGCTGCTGCCCTTTCGCTTGCCCACCCAGGTCGACCCCAACTTCGGCGGCCTGAGCGTGTCCGTGGGCTCGACGATCCTCGGCGGGGTCGAGGACGCCGTGGCCTACCTGGTCCGCTATCCCTACGGCTGCGTCGAGCAGACCTCGAGCTCGCTGCTGCCCCTGGTCCCCCTCGGCCAGCTCGCCGAGCAGGGCTACCCCCTGGGCATCGAGGACACCAAGACCTACGTCCGCGCCGGCGTCGATCGCCTGCGCGCCATGCAGCTAAGCAGCGGCGGCTTCTCCTACTGGCCCGGCGGCGCCACGGAGGCGCCCTACGCCAGCGCCTACGCGACCTGGGTGCTCACCTTGGCGGCGCGCGCCGGCTACGAGGTCCCCGAGCCCATGCTCGATCGCGCCGAGTCCTACCTGCGACGCATGCTCTCGACCTGGCTCGCCCGCACGGCGCCCCCGGAGGACCAGGCCATCGAGGCCGCGCTGATCGCCTGGAGCCTGTCCGAGCGCGGCGCGGCGCCGCCGGAGGCCCTCGACGAGCTCTACGCCGAGCGCCACCGCCTGCCCGTGTTCGCGGCGGCCATGCTCGACCTGGCGATCGCCAACACCGACGCCGACGACCCGCGCCTGCCCGGCCTGCTCACCGAGCTCCAGGCCAACATCGACGAGCGCGAGGCCGTGGCCAAGGTCGAGACCAGTGGGCCGACCTGGACGTGGTACTGGGACACCGAGGTCCGCAGCAGCGCCCTGGTGACCCTGGCCATGCTCGCCATCGATCCCGAGCACCCGCTGGTCCCCAAGCTCGCCCGCGGCCTGCTCGCGGCGCGCCAGGGCGGGCGCTGGGCCAACACCCAGGAGAACGCGCTCGTGTTGCTCGCCCTCGCCGAGTACGCCGCGGTCTATGAGGCCGAGGCGCCCGACTTCGAAGGTCGGGTGTGGCTGGCCAACCAGCCCGTGGCCGCGATCCAGATCCACGATCGCAGCTTTGGCTTCGAAGACGGCTTCACCGCCATGGACGCGCTGCTCGCCGCCGTCCACGGCGAGGGCGGGGCCGCGCAGGCGGCCCGCGGCGGGGCGGATCAGCTGATCCTCGAGCGCGCCGGCAGCGGGCGCATGTACTACCGCGTCGGCCTCGAGTGGGCCTCGACGGCCACGGACCTCCCCGCCAAGGCCGAGGGCGTGGCGATCCGCAGGCAGCTGCGCAGCGCGCAGGGTCCCCTCGACGAGGCCCCCAGCGTCGCCCCCGGGACCCTGCTCGCCCTCGACGTCGAGCTCGAGTCCCGCGCCGCCCTCGACTACCTCGCCGCCGAGCTCCCCCTGCCCGCGGGCCTCGAGGCCGTCGACCTCGAGCTCGGCAAGGGCGGCGCCGCCATGCGGATCTCCGGCGCGCGCGCGGGCTGGGTCAGCCACCAGGAGCTCCACCGCGATCGCGCGCTGATCTTCGCCGACCACCTGCCCCCGGGGACGCACCGGACCACCGTGTTCCTGCGCGCGACCACCCCGGGCGACTACGTCATGCCCGCGGCCTCGGCCGAGCTGATGTACTACCCCGAGATCTACGCGCGGACGAGCGCGACGCGGCTCAGCGTGCGCTGAGCCATGCAACGCGACGGCGCGACGGCCGAGCACCTGGTCGTAGGGTCGGTCACCGCGACATGCTCGGCGCAGCGCCGAGTTCGAACAAGACCATCGACACCCACGCGAGTCCCGCAACGGGACACTAAATCCAACCCGAAGCTGTCTCATTTTCATTGACACCTTCCGCGGCGCCAGGAGCCGCGCGCCTCCAAACTGATTGCCGCTCTAGCTTCTGCCACGATCGAGTCAGAGGCGGCGAAATTCCGCGATCGCTTCGACAGGCGTCCGCACGCGGCAGTCGGCGAAGAGCTCGAGGCCGAGGATCTCGCTCACGCGACGGACGAGCTCCTCGGCGGCTCGTGGATCTTCGGCATGGGCCTGGAGGACGAGCTCACGACGACCGTCGAGCTCGCCAACATAGAGGAGCTGGAGCTCCACGACCTCCGGGTCGCTCGATAACTCCGCGAGCGCGTCGCGCTTGGCTTCGTCGACGACGTCCGCGCGGCCTGTTCGATCGAGCACCATCCAGAAGGGATCACAGCTGCCCCCGACCTGTTGCGCGCCTGTCGAGTCGACGGCCCAGTCGGCGTATCGAGGTGTGGCGATCTCGGGCTCACGCTCGATCTCGCCGACTGTGTAGATGACGTTGCGCCGAATGTTCGAGTACACGCCGCGAAATGGGTGCTCTAACGGCCCGAAGGATGCGAGGACCCACAGGCGGCCGTCTGCCCACGCGAGCGCGTCGTAGCGCGGGAATTCGTAGTGACCCTCGAACTCCGCCTCGACCCAGCCGTCTTCGTAGATGAATGGGCGCGCGGAGATCGACTCTTCGGACAGGGCAGGTACCCGCGCGACCATCCAGCGCTTGCTCGCGGGGGGGCGGCGCAAGAGGATGCGGGGGCCCCAGGTCGAGTGATCCAACGCGAGCCACAGCTCACCGTCCGGCGTGCATGTGGCCGAGTGAATCCTGTCTCCCGCGTCGGCCAGGTGCTCATCGTTCGGGAGTTCGACGGGGATTTTGACCCACCCTTCGCGCTGCTCCCGAGCGAGGTAGCGTCCATCACCGAACACGATGACCTCGTCGCCACATGTCGAGAGGTGAAGATGTTCGCCGGACGAGAGCCCGGGGAGCCGCGAGCGCTGGGGTAGGTTCGCGTCAGGCGCCCAGCGGAGCACCTCGGGCAGCGTCTGGGCTCGCTCGCCACCGAGGGGCGGAGTTGCGAGAGCATGGACTGTTCCGTTCGCGGATGCGCGGACATCTGTAAGAGCGCGATTATCCGGGATCGAGGGCGTGGTCGCTGTCGACGAACCGGCGATGCGCACGAACCTGGTCGTCGCCTGGGCCATGGCTCGCTCGGCTTGCTTCGCACCTGCGGGCGACGACAGATCGATCGCGTTCGCGTCGGGTCCATGGGCGAGCAGCCCGAACACGGCTCCACTTCGGACGAAGAGCACGCTGTAGTAGTCAACCAGTAGCGGGTCGGTGTCGACCGTGACCGCCCGCCAGTCTTCGTCATCGCGCCGTTGGACGGCTGCGTCGTACCACCCCGAACGTGGACTGATCGCCTGAACGACGACAAACACGTCGCCGTTCGGACCCACAGCGTAGCCAGTGGCGACTCGCTCGTCACGCGCGATCGAATCGAGCCGCGGTGTTGGTCCTCTCGCCTCGAGACCCGCGAGGCTGAGTGGGCGCGGCCAGCCATCAATGCTCGAGGCGAGGTCCGGACCATGTCCGATGATCCGCAGGGGGCCATCACGAATGACGAGCGGGGTCCACTCCACAACCGCGCTCGCGCGCGATGTGTCCTCGGTCGGTGTCGATTGAGTTGGAGAATCTGACGGTATCGGCGCTGTGAGGGTCTCTGGCTGTTCACGATGACACGCGAGCCCGAGCATGACGACGAGCACCGCGCAGAGCTTCGGGCCAAGCAGCACGGTTGGATCATGGCATCATCTCCCGGCTCGTGTCACGACGTCGACGTTCGTTGGCTCACTCCTCGCCAGCTCAAGGATCCCCGAGCAGGCCGTCGATCAGGGCGTCGACGACCGAGTCGATCTTCTCGCGACGGCTCGCGCCTCCACGCATCAGCTCGCGCAGCGCCTCCCAGTCGCGCGTGGCCGCGGCCCGGTCTCGCGCCTTGGCCCTGGCCACCGAGGCCTCGTAGCCGTGGACCTGATCGGCGAGGCGCTGATCCCCGCGGGCGTAGAGCACCAAGCTCGCCGCGCGCCGCTCGAGCGAGCTCGAGCGGCCGTCGTCGAGCACCCCGCGCAGCGCCGCGTCGACGACCTCGCCCTCGCAGCCAGCGAGCAGCGCGATCGCCCGCCAGCGCACGAAGGCGTCCTCGTCGGCGAGCGCGGCGATCAAACGCTCGCGGCGTCGCTTGGGCCCGCTGCCGTGGGCCATCGCCTCGAGGGCCAGGGCGCGCACGCCGGGCTCGGGATCGGCCTCGTCCCCCTCGAAGGCCTCGGATCCCAGGCGCAGCAAGGCCAGGGATCGCGCCGCGCGAGCGGCCCGCCAGGCTCCGGGGCCGCTGCGCCCGTGATAGCTCGCGAGCGCGCGCCATGCCTCCGCGCAGCCAAAGGCCTCGAGGCGCGCGGGGATCCGATCACGCCAGATCGTGGGCGCCCCGAGCAGCGCCGCGCGCAGGGCTGGGATGGCCTCGCGCTCGCCAAAGTGCAGCGCCGCCATGACCATCACGGCGGACGCCGGGGGCATCGCCTTGCTGGCCGCGTCGAGCTCCAGACGGGGGATGATCCGCGCGATCACGGCCGCGCGGACATCCGCGCGATCGGATCCGCTGCAGGCGTTCGCCGCCGCCCTCGCCAGCCGCTCCCCCTGAGGATCGCCCCCAGCGTCGAGGGCAGCGATGACCGCGGGCCAGGCCGCGTCCTCGACCCAGACGCGGGCGGCCTCGTCGAGGACCTCGCGCGCAGAGCCCCAGGCGTCCACCGGGGCGCGCTGCGCCGCCGGCCAGGTCATCGGCGCCAGGACCTGATGAAGGAGCGCCTGGCTGGCGACGGCCCGCCACTTCGGCGACTCGCTGCCGAGCTCCATGATCCGCCGCCCGAGCACGGCAGGATCGCGCTGCGCCGCCACGAAGAGCCTCCGCTCGCCCCGCTCTCTCAGCCAGCGCCAGGACGACCCCGCCACCCACAGCGCCACGCGCTCCTCGATCCCGATCTTCGCCATGCCCTGGGTGCTGCGCTCCGAGCCAGGCTAGCAGGGCGTGGTCGACCCCACCACGGGCTCCTAGCCCGGCTGCTCCACCGTCGCCTCTGTACCCGCGCCCGCGGGGATCTCCGCGGGCTCCACCTGCGCCGCCCACTCGGGGATCGGGTGTGGGCGCCACGCCGGATCGCAGTGGGGGTCGCCGCGCTTTTGCTCGTCGGGCAGGACCAGGTTCGCGGGGCCGAGCAGCCTCGAGATCAGCGCCCGCGCGTCCCCCGGCCCGCCCACGCGATCGACGGACTCGACGAAGTACCGGCCCCCGTCTTCGCGCACGTGCAGGGGCAGATAGCGGACGCCCGCGATCCGCACCTCGCCCGCGTCGTCTTCCCCCGCCGGCACGCGCACGAGCTCCACGTAGAGCAGCAGCGAGCTGCGCCGCGGGAGCTCGGGCTGGTGGCTGGCGAAATTGCCCAGCGAGTAGAGCACCAGGCCCTCGCGGCCGTCCTCGGCGACGCGCTTCTCCCAGGGCTGGACCACGTGGGGATGGCTACCGATCACCGCCAGCGCCCCGGCGTCGATCCACTTCTGCGCGAGGACCTGCTCCTTCTCCCGCGGCTCGTGGACGTACTCCTTCCCCCAGTGCGGGGTCACGATGACCGCGTCGACGAGGGGCGCTCGCTTGGCGTAGCGCCCCGTGGCACGCAGACGCGAGATGACCTTGGCGACCCCAGCCCCCCGGCCACAGCGCATCACCTGGTCGAGATCGTCGGGGATCTGGTTGGTGTTGTTGGTGCACGCCACCCACCCGACCTTCATGCCCTCGACCTCGGTGATCGTGTACCAGCGCTCGTCCGCGCCAGCCTCGCGCGTGCCCACGAAGTCGAGCTTGGCCTGGCGCAGCCCAGCGATGGTTCGATCCACGCCCACGGATCCACGATCGAGGGCGTGGTTGTTGGCCGTCGACACGATGTCGATCCCCGCGCGCACGAGATCCTTGGCGATCGAGGGGTGATAGTTGAAGCGCGGGTAGCCGCTGTAGACCACGCGATCGAAGCTCCGCCCGGGATCGGGGACGTCGAGGAAGTCGCGGTCGAGGCCGGGGGCCATCGGGCCCTCGAGGTTGAGGTAGGTCAGCTGCGGCTCGGCCAGGAGATCGGCGATCCCCGCCCAGATCACCGCGGCGCCCTCCCTTGTAGAGGCCGCGTAGGCCTGGGTCTGGAGTTCGTGATGCAGCAGCAGATCCCCGCCAAAGGCGAAGGTCGCCCGGGGACCCTCGGCGCAGGCCCCCGAGAAGCGCAGATAGTCCTCCGTCGGCTCCCAGGGCGGCTCTGGACGCGTGTCCAGGCTGTCCGCGCCCGCGCTGGCGGCCGCTTCCCCCGAGGAGACTTCGCCGTCGGAAACCACCTCCTCTTCGGCTCGAGACGCTGTCGCACCGGCGACCGGCTGCTCGGCGTACTGGGCTTCCTCGCTCGATGTCGGCTTGGCGCAGGCGGGGCCGAGGCCGACCGCGAGCGCGGGACCGAGCACGAGCCCAAAGCTGGCTGGCCGGAGCATCACGCCGCAGTCTAATCGACGCTGTATCCGCCGTCACCCAGCTCACGAGATGTCCTCGAGGACCGCGGCCCGAGAATTTTTTTTCATCCACCGCGCGGACTCGGTTCGCGTCATTCGTGCAGGGGCCTGGGACCCCCGACTGCACCACCGCGGACCGCGGGTCCGCTCGGGTCCTCCGCCCCCGTGTCCCCTCGGCGGCCATCCTCGCCCGCTTCTCCCCTTGGGCCTGCCCTCCCCATTGGCACCCCGCGCTGCGGGCCGAGGACCACAACACATTCGCAAGGGCGCCGAGTTTGAGATCCGGATCGCCAAATCAACATCCTGCATTGAAGCCTCGCGCGAAAGAACGCTTTGACTGGCGGGCGTCGACCTGTGTATTTGCTTGTGCATGGCATTGTCGTCGTCCCCGTCTTTGACGGCTCGGGTCCTGCTGTGCTCTGCGCTCACCTTGGGGGTGGCCTGGCTCGCTGGCAGCGCTTGCGCCCAAGAAGAGGACAAAGAGCTCGCCCGCGCGCTGATTGGCCCCGAAGGCGGGTCGTTGTCAGGCGCGGGCTTCACCGTCGAGATCCCCGCAGGCGCGCTGCGAGCCGAGACCGAGATCGTGCTCACCCAGGTGGGCCGAGACATCAGCGTCAACGACTACGCCCAGCGCGGCAGCGCCGTGCTGCTCGAGCCCGAGGGCCTGCGCCTCGACCTCCCCGCCGTGGTCAGCGTCAACGCCGACGTCGACGGGACCAGCCTGCTCGTCCAGGCCAACGAGCAGACCACGGCCTACCCGGGCGTGAGCGCCTACCCCGAATACCTCGGGGCCATGGCCCTGGCCGACACTGGGCTCCCCACCTTGACCCTGCTCGAGCCCGAGCTCGGGAGCTCGCCCTCGAGCCCCGCCGGCAGCCACGTCGACAACCTCCACTTCGACCTCGAGCTCGACGGCACCCACCGCGTCGACGTCGTGCTCACCGCCTGGGACTACTCGGGTGCGCAGCGCGTGCTCAACGGAGAGGGCCACTGCGGCTTCAAGGTCGTCCAGCTCGAGGGCGGCAGCCTGACCACGGGCTGCGCGTCTGGCTCGCTGACCGCGTCGATCAACTCGGCCGGCGACCAGCTGTCCTTCGACGTGCTCCCCTTCCTCGCCCCCGCCCTCGACGAGCCCGTGTCCGTGGGCGTGCTGATCGGCGACGGCGAGCTCAACTACGCCCTCGGCACCTTCTCGTTCAAGACCGGCGACTGCTACCTCGAGGAGTGTTCGGGCCACGGCACCTGCGAGTCCGACGGCACCCCGGGCTGCGTCTGCGACGAGGGCTACGCCCCGCCCGAGGACGACGCCCTGTCCTGCCTGTGCGTCCCCCAGTGTGACGGCCGCCAGTGCGGCTCCAACTCCTGCGGCGGGAGCTGCGGGAGCTGCGGCGAGGGCGAGACCTGCCTCTACAACGAGGGTCAGTGCGTGACCGAGGACAACTCCGAAGACGAGGGCACCTCCGAGGAGAGCACGACCACCGACTCCGGTGACACCGGCGAGACCGACACCACCGAAGACACCGGCGACACCGGCACCGAAGACACCGGCGGCACCGAGACCGACACCACCGGCTGAGCCCTCCCCCAGCGGGCCACACCATCGACCCGCGCTCATTTCATTTCCCCCGCCCCTCCACCCCACACCAGCCCCACCCTTTGTCGAGCAAGCCATGACCAGCCAGCACAAGCGAGCACGCGCCTTCAGGCCCGTCGGTGCCGCGCTGCTCTTCGCCCTGGGTTTTGGAACCACCGCCATGGTCGGTTGCCAGCCCGAGGAGCAAGAGGAGTGCGTCAGCCTCGAGCAGTACTTCAAGGAGCAGATCTGGGCGCCGATCCTGTCCCAGAAGTGCATCACCTGCCACAACCCTCAGGGCGCCGCGAAGGACAGCCAATTCGTGCTCCAGTCCTCCGACTGGACCGGCTACCTCGAGGCCAACCTGGCCACCGTCGAGCGCATGGCCAAGCTCCAGTACGAGGGTGACCCCTGGCTGCTGGTCAAGCCCACCGCCACCGTCGAGCACGGCGGCGGCGTGCAGCTCGAGCGCGGGAGCCCCGAGTGGGACGCCTTCGTCGAGCTCATCGATCGGATCGAGAACCCCGTCGAGTGCGAGGACAAGCCGATCGGCGAGGAGTACTTCGCCGACGTCGAGCTCCTCGACGAGGTCGAGACCCTGCGCAAGGCCAGCCTCAACCTGACCGGGCGCGTGCCGACGGCCGAGGAAGAGGCCGCCGTGGCCGCTGGCGGCGAGGAGGCCCTGTCCCTCGCCCTCGACGGCCTGCTCCGCGAGGACGCGTTCTACGATCGCCTGGTCGAGATCTACAACGATCACTTCCTGGTCGATAAGTACCTCAGCAACTCCGACGCCATCGACCTGCTCGACGGCACCGACTACCCCGACTCCTACTGGTTCGACGCCATCGAGGACGACTCGGAGCGCGCGGCCGCGGAGAACTACGCCAACGACGCGGTCGCCCGCGAGGTCACCGAGCTCGTCGCCTACGTCGTCCGCAACGATCGCCCGTTCACGGAGATCCTCACGGCCGACTACACCGTGGTCAACCCGTGGTCGGCGCAGACCTACGGCGTCAACGTCCAGTTCGACGACCCCGGCGACCCCGACGAGTTCCGCGAGGCGCGGATCCCCGGCATCCCCCACGCCGGCGTGCTGACCTCGCACATCTTCCTCAACCGCTTCCCGACCACGCCGACCAACCGCAACCGCCATCGCTCGCGCATGGTGTTCCGGTTCTTCCTGGCCACGGACATCCTCAAGCTCGCGGAGCGACCGATCGACCCCTCGGCGATCACCTCCTTCAACCCGACGCGCGAGGACTCCAACTGCACGGCTTGTCACGCGGCCATGGACCCCGTCGCCGGCGCGCTGCAGAACTGGGACTCGTCCGGGCGCTACCGTCCCCCGGAGGAGGGCTGGTACGCCGAGATGTTCCACCCGGGCTTCGGCGACGCCGAGCTGCCCTCGGGTGACCAGTACAACGCCACCCAGTGGCTCGCCCAGCAGATCGTCCAAGATCAGCGCTTCGCGGCCTCGCAGGTCCACATCGTGTTCCAGGGCCTGACCGGCCACGCCCCGCTCAGCGAGCCCTCGGACCCCAACGCCTTCGACTACCTCGGCCGACTGACCGCCTTCGAGGTCCAAAACGCCGAGCTCCAGCGCATCGCCGCGGCCTTCATCGAGTCCGAGTACGACCTGCGCGTGGTCATCAAGGAGATCATCCAGGGACCCTACTACCGCGCCAAGAACTTCACCCCCGAGTGGAGCGAAGAGCAGGCCGCGAGCGACGAGGCCGTCAACCGCATGGACGAGGTCTCCTTCCTCGGCACCGCGCGCTGGCTGACGCCCGAGATGCTCCACCGCAAGATCAAGGCGGTCACCGGCTACCCCTGGCGGCGCGAGGTCGACAGCGACATCTACCTGCTCGACTACGATCAGTATCGGATCTTCTACGGAGGCATCGACTCCGACACGATCATCGAGCGGATGACCGCGCCCAACGGCATCATGACCAACATCTCGGACCGCATGTCCAACGAGGTCGCGTGCTGGAGCACGGCCCGCGACTTCACCAAGGCCGCGGCGGTCCGCAAGCTCTTCCCCTACGTCGAGCCCGGCTTCGAGCCCGAGGACGAGAACGGCTTCGAGATCCCCGCGGTCACCGAGGCCATCCGCGCCAACATCCAGTACCTGCACTGGCACCTGCTCGGCGAGCGCCTCGACATCGGCCACCCCGAGATCGACCGCACCTACGCGCTCTTCCTCGAGGTCTGGCGCGACGGCAAGCGCGGCATCGGCTTCGGCGAGTACGAGGCCGCCCTGCCCAGCAGCTGCCAGGCGACCACCGACTTCTGGTCGGACCAAGCCCTGTCCGACGCCGAACGCATCACCCAAGACCCCAACTACACGATCCGAGCGTGGATGGCAGTCATGTCCTACATGCTCTCGGACTACCGCTTCCTGCACGAGTAGGACGGAGGAGCCACCGATGAATCGCCGAGATTTCTTCAAGCTCGCCGGCCTCGCCGGCCTCGCCGTCATCCCCGGCAGCTCGATCGCCAACCGCGGTCTGAGCGGCCCCGCGCCCAAGCCCGTGGCTTACGAAGGTCCGTTTTGGATGTTCGTGAACGCGGCCGGCGGCTGGGATCCGACCATGCTCTGCGACCCCAAGGGCCGCGCCAACGAGGAGACGGTCGACCCGATCAACACCTACTTCACGGACGAGATCCTGACCGCGGGCAACATCAACTACGCCCCGGTCGGATACAACCAGACCTTCTTCGAGAAGTACTATCAGGATCTGCTGATCGTAAACGGCGTCGACATGCAGACCAACGGCCACGACAGCGGCGTCCGCCACTGTTGGAGCGGTCGCCTGGTCGAGGGCTTCCCGAGCCTCGCGGCGCTGATCGCCGCGCACGTCGGGCCCGAGCTGCCCATGTCCTACCTGAGCTTCGGCGGCTACGACTTCACCGCCGGCCTCGTGGCCCGGACCCGCAGCGGTAACGTCAACGCGCTCAGCCGCATCGCCTACCCCGACCGCGTCGATCCCAGCGACCCCAACTCGGGCTTCCACTCGGCCAAGGCCGCCGAGCTGATCGCCGCCACCCGCGAGGCCCGGCGCGCCGACCAGCTCGCCGGCGCCGGCCTGCCCGTGGAGGCCTCGGCCATGAACACCATGTTCACCGCGACCTCGGGCGCCAACGAGCTCAAACTCCTCCAGGAGTACCTGCCCGACGAGTTCGGTGACAACAGCCTGCACCGCCAGGCCCAGATCGCCCTCGCGGCCTACCGCGCCGGGATCGCTACCGCCGTGAACCTCAACTACGGCGGCTTCGACACCCACGGCGATCACGACAACGCCCAGGGCGCCCGGCTCTCGACCCTGCTCGAGGGCATCGACCTCGCCATGCAGGAGGCCGAGGCCCAGGGCGTCGCCGACAACGTGATCATCGTCGTCGGCTCCGACTTCGGCCGGACCCCGCGCTACAACGACAACGCGGGCAAGGACCACTGGTCCGTGAGCAGCATGATGCTCATGGGCGCCGGGATCACCGGCAACCGAGTGGTCGGCGCGAGCACCGAGGAGTTCAAGCCCGAGAACGTCGACCCCAGCTCGCTGAGCATCAGCGACGGGGGCGTCCGCATCGAGCCCCAGCACGTGCACTACGCCCTGCGCGAGCTCGCCGGGATCGTCGACTCGGACTACGCGACGATGTACCCCATCGTGCCCACGGACATCCTCCAGGGCCTGCTCGGCTGAGCTCAGCTCTCCTCCGACATTCCTCGGATACAACTGGACACTTCGTGCCACGAAGCCCCGGAGCTCGCGCTTCGGGGCTTTTCGTTGCTGCTTGTCCCACCCGAAGACCTGGTACCTTCGAAGGGGTAGCCATGGCCGCCTTCGATGAAGCCGAGTACCTCGCCGCCGTGCGCTCGGGGGACTTCAGCAAGCTGCTCGAGCCGCAGCGCCGGCTGCTCGACGCGCTGCTCGGCAACGCGGCCCTGCGCGCAGGAGACGTGCGCGAGGTCCTGGGCGAGCTGACCGAGTCGGCGGCGCGAATGCTCGAGGTCGGCCGCGTCGGGCTGTGGCGTTTCGACGACACTCGCGGGCAGATCGAGTGCCTGGACCTCTACCTGCTCGACGACGAACGCCACGAGCGCGGCGTCGTCGTCCCGCGCGCGGCCGCCCCCGCCTATTTCACGGCGATCTCCTCCGGCCAGGTGATCGCGGCCGAGAACGCCTACCTCGACCCCCGCACCCGCCAACTCGGGCCGAGCTACCTCCAGCGCTACCAGGTCGGGGCCATGCTCGACACCCCCGTGCTGATCCACGGCGAGCTCGCCGGGGTGCTCTGCCACGAGCACATCGGCGGCGAGCGGCGCTGGCGGGCCTGGGAGCGGACCTTGGCGGCCTCGCTCTCGGAGTGCGCGGGGCTGGTCCTGGCCGAAGGCGCGCGCTGACCCGGGCGACCGTCGGGCCACCTCCGGGCCACCTGCCCCCAGGCGGCACGAATCCGAGGCCGCACCCAGAATCGCTGCGCCAGCCTCGCCAGGGCCCCATCCCCCGAGATCTCCCGACTACGCCACGATCTCGGCTGTCTCTGGGGCCAGCGCATGAGCCCGCTCTCGGACCGGCTGGCCGCCAGCTGGGGAAGTCATCCCCGCGGCCTGCTACCCTCTCGCGCGGTGAGTTCTGAAGCCGGTGATCGCCAGCCGCAGCGGCTGCGCCCCAAGCATCGATACAGCCTGGTCTCCCGTCTGGGAGACGGGGGCATGGGTGATGTCTTCGTCGCTCAACAAAAGGACAGCGGGCGACGGGTCGCGATGAAGATCCTCAAGCCCGACCTCGCCCGCGACGCGAACACGGTCGAGCGCTTCTTGCGAGAGGTCGAGGCCACCGCCTCCGTCGAGCACGAGAACGTCGTCGAGATCCTCGACGTCGGCCGTAGCCGCGCCGGCCAGGTGTTCTTCGTCATGGAGCTGCTCGAGGGCCGCGAGCTCGCCACGGTCTTGCGCGACGAGCTTCGCCTGGCCTGGCCGCGGGCCCGCCACGTTCTCTTGCAGATCACCGCCGCGCTCGCGGCCGCCCACGCCAAGGGCGTGATCCACCGCGACATGAAGCCCGACAACGTGTTCTTGATCGAGCGCGAGGGCCAGCCGGATCACGTCAAGGTCCTCGACTTCGGCATCGCCAAGATCGAGGGGGCCCAGGCGCTCACCCAGGCGGGCATGGTGTTCGGGACCGCGGCCTACATGGCCCCGGAGCAGGTCCGCGCCGCCAAGGTCGACGGCCGCACCGACGTCTACGCCGTCGGCTGCATGGCCTTCGAAATGCTCACCGGCCAGCTGCCCTTCGACCACGAGGATCCCCTGCGGGTGCTCAAGATGCAGCTCGGCGATCCTCCACCCAAGGCCCGCGAGGTCGCCCCCGACGCGAACATCCCCGCGGCCGTCGAGGCGGTGATCCTCCGCGCCATGGCCAAGCAGCCCGACGCGCGCTTCCCCGACATGGCCAGCCTCGGCGAGGCGATCGCGGCCATCCCCGCGGGGCCGAGCGTGCAGCCTCGCCTGACGATCCAGAGCACCCAGGGGCGCAGCCCAGCCCAGCCCAGCCCAGCCGCCCGCCCTGCACCCCCCTCCGCGGCTCGCCCGGCGCCCGCCAGCCCCGGGCGCCCCGCCAGCCCCGGGCGCCCCGCCAGCCCCGGGCGCCCCGCCAGCCCCGGGCGCCCCGCCAGCTCCGCTTCCGCCAGCTCCGCAGCAGGCCGCCCTGCCTCCTCGCGGGCGCCGGGCGCCCCCCCGCACCTCGGCAGCACCAAGGCCGCCGCGCCCCGGGCCTCGCGGGCGAAACCCCCTCCACCTCCGCCCCCGCGAAAGCGCCCCTCCACCCCCGAGTCCAGGGAAGCCACGCAGGTCGGCCCGGCGCCCCGGCGCCCGCAGATGACCATGGTCATGACCGAGCCGCCGCCGGAGATCCCCAGCGTGGATCCCGAATTCGCGGCGCAGCAGGCCGCCCAGGCCAAGCCGAGCGCCTCTTCCTCCCTGCTCGCGTCGAGCACCGCCTCTTCGCCCAGCGCCAGCGCGTCGACCTCGACGGTGGCTTCGGCAGCGACCTCGGCCGCAGCTTCGGTCGTGCGCTCGGCAGCGGCTTCGGTCACTACCTCGGCCAATGGGAGCCCGAGCGCGTCCGCTTCGCTTCCGTCGGCCGCGACGAGCTCGAGCGCGTCCTTTCATCCCTCGTCCTCGACCAGCGCCAGCGCGTCCTTTCATCCATCGGCGTCGGCTTCGGGCGCCTCCGCCTCGTCTTCGGCCCCCAGGCGACCCCAGCGGACCGCGGTGCTCATCCGCCCCGGCACTCCCCTGGGAGGCGACGCGCCCCTGCCCCGGGCCTCGGCGCCCCGCCCCGCCCCCAAGGCCATCGACATCGGCGCGCTCACCTACGTCTTCCTCGGCCTGGCGGGCGCCCTGGCCAACAGCAAGGCCAGCTTGCCCATGGATCGCCTGGTCAAGCACCTCGGCGCCTGGGATCGCACGCGGCCGATCGTCGAGGTCCGCCAGCTCGCCCTCGAGACCTGGACGGGGCTGATGAGCCTGCCCGGCGAGGCGGCCCGCCAAAACCGGGTGCTCGACGAGGCCCAGGCGCTGGCTGGCATCTCCCAGGCCAAGGCCATCGAGCTGTCCTACGAGCTCTACGAGATCGCCGGACGCTCGGGCCCCGTGGCCCCAGCAGCCCAGCGCTTCATCGTCGCGGTCATGGAGCGCATGGACCTCCACGCCGACAGCCAGGCCCACGCGGTGGCCTATCTGCACATGACCTTGACCCACACCGGCGAGCCCCTCGACGCCCGCGAGCTCCGCGAGCTGGAGCAGCAGCTCGAGCCGTGGATGCCCCAGGCCTCGGCCAGCGCCCGCCAGCTCCTCGTCCGCTGGGCCCTCGCCGAGTTCGAGCAGCACAAGGGCATGCCCGCCCGCTGGCGCCACGCCTACGCCCTGGCCGAGGGCCTCGCCGAGAGCATGAGCTTGGTCCAGGCCCGGCAGATCATGGCCGACCTCAAGGCCATCGCCAACGCCGATGGCTTCATCGACGCCCGCGAGCGCGAGCTCCTGGGTGAAATGCGGGTGCGCTTCGCCGCGACCGCCGGGCTGTGATCCTCGTGAGCCCCACGACCCAATTGCGCGCCCAATGAGCCGCGAGCTCGCGTGTGCTCGGTCCACCTGCCGAGGACCCGCTCGCCCTGCTACGCTGCGCGGACGTGGCCCCGCCTCCGCCCAACCTGCCCCCCGAGGGTCCCCCGCCGCTGCTCGACCTGGAGCCGGCCGATCCCCTGGTCGGTAAGACCCTCGGCGGACGCTATGAGATCTTCCAGCGCCTCGGCGCCGGCGGCATGGGCACGGTCTATCGCGGCCAGCACGCCACCTTGGCCCGGCCCGTGGCGATCAAGGTGCTCTCGCCCAGCCTCGCCCGCGACGCCGCCCTGGTCGAGCGCTTCTTGCGAGAGGCCAGGACCACCGCGAGCATCGGCCACCAGAACATCGTCGACATCAGCGACGTCGACCAGCTCGAGGACGGCACCGCCTACTTCGCCATGGAGCTGCTCGAGGGCCGCGAGCTCGCGTCCTTGCTGCGCCGCGAGGGTCCCCTGCCCTGGCCGCGGGCGCGCGAGATTCTGATTCAGATCGCCCGGGCCCTGGGCGCCGCCCACCGCATGGGCGTCGTCCACCGCGACATCAAGCCGGGCAACGTCTACCTGATCCAGCGCCGCGGCACCCTCGACTTCGTCAAGCTGCTCGACTTCGGCGTGGCCAAGGTCGAGCACGAGCGCTCGCTGACCCGGGCCGGGATGGTGCTCGGGACCGCGTCCTACATGGCCCCGGAGCAGGCCGTGGGCGAGACCGTGGACGGGCGCACCGACCTCTACGCGCTGTGCTGCGTGGCCTTCGAGATGCTCACCGGGCGCCGGCCCTTCCCCGGGAACAACTACCTCGAGGTCATGGCCAGGCACGTGCAAGAGCCTCCACCGCGGCCGAGCTCGATCCTGCCCTCGCTGCCCCCGGCCATCGACGCGCTGCTCTTGCGCGGGCTGGCCAAGCTGCCCGAGCACCGCTTCGCCGACATGCAGGCCTTCGAGCAGGCGCTCTTCGCCATCGAATGCGAGGACGGACCGGCCGAGCACGAGACGCCGGCGGGCCACGGCGCCGCCCTCGAGTCGGGGCCGCCCATGCAGTCCTTCCCGTCCACGCAGATCCTCGAGCCCATCGCCCGCGAGGCCACGATGATGATCGAGGGCCTCGGGCGCGAGACCCTGCCCGAGCTCGACAGCGTCGCGCGCCCCGTCGACCAGCTCGAGGGCGACCTCGGGCCGACGCTCATGGCCTCCCTGGCCTTCTTGCTGATCGCCTTCGCCCACAGCACCGACGGCCAGCTGACCACCGTCGAGATCCGCACCCTGGCCGCGAGGCTGCGCGCCTGGGCCCCCAGCCAGCCCCTGCAGGCCCTCGCCCTGCTGCTCAAGGCCACCGTCGCCGAGTACAGCGCGCTCCCACCTGCGCTCGAGGGCGAGCGCACCCACGCCTGCGCCGAGCAGCTGGGCTACGCCCTGCCCCCGGCCCAGCGCGCCCGCGTGCTCGAGGATCTGCGCGCCATCGCCTCGGCCGACGGCCAGCTCGTCGCCGCCGAGCAGCGCTTCGTCGACGAGCTCGTCGAGCGCTTTGGTCTGCGCCGAGATCCACGGATCCGCGCCTGCGCGTTCATCTACCTCGCCCTCGGCCAGGCCAGCGACGGCGCCCTCGATCCTCGGGAGATGCAGGCCGTCGCCGGCCGCCTCCAGGCCTGGATGCCCGAGGCCTCGCTGGCCGAGATCGGCGAGGTCCTGCGCGAGGCCGTCGACACCTTCAAGGAGCTGCGCGACCACGGCGCGCGCCTCGATCACGCCCTGCGCTGCGCCGACCAGCTCGCGGCCAGCACCGACGAGCCCACCCGCCGGCGCGTGCTCGCCGACCTGTGGTCGATCGCCGGCGCCGACGAGCAGATCGCCCCCGGCGAGCAGCGCTTCATCATGAACGTCGTCGACCGCTTCGGCGCGCTGCGCTGACCTCGAGCGCCGCATGTCCAAGGCCATCGACATCCTGGTGATCGGCGCGGGCCCTGCCGGCTGCGCGGCGGCGATCACCGCCGCCCGAGCCGGAGCCCGCGTCCAGGTCCTCGATCGCGCGCGCTTCCCCCGGGCCAAGACCTGCGGCGACGCCGTGTCCAACCAAGGCGCGCGCATCGTCGACGCGCTCACCGACACCCCCGAGGCCCTGACCACGATCCCCCACGCCCTCGTCCACGCCGCCGCCGCGATCCTCCCCGACGGCGCCCGGGTCGGGCGCAGCTTTGGCCACGAGCGCGGCTACATCACGCCCCGCCTGCACCTCGACGACCTCCTGCGCCAGGCCCTCGAAGCCAGCGGCGCCGAGCTCATCCAGGACCTCAAGGTCCGCCGCCTGATCAGCGAGGGCGCAGGCGCGGCGCGGCGCGTGGTCGGGGCCGTCGATGCCCGCGACCGCAGCTGGTGCGCGCCGATCACCCTCGCCGCCGACGGCCCCGGCTCCCTGGCCTGGACCGCCCTCGGCCGCAGCTACGAGCGCGGCCGGGCCCTCGGCGTGGCGATCACCGGCTACTACGAAGGCGTCGACTTCGGCGCGGACCAGGGCGTGTCCGAGCACTACTTCGAGGCCGACCTCCCCTGCGGCTACGGCTGGGCCTTCCCGCCCGTCGAGGGCCTCGCCAACGTCGGCGTCTACCAGCGCGCCGACCACTTCGAGCGCGGCGGGGCCAAGCTCGGCGCCCTGCTCGAGCGCTTCGTGGCCCGGCACCCCGAGCGCTTCGCCGCCGCGCGCCTCCACGATCGAGCCCGGATCTGGTCGCTGCCCCTGGCCGTCCACCTGCGCCCTCCCGCCGGCCCCGGCGTGCTCGCCTGCGGCGACGCCGGCCGCTTCATCGATCCCCTGTCCGGCGAGGGCATCTGGCAGGCCCTGCGCAGCGGCCAGCTCGCGGCCGAGCACGCCCTCGCGGGCCTCTCGGCCGGCACCGGCCTCGACGCCCGCACCTGCCGGGCCTACCAGCGTGCCTGCGAGCGGGCGATCATCTGGCCGTCGCTCGCGCGCCTCGGTGTCCAGGAGGGCATGCGCGCGTTGATCGCAGCGGGCGCGCATCGCAGCACCCTGGTCAAGCGCGCCCTGGCCTGGGGCTACCGCGGCGACAGCCTCGAGATCACCAAACGGACCACCTGAGGGCCGCTCCGCCACGACCGCGCTGGCCATCTTCATTTGAGCCCGAAGGCCGCGGTGATCATATGAATCAAACTTCGCTATTTGGGGCGAAAAAATCATCACAGTAGGCGCTCAGACCCGACCCGGCAGCCCGCGAACTTCGGGTATGTTGTCCAGGTTTCTCGAGCAACTCGTGAACCATGGTCTCTGCCTACCAACAAGAGCCCCCCGTGTCGCCGCCTCCGAAGTTGGCCTACAGACCACTCGCCGCGATCACCGTCGTGCTCGCGTGCCACGCACCAGCGGGGAGCGCCCCTGTTGCCGCCGGGGAGGACACGCAGGCGACCTCACCGTCGGTGGGTGAGCCGTCCCCGTCAACGGTCGAGTTGGAGTTGATCGCCCGTCGCCCGCCACCTCCGCCTGCGAGCTGGCGCTTCTCCCCCGACGGACACCACGTCGCCGCCGAATTGCCAGAGGGTTGCGGGATCTGGTCAGCCCAGACGGGTCACTTCGGCGGCGTGCTCCCGGACGAGGGCCCGCCTGCTCCCTGCACGGACTGGACCGCGATCGTCGAGCTCGGAGCTGGGTCCCCGCCGGGACCGGGCTCGCAGACGGTCGCGCGCGCAGGATGTACACCCGACGCGGTCGCCTCGAGTCCGCACGGCACGTTCGTCGCGATCGGCTGTCTCGACGCGAAGCACGTCGAGCTGTGGGGAGTGCAGGGAAACGCGGCGATCGCTGAGCTCCCAATCCGCGCCGCCAATGCCCACGCGATCGATCTCGTCTGGGGCGACGCTGGTCTCGCGCTGGTCCTCGCGTCGCCGAACGGCCGCGGCGAGTCCGAGTTTGGCCTGCTGTTCGCGTCGTCCGCCACGGAAGCTGCGCTGTCGGCGTCCACCGGCAAGCAGGTTTTGGACTGGAGCTTCTGGGGGCCGAGCCGAACGTCGGACGACCGACTCGTCGCCGCCTACGCCGATCCCTACCAACGCTGGGTATGGCTGCGCGTGCATCCGGGGACCCTCGACCAGCCCCGCGATCGGTCATGGACCCTCGACATGCGCGAGGTCCCCAATCCCGACGACGGATCTTCGGCGACATCGGGAATGAGCTGGGTCGAGGGCTCACGCAGCGGCGCCACGAGCTCAGACGAGGGGTGGCGACGAACGCGAGCCTGGAGCGGCGCTTCGACGATCGCGTGGGTCGAGCTCCAGGACCTGACGAGGGTCATGACCGATGACGGCGAGCTCCACGAGCTCCTCTGGCAGATGATCGTCCCGCACGCTGGGCAGGACGGCGCCATGTACCGCAGCGGCGAAGTGTTCCGCGTCCCCGTCCTCGAACCCGAGGTTCGGGTCCTCGGGGGTGGGCACCAAGCTCCTCGCCTCGCCACGCGGGCGTGCGGGCGCGGGCGCGACGAAGCGAGCGTGTGTCGCCGCGAGCCTGCGCGCGACGAGAGCTGCGCGTTCGAGGTCCCGAGCGGAGACTCGCTCGCGGTTCTGCGCTGCCCCGGCGCCGGCGGCGAGCGCTGGTCCGTGCTCTCGCTGGATGAGGGCGCGCGCGTGGACATCGGTGGGGGCTCGCGGGATGCCGTCGAGTGGATCTTGGGTGAGCGCGGCGGTCTAGTTTGGTCGCGCAGCGACGGCGTCCGCGTCGTGGACGAACACGCACGCGAGGGCGCCCGACTGCCGGTGTCAGGCCCGCTCCTGCGCGCCACGCTCGACGCCGAGCTCGGCCTGGCGCTGGCCCGCGACGGTCACGAGTTGGTCGTGCTCGACCTTCGAGGCGAGGTCCTCGGTCGAGCTAGGGTCGCGCCGGGCCCGGCGGCGTTCGACCCATCGGGCAAGTTGCTCGCGCTGCTCGCCGAGGGCCACGTCGTGGTCGTCGAGATCGACAGCGGCCAGACGCGGGCGAACTGGCTCGTCGAGCTCGAGGGCGACGGGCCCGTCCAGCTCGCGTGGCGACAGGACTCGGGTGCGCTATTTCTGGGCTCCGCCAGCGCGGGCCCCCGCCTCGCCTGGAGTCCAGATGGACAGCCCGACACCGACGCGGAGCGGCGCCTGGCCGCGCTACCCACGACCCTGAGCTTCGACCCGAGCTGGCGTTGGGCCTTCGGTGATTCCGGAGGGGCAGCGGTCACCTTCTGGCGCACGCTCGACGCCGCGTGGCTGTGGCTGCTGCCCACCGAGGGATCCGTCGATGCGGTCGCAAGCAACGGGTATCACGTGGATCTGCCGAGTGCGGGCCAGTTCTCGCTTCGTCCTCGCGGCAAGCCGCTCGGGCCCCTGTTGGGCCTCGACGCGCTTCCCGAGCTGCATCGCGAAGACCTCATCGGGTCGTACTTCGCAGGCGAGCCGCTGCCGGCGGTGCGCATCGAGCCGGAGCGACTCGAGCGCCTGGGGATCCGCTGAGCTACGGTGCAGTGACATGAGCGAGCTCAGCCCAAGGGCGCACCACATCCTCGTATGTGCGTTCTCAGAACTGCACCTAGAGCGGCGATCGGTTTGAAGGCGCGCCCTCAGGTGCGTCTGGGCGGTTCCGTGGCTAGGAGCGAGGCCGAAGCTGTGGTGCCGGGCCTACCAGCGTGCCTGCGAGCGGGCGATCATCTGGCCGTCGCTCGCGCGCCTCGGTGTCCAGGAGGGCATGCGCGCGTTGATCGCAGCGGGCGCGCATCGCAGCACCCTGATCAAGCGCGCCCTGGCCTGGGGCTACCGCGGCGACAGCCTCGAGATCACCAAGCGGACCACCTGAGGGCCGCTCCGCCTCGCCCGCGCTCGCGCCTCGGCATCCAATCTTCCCTGGGGTCCGCGGGCCGTGGTGTTCATATGAATCAAACTTCGCTATTTGGGGCGAAAGAATCATCACAGTAGGCGCTCGCAGTCCACGCGGGTCGGCCTCCGAGCGCCCTCCGCTCCGCGCATCTTGGTCCCCGGCGCCCTCCTCGGATCCACAGCCATCCCCTGCCTCGTGGGAGGGCCTCTCGCTCCTCCCCCCGATGTGCGATTATTTTTCGTCCACTTGGCGCTTGTGAAAAATGACCACATCAACAATATAAACATCCGTGACTATCACAGACATGTATAGCCAATGAGTTCGACTCAAGCGCCCCGCCTCGAGCACCATCAGCCCCTCTTCGACGCCCTCTCGACCCCCGCCGCGGTCTTGTGCCCCCGCGGTGAGGTCCTCGCCACAAACGCCGCCTGGCGCCAGCAGTCCAGCCGCCCCGACTACCCGCAGACCGGCCAGAGCTACCTCGAGACCTGGCGCGAGATCGACGATCCCCGGGCCAGGGCGCTCCTCGAGGGCATCGAGTCCGTAGCCACCGGGAGCTCGACCCAGCTCGCCCTCGACGTCTCGCATCCCGCCCACGAGGAGACCCGCTGGCTCGAGCTGCGCGTCGCCCCCTTCGCCTCCAACGACGCGCGCTGGCTCCTCGTCACCCAGCGAGACATCACCGCCGAGCGCCTCGCGGCCGACCGCCGCGCCCACGCCGAGCGGGCCTACGAGGTCGCGCTGCGCAACATCCCCCGGGGCGTCGCGCTGATCGTCGATCACCAGCTCAACGTCTCCCCGGTCGGCGGCGCGTCCTCTTCGGCCGGCCAGCGCGATCTTCAGGCCATCTTGACCGCGCACTTTGGTGCGCTCGAGCCCCTGTTTCGGGCGGCCCTCGCCGGCCAGCGCAAAGAGGAGCAGCACCTGCTCGGCGACACCCGCTACGAGCTGCGCGCCCTGCCCGTGCACGACGACGCCGGCCAGGTCATCGCCGGGGTCGTCTTGTGCCACGACACGAGCGATCGCCAACACCTCGAGGGCGAGCTGCGGCAGGCCCGCGGAGCCGCCCACGACTTCAACAACCTGCTCATGGCCATCTCCGGCACGGCCAGCCTCGCGCTGCGGCGCATCCCCCCGGACAGCCCCTTGCAGCGCCACCTCGACAACATCCTCAACGCCACCATGGAGGGGGCCCAGATCACCGAGCAGCTGCGCAAGCTCTCCGCCAAGCCCCAGGCCAAGGCACCCGCGCTCCCCAGGTCCGCCCCCACGCCCGACGAGCCGCGCGAGGGCCCGGTCAGCGCCTCCTCCCCCGCCATGCTCCTGGTCGAGGACGACGGCCTGACCCGGGCCGCGCTCGCAGATCTCCTCCGCCGCGCGGGTCACCGCGTGCTCGCGGCCGCCGACGCCAGCGAGGCCCAGCGCCTCGCCGCGGACGAGGGCCCAGTCGCGGCGCTGATCTCCGATCTTCGCCTCCCCGATCTCGACGGCTTCGAGCTCGGGCGCAGGCTCAGCGCCTCCCGCCCCAAGCTCCCGATCCTCTATTTGAGCGGTCAGCCGGCGAGCGCGGCCGAGCTCGCCGCCCAGCTCGACCGCCCACAGACCACGTTCATGCAAAAGCCCATCGAATTCGAGCGCGTCCTCCGGGTGCTCGAGCAGCTCCTCTGCACTGCACAATAGCAGCCCTCTAGCCATAAATCGGGTTTTCGCGGCGATCCCAAGTGTGCTAGTAGCACATGTCGCCCCGATGACGCCGGTGCTCAAGATCCTCTTCGACGTGGCGTCCTTTCGGCTGCGCCGCCTCGAGATGGCCAACATGGCTGGCGCCCTGGCGATCGCCCTGGCCTGCCACCTCGGCCTCGCCGAGATCGCCTACCGCCTGAGCTTCGCCTTCCTGCTCAACTTGCTGGTCTACCTCAACAACGACTGGCACGACCTCGACGACGACCTCGCGGCGGCGACCCGCGAGCAGGACAAGACCCGCTACCTCGCGGAGCACCGCGGCGCCGCCGTGGTCGCACAGCTGGCCGTGCTCGCGCTCTTGCTGGCCATGGCCGTGGCCTGGGGCGGCGGCCTGCTCATCGCCCTGCTCGCCGGCGGCGGCGTGTGCTGGGCCTACTCGGCCAAGCTCAAGCGCCTGCCCTTCGTCGACGTGCTCGCCATGGTCGCCTGGGGCGTGGCCATGCCCGCCGTCGGCCTGGCCCCGGGGCACCCCGAGGGCCTGCTCCTGCTCGGGCAGCTCGGCCTGTTCTCGGGGGTGTTCGAGTCGATCCAGGTGCTCCGCGATCGCGAGATCGACGCGACCGCCGGCGTGCGAACCACCGCCGTGGTCCTCGGCCCGACCCGCGCCCGCGCGCTGATCCGCGTCATGCTCGCGCTCGCGGGGCTCTATGCCGGCCTGTGCTTCGCGTGGTGGCTGGCGCCCTTCATCTGGGCCGCCGCCCTCCAGCGCGTGGCCCCCGGTGACGACGTCGAGGGCTACTGGAACCGCACCCGGATGATCCTCGGCGTGGTCATGCTGATCGAGACCCTGCTGGTCTGGCTGGGCTGGGCCGGCTCGATGATCGGCTCGATCGGCTCGATCGGGGCGCTGGCATGAGCGAGGCACGAGCGGACGGCCGCCTGCCCACGGCGCTCGCCGCCCTCGCCCTGCTCGCCATCCACCTGTGCCTGGTCGCCTACTTCTTTGGCGACAACCTGATCCCCCCCACGATCCCCTTCAACCGCGGCGACTTCTCGACCCACGCCACCCAGGCCAAGCGGGTGATCGCCGGCCTCGACGGCTGGGGGAAGCCCTGGGTCTGGGACCCCTACCTGCTCGCCGGGGCGCCCAACGGCGTGCTCTTCGACGCCGACGTCAAAGCCTGGGAGCTGTGGACCTGGGCCCTGACCCACCTGGGCGTCGCCTGGGGCCGGGCCTACAACGCCTTCGTCCTCGCCGGGCACCTGTCCGTGCCCTTCGTCGTCTACGCCTCGGCCCGGCTGCTGCGCTGCGATCGCCGCGACGCCCTGGGCGCCGCCGGCCTGGGCGTCGCGCTGTGGTTCTTCGACTCCTTCACCCACTGGATGTGGTTCATCGGCACGATCAGCTACTCGCTCGTCGCCTTCTACGCGCTGCTGCCCCTGGCGCTCTTCTACCGGTGGATCGAAGACCGCCGGGCGATCTTCGCCCTCGGCTGCGCCGCGGCCATGGCCGTGGGCCACCTGATCCACCCCTACATCTTCTTCGTGCTCGTCGCCCCGATGCTCGCGCTCTACCTGCGCGCCGCCCTCGTCGAGCGCAGCATGAGCCTCAAAGCGCACGCCATCACCTGGGCGATCGCCCTGGTCACCCTGGCCGCCAACGCCTGGTGGCTGCTCGTCGCCCTGCGCTTCGTCCACTACCTGCTCGACTCCGCCTTCTACGCCCAGGGCGGCCTGCGCTACCTGATCTACGACCCCCTCGGCCTGGTCGACGACCCCGGCAGCCAGGGCCTGATCGGCCCGCGCACGGCGGTCCGCACGGCCACGCTGATCGCCGCCTTGCTCGGCCTGCGAGCCTGGCGGATCGCGGGCGACCGTCGCCGCCTGCCCTTTTTGGTGTTGCTCGCGACCATGGCCGCGCTGACCTACCTGGGCCGCTACACCCCCTTCGCGCAGATCCAGCCCTACCGCCACAACCTCCCCCTGGGCTTCGCCGCGCTCATCCCCGCCGCCTCGTGGCTGCGCGACACCCTCAACCGCCGACCCTGGCGCGGCCTGAACATCCAGCAGCGCGGCCTCGCGCTGATCCTCGCCGGCCTCGCCGCCCTGCACCTCGGCCGCGACGTGCTCTATTTCTTCGCCGGCGACATGCGAGGCAGCCGCACCCTCGAGGACGGCCGCGAGGTGATCATGAACACCCTCGGCCACGCCTTCATCCCGCCCTACAGCTACGACGACCAGGACGACTGGGAGCAGATCCTCGCGCTGATCACCAAGCTCGACGCCCAAAACCAAGGTCGCGGGCGCTGGCTGATCCACAACCAGGTGTTTGGCGAGTACGTGATGGCGCGGACCGACGCCCAGGTCCTCGGCGGCTTCGTGGTCCGCAACATCGAGCACAGCGACGCCAACTGGTTTCGCCGCGCCGGCGGCAAGCCGCCCTACGACCTCGACGCCTTCCGCCGCTACCTCGAGACCTACGCCGTGCGCTGGGTGGTGATCCGCAAGGACGAGCACAGCCCGTGGTGGGACCAGCAGCCCCAGCTGCTGACCCGGGCCGGCTTCGCCGACGGGATCCTGATCTACCGGGTCAACCTCGACGCCGCGCTGCTCGACGGCCGCGGCCAGTTGGAGGTCGGGGTCAACCAGGTGGCGGTGCGCGGCAGCGACCCCCAGGCGGACCTGCTGCTGCGCTTTCACTGGCTCGAGACCCTGCGCTGCACCCCCGACTGCCGCATCGAGCGGGTGCCCGTCGAGGGCGACCGCGTCGGCTTCATGCGCGTGCCTGCGCCGCACCCTGCGGACTTTCGGATCGAGAACGGCTATCGCTTCGACTAGTGTGCGCGGCAGAGGACTTGAAGGGCCCCAGGCTTGGAGCACCGGCCGCTGACTTCGTTGCTCGTCAGTCATTTGTGCCCGACAAACTCCCTCCTCGCGCCTCGTCAGCAACCGGCGGTCCGGCGCCTGAGACCCTTCAAGTCCTCTGGCGCGCACACTAGTGCGCGCCCCTACTCCAGCTTGGAGATGAAGTACTCGACGATCTCGATCCCGCTTTGATCCTCGATCCCGAGCACCGGGATGTAAGAGACCTGCTCGAGCCCGACCGCGAGCGCTCGATCCATGACCGTGCGCGCGTGGTAGGGGTGGTGAAAGAGCAGGCTGATGTCGAGCGGCGGGTCCTCGGGTTGGTTGTCGCTGAGGATCCACAGCGGCGCGTCGGCCCCGTCCATGAGCGCGAGCATGTCGACGTCGGCGCGGTAGTCGACGATCGCGGGCTCGTCGAGCTGCGAGATATCGTCCATGCCGTAGAACGAGAGCAGGCGCTGCTCGAGCCCGGCCATGACCATGTCCGCGACCGTCAGGCCGTAGGGCTCGAACACCTCCTCCCAGCGCACGACATCGTAGGTCGCCTGGGTCTCGAGGGCCCCAGCAGCGCGCAGGCGCGTCGACTCGCGGGCGACGGGATCCTCGCTCGCAGCGTCGGCCATGTCGTCGTGGGTCGCCAGCCACAGCGAGGTCCCGGCCCCGGCCGAGCCGCCGTAGGCCGCGACCCTGTCCTCGTCGATGTTGAGGCTGTCGGCGTGGTAGCGCATGAACTGCAGACAGTAGCGGCTGTCGCCGAGCGGCTTGATCACGCCCTCGGTGTCGACGTCTTCGAGCAAGCGGTAGTTGATCGTCGCGAAGGCCACGCCGGCGTCGAGCCAAGCGGCGATGTTGCTGGCCTGACCGCTGTAGGCGCTGGACTTGTCGCCGCCCGTGAACCCGCCGCCATGGATGAAGACGACCAGCGCCGTCGGCGTGTCGCTCGCGGGCAGGAACACGTCGAAGACGTTCTCGGGGTGCGGGCCGCAGGACAGGTCGGCGGAGAAGAGCACGCCCTCGGGGACGTCGATCGGCGGGTCGGAGGGCGGGAGCTCGAGCGGGGCCGGCGGTTCTTCGCCCTCGCTCGTCGAGTCGCTGTCGCCGTCACTGTCACTGGTCGAGTCGTCTTCGCCGGTCGAGTCTCCGTCGCCACTCGAGTCGCCCTCGCCGCTCGAGTCGCCCTCGCCGCTCGAGTCGCCCTCGCTGCTCAGCTCGTCGCCACCAGTGCTGGCGCTCGACTCGGTGCCAGCGGTCGAAGACGCGTCCGTCGAGCTGTCGTCCGAGCAGGCGAAGAGCGCCAGGCACGAGCACAGGCACAGGCGTGAAGTGGACACGGCGAGATTCGAGGACATGTTCAACTATAGCGATCCCGAGGCTTCGATAGGGTCCCCCCGCAACGATGGAGGACCACGGCCACCAACCGTGGGTCACAGGCCTCGACGCATGAAGCTGCGTGGGGGACGCGACCGGCTGCGCCGATAGGCTCGCGGTCAACGGCCACTCGACGACCGCAGCTTCTCGCTGTAGGCGACGCCGAGCCTGAACACGGCCCACAGCACACCGCTCAGGGCGGACGCGACGAGGACCAACACGAAATCTGGCTGGAAGCGGCGAAGCGTGGCCAGCGCGACACCGAAGAGCCTCGGCACCAGGCCGAGGATGATCCACGCCCCGCCCAGCGTGGTCAGCAGCGGAAACCACAAGCTGAACAGGCCAAAGGCGCCCGCGTCCGTCTTGACGCGAATCCCCTCACGGTCGCGCCACGCCCAGACGATGCAGAGCAAGAACACGATCGGCGCGATGGTCAGCCCGAGGAAGAGGCCCTTTTGCGACCAGCGGCTGCCCTCACCATCGTAGTCCAGGTCGAGGGCCGTGGCGGTGATGCCCATGCGGAGCTCGAGCGTCTCCCCAAAGCCCAAGCCGCTGCCCGCGTTCACCAGCACGACGACCCCTTTTTGCTCCGCCGGGACCATCGTTGCGATGGTCTCGAAGCCGGGGCTCATGCCCTCGTGCCAGGCGCTCCCCTGCTCGGCGTCCAAGAACCATCCGAGCCCATAAAATGGCGACGCCTCGCTCGCTGGGCGCAACATCTCGGCCTTGCCGCTCGCGCTGAGGACATCGTCCTCGCCGTTCATCATGACCTGCATGTAGAGCGCGAGGTCGTTGGCGCTCGCGATGACGCCCCCCGCGGGGGCGGTGACGCGATCGGTCTTGCCCGCGACCAGGGGGCGCTTGCTGCCGAACCACGGCAGGTGCCCCGTCGCCATCTGCTCGTGCGCCTCGCCATCGGCGACGACGCCATGCGCCATGCCGATCGGACCCAGGATGTGGGTCTCGACATAGGTCGCGTAGTCCTGCCCGCTGACGACCTCGATCAAGCGGCCGAGGATCTGGTAGTTGACGTTCGAGTACTCCCACGTCTCGCCAGGCAGGTAGGCCGGCGTCAACTGAGCGTACACGCCGACTCGGCGCTCGAGCGCATCTCCCCCGCCGGCGCCATCCTCGTAGGGGGTGTTCCCTTGCAGCGTGGAAAAGCCGCTCGTATGGCTGAGCAGCTGCCGGATCGTGATCGACCCAGCGGGTCGATCCGAGAACACGCCGAGCACCCCTGACAGCTCGGCGTCCAGCTCGAGCTCTCCCGCCTCCACCAGCTGCATCACGGCCAGCGCCGTGAAGCTCTTGGTGATCGAGCCGATCAAAAAGGGCGTGTCTGGGGTGATCCCCTCGTCGCCTCCGAGCCTTGCCACACCGCGCGCGCCGCCCTTCTCGATCTCGCCCTCGCTCACGACGGCGTAAGCCAGCCCAGGTGCGCCGGACGAGGGCATCTCGCGATCGATGACCTCATCGATCGCCCCCTCGGGGACGGCTGCCCACGCGATGGGGCCGAGCCAGAGCGCGAGCATGGCCAGGGCAACGAAGCTGACCGTCGCCCGCTCGCGCAAACAGTACTTGAAGCGCATGAGCAATCATAGCGAGCGCGCGGTGCAGAGGCGATCGACCATTCACCTCGCAGCGCGCACGACAGCAACGCGAAGCCCTGGTCAGTTGACCTTGACCATCGCCCCGGTCACGCTCGCAACCCCCGAAGCCGCGACGTCGACCTTTGCGCCGGAGATCGCTACTCCGCTCCCATCGACCTTGATCGTGCTGCCGCCCGCGCTCAGGGTGATCTCCGACGCGCTGATCGACACCTTCCCACCTTCGAGGGTCACGACCGCCCCGCCCTGGCTGATCTGAACCTTCGAAGCCCCGGCGGCCAACAGCTTGGTCCCGCTCGACAGCATCAGATCGCTGTCGGCCGAGACATTGAATTTCTTGCTCGTCCCGTGCGAGGCGCCGCCCCCCTCGAGCACGATCGTCGCGGCTCCCCCCCCCTGGCTGACGGCAAATTTCGTCGTCGCGCGGATCTCGAAATTGTTCGCCGCGGAGATCGAACCATCCCCCGGCCCTGCCGGTCCGGCGTTGACGGAGATCGAGCTCGCGCCGCCCACGGACTGCTCGTAGTCCTCGCGGCATTGCAGCGTGACCTTCTTGCCCGAGACCGTCGTGGTCGTCCCGATGACCTCGAGCAGCTCGTCACCGTGGACCTGGGTGCTGCGGTTGGCCTCGAGCGTATTGGACTCGTCTCCGGTCACGGTCTTGGTCCGCTTCCCGTCGACGCTCATCGTCTGATCACCGGTGACCGACTCGGTCTGATCCTTGCTGACCGAGTTCGTTTGATTGCCGCTGACGCTGTTGCTCTGGTCCGCGCCGACGCTGGTCGAGTGGCAGTTCTCGACGACCTCGTTGTAGTCCTTCTGCGCGTGGACGAAGATCTCCTCGCTGCCGACGGCGTCCTCGAAGCGCAGCTCGTTGTAGCCCTCGCTGCCGGGTGAGCTACGCGTTCGGATCGTGCTTTGGGTCTTGTTGTCCGGGAGCCCGACGCTGATCGCGTTGTCGCCGTTGTAGACGCAGCCGGTCACGATTGGCTTGGCCGGGTCCCCCTCGAGGAACTCGACGACGACCTCCATGCCGATCCGCGGGACGAAGAACGTCCCGAACCCGGGCCCAGCCCAATTGTGGGCGACGCGGATCCACATCGAGGTGTCGTCGCTGAGCTCGCGGATCCGGTCCCAGTCGAACCGGACCTTGATGCGCCCGTGCTCGTCGGTGTGGATCTCCTCGCCGTCGGGACCGGTGACGATCGCGGTCTGCGGCCCGTAGATCCGCGGCCTCGGGGTGTCGGGGACCGGCCAGGGGATCGTGTTCGGGTCGAACACGATGCACTCGAAGCGGCACTGATAGCGCGGCCCCATCGGCTGGCCGCCCGCCATGACCTCGGCACAGTCGGCGGTGTGGACGGCGCTACGCACGAGATACTCCTGATTGAGATCGGGGCGCTCGTGGTCGGCCAGGGTGAACTTGCGCCCGGGGTAGAGCCCAGTGACGTTCGCTACGCCGCGGGCGATCTTGTCGCGGCGCTTGCGGTAGTCGAGCTTGCGGATCGTTCGCGGCTGAGGATCGTCCTCGACGAAGCGACCGTGGTGGTAGACCTCGCGCGCCCAGCCGCGCTCGTCGGTGTCGGCGGCGCCGACGTCGGACTCGACCGGGGCGACAGGGGTCATCCAGTCGAAGGTCCGTTGATAGATCGCGGTCGAGCTGAGCTCGCGGATCCAGTCGAGCTGCTGGACGGTCTCGACGCTGGCCTCCTCGGGACGCTCGGCGTGAACGTGCAGCTCGGGGTTGTCGTCCACGGTCTCGACGTCGAGGTAGTTGTCGACGCTGTCCTCGAGCACCAGGACCTCCCTGGCCTCTTCGCGCTCGTGGTCGAAGCGGTAGGTGATGCCCTCCTCCTCGAGCAGGCGGCTGACGAAGTCGAGGTCGCTCTCGTGGTACTGAACGATGTAGGTCCGCTTGGGGTAGCTGGCCGTGAGCCCGGAAGCATCGACCTCCCGCTGGTAGTCGTCGAGCGCGTCGGCGAGGACCTCCTCGACGACCTCGGGCACGCTCGCGTCTTGCCACAGCCGCGTGTCGACGCGCTGACGCAGCAGGTAGAACGCCGGGACCATCTCCACGCGGACCTCGAGCCGATCATGCAGCACACCGATGTACTCGACTTGATGGATCAATCCGTCGATGGTGCGCACGACCTCGCCGCGATGGATCGTCAGCTCGCAGCTGGCGCCGAGCAGGGCGTCCGTGTCGGCGCTCAGCTCGTCCGTGACGATGTCCATGACCGCGACGTAGGGCTCGGACAGGGCCTCGCGCAGGTGTAGGCGGCGAAGCTGCCACTCGGCGTCGGGTCCGTCGACGACGGTGACGTAGTAGGCGACCTTCGCGATGATCTCGTCCCCCGCCAGCATGTCGACGACCGACGAGGCAGCCTCGGCGGCACGCTCGGCCATCGAGCCGGCGCTCCTGACCTCTGGGATCGACGAGCCCACGCCGGAGCTCGAGGCCTCGGCGGCGACGTTCGTAGCGATGGCGGCCGCCGCCCTCGCGGCCCCCTCCAGCTCGCCATCGGCCGCTGCTCGAGCGAGCTCGCTCGCGGCCTCCCCGAGCTCGCCGACGGGGACTCCCTGTTGCGCCGCCTGCTGGACCCCGTACTCAGCCGCCTGCTGGGCCGCGCTCGCGCCGGCAGACTCGGCGATGTCCTCGATGGATCCGCCCTCGGCGAGCCCCTCGGCGACCTCGCCAGCGCCATCCCGAGCCTGATCGAGGAGTTGATCTTCGATGTCGTCGGCCATGGTGATCGCCCTCAGTTGAGTCGGATGACGCGGCCACGGACGACGGCGTCGCCCTCGGTGCGGACGTCGATGCCGCCCGCGCCGGCGTGGAGTTCGATCTTTTGAGCGCCGAGGCGCAAGCGCCCTGGGATCTCGAAGTCGACGTCGCGGTCGAGCAAGGTCAGCTCGGGGCCGCGGGTCGTGGACGCGATCCGCAGCAGCACCGCGCCCTCGGGACCCCGCACGGTCAGGCGCTCACCGGCCTGCAGCTGCAGCTCGGGGCCCGGCTCGGCGTCTCGTGCGGGCTCTGCCTCGGGATCGGGCTCGGGCTCGGGCTTGGGCCCGCCGAGACCCGCGAGCACGCCGGTGACGACCGGCTCGGGCCAGTTGTCTGGCCGGGTCAGGAGCACGCGATCGCCGACGCGCACGCGCAGGCCGTCGAGGGTCGGGAGCCAGGCCATGATCGGTACGCCATCGGGATCGCGGACACGGACGAACACGCGCCGCGGGAGGTGCGGGTGATGGGTTTCGAGGCACTCGCCGACCAGGCTGCCCCCGCCGACCAACGCGGCCTGGGACCGCGCCGCGTGGGCGAGCAGCTCATCGAGCGTTGGCGTTCCAGAGGCCGGCAGCGATGGGCCGGCCGCGGCCGTCGAGGTCTCGGGCGCGTCTGCCATACCCAGTCACCATAGCCGGTCGCGGCAACGACCGAAACCACGCCCCGGGCATGGCCGTCCGGGGTGTCGGGCGAAGCCTTCAGCTCCACCCAGCGATGACCTGATCGGGGCTCACGATCTTGCTGCCGTCAAATGCCTCGGATAGGTCGGGCTCGTCGATCACGGCGGCGCGCGGGAACTTGGGCTTCCCCTTGATGCCCCACATCCCGCACTGCGTGAAGCGTGTGTGGTCGATGACCATTTGATCGAAGTCCGCCTCGCGCAGGTCGGCGGTCGAGAAGTCCGTGCGCTCGGCGAGGGCGCCGACGAAGCTGCACCCGCGCAGGGCCGTCTTCATGAAGCTCGTACGCTTGAGCTTGGCCCCGTCGAAGCGGGTCTCGACGAAGCGGGCCTCGTAGGCGGTGGCCTTGGTCAGGTCGGCGCCGCTGAAGTCGACGCGCTCGAAGCTCGAGCCCGTCGACCCGAGGCTCTGGAGGGCCGAGCCCGCGAACGCGCAGTCGACGAGGGCGCACCGATCCATGCGTAGGTCTCGCAGCACGCAGCGCTCGAAGGTGCAGCCGCGCAGCTCGCAGCCGTCGAAGCTCCCGCCACCGAAGTCGACGTTGACGAACGTGAGGTTGACGAAGGTGCAGCCATGGAAGGTGGCGCCGATCAGGTTGGCGTCGGTGAGCGTCTCGAGTTCGAGCTCGACGTCGCGTGCGGCGATCTGAACGCCATCGGGCTCGCCGATGATCCAGCGCTGGTGAAGTTCGAGTGCATTGGTCGTGAACATGGTGGTATCAGCGGTCAGGGATCGATGAAGCGGACGTCGATCGGGTCGTGGCCGTCGCGGCTGAGGTCGGCGTTGACCTGGTTGGCGTGGGCCTGGAGGCGCTGGCGGTCGCCGACAGGGTCGGGGCTGTGGCGGAGATCGATGAGCACGCCGTTGGGTTCGCTGCCGCGGCGGCGGTCGCCAGCCATGTTGTCGATCTCCTTGGCGGCCCGGGCCTGGCTGCCCGGATGATCCTGGTGGACCACCCCCTTCATGCTGTAGTGCTGCTCGGCGTCGCCGGTCCCGGTGCGGACGTCGGCGCCAGGGCGGACCGAACGATCGACGGGTCCCGGGAGCTGGCCCGTGTCCTCGGCGTGCTGCATGGCCCGGGCCTCGTCGATCGTCGAGCCCGGGGACGAGTCCCCGAGGCGCTTGTCGGGATCGGAGGCGCGCGAGAGCGCGGTCTCGTCGTTGATGTAGGCTCGGTCGTCGGGGGACAGGCTGCCGTCGAATTCGCCGTTGTCGCGGGCCTGGCGGTTGCCGTCGACGATCTCCGCGTGCTCCGCCGCCTCGATCCGGCGCCGCCGATCTCGCTTCATCTTCTCGATCTGCTCACGCTGGCGCGCGCGTCGCTGGGCCGGGGTCTCGGCGGGCTCGGCCCCCTCGTTGTCGTCGCTGCTGCTTCGCCGGGTCGCGTCGCCGTCCTGACCGTCGTGGGCCAGGCCGAGGACGTCGACCTGAACGAGGGGGTTGGGCGCGTAGGCGTAGAGGTTGGTCTCGCTGCCGGCGTAGCCGAGCGGATCGGGGCTCAGGTAGCGGCCGAGCGCGGGGTCGTAGTAGCGGTGGCGGTTGTAGTGCAGGCCGGTCTCGGGGTCGTAGTAGTGCCCAGGCCAGCGCAGGTTGTACTCGACCGTGCTGGACTGGTGGACCGTGATCAGCCCCCAGGGATCGGTCTGTGCCGGCCACCAGACGATCTCGCGGGTCTCGTCCTCGATATGCAGGGGCTGGCCGACGCCGTCGCTGTAGACCTGGTACAGGCGCCCGGTCTCCGGCTCGGCCGCGCGCGAGTCGTAGTCGATGAACGCCGAGGGCACGAGGGCGTCGGGACCGAAGTAGAGATATACGCGCAGGCGGCCCTCGGGGTCGACCTCGGCGGCGAGGCGGTCGCCATCCCAGAAGAATTCGCGCCGGCGTCCGCCGGCGTCGACCCACAGCCTACGCCCGATCGCGTCGTAGGCCGCGCGCCACACCAGCTCGGGCTCGCTCTCGCCTGTCCCCCGCCGCTCGAGCCGCTCGAGCCGATCGAAGCTGTCGTAGCGGTAGCTCGTCTGGGCGCCGTCGCGATGCCGGCGCGTGGCGAGGCGCTCGCGACCGTCGTACTCGAACACCTCGGTCGCCGACGCGCTCGCCCGGTTGTGGCTAGCGATCGCAAGCCGCGAGAGCCCGCGCTTGTGGACCAGGTTGTTGGCCGCGTCGTGGACGAACGCCTCGCGCGCGCCATCGGGTCGGGCCTCGGCGACGAGCCGGTGCGCTGCGTCGACCTCGTAGCGCGTGCTCCCGCGAACCGAGTCCTGGATCGCCAGCAGATCGCCCTCGCCGGAGTAGGCGTAGCGCCGGCCCCAGCCGAAGGTCTCGCCGCGCGCGTTGGCCCGGCACGTCATCACGCCCTCGAGCCGCCCCTCGTGGTCGTACTGCTGCCACTCGCGAGTCTGGTTGGCGCGCTCGATCAGTACGACCCCGTCGCTGGCGTAGCGCAGGCGGCTGACGGCGGCCTTGCTCGGAACGCGCAGCTCGAGCGCGCCGTCGCGAGCCCAGCGCAGCGTCCACTCGAAGCGATCGAGGATCCGGACGCGCTCGCCGTGGTCGTCGACCCAGCGCTCGAGACCCTCGCCATCGCGCAGGTCGAGCAGCCGCTCGCCGATCGGGGAAAAGGTCCGCGTGACCGCGTGGCGCTCGGTCGAGACCTCGGTCATCCGCCCGCGCGCGTCGTAGTCGAAGCGGTGCTCACCGCCGCTGGCGAGCTCGCGCCTGGCGACGAGGTGGTTGTCGTGGAACGCGGCGTTGCGAAACACGAGCGCGTCGGCGCCGTCGTACTTGGCGATCATGTGGCCGCCGACGTCGTACTCGTAGGTGTCGCGCAAGCGGTCGTAACGCCAGACTCGGGTCAGCCGCCGACAGGCATCGTAGTCCCAGCGCGAGGTGTTCCCCAGCGGATCGGTGAGCGCGGTCAGCTGCTCGAGGCTCGAGTACTCGTAGCGCGAGGTGTTGCCGAGCGGATCGATGCGCGCGCCGATCAAGTTCCACGACGTGGTCTCGCTGCGGTAGACATGGCCGTCTCGATCGACGCGCGCGACCTCGTTGCCCGACTCGTCGTAGCTGCGCCGCCAGGCCCGGCGCGCGCCCTCGACGGCGTAGACCGGGCGTCCGAGCGCGTCATGCATGACCTGGGTCTTCGGCGCGGCCTGGGGCGCCCCGCGGGGGCGAAGCCGAAACACCTGGTGGGCCAGGCCGCGCAGCGGCGCAGGGATCTCCAGCAGGGCTCCGGTCGCGCCGAAGACCGCCTCGGGCCAGGGGCGCAGGGCGCCTGCGAAGTTGCGAGCGAGGGCCGTGCTCGGGAGCTCGCGGCGGAAGGGATCGTCGAGGACTGGGGCCTCGTGCTCGGGCGGGAACACGTGGCCGAACTCGTCGATGCGCGCGAGCGGAGCTCCGTCGGCGTCGTAGGTGTAGCGCAGGGTCCTGCCGCCGGCGTCGGTGTCCGCCAGCACGCGCCCGTCCCTGCCGATGGACCGGATCCGCTCGCCGCCGTCGGGCGCGACGATCGAGGTGATGAAGCCGGCGAGGTCGTAGTGGTACTCCCAGACCGCGCCCTCTCCCTCGGTGTAGCGCGTCATGCCCTTGTCCGGGAGGTACTCGACCTGCGCCGACCACAGCCCGTCCTGGCCGCTGGCCGACACGCAGCGCCCGTCTTCGTCATAGCCAAACGAGTAGCTGTAGCCGCGCGGATCGGTCTGCGAAGTCCAGCGGTGGGCAGCGTCGTAGGCGTAGGTCCAGACCCCGTCGCAGGCGTCGCGGGCTTGGTGCAGCTCGCCGGCCTCGGTGTAGGTGCAGGTGAAGCGCGCGGTCGGCCTCGAGCCGAGCTCGTGCAGCGCCGTCAGCCGCCCGGCGCGATCGTAGCTCAGTCGGTAGCAGGTCGAGGTCCGCGACCCGAGCGGGGTGTCGACGGCCCCCGCGAGGCGTCCCTCGGCGTCGTACTCGAGCGCGAGCGTATGCGTCTCGCTGCGCAGGCCGACGAGGGGCAAGGCCTCGGTGAAGCGATCCCCCTCGAAGACCAAGGTCGGCTGACCCGGGGTCGAGAGCTCGTAGCGCCCGCTCGTCGGCCCCTGGCTCACGCGGCGCAGGACGTAGCCGTGCTCGCGCAGCTCGTCGAGGCCGCAGCCCGGCGGGCCCTCGAACTTCGGGAACTCGAGCTCGACCCCATCCCAGTCAATGAACGTGGCCTGGTGCAGGCGCACGTCGAGGTGGCGCTGGTAGTGGTGGCGAAAGCCGTAGCCGAGCGGGCCGTCGATCGCCGCGTGAGCCGTGGTGTAGCGCCGCCGCCACGCGAACAGGCCGGGCGAGACAAAGTCCGTGAAGTGATCGAAGTTCTCGCCGGTGACCAGGTAGATCGGGTGCGAGCCGTCGCCACAGTTGGCGTTGGATCGCCGAGACGCGCGCATCTTCTTGGCCGCGGCGACGAGCTTCTTGATCCCCTTCATCAGGGCGCCGATCGCCATGTCCCCGATCGGCGGGCACGGGAACCCGCCGATCATCACGGTCGGCAGCGGGGGACCGACGAGCGCGCCGATCCCCGGGGGCAGGCCCGGATCCTTGCCAGCGAGGAGCTTGAGGGCGAGCACGGCCGCGTCGGCGGCGGCCTGGGCAGCCTGGGCGGCCTGGCCCGTGGCGATCGCCCCCGCGGCCCCGGCCGCGACACCGGCGATGCCCATGGCAATCCCGAACGGACCCATGGTCGTGGGGTCGCAGTGCTTGGTGATGTCCAGGAGCCGCGCCGCCCGAGCGCCGCCGACGAACACGTTGCTCGAGCCCGTGAACACCTCGAAGGGCGGGGCCAGGCTGCCGCAGGTCACCGAGATCCCCATGTCGCCGGCTCGGGCCAGCGGCATCCCGCAGCCGAGCACGGCCATCGATCCGGCGCCGACGAGCATGCCGATGCTCGGCAGCGGGATCGGTGGGGCCGGCGGGATCAGCGAGGGCGGGTGGGCGTGCGTGTGCAGCATGCCGATATGCATGCCCAGCAAGGTGACCGCTGGCATCGACGGGAACATCGCGGCGATCGGGGCCGTGAGCCCGGCGAACGCGTTGTCGATCAGCTGCTGCGGCGCGCCCATGATCCCGAGCACGCCGCCCAGGCCTTGGGCGACCCAGCCGGCCGCGCCCTGCTCCGGCGGCGGCGCGTTTTGAAACGGCGCGACCGCGGAGTTGACCGCGTCGGCCATGCAGTCGAGGGTCGGGCTGCCCGTCGGACCGATCAGCGGCGGCGCGGGCGGGGGTGTGCGCGAGTTGGGCCGCGACGCGGGCCGCGAGCTCGGTCCGCTCGGCGAGCTCGGCGGAGAGACGCGACCGCGGGTCACGCCCGACCTCCTGGGTGAGCGTGGCGCGGGCTGAGGCGCTGGAGCTGCTCGACCTCGGCCCGCTCGTGCTCACAGGCGCGGCGCTGCTCGTCCATGTTGGCCTGGCTGTAGATCTGGATCTGGGCGTCGAGGGCCGCGAGCCAGGTCTCGTGGTACTCGTTTTGTCGGCACTGCTCGCGCGCCTTGTCGTAGTCCGCGAGCGCCTCGCTATCCTGGCCGAGGCCGACGAAGGCGTCGCCGCGCAGCTTGAAAAAGTCGCAGTAGGCGAAGGGGTTGATCGCCGCGGCCGCGACCTGCGTCCCCGAGTCGGCGTAGCTGCGCGCGTCGTCGAGCTCGCGCAGGGCGAGGCTGACCTTGGTCACGGACAGCAGCAGCGGGACGAGGGCGGCGAGGTTCTTGTCGGCCATCGCCACGGCGATGCCCTGCTGCAGGCGGAGCTTCGCGGACTTCGGATCCCCGGCGGCGTGCAGCGTGTCGCCGGCTCCGAGCAAGGTCAGCGCCTGCAGGCCCGGCTGCCTGGTCTGAAAGTAGTGCTCGTGGGCGAGCGCGTACTTGTCGAGGGCCGCGGCGTGGCGCTCGTAGGCGTAGTCGAGGCCAGCGAGCTGCAACAGCGCGCCCATGCGCTCGTCGAGGGACAGCGCCCGATTGCCCGCGTCGACGCTCAGCGAGTCGGTCAGCGCCGGGGTCGAAAAATCCTCGCGATAGTCCAGCACGCGCTGCGCCGGCCAGGACCGCAACCCCGTCGACAGTCGGGCGACGTCGAGCTCGTCCCACACGACCAGGCGCACGGGCGCCATCCACCCAGGGACCTCCGGGTGGGGGATGACAGTGGCCATCAGGTCGGTGAAGGCCTCGAGGTCGCGGCACTCGAGCGGGGTGAAGGCGACGAGGATGCGATGCACGCTCGGATCGGGCAGCAGCGAGGGCAGGTAGCGCAGCAGCGCCGCGAGCCGCTCGCGGGGGGATGCGCGCGCGTCGGAGATCACGTAGGGCAGCGGCGGCGCCGGTGCTTCGCCCCGCTCCTCGCGGCCCGGGGCGGCGTACTCCAGCTGGATCGCCACGGCGTGGGCGACCGCGTCGAGCCACGGGCCCGGGGCAATGAAGTCCTGGGAGAACACGGCGACGAGGTGGCCCGGGAGCGACTGCTCGAGGGCCTGCAAGAAGGGCAGCACGAACGCGAGCTCGCCACCGCGGCAGCCGAGGAGCAGGACCGAGAATTCATCCTGCTGGGCGAACTCTTCGAGCGTGGCTCGAAGTGTTTCGAACTTGCGCTTCATGGCATGAGGGGCCCGGCTCGAGAGAGCGAACGCGAGCGTAGCAGCTCGAGTAGTTCGTCGAAACGGCCCGAGCCCGGGGTCGGGCGCGGGGTTCGGGCGCTCGCCGTCCTCAGGCCAGCGCGCTAGCATCTCGGTCGCGGTACGACATGGCGTTCTACGAAAAGAAGGAAGATCTCCAGTACGTCTGGCTCGACACGACCTACCGCCTCGAGTGGCTCGTGCGCAGCCGCATGCCGGTCGTGAACGTGTTCAAGAACCCCGACCCGCCCCAGGGCGACGGCACGGAGCAACCCTTCCCCGAGCCCAACCCGACGCCCGCGGGCGTCGAGCCGGTCCGCATCGAGATCACCGTCGAGCGCGGCCCAGACCTCGACAATCTCGAACCCGACTTCTTCTTGAAAAACCGCAACCCGCCGACGGTGATCCATCGGGCCGTCGGGCCCAAGAAGATGGAGCGCTTCTTCTCGGCGACCTTCGAGGCTCGGGTCGAGGGAGCGTTCGTGTTTCGCCTGAAGAGCAGCCGCGGGGACGATCTGAAGCGAACGATGATCGTCCAGCGAAAGAAGCACTACCGCACGATCCAGGAGGTCATCGACGATCCGACGGCGGTCCGCCGTCAGGCGATCGTCTCGGCCGCCGCCGAGATCATCCCCGCGTTCAACACCAGCGGCAAGTCGACGCTTGGGCTGTTCGGCGAAAAGGTCGGGACGCCGAGCAAGATCATGGGCCAGGGGAACTGGGCCAGCTACTACCCCTTCCCCCAGGGCTCCCAGGGCACCTCCTGCGTCGTCGTCAACCCGCTGATCATGCGCCACGGGGACGCGGTCAACAGCACGAACCGGTGGTCCTTCAACGTCGGGCCGATACACTGGCCGGGCAACCCAGCTTGGTTTTACTGCACCGACGAATACATCCCCAGCGTCGGCGACACCTACATCGCCCTCAACCCCTACAAGATCCCAACCTACGGTCACGTCGGGCTCGTGCTGCACGTCCCCAAAGACGGCAACGGGCTGTGGGTCACGGCCGACGGCGGCCAGGGCCGCAAGCCCCGGCAGCTCGGCGTCCTGGTCCCGCGTTGGGGCTTGATGGGCGCCAACTTGCCGCCGACGGGCAACCCACCGGGCCAATACCCAGACATGGTCGAGGAGCCGCACGGGGGCCCCTTCCTCAGCGGGGCCTCGGGCACGGCCATCGATGAGCAGGCGCCCAACCCCACGGGCGACAGCGACATCGAGGGGATCATCGCACGGCTCAAATTCAAGCAGACACACGCGCCCAAGAAGACCTCGAACCCGCGGCGGATCGAGGGCTTCGCCGATGTCGATAGCCCGCTGTTGACCTTCCAGAATGTCGACGGCAAGCCCTCGAACTCAAACCACATCAAGAACTGTGAGCTGCTCCGGGACAAGATCAACAACATGATGGCCGAGTTTCGCAGCGGCAAGCTGCTCGACCTCGCGGCGACCTGAGCGCTCTGTTCAAACCAGCGATTTCAATTAGCTAGTGTGCGCGCCAGAGGACTTGAAGGGTCCCAGGCGCCGGACCGCCGGTCGCTGACGAGGCGCGAGGAGGGAGTTTGTCGGGCACAAATGACTGACGAGCAACGAAGTCAGCGGCCGGTGCTCCAAGCCTGGGGCCCTTCAAGTCCTCTGCCGCGCACACTAGTGCTCGGCTTCCCCCGCGTGGATCGCCAGGTCGAAGCTCATCGGCAGCCACTCATCGAAGCTGTCCAACCTGAAGTCGTAGGTCTCGGTCGTCTCGGCCTTCCAGGTCTCGTACGCACACCCGCCGCCGGGGCACTGGCCGGGGACCGCGGGCTCGACTGGCCCCGGGTCGAACAAGAAGATCTCCGCGCGCCGATTCTCGGGCTCGTCGACGCCGTCGGCGGTCGGGACCTCGTTGTGGTGCTCGCCACACCCGAGCAGCTCGACCTGCGCGCCCTCGGGCAGCGTGGTCCCGTCGAGCTGCATATAGTCCGCGATCAGAGCGCCGCGCGTCTGCGGGCCCGGGGCGCCGTCAACCGCGAGTCCGCGCGCGATCTGGTAGCGCTGGACCGCGTCGCGCGTGTCCTGATCGAAGTAACCATGGACGTCGCCGGTGTAGAAGGGCTGGGCCGTCGCGTCGTCGATGATCGCCGACAGCATGTGCTGGTCTTCGCGCAGCCCCCAGACCGAGGCGTGCGGCTGGTAGGTGTACCAGGCCAGCCAGTCGTCAATCTCGTCGCGCAGATAGTGGACGATCGAGCGGGCCCGCTCCTTGGACAGGCTCAGGTTGTAGTTCGCGTCGCCGACCCGATCGCAGTGCCCGGTGACGACGACGACCATCTGCTCGACGTAGAGGTTCACGAGGCCACGAATGCCGCGCATCGCGTCGGGCAGGAGGAAGGTCTTGTCGGTCTCGAACAGCATCCCGGTCATGCGGACCCGCAAGATCCGCGGGACGTCGTCGGCCTCCTCGTCCAGCTCGTCGTCTCGCGTGGAAGGGAGCTCGCTCTCGGGGGCCTCGAAGTCCTCGGGCAGACCCGTGCGCGGCGTCCGGAGCGGCTCGGCGCGGACGCTCAGACGGCCCGACTCGATCTCGCGCACGACGATCTCGACGAGCTGATCGAGGTCGAGCCACGACGGGGCCACGGGCTCGGCGTAGGCGAGCGCGGCGAGTCCCTGGGCCTGGCCATCGCGGATCGCCTGGCGGATCAACGAGCGCAGGTTCACGGGCGGCGGGCGACCGACGCGGGTGAACGCGGCTTCGACCGCGTAGTCGATCCCTGCGAAGCGGATGCGCAGCATCGCTACGATGGTAGCGCCGGGCCGCGGAGCGCGTCGAGGTCCAACACCGAGCCCGACCGAGGGTCGAGGTCCTGCGAAGCCCCCAAAAAAGCCCCGTCTGCGCGCGCGCAGACGGGGCTCGTCTTTGACTCGAGCCGACTACTGCGCGTCGATGTCGTCGAGATAGGACTCGATCCGCGCGAGCGCGCTCGCGTCGATGCCCATCTCGAGGTGGCCGAGGGGCAGCGACTCTTGTGTCGCCTTGTCGGCGATCTCGGCGGCCGTCCAGCCTTGCGTGAGCTGGTCGATCGCGGCGACGCTGCTCTCGAAGAGCACGCCGTCGCTATGCCCGTCGCAGGTGGGACAGGAGCGACCGTCGGTCTCGAACTCGGTGCCCTCGGCGCCAGGCCCCGAGCCGTAGAGGACGAAGAGCGCGGGAAGCCGGCTGTCGAGTCCGTTCTCCTCGAGGCGGCGGATGAAGTGACCGCCCATCGCCTCGGCGGCCTCGATGCCCAGGCCCTCGAGCAGTCGGTAGCGCGCGTAGCCGAGCCCGTCGCTACCCTCCTTGTAGTCGCCCAAGGTGTAGGCGTGGTAGCCCGCGCACTCGCCCGAGTGGTCCTCGAACGCGGCGTTGCGGCACTTGGTGTGGTCGTCGTCGTCGAGGTAGCCCGCGGCGAAGAAGATGTTGTAGGGGTTGTAGGTCAGCTTGGTGTCGAGCCAGGGGAAGTAGCGATCCTCGTCCGGATCGACCGAGCTCCACGCGTACGAGGTGCGGTCGGGGATCGGGTAGGTGTCCCGCAGGTCGCGAGCGGCCTGGAGCTGGCCCTGGTAGGGCGAGACGTGGTTCCCGCCTTCGTCGATGCTGCCGAAGAGCGAGATGTTGTACTCGTCGAAGTCGAAGGCGCTGTTGGACACGCCATTGTCGACGTTGAGATCGCGCAGCGAAGACGTGGCCACGGGCTTGCCCTCGCTGTCGAGCCCGTCGAGGTTCGACACGTAGATGCGCTCGAAGTACTCGGGCCACGTGCCCCCACGACCCTCGCAGACCGAGGCCGCGTAGGGGTTGTCGTACCAGGGCGAGTCCGGGCCCCAGGTCACGCACTGCAGGGCGCTGAAGAAGGTCCACGGCATGGGTCCGCGGCCCACCGGCGCGTTCGAGGAGGTGCTGGCGATGGTCAGCGTGTGGATCGGGTGACGGAAGTTGAGGTCGATGCCTCCGTGCGGACCCGAGAGCGCGATGTAGGCGCGCACGTCGTCACGATAGAGGGGCACCTCGGCAGCTTGGGCCGCGGCGACGCTGTCGAAGTAGTCAGCGCCGAAGCCCTCCCAATCGGCGGCGTTCGAGAGATAGGTGTCGACGGCGAGGACGCCCTTGCTCCACGCGATGACGTCGACCTGTTGGTCGCCGTGGATCTGGCGCACGCGGCCGAGCGCGTTGGCGACGTGGATGGCCTGGTTGTAGTTGTCGCCGTGGAAGTTCCCAAAGGTCACCGCGTAGACGCAGCGGCCCTCGGCCTCCAGCGACTGCACGAGGCCCTCGACCGGCTCACCGCCGGCGAAGGTCCCTCCGCTGCCGTCGTTCCCGTTGGGGAAGAGGAACACGTTGGCGTCTTGCAGCGCGCCGTGAACGAGCAGCACAGGGGCGTGCGCGCTCGCGTCGCACGAGCCCTCGGCCGTCTGTGGCCCCTTGTGCAGCACGACATAGCGCGCCTCGGGGCGCATCGGCCCGGGCTCGGCGCAGTCCGAGGAGCCGTCCACGCACGAGCTGCCGTAGGCGAGGTTGAAGGTGTCGACGATCGCCTGGTTGAGGTCGCCGAAGTACGTCCCCAGCGGGTAATCCGAGGACTGAAACGTGTCGGAAGCACGCAGTTTTTCGGTCCGATAGTTGTAGGCCTCGGTGCGGAACATCTGGTGTCCCTCGAGGAGCTCGAGCTCGCCCCACGACCACGCCTCGGGCGTCAGCGCGCCGACCACGGTGAAGGAGTCCTCGGGACTCTCGTTGGGGTCGAAGGCATCGTCGACGTCCGAGGATCGAAGCGTCGAGGTCTCGCTCGCTACGGTCGAGTCGTCGCACGCGGCGACGAGCAGAGGGAGCAGCAAGCAAGCACGAGTCATGATGAAGCGTTGGTGGGCCATCGTTCTCTATCCCCCAAGGACCGAAGTCAGCCTTGGGCCAGGTTTGGTGTCACAATCGCACGCGAGGAAGGTGCGAGAGCCCGGATGCGCCAAAGATCATTTTGGAGCAAGGGCATGCTCAGAACGGCGTTCTCGTAAGATTAGACCGTTCGTTTGAACGTGAAGCGCCTGCGGCCGAAGCCACATGCTTCACGTCTCGGCACGTCCATAACGGGGGGGTTTGGGGGTGTCAAGCGGCCCGCCGTCCTCCTCGTCGTTTCGTGCGAAGGGCGTGTCCCGAGGTCACCATGGGACGCGCCCAACGAAGCGATGGTTTCGCTGCACGAAGCGTTCGGTGTCATACGCAACGAAGCTTGATCGCCGCGAAAGCGCTACGAATTCCAAAGTTGATGATCGCACGATCGATACGACGCGAGGTGCAATCGCGTCTTCGCAGCGTGATCAAAAGCTCGCGTAGAGTGACCTCGCGCGAGCGCGCGGGACGTGTGACTCAGGCCGTAAAAGACCCTGCACGGTAGCGGCATCGCCACCGTGAAATTCGGCTCGCTATCGCGACGCCGCGGACCGCGAGCGCAAAGGGCGAGGGCGCTCGGCGAGTACGCGCGCGAGTCGATCGCGATCGAGATCGACTGCGAGGCGGGGGAGCTCACCAAGCAGACTTTTGAGTGTGAAGCACGCCGCCCCTCGTTTCACTTCGGCATCTCAATCGGCACACATATACGAAGAGGGTTGCAAAACATATCGGTGAACCCCCAACTCGAGTGAGCTCGTTGGCGGGGCGATCCCAAATGGGCAGTTCCGCCATGACACAATGAGCCCATATTTCCCGAGGACGAAGCGCAATTGCCTGCGCTCATGGTGGCCACGATCGAGCCATCGGAGATCGCCAACACCCTCATGGGGTCGTGGCCAGTCGCGCTCTCACCAGCTTGCCTCGATGCAGAACACGGGGCCTGCCACGGCCCCCCACTCTCAAGCCCGCCGCGCCACTTCGTTGAAGTAGCGCAAGGTCGCCTGCGCCAGCCCCTCGACGATCCGCGCCTGCCCAGCCTCGCTGCGCAGCAGCTCGCCCTCATCCGCGTGGTCCAAGAACCCGACCTCGTGGAGCACCGCGGGCATGCGCGCGCCCTTGAGCACGTCGAAGGCCGCCTGGCGAACGCCGCGGTTGGGACGCTCGGGGAAGCGGCGGACCTGCTCGTCCTGGATCGCCTTGGCGAAGCGCAGGGCCTGCTGGCGGTTGCCGCTCATGCCGAGCTCGCGGAGCATCTGCGCGACCTCGTCGTCCTCGCCGCCCACGGGCCGCGAGAAGCCCTCGTCGTTCTCGCGCTGGGCCGTGAGCGCGGCCTCCTTGCTCGAGGCGTCGGCGTCGAGCACGAAGGTCTCGAAGCCGGTCTGGTCGCTGTGCGGCGAGGCGTTGCAGTGCAGGCTCAAGAACAGGTCCGCGCCGCAGTCGTTGGCGAAGGCCACGCGCTGGTTGAGGTGCAGGGTCTCGTCGCGCTCGCGGGTCAGCAGGACCTCGGCGTGGGGCATGATCGCCACGAGGCGCTCGGCCAGACGCTGGGCCATCACCAAGGTCAGCGCCTTCTCGTCCACGGACCCGTCGTGGGCATGGCAGCCGGCGTTCTCACCGCCGTGACCGGGGTCGATCACCACGCGGAAGCGCTGCTCGGTCACCGGCCGCGGCGCGGCCCAGCTCCGTCGGGGCGCCAAGAGCGCGGTTCCGGCGGTGGAGGCTGCGGCCAGGAGGAAGGCTCGACGTTTCATGTCCTACATGTAGGACTTTGTCTGATGGTCGCCAAAAAAGCGTCGCGCCTTTGGGTCGCGCCGGCAACGCACAGGGCCGAGGCTGGCCCGCGCACGTCCCAGCGGTGGGCCAGCGAGCAATCCCGTCATCATGCGCCACCCGATGCGCCACCCTGCCCATGGCCAGCACCATGGCCGAGCGCGCGAGCCTCGACGGGCGTCTCGACGGCTGCTCGACTGGGCGCCTCGATGCTAAATCCAGTAGACTCAGCGTCCACGGCCGCCGCGAGCGCAGGGCCGCTGGGGCCGAGCCGACGGTGAGCGCCGAACCCGGACAGCAGCGGACCTCCGACGAGAAGGGTCACGAGGGCGACGAGGGCCGCAAGCGCCCCCCGGGCGCCAGCGAGCGCGCCCCTTGGGGCGTGGCGAACATCGCCTTGATCGCCGGGATCTTGCAGGTGCTGGCCAGCATCGCCCTCGGCCTCGCCCGGGTCGACCGCTTCGCGGCGGCGGCCAGCGAGTCGCCGCAGATCTACATGCTCGCCGCCGCGCTCATCACCGCGGGCGTGTTCTCGATCTGGCTGGTCCGCGAGCGCCCGCTGATCGCCGTGGCCCTGGCGCTGATCTGGCCGGTGGGGCTGTGGCTGGGCCTGCACCAGCGGGTCACCATCTTGGGCCTCGCCTACCACGGCGAGTTCGTCCTCCATCACTTCTCGGCCCTGCTGTGCCTGGTGCTCGCGGTGACCTTGCCGCTGAGCTGGGCCCGGGACCCTCGCCTCGGCCGGCTGCGCCCGCTCCCGGCCGCGCTCGCCCTGCCCGGCGCGGCCTTGTTGATCGGGGCCCACCTCGCCCCCCTGCACATGGGCCCGCCCTGGCTGGGCGAGCGCTGGGTGGCCAGCCTCGGCGGCGCGCTGCTGCTCGGCAGCTGGCCGCTGAGCATGGCGACCTTCTGGACGCGCATGGCCCCGCCCCAGCGCCGGTGGATCGCGCCCCTGCTGCTGCTCCCGGTGCTCACGCGCCTGGCCCTCGCCGGCCCCGAGGCCCTGTCCGGCGCGCTCGTGCCCCCGGCCCTCGTGCCCTGGCTCGGCGCGGCGATCGTCGTCAGCGCGATGACCCTGCTGGTCCTGCTCCGCCCGCGCCTCGAGCTGTGGGTGATGGTCGTCGTCGGCGTGCTCTGCCTGATCACCAGCACCTTGTTCTATCTGTTCTACGAGCAGGGCTTCGGCGAGCTCGAGGACGGCCTTGGCGGCCTGCTCGAGTCGCTGCTCGGCTTCCGCGTCCCCTACCCCTCCTACGTCGACGAGCTGCGCTCGGCGGCGCTGATGATGGGGCTCTTCTTCCTCCACGTCGCGGTCTACGCCGCCCTGGTCTCGACCGAAGATCGCGTCCGCGGCGTCAGCTTGGGGCTGATGCTGATCGCCGGGCTGGGCTTCTCGAGCCCACACCTGGTGCTCATGCTCGGCGTCGGCGCGCTGCTCTTCATCGAGACCCTGCTGCCCGGCGCCCCGCACCGCGAGCTGCGACACAACCCCTTCGGCCCCGGCCCCGGCTTTGGCGGCGACTTCGAACTCGGCGAGCTCGGCGACCCCGATGATCCAGATAGCCCCGAGGACGCCTCGGCCAGCGCCGCGCGAGATCCCGAGACCGGGCGCGCGGCCTTGCTCACCTGCTTCGAGGGCCTGGCCGAGCGCCTGCACACCTCGCCCCCCACGCAGGTCGAGGGTCCCCGCGGCGTGGCCGTGAACCTCCGCGACGAGCTCGACGGCGTGCCCTTCGACTTCATCGCTCGCGTCGAGACGGTGGGCGTGCGCGTCGAGCTGATCGTCGGCCTGCCCGGGCGCAGCGATCCGATCTTCGAGCTGCTCGCCGAGCCCGGCGACCGCGGCCAACGCCCCGCTCACCTGATCGCGCGCTCCCACCGGGTCCACGGAGACATCCGCGCCCTCGAAGCCTGGGGGGACGCGCCCCTCGACGCGCTGAGCAGCTTCTCCACGGCCTACCTGCGGGCTTGGGAAGCCGGCGCCCAGGTCGAGCTCGGACGCGATCTCTCGGGCCTGCGCGTCGACGCCCTCGAGGCCCTCGTCCGCGCCCTCGCTCGCGTGTGCGCCTGAGCGCGGCGACGCGCGCCACAAATGCTGTCTATCAGCGCACCGCGCTCGCCGGGGCGCTGATAGAGTCGACCCGTGGATCCGGTGGCGCTCGACCTCGAGGCTCGTATCGACGCTCTGCAGGCGCGCCTCGCCGCCAGCCTCGAGGCCGCGCGGCGACCTCTGCCCAAGCCCACACCCGAGGTCTCGGCTGAGGCCGCGCAGGCCATCGCCCGCGCCGAGGCCCAGGCCAACCTCCAGGCCCAGCGCTGCGCCTCCCTCGAGGGCCGCCTCGCCGAGCTCGAGGCGGCCCTCGCCAGGGAGCGCGCCGCCAGGGTCGAGGCCGAGGACACCAGCGAGCGAGCCCTGGCGGCCCTCGAGGCCCTCGGGCGCACGCAGGCCCAGGCGTCTGCCTCAGGCCCAGATGGCCAGGCCCTCGGCGAGGCGCTACAGACCCAGCTGCTCGAGATCGATCGGCTCACGCGAGAGCGGGACACTCTGCGCCGGACCCAGGACGAGTGGCGGACCAAGGCCCGCGCCCGCACGCGCGAGCGCGACGCCCTGAGCGAGAAATACGACCTCGCCCAGGCCCAGCTCGTGGATCTCCGCGCCCGCGACGAGACGGCGCGCAAGCGCCTCGACGAGCTCGAGCGCGAGCTCGCCGAGCAGCGCCGGGCGCTGGCCGTGGCCGAGCAGCGCACCGATCACCTGCGCCGCCACCTCAACGGCGGGCGCTCGCGCTGACTCGCTCCCCCGCGCCTACTCCTCGGGCACGCAGACCAGCAGCCCGCAGGTCAGGCCCTCGCAGCAGTCCTGGAGCAGGATGTTGCACGAGCCGAGCAGCGACACGCAGGTCTCGATGGTGCAGGCGGTGGTGTCGAACACGCAGTTGCTGCACGACAAGCTCCCGCCGTCGAAACCCTGCGTCAGGCAGGTCTCGCCGTTGAGGTTGCCGCCGTCGCAGGCCTCACCGTCGTCGATCAGCCCGTTGCCGCACTGCACCGAGGCCTCGCAGCCGTCCTCGAACACCTGCGAGCAGTCGGAGGCGCACGACAGGCTGCCGCTGGCGTAGCCGAGGTCCGTGCAGGTCAGCCCGCCGAAGTTGTTGCCGTCGCAGGCCTCGGTGGCCGCGAGCTGGCCGTCGCCGCAGGTCGAGCACGCGTTGGAGAACAAGGTGCAGTCGTTGGCGCACAGCAGCGTGCCGTTGTCGTGGCCAAAGTCGATGCAGCTGAGCCCGCCGAGGTCGTTGCCGTCGCACTCCTCGCCTGACTCCTTGACCCCGTTGCCGCACAGCGGATCGTCGGCGGTGGTCGAGGACTCGCTGGTGTCGGCGCTGTCCGAGGAGCCGTCGTCCTCGCCCTCTTCGTCGTCTTCCTCGGTGTCCCCAGCAGAGGTCCCCGGGCCCGTCGTGGCCGTCGTCGAGGTCGTGAAGATCGAGCCGTTGCCGCTGTCGTCGGCCTCGCCCGTCGAGCAACCGACGATGGTCAGCGCACACACACAGATCAAGCCAAAGCTCCGCACGGGGGGATCGTGCAGTATTTGTCCCCCCACGGGCAACCTGGCCGTGCCACTCGATGGCAGCGAGCGCTCACACTTGCAGCAAGGCCGCCGCGCGCTCCGCAGGGATGGCCGCGAGCTCCGCGAGCTCGAAGAAGAGCGCTCGCTCGCGCGCGCCGCTGTGGCTGGCGCTGACCAGCGGCGCGATGTCCCGCAGCACCGAGAGCCGAGCATCGGCCCCGAGCGCCACCAGCCGATCCCCCAGCGCCCCGAGCTCGGGCGGCGCGTAGAGCAGATCCGCCAGCTCCACGCGGCGGGCCACCGACACCGGCATGCGCTCGAGCAGCGAGTCGAACTGGGCTGCCTCGGCGCTCTCCATGCGCCCGTCGAGGTTGGCGAGGGCAGCGGCGAAGGCGATCACCAGCTCGGCCCGGGCCGCCGCGTCCTTGGTCCAATCCGCCCGCAGCGCGGCGGCTCGCTCGGCCGAGACCCCGAGGCGCTCGGCGACACGATCGTGGACCGCCGCCTCGACCTCCGACGCCGCGCCGTCAGCCAGGGCCATGCGCCAGCCCTGCTCGAGCAGCACCTCGGCGAAGTCCGGCAGCGGCGGCTCGAGCTCGAGGAAGCGGCGCTCGAGGGCCCGGCGATCGCCGAGCATGTCGAGCCAGGGCTGCATCGCCTCGTCCTCCACCCGCGCATCGATCAAGTTCAGGATCTGATCCCACTCGCCGAACTCGAGCATGTCGTCGGCGTGGGCGATCAGCCCACAAGTGATCAGCGTCCACTCTTGCTCCGGGCTGAGCTCGGCGGCCATGGCAGCATGGTAGCGCGTCGAGCTCAATCCTCGAACTCGAGCTCGCCCTCCGCCAGGGCCATGGCCTCGGGCCCGTCGGCCAGCCACAGCGCCGCAGGGACCCGCCCGAGGACCCGCAGCAGCGGATCCGCGAAGCGCAGCGCCCGGCCCGTGAGCGGATCGGCGCTCGCCATGCCCATGGCCCCCGTGGCCCCGCCGGTCCGCCCGAGGGGCAAGGCGAGGTTGATCCCGAAGAGCGCGCGCAGCTGATCGACCAGGGTCGGCTTTGGGGGGTAGTGGACCACAGCGAGCTGCTCGCTCAGGCCCGCCATCTTGGCCGCCCGGGCGACGGCCTCGTGCATGCCACCGTAGCGATCGACGAGCCCGACCTCCATGGCCCGGACCCCGCTCCACAGCCGCCCTCGCGCCACGGCGTCGGCCTCCTCGGGAGTCATGGCCCTCGCGGCGGCCACGCGCTCGATGAAGCGGTCGTACTGCTGCTGCACGCCAGCGAGGATCGCCGCGCGATCCTCCGGCGTCTGCGACCGCCAGCTCGAGACCATGGTCGCGCGATCCCCGATCGAGATCTGGTCGATGCCCACGCCAAACTTCTCGAGCAGCCCGCTGAGGTCGAGCTCGGGATAGAACACCCCGATGCTCCCGGTGATCGTCGTCGCGTCGGTGAAGATGTAGTCGCCGCCCGTGGCCACGTAGTAGCCGCCCGAGGCCGCGACTCGGCCCATGGACACGACCACTGGCTTTTGCGCGCGGGTCAGATCGAGCTCCCGGGCGATCGCCTGCGAGGCCGCGACCGAGCCGCCCCCCGAGTCGATGCGCACGACGATCGCCTTGACGTCGCTGTCGTCACGCAGCGCCTCGATCTGTCGAGTCAGGGTCTCGGCACCCGCGACGTCCCGATCGAGGAGCGGGATGTGCAGCGAGGGACCCTCGACCAGGTCGCCGTTGATGTGGAGCACGGCCACGTGCGCCGGATCTCGCCAGCCCTCTGGCCGCACCGGAGTCTTGGGCGGCGCCTCGATGCGCAGGTGCCTGCCCAGCCAGGCCTCGAGGCGCGCGTCGAGTTCGTCGGGCCAGGCGAGCTCATCGACCAGCCCGCGCCGGCGGGCCGCCTCGGCGGACCAGGGGGCGGCGTCGATCCAGCCCGAGACCACCGAGGGGTCACGCGCCCGCGCCCGCGCGACCAGGCGCACGACGTGGTTCCAGCGATCCGTGACCAGCGCGCGGTTGGCCGCGGCCACGGGCGCCGAGGGCCCGCTGCGCATGAGCTTCTCGGGCGATCCCTTGTACTCGGCGATGCGCACGAACTCGGCCTTGACCCCGAGCCGCGCCAGGAGCTCGCCCCAGTAGAAGGTGTGCGCCGAGTAGCCGACGATCGCCAGCTTGCGTTCGGGGTGGGCGATCACCCGGTCGGCGATCGCCGCCAGGAAGTAGTCCGAGAGGTCGGCGCCCTCGAGATAGACCGCGACCTTGCCCCCCGCGCCCTGAAAGCGCAGCAGCGCCTCGCGCAGCTCCTCGAGCTGGGCCAGGCCAAAGCCCGTGCCCGCGAGCTCCACGAGGATCACCCCGCCCCGGCGGCGCGCGAGGTCGTCGATGATCCACACCAGCTCCGCGAGCTCGCGATCGCCACGCTTGCCAGCCAGGGACAGGCGCGTGACCCGGCGCGGGCGCGTGGGTAGGACCTCTTCGTAGCGCTCCCGCGAGACCCGGATCCGCGCGACGGCGCCGTGGGGCTGCTCGGCCCCGCGGGTGCCCAGGGCGAAGCTCGGCCCCGCGGCCACGCCGAAGTGCGGGGTGTCGAACTGCACGCCGAGGTTGACCCGGACCGCCGCCTCCTCGCGATCGCTGAGCTCCGCGAGGTCGTAGTAGGCCATGAGCTCGGCGTCGGCGAACACCCGAAAGCCCCGGCCGCCCACGAGCACGCGCACCCGCGGCTCCGCGGGGTAGCCGAAGAGCTGCGCGTCGGGGCCACGGAAGCTCGTGCGCACGCCAGCGGCGAACTCGAGCACCGGGGTGCCCAGCGGGCGCAGGGCGAGCTCGGGGTCGAGGGTCACGGGATAGCGCTCGCCCTCGAGGCGCGGCGCGTTGAGGTGGCGCGCGACCACGGCCAAGCTGACGTAGCGGTTGGCCCGCCAGCTCAGCGCGAGATCGACGGTGTTGGCCCCGCGCGCGACCAGGTTGTTGGGCGAGAACAGCCGCGCGTAGCTCAGGCCCACGGACAGCCCCGGGGCCCAGCGCATCAAGGGCACGGACACGGCCAGGCTGAGCTTGCCGTAGGGGCTGTCGATCGCCGTGGCGGTCGGATCTCCGCTGTCTTGCGTCCGCCACATGGCCTGGACGCCGACGCCGATGGCGAGCACGTCCCAGGGCAGCGGCAGCGCCATGAAGGCCCCTACCCCGCTGCTGCGCCGGCCGCTGAGCTGCGAGCTGACCGCGATGTCGATGACGGCGTTGAGGCCCTGGAGGTAGCCGAGGTTGGCGGGGTTTTGGATCACCGCGCTCGCGTCGGCCTCCCCGGCCACCACCGTGTAGGGCCGGTCGGCGTCACGCAGGATCGAGCGCGCCTCGCCGCCGTTGCCCGCCCAGCAGGGCGCGGGCGCCAGCGCTGCGCCCAGGCCGAGCACGATCGCCACCATCGCGAGCAGCACCGCGAGCGACCCCGAGACACCTCCCCTGCCTGCGCGCCGCCGGGCCATGAGACATGGATAACACGGGCGTTCGGCGCGACTCGATCCAAACGACAGCCACGGCCTCGCCACCCGCCAAGGCGAGCCCCCCGGGGTCGGAGCGGGGCTCGCGGGCGTCGACGAGGCGCCGATGAGCTGCGACGAGAGACCCAAGCGCCGCCCGAGCGAGTCGCTCGTGGACGCCTCGTCGTCGAGATCTGCGCGGAGGTCATCGTCGAGCCCCCTCTTCCTCGCAGGCCGAAGCGAGCGGCGTCGAGAGCAGGGTCGACGTCATCGGGCGGAGCGATTGGCGACTCATGTGCTCAAACGCTTGGCTCGACGAAGATCGAGATTCGCAACTCGAAACACGACGCTGCCAACAGGTCCACTATCGCCCAGCGATACCAGCGACGTCTCGGGCGCCGGAAGCTCCGCCGAGCACCACTTCGGCCGACGGGCCGCTTCCGCCCAGCCGACGTTCGCGGTCTCACACGGACCAGCCCACCGGCTGTGAAGGCGCCGAGTAGACTGGCGCCTTCATGCGACTCAGAATCGGCATCGTCGGCCTCGGCAACGCGGGGCACTACCATGGACGCGCGTTGCGTCACCTCGATCGCGAGGGCGCGTGTCGCTGGGTCGGCGTGTGCGGGCGCGACCACGCCAAGCTCGACACCTATCGCCGCGAGCTCGAGGTCCCCGATCACACGCGCAGCTACATCGGCCTCGACGCGATGCTCGACGCGGGCACCTGCGACGCCGTGGTCCTCGCGACACCCGATCCGATTCACACCGAGCAGCTCCTGCGCTGCTCGGCGCGCGGCGTCCATGTGCTCGTCGAAAAACCCCTGGCCACCAGCGTCGACGCCGGCCGCGAGGCGCTGATGCTCGCGCGTCGCCGCGACGTGGTCGTGCGCGTCGGCTATCACCTTCGCTACCACCCCGCTCACGTCGCCGTCCGCGAGCGCTACCCCGCGCTCATCGGCCGCCTGCGCGCGATCTCGATGCGCTGGGCCTGGCCCGACCCCAAGACCAGCGGCTGGCGAGCGAGAGGCGAAGGGCGATTTTGGGCCGTCTCCGCCCTCGGGACGCACTGCATCGATCTCGGGCGCTGGTTCAGCGGCGAGGAGCCGAGCCGCGTCACCTGCCTGACCACGCCCCCCCTCGCCGTCGATCAGGTCGATCAGGCCGCCGAGCTCAGCATCGACTGCGGCGGCGTCCTGGTTCACGCGAGCGTGGCGATCACCCACAGCGCCCAACCCCAGCTGATCCTGAGCGGAGAGTCCGGCGAGATCGAGTGCGTCGGGACGCTCGGCACCCGCGACGATGGTGAGGTCTGGGTCCGCCCGGTCGGAGCGCTGGCCCGCGAGCTCGAGTTCACCCGGGTCGATCCCTTTCGCGCCCAGCTGCTCGACTTCTTCACCGCGATCCACGCCCGAGATCACCGCGACGCCCGCGAGCTGCTCGGCAACCTCATGGTCCTCGACGCGATCGCCGAAGATGGCGCAGAGCTGGCGATCGATCTGAGCGCCGACCCAGCGCTCGAGTAGCCGCGCTCGCTCACGAAGGGCACAAAAACCCATGAAGGCTCGCGTGTTCCTCGTCATCTAGGGCCATGCATCGAGATCATCGAGGGCTCCTCCTTCTGGCCATGACCTGTGCCTGCGTCGAGCCTCCCGGCATCGAAACCGACAGCCAGGGCGATGATATCGACAGCACGGACACGGACACGGACACGGACACGGACAGTACGGACAGCGCCGATACGGACAATTCGGACACGGACAGCTCGGGCACCAGCAGCACGGGTACGGAGAGCTCCGAGACAGACAGCTCCGAGACAGACAGCTCCGAGACAGACAGCTCCGAGACAGACAGCTCCGGCAGCGAAGACTCCGACACCGACAGCTCGGGTAGCTCGGGCAGCGAAGACTCCGAGACAGACAGCTCCGGCAGCGAAGACTCCGACACCGAGGGCACGGACACCGAGCCCGATCCCGATCTCGACAGCCCCAACGTGGCGTTCTTTCAGGTCGTCCACGAGGACGACAGCAACGACAGGGCCCTGTTCTTCATGCGCCTCGACGTCGAGGATCCACTCTCGACCCTCGATCTCCTGCTACCGGGGATGTGGAAGCCGACGCAGCAGAGCGCTAGCGACGGCCGCTTCGTGCCCCTGGAGAACTCGAGCGAGAGCAGCAGCTGCTACGCCGACTTTGGCGTCGAGCCGCCGGCGATCCACCAGTTCCTCGCCCTCGATGGCGTCAGCGCGAAGGGGGGCGTGCTGCTCCCTGGCTCCGAGGCCTGGGTGGTCAAGAGCACCGATCTCGAGGGCCTCGACCAGCTGTGGCGTGTGCCCATCGAGGCCGACGGCAGCCCAGGGACGCCGGCGCTGTTGACCCCGCAGGCCACGCTCGCAGACAGCCTGAGCTTCCCCGCGCTGCAGGCGGTCTCGGCCGATCTCTCGACCCTGGCGGTCCATGGCGCCGAATCCGGCGTGCTGGGCATGTACGTCGTCGACCTGCTCGATCCCTCGCAGTCGCCGCGCTTTCTCGGGCCGATCAATCAAAACCACGGCAGCGGCTCTCCCAGCGGGCTGCACCTGAGCCCCACCGGCACCGAGCTGCTCTTCGAACAGGGCGTCAACTTGAGCAATGATCTGTGGTGGTTCGACATCGACGGCCCGGACGGGCAAATGTCGATCAGCGGATCCGGCTCCCACGGTATTATCAGTTGGGCCAGCGCCGCCGATCAGATCGGTCTGTGGCAGGAGATCGACGGCAGCGACCGGGTGCTGCGCTGGCTCGAGCTCGGCCCCGACGCCATCGGCGTCACCCCCATCGAGATCCCCGGGCCGCTCTACTACGGCCTGTTCGACGGCGAGACGCTGTCGATGCAGAGCGAGAACGGCAGCCTCTACCGCGGGCCAGTGCTGGGCAGCTACGAGCCGATCTTGGGCACCGACGCCGGCGAGCAAGAGATCTTCACCTTCAGCCCCGGCGTCGACGGCCTGACCCTGCTCAACTTGCAGGGGGCCGACGACGGCTACGACATCGAGCTGGTGCGCATCGTCGATGACCTGGTCACCGACAGCTGGCCGCTGTTCGCGGAGTACCCCAACTATGCGCAGTGGACCAGCTTCCCCACCCGCGCCTTCGTCAGCCTCCACGGTGAGGGCAATCAGCTGTGGATCATGGACTACACCGACCCCCAGGGCAGCTTCCAAGCGCTGACCCCCGTGCTGAGCACGACCTCGCGTAGCCCGGGCTACTCGCGCTTCGGCGACTTCGCCCTGCGCGGCGAGGGCACCGACTACGTGCTGGCGACCGCCGCCAACCCCGGCACGGTCGAGCCCGTCGACATGGGCCCCTACCACCCCTGGCGCTCCGTAATCGTGGCTCCCTACGAAGGTCAGGACTGGCCGTGAAGGCCGCGCAACGAAGCCAAGTAAAAAAATAGCTCGACCAACCATCCACATCCGCGCCCTCGGTATTACGGCAGCATGATGACCACGCAAATCAAGGTCTCCCTGCTGCTCACCGCCGGCATCGCGCTGGTCGGCTGTGACAAATCTTTCGAAGATTACGGTGACCTAGAGTACGTCGAGGACGATTCCATGCAGCTCGCCGACCGCGACGACGACGAGGACGGTGAGTGGCTCGAGGCTTCCGGGGTCGTCGCGCCCGAGACCATCGACAATCACGCTCCCTGTGGCGAGCAGACCCTCCTGACCGTGCACGCGACCTCAGGAGCGACCTACGTGTTTTGCGGGCTCGGAGACGGCATGACTGGGGTGCTCGAGGAATTGCCGGCAGACGGACGCGCCGACAGCCTGATCGACCTCTACGCGACGCCGACCGAGCTCCTGCACGCTGTCACCCCCGAGGACGAAAAGGTGCCCAGTGAGATCGTCACCGCCGTCGAGCGCGGCGAGCTCGATCCGGGGGTCGCGCCCGCGGAGGTCCTCGAGGTCGGGATCAGTCAGCCGCCGGTGCCTGTGGCCACTGGCTATTGCTCGGACGTGCCCGGCTTCAACAGCAAATATGGATGGCTCAACTCCTTCCTGCCCTTCATCGAGGAGTTCGTCGCAGACCAATCCGCCTGCGAGAACCACATCTGGTACACCACACAAAGCTATCCATGGGGCGCGCACCAGCGGACCGCGAGCTCCTATCAGGTCTACGCCGAGTACGGCTCGGCGCCCTGGTCGGGTGCCTGCGCCGCGAAGGAGCATGTCCTGTCTTGCGATGGCGTCACCTTGTTCGAGGCGCTGAAGAAAGAAGACTCGGACTCGTCGTGGTCCACCTCGCTCAGCTACTGGGTCTCCGAGGGATCGGTCGCTACCTGGAAGATGTATGCGAACAGCGCCAAGAGCTGCGCCGGAACCGCCGACAGGGACAACATGCGCTTCACCGGAAACAGCGAGCCAGGCGCATACCACTACTACAAAACGATCTTCGTCAAGTGGATGGACGGCTGCCAGTAGTCTGAGCGACGTCGAGCAACCCGGTCGGGAGCAGGCCCCGGACAATCTCGTCCGGGGTCTGCTCTCTCTTACGCAGCCGCGCGCCCCCCGTCGGGCACCTGAAAAAAATCGATCCAGTCGTGATCTGGCGCCCTGCCGTCGGAACCACGAGAGCATGATGACCAAGCAACTCGAGCTCTCCATCCTGCTCACGACTGGCGTCGCCCTGATCGGCTGTGATCAGTCCCCCGAGGACTACGAGAACCTCGAAGACCTCGAGGAGCTCGTCGACCTCCAAGATGTCGAGGACGCCTCGCAGCAGCTCGACGAGCGCGTCGAGGACGGAGAAGGGCCGAGGGCTCGCGGATCGTCGCGCCCGAGACCATCGACAACCACGCCCCCTGTGGCGAGCAGACCCTGCTCACCGTGCATGCGACCTCGGGGGCGAACTACGTGTTTTGCGGGCTCGGAGACGGCGTGACCGGCGTGCTCGAGGAGCTCCCGGCCGACGGCCGCGCCACCAGCCTGCTCGACCTCTACACGTCGCCTACCGAGGGCGCGGTCGAGCATGCCGAGGCCGAGCTCGAGCTTCGTTTGATGGGAGAGCTCCTCGGGGACGCCTGCCTTGGTCCGGCGCCTTGGGCGCATGCCGATGCAAGCGCCGCCCGCCTCGCTGGCGAGGTGGAGGCTTGCTGCGACCTGGCAATTGTCGACGCGGCCCATCGTCCCCGAGTACTGACGCTGTACCCCGACGGAGTGCTTGCCCTTCTTGGGGAAGCCGGTGTCGTCGATGACGAAGGCGTCGAGGCCCGGGAGCTTGTCCTCGACGCGCAGGGCGAGTCGGCGAAACAGCTCCCACTCGTCCCAATCAGCGATCGTGATCGCCTGCTGGAGTCGCTGGCGGATGGCTTCGCTGTCACCGGGCGCGGCTGCGAGGCGCTGAGCGATGGGCACCATGCTCTTGCGCTCGCCATCGAGGAGAAGCCCACGCATGTAGTTGGCGAGGGCCTCGCGCCGCTCGCTGCGACCCATCTGATGAGTGATGTAGCCGAGAAACTCCTCGAGTTCGGCCCCCACCCGGGAGATTTGTTCTGGAGTCACCCCCGCAGCAGATCACAGCCGGGGATCGTTGTCGATCCCCATCTGACCAAGTAGTCCTAGAACGGCGGGTCAATACGCGGCGCCCGCAGTTCCGACAAGTCACCCGCCGAGCGAGCTCGAAGCGAAGCCGCGCTCGTCCTCTCGTCCCTGCCGAGGTCCCGGGAAGCGTCCCCAGCGCCGCGCCCCATGCATCTGACATGCGCTAAGTACGGCCCGTAATTCATGCGTTTGGAGTTCCTACACGCACGCTGCCACTTCGACGTTGCCACTTCGGCGACGGTACCACCGCGGACTCGGCGGGCAAGCCGACCACGGGGCGGAGCGCGGACCCGGCCGGCGTGGCCGGGTGCGTCCGCGCTCGGGCTGCTGAACACGCGTGCAATCGCTCTCGGCGAAGCGAAGAGCGCGAGTTAGCATCGGGCGGTGACCGACGCGGAGGCGAGCGCTCGAACCCGCGGCCGACGTGGGCGCATCGCCCTGCGAAGCGGCGCCGCGCTCCTCGGTCTCGGCCTCGCCTACGCTGTGCTCTGGCGCGCGCCGAAGCGCCAGCTCGAGCGCGCTCGCGCCGAGGTCGAGCGCTGCCATCGCTACGCGCGGGACGACATCGCCATCCTCGACGACTGCCGGGCTCGACCCCGCGTCGCCGCCTCGCTTCGCTCGCCGGTGACGCGCAGGTCCGCGCTCGAGTTCATCGCCCGCACGGACTACGCCCGCGACCGAATCGCGCTCGAGCATGCCTCGCGCCAGGGCGTCGACGCGGCCGCGCGCGATGCCGCGGCCGCGCGGCTGCTGCTCGACGCGGACGCGCTCGTCGACCTCGGGCTCGACGCGGGCGAGCTCGCTCCCGATCTCGTCCACGCCGGCGCTCTCGGTGCAGCCGCCGACGGACTGGGGCCGGACGCCGGACGGCCGACGAGCCACCCGGAGCTCGTCGCTCGCGCGACGCTGGGCCGCGGGCAGCTCGAGCGACTCCGGGATCTGTGGCGCGCGTCCCCGACCGCGCCGACGAGCTGGCCCGCGGCGCTCGAGCGCGGGGCGTGGCTGTGCCTGCTCGACGAGGTGCAGCTCGGCGAGGCCGCCCTGCGCGAGGCCGCCGACGCGCTCGGGCAGCGAGGCCAGGACGACGCCAACCTCGACGCGATCCGCGTCGCGCTCGCCGCATGCACGGGCGCCGCCATCGACCCCGAGCTCGGACCCCTCGAGGGCCCGGGCTACCGCGGCTGGGTCGCAGCTCGGGAGGTCGCGCGCGGGGACGCGACGGCCGAGGCCTGGCTCGGGCGACTCGACGCCGGCGAACGCTCGCCCGTGCTGGCGCAGGCGGTCGCTCGAGATCCGACGACGCTCGAAGCGCTCGCGCACGGCCGCGAGCTCTCGCCCTCGCCGAGGTTGTTGCAGGCGGGGCGCGGGGTCATCACGGCTCACGTCCCGCGAACGACGGGCATCGTCTACGACCCTGGGACGATGCTCCGGGCGGCAGAAGCCACGATCGCCGCCGACGGGGTCAGCGCGAGCTCGCGCGCGCTCGCGGGCCTGATCGCGGCGGAGGCCGCGGTCGAGCTCATCGCCCGGGGCTCGTCCTCCGAAGCGAGGGCCGCGCTCGCCCTCGCGGGCCGCCACATCGACGCGACCGACGCCTGGGTCCTGCACGGCCCGCGCATCCTCGTCGGGGACGCGCGGGCCGTGCTCGACGAGATCCACGCTCGACTCGCGCAGGGCGACGCGCTGCCCGTCGGCGAGCGCGAGCGGCTCGCCGAGCTCGAGCTGCGCGCGCTCGCGGCGAGCGGCGACTGGCAGCGCGCCCTCGCTCGAGCCGGACGCTTCCGTAGCGACCTCGAGGGACGCAGCGACCGCCACGCGCTCGCGGTCGCGACCTGGTACCTCGCCCTCGCGCTGCAGCTGCACGAGCCCACGCCGAGCGGCCTCCCGCTGGCGACCGAGGCCGGCGACGGGTGGACCCCGGCGACGCTGGCCTGGCACCTCCGCCTCGCCCGGGACCTCGAGTTCGCCGAGGCGGAGCGCCCGGCGCTCTCGTCCTTTCCGGTGGCCCCGGACTGTCCCGACCTCGGCGCCGTCTTGCTCGGCCAGGGCGCGTGGCAAGGGGACGCCGAGGTCTGGCTCGACCTCGCGTTCGTTGATCAGCTGTCGAGGCTCGGGCGCGAGGCGATCTGGGCTCGCGCCGAGGCGGCTCGGTGGCGGGGGGATGCCGGATCCGAGGCGCGCTGGCGAGGGCGGCTGGGAGAGCTCCTCGCGCTGGCCAAGGACGAAGAACGGGCGATGCTCCTGCATCTCGCGGGGATCTGAGCTGCGATGGGCTCCTCCCCCCTCCATTCGGCCGTTGTCGGGCTTCGCTCGCCGTGTCACGGTCGAGGTATGGCCCTGCGTTCTCTCGCACAACTCGTACCTCGGTCGAGCGGTCCACGTCGGCGCCCCTTTGGCGGAACGTCCGTGTCCTTCCCGCATCGCTCACGGATCGAGGCCGGCCTCGGCGAGACTGCCGGGAGACTGGCGTGTCGAAGCTCGAAGCTGCGAAGCCAGAGGGGTTCAGGCGTTCACCGAGGGCACAACCACGACCTTCGCGTCACCCGATCCTCCCTTGACGGTCGCGGCCCACGAGGCTGCCCACCTCATGCAGCACGCCGGCCTGAGCCGAGACGCCGGGCTCGGTCCTGAAGGCCATGCTCACGCTGTCGCCGAACAGATCGGCGCAGGTCGCTCGGCGCGCCCCCTCCTCGACCACAGTTGCGGGCAACCCGTGGCCAGCGCGACCCGACCCTACACGGAGTTCACGTCGTTCGACGCCGATACGCTCTGGATCGGGGACGAGATCGGGATCCCGGCCACAGGACCGGCGCTCGCTGGGCTCGACTACCCGATCAAGGTGTCCGACACGTCCGAGACCCTGACAAACTCGATCATCTCCGCGAACCGGAGGTCCAAGGTCCTGTTTGCGACCACGGCCATCGTCAAGAGCGCGAAGCGCAAGTTGGCCGCCATCGACAGTGGTATCGAGCTGACGACGAACACGAGCAACGCGATCGAGATCGACGGTGAGCGTCTCGTCGAAGTCACGGCTCGGTTCCCGGATAGCAAGAACCCGCAGTGTCTCAGCCGTGACTGCGGCCGGGCGGCGAACACGATCATGGGCCTCAAGGGCAAGCCCGCAGCGCAGGCCGAGTATGGCGATGACCAGGAGAGCGCGGTCTCGGCTCAACCTTCGACGTTCCGGTCCGAGATCCTCGGTTGGATGGGCTCGGACAGGGACGCGTACATGAGCAAGAACGAGGACCAGGCCGACGCCGAGGACGAGAAAGCAGGGATCAACCGCTACGCGATGCCAGGCGTGGGTGACGCCTACACCATCGTCGCCAGCTACGACAACCCGACCCGGTGGGGATACCACTTCGCTGGAGTCATCCTCGCCCCGGGCCACGATCGAGTCACGGCCGAGAACGAGGCCGTCGGCGAGAACGTCGAGGAGAACCTCAACTGGAAATTCGAGACCTTCGGCCCCCCGACCAAGCGCGGACAGAGCTTTCACGACCAAGAGTCCAAGCAGTGGGCCGGGTCGCGGACCGAGGGGGCGATGACGATCTCGGTCAAGAATCCTCGCTTCTGGAAAAAGCCGGTCCGCGAGATCATGAAGATCTACGACGACAAGCAGCTCAGGGAGCACTGGGGCGGCTGGCCGTGGCACGAGCTCGAGCAGCGCTCGATCGAGATCAAGACCGAGTACTTCAAGTTCCATGGCTGGCGAGAGCCCGAGCAAGCCGACGTGACCTTCGAACTCGTCGGGCCCAAGGCCAGGCGTAAGTATGAATCGGGGTGGTGGACCGTGCACCGGGGCGGCTCCGACACCTGGCGCGTCCCCATCAAGCGTCTGATCGGGACTCCCCCGCAGGGCAGCTCCATGAACGTCGAGTTGGCGGAGCGCAAGGGAGAGAGTCTCATCCAATTCACGTGGGACTACTCGGTTCCCCAGGAGGCGCTCCCGTTCCCGCCCGTCAAGGCGACCAACGGCTATGCTCGGGTCACCGTTGGTCTGAGCGACCTTCCACCGGACACCGACTGACGGCGATCGAGCCAACGGCGAAGTCGGGCGCCAGTTTGCTTGGACAGTCGTGGCACGAAACCTGGGAGACCCTGCTAAGGTCCCCAATGGGCCCAATCGAGACCGACGAAGCGCAATCTATGAGCCGGAGAAGGGCTTCATGCACATGGGACTATCCACGCGTCACCCACGGCCGAGGAGCTCGTCGAAGTTGCGAGGTGGACCCACGACCGGCTCGCCCGGGTATGCGCGCGACATGGTCGCTCGCTCGACGAGCTCGACGGAAACTCAGAAGAGCCCGTAAGTCATCGATATCACTCAGCTTTGCAAACTAAGCTTCAACGCGTCTCCACGATGTCGCCATCCCCGGCCGGCAGACCGGGAGCAGGAAGTTCGAGCAGCTTGATCGCTCGCTCCAGCGCAGCAGGGCTCAGATGCATGTAGCGCTGCGTCGTCTGGAGGTTTGCGTGTCCTGCCAGTTCCTGGATCGACCTCGCTGGAGCCCCGCATGGCGAGGTGCGAGCAGAAGGTAGACGCCAGTCAGCATCACCACGACGGCGACCAGGCGCGGCCCGAACGACGACGCGGGGATCTTCGCTTCGCGGCACGACACGCGAGTCCGGCCGCCGCAGCGGCTGCACGCCACTTCGTGCCGACGGAACTCGGTGACGTGGGGGCCGCTCGGCTCGAGCTCGAGCAGCTGATGACGGCGCGGCTCGTCGTCGACGAGCTGCGGCAGCGTCACACCGCAGTCCAGACAGACCTCGGGGAACAGGTCGATGACCTCGTCGACGCGCTCGGGCGGCAGCAGCTCCCGGTGCGCGCCGCGGTGGCCCTTCTGACCGCCGCGCTTGCGCTTGCCCTTCGACTTGGGCTTGCGCTCGTTCTTGCCGGCCCCGGGGCCGTCGCTCGACGGGGGCAGGTGCGAGTTGCTCGAGTTTTGGCCGAGCTTCTCGAGCAGCTGCTCGATCTTGGCTTCGAGCTTGGCGACCTTGTCCTCGAGTTCGGCGATCCGGGCGACCTCGCCCTCGAGCTCGGCGATCCGGGCGTCCTTCTCGGCGAGCTTGGTCTCGAACTCGGCGGCCGAGAGCGTTGCGTCCCGGACCTCGGCGTCCGGTAGCTCCGCGTTCTCATCAGCCCCCACATGACCGTTTGATCACGACCGTCGTCGCATGTCGATCCCTGCGGTCGCGAGATCGGTCACACCGACTTTCTCGGGGTCTGAACGGTTACACTGCAGGTTGCTAACCGGACCGTCGGGGCCCTCGATCTCGTCTTCCTTGCCTTGATGCCGAAAGGCGTTGAGCACAGCTGCCGCACCTGGAGTTCCGCTCGAAGGACACGTGTACGCCAACCGGCACAAGCCGACCACCGTCAAGAACACCAAAGGGCCAGCGCAAGCACCTCGCCAACAGCACCGTCAACAAGCTCCTCGGGCAGGTCAAGACCATGCTCGAGGTCGCCGTCCGCTGGCGGATCATCGAGGCGATGCCCCTCGAGATCGAGATGCTCGAGCTGCCCATGACCGCGGGCGATCAAGCTCCTCGAACTTCCTTCGCCCGACTCGCCGGTCGGGAGTGGAGACATGGTGGAGACGGTCTAGCCGGGCTCCAGAAACTTGTTTGATCTCGATGACTTAGGGGCGTATTCAGGATTCCGTGGTGGAACCCAGCGCGGCTCCTGGCGCCGGGCTTTTTGTCGAGGGCGCGAAGCCAAAACGCCGCTGTACCGGGCGTACTGCAAGTTTTGGCGACAAAGCCCTCGGCGAAAAGACCAAGCGAGGTGTCGTGTTGGGTTTCACCACGGGCTCCTAGAGCGGCGACCAGTTTGAATTCGGTGAGCTACGCCGCATTTGCCAGCTTCGGGCACTCCAGCTCATGCTGGATGACCTGCAGATTGACGAGCACTGCCGCTCGCGTGGAGTCGTACTCATTCTTGCGCATGCCGAGGTAGCGAGCTCGGTTGCCTTGGCGCTGGCCGACATGAGCGAGCGTATGCTCGACGACGACGCGCTGTCGCAGTCGCGCGCGTCCGCGCGGTGCTCGTTGGAGGACCCGTAGTTTCGCTTGCAACGGCTCGTTGGCGGCGATTCGGAGGCCTCGGCCCCGGTCCGAGGTCGTGCACTTGGGCTTGAGCTCGCAGGCGTTGCAGACATCAGCCTCGAAGCGGGCGCTCTCGCCGAGGAGCATGGGTTGGGTCTGTCCCCCTGGGCAGGTCACCGTCTGGCTGGCGAAGTCGAGGCTGAAGTCGGTCTTGGCGAATTTGTCGCCGTTGGACTGCCGCCATGGCTTGCAGATGACCTCGACGCCGCTGGCCACGAGTTCGGGGACGTCCGAGCTCTCGATGTAGCCCCGGTCGAAGTGCAGGCTCGCGAGTTCGAGGCCCAGATGTTCGACTCGGTCGACGAGCGTGGGGAGGCTGTCTTTCTCCGGCTGGTTCGCCGGAGCCACCGTCACAGCGAGGATGAGCTTGGTGTGAAGACTGACGACGACGTGGCGCTTGTATCCGTTGAAGGACTTCGTCTTGGTCTTGCGACCGTGACGCATGTCGGGGTCCTCGACGGACACACGCCGGTCTTTCGCCACGCCCCGCTTGATGCGCTGGCCTCCACGGTCGGGGTCGGGCTCGAGATCCTGTCCACGTAGCTGCTCGAGTAGCGCGAGCTGGTCTTGCAACGGAGGCTTGCTGCTCTCGCTCGACAGGTTCGTCTCGACCCACTGTTCGAGCGTCTCAATCTGTCCGAGCAAACGGTTCAACGCCGCGCTCTTGGCCGCAGGGTTGGACCAGTCGATATCGAGCGCCTTCTTGATGCTCGGCTCCGCGAGCAGCGGGATGCCGAGCTCGTCGACAAGCAGCTCCGCCGGTCGAGCGCGTAGCTCGGCGACGCACAGCACGACCTTCCACGCCGCGTGAGCGAGGAGGTTGAAGGTGTCCTCGACCCGACCCGCACCTCGAAGCGGGCTCGAGTCCACGGCGACGTCGAGCTTCTTGGGCAGCTTCTTGAAGTCGAAGGCGCCAGTTCGCTTGGCGAGCTCCCGAGTGCGCTCGAGCAGCTTGCGGTCCATGTCGTGAGCGATGAGCCGCTCGCGGAAGTTGAACAGCGAGCCCTGGGAAAACGGCGGGTCATCGCAACCAAGGCAGCCGAGGACCAGCTGCCATCGAGCATCACAAGCGGCGAGTTCGACGGCCTCCGAGTCCGACGCGTTGGAGTAGCCCTGAAGCAGTAGGGCCATGGCGAGCAGTGCGGGCGGCATCGGGTTCTTCCCGGCTCCGGTGTCGCGGTACATCTGCTCGAGTTCGGCTTGGAAGTCGTCGTCGAACAGCTCGAGCCGGTGGTCACACAGGAAGCCAAACAGCTTGCGCTTCTTGCCGACGCGCTTGCGGATGCGGGCTTCGCGGGGAGACAGAGTGACGGGAGGGTTCCAGCGGGGGAGCGTCATGCGTGGCCTCGTGCGAGGCCTACGGGATCACGACCGCCAGACGTTGTCGAACCGCGCCGCTAAGCGATCGGAATCTATTAACAATTCAAACTGATCGCCGCTCTAGACCTACGGAAGGGTCCGGCGTCCCCGCGGTCGACTATCGACACATGCGTGCGCCGTGGGCTCGAGCGCTGCCCTGCGCCTGCGCGCTCGCAGATCGCATGAGCGCCGACATGAGTAAACTCGGCTATGTCTCGATAGCGCTGGCTCTGCGTGCGAAAATGAACTCATGATCTAAAGACCAACTCCCTCTTCCACACCTACAGGGTAGGGATTACGGCGTTTTCAGCGTTCGAGGTGGTTCCTGAGGGGCGGGCTCCCTGGCCTCGCGGCCGGGTACCTGACATGCGCACGGGGCGTTGACCTCCAGGTTCTGACCGGTAGTTTTCCCACCATGAAGAATCCTTCACCCCGACGTGTGGCGCTCCTGCTCGGCTTGAGCTTCGGCCTCTCCGGCTGCTCGTTCATCTTCGACGCGGTCAACAAGAGCAAAGCCAAGAAGGCCGACGAGGAGGCGCAGCAGGCCCAGGAGGCGGAGCTCGCCGAGGCCCGCGCCGCGTTGGCCAAGCAGCGCGAGGCTGCCCTCGATCCAGCCTCCACGCCGCAGCAGCTGTGGGAATATGGCGTCGCCCTCGCCGAGGCCCGCCAAGACGAGTCGATGCAGGTCGACCCGGCCTGGACCCCCGAGCTCGAGGCCGCGCTGAGCCAGCGCCTCGAGGCCGCCGGTGGCATCAACGCCGAGAACACCTACGTCGGCTTCGCCCTGGCCAAGGTCTACTCCGATCTCGAGCGCCCCGACGAGAGCGTCGCGGTGATGCTCGAGCTGGTCAAGGCCGGCGGCGAGGGTCCGATCTCGCAGCTCGAGCTCTTCGACGCCGCCGCAGCTCTCCCGCGCAGCGAGACCACCGACGCCGCCGTGCTCGAGATGTGCCCGCTGCTCCGGCCGCAGGTCGAGTCGGTCTCGGCCTTCGTCTCCCGCTGCCTCGGGCGCGCCGGCGGCGACATCAGCAAGCTGACCTGGGAGGGGGCCCTCGACGACCTCGAGGTCTACGCCCGCAGCTCCTACGCCTCGGGCCCGCCGGCCGGGACCTACACCTTCCAGTCGCGGATCAAGGGCTACAAGAAGACCTTCTGGGCCGTCGGCTACGTCGAGAACACCTCCGGGGTCTACCTCACCGATCCCAAGGTCACGGCGGTGCTCCTCGACGACGGGGGCGCCGAGGTCGGCACCTTCTCCGGCTACTCGATGATCGATCAGGTCGCCCCGGGCGTCCGGGCTCCGGTCACGATCCTCATCAGCGATCCCCCCGCCCACGCCTCGATCCGCTACGAGTACGAGGCCGAGCGCGCCGAATACCTGACCGAGCAGGTCAAGGGGCTGCGCGTCGAAGCCCTCACGCCCAAGCGCAAGCGCTACGGCTGGAAGATCGAGGGCAAGGTCATCAGCGAGGCCGAGGTCCCCGCGAAGTTCGTCAAGGTCGTGATCCAGGCCTTCGACGCCGAGGGCACGCTGCTCGGCGCGCAGGCGGCCTACGCCGACGGCGACACTCTCTCCCCCGGCGGCTCGGCGCGCTGGCAGACGCTCTCGATGGAGATCGCCAGCAAGCCCGACCACTTCGAGTACTGGGTCTCGGGTCGGGTCGCGAACGACTAGCCTCCAGGACACGAAACCAAGACACGAAAGGAGGGCCATCGAGATGGCCCTTTTTTCGTGCCCTGCGAGGCCCCGCACTGGCGCCGATCCGCCGCAAAACAGCCAGCCATCTGTGCTACGCAGCGCAGCGCTTCAACCTGGAGTTTTGGCGTGGGCCGAGCGGGCGCGCGCCATGGGGAAGGCGGTCTACCTGCTGAGCTCGCCCCGCGATGTTCGACGCTTCGTGGACAGCCTGCCGCGCTAGGAGCCCGTCCGCGCTACTCGATCCAGACCACGGTCACGGCCTCGCCCCCCTCCGCCGCGAGCCCCGGGCGAAATTCGCGGACATTGGCGAGCCGCCCCAAGCAGTCCCGCACCGCCTTGCGCACGGCCCCGCCCCCGTGCCCGTGGCGGATCAGGATCACGTCCTGATCACGAGCGAGGCCCTCTGCGACCGCGTCGGCGACCCCGCGCTCGGCCTCGTCGAAGCGCTTGCCACGAAGATCGAACACGTTGTCGACGCTGCGCTTGATCGCCACGGCGCCCTCGCCGAAGTGCGAGGCCGCCTGGGCCGTGACCGCGGCCTCGAAGTTGAGCACCGGCGCGGCCTTGGTCGCCTTGATCTTGCGCCGCGGCGCCTCGACGCGGACCGGGGCGAGGTCGCTGATCTTGACCGTGGTCCGCAGCAGCGGCAGCTGGACCGTGGCCCGCTTGGGCGGTCGCCCGCTGAGCCCGACGATCTCGCCCTCCTGCTTCATGCTGCGCACGCGGACCTTGTCGCCCACGGCCAGGCGCCGCGGATCCACGCGGTCCTCGGGCGGCGGCGCCTCGGGCTGCTCGCGGTGGGCCTCGAGGGTCGCGCGGGCGTCGGCGCTGAGCTCCGCGCGGGTCGGCAGCGCCTCGACGCGCTCGGGCTGGATCTCGCGCAGGGCCTTGCGGCGCTGCTTGAGCTCGCGCTCGAGGGCGCGCAGCTGGTCCATGGCCGAGGTGTAGGCCTTGGCCTTGCGGCTGCGCACGCCCTCGAGCACCCGGCGCTCGCGGCCGCGGACCTCGCGATCGCGGGCCGCGAGGCGCTGGGTCTCCCGCTCGAGGCGCTCGCGGGTGCGGGCCAGCGAGGTCCGCTCGGCCTCGATGTCGCGCAGCAGCTCGTCCACGCGCACGCCCTCGTCGCCGAGGATGGCCTCGGCGCGCTCGAGCACCGCCTCGGGCATGCCCAGGCGCCGCGCCACCGCCAGCGCGCTCGAGCTCCCCGGCACGCCCATGCTCAGGCGAAAGGTCGGCAGCATGCGCTGGAGGTCGAAGCCCACGGCCGCGTTGTGAAAGCGCGGGTCTCGGGTCGCGAGCAGCTTGAGGCCGTCGTAGTGGGTCGTGACCATGGCCGTGGCCCCGCGCTCGACCAGCTCCACGAGCAGGGACTCGGCCAGCGCCGCGCCCTGCTCGGGGTCCGTGCCCACGGCGACCTCGTCGAGGAGCACCAAGGTCCCGGGGCCGTCGCCGGCCGCCAGCGCCAGCGCCTCGAGCACGTGGGCGATGTGGGCCGAGAAGGTCGAGAGGTTGGCGGTCAGCGACTGGTCGTCGCCGACGTCGGTGATCAGGTGGCGAAAGACCGGCAGCTTGGCCCGGCGGCAGGGCAGGCGCAGGCCGGCCGCGGCCATCAGCGCGCACAGGCCCAGGGTCTTGAGCGCCACGGTCTTGCCGCCCGCGTTGGGGCCGCTGATGATCAGCGCGTGGCCGCGGGCCAGCTCGACGTCGTTGGGGACCACGTCGACATCGTCGAGGAGCATCAGCGGGTGGCGAGCCGAGGTCAGCGAGATCGGCGGCGCGGCGTCGAGCTCGTCCTCGTCCTCGGCCCCACTCGGCGAGCGATCGTCGATCAGCTGCGGGCGCACGGCCTCGAGACGATCGCCGAGCTCCAGGCGAGCGACGCAGAGATCGAGCTCGACGCAGGCCCGCTGCATGAGCAGGAGCGAGTCGGCCTCCTCGACCACGGCCTCGGTCAGCGCCGCGAGCAGCTCGGCCTCGACGCGGGCGACCTCGAGCTGGGCCTCGCGCATGGCGTTGTTGGCCTCGACGAGCTCGGCTGGCTCCACGAAGAAGGTCTGGCCGGTGCTCGACGATCCATGAATGATCGCCCCGCGCCTGCGCACGCCCCCCAGGGCGTCGCTGCGCACGGGAAAGACCACACGTCCGTCGCGCTCGGTCCAGTAGCCGTCACGCAGCGCCTCGTTGAGCTCGGCGCTCCGCAAGCTGCGCTCGGCCCTGGCGATCAACGACTGCCTCTGCGCGCGCAGCTGCTTGCGCGCTTGCCCCAGGGCCGGGCTCGCGCCCTCTGCCAGCCGTGGATCGCCGCCGCCGGGCGGATCTCGCTCGATCGATCGCGCCATCGTGGCCAGCAGCGCGCCGGCCTGCGGCGGCTCGGCGTCAGGCCGATCGAAGAGCCGCGCGCGCAGGGCCGCGAGCCCGCGCGCTCGCTCGCCGGCGGGCTGCGAAGGTGTGGGCACGACCGCCGCGCTGGCTTGCAGACCCTCGGCGAGGGCCTGCGCGCAGCGACACAGCTCGATCACCGCGATCAACTCGAAGACCGAGAGCACCCCACCACCGCGGGCCGCCGCGATGCTCGGACCCAGAACCTCGAGCTCGCCCAGACCGGGACGCAGGATCTCGGCCACGCCCTCGCAGGCCCACAGATCTGCGCAACCATCGAGCTCGTCAAAACGCCGCCGCGCCGCCGCAGCGCACGTCTCTGGGCGGATCGCGGGCAGACGATCCAGGGCTGCGGCCACCGCGGGGTCACGCGTCTCGCGGATCTCGGCCACCGACTCCCCGGCCATCAGCGCCTCCATGGCCTCGAGCTCATCGAGGACCCGGGCGCGCAGCCAGTCGATGCGCAGGCCCTCGCTGAGCGCACGGATCAGCCGTGGCCAGCCCAGGTGGCGCAGCGCGTGGCCCCGTCCTTCGGCCAGCCAAGCGCCAAGCTGAACGTCCGCGCCGCTCGAGTCTTCAGCTTGCGCGCGCGCTTGTCGTTCGACCGAGCGAGGGTGCGCGGACCGTCGACGTTGAGCCTGACTTCGGGAGGAGTTTCGCACGAGTATGCACCTCGATTGCAAGCCGTTTCGGCCGCGGATCGACACTAGCATTGGAGGGGCCCGCGGGCGTACCATCGTCCTCGCTGGGGTCAAGACCACGCTCTCGCCACGTTTGGCGGTGGCCCTCGGTGAAGCTCCCATGAAGAACGCCTTCTTCCTCTTCGTGTCGCTGTTCGCCTTCTATGTGGTGCTCTCCGGGCAGATCCAAAGCGGATTCTTGATGCTCGCCGGCGCGGTCTGTTGCCTGCTCGTCACGCTCCTCGCCCTGCGCCTGGGTATCGTCGACGACGAGGGCATGCCCTACCACTATTGGCCGCGCACCGCCCTCTATCTGCCCTGGCTGATGTGGCAGGTCGTGCTCGCCAATTGGGATGTGCTCAAGCGGGTGTGGAAGCCCGGCGCGCTCGACATCAGCCCCCACATGATCGTCGTCCCCCACGAGCTGCGCACGCCCTACGGCCTCGCAACGTACATGAACTCGATCACCTTGACCCCTGGCACCGTCACCGTCGACGTGGGCGAGGGCAAGCTCCTGGTCCACGCGCTGACCAAGGCCGCCGCCGAGGACCTGCTCAGCGGCGAGATGCACCGGCGGGTCAAGGTCGTCGAGGGCACCAGCGGCGACGAGCAACATCGCGGCGACGGCCGCGACAGCGTGCAGGACAGCGCGCAAGAAGGAGCGCCAGAACAGTGAGCCCTCCCCTCCTCCTGGCCCTGCTCTCCGGGCCCCACGCCGAAGCTGGCAGCGATCACGCCGCGGCCTCCTCGGTGGTCTTCGTCGCCTGCATCGTCTTGCTCGTCGGCGCCCTGCTCCTGCTGATCCGCGCCCTGCGCGGGCCCACGGTCTTCGATCGCATCTTGGCGATCAACGCCCTGGGCACCAAGACCGTGGTCCTGGTCGCCTGCATCGCCTTCTTGGACCTCAAAAACGGCAACCCAAGCTTCTTCCTCGACACCTCCATCGTCTACGCGCTGGTCAACTTCGTCGCCACGATCGCGATCCTCAAATACATCCAGTATCGGAGGCTGAGCTGATGGGGCCGCTCGAGATCGTCGGGACGCTGTGCATCGCCGTGGGCTGCGTGCTCGCGCTGACGGGCTCCGTCGGCGTGCTGCGCATGCCCGACTTCTACTCGCGCCTCCATCCCGCGGGAAAGTCGGACACGCTGGCTCAGGGCCTGGTGCTCTTCGGCCTCGCGCTCTTCGCCGGCCAGGAGTTCCTCGACCTGTGGCTGGCCGAGGGAGCCGGCGGTGAGCACTGGCGGACCGAGCTCATCGGCCTGGCCAACATCTTGCTCAAGCTCGTGCTGCTCAGCTTGCTGCTCTTCCTGACCGCGCCAACCGCGACGCACGCGATCTCCAAGGCCGCGCGCCTCGATCGCCACACGCAGATCCCCGTCGAAGACGACCCGGCGGTCTCGCGGGTCTCGGAGATCCCCGTGGACGGCGACATCGCGGAGAGGCTCGAGGAGCCCGAGGCGGCGGTCTTCGACGTCGACGACGACCCCGATCGCGCCGAGATCGAAGGTCAGCCGCCGGCCGAGCCCCAGCCCGAAGCCACCCCCAGCGAAGCCGCCCCCAGCGAAGCAGGCGACGCCTCGGCCGAGCCGGCCGCGAGCGACCAAGCCAGCGACCCCAGCCCCGACGCAGCGGCCGGGGCACCCGAAGACGCCGACGAGGAAGGCGACCCATGCTCAACCAAGTCCTGATCGTCGACGTCATCTTGCTGATGCTGGTCGCGGCCACGGCGATCGCCGTGATCTCCGTGCGCAGCTTGTTCTCGGCCACGGTGCTCTCGGGCATCTACAGCCTGCTGATGGCCCTGGTCTGGACCAACATGCACGCCCTCGACGTCGCCTTCACCGAGGCGGCCGTGGGCGCGGGGATCTCGACGATCCTGCTGCTCGGGGCCCTGGTCCGGACCAAGCGCTTCTCCAAGGCCGAGCGCGGCGTGCACGTCCCCGCCCTGCTGATCTGCGTGGCCACCGGCCTGGTGCTGATCTACGGCACCCTCGACATGCCGCGCTTCGGCGACCCCGACGCGCCGATCCACACCCACCGAGTCCCCGAGCTCTACCAGCAGAGCGTCGGCAAGCACCCCAGCGCGGCCCCGCGCAGCCAGGGCAGCCCGCACCACGGGCACCCCGCCGACGACTTCAACGGCCACGTGCCCAACACCGTGACCTCGCTGCTCGCGGCCTACCGCGGCTACGACACCATGTTCGAGACCACGGTGATCTTCGTGGCCGGGGTCAGCTTGTTGCTGCTCCTACGCCGGCGCCGCGAGGGCGAACTCGGCGTGCCCGTGTCCGACGCCAGCGGGCGCCAGGAAACCGGACCGACCATCTCCCAGGAGGCCGAGTAGATGCCTGTCATGGACTATGGCGACACGCAGGGCAGCAAGCCCGGCTCGCAGATGAGCCAGCAGACGCTGCTGCGGGTCGTCGCCAAGATGACCGTCCCCTTCATCCTGATCTTCGGCTTCTACGTGATCCTCCACGGCGAGCTCGGCCCCGGCGGCGGCTTCCAGGGCGGGGTCATCCTCGCCGCGGCCTTCATCCTCTACGGCCTGGTGTTCGGGGCCGACGAGCTCCGCCGGCGGATCCCCCCGGCGATCATCGACGCCTGCATGGCCCTGGGCGCGCTGCTCTACGCCAGCGTCGGCCTGGCCTGCGTGTTCTACGGGGGCACCTTCCTCGACTACGGCATGCTGCGCAGCAACAGCGCCGGCGACGGTGAGGCCCTGGGCATGAGCCTGGTCGAGTACGGCGTCGGTCTGACCGTGTGCTCGGTGATGGTCACCATCTACCTCCAGATCAGCGAGCGGCGCTCGACCATCCGCCCCGGAGAGGAGAGCCTTTGATGGAGGCCCTCGGCCACTTCAACTACTGGCTGGCGATCGTGATCATCATGATCGGCTTTTACGGGGTCATCGCCAAGCGCAACCTGCTCAAGCAGGCGATCGCCCTCGGCCTGTTCCAGACCGGCGTGTTCTTGTTCTACGTCAGCATGGGCGTGGTCCGCACCCACGACGGCACCCCGGGGACCGCCCCGATCTGGACCAACGCGGCCAAGGACCTGCCCTACGACAACCCCCTGCCCCACGTGCTGATGCTGACGGCGATCGTCGTCTCGGTCAGCACCCTCGCGGTGGCGGTGGCGATCATCGTCAACATCAAGCGCAAGTACGGGACCATCGAAGAGGACGAGATCCTCGCGGCCGACATGCGCGACGAGCAAGCGGCGAGCTGAAGGCGACCATGGACTTCCCGATCCCGCTCCCCGACTTCGCCCGCGACCACCTCCCGGTCCTGGTCGTGATCCTCCCGCTCTTCGGCGGGCTGCTGTCCCTGTTCACCGGGCTGATCCAGCGCGGCGGCGGCGTGCTCGCGTGGCTGTGGTCCGTGCTGATCACCGGCCTGACCTTGCTGTGCGCGGCCGCGATGCTGTTCACGGTCCAGCAGAGCGACGCGCCCCTGGTCTACCGCCTGGGCTCGTGGCCCGAGCAGTGGGGCATCGGCTACAGCGTCGACCCGCTCAACGGCTACGTGATCCTCGTGGTCGCGCTGATCGGGTTCTTGACCACGATCTACGCCAAGCAGAGCGTGGCCGCCGAGATCCCCCGGGACCGCCACCACCTCTTCTACGCGGTCTGGCTGCTCGCCCTCGCCGGCCTCGTGGGCATCACGGTCACCGGCGACACCTTCAACATCTACGTGCTGCTCGAGATCAGCTCGCTGACGGTCTACACGCTGATCGCCCTGGGCGGCGAGCGCGACCGCCGGGCGCTGACCGCCAGCCTCAAGTACCTGATCCTCGGGAGCATCGGCGCGACCTTCATCCTGCTCGGCATCGGCTACCTGCTGATGCTCACGGGCACGCTGAACATGGCCGACATGCACGACCAGCTCATGAAGATGCGCGCGGCCGGGGAGCTCGCCGACAACAAGACCGTGCTGGTCAGCTTCGCCTTCTTGATGGTCGGCCTCAGCCTCAAGATGGCGCTCTTCCCCCTGCATCTTTGGCTGCCCAACGCCTACACCTACGCGCCCTCGGCGGTCTCGGCCCTGGTCGCGGCCACGGCGACCAAGGTCGGCGTGTACATGACCTTCCGCTTCGTGTTCACGATCTACGGCGGCGGCGTGTTCGACAGCTCGGCGGACCTCTACTTCCTCGCGCTGTGCGCGGGCGCCGGGGTGATCGTGTCCTCGCTGGCGGCGATCCGCCAGATGGACGTCAAGAAGGTCCTCGCCTACTCGAGCGTCGGCCAGATCGCCTACATCGTGCTCGGCTTCTCGCTGGCCAACGAGTCCGGGGTCACGGCCTCGGTCATCCACATCTTCAACCACGCGGTGATCAAGGGCGGGATGTTCATGGCCTGCGGGGCCGTGGCCCTACGCGTGGGTGGGACCCGCGTCGAGGACTTCAAGGGCCTCGGCCGGCGCATGCCGCTGACCATGGCCGCGTTCACCGTCGGCGGCTGCGGACTGATCGGCGTGCCGATGACCGCGGGCTTCGTGTCCAAGTGGTACCTGGTCGTCGGCGCGATGAACGAGGGCTACTGGCTGCTCGCCCTGGTCGTGCTCCTGGGCGGCGTGCTCGCCCTGATCTACGTGTGGCGGCTGGTCGAGATCATCTACTTCAAGCAGCCCGACGATCCCCAAAAGCCCATCAAGGAGGCGCCGCTGACCATGCTGATCCCGATGTGGATCCTGATCGCCGCGAGCGTGTTCTTCGGGCTCAACGCCTCGTGGACGGCGAACAGCGCCGCCGCGGCTGCCAACTTGTTGCTCGGAGGAGGACCCTGACATGACGGCCCTGATCGCCGGCCTCGCCGGCCTCGCCGGCCTGCCGACCTGGGAGCTCCAGCTCTCGCCCATGGTTGCGATCGCGGTCCCGCTGATCGGCGCCTTCTTGATCGCCATGGCCGACCGCTGGCCCAACCTGCGCGAGGCCACGACCCTGGTCACGGCCATCGCGCTGCTGTGGGTCGTCGGCAACCTGACAAACTTCCTGGGCAGCGCCCCGAGCGAGCCCGAGGCCCTGGCCGAGGTCGTGCCCGGCATGCCCCTGGCCTTCAACCTCGAGCCCCTGGGCATGATCTACGCGCTGATCGCCAGCTCGCTGTGGATCCTCAACTCGATCTACTCGATCGGCTACATGCGCGGGAACAACGAGAAGCACCAGACCCGCTTCTACGTGTGCTTCGCCCTGTCGATCGCCAGCGTGATGGGCATCGCCTTCGCGGCCAACATGTTCACGCTCTTCGTGTTCTACGAGGCGCTGTCCCTGGCCACCTTCCCGCTCGTCACCCACAAGGGCACCCCCGAGGCGCTCCGCTCCGGCCGCGTCTACCTGGGCATCCTCATGGGCACCAGCGTGTGCCTGATGCTCCCGGCGATGATCGCCACCTACGTCTACACCGGCACCTTGGACTTCACCCAAGGCGGCGTGTTCGCCCAGCCCTTGGCCGAGGGCGTGCTGACCCCGGGGCTCTTCGGGCTGATCTTTGCGATGTACGTCTACGGCGTGGGCAAGGCCGCGCTGATGCCCGCGCACCGCTGGCTGCCCGCCGCGATGGTCGCCCCGACCCCGGTCTCGGCCCTGCTCCACGCCGTCGCCGTGGTCAAGGCCGGCGTGTTCTCGGTGGTCAAGATCTCGGTCTACATCATCGGCGTCGACCAGCTGCGGCTCTACGGCCAGGGCGGGTGGCTGGTCTACGTGGCCGGCGCGAGCATCGTGATCGCCAGCTTCATCGCCCTGTTCCAGGACAACCTCAAGCGCCGCCTGGCCTACTCGACGATCTCGCAGCTGTCCTACATCACCTTGGGCGCCGCGCTGCTGTGGCCGGTCTCGGTCAAGGCCGCGGCCATGCACATCGCCGCCCACGCCTTCGGCAAGATCACCTTGTTCTTCGCCGCTGGCTCGATCTACACGGCCGCGCACAAGACCAAGATCAGCGAGCTCGACGGCATCGGCCGCAAGATGCCTTGGACCATGGGCGCGTTCGCGGTCGGCACCTTGTCGATGATCGGCCTGCCGCCCACGGGCGGGTTCATCTCGAAGTGGTTTCTGATGCAGGGCGCGTGGACGGCCGAGAACGGGTTTGCGATCGCCGTGCTGTGCACCTCGACGCTGCTCAACGCCGCCTACTTCCTGCCGATCGTCTACCGCGCCTTCCTCCGCGCCCCGCCCGACGAGCACGCCCACGACGACGAGCACGACGACGAGCACGCGGGTGAACACGCGGACGGCCATGACGAGCATGGCGACCACCACGACCACGGTGAGGCCCCGCTGCCGATCGTCTTCGCCCTGACCTGCACGGCCGCGGCCACCGTGCTCTTGTTTTTCCAGCCCGACCTCTTCGCCGGCTACGCCAGCATGCTCGCGGAGGCGATGCCCAAATGAACCACAGCCACGAGCCCGCCCGGCCCCCTGCGCAGCCTTGGAGGTCCAAATGAGCCTGGAAGACCCCAAGACCATCCGCAAGCTGTGGATCGGCTTTTACGTCGTGCTCGGCCTGCTCGTGCTCGCCGATCCCAAGCTGCTCGAGCTCGTCCACATCCTCGAGCACGACCCCCACCACGCCGCCCACTTCATCGTCGACGGCTGGCCCGAGTTCTACCCGATCTACGGCTTCGTCTGCTGCGTGGTCATGGTCGTGGTCAGCAAGAAGCTGGTCGGCGCGCTGCTCATGCGCCCCGACACCTACTACGACCACTCGCCCCTCGACCCGACCCGGGATCAAAAGGGCAGGAGGCTCTCGCAATGAGCGCGCTCTCGGTCCTGACCCACACGCCGCCGGGCTTTTACCTGATCGTCGGCGCCCTGCTGATCGCCTCGAGCCCCGGCAAGCTGCACAAGATGTGGTCGCTGGTCGCGCCCCTGGTCACCCTCGCGGTGATCTGGATGTTCCCCACGGACCAGCGCCTGGCCTTCGAGTGGCTCGACTATCGGCTGATCGTCGCCCAGGTCAACCTCCCGACCCGGGCCTTCGCCACAATCTTCTCGATCATGGCCTTCGCCGGGGCGCTGTTCGCCTACAACCAGGATCGTCGGGTCGAGCTCAGCGGCGCGATGCTCTACGCCGGCAGCGCGATCGGGGTGACCTTCGCCGGCGACCTGATGACCCTGTTCATCTTCTGGGAGCTCATGGCCATCGGCTCCACGGTGGTCGTATGGGCCGGCGGCGGCGAGGCTGCGCGCAAGGCCGGTCGGCGCTACGTCAACGTCCACCTCGTGGGCGGCGCGATCCTCATGGCCGGCATCGCCCTGCACGTCACCGCGGGCGGCTCGCTGGCCCTGCCACAGATGAGCATGGGCGCCACGCTCGACGACCCCGTGGCCCTGACTACCCGCGGCGGCGCGCCCTGGACCCTGCCCCAGCTCGACAGCCCCGGGGCCTGGCTGATGCTGATCGGCGTGCTGATCAACGCCGGCGCCCCGCCCTTTGGCTCGTGGCTGCCCGACGCCTACCCCGAGGCCTCGCCCTCGGGCACCGTGTTCTTGTCGGCGTTCACGACCAAGACCTCGGTCTACGTGCTGATCGTGCTCTTCGCCGGCTGCAACGTGCTGGTCTGGGTCGGCTCGCTGATGGCGGTCTACGGCATCGTCTACGCCATCCTCGAGAACGACATGCGGCGGATCCTCGCCTACTCGATCGTCAACCAGGTCGGGTTCATGGTCTGCGCGGTCGGCATCGGGACGGGGCTGTCGGTCAACGGCGCCACCGCCCACGCCTTCGCGCACATCATCTACAAGGCCCTGCTGCTGATGTCGGCCGGCTCCGTGCTCTACATGACCGGCAAGCGCAAGTGCACGGACCTCGGCGGGCTCTACAAGGCCATGCCCGTGACCATGTGGTGCGGGATCATCGGCGCGCTGGCGATCTCCGCCATGCCGCTGACTTCGGGCTTCACGACCAAGTCGATGATCACCGACGCCTCGGCGCAGATCCACCTGTGGGCGCCGACCGAGCTGACCGCCAGCGGCGAGACCGTGTGGGCCACGAGCTTTGGCCTGCACCCGAGCATCGCCTGGTTCGTGCTCGTCGCCGCCTCGGCCGGCGTCTTCCTCCACGCGGGCATCAAGTTCCCGTGGTTCGTGTTCTTTCAAAAGCCCGCGCCGGCCAACGACGATCGCAAGCTCGACCCGCCCAAGAACATGCAGGCGGCGATGCTGCTGTTCTCGCTCGCCTGCGTCGCGATCGGCATCGTGCCCGGGCCGCTCTACGAGTTCTTGCCCTTCAACCCGCAAAACGCCGGGGTCGAGCACTACCACGCCTACAACTACGCCCACGTCGTCAACCAGCTCCAGCTGCTCTTGTTCTCGGGCCTGGCCTTCTTCCTGCTGCTCGGCCTGCTCAAGCGCACGCTGACGATCACGCTGGACTTCGACTGGATCTATCGACGCATGTTCCCGGGGCTGTGGCAGTGGATCTTCCGCCCGCTGCTCCTGGCCGCCGAGCCCTTCCACCGCGGCGCGACCCAGGCTCTCCCGCGCATCGCCGCCAAGGAGTTCGGCGCGGGCAGCCGCGCCGCGGGCGAAGACAACAGCTATCGCCCCTGGGGCGTGGGCCGGACGGTGCTGCTGCTGACCGTCGTGCTGCTCGCCTTCTTGGTCCTCAACTTGTTCGGCGACTAGCGAGTCCTCGTCGAGGCAGCGAAGCCCGCCCCACCGGCTCGGTGAGGCGGGCTTTTTCATGCCGATATGTCTCGCCTGCCGCACAGTGCCTCTGCATGCCGCAAAAAAACACGCACACTCTCGACCCGCAAAGACCGGCCAGAACGCGCATCTAGCGAGAAACTCACGTGTGGCTGTGTCCCTCCCTCCGCGCACGATGCAAGTCCGGCACTCGCGCGTCGTTGGTCGCGGTGACCTCCAAGATCTTCGTGGGAATCCTCGGCTTGGCGACACTCGGTTGCGCCGCGACCCAGCGCGTAGCGAGCCGAGCTGGTCCGAGCGCATCGACCTCCGATCCAGCGGCTGCGGCCGCCCAGGCTACGCCCAGCGAGGACGCCCGGGTCGCCCGCGAGCGCTCGGCTCGCTACGCCCTGGCGATCCACGACTTCAACACCGGCCACTATGAGCAGGCCGCCCAGCTCTTCGCTCAGCTGCTGCTCTCCCTGCCCCGCGATCCCAGCGCCGATCACCTCCGCAACTTGCTGGTCCAGCAGATCGCCTGGTCGTTGCTCGGCAGCCATGACGTCCACGCTCGAACCGACGCCCTCGACCGCGGCGAACGCATGCTCGAGCGCTACTTGGTCAAGCACGAGGCCCTGCTGCCCGAGTCGGCCGGTGAGCGCGAGGCGATCTACGAGCTGCTCGGTCAGTACGCCCTGCGCCGCGACGCCCAACCCCCTCCCGACGTCAACACACAGCTGCGCGCGCTGAACGAGCAGACCATCGCGGCTCTCGACCACGGCGAGGGTCGGACCCGAGCGGCGACGGTCGATCGCATGGTCCGCGAGATCGAGGTCGAGCGCATCGCCTGGGCGAAGCCCGACGATCCCCGCGTCCAGGCCTTCTTCCGCGATCCCCGGGCCGAGGGGCCCTCGCTCTTCGGCAAGCCCTTCGAGCCCTTCCACCCCGCCCGGGTGCTCGTGCGTGGCTGGACGAGTCAGGTGGCAGGGCTGCGGACGCGCAAGCAAAACCATGCACTGATCGCCGCCGCCCGGCCCGAGCTCGAGCGCTGCTACGAGCAGGCCCTGGGCCGTGGCGCAGACGTGGTCGAGCGCGCTGCCATCGATCTGACCTGGCGCGCCGACGCCTCGGCCGAGGTCGAGCTCGAAGGCGAGCACCGCCTCGACGCCTCGGCCGAGCGCTGCGTGCTCACGGCTCTGCGCACGGCCAGCGCCGACGCCGTCGACGCGCCCGATCCAGCCCACACCATGCTTCGGCTGACCTTCTTCGTGCAGTCCGAAGGCCACCGACCCGGAGCGGCAGAGATCAACTACGCCTTTGGGCTGCGCCACCCCCCGCTTCGCGGCCAGATCGAGCAAGGCGCCTCCGGTCAGCACGGCCTCGCCTCCGATTGAGCCCGGCGGAGCGAAGAATCACGGCTCGCGCAGACCGTCGGCGCCGCCGGTCCGTTCGCTCTCCCCACGGAGAACCCATGACCAAGTCGACCAAGCCGACCAAGCCGACCAAGCCGCTGCTGCTCCCCCTGTGTGCCGCCCTCCTGCTCCTGCCCAGCGCCGCCCTCGCGGCCCCCAGCCCCGACTCGGGCAGCCAGACCTGGGTCGACAGCGACGAGGGCGCGACCGTCACCCAGCACGCCAACGGGGTCCGCGAGATCGTCATCGACGACGGCGACACCATCGACGGCGAGACCCTCAGCCCCAATGGCGCCATCGTCCGCGGGCCGCTGGCCACGATCCACGCCAGCATGATCACGATCCGCCCGCACTTCATGGACGCGCTCAGCAGCGTCAGCCGCGACATCTGATTTGCCCCGGGCTGGCCGAGCCACTACGCTGCGCCGCATGACTGACGCAGCCAAGGGCATCAAGGCGCAGATCGACAAGGCCTTCCGCAAGGCTCGGCTCGAGCGCGACGAGCCGACCAAGACGGTCATCGGCATGCTCAAGAACAAGGTCCTCACCGAGCTCAAGTCGGGCTCGGGGGCGACCGAGACCGACGAGCTGTGGCTCGAGACCGTCGCCGCTTACGCCAAGCAGGTGCGCAAGACCATCGCCGAGCTCGAGGGCCTCGGGGAGCGGGCCGAGGAGGCCCTCGCCGAGGCGCGCTTCGAGCTCGAGTTTTGCGACCAGTTCCTGCCCAAGAAGCTCGACGAGGCGGCCACCGACGCCCTCGTGGCCAAGCTCGCCGCCGACAACGGCATCACCGACAAAAAGCAGATGGGTCGGCTGATGGGGCTGATCATGAAGAACCACCGCGACGAGGTCGACGGTGACCTCGCGCGCAAGGCGGCCGAGAAGGTCCTGTCCTAGACGCATCGAGCGCGAGCCCAGCTGTGGTCACCACGGCTGGGCTCGGCTGTGTTCGGCCCCGCAGCGGAGCTCAGATTTCTTCAGCATCGATCGTCGCAGCGAAGGCGGCGTTCGGCATGTCGATGTTCGGCGCGAGCAAGCCAGCCACGACCTCGGGCTGGTTGATCCCGTTGAGCTCGAAGTAGGTCCGCGCCTGCTTGGCGAAGCGCTCGGACTCCTCGCCCTCCGTGACCTGGGCGAGCTGCCAGCGCGTGGCCGCGAGGTGGCACTGGATCCCGTGCTCGTCGAAGAGCAGCTCGGCCACGCGCCAGTGCTTGCGCGCACCAGACACGTCGCGGGCCAGCGAGCACAGCGCGGCGTCGGCGAGCACGGCCTCGCCGACGTAGAGCGAGATCTTCGACTTGCGCATGGTCTTGCTGATCTTGCGCAGGCGAGTCTGGAGCTGGGTGTCCGTCGGCCGGCGCATGGCCGCCAGCGCGAGGCAGCGCGCGGTGAGCTGCTCGACGAAGCGCTTGACCACCGGGTTGAGGGCGATCATCGATCGCCACACGCTGTTGGTCAGTTGATCGACCCGAGCGAGGGCCTTGTCGCCCTCCCCCTCGCCGAGCAGCAAGAAGATCTCGGCGCGGTCGATGGTGAAGCCGGTGAAGGTGTAGCGCGTGGCCTGCCAGGCGGCGCGCCCGGTCTCGATGTGATAGCGAGCCTGGCGGACGTCTCCGCGGTGCAGCTCGGTCAGCGCGGCGTAGGCCTCGAGCTCGACGACCTCGCGCAGGTTGCCGCGGTCCCGGGCCGCCGCCAGCCACTGGGCCAGGTTGCGCGAGAGCTCGCGCCAGCGCCCGGTGATCGTGCACAGGCTCGAGTAGACCAGCACCGAGGAGAAGCGGATCCAGTCGGCCCCGGGCACGTCCTCGAGGCGCGGGAGCAGATCGCGGAGCTGATCCGTGGCGTCGCTGAAGCGGTTGAGGGCGTAGTCGACCATGTCGCGCTGGAAGTCGATCACGCGATCGAGCTCGAGGTCGTTGACCTCGGCGGCGAGCTCCCGCGCCTGGCTGGCCATGGCGTGGACCTTGCCCTGCCCGCCAAACACCGCCGTCATCGTCATCTCGTAGGCGAGCATCGCCCCCAGGCGCCGCGGCTCGCCCGCGTCGAGGGTCAGGCGCAGCAGGCGGTTGTGGAGCACCCACGAGTGCAGCTCGATGTGCAGCAGCAGCCCGCGGTAGATCGTCATCAAGGTGTCGATGCGCTCGAGGGTCGCGGCCGGGACCTCGTCCTCGCTCCGCTTCGTGAAATTCATCCCGCGCAGCCACAGGCGCAGGCGCCCGAACACGAAGCGCAGCATGGTCCGCCAGGTGCTCTTGGGCGTGGGCTCGTCGCTCTTCTCGAGCACCTCGGCCGAGAGCGCGAGGCCCTCCTCGAGGTGGCCGGCGTGGAGCAGCTGCTCGGCGGCCTCGCACTTGAAGCTCAGCGCGCGGGCAGGATCGACCTCGTCGGCGAGGGTCCGCAGCAGCCGACCGGCCTCGCTCGAGTGGCCGAAGTTGACCAGCTGCGTGGCCAGGGCCACGCGCAGCCGCAGGCGCCGCTTGGGGTCGCCCTCCGCCTCGCTGAGCTCGAGGGCCCGACGGTAGAGCTCGACGGCGCGACCAAAGGCCAGGTTCTCGACCGCCTGCTCCGCGGCCTCCTCGGCGAAGGCCGCGGCCTGGAGCGGCTCCCCGCCGTACTCGTAGTGCTCGGCCAGGGCCTCCGGCTCGCCGCCGAGGTGCTCGAGGGCGCGGGCGAGCTCGAGGTGAACGCGACGCAGCTCATCGGGGGCGAGCTCCCCGACCATGACCTCGCGGATGCGCCCGTGCGCGGCGTCGAGGGTCGAGCCGGGCAAGCTGCCGAGCATGCTGTCCTGGCTGTCGATCTCGTCGCGGATCGAGACCAGGTCGAGCTCGACGAGGCGGTCCATGACCTCGTCGACCACCGAGATGCCCTCGACCCAGGACTCGTCGGCCGACAGGCTCTCGTAGACGCGGCGGACCACGGGGATCGGCGTGGGCCCGCCCGCGACCGCAGCGATCGCCAGCACGCGCCGAGCCTGGGGCGCGAGCGCGACGATCCGCCGGGCGACGATGCGATCGTCTCCGGCCTGCGTGTCGCCGACGGTCGAGCCAGCGTCGAGGACCATCTGACCGATATAAAAGGGGTTGCCCCGGGCGCTGCGGGCGTAGGCCGCCGCCCGCTTCTCGACCTGCTCGCGCTTGGCCCGAGACCCCGCCTGGTCCGCGCCCAGGAGCAGGCCCGCGAGGCGCCTGGCGTCGTCCTCGGGCAGCGGCTGGAGGACGATATCGCGGAGGTCGCGACCGAGGCGCGCCTCGGACGAGAGCAGCTCGCGCAGCGCCTCGGGTTGCTCGCTCTCGGGCTCGTCACGAAACGAGACCAGGAGCAGCATCGCCGGGGGATCCGGCGGGCGGACCAGCGAGCTGAGCAGGCGGGCGCCGTCGACGTCGGCCCACTGAAAGTCGTCGATGTGCACGACCAGGGGGCGCTCGTCGGCGAGGCGGGTGAACACCTCGCGCAGCGCCGCGAGGCCGAGGCGACGCATCTCGCCCGGCTCGAAGCGCCGCACCGGCCGTCCGCGGAGGCTCCAGACGTCGGCGAGGACCGGGAAGATCTGGACCAGGGGCGCGAGGTAGCGCGGGCGAAAGCCCGCGAGCTCGACCTCCGGGCGCCGGCGCAGGTGGGCCGAGAGCGCGTCGACCACCGAGTCCACGCCCTTGTAGGGCACCGACTCGCGCTCGAGGCAGCGCCCGCGCAAGACCAGGGCCTCGTCGCCGCGGCGGACCTCGGACAAAAAGCGGCTGATCAGCGCCGACTTGCCGTGGCCGCTGGCCCCGTGCACGTGCACCGTGACCGCCTCGCCGCACAGCTGGACGTCGGCGAGGGCGCGGCTGAGCAGGCCGAGCTCGCTGCGTCGCCCCACGAAGGGCTTGCGCGTCCGCAGGTTGGGCAGCTGATCGCTCACGCTGATCGGCCCCGAGCCCCCCGCCAGCCGGCCAAAGGCGCTGATCAAGGTGTTGGCGTCGGGCCGGTCCGCGGGCTCGACCGCCAGCGCCTCGCGGCACAGCGTGCGCAGCGACGAGGGGATGCCCGCGACGTGCTCGGCGGGATCCGGGGCCTCGCCATCCTGCTTCGCGAGCATGATCTCGAGGGGCGAGCCCTTGAAGGGCAGGCGCCCGCACAGGCTCTCGTAGAGCAGCACGCCCACGGCGTAGAAGTCGGAGGCCGGGCTGACCTCGCTCATCGCGGCCTGCTCCGGCGCCATGTAGGCCGGCGTGCCCAGCAGCTGCCCGTCGCGGGAGATGCCCTCGTCGGGCTCCGCGAGCTCGGAGACCAGGCCGAAGTCGAGGATCACCACCCTGCCCTCGCGGGTCACCAGCACGTTCGAGGGCTTGATGTCTCGGTGGACGCAGCCGGCCTGGTGGAGGCGGTCGAGGCCCGCGACCAGCTGGCGAAAGGCCCGGCCCAGGCGAACCATGTTGGGCAAGCTCCCGGCCATGACCTCGCGCCGCACGTAGGTCACGAAGGGCATGCCGTCGACCAGCTCCATGGTGAAGAAGGCCGTGCCGCTGGGGAGCACGATCAGCTCGCCGAGGCTGACGAGGTTGCGGTGCGAGACGTCCGCCAGAGCCCGGAATTCGCGCTTGAAACGATAGAGCAGCCCCGGCGTCGTGCGCGAGAGCATCTTGAGCGCGACCACCTCGTCGGTGACCGTGTGGCGCGCCGCGAACACCTCGCCCATGCCACCGGCGCCGAGGTTGAGCTGGATCTCGTAGGGACCGAGCTGCTCCCCCGGCCCGTGGCGCTCGCTGATCTGGGCGAGCAGCTCGTCCTCACCGTCGAGGGTGCCGGGGCCGCCGAAGCGCTCGATGATCGTCTCCTCGCCGTGGGACAGGAGGTCGGGATCGGGCGTATGTCCGTGGGTCGACAAGGGCCTGAACTGCTTCGAGCATACACGTTGTGCGGCGAACATGTGTGCGCGTCGCAACGCCTCGCCGCACCGCGACCGACCTCCCAGGACCGCCTCCAAAAAACCCCAGGCGACCGGCTCCAGGACCGCCTTGGCCGCCCGCAGAGCCCGTGCCATCATCCCCTGACCCGATGACCGCCGACGGTCCAGCGATCCCCATGCGCATCCTCGGCTCGGGCAGCGTCCTGCCTGGGCCCGCGATCACCACAGCCGAGGTCTGCGCGCGCGCATACCCGGGGCGCGACCCCGAGGAGCTCGTCGAGCGCACCGGCATCCAGACCAGACACTGGGCCGAAGCTGGCACGAGCCACGCCTCCCTCGCCGCCGACGCCCTGCGCCTCGCCCTCCAGCGCGCCGGCCTCGAGGCCAGCGCGCTCACGCGCCTGATCCAGGTCAACTGCACCGGCGGGGACACCCTGCTCCCGGCCACGGCCAACGCCATCGGGGACCGCCTCGACCTCCACGGCAGCTGCGACTGCATCGACCTCAACAACGCCTGCACCGGCTTCTTGACCGCCCTCGACGTCGCAGCGCGCAGCGCGGCCACCGGCCTGCACCCCGTCGGCGTGGTCGTCTCCGAGCTGTGGTCCCGCCACCTCGAGCCCGCGGATCCGCGCTCCTTCGTGGTCTTTGGCGACGCGGCCGCGGCCGTGATCATCGGCCCCGGGCGCGGCGACGAGGGCCTGCGCTCGTCGTGGCTGCGCAACGACGGCGCCCTGCGAGGCAGCGTCACCCTCGCCCACTCGGGGCTCACCGGCCAGCGCGAGATCGTCCGCTTCGGTGTATCCAACAAGAAGATCACCCAAGAGGCGACCGAGGCCGTGCTCGAGAGCGCAAAGACAGCGCTGCGCCAGGCCGATCTCTCCATGGACGAGATCGACTGGGTGCTCCCGCACCAGCCCAACGGCCGCATGCTCGATCTGCTCGTTCGTGAGCTCGGCGTCGAGGCGCGCAAGCTCGTCCGCGTCGTCCACGAGATCGGCAGCGTCGGCGCGGCCTCGATCCCCGTGAGCCTCGACCGCCTGTGGCGTAGCGGACGGCTGCGCGGAGGCGAGCGCGTGCTGATGGTCGCCGTGGGCTCCGGGATCAGCTACGGCGGTATGGTCTATCAGGTCGGGCAGACGCCGTGAGCACCCACCCCCTCACCGAAGCCCACTGGCTGGCGACCATGGCCGCGTGGCGGCGATGGTTCAACTACAGCGTCGAGGGCCTCGAGCACCTGCGCACCCACGAGTGCAAGATCGTCGTCGGCTACCACGGGCGCCCCCTGGCCTGGGACCTGTTCATGCTCGGCGCCGAGATCCACCGCGAGCAGGGCTACCTGCCCCTGGCCCTGGTCCACTACGACTTCATGAAGTGGCCCTACCTGCGCTGGCTGACCGAGGGCCTCGAGTGGAGCACGGGCAAGGGCCCGATCCTCGACGCCGCGATCGCCGAGGGCCGCCACGTGATCCTCGCCCCGGGCGGCGAGCGCGAGGGCCTGCGCCCCGGCTGGGTCCGCTACGAGGTCGACTGGCGCGGCCTCGGCTACCTGCGCCTGGCGATCTCCCGCGGCCTCGAGGTCGTGCCCGTGGCCGCCTCGGGGGTCGACGAGGCCTACTTTGGCCTGTTCGACAACGCCGCCGCCCGCGACGGCCTCAACGCTCTGCGCCGACGCCTGGGCCTGTCCGGCGACTCCAAGGCCACGCTGTGGACCGGCGTCGGCCCGCTGGGGACCTACCCCTTCTCGCCCCCCTTTCGCGCCCGCGTCCACCAGATCGTCGGCGCCCCAGTGATCCCCGTCTACCCCGAGGACGAGCGCCGCCGCCTGCTCGGCGACCGCGACGCCCTGCTCGCCCTCCACGAGCGCGTGCAGCAGCGCGTGCAAGCGCTCCTCGACGAGGCCTGTGCCCACGCCCTGTCCCCGGGCAACGACCCGCGGGCGCTCCAGCCTGGGCCGATCCAGCGCGCCCGCGTGGCGATCCCGCGGCTGCTGCGTGCGCTCGATCGCGCGAAACAATTCGAGTGAAGCGCCGCCGCGAACGAGACCAGCCGAGCGTAGGCGCTCCACTGGTCTTCGTCCGCGCGCGGCGGGTCACGAGTCGCGCTTCTTGTCGGCGAGGGTCCTGCGCACGAGCTTGGCGAAGCTGCGCTCATGGGCGCGACGCTCGTGCTCGCTGGCGCGCCGCGCCGTGGCCTCGCGCTCGCGGCATAGCCGAGCGTGAGCAGCGACGCGCCGCGGGTCGAGCTCCTCGCGCTCGAGGGCCGCCAAGACGGCGCAGCCCGGCTCGCGCGTGTGCGTGCAGTCGGAGAAGCGGCAGCCCTCGGCGATCTCGGTGATCTCGGCGAAGGTCTGATCCACGCCTCGTCCCGCCCCCCACAGCCCGACCTCGCGCAGCCCCGGCGTGTCGATGACGAGCGCGTCGCGCTCGGGGAGGACGATGAGCTCGCGGTGACTGGTCGTGTGCCGCCCCTTGCCGTGAGCGGCGCTGATCTCCCCCGTAGCCATGATCTCTTCCCCGCACAGGTAGTTGACGAGCGTCGACTTACCAGCGCCAGAGGAGCCGACGAAGGCGAGGCTCCGGCCCCCCGCGAGCGCCACCTCGAGAGCCCCGAGGCCGAGACCGGTGAGCAGGTCATAGGTGACGACCTCCACGCCGAGGGCCACGCCCGCGACCGCCTCGACGCGACGCCCGAGCTCCGCCTCGGAGACGAGCCCGGCCTTGCTCAAGAGCACCACCGGCTGGGCGCCGCCCTCGTGCACCAGGCTCAGCCAGCGCTCGATCCGGCCGAGGTTGAAGTCGCGATCGAGGCCGCAGACGATCATCACGAGGTCGAGGTTGGCCGCGATGACCTGCGGGCGCCCCTCGCGACCAGCCGCCCGCCGGGTCAGGCTCGTCGCGCGCTCGAGGACGCGGCGCACACGGAGCTCTCCGCCGTCCTCGCGGGCGATCACCCAGTCGCCGACCACCGGCGGGCGGCGACGGGCGAGGCGCTTGGGCACGCTCGCCCGCAGCGGGCCCGCGGCGCTCAACAGCGTGCAGGCGGCGGGCTCGACCCGCGCGACCCGACCCGGGATGGCACCGGGTGTGGCGTGAAGCTCGAATTGTTGACTGAAGTGAGGGGTGAAGCCGAGGCGCGCGAGGGCGCCCTCGTCTTTGTCGTCTTTGTCGTCTGGATCTTTACTCATCGTCCCAACCGCGCCCGAGGCATCTCGGTGAGCGGCACGGGGTTCGGACGAGAGCTCAATCGCTCACTCGGCCTCGGGCGGTCGCCGCTCACGCGAAAACAGCAGCCTCGAGCCGTACACGTGCACGGCTCGCTGCTTGTTCGTGGCTACGCGCGAGCAGGGTTCGCTCGCGCGTGGGTCAGGCGACGACAGTCATCCGCGAGCACTGTGACTCGACGCGGCCGGGTGTGCAAGCGACAGCGAGGTCTCGTGCAACGCGACGAGCGTCAGCACCTTCGAGCGCCCCGGCGGCGGGGCGCTCGAAGGTGAAGCGCGGTCGATGTCGACCTCAGAGCTCCCAGCCGCAGCACTCGTTGACGGCGTCGACGACCCCCTCGCCCATGACCTCCGAGCACACCAGCGAGGCGTCCTCGCAGCTCGCCACCGGCTCACCATCGATCGCGCAGCTACAGCCCTCGCCTTGGCTGCACTCGACGCTGTAGGTCTCCTCGCCGGTGCAGTGGTAGCTGAACTCGCAGCTCGTCCCGTCGATGGCACCGCCGGCCGCGGTCTCGCAGCCAGGGTCGCCACACTCGCCCAGCCCCTCGATCTCGTCCTCGCAGGGATAGGGAGACTCGCCCGCGTTCAGCGCGTCGTACTCCTCGCAGCTGAGGCCAGCGATGCAAGCGTAGACAGCCTCGTTGGGCGGGACGCACTCGGGGAGTTCGCTGATCTCGGCGAGGAACTCCTCGCACTCGACGAGGCACTCGTCGAAGTTCGATCCGCCACACTCGTTCACGACAGCGCAGGCGTCGCTACACAGCGATCCCCCCTCGGTCGTATCGCTCGTATCACCAGTATCCGTGGTGCCGCCCGTATCGGTGCTACCGCCAGTATCAGTCGTGTCGCCACCATCGGTGGTGTCGCCACCATCGGTGGTGTCGCCACCATCGGAGGAGTCGCCACCATCGGCGGTGTCTCCACTATCGGCAGTGTCACCAGTATCGCTCGACTCATCAGTGTCATCGGAGCCAGGATCTTCACAGGCCAAGACACACAGAGACAAAGCGAGGCACAAGATTGGGGAAGATTTTGAACGCATGGGCCGCCTACGAACCGCGCGACCTCGGCTTACAGCGTCATTTCCCCGCTGCGAAACTTTTCATGATCGCCGTCACAACTGTCTCCCAGACGACCAAATCTTCATTGTGCACATCACCATGAAAATGGTCCGGTCCCGTCGAAGTTATCGCCGCCGGCATCGTCTCACCCGGCTTCATCTCATCTCGCGACAGGCTCGCGGCAAGGCCGTGGCCCGCTCGACACGCGCGTCGACGGTGGGCAACGAAGCGGGAGCTCGCCGAGCACGAATGACCCGCGCCCTTGGTGCGCCGAGTCCGGGGCCCCTCGAGACGCTCGCGTCACGCCTTGGTTCGCGACGTGATTTGGTTCGCTACGTGATGCGGTTCGACTCGAGCAGGTCCGAGTCGAGCCGCATCGCATCGCGAGTCGTCATCGAAGACCTGAGGCTCGAGGCCTCGCACTGCGCCCCGGAGCGTGCGCGCCGACCTCCCAACACCCAGCTCGCGGACCAACTTGGCCGCCCGGGGCCGCCGTGCCATCATCGCTTCACTCGATGACCGCAGCCGGTCCAGCGCCCAAGCCGAGCAAAGCAAAGCCATGAACCAACCCGACCAACCACAGCCCCCCGCCGGTCGCTGGGCGCTGATCCTCGGCGCCACCTCTGGCGCCGGCGCGGCGATCTGCAAGGCCCTGGCCCACACCCCGGGCCTCGACATCATGGGCCTGCACCGCGGCAACCACCCCGAGGGCGCCGAAGAGGTCGAGCGCGCGGTCGAGGCCGCCGGCCGAGAGATGCGCTGGCTGATCGCCGACGCCGGTCGCCCCGAGCTGATCGACGACGAGGCCGACGCCGTGCTCGCGCAGGTCGGCCGCGAGGGCGTGCACATCGTCGTGCACTCGATCGCCAACGCCTCCGTGGGCCTGCTCGCCAGCGGCGACCCCGAGGCGTGGATGCACCCCAAGCAGGTCACCAAGACCTTCAACAGCATGGCCCACTCCTTCGTGTACTGGACCCAGGCCCTGCTGCGCCGCGAGGCCCTCGCCCCCGGGGCGCGGATCCTCGCCCTCGACAACGCGATCAACGAGTCGCTGCTCGCCAACCTCTCGGTGATCGCCGCGTCCAAGGCCGCGCTCGAGACCTACGTCCGCCACCTCGCCCTCGAGCTCGGGCCCAAGGGCTACCGGGTCAACGCGCTCAAGTTCGGCACGGTGGAGTCGGCGGCCTTGCAGTGGATCTTTCCCGAGGAGATCTGGAGCGAGGTCAAGGCCGTCCACGATCGCATGTTCCCCGCGGGGCGCATGAACACCATGGAGGAGGTCGCGGCCTTCGTCTCGGTGCTCGCGGGCGATCGCGGGGCGTGGTTCAACAGCGCGATCATCGACTTCACCGGCGGGCAGATGCACGCCGTCTACCAGCTGCTCATGGACGTGGTCCAAGAGCACGTGCAAAAGCGAGGCTGAGCGTGCGCCGCGGCGTCGCCCTGGTCACCGGCTCATCGAGCGGCTTTGGTCTGCGCGCCTGCGTGGCCCTGGCCGCCCGCGGCTTCGAGGTGATCGCGAGCATGCGCGACCTCGATCGCGGCGAGGCCCTGCGCGCGGCCCTGGCCGAGCGGGGCTTCGACGCCAGCGTGGAGCTGGCCGCCCTCGACGTCTGCGACGCCGACCAGCGCGAGGCCCTGTGCGCGCGCGTGCTCGCCGAGCGCGGAGCCGTGGACGTGCTCGTCAACAACGCCGGCGTCATGGTCACGGGCTTTTGCGAGGACGTCGACGAGGCCAGCTTGCGCGCCCAGTTCGAGACCAACTTCTTCGCCCTCGTGGGCCTGACCCAGGCCCTGGTCCCGGCCATGCGCGAGCGTCGATGGGGGCGGGTCATCAACCTCTCGAGCGCCGCGGGCCGCCGGGCGATCCCCGGGCACGGGGCCTACTGCGCCAGCAAGTTCGCCCTCGAGGGCTGGTCCGAGGCCCTGCGCTACGAGCTGCTGCCCTACAACGTGTTCGTCTGCCTGATCGAGCCGGGTATGTTCCCCACGCAGATCTTTGGCCGCAACCGCCAGGTCGAGACCGGCCCCGACTCGCCCCACGCGCGCAGCTGGGCGCGGCTCGAGGCCGACACCGCCCAGGCCCAGCGGCTGATCGCGCCGTTCGCAGATCCCCAGGCCGTCGGCGAGCGCGTCGCCGAGCTGGCGATCGCCAGGCGACCGCGGCTGCGCCACGCCGTGGGGCCCGACGCTCGGCTCGCGGCGCTGAGCTTTGGGCCGGCGGTCGAGACGTGGTGGGAGCAGCAGATGCTGCGGATCTTTCGCAGCTGAGAACCTCAATTCGGCGAGCCTGCTCGGCGGACCAGCCCAGCAGGCGAGCCTGAGCGCTAGAAATTCAGCTGCCGCGCGCTCCCCCGCGCCGGCAGCCCGATCGCCGCGTCGAGCACCGCCTCCACGCGATCCGCCACGCCCTCGACCGCCGCGCCGCGGATCCACTGCGGCGAATAGCAATAGTTGAGCTCCAGCACCCCGCGAAAGCTCTGCACGCCGAGCACGAAGTCGATGTTGGGGATCATCGCAAAGAAGCCAAAGCCCTCGACCTCGACCCCGGCGACGCGCTCGGGCACCCACACCCGGCCGAGGTTGCTGACGACCATCAGGCCGTCGAGGACGTTGCGCCCGAGCTGCTCGTAGAGCCCGGCGAAGGCCGTGCCCTCGACGAACTCCATGGCGTCGAGGAGCCGGCGCATGCCGGCGAGGGCGGGCATGCTGCGGTAGGCCCGGACGATCCGCCGGGTCCGCCGGGCCAGGCCCCAAAAGTCGGCGCCGGGGCCCACCGGGTGCAGCGAGGTCGGGGCCCAGGCGAAGATCCCGAAGTCGTCGCCCACGGAGGGCGAGAGCATGGACCGAATGTCGATCGGCGTGACGCAGCCGATCAGCCCGGAGGCGGCCTCGTCCTCCAAGGTTGCGCCCGCGTGGGCGCAGGCGACGACCAGGGCCGAGAGCACCGTGTTGTCTCGGGATCGGCAGGCGCGAACCAGGGCCTCGGCCCGCGCCGCGTCGACGCGGCGGTGGACGAGCTCGATCGCCGCCGGCGCCGGCTCGAGGGGCTCGCGGGCGACGACACCCAGGTCCCCGAGCACGCCCCGGCGGCCGCGGGCCTCCACCCGGGCGAGCAGCGAGCGCGTGCGTTCGGCCCACAGCCCGCGCAGCGAGTCCGGCAGGCGGCCGTCCCAGGGGCCGTGGGGCAGGTAGTCGTCAAAGCAGCCGCGCGGGCGCAGGGGGACCAGGCGCAGCTCGGGGTCGTCGATCAGCCGGAGCACGTCGCGGAGCACGAACAGGCCCGAGCGACCGTCGGCGTTGACGTGATCCGTGGTGCAGATCAGCTCGCTGGCGGCTTCGCCCTGCACGAGCACGAAGCGGATCAGCGGGCCGTCCTCGACGGCGTGGGGCACGTTGAGCTCCTCGCGGACGAGCTCGCGCCAGTGCTCGTCGTCGCGGCGCTCGACCACCTTCAGCGGAATTGGACCGACCTCTCGGTCACTGAACCATGGCCTGTCACCCCGCACCACCTTCACCCGCAGAGCAGGGTGCTTGGCCTGGATGGCGACCAGGGCCCGCCTCAACGCCGGGACCGGCAGCGGGCCGCTACAGCGGACCATCACCACCGGGTTCATGGTCACCTCCCGCGCCATGGCCAAGAAGGTGCGCTCGCTGGTCGTCAGGTAGCGGTTCACTCCAACCTCCCCACCCGGCCCTCGAAGCGCTCGACGGCCTTCGATCTGCGGGGCGCCGCGTTTATACTTGGGCCACACTGCGATGGCGAGCGAGCTTCCCAAGCCCTCACCCGGCGAAGTCCTCCGCTTCTTGCGGACCTGCCCGATGCTCCATGGCCTGGCCGACGACGAGCTCGCCCCGCTGGCCGAGGCGCTCACGCTGGCGCGCTACGACGACCGCACGCGGCTCTTCGTCGAGGCGATCCCAGACGCCGATCACCCGCTGCGGCTGATCATCCACGGCCACGCGACCTGGTCCTCGTCGCGGGCGGCGGAGCACCCTGGCGCCTGGGAGCTCGGGCCCGGCTCGCTCTTTGGCCTGGGCGCGGTCGACGACTGGGCCCGGCGCAGCGACATCGTCAGCGCGTGGCTACGCCGCGGGCTGCCGACGATCAGCTGCCGCTGCAAGGGTCCGCTGTGGGTGCTCGAGCTCGCCCCCGAGCGCTTCGCAGCGGTCTTCGAGGCCACGCCGGACCGCGCCCTGCTCCAGCGCCTGCTCGCAATGTTCCCGACCATCGTCCACGCCCCGGACATCGTGGCGGCCCTGCGCCAGACCGTCGACTTTGGCCGCGCGAGCCCCCAGAGCCTGTTTCGCCTGCTCGAGAGCGCGCCGATGCACGACTTTGGCAGCACCGAGGACAAGCTCGAGGACGACGCCAAGGACCAGCTCCCGAGCCCGGACGACGAGCTCATCCCCGTGCCCTCGCCCAATCAGGATCAAGATCAGGACGAGGACGAGCTGTCCGCCAGCGACATCGTCGCCGCCAAGCAGGAGACCAAGCGCGCCCGCTGCCTCTACTACGTGCTCAGCGGCGAGCTCCGCGTCCCGGTCGCGCGCCAGCTGCTCGCGCTGCGCAGCGGCGAGCTCGACGGCCCCGATCTCTTCGCGCCGATGACCAAAGAAGAGACCGACGCCGACACCCAGACCACGCCCTGGGCCGCAAGCGCCGAGCGCTGCCTCGCCGTCGCGCTCAGCCGCGACGCGGTCGAGCGCATGATCCAGACCACCCCGGGCTTCGCCCGCAGCCTCGGCCCGCTCGAGCGCAGCAAGCGAGGGAAGGCATGAGCGACTATCCGGTGCTGACCCGCGCGGCCATGACCATGGTCCTCGTCGACCAGGCGGTCGAGCGCAGCGAGCTCCCGATCGCGGCGCTCACCGAGCTGCTCGCGACCACCATCCGCGACGAGCTCGACGACCTCACCTGGGTGCTCCACGTGGTCTGGGACGACCCGGGCCTGCCGCCCCAGTCCAGCCCCCCCACGCAGATCCGCGTCCCCCCGATCGTCGACCTCGAGACCTACGTCCACGACGCGCTGATCGTGTTCAACGAGCGCTGGGGCCTGTGCTTCGACCAGGTCCTCATCGAGGCCAGCGGCGTCGACCCGACGGGCCTGCAAAACGCCGCGCTGTGGGCCGCGATGGTCGGCCTGCCCTGCGAAGCGAGCATCGACTACCTCTTCGACGACCCCGAGGTCTGGGACAATTTGCCGGCCATCCTGGGCGTGCTCCCGGTGGTCCCGGTCCAGCCCGTGGCCTTGCTCGGGCCGATGCCCGAGGTCCAGCTGCTGCGTAACTTGCTGGTCGAGCTGACCACGATCTTCACGGGCCCCGACCCCGGCACCGCGCTGCAGAACTTCATCCAGCACGCGCGCACCGAGCAGCGCCTGCGTCGGTGGCTGCGCCGCTGGGTCGCCGCGGTCTCGCAGATCTACAGCTCGGTCCGCCTCCGCCCCGCCCCCTGGCCGCTCGACGCCCTGCGCCTGCGCTTCGAGGGCGACCCCACGGCCCCGCTCCCCGCCCCCGAGGCCACCACGCGCAGCCTCAGCCGCTGGGCGCGGACGGTGACCCAGCGCCGCGTCGGCGTCGCCCTCGGCGGCGCCGGGGCCCAGTCCTACGTGTGCATCCCCTTCATCGAGCAGCTCGAGGACGCCGGGGTACCGATCGACATCATCGCCGGCACCAGCACCGGCGCGTTCATCGGCGCCTTCTATGCCGCGCTCGGTGACCGCGGGCTGATGCGGATGCTGCTCAACTCGAACACCATCGGCTGGGGGGTGTTCTTCGCCGTGGTCAACAACATCCCCCTGACCTGGTGGCTGGCCTGGGCGACCAACTTCGTCGACCTCGGCGAGCTCGCCCAGCCGACCATCGTCGGCGCGAGCTCGGCCGACGAGGGCGAGGGCGTCCAGCTGCTCTCGGGCCTGATCGCCAAGAACCTGATGGCCAGCGGCTCGCAGCCGCCCTTCATGGCCACCTATATCGGCAACGAGCGCCTGCTCGACGGCGGGCTCACCGAGGACGTGCCCTCCGCGGTGCTGATCTCGGCGGGCGCGAGCCTGGTCCTCGCCGCCCAGGCGATCCCCAAGCCCATGGCCTTGCCGCACCTGCCCAACTCGGTCCCGGTGCCCTACTGGCTCAAGGTCGCGGCCCTGCTCAACCCCTACTGGCGCAGCCTCGACTACTACCGCGGCTACATCATGCTCTACCGCCAGGCCGCCCTCGGGGCCGAGCAGTACGCCCAGGTGTTCTACAACGCGACCACCAAATTCTCCGGCGCCGGCACCTGGTTCGCCGGCCCGCGCATCGCCGCCGAGGCCGCCAGCTCCCAGGCCCTCCTCGACGCCATCGACGACGCCAAGATGATGTGGGACGCGCTGCTCGGGGATCCTCCGGGGCGCGTGCGCGTCAACCTCGACACCGGCGCCATCGAGATCGCCGCCGGCGTGCACATCGGCTTCGAGCTCGCGCCTTCGGGCCTCCCGCGCCTGAGCGACGACGCCGAGCTCGTCCTCGCCGAGCTCGGCGCCTTCGTGGCTTTCAGGGGGGCGACCTTGGCCGTGACCCTCAGCGACCCCCCGGCGATCCCGACCACGCCCAGCTTCGAGTCGCTGATCACCACCGCCTCGGGGCTGCCGCCGAGCCAGCTGAGCTTCGCCAGCGTCACCTCCACGCCGCCGCTCGAGCCCAGCTTCAGCCTGGCGGTGATCTGAGCCGCGGCCCCTTCAGACCTGGAGCTCAGTCCGGGACTCAGTCCGGGATGGCCTCGCGCGCGGTCTCGTCCGCATAGAACGCCCCATACTCGCTGCTCTTCGCCCAGTCCTCGATGGCCTTCTTCTGCGCCGCCGCGTCGAGGCCGGTGTCCTCCAGCGCCATCTCGAGGGCCATGGAGGTCACCTTCGAGCAGTAGTGGGTCCCAGGCGTGGCGTCGGCCTCCTCGGTGATCTCCTTGCACTTCCCCCAGGCCAGCTTTTCGAAGTCGTCGAGCTCCTCCTTGGCCTTGTCTTCCGGAGAGGAGCAGGCGACCAGGAACAAGGCTGCGGCTGCGAGAGCGGGGATGGACTTGGAGAACATGAGGCACACTTATCGCAGCAAGCGCCAGTGGCGCAAGCAACGTTGCTCTCGGTGCCGCGACTCGCTCAGGGCGTGAAGCGATCGCTGACGTCCGCCGGATCCGCGCTAATGCTCCCAGCCACGCTCACGCCGCCGGTCATGGACACGACCATGTCGAGGAGGACCACGTCGCCGTCGAGATAGACCAGGTGCACGCGCAGCAGCGCGTCGCTCTGGTCGACGACGGTCTGGATCACCCGCGCGCCGGCCTGGACCGTGGATCGCACCTGCCAGCTCGCATGCGCCGTGGCGAAGAGGTTGCCCACGTCGTCGAAGGTCTCGACCTTCCAGCTGCGCTCGGCGACGGTCGCGGCGGAGATCGGCCAGCTCGGCGAGCTCCCGGCTGCTGCGGGGTCGTAGTCGCTGTCGATCGCTACGTCCTTGGCGCCCTCGGCGGAGCCGCGGTCGACCCAGGCCTTGTAGCGCGCGGCCAGGGTCGCCAGGGTCGCCCCCGTCGGATCCCTGACCACGAGCTCATAGGCCGTGTACTGGCGGTCCGTCCCGGCGGCGAGGTCCTCGACCTGGAGCGCCCCGCTCAAGGCGTGGGTCGCCGAGAAGTCGAAGCTGGTGCCCTCGACGATCGAGTCGCTGCTGCCGCGACTGCCAGCGAGGGTGATGTCTGTTTGCGTCTGACCTTGGTGCGTGGGCATCTTCGCTGTGTACGGGGCTCGGCCCGTCCTCGAAGATAGTGCGCCGCGCCGCCGATCCCGTCACGAAAACCACCACAAAAACACGCGGCGGCCCGCCGCGCTCAGATCGTCTTGATGTACTCGATCACCGCCGCCCGGTCCTCGGCGCTGAGCGAGTCGCCAAAGGCGTGCCCTTCGTTTCCGTGACCAAAGAGGTCGGTGTCGTAGATGCTCGTCCGCTCATCGAGGGCCGCCTCGCTCTGGCCGTAGTCGAGGACCTCGTGGATCCAGCCCAGCGCGCTCCAGTCGTAGTGGGTGCTGTCGTCATCGACGCGCCGCCAGTAACGAGGCCGCGCGCTGCTGTCGAGGACGGCGGCCAGCGTCGGCACCGAGCCGTTGTGAAAGTAGGGCGCCGTCGCCCACACGCCGTCGAGGGGCGGCGCGACGTAGCCCGCGAAGGGATCCTTGGTCACGAGATCGGTGACCAGCCCGTAGTAGGACGCGTTGAACCACTGCGTCAGGTAGCCGAGCTGGTCGGCGGCGTAGGCCGCCATCGCCGAGTCCGTGCCGATCACGTCGAGGGGGATCAGCAGGTTCGGATAGGTCTCGACCTCCGGGTCCTCGTCGTAGGTCCCGTGGCAGCCCGCGCAGCTGCACTCGAACACCTCGCGCCCGCGCTCGGCGAGGGCCTGATCGATCGCCGGACCCGAGAAGTCCTGCCACAGCGGGGCTTCGAGGCTCTCGATGTAGGCGTTGACGTGCACGAAGTCGTCGAGGATCACCGAGGCCTCGGCGGTCGTGTCGGTGCACACCGACGAGGCCAGGATCATCGTGCCGCGGTGGTCACCCCGCGACATCCCGTTGGCGAAGTGGGCGGCCTTCTTCTTGACCCGCCACCACGGCGGCGGGTCGCCCGGGAGGATCATCTCCGGCGGCAGCTCGGCCATCGGCTCGTCGAGCCAGGCCAAGGTGAGCGGGTTGCGGTGGTTGACCAGGACCAGCGCGTACATGATCGCCGGGTTGGTCCCGATCGTCCGCATCTGCGCGGGCGGGCTGATGACCTCGAAGCGCTCGATCATCTTGTTGAAGGCCACGCCCGCCTCGGTCAGCGGCGGAAAAGTAGGCATCAGCGCGAGCGCCGTGCCCATGTCCTGGGTGAAGTCGACGTCGGTGCGCCCGAGGCCGAGGACCAGCTCGCCGTCGAGCTGGGCGCCGTGGCAGTTGAAGCAATTGGGCGCGACCATCTCCGAGCCGTCCTCGAAGGTGATCACGTTCCAGCTGTAGGGCACGTCGGCGTTCTTGCCCGCGCGCCAGTCCAGCGACTCGCCCTGGGTGTACTTGCCCAGGAAGGTCTGGGCGATGCCGAACAGGCTCAGGGGGATCCCGCAGGCGACGTAGTCCTCCTCGAGCAGGATCGACAGGCCGAGCGCGGGGTCGCCAGCGGGGGTGTCGGCCCGGGTCAGGGCGTAGCCCGCGTCCCAGGGCCCCGGCTGCTCGGCGCAGCTGGGCTCGCCCTCCCCTTCATCGCCCTGTTCATCACCTTGTCCATCTCCCCCGCCCCCGTCTTCTCCCTGCGGCCCATCGTCACCGAGCTCGTCGCTCCCCGCCTCGTCACCCTGCGTCTCTCCAAGCGCGTCTTCTGACCCCTCACCGGCCGAGTCAGGATCGCCGCAGCCAACGACCAGACCAGCCACCAGCCCCGCTACCAATGGACACGCTGAAGGAAGACCGAGTGCACGCGCCATGCTTCATGTTACGCCTCCATCACCGGCGCAGGGCTCCGCATGCGCCAGCAGCCCCGAGGCCAGCTCGCCTACTCAGACGAGCAGTGACGTTTTCTCTGGCACTGCGCGCACGACTGAGGCCATCATCACCGCGATGCGCCGCTTCGAGTACAAAGACGCCCGCTCCTACAAGTTCTGGGAGATCAATGTCGAAGGTTCGAGCTTCACGGTCCGCTACGGCAAGGTGGGCACCGACGGCGTCACCCAGACCAAGAGCTACCCCAGCGACGAGAAGGCCGCCGCCGAGGCCGAGAAGAAGATCCGCCAAAAGACCAGCAAGGGCTACGCGGAGGTCGCGGTCACCTCGGCGGCCAAGCCGGCGGGCAGCGAGCGGCGCGACGCCAACGACTGGGCGGTGCTCGCCGACGAGCTCCAGGGCAAGGGCGACCCCTGGGGCGAGCGGATCGTGCTCTTCCAGGCCTGGGACGCCGCCAAGGGCAGCGGCAAGCGCAAGTTCAAAAAGCAGCTCGACGAGCTCGACGCGGCCCACCAGGCCCACTTTTACGGCGACGCTCTACCTGCGCTGATGGCCGAGAAAGAGTTCTCCAAGGTCGCCCGGCTCAAGTGGGAGGCCGGCTACGTCGTCGAGGCACGGGTCGCCGCGCCGAGCTACGACCACGACGGCCCCAAGCCCGACGCGGTCCTCGAGGCTCTGCTCGAGGCCCCCGTGTCCCGCTACCTGCGTCGCCTGACCCTCGGCCTGCCATCCTTCGAAGACCCCTACTTCAGGCTCGAGAGCCTCGCCAAGACCGATCGCAGCGCCCTCGAGTATCTCTTCGTCGGCGACTTCTCCTACCCCCAAGACACCGAGATCTCGTGGACCTCGATCGGCGACCTCGGCCGCGTGCTCCAGGCCGCGCCCAACCTCCAGACCCTGCGGCTCCGCGGCGGCGAGGTGGCGATCACCAACTTCGAGCACGGCGCGCTGACGCGCCTCGAGATCGAGACCGGCGGTCTGCCGCGCGAGTGTGCCGAGCAGATCGCCACGGCCAAGGCCCCCAAGCTCGCGCACCTCGAGGTGTGGTTCGGTCGCGAGGACTACCGCGGGACCACCGACGTCTCCGCCCTCGACGCGCTGTGGTCGTCCAAGACCCTGCCCGCCCTCAAGCACCTCGGGCTCAAGAATTCCGAGATGCAAGACGAGATCGCGGCGGCCCTCGCCAGTTCCGAGATCCTCGACCAGCTGGCGAGCGTCGACCTGTCCATGGGGACGATGCGCGAACCCGGCGCCCAGGCGATCATCACCGCCGCCAAGCGCTTCAAACACCTCAAGTCCCTCGACCTCAGCGAGAACTACGTCCCCTGGGAGCAAGTCTCCGCGCTGCACAAAGCCCTCGGCGAGATGGTCAACCTCGGGCGTCAGCGCACCCCCGACCAGTATGACGACGAGTACTACTACTACAGCGTCGTCGGCGAGTGAGCAGCGCAGCGCGCCCGACGGATTTGGCGACGAGCCTGCGACTGCGTCTTCGGTGAGCGAGTGCCCCGCTACCTGCTGATCGCCAACGCCGACAACCGCCGCGCCCAGGGCTTTTGCGCGGCGCTGCGTCGGCGTGGTCAGCCAGCGCCCATCGTCGTCGATCACGCCGAGCTGATCGCCGCTCCCGAGCGCCTCGCCGAGCTCGACGCGGCGCTCGGCGGGGAAGCGCTGTGGGTGCGCATCGACTCGGCGGGAGAGTCCCCCGTGGTCGAGCGGGCGCTGCTCGAGCTCGGCTGGGAGGCCGTCCAGGCCCTGCCCGAGGCCCAAATGCCGCCACACTTCGAGCGCGTCAGCCCCGAGGCGCTCGCCGCCGCCCCGCCCCAGTACGGGCAGATCCTCGCCCCGCGCCAGCACCACCTCGGCTTCGAGCGCTACCTCGATGCCCTCGCGACTCAGCTGCGCGCGCGCCCGCACTGGCGCGTGCTCAACCCGATCCCGGATCTTCGTCTGTGCTTCGACAAGCGCGCGACCAGCCGGCGCTACGCGGCCGCCGGGGTGCCCGTGCCCGATCCCCTCCCCGTCCACGCCGGCTTCGACCCCCAGACCCCCGATCAGCTGCGCGAGGCCATGGTCGCGCTGCGCTGGCCCTCGGTCTTCGTCAAGCTCTCGTGCGGCTCCTCGGCGTCCTGTGTGGCGCTCTACCGCTACCTCCCGCGGCGCGGGGACATGCTGCTGACCACCGTGGAGAACAGCCGCGCCGGCCGCTTCAACTCGCTGCGCCTGCAGCGGCTCGAGGACCGCGGGTCCGTGGACGCGCTCCTGACCTGGCTGCTGGCCCAGGGCACGCAGATCGAGCGGGCGATCCCCAAGCCGCGCCTGGGCGGACGCAGCTTCGACCTGCGCGTGGTGGTGATCGCCGGCGAGCCGGCCTTTTGCGTGGTCCGGACCAGCCGCCACCCGATCACCAACCTCCATCTGGGCGGCGCGCGCGGAGATCTGGAGGCCCTGCGCGCCCAGATCGACCCCGCGGCCTGGGACGCCGCCATGGCCAGCTGCGCCCGGGTCCACGCCCAGCACCGCTGCCTGCACCTGGGCGTGGACCTGCTCTTCGAGGGCGACCTCGTCGGCCACCGCGTGATCGAGGCCAACGCCTTTGGCGACCTGCTGCCGGGGCTGACCCGCGACGGCCTCGACATCTACGAGTGGGAGATCATGGCGGCCCCGCGCTGGTTGGCCGCCAGCACGGGCGGACACTGAACGCCCTCGAGCCAGAAGGTCTGCATCTTGCCCTTGCCCTTGATCTCGACCTCGCCGCGCGGGTGGAGCTCGAAGCGCTCGCCCAGCGCCTCGGCCATCGCCGCCGACACGTGGATCCGCCCGGGCTGGCCGTGGGACTCCATGCGCGCCGCGGTGTTCACCGCGTCCCCCCAGATGTCATAGGCGAACTTGGTCTTGCCGATCACCCCGGCGACGGCCAGGCCGCGGTGCATGCCCAGGCGCAGCGAGAGCGCCTCGCCCTCGCGCTCGGCGTAGGCCAGGGCCGACTCGCGGATCTCCAAGGCCAGCGCCGCGAGGCGCTGGGCCTGATCCTCGATCGGCTCGGGCACCCCCGCCGCGACCATGTAGGCGTCGCCGATGGTCTTGATCTTCTCGAGGCCGTGAGCCGCGACGAGGTCGTCGAAGCCGGCGAAGACCTCGTCGAGCATGCGCACCAGCGCCTCGGGGGACTTTTGCTCGGCCAGCGGGGTGAAGCCCACGATGTCGCAAAACAAGATCGAGACGTCGTCGAAGGAGTCCGCCACGACCTCCCCGGCGCGCAGGCGCTCGACGATCGAAGGCGGCAAGATCCCCCGCAGCAGCCGCTCGCCTCGCAGCACGGCGTCGGCGAGCTGAGCCTCGGCCAGCTCCGCGCCGCGGCGAAAGTAGAACACGAAGGTCCACGACGCGGCGAAGCCGAGCAGCAAGTTGATGTAGCCGAGGGCGACGGCGATCGGCTCGGGGAAAGGGTGCGGGGGCGCGGGGTCGTGGGTGAAGATCAGGATCACGAACACCAGCCCGGGCACGCAGGCCGAGAGGATCTGCCGGCGCGTGGACACCCGCGGGAGCATCAGCGGGAGCGCGCCGACGACCGGGAGGTAGTACTGAAAGCCCGGGGTCCAGCCCGTGAAGTACACCGCGAGGATCTGGTGGACGATCACCTCGCCGAGCGCGAGGACCATCCCGAGCCGCACCCAGCCGCGACGGACGAGGGCCATGACCACCACGAAGAGCGTGATGCTCAACACGTTGAAGGCGACCATCGGCCAGATCTCGAACACCGCGAAGAGCACGAGCAGCCCGAGGTGGGTGAACAAGGAGATCCACACCGCCGCCAGGTAAGGGAGCTCGGCGCGCGGTGAGAGCTCGGCCTTCAAGATCGAGCTCAGCTCATCGCTGCGGTGCACGCCTCCATGGTAGCCAATCGCCCAGACTCTGGGCTGGCTGTCCGCCAGGTCCCCAGCATGGGCGGACACCGGCTGCCAGCGTCCCGCGCCCAGCAACCCGTCGCACGCAGGGATTCACCACGGGCTGCGAGAGCGCTCTGGAGCGACGGTCACGCCTCGAGTCGCCGCGGCTCAGAGCAGGTCGATGGTCCCGGCGACCACCGGAGATTCGTCGTCGCCGATGGTCTCCGTGTGCCCGTAGCCCAGGCGCCCGTCCGGGTTGCGGCCCCAGCAGACCACCTCGAAGGTCTCGAGCACGGCGCAGGTGTGGTCCTGACCGGCCGCGATCATGATCGCGCTCCCGCCGACGTCGACGGTCGGGGCCTCGCTCGGGAGCTCGTCGTCGCCGATGTCCTCGTCGTTCCCGAGGCCGAGCTGGCCGTAGTCGTTGGCGCCCCAGCAGCGGATGAGACCGGAGTCGAGCAGGGCGCAGACGTGGCGCCCCCCGGCGGCGATCGCCGTGGCCGAGCCGCCGAGGCTGATCGGCGAGAGCGCCGAGGGCAGCTCCCCGTCTTGGTTGCCGTAATCTTCTTTGTTCCCCTGGCCGACTTGGCCCTCGTTTGCCTTGCCCCAGCACAGGACCTCGCCGGAGGAGAAGCGCGCGCAGCTGAATTCCTCGCCGAGCGAGAGCTGGGCGAGGACCCCCTCGACGCCATTGGGGTAGAGCGAGACGTCGCCCGCGCTACTGGGCGCCTCGTTGTCGCCGATGGTCGCGTTGTCGCCGTAGCCCAGCTGGCCGCTGTTGCCTCGACCCCAGCAGCGCGCCTGGCTGTCCGTGGTGATCACGCAGACGTGGTAGCGACCGGCCGAGACCGCGCTGACGTCAGCGCCGATGAAAGGCAGCTCCGAGTCGCTCGGGAGCTCGTCGTCACCGATGTTTAACAGGTTGCCCTGACCGAGCTGCCCATAGAGGTTCTGCCCCCAACAGCGCAGCTTGGCGTTGTCCAGGCGCGCGCAGCCGAAGTGCTCGCCCAGGCTCATGCTCAGCGTATCCTCGCCCACGGATACGGGGCCGGGCTCACCAATCAGCTCGTCGTCACCAATATGAGTGTCGAGGCCCGCGTTGCCGTAGCCGAGCTGACCGTGAAAGTTCTGCCCCCAGCAGTAGACCTCCCCGTCGGCGAAGCCCCCGCAGGCGTGCAGCGACCCGAGGTCGACGAACTCGATCGGCGCCGGCAAGATCACGTCGTCGATGCTCGCCGGGGTCTCGGTGTCGCCGATGTCGGCGGTGTTCCCGTAGCCCAGCTGACCGTAGGCGTTGTCGCCCCAGCAGCGCAGCCGCCCGCCCTCGATCACCGCGCAGGTCGACTGATAGCCCAGCGAGATCGCGAGGACCTCGGTGTAGCTGCAGTCGTTGTCGCAGCCGTCTCCCTCGGCCTCGTTGCCGTCGTCACACTGCTCACCGTTGTCGAGGGCCCCGTTGCCGCAGCTGTCGACGCACTCGCCGTTGACGCAGCTCAGCCCAGGATCACAGCTGCTGGCCCCGGCCTCGCAGGGGCACCCCTCCCCCGAGCAGCTCCCGGTGTCCTCGCTGTCCGACTCCGTGTCCGTGCCCGTGTCCTCCCCGCTCGAGCTGCTCTCCTCGCCCTCGGAGATGCACAGCGCGCCATCACAGACCAAGCCGGCGTCGCAGCTGCCCTCGGGTGTGCACGCGCAGTCGAGCTGGCCCTCGATGCAGCCCACCTCCTCGCTGCTCGTCCCGGTATCGTCCGCGATGGGCACTCCCTCGGTCACGGGCTGGCAGCCCAAGAGTGGTAATCCAAAGAGCAGCCAAGAGCGCTGGCGCATACCCGAGATTTAGCAGGGATGGGGCTTCGGGGGCTAGCGCAGCCCAGCCCAGCGACCGAGCGGCTGACCCATCGGCGGACCCACTCGCGAAGAAGTGAGCCCCGCTCACCGAGCTATGCGCCGCAGGCCTCGACCTCGGCCAGGCTCTGCGCGGCCTGCATGCACTCGACCAACTTCCGGGTCGGCCGCAGCTGCTTGCAGTCCCCCTCGATGGCCAGTGCCGAGCCCGGGCCGCCCTTGCCCTCGGCCTCGGCCAGCTTGGCGATATGAGTCGCCAGGGCCTCGCAGTCGGCCTCCTCCGCCCGGCAAGCTGCGAGCGAGAGCCCCACGCCGAGACCGACCAACCACCATGATGCGCGCGCGCTTTTGGCTCGCTCTTGGCCTCGCCGAAGCATGGCGTGATGGTACAGCACTCGCCCTCCGAGGGGTGCGCTCCCTGACGCTCGCGTCCGCGCACAGGCGCGGCGTCCGGCACGCGGACGCAGATCGACCAGATGCGCGCCTCACTTGGCGCAGCGAAAGCCGATCCCGATGTCGCTCACGTTGACGTCCCCCCAGGTGCGCCGGACTGCACGAATGTGCGTGGCCTGATCGGTGAACATCCCACCGCGGATGCCCCGCTTGGGCTGGCGCTTGCGGCCCTCCTCACGATCGAAGACCCACTCGCGCACGTTGCCGGCCATGTCCATCAGCCCGTAGGGGCTGGCCCCCGCCGGGTGGCTGGCGACCGGCTGCGGCGCACGCAGGCCGCAGCCCTCGAAGTTGGCGAGCTCGCAGGTCGGAGCCTCGTCTCCCCAGGGAAAGAGCCGCCCGTCGTCGCCGCGCGCGGCCTTCTCCCACTCGGCCTCCGTGGGCAGGCGCTTGTCGAGCCACGCGCAGTACTGCCCGGCCTGCTGCCAGCTGACGTTGACCACCGGGTGCGTGCAGTCCTCGCCCGGCGAGAACCCGGCCGCGGGCGCCTCGCACACGCCGGCCTCGATGCAGCGCTCGTAGGCCGCCTGGGTGACCTCCGTGCGATCGATGGCGAAGGCGGGCAGCTCCACGGTGGTCAGCTTGCGCTCGTTTTGACCGCACAGCTGGCTGTTGCGGATGTCGCAGCCCATCACGAACTCGCCCGCGGGGATCTCGATCATCTCGCCGAGCACCGCGTCGTCGGGACAGCGCTCGGGCCCGGCCGGCTCGGGCAGGGGCATGGTGCTCGGATCGTGGTTCCCCCACACGCCCTCGTCGACGAAGTTGGTCGCGTTGCGGTCCCACGGGCAGCCCGGGGCCTCGGGGTCCTGCTGGCAGAGCAGGTCGTGGCTGCCATCGTCCTCGGGCTCGGCACCCTCCCCCTCGCCTGCCTCGCCCTGCTCACCCGCGACCCACGCGAGCTCGCTGCCCTCGCTCGCGCCCACCGCATCGGGCTCGTTGCTCGCGGCGCCCGGGTCGTGGCAGCCGAGCAAGGAGCCCGCGCCGAGGAGCATCACCAGCGAGAGCCTGGCCAGTCCTCGCTCGCTTCGCGCCCGCACCGGTAGACCATAGCCCCGTCCTTCGTGCATGGCAGGAGCGAACGTCTCTCGCGCCGCCTGGGTCTACCCGCCGATGTCACACGCCATGTCGCAGATTGGCGCACACCCAGACGAGATCAGCTCGCCGCACCACCCTCGCGTGGGACTCCTCCATCACTGGGGCCAACACGCCCACGCCGCGTAGGCGGCAAAACTCGGCAATTCGATGGCCAACATGTGACTTGCCCATGTCCGCTCGGGCCCATACCTTCGCGGCGCATCGGTTCGAATCGATTCGAATCGATGGACACACCACGGCCGAGAGAACGTGCGCGAAGAAGCTCGAGAGCGGCGCCATGACACGGGCGCGAACGCATCCATGGCGCGGCCCCCCGTGTCCCTGGGTCGCCACCAGCTGCTCTTCGCCATCGGCCACGGCGGCATGTCGGACGTCTACCTCGCCGTGGTCACCAGCGCCGCGGGGGTCAACAAGCTGCTGGTCGCCAAGCAGCTGCGAGCCTCGCTCCTCGACGAGCCCGAGGCCCTGTCGATGTTCATGGACGAGGCCCGACTGGCCGCGCGCCTGCATCACCCCAACGTCGTGCAGACCTTCGAGGTCGGCCAGGAGGGGCCGATCCCCTACATCACGATGGAGTTCCTCGACGGCCAGCCGCTCAGCCGCGTGCTCCGCCGCGAGACCATGAGCTTGGGCATGCGCCTGCGGGTGATCACCGAGATGCTCGAGGGCCTGCACTACGCCCACGAGCTGCGCGACTACGACGGCTCGCCCCTCGACGTCGTCCACCGCGACGTCTCGCCCCAGAACCTGTTCATCACCTACGACGGGCAGATCAAGCTCGTCGACTTCGGCATCGCCAAGGCCAGCGGCGCGATCACCCGCACCGAGGGCAGCGGGCTCAAGGGCAAGCTGGCCTACATGTCCCCGCAGCAGGCCCGCGGCGAGGCCCTCGATCGCCGCGCCGACCTGTTCGCGGCCGGGGTCATGCTCTGGGAGCTCTTGTCTGGCCGGCGGCTATGGGGCGACACCCAGGCCGCGAGCATCGCCCGACAGCTGAGCGTCGACGAGCTCCCGGCCCTGGACGCCCCCGAGCTCCCGCCGCGGCTGCTCGAGATCTGTCGCCGCGCCATGGAGCCCGACGCCGCCGCGCGCTACTCCAGCGCCGAGCTCTTTCGCCACGAGCTCGAGGTCTACATGGACACCGAGGGCCTCGACGCCAGCTCGCGGGCGATCGGCAAGCGGGTCGCCGCGGCCTTCGCCAGCGAGCGCGCCCAGATGCGCAACCGCATCGACGCCGAGCTGCTGCGCATCGTCGGCGCCCCGAGCTCGGGGGACCTGCCCTCCCTCGAGCTGTGGCGGGAGCCCTACCGCGGCGAGCAGAGCGAGCGGACCTTGGGATCCGGCGAGTATCTGCGCCCGGATCCCGACGAGGCCACGGTCAACGAGGGGCCGATCGCCCGGGGCAGCCTCGCCCTGCGCGAGCCTCCTCGCTACCTGCCCGCGAGCGAGCGCACCCGCGAAGACGCCACGCCGAGCGGCGCCCACCCGGAGCTCTCGTCGATCCGCCGCGGGCTGCTGCGCCGCGCCGACATCCCGCGCACCTGGGTGGTCGGGGGGATCATCGCCCTGGGCGTCGTCTCGCTCACGCCGATCGTGCTCTCGAGCATCGACCGCGCGAACCATCGGTCTGTGCCCACGTCGCGCAGCGCCCCGCCCTCGAGCGAGGCATCCATCGGGCTGCCCGAGGTCGCGCTGCCCCAGCCCGGCGAGGCCACGCTCGGCGGGCGCTTTGGCGACTGCGACGCGCCCAACAAGCCCCAGGTCGAGCTCAGCGGGGAGATCGAGGCCGACGCGACCCTGCGCTGCGATCGCAACTACCTGCTGCGCTTCCAGGCCCGCGTGTCCACCGGGGTCACCCTGACCATCGAGCCCGGGACCACGATCCTCGGCGACCGCGAGACCAAGGGCACCTTGGTGGTCGAGCCGGGGGCGCGGCTGGTCGCCGAGGGCACCCCCGAGCGCCCGATCGTGTTCACCAGCAGCCGCCCGCCAACCCAGCGCCGCGCCGGCGACTGGGGCGGCGTCGTGCTCCTCGGCCAGGCCCCCCTCAACCTCCGCGACGCCGACGGCCACGCCATCCACGGCCTCGTCGAGGGCATCCTCGCCGGGGGAAGCTACGGCGGCGACGACCCCGAGGACGACAGCGGCGTGCTCCGCTACGTCCGCATCGAATATCCCGGGGTCGAGCTCGCCCCCGCCAACGAGCTCAACGGCCTGACCCTCGCCGGCGTCGGCCGGGGCACGACCCTCGACCACATCCAGGTCCGGGCGACCAGCGACGACTGCTTCGAGTTCTTCGGCGGGACCGTCGACGCCAAGCACCTGATCTGCGACCAGCCCGGGGACGACGCCTTCGACTTCGACTACGGCTACCAGGGCCGGCTCCAGCACCTCCTCGTCCGCGACCTGCCCGCGACCGAACACGACGAGGAGCCCAGCAACGCCTTCGAGTTCGACAACGATCCTCGCGGCGCCGGCGTCGAGCCGCGCACGGCCCCGCGGATCTGGAACGCCACGGCCTGCGGCGCGCACGCGGCCAAGACCCCGAGCTACGCCCTGCTGATCCGCCGCGCCGCCGCCCCCGAGCTCCACGGCCTGCTGCTCAGCGGCTTCGACTACGCCCTGGACATCCGCGACCTCGGCACCAGCCCCACGCTCTCTGGCCTCGCGCTCGTCGACCAGCCCGGCGCCGAGCTCGACGAGCGCGACGACGACGAGGGCCTCGACGAGGTCGCCTGGCTCGCCAGCCCCGAGCGCGGCGTGCTCACCCGCGCGAGCCCGGGCGCCCCCAGCTTCCCCAGCTGCCAGCCGCCCCCAGCGGGCATGCTCCCCGCGAGCCCGATTCCCCTCGCAAAAGGGCTCTCGGGTCCCCCCGACGACGGCTTCTTCGACCCCGACGCGCGCTGGCTCGGCGCCTTTGCGGGGCCCGAGGACGACTGGACCGCGGGCGGCTGGGCCATCTGGGAGGGATAGGGCTACCATCGCGCGATGCGTCGCGTGAATTCGGTCTCCAGCCTGCTCCTCGGTCTCGGCCTGCTCATCGCCCCTGGCTGTAACGACGAGGGCGGAGACGATGAGATCGGCGCGGGCTCCGAGACCGACTCCGAGACCAGCGCCGAGGGCGTGGCGACCTTTGGCAGCGCGAGCGACGACACCAGCGAGGGCGAGTCGAGCACCGCCGACACCACCTCTTCGGAGTCCGAGTCCGAATCTTCCGAGTCCGAATCCGAGTCCTCCGAGTCCGAGTCCTCCGAGTCCGAGTCCTCCGAGTCCGAATCCTCCGGGTCCGAGTCCTCCGAGTCGGACTCGAGCGCTTCGGAGTCCGAGTCCTCCGGGTCTGAATCCTCCGAGTCAGAGTCCTCCGAGTCAGAGTCGACGACCACCGGAGAAGAGGGCGTTCCCTTCGTGGCCGCCACGGATCCCCAGGACCTCGAGGCCGGCGTCGCCCCGGACGCGACGATCAGCGTGACCTTCAGCGCGGCCATGGACGCGGCCACGCTGACCACCAACACCGCCAACACCAGCTGCTCGGGCAGCGTCCAGGTCTCGGCCGACGGGTTCTCGACCTGCGTGCAGATGGCCGCGGCCCCGAGCTCCGGCGACGACACCACCTTCACGCTCACCCCCGCGGGCGATCTCGCGAGCGCCACCACCTACGAGCTGCGCGTGCTCGCCGAGGTCACCGACGCCGGCGGCACGGCCATGGCCGCCGACTTCACCACCAACGAAGGCTTCACGGTCCGCTACTTCCACAGCATCGTCATCGACGGCGTCAACGACTTCGACGCAGGCGAGACCTTCTCGACCTCGACGGCCGAGCACGCCGGCTACGTGGCCTGGGACGAGAGCTACCTCTACCTGGGCATGCGCGGCCCGGCGCTCGCGGAGGACGACGCTCAAAACTGGTTCGTCGCCTACCTGGGCGGGGCCGCGGGGACCGAGGCCGGCGTCACCTACAACACCCAGCAGCCGGCGCTGCCCTTCTCGGCCCGCTGGCACCTGCGCTGGAAGGCCAGCGACGACTACGGCGGCGCCCTCGAGTGGAGCGGGACCGACTGGACCGACCCCGGCTTCGGGCCGATCGCCGGCAGCGACGACGTGGCTGCCTCCGGCGACTTCGTCGAGCTGCGCGTGGCCTGGTCCGACCTCGAGGATCCCGGGACCATCGCCCTGCACCTGGGCATGCTCCGCGAGGCCGCGTTTGAAGAGTCGTGCTGGGCCGCCGTCCCTGAAGGGTCCCATGCCGACGGCTACGACCCGGACTATGGCCAGTACTTCGAGTTCGACCGCCTCGACTCGACGCTGCCTGGCGACTACGCGCCGGGCTAGGAGCCCGTGGTGAAACCCAACACGACACCTGGCTTGGTCTTTTCGCCGAGGGCTTTGTCGCCAAAACTTGCAGTACGCCCGGTACAGCAGCGTTTTGGCTCCGCGGCCTCGACGAAAAGCCCGGCGCCAGGAGCCGCGCTGGGTTCCACCACGGGCTCCTAGGAGCGGGCCCACCGACGCGCGCATGTGACCAGCGCACACCCCGCACGTGAGCCACCGCCGTCCCCATCGGCCGAGGCGAGTGATCGAAATCCCCACCTCGGGATACCACCCAATCAGCGCCCCATCGGCCGCGCTACCCTCCGCCCCCATGTCCGCCCTCCCCCAAGCCCCCGCCCGGCTGGCGCTGCTCCTGGCCCCTCTGGCCCTGAGCGCCTGCCCCGACGACAAGCCGAAGTCCGAGCCCGAGTGGACCATCGGCGAGCAGACCGACGAGAGCGTCGGCGCTTTTTTGAGCGTGTGGGGGCCGAGCCGCGACGAGGTCTACGCCGTCGGCGGCAACCCAGAGGCCGGGGCCATGGTCCGCTTCGACGGCGAGGGCTGGGTCGAGGCCGAGATCCCCGCCGACATGCCCCTGATCAACTGGGTCTACGGCACCGGCTCGGACCTGTGGATCGCCGGCAACGAGGGCACCGTGGGTCACCGGGCGGCCGACGGCAGCTGGACCAGCGAAAACGTGGGGACCAGCGCCGCGCTGTGGGGCATCTGGGGCTCGAGCGCGACCGACGTGTGGACCGTGGGCGGCGACATCCCCGGCGACGCGCCGGTCCTCGCCCACTTCGACGGCAGCGCCTGGTCCCTCGAGACCCTGCCCGACGCCGACCGAGAGTTCGACGCCCTGCTCAAGGTCTGGGGCACCGGCCCCGACAACGTGTTCGCCGTCGGCCACCAGGGCGTGATCTTCCACTACGATGGCGATGCCTGGGTCCAGCAGCCCTCCGGGGTGACCCGCGACCTCATCAGCCTGTGGGGCACCGGCCCGGACGAGATCGTCGCCGTCGGCGGCCGCTCCAACGGCGTCATCGCCCGCTACGACGGCGAGGCCTGGACCAGCGAGGTGATCGGCGAGCTCCCCGGGCTCAACGGCGTCTGGGTCGCCGAGGACGGCACGGCCACCTCCGTGGGCGTCGACGGCGTCGTCATCGAGGTCGCCCCGGGCGGCTTCGAGTGGACCTTGCTCGATCGCTCCGTCCGCCCCAACACCTTGCACGGCAGCTTTGGTCTGGCCGACGGCGCCCGCTTTGGCGTCGGCGGCAGCCTGCTCTTTTCGCCCCCCTGGTCCGGGGTGATCGTTCAATACTTGCCCTGAGGCCCTCCCATGCCCGCCGCCATGTCCTCCGCTCCGCTGCGTCACGCCCTGCTCCCGAGCCTCGCCCTCATCGGCCTGGCCGCCTGCCAGCCCGATCCCGAGCCCGAGCTGGCCGAGGACATCTACGGACCCATGGGCACGATCCTGCCCACGGCCACCGCCGAGCAGCAGGCAACCTTCGAGCGCGGACAACAGATCGCCACCCGGCGCTTCGCCCCCGACGAGGGCCTCGGCCCCCTGGTCAACGTCAGCTTCTGCACCAGCTGCCACGAGCGCCCGGTGTTCGGCGGCAGCGGCCCGCGCTACCGCGACTTCTTCCTCACCGGCACCGAGCTCGACGACGGCAGCTTCCTGGCCACGGGCCACGGCGGCGTGGTCACCTCCTTCGGCTTCAACGGCGCGCCCACGCGCCCGGGCCTCGACGAGGGCGTCAACGTCATCGCCCACCGCAACGCCATCCCCTTCTTCGGCACCGGGCTGATCGCCGAGCTGTCCGAGAGCTCGATCCTCGCCAACGCCGACGAGGACGACGCCGACGGCGACGGGATCAGCGGGCGGCCCAACTGGGACCGCGGCTTCGTCGGTCGCTTTGGTCGCAAGTCGCAGACCGTGAGCATCGAGGGCTTCATCCGCGGCCCGCTCAACAACCACCTCGGGATCACCACCGACCCGCTGACCGAGGCCCAAAAGGCCGCGCTGCCCGTGCCCTCGAGCGCCGCCGACTCGGCCCTGCGCGCCATCGACCCCGAGGCCGCGCTCGCCTTCCGCCAGGCCGCCGCCCCCGACGAGCCGCTCTTCGACGACGACGACACCCCCGACCCCGAGATGCCCTCGGAGGACCTCTTCGACCTCGTGTCCTTCGCGATGTTGCTCGCGGCCCCGGAGCCCGAAGACCTCGGCGACAACGAGCTCGGGCTGCGCGGCCAGGCCAACTTCGCCGAGATCGGCTGCGACGACTGCCACGCGCCGACCCTCGAGGGCCCCCGCGGCCTCGTCCCGCTCTACTCCGACCTGCTGCTCCACGACATGGGCGAGGCCATGGCCGATGGCATGCAGCAGGGCGTGGCCACCGGCGCCGAGTTCCGCACCCAGCCGCTGTGGGGCATCGTCGCCGTCGCCCCCTACCTCCACGACGGCCGCGCGGACACCCTCGACGAGGCGATCCTCTGGCACGGCGGCGAGGCCCAGCGCTCGCGCGACGCCTACGAGGCCCTGCCCCAGAGCGAGCGCGACGCCCTGCTCGAGTTCCTCGCCAGCCTCGGCGGCCGCGAACAGTTCAGCGAGGGCCTGCTGCCGGCCGACGCCGTGATCCCGCCGACTGGCACCCCTGGCTGCCCCGAGCCGGAGATCCACGCCAATGAGGCCATGCTCGCCCAGTGGCAGGCCGGCCGCGCGCTCTTCGACCGTGACGCCGACATCGTCGACGGCCTCGGCCCCACCTTCAACGGCGACAGCTGCCGCGCTTGCCACTTCGATCCCGTGATCGGCGGCGCCGGGCCCATCGACCTCAACGTCATGCGCCACGGCACCATCGACATGGAGGGCGAGTTCATCGCCCCGGACTACGGCACGATCCTCCACCGCCTGGCGATCCCAGGGGCCGAGCGGCCCGAGCACGACCCCTCGCAAAACGTGTTCGAGACCCGCCAGACCCCCTCGCTGCTCGGCCTCGGCCGCGTCGAGGGCATCGCCGACGACGACATCCTCGCCAACGCCGACCCCGACGACCTCGACGGCGACGGCATCCGCGGCGTCGCCCATCTCCTCCCCGACGGCCGCCTGGGTCGCTTCGGCTGGAAGGCCCAGGTCCCCAGCCTGCGAGAGTTCGCCCGCGACGCCCTGAGCGCGGAGATGGGCCTGACCGTCCCCGAAGAAGACAGCTTCAGCTACGGCCTGCTCAGCGACGGTGACGACATCCCGGACCCCGAGGTCGACACCGCCTACATCAACTCGCTGACCACCTTCATGGCCGGCCTCGCCGCCCCCGAGCCCGCCGCCGAGCTGCCCGAGGGCCTCGCCGTGTTCGAGTCCGTCGGCTGCGACGGCTGCCACGTCGTCGAGCTCCCCGGGGTCAGCGGCCCCGTGCGCGCCTACAGCGACTTCCTGCTCCACGTCGTCGCCCCCGAGGGCGCCGTGGGCATCGTCGACTTCGCCGCCGAGCAGCTGATGTTCCGGACCGCGCCGCTTTGGGGCTTGCGCCTGAGCGCGCCCTACATGCACGACGGCTCGGCCGACACCGTGGAGGCAGCGATCCTCGCCCACGACGGTGAGGCGCAGGCGGTGCGCGTGGCCTTCGAGGGGCTGAGCGACGACGATCGCGTGCTGCTGCTGAGCTTCCTCGAGTCGCTCTAGGAGCCCGTGGTGGAACCCAGCGCGGCTCCTGGCGCCGGGATTTTCGTCGAGGGCGCGAAGCCAAAACGCCGCTGTACCGGGTGTACTGCCAGTTTTGGCGACAAAGCCCTCGGCGAAAAGACCAAGCGAGGTGTCGCGCTGGGTTTCACCACGGGCTCCTAGTCGGCGACGCCGACGATCGCCACCGCCCTGCGGTCTTCGGGATCGTAGAACACCTTCACCTTGGTCCCGGCCGAGTAGCTCTGGGTGTCGCTGACCGAGAACACCCAGGTCGACTGCGAGGCGAAGGCCGGCCCGTCCTCGGGCTGAACCTCGACCGAGACCTGGACCTCCGGCTGCTTGTTGACGACCGTGCCCGTCTCCTGCACGCGGGTGATCGTCGCGGTCGCCGGGACGCCCTCTTCGACGAGGCGCTCGTGCAGCCGCTCGGTCTGCAAGCTCGGGTTGATGAAGGCCAGCACGATCACGGCAGGGAAGCCGATCACGACCGCGAGCAAGAGCACAGCCGAGGCGACGCGCACGGGCACGGGCGGGCGCGGCTGACCTGCGGCTCGCCGGGCCTTGTTTCGCCGAGACAGCGCAAACACGCCGACGATCCCCGCGAGTTCGAGGCCGCCGAGGATCAGCAAGGTCGCGTCAGACATCGCCGGGACGATAGCAAGCGCATCCCACCGCGGTCCATGATCGCGCTCAGCCCAGGTGGATCTGTCCCGCCTCGACCTTGGCGATCTCACCGCCGTTGACGATCACCTTGTCCCCCGCCAGCTGGGCGAGCTCGCTGGCCCGATGATCGATGACCCCCGCGTGCAGCTCGTCGATCTCGACGACCGTGCGCGCCGAGGTCTTGCTCGAGGTCTGGACGCGGTCGGCGAGGGTCTCGACGAGCTTCGAGACCAGGGTCGAGCGGGTCGCGTGGGTGACCAACGAACGGAGCACCGCCTTGCACTCGCCCACGAACACGCGGCCGGTGCGAGCCTGGACCTGGAGCGCCTCACCGGCGACGCCGACCTCGGCCGCGCTGCGCAGCTGGAGGTCGTCCGCGGCGTGGATCTCGAGGCGGCCCTCGACATGCAAGGCCGCGTCGCCCTCGATCCGCAAGCTCGCTGGTGTCTGCTCGGCGGCGCGCTCGAGCACGGCGAGCACGTAGCAGCGCTCGCCCTCGACCACGATCCACACCTGGTCGCCCACCGCCGGCTCGAGCAGGCAGCTCGCGGCGCGCTTGGCCGCCCGCGGCTGACCTGCGTCCTCGACCAACCACGCGCCGCCCTCCGCCTGATCGGCCTGACCAAGGATCAGCGCCGTGCCCTGATGCCCCCGCGGGTTCGTGCTGAAGGGCGTACTGACGAGCTCGATGTCTTGTTCGCGTGCTTGCATGGCTAATACTTCGGCTTCCAGTTTTGGGCCGCGGCGAGCTCGGGGTCGGTCCCGAGGGTCACGGCCCGGTTGGGGATGTGCGCGCCGGCGTCGTCGACCGCGTGGAGGTTGGCGCGAAACATCTGGGCGCCCCTGAAGTCGGCCCCGCTGATGTCGGCCTCGGAGAAGTCGGCGTAGGTCAGGTTCGCGCCAGCGAAGGAGGCCTGGGCACACTTCGCGCGCTGAAAGATGCACTGATACATGCCCGCGCCCCCGCAGCGCGCACGCTCGAGCGTGGCGTCGATGAAGATCGACTGCGCGAGCCTGGCACCGCGCAGGTCCGCCTCGCTCAGATCGGCCTCGACGAACAAGGCGTTGCTGGCGTTCGCCTTCGCCAGCACGACGCCGGCCAGGTCCGCGCTCTTGAAGTTGGCGTTGCGCAAGTCCGCGCCGCTGAAGTTGCAGCCCTGGAGCTTGGACTCGGTGAACTGGGTCCGGCACAGCGTGGCGCCAGACAGGTCGAGGCCGCTGAGGTCGGACTCGACGAGCACCAGCTGGATGAGCTCCGCCCCCTCGAGCAAGACCTGGCGCAGGTCGGCCTTCATCAAGGTGACCTGCTCGAGCTTGCAGCCGCGCAGATCGAGGCCGTCGAGCCGACACTCGCTGATGATGTTGCGATCGAGGCGCGAGCCCGTGAACCTGGCCCGCTCGAGGCCGCACTTGGCGAACAGGGCCTGGCGCGCGTCGGTCTGGCTGAAGTCCGCCTCGCTCGCGTCGAGCTCGATCATCCGCGCGCGGGTCAGGTCCGCGCCGCTGAGCACGGCGCCCGAGAGCCCCGACTGGTAGAGCGTGGTCAGGTGCAGGTTCGCCCCGTCGAGACGGGCGCCGTCGAGCTTGCAGGCGACGAAGGTGGCCTCGCGCAGGTCCGCGCGGCGCAGGTCGGCGCCGCTCAGGTCGACCTTGTTGAAGGTCGCGCCGCGTAGATCGATGCCCGCGAAGTCCCGACCCGAGAGGTCCCAGCCTTCGGCCTCGAGCCCGCGGTAGACGTGCCTGGCCAGGGCCTCGGCGGTCTCCGGCACCACCCAGTCGGTGCGGTCGTCGATCCCGTGGCTCACGTCGACGCCCCTCCCCCCTCGGCGCCAACCTGGTCGTCGAGGCGCGGGTGGATGCGGACCTTGGTCAGCAGCGCGTCCTCGAGCTGGACCGCCGCGTCGCTGCGGACCCGGGCCATGTCGGCGGCGTAGAGGTTGGCAGCCCGAAAGTCCGCGCCCTCGATGACCGCGCGGGCGAAGCTCGCGTTCATGAAGTTGCCGGAGATCATCTCGGCCTGGCGGAGGTTCGCCATCTCGAAGCTCGCCCCGCGGGCGACGACTCGATAAAACTTGGCCTCGGCCAGGTCGCTCTCGCTGAAGTCCGCGCCGTCGACGGTCGCGTGGCGGATCTCGGCGCCGCGCATGCGCAAGCCTCGACAGTAGGTCCCGAGCATCGACGCCCCGCTGAACACGACAGCGTCGAGCTTGCAGTCCTCGACGAAGCGGGCGTTGTCGAGCTTCGCCTCGCGAAAGCCAACCTGGCGGATATCCACGCCCAGGAAGGTCGCCGAGACCAAAGACGCGCCGTCGAAGGCGGAGCCGCGCAGGTCGTTCTCGTGCCACAGCGTGCGATCGAGGCGGGCGTGGCGCAGGTTGACCGCGCGCAGCTCGACCTTGATGAAGACCAGATCATCGGCGAAGCAGCCGCTCGCGTCGCAGCGCTCGAGGCTCAGCTCGACCACCTTCGCCCCCTTCAGCTTGGCGCGGATCAAGCTGCTCTCCTCGAACCTGGCCCCGTAGAGGTTCGCCTCGCTGAGATCGGCGTCGGTGAATATCGCCCCCGAGATCTTCGCCTTGCCGAGGTTCACGTCGACGAGCGAGGCGCCCTCGAGCCGCGTCCTCGTCAGCTTCGCGTGGGCGAGCACGGCCCCGTCGAGGCGAGCGCCGCTGAGGTTCGAGTCGCTCAAGTCGGCGCTCTCGAGGTAGGCCCCCGACAAGTCGACGCCCCTGAGGTCCATGCGCGAGAGGTTGGCGCCCGTGAAGTTGAGGTTGGTGAAGTCCTCCCCCGCGGCGATCGCCTGGCGCAGGCGCGCCCGCGTCGGCCCGCGCATCTCGGCCGGCATCGCCGGCGCGGGCTGCTGGAAGTGCGCGCCCATGTGGTAGGCCTGCCGCTGCCCGCGCTCGGCCTCCTCCCACTGGGCGTAGAGCTCTTCGTCGACGATCATCTCCTCGATCTCGTCGTTGATGTAGCCGGTCGCCCGGGTCTGCGCCGCCATGTCTTGCAGCATCTTCAAGATCGCGGCGGCCGTGTAGGTCGGCGGCCCGATCTGTCCGGGCTGGTTTTGCTCCTCGTGCAGGGTCTCGCTCGTGAAGTCATCGATCCCCGCGTCGTCGATGATCGCGTCGACCTCGGCCTGGGCCTTGGCGATCTTCGCCTTGCTCTCGACGTCGAGCTGCTCCTTTTTCGCCTTCATGTCCTCGATCAGCGCGGGCAGCTGCTTTGGCGAAGGCGGGCTGAAGTCGACGGGCTCGGGGATCGGCGGGCCGTGGACGTCCGGGTCGAGGCCGTGGCTGGCGACCTCGGCCCGGCCGGCCTCGGCGAGCTCGACCTGCCTGCGGCGCATGTTCTGACCGCGAAAGCTCTCGAACTTCGACAGCTCGAGCTCCTCGTCGAGGGGCGACTCGGTCTCACCGAGCCCCTCGGGCAGCAGCTCGTCGTCGACCAGCATCGCCAGCGCGCCGGTCTCGGGATCGAGGCGATCGCTGGCGACCTTCAGGTAGTGCTCGACCGGCCGCGGGCGGTCGTCGTGCTCGGCCGCGACGAGCAGGTGGACGATGTCTTCGCCGAGCTCCTCGGCCACGATCGTCGAGCCCGACCAGATCATCACGCCGAGCTCGGCGTCGGGGAAGAACCACAGGGTCTGAAGCGCGAGCTGGATCTCCTCGAGCCGCGCCGGGACCTGCTTGACCATCTGCTTGAGATCCGGGCCGGGCGGCCGGGCCTCGCCGATCGCGTGCGAGCGGTTGATGAACACCCGCGCGCGAAAGCGCGGCAGCTCGCCCTCGACGACCTTGCTGGGATGGAGGTTGTCGAAGCGGTAGCGCTCTCCCCCCTGCCAAAAGCCGTCGCGGCGCTGATCCGGCGCGGCGATGTTGTGGATCTCCCAGTCGACGTCGCGCGCGTAGCCGGGAAAGAGGTTCTCGAGCCAGTCCTGGTCGTAGGTCCCGGCGAGGCGCTGGCGCTGCGGCCAGGCGAGATCGAGGGGACCAAAGCCAGCCGGCTGCGGGCGATCGTTGGGTGAGTCGATCAGCTCGCGGGGGGCCTCGACGTTGGGCAGCGGCGTGACCGCGAAGCCGTCGAGCTCGACCTCGTCGATGCCCTTGCCAAAGGGGTTGTGCGGGTACGCCTTGCCGCCAAAGGCGTGGGCCCAGTTGATCGCCATCTGCGTGAAGGGCTGCGGCTCGGTGGCCGAGTCGCCGGTCCAAAACCGGTCTCCGAACACGGCGAGGTCCTTTTGAAGCCCGCCGACGCTCGCGCGCACCGGCACCGCGGGGGCCGGCTGTCCCCCCGGGGGGAAGGCGATCCCGCCGAGCAAGAACTCGGCGCGCGACTTGGGGATCGCATAGTCGAGGGCGCCCTCGGCCCCGAGGCGCTCGGCCGCCAGCTTCCACATCCCAACCTCGTGGCTGAGCGTGTCCGTGCGGCCGAGGGGGAACATGGCCAGGGCCGAGACCCCCATGTAGAAGCGCCGGCCGTGCTCGAAGCAGCGCGTGAGCACGCCCAGCTGCTGAGGTTTGATGACCTTCATCCGATGATGTTCATCGCGGCGTTGTAGACCTTGGCCGCGGCGACGTAGGCCGCGAGCCCGGCGTTCTCGAACTCGAGGCCGCGGTCCTTGACGATCACGCCAGTCTGCCCGTTGCTGAAGCCGGTGACCTCGAGCTTGATGCCCGTCATGCCCATCGCGACGCCGGTGTATTCTGCCTTGGCCCCGGTGTAGCCGATCGCAAACCCAAAGATCGCGCCCTGACCACCGCCGAAGGACCAAAAATCCTGGTCCACGGTCTTGGTCCCGCCGGGCGCGAGGACCGTGAAGCCACCGGCCGCGTTGACCAAAAACGAGCCGGTCGTGGTCATGTTGATGCCGCCGGCCGCGGTCACGGCCAGGTTCGCGGGCGTGGTGGTGGTGATCCCACCGGTGATGGTCTCGGACATGGAGCCGCTGACCGTGTCCGTGAGGTTGCCGCTGATGGTCTGGCTGACGTTGCCGCTCACGGTCTGGTCGACGTTGCCGGTCACGGTCTCGGCGTGGTTACCGGCGACCGTGCGCGTCTCGTTGGCCGCGAAGTCCTCGCTCACGTTCCCGGTCACGGTCCGAGACTCGGAGCCCGAGACCTCCTCGGAGAAGTCCCCGCTGACGACCACGCTGCGGTTTCCGCCCACGGACATGTCCTGGTTGCCGTCCACCGTCTCGCTTTGGTTGCCGTGGACGGTCTGGGTCTGATCGACGTCGACGTTGTTGGTCTGGTTGTTGCCGACGGTCGTGTTGTGGTCGTTGAGGACGGTCTCGTTGAAGTCCTTTTGGGCGTGGATGAAGATCTCTTCGGAGCCAGACGCGTCCTCGAAGCGCAGCTCGTTGAAGCCGCCGCCGCCAGGCGAGCTGTTCGACTTGACCGTGCTCTTGGTCTTGTCGCCGGGCAGCCCATAGGGCGGCACGTTGTCGCCGTTGTAGACGCAGCCCATGACCATCGGGCGATCGGGGTCGCCCTCGATGAAGTTGACCGCGACCTCCATGCCGATCCGCGGCAAGAACACGAAGCCCCAGCCGTTGCCGGCCCAGGGCTGGACCACGCGGACGAAGCACGAGCTGTTCTCGTCGTTTTGCCCCTCGCGGTCCCAGTGAAACTGGACCTTGATGCGCCCGTGCTCGTCGGTGTGGATCTCCTCGCCGGCGGGGCCGACCACAGTGGCGGTCTGTAGCGAGGGCATGCGCGGGCGCCTGCGCCGACGCTCGGGTCGCCACTCGACCTCCGAGGGGATGCACTCGATGATGTTGGAGTAGCCGTCCACGCCGAGGCTGTGCGAGCCGTAGCGGTGCTCAACGGCGACGACCACGTACTGATCCGCCATGTCGGGCTGAGGGTGATCGAGGAGCTCGAAGCGCGCCCCCGGGGCCATGGCGATCGCCGTGCTCGCGCCGGCGCAGCGGATCGCGTCGCGCTGGTGGACGGCGCGGCGGATCGCCAGATCGTGATCGACGTCGTCGGGCTCGAGCCCCGCGCTGCGGTAGCTCGACAGCCCGCTGGGCTCGTCGTGGATGTACTCTTCGCGCTCCGGCTCGAGGCTCGCGCCGTTGGCGGTCTCGAGCTCGGCGGCCTCGACGCTCTCGCCGTCGTAGCCGGCACTCGGCGACAGCCAGTTGAACACCTTGGTCCGGACCACGGTCGAGCGCAGCTTGGACATGCGCCGAAACTCGCGCAGGTCCTCGGTCAGCCCGGCGTCGTCGCCCCTGCTGACCAGGGGCAGCATGCCGTCGGAGTTCCCGAGCGAGAGCAGGTCGACGTAGACCGCGTCGCTGTCGTGGAGGGTCATGACCTCCTTGCCGTCGCTGTCGATGAAGTGATAGCCGATGCCGTGCTCCTCCATCAGCCGGTGGACGAAGTCGAAGTCCGTCTCCTGATACTGGACCGTGTACTCCTGCGTCGAATACTTGCCCGACAGGTAGCCGAGATCGACCGCGCGCTCGTAGGCCCCCAGGCCCTCGCCGAGGACCTGCTCGAGGATCTCCGGGATCGTCATCTCCTGGAAGATTCGGCTGTTCTTCCGGTGGCGCAGGGCGACGAGCGCCGGGACCATGGTCACGGTGGCCACGAGCTCGTGGCCTGTGCCCACGCCGTCCTCGACGCGCTCGATGATACCCGAGAATTCATGAATCGCCCCGGCCCGCTCGATCACCACCGTGGCCGAGGTCCCGAGCATCAGCGACGGCTCGGCCATCAGATCCTGGCTGTGCAGCTTGATCGTCGCCGCGCCCGGCTCGTTGAAGCGCTGGCGGATCGACATGTTCTCGATCTTCCAGGTGCCGTCGACGTCGGCGCTGGCGTCAAAGCGAAGGGCGACGGAATTTTCGGAGTCACTCATGGCGCCAGAACCAAAACCTTGACCTGGCTCGGGACGATGCGGACGCCCGGGCAATTGGTCGAATTTTGCAAAGAAGCGCTGGTCACCCGGGTCGCCGGCAGACCGCCGACGAGGGTGGTGAAGGACGCGGTCAGGTGCCGCGAGGGCCCCATGACCATGCCCGATGCCACGCCCGTGGCCACACCAGGGTTGTCCCCATTGGTCATTGGGATCGAGGTGCCCATGTTGTGGGCCGGCGCGTACATGAACAAGACCCGATAGGCCGCGGGGACGCCCATGGGCCCAGCCGTGATGTTCGGGTAGGGGATGGGCACAGGACCCGCTGGCGAGGGCGTGAGGCAGACATCGGGGAAGCCCGTGTCCATACCCATCATCTGCGTGTTGGCGAACATTGACGACTCCTTCGAGGCCGGAATCATAGATCATTGCACTTTGCGTGACGAGCCGGACTCGAGACTTCACGCTGGGCGCTCGTCGGCTTGCAAAAGAGGTAAGGTGCACCATGCGTTCGCTCGCCCTCGCGCCGACGCTCTCCCTCGCCCTCTTCGCCTGCCCGGGGCCCGAACCCGTCTGCGAGGAAGACATCCGCGCCCAGGTCCTCGACACCACCGCGCTGACCATCGTCGAGCTCGAGCTCGAGCTCGACGCCGAGCTCGCGGACGAGGCGGTCGAGCGGGATCGCGGGTGGAAGCATCGACGCTGCGATCGCGAGGCCCTGCTGCTGATCCCCGACCTCCCGGCCAGCGAGCTCCCGGTCTGGGGTTGTGCCCTGACGGAGGCCATCGACGTCGCGCTGATCCGCGACGAGCTCGTGCTCGCGGTCGAGCGCCTCGAGCCCTGCGCCGAGCCCTGCGCGAGCTGCCCGGTGATCGCCGAGGGTGTGAGCGTCGACGCGGTGCTCGAGCTCCCGGCGGACAGCGTGGCCATCGCGGCCGGCCAGCGCGTGCAGTGGTGAGCGGCCAGCTCGCTGCCCTCGCCGCCCCCGCCCGAGGTTCAGCTTGACGCGCTCCCTCGCGCGGATGCACATGGGGTTCGTGACCAGCCGACTGTCCCCTGCCCTCCTCACCCTTACCGCCATCGCCACCCTGCTCGCCCTCCCCGCGCAGGCCCAGGCCTCCAACTACCCGCCCGACTACGACGTCTGCAGCGAGTACGACTACGCCTACACCGGCCCCTTCGAGCTGATCCTCGATCCCGTCCGCACCGGCATCGCCAAGCTGACCGTGGCCTATCGCGGCTACCTGCGCGACTACTACGCCGACGAGGACATCAACATCTACATCTCGCTCAACGGCAACGACGCGTTCATCGGCGCCAGCGCGGGCAGCAACGACGACGCCTACATCCTGCTCAACTCGGGGCCGCGCGACTGCGAGTGGTGCCCGACCGGCGGCACGCCCTGGGACGCGCCGATCTGCGCGGAGATCGAGATCCCCGAGGGCTCGAGCGGCGTCTGGCACTGCGAAGACCCAACCGACATCGAGAGCCACTTGTTCTACTGGGCCTACGACGCATACGGCAGCCGCAACGACTGGGACATCCAGGTCGCCGCCGAGGCCGGCGGCTACTGGGACAGCAACTTCGGCGCCAACTACAGCGCCTACTTCTACGCCGACGCGACCTGCTTTTGAGCCTGGCCTCGACCGCAGCTGCAGAGGCTCGCGCGAAGCTGCCGACGCACCCTCGCGTCGGCAGCTTCGCGACGCGTCGAGGGCCTCCGCGTGCCATCGACAGCGCCCCCCCGAGGTCCAGCAGGTCTAGCTTGACGCGCTCCCTCGCGCGGATGCACATGGGATTCGTGACCAGCCGACTGTCCCGTGCCCTCCTCACCCTGACCGCCATCTCCACCCTGCTCGCCCTCCCCGCGCAGGCCCAGGCCTCCAACTACCCGCCCGACTTCGACATCTGCAGCGAGTACGACTACGCCTACTCCGGCCCCTTCGAGCTGATCCTCGATCCCGTCCGCGATCACGTCACCAAGCTGACCGTGGCCTACCGCGGCTACCTGCGCGACTACTACGCCGACGAGGACATCAACATCTACATCTCGCTCAACGGCAACGACGCGTTCATCGGCGCCAGCGCGGGCAGCAACGGCGACGCCTACATCCTGCTCAACTCGGGGCCGCGCAACTGCGTGTGGTGCCCGACCGGCGGCTCGCCCTCGGACGCGGACATCTGCGACGAGATCGACGTCCCCGGCGACTCCCCCGACTCGAGCGGCATCTGGCACTGCGACGACCCCACCGATATCGAGAACCACCTGTTCTACTGGGCCTACGACGAGTTCGGCAACCGCAACGACTGGGACATCCAGGTCGCCGCCGAGGCCAACGGCTACTGGGACAGCAACCTCGGCGCCAACTACAGCGCCTACTTCGACGCCGACGCGGTCTGCTATTGAGCGAGGCGAGCGCCCTCGCGGCCGCGCGGGTCTCGACCGCGGCCAGCGAGGGCGCTGTCCTTTGGCGAGGGCGAGCTCAGGGCGTCGCGCAGCAGCGGATGCCCATGTTGTTCGAGCGCGCCGCCCGGGTCCGCCCGCTCTTGACCCCGCAGCGCATCAGCGAGTCATCGGTGGTGTACCAAGAGCCGCCGCGTCGCCGGCAGTACTGCTCGTGGTCCTGGAGGCCGTCCTCGTCGTCGCAGGCCGCCGTCCACTCCCAGACGTTCCCGCTCATGTCGTAGAGGCCGTCGAGGCCGCCTTCGCAGGCCGGGAGCGTGCCGCCCGGGACCACGTCACCGACGCCCAGGGCCTCGTCGTTGCAGGCCAGCTGCTGGTAGTCGTCGCCGTAGGGATAGGTGTTGTCGCCCCCGCCGCTGCACGCCTGGAACCACTCGTCGTCGTCGCCCTCGAGGTCGTCGTAGCTCGGGGCGTCCCCGCCGACGTCGGCGCACAGCCGCTTTTGCGCCCAGCGACAGTAGGACTCGGCGTCGCACCAGTCGACGCCAGCGACCGGCTTGTCGTGGTCGTCATCGAGCTGATCCTCCCAGGCCTCGGGCTCGAAGCCGCCGTAGTCGACCTTCCAGCCGCAGACCGGGCCGAGGAACTCGGGCTGGACGTCCGCGGCCATGAACAGGGCGTAGTCCGCGACGCTGACCTCCGTGCGATCGATGCGGTAGCCCTCGCCCTCGACCATCGGCGCGTCGGGGCAGGTCCCGCAGCCAGGCGTGCCGCATAGGTCTGCGCAGGCCTCGGACCCGGTCTCGCCGCTCGACTCCGACTCGCTCCCGGACTCGGACTCGCCGCTCGACTCCGACTCGCTCCCGGACTCGGACTCGCCGCTCGACTCCGACTCGCTCCCGGACTCGGACTCGCCGCTCGACTCCGACTCGCTCCCGGACTCGGACTCGCTGCTCGACTCCGACTCGTCGATCTCGTCGGCGCCTGCCGACTCGGACTCCGCGTCCGACTCGCTGCCCGCGTTGTCGTCCGAGCTCGACGTCGCCTCGACGACCTCCGTGCATCCCCACAGCCCGAACCCGAGCCCGAGCGTCAGGACAGCAGCCCACCTCTTCGTGATCTCAGTCTTCATTCAATCTCGATCTCCCCAGGGATCATGGTCAGCGCCTCGTCTTGGGGCAAGAAAAGCAACGAGAGCGGCAGGCGAGCCGCGGCCGCGTCGAGCAGCTGGGGCAGGACCTCGCCCTCCCGCGCCTCACGCTCCTTGGCACTCACCGCCCGCTCGACGGGCTCGACCACCAAGGACCCCGCCCCGCGGAGGATCAGCTGGACCAAGGTCAGGCGGCGCGGGAGCACGCGCAGCTCGAGCTCGCGAAAGCCGGGCTGCCCGCTGCGCGCGCGGACCTCGGCCAGGGCCTCGCGCAGGCCGCCGTACTCGTCGATCAGCCCGATGTCCTTGGCGCGCTTGCCCGACCACACCCGACCGCGGGCCACGGCGTCGACCTCGTCCGCGGTCTTGCCCCGCCCCTTGGCCACGCGCTCGAGGAAGAGCGCGTAGATCTGCTCGATGCCCTCGCGGACCTTCTCGCGCTGGACCTCCGACCAGGGCTGCCAGATCGAGTTCATGTCGATGGCCTCGCTCCCGCGATCGACGCGATCGATGCCGACTCCGAGGATGTCCATCAGCCCCGACACGTCGAAGTGCATCGAGACCACGCCGATCGAGCCGGTGATCGTCAGCGGCTCGGCGAAGATCTCGTCGGCGGCCACGGGCACGTAGTAGCCGCCGCTCGCGGCGACGTCGGACATCGACACGACGATCGCTGGCGAGCCGCGCTTGTCCTTCTCCCAAGCCGCGTGGGTGCGCTGAACCTCGCGCCACATGACCTCGCTGGCGAAGGCCGAGCCGCCCCCGCTGTCGACGCGCAGCACGATGCCCTTACAGGCCGAGTCGGCCCGCAGCTGACGCAGGGTCTCGGCGATCGTGTCACCGCCGGTGTACTGCAAGCCGAGCAGCGGGATGTAGCGGCTCTTGCCGTCGATGATCGTGCCCTCGATCAGGACCACGGCCAGGTAGGGCGCGACGCCCCAGGTCTCGCGCTCGGGCGTGGTCGGGCCGAACTCGCGCAGCGAGACCTTGGCCCCGATGTCCTCGCCGATGTTCTCGCCGATCTCGTCGCGGTGCATGACCGCGTCGGCGAGGCCGCCCGCGAGCGCGGCCTCGGGGCTCAGCGGGGAGGCGGTGATCAGCTCGCGGACCTTGGCCTTGGACAGGCCGCGGGCCTGGGCGATGTCGTGGACGACCACCTCCCAGGTGTCGTCGAGCAGGGCCACGCGCTGCTCCGTGTCGGCGGGGCTGCGATCGTTGCGCGTGAAGTTCTCGTGGGCGCTCTTGTACTCCTCGATGTGCGCGGCCTCGACCTCGACGCCGAGCTTGGCCAGGGCGTCCTTGAAGTAGAGTCGCCGCGAGCCGATGCCGACCGTGGAGAAGTGGCCCGCGGGGTGGGTGTAGACCTGCTCGGCGACGCTGGCGATCCAGTAGTCGCGCAGGTTCGGGGTCTCGGCCCAGGCGAACACGTGGCCGCCGGCGTCGCGGACCCGCCGCAGGGCGTCGCGCAGCTCCTGGCCGGCGCCCCAGCCGAGGCCGAAGCCGTCGGCCTTGATCAGGATCACCGCGCGATCGCCCGCCGCCTCGGCGCGCTCGAGGGCGCGCAGCGTGGCGATCAGCCCGCGCTGGCTGCCGATCCCACCGAGTTCGATGGCCTCGACGTCGACCAGCCGCCCCCAGTAGGCCCGGCCCTGGCGTTGGCTGGTGAAGCGCGCCTTGATCGCCACGCCGTCGACGGCCTCACCGAGCCCCGCGTGCACGCCCACGCCCACGACGCCATAGTCCCAGGCCACGGCCAGGGACACGGAGCCGCGCATGGCCGTGCTCGTCCCGATCAACTCCAGCGTGTCCTCGTCGAGGAGGTCGGTCTGGACCTGCTGGACCTCGCCGGCGAGCTCGAGGCCTTGATAGCGCAGGATCACCCGGCCGTAGGGCAGCAGATCCTGGCCGACGTCGAAGTTGCCGAAGCCGCGGCCCTCGCTCTGGTCGGCCCGGGCCGTGACCCCGCCCGCGAGCTCGAGCCAGCGCGTGCCCAGCGGGCGCAGCGAGAGCTCGCCCGAGAGATCGAGCACCGGGCGGTAGCCCGAGTCGCGCAGGTCCGCCGGCCCCATGCGGGCGACCGCGCCAAAGCTGGCGTAGTTGGTCAGGCGAAACACCGCGCCGAGGTCGACCTCGGGCGCGCGCAGGCGCTGACCCGAGCGACGCAGGCCGTGCACGCCCACGCCGATGCTCCCCCACTCGCCCGCGCCCGCGGCGAGGCCGAAGCTGAGCTTGGTCGTCGGCCGGTTGTGGCCGAGGTCGAAGTCGAAATTGTCGCCGCGAAAGCCCGGCTCCATCGCCTGGACGCCGAAGCCCAGGGCAAAGCCCCAGCCGAGGTTGAGCGAGGCGAAGGCCCCAAAGCCCGCCCCGCGGGCGAAGTCGTAGACCGTCTGGTAGCCGAGCACGGTCAGGTCGATGCCGTAGACCGAGTTGAGCAGGGCCGGGTTGAGCTCGAGGCTGCTCGCGTCACCTTCGCCGGAGCGATCGTGGATCGCCCGATCCACGCCGTCGTGGACCTCGCGGTGCTCGGCGACGGGATCCGCGGCGAGAGCCGAGCGTGGCGCGAGCGTGACACTGGCGACACTCAGACCGAGCAGCCCGATCATCCCGCGCCCCACGGTCACCCCGCGCGAGGCGGACACACCGCGGTCCGCGAGCGAAGCGCGAGGGCGCGCGCGCGTCCTCGGCGACCGCGAGCTCACTGCATCGCCTCCTCGGGGATCTCCTCGACGATCGCCAGCAAGTGACGCACGTCGACGATGCGCAGGCTCTCGTCCCAGGGGACCGCCAGCCCGCGCTGCTTGCCAAAGAGCACCTTGGCGCCCAGGGGCACGCCGCTGACGTTCTCGCCCAGGCCCAAGCCGCCGTCCTCGTCGTCATCGTCGTCGTCGAGATCGAGCTCCATCTTGGGCATCGTCCGGGCGACCTCGATGACCTCGCCGAGCAGGGCCTGGCCCGCGGCCTCCTTGGCGCCCTCGGGCAGGAAGAGCCCCGAGTCGAGGCGGTCGGAGTCTTTGATCAGGCGGACCAGCACGCGCGGCCCGAGGGGCTGGACGTGGCGCGTGACCTTCGGCGGCGGAGGCGGGGGCTCGCTTGTCATCACCCCCATTACAAGCCGTCAACGCCGCGAGCGCCAGGGGGGAGTGCGCTGCGCGCTGATCTTGTGTCCAGACCCCGCCCGGCTGGTCCGACGGGGTCATACCTGCTAGACGCGGTGCGGGAGCAGCATGGCAGCGGACGACGACTTTCGCCACGAATCGGTCCAGGATCAGCAATCGATCGTCAAATACCTGCGGGCGATCACCGCTGGTATCGAGCGCGGTCACATCCAGCTGGGCGCGGCCGACCAGCTCTTCGATCTCGAGCCCAGCGGCCTGCTCGAGCTTCAGGTCCGGGCCAAGCGCAAGGGCGGGCGGGTCAAGCTGGCCATCAAGCTCGGCTGGCGCGAGCTCGAAGAAGCCGAGCCCGGCGCCGACGCGCTGACCATCAAGGTCGACGAATGAGCACGAGCAGCGAAGCCATCGCCGTCGCGGGCGTGCGCGAGAACTTCAAGTTCCTCGTGCTCGAGGTCGTCAAGCTGCTCGAGGAGACCCAGCGAGTGCTCACCGATCCCCGCGCCGAGGGCATCGGCAAGATCGCCGCCCGCGACGACTACGTCGACAACCTCAAGAGCATGATCGAGAACAAGTGTTTTCGCCTGCTCACCAGCGAGGAGCTCGACGAGGGCACCGTCGACCTGATCCGAGCGATCAACGTCTCGACAAACAACCTCGAGCGCATCGCCGACTTCGCCGTCAACATCATCGGCCAGCTCCAGTACGTCTCGGACTTCGAGGTCCTCCACCGCTTCGAGCCGGAGCCCTTCTTCAAGGAGCTGTTCACGGCCCTCGCCGGTGTAGAGGACGCGCTGTTTCGCCGCGACATGTCCCTGGCCCTGGCGATCTGCCGCTCGGAGCTCGAGATCGACGAGCTCTACGACGCGGTGTTCCGCCAGATCATGGACGACCTGCGCGCCGGCGACTCGCCCGAGAACCTGGTCACGACCCTGTTCATCTACCGCTACCTCGAGCGCAGCGGCGACTCGCTGCTCAACATCGGCGAGGCGGCGATCTTCGCGACCGTCGGCGAGAAGCTCAAGGTCAGCGAGTTCCAGGCCCTCGAGGAGTCCCTGGCCAACTCCGAGGTCGAGCTCGACCTTCAGGACGTCGACTACCAGGGCATCTGGGAGACGCGCTCGGGCAGCCGCATCGGCATGGTCCACCCCACGGACTCGGGCGGTCGCTCCGTCGTGTTCAAGGAGGGGCGGACCAAGAAGGTGCTCGAGGAGAAGCTCGCCCTCGAGCGCTGGGAGCAGCTCGAGCCCGGCCTGCCCCCGCGGATCTTTGGCTACCACGACCACGGGCCCAAGGCCTCGCTGCTGCTCGAGTACCTGCGCGGCACCACCTTCCAGCGCGTGATGCTCGAGGCCGAGGGCCGGGTGTGCGCCACGGCCTACAAGATGGTCACCGAGACCGTCGGCCGGGTGTGGGAGCGGACCTTCGAGGCCGTGGCCTGCAAGCCCAACTTCATGCGCCAGGTCGCCAGCCGGCTGCCCGACGTGTTCAAGGTCCACCCCGAGTTTCGGACCTGCGCCGCGCGCATCGGCGCGCTCGAGATCCCCGGCTTCGAGGCGCTGCTGCGCCAGGCTCGGGGCCTGGACGCCGAGCTCTACGCGCCCTTCCGCGTGCTGATCCACGGTGACTTCAACACCGACAACATCATCGTCAACCTCGGCGAGCGCCGCGTCCACCTGATCGATCTCCACCGCTCGCGGCCCTTCGACTACCTCCAGGACGTGTCGGTGCTGATCGTCTCCAACTTCCGGCTCAAGATCTTCGATCCGGGCCCGCGCCGGCGCCTCGATCAGGTCAGCCGCGAGTTCTTCCGCTACGCCAAGGGCTTCGCCGCGGCCCACGGCGACGCCAGCTTCCAGGCCCGCCTGGCCCTGGGCCTGGCCCGCTCGCTGCTGACCTCGACGCGCTTCGAGATGGACCCGGAGTTCTCCGCGGCCATGGCCCTGCGCGCGCGCTACCTGCTCGAGCGCCTGCTCGACTTCCGCGCTCAGGTCACGGGCGTCGCCCTCGACAGCCCCGGCGAGCGCGACCCCATGGCCCCCGAGCAGTGGGCCGACTTCCACCTCGACGAGGCCACGCTCGTCCCCTGAGCGCGCCCCCTTCCCTTCCATCCTTCAGCCCGCCCCCCCGCAAGTAAAAGAGGACCGCAAGCATGACCCGAGCAAGCCCGCGCATCGGCGTAATCGGCATCGCCGACGGCTGGTCGACCCAGCGCCTCCTCGACGCCGTCGAAGCCAAGACCGGCTACCGTCGGCTGATCGAGATGGACGAGGTCGTCCTCGACCTCGAGGCCGGCCGCGTGCTTCATCGCGGCGACGACCTCAGCGAGCTCGACGGCGTGATCGTCAAGAAGATCGCCCGCGACTACACCCCCGACGCCCTCGACCGCGTCGACATCCTCCAGGTCCTCGGCGACCGCGGCGTGCGGGTGTTCTCGCCGCCAGCGTCGATGTACCCGCTGATCAACCGGCTCTCGGGCACGGTCAAGCTGCGCCTCGGCGGCATCCCGATGCCCGCCACGCAGGTCACCGAGTGCGCCAGCGCGGCCGCCGAGATCGTGCGCAGCTTCGGGGCCGCCGTCGCCAAGCCGCTGTACACCTCCAAGGCCCGCGGCATGGTCATCCTGCGCGCCGAGGACCCCGAGCTCGACGCCCGCGTCGCCGCCTTCCAGGCCGACAATCAGGTCATGTACCTGCAAAAGTTCGTCGACATCCCCGGCCGCGACCTCGGCGTGGTCTTCCTCGGCGGCGAGTACCTGGCGACCTACGCCCGGGTCAGCGGCGGCTCGTGGTCGACCTCGACCAGCAAGGGCGGCAAGTACGAGCGCCACGACCCCAGCCCCGAGATCATCGAGCTCGCGCGCCGGGCCCAGGCGCTCTTCGACCTCGACTTCACCTGCGTGGACGTGGTCGAGACCGCCGAAGGCCCCAAGGTGTTCGAGGTATCGGCCTTCGGAGGCTTCCGCGGCCTGCTCCACGCATGCGAGGTCGACGCGGCCGCCCGCTACGCCGACTACGCCCTGACCTGCCTGCGCGAGGGCAAACGCAACAGCGGCAGCGAGCAGGAGGTGTCCTCGTGAGCCCCCTGAGCGCCCCCCTGTCCTCGGTCAGCGAGGCCGTCGCCAGCTTGCGCCGCGAGCACCCGAGCTGCGCCGGCGCCGGCTGGGACTTCGACGGCTTCTCGGTCTGGGTCGACAGCAACGAACCCGCGCTGATCGCCGAGCTCGAGCGCTACTTCGTCGACTTTCGCCGCCTGCCCGGCGCGGGCCCCGAGCCCGATCTCGCCGCGCTGGCCGCGGGCGCGCCGCTGACTCGGATCAGCGCGCTCCAGGCCGACCCGCCGGATCTCGGCGCCGGCGTCGAGATGACCATCGGCGAGTACAAGCCGAGCGTGCGCGGGCCCAAGGAGGCCTTCTTCGACGTCGCCGACGGCCGCGTGGTCCACAAGCTGCGCACCGGGATGTGGTTCCTGTTCGGCCGCGACGAGCACCTGGCCATCGGCCCGTGCACGGCCAACCCCAACCAGGTGATCAACTTCGTCAACAACCGGATGATCCAGCGCGCGCTCCACGACGGGGCGATCCTCGGGCACGCGGCCGCCGTCGCGATCGGCGGGCGCCCCGGTGACGCGGACCCGCCCCGGGCCATCGCCATCGCCGGGTTCTCGGGCATGGGCAAGTCGACGCTCTCGCTCAACTTGATGAACGATCGCCGCCTCGACTTCCTGAGCAACGACCGCGTGATGATCCACGCCGGCGCCAGCGATGACCCGGGCGCGCCCCCGATCGTGCAGGGCGTGCCAAAGCACCCGCGCATCAACCCGGGGACGATCCTCCACAACGCCGCCCTCGGGGCGATCCTCCAGCCCGAGGAGCGCCGGCGCTTCATGGCCCTCGAGCCCGGCGAGCTGTGGCAGCTCGAGCACAAGTACGACGCGCTGATCGGCCAGTGCTTCCCCAACCAGCGCTTCGTGCTGCGCGCGCAGCTCGTCGGCCTGGTCCTGCTCAACTGGTCGCGCGAGGGCGGCGCGACCCAGCCCCGGCGCATCGACGTCAGCGAGCGCCTCGAGCTGCTGCCCGCGCTGATGAAGGCCGCAGGGGTGTTCTATCTGCCCCGCGGCGAGGATCTCGAGGCCGGCCTCGACCTCGCTCAGCCCGATCCGCAGCGCTACGTCGAGCGCCTGCGCGGGGTCGAGGTGCTCGAGCTCGCCGGCGGCGTCGACTTCGAGCGAGGTCGCAACGCAGCCCTCGAGCTGCTCGGGCTATAGTCCCCCGACCGCCGCGCCGACAGGGCGCGGCGGTCCCCGAGCGACATGATGGAGGACACCCCCGACGCCGAGTCCACGATCCCCGCGGAGCGCCGCAGGCGGATCACCTTGACCCAGACCCGGCTGGTCCCCGATCCCATCCGCCTGGCTCGCTACCTGCGCGCGCCCGAGCTCGGGCCCACGGTGCTCTTCTTCTCCGGCGGCTCGGCCCTGCGCAAGACCAGCCGCGCGCTGACCGAGTTCACCCACAACTCGATCCACCTGATCACCCCCTTCGACTCGGGCGGGAGCTCGGCCAAGCTCCGCGACGCCTTCCCGATGATCTCCGTCGGCGATCTGCGCAACCGGCTGATGGCCCTGGCCGACACGGCGCTGCGCGGCAACCCCGAGGTCTACCGCCTCTTCGACACCCGCTTCCCCCACGACGCCAGCCAGCACGATCTTCGCCACCGCCTCGCCGACATGGCCGCGGGCCACGATCCCATGGTCTCCGCCGTGCCCCAGCCGCTGCGCAAGCTGATCCGCAACCACCTCGGCTACTTCATCGAGCACATGCCGCTGACCTTCGACCTGCGCGGGGCCAGCGTGGGCAACTTGATCCTCGCCGGCGGCTACCTCAACAACCGCCGCGACATCGACGCGGTCATCTTCTTGTTCTCCAAGCTCGTCGCCGTCCGCGGCGTCGTCCGCCCCGTCGTCGACAGCAACCTGCACCTCTCGGCGGAGCTCGAAGACGGCACCGTGGTCGTCGGCCAGCACCTGATCACCGGGCGCGAGACCCCGCTGAGCGCACCGATCCGCGAGCTACGGCTGACCGAGACCGTCGCCGCCCCGGAGCAGCTCGCCGAGGTCGAGATCGACGACCGCACCGGCCAGCTCATCGATCAGGCCGAGCTGATCTGCTTCCCCGTCGGCAGCTTCTGGACGTCGGTGATGGCCTGCCTGCTGCCCCGCGGGGTGGGAGCGGCCGTCGCCCGCGCCGGCTGCCCCAAGGTCTACGTGCCCAACTGCGGCGAGGACCCCGAGGAGTTCGGACTCGCCCCTCACGACCAGGTCCGCGTGCTCCTCGAGCAGCTGCGCCGCGACGCCGGGGAGGACACCCCGACCGACGCCCTGCTCCACTTCGTGGTCGTCGACAGCGAACGCGGTGAGTACGCTGGCGGCCTCGACATCCCCGCGATCGAGCGTCTGGGTGTCGAGGTGATCGATAGCGCCCTCGTCAGCGAAGAGACCGCGCCGCTGATCGAGCCGCGCCGCCTCGTCGAGCTGCTACTGTCGCTTGTATAGCGATTTGAGCATCTCACTGGTCAAAGGCGCAGCGCCCTGGTCGTAGGGACACTGCGTTGTTTTCGAGCCGCGATGACGTTGTTTTGAGCTCACTGTAACTATTACAGTCGATTGCCGCATTTCTCCTCGTACGTCCAACTGTAATGTTTCAGTATTATCAAACATAACGATTTACTTCTTGCGCTCCCAGTATCGTCAATCACAATGATCCAACGCACCAATGAGAAGCGCGATGGAGCACGATGGCGAAGACGCGCGTGGATGTCGACACCACGCAGCCGTGGCCGGCGTGCCCGCCATGCCCGAACACTTCGTGTCGGGGGCGCTACAGCTGCTCATCGAGATCATCGACAACGTCATCGATCTTCACCTCGCCGGCCTCGCCTCGCGGCTGCGCGTCAGCATGGCCCACGATCACTTCTGTGTGGCTGACGACGGGCCGGGGATCCGCGACGAAGCGCTCGTCGCGGCCGCCACGCGCAGGATGACGCGGCGCGCCTGCGACCGCGTCCACGTCCACCTGCGCGGCGTCGGGCTCGGGCTATCGGGGGTCAACGGCCTCGCCCAGCGCCTCGAGATCGAGGTCCGCCGCGCGCAGGAGCAGCGGCGCTGGGTGTTCGAGGGCGGGCAGTTGCGCGCTCGCGCCGAGCTGCTAGGCGGCTGCGAGGGCACCGGCACCTGCGTCCGGGTCTGGCCCGAGGCCAGCGAGCGCGGCGTCGAGCTGCCCACCCGCCGCGACGTCGAGGCCCTGCTCGAGCGCGTGCACTGGCTGTGCCCCTCGCTGCGCGTGGAATTCGACGGTCGCCGGCTCGCGGACGAAGCTGGCCTCGGCGCGTGGATTCGCCGCCAGCCCTGCTGGGACGGCTCCACGGTGCACACCCGCGGCGCGACCTGGGAGCAGCAGCGCGTCGAGCTGGCCTGGTCCTGGCTACGCCCGGCCTGCCGGCCCGCGCAGATCGGCTTCGTCAATCTCTTTCAGATCGCCACGGGCTCGCACCTCGACGGCCTCGTCGACGGCCTCGCCGCCCGCCACGGTGTCGGGCGGACCGTGGCCCGCGAGCACGGCCTCGCCCTGATCAGCCTGCTGAGCACCACCCCCCGCGTCGTGGGCTCGAGCCCCCGCCGCCTCGACGACCCGCAGCTTCGCTGCCGCATCGCCGAGATGATCTACAGCGCACACTAGTGTGCGCGCCAGCCCATATCCGCTCGATCACCTGCGCGGGTGAACTTTCGCGCTAGCCTTGCGTTGGGTCGCTGCGCGTGGCCACACCTCTCATGTCGACCCCCCACACCCTCGCGCTCGTGCTCGCGCTCGCCTCGTCTCCCCTGCTCGCCTGCGCCCCCGCGGCGATCGCCCCGACAGCGGCGGCGGCCAGCAGCCCCGAGCCCGCGCCGGCCTCCGAGCCGCCGGCCTCCGAGCCGCCGGCCTCCGAGCCGGCCGCTGCTCCGCAGGCGATCGCGGCCCGAGGCCCCCAGGCTGCGGGTGAGGCCCAGCCCGCCGCGCTGCGCAACCCGCCGGTCAATTTCGCCTTGGTCCCCGAGTTTCGCGTCGCCACGGCGCGCGAGGATCGCTACACGCGAGAGCGAATCGACGCCCCCCTCGTCGCCGCGCACGTCGACGTCGAGCGCTTCGACCTCGACGGCCCCTCGATCACCAAGCTCGGCCGCGGCGCCAGCCAGGCCGACATCGCCCTGGCCCTCGAGGAGGTCAGCGGCCTGCGCAAGCTCGACCTCGGCGGCTCCCAGCTCACCGACCTCGAGCTCCTGGCCAAGCTCGACGCCGTCGAGACCCTCGTGCTCTGGGACACCTACATCGTCGAGCTCGAGCCGATCGCCGGCTTCGACGCGCTCGAGCACCTCGACATCCGCGGCACCGGCGTCTCCGATCTCGAGCCCATCGCCGGGGCCACGCGCATGCGCATGCTCCTCGCCAGCGAGACCAACATCCGCGATCTCGAGCCCCTGCGCGCGCTCTCGCAGCTCGAGGTCCTCGATCTCGCCGACACCAGCGTCCGCGATCTCCGGCCGATCGCCAAGCTCCGCAAGCTCAACACCTTGCGCCTCGACAACACCCAGGTCCGCAGCGTCCGTCAGCTCGCCAAGCTCGGCGGCCTGGTCGAGCTCTCCCTCGATGGCACCCGCGTCAGCGACATCCGCCCGCTGCTCGGCCTCGAGCGCCTCGAGGTCCTGCGCCTGGCCGACACCCCGCTCGAAGACATCGAGCCGCTCGCCAAGATGCAGGGGCTGCAGACCCTCGATCTGCGGGGGACCGCGGCCAGCTCCGAGCAGATCAGCGCGCTCGAGCTGGCGATGCCCTACACGCTGATCCTCGACGACGCCTGGAAGCGCGAGGCCGCAGCCCAGGAGCAATGACGCCGCGCGCCGGCGACACGCTCGCCCTGCGCCAGCGCAGCCCGTGGTAAACCGGGGAGCGAATCGACGTGCCCGACTCCCAGCATCTCGTCATCATCACGAGCTTCGTCGCCATGCTCGGCTTCGCGGGCGTCGCCCTGTGGCTGGGCCTGCGCGTGCGCGCGCTCCAGCGCTCCCGCAACGCCCCCCCCGAGCCGCTCGAGCCAGCGCCCCCCGAGCGCGCGACGGGACCGCGAGCACGCAGCGTGGACAGGACCGAGGTCGTCCGCGTCGTGCCGCCGCCCAAGCCACCCGCCGCCGCGTCTCCCGAGGGCGAGGACGCCACCGAGTTCGTCGCCCCGCCGCCGGGGGCCGCCCGAGACGCCGACGCCCCCCAGCGACAGCACAGCACGGGCGCCCGCGCTGAGCACGAGGAAGACTCCACCGAGTTCGTCGACCCTGCCCTGCTCCCTGCCGCCGGCGCCGAAGGGGAAGACGCCACCGAGTTCATCGATCCCGCGCGACTCCCCGCCACCGGAGGTGAGGGGGAAGACGCCACCGAGTTCATCGATCCCGCGCGACTCCCCGCCACCGGAGGTGAGGGCGAGGACGCCACCGAATTCATCAGCCCCGCTCAGCTCCCTGCGACCAAGGGCGAGGACGCCACCGAATTCATCAAACATCCCGCCCAGAGGTCTGCGGCCGAGGGCGAGGACGCCACCGTGTTCCTCGAGCCCCCCGCCTCTCCCGAGGGCGAGGACGCCACCGTGTTCATCAGGCCTCCCGCCTCTCCCGAGGCCGAGGACGCCACCGAATTCATCAAACCTCCCGCCCAGCTCCCCGACGCGCCGAGAGACGACACCACCGCGCGCGTGCCCCAGCTCCAGGCCACCGCCACCGCGAGCCTCTTCGCGCCCCCGAGCCTCCCGCCGAGCGTGTTCGAGTCGACGCCCGCGCCGACCTCGACACCTGCCCCTCTCTCCCCCGCTCACCGCGAGCCAGCGACCGCCCTCGACGGCCCCGATCTCGACGCCACCGCGACCAGCACGGACGCCGCTCGCCCGGCCGCGGACCCCATCGACGAGCATATCCGCCTGGGCGCCGAGGCCCTGAGCGCCCTCCACCGCAGCCTCGGCGAGGGTCGTTCGTCCGCGACCTCGACCAGTACCTACAGCGCCTGGGAGGGGCACCACGGCGTGCTCGGCTGCGAAGATCCGCAGACGCTGATCGAGCGCCTCGAGCCCCTCGAAGACGCGGACCCCCGCGCCATCGTCATCGTCCTCGCCCTGCTCGACAGCGAGCGCTGGGAGCCCCACCAGCAGCTGCCCGCGCTGGTCGAGGGGCTCTCGCCAGCGCTGCGGACCCTCGCCCTGCGCACCTTGGCGTCCTGGGACGCGCCCCAAGCCAGCGCGATCTTCATGGCGGGGCTGCGCGCGAGCGAGGGCAAGCCCAGCTGGGCCGAGTGGCTCGTCCTCGCCGAGGCCTTCGAGGAGCCGCCCCCGAGCGAGCTGGTCGCCCGCGCCCTGGCCACGTCCTCCGCCGCGCTGCGCTGCGCCGGCCTGCGCCTGCTCGCCCGGCCCGAGGTCACCGCGGCCCTGCCCAGCGCCAAGGGGAGCCTGAGCACCGCGCTCTTCGACGCCGATCCCGAGGTCCGCGGGCAGGCCATCGAGACCGCCCTGGTCTGCGACAACCAAACCGCGTGGACGCTGTGCAAGCAGCTCGCCCTCAACCCCAGCTACCCGCGGATCACGGCGCTCTTTGCCGGCTTGGGCGCGCAGGCCGAGGTCGAGGGCCTCGCCGCCTCGCTCGGCGCCCCCACGCCCACCTCGCTGCGCGCCCTGAGCCACTCGGGCTACCCCTGCGCCATCGAGCGCTGCCTGAGCGCGGCCGCGGATCCCGAGCTCGCTTCGCCGGCCCTCGACGGCTTCGCGGAGCAGACCGGCTGGCCCGACCCGGGCGGAGAGCTCGACGCGCGCAGGGCCGCCGCCGAGCGCTGGTGGGGCGAGCACCGCTCGCGCTTCGACAGCGCGCGGCGCTACCTCGACGGAGCACCGCGCACGCTCTCACAGCTCCTCGACGTCCTCGCCCGGACCCCCGACGGCCCGCTGCGCGAGGCCGCCTGTCGCGAGCTACGCGTCCGCTCCCGCGGCGCCCTCGCCCCCTACCCCCATCTCTCGCCCGACGCGTGGCTGCGCGAGCTCGACGGGCTGCGCGGACATCCGGCGGCCCAGACCCTCGATCTCGAGGCCGCCTACGCGTCCTGATCCCCGCGCTAGGAGTCCGTGGTGAAACCCAGCGCGGCTCCTGGCGCCGGGATTTTTGTCGAGGGCGCGAAGCCAAAACGCCGCTGTACCGGGCGTACTGCAAGTTTTGGCGACAAAGCCTTCGGCGAAAAGACCAAGCCAGGTGTCGTGTTGGGTTTCACCACGGGCTCCTAGAGATCGGGCGGATCCACCAAGAGCCGGTTGATCACCCCCTCGATCTCCCGACCCGCGTCCCCCGAGGGGCACTCGTGGCCCGCGATGTGGAGCACCGTGATCCCATGCACGGCCGTCCACAGCCGCCAGGCCAGGCGCGAGGCCGCGCGGCGCGGTCGCGTGGGGTAGTGCTCGTCCAGCCAGATCCGCGTGGCCACGATCCACGTGCGCCGAAAACCCTCGCGGGCGACGGCGCGGGCGGCCTCGTCCCGGGTGAAGTCGGGGATCGGCACGCCGAACATCACATCGAAGAGCGCAGGGTGAGACGCGGCCAGGTTCAGGTAAGCGCGGCCCAGCTCGACCAAGATCTGCGCGGGCCTCAGGCCGTCCGCGCGCGCCCGCTCGATGCTGGCCTCGCCGCAGGCGGTCAGCCGCGCGAAGCCCTCGTCGTGGAGCGCTCGCGTCACCGCCGCCTTGTCTCCCACCCGCGAGTACACCACCTGGTAGCTGGTCCCCAGCGCCGCCGCGAGCCGGCGCATCGACAGCGCGTCGGCGCCGTCTTCGACCAAGAGGCGCTCGGCCGCGGCGACCACGTCAGCGCGCGTCAGGGGGGCGTTGCGGGGCGGCACGAACATGATAGTGTCATATGACGATGTCATATGAAATCGAAGAAGCGCTGGCAACGCGTCTCGAGGACGAGCGCACGGTCACGGCCGATGTCCACGCGGGCTGGGAGGTCTACGGCATCCCCCACGGTGGCTACCTCGCCGCCCTCGCCGGCGCCGCGGCGCTGACCGCCAGCGCTCAGCCCGATCTCTTCAGCATCACCATCCACTACCTGCGCAAGGCCGCGGTCGGCCCGATCCGCTTCGAGATCGAGCCGGTCGGGAGCAGCCGGCGCTTCCACTCCCTCCACGCTCGGGCGATCCAAGGCGATCGCACCGTGCTCTCGATCCTCGCCAAGCTCGGCGACCGCGAGGGCTTCGACGGCCCGCAGTGGTCGGCCGCGCCGGCCTGGAACCCGCGCACGGCCAAGCTCGCGCCCCCGGCCGTCTCGGGGCCACCGCCAGCTCTGCCCGCCATCGCCGAGCGCATGAAGCTGCGCATCGACCTCGACACCTTCAACTTCAGCCCCGAAGGTGACCGCTCGCGGACCACGGCGGAGCTGCGCGCGAGCGTCGAGGCCTCGCGCGTCGACCAGCTCACCGCGCTGATCGCCTGTGACGTCACCGCGCCCGCGATCTGGACCGTGCTCGGAGCCAAGGGCTGGGTCCCCACCGTCGAGCTCACCGCCCACGTGCGCGGCCGCCCCTGCCCCGGGCCGATGGGCGTCGTCGCCAGCTCCACCCAGGTCGGCGGGGGCTTCCTCGAGGAGGACGCCCTGGTCCACGACGCCGAGGGCCAGCTGATCGTCCAGTCGCGCCAGCTCGCGTGCTGGACCGGCGCCTGAGCTGCCAGCAACTCCTAGCGATCCATCAGCTTGGCCAGGGCCGCGCGCACGACCGCGTCGAGATCCGTGCTCCCGGCCGCGTCCCCCAGCTCCTCGCCGACGCTGGCCAGGGCCTTGTCGACGACCTTGCCCTTCCAGCCCAGGGAGGTCAGCACTTCGCGGGCCTCGGCCCCGAACTCCGCGTTCTCCTCGACCTGCGGCAGCTCGGTCTGCGCGGCCTCGCCCGCGATCCGCCCCTGCACGCGCAGGAGCTCGAGCATGGTCACGGCCTTGTCGGCCAAGGTCAGCACGATCTGCTCGGCGGTCTTCTTGCCGATCCCGGGGATCTTGACCAGCTTGCCGGCGTCGCGGGCCGCCACGCACTCGACGAGCTCCACGGCTGGGAAGCCACCGAGCACCGAGACCGCGTTGCGCGGGCCGACCTTGGGCACCGAGGTCAGCATGCGGAACAAGCTGCGCTCGAGCTCGTCGGCGAAGCCGAACAGCGCGATCACGTCCTCGCGCACGTGGGTGTGGACCCACAAGGTCACGCGCCCGCCCTCGGCGGGGACGCTGGCCAGGGTCTGGATGGAGACCTGAAGCTCCCAGCCCACCCCCTGACACTCGACGATGACGATGCCCGCCGCGGGGTTGCGGTGGACGACCTTTCCTTGCAGCCAACCAATCATCAGGACTTGCCGGTCTTGCCCGCGCGCCGTGAGCGTGGGCGGGTCTTGGATTCGAAGTTGGGCAGGCGGCTGGCCTGCACGTGACAGATCGCGATCGCCAGGGCGTCGGCGGCGTCGGGCTTGGGGATCTTGCTGAGCCGACACAGCAGGCGGACGCGGGCCTGGACCTCGGCCTTGGTCGCGCGCCCGCGGCCGACCACGGCGCGCTTGATCATCGCCGGGGCGTACTCGCTGACGCGCAGCCGGCTCTCGAGGGCGACGAGCTTGAGCGCCCCGCGGGCCTCGGCCAGCTTGAGCGCGCTGGCAGCGTTGACGCCGTGAAAGGCCTGCTCGATCGCCAGGGTCGTCGGCTGAAACTCGGCGATCAGCTCGCGCAGCCCGCTGGCCAGCTCGAGCAGGCGCGCGTGGAGGTCGTCGCTGGCACGGACCTGGAGCACGCCGCACTCGAGGTAGTCGTAGCGCCCGGGCGTGGGCACGTCGACGAGGGCGTAGCCGACCACCCGGGTGCCCGGGTCGACCCCCAAGATCCGCTCGCCAGCCACGGGCGAGGCGAGTCGAGAGCCCCCCGAGCTGGCGACCGCGCTCACAGCCCGTGCGCTTCCATGACCTCGTCGGGCAGGTCGGCGTTGCAGTAGACCTTTTGCACGTCGTCGAGCTCGTCGAGCTTGGCCCACAGCCCCGCGATGGCCTCCGCGTCCGCGTCGGCGAAGCTCAGCGCGTTCTCGGGCTTGACCAGCCAGCGGATCTCCGCGCTCTCGGGCTCGAGGGCCTCGAGGGCCTCGCTGAGCCCGGAGAATTCGCCGGGCTCGCAGGTCACGACCCACACGTCCTCGTCGTCCTGGACGTCGTCGGCGCCGGCCTCGAGGGCCCGCTCCATCAGCGCGTTCTCGGCGATCTTGTGCTTGGCGATCACGACCACGCCCTTGTGGTCGAACATCCACGTGGCCGCCCCGCTCGCCGCCATCTCGCCGCCGTTCTTGTTGAAGGCGTGGCGCAGCTCGGGGACCGTGCGGTTGCGGTTGTCGGTCAGGACCTCGAGGATGAAGGCCGTGCCCTGGGGCCCGCGGCCCTCGTAGAGGATCTCTTCGTAGTCGACCCCCTCGAGCTCACCGAGGCCCTTCTTGATCGCCCGCTCCTGATTCTCCTTGGGCATGTTCGCGGCCCGAGCCGCGAGCAGGGCCGCGCGCAGGCGCGGGTTGCCATCGGAGTCGCCGCCGCCGATCTTGGCCGAGACCATGATCTCGCGGGCGATCTTGGTGAACACCTTGCCGCGGGCGGCGTCGGTCGCCCCCTTCTTGCGCTTGATGGTCGACCATTTGCTGTGGCCCGACATGGCCGCTTGGATAGCACACCCCGCGGCTATTCTTCGAATTCGATCACCGCGCCGAGATCGCCCTGGGGCGCGAAGAAGGCCACGGTGCGCTCGGCCAGGCCCGTCCACCGGCGCGCGGCGTCGGCCCGGCGGATCGCCCGCTCGATGGCCCGGGGGTCCCCGACGATCACGCACAGCCGCCGCGCCCGGGTGATCGCCGTATAGAGCAGGTTGCGGCGCAGCATGACGTGGTGCTCGCCGAGCAGGGGGATGAGCACCGCCGGGAACTCGCTGCCCTGGCTCTTGTGGATCGAGATCGCGTAGGCCAGGCGCAGCGACCCCAGGTCCTTGCGCGCGTAGGTGGCGTAGACCCCGTCGAAGTCGACGGTCATGTCGCCGGCGCCTTGGTTGACCCGGCTGACCACGCCGATGTCCCCGTTGAACACCCCGCGGTCGTAGTCGTTGCGGATCTGCATGACGCGATCCCCGACGCGAAACAGCCGCGCATCGGCGCCGCGCGGCCCCGGGATCTCGAGGCCCTCGTTGTCCCCGGTGTAGCGAGCCTGGAGCGCCAGGTTGAAGGCCTCGGTCCCGGCCTTGCCCTTGTGCATCGGGCACAGCACCTGGATCTCGCCGATCGGATCGAGGCCGTAGGCCGCGGGCACGCGCTCGGCCGCCATCTCGACGATCCGCGCGTGGGTGCGCTCGGCGTCGCTGGCCCGGAGCACGAAGAACTCCCCGGTCTTGCCGCGGCTGGGCTGATCGGGGACCAGGGCCTCGCCGTGGAGCACCCGGTGGGCGTTGGTGACGATCGTCGAGCCCTCTTGCTGGCGAAAGATCGTGTCGAGGCGGACCACGGGGATCGGCCCCGTCGGCCCGAGCTGCTCGGCGGCGCGGATCAGGTCGCGCAGCACGTTGCCGGGGCCCACGGAGGGCAGCTGATCCGCGTCGCCCACGAGCAAAAGGCGATTTTTGGGGGTCAGCGCGGTGATCAGTGACTCGGCGAGCTCGAGGTCGAGCATCGAGCTCTCGTCGACGACGACCAGGCCCGAGTCGAGTGGGTTGTTGGCGCAGTAGTTGAACTCGCCGGACTCCGGGCGGACCTCGAGCAGGCGGTGGACCGTGCTCGCGGACTTGCCGGTGGTCTGCTCGAGGCGCTTGGCGGCCCGGCCCGTGGGCGCGGTGAGGATCAGCGCCTCGCCGGCCGCGGCGGCCACGGCGATGACGTTGGCGACCACGGTGCTCTTGCCCGTGCCCGGGCCGCCGGTGAGGATCACGACCCCGCAGCGAGCCACGGCCTCGACGGCGCGGCGCTGCCCCGGCGAGAGGTGATCGGGCAGGTCGCCCACCGGCCAGGCCGCGCAGGGGTTCATCGCCAGGCCGCGCAGGTGCTCGACGAGGTTGTCCTCGGCGACGTCGAAGCGGCGCAGGAAGTAGAGCTCCTCGGGGCCCTCGTCGGCCGGGCGCAGCCGCGGCACGAGCTCGCCGTCGTCGATCAGCCGGTCGACGCCAGTCTCCACCCGGGCGCTCGGCAGGCCGAGCACGGCGCGGGCCTGCTCGATCAGCTGCCTTGGCGGCAGCGCGCAGTGGCCCTCGTTTTGCGCGCGCTCGAGGGCGTGGACGATGCCCGCGTCGACGCGCTCGTCGCTGTCGAGGTCGACGCCCAGGGCCCGGGCGATCTTGTCGGCGGTCGCGAAGCCGATGCCCCGGACCTCGCGGGCGAGGCGGTAGGGGTGGTGCTCGAGCATCGCCATGGCCCCGTCGCCGTAGCGATCATGGAGGATCTTGCCCAGGCGCGGGGAGACCTCGAGCTCGAGCAGGCGGTTCTCGAGGCCGGCGATCGGGCCCTGGCGCGAGTCGTGGTGCTCGGTGATCGCCTCGAGGGTCTTTTGCCCGAGGCCGGCGACCTCGAGCAGGCGCCGCGGCTGCTTGTCGAAGATGTCCAGGGTGTCGGTGCCGAAGCGCTTGACGATGCGCTCGGCCATGACGTCCTTGATGCCCGGGTAGGTCTTGAGGCGCGCGACGATCTGGGTCTCGGTGGTCGGCTGGCGCAGCTTGAGGTGCTCGAACTGAAACTGGCGCCCGTGGCTGGGGTGGACCGTCCAGCGCCCGTGGGCGCTGACCTCCGCGCCGTCCTCGACCCCGAGGCTGCGGCCCACGAAGGTGACCAGCGTGGCCTCGCCCTGGACGTGCACGCGCAGCACCGTCCAGCGTGAGTCGAGGTCGTGGTAGACGGTGCGCTCGACCACGCCCTCGAGCAGCTCGAGCTCCTGGGGCTCGCCGCGTCGTTCGGGCATGTCGACCGAGCATCCAATTCACAGGCCGGCTTGGCAAAGTCAGGGCAGCAGCCCCGGCCCCGAGCGGCCCTGCGGGTGCGCGCGCCAGCGATCCGGGAGATCGCAGCCGCCGCCCTCTCCGACCACGCTGCGGCCGTTGTGGGCCGAGGCGCCGGTGTCGATCCAGTCGCCGTAGCTGGCCACGAGCTGGGGCCCCGCTGGCCCGGGGCGCCACAGGCTCAGCGCCTCGCCGGCGTTCTTGAGCCCGCCGCTGGCCAAGCTGGCGTCGAGGACGAGGATCGCCGCGCCCGCGGGCGGCGCGGGGTCCTCCCCCAGGCCCGGCGCCCAGCCGCTGGACACGAGCAGCGCGAGCTCCCCGGGCGCGAGGCTCAGCGCGGGCAAGGTGTCTCCGGGGATCGTCTCGCCGGCGGCGTAGAGCGTGGCCAAGCTCGCGGGATCGAGATCGCTGAGCACGAGGCCGCCGAGCTCCGCGGGCCCCGCGGCGTCCGGCGACAGGCGCAGCTCGACGAACTCGGCGTCGGGCTCCGGACCAGCGGGGTTGGCGAGGACCTCGGTGATGTCCACCGCCGGCAGCTCGGGGTCGAAGCTCGCCCCGGCCGTGAGCGCCCCCGAGAACGCCGCGGCGTTGCCCGCGAGGTCGCGGACCGAGAGCGTCCAGGGCACCGCCTCGCCCTCGCTGCGGGCCGCGGCGGCCAGGCCGATCAGCCCACCGGGGGCCGCCACGCTCCCGCGCCGGACGGCGCCCTCGACCGCCAGCTCGAGCTCGAGGGGCTCGGCGCTGTCGAGGGCTATCACCACGCAGCGCCCGCGCAGCCCCGACGAGAGCGCGGGCGCCGGCAGCTCGAGGTCCTCGCCCGCGCCGGTCTCGAACCAGGTCTCGCGCTCGGCCGCCGGCGTCAGGGCCGAGCGCCCCGCGGCGTCGACGAGGCTGCCCCCGGCCGGGCGATAGCGCGTCTGTGGCCGCAGCGGCGCCAAGGGGCGCGTGCGCAGGCAGGTCCCCGGGACCCAGCCGGGGCAGGTCGAGGCCTCGCCCAGGCGCGCCGGGGGGCCGCCGTCTTCGGCCTCGAGGATCAGCTCGGCCTCGGCCTGGGGCAGCGGCACCGGCGGGAACACGGCCAGGTCGACCCACGCGAGGTTGGTGGGCACGCCGCGCTGACCCGGCGCGGGCTGGACCAGCTGCGGCTCGGGGCCAGCGCTGCCCGCCGCCGCGGTCACGAAGTCCCGCGCCCAGGCCTGCGGCTCGCCCCCCGGCCCGCCCAGGGCCGCGCCGCTGCGATCGCGCACGGCCGCGCCCAGGACCAGGCTGTAGCGGGTGTGGGCCGCGAGCGGACGCAGCGGTCGAACCGACAGGCGCGCCCCCTCCCCTCGCCCATCGCTCCCTCCGTCCCCGAGCGCGAAGCTCAGCGCCACGCCGCCCGCGAAGGTCCCGGCGTCGAGGGCTCGGCGGTCGCTCGAAGACAGCGCCTCCACCCAGCAGCGACCGCGCGCGCACTGCCCCTCCTCGCACAGCAAGCTCAGCGAGCAGTCGCCCACCACCTCCCAGGGGACCACGGCCACCGCGCCGGCGTGGATCGAGTCGGGGTCCAGCGCCTCGTCGAGCTCGACCCACAGCTCGGGGAGCACCGAGACCTCGACGGGCGCGTCATCCAGCGCGCTGGCCACCACCTGCGGACCGTCGAGATCCACCCGCGGTGCGTCGACGCAGCCCGCCGACGCCCCGGCGATCGCCAGCGCGCCCAGCCCCAGTCGAGCCAGCCCGACCCGAGCCAGCCCGAGGCGAGCTCCCCCGACATCTCGCCTGCGCGCGCCCGAGTCGGCGAAGGCCGCCGGACCCCCCTCTGGCCGAGCAGGGCCGCGCGCGCCCAGGGCAGGTCGAGAGGGACAGGCAGTGCGTTCGAAGCTCGGCTCGCTCGGGTCCACGACCTGTCTTCGGCCCGCGGCCCGAGCCGGTGCGGCGCGCTCGAACTTTTTTTTGAAATTTTCGCGCTCAGTCAAATGACGAGGCCGGCGCGACCAAGGTCCACGCCGGCCTCTGCGCGAGCGCAGGGCTCACTCAGGCGTGATGCGCACGCACCACTGGTTGACGTCACCAGTGTCCTGGTTGAACTGGTCGTAGACATGCAGCGTCCAGGTGCCCGTGCCGGCCTCACCGTCGAAGTCGGCGAGCGCCCCCTCGGGCGCGAAGGTCCCGTTGATCGCGGGCGGATCGATGTCGGTGTCGCAGGCGTTGACGATCGAGGTCGCGGCCTCGTCGTCGAGGACCGCGATCATGTCGTCGCCGCCGCAGCTGCTGTTGTCCTGATCCAAGAACCCATCGACGATCAGCACGTTGGTCCCGCCGTCCTTGGTGAGGTCGAAGTTGAGGTCGTTGAGCCAGGTGTGGCTGACGTCGAGGTAGACGTCGATGTCGCCGACCGTCCCGATCTCGTCCGCGATCACGATGTCCTGGGTCACGCCATCCTGGTCGTTGTCGGGGATGTCGAGCACCTCCTCGGAGCAAAACTCGTAGTAGTCCGTGCACGCGTCGATCTCGACGCCGCAGGCCGCGTTGCAGGTGAGCACGCCGCTGGCCTTGCCCATGTCCGCGCAGGTCAGCTCCTTGAAGTCCTCGCCGTCGCAGAGCTCGAGGTACTGCGCCACGCCGTCTCCGCAGACGTCGCTGTCGATCCGCACGACCGAGCCATCGCTGAGCTGCGCGAGCAAGAACACGACGGCCTCGTCGGCCTGGTTGACCACGTAGAGATCGACGAGCACGTCCGCGCCGAAGTCGGGCAGGGTGTAGGTCAGGTCCGGGACCTGGTCGTCGTCGACGTCGATCCCGACCGGCAGCGCGCCAGCGGCCGCCTCGACGACCTGGGCCGCACCAAAGTCGAGGTCCGAGACCAGCGCCTGGATCGGCTCTTCGCTGAGCATGTAGAGGTCGACCTGGTCGACGTCCGGCGCCACGTGTGAGATCTGGAAGAGGGTGTTGCCCTCGGCGGGACCGTCGTAGGAGTCCTCGAGCAGCAGGCCCGAGAAATTCGCCAGGTAGTCGTAGAGGGCGAAGGAGTAGTCGCTGTCCATCTGCAGCTCGATGTCGGTGGTCAACATCGCGTCCTCGATGGCGCCCCCCGCCGGGGTCACGACGATCGTGTGGCTGCCCGCCTCGACCGTGATGTACGCGACCCCGCTCTCGAAGGGCAGCGTCGCGACCAGAGGATCGTCCGCGCCGTCGAGGTAGACGTCGACATCCCCCGCGTCGAGGCCAGCGTGGAGCACCCGCAGGCCCGCCTCGCCCTCCACCTGTCCGGTGTCCGTCTCGCCGGTGTCCGTCTCGCCGGTGTCCGTCTCGCCGGTGTCCGTCTCGCCGGTGTCCGTCTCGCCGGTGTCCGTCTCGCCGGTGTCCGTGTCCGTGCTACTCGTCTCGGTCTCCGCCGTGTCGGTCTCCGTGTCTCCGACCTCGTCGTCAGTGTCCGTCAAAGTGTCGAGGTCCTCGCCAATCGCGTCGTCCGAGCACGCGGACGCGGACGCGAGGAAGACCAACGAGAGCGGCAAAACAATCAGGCTCTTACGCATTTTTCATGCGTACCAGATTCACGCCGACTTGGGGTGAGGAAGGCGACCCGAGGGCCAATTTGTGCAAAGCCAGAGCAGTCATTCAGTGCCGAGCACCGCAATGGCTACATACCCAGCCTGAATAGTCTGCTAGCCACCCCACTCACTCGAGGTCGAAACGCACACACCAATGGTTGACCTGGCCGCTGTCGCCGAGCCCGGAGTCGCTGACGGACAGTTTCCAGGTCCCTTGAGCCACATCTCCGTCGAAGTCCGCCAGCGAGCCCTGCGGGATGAAATATCCGTCAATCGCCGGCATGACCTCTTCGTCACAGGCATCGACGATCGAGATCGACGCGGCGTCGCCGAGGATCGCTAGCATGTCGGTACCGCCACAAGAGGTGGTGTCCTGGGCCAGGAAGTGATCGGCGAGCAGCACCGTGGTCCCGCCGTCTTTCTGAATCTCGAAGTCGAGGTCGTTGAGCCAGCTGTGGCTGACGTCGAGATAGATGTTGATTTCGGTGAATGCCCCGACCGCGTCGGCGATCACCAGCTCCTGCGACACCCCCGCGTCGTCGCTGTCGGGGATCGCCAGCGCATCGTCGGTGCAGTATTCGACGTCGAAGCAACGCCCGGAGTCGAAGCCCATGCAGTCGGCGGAGCAGCCCAAGGCCCCGCCGAGCAGGCCGAGGTCCTCGCAGGTCATCTCGTAGGGGACGACCTCGTCGCAAAATTCGAGCTCGTCGATGACCCCATCCCCACAGCGGTCGGCGTCGACGCGCACGACCTCGCTGGACCAGAGCTCGAAGAGCTGCGCGAGCAAGAACACCCGATCCTCGTCCGCGCCCTCTTCGACCTCGTTGACCACGTAGAGCGACATGAAGGTGTTCCCCCCGAGATCGGGGACCGAGAAGCTCAGGTCGGGGGCGTCGTCGCCGTCGATGTCGAGGAGTAGATCCTGCGCGCCCACGGGCAGCTCGACGGTCTGGCTGCCCGTGTAGTCGAGGTCTGGAACCAGCGGCTCCAGATCCCCGTCGGCCATGAACACGTTGACCTGCCCCACGTCGGGGGCGACGTGGACGAACTGCTGATAACGCATCTGCGCGGCCGGGACGGCTTCGGCCTGATCGTCGAGCTGCATTCCCATGGGCCCGTCCGCGTAGCCATGGATCACCGCGGTGAAGTAGCTGTAGGCGCTCAGATCGAGCGCGAAGCTCAGCGCGTCCTCGTCGATGGGGACCCCCTGAACCGTCACGGTCATCAGCTGGGTCGTCGAGGGGACCTCGACGTAGCCGGTGCTCCCCGGGAAGGACAGGCCATAGATATGCGGCAAGTCGTCATCGTCGAGGTAGATGTCGACCGCCTCGGCGTTGGGGCTGGCGTTGAGCACCCGCAGCGCGGCGTTGCCCATCAGGTCCGTGGTCTCGCTCTCGTCCGTGTCCGTCGTGTCGGTCTCGGTCTCGCTCTCGTCCGTCTCGGTCTCGCTCTCCCCCGTGTCCGAGTCCGTCGAGCTCCCGACCTCGTCGTCGGTGCTCGTCTGTGTCTCGCTGCTCCCGGTGGCGTCGTCGGAGCAGGCCGCGAGCGCGAGCAGAGACAGCGAGATGAACGAGGTGAGCGTCTGCGTGTTGCGCACTTCACTCAACTACCAGATCGACCCCTGGCTTTGGGGACGAATTCTCGCGCAGCCCCACGCGGCGCGGCCGCCTCACCTCGACTCAGTGACAGTCCAGCGCCTCGAGGCCGATCACCCGGTCGAAGGCATGGGCACCAAATGAACGCCCGCCGTCTCGATAGCGGTGCCGCGCCCAGAAGTCGCGCGGATCTTCGGCGAGCTCGAGCACCCGCCCGCCCTCGACCTCGCGCAGATCGAAGGCGGTGACGTTGGGCTCCTCGCGCAGGTCGAAGAAGAGCTCGATCTGATCGCCGTCGATGCGGTAGGTCAGCGACTCGGTCGTCCAGTCGTCGAAGTCGCCGCGGTGAAACCAACCCACGCCGCGCCCGTCCATGGCCGAGGCTGCGAGCTGATACATGTGGAAGCCCGCACCACCCGTGGCATAGTTGCGGTAGTCGATCCACAGGCGATCGCCCAGCGCCGCGCTCGCGTCTGCGCCCTCGCCCTCCCCCTCCCCCCGCCCTCGCCAGCAGTCCGCGGCCGCGGCGAGGTCGAGATCACTATCGACCAGGTAGTAGCGTGCGCCTGGCTCACGCGGATCCTCGTCGAGGCTCATCCAGCGTCGGCCGTCCTCGTCTCGACCCAGGCGCAGGCGAGTGCGCTGCGTGTCGCCGAGCTTGCGAAAGCGCAGCTCGAGCGCGTCCCCGTCGACGGCGTAGTCGAAGCTGTGCGTGTGGGCGAGGCCGACCTTGCCGTAGCGATACAGACCCTTGCCCTCGCCGTGGAAGTACCAAAAGCGCAGGGGATCGCCCTCCTTGCGGCCCTCGTAGCGCGTCCACAGCCCACGCAGGACGTCCTGCTGCGCCGCCTCGGGCTGGGTGACCGCGTCGACCGGACCCTCGTGCTCGAGGGCGCAGGGCGGCGAAGACGAGGTCATCAGCGCGGAACCGACCGCGAGCGGCACCCCGAGCAGGGCGAAGAGGATGTGAGGGGGCACCGAAGCCTGGGCGGGCGCTGACATGGGGAAAGTGTAGCCGAGCCCGATTGCGCGGACGCCATCCACGAGCGAGCATGTCCGCATCGCCGCCTCGCGCCCCATCGAGCTGATCCTCGCCTCGGCCTCCCCTCGCAGGGCCGAGCTCCTGACCATGGCCGGGCTGCGCTTCGAGCAGCAGCCCGTCGACTGCGACGAGCGCTGGCGGCCCGGCGAGGCCCCCGTCGACTACGCGCGCAGGGTCGCGAGCGCCAAGCTCGAGCTGGCCGTCGCCAAGCTCGAGCTCGAGCGCGCCTTCGCTTCTGGCTCTACCTCTGCCTCTACCTCTGCCTCTGGGCCGACCGAGGTCCCTCTCGTGCTGCTCAGCGCCGACACCACCGTGTGGCTCGACGTCGCCCGGGCGCCCCTGGGCAAGCCCCGAGACCGCGACGACGCCCGGGCGATGCTGCGAGAGCTCTGCGCCGGGCGGCCACACGAGGTGACCACGGCCTGCGCCATCGCTCGCCGCGATCCCGGGCGACCCGAGCTGTGGCGGCGCGAGCTCGTCGAGACCACGACCGTCCACATGCGCGAGCTCGTCGGCCCTGCCTTCGACGAATTCATCGAGCCGCACCTCGACGCCGGCGAGTGGACGGACAAGGCCGGCGGCTACGCGATCCAAGGCCGCGCCGCAGCCCTGGTCACCCGCATCGACGGCAGCTACACCTCCGTCGTCGGCCTGCCCCTCGCGCAGGTCGTCGACGCCCTCGCCCAGGAACCCACGCAGTGACCGACACGCCAACCTCCGATCCGATCGCCGAGCGCCTGCACGCAGTGGAGGCCCGCGTGGCCGCGGCCATCGAGCGCCGCGGGCCGGGCCCCGATGTCCGGCTGATCGGTGTCAGCAAGCGCCAGCCCCTCGCCAAGCTGATCGCCGCGCACACCGCCGGGCTGCGCGACTTCGGTGAGAACTACGCCCAGGAGCTGCGCGACAAACAGCACGACTGGCCAGGGCTGCTCCCAGCTAGCTGGCACTACATCGGTGCGATCCAATCCAACAAGCTCAAGTACCTCGTCGCCAAGACCGCGATGATCCACACGGTCGACCGCCGCGAGCTGATCTCCGCCATCGATCGCCGCGCCCACGAGGCCGGCTGCGTCCAGGACATCCTCTTCGAGGTGGCGATCGCCGGCGAGGCGCAAAAGGCCGGCGCCCCCATCGACGCGCTGCCCGAGCTGCTCGAGGCCTGCGCCTGGACCGAGCACGGCGCGGTCCGCTGCCGCGGCCTGATGATCATCCCTCCCGCCGGCGACGCCGAGCAGACCCGACAGTGGTTTCGCGCGCTGCGAGAGCTTCGCGATCGCCTGCGCGACGAGCTGTGCCCCCGCCTCCCGCGTGAGCGCGTCAGCCTCGGCGAGCTGTCCATGGGCATGAGCGCCGACTTCGAGGTTGCGATCGAAGAAGGCGCCACGATGATCCGCGTGGGCACGGCGATCTTTGGGTCACGTTGAGGCACCGAGGCTCGCAATGACCTGGCGACTGATCACCATCCGGCCCTCGCACTACTGTGAAAAAGCTCGCTGGGCCCTCGACTACTTCAGCCTCCCCTACGTCGAGCGGCCCCAGCTGCCCATGCTGCACTTCCCGGCGGTGGTCGCCGCGCTCCTCCCCCGGCAGGCCGGGCGGGCCGATCCCCAGTCGACGCGCTTCTCCACGCCAGCGCTGATCACCGGCGCGCGCGCGCTGACCGACTCGAGCGAGATCCTGGCCTTCGCCAACGTCCAGGCCAACGACCGCGAGCGCGACCTGTTTTGGACACCGGAGGCCGCCGAGCTCGAGCGCCACTTCAGCGGTCGCTTCGGCGCCGACGTCCGCGTCGCCGTCTATCACACGCTCCTGCCCCACACGGACCTGCTCATCGAGCTCGCCCGCCGCAGCGTCGGCCCCGTCCAGGCGGGGGTGTTCATTGCGAGCCTGCCCGCGATCCGCGTCGGCCTGCGCGAGCGCCTGGGTGTCCGCGAAGATCGAGCGCAGCGCGCCTGGTCGCGCATCACGGCCATGTTCGACGAGGTCGACGCCCGCCTCGATGACGGCCGCCCCTTCCTGTGCGGCGATCGCTTCAGCGCCGCCGATCTCAGCTTCGCCGCGCTCGCCTCCCTGGCCCTCGGCGTCGGCCACAGCGATGGCTACGGCGCGTGGATCCCCGAGCTCGACGCCCTCGGCGGCGAGCTCGAGGCCCGCGCTCGTCAGCTGCGCGCGCGGCCCTCCGGCGCCTTTGTCCTGCGCATGTTCGCCGAGCACCGTGGTCGGCGCGCGCTGCCTTGTCGCGTCGGCCAGCACGAGACCCGCTGAGCGTCCGCCCCGCCCAAAAGACGAACCCCGAGGCCGGCTGCGCCGATCTCGGGGTCGCCCCGCTCTCGCTCTCCTCGAGAAGCTTCTATTTAGAGGCCTGCGCTGCCGCAGCGGCCGTCGAGCAGCGCGGCGATCAGCAGCTTGCGCGTGTCGGTGGTCAGCTCGAGATCGACGTTCGCCTCGAGTGCCACGACCTCGTAGTTGCCCCACCACACCCCCGCGCCCGAGTAGGTGAGCTGCAGCTTGTCCCACTCCCGCCAGTCCTTGTCGCGCAGGCGGGGGACGTCGACCTCACCCGCGAACACGCGATCACCCACTAGCGTGAACAACACCTCGTCCTCGGGGGTGCTGGCGTTGAGGTCGCGCAAGGTGGCGGCGCCCTTGGTGAACTCGAACGCGCAGGTCTGGTTGTCCTCGGCGTCGTAGATGCCGACGTCGTCGAAGCTCAGCACCAGCTCTCCGATGTTGGCGCCGCCGCCGTGATAGACGTCGATATCGAGGAGCTGCCAGATGACGGTGTCACCGTCATCTTCGTCATCTTCATCACTAGCTTGACTCAACTCGATGCACACATCATCCGCCTCGCGAAAGCTCTCGCTTTGGGCGTTCTCAGCGCCATCACAGGCGGGGGTGAGGGCGAGAAGAGGAAGGAGCGAGAGGGCGAGCGTAGTGTTGCGCATGGAGGGGTCTCCGTCGTTCGGACTATGGAGTAAATATGAGTGAAACTACAATTTTAAGCCAGATCAAAATGGAAAAAAAATAGGGCTGTAGCCTACTCCAGACTGCGCCCTTTGCCCAAATTCGCATTTTTGTGCATCTTTTCAGTGTCACTGAAATCGTGTTCCACAGTGACGAAAAAAAAGGTCAGAGATTAGGAAAATTATCCCTCTACTCATGGCCGGAACGGTGGGTTGGGGTGTGTGTTTTCGAGCAATCAGCGCCACTGAGTGCGAACACGAGCGCGCGATACAATGGCGTCGCGCTCATGGACTCCGAGCCCAAGCTCGACAGGTCACAGATGACCAACTACACGGTCGCGGACCTGGACAGCGATCCGGGCGAGGCGCGCGTCCGTTCGACCGTCGGGCGCTACATCATCCTCGACTCGATCGGCATGGGTGGCATGGGCCTGGTCTGCGCGGCCTACGATCCCAAGCTCAACCGCAAGGTCGCGCTCAAGCTGCTGCGCAACGCGAGCGGCGACGAGACAAACACCTCGGGACGCAGCCGACTGTTCCGCGAGGCCCAGGCCCTCGCGCGGCTCAGCCACCCGAACGTCGTGACCGTGCACGACGTCGACGTGTTCGAAGATCAGGTCTACATCGCGATGGAGTTCGTCGAGGGCACGAACCTGCGCGAGTGGCTGCGCGACGCCCCGCGGCCTTGGGGGGCCGTGCTCGACAAGTTCATCCAGGCCGGGCGCGGCCTCGAGGCCGCGCACGCGGCGGGCATCATCCACCGCGACTTCAAGCCCTCGAACGTGCTGCTCAGCAAGGAGGGGGACGTCCGCGTGGCCGACTTTGGCGTGGCCAAGGAGCGCCCTCGCGGCGCGGACAGCCAGCGCGCCGCGCCCGACAGCGAGGCCGAGCGCGCGGAGCTCGATCGACACCGCCGGACCATCGACGGCGACTCCATCGACGGCACGGCCGAGGACGCGCTGATCGAGGAGATCCAGTCGAACGCCGACGCCGAGCTGACCGTCGCCGGGCGGCTCGTGGGCACGCCCGCCTACATGGCGCCCGAGCAGCACATGGACCTGCGCCTCGGGCCCTACACCGATCAGTACGCCTTTTGCGTGAGCCTCTACGAGGCGCTCTACGGCCGCCTGCCCTTCGAGAGCCTCGATCGCCGCGAGCGCCTGGCCAAGATGACCGCGGGCAAGCTCCCGCCGCCGCCGCGCGAGGGCAACGCCCGCGCCGTGCCCTTGTGGGTGCACAAGGTCATCGCCCGCGGCCTCGCCCCGCAGCCCGCCGAGCGCTGGCCGTCCATGGGCGCCCTGCTCGACGCGCTCCAGCGCGACCCCAAGCGCCGGCGCCGACGGGTCACGCTGATCGCCCTCGTGTTCCTCGGCGTGGCCGCGGGCGTGCTCGGCTTCGCCCTCGGTCAGGAGGACGAGGACGATCTATGCGACGGCGTCGGGGACGAGATCCACGAGTCCTGGGGCGAGCTCCAGCGCGAGCGCATCCAGACCGTGTTCGCCGAGTCGAGCAAGCCCTTCGCCAACGACTCGGCCAGGCGGGTGATCCAGACCCTCGACGTCTGGGCCGAGACCTGGGCGGCCGAGCGCACCGAGATCTGCCGGGCGACACAGGTCGTCGGCGAGCAGTCCGAGCGGCTCATGGACGTGCGCATGGACTGCCTCGATCAGGCCCGGCAAGACTTCTCGGCCCTCGTCGACGTGCTCACCGAGGCCGACGACGAGGTCGTCGAGCGGTCCACGGGCGCGGCCTCGGGTCTGCGCAGGCCGACGGTCTGCGCCACGGTCAAGGCCAGCGACGAGTCCGATCCCGAGGTCCTCGACGCCCTGAGCCTCGAGAAGCTCGCGGCCATCGACAGCGAACTCGACCGCGCCCGCGCCCGCGCCCGGCTGAGCAAGTTCGACGAGAGCCTGCCCCTGCAGTCGCGCGCGGTCGAGCGCGCCCGCGGCCTCGATCACCCGAGCACCTTGTTGCGCGCGCTGCTCGAGCTCGCCGAGTCCCAGCTCGAGACCGGCGACGCCGAGGGCGGCGAGGCCAGCTTGCGCGAGGCCATCGGCCTCGCCGCGCAGCTCGATGACCCCGAGCAAGAGGCCCGCGCGTGGACGCGGCTGATCCACGCGATCGGCTACCGCCAGGATCGCCCGATCGAGGGCAAGGCGTGGACCCTCGCCGCGAGCTCGGCGATCATCCGCGCCGGCGACCAGCCCGAGCTGTGGCTGCGCTACGACAACGCCTACGCGGCCCTGCTGCACCGCGACGGCAAGTACGCCGAGAGCCTCGAGCGCTACCAGTCCGCCCTCGAGCGCGCCCGCGAGGTCTTTGGCGAGGAGGATCCGATCACCTTGCTGCTGATGGTCAACACCGGCGGCGCGCTCGGATCGCTCGAGCGCTACGACGAGGCCAAGACCCTGCTGCGCGAGGCCGCGACCCGCTACAAGAACGTCTACGGCCCGACCCACCCCAAGCTCGCCGCGGTCTACATCAACCTCGGTAACGCCTACACCCTCGACGGCGACCTCGAGAAGGCCGACGAAGCCCTGCGCGCGGCCCTCGACATCCGCGAGCAGGTCTTTGGCGCCGACTCCCCGCACATCGCCGTGGTCCTCCAGGCCATCGCCAACGTCAACACCAAGCGTGGCCGGCACCAGGAGGCCCTCGTCGACTTCCAGCGCGCGGCCGAGATCTTCGTCGCCGACAGCGGGACCCAGTCGAGCGAGTTCGCCGTCGCGCAGATCAACATCGGGCGCATGTGGCAGGAGCTCGGCGACTACGAGCAGGCCCGCGAGGCCTACGATCGCGCCCTCGAGATCTATGATCGGCTCCACCCCGAGCCGCACTACTCCCGCGTCCGCCTGCACCTGCGTCGCTGCCGGCTCTTCGCCAAGGCGGCGCTGTGGAGCGACGCCGCCGGGGCCTGCCAGGACGGCCTCGAGGAGGGCAAAGCCACCGGCGAGCGCGCCGCCGGGCTGCTGCCCCTGCTCTACGAGACCCTCGCCGAGGTCGAGGACGCCCGCGGGCGCAGCCTCTTCGCCGAGCGTGCTCGCACCGAGGCCGAGGCCCTGCGCCAGGTGCCGCTGAGCGAGCCGCCGCCCGCCGAGCTTCAGCCCAAGCCCGAGTCTCAGCCCCAGTAACCCATAGCCAGTAACCCATAGCCAGTAACCGCTCCCGCGCGCGCCTCAGCCGATGATCATGTCCTCGCGCCGCGCCGCCCGGCCGTCGCGGAAGCGGCAGGGATCCCAGCGCGTCAGCATCGGGTGGGCCTCGCCGAGGACCAGCCAGCGCGCGAGCAGGCGGCCCACGGCGGGGGCCATCATGAAGCCGTGACCCGTGAACCCGCACACCTGGATCAGCGCCGGGTGATCGGGGCTCGGCCCGACCATCGCGTCGCCGTCGGGGGAGATGTCGTAGGGCCCCGACCACTGGCGCAGCGGCGAGAGGTGACGGGCCACGGGCAGCACGCGGATCAGCGCCCGCGAGACGTTGGACAAAAAGCGCAGGCTCGAGCCGAGCTCGACCCCCTCGGCCGTGGGCTTGCCCGGTGGATCGGGCATGGTGATGCCGGTGACGATCTCGCCGCGGGTGCTCTGCGAGAAGTACAGCCCGGTCTCGAGGTCGACGACGAGGGGATCCAAGAAGGGCTTGAGCGGCTCGCTCGACAGGATCTCGTGGCGGTGGGGATGGTTGGGCAGCTCGATGCCCAGGCCGCGGTTGATGCCCACGCTCCAGGCCCCGGTCGCGTTGATCACCCGGGCCGCCCGCACGCGCTCGCCCGTGGACAGGCGCGCCACGTAGCCGCTCCCGGACGCGGGTTCGAGGGACTCGACGCTGGTGTGCGTGCGCAGGCTGACCCCGCGAGCGACCGCCTGGCCGGCGTAGCCCCACACGAACGGCCAGGGGAAGACCACGCCGTCCTCGGGGTTGAAGGCGGCCACGCGGACCTCGGAGACGTCGAGCTCGGGCACGAGCTCGAGGGCCTCGCGGGCCGCGAGCAGGCGCGTCGGCGCGCCGACTTGCTCGTGGATCGCCACGTTGCGGTGCAGGCGACGCTCGCCCGACTCGGTCCGCGCCAGGAACAGATAGCCGCCCTGGCGAAACCACAGGTTGATGTTCAGGCGCTGGGCGAGGTGGCGGCAGATCTCGATGCTCTCGCGCATCAGCGCGACGTTGCCGGCGTCGCCCCACTGCATGCGCAGGCCTCCGCCGTTGCGCCCGGAGGCCCCCGAGACCAGGTAGCTGCGCTCGACCACCGCGATCTTGTTCGGGTCGATGGTCCCGAGCTTGCTCGCCCCGCGCCCAGCCGGCGCGGCCGCGAGCTCGGCGAGGTTGTAGGCCAGCGACAGGCCCATGATCCCCCCGCCGATGATCAACAAGTCGAGCTCCTCGGCGAGCTCGGCCCGCGGGCTGCCCAGGGCGACGCTCACGGCTCCCTGGCCTCCTCCCCCGAGGGCTCCCCTCCCGGCTCCCCCGTGGCGTGCTCCGGCGGCGAGGGATCGATGAAGGGATCGGGGACCGTGGCCAGGGCGCCGAAGCTGACCTGCTCCACGGGCGGCCGCGCGGTGAAGGGGCGCAGGCGCTCGGGCGCGACGATCCCCCGGCGAACGAGCGCGCAAGCGAGGGCCGATACGCACTCCTTGCCCTGGCACGGCCCGGTGCCCAGGCCCGTGTAGCGCTTGATCTCTTCGATGGTCGAGAGCCCCGCCGCGAGGGCGTGGTCGAGGTCGCTCAGCGCCACGTCTTCGCAGCGGCACAAGAACACGCGATCGCTCATGGCTGGCCTCCGTCGGAAGCGGGCTCGGGCGCAGGCTCGGGATCGGCGAAGGCGTCTCCGACCACCGGGCGCTCGCGCATGACCGGGGGCGCCGGAGGCTCGACGGGGACGAAGTGGCGGGCGCGGTCGCTGGGCGCGTCGAGGGCCAGGGCCGAGACCACGGCCTCGGCGACCCGCGCCCCGTCGCGCGCGGCCGCCCCGTCGCCGATGAAGCCGCACAGGTCTCCGCAAGCCCACAGGCTCGTCGCGCCCAGGCTCCCGCAGCGCCCCTGCGCCTCGCGGACCACACAAAAGCCCGCGCCGTCGAAGCGCAGCTCGACCCCGGCCATGGCCGGGAGCTCGTGGGCCGCGGCCGGGCGCGCCGCCACGGCCAGGAGCGCGCAGCTGATCCGCCCCCCGCGACACAAGAGCGCCTCGAGGCGATCGCCGCCCACGGCCCGCTCGATGTCCTCGGGGGCGACGCACTCGACCCTGGGCGCGCCTGGGCTGCGCAGCGCGTCGAGAGCCGCGCGCTGCGTCTCGGCCCACTCGCCCTCGCCCACGACCACGCAGCGCCCAGCGATGCGCGCGTCGGCCCGGCGCAGCGCCCGGATCAGCCCGCGCGCGGCGACGATCCCCGGGAGGTCGTTGTTGGCGAAGGGGATCATCGGATCCCGGGAGCCCGTGGCGAAGATCAGGTGGCGCGGCCGGACGCTGCGCAGGCGCTCGAGTTCTTCGCCCTCCCCCGCGTCCCCGCCCCCGCTCACGCCTACACGGCGATCGATCTCGCTGGTCGCGAGCACAGCCCGGACCTCGCCCGCGGGCGACCACGGCCCCGGATAGAGGCCAAAGGCGCCGCAGCGAGCGACCAGCTGAGCAGGGAGCGCCTCGCCCTCGGCCAGCGCGGCCTCGAGCTGCGCGCGATCGCGGCGCTCGACGACCAGGTGATCCACGCCGAGGCGCTCGAAGGTCGCCGCCGCCGCGCGCCCGGCCGCGCCCGCGCCGACGATGACCACCGGCAGGTGATGATCGACGTGCTCGCAGGCCCGCTCGCCCACGCCTTCGGGCAGCTCGCCAAAGCCGGTGAGGTTGCGGGCGAAGGCCTGCATCAGCTCGTTGGCCAGGCGCGGGCGGACCATGAGGTGGTGGTGATCCATGCCCCCCGGGAACAGGTGATCGACGATCGCCGTGGGGTCGAGGCGGCGCGGCTTGTAGCTGTTTTGCGAGCTCACCCGCATGCCCTCGCGCACCGCCGTGGTGCAGGCGCGGACGTTGGGTCGGCCGTCGACGCGGACCAGGCAGGTGCCACAGTCGCCGCTGAGACAGTAGGGTCCGCGCGGGCGCCTGTACTTCGCCGAGCGGCTGGTCATCAGCGCGCCCGCGGCGATCAACGCCGTCGCCAGCGTGTCCGTGGCCTGGGCTTCGACCAGCGCCTCGTCGAAGCGCAGATGAACGGGCGAGCCGGGCGGTCCGGCGGGCACGAGCAGCGGTCGCTCACGGCTCACGGCTCACGTTGTTAGCAGGTTTTCCCGCGAAAATCGCTCCCGTCGCGTCCGCCCTCGTGCTCGCGCCGGCTCGATCGCCGCGCGCCCACGGTCACAGTGAACCGGCGATCGCAGCGCCAGCTGGGCCTCCCCCTCGACCCGACTCGGGCTGGGAGAGTAGCCCGAGCACGACCTCGGCCACGCCGGCCGCCAGCGAGTCGTAGTCGCCCTGCTCGGCGTAGGGGATGTGCAGGAAGTAGACCTCACCCAGACGCTGCCCCGGGTCGGCCTCGTGCACGGCCGCGAGCGCGTTGAAGTGGGTCTCGTTGCACAGGTAGGTGTTCTCTCGCCGCGCCTGGGCGACGAGGATCTCGTAGCCCGCGAGGGTCTCCCCCGCGAGCGCGTCGATCTGTCCCGGGATCGCGCTGCCCTCGGGGGCCGGCAGCACCTCGCCGGAGATCCCTGGGGGCAGACCGATCGGCCCGGGCCGCTCCTCGCCGAGGGCGTCGGCGCCGGCCCGTAGATCGAAGGCCCCGGCCTCGAGCTGGAGGGCGTCGGTGCGATCGTAGATCCCCAGGCCGATGTTGACGATCACGTCGACGTCGCGCGGGACCTCGGCGAACACCCCCCAGGTCACGGGCAAGGTCGAGAAGCGCCACTCGACGCCGGGGGCCGCCGCGCGCAGACGATCGACGAGCGGGCCCTCCCACGCCATCTCGTCTCCCCCGCTGCGCTCGTCGCCGACGAGCAGGCGGCAGCTCGGGTTGTCGCGGCAGCGCCAGACATTGGGCGGCTCGCCGAGCTCGCGCCAGTCGTTGAAGCCGGTGACCAGCACGCGCAGCCCCTCGGGGAGCTCGCGCGCCTCGCTCGACGCGGGGCTCGGCCGAGGCTGGGCCGCGCCCGCGTCGACGGCCGCCGTGTCGTCTTGGGTCTCACCACGGACCCCTGGGGCGGGGTTGACGTTGCCCGACGAGCAGGCCGCGGCGAGGGTCAGCGTCAGCGAGAGCGCCAGGGACATGCGCGAGGCCAGCACCGCGCGATGGTACCAGCCCCGCGCCACTGCGCGGGTCGACTCGACCGGCTCGACCGGCTCGACCGGCTTGGATTGATCAGTCGGCTCGGTCGGCTCGGTCGGCTCGGCCGGCTCGGATTGATCAGCCGTAGGTCGCCAGGGCCGCCGCGACGCCGCGGCCCTGACCGGCGCCATCGAGGGCGCCGCGCATCACGTCGTCGACCGCCGCGAGGCAAGCCAGCACGTTTCGCCGCGAGCAGGCCGAGCCCATCAGCCCGATGCGCCAGACCTTGCCGGCGAGATCACCGAGGCCGCCGCCGACCTCGAGGCCGTAGTCGGCGAGCAGGCGCCGGCGCGCCGCGGCCTCGTCGAAGCCCTCGGGCAGCTCGACGACGTTGAGCTGAGGCAGGCGGTGCTCGGCGGCGACCCGCAGGGGCAGGCCGATGGCCTCGAGGCCCGCCGCCAGCGCCTGGTGGTGGTGGCGGTGGCGCGCCCAGGCGGCCTCGAGGCCCTCCTCGGCGAGCATGCGCAGGGCCTCGTGGAGCCCGTAGATCGCGTTGACCGGCGCCGTGTGGTGGTAGGCCCGCTTGGCCCCGCCGCCCCAGTAGCCCATGACCAGGCCGAGATCCAAGAACCAACTCTGGACCGGGGTGGAGCGGGCCTGCACGCGCTCGATGACCCGCTGCGAGAAGGACACGGGCGAGAGCCCCGGCGCGCAGGACAGGCACTTTTGCGAGCCCGAGTAGACGGCGTCGAGCCCCCAGGCGTCGACCTCGAGGGGCACCCCGCCCAGAGAGGTGACGGCGTCGACGACCACCAGGCAGCCGTGTGCGTGGGCGAGCTCGGCCAGCGCCTTGGCGTCGGACAGCGCCCCCGTCGAGGTCTCGGCGTGGACGAAGGCGACGAGCTTGGCGTCGGGGTTGGCCTTCAGCGCGTCCTCGACCTTGCCGGGATCCACGGGCGCCCCCCAGGCGTCGTCGACGGGGATCACCCGGCCACCGCAGCGCTCGACGATGCTGCGCATGCGCCCGCCGAACACCCCGTTGCGACAGACCACCACGCCGTCGCCGGGCTCGACGAGGTTGACCAGGCAGGCCTCCATGCCCGCCGACCCCGGCGCCGAGATCGGGAAGGTCAGCTGATTTTGCGTGCGCATCGCGTACTGGAGCAGCTGCTTGACCTCGTCCATGAGGCCGACGAAGGCCGGATCGAGGTGGCCGACGGTCGGGCGGGCCATGGCCGCGAGCACCCGCGGGTGGACGTCGCTGGGGCCGGGGCCCATCAAGATGCGTTGGGGGGCTTCGAAGGGCGGGAATTCGGGGGCAGGCATGATCTCGGGGTGGTTGTAACCTATCGTCCGGTCATGCCCGAGCCCGGGAGCCCGCGCGCCGATCTCGTGAACACTGCCGCTGTCGCGACCGACGCCGAGGCCGCGAGGCGCGAGGCCGCCCGCCTGCGTCAGGCCCTCGCGCCGCTGACCGACACGCTGATCACTCCGGCGCTCGTCCTCGACCTCGACGCCCTCGAGCACAACCTGGCGGCGAGCGTCGCCCGCTTTGGCGCGGCCGAGCGCTGGCGCCCGCACCTCAAGACCAGCAAGCAGGCCGTGGTCGTCGACAGCATGCTCCGCGCGGGCCTGCGCCACTTCAAGGTCGCGACCTTGGACGAGCTCGCCCTCACCCTCGAGACTTGGGCGGCCTGGGCAGCTCGGCCCCCCATGACGAAGCGCGAGCGCGAGCTAGCGATCGACATCGTCGTCGCCTATCCGCTCCAGCGGGCCGCCCTCGCCGGCGCCCTGGCCTTGCTTCGCGCCCACGCCGCGGACGCCGCGGACGCCCGCCCCCGGGTGACCTTGCTCGCCGACTCCCCGGCGCACCTCGACGCCCTCGGCCGCTGGGCCGGTGAGCTGGGCTGGCCCGGGCCGCTCCCGGTGCTGCTCGACGTCGACCTGGGCATGGCCCGCACCGGCGCGCCGCCGGCTGCATGGCGCGACACCGAGCTGCCCCTGACACCCCGCCTCGCCCTCGCCGGGCTCCACGGCTACGACGGGCACCTGCGCTGGGACGAGCGCGCGGCCGCCTTCGCCGGCTACGACCAGCTCTGCGCCCTCGCCCGAGAGCTCGGCGCGCGCCTCGGCAGCGAGCTCGCCACCCTCGAGCTGCTGACCTCGGGCACCCACAGCTACGCCCACGCCCTGGACCACCCCGCGCTGGCCAGCGGCCCCTGGCGCCACCGGATCTCCCCCGGGACCATCGTCCTCGACGATCTCCGCTCGGCCCCGGCGGCGGCGGACATCGGCCTGCGCCAGGCCGCCTACGTGGCCAGCCGAGTGATCAGCGCAGCCCCCGGGCGCGTCACCTTGGACGCCGGGAGCAAGGCGATCACCCCCGACGCCGGCGCTCGACCGAGCTGCGCGGTCCTCGGCCACCCAGACCTGCGCCCCCTCGGCGCCAGCGAGGAGCACCTCCCCTGCGCCCACACCGATCCCGCCGAGCCAGCACCCGAGCTGGGCGAGCTGGTCTTGCTGATCCCCGATCACGTGTGCACGACCGTCAACCTCCACCGCGAGGCGCTGTGGATCCGCGGCGATCGCTGCGTTGGCCGCGGGCCCGTGGGCGCGGCTGGACACCGGGCGAGCGCCCCCTCGCCCTGAACTTCGGGCTTTGACGTCCCCCTCCGCCCCCTTTATCGTGCGCGAGTGCTCCGCCTGCGCCCAGACGGCGACGTCGAGCTAGACGTCCAGGCGGTCCCCCGCGCCTCTCGGGACGCGGTCGGAAAGGTCCACGGCGATCGCCTCAAGATCCACGTCAAGGCGCCGCCGGTGGACGGCGAGGCCAACGAGGCGCTGCTTCGACTGCTGCGCAAGGTCCTGGGCGTCGGCCGTGAAGACCTCGAGCTCCTGCGCGGGCAGACGGGCAAGCGCAAGACCGTGAAGATCTGTGGCCTCGGCCGCGAGGTGATCCTCGCCAAGCTCGGCCTCGAGCTGCCCACCAACAGCAACGCGGGATCGGGATCGGGATCGGGCGCTTCATCGCCGAGCGCCCTGCTTGCGAGCCTCCTCACCCTGAGCGCCAGCGTCGGCCCGGCCGCGTGCACCGAGGCCCGCGAGCTGCCGATCACCGTGCTCCTCCCCGCGGACACCAGCGATCTCGAGCGGGCCGACAACGCCAGCTTGATCCTCCGCCCCGGCGGCGATCCCTACACCTTCGCCGTCGACGGCACCTCCTTCACCCTCGAGCTCGAGGGTGAGCCGAGCACGACCCTCCAGCAGCTCGAGCTCTACCTCGCCGAGGGCGACAGCCTGCTCGCCTGGGGCTCGACGCCGAGCTTCGCCACGGCCGCGAGCGTCGAGGAGGACGCGCTGGCGCTCTTCTTGGCCCGGCCGGGGCGGCTCTCGACCTGGCCCGAGGCCCTCGAGACCCCCGACCCCGACCTGCTCGCGACCGTCGCCGCGGGCCGGGGCATGCTCCTGGTCGAGAGCGACGGCGACACCTACCTGCTCAACCACTTCACCCTCGAGCTCGAGACCGGCGCCCGGCTCCCCGACAGCGTCGACTTCGGCGTCGAGGATGGCGGCCTGTTCACGGCCTCCGACGGCGGCGTGATCCGCCTCGCCTACGAGGACCTCGCCCCCCAGGCCTGGCGCTACGAGCCCAGCGACGACACCTGGACCGAGCTCAGCGTCGACGGCTCCGACGAGATCGGCCCGCTGCCCGGGGCCGCGGTCCTCGTCGATCCCGATCAGACCCGGATCTACCTGCTCGGGGGTGGGGAGCACACCGACGCCGTGGCCATCGATCTCCTCGTCGACGACGAGGGCACCCTCGCCGCCGCCCCCGTCGCCGACTTCGCCCTCGACCGCCCGCGCCCCGGCGCCGTCGCGCTGTGGCTGCCCAGCGCCGACGATCCCATCGCCGACGCGCTGATCGTCGGCGGCGGCGAGGCAGACAGCACCGGCGCCCCCGCGGTCCTCGCCAGCACCGGCGAGGGTTTTGGCGAAGACCTCGGCCTGCTCACGGGCCACGCCTGCGCGCTCCTGCGCGGGCCCAGCCTCGACGAGCCCGGCGCAGACGAGCAGTCCAGGGTGCTCTGCGTCGGCGGCACGCTCGACGATCTGAGCAGCGACGCCGGCTTGTTCCTCGATCCCGCCAGCGCGCAGACCTCGTTGGTCTCCGGGTTTTTGCCCGTCGCCATGGCCGATCCTCTCCTGCTCGCAGACGACCTTGCGCTGTACGCGCAAGGCGAAAGTCGGTGGTTCCGCATCGATCGGTCCGAGGAGAGTGTCTCCGAGCCCGAGAGCTCCGCTCTACGCGCGCACGGAGGCCATTCCGTTTCACTCGCCACTGGTGCTACCTTCCTGGTCGGTGGCGTCGACGGCGACGACACTGCGCTGGATCGCTGGCAGGTCTTCATGCCCGCCATCGATCCCTGACGCGACGCTGATTTCACTCGACGCCTCCATCCATCCTGCGCATTATCTCTCGCGGCCGTCGCCCCACCGGCCAGCGAAACGACGACCCTCGGGGCAGCCCACGGAGCTGCAATGGCGGACACGCTCACAGTCACCGACAACCGAACTGGAAAGACCTACGAACTCGCCATCAACGATGGCACCGTCAAGGCCATCGACCTACGAGACATCAAGGTCGACGAAGAAGACTTCGGGCTGATGGTCTACGACCCAGCCTTCAAGAACACTGCCGCCTGCCGCTCGTCGATCACCTTGATCGACGGTGACAAGGGCATCCTTCGCTACCGCGGCTACCCCATCGAGCAGCTCGCCGAGCAGTCGACCTTCCTCGAGGTCGCGTACCTGCTGCTGTGGGGCGAGCTCCCGTCCAAGAGCGAGCTCGACAGCTGGGTCAACGAGGTCACCCACCACACCTACGTGCACCAGTACGTGCTCCGTGGCATGGAGGGCTTCAAGTGGGACGCCCACGCCATGGGCAAGGTCGTCTCGATGCTCGGCACCTTGTCGACCTTCTACGGCGACAGCAAGAAGGTCCGCGACCCCAAGGTCCGCCGCGAGCACATCGTCAAGATCATCGCCAAGATGCCGACGATCGCCGCGTGGTGTTACCGGCACATGCTCGGCCGGCCCTACATCTACCCGGACAACGAGCTCAGCTACGCCGGCAACTTCATGAACATGCTCTTCCGCATGGCCGAGCCGCGCTACAAGCCCGACCCGATCATCGAGCGTGCCCTCGACGTGCTCTTCATCCTGCACGCCGACCACGAGCAGAACTGCTCGGCCAGTGCCGCCCGCGCCGTGGGCTCGGCCGAGACCGATCCCTACTGCTCCCTGGCCGCCGCCTCCGCGGCGCTCTACGGCCCGCTCCACGGCGGCGCCAACGAGGCCGTGCTCCGCATGCTGCGCGAGATCGGCAGCGTCAGCGAGATCCCCGCCTTCATCGAGGGCGTGAAGAAGCGCGAGCGCCGGCTCATGGGCTTCGGCCACCGGGTCTACAAGAACTACGACCCGCGCGCGCGGATCATCAAGGGCCTCGCCCACCAGGTCTTCGAGGTCACCGGCAAGAACCCCTTGCTCGACATCGCCCTGGAGCTCGAGAAGATCGCCCTCGACGACGACTTCTTCGTGAGCCGCAAGCTCTACCCCAACGTCGACTTCTACTCGGGCCTGATCTACCAGTCGATCGGCTTCCCGGTCGAGTTCTTCCCCGTGCTCTTCGCCATCCCCCGCGCCGCCGGCTGGCTCGCGCAGTGGAAGGAGATGCTCGAGGACCCCGAGCAGAAGATCGCCCGTCCCCGCCAGATCTACACCGGCTACGACGAGCGCCCCTACGTCCCCGTCGACGAGCGCTGAGCCCCGCGCTCACGCGCGCGAAGAGCCCCCGAGGATCCTCCTCTGGGGCTCTTCTCAATTCAGCGCCCCAACGCGCGGACTGGCTGCGCTCGTGTCACAACCGTCATCACGAGACAGCCCTCGTCTCGCGCTCGTGCGCCGCCTTGGCACGGCGTGGCCCCCCCGCCAGCACCTCGCGCTCCGATAGACTCGTCGAGCCCTTCGGGGAGGTAGAGCGCGCGGGATGAACGACCAGCGACGACAGCGGCGACGACTCTCGCTCCTCGGGGCCACGAGCCTGATCTCGGCAGGCGCGCTCGGGTTCGCGCTGGTTCAGCTCCAGGCGGCTCGCGCGAGCTCACAACCTCGTGCCCTCGCGCAGGCGAAGCTCCGCGCGCACACGTCGATCACGGAAGATCAGCTCCGGCGCGAGCAGGGACGCCACGCCTCGCTCCTGGCCGAGACCCCCGGCCGCGAGCGCGACGCCCTCGTGCTCGCGATCGCGTCGGTCGCGGCCCACGATCCCCCTCCCCCAGCGGCCACGACGGGCCTCGTCGATGCCCTCAACCACGCGCGCCGCAGCCTGGTCCTCGACGGTCACGCCCTCGGCGTGAACGCGCTGGCCTTCTCCCCCGACGGCGAGCGCCTCGCCACCGCCAGCGACGACCACACCGCCAAGCTGTGGGACGCCTCGACGGGCGAGCTGATCACGACCTTCGCCGGCCACACCAACGACGTGAACGCGCTGGCCTTCTCCCCCGACGGCAGCCTGCTCGCCACTGCCAGCAGCGACGGAACCACGAAGTCATGGAAGGTCGAGACCGGTCAGCCCCTCGCCAGCCTCGACCAGACCAGCTCGAGTGATCCCGCGCTGGTCTTCTCCCCCCAAGGCAGCCTGCTCGCCACTGCCAGCCTCGACTCGGTGAAGCTATGGGACGCCGAGGCAGGCCGACTGCTCGCAACCATCGACACCCCCTTCGAGAGCGTGACCGCGCTGGCCTTCTCCCCCGACGGCAGCCTGCTCGCCACCGCGGGCGAAGACAAGCTCGCACGGCTATGGACCGTGCCCACCGGCCAGCCAGTCGCCAGCTCGCGGGGGCACGGCGCAGCGCTGATCGAGGTGGCCTTCTCCCCCGACGGCAAAAGGCTCGCCACCGCCAGCCTCGACGACACCGCCAGGCTGTGGGACGCCGCCACGGGCGACTCGATCGCGAGCTTCACCGGCCACCTCGCGCCCTTGACCACCCTGGCCTTCTCTCCCGACGGCGAGCGGCTCGCGACCGCCAGCGTCGACAACACCGCCAAGCTGTGGAACGCGAGGACCAAGGGGCTCATCGCTACCCTCGACGCGCACAGCGATCGCGTGCACGCGCTCGCGTTCACGCCCGACAGCAGCCTGCTCATCACCACCAGCAGCGACAACACCGCCAGGCTGTGGGACGCGAGCACGGGCCACCTCGTCACGACCCTCGACGACGACACCACGAGCTGGCGTTGGACCCTGGCCGTCTCTCCCGAGGGCGAGCGCTTCGCGACCACCAACGGCGACATCGTCAGGCTGTGGGCCATCGACCCCGCCCAGCCCAGCACCATCTTCGACGCCCACACGGACCCCGTGCTCGCGGCGGCCTTCTCTCCCGACGGCAGCCGTGTCGCCACCGCCAGCGAGGACAAGAGCGCGAAGCTATGGGACGCCACCACCGGCCGGCTCCTCACCACCTTCGACGGCCACGGCGCCCCGCTCCACGCCCTGGCCTTCTCTCCCGACGGCAGCCTGCTCGCCACCGGCAGCTTCGACAAGACCGCCAAGCTGTGGCGCGTCGACACCGGCCAGCTCATCGCCACCCTCGACGGCCATCGCGGAGAGGTCCAGACCCTGGCCTTCTCCCCCGACGGCAGCCTGCTCGCCACCGGCAGCTTCGACGAGAGCGCGCGGCTTTGGAACGCGAACACAGGCGAGTACATCTCGACCCTCACCGGCCACCAAGAGCCGATCCGCAAGCTCGCCTTCTCTCCCGACGGCAGCCACCTCGCCACCGCAGCCGGCGCCGCCGGCCTCTGGGACACGGCCACCGGCCGCGCCATCAGGGCCCTCGAGGGCGTCTACCACCACGACGTGCTGGACGTGGCCTTCTCCCTCGACGGCGGCCAGGTCATCACGATCGAAGAAAAGGGCGAGCTCAACCACTGGAGGACCACCGACGGCAAGCGCGCCGTCGCAGCTCTCCACCTCGACGCCCTCGGCGAGCTCACGGCCGTCGCCATCTCCCCCGATCGCACCCAGCTCGTCACCGCCGCCACCCACGGCGGCATCCAGCTGTGGGACCTCACCACCGGCCAGCCCCTCACCCCGCCCCCCAGCACCCTCGACTACGACCCCGAGAAGCTCGTGAACGCCATCGCCTTCTCCCCCGACGGCACGCGCTTCGCCACCGCCGGCAACGACCGCACCGCCAAGCTCTGGAGCGCCACCACCGGCCAACCCATCGCAACCTTCGGCGGCCACACCCGCCCCCTCTACTTCCTGACCTTCTCCCCCGACGGCACCCGCCTCGCCACCGCCAGCTTCGAGAACACCCTCAGGCTATGGGACACCACCACAAAGGCCTGGCTCCACCGCGCCTGCCAAACCCTGCGCACCTTCCCCGAACACGAAGAAGTCGCCCAGACCTGCACCGACCTCCCCTAGGAGCCCGCTCCCCCAAGCAGGCCCTGCTCCCCCCAAGCAGACCCTGCTCCCCCAAGCAGACCAGGCTCCCCCAAGCAGACCCCGCTCCCCCAAGCAGACCCTGCTCCCCCCAAGCAGACCCTGCTCCCCCCAAGCAGACCCTGCCAAGCAGACCAGGCTCCCCCAAGCAGACCAGGCCTCCAAGCGACCCCGCTCCCCCAAGCAGACCAGGCCCCCCTCTGGGGGGCCACCACGTGCTCACCGCCAACTACATACCCAGCCCATCCCCCTCGTAGAGGGGGCGTTCGTCCGCGGAGCGGACGGACGTGCATGGCCCCAGTTGCTGACGCACCGAGGGGGGCTAAAGCACCCCACGGACGTGCATGGCCCCAGTTGCTGACGCACCGCGGGGGGCTCAAACAGACAACTGCCGCCGAGCCATCGACATCGCCGCCTGATCCCGGATCCCCAAGTTCGACCGCACCCGCTCCAGCATCTCCTGCTCCTCGTCCGCCACCTCCCCATCCGAGGCCGCGATCTCGGCCAGGTACTGATAGATCAGCGCCTTCTCGTTGTCCTCGAGGATCTGCCCCAGCAGGTAGGCCAGCTCCTCGACCCCGGGCAGATCCTTGTGGTTCTTGAGCACCCGGAAGAAGTCATCGGCGCTGAAGTCCGTGAACAGCTGGCGGCCGATCTCGATGGCGACGGAGACCTCTTCGTCCTGGAGCTTGCCGTCGGCGGCGATCATCGCCGCCGCGAGGCCATAGGCCACGCGCAGGGGATCGATATGCATGCCGTCTTCGGGAATACCGGCCTGATCCAGCGCGCGGCGGACCGCCTGCGGGTTCGGGCGGACGAAGAGCCCCCGGACGGCGCCGTAGGTCAGCATGACTGGGTTGATCACCGCTGCGGTGATGCTGAACCAGCCGAGCACGGAGGACTTGCCGACCTCTTTGTAGATGGCCCGCCGCACGCACCGGCGGCAGCCCATGAACTTTTTGACACCCACGGTGTAGGCGACGACCAGACCCCGAACGTAGGGGACGGACGCCACGGTCTCGAGGTCTCGCTCGTGGCAGTAGGGGCAGACGTGGCTCATGCTCCGCGCGAAGCATAGGGCCTTTCGCCCCTGGCTCCGACCGCCGACGCCAGCAAAGCACGCGCGCCCATCCAGGCGCAGGGCGCACGTGCCCACTCTCCGTAGGGATGGCCACTTTCAGTGAGCTAGTTCACCGTTTTTGCTGGGACATTGACCACAGACCGACGTCTGCGTCACCTCTTCGCCACAGGCCCCGTGCGAGACTCCGGCCATGCGAAACCTGCATGCATCGCTATATTTGGCCGTTTTATCAAGCTTCAGCCTCGCCTGCTCCGACAGCAGCGGAGGCACCGACGAGGCCGACGAGACCATGGGCGAGGGCGAGGACGAGACCGCCGAGGAGAGCGCGAGCGGCTCCGAGGACTCGAGTGACTCGGCGGACACTTCCACTGATAGTGCCGACACTGACGGCTCGGAGACCGACAGCGCCGACGCTGGGACCGAGGGCACGGACGAGTCTGGCGAGACCGACGGCGTCACCGAGGGCCTGGCTCTCGCGCTGCTGCCGAGCAGCTACCTCGTCCTCGAGGCCGACAACGAGGGCGCCCTCTCTGCCAGCTGCGCCCTGCTCGAAGACGGCCTCCCCGCCGCCGAGCAGCCCGCGTTCAGCTACGCGCTGAGCCCCGCCGAGGGCGTCGAGGAGACCGCCGAGGGCTGGGCCTTCCCCGAATTCGGGACCTGGAACCTCAGCTGCAGCGCCACCGTCGACGGGGAGCTGCTCGAGGTCGAGGGCGAGATCGCCGTGCTCGACGACGCCATCGATCCGCGCTTCGCCACGCTCGGCGGGGGCCTGGGCTCGAGCGTCATCGCGGCCTTGGCGGTGCTCGCGGCCGACGGCGGTGACGACCAACTCCTCGCCGACGCCGTCGCCGAGCTCGAGGCCGCCCAGGCCGAGATCGCCGCCGTCGAGATCGCCGACCTCGACGACGTCCTGCGCCCCGTCCCCCACGGCTACCCGACCACCGCCGCGCTCGAGCAGGCTGGCATCGCCGCCACCGCCGACGACGACGCCCTCGCCCCCGCCCTCGACGAGGTCGCCGCGGCCCTCGACGATCTCGAGGCCTTCTACGCGGGCCTCGACCCCGCGAGCGAGCCGACCCAGGCCGACCTCGACCAGCTCGAACTCGTGGGCTCGACGCTCAGCGCGGCCCTCGACGCCGCCAGCGCCCTCGAGCCCACGGTCCACGGCTGGCTGGCCAACCGCGAGAGCCTCGCCCTGCTCACCCGCGACCGCCTCGCCCCGGCGGTCGCCGCCGTCAACGCCTACATCATCGCCCGCGCCCAGATCGAGGCCGAGGGCGTCTTCGGCTACGCGCCCGCGAGCAAGGGCGTGTCCGCGCGCTTTGGCCTGTTTGGCGTCACCTTGGGCCTGTTCAACCAAAGCTACATCCGCATCAAGCTCGTCAACGAGTGGTACGGCGACGCCTTCGCGGCCCTCGACAAGAGCATCAACAACCTGATCCTCAACGATCTGATCGACTACTTCCTGCCCGCGGATCCCAACGGGCCGATCATCGACATCCTCCAGGCCAGCTCCAGCGTCGGCTACGCCCTGCCGGGCTACGACACCTGGGCCTACGGCTCGAACTTCAACACGGATCCGAGCTTCAACGTGTTCTTGATCCTCGGGGATCAGTGGCAGGGCATCGTCGACAGCATCATCGACGGCTGCGGCGTGTCCGAGGAGAACACCATCCCCGAGAACTACGAGGCCTTCACCGGCTGCATCGAGGACATCGAGGACTCCGTCGACAGCTCGATCCTCGAGCCTGGGCAGGTGATCGAGCCTGGCACCCTGGGCGGGCAGGACATCTACCTCGGGCCCTTCCCCGAGGCCTGCAGCGGGTCCTTCCCCGTTGCGACGCTGGTCATCCCCATCAACCTGGCGACTGGCCGCGGCGAGACCTGGCTGACCAACTGCATCTCCAACTAGCGAATGCGGATGGGGCTCCTGAAGGAGCCCCATCCGTCTCTAGTGTGCGCGGCAGAGGACTTGAAGGGTCCCAGGCGCCGGACCGCCGGTTGCTGACGAGGCGCGAGGAGGGAGTTTGTCGGGCACAAATGACTGACGAGCAACGAAGTCAGCGGCCGGTGCTCCAAGCCTGGGACCCTTCAAGTCCTCTGCCGCGCACACTAGATCTGGAGCCGTCACCAGGGCGCGCTCGCGGCCTCGAGTCGACGCATTTTCACGCGCTCAGCGACAGACGTCGCCGGGGCCGTCCGCGATGGTCGTGCAGCGCGTGCCCTCGGGGCAGCGCGAGTCCTTGGCCGCGCGATCGCAGGGTTGCTCGCACGCGTAGAAGGTCGGGCCCGAGGGGCCTGCGATGCCGTAGTAGCTCAGGCAGCGCTTGGGCGCCTGACAAGGCGTGCCGTTGCAGTCGACGACCTCGACGCCTTCGTCTTCGCCCCCCTCGCCCCTTTCGCCCCCTTCGCCCCCTTCGCCCCCCTCGCCCCCTTCTGGAGATCCAGCCTCACCTGCGCCAGCGTCCCCCGCCGCGTCCGCCTCTCCGGCTTCGGCCTCGGCCTCGCCAGCCTCGGCTTCAGCGGCGGCTCCCCCCTCCGCCTCCTTCTCTCCCGCCTTCGAGTCGGACTTGGGCGCGTCCACCGATCCCCCAGGCTCCGACTCCTTCGCGGCCGGCTTGCAGCCAGCGAGCGAGAAGGACAGGCACAGCGAGATCACGAGTGGTGACGTGCGAAGCATGGGCCGAGCATAGCCCAACGCCCGTTTTCGCGCACCGCTCGCCTCCCTCGGCCTCGCTTCACTTTCCGCTGGCGATCAGCTCGGCCAGGCCCAGCCCGCCGACCGCCTCTCGCCCGTGCGCCGAGTCGAGCTCGAGCTGCGGACCCACGGCGACGATCCGCGAGGGGTTCACCTTGGGGTGGCTGCGATAGTAGTGCTTGCGGATGTGCTCGAAGTTGCAGGTCTGCGCGACCCCGGGGGCCTGGTAGAGCTCGCGCACGAAGCCCCACGAGTTGGGGTAGTCGACGATCCGCCGGCGGTTGCACTTGAAGTGGGTGTGATAGACGAGGTCGAAGCGGATCAGCGTGGTGAACAAGAAGATGTCCGCCTCACTGGGCCGATCCCCGACGAGCCAGCGCTGACGCCCGAGGACCTGCTCCCAGTGATCCAGGGCCGCGAAGAGCTCGCCCACGGCCTCCTCGTAGGCCGCCTGCGAGCTGGCGAAGCCGGCCTTGTAGACGCCGTTGTTGATCGGCTCGTAGATCGCGTCGATGGTCGCCTCGATCTCGGCGCAGGTGTCCGCCGGGGCGAGGTCGATGGGGTGCTCGGCGAGCGCGACGAACTCGTGGTCGAGCATGCGGGCGAGCTCGCGCGACTCGTTGTTGACCACCGTCCCGGTCTCGCGATCCCAGAGCACCGGCACCGTGACCCGGCCGGTGTAGTGGGCGTCGGCGGCTACGTAGACCTCGCGCAGATAACGGCTGCCGAGGATCGCGTCCTTCGTCGCGCCGGGCACCGAGGGATCGAAGCGCCAGCCATCCTCCCCCATGTAGTGATCGACCACCGAGATGTCGATGGCGCGCTCGAGGCCCTGGAGGGCGCGCATGATCAAGGTGCGGTGCGCCCACGGGCAGGCCCACGATACATAGAGGTGATAGCGGCCATCGCTGGGGGCGAAGGGCGTGCTCCCGTCACGGCTGACCCGACCACGAAAGTGCGTCTGCGGCCGCACGAAGCGGCCGTCCTCGTCGGGTTCGTACCACTGCGTCGTCCACTCTCCGTCTACGAGCCGTCCCATTGCGGGACCAGCTTACGCCACCGACGAGCGCCTGTTACCCCGAGCGCGCCGGCGCGCGCCCGGAGCGACGCACTCGCTCAGTCGCGCTTGACCGGCGGGATGAGGATCACGTCGGGGTCCTCGGGCGGCGGCAGCCTCGCGAAGGGCACGACCCCGCGCCCCCCCACCGGCGGTACGGTCCAGCGCATCAACCCCTTGGGCGTCGAGATCATGAACAGGTACTGCGGATCGTCGAGGTCGCGGGCGAAGCGAAAGCGGACCTTGGTGGGGTGGCCGTCGTCGGTGTCGGCGAGGATCTCGACGCGCAGCGTGGGGTACTCGAGCACCTCGCCGGTGCGCAGCCGAGCCTCGTCGCGGCGAAAGAACAGCTCTCCGGCGGTATACATCCACGCCCCCCCGGCGATCGCCGTGAGCTCGAGGGTGTCGGCCTGCGGGCGGAAGGCGGCCATGGGGAACTCGGCGCTCAGCGCCAGGGGACGCCAGCTGCGGGGCGTGGGCGCGCCGTTTTGGTGGAGCACGTACTCGCCGTAGAGCCCCGCGGTCTGGCTCGGCGCGTTGAGCACGATGACGTCGCGGCCCTCGAGGGGCTGCTGAAGCAGGTCGCCCTCGGTGAACGCGAGGATGTTCCCCGCCTGCATGCCATCGAGGTGCCGGATGTAGCGCTGACCCCAGGCGATATCCATGGGCACGTGGAGCCCGAACAAGACCAGCGCCGCCGGCAGCAGCGCCAGGCCGCGGGCCCACTTGCGCGCCCACAGCAGCCGCGCGCAGCCAAAGAGCACCAGCGCGACCACGGCGCAAGTCGCCGGCTGAACCATGATCAGCAGCCGCGAGTGCGAGGGCGCCACGGTCACCGGCAAGAGCCCCAAGATCCCGCCGAGCAGCAGCGCCCGCATGGTCCGGCGCTCATCCTCGCTCAGGGCCACCCGCGCCAGGGCCACGCTCGCCCCGGCCGCGGCCACGCCCAGCCAGCCGAGGATCGCGTGGATCCGGTGGTAGTCCATGGGCACCGGGTTGGGCGGGACCGTGAGCTCGTACCACCACACCGCCGCGGGGTGCCGAAACACGTGGATCGTCGCCGCGGGGACCGACCAAAACGCGCCGGTCATCAGCTTGGGCATGCGCATGACCGCCCACTTGAACCACCCCGCCGGCGAGTGGACCGGGTCCGCGTAGACGTCGGCGCCGAAGGTCCCGTAGCCCAGGGCCTTGTGCACGGCGAGGTAGGCCAGCGTGGGGATCAGCGCGGGCAGCAGCCCGCGCCCGCGCGTGCGCCAGTCGCCCTCGCCCATGACCACCTCCCACATCAGGATGTAGGGCAAGATCGCCAGACCGTACTCGCCTCCGGTCATGGTCAGGGCCACGAGCAGGCCCTCGAGCCACGGGCCGAAGCGCGCCATCTTGGGGCCGCCCTCCCCGCGCCGCCAGCGCAGGTGCACGCGAAAGGCCGCGAACCCGAAGGTCGCGCAGACCAGCACGCAGCGGTTGGCCAGCCAACCCAGGGGCGAGACGAAGCCCGCCTCGCAGGCGTAGAGCAGCACGGCCAGCAGCGCCGGGCCGCGGGGCAGCAGCGCCCGCGCGAGCAGGCCAAAGCTGACGATCGAGGCCCCGAACCACAGCTGCGAGTGCGCGTGCCAGGCCCGGGCCCCCGGCAGGAACCAGTGGTCGATGGACAGCAGCAGGCTCGAGAGCGGGCGAAACACGGTGCCGTGCAGCCCCGGCTCGGACCACCACGGGGCCGTGCCCTTCTCGACGTGCTCGATCATGAGCGGCCCGCGGCGCAAGAAGGCGTAGAGATCGAAGGGCACGTAGCCGTCGCCGGGGAAGATGCCCGCGACCATGGCGTACTGCATGTAGTCGTCGCTCATCGGGCCGATGCGCGTGGCCGGCCAGCGCAGGGCCACGGCGGCCACGGCGAGGACCAGCAGACCCACGGCCCAGCGCAGGGTCTCGCCCGGGGCCTCCGGCTCGCGCGAGTTCGCGATCAAGAGCGCGGCGAGGCGTCGGGCGGCGCTCACGAGGCGCTCCCTCCCCCACCGCTGGTGTTGGCGGCAGCGTTGGCGGCAACGCCGACGCCAACGTCGGACACGTAGCGGGTCCGCAGGCGCATGAAGGGCCGCTCGACCGCGTTGAAGAAGAGCAGCGAGAGCAGGATCGCCGCGGGGAAGGCCAGCAGCAGGGTGTTCAAGGTGGCGTCGAGCATGGGGTGGATGCCCGGCCACCACTGGTGAAAGGGCAGCATCAACCCGGGCATGTGCTCACGGTCGAGGGGATCGCCGATCACCAGCCCGACGATCATGAAGTGACAGATGTAGGTCGAGAAGCTCATGTCCCCGAGGAAGGCGAAGGTCCGCTTGATCGGCGCCCAGATCTTGCCGGCCACGGCCAGGTAGCCGAGGACCGCGAGCAGACAGACCAGCGACTCCCAGGTGGGCGCCCAGATCTTCCACCACGCCTGCTTGGGGTAGCCGCCGCTCTGGCTCAGGAACCACTCCCAGGCCAGGAGCACGACCATCGCCGTGGCGAAGCTCGCCCACGGGCGCTCGCGCAGGGCCCGGGCCAGGCCGGCGCTGAGCGGATCTCCGGGCCCGAGCGCGGCGGCCCGCGGGTCGTCGCGCCAGCGCAGCCAGATCCGCGCGCCGAGCATGCCGATCAAGAAGGCGTCGAGGCGCCCGGGGATCAGGTGCCAGTAGTGCAAGTCGCGGATGCTGTCGCCCAAGAAGAAGCCCACGGTGCGCAGGCCGAGCATCAGCGCGATCATCCAGACCAGCGGCCGCGGCCCCTGGCGGGTCATGATCGCGATCAAGAAGGGGAAGATCAGATAGAACTGAAACTCCACGGCCACGGTCCAAAACGCCGTGGTCACCGGGTGGAGGCGCAAGCTGGCCGCGCTCATGTCCCCGAAGATCGTCGCCGTGGTCACGAAGCGGTCCCACTCGAAGCGATCGGGGAACAAGGCGATGCCAAAGAAGAGCGCCGTCAAGAACACCGGCATCACCCGCAGCACGCGGTTGCGCAGGTACTTTCCGTAGGCCAATTGCTTGCCGAAGCCCACGAGCGTGAAGATGAACCCGCTGACGATGAAGAAGACCGTCACGAACACGTGGGTCTCGATGATTGGCGCGAACAGGGGGTTTTGTGCCTTGGGCCAATTGTTCCACGTCACCGCCGGCGGGTAGTGCATGCCCAGTGAGACCCAAAAGCCGTGGTGGAAGAGCACCATGAAGGCCGCGAAGCCGCGCAGGTGATCGAGGCCTTCGATGTAGGCGATGTTCTGGCTGCTCGCGGCACTCGAGCGCGTGGCCTTGGCCTCGGACATTGCGGGAGCATAGGCGAGAAGGGGCCGACGGGAGAAATCGCGCATCAGGCGCAAAAGCGCGCACGCCCTGGCAGCTGGCTGGCTGGCTGGAGATTTTCCAGCCGTCACTGGCACGTTTTTGTGGCGGTCCTCGAACCGTCCTCCTAAACTGTGAAAGTCGCGCATCATGGACAGCTGGATGTCCACGACGCACGCATGGATAGCTTCAATGTACCGCTCGAATCATCGCCTCCCCCTCACGATTGGTGTATGTGTTTTCGGCTTCGCCGCCTTCGCTTGCTCCGACGACACCACGACCAACACCGACGATGTCGGCACCCCCGAGACTGACAGCTCCGGGACCGACTCCGAGTCGAGCACCGACGACGACATCGGCGAGACCGACTCCGGCTCGACCGAGACCGACTCCGGCTCGACCGAGACCGAGACCGACTCCGGCTCGACCGAGACCGACTCCGGCTCGACGGACACGGACACCGACACCGACACCGACACCGACACCTCGGAGACCACGGACGTGCCGCCCGAGATGGCGATGCTGCGGGTGCTCCACGCGGGCCTCGACGCGCCCAACGTCGACATCTACATCGACGACGCCGACGCTCCGGCCGTCTCCGATCTCCCCTTCCAATCGGGCACCAACTACCTCGAGGTCCCCGAGGGCATGCACACGGTATCGATTACGGCCACCGGCCAGCCAATCGAAGACGCGGTGCTCAGCGTCGAGGTCGAACTCGCCGCGCAGACGATGTACTCGGCGGCGGCCTACGACTACCTGGCCAGCTTGTCCGTGATGCTGCTCGTCGACGACGACAGCGCCATCGAGGCGGACACCGTGCTCTTCCAGGTCTCGAACGCAGCTCCCGACCTTGGCCAGGTCGACATGTGGCAGCTCGCGGATCCGCCTGTCTTGCTGGTCGAGAACCTCGACTTCGGCGCGACCGCCCCCCTGCTTGCCCCCGTGGGCGCCATGGATCTCGGGATCGACGTCGACGACGACGAGGTCCCCGACCACACCTTCAGCGTCCCCGATCTCGGCGCGGAGATCCTCATCGACCTCTACTTGACCACCGAGTCGGGTGGCGCGCCAGCGCTCATGCTCGCGCACATGCCGGACGGCTCGGTCGTGCCGATCCCCGCCGACGTCTGCGGGGATGGCGAGCTCCAGTGGGGCGAGGACTGCGACGGCGCAGTTCCTGATGACCAGAGTTGCGAGACCCTCGGCTTCAACTTCGGCACCCTCGCCTGCTCGGACACCTGCGCCCTCGACAGCACGTCTTGCTCGACCTGCGGCGATGCCGTGATCGAGGGCGAGGAGATCTGCGACGGTGATCAATCCTGCGCCGAGATCGATCCCGAGATCTACTCTTCGGGCAGCGCCACGTGCTCCGAGTGCACCACCACCGACACGAGTGAATGCTCTTCGGGGACCTGCTGCTCGACGGGCGACGCGAGCAGCTGCGACGTCCAGGCGGTCCTCGACTGCGTCTGCGCGCTCGACTCCTTTTGCTGCAACAACGGCTGGGACAGCATCTGCGTCGGCGAAGCCACCGACGACTGCGGCGCCATTTGTCCCTAGTTTCTCTCCAATAGGGGCTCGGATATCAGGGTCGCGAGATACCGACATTTCACCAGCGCAAAGCCCGAGACCCACCTCGCATAGCCAAGATACACAGTTCTTTTCGCCCGTTTACTTGTCCCTCCCCTGACCAAGCTCGTAGGATTTGCGCATGGCCTCACCGCTCGCGCAAATCCGCTCAGGCTCGATTCTCATCTCTTTGGTATCGAGCCTCGTCGCTGTATCTGGCTGCGCGTCAGGAGACGCCGAATCCGAGAGCTTCGGCGGCTTCTCGACATCGGCGGGTAACAACACCGAAGACGACGACGACTCCAGCGACGAGATCGGCAGCGAGGGCGAAGACGCGACGAGCACGGACACCTCCGAGGAGACGACGAGCACGGACACCTCCGGAGAGGAGAGCACCTCCGGAGAAGAGAGCACCTCCGGAGAAGAGAGCACCGACGACTCGGAGAACTGCGGCAACGGAGTGATCGACGACGGGGAGGTCTGTGACGGCGACGCCCTCGACGATCAAGACTGCCTCAGCCAGGGCTTCGACAGCGGCACCTTGGCCTGCGCCGACGACTGCACGGCCTTCGACGCCAGCGCCTGCGAGAGCGAAGCTTGCGGCAACGGGGCCATCGACGGTGGCGAGCTGTGCGACGGCAGCAACCTCGGCGGAGCCAACTGCGTCGGCCAGGGCTACGACGCAGGCACCCTCGCCTGCGTCGAGGGCTGCAACGCCTTCGACGAGAGCGCCTGCACCTACACCTGCGGCAACAACCAGATCGGCGGCGACGAGGTCTGTGACGGCAGCGCCCTCGACGGGGAGACCTGCGCGACCCAGGGCTTCAGCGGCGGCAGCCTGGCTTGCACGGCCGACTGCAGCGGCTTCGATACCTCGGGCTGCTCGAGCTGCGGCAACGGCGTGATCGACGCTGGCGAAGTTTGCGACGGCAACCAGTCCTGCGCGACCGTCGACCCCGACACCTACTCCACCGGCACCGCGACATGCTCGAGCTGCACGAGCCTCAACACCGGCTCGTGCACCTCGGGGACCTGTTGCACGAGCGGCAGCGCGGGCACCTGTGACGTCGACGCGATCCTCGACTGCGTCTGCGCCCTCGACTCCTACTGCTGCGACAACAACTGGGACAGCATCTGCGTCGACGAAGCGACCGACGACTGCGGCGCAGCCTGCTGAGTCCACGCCAAGGCGCCGAAGAGGGCTCGCCACCGCGAGCCCTCTTTTTCTTTGCCCGCGCCGAGCTCAGAGTCTGTGAATTCACAGACTCTCAGCCCTCGACGACCAGCACCCGCTGATCCACGGCCAGGTCGGTGAACACCTGCACCACGCCGCTCGCCGGCCAGGTCACGCGGACCAGCCCGACCTGCTCGGCCTGACCGAGGCCGAAGTGAGCGGCGCGCTCGGAGTGGCCGAGGTAGCTGACGTCGCCCGCGCCGACCTCGTGGAGCTGACGCTCACCCTCGACCTCGATCTCGACCCGCGCGCCGAGCCCGTCGCGGTTCGAGCTCGTCCCGCGTAGCTCGACCTCCAACCAGTGGTTGGCCGTGATCGTGTCGTTGCGAAACAGCTTGGGCGCCCCGCCCTGATTGGCCACGAAGAGATCGATGTCCCCATCGCGATCATAGTCGAAGCGGATCATCCCGCGTCCCTGTCCGGTGTCGGCGAGGCCCAGCGTCGAGGGGTTCTCGACCATCACCCCGCCTTCGTTGGTCCACGAGACGATCGGGTCGTCGAAGTGCAGCGTCGCCCGCCAGCCGTTGGTCAGCGCGAGATCGAGGTCTCCGTCGTTGTCCTGGTCGAAGAACACCGCCCCCCAGGCCCAAAAGCCGTCGCGCACGCCGAGGGCGTCGGTCTGATCGTCGAACTGGCGGGCCCCGAGGTTCCTGTATAGCCGGTTGCCGTCGTTATAGGGCCCCATGATCGAGGTCACGAACCAGTCGAGGTCACCGTCGCGGTCATAGTCGGCGATCGCCGTGCCCATGCCGTCGCGATCCGTGCCCACCCCCGAGGCGAAGGTCCCGTCGAGGAAGCTGCCTTCGCCCTGGTTCCAGAACAGCCGCGAGCAGCCAAAGTCCGCCGACTGCACGAGCTCGACCCAGCCGTCGCCGTCGAGGTCGGCCCACGCCACGCCGAGCACGAAGGTGCCCACGCTCGGGGTCTCGGTGGAGGACTCCAAATAGACGTCGTCGACGACGACCCCCGCCGCCTCCGTCAGGTCGTCGAAGATCGCCGGCTCGGCGGCGCCGCGGTTGTGGAGCAGGCGCGCGTGGGCCGGGAACTCACCGATCGCGTTTGTGTGCCAGTCGCCGACGTAGAGGTCCAGCCAACCGTCGTTGTCGTAGTCGCCCGGCGCGACGCTGGTCCCCGTCTGCGGGTGCCCGCTCTCGAGCGAGGCGCCCCGCGGCCCCGCCTCGTCGATGAACCAGCCGTCGTAGTTGATCAGCAGGCGATGGCGCAGATCCCCGACGGTGCTCACGTAGAGATCGAGGTCCCCGTCGTTGTCGAAGTCCGCCCAGCTCGCGCCGCTTTGGTGATCGAGGCCGGCGAGGCCAAACTCGGCGGTCGCGTCCTCGAAGCTGCCGTCGCCCCGGTTGCGATAGAGGATGCCCGGCTCGAACAACCGGGTGACGTAGAGATCGACCCAGCCGTCGCCGTCGACGTCGCCTGCCGCCGCCCCGGCGGTCGACCAGTCGATCGCGCAAAAGAAGTTTTCCTTGGGCGGGAGCAAGGTGTCGATCAGGCAGTCCCCGGGCAGCGGGAAGCCGTCTCCGTGGCTGTGATCGATGCCCGCGCTCACGCTGACCTCGGTGAACAGGACCTGTTCAGCTGTGCAACAGCCGAGATCCGAGGGCGTGACCTCGCCGTCCTCCATGTCCCCCGAGCCCGGCCCCTCCTGCGGGCCAGTGGCGTCCTCCAGGCCGTCCGACTCGACGCCGTGGTCGAGCGCCGTCGAGCCTTCGCTGCCGGCGTCGTCATCCCAGCTCCCACCTTCATCCCAGCCCCCGCCTTCTATCGTCGGCGCGACGAGGCATCCCCCGAGACCAAGACCGAGGCCGGCCCACGCCAGGCCGTGGCGGAGGACATGACACATGTCGACAGCTTAGCAGCCCGCGCGCGCGCCGGTCGACGCGGGCCCCCCCGTCGGGCTACCGTCGAGCGCCATGGCCTCCCCCGCAGCGCTCGATGTCGGAGACGCCCTCGACGAGCTGGTCAACCAGTTCGCCGACCCGATGTCCTTCTTCCGCGAGCTGATCCAAAACGCGCTCGACGCCGGCAGCGCCGAGGTCGAGGTCAGCTTCGAGTTCGAAGCCAACGCCGACAACCCGGATCAGGGCGCGATGGTCGTGTCGATCGTCGACGCCGGCGAGGGCATGGACCGCGAGATCATCGACAGCCGGCTGACGCGGCTGTTCTCCTCGGCCAAAGACGGCGACATGACCAAGATCGGCAAGTTCGGCATCGGCTTCGTGTCGGTGTTCGCTATCGAGCCCGACGCGGTCTGTGTCGACACCGCCCGGGCTGGCGAGGCCTGGCGGGTGCTCTTCGACAAGCAGCGCAACTTCAAGCGCCTGCGCCTCGACCAGGCCCTCGAGGGCACGAGCATCCGCATCATCAAGTCGAGCAAGCGCGAGGACTACGAGCGCTTCGTGGCCCGGGCCAGCGAGGTCATCCGCTACTGGTGCCGCCACGCCAACGGCGAGGTCTGGGTCGACGGCGCGCTGATCTCCGAGCCCTTCGGCCTCGACGCCCCGCTCTGCCACGAGTACCGCGACGAGTTCTCGCATATCTTCCTCGGCCACGAGCCCGGCTCGCCCACCCGCCACGCCTACTTCAACGGCGGCCTGACCCTGGTCGAGGCCGAGGGCAGCCACAACAGCGTCATGACCCAGCTGCGCGGGCTGGTCTTCAAGGTGTCCTCTCGCTACCTCGAGCACACCTTGACCCGCGACGACGTGATCAAGGACGCGCACCACGCCAAGGTCGCCGCCCGCCTCGTCGAGCTCGCCCATGGGCCGCTGCGCGAGCTCGTGTTCGCCGAGCTCGACGCCTGCGTGCGCGCACAGTGGCCGCGGGAGCCGGGCGCCGCCGCCGAGCGCCTGCACCTGCTCTACGAGGCCGCGCACTGGCACCTGTGCGCCTCCGGGCTGTCGCGGATCACCGCCAAGCTGGCCTGCGCGCGCTCGCCCAGCGGACGCGTCTACACCTGGAACGAGCTGCGCGGGGCCGTGCGCGACGGCGACGATCTCCTGCTGTGCGCCGAGCCCAGCCCGCTGAGCGACGCCGCCGAGGCCCAGGACCTGGTCGTCGTCGCCACCTACGCGGGGGTCACCCCCTCGAGCCACGCCGAGCTCGCCCGCGCCCCCGACCTCGCGCCCATGCTCGCGGCCTTCGACGCCCTGCGCGAGGACGCCGGCGCCAGCCGCTGGCTCGAGGAGCGCTTCTTCATACCCACCGATCCCCCGCTCGCCGAGCGCCGCGGGTGGCAGCCCCTGGCCACGGCCGTGGCCGAGATCCTCGACGACACGGGGCACAAGATCGGCGGCTGTCGCTTTGGCTGCTTCGAGCGCAGCGGCAGCGCGCTCGCCGGGCGCGTGGCGATCAGCCAGCGAGAGTACGGCGAGCTGACCCCGGTCGACGAGGCCGGCGAGATCACCAAGGGCCTGTTCAGCCGCCGCCGCGTCCTGGTGGTCGACGCGGACAACCCCGCCGTCCGCACGCTGCTCGGCCTCGCCAAGCGCGAGGTCGAGCTCGCGGCCTATCAGCTGATCAAGCTGTTCTTCGTCCACGGGGGCGCGATCTCCCCCGCCCAAGACTCGGCGCTGGCCAGCGCCGCCATGTCCAAGCGAGAGGCGCGATGTCCAAGGCCACAGAGCTGATCGAGAACCTGACCAACGCGGCCGAGTTCGACTCGGACGGCGACTTCTCCCTCGACCGCGACAAGGCCCGCAGCAAGCTACGCCAGTTCCAGCTCGCGGAGCACCACCGCTACGTGCTGCTGATCGTCGAGGCCGCCACGCAGCTCGGGGCCAAGGAGCTCCGCTTCGACATCGACAGCAACGACATGCGCGTGGCCTTCGACGGCGACGCGCTGACCAAGGAAGACCTCGACGAGCTCTACACCTCGCTCTTCGCCAAGCACGAGACCTCGACCCTCAGCGCGCGGCGAAACCTGGCCCTGGCCTGCAACACCGCCATGGCCCTCGATCCCCGCTTCCTCGGGGTCGTCAGCTGCGCGGGCAAGGGCGGGGCGGTCGTCCGTGCCATGCTCTACCCCGACCGCCCCGACGTGGTCGAGACTCTCCCCGCCGACGACCCCGCCCGCGACCTGCTCCACGAGGCCTGCGCGCCCCACTTCTACCCAACCACCTACATCCACCTGCGCGAGCGCTTCCACTCCGGCGTGCTCGCCCGCGCCGCCATGCAGCTGTCCGGGGCCGACCTCCCCGAGGAGCGGCTGCTGCGCGAGCGCTGCAAGTACTCGCGCGCCACGATCATGCTCCGCGGCCGCAACCTCGGCCACGGCCTCCCGCACGGCGAGCAGCTCACCGAGGTCGCCTTCGAGCGCGAAGACTTCCGCGGCCTCGCGGCCTATGTCTTCACGGAGCACCAGCGCCCCGCCGAGCTGGTCTTGCTCTCGAACGGGGTGTGGATCACCACTCACGAGCTGCCCGCCGAGCGCTTCCCCCCTGGCCTGCGCTTCGTCGTCGACTCCCCGCGCCTGCGCAAGGACGTCTCGCAGGCGGACGTGGTCCGCAACGATCCAACCTACGAGCGCATGCTCGAGGCGCTCGGCGACGTCACCGAGGCGCTCCTCGCCAAGCTCGCGCAGATGCTCCTCGACGGCGCCTTCGTCACGGGCGAGGTCACCCTCCTCGCCAAGCTCGCCTATGGCGTGCTGCGCGACTATTTTCAGCGCCACGCCGACGCCTCGTGGCTGCGCCCCGACGCCGGCCCCCTCGGCACGCTCGCCCAGCTCCATCTGTGGCTGACCACCCAGCACGAGTGGATCAGCCCCATCTGCATCGCCGAGCGCCGCGAAATCATGGTCAGCACGGAGGACTTCGGCAAGCAGCTCCCTCCGGGCTGGGAGCCGGTCATCTACATGCGCAGCCCCGAGCAGGGCGAGGTCTTCGCCCGCGTCCACCCGGAGCACCGCGACGTGACCGAGGCGCTGCGGACCGCGCTCGCAAACGAGCGGGCGCGGCTGGCCTGGCGCGCCCGCGCGCACGACGATCGCCTCCCGCGGGGGAACTGGAGGTCCAAGCGCTTCGCCGCTCCCGAGCACGGCGTGTCCGGTGAGATCGCCTTGTTCCCCGGGGGTCATAACGACGTGCGCATCGTCGTCGACGACCACCTGCTGTGCATCCTCAAGCCCACCGTCGATCTCGGCCTCGCCCAGCTCGGCGTCGCGCTCGTGCTCAGCGGCCCCTTTGGGACCTCGCCCGGCTACGACGCGCCGCTGCTCGATCTCCCCCTCGCCAGGGGCCTGCACCTCGCCCTGGCCCAGGTCCCCGCCCTCGCCGCGGCCTGGGCCTACGATGCGGGTGCCGACCAGCGGCGGGTGATCGAGGAGGCGATGCCCCACCTGGCCGACGCCAGCTTCGCCCAGCGCTGGCTGGTGGCCTTTGGCTGGGGCAGCGAGCGCGCCCGGCAGCTGCTCGAGCAGCTCGGGCCGCCCCTGTCCTTGAAGGACATCGCCCGGTTGCTGCGCTTCTACACCATCAACGGGGACAAGGTCGGGCTCAGCGATCTCAGCGCGGAGTTCCACGCCAGGGGCGAGCTGCTGTGGCTCGATCCCGAGCTCCCAGCGCACCCCAGCGAGGCGCTCCTGCTCCGCCTCCAGCCCCACGAGCAGCGCCTGCTCTCGCGCGTGTTCGGGGACGGGGCCCTGCGCGACCATGGCCAGGCCTACCTCGCCCAGCTCGGCCGCCTCGAATACCTCGAGCGCCCGGTCTGCGAGCCCACGCGGCCCGAGGCCGAGTGGACGAGCGCCTTCGAGTCCGCGGGCATGCGCGGCTTCGTCGGCGTCGCCAGGCCTGCGGCCCGCGGCTGGCAGATCGGTCAGGAGCACACGGCCCGGGTCGAGCTGATCGTCGACGAGCGCAGGCTGTGCTGGCTCGACCTCGACACCTGGCAGCCGGGGGTCACGGCCGCGGTCGCCTGGGACGAGGCCCCGGTCGATGGGCAGTGGACGCGCCTCGATGGGCCGAGCACCCCCCTGCGCCTCGCCCTCGACCTCGCCCTCGTCGACCTCTTCACCCGCGAGGCCGAGCGCGCGAGCGGCTACGTCCACGACCAGGGCCTGCGGCAGCTGCTGTGGACCTGCGCGCTCTCGCCCTTCGCCTCGAGCGCGATGTATGCGGCCTGGCGAGCGCTGCGTCAGGCCAGCCCCGACGATCACGCCCAGGCCGTCGAGGCCTACGCCCAGCTCGTCGCGCTCGCCCCCGCGCTCCACCCGACCACGCTCCAGGCCGCCGTCGAGCTGCTGCTCGACGCGGGCGAGCTCCCGACCTACGCGCGGACGCTCGAGATCGCCGAGCGCCCGCCCCAGCCGCCCAGCGCCGAGCTCGACGGCGCCCGCCTCCCCCTGCTCGAACACCACCCGCGCTTCGAGGGCGTCCCGCTGCTGCGCAGCCTCGGCGACGCCCCTCTGAGCCTGGCCGAGCTCGACGCCCACTATCAGCGCACCAACGAGATCGCCTACGTCGACGCCAGCCTCGCCCTCGCCGACATGGGTGACATGGAGGACATGGGCGACGAGCGCCTGATCCTCGCCCTCGATCGCATCGATATACTCGCCTTGTCGCATCTGTTCGGGGCCGCGGCCCTGATCGAGGCCAGCGACTGGATCCACGAGCGACGCCGCGCCGCCGACTTCCAGGCCCGCCCCGAGGAGCAGCTGCGCGTCCCCGAGGGCGAGCGGATGATCAGCGTCGAGTTCGACGCCGAGGGCTTCGTCGGAGAGCTGGCGATCCCCCCGCGGGCGCCAGCCCTGTCCGAGGAGATGAGCGTGACCTTGTGCTACCAGCGGCGACGCGTGCAGCGGCTCGGGCTGCTCGCGGTCGTGCCCGCGGTCGGCATCGTCGACGACGCGCAGGCCGAGCTCGACACCAACTACGCGGGCGTCGATGCCCAGAGCACGCGCATGAAGACCCTGCGCGCGTTCATGGCCATGACCCTGCGCGAGCGCCTGCTCCCGGCCCTCGCCGAGGGCTACGCCCAGCTCGAGGCCCACGAGCGAGAGCTCGCCCGCGCGTGGATCTGCGTCTACCTCGATCGCGTCTGCCCCCGGGCCGGCCAGCACCCCAGCCGCCTCGACGCCCTCGGCCGACGCTTCGCTGCGCTCCCCCTCTTCGAGGACCTCGACGGTGAGCCGCGCTCGCTGGCCGAGCTCAGCGAGCGCTACGCTGCGCGCGGCTGCTTCGACTACGTCGAGCGCGATCTCGGCCTCGCCTTCGCGCCCCCCTTCCCCGTGGTCTTGCTCGACGATGGCGCGCGAGAGCTGGCCGAGGCGATGTTCGGCGGCCTCGAGGACTACAGCCCGCGCTGGCACGACTTCGTCGAGGGTCGCCAGCGCCGCGCCGAGGCCCCACAGCTGCCGGCCCTCGAGGCCCCACCCGACGCGCTGGTCTCGGTCCCGGTCGAGCGCCAGGGCCTGCGCGGCGTGCTGTGGCTCCCCGCGTCCAGGCACTTCCCCCCCGACGTCTCGTGTGGAGACAGCGACAAGCTCGTCGCCACCATTCGCCCCTACCTCGCCCTGCCCTGCTGCGGCGTCGTGTCCGGGGCCCCCTGCGACGACCGCTTCACCGAGCCGGCGTTCAGCGGCGCGCAGACGCGGCTGCTGACCAACCGAGTGATCCGCCTGTACTCCAAGCTGCTCGAGGACCACCGCGATGACCTCGCGCGGCCCGATCGCGCCGCATTCTCGGCGCCCGAGGCCGCGTGCCTCCGAGGCCTGCGCACGGCTCTCCTGCGCGACGCCCTGCTGACCCTCGACTCGCTCGTGCGGAGCGGGGAGAGCTTCGACGCGATCTCGAAGGGGCTCTACCAGCGCCTGTGCAAGCTCCCGCTGCTGAAGCTCGGCACTGGGCGGCTGATCTCCCTCGACGCCGCTCGCGAGGCCCGGCCCACGGAGCTGCTCCACCTGCGGCTGTGGGACGAGCACCCCGCCCCCGCCTCACCGAGCGCCCCGCAGTCTCCCCAGGCCCAGCAGCCTCTCCCCGATCAACGGACGCAGCGCCCAGGCGCCGGCGTACTCCCCAGCGCCAGCGAGGCGCTCTTCGCCGACGAGGCCGATCCCCAGGGCGCCGACACGACCCCCAAAACGACTGCCGACACGACTGCTGAAGCAGCCGCCGACAAAGCCCCGCCCGAGGACCCCGTGGGCCGCGTGCTCGAGCGCATCCGCGCCGAGCTCAGGCTGATCCGCGAGCGCGACCAGGCGCTGCTGAGCGAGGGCCTCCTCGACGAGATCGACGTCCTCGACGGCCCGGGCGAGCAGCTCGTGTCCATCGACGACAAGGTGCTCTTCGACCAGGCCCACCCGCACTTCATCCGCGCCATGGACGACCCGGATCCGGTCTGGATCAGCTTCCTGACCTCGACCGCCTACACCGCCCTCAACACCTGGCTCGAGTCGGTCACCGACGAGGACGAGCTGCGCTTCCACGCCCACCACGCGGCGCACCTGCTCTCGGCCTCGTTCACCGAGTCGTTCACCGAGTCGTTCACCGAGTAGCGGGCGGGAGCGGGCCCGCCACGCCCGCTACTCGCGCTCAGGGGTGCGACATCGCCGTGCCCACGCTGTTGCCGTACTGGTTGGCCCAGGCCACGTCGAGCACCCCGTCCATGTTGAGGTCGGCGACCTGGACCGAGACCGGCGTGCTCCCGGTCCCCCACCAGCGCCGGCGCTCGAATTCGCCGCCCGGGGCCTGGATCCACATCTCGATCAGGTTGGTGCCCATGCAGCCGACCACGATGTCCTCGGCGCCGTCGTTGTTCATGTCGCCGATCGCCACGGACTGCGGGCCCCCGCACACCTCGATGCGCGTCGGCGCCAAGAAGGCGCCCTGGCTGTTGCCGAGCAGCACCGAGATCGAGTCGTCGCCGTAGCCCGCGACCACGAGGTCGAGGTGCCCGTCCATGTTGAGGTCGCCGGTGGTGACCCACCATGGATCGCTGCTGATCGCGTACTCGACCTGCTCGGGGAAGCTGCCGTCGCCCGCCCCGTGAAAGACCACCACCCGGCCCTCGCTGCCGAGGTTGTTGACGACCGAGGTGACGAGGTCCAGGCTCCCGTCGAGATCGATGTCGACGAGCTCGGCGTGCATGGGGACGCCCTCGCCGACGCTGAGGCTGCCGATCCACTCGGCGCCCCCGGGCCCGCCACGCAGCAGCGCGAGGCCCTCGCTCGTGGTCACGACCAGGTCATCGCGGCCGTCACCGTCGAAGTCCCCCGCCGCGATCGAGCTCGCCGTCGTGCCCACGGACTCACCGACGGCGGCGCCGAAGCCCATCTGGCCGTCGTTGAAGGCCAAGAAGGCCGCGTTTGCCTGGTTGTTGGCCGTGGCGATGTCGAGGTCCCCGTCGCCGTCGAAGTCGCCCACGGCGAGGCCCACGGGCAGCTCCTCGCCCGCGTCGTGGGCCTCGGTCGGGGCGAAGCTGCCGTCGCCGTAGCCGCGCAGCACGTTGGTCACGTGCTCGCTGCCCGCGGGCAGCAGCCAGTCGGAGTTGGGCACGGCGAGGTCCGGGCGGCCGTCGCCGTCGAAGTCGGCAACGCTCAGCGAGCAGGGGTCGATGCCCGCGTCCTGGGGCGGATCCTGGACCTGGCACAGCTCTCCGGGCTGGACCTCCTCGTCCCAGCAGCTCTCGCTGACCTCCCCGCCGCTGCCCGGGGCCTCGCCGACCTCGTCGCCAATATCATCGCCGAAGCCCTCCTCCCCCTCATCGGCGACGCGGTTGCAGCCGGCGGCGAGGGCGACGCAGGCGAGGCTCGGGAGCATCAGGCGGGGAGCACGGGAGAACTGGGGCATGGACATGGCGGACCTCTGGGGGGGCGGCAGGTTGATGGTCTCATCAAACCCCTGGGCCGATCACTAACGGACTCACGCACGCAGATTTCATCCCCTAGGAGCCCGTGGTGGAACCCAGCCGAGCTGTCTTCGTCCCGGCGACGACGCGCTCAGCGCAGCTCCCCTTCGGCCCCTCCCATCCCCCTTCGGCCCTCCCCTTCGCCCCCGCTCGGCTTCGCGCCGGCGCGCTCGCCCCCCCCGGGAGGTTGGCCCCCGGCCGCGGCCGTGAAATCATCGCCGCGAACACCGTGCCTCGCTTCCTTCGCATCCCCCTGTCGGGCCTGGCCTTCCTGATCTTCTACGGCTGCGCCAGCGCCATCGCCTGGATCTTGCTGCCGATCGAGCGCCACCGCCTCCGCCACCTCCCCGCGGACGAGCAGCGCCTGGCCCTCGATCGCTTCTTCATGCGGACCTACGCGTTCGCCATCGGCTTCATGGCCCGCCTGGGCCTGATGCACTACCGGCTCCCCGACACCTCGAAGATCCCCCCGGGGCCCAAGGTCATCGTCGCCAATCACCCCTCGCTGATCGACGTGCTCTTCATCAAGGCCTCGCTCCCGGGCGTGGTCGTCCTGGTCAAGGCCGCGCTCTTCAAGTCCCCCTCCCTGCGCCGGATCTTCATGGCCAGCGGCGACTTCAAGGGCCCCGACGGCGAGGGCCAGACCTTCGGCAAAACGGCCGTCCTCGACATCTTCGTCGAGCGCCTGCGCGCCGGTCGGAGCGTGCTGGTCTTCCCCGAAGGGACCCGCTCGCCGGCCTGGCGCCTACACCGCTTCCGTCGGGGCGCAGCCGAGGCCGCGATCCGTGCCGGCGTCCCGATCTTGCCGATATTCGTGCTCAATGACCCACCTGTGCTGAAAAAGGGGGACAAGTGGTACGACATGCCAAAGCGTGTGCCCGAATTCGAGCTCGAAGTCCTACCAATGATTGATACGGCCAATCGCAGCTCTCGAGAGCTCACCACCGAGCTCCGCAACATGCTCGCAGTCCGCCTCGAAGCCGCACGTGAACGCACGGTCGCTCGAAACCGTGCAGAAAACTGAGGCAGCCATCCCCGGCGCTGATCTCCGGACCCGCGCCCCCGAGGACGCGCCCAGCCTCAGCTTCAGGGCTGGGCCATATCCAGTCTCGGGCCATCCCGATAGCAACGAAACAGTCACTACATTGACGGATGTCGGCTGACTTCGATAGTGTCGCTGACAGTTGGGACCCATAGCATCCAATGAGGTGCAGCTCATCGACTTTGCGAGCTGCGAGGCGGGGCTCCAGCAGTCACCGCTCCCGAGCTGGGTGCTGGACGTCCAGACGCTGCTGATCTGCTGGGCCAACGCCCCTGCCCTCGAGCTCTGGCAGGCCAGCGGTCCCGAGGAGCTCTACGCCCGCGACGTGACCTCGGAGGCAACCGAGTCGGAGATCGAGCGTGCGGCCCTGCTCATGCAGCAGATCGCCGCCGGCAAGCGGATCAGCCAGGAGTGGACCTTCTTTCAGATGGGTGAGCCCATCTTGCTGCTCCTCGATCTATGCGGCGTGGCGCTGCCCTCGGGCGGCTACGGCCTGCTCAACCAGGCGATGCCGATCCACGACGCGGCCCCACCCCTGGTCCAGCGCAAGCTCGCCATGGCCCAGCAGTCGGCCTTCATCCGCGTGCTCGTCGGCCGCGAGGGCGCCCTGCTCTCGAAAAACGCCGAGGTCGACAAGGCCATCGGCGAGACCGACTCGTGGCTCGATTGGTTCGAGGATCGGGCCGAGGCCGAGGCCCTGCTCGCGGCGACCCTCGCGGGGAAGACCACTCGGGTCCTGACCCGCGTGCGCGCCCAGGCCGGCCAGCGCTGGCACAGCATCGTCGCCCAGCGCATCCAAGATCCCGTGACCAAGGAGCACTGCGTGCTCGTCGAGCACGCCGACGAGACCTCGCGCATCGAGGCCGAGCAGCTCGCCGAGGCCCGCAGCCAACGCATCGACTCGCTCAGCGCGACCCTCGAGCTCGTCGAGCGCCAGCGCCAGGAGATCCTGACCTTGTCGGCGCCGATCCTCGACGTCGGGGACCGGACCTTGGCGGTCCCGATCATCGGCACCTTCGATGACGACCAAGCAAACTCGCTGACGAGCCGGCTGCTCGAGGCCGTGGTCTCGCGCCGGGCCAGGCGAGTGATCCTCGACGTGACCGGCGTCGCGATGGTCGACGGGCGCAGCCCCGAGCGCGTGCGTCAGCTGCTCGGCGCCCTGCGCCTGCTCGGGGCGAAGGCGATGATCTCGGGGATCCGCCCGCAGCTCGCCAAGGAGCTGATCCACTCGGGGCTCGACCTTGGCGAGATCACGATCCTGCGCAGCCTCGCCGACGGCCTACACCAGACCCGCTGAGCAGGCGCTCGCCGAGCGGGCCAGTCAGCGCCACCGACGAGCGCGCAGGAGCATGTCCTGGAAGGGGTTGTCATCGCGCCAGACGTCGGCGGCGAGCACCGAGATCACGCCCTGGCGAAACACCTGGTGGCCATGGCGCTCGGCGAGCAAGATGTTGTCGACCAGGCCCGAGTGATAGAAGCGATAGATGAACCGGCGGAAGGCCTCGTAGCCGCGCTCCATGTGCTCGCCGAGAGGGGCCATGAGCTCGGCCTCGGCCTCCCGGTCGTCCGCGAGCGCCGGTCCGAGGAGCTCGGCGAGGCCCTCGGCCCCGGCGAAGGCCAGGGCGATCCCCGAGGAGAACACCGGATCCAAGAAGCAGGCCGCGTCGCCGATGCAGGCGTAGCGCCGGCCGTAGGGCGCGGTGTTGCGATAGGAGAAGTTGCCGATGCACGCCGCGGGCGAGGCCTCGGCGCCCGCCGTCAGCCGCTGGATCAGCGCGGAGGCGGCGATCTCCGCGTCCAAGGTGGCCGCCTCGACCTTGCCGCTGGCCTTGACCAGGCCGAGGCTGAGCTGGCCGCCGAGCAGGGGGATCATCCACATCCAGCCGTCGTCGACGATCTTGATGATGATCTCTCCGCGCGCCTCGAGCTCGGCGGCGATCTCTGGACGCAGGCCCGTGTAGCGGCGAAACACGGCGGCCCGACCAAAGTCGCGGTAGGGCTCGATGGCCTTGGCCTGCCGGGCGAGCAGCGCCTTGTGACCGCTGGCGTCGACGAGGTAGCGCGCCCGCGCCTCCACCCGCGTGGGCTCCCCCTCCGTCGTCTCCGCGACCACGCGGACCGCGTCATCGCCGACCTCGACCTCGACGACCCGATGACCCTGGCGCACCCGCGCCCCCGCGCGCTCGGCCGCCTGGAGCAGCAGGTGGTCGAAGGTCGCGCGCTCGACCTGGTGGGCGTGGCCAGGCGTGCCGGGGAGGCCTTCGTCGAAGGAGAAGGAGGTCCGACGACCGTCGCGCTCGTCGATGAACACCGCGCCGCGCTTGCGCAAGCAGGGCACCGCGTCGAGGTCGACGCCGAGGCGGGCGAGGCTCGACAGCTCCGTGGGCAGCAGAGACTCGCCGATGTGGAAGCGAGGAAAGTGCTCGCGCTCGAAGACCAGCACGCGATGGCCGGCCTGGGCGAGCAGGTTGGCGGCGGCCGAGCCCGCTGGGCCGGCGCCGATCACGATGACGTCTTCGAGCTGAACCATGGAGGTCATGGAGATGGGGCGGGAAAGTGAGGGTAGCAGGCGGATCGCGGGCGCCCAGGGCCCCATGGAGCACCCAGGCTCGCCTGCTCGTCAGCGCTCAGACGCGCCGAAAGACGAGGCTGGTGTTGATGCCACCGAAGGCGAAATTGTTGCTCATGACCACGTCGAGCTTGGCGCCGCGCGCGTCTCCTCGCACATAGTCGAGGCCCGCGCAGCGCGGGTCGACGCGCTCGAGGTTGCGGTTCGCCGCGATGAAGCCGCGCTGCATCATCAGCAGGGAGAAGACGGCCTCGAGCGCCCCGCAGGCGCCCAGGGTGTGGCCGGTGTGGCTCTTTTGCGTGGACACGGGGGTGTGCACCCCGAGCACGTGGGCGGTGGCGCGCGACTCGGCGATGTCCCCGAGCTCGGTGGCCGTGCCGTGGGCGTTGACGTAGTCGACGTCGCTGGCCTCGACGCGCGCGGCCTGGAGGCCGAGCTGCATGCACGCCGCCATGCCCTCCCACGAGGGGTTGGTCAGGTGGATGCCGTCGCAGTTGGTGGCGTAGCCGAGCAGCTCGCCGTGGATCCGCGCCCCACGAGCCCGGGCGTGCTCGTAGGACTCGAGCACCAAGGTCCCCGCGCCCTCGCCGATCACCACGCCGTCGCGGGCCGCGTCGAAGGGCCGCGGCGTGGCCTCGGGGGTGGCGTTGAACTTGCTCGAGGCCGCGAACATCACGTCGAAGATGCCCGCGGGGATGAAGTGGGCCTCCTCGGCCCCGCCGGCGATCATCACGTCGGCCATGCCGTAGCGGATCGACTCGTAGGCCGCGCCGATGGCCTGGCTGCCGCTGGTGCAGGCCGAGCAGGTCGGCAGCACTCGGCCGCGGACGCCCATGAACTCGGCGAGGTTCGCGGCGCAGGTGTGGCTCATGAACTTGAGGAACTGGCTGCCAGCGATGCCCTGGAGGCTGTCGTGCGCGAAGACCTCGCGGCAGTAGGCCTCGGTCTCGGACGAGGATCCGTGGGTGGAGCCGTAGGCCAGACCCACGCGCCCGTCGGCCAGCTGCTCGCGGACCAGGCCCGCGTCGCTCACCGCCTGCTCGCTGGCGAAGGCCGCGAGCAGGGCCACGCGGCCCATGGTCCTGACCTTGCGCCGGGGGTAGAGCCGCGGCTCCACGCCCTCGACCAGGCCCGCCACGCCGGTGTTCATCTTGTAGCGCGCCGGCCACTCGGGCACCGCCTGGATCCCCCCGCGGCCGACCTGGAGCGCCTCGCTGACCACGTCGAGCTCGTTGCCGATCGGGCTGCACAGGCCCATGCCAGTGACGACGACCCGCCGCGCCTCGCTCATGTCAGCCCCCCGTCGATCGCGATGACCTGGCCGGTGATGTACGCGGCGTCTTCGCTGGCCAGGAAGCACACGAGCTTGGCGACCTCCTCGGCCGCGCCGAGGCGGCGCATGGGGATCAGCTCGACCATCTCGTCGGCGGGGGCGTGGGCGCTCATCTCGGTCTCGATCAGCCCGGGGGCCACGGCGTTGACGGTGATCTTGCGCTTGGCGAGCTCCCGGGCCAGCGAGCGCGTGGCCCCGATCAGCCCGGCCTTGGCCGCCGAGTAGTTGACCTGGCCGCGGTTGCCGATCAGCCCGGAGACCGAGCTGATGCTGATGATCCGCCCGAAGCGGCGGCGGACCATGGGCATGACCAGGGGCTGGGTGACGTTGTAGAAGCCGTCGAGGCTCGGGGCGAGGACCTTGGTCCAGGCCTCGCGGGTCATGGCGGGGAAGGCCGCGTCGGCGCTGACGCCCGCGTTGTTCACCAGCACGGCGATGTCCTTGCCGCTGGCCAGGAGCTCGTCGAGGGCCGCCGCGCTGGCGTCGGCGTCGGCGACGTCGAAGGGCGCGAGCTCGACGGCGCCCCCGGCCGCCTCGATGCGCGCGCGCACGGCCTGGGCGGCCGCGTGGTTGCTGCGATAGTTGATGATCACCCCGTAGCCGGCCGCGGCCAGCTGCTCGGCGATCGCCGCTCCGATCCCGCGGCTCGCCCCGGTGACCAGGGCCCAGCGCGCGGGGCCCTGGTGGTCCGCGTTGCCTTGCTCTTCGCTCATGACGACTGCGCTCCCTCCCCGCCGGCGAGGTCCTCGGCGGACGCCGACATCACGTTGATCGTCGCCGAGGCGACGCGCTGCCCGGCCCGCCAGGTCTCACAGGCGTAGCTGCCGAGCTTGCCCTCGACGTAGACGCGCTCGACCACGAGCTCGAGCGCGTCCCCGACCGCGAGGCTCTCGACCTCGAGGCGAAGCTCGCGGCTGCCCAGGAGCACGCCCATGCTCGGCGGCTCGCCGCTCAGCCGCACCTGCAGGCCGCGGGCGGCGGCGATGGCCTGGGCCATGTACTCGAGGCAGTAGCTCGCCTCGAGCCGGCCCTCGTGCACGAAGGGGCTGCCGGGCCGGACCGTCGCCGAGATCCTCGCGCGCTCCGGGCTCCAGTCGAGGACCGCCTCGATCAGCAGCATCGGCGGCTCGTGGGGGACGAGCTCGGCGACGGGCGGCCAGGGCGGCCCTGCGTCCACGGGGGGCGCCTCGCTCATGACGCCTTCTCGGAGGCGCTGGGCCGCCGGCACAGGCGCAGCTGCCAGGGCAGCGCGACGCCGGGCTCGGGCGCGACGGCCAAGGGGGCAAAGACCGCGTCGCCGCCCGCCTCGAGCTCGGCCAGGCCGCGCAGCAAGGGCAAGAGGGCCTGCCACACCGATCCCAGGGAGTCCCCTGCCCGACCCGCGGCGCCCGGACCTGCGGCGCCCGGACCTGCGGCGCCCGAGGAAGGAACGAGGCAAAGCTCGACATCCAGTGCGCCCGGCTGCGTCGCCTCGCCGGCGTCGGCCGACAGGTGGAAGGCCACGGCGAAGGTCGGATCCGAGTCCGGGCGATCCATCGGCGCGGGCAGCTGCTCCTCGGCGAAGAGCAGCAAGCAATCGCCGGCCCCGGGCTCCTGGAGCCCCGCGAGGGCCTCGAGCACGCCGACCTCGAGGCCGTGGCTGCCCCCGGACAGGGCCGTGGAGCTGCGGTGGTTGCCCGAGGCGATCGACAGGTAGCCGGTGGCCGTGTTGTGCACGCTGTTGTGGAATTTGGTCGGCGAGATCGGTGCCCCAAACGCGCTGAGCTGCCCGAGGAGGTCGACGGTGGTCTCGATCTCGCCGTAGCTCGACACCAGCACGTAGCGGGCGTCACCGATGTCCGCGCCGCCCTGGGCCGCGGCCGCCTCGACGGCCGTGACCACGGCGCGGGTCAGCGTGCTGGTCCGCCGGCGCAGGCGCGGGTGGAGCAGGTTCGCCGGCGGGCGGAGGGCGCTGGCGGCCTCGTCTGCGTCCGCGAGCTGCTCGGGACAGCCCGCGTCCACCCAGGCCGAGAAGCTCGGCGCCTGCGCGGCCCACAAGCCGACGCCGCGGATCCGCGCTCGCAGCTCGCTCATCCCTCGGCCCCCAAGAGCACGCTGACGTTGGAGCCGCCGAAGGCCAGGGAGTTGCTGAGCACCCGCCGGCTGGCGCGGTCGCGGGGGCGAGCGTCGAGCTCGACACCCAAGCTGGGATCGATGGGGTCCGCGCCAACGCTCGCCGGCAGCTGCCCGCGCTCGATGGTCGCGCAGGCGAAGATCGCCTCGGTGGCTCCTGCGGCGCCGAGCATGTGACCCGTGTAGCCCTTGGTGGCGACGACGGCCAGCGAGCGCGGCAGCGAGTCCTGCCCGGCGGCGAAGAGCTCACGGATGGCGCGGGCCTCGGTCTCGTCGTTCTTGATGGTGCCCGTGCCGTGAACGTTGATCTGATCGACCTCGCGCGCCGGGACCCCCGCCATGTCGAGGGCGCGCGCCATCGCCATCCGCGCACCCAGGCCCTCGGGGTGCGGGGCCGTCATGTGGTGGGCGTCCGAGCTCTCGCCGACGCCGAGCAAGGACACGCCAGTGCCCCCACCAGCGGGCGCCTCACGCTCGAGCAAGAGCAGCCCGGCCCCCTCGCCGATGTTGATGCCCTGGCGCTCGCTCGAGAACGGCCGGCAGGGATCCGCCGAGAGCACCTCGAGGCCGGCGAAGCCGCGCACGGTCATCTGGCACAGGCTATCGACCCCGCCGACCACCGCCGCGTCGACGATCCCCGCGCGCATCAGCCTCAGCGCCGAGGCGAACACCTTGCCGCTCGACGAGCAGGCGGAGGACACGGCGTAGCCCGGGCCGGTGACACCCGTGAGCGAGCGGATCACCTGGACGCAGGCGTAGATGGCGTGCTGGCGGGCGATGTCGTAGCCCTCGGGCAGCCGGCCGTGCTCGCGGTGGTGGATCCACGCGCGCTCACTGTCCGCGATGCCAGCGGTGCTGGTGCCCACGATCAGGGCGACGCGCTCGGCGCCCCAGCGGCTCTTGGCGGCCTCGACGGCGTCGAGCAGGGGCAGCGTGGCCAGCTGCGCGATACGAGCCTGCCGCCCCTCGAAGCGCGCGACCGCGGGCATCAGCGCCGGCAGCGGTTCGGGCACCGCGCCCAGCCAGGTGCTGACGCCGTAGCTCGACTCGGCAGGGCGCAGGCCTCGGCGCCCGGCGAAGAGCCCGTCGAGCACGGCCTCGGTGTGCTGGCCCAGGCCGTTGCAGGCCGAGTATGCGGTGATGGGGACGCCTGAGCGCATGAATGGACGGGCGAAAATAGCAGCGGCGCAACAGCTTGAACAGCTCGAACAGGCGGCTTGGACGGGGTCGCTGTGAGCGTGTTCAGATCACAGCGAGCGCCACTCGACGGTCTCGATCTCCAGCCGATAGCCGAACCAGCCGTTGTCGAGGATCACCCGCTCGGCCGGCGCCCCCTCTCGCTGCCCGCCCACGTACTCCACGCGGATCGTCCCCGCCGGCGAGCCGTCGAGGCGCTCGAAGCTGCGCGCATTCAAAACTCCCTCGGACCACTCCTCACGCACGCGCTCCCCCGCGATCTCCACCACGGGCTGGTCCTCGGCGGGCGGACCCGCCCCCCAGGGCAGGCGGTGATGCCACAGCCACACGCGGTGGATGTCCTGGAGCATGAACGCCGGCGGGAAGGGCATGTCGCGATCGATCAGCGCGCGAAAGTCGACCTCGGTGCCGCGCTGCTCGAGCACGAAGGCCTTGGCCCCGAAGGGCGTCAGCCCGAGCACGGTGAGCTGGCCATCGCGCAGCTGGAGCACCGCCTCGAAGGAGAACTTGCGCTCCCCGTAGCGCCCCGAGAGCTTCTGGCGGACCAAGAACGCGTCCGTGAGCGCCGTGGTCGAGATCAGCTCTCCGGGGTAGCCGGGCGGCTCGGCCTCGCCGGCCCCCTGCCCTTCGTCCGCATCCGCGACCGCCCGCTCGCTCGCGCTCGAGCTACCGGGGGCGTCAGCGGATCCGCTGGTCCGGCAGCCCAGGCTCATCGAGCTCAGCAAGGTCAGCGCGAGCGCACACGCCCTCGAGCCCTTCGATTTACACGCGTCGCGCAGCATCAGTTCTTCCCGGAGTGTGCACCCTCGGCCGCCGCCGCGCCTGTGAACAAGATCAAGGCCGTCGGCGCGAGCACCAGGCTGAGCAGCACGCCCAGCCCCGTGGTCAGCCCGATCGCCCGCAGGGCGGGGTTGCTCGACATCGCGAGCAGGCCAAAGGCCAGGACCGTCGACAGGCAGCAAGCCATCAAGCTGAGCACCGTGGCCGCGACCTCGCCGGGCGAGTGCCGGCTCTCGACCAGGAAGACGCCATAGTCCACGCCCATGCTCAGCACCAAGAGCAGCGAGACCACGTGTAGCAAGGTCAGCTCGAAGCCGGCGAGGACGAGCAGCGCGACGGTCGTGCCCGCGGCCAGCAGCGCCGGGGTGAACGCCGCCAGCGTCGGGCCGAGCTTGCGGTAGCGCAGGCCGATCATCGCGAGCACCGCGAACAGCCCGAGTCCGACGAGCTCGAGGGTCGAGCGGCGGTGGCGACCGTAGAGCTCGGCCATCAGCGCGCGCTGATCGAAGAGGTGCACGTCGTCGAGGCCGAGGGCGTCGAGGCGCGCGGCCACGGCCTCGGGATCGTCCACGCCGCGGGTCAAGCTGAGGATCCCGATCTGGCCGTCGAGCTCGACGCGCATGGACGCCGCGGCGTCGCCCAGGGGGGAGGCCGCCAGCGTCGGCCAGTCCAGCGGCGGTGCCCCCTCGCCGGCGCGCTGCGCCTCGAGGGCCTCGCCGAAGCCCGAGAACACGCCAGCGCGGAAGCCATGCGCGGCATAGGCCGCGTCGAGCCGGGCCATGAACGCCTCCGGCTCGCCATAAGCCGCGAGGTTCTCGCGCTGGCGCGCCTGTGACCACAGCAGCTCGTGCATCGACTGAAAGTCCGCCAGCTCCCCGGCCTCGCGCGCGGCGACCAGAGCCGCGTGGACGCGGTCGTTCTTGGCCAGGGCCTGCTCGTCGTCGTCGCCGATCGCCACGACCATGCGCCCCGCGTCCATGCGCGAGACCAGCTCGCGCACGGCCTCGTCCTCGGCGAGCAGCTGGGGGTCGCGCTCGGTCAGCGCGGAGACATCATCGACGAAGCGCAGCCGCGGCGCGGCCACGGCGATCAGGATCAGCGCGAGGATCGGCAGGACGAGCAGCGCCCGACGGCGCGCGCCGAGGCCCTCGACCACGGCCCCTGCCCGCTGCGCCAGCTCGCGCTGGATCGCCACCGGCGGGGGCGCGGCGCCCATCAGCGGGGGGAGCAGCCACAGCGTCGCGGCCAGGGCGGCGGCCACGCCCGCGGCCGCGAACACGGCGATCTCCCGCACCCCGGGGAAGGACGTCCAGCCCAGACCCACGAAGCCCGCGACCGTCGTCGCCGCGCCGAGCAGCAGCCCCGGGCGCACGCGCCGAGCCGCCCCCGCCGCGCCCTCGGGATCGGGCTCGAGCACGTGGTGATTGAACAGGTGCACCGGGTAGTCGATGCACACGCCGATCAGCGAGGCCCCAAAGGCCAGGGTCAGCCCGTGGATCCGCCCAAAGAAGAGCAGGCACAGGGTCGTCGCCGTGAGCACTCCGGCGGCGAGCGGGAGCATCGGCAGCAAGACCAGGCGAAGCCTGCGAAAGAGCAGCAAGAAGAGCGCGAGCACCCCGACGGTGGCGATCGTCGAGATCCGTGTGATGTCCCCGCGGATCTGCGCCTCCGACTTCAGCGCGAAGCGACCCACGCCGCTCTGGCGCAGGCTCAGCCCCGGGTCCTCGGCCTGCATCGCCGCGAAGCGCTCGGAGATCTCGGCCTGGAGTGGACCTTGGTGCGCGGCCTGGAAGGGCGAGTGGACCGTGGCGAAGAAGAGCACCGCGTCGCCCTCGGCGGTCACGAAGTGCCCGTCGCGGACGCTCAGCGGCCCCGCCCGGGCGTGCTCGAGGCGCTCGAGGATCGCGGGGTAGAGGAGCAGCGGATCTTCGGGCGCGACGCGCTTGATCATCGCCGCCGTGGGCAGCCGCAGCTGACGCTGGAGCGCCTCGGCGGCGGCCTCGAGGCCCGCGTCGCTCAGGCTCGCCTCGAGGGCCCCCGCCTCGCCAGCCGTGAAGTAGACCCGCCTGGGAAAGTAGAGCTCGTAGATCGCCTGGCTGTTGTCCTCGCGCCAGCCGGAGCGCACCCAGGCGACCTCCTCGTGCTCGGCCAGGCTCGCGGCGAGCTCGTCCACCGCCGCGATCGCCCGCTCGGTCGCCCCCTCACTGTCCCCATCCCCACCCCGATCGACCCCGACCACCAGGATCGTCGTCTTGGTCAGCTCCGACTCGGCGAGCTGGCGGCTGAGCTTGGCCAGGCGTGCGTCCTCCCCGGCGGCCAGGAAGTGGGTGATCTCCGTGGTCAGCTCGAGGCGCAGGGCGACAAAGAGGCCCATCAGCGCGAGCAAGAGCCCGCCAATGGCCACCGGGAGCCAACGCGGGCCCGAGCGCGAGGCGGGGGGTTTGGGAGCCTTCGTCACGAGCCGCGGAGTCTACTGCATTGCCAGAAGCTTTTGCGCGACCCCGGCGCCCGCCCCTGTATCGCTCACTTGGGCTTGGTCTTGGCCTTTGTCCTGGCCCTGGGCTTGGTCTTGGCCATGGGCCTCGCGGTGTCCCGCGGGCCGACCAGGCCGTGGAGCAGGAGCTCGATCAGCGCCTGAAGCTGGCTCTCCTCGGCCCCGCTGCGGCGGACGAACACCCACCAATTGATCGTCGCGCTGAGGACCTCGAAGACCATGATGGGGTCGATGCCCGAGGCGATCTCTCCGCGCGCCTCGGCGGCGGCGAGCACCTCCATCGGCATCCCCCCGAGCGTGTCGCGGAGCCCGTCGACGATCTCCCGGAGCTCGTCGTCGTCCCCGCCCGAGAGCATGATCCGAAACAGGCCCTGGTACTCGGGCTTGCGGGCCAACTCGACGGTCCGATGGGCGATCGCCCCGATGTCGCCGCGCAGCGAGCCCGTCTTGGGCGCCGTGAAGGCCTCGGTGGTGATCGACAAGAGCGCCTCGCGGACGAGCTCCTGCTTGGTCGGCCAGCGCCGATACACGGTGGTCTTGTTGACCCCCGCGCGCGTGGCCACGTCCTCGATGCGCAGCCCGTGGTAGCCGGCGCGCGCGACCTCCTCCAGGGTCGCCGCCAGCACCTTGCGGATCACTGGCTCGCCCCGGACGACCTTGCGCTTGCTGCTCTCTCCGACTCGGCGCTTCTTGCTCATCACCCGCCCGCGACTGCGGACGCTAGCATCCGACACCAAAACGCATCGCAACTTTTTATTGCTGTGACCCTTTGGTCGTGCCAGGCTCCGAACGCAACCAAAAGTTGCGATATGCGCCATGAGCATCATCCACGAACTCTTCTCCCCCACGAGCTACGACAACCCCTTCCCGATCTACGCCGCCTTGCGCGAGCGTGGGGCCGCGGTCCACGTGCCGGAGTTCGGCATGTACCTCGTCAGCCGCTACGAGGACGTGCAGCGCGTCCTCAAGAACCCGGAGCTGTTCTCGTCGGCGCACATGGCCGAGGGTGCCCGGCTCAAAGATTCCCGGCTGCTCGATGGCATGAACCTGCTCATCGGCACCGACTCCGTGATCTCCTCGGATCCGCCAGCGCACACGCGCCTGCGCAAGCTGGTCAGCGTGGCCTTCACCCCGCGGGCCATCGCCCGGCTCGAGGGCCGCGTCCGCGAGATCACCGGTGAGCTCATCGACGCGATCCTCGAGAAGGACAGCTTCGACATGATGGCCGACTTCGCCGTGCCGCTGCCGGTGATCGTGATCGCCGAGATGCTCGGCGTCGATCCCTCGCGCCGGGCAGACTTCAAGCGCTGGTCCGACGACATCGTGATCGGCTCCAACTTCAACGCCGTGTTCAGCGAAGCAGAGATCGAGCGGATCATCAAGAGCCGCTACGAGCTCGCCGACTTCTTCCGCGAGATGATCGAGGAGCGCGTCGAGGAGCCAAAAAACGACCTGCTCAGCGACCTCGTGCGCGCCCAGGTCGAGGACGACAAGCTCAGCCCCCAAGAGGTCCTGACCATGGCCAGCGTGCTGCTGATCGCGGGCAACGAGACCACCACCAACTTGATCGGCAACGCCACGGCCGAGCTGCTCAACCACCCCGAGGTCGAGGCCCAGCTGCGCGAAGATCCCTCGCTGATCCCCGGGTTCATCGAGGAGGCCCTGCGCTACCGTCCGCCAGCGGTGATGGGCTCTCGCTCGACCACCCGCGAGACCACCCTGGGCGACGTGACCTTGCCCGCCGGCGCCCAGCTCGGCGTGCTGATGGACTCGGCCAACCACGACCCCGCGCGCTTCGAAGACCCCGAGCGCTTCGACATCACCCGCAACCCCGCGCACCTGACCTTTGGCTTTGGCATCCACTTTTGCGTGGGCGCCCCGCTCTCGCGGCTCGAGGGCAAGGTCGCCTTCGAGGAGATCCTCGAGCGTCTGCCGGCCTTCTCCCGCGAGCCGGGGCCGCTGGAGTGGAACCCCAACTTCCACCTGCGCGGGCTCGCGCGCCTGCCCCTGCGCTTCGACTCACGCGCCTGAGCGAGCGACCTGCGACCAGCACGAGCGGGCGCGATCCCCTCGACGAGGGCTCGCGCGGGCGCAGGCCAGCGTCCCCTCGAGCGCGAGCCCCTAGGAGCCCGTGGTGAAACCCAACACGACACCTCGCTTGGGGTTTTCGTCGAGGGCGCGAAGCCAAAACGCCGCTGTACCGAGCGTACCGCAAGTTTTGGCGACAACGTCATCGGCGGAAGGACCAAGCGAGGTGTCGTGTTGGGTTTCACCACGGGCTCCTAGGGCCCTCGGGAGGGTTCCCCGGCGGGAGGCGAGACCGCCTCCCGCTCTCGACACCACTCGCGGCCGTCGTGTTCAGAGCGCACGATAGAGGCGCAGGTAGTCGGCCGCCGAGCGCGACCAGCTCCAGTCCCGAGCCATCCCCGTGCGCTGGATGGTCCGCCAGCCCTCGGGGTGCTCGCGAAACATCCGCACCGCCCGCCCGATGGCCCAGCGCAGGCCGACGGCCGTGGGGTGACCAAAGGCGAAGCCGGTGCCCTCGCCGCCGGCGAGGCCGCCGTCGCCGGGGTCTCGGACCGTGTCCGCGAGGCCGCCCGTGGCGTGGACGATGGGCACGGTCCCGCAGCGCATGGCGTACATCTGCGTGAGCCCGCAGGGCTCGAAGCGGCTGGGCACCAAGAGCGCGTCGCAGCCGGCGATCAGCGCGTGGGAGAGCGGGACGTCGAAGGCGATCTGCGCGCGGACGTTGCGGCCGTAGTGGCGCGCAGCCAGGCGAAAGCCGTCCTCGAGCCTGGGCACGCCCGTGCCCAGGACCACCAGGCGCGCGGGGAAAGCGTAGAGCTCGGAGATCAGCGCGAGGACCAGGTCGAGGCCCTTTTGCGCGGTCATCCGGCTGACGACGCCGAGCACCGGCACCTCGGGCTGCTCGGACCAGCCGCAGCGCTGGAGCAGCGCCGCCCGGACGGCGCGCTTCCCATCGAGATGATCGGCGTCGTAGTGCGCGGCCAAATGCGGATCGCTGGTCGGATCCCACTCCTCGGTGTCGATGCCGTTGAGGATCCCGAACACCCGGCGGCGGCGCAGGAAGCCGTCGAGCTGGGCGCCGAACTCCGGCGTCTGGATCTCCCGGGCGTAGGTCGGGCTGACCGTGGTCACGGCGTTGGCCAGGGCCATGCCGCCCTTGAGCAGGTTGATGTGGTCGAACCACTCGTAGGCGTCGAGGTGAAAGACGTCCCACGACAGACCCGTGAGCGGCAGCAGCTCCTTGCTACAGATGCCCTGGTAGGCCAGGTTGTGCACGGTCATCACCGTGCGCGTGCCCGGAAGCAGAGCGCGGGCGTTGGTCGCGACGAGCCCGGGGATCAGCCCCGTGTGCCAGTCGTGACAGTGGATCACGTGGGGCGGCGCGCCGAGCAGCTCGCGGGCCACCCCGACGACGGCCTTGCTGAACAAGATGAAGCGCAGCGAGTCGTCGTCGTAGCCGTAGAGGCCGTCGCGGCCGAAGGCGGCGTCGTTGGCCGCGAAGAAGACCGGCGCGCGCCCGGGTCGGTCGAGGCGCAAGAAGCGAACCCGCGCCGTCGCCGGGCCGAGGCTGACGTCGGCGACGATCCCCGTGTCCGAGGGCGCCAGCCCGCGCTTGGCCAGGGCGACCTGTGCCTTGCGATAAAAGGGCATGACGACGGCGGCCTGGACCCCGTCGTCGGCCCGACACAGCGCGTCGGGGAGCGCCCCGACGACATCGCCCAGGCCACCGGACTTGGCCCAGGGCGCGCACTCACTGGAGACATGGAGGATACGCATTGCTTCGGCTTCGCGGTTGTCGGGCCGCAGGACCCGCTCGAGTCGGCTGGTAGCCCGTCGCCTCGTCGCTCAGCTCTCGTAGCGAGGGCCGGAGGAGTGATGGCTGTGTTGGGTGACGTCGGTGACGTCGTAGCGCCCCTCGAAGGCCTGCATGGCCGCCTTGGTGTCGGGGTCACGACGCATCAGCGCCGCCATGTCGAAGGTCAGGCGGATCGGGCCGGAGCGCGGGACCACCGTGCCCTTGGGCAGGACCACGATCCCCGAGCTCGTGAAGAAGGGGAAGCGCTCGCGATCGGCCTCGGGGTCGAAGCCGATCTGCGTGCCCGGCTCGACCCGACAGTTCTTGTCGAGCAGCACCCGGCGCAGCTTGGCGCCCTCACCGATGTTGCAGCCCGAGAGGATCACGCTCTCCTCGAGCTCACAGCCCGGGTGGACGAAGGTGTCGTAGCCGAGCATCACGCGGTCGAGGACGCTGCTCGAGACGATCGCCCCCTCGCAGACCAGCGAGTCGATGGCCGAGGTCGGCGGGTGGCCGCTCGAGTGCCGGACGAGGCGCGCCGGCGGATAGTCGCGCTGCGCGGTGCGGATGCGCCACTGACGGTTGTAGAGGTTGACCGCGGGCAGCGAGCCGCGGACCTCCATGTTGGCGGCGAAATAGCTCTCGAGGGTGCCGACGTCGCGCCAGTAGGGCACCGTGCCCCCGCGCTCCCCCGGCACCTCGTTGGTCCCAAAGTCGTAGACCTGGATCTTTCCGCCCCCCTCGAGCAGCCGAGGGATGATGTTCTTGCCGAAGTCGTGGGCCGACTCCTCGTTGACGGCGTCCTCGCGCAGGAGCTCGATCAGGCGCTGGCGGCGGAAGAAGTAGTTGCCCATGCTGACCAGGGCCCGCGTGGGGTCCCCGGGCATCGGCCGCGGGTTCTTGGGCTTCTCCTGGAAGCTGACCAGGCGACCGCTCTCGTCGATCTCCATGACCCCAAACTGGTGGGCCTCCTCGATGGGCACCGGCCAGCCGGCGATGGTCAGGTCGGCCCCGGAATCCTGGTGCAGGGCCTGCATCTGATCGATGGCGAACTTGTAGATGTGGTCGCCGCTGAAGATGCCCACGGTCGCCGCGCGGGTCTGGTGGAGCAAGTTGACGTTCTGCCAGACCGCGTCGGCGGTGCCCTTGTACCAAGACGGCCCCATGCGCATCTGCGCGGGCACGATCTCGATGAACTCCTGGATACCGTCGAGGTGCCAGTTGCGGTTGATGTGGCGGATCAGGCTCGAGGCCATGAACTGGGTCAACACGTAGACCCGGCGGTAGCCCGAGTTGATCACATTGGAGAGCACGAAGTCGACGATGCGATAGCGCCCCGCGAAGGGCACCGCCGGCTTCGCCCGGTGACAGGTGAGCGGCGCGAGGCGAGAGCCCTTCCCCCCAGCGAGCACGAGGATCGGCGTACGGTTTACGTGGAACTCCGGCCCCATGGCGCCCAGCCTAACAGGGGGCTGGGTCGATGGGTATCACGAGTTCGTCAAAGATCTCGGCCAGCCGGTCGCACTTCGAAGCGCGAGCCAGGGCGTACCAGGCCTCGAGGGTCTCCGGATCCTCCACGGCGGCGATCGCTGCGCGGCGCGGCTCGTCGAGGGTCACGCCCTGTAGCGCCAGGAGGTCGAAGAGAGCCCGCCGCGTCGCCCAGGCCCTGCCCGCTTGGTGACCCGCTTGGCGCCCCGCCTCCAAGCCCTCCTTTTGCCCCTCGCGGTGGCCGAAGACGAAGGAGTAGCTCTCGCGCACGAAGTCATCGATACGCTCGAGCGCCCTCGCTTCCCGCGTCCCAAGGCTGCTCGACTGATGCAGCGACCGCTTTGCCTGCTCGAGCACGTCCGCAGAGAACATATCCGCCATGAGCACACCGTAGCGCTCGCCCATCCGCTCGTCGAGGCAGCTCAGGGCGACCAGGGCGGCCCGTGCACCGGCCACCTGCACCGCTCGGGCGACGCCCCTCGCATGCATGAGCGCGCCGAGGAGGGTAGCGAGCGGACGCCCCCGCGCGTCCCCGAGACTCGTCAGCAGCGGCACGTGCTCACGCTCCACCAGCACGGGCGCGACGCTCATCCCGGCCGCGAGCCCACGGATCCACTGGCGCAGCGCGGGCGAGAGCGCAAAGACGACGACCTGTGCCTCGGCCCGAAACTCGGCCGCCGCGGCCACCGCCAGCTCCGACCAACGCCAGCGCTTCTCCGCGTCGACGCAGACCTGGACCTCGATGGCCAGGACCAGCGCGGTCTCGCCTCCCCTCCCCTCGACGGAGATCAGCAGGTCCGCCGCGCGTCGATGTGCCCGGCGGCGCAAGCCGGGGAGTTCGAAAGACGGCAGGCGCTCGTGCGTGACTCTCCCTGGCAGCTCACCCCGGGCCCGCGCAAAGATGGCGAGCAGCGCCTCGGGCTCCCGACGCAGGAGCGCCACCAGCAGATGCACGAGGCTCTCGTGCACGCTGGCGAGGATGTCCAGAGGTGCCACGGCGCTCGCTCGATGCAAGCGCCCTGCGAGCCGCGACCTTCAATGATCTCGGATGTTTGGCGTGGGGCGACGGCGGACGAGCGGCCAACACACGGGCCGCCCGTCCCGGGACCAGGCCGCCAGACGCCTCAGTCCTGCGTCCACTCGCCGAGATACTTGGGCAGCATCTCGCGCCAGGTCGGCCAATCGTGGTGCCACTGGGGGCCCCAGGGATCGACGCGGTTGGGCACGCCCATGCGCCCCAGGGCGTTGGCGATGCCCCAGCTCTCGCCCATGTCCTCGGCCCGGCCGTCGCCCGAGGCGATGAGCACGAAGCGCTTGCGCAGCTCCTCGAGGTGCGGACCGCTGAGGGTCGGCAAGAATTGCAGGGGCGAGGACACGAAGTAGTCCTCGGTGTAGTGCGGGCCGCAGTTGAAGAAGCGCAGGATGTTCCAGGTCCCGCTCATCCCGATCGCCCGGTGAAAGACGTTGGGCCAGCGGCACAGCGCGGCGACGGCATGGAAGGCGCCGATCGACGAGCCCGCCGTCCAGATCGGGATGTCGTCGCGCTTGCAGTCGGCGCGGATCGCCGGCACGACCTCGTGGCGGATGTAGCGGTGGAACTGATCGAGCAGCCACATGCGGTGCTGAGGGCTTCCCTCTTGCTCGATCATCGCCCGGCCCGCGACGCTGTCGCAGGAGTAGATCTTGATGCGCCCAGCCTCGATCAAGGGCGCGAGCGCGCGGATCATCAAGAAGCGCTCGATCTCCTCGGCGTCGCCGCCCGCGGTGGGGAAGAGCAGCACGGGCTGGCCGTAGCTGCCCCAACGCGCGAGGGTGGACTCGCGCCGCATTCGCTCCGAATACCAGGTCGACTTGTCGAACATCAGCCTTCGCCTTCTTCTCGCCGCCACTGCTGGATGCGATCCCAAAACAGCGCGGTGAATTCTTCGATCTCGTGCTTGGGGAAGAGCGCCGCGACCTTGTCGCGGACGGCCGCGCGGGCCTCGTCGCTGGCGAAGAAATCCGCCGCGACGGCGTCGAGCTCCCCGAGGTGCTCGGCGCAAAATTCCTCGAAGCGCGCGGTCTCGAGGCGCTCGTCGGCGATCGCCCCATAAGCGTCGAGCTTCTCCGCGTAGCTGCGATCGCTGGCGGCGATCTCGTAGTAGGGCGCCCAGTCCAGCGTGCGCCGCATCGGGCGATCCGTGGCCGCGCAAAACAGGCTCCAGCGGATGTAGGCCTTGACCAGCCACGGGAAGTGGTAGTGCAGGCTCGTGACCTGCGAGTCCGGGCAGGCGTTGGCGAAGTCCATGGGGTGCCAGACGCCGCCCTGACGCAGCGACTCGCAGCTGTTGAACTCCCAACCAAAGAAGGTGTTGATGGTCAGGGTGACCTTGCGCAGGGTCTCGAGGTCGTCCTCGCCCAGGCCCTCGTAGTGGAGGATGCGGTAGCGGTCGTGCAGCGGCTGGTCGGGGTCGTAGCTGACGTGGCGGACCTGCGGTCCGAGGCCGACGCTGCGCACGAAGCCGTCGTGGGGCAGGATCCCGGCCTGCACGTGCATCACGTCGGCGCCGCTGTCCTCGTAGGCCGCGCGCAGCTCGGCCTCGTCGTCGACCTTGCGCACCGATCGCCAGCCCCCGCCGTCGTAGGGCTTGACGAACATCGGGTAGCCGAGCTTGGGCCCGAGCTTGCCGATGTCGAAGAGCCTGGCGTAGCGCATCAGCGTGGGCCGCAGGTCCGGGTTCGTGGTCGCGTAGGACTTGGGCGGGATCATCCACGTGTCGGGCACGGGCATGCCCAGGTGCATCATCGCCGCGTAGGCGGTGTGCTTCTCCATGGACTGGACCGACCACGGGTTATTGAACACGTAGAGGTCGTTCATGATCACCGCCTTTTTGATCCACTCCCGCGAGGTGTGGAACCAGTGCGTGAGGCGGTCGATGACCAGGTCGTAGCTACAGGGCTGGCGCAGATCGTAGGGCTCGATGGTCACGCGCTCGACCTCGAAGCGCAGCGTGCCCGACTCCCCGGGGACGGGGCTCGGGACACGCAGGTCGAGGCGGCGCATGATCGCCTCGTAGCAAGCCGGCCAGCACAGGTCGGCGCCCAGGGACAGACCAATTTTGCGAACGCTCTCAGCCATGATGCCTCACTCGGTGGTGCTCTCTCGTGCTCGTTGCTGCTCCGACACTCGCGCGGAGCCTCTCACTCGTAGATCATCATCAACGGTCCAGGGAAGAGCCAAGACAGGCCCTCGCGGGAGCGGTCGCGCCAGTTCTCCCAGTTGTGACCGTCGCGCGCCTCGACGAAGCGCACCTGCATGCCGGTCTCGTCGAGCAGCGGGACCAGCGAGCGGTTCTCGTAGATCAGCGACTCGTAGACCCCGCAGCTCACGAACACCCGCTCGCTGACCGCCTTGGGGGCCTCGCGGAAGGCGTTCATGAAGCGGACGACGGGGTTGAAGACCGGGCCGCGGTGGTTTTGGTGGCCGATGTCGGTGAACGCGAAGGAGCCCGACTGGAGCAGCAGCCGGCCCCAAAAGCCCGGGTAGCGCACCGCCGTGGACAGCGCCGCGACCCCGCCGAAGCTCGCCCCCATCAGGCAGCGCGCGCGCGGGCGATCGCTGACCGGCAGCCGCGCGACGACCCGGGCGGCCAGCTCCTCGGTGATGAAGCGGGCGTGGCGAGGGTCGTTCGCGTAGTCGACCAGGCGATCCGGCGAGTCGACGAACACGGCGATCAGCTCGGGGATCTCGAGGCGCTCGATCAGGTTGTCGAGCACGGTCTTCATGCCCGCGTAGTTGAGGTAGTCCGAGCCGTCGTGGACGACCAGCAGCGGGTACTGGCGCGTGCGTCGGAAGCGGGGCGGGAGGTAGAGCTGGCCGCTGCGCGGGGCCCCGAAGGCCTCGCTGTGCATGGTGAAGGGCTCGAGGGTCCCGGGCCGCGCCTTGGGGTCGTGGCGCGTCCACTCGGGGATCTCGTAGCCCGCGCCCTGGAGCACCGAGTTGGCCCCGAAGGGGTCCCGGGCCAGATGCGGGTTGAGGGGGTCGCGGATCCACTCGTTGTGGTCGCCGCGGCGGACCTCGAGCTTGTACTCGACCCGCGAGCGCGGCGGGATCTCGACGTCGAGGCCCCACAGGTCCGTGCCCTCGACCCGGGCCAGGGGCTGGGAGGTCTCGAGGCCGAAGATGAAGTGGCGCAGGCGGACCTCGTCGGCCTCGCCGCGCCAAAAGAAGCTGGCGTTCTTGCCCTCGACGACGGGCACGGTCCGACCTTGGAGCCAGCCATCGATGTGCGCGCGGACCCGGGCCGCGCGCGCGCCATCGCTCTGGTCCGCCGGCGCCTCGGCCCCGCCCAGGGCCTCACCGCGCTGCAAGCTGGCGATCTCCGCGAGGAGGGTGCGTACGGCCGCGGTCACGCCCCCACCTCCTCGAAGCCCACGCAGCCCCCGTCTTCGCACAGCTGGGTCAGCCCGCTGGCTTGAAGCTGGGCCGCGCCCTCTTCGTCCTCGCGGACGGTCAGGTGCGCCCCCGCGGGGAAGGCCAGGCAGCGCGCCGGGGAGAAGCGTCGGGCGAGCAGGCTGACGCGCTCGGGGTCGTCGAGGCGCAGGCGGGTCTCGGGGTGCGGGAGCACGACGAGATCGGAGACCAGGCCGAGGCCGTAGGCGAGGACCTCGGCGGCGCCGCGGCCCTGGGGCGGCGAGTCGTGGAAGAGCACGACCCGCTCGCTGATCGCCATGGCGCCCCCGGACCAGGCGAACACGGCCTGGCCGTCGAGGAGCTCGTCGATGCCGAACAGGCGCATGCGGTTGAGCATCGAGGCCACGTGGCCGCCGGCGATGGCGATCCCCCGGCAGCCCGCGAGGGCCTCGGCGATCTGCGCGCGGTGCTCGACGACCACCGGCCGGGTCTCGAGCTCGACCTGGCGCTCGAACTCGGCGCGGACGCGCATGCAGTGGGCCAGGTGGTAGCCGTCGAGCAGGCGGATCGCGCCCATGGACGCCGCCTCTTCCTCGGCCAGGACCTTGGCCGGGGCCTGGCGCTGGCGGATGACGTGGTTGGCGGCGAGCTCGTGCTCGAGGCGGATGCGATAGAAGTCCTGCTTGTGGCGCAGCTCGATCTGCATGGCCCGGTGGGCCTCGGCGAGCTCGACGTCGCGGGCGAACACGTCCTGCGTGCGGTGGTAGAGCCGCAAGTTGACGGTCTCGCAGGCCAGGTGCGTGCGCAGGGCCTCGTCCTCGTCCTCGCGGTCGCGCCAGCCGGCGGTGATCAGCGCGATCGGCCCGTCGCAGTCCAGCCCGCGGACGATCGCGCCCAGGGTCGAGTCGAAGCGCTGCGCGCCGAGCAGGACGACGTCCTTCACGCGGCGGGTGTGGAGGGGAGCGGATGATTCGGCGGCAGCGATCACGTGGTTGCTATCGGGGTAGGCCATTCGAGGAGGCAACGAGCAGAGCAGCGGTCTTCGCTCAGCCTGCGCGCACCTGGATCGTCCGGCCGGCGGCGTCGAGCATGCGACGCAGCTCGTCGTAGTCGGGGTGCTTCATGCGCAGCCAGGCGTTGGCCATGTAGCCGGCCGAGACGGGCTGCGTGGGCGTACCCGGCGGGGGGAAGTGGGCGTCGATGATCCACTGACCAAAGGCCCGCTCGATCTCGCCCACCCCCTCGTAGCCGAGGATCCGCCCGTCACGGTCGGGGCGCAGGGCGACGATCCCCGCCGAGAAGCGGCGCGAGAGCGTCTGCTTGCGGGTGTGCCAGACCACCGCCTCGGCCCACTCGCGGTAGAGATCGACGTCGTTGGCGGCGCAGTAGAGATCCCAGGCGCCGACGCCCGGCGGGCGGCAACCGATCTCGCTGAACTTGAGGCCCTTGGGCCCGTAGAACCACTCCATGTGCGTGGCGCTGGTCTCGATGCCCAGGGCCGCGATCACCTGGCGGCCCATGGCCTTGATCTCGCCGTAGCCATCGGCCGAGTCCACGCGGTTGGTGCAGATGAACTGCGGGCTGATCCAGCGCGTGCGCATGGCCTCGAGCACGTTGGGGTAGTAGTGGCAGACGAACTCGTGGACGACCTGGCCGCCCACGCAGATCGTGTCCCAAAAGCCCTCGTGGCCCTCGATGAACTCCTCGACGGCCACGCTGCGGCCGCTGCCCACGCCGCACTCGCGCAGCGCCGCGTCGAGTTCGGCCACGTTCTCGCAGCGGTAGGTCGCCGCCGCCCCGGCGGCGTCGCGCGGCTTGACGATCACCGGGAAGCCCACGCCGGCCGCGAAGCTGCGGATCTCGTCGACGTCACCGGAGCCGATCGACTGGGCGCAGGGCACCTTGGCCGCGCGCAGGGCCTCTTTCATGGCCGGCTTGTCGCGGCACAAGAAGGTGGTCTGGACGCTGGTCCCGGGCACGCCGAGAGCCTCGCGGACCTTGGCCGCGCACATCATGTGGGCCTCGACCGTGGCCTCGAGGCGATCGATGCGGACCTTGTCGCGGACCACACTCAGGGCGCCCATGACCTGCTCGGGGCTGGTCACGTTGCCGACCTGCTCGTAGTGGGTCAGCCAGTGGCGCATCTGCTCGTCGAGGGCTTCCTTGGGCCGCTCGCCGACGCCGATCACCCGCGCGCCCACGGCATGGAGCGCACGCACGAATTCCCGCTGATTACGGGGGAAACAAGGCTCGAGGAAGACGACGTCGACGGGCATGGGACCTCAGCGCTCGCGGAGCTTCGCCAGGCTAGCGGGGCGGCACCCCGCCGCCAAGCGTCAGCTTGCACGAAGATCGACGGCGCGCTCAGGCATAGCGCACGCGCACCTTGCCGATGATCGTGCCGAGGGCCGCCTGGACCACGGACGTGCGCGGGTCGCGGACGATCGCGTAGCCGTCTCCTTCATAGGCGTCGCTCTTGGGCATCCCCGGGGTGGGCATGCGGGCCTCGACCACCGCCGCCCCGACGGCCGCGTTGGCCTCGGCGACCCCGGTCACGGAGGCCACGCGGCCGCGACCGATGCCGCGCAAGAAGGCGCAACCGACGGCGTAGCGCCGCTCCCAGGGGCCATCGAAGCGCTCGTCGACCACGGTCCGGACCCACATTCGGTAGGGATCCATGTCGTAGGCCAGGCCGATCATCCGCGTGATGTGGGCGCCCGGGGGCCGCTGGGCGATCTCGCCGACGGCCAGGCTGCCGTCGGCCCGGCGGAACCACTCCATGTGGGTGAAGCCGGACTCGAGGCCCAGGGCCCGGCTGGTCTGCACGGCCAGCGCCTTGATGTCGTCGAAGCCCTGCCCTTGGTTCTCCCGGGGGAGCACGCAGCACCACTGGATCCACGGGTTCTCGAGGGCCGTGAGGCAGCTGGGCTGGTACCAGGAGACCGAGACCATCTTGGGCACCCCGCCGAGGAGCAGCGTATCGCAGCTGCCCTCCTCCCCCTGCAAAAACTCCTCGGCCAGCACGGGGCGCTGCGGCCCTGCACCCAGGCCACGCAGGGCCGCGACCAGCTCCTCGCGCCCGCGGACCCGAAAGGTCGCCTTGGCGCCCATGCCCGCCGGGGGCTTGAGGACCATGGGGAAGCCGACCTCCCCGGCGAAGGACATGGCGTCGTCGAGGTTGGTGAGCAGTCGGTGCCGGGCCACGGGGATCCCGGCGGCGCGCAGGTGATCCTTCATCTTGGCCTTGTCGCGGAAGCGCTGGGCCGTGGCGAGATCCGTGCCCGGGATGCCAAAGCGCTCGCGGACCGCCGCGATCATCTCTTGGATGGGCTCGAGCACCCCGATGATCCGCGCCGGCTGGCCGTGCTTGCGGCGCAGCAGCTCCACGGCCTCGAAGAGCTCCGAGAGCGAGAGCCCGTCGCGGACCACGGCGATATCGGAGAAGTAGTGGCGCTGCTCCGGGCGCGGCAGCTCCTGCATGACACCGAGGAGTCGGACGCCCGGCAGCGCAGAGGCCGCACGGACGAAGCGCATGGTCGTGTCGAGGGGGAAGGGGGCGACGAAGATGACGGTGCGCATGCGCCGAGAAGCTACAGAGAAAGCCGCCGCGGAGCGAGCCCCCTCTATCGACATTCGAGCGTTCGGGCTAGCTTAGCGACATGCGCGTGCTCTTCCTCGGCCCCTCCTACCCCCAGGAGATGCAACAGTTCACCCGCGGTCTGGCCGAGGTCGGCGCCGAGGTCTATGGCGTCGGCGACACGCCCGTCTCCGCCCTCCCCCCCTCGCTCGAGCGCTACCTCTCCGCCTACCTCGAGGTCCCGCGCCTGCTCGACGAGGACGACGTGATCGCGCGCTGCTCCGCGTGGCTGCGCGGCCGCAGCATCGACCGCGTGCTCAGCAACTGGGAGCCCACGGTGGTCCTCGCCGCCCGCCTGCGCGAGCGCTGGGGCATTCCCGGCATGAGCGTCGACACCGTCGAGGGCTTCCGCGACAAGCAGCTGATGAAGGAGCGGGTCGCCGCCGCCGGGGTCCGCGTGCCGCGATCCGAGCGCGTCGTCCGGGACCACGATCGCCGGGCCAGCGACGCCCGCGTGCGCGAGGCCGCCGAGCGCGTCGGCTCGCCGCTGATCCTCAAACCGATCGCCGGGGCCGGCAGCGCGGACACCTACGCCTGCCGCGACCGCGCCGAGCTCGACGCCGCGATCGCGGCCACGGCCCACGTCCGCGAGCTCAGCGTCGAGGAGTACATCGAGGGCGAAGAGTTCACCCACGACACGGTCTGCGTCGAGGGCGAGCCGATCTACGAGAACGTCGCCCAGTACCTGCCCAAGCCGCTCGAGGCCCGCAGCCAGCAGTGGATAAGCCCGGTGATCATCACGGTCCGCGACCTCGCGCAGCCCAAGATCCGCGCCGGCTCGAGGCTCGGGCGCCAGGTCCTCGACGCCCTGAACATGGGCGACGGCTTCACGCACATGGAGTGGTTCTACACGCCCAAGGGCGAGGCCGTGTTCGGCGAGATCGGCTGCCGTCCCGGGGGCGCGCGCCTCGTCGATCAGATGAACTACACCGGCGACATCGACCTGTTTCGCGAGTGGGCTCGGGCCGCGTGCTGGCACGCCTTCGAGGCCTCGACCGCGCGCAAGTACAACTGCGGCGTCATCTTCAAGCGCGCCCTGGGCAACGGCCGGATCACCCGCATCGAGGGGCTCGAGAGCTTCAAGCGCAGCATCGGCGGGGCCCTGGTCGAAGACCAGCTCTCGCGCCCGGGCACGCCGCGGCGCGACTGGAAGGCCACCTTGGTCAGCGACGGCTACCTGATGGTCCGCCACGGCGACTGGGACACCTGCCGGCGGATCTGCGCCGCGGCGGCGACCGACATCAAGCTCTACGCCCAATAGCCGCCGAAGCGGGCCGCTCAGGCCGCCGAAGCAGGCCGCTCAGGCCGCCGAAGCTGCGTCGAAGCGAGCCAGGAGCTTGCTCGGACCGAGGCGCATGCGCTCGTAGCCCTCGGGGTAGGTCGGCGAGCGACGGAAGATCGCCGAGTCCCAAAAGCGCTGGGTCTGAAAGGTGGCGAGGTGTCGACCCGCTCGCTGGCGCAGGCGCAGCGCGCCCGTCCACGCCGCCCGCACGCCTGCCCCCGGCCGCTCGAGACCGAGGATGGCCAGGGCCTCGTCGCCGATGAAGGCCGTCCGCACCGCGCTCGAGACCAGCGGCCTCGCCGGCCCCACGAGCTCCGCCAGCGCCCGCAGCAGACCGTCGGCGACCGCCTCGTTGGCAGGATCGTAGCGCTGCGCTCGAGCCTCGTAGGCGCGCCTCCAGGCCAGCATCTCGGCGAAGGTCGCCGGGAGATCGCGGATCTGCATGCGCTCTCCCAGGCGACGATAGAGCTCGTAGAGCGCCGCCCGCTCGTTCGCCCGCATCGCTCGCCAGCCCCAGCGCGCGAGCCACTCGTCGACGTCTATCGTGAACACCGAGAGCGTGTAGATGAAGTCGTCGTTGGCGATCCGGTAGACCCCGTGGATGCGGTTGAGGTGCGAGATCATCTCGGCCCCCGCTGCGGTGTCGAGGCCGGGATCGAAGATCTCCGTGAGCACCAACTTGGTGTCGTCGACGCGCTTGCCCCCGCGCTTTTCGTACTCACCGGTCGCGTGGAGCAGGCGGCTGATCGTCGGGATCGTGAAGGTCCGCAGCTGCGCGAGCTCCGTGGCCACGAACACGTCGAGGGGGAACACGTGATTGCTGAGGATGTCGACGATCTCCTCGCAGTCCTCGATCGGGTCGAGGGCGTCGATGCGTCGCTCCCAGCTGCCGTCGCGTCGGAGGATCATGGTGGCGATTGTCACACGATCTCGCCCCGCGGTCAGAGCGCGTCGATGCAGGCCACCGCCGTCCACGGTGCCGCCAAATTGTTACAGCTGTGGTTCATGTTGCCGATCTCCGTGGTCGTCCCCGTCTCCGTGTCGACAGCGTAGAGGTGATTGTTGGTGCACGCGTAGAGCTCCCCCGTGACCGGATGCCACTCGATCCCCACGGTCCCAAAATTGACGTCGAGATCGGCGACCTCCGTGGCGAGACCGCTGACGATCTCGACCTCGTAGAGCACGTCGTTGTTGGCGTTGATCGCCAATAGCCCGACGATGTCACTCGACCAGGTCGAGCCCGAGAAGCCAAAGTCCACGCCCAGGCCAATCCCGACCTCGAGCGCGTCCGCGGTCGTGGTGTCGACGTTCAAGAGCACGTCGGCATCCGTCGAGATCCCATAGAGCCGGAGGATCTCGAGGCCGTTGGCGGTGATCCCGTTGATCCCCGTGTAGCCCATGTCGCCGATGTACTGGACCTCGCAGGTGCAAGGATCGATCAGGTCCAGCTCTTGACCCGCGCGCGAGCCAAACAGCTCGCCGCCGATCCCGAAGGTGATCGAGGGATAATTGACGTCCCCCTCGAAGTCGCAGATCACCGTCTCGTCGCCGGTCTCGACGTCGATCTTGACCAGCTGCTCCGTGTCGTTGCGGACGTGGAGCAGCCAGGGCGCGACCTCTTCGCCGGTCCCCCCTTCGGTCTCGCCTTCCGTCTCCCCTTCGGTCTCGCCCTCCCCGCTCTCGCCCTCCCCGCTCTCGCCTTCCGTCTCCCCTTCGCCGCTCTCCCCTTCGCCCGACTCCCCTTCGCCCGACTCCCCTTCGCCCGACTCGCCCTCGCTCTCGCCTTCTCCCGTCTCGCCTTCTCCCGTCTCGCCTTCTCCCGTCTCGCCCTCCCCCGACTCGCTGTCCGTATCCGTGCTCGCCGTCTCCCCCGAGCCAGATCCGCTCGACTCCGAGTCGCTCGACTCGCTGCTCCCCACGTCGTCCTCGCCCGACTCGCCTTCGCTCTCCGACCCGCTCGCGGCCTCGCCCGCGCCACCGTCATCGGAGCAAGCGAGCGTCGACGCGATGATCAACGTCGAGAACACGATGGATTTGGACGATGTAAAACGAGCGATCATGAAAATGACGGTAGCAGTCGGGGTTCCTCACGCTTGAATTTAAAATGTCGAAACACCAAAAAGCTTCGACGACGACAGATGGAAACATGCCTCCTGCAATATGCAAATTGCACGGAGAGACACGATACACAGCTCGTTCATTCGCACTACGCCCGCCCCATGGCTGGGCACACCGCGACCGATCAGCTCGAGCGACCGATCACCGCCTGGACGGCCGCGAGCACGCGCTCGTGGAGCCCACCATTGGTCACGATCACGCCCTCGTTGACCTCCAAACCGCGTCCACGCCCAAAGTCGAGCGCCCGCCCGTGGACGTCGCTGACCCGGCCGCCAGCGCCCTCGATCACCGCCAGACCAGCGGCGTGGTCCCAGATCCGCTCGATATAGCGCTCCGCCCCGCCACGCGTGGTTGGTAGGCGCAGATAGATCGATGCATCCCCGCGGGCGACCGCTGCATATTTGCACTGGCTGTCCATGCGCAGCGGCGGGGCATCAATGCCCAGACGCTCGGCGATCCGCGCTGCGTCCGAGTGATCCGTATGACCCGATTCGACGGATTCGCAAAAGCGGGCGCGGCTCGCCTCGCCGAGGCCATCGACCGCGATCGCCGCGTCCTCTTCTTCCGCCTCCAGGCCCAGCTGCCAGGCGCCCTCGCCAGGCACCCCCAAAAACAGGCAGCCGCGCGGGCCCTCGGGCGCGTCCGCGCGCCGCGGAAGGTTGGGACAGCCCAACACCCCGAGCACCACCTGGCCGTCCTCGACCAGCGCGAGGGCGACGGCGTACTGCTCGAGGCGCAGGAAGCCCTTGGTGCCGTCGATGGGATCGAGCACCCAAAAGCGCCCCGTCGCGCCGCCGGCGTGAGTCCCACGATCGATGGCCGCGAGCAGCTCCCCTTCGCCCATGCCGGGCAGCTGCTCCTCGACGCCCGCGCGGACCTGCTGGAGCAGCGCGCGGTGTTCGGGCTGACGCAGCGCCCCAGCGTCCTCTTCTCCAACCAGGGGATCCGCAGGGAAGGCGTCGGTGAGCAGCCGGCTGACCACGGCCTGGGCCCCGAAGTCGGCCACGGTGACCGGCGAGCGGTCTCCCTTGGCCAGGGTCGCACCAGCGACCAGGCGGCGCTGCACACTGGCACACAGACGGCTGGCCGTACGCACGGCCGCGACGGCGACGCTTCGCTCTCGCTCGAGGGACATGGCCGCGGTTTTACCAGAAGCGCGCGCGAGAGCGCTCAGCTCACGCCTTCGAGGACGATCTGCACGCAGTCGACGACCAGCTCGCGGTCGACCGCTTCGCCGAGGGCGGCGCGCTGGACCACGGCGCCGACCAGCAGCGAGACCGCCAGGGCGAGGTCGGCCTCGTCGATCTCCTCGGCGGCCTCGTCGGACGCGCCCTCGCTGAGGATCGCGCGGCGCAACACGAGCTCGAGCGCCTCGCTGCCCCCCCGGACCGCCGCGCGCAGATCGAAGCCGCCGGCCGCGGCGAAGCCCTCGGCCAAGCTGCGCCCGAGGGCCTCGAGGACCTCGCCGATCTCGTCGACCAGCGCGCCGTCTTCGGGCTGGGCGAAGCTCAGGCGCTCGGACACCAGGGCCTCGACGGACATGCCGGTGAACGAGGTCTCGGCCGAGGCCAGGCGGAAGGAGCCGGCGTGCTCGTCCAAGGTCGCGATCAGCTCGTCGACGGGGGTGTTGGACAAGGAGAGGATCACCAGGTCGTCGAGGGCGTCGGCGACCTCGCCCAGGATGTCGCGGACGACCGCGTCGAGGGCCGAGAGGTCCTCGGCGATCAGCGCCTGGCCGGACTCGGCCTGGAGGCGCTCGGAGACCAGCTGGAGCATGCGCAGCGAGTAGTAGGCGTCGTCGAGCAGGCCGAGGATCCCCAGCGAGTCGGGCACGAGGTCGTCGGGCTCGTCCCAGTAGGCCGCGGCCGCGCGCACGACCTTGGCCATCAGCGCCTCGACCGGCGTGCCCACGGACGAGGTCAGCGCGCTGGCGAGGAGCTTGGGGACGCTGCGCACATAGCCCTCGAAGAGCTCGAGGGCCTCGACGCGCTGCTCGTCCCCAAAGGACGCCCCCTTCGACTGGGCCCGCTCGGCGAGGTAGTGGGCGAGGTGACCCTCCTTCGCCTCGATGGCGACGGCGGTCTCGATCAACTGGAGCAGGTTGGCGGTGTCCATGTCGGCATCGCCCGCGCGAGCGGGCGTGGCCCATACCTAGCGCACCTGTGCCACCCGAGGCCAGCGCTACGCACTGGCGGCCAAAAACGTGCGCAGATTCACTGAACCGAGAACAGCGCCGCCTTCTCGGCCTTGCTGTACTTCCGCTTGGTGTCGACCTTCGAGAAGAAGTTGATGGTCTCGTCGCCGCCGATCTCGACCACGCGCATCTTGGCGATGGCCAGCTCCACGCCCTCGACCTCGACCTTGGCGATGATGTCCTTCATGGGCGAGACCTTGGGGGTCAGGGTCATCGTCCAGCTGCGCCCGCCCTCGACCGCGGGCCCTGCGGTGATCTCGACGCGGTAGAGCGCCTCGAGGCCCGGCTCGTCCCCGGCGAAGATCTTGGTGAAGGCGTCGACGAACTGGCGCAGGGCGGGCTTGCCCGCGAGGTCGATGCGCTCGCTCGTGTGCCCGTCGCCGTACTCGATGCCGCGCTCGTCCATGACGACCACCGAGGGCGTGGGCGCGGTGATCCGCCGGGCGAGGCGACCGTCGGCGAAGTGCAGCGTGCCCTCGTCGACGAGCGGCTCCGCGAGCAGGCCCATGTGGCTCTCCTGGCGAAACTCCGCGTAGAGCCCGGGCATCTTGGCGAAGCCCCGCAGCAGCTCGTCGATGCTGATCGTGTCGGGGGTGGGGGTGGTCTTCGCGCTCTTGGTGGCGGCGGGGGCCGCTTCGCTCGTGCGCGGCGCGAGCGTGGGCAGGAGCGCCGCCACGGCCAGCGCGACCACCAGCGAGGCGCGCGCGATCTTCGAGGGCTTCGAGGAGTCGGGACGAGTGCGGGACATGGGGGACCTCAGGTCAGCAAGTGTTCGGGCAGCTCCGCGCTGCGGATCATCGCCAGCGTCGCCGCGATGTCGCCGTCCTGGCGACGATCCCGATCGACGAAGGGCGCCCGCTCGCGGATCGCGTCGCGCAGGGCCCGGCTCCGCGGGTGGCAACGACCACCCGCGCGCTCGCGCAGATCCACGGCCTGGGCCGCAGCCAGCGCGACGATCGCCACCACCTGCTCGGTCAGCTCGACGACCCGCAGCGCCTCGCGGGCGGCGATCGTCCCCATGCTGACCTTGTCCTGGTTGTGGCATTCGGTACTGCGGCTGAATACGCTCGCCGGCATGGTGTTCTTCAAGGCCTCGGCCGCCAGCGCCGAGGCCGCGATCTGCATGGCCTTGAAGCCGTGATGCGCCGCACACTCGGCCCCGCCCTGGCCGTTGAGGTTCTCGGGCAGGCCGTTGTTGGTCTGCGAGCTGCACAGCAGCGCGAGCTGGCGATCGTGGAGGTCGGCGAGGTTGGCCACCAGGTTCTTGAGGCCGTCGGCCACGAAGCAGGCGTGGCCGCCGTAGAAGTTGCCGCCGTGGAGCGCCTCGCCGCTCTCGGGGTCGATCAGCGGGTTGTCGTTGGCCCCGTTGAGCTCGGTCTCGGTCCACTGGGTCATCCACGGCAGCGCGTCGAGGAGCACCCCGGCCACGTGGGGGGCGCAGCGGATCGAGTAGCGGTCCTGGATCCGGCCCTCGAAGCTCGGGCCGGGGCGGTACTCGAGATCCTCGCGGACCCAGGCGGCGTAGGCGGCCTGCCCGGGGTGGGGCTTGGCGGCGAAGATCCGCGCGTCGAAGTGGGCGGGGTTGCCGAGCATCGCGTCGCTGGCGGCAGCGGTCAGCGCCGCGCTCAGCCGGGCCAGACGGCGCGCTCGACCGAGGGCCAGGCAGACCAGGCCGGTCATCACCGACGTCCCGTTCATGATCGCCAGGCTCTCCTTGGGGACCAGCCGCAGCGGCTCGAGGCCGAGGGCCGCGTGGACCTCGGCCGCCGTGCGCACCCGGCCCTCGAAGCTGCACTCGCGCTCACCCACGAGCAGCGCGGCCACGTAGCTCAGCGGGGTCAGGTCACCGCTCGCGCCCACGGAGCCCTCGGCGGGGATCCGCGGCAGCGCGCGATGATCGAGGAGCGCGACCAGGCGCTCGACCAGGGCCGGGCGGACCGCCGACCAGCCGCCGACCAGCGAGGCCAGGCGCGCCGTGACCACGGCCGCGGCCTCTGCCTCGTCGAGGATCCGCCCGGTGCCGCAGCCGTGGAAGCGCAGCAGGTTCAGAGGCAGGCTCGACACGGCGTCCGCGGGCACGTCGGTGACGCAGGACTCACCGAAGCCCGTGGTCACCCCATAGACGCGCTCGCCCGCGGCCAGGCGCTCAGCGAGGCGCGCGGCCCCGGCCCCGAGGCGGCGGCGAAACGCGGGGTCTCGCGAGAGCGAGACCCTCGCGCGGCCATCGGCGACGGCGAGGACCTGGTCCACGGTGATCGCCGCGGCCCCGAATTCGACGGTCGCGGCGCGGCTGGCTTGCTTGGCGCTCTGGCTCAATGCGGCTCTCCTGGGGGCGTTGGTGGGTGGTACCAAAAGTCGTAGAAATTGAACCAGTTGTCGGGGGCCTGGCCGGCGTAGTGCTCGAGGCGCGCGGCGAAGCGCTGGGCGTAGGCCGCGAGAGCCTCGTCGCGCTTGCCCCGGGGCAACTCGACGCGCTCGGCGAAGGGCTCACAGCGCAGGCGGTAGCGGTTGGGGGCCTCGAACACGCCAAAGACCGTGAAGATCGGGCAGCGCAGCACCGACGCCATGATGTAGGGGCCCGTTGGGAAGCGCGCCGGGGCGCCAAAGAACTCGGCGTCGGCCCAGCGGTCGTTGAGGCCCAGACGATCGCCGAGCACCGCGACCAGCTCCCCCGCCTCGATCCGCTCCTTGACCGTGAGGATGTAGGTCCGGTCTTCGGGGTCGATCTCGATCACCCGGACCTGCGAGCGCCCGCCGCTGACCTCGTCGAGGAAGGTGGCGATCATCCGCGCGTTTTGATTGTGCGCGAGGATGTTGATCGGCAGGTTCGAGCTGCGCCCGGCGGCGCGCATGGCCTCGAAGGAGCCAAAGTGCGCGCCCAGCAAGATCGCCCCGCGCCCGCTGTGGACTTGCTCGTGCATCAGCTGCGTGCCCTGACGATCGAACTCGAAGGGTTCGAGGCGGCCCTGGACGAAGAACACGCGATCGAGGGCGACCTGGGCGAAGCGCAGGAAGTGGCGGTAGGCCGCCCAGAAGCTCGACTCCCCGCGCACGCGCGCGAGCCAGGCCCGCGAGGCCCGGCGCGGCTTGGGGGCGAAGAGCGTGAAGTAGAAGATGATCACGCGCAGGAGCAGGTGCCCGCCGCGGCGGCCGAGCACGCGCGTGACCACGAGCAGCGCGCGGATGCCCACCCGCGAACCTCGCTCACGCCGGGCTAGCCAGGCCTCGCGCTCGCGGGCCTTCGCGTCCGCCTCGGCCTGGTGCACGGCCAGCGCGTCCACGCCGGCGCTCGGCTCCTGCGACCCGGGCGTGGCAGACAGCTCGGCTGATCGGGCCTCCGGCACGGCGAGACCTTGGTCCATCGTGGCCCCAGCGTCCACAGCGCCAACGGCGCAGAGCCGGCGCGAGGGCCCACGCCTCCCTGCGCCGAGCCGCTCCCCTGCCTCGGGGCCCCCGCGTGCGTCCGCCCCGGCCTTGGTTATGACATGGCCCATGCCCCGGCTCGCCTCTTCGGCCCTCGCCACCTCCTCGTGCGCCGCCCTCCTCGCCTGCGCCTGCGCCAGCCCCAGCGCCCCCGAGCGCGTGCACATCGAGACCCTCGACAGCCCCGCCGAGGGCCGAAGCATGGGCTACTCCGTCTACACCCCGCCCGGCTGGGACGGCGAGACCCCCCTGCCTTTGGTGATTTTCCTCCACGGAGGCGGCGACGACGAGCGCGTGCTCGCCGAGAAGACGGCGATCACCGCGACCTTCGACGAGTGGATCCTCGCCGGCCGCCTCGATCCCTTCATCATGGTCGCGCCCAATGGCGAGCGCGGCTTTTGGGCCAACTGGTACGACGGCTCCCACGCCTACGAGGACTATGTCGTCGACGACGTGATCCCCACGGTCCGCGCCCGCTACCCGATCGCCCCGGGCCGCGAGAACCTCCACCTGATGGGCATCTCCATGGGCGGCGCGGGGACCTTGTTCACGTCCTTGCACCACGGCGAGACCTTCGCCTCGGCCACGGTCTTGAGCGCGCCGATCTTCGACGAGCAGCGCTTCACTCGCCTGGCCGAGGGCAAGATGTTCCGCGGCATGCCCCACGAGCGCCTGTTCGGGCCGCCCGAGGTCGCCCGCGAGACCGCCCGGACCGAGAACCCCTTCGCCAAGCTCCAGACCGCGGCGGACCTCCACGGCACGCAGCTCTTGATCGGAGCTGGGCGACGAGACCTCCCCGGCCTGCTGCGGAGCAACCGCAAATTTCACGCGCACCTCGAGGCAGCCCAGATTCCGCACCATTACATCGAGTATCGCGGCGGCCACGACTGGCGCTCGTGGTCTCAGCTCTTCCCCGTGGCCCTATGCCTGCACATGCGCAAGTCGAGCTGCGAACTCGAGGAGGACCGCTTCTTCGCGCTGGAGCGCGACCCCGAGGTGTTTGGCGTGCTCGCGGCTCAGCGTGCGAGCAGCCCCGCCGGCTGAATGGCCGGTCAAAATGTTGCGAGTCTTCTGCTCGAGCTCGCAACTTTCGCGCGCTGCGATACGAACATGGCTCCGGGGCCCATGCGGGCCTAGACTCGGAGCGTGGCGATGAATGCATCAATCCTCGAGCCAGAGCAGCTGATCACGGGCAACGGCTGGCTGCTCGCCAATTATCGCCAGGTGCATTGCGCCTATGTCGGCCCCGAGCTCGACGACGAGGCCTACCACGCCCACCTCGACCAGCTCGCCGCCGACATCCAGGCGCGCTCGACTCGACACAAGATCGGCGTGCTCTATTACGCGCCAGAGACCAAGAACATGGACGCTTCGCGGCGCCGGGCCCTGGCCAAGGTGCTCGAGGATCACAAAGAGCAGCTCGCCCAGAGCACCGCCGCCTACGCCCTCGCCACCAACTCGACCTTCGTCCGCGGCGTGCTGTCCACGGTGTTCTGGCTAGCGCCGCCCCCCTACCCCTACAAGGTCGTGGCCACCCCCGAGCAGGGGATCCAGTTCATCGGCGAGCACCTGATGTTCCTCGACCGCCGCGCGCTGCTCGAGTCCTTCCTCGCCCAGCTCGACCACCACGGCCTCGCCCAGGCCTCCTGAGCGCTCCGCTCACCCTAGGAACTCTAGGGCTCCTAGGAACCCGGGCGAAGCAGGCGAAGCCAGCTCCCGACGACCAGCTTGCTGTGCATCCACGAGATCCGCAGGTTGTCGCGGACCATGTGAAAATGTGACACCCCGTCCTCGGGGTAGCGGACCTTGGTCGGCAAGTTGAGCACCGGCAGCCCGGCCCAGACCAGGCGCACGGCGATCTCGATGTCGAAGTCCATGCGCTTGCCGCAGCGATCGGCGACGGCGAGCAGCGTGGGCGTGAGCGGGTAGACCCGAAAGCCGCACATTGGATCGTCGATGACCCGGCCGTAGGTCTCGATGTTGGTCCAAAAGCGGGTGATCTGCCGGCCGACCAGGCGACCCTTGGGCGCGCTCTCGTCGTAGATCGGCGCGCCGAGGACCAGGGCCTCGGGCTGCTCTCGGGCGGCCGCCAAGAAGGTGGGGATGTCACCGAGCTCGTGCTGGCCGTCGGCGTCGATCTGCAGGGCGTGGGAGTAGCCCAGCCCGCTGGCAACCTCGAAGCCCGTGGTGACCCCGGCCCCCTTGCCCCCGTTTTGCTCGCGGTGGTGGACGTGGGCGAGGCCGTCACGACCGATCCCAGCGACCGCCTCGCGGCCGGCCGGGCCGCTGCCGTCGTCGACCAGGACCACGGGCAGGTGCGCGCGCACGGCCTCGACCACCCCGCGCACCGTGTCGGGGTTGTCGTAGGTGGGGATCACGGCGCAGGGCCGAAATTCGCCCGCTTGCTCCGACGAGGTGCTCACACGAACTCGAGCGTGCCGACGCCGACCTTGTCGTCGCCGCGGTAGAGCTGAAAGTCGACGCGCTGGCCGCGACGGCGCAGGCTCATCTGGAGGCGCTCGCCAGGACGCAGCGGGCGCAGGAACTTGAGGCGCCGGGCCGAGCTCAGCCGCCCGAGCTGCGGCCAGCGAGCCACCGCCTGCTCCCGCGCGAGCGCGAGCTCGAGCACCCCAGGGACGATGGGGAAGCTGCGGAAGTGGCCGCGCAGCGCGTAGAGGTCGCGAGGGACGTAGAGCGCGTACTCGGCCCACGAGGCCCCCGCGCCCTGGTCGTCGCCAGCCTCGAGCAGCGCGCACTCGAGGTTGCGAACCTTGGGCTTGGGCTGCTCGAGGGCCTCGAGCAGCCGCCGCCGAGGGAGCTTGCCGTTGTCCTCGCGCGGCAGCGCGTCGACGAGGCGCAGGCGGCGAGGGACGACCACGGGGTCGAGCCAGCGCCGCAGCTCGTGGCGCAGCAGCTCCGGCGAGAGCCCGGGCGCGACGGCGAGGGCCACGGTCTCCTGACCGCGCGCCCCCCCGACCTCGACGACACCGACGGCCGCGTCCTCGACCCCTTCGATGGCCAGCAGGCGCCGCTCGATCTCGGCGAGGGCGATCCGCTTGCCGCCGATCTTCACGACCCCGTCGACGCGGCCGAGGTGGCGCAGGCGGCCGCCGGCGAGCAGCTCGACGCGATCGGCGGTCCGCCACGGGCGCGAGCCGTCCGGGGGCAAGAAGGGCGAGTCGACAAGCAGCTGGCCGCGGCTGCCCTGGTCTTCCTCGGGGTCGACGTCCACGCGCACGTGGGGCAGCGGCGTCCATGTCCCGGGTGCCCCGCCCTCGCTGGTCCGCCAGACGATCCCGCCGGTCTCGGTCGAGCCGAGGATCTCGGTGATCGCCAGGTCGAAGCGCTCGTCGAGCATGGCGGCCGTCGCCGCGGGCAAGGCCGCGCCCGAGGAGAACACCCGCGCCAGCGGCGGGAGCTGCCCGGGATCGAGGATCCGCAGGGCGCGGAGGTGCGCCGGCACGCTGACCAGCACGTCCGCGCGGTTGTCGACGATCGCCGCGCGCACGACACCCGCGTGCAGCGGGGTCTCGCGCAGGAAGGATCCGCCGCTGACCAGCGGGACCAGGACCGAGAAGAGCAGGCCGTAGATATGGTGCGAGGGCACCGTGGCGACCACCCGCACGCCCGCGCGATCGCTGTGATCGCCGCGGCTGCCCGGGATCGCGGCGAGGCCAAAGTGATCCGCGAGCACCAGGGCCTCGGCGAAGAGCTGGCCCGCGGTCTTGGCGTGGCGCTGGTGCTCCCCCGTGCTCCCCGACGTCCAGATCGAGACCAGGCGGCGATCCGCGGCGAGGGGCGCGAGCTCGAGGGGCTCGGCCGGCGGCGTGGCCCGGGTCTCCTCGGCCAGGAGCGGGCGCAGGTCCAGCCCGGTCATCTCGTCGGTGTCGTGGATGACCAGCGAGATCGCCGGGTCCTCGGCGAGGCCGCGCAAGAACTCGGGCTGGGCGTTGGGCGGCAGGGCGACCCGGTGGCCGCGCTGCCAGGCCGCGAGCAGGGCGACCGTGAAGTGGTAGCGATCGCTGGCGACGCAGAGGATCTCGCGCTCGTCACCGCCGCCTGGCTCCTGGGAGGGGAGCACCGCCGCGACGCGAGCGACGTCGATGCGCAGGCGCTCGGCGCTGCGGATCCCGGCGGCGCCAAAGGTCACGGGCGCCTCCGGCTGGTGGTGCGCCAGGATCGGCGAGAGCCCGGGTGCCCGGACCAAGCGGGGCGCGACGACGGACGCGAGGGTCGCCACCGACACGGACGAAGAGGCCTGCGGGAGCCCCGGGACGGGGTGTCGTTCGGTCATGGGACGAAGGAGGGCCGCTCAGGACGCGCGATCCGCGAGCTGGTTGGCCAGCAGATCGACGATGTCGGCGACACGTCGGACGCCGCGCATCTGCTCCTCTTCAATGCGCTGCCCAGTGAGCTGCTGGAGCTTGGCCACGAGGTCGATGGCGTCGATGCTGTCGAGATCGAGATCGTCGAACACGCTGGCCTCGAGCTGGACCTGCTCGGGCTCGAGCTCGAAGAGCTCGACCATGATCTCGCGAACGCGCTCGAAGAGCTGCTCGCGGGTCACTGCTTGGCCTTTTGCTCGTGGATGAAGGCCGCCAGCGTGCGCACGGAAGCGTAGACCTCGCGGTTTTGGCTGTCGTCCGAGCCGGTCTTGACCCCGTAGGCACGATGGATCGCCATGGCCAGCTCGAGGATGTCGATGGAGTCCAGACCCAGGCCATCACCGACGAGGGGCTCCTCGCTGTCGATGTCCTCGGGGGAGGTGTCCTCGAGCTTGAGCGCCTCGACGATCAGCTTCTTGAGCTCGAGCTCGAGCTGCGCTTGAGAGTTCACTGCTGCGGCGTCCCCGGGCATGGCTGGGCGGATGTTACGGGCAGGATCCGGGGGAGTCCAGGGAGCCCGCGGGGTCCTCGCCGAGCGCTGACGCAGGAGCCACTCGGGCTCCCTGGCGCGAGATTCGACGGATTCAATCCAGGTGTGGGCGAATCGCCGTGAGCAGACCTGGCAGCGCGGCCTCGACGTTGTCGAGGGCGTTGGGGCGCAGGCGCTCATAGGCCTTGCGGATCGAGGGGCGCGCGTCGCCGATGCGGCGATCCGTGACCCCGAGCAGCGCCTCGGCCACGCTCGCGCGCTCGCGTGTGACCCGGGCCACGAAGGCGTCGGCGACCGCCCCTTCGGCGGCACCCTCCCCGACCTCCTCGGCGCTGCGCTGGTAGATCGGCTCGAGGGCGCCAGCGAACTCGGGCAGAAGCTTGCTCACGACCTCGCGGACGAAGCCCGGCTTGACCCGCGTGACCACGGCGAAGCCCGCCTTGACCGCCGCGCCGGAGAAGCCCCGCTTGCCCTCGACCTCGCGGCCGACGAGCTCGCAGCAGCTGTCGACGACGATCTCCCGGGTCCCCGGGCGCAAGAGCTGATCGGTCAAGCTGGCCATGGCGGGGCTCTACCCCGCGGCGGCCCGCCAGCGCAAGGCGAGGCCCCGCTCGACCCCGCTCAGCGTTCATGGCGCGCCCTTCGCTAGGAGCCCGTGGTGGAACCCAGCGTCCTGGACGGGCGCGGGTCACGTTGCGACCATCGTCGGCATGGACGCCGCCCACCGCCCCCGCCCCATGGGCCCGACCATCCGCCGCGTGGGCCTGGCGGGCGCCGCGATCCTGGCTGTCGCCGCCCTCGCCTGTAGCCAGCCCGCCCAGCCCCCGGGCGAGGACGCGCGCGCAGCCGACGACCCGCGCGCGGGCGTCGAGGCTATCGATGCTACCGCGGCCACCGACGCGGGCAGCGAGGAGTCCGAGCGCATGCCGACCACCAGCAAGATCACCCTCGAGGACATCGCCACCTACCCCCTCCCCGGGACGGCCACGCCCGGGGCCCTGCGCTTCTCCCCCGACGGCCGCTGGCTGACCTTCCTCGACAGCCCCGACGACAGCCTCAGCCGCGAGCTCTTCGCCCTCGACCTCGACCAAGATCCCCTCGCCGAGCCGCGCCGCGTGGTCTCCCCGCCCGACGGTGGGGTCAGCGAGGACAAGCTCTCGCCCGAAGAGAAGCTCGCCCGCGAGCGCCTGCGCCAGCGCGCCCTCGGAGTCACGCAGTACGCCTTCCCCGAGCACCCCAGCGCGGGCGCCGAGGGCCGCATGCTGATCCCCATGACCGGCGAGATCTGGGTCCAGGACGGCGTCGACGGCCAGCTGCGCAAGCTCGTCGGCAAGGCGTCCGCGGACCAGGGCGACGCGCCCGCCGACGACCCTCGCCCGGCGCTCCAGCCCAAGCTCTCCCCCGACGGTGAGCAGGTCGCCTTCGTCCGCGGTGGCGAGCTGTGGGTCGTGCCCGCGGCGGCCTCCGAGGGCGACGAGCCGCCCGCGCCCAAGCAGCTCACCAAGGGCCTCGAGGCCGGCAAGACCCGCGGCCTCGCCGAGTACATCGCCGCCGAGGAGATGGGTCGCCACGACGGCTTTTGGTGGTCCCCCGACGGCTCGGCGATCGCCTTCGTGGAGGTCGACGAGACCCACATCCCGGCCTATCGCATCGTCCACCAGGGCAAGGACGAGGTCGGCGGCCTCGCCCAGGAGGACCACGGCTACCCCTTCGCCGGTCACGACAACGCCCGGGTCCGCCTCGGCGTGGTCCCCAGCCGCGGCGGCTCAATCCGCTGGATCGACCTCGAGCTCCCCGCGGCCTGGACCGAGGGCGCCGGCGCGTGGACCAGCGACCCCGCCGAGGACTTCTACCTCGCCCGCGTCGACTGGATGCCCGACGGCCGGCTGTGCGCGCAGATCGAGGATCGCCGCCAGCTCGAGCTGCGCCTGCTGTGCTTCGACGCGGGCGGCCGCGGCCCGGCCAAGACCCTGCTGACCGAGACCTCCGAGGTGTGGATCAACCTCCACGACCTCTTCATCCCCCTCGAGCTCGACGCGGACACGGCCGCCGCCCACCCCGAGCAGGTCGGGGGCTTTTTGTGGGCCTCGGAGAAGACCGGCTTTCGCCACCTCTACCTCCACGACGCCGACGGCCGAGAGCTGCGCCAGCTGACCTCCGGCGAGTGGATGGTCGAGAGCGCCAAGGTCGACGAGGCCGGGCAGCGGGTGTTCTTCACCGCGACCAAGGACGACCCGCGCGAGCGCCACCTCTACGTCGTCGGCTTCGACGGCCAGGGCCTGCGCAAGATCACCGAGACCCCGGGCATGCACGGCGTGGCCATCGACCGCGCCTTCACCCGCTTCGTCGACATCCGCTCGGACCTCGAGACCCCGCCCAGCGTCACGCTGCGCGAGCTCGACGACGGCGCGGAGATCCACACCTTGCACCCCAGCGAGCACAGCCCCCTCGACCCGCGCGTCGCCGCCCTCGCGCTCGAGCCCCCGAAGCTCGTCGAGCTGAAGGCCGCCGACGGCGAGACCACGCTCTACGGCGCGATCTATCAGCCCGATCCGGCCGTCCACGGCCCGGGCCCCTACCCCACGGTGATCAGCGTCTACGGGGGACCCCACGCCCAGCGGGTCACGCAGAGCTGGGGCATGACCGTCGACCTGCGCGCCCAGTACCTGCGCGACCACGGCTACCTGGTGTTCAAGCTCGACAACCGCGGCGCGTCGCGGCGCGGCCTGGCCTTCGAAGGCGCCCTGCGCCACGACATGGGCAGCGTCGAGGTCGACGATCAGGTCGCCGGCGTCGAGTGGCTCGTCGCCCAGGGCCTCGCCGACCCGGAGCACGTGGCGATCTACGGCTGGAGCTACGGCGGCTACATGTCGGCGATGGCCCTGGCCCGCGCGCCCGAGACTTTCTCGGTCGCGATCGCCGGCGCCCCGGTCACGCACTGGGACGGCTACGACACCCACTACACCGAGCGCTACATGGGCCTGCCCCAGGAGAACCCCGAGGGCTACGCGCGCTCGAGCGTCATGGCCCACCTCGACGGCCTGCGCGGCGAGCTGCTCCTGGTCCACGGGCTGATCGACGAGAACGTGCACTTTCGCCACAGCGCCCGGTTGATCAACGCGATGATCAGCGCCGGCAAGGACTACGAGCTCCAGCTCTACCCCGACGAGCGCCACATGCCGCGCAAGCTCGCCGACCGCGTGTACATGGAGCGGCGGATCTTCGACTTCCTGCGCGCGAACCTCTAACCCGACTCGACTCCCGGTGGTCAAGTACAGCCTCAAGACCCGCTCGCCCAAGCCCAGGATCGACCTCGAGCGCGACCTCAACCCCCAGCAGCGCGCGGTGGTCGAGGCGCCGGCGAGCGAGCTGCTGGTGCTCGCCGGCGCAGGCACGGGCAAGACCCGCGCGCTGACCTACCGCGTGGCCAAGCTCGTCGCCGGCGGCTGCCCGCCCGAGCGGATCATGCTCGTGACCTTCACCAACCGGGCCGCGCGCGAGATGGTCAGCCGCGTCGAGGGCCTGCTCGGCGTCGACATGGGCCGCTCGGCCTCCGGCACCTTCCACCACGTCGGCAACCGGATCCTGCGCCGCTACGGCGAGGCCATCGGCCTCGGCAAGGACTTTGGGATCCTCGATCCCGAGGACGCCCGCGATCTGATGACCACCGTGGTCCAGGAGCTCGGCAAGCCGGTCCTGACCAGCAAGCGCTTCCCCACCCCCAAGCTGCTCGTCAACCTCTCGGGCCTGGCCACGGGCACCTTGCACACCGTCCCCGCGCTGATCGAGCGCCGCTTCACCCGCTTCTTGGAGCTCAGCGATCTGATCGAGGGGGTGATCGCGGGCTACCGCGAGCGCAAGCGCCGGCTCAACGTGGTCGACTTCGACGACCTGCTGGCGCTGTGGCTCGAGCTGCTGCGCAACCCCGACTGCAGCGGCGTCGCCGAGCAGCTGCGCGAGCGCTGGCAGCACCTGCTGGTCGACGAGTACCAGGACATCAACGCCCTCCAGGGCGCGCTGATCGACGAGATGGCCAAGGTCCACCGCAGCTTGACCTGCGTCGGCGACGACGCCCAGTCGATCTACTCGTTTCGCGGGGCCGACTTCTCGCAGATCCACGACTTTCGCCTGCGCCACCGCGACGCCCAGGTCCTCCAGCTGACCATCAACTACCGCTCGACCCCCGAGATCCTCGAGCTCAGCAACCGCTCGATCCGCTTCAACCGCGAGCAGCACCCCAAGCAGCTCCAGGCCGTGCGCCGCTCGGCCATGAAGCCCGCGCTGATCCCCCTGCGCGACGTGGTCCAGCAGGCCGAGCTCGTCGCCCAGCGCGTGCTCGAGCTCCACCACGAAGACGGCCTGCCGCTGCGCAAGATGGCCGTGCTCTACCGCAACCACGCGCACAGCCTCGAGCTCCAGGTCGAGCTCACCCGGCGCAACATCCCCTTCGCCGTGCGCTCGGGCGTGCGCTTCTTCGAGCAGGCGCACATCAAGGACGTGGTCGCCTACCTGCGCGCGCGCGAGAACCCGCGCGACAGCCTGGCGTGGCTGCGCCTGCTGCGGCTGTGGCCGGGGATCGGCGCGCGCACGGCCGAGCGCGTCGCCGCCGTGCTCAGCGGTGAGGTCGACGAGGAGGGGCGCGCGCTCCAGCTCCCCATGGGTCCGCGCGGGCCGATCCCCGCGCTGCTGCGCGCCGAGGCCGAGCAGGCCCACGGTCGAGCCCGACCGGCCCTCGAGCGCCTCGCCGGGCTGTTCGAGCGCCTCGAGGACCCGGGCGGGCGCAGCCCCGGCAAGGCCATCCGCCTGGTCGTCGAGGAGCACTACGCCGACTATGCCGAGCGCACCTTCTCCAACGTCGACGCCCGCCGCGAGGACCTCGACAACCTCGCGACCTTCGCCGAGCGCTGGCCCGAGGCCGCCGAGTTCCTTAGCGAGCTCGCCCTGGTCCAGGGCATCTCGGCCGAGAACGTGGTCGTCGGCGACGAGCCCGACGACAAGCTGATCCTCAGCACGATCCACCAGGCCAAGGGCCTCGAGTGGCCGGTGGTGTTCGTGCTGTGGATGGTCGAGGGCCGCTTCCCCATGGCCCAGGCCCTGCGCAGCGCCAGCGACCTCGAGGAGGAGCGCCGGCTCTTCTATGTCGCCGCGACCCGGGCCGCCGACGAGCTCTACATGCTCTACCCCACCATCGAGGAGGGGCGCGACGGACCGTCGACGATCCTGCGAGCGAGCCGCTTCGTGGCCGAGCTCGACTTCTCGCCGCCGGTGTTCGAGCGCTGGGAGATCGAGGAGGTCCCCCGCGAGCCCAGCGACGAGGGCTGAGGCTGAGCGCGCCCGCGTTCGCTCCCCACCACCACCGGGCTGGTGACAACGCCCGGCGCCCAGGTTCCCCGGCTGTGGCTGTGGCTTTGCGCCCAGGCGCCCGCCCGCGCAACCTCTCCCCCAGCGGCGCCCTCGCAGGGGCTATGATGCCGCCGAGACAAATTTGGCCGCGCCCCTTGCTTAGTGTCGACTTCACACTAACATCATCTCGGGGCCCGGCCCCGGAAAGCGAGACCACATGCCCGTCCTCGATCCGCAGGCACTCATCGACGATCGCGTCCGCGCGATCCACAGCTTCCACGCCCACGTCGGCTCCAAGGTCGCGGAGCTCGACGTCAGCGGCGGCGTCGACTCGGCGACCTTGCTCGGGCTGCTGTCCAAGGCCATCGGCCCCGAGCAGATCATCGCCGTCTACACCAGCATCCACTCGTCGACGGACTCCCGCGACCGCGCCCGCGAGGCCGCGGCGGCCTTCGGGGTCCAGCTCATCGAGCTCGATCTGACCGAGATCTTCGACACCCTGACCAAGGACATGCGCGCGGCGTTGATCGCCGCCGGCCGCGACACCGAGGAGGTCGACGCCCGCCTGCGCCGGGATCCCACGGTGCTCGGCTCGATCCGCTCGTGCCTGCGCGCGCCCGTGGGCCGGGGCTTCAACCGCATGGGCGGCGGCGGCATCCGCCACGGCACGGGCAACGAGTGCGAGGATCGCTGGCTGCGCTTCTACCAAAAGGGCGGCGACGGCGAGGTCGACACCAACCCGATAGCGATGCTCTCCAAGGGCGAGGTCTACCAGCTCGCCAAGGCCCTCGGCGTGCCGCGCTCGATCATCGACGCCCTGCCCTCCCCCGACCTCCACGGCGTCGGCGAGGCCCACAACGACGAGGACGAGATCCGGGCGCTCAGCGGCGTCGACTGGACCTACAGCCGGATCGACTGGGAGACCGGCAAGTACACCAAGGTCGGGACGATCGAGATCCTCAGCCGCTTCCTCGACCAGCACCCCGAGCTGCTGCGCGACGCCGAGCTGCCCGAGCAGGAGCTCGAGCGCCTGGCCAAGGCCGCCGAGCCGCTCTTTCGCCGCAACCACGCGGTGACCCTGACCTTCCTCGAGTCGGCACGCGCGCTCGAGAAGATGACCCGGCACAAGGCCAACCCCAACTGCCCCAGCCTGGGCAGCCGCGCGCCGCTCATCGAAGCCGGCGTCCTCGACAACGCGCTCCCGGAGGTCTGAGAGTCTGTGAATCTTTCCCCCACAACGCCATGCACGCCTCTGGACCCGATGCCGGTGTCCCGAAGCCTCGAAATACACCCGGTATGCCTTCGGCTCCTAGGCCTCGCGGCCCAGCGACGCACCTGACGACGTGCGGGAAAAATTCACAGACTCTGAGATGGCCGAGACCGCGACCTTTTGGGGACTGAGCTTTTCTCCCTGGACCGAGAAGGCGCGCTGGGCAGTCGAGCACCACCGCCTGCCCTACCGCTACCGCGAGCACACGCCCTTGCTGGGCGAGCCGGCCCTGCGCCTGCGCGCCCGCAAGCGCCCCGCGGGGCGGCCGGCCTCGGTGCCCCTGCTGATCGACGCCCACGGCGTATGGACCGAGTCCGACGCCATCGCCCGCCACGCCGAGGCCGTGGGCAGCGGGGCGCCGCTCTTTTCGGCCGAACACGACCCGGCCATCGATCGCTGGGCGAGCCGGAGCGACGAGGCCCTCAGGTCCGTGCGCGCCCTGGTCCTCGCGGCCATGAACGCGGACACGCAGGCCCAAGTCGAGCTCGTCCCCCCGCTGGTCCCTGGCCCGCTGCGCGCGCCCATGCGCGGTATCTCGGCCATGGGTATCGGCTTTCTGGCCCGCAAGTACGACACCGATCCCAGCGCCATCGCGGCCCACACCGCGACCGTCTCTCGCTTCTGCGAGGCGGTCGAAGCCAGCCTCGGCGACGGCGAGCACCTCCTGGGCGACGCCCTGAGCTACGCCGACATCGTCGCCGCGGTGGTCATCAACGGCATCCTCCCGCTCGAGCGTACCTTCGCGGACATGCCCGCCACGCGCCGGACCTGGACGCGGCCCGAGCTCGCCGAGCGCTTCGCGGCGCTGGTCGCCTGGCGAGATCGCCTGTACGCCGCACACCGACCGTGAGCACGCGACCGAGCCAAAAGAGCGTCATCATTCGCGGTCCTCGAGCACAGCTCGAGCGTCGCGGGTGAGGGCGCTCGGGGCCGTGGTCGTCCGCGCTCACTTGGGCGCTCCCGCTCGACGACGGCGGCGCCGCAGCATGAGCAGCAGGCCCAGGCCCAGGCCCAAGCTCCCCGCGGGGCCGCCCTCGCTGCTCGAGCATCCACCACCGCCACCGCAGCCGCCACCGCCGCCCTCGTCCGAGCCCCCGTCGGCGCCCCCACCATCACTCCCGCTCTCGCCTTCGCTCCCCTGCCCCTCGCTCTCGCTCCCGCCTTCGCTCCCGCTCTCGCCCTCCCCCTCGATGACCGTGATCGAGATGGCGTCGGAGTGTATCGAGTAGGCGTAGTCCTCATCCTCGGCGACGTAGACGAGCAGCTCGTATTCCCCAGGAGAGAGCGCGACCTCGAAGGTCTGCGGCGCCCCCGTGGCGATCGTGTCCCCGTTCGCCCTGAGGTGGACGTACCCGACCTGCTGGGAGTTGCAGCCGCAGTCGTCGCAGTAGCAAAAGTAGGACGCGTCGACGTCGACATCGAAGGGCGAGCTGACGACCGCGCCATCCTCCAGGTTCTCGATCCACACGGGTCCGCCGGGGGGCGAGGTGCAGCTGCCACACTCGGCCCCCTCCTCCTCACTCCAGTCGTCGGTGTCCGTTTCGCCCCCCGTCCCTGTCCCCGTCTCCGAGTCGGTGTCGGTGTCGGTGTCGGTACCGGTGTCCGTCCCCGTCTCCGTCCCGGCGAGGGCGATCGTGGGAAGCAGGCAAAATCCGAGGGTCAACGCGAGCCGTGTACGCACGTCTTTGGCTGTGCCACCAAGCCCGTGGATCGATGATCCCGAGCGCGTTTCTTCTTCTGAGCCTCGGCCTGGCGCCGCAGGCCCCGAGGCCGATGCCGATGCCGATGCCGATGCCGATGCCGAGGCCGCGGCCGAGGTCACGCCATGCCGAGGTCACCTCAGTCCTCGTCGTCGTCGTCCTCGACCTCGACGCGCTCGACGCTGACCCGGATGATCCGCGTAGCATCGGCCGCCAGGACCTTGAAGCGAACGCCCTCCCACACGAAGACCGAGCCGGCGATGGGCATCTGTCCGGCCAGGCGCGTGAGCAGGTCGCCGACGCTGTGGACCCCGTCGATGTCCTCGAACTCCAGGTTCATGCCCTCGCTGATCGTCTGCAAGCTGGCCTGGCCGTCGACATAGCGCACGCCATTGTCGAGCGGGGCGTAGAGCGGGGCGCGGTCGGTCTCGTCGAAGATCTGGCCGACGAGCTGCTCGATCACGTCCTCGAGGGTGACGACGCCGACCGTGTCGCCGCCGTCGTCGACGACGATCGCCAGGTGCACGCGCTCCTCCTTGAAGCGGCGCAGCAGGTCGTGGACGAGCAGGCTCTCGCTGACGAAGAAGGGCTGGCGCAGCAGGTTGACCAGCTGCTCGCGCTGCTCCGCGGCGGGGGCCTGCTCGAGGCCGACGATCTGCTTGATGTGCAAGATGCCGCGGATGTCGTCGAGGTCGCCCTCGTAGACCGGCAGGCGGCTGTGGCCCGTCGCGTGGGCGACGCGCTTGATCTTGTCCACGTCCCACTGGAGGTCCACCGCGACCACGCGATCGACCGGGACCATGATGTCGCGGACGATCTTTTCTTCGAAGCGGAACACCTGCTGGAGCAGCTCGGCCTGCTCGGCGGGGATCGAGCCCTCGCGCTCGGCGACCTTGACCAGGTAGCCGAGCTCGCCGGAGGTCACCTTGGCCGCGCTGGTGTCGGGGGACTCGGCCGCCCGACGGATGACCAGCTCGGTGATCTTGGCCAGGAACCAAACCACCGGGTAGGTCAGGCGGTTCATCAGCCGCAGCGCGGTGAGCACGGGGATCGTCGCGCGGCGGCTGTAGAGCTTGCCGAGGGCCTTGGGGACAATCTCGCCAAAGACCAGCAGCAAGCCGGTGGTCACGACCACGGCCACGGGCACCGCCCAGGTGCCCCAGCGCGTGTTCTCGAGGTGACGGATCGCCAGGGCCGTGGCCGTGGCGCCCATCAAGGTGTTGGTGATGTTGTTGCCCAGCAGGATCGTCGACAGCACCGTCACCGGGCTGTCGACCCACCAGCCGAGCACCTTGCCCTCTCGGCCGCCCTCTTCCTTGGCTCGGCGCGCGCGGCGATCACCGAAGCTGGTGATCGCCGTCTCGCTGCCAGAGAAGAACATGCTGCCGAACAGGCACAGCACGAAGATCAAAAGCGAGAGCAGGTCGGCTTCACTCATCGCTGGCCCTCGCCAGCGAGCGCGGTCCGCTGCTCGTGAGGATATAGAGGAGGCTCTGCCTTCACTTGGCCCTTCACTTTATCACGAGGCGGGCAGCAACACCGTGCCACGACTGCCCGCGGCGTTCGCCTCACCCGCCAGCGCGCCGGACTCGGCGGCCAGGATGTGGACCGCGCCGACCCCCCCGGCCAGGGCCGCCAGGGCCTCCTCGACCTTGGGGATCATCCCGCCAGCGATGACCCCAGAGGCGATCGCCGCGCGGGCCTCGGGCTCGCGCAGGGCCGGGATCCGCGAGCTCGGCTCGCTTCGCTCCCGGAGCACGCCCGGCACGGAGGTCATCGAGAACAGGTGGTCCGCAGCCACGGCCATCGCCACCGAGGCGGCGACCGTGTCAGCGTTGATGTTCAACAGACCAGCTGGCTCACCACAGATACCGATGGGGTTGAGCACCGGCGTGCGCTCGGCGGCCCAGCAAGCCTCGATCGCGGTGACGTCGACGGCCGTCACGTCACCCACGAAGCCGTAGTCGACCACCCGCCCACCCTCGCTGGCGACGGCCACCGGGGGCCGCCGCTGACCGTGCACGACCCCAGCGGAGATACCCAGGGCCGGCACGCCCTGGGCTCGCGCGGCCGCCACCACGCGGCAGGACACGCCCCCGGCGATCGCCTGGCAGACCACGTCCAAGGTCGCGGCGTCGGTCACCCGCTGGCCCGCGACCTTGATCGCCTCGAGGCCCAGGCGCTCGCCGAGCTGCGTCGCCTGCGGGCCGCCGCCATGGCAGAGGACGAAGCGCCAGCCGCGAGCGCGCAGCGCCGCGACCTCCTCGAGGACCGCGTTCAGGCGCGCCTCGTCGGCGATGACCTCACCGCCAAACTTGAGAACTGCCTTCACTCGAGTGTCGCTCATGGTGGCCTCGTCACGCGTGCCAAGCTGCGCGCGGCCCACACGTGAATCAATTTGCGCGCTTTGGCGCACGATCGGCACCAAAGTCAGTGGGCGGGCGGCGCTCTAGCACGGCTACGGGCGGCGTACATCGCCGTCTGATGTGAGTCCTCCCTCGCTCCAGGATCCAGTAACGTCGTTTATTGGGCACTTGGAGCTCATGGAGCCGACATCTAGGCTGCCGACGCGATCTTTTCTGGTCTCGACCTCTCGCGGGTCTCGGAGACCACGACATCGATGTCATGCCGCGCATGCTACGCACGCCGCTTTGTCGGACATCGACGTCATACCTAGGCCAACACATGCGCATCTCACGCATAGAGAGAAAGGATAACCATAGAATTTTCAAACATTTACGTTTGTGGCCCGCCAAGTGCATTTAGGGCGGGCGTCTCGACGACGAACCTGACTTACTGTCTTGACCTTTCTTCAACTGACTTGCTCTGGCCTGACACCCTAACCTTCTTCGTTTGGCCCGAGCTCGACCCGACTTGAACTGACCTGACGCCTCGTCCCGAGACACTACTTGGCTTCAGACCTTGGCTTCTTCCTCCTGGCTTCTCACTTAGCTTCAGAACCTGGCTTCATACACTTGGCTTCTGCCGCTCTTAGCCTGCTTCAAACTTAAATTGAGCCTGACTTCCTCGAGCTAACGCGACTCACTTTCATAGGTCGGTGCTGATTCTTTGCCCAGGGCGGTTTGGTCCCCGTCCTGGGCTCCGTGTTTGAAGGCCGGTCACGAGCCACCCCGCAGTGGTTCGTGTCCGGCCTTCGTGTTGTTGCGGACCGCGCAAATCACGGTGCGTCTCGCTTGGTGGCCGCGCTCGGCTCAGTGACCGTGATCCTCGGGCTCGCGCACCCGATCGGCCAGGCGCCAGATCCGGTGCTCGGGCAGCGCTCCCTCGACGGCCAGGAATTGCTCCTCGTCCGAGCAGGCGGCCGGCTCGGGCAGGCGGCGGGGATCGATGAGCGCGTGGCCACGCAGCGCGCAGCGCTCCCCCAGAGGCATGGCGTGCGTGGCAGGGGCCCAGCCGACCTCGAACACCCGCGAGAGATCTGCCCGCAGGGTCCCGCGGCAGCGTGGGCAGGGCGCCTGCTCGCCATGATCGACCCGCGCCAGCGTGAGCAGCGGGTCACGGCCGGCGAACTCGGCCCGCACGCTCCGCCACCAATTGGCGTCGAAGCGGTAGCCGAAGCGCACCGGCTCCGTGGGCAGCAGCCCCTCCTGACTCAGCCAGCGCCGCGACAGATAGTAGGCCGGTGACATGCCCTCGGGGCCCTCGCGCGACTCGACCATGAGATCGGGGCGGCCAAAGTGTGGGTCGAGCGTCCAGCTGCGCGCGAGGGCGTCGAGGCTGGCGGCGCCGAGATGAAAAAAGCGGTGGCCGAGGACCACCCGGGTCAGGCGATCGGCGAACACGAAGAGCACGTTGCTGAGCTTGTGCCAGGGGTCGACCCCGACCTCGCAGACCTTGATGCGATCGCAGCCCAGGCGGCCATCGGCGAGCTGCCAGACGCTGATCAGCTTGATCTCGATGCGCCCCTCCCAGTCGGGCTCGGGGACGCTGTCGTGGGGCTCGAGGCCCAGGTGCCACTGCAGCGCGTTGCCGTGGCGACCGCGGCCTCGCGCGCCGCTCAAGGCACGCGCGGCCGGACCCAGCGGCAGGCCGCGCGCCGCCTCGGCGAGGAGCGCGAGATGTTCACAGCGCTGCCTCGGCGAAGGCGCGCTGGGGGGCGGGTGACGAAGGGGCAGACGCACGCGGATGGCCGTCTCTCGAGACGAGGGCGCAGCCTACCCGGTCTCCGCCCGCCCCTTCCAGACCCCGCGCTCGGGGTCCTTCGAGGACCTACTCCTTGGCGGCCGCGTCCTTCTTGTCTTCTTTCTTGTCGTCCGCTTTTTCTTCCTTCTTGTCGTCCTTCTTCTCGCCCTTTTGCTCGGCGCAGGCGGTGGTGAAGGACAGGAGCGCGGTGGCGATGACCAGGGAGGAGAGAGTACGCATGCGGAGAGGTTGGACCAGCGGACGCAGCGCCGTCAACCGAGTCAAACCGCTCTGGCTGCCGTTCTAGAGCCACGGGCTCCTAGACTTCTTCACCCTCGGCGATCGGGATCGGCCGCCCTGCCTCGTCGATGTGCACATAGATCGCCTCGGCCTTGGTGACCTCGACGCTGCGCTTCACGTCCGTGGGCCGGTGCGCCACGACCCGGACGCATACGGTGATCGAGGTCTTGCCCACCTTCAGCACGTCGGCGTAGCAGCTGACGATGTCACCGACCCGCACCGGGTGCTTGAAGACACACTCGCGCATGGCTACGGTCACCACCCGGCCGACCCCGATGCGGTGCGCCGCGATCGCGCCGGCCTGGTCGATGAGGCTGAGGATCTTGCCGCCGAAGATGGTGCCGTGGGCGTTGGTGTCCGCCGGCATCATGGTCACGCGGATCGCAGGCTGGGGATCGAGCTCGAAGCTGGGCGACATCGTCGGCATCCTACTTCGGGCTCTGGGCGCGGACGACCGCGAGGATCGCCGCGAAGCTCGCCCCCTGTGGGATCAGCCGCGGACGACCGCGAGGATCGCCCGCCGGATGGTCTTGGCGTCGGCGTAGTCGGGGCAATAGAAGAGCGCCGGATCCTTGGCCGAGAGCGCGCGAAAGCGCCGCTCCTCCGCGCCAAAGTCGTAGGACAGGATCACCGGCTTGCGGAAGCCCGCGTCGCGCAGGGCGCGGAGGATGAACAGGCCCTGGTTGTCCTGCTGAAAGCGCCGCGCGCGGCCGATGTCGCCGTTGAAGCGCCCGGTCAGCTGGACCATGTCCCCGAGCAGCTCCTCGACCGGCGTGCGATCGAAGCGCATGTCGAGGTAGACGAGATCGGGCTCGACCTCGGCCAGCATCTCGCACGCCCGCCCGCCGCTCTTGGCCTGGCGGTAGTCGATGCCCTCGGCCACGAAGGTGGTCAAGTTGGTGATGTACTCGTCGCCGTCCTCGACGACGAGCACGCGGATCGGTCGCTCGCCTGGCTCGTGCGCGTCGCTGCTCATGTCATCCCCCGGGTGATCGCGCCGCCGACGGACTGGGCGCCGCTGAGGTCCTCGGCCCGCGGGGCCTCGTCAGCGGCGACGGCGTCCTCGTCCTCGAGCGCGAAGAAGCGCAGGACCACCGCCTTCTCCCAGCCGGCCTCGGGCTCGACGGCGATCGAGCCGTCGTAGCGCGAGAGCAGGTCGGCGGTGATGCCCATGCCGCGCTCGACGTAGCGCCCGCGCAGCATCTCGTTGGTCAGCCGCTCCGGCGAGCGGTCCTTGATGCGGATCGCCAGCGTCGACAGCCCCGTGATGTCGTCGATCTCCGTGTCCAGCTCGACGCCGAGGCCGATCGGCGGCTGGGCGTACATCGCCGAGGACATCAGGGAATTGCGCAGCACGTTGGCGAGGATATCGTGGAGATCCGTGGGAAAGATGCGCACGCGCTCGCCCTCCCCGCTGATCTCCAGCGGGCGGATCTCGAGCTTGGCGAACTTGTCCTCGGTCGCGACCTCTTCGTAGACCGCGGCGATGAACTCGGCGTCGACGCTGGCGATGCACAGCTCGCGGATGATCCCGCTGAGCTGGTCGAAGGCCTTGCGCCCGAGCACGTCGCCGGCGCGCAGCAGCACCCGGGCGAGCTCGAGCTTGCGGCTGGCTCGCAGCCCGCCGGGGTGGCGCAGCCAGTTGGCCTTGCCCGCGACCTCGTCGAAGGCGCGGAGCATGGCCTTGAAGGTGGGGTCCTTGCGGCGCAGGTTCAAGGTCACGCCGTGGGCGCGGGCGACCTGCTCGAGCTCGCCGACGTAGCCCAAGAAGCGCCCGTAGATCCCCCGCCGCTCACCCCGGGTCATCGAGCCGGCGCCGCCGTGGTCGACGCTGCCGTCGTCCCCGAACAGCCGCCGGGCGAGGAGCGTGGCCCGGGCCTCGGCGTCGGGCTCGTCCATCTCGAGGGCCCGGCCGACGTCGGACAAGAACGCGGTGTTGTGCTTGAGGATCTCGTGGCGGATCAGGCTGAGGATGCGCGCGACCTCCGGGAAGCTGGTCGGCGCGCGCTCGAGCAGCTGGGGCAGCGAGGAGCCCCGGACGCGGCGCCAGACCAGGGCCAGAGGGATCGAGAGCAAGATCAACGCGGCCAGGGCGGCGCCCAGGTAGATCTTGAGGAAGACCGCGTCCATGTGCTTGCGCAGGGCCTGGGCGCTGTCCCAGTAGACGTCGTAGGGCCCGGCCTCGCGCAGGTAGACGTCGAGCTCCTCGCTCGCCTGCCACAGCTCGAGCTTGTCCCACAGCAGCTTGGCCAGGCGGTAGCGGGCGATCACCGAGCCGAGCTCGGCCGCGCGGCGCAGGTGCATCAGCCCCTCCTCCGAGTCGCCGAGCATCAGCCCGATGCGCTCGTGGACCTCCATCTGGTTGGGGTCGACGGCCAGGCTCTTCTCCCAGTAGGAGCGGGCCATGCCCTGGCGACCCTGGGCGTCGACGACCTGGGCGAGGATGTTGAGCAGCGCGGGCTCGGAGGGGTAGCGCTGGAGCGCCTGGATCAGCAGCTTCTCGGCCCGGTCCCACTCGCCGTGCTCGGCCCCGAGCACGTAGGCCTCGCTGATCAGCCGGTGGAGCCCGGGGTCGAGGCGGTAGAAGTCGTCGGGGGGCGGCGGGGGGACGAAGGGCTCGGCCTCCTCGACCTCGCGCTCGAGGGCGTCGATCGCCTCGCGGGCCGCGTCGCGCTTGGGATCGTCGGCGTCGCCGAGCTCGATGAACCGGCGAAAGTGCTCGATCGCCCGCTCCTTGTCGGTCCGCGCGTAGAGCTCCCCGAGGTGGAAGTGGAGCACGATCAGGTCCGGGCGCAGGCGCAGGGCCTTGTCGAGGTGCATGCGCGCCTGCTCGTCCTCGGCGCCGGAGAACTCTTTTTTGTAGAGCAGGCCCAGGGCCATGTGCGCCGAGTAGTCGTAGCGCTCCATGGCCACGGCGCGCTTGAGCGACTCGACGGCCTCGGGGAATTCTTCGCGCCGGGCGTAGACCTCGCCCAGGAAGTAGTGCGCGCGCGGATACCAGGGCGACTTCTCGACGGCGAGGGAGAGCATGGCCTCGGCGCGGTCGAGGTCGCCGCGGCGCAGGGCGTCGAGGCCCCCGTTGTAAGCGTCCTTGGCCTCGGGCGTGGGCTCGCCGCCCTGGAGCTCCTGGATCTCGGCGACGGCCAGCTGGATCTGCAGCTCGTCGATCCACTTGCGAGCCTCGCGGACCGCCTCGCGCTCGCTGGGGTGCAGGGCGAGCACGCGCTCGTAGGCGGCGACGGCGTCCTCGGTCTGCTCGCTGAGGCGGTAGAGCTCGCCCTCGAGGCGCAGCGCCGACAGGATCGGCGTCGTGCCCTGAAGCTCGCACTCGCCGCGGTAGGCGACCAGCTGGGCGATCGCGGCCTCGAGGTGACGGCGGCGCTGGGCGTCGCTGCGCACGACCTCGGCCTCGGCCGCGTGGAGCGAGGCGGCGACCACCCGGATGTCCTCCGGGCGCCCGGGCTCACCGAGCTCGAGCTCGACGAGGTCCTCGGCGATCGCGAGCCGCTCTTGCGCATAGACGTCGCCGCACTCGCCCATCCAGGCCACGGCGGTCGGGCGCTCGGACAGCCACAGCCCGCGGGGATCGTAGACCTCGAGCAAGGTCAGATCTTCGATGGCCAGGCGAGGGCAGCGGCCCTGGGGGGTCGCCTCCTTGTGCGCGTGGGCCCGACCACGCAAGGCCTCCGGATCGCCGTCGTGGATGTCGAGGGCCGCCGAGAACTCGGCGATGGCCTCGGTGTAGCGGCGCTGCTGCGCCGCACGACGGGCCCGGCCGAGGTGATCGGCGAACTCGAGTTCGCGCAGCTGCTCGATCGCGGCGGGATCGAGCGCCTCGCCAGTCTCGGTCCCCTCCTCGCCCTCTTCGCCCTCTTCGAGGCCGGGGAGCTCGCCGCCTTCGTCGAGATCCGGCGCGGGCAGCTCGTCGCGGGGGGGCGCGGCCGAGACCGTGAGCGCGGCACCCGACAGCCCGAGCCACAGCCCGAGGGCGACCAAGCGGCCCCGCCCTGCCCTGCCCTGCCCTCGCCGCGTCGCCATCGCCTGCTAGCTCCCCGCCCGCCCGCGCTTGAGCGCGCGCAGCTTGATCCCCAGCTGGTTCATGCGCAGCTGGACCTTGCGACCCGCCGCGGCGTCCGCGAGCAAGAACTCGGCGACCCGCGAGAGGTCGCCGCCAAAGTGGAGGTAGAGGCGCTCGAGGTACTGGCGCTCGACCTCGCAGCTGACCGCGTTGAGGGACTCGCCCGGGGCCACGAGCATGCGCATGCTCAGGCCGCCGTCGACCTCCTCGAGCCCGGCCTCGTCCTCTCCGCTCCCCGGCGCGGCGTCGAGGCCGGCCTCGGCGAAGGGCCGCAGCAGGTCGCGGATCGTCCGCGGCTGGATCACGATCACGTCCGGGCGCGCGTCGATCTCTCCGGCCTCGGCCTCGGGCTCGATCTGCTCGACGCGATCGACGAGCTCGACGAGGGTGAAGGTCACCAGGTTCGAGAGCACCATCTCGAACTGGCGAAAATTGCCCGGCCAGCCGAAGTCTTGCAGCAGCTTGTAGCTGTTTTGGTGGAGCAGCAGGTGGATGCGCCGCAGGTCCATGCGCGCCGGGACCTTGCGGCCCACGCTGATCCGCACGCGCTCGCCCTGCTCGGGGATCCACAGCCCGCGCTGGGCCGCGTACTGCTCGAGCAGGTCGCGGTTGTAGCCGCCTTGGCACACGCGATCGAGGAAGAACTCGAGCAGGTGCTGGAAGTCGTCGCGACGCTGGCGCAGGCTCGGCAGGGTCACCGCCGTGGCCGGGTTGAGGCGCATGTAGAGGTCCTCGCGGAAGCGGCCCTCGCGGACCATCAGCGCCAGGTTCTCGTTGGTCGCGACCATCAACTTGACGTCGGCGACGCGCTCCTCGACCGAGCCGATCGGCCGATAGCGGCCCTCCTGGAGCACCAAGAGCAGCGACTTTTGCAGCTCGAGCGAGAGGTTGCCGATCTCGTCGAGGAAGAGCGTGCCGCCGTGGGCCCGGGCGAGCACGCCCTCGCGGGAGCTGCTCGCCCCGGTGTAGGCGCCCTTGACCACGCCAAAGAGGTGCGCGCCCATGAGCTCCGAGGGGATCGTCGAGAGATCCACGGCGACGAAGGGTCCGGTCCGCCCCGAGTGCGGGTGGATGTACTCGCGAGCGAGCAGGCTCTTGCCGGTGCCGGTCTCCCCCTGGATGATGATCGGCAGCTGGCCGCGGGCGAGGATCGCCGCCCGCCGCCGCAGGTCGACCATCGCCCCGGCGGTGCCCCAATAAAACGGCCCGTCGTCCTCGGTCGGGCGCTGGTCCCGGGCGAGGATGCCCTCGACCTGAACCTTGAGCGCGCGAGCGTCGAGGTACTCGTCGTCGAGCAGGTAGGTGTAGTCCTCAGCGTGAAGGCGCTCGGCGTCGGCCTCGAGCGGCAGATCGTCGAGGGCCGTCATCACGATCACCGGCAGATCCGGGTAGCGGCCGCGCAGGCGATCGAGGATCCGCAGGCCCTGCGATCGCCGCAGGCGCTCGACGCCTCGCTGACGATCGCCCTTGGCGAGCAGCGCGGCCTTGTCCTCGGGCAGGAGATCGGCCTCGGGGATGTCGAAGTGGACGTCGAGGAGCACCAGGTCGACGCGCCGACGCTCGCGCGCGAGCAGCTGCGCCGCCTCGCGATAATTGCGCGCGGGGCCGACGAAGTCGTGCTCCGGCATGAAGCGCCGGCACAGCTCCAGGTACTTGTCTTCGTCGTCGATGATCAGGATCGACGACATCTCAGCGCTCCCGGAGCAGGCGACGGTGGAGGCTGCGCAGCTGCAGGCGGATGTCCTGCTGGGCTGCGCGGATCACTCCACGCTGCTCGGCGAGCGCCTGGCGATCGTCCTCGGCCAGCGCTCGGCCCGCTCGCTCGAGGCTGGCGACGGCTCGCTCGACGGCCGCCAGCTCGGGCTCGAGCGCCTCGGGGAGCCCTGCACGGTGCGCTCGCCAGACCTCCCAGGCCGCCTCGCAGCGCTCGCCGTGCTTGCGGGTCTGCAGCAGATCTGCCCGCAGCGCGCTCACGAGCTCGTCCTCCACCGGCCCCTCCCACACCCCGTCATCGAGGTTGGCGGAGGTCCAGGCCACGTACTTGCCGAGATCGTGCTTGAGCGCGGCGACCTGCTCGAGCAGCTCTTCAGGCGGATGGGCTCCTCCGGGCACGATACGAGCATCCCGCCTCTCGCCCTCGGAGTCCAGCGCCCGGGCCTGCATCAGGCCGATCCGATCCTCGCCGCGACGGGCGAGTCAGCCCGCTCGCCGGGGTTCAGGCCGGGGCCAGAGAGTACCGCGTCGCGCGAGCACGGCCGACGCTGCTGATCTTGCCCTTGCTGCGCATCCAGGACACGTAGCCGCGCAGCTCCGTGGTGTCGACGTCGATCTGCTTGGCGAGCTGGCCGATGGTCAGCCCGGGCGTCTCGGCGAGGACCTCGAGAATCCGTCGGTACATGAATTCTTCGCGGCTCTGGCTGTCCGCCGAGGTCACGGCGACCACGCGGGGACGCGGAGCCTCGGCCCGCGGGCCGCCTCCGGCGAGGACCAGAGCCTCTTCCAGATCGCCGATCGTCAGCTGGCGAATGGCTTCACCCGCCTCGCTGGCGAGCAGCTCGCGGATGGTCGTGGTGAGGGAGGCCTTGGCGACGGTCTGCTTCGCGGCCGTGCGCAGCCCCGAGCGGTTGTCCGCCAGCTTTTTCTCGAGAAGTCGGGCGATATCCAGCATGAATCGTCCAATCCCCGCGGTCATCCTGAGCCACGGTGGCGGTCGAAATGTGGGCGGAATATGCCACCACTTCGACGATCTGCCAAGCCGCGCCGGGCTCGCGTGGGCGGCCCCGAGACGGCCGAACTCACGCTCAAAACACCCAAAGCGGGCGCCCTCGCGCCTGCGTTCAATGCGGGAACGCGGCTTCGGAACACCCCGCACTAGTTGCAAGTCAAGAACCCGAGATCTTGCTCGTAGCTCCCACAGCTGAAGCAGCAGTCGTCGCAGCTCTCGGAGTAGTCGACGCCCACGCCCCAGGTCAGCCCCTCGGCTCCCTGGGCTCCAAAGCAGATGATCTCGCCTTGCTCGCACACGATGTACTCGCGATTGTCGACGTCGAAACCGGACGTCCGGTAGACGTCGTCGCCCGTCGGCCACGTCCAGTCGCGGTCGTCGGAGAAGAGCTTCCACTCGATGTCAGCGCCGTCGTCGCAGGCGTCCGTGATCAGGAAACTCATCACGGGATCACAGCCGACACCACGCGGATCGTCTCCTTGGTAACCATCCTCGCAGTAGCAATCGCCCTGGTAGGCGTAGGCGAACTCCCCGCACTGTGTGTCCTCGACATAGAGCACACAGCCGACGCTGGCGGCGCTGAGGAAAGTGAGGGAGAGCAGGGAGAGGCGCGAGCGAAGACGGGTCATGGCGGTGCTCCTGGAGCCGGCGACTGGGGCGAGGGCCGAGGCAGCCGGGGAGCCAACGATAGCCGCTTTGCCACGAGCGCGTCTCGGGGGCCTTCCACGCCCCCACCAGGGGGCTTTCCCCCCGCCCCACGCGAGCCCGCCCCGGAGTTCTCCGCGCCCCCCTTGCCCACCCTGACCCACCTCCGACCCTCCCCCCTCCACCTGCGACACCTCACCTCCCATTGCTCGGAAATCGGAGCAAAGTGACAGGTCCTGCTAACATCAAGGGTCGCGTGTTCCCGCCCGATCAAACCGCGGAGCTCAGTACGCCAGCAGGCCGCAAGCCGCTGCGCGCGGACGTCGCCGCGGCCACGGAGTCGCTCACCGAGGGCCGCAGCGAGTACGAGCCCCCCGCGAAGGTTGGCGTCTGGGAAGAAGGCGCGATCATCAACGATCGCTACACCCTCGAGCGTCGCCTCGGCAGCGGCTCCATGGGCGAGGTCTTCCTGGCCAGCGATCGCCTGCTCAAGAAGCAAGTCGCGCTCAAGGTCCTGCGCCCGGACCTCGCCAAGAGCCGCGAGACCGTGCGCCGCTTCCTCCGCGAGGTCGCCCTCGCCCACTCGGTCACGCACCCCAACGTCGTGCGCATCTACGACACGGGCGAGGCCGACAGCCTGCCCTTCTTCTCGATGGAGTACCTCCAGGGCCAGACCCTCGAGGACCTGATCGAGGCCAGCCGCGCCCTCGAGGCCGACGACGTGCCGCTCGGCGATCCGCCGATGACCCTGCGAGAGATCCGCGAGATCAGCTTCGAGATCCTCTCGGGTCTGGCCGCGGCCCACGACGCGGGCATCGTCCACCGCGACCTCAAGCCCGCCAACGTGCTGCTCACCCACCGCGGCGCCATCGTCATGGACTTCGGGGTCGCGGGCTTCGACGCGCCCACCCCCGGCGTGCGCCCCAACCCGGCGGAGGCCCGCTCGCTCGTCCGCACCGAGGCCGGGACGATCTTCGGCAGCCCGGCCTACATGGCCCCGGAGCTGTGGGAGGGCTCGCCCGCGACGATCCAGAGCGACCTCTACTCCTTTGGCGTGATGCTCTACCAGATGCTCACGGGGCGCCTGCCCATCGAGGCGCCCAACGCCAAGCAGTTTCTGGTCAAGCTCAAGTCCGAGAAGCCCGCGCCGATCCGGACGCTGCGCAAGGACGCGCCCTGGAACCTGGTCTTCCTGGTCTCGCGCTGCATGGACCACGACCCCGAGCGGCGCCCGCCCACGGCCACGGCCGCGGCCAACTTCGTGGCCCCGCTCGCCCGGCGCTGGCGCTGGCTGATCATCGTCGCGGTGCTCGCGGTGCTCACCGCCGCCGCGACCCTGGTGCTCAGCCGCGGCAACGAGCGCCACCGCGAGTTCGGCCTGCCCGACACCGTGGCCGCGGCCGACCTCGACGCCTTCGTGCGCGCCTACGACACGGGCGACCTCGAGGCCGCGCGGCGGCTGATCGAGCGCCTCGAGCAGCGCGCCCCCACCTCGGCCGCGGTCGTGTTTTGGCGGGCGACCCTCGAGCACGAGCTCGACGACGAGCCCGGCCGCCTCGACTACTGCGAGCGCGCCGGCTACGAGCCCGGCGACACCCCCGAGCAGTGGACCGGCAGCGCGCTGTGGCAAGAGCAGGCCCTGCGCGCCTGCGCCGAGGGCTACAGCATCAGCTCTCCGATGCGCGCCCTCCTCGATCCCGACTCGGTCAGCCGCCTGCCCGAGAGCTGGCTGCCGGTGGCGATCTACGAGTCGCTGCTCCCCCGCCTCGAGGCCGCCCGCGAGCCCGGCGACACCCTGCTCTACGAGGCCGAGACCACCTTGCGCCGGCTCGACTCGCCCCCGGACTTCAGCGAGGGCCCGGCCCTGGCGACCCGCTGGCAGCTCGCGCGCGTCGACCTGCGCCTGGCCCTGGGCATGTTCGACGAGGCCCGCGCGACCCTCGACGAGCTCCTGGAGGCGCACCCGCAGACTCCCCTGGTGCTCGCCCGCGCGGCCAACTTCCACGCGCTGATCGGCGAGCGCGAGCTCGCGGCGCGCTGGGCCGAGGCGCTCGCCGACCTCGATCCTCGCCCCGCGGTGCGCATGCTCCTCGACCAGGGTCGGCTGCGCGACGCCGCCGCGCTCATGGATCGCTACGCGATCAGCCGCGGCACCCACCCTCACCTCCACCAGCTCGTCGACATGTGGTGCGGCTACGCCTACCGCTTCCAGATCGAGCCCGCGCCCGCGCGCTGCGGCTCGATCTCGCCGGGCCTGGTCCACAGCCTGTGGCTGCGGGCCCAGAGCGGCATCGACGATCAGCGGGCGATGTCGATCCTCGAGCGCGCGATCATCAACCAACAAGCCGACCTCAACAGCCGCGAGTGCCTGATCCGCGGCGCCAACCTCAGCGTGATCACCCAAGCAGCCGCTCCCTTCGAGACCTACCTGCGCCAGCTCGACATCACCTCGGCGCTGTGCTCCGGCCAGGACGGCAACCTCAACACCGCGCGGCGCCTCGCCGAGGGCCTGGTCGCGCAGACCCCCGCGGATCCCTGGGCGCTGCTCATCGACGCCCAGGTCGACGAGGCCTACGGCTCCAGCACCTCCGCCGAGGACAAGCGCCGCCGCGCCGCCGAGCGCTGGCGAAACGCCGACGACGACCTGCCCTTGATCCGAGACCTGCGCCGGCTGCTGGCGATCCCCGACGAGGACGCGGCGGCCGAAGACGAGGACGAGGACGTGCTCGAGTTCGAGTCCAGCCCGGTGTTCGGCCAGAGCCGCTCGCGTGGCGGCGACGGCGAGCGCGCCGCGGACACGGCCACCGAGGAGGCCCCGTGAGCGCGCCCAGCCTCGTCGAGCGCGATCGCGCCGCGCTCTGGCACCCCGCCACGCACTTCGGCGACCTCGAGCGCGTCCCGCCCCTGGCGATCGTCGAGGCCCGCGGCGCGTGGCTGACCGAGGAGTCCGGGCGACGGATCCTCGACGGCATCGGCTCGTGGTGGACCTCGGTCCACGGCCACGCCCACCCGCGGATCGTCGCGGCGATCCAGGACCAGGTCGCCCGCCTCGATCACGTGATGTTCGCGGGCTTCACCCACGCGCCAGCCGTCGAGCTCGCCGAGCGCCTGCTCGAGCTCGGCCCGCGCGAGCCCGACGCGGACGCCCCCTTTTACGGCAAGGTGTTCTACAGCGACTGCGGCTCGGCCTCGATCGAGGTCGCCCTCAAGCTCAGCTACCAGAGCCGGGTGCTCCGCGGCCAGACCAACAAGCGGCGCTTCGCGGCGCTGCAAAACAGCTACCACGGCGAGACCCTGGGCGCCCTTTCGGTCTGCGGCAGCCCGGCCTGGCGCGAGCCCTTTGGCGCCCTGCTCAGCGACGCGCTCTACCTGCCCACGCCCGAGCCCGCGCGCCACGAGCACGAAGACCTCGACTTTCGCGGGCCATGCCCCGAGCTCGGCGCCGACAGCCCCGAGGCCGAGCGCGCCGTCGCCACGCTCGAGGCCCACGCCGACGAGCTCACGGCGCTGATCGTCGAGCCGCTGATCCAGTGCGCCGGTCGCATGCGCATGCCCGGCGTGGGCTTCTACCGCCGCCTGGCCGCGGCCTGCCGGCGCCTCGACATCCACCTGATCGCCGACGAGATCGCCGTGGGCTTCGGACGCACCGGCCGGCTCTTCGCCAGCGAGTGGGCCGAGCTCGCCCCCGATCTCCTGTGCCTGAGCAAGGGCCTGTCCGGCGGCGCCCTGCCCCTGGCCGCGACGCTGATCCGCGCGGGCTTCGAGGCCGACTTTCACGGCGGCCCCGAGCGCAGCTTCGCCCACAGCCACACCTTCACGGGCAACCCGATTACCTGCGCCGCCGCGCTGGCCAGCTTGGCCGTGTTCGACGAGGAGCAGACCCTCGCCAGGCTCCCCGAGCGCATCGAGGCCATGGCGTGGCTGCGCCGCGAGCTCGCCGAGCGCCACCCCCAGGTGGTCGCGCACCGCCAGGCTGGCCTGGTCGCCGCCTTCGTCGTCGACCGTGCGCGCGGCCCCGCCGACGGCCGCCTCGGCCTCGCCCTGCGCGAGGCCGCCATGGCCCGCGACGTGCTCCTGCGCCCGCTCCACGACGCGCTCTACTGGATGCCGCCACTCAACGTCGGCCCCGACGAGCTCGAGCGCCTCGCCCTCGTCACCAGCGAGATCATCGACGAGGTCCTCCCGCGATGAGCCCGCGCCGGCGCTCGTCCGTCCCAGGGCCGGCGCCCGCGCGGCTCGTGCTCAGCTGCGCGGCGGGCCTCGGCGCCTGCGAGAGCGACCCCCGCGGGCCCCTCGACCTCAGCGAGGTCGACGCCACGGATCAGGCCTGCGTCAGCGTCGTCCACGATCGCCTCGAGCTCGGCGAGGCCGTCCACGCCTACCTCGCCGACGGCGGGAGCACCACCGGCGGCTGGGCGCTGATCAGCGCCTACAAGCAAAACGCCACCGAGCCCGAGCTCGCCATCGCCCGGGTCCCCGCGAGCGCCGATGAGGATGAGACCGCGACCGTCTTCCTCGACCTCGCCCCCAGCTTCGCCGATCAGGTCGAGCTGCGCGCGGGCGTGGCGAAGCGCTCGCTGTGGGTCCTGCTCGACACCCCCGCCACGGTCGCCCTGCTCGCGCTCGAGGTCGGCGAGGGGGTCGTCGCCAGCAACCTCGAGCTCGACAGCTTCCCCGCCTTCGGTGGCGGCAGCGGCTGCCCCGGGGACTGGCAGCGCGAGCTCCTGCTGATCGAGGGCCGCCCCTATCTGCTCGCCATGCCCGAGTGCGTCGACGGCCCCGAGCTCGCCTTCGAGCTCGCGACCTTCGACCCCGAGACCCTCGATGCCCTCACCTCGTGGACGCTGAGCTTCGATCCCTGCGCCCTGTCCTCGGATCCAGAGCTGTGCGCCGCGGAGCTCAACTACACCATCGAAGACATCATCTCCGCCGGGACCACGCGCTTCCCCGCCGCCAGCCGGGTGAGCGTGGGCTTCTCCCAGGTTCGCGCCTTCACCGATCCCTTTGGCGCCACCCCCGACATACGCAGCACCGACCTCTCGGTCCTCGACCTGCGCATGCCCCAAAGCGGCCCCGACGCGCGCCTGCTGACCTTCCGCGCCGTCTGGGTCCAGAGCGACAGCGTGCCCCTCGGCCTGGTCGAGATGTCCCAGGACCCCTACTCGATCCAGCTCCACGCCCGCTCGGCGGCCCTGTCCACCGACGAGGCCCTGCTGCGTGTGGACACGATCAGCGACGACTACCTCCAGACCCTCGAGTTCGTGCCCTCCCCCGGCCGCGGGCGCCTGGTCCAGCTCGCCAGCGAGAGCGCGATGATGACCGCGGACGAGGACAACCTGCTGGCGATCCCGCTGATCGACGCCGAGAGCTGGCCGCGGTGGACGGAGCTCGAGCTCCACACCCTCGAGGGGATGACGGGCTTCGAGCAGGCCGGCGTCGGCCACCTGCTGCTCCATCGCAGCGACGACGTCCCGCAGGTGATCCGCGTCGACTGCATCGACGGCTGAGCCGCCCGGCCTGCCCAGGCGCGCTCAGTGAGCGAGGGCGTAGTCGAGGCCAGCGCAGACCGCCGCGACCTGGGCCGCGTCGCAGATCTCCGCCGTCGCCCGCGGGCTGTCGGGGTAGACCTCCGTGGTCGTGGTGAAGCGCGCCTCGGTCAGGCCCGCGCACAGCCCGAGCGCGTCGAGGGGGTAGTCGATCACCCCGCGCTGGCTGATCTTGGTGCCGATGATCTCACTGGCCGCGTCGGCCTCGGCGATATGCGTGACCTGCTCGACGCCCGCGATGATCGCCGCCTGAAAGCCCGCCTGAGGGTTCTCGGTGTCGCCCACCGTGTAGAAGCCGTCGGGGATGTGGCCGGGCACGAAGGCCTGGCCGTCGCGCGCCGCGAGGGCCGGACGAAACTCCTGCTCGTCGCTGTCGGTGGTCTCGTGCAGATCCATGTGCACGAGGAAGTCGACCCCGATCTCCGCGAGCATGGCCATGAGCGCCGCGCACTCCTCGGCGGGGCTGTCGGCCACGAAGGAGCGGTTGGGATCGATGGCGTCGGGGTTCCAGCGGTTGATGACCTCGTAACCCCAGGGGCTGACGCAAGGCGCGATCACCAGGTTGAGCCGGTCGGCGTAGCTCGCCGCGCGGGTCGCCAGGAAGCGCAGGGCTCCCTGCACGCCGCTGGTCTCGTAGCCGTGCACGCCGCCGGTGATCAGCACCCAGGGCGCGTCGGCGAGCTCGGTCGCCGGCTGAACCACGTAGAGCGGGTAGCGCTGCGGATCCACGCTCAGCGCCCCGTAATTCACGACGCGAAAGCGCGGATCCACGGTCTCGAGCTTGGCCAGGACCTCCTCGGCGTAGCTTCGCTGGACACGCTGGCGCGCGCGCCAGGCCGCGCGCTCGCTGGCCGTCCACGGCTGTCCAGGCGTGCCGATGGGATAGAAGCGCTCGGGGGTCCCTGTCTCGCTCACGCCGCGACTGTGACACAGCGGCCACGGCGAGTCACGCGGGGCAAAAGCTGCGCACCGCAGCACCACAGCCACGCGACACCCGAGTGTACGCTCCAGCGCACGCTCGTCATGACGATGGTCGAGATCCCCGGAGCCAGCCCACCGCTCCAAGCCTGCCTGGCCCGACCCGAGGGCGCGGGGCCATGGCCCGGCGTGGTCGTGCTCCACGACGCCCTGGGCATGAGCCACGATCTTCGCGCGCAGACCAAGTGGCTGGCCGGCGCGGGCTACCTCGCCGCGGGCCCCGATCTCTACCGCGGCAAGGCTGGCCTGCGCTGCATGATCGCGGTCGCCCGCGCGGTGACCCGCGGCGAGGGCCAGGCCTTCTTGGACGTCGAGGCTACGCGGGCGTGGCTGGCGACGCGCGAAGACTGCACCAAGAAGATCGCCGTGCTCGGCTTTTGTCTGGGAGGCGGCTTCGCCCTCGCCCTCGCCCCGCGCAGCCACGGCTTCTCGGCGTCGAGCGTCAACTATGGCGGGCTGATGGAAGAGGCGGAGACCCAGCTGAAGACCGCCTGCCCGATCGTCGCCAGCTACGGCGCCAAGGACAAGGGCCTGCGTGGGAGCGCGGCTCGCCTCGAGGGCATCTTGAGCGAGGCGGGCGTCGCCCACGACGTTCACGAGTACCCCGACGCCGGCCACGCCTTCCTCAATGATCACGATCTGCGCGAGGTTCCGGCGATCTTTCGCTTCATGAGCTGGGCGACCGGCGGCAGCGGCTATCACGGGCCCTCCGCCGAGGACGCCCGCCGGCGGATCCTCGCCTTCTTCGCGGCCCACCTGCGCGACGAGTAGCCGCGCGCGCTGGCCCAAACGCGAGAGAGCGCGGCCGCCCAAGGGGCGCCGCGCTCTTTTTCAGCGTCGTTCGATCGACCGCTCAGCGGGTCGCGTCGTCGGGCTTGAACAGCACCTCGGTGGGGACGATCACCTTGTCGCCGCCGTCGATGGCCCACGCGAAGTGCATGGCCATGAGCGGGCCGGTGGACTGGAAGTAGTCGATCTCGAGCTGATACTCGCCAGCCGCGAGGTAGACCAGCTCGCAGGCCTCGACGGGCTCGTCGTGGACGCCGTCGTTGTCGACGACCAAGGTGCCCTCGAGCAGCAGCGCCGAGCCGTCGTCGCTGTGCAGGCACAGCTCGTACTCGGCCTCGGTGGCCACGTTGAGCCAGCCCGTGAAGCGGATGCCGTAGTTCTCGGTCGCCGAGCTCGCGCCGGGGAAGCCGTCGCTGGCCTCGGCCTCGTCGAAGTCGATGCTCGCGACCTCGAAGGTCTCGGAGGGGTCACCGATGGTCTCGAAGCCGGGCAGCCCATCGGCCTCGTCGAGGGTGAAGACCTCGGCGAGCAAGCCGTTGGGGCCCGTGTCCTCGTCCTCGCTGCTGTCGGGGGTGGTTCGCGGCGGCTTCTTGGCCTCGAGGGAGGTCCGCGCGGCGGCCTTGCTGCCGCTGCCCCGGGTGGAGGTGCTGCCGCGGGCGCGGCTGGCGGTCGCGGTGCCGTCGTCGTCCGTCGCGTCGCCGTCGCTCGCCGCCGCGTCGTCGGGGTTTTCCGTGTCGTCGGCCTTGTTCTTGGCGCAGCCCGCCAGGGCAAACGCGACGAAGGCGGTGGTCAAGGTCAGAGAGGATCGAGTCATGTCTTGCGTCCTAGGGGGCGTCTTGGGGGGAGAGAGCTCTCGGGGGCCGGTGTGACGGGCCCCGGGTCGAGTGGATTCAGCGAGCTTCGCTCAGCCAACCTTCTTGCGGCGAGCCCGGAGCCGGACCTTGCCGCCGACCGAGGCGACCTCGAAGCGGAAATTGTCGCCATGCTGCTCGCGCAGCCGGGGCACTTCACGCGCAAGCCTGTCGACCAGCTTGCCGTAGGTCAAGCCGGAGGTCGACTCGCCCGCGGCCTTCTTGGCGGCCACGAACTGCTTGTAGAGCTCGCGCGCCTGCTTGGCGTCCACGCCATCGGGGAGCTGGTGTCGAGACCCACCCGAAGCCCGCGCCGCGCGCGCCGGCTGCCCGCTCTTCTTGGCCTCCGCCTCGGCCTCCGCCGCGCGCTTGGCCAGGAACTCACGCTCGCGCCGCGCGGACTCGGCGAGCACTCGCTTGAAGGTGCCGCGCTCGATCTGACCCAGGATGCGCGTCCAGTAGTGCTCGTAGGTGACCAGGCGCGAGCGCAGGGTGTTCATGCGAAAGCGCAGCGCCGTCGTGCTCTTGGTCCGCTTGGTGAGCTCGCGGATCATCCGCTTGACGGCGTCGTGCTCGCGGGCGGGCGGGATGCGATCGACCCCGTTGAAGTAACGCTCATAGGCGACCTTGAGCAACTCGATGCTCTCCTCGAGATCGTCGAGGTCGTCCGGTGTGACCCTCACGGGGGCTTGCTTCTGGGGCCGGGCCAACGCCGAGGGATGCTAACAGCCCACGGCACCGCTGGGCCACCGGTGGGTGATCCACGCACTTTCACGAGAATCTTTCGCGCCGACCGCGCCAGACGCTCTGCGCTAGCCTGTGCTATCGACCCCCGGCGGCCCGATGAGCAAGATCTTCGCCTTCATCCTCCTGATCGGCCCGCTGATCTTCATCCACGAACTCGGCCACCTGCTCGCCGCCAAGCTCGTCGATGTGAAGGTTGGCCGGTTCTCCCTGGGTTTTGGCCCGCCGCTGCTGCGCCGCCGAGTTGGTGAGACCGAATACTGTCTCGCCCCCATCCCTCTGGGCGGCTACGTCACCTTGCTGGGCCAAAACCCCTACGAGGAGATCGCCGAGGCCGACCGCGATCGCGCCCTGTCCAGCAAGCCGCTGTGGGCGCGCTACTTCGTCCTCGCCGCCGGGCCAGCCGCGAACCTGCTGCTCCCGCTGCTACTCTACTTCTTCTTCTTTTTGACCCACGCCGTGCAGCCGCCCCCGGTGATCGGCACGGTCCTCGACGGCTCCGCGGCCGCCCTCGCCGGCCTCGAGCCCGGCGATCGCATCGTCGAGATCGACGGCGACGACGTGCGCTCGTGGAAGGAGATGCAGAGCAAGGTAGCGACCTCGCCCGACGTCGAGCTGCGCCTGGAGATCGAGAAGCAGGGCAAGCGAGTCGAGCGCTTCGTGACCCCGAGGCGCAGCTTCTTCGAAAACGCCCTCGGCGTCCCGGAGCCGCGCGGGCTGCTCGGCGTCTACGCGCACTTCTATGCCCCGCAGATCGGCATCGTGGATCCCGAGTCCCCGGCCTACGCCGGCGGCCTGCGCACGGGTGACGTGATCACCTCCATCGACGGCGAGCCCGTGCGCACCATCGAGGATCTCGAGGCGCTGATCGCCGACCCCCCGGACTCCCTCGTCCGCCTGACCTACCTGCGGCCCAAGGCCACGCAGTTTCAGCTCGGGACCTTGCTGTGGTTCGAGAGCAACCACGCCCAGCTGCTGCCGCGGCCCGAGTCGCGCACGCGCCCCGGCCTCGGCGACGCGGCCACGGCCGCCGCCTCGCCCACGGGCCTGCTGCCCGCGAACACCTTCGTCCGCGCCGTCGCCCACGACTCTCCGGCCGCGCGCGCCGGCCTGCTCCCGGGCGACCGCGTACTCGAGGTCGGCGGTCAGGCCGTGACCCGCTGGGAGTCCGTCGCCAACATCCTCGACCGCCTCAAGGACGAGCCCGTCACCTTGCTCGTCCAGTCCGTCGGCGACGAGCCGCGCGAGCTCACCCTCCAGCAAGAGATCCGCACGCGCAAGGACATCTACAAGACCGAGTACACCTACCTGTACTTCGGCGCCGAGCCCTACGGGATCAGCCAGCCTCCCCAGCTCGAGCCGATCCGCGGGCGCTTCACCTACGCCACGCGGGCGGCCTGGGACGAGAGCGTCTACATGCTCGAGATGATGTGGACGGCCCTGCGCCAGATGGTCACGCTCCAGCGCGGCGTCGACGAGCTCAGCTCGGTGGTCGGGATCTTCGCGTTCGCGGGGACGGCCGCCGAGCAAGGGCCCACCGAATTCTTGATGCTGATGGCGCTGATCAGCCTCAACCTCGGCTTCGTCAACCTGCTGCCGATCCCGATCCTCGACGGCGGGCACCTGCTCTTCTTCACCATCGAGGCCGTGCGCCGCAAGCCCCTCGGCCAGCGCGCGCGCGAGATCGCCAGCGCGGTCGGCCTCGTGATCGTCTTGCTGCTCATGCTCATCGCCCTGCGCAATGACGTGATCCGATTTTGGATGGACTGAGCCCATGACCGCTCGCTGGATGCTCTGCCTCGACGCCTCGGCCCCGCGCACCTGCGTGGCCGTGGGTAACCTCGACACCGGTGCGCTCGCCGTCGCCGACGAGCGGGAGGACGGCGCCAACCAGACCTCCGAGCGCCTGCACCTGCGCCTCGCCGAGGCTCTGGCCACCGCCGGCCTGCGCCCTGCCGACCTCGCCATGCTCGCTTGCGGCCGCGGCCCGGGGACCTTCACGGGCTCGCGCGTGGCCGTGGCCACCGCCAAAGGCCTCGCCCTCGGCCTCGGCCTGTCGATCGCCCCGGTCTCGACCCTGGCCGCCCTCGCCGCCTCGGATCCCCGCGGGCGCCCCGGCGGGCGCGTGCTCGCCCTGCTCGACGCCCGGCGCAAGCAGGTCTACGGCGGGCTCTTCGAGCTCGGGGCCGAGGGCCTGCCGAGCCCGCTGCCCCCCGGCGAAGAGCGCGTCATCGAGCTCGAGGGCCTCGTCAGCGCGCTCGGCCCGGCCCTCGACGACGAGCGCGTGCTCGCCTTCGGCCCGGGCTGCGGCCCCTACGCCGAGCAGCTGCCCGCGGCCTTGCGCGCGCGCAGCCAGCTCGCCCCGGGGCCCGACGCCCGCGGACTGTGGCGGGCCGCCCTGGCCGCGGCCCGCGGCGGCCAGGCCGTCAGCCCCGAGGCCCTCGACGTCGCCTACCTGCGGGTGAGCTACGCCGAGATGGGGGTCAACAAGCCCAAGCGCCCCGTCTTCGTCAGCCCCTTCGTCTGATACGGACGCCGCCAAGGCGGATGCTCGCCCGCCGCCGCCTCCCCCCCGGGAACGACGGCGGGCGTCACCCTAATAACGAAGCCAAGCGTCAAACTTCACGCGAGCGAGGCGCGGTCCGACGCCGGCGAACCAGGCCGAGGCCGAGCAGACCCAGCAGGCCCCAGCCCACGCGGCCCTCGCCCTGCCCTTCGCTCGAGCACGCACAGCTCGCGGCGCCATCCTCGATCCCGGCGCCGCCAGTGCCGTCGTTGCCCGAGTCGTCACCGCCGCTGTCGCCCTCGTCGCCGATCTCGTCGCTCCCGCCCTCACCGTCGCCGTCGCCGTCCCCAGACTCCGAGGGCGGCCAGCCGTGCGCGGCGTTCCAGGCGTCGAGCAGCTGGTTGATCGTGTCCGTGCGATCGCTGAGCACCTGGTTGGGGCCCGCCTGCACCGCGAGCGAGACCTCTTGCTCCCAGGGCATCTCGCCGGAGATCTCCGGCCACGCGAAGGGGTCGGGCATGTAGACCGAGCGGCCGTCGGGCAAGATGAACTCGGCCCCGCCCTCGCACAGCAGCCGGTGCGTGCCCTGGCGGATCGCCGGCACGTCCTGGAGATCCATGTTCACATGGAAGATCGGGTCCTCGTACATCTCGTTGGGCGAGATCGTCGTGTACATGCGGGTCAGGTACGACCAGCTGTCGAGCAGCCCCACGGCGTGCTTGCCCGGCGCGATGATCCGCTCGTCGAGGGCCGCCGAGAACGCCGCCGCGTCCCAGGCGTCCTCGTCGATCAGCCCGCCGTAGCAGATCAGGCAGCCGTAGAAGTCCGCCGGCTCGACCCCATCGGGCGTGGGCAAGAAGGACTCGACGAGCGCCGGCAAGAGCGGGTGGAGCAGCTCGCACTGGCCCTCGTAGCAGTAGGCCAGGCCCTGGCTCTCGAGCAGCTCGATCGTGTTCTCGGGCGTGTCCTGGAGCTCGGCGAAAGGCGCGGCGTCCCAGCTGTCCTCGTAGAGCCCGGCCTGGGAGACCACGCCGCTGGTCCCGGCGTACTCGGTCACGAAGGCGTTGCCCTCGGCCGCGAACGCGTCGACGGCCATCGACACGACCTCCTTGTAGTTCTCCGCGAAGTTGATCCAGTCGATCATCAAGGGGTTGACGATCACGTGGCGATAGTTGGTCGGCGCCGCTCGGCCGTTGGCGAGCACGAAGGCGCGGATGTCCATGTCCTCGCTGGCGGCGATCCGCGTCAGGCGGAGCGGCACGCAGGACTCGTTGCCCTCGTAGCGCAAGACGATCGGGTGGATCTCGTCGACGTCGGCGTTGAAGGCGAGCTTGAGGGCGACGAAGAGGTGGCCCTCGTTCAAGTACTCGCCGAGGATCGGCTCGGCCGCGGGGTCTTGCTGGTAGCCGTTGGCGTCCAGCCACTGCATCACCCCCTCCACGGTCCCGCCCTCGAGCACCGTGACCTCGAAGGCGCCGACGATCTGCTGGAGGATCACGTTCGGCCCGCCCGTATCGCCCCCATCGTCGGTGCCGGTGTCGCCCCACCCATCGTCCCCGGTGCTCGTGCTCTCGCCCAAGTCGTCCCCAGAGTCACCGCAAGGCTCCTGGACCGTGTTGAAGCCGTAGGTCGGCACCGAGCCGGCGAGCAGGTTTTGAAACAGCGTCTCCGAGCCGACCGAAAACTCCGGCACCGCCGTCATCGGGATCACCCACGCGAATTTCTCGGCGTCGTTCTCCGGGTCGTACTGGATCTGGATGTGGGCCTCGACGATGTTGCCGTCGATGACGAAGAGGATGTTCTCCCCCGTCTGGTCGACAGGCATGGACGTGGGCCCCGTGTCACAGAAGGTCCCCCCGCAGGCAGACGCGGCGGAGGGGTTGAGCAGCAGCGGGAGCGCGAGGGCGGCAGGGGCGGCGAGACAAGTCAGTAGGCGGCGAGTGATCATGGAGGCCTCTGAACCCACAGGTGCCACCAGCGAGGCGCGTCGATCATGGCCGAATCAAAAAAAGCCCTCGGGCCTGGAAAAAATCAGGCATGGGGTGCACTCCGGCCCGCGCACGATGAAATGCGCCACGGCCCGGCCCCCGCTTGCTACCGTGCTCTCGTGAGCGTCACGCACCGCGCCTTCCAGACAGCTTCCCTCTCGCTCTCGATCTCCTGCGCGTTTTCGAGCGGTTGTGGAGACCCCTCCGCCGGTGACGTTGACGATGAGATCGGCAGCGAGAGCACCGAGGACACCCTGGGAACGGAAGAGACCGGCTCGAGCAGCGACTCCGACAGCACCGAAACCGACTCCGACTCCGACTCCGACTCCGACAGCAGCGACTCCGACAGCACCGACTCCGACTCCAGTGAGACCGGCGACGAGAACCTCGACTGCTCCATCGAGGGCGCCTTCCAGTACGCGCCCCCAGCCACCGAGATCGACGGGCTCTTCGCCACGCCCATCGACATCCTGGCGACCGAGGCCACCATCTTCTTCTCCCTCGGCAGCCAGCACGCCATCGCCGAGGTCAGCGTCGACTTCCGGGTCGGGCCCGAGGGCGGCATGCCGATCTTCGATCTCCGTCAGACCATCGACGCCGGCACCTTCGACCAGCAATTCATCGACCCCGCGGCGGCCCAGCGTCACGACTTTGGCAAGGGCCTGGACTACGGCTTTCGGATCCTCGAGTTCGAGCTCGAGCCCTGCACCGAGCACACCTTGACCTTGCAGTACGCCCTCGACGTCCCCGACGCCCCGGAGGCCGGCGGCCTCGAGTGGAGCACAGCGCCCAACCGCCTGTACTTCGACAGCTGGCTCTCGGACCTCAACCCCGGCCGCTACCTCGAGTCCTGGCTGCCCGCCAACTTGCCCTTCGATCGCCAGGCGCTGACCCTCTACCTGGTCCTCGAGGACGCGGGCGTGCCCCACACGCTGCTGAGCAACGCGGAGATCGAGGAATTCTCGGAGCACGACTGGAAGCTCGAGTTCCCCGACACGACCACGGCCATGGCCCCGCTGATCATCGTCGTGCCCAGCGAGCAGATCAGCGCGAGCACCGGCGTCCACCAGGCCGCCAACGCCCAGGACATCCCCTACACCCTCGTCCGCCACGAGACCGCCGGCGAGAGCCTGACCTCGCTCGAGGCCCGGCTGCTCGACGCGATCGACGAGTTCGTGACCTCGACCGGCGACTTTCTCCACCCGGCGATGCTCGGCTACGTCAGCGCCAGCGCGCGCTCCATGGAGTACGACGGCGGCTTCACCACCAAGCCCAGCGACCTCGAGCACGAGGCCTTCCACAGCTGGTGGGCCCGCGGGGTCCACCCCGCGACCTACGCCGACGGGTGGATCGACGAGGCCTGGGACATGTACAACACCACCTTGGGCCTGAGCTTCACCGTCGAGCCCTTCGACTGGGACGACGCGCCGACCGAGCTCTACGACGCCCACCCCTTCGCCCGCGACACGCCCAACGCCTCCTACTGGACCGGGCGGGCCGTGTTCGCCGGGCTCGCGGCGATCATGGGCGTCGACGAGCTGCGCGCGGCCATGGCCACGCTCTACGCCGACATCGAGCCGCTCGGCAGCGTGAGCACCGAGCTGCTCGAGCGCCACCTCTACTGCGAGAGCGGCGAGCAGCTCGAGGTGCTCCAGGCCTTTTGGCGCTTCGTCCGGGGCTTCGACGGCTCTGTCCCCGAGCCGGCCGCCGACCTTTGCGACTAGAGCGGCGATCGGTTTGAAGGCGCGCCGTCAGGTGCGTCTTGGCGGTTCCGTGGCTAGGAGCGAGGCCGAAGCTGTGGTGGACCCACTGCGAGCGCCGAGCGACAACGACCACGGGGCCGCCAAGATGTGCCTGGCGGTGCGAATTCAAACCGATCGCCGCTCTAGGATCACATGTTGCGGCGATACTCGCCGCCGACCTCGAAGAGCTTGTTCGAGATCTGGCCCAGGGAGCACACCCGGACCGCGTCCATCAGACACTCGAAGATGTTCCCGCCGGCGAGCGCGACCGCCTCGAGGCGGGCGAGGGCCGCGGCGCTCTCGTCGGCGTGGCGGTCCTGAAACCCCTCCAGGCGGGTGATCTGCGCGTTCTTCTCGTCGCCGCTGGCGCGCGTGAGCTCGAGGCCGTCGGCCTCCTGATCCGCGCTCTTGTTCGGATTGATGAAGGTGTTCACGCCAACGATCGGCAGCTCGCCGGTGTGCTTGAGACGCTCGTACTTGAGGCTCTCGTCTTGGATCTTGCCGCGCTGGTACTGGCGCTCCATGGCCCCGAGCACGCCGCCGCGCTCGTCGAGGCGCAGGAACTCGTCGAGCACCGCCTCCTCGACGAGCTCCGTGAGCTGCTCGACGATATAGCTGCCCTGGAGCACGTTCTCGGTCTTGGCCAGGCCCTGCTCCTTGGTGATGATCATCTGGATCGCCATCGCCCGGCGCACGCTCTCCTCCGTCGGCGTGGTCACGGCCTCGTCGTAGGCGTTGGTGTGCAGGCTGTTGCAGTGGTCGTAGTAGGCGAACAGCGCCTGCAAGGTCGTGCGGATGTCGTTGAAGTCGACCTCCATGGCGTGCAGCGAGCGCCCGCTGGTCTGGATGTGATACTTGAACTTCTGGCTGCGCTCGTCGGCGCCGTAGAGGTCGCGCATCGCGATCGCCCAGATCCGCCGCGCGACCCGACCGATGACCGTGTACTCTGCGTCGAGGCCGTTGGAGAAGAAGAAGCTCAGGTTGCGGGCGAAGTCGTTCACGGCCATGCCCCGCGAGCGATAGTACTCGACGTAGGTGAAGCCGTTGGCCAAGGTGAAGGCCAGCTGCGAGATCGGGTTCGCCCCGGCCTCGGCGATGTGGTAGCCGCTGATCGACACCGAGTAGTAGTTCTGCACCCGCTTGCGGATGAAGTAGTCCTGGATGTCGCCCATCATCCGCAGGGCGAACTCGATCGAGAAGATGCAGGTGTTTTGGCCCTGATCCTCCTTGAGGATGTCGGCCTGGACCGTGCCGCGGACCTGCGCCAAGGTGCGATCGCGCAGCTGCTCGAGCTCCTCACCCGCGGGCGCTCGGCCGTGCTCGGCGGCGAAGCGCTCGACCTGCTGATCGATCGCCGCGTTCATGAACAGCGCGAGCACGATCGGCGCCGGGCCGTTGATCGTCATCGACACCGAGGTGCTCGGGGCGCACAGGTCGAAGCCCGCGTAGAGCTCCTTGGCGTCGTCGAGGGTGCAGACCGAGACACCGCTCTCGCCGATCTTGCCCCACACGTCGGGGCGCTGCTCCGGATCCCAGCCGTAGAGGGTCACGGAGTCGAAGGCCGTCGACAGGCGCTTGGCCGGCTCGCCCGCCGACAGGTACTTGAAGCGCTCGTTGGTCCGCCCCGGGCCGCCCTCGCCGGCGAACATCCGCTTGGGGTCCTCGCCCTCGCGCTTGAAGGCGAACACGCCGCCGGTGTAGGGGAAGTGGCCTGGCGGGCCCTCGAGCAGCATGTAGCGCAGCGTGGCGCCGGGCTCGTCGTCGGCCGGCAGCGCGACCCGGGGGACGCGGCTGTCGGACAAGGTCGTGACGTGTGTCGGGTAGCGGACCTCGCGGTTGCGGATCTTGACCACGTACTCGTCGGCGCCGTACTCGGCGCGCAGCTCGGGCAGCAGCGCCAGCGCCCGGCGAGCGTCACCGTCGAGGCGACCCTCGGCCGCGGCGATCTCTGCGTCGAGCCAGTCCCCGGCCTCGCCCGCCGACAGGGCGTCGACCCCGGCGGCCGCGGCCAGGGCCCTGGTCTGGCGCAGGTGCTCGAGGGTCCTCGCGATCTCGATCTGCTGGTCGACCCGCGCCTTGTAGGCGCGGACAGAGTGCGCGACCTCGGCGAGGTAGTGGACGCGCTCGGGCGGGATGATGTCGCGGGTGTCGCTGGCCACGGCCTGCTGGTCCGCGGGGATCCGGCACGTCCACTCCGGCGCGGCGACCTGGCTCAGGCGCCCGCACAGCGCCGCGTAGAGCCCGTTGACCCCGCTGTCGTTGAAGCGGCTGGCCACGGTACCGAACACCGGGAGCTGCTCGTCGCTGACCTCGTGAAACAGGTTGCGGTTGCGCCGGACCTGCTTGCGGACGTCTCGCAGCGCGTCCTTGCTGCCCTTGTGCTCGTACTTGTTGATGACCACGAAGTCCGCGACGTCGAGCATCTCGATCTTCTCGAGCTGGCTCTGGGCCCCGTACTCGGCGGTCATCACATAGGCGCAGACGTCCGCGACCTCGTCGACGGCCGCGTCGGCCTGGCCGATGCCCGAGGTCTCGACCAAGACAAGCTCGTAGCCGGCGAGCTTGCACAGGCGGACGGCGTCGAGGGTCGCCGCCGAGAGCTCGGCCCCGGAGCTGCGCGTGGCCATGCTGCGCATGAACACGTTCGGGTGGCGCAGGCTGTTCATGCGGATGCGGTCGCCGAGCAGCGCCCCGCCCGTGCGCCTGCGCGAGGGATCGACGGAGATCACGGCGATCCGGCGATCGGGGTTCTCACGCGCGAAGCGGGCCACGAGCTCGTCGGTCAGCGAGCTCTTGCCCGCGCCGCCGGTCCCGGTGAGCCCAAGCACGGGCACCGAGGGCAACTTGGCTTCGCGGACCGCATGGAGCAACGCCTGCGCCGCCTCGCCCTCGCTGGCGTGCGCGGACTCGATCACCGAGATCAGCTGCGCGAGGCGAGGCACCACGTCCTGCTTGGAGGCCCCTGCGTCGAGGAGCGCCCCGAGCTCGGCGAGCGGATCCTCGGGTGCCGTGGAGAAGTCCGCCCCACGAATGATCAGCTCGATCATGCCCTCCAGGCCGTAGCGGCGCCCGTCCTCCGGCGAGAAGATGCGGCTGATGCCGTAGGCATGCAGCGCCTCGATCTCCCGGGGCACGATCACGCCACCGCCCCCGCCCCAGATCGTCACGTGGTCTGCACCACGCTCGCGCAACAAGTCCGCCATGTACTTGAAGAACTCCATGTGCCCGCCCTGGTACGAGCTCACGGCGATGGCCTGGGCGTCCTCCTGGATCGCGGCGTCGACGATCTCTGCGGCGCCACGGTTGTGACCGAGGTGGATCACCTCCGCCCCCTGGGCCTGTAGAATCCGACGCATCACGTTGATCGCCGCGTCGTGCCCGTCGAAGAGCGCGGCCGCCGTGACCACGCGAATCTTGTTGGCGGCCTGATAGCGCTCGGTTGGGGCCTGATTGGGGCTATGGCTGGTCGCAGCGGCGTTGGGCATGGTCGCCGGCAGGGTACGGATCAAGCCCACGCGAAGCCAGCCAAAGACCATTCACGCCCAACGTCACGCCAGTTTCCACACTTTGGAAGCAATTTCGCCACCTTGGCGCGCAAGCGTTTTCACGCTACACCCCAGCCACGGAATTCGGCGCCGACCGCCTCCGCCCCGGGACCACGCCAAGCAGGCGTCCTGGGATACACTGCGTCGGCCCGACACCTGCCTGCATGGCACACCAACCCAAAGGACCGCCCGCGAGCCGGCGACGGCTCGCGCTCGATGAAGAACACTCGGGCGCGAGCATGAGCATGGAGATGGCCGTGAACGACGACATTGGCCGCACCCTCGCCTCCCGTTACCAGATCAGTCGCATCATCGGCGAAGGCGGCATGGGGGTGGTCTATGAGGCCTACGACACCCAGGTCGATCGCGATGTAGCGATCAAGGTCGTACGCAGCGAGTGCCTGTCCGACCGCAAGTTCCTGACCCGCTTCAGGCGCGAGATGGAGGTCACCACGCGCCTGCGCCATCCCTCGACCATTCGCGTGTTCGAGCACGGCGAGGCCGAGGACGGCCGACCTTATATGGTCATGGAGCTGCTCACCGGCGAGAGCCTCGCCGAGCGGCTCGAGCGCGGACGCATCCCCGAGATCGAGGCCCTCCAGTACGCCCGGCAGATCGCCGAGAGCCTGTCCGAGGCCCACGAGAACGGCATCTTCCACCGCGACCTCAAGCCCGACAACATCTTCATCGAGAGCGTCGGCGTGTCGACCGTCGTCAAGGTGCTCGACTTCGGCATCGCCGGTGGCCTCGACGCCACCCGGCTGACCAAGGCTGGCGAGGTGTTTGGCACCCCGCAGTACATGTCGCCGGAGCAGTGCAACGGCCTCGCCCTCGACCACCGCACCGACATCTACTCCCTCGGCTGCATCCTCTACGAGATGATCGAGGGCCGCCCGCCCTTCTCGGCCGAGTCGCCGATGGCGACCATGCTCAAGCACGTCAAGAGCAAGGTCCCGACCCCGCGCCACTGCTGCCGCGAGACCGTCAAGGTCTTGATGATGGCGCTGCGCAAGGATCGCAACAAGCGGATCCAAGACTGCGGTCGCTTCGCCGAGCTGCTCGGTGAGTGCATCGGCGCCGCGCGAGCCCGCGCCGAGGGCCGCCAGCCGCCCGAGAGCCCGCTGCGACGCAGCGCCAACTCCACCGGGCCCATCTCCGCGGTCAACGACCTCCCGACCGTCGGCAAGAGCCCGTCCGCGCCGCTCCCCAGCGGTCAGAGCGTGGTCAACAAGCTGGTCATCGGCGGCCTCGCCCTGGCCTTCGTGCTGATCGTCGGCGCGATGATCTTCGGCGGCGGCGATCGTGACCACGGCGTGGAGGAGCGCGAGGACGAGCGCGCGCGCAAGGACGCCCCGACCCTCGCCGACGATCCCAGCGACGCCGACGAGCTGCCCAAGAACCGGGCCTCGATCACGACCAACGTCGAGGGCGCGCGGGTCTTCCTCGACGGCGACTTTCAGTGCGAGACGCCCTGCACCATCGAGGTCCCCGTCGGCGACGACATCGACCACGAGCTGATCTTGCGCAAGGACGGCTACATCGAGGTCATGGGCAAGTGGCGTCCGTCCAGCGTGACCGAGGCCGCGCCTCAGCTGCCCGATCTCAAGCCGGCCGACCTCAAGCTCGAGCTCGACTAACGAGTTCGACTAACGGGCTCGCCCCGCGAGCGCGCGCCCTCAGGCAAGCAGCTGCGAGCGCGCGCACGCCCAGGCGAGCGCGGCGCGAGAGGCCTGTACTCGCCGCGCGCTTCGCCGCAGGCGAGGCCCCGGCGCGCCCCTCACCTGTGTTGAATTCGAGAGCCGCCCACCAGGGCCGGGCTCGAGGGCTGCAAGATCCTCGCTTTGAATTCGCGCCTGTGGCCGCTCGGCTGGTGTCGCGGACGGGCACTCCCGAACGCCGCGCGCGTTTAGGACCACGCGAGGACACGACGCAGCGCATTTTCGTCGCGCTCACGCCACGCGATGCCCCATTTGGGCCCCGCCGCGAGGCCGGGGCGTCGCGAGCTGTGCCCGCTCCCCACTGTTTCCAAAGTCCACAGTCATGTACCGAAGTCCATGGCCGATTCTGTATAAAACGCAGTACGCAACCAACAATTCATCACACCTATACAGATAGCCCATCCTCGAGATTGGGCATACACCAGACACGCTCGCTCCCTCAGACTGGCCAATACGCGACAAAAATGCACTGAGGCGTACTTTTCTGACAAGCTCTCATTGATCGTGACAAAGCTAGCTGATAGCCTGAATCCATAGCCCAAACGGGGCATACGATTGCAGACTGTACCAAGAGCCAACACTCTATTTGGCACGAGTCGCAATCATCCTTAGGTAACTCCCGCCTCCCGCCGAGGACGGTCACGAATCATCATGAGCATCAACGCCGACGTATCCGGAAGCTTCCAGCGCCCGACCCTCGTCGACTACCTGATCGTCGCCGAGCTCCAGAGCCTCGACCTCGGGCTCCGCCTGTGGATTGGCGCCCTCGAGGTCGGCCTGGTCGGGCTGCGCGACGGCCAGGTGACCCACGCCGAGCTCCCCGGCGCGAGCGGAGATCCAGCCTTGACCCTGCTCGCCCGCCTGCCCGTGCGCATCACCACCGAGCTGTGGTCGACCGAGCTGCACACCGTCCGCAGCCCCTGGCGCGAGCTCGTCGACGAGAGCATCTGGGGCGCCTCCCCCGGCCGCGCGCAGCGGCTCGAGGCGATCCGCAGCGAGCTCCAGGAGCTGTTCAGCGAGCCCAAGCAGCGCCTGATCGAAGAGATTGATCCGGTCGAGGTCCAGGAGGACCACGCGCTCACCCGCGCCCGTCGCCTGGCCACCGAGCTGCTCGACTGGGCGGCCGTCGAGGCCTACCTCGGGGGCGACCGCGAGCGCGCCCGCCGGCTGCTCGGCCAGCGCGAGCAGCTCCTGCCCGGAGACCTGCTGTGCGCCGCCAACCTCGAGCGCCTGCGCCTGCGCCTGCTCGAGGACGAGATCACCGCGAGCGTCGGAGACAGCGACCAATGAAACCCAGCCTCGATCGCGCCCTGGCCGAGATCATCGGCCCAATGGAGGGGCTGCGCGCGGTCGTCCTGTCGATCGCGCCGGATGGGCTGATCGCCTGGAGCTGGGAGCGCAACGCCAAGCACGACATCGCCCTGGGCTTCGCCGCCCTCAACCGCGCCGCGAGCACCTGCTTCGAGAGCCTCGGCGCGTCCCAGCGCGACCGCAGCGTGCTGCTCAACGCGAAAAACAGCTGCGTCGCCGTGTGGCCGCTCGAGGAGCTGGCCGAGACCGACACGCTCGAGAACGGCCGCATGACCCTCACGGTCGTGTTCTCCGGGCGAATGCAGAGCGGGATGGTCATGCTCTACGGCAACCGCATCCGTCTGCACCTGCGCCAGGCCCTGGCGGCCGCGCGCTGCGATGAGCTCAGCGCGCTGCGCAGCGAGCTCGTCGAGCTGCTCGAGGGCAGCGAGGAGCCCGACGCGCTGCTCGCCAAGCTCAGCCAGGACGGCGGCGTCGAGCTGCGCCGCCTCGCCCGCCTCGAGGCCCTCAGCGAGCGCGAGCGTACCCACCTCCACGAAGCCATGACCCTGCGCCGCGCCGCGCGGCGTCGACTGCACCACTGACCCCTCGGATCACCAGCGAGGCCCTCATGAACACCGCGACCGCGATCGAGACGTCCACGAGCGTCCAGCAGCCCTACTCCCCCTCCCCGGCGAGCATGCCGAGCGCGTCCTCGCGGCCGGGGCTGACCTCGCTGATCCGCACGGGTCGCGGGCTGATGACCGTGCAGACCGAGATCACCGGCGACCCGGCGGCGCTGGTCACCATCGTCGACTTCCGCGGGCGCGTGCTCAAGACCTGGCGGCGCCAGCTCGACGTCGCCGCCGACCACATCACCGCCCCCGACCTCGCCCGCGAGTGGCACGACGAGGTCGAGGCCCAGGTCCGCGCCAACCTCAACCGCGCGGCCAAGCGCAGCTCGTCGGCGAGCGAGGACGTCGTCGTCGCCCACCTCTTCGCCGCCGCCATGCAGGCCTACGCCAACCGCGACTTCGCGACCGCCAAGGCGGTCTGCCGGGCCTGCACGCTGCTGCTGCCCGAGGACAGCCGCCTGAGCTCTTGCCTCCAGCAGCTGCGCGTGCGCTGAGCGAGCCCCCTTTCTCCGCTTCCAAGTCCCAACACCGACTACCTCTGACTCCACCCTTCACCGAACGAGAGAGCACCCCATGAGCGTCGAAACCATCCTGACCAAGACCATGAAAGAAGTCCCCAAGGCCGTCGCGTGCGGCGTCGTCGACATGTCCACCGGCATGCTGCTCGGCGTCAAGACCATCGACAGCCACCCGCAGGAGGTCCTCGACCTCGTCTCGGCCGCGACCAAGGACCTGTTCGAGGGCGACAACGTCACGACGATCGAGAACACCTTCAAGCGCGTCCGTGGCGTGGAGACCACCGAGCGCTACTTCAAGGAGATCATCGTGATGTCCACCAACCTCGTGCACATCTTCGCGCGCGTGAAGTCCATGCAGTCCGTGGTCGTCGTCGCGGTCTGCCGCTCGGACACCAACCTCGGCCTCGGGCTGATGAAGATGCGCTCGATCACCGGCTCCGAGACCATCTAGCCACCAGCCAGGACAACCGTGGACACACAGCCACCCATGCTCTCCCTGCGCGGGCTGAGCGTCGGCTGGGGCCCGCGCTGCGTGCTGCCTCAGCTCCAACTCGAGGTCAACGCCGGCGAGGTGCTCTGTGTCGTTGGCCCCGGGGGCAGCGGCAAGAGCACCTTGCTGCGCGCCCTCGAGGCCATCATTCTAGACGCCCCTCCCGATCCCCAGAACCTGTGGTGGCGAGGCGAGGTCGACGTCTCGGTCGAGACCTGCCGCCGCCTCAACCAGCACGGGAGCTTCGCCCGTGATCGGATCAGCGAGCTGCTCGCCGTCGAGGAGCTCAGCTGGCTGCTCGAAGCCAGCGAGCGCGACGTCCTCCAGACCAACCTCGACCGCAGCTTGGCCGCGGTCCCCGACCACCTGCGTCGCGTCCTGAGCTTCGCCCTGGTCGCGCGCGAGCCCGCGCCGCTGCTGCTCTTCGACGAGCCGATCTTCTCGCTGCCCGAGCCCTGGTCCGCGCAGATCACAGCGGGTCTGCGCGCGCTCGCAAGCCGCGGGAAGACCCTGATCGTCGTCACTCACTACCTCCCCTTGGCCCGGGAGATCGGTGATCGCGTCGCCTTGTTGATCGACGGCGCGCTCATCGAGTCTGGCCCGACCGAGGACTTCTTTTGCCGGGCTCGCCATCCGCGAACCCGCCGCTTCCTACAATGGGGCACTTGATCATGCGTCGCCGCTCTCGTGAATCACTCGCCAGCTTCAGCTGGTTCATCCCCGGACGACTGGCCGGATCGGCGCGCCCGGGGCTGCTCCGCGAGCTCACCGATGATCTGACCTTCCTGCGCTCGAAGGGAATCGCCCGCGTGGTCAACCTGACCACCAAGGTCCTCCCCGAGGCCGTGGCCGAGGCGGGCTTTCAGGTCGTGCACTTCCCAATCGCCGACATGGGCATCCCCACACCGCGAGCCTGCGCCTCGCTGTGTCGCTCGATCGTCGAGGAGCTCGAGACCCGACCGACGCTGCTGCACTGCCGCGGCGGCCTCGGTCGCACGGGGACCGTGGCCGCCTGCTGCCTGGTCACCCTCGGGCGCGGGCCCAAGGAGGCCCTCGCGGAGGTTCGCGCCATCAACCCCAACTACGTGCAGAGCCCGGCCCAGGCCGCCTTCATCGGCCACTACGCGCAGTGGATTGAAGACGGCGCAGAGCCGAGCATCGAGGCGCTGCGCAAAGAAGCGCCGAGCTGAGCTGCGTCGAGCTGGGCGCGGGCGCGAGCGCCTCGACCCAGCTCGACGTGTCGACCCGCTCAGCGAGTCGGCCCGCTCAGCGAGTCGACCCACCCAGCGAGCGCACTCAGCCGGTCTTGCGCGCAGGCGCAGCCTTGGCGTCGACCCCGAGGCGGGCCTGGGCTGCGGGGCGCAGGGTGTGCCAGATGAAGTCGTAGACGTCGAGCAGATCGTTGGGCGCCAGGCCGGCGGCCTCGAGCTCGTCGTAGACGGTGCTCGCCATGTGCAGGTAGCGGCTGTAGCTCAGCCAGTTGGGCCGCGCGCTGACCTGGAAGTTGGGCAGCAGCATCTTGGCCTGGACGCGGTACACGCTGGGTCGCACGCAGGTGTGCCCCTCGGGGTCGACCAGCGCGCCGATCGCCGAGATCACCGGCCAGGTCGAGACCTTGCGGCCGAGCGCGCGCTCGAACCGGGCGAAGCGCGTCGGGCCCTCTTCCTCGCCGTAGAGCCAGCCGTAGAGCGCCTCACCGAGCTCTGCGCTCGGGGCGAGCGCGGCGAAGCGCTTGGCGTGGGGCGCCGGCACCAGATCCGAGCCCTTGAGCAGCTCGTGGACGCGCTCGTGAATTCCGGCCCAGTCCTTGGCTTCGACCAGGGCGCCGAGCTTGGCCCGCGACAAGCCCACGGCCTGGGCGATGGCGGGATCGCGGTGACGCTTGAGCCGTCGCTTCGCGCCGAGGCCACGGTGATCGGCCTGCCACGCCTCGCCGTGGAAGCCCTCGGGGTAGTCCTCGCGGAATAGACCGATCTGATCGCGCAGGCTCGGCAGTCGCCGGCCGCTGTCGAGGACCTGCTCGTCGCCGGCCAGCCGCGCCAGGCGAACGACCGTCTTGGCGCTGCCGTCTCCCGGCGCCACCGCGGGCTTGAAGAGGTGATAGAAGCCCTCCTTGAACACGCGCTGGCGGCCGTCGGAGAACTGATAGCCGCGCTTTCCGTCGCGCTGCCAGAGCAGCACGGCCACGCCCCAATGTGGCCGCATGTGATGGCGAAAAAGTCGAACGCTGGAGTCCGTGGTAGTGGTGGTTTCGTGATTCGTCTGTTGATGAGCTTCCTGCATCGCCGTCCTTCCTTCGGCCCAGAGGCCGAGCACTGATCATCGATTTGATGGACACCCGTCTCGTATCGACCGAATCCGACTGGCGGATCCACGGGACACGCACCGACCTACTACAAGATGACACGGATTTTAGCGATCGCAAGTGATGGCACCAAAATTGGATACATCTTGGATATATCCGCGACGCAGCGCCACCCAGCGCCATCCGAGCCGACGGCGCCTGCGATGAACTCATGTGTCCGATATTGGAGAGAGTCGAAGTGCATCGATTCGATTTTCACTCGCGCCGATGTGCATCGATTCACCTCGCCTCCCACCACGGCGAGCGCTCCTCGACGCGTCCTCATCGACCCGATCCTCGCGCTCGCCTCCAGCTCCACCACCCGTCGCCGGCCCCCTCCCTCGCTGGCGCCTCGCGTCCACTCGCACTCGCGTCCAGCCCCTCCCCTCTCTGCTCGTTTCCCCCTCTGCCCTCCGAGCCCCCGTGACTCTTCGCGAGTCTGGTCGTCATGGATCCGGGTCGTCATCGATCCGGGTCGGCCTGATCCCGCCGCGCTGCCCCAGTCGCGCCGAACTGGCAGCCCCGCGCCCGAGCACCCCCTAGGTGGCTCAAAACGACGCCCCAGCCTCCCGCGCGGCCATCGACAGCGAGCTGCCCGCGCCCCTGTACGCCGCCCACAGGTGTGATAGAAGCGACGACCATGGTCGAGGACGAAGACTTCGCGGCCCTTTTCGAGCAATCCGGCGGTGGCAGGAGCGCGGGCGGACGCCAGCTCTCCCCCGGGGAGTCCGTCCAGGGCACGGTGGTTCAGATTGGCCGACAGGTCGTGTTCGTCGACGTCGGGACCCGCTCGGAGGGCGAGATCGATCGCCACGAACTCGAGGACCGCGACGGCAACCTCAAGGTCGCCATCGGCGACCGCCTGCGGCTCACGGTGGCCCGCGGCGGCGACAAGCCCAAGCTGGTCACGCGCCTCGGCGCAGGCGCCGGTGGCGTCGACCTCGAGCTCGCCCTCGAGTCCGGGGCGCCGATCTCGGGCACGGTCACCAAGGCGGTCAAGGGCGGCCTCGAGGTCAGCATCGGCAAAGCCCGCGCGTTTTGCCCGGCCTCGCACGTGCACATCTCTTACACCCCGGACATCTCGATCTACGAGGGCCAGACCCTCGACTTTCGGGTCATCGAGGTCCGCGACAACGGCCGCTCGGTGATCGTCTCGCGCAAGGCGCTGCTCCAGGAGCAGCGCGCCGAAGCCGGGCGAGAGCTGCTCGCCTCGCTCAGCGAGGGGGCCATCGTCGAGGGCACCGTCCAGACCATCCAGCCCTACGGCGCCTTCGTCGATCTCGGCGGGGCCGAGGGCCTGGTCCACATCTCGGAGCTCGGCCACGGCCGGGTCGAGCGCGTCGAGGACGTGGTCTCCGTGGGCGAGCAGATCCGCGTCAAGGTCCTCAACATCGAGGTCGGCGCCCCGGATCAGCCCCCGCGCATCAGCCTCTCGCTGCGCCAGGCCAGCCAGGGCTCCGGCGACGCCGGCGGCTCCGGCAAGAACGAGCAAGCGGTCGTCGACGCCGAGGTCGTGCGCGTGGAGGCCTTTGGCGTGTTCATCGAGACCGCCACCGGCGCCGGCATCGTGCCCACCCGCGAGCTCGACCTGCCCCCGGGCGGAGACCCGCGCCGCGCCTTCCCGGTCGGCAAGCAGATCCGCGTGGTCGCCATGGGCAGCGACGACAAGGGCCGCACGCGCTACTCGATCCGCCGGGTCGAGGAGGTCGAGGCCCGGAGCAACTACAACCAGTTCCGGGCCAAGCAGCGCAAGCAAGACAAGAAAGCCGACCTCGGCAGCTTCGGCGAGCTCCTCAAGCAGAAGCTCAACTGAAGCCAGCGGTGCTCGCGAGCAAGAACTTGATCCGCCGGTAGTCGCCCTCGGCCTCGCCGAAGAGCGCCCGCACCTCACCGCCCCCGGCGAGCAGCTCCGCCGGGGTCGCCGAGGGCGGGAGCTTGGCCCACAGCGCGGCGTAGCGATCTTTTGCGATCGCGGCGAGCTCGGCCACAGGCGGGAGATCGGCGAGCTCGCGCCGGGCTCGTGCGCCCTCTCGACCCCAGGGCGGATCGACGAAGAGCAGCGTGTCCGGGCCGCCGTGCTCGGGCGCGAGGGCGAGGGCGTCGCCCTGGACGAAGCGCACTCGGCCCGCGACGCCGTAGACCTTCGCGTTGTGGCGCGCCATGGCCAGACGCTCGGCGTCGCGCTCGAGCGCCACCACCGGGCACCCCTCCCGGGCGAAGGCGATGGCGTTGCCACCCACGCCACAGCCCGCGTCGACGACGGGGCGGCCTCGCGCCCAGCGGGCCATGCGAAGCGCGAGCGCCTCGGGGGTCAGCGACCAGCGCCCCTCCTCATCGAGGCGCACCCCGCCGCGCGTGAAGCCCGGCGTGGTCGCGCGCCGTCGACGGGCGTCCTCGGTCCGCGCCCGGCGAACCGCTGGGCGACGCAGCTCGGGCTCGATCTCACACTCGACGCGCCGACCGTCGAGGACGAGACCGCGCAGCCGCGCGGCCAGGTCCGCCGCCAGCTCCGTCGACAGCTGCGCCCTCGCCTCGATCAGCGTGGCACCTGCCTCGGAGCCCGCCTCGGCCAGCTCCCAGCCAGCGCCAGCGTCGTCGCCACGCGCGGTCGGCCCGAGCAGCCTGCGCAGCTCGACCCAGGGCGGGAGCCCCGGGACTCGGACCTCGTGGGTTCGCTCGGCCACGGCGGGAGCATACCCGCTTTGTGCCTGCTACCCTCCGCCCGTGCGTTGGGCTTCCGCCATCAGCGATGCGGACGACCTCGAGGTCGCCATCGAGCAGAGCACCGATGAGCTGCAGTCCCAGCTCGAGGGCGACGCCCCCGATCTCTTGCTCGTCTTCGTCAGCCGCGATCACCAGCACCGCTGGCACGAGCTCCCTGCCTTGCTCCGCGATCGCTTCCCTTCGGCCACGGTGCTCGGCTGCACCGCCGGGGGCGTGATCGGTGACGGCCACGAACTCGAGGAGGGCCCCGGCCTGGCCCTCACCGCCGCTCGCCTGCCGGGCGTCGAGCTCACCGCCTTCCACATCCCCAGCGAGCGCACCCCGGACCCCGAGCCTGATCCCGCGGCCGATCCCCGAGCCGAGCGCGAGCGCTGGCTGCGAGCCATCGGCATCCCCGACGGCCCCGATCCCCACCTGATCTTGCTCCCGGATCCCTTCACCTGGAGCGGCCCCGAGCTCCTCGCCAGCCTCGATCGTGCGTTCCCAGGCGGGGCCAAGATTGGCGGCCTCGTGTCCGGCGGGCGCCGCCCGGGAGAGCACCGCATGTTCTGCGAGCGCTCCTGCCACCACCGCGGCATGGTCGGCCTGGCCATGCGCGGCAACATCGAGGTCGACACCATCGTCGCCCAGGGCTGCCGCCCCGTGGGCACGCCGCTGTTCGCCACCCGCCGCCAGGGCAACGTGATCTACGAGCTCGACGGCCGCGCCTCCGTCGAGGTCCTCCAGCAGCTGCTCGACGAGCTGCCCCCCGAAGACCGCGCCCTCGCCCACTCGAGCCTGTTCATCGGCGTGTCCATGACCACCGAGCGCGAGGTCTACGACCAGGGCGACTTCCTGGTTCGCAACCTCGTGGGCGTCGACCCGACCAGCGGCGCCATCGGGGTCGCCGCCGAGCTCCAGGGCAACCCGGTCGTGCAATTCCACGTCCGCGACGCCGAGACCTCCGCCAACGAGCTGCGCGAGCTCCTCGCGGACTACGCCTACGATCGCCGCGCGGAGCGCCCTCAGGTCGCCCTGCTCTTCTCCTGCCTCGGCCGCGGCGAGGTCCTCTACGGCGAGCCCGACCACGACAGCAACGCCATCCGCGAGCTCCTCGATCCTGGCCTGCCCATCGCCGGCTTCTTCTGCAACGCAGAGATCGGGCCGATCTCGGGGCACACCTTCATGCACGGCTACACCAGCGCGATCATGTTGGTGCGCCCCGCCACGGTGATCTGAGCGGCGCGCGGCTGCTCCCACGGCCCGCTCCCCCCGGCGCGCGGCGCCCTGCGCCGATCTGTCCGCTTGCGCCCCGTCCGTGCCCGCGGCAACCTTCGCCCGGGCCACCCACATGTTCTCCTACCAGCTCTACAACCTGCTCCACGTCCTCGGCATCATCCTCGTGTTCATGGCCTTCGGCGGATGGGCCTTCCACGGCATCTCCGGGGGCACCAAGGAGACCAACAAAGCCCGCGCCCTGCTCGCTGCGACCCACGGTGTCGGCATCTTGCTGATCATCATCGCGGGCTTCGGCATGCTCGCCCGCGTGCGCTCCATGCAAGCTGGCCTACCTGGTTGGCTGCACCCCAAGCTCTTCATCTGGGTGCTCTTCGCTGCGGCCCCCGCGGTGTTCAACCGCAAGCCCGAGTGGAGCAAGGCGCTTTGGTTCCTCTTCCCCCTGCTCGCCGCGGTGTCTGCGTACTTCGCCATCAACCACCCGGGCGAGTCGGGCGCTGCGGCGCCGGCGGCCAGCGACGAGGCGGCCCAGACCGAGGCCGAGTGAGGTAGATTGAAGCGCATGCGTGGCGGCGAGCGAGTGAGGCGTCTTTGTTGGGCGCTCCCCCTGCTCTGCCTCGCGTGCGCCTACCCGCTGCTCGAAGACGGCGAAGACGAGGCCGCGAGCGAAGCCAACGCCGTGCGCACCACGGTCCAGGCCTTCGCACAGCGCCTCGCCAGCCCCCCGCCGCCCGCGGCCCAGCCCCAAGCGGCGGCGCCCGAGGGCGAGCCCAGCGAGTCGGACGAGTCCGAGCGCGACCCCGCGGGCGATCAAGCCCGCGCCCCTCTCGACGCCGAGCAGATCGCCGCGCGCCTCGACGAGGCCCGCGAGCTCCTGCGCGCGAGCGAGATCAAGCTCCGCCCCCGCGACACCCCGCGCGGACCCCTGCCCGCCGGCTCCGCGCTGCGCGAGGCCTACCGCGAGGGCCGAGCGATCAACCTCGAGGGCCGCTTCGAGCAGGTCCGCGAGTGGGCCGCGCTCGCCAAGTTCGCCAGCGAGGAGCCCGGCGCCGAGCTGCGCCGCGGGCCGCTGGCCGGCTACGACCTCGTCATCACCCTCAGCGACAAGAAAAAGGGCCCCCAGCTCGCCTATCTGCACATCGTCGTGCCCCCTCGGGGCCTCGCCCAGGGCCCCGACGCGCACGGTGAGCACGAGGCCTGGGTCGCCGGCGAGCGCTGGGTCAACCTCTCGGACTACATCACCCCGGGCCGCGACTACCTGGTGTTCAAGTCCAACACCGAGGAGTCGCTGCACCGCCAGTGGGGGGCCGTCTCGACCATCGAGTCCGTGGTCGAGATCGCCGCCGAGTACCGCCAGCGCACGGGCCTGCCCCTGGGCGTCGGCGACATCAGCCACGTCACCGGCGGCAAGATCTCGGATCACTGGACCCACCAGCACGGCGTCGACGCCGATCTCTACCTCCTCGATCCCGCCGACACCGACAAAGACGGGCGCCCGCGGGTGTGGTGGAGCCACATCAAGCGCGGCGTCTCGATGTGGACCAGCAAGCCCAAGGGCAAGGGCGAGCGAGAGCCCCGCCTGGACCCCAACGACGAGCTCTCGCTGACCGCGACCAGCCAGCGCCTGCGCATCCTCGCGCAGATCGTGTTCGAGATCGACGCGGTCGCCTACTTCGTCCACAACGACGCCAACGTGCTCGCGCCCTTCGACGAGCAGGTCGGCGACCGCCGCCCGGGCAGGCGCTTCTTGCACGCCGACAACCGCGGCTACTGGCCGACCCACGCCGACCACGTCCACCTGCGCTGGGTCGAGGGCAAGCTGCCCGTGGACGTCACTCCGCGACCCTGAGCGCACACGAGAGGGCGTCGAGCGTAGGCGCGGGAGCCCATGGAGGCGTCGACGCCGTCCCGAGTGCGCCGGGCTCCTCCACGGACTCCTCGCTCAGGGCGATGCGCTCAGCGCAGGTAGACCGAACCGGCCCACCAGGGGTACCAGCCCTCGTCCTCGCTCCCAGCCTCACCCCAGCCGATGCGGAAGCTCGCCGAGGCCGCGCCCACGCTGAAGGGGGTGTCATTGCTCGCGAACACGGTCTCGCAGCTGTCGCAATTGACCTCCTCGTTCTCGGAGCCATAACTGACCACCGGGCCGAGGTCGTCGGCCGAGCCAAAGGACACGTCGCCCTGCACGGTCCCGCCGTTGGCGTCGTTCCAGTCGCTCTGCGTGAACAGGGCCCCGAGGATCCCCGAGGGGTCGTCGCCGTTGGCCCGCATCGAGTAGTCGCTCAGGTAGAAGGCCTCGAAGGTCGGCGGGAACTCGACGTCGAACACATAAGTGTGGTCTCCGGCCCCGTCGGCGGTGAAGGGCCGGCAGGCGTCGTCGATGCCCTCCTCCTCCGCGGCCTCGATCGCCGTCATCGTCGTGACCAGGTCGCCGTTGCAAAGGTGCGGCAGCGAGATCTCGGTCCAGCCGCCGCCGTCCGTGGTCATGTCGCAGTTGGTCTCGAAGGCCACCTCGCCGGGCATCACCCAGTAGCTCCCATCCCCCACGGAGCAGCCGTTCTCGAGGATCTCCAGGCAAGAGCTCGCCGCCGTCTCCTCGCTCGTGCCGTCGTTGCCAACGCAGGCCCCGCCCTCGGTGTCCGTGTCGGTCTCCGTGTCGGTCTCCGTCCCCGTGTCCGTGTCGGTCTCCGTCCCCGTCTCCGTCTCCGTCTCCGTGTCCGTCGTCGTGTCCGTCTCCGTCCCCGTGTCGGTCGTCGTCTCCGTGCTCGTGTCGGTCGTGTCCGTGTCCGTCTCGGTGCCGATGTCCTCTCCGGTCGTGTCTGCGTTGCCGTCGTCACTACAGGCCGAGGTCACCAGCGCCGCGATGGCCGCCAGCTCAATCAAATAATGGGTCTTCATGGATGTATCTCCTGACAATGAATGATGTGTCGATCGAGACAGCGCGGACGCGCAGCCGTCCTCCTCGTGAGCACCGACGAAGCCCAGACACCACCCCAAAACATGGGGCTGGCGTCATCACGTCCGCGATGAATGCGAATATCCTGCAACGTCGAGGGCGCGAGGTCAAACCAGGTCAAAGCATCGCGATGAGCAGGCGCGATGGCGGAGAGACGCGAGCGCGCTGCGTGTCGCTGCGCAGCGGGCACGCCTCGCAGGCTGCGACACACATCCCAGGCTGGAGCCGTCGCTACATGCCGCTGACACGCCGCCGCTCCCCAGGAGGGTGCCACGAGACAGGTTCGACGCGACGAGACAAATCCGCACAGCGAGATCAATCCACACAGCGAGACAAATCAGCGCAGTGAGGCCGGTTCAGCCTGGCCCGAGGGGGCCGCGCCGACGACCTGCACTCAGAGTCTGTGATTTTTTCCCGCACGTCGTCAGGTGCGTCGCTGGGCCCCGAGGCGCTGCGCGGCGGGCAGGCGCACCTCCTGCACCCGCCCGCGCTCGCCCTCGACGAGCAGCACGGCCTCGCAGTCGGGGAAGGCCAGGGCGTACTCGATCAGCTGGCGGCGCGTGTCTCGATTGCGCAGGCTCGCGCCCCGCTCGCGGGCCTTGAACTCGGCCACGTAGCGACGACCGCCGCGACTGACCAGCGCGTCGACGCGGATCGCGTAGCGTCGCCGCCGACCGTCGACCTCGAGCTCGGACCAGCCGCGGACCTCGAGTTCGAGGATCTCGTAGCCCGCGCGCCGCAGGGCTCGCTGGCTGCGCCGCGCGCCCTCCTTGCCCACCTTGCGCGCGCGGTGGGCCCTGCGGGCCTCTCGGCGCCGCTGAGACCACACCCCGAGGCGCAGCCCGAGGAACACCAGGACCAGGCCCGCGACCGCCCACCACCAAGATGGCCCATCCCCGACCCACAGCTGCGCGAGCGCCTTCACGCGGCCATCCTAGGGATCCCCGAGCAGATGACCCAGAAAGCCGCGCGGCCGTGATACTGGTCGTCCAGTGCCCGCCGGCGTCCCCGGAATCTTCTCGACCATGCCCGCGTCCGCGAAGCGTATGACGTCTCGTCCCCGCGCTGCTCGCTGGCGCCTGGCCACGGCCCTGGCCGTGCTCTCGGGCGCCTGTGGCGGCTCTACGCCCGAGTCCGCCCGCGTCGAGTCGGCGCCCTTCGTCGATGACGCGCCAGCCCCAGGGCAGGACGCGGACCCGCGCGCGAGCGCCGACGACTGCCCCAGCGCGCCCATCCCCGAGACCCGCGCCCCAGATGTCCGCCCCGAGCTCGAGCGGGCCGAGTTTTGGCTGGCCAAGCTGCCCCCAGAGGCCGCCGATCGCCCGCTCCTCGACGACGACGAGCGCCGCGAGCTCGCCGCCCAGGTCCGCGCCCTGCCCGGGGGCTGGCGCGAGGTCACGGATCCCAGCCTGGCCGACCCCGACCACGTCCACGCCGAGCTCGACGAGCGCCTGGCCTGGCTGCGCGGGCGCGTCGACGAGGGCAAGTACGTCGAGACCAGCCCCGGGGCCCTGGCCGCGGCCGCGGCTACGGTCCGCGCCGCCGAGCTGCTCCCCGAGGGCGGCAGCGTCCACGACGTCCTGCGCGAGACCCCGCTTTGGTGCGTGCCGACCACCGCCGGGCTCTACACCGAGCCCGTCGACCTCGACTTCGATCGCAACCGCTGCGCGTCCTTGCACCTCGGCGAGCTCGTCCGCGTGATCGCCCGCGGCCCCGAGGCGCGCTGGCTCTACGTCGACGCCGGCCACAGCGTCGGCTGGATCCGCGCCGAGGACAGCACGGGTCAACAAAGCGTCGGTCCAGCCGTGAGCGACGAGGCGCTGCGCGCCCGCGCGGCCCTGCCCCAGCTGTGGCTGTTCACCGACGCGCTCCCCCTGCGCGCCGGCTCGCACTTTCCTCTCGCCGAGGGCAGCAGCCGCGCCATCTTGCTGCCCACCCCCGAGGGGCCGACCGCCTCCCCGGTGGCCGCCAGCGTGGCGGCCGGCGACGCCCCCCTGCCCTTCACGCGCCGCCAGCTCTTCACCCAGGCCCTCGCCCAGCTCGACGATCCCTACGGCTGGGGCGGGCGCGCTGGCCTGCGCGACTGCTCGCGCTACCTGATGGACCTGTTCGCGCAGTTCGATCTCCGCCTGCCTCGCAACTCCGCGGTCCAGTCGCGCCTCGGCACGCGCAGCGTCGACGTCTCCGAGCTCGACGAGCAGGCCAAGCGCGAGGCGATCCACGCGGCCGCCGAGCGGGGCGTGGTCCTGCTCTACATGCCGGGGCACATCATGCTCTACCTCGGCGAGGACGGCGGCCACGACTACGGCGTGTCGGCGATCGGCGAGTGGCTCGAGCCCTGCCCGGGCGGCGCAGACACGGTCCACCAGATCAGCCGCGTCGCCCTGACCACCCTCGAGCTCGGCCGCGGGAGCGAGCGGCGGGCCTTCATCGAGCGTATTACTCGACTCGCCGTGTTCGAATAGCCAAGGGGACGGCTTCGCGCGGCACCACGAGCCAGCCTCGAAGTCCGCGAGCTCGCAGACGCGATTTTCCAAGCCCACAGTCTGCCGACGCCCAAAAGCTGCTCCGCCCGCGTCGATCGAGCAGTCGTGGATCCCAAACATACCGCCGACCAAAAAGTTCTTGGCTCCACATCTGCGAGCTCTGCACACTCGCGTCCATGGCCAAGCGACCCGTGGACCGCAGCTTGCTCCCCGCGCTCTGTCTGCCCTTCGCCCTCGCCGCCTGCTACTCGGGCTCGGGGCCCGGCGGCGACGACGAGGCATCCGACGACGCGGCCACGGCCGACGGCGGCTCCGAGGGCAGCGAGGGCAACGACACCGGCGAGAGCGAGGACCTCCTCGACCCCGGCCGCGTGACGATGCACCGGCTCAACAACGCCGAGTACAACAACACCGTCCGCGACCTCTTCTTCGGCATGCTCGACGTCTCCCCGGCAGACGAGTTCCCCGCCGACGAGCACAGCTACGGCTTCGACAACATCTCCGACGTCCAGAGCCTCTCGCCCCTGCACTTCGAGCTCTACGCGCGCACGGCCGAGAACCTGGTCGACGAGGCCCTGCGCATCGTCGCCGACGCCGAGCTCCACGCCTGGGAGGCCGAGGCCGACGCAGAGGCCTCGGTCGGCGGCGCCTCGGGCGGGTTTTGGAACCTGTGGTCGAACGGCGAGGTGTTCTCGACCTTCGAGGCCGCCGGCGACGGGACCTTCGTGTTCGAGACCCGGGCCTACGCCTCGCAGTCGGGCGACGACCTCGCGCACATGCAGATGACCATCGACAGCCAGGTGGTCTACGAGTCCGACATCGCGGCGACCGAGAGCGAGCTCGCCGAGGTCCACCAAGTCGAGGTCCAGCTCGACGCCGGCGTCCACAAGCTCGCCGTGGTGTTCACCAACGACGCCCTCGACGCCGACCTCAACACCGACCGCAACCTCTACGTCGACTACCTGCAGATCGAGGGGCCCAACGACCCGATCCCCAACCCCCTGCGCGACATGATCCTGACCTGCGACCCCGGGGTCGACGGCGAGGATCCCTGCCTGCGCCAGGTCATCGACGAGTTCGTGACCAGGGCCTGGCGCCGGCCGCTGACCACCGCGGAGGTCGACGACCTGATGGGCCTCTACGCCACGGTCGAGACCGAGGGCGGCGAGTTCGAGGACGCGCTGCGCCTGGTGCTCTCGGCGGCCCTGACCTCGCCGCACTTCATCTTCCGCGTCGAGCTCGACCCCACCCCCGAGGATCTCGAGCCCCACCCGCTGAGCGACTACGAGCTCGCCTCGCGGCTGAGCTACTTCCTGTGGAGCTCGATGCCCGACGACGAGCTCTTCGCCCTCGCCCGCGAGGGCAAGCTCCAGGACCAGCAGGTCCTCGAGCAGCAGGTCGACCGCATGCTCGCCGACTCCAAGTCCGAGGCCCTGGTCGAGAACTTCGCCGGGCAGTGGCTGTACATCCGCGCCCTCGACGACCTGTTCAAGGACACGGTCACCTTCCCCGAGTTCACCGACGAGGTCCGCGCGTCGATGCGCGCCGAGATGCAGAGCTTCTTCCGCGCCTTCATCGTCGAGGAGCGGCCGATGACCGAGCTGCTCACGGGCACGCAGACCATGATCGACGACAACCTCGCCCCGCTCTACGGCCTCGACCCCGTCGGCGCCGAGCCGGTCGCGGTCGACATCTCCGCGCTGCCCCGCGCGGGCTTCTTGACCACCCCGGGGTTGATGGCCGTGCTCTCGCACCCGATCACCACCTCGCCGGTCAAGCGCGGCAAGTGGGTGCTCGACCAGCTGCTGTGCGTGCCGCCGCCGCCGCCGCCGGCGGACATCGACATCCCCCAGCCCGACCCCGAGGCGACCGGGACCATGCGCGAGCAGCTCGACGCCCACCGCTCCGACCCGGTCTGCGCGTCCTGCCACTCGCTGATCGACCCGATCGGCCTGGCCTTCGAGAACTACGATCCGATCGGCCGCTACCGCCTGCTCGACAAGGGGCTCGAGATCGACCCCAGCGGCGAGATGCCGACGGACGGCGACGCCTTCGCCGACGCCCTGGGCATGGCCGAGCTGATGGCCGACGACCCCGAGTTCCCGCGCTGCACCATGAAGAAGACCATGACCTACGCCCTCGGGCGCGGGTTGACCCTCGACGACATCCCCTACCTCGACGAGATCGAGGCCGAGTTCGCCACCACCATGCGCTTCCCCGACCTCGTCAAGCTCATCGTCACCAGCGAGCTGTTCACCGCGCGCCGCGGCGAGCAGGAGGGTAACTGACCATGAAGTTCCAACTCCGTAACAAGCGCCACCTCCAGCCCGGCTACGCCCAGCGTCCTGGCTTCGACAACCGCTTTGGTCGCCGCGCCTTCTTGGGCGGGGCCGGAGTGGCCGTCGCCCTGCCCTTCTTCGAGTCCCTCGCCCCGCGCAGCCGGTGGATCCGCTCGGCCAAGGCCGAGCCCGGCGACGACCCGCTGCGCCTCGTCGCCTTCTACGTGCCCAACGGCATCGACATGGACGACTTCGTCCCGGCGACCACCGGCCCGGACTACGCGGCCACGGCGATCCTCCAGCCGCTCTTCGATCTGATGCTCGAGCAAAACGTGCTCGTGCTCAGCGGCCTCGACAACGTCCCGGCCAAGCCCGACGGCGCCGGCGACCACGCGGCCGGGACCGCGGCCTTCTTGACCTGCCGCAGCGCCAACAAGAGCGAGACCGACATCGTCAACGGGATCTCGATGGACCAGGTCTACGCCAACGCCCTGGGCGACACCACGTCGATCGCCAGCTTGCAGCTCGGCATCGACGGCGGGGCGAGCATCGGCAACTGCGACAGCGGCTACTCCTGCGCCTACTCGCGCAACATCTCGTGGGCCGACTCGGCCAACCCGCTGCCCAAGCTAACCTCGCCCCAGGTCGCCTTCGACCTGCTCTTTGGCGGCTACGATCCCCAGGCCACCGCCGAGGAGAACGCCCGCCGCCGCGCCTACCGGCTCAGCGTGCTCGACTACGTCGAGGAGGACGCGACCGCCCTCCAGTCCAAGCTCGGGGCCACCGACAGGCAGAAGCTCGAGCAGTACCTCGACGGCATCCGCGACCTCGAGCTGCGCATCGAGACCGAGGCCGGCGTGTGTGACACCAGCGCCTACTCCTACGCCTATCAGGACGTCACCGGCCACGTCCGCGCGATGCTCGACCTGATGGTGCTCTCGATGTCCTGCGACCTGACCCGCGTGGTCAGCTTCATGCTCAGCAACGGCGGCAGCGGGCGCAACTACGACTTCATCGGCGTGCCCGCCTCGCACCACGACATCAGCCACCACGGCAGCGACCCCGTCAAGCTCGACCAGCTGCGGATCATCGACACCTGGGAGGTCGCCCAGCTCGCCTACCTGCTCGACCGCATGCGCGGCGTGAGCGAGGGCGAGTCCAACCTGCTCGAGAACTCGCTGGTCTACTTCTCCAGCGAGATCGAGGACGGCAACAGCCACTCCCACTACAACATGCCGATCATCCTGGCCGGCAGCGCCGGCGGCCAGTTCATCAACGGCCAGCACCTGAGCTTCGACGAGGGCAAGGTCTCGGAGCTGTTCATCACCATGCTCCAGTCCCTCGGCGTGGACATCTCGAGCTTCGGCGACGACGGCATCGCGCCCCTCGCCGGGCTCACGGTCTGAAGACGCGCGCCCCTGGGGCGCGAGCGAAGTCGAGCATGACCAAGCGGTCCTCGATGACGGCCAGCGACGCACTCGAAGGCGCGCTGGCCTTCATTTTGGGCTGCTCACGGTCCTGACCCGCCTCGAGGTCGGCGCGCGCCGCCGGCTGGCCTCTGCGAGCGCCGCGGCCGACAATCGATCGGCGCATGTCCGACGAGATCGAGATTCACACCGACGAGGGCGTCGAGATCGACGCCCGCGCCCGCGTCACCCTCGAGCCAGCGCTCGCCGTTCACCTCGACACCGGGGCCGACCAGGCCCGCGGCCTCGAGCTGGTCGTCGCGCGCCTGCGCCTCGGCGGCGCGCAGATCCTCGCGGCCTGGAGCGAGGACAAGGCGCTCGGCGTGCGCGGCGAGCCCGAGCCCGAGCTCGCCCGCGCCCTGCTCGAGGTCAGCCAGGGCCGCCCGCTGAGCTTGCACCTGCGCCTGCCCACGGGCGTCGAGGCCAGCGCGCGCTGGCTGCTGGCCCTGGTCACCCAGGCGCCGGCGGAATTCCTGCCCAGCAACCTGCCGGGGGCCGACGACCTCGAGAGCGTCTCGACCCTGACCTACGCCCGCTTCGCCCGCGCCCCCGGCCACCGCAACCCCGATCAGATCCAGGCGATCGAGAACCACGCGGTGACCACCGTGACCGCCCAGCTGCGGACCATGAGCTGGCGGCCGACCCGGGTCACCCGCAAGCCCGGGGGCTGCGAGCTCGTGTGCCTGCGCGGGGCCGAGGCCGTCCGCGTCGAGGTCCGGGGCACCGAGGGCGCCGGCGATCGCCTGCTGCTCTCGCGCGGTGACATCGAGCGCGCGAGCGAGGGCCCCTGCATCCTCGCCGTGCTCTACGCCATCGAGACCCACGAGCTCGACGGGCGCTGGGTCGCCCAGGGCGGCCAACTGCGGCTCATCGAAGGCTGGGACCCCTCGACCCAAGGCGAGCTCCAGGTCGCCCAGTATCGCTACCTGCTGCCGCCCTGGTCCGACCAGGGCTGAGTGCGCGGGCGCCTAGTACGACTTGATCACATCCGCGAGGGCCTGATCGGTGGCCCCCGTGGGTCGATGTCACGTCCGCACATGGGACAGTGACCCAGCAAGTGAAGCAGGACCACTTGTAGTAACGCTCGGAATGCCTGGATGGTCAGCCCGGGCTCGGCTCGCTGTGCTTTCCGCCTCCGGGTCCTCCGGGGAAAAAATCACGCGGTGGAGCGTGAGGAAGGCGTGAGCTGCGGCGACCAGGGCGACGTGGTGGTGGAAGCCTCGCCATGTTCGTCCCTCGAAGTGGTCGAGGCCGAGCTCCCCTTTCATCTCCTGGTAGTCCCGTTCGATCCGCCAGCGAAGCTTGGCCAGGTAGACCAGCCTCTTGACCGTGGTCTTCGCGGGCAAGTTCGACAAATAAAACGCGGTTGGCTCCTTCTTCTTGTAGGACCACTCACACAGCAGCCACTGCACTTCACCCGGTGGGTGCCCTGACCGATGCCGGTGCGCGGTTCGGATGCGTAGCACCGCGAAGCGCCGCCGCTGAGGCCCGCGCGTCCCGTGGCGCCATTCGACGTGACGGAAGCGCCTAGCAGGCAAGTTCTTCGCCAGCTCTTCGACCGAGACGGGCTCGACTCCTTCAGGGGAGACCCACTTTGTTCGTGGCCGCCCCTTGGTGCCGGGAGCTTTGGACGGAGGAGGGCTCGGGCACGTCCCTGGCGGCCATACGACCGCGTTGCCGGAGATGCGCAGTACGTAGTGGAGCCCGCGTTCTTCGAGTCCCTTGCGGAATTCCGTCGAGTCGCCGTAGGCCGCGTCGGCGAGCACCGGTCGAGGCGCGAGCCCCCACTCGAGGGCGCGGTCGAGCATGCCGAGGCCGAGCTCGAGCTTCGTTTGATGGGAGAGCTCCTCGGGGACGCCTGCCTTGGTCCGGCGCCTTGGGTCGTTGGCCCAGACCTCGGGAAGAAACAAGCGCATGCCGATGCAAGCGCCGCCCGCCTCGCTGGCGAGGTGGAGGCTTGCTGCGACCTGGCAATTGTCGAGGCGGCCCATCGTCCCCGAGTACTGACGCTGTACCCCGACGGAGTGCTTGCCCTTCTTGGGGAAGCCGGTGTCGTCGATGACGAAGGCGTCGAGGCCCGGGAGCTTGTCCTCGACGCGAAGGGCGAGTCGGCGAAACAGCTCCCACTCGTCCCAGTTAGCGATCGTGATCGCCTGCTGGAGTTGCTGGCGGATGGCTTCGCTGTCACCGGGCGCGGCTGCGAGGCGCTGAGCGATGGGCACCATGCTCTTGCGCTCGCCATCGAGGAGAAGCCCACGCATGTAGTTGGCGAGGGCCTCGCGCCGCTCGCTGCGACCCATCTGATGAGTGATGTAGCCGAGAAACTCCTCGAGTTCGGCCCCCACCCGGGAGATTTGTTCTGGAGTCACCCCCGTAGCAGATCACAGCCGGGGATCGTTGTCGATCCCCATATGACCAAGTAGTCCTAGAGCGGCAATCAGTTTGGAGGCGCGCTCTCAGGTGCGTCTGGGCGGTCTCGTGGCGAGGAGCGAGGCCGAAGCTGTGGTGGACCCACTGCGAGCGCCGAGCGACAAAGACCACGGGGCCGCCCAGATGTGCCTGAGAGCGCGCCTCCAAACTGATTGCCGCTCTAGGAGCCCGTGGTGAAACCCAACACGACACCTGGCTTGGTCTTTTCGCCGAGGGCTTTGTCGCCAAAACTTGCAGTACGCCCGGTACAGCGGCGTTTTGGCTTCGCGCCCTCGACGAAAAACCCGGCGCCAGGAGCCGCGCTGGGTTCCACCACGGGCTCCTAGGCTTCGGCTTCGGCCTGTAGCGAGGACTCGAGGTGCTCGCGCAGCAGCTGGTGGAGCGCCTCGATCGGGATCTCGGGGCTGACCAGCCAGCGATAGAGCAGCCCGTCGACCACGCTGGCGAAGAGCTCCGCCGCGAGCCGAGGGTCGATCTGCGCCGCGATCTCGCCTTGGGCCTGTCCCTCCTCGATCCACCCGCTCAGCGCCCGGATGTGCGCGGCGTTGAGCTTGGCGACGTTGGCCCGATACTCGGCGCTCGGATCGATGCTCGCGTAACGCAGCAGGTACATCGCGCGCAGCTCCTCGGGCTCGTGAACGATGAAGTCGTAGAGCGCGTCGGCGACCCGCTGGAGCGCCGCGATGCCGCTGGCTCCGTCGACCCAGCGCTCGACGTGCTCGAGCCACTGCGCCGCGACGCTATCGTGCACGTGGGCCAAGAGCCCCGCCTTGGAGCCGAAGCGGTGCGTGACCAGACCCCTGGAGTAGCCCGATCGCTCGCCGATGCTGGCCAAGGTCGTGCCGGCGATCCCCCGCTCGACGATCAAGCCCACGGCGGCCTCCGTCATCGCCTGCTCGGACAGCGCAGTCCGCTCACTCTGTCGCCGCTTCTTGCCCGCCAAAGCCGATGATTCTTACCGCACTTTAACTTGTCGACGACAAGTAAAGCCCGGACCACACCTGCGCAACGGTGATCACGTTCATCCTCAAACAACGTCCCAGAACCCTATAAAACCGCGATAACGGCGATATTCGAGCGCCCTCTTTTCCCTGTTGACAGCAGTCAAACCACCTCTCTAACTTGCTTGTCACCAACAAGTTTTAGAGCTGTCGACCACCCCTCATTGCTCGCCGACAGCTCCATTGAAGGGATGTGGACCCATGTTGATTCGACCCTCCGTATGGACAGCGGCGCTCATCGCCGCGCCAATCACCCTGATCGCCAGCTCGGCCAAGGCCGACGATCCTCCCCTCCTCGACCAGCAGGAGATTCGCTCGCCGTGGATGGCCGCCTGCGATGGCCAGCCCGACGCGACCCCCCTGCCCGTCGACGCGCGCACCCTGGTCGTGCCTGGGGTCAACACCAACCCCAGCGCCGCCGTGCAGTTCAACGCCTTTTGGGTCGACATGCACGACCCACCCGCGCCCTACGTCTCGAACCTCGCTCCGAACCCGACCACCTGCGGCGAATTTCGCGACAGCATCGAGCGCGGCCAGTACAACATCGAGCGTCGGCCCTACTTTCAGCCCTTCTCGACCGCCGAGGGCTTCTACACCCTCTACCAGCTGTGGGGTTACCTGCTCCCGCCCTCGGACTTCGATGAGCAGGTGATGAAGCGCTACGGCCTGACCGAGGCGCCCTACGACAACCCCTACCCCTACCCCTGGGAGAACCCCAACCTGACCAACGGCGGCAGCGGCCAGCTGCCCCTGGGCTTCCTCCAGGGCCAAGACGAGAGCGGCAATTGGAACGGGCTGATCTCGGTCAGCTGCTCGTCTTGCCACGACTCGCGCCTGGGCACCGACAACGAGGCCTACTTCCACTGGGGGCGCTCAAACGACGCCAACGACGCTGGCGTGATCGCCTCGGACCTGTTCCGCAACAACGAGATCCTCAGCATCGCGATGCTCGCGCCGATCCCCTGGAGCACGGGCCGCGGCACGACCGACGCCATCGGCATCGTCGACCTCCTGCCGGCGCTCTTCGACATGGACACGATGATGTTCGCGCCGAGCCTGCTCGAGTACTTCCCCTCCCACGCCGGCGGCATGTCCAAGGCCCCCAACTGGTGGTACCGCGCGTTCAAGACCCGTCAGTTCTGGGACGGCGCGCTGTCCTCGGACAACGTGCGCTCGGAGATGGCCTTTGGCATCGCCAACTTGCTGCGCTCGGCCGAGGAGCGCCGGGCGCTGACCGCCGAGTTCGAAGACATCGACAACTTCTTCCTCTCGATGTCGCCGCCCACCTACCCCTATGAGATCGACGAGGATCTCGCCGAGCTCGGGGCCGTGCTCTTCCACGAGCGCGACCTATGGGAGTTCGGCGGCAACGCGGAGATCCCCAAGCCCGAGGGCAACGGCTCGTGCGCGAGCTGTCACGGGGTCTACTCGCCGCTCTACGCCGAGGACACCGACTACCTGCCCGATCCGCGCCTCAAGGGCATCGCCGGCGTGATCACCCCGACCGAGACCATCGGCACCGACCCCGCGCGCGTCGAGCTGATGGCCGACGAGCGCAAGCGCCGGGCCTGGGACACCTCGTTTTTGGCCTACAACGACATGAGCCCCGATCACCCGGGCTTCGCCGACGATCTGATCACCAGCGAGCTCAACCGGGTCCCGCGCGCCGCCTACGACAAGGGCACCGGTCCGATCTTCTCGCCCGAGGGCCCCAACAAGTGGATCGAGCCCTTCGGCTACATGGCGCCGCCGCTCTACGGCGTGTGGGGCAACGCGCCCTTCTTCCACAACGGCAGCGTGCCCGACATCTGGGGCGTGCTCGACCCCGACTCCCGCCCCGACGTGTGGCAGCGCCACACCACCTCGGGCAACATCTTCGGGGCGAACGAGGGCTACGATCCCAGCCACGACTCTTACGACTGGGATCTGCTCGGCTGGAAATATACCGACAAGCAATGCAGCGACTGGATCTTCAACGATCCCTTCTTGCCCTGCTCCGAGGACATGGCGACGATCGACGTATTGTTCGCCAACATCGCCAACTGGGTCGCAAAGTACAACTCGCTGGCCTACCAGTCGCCGCCGCCGATCACGAACAAGCAAATTCGGTCGCGCATGACCTTCAACAGCCACCTCTACGGCAACGGAAACCAGGGTCACGAGTTCACGCAGACCTTGACCGATTATGAACGTTGGGCGATTATCGAGTATATGAAGACCCTCTAATTCGGGCCTTACAGTGCCACAAATGACGCCTCGCACGATCTTCGACCCCGAGCATGAAATCTTCCGAACCTCGGTCCGGAAGTTCTTCCAGACACGCGCGGCGCCCAACGTCCCACGTTGGCGCCAGGAGGGGGTCGTCGATCGAGCGATCTTCGAGGACGCGGGCGCCCACGGCTTGCTGCTGATGTGGGCGCCCGAGGACTACGGCGGCGCAGGCGTCGACGACATGCGCTACGAGCAGATCATCCAGGAGGAGAACTACCTCCACGGTGATCCTGGCCTGTGCCTGACCTTGCACTCCCGCGTGGTCGGGCCCTATATCGGCCATCACGGCAGCGAGGAGCAAAAGCAGCGCTGGCTCCCGCCCGCCATCAGCGGCGAGAAGATCCTCGCCGTGGCCATGTCCGAGCCCGCCGCCGGCTCGGACCTCGCCGGCATGCGCAGCCACGCCGAAGATCGCGGCGACCACTGGCTGCTCAACGGCGCCAAGACCTATATCTCCAACGGCCTGCTCGCCGATCTCATCGTCGTCGCCGCGCGCACCGGCGCGGCCAAGCACGAGATCGGCCTGTTCGTCGTCGAGGCCGACATGCCGGGCTTCTCCCGCGGGCGCAAGCTCGACAAGCTCGGCCTCGACGCTCAGGACACCGCGGAGATGTTCTTCTCCGACGTGGTCGTGCCCAAGCAAAACGTGCTCGGGGACCCGCGCGCGGGCTTTCGCTACCTGGCCCAGGCGCTCGCCGTCGAGCGCCTGCAGATCGCAATTGGCTCGATCGCCCACGCTCAGGTCGCGTTCTCCTTGACCCTCGACTTCGTCAAGGAGCGCGAGGCCTTCGGCCGCCCCGTGGGCACCTTCCAGAGCCCCCGCTTTCGCCTCGCCCGCATGCGCGCCGAGATCGACGCGCTCCAGAGCCACATCGACCACTGCGTGATGCTGGCCAACGCCGGCGCGCTCTCGGCCGAGGTCGCGAGCGGCGCCAAGCTGCTGACCACCGAGCTCGAGGGCCGAGTCATCGACGACTGCCTCCAGCTCCACGGCGGGGCCGGCTACATGGAGGAGTATCGAATCGCCCGCATGTATCGCGACGCCCGGGTCACGCGGATCTTTGGCGGGACCAGCGAGATCATGGCCGAGATCATCGGCCGCAAGCTCGGCCTCGACGAGCGCCAATTCGTGCGCGCCGCCAAGGCCTGAAGTCAGGTCGAGACATGACCGCAACGATGCAAGCCCTGAAGATCGACCCAGACGACCGCGAGGCCTTCGCCGCGCACTGTCGGGCGTGGCTGCGCGACAACCTCCCGCCACGCCCCGACTTCGCCCTGCCCCAAGGCCCGCTCGAGATCGCCGAGCGCCGTCAGCTCGACTATCTGTGCACCTGGCAAGCCGCGGCCTACCGCGCCGGACTGGTCGGCTGCGACTACCCCGAGGCCTACGGCGGCGGCGGTCGCCACGACTGCCAGCGCATCGCCAACCGCGAGATGCAGGCCGCCGGCGCGCCCTTCTTGCCCAACGTCGTCGGCCTCGGCATGGCCGGCCCGACGATCGTCCATCATGGCAGCGAGGCGCTCAAGCGCGAGCTGATCCCCCGGCTCCTGTCCGGGGAGGACATATGGTGCCAGGGCTTCTCCGAGCCCGGGGCGGGCTCGGACCTCGCCAATGTCCAGACCTTCGCCGAGCGCAAGGGCGATCGCTGGATTATCAATGGTCATAAAATATGGACTTCCCTCGCCCACTTCGCCCAGTGGATGATCCTGCTGTGCCGCAGTGATCGCGGCAACAAGTACGGCGGCATGACCTACTTCGTGGTTCCCATCGCCTCGGCGCTCGAGCGCGGCGTCAGCGTGCGCCCGCTGATCAAGATGACCGGCGAGGGTGGCTTCAACGAGGTCCTGTTCGAGGACTTCGAGATCGACGACCGCTATCGCCTCGACGAGGTCGGGCGCGGCTGGAGCGTGGCCATGACCACCCTCGCCCACGAGCGCGGCGCCGGCAGCCTGGTCACGCCGACCTCCGGGGGCGCGATCGGAGACTCGCCCGACACCCTGACCGCCGCCGGGCTGATCGCGCTCGCCAAGACCTGCTATCGCGCGGGCAAGCCCGCGGCCGACGACCCGGTGCTGCGCGACGCCATCGTCGCCCAGCTGATCCGCCACGAGGCCTTCGCCCACAGCCAGCGCCGGGCCAAGGTCCCCGCGCTCTGCGATCACCCGGCGCGCCTGCCCCTGCAGCACAAGCTGCTGCTCTCGGAGCAGCTGCAAGACACCGCCCGCCTGGCCTGCACCATCGCCGGGCAGGCCGCGAGCTTGCACCACAGCGAGCCCAGCGCCCCGGGCGGCGGCCGCTGGCCGCTGGCCTACATGAACTCCTACGGCTTCACCATCGCCGCCGGCTCCAACGAGATCCAGCGCAACATCTTGGGCGAGCGCGTGCTCGGCCTCGCAAAGTCGAAGTGAAGGGCGCAGACACCATGGAAGCATCCAACGACTCGAGCGCCGACTTTGGCTTTGACGAGGAGGCCGAGCTGCTCAAGACCAGCGCCCGGCGCCTGCTCCAGGACCTCTGTCCCGTCGACGCCCTCCACCGCCTGATCGCCGCCGACACCAGCGACGCGCGGGCAAGCCAGGCGATCTGGGACCGCGACGCGTGGGCCAAGATGGTCGAGCTCGGGTGGCCGGCCATCGCCGTGCCCGAGGACTTCGAGGGCATCGGCATGGGCCTCCCGGCCGTGGCGGGCCTGGCCGAAGAGCTCGGCGGCGCGGCCTTCCCCTCTCCCCTGCCCGCCACGCTCCGCGCCGCCTACGTGCTCGCGGCCTGCGACCCGGCGAACGCAGGGTCCGCGCTCGCCGAGCTGTCCGCGGGCAAGACGATGAGCCTGGCGGTCTGCGACCGCCGCGGCTCGTGGTCCCCCGCCAGCACCGAGCTGCGCGCGACCCTCGAAGGCGGGCGCGTCACCCTCGACGGCGACCTCTGGTACGTCCAGGACGCCCAGAAAGCCGAGGCCTTCGTGGTCGCGGCGCGCGGGCCCGAGGGCCTCGGCCTCTATATCGTCGACGCCGACAGCCCCGGCCTGGGCCTCGTCCCCGACGCGATCAACGACCTCACCCGCGACCAGGCCCGCCTCGAGCTGCGCGGGGTTGCGCTCGAACTTGACCGGCAGCTCTCCCGCGACGCCGAGGCTGCGCTGCTCGCCGCCGAGCCTGCGATCTTGGTGCTGCTCGCCGCCGACATGGTCGGCGCGGCCGAGTGGCAGCTCCAGACCACCGCCGAGTACGCGCGCACCCGCGTGCAGTTCGATCGCCCGCTGGGCTTCTTTCAAGCCGTCAAGCACCCCCTCGTCGACATGATGGTCGCCATCGACGAGGCTCGCTCGCTGGTCTACGCCGCGGCGGCCAGCGTCGAGCGCGAGCCGGCGCGCGCCATGACCCTCGCGCGCATGGCCAAGTCGGCGGCCAGCGACGCCGCCGCCTTCTGCTCGGGTCGCTCGGTCCAGCTCCACGGCGGCGTGGGCTTCACCTGGGAGTGCTTCGTGCAGCTCTACTTCAAGCGCCAAAAGCATAGCGAGGCGCTCTTTGGCGACGGCCGCTACCAGCGGGCCAAGCTCGCCGACATGCTCATCGGCCCGATCGCTCAGGACTCGATCGCCAACAACGCGAGCGGGCGCGACCCCAGCCAGATCGGAGCGCTCGCTTGAGCCGCCTGAGCGTCCGCGCCGCCGTCGCTCGCCGCGGCGAGCCCTTCGTGATCGAGACCTGCGAGCTCGACGACCCCGGCCCCAACGAGGTCCGCGTGGCCGTCGAGGCCTGCGGGCTGTGCCACACCGATCTCACCGCGCAGTCCGGCGGCTTCGGCACGCCGCTGCCCGCGGTCCTCGGCCACGAAGGTGTCGGCCGCGTCGAGGCCCTCGGCGAGGGCGTCGATCACCTGGCCATCGGCGACCGCGTGATCATGAGCTTCGGCGCCTGCGGCAGCTGCCCGAGCTGCGCCGACAGCCGCCCGGCCTACTGCCGCCACGCCCTCGACTTCAACGTGTTCGGCCGCCGCCTCGACGGGAGCTCGCCGCTGCGCTTCGACGGCGTCCCGCTGACCGGGCACTTCTTTGGCCAGTCCTCGTTTGCGACCCACGCCGTGGCCGCGGCCACCAACTTGGTCGAGGTCGACGACGACCTGCCCGCGACCGTGCTCGCCCCCCTCGCCTGCGGCGTCCAGACAGGCGTCGGCGCCGTCGTCAACGTGCTCCGCCCCGCAGCCGGAGATCGCATCGCGGTGTTCGGCTGCGGCACCGTCGGCCTGTCGGCGATCATGGCGGCCAAGCTCGCCGGCTGCGCGGAGATCCTCGCCTTCGACCTCCACGCCAGCCGCCTCGAGCTCGCCCACTCCCTGGGCGCGACCACGCTCGTCGACTGCACCCGCGAGCAGCCGAGCGCGGTCCTGCGTGGCCACCCGAGCCTCGACCTGGCCTTCGACAACACCGGCAACCCCAAGGTGATCATGGCCGGCTTCGCGGCCGTGCGCGCTGGCGGGACCATGGCCCTCGCGGGCGTCGCCAAGCACGGCGCCGAGCTGCGCCTCGACCCCAACCGGATCATGAATGGCCGCAGCCTACGAGGCACGATCGAGGGCGACGCCGATCCCAAGCAGCTGATCCCCGAGATGATCGCGTGGATCCGCGACGGCGCCCTCGCGGTCGAGCGCCTCGTCACCCCTTACCCCTTCGCGGCCATCGACGACGCCGCCGAGGACATGCGCGCCGGCCGGACGATCAAGCCGGTCTTGCTGATGGAACAGGAGCTACCGACATGAGCGCAGAGATTCGCCTCCAGACATTCATCGACGCCGGCGGCGATCAGTCGCCCGCGGCGCTGCTCGAGTACTACGACACCCTCGATCCCATCGGCCTGCCCTTCATGTTCGGCGCCTGGGAAGGCGGCGTGCTCGCCACCGGCCACGAGGGCGAGCGGCGCATGCGACTGATCCGCTGGGTCGGCAAGACCTTCCACAGCGTCGACGAGGTCGACCCGATCATCTCGCGCAACGCTCAGGGCGGCCGCGAGGTCAACCCCGTGCTCGGCGACGCCTGCCTGCGGATGATCGAATTTCGCGGGGTCGTGAGCGCGACGATGGTCTACGACAAGCACCCGCTCTTCGACTACTTCCGCAAGATCAGCGAGGACCTCGTCATGGGGGTCATGGATCACAAGGGCCAAAACCCCCCGCTCTTCTTCTACCTGCGCCGACGAAACAAGCGCAGCCAGGGGGCCACGCCATGAAGACCATGGCCTCCGTCGTCAGGATCCACGCCCAGCGCCGCCCCGACAAGCCCGCGCTGATCTGCGGAGATCAGGTCGTCAGCTATCGCGAGCTCGATCGCCGCTCCAACCGGGTCGCCAACGCGCTGCTCGCCGCGGGGGTCGGCGCGGGCGACCGCGTCGCCTTCCTCGACAAGAACAGCGTCGAGTACTTCGAGCTGCTCTTCGGCGCGGCCAAGATCAACGCCGTGGTCGTGGCGATCAACTGGCGGCTGACCGCCCGCGAGATCGCCTATATCGTCAACCACGCCGAGGCCAAGGTGTTCGCGTTCTCGGCCGAGTTCGCCGCGCTCGTCACCGAGATCGCCCCGGCGCTGGAGTCCGTCGCCCACGTCCTGGCCATCGGCGACTTCGGTAGCGGCAGTGACCTCGCTGACGGCGACCCGCGCTTCGCCGACTACGCCAGCTGGCGCGACGCCGGTGAAGACCTCGACCCCGGCGTCGAGCAGTCGAGCAGCGACGTCGCCTTCCAGGTCTACTCCTCGGGGACCACCGGCAACCCCAAGGGCGTGCTGCTGAGCAACGCCAACGTGTTCTCGCTGCTGCCCACGACCTCGCTGAGCTGGGAGATCAGCACCGACTCGGTCAACATGATCGCCCTGCCCCTGTTCCACGTCGGCGGCTGCGGCTGGGCCATGGTCGGCATGTACCAGGGCTGCACCTCGGTCATCGTGCGTGACTTCGACGCCGCCAAGCTGATCGAGCTGATCGCCGCGCACCGCATCACCCACGCCTTCTTGGTCCCGGTCCTGCTGCACTTCATCCAGCAGGCGCCCAACGCCGAGGCCGGCGACTTCTCGAGCCTCGAGACCATCGTCTACGGCGCCTCGCCGATCAGCGAGGCGGTGCTCGCCGGCGCCCTGCGCCTGATGCAGTGCGGCTTCGCCCAGGCCTACGGGCTGACCGAGACGACCGGCGCGATCGTGACCTTGGCTCCGAAGGATCACGTCCTCGAGGGCCCCGAGCGCCACCGCCTGCGCGCCGCCGGCAAGCCCCACGCGGGCGTCGAGATCAAGATCATCTCGCCGGACACCGGCGAGGAGCAGCCCGTCGACGAGCCCGGCGAGATCTGGACGCGCTCGGGCCAGAACATGCTCGGCTACTGGCGCGACGCGGCGGCCACCGCCGAGGCCCTGACCGAGGACGGCTGGCTCAGGACCGGCGACGTCGGCTACTTCGACGCCGACGGCTTCTTGTACATCCACGACCGCGTCAAGGACATGATCATCTCGGGCGGCGAGAACGTCTACCCGGCCGAGGTCGAGAACGTGCTCATGAAGCACGCCAGCGTCGTCGACGTCGCGGTCGTCGGCGTGCCCTCGGAGATCTGGGGCGAGTCGCCGATCGCCATCGTCGTGGCCAAGCCGGGGGTCGACTTCGATCCCGAGGCCCTGCTCGACCACGCCCGCGAGCACCTCGCCAAATACAAGGTCCCGATCCGCGTCGAGCTGCGCGAGGTCCTGCCGCGCACCTCGACCGGGAAACTGCTCAAGAAGGATCTCCGCGCGCCCTACTGGAGCGACCGCGCGCGCGGAGTCAGCTGAAAGCACCATGACCAAATCCCTCGAGAACAAGACCCTGCTGATCACCGGGGCCAGCCGCGGCATCGGCCTGGCGATCGGCCTGCGCGCCGCCCACGACGGGGCCAACGTCGTCCTGCTCGCCAAGACCAAGACCCCACACCCGCGCTTGCCGGGGACGATCTACACCGCGGCCGAGGCCATCGAGCGCGCCGGCGGCAAGGCCCTGCCCGTGGTCTGCGACGTGCGCGACGAGCAGCGCATCACCGAGGCCGTGGCTACCGCCGTCGAGCGCTTCGGCGGCATCGACATCCTCGTCAACAACGCCAGCGCGCTGGCGATGACCGGGACCCTCGACACGCCCATGAAGCGCTTCGACCTGGTCCACCAGGTCAACGTCCGGGCGACCTTCGCCTGCACCCAAGCCTGCCTCCCGCACCTGCTCGCGGCCCCAAACCCGCACGTGCTCACCTGCTCGCCGCCGCTGCATATGTCGCCGCGGTGGTTCGCCCCGCACGTGGCCTACACCATGAGCAAGTACGGCATGAGCATGTGCGTGCTCGGCATGGCCGAGGAGTTCCGCGGGCGGGTGGCCTTCAACGCGCTGTGGCCCCGCACGATGATCGCCACCGCCGCCACTCGCATGCTCGGCGGCGAGCGCATGCTCTCGACCTCGCGCAAGCCCGAGGTCCTCGCCGACGCCGCCCACCTGATCCTGACCAGCCCCGCCCACGAGTGCACCGGGAATTTCTTCATCGACGAAGACTTGCTCCACGCGCACGGAGTGACGGACCTCGAGCCCTACTCGGTCGACCCCGATCTGCCCCTGACCGAGGACCTGTTCATCGAGCCGTGATCCAACTGTGCACGCGAGCCCACACGCCAAAGCAATGGACGGGGACAGGCTCCACCTGTATGGTGGGTGCATGGATGGATTGGCGCGTTATCTGCCCCTGGCGGCGCTGCTCGTCGCCTGCGCCGACGATCCGGCGGCGTCGCCATCCATGGCGGACGAGGCGGACGAGGCAGACGAGGCGGCCGGTGAAGGCGACACCGACACCGACACCGACACCGGTGAAGCGTCCACCGACTCGTCCAGCGAAGACGCAGGCTCCGGCGCCGAGAGCTCCAGCGAGAGCTGCACAAGCCCCGGCACGCCGTGGACCCAGGGCTGGGCGATCCCCGGCGGGGAGAGCCTCGCGGGCGACCCCGAGGCTGGCCTGTGGGCCGTGCTCAACGAGGACTATGTCAGCTGCGGCGTGCCCTACGACATCTTCATGCTCGGCAAGGGCCTGCTCGGCACTTACGCCGACGGCGAGGCCCTGGCCTGGCGCGAGGGCAAGAACGCCAACTTGCCCTACAACTGGAACCTGGTCGAGACCGAGGCCGGCACCGAGCTCGCGGCGATGAACTGCCTGACCTGCCACGCCGGTGAGTTCGACGGCGAGCTGGTCATCGGCCTCGGGCGCCACGACGCCGACTTCACCGACGACTTCGGCTCGCTCCTCGCCCTGCTCCCGAGCCTGCCCGAGTGGACCGACGCCGCCGCGCAGATCAACAAATTCGCCGGGCGCTACGAGGTGCTCGGGCCCTACATTCAGACCTACGTGGTCGGCACCAACCCCGCCGACGACGTCGCGGTGATCCTCGCCGCGCACCGCAACCCCTACACCCTCGAGTGGTCCGACGAGGCGCTGCTCGACGTCGAGCCGCCGCTGCTGCCCGTCGACACCCCGCCGTGGTGGCGCGTGGCCAAGAAGTCCGGGCACTTCTACAACGGCATGTCGCGGGGCGACCACCGCGGGACCATGATGTTCGCGTCCTCGCTGTGCGTGGACACGGCCGCCCAGGCCGCCCAGATGCTCGACTACTTCGCCGACATCCGGGCCTACCTCGCCAGCCTCGAGCCGCCCGCCTACCCCGGGACCATCGATCAGGGCCTCGCCGAGCAGGGCCGCGAGCTCTTCGAGTGCAACTGCGCCGGCTGCCACGGCAGCTACGCCGACGACCCCGCGGACGAGAGCTACCCCAACCTGCTGATCCCCCTCGATGTAGTCGGCACCGATCCCCTCGTCGCCGAGGTCACCTCGAACGAGGGCAGCGTGATGCTCGATTGGTTCAACGAGTCCTACTACGGGGGCATCTCGCAGCTGGTCGCCGACGACCCCTTCCCCGGCTATGTCGCCCCGCCCCTCGACGGGATCTGGCTGACCGCGCCCTTCTTGCATAACGGCTCGGTCCCGACCATCGAGCTCGTCCTCGACTCGAGCAAGCGCCCCACCTACTGGCGGCGCGAGGACTACGACAGCACGAACTACGACTACGACGCCCTCGGCTGGGCCTGGGAGGCCCTCGACTACGGCCAGGACGCGGCGCCGGTCGGCCAGGCAAAGTACATCTACGACACGACCATCCCCGGCCACGACGGGGGCGGTCACACCTTCGGCGATCACCTCGGCGCAGACGAGCGCGACGCGGTGATCGAATACCTCAAGACCATCTAGGTGCCCCATGTCCGAGCCCCTCGAGCTCATCTCCACCGCCGATTCGCCCGACCCCCTCCCCTCGCCCGGGCAGCGCATGCGCGCGACCCTCGAGCGCCAGCGCGCCGCCTGTATGGCCGAGCTGCCGGTGTCCGCCGCGATCCGCAAGGATCGCCTGCGCCGCAGCCTCAACCTGGTCCTCGAGAACGAGGATCGCCTGGTCGAGGCCCTGTCCGAAGACTACGGCCACCGCTCGCCGATCCAGTCGCAGCTCGCCGACATCATGGGCACGGTCAAGCCGCTGCGCCAAGCCCTCACCGAGGTCGAGCGCTGGATGAAGCCCGAGCGCCGCAAGGTCGACCTGCCGCTGTGGCTGCTCGGCGCGCGGGCCCGGGTCGAGTATCAGCCCAAGGGCGTGGTCGGCGTGATCTCGCCGTGGAACTTCCCGGTCTTCCTGACCTTCGGCCCGCTCGCCGAGATCTTCGCCGCCGGCAACCGGGCGATGGTCAAGCCCTCGGAGCACACCCCCGCGACCGCGGCGCTGATGCGCGAGCTCGCCGAGGCCGCCTTCGACGAGGACGAGCTCGCCGTGTTCACCGGCGGCGTCGAGGTCGGCAAGGCCTTCTCGCAGCTCCCCTTCGATCATCTGATCTTCACGGGCAGCACGGCCCTCGGCCGGGAGATCCAGCGCGCCGCGGCCAGCAACCTGGTCCCGACCACCCTCGAACTCGGCGGCAAGAGCCCGGCCATCATCGGGAGCAGCGCGAACCTTCAGCGCACCTGTGATCGCCTCGTCGCCGGCAAGCTGCTCAACGCCGGCCAGGTCTGCCTCGCCCCCGACTATCTGCTGGTCCCCGCGGCCCACGAGCGCGCGATCATCGAGGGGCTCCAGGCCGCCGCGGCCGCGATGTACCCGTCGATCCACGATAACCCCGACTTCTGCTCGCTCATCAACGCCCGCCACCGTGAGCGCCTGCGCGGGCTGGTCGACGACGCTCGAGACAAGGGCGCCGAGCTGACCGTGGTCAACCCCGGCGGCGAGACCCTCGATCAACCCGGCAGCAACAAGATGGCCCTGCACCTGCTGCGCGAGGTCACCTCGGACATGCGGGTGATGCAGGAGGAGATCTTTGGCCCCGTGCTACCGGTGATCACCTACGAGCGCATCGACGAGGCCATCGCCTACATCAACGCCCGCCCGCGACCTCTGGGCCTGTACTACTTCGGCGAGGATCAAGCCGAGCAAACCAAGCTGCTCGAGCGGACCATCGCCGGTGGCGTCACGATCAACGACGTCATCTATCACGGCGTCACCAATGACCTGCCCTTTGGCGGCGTCGGGGAGTCGGGCATGGGCGCGTACCACGGCTTCGACGGGTTCAGGACCTTCAGCCACGCCAAGGGCATCTACACCCAGCCGCGCGTCGACCTCGCCAAGCTCGCTGGCCTCGTCCCGCCCTATGGCGACAAGTCGCGCAAGAGCCTCGAGATGCAGATCGGCAAGCCCGAGCGCTGAGCCGGCTGGGCTGACCCACCTTAATTTAATAGTTATTAAATTTTTGACACCTCGGGCTTCGTCCCGGGGTGCCCGCGGTCTATAGTGCTGGCGATGTCGGACGACTCGGCAGCACCCGAGCGCGCGGACACCTCCAAGTCCACGCGCACCCGCGAGCGGATCCTCGACGCCGCGGCCTTCGTGCTCAGCCGCAAGGGCTACGCTGGCACGCGCCTGAGCGACGTCGCGGCCCAAGCCGAGGTCCAGGCCCCGGCCATCTACTACTACTTCGAGTCCCGCGACGCGCTGATCGAAGAGGTCATGTGGGTGGGCGCGCACCGGGTCCGCGCCCACGTCGAGGAGGTCCTCGCCGGCCTGCCCGAGGACACCAGCCCCATGGATCGCATCCTCGAGGCCGTGGCGGCCCACCTGCGCTACGAGCTGCATATCTGCGACTACGCCACGGCCTCGATCCGCAACGCCGGCCAGGTCCCCGAGCACGTCCGCCTGCGCCCCGCCGCCGAGGAGGCCACCTACAGCCGGATCTGGCGCGACCTCTTCGCCCAGGCCAAGAAGGCCGGGCAGCTGCGCCCGGACCTCGACATCAACGTCTCGCGCATGCTCCTGCTCGGCTCGATGAACTGGGCCGCCGAGTGGTGGAACCCCAAGATGCGCTCGCTCAACGATCTGGTGAAGGCCACCCAGGACTTCGTCCGCCACGGCATGGGCGCGGTCGATCTCGACGACCCCACCCACGGCTGAGCCCGCTGGCGCCGACCGTCACGAGCCCGACACGAGCCCGCGGCGGGCCCTCGCACCAAAAACGCCCGCCTCTGGCGTGAGCCGAAGGCGGGCGTGCAGTGGTGAGTCCTCGCGCGAGCGCTCAGTAGGTCTCGTTGCGCTCGGCTCGCTCGACCAACGAATTCGGCGGCTCGAACTGCGGGCCGTAGGCGGCCGCGAGCTCGCGGGCGCGGGTCACGAAGCCGCGCAGACCGCCCTCGTACTGGTTGATGTACTGGAGCACCCCGCCGGTCCACGCCGGGAACCCGATCCCGAAGATCGAGCCGATGTTGGCGTCGGCCACGGAGGTCAGCACCCCGTCGTCGAGGCAGCGGACCGTGTCGATGGCCTCGGCGAAGAGCATGCGCTCTTGCAGATCAATCAGCGGGATCGACTTGCTGCCCGAGCCAAAGGCCTCGCGCAGCCCCGGCCACAGACCCACGCGCTTGCCCTCGGCGTCGTAGTCGTAAAAGCCCCCCCGGTCGATCGACCCTTGCGATCGAGCTCGTCGATCAGCCGATCGAAGACCGCCTCGCAGGGGTGCGCGGTCCAGGTCCCGCCCTCGGACTCGACGGCGGCCTTGCTCTCGCGCTGGATCTTCTGCGTGAGCGTGAGCGTGAGCTCGTCGAGGAGCTGGAGCGCCCCGACGGGGTAGCCGGCCTGGAGCGCGGCCTGCTCGATGGTCGCCGGCTCGACGCCCTCGCCGACGGCCGCGACCGCCTCGGAGGTGAACTGGCCGATCACCCGCGAGGTGAAGAAGCCGCGCTGATCATTGACCACGATCGGCATCTTGCGGATCTGCAGCACGAAGTCGAAGACCTTGGCCAGGACCGCGTCCGAGGTGTTCTTGCCGCGGACGATCTCGACGAGCTTCATCTTGTCCACCGGCGAGAAGAAGTGGATGCCGATGAAGTCGGCGGGGCGCTCGACGCCCTCCGACAGCAGCGCGATCGGCAGCGTCGAGGTGTTCGAGCCGAGCACCGCGTCGGGCTCGACGATGCCCTGGATCTCCTGGAAGACCTTCTGCTTGAGCGCGACGTTCTCGAACACCGCCTCGACCACGAAGTCGACGCCGGCGAAGTCCGCGGGGTCGACGGTCGGGTGGATGCGCGCGAGCAGGGCCTCGGACTTCTCCTTGCTCGTCTTCCCGCGCGCCAGCGCCTTGGCCTCGATCTTCTCCGCGTAGGCCTTGCCACGCTGGGCGCTCTCGAGGCTGACGTCCTTGAGCACGACCTCGATCCCGGCCTTGGCCGCGACGTAGGCGATGCCCGCGCCCATCATCCCCGCGCCGATCACCCCGACCTTCTTGGCCGCGTACTTGGGGAAGCCCGCCGGGCGGCTCGCGCCGGCGGTCAGCTTCTGCAGGTCGAAGAAGAACGCGTTGATCATGTTCTTCGAGACCTGGCCGATGGTCAGGCTGACCAGGTAGCGCGTCTCGATCAGCGAGGCGGTGTCGAAGTCGACCAGCGAGCCCTCGACGGCCGCGGCCAGGGCGGCCCGCGGCGCGGGCATCGGCGCGCCCTTGATCTGCTTGCGCAGGTTCGCGGCCATCGCCGGTAGCATCATCGCTATCTTGGGGTGCGAGGCGGCGCCGCCGGGGATCTTGAAGCCGTCGCGGTCCCAGGCATTGGCGGCCTCGGGGTTCGCGGTGATCCACGCCTTCGCCCGCGGCACCAGCTCCTCGACGGTCTCGACGACCGCGTCGACCAACCCCGCCGCCAGGGCGTCGCGCGGCTTGAACTTGGTCCCCGGCAAGATGACCTTGGTCAGCGCCGCCTGGAGGCCGAGCATGCGCACGACCCGAGTGATCCCGCCGCCGCCGGGGAGCAGGCCCAGGGTGACCTCGGGCAGGCCGATCTGGCTGCCGCGCACGTCGGCCGCGATCCGGTGGTGGGCCGCGAGCGCGACCTCGAGGCCACCGCCCAGAGCGGTGCCGTTGAGCGCCGCGACCACCGGGCGGCCGAGGGTCTCGAGCCGGCGCAGCTGTCCCTTGACGTGGTCGATGTGCGCCGTCTGCTCGGCGGCCTTCTCGGCCGTGCTCTGACGCAGAATCTCGAGGTTCCCGCCGGCGAAGAAGCTCTTCTTGGCGGAGGTCAGGATCACACCAGTGATCGACTCGCGCTCGGCCTCGAGACGATCGACGCATGCACCCATGGACTGGGTGTAGACCTCGTTCATCGTGTTGACCGCGACGTCGGGGTCGTCGATCGTGAGGATCACGATCCCGTCGTCGTCACGGGTCCAGTGGATCGCGGGTGAACGTGTGGAGAATGACTCGCTCGACATGCTTGCTGTCCAATCTGCCTGTTCGGCGCTCACACGCGCTCGATGATCGTGGCGATGCCCATCCCGGCTCCGACGCACAAGGTCGCGAGCCCATAGCGCAGCTGACGACGCTCGAGCTCGTCGAGCAAGGTGCCGAGGATCATCGCCCCGGTCGCGCCGAGGGGGTGACCCATGGCGATCGCGCCGCCGTTGACGTTGACCTTGTCCGCGGGGACGTCGAGGTCGCGCATCCACTTGAGCACCACCGAGGCGAAGGCCTCGTTGAGCTCGAAGAGGTCGATGTCCTCGATCTTCAGGCCCGCGCGCGCGAGGGCCTTTTGCGTGGCCGGGGTCGGCCCGGTGAGCATGATCGTCGGCTCGCTGCCGGTCACGGCCATCGAGACGATCCGCCCGCGAGGTTTGAGCCCGAGCTCGGCGCCAGCCCGCTCGCTGCCGAGCAGCATCAGCGCCGCGCCATCGACGATGCCCGAGGAGTTCGCCGCCGTGTGCACGTGCTCGATGCGCTCGACCTGATGGTACTTTTGTAGCGCGACGGCGTTGAAGCCCCCGAGCTCGCCGATCTTGGCGAAGGACGGCCTGAGCTTGGCCAAGCTCTCGACCGTCGACTCGGGCCGACGATGTTCGTCGACGGCGAGGATCGTGACGCCGTTTTGATCCTTGACCGGGACGATCGAGCGCGCGAAGTAGCCCTCGGCCCAGGCTCGCTCGGCCTTGCGCTGCGAGTCCACGGCGAAGCCGTCGATCTGCGCGCGACTGAACCCCTCGATGGTAGCGATCAGGTCCGCGCCGATGCCCTGGGGCACGAAGTAGAGGTCGTAGGCCGTGGTCGGGTCCTGCACGTAGGCCCCGCCGTCGGAGCCGATCGGCACCCGCGACATCGACTCGACGCCGCCCGCGAGGACGATGTCGTCGGAGCCCGAGGCGATCTTCGCCGCCGCGGTGTTGACCGCCTCGAGGCCCGAGGCGCAAAAGCGGTTGAGCTGGACGCCCGCGACCGTCTCCGGCAAGCCAGCGACCAGCGCGGCCGTGCGCGCGATGTCACCGCCCTGCTCGCCGACCGGCGAGACCACACCGAGGACGATGTCGTCGATGCGGTCGAGCGCGAGGCCCGGATTGCGGGGCACGAGCTCGTTGATCAGCCCGACCACGAGGTCGAGGGGCTTGGTTCCGTGGAGCGCCCCGCCTTTGTTCTTGCCGCGAGGGGTCCGCATCGCGTCGTAGATGAACGCGCCGTTTTGCATGTTCGACACCATTTCCTGGCTTCGGTCTTTCCGAGCGACACCACTATAGGAGGGCCAAAATTTTTTTACAATCGATTAAAAAATCGCGCCGCCGCCTTGACTCACGCGGGGTGGACGCAGACGATTTCCCTCAGGGGAACCCAGATAGATGCCCATTCGATTCGACATCGAGCCGCAGATCGCCGCGCTCGCCCAAAAAACCCGTGAGTTCATCAGTGAGGTCGTGATCCCCGTGGAGATCGAGCTTGGCGGCTCGGTCCACGACGCACCCGAGTCCCTGCGCCGCGACCTCCAGGCCCAGGCTCGCGCCGCGGGCCTGCTCGCGCCCCACGTGGGCGAGGCCTGGGGTGGTCTCGGCCTCGACACCCGCGGCCAGGCGGTCATCTTCGAGGAGGCCGGCTATTCGCTGCTCGGGCCGCTCGCCCTCAACATCTCGGCGCCCGACGAGGGCAACATGCACCTGCTCGAGCACGCGGCGAGCGAAGACCAAAAGCAGCGCTACCTCGTCCCGCTGACCGCAGGTGAGATCCGCTCGTGCTTCGCCATGACCGAGCCGCCGCCGGGAGCCGGCTCGGATCCGCGGGCGCTCGCGACCACCGCCAAGCGCGTCGAGGGAGGCTGGCGCATCGACGGCCGCAAATGGTTCATCACCGGCGCCCGCGGGGCGCAGGTCGCCATCGTCATGGCCAGGACCTCCGGGGCGCCCGGCGAGCGCGGCGGCGCGACCATGCTCTTGGTCGACGGTCAAAACCCCGGCATGCGCGTGGTCCGTGACCTCGAGACCCTCGACATCGGCCTGTTCGCCGGGCACAGCGAGGTCGTCTTCGAAGACTGCCGCGTCCCCGACGATGCGATCCTCGGCGAGGTCGATCGCGGCTTCGAGTACGCCCAGCTCCGCCTCGCTCCTGCCCGCCTCACCCACTGCATGCGCTGGCTGGGCCTGGCCCGCCGCGCCCAGGCTCTGGCGCTCGCCCACGTGACCGAACGCCGCGGCTTCGGCAGCCGCCTCGCCGAGCTCGGCATGGTCCAGCAGCAGATCGCCGACAACGAGATCGACATCGCCGCCAGCCGAGCGCTGATCTACCAGACGGCCTGGATCCTCGACAGCGGCGAGGGCGACGCGAGCTTGGCCTCGTCCATGGCCAAGACCTTCGTCGCGGAGGCCGTCGGTCGGATCACCGATCGCTGCGTGCAGATCGCCGGCGCGGTCGGGACCTGCTCCGATCTCCTGCTCGCCCGCTACTGGCAGGAGGTCCGCCCCTTCCGGATCTACGACGGCCCCAGCGAGACCCACCGCTGGTCCATCGCCAAGCGCACGGTCAAGCGCTTCGGGAGCGGCCAGTGATCCCCGGCCTCGATCTCGACGCCCTCCACGCCTACCTGAGCGCGAACCTGCCGCGCTACGCCGGTCGCCTCGAAGCGCGGCGCATCGCCGGCGGCAAGTCCAACCTCACCTACTGGCTCAGCGACGGCGAGCAGCAGTGGGTGCTCCGCCGCCCGCCCCTGGGCCCGCTCACGCCCAGCGCCCACGACATGGCCCGGGAATTTCGCGTCGTCGAGCGCCTCGCCCCCACCCCGGTCCCCGTCGCCCCTGCCCTGCTCCTGTGTGAGGACCCCGCCGTGCTCGGGGTGCCCTTCGCGATCACCGGCTTCGTCGACGGCCGCGTGATCCGATCCGCCGCCGACGCGGCCGCGCTCTCCCCCGCCGAGCAGCGCGACTGCGCCTTCGAACTCATCCATCGTCTCGCCGAGCTCCACGCCGTCGACCCGGCCAGCGTCGGCCTCGATCCGACCCGCGCCGACGGCTACCTCGCCCGCCAGGTCCGGCGCTGGTCCGGGCAGTGGGAGCGCGTGCGCACCCGCGACGACGAGGCGCCCCTGGAGCTCGCCCGCCGGCTCCAGGCCCAGCTCCCCGCGCGCTCGGATCGCGCCATCGTCCATGGCGACTACCGCCTCGACAACGTGCTCCTCGCCCACGATCGCTGCGCCCTGCTGGCGATCGTCGACTGGGAGATGTCGACCCTCGGCGATCCCCTCGCCGACCTCGGTCTGAGCCTGGTCTACTGGGATCCGATGACCGAGCCCGTGCTCGGCGTGCCGCACATCCGCGCCGGCGAGACCGGCTTCCCCGACGCCGACGCCATGGCCCAGCGCTACGCCGCGCGCTCGGGGCGGGCCATCGAGCGCCTCGGGTTCTATGTCGCCCTGGGCTGCTTCAAGCTCGCGGTCATCGCCGAGGGCATCCACCAGCGCTACCTCGCGGGCGACACGGTCGGAGACGGCTTCTCGACCATCGGCGAGGCCGTCCCCGTGCTGCTCGCGGCCGGCCTCGAGCAGCTTCCAGCCTAGGAGCCCGTGGGTTTCACCACGGGCTCCTAGAGATAGAGCCGACGCAGCGGCACGCCCATGCGCCGACAGGCCTGCACGGCCGGCGTTTTGGGGATCGGCAGGCGATCCGCCGCCGCCCCGATCCGAGCGAGCCGCTTGCGCGCCCGCGCGTCCAGGGCCCAGCGCGACTCGAGCTCCAGCTCGGCCGCGAGCCCCTCCGGGAGCAGATCCACACCAGCGCGGATCATCTCGCTTTGCAGCCAGCGCAGCGGCTTGGGGAACACCGGCGTGGCGTCGACCAGCTCGAGGAACTCGACGATGATCGGGTGCGCCACGAGCATGGGCCGCATGTTCGCAAAGCATGCACGCTGCTCTGCGAGGCTGCGCGGCGCCCCCTCGGCGCCGAAGAGCCGCGCCGAGGCCCGCGACTCGGCGTAGTAGCGGTCGCGCTCGAGATCCCTCAGCGGACGCGCGAAGCGGGCGTAGGCCTCGAGAAAGCCAAAGCTGGCCGTCGCCTGCACCCAATCGAGCAACACCTGATCGTTGGCCCGGTAGCCCACGCCCTCGGGAGTCCTCCCTTCGACGCGCTCGTGCATGCGCACGACGCTGGCGATCACCCGCTCGGCCGTCTGCGCTGGCGCGTAGACGGTGACTTGCGCGGCCATCCCCGTGCGCCGCATCCTCGCCAGGGGATCGCGCGGGAAGATCGAGTGCTCCCAGACCCCCGTGCGCACCCGCGGCTCGGCGAGCTCGAGCAGCACCGCCGTGATGCCTCCGATGAACAGCGAGATCGGGTTTTTGTAGACTCGCCAGGTGATCGAGTCGGCCGAGTAGAGCGCAGCCGCACCCGCGGGCCGCGCGAAGTCGAACTCGGGCCGCTGTGTGCCATTTCGAGACCGCTGCTGCACATTTTCAGGATACCGATTTAACTTGTTGGCAACCAGCAAGATAAAATGAGCAGGTCTTCTCCGCCACCGATCTGCAACGCCGCTGAAACGCGGAATTGCTATGGAGGGCCGTGTCAGCGCGACGGCAACGCCTCCCCACGATCCTGCTCCCTCTCCTGTTCGCCTGCGGATCCGCGGAGCTCGACGACGCCGACGCCGACGCCGACGCGCTCCGGGAGTTCACGGCCGCGACCCGCGACGCCGAGCTCCTCGCCACGATCGCGGCCCACGACGCGAGCCTGTCCACGAGCGATCGCAGCGCCAAGCACTGCAAGATGGCGGCCTCCCCCTTCGCCTTCTTCCGCGGCACCAACTACCTGTTTTGGTCCGACCTCGCCGACGACGAACGCCTCGCGGACTTTGGCGACGACGCCCAGACCCGGATCTGGATCCAGGGCGATCTCCACGCCTTCAACTACGGCGCCTTCGACGATGACGATGGCCGAGTGATCTACGACCTCAACGACTTCGACGAGGCGGTGATCGCCGACTACCAGTGGGATCTGTGGCGCATGGCCACCAGCTTGGTGCTCGTCGCCGAGGACAACGGGGGCTTCTCCTCCTCCGACATCGACGACTTCCTCGACGCCTTCACCGAGCACTACCTCGACGCCATGGCCGACTACGCCGCCAACGACGACGAGAACTCGACGCGCTTCACCGCCGCCAACACCTACGGCCTGCTCGACGACTTCCTCGACGAGGTCGAAGACGAGGGCTCGCGCGAGGATCTGCTCGACGAGTGGACGACCACGACCAGCGCCGGCCGAGTCTTCGACCTCGGCAACGACGAGCTCGCGGCCATCGACGCGAGCCTGCGCGCGGCCATCGAGAGCGCGTGGTCGAGCTACGTGACGACCACGGCCGGCGACCTCGCCCAGACCTCGGGCTACTTCACCATCGAGGACGTGGCCCAGCGCCTCGGCGCCGGGATCGGCTCCCTCGGCACGCCCCGCTACTACGTGCTCGTCGACGGCCCGAGCAGCGACGAGGACGACGACCGCATCCTCGATCTCAAGCGCCAGGGCGAGCCCACGCCCTACGCCTTCGTCGACGCGGGGGCGCGCGCGTGGCTGGACGCGCTGACCACCGACAACGCCCAGCGCGTCGTCCTCGCCCAGCGCGGCCTGGCCATCGGCGCCGACGATCATCTCGGCTGGCTGAGCCTCCCCGACGGCGACTACAGCGTGCGCGAGCGCTCCCCTTTCAAGGACACCTTCCCCACCGAGGACCTCGACAGCGAGACGCGCTTCACCAAGCTCGCCGAGCAGTGGGGCACGATCCTCGCCACCGCCCACGCCCGGGCCGACGAGGACTATCTCGACACGGTCATCCCCCATGACATCGACGAGCAGATCGATCTGCGCACCGACGGTGAGCACGCGGCCTTCCGCGCCCTCGTCCGCGAGGTCGCAAGCGAGTACGCCGATCAGGTGGCCCTGGATTACGCCGCCTTCGCGGCCCAGGTCGCGCAGAGCCAGAGCTGTCCCTGAGGATCGCCTCGAGCGTCAGATCGCGTCCGACTGCGAGGAGTCGAGGTGGCCCGAATTCCGGCCACCTCGACTCCTCACACTCCCTTTTTCACCCTCGACGCACGCGTCGGCGACCCCGGCCGATATCACCGATGTGCCGAGCGTGCTCCATCAAGGAATCCTCGACCTCTTTCGTGAGGACCCCTGGCTGGCCTTCGATCTCCTCGCGCTCCCCCGCCCGAGCCGCGGCCGACCCGTGGATCGCCAGGGGATCGCCGAATTCGACGCAGGAGACGCCCACGTATCGGTTCGCCAGGGGCTCCCCGATCTCGTGCTCGTCGACGATGAAAGCGACAATGACAACACGGGGGCCGTGCTGGTCATCGAGGCCCAGCGCCGCTCGGATCCCGAAAAGCGCTGGCGCCATCCCTTTTACCAGGGGGCCATGGCCGCGCGCTATCGACGGCCCACCTGGGTGATCGTCGTCTCCTTTTCCAGAGCCATGTCCGCGCTCTTGCGGTCGTGGTCCGAAGGTCCGCCACCCCGCGTGGACGCCCTCGTCCTCGACGTCGACAGCGTCCCGCCTGTCCTCGATCCAAACGCGGCGCGCGAGCGACCGACGGCAGCCGTGCTGGCCGCGACCCTGCACGCTCAAGTGGCCGATATACGGGCCACCCACGTCGCGCTGCGAGCGATCCGCCACCTCGAAGCACCCAGGCGCCGCCGCTACACTGCGATCTTGATGTCAGCGATCCTCAAGCACCAAAGGAGCGAACTCGTGCAGGAGCTCATCGAAGAGCGATACATCGACGAAAAAGAGGATGAATTCCTCGCCATCGAACGCCTCAGCGGGACCTATCACCTCGGCCACGAGGAAGGCCGTGAAGAGGGACGCCAGGAGGGCCGTGAAGAGGGCCGCCAGGAGGGCCGTGAAGAGGGCCGCATCATGGAGCGCCGCGCCGTCCTCAAAGACATGATCATCGCCCTCCTCGAGGTCCGCGGCCTCCCGCCGAGTCGCACGGACGAGGCGCACATCCGCGGAGAAGACGCTATCGACACGCTCCGCACCTGGGCTCAGCGAGCTCGCCACGTTCCCAGCCCGAGGGCCTTGTTCGAACGCGCGAGCGACCCCGAGCGCTGAACCTCTCTGCCGTCGACGAGTTTGGGACACTGCGTGCTGATCCCCGCCCACCTCGAGGCGGGGATCAGCACGCGACAGCGGCCCGCCGACACGGCGCAAAAACCTGGATTTCGGGTTGTTGGACCCCCCTGGTCCGTGAGATCACTTCGTATCCTCGCGGCCGCAGCCTGCGGGGGCGAGCAAACGACACGATGGCGGGGCGCAGTCAAAAAACCTTCTCGGTCCTTGGTTTCTTCGCGGTCGTCGGGACCGTCACCTGGTGGTTCGTCGATCTCCAGATGAACCCGCGCGAGCAGGTCGCCAACGACCCGCAGACCCCCCAGACGCCGATCGAGGACGAGCCGCAGCCGCCAGCCACGCCCGCGCTCGAGGACGAGCCCAAGGCGATCCTCGCCGGCACGATCAGCGACCTCGACGGCCAGGGTCTCGCCGAGGCCCAGGTCTGCGCCTGGCCGTCAGCGGCCGAGCTCGCGGGCCGAGCCGCCGAGCCCAGCTGCGTGACCACCGGCGATGACGGGAGCTACCGCATCGAGGGCCTGTGGCCCGTGTCCACCCGCATCGAGGCCAGCGCCCGAGAATTCCTGCCCGCGGCCTGGGGCGAGCGCAGCCGCGGCCACCGACGCACCCTCGCTCACCTCCAGCCTGGCGAGACCCTCGACGGCCTCGATCTCAGCCTCAGCCCCGGCGGCCAGGGGCTCGTCGGGGTCGTCCGAGACGTCTCCGGCGAGGCGATCGCCGACGCCTGGGTCACGGTCCAGGCCAGCGAGACCGGCCCCCGAGTCCTCGCGCGCAGCGACGCCGAGGGCAACTTCACGCTGTGGGGGCCGAGCGGCGCCGTCTACCTGAGCGCCGCCGCCGAGGGCCACGCGGCCCACCGCCAGCGCACCGCCATCCCCAACGCCGAGGCGAGCGTCGAGCTCGTCCCCGAGTCCGTGATCTCTGGTCGAGTCGTCCTCGCAGACAGCGGCGAGGCCGTGCCCGGGGTCGTGGTCGAGGCTGGCGGCCAGCTGGCCCTCAGCGACGCCGAGGGCAACTTTCGCGTCACCCAGCTCCAACCCGGAGACCACGCCCTCGTGGCCCACGGCGCGACGCTCTACGGCCGCGCCCAGCCCGTCCACCTCGGCCTCGCCGAGACCCGCGACGCCGTGACCGTCTCCGTCCACCCGGCGCAGCGTGTCGAGGGGACCGTCGTCACCACGGGCGGTGATCCCTGCCCCGACGGCGAGCTCCACCTGCGCCACCTCGACTTCGAGGGCGAGCGCCGCAGCGCCAAGATCGGCCGCGAGGGCGCGGTCGAGCTGCTCGCCGTGCTCCCCGGTCGCCACGCCGTCGAGCTCTCCTGCCCCGGCTACGCCACCCCAGAGGACGGCTACCCCGAGCTCGAGGTCTCCGCGGAGGACCTCACCGGCCAGCGCTGGGAGGTCAGCGAGGGCCTGGCGATCCGCGGCGCTCTCGTCGAGGCCAAGGGCCGGCAGCCGGCGGCCGGGCTGCGCGTCCGCGCCCAGCTCGTCGACGACCCCGACTTCGCCCGCACCTCCTCCCCCAGCGACGCCGAGGGCGGCTTCGAACTCGCCGGGCTCCCGGCCGGCAGCTACGAGCTGTGGGTCGTCTCGAGCACGGGTGAGCCCCTCGTTCAAAAGCCCCAGCTCACCGAGCTCCAAGACGCGGACCTCGAGGCGCTCCAGGTCGTCGCCCCGGGGGCCGGCGTCCTCGCGGGCAGCTTGCGCGATAAGAACGGCCCCCTCGCCGGCGTCCTCGTCGAGGCCACCCGCGAGGGCGCGCGCCTGGGCTACACGGCCGTGACCGACGCCCAGGGTGACTTCCGCATCGAGGGCGTGCAGTCTGGCAACCTCCGGGTCATCGCCTACGCGGGCGACGGCCCCGACGCCCCGGTCCTCCGCGCGCCCAAGACCAGCGACGCCGATCGCCAAGGTCGCCTCGCCTGGCTCGCCCCCGGCAAGGAGGCCAACGCCAACCTGCTCGTCGAGCCCCAGGCCGGGACCATCTCCGGCCAGGTCCTCGACGCCGAGGGCACGGCGCTCGCCGACGCCCTCGTCGTCGCCCAGCGCCTCCCCGACGGCGCCCCCGCGGGCCACGGCCGGGCGCGCTTCGCCTCCGACTGGCGCCTGAGCGCCCCCGTGCGCAGCGACGCCGACGGCCGCTTCACCCTCGAGGGCCTGAGCGAAGGCGGCAGCTACGTGCTCGCGGCGCTGCGCCCCGGCGGCGGCGAGGTCGTCGTCGAGCCGATCGCCACCGGCGAGGAGGCCGAGCTGCGCATCGCCGCGGCCGGCGAGCTCTCCGGCCGCGTCGCCCTCACCGAGGGCGGCACCCCCGACTACCTCGTCCTCGAGCTCCGCGCTGCGGACGGCACCCACCGCCACGCCGCCCTCTACCGGCCCTCCGAGGGCGCCTTCCACTTTGGCGCCCTGCCCCCGGGCACCTACGACCTCGAGGCCCGCACGCCCACCGCCAGCGCCAACCTCTGGCAGCTCGAGCTCGCCCCCGGGGCCAGCCTCGACGAGCTCGTGGCCACCGCCCACCCCCGGGTCCTCGCCCGCGGCCAGCTCGTCGATGCGGACACCCGCGCGCCCATCCCTGGCCTGAAGATCGCCGTCCACGCCTACGGCGAGCCCCTCGACGAGGCCCAGGCCGCCCGACTCGCCGCCCCCAGTGAGGGCCCCGGCGAGCCCGGTCAGGACACCACCGACGCCGAGGGCCGCTTCGCCCTCGAGGACGTCACCTCGGGCTGGGTCACCCTCGTGCTCACGTCCACCGATCCGAACCCCGACAAGAACCCCTACCACCTGTCCCGCGTCGGCTTCGAGCTCTCGGGAGAGGGCGAGGAGCAAGAGCTCGGTGAGCTCGAGCTCTTCGCCAGCCGAGCCGGCAAGAAGGGCGAGGTCGGCGAGCTCGGCTTCGAGATCGCCGCGGTCGCCGTCGACACCGAGGTCTCCGAGCTGCGCTACGACGTCTCCGCCGTGGACGAGCGCAGCCCCGCGGCCAAGGCCGGCCTCGCCGTCGGCGACGTGATCGAGTCCGTCGACGGCCACGAGCTCGCCGGGCACCCCTTCCGCTTCGAGCGGCTGATCGCCGTGGGCCCGTGGAAGAAGCTGACCTTGGGCCTCGCCGACGGCCGCGAGGTCGTGGTCCAGGCGGGCAAGGCTCGCCAGTGAGGCCCCACGAGTGACGGCGCAGGCTCGACCCCGCGCCGCGCTCGTGCCCTCGCTCGCCCCCCTCAGTCTCGGTCAGTCCGCGGGCGGCTCCCAGTCGAGCCGCAGCGCGCCCCGGCGGCGCTTGAGAGCCCGCTCCAGGCGAGCGGCCTGGCCGTGCTCGAAGGGACCCCAGCGCCTCGCCACGGCCCAGGGCCGCCCCGCGCGGGTGCTGCGGGCGCCCCCGGGGAGCTCACCGTTGTGCTGGCACAGGCGGCGGTCGACGTCGACACTGATGCCCACGTAGGTGCGCTCGGCCTGGGTTGATCGCAGCAGGTAGAGCCACCAGCGCTCGCTCACTCGGGCCGCCCGTCCTCGCTCGATCCCCGACGGCTGCCCTCGTCCTCTCCGTCCCCGGCCCCCTCCCCGGCCCCCTCCCCAGCCCCGTCTTCGCCCTCGCCCACGAGCTCCTCGGCGAGGACGTCGAGATCGTCTGGACCCTCGTCCTCGGGCGTCTGTGCCTCGGCGCCCTCCGCCGCGCCGCCAGTCGGGTCCTCGGGCTTTGCAGCGACCGACTCCCCTGCGCCCTCCGGCGCGCTCGAGCTCGCGTCCTCCCCACCCTTGGAGGAGAACGAACCGGTGCGCAGCAAGGTCCCGCCCACGATCACCGGCCCGCGCATGCTCCGGGTGGGATCGAGGCGCTCCTCCATCTCCGCGCCCGAGCCGAGCAGCACCGCGACCCACTTCAGGTCGTCGCTGTTCTCGAGCAAGATCTTGACCACCATCGTCAGCGGCACCGACAAGAACATGCCCAAGGTGCCCCAGATCCAGCCCCAGAACACCAAGGACAGGAACACCACCAGGCTCGACAGGCCCAGGCGCTTGCCCATGACCTTGGGCTCGACGATGTTGCCCATCACGGTGTTGATGAGCAGGTAGCCGACCATCAGCACCGCGGCCCGCTCCCAGCCAAACTGCACGAAGCCCAGCAGCACGGCCGGGAGCGCCGCGAGGATCGAGCCCAGCGTGGGGATGTAGTTGAGGAAGAAGGCGATCACGCCCCAGAGCACCGGATAGTCCACGCCCACGGCCAGGCACAGCAGCCAGGCGAGCAGGCCGGTGACCACGGAGATCTTGGTCTTGATCCACAGGTACTCCTGGATGTCCTGGACGACCCCGGTGAAGCGCGACAGGTCGCCGCCGTTGGCCCCCATGGCGACCTGGAGCTTGCGCGGCAGGCCGGCCGCCTCGGCCATGATGAAGGCCGTGGTCAGCAGCACGAAGGCCGTGTTCGACAGCGCCGAACCGATGCCCGTGACCAGGCCACCGGCGAAGTCCGCGGCGGCGCCCGGATCGATCAGCTCGAGCAGCGCGTCCGTCGAGACCTCGAAGCCCTGCGCCTCGATCCAGTCGAGGGCGCCGGCGGTCATCGTCTTGAGCTGGGCCTCGTAGGTGTCGAGGTTCTCCGAGAACCCGGCGATCGAGCTGCCGATCAGCAAGGAGATCAGCGAGACGGCCCCGAGCACGCCGACCACGACGATCGTCACCGCCAGCCAGTCGGGGACCTTGTGGCGCTGCAGGGCGTTGACCGGGGGGATCGCCAGGATCGCCAGGAAGGCCGAGAAGAGCACCGGGACGAGGATCGGTCCGGCCTCGCGCAGGCCAGCAATGACCACGCACATGGACGCCCCGGTGATCAGGACCCGCAACCCGATGGCCCGCCTGTCGCTCATGGCCGCGAGTATACGCGGCCGAGCCGCGCTTGCCCCAATCTCCCGCCTTCGCCCCGACTCCCGCCACGCTGCGCGGCTCAGCGAGCGCTCAACGGCCGATCAACGAGCCGTCGAGATCGCCGAGGTCGACCTGCGCGCGGTCATTTTGGATCACGAAGGGGCGCTCGTCGAAGGCGATCCGGCCGCGGCCGTCGTGCTCGAGGATCTGGACCTTGCCCATGCCGTAGCCGCTCGGCCCGCGGGCGTAGTAGTAGACCTGGAGGTTGTAGGGGTAGCCCGTCGGCTCACCGATGATCGTGAACACCTCGGGGCCGAAGCCCTCGGTGACGTCGTACTCGAGCGCGCCGCCGGAGCGCAGGCCGCGGTTGTCGTAGTAGGCGTGGCTGCCCAGCCCGTCGCGGACGTGCAGGTCGACGTCGCTGTGGCTGGTCTCCCAGGTCAACACGAAGCGCAGCGAGGGCTCGCGGGCGAGCTCGGCCCCGGCGCGGCGCAGGCCAGCAGAGATCCGCTCGCTGGCCGCGGGCTCGTGAGCCAGCCAGGCCGCGGCGACCAGGCCGAGGTCCTCGCGCAGGATGTGGTCGACCCCGGCGAAGCGGCCCCCGCTCCAGTCGTGGCTCAGCGCGCTCGACAGCGCCGCGAAGGCCTGCTCGTAGCGGCCCGCGCGGAGCAGCGCGAAGGCCAGCAGGCGGTGGCTCGAGGGCTGATCCGGACGCTGCTCGCGAGCGCGGCGGTAGCTGTCGATGGCCAGGCGTCCGCCGGCGCTGCCCAGATGCTCGAGGCGCGTGCCCGCGAAGCGGCGCATGTCGGCGCGCTCGGGGAAGAGATCGATGATCGAGCCGTAGGCCCGGGCCGCCTCCTCGACCTCCGCGCTGGCCTCGAGCGCCTCGCCGAGGGCGACCACCGCCATGACCTCGGCGGGCTCCGCCTCGCGCCAGGTCCACGCGACCTGCTTGGCCTCGGCCACGTGGCCCCAGGCGATCAGGTTCATGATCGTGAGCAGGTTGCCGCGGTAGGCGTCCTCGAGGCTGCGCCGGGGCGGGTGCGCCCGCGCTCGCGCCCCGCGTCGGCGGCGGGGGGTGGGCTTGGCCCGGCGCATCGCCGCGAGGGCCGCCGCCGCGCTTTCCTCCGCCGGGGTCCGCGGCGCTGGCGGTCGCGCGCTCGCCTCGGCCAGATCCCCGACCACGACCGCGGCGTCGGGATCGGGCTCGGGCGCTTCGCCCTCATCTCGCCCGCCCGCAGGCGAGGAGGCCAGCAGCTCGAGCTGCTCGGCGCCCAGCTCCTCGCTGGGAAAGCGCGGCAGCCGGTTGCGCGCGATCGGGACCTCGGCCTCCTTCAGCACGTTGGGCACCCCTCGCTGGCGGCGCACGACCCCCTCCGGACCCGCGACCAGGACGTCGGCCAGGGCCGCAGGATCCACGCGCCTCTCCAGGTAGTCGCGCTCGTCGCCGAGCATGACCAGGTGCGTGTAGTCGTTGAGCATGCGGTGGGCGATCGAGCGGGTCACGAGCTGACGCCAGGCCTGCTTGCGTACAGCCGCGGGCGCGTCGGCGTTGGCCTCGAGGGCGGCCTCGAGCAGCTGCACCCGCCCGCGCTCGAGGGCCCAGCCGACCAGGGGCTCCTCGACCTCGACCAGGGGGATCTGCAGGCTCTCCTTGCTGTGGCTCTCGACCGTGACCCGCAGCCCGCCAGCCGCCGGCTCGACGTCGGCGAAGACCAGGATCTCGTCGTCGGACTGCACCCCATGCACGACCTCGGGGTAGTACCAGCGCGCCCCGGGGACCGTGATCCGCACGTCGTCGTGGACCGTGCGCAGCAGCCGACGGACCACGCCCCGCGGCGTCTGTGCGCTGTCGAGGACCAGGCCCGACTCGGGCAGCTGGCGGACCAGGCTGCGCAGCCGCCACGGCTCGCGACCCGAGCCCGAGAGCACGTCGATCCGACGCACCCCGCTGTCGGCGAGCTCGGCCACGCTCTCGAGCACCGCCGCCCGCCCCGAGACCCCCGCCGTGGCCACGGCGTCGGAGATCAGCAGCACGCGATCGACCTCGTGGCCGCGGCGCGCCCCGGTGTGGCGCAGCACGCTGACGAGGTTGGAGGCCCCGAGGGCCCGGCGCGTGTGCAGGCGCTCGAAGGCGCGACGATCGATCTCGCCCAGGGGCCCCTCGTAGACCGTCTCGAAGCCCTGATCGAAGGCGACCAGGCGCAGCCAGATCTCGTCGCCGGTCCACGGCTGCAGCGCCTCGATCAGCCCGGCGAGCTGCTCGACGCGCTCGTGGTAGCCCACGGCCTGGGACGCGCTGGTGTCGAAGAGCACCGCCAGGCCGTTGATCGGCGCGGCGTGATCGTGGGTCATGGGGTCGACGCGGACCGCCACCTTGCGCCCGCTGCGGACCCCGGTGCGCCGCTTGCCCGAGGTCGGCACGACGAGGTCGTCCGTCGCCGTCCAGTCCCGCGTGTCGAGCTCGAGCACGCGCCGGCCCGACTCGTCGATGCCCAGGGTCTCGGGGATCCGGCTGCCCGCGAACACCTCGAGCAGCGGATCCGGCTGACCCACGACGATCACCCGGGCCGAGAAGCGCGGCACGTCGTGGAGCCCGGCCAGGCGCACGCGGTAGGGCTGGTCCGCCCGCGCGAAGGTCTCGGCGTAGGACACGATCAGCTGCTGGGTGCTCCGCGCGGGGATGTTGGGCAGCTCGACCTCGAAGCGCTCACCGAGCTCGGCGCGCGCCTCGAGGGCCGGCTTCGCCCGAGTATGCAGCGGCGGGCGCAGCTGCCCGGGCTTGCGCCCGACGACCTCGGCCTCGCGCCACGAGCCCTCGATGGAGGCCGCGAAGCGGGTGATCGTCGCGCCCGGCGGGAGCAGCACGCTCAAGGTGGCGTCGAGGGTCACCGGCTCGGGGTTCTCGAAGCTCAGGCGCAGCTGGGTGAAGGCCAGCGGATCCTCGACCGTCCCCAGGACCTCCAGGGAGCTCAGGGGTAGATCCGTGCCCTCCCGACCCGTCAGCCGGATCGGTCGATCGTCCGCGAGCGCGCCCTCGAGATCGAGGTCGATGGTCGCGCGCAGGGGCGGGTCCGGCGGCGTCCTGGTCTGGGCGACCGGCACACAGGCCGACACGATCACGCCCACCGCGACCAGCAGCAGCGCCACCATGGAGGCCATCCGGCGCGCTCGAGCACGGGCCGTCATATCGATCAATCGTGGCTGATTACGGCGAGAATCGCCATGGATTGTTTGTGGGCGCGCTCTCGCGGCGTCGCGGGGCAGAGCAGGAATCCCAGCTATCGGCTCTTCGTGACCCAAAACGCGGATATCACGCCCTTTTCCTCTCCCCTTGAACCATGACCTCAGGTCACCTAGAAAATGACTTCGAGTCATCAAATGCTCAGCTCCGACCGCCCTCGACGCGCCCGCCGGGCCGAAGACAAGCAGCGCCGCCGCGACCAGCTGCTCGACGCCGCCGCCGAGCGCTTCGCCGAGCAGCCCTTCACCGCCCTCAAGATCAGCGACATCGCCAAGGCCGCGGGCGTCGCCAAGGGCACGGTGTTCATCTACTTCCCGACCAAAGAGGCGCTCTTCCTCGAGCTCCTCGAGCGCCAGCTCCTCGACTGGCTCGAGCTCTTCGATGAGGCCCTCGAGGGCGGCCGCGGCCCCTGGTCCTCGGCCCGCGTCGCCCGCCTGGTCGCCGACACCCTCGACCCACGAACGACGCTCACGCGCCTGCTCAGCCTGCTCTCGGGGGTCCTCGAGCAAAACGTCGAGGTCGAGCAGATCGCCGAGTTCAAGCGCCGCCTGCTCGCCCGCGTGGCGGTCACCGGAGCGCTGCTCGAGCGCCGCCTGCCCTTCCTGGTGCCGGGCCAGGGCGCCCGGCTGATGCTCCAGATCAACGCCCTGGTGGTCGGCGTCCACCACACCGCCAAGCCCGGCGCGCGCGCGCGCGAGGCCCTGAGCCTGCCCGATCTCGAGTCCCTGCGCGTGGACTTCAGCACCGAGCTGCGGACCATGCTCGGCGCGCTCCTGGTCGGCCTCGAGCACGCCGGGGCCTGAGCCTCAAAACACGAAGGTCAGCGTCGCTCGGGCGTTGAGCGGCGGCCCCGGGACGTAGTGGAGGGTCGGCAGCTGGCTCGCCGCCTCGCCGGGCTGGAAATTGCTGGCGAAGTAGTACTCGCCCTCGCGCAGGCGCATGCCCAGGAGGTTCTCCACGGCCAGATCCACGCGCACCCGGTCGAGGTGCCAGCCCAAGGTCGCGTCGACGCGGACCATGCCCGAGCCGGTGGCGCCGTAGGGCAGCGGGCGCGGGGCCCAGCCAAAGACCATCAGCCCCGCCCGCGCGCCCAGTCGGTGGGCGAGCCAGGCCCGCGCGCTACCGACCAGCGTCGGCGCGAGCGGGATCGGGTTGCCCGAGGCGATGAAGCGGCCGTCGACCCAGGTCAGCGAGGCCGCCACGCCCAGCCAGGGCAGCGGGCGCGCGTCGAGATCGAGCTCGACGCCCAGGCGCCGCGTGGCCGCGAGCTCGAGGTTGCGGCGCGAGACGTGGTCGTAGATCGACTCGCCCTTCAGGTAGGTGGCGAAGCCGAGCACGCTCACGCTCAGCGCCGGCAGCGGACGCCAGCGCAGGCCGAGCTCGCCGCTGTCCGAGGCGCTCGTCGAGGGCCCCTCGTCGTCCACGCGATCGCTGGACACGCCGAGGGTGTCGACCTCCTCGGTGATGAAGGCCCGCGCCTCGGGCGGGCGAAAGCCCCGTCCGTAGGCCGCGAAGGCCTCGAGCCGGCGCAGCGGGGACCAGCGCAAGCTCAGCCGCGGGCTCGCGGCCGCGCGCACGCCCCCGCCGCGGACCGCACCGGACTCGACCACCTCGCCCTCCTCGTCCTCCTCGCTCGTCCCCAGCTGGTCGAGGGCGTCGAAGGCGAACACGTCGACCCGGGCCCCGGCGTTGATCTCGAGCGCGTCGACGGCCCACCAGCGCACGCCCACGTAGGACCAGGCGTCGACCTGGGTCGCCCGGAGGTCGCGGGTGGTCTCGAAGGGCCTGCGCTGGAGATCGACCCGCTCCTCGCTCTGCGCGAAGCTGTCGCCGCGCACGCCCAGCCCCGCGCGCAGCTCGAGGCGCGGGCCGAGGTGCACGTGGGCGTCGGCGCGCGCCCCAAAGGGCAGGTCCTCATGGCGCTGAACCCTGCGATCTCCGTAGACCGGCTCCTCGAGGAAGCCGGTGAAATTCTCCATCAGCTCGAGGCGGCGATAGCCCCCCCAGGCGAGCGCACGCAGCTGCCAGCGCGCGCGCGATCGCTTCCACTCGACGGAGGCCTGACCGCGCTGGGCGTCGCCCTCGCCGTTGTCCTGGGCGCCCCAAAAGCCGATCCGCCCGGCCTCGTACTCGGCCAGCGAGGTCGTCCCTGGCAGCCCGAAGGCCGCGGCCTGACCGATCAGCGTGGCCGTGACCCGATCCCCGGCGCGGGTGTAGAGCGGCTGGCGGACCATGACCACGGCGCGTCGGCTGTCGCGGCTCTCGCCGTAGCCGGGGTCGGTCATCACCTCGGCGGCCACGAAGCGCCCGTCGTCCTCCTCGCCCGGCTCGAGCTTGGGCGCGTAGGTCACCAGCGCGCGCAGGCGGCCGGTGCTGCCGAAGCCCAGGCTCGCCCGCAGCCCGCGGTCTTCCTCGGCCACGCCCAGCTCCATGCGCGCGGAGCCGGCGAGGGCGAAGGGGCCCTGGTCGAGGACGAAGGGCCCGGGCAGCACCTCGACGCTGCGGATCAGCTCCGGGATGAACATGCCGAGGTCGAGGTAGCCCTGGGCGTGGACGTTGGACCACTCGTTGATCGGCACGCCGTCGACCTCGACCTCGAAGTCGATGCCGTGGACCGCGTCGAAGCCCCGCATGAAGAACTGCTGGCCCTTGCCCTCGGCGCCGTGCTGGACGAGCACCAGGCCGGGGGCCAGGCGCAGGCTGTCCTCGGCCGTGCGCACCGGGATGGCGGCGATCTCTTCGGCGGTGATCGTCGTCGCCCCGGCGGTCTCCATGGGCGCCTCCACGACGATCTCCCGCGTGACATAGTCAGGGCTCAGCTCGACGACGTCGCCCGCTCCCTCGTCCCCCGCTTCCTCGTCCCCCGCTTCCTCGTCCCCCGCTCCCTCGCTCTCCCCTTCACCGCCCTCGCTCTCCCCTTCACCGCCCTCGCCCTCCCCCTCCCCCGTGGGGTGCGCCCGCTTCGCCTCGTCCTCACCGGGGTGCGCCCACGCCATCTCCGGGCACGCCCAACCCAGCGCGAGCACGACGAGCGCCCGGCCCCGCCGACACCACACGGCTGCCGACGACCCAGGGAGCCCTGGTGTGCGCTCCACCAGAGGACTCGAAGAGCCCCAGACTTGGAGCACCGGCCGCTGACTTCGTTGCTCGTCAGTCATTTGTGCCCGACAAACTCGCGCCTCGTCAGCAACCGGCGGTCCGGCGCCTGAGACCCTTCGAGTCCTCTGGAGCGCACACTAGGAGCCCGTGGTGGAACCCAGCGCGGCTCCTGGCGCCGGAATTTTCGTCGAGGGCGCGAAGCCAAAACGCCGCTGTACCGGGCGTACTGCAAGTTTTGGCGACAAAGCCCTCGGCGAAAGTCCCAAGCGAGGTGTCGTGTTGGGTTTCACCACGGGCTCCTAGTTTTCGCGACACCTGCGGCATGTCTCGAGCGATGCTCGGCGAAGATTAGCGCACCGGGGGCGCGCGTGCGTACGCGCGCCCCCGGTGCGCGTCTGCGATCGAGGGGCTCAGTCCGAGTGGCAGTGCCCCTCGCCGTCGACGTGACCCATGGTCTGGGCCTGCGCGGCGAGGAAGCTCCACATGTCGTCGATGTCGAGGTTCCCCGGGTCGTAGGGCCCGATGTCCGTGGCCGCGAGCTCTTCTTGGGTGACCTCGCCGTCCGCGTCGAGGTCGGCGGCGGCGACGGCGTCGAAGCCCAGCCCCGGCTCCTCGGAGACCAAGCTGTCGTAGAAGAGGTGATCGGCGTGGATCGTGATCTGGAGCTCCCCGGTCCCGTCTCGCGGGACCTCGGTGACCGTCTCACAGTCCGAGTAGTGCGTCGCGGGCTCGAAGCGCCAGGCGAAGCTCTTGACCTCGCCGTCCTTGCTGGCCGTGCCCTCGATCGACACCTGGGCGAGGGTGAAGGACGCGTCCTCGTAGTCCTCCGCCGGGACGCTCGCGCGCCCGACCAGCTGACCGCGGCCATCGCTCGCCTCGCTGATGTCGAGGACCCCCGGATCGTCCAGCGAGACCCCGGCGATCGACACCTCGGTCAGCTCGACCTCGAAGCGCGAGAACGCGATCGCCCAGCCGTCGTCCATCTCGGACGCGGGGATGCCATCTTCGATGAAGGACTCGCCCCAGGCGCGGACCTCGACCTCCCCCTCCCCCGCCGCGCAGCCGGGCGAAGCGACCAGGGCGGCCAGGGCGAAGAGCGAGCGAACGCGGCGACCCGCGCGAGATTGTTCTTTGTTGTCGATGTTCGTCATGATGGTCACAGCGCGGCCCCCTCGAAGAGGTCGTGGCTCTGAAATTCGCGTCGGATCTGGTAGTAGGCCTCCGACAGGGCCTCGTCGACGGCCGCCTCGGCGGCGTCGGGATCGACCAGCACCAGCACCCCGTCCTCGGCCCCGTCGAGGGCGTCGAGGGCCGCGAAGTCGATGCCATCGAAGAGGTGATCGTCCTCGATCGGATCGCGATCGAGCAGGCGCAAGGCGATCCCCTCCGGCGAGCTCTCGTCGACGTCGGCGTCGAAGGGCGCCCCGACGATCTGGCGATCCTCGGGCGAGTCGATGACCACCGTGAACGCGACGCTCGCCTCCGGGTCGTCGTCGAGGCTCGCCACCCCGCGCAAGATCGCGCTGTGTCCGAGGAGCTCGTCGTCCGCGTCGACCTCGTCGCTGCTCGCCGAGCCCAAGGTGAAGTTGATCGCCGTGTAGTTGCCGACGAGCAGCGTGGCCAGGCCGAGCTCGAGGCCAGAGTCGCCGACGAAGTCGACCGCCCAGGTCCCCGGGAGCTCGCCGATCACCTCGCCACCCTGCTCGTGGCCCGGGTGCGCCCAGGCCGTCGACCACAGCGCGCCCTCGAGCCGGCCGAGCAGCCACGCGCCGGCCGAAGGCGCCCGCTCTTCGGAGACCTCGCCCGCGGTCGTGAACTCGATGTCGGCGATCACCACCCGCGCCTCCTCGAGTTCGACGCGCCAGCCGAGGTCGCTGGTCGGCGCCTCGAGGCCCGAGCCGTCGACGGACACCGGCAGCTCGACGCGGGGCGCCTCGCTCGACTGGCAGCCCAGGCCGGCCGTCGCCATGAACGCCGAGACCGCCGTGGCCACCGCGAGCATGGCCCTGACTCGCCTCGTTTCTCCGCTGAGCGCTCCCATGACGAGAGTCTCACCGAGCCCGCAGTTGGCAGTCAAACGCGGTCTCGACGCTGTGCCCGCCCAGTGATCTCGACTACCGATCCCAGCCAGTGAACCCAGTTGGCGATCCATGCGAACGAGCCGGCTCACCAGCTTGATCGCCGCGCCCTGGCTGGGCACGATGCCCCCCGGCTCCACATGCCGATCGAAGACGACGACCAACCAGGCGCGGCCCTCCCTGCCACACTCCCCAGCGCCCAAAACCCGCTGGTGACGGCGCCCATGACCGTCGAGCGCCCGCCCGATGCAGCCGCGGGCTTCCCCGGGCTGGCCGTCGCGGCCAACGACGCGCTGCGCAAGCTGGGGCCCGTTCGCGGCCTTCGACTCTTTCATCAGGCGAACCAGGCGACGGGCTTCGACTGCCCCGGCTGCGCGTGGCCGACCCCCGATCACCCGCGTCGCCTGGAGCTATGTGAGAGCGGCGCGCGAGCCGTCGCCGACGAGGGCGGGCAGCGCCGCGCGACCGCGAATTTCTTTGCGACCTACACCCTGCGCGAGCTCGGTCAGCGCAGCGATCAATGGCTCGCGGGTCAGGGCCGGCTGACCGAGCCGATGATCCACCTGCCCGGCACCCCCGGCTACGTCCCGATCTCCTGGGAGGACGCCATCGCCCGCGTCGCCGAGGCCCTGCGCGGCCTCGAGCGCCCGAGCCAGGCGGCCTTCTACGCCTCGGGGCGCTCGAGCAACGAGGCCGCGTTCTTGCTCGGCCTGCTCGCCCGCCGCCTGGGCACCAACAACTTGGCCCACTGCGCCAACCTCTGCCACGACGCCAGCCGCATCGCCCTGCGCGAGCAGCTCGGCGTCGAGCGGGCGACCGTCGGCCTCGCCGACTTCGAGCGCTGCGAGGCCGTACTCTGCTTCGGCCACAACCCCGGCAGCAACCACCCGCGCATGCTCGACTCGCTGCGCATGGCCAAGGCCCGCGGGGCCAAGCTGATCGCCATCAACCCGCTGCTCGAGACCGGCCTGCGCCGGGTCAAGGATCTGCGCCGACGCAGCGACTGGTTCGGGCCCGGCGAGGCGCTTTGTGATCTCTACCTGCAGATCCGCCCGGGCACCGACGCCTTCGTGATCGCGGCGCTGATCAAGGGGACGATCGAGGCGGGGGCCGTCGCGCGCGAGTTCGTCGACGCGCACACCACCGGCTACGAGGCGCTCGCGACCAAGATCGAGGACCTGTCGTGGGCTCAGCTGTCCGCGGGCTGCGGCTGCCCCGAAGAAGACCTGCGCGCGGCCGCGGCCGTGTTCGCCGGCTCGCGGGCGACCATCGCCAGCTGGGGCACCGGCCTGACCCAGCACGAGCACGGCGTGGACACGCTGCGCGCCCTGCTCGGCGCCCTGCTCCTGCGCGGCAGCGTCGGCCGCCCGGGCGCGGGCGCCCTGCCGCTCATGGGCCACAGCAACGTCGTCGGCAGCACCCGCGTGGGCGTCGACCATCGGCCCAGCGCGACCCTGCTCGACGCCCTCGAGGCGGGCCTCGGCTTCGCGCCGCCGCGCGAGCCCGGCCACGACGTCGGCGGCGCCCTCGCGGCCATGCTCGCCGGAGAGGTCCGCGTGCTCTTCGGCCTCGGCGGCAACCTGCTCTCGGCGGCCCCCGACACCGAGCGCGCCGCCGAGGCCCTGCGCCGCTGCGCGCTCACGGTCCACGTCTCGACCAAGCTCAACCGCGGCCACCTGATCACCGGCGAGACCGCGCTGATCTTGCCTTGCCTCTCGCGCAGCGAGCTCGAGCGCCAGCAGGGCGGCCCCGCCTTGCTGAGCTTCGAGGGCCTCGACGGCCGCACCAAGCTCGGCCGCGGCCACGCGACCCCGGCCAGCCCGCAGCTGCGCGGGGAGCCGCGGATCCTCGCCGAGCTCGGGGCCGCCTGCTTCCCCGACGACCCCCACGTCGACTGGCCGGCCCTGGCCAGCGACTACGGCCAGATTCGCACGCTCATCGAGCGCTGCGTCGGCGACCCTGCCCCGCTCCCCGAGACCCTCCCGCTCGCCCCCGCTCGCCTCCAGCTCGCGCTCCCCGAGGCCCCCACCCTCGACGACGATCAGCTGCTGCTGACCACCTTGCGCAGCCACGACCAGCACAACAGCGTCATCTATGCCCCCGGGGATCGCCTGCGCGGCATCGAGGGCTACCGCCGGCTGATCATGATCAACCTCGGCGACCTCGAGCAGCTCGGGCTCGAGCCCTACGACCAGGTCGATCTGATCAGCGAGCACGACGGCCGCCGCCGCGTCGCCGAGCGCTGGGTCGCCGTCCCCCACCACGTGCCCCCGGGCTGCTGCGCGGCCTACTTCCCCGAGGCCAACGTGCTCGTCCCCCTCGAGCGCCGCGATCCCCACTCGGGCACGCCCGCGAGCAAGTCCGTGGTCATTCGCGTGCGCAAGTCGGCGCCCCTGCCCGAGCGCAAGATGCCGCGACGCCGACGCATCGACTGATGACGCGCCCGCGCGCCGACTTCGAGCGGCGCGCTTGGTTTGGCTGGCGACGGCCGCTACCCTCGCCGTCGTGCGCCGCCTCGCCCTACTCCTGAGCTTCGCCCTGCTCCCCCTGTCCGCCTGCAAGGCGCCCCCCAAGGAGTCGGCGGACACGGACCAGGCCCAGGCCGAGCAGGGCGGCCCGGCAGCAGCCGAGGCCGGCGATCCCGGCGTTCCCGGCGAACCCGGCACTCCCGGCGAGGCCACCCCTGCGGCCTGCTCGACCGCCGCGCTCCAGCCCGAGCTCGAGCGCATGTGCGACTACGACCTCGGGATCCCCCCCATCGCCCTGCCCGTGGTCGAGTGGACCGCCCCGAGCTACCACCCCACGCAGACCAGCGTGATCACGCTGACCACCGCCGGCATGCACGATCCCCAGAGCGGGGCCGCGATCTCGATCCAAGACTGGCTGGCCAACCCGCCGCGGCGCATCCCCGAGCCCGGGGTCATGGCGATCGCGATCGCCAACGACGTGCCCGTGACCGCCGTCGCCGAGCTGTGGCGCGGGCTCTCGGCCGCCGGGCGCATGGAGATCCGCGCCCTCGTCCAGGTCACCGACCCCGAGCCCCCGCCGGCGCCGCGCAAGCCCGAGATGCTCTCGACCATGAAGGCCAAGCTGCCCACCGACGCCAACGAGCGCGCGGTGTTCGTGGCCCAGGGCGTGCGCGGCTACGCCAACGCCTGCCCGGCCCTCGCCGAGGCCTTCTCCCAGCTCTCGACCGTCGCCCCCGAGCAGCGCTGCACGGCCCTGGCCGAGCGCGCCGCCGCGGCCGTCGTCAGCTGCGGCTGCGAGAAGGGCGACGAGATCATGACCCTGCTCTACGGGCTGACCGTGGGCTTCGAGCCGCCCAAGGGCCGCGTCGCCGCGGTGCCCGTGGCCCTCGATCCCAACCGCGGCTACACGCCGCCCGAAGGCCAGACCTGGGGCGAGCTCGCCCGCGAGACCTTCACCGACACGCAGCTGCACCGACTGTGGATCGACGCCGTGGCCGCGCCCATGCCCGCCGGCGGCTGAGGCAACCAGCCCGCCGGCGTCGTTGTGCTGCATCCGCGCGCAGCTGCTCGCGCTCGATCAGACGTCCTTGGCCAAGACCGCATCCATGCACGCGAGCATCGCCGCCGGCTCGCTCCCAGCTGACCCGGATCAGGTTTTTGCGGCCTTCCTCGAGCCCGAGTCCAAGCCACAAAACTCCGCCACGAAGTCCGTCGCCGGCTCCGCCCGCAGCTCGTCGAGCTGCCCCACTTGCACGACCCGCCCATGGTCGAGGGCACAAATCCGCGCGTCGAGGGCCTCGACGTCGCGCAGATCGTGGGTCACGAGCAGCGAGGGCCGCCCACAGCTAGCGAGGTGCTCGGCGAGCACGCGCCGGACCGCCCGGCGGGTGATCGCGTCGAGGGCCGCGAGCGGCTCGTCGAGGAGCAACATGGCTGGCTCGATGACCAGCGCGCGAGCGAGGGCGACGCGCTGCTGCTCGCCACCAGAGAGGGCGCTCACCGGGCGCTCGGCCAGGGCGCCGCAACCCAGGATCTCGAGCATGCTCAGCGCGCGAGCCCGCGCCTGCTCGCGCCTGCGTCGCTTGCCTCGCCACCAGCTCTCCCGCTTCATCGATTGGACCGTCGATGCGCGCGTCGACAGCCCAAAGGCCACGTTGTCGAGGGCGCTCTGGTGCGAGAACAGGCCGTAGCCCTGGGGCACGTAGCCCAGGCGGCGGCGCTCCATGGGCAGACAGAGGCCGCGCGCGCTGCTCACGAGGGTCTCGCCGGCGACGACGATCTCCGCGCGCTCGACCGGCACCGCGCCCACGAGCGCGCGCAAGATCGTGGTCTTGCCGCTGCCGTTGGGGCCGATCAGCGCGAGCACCCCGGGCCCGCCCGCGAGGTTGACCGCGAGGCTGAAGTCCCCGCGGCGCACGCTCAGCTCCGCCTGCCACCCACTCACCGACTCACCGCCCTTGCCCCCTCGCTAGCGCGCGCAGCCGCGGCCCCGCGCGCATGGCCGCCAGCAGCACCGCGCCCATGGCCGCCAGCACCAGCGAGAACACCACCGCGAGCGCCACGTCCGTCTCGAGGGCCCGGAAGATCGCCAGCGGCATGGTCTGGGTCTTGCCCTGCATGTTGCCGGCGAAGAGCAAGGTCGCCCCGAACTCGCCCACGGCCCGCGCCCACGCCAGCGAGGCCCCGGCGACCAGCCCCGGCGCGACCACGGGCAGCGCGACCCGCCACAGCGCCTCGGCCGGCGAGGCCCCGAGGCTGCGCGCGACGATCAGCGTGTCGGGCTCGACCTTGCGAAAGGCGTTGGCCGCCGCCTGCACGTAAAAGGGCGAGGCGACCACGAGCTGCGCCAAGATCACGGCAGCCCGCGAGAAGGGCAGGCTCAGCCCGAGCGAGGCGAGGGCCGGACCGAGCAGCCCCTGGCGGCCAAAGCTCGCCAGCAGGCCGACGCCGACCACCGCCGGCGGGATCACGATCGGGAGATCGACGAGCACCGCGACGACCTGGGACAGGCGCGAGCGCGAGCTCGCCAGCCACCAGGCCAGCGGCGTGCCCATGAGCAGCGTGAGCGCCAAGCTGACCAGCGTGGTCTGGAGGCTCAGCCACAGCGCCGGGGCGAAGAGCGGGTGAGCCAGCCCCGCCGCCAGCGCGTCGATCGAGCTCGACCAGCCCAGCGCGACCAGGGGCAGCACCAAGCAGACGAGCAGCAGGCCGGCCAGGCTCGCCCCGACCAGGCGCATCGGGCCGGGGATCCGCAGCGGGCTCATCCCCTCCCCTCGCTCCCCGCCCGCCTCACGGCCTCGCCTCGCGCTCCCCGCCCACGCCCGCGTCCTCTTCGATGGTGAACCCGCGGGCCTCGAGCAACGCTCGCCCGCGGGTCGAGCGGACATAGGCGACAAAGGCCCGCGCCTGCGTGGCCTGGGGCGAGCCCGCGACCACACCGATCTCATAGCCCGCGCGGACGCCGAGCTCCCCGGGGATCGCGATCGTGCGCACGGTGTCCGAGGCGGCCGCGTCGGTGCGATAGACCACCGCCGCGTCCGCCTCCCCGAGCTCGACCTTGGCCCGGACCAGGCGGACGTTGCTCTCCTCCGAGACCACGTGGCTGCGGATCTTCGCCACGAAGTCCTCCCCCAGCGCGGCCTCGGCCCGGTCGAGCAGCGTCCGGGTATAAGCCCCCACCGGCACCTCCGGCGCGCCGATCACCACCCGCTCGGCGTCGTCGAGCGCATCGAAGGTGGTGATCGCCTGGGTCCCCGGCGCGGCCTCGATCGGCACGATGACCACGAGCTCGTTGCTCGCGAAGGTCGCCGCCCCCTCGACCAGGCCTGCGTCGACCAGCGCCTGCATGTGCGTCGCGTTGGCCGAGGCGAACACCTCGGCCGTCGCCCCCTGCTCGATCTGCAGGCGCAGGGCCTGGCTGCCGGCGAAGCTCAGCTGCACGTCGACCTCGGGGTTGGCGGCCTCGAAGCCCTCGGCGAGATCCTCGAAGGCCTCGGTGAGCGAGGACGCGGCGAACACCCGCAGCTCGACTGCTGGACGCGCGCGTGCGTCATCCTTGGCCTTGCAGCCAGCGCCCGCGAAGAGGCCCGCGCTCGCGCCGAGCACGGCCACCAGCGCGGCGACGCGAGGCCCACCGCCGCGCTCTCGGCTGTGAGCAGGGCGAGCGCGCGCGAGGTTCTGCGTGGATGAAGACGACATGGTGCTCCTATGGCTGCCCCCGACTGGGCGCGATGGTCGAGGCGTGACCAGCGAGGGAGAGGTCGTAGCCGGGCAGCCCCGCCACCTCGGCGCGAAACGAAGGTCGGTCGATCAGGTCGATCAAACGCGCGACCTCGGGCGTGCTCAGGCGATGCTCGGGGATCGCCAGATCGAAGCGCTCCTCGGCCAGAGGGATGAAGTCGAGGCCCTCGGCGAGGGCGACGGCCTCGATCGCCACGCCGAGATCGGCGACGCCCCAGCGCACGAGGCGAGCGACCTCGGCGTGATCCGCAGCCAGCGGAGCGCCGACCTCCGCGCCCTCGCCCGGCGCCTCGCCAGCGGCCGCGCGCGCCCGCTCGAGCAGGCGCTGGGCCCCAGAGCCCGGCCCGCGCCGCGTGCAGCGAAGCCCGGGCCGTAGCAAGTCTTCGGGCCCGGTGATGCCCAGCGGGTTGCCCCGCGGGATCACCAGGCCCTGGCGCCAGCGCGCGAGGTTGACGAGCACCGCCCGCTGCTCGCCCACGGCCGCCCGCGCGGCCCGAGCCTGCGCCTCGGGATCGCTGGCCTCGCCCAGGTGCAGCCCCGCGACGTGGACCGCTCCGCGCCGGAGCAGCTCGAGGGCGCGGCCGCTGTCAGCGGGGATCCAGCTCGCCCGCCCGTCTCGGTAGCGCTGGCCCAGGCGCGCCGCGAGCACGCCCAAGAGCGGGGCGCAGCCTGCCACGAGCACGTTGGCCGCGACCAATGTCGGATCCCCGAGGATCTCCACCGCCGCGCTGCGCTCCTGTCCGTCCCCCACCCCTGCGTCCCCCGTGTCCAGCAGCAGCCCGTCCGCGGCCCCAGAGCCGTGGGCGAGCGCGTGCGCGACCAGCCTGCCATCCACCCGGCCGAGCACCACCCGGCCCGCGCTCGCGCCGGCCGAGGGCCTCACCAGGAGAGCGTGGACGACCGGGCCCCCCGCCAGACGAAAGAGCTCGTCGACCGTGCAGCGCAGCGCCCGAGCCAGCTTCAGCGCCAGCGTCGTCGAGGGCGTCTGGCGCCCGGCCTCGATCGCGCTCAGGGCCTGCCGCGACACCCCCACCCGCGCCGCCAGATCGGCCTGAGACAGGCCTGCGCCTGAGCGCTTTTGACGCACGGCTGAGGTGGTTTCGGCCCGTTCCAAGGCCAAACGAGTAAGGCCTGGATTTCAAAATGTAAAGTAGAGACGACAGCGAAGCCCATCCGCGACAAGAAATGGCGCTCAGCCCGCGCTCTTCTCGAGCGCGACCACATGGCGCGCCCGCGGGGGCGAGACGCCGGCGGCGCCGAGGGCCGTGACCACCTCGAGGCGCAGCGCCTCGCTCATGTCCTCGTCTTGCCCCGGCCGAACCGGCGTCTGGATCTCCAGCCACACGCAGGTCTCGCGCAGCGCCTCGATGCGCAGCTCGCTGTCGCCGATGATGTCGGGGTAGCGCTCGCGGGTCGCCTCGAGGTGAGCCGCGAGCACCCCCAGCACCCGCGGGAGGTCCTCTTCGTAGGGCACGCCGACCTCGACGACCGCGTTGACGTAGCGCTGCGAGTGGCTCGCCACCTCGCGAATCTCGCCGTTGGGGATCGCGTGCAAGACCCCGTACTCGTCGCGGATCTTGGTCACGCGCACGCCGATATCCTCGACCACGCCGAGCACCTCGCCCACGCGCACGCGGTGGCCGACCAAGAACATGCCCTCGAAGAGGATGAAGAAGCCCGAGACCAGATCACCCACGATGGTCTGAGCGCCCAGGCCCACGGCGATGCCCATCAGCCCGGCCGCGGCGAGGATCGGCGAGGCGTCGAGGCCGAGCTCGCCCAGCGCCATGGAGATCGCCATGATGTAGATCGCGTAGCGGATCAAGCTGGTGGTGATCGGCGCGAGGGTCTGGCGCTGCTGCTGCTCGGCCTCGCTGGCGTCCGGCGAGGCCGCGAGCCACTCGTTGACCGCGACGCTACAGATCTCGATGATCACCCGGGCGACGTAGAGGATCCCGATCACCCGGATCACCGACGAGCCCAGCTCCGCGAGCGCGGTCCCGGGGGTGACCTCGCCGATCACGACCGTCGCGCAGCCCACGTAGACGAAGTACTCGACCACCCGCTTGGTCACGTTGGTCAGCTGGCTGAGGCGGCTGACGAAGCGCAGCGGGGTCTGGCGCTCCTCGAGCGAGCCCGAGAGCTCGAAGAGCACCTCGACGATCAGGTGGGCGGCGACGACCACCGCCCGGGCGAGCGCGCCCCCGATCACCACGTAGGCCACGGCGACGACCGGATCGCGGACAAAGGTGGACTCGCTGACGATATGAACCACCGCCACGACCGCGCCGAGGCCGAGACCGAGGCGGACCAACAGCTGCGTGCGCTCGAGAAAGGTGTCGAGCGCTTCGCGGCGCCCGCTGAGCAGCTCGAGTCCCGCGAGGCTGTCCACCGCCGCGGGGATCGCCCGACGCAGCACGCGGTTGAGCACCAGCACCGTCGCCAGCGCCAGCGCCAGCTTGCCCGCGACCCAAGCCGCCGCCACGGGATCGCTGAGCAGCCCGTCTTGGATCCAATGCACCAAGATCTGCGAGGCGTCGAGCTCGTACCAGCTTAGCAGCCCGGCCGCGATGACCAGGCTCAGGCCCACCAGCAGGCTGATCAGCACGACCACCCGGGAGGCCCAGGCCCCGCGCTGCTCGGCCACGCCCTCGCGCTCGTCGAAGCGCCGCAGCAGCGGGACGAGCACGCGCGAGCATGCGCGCGTGCCCACGAAGCCGAGCACGAAGGTCAGCGCCAGGGTCACCCCCAGCGCGATCGCGTTGTTGATGAAGACGTCCGCGCTCGCGCCCATCACCCCTCCTCAGCGCTTCCCCCTCGGCGCCTCGTCTCAGCGGCCGAGCTCGACGCCCTCGAGCACGCCGAGGGCGTCGGGGACCAAGACCGCGACCGAGTAGTAGGCGCTGACCAGGTACGACGCGATCGCCCGCTCGTCGATGCCCATGAAGCGGGCGTTGAGGCCGGGCTCGAGCTCGTCGGGGATCCCCGTCTGGTGCAGGCCGATCACTCCCTGGTCCGCCAGCCCGGTGCGCATCACGATGATCGAGCTGCGTCCGTGCGCGTCGATCGGGAGCTTGTCACAAGGTAAGAGCGGGACCCCTCGCCAGGCCTGGACCGCGGCGCCGTCGAGCGCCTCGATCTGCGGCTGAACCTTGCGCAGCGTGCACTGCCGACCAAAAGCAGCGATCGCCCGCGGGTGAGCCAGCAGCGCCCGCGGCTTGCGGCGGCGGCTCAGCAGCTCGTCGAGGTCGTCGGGCGTGGGCGGGCCCAGGCGCGTCTGCAGGCGCTGCTTGGGGTGGACCTTGGCCAGCAGCCCAAACTCGGGGTCGTTGATCAGCGCGTGCTCTTGGGCCTCGCGCAGCGCCTCGGCGACCAGGCGTAGCTGCTCGCCGAGCTGATCCATCGGCTCGCTGTAGAGATCCATCACCCGGGTGTGCACGCGGAGGATCGTCTGGGCCACGCTCAGCTCGTACTCCCGGGGGGCCCGCGCGTAGTCCACGAAGGTCCCGGGCAGCGCCGCCTCGCCGCGGTGCCCGGCCGAGAGCTCGACCGCCGCCTGGCCGTAGCGATCGACCTGCGCCCGCGGGCGCGCGCGCCGGGCCTCGACATGCTCGCGCAGCGACGCGTGCTCGACGATGAAGCGCTCGAGCACCCCGCGATCGATGCTCAGCACCACGCCGCGGGTGAGCGCCTGGGCGTCGAAGCCCCAGCGATCGCCGCCCGCCTCGCCGCCGCCGAGCAGCGCGCCCAGCCCCGGCGCGAGGTGGTCGCCCTCGCCGAGCACCCCCACCGAGGTCGGCTCGCCGTACTTGCCCGCGCGAAATTTCTCGAGCTTGCCCTCGGCGAGCAGGTGGATCGCGTCCGCCGGCGCGCCCGCCTCGACGAGCCGCTCGCCCGCCTTCAGCGAGCGCTGCTCGAACAGGCCCGCGAGGGCCTCGAGGACCGCCTCGTCCTCGAAGCCTCGCAGCAGCGCGAGCTCACCGAGCTCGCGGGGCACCACGCGCAGGCGCTCGCCCACGCTGGTGAAGCTCACCACGCCGTCGCCGACGGCGTAGGTCAGCCGCTGGTTGACGCGGAAGCTCCCGGCCGAGACCTCCTCCCAGGGGAGGACGCGGAGCAGCCAGCGGGGAGTGATCCCCTCCATCTGCGGTCGCGTCTTGGTGGTCTTGGACAGCTTGCGCGCGGCGGCTGTGCTGAGGCTCGTGCGCGACGACTCGCCGTCGCCCGATTGAATGATGGTCGAGTTCGTCATGCTTGTGCCTCGGGCTACTGCTAGCTGTGGCGACCGATCTCGGCGTTCTCGAGCACCGCGAGCGCGTCGGGGACGAGCACGGCGGCCGAGTAGTAGACGCTGACGAGGTACGAGAGGATCGCCTTGTCGTTGATGCCCATGAAGCGGACCGAGAGGCTCGGCTGATACTCGTCGGGGATCCCGGTCTGGTGCAGCCCGACCACGCCCTGCTTGTCCGCGCCCGTGCGCATCAGCAGGACCGAGCTCGTGCGCTGCTCGCTGATCGGGATCTTGCTGCACGGGAAGATCGGGATCCCGCGCCACGCCGGGACCTCGTGCCCGCCGACGTCCACGCCCTCGGGGTAGATCCCGCGCCGGTTACACTCCTGGCCGAAGGCCGCGATCGTCCGCGGGTGGGCCAGGAAGAAGCCCGGGTCCTTCCAGACCAGCGCGAGCAGCTCGTCGAAGTCGTCGGGGGTCGGCGGCCCGCTGCGGGTGTGGATCCGCTGGCTGAAGTCGGCGTTGTGCAGCAGGCCGATCTCGCGGCTGTTGATCAGCTCGTGCTCCTGGCGCTCGCGCAGCGCCTCGATCGTCAGGCGCAGCTGCTCCTCGGTCTGGTTCATCGGCTGGTTGTAGAGATCCGCCACCCGGGTGTGGATGCGCAGCACGGTCTGCGCGACGCTGAGCTCGTACTCCCGCGGCGCGAGCTCGTAGTCCACGAAGGTCCCCGGCAGCTGCTGCTCGCCGTGGTGACCGGCCGAGAGCTGGATCTCGGCCTCGCCGTCCTTGTCCCGCGGCTTGCTCGCTCGGGCCTTGAAGCGCTCGAGGTGGCGCTGGAGCGCCTCGCTCTGCGCGACGAGCTCCTCGAACACGCGCTGCTCGAGGGTCAGCACCGTGCAGGGCGTGACCGTGCGCGCGGTGAACTCCCACAGGTCGTTGTCCTCGAGGATCGCCTCGTAGCTGAAGTGATCGCCGTCGGCGAGCACGTCGAGCACGCTCTGATCCCCGTACTTGCCCTCGCCGATGCGCTCGACCTTGCCGTGGGCGATCAGGCAGATCGAGTCGGCGGGCTTGCCCGCCTCGACGATCACCACGCCGGCCGCGAGGTCCTTTTGCACGAAGCGCGCGGCCAGGGCCGCGAGCGTCTCGACGTCGTCGAAGCCGCGCAGCATCGGCAGCTCGGCGAGCTCCTGGGGGATCACCTGGACCTTGGCCCCGACGTTGGTGAAGGTCACGCGGCCGTCACCCACGGCGTAGGACAGCCGGCGGTTGACGCGGTAGACACCGCCCGAGACCTCCACCCAGGGCAGCAGCTTGAGCAGCCACCGCGAGGTGATGCCCTGCATCTGCGGCGGGGACTTGGTCGTCGTCGCCAGGTTGCGCGCCGCCGCGGTCGCGAGGCTCATCTGTTGTTGGGCGGCCTCGAGGGCCGACTTGTCTGCGTCTGTCATCTCTATCGGTCTCCACATCGCGGTCGCTGGCTAGAGCGACCGCTCGTCCTTGGTTGGGGGTCGAGTTGCATCGAGCCCGGGTCCGCGGCGCGTCCAAAACCGGACGGCCGAGGTCCCGAGCCCAGAAGGTCCATTGAACACGAAGGCGCGCTTGGGATCGCCGCGCAGCGCCGACTCCACGTAGCGCTCGGTGTCGCGGTGCCAGTCGAGGATCCCCGCGACCCAGTCCTGCAGACCCTCCACGTAGGCCGCCAGGTCCTCGCGCGCGCCCTCGTCGAGGCCGAAGAGCTCGGGCAAGACCGGCAGCTCCGTGGCGATGATGTGCTCGAACTGCTCGAGGCGCGCGGTCATCAGATCGCGGACCACGAGCACCGCCTGGGCCGAGTCCGTGGCCAGGAAGCGCCGGGCGACCAGCACCCCGTTGCACAGCTCGGACTCGAACTCGATCTCCTTTTGATAGGAGAACACGTCGTTGGTCAGGCAGGCGTAGTCCGCCGCCGAGTCCTCGAGCTCGCGCATCGAGCGGGTCCGAAACACCGCCAAGGGGATCCGCCGGCCCTTGGTCACCCGCGCCAGGTTCATGGTCAGATCGGAGCCGAAGGTCTTGCGGCGCATCTCCATGTAGTCGATGGGATCGGGGATCCGCCGCTGGATGCCCGCGAGCAGCTCCCACAGCCAGCTCTCGGTCATCGCCTCGACGCCGGCGCGGAACCACTTGCGCGCGAAGAGATCCATGGGCCGGGCGGTCCGCTGCCACAGCTCGGCCAGGCCGCGCTCGAGGGGGTTGAGCGCCGGCGGAGTCGGGCCGCAGTCGAGGGGCATGAAGGTCGAGAGCCGCTCGTTTTGCAGCTTGGCGCTGGTCAGGTCGCGGCTCAGGCCAAACACCCACGGGAAGTAGTCGTCGCCGTAGGTGCCCCAGGTCAGCCACGCCGACGAGACGTCGAGCTCGGGGCCCGAGGCGTCGGGATGGATCCGCGCGGCACAGTTGGCGAAGTCGAAGCCTGCGAGCTGCTCCTCGGTCCAGATCCCCGCCCCGGGCAGCCCGGGCAGCTCGTCGAGCATGCCCATCTCGCGGGCCCAGTCGATGCAGTGCTGGCGCGAGCGCGCGAGGTTCGAGTTCACCCGCGCGGTGTAGGGCATGTAGAACTCGGGCAGCGCGACCGGGCCGACGGGCTCGAAGGGCACGCTCTGATAGCTGGCCGCGCGCACCCGCAGGCCCAGGCGACCGGGCCGCAAGTTGGCGGCCGAGACCCCGAGCCCGGTGGGCCCGCCGAGCACCGCGCCCCCCTTGCCGGCCGCCTCGTTCATGTAGCGGCTCGACTGCATGTGCCAGGCGTGGCCGCCGGACTGCCAGTCTTGCAGGCCCGCGACATACTTGGCCACGGCCAGGCGGCCCGCGGGGTCGAGCTCGCGCTCCTCGAAGAGCAGCGGCAGTTCGACCAGCGCGGTGTTCTCGAACTGCTGCAGACGCGAGGTCAGCAGATCGTTGGTCAGCTCGGCCGCGCGCTGCGTGTCCACGCCCAAGAAGCGCTCGAAGACCAGCACGCAGTTGGCGTTCTCGCCCTCGTCTTGGACCTCGCGCTGGTAGGAGAACAGGTCGTTGCGCAGGTGGACCGCGTCGGAGAAGGTGTCGCGGAGCACGATCAGCGGGCGGCTGGCGGCGACCTCATCGGGGACCTCGGCCGCGACCGCGTGCTCGACGAGGTTGGCCGACCACGGCGCCCCGCCGACCTTGCGGCGCATCGCGATGTACTCGATCGGGTTGGCGATCCGGTCCTGACGGATGTTGGCCAGCTCCCACAGCGACTCGTCGAGCAGCGCCGTCGTGCTGTCCACGAAGCGCTTGCGCCACGCCAGCGACATGCTCGGCACGGTCCGCGCCCAGAGATCGACAAGCCCGCGCTCGACGGCGTTGGTCGGCTCCGGCGCGCGCTCCCCCACGTCCCCCCTGCTCCCGCTCAGGGGCATGAAGGCGGGCAAGCGCGCGAGGTAGGCCTCGGCGCCCTCGAAGTCGCGGGTGCGCTTGTAGACCTCGAGGAAGTGATCGTCGAAGAAGAACACCCACACGTACCAATCGGTCACGAGATCGAGCTCCTCGGCCGAGGCGTCCGGGTGGGTGTAAGCGCACAGCAGCGCGTAGTCGTGGGCGTCGAAGGTGGGCTCGTCCCAGATCGGCGAGCCCGTGGCCTGCTCGGTCTCACCGAGGATCCCGACCTCGTAGGCCCACGCCTTGGAGTGCGTCCGGGCCTGCTCCAGGTGAGGGTTCAGCCGCGCGGGATGTGGCACATAGAATTCTGGGAGGACGAAGGGATCCATGGCGACCTGCAGGAGGCTGGTAGCACCCGACCGCGGGGTTTGGACATTCAGCAATATGCCGATTGACAACGATGCAACATTATGACCGAGTGCCCACCCGCTTCTCCCGAGTACCACCTCGCTATCGTTTCGGGCCGTCACCATCCACAGGTATCGCGCGACTCATCTCGACGGCCGAGGACACGCCCATCTTGGCGAAGGCCCGCGCGCGCTGGAGCTGCACGGTGCTGCGCGTGGTCCCGAGCTCCGCGGCGACTTGCTTGTCGATCATCCCCCGCGCGAGCAGCTGACAGACCTCGCGCTCGCGCGTCGTCAGCGATGCCCAGCGCGCGCGGGCGCGGGCGCGGGCGAGCCGACGATCGAGCTCGAGGCGCGAGTGCTCGATCGCCTCGCGCAGGTCCGCGCTCGAGCTCGCCGCGGAGATCAGCGCCGCCAGGCCACGCGAGAGGATCGCGGCGGCATCGAGCACGTGCTGGTCGGCCGTCAGGATCACCAGCGGCAGGGCCCGCTCGCGCTCGCGCAGCGACTCTTGGAGCGCGCGTCGCTGCGCCCAGGGCAAGGCCGTAGCGAGCACGACGCAGCCGCGCTCGCGGCCCACCAGCGAGGAGAGCAACAGCTCGACGCTCGTGGACACCTGGACGCAAAAACCTTCGTGACACAGCGAGTCAGCGCGCGACTGGGCCGTGACGGGATCGTCGTCGACGAGGAATATTGTGTACGCGTCGTCCCGAGTGCCAGCGTCTTTGTGCCTAGTGTGAGATTCCCTCGATGACATGCGGGAGACTTGCCGCATGAGTCCCTGCTGGCTCAGCGGCCTCCCCCACGGCGGATCAATATGCACACGAGGAAACGCTCACCACCTCACCACCGCACATCGAAACCTTTCCAATTGACCATGTTTTTTCCGGCCGACCCCTCGGAAAATGTCACGCTATTTCCCGAACCCTCGCGTCAACTACGAAACAGGTGAGAGCTAAACTATATCCCCATCATGCGTGCAGTCATCTACAACCGCTACGGCGGCCCAGAGGTCCTCGAGCTCACCGAGCGCCCGCTGCCCGAGCCTTCGTCGACCGAGATACGCGTGCGGGTCCATGGCTCGTCGATCAACGCCGCCGACTACCGGATCTTGACCGCGACCCCCTTCCTGGCCCGCCTCCACAACGGCCTGCTCACCCCCAAGCGCAAGGTCCTGGGCTTCGACATCGCAGGCGAGGTCGACGCCGTCGGCGAAGCGGTGAGCGAGTACGCCGTGGGCGATCGCGTGTTCGGGAACACCTACGACGATCACTGGGGCGGCTGGGCCGAGTACACCTGCGTCTCGCCGCGCCGGGTCGCCCCCATGCCCGCCTCGATCGACTTCGAGCAGGCCGGCGCCCTCGCCCTCGCGGGGGTGACCGCGCTCCAGGGGGTGCGCGACTTCGCGGGCGTGCGCGACGGCCAGCGCGTGCTGATTCAGGGGGCCGGGGGCGGCGTGGGGACCTTCGCGGTCCAGCTCGCCAAGGCCTACGGCGCGCGGGTCACCGCGACCTGTGGCGCCGCCTCCCTCGCGCTCGTGCGCAGCCTCGGCGCCGACGAGGTCATCGACTACCGCGAGCAAGACGTGACCCGCCGCGGCGAGGTCTGGGATCGGATCATCGCGATCAACGGCAACCTCCCGCTCTCGGCCTACGCGCGCAGCCTCGCGCCCGGGGGCGTCTACGTGATGTGCGGCGGCGGCAACCGCCAGCTCTTCGAGGCCCTGCTCTTCGGCGGCCTGCGCTCGCGCGGCGGCCTGCGCTTCACGACCCTCGACATCGACGAGGCCAAGAAGGGCGCGGACCTCCGCGAGCTCGCGCGGATGATCGACGCCGGGCAGTTGCGCGTCGTGATCGACCGCAGCTACCCGCTCGCCGAGCTGCCCGCGGCCATGCGCTATGTGCTGGACGGACACGTCCAGGGCAAGGTCGCCATTCGCCTAGACTGATTGAGCGCGAAAACGAGGCGAGCGAGCAGCGCGAACGCGGACAGCTCGCGCCGCGCACGGCCTCGCGCATGCTCCAGCAAAGCGGCCCGCACACCGAGCCGCGCGCGGGCAGAGCACGCCGGCGTGGTCTCGCGAAGACCGCCGAGCCTCGCCTTCGACACGCTGGCCTCGGGCCCGGCGAGGGGCTACAAGCGCGAGCCAATGGCCACGTGGAGCACAGCATGAGCGTCGCGGCCTGGCTCTCCATCGCGATCGTCTCGGTCGTGTTTGGCTTGTTGGCCTTCACCCGCGTCGCCCCCTACCTCGTGCTCCTGGGCGGCATGACGGTGATGCTGGCGCTGGGCATCCTCGACCCAGCCACGGCGCTCGCGGGCTTCGCCAACCAGGGGATGATCACCGTCGGGGTGCTCTTCGTCGTCGCCGCCGGCCTCGACCAGACCGGCGTGCTCGCCTACCTGGTCCACCGCTTCCTCGGTCGCCCGCCGACCTTGTCGCGGGCCCAGGCCCGGCTGGTCATCCCCGTCGCCGCCGGCAGCGGGTTTTTGAACAACACCCCGGTCGTCGCCATGCTGACCCCGGTGGTCAAGGACTGGAGCCGCACGACCGGCTTCGCCGCCTCCAAGCTGCTGATCCCCCTGAGCTACGCGGCGATCCTCGGCGGCCTGTGCACGCTGATCGGCACGAGCACCAACTTGGTCATCAACGGCCTGCTCACCGACGCCGGCCATCCGCCCCTGTCGTTCTTCGACCCCGCCCGCGTCGGCTTGCCCTGCGCCGTGGTCGGCGTGCTCTTCATGCTCGTGTTCGGCCGACACCTGCTCCCCGATCGCGCGACCAAGAGCCCGGCCCAGCTCGACCCCCGCGAGTACACCGTCGAGATGCAGATCGCGCCCGGCGGGCTGCTCGCTGGCAAGACCGTCGAAGACGCCGGGCTGCGCAGCTTGCCGGGGCTGTTCTTGTCCGAGATCTATCGCGGCGACCACCTGATCCCCACCGTCGGCCCCCACGAGCTGCTCGAGGCCGGCGACCAGCTCGTGTTCGTCGGCGTGGTCGAGTCGGTCGTCGACCTCCAGCGGATCCCCGGGCTCGAGCCCGCGACCCGCCAGGTGTTCGAGCTCGACGGTCACCGAGTCGAGCGCAGCTTCGTCGAGGCGGTCGTGTCGCGGACCTCCCCGCTGGTCGGGCAGAGCATCCGCGAGGGCCGGTTCCGCGATCGCTTTGGCGCCGTCGTGCTCGCGGTCAACCGCAACGGCGCGCGGGTGCGCGGGCGCATCGGCGACATCAGGCTGCGACCCGGGGACGCGCTCTTGCTCGAGGCGACCCCGGCCTTCGTCAGCAACCACCGCAACTCCACGGACTTCTACCTGGTCAGCGAGCTCGACGCCCCGCCGCCCCCGGTCCACGAGCGCGCCCCCGCGGCCCTGGCGATCCTCGGGCTCATGGTCAGCGTCGCCGCCATCGGCCTGCTCTCGATGCTCGAGGCCGCCCTGCTCGCCGCCGGGATGATGCTCGTGACCCGCTGCTGCACCGAGGAGAGGGCGCTGCGCAGCGTCGACTGGCCGCTGCTCCTGGCGATCGCCGCCTCCTTCGCCCTCGGCCGCGGGCTCGAGGACTCGGGCGCCGCCGCGGCCATCGCAGGGGCCCTGCTCGCCCAGGCCGGAACCAACCCCTGGCTCGCGCTGGCGATCATCTACCTGGTGACGACCACGCTCTCCGAGCTGGTCACGAACAACGCCGCCGCGGTGATCGTTTTCCCCATCGCGCTGGCGACCGCCGAGACCCTCGGGGTCAGCCCCACGCCCTTCGTGATCGCGCTGATGGTCGCAGCGTCGGCGAGCTTCGCCACGCCGCTGGGCTACCAGACCAACCTCATGGTCTATGGCGCCGGGGGCTACCGCTTCGGCGACTTCGCGCGCATCGGCGTGCCCATGAACCTCGTGCTGTGGCTGACGACGACCCTCGTCACGCCCCTGGTCTGGCCGTTTTAGATCATCTCCTGCATCTGCCCGCGCATGCGGACCAGGGCCTTCTTCTCGATCTGCCGGATGCGCTCGCGCGAGAGGCAGTGCAGCTCGCCGATCTCGGCCAAGGTCATCGGCGGATCCCCGTCGAGGGCGAAGCGCTTGCGGATCACCGCGCCCTCGATGCCGGGCAGCTCGTCGACCAGGTCGAGCATCTCGCGCTCGACCACGGGCTTGTCGAGCAGGGCCTCGACGTCGACGGAGGTCTCGTCGGGCAAGTTGGCGCCTTCGGCCGGGAGCTCACCGCGCGCGAGCACGGAGCGACGGGCGTTGCGGACGGTCCTGACCGGCGCCTCTGCGGCCTGCGCGAGCTCGCGATCCGAGGGCGTGCGCCCGTGCTCGGCCACGAAGGCCGTCTCGAGTCGGCTCAGCTGCGAGCGCAGGCCGAGCACGTTGGCGGGCACGCGGATCGTCAGCCCGGTGTTGGCCACCGCCCGGGTGATGCCGTGCTTGATCCACCACGCCGCGTAGGTCGAGAAGCGGGTCCCGCGGGTCGGGTCGTAGCCGTCCACGGCCCGCAGCAGCCCCAAGGTGCCCTCCTGGATGAGGTCGGCGTGGGTCAAGAAAGGGTGGCGGTAGCGCTTGGCGATGCTCACCACCAGGCGCAGGTTGTTGGCCACGAAGCGCTGACGCGCCCGGCTCAGCTCCGAGACGGACCTGCGCAGAGCTCGCAGGTAGCCCTCGAAGACCCGGCTGTCCTTGGGCGGGCGACGGACGCAGAGCGAGGACTCCGCCTCCTCCTCGGAGGCCGCGATCGCCTCGATCGACTCGACCAGGCCGCGCAGGAGGTCCGACTCGTGGCGGTGGCGGCTCATGGCCTCGGCCACGGCGACCGCAGCCGCGTCATAGTCCGACCTCACCTTGCCGCGGCTGCGCCCCCTCAGGGCGACGGCAGCCGCCTCCAGGGCCACGAACTCGGCTTCGGGGAGCTCTTCGTCGGTTACGCGTAGCCACTCGACGATCGCCCCAGCAAAGGGGGGGTAGTCGAGAAGACAACGCCACGCCTCGCGGCGCAGGGTGACGAGCTTTTGCGCGCTGGCCAGCTCGTCTTTGGCGCTCATTGCTGGTGGGAAAGGCTTCATGCACTGACAGCATCCCGTTCCATGAAGGCAGAAACAAGAACTCTATTTCTTGTATCAAATTAGAAAAAATCTAATCGTCATCTGTCTTCATGATGTTCCACGCAACCAACCTCACCCAACCATCCGCCCCCGTGCGTTTTGCGCACCCGAGGCGCAAAACCGCCCAGCGGGCTAGCAGTCGCCCCTCCACGCCCAAATCAACAAAAACCCACGCGGCCCGAGGGCACACCGGCCCGTGGGCCGCGCGGGCACTGAGTCACAGATTGCACGCGCAGTTCACGTAACAGGCGATATGCTTCCAACTGCTGAGCGGCTCGGTGCCGTTGGCGCCCCAGTTGAGGTTGTTGTCGGTGGAGGAACATTCGATCGTCACCCAGTTGGCGGCGTCACCCTTTGCTGGCCAAAAGTGCTGGCCGACCTGGTTACCGGAGTGCTTGCTCGACTCGGCGTCAAAGCCTCCGTGTGTCAGGCAAACCTGGTCACAGCTCGTGTTGACCGCCCCGGAGGTGTACCAGCAGCCATGGTAGCCATTGCCGGGGTCGTGCAGCCAGCCTGCGCACTGTCGCGCCTCGCAGGAATTGGTGCAGAGATCTTTGGCGAAGTCGTTGCCGTCGTCGCAGGCCTCGCCGTCTTGGACGATGCCGTCGCCGCAGACCGGGAGCTTGCAGCTGTTGCTGCACGCGTCGGTGTTGACGTTGTTCCCGTCGTCGCACTCGTCGGTGCCGTTGACCACGCCGTCTCCACAGGACGCCGGCGAGCAGTCGTTGCCGCAGTCGTCGGAGTTGTCGTCGTTCCCGTCGTCGCAGCCCTCGCCGATCTGCAAGATGCCGTCGCCGCAGGCCGCGGCCTTGCACGCGCTCGTGCACGCGTCCGTGTCGTTGGCGTTGCCGTCGTCGCACTCCTCGTCGCTCTGGACGATGCCGTCGCCACACACGGGCGCCACGCAGGTGTTGCTGCACGCGTCGTCGTCGACGTCGTTGCCGTCGTCGCACTCCTCGTCGTCGTCGATCACCCCGTTGCCGCAGGCCGGCTCCTCGCACACGCCAGCGACGCAGCTCAGCCCCGCCTCGCAGCTCTCGTCGCTCCCGCAGGCGCAGCCGAGCGTCCCGGGCTCGCATGGGTCGTCGGCCCCCGAGTCGGTCTCCGACGTGCTCTCGTCGGTCGCGGTCGTCGAGCTCGAGTCATCCTCTGCCGTCTCGGCGAGGTCGTCCGCGCTGTCGTCGGCTTTGAAGCAAGCCGTCGGGAGCAGCAGCAGCGCGATGGGTGTCAGGCGAATGGCAACACGAAGCATGTCCCCATCCTAGACCGCTTCTTCCGCGATCTGGAGCCAGCTGAAGCGCCGGGTTGCGACCAACCTCCCAGCTACCCGGCCACTAGGAGTCCGTGGTGAAACCCAGCGCGGCTCCTGGCGCCGGGATTTTTGTCGAGGGCGCGAAGCCAAAACGCCGCTGTACCGGGCGTACTGCAAGTTTTGGCGACAAAGCCTTCGGCGAAAAGACCAAGCCAGGTGTCGTGTTGGGTTTCACCACGGGCTCCTAGAGCGGCGATCGGTTTGAAGGCGCGCCCTCAGGTGCGTCTGGGCGGCTCCGTGGCGAGGAGCGAGGCCGAAGCTGTGGTGGACCCACTGCGAGCGCCGAGCGACAACGACAACGGGGCCGCCAAGATGTGCCTGGCGGTCCGAATTCAAACCGGTCGCCGCTCTAGAACTTCAGCTGAATGCCGCCGGCGTCGGCCGAGAGCGCCAGTTGCCGGTTCGCGCGGCCGAGCTTAATCGCGCCAGAGGTACCCAGTACCAGGCCGCCAACCTGGACCACGCCGAGCAGACCAGTGAACAGGCCGCCGGTGGCCGAGCCCGTGCGCGGGATCGCCATGAAGGGGCCGACCACGGGGACCAGCATGCGCCGGCCGTAGGTGCCGCTGCCGCCGACGTCGGCGGCATAGTCCAGGGAGATCGAGCCGACCAGCGCCGAGAGCAGGTAGCTGGTCCCGAACATCGTGAACCCGGAGATGGTCATGCCCAGGCCGGCGGCGCGCTGGTGCTTGAGGGCGGCGATGCGCGGATCGACGAGCATTGGCGAGGGCGCGTTGGTCCCGGGGACAGCCGGCTGATAGGCGGGAGGCGGCGGCGCGGCCGCCGGTGCGGGCGCGGGCATCAGCGCCATGCCGGGCGATGTTGCGGGTGCGGGTGCGGGCGTGACGACGATGACCGGAGCGCTGGTCGCCGGGTCCGCCTCGGGGCCCTCGGCCGCGTTGGCGGTGGCCGGCAGCCCGATCACGGCGGAGAGTCCAAAAGCGAGCGAAGCGAGCGAGATCTTGGCGTTGCGGTTCATCACAGCCTCTATGCACCTTGTCTTAGCATGGCTTGTCCGCGCGCGTAGCTGTTGGATTTCACCACGCTCACGTCCCTGCTGTCGCGGTCGAGGTGTCAACGCAGCGGCCGGCGTCGCTTACAGCTCCGCCGGCCTGCCCTGCCCCGCTCGCCAATGCGCGGGGAAACCCTCTCGACCTTTGGATCAGCCGGGGTCGGTCAGCATCTCGAGCGGGTTCTCGAGGTAGCGCTTGACCAGGCCCAACCAGCGCGCGGCCACGGCCCCGTCGGTGACCCGGTGATCCGCGGAGATCGTCATCTTCATGCGCTGGCGGATCACCAGTTCGCCATCGACGACCACCGGCCGCGCCTCGATCGCCCCGACCGCGAGGATGCCCGGCTCACCGGGGTTGATGACCGCCGAGAACGACTCGATGCCAAACATCCCGAGGTTGCTGACGCTGAAGGTGCCGCCGCTCATCTCCTCGGGGCGCAGCTGCTTGTCCCGGGCCCGCTTGGCGAACTCGCGGCTCTCGGCCGAGATGGCCTCGAGGCTCTTTTGATCGGCGAAGCGGATCACCGGCACGACCAGGCCATCGTCCACGGCCACGGCCACGCCCACGTGGACGTCTCCGCGGCGCACCGGCTGGCCGCCGTTCCAGCTCACGTTGACCGCCGGGAAGGCACGCAGCGCCCGAGCCGTGGCTTTGACGATCAGGTCGTTGAACGAGATCTTGCGCCCGTGCGCCTCGATCGCGCGGTTGTAGCTCGCGCGGAAGGTCGCCGCCTCGCCCATGTCGACGTCGACGGTCAGGTAGTAGTGCGGCGCGTCCTGCTTGGCCGCCGTCATGCGCTTGGCGATGGTCTTGCGCATCTGGCTCAGACGCATCGACTCGTCGGGCCGGGACACGTAGGGCCGGCCCCAGCCGTCGACCTCGCCGCTGTAGCTGCCCGCGGTCGCGCCGCCGGCGGCCTTCTTGGCCGTGCCGCTGGCCGCCGCCTTCTCGACGTCGGCCTTGATCACGCGCCCGTGCGGTCCGCTGCCCTCGATGGCCGAGAGCTCGAGGTCGTGCTCCCGCGCGAGGCGACGGGCCACGGGCGAGGCGGGGATCCGGCGCTCGTCGGGATCGATGGACACGGGCTCGTCGCGGGGCGCGGGCGCCTCGGCCTTCGCCTCGGTCGCGGGCGCCTCGGCCTGCGCGGGCTTCGACTCGGGCTCGGGCGCGGCGGACTCGGCCTTCGCCTCGCTGGCGCCGGCCTGCCCGGCCGAGGCGCCCGCGGCCGCGAGGGCCTCGCTGGGGTCCTCGCCCGGCTTGCCGAGCACGGCGATCGCCGCGCCCAGGGGCAGGGTCTCGCCCTCCTCTGCGACGAGCACGAGCACGGTGCCCGAGTCGAAGGACTCGAACTCCATGGTCGCCTTGTCGGTCTCGATCTCGGCGATGACCTGGCCACGCTTGACCTTGTCACCCACGGCGACGCGCCACTTGGCGACGACGCCTTCCTCCATGGTGTCGCTCAGACGGGGCAGCTCGACGACGGTAGCCATGATGCTTCGGCTCGCTCTCAGTTGCGGTATGCGACGGCCCGCAGGGCCTCGTGAATCGACTCGGGCGTGGGCATGCTCAGATGCTCGAGGTTCTCGGCGTAGGCCATCGGCACGTCGTCATAGCAGACGCGCGCGACCGGGGCGTCGAGCCAGTCGAAGGCCTCGCGCTGGATCAGGTCGACGATCTCGCCTCCCACGCCGCCGTAGGGCCAGCCGTGATAGGCGACCACGGCTCGGTTGGTCTTCTTGACGCTGGTCAGGATGGCCGCGGTGTCGAGCGGCCGCAGGGTCCGTAGGTCGATGACCTCGACGTCCAGCTGGCTGGTCTCGGCGGCTATCTTCGCGGCCTCGAGGGCCGTGGGCACCGACTGTCCCCAGCAGATCAGCGTGACCTGCTCGCCGGCGCGCTTGATGTCGGCCTGGCCGATGGGGATCAGGTACTCCTCCTCGGGGACCTCGCCCTTGACCGCGTACATCAGCTCGGACTCGAAGAAGATCACCGGGTTCGGCGAGCGGATCGCCGTCTTGAGCAGGCCCTTGGCGTCGTAGGGCGTGGCGACCGACACGACCTCGAGACCGGGGATGTGCGCGTAGATCCCGTCGAAGGCCTGGCTGTGCGTCGAGCCCAGCATGTGCGCCGCGGCGTTGGGCCCACGAAACACAATCGGGCAGCTGAACTGGCCGCCGGTCATGTGGTGGATCTTGGCCGCGTTGTTGAGGATCTGGTCGAAGGCGACGGCCGAGAAGTTGAAGGTCATGAACTCGATGATCGGCCGCAGCCCGACCATCGCGGCGCCGATGCCCACGCCGGCGAAGCCGGTCTCGGTGATCGGCGTGTCCACGACGCGCTGCTCGCCGAACTCCTTCAGCAGGCCCTGGGAGCACTTGTAGGCCCCGTCGTAGTGGCCGACCTCTTCGCCCATCAAGAACACTCGGTCGTCGCGCGTCATCTCCTCGCGCATCGCCTCGCGGATCGCCTCGCGGATCTGCATGATCGCCATGGTCAGGCCTGCCCCTCGTGCTCGATGATGATGTTGCGGAAGCGGTGCTCGGGATCGGGCTGTGGCGACTCGTCGGCGAAGCTCGCCGCGGCGTCCATCTCCTCGATGATCTCGTCGTCGAGGGCCTCGAGCTCGTCCTCGCTCATGGCGTGGACCTCGATCAGCGCCCGGCGCGTGAGCTCCATGGGATCGCTAGCGCGGAAGGCCTCGACCTCGGACTTGCCGCGGTACTTGGCCGGATCCGACATGCTGTGGCCGCGGAAGCGGTAGGTCAGGATCTCGACCAGCGTCGGCTTGGACTCGCTGCGGGCGCGATCGATGGCCTCGCCGAGGCGCGCGCGGACCTGGAAGGGATCGCTGACCTCGAAGCGATCGCCGGCCATGCCGTAGCCGGGCGCGCGCGAGGTGATGTCCTCGACCGGGAGCGTGCGCTTCAGCGGCGTGCCCATGGAGTAGCGGTTGTTCTCGACCACGAAGACCACCGGCAGGCCCCACAGCCCGGCCAGGGTCATGCCCTCGTGGGTCGGCCCGATGCCGACGGCGCCGTCGCCCAAGAAGCAGATCGTCACCTGGCCGTCACCGAGGTATTTCGACGCGAAGGCGTGACCGGCGGCGACCGGGATGTGGTTGCCGACGATGGCGTAGCCGCCCCACAGGCCCTTCTCACGATCGAAGAAGTGCATCGAGCCGCCGACGCCGCCGACCAGGCCGTCGCGCTTGCCGAAGAGCTCGGCCATGCACGCGTTGGGGTCGCAGCCCTGAGCCAGCGCGAAGCCGTGGTCGCGGTAGGTCGACACGATGCGATCGCCCGGCTTCATCGCCAGGTTGGTGCCGATGGCGATGGCCTCCTGGCCGATGTAGAGGTGCAGGAAGCCGCTGATCTTGCCGCGGGTGTAGGCGCGGGCCGCGGTCTCCTCGAAGCGGCGGATCCGCAGCATCTCGCGGAAGGCGGCCAAGGTCTCGTCCTTGCTCGCCGAGCTCAAGGTCTCGGGCAAGGGCGCTGAGGTCTCGGGGTTGTCCATGGCTGAACTCGCTGAACTCGCTGAACTCGCTCGCGGAGCGGGGCAACGTTAACACTGGCACGTGGGCGGGCCTAGTGTGAAGCACCCTGCGCAAGCTCGCCCCCGCCCCGCCCGATCGGGTGCCCAGACAGGTACCCAAACACGGCCTCGCGGCGCCCCCCAGTCGGCCGGCCGTGTACCCGCGTCCTCGCCCTGCTATACCTCGCGGTCATGACCCCCGGCGTCCCCGACACGCTGCCCCATCCTTCGACCATCGCCGACCGCATCATCGCCGGAGAGCTCGACGCCCTCGGCGAGGCCACGCTGACCCGCTACCTCGCCGGCGAGGGCTCCGTCTGGGACCTGATGGCCGCCGCCGACCGAGTCCGCCGCGATCGCTTCGGGGACAAGGTCCACCTGTGCTCGATCGTCAACGCCAAGCAGGGCGGCTGCCCCGAGGACTGCGGGTTCTGTTCGCAGAGCAAGCACTTCGAGACCAGCATCAAGGCCGAGAAATTTCTCCGCCCCGACGAGATCGTGGCCGCGAGCCGCAAGGCCGAGAGCCAGCGCGCCACGGCCCTCGGCCTGGTCACCGCGACCCGCGGCATGAACGAGGGTGACAAGGCCCTCGAGCACGTGCTCGCCGGGGTCAAGGCCGTGCGCGAGGCCGGCCACACCGAGGCCCACGCCAGCCTCGGCTTCGTCGACGAAGACGGCCTGCGCGCGCTGGTCGACGCCGGGCTGACCGAGCTCAACCACAACCTCGAGACCGGGCGCAGCTACTTCCCCGAGATCGTCAGCTCGCACAGCTACGACGCCCGCGTCGAGACCGTGCGCATGGCCAAGCAGATGGGCCTGCGGACCTGCTGCGGGGGCATCTTCGGCATGGGCGAGGCCCCCGAGCACCGCGCCGAGCTGGCCATGACCCTGCGCGAGCTCGACGTCGACGAGGTCCCGCTCAACTTCCTGATCTCGATCGAGGGCACCGCCTTGTCCGCGCGCCACTTCGAGCCGCTCGCGCCCATGGAGATGCTGCGGATCATCGCCTGCTACCGCCTCGCCCTCCCCCGTCAGAACATCTTCATCGCCGCCGGGCGCACCCACCTCGGCCAGGCCCTGCCGATGATGTTCTCGGCCGGCGCCTCGGGCATGATGGTCGGCGACTTCCTGACCACGCCCAACCGCGGCGTCGAGGACGACCTGCGCATGATCGAGGAGCTCGGCCTCGAGACCCAGGTGTGCGGGGATCCCCGCCCCGAGCTGGCCCCCGCCGCCAACGCCAGCGCGAGCAACAACCAGAGCTCGGGGCGCGTCGCCCTGCCCGTGCTCGGCTGACTCTTCTCGGTCGACTCTTCTCGGTCGACTCTGCTCGGCCGACGTCGCCCGAAAAAACAAAGGCGCGCTCTCGAGAGCGCGCCTTTGTTTTTTGGACCGACTCCGCTCAGATCATCAGCGCCGACATGTCCCGGCGCCCGGTGAAGTCGATGCCCAGCGCCTGGGCGATGGCGCTGTAGATCTCGCCCTCGCGCAGCACGGTGCCCGGCAGCGGCTCGCCGGTGCCCGTGTCGAAGCCGTAGGTGAGCAGCGTCGAGGGGTCGACCCCGCCGAACACCCGGTTGCCCTGGAGCATCGGCGAGAGCAGCACCGTGCCGTTGTTGAGGTGGTGACCGGTGCCGTAGGTGCTCGACCCCCCCGAGGGCCGCAGCTTGTCGCGGCCGAACTCCGTGGCCACGTAGATCAAGCTGCGATCCCACATCTTGCCCAGCGCCGGATCCCCCATGTAGTCGAAGGCCTTGAGCAGCTTGACCAGGCCCGAGACGATCTGGAGCACGCGGCCCCACATCACGTTCTGCGCCGGGCGGTGGGCCGTGTGCGAGAAGTCGAAGGCCAGCGGCGCGCCGGTGATCTCGTCGCCGTCGAAGCTCGGGTTGAAGCTCAGCGCCAAGGTGTTGGCGCAGGACATGCCGTAGTAGCTGAGCAAGAACGCGAGCGCGCCCTGCTGGTGCCAGTTGTCCCCGTCGAGCAGCGGGAAGACCTGGCGCAGGGCGTCGAGCATCGGCGAGGCCTCGAGGTCGAAGTCCCCCGAGAGCCCGCTGGGATCGAGCAGCATCAGCTTGGTGATCGCGTCCATGGACTCGAGCTGCGGCGCGATCTCGGTCCGGTTATAGAGGTACTGGCTGCGCCGCGGCGCGTCGCGGTAGGTGATCCCGAAGGGCGAGACCCCCTCGAGCTGCTCGCGAACCGAGCGCGCCCGGGTGACCTGCTCGAGGCTCAGGCCGCCAGCCACGCCACGGCTGCCGTGAGTGGCCACAGCGTAAGTTCGCGGATCCGAGATGATCTCGGCGCGCGCTCGCGCCAGCAGCGTGGCGTCGTCACCGGGCTCGACGTAGCCGCCGTTGCCCATGTTGCAGTTGGCCAGGGGGAGGTCGAGGCCGTAGCGTTCGGCCACCGCCTCGGCGATGGTCCGGCCGCGGTTGATCCCCGCCCCGGTCATCGCCCGCTTCTGAGCCACGTTGTGGTTGACCGAGGTCACCTCGTGGCCCACCACCGTCATGTCGGTGTAGTGGTCCGTGAGGAACTGCTGGATCGAGTAACCCGGAGTCAAGAAGAGCGTGTCGTCGAGCGGCCGAACGCAGCGGATGTTGCTGCCCTCGGGCGTGAACAGCTGCGACTCCGAGTAGACGTTGAGGATCGACGCGTCGACGTCCTCGGGGACCTCGGTGGTCGCCACGGGCATGAAGCTGTCGATGATGCTGCCGCCACCGGCGGCGCAGACGACGAAGAGCAGCCGGCGATCGGCGGGATCGCTGGACGCCTCCTCGGCGTGGCCGCGCGGCAGGCGAGCCGCCGTGACGCCGGCGGCAGCGAGGGCGCCGCCGAGTCCGGTGAGCAGGCGACGACGGGTGAGCTTGGCGTAGTCGTGCATCGTGGTCTCCTAGAGGAACAAGAACTCGGTGGTGGTGGCGACGACGAAGCAGGCCTCGTGGGCGAAGCTCGCCGCGCTGACGGCCTCGCCCGCGTCGTCGACGAGCAGCTGGGCGAGGACCTCGTACTCGGCCGCGACCGGGTCGCGGCTGAGCAGCCGGCGGTAGAGCGCGTCGACGCTCTCGGTGAAGGCCTCGCTGTCGGCCGCGGGGGCGTCGCCCTCGAGGTCGAGCTTGGTGAACACCACGGGCGCGCTGCGATCGCGCTCGACCCGAGCTTTGCAAGCCGACATCGCGATGCGATCGAGGGCCAGCGAGGTCGTGACAAGAGGATCGCTCAGCGGCTCGTAGAGCGCCTGGACGAAGGGGTTGTTTCCCCCGAGGCCAGCGAGGTGAACCTCCTGCACGCAGTTGTACTCGCCGAGCTCGGTGCACAGCTCGTCCGTGGACAACTCGAGGGCCCGGGACAGGTCCTGCTCGACGGCGTGGTAGCGCTTCCAGACCAGGTGATTGCGCGTCGAGGCGGCGACCTGGGGAGCGTCGCTCTCGTCGTCACCACTGGTGTCGTCGCCAGTGCCACAGCCCGTCATCGTCGCTGTCGCCGTCAACGTGGCGACCACGGCCAAGCCGGCGATCATCATTCGTAGCTTGCTGCGCTCCATCATGGCACTCCAAAGGCGTCGGTATCGACGATGCGGTGGATCATGCGGTTGGCCGAGTAGCCGTCCGCGATCATGGAGTCGATGAGCTCGCCGAGCTCCTCGAACTCCCCGGGCAGCGCCTCGCGTCCGAGCGCGTGCTCGAACAGCATGTTGGTCATCGCCCGCCTGAAGTAGAGCGACTCCGAGGCGACCTGGCCCCACTCGACGACGCTGGCGATCTCCTGACCGAGCAGCGAGCTTTGCTGAACCTCGGGGTCCCAGGTGTCGAGCAAATCACTCGGCCTGTCCTCGTCGTAGAGCCCGTTCTTCACGGGTAGCTCGATGCCGTAGTAGTACGAGAAGGCGTAGGACAGGGGATCCAAGGTCGCGTGACATTGGGCGCAGGCCGGCGCGGCCACGCCCTTGTCGTCGATGTCGAGCGGCTCGCCCTCGACCGGCAAGATGCCTTCGCTCTTCGAGATGTCCATGCCCAGGTAGGCGCGGTAGGCCTGGGCCGCGGTCGTCCGCGGCACGCCGCTGAACATGGTGTTGCTAACCAGGAACCACTGCGTGGTCAGCATCCCCGCCCGATGCTCGGGCTCGAGGGGCTGGCCGCCCGCGAGGCCGTTGTCGATGTTGGGGTTGGCGATCTCGCCCTCGATGCGGATCAGCCCGCCGCTGCCGTCCTCTTCGACGTGATACTGCGCCGTGAGCAGCTCCCGCATGTCGCGGTCGTCGGACAGGATGTAGCGCCACAACCGGTAGTCCCAGTCGTAGTCGGCGAGCACCAGGCGAAACTCGCTGAAGTAGACCTCGGTCTCGGCGCCCACCGAGTAGATCGGCTTGATGCGCTTGTCCGCGAGCTCGCGCAGGCCGAGGCCCCGCCAGTAGTCGGCGTCCAGACACAGCGCCAGCTGCTCGTGCAGCTCCGTGTATTGCGCTGCCTCGTCGAGGGCCCGGAAGCTCGTCAGCGTCTCGTAGTCCGGCGAGTAGCCGCAGTAGAGGACCATCATCCGGCGGTAGGCCAGGACCGTGTCGTACTCGCCGAGGTCGTACCAGGGGTTGGGCTCGCCCGAGAGCTCGGGCAGCGGCTCCCACAGCGACTCGGCGTTGCCCGGCGCGGTCCCGATCAGGATCTCGTCGAGGTTGACCTCGCCGTCGCCGTCGGTGTCCTCGCCCTCGACCGTGGTCAGGGCCTCCGAGAGGTAGGTGTCGAAGTCACGGCCGTCGAGGGCACCAAGTAGCGCGACCCCGTAGCTGTTCCAGGCCACGGGATCGGTCGAAGTATGGCAAGTGTCGCAGGTCGCAAAGCGACCGACGCAATCAGGGCTCGAGGGGTAGGTCTCACAAAAGAGCGCCGGCCCCGAAGGCCGGGCCTGCGCGCTGCCAGGCAGCGCGAACAGGATTCCCCCAACGCAGAGTCCAACGAGGAGCTTGGGTTTTAGTAACACGGTGGAAACAGCCTAACGTGCAGATAGTCTCGTTTACAGGAAATACCTTCAGTCCTCCGAGCCGGAGAACTTGAGGATCCCCTCACATCCAGGAAAGATGCTCCTAGGTTGCCACACCACCTCCGCAAGGACCGTTCAGAAACAATACGAAACATAGGCACGCGTCACACAGGCGCAGTCACACAGACGCAAATCGCAACACTTCAATCACAATACAAAAGCACCCCTTCTCGAGAAGGGGTGCTTTTCGTGCATGCGAGCGGCGAGACTCTCAGTCGAACCATTGCTCGAGGCGAGAGAACACGGCCTCGCGTGCCGCGTCCCTGGCGTCGATGTCGGCCTGGCGATCCTCGCCGAGGTCGGCGTTGTCGAAGCCGTGCTTGGCCCCGTCGTAGACCTCGAGCTCGAACATGTCGGTGTTGACGCCGCGGGCCTCGGCCATGGCGTCGACCTGCGGGTCACGGATCCCCTCGCAGTCGTCGAGCAGCTTGTCGCGGCTGCCGTGGGGCACGAACACCGGGGCCTGGGGGTAGTAGTAGCGATCGCTGACCCCCGAGAAGAGGTCGTTGGTCACCAGGTCCTCGAGGCCGCAGCCGGGGTAGTAGGCCGCGGCGCCGACCATGGACATGGGCGCGAGCTCGCGGAGGCGCTCGTCCCCGGTCACGCTCATGTCCCCCTGCATCAACATCAGCGTGGTCGAGGCGCCGTTCGAGAACCCGACCGCGGCCAGCCGCGAGCAGTCGACGCGCTGGTCGTCGCACAGCCAATCGGCCGCGGCCGAGGCGTCGAAGGTGCGGGTGACGAGGCGCTCGCGGTCGTCGTACTCCCGCGGGACCGTGACGCTGTGGGTGGAGTCGCAAAAGCCCCGCGAGTAGAAGCTCGCCGGCATGATCACCGCGTAGCCGGCCTCGGTGAGCATGTTCTCCCAGTGCTCGAACTGCTCGTTGGTCCGCTGCGTGCAGCTGCCGTCCTTGTTCTCGTCGAACAGGCCCGTGGAGCCGTGGAGCACCACCACCCCCGGCCAGCCCGCCGCCGGCGGCTTGCCCTCGGGCATCGCAATGCGAGCGATGACAGCTTGGTCGAGCTCGTTGCACAGCGCCACCTCGTCGTCGTTGCGCGGCTCCAGCGAGCCGCAAGCTTGCGCACCATCTCCGGGCGGACCACAAGCGACGACGCCGAGGGAGAGCGAGGCGACCAGGACATGACGAGCGCGCACGAGCACGATTGTTGACGCTCCGCAATCGAAGCACAAGCCGTGCGCAGGGTCTGCGGCGTGCGCTCGCGTAGGCCGGGCCCAGGCTCGGATCAGGCCGCAGGGCCTCGCAGAGCCATCTGAGCGGCGTTACAAAATTGCACCATTGTTCGCGGAGGGCCCTAGCCCGCTCGGATCCCTCGCCCGCAGGCTGTCTTCATTGTCCCCCCGGTGGCCGTCCCCCACGCGCCGGATGTCCGTGCTTGGCATCTCGGGCCGCTGCCCCGCTGAGATATTATCCTCCGCCCATGCACAGGCCAGCGAGCACGCGAGGCGCCGCCGCGGCGATCCTGTTGACGGCCAGCTTGCTCGCGCCCGGCTGCGCCGGCAAGGAAGCGTCGACGGACGCCGAGCCCCTGCGCCGAGACATCAGCGCTCAGGAGGCCGCGCGAGCCCAGGCCCTCGCAGCCTGGGCCCGAACGAACATCGAGGGTGAGCGCTACCTCGTGCCCTACGCCGAGACCGACCTCCAGCGCGGCGCCGAGCAGGGCGCGCTGGTCACCATCGTGGTCTTCCTCGACTACCAGTGCCCCTACTGCGCCCGGCTCAGCGAGACCTTCGAGCAGCTGCTCGCGGCCCACCCCGAGGATCTGCGCGTGGTCATCAAGCACTTCCCGCTGGCGATGCACCGCAGCGCCGAGCCAGCTGCCCGCGCGGTCTTGGCTGCGCAGGAGCAAGGTCAGGGCTGGCCCTTGCACCTCGCGCTGACGCGCAACCAGGGCGCCTTCGACGACGCCGATCTGCGCGCGGCCGCGTCGAAGGCCGGCGTCGCCGATCTTCGCGGATTCGAAGCCGCCAAGGACCAGGCGGGCGAGCGCGTCGCGGCCGACCTCGCCCTCGGCAAGCAGCTGGGCGTGAACTCGACGCCCAACTTCTTCGTCAACGGCGTCCCGCACCGCGGCGCCCAGTCGTTCGAGATGCTCGACGCCATCGTCCGTGACGAGATCGAGCAGATCGAGGGGCTGCTGGCCGCCGGCGCCAGGCGAGACGAGGTCTACTCGATCCTCATGACCGACGCGACGACGCAGCGCGAGGCCCCAGCCCCGAGCAAGAGCAAGAACAAGCCCGTGCGGCAGGACCCAAAGGCTCACTACGCCCTCCCCGTCGACGGCCGCCCCACCCTCGGACCCGCGGACGCCCTCGTCACCATCGTCACCTTCACCGACTTTCAGTGCCCCTTTTGCCGCCGGGTCCTGCCCACCCTCGCCGAGCTGCGCGAGCACTATGGTGACGACCTGCGCATCGTGTTGCGTCACAACCCCCTGGACATGCACCCCCAGGCCAAAGCCGCCGCCCTGGCCGCGGCGGCGGCCGATCGTCAGGGTCGCTTTTGGGACATGCACGACGCGCTCTTCGCCGCGGCCGCCGACCCCGGCCTCGCCCAGACCGACCTCGTGGCCCTCGGTGAGCGCCTCGGCCTCGACGGGCACCAGCTCGCCAAGGACATGGCCGACCCCGAGCTCGAGGCGCTGGTCGCCGAGGATCAGGCGCTCGCCGAGCACTTCGGCGCCCGCGGGACCCCGAGCTTCTTCATCAACGGACGGCCGCTCTCGGGCGCGCTGCTCGTGAACGCCTTCGAGGCGCTGATCGACGAGGAGCTCGCCATCGCCGCGCGCTTCGCCAAGGACCAGGGCGTCCCGCGTGACCAGCTCTACGAGACCATGCGCCGCGGCTGGGAGACCGAAGTCGAGGTCCCGCCAGTCGCCGACCACGAGCGCCGCGAGCTCGAGCTCGCCGGTCTCCCCGTCATCGGCAAGCCCGGCGGCGCCCTGACCGTCGTGGCCTGCATGGACTTCGACTGCCCCTACTCGGCTCGGGGCGCCGCGACCATGGCCGCGCTATTCGAGGACGCCGCCTACGCGGACGAGCTCTCGCTCTACTTCGCCCACTATCCCCTGCCCATGCACGAAACTGCGCTTCAGGCTCACCAGGCCGCCGTCGCAGCGGGCAACCAGGGCGCGTTTTGGCCGATGTACGACGCGCTCTTCGCCAACCCCAAGGCCCGCGGCGACGAGGCCCTGCTGGCCCTCGCCAGGGACCTCGGCCTCGACGAGAGCCGCTTCTTGGCCGACCTCCAGCGCGACGCGACCCAGGCCGCGATCGAGGACGGCAAGAAGCTCTGCGCCGAGCATGGGGTCAGCGGGACGCCGACCTTCTTCATCAACGGCCGCCTGGCCCGGGGAGCGCTGCCTGAGTCGATCTTCGGCGAGATCTTCGATGAGGAGCTCGCCGGCGGCTTCGAGCGCGCCGCGGAGCAGTGACCCCAAAATGAAAATCGACCGAGCCAGCGGGGCCCGGTCGATTTTCCATTCGAGGTGGCTAGGAGCCCGTCAGCTCGCCGCGCTTGGCACGGTCGAGCCAGCCCCTGGCCTCGCGCTCGATGATCTCGATGGCCTTGCCCTGAAAGGGGCGAAAGAGCAGCGGCACGTCGAGCTCGAGGGCGAGCTTGCGAGGCATGACGGTCATCGCACCTTCGAGGCGCTTGCCCATCACGGTGAACCCGAGCTCGACCCGGGTGTCGCTGACCCAGGTGGCCTTGTAGTCGTATTCTGCGAAGCGCTCCCCGTAGGCCTCCGCAGCCTTGCGGGCGGCGAGCTTGGCGAGGTCGATGTCGAGGTCGTGGGGAATGTCGTGGGTCTTCACGCGAGCCTTCTCGTGGACCGGGATCCTATCGCTCCAGATCCAGGCTGCAACCCGTGAATGTCACTGCGCAGCGCCCTGCGCGAGAGCGCTCGGGCGGCCTCAGTGATCTTCGCCCTCGTGCTCGTGCTCGACCTCTTCGCTGACCTTGCTCAACGCAAAGATGAAGCCGCGCGTGTAGCTGACGGCGCTCCAAACCGAGAGCACGGCCGAAGTGTAGAGCAGCAACATCCCCAGCTCGTAGAAGTGGACGACGCCGCCCGCGGGCGCGCGGTAGGGGAAGTAGATCAGCACCATCGAGATGCCGATCACCTGGAAGCTGGTCTTGGCCTTACCGCCGCCGTCGGCGGCGATCTCGACGCCCTCGTTGAGCGCGAGCATGCGCAGGCCCGAGATGTAAAATTCGCGCCCGAGCAAGACCACGGTCAGCCACGGCGGCACCCGACCCTCGGCGGTCAGGTAGACCAGCAGCGCCATGACCATGATCTTGTCGGCCAGGGGGTCGGCGAACTTGCCAAAGAAGGTGACGAGGTTGCGGCGCCTGGCCAGCCAGCCGTCGAGGAGATCGAGGCCGCCGGCGCTGAGGAAGAGCGCCATGGCGAGCATCCCCGCGAAGGGGTCGGCCTTGTCGACGAGCAAGAGCACCGGGGGGATCATGAAGATCCGCCCAACGGTGATCAGGTTGGGCAAGTTGAGGATCTCGCGCTTGAAGCCCTCGAGGCGCGGCCGTCGCTTACGCGGCCGCCGGCGCGGGCCCTGCTTGGAGCCCTGTTGTGGGTCGGGTTTGGCGCTCACGGCCGCTCAACCTTCGACTGGCGTGACCTTGGGTGGAGGCGGAGGTGGCGGACCATCCCGCCGCTCGACCTCGACCTCCTCGATGTCCTCGACCGCGTCGAGCTCGGCGCGCGGGCCCTCGCCCTCGGGGAGCGCGACGAACACCGCGCCCTCTCCTTCGCAGCGCAAGAAGGGGCTGTTGCGCTCGGCCGAGGGCACGACGTTGCCCACCCAGCCCACGAAGCCGTCGCGGTGCACGCGGTGCGGCCGCTCGGGGGAGATCTTGACGGCGACGAGCTCGCCGGCGACGCGCAGGGCGATCATGCCCTCGCCCGCCACCCGGACCAGGCCGATGCTCTCGCTGCTGCCCCGCGAGCCCGGGAGCATGCCCACGTCCCACATCAAGCTCGCGTCCAGGGCCCACAGCAGCGGCTCGACGAAGAAGCACAGGTCTCGCTCGAGGCGCAGCGGGTAGAAGCGCTCGTTCTCTCGCGAGATGATCAGGTAGCCCTCGCCCTCCAGCGAGGCCAGGCGGCGAAACACCTCGGGCACTGCCCTGCCCTGCATGCGCCGGTTGAGCGGACGGATCTCGAGGTTCTCGCTGCACAGCAAGAGCGCGTCGGTGCGCGTCATCGTCTCGCCGACGACGTTGACCAGCAGGTGGCCCTCGTGAGTCAGCGAGAGCGAGTCCGTCCCCGGCTCGGGGGTGAGCAGGCGACTGAAGGCGAAGCTGGTGACGCCTGGGATCTCGGACGAGGGAGCCACGCGAGCGCGAGCTTAGCCCGAGCGCGGCGGGCAAGAAAGCCCAGGATCCGCGCAGCGCGGGCGCTACTGCCCAGTCGCTACTGCCCGTCGCGACTGCGGGCGCGACTGGCCGGCGGCTACTGGGCGGCCACGTAGACCACGCCCAGGCACATCTCGTCGAAGGTCCCGTCCCCCCAGCCCACGTCCTCCGGGGTCTTGGGCTCGCCGTCGACGATCGGCTGGTTCTCGGCGCTGTTGTCGAACACACAGCCGAGCTCGAGGGAGTCCCCCGGCCCAAATTCGACGGGCTCCTCGAGCTGATAGCTGCCCTGCCAGTTGAAGTCCCACTCGTCGATCTCGAGCAGACAGGACGCCTCGTCCCCGGACTTCGCGACCTCGAGGTGGCCGCGCTCCCCGAGCAGGTGCATGTGCAGCGCCGCCTCCCACAGGTCGAGGGTCACGCTCGAGCCGACCCCCAGGGACTGGGTCAGGTAGAGGAAGATCGGGCTGTCCCGCGCGATGCTGACGCTGTGGCTGACCTCGGACGCCCCCGCGGGGATCGACATCGGCGTCGCGCCCAGGACCCAGCCGTAGTTGACCACCGGCACGTAGGCGCCCTCGCGCTCGACGCTGTCCGCGAGTTCGAAGCCGATCGAGGTCTGATCCGGGCCGACCTCGCCGCCGATGAGGTTGTAGTGGACCTGGACGATCAGCAAGGAGCCCGGCTCCACGCGCAGGCCGGTGCCCTCGGGCGCGTGCATGACCTGGGCGCCGGGGACCCAGGCACCCAGCCAGCGCGCCGACCAGTCGGTCTTGCCCGGACCGCCGAAGCAGGTGTAGCCGGGGCCGTCCTCGGCGTCGTCGAGGCCCTGATAAAACGCGGCCTCGTCGGGATCGGCGACGAAGGTGATCACGTGGTGGACCAGCTCGCTGCGGTCCGGGAAGGTGTTCTGCGCGACGACGAAGCTCTCCTCGGTGATCTCCTCGGGCCAGGGGATCGCAAAGCAGCGGTAGTCGTCCAGCGTCCCGCTCGGGGTGTAGGGCTCGGGCAGCGCGACGCTGATCGTCGGCTCGAAGGGCGTCGATGGCTCGGGATCCGGGGGCGCGTCGGCGACGTCGCCCTCGGGGTAGGCGTCGTCGAGCCAGATCAGCAAGGTCTCGCGCTCGTCCTCGGTCAGCGCGCGCTCGTCCAGGTAGTCGTTGCAGCCCGCGACCGGTGGCCACGGCGGCATGGAGCCGTCGAGGATCGAGGCGGCGAGCAAAGGCGCGAAGTTCTCGACCTGCTCCCAGGTCTCCAGGGAGAAGGGCGCGACCTCTCCCTCGGCGTGGCAGCCCACGCAGCGGCTGTCGAGGATCGCCTTGGTGTCCTTCCAGTAGGTCAGGCCCGAGGCGCCCGTGTCCTCGCCGGTGCTCTCCCCCGTCTCGGCCGTGTCCTCGCCCGACTCCCCCGACTCGGCCGTGTCCTCGCCCGCGCCGGACTCGTCCTCCCCGCTCGGCGCGTCGTCGTTGGACGAGCCCGTCTCGTCTTCGGCGCTCGAATCGGACCCACAAGCCAGCAGCCCCGCCGAGCACGCGAGCACAGTGACGACACGCAGACACCTATCCATGACCATGTCCGCATGTGTACCACCGGCGCGCCGCGAGCGGGCCGTGAATGACGACGACGCCCCTTCGTGCCTCGCGGCCCTGCGTGGGCTTCGCGCAGGCACCCGAGGCGCCGCCGACTTGGCGCCTGCCCCGAGGGGGGCGCGAGCCTCAGCCCGCGATGTTCCGCGCCGGCCCGCGACGCACGCCCTTGCCGCCGATCTGGCTCTGGCGCTCGTAGGCGTAGTAGCGGCGCAGCACCGACTTCACGTAGGCCCGGGTCTCGACGTAGGGCGGCACGCCCTCGTACTTGAGCACGGCCCCGGGGCCGGCGTTGTAGCCCGCGGCGACCAGGACCATGTCGCCGTTGAAGCGGTTGGCGAGCAGGCGCAGCAGCTTGCAGCCGCCGTAGATGTTCTGGCGCGGGTCGAAGGGCTGGGTGACGCCCAAGAACTCCGCGGTGCTCGGCATCAGCTGCATCAGGCCCATGGCCCCGGCCCGACTGACCGCGTTGGCGTTGAAGCGGCTCTCGGTGTGAATCACCGCGCGCACGAAGGCCTCGGGCAGCTGGTAGCGCCGGGCTGCCCCGCGGATGTAGCCGTCGTAGCGATGCGCCCGCTCACTGTCGAGGGTCACGGTCTTGCCCGCGCCGCGATCGACCTTGAACTCGCCCGCGGCGCCCCCCGCCCCCGTGCGGTTGGCGGCGATGCTCTTGTAGAGCTTCCAGTCGCCCTGCTTGCCCCGGGGACGGTTCGTAATGTGGATTACGCCCTGCTTGTCGACGTACTTGAAGTAGTTGTTGTTGCCCGCCTTGGCCGTGGGCTTGCCCGCCTCGACCGGGGCCGGGCTGGCGACCAGCGCCAGCCCCAACAGGCCCACGGCACCGAGGAGACCCGGGAGCGTCGGCCGCCGGCGATCTGCGCTTCCTCGCATCGCGGCGATCATAGCAGGACCCCTGCGGCGAGCCGCATTCCTTGTTAATGTTCGCCCGAACGTGCCCCACCCACCGGTCCATCGTACCCAGACCCTCGTGCTCGGGAGTGGCCTCGCCGGGCTCTACTTCGCGCTTCAGGTCGCCGATCGACGCACGGTGACCATCCTGACCAAGCACCGACGGGAGTCTTCGAACACCCGCTGGGCGCAAGGCGGGATCTCGGCGGTCTTCGATCCCGACGACACCCTCGACGCCCACGTCGCCGACACCTTGCGCGTCGGCGCCGGGCTGTGCCGCGAGGACATGGTCCGCCGCGCGGTCGAGCTCGGGCCCAAGCTCGTGGCCGGCCTCGCCCAGGACTTCGGCGTGCAGTTCGATCGGGTCGGCAACGCCGACGACGCGCCCTTCGAACTCGGCCGCGAGGGCGGCCACTCCAGCCGCCGGGTCGTCCACCACCGCGACATGACGGGCGCCGAGATCGAGCGCGCCCTCGTCGAGGCGGTCGAGCGCCACCCCAACATCACGATCCTCGAGCACCACGACGTCATCGACCTGCTCAGCTGGGCCAAGGTCGACGGCAGCGAGGGCTGCTTCGGCTGCTACGCCCTCGACATCGAGGCGGATCAGGTCCGCGCCTTCGTGGCCCCGGTCACCGTGCTCGCGACCGGCGGCGCCGGCAAGGTCTACCGCTTCACCTCCAACCCCCACGTGGCCACCGGCGACGGCATCGCGATGGCCTATCGCATCGGGGCGCAGGTCGGGAACCTGGAATTCATGCAGTTCCACCCGACGATCCTGTTTCACCCCGACGCCAAGAGCTTCCTGATCTCCGAGGCCCTGCGCGGCGAGGGCGGGATCCTGCGCACGGCCGACGGCAGCGACCTGATGAAGGACCGCCACCCCATGGGCAGCCTCGCCCCGCGCGACGTGGTCGCCCGGGAGATCGACGCCCAGCTCAAGCGCAGCGGCCACGCCTGCGTGGGTCTCGACATGACCCACCTCGATCACGACTTCATCGTCGATCGCTTCCCGGCCATCCACGCGCGCTGCATGGCCCTGGGGATCGACATGCGGCGCACGCCGATCCCCGTGGTCCCGGCGGCCCACTACACCTGCGGCGGCGTGGTCGTCGACCCCTGGGGTCGCAGCACCGTCCCCGGCCTCGTGGCCATCGGCGAGGTCGCGATGAGCGGCATGCACGGGGCCTGTCGCCTGGCCAGCAACAGCCTGCTCGAGGCCGTGGTCCTCGCCCGCGGCGCGGCCGAGATCTGCGACGAGTTCGGACGCGAGCCCCCGGCCGACGCCAAGATCGAGGCCTGGAACGAGGGCGACGCGGTCGACTCCGACGAGGCCGTGATGGTCAGCGCCAACTGGGAAGAGGTCCGCGCGTTGATGTGGAACTACGTCGGCATCGTGCGCTCGGACAAGCGCCTGGCCCGGGCCCGGCGGCGGCTCGAGATTCTCCACCAGGAGATCCGCGAGTACTATTGGCACTACCGCGTCACCCGTGACGTCCTCGAGCTGCGCAGCCTCGCGCTGGTCGGCTACCTCATGGTCGAGAGCGCCTCCCGCAGGCAGGAGAGCCGCGGGCTGCACTTCACCCTCGACTACCCCGAGACCGACCCCGCGCAGGCCTCCGAGACGATCTTCACCAGGCAGGACGGACCATGAGCACTGCGCTCCACCACGGGCTCCTAGCCGTGATCTTCCTCGCGGGTTTTGCCTCCGGCTGCGCCTCGGGGGCCCGCCGGAGCCCCGAGGGCCTGCGCGACGCCTACGCGGCGGCCCTGCGCGCCGACGATCCCGACGCCGCCTATGCCCTGCTCGCCCCCGACGTCCAGGCCCGGGTCGACATCGAGGAATTCCGCGAGCGCTGGCAGAAGAACACGGCCCACCACACTGCCGCGCTCACGGCCATCGACGCCATCGACGACGACCGCCAGGCGGCCGTGTTCACCGCGACCACCACGCACCCCGGTGGCGCGGTCATCCACTGGACCCACGCGGGCGGGGACTTCATGGTCGTCGACGGCCTGCCCGGGATCCCGGACACGTCCACGCCCGCGGCGACTGCGCGAGCGCTAATTGGCGCGCTGCGCGGGATCTCCTCGGTACAGCTCGAGCTCGTCTTGTCCACGGACATGCTCGAGCGCCTCGGCGACGACTGGAACGCCCGCGCCGACGCCATCGAGGCCGCGCTCAACGAGCCCGGATCGATCAGCTACTCCAGCGACAACGCCCGCGCGGTGCTGCGCTACGGCGCCGGCCGAGCGCTGACCTTCGAGCAGACCAGCCAGGGCTGGCGCGTCGCCGAGATCCGCTGAGCAAGCGCCCAGGTCTGCCCCCCTCCTGGACACCCTAGCGCGAGGCGGGCTACTCTCCCCCTTCGTTGGACGCCGATCTGCGTCCGACACGGGCCTTCGGGGAGGCCTGGAACGGCGTTTCAAAACTCACAGGCAAGCCATTTTGCGCCGGTCGTCTCGCGCGACCAGGCCCCGACCCAGGGCGCACAGAGGAACGCGATGGAGAGCCAGAACTTCGACGTGGGAAGCACCGCCATCTACCCCGCCCATGGCGTGGCCGACGTGATCGGCCTCGAGACCAAGAGCGTCGGCGGGCAAGCGGTGCGCTTTTATCACCTTCAGGTCCGCGGCAGCGGCATCAAGATCATCGTCCCAATCGACAAGGCCTGCGAGAACGGTATGCGTCCGCTGGCCGACACGGACGAGATCGATCGCATGTTCGAGATCCTCCGCGATCACGACGTGCCAACGGACCGCCAGACCTGGAACCGCCGCTACCGCAACTTCATGGAGAAGATCCGCACCGGATCCCTCCACGAGGTCGCCGAGGTCTACCGCGACCTCTCACTGCTTCGCTCGCAAAAGACGCTCTCCCACGGGGAGCGCGAGATGCTGCGCACCGCCCGCGACTTGCTCATCGGCGAGCTCGCGGTGGCCCGCGAAACCAGTGAGTCCGAGGTTGCCGAAGAGCTCGATTCCATGTTTAAGAACTAGCCCAGAGGGCCGAGCCATCGAAATCCAACTCATCACCGATCCGTGGGAACAGGTCGACGTCGACGCCTTCGTCTGCCCCATCAACTCCAACGGCACCTACGACACCTTCCCGGCGTCCAAGCTCCGCGAGTTGACCGGCCTCCCTCTCGATCAGCTGCTCCTCCCGCACACGCCTCTGGCGATCGGGGCCGCCTTCGTGACCGAGGCGGGGCGCATGCGCGCCAGGAACCTGATCCACGTCCCCAACACCAACAAGCCCGGCGAGCAGGTCCAGGTCGAGGACATCGCTCGCGCCACGGCGGCGGTCATCGTCACCTGTGAGCTCAAGGGCTACCAGAGCGTGGCCATGCCGCTGATGGGCGCCTTCGACACCGGCATCCCTGCCGAGGAGGCCGCCCGGGCGATCCACAGCGAGTTCCGCAGCCACCGCGGGGACAAGCCCTCTCGGGTGCTCTTCGTCGCGCGCAACAGCGACGAGCACGACGTGTTCGAGATGGCCATCGAGGGTCTCGGCTGAGCAGCCGCGCCCCGGCGCCCTGCCTCGCCTCGGCGCCCGGCGTGGCCCACGGATGAACCGGTCGGCATGGGTGCATACCTCGTCGTTTTCCTGATCGCAGCCCTGGGCGTGGCCCTCGGCTGGCGGCTGACTCCGGCTCCCCGGGCGGACGGCCCCTCCGCCGAGGGTCTGACCCGCCTGATCCAGCTGGCGATCGCCCTCACCAGCTTGCTGGTGCTCTCGCTGCTGCTCATGCCCTGGCTGCTGGCGCTGCCCGAGGCCGCCTGCACCATCGAGGTCGAGCGCGCCAGCGAGTGCGTCGTCGGGGTGCGCGAGGGTCCGCTCTTTGGCGCGTCGGCCTTCGCCTGCGCCATCGGGGCGGCCTTCGCCTACGTGGCGCGCAAGGGCGTCTTCGATCTCCCCGGGCTCGAGCCCGAGGAGGCCGAGGGCGCCACGGCCCCCGCGCTTGGCGAGGTGGCGGGCGAGACCGAGGCTGCCGCGGCCGAGTCCCCTGACAAAGAGGCCGAAGAGCCCGAAGCCGCCGCGAAGACCGAGCCCGCAGCTACCGAGCCCGCAGCCGCCGAGCCCGCAGCTACCGAGCCCGCAGCTACCGAGCCCGCAGCCGCCGAGCCCGAAGCGGCCGAGCCCGCGGGGAGCGACGCCAAGCCCGAGGGTCACCGCAAGCTCGAGGGCCCCGTCCATCGCGCCTTCGTCGACGATCACATCGCCGACCTCGACGTCGCCATCCGCACCGCGGTCGAGCGCCTCTCCCAAGGTGGCAAGCGCGTGGCCGTGGTCTACAGCGAGGGCGCCAGCAAGGACGCCAACCTCGCCCTCGACGAGCTCGCCCAGGCCTTCGACGCCTACCGCTACGTGCTCGAGGGCACGGCCGCCGCGACCGAGGGTCTGCCCTCGGCCGAGACGCCCAACCCCAGCGACGCCGACGAGATCGCCGGGCCCGACGCTCGCCACGCCGGCGAGCTCGCCCTCGACCTCGCGGGCTCGCTGATCGAGACGGTGATGCTCCTCGACACGCGGGTCGCCTTCCCCGAGTTCGTGCTCGGCCGGCTCACCGAGCTGCAGTCGGTCTGCATCGCCCACGCCCACGACGACGTGAGCGCGGCCTGCCAGGTGCTCCTGCCCGGGACCAACCCCGGCGAGAAGGAGGGCGAGCTGCTCGACACCGACGGCAGCGCGAGCTCGCGGCGCAACCGCGTCTGGCTGGTCAACCGGATGATCGAGGTCCTGCGCGAGCGCCAGGGCAGTGACAGCGACGCCGAGGGCGACAGCTCCGAGCCCGAGAAAGACGCCGCTGGCGAGAGCTCGCCGTGAGCACCTCCCCGCGGCCACGCCTCGCCCTCGCACGCTGGCAGCTCCCGCGCCGCGGCCTCTCCCCGAGCGCCCTGCTCTGCCTCGCCCTGGTCGCGCTCACCTGCCTGCTGAGCGCGTGCGCGCCCTCGGTCGAGTCCAGCGGCCCGCTGTGGGCGGACCCCGGGGTCATCCGCATGAGCCCCGCGCGCGGCGAGGTCGAGGTCGTGATCCACAACCGCAGCAGCGCGCTGCGCCCGATCGCTGACTACACCCTGGCCGGTCAGGACTGGGACGGCTTTCGCTTCGTCGACGAGTCCCTGCCCCGCACCATCCCGGGCGAGGACGCGATCGTGATCACGATCGCCGCCTCCCCCCGAGGACTGCGCGACGCCCAGGATCAGCTCAGGGCTGGCGCGGCCAGCTTGCGCTTCCGCTCGGATCACCACGACTACGACGTCCCGATCGTCTACTCCCCGGGGCCCAGCGGCGGCCTGCCGAGCGCGGGCCTGAGCGTTGGTCTGGGCCTGCTCGCGTTCGCGGTGATGATCGCCATCGCAGGCCGCGGCGCCTGGGCCCGGCTGTGGCCGCGCCTTGCCAGCCCCGATGCCAGCCCAGCCCGCCGCCAGCGCGCGGCCTTGTCCCTGGCCATCGCCGCGTTCTCGCTGCTGGTCGCGCTGATCCCCCTGGGCCCGGGCCTGTGCGCGGATCGCCTCGTCGCCATGGTCGGCGCGCAGGAGCTCGCCCAGTGCCGCGCCGGCCTCGGTGGCCGGCCCATGGCGATCCTCGCGGCCGAGCACGGAGCCGCCGAGCCAGGGCTGCTGTGGCTGTGGGCCGCCCTGCTCACCGCGACCGTGACCACGCTCGCCGCCCTCGGCCAGCGCCGCGGTGCCCTCGCCGAGCTCGCCCTGCCCTGCCTGCGCCTGCTCGGCCTGAGCCTGCTGCTCCCCGCGCTCTTCGTCGCCCTCGCCCCGGCCGCGCCCAGCCTCGACGAGCTGGTCGTCGCCCAGACCCGGGCCACGCCCATGCTCGGCCTCGAGGGTCCGCGCTGGGGGCTCATCGCCCAGCCCCTCGGCTTCGCCCTCGCCTTCTTCCTGGTCGCCACCGCCGGCCCCGAGGGCCGCGAGCACCCCGAGCACCCCGACATCTTCGCGCTCCTGCGCCGCCTCGACGCCCTGCTGTGGACGGCCCCCCTGGTGGTGCTCTACCTCGCCGGTGGCCGCCTGCCCCACCTCGGCTCGGGCCTCGCGGGCCGCCCTCCCCTGCTGCTCCACGGCGCCGAGCTCGTCGTGACCCTGGTGGTCTTCGCCCTCGAGCTGGGCGCGCTGCTGTGGCTGGGCGAGCGCCTGCGCCGCTGGCTGAGCGCGCGCCTGCCCGATCCTGCCCTGCGCCTGCGCCTGCACCTGCGCGTGACCATGCCCCTGGTCTTCGTGGTGCTCGTCGCCAGCCTCGTGCTCCGCTGAGCCCAGCCCAGCCCAGTCCAGTCCAGCAAAGAAAGCGCGCCTCGGCGACCAGCGGTCGACGAGGCGCGAGCGGGTTCGAGGGCAGCGCGCTCAGGCCACGGTCACCGGGCGCCCGCGCATCAGCGAGCCCTCTTGCTCGCCCTCGAAGCCCACGCGCACGAAGAGCAGCGCGCCGTTTCCAGCCTTGGCCGCCTTGCCGCGCAGGGTCACCGTCAAGAAGGTGTCCTCGGGGTTGTCGAGGAAGCGCTCCTTGGGTTTGATCTTCTTGTCCTTTTGCGGCTCGACGCCCGCGGGGACGAGGTAGTCGAGCTTGGCGAGCAGCTTCTTCGCGCCCTGGGCCTCGAAGTCGGCCTGGACCGTCCGCGTACCCACGATCTCGACCGTGCTGGCCGAGACCAGGCCCTGCTCCAGGGCGTCGCCCGAGAGCTCGACATAGAGCCCGCGCTCGGCGGGGCCGCCGACGCTGACCGCCATGATCACGATCTCGAACTCGGCCCCGAGGGCGAAGCTCCACGCGTCGTTGGGCTGCAGCGGGTTCATACCCAGGCGCGGGGCCTGCGTGATGATCCGCGGGCGGCCGTCGCCGGGGGACTGCTCGGGCTCCGGCACGGCCTCGACCTCGACCTCGGGGATCTCGGCCTGGTGCGCGCTCGAGGGCTCGGGGACCTCGTCGAGCTCGACCTCGTCGGTCTTCCAGCTCTCGCCGTCGACCACCCCGCGCAGCACCTTGTCGGCGAGGGCGAGCATGAAGCTCGAGGCGTCCGCGGCCAGGCGCAGGCAGGTCTGCGAGGCCGGCAGCGGCCCCGGCAGCGCCAGAGTCCCCAGCGGCGAGAGGTCGGAGGCACGAAAGAGCGCCAGCGCGCCGTCGAGCACGGCGACCAGCTGATCCCCCGCGAGGGTCAAGGCTCCGACCTTGCGGCCATCGAGGACGCGGTGCGCCAGCAGCTTGCCCGAGGGATCGAAGTGGGCCAGCGCCGCGCTGCCCTCGCCTTTGCAGGTGAGCACGAAGACGCCGCCCTCGCTGGGCGTCGCCGCCAGGCTCGTGCCCTTCTCGTAGGGCGTACGCAGCACGCACTCGAAGGCGTCCGCGCCCCGGCGCAGCACCCCGACCACCGCGCTCGCGTCGTCGTAGATCGCGTAGCCGAAGCGGTTGACCTCGACGTGGAGCAGGTCGGGATCCGTGGTCCAGCGGGTCTTGCGGCTCCACGGCGCCTTGTCCCAGAGCAGCTCCTCGGGCCAGTCGACCTTGCTGGGACGATCGGCCTCGAACTCGCGCTCCCACTTGCCCTTGGGATCCGCCGGCGGCGTGCCGATCACGATCGAGGTCATGGCGCGGGCCTTGGTCCCGGTGACGAAGGCCGCCAACACGCGATCCCCCTCGGCCGGCGCCAGCGCGCTGATCTGGAAGGGGTAGCGGGCAGCCTTGCCCCGGCCATCGATGGGCACGCGGACCAAGGAGCGCGAGACGCCGGTCGTGTAGGCGATCTTGGCGGCCTCGCCGACGGCGACGGGCCGCAGCCGGACGAAGCCGCTCTTGCCCTTCTTGGGGGCGATCTCGCCGCCGAGCTGCTCGCTCGCGAGCAGCAGATCGACGCGATCGTCTCGGTGGACGCTCAGCCCGCGGGGCCCCGCGACCACGTGAAGCTTACCGTTGGTCCAGGCGCTCACCTCTCACCTCCTCGCCGCGAAGGCCATGAATGCTGCCGAATGAAGTTCATGAGCCGCGGGCAGTGATAACACGTCAGCGGGGTGCTTGGCCCCTCGCGCTCGCGCCGGCTCCGCGAGCCCGGGGGAGCGGCCCGAGCCGAGCCCCTCCCCCGCGTCCCCGCGAGGGTCAGGCGCTCTCGTCCTCGTCCAGCTCGAGGCCGTCGAGGGCCGCGTCGAGATCGACATCGTCGAGCTCGTCGACATCGAGCAGCGCCTCCCCGTCCTCGCCCGGGTCGGCGCTGGCCGTGGCCGATCCCGGGGGGCGCGGCGGACCAGGGGGCGCGGCGGGGGGCGAAGGCGGCAGCTCGACCACCGAGGGCTCGATCTCCTCGAGCTCTTCCAGCTCCTCGAGCTCTTCCAGCTCCTCGAGCTCTTCGACCGCCTCGACGATCTCCTCGACCTCCTCCACCACCTCATCCTCGAGCGCCTCGGGGCCCTCGTCGAGGGGAGCGCTCGGCGTCACCGCGACCGGTGGCGCAGACTCGGTGGGCTTCGCTACGGGACTCGCTGGCTTGGCAGCTGGGCTCGGCGCTTTGGCGGCCGGCTTGGCGATCGGCTTCGCGGGCGGGCTCGCCGGCTTGGCGATCGGCTTCGAGGGCGGGCTCGCGGGCTTCGCCGCCGGCTTCGAGGGCAAGCTCGCGGGCTTCGCCGCCGCCTCGCTCGAGGGTGGCGCAGGCTCGACCGGAGCCTTGACCGGGACCCGCGACCAGACCGGCTCGAGGCGCAGCTCGAGGCCGATCGCGGGCAGGCGCGGCGCGTCCCCGCCCTGCTCGTCCCCGCCGACTTCGCCCGCGATCCGATAGCCCAGCCGCCGACGCAGATCGGCGTAGGCGCCGCTGACCGCATAGGCGACCAGCTCGCGCATGTCGATGTCCTCGCCCGTCGCGGCGACGAGCGTCTCGGCCTTGGGTCCGGCCAGCACGCGCAGCGCGGCCTCGAGATCCCCACAGACCACCAGCCCCACGCGATCCCCCGCCCGGCGCGTCCACGCGCGCAGCGTCCGGGAGTCGAAGGCCTCGTCGCCGTGCTCCTTGAAGATCGCCCCGAGCTGCCGGGCCACGCGGATCGGCAGCTTGCGCCCGAGATCGTTGCCCACCCGGCTGACGAGGTCCTCGGCGTTGCGCGCCCGCGGCTTGCGGCCGGCGTGGCGCGGGTGGAAGGCCTGCATCGCCGCCGAGAGCACCGCCGCCGTCGAGCGCCGATGCATGGCGGCGATCAGCACGGTCTCGTTGCGGGTACAAAACAGCCCGCGGGCCAGGGCGAACTCCAGCGCCGCGCGAGCGTCCTCGCTGGCGTCGCGGGCCGGCGCCCCGGCGACGAGCACCGGCGGGACCTGGCAGCGCGGCTCGATCCACTCGAGCACCGGCTGCGCGTCGATGCGCTCGCGTCCGTCGAGGGCCTCGTCGGCGACGAGGCCGACCTTGGTCTGGCCCATGCGACGCAGGACCTCGCGCCAGGCCTTGGACAGGGCGCTGTCGCCCACGGGAGAGACCCGCGCGGCGTTCGAGAACTCGAGCTTGTCGAAGAGCTCGGCGATCAGCCCCTGGCCCGCGTCCCAGAGCTGAACCAGGACCTCGGGCACGCCCGCGGCCGCGCTCATCTCTCCGACGATCGACTCGATCACCAGCGTCTTGGGCTCGCCCTCGAGCTGCTCGGGGTGCTCGGCCAGGAAGGTCCGGGCCTCCTCGTCCTCGGGGGCCGCGATCGCCAGGGCCGCGTAGAGCGAGCGCGCGCGCATCAGCTCGCCCTTGCCGCGGTGGGCCTGAGCCAGCGCGCGCAGCGAGGGCTCGTAGAAGGGATCGAGATCGAGCAGGCCGCGGTGGTTGGTCAGCACCTTGTGCTTGCTGGTGACCTTGCCGGCCGCGGCCAGGCGATCGTAGAGCGCGGCCAGCTGCCGGCGCTGCTCGACGCCGAAGTCCGCGAGCTCGGGCTGGGCCATGCGCGCGCGCAGGCGGCCGGCGTGCTCGAGGGAGCCCGCGGCGTCGGCCGGGGACTGCTCGCTCTGGATCTCCGCGAGGCGCAGCAACAAGGTGATCCGCGCGGCGAGATCGTCGTCGGGCTCGAGGCTCTCACCCCGCTCCTCGCGGGCCGCCTCCACGCGCTCGATGAACTCGAAGACCAGGGGCTGGAGCTCGGCGAGGCGGCCCTCGGCCTCGAGCACCCGCGCCTTGGCGAGCACCGCCGCCGAGGACAGCGGGGCCAGGCTCACCGCCCGCTCGACGTAGTCGGCGGCCAGGGCCACGCTCGGCTGCGGCGCGCCGCCGGCCTCGGACGCCACGCCCTCGGCTGCTTTGTCGCCATCGCCATCGCCATCGCCGTCGCCATCGCCCTGCTGCCCGTCGCCGCGCCCGGGCAGGGCCACGCGCACGCCCTCGAGCAGCAGCTCGAGGCGACGATCGTCGTCGATGTCGCGGACCAACAGGCGGTCGAGGCAGCGCAGCGCCAGGCCGCGATCGAGGACCGCCGCGGCCCGGAAGGCCGACTCGAGCTGGCCGAGCTCGAGCACCGGCGTGGGGCTGTCGGCGACCAGGCCGACGCCCACGCGTACGCACTCGAAGGCCTCGCGCTCGAGCTCCTGGATGCGCGCGCGCAGCTTCTCGGGCGGGAGCGCCGACTCGCTGTCGCGCAGCGTGGTCGCGGCGTCGCGGTAGAAGGTGCCGGCGTCGACCCACGCCCGACCGCGCTCGTGGGGATCTTCGGTGGCCTCCGCCAGACGAGCGGCGAGCCGGGCCGCCTCGAGCAGCTCGCCCCCCTCGTGGACCAGGGGGACCAGCGCCGCCAGGGCGCGGGCGTTGCTGGCGTCGAGCTCGAGCGCCCGCCGCAGCCGGGCGCGCGCCTTCTTGGGGTGCTTTTGCTCGACCTCGCCCTCACCGGCGAGGGCGTACATCTCGGCGGCGAGCTCGGCCTCGCCGGCGCGCAGCGGTCGGCCCTCGTCGATCCGCGCCTCGATCCGCTTGTCGAGCTGCTCGACGGCCGTGATCGCGTCGCGCCAGCGCCGGGCGTTGACGCGGTTGCGGATCACCGCCAGGCGGATCGAGAGGTCGTCGGGGTCGTGGCGCAGGGCCGTGGTCAGCCGGCGGTAGGCCTCGCCGCTGCGATCGCTGGCCTCGAGCACCCGCGCGAGCAGCACCAGGCCCTCGACCAGCTTGGTCTGCTCGCGGACCAGGCCGAGGGCCTCGACCGCGGACTCGAGCTGCTTCTCGGCCTCCTCGAGCGCCCCCGAGTCGAGCAGGATCTCGCCGAGGCCGAGGCGGGCCTCGGCGTGCTCGGGATCCTCGGCCAGGGCGGCCTCGAAGCGCGCCCGCGCGGCCTCGACGTCGCCGGTGGTCCGGTAGGTGATCCGCCCGATCTCCGTCAGCAGGCCCGCGCGCACGCCCGTGCCCGCGAGCGCGCTGAGCTGCTCGTCCATGAAGGCCGTCGCGCCGTCGAGGTCGCCGGCGTCGATGCGCAGACGGACAAGGCCCTCGATCGCCCGGGTCAGGCGCGAGGTCCAGCCCGCGTCGGCGCCGACGTCGGCCGCCTTGGCCTCGGCGAGGATCCGCTCGTAGGCCACGCGCGCGCGCTCGGGCTCGCCGAGGCGCCGACGCAGGAGGTCGGCGGCCTCGAGCACGCCGTCCGCGTCGCCTTGGCGCTCGAGGCCCTCGACGAGCAGCGGCAGATCGTTGACGCTGCGCGCGAGCCGGGTGCGGATCCCCAGCAGCTCGGTGTCCTCGGGATCCAGCGCGAAGGCGCGCTTGACCTCGGCGAGGGCCTCTTCGTAGCGCCGGCCCTCACCGGCCAGGGCCTCGATCAGCTGCTTGGCCAGGGTCGTGGCCCGCGCGCGCCAGGTCGACGCCTCGTCCGCTTGGCTCGCGTCGCCCTCGAGGCGCGCGCGCAGCTCCTGGATCCGCCCGCGCAGCAGCTCGACCCCGTCTTCGAAGCGATCGCTGCGTCGATAGAGGCGGCTGAGCCCGAGCGTGACCTCGTCGTCCTCGGGCACCTCGGTGGCCAGGCGCTCGAGCGTGGCGATCGCCGCCTTCTCGTCGCCCAGGCCCTCCAGGAGCGCCTGAGCCTGGAGCACCAGCAGCTCGACGCGCTGGCGCTGGCGGACGTCCGCGTCGAGGCTGGCGTCGGCCTCCAGGGCCTCGAGGCGCAGCTCGAGGACCGGCAGCAGCTTCTCCCAGCGCGAGGTCTCGCTGTAGAGCGCCTGGAGCTCGACCAGCGGCTCGTCGTCCTCGGGCACGAGCTCGCGGTAGTCGTTCCACGCGTCGATGGCCCGCTCCGGGAGGTCGAGCTTGGTGCGGTAGACCTCGGCGATGCGCCGCAGGTAGGCAGCCTGGACCTCGGCCACGCCGAGGTCCTCGCCGGCCGTGCGCATCGCGTCGACGGCCTGCGGCCACTCCTCGCGGCGCAGCAGCAGCTCGACCAGGGCGGCGTGGACCTCCGCGCGCAGGTGGAAGTCGCGCCGCAGCGCCCGCAGCAGCTCGACGGCCTCGTCGCCGCGCTCGCTGTGCTCGTAGAGCCGCGCGAGCTCGAGGCTCCGCTCGACCCGCTCGTCGTCCTCGATGTCGTTGCGCTCGGCGCTGAGCAGCTTGGCGTAGGTGTCGACGTACTCGGCCTGGCGCTCGAGCTCGTCGTAGATCTTCAGCAGCGCGCGCAGCGACCCGACGTGGCTGTCGTCGATGGCGAGCACCGCCCGGTAGCTGTGCACGGCCTGCTCGAGCTGCTCGTCGAACTCGTGGAACCTGGCCATGCGCAGGTTGAGGGCGACGACGTGCTCGGGCAGCGCGGCCTCGGCGAGCAGCCGCTCCCACGACCGCAGCAGCCGCGAGCGCGCCGCGTGGCGCTCGGCCAGCGACTCGACGCTGGCCACGCTCTCGGGCCGCTCGGGGATGATCAGCAGCGCGCGCTCGTGGCAGACGAAGGCGCGCTCGAGGTTCTCGGCGCCCTCCTCCCACAGCCGCGCGTTGGCCAGCTGGACCGCGACCTTCTGGTCCTTGTTGGCCGTCGGCAGCTCGGCGTAGGCGTCGGCGAGCTCATCCCAGGCGCTCGCGGCCTTGGGCCGCGGAGGCAGCACCGGGCCGGCGAGCGTGGGCGGCTGCGGCAGACCGCGGCTGAGATCGAAGTCCGCGTCGTGAGGCGCGTCGTCGACCCCGGGGGGGGTGCGCGCGGGCTTGGGCAGCGGGATGGTCTTGTTACCCAGGCGCTCCGTGGGCGGATCCAGGGCCGGGTCGAAGCCGCTGGCCTTGGCCCCGGGCACGCGCGCGGCCTTGCGAGCCTCGCGTGCGGCCTTGCGGGGGTCGGCGAAGCTGCCGATCACGCCGCTGACAGCGGCCGACTCGAGATCGTCCGTGACGTCGTCGATCGCCTCGCCGCCCTCACCGCGGACCTTGGTCTGGGTGCGCTCGTCGTCCCCGTCCTTGTCGAGGTGGTTGTCGAAGTCGTCGTCGAAATGATCGGCGATGTCCCCCCCGAGATTGTCGATCAGCTCGACCCGCGACACCTCCTCGATCACCGAGATCGAGCCGGTGTTCTCGCCGACCGCCCCCCTGCCCGCATCTCCAACGATGTCGTCGATCAGCTCGACCCGCGACACCTCCTCGATCACCGAGTCCTCGATCAGCTCGACCCGCGACACCTCCTCGATCACCGAGATCGAATTGGTCCCGTCGATATCGACGATCTCGCTCTCGCCGATCAGCTCGACCCGCGACACCTCCTCGATCACCGAGTCGGCGTTGACCGCCGCCACGGCCGTGAGCTCGTCGGGCTCGCCCTCGGCGTGGGGGTCGTCGGCGCGGGCGAGCACCCCGTCGGCCGAGTCCATGGTCCCCGGACGCGTGAGGTGCTGGGGATCGAGGCGAGCGCGACGCCACAGCGTGCGGTCGTGATCCTCGGGCAGCGCCACGCTGGGCGTGAGCGCCGGGTCCTTGGGCAGCGCCGGGCCGCGGTAGGTCCCCACGACCCCGGCGAGGCGCCACAGGTCGACGTTGACCGGATCCAGGGGCGCCGCGTCGACGCCCTGGGGCGGCAGCGTGGGCGAGCGCCGCCAGGCCTCGAGGCGCGAGCGGAACGCGTACTCGGCCCGGCCGAGCTTGTGCTCGTAGAGGTCGGCGAGTTCGGTCAGCAGCGCCGACTGGCGCTCGCGCGCGTCGGCGCGCTCGAGCTCCCAGGCCGGCAAGAGCATGAACTGGTGCCACAGGTCGTAGCGCGCGGCGAGGCGCTCGGCCTCGTCGCGCGCGCTGGGGTGCCTGGGGTCGAGGACCAGCACGCGCAGCCACTCGCCCAGGGCTCCGGCCCCGTCGTCGAGGCGCTGCTCGCGAATCCCCGCCCGCTCGGCGAGCAGGGCGATCTTGTCTGCGGGCCGCTCGGCCAGGCCGACGAGCTCTCCGAGCGCGCGCAGCTCGACCAGCGCGCCGACCGGGACGCCTCCGTGGGCGCCCTGCGCCTCGGCGTCGGCGTCGACCCGCGACGCGAGCGCGCGCAGGGCCGGGAGCACGACGTCGCACTCGGGATCCAGGGCCACGCCGCGCAGCAGCACGCGCATGGCCGAGAGCGGATCTTCGAGGCGCTCGTCGACGATCCGCGCGGCCTCGGCGAGGGCGTCGACGGCCTCGAGGCGCGTGCCGGCCTCGGCCAGCTCCTTGGCCCAGGCCGCGTGGTGATCCGCGAGCTCGCGCCACAGCCCCTGGGTGGTCGCCAGGCTGACGGCCATGTCGAGGGCCTCCTCGGCGAGCGAGTGATCGCGCTCGCGCAGGTCCTTCCAGGCCCGCCGCAGGGTCGAGAAGGCCGCGCGCGGATCGTCGAGCTTGCGCTCGTGGATCCGCGAGATCGCGCAAAAGGCCTCGAAGCGCCCGAGCGCGCTCTCGGCGTGCTCGAGGCGGTGCTCGCCCAGGGCCAGCAGCGCATCCCACAGCTCGTGGGAGGTGGCGATGCCCTGGATCCGCCGGGTCAGCTCGTCGTCGTTGGGCGCCTCTTGCAGGCCGCGCTGGAGGTAGCGGACGGCGCGGCGGGGATCTGCGAGCTCGTTCTCGGCGATCTCGGCGGCGTCGATCATCCGCTCGACGAGCTCGTACTCGTCGGAGAAGGTCTTGCGCTCGAGCTCGCGCTCGCTGACCTCGAGCAGCGCGCTCCACAGGCCGTGACCCTCGGCGAGCTTGCGCAGGCGACGAAAGCCCTGGTCGAAGTCGAGCTGGTGCTGACGCGCGATGAAGTAGCCGCGCCGCGCCCAGGCGAAGGCCCGATCCGCGTCGCCGATCCGCCCCTCGGCGATCGTCGAGGCCTCGGTGCAGATCTCGAGCTGGCCGGTGACGTCGCCCATCTCGGCGAGCCGGTTGATGCGCAGCGCGTCGATCTCGAGCAGCTCTTTCCAGGTCCCGTGGGCCTCGGCGAACTGCTGCAGGTGCTCGCGCAGCTCGGGGTCCGTGGGGTCGATGCCGCTGGCCCGGCGCAGCAGCTCGAGCGCGCGGTTGCGGTCGCTGAGCCCGAGGTCGGCGATCTCGGCCATGCGCCGCAAGGTGTGGATCTGCTCGTCGGGATCGCTGACGACGAGCTCGAGCTTGCGAGCCAAGGAGCGCAGCGCGACCTCGTACTCGCCGAGCTCCTCTTGCAGCTCGGCGAGCTCGGCGTGGCCCTTGGGATCGTCGGGCATCTCCTCGAGCCGGCGCTGGATCGCCTGCATCGCCGCGCGCTTGTCGTCGAGGGCCTGCCAGCCGTCGACGATCAGCCCGAACAGGCGCAGGCGCTCCTCGGGCTCGCGGGTCCCCAGGAGCATCAGCTCGGCCTGGGCGATCAGCTTGTCGCGCTGCTCGCTGCGCCGGTAGGCCTCGAGCAGGCTGTGGTTGACGTCGACGTCGCCGGGGCGCAGGGCCTCGGCGACCCAGGCCAGGACCAGCGCCGCGTCCTCCGGGCGGTTGATCTCGTGGAGCAGGATCTGGGCCTGCTCCCAGGAGAACATGAACGCCTCCTCGTCGCTGTCGGCGCGCTCGCGCAGCTGGCTGAGCACGTCCGAGAGGCTCCCGTAGTCGCTGTCGAGGCGGTAGAGGTTGGCGAGGGCGTCGAGCGCTCCGCGGTGATCCGGGCGAATGCGGATCGCTCGTTCGAAGGCCGAGCGCGCGAGCTCCGAGTCGCCCAGCGAGCTCTGGGCGAGGTTGCCCAGGCGCAGCAGGTAGTCGAGCTGGCGGATGATCGGGGTCTTGCTCGAGGCCGCGGCCCGACCGAGGAGCTCGGCGAGCTCCTCGACGCGCTGGCTCTCGTCGAAGACCGCGACCATCTTGTCGACGACCTCGAGGTTGTCGGGCTCGAGGTCGAGCAGCCGCGACCAGTAGTGGGCCGCGCGGTCGCGGTCGTGGAGCCGGTTCTCGGCCACGCGGGCCAGGCGACGCAGGATGTGGGCCTTGCCGCTGGCCTTGCCCGTGACCTTGAGCTCGCGCTCGAGGGCGGCGACGAGCAAGTCGAGATCGTTGGCGTCCTGGGCCAGGAGCTGGAGGCGGTGCAGGGCCTCGAGGTCGTTGCCGGTCAGCGCGAGGATCTCCTCGCAGGCCCACATCGCCTCGGCGTAGGCCTGGAGCTCGTGGTGCCACAGCTCGGCCATGCGCCGCAGCAGCGAGACGCGCTCGTTGTCGTTGTGCGCGCGCTGGTATTGGTCGCGGAGCAGCTCGATGACCTGGTGGTGGTCGCCGGCGCGGTCGTAGAGAGCCGTCAGCGCCCGGGTCGCGCCCAGATCGTTGGGCGCGAGGTAGAGCATCTCGCTGTAGAGCTCGATGGCCCGCTGCGGGTTGACCTGACGATCGCGGTAGATCTGCGCCAGGCGCTTGATGATCTCGAGGCGCTTGCGCGGCTCCACGGTCCGGGCGAGCTCCGCCTCCTGAACCCGGACCATGTTGTCCCACATGCGCGTGCGCTTTTGGATCCGCCCGAGCTGCTCGCGCGGCCGCGGGTCCCGGGGGTAGGACTGGGCCATGCGATGCCAGGCGTCGAGGGCCCCGTCGACGTCGCCCAGGCGGCGCTCGCAGATCTCGGCGAGCTCGACGAATTCCTCGGCGAAGCTCTGCTCGTAGATCGGGCTGGTCTGCCCGGCCCGCGCGGCGTCGCTGGCCTGATCGATCTGATACAGGATCAGGTCGCGCAGCGCCCCCCAGGCGTGCTTGCGCCGGAAGTGATCCTTGTAGCCCTCGAAGGCCTCGGCGTCGAAGGGCTCGCGCTCGAGGACCTTGAAGTAGAACAGCGCCGCGCGCTCGTGATCGTCGAGCTGGTGATGAAACACCTTGGCGGCCTCGAGCAGGCTGTCCGTGGGCATCGCGTCGCCGAGCTGCTCGACCTTCCACTCGAGCAAGTTGGCGAGCGCCGTCCAGTCGGCGCTGTCGCGATAGATGCGCTCGAGCGCCGTCCAGGCGTCGCCGTCGGCGGCCTGAAAGTGCCCCGCCTCCTCGTAGCAGACCCGGGCCTCCTCGCGCCGCGCCAGGCGTTGGTCGAGGTTCTCCGCCCGCCGCAGGAGCACCGGCAGCCGCGCGGGGCCCTCGATGTGCATCAGCATCTGGCGGTAGTGGTCGTCGAGCTCCATCCAGTGGGCTTGCTCGGCGAGCAGCTCCGCGAGCAGCTCCGCGGCGTCGAGGAGATCGGGGCGCAGCGCCAGGGTCCGGCGCAGGAGCTTGGTCGCCCCCTTGGCGTCGCCCTCCTGGCGGGCGATCTGTGCGGCCTTGAGGAAGATCCCCGAGGCCTTGGCCATGCCCTCCTCGCTGGCCTTGCCCGAGCCGAGGTAGAGGTTGCCGAAGGCGCGCAGGGCCTCGAGGCTCTGCGGGGTCGTCTTGATCGCGGCCTGGAGATGGCGCGCGGCGCTGGCCAGATCCTGTCCCTGCTCCGAGTCGATCCGCGCGAGGCGAAGGTGCAGCTCGCTGATCCGCGCGGCGACCTGGGGATCCCGGGCGAAGCTCGGGTCGCGCTCGAGGTTGGTCAGCTCCCCGCGCATCAGCTCGGCGGCGCGCTCCCAGGCCCCGGCCGCGAGGTGGAGTTCGATCAGCGCCTCGCTCGCCTCGGCCATGCCAGGGTCGCGGCGCAGGGCCTCCTCGTAGTGGGCGACCGCCTCGGGGATGGCGTGGAATTGCGCGCGCTGGAGCTCGGCGTAGGCGAGGTGCAAGGACGCGAGCAGCTGTGGCTGGCTGCGCCTGGCCCAGTCCATGCGCCAGCGCAGCAGCTTGGCCAGCTCTCCGCGCCAGTCGAGCTCCTGGTAGGCGATGTAGAGGCGCTCGTAGGCGCGCTCGTTCTCGGGCTGCAAGAGCACGGCTCGGGCCAGGGCGTGGGCCGCCGCCGCCGGCTCCCGGACGCGCTCGGAGAACAGCTCGTAGGCCTGGACCGAGAGCTCCACGGCCTTGTCGACCTTGGCCGGATCCGCGGCCAGAGCGGCGGCGTGCTCGGCGAGGAGCTTGGCCATGGACGACCAATCACCGAGCTCGCGCAGCTTACGGCGGGCGCGCGCGAACACGCGTTCATCGCCCAATTTCGTCCGATAGTCGCGCAGCGGCTCCGCGTCGTCTTTGGACTCGCGCGGGAGCGAACAGGGCAAAATGGAGTCGGAGGCTGCCGTGGCGTGAAGACTAGACATGCCGGAGAAATCGCGGGATGGGCACGGTACCACCTCCTGGGCCTGTCTAGCAGCCCGCGTCCCCCGCTTTTGCGGGGCACCGACGGTCAGATTTCCAATCCGCGCGCACCCCGAGTAGCCTGAGCCGAAGTTCGCGTGACCAAAGCCCGCCATCATCAGACCCAAGACGGTCGTCGAGCAGCCCTGGAGGGGGCCCCGGGGGTCCTCTCCGAGCGCCTGGCCAATGGCGTCTGGGTGCTCACCATCCCGACCCCCCGCCCTGCGCCAGGCTACCGTGGCGTCGCCTCTGCGCAGCTTTGGGTGGCCGCCGGCGCGGCCTCGGAGCGCGCCCGTGAACACGGCTGTGCCCACCTGCTGGAGCACATGGTCTTCAAGCCCTTCGTGCCCGCAGACGCAGGCCCGGACGCGAAGCCGCGAGATCTCGCCAACGTCATCGAGCAGCTCGGTGGAGACGTCAACGCCTACACCTCGCACGACGAGACGGTGTTTCACGCCACGGCTCCGGCAGACGCCATCGTCGAGATCCTCGACGTCATGCTGGCCGCGGTGATCGGCAGGGACTTCGAAGACGAGATCCTCGCCCGGGAGCGAGAGGTCGTCTTCGAAGAGATTCACCAGTACCAGGACGATCCAGCCTCGCGCAGCCTCCAGGCGATGATGAGCGATCTCTACGGCGCGCACCCTTACGCGCGACCCGTGCTCGGTGAGCTCGAAGAAGTTCGCGCCCTGAGTCGCGCCTCGCTGCGTGGGTGGCTGCGCCGTCAGTATCGAGGCGAGCGCGTGCTCCTGGTGGTCACCGGCCCCGTGGAGCCCGATGAGATCGTCGCCCTCGCCCAGGCCCAGCTCGGCGCCCTACCCAGCGCCGGACGTCCGCAGCGACGCCAGCGGCCCAAACCGCCCGAGCGCGCGCAGATCCGCGTGGAGCGAGCCGACGTCCAGGAGACCTATCTGCGCCTCGGCTGGATCGGCGGCACGGCCCTCGACGCCGAGGGGGTCGCCCTCGACGTGGCCTCCGTCGCCCTCGGACAGGGCGAGTCCTCTCGCCTGGCCCTGGCCCGCCGGCGCGACCGCCTGGTCTCCGACGCCTACGCCCACTTCATGGGCCAGCTCGCCAGCGGCACCTTCTTGATCAGCGCGCAGGCCGAGGGTGACGCCGAGACCGCAGAGGCAGCCACCCTCGCCTTGCTCGACGAGGTCGAGGCCCTCGCCCAGGCGCCCCTCGAAGCCGAGGAGCTCGCCCGCGCCCGCGCGCTCTTGCAGAGCTCGCTGGTCTATCGCCGCGAGACCGTCCAGGGCCAGGCCTACGCCCTTGGCTACTACGCCACCGCCAGCGGCCACCTGGGCGCCGAGGCCGAGTCCTTCCGCATCCTCGCGCAGCTCGATCCCGAGCAGATCCGCCAGGCCTGCGCCCGCCACCTCAGCCGCGAGCGCGCGGCGATCACCGTGCTCGTCCCCCGCGATCGCGTCGACGCCCGCGCGGCCAGGCGCCTCGCCGATCGCCTGCGCCGGCGCTGTCGCCCCGGCGCCGGGGCGTCGGCGCACCGCCACTTCTCCGCCCCCGAGCGCGACGCCTTTGGCACATGGCACGCACGCCACCGCTGTGGCTTGCGCGTGGTCGCGCGGACCGACCCCAGCGTCCCCGTGGCCGCTGGCTGGCTGGTCTGGCCCGGCGGCCAGCGGGCCGAGTCGGCCCGCGAGGGCGGCATCTCCTCGCTGACCGCCACCGTCCTCAACCGCGGGACCGCGAGCCGAGACGGCGACGCCCTGGCCCGCGAGATCGAAGGCATGGCCGCGGTCCTCGACGGCTTCTCGGGCCACAACAGCATCGGCCTCCAGCTCGAGTGCCTCGGCGAGCACCTGTCCACGGTCCTCGCCCGAGCCATCGACTGCGCCACGGCCCCGCGCTTCGATCCGCGCGAGATCGACGAGGCCCGCCGCATCGCCATCGCCGACCTCGAGGCCGACCTCGACGATCCCGGCCACCTCGCCTATCGCGAGCTGCTCGCCACGCTCTACGGCCGCCACCCCCTGGGCCGCGACCTGCGTGGCACTCCCGAGTCCCTCGCCCGCATCGACCACGATCGCGTGGCTCGCAACTGGGCCCGCACCTACCCCATGGGTCGCGCCGTGCTCGCGCTGGCTGGAGACATCGATCTCGAGCGCGTCCTCGCCGGCCTCGAGCAGGTCCTCGAGCACAGCCTCGGCCCTGCGATCGCCGACGCGCCCCCCGAGCCGATGCGCTGGCCGGGCGGCGCCCCCAAGCACCCGCGCCGACCGATCGAGCGGGTGATCGAGCGCGAGCGCGAGCAGGGCCAGCTGGTCATCGGCTTCCCCGGCCTCCCCCTGGGCGACCCCGAGGGCGCGGCCCTCGACGTTCTCCTGGCCGTCCTCGGCGGCCAGGCCGGGCGGCTCTTCGAGGCGCTGCGCGAGCGCCAGGGCCTCGTCTACCAGGTCGGCGCCAGCGCTGGCGAGCACATCGACGGCGGGCACATCGTGTTCTACGCGGCCGCCAGCCAGGACAAGCTCGCGGCTGCCCGCGCGGCGACCTTGGCCGAGATCGCCAAGATCACCGACGAGGGCGTCGGCCCCGGCGAGCTCGACCGGGCCAAGCGCTGGCTGATCGGCCAGTTCGAGAGCGGCATGCAGCGGCGCAGCCGGGTCGCCTCGCGCCTGGTCTTCGCCGAAGCCTACGGCCTGGGCACCAACTACTACCTGCGCTACCCCGAGCGCGTCGTCGCCGTCGAGCGCGAGCAGCTCCTCGACCTCGCCCGCCGGCTCCTCGATCCCCGCCGCCAGGTCACCGTGATCGTGCGCAGCCCCAGCGACTGATCCAGGGCGGCTGGTCCGGGCCAGCTGGTCTGGTCCAGCTGGTCTGGGGGCAGCCGGTCCGGCTCAGACCCCGAGCACGCCGAGCACGTAGATGTCGTAGATCGCGTGGGTCCACACCGCCACGGCGAAGCCGCGGACCTGGTAGATCAGCGCGAAGAACACCCCCGCGAGGGTGCGGTAGACGAAGGCCGCGAAGCTGAAGGCCTCGCCCGAGGGGCCAAAGTGGTGGGCCAAAGAGAAGGCCAGCGACGAGATCAGCAGCGCCGCCACCCAGGCACGCTTCTCCCCCGTGACCCCCGCGAGCAGCCACGACAGCCCGCCGACGCCGAGCAGCCTGAAGATCAGCTCCTCGTGCAGGCCCGCGCCGGCCGAGATCACCAGCACGTCGACGAAGCGCAGGCCCGAGGCCAGCGCCGCCGAGAGCGGGCCGCCCACGCTCAACCCGGGGACCAGGTCGACGAAGCGGTGCATCACGAACAAGATGATCGAGCCCATCGACAGGGCGTAGAAAGCCGACTCGGCGAGCACCGGCACGAAGGCCTGAGGCGCGAAGTTCTCCGTGCGCCGCAGCAAGATCAAGATCGCGGCGTAGCCCGCGAGCATCACGCTCAGGGCGATCAGGTAGTTGCCCAGATCACGATCGGCGAACTCGACCAGCGAGGCCGTCACGAAGTCCACGCCGTTGAGCCCGCGGCTGAGCAGGATGCCCAGCTGGTAGGTGATGAACAGCGGGAACACCAAGATCGCGCTGGTCAGCGGATCTACCCGGCCAGCGAGGTGATTGCGCAGCGTCCCCTGCGTCGCCGGCCGCGGTCGCGAGCGCGGGCGTGGCGGCGCTTCCTCTTCGGCCCTTGCCATGCACGACCATCGTGCGCCAAGCTCGCGAGGGCGCCCAAAAAGTTGCGCTCGCCGGGTCTCGGACCCCCAACCACCGCCACAAATGCACGAGGAAGCGCATGAGCGAACCCAGCAGTGAGGGCATGGGTATGGTCGCCCAGCTCGGCGGCGTGTTCCTGGCCGGGGGCCTCGGCGCGAGCTTGCGCGTGGTGCTCTCGGGGCGCATCGAGCAGGCCCTCGTCGAGCAGCTGCCCTTCGCCGGCGTGCTCCTCGTCAACCTCGCCGGCTGCCTGCTGATCGGCCTGGCCTCCGCGGCGATCACCTCCCCGGACTGGCGCAACATCGTGCTTGGCGGAGGCCTCGGCGGCTTCACCACCTACAGCGCCTTCGCCCTGTTTTCCCTCAGCTTGATCGAGTCCGATCGCTGGGGCGTGCTCTGCGTCCAGCTCCTCGCCCACCTCGTCGGCGGCGTGCTCTGCGTGTGGGCCGGCTTCGCCATCGCCCGGGCCCTGGGCTTCGCGGCGAGCGCGTGAGACCCGAGCTCCGGCCGCCCTGCCCTGGGCGCAATTGAAAAGAGCCCAGGTGAATCACCCGGGCTCTTCTCGGCCGCTCGGCTAGCTGCGCTAGGAGCCCGTGGTGGAACCCAGCGCGGCTCCTGGCGCCGGGCTTTTCGTCGAGGGCGCGAAGCCAAAACGCCGCTGTACCGGGCGTACTGCAAGTTTTGGCGACAAAGCCCTCGGCGAAAAGACCAAGCGAGGTGTCGTGTTGGGTTTCACCACGGGCTCCTAGCGCTTGGCCTTCTTCTTGGCGGCCTTCTTCTTGGCCGGCTTCTTCTTGGCCGCCGGCTTCTTCTTCGACGCGGCCTTCTTCTTGGCCGCCGGCTTCTTGGCGGCCTTCTTCGACGCGCTCTTCTTCTTGGCCGCCGGCTTCTTGGCCGCCTTCTTCGACGCGGCCTTCTTCTTGGCCGCCGGCTTCTTCGACGCGGCCTTCTTCTTGGCTGCGGGCTTCTTCGACGCGGCCTTCTTCTTGGCTGCGGGCTTCTTCGACGCGGCCTTCTTCTTGGCTGCGGGCTTCTTGGCGGCCTTCTTCGACGCGCTCTTCTTCTTCGCGGTCTTCTTCTTGGCGGCCTTCTTCGACGCGGTCTTCTTCTTCGCGGCCTTCTTCGACGCGGTCTTCTTCTTGGCTGCGCTCTTCTTCTTGGCGGCCTTCTTCGACGCGGTCTTCTTCTTCGCAGCCTTCTTCTTGGCCGGCTTCTTCTTGGAAGCAGCCTTCTTCTTCGCGGCGGCCTTCTTCTTCGCGGCAGCTTTCTTTTTGGCAGCCGCCTTCTTCGACGCGGTCTTCTTCTTGGCGGCGGCCTTCTTCTTGGCAGCGGCCTTCTTGCGCTCGGTCTCTTTCTTCTTGCGCAGGCGATCCGCTTCCTTCTTCTTGCGCTCGGCCTCTTTCTTCTTCTTGGCCCGCTCGGCCTCGGCCTGCTTGCGCTTGCGCTCGCGCTCCTTCTCGCGGAGCTTGCGCTCCTTCTCCTTCTCGGCCTCGCGCAGCTTCTTGAGCTTTTCCTTCTCGCGCCGAGCAGTCTCGCGGGCCTTCTCTTTGGCCTTGCGCTCGCGCTCACGCTCACGCTCGCGCTCCTTCTTGAGCTTGTCGGCCTCGCGCTTCTTGCGATCGCGCTCTTTTTTGATCTTCTCGCGCTCGGCCGCCTTGCGCTTGCGCTCCTCGTCCTTCTTCTTGCGCTCGGCGTCACGCTTCTTGCGCTCTTCCTCACGCTTCTTCTGTTTCTCGATCCGGAGGCGCTCGCGCTCGGCCTTCTTCTCGGCGGCGATGCGCGCGCGCTCCTCACGCTTGCGCTGTTGCTCCTCCTCGCGCGCCTTCTTGGCGGCGAGGCGGGCGGCCTCCTTTTCGGCGCGCAGGCGAGCGCGCTCTTCTTCCTTGCGCTTGCGCTCGGCCTCACGCTCCTTGCGCTTGCGCTCGCGCTCTTCCTCGCGGCGCTGGCGCTCTTCCTCGCGCTTGGCCTCGGCCTCGAGGCGCGCTCGCTCGGCGGCCTGGCGCCGCTCCTCGGCGAGGCGCTTCTTCTCGGCCTCCTCCTCGGCGAGGCGTTTCTCGCGCTCGGCCGCGATCTCCTCGGGGGTCGGGCCCATCTCGAGCTTCAGGAGGTTGCGAAGCTCCTCCTCCTCGACCCGCTCGCCACGCAACTCCTCGTCAGTGACCCCACGGCCGTGGACGACCACGCGGGTGACGTTGTTGCGAAATTTGAGCTCGACCTTGTTGTCGCCGAGCACCTCACAGACGAAGCCGACCCCAAAGCTGGGGTGAACGACGATCTGGTGGAGGATCAGCGCGCTTTTGGGGTGGTAGCGAACAGCGGAGCCACGGTCGTAGTTCCCGATCCCCTGCATCCAGTCGAGCTTCTCGAGCTTTCGACGGCGCGTGACCGAGACGGGCTCCGCGTCCTCCGCGGAACCCCTTGGCTTCTTGTAGGCGTGAATGTCGCCGCAAACGGCGCACTGCACGCGACGGATTTCGTCACCGTAGCTCTCGAGGATGATGTGGGATGTATCCGTCCGGCACTTGGGACAGTAGCCGTCGGTCTCACCACCGTTCGAGTTGTTGCTCGCCCCACCGAAGTGGCTCTCGAAGATCTGGTCCATTCGTGAAAACTCCGCGGAGGGCCCGAAAGGTCCCCTATCACGGCCAGATCCTCCCATACAAGCAATAACAGCCTGAAAATGTTGGCGAATTCCGCAGGCCAGACCCCCCGTCGGCTGTTCACCTAGGGCTGCAAACGCTTGAAAACACTAGAGAATACCGAACATGGCGGTCCTGCCTGGGGGACAGGGAGATCACCCACAGATCTGAACAGAAAACCGGCGAGAAGCGGCTGCGTGGCGTTCTCGCGGCTTGTCTCGTCGGTGTCCTCCGGCCTGTGCTGTAGCCGCGTCGCGGCGGCCCAAAAAAATCTCGCTCAGTCGGCGCGCGGCCGAGGACTGTCTTGCGAGCTCCCGCCCTGACCCGAACTCGAGCCGGAACCGGAGCTCGAGCTCGAGCCGGAAGTCGAGCCTGCGCCCGAGCCCGAGCCAGCGCCCTCGGGCGTGTCGTACTGGCTGACGAAGTTGCCCTCGGTCCGCTCGAGACCCATGGCCTGGATCAGCTTGCGGACCTCGGAGCCGGTCTGCTTGGCCTGATCCGCCAGCGAGCCGAGCTCACGACACACGACCCGAAAGGCCCGGCCGTGCTCACCTGCCTGGGCGGCGATGATGTTGCCGTTGAGCGCGAGCAGCTGGAGGCGGCGGGCGACGTCGTCGATGAAGTGGATGATCGACTCCATGCCGTCGGCGCGCTCCTCGACGTCGGCGACCTGATCTTCCACGCCGCTGCGGGCCGCAGCGGCCAACAGGTCGAAGTAGGCCTCCTTGTCCTGGAAGGCCTCGATCATGCCGATCGGCGCGAAGTCGTGGCCACCGGAGGCGTGCAGCGGGCGGCAGACCACCAGGTACTCGCGGTCGCGATACTCGACCGAGCCCTTGTAGATCTCGCGCCGGCGCAGCACCCGATCGACGAGGTCGCCGTGGGCGAACTCCCCGATGTCCGGGGGCGTCCCGGCGTCGAGCACCGTGGCCACGGCGATGCGCCGGTTGCCGGCGTAGATCGCAAAGCCCAGGCCCGTGGACTGAGCCATGCGCATCAGGAGTTCGCGGTCCTTGCTGATCTCGTGATCCCCGACGAGGATCTCGTCGTCCTGACGATGGATCGCGCCTTCGGACTGCAAGATGCGCTCACACAAAGAGGTCGCCGCCATCGCCCGGTCGTAACTGCGCCGAAGGATGACCTCGCGGACGGCCTGATAGATCTCGCTGCTGACGTCGCTCACGCCTCGCGAGTGTACTGGTCGGGCCCGCGCTGTGGTAGGCACTCGCGACCATGACCAGCGAAGGCGCAAAGAGCCCCAAAAGCGGCGATCTCGGCCGCATGCCCCCGCGGGTCCGCATCGCCCCCAGCCCCACGGGCGACCCCCACGTCGGCACCGCCTACATCGGCCTGTTCAACTACGTCTTCGCGCGCAAGCACGGCGGCAAGTTCATCTTGCGCATCGAGGACACCGACCGTCAGCGCTCTACCGAGAGCTCCGAGCGGGCGATCCTGGCGGCCCTGCGCTGGCTGGGCCTGGGCTGGGACGAGGGCCCGGACGTGGGCGGACCGCACGGCCCCTACCGCCAGTCGGAGCGCCTCGACCTGTACAAACGTCAGGTCCAAGCGCTGCTCGACGCCGGCCACGCCTACCGCTGTTTTTGTACCCGCGAGCGCCTCGATGACCTGCGCAAGCAGCAAGAGGCCAGCAAGGCCTCGCGCTACGGCTACGACCGGCACTGCCGCGATCTCGATCCCGCCGAGGCCCAGGCCCGCGCGGATCAGGGCGTGCCCCACGTCATCCGCCTGAAGATGCCCCTGACTGGAACGGTGACCATCCCCGACGGCCTGCGCGGCAACATCACCCGGGACTATGGCGAGAGCGACGACCAGGTCCTGCTCAAGACCGACGGCTTCCCCACCTACCACCTGGCCAACGTCATCGACGATCACTTCATGGGCATCACCCACGTGATCCGCGGCGAGGAGTGGATCTCGAGCACGCCCAAGCACCTGGTGCTCTACGAGGCCTTTGGCTGGGAGGCGCCGCGCTTTTACCACCTCGGCCTGCTGCGCAACCCCGACGGCAGCAAGCTCTCCAAGCGCAAGAACCCCGTCTCCGTCGACTACTACCGCGAGCTCGGCTTCCTGCCCGAGACCCTGCTCAACTACCTGGGCACCATGGGCTTCTCGATCTCCGGCGACCGCGACCGCTTCACCCTCGACGAGATGATCGCGGCCTTCAGCTGGGATCGCGTGAGCACGGGCGGGCCGGTGTTCGACCCGGTCAAGCTGCGGGCCTTCAACAAGCACGACCTCCAGGCCCTGCCCATCGACGAGCTCTACAGCCGCGTCCAGGCCCGGGTGTTCTCCGAGGATCGGATCCGCGCCCTGCTCGCCCTCGCGCAGCCCCGCATCGAGCTCCTCGACGACCTCGTGCCCTGGGCCCACTACTTCTTCGGCGGGTCGCTCGACTACGCCCCGGTGCTCGACAAGTTCCGCATCAAGAAGCGCAGCCGCGCCGAGGTCATGGGCATCCTCAAGATGTTCCTTGAGTCGATCGAGCGTGACGATCGTGCCCGCGAGTTCAGCGCCCAGGGCCTCGAGGCCTTCACCCTCGAGTTCGGCGATCAGCACGGCTGGAAAAAGCGCGAGCTGTGGCCGCTCCTGCGCCTGTCCGCCACAGCGCAAAAGGCGACACCGGACCTGTTTGCGACGCTCTCCTTGCTAGGCAAAGACCGCTTCCGCCAGCGGGTCCGCGACGCCATCGCGACCCTCAAGGCCGGCGAGAATTGGTGAGCGCGAGCTGCCCCAAAAGGGCAGCCACCGCCCCTCCCTTGAAGTCCAACCCCTACAACAAGTAGGTGGGTGCCACGTTAGTCGCTTCGGGCTTCCCGCCGAGCGGGCCTGCACGCCCACGAACAGGGGCGGCTCCCTGGCTGAACGATGTAGGTGAACTTTCTGGGTGGGGCGGTGGCGCTTCCGAATGAACATAGCACGTCCACGCCAGAGTCCAGCCCCAAATTGTCGAGGCTCACTGCGATCCAGGCGCACCATGGGGGCCCATGCTCGGCCCAGGATCACGGCTAGCTCGTGGCTCGCTCATGGCCCGCTCATGGCCCGCTCATGGCGCAGATCGGCGCAAGATGAATTGATGGATCGTGCCGTCGGGCGCCCGAAACATCCGTGCTGCGATCTCGACGCGCTCGCCCTCTCGCGCTTCGAACACGAACACCACGGTGCTCACCTCCATGCCGCCTCGCTCGCGCGCGCCCGCCAGGTAGACGTCGACCGGCTCACCCAGCGCCGCCAGGCGAGGGGCCGCGTCCTCCAGCCGCGCCGGGGTCATGAAGGCAGAGAACTCCTCACTGAGCGCGCCGCGATCGACCTCCCCCGCCTGCATCTGGCGCAGCAGGTCGACGGCCGCCTCCGTGGCCGAGGGTCCGGCGACCTGCGGGGCGCCGCGCCCCTCGCCCTGCTCCGCGCGGATCACCAGCGCGAGCAGGTCGTCGTGGATCGGCGTGGGGTCGACGAAGTAGCTGTTGGTGACCACCGCCACGGCCGAGCGCGTGCGTGGGATCATCGTGTTGCGCGACAAGAAGCCGTCGATGGCTCCGCTGTGACTGAGCACGGCCTCGCCCTCGACCTCGCGCAGGCCGAGGCCGCAGCCGTAGCCGTGGCTGCGACCATCGGCGAGCACGGCCGGGGCGATCATCTGCGCCCACGACTCGGCTGAGAGCAGCTCGCCGTCCATCAGCGCGCGATCCCATCGCAGCAGGTCCGAGGGCGTCGACCACAGCGCGCCCGCGGCGTGGAGCCAGCCCTCGCCCTCGCGCACCGCCGGCTCGGGCTCGCCCAGCGCAAAGGAGATGTAGCCGCGGGCCGCCGTCGCCGAGGGCGGCAGCTCGCTGAGGCTCGTGTGGGTCATGCCCGCCGGCTCGAACAGGCGCGCGCGCATGAGATCGGCCAGGGCCTGCTCGGCGCGCGCCTCGAGGATCAGCCCGGCGATCAGGTAGCCGGTGTTGCTGTAGGACCAGCGCGTGCGCGGCTCGAAGTCCAAGGGCATGGTCCCAAAGCGCTCGACCAGCGCCCGCGTCGACGTGGGCGCGGCCATCTCGGAGACCACGAAGTCCAGGGGGTAGAGGTCCGGGTAGCCCGAGGTGTGCTGAAAGAGATCGAGGATCCGAACCTCGTCGGCGCGGGTCAGCCCGGGCATGTACTCGGCGACCGCGTCGTCCATGGCCAAGCTCCCCTCCTCGGCCATGATCAGCGCCGCCGCGCAGGTGAACTGCTTGGTGTTCGAGGCCATGGCGAACTCGGTGTCGACCTCCACGGGGGCCGCCGGCTCGAGGCTGCGCTGGCCGTAGCCGCTGGCGAACACGAGCTCGCCGCGGCGCATGATCGCGACCGAGAAGCCGACCATGCCCATGTCCTCGACCTGCGCGCGCAGGTAGGTGTCGATGGCCTCGAGGTCGAAAGCTTCGGGCGGGGCGATCTCGATGGGCGCGACCGGGACTTGGACCTCGAGGGTCTCGGGCGTCGGCGCCTCGCTCGGGCAAGCTGCGCCCGCGCCAGGGTCGGCCGTGGCGCAGGCGGACAGCACCGCAGCGAGGGCGAGAGCGCAAACACGAGGCGGCTTCGAGCTGGCGGCGCGCATGGAGGGAGCATGCCAGCAGCCCGCGCGAAGACCCAGCGCGGCCGCGCGCGACGAGAGCCCCTCGAGTCCTCTGCACCGCACACCAGTGCGATGCAGCAGACTGGACGCGCGCCCGCTCAGCGCCCCGCCCGGCGCCGCCAGATCCAGTACACGGGCACCCCCGAGAGCACGATCAGCACGTCGAGCACGAACTTCCCGGTCTCGCGCAGGGCGTAGTTGCCGAGCAGGTAGAGCGCGGCCGACAAGAAGAGCAGCGGAACCACGGGGTAGCCCCAGGTCCGGTAAGGCCGCTCGAGCTCGGGCCGGCGCCGGCGCAGGACCAGGACCGCCGCCACGGCCAGGGCGTAAAACGGCCAGATCCCGATCACGAACTGATCCGCGAGCTCGGCGAAGCCCTGCACGGACACGAAGATCACCCCGAGGACCATCGACAGCACGATCGCGCCGCTCGGCGTGCCGTGCTTGGGGTGGACCTTGGACAGGCCGCGGAAGAACAGCTTGTCCTCGGCCATGGCGAAGAACACCCGCGGGCCGGTCATCATCGAGCCGTTGAGGGTGCCGAAGGTGCTCAGGGCCACGGCGCCGGCCACGAAGAGCGCGCCCACCGGGCCGATCAGCGCCTCGGCGACGTCGGCGGCGATCAGCGGCCGGCCGGGCATCTGCTCGAGGGGGATGACGTCGACGTAGACGAAGTCGATGAGCAGATAGAGGCCCACGACCACGGCCGTGCCGAAGATGAAGGCCCGGGGCACGTTCTTGGCGGGGTCGCGGATCTCCCCGCCGACGAAGCCGACGTCGGACCAGCCGTCGTAGGCCCAGAGCACGGCGACCATGGCCAGGCCGAAGGCCGCCAGGCTGCCCGGGGCCGGGGCGTCGGCGGGGCGCGCGGCCACGGCCTCGACAGGCGGGAGGACGTCGGGGGCCACGGCCAGGCCGAGGCCGACGATCACCAGGATCGCCGCGACCTTCAGGGCCGTCGACACGTTTTGGATGATCGCCCCGAGCCTGATGCCGCGGTAGTTGACCACGCCGACGACGACGATGAAGAGCGCCGCCAGGCCCTGGGCCAGGCTCACGCTGCGCCCCTCCCCCAGGCCCAGGCCCGCGAGGAAGTCGAGGCCCAGCAGCGCGCGACCAGGGTCGTGGCCGAGCACCCGCCAGGTGTACTCGGCCGAGGTCACGGCGATGGCCCCGTAGGCCGCGGGGCGCAAGATCAGCAGCTCCGCCCAGCCGAACAAGAAGGCCGGGAGCTTGCCGAAGGCCTCGCGGATGTAGACGTAGATGCCGCCCGTGCGCGGGAACATGCCGCCGAGTTCGGCGAAGGTCAGCGCCCCGGCGAGGGCGACGAGGCCGCCCAGCACCCAGGCGAGCACGAAGGGCACGAGCGCGTCGATGTCGGCGGCGACCACCGCCGGCGAGCGGAAGATCCCGCTGCCGATGGTCGAGCCGACCAGCACCGCGATGGCGCTGAGCGTGCCCAGCTTGCGAGGCAGGCGCTCGCCCCAGCGATCGGGGGCCCCCGCGGAGCTCTCGGGCGCGTCGCTCATTCGAACTTCGAGAAGTCGGGGGCGCGCTTCTCGAAGAAGGCGGTCATCGCCTCGGTGGCCTCGGGCGAGCGCAGGCCCGCGGTGAAGGCCTCGTACTCCGACGCCATGGCCGCCTCGACGCGGTCGGCGTAGCCCGCCCGCAGCAGGCGCTTGCTCGCGCGCAGGGCCGCCGGGGGTTTTTGCGTGAGCGCTTCCGCGGCCGCGCGGGCGCGGTCGAGCACCGCCTCGTCGGCGAGCACCTGGTTGACCAGGCCGTAGTCGTGGGCGACCTGGGCCGAGAAGGGCTCACCCAGCAAGATCAGCTCGGCCGCGCGCTGGTAGCCCATCAGCCGCGGGAGCAGGAAGCTCGAGCCGGCCTCGGGGCACAGGCCGAGGTTGACGAAGGGCATGTGGAAGCGGGCGCTCTCCCCGGCGTAGGCCAGATCGCAGTGCAGCAGCATGGTCACGCCGATGCCCACGGCCGGACCCTGGACCGCGGCGACGATCGGCTTCTCGCAGGCCGCGAGGTGGCTGAGCAGCTGGGCCACGGGGCTCTGCGGCCCGAGCTCGCCGGCCTTCATGAAGTCCATCAGGTCGTTGCCGGCCGTGAACACGCCCTCGCTGCCGCGCATCAGCAGCACGCGGACGTCCTTGCGGGCGCGGGCCTCGGCGAAGGCCGCGACGATCGCCGCGTACATGGCCACGGTCAGGGCGTTCTTCTTGCGCGGGCGCGCCAGGGTGATCGTGCAGATCCCCGCCTCGAATTCGACGCCCACGTGCTCGCTTGCTTCGGCCATGGCCGGGAGTATAGGGGCTCAGAGCGCGCGGGTCATGAGCACCGCCGGGAAGCGCAGGATCTCGGGCTCGCCCCCGGGCGCGCCGCGCCAGGGGATCTCGACATCGAAGCGGCGTTGAGCCACGAAGCCCATCGCCGCATGGAAGCGCTCGGCGGCCAGGGTGGACGCGGCCTCGAGGGTGCTCAGGCCGCGGGCGCGCGCCTCGGCGAGGCTGCGCTCGAGTACGGCCCGCGCCACGCCTCGGCGCAGGGCGTCGGGGTCGCTGGCCACATGGCGAACATGGCCATGGCGGCCCGAGCTGGACCCGCCCCCGGGCGCCTCGCTGGTGAAGCCGCCGCAGCCGAGCAGCCGACCGTCGGCCGCGTCCTCGGCGAGGTACCAGGTGCCGCAGGCCAGCAAGCTGGGGTTGGCGCGGACCATCGCCGGGAGCGCCCGCTCGAGCAGGCGCGGCTCATAGAAGCCGGCGAGCAGCTGCCCGTAGCTGCGCTCGAGCAGTCTATTCACAGCCTCCGCGTCCTCGGGCTGGGCGGGGCGGATCTTCAGGCGAGCTGCGATCGTCATGGTTCCTCAGTATGGATCGCCGCGGGAGCCCGACCAAACGCGGCCGCGGCTGCTCGCGGCTGCCCCCGCAGTAGCGCAGGCCGAGGCCGCGCAGCGCCGCCTGGAGGGCCGCCCAGGTCGGCGCCTCGAGGGCGCTGCGCTGGGTGGTGTAGGAGCACCAGCCCACCCGGCGATCCCAGCTGATCGCACAAAAGCGCGGGCTGATCGCACAGGCCGACAGGCAGCTCATCGACATGAAGCGCCCGCCCGGAGCCGCGGCCACCGAGGCGACCTGCTCGGCGCTCGGCGTGTCCATGCCGCGCATCGGCAGGTAGACCACGCGCTCGCGGCCGATGCCCGCCGCCCGCAGGCGCTCGGCGCTCGCCCGCGCCGCCTCCAGGCCGCTGCGGCGGATCAGCAGGTTCACCCCCGCGCGCAGGCCCGCGGCGTCCAGGGCGGCGACCCCGGCGATCACCCGCTCGACCTCGGCCGCGTCCTCGGGGAAGTGGATCGACAGGTGGACCTTGTCCGGCGCCGCCGCGACGAGCTCGTCGAGGCGCGCCTCGAGCTCCAGGCCGTTGCTGGTCAGCGAGCGAAACAGCCGGCCGCGGGTCGCCGCGAGCACCTCGAAGAGGCCCGGCCACTGTAGCGGCTCGCCCCCACCGAAAGACACGGCTCGAACACCGTGGGCGGCGCAGTCACGCGCGAGCTCGACGGCCGCGTCCACGGTCCACGCGCTCGCGCCCGCGGGCTGGCTGCCCGCGTAGCAAAACCAGCAGGCCTTGTCGCAGCGGTTGCCGAGCTCGAGAGAGATCCGCTCGAGCTCAACCGCCACGACTGTCTCCCCCGCCCCGCTGGCCCATGCCTGTGCAGCTCAGCCGGCACAGCTCAGCCGGCACGGCTCAGCCGGCGTCCTTGCCGGCATCCTTGATCTCCTGACGCGCGCGCCAGTAGCCCTTCTTGGCGTCCTTGTTCGAGGGGCGCTGGCGCATCGCGGCGCGGTAGGCAGGCGCGGCCTCCTCCCAGCGCTCGAGGCCCGCGAAGGCGTCGGCGCGCAGCTTGAGGGCCGTGAACATCTTGGGCTCGAGGTTGAGCAGCTCGTCGGCGGTGCTCAGCAGCGCCTCGTAGTCGGCCTCCTGGCGCTGCTCCTTGGCGAGGCGCAGCAGCGCGTCGACCAGGGCCTCGCGCGAGTCCTCGTTGTCGCGCCAGATCGCCAACAAGCTGCGGTAGGCCGCGACGGCGGCGGCCCAGTCCTCGTCCTTGGCGGCCTGCTTGGCCCGGGGCTCGAGCACGGTCTGCGCCGCCCCGCGCAGGCGCGCGATGGCCTCGTGCCCAGGGTCGACGATGGCGAGGTTGGTCAGCTCGATCGCCAGGCTGCCGGTCGCGGGCTCGCTCCAGTGCTCGTCGGCGAGGGCCTTCTCGGCCCGGGTCACGATCGCGTCGGGGTCGAGGTCGAGGGCGCCGGTGGTCTCGCTGTCGCCGAGCTCGGCGACCTCGCCCTCGCTCGCCCCCTGCTCACCGCCGCTCTCGGCCGACTCGCGGGCGGCCTCGTCTCGCGCCGCGCCCTCGACACCGAGCTCTTCCCCGGCCTCGTCCACGGCCGCGTCGCCCTGCTCGCCCCCACCGTCGGCGCCGCGGACCGGGCCGCCATCGGGCGCCCCCTCGTCATCGCCGCCCAGGCCGGGGATGAGATCCGGGCGCAAGAACAAGACCAGCACGATCACCGCGGCGGCGCCGAGCAAGACCCACGGCCAGGTGCGGGCCTTGCCGCCGGCCACCTCGGCCTCGGCTGCCGACTCGTGGGCGGCCGCTTGATCGTGCACCGTGACGATCTTCGCCGAGGGCTTGGCCGGCAGCTCTTCGACGCTGCTCTCGCCGGGCCCGCCTGGATCTCCGCTCAGCTTGGGCCCCGAGCCCGAGGCCGAGGCCTCGACCTCGGCGTCGATCTGCAGGCCCATGATCGTCGCGACCGCCGAGCGCCGACCCTCGAGGGCGCGGGTCAGCTCGTACTCGAGGGCCTTCATCGAGGCCGGGCGCTGGTCGAGGTCCCGCGACAGGCAGCGGGCGACGACCTCGGCCAGGGGCGAGGGCACCTCGGGGCGCAGCGCCTTGACGTCCGGGGCGTCGGCGGCCCCCTTTTTCATGAGCACGTCGATGGCGTTGCGACCCACGAAGGGCAGGCGCCCCGTGAGCATCTCGAACAAGATCGTGCCCAGGGCGTAGATGTCCGACTTGACGTCCGCGGAGGCGCCCGCGGCCTGCTCGGGCGCCATATAATCCGGCGAGCCCATGACCAGGCCCGGGGTGGTCTGCGAGCTGCTGCCCGCGTCGACCTGCTTGCAGATCCCGAAGTCGAGGACCTTCACGAAGTCCGGGTCGCCGCCCTTGACGGTGAGCACCACGTTCTCGGACTTGAGGTCGCGGTGGATGATGTTGGCGTCGTGGGCCGCGGCCAGGGCCTTGCAGATCTGCCGGGCGATGTGCACCGTCCGGCGGATCGCCAGCGGGCCGGACTGACGGATCACCGTGCCGAGGTCCAGGCCCTCGAGCAGCTCCATCACGAAGTAGACGTCGCCGGTCTCCTGGACCGTGCCGATGTCGACGACGTCGATGATGTTCGCGTGGCCGGTCTGGGTCGCCGCCCGAGCCTCGCGCATGAAGCGATCGATGAGGTCGGGGTCGCGGCTGAAGATCTCGTGCAGGACCTTGAGGGCGTAGGTCTTGCCCAGGGCCAGGTGAGTGACGGCGTAGACCGCCCCCATGCCGCCGACGCCGAGCAGGCGATCGATGCGGTAGCGCTCGATCACCGTGCCGACGCGCTCTTGGGCCGCGAGCGCCAGCTCCTCGGTGCTCGGTCCCTCGGCCCAGCTGCGCGGGTCGCTGGGCTCGAGCTCGTCGACATCGGCGTCGTCGAGGCGGATGCTCGCCGTGTCGTCGTGACCCGAGACCAGCTGGCCGCTGGCCTGGCGCGAGCTGGCCTTGCGCTTGCCCTCGCCGCTCACGTCGACGCCGTCGCTGATGCTCAGGCTGTCGGACTCGTCGACGCTGGCCTGGGCGCGGATCGGCGAGAAGTCCTCGCGGGCGTAGCTCGCGTAGTCCTGGGCCTCGAGCTTGAACTCGCGGGCGAAGATCTCGCGGATGAACGCGGCCACGCTGTCGACGTCGCAGCTCGAGTAGTGGTGGTTGAGGACCTCGGTCAGCGCGACCTTGAACTCGCCGGCGGTCTGAAAGCGATCCTCGCGTTCGACGGCCAGGGCCGCGAGCACGACCTCGTCGAGGCCCTCGGGGATGCCCGGGACGACGTCGGAGGGCGCGCGGATCGTCGGGTTGCGCAGCTTGGAGAGCGCCACCGGCCCGGCCGCGCTGCGGTCGGCGGGGAAGAGCTGGCGGCCCGTGAGCATCTCCCACAGCACGATGCCCGAGGCGTAGATGTCCGTGCGGCGATCGGCCGGCAGGCCGCGGGCCTGCTCCGGCGAGAGGTAGCTGTAGCGCCCGAACACCACGCCGGGGTTGGTCAGCTCGCGCTTGATCGCGTGGGTCGCCAGGCCGAAGTCGGTGATCTTGATCTGCCCGTGGTAGCTCACCATGATGTTCGGCGGCGAGATGTCACGGTGGACGAGGTCGAGGCTCATCGCGTCGTGGACGTAGTCGAGGCCGCGACACAGCTCGCGGATCACGAACACGGCGAAGTCCACGGGGATGCGTCGGTGCAGCTGTGCGCAGCGGTTCCAGACCGCGCGCAGGTCCTTGCCCTCGACCAGCTCCATGGCCAGGTAGTAGTCGTCGGACACCCGGCCGGCGTCGAAGACCTGGACCAAGTTGGCGTGGTTGAGGCGGACGACGACCTTGGCCTCGTCGAGGAAGCGGCGACGCACGCCATCGTCCTCGAGATCGGTCAGGACCTTCTTGACCACGCAGAGCTTTTCGAACCCGCCGGTCTCACCGGCCGCGGCCAGGAAGAGCTCGCCCATCCCGCCCCGAGCCATGGGGCGCAGCAGCACGTACTTGCCGAATACCTGTGGAAACGCGCCATGGCTCCCTGCCGGCGCTTCCCTGGGTTCGGCGGACGATGCCACCGCCGCATGTTACGTTAAATTCTCCAGTCCGGCGCCCCTCACCTCGACGCCGGCGCGCCGGCGGGAGGGAGTGCTCGGATGTAGCCCCGGGCTAACATCCCGGCAGCGCGAAGCCCACCTCGAGCGCCTCGCCGGCCGAGGCGGAGACGGCCAAAGTGCGCCGCTGAGCCTCGCAGCCATGTGCCCGCAGGCGGAGGGCGTAGTCGCCAGGGAGCACGCGCTCGCGCTCGACGGCCCCCGCCTCGTCGGTGATCGCCCCAGAGAACGGCCCGCCATCGACCCTGACCCCGGGGAGCGGGCGCCCTGACCCATCCTCGACGCGGATCGTGATCGTCGGACCACTGGCTGGCCGATCCGACACCAGACGGAGCACCTCGCCGCCCTCCGCGGCATCCAGTGAGGCGATCTCCAGGCCGTCTCGGACCGCCCGCAGGCGGTATTGACCGCGGCCCAGGGAGCTCAGCTCGAATTGACCCGCCGCGTCGAGCTTCGCGGCGTGAGCCTCGTCCGGGCGGTCGAGGCTGCGCGCGAGCATGCGCGTGCGCGCGTCGAAGGGCCGCCCGCGCGCGTCCACGACCTCGCCAGTGATCGCAGGGGCCGCCGCCTCGAGGTCGAAGGCCAGCGCCAGCGATCCCTCGATGTCCTCGAGGGTGAGGCTCAGCGCGCGGCTCGAGGGCGCGAAGCCGTCCGCTTGAACCAAGATCGTCAGCTCCCCGGCCGCGCCCCCGGCCGCCTCGGCGCCCCGACAGCGCCCGACCGCCAGCCCGCCCTCGGCCCCCTCGGCGTCACAGGGATCACAAGGCCGCAGCCGCGGGAGCGCCACCTCGAGCTCCCCGGCCAGATCCGTCGAGGCGCTGCGTACCCCCTCACCGCTGCGGACCAGCGCCAGGGCGTCGGCGACGGCCCGGCCGTCCGCGCGCACCGATATCTCGAGGCGCGGCGCCAGCTCGACCTCGAGCCGCTCGGCCGCGCCATGCGAGAGCGACCACGGCCGCGGCTGGACGGCCACCGGGTGTTGCAAGCGCACGCAGGTCTGTCCTTCGGTACAGGCCGGGCCGACGAAGCGCCCGACCTCGTCGAGGCGCGCCACCGCACCCAGGCGACCGTCGGCGCACCACAGCTCGATCCGCCCCTCGGCCAAGGGCCCGCTCTCGGCGTCGATGAGCACCCCCGCGACCTGCATGTCTTCGACCCCCACGCTCGCCGCCGCGCTGCCCCTCGCCACCTCCCCGCCGCCACCGCCGGACCGCGGACCCGAGGGCGGCCGGGCGGCCGGCTCGGCCCGGTCCTCGCTCGGATCCGCAGACCCCGCAGTCTCCGAGTCGCGCAGCGCCAACCAGGCCCCACAGGCGGCGGCCACGGCCAGAGCCGCGGCCGCCCACGCGCGGCCACTCCCCCGCCGCCGAGGATCAGCCATCAGCCAGCGGCGCCATGATCGACTCGGCCAGCTTGGCCGCGTCGTCGAGCACCGCCTGGATCAATTCGTCCACGCCCTCGCGCTCGGCCGCCGCCGCCTGGCCATCGAGGCCGGCCCGGCCCGAAGCCAGCGCGTAGACCTTGATCTTGGGCTCAGTACCACTGGGCCGGAACACCAGCCGGCACCCGCGGCCACCACCCTCGAGTTCGTAGACCAGCACGTTGCCCGGAAGATCCCGGGTCGGCGAGCCGGTGTCGCGCGGCTGGCTGCGGTCCTCGAAGGCGCTCACGCGAAGCCCCGCGAAGCCCTCTGGCGGGTCCTCGCGCAGCCGAGTCATGACCGCCGCGATCGCCCGGCGACCCGCGGCCCCGTGGGCGTAGAGGTTCGCCGTCCGCTCGCGGTGGTAGCCGTGCTGGGCCCAGACCTCGTCGAGGCGATCGAAGAGCGTGCGCCCGACGACCTTGCAGACCGCCGCGCACTCGGAGAGCAGCAGGGCCGCGATCGCCCCGTCCTTGTCGCGAACGTCGTTGCCGCGCAGGTAGCCGTGGCTCTCCTCGCAGGCGAAGATCAGCGGGCGCGCGTCGGCCTCGGCCTGGGCGCCCGCGTGGTACTTGAAGCCCACGAGAAGATCATCGATCACCTCGACGCCGTAGCTCCGGGCGACCTTGGCGATCAGCGGCGAGGTCACCAGCGTGGTCAGCACCCGCCCGGTCTCCAGGCTGGGCGACGCGTGGGCGAGCAGGCCACGCATCACGTGGTCGAGCATCAGCACGCCCAGGCGGTTGCCGTCGATGAAGACGTAGTCGCCCGCCGCGTCGCGGGCCATGGCGCCCACGCGGTCGGCGTCGGGATCCGTAGCCAGGACCAGCTCGGCGCCGATCTTCTTGGCCTTGGCCACCGCCATGTCGAAGGCCGCCGGCGACTCGGGGTTGGCGCTCTCGACCGTGCCGAAGCGGCCGTCGTCGGGGAGCTGCGCCGCGAGCAGGACCGGCTCGAGGCCGCGGCCGCGCAGCGCCGGGATCACCGAGCTGTGCCCGACCCCGTGCAGCGGCGTGTAGACCACCCCGAGCTGCGCATCGATCAGGCTGCCTGGGACCACCCCTTGAGCGATCACGTAGTCGAGGTAGGGCTGGTCGGCGCGCTCGGGCTCGGCGTCGGGATCGATGCGAGTGATCACCGGCCGCCCCTCGCCCCCCTCGAGATCGATCTCTCCGGCGGCCAGCGCCTCGATGTCGATCTCTGGCAGCGCCCCGGAGTCCTTGCCTGCCTCGATGATCGCCGCCATCAGCCGGCGGTCGCGCTCACCGAGGACCTGGGCCCCGTCGGGCCCATAGATCTTGATGCCGTTGTCCGTGGGCGGGTTGTGGCTCGCCGAGATCACCACCCCCGCGCCACAGCCGAGGTGACGGACCAGGAAGGACAGCTGCGGCGTGGGACGGGGCGCGTCGATCAGCGTCACGCCCACGCCGTCTGCCTGGAGCGCGGCGGACACGACAAGGGCAAACCGACGGCTGCTGGCGCGACTATCATAGACCACCACGGCCGCGAGGGGATCGCCGGCCTGCTTCATCGCCGTCACCAGACCGCGGGCAGTCTCGCGCATCAGCGCCGCGTTGACCCGATTGGGCCCAGCACCGCAGGGCCCCCGACGCCCGCCGGTCCCGATCGGGAGCGGCTGCGAGAACGCGTCCTCCAGCTCGGCGAGGGCCTGCTTCGCGTCCGCGGCGCCCTGAGCCCCTCCCTCCCCGACCCCCTGGAGGGCCGCGCGGACCGTCGCCTCGAGCTCGGCGCGGACGTCGGCGTAAGCGGGCTCGCTCAGCCAGCGGCGAATTTGATCTCGAGTCGACTCCGCCAGGGGCAGCTTGGCGAGGTCCTCGAGCGACAGCGTGGACGCGGGTTCCGTGGACACACGTGGAATCTACCTTGCGACCGCCGCGTTCGCGAGCCCTCCGCACCAAGAAGTGACCAGCATCGCGCCACGATTTGTGGAACACTTGGGGAGGTTCGATGTCGGTGACAGACAACTCGGAGAACTCGGAAAGTGGGGAACCCGTGAACGAGAGCAAGCCTCGAGCAGGAGTGAGTGCCAGCGCGTCAAACGTGCGAACACTCTGGCAGCGTCTTCGACCCTTCATTCGGCGCGATCTCAGGGGCCGGCTGATCTCCGCGGCAATCGCCGCGCTGGTGATCGCCGGCCTCGGCTGGTTGGGCATCTCGGCCTTCACCCACCTCGACTCGAGCGAGGCCAAGAGCGCCCGGATCCAGCTCGGCCTCGAGTCGCCGCTCTCGGACTGTACCGACGATGAGGTCGCTTACCCGAACTTGCCCGGGTGCGTCTACGACGACCGCGCCCAGGCCAAGGTCGACGAGGCCTGGACCCGTGACCTGCGCATCCGCGCGTCCATCCTCCACGAGCTCGACCTTCGCCTCCAGCTCGGCCTCGACAACCTCGACAGCGCCGAGGCCCTGCTCGACATCCAGGAGCTCGACTTCGCCAACTACCGCCCAGCGGCCGGCGACCGGACCCTGGCCGAGCTGCTCGAGCTGCCCGACATCTCCCCGCTGCGCTACCAGCCGCTCGAGGTCGACGACGTCCAGGTCTCCGACCTGCTCGACGCCGCGACCTACGACCCGCAGCGCGACCTCGACGGCGACCAGACCCGCAAGCTGCTGACCGGCGCGATCGCGGACATGCGCCAGCAGCTGCGCGACCACCAGCAGACCGTCGCCCGCCAGCGCGCCCGCGAGCCCGAGGCCGGCCAGGTCCCGGCCGCGCTCCTCGATCGCCGCGCCTCCGTCATCGATCTTCAGGTCGACACCGACCACCTGCGCTTCGCGGCCTTCGACCGCGCCCGCACCTGGTTCGAGGAGGGCAAGGCCGAGGGCATGAGCCGCTCGGCCTTCAACTTGGCAAACGCCTACCCCGCCGACTTCGAGGCCGCGCTCAACCCGACCTCGCTGATCTGGGACGGAGGCTGGCAGCTTCCGACCTGGGAGGAGCACCACCCCGCGACGCTGCGCTACGCGTCCCCCGTCGACGACGACACGCGCAACGCGTTGATCGGCAGCTTCTTCCTGCTCGTGGCGGCCGTCGTGTTCGCCCTCGTCGGCCCCGTGGTCACCGCCACGGCCACCGCCCGCGAGCGCGAGGCCGGCACCTTGCCGGTGCTGCGCATGACCGGCATGAGCGCCGGCGATCTGGCCCTGGCGATGATCCTCGGCCCCAACGCCTTCGCCCTCGCCCTCGGCAGCGCCATGCTGCTCGCGGGTGTCGGTCTGCTCGCCATCTCCGGCGGCAGCTTGGGCGGCCTGGCCATGGCCGTCACGCTGATCCTCGTGCTCGGTGCGGCCACGCACCTCACCGCCATCGGCCTCGGCGACGCCCTCGGCCAGCGCGTCAACGCCATGGTCGTCGGCGGCCTGCTCGGCGTCGGCGTGCTCGTCCCGGGCCTGCTCGGCGCGGGGCTGACCACCTTCAAGTTCGCGTCCGCGGGCCTGCTGCTCGGGCCGCTGCCCGCGCTCGTGGCCAGCGTCACCAGCCTCAGCGGGGTCCAGGGCGTCGGCCTGCACGAGGGCAGCCTCACCCAGCCGATGCTCTTCTACGCCGTGGCCGTCCAGCTCCTGCTGGGCGTGATCTGCCTGTCGTCGTGGCGCCGCCGCGTCGAGCAGGGCTGGGCGCCGCTGTTCAAGCCCAGCCAGGGCATCGCCCTGGCCGTGGCCAGCATCGGCTGCAGCGCCCTGACCTTGCTCGACATCTCCGAGCACCACGTGTCCGAGGACTTCGACGCCCTCAACCTGCTCACCTTCCTGTCGAGCGCCTTCCTGCTCCCGGTCCTCGCCTGGCTGCTGGTCGCCAGCTTGCGCCGTCCCGCGCGGGCTCGGGCCGTGGCCGACTTCCGCGAGACTCGCCAGGCCTTCCTGCGCTTCCAGGGCTTCATCCTGGTCACCGCGACCCTCGTCGGCCTCAGCTACCACCTGGTGATGACCGGCGCGGGGCTCCAGACCGAGGACTCCGAGGTCATGTGGGCGACCCTCACCCAGCTGCTGCTCGTCGCCGAGACCGGCGTCGCCACGCTGCTGTGGGCCTCGCGGCGCAAGCAGGGCAAGCTGCGCGTCGCCTTCTTGGGCAGCGGCGTGGTCATCATGCAGCTGGTCGCGGTGCTCGGCACCTACGGCGCCGAGGTCGAGCACGTCGCCCTGCGCAACACCGCGGCCATGCCCCTGCTGCTCAACACCCAGGTCACCCCCTACTGGCTGGCCTTCCTGGTGCTGTGCTGGGCCGCCGGGCTCACGCTGATCTTCACGGCCCTGCTGCGGCGCCGTGACGAGCGCATCGCGGCCGCCAGGCAGGCTGCCCAGCAGGCCGACGAGCCCGAAGACGACGACGACTACGGCATGCCCGGTCGCCGGCTGCTGCACTGAGAGCCTGAGCTCGGCTGGGTTCAGTTGGGCCCAGCTGCAAACAAAAACACGCCGAGGTGCCCGCGGGCCCTCGGCGTGTTTTTTGTGTGCTTCTATACGAGCGCGACGACGAACTCGGGCCGGCTCAGCGCAGCGGCTGGCCCGGCTCAGCGCAGCGGCTGGGCAGCCTCGAGGGTCAGCCCAAACATCCCGCCAGTGCGGTCCTCGGCGATCACCTCGGGGACGCCCGCCTCGTCGATCAGCCAATTCGTGAAGCGCGTCGCAACCTCGCCCTCGGGCCGCTCCTCCAGCCAGCTCTCGCGGCGCGACGCCAGCTGCGTGTGCTCCCCGGCGTAAGCCAGGCGCTCGAGGGTCAGGAAGCCGGCCGCTTCGACCGGGAGGCGAGTGCTGTGAACCGAGACGATCATGGCTGCCTTCGCTTATCCACCCCGGGGCCGCGGCGGCCAAGAAAAGCGAGTTCTCGCGGGGTCCTGGGTCCAAAGCTCCCGCGCTCGGCCGCGGTGGTCGCCGCGCCCCTGGGCTGTTAGATCAGCCGCCATGGCCAAGCGCGACCGCACCCGCGAAGCCCTCGATCGCCTCGCCGCGGACCTCGCTGATCCACAGTCGAAGACCGCCAAGGCGGCGCTGACCAAGGCCCTCGGGGCCCGCACCAGCCTGGTCGCCGCCGCCGCGATCGAGCACATCGCCGAGCTCGGCCTCGAGGGCTACGGCGATGGCATCCGCGCGGCCTTCCAGCGCGCCGCGACCGGGGCCGCGCGCAACGACCCCGGCTGCCGGGTCAAGATGGCCGCGATCTCGGCCCTCGATCAGCTCCACGACATCGATGAGGCGCTGCTGCTCGAAGGTGTGCGCTGCGTCCAGCCCGAGCCGGCCTGGGGCGGCCCTCAGGACACGGCCGCCGGGCTGCGGGGCATGTGCGCCATGCTCCTGGTCGAGCGCCGCCACCCCGGCGCGATGATCGAGCTGGCCCGCCTGCTCGCCGATCCCCAGCGCGAGGCTCGGATCGCCGCCGCCGACGCCGTCGCGGCCAGCGGGGACGTGCTGTCGGGCCTGCCCTTGCTCGTGCTCCGCGTCCGCGCTGGCGATCCCGAGCCCCAGGTCCTGGGCGCCTGCTTCAGCGCCATGCTCAGCCTGGCCGCGGACGAGAGCTTCGAGTTCGTGGCCGAGTATCTGCGCCACGCCGACGCGGGCGTGGCCGAGGCGGCGGCGATCACCCTCGGCCAGGATCGACCCGAGGGCGCCTTCGAGGCCCTGCGCGAGCTCGCCGAGGACTGCCTCGGCGACCGGCGGAGGATCGCCATGCTCGCCCTGGCCATGCTGCGCAGCGAGGACGCCTGGACCTACCTGATCGCGCAGGTCGCCGACGCCGTCCTCGGAGCGGCCAGCGACGCCGTCGAGGCCCTGGCCGTCTACGCCGAACTCGGGGATCTCGAGCAGCGGGTGCGCGCGGCGGTGGACGCCCGCGACGACGACGAGCGCGAGCGGCTCACGGCCGTGGTCGACGCTCGCTTCTCGGACCTGGGCTGAGAGTCCTCCGAGCCCAGCGAGGCGCCGCTCGGGCCCCGACTCAGCGCAGGCGCTCGACCACGCTCAGGGCCTCGGCCACGTGGCGCTTGGCCTGGATCTGCGAGTTGAACACGTGGGCGATCTTGCCTTGCTTGTCGATCACGTAGGTCACCCGCCCGGGCAGCAGGCCGAACATGCTCTTGGGCACGTCGTAGCGCTTGCGCAGCTCGCCGTCGCTGTCGCTGATCAACTTGAAGGGCAGGCGATGGTTGGCAGCGAAGGCCTCGTGGCTGCTCGCGCTGTCACCACTGACGCCGATGACGACGGCCCCGGCCTCGCTGAAGTCCTCGTAGGCGTCGCGGAAGCTGCACGCCTCGGCGGTGCAACCGGGGGTCTCGTCCTTGGGATAGAAGTAGAGCACCACGACGCGACCCTCGGCGCTGAGCGCCGACAGCTCGATGGACTCGCGGTCGTGGGTCTTGGTCGAAAAATCCGGGGCGGGCGCGCCGATGGACAGGGTCATGGCCTGGCCTTACGACGTTCACGGCCGCATGTCACATACCGATCGCGGTGGTGTTCGCGCTGGCACGAGGCGTCAGAGCACGAAGCGTCAGAGCACGCCGCGACCGCGCAGCCCCGCGGCCTCCTGCACCGCCCCTGCCCAGCTCTCGAGATCGGCGTGGACCTCGTCGTCGTCGACCCCCTTGGCGTCGACGCCGGCGATGTGCTGGACCAGGGCCGCCCGCGCACGCCGCAGCCGCGAGCGCACGGTGCCCTCGGGCACGTCGAGGATCTGCACGAGCTGCGGGCCCGTGAAGCCGCGGACATAGTGGAGCTCCAAGACCAGCTGCTGATCGAAGCTCAGCCGACCCAGGGCCTCGAGCAGCACTCGGCGACGCTCCTCGCTGCGAAACAGCGAGCTCGGCGTCCTGCCCGGATCGATCAGCGAGCTGACCCCCGCGGCCGGCTCACTCTTGCCACGCCGACGATAGAGATCGTAGAGCCGCGAGCGCGCCACGGTGAACAGGTAGGTCCGAAAGCTCGAGTCCCCGCGAAAGCCGTCGCGGTGGCGCACGCAGGACAGCAGGGTCTGCTGGACCAGATCCTCGGCGAGGTCTCCGGTCGGCACCTTGTTGCGAAAGAAGCCGTAGAGCTCGTCGAAGTAGCGCGAGAACAGCTCGCTCCCCGCTCGGTTGTCTCCGCCTCGCCAGGCCTCGATCAGCGCCATGTCGTCTCGAGTCGCAATCACCATGCTGATGATGAACTGGACCCTGAAACTTGCCAAACAAACAAAGCCAACTTTTAATCTTGCGTGACACCTCGATCCCCGCCACGTTCAAAGTGTGACGAGCTCCCTGCTCGAGGATGACGTCCAGGATGCGCTCGGGGTGCTCGGCGATCCCTCCGAGGCCGAGCTTCGTCGCGCCCGGGCCCACGCCCACCGGGCGCTCTTTGGCGAGGGCGACGAGGCCCCGCTGCAGATCGGCCGTTACTCGCTGATCGCAAACGTCGGCCACGGCGGCCTCGGGCACGTGTGGAAGGCCCACGATCCCCACCTCGATCGCGTCGTCGCCCTCAAGCTGCTGCGCGCTCAGGCCCTGCGCCAGAGCCCGCGCGCCCGCGATCAGCTGCTCGCCGAGGCCGCGAGCATGGGCCGGCTCACCCACCCGAACATCGTCCGCGTCTACGATCTCGGCGACGCCGACGGTGAGCTCTATGTCGCGATGGAGTTCATCGAGGGCCTGACCTTGCGCAGCTGGCAGGCCCAGCAAAACCCCGACTGGCGGACCTTGCTGCGCATCTATCTTCAGGCCGGCGAGGGCCTCGCGGGCGCCCACGCCGAGGGCCTCGTGCACGGCGACTTCAAGCCCGACAACGTGCTGATCGGCGACGACGGGCGCGTGCTCGTCAGCGACTTCGCGGTGGCCCAGCACCTCAGCCGCGCCCAGGCCTCGCTCGCGGGTAGCGGGCGATCCAGCGGGCGCGAAGCCGCCAGGCTGATCGACGAGGAGAGCTGGCCCGAGGCCGCCGAACAGACCCCCTTCGAGACCAGCCTCGGCGCCCACGCCCTGCCGATCATGGGGACCCCGGCCTATATGGCACCAGAGCAGCTCGACGGCGAGATCGCCGACGCGCTCGCCGATCAATTCGCGTTTTGCGTGGCCCTGTGGGAGGCGCTCTTTGGCGTCCGTCCCTTCAACGGGCGGACCAGAGCGCAGCTGCGCGAGGCCATCGCGGCCGGCCGCCCTCGCCCGCCCTCCGCCGCCACGCGCCTGCCCAAGCGCCTGCTGGCGATCCTCCAGCGCGGCCTGGCCGAAGATCCCGCGCAGCGCTACCCCAGCCTCGGCGCGCTCTTGCACGAGCTCGACGCCCTCGCCTCTCGCCGGCGACGCTGGCTGCTCGGCGCCGGCCTGTCCGCGGTGCTGATCGCCGGCATCACCGGCGTCGCCTTTGGCCTGAGCGTGGAGCCCGAGCCCTGGGAGTGCCCCGTCGACGAGACCTACCCCTACCTCGGATGGCTCGACGACGCCCGCGCCGCCCTGTCTGCGCGCCTGCGCGAAGATCCCGGAGCCCTCGACGCGGCCGCCCTCGACGCGGTCGTCGGCCGCCTCGACACCTTCGCCGCGCGCTGGGATGAGGCGCGCACCCAGACCTGCACGGAGCTCGAGCGCGAGGGCGACGAGGGCATGTCGGCCTTTCACGATCGCGCGCTGTGTATGTACGCCGCCGGCGGGACTTTCAAGTCTTTCCTCGAGATCCTCATGGCCGAGGGGGGGCAGCCGCGCCTCGTCGCCCGCCCGGTGGTCGCCGAGCTCCCGGATCCGCGGCGCTGCGTCATCGACATCAGCGACCCCCAACGAGCCCCGCCGCCCAAGCGCGCGCGCCTCGACCCCGAGCAGCGCCTGCGCCTGGCCCAGGCCCGAGCGCTGAAGCACAGCGCTCGACTCGACGCCGCCCTCGCGATGATCGACGAGCTCGGCGCAGAAGATCCGCCCTCGGCCTCGGTCGAGCTCGACCACGGCCAGCTGCTCAGCCGCCTGGGTGACACGCGCGCGGCCATCCAGGTGCTCGAGCGCGCCTCGGCCCTCGCCGAGCTCGACAACAACCTGCAAGTCGAGGTGCTCACCGCCAGGCACATCGCCGAGCTGCTCATCGAGCTCGACGAGGATCCCGAGCGCGGCCTCGGCTGGGCCGAGCGCAGCGCCCTGCTCGCGGCGCGGATCAACGAGCCGCGCGAGCGCCTGGCCAGCGAGCTGCTCCGCGGCGACGCGAGCTTGCGCCTCGGCGAGGGGGCGCGGGCCATCGAGATCCAGCAGGCCGCCGAGCAGACCGCCGTCGCGGCCCTCGGCCCCGACGATCCCACGCTGTGGCTGGCCGCCGAGCACCTCGCCCGGACTCACGCCGAGCTCGGCCACCGCGACGCGGCCATCGAGCAGCTCGAGCGGGCGATCGCCCTGCGCACCCTCGAGCTCGGAGAGGGCCACCTCGAGCTCGCCGCGCTGCGCGTCCGCGGCGGCCGCTACCTCGCCCTGGTCGGCGCCCGCGAGCAGGCTCGGGCGCTGATCGCCGAGGGCCACGCCGAGCTCGACGAGCAGCTCGGCCGCGGGCACGTCTACAGCCGACGAAGCGCCCGCGCCCTCGCCCGCCGGCTCTACGCCGAGGGCCTCGACCCGGACGCCGAGGCCCTGCTCGCCGGCGACGAGCACCCCGACGCCCTCCTACTCCGCGCCCGGGCGGCCCTCGATCACGCCGAGTTCGAGGGCGCTCGCGCCCTCGTCGAGGCCCTGCGGGCGAGCCTCGACGCCGGCCTGCACCCCCGTGAAGACCGCCTGCACATCGCCGCGCTCGAGCTCGACGGTCGCCTGGCCGCCCTCGCGGGAGACGCCCGTGGCCTCGCCCAGGCGCGAGCCGACGCCGCGGCGATCCTCGCTCTGACCGCGGACGGCGGGCGCCGCCGCGATCGTCCCCGGGGCCTGGCCCTCGAGCTCGATGCGGCCATGCGCGCCGGTGAGCCCGTCGAGCAGCATCGCCACCGCCTCGCCCAGGCCCTCGCCGAGATCCCTGGCCTCGCGCCCGAGCTGCGCGCGTGGGCGCGGGTCCTGCTGTGGCGCAGCGCCCCCGACTCACAGCGCGCGGACGGCCTCGCCGCTGCTCGGGCCGCCCTCGAGCACGCCTACGCCCCCACGCACCCCGCTCGAGTCGACTTCGAGGGCTGAGCCGCCTCGCGCACGGGCGGCAGCTCCTCCGGCGCCGGCGTGGCCCCGGCCTCGGGGTAGCTGCGCCAGGACTTGGACACGATCAGTCGCGCCCCGCGGTTGAAGGTGAGATAGGACCAGGCCCACTGGATCAGCACCAGCACGCGGTTGCGAAAGCCCGTGAGGTAGTAGATGTGGACCAGCAGCCACGTCCACCACGCCGTGATCCCGCCAAAGCGCAGCTTGCCGACCTCGACGATCGCCCGGCTGCGCCCGATCGTCGCCATCTGGCCCTTGTCGACGAACTCGAAGCGGCCGCGGTCTTCACCGGCGAGCTCGCGGAGGATCGCCCGGGCGACGTAGCGGCCCTGCTGCATCGCTACCGGCGCCTGCCCGGGGTAGGGCTTGCCGTCGGGGCCCTCGGCGTGGGCGAGGTCGCCAGCCACGAAGATCTCGGGGTGGCCGGGCACGCTGAGATCGGCGCCGACGTGCACGCGGTTTTGACGGTCGCGCTCGAGGGCGACGTCGCTCTCGAACTCGGCCGCGCGCACCCCCGCGGCCCACAGCACCGTGGCCGCCTCGATCTTCTCGGCCCCCAAGGTCACCCCGCGCGCGTCGACGCCGCTGACCATGCTCCCCGTCCACACCTGCACGCCGAGGGCCTCGAGGTCCCGGGTCGCGCGGCTGGCCAGCGGCTCGGCGAAGCCCGCGAGCAGCCGCGGGCCGCCCTCGACGAGGAGCACCCGGGTGAGCTTGGGATCGATGTTGCGGAAGTCCCGGGCCAAGGTGGTGCGGCTCATCTCGGCGATCGCACCGGCGAGCTCGACCCCCGTCGGCCCGCCGCCGACGATCACGAAGGTCAGCAGGCGCTTGCGCTCGCGGCTGTCCTCGGGGTGCGCCTCGGCCTCCTCGAAGGCCGTGAGCACGCGCCGACGGATCTCCGTGGCCTGCTCGAGGGTCTTGAGCCCCGGGGCGTAGGGCTCCCAGGCCTCGTTGCCAAAGTAGGCGTGCATCGCCCCGGCGGCGAGGACCAGGTAGTCGTACTCGAGCTCGCCGAAGTCTCCCCGCAGGCGCCGAGCCTGCGCGTCCACGGCCTGGACCTCGCCCTGGATCACCCGGGTGTTGCGGTGCTCGCTGAGCAGCCCGCGGATCGGCGCGGCGATGTCCGCGGGGCTCAAGCCCGCCATGGCGACCTGATAGAGCAGCGGCTGAAAGAGGTGGTGATTGCGGCGATCCACGACCACGACCTCCAGGCCCGGCTCGCGCGCGCCACCCAGGGTCTTGGCCGCAGCCAGCCCCGCGAACCCCCCGCCGACGATCACCACCCGCTTTTGCTTGCCTTGGCTCACGGCCTCTTCGATAGCCTGCAAAAGTCTGATGCGCCCGCGCTCTCCAGGCGCAACTTTTTCCGTTGTCATTCCCCAGCGAACAACCTGCGAACCTCGTCTTCGTAGGGCTCGAAGGCGTGCTCGCAGGGTCGCCCTGGCGCGTGCCAGAACGTCACGCTTTCGGGTCGTGGCGCGCCGCGACCCATGTAGACGAGCGTGGACGAGCGCGTGCCGTAGCCGAGGGCTGGCGCGTGCACGCACATCGCGTCGAGGCCCGAGCTGAGCGCCGCCCCCTGGTGATCCCCGAGGTACCCCCGCCAGCCCTCCACGCTGGGCACAGGCCCCGCGCGCAGCGTCCGTGCCCAGCCGCGCAAGCGATCGTGGCGGGCGCTGGGCCCGGCGCCGAAGCTGCGCTCGGTGATCCAGTGGATCCCCGGCTCGAGCGTCAGGCGAGTGAAGCGCTGACCGTCGGACCACAGGATCTTCGCGCCCTCGCGGTCGGCCATCAGCAGGTGAAAGGGGTTGTAGTCCGCGGGGCGCAGCGCGGCCACGGCCGCCTCGGCCTGCACGTGATCTGCCCCGGCGAGGGCCGCGAACACCAGCTCTCCCCGGGAGCGGCGCGAGGCGTCGACCCCCGCCTTACCCGTGAAGCGGTTGGTGATGCCCACGAACACGCCCGCGTCGTTGAGGCCCAGCCAGGTCCCGCCCGCGGCGAGGTCTCGCGGCGCGAGCACCCTGCGCTCGGCGAGCGCACCGGCGGCGAACACCTGCGGCGTCTGGGCCGGGCGGGCGAGCTTCTCGTCGCGGTTGGCCGCGATCACCAGCGGCCGCTCGGGCCACACACCCACGCCGGCGAGGATCGTGCACATGCGTGGCACATAGCGCGAAGCCGCGTCGACGACCAGCGTCGGCGCGGCTCCTGTAGCCCGAAAGACTCTCAGTCTCGAAAGCGCACGTGGAAGTGGTTCACGTGCCCCCGCCAGTGGCGGATGATCCCGTGGTTGCGACCGATGCCGCGGGGATACTGGAAGTACTCGTCGAGCTTGCGCTCCGACATGCCCTGGCTCTTGGCGTGCTCGTAGAGCTGCTTTTGGATCGCGTAGTCGAGGAAGATGTAGCGGACCTCTCCGGTCGCCAGGAACTCCTCGATCAGCGCCCAGGTCCGCTCGAGATCGAGGTTGTCCGCGGTCGCCCCCGAGAAGTGCAGGCGATCGGCGAGCTTGCCGTGGAGGATCACGCCGACGTCGATGTCGTTGCCCTCTTGGTGCGAGCGATGCCCCGCCAGCGGGCCGCCGTCGCGGCGCGAGATGTCGCCGATGCGCAGCTTGGGTCCGCCGAGCTCGCGCTCGCTGTAGCGATCGATCACCTGGCGGATCAGCTGAATCGCCCGCGGCGTGCCCCAGGCGTTGTGCGGCCGCTTGATCACGTATGCGTCGTTCTCGGGCAGCTTGCGGCCCTGGACCAGGCGCCCCGGCTGGGGCGGCTCCGGCTCGAAGCCCGGGACGATCTCGCCAGCCTCGACCACGCGCAGCTTCTGGCCCACGCGCAGCCTGTTGGGATCACGCAGCGCCCCCTCCTGCTGCTCGAGCAGCTCCGCCGGGGTCAGCCCGTGGGCCTGCGCGATGGCGTTGAAGGTGTCGCCGGCCGCGACCAGGTGCTGGGTCTCGAAGGGCTCGCGCGGCGGGATCTCGGGACAGACCGCGAGCTTTTGCCCCACACGGATCAAGTTGGGGTTCTCGGCCAGCTTGGGGTTGAGGGCGATCAGGTCTTTGCTGAGCACGCCGTAACGCCCGGCGATCACCCCCAGGTGCTCCCCAGATGTGACGACGTGCTCGTAAATCGGCGTACGAAAATCACAGGCCTCGTCGCCGCGGCGCTTCTTTTCCTTCGCCCGCGAGCGCTTCTTGGCCCGCGATTTGGGCTGCTTCTTGGCCTGCTTCTCGTCCAGCGCCTCGCTGGGATCCCCCTCGACTTCATCGCCGCTTTCATCACTTTCGTTGGCGTCGTGGGTCTCTCCGTGCTCGGCCTCGTCGTGCTCTGCGGCGCCAGCTGCGGGCTTGGCAGCCTTTGTCGACCCCGGCGTGAGGGCGACGAAAAAGGCACAGAGCAGACCAAGAGATTTCGGGCTGAGGGCGCTTGCGGACATGCGTTCCTCCCAGGGCAAGTCGGGGGCTCGAAGAACGGGTGGGACACGATCCCACCCAACTCGGTCCATAGGACAGCTCGCGCCGCTGGCCAAACTTTCGACAAACCTCGCCTATTGGCCGCGGTCCGAGTACCTTGAAGACTAGGCTCATCATGCGCACGAACCGCCTGATCATTCCCTGCGCCCTCTCCTTGCTCCTACTCACCACCGCATCTTCGGGCTGCGCCGAGACGGGACCCGGCACCCTCGAGGTCGAGTACACCCTCGGCAACAACAAGGCTTGCAGCGACCTCGGCGTGTCCACCGTCGAGGCCCTGCTCGTCCGCGGCAGCGGTGACGAGCGCGAGGTCCTCTACGATCGCCGCACCGCCTGTGGCGGCGCGCTGATCATCGACGACATCGAACCTCAGGCCTACGAGCTCGAGGTCTACGCCTACGACAGCGCCAACGTTGCGATCCTCGACAACCTCTCCGAAGCGACCAGCGCTCGCCGCGTCGAGATCTTCGACGCCTCCGACGCCGTGCGCGACGTCGATCTGACCGAGCGCCCCGCCGAGCTGCGCGTGCGCTGGCGTCTGGGCGAGGGCGGCTTCAGCAGCTGCGAGGGCGTCGGCATCGACAGCTTCGAGATCAAGGCCTTCCGCGAGGGCGGCAGCGGGCTGATCCTCGAGACCACCCTCGACTGCGAGCTCGACGGCGAAGGCTCGGGCAACTGGCGGGTGATCGACGACCCCGAGCGCGAGCTCATCGGCAGCACCTTCGGCGAGGTCGGCATCCAGGCCCTCGACGCCTCCGGGACCGAGATCGGCGCGTCCGCGGCCTTCATCTTCGACCCGGTCGGCGCGGGCTACCCCGTCGAGCTGACCATCGAGTGCGACGAGAACGGCTGCGTCCCGGCCGAGTGAGCCGAAAGCGGCGCTCACCTGCACGCGCGCTGGGAGCCCGTGGTGGAACCCAGCGCGGCTCCTGGTGCCGGGATTTTCGTCGGGGCCGCCAAGATGTGCCTGGCGGTGCGAATTCAAACCGGTCGCCGCTCTAGGAGCCCGGCTGTCGGCCGACGCCCAGCGCGTCGTTCATGATGGACAGTAGGGGTTGGAGTCCGAGAGCAGGAACTCGCAGTTCCCCTCCGTCTCGGGCGCCTCCAGCCAGGCGCAGCAGGGGATGTCGTCGGGGATCAGCGGACTGCTCCCAGGGCACAGCGTCCCCCCCTCCAGGCAGCACTCGAGGGCGTCGGGGCTGAGCTTGTCGTCGCCCGCGGCCTCGTCGAAGCTGGAGCAGTCGTCCTCACAGGTGAGGTCGCAGTGGACCTTCAGGTCGGCCGCCAGGCCGCCCCCGCACAGCTCGCGGCAGCGGTCGTAGTAGTCGTCGAGCGCCGCCTCGGAGACCTGGTCGCCGTCACAAAACTCGGCCGGCTTTTGCACGTCGTTCGAGAAGTCGCCCTCGTCTTGGTAGGCGTCGTCGACCTCGCCATCGCCACAGAAGCTGCACTTGCTGCGGCCCCAGTAGCAGCTGTCGTTGCACGGCCCGATCTCGCCCTGAGCGTAGCCGTCCTTGACCAGGCTCGCCGTGACGTCGAAGAGCGCGCACTCGACCCCCTTGGAGAGGTCGTCCGCGCCGACGCAGACCCCCTGCTCGGGATGGCACAGGTGCCCGAACATGCAGTCGTCATCGCTCTCGCAGGGCGAGGAGTGCGAGTCGCACTCTTCACCGATACCGATGATCCCGTCGCCGCAGACCGAGGGGCAGGCGTCGACGTTGATCAGGCACTCCGCGGTGCAGCCGGCCTGCTCACAGGGTCGCGCGCTCATCAGCTCGCCGTCGCACTCCTCGCCCGGATCGAGCGTGCCGTTGCCGCACTCGGGGCAAGCCGTCAGCTCGCACGCGAGGGGATCACAGACCTCGGCGATACCTTTGTCTCCACACGCCACATAGCGAAAGTCCGGGTGCTTGGGATCGCACTCCTCTGCGTCCTGAATGACGCCGTCGCCACACGACTTGCCGCCCTCATCCAGGCGCCCGCTGAGGTTGCAGCCCAGGCCCACGCCCGCACAAAAGCTCGCGCCCAGGACCAGCGCGCTCGGGCTCAACCACGCGCGCAGCGAGCTCGAGCGCCCTCGATGGGGGCGCGCACATGGAGCCGTGCGGGGGGGCATGAGCGGATTATAGCAACTCGCCATGGACCGCGGACGCGAGCGCGGCGCGGGCTTCGGGCGCTCGACCTGGAGCGGCACCGAAGCCTGCGACGCGCTCGGCCGCGCCTCGACTCAGGCGCTCAAGCCGTAGTTCTTGAGCTTGCGATAGAGCGTGGTCTTGCCGATCCGCAAGGTCCGGGCCGCCGCGCGCTTGTTGCCGCGGTGGTAGGCCAAGGCGCGCTTGATCGCCTCGCGCTCGGCGTGCTCGAGGCTCAGCTGCTCCTCCGGCGAGGGCTGCGAGTCGCGGATCGGCGTCCGCGGCCGCAGCCGCCCCGGGAGGTCGCGCAGCTCGATCTGCTCGCTGTTGCCGGCCGCGAGCGCCTCCTCGACGACCTCCTCGAGCTCGCTGACGTTCCCCGGCCATCGATGGGCGCGCAGGCAGTCGAGGGCCGCGTCGCTGATCCCACCCACCGGGCGCCGGGTCGGCGTCTCGTAGACCTGCTTGAGGACCAGCGACTCGAGATCCTCGATGCGCGTGGCGAGTGAAGGCAAGTCGATGCGGATCGTGCACCAGCGGACGATCCGAGGGTGCAGGCGCAGGCGCCCCTGGGCGCCCTCGGGATCGAGGCGCGTGCCGATGATCAGCCGGCCCAGACCGGTCAGCTCGGGGATGCGCAGCTGCTGCTCGAGGGAGAGCTCCTCGAGCGGGCTGAGGTAGGCGAACTCGCCGATGCGAACCAGCCGCCCGTGCTCGTCGATGACCGCGTCCTCGAGCTGCCGAGTGTCGCGCCCGCCAAAGTAGTGGAGGATCTCGGCGATGGTCCGCTTGCCAGTCCCGGGGTCACCCACGAGGAGCACCGGCTGGTTGCTGCGCACGGCCCTTTGGATCTGCCCCTGAACCCGGCGAGCCGCCGCGCTGCGCCCGATATAGGCCGGCGGCGGGCGACGCTGGCCCAGGTCGTGATGCTCCCCGGCGACCACGGGCGCGGCTACGCCAGTCGCCGCTGGAGCTGCGCCCGCGGACACAGCCGGGCTGGCGCTCGGGCTTTGCGAAGAAGAGGGAGAAGAAGAGGAGGCGTTGGTGAGTCCTTCGTTGGGCATTGGTTGGCTCCTGAGCCATGGAGCCGGGCGTGCGAGGTCCCCAGCGGGCAGGGGTGAGATCCTCTTCTCCCTGCCCAACTTCTGAGTTTACTCACTTGTCTAGACGGTTCGAGACGAGCCGTCAGTGGCCCACATTTCGCCCTAGGGCTCACGGAGACGACCGTGAAGCCAACCGAGGGTGCCATGCGCTGAAAGCGGCGAAATGCGGACCGAGCGACCTCCGAGCCCGGCGAGTTATCGGCACCCATCGCATTGTCGCCAGGACCCAGCTACCGTTTGGGACCCATCAGCGATTCTGGCCCACCGTTGTGGTTCAAGGACCAGAACCAAATCGGGAAAAAAGGAAAGCGATGAAGAAGTACCTCAGCTCCGCCCTCCTCCTTTGCGTCTCCCTCACCGCCGTGAGCGGCTGCACCGCCTCCGAAGAGGACTGCGCGAAGCTCGGCGACAAGTTCGTCGAGTTGTTCATGAAAGAGTCGCAGACCGAAGACAACCCCCTGGGCGAGGAGATCCTCAAGTCCGCCGCCGACGCCGGCCGGACCGAGGTCATCAAGCAGTGCACCGCCGAGCCCCCGCTCAAGAGCAGCATCGACTGCGCCCTCAAGGCCGAGTCGATGTCCGAGCTCGAGAAGTGCTGAGCTGAGCCTCGAGACTTCCGACTTTCAAAAACGCCTCGACCCTGCGGTCGAGGCGTTTTTTTGCGGCTGCGTTCCGCCCTTGTGCATCCGGGACCGGGCGTGCGACATGGGACCCATGAGTGAACTTGGGAGCGAGACCAAGACCCGGGCCGAGCGCGTCGCCGCGGCCTACGCCGACCGCAGCCTGCTCGCCGAGGCCGACTACGCCACGGCCGTACGCGAGACCATCGCCAGCCTCGACCGCGGAGAGCTGCGCGTCGCCGAGCCCCCGGCCGAGGGCGCCGCGCCCGGCAGCGAGTGGATCGTGCACGCGTGGATCAAGCAGGCCATCTTGCTCTACTTCGGCCTCCAGCAGCTCGAGACCATGGAGGTCGGGCCCTACGAGTACTTCGACAAGATCCCGCTCAAGCGCGGCTGGGCCGAGGCCGGGGTCCGCGTGGTCCCGCCGGCCACCGCCCGCGTGGGCGCCTTCATCGAGCGCGGCGCCGTGCTCATGCCCAGCTACGTCAACATCGGCGCGCGCGTGGGCAGCGGGACCATGGTCGACACCTGGGCGACGGTGGGGAGCTGCGCGCAGATCGGCCGCCACGTCCACCTGTCCGGCGGCGTGGGCATCGGCGGCGTGCTCGAGCCGCCCGGGGCCCGCCCGGTGATCGTCGAGGACGGCTGCTTCCTCGGCTCGCGAGCGATCGTCGTCGAGGGCGTGCACCTCGAGGAGGAGGTGGTCCTCGGCGCCAACGTGGTGCTCACCGCCTCGACCCCGGTGATCGACGTCAGCGGCAGCGAGCCCGTCGAGTATCGCGGCCGCGTGCCCGCGCGCAGCGTCGTCATCCCCGGCACCCGCAGCAAGCGCTTCGCCGCCGGCGAGTATCAGCTCGCCTGCGCGCTGATCATCGGCAAGCGCAAGCACAGCACCGACACGCGCACGAGCCTCGAAGACGCCCTGCGCGACTTCTCCGTCGCCGTCTGATCCCCGCCCGATCCAGGCGCCGGATCCAGGCAGCGGATCAGCAGAACTTCGCGCTCGCTCCCCCGCCCACGACCGGGGGGAGCGAGCGCGAAAAAATTTAGTCGTTGCACCTCGCCGAGCCCGGGCTACCCTGCGGGAACATCGGCACCGCCATGTACAACTCGCGCTTCCAGTAAACCCTGCCCCCGCGACCGAGCACCTCGGGTGACTCGATCGCAGCGGCGCTCGCCAGCGGATCCCAGCTCGGCCCATTTGGCCTGCTCTGGAGGATCGGCTCGGTGCATGACGCACTAGCGAGCGCCCCGACACGGTTTTAGCCCGCCGCCACAGCGCGGCGGCGCACGAGGAGCGCGACTGTATGAAATTCCATTCAAATCCCGTGGATGAGCACGCCGAAGTCCCGAGCGCCGACTCGGGTCGCCTCGAGGCGATCATCCAACCTCCCACCTCTTCCCCCTCGCCTTCCCCCTCGCCTTCCCCCTCCCCTTCCCCCTCCCCCTCTCGAGACCCGGCCCTCGACCGCGACACGGGCAACGCCTGCTACCTGGTGTCCGTCGCCGAGCGCGGTGCCTCCCCCGTCCAGATCGAGGCGCAGCTGGCCGAGCTCAGCGGCCTCGTCGAGGCCCAAGGTGACAAGGTCGTCGGCAGCGAGCACCTGCGCCGCGATCGCCCCGATCCCCGGACCTACCTGGGCTCGGGCAGCGCCGCGGCCATCGCCGAGCGGGCCCGGGCCGCGGGCGCCGATCTCCTGGTCATCGACGCCGAGCTCAGCCCTTCGCAGACCCGCAACCTCGAGGACGCCGCGGGCCTGGCGATCAGCGACCGCGAGGGCGTGATCCTCAACGTGTTCTTGCGCCACGCCAGGACCCGGCGCGCGCGGATCCAAGTCGAGATCGCCCAGCTCGAATACCTGCGCCCGCGGATCCGCGGCGTCGGGCTCGACATGGATCAGCAGGCCGGCGGATTGATGAACGCCCGCGGCCCCGGCGAGACGGCCTCGGAGCTCCTCGCTCGCCAGCTCGACGGTCGCCTCGTCGAGCTGCGCAGGCGCCAGGCCAAGCTCGAGCGCGCCGGTGAGATCCAACGCGAGCGCCGCTCGAGCTGCGCCCGGATCGCCCTGGTCGGCTACACCAACGCCGGCAAGACCTCGCTGATGAACGCCCTGAGCGCGGCCGAGCTCCCCGTCCGGGACCGCCCCTTCGAGACCCTCGACACGACCTCGCGCTGCCTGAGCCGCCACGGCGGCGAGGTGATCCTCAGCGACACCGTGGGCTTCATCCGTCGCCTCCCCGATCGCCTGTTGGCGAGCTTCGAGTCGACCCTGGCCGAGGTCCGCGAGGCGTCGCTGCTCGCCCTCGTCGTCGATCTCGGCGACCCCGAGTGGCCCATGCACCTCGAGACCACCGAGGTCCAGCTCGCCCGCCTGGGCGTCGATCAGCGCCCGCGGCTGACGATCTACAACAAGCTCGACACCCTGGCCTCTCCCCCCGACCCCGAGGTCCTGGCCACCCACGCCCGCGGCGGGCCGTTCATGGCCGTCAGCGCCAGCGACCCGGCCACCGTCGCCGAGCTGCGCGAGGCCCTGCTGGCCGCCGCGCGCAGCGACCACCGGCGATCGAGCGCGCAGGTCCCCTATGCCGAAGGCGAGCTGATCGCTGCGATCCACGCGCGCTGTCGAGTCCTCGCCGCCGAGGCTCTCCCCGACGCCCTCGCCCTGACATTCGAAGGTCCGGCCCTCGTCGTCGCCGAGATCGAGCGTGCCCTCGCGGAGGTCCGAGCATGACTGCACATGCCCAACGCGTACGCATCGAGCTCAATGATGTCGACCTCGACACGCCCTCGGGGCGCCCGCTGATCCGCGGCCTGAGCATGAGCCTGGCCGCGGGAGAGCGCGCGGCGCTGATCGGCCGCAACGGCGCGGGCAAGTCGAGCCTGCTCGCCGCCCTCGCAGGCGATCGTGCCCTCGCGGGCGGCGAGCTGCGCCACCATGGCACCCTCGCCCTGGTCCGCCAGCGCCCCAGCCCAAGCGAGGCCCTGCAGATCGCCGCCGAGCTCGACGCCCTGCGCCGCGGTCAGGACCCCTCGGGACCGACGCCCCGCGAGCTCGCCCGCCTGCTCGCCGGCTCGGGCCTCGAGCTCGACACACTCGCGGCGCTCGACCCCCTCGATCGTGCCGACGTCAGCCGACTCAGCGGCGGCGAGGTCCGCAAGCTCCACCTCGCCGCCGCCCTGCTCGCCCGCCCCGATCTGCTCATGCTCGACGAGCCCAGCGAGGACCTCGACGCGGCCGGCCGCGCCTGGCTCGAGCGCCAGCTGCGACCTTGGCCCGGGGCCCTGCTCGTCGTCTCCCACGATCGCCAGCTGCTCGGACAGTTCGAGCACTTCTTCGTGCTCGCCGAGTCGGGCTGCCGCTACCGCCACGGGGACCATGAGCACCTCGCGGCCGAGCTCGACAGCGAGCAGGCCGCCCTCGACCGGCGCTACGCCGAGCGCCTCTCGACCCTGGCCGCGGCCGAGCGCGACAGGGCGCTCGACGAAGCCCGCAGGCGCCGCAAGCAAAACCTCGGCCGGGTCCGCGAGCTTCGCCGCCGGAGCCCCCGAGCCCTGCTCAATCAAAAGCGCAGCGACGCCCAGCAAAGCCGGGCCAGGGCCGCGCGGATCCGAGACGAGCGCGCCGCGGCCATGCGAGGCTGGGCCGCCGCCGCACGCCGAGCCCTGCGGGTGAAGCTGCCCCTCGACGCGCTCACGATCACCTTGCCCGATCCTCCCGCGCGCCCTCTCCTGCGCCTGCGCGACGTGGGTGCGAGCGTCGCAGGGCGGGCGCTCTTTCGCGGCCTCGACCTCGACGTCGGCCGCGAGCGCGTGGCGATCACCGGGGCCAACGGCAGCGGCAAGACCACGCTCCTGGAGATCATGCTCGGCGCCCGCGCGCCGACGAGCGGCGTGGCCGACGTCGAGCGGACCAGCGTGGGTGTCATCGGCCAAGCCGCGCTCGACTGGGCCAGCGAAGACAGCTTGCTCGAGCGCCTGCTCTCTGGTCCAGACGCGGGCCCAGGCACCCTCGACGCGGCCGCCCAGGCCCTCGTCGCGCATGGTTTTCCCTTTGCCCTGGCCGAGCGGCCGCTGGCCTCACTGAGCCCCGGCGAACGGGCTCGGGCGGCGCTGATCTGCCTGTTTCGACGCCAGCCGCCGCCGCAGCTGCTCGTCCTCGACGAGCCCACCTTCAGCCTCGACGCCCTCGGCCGCGACGCACTCGCTAGCGCGCTGCGCCGCTGGCCTGGCGGGTTGGTTGTCGCCAGTCATGACCACGACTTTCTCGATGCGGTGGGCTTCGATGTGCGTGTCGAGCTGGGCCGGCTCGGAGATGGGGATGGGTGCGTCGTGAACGCGTAGGCAACCCTCCAACCTGGTGACATCGCGGGTCTCCTGGGGAAAATTCCCGAGCGCCTGCGAACACGAGACCCACGCCCAGGGTTTAACGCTGGGTGAAGGCGCCGCGATGGGGTACTCAGGGATATCTCCGTCGCAACGCAGACCGCCGAAGGCAAGTTCAGCCGCAGCGAAGAGCTCGCCAATGCCCTGTCCGCGGGCGCGGGCATGCTGCTCTCGCTCGTCGCCCTGACCGCCATGGTCAGCTCGGTGAGCGACCGCGACTTCGTGCACATCGCCAGCGCGCTCGTGTTCGGCACCTCGCTGCTCGCCGTCTACGTCACCTCCTTGTTCAACCACGCCCTCCCGGCTGGCCGCGCCAAGGAGTTCTTCCACATCGCCGACCTCGCGTCGATCTACCTGCTGATCGCGGGCACCTACACGCCCATCACCTTGCTCGCGCTGCACAACGACACGGGCAACGCGATGTTCATCGCGATCTGGACGATGGCGGTGATCGGCTGCACCCGCAAGCTCCTGGCCCCCAACGCCTTCGAGGATGGCCTCGACCGGCTCTCGGTCGTCTCCTACGTCGTCATGGGCTGGATGGTGCTGGCCGCCCCCGCGCAGTGCCTCGCCGCGATGCCGACGAAGTGCGTGCTGTGGCTGCTCGGTGGCGGAGCGCTGTACACGACCGGGGTGCTCTTCTTTCGCATGACCAAGCTGCGCTACCACCACCTCGTGTGGCACCTGTTCGTGATCGCGGGGAGCGCTTGTCACGTGTTCGCGGTGCACTACTACGTCCTCCCGATCGCGACGCCCTGAGCCGCCTCAACCTACACCAGCGTCGAGGCCGCCCCATGCCCATTAATCCACCCGCGGGCGCGTCGGTATTACTCAGCTGAGATGCTGACGCGCACCCCGCTTTCCCTCACCACTCTCGCGGTTTTTTCCGCGACCCTGGTCCTGAGCACGAGCTCGGCCTGCGTCGATGAGTCCGAGGAGCTCGGCCCGGTCGACGCCGAGCTCGACGCGGCCGAGGTCGGCTCCGAACACGAGCTGAACCTCGAGGCGACGCTGCTCGAGAGCGAGGGGGAGCCCGCGATGACCCTCGGCGAGGGCTCGAGCGAGCTCCTGGGACCCGTCGACCAGCCCGACCAGTCCGAGTCGAGCACCGACACGGTCTTCGTCGCCTGCCTGTCCCAGTGCACCAGCTCCGAGATGATCATCGGCTGTGACGATCGGGTCCAGGGCAACACCCAACAATCGGCGACCGCCGGCCCCTACGACATGATCGGCCAGTTCGAGCACCAAGACGGCGGGGGCGACTGCACCGGGACGCTGATCGGCGACAAATTCGTGCTCGGCGCAGCGCACTGCTTCATCGACGGCAGCGGCCAGTTCAAAGACGAGCCCACGGGCTTCTCCCTGTCACAGAGCTGGAGCTCCGAGCCCTACGGAAAAATCTACGCCAAGCGAGTGTTCGTCCCGACCGCCTACGGCACGAGCCAGTCGGCTGAGAACAAGGCCTTCGACTACGCCCTCGTCGAGCTCGCGCACTCGCCCAACGCCCCGCGAACCATGGACTTCGGCCACCTCAGCTGGGGGACCCTCTCGGGCCGGACCACCGTGGCCGTGGGATACCCCTACGACAAGGCCGAGGGCACCGCCTGGTACGACCACGGCAGCTTCGCCGCCAGCCAGCCCTACAAGTCGTTTGACGATGGCGAGAGCGGGATCCTGCGCGTGAGTAACGACGGCGTCGGGGGCATGAGCGGAGGCCCCCTCTACGTGTGGTACGGCGGCGCGCGCAAGCTCGTGGGCGTGTTCATCGGCAGCCCCGAGGCAGAGTGCGAGGCCGGCCACGTGTGGGCCGCCCGCATGACCCCGGAGGCCGTCGAGCGCATCGAGAACGCCATGCTCTACCCGCCCAACGGCAACGTCATCGACTTTAGCTGGGACGTACACGAGTTCAGCTCGGTGCCCGCGACGGAGTGAGCCGCCGGTGGCCAGCTCGCGCGGCCGCGAGTCCCAAGCCAAGGTGGGCGACGGTCGCGGCAGCTGCCCAGACGAACCTCGACCTCAACGATAGGGATCCGGCGGCGTCTGCAGCCGCTCTTCGAACAGCTCGAGCTCACGAACGATCGCCTCGAGGCGAACCCGCAACGCCGGCTGCCCCGCCTCGCGCTTGCGCTCGAGCGACCAGCCCTCCTCCTCGAAGAGCCCGCGGACTCGCCCCGGCTCAGCCCCGACATCCCGCATGTAGGCGGCGTCGGTCTGGCTGAGCCGCTCGACCTCGTGGACCCAGTCGCCGAGCTCTCGGGCGGCGTCGCGCAGGCGCTGCTGGAGCTCGTCGAACTCGCTGAACATCGCCCCACCGCCGCCCTCGGCGAGCTCGCGCAGCGGGCCCTCGAGGCTCAGGCGCAGGGCCCGGGTGTCGCGAGCGAGGGCCTGCAGGCCGCGGGGTAGGTGCGAGAGCTGGAGCGGGTGCTCCTCGGCGCTGCTCTCGAGGTAGCGGCGGCTGCGGGCCTGGCCGCGCATGGTCTGAAACAGACCCAGCGCTGCGATGGCCGCGACGACGAGGTAGACCCAAAAGGTCACGACGACCCCTGGGAGAACCCCGGCTCCTTTTTGCTGTCGGCCATCTTGCGCTCCATGCCGCGCACCTTGGCCGTGAAGAAGGCCTCGGCGCCGGCGTAGAGCGCCACGAACGTCCAGATCGGCGAGAGGTGAGTGAGCAGGGCCAGGCTCCAGACCGCGAACACGAGCGAGGCCCGACCGACGTCGCCGTTGAGCAGCTGGCCCGTGCCCGGGAGGAACAAGCTGAGCAGCCCAGCCGTGACCGGCAGGCGCGGCTCCTCGTCGTCGTAGCTCATCAGCTCGTCGGGCTCGCGCAGGACCAGCGCGGTGGTCTCACCGAGCTCGTGGGCGGCCTCGCGGAACATGCCCTCGAGCTGCGCTTTGCGCTCGGGGGAGACCGTGTAGCGCAGGCTGCTGCCCGAGAGCGGGCGCAGCTCGCCGGCTTGAACCAGGGCCTCGATCGCCGTCTCGACGTCCGCCCGCGGGCGCTCGAGGCTGCGCGCAGCCGACACCGCGGTGATCGTGGTGACCGCGGGCTCCGAGAACAGGCTCAGCACCTGCGCGGTGATCGGGCTGTCGTCGCGCTGTCCCCTGGCGCCATCGCCTTCGACGCGCGCGTCGTGATCCCAGCCGACCTCGCCACGATCTGTGAGCGCCCGGCGAGCGCGAGCTTGATCGCTCGTCGTCGCGAGCTCCCCCTCCCCTTCCTCTCCGCGGTGGCGACGCAGACGATCGAGCGAGCGGCGACCTTTGGACTTGCCCTCCGACATGAAACCGGATCGACAGCATGCCAACGATCACCGCCCGACGGTACCGGCCGCGCTGAACTTGCGTAGATTTGTGGCCAAGCGCGAAGCACCGATCCGCGCGCCGAACATGCGCGACAGGCGCCCAGCACCACGGGCTCCTAGGAGTCCGTGGTGAAACCCAGCGCGGCTCCTGGCGCCGGGATTTTTGTCGAGGGCGCGAAGCCAAAACGCCGCTGTACCGGGCGTACTGCAAGTTTTGGCGACAAAGCCTTCGGCGAAAAGACCAAGCCAGGTGTCGTGTTGGGTTTCACCACGGGCTCCTAGGCCAGGGCTCCTCACGCCTCTGGCCGCGAATACGACATCGGTGCAGCGCGAGCGCCGAGGTGGGAGGAGATCTACAGCGGCGAGCTGACGGCCTCGCCCGAGCCGCGCATCGGCATGATCCGCGCCTGCTGGTCCGCGCTCAGCGGGCTGTTGTCGAGCAGCTCGATCTTCGAGGTGCTCCACTGCATGGCCACGCTGGACACGCGGACGCGATACTCCTGGCCCGCGACGCGCAGCCGGGCGCCGTCGTTGCCCCACTCCCACACGTCCACGACCACGCCCTCCTTGTCCCCCATCCCCGAGGGGTTGCGGTGGTGGGGCTCGCCCGGCAGCGAGATCCCGAGGGCGGCCAGGGCCGCGCGCGGCTCGAAGTCTCCCTGACCAGGGATGCCGATCACCTGGACCTCGGCCGCCTTGCCGTCCTGATAGTCGATCACCACGCGCTCGAGCTTTGGGTGGTCGTAGCGGCGGATGTCGTGTTTGCACTTGAAGAACACCCGCGAGGGCACGAAGCGCACGCAGGAGCTCTCGCGCGTCCCCGCCTCCACGGGCTGGCCGAGGAGCACCTCCACGCTCGCGGGCCCCTGACCGAGCAGCTTGCCCAGATCGAGGATCTCGTTGGCGCTCAGCTGGCCGAGCGGCTTGCCAGCCTTGGTAGCCTTGGCAGCCACCTGGTCGCTCTCCTTCACGTCACCTTTTGCGTCACCTTTTGCGTCACCTTTGGCGTTACCTGCGCCGGGATCCTTCTCGACTTCACACGCGAGGGGGAGCAGCGCCATCAGCAAGATCGAGCCGAGTCGTCGGTTCACGGCGGGAGCATACCCAAGGCCGGCCCGATCGCGCAGCCGCTGCCCGAACCTGCGGCCCGGCCCTGGTCCCGATCACCCCCCACTTTACCCGTCACAGCACGAACTCCTGGTTTTACTGGTGACACACAGCCTCTTCGATCATCTTGAGAGCGTGGGTCGTCGGTCCCGAGCGAGGTGCGCATGAGCTGGGCGACGATGGCCTCTGGTGGCGCGGTGACCCTCTACGTCGGCTACCGCTGGTGGCGACGCCGGCAGCGCGACCAGGCCATCGAACGCGAGCTCGAGCAGACCAACGGCGACCATCAGCCCCTCCCAGACCACCTCAGCCCGACCCTGGCCGCCATCGCCATCGACGCCCGGCGCCTGCGCCTGGAGCTCGAGACCCCGATCCGCAGGATCCGCCAGCCGCTGCTCTCGGAGACCCCCTGGGCTCGCCGCCAGCGCTGTGACGAGTACGACGCGGCCCTCTACGAAGCCCGCCGCGCCATGTGGGACTGGCTGCGCTCCCTCCGTCAGCTCAACGACGAAGATCGCCTCCTGCTCGGCGAGTTCGGGCTCTCGGTCAAACCCTTTCGGGCCCTGCTCTTCGCCTGCGACCGCACCGACGACGTCTGGGAGCAGGTCATGTGGCCGCGAGCCCCCGATCCCGACGAGGTCTGGGCGCAGCTCCGCCGGACGATCCTCGAGCTCGAGCGCTTCGAGGCCGCGCTCTTGCGGGCCCACGACAGCCCCTACCGCTGATCCGCGTCAGCGCTGGCGGTTGTGACGATGCGCAGAGATCCCCACGCCGAGCAGCACGACCACGATCCCCACCACGATCCCCTCGGGCCGACCCGGGCGCAGCACGATCAGCGCCCCAATGGTCAGGAGGATCAGCAGCAGGCGAAAGGTCCCCCCCACTTTGATGGGGCGGCGAACCGCCGTGGGATCTTCTGGCGGGGCCTCGGCGCCCTCGAGTTCGGCGAGGGGCTGCTCCCCGCGGGCCTGGCGGGCCTCGTCGATGCCCCGCACCGTGCCCTCGATGGCGCTGGAGATCCCCCGGGCGAGGAAGATCAGGTTGGTGGCGCCCAGCATCCCGCCGAGCACGGCGGCGATCGCCAGATCCGGCTGACCCAGGAGCACCAGCGCGGCCACGATTGGCGCGAGCAGCAGCGCGGAGATCCGCAGCCCATCGCGGACCAGGGCGACCGAGTCCACTGGCCGCCGCGGGGCCTCGCCTGCCTCGAGCCCGCCTGAATCGGGGGGCTGATCGCCGGCGCTCAGGGGGAGAGCTCCTCGCCGGCTTCGGCTGTCTCTGCGACGGCCTCTTTGGCCGCGGCGCCCTCGCCTGCCTCGCCCTGCGCCCCGGCATCGGCGGCCTGGCGCGCGTCGAGCTCGCGGTGATACTCGCGGATCGTCCGGACCACGGCCTTGATCGCCGCGCCCAGGCCAACGCCGAAGCCGATCAGCGTGGTCCAGGGCGACCAGTGCGTGTAGGTGTTCTCGATCCAGCGGGCCAGCAAGGTGGTGCCGCCGATCGCCAGGCCGATCTCCAGCCCCAGCGAGGCCGATGAGGTGTGCTCGAACCAGGCCGCGCGCCCCCGCAGCGAGGTCCGCCGACTCGGATCCCCGTAGACGTGCTTGTCGACGAGCTCGCGGTGGCGGGCCTCGTCGACGGCTTGCTTGGGCTCCTCGCTCGCCATGGGCGAGCGCAGACTAGAGCCTCAGCAAGGGCAGTGCCAGTCCTGCTCGATGCGGAACGAGGCAGAGAGGGTCTCGCTGGCCACGCGCACCTCGTCGTCTTCGGGATCCACGTAGAAGAACTCGTACTTCCCGTCGAGATCGGCGTCGAAGACGGCGCGCGCCCCGACAGTGGCGTAGCCCTCGACGCCCGCCCTGTCCTCGCCCACGCCCTCGAGGGCGCTCAGCTGCGAGTCGAAGCCAAAGCCGCAGTCCTCGGTCCAGCCAAAGTTCAGCTCGGTCAGCTTCGGCGCGCCCCTGGCGTCCAGCCAGCTCAGCGCCTCGACAGGAGACTCACGGAGCGTGGTCTCCCAGTCCAACTCCCACTCGCGCGTTTCCTCGTCGAGGGAGGCGTACCACTCGCGGTAGCCGGCCTCGATCTCCGCCATCGCCTGGGAGCGCGAGAAGGCCTCGCGACGCTCGACCACCAGCGGGTTGTCCGAGGTCGACGCGCGCAGCAGCGTCGGGGCAGGCAGGGCCGCGTCTCGGGCCCACAGCGCGGCTCCGATCTCGCAGCCCGGCTCGGGCAGGAGCTCCCCGACCAGCCAGTGTTCTTGCGTGTCCCACACCCAGCCGTGCAGCTCGGCGCTGTCCGGGAGCACGTACTCCCCGTCCTCGTCCTCCTCCTCCAGATCCACGATCGTGTCGCCTCCATACTGGGCGACGACCCGCAGCTCGCCGAGGCGAGCGTGGCAGAGCTTCCCCTCGGACCCGTAGAGATCGAAGGTCCGCTCGCGCGCAGCGAGCAAGTCCGCGGGGATGGCCGCGGAGTCCACCGACTTGGCCGCGACGAAGCGATAGTCCCCCTCGAGGGCGCGCAGCCGCCCCTTGGTCCAGCTGCGATCCGCGGCCTCCGAGAGCACCAGCGTGCCGCTGTCGACGAAGCGCATGGCCCAGGTGGCGTCTTGCTCCGCGGGCGCCTCGGGGACCTCCGTGAGCTCGTCCTCGACGCCCTCCCCCTCGCAGTAGCCGACCTCGACCAGGACCAGCTCGGGCTCGAGCTCGGGCTCGGGCTCGGGCTCGAGCTCGGGCTCGGCTTGGACCGGCACCGCGACCGGCACCGCGACCTCGACCACCGCCGGCTCGACCTCCATGCCCAAGGAGGGCAAGCTCAGCGCGTAGATGAGCGGCCCGAGCAACAGAGCCGATCCAAAGGTGAGTTCGATGGCGCGGTGTCGAGTCGAGCGCATGGCCTCCCTTGCACGCGCCTCCCTCAGGAGAGATTCCAGCGCTCGCGGGGCCTAGCCACGGGCGTTTTCACGCCCTGCCGCGGACTCAGGGCGAGGGCCACGGGCCGCCCAGGAGCGCCGCCGCCTTCTCGCCGATCATCACACACGGCGCGTTGGTGTTGCCGCCGACGATCCGCGGCATGATCGACGCGTCGGCGACCCGCAGCCCCTCGATGCCGTGCACGCGCAGCTCGGCGTCGACGACCGCGGTCTCGTCCGTGCCCATCTTGCAGGTACCCACGGGGTGAAAGAGGGTCGAGGCGCGCGCCCGGATGTCGGCGCGGATCAGCGCGTCGCTGGCGTCCACCCGTGACATCGGCGTGAGCGCCCGACCGAGGAGCGGGCGGATCTCCGGGTGCTCGACGATCTGGTGGACCATCCGCACGCCTCGCAGCAGCGTGTCCACGTCGGCCTCGGCCTCGAGGTAATGGGGATCGATGATCGGCGGGTCCTCCGGGTCGGCGCTGCGCAAGCGCAGCTCGCCGACGCTCTCGGGGTAGAGCAGGGTCGGCATCAGCGAGCAGCCGCGGCCCTCGGGGGTGTAGTTGGAGTCGTCCAGGGAAGCCATCGACGGCCCGGTGCCCAGGAAGTGCAGCTGGAGATCGGGCAGCGCCACGTCCTCGCGGCTGCGCACGAATCCGCCGGCCTCGGCCCCGGAGGAGCTCAATGGGCCCGCCCGCGAGACCACGTAGCGGCCCAGCCAGCGCAGCAAATTGACCGGCTCCATCTCCCCCGCGACCTCCGCCTCGACCTCGTAACCCGCGGGCACGAAGAGGTGGTCTTGCAGGTTCTTGCCCACGCCGGGGAGCTCGTGGCTGACCGCGATCCCCAAGGCGTGCAGCGCCTCGCCCGGGCCCACGCCCGAGCGCAGCAGCAGCTGTGGGCTGCCGATCGCCCCCGCACACAGCACGACCTCCCCCCCGGCCCGCGCCGTGATCACCTCGCCGCCTCGGCGGTAGCGGATCCCCGTGGCCCGCCCGCCCGAGAAGGTGATCCGCTCGACCACCGCGCCCTCGATCACCTCGAGGTTCGGCCGGCCCATGACGGGATCGAGGAAGGCCGCCCCCGTATGACAGCGCTGGCCGCCGCGGATCGTCAGCGGGAAGGGGCCAAAGCCCTCGCGCTCGGGGGCGTTGACGTCGTCGATCAAGGGCGCATCCAGGGCATCGGCAGCCGCCGCGGCCAGGCGATGACAGATCTCGGCCTCGCGCTTGCGAGTGACCCGCAGCGGCCCGCCCACCCCGTGGTAGTGGTCGCCGCCATCGGCGTTGTCCTCGGAGCGCTTGAAGTAGGGCAGGACATCGTCGTAACCCCAGCCCTCGTTGCCCTCGTCGCGCCAGCCGTCGTAGTCGCCACGGTGGCCGCGCATGTAGATCATGTAGTTGAGGCAGCTGGTCCCGCCCAGGACCTTGCCCCGCGGCCAGTAGTTGCGGCGCTGGGCCATGTGCGGCTGCGGCTCGGTCCGAAAGCCCCAGTCGAACTTGGTCCGCCACAAGCTGGCCGCGAGGCCGGGGGCTTGGACGCGGAGATCCCGGGTCCGCCGACCGGCCTCGACCAACAAGACTCTGCGCTTCTTGTCCGCGCTCAGCCGCGCCGCGATCACGCAGCCTGCCGATCCCGCGCCAACGATGATGGTGTCGTAGTCCACTGCCATCGATCTCCTTGGTCATGCTCGCGCGAAAGCCCAGCCCAGCCAAGCCCAGCCCAGCCCAGCCCAGCCCAGCCCAGCCCAGCCCAGCCCAGAGTTGCCCCGCCCGCGCCGGTCAGCGCGTCCCAGTGCCCTCACTTCGACGGAATCAACCCACGTGGCCGACGTTGCCCACCCCCCCGGTCGAATCCGGCAAGATGAGACCGGGCTGACCGTCACTCGATGACCGACACACAACAACGCACGCGCGCGAAGGTCCGTGGGCTCGCGCTCGTCTCCTCTTTACTCGCGCTCGCCTGGCCCGCCGCCTGCGTCGACCATGATCGCCCCTCGGCGCCAGATTCGACCAAAGACGACCTGCCCCCGGACCCTGCACCCGCGGACAACGGCTGGTACGTCATCGCGGCGCTCCCCGAAGGCCTCGCGCTGCCCCCCGAAGCCCACGCCCCCCTCGACCGCGACGCCAGCGACGACGCGAACATTGCCCGCTTGCGAGACACGGCGGCGCAGCGTCGCGCCTTCTTGTCCTCTGCGATCGCGCGCAAGCTGCTGCTCGCCCTCGAGCGCGCCCGCGAACGTCCAAATTTCAGCCCTCCATGCCACATGAAGCAAAGCGCGAAGCAGAGCACGAGCGCCGAGAGCTGGGCGAGGGCCAACGAGGTCGGGCGACTCTACGCCCTCGACCGCGGCCTGCGAGGTGAGCCCAGCAAGGCGCTGGACATGCTCTGCGACCTGATCCGCATGAACCGGGAGAGCCTCGAGCGCAGCTGCACCGCCACCGACACCCTCGACGCCACCGACGGCCTCGCGGACGCCCTGTTCGCCGCACAGCTCGTCCTCGCCTTGCCGCTGCCGGAATACGAGCGGCCCTCGGGGCGCCTGCACGGGCTGCTCGACGAGCTCACCGCGGAGGTCGACGCCACCGACGAGCGCCCGCAGCTCGGACGCCTCGGTCTTCTTTCCCCGAGCGACACACAACGACTCGACGACAGCTCCGCGGACATGCTCGCTGCCCGCCAGCGGGTGAGTGCGCGCCTGCGTCAGCGCGCGGCTTCGGGGGCCCTCCTCGCGGTCGAGCCAGAGCCCGCCTCCCCAGCCGACAGCGCGCCCTGATACCCTGATTGACGATGACTTCGCTTCGATACAATGAACGCCGCCGCTACAGCGCCGCGCAGATCCGCATGATCCAGCTCGTCGTCGGCAGCGAGGCCACTGGCGCCTGGGACGAGGGCTGCGTCGAGTGTGTGACCCGCTGGCAGCAGGCCAAGTCGCTCTCGGCCGACGGCAAGGTCGGCCCGGCCACCTACGCCGAGGTCCTCGCCGCCGCCCTCGCCGAAGACAAGCTGCCCGCGATCACCAAGGTCGGCGCGTGGGCGGGCAGGCAGGCCATGGCCGCGCCCGCGGCCGCCGTGGACTTTTGCCAGCGCCACGGCATCGACCGCCTCGACGTCGTCGTCAACGACCACAGCCACGCCCGGGCGCCGCGAGACTTCGACCTCCTCAATCGTCAGCGGATCACCGCCTTGTGCGAGGCCGCCCGCCTCGCCGACATCGAGGTCCACCTGATGAGCTGGGTGATGCCCCACGCAACCTATATCCGCCAAGCCGGCGAGCTGCTGCTCCCCCTGCTCGCCGAGACGGGCGCGCGCTCCTTGCAGTGGGACGCCGAGGAGCCGTGGACCAAGGCCGAGGCGCCCATGCCCTACCCCGAGGCCGCCGCGCTGATCGCCGAGGTGTTCGCCGAGCGCGAGTGTCAGATGGGCGTCAACGGCATCGGCTTCACGCCCAGCGAGAGCTTTGGCCCGCTCGCCGAGGTCTGCGACTACCTCGTGCCGCAGTGCTACGCCACCGCGACCAACGGCTCGCGCCCCGACCAGATCGTGTCCACCTGCGTCTCGCGTTGGCGCAAGGAATTCCCCAGCGAAAAGCCCCTCGCCATCGGCCTGGCCGCCTTTCGTCAAGAAGGCATCGAGGGCTTCAGCCCACAGCAGGCCATGCAGGCCAGCTTGCTCGACGTCCGCGCCCACGGCTTCGACACGGTGATCTACTGGAGCCTGCGCCAGCTGATCGAGTCGGAGGACGCCCAGACCGTGGTCTCCAACATCCGCCCACACGCTCCCCCGCACTGCGCACGAATATCGTGACCCAAGATCAACAAGTCTTCTACACCATCGTCGGGACCATCATGCTCGGGATCCCGATGCTGCTCATCGACGGCGTCGGCCTCGGCCGAGGCCGGCTTTGGGCCTCGCGCATGGGCCTGCTCCTCGGGCACGAGACGACGACCGTCGAGCAGGCCTTCCCCGAGACCCTGCCCAGCGCCGAGGTCCTCGATGACCTCGACGCGCGGCGCAACGACCTGGTCCTCGGCGAGTACGAGGCCGCCGTCTGGGTCTCCCGCGACCGCATCTACTTCTGGGATTTTTTTGTCCGCAACGACGTCCGCGACACCGTCCACTCGCCCTTCATGCGGGCCATGGGCATCCCCGTCAGTGGAGAGCTCGAGATCAGCCGCGACGGGCCGCGCACACACCTGCACAAACGCGTATACCTGCGCCTGTGCGGGCTGGGGAGCTCGCTGATGCTCCCCCTCGCCTTCGAGCTCGCGCTCCCTCTGGAGGGCTGGCAGCACCTCGCCCTCACGACCTTTGGCGCCTTCATCCTGTTCAGAGTGTGGAGGAGCCGAAAGCGCCTCGACGCAGCGCACGACGCCCTCACCGCCGAGCTCGTCGAGCGTGCGCGCACGATGACGAGCCCGGGCGAGGGCAAGGCCGAAGCCGAGGCCGACTAGCCGCTGGTCTGGCGCGCCGCGGGGAGCGTCAACCGGCGGCCGCCAGCAGCGCGAAGACCTCGGCCGCGGCCGTGAGGGTCTGCTCGATCGCAGCCTCGTCGTGGGCCGCGGACATGAACCCGGCCTCGAACTGCGAGGGCGCCAGGTAGACCCCGCGCGCGAGCATCTCGCCGTGCCAGCGAGCGAAGCGCTCGAGGTCGCTGCCCTGGGCGTCGACGTAGTTCCAGACCTCCCCGGTGCAGAAGAAGCCCGAGAACATCGAGCCGACCTGGGTGCCCGTCCACGCCACGCCAGCCGCGGCGGCCGACTCGGCCAGGCCCGCGCACAGCTTGGTGGTCGCGGCCTCGATGGCCGCGTGGGGCTTGTCGCGCTCGAGCAGCTCGAGGGTCTTGAGGCCCGCGGCGACGGACAGCGGGTTCCCGCTGAGGGTGCCGGCCTGGTACACGGGGCCGAGCGGGGCGATCTTCTCCATGATCTCGCGCCGCCCACCGTAGGCGCCCACGGGCATGCCGCCGCCGACGATCTTGCCGAGACAGGTGAGGTCGGGAGTGATGCCGAAGCGCTCCTGCGCGCCGCCCAGGGCCACGCGGAAGCCGGTCATGACCTCGTCGAAGATCAGCACCGCGCCGTGCTCGGTGCACAGCGAGCGCAGGCGCTCGAGGTAGCCGGGGCGCGGCGGGACGCAGCCCATGTTGCCGGCCACCGGCTCGACGATGATCGCCGCGATCTCGCCGGGGTGCTCGGCGAAGCGCGCGGCCACGGCCTCGGCGTCGTTGTAGGGCACCAGCAAGGTGTCGCGCACGGCCTCGCCGGGGACGCCGGCGCTGCCGGGGATACCCAGGGTCGCCGCGCCCGAGCCAGCCGCCACGAGCAGCATATCGGCGTGGCCGTGGTAGCCGCCCTCGCACTTGATGATCTTGCTGCGCCCGGTGTAGCCACGCGCCAGCCGCAGCGCGCTCATGGTCGCCTCGGTGCCCGAGGACACCAGCCGGACCATGCCGCCGCGCAGGCTCGGCACCAGGCTACAGATCAGCTCCGCGAAGTCGACCTCCGCGGCCGTGGCCGCGCCGAAGCTCAGGCCGTCGCGGGCGGCCCGGCAGACCGCGTCGACGACCTCCGGGTGGGCGTGGCCGAGGAGCGCGGGGCCCCAGCTGCCGACGTAGTCGACCAGCGCGGCGCCGTCCTCGGTGATCACGTGGCAGCCCGTGGCCTTGCGGATGAAGGGCGGCTCGCCGCCGACCGACTTGAACGCCCGCACGGGGCTGTTGACCCCGCCGGGGATGACCTTGCTGGCCGCCGCGAACAGCTCTTTGCTGCGCGCGCCGGCGCGTCCGTCCTTGCTCATGGTGCTCACTCCTCCTCGGACTCGGGCTCGTCGGCGTCGGCGTCGGCGTCGGCGTCGGCGCCGTCCTGCTCGTCCGCGCCCTCCCCTTCGTCCGTGTCCGCGTCTGCGCTGGCTTGGGCCGCGCCCTCGCCGTCCTCACCAGCCACGCCCTCGAGCGCCTCGAGGTCGTCCTCGTCGGCGCCCGGATCATCGATGCGCGCGAGGCCGACCACGACCTCGTCGTCGCCCAGGCGGATCAGCCGGACGCCCTGGGTGGCGCGGCCGAGCTCGCTGATGCCCGCGACCGGGGTGCGGATGATCTTGCCCTCGGAGGTCACGACCATCAGCTGATCGGCCTCTCGGACCTTGATCATGCCCACGACCTTGCCGTTGCGGTCGCTGACCTTGATGGTCTTGAGCCCGAGGCCCGCCCGGCTCTGGCGGCGGTACTCGGCGACCGGCGTGCGCTTGCCGTAGCCCTTCTCGCAGACCGTCAGCAGCCCGATGTCGTCCTCGCCCTCGCGGGCCAGGACCAGGATGTTGACGACCTCGTCGCCGTCGCGCAGGCCCATGCCGCGCACACCTCGGGCCGTGCGACCCATGCGGCGGACGTCGGCCTCGTCGAAGCGGATCGCCTGGCCCTCGCGGCTGGCCATGATGATGTCGCAGCTGCCGTTGGTCAGCTTGGCGTCGATCAGCTTGTCGTCCTCGGCCACGCTCGCGGCGATCAGCCCGGAGGCGCGGATGTTGGTGAAGTCCTGGAGCGAGGTCCGCTTGATGTAGCCCTGGGCCGAGGCCAGGACCACGAAGTGGTTCTCGTCGACCTCCTCCTCGCGGTAGGCGACCATCTCGAGCACGCGCTCGCCGTCCTTGAGGTCGAGGAAGTTGACCATGGCCTTGGGCCGCTGGCCGCGGGTCCCGAGCGGGAACTCGAACACGCGCTTGCGGAACACCCGGCCGGTGTTCGTGAACAGCAAGATCCACGCGTGGGCCGAGGCCTCGAAGAGCTCGATGATCTGGTCGTCGTCGTCGCGCTGAGAGCCCGACTTGAGCCCGACACCGCCGCGGTTTTGTACGCGGTACTCGGTGGTCGGCATGCGCTTGACGTAGCCCTCGCGGGTGATCATCACGACCATCGACTCGTCGGCGACGAGGTCGATGGGCTGGATCTCGAGCTCGTCGACGGCGAGCTCCGTGCGCCGCGAGCCCTTGCTGCCCTCGGCCCCGGTGCCCGAGTCCTGGCCCTCGGGGTCGCCGTAGGTGTAGCGGATCGTCAGCAGCTCCTCGCGGATCACCGCCATGAGCTTGGCCGGGTTGGTGAGGATGGCCTCGAGCTCCGCGATGATCTCGCACAGCTCGCGGTACTCACCTTCGACCTTGTCGCGCTCGAGGCCGGTCAGCCGCTGTAGGCGCATGTCGAGGATGGCCTTGGCCTGGCGCTCGTTGAGGCGGTAGGGCCCCTCCTCGGCCCGCGCGACCTCTTCGGCCGGGCGGTCGCAGCGACGCAGGAACTTGGCGAAGCCCTCGAGCGGCTCGGCCATCAGCTTGGCCCGGGCCTCATCGGGGTCGCGGCTCGAGCGGATCAGCTCGATCACCCGGTCGATGGAGTCGACCGCGACGCCGAGGCCCTCGACGATCTCGCGCCGGGCCATGGCCTTGGCGAGGTCGAAGCGGCAGCGCCGGGTGACCACCGTGCGCCGGTGGTCGATGAAGTGGCGCAGGCACTTCTCGAGGGTCAGGACCTCCGGGCGCCCGTTGACGATGGCGATCATGTTGACCCCGAAGGAGGTCTGGAGATCGCTCATCTTGTAGAGCTTGTTGAGGACGATCTGGGCGGCGTGGTCCTTCTTGACCGAGATCCAGATCCGCATGCCGGTGCGGTCGGAATAGTCCTGGATGTCGGCGATGCCCTCGATCTTCTTGTCGCGGACCAGCGAGGCGATGCGCTCGATCAGCCGGGTCTTGTTGACCTGGTAGGGGATCTCGGTGACGACGATGGACTCGCGGCCCTTCTTGTCCTCCTCGATCTCGCAGCGCGCGCGCACGGTCACGCTGCCGCGGCCCTCGAGGTAGGCCTGCTTGATGCCAGCGGTCCCGAGGATCACGCCGCCGGTCGGGAAGTCCGGGCCCTTGACGAAGCCGAGCAGCTCGGACACGGGCAGCTGCGGGTCATCGATCAGCGCGATGGTCGCGTCGAGCAGCTCCGTGAGGTTGTGCGGCGGGATGTTGGTCGCCATGCCGACCGCGATGCCGACCGCGCCGTTGAGCAGCAGGTTGGGCACCTTCGTCGGCAGGACCGCCGGCTCGAGCTCCTTCTCGTCGTAGTTGGGGACCCAGTCGACGGTCTCCTTCTCGAGGTCCGTGAGCAGCTCGCTGGTCAGCCGCTGCATCCGGACCTCCGTGTAGCGCATGGCCGCCGCGGAGTCGCCGTCGATGGAGCCGAAGTTGCCTTGGCCGTCGACGAGCGGGTAGCGCATGGCAAAGTCCTGCGCGAGGCGGACCAGCGCGTCGTAGACCGCGGAGTCGCCGTGAGGGTGATATTTACCGATCACATCGCCGACCACGCGCGCCGACTTCTTGTAGGGCTGCGCGTGGTGGTTCTTGAGCTGGTGCATCGCATAGAGGATGCGCCGGTGCACTGGCTTGAGGCCGTCGCGCACGTCGGGCAGCGCGCGGGCGATGATCACTGACATGGCGTAGTCCAAGAAGGAGCTACGCATCTCGTCTTCGATGTTGAGGGTCGACTTCGACTCGGCCATGGGCGGGGTGCGCAAAGGCGGTGAAGAATAGCCGCCAAGCCGGCATACTGAAAGCGTGCCCCGGTTCCCCCAGATATGGCTCGCCTCGCTGCTCGCGCTGTCCGCCTGTGGGCCGCGGATCGTCAGCGAAGAGGCCGTCTCCGGCGGAGATCCCCTCGCCAGCCCGGCGGATCCACAGGCCGCCGTGCGTGAGGCCGCCCGCGGCTACGCCGACGCCCTCGCCGCCCGCGACGGGAGCGCGGCCGCGCTGTGGGTGGCGCCCGAGACCTTCGACCTCTACGAGGACCTGCGCACCGCCGCGCTCACGGCCACCCCCGCCGAGCTCGAGGCCCGCGATCTGCTCACGACCATCATGGTCCTCGAGCTGCGCGCGCGCATGAACCCGGCGGCCCTCGCCGAGCTCGACGGCCGCCGGCTCTTCGAGCAGGCGATCGACGCCGGCTTCGTCAGCGAGGACCTCGGCGAGCTCGACCTCGACGAGGTCTGGATCGACGAGTCTGGGACGCGCGCGGAGATCCGCCAGGACGGCCAGGCCGTGTTGCTCCTGCGCGCCGCCGCCGACCCGCCCGCCGCGGCCGAAGCTACCGGCGGCGACGCGCCCGCGTGGCGGGTCGACCTCCCGGGGCTGATCGAGCGCGTCACCCCGGACTTCGACGCCTTGGCACGCGAGCGCATTGACGCGCAGGGTCGCCTCGAGACTGCACTTCGTTTTGTCGAGTTTCGCCTCGGTGAATCTGTCGATCGTGCAATCCTCGATACGCCAATTGATCCAGCTGGTTGAGCGCGCGTACGCGACCAGCCAACAAACGTCGTATGGCCTAGGAACAGGCCCTACGCAGCCTTTTCAGCGTAAAGACCCTTGCGCGTACCCAGCTCGCGAGCAGACAATGAAAGGCGCTAGGAGGTAGTCGATGGTTCCAACTTTGTTCGTCGTCGCAGACCAGAGCCAGGCCCACCTGTACAAGGTCGGGGGCTCCAGGCTCAATCCCGTGCTCGAGCCAATCGAGCAGCTCGATCACCCAGAGGCCCGCGAGCGCATCGAGGCCTCGGCGTCGAGCGGACACCTGGTCGTGGACACCAGCGGCCATGACGCAGAAGAAGAGCGCCGCTTCGTCCGCGAGCTCGTCGAGCGCCTGCGCAAGGGCCAGTCCCAGGGCGAGTTTCGTCGGCTCTACATCGCCGCGCCCGCGAACTTCGTCGGCCGTCTGCGCAAGCACTACGGCAATTCGCTGTCGCGTGCCGTCGAGCGCGAGATCATCGGGGACTACACCCAGCAAGACGAGCGCGCCCTGACCAAGCGCATCGCCAGCTGGATGTAGCGCGGCCAGCCGCCGTGATACCCTCCGCGAGTGAGTGACGCGGAACGCGAGGCGCTGTCCGCCCGGATCGCCAACGAGGTCCTGGGCGCCAGCGAGTCCTGGACTCGGCGCATGTTCGAACTCGGCCTGCAGATGCGGGCCGACGGCGGCGGGCCGGTCTGGGATCTCTCTTTGGGCAACCCCAGCCTCGAGCCGCCGCAGCTGTGGCGCCAGGCCATCGTCGACGCCCTGCGCGACGAGCCCCCGGGGATGCACCGCTACATGACCAACGCCGGCTACCCCGAGGTCCGCGAGTTCATCGCCGGGCGCGAGGCGGCCCGCTACGGCCTCGACGGGCTCGAGGCCGGCGACGTGGTCATGACCGTGGGCGCCGCGGGGGCCATGAACGTGCTCCTGCGCAGCGTCTGCGACCCCGGCGACCAAATCCTCGTCCCCGCGCCCTACTTCACCGAGTACACGAACTACGCCGCCAACGTCGACGCCCAGCTCGTCCCGGTACCCACCGGGCCGGGCTTCAGCCTCGATCTCGCGGCCATCGAGCAGGTGATCGCCGCCAACCCGAACGCCGCGCGCGTGCTCTTGCTCAATTCGCCCAACAACCCGACCGGGGCCATCTACTCGGCCGAGTCCCTCGACGCCCTCGCGGCCATGCTGAACGAGCGCGTAGGTGAGCGAAAGCGGCCGTTTTGGGTGATCGAGGACTCGCCCTACCGCGATCTCGTCTACCCGGCCCAGCCCGGTGCGGAGCCCGATCCCGTCCCCTCGCTGCTCGGCCGCTGGCCCAACACGGTGCTGGTCACCAGCCACAGCAAGGACCTCGGCCTCGCCGGCGAGCGCATCGGCTACCTGGTCATCTCGCCCCAAGCCCGCGGCCGCGCGCTCCTGCGCCGCGCTGCCAGCTTCTGCAACCGCACCTTGGGCTTCGTCAACGCCCCGGCGCTCATGCAGCGCGTCCTCCCCCGGGTCCTCGGCCGCCCCGAGGGTCGGGTCGACGTCGAGATCTACGCTCAAAACTGCCGCCGCATGGCCGCGGGCCTGCGCGACCTGGGCTTCGAACTCCCCGATCCCCGCGCGGGCTTCTTCCTCTTCCCCGCCCTCCCCGAGCGCCTGCGCGCCACTTCCTCTGCGTCCGACTCCACCTCGGGTGACATCGCCCTCACCGAGCGCCTGCGCGAGCACCGGACCATCGTCGTCCCTGGCACGGCTTTTGGCGTCAGCGAGCACCTGCGCCTGTCCATGTGTGTCGACGCCTCGGCGGTCGATGGCGCCCTCGAGGCATTTCGCGCAGCGTGCGCATAGCGCACACCCGCCCTCCCGTGGCACCCTTCGCATCGCCATGAGCGCCGGCAGCAAGAGCATCAGCGACGTCCTGACCCGAGAGGTTTCCTTCAGCGGCGAGGGCATCTCCGTCCGCTCCCTCGAGGACAACATCCACAAGGAGCGCGAGGTCCAGGACACGAAGATCGATGAGCTCAAGGTCTTGCGCGAGCGCAACGTCGAGATCCAGACGGCGATGACCGACGAGCTCAAGAAGCTGCGCAAGTTCAGCGACTACCTCGACGGCACCGCGACCAAGGGCGGATTTTGGGCGGGCTTCAAAGAGGTGCTCAGCTACATCCCCGGCCTCAAGTCCATCGCGATCTCCCAGCGCTCGATCGAGGAGCTGCTCAAGCAGCAGTACCAGCTCTCGGCCAAGCGCGTGAAGGAAGCCGCCGAGTACTGCGACATCCTCAAGCAGAGCGAACAGGAGCTCTACACCGAGATCGATCGCATCAACGGCAAGATCGTCGAGGCCGCCCAAAACGAGCAGCAAGCCCTCGACTACGTGCTCGAGCTGCGCGAACTCAAGCAGCAGCTCGAAGCTGAGATGCAGACCGTCGAGGCCGGGAGCGTCGACGCGCGCAAGATCGAGACCGACCTCGACAAGATCCAGGCGCTGCTGTCCACGCACTCGAGCAACGTCCAGCTCTACGGCGCGGCCGAGGACCGCTACGCCAACCTCAAGCAGAACACCCGCAAGCTGGCCGAGACCATCCGCAACCTCGCCCAGGACATCCAGCAGTACACGACCGCGGCCAGCATCAAGCTCGACATGGCCTCGGCGCAGATCCAGGCCATCGGCCGGGCCGCCGACGCCTCCGTCGTCATGCTCGAGATGAAGAAGTCCCTCGACGTGATGACCGAGTCGATGAACGTGACCACGCAGTTCGTCAGCGACACCCAGGTGTTCTTCCGCCAGAACCTCGACCGCCTCGTCGAGGAGCTCGAGACCTTCGACGAGGGCACCTCGCAGATGCTCGACGAGAACCTCAAGAAGTCGAAGGAGATCGAGGAGGCCCGCATCCAGGCCGCGATCGACAAGGCGATGAAGACCAAGGCCGCCGGCGGCGAGGCCCCCGCGACCTAGGCCCCGACCACCCGAGAGCCCGACCCAGCAGGGAGGTCCACCGACCATGGACATGAACCAGCTCGTCACCCTGCACACCCAGTCGCTGCGCGGCCCGATCGTCCCGGCCTACCTCGCCAAGCTCTCCCGAGCCCTGCGCGCGGCCCGGCTCAACACCACCTTCCCCGATCGCCGCCGCCTCCAGGGCAGCCTCGACACCCTCGCGCAAGCCATGGACGCCGAGCTCTACGAGCAGCTCTACGTCGACGCCCGCTCTGGCCTGCCCAACATGGCCAGCTTCACCCGGGTGGTCACGGATCACGAGGTCGCCGCGGGCTCGCTCTCGCGCATGAACGAGGCCGCCCACTACGAGGCCAAGCAGGCCGAGGCCGAGGTCTACGCGCGCATGCTCGCCAAGCGCCGCTACTTCGAGGCCATCGTCGACCAGCCCTACGCCCCCCTCGACGAGCACCGCGTCCAGCTGCGCCGCCACGACCCCGACACCGGGACCGCCGAGTTTCGCCTCGACCTGACCAAGCTCGACCCCACCGGGGTCTACGTGCGCATCACCATCGAGCTCACCCAGGTCGCCTCGATGTGGCGGCGCAAGGTCATCGACCTCGACGCCGACGGCGAGAGCGCGGCCGCCAACCAGGCCTTCCACGCGACCATCTATCGCAACGCCAGCTTCGACGCCGAGCACCTGTTCATTCACATGCACGACATCGAGGGCGTGAGCGTCGACAGGGTCCAGCGTGGCGTGGTTGGGCCGGCGATCTTTCGTCTGCCCAGCGCCGATGGATCCGGCGCGCCGATCGTCCCCGCCGAGACCGAGCAGGCCAACCCTCGCCTCGCCCACGCCTGGCAGCGCTGGCTCGAGGACGCGAGCTCGACCCAGCCCGAGCTGATGGTCTGCTTTCAGACCGACATCGCCGCCCGCGACGTGCGTGAGGAAAAGAGCAACGATCCCCTCGAGGACCTGCTCTCGACCAACATCCAAGACAGCGAGCGCGCCCGCTACCAGCACACCCGCGAGCGCTTCCCCTTCAAGGTCTACAAAGACCGCAAATTCGTGGTCACCCGCGGCCTCGAGCCCCTCGCCCGGGCGCTGTGCAAAGCCGCCGAGACCAAGAATTTGATCTATCGCGTGTAGCGATCTGCCCAGGCATTTTCCAAGCCGCGCTCGAGATTGAAGCCGCGGCTGCCCGCGCTGTAGCAGCCCTCGCGCTCGCGGCAGCGAGACACCAGGGGGCGACGAAGAGCACACGCGCGGGCGTGACAAGGGCCCCGAGGTCGGTAAGTCTTGGCCCATGCTTCGCGCCCGATCGCACCGTTGGCTCGCCCCTGCGCTCACCTTGCTTTCGTGTTCGGCCCTCACCCTCGCGCTGACCGAGGCCGAGGCCGAGGCCGCCTCCCCCCAGCGCGGCGGCGGCTTCGACGAGGGCGGCTACATCCTCGGCGTCCCCGGCGGCGTCGGCCTGCCCCTCGACACCGACGACTTCGGCAACCTCGATCCCACCTACGGCTGGGGCTTTGGCGGCGGCTGGATGTTCGCCCGCGGCCGCGTGTTCAAGGCCACCGTCGGCGGCGCCTTCGAGCACTCGCTGATGATCTTCGACAACTTCGAGTTCGACGACTTCGGCGGCCACATCCTGCGCTTCTTGCCCGAGGCCCGCATCGGCGCCGGCAACAACAGGATCTGGGGCTACGGCCTCGCGGGCATCGGCGCCGCGGTGGCCGTCGTCCACAACGACCTCACCGACAACACCGAGGCCGCCGGCGGCCTGAACATGCAATTCGGCGGCGGCATCCAGGGCATGATCTGGCGCAACCTCTTCCTCGGCGGAGAGTTCGACTTCGACCTGGGGTTCTTCTTCGACGAAGACCGCGACCTGAGCAGCGACGACGACTTCGCCATCCACCAGGTCACCATCGAATTCATGATCGGCTGGTACTTTTAGGGCCCCTCGGGGGGGTTTTGTTGGGGGCCGCAGCGGACCACTGCGCGGCCTCCGAGCTCGAACTACTTGAAATCCTAGCTCGCGCAGCGCCGCCATGAGCCGCCGGGTCATCGGGACCTCGCGGATCCGGTTGTGTTTCGGCGGGTGAAACTGTCGCTGGTACGACGTGCGCTCCACCGTGATCTTGCCCTGCGCCCAGTCGATCGACGACCAATGCAACCCGACGATCTCGCCCGAGCGCAAGCCCGCGTCGCCAGCGAGCAAGACCATTACCAGGTTGCGGGGCGAGACCATCCCAGCCGAGCGAACAAGCAGGGCGTACTCCTCGAAGTCGTAGAAGTCGCGGGGCTTGTCGACCTCGGGCAGGCGCTTGATCTTGGGTGGCGCCTCGATCACCCCGAACTGCGCTGCGCAGGTCATGAAGGTGCTCGAGGTCGTGAGGATGCAGTTGATGGTCTTGTTGTTGCGATCAGCGATGCTCGCCTTGAAGCGCTGGACGTCCTCTTCTGAGATTTCATCGAGAGGTCGATCGCCGAAGGCCGGGATCAGGTGCACCCGCAGGTGGCTGCACATGTTCCGGCTGGAGCTCGGCTCGAGGCCGTTGGCCTTGATGTGGCCCTCGATATAGCGCGGGGTGAACTCGGCGAAGGTGGGGGATCTCCTTTTCAGTGGTGGCGGCACGTTTGCCGCGAGGCGTCGGACCATGGATCAGCAGGTGGCGCTCTCGTTCCCGCGCCCAGCGCAGCGACGCAGCCTTGGTCGCGTAGGGCGACTTGCGCCGCTCGCGGTTCACAACGTCCGCGCCCGTACTGCTTGCCGGTGCCTGCCCGCGCGCCCGCGAATCCCCCATCGGAGCCTCGCCGTCCTCGCCGTCCGCTCGCTACACCGCGCCCAGCAGACGATCGCCCGGTCGAGCTCCCGCAGCGTGCGGTGGCCCTGGCCACGACCAAAGCGCAGCCGGGCCCCCTCGAGGGTCCGGGGCGGAAGCTGTGGCCCGATCATCAGGCCGAGCAACGGCGCGAGCTCGGACTGCTCGAGGGCCTCGGCGGCCGTGGGCACGCTCGACCGGTGCACGGCGTGGACCCGGCCGAGCGCGGCGCCCTCGAGGACATCGACGCCTGGCTGCGCGCGCGCGAGCAGGGCTGAAGAAAGGCCCTGTCAGCGCCTGCGGAGCGTAGCGACGAGGACGACGACCGCGATCAGCGGCGCGGCGACGCTCAAGAAGATACGCAGCGCCCCGGGCAGCCACGCCGAGGTCTCGAGCGGGGCGTCGTCGGGCTCGGCGAGCGCGGCGTCCACTCGCACGCCTGCGTCCAGGCGATCGGCCCAGGGCTCGGCCTCCGCGGTCGGGCGAGCCTTCGCGGACTCCGGCGGCCACCAGCGAACCTGTGAGGACACGAGCGCCTGTCGGCCGCGAAAGACGCGGTGATAGCTGAACGCGAGCTGATCGAAGAACTCGACGAAGGCGAGGGTAGGCACGCCGCCAAACTCCTCGAGGGTGTAGAGCTGGTCTCGACGGCCCATGTGGCGATGGTCACCGCAGAGCAGCTCGAGCTGGGCTGTCGCAAAGCGCAGCTCGTCGCCCTCGGTCCGCGGCTGCGGCGGGCGAGTCGAGACCGAGAGCGCGAGGTCTCCTCCGGCCTCGAAGCGGGGCACGAAGGCCAGCACGAGCAGCTCGCCGGGCTCCTCCCCGTCGAGTTCGGCAGCCAGCGGGGCGAGGCGCGCGTGCAATTCGGGCGGGCAGCTACGCTGCTCCTCGGGCGTCCATAGGCACAAGCCCTCGTCGTCGAACTCGACCGCGACCCCCGGGTGCTCGGCGCTCTCGACGTGCACTCGGCCGGCGATCAGGAGCGCGAGGGCGAGGACCGAGGCCGGCATGCTCACCGCGGATATCACAGCGTCATCGGGGCTTCAAGGCGCCGTGCTCGCTCACAGCGTCCGCAAGAGCGGCTCGAGCAGGTCCGCGAGCTCGGCCGAGCTCGCCTTCCCGGCGTAGAGCTGCTTCTCGATGTCCGCCCAGGTGAGGCCGTCGGGAAGCCCGTTGACGACCAAGTTGGCGAATCGCCAGCTGCTCGGCCCTGCGCCCGGGCAACGCACGCGCAAGCTCGTGCATCCGGTCTGCGAGGTCCCTGCACCCGGCGAGTCGGTCGCCGAAGTCGGTGGCGTCAACGTCCACGCAGGTCCGGCAATCGACGGTCGAGATCGTCGTCGACTCGAGCGACTGTGCCGGTACGTCGCGCGACCGCCCGTCGCTCAGGAGCGGCTCGAGCTGAGCCCGGATCGCCAACGTCTGGTGTATCGGTTCAAACATGCGTGGCGAGATGGCACGCACGCCGTGCTGCTGGATCCTCTTGATCTCATCGCGCGGCTTGTTGCTCTGATCCCGCCGCCAAACTTTCACATGCTCAGGTATCACGGCGTGCTCGCGGCCCACGCCAACGCACGCAGTGAAGTTGTACCTGGCCGCGTGCCCGAGCCTGCCGCGCCGACGCAGTTGAGGTTGTTCGTCGGCGAGGCGACCGAGCTCGAGCCCGGTTGGGCTTCGCCCGGCAGCACGAAGCCATCGAACCGACACCCGTGGGCGTGGCTGCTCCAGCGCGTGTTCGCGGTCGACGTGATGACCTGCCCGCGCTACCGCGGCGCGATGAAGCTCGTCGAGATCGCCAACGAGCGCGAGGCGATCGCCCTGGCCCTGGCCAACGCCGGACTCGGGCCGAGGCCACCACCACGCCCGAGGCCGCCCTTGCCTGGCCAGCTCGAGCTGAAGTTCGCTGCTTGAAGCGCGGAGCGTCGCGTCCGAGAACGGTAGCGATGGGCGTCGCCATGCCTCGAGGCAGCCGATCCCAGCGAAGTCGCACCTCCGCCGGTCGCCAGCGACGACGCGAGCCGCTCTCGTCGGGCGCGTTGCGTTCGTGGAGTTGGAGACAGGGCCCAGACTCAAGAAGGGCGGCGAGGCATACCTTTATAGAGAGCAAGAGACGGGCCAGGATCGGCCTGACTCGGAGCTGTTATGGCCCCCGCGGTGCATTGGCAACTGGGGCCATGCACGTCCGCCCGCTTCGCGGTCGAACGCCCCCTCTGCGAGGGGGATGGGCTGGGTATGTGGTTGGCGAGCGCACCTAGTGACCCCCAGAGGGGGTCTCGTACCTGCTGGCTGTGCATGCATTGGCCCCTGAAAACAGGAGGCGTGGGGGCCTCGCTCCCGCCTCGAGCCCCGCGAGACAGGGCGCTGCGGCCCCAAACAACCTCCGCGAGGGATTAGGGCAGCTCAGTCCAGTTGCCGTCTTCGGCGGGCGCGGGGTTGAGCGTGTACAGGCGCTCCGAGGCGATCGTCGGGTTGTCGAGGTTGTCGTTGATCGCCACCGGCTCCCAGCCGAGGTAGTTCGTCCGCAGCTCGCCGGTCGTCAGGTCGAAGTCGAGCTCGCCCGAGACGCCCTTGAGGTCCACGGTGCCGCCTCCGGTGGTCAGCGCGTTGACGGCGGTCTTGATGAAGGTGGTGTCGATCGAGGGGCCGAAGCTGATGAAGGTGCCGTCGGGGTCGGTGAGCTTGCCGGCGGTCAGCTGGGCGGCGATGTTGGCCCCGGTGACGGGCTCGCCCGCGCCGATGGCCGCGGCGGCGAAGAGCGTGACCAGGGCGGCGTCGTAGCTCAGCGAGGACGTGGTGATCGCGTCCTGGTCCTGGAACTTGACCATGTAGCGGGTGTTGAACGCGGCGAAGTTCTGCTCGTCGAAGATGATCGGGGCGATGCCTTCGAGGCTGCCGTAGAGCAGCAGCTGCGCGCTGTCGTTGTCGATCACCGACTCGTGCTTGATGGTCGTGGGCATCGAGGGCACGGCCCCGTGCGAGAGCACGAAGCGCGGGTAGGGAGGCGGCTGCATGACCGACGCGGCCTGGAAGTAGCCGAGCACGAAGGCGGCGACCTCGCTGGTCCCGATCAGCACGATCACCTCGGGCGGGTTCGCGCCGCCGTCGGTGAACAAGGTGTTGGCGATGTGGTCCTCGACGTCGGCGATCGGCGCGGCCGAGTCGGCGGTGACCTCGTATTCGAATACGTCGGTCACGTCGACCCCAGGCATCACCGCGTAGGCGTCGGTCGCGAGGTCGTTGCCGTAGAGGTCGCTCTTGTGGACGATGACCACGTTGTCGCCGTCCTGGACCAGCTCGTCGACGCGATCGGCGATCGCGTTGGCCTGGTAGACGTCGCTGGTGATCGGGCGCCAGACGAGGTCGTCGTCGACGAGCGAGGTGATCTTCTTGCTCGTCGCCGTGGGGCTGATCAGGAACACACCGCCGGGTACGGTCACCTCTTCGGCCACGGCGATCACGCTCTCGGAGAACACCGGGCCGACGATCGCCGGGACGCAGATCTCGTCGACGAGGTGATGGGCCGCGGTCACGGCCGCGCTCCCGCCCTGGGAGTCACAGCCGACCCAGGCGATCTTCTGGCCGTCGGCCAGCTGGGTCTCGTCGTTGAAGTCCTCGAAGGCCAGCTGCATCGCGTTTTGGATCGGCAAGACCAGCGAGTCGAAGGGCGGCGAGGTCGGCATGATCGAGCCGACGAAGACCACGTTGTCCTGGGGCGTGTCGTCGGGCCACTTGATGATCTGACACTCGGGGGTCAGGGCCTCGATGCACTCGCCCGCGCAGCCGCACAGCCAGTTCTCGGTGTGGGCGGCAACGCACTCGGTGTGGGTCGAGCACAGCGTCGTGCCGGTCTCGGTCCCGGTGTCCGCCGTGTCGCTCTCGGTGTCCGCCGTGTCGCTCTCGGTGTCCGCCGTGTCCGAGCTCGTCCCGGTCGCCTCGTCGGCGCCGTCATCGAACACACACACCCCGTTGTCACAGCTGCCGTTGCCCGAGGCGAACACGCAGTCGTTGTCGGAGCTGCACTCGTCGAAGCTCAGCGTCAAGGAGCAGGCGTTGCCGACCAAGCTGGCGCCGAGGCCAGCGATGGCCATGGACGCGAGCTTCAGGCGCGGCGAAAACAAACGATCAGGCTCGAATTCAAACATGTCAAAGTAGCTCCAAAAACCGCAGCGATTCAAAAGCGGACGCGCAGGTCGGCGCCCGCCCCCGAGGGCCCAAAGCTGGGCGAGAACGCGACCCTGCTCGAGGACTTCTTGGGCTTCTTGTAGCCGACCACCACCAGGACCACGCCGGCGACGAGCAGCGCTCCGCCGACGCCGTAGAGCACGTCGGCGGCCACGGCCTTGGACCGCGAGCTGGCCAGGAGGTCGCGGCGATCCTCGATGTTCTCCGCGTCGGCGGCCGAGCGGTTGTCGCCCTGGGCCAGGCCGCCGGCGACGGCGCCACCGATCAGCGCCGCCGCGCCCACGCCGACCAGGCCAAAGCCGGCGCCGCGCATGACCTTGCGCTTGCGCTCGGCCTCCTCGGCGCCCTCGTCCGCGGGCGGCTCGGTCACCGGCGCGACCTCGGGCTCCGGCTCCGGCTCCGGCTCCGGCGACGCCTCGGGCTCCGGGTCCTTGGTCTCCTCGATGATCTGGCGCAGGACCTTGAGGCGATCGAGGGCGACCTGGCGCGAGTCGAGGTCCACGCCCGGCTGCTTGACGAAGCTCGCGTAGTACTCGACGGCGCTCTCGAGCTCGCCGGCCTCCTCGTAGACCCGGCCGATGTTGAACAGGTAGTTGGGCTCGGGGTCGAGGTCGTAGGCCTGCTTGAACAGCTCGGCGGCCTCCTCGTAGTTCTTGTCGTTGAAGGCCACGATGGCCTCGTCGCTCAGGCTCTCGGCCTGGCTCTTGTCATCCGCCGCGACCTCGCCCGCGGCAGGGGCCGCTTGGGCGATCACGGGGCTCAGGGCGAGGCTCGAGCACAAGATCGAGCAGACGATGGGACGCAAGACAAAGGAGGTCATCACTTACCTGCGGGCAAGAACGGCCCGTCTTTCTTCGGCTTCTTGGTGGGCAAGAAGGGGTTGTTCCCCGACTTGGACTTGGACTCGGTCGGCTTCTCGGTGGCCGCGCTCGCGGGCTCGCTCGGCTTGGTCGCGGGCTTGGTCGCGGCCGGCTTGCTCGAGCTCGAGACCGACTTCTTCTTGGGCGCCTCGGGCTCCTCGGGCTCCTTGGCGAGGGCGCTGAGCTTGACCTTGATCGGCAGGTTGTCCTCGGCCTTGATCTCGACCTCCTGCTTCCAGTCCTCGTAGCCGTCTGCGCTGAGCTCGATCTCGTGCTTGCCCAGGGGCAGGGCCTCTTCGTAGGGGGTCGTCCCGGCCGGCTTGCCGTCGATGCTCAGGCTCGCCACTGGATCGGAGGAGATCCCCACGGTCGCGGTCTCCTTGCCGGCGTTGCGCAGCTCGGCGAGGCGCTCGCGGGCCTCGACGTTGGCCGGCTCGGCCTCGAGCACGTCTTCGTAGGCAGAGATCGCGGCGGCGGTCTTGCCCTCCTCGTCGAAGCCGCGCGCGGCCGCGATCAGCTTGCCGAGGGTGATCGTCTCTTGCAGCAGCTCGCCGCGACCCGAGAGCGCCGTGTCTGCGGCCAGCTGCCCGCGGATCTCCGCCAGGGCACGGCTCGCGGCCTCGTAGTCGCCGTCCGCGGCGAGCTTCTCGGCGGCGGCCAGGCTGCCCTCGAGATCCCCGGCCGCGCTCGCGCCTTGGGCCTGGGCTTGCTCGTCCTCGCCCTCGCCCCCGCTGGTCATCACGACGGCGAGGATCCCGACGACGACCACGGCCGCCACGGCGCCGACGATCAGCCCGAGCTTGCCCTTGCTGGGCGGCGGCTCGGCGATCACGACCTTGTTGCCCGTCGACCGCCCCGCGGCCGAGAGCGCGGCGGCGTTGGCCTCCTCGGCCTGGACCTCGAGGTAGGCCGCGGTCTCGCCCGTCGGCGCGGCGAGGGCCGCGGTCGACAGCGCGGACACGGCCCCGGTGTCGCCGGCCGTCGTCGGGGCCGCGTCGTGGCCAACCGGCGGCAGCTTGAACATCGACATCGGCACGCAGTCGATCAACCGCTCGACGATCTCGTTGGCGTCGCGCGGGCGCTGCTCCGGATCCTTCTCGAGACAGTCGTGGATCAGGTGGACGAGCTCGTCGGGGACCTCGTGGTCGTCGGGCAGGACCTCGCTGAGCGGGGTCGGGAACTCGTGCACGTGCTTGTAGAGCAGCGTGGTGTCGTTCTCGGCCTCGAAGGGCATGCGCCCCGAGAGCATCTGATAGAAGAGCACCCCGAGGGCGTAGACGTCGACGCGCAGGTCGATGTCCTGGCCCTTGATCTGCTCGGGGGAGAGGTAGCCCGAGGTCCCGATGAAGTGCTGCTTGGTGATGTCCTCGTCGCCCTCGAGCATCTTGGCGAGGCCGAAGTCGATGATCTTGACGAAGTTCGCCCGGCCCTTGCGCTCGCAGAGCATCACGTTGGCCGGCTTGATGTCGCGGATCATCAGGTCGCGCGAGTGCGCGTGGCCGACCCCCTTGAGGATCTGCGCCGCGATCGGCACGAACTCCGCCAGGGTCAGCCGACCCTTGCGCGCCATGTAGTCGCTGAGTAGCTCGCCGTCGACGTGCTCCATCACGATGTAGGCTCGGCCCTCTGCGTGGCCGTAGTCGTACATCTCGACCACGTTCGAGTGTCGGAGGCCGTCGAGGCGCTTGGCCTCGCGCTCGAAGCGAGCCATGGCCTGAGGCTGCTGAGCCAGCGGTGGCGCGATCATCTTGACCACGACCTGCTTGTTCGCGTCCTCGGTGTTGGCGGCCAGGTAGACGTGGCCCATGCCGCCGCGACCTATCAGGCGCTCGAGGGCGTACTTCCCCCCCAGCACTTGGCCGATCATGGGGTCACTCGCCTCGGTTTCGATACTGCTGGGCATCACCATGCGTGCTCACCGTCGTCGCCCCGTCCTTCGTGTCCCGCGTGTCCCCGTCCTTCACGTTGGCGATCACCAAGCCCGACTCGCGGGGCGGTCGCGGCAGGTATCGCTGGGAGGTTCGTCGTCATGACACGTCTGGACGGTCGCTCCTCGAGTGAGATCCGCGCAATCGTGCGAAGCTCGGCGTGGCGGTATCTGGGGCTTGGAACACCGCCGAGGACCGCGACCGTGGACCCCCATTTTGCAGCCCACGCCAGTGCTTCGCCAAGCAAAAACCCATTCTGGAGTGTGGCGAGCCATGGCCGCTCCCCGCCTGCTCGCGTGTGCAGAGACACAACGAATAACGGGGTCGGCAGACCACGAAGACTTGCCTGCTCTTCACCCTTCAGCCTGTGTCGAGCGGCTGCGCGACGACGTTCATGACCACCATCGTGAACGCACCAGTCATGAAACATCGTTATGAAGTCTGACCGAACGGTAGCCAGGCGACGCCGCGGACAATCACCTGCACCGCTCGCCGCGCCACGCGAGATCCCCTCGACGACCAAGGTCGCGAGTGGCTGACCATATGCAAGCGTGATCGCCAGATCGCAGCCTTGGCCGGCAACTTTGGCCGGCAACCTCGGCACATGATTTTTGGAATTCTGTCGACCGGAGGGACGTAGACCTCAAAAGTCGTCGTCCGTATCCATCAGCTGGTTGAGCGTCCGCAACATCGCCTGGAGCTCGAGCTGCATCTCGCGGGCATCGGCGAAGCGGTCCTCGGGGCGCTTGGCGCAGGCGCGGGTCGTGAAGTCGTCGACCGCGGCGGCGAGCTCCGCCGGCGTGTTCTCGGGCATGAACAGGCTCGGCGGCTCGAACTCCTGGCGGACCTGAGCCTCGAGCAGCTTGGTCGGCGGGAGGTGGAAGTAGTCCTCGACCGGGTGGCGCGTGGTCACGACCTCGTAGAAGGTCACGCCGAGGGCGTAGAGGTCGACCCGGTGATCGATGCGCCCGTTGATCACCGCCTGCTCCGGGGCCATGTAGCGCGGGTCCCCGGTGATGTGCTGGTGCAGCTCGAGCGGGCCCTCGAGGTCGCGGGCGATGCCGAAGTCGATCAGCTTCACGATCACCAGGCGGCGCTGGTAGGCGTCGCGGGTGATGAAGATGTTCTCGGGCTTGATGTCGCAGTGGGCGATCTTGCGGGTGTGGATGTAGTGCAGCGCCTCGAGGGTCTGGTCGAAGATGTCGATCAGCACCCGAAAGGAGATGTAGCGCCGCCGCCCGAGCACGTCGCCGACGTCGTTGCCGCGCAGGTACTCCATGGCGAACCACTGGAACTCCGCGGACTGACCGACCTCGAGCACGCGGACGAGGTTGGGGTGCGAGAAGTTGGCCGCGACCACGGCCTCACGATGAAAGCGCGAGCGCTCGCTCTCGGGGACGTCGGGCTTGAGAACCTTGAGCGCGACGTAGCGATCCATCGTCGGGTCGTAGGCCTTGTAGATCTTGCCCATCCCGCCCTCGCCGAGGCGCTCGACGATCTCGAAGCTCTTGTGCTGGATGACCGGCGTGCCCGGGGGCAGGTCGCCCTCGGCCAGCGCCTGCTGGAGCGCGGCCTCTTGCGCGGGATCCATGGCTGGATACTGACCTGACTGGTGCTGCGCCGGCCGCCCGATCTTGGCCGTCACATGCTCCGCTCGCCGATCCGCCACGGGCCGCGAGCTTAGCAGAATTTCGCCTAGTGCCTATCGATACGCGGCATGCCTGCGCACTTTCTCAGGCGCGAAGGGCTCAGCGCGCCCTCGAGTGTCGCAAGCTCTCGAGCACCGCGCGAAAGTCGTCGGGCATCGGATCTTCGAAGCGAAGCAGCCGCTCCCCGCTGGGATGGCGGAAGCCCAAACTGGCCGCGTGGAGCATGGTCCGGTCGGCTGGGATCCGCGCACCCCGATAGCCGCGGTCGTACACCTGCTCACCCACCAGGGGGTGCCCCGCCTCGGCGAGGTGGATGCGGATCTGGTGCTGGCGCCCGGTCTCGAGCTGACAGGAGACCAGCGTGGCCCCCTGCAGGCGCTCCTCGACGCGGACCCGGGTCAGCGCCCGCTTGGCGAACTTGGGCGGCTTGGGGCCCCGCCACGAGCCGCGCAGGCCGTCGCCGCGGTCCGGCACCAAGGCGCTCTCGTGCTCCCCGCCCTCGGCCTCACCGTGAACGATGGCGACGTAGCGGCGGTGGACCGTGTGGACGCGAAACTGGGCCTCGAGGAGCTTGCGTGCCTTGCGGGTGCGGGCGAAGACCAGCAGCCCGGTGGTTTCCTTGTCGAGGCGCTGAACGATCCCGAGGCGATCGCGCTCACCGCTGCGACCCCCCTCGCGCTCGCGCAGGGCCACCCGGGTGCGCTCGATGAGCGAATCACGCTCATCTCGCTCGTCCCAGGGGACCGTGACCAGGCCCGCAGGCTTGCGGACGACGACGACCTCGTGATCCACGTGGATCAGCGCGTCCTCGGGCAGCGGCGGCGCGCGGCGTCGGCGGCCCGCGGGGTCGACCTCGACGCGCTGGCCCGCGACAGGGCGCTGAGCGGCGTCGAAGCACAGCTCCCCGGCCACGCTGACCCGGCCGGTGCGAACCAGCTCCCGGGCCTTGTTCCAGGACAGGCCTGGGTAGAGCTCGCGGACCAGGGCCGCGAGGGTCGAGCCCTGGTCACCCTCGCCGACCCTCAACGCACGGGCCTCGTCCAGGCTCGGGGCCTTTGCTGCCTCGCTCACGCCTGGCCTAGTACCCCGGCCAGGTGTCCTTGGCCAGGCGTCCCGGAGCGAGGCGAGCCAGCGGCCTCGCGCGCGCTACGCCCGATGCCCGACGCGCCGAGCGAGCCGAGCGGCCCGGAGCGATCCCCCCCCGCTCGAGCCCGGTCGCCCCGAAGGCCCAGGGGCGCAGCGTACGCCTCACTGGAGCGCGTCACTGTGGATCGGGCGCCGCGGGCACGCGCTCGCCCGCGTTTGTGTCCGCGCCCCCGCCCTGCCCCTCTCGCGCGTGCACGGGGACCTCCCGCGCCACGAAGGTCCCCGCCGCCGCCTGAGCCAGGCCAAAGGCCAGCGGCCCGACCACGGGGATCGCCAGCAGCCACGCCACCGGCAAGCCGAAGCCGAGCAGCGCGCGGCGGTGCGTGGACACGAAGCTGCGCTGCTCCGCGTAGCGCAGGTCGACGCGATCGAAGTAGGGGTCCATCAGCTCCCAGGCCACGGTCCGCGCCGTCAGCCAGGTCTGACCCACGAAGCCGACGACGCCCCCGACCACGGGGATCAGCCCGAGCAAGAAGAAGCCCAGGCTCATGAGCAAGAAGGTCAGCAGGCGCAGGGCCGCGCCGCCGACGGAGGCCGCGGTCGGCATCCCGGGGCCCGCCTCGACGAGCGCGGCCCGCTCGGAATCCGCCACCCGCAGCCCCGCCATGAACACGTCCTGGTTGAACAAGGGGAACACGATGTTGACGACCAGGATCGCAACGAGGGGCCCCAGCAAGAGCACCAACAAGGTCCCGACCACGCGCAGGGTCCACAGCCCGATGACCAGCAGCTTGCCCGCGTCGACGTCCGGGACCGTGAAGTGGAAGAGCGCCCACAGGGCGCCGCCGTCGAGGACCAAGGTCAGCGCGAAGAGGCCGAGCGCGACGCGAAAGTAGGCCTTGCGGACCTCGGCCCGCGAAAACGCCAGCTCGAGGCCGTCGCGGGCCGCGTGCAGGCCACGGACGAAGGGGCGATCGTCTGTCTGAGCGGTGTCCATGCGCTTCGTGGTGTCGAGCTCCGGCCAGCATAGCCGGTTTTCGCGCGTGCGCAGGCGAGGCCCACGAGCGTCCCCGCGTCGACCGAGCTCAGTCGGGGGCGAGCGAGAGCCGATCCCCGACCTCCGCCAAGAACAGCCCCAACCCGCGCTCGGCCGCGCCTGCCTGTGCCGCCGCGCGCAGCTCGGCCTTGGCCTCGGCCGCGAAGTGCAGCGGCGCCAGGCAACTGACCTCGGCCGCGCTCGCCAGCGCCAGGAGCTCATCGAGGGCGCCGTGCCGCCGCGCGCCCTCGGGCTTGGCCGCGAGGAAGAAGCACTCGTGGACCAGCACGTCGACCCCGGCGATCAACGCCTCGCTCTCGGGCGTCGGCGCCCCGTCGCCGGAGTAGACCACGCTGCGCTGCCCCGGGGCCTCCACGCGCAGGGCGTAGTTGGCCAGCGAGTGGGCGGTCGCGGCCACACCCAGGCGCAGCGGGCCGAAGCGCGCGGCCTCGCCCGGCGCGAGCTCGACGAACTCGATCGCAAAGCACTTGTGCGCGGCGAAGCTGCCGGGATAGCCGAGCTCGAGCACCGCGCTCAGCCGGGCCTGCGAGCCCGGGCCGCCAAAGAGAGTCAGCGGTCGCCGCCGTCCCCCAAGGCGCATCCACAGCAGCAGCGCCGGCAGCCCGAAGCAGTGGTCGGCGTGGGCGTGGCTGATCCAGATCGCGTCGAGCAGCTCGACGTCGCGGCTGATGCTCCAAAAGGCGTGGGGCACGGCGTAGCCGCAGTCGAGCAGCAGCGTCCGTGGGCCACGCAGCAGCAAGCTGGTGTTGGGCAGCTGCGGATCCACGGCCTCGCCGGTGCCCACGAACACGAGCTCGGGCCCGCTCGGCTCCCCTTGCACGCGCGCGATCACTTGACCTTCTCGAGGCGATCGCGGGCCACCTTGGGCAGCTCCTTGCTCTCGACGGCCCGCGGCGCCAGGTCCTTGGCCCGCGGATCCCCCATGGCCTCGGCGGCCAGGGCGGCCATCACCACCACGTCCAAGGTCGCGTCGGGGCGCAGCGCCGTGCCCATGGCCTCGTCGAGCAGCGCCTTGGCCCGCGCCTTGCCCGACTTGCCCTGGCGGTGCGCGACCAGGGCCGCCCCCGCGGCGACCGTGGGGTGCAAGGGCGCGATCGCCTGGGCCTGGGCCACGAACGCGGGGAAGCGCTTGTCGTCCATGGCCCCCGCGATGACCAGGGCGCGCATCGCTGGCTGGAGGCTCATGGCGTCGATCGCCAAGATCCGCTCGAGCACGTCGAGCTCCCGGGCGAGGTCGCCCTGGTCCCGGGCCAGCCGCGCCATGGCGATCAGCGGGTCGAGGGTCTCGAGGGCAAAGCCCGCCGCGCGCTCGTACTCCTTGACCGCGCCAGCGATGTCGCCGCGGCCCTCGAGCACCGTGGCCATGCCCAGGCGGGCGAAGTAGCCGTCGCCCTTGGCGGCGATCAGCGCCTCGAGCTGGGCCTCGGCCTCGTCGAACTCCCCGGCGGCCCCGGCCTGCATCGCGGCCTCGAAGTTGGCCATGCGCGGGTCGTCCTTGGCGTCGGGCGAGGGCCGCCAGCCCGAGAGCTTGCGGTCGATCTCGGCGTCGAACCACGCTTCGAATTCGGCCTCGACCGTGGCCATGTCCTTGCCCAGGACCTCGACGAAGAGCGCCTCGGTCGACTTGCCCGTGGCGTAGCCGCGCAGCATCTCGATGATCTTGGGGCGGCCGTAGGTCGTGCCCAGGTAGCGCATCGCCCAGGCCGCCGTGGAGTAGGCGACCTCCATCATGATCGGGCTGCCCGCGCGCAGGAAGGCCAGCTCGAGCTCGCTGAGCTTGCGCAGCTTGCCGGCCCGGCGGGCCTCGTAGAGCAGCGTGGCGCTCTCCCGCGCCCAGCTCGGATCGGCGACCTCCGACTCCCACTCCGACAAGCCCTCGGTGAACCACCGCGGGACCCGCCCAGCGCTCAGCGAGATGGCGTAGCTGTGGGCGATCTCGTGCCAGATGACCTGGTTGAAATTATGCGTCCCGGCGTAGGGCCCGATCGAGGTGATCATCGGCCCAAAGCAGACCCCCACGGCGCCGAGGCTGGGCACGCCGACGGTGCGCACCGAGAAGGCCTCGGGGTCGGCGTAGATCTCGATGCGCAGCGGGCTGATCTTCACGCCGTAGGCCGCGTCGAGGCTGCGCCGGGCCGCGCTGATCGCCTCGACGAAGCCGGGCTCGACGAGCTCGTGGAGCTCGCTGGGCAGGCGCAAGGTCAGGTCGCCGTGGACCGCCTCGATGTAGTGCGGCTCGATGTGCTCGGCGTAGAGCTGGCGGACGTTGAGGGTGCGGGCGTTGTACTTGTCCTTTTTCCAGGCGCGCTCGAGGGCCGCCCTGCCCTCGGCCTCGTCGCCCAGGCGCAGCCGCGACAGGCCCAGCGCGCCCTGGACGTAGGGGTCGTTGGGCAGGCGCTCGACGCCCTCGCTGAGTATGGCGTCGGCCTCGGGGTAGAGGTGCAGGTAGCCGAGCAGGTCGCCGAGCCCCGAGTAGAACTCGCCGTTGGTCGGCCGCGCCCCGAGCACCGCCTCGCGGGCTTTTTTGTAGGCCGCGTCGTCACGCTCGAAGAGCGCCAGCGCGGCCATCACCGCCTGGCCGCCGGCGTGGGCCGGGTCGACGCCGAGGACGTGATCCACGACCCGCGCCCGCGCCTCCTCGCGGCGGCCCTCGATCATCGCGACCCAGGCCAGCGCCGCGTGGGCGTCGGGGTTTTGGGGCGCGACCATCAGGGTCTCCTCGGCCGCGTTCGAGGCGTCGGCGAGGCGGAAGTCGTCGAGCGCCACCCAGGCCATCATCGCCAGGGCCTCCGGCTGCCAGGGGTCGCGCTCGAGCACCAGCGCCAGGGTCTGGGCGGCCTCGCCGGGCTGGTACTTCTCGAGGAAGAGGCTCGCCAGCTGCAGGGCGATCTCGTCGGCGATCTGCGAGCCGGCGCTGGCCGGCGCCGCCTCCTCGGCCTCCTGGAGCACGCGGCTGGTGCTCTTGAACGCGCGCTCGGCCAGCGCCGCGTGGGAGGCCCCGAGCAGCTGCTCGGCGCTGCTCACCCGGCCGTCGCCATAGGCCGCGTAGAGCTCGTCGATCATCTCGCGGATCTCCGACTCGCCCGCCCGACCGACCAAGAACATCTCGCGCACGAGCTCACCGGTGAGCAGGAGGTCGTCGGGGACGAGCTTGAGCGCGGCCCGCAGGTGCTTCTCGGCCCCGGCGAAGTCCCCCCTGCGCTCGCGCAGGTGCGCCAGCCGACGCAGCGCCTCGGCCTGGGTCGCCTTGTCCTTGGCCCGCTTGCGCACGGTCTCGAGCGAGGCCTGGGCCGCGTCGTAGTCGCTGACCAGGCGCTGCGCTCGAGCCAGAGCCAGGCGCGCCTCGTGATCGTCCTTGGACCCAGCGAGGTGCTCGCTCAAGAACGCGATCGCGCCCTCGGGGTTGCCGTGGGCGACGGCGATCAACGCCGCGTCGCGCGTCTGGGGATCCGCCGGGCGCTCGCGCTCGCGCGGACCGGTCGGGGCCTGCTCGATCTCTTCGCTGAGCTCACCGAGGCCGGCGTCGACGGCGACCCCCTCGCCGGCCTGCGCCGCGCCAGCGTCCCCGGCTCCACCGGCACCCTCCCCCGCCGCCGCCTCGTCCCCGGGCGTCTGCGTGTCCGCGTCACGCTTACAACCGACGACGGCCAGCAAGACGGCCAAGGCAAGGGAGCGTGAACGCAGGCGCGCGGGCGTCATCCGCAAAATTTTGTGGGCCTCTCCCGGCGCTGTCAAACGCTGCCAGGCCCAGCCGCGTCCGACGAAACCACCGCACAGTGCGTCAGGTCCCAAGCTCCGACATGCTACCTTCCCCGCCGATGGCCAGCCAAGACGCCCACACCGCCTACCCGGCCGAGGTGTACGAGAGCTTCGACGCCTTCATGCAGCAGATCATCCGCGACACCTACGAACGCGGCGCCAAGCGGCCCGAATTCGTCGCGCTGATCCTCGCCTCGGGCGAGCTCATCCCCATGGCCTGGGGTCGGGTCAAGCAGGCGGGCGTCCGCGACCTCGCCCTCGGGGCCGCCGGCGTGGTCGCCCTGCGCTATGGCATCCGCTGGCTCCTCGGCGGCCCGCTCGGCGTCATCCTCACGGGCTTCACCGTCGCCACGATGATCTCCTTCTTTTGGTCCAACCAGCGCGAAGTGCTGGCCAGGCGAAAGCCGTATAAACAGCTGATCGCCGACACCCACGAGAAATATGAAGACATCCAGGCCCGCTATCGGGACAGTCGCTACGACGCGGGTGAGCGCGCGCTGCTCATCGAGGGCCTACTGCGCCGGCTGCTCTCCGAGATTGAAAAGCCCATCTCCGACGACAAAACCGAGGCTGAGGCCGACGACGACCTCAATTAGTGCATGACGCACATCTGCTGGCTCAGCTGTACATAGGCGAAAACTCAGTACCGGCTGGCGCACGTGTCCCAGCCACACTAGCCTTGCCCCCCATGAAGCGAGGCGAAGTGTGGACGTGGAGCGACGAAGGCGGCCGGCTGGACTTCCTCCAAATTACCGACACGCTGAGTTGGATGCGGGTCACCGGCCGCATCAGCGACGACGCCGCCCTGGTCCTCGAAGAGAAGCTGCCCGGGCTGCTCACCCACGACGGCACCGAACATTATTGGGACCTCTTCGAGCTCGACTCTTTCTCCAACAAGTTTCGCCACGCCTCCATCGAGATCACCACGCAGCGCCGCAAGAGGTACGAGCGCGTGCATGTGCTGTCTGGCTCCGTGCTCATTCGCATGGCCGTGGCAGCTGCTGGGCTCCCCGCGGGTGGCATGCTCAAGAGCTACTCGGACAGCTCGCGCTTCGAAGAGCAGCTGCGCGACTCGTGTCGTACGCGCGGCGTGGACATGCCCTCGCTGCCGCCGCGCTGAGGCGGGGCCGCGCTCGAGCCAATCGTACTGTCACAGCGCTGACACCTTCGCCTCGGCACATTTCGGCACATTGGTCCCAAAACACGAGCCCGGATGTCGGACAGTCCGACACCCGGGCCCGATTGTCATCTAGCGAAGGGCTATTCGCTCGCGACCAGCTTGACGCTGGCGGACGGCTCGATCGTCGGCGTGGGCCGGACCACGGGGGTCTCCGCGCTGACCTCGGGTACCGCGGGCGGGGCGGATTGAGCGGGCGGGGTCACCTGAGGCGTGGTCCGCTCGTTCACCACCGATTCCAGACTGACCGGCTCGGCGCTCGACGAGATTGGCTTGACCTCGCTCGGCGCACGCAGGGTCTGACCCTTGCCGAGCACGCCGCCCAAGATGATGTCCATGATCCCCTTGAAGGACGCCTCTGCGGCTGCTTCGTCCTCCGTGAGCACCTGCGGGTGAATGATCGTGTCGCAAGCTGCCAGCAAGGTCATGCGAACCAGCCGCGGATCGAGATCAGCGCGAAAGCGCCCTCGCTCGATGCCCGCAGCCAATACGGCGTCCAGCTTCGCGAAGGCGCGCTTGCGGGCCTCCTCGAGCAGCGTCGTCAGGCTGGGCGTGGTTTCGAGGTCCCGGTAAAAGGGCGGCCTTGCCTTGGCATAGCGCCGACACATCAGCTTGACAGCCAGACGCAGCTGCTCGGCTTCGTCTTGCTCTTCGGCGAGGACCTGGTCGATCCCCGTGAGCATTTCGTCCGACAGACGACCCAGTGCTTCCTGGGCCATTTGCTCTTTGGTCCGAAATTGCTCGTAGAGCGTACGCTTGCTGATGCCGACATCGCGAGCCAGTTCATCGACCCGCATGCCGCGAAATCCCTGTTCCAGGAGCCGCATCTCAGCGTGGTCTAAAATTCGAGACTTGAGGGATGGGCGCTCCATAATTCGCGCAACTAGCCAACAACGCTAGCCGCCGTTCGTCAACGCCTTGGCCCTGAAGCGCTCTAGACAGGCCCCCACCGACCGTTCTTGGTCATGCGTGTTTTGCGTACAGTCACACGATGAAAACTAAAAACTACTTAACGTCGTAATGTTTCTGATTTTTTTGCTTACCCGCTCACACGAACTACAGGCCGAGCAACAGGCCCCCAGAGCCCGCGCAAACGACGCTCTCGGGCATTTCGTGCCGATCCGGGCCGCGCGATGATCACCCTCGGCTCCCACAATTCATCGCGCTCCCGCAGCCAACCATAAGCGGGTGAGCGGCGGCGCAGATCAGCGTCGACCCGGGCGCAGATCCGCATGGGCAAGCCGGCGTCTGCCTGGCCCTGAACCTCGAGGCGGATCGCCAGCGCCCGTGGCCGTGGCCCGCCCGAGCGGGACCCGGCCCGACTCGCACCTAGCTCTGTATCCACGAAGGGATCGAGGCCCGTCCGCGAGACACGAGCGTCGAGATCGATGGCATCGGGGTCCGCAGCAATCTCGGCACTGACCAGGGCGGGGTCCTCGGGGAGGAAGGCCTGGCGGACGCTCGCGGTCAGGCCGGCGCCAGCCATGGTCACTCCCTCGAGGGCGACCGCCAAGGGCGGCGGTGGGAGCCGAGCCACACGCGGGCGCGGCAGCGAATCGACCGGCCCGTCACTGGCGGGGACGCCCTGCGGCGCGAACCCGACCACGCGAACATGCAGGCCGCTGCGCAGGCGCAAGAAGCCCAGCGGCGAGCTGAGCACGAGCTCGTAGCGCTCACCGAGCACCGCGTCCTCCGGGAGGATCGTCGCCTCCGTGGGGGTCGAGGGGCCGTGGCGCTCGAGCTCTGGATCGCCGTGCGGGAGCAGCTCGATCAAGGTGCTGCGTCCCGCGAGCAGGAAGCCCGACCAGGGGCTGCGCCGCGTCGGCAGGCCCACGCGCCCGGCCGCGTGCAGCCAACCCGCGTTGAGCACGGGCAGCCGGCTGCGGATGCGCTCGTCGAGATCGTGCTCGGCGAAGATCCAGCGCAAGGTGTCGAAGCGACGCTCGAGGGGCTGGCGCAGCACCCCCTCGAGCCACGCGCAGGTGGCCAGGCTGGGGACGACGAGGGCCTCGGGGTGAAAGCCACGGATCCGATCGAGCAGCGCGTCGAGATCGTCGCGCAGGCTCTCGACGCGCAGCAGCTGGACCTCGCCACCCGCGAGGGCCTGGAGGTCGTCGACGCGCACGCGATCGATCAGCGGCTCGTCGCCGGGGGCCTGGAGCAGCGCCACCCGTCGCGGCCGCGCCCCGCCCAGGCGCGCGCGCCAGGCTGCGAGCACCGCCTCGCGCTCGACCTCGGCGGCGGTCAGCTGCTCCGGGCCGAGCTCGCCGCCGCCAAAGCCCAGCCGCGCCGTGACCTGCCTGGTGTGGCGCTGCGGATCCAAGAGCGGCACGGAGGCCCGAAAGTCCGCCAGGCTCTCGAGCCGCCGCAGGCCAAACTCGCGGCCCGGCTCGCTGTCGGCGAGCACCCGCAGGATCGCCGTCAGGCGGCGCCTGCGGCTGGGATCCCGGACTGTCTTCACTCTCTCTCTTTGCGGACGTCGCGGAAGTAGAGCCCGTAGTTGTGATCCACCGAGTGCACGCGCAGCCACGCGTCGAGGCTGGGCTGGCTGCGCGGATCGGCGACCAGGCTCAGCGAGTCACGGATGCTGTCGTAGACCGCTGGCGGCGAGAGCACGGCCTCGACCACCTTGATGAGCCCGGGCGCCTTGGCCTGGATCGCGCGGCCGAGGGCGAACCACTTCTCGTTGGAGAACTCGATCGCGCCCTCGCAGTGATCCGAGGCCAGCCGGGCCAGGGCCGCGTGGTCGCTCGCGGCGATCAGCTTGCGCATGTGCGGCTCGAGCAGCGAGTAGACCTCCGGGCGCAGCGCGACGATCTCGTGGGTGTGCTCGCTCCACAGCCAGTCGTCGGCCTCCTCGACGAAGACCACGCCGACGAGGTCGACGCCCACGGGCAGCGCGTCGACGAGCTCGGCCAGGCCGAAGCTGATCGGCGTCCACTCGATCTGGTGATCCATGTTGCGGACGAGCTCGACGAACTCCGCGAGCTCGTCCGGGGAGATCGCCATGCGAGCTCGGCGCTCCTGGAGATCGACGACCTGGAAGTACTCCTCGGCCGCCTCGAAGAGCACGCGCCACTCGCCGCTGAGCAGCTCGATCTTGAGATCGTGCTCCTCGAGCAGATACATCAGCTGCTCGCGGTCGGCGTTGGCGAGGCCATCGAGGATCTGAGCCTCGAGCTCGCGGTAGACCTCCGAAGGGAGCTGGTAGGCGTGGCAGCGCACCGCGGGCAGGCTACCGCAAAGCGAGGGCCCAATGGAGCCCCAAGCGCACCGCCGGGCCCCTCGTCACAAAAAAACGCGCTACGCGCACCCACACACCTGGCCGCGATGGGCTTCACCACGGGCAGCCCGGCCCCGGGGCGTTATGATCTCGCCCCGCCGTGCTCCCCGAGGGGAGAGGGCGCGGCCCCCACCCGGAGTCAGCGATGATCAAGCTCTCACCCGATCCGCGAGTCGCCGAGCAGCAGATCGAAGCCGTAATCTTCTATCTCACCACCTGCGGCTACATCGACAGCGAATTCGACCTCAGCGAGAAGGCCTTCGTCCGCGCCTACCTGCGCAAGGTCGTGACGGCCCGTGTCGACGCCCGCCACGGCGACGAGCTCGACGCCCAGACCCGCTACGAGACCATCGAGCGCGAGCACGAGCACTACGTCGAGGTCTTTCAGCAGATCGATCGCGAGGTCAAGGAGCTGTTCACCGAGGCCGTCGCCGAGGGCGAGGACGTCCAGACCTTCGTCCGCAACCGGCTCAAGCTGCGCTGCTTCGAGATGTTCGAGGGCCTCGACCCCGAGGGCCGCGCGTCCTTGCTCGAGGTCGTCGACGAGTTCATCGACGCCGACGGCGTGGTCCACCCCGAGGAGGTCCAGTTCCGCAACGAGCTCGCCGAGCTCCTCGACCAGGACACGATGATCAGCGATGACGACGTGATCGGCGAGGAGGTCGCGGTCTCGGAGCCCACGGTGCTCGAGGCCCGCGCGCAAAACCACCCCTTCTTCACCAGCTTCGAGCACCACTACTCCGCGGACCCCAAGAAGATCCGCCGGCAGATCGAGGCCGACCTCGCCGTCCTCGAGCAGGCCAAGGCCAAGTGGGAGGAGCAGCGCGAGGCCGGGCGCGGCAAGCTCGCGGGCCGCGCCAACGTCGACGCCCTCGAGGCCGGCGGCCCCGGCTTCCTCGACGAGCACGTCTACGTGGTCCCCCCGGGCGAGCGCGACTTCGAGATGATCGTGCTCGGCGATCTCCACGGCTGCTACTCCTGCCTCAAGGGCGCGCTGATGCAGTCGGACTTCATGGAGAAGGTCCGCCGCCACCGCGCCGACCCCGACAACGAGCCCGAGGTCAAGCTCGTGCTCCTCGGCGACTACATCGACCGCGGGCGCTTCTCCTACAACGGGGTCCTGCGCACGGTCCTCAAGCTGTTCTTGACCGTGCCCGAGCACGTCTACGTGCTGCGCGGCAACCACGAGTACTACATCGAGTATCAGGGCCGGGTCTACGGCGGCGTGCGCCCGGCCGAGGCGATCAACTCCCTGGTCAAGCACGTCCCCGACGAGGTCTTCGAGCGCTACCTGAGCTTCTTCGACGCCATGCCGAACATGCTGATCCACGATCGCATGCTCTTCGTGCACGCCGGCATCCCCCGCGACGCGCTGATCCGCGAGCGCTGGCGCGACCTCTCGACCCTCAACGATCCCGACCTGCGCTTTCAGATGCTGTGGAGCGACCCCAGCCGCGCCGACGTGATCCCCGAGGATCTCCAGGCGGCCAGCGCCCGCTTCCCCTTTGGCCGCCGCCAGTTCAGGTCCTTCATGGGCCGGCTCGGCTGCAACCTGCTCGTGCGCGGCCACGAGAAGGTCAACGCCGGGTTCAAGAACGTCTACCGCGACGACGACCTCCGCCTGCTCACGCTCTTCTCGGCCGGCGGCATCGACAACGACGACATCCCCGAGGACAGCAACTACCGCGACGTCCGGCCGATGGCGCTGACGATCCGCCGGACCGCGGGCGAGCTCTCGGCCACGCCCTGGGAGATCGACTACGCCCGCTACCAGGACCCGGAGCTCAACGCCTTCAAGGCCAGCGACCCCGAGATCGACATCACGATGGAGTGAGGCCCGGGGCGGGCCTGCCCCCCGCCCCGCCAGCCCCCCTTCCCTGCCGCTTTCAGGGCGAGAAGAGCGGGCCCTCGGACAAGGTCGAGCCCTCGATCCAGGTCCACTTCTTGGAGGGCATCGAGCCGAAGATCTTGGACTCGACCTTCAGCTCGGTCTCGAGGCCGCCCCAGCTGATCTTGTGGCTGACCTCGAAGGTGTCCCCGAACTCCGCGCTGACTTCGACGCTGATCGACGACTGGGTGACCCCCTCGACGAAGAGCCAGCGGTCGCCGAGCTGGGCGGTCGCCGTGGCCGAGACCGTCAGCTTCCCCGTGACCCCGACCTCCACGCCCTTGGGATCGTCGGGCTGGGCCTCCTTGCTGACCGAGAAGGGGACCTCGCCCGTGACCGCGCCCTCGATCACGCCGATCACCGCCCACGCGGTGCCGCCGAACACCTCGATCCCGGCGGAGATCCCGATCTTGGCCTTGACCGCCATCATCTCCGCCTCGAACTTCCACCAGCGATAGACCCGCTGATCCTCCCACTCCTTGGGCCCCCACTCGATCTTCAAGCTGCCGGAGAAGAACTCGACCTCGCAGACCGGCTTGATGCCGACATAGAGCCCCTCGACGTCGTCCATGAGCCTGGCGATCGCGGCCCGGCCCTGCACGAGCACCATGATCAGCTTGCCGATGTTGATCTTGGCCGAGTAGTCCTCGCCGTTGCGCTCGAAGGAGAAGCCCTCGAGCGTCTTGGCCTCGAGCGCCTCGGCCCGGGCCACGCCCTCGAGCTTCCAGGCCTCCTTCTTCTCCACCGTCATCTGGGAGAGCGGCGCGCCCTCGTTGTCGCCCTCGTACACCTTGGGCAGCTCGAGCTCGAACTTGCATTCATCCGAGGCGAACACCTCGACGGTGCGCGAGAGCTTGCGAAAGCCCGGGTTGAAATTGGCCAGCACCCCGCAAGACTCGACCTCGACGATATAGGTGTTGGTGGTCTTGGGTGAGAACCAGAAATATCCAATCGCCACGGCGAGGTCCAAGATCCCCCAGCCCGGGAGCTCGACCGTCTTGGACTTGGCCTTGTACACGACCCTCTGCTCGCCATTTTTGACGGTGGTGACGCCGGTCGAACGATCGGTGATCGCGACCTTGGGGTGCCCCTTGCTGCAATTGAAGCCGGGGCCGCCGCTGATCTCGATGGTCAGATCGTCGGCGGTGCCATCGTCCGCGCCGGCGGTGAGCTGGATGTTCTTGGTGAAGGGCGCGCTCGCGGGCCCCTTGGCCAGGTTGTCCTGGATGTTGCCGTTGAAGGTGAACTCGAACACCTTGCCCTTGCGCTTGTCGTCGTCGCCGCCGTGGCCACAGGAGAAGGCGACCTTCTCGAAGTCGCAGGGGACCGGCTGCACGGGCGCGGTGTTGCCGGGACCCGTGGCCTGGAGCACGGCGGGCGCGGCCGCCTGCTGCCTGGCGACCGGCGCGGGCACCTGGGCCTGGGGGTTGGCGGCCTGGTTGACCGCGCCGCCGTTATAGGTGGAGCCCGGGGCCGAGGCGCTGTTTTGGCCCATCAGGTCGCCGTGGCGAGCCACGCCCAGGCCCTCGATGAACACGGTCATCGACCAGACCGTGAAGTAACCCTTCCCGAGGATCTTCCCGGTGATCACGCTGCCCCCGAGCGTCCCGCCCGCGTCCCCCGTGCTCGTCGAGGTCTCGGAGAGGTTCTCGAGCGCCGTCGGCTCACCGTCGATGCGGACGGTCTTGCTGCCTTTGACGAGATCGATGGCCGTCAAAAAGTTCGTGTAGGGGATGGGCACGGGGCCCGGCGGTGGCGACAGGCAGACGTCCATGGCGGCCACACCAAACCCACCGCTTCCGCGGTGCCAAAAGCCCCTCTTTTCCGCAAAAACCGTCAAAGACATCGCTGTTTCACCGTACAGCAAGGCCAGCGCGAGCTGGTGGCCAAGCGACCCCTCGCCTCAACTTGGACCCCAGTGCCGACCCTCGCGGGTGACGCACGACCGCGACCATCGACGCGACGTCTGCTCGAGCGCTGGTCGATGCGCCTGGCCACGCTCGTTCGCCAGCGCGAGCGAAGTGCGTGGCCATCGACGTGGCCGCCGAGCCGGGCTCCTCGAGCAGCCCTGGCAACCACTGTGGTCGGGCGACTTCACTCACCAAACACCGTTTCCACTGGCCTCAGGGCTAGCCCCGGGGACCTGAAGCGAGCGCCTCACGCAGCTCGCTTCGGGCGCGGTGGCGGCTCGTTCGAATCGCCGCTGGCAGGGCCGCGAGGAATTGCGAAGCGCCTCACGGAAAAGACCGCGGCCGACCTTCGCGAGCTCCCACTCCTGCCCTCGAAAAAACTCGAGGCGGTCGCGAGCGGCCTGAAAAAAGTTGGTCCCGACTTTGCACAGCCGGCGCGGACCAAACAACAGGTCGCTCCAGGAGCGAGCCGCACACGCCGACCACCTGTCGAGCCACCGCACCAAGACGATTCCCCCCTCTTCGAGGAAACCCATCATGTTCCGCTTCATCCCCGCCCTCCCCCGCCTCGCCGCTCCCCTCCTCGCCCTCGGCCTGACCCTGGCCGCCTGCGACAGCGCCGAGACCCCCGTGCTCGAGCTCGACATCGACGAGCTCGAGGCCATGTCCGACGCCGAGCTCAGCGAGCTCGCGGCCCTCGAGATCGAGGGAGACATCGAGATCGTCGTCGTCGGCGACGACGAGCCCGTCAACGAGCCCGCCCCCGGCGAGACCCCCGAGGAGTTCGGCAGCGAGCCCGGCGGCTGCACCCCCCAGCAGCCCGGCTTCGATCGCCAGGCCCCCGAGACCGCCGGTGAGATGCCCGCGGCTCCCCTGCGCATCGAGGGCACCTTGGCCAACGAGGACATCATCGGCCACGACGACGAGGTGTCCACCTGGCCGACGACCCCCGGCCCGAAGCCTGCCCCCGAGCCGGTTCCGACCAAGCGTCACTGACACTCGCCGGCGTCCACCAACCTCTGATTCACTCGCGAAGAGGCGAGCGCCACGCTGCGTTCGCCTCTTCGCGTTGGTGTGCTGCCACGCCCGCGCTCCGGTTGGGGTTATGCTCCGTCGACCGCACGCATGGACAAGCCCGCCCCCAAGCCCAAATCGTCCCGCGTCCGGGATCTGCTGACCAAGCCGATCCGGCTCCCGCAGTGGTTCGGCGCCCGCCCGCGACCCGGGGCCCCGCGGATCTTCACCTTCAACGACGAGCGCGACCTGGTCATCAGCGAGGTCGTCGCCCGGGTCGTCGCCCACTACCCCGCCGACGAGCTGCTCGTGCTGCTCAACGAGACCGCCCACCTCGAGATCGCGCGGCTCGAGAAGCAGCGCGACGACGAGGCCTGGGAGTGGCTGGGCTTTTGGCGCAAGGTCGTCCGCAAGCTCTCGCGCATGAACGACGCCGAGCTGCGCGAGACCCTGCGCCGGGTGGTCGAGACCATGGCCCGCGACGTCGCCGGCAACTTCGACCCGCGCGTCTACCAGTTCTCCCAGCGGGTCATCCCTGGGCTGATCGCCGGGGTGATGAACCCCCGTGAGCTCGCCCGCGAGACCATGAGCGCGGGCAAGATCGGCGTCGACCGGCTGATCTCGATCTCCGGCAACGTCGAGTCCCTGCACGCGCTCAGCGAGATCGGCACGGTGATCGTCGTCCCGACCCACTCCTCCAACCTCGACTCGCTCGCGGTGGGCGAGAGCCTGGCCCGAGAAGACCTCCCCCCGGTGGTCTACGGCGCCGGCAAGAACCTGTTCACCAACCCGATCATCTCGTTTTTCATGCACAACCTCGGGGCCTACCGCGTGGATCGGCGGATCAAGGCCGGGGTCTACAAGCAGGTGCTCAAGACCTACTCGTGCGTGATGATCGAGCGCGGCTACCACTCGCTCTTCTTCCCGGGCGGGACGCGCAGCCGCTCGGGGATGATCGAGAACCGGCTCAAGCTCGGCCTGGCGGGGACCGCCGTCGAGGCCTACACGCGCCGGGCGATCCGCGCGCGGGTCCGCGGCGAGCAGCCCAAGCCGATCTTCTTCGTACCCCTGACCATCAACTACGCCCTCGTGCTCGAGGCCGAGAGCCTGATCGAGGACTACCTGCTCGAGAAGGGCCAGGCCCGCTACATCATCGAGGACGACGAGTTCTCCCAGCTCGACCGCTGGCTGGCCTTCTTCAAGCGCCTGACAAACTACGGCGGCGCCTGCGTGCTGCGCTACGGCCAGGCCCTGGATCCCTTCGGCAACCGCGTGGACGAGCAGGGTCGCTCGCTCGCCCCCGACGGGCGGATCATCGACCCGGTCCGCTACGTCTCGCGCCGCGGCCAGCCCGTGCTCGATCCGGTCCGCGACGCCGCCTACACCCGCGAGCTCAGCCAGGAGCTCGTCGCCGCCTACCAGCGCGAGACCGTGGTCATGACCACGCAGCTCGTCGCCCACGTGCTCTTTCGCAAGCTCGTGGCCGAGACCCCGGGGGTCGACCTCTTCGGGCGCATGCGCCGACGCGGCGAGGTCCGCTGGTCTCACCAGGAGTACGTGCACAGCTACACCCAGACCCGCGAGCGGCTGTCCGCCCTGGCCGACGCAGGGCGCCTGCACCTCAACGCCTACCTGCTCACGGATAGCGCCGAGCGAGCCCTCGAGCGGGCCATGGACGCCTGGGACGGCTACCACGAGCGCACCGTCGCGCGCCTCGATCAAGGCGAGATCATCCTCGAGGATCCGAGCTTGCTGCTCTATTACCAAAACCGCCTGGTGCCCTGGGCCGAAGACCTGGCCGACGCCTCCGACCCCGATGAGCTCCGCGCCGGGCGAGAGCTCGCAACCATGGGAGGGACGCGATGAGCCCCGTGGAGCCCGAGGGCCTCGACCGCAGCTACGACGCCCCCGATCTCGGCGAGGCCGGCGAGCGCCCTCCCGTCGCGGTGATCGGCGCCGGCCGCTTTGGTCGCGCCCTCGCCCAGGCCGCCGCGCGCAGCGGTGAGGTGCTGGTCTGGAGCCGCCGCGAGCTCGACCTCGGCGACCCCAACATCCGCCTGACCCGCGCGGCCACCGACCTCGCCAGCGCCGAGCTGATCTTGCTGGCCGTGCCCTCGCGCTACGCCGCCGACGCCCTCGAGCGCGCCGGCCACCAGCTCGACGGCGGCCACCTGATCGTCCACGTCAGCCGCGGCCTGCTCGACGACGAGCTGCGGACCATGAGCCACCTGATCAAGACGCTCACCCCCTGCCGGCGCATCGGCGCCCTGGCCGGGCCGATCAGCGCCGAGCTGCTCGTCGACGCCAGCCCCGGCGCCGGCGTGGTCGGCAGCGAATTCCCCGAGGTCGTCGACGCCGTGCGCACCGCGATCGCCAGCCCGACCCTGCGCATCTACGACAGCGACGACCTGCGCGGGGTCGAGCTCGCCGCCGCGCTCACCGGGCTGCTGCTCTTCACCATCGGCTTCGCCCAGCGGGCCGGCTTTGGCCCGGCGACGATCGGCGCCCTGACCACCCGCGGCGTCGCCGAGGTCGCGCGCATCGGCCGGGCCCTCGGCGCCCGCGTCGAGACCTTCGGCGGCCTTGCCTGCTTCGGCGATCTCCTGGCCGCCGTCGCCGGCAGCGACCGCCCCGAGATCGAGCTCGGCCGCGCCCTGGCCGAGGGCGCCTCCCCGGAGCAGGCCCGCGAGCGCGCCGGCGGCAGCATCGAGGGCATCGAGGTCGCCCACCGCGTCGCGGCCTTTGGCATCCGCAAGAAGCTGCGCACGCCGATCGCCGACGTGATCTCGGCCCTCGTCGAGGGCCGCCTCGATGCGAGCAGCGCTGTCCACGCGCTGATGGGCCGCAGGGTCACCTCGGAGTGAGCCGAGATCTCCTCGCCTGCGCGAAGGCGCTCGCTACGCGGCCACACAAACGCGCCCAGAGGCCTCTTGGCCAGGATCCACCCCGCCTTTCGGGGTGGTAGCGTCGGCCCCATGACCGACGAGCCCTACGCCGAGATCTGGGAAGGTGGCCTGCGCAACGACCTGCGCGAGGTGATCTTCGACGCCAAGACCATCGAGAGCAAAGTCGTCGAGATCGGCCAGCGGATCACCAAAGACTACGCCGACAAGGACCCCCTGATGCTCGGCATCCTCAAGGGCTCCTACCCCTTCCTCGCCGACCTGACCCGCGCGGTCAACTTGCCGCTGACCGTCGACTTCATGGCCGTGTCCTCCTACGGCGCCGGCACCAAGTCCTCGGGCGTCGTCCGTATCCTCAAGGACCTCGACCGCTCCATCGAGGGCCGCCACGTGATCATCGTCGAGGACATCATCGACACCGGCCTGACGCTCCACTACCTGCGCCAGACCCTGCGCGGGCGCAAGCCGGCGTCCGTGGAGATCGCCGCGCTGCTCGACAAGAAGGCCGTGCGCAAGGGCAAGGAGCTCGAGGACATGGGGGCGCGCTACGTCGGCTTCGAATGTCCCGACGAGTTCGTGGTCGGCTACGGCCTCGACTACAAGGGGCGCTACCGCAACATGCCCTTCATCGGCGTGCTGCGCCCCGAGATCTACTCGTAGCCCAAGACGAAGACAGGTTCCTCGCGGGCGCGTGGCCACACCTGGCCCGCGCCCGCGCTGCGTGGTTTCACAGCACCTTGGGCTCCTATTGGCCCCGGTTCAGGCGCACGACCCCCGGCAGCGGATCCCCCGTCCCACCAAAGAGCCGGCTGATGTCGATGTTGGTCGTGAACAGGTCGTGCTTGGTCTGCGGCGTCGCCCCGTTGATCAGCACCGTCGGCCACTCGAGCGGGTAGCCGGACCAGATCGTGTCCACGTCGCCGTACTTGCTGATGCGGACGATCGCGTCGTTGAGGCCGCTGGCGATGTAGAGGTTGCCGTGCTTGTCGAAGGCCACGCCGTCGGGGCCCTCGACGTAGCCGGAGGTGTCGACGGCGCAGTCGGCCGCGGCCCCAGCGAAGCAGGTCAGCGACCCCGCGCTGCCGTCGGCGAGCACGTCGATGGCGAGGATCTCGCTGGTCGAAGAATTCGAGACATAGAGGGTGTCGTAGTCCTTGTCGAAGACCGAGCCGTTGGCGCCCAGGACCAGCCCGCCGAGCTCGGCCACGGCCAGGCCCTCGAGGCGTGGGTCATCGGCCCACAGCGAGATCTCGGCGGTCGCCATGTCGACCTTGTAGATGCTCCCGGGGTCCGACTCCGAGACCAGCATGTCGCCGCTGGCGTCGAAGGTGATGTGGTTGGGGAAGGTGTCGAGGGGGAAGGGGGCGAAGAGCGAGACCGTGCCCGCGCCCTCGTCGACGTGGAGGATCCCGTGGCCCGTGGAGCCCTCCGTGGGCGCCGACGCGGCGACATAGATCTCGCCGTCCGGTGCGATGCCCAGCCCGGGCATGAAGCCGCCGTCGAGCTCCATGGCCGCGACGCTGGTCGTGGTCCCGTCGAGCTCGACGGCCTTGATCTCACCTGTGGTCAAGATCCCGACGTAGAGCGTCCCATCGCTCGACATCGCCACGCCCTCGGGGAGCTCGTCATCGGCAAAGGTCGTGACCAGCTCCGCGCTGAAGCTGGGCGCTTGCGAGCACAGCAGCACGACAGCAGGGAGCAGCGTCTTGGCGAGAATATGTGCGTTGAACATGTCTTCTTCCGATCTGTCTTGGACAAACGCGCGCTTTCACGTCGCGCCTTCAAACAATAGTGATTAAATGAAAAAGAGGGGCAGAAAAATCATGCAGATTGAAAAACATGACACTTTGAGTAGGCGCCGCCTCAGTGATTACAAAGCGGGGCATTGAGTGTACTTTTTGCCACTCACACCAAACCGGCCCACGAGCCTATGCCTCTGGTACCAGTTCACCAAACTTGGCCCGTACCCACAGCTGCGCCCGCGATCCCAGCGCGTCCGCGACCTCGTAGAGCACCTGCTTTTCCCGCGAATCAATGGGGTCACGCAGACCCAGGACCCCGGCCCCGTGGGCGCGCGCGATCACGAAACACAGGTCGACCAGCGCCTCGCTTCGCCGCCTGTCATTGGCGACGATCTCGCGCAGCACCGCGAGTGTTTCATCCATATAGATTTTGCCCGGGTGGCGTTCGAGCAGTGTGTCGACGAGCACATGGGCCTCACTGCCAGGTGGGATCTTTCGCGCCTCGAGCACGCGCATGATCGCCTCGCGCTCGAGCATCTGGACCTCGCCGTCCGCCCAGGCCACGTGGATGACCGGCAGGAGATCGAAGACCCGCGCGGTCTCGACCCCAAAACCGAGGGCCTCGACGCGCTCGGCCAGGCTTGGAGTTCTGGTCCTCGACCCCTTGGCCAGGGAGCGGCGCGCCGCCATCTCCACGGCCGCACGCTGCAGCTTGGTCCGCGTCGCCTCGCGCTCACGCTTCGCGTCCTGCTCATCCACCTGGCTACGATAGCTCGGTTCATGGGACCCATGCAGCCCTCGAAGACAGGTTCCCAAAGTGGAACCCGACGCATCGGGTTCCACGATGGGCTCCTACAGGATCCCCGCCCCAGGGCGAATTCGACCCCCTACCGGCGCTCGGGGCGTGAATCTGGGCTCGGGCGCCGACGTCGGGGGCCATCGTGCGACCCCTCGCCCCTGCCCTCGTCCTCTGCACGTGGTGTTCCGCCTTCGTCTGCGCGCTCTCGCTCCCCACACCCGCGCACGCGGCTCCACCCACGGCCCAGGAGAGCTTCGAGCGCTCCCGCGCCGAGCTCATCGAGCTCGTCGACGCCAAGGCCAAGCCCGCCCGCGTCGAGGCCGAGGTCGATCGCCTGCTCGACTACACCTGGCTGGCCCACACCGCGCTCGGCGGATCCGAGCGCTACGCCGAGCGCTGCGCCGACCAGTGCGCCGCCTTCGAGGCCCTGCTGACCGCGCTGATCCGCCGCAACTACCTGCGCATGCTCGCCGAGCACCGCAAGGGCGAGGTCGAGGTCCTCGGCGCCGAGGTCCGCGAGCGCGCGACCAAGATCGACACCCGCGTCGAGCTGCGCGTCGCCGGCAAGACCAAGCGCGTGCACGTGGACTATGTGATGCACGAGGTCCAGGGCAGCTGGCAGCTGCGCGACATCATCACCGAGGGCGTGAGCCTGGCGCGGACCTATCGCTACGAGATCCACACCCTCTACACCAAGGGCGGCATGGACGAGGTCATGCGCGCGCTCCAGGCCAAGCTCGACGAGCGCTGACGGGCGGGCCCTCGGTACTGCGCGGGCGAAACACAACCACACACTTCAGCGGCGGTCGGCGGAGGCGGATGCGTCTAGTGTGCGCGGCAGAGGACTTGAAGGGCCCCAGGCTTGGAGCACCGGCCGCTGACTTCGTTGCTCGTCAGTCATTTGTGCCCGACAAACTCCCTCCTCGCGCCTCGTCAGCAACCGGCGGTCCGGCGCCTGAGACCCTTCAAGTCCTCTGCCGCGCACACTAGGCTCGTCCGCATGCAGAACTTGGACATGAACGCACGCATCGCGCGGCGGGCGAGTCGGCTGGGCGCGGTGTTGCTGGTGGTTTCGGGCGCAGCCTCGAGCCTCGCCTGCGACTCGTCCTCGAGCGAGGAGAGCGAAGACAGCGAGACCAGCGAAGGCAGCGGTGAGAGCGAGGACGGCGACGGCAGCTCGTCGTCGTCTGGGACCACGGGCGGCGAAGAAGACACGACCGGCGAAGACAGCACGAGCACCGAATCCTCGACCGACGCCACAGGCGACGACACCGACACCGACACCGAAGCCGGCACCGACGGGGGAGCGCCCGCGGTCGAGCTCCTGTCCGCCTACTACGGCCTCGACGCGCTCCCGGCCACGGCCACGGCGCTGTGTGGTGTGCCCGTGGGCGGCGAGGACGGCATGCCCGTGGTCTTCTCCGCCCAGGTCGACGACGCGACCCTCGACCCCGAGGACTTCATCGTCGAGACCCAAGACGGGGAAGAGCTCGTCCCCCTGTGCGCCACCCTCAACCCGGCCAACGAGGCCCTCGAGCTGCACACCGTGTTGCTCGCGGGGCCCTTTGGCACCGCGCAGGCCCAGCCCGTGGCCGTGGAGGTCGTCGGCGTCCTCGACAGCGTCGACGCGCGCCCGCTCCAGGGGCTGCGCATCGAGGACATCACCCCCCTCGAGGACGGACCGAGCCTGGTCTTTGCCCAGCGCTTCGAGCCCGACACGCCCGGGCTCGCGGGCGAGTGCCCCGAGGGGACGCTGCAGGTGGTTCAGCTGACCTGGCAAGGCGGCGTCACTGGGCCTGGGGGCGCGGCCTTGGGCGAGGCGCAGCGGCTCGGGGTGAGCGTGGGGCTCGAGGGCGGCGGGTCGGCGATCCCGATCGCGCTGGCCGATGATGACCCGGACAACTATGTGCTCGCGTGCCTCGACGTGGACGAGGCGGCGGTCTTCGTGAGCGTGGCGCCGGGGTTGTTTCATGACCCTGGCGATGACGAGAACCCCGAGACGATGGTTGGGGTTGAATGAAGAGCCGGCGAGGCTCGGAGCGCTCCGAGCCTCGCCGGGGGTTGTTGGGTTTGCTCAGCCGACGAAGGGGCAAGCGGAGGAGCTGTCCTTTTGCCGCTTGATCTTCACGTGCAACTTGGTGGGGGGTTCATTGCTCACGTCGAGCCACTCGACCTGAGCATAGTTGCTGCACTGATCGGGAAGAGGAGACTCAGGTGGGGTAATGGTCACCGTGAGCACCGAGCCACTGTTGCTCCACGTGACTCCCCCTTGTCGGGGCTTCACGTTCGTGTTGAGGATCCCATAGCTCAGTGGGCCAAGGTAGGCAGTCCCAGTACAAGAAATCGACAGTATGATTGGATCAGTATCCGTCCCAGAGTACGTGAACTCGATGCGATCCACGGTCACCAGTCCCGATCCCGAGCCCCACTTCAAGTCACCAGAACTCGAATCAACTGAAAGCCCACTGGCAATCCGGTTCGAACTACCAGTCACAGGACCACCAGCATTGAGGATAATTTCATAGCTTACTGACATCACTCTTCTCCTTCATGTCTTTTCGACTCTCATTTTCCGTTTTCAGGTCCAGGGCAACCTACATGAGGCATCTCGCCACTGGACACTCTATCATTAATATAATGACCACTGGTCAGGATCTTGACCCCACCTCGCAACAGTCCTCGCCCCCCTCCTCCAGAAGACAGACCTTTATGCACACCGATGACCTCACCATCAATAACAACAGCGCCACCAGAACTTCCACTGGAAGACAGTGACTCATAACCCCACGAATGATCCCTAAACCCGCCAAATTTAACGGCCAGAGCCTTTATCAAGGGCAATCCCATCGGATGAGCAAAAAGCCACCCCACTTCCCCCGCACCAATCTCCTCACGAGAACTGAGCTCGAGCGGAGTCACATCACGGCTCCCGTCTGGCAGATCGATATCGATCAACGCCCAATCCTCATCACGCCCCTCCTCACAAGCATAGACACTACGCACATAAGTCCAGTCGCTCTTCGGGACCCGAACCTTCCCGGCCTCACTAGCATCTGTCGAGGCCCTTCGACCGAAAATGACAACCCACCCGGGAAACTCTTTCTCATCCCAAGCACGAATCCGACTTTCATCAAGACAGTGGGCCGCCGTCAAAACCTTGACTCCCCCTTTCACCTTCACAAGCACACCGGAGCATACAAGTTCCTTCTCGTGCGGTGCCGACAACACGTTCAAATCACCAAAAACAGCCCCACCCATATCGTCAAATTCTCGAGCCTCGATCTCGATAGCTCCATCTTTCAACTCACTGAACGGGTAACACGCCTTATTCCCGCAATTAGACGGCCTAATAATCTGAACATGAGCACCGCCCTCATGTTTTCCGACCACTTCAACAACGGGCCCCTCCCCCATCACACCACTCAACCTATAAAACGAACCCCACTTCCGCATATACTCATATTGACCACAACCACATCCGAAAGCCGAAAACACCAAGAACAAGGTGCCCCTCCGCCACCCCCGAACAATATGGGACTTTATTTTTTTCATGACATGAACACATGTCCCAAATACAATCATTCCAATTCATTTTTCTGATCAGATTTTCGCCTCCAACCCTAGCGCGATATCGCCCTCGCTGAACCATCGACCCACGAGCGACCATCCCTGCCCTCAGGAACGCACAACAGCGAACCAGCGTTCACACCCAGACAAGACTTTCACACCCCCAAAACCCCCCATCCTGCGGCACACTCCCCCTCATGGCCTACTGGTCCGGTGGCTACGTACAGGATCTCCTGATCATCATCTCCCTCCTGGCGGTGGCGGTCACCTTGCGCAAGGCCATCTCCCCCCTCCAGCGCCTCGGCATGCCCGACGCGCTGCTCGCGGGTGCCATGGCCATGCTCCTTGGCCCCAGCGGCCTCGAGCTCCTGCCCTTCTCGAGCGAGCGGCTCGAGGCGGTCATCTATCACCTGCTCGCGCTGATCTTCATCGCCATCAGCCTCCAGTCGCCGCCCCCGGGCAAGCGCTCGGGGACGGTGCGCTCGATCGCCTTCGCCGTCCCGGCGATCGCCACCTTGCAGGGCGTGGTCGGGCTGCTGTGCGTGTTTGGCTGGAACCTGGCAGCCGGCGGGCCCGAGCTGCACACGGGCTTCGCCATGCTCCTCCCCCTGGGCTTCAACCAGGGACCAGGGCCGGCCATGACCCTCGGTGGCGCCTGGGAGGGGCAGGCTGGGCTGGCCAAGGGCGCGCAGCTCGGGCTGATCATGGCGGCGCTCGGCTACATGTGGTGCTGCGTCATGGGCGTGGCGCTGGTCGTGTGGGGGCGGCGGATGGGCTGGGATCGCGCGCCGGGGCGCCTCGACGCTGGTTTGGAGGCGCAGACGATCTTTCCCGAGCGGCCGCCGGCGAAGCGCGCCCTGCTCGGTGAGCTCGAGCCGATGACCGCCCAGCTGATCGCCATGGCCATCGTCTATCTGATGACCTGGCAATTTCTGGTCCACATCGGCGGGCTGCTCCCGGCCAAGCACCAGCCCACGCTCTACGGCTTCCACTTCCTGCTGGCCACGGGCTTCGGCCTGCTCCTGCGGCCCGTGGCGGGGCGGCTGCCCGGCGGCTCGCCCCTCGACAACGATCTGCTCGCGCGGATCGGCAGCGCGATCATCGATCTGGCGACCTGCGCCGCCCTCGCCGCGGTGCGCATCGAGGTGCTGATCGACTTCCTCGCCCCGGTCTTGCTGATCACCACGGCCGGCGGCCTGACCACCCTCTTCGCCTGCGTGTGGATGGCTCGCCGTGCCTTCCCCACGGCGCCCTTTCACCACGCGGTCGTCGCCTTCGGCGCGCTCACGGGCACGGCGACCACCGGGCTGGCTTTGCTGCGCATGCTCGATCCCCAGCTCGAGGGCCCCACCGCCCGCAACTATGTGCTCGCGGTGACCCCCTCGGCGCTGCTCGGTCTGCCCCTCTTCGTGCTCATGCCGATCTGCGTGCTCGGCTTCCCCGGGGACTACCCGGGCAAGGCGCTGGTGGTCCTCGGGATCTTGCTGGGCTACCTCGCGCTGCTCTTCGTGGCCTGGCGCTTCACCTCGCCGCTGCGCTTCCTGAGGCCGCTGACCAAGGTCTGGCCGCCCCTGCCAGACGATCCTCGCGGCCCGGCAGAGGCTCCCGCCGAGTAGCGGCTCGGGCCCGCGCGTCCGCCCGACCATGGCGCGCTGCCGCCCGCTGTCGGCGCTCAGCCGTGCTGTGCCCGGAGCACCCGGCCAAAGCCGCGCTCGCGGCCCACGCCCTCGCAAAAAGCCCCGCCCGCCCAGGCCTCACGGCCGCCCACGAACACGTGGCGGACGGCGCGATCGTTGCGCCTGACCAGGCGCGAGAGGCCCTCGAAGCCGGGCATCGGCGCCTCGTGAACGGCCTCGAGCTCGCCGTCGAGGGCCTCGGGGTCGATGATCACCAGGTCCGCCCGCGCGCCGATCTCGACGCGGCCGGCGTCGAGACCCAGCCAGTCGGCGATCTCCGAGCTCAGCCGGCGCACGGCCTGGCCCGGGGTCATGACCTCGCGCTCGCGCACCCGCGCGAGCATGCGCAGGGGGAAATTGTAATAGGCCATGTTGCGCAGGTGTGCGCCGGCGTCGCTGAAGCCAATCAGCACACCCGGGTGCTCGATGATCCAGTCGAGCCACCGCGGACGATCATTCGCGACCACCGTGAACCACTCGAGGTCGTCGCCATATTCGGCGACCAGATCGAGCATCAGATCAATGGGATCGAGGCCGCGCTCGGCGGCGATGTCCGCGAAGGAGCGGCCGATCAACGCGGGGTCCGGGCAGGCCTCGATGCGCGGCTCGGCGAGGTCGCGGTGATAGGCGCGGCCGAGGATCGGGTTGCGCCACTGTCGCTTGAAGCGGCGGCGATAGCCGGGGTCGCGCAGCAGGGCCGCGCGGGCCTCGGGGTCCTCGTGGTGCAGCGCCTCCGTGCCCGCGCCGATCTCCTCGAAGACCGGGACCTCGATGCCGTCGACGCGCATGTCGAAGGGGTTGGGCAGGGCTTGAAAGCGCAGGTCACCGCCGAGCAGACGATTGACGACCCGGGTCAGCAGGCCGACGATCCTGTGGATGCCGCGGGCCGCCGGCGCGTCCATCATCGCGATCAGCGAGGTCTTGAGGCCCGGGCGCAGCAGCCCCGCGCTGAGCAGGGCGAAGAGCAGCACGTTGACCTTGGTCGAGATGTTGGGGACGCCCTGGAGCACGGCCTTGCGCGCGCGCAGCCGCCGAGCCAGGGCGCGATACTCCGACCAACTCGCGAACACCGAGGGGGTGGGCAGGCTGCGGAATTGCTCGCCGTCCATCTTGTCCCAGGGCAAGGTGTTGATCGACAGGCCGATGAAGCCGGCGTCGAGAGCCTCGTCGACGAGGGCGAGCATGCCCGCGAGCTCGCCGGCGCTCGGCCGGTGGTTGGCGTCGAGGCTCGGGCCGAGGCCCATGGTCGCGGCGCGGATCGCCGAGTGGCCCAGGAAGGCGGCGACGTTCGGCCCCAGGGGCAGGCCGTCGAGGTGCTCGAAGTAGGCCCGCGGGCCGTCCCAGGTCTTGACGCGCTCGAGGGTCGGCTTGACCGTGGCCCGCGGGATGCCCTCGACGCGGCAGAACATGTCGGCGAGGTCGACGGGGTCGCCCACGGCCATGCTCAAGCCGCAGCTGCCGATCACGACCGTGGTCACGCCGTGGCGCAGGGACTCGCCCAGGCTCGGGGCGATCTCGAGCTCGGCGTCGTAGTGGGTGTGCAGGTCGATGAAGCCGGGGGTCAGCCAGCAGCCGGCGGCGTCGATGATCCGCGCGCCCTCGGGCCCGGCCTCGCCCGGGGCGAGCATGGCCTCGACCACGCCCCCGCGAACCAGCACGTCGACGCGCCGCGGCGGCCCGCCGAGACCGTCGAAGACCTCGGCCCCGCGGATCAGCACGGGCTCGCCCTCGCTCGTTGCCAAGTCTTCCTGCATGTCGACCTCCTTTGCTCAGGCTCGCGGCGGCAGCAAGGCGATCTCGATGCGCCGGTTCTTGGCCCGGGACTTGGGCTTTTTGTTGTTGGCCACCGGCCGGAATTGCGAGAACCCGGCGGCGACCAGGCGCTTGCCCGGGACCTCGCAGCTCTCCTCGAGGAAGCGGACCACGTTGGTCGCCCGCGCGGCCGAGAGCTCCCAGTTGGTCGGGAACTTGGCCTTGACCTCCTCGGACTTGATCGGCTGGTTGTCCGTGTGCCCGCCGACCTGAAACACGGCCTGGTCGGGGAGCGCGAGCAGGCTCTCGGCCAGGCGCGAGATCACCTTTTGACCGCGCTCGCTGAGCTCGGCCTCGCCAGTCGAGAACAGCACCTTGTCGGAGACGTCGACCACGAGGTAGCCGCCGCGCTCCGACACGCGGATGTCCCCGGTCTCGATCTCCTCGACCAGGGACTTGGCGAGGGCGTCCTGGAGCGTCTTGATCTGCTCGAGGGCTTCGCTCTTTTGCTCGAGCTCGCCCTCGAGGCTGCCCTTGTCGCCCTCGAGCTCGGCGATCTTGCCGGCCTGCTCCTCGACCTTGGTCTCGAGGGTCTCGACCTTGGCCTCGGCGGCCTCGAGCTTGGTCGCCCCCGCCTCGCTGCTGGCCTTGGCCTCCGTCTGCAGCGCCTCGACCTCCGCCTCGAGCTCGGCGATGCGTTGGTCTCGATCGCCGCCGCAGGCCACGGCCGAGGCCAGCAGGAGCGAGAGCGCGAGCGGGGTACGAACACAACGAAGGACCATGGCCTCGATCTACCACGTTCGGCCGCCAGCAAGCGTGGCAGACTCGCGTGACATGCTGCGCATCTACGGCACCCGCACCTCCCCCTATGTCCGCCGCGTCCGTATCCTCGCCCACGAACTCGGCGTCGAGTACAGCCTCGTCGACACCGCCGATCCCGAGGGCCCCGGGCAGTCCGCCCTGCGCGAGCGCTGCCCGGTGTGGAAGGTGCCCACGGCAGAATTTCTCACCAGCCCCGACGACCCCGCGGGTGAGCTGGTCTTCGACTCACACCTGATCAGCGAGCTGCTCATGCTTCGCCACGGGCCGGGGCAGCTCGCCCCACTCGCGCCCGAGGACATCGTCGGGCGCAACGCGATCACGGTGATCGATGGCGCCATGGATGGGCTCATCAACCGGCTCTACCTAGGCCGCGACGGCCTGCCCCTCGATCACGGCTACCTCCAAAAGCACGCCGACCGGGCAGCCAGTGCCATGGCTTGGCTCGCCACCCACGTCGAGGACGGCTGGCTGACGCCCCAACGCCAGCTCGGCCTCCCCGAGATCGCCCTCGCCACCACCTTGGCCTGGATGCGCTTTCGTGGCGCGTACCCGATCGAGCGTCACCCCGAGCTGCTGGTCACGCTCGAGCGCCTCGAGGCGCGCGAGAGCTTCTCGCGCACCGCTCCCGATGCGTGACACGAGTTGGGCTCCGCCCCCGCGTGGAGGCGGAGCCGCGAGCGCCACATCTCGTTCGAAAACTCGCACGAAAGCTCGCTCGAAGCCCACGGCGGGCTTGCAGAAGCATGACACCGCGTGTGACGTTTAGAGCATGAGTGGGTTGTGCGTCGATGTCTTGCGAGGTCTCTTCGAGCAGCTGCCAACGGCGACGCACATCTATCGCCTCGACAAAGGTCAGCTCGAGCTCGTCGCCCAAAACCCGGCCGCGCTCGCGCTGCTCGAAGCGGCCCTCCCCGCGCTCCAAGCCGCCGGCCTGCCCGAGCTGTGCGCGAGCGCGAGCCGCTCGCAGGCGCGGGTCGAGCTCGAGCGCATCGAGCTCGCTGGAGACGATCCCGACCCGCTGGTCTTGCGCGTCGAGGCCTTCCCCCTCGGCGATGGCCACGTCGGCGTCCAGTTCCACGATCTGCGCGAGCTCGAGCTCCTGCGCGAACGCTGCCGCGCCTATCAGGCCGCCATCGACCTCGTGCCCGACATCATCTTCGTCAAGCGCAGCCAGGATCAGGCCTACTTCGTGGCCAACATGACCAGCGCCACGAACGTCGGCCTGACCCCGGTGACCCTCGCCGGCAAGCGCAACGCGGACCTCTTCCCCCCGGAGATCGCGGCGCGCTTCGACGAGGACGACGCGAGCATCGCCGACGGCCACGCGATCGCCTGCTTCGAGGACACCGTCGACTTGGGTCCAAAGGGCGTCAACATCGTGCAGGTCACGAAGATGCCCATCCACGATGAACACGGCCGACCACGCTACATCGTGGGCTGGGTCCGCGACCTCACCGAGCAAAAGCGGGCCGAGAAGGCCCTCGCCGAGACCGAGGCGACCATGCACAAGACGATCCGCGCGCTCTCGACCCCGGTGCTGCCGATCCGCGACGGCGTGCTCGTCGTCCCCCTGGTCGGCCAGATGACCAACGAGCGCGGAGAGTCGTTCATGGACGCGCTGCTCGAGGGGATCCAGCGCCACCGCGCGGCGATCGTGATCATCGACATCACCGGCGTGAACATGGTCGACTCGGCCGTGGCTAGCCAGCTGATCGCGGCCACCCAGGCGGCCGGGTTGCTCGGGACGCAGTGCGTGCTCGTCGGCATCGGGCCATCGATCGCCCAGACCTTGATCCACCTCGGCATCGATCTCGGGACGATGAACACCCAGCGCGACCTCGCGGCGGGGGTCGCCTACGCCCTCGCCCAGCGCCGAGCCGCCAGGGAGCAAGCCAGGGGACCGAGCGCCCGCTGACGCCCAGCCCACCCAATCGCCCAAGTCGTCGCGATCAGTCTTCGCGCAGCACCTCGAAGTCGAAGCTCGGGCCCACGTCCTCGCGGGTGACCGGCGCGCGCAGAGGCGTCCCGACCTCGTCCGCGCCGACGTCCGGCGGGCTCGCCCGCTCGGCGCCGTCGATGTCCAAGTCCACGCCCTGACCACCGACGCCGTCGAGGCCCACCCCGGGGCGCTTCATCACCCCGCTCTGGGCGAGCTGTGGATCTGCGACCGCAAAGCCCTGGGCGTCGCCCTGGCCCAGCGCCCCGCCGGTGTAGACGTTGCCCGCGATCACCGAGTCCTCGAGGCCGACGATCTCGCGGACGACCTCGAACTCGCCGTTGGCGATCAGGTTGTCGGCCAAGCTGAGCTCGCGCGGCGCCACGCTGGCGCTCCCGCCCCCAAAGACCAGGCTCTGCTCGCAGTCGACGATGGTGTTGTTGGCCACGAGCACGTCCTCGACCTGCTGGTAGCCGTTGAGCTCGGGATCCTCGTGGGCGAGCATCAGCACGATGCCCCCGCGGTTGTTGGAGGTCCCTCGGCAGCCCTCGATGTAGTTGTTGATGACCCGGTGCCCGGCGTCGACGATCCGCACCCCGCCCCCGCCCTCGACCTCACCGATCAGGAACACGTTGTCCTCGACCAGCGCGTCCTTGCCGTGGCGCAAGGTCAGCAACCCCGCGCAGGACTCGAACACGTTGCGGCGGTAGATGTTCTCGCCGGACTTGTTCGAGATGATCTCGATCTCGCCGTCGCTCTCGAAGAAGTAGTTGTCCTCGACCACGGTGCGCGAGGCCGACTCGTGCTGGTCGCTGGTCCCCACGCGGATCGTCTCGCCGCCGTTGGCCCCCAGCTCGGGGCGCTCGGCGAAGTAGTTGTGGTCGATGCGGTGGTCGTCGCTGCCATCGTCGGGGCGCCAGACCACCAAGAGCGCGCCATCGTTGGCCTTGCCGATGAAGGCGTTGTGATCGACGCGGTTGCGCTGGCCTCGCATCGACACCCACTTGGTGTCGTCGATGTCGTCGAGCTCGAGCACGGCGATGTTGCTCAGCCGGCAGTCGAAGCACTCGAGGTCGCCGGCTTGGAAGTCGACCAGGTACTCGTCGGCCGTGCGGCCGCCGCGGAACACCAGGCCGGTCACGACCACGTGGCTGCCGGCCATGGCGATCGCCGCCTCGCCGGTCAGGAAGGTCTCGCCGGCAAACTCGGCCGCGATCGTGATCGGGGCCTCGGCGCTGCCCTCGGCCGTGATCTCGAGGCTGAGGTCCGGCCAGTCCCGGGCCTCGAGGCAGATCGTATCGCCCGGCTCGGCGGCGGCGATGGCCGCGTGCAGCGAGTCTTCGTCGAACACGACGTCGCCGCAGCTGACCTCCGGGATGCCCTCGCCCTCGCCGCCGGTGTCTTCACCGGTGTCGTCGCTGCCCGTGTCTTCGCTGCCCGTGTCTTCGTCGCTGCTCGAGCTCTCGTCGCTGTCCGTGCTCGAGTCCGTCTCGCCGCTCGTGCCTCCGCTGTCGGTGCTCGTGCTCGAGCCCGCCTCGCTCTCCCCGACCTCTTCCGCACCCGTCGAACCGTCATCGACGCCCGCGTCGTCGCTGCCGCCCGCGTCTGCACAGCCCGAGAGCAACACCAAGGCGAGCCCGATATCCCTGCGCGTCATGACCCGAGCATGGTCAGCGTCGGCGCGCGCTGTCAACGAGCCTCCGGCCAGCGCCCGAGTGTGCGATGTCGAGATCGGCTCAGCGCAGCAGCACCGCGCTGCGCAGCTCGTCCTCGGAACGAGCCTCGACGGCGGCGCACTTGCCCGGCGCGTAGCCGAGATCGATGGCCGTGGCCGCGGCGATCAGCGCGAGCACGCCACCGGCCACGCCGGTCTCGCCAAAGGAGGTCGCCGGCCACAGCATCGGCAGCATCTCGCGGCGCGTCCGATAGGCGCGGGCGTGGGCGTGGGTCTGCTCCCAGGCCTGGTAGCGCTCGCCGTTGAAGTTCCCGGCCACGAAGTCGACCTCGGCCTCGGCGATCCCGGCGTCGAGCAGCGCGGCGTCGACGGCCCGCACCATGCCCTCGCCCACGGCGCTCCCGCCCTCGAGCACGATCTCGCGCTCGAAGCCCACGCCGGCCCCGAGCACCGCCACGCGTCGCCGAGGGCGGCGCTTGTCTCCGGGCTTGGGTCGCGCGCGCACCTGCGGTCCGAGCAGCACGAAGCCCGCGCCCTCGCCCGGGACGACGCCCTGGGGGACCTCGGGGACGTGCAGGCGGCGAACGGCCGCGAGGCGCTCGAGGTCGAAGCGGCGCAAGAAGGAGTCGGCGCCGCCGATGATGCAGCGCTTGGCCGCGCGCGAGGTGATCAGCTCCCTGGCCACGAACAGGGCCGGCGCGAGCGAGCCCGCCCCGTGACGGAGGACCCGCGAGGCCGGCGAGAAGTCGAGGCCGAGGCGCTCGCGCAGCGCCTGGAGGATGTCGGCGTCCTCGCGGGCGCACAGCGTGTGGGCGCGGTGCGCTTCGGGGATCATCAGCACCAGCGCCGTGCTCTCGGCCTCGAACTTGGGCCGCGCGGTGCACTCGCGCAGGGCCCTGGCCGAGAGGTTGAGCAGCCACTCGTCCTCGCTGCGGCGCAGGCCGGGGGCCGCGGACACGCGCGCGCCGACTCGCGGCTCGCGGTCGGGGAGCACGGGGTTCTCGAGGGCCGTGTAGCGCTTGATCTTGGCGCGCAGCGCCGCGCAAGACTGGGGCGCGTCGAGGCCCACGGGCGTGACCGCGCCGACGCCCAGGATGTCCAGAGGCTCAGGCATGGCCGTGTCCTCCGCCAGTCACCAGCGACGACCGCCGAGGGCTCGACAACGACAACAACGAAGAAGTGGCGCCTGCGTCGGTCATGTCAGCCGTGAAAGTAGGGCCGCGAGAGGTCGACCCCGCCCGTGCCGTGAAAGTCGAGGTAGTGCTTGCCCCGTCGGCGCGCCCGCAGCCAGGCCGGGGTCACGTGGCCGACGATGATCTCGCGCAGCGGCGGGCGCCGACGATCGACGGGAACGAGCACGCGCCCGGTGAGCTCGAGGCGGCGGCGCTCGGGGAAGATCTCGAGGGTGTCCACGCGCAGGCCGACCTGGCTGGCGCGGTCCTCCCACAGCAGGTGCACCGGCAGGTCGAGGGTGGGCAGGCGCAGCACCCAGATGCCGGCGGGGCTGAGGTTGCCCAGGGCGAGCTCGGCCCCGGCCGGGTAGATGTCGAGGAGCTGGTCGTCGGGCGCCGACTGATCGAAGGCGGGGTCGTAGTCCTGGGGACGCAGCGGCCAGCGGCGCGCCTTCCAGCGCTCGTCGAAGGTCCCCGCCCGCGCCAGGCGGGGCGCCCAGCCGCGACCGACCGGGCCCAGGCCCGCCGGGCGCACGCGGTCGCCGGGGCTGGCCACGCGCGCGTCGGGGTACTCGATGTTGGGCAGCTCGCTGGCGACCGCCTCGTCGACGGAGCGCGCCCCACGAAAGCCCACGCCCACGGGGTTGCGCAGCTCGGCGCGATCGTCCTCGTCCTCCTCGCCCTCGGCCAGCGGCCCGAGCATGCCGCCAAAGGCACGCTCCCAGCACAGCGGCATCGCGGTGAAGGGCTCGGGGGCCGCGGCCCGATCGCGCTCCTCGCCCTCCCAGCGCCGGTCTCCGCAGACGACCAGGGACTTGTGCAGCAGGATGTCCTGGGGACCCCGGGCGATGCGGATCTCGACGAGCAGCTCGCCCGCGGGCTCGCCGTAGGGCGCGTGGGCCTGACCGTGAACGAGCACGTCGACGCGAGGCTTGTGGAGCACGAGGTCGTGGTCGTGCAGCGGCCCCGAGCGCCCGGGCTCGCCCCGGGCCTCGTCGACCATGCGCACCGGCGTGGGCTCGTCGGCCACCCTCAGGGCGCCGTCGGACGAGCACTCGAAGGCCGCCTTGACGACGATGAGCTCGACCTCGCCGCCCTCGCCGTCGGGCAAGAGCACGTGGAAGGCCGCGAAGGGCGTGCGGTTGTCGAGGCGGGCCACCGAGCTCATGCGCGCATCTCTTTCAGACCCAGCGGCCCTCGCCGTCGCGGGCCACCGGCCAGTAGGGCATCGCGCTGAGGATCTCGACCCAGCTCTCGTGCGGCTCGTCGACGAGCCAGCCGAGCAGGAGCTGCTCCGGATCCACGCGCTGCTCCGCCGGCAGCAGGTTGTTGATGTCTTCGCACAGCCGCCAGTAGGCGCGGATCAGCCCGACGACCCGCGGGTGCGCGGCCGGTCCGGCGAAGTGGCGCTCGAAGCAGGCCGCGCGGGCCTCCTCGGGGCTCAGGCCGCGGTCCTCCGCCGCGAAGCAGATCTGCGTCCACCACTGCGCGGCCTGGACGAGCGCGGGCTCGAGGGCGTCGTGGTAGGCCTGGTGCGCCATGGCGTGGGCCTCGGAGCAGGTCGCCCGCGGCGTGCTCGGGAGGCGCTCGCGGCGGAGATCGCCGGGCGCCGCGAGCAGCCGCGCGACCCCACGATCGACCCCGTGGCGATGCTCGAGCATGAAGCTCTGCGGCCACCTGGCGCTGCGCGCTCCCATCACCGCCGCCGCCGCCCGGCCGCCGAGGCTGTCGACGGTGGGCGAGGGATCCGGCTCGTCGCCGACCGGGCGCAGCAACAAGAAGAGCATGCGCTCGAACAGCGCCGGCGCCTCGATCTGCAGGCGATCGACGAGCAGCTCGTGGGGCTCGAAGGGGATCAGAGTCTCGGGCGCGGGCTCGGCTTCGATCCCCCAGGCCGCGTCGTCGTCGAAGCTCGCGACCGGGACCGGGGCGCCCCGGCGACGCGCCAGCAGCAGCTCGAGGTTGCGGTGGTGCTCGAGGTAGACGGCCAGCACCCGCGGGTGCGAGGCGACGCCGCACGGCCAGCGCTCGCGCAGGGCCTTGGCGCTCTGCGCCTTCTCGCGCAGACCCTGCCACCACGGCTCGACCTCGGCCAGCACCTCGCGTAGCGCCTCGACGTAGGCCTCGTAGAGCGCCGCGACTTCTTCGTCCGCGTCGAGCATTCGGAGTCCGGGGATGGTAGCTCGCTCGCGACCCCGAACACCAGACCCGCAGCGGCGCACTCGGACTCGAGGCCCGCGCCCATCCAGCCCGCCAGGCCGAGGACCTCGACGCTGCTCAGTCCTCGCCCTCGAGCTCCGCCCGCGTGGCCTTGATGACCCCGAGCAGTTCGGACTGGTGGACGAGGACCGTGCCGGAGGGCTCCTCCTGGCCGAGGCCTGCGAACTCGTCTTCGCCCTCCTCCTCGAACTCCTCCTCGAACTCCTCCTCGAAGTCCTCTTCGCCCTCCTCGTCGAACTCGCCCTCTTCCTCCTCGAACTCGTCCTCCTCCTCGAACGCGTCCGCGAAGCCCTCCTCCTCGCCCTCGTCCCCCTCGAGCTCCGCGAACTCCTCGTCGTCGACGTCGGCGCGCTCCGCCTTGCGCAGGGCGGCCGCGGCCCCGCGCATGACCTCGGCGCGGGCTTGCTCGGGGAGAGCGCGCATCCGCGCACCGAGGGCCGTCGACGCGGCCGCCAAAGATGCAGCGTCCTTCCCGCGGGAGAGCTTGCCCGCCACGCCGGGCGTGCCCACGGACGGCTTGCCAGGCGTTCGAAGCGCCCCAGCGCCAGGCACTCGCGGCGTGGCCACGGAGGGCGTCCCAGGCGTTCGGATCCCCGCTGCGCTCGGCGCTCCCGGCGTCCCCGGCCCGCGCAGCGTGGTCGAGGGCATCCCCGGCGCTTTCGGCGGTGCACCTGGCCCGCGCAGCGACGCCGAGGGCATGCTTGGCGCCTTTGGCGGTGCGCCCGGTCCGCGCAGCGACGCCGAGGGCATGCTTGGCGCCTTTGGCGGTGCGCCCGGTCCGCGCAGCGACGCCGAGGGCATGCTCGGCTTCGAGGGCAGCGAGGGGCCGCGCAACGACGCCGAGGGCATGCTCGGCTTCGAAGGCAGCGAGGGCCCCCGCAACGACGCCGAGGGCATGCTCGGCTTCGAGGGCAGCGAGGGACCCCGCAACGACGCCGAGGGCATGCTCGGCTTCGAGGGCAGCGAGGGCCCCCGCAACGACGCCGAGGGCATGCTCGGCTTCGAGGGCAGCGAGGGACCCCGCACCGACGCCGAGGGCATGCTCGGCTTCGAGGGCAGCGAGGGCCCCCGCAGCGACGCCGACGATCCCCCCGCGAAGGAGCCGGACGCGCCCGAGGGCGCGGGGCCATCAGCGAAGGAGCCGGACGCGCCCGAAGGCGACTCGCCGCCGGAGAAGGAGCCAGACGCGCCCCCTGCGAAGGAGCCGGACGCGCCCGTCACTGACGCGCGGGCGATCTCGTGCTCGGGGCTGCTGCTGTCGAAGAGCACCGTCGCCATCGAGGGCTCCTGCTCCTCGATGTCCTGCTCGCCACAGAGCATCACGGTGTGCTCGTGGAGCACCACGGTCCCGTCGCCGCCTCCCCTGCCCTCGCCGGCGAAGCCGCCGTCATCGAGGAGCAAGGTGCCGCCATCCTCGTCGTCCTCACCGTGGCCGTCGAGCTCGTCCATGTTGACGAAGGCCGTCTCTTGCGAGGTCCCGCCTTCGCCGTCCATGGCGTTCATGTCGACGAAGGCCGTCTCCTGCGAGGTCCCGCCCTCGTCGTCGATGGCGTTCATGTCGACGAAGGCCGTCTCTTGCGAGGTCCCGTCGCCCTCGACCCCGAGCTGGTTCATGTCGACGTAGGCCGTGCGCTGATCCTCGTCACCACCCGAGAAGGCCGAGCCCATGGGCATGGTCGTCTCGATGTCGGACTCCGCGCCCGCCCAGGGCTGAGGCGGCACGGGCATCCCGCCCTCTCCGCTGCCCGGCGCACGCGCAGCCCGACCTCCGGCGTTCACGCGTCGCTTTGGCCGCCAGTGAGCTGGCCACAGCGACCACGCCACCAAGAGGAACGACACCATCCCGAGCAAGCCCGCGCCTATCGCAAGGTAGTTGACCCACACCGCAATTGGCTCGGTAGACCCCTCGCAGTCTGGAGTCAACAACTTCCTCGCGGCGAGGCAGCACTCGGCGACGGGAAGCTGGCATAGCGCACACTCGGGTGTGATCTTCCGGACATGGCTGTGCAGTTCTTCAGCCTCTCGAATCTGCCGAAGATTGCGCAGATTGACAGCGGTCCCGTTTAGTCGTGAACTGAGCGCGTGCGGCGCGTAGGGCCATACGAGCTCGTGCAAAAGCTGGGCGCTGGCGGCATGGCCGAGGTCTGGATGGGCCGACGCGTCGCCATGGGTGGTGCTTCGAAGAGCGTGGCGATCAAGCTGCTCGCGAACCACCACACGACCAAGCCGGAGTACCGGAAAATGTTCATGGACGAGGCGCGTCTTTCGATGCTCCTCACCAACTCGAACATCGTCCAAGTGTTCGACGTCGGCGAGCAGGACGGCATGGCCTACATGGCCATGGAGTGGGTCGATGGCTGTGATCTCGCCGAGCTCAGCGACCGCCTGCGCGAGCACGGCTCGCGCCTGTCCGACGAGGTCATCGCCTTCATCACCGGCGAGATCCTGCGGGCGCTCCGCTACGCTCACGAGCTCACCCACCAGGGCAGCGGCTCGACCATCGTCCACCGCGACATCTCGCCGCAAAACGTGATGCTGTCGATCTCCGGCGAGGTCAAGCTGATGGACTTCGGCGTCGCGCGCATGTCCACCGACGAGACCGCCGGGCAATTCGTCAAGGGCAAGCTGCGCTACATGCCGCCCGAGCAGCTGCGTGGAAACTCCCGCGAGCCCACCGTCGACCTCTTCGCCGTGGGCGCCGTGCTCCACGAGATGCTCGACGGGCAAAAATTTCGCTCGGCGGCCGCCAACGAGGAGGAGCTCTACGCGATGATCCTCGAGGGCGTTCACCCGCCCCTGAGCATCAACCCCGGCGAGGTCCCCATCGAGCTCGACCAGCTGCGCTGGGGCCTGCTCGCCTCGCGCGTCGAAGATCGCCTGCCCAGCGCCCGCGCGGCCCTCGATCGCCTGCGCCGCTGGCCCGGCTACCGCGACGCCAGCATGGATCTCGAGGAGCTCGTGCGCTGGGCCGTGGGCGCCGAGGCGCCGCGCACCGGCCTCGCCGCCCCCGAGCCCCAGGCCCCCAGCGGCGGCACCGTCGTCCTCCACCAGGCGGCGATCTGGGGCCAGCAGCACGCCCAGGGCCAAGGCTACGGGGCCCCGACCGGCCCGGGCTGGGGCATGGATCAGGGCACGCACCAGGCCCCCGCGCACAACGACGGGTCGCAGACCGGGCAACGCCCCACGGTCAACCTCGACCATACGGGTAGCGACCTGCTCGCGCCGCAGACCAACCCCGAACAGCCCGTGTCCCGCGCCCACCCCATCGTCCCGCAGGACAACGAGCGGTCCAAGCTGACCGCCGTGCTCCTGCCGGTGATCCTGGTCGTCGTCGCCCTGGGCTTTGGGTTGTTCGCCGTCGGCATGTTCCTGGGCTGGTTCAGCGGCGACGACGAGCCCGAGGGCGAGGACGGACAGGTCGCGGCTGGCGAGCAGGCGGTCGAAGCACCGGCGCCAGCGCCGGAGCCGGAGCCGGAGCCGGAGCCCCCGGCCCTCCCCGGAAAGGTCGAGATCGCCGAAGAGGTGCAAGACGACGCCGGCGCGATCGAGCGGCCCACGGACGAGGTCGAGGACCTCACCCTCAAGCCCGCCGTCGAGTACGCCCAGGACGTCGATCCCGACACCGGCAAGCCGATCGTCGCCGCCAGCGAGACCAAGACCGAGGGCAACGCCAAGTCCGGCGGCAAGACCAAGTCCAGCGGCAAGACCAAGTCCAGCGCGAAGACCAAGTCCGGGCCCACGGTGGCCGTCACCTTGGTGACCTCGAGCTACGAAGCGCTCGACGTCAAGTTCGGCTCGACCTCGGTCCACATGGGCCAAAAGAAGAACGCCCAGGTCCCCGCGGGCAGCTACGTGATCCAGATCCGCGAGAGCGGCGGGGACTGGCAGTCGGCCGGCAAGGTCACCTTGCAGGCCGATCAGAAGTATCAGATCAAGCTGATCAAGCCGCCCTACGCCATCGTCAAGGCGCTGTGAGCCTGTGAGCCCACGGCGGGGCTCAGAAGCTCTCAGTCGGCTTCGAAGCCCGCCGGCTTGTGCGAGCCGTCGCAAAACGGCTTGTTCTTCGAGTGCCCGCAGCGACACAGCGCCGCCCGGGTCCCCCGCCAGGCCGTGCGCCCGGACCCGGACACGATGGTGAAGCTGCCGTTGACCAGCAGCGGCCCGTTGGGGGCGCGCTTGACCTCCAGCTTGCCCCCCTCCTCGATCGAGGGCTCACCCGTGTCACCGACGGCGCCCTGATCTTCGAAGCGAGCCTCGCGGTGGGCGTTGTCGCAAAACGGCTTGTTCTTCGACTGCCCACAGCGACACAGCGCCGCCCGGAAGCGCACGCCCTGCATGTCCTCGGCGGCGCCGTCGATGTCGAGGTCGCCCGAGAAGTAGAGCGGCCCGTCGTTGGCGATCACCACCTGGTTGCGCCCGGGCGCGACCTCGCCGAGCACCCCGTCCTTGCGCGCGTAGGTCAGCGCGCCGCTCGGGCAGCGCTTGCAGACCTCGGCGACCTCCTCGACGCTGCCCGCCTGGTCGGGCTGACACCACGGGTCACGACCCCCCGTGAACAGGTCACCGACGGCTCGCCCGCACTCGCCCACGTGAATGCAAAGGCGGCCGTCCCATGTGACGTCGACGCGCTCGCCTGGGTAGGTGGTTGTCTCTTGCTCGTCCGACACGCCCTCGATGATCCCCCAAGCGCACGCCCAGGGCCAGCGAATTACGCGCAGGAGCTCACTCGATCCACCGCGCCTCGACCTCGAAGCGCGCCGCGGCCTCGGCCTCCGCGGCCTGGCGCTCCCAGTCGGCGTCGAAGCGGCGCTCGAGCGCCTCGCTGGCCGGGAGCACCAGCGCCGAGGGCGAGTAGCCGCCGCGCTCGCCCGAGTCGAGATCGATCACCCGCCGGCGCTCGACGGCCGCGCTGGCCTCGTCCAGGGGCAGGCGCGAGAGCACCCGCGAGAGCGCCCGAAAGCGGCCCTCGACCACGGGATCGAGGAATTTCATGCGCCCGTGCCAGCGCCGGGCGACGTGGTAGTGCGAGGGCACGACCACGATGCCGTCGAGGCGCAGGCGCTCACAGATCATCATCATCAAGATCGCGATCTCGTCGAACATCCGCAGCCCCGGGTAGCGCTGGCCGGGCAGCGCGACGCGACCGGCCAACCAGCTCGCGCGGGGGTTTTGCAGCAGCAGCCACTCGATGCGCAGCAGCTCCATGCTGGGGATCGTCCGGCGATCTCGGCTCAGCCGGGTCTCGATGACCACGCACTCGCGCTGGGCGTCGCCGAACACCCGCAGCGTGTCGCCCTCGACCGGGTCCTCCTCGAGCTCGACGCGCGGCTCGAAGCCGAGGTCGCGCAGGCGCGCGAGCAGGCCGTAGCGCTCGAGGGCGAACTCCACCCCCTGGCGCGTGTAGAAGCCGAGCATCCGCGGCTGCTCGCCAAAGCCCGGGTGCATGCCCGCGCCAAAGAGGTCGGTCTCCTCGAACACCAGCTCGCCCGGGGCCTGGCCCGAGAGCTCGCGCGGATCGATGATCTCGGCGAGGGTGCGAAAGCGAGCCAAGGTGATGGCCTCGGTCGTGGGCAGCGAGGGGCTGCGCGGGCCGCCCATGCAGGCGATCAGCCCGCGGGCGGAGTAGCGCCAGGCGTCGCGGCCGTAGCCGCCGCCGAGCAGCCAGACCACCGAGCCCACGCCCCGCGCCCGGAGCATCCCCATGACCAGGCGATCGCGCGCGAGCATGCCCTCTTCGCTGATGCTCCAATTGCCGAGCTCGTCGTCGGCCGCGGGGTCGCAGCCCGCGAGGTAGAACACCAGCCCGGGGCGCTGACGCTCGAGGACCTCCGGCAGGTACTCCTCGATGGCCTCGAGATACTCGCGGTCGTCGACCCCCTCGCCCAGAGCGACGGCCGTGGACCGCCGCGCCTCGGTCGGGCCCCAGTGCTCGTTGTGCAGCGAGAAGGTCCACACCGAGGGATCGTTGGCGAAGATCGCCCGCGTCCCGTCGCCGTCGTGGAGATCGAGATCCACGACCACGATGGGGTCACGAAAGTTGTTGGCGCGCAGCTGGGCGATCGCCACCGCGATGTCGTTGAACAGGCAAAATCCGCGGCCGCGATCGCGGTGCCCGTGGTGAAAGCCGCCGCCGAGGTTGATCGCCAGCTTGTGCTGACGCCACGCCGCCCGAGCGGCGAGCACCGTGCCCCCGACCACGCAGCGTTGGAGCTCGACCATGGCCTCGCACAGGCTCGCCGGCAGCCGCAGGCCGAAGGCCGCCTCGATGACCTCGGGGGTGGCGACGCGCTCGAGGTAGGCGGTGTCGTGGACGCGGTCGAGCTTCGCGAAGGACACCGCGTGGGGATGGAGCACCGCGTCGTGGCCGATCAGGCCCTCGCGGACGAGCGCCGTCAGGATGCGCTCGCCTCGCAAGCCATCGACGGGCAGGCCGGGGAACTCGTGCTCGTAACCGCGACCGTGGACCACCGCCGCCGGCTCTCCTCGGACCCGAGCATCGAGGCGCCTTAGGCGCTTTCTCAGCGCGAGGGGCAGCTCCATGTCCGACGAACTTTGGTGCCAATGATCTCGGGCGTCCAGCCGGCCACCTGGCCAAGGGGCGCAGCCCTCCCCTCGCGGGCTGCCTCCCATCTCCCAGGGCCCTGCGCATCCTCGCCCCTACGCCGAGAGGCGCCTCCTCCGCTCGAATCTCGAGCTCTCCCAATATTGGTCATACCATTTGACCATATGATGATCGGGTGATAACTCAATTTCGTGGTTCTCGGTCTCCAGCCCGTCGCGCGCAGCTCGCTCTCGGACGCCGTCTTCGACCAGCTCTGCGCCCAGATCCTCGGCCAGCGCATCGATCCTGGCCAGTCTCTGCCGCCCGAGCGCGAGCTGGCCACGACCTTGGGGGTCAACCGCGGGGCGATCCGCGAGGCCCTCAAGCGCCTGGCCCAGGCCGGCCTGGTCGAGCAGCGCCACGGCGGCGGCACCTATGTCCTCGACTACCGGCGCAGCGGTGACCTCGGCCTGCTCTCGCGGCTCCTGGTCACCCCCGAGGGCGAGGCCGATCCCCTGGTCGCGCGCTCGATCATGGAGATGCGCGCGGCCCTGGCCCCCGACATCGCCCGGCTGTGCGCCGAGCGAGCCGCCCCCGAGCTGGTCGCCGGCCTGCGCGAGCTGGTCGCGTCGATGCGCGAGACCGCGGCAGAGGACGACGAGGCCGCCCTCGCGGCCCTCCAGCAGGCCTCCCTCGAGCTGTGGGACCTGCTCGTCCAGGGCAGCGAGAACATCGCCTACCGCCTGGCCTTCAACACCTTGCGCCGGACCTACGAGCAGCTGCGCGAGGTCCTGCTCTTGCCCCTGGCGGCCGAGCTCGCCGCGGTCGATCGCTGCGCCGCCCTCGTCGAAGCCGTGGCCGCCGGCGACGGCCAGCGCGCCCACGAGCAGGCCGAGGGCCTCGTCGCCCTCGGCAGCGCGGGCGTGCAGACGGCCTTCGAGCTGCTCGCGGCCCTCGAATCCGGACCAGCCCCGGGGCCCGATCCCCAGGCACAGCCCAAGGAGCCCAAGTCATGAGCCGAGCAGCCCCACGCTACGCCCGCGATCGCGACCTCAGCCTCGCCCAGGCCTTCGCCATCTTCTCGCGCGAGCTCCCGCCCAAGTTCTTGTTCGCCCACCTCTTCGCCTGGCTGGGCTACCGCCTGTGGCTGCTCGGCCAGGGCGACGTCGGCCTCGCCGACCTGATCCCGCTGATCGCCATCCCCCTCGCCCACCCCTTCGTCGAGTGGCTGATCCACGTGTTCGTGCTCCACCACCGGCCGCGGCGGCTCTTCGCCGGCCTGCTCGGCGAGCACGGCCTGCGCTGGGACTACCACGCCGCTCGCTACCACCGCCTGCACCACCGCGACCCCTGGGACCTCCGCTTCGTGCTCATGCCTCTGCCCGCGATGATCTTCGGGCTGAGCTCGGCCGCCGCGGGGATCTGGCTGATCGCCCCGCGCCCCGGCGTGTTGGCCACGGCGATGATCGTCGTCGCCAGCGCGGCGCTCTACTACGAGTGGATCCATTTTCTCGTGCACACCAGCTACCGACCCCAGGGCTGGTTCTATCGCCGACAGTGGCGCTTTCACCGGCTCCATCACTATAAAAACGAGCGCTACTGGATGGGCGTGACCCGGCACCTCGGCGACGTCGTGCTCGGCACCATGCCCGCGCCCGAGTCCGTCGAGAGCTCCAAGACCGCGCGCACCCTCGGGCTCGAGGGCAGCCTGGGCGAGCGCTGAGGCCGAGCCCTGCGCGAGCCTCAGCTCGAACCGAATCGCGTCGAACCGAGTCGCGCCTGGCTGCGGCCCAGGCTGCGCACCCACGCAGCCCGGCCTGCGCAGATCATCGCGCGCCTCGGCTCGCGTAGACTGTCGGCGCATGCCGATGATCTCGCGCAAGAAGCAGCCCTACCGCGTGTCCTCGGGCCTGCGCGCCTACCTCGGCCGCAACGGACGCGACGTCGAGCTGCCGATCCGCTACGAGGATCTGACCTACTACAGCGAGAGCGTCCCGGTCTACGACAAGCGCGGCCGCGACACGCTGTGGGAGAGCGTGCTCTACCCCGGCCACGAGCGCGCGCGCATTGATCGTGAGCTCGTCGACACCTACGCGACCTTGAGGGTGACCGGCGACCTCTCGCTGATGCAGCACCTGGTCACCGATCGCGTCGACGTGTGCACCTACGGCAACACGGCGCCCTTTCGCGTCCGCATCCTCAACACCCTCAACGAGAACTTCGACTACTTCTACGTCAAGCGCGCCGACGCCTCGCGGATCTACGGCCTCGAGCTCGAGCACATCCTCTCGCCCAACCGGCTCGAGTTCATGGTCCACGACCAGACCCTGGTCGAGACCCACATCGCGGGGATCCCCGGCGACGTGTTCATGCGCGAGCACCTCGAGGACAAGCACCTCGACGAGGTCCGCCTGGCCAAGGAGTTCGTCAAGTTCTGCGAGCGCTGCTTCATCCGCCTGCTCGGCGACATGCACGCCGGCAACTTCGTCGTCGACATCACCCCGGACTTCGACGAGACCAGCTACCGCCTGCGCGCGATCGACTTCGACCAACAGAGCTACGAGGGCAACATCCGCGTCTACCAGCCGAACTTCTACATCGACAACAACCCGATCGTCTTCCTCGGCATGAAGTGCATGGAGCCCAAGACCACGCGCCAGTATCAGCAAGAGGAGCGCAGCTTGATCCGCCACCGCGCCCGCAGCGAGCGCGAGCGCCTGCGCGAGCTGCTCGACACGATGATCGCCGACGAGCTCGCGCCGGCGCAGAACATCGCCAGCTTGCGCGCGGGCCTGGCCGAGCACTACCGAGATCCACGCTTTTTGGCCTGCGAGAGCATGGGCGCCGTCGTCGACGCCTCGCTGCGCACCTTGGGGTGGGAGAGCGTATAACTGCCCCACCCATGCTCGGCGCCATCCCCTACTTCGTCCCGCCCGAGAAGACCTTCCGCTTCGACAGCGAGATCCCGCTGATCGGCGACCACCTGACCCTCGGGGTGTTCGGGCCGCTGGTCGCCATCGGCGTGCTCCTGGGCATCGCCATGGCGGTGCGGGTCTACGCCAAGCAAAAGGACCTCGACGAGTGGATGTTCCGCGACCAGATCTTCTGGGTCCTGGTGTTCGGCTTCGTGATCTCCCACTGGGTCTCGGTGATCTTCTACTTCCCCGAGCGCCTGGTCGAGAACCCCTGGGTGCTGCTGATGCTGACCAACGGGCTGTCGAGCGTCGGCGGCTTCTTTGGCGCCTTCGTCGGCATGAACTGGTTCCTGCGCAAGGAGAACCAGCCGATCTTGGTCTACGCCGACGGCAACATGTTCGGGCTGCTGATCGGCATGTGCTTTGGCCGCCTGTCCTGCGCCATGGTCCACGACCACCCCGGGCGCATCGTCGACGCCGGCACCTTCATGGCCGTCGGCCCGTGGCCGTGCCGCTGCCCCCAGGGCCGGGCCCTGCCCGAGTGCTGCTCGGCTGCCCAGGCGCTGTGGCGCTACGACCTCGGGCTGATCGAATTTCTGGCCATCCTCGGGCTGACGATCTTCGTCTACGCGATCTGGGACTGGAAGAAGGCCCACCCTGGGCGGCTCACCGGTCTGGTCGCCATGGTCTACGGCCCGATCCGCTTCGTGCTCGACTTCCTGCGCGAGACCGAATCCGGCCGCGGCGTGGCCACCCCCGACGCCCGCTACCTCGGGCTGACCCCGGCGCAGTACTTTGCCCTGGCCTTCTTTGGCGCCGGCGTGTGGCTGTTCTTCCTGCGCAAGCCCAAGGACGGCGACCTCGCCTACGCGCGCGACAGCGAGCGCAAGGCCAAGCTCGCCGCGTCGGAGCTCGAGGTCGACTCGGAGCCCGAGCTGAACTCGGAGCCCGAGCCCACCGAGGACGCGTCCTCCGCCCCCGCCGCAACCAGCGAGGACGCCGAGGACCCCGAGCAGACCCCCTCGAGCTGAGCGCCAGCGAGCGGGCATGGGCTACACCCGCGCAGGGTCTCGGGGCGGCATCGCGCGCCGTCCCCGGGGAGTCGCCCACATGCGCCACAAACTCACAGTTTCTGCGCAGGTCTCGTATAATCACAGCCATGCGAGCCGAGCGGACGCGGGATGGCGACTCGACGCTCGCCTTGGACGACCGCCACTTTCCCGTGCTGATTAGCAAGTGGTTTGGGCGACCCACGGTCCTGCTGGCGAAGAGCTACTTCGACTGGCTGGGCCTGATGATCGAGCGCGCCGAGTTCTACGAGACCAAGGCCATCCACATCCTCGACGCGACCGAGGCCAAGCTGCCCAACGCCGAGACCCGGCGCCACCTGGCCCAGGAGGCCGCGCGCATGCACGAGCAGTTCACCCCGCGCGGGACCATGCTCCAGGCCGTGGTCACCCCGCCGAGCGAGCTCGTCCGCAAGCTGCTGACCGTCGTCCGCTGGTCGTTGACCGGCGATGCCCAGCTCCCGCTGACGACCGTGGCCAGCTTGCCCGAGGCCATCGACGACGCCATCAGGCGCCTCGCGGCCGCGGGCATCGAGGCCCCGAGCGACCTCGACTCCCGCTACTACCGCCTCGACGAGCGCGTGGTCAATTTGCTGCCCGAGACGTCTGGGGCGAGCTTTCGGATCGTCCCAGACAGCGACCGCTAGGAGCCCGTGGTGAAACCCAGCGCGGCTCCTGGCGCCGGGCTTTTCGTCGAGGGCGCGAAGCCAAAACGCCGCTGTACCGGGCGTACTGCAAGTTTTGGCGACAAAGCCCTCGGCGAAAAGAACAAGCGAGGTGTCGTGTTGGGTTGCACCACGGGCTCCTAGCGGCCCGCCGTCGAACCCGTGCTCGAAGCCGACGCGGTCCCGAGAGCGTCGCTGGGCATCACCACGGGCTCCTCGTCCGCGATGGAGCGCGGCTCGTGCACGGAAGGAGCCGCCGCGTCGCGCGGGCCAAAGCACTCGTAGTGGCGACGCGAGGCCGGCACGCCCAGTTCGGTCAGCCAGCCCTCGACCGCGGCGAGGAAGCCGGGCGGGCCACAAAACAGGCACTGCGCCCCCTCGGGGAGCCAGGCCGCGAGCTTCGCCAGGCTCAGGCGCCCGTCTTCGTCCTCGCACAGGACCTCGAGGCGCAGGCGTGGGTGCCGGAGCGCGAGGTCGTCGAGGTCCGCGGCCAGCGGGCGATCGGCCTGCGAGCGGACCGCGTGGATCAGCACGAGCTCGCGCTCCGGTTGCGTCGCGGCGGCGCGAGCGATGATCGCCGCCAGCGGCGTGATCCCGACGCCGCCGGCGATCGCCACCAGCGGCGCGCTGGGATCGTCGGCGAGCTCGATCGTGAAGGATCCGCAGGGTGCCCCGAGATCGATCTCGTCGCCGAGCCGAAGCGAGTGGAGCAGCCCCGAGACCGCGCCCACGGGGCACCCCGAGCCGCCGGTCTCGCGGCGCACGGTCAAGCGTAGCTCCGGCTGATCGGGAGACTGAGACAGGCTGTACTGGCGCAGGGCGAGGTGCTCGTGGCCGGGGACGCGCACCGAGACATGCTGGCCGGCCACGAAGCGCGGCAGCTGGCCGCCGTCGCTGGGCATCAGGTAGAGGCTGCGGGCGCGGGCCCCCTCCTCGCGCAGCCCCACGATCCGAAAGCGGCGCAGCCCCGACCAGCCGCCGGGGTCCGAGGTCTGCTCGGTGTAGAGCTGGTCTTCACGGGCGACGAGGACATCGGCGAGCACGGCGTAGGCCTCGGCCCAGGCCGCGCAGACCTCGGGGCTCGCCGCCTCGCCGAGCACGTCGACGATCGCCCCGAGCAGGTGCTCACCGACGATCGCGTACTGCTCGGGGCGCACCTGCACCGCGACGTGGCGGTGAGCGATGCGCTCGAGCGCCGCACGCAGGACCTCGGGGCGCTCGATGTGCTCGGCGTAGGCGAGGATCGAGGCCGCCAGGGTCGACGCCTGCCCGCCCGGGCGCATGTGGCTGGGGTTGAACATGCGCTCGACCTCGGGGTGGGCCGCGAACATGCGCGCGTACATGCGCTCGGTGATGGCCTCGCCCTGCTCGCGGAGCGCGGGGATCGTGGCCTTGACGATGGCGATGCTGGCGTCGTTCATGCCCGCCCCCTTCGCAGACATCGTGCCAAGCTCGCGGCGCCCGAGATTCGCCGCTTTGATGGCCGCTCAGACCCGCCGAGCGAGTCACCCAGAGGCGGCGGAGGTCGGGCCGACCACCGCCGCCGTTGTCGATCCGACCACAGCCGGTGGTCGAGGCGACCACGCCCCGGCCGGCCTTTCGTGCGCGGCCTGCTTGGTGCAGGCTCACCCCATGACCGCCCTGGGACTCGAGGCCCTGCTCCGGGGCGCCCGAGCGCTGTGCCGCCCCGGCGGGGGCGAGCGCGTGCGCGAGGTCCTCGACGAGCTGCGCCGCGCGACCGGGGCCGACGCGAGCGTGCTGCTGCGCGCCCACGGCCCGAGCCTGCGCCCCCAGGCCGCCTCGGGCCTGCTCCCCGCGGCCCTCGACGAGCCAGACCAGGCCCGCGCCCAGCCACGCCTGACCGCCCTGCTCGCCGGCGACGGCCCGCTGATCTTCGCCGACGACGATCCCCGCCCGGACCCCTGGGACGGGCTGCTGGCCGACGCCCCCAGCGGCCAGATCCACTCGTGCATGGGTTGCGCGCTGCGCTTCGAGGGCCGCGAGCTCGGCGTGCTGACCCTCGATGCCCTCACCCCCGGGCGCTTCGACGAGCGGCTGCTCGCGCCGATCGCCGCGTTCTCGGCGATCCTCAGCCTGGCGCTGCAGGCCGACCCCGACGCGCTCGTGCCCGCGCCCAGGCCCGCGCCCCCGGGTCGGGCCCCGCGCCCGGGGGCGCTCGTCGGGCGCAGCGAGGTGTTCGCGGCGCTGCTGCGCGAGGTCGAATTGGTCGCGCCCACGCACCTGCCCGTGCTGATCCTCGGCGAGACGGGCACCGGCAAGGAGCGGATCGCCGAGCACCTCCACGCCCGATCCCAGCGCCGCGACGGGCCGCTGATCCGCCTCAACTGCGCGACCTTGCCCTCGACCCTGGCCGAGGCCGAGCTCTTTGGCCACGTCCCTGGCGCCTTCACTGGCGCCCGGCGATCTCGCCGAGGTGCCTTCGAGCTGGCCGAGGGCGGCAGCTTGCTCCTCGACGAGATCGGCGAGCTCCCCCTCGAGCTCCAGGCCAAGCTGCTGCGCGTGCTGCAAAGCGGCGAGCTGTGGCCGCTCGGCGCCGAGCAACCCAAGCTCGTCGACGTCCGCGTGCTGGCCGCGACCCACCGGGACCTGGGCGCCGAGGTCGAGGCCGGCCGCTTCCGCGCCGATCTCTTCCACCGCCTCGCCGGCTACAGCCTCCACGTCCCCCCGCTGCGCGAGCGCGGAGCCGACGTGCTCGCGCTCGCCGAGGACATCCTCACTCGCGTCGCCCCGCTGCTTCCGAGCGCGCGACCCATCCGCCTCGGCGCCGCCGCCCAGGCCGAGCTCCTCGCGCGACCCTGGCCCGGCAACGTCCGCGAGCTCGAGCACGCCCTGACCCGGGCCGGCTTGCTGGCTGGCGCCGACGCTCGCGAGGGCGTGGCGATCATCGAGGCCGCGCACCTCGGGGGCTCCCTCGCAGCTCGCGCGGTCGCGGCTCCCTCCCCCCTGCTCTCCCCCTCCCCCCTCTCCCCCTCCTCCCTCTCCCCCTCCCCAGCCCCTCCGATCGGACATCCGCGCGACGACGCGGACGTGCTGCCCACAGACCTCAACGCCGCCGTCGACGACTACCGCCGCCACCTGATCTTGCGCGCCCTCGGCCAGAGCCAGGGCAACTGGGCCGAGGCCGCCAGGCGCCTCGGCGTCGACCGCAGCAACCTCCACCGGCTCGGCCGTCGCCTCGGCCTCCGGTAGCTCGGGCCGCCGGGGCGTCTCTACGCCGGCCGACAGGCCTACGCTATGATGCCGCCGTGCCGGCCGCGCGGGTCCTACGGGGTTGTTGGTTGCGAGCCCTGTGCCTGCTCGCCTCGCTCGTGCTCTTCTTCCCGGCGCAGGCGAGCGCCCAGCAGCCGATCCCCCCGGGCCACGAGGACGACGTCGCGGCCCTGCTCGCCCCGCTGAGCATCGGCTCCGAGCGCGAGGGCTGGACGCTGCAGAGCATCGGCATCGAGCAGACCCTCATCCACCTGCGCTTCGCCGGCCCCGAGGGCGCCCAGGCCTCGCTCAGGCTCCGGCACCCCTACGACGAGGACGCCGAACTCGACAACTTGGAACACAGCCGCGCCTTCCTCATCGAGCGCGAGGCCGAGTCTCCCGCGGCCCTCGATCCCTGGGTCGAGGCGATCCAGCGCAACGACGACGGCAGCTTCTGGACCTCGCTCGAGCCCCCGGTGATGACCAACCGACTCGGCCAGGGGAGCGCCGCGGCGGAGCCCGAGGAGGCGCCCATGTGGGGCCTCGCCGCCCTGCTGACCCTGCTCCTGGCCCTGCCCTGGGCGCTCGTCTCGTGGCGCATGCGCCCGCGCCCGCGCCCGACCATCCAAGAGGCGCCGGAGCCCCTGCGCACGCGCATCATGCTCGCCGCTGGCGTGGGCCTGGTCTGCACCGCGCTCACGCTGCTGCTCGCCCCCTCGCCCCCGCTGCATTCCGACACCCTCCGCGACCTCTTCCTCGCCCGCAATTGCCTCGCGGGCGAGGGCTGCCAGGGCGCCACGACCTCCTTTCATGGCTTCGACCAGCACACCGGCTGGGTCCGCCTGCTCGCCCTCTTCTACGCCCTCGACCTCGACCCGCACCGCATGGTCGTGCTCGCCAACGGCTTTGGGGCCGCGCTGTTCATGCTCACCGCGTCGGACCGGCTCCACCGCGTCGCCGCGCTCGGGACCACCGCGATCGCCCAGGTCTGCCTGCTCTGGGCGGCGGGGTCCCCGACCTTGTGGAACCCCTCTCTGGCCCCCCTCGCCTACGCCCTGCTCTTCGCTGGCGTCCTCCGCTCTCGGCCCGCGCGCGACACCCTGGCGAGCGACCTCGTCCACGCCCTCGCCGCGGGGCTCGGCGCGGCCCTTGCCATGGAGACCCACATCGTCGGCGTGGCGACCCTCGCCATCGTCGTGTTCGGGCTCCGCCTCCACGCGGCCCGCCCCCTCGCCTCCGTGGCCCTCGCCCTGAGCGTGGCCATCGGCGTGGAGCTGGCGACCTCGTGGACCACCATCGTCGCCAACCTCGCGCAGCTCTCGGCGTGGTGGCTGCCCCTGATGGTCGGAGGGCTCGCCGCGGTCTGGGGCCTCGCCACGGTGATCGCGGCCAAGTACCGCCCCGATCCCTGGCTGGCGACCGCGGCCTTCGCCCTCGCCCTCGGCTCGCTGCCGATGCTCGCCGCCATCCTCTTGCTCGGCCACTTCCTCCAGCTGCGCTACTTCGCCGAGACCATCGTCCCCGCCGCCCTGCTGCTCGGCTTTGGCGTCGACAAGCTCGCGACGACCCTTCCCCGGCGCGTCGCCGCCGCGAGCGGCGCGCTCTACCTGCTGCTCTACCTCACCGGTGGGTGGCGCACGACGATCGTCGGCCACTCCTGGAACCTGCGAAACATCGAGCAGCTCGAGCAGCTCCTGCTCGACGAAGGCGCCACCCCCGAGGGGCTCTTCTTTGCGCTGCGTGGCCCCCACGCCAGCGACCTCGCCCAGGCGATGATGCTCGACGCCCAGGACTCCAGCTTGTCCTCCACCCCCACCACCCAGGTGATCCGCACGCTCTCGATCCTCGGCGCCGCGGACGAGCTCGCGCTCCCCCCCGGCTGGCGCGCGCTCCCCTTCGATCACGGCCACGTCGGTCTGTTCAGCCCGCTGCGCAGCTGGCTGGACAATGGGCGCGCCGAGCTGTGCTTCAGCACCCCGGGCGAGCCCAGCTGCGTCACCCTCGGCGCCGAGGACTGGCAGGCCCTCGGCGACTCGTCGAGCTTCGATCGCTTTCACGCGCACTGGCTGCCCCGGCTCGAGGCGCTCAGGCGGCAGGTAGAAGCGAGCGCCGAGAAGCGAGGGGAGGACCTGCCAAAGCTCTACATGCGCGTCCCCCTGATCGCCGACGCCGGCGAGCGCACGCTACAGCTCTTCGACTCGTTCTCTCAGCCCGGCGGGTGGCGCTTCGCCATGGTCGAGGGGATCGAGCAGCGCGGTGAGCCCGATGGGAAGCGGGTGACCCTCGTGTCCGACGGCGAGCGCGAGGGGACCTTGACCTTCGAGTACTCGAAGCCGCCCATGCACGCCATGCCGCTGCCGCCGATGAACCTGCTCGAGCTCGGGCCAGACGAGCTCGCCCTGCTCGAGCTCGCGTGTGCCGATCATCAGCGCTGCCGAGAGCAGTAGCGAGGCGCCGGCGCTCAAGCGCCGAGCCAGCTGTGGCCGACCCAGAACACGCCCACGAGCACCGCCAGCGCGGAGGCGCCAAGCATCGTGCGGCGCAGGCTCAGCAGGCCGCGGTCGCGGGCCCAGCGGCCCATGAGCGCGCCGACACCGGTCATGGCCATGACCGCGGCGAGGAAGTAGGCGATCAGATAGACGATGGCCTGCGCGGGCTCGAGCGCGAGCGAGGGCAGCACGCCAAAGAGGTGGCCGGTCCCCGCCGCGCCATGGAGCACGCCGACAAAAAAGGCCGCGTGCGTGTGCAGGCCATGGGCCGCGCCGCGCCCGTGCGCCTTGGCCGAGCTGTGCACGTGGTAGTGGTGGTGCTCCTCGCCCGCGTGCTCGTGGGGGTGCGCGTGGACGACGATGCGCAGCGCACGGCGTAGCGCCCACAGGCCGATCACGATCAATGTGAAGCCCGCGGCGATCTCCGCCCAGGCCGACACGGCCTGGATGTCGATCATCTGCCGCGCCAGGATGCCGACGCCACCAAGGGCGAGCGCACCCAGCCCATGGCCGAGACCCCAGCGCGCGCCGATCCCAGCGGCGCGGCGCGGATCCTCGAGGGCGATCGGCGTGATCGCGGCGAGGTGGTCGGGGCCCGTGACGACGTGGACCATGCCCGCGGCGAGGCCGGACAAGAAGGGCAGCATCAGCGCTCCCCCCCGCTCGCGGGCAGGTGCTCGACCATCGGCCCGAGGATCAGCGCCGGCTCGAAGAGGCCGAGGGTCCGGCTGTCGGTGCTCTCGCTCGGGTTGTCCCCCTCCAGGCGCGCACGCCCTCGCTCGTCGAAGCTGACGAGGCGCTTGATGACATGGACGTTGGTTCGGTAGGGATGACGAGCGACCACGATGTCTCCGACTTGGGGCTTGGCCCGGGTGTCGATCACAATTTGATCGCCCGAGAGCAGGGCTGGCGCCATCGAGGATCCGCTCACGGCGACGAGCAGATGACTCGGTGGCTCCACGCTCTCGGGCGACACGAAGCTGGGAGCTCGATTCAGCTGGCGACGTACCAGGGGACGTCGCGGTTCTTGGTGGCCCAGAAGATCTCGTGGATCTTCTCGATGACGGCCATCAACTCGTCAGCGTGCTCCTGGTTGACCTCGACCTTGACCGACGAGCACAGCTTGGCGGCCTTCCAGAAGGTCTCGTGAAGATCGGGGTAGTCCTTCAGATGCGGCGGCTTGAAGTAGTCGGTCCACAGGATGATGAGCTCACGCTTGGCGATGTCCGCCTGCTCCTCCTTGATCGCGACGTAGCGGCTGAAGGTGTTGTGGTAGCTGGCGTTCGCCTGGAGGTCTCCGGGGGTCGGGGGTTCCAGCGCGAGCAGCTTCTTGGTCATCGAGCGCGCGGCCTCGGCGGCGATGCGCGCGGAGGAGGGATCGTAGACACCGCAGGGGCCATCGCAGTGGGCTTCAGCAACGAGATCGGGGCGGTTCTTGTCGAGCATCTTGGAGGTCATCTGTGTTCCAGAGGTGGGCACCCAAATGGCGCGGGGAGAACCTAGCAGACTGTTTCCGGCCACCGCAACCAGACCCAACGCGGCATCGACTGGGGAATTGAGACGCGGAGAATCACCGCGCTCGTCGAGGACCAGCGCGATGACCCGAGGACACGGGGAGGGGGAGACCAAGCGGCTCAGGCGCCTTCCCCCCCGAGTTTGGCTCTCTAGAGCGGCTCTAGGACTACTTGGTCAGATGGGGATCGACAACGATCCCCAGCTGTGATCTGCTGCGGGGGTGACTCCAGAACAAATCTCCCGGGTGGGGGCCGAACTCGAGGAGTTTCTCGGCTACATCACTCATCAGATGGGTCGCAGCGAGCGGCGCGAGGCCCTCGCCAACTACATGCGTGGGCTTCTCCTCGATGGCGAGCGCAAGAGCATGGTGCCCATCGCTCAGCGCCTCGCAGCCGCGCCCGGTGACAGCGAAGCCATCCGCCAGCGACTCCAGCAGGCGATCACGATCGCTGATTGGGACGAGTGGGAGCTGTTTCGCCGACTCGCCCTGCGCGTCGAGGACAAGCTCCCGGGCCTCGACGCCTTCGTCATCGACGACACCGGCTTCCCCAAGAAGGGCAAGCACTCCGTCGGGGTACAGCGTCAGTACTCGGGGACGATGGGCCGCGTCGACAATTGCCAGGTCGCAGCAAGCCTCCACCTCGCCAGCGAGGCGGGCGGCGCTTGCATCGGCATGCGCTTGTTTCTTCCCGAGGTCTGGGCCAACGACCCAAGGCGCCGGACCAAGGCAGGCGTCCCCGAGGAGCTCTCCCATCAAACGAAGCTCGAGCTCGGCCTCGGCATGCTCGACCGCGCCCTCGAATGGGGGCTCGCGCCTCGACCGGTGCTCGCCGACGCGGCCTACGGCGACTCGACGGAATTCCGCAAGGGACTCGAAGAACGCGGGCTCCACTACGTACTGCGCATCTCCGGCAACGCGGTCGTATGGCCGCCAGGGACGTGCCCGAGCCCTCCTCCGTCCAAAGCTCCCGGCACCAGGGGGCGGCCACGAACAAAGTGGGTCTCCCCCGAAGGAGTCGAGCCCGTCTCGGTCGAAGAGCTGGCGAAGAGCTTGCCTGCCAGGCGCTTCCGTCACGTCGAATGGCGCCACGGGACGCGCGGGCCTCAGCGGCGGCGCTTCGCGGTGCTACGCATCCGAACCGCGCACCGGCATCGGTCAGGGCACCCACCGGGTGAAGTGCAGTGGCTGCTGTGTGAGTGGTCCTACAAGAAGAAGGAGCCAACCGCGTTTTATTTGTCGAACTTGCCCGCGAAGACCACGGTCAAGAGGCTGGTCTACCTGGCCAAGCTTCGCTGGCGGATCGAACGGGACTACCAGGAGATGAAAGGGGAGCTCGGCCTCGACCACTTCGAGGGACGAACATGGCGAGGCTTCCACCACCACGTCGCCCTGGTCGCCGCGGCTCACGCCTTTCTCACGCTCCACCGCGTGATTTTTTCCCCGGAGGACCCGGAGGCGGAAAGCACAGCGAGCCGAGCCGGGGCTGACCATCCAGGCATTCCGAGCGTTGCTACAAGTGGTCCTGCTTCACTTGCTGGGTCACTGTCCCATGTGCGGACGTGACATCGACCCACGGGGGCCACCGATCAGGCCCTCGCGGATGTGATCAAGTCGTACTAGGAGCCCGTGGTGAAACCCAACACGACACCTGGCTTGGTCTTTTCGCCGAGGGCTTTGTCGCCAAAACTTGCAGTACGCCCGGTACAGCGGGGTTTTGGCTTCGCGCCCTCGACGAAAAACCCGGCGCCAGGAGCCGCGCTGGGTTCCACCACGGGCTCCTAGGCGCTCGCCAATTTGTTCAGCCACGCGCCGAGGGTGCTCCGCGGAACACCCAGCGTGCGCGCGGCCTTGCGAATGCTGCCCTCCTCGCGGAGGACCTGTTGAAGCAAGGAAGCGTGCATGCTCGCGTAGTCCCCCCTCGGGACCGCGATCGAGTCCGAGCGACGCACGACGGGCTGGCGCGCGCGGGGCAAGAGCAGCTCCGCGGAGATCGGCCCGTCTGCCAGGGCCGCCGCGCGCAAGACCGCGTTTCGCAGCGCCCTCACGTTACCCGGCCACGCGTGAGAGATGGCCGCCGCGGCCGCCGCCTTCGACAGCGAGACCTCGCGCTCGAGCTCCGCCGCGGCCAGCCCGACGAAGTGATCGAGGAGCACGGGGATGTCTGCGCGCCGGCGACGAAGGGGCGGGAGCGTGACCTCGACGACCCCCAGGCGGTGATAGAGGTCCTCGCGAAATTGCCCATCGCGGACCATCGCGCCGAGGTCACGGTGGGTGGCCGCGACGATCCGGCAGCGGATCTCGAGCTCACGATCGCCCCCCACCGGGCAGACCAGGCGGGTCTCGAGCACGCGCAGCAGCTTGGCCTGGGCCGCAGCGGGGAGCTCGGCGACCTCGTCGAGGAAGACCGTGCCCTGCTCGGCGCGCAAGAACACGCCCGCGTGATCGCGGTGCGCACCCGTGAACGCGCCGCGGCGGTGACCAAAGAGCTCCGACTCGAACAAGCCCGCGGGGACGGCCGCGCAGTTGAGCGCCACGAAGGGCGCCTCCGCGCGCGGTCCGAACTCGTGCAGGGTGCGAGCCGCGAGCTCCTTGCCCGTGCCGGTCTCGCCGTGGATCAGCACCGGCAGGGGCAAGGCCGCGAGGCGCTCGAGGGTCCGGCGCAGCTCGATCATGGCGTCGCTGCGACCGACGAGCCGGTGCGCGCTCTGGCGCAGGTCGACCTGCGCGCGCGTGCGTCGAGGTCGAGCCTCGTCGGCGTGCTGGTCCACGCGGGTGACGAGCATGCGCTGGCGCCCGAGCGCCACGGCCATGCCTGGCTCGAGGGTCGCCCGGTGTACGGACACGCCGTCGACGGCGATCCCGTTGGTCGAGTCGAGGTCCTCGATCACGTAGCCCTCGTCCTTGGCGAAGTGCACCCGGGCATGGGCGGCGCTGACGAAGGGATCGTGCAGGCGCAGGTCCGAGTCCGGGTCGCTGCCGAGCACCAGGGGGCGACCGTGGGGGAGCGAGTGGCGGCGCCCGTCCTCGAATTCGAGGGCCAGGCGGATGTTGGGGTCAACCTCGCGGGGGAGGCGTTGCGTGGAGAGTTGGGTCATGGCCCCCTGTCTTCGGCCGCGGCCACCGACGCGTGCAGGCTTTTTTCATCTCCCCACATTTTTTCTCGCCGCGGCCCCGCGAGCCCTCGCTCAGGGGCCCTGGCCGATCCACGCCTCACCCTCGCTGTCGACCTCGCGCTTCCAGATCGGCACGTCCTGCTTGAGGCGCTCGATCACCGCCCGGCAGGCCCGAAAGGCCTCGTCGCGGTGCGCCGCGCTGGCGGCGATGACCACCGCGCTCTCGCCGATCTCGAGGTGCCCCACGCGGTGGGCCACGGCCACCCGCGCCCCCGGAAACTCGGCCTCCACGCCCAGGGCGATCTCGTCCATCTTGGCCACGGCCATGGGCGCGTAGGCCTCGTACTCGAGGTAGCGGACCCGCTTGCCGCGGCTGTGCTCGCGGACGTTGCCCGTGAACGTGGCCACCCCGCCGGCCCCGCGGTGCTCGACCGCCGCGATGACCTCGGCGAGGGCCAGGGGCGCGTCGCACAGCCGCGACCGCTCTCCCCGCAGATCCACGGGTTTCGCCTGGGGCCCGTCGTGTCCTCCGCTGACTGGCGGGATGAGCGCAACCTCCTGGCCGGCCCGCACCTCGGCGTCTTCGTCGACAAAGGCCTGATCCACGGCCACCCGACAATGGTTCAGGTCCGCGGCCAGATCGGGGTGGGCCGCCGCGATCTGCCGGCGCAGGGCGGCCACCGTCACGGCCCCCGGGCCGGCCAGGGGCAGGCTCAGGGCGTCCGTGCCCGCCCGCTGGCGCAGGCCCGCGAAGAGCAGGATGGTCAGGGTCTGAGGCTCGGCGTTCACGCTCGATCGAAGCTCCTTGTCTGGCACGGATGACGTGCACACAGCCAGCTGTGGCACAGTGAAGCTAGCACCCCTGCCCACAACCGGCCCTCGACGCAAATTCACGATGATCGTCCCCGCCGCGCCCCAGCGATCCGCGAAATTCGATCACCCCAAGCGACGCTCCTATGCTTCGCCGGCGCGTCGCCCCCACCTCGACGCGCTCGTGAGCCCTGACCTTGGACGGATCGAGCCTGTACACCGCCGCCCGGGCCCTCTCGCCCACCCGTGAGACCATGTCGCGCTCCCCCGCAGCGTCGCGCAAAGCCGACCTGAGCCTGGTGCCCGCCCACGGCGCGCCCACCCAGCGAGCCGACGACGAGCCCCTGCCCCTCGAGGATCCCGCCGAAGACGCCTTCGAGCCCGACCTCGACTACCCCGAGCTCCCCGCTGGCCAGCGGGAGGTCCTGCGCGTCGAGCTCGAGCACCGCCTGGGCGCCTACCTGCGCCGCGGTCGCGCGCGGGTGGTGATCACCGACAACCTGCGGACCATGCTCTCCGTCAAGCGCGGCGCGGGCGTGCTCACCTTCCGCCTGCACCACATGTTCATCGACGCCCCGCCGATGGTCCTGCGCGCCGTGGCCAACTACGCCGAGGCCCAGGACCGCGAGGCCTCGGAGCTCGTCCGCGACTTCATCGACGCCAACGAGGACGCCATCCGCCAGCGCAGCGCGCCGCGCCCCGTGGTCCTCGACGTCGCCGGCAAGCACCACAACCTCCAGGACATCTTCGACGAGCTCAACGCCCACTACTTTGGCGGCGCGATCCAGGCGCGGATCACCTGGGGCCCCCGGACCCGGCGCAAGCCCGGGCGCAGCTCGATCAAGCTCGGCAGCTACACCGTCGAGGACGCGCTGATCCGCGTCCACCCGGTGCTCGACGCCACCGACGTCCCGCGCTTCTTCGTGGCCTGGGTCGTCTACCACGAGATGCTCCACGAGATTCACGACATGCCCGTGGTCGACGGTCGCCGGGTCTATCACACCCGCGCCTTCCGACAGGCCGAGGCCAAGTTCGAGCAGTACGCCGAGGCCGTGCTCTGGGAGCGCACCAACCTCCACCGACTGCTCGACCGATAACTGTTCGACCGCTAACGGCTCGACCAATGATCGCCACCGGCGCCGACGCTCTCGCCTTCCTCGTCGAGCTCGGCGTCTCCGCACATTTGGTCCGTCACCACGAGCTCGTGCTCGAGGCCGCCGTCGAGCTCTGCGACGGCCTGCGTCGCCGGCTCGGCGCGCGCTTCGACGCCGGCGCCGTGCAGATCGGCGCCGCCCTCCACGACGCCGGCAAGATCGAACACCCGGCTGAGCTCTCGGGCCCAGGCTCGGCCCACGAAGCCGCCGGCCGCGAGCTGCTCTTGGCCCACGGACTCCCCGAGCACCTCGCCCGGTTTTGCGTCACCCATGGCGACTGGCGGGCCGCGCCCCACACCCGCAGCCTGGAGGACCTGCTCGTCGCCCTGGCCGACAAGCTGTGGAAGGGCAAGCGCCAGACCGAGCTCGAGGCCCTCGTGCTCGAGCGCCTCGTCGCCCAACTCGACCTGCCAAAGTGGCGCGTGTTCGAGATCGCCGACGGGGTGTTCGAAGCCGTCGCCGCCCGCGGCGACGATCGTCTCGCACGTAGCACGATCGCCACGCCAATCGATCTTCCGTGAACGCCCCTGCGCGCGCAGGCCCATGCACGCGCGCACGCTGAAGACCCGGTGGCCAGCCCACCCCCAACACACGGTCGAGGGGTCCTCGTCCGCGTCGCGGACGATGCCTGGTACCGAGTCCTCGCTGTCCGCCGAGCACGCGAGAGGCTAGTCTGCCCCCGAGATGGCCAAGCTCTCCCGCAAGGAAGCCCTCGATTTCCACACCCACGGTCGCCCCGGCAAGATCGCCGTCGTCCCGACCAAGCCGCTGACCAGTCAGCGCGACCTCTCCCTCGCCTACTCCCCCGGCGTCGCCGAGCCCTGCCTCGAGATCGCCAAGGACCCGAGCACCGTCAGCCTCTACACCGCGCGCGCCAACCTCGTCGCGGTCGTATCCGACGGCAGCGCCGTGCTCGGCCTCGGCAACATCGGGCCGCTCGCGTCCAAGCCGGTCATGGAGGGCAAGGGCGTGCTGTTCAAGAAGTTCGCCGACATCGACGTATTCGACATCGAGATCGACACGGGCGGCGACCCGGACAAGCTGATCGAGTGCGTCGCTGCCCTCGAGCCGACCTTTGGCGGCATCAACCTCGAGGACATCAAGGCCCCGGAGTGCTTCTACATCGAGCGCGAGCTCGAGCGGCGCATGGGCATCCCCGTGTTCCACGACGACCAGCACGGCACGGCGATCATCTCGGGCGCGGCGCTGATCAACGCCGCCGCCCTGACCAAGCGCAAGCTCGAGGACATCAAGGTCGTGGTCAGCGGCGCCGGGGCCTCGGCCGTGGCCTGCTCGCAGTTCTACTTCTCCTTGGGCATCCGCCCCGAGAACCTGCTGATGTGTGACTCGCGGGGGGTGATCCACACCGAGCGCGAGGACCTCAACGACAGCAAGCGGGCGTTCGCGCGCGAGACCGACAAGCGCAGCTTGACCGACGCCCTCGACGGCGCCGACATGTTCCTCGGCCTGTCCGTGGGCGGCCTGGTCAAGCCCGAGATGCTGGCCAAGATGAACCCCGACCCGATCATCTTCGCGCTCGCCAACCCCGAGCCCGAGATCCCCTACGACGTCGCCCGCGAGGCCCGCCCCGACGCCATCGTCGCGACCGGGCGCAGCGACTACGACAACCAGGTCAACAACGTGCTCGGCTTCCCGGGCATCTTCCGCGGCGCCCTCGACGTCCGCGCCACGCACATCACCGAGGAGATGAAGCGCGCCGCCGCCAAGGCCCTCGCCGAGCTCGCCCGCAAGGACGTGCCCGAGGTCGTCGCCAAGGCCTACGGCGAGGACTTCACCTTCGGCCGCAACTACATCATCCCCAAGCCCTTCGACCCGCGGGTGATCCAGTGGGTCGCCCCCGCCGTGGCCAAGGCCGCCGTCGACTGCGGCGTCGCCCAGGCCCCCTTCGACGAGAGCGCCTACCGCGACCGCATGCGTCACCTGCTCGGCGGGTCCACGGCCGTGCTGCGCCGCTTCGTCCGTCGCGCCCAGCAAGACCCCAAGCGCCTGGTGTTCACCGACGGCGAGGACCCGCGCATCCTCGAGGCCTGCCGGGTGATGATCGACGAGAAGATCTGCCGCCCGATCCTCCTGGGTCACCCCGATCGCATCGCCGCCGTCGCGGCCAAGAGCGACCTCGAGCTCGACCCCAGCGGCTACGACATCGTCGACCCGCGCAGCGACGAGCGCCTCGAGGCCTACGCCGAGGACCTCTACCGCCTGCGCTGCCGCAAGGGCGTGGACGCGACCCTGGCCCGGGCGCTGATGCAGCGCAGCAACTACTTCGGGACCATGATGGTCGAGCGCGGCGACGCCGACGGCCTGGTCTCGGGCATCCGCTACTCCTACCCCGAGACCATCCGCCCTGCCCTGCAGATCATCGGCATGGCCCCGGGCGTGCGCCGGGTCGCCGGCATGTACCTGATGCTGCACAAGCGCGGCCTGCTCTTCTTTGGCGACACCACCGTCAACCTCGAGACCGACGCCGAGCTGCTCGCCGACGTCGCCGAGATGGTCGCCGACGCGGCCAAGAAGAGCTTCGACGTCGAGCCGCGCGTGGCCATGCTCGGCTACTCGAACTTTGGCTCGGCCCGGGGAGAGACCGTCGACAAGGTCTCGACCGCCGTCGAGCTGCTCAGCGCCCGGCGCCCGGATCTCGAGGTCGAGGGCGAGATGCAGGCCAACGTCGCCCTCGACTACCACCTGCAGAAGCTCAACCATCCCTTCACGCGGCTGAGCGGGCCGGCGAACGTGCTGATCTTCCCCAGCCTCGAGGCGGGGAACGTCGCCTATAAGCTGATCCGCGAGCTCGGTGACGTTCCGGCGGTGGGTCCGGTGCTGCTCGGGATGGACAAGCCGATCAGCGTGCTCGAGCGGGACTGCTCGATCGACGCGATCGTGCACATGTCGGCGCTGACGGTCGTGTCGGCGCAGATGCGGGCGGAGCAGGAGCAGGCCTGAGTCGGGCCCGAATCGACCTGATCAAGCCTGATCCGACCTGAGTCAGGCCCAATCAGCAGCGGCCGCGCGCCATCTCGAACTTCGAGATTGGGGCTGCGGCCGCGCTCGTTTTATTTGGGCTCGCGCCAAAGCTGCGAGCCCACACTCTCAAAACAAGGGCCGCGCCGCTCGCTCCGCCGCGAGCTCGGCCGTCAGCCGCAGCTCGTAGCGCATGCGCTCCTCGGGCTCCATGTCCTCAAGGTCGATCTCCGTCTCGACCCGCAGCGAGTCTCCACGCGCGCCGCTCTTCTCATGAACCTCGAGCACCCAGCTGCGCCCCGTCGCGGGGTCGTGGTGCAGCCGCCTGGAGATCCCCGTGCGCCCGTTGTCTCGCCGGTAGATCTCGAAGCACTTCACACCCTGCTCGGTAGCCGCGTCCATGTGCGACGCAACCTAGAGGCTCAGGGATCGCAGCGCAACTGGCCCAAGGACGGGCACCGAGGTTCGGCGAGCAAAGGATCCGAGCCCGATCATGCGCAACGAGAGTTGCGCGTGGAAGGCTTCACACAGCCAACATCAAGGTGAGAACAGCGTGTCCCGCCCGCGAGCGCGTGACCTTCGGTTTTCATCGCGGACACTCGCGATCGATGTGTAGCTGTAGGATCCGTCATGCCTAGGGGCTAGTTGTGGCGATAGGGGACACGCAAGATCACGTGGAGATCGGTGTGTCGCCCTGACACGGCACGTCGAGACCGAGCCATTTTTATCCAACAGGCGTGAAGCTCTCGCAGGCGGCCTTGATCAGTCCCAGCGCTTGGCCAAAGAAAGGCCCGTAGTCGTCGATACACACGTCCCCGACCTCGCCGTAGCTGAAGCGCTCGATCAAGTTGCGCAGGCGGTAGCCGGGCTTGGACAGCTCGTAGGGATCGTTGGGGTCGCAGGCGTTGGGCGGCGCCACGCCGATCAGCCCGAGCATGACGACGTTGGTCTCGACGCCCTTGATGTCCACGAGGGCGTCGAACCACTGCTGCGGCTCCCCGAAGCTGCCGTCTTCGCCGGGGATCGACGAGCCGCCGTCATCCTCATCGCTGACGAGCACGACCACGAGCAGCGCGTCGTCGCGCAAGAAGCCCGCGTTGCAGCCGCCCTCGCCCGCGTGGCTCGGGCCGACGGCCTCGAGCAGCGCACCAACCTGGCGCTCGTCGCCGTCGCCTTCGATGCCCACCGAGGCCGCGCACACGAAGGCCGGCTCGAGCTCGTCGGCGAGGGTGATGAAGCGGCCCGCCGCCCACGGGCCGCAGGGGCCGAGCTCGGCCGCGGTGACCAGGGCGCCGAGGCTGCGGCAGCTGGGATCGTTGAGCGCGTAGGCGTCGGTCGTGACCACGCCGACGTGATAGTCGTTGGCCTCGTCGAGGTTCTCCTGGATGCCCTGAACGAAGCCGTCGAAGCTGGCGATCAGGTTGTTCTGCTCGGCCAGCATGCTGCTCGAATCGTCGATCACGAACAGGAGATCGACGAGGCTGCAGGCTGGGCCGCCGCCGGGCACGTCGAGCTTCGGCGGGCCGTCGTCACCATCGTCATCGCCGAGCTCGGCGGTCGAGGTCTCGGGGTTGGGGCTCGACTGATCTGCCCAGCCGCCCTCGTCCTGATCGTCGGGGACCCAGATCGTGGTGCTCCCGCCATCACCATCGTCACCACCCCCGTCATCGCTGACGAACACGATCTGCTGGCATCCGAGCACGGCCACAGTCAGCGAGACCAGCGCGAGCCGCGAGCAGATCCGATGCACCATCGTTGCTACCAACATAGTCGAGGGCTGGAGCTTTCGCACGCTTTCGCCCCGGGGGCCTGCTTGCGAAGGCGGCGGACGGGCGCGAACCTAGCCCTCGTGGCTCAAACCCTGCTCTCTCTTCGGATCAATGGCGAGGCGGTGTCCGCGGCGGCCCCCAGCCATTGGACCTTGCTCGAGGTGCTCCGCTATCACCTCGACCTCATCGGCTCCAAGCAAGGCTGCGACAAGGGCGACTGCGGCGCGTGTACGGTCCAGGTCGATGGGCGCCCGGTGCTCGCCTGCCTGACCTTGGCCGCGACCGTCCAGGGCCGTGACATCCGCACGGTAGAGGGCCTGAGCTGGACCGAGGCCTCCCGCGGCGGCAGCCACCCGCTCCAGGACGCCTTCGATCGCCACGACGCCGCGCAGTGCGGGTTTTGTACCCCGGGGATCTTGATGAGCGCCGAGGCCCTGCTGCGCGAGCGCGCCCGGGTCGTCGAGCGCGACGAGGTCCGCGCGGCGCTGGCCGGAAACCTGTGCCGCTGCACGGGCTACACCAAGATCATCGACGCCGTGGTCGAGGCCAGCGAGCGCATGTACGCCACCGACCCCGCGGGCTCCGAGAAGGCCGCGATCGCCCAGGCCGGGAGCTGAGCCGAGCATGTCCGACGCACACGACGAGCGAGACCCCGAGACCCTGGCCTCGGTGACCAAGCTGGAGCCGGAGCACGAGCCCGAGTCCGAGCCCACGCGCTGGCAGCTGGGCAAGACCCACCGCAAGGTCGACGCCATGGAGCGCATGCGGGGCATCACCCGCTACACCGACGACCTCAAGCTCCCGGGTCTGCTGCACTGCAAGATCCTGCGCAGCCCTCACCCCCACGCCAAGATCCTGCGCATCGACGCGAGCCGAGCCCTCGCCATGGAGGGCGTGTTCGCGGTGATCACCGGTGAGGACCTCGCGGTGCCCTACGGCATCATCCCCTGGACCCCCGACGAGACCGCCCTGGCCGTGGGCAAGGTCTGCTACGTGGGCGACGGCGTCGCGGCCGTGGCCGCGGTCGACGAGGACACGGCCAACGCCGCGTGCGCGGCCATCGAGGTGCTCTACGAGCCGCTCCCGGCCTACTACGACCCCGAGGAGGCCCTCGCCGGCGAGGTCACCATCAACCCCTACGCCAAGCGCGGGAACCTCAGCAAGAACGTGGTCCTCGAGTTCGGCGACGTCGACCAGTCCCTCGCCGACGCCGACTTGGTGATCGAGGGCGACTACTTCTTCGAGGGCACCACCCACGGGGCCATCGAGCCGCACTGCGCCGTGGCCATGGTCGAGCCCAACGGCCTGCTCACGGTCTGGTCGGCGACCCAGGTCTCGCACTACCTGCACCGCGAGCTCGCCAAGGTCCTGGCCCGCCCGGCGCACACCATCCGGGTGATCCAGCCGCCCCTGGGCGGCGCCTTTGGTGGCAAATCGGAGCCCTTCGACCTCGAGTTTTGCGTGGCCAAGCTCGCGCTGCTCACCGGCCGCCCGGTCAAGTGCCTCTACACCCGCGAAGAGGTGTTCTACGCCCACCGCGGCCGCCACCCGATGAAGATGCACTACCGCACCGGCTTCACCCGCGAGGGCAAGCTGACCGGCGTGGCCGCGCGCACCTTCCTGGACGGCGGGGCCTACTCGAGCTTCGGCCTGGTCACCACCTACTACTCGGGCCAGCTGCTGTGCTCGCCCTACGACTTCCCCACCTACCGCTTCCACTCGACCCGGGCCTACACCAACAAGCCCGCCTGCGGACCCAAGCGCGGCCACGGCTCGGTCCAGCCGCGCTTCGCGATCGAGGTCCAGCTCGACAAGGCGGCCGTCGAGCTCGGCCTCGATCCCTTCGAGCTGCGCCGGCGCAACGACATGGGCCCGAACACGCGCACGGTCAACGAGTTCGAGATCGGCAGCAACGGCTTTTTGGAGTGCCTCGCCCGGGTCGAGGCGGCCTCGACCTGGAAGCAGCGCCGCGCCGAGCTGGCCTACGGCCGTGGCCTCGGCCTGGCCGGGAGCACCTACATCTCCGGGACCAACTACCCGATCTACCCCAACGAGATGCCCCAGGCCGCGGTCCAGGTCTGCCTCGACCGCAGCGGCCGCGCGCGGGTGTTCTCGGGCGCCAACGACATCGGCCAGGGCAGCAACACCATGCTCGCGGTGATCGTCGCCGAGGAGCTCGGCCTCGAGCTCGACGACATCCGCGTGCTCTCGGCCGACACCGACCTGTGCCCGGTCGACCTCGGCGCCTACAGCTCGCGGATCACCTTGATGGTCGGCAACGCCTGCCTCGACGCCGCCCAGAAGCTGCGCCGCAAGGTCCGGGCCGCCGTCGCCAAGCGCTGGGAGATCCCCGCCAAGCGGGTCACGCTGATCGAGCGCAAGGCCATGGACCTCGAGGACCCCGCGCGCAGCGTGGCGATCGCCGAGGCCTTCCAGTGGGCCGAGGCCGACAACGGCCTGCTCGGTGAGGTGGGCAGCTACAACACGCCCAAGGATCGCCACGGCAGCTACCGCGGCGGGACCATCGGCGCCTCGCCGGCCTACAGCTTCACCGCCCACGTGGCCGAGGTCGACGTCGACCCCGAGACCGGCGTGGTCGCGGTCCAGAACATCTGGGTCGCCCACGACTGCGGCCGGGCGCTCTCGCGCAAGATCGTCGAGGGCCAGATGGAGGGCTCGGCCTACATGGGCTTCGGCGAGGCGATCATGGAGCGCCACGCCGTCGACCCGGCGCACAACGGCGTGCACATCGGCCCGAGCCTGCTCGACTACCGCATGCCCACCTTCCTCGACACCCCCGACCTGCACGCGCTGATCGTCGAGGCGCCCGACGCCCAGGGACCCTACGGGGCCAAGGAGGCCGGCGAGGGCCCGCTGCACCCCAGCATCCCGGCCATCGCCAACGCCATCTACGACGCCGTCGGGGTGCGCCTCGACACCCTGCCCTTCTCTCCGCCCAAGGTGCTCGCGGCCATCGAGCGACGCCTCGAGCGCGAGCGCAGCGGTGAGCTGCCCGCGTTCAAGGCCGAGCGCCGCCCACCCGGCTTCACCGGCGACCACGACGATCGGAGGAGCGCCTGATGCTTCGCCTCCCGCAATTCGGCATCGAGCTGCCCGAGGACATCGCCTCGGTGATCACCTTGCTGCGCGAGCGCCCCGGCGCGCGCCTGGTCGCTGGCGGCACGGACATCCTGCCCAACCTCAAGCACCACCTCGACCAGCCGCCCGCGCTGATCAGCCTGGCCCGCGTGGCCGAGCTGCGCCGCGCCGAGCTGCTCGCGGCCAAGTCCGGGGGTGGAGACGGCGAGCCCGCCACGCTCTACCTGGGCGCCGGCCTGACCCTGACCGAGGTCGCCGAGCACCCCCTGGTCCGCGAGCACTTCCCCAGCCTGGCCACCGCCGCCGGCCTCGTCGCCAGCCCGCTGATCCGCAACATGGGCACCCTCGGCGGCAACCTCAACCTCGACACGCGCTGTCGCTACGTCAACCAGACAAAGTTCTGGCGCGACGCCCTGGGCGGCGGCTGCCTCAAGTCCGAGGGCAATGTCTGCCACGTGGTCCCCAAGGGCCGCAATTGCGTGGCCGCCATGAGCAGCGACTGCGTGCCGGTGCTGATCAGCCTCGACGCCGAGGTCGAGCTCGCCGGCCCCGAGGGCACCCGCGTGGTCCCGGCCGCCGACTACTTCCGCGCCGACGGCCTGCGCCACACGGTCCGCGAACACGGCGAGCTGACCACCGGCTTGCGCCTGCCCCTGCCCGCCGCGGCCCGGCGCTGCGCCTACGCCAAGTGGACGGTGCGCCAGAGCATCGACTTTCCCCTGATCTCCCTGGCCCTGCGCTTCGACCTCGCCGAGGACTCCGTCGACGCGGCGATCACCGATCTGCGCGTGGTCGCGGGCGTGCTCGGGGCCAAGCCGCGCCAGGTCGCCCGGCTCGACGAGGCCGTGGGCAAGGCCCTGCGCGACCCCGCCGTGGCGCAGATCGTCGCCGGGGCCGTGCACAAGCAGTGCAAGCCGCTGGAGAACGTGCCCTACGAGGCGCCCTACCGCCGCCAGATGCTCCGCGTCCACGCCCGCCGGGCGATCGCGGCGCTGGTCGAGGCGGGCTGAGCGAGGAGCAGCGGCAATGGCAGCACGTATCGACGCTACCCTGGGTGAGCTGAAGAGCGCCTTCGAGGGCCATCGAGACCAGGCTCGCTCTCTCGTCTCTGGCACGTCCAAGCCTAGCCGCAGCGCCGTGTTGCTGCGCGTCTACGCGCTCGAGTGCGGGCTCAAGGCCAAGTATTTGCTCGACAACCATCGCTCGACGACGAAGGACATTCCCGAAGGCGCGTTCGGCAAAAACGGCCACGACCTCGAGTCTGGTGTGAAGGCGCTGAAGCTCCCGGCCACGGCAGTCGGCGCAGTCCCAGGGCTACGCCGAAGGTCGAAGGGAACACATGTCCCCATCCATCGGGCCCACGAGGCGCTGCGCTACGGGGCCGACCTCGATCCCCAGGACCGAGACGCGCTCGATGACTGGCTAGTGTGCGCGCCAGAGGACTTGAAGGGCCCCAGGCTTGGAGCACCGGCCGCTGACTTCGTTGCTCGTCAGTCATTTGTGCCCGACAAACTCCCTCCTCGCGCCTCGTCAGCGACCGGCGGTCCGGCGCCTGAGACCCTTCAAGTCCTCTGGCGCGCACACTAGCGAAGGCGATCACCTGGCTCGACGAGCAAGGAGGCGTCCAGTGACCCGCCGTGAGCTCATGACCTGGGTCGACGTCGAACAGAGGCTCCAGGAGCTCCACCGCTCGGGCGACTGGCCGTCAGCCCTGCGTTGGGTCGAAGCCTATTGGATGAGCCTGCGCCTGCACGTGGCTTCGGCCGAAGGCGAACGCGAGGTGCTGCGCTGGCTCGCTACCGAAGAGGTGTTCGCGCAGCGTGTCGATGCACAAAACAACGAGCTTCGCCTCGACTCGGGCATTCGCCTCCCGCTGCGTGTCGAGGTCAGCGAAGACCCCGAGGCCTCGCCCCCCGCTGCGCGCTACATCCCCAGCTTCGCGCGTCCGCTGCATCTCCCCGCTCCCAGCCCGCTCTCGAACGAGAGCGACGACGACTTCTACGATCCGCCGATCGTCGCCTTCCACAGCTACAAAGGTGGAGTCGGCCGCACCACCCATGCTCTCGCCTTCGCCCTCGAGGCTGTCTCGCAGACAAAACAAAAGGTGCTGCTCATCGACGGCGACTTCGAAGCGCCCGGGCTGAGCTGGCACATTCGAGATCGCTACCCCGAGCCTGCGGTCAGCTATGCCGACCTGCTGGTCCTCGCCCATGGCGATGAGGATCCCGCGGCAAAGACCAGCGTAAAGATCGTCGCCGATCGCCTCGCCAACCAGGAGGATCACGGCATCTACGTCCTGCCCTCCTTCCGCGATGACTTCCGCTGGGAGACCCTCGACATCCGGCCCGATCAGCTCGTCGCGGGGCGCTCGGCCTTCGCTATCTCGGAGCTCCTCGTCAGCCTCGGCGCCAAGCTTGGCGTCAGCGCCATCATCATCGACCTGCGCGCGGGTCTCAGCGAGCTCTCTGCGGGGATCTTGCTCGATCCCCGCGTTTTTCGGGTCCTCGTCACGAGCATGAGTGAACAGTCTCTGCTCGGGATCGAGCGAGTCGCCAAGCACCTCTCCCACGACCTCGGCCCACGCTCCTCCTCGACGACGCACTTCGTGATCAGCCACGTGCCCGCGGAACTGCGCGAGAGTGATCGACTCGTCAGGGCCCGGGAGTCTCTGAGCGCGGCGGTCCTCGTCCAGCCCGAGTCCGGCGATGAGGACAGCTCGCTCTCGTCCGAGGGAGACCTGCCCGAGATCGTCGTCAGCGGATACGAGCTGGACCTCGTCACCCTCCCTCTCGAGTGGAACAGCACCCTCGAAACACTCCGCAAGGCCGGCCTCAGCGAGCGCCTGCGCGTCATCCTCGAGCGTTCCCCCATCGTAGGGGAGCACGCCCAGCCAGAACCCGACAGCCTCCCGATCACCATCACCAAGGCACGGGAAGAGCTGGCCGCCCGCGCCGAGCAGCAGATCTTCGCTGAGCGGGGCGAGGCCGCGGGGTTCCTGCGTATCGACCCGCTCACGCGCCTGGCGCTCGATCACCGCACCAAGCTCCCCCTCGTGGTCATCGCGGGCGCAAAAGGGGCCGGTAAGACCTATACTTTTTTCCAGCTCGTTCTCGCGCGGACCTGGCCCAGCTTCGTCGCGCAGGCATCTGATCAGCCAACGTCCGAGTCCGACATCGACGGGCCGATGATCGTCCCGCTCGTCAGCCCGCGGCAAATCGACGAGACCGCACGCAACCGCCTAGAGGAGCTCGAAGACGAGCTCGACCGTCAATTTGGCGACGGGCGCGTCGATACCTACACGCTCAGCGAACGCATCCGCGACGAGGTCGAATCCGGCAGCGAGAAGGTCAGCCAGTGGCGCGACCTCTGGCTCGACGTCATGGCCTGGCGCCTCGGCTGTCAGCCCAATGTCGCGGGCGCAGGGCAACAGCTCCCCCAATTTCTCAACACGGATGGCGCCCGTCAGGTCGTCTTCGTCGTCGACGGCCTCGAGGACCTGTTTGGGGACTTCATGGACAACACCAGCGAATGCATGGCCCTTCGTGCGCTGTTACAAAACGTCCCCGAGCGGCTCACGCACACCTTCGGCAACCAGGTCGGCCTCATCGTCTTGATCCGGCCTGATCTCGTGCGCCCTGCGATTCCACAAAACACGCTCCAGTTTCTCGATCGCTACAAAAACTACGCCCTGCGCTGGTCTCACGACGCCGCGCTCAAGCTCGCCATCTGGCTCGCCGTCCAGGCCCAGGTCCTCCACCTCGACGATGGCGCTTCCGCCGTCGCAGCGCTCCCCGAGCCGCAGCGCGACGCGCTCCTCGAGCAGCTGTGGGGCAAGAAGCTAGGAGGTGCACGCTCTCGCGAGGCTCGCTCCACGGCCTGGGTTACCGGCGCCCTCAGTGACTTTCAGGGGCAGATCCAGGCCCGCGACGTCGTCCGAATGGTCCACCACGCCGCGAAGCGATCGATCGACGAAGACGCGCGCTTCGAAGATCGCATCCTCGATCCTCGTGCGATGCGCAAAGCCCTCGAGGACTGGGGCAAGGAGAAAGTCGAGGAGCTCAAAGAAGAAGACAAGCGCCTCGCCGGGATCTTCTCCAAGATCGAAGCTGCACCACCCGGCAACAAACAGATCCCCTTTAAAGCAAAAAAGCTCAACCTCGACGAAAGTAGTCTCGAGTACCTGCGCAGCCGCGGCATCGCTTTCGACGACAGCGGAGACATCTACATCACCGAGCTCGTCCGCCATGGCCTCGGGTTCACGATGGGCAACGGCGCGCGGCCACGGATCGTCTCCTTGCGTCGCAAAATCCTCCGGGACTCCTGATCGCCCCCCTCGAGATCCTGCCGATCTACGCCGACATGATCCGCGCGGACGCGTGGTGGGACTTCGTCGACGAGCTCGCGGCGCACCTCGTCGGTGGGCTGTGGCTGCGCGAGCGCGTCGGGCCGACGCGCATGGGTGATCGCCTCAGCGGCCTGTCGCGGCGCGAGGCCGCCAAGCACCTCTGAGTCATCCACGTGGAGCCATCCACGGGCTCGACCGATCGCCTGAAAAAATTTCGGCGTCGCGTCGCGGGGCGAAGCGCGACGGTTGTCGTCTCCAAGACGGCGTCGAGCCGCGGCGACGAGCTGATCTCCACGGGCTCGTCGGCCGCTCGCCTCGAACCGCTCAGAATCAAAATGAACAATGTTTGCGACCGAGCATGGCGATCTTCACAGGCGACTCGAAGCCCGTCGAAAACCGTGGACGAACACATCGTTGCATTTGGCTCTCGTCATCGTGCACGTTCGTTCGCACTCGATCGCCAACGAGCGCGCGCTAGCGAAGCGCATCCAAGAGCTCGCGTGGAGTAGACTCGGCGCGGAGCTAGACCATGTCCGACTTCGAACGCTGGCAATCCGATCCCGAGGGTTTTTGGGCCGAACAGGCCGCTCGCTTGGCCTGGTATGAGCGGCCCTCCACCACCTTGCAGCGCCACGAAGACGGCTCGTGGACGTGGTTCCCCGACGGCGCGCTCAACACCTGCTACCTCGCCCTCGACTATCACATCGAGCAAGGCCGCGGCGACCAGCTCGCGCTGATCTACGATTCGCCGGTCACCGAGACCAAGCGCAGCTGGACCTTCTCGCAGCTGCGCGACGAGGTCGCTCGGCTCGCGGGCACGCTCCAGAGCCTCGGCGTGACCAAGGGCGACCGCGTGATCATCTACATGCCCATGGTCCCCGAAGCGGCCATGGCGATGCTCGCCTGCGCTCGCCTGGGCGCCATCCACAGCGTGGTGTTCGGCGGCTTCGCCCCGCCCGAGCTGGCCACGCGCATCGACGACGCCACGCCGCGGGTGCTGCTCACGGCCAGCTGCGGCATCGAGGGCGCCAAGGTCATCCCCTACATGCCCCTGGTCCGCGCGGCCCTCGGCCACGCCGAGCACCAGCCCGACCACGTCGTGGTCCTCGAGCGCGATCAGGTCCCCGTGACCCTCGGCGAGCGCGAGCTCGACTGGCGGACCTTGGTCCAGCGGGCCGAGCCCGCGGCCCCGGTGCCCGTGGCCGGCGGCGACACCCTCTACGTGCTCTACACCTCCGGGACCACCGGCCGGCCCAAGGGCGTCGTGCGCGACCACGGCGGCCACGCCACGGCCCTGCGCTACAGCCTCGAGTACATCTACGGCGTCGAGCCCGGCGAGGTGTTCTGGGCGGCCAGCGACGTCGGCTGGGTCGTGGGCCACAGCTACATCGTCTACGCCCCGCTGCTGACCGGCTGCACCACCATCCTCTACGAGGGCAAGCCGGTGAAGACCCCGGACGCGAGCGCCTTTTGGCGGGTGATCGAGGAGCACAAAGTCAACGTGTTCTTCACCGCGCCCACGGCCTTCCGGGCGATCCGCAAGGAAGACCCCGAGGCCAAGGGGCTCGCGGGCCGCGACCTCTCGGCCCTGCGCTCGATCTTCGTGGCCGGCGAGCGCCTCGATCCGCCCACCCTCGCGTGGCTCGAGGAGCGCACCGGCAAGCCGATCCTCGACCACTGGTGGCAGACCGAGACCGGCTGGCCGATGGTCGCCTACGGGCGCAAGCTCGGCGCACCTCCGGTCAAGGCCGGCAGCGCCGGCAAGTCCGTGCCCGGCTACGAGGTGGTCACGCTCCACGAGGACGGTAGCGAGTGCAAGGCCGGCGAGACCGGTGACATCGCCGTGCGCCTGCCCCTGGCCCCGGGCGCCTTCAGCACGCTGTGGAACGACCACGAGCGCTTCCTCGACAGCTACCTGTCTCGCTACTCGGGCTACTACCTGACCAGCGACGGCGGCTACATCGACGAGGACGGCTACGTGTTCATCCTCGGGCGCATCGACGACGTGATCAACGTCGCCGGCCACCGCCTGTCGACCGGCGAGATGGAGGCCGTGGTCGCCAAGCACCCGGCCGTGGCCGAGTGCGCCGTGGTCGGCATCGACGACGAGCTGCGCGGCCAGGTCCCGATCGGCTTTTTGGTGCTCGCCGACGGCTTCCGCCTCGATCCCACGGAGCTCGAGAACGAGCTCGTCGCGGCTGTCCGCAAGGAGATCGGGCCGATCGCGGTGTTCAAGCGCACCGTGGTGGTCGGGCGCCTGCCCAAGACCCGCTCCGGCAAGATCCTGCGTCGAACCCTGCGCAAGCTGGCCACCGACGTCGAGGTGCCGATGCCCGCGACGATCGACGATCCGGTGATCCTCGCCGAGGTCACGGCGGCCCTGCGCGCCCGCGGCGTCGGCCGCTTCGGGCCGGCCTGATCCGCGCGAACAGCCGAGCGCCAAGCTCGAGGGGAGGCCGCCACGCGCGGACCTCCCCGCTTTCTTTGCTGGCGCTCTGCCGGCGAGCTGCCAGCGCTCAGTCGGCGATCAGTCCTCGTCGCAGGCCGCCGGCGCCGAGACATAGAGCTCACCGAGCTCGGTGAGCTCGCCGTCCGCACCCAGCAAGCTGACGTTGGGGATCACCTCGGTCCGCCCCGCGAACCATGCATAGCGCTCGACCAGCGGATCCGCCTCGAGGATCGCCAGCGCGTCCGCCATGTACGTCAGCTGCGTCTCCAAGCTGAGGTCGTCGCCGTCCCCACAGGAGAACTCGGTCAGCCAGATCGGCTTGCCGTACTGGGCCATCTCGCCCAGATACCACTCGAGCGCCGGCCCGTCGCAGGCGTACCAGTGGACCGCGATCGCGTCGATTCGGCAGTCTTCGCAGGCGGCAAAGAAGGCGTCGAGGTAGACGAAGGGGTCCTCGCTCCAGCACCCCCCGCCGCAGTAGTTCACCGCCGGTGAGATCAGCTTCAGCTGGCCCGCGTCGGCGATGGTCTCGAGCGAAGGCCACAGCGCCGCGGCCTCCTCGGCCGAGATGTTGGCCTGAGAGAAGAAGTTGGGCTCGTTGAAGCCGAGCAGCGCCTCGGCATCGTCGGGGATCGCCGCGAGCACCTCGTCGACGTCGAACCAGCTGCCCCAGACCATGGGCACGAACTCGAAGCCGAGCGCGGCGTAGCCAGGATCCGTGCCCTCGTCGGGCGTCGTCGCCCAGTTGTACCACCACGAGACGCTGGGCGAGAGCACCTCGAGATCGGCGAGCGAGTGATAGCCGTAAGCCATACCGCGCTTGCAAGCCGTCCCCTCGTTGCCCGTATCGCTCGTGCTCTCGCCTTCGCCCTCGCCCGTATCTGCGCTCGTGTCTTCGTCTGCGCTCGTGCTCTCGTCTGCGCTCGTGCCCTCGCCTTCGTCCGAGCTCGTGCTCTCGCCCTCGTCTGCGTTCGTGCCTTCGTCCGTGCTCTGCGAGTCGTCTGCGTCCGTGGCCTCGCCCACGTCCGCTTCGGATTCGGCCGTCTCCTCCGACGCCTCGGCCCCGTCCATCTCGCCCGCGGACGACGTCTCTCCCCCTCCCTCGCAAGAGATAGCCACCAGCGGCGAACCAATCATCACAACCCAAACAGCGAGCTTTCGTCGTGCCATTTGCAACTCCAGAACTCAGGCATAGCACCCTGGCTGGGCCGCGCGAGGTGACGCCACAGCCACCCCATGTGGATCACCAAAGGATCAATTGCGCCGAGCGCTCAACGCTCGCGCTTGGCGAGTGCGCGCAGCGTGGTCTCGTCTCGCTCGACCAGACCCAAGGCCTTGGTGATCCATTTGCCAGCCGCGTCGAGGTCCCGCTTGATCCCCGCGAGCGAGCGACCCAACGCCGAGGCGGCGTCGTCGAGGGAGAAGTCCAGCACGTAGCGAAGATCGAAGGCCATCATCTGGCGCAGCGGGAGCCCGAGCAGCGCCGCGTCGAGCTCCCGCGCTGACCCGAGCGAGGCGACCATGTCCGCGTCCATCATCGCCACCGGCAGGTCGAGGACATCGACGACGCAGCGCACGAAGACCTCGCGACAGCGACCCTCGTAGTAGCGGCGGACCTCGTCGCAGACGACGATCCACAGCAGGCGATCCGGCGTCCTCGCAAGCTCGAGGTCCCTGGCCAGGAAGACCGCCAAGCTGGCCTCCGCGACCTCCTCGGCGTCTGGCTCGCGCACCCATCGGCGCATGCATTCGACCACGTCTTCGTACTTGTCGTGGACGACCCGAGCGATGTGCTCGTCTTCCTCGTCCTCGGTCCACCTCAGCGACATGACAAAACCGCCTCGGACTCGTGCGCGTCCAGGAGCCCGTGTTGGGCTCCACCACGGGCTCCTAGCCCTGGACCTGGACCTGGGTGACAGCCCGAGCCGCGCCTGCTGCCCGATGCACGGTCAGCTCGGGTCCCAGCGCGGATCATCGGGCCTCCATCCACGGTGCCCAACGACGCGCGGGCCTGCGGCCCTATTCAGCCCGCCCGAAGTCGAGTCCAGCCCCGGACACCGCGCGTCAGCCTCGTCGACCCGCGTCACGAAGTAGGCAGGCTCACCGCTGCAACCGCGACCAATTCCCCGGCACCTGCCAACGGACGCCGCGGACTCACCGCGCATTGACAGCCCTGCACCCAGACCCGAGAACCTCGCCGTGCACGCACTGACCACGACGCTGGACCGCCACCTGCGACGCGCGCCGAGCCTGCTCGTGGTCCTCAACCCAAACGCCGGCCGCGTGCGCCGGCAGATGGCATCGCCTGCCGCACGCATCGCGTCCGAGCAGACCCCCCGCCTCCACCTGACCGGGAGCCTCGAGCAGCTCGACGCCCTCTTCACCGAGGTCCCCGTCGACGGCGAGCAGACGCTTTGCTTCTACGGCGGCGACGGCTCCATCGCCCGGGGCCTGAGCGCGATGATCAATCGCCTGGGCGAGGACGCGGCGCTGCCGACGATCCTCCCCGTGGCCGCCGGGACGATCAACGTGATGAGCGAGTACCTCGGCCTGTCCGAGGCGCCCGCGCAGACCCTGGCCCGCTTCGGCGAGGCCGGTCGCCTCGAGCGCCGGCTGCTGCCCTCGATCAAGATCGCCGTCGACGGCCACGCGCCGATCTACGGGTTCATGTTCGGCTGGGGCGTGGGCTATCGCGTGCTCGAGTCCTACTACGGCCGCCGTCCGCACCCGACGCTCGTCGACGCCAGCGTGACCATGGCCCAGACCTTCGCCCAGAGCCTGCACCCGCGCGCGACCGAGCTCCCCCTGTTCTCGCGCCGCGACCTCGAGCTGGTCATCGACGGCGAGGCCCTGGGCGCGAGCCAGCCGCCCCTGCACTCGCTGATCGTCGGCGTGCTCGAGCGCAGCACCATGGGCCTGCGCCCGCTGCCCCCTGCCCCCGTGCACCCGCGCCGCTTCCACCTCTCGGGCAACGGCATGCACCCCACGCAGGTCTTCCGCCACGCCATGCCCCTGCTCTTCGCCCGCGGAGACCAGCGCGAGCTCGAGGGCCGCTATCCCATCGTCGCGCGCGACAACGTGGGAGAGCTGCGCATGACCATGCCCGAGGGCTACACCATCGACGGCGAGATGATCGTCGTCGAGGGTGCGCGGGCGTGCACGATCTCGGCAGGGCCGGCGATCCCCTTTTGGGCGGCGCCGCGCACCTGATCAACCTGATCAGACCTCGTAGAGCGCGTCGAGGTAGAGCTCGAGCAGGTCGCTGACCGCCCCGCGCGCGGGGATCGTCCCGGCCAGGCCGTAGACCGGCGCCATCCCGCCCTCGCTGCTGCTCGCCCCGGACGCCTCGACCTCGGCGACCGACTCGCGCAGGTCCGCCAAGAAGCGCTCGACCACGCCTTCTTGGGTGTGGCGCAAGGTCACCGCGATGTGCACGCAAGGCGGGCGGTGCAGGCCGTTGAGGTTCCAGCGCCGGTGGCTCATGGCGTCGCTGACTCGGTAGATGTCGAGGGCCGCGGGGTCGCTGGCGGCGAAGCTGATCACCCACAGCGGATCCCCGAGCACCTTCAGCTGGGGGATGTCGGCGATGCCCCGGCGGATCGCCTGGCCGGTCTCGACGATCGCCTTGCTCGCGTCGAGGTAGCCCTTGCGACCCATGGACTGCATCGCGGCCCAGCAGGCCGCGCTCACGCCCCCAGAGCGGCTGCCGGCGAAGGTCGGCGAGAAGTAGATGCCGCCGGGCCAGTCGGTGAGCGTGAACCACTGGTGCCGACGCAGCGCCTTGCTGCGATAGAGCACCACCGAGGTGCCCTTGGCCGCGTAGCCGTACTTGTGCGTGTCGGCGGACATCGAGGTCACGCCGGGCACGCGAAAGTCGAAGTCGGGCACGTCGTAGCCGAGCTGCTTGGCCCAGGGCAGCACGAAGCCGCCCAGGCAGGCGTCGACGTGCAGGCCCACGCCCTTGGCCAGGGCGAGCTCGGCGAGCTCGGTGATCGGGTCGATCACGCCGTGGGGAAAGCAGGGCGCCGAGCCGACCAGGCAGATCGTGTTGCGGTCGACGGCCCGCCTCATCGCGCGCAGGTCGGCGCGGAAGTCCGGGCCGGTGTGGATCTTGCGCAGCTCGATGCCGAAGTAGCGCGCGGCCTTGTCGAAGGCCGCGTGCGCGCTGATCGGCGCCACGATGTTGGGCCGGGTGACGCCGCGCTCGGCCCGGGCCTGGTCGCGGTAGGTCTTCATCGCCAGGAGGATCGACTCCGTGCCGCCGGAGCTGATCGCCCCGCAGACCTCGGCGTCGTCGCCGGCAAGGTCCGCGCCGAGCATCTTGGCGGTCATCGACACGACCTCCGCCTCGTACTTGGTGATGCTCGGCCACAGGTCCGAGTGCAGCGGGTTGGTCTGCGAGTGCAGCGAGTAGGCCTTCTCCATCAGCGCGATGTGCTCGGGGTCGCCGTGGTAGACGGCCCCCGACACGTAGCCGTCTTGCCAGCGCGAGGCCTCGCGCTCGCGAAAGGCCTGCATCTGCGCGAGGATCTCTGCGTGCTCGCGGCCCTCCTCGGGCAAGGTCGCGCAGCTCGGGAACTCGTCGCCGTAGGGCTTGGCCGCCGCGCGCAGGTCTCCCATCATCTTGGCGTACTCCGCGTCCACGCGCCGCTTGACCGCCGGGATCCGCTTGGCGTACTCGAAGATCTTCGAGGCCAGGCCCTCGCCCGTGTCCATGATCCGCTGCTTGGCTCGGTCCTTGAGGCTCTCGCTCACCCAAAACTCATAACCGAGGCGACCCCGGCTTTCACCCCCCGGCGTGTCAGGATCTCGTCTCAGCCGTTGAGCCGGCGGTGGATCGCCTTGTTGCGCGCGTAGATGTCGAGGTAGGCCGCGAACAGCTGGTCGTAGGTCTCGCGGTGCGCGGGCGTGGGCGTGAAGCGCTCGGCCACGGGGACCCGCGCGGGGATGTCCTCGAGGCGCAGATGACCGAGGCCCAGGGCTGCGAGCAGCGCGGCGCCGCGGGCGTTGCAGGCCCGCATCTCGGCGACCTGGTGGATCTCGCGGCCGAGCACGTCGGCCATGATCTGGCACCACAGCCGCGAGCTCGCCCCGCCGCCGATGTAGCGGATCGGCTCGCAGCGCCGGCCCACGAAGCGCTCGAGGTAGGTCAGCAGCCAGCGGTTGTTGAAGGCCACGCCCTCGTAGACCGCGCGCAGCAGCTCGGGCCGGCCCGTGCGCAGCGAGAGGTTGTGAAAGCCCCCGCGGATCGTGTGATCCGCCACCGGGCAGCGCTCGCCGTAGAGCCAGGGCGTGAAGATCAGCCCGCCGCTGCCGGCCTTCGCCCGGCCGGCGAGGGCCTCGATCTGCGCCCAGAAGTCCTCGGGCGCCGGGCCGGTGAGCCCGTCATCGGGGAAGAGCAGGGAGTCGCGCAGGTGCTCGAAGCAGGCCCCGGCGGTCTCCTGCGAGGTCGCCACGAAGTAGCGGCCCGGCACCGCCGAGGGCAGCGCGGCGAGGTTGTGGAAGAGGTCGGTCTTCTTGAAGCGCACGTGGCAGCTGAGCCACGACGAGGTCCCCACGTAGATGTGGGCCTCGCCGTCGCCCACGGCCCCGGAGCCCACGGCGGCCGACTGCACGTCCGGCGTCCCGCCGATCACCGCCACGCCCTCGCGCAGGCCGAGGTCAGCGGCTGCGTCCGCCTGGAGCCGACCGACGACGTCCGTGGCCGCGCACAGATCCGGGAGCTTGGCCCGCGGCACCCCCAGCCAGTCGAGCAGCGCGGGGTCGTAGCGCACGTTGTCGATGTCGCGGTTGTCGGTGACCCAGTGCAGCGCGATCGAGTCATAGGTCGCGGCGTAGACCCCGGTCATCCGCCAGTTGAGCCAGTCCTTGGGCTCGAGGAAGCGCGCCGCCTTGGCGTAGGTCTCGGGCTCCTCGTGGCGCAGCCACAGCAGGTGGGCGGTGGGCTCCTTGCCGGCCAGGCTCGGCGCGCCGCCGGTCAGGCGCAGCCAGCGAGCCAGCTTGCGCACGCCGTAGCCGCTGAGCCGCAGGGCGCCCCCGCAGTGCTGATCCATGTAGCGCGCGCCTCGCGAGTCCATCCACATGATCGCGGGGCGCAGCGGGGCGCCGTGATCGTCGACGGCCACGATCCCCGCCCAGTGACAGGTCACGGCGACCGCGGCCACGCGCCCCGGATCCACGCCGGTCTGCTCGAACACCCCGCGGGTGGCCGCACAGATCGCCCGCCACCAGTCCTCGGGGTCCTGCTCGGCCCCGCCGCCCTCGCTGAGCACGAGCGTGGTCGGGCGCGTCTGCCAGCCGAGGACCTCGGCGTCGAGGGTCACGAGCGCCACCTTCGGCCCGGAGGTGCCCAGGTCGATGGCCAGCACGCAGTCGCTCGCCTCGCTCACGCGTCGCCATTGTCGCCGACGACGCGCGCGGGGACCAGCCCCAAACAAAGCGCGCGCGACCGGACTCGCCTCTGGCGAGCCGCGGCCGCGCGCATGTCCCCATCGGAATTCGATCAGGGCAGGATCACGTCGAGCTCACCTTGGCGACCGCTGCCTTCGCCGTTGTCGAGCAGGCCGGAGATCATGATCACGTGGCGCAGCTGCCCGCTGACGACCCCGAGCTGGGCCGAGGCGGACAGCGGGTTGGTCTCGGCGCCCAGCGGATGCGCGGCCAGGGCCGTGAACACCTGGCTCTGGATCGCCGCCGCGGTCGGGAGGCTGGGCGGGCCCGAGTTGACCGCGGGCCAGCGCGCGGACAGCTTATGGAGCTGACCGTCGAGGTAGTAGGACAGCACCAGCTTGGGACCCAAGACCGGGTGGCCGTCGAGCTCGAGGTTCACGAACACCTTGTAGGCCACGACCTCGGGCTGCTGCGGGTTGGTCGAGGACGCGCGCATCAGCTTGTCCACGCTCAGCACCTGACCGGCGCCCAGGCTGACACCGAGGGCCTGGAGGTCCGCGCTCGCGGTCTGGAGGATCGTCGCCTCGTCGACCTCGGTCCCGGCGACCACGTCATCGAAGGCGCGCCAGCTGTGGCGGACATGCATCTGGTTGCGCGACTGGTCGACCCGGAAGCTGTAGTTCTTGGTCGAGCCGAGGATCTCCCCGTCGATGCTCTCGGCGTCGACGATCTCCTCACCGGTCAGCGCCTCGATCTTGATCGCGGGCTTGGCGGTGATCGCCGCCCCGGTGTAGCTGACCTCGGCCTGCTCGAGCAGATCGCTGCCGACCCCGCCAGCCGAGAGCAGCGAGCCCACGCCCTGCTCGTCGATGGTCAGCGGACCCTCGACGCCAGCGTTGGTCTCGTCGCCCTCGTTGTCCTCGGGCCCGGGCACCGTCTCGGGGTCCTCGATCGCCCCGCCGTCCTCGGCGCGGAAGTCCTCGCCGAGGCCAGCCTCGCCGTCGAAGTCCTCGACGCAGGCCAGGCCCGCCCAGGCCATGGTCGTGACGGTCAGCAGCGCGAGGCAGCGGCGGCGCAGCAAGGTGGTCATGGTCGTCTCGTTCGCGCTCACAGCTGGTTGCCTCCGTTCGGGTTACACCCGTTGATGTAGTAGTAGTAGCTCACCGTATGTGAGCCGGGGGACTTCCAGTCGTCGAAGCCCATGTAGTCGTAGATGAAGTTGGCGTCGCTGAGGTTGTCGGCGTAGATGATCGCCACGGCGCACTCGTCGTTGTTCGAGCCGATCGGGCGCCGGGTCAAGTCATCGACCCAGTTGTCGCCGAGGCCGTTGTAGCGCGAGCTATCGACGAAGTCCTCGAAGTTGTTGGTGTGCGAGCGGCCGTCGGAGCTGATCCCGTGGAAGCCGAGCAGCGCCGCGAAGTTGCCATCCACGTTGTAGTAGGCATCGTTGTTCCACGCGCACAACTGGGCCGAGTAGCAGGTGTCGACGATCATCGCGTTGAGATCGGTGTCGCCCCACCACGCGTCGTTGCCCGCGTACGACGAGCCGTAGCGCAGCCGACAGGTCGAGCTGTCGTCGCCCAACAGCACCGAGCTGTAGTAGTTGCCGCCGGAGCAGAGCTTGCTGCCGTGCGAGTACATCATCCCGATGTCGGCGCTGTCGATCCCCCGATTCGCGACCTCGTCCTCGCCGTTGGCGTCCTCGTCGACGTCGGCCACGTCCCGGAAATCGAGCCAGAGGTTGCCGTGGTAGTAGGAGGTGTCGAAGCTCCAGTCGTCGAGCTTGTCGTTGAGGTGACCGACGGTGTCGTCGCCCCAGCTGAGGTCCGAGCCGCCGCAGGCGTCGGGACCGTCGAAGTCGTTGACGTAGTAGAGCGTGCCCTCCTTGGCCGCGTCGGCCGGGCCCGAGGCGAGCAGCGCGGCTGACAGCGCGAGCAGGCTGAGCATGGGTTTGCTAGGCATCCTTGTCCTCTTCATGTGTTCGTACTCGTTGTTCCTCGGTGGTCGTGTCCGCCACCTCGCTCCCCCCATTGCCAAGCACCAGCGACACGATGACGAGCTGCGATAAAAAAATGCCCGCGGTCTCACCGCGGGCATTCACCCCTGCTCGAGGCTCGCCAGTGGCCGAGCACAGCCCCTGGTGAATTCGCTAGATGATGTTCAGCCGGCTCTCGTTGGCCTGCTCGATCCCATCGAAGGTGATCCGCAGCGTCGCCGCCTCGATCCCCTCGGGCATCAGATCGTCATCGAGCAAGATCCGAGTCACGCTCTCGGTCGACAGCGTGACCGCGCCGAGGCTGAAGGTCCTCGCACCCGTCACCCCCTGGACGATGACCGCGAGCTCGGTGATCGGGTAGTCGACGTAGTCTTCGTCGAGGGCGGCCGTCACCGTGGACTCGGAGGTGTAGAAGGTGCAGCTCGGGCAGGCCGGGTGATTGGGCTGCGGGGTGGTGAAGGGGAGCTCCGGGAGGGTCGGGGTCGGGCAGGCGTCCCCCGAGGCCTCGTCGCCGAGATAGGCCTCACCGAGCACGCAGCTGGCCTCGCAGTCCACGGGCTCCGCGCTGAAGCTGAGCGCGATCGGGTCCTCCTCTGGGAGCGCTTCGATCAGCGCCAGGAGCGTCTGCGAACTCAGCGATCCCTCCTCCTCCGGGCTGTCCTCCGCCGTGGTCCCCTCCTCCGTCGTGGTCCCCTCCTCCGTCGTGGTCCCCTCCTCCGCCGTGGTCCCCTCCTCCGCCGTGGTCCCCTCCTCCGCCGCGTCTTCATCATCGGCGCAGGCCAAGGGCATGCTCCCGATCTCACTCAAAGGCGCGCTCGAGAAGGTCCTGCGCGCGTAGTCGATGGCCGCGCACACGTCGAGGCTGCGGACCTGGGTCTGCGAGATCCCGCTGCCCACGAAGGACGCGTCTCGACCCAGCTCCGCGCCGCTGCGGTAGACCGAGGCCATCACGGCCGCGCCGTCGAGATCGGGGAACAGCGACCAGATCAGCGCGACCGTCCCGGACACCGCCGCCGTCGACACCGAGGTCCCCGTCATCGGCGCGCGCGGGTCGTCGAGATCGGGCGAGGCGTGCATCGCCACGCCGACGAGGCGCGGCTCGCCCTCGACGCGCGCGTTGGCCGAGGGCTCCCCCTCGATGTCCACACCCCCCACGGCGTAGACCAGCGGCTTGTAGCTCGCCGTGGGCAGGCTCCCCGGGGCCACCCCGAGCGCGATGCAGCGCGCGACGGTCGGCACGTCCTCGCTCTCCCAGCCCGCCGGCATCAGCGGCCCCTCGGTGCACAGGTGCCCCTGGTTGCCCGCGGCCGCGATGACCACGGCCCCGTGACAGCGGGCGTACTCGAGCGCCGTATGTACCGAGTCGACCGGGAGCGAGGTCGAGGCGTCGTCACCAAAAAACTCGGGCTCCCAACCCAAGCTGAGGTTGATGACCAACCGAGCCGGGTTCGAGGACGACTCCACGGCCTGAAAGATCCCGAAGGCGAGGTCGGCGAAGGAGCCATAGAAGCCGCCGTGGACCATGTCTCGCTTGCGGGTCTGGGTGCGTGGCATGCCCAGCACGTTGTAGACATCGACCGCGCAGTCGTTGTCCCCGGGACACGCGATGTCCTCCACGAAGGCCGTCATGCTCTCGCCGTGCTCCGAGCGGACCTGCGTCGGGATCGGGTCGGGGATCGTATCGACCACGGCGACCTCGACCGGCTGGCGCAGGCTCTCGTTCGCGGGCAGCCCGAGGTCCTCGGCGTCGGCGCGGTTGAGCGCGTCGTAGAACACAGCCTGGAGCGTGGGCGCGAGGGCGTCGGTCATCACGTCGTCGCCCGACTGCGAGAAGATCGCCTCGCAATCGGGCGCGTGGGCGAGCTCCGCAGCGTCGAGGTATTGCAGCTGTATCGCGCTGACCTCCGGCGCGTTGACGGTCTGGTACACGCAGTAGCGCTCGAGCTCACCGCTGGCGTTGGGGAAGAGCGAGCCCTCCTCCCAGCCCGGCACGCTGGGGCAAGACTGGTCCATGCCTATCCAGGCGATCTGGCGGTAGTCGACGCAGGCCTCGTCGCGCACCTTCGCGATCTCGCTGGCCGTCGCACGCAGAACCTGCGTCTGCGCGTCGAGGTCGGCCTCCATGCCCTCGTCCACGCAAGCGATGAGCGAGCTCGAGGCGATCGAGATGGAGAGAATCAGTCGCAGTTCGTGTCGCAGTTCGTATCGCATTTGGCAGCTCATGTTCTGCCCTCCCATTGCCGGTCACCGCCAGCGCGATGACGCCTCGGCCCACGCGCGCACCCATCATGGGGCGAGCACACGAAAACTACGCCAGGCCGCGTCCGGCCTGCGAGCGCGCAGCTCCAGCTGAACCCTGCGCAGGGCCGCGGCCGCGTCGAGGGGCGCTCCCCTCTCCCCCAGCGCCGCATAAAACGCCTCCCCCACCGCGCGCGCGAGGGTGTCGTCGACCTCGCCCTCGGCCGCGACGACCCAGTCGGCCCCGCCGAGGATGAAGGCGCGGCCGAGGTTCATCCCACCAGCCGAGGTCTCGGCGCTGAGCGTGGCCGTCTCGCAGCCCGTGAGCACGATCAATTTTGGGACACGCGGGAGCGCGAGCACGTCGGCGACGCTGAGCGTGTCGCCGTCGTGGAGCAAGAGCGCCGCGTCCCAGCCGCTGAGCCCACGGTGCGCGCCGTGGCCCGCATAGTGCAGCAAGTCCGCCGCGCCGAGGTCTTCGCTCAGGCGCGCGCGCGTGGCTCGATCCCCCTCGCGCAGCGCGACCGACCAGCCCCACGCGCGCAGCGAGTCCGCCACCGCCCTCGCCTCGGCCTTGGCCTGGGGCAAGTCCCCTGAAGGATCCGCCACCACCACCGCGCGGGCGCGCTCCGGCGCCGAGCCAGCGCCTTCCTCAGATCGCGCGCGCGTCGGCAGATCGAGGGCGTAGATCACCGGCGCGGCGTCGAGCAGCACGCCCTCGGCGAAGGGCAGCGCATGTAGAGCCCGCGCCCAGACCTCGCCGCCGGCGAGCACCCGCACGCGCTGCGCCGCCTCGATCTTCGGGCGCAGCTGGGGGTCGTCGAGGACCCGCCCGAGCGCACCGAGCTCGGCGCGCGCGACCTTCACCCCCTCCACGTCGCGGGCAAAGATCCAAGCCGCGTCCTCGCCTTCGAAGGGCAGCAAGGTCAGCTCGCCTGGGCGCGGCGCCGCCAGCCCCTCACAGCCGAGCGCGCCCTGCCCTCCCCCGACCAGGCGCAGCGCCTCGTCGAGCAGCGCCTCGGCCTCGGCGAGCTGCTCTTTGCGCCGCTGCTCTCGACGCACGCGCTGGGGCGCAGAGTAGCGCCAGTCCTCGCGCGCCTCCGCGACGGCGCGATCCCGCAAGGTCAGCGCCTGCTCGAGGATGCTGCGTCGGCGCTCGCGATCCGCCGCCGACAAGCCCGCGATGCGTGCCGCCTGATCCAAGACCCGCAGCTCTCGGGCGCGAGCCAGGCGGATCCGGCACAGCGCCTCGTCCACCTGACCGCGGCGGATCAGCACCGCCACGAGGCCGCGGACGCTGGCCGAGCGCCCAGCAAAGAAGAGCTCGCGGCCGACGTCGATGCCCAGCGTCGAGCTGACCTCGTCGAGGATCCCCTCGGCGTCGAGGTAGCTGCGCGTCGCCGCCTCGAGCAGGCCAAAGCGCTCGAGGGTCTCGGCCTCGCGCACCGCCGCGGTCCAGCGCAGGCCGATCTCCGCGCTCGGCTCGGGTCGGCTGACGAAGCTGGGCAGCAGCTCGTCGCGGCCGGTCTCCAGGCCCACGCGCGCCCGGGCCTGGGTGAGCCAGCCGGGGTCGAGCCACGCGGGCATCGCCTCGAGCTCGAGGCTCTCCAACCACGCGAGGGCCTCCTCGGGCTCGTCCTCGGCCAGCGCGACATAGGCCAGGTTGATCCGGGCGAGGCTGGCCGCGTCGGCGTCGGGGCAGGTCCCCTCGGCGTCGACGAGCTCGAGCTCGTCGAGCAGCAGCGGCCGCGGCGGATCGTGCGGGTGACCGGCCTCGGCCAGCAGCAGGTGCGTCCAGGCCAGGTTGCCGTAGAGGAGCGCCCGATCTTCGCAGCGCAGGCCCGGCGCGCCGGCCTGGGCGAGGAGCTCGCGGGCGCTGCTCAGCGCCTCCTCGCTGCGCCCGAGCTCGGCGAGCAAAGAGCCGTACATCTCGCTGACCGCCACGTAGTCGCGCAGCAGGCCGACCCGCACCGCCGCGCGCCGAGCCTGCTCGAAGGCCTGGAGCGCCGCGCCCAGGTCTCCGATCTCGAGGGCCAGCAGCCCGCCGTAGTAGCCCGCCCAGGTCTGCGCCTCCGCGCCCTCGAGGGCCCCCGCGACCTCGACCCAGCGCCGCGCGGCCACCCGATCCCCGCGGGTGTAGAGCTGAAGGTAGGCCGCCACCCCAGCGAGCTCGGCGAGCGCCCGCTCGCGGCCAAGGTCCTCGGCGAGCGCGGCCGCCTCTTGCGTGTAGCGCAGCGCCTCGGGCCGACCGCGATGCAGGCGACGCAGGGTCTCGAGGGCCGCCAGGCGATCCGCCCCGGCCAAGCCGTCGAGCGCGCCCTCGAGCAGCGCCCGCGCCTCGCCGACCCGCGCGGGATCTTCGAGGGTGCCCGCCGCTTCGTCGAGCCCAACCATGCGCCTGGCGACGCGGACCTCCTCGGGGTCGCGCTCTCGATCGAGCGCCAGGGTGAAGGGCTCGCGCCAGGGCGGGTCGACGCCCGCGAGCACCACGGCCGCCTTCGCCGACGCCGGGACAGCCACGGCCAGGCGCAGCCCGCCGTCGACGGAGGCGCGCTCGAGCAGCTCCGCGGGCTCACCATCCACCCGGACCTCGAGCGCGGCCTCGGCCTGGATGTCGATCCAAAACCACAGCCGGCCCGGGGCCTCGGCCCTCAGCGCGCAGCGTGGCGGCCCGAGCTCGGGCGAGGAGAGGTCCCGGCAGCCGCCGACCTCGACGCGCGGCGAGGCGATCGCAGGCAGCTCGGCCTCCCCCCTCGCGTCCTCCCCCCTCGCGCCCTCCCTCGGCTCACAGCCCAGCCCCGCCAGGATTGGGCACAGCAAGAGCCCCACCCAGCCACGAGCTGCTGTCAGTCTTCCTCTCAGAAGGGCTCAATCTTGACGCCTACGACGATCCGCTGCCAAGCCCCCTGCGCCTCCTCGGCCACGAATTTCTCGGGCAAGAGCCCGGGTGTCGCGACCAACACCTGCACCCTCCACTCACCTGCATCTAGTGCCACGAAGCCATCCAAGCCGCCGTGTAGACGAATCGCACCTTCCGGTGAGATCTCGGCGTCGACCGGGCCCGCGAAGCGCTGCTCGCCAGCGCTCGACTCGGCCGCGATCGCTACCGCGACCGGCCCATGGATCGGCTGCGCTGGCGTGAACACCCAGTCGATCGCGTCGTCGGGCCGCAAGCGCAGGCTCGCCTGCACCTCGGCCGCGCCGCGCGTGCTAGCGACGCCCCCTTCGAAGCGCGAGAGCTCGTAACGAGGCAGCGCGGCGACCTCCTGCCCGGGGTCACTGCGGACGCCCCACCACAGCAGCAAGCCCGCGGCCGCAGCGAGCGCGGGACCCATGAAGTGCAAGCTCCGCCGCGAGCGGGCGCGCAGCTCGACGACCCCCCCATCCGCCTCGCCGGCCTCGCTCTTCGAGCGCGGCGGCGAGGACGAGGTCGGCTCGGGGGTCTCGGCCATGACCACCTCGGCCTCGGGGGCCTCGGTCTCGGTCTCGGTCTCGGGGGACTCGGTCTCGAGGCGCGCGAACACGTCGTCGAGCAGTCGCGCGCGCGCCTCCCCGGCGAGCGGCTCGGGGAGTTCCTCCCTCGCCGGCTCAGACTCGAGCGCCTCACGCTGGTACCGCCCGAGGCGGCGCAGGAGTTCGTCATCCATGGCCCAGCTTCTCCTTTGACGGTGGCTCTCGCGTCGATGACGAAGCTCGACGCGGATCCCCCAAAATCAGGCTGCGCGCGAGCTTGCGGGTCCGATAGCTCCACGCGTTGACCGCCTGGCGGGTCATACCGAGGGCCTCCGCGACCTCCCCGGGCTCGAGCTCGCGCACGAAGAGCAGGTCGAAGAGCTCGGCGTCGCGCTCGTTCATCCGGGCGTAGAGCGCATCGAGGACCGCCCCCAGCTCGTCGCGCTGCTCGAGCTGGCGCGCCAGCCCCTCGGCCTCGTGCATCGCCGCGGGGTCGTCGTCGATGGTCTGCGGGTCGCGGGGCAGCTCCGCCCAGGGGTTCCCGCGCTGCTGACCCAAGATCCGCGCCACCCGGCGGCGGGCGACGAGGCGGACGAAGCTGTCGAGGGAGCGGCCGCGCTGCGGATCCCAGCGCCGCAGCTCTCGCGCGTCGCGCTCGAAGAGCGAGACCAGCACCTCCTGAACCATGTCGCCCGCCTCCTGGCCCGGATCGCGCCCGACGCTGGCCGCGTGGCGGCGAAGCACGAACACGACCTCGCGGTGGATCACGTCGAGCAAGCGCTCGGCCAGACGTCGGCGCGCGCCGGGGCCATCGCCGAGCGCCGCCTCGACGAGCTCGGTGTCCCCCTCCGAGGTCCCCCTCGCGTTCGCCCCCTGCGACATCGGGGCAGGTTATCGCCCACACCCAAGGGTGTCGATGACCCGCCCCACGGCCCCAGTCTGCGGTCTGGCTGCGTCTTTCGTGATCACCCGCCCGCGTTCCAACGTCGTCGACACTCGGCGAAGCATCGCGCGGCCTCGCGTCTGCACGCGGCGATCGCAGCGGTGATCGCAGCCTGATGCCAACACGGACGTCGGTAGCGATCACTCCAGCTCGCGCCCTCGAGCTGCGCCCGATCGTCTCGCGACCGTTGGTCGCGGTGACGCGTCGACGCCCGCGCTCTACACCAACACGCGATGGACCTCCCCATCTACCACCTCGACTTGCTCAACAACCGCATGCTGATCGCGATCATTGCGATCCTGCACGTGGTCATCAACCACGGCATGGCCGTGGGCGGGATCCCGCTGGTCTCTTACCTCGAGCACAAGGGACAAAAGACCGGAGATCCAAGCTGGGACCGCCTGGCCCAGCGAATTCTGATGGTCTTCTTCATCGTCACGACCACGGTCGGCGCGCTGACCGGGGTCGGGATCTGGTTCTCGACCAGCCTGGTCAACCCCTACGCGATCGGCAGCCTGATCCGCGTGTTCTTCTGGGGATGGTTCACCGAGTGGATCGTCTTCGTCACCGAGGTCGCGCTGATCTTGGCCTACTACCTGACCTGGAAGACCTGGGTCGGGCCACGCAAGCGCGCCCACCTACGCCTCGGCGTGGGCTTGAGCCTGGCCTCGTGGGGGACCATGGCGATCATCGTCTCGATCCTCGGCTTCATGATGGACCCGGGCGCGTGGCTGACCGACAAGACCTTCTTGAGCGGCGTGCTCAACCCGATCTATCTGCCGCAGCTCGCCTTCCGCACCCCGCTGGCGATGATCATGGCCGGCGCCTTCAGCCTGCCCATCGTCCACCTCTCGACCGAGCGCGGATCGACCGAGCGCGCCAGGGTGGTCCGCGCCGTGTCCAAGTGGATGCTGCTGTGGACGCCGGCCTGCGTGATCGGTGGCAGCTGGTACGCCTCCGTGGTCCCCGAGGCCATGCAGGGCAACCTCCCGGTCGCGCTGCTCACCCAGGCCCTCTCGCAGTGGTCGACCGTGGCCTTGTGGGTGCTCGCCGTCGCCTGCGTGCTGATCGCCGCGATCGCGGCCTGGGGCTTCACCCGCCCCCAGAGCCTGCGCCCGTGGGCCTTGATCCTCCCGGCGCTGCTCTCCGTCGCGCTCATCGCCAGCTTCGAGCGCGTCCGCGAGTTCGTGCGCAAGCCCTACGCGATCGCCAACTACATGTACGCCAACGGCATCCGCAAGGATGACTACCCGCTGCTCCAGCGCGACGGCCTGCTGACCCACGCGACCTACACCTCGGTCCGCGAGATCACCGACGACAACGAGGTCGAGGCCGGCCGCGAGGTGTTCAAGATCGCGTGTACGCGCTGCCACACCGCCGACGGCGTCAACGGCATGCGCACCTTGCTGGTCGACATGTACGGCGACGAGCAGCCCTGGGACGCGGGGGCGATCGACGCCTACGTCGGCTCGATGCACGCCGCCCGCCCCTTCATGCCGCCCTTCCCGGGCAGCCCCAAAGAGCAGGCCGCGCTCGCGGCCTATCTGGTCACCCTCCAGCAGCACCGCGACGTCATCGAGGGCGCGCAGTCGGCCGGCGTCACCGCGGCCCCGGGGCGCAAGCGCCTCGGCCTCGACAGCGCCCAGGTCCAAGACGCCGGCTGAGCCTGCCTCGTCCGCGACTCCTAGGAGCCCGTGGTGAAACCCAACACGACACCTCGCTTGGTCCTTCCGCCGATGGCGTTGTCGCCAAAACTTGCGGTACGCCCGGTACAGCGGCGTTTTGGCTTCGCGCCCTCGACAAAAACCCCGGCGCGAGGAGCCGCGCTGGGTTCCACCACGGGCTCCTAGCCAGACAGGTCTGTCATGATCGCAACACCCATCCCCCGCGACATCCCCCTGCCCTTGCCGGCCAACCCCTACTTCCTCGAGGTCCTGCTGGTCCTCGCGTTCTTGGCCCACATCATCTTCGTCAACCTCATGGTCGGCGGCTCGATCCTCGTGCTCGGCTTCGAGATCCGCGGGCTGCGAGTGCGCGACTACGACAAGCTCGCGCGCATGCTGGCCGCGACCGTGACGGTCAACAAGAGCCTGGCCGTGGTCCTCGGCGTGGCCCCGCTGCTGCTGATCAACGTGCTCTACACCGTGCACTTCTACACGGCCAACGCGCTGACCGGCGCCGCGTGGATCATGGTCATCCCCACGGTCGCGCTGACCTTTTTGTTGATCTACCTGCACAAGTACAGCTGGGATCGCCTGCGCGAGCTCGAGGTCGTGCACATCGCGATCCTCGCGCTCGCGGTGCTCTTGCTGCTGATGATCCCGCTGATCTTCCTGGCCAACGTCAACTTGATGTTGCTGCCCGATCAGTGGACCGAGGTCCACGGCTTCCTGAGCACGCTGGCCCTGCCCAACGTGTTCCCGCGCTACTTCCACTTCCTCTCGGCCTCGCTGATCCTGACCAGCCTCTACGGCGTGCACCTCGTCCGCGGGCCCAAGTTCGAGGAATACGGCCCCTTCGAGACCCTGACCCGCGGGCGGATCATCCGCAGCTTCTACGCCATCGCCTTCGTGGTCTCCCTGGCCCAGTTCCTGATCGGCCCGCTGGTCCTGCTGACCTTGCCGGCCCAGGCCACGCACGCGAGCGTGGTCCTGACCGTGCTCCTGGGCGCGAGCCTGGCCGTGCCCGCGGTCTGGATGATGTGGAAGGAGCTGAGCTCCCGCGAGCCCAGCGGCGCGCGCCTGCCCTTCATCGTCGCCTGCCTGAGCCTCACGGTGCTGTGCATGGGCCTGGGTCGCCACTTTGCCCGGGCCACGGCCCTCGACGACCACCGCCGGGCGATGGCCGAAGAGACCGAGCGCTACCTCGCCGAGGCCGAGCAGGCCGCCTACGACCAGGAGATGGGCATCTCGCGGGCCGCCTCCGGCGTCAGCGAGGGCGAGCACCTGTTCAAGATGAACTGTAGCGGCTGTCATGCCCTCGATCGCCGAGTCGTCGGCCCGCCGCTGACGGAGATCGCTGGCATCTATGGTGGAGATCCCCAGGGCATCGTCACCTGGGCGACCGCGCCGGGGAAGAAGCGCGCCGACATGCCGCAGATGCCTCCCTTCGCCAGCCTGGGCGACGACAAGCTCGCGTTGATCGCTGACTACATCCTCGAGATCGGCGACGAGGGCTGATCCCTCGTTGCCCCCTCTTCACCCAGGCTGTTACCATGTTCTCCCATGTTGGAGAGAGCCCTGTATTGGAGCGCTTGCGTCGGCGGAACACTCGGGCTGTGCGCAGCGCTACTCCAGTCATCGGGTTGCATCATCCCCGACTACTGCATCCTCGTGAACATCGTGGGCGATGACTACTGCACCGCCGCCGCCGCCCCTGTCATGTGGCCGATCGGCTCACCAGAGCTCACCAGGCCAGTGCTCGAGGACGGCGCCGCCGTCGTCGGCTGTGAATGTTTGAACGCAACCGAAGCCCAGTGGATCGAAGACGAGGTCCCGGAGGAACAGTTCCTCGCGCTCGTCGCAGAGATCCAGAGCGCGGCACGGGACGAGTGTGCATCCTCAGTGCCGTCAGGCTTCGATCACAACTGCTACGAAGACGAGATTGAGTTTGGCCCCATCTTCACCAACGACGGGCCGACCAAGTCCGGGAGCTGTATCGACTCCTGCGCATACGTGAGCCCGCCCCCCTTCGGAGACTGTCCCGACGACCCTGCGCCTTTCGAATGCAATGATCGAGATGGCACGGACGAGGCGGGGGAGACCGAAGACTTGGAAGATTCGGACGACTCGGAAGACTCGGAAGACGATACGACGACTGGCTTCACGAAGATCGAGCACCCACGATGAGGCGCTTTATCATGTTCGCCTTCGCGCTGCTGTCTCTCGGAGGCTGCGCCGAACGACAGCTGGCCGGGCCGGACTCCGAGCTGCTCCCGGTCTGCATGCTCTATCCAGCAAAGGGGTACGACGAACATGGAGATCCAACGCTGCTGCGCGATCTCGACGGTTCGACCGGCCGCACTTGCGACTGCCTGACCCAAGAAGAGCTCGACGAAGACCTTCGCCTCGACGAGTTTCACGAACAGGCGCTCGAAGAGTGCCTCTCGCTGGGCGCGGCGTTCCAGACCAACGACTGCCAGGAGATGTACGACGAAGGCGGTTGGCTGCTCTTGATGCTGCCCGCCACGGGCGACAACGCATGGTTGACGAGTGGCAAAGGCCTCAGCTGCGCGGAGTCGACCAACGAAGCAGGCTGCGCCATGAACAACACCCCGTCATCACCCTGGAGCATGTTCGTGCTCACCGCTATTTGCCTTGGGCTCCCGACCCGACGTCTCCGCGCCCCCTGAGCTCGACAACCGCCCTGCGCCACGGTCGTCAGCCCGCCGCTGACGGAGATCGTTCGCATCGACGACTCCGCGGTCCCCACCTCGCGGCGAGTTCACACGCCGGGCATCCTGGTTGTCGCGTGTTCGTGACTGGCCAGGACTAGCCTGGCGATGTGGTCCATCTCGCTCGCGTCCCCACTAAATTTTGCCTGACCGCGCTGTCCGTCCTCGCCTGCGCCTGCGCCAGCGAGGACGAGCCCTCCCCCTACGCGAGCGGCTCGGGCTTCGCCGACGACGCCGACGCCGACGGCTCGGAGGACGCGGGCAGCGAAGAGGGCGGGAGCGCCGGCGACTCGAGCAGCGAAGCGGGCGTCGGCACGACGAGCACGGGTGACACGAGCAGCTCCGAGAGCGCGGACACCAGCGACGACGCCTGCGTCAGCGACAGCGAGTGCACAGACTCTCCCTTTGGCGAGCTGTGCGACCCCGACTCTGGCTTTTGCGTGCACTGCCTCCCGGGCAGCGTCGAGGCCTGCTACTCCGGCAGCGCTGGCACCCAGGGCGTGGGCCCCTGCACCGGAGGCGAGCGCACTTGCCTCGACGACGGCACCGCCTGGGGCGCGTGCATCGGCGAGCTCACCCCGGTCAGCGAGCAATGTGACAACGGCGTCGACGACGACTGCAACGGCGCCATCGACGACGACCTCGACCAGGACCTCGACGGCTGGGGCAGCTGCAGCGGCGACTGCTGCGACATCGCCGGCGGCGGCTGCCTGAACCCGGAGCTCGTCAACCCTGGCGCCTTCGAGGTCCAGGGCAACGAGGTCGACGACGACTGCGACGGCGAGCTCGACGAGGCCCCGCTCGCCTGTGACGCCGGCCTGTCCGAGGGCTCCACGGACCCCCTGGACTTCGCCCGCGCCATGGAGCTGTGCTCGTTCACCGAGGCCGACGCCCCGCTCGAGTCGCGGGTCTGGGGCGTGATCTCGGCGAGCGTGGCCAAGCCCGGCGGCGCCCCGCTGGCGAGCTGGCAGCAGGTCGGCCTGCCGACCGAGTACGGCCCCAACCTCCCGCCGGCCAACGCGGCCATGGTCGTGCTCTCGTCTGGCTGGGCCTCGGACACGGCCGCGAGCGCCGAGTGGGGCAAGGGCTGGGGCGCCTACCAGGACGCGCCCAGCGAGTGGCTGAGCTTCCACGGCGGCTACCTGCCCAAGAACCCCGGCTGCGGTCAAAACGGCAAGAAGATCCGCGATCCCGCGATGCTCGAGCTGAGCGTCCGCGCCCCGACAAACGCCCTGTCCTTCAGCGTCGACCTCGACTTCTTCAACGCCGAGTACCCCGAGTGGGTGTGCGGGCAGTATCAAGACATGTTCGTCGCGCTGATCGCCAGCGAGAGCGACGCCAACCCCGAGGACAGCAACATTGCGATCTACGACGACGGCCAGGGCGGGCAGTACCCGATCGGCGTCAACCTGGCCCGGGACAGCGGGCTGTTTCGCCAGTGCGCCGTGGGCTCGAAGTTCGGCTGCCAGGGCAGCGGCAGCGAGGACGCGGTCGCCTGCGAGGGCGTGGACCAGCTCGTCGACACGCCCTACGGCGCCTCGGACCCGGGCTGCGGGGGCGGGCACACCTACTCCGGCGGCGCGACCGGCTGGCTGACCATGCGCGGCAACGTGGTCCCCGGCGAGGTGTTCACGATCCAGATGTTCGTCTTCGACGCCGGCGAGTCGGGCTCGGGCCTCGCCGACGCCCTGGTCCTGCTCGACAACTGGCGCTGGGAGCTCGAGGCCTCCGCGCCCGGCGTCGTGCCCCAGTGAGTCAGCCGTCCGCGAGCAGGCGCTCGCGCAAGACGAAGCGCTGAGACTTGCCGCTGGGCGTGCGCGGGATCTCGTCGATCAGGTGGACCTCCCGCGGCGCGAGGTGAGCCGCGACCTCGCGCTTGATGTACACGCGCAGCTGGTCGAGGAGCGCCTCCTGTGTGGTCTCGAGCCCGGGGGTCGGGACCACGAAGGCCACGATGATCTCGCCGCGAGTCTCGTCGGGTCGCCCGACCACGGCGCAGTCTTGGACCGCGGCGTGGCGCATCAGCGGCTCCTCGATCTCCGCCGGGCCCACGCGGTAGCCGGCGGTCAGGATCACGTCGTCGGCCCGCGAGGCGAAGGCGAAGTGGCCCTCCGGGTAGTGGATGCACACGTCGCCGGTGAGGTACCAGCCGTCCTCGCCGATGCGCTCGGCGTCGCGGCCGGCGTGGTAGCCAGCGAAGAAGTTGAGCGGGCACGAGGGCAGGTGCAGGGCCAGCTGACCGGGCACGCCGACCACGGGCTTGCGCTCCTTGTCGAGCACGGCCGCAGCGAAGCCGGGGTTGGGCAGGCCCATGGCCCCGGCGTGGACCTCGTGCTCGAGGCCGTGGTGGTTGCCGATCACCATGCCGAGCTCCGACTGACCGTAGTGATCGCGCAGCGCCGCGCCGGTCTTCTCTTCGAAGGCCCGGGCGAGGTCCGCCGAGAGGGTCTCGCCCGCGCTCGAGGCCACGCGCAGCGGCACGCCCTCGAGGTGAGGCACGAGCGCGCGGTAGGCCGTGGGCGCGGACATCAAGTTGGTGATCCCCTCGGCCCGGGCGAAGGCGCCCGCTCGCTCGCCGTCGAACTTCTCCTGCAAGAAGCGGATCGTGTGCCCGAGCAGCATCGGCCCGACCACGCCGTAGTAGAGGCCGTAGGCCCAGCCGGGGTCGGCGAGGTTCCACAGCCGATCCTCGGGGCGAAGGTCGACGCTGTACTCCAGGTAGGCGCGAAAGGCCGGCAGCGCGCGCAGGGGCACGGGCACGCCCTTGGGCTGCCCGGTCGTGCCCGAGGTGAAGATCAAGATGAAGGGCTCGTCGGCGCCGTGGCGCTGGAACTCGGGCGCCTCGCCCTTCACCTGGGGCAGCGCGTCGACGTCGAGCACGCGCTCGCAGCTCGCGGGCAGGCGCTCGATCAGCGCGGCCTCGGTGACCACCAAGCTCGCGTCGGCGGCGCTCACCCGCGCCTCGATGCTCGCCGGACCGAAGGCCGTGAACAGCGGGACCAAGGTGGCGCCGAGCTGCCAGATCGCCATGCAGGTCGCGAGCAGCTCCGGGCGCTTGGGCAGCAGCATGGCCACGCGCGAGCCCGGCCTCACGCCCTCGGCGTGGAGCACCGCCGCCATCGCCCGGGTGCGCTCGGCGAGCTCGCCGTAGCGGATCACCGCCCGCTGATCCCCCGACTGCCAGACAAGCGCGTCGTGCTCGGCCGGGTGGCGATAGACACACTCCTCTGCCACGTTGAAGCCTGCCTCCAGCGAACCCGCTAGCCCTCGCAGCTGCTCGCTGAGTGCCTCTTCCCCCGTCAGTGCTCGATAGGACCTACGCATGCTTGGATTGGTTTATGCCTGCGTGCGCGCTGACGCAAGGCGACGCCGCGAACACAGGGCGCGCCCGCTAGGTGCGACCACGCCTGCGCACGGTCGTGAACACGGCGGGGATCAGCAGCAAGGTCAGCGCCGTCGAAGCCGCCAGCCCGCCGAGCACCGCCCGAGCCATGGGCGCCTGGGCGTCGGCACCCTCACCGATGCCCAGGGCGAGGGGCAGCAGCGCCAGCACCGTGGTCAGCGTCGTCATCAAGATCGGCCGCAGGCGCCGGCGCCCGGCCTCGCGCGCCGCGTCGATGGCCGCCAGCCCCTCTTCTTCCTCCAGGCGCCGGGCCTGATCCACGATCAAGATCGCGTTGTTGACGACGATCCCCCCGAGCATGATGCAGCCGATGAAGGACTGGACGTTGAGGGTCGTGGCCGTGGCCGCGAGGATCACCAGCACCCCGATGGCGGCGACGGGGACCGAGAGCATGACGATCAGCGGGTCGCGCAGCGACTCGAACTGCGCAGCCAGGACCATGTAGACGAGGGCCAGCGCGAGGACCAAGGAGATCATCAGCTCGCCGAAGGCCTCCTGCTGCTCCTCGAAGCTGCCGGCCACGCGCAGCTCGTAGCCCTCGGGGCGGGGTAGCTCGGACAGGCGAGCCTCGATGTCACGCGCCACCGAGCCGAGGTCGCGGCCGGCGACGTTGGCCTTCACCCGGACCAGGCGACGCTGGTCCTTGCGCTCGATGACGATCGGCCCGCGCCCTTGCTCCACGCGCACGACGCTGCGCAGCGCGACCTGTTCGCCGCTGGGCGTGGTCAGGGTCAGGTCGAGGATCTCCGAGAGCGGCAGGTGCTCCGCGTCGGCGAGCTGGACCAAGATCCGGTAGGCGTAGCCGCGGATCCGGTACTCGCCCGCCCGCGCTCCCGCGACCGCGATCTCGAGCACCTCGGCGACGTCGCGCGGGCTCAGGCCCACGCTCGCCGCCTTGGCCCGATCGACCTCGATGCTCGCCTGGGGCACGCCGGCCTCGAGGCTGAGCTCGACATCGCTGACCCCGGGGACCTCGGCGACGAGCTCGGACGCGCGCTGGGCCAGGGCGTCGAGGGTCTCGATGTCGAAGCCGCGGACCTCGACGACCAGACCCTCGTCGCCGCCCAGCACCCGCTCGAGCAGGAACTGACCCTGGGGCGCGCGGGTGCGGATCTCCATGCCCGGAATCTCGCCGCGGAGCTGCTCGCGCAGCGTGTCGGCGATCTCGACGTTCGAGCGCTCGCGCTGCGTGGCGGGAACCAACGTCAGGCGCAGCTCGCCGCGGTAGGCCGAGCTCGTGTCGCGGGCCACCGCGGCGATGCTCGTGACCGAGGACAGGGCCTCGGGCACCTGCGGGTACACCCGGGCCTCGAGCAGCTGGGTCTGGCGATCGAGCAGCTCCAGGCGGGTGCCCACGGCCATCTCGCCGGTGACCCGAACCTCGCCCTCGTCGCTGGGCGGCAAGAATTCCGTCCCGATCGTGGGGATCAGCGCGAGGCTGGCGAGCAGCGCCAAGAAGGCCACGGTGATGGTCCGTCCGCGGTGCTCGAGGGCGCCGGCGAGCACCGCCGTGTAGCGCGTCTCGACGGCCTCGAAGGCCCGCTGGGCGCGATCGGCCAGGCGCGCGCCCAGGCCCGAGCGCAGCTGTGAGGGCGCGCCCTCACCCTCGCTCACGCTCTCGCCCGTGCCCTCATCATCATCGCCCTCGCGCTTCTCCGCCCCTTCGCGCGTCCCTGCCCCCTCGCCCGGTCCGCGCCCGCGCAAGAACTTGGCCGCGAGCATCGGCACCAGGCTCAGCGAGACCAGCAGCGAGCAACTGAGCGTGAACGCGATGACCAGAGCGAGGTCGACGAAGAGCACCCCCGACACGCCGCCGACGAACGCGAGGGGCAAGAAGATCACCAGGGTCGTCAGCGTACTCGCGACGATCGCCGGGCCGACCTCGGCGGTGCCGGCGATCGCCGCCACGGCGATGTCCTCGCCGTGCTCGTCGCGGCGACGAAAGATGTTCTCGAGCACGACGATCGCGTTGTCGACCATCATGCCCACGCCCAGGGCCAGCCCGCCGAGGGTCATCAGGTTGAGGGTCAGCCCCGAGAACTCGAGCAGCGCGAAGCTGGCGATCAGCGAGACCGGGATCGCCACGGCGATCACCCCCGTGCTCCGCAGGTTGCGCAGGAAGAAGAGCAGCACGACGATCGCCAGCAGCCCGCCATAGACCACGGACTGGGCCACGTTGGAGAGCGAGCGCTCGATGAAGTTGCCCTGGTTGATGACCGGGACGACGCGGACCTCGGGGAAGTCGCGGTTGATGGCCTCGACCTCGGCGAGCACGCGCTGGGCGACCTCGACGGTGTTGGCGTCGGACTGCTTGCGGATCGCCAGGCGCAGGCCTCGCTCGCCGTTGACCCGGGCCAGGCGGTCGAGCTTCTCGTAGGTGTCGCGGACCTCGGCGACCTGGCGCAGCGCGACGGGGTCGCCCCCGCGGACGGCGATCACCGTGGCGCGGATCTGCTCGAGGTCGCTGAACTGCGCCGGCGCGCGCACGCTGACCGCCTCTTGCCCGCGCTCGATGCTCCCCGCGGGCAGGTCGACGTTGGCGTCGACGAGGGCCTGGCGGATGTCGTCGAGGGGGATGCCGAGGGCGCGGACGCGGGCGGGGTCGAGCTCCACGCGGATCTCCCGGCGAAACTCGCCCCAGGGGTCGACCTGGGCCACGCCGGGGATCTGCGAGAAGCGGTTGCGCAGCTGCTCGTCGACCAAGGTCGTGAGCGAGACGGGGTCGAGGCCGCTCGAGATCCCGAGCACGACCACCGGGAAGCTGCCGACGTCGAACTTGCTGACCCGCGGGCGGACGATGTCCTCGGGCAGCTCGTTGATCTCGTCTTGCAGCTTGGCGTCGACGTCGACGGCCGCGAGGTCGACCTGGGTGCCCCAGCCGAAGCTGACCTTGACCCGGCTCTCGCCCTCGGAGGATGTCGACTCGAGCTTCTCGACCCCGGGGACCGTGGCGACGATCTCCTCGACGATTGTCGTCACCCGCTGCTCCATGACCTCCGGGTTGGCGCCCTCGTACTCGGTCTGGATGGTGACCGTGGGCAGCTCGATCTTCGGCAGCAGGTCGATCTGTAGCCGGGCCAGGGACACGCCGCCGAGCACGACCACGATCAGCGTGAGCATCAGCGTCAGCACCGGACGCCGGACGCTGACCTCGGCGAGCTTCACCGCGTCCCCCTCGGGCTCATGGCGCCCCCTGCCCCGCGTCCACGGTCGGGCCGCCGCCGACCCCCGCGGGCACGACCACGCTGGCCCCATCCGCGAGCTGCTGCTGACCGAGCACGACCACCGGCCCCACGAGGGGCTCCCCGTCGGCGGTGGCCACGGCGACGCGCTCGCCCTCCTCGACGCCGAGGGTCACGGCTCGCTGGCGGACCCGTCGCTCGCCTTCGCCGGTCTCGCGGACCTCGAAGACCACGTGTTCGCCCTCGCGCTCGACCACCGCGGCGGCCGGGACGATCGTCGCGTCCTCGATGCGCGAGAGCACCACCTCGGCGCGCACGAACATCCCGGGCTTGAGGCGCCGGTCTGGGTTTGGGACCTCGACCTCGACCCGGGCCTGGCGCGACTCGGCGCGGAACACCGGCGCGATCCGGGCGATCTCGCCGGGGAAGGACTCGCCAGGGAAAGCGTCGGCGACGATGGTCACGGCCATGCCCTCGCGCAGGGCGACGTAGTCGGCCTCGGTCACCGACAGCCCGATGATCACCGGATCGAGCTCGACGATCTCGAACAGCGCCGCGTTGACCGCGAGCGCGTCGCCTTCGTCGGCGTAGCGGACCGCGACCACGCGCTCGTCGTCGCCGGCCTCCCAGTCCGCGGTGATCGCCGCCTCGCCGCGGCGGATCTTCGCGGCCGCGTGGGTCGCCTTCGCACGGATCGCCTCGGCGCGCGCGACCTCGAGATCGGCCGCGGCCGCGAGCGCGTCGGCCTCGGCCTCGTCCAGATCCTGCGCCGAGACGATGCTCCGCGCGTGGAGCTTGCGGGCGCGATCCCGGTCGCGCTCGGCGATCTCCAGGGCCTTGGCGGCGGCGCTCGAGCGCGCGTTGGCGACGGTCATGTCCGCCCGGGCCCCCGCCTCGGCCTGGCCGAGCTCCGCGTCATCGAGGGTCGCCACCACCTGACCGCGGCGAACCGGGTCCCCAATGTCGACATCGATGGCGGCCACGCGCCCCGCCACTCGCGGCGCCAAGGTGAACGCGGCCGAGGCCTCCACCGAGGCCGTGAAGCCGCGTCGACGGGCGATTGGACCGTGTTCGACGGCGGCGAGCTCGACCGCGACGGCGCCCGCCTCGGCGCCGCCGACCCCAGCGTCATCGCTCCGCCAGTACCTCAGGCCGACGAGGCCTCCGGCCAGCACGAGGGTCGAGACGAGGGCCACCGCCCATGTCCTTTGACGAGGCACGCGAGGACGAGAGCCTACCAGCTGAACTGAAGATCCATGTTCAACGCGATGTGCGGAAGCGGACTGGTGTGCGGTGCAGGAGCCCGGCGAGGCCGCCGCCGGATGCCGAGGTCCAGGCGCGACGTGGCGCACTGCGATCCACAGCGCGCTCAGGCAGCCATCGGGGCATGGATTCGACTCGTCTGCCGCACGAGGAGCCGCGCTGGATTTCACCGCTGGCTGCTAGAGCGCGTCTGGCCGAAGCCGTGCTGGGCCCACTGCGAGCGCCGAATGACAACGCCAGCGAGGTCCCCAGACGCACCCTGGGCTGTGGGATCGAACCGATTGGTGCTCTAGACTCGAGGCGCGTGTTCACGCTCCTCGCCCTCGTCCTCGCAGCTTTGCTCGCGGGGGTCTTCTTTGGACTCGGTACCCCAAACCGGGCCCGCGCCATCGAGGGTGGACGAGGCCACGCGCCATCGCTGCCGCCCGCGAGCGCGCTCCCCGGCGGGGATCCCAGCCGCGCCATCGAGGTCGAGTCGCCCGCGGTGATCGAGGGCCGCGCGCGACGCTCTCCCTGCCCCGTCTGTGGCAGCGCGGTCCGCTGCGTCGAGCACCGCGCCGAGGTCCTGGCGGACAACCGCTACCGCGTCGCCCGCGTGAAGTGTCCGCGCTGTGGTTTTGCGCGCGACGTGTGGTTCGTGGTCCAGGCGCGCTTCGATAAGTTCGCCTGAGCCCGCTCGCTACGCTCGGCCTCCTCGGCCTCCTCGGCCCACCAAAGGGGATGTCCTCGAGCTTGCTTCGCGGATGCATCCGCTTCGCTCTCGACGCGGACTCGAAGCTCGGGCACTTCGCCCCGGCGCTTCAGCTGGCCCGCGCGAGCAGCCCCTCGACGTGGACCGCGAGCGCCGTCGGCACGGGCTGCTCGAACTCCACGCCGACCATCCCCGGCAGCACCGTCGAGACCCAGCGGACCACCGCCTCGACCTCGATCGCGCCGAGCGCTGGGATGTCGACGACCAGCGCCAAGACCTCGCCCGCCTCGGGCGGTGGCTCCAGCTGCACCGAGATCATCGCGCCGATGTCACTGACGTTCTCGGTCTCGCCTCGACCGACGCGCTCTCCCAGGCGCACCGCCAGCTCGTAGTTCACGGCCACCCGTGGCCGCGTGCGCAGATCCGACACCGGATCAGTTTAGGCTCCACGCCTCTAACTACCGATTTTTGAGCGAATTTCGCGGGTCCGCGAGCTTCACTCGCTGCGTCGCACCACGTTGTAGACGGCCTGCGCCGTGGCGATGGGCTCTCCCTCTTCACCCGCTGCGGGCAACGCGTGGGCGAAGACTTCCATGCGCGTGACCGCGACCTTGTTGCCCATGCGAATCACCTTCGCGCGGCACAACAGGTCCTGCGACGGACCGGGACGCAGGTAGTCGACGCGCAGGTCGACGGTCGAGACGCGGTCGTCGCGGTTGTCGAGCATCGAGAAGCAGACCGCCCCACCGGAGGTGTCCGCGAGCATCGAGATCACGCCGCCATGCACCGCAGGACGCGTCGGATCGCCAATTAGCCGGTCGTTCCAGGGGATCCGCAGCACGCACTCGCCACGCACGAGACGATCGACGTGCACGCCCAACATGGCGTTGAAGGGGATGCCTGCTTCCATGAAGCGCGCGAGACCTGCGAACTCGGGGGCGACGTCTTTCGACTGCACGCACGCAAAGCACCACGCGCGAACTGCCTGCGCAAGCGAGCAAGGATCTCGCCTCGAGATCGGGACGAGCTCGTGCTCGCGCGATGAAAATTTTGGTCGCGGCGCGAGCACTTCGCGACGCCATCGCTCGCCCCGAGAAGATCCCTTCCCCATCGAAAAGCGAGGCGATCACAATGGCTTAGGGTGGTGCGCGGAGCGCACATCGGACCTTTGAGAGCCCGGCGCTCTACCCGCAAACGCGACCGCGTCACCTGCGCCATTTTTCCGAGCCGATCGCGCGGCCTGCGAAAGTGGATCAACGAGCGTTCGCGGGCACCTTGACGGCAGGACTGAACGAGTGCTACGAGTGGTCACTCGTTCAGTGCAGGCGAGATCCGCTTTCAATGCTAGAGCACTCATCAGGCTTTCCCCGCGCACGGACCCTCCTTCCAGAAACGCCGGATCCTCCTTCAAAATCAAGCGTTTCTGCGCGCGCGGGGAAGCCTGATGTTTTCAGGCGGCCGAGTTCAGCGCCATCGAGCGGGGACTCGGCCGCCGCCTTTTCGACCCCCGAGCACGAGCGACTGATCGAGCGCCTCGGCGCGCTCCGGCAGCTCGAGCTCACCACGATCCGCCGCGAAGCCGCGAGGCCGGCACGCTTCGCCGACTGGCCCGCGTGGATCGAGCCGCGCGTGCGCGAGGCTTTCGCTCTGCGCGGCGTACAGCGCCCGTGGGCGCACCAGGCCAGCGCCCTGGACTCGCTCTTCGCGGGTCGAGATCTGCTGCTCTCGACGGCGACGGCCTCCGGCAAGTCGTTCTGCTACCAGGCGCCGGTGCTCCAGGCCGCGCTCCAAGACCCCAGCGCGCGCGCGCTCTTCTTGTTCCCCACCAAGGCCCTCGCGCGCGACCAGATCGAAGCGCTGCGCAGCTTGGTCGCCCCCGGCACGAGCCTCGCGGGTTGCCTGGGCGCGGGCACCTACGACGGCGATACGCCGCCGGATCAGCGTCGCATAGCCCGTGTTCGCGCTCACGTGATCGCCACCAACCCCGACATGCTGCATCGCGCCGTGCTGCCGCATCACGACCGCTGGGCCACCTTCCTCGGCGGTCTGCGCTACGTCGTGATCGACGAGCTGCACTGCTATCGCGGCGTGTTCGGCAGCCACGTGGCCAACGTCTTGCGACGCCTGTGGCGAGCCTGCGCCTTCCACGGCTCGCAGCCCCAGATCATCGGGTGCTCGGCGACCATCGCCAACCCGCGCGAGCTCGCGTCGGCGCTGTGCGCCCGCGATCGCTTCGATCTCGTCGACGAGAGCACGGCCCCCCTCGGGCCGCGCACCTTCGTGATCATGAACCCCGCCGTGGTCGACCCGCTCACCGGGGTGCGCCGCGACTACCTCAAGGCCACGCGCACGGTGCTGGCCGAGCTCCGCCGCGAGCGGATGACCACCCTCGCCTTTTGCCGCACGCGCAAGGCCGTCGAGCTGCTCACCCGCTACCTGCGCGAGGACGAGTCCGGCGTCCGCGAGGAGCAGCGCTCACCGCTGGCGCCGAGCGACGCGCTGGCCCAACAGCCCAGCATGACCACGCCGGACATGCCCCGCTTTGGCCCCTCGCAGGCCGTGGGTCCGTGGGCGCGCATGCGCGCTCGCCCCAACGCCTCCACTCGCACGGCTGCCGGCGCATCGGCGGCCGAGAGTCTCGACGTGCCAGCCTCCGCGCCCTCGTCCACCACGCCCATCGATCCCGGCGCGGCAGCGCGCGCGCGCCGGAGCATCCGGGGCTACCGCGGCGGCTACCTCCCGGAGCACCGCCGCGAGATCGAGGACGCCCTGCGCCGCGGCGAGGCCGAGGTCGTCGCCTCGACCAACGCCCTCGAGCTCGGCATGGACATCGGCAGCCTCGACGCCGTGGTCCTCGCTGGCTACCCCGGCACGCGCGCGGCCACGTGGCAGCGCTCCGGCCGCGCGGGCCGTCGTCAGGCGCCCTCGCTCACCGTCATGGTGCTCTCCTCGCGGCCCCTCGATCAGTTCCTCGCCGCCGCGCCGGAGTTCTTGTTCTCCGAGCCGCCCGAGCACGCGCGCGTCGACGCCTTCAACCCCGAGGTGCTGATCCCGCACCTGCGCTGCGCCGCCTACGAGCTGCCCTTTGGCTTCTCGGATGCTGATCAGCCTGATCAGCCTGATCAGCCTGATCAGGCCGCTCAGGCCACCCCCGACTGGTGGCGAAGCTGGGGCGGCCTCGATCCCGCCGAGCTCTCGGGCGCGCTCGACTACCTGTCCGAGCGCGGGGCCCTGCTGCGCGAGCAGGACCCCGACGGCGGCCGCCGCTTCTACGCGATCGGTTCGTCCTTCCCCGCCGAGGGCGTGGATCTGCGCGGCACCATCGAAGAAAACTTCAGCGTGCTCGAGGAGCGCCCCGGCGACCTCGCCGACGGCCGCGTCCTCGCCGAGGTCGACTTCGAGGACGCGCCCCTCTACCTGCACCCCGGCGCGATCTATCCCATCGAGGGCAAGACCTTCGAGGTCCGCCGCCTCGACTGGGACGAGCGCAAGGCCTACGTCCGCGAGGTCAGCGCGCACTACTACACCGAGGCGGTCTGCAAGCTGCGGGTGCGCATGCTCGAGGGCGATGACGCGGACGGGACCCAGGCTCGGCCCAAGCTCACCGCGCTCCCGCCGGGAGATCCGCGCCGCGTCCACGCCGGCACCGGCTACGCCCACGTGGTCCGGGCCGTGCCCGGCTTCAAGAAGCTGCGCTTTCGAACCCACGAGAACATCGGCTTTGGCCCGGTGCGCCTGCCCGACCTCGAGCTGCACACGGTCGCCGCCTACTGGGCTTTTCCCGACGCGCTGCTGGCCCAGCTCGGGGATCCCCACCGCCGCGCCAACGCGGCCCTCGCCGCTGCCCACGCCATCCACCACGTCGCGGCCATGGTGCTGATGTGCGAGGTCGGCGATCTCCGCCACGCGGTCACCTCGGGCGTGCCCGGCCCCGACGGCGTCGCGGCCTGGGCCCCCGTCGGCCTCGGTCGACCCAAGCCCGAGGCGAGCCTCGTCGCTGGCGGCCGGCCCACCATCTACCTCTACGACGACCTCCCCGGCGGCGCCGGACTGGCCACGCGCATCCACGGCCTGGGCCGCGACTTCTTCGAGCACGTGCTCGCCGTCGCCCGTGGCTGCGGCTGCGGACACGGCTGCCCGACCTGCATCGGCACCGAGGTCGCCCTCGACCCCCCCACGATGGGCGCCGCCCCCGATCCCGCCCTCGAGCTCCACGCGCGCCGCCACGCCCGGGCCGACCTCCTCGCCACCCTCGAGGCTTTTTGCGAGGGCCTCGAGCCGGCCGCGGAGGTGTGGGCGTGAGCCTGATGATGCGCCTTCGCCACGCCCGGGCGCTGTCCTCGGACGCGACGGGGCAGCGCGCCGCGGCCACGGCCAGCACTGGCAGCGACGCGGCGAGCGAAGAACGCTTCGCCCCGCGGCTCGCCGCCGAGGACGATGTGGGCATCGACCCGCGAGGGAACGCGCGGCATCGGGCCGACAGCCGCACGGAGCTCGGCAATGCGGACCTTCGCCACGACCCCCGCGCCGACGCGGCCCTTCGCCGCCTCCCCCAGCTCCGCGCGCGACTGCGCGCTCAGCTCCCCGGCGCCCCCAAGCCCGCGCTCCGGCCCGACACGGCGCCCTCCCACCGCGCTCCCCAAGCCCCCCAAGTCCCCCACCGTGCCCCCCAGGGGCTCGAGCGCGCTCTCGCTGCGCCCTCCAGCGCCCTCGCCTCGACTCCCCCCGCTCCCAGCGGCCTCGAGCTGGCCACCCAGGGCCTCGGCTTCACCCGCCGCGAGCACAGCTGGAGCCTCACCCCGGGCCGCGACCAGCCGCTCCTCGACGGCTCCTTCGCGTCTTTGCGCCTGCCCGAGCTCTCCGCCCTGGGCCGCGCGCTGATCCAGCTGGGCGCCGACCGAGGCGAGCGGCCGGTGTTCATCGACTGCGAGACCACCGGCCTGGCCAGCGCCTCCCAGCCCTTCGTGATCGGCCTGCTCTGGCACGAGGGCACGCGCCTGCGCAGCTGCCAGTGGGTGCTCGGTCGGGTCGGCGGCGAGGGGGCGATGCTCGCGGACATGCTGACCACCCTGCGCCGCCTCGAGCCCGCGCCGCTGCTGAGCTTCAACGGCGCCAGCTTCGACCTCCCGCTCCTGCGCCTGCGGGCGCAGCGGCATCACATCGCCTCCCCCGAGCTCGACGGCCCGCACCTCGACCTCCTCCACCGCGCCCGCCGGATGTGGCGCGGCCACTTCCCCGACTGCCGCCTGGGCACCCTCGAGCGCCACGTCCTCGGCCTCGAGCGCCGCGGCGACCTGCCCTCCTCGGAGATCCCCGCGGCCTTCTGGGAGGCCCTGCGTGGAGACCTCGGCCCGCTCGAGCAGGTCTGCGACCACAACCTCGCCGATCTCCTCACGCTCCCGGCCATCGCCGCCCGCCTGGCCCAGGCCATCTCGGCCCCGGCGGACCTCGGCGCGGCCATGCGCGCGGCCCGGCACCTCCAGACCATGGGGCTCGAGGACCAGGCCCGCGAGCTGCTCGCGAGCTGGGTCGAGCCCGCGCTGCGCCCCAAGCCCGCGCAGCGTCCCAATCAAGACGAGGGCGCGCCCGGGGTCGCTCGCCCGCGCGTCGCCGCCTTCGGCCAGGCCCGCGGCGCGACGCCACGCTCCGGCCGCGGCGAGCCCACCCAGGCCGAGCTCATGACCGCCGCCCTCGAGCTCGCCAGCTTGCACCGGCGCGCAGGCGAGCGACCCCGGGCGGCCAAGCTGTGGCGCTTCGCGTGGACTTGCGATCCTCGCTCGCCCGCCGCGGCCGAGGCCTGGGCCAAGCACCTCGAGCACTACGAGGGGGACTTCGCCGAGGCCCTCGCCGTCACCCGAGGCTCGCGCCTCCCCTGCCCCAAGCGCCTCGCCCGGCTCGAGCGCCGCCTGCACGAACACGGCGAACACCCGCCCACGAACACGACCCGGCTCGCGGCCCAGCTCGCGACCGGGACCTCGAGCGCTCCCACGCGCAGCGCCGAGCCGATCTCCGCCCCGAGCCTCCCCCAGCGCGCCCCCCTCGAGCGCCCCGCGGAGATCGACCCCGCGCGAGCTGGCGAGCCCAGGCGCCCCGCGACGCCTCCACCCGCGAGCCGTCCCCAGAGCTTCGGCGCCCCACTCGCCAAGGAGCGCCCAAACTCTCGCGTCTATCGGCTCTACCGATAGGGCTGCGGCCCCGTGATACCTTCCAGCCTCCGGTGCCCAGCCTCCCGACCACGCGCCGCCCAGAGCTTGGCCCTCGTCCAAGGGCGAAGCTCTGGGCGGCGACCCTGAGCGCGGCGCTGCCCCTCACGGCTGGGCTCGGCTCCGGGTGCACCAGCTTGCAGCCGCAGCTGCACCCCACGGACATCCAGGCCCTCGAGCAGCTCGAAGATCGCGAGGATCGTGAGCAGGCCCTGGCCGACAACGTCATCAACGAGGTCGAGGACGCCCGCGGGGTCCGCTACGTCAAAGGTGATCGCCTCGGCGCGCGCCCCCGCGGCTGGCAGTCCCTCGATCTCGTCCTGCGGTCCGACCGCAACTCCGCCGCCGCCCTACCCGAAAAGCAGATCCGCGCGGCCCGGGTGCTCACCGGCCTGATCGTCGCCAGCGCCGTGGTCACCGTCGGGGGCTTCACCGCCTCCGCCCGCGAGGGCCTGGATCTCTCGCGCCTCAACGGGACCGGGGCGATCATGCTGACCGGCGGCGTCCTCACCTTGGGCTTTGCGATCAGCGCCGGCGTCATGTGGGGCAAGTCCCGCCGCGGCTACGAGCGCGCCATCGACATCTACAACGACAGCCTCGGCCTGCGCCTGGGCATCTACGACGCCGAGGGCAGCTACATCCCGCCCGCCGGGGTCCTGGTCGACGAAGAGGGCTTCATCATCCTCGACCAGCGCGAGCTGATCACGCCCGGTGGCAGCCAGACCAAGCCCAGGCCCGCGCCCAAGCTCGAGAACCCGCCCCTCGAGTTCCCGCAGCCCCAAAACCCGCCCGCGCCCCAGCCGGCCGCGCAGCCCGAGGCCGCCCCCGCCCCGCAGCCCGGCGCCGAGACGGCCGCGATCACGCCTGCAGCGCCCACGGGCGAGCCCAGCCTCGTCGGCCCCGCCCGCGGCCAGACCCGGCTCTGAGCGCCAGCCTTGACCTGGGCCGGACGTGCGCAATCATCCCCCCAACGTGCGACCTTCGTCGACTCTCGCGCTCGCGCTCGCCCTCGCCACGCTGAGCACCGGATGCAGCCAGACCGCTGGCCCCGAGCAGACCCTCTCGGGCAAGCAGATCTACGACCGCCACTGCGCGCGCTGCCACGGCGACGACGGGCGGCCGACCAAGGCCTCGCCCGGCGCCCGTGACCTCAGCAACCGCAGCTACATCGACAGCCTCGGCGACAAGAAGATCCGCGCGGCGATCATGTCGGGCCGCCCCGCCATGGGCCCCGGGCAGCCCCCGGCCATGCCCGCCTTTGGCAACCAGTTCTCGGAGCCCGAGCTCCAGGTGCTGATCGGCTACGTGCGCAGCCTGTCCAACCCCGAGCTCGGCCCCTCGAACCTCGAGCCCCCCAGCAAGTAGCCGTGGGCGACAAAGCTGGCGTCGAGCTGCTGTGGCCGGGCAAGTACGTCGACGGCCAGCGCGCCCCGCTCGAGGATCGCGGCGCGACCTTGCGCGAGCGCGAGCACCTGCTGCCCGCGGCGCTCAGTGATCCCTCCAGCGCCGAGCCCGAGCCCGATCCTGCCGCGCCCAGTGATCCCATCAGCGCCGAGCTCGAGCCTGCCGCGCCCGACCTCTCTCCCCTCGGCCCCGCCGCGCTGATCCTCGGCGACAACCTCCTCGCCCTCGAGGCCCTCGTCCGCGCCCACCCCGAACGCGCCGACCTGATCTACATCGACCCGCCCTTTGCGACCGGCAGCCGCTTCGCCCTCGCGCGCCGCCTGGGCGAGGACGACAACACCGGCGAGCTGCGCCTGCCCGCCTTCGACGACGCCTGGGAGGACGGCCTCGCCGGCTTCCTGCGCATGCTCGACCCGCGCCTGCGCCTGCTCCACCGCCTGCTCGCCCCGACCGGCAGCCTCTACCTCCACGTCGACCCCACCGTCGGCCACGCGGTCAAGCTGCTGCTCGACGAGATCTTCGGCCCCGGCTGCTTTCAGCGCGAGATCGTGTGGCGGATCGGCTGGCTGTCGGGCTTCAAGACCCGCGCGCGCAACTGGATCCGCAACCACGACCTGATCTTCTTCTACACCAAGGACCCGCGCGCCTTCACCTTCAACAAGCGCTGGGTCCCGCACCCCAAGGGCTACAAGCGCCGCGACGGCAAGCCCTCCAAAGCGCCGGGCGTGCCCATGGAGGACGTGTGGAACGCCAACGCCGTCGAGGCCGACCTGCGCGGCAAGGCGTCTTTGGACTCGATCCAGATCAAGAGCTTCTCGCGCGAGAAGACCGGCTGGGCCACGCAGAAAAACGAGAGCCTGCTGCGGCGGATCATCGAGGCCTCGAGCAACCCCGGGGACCTCGTCGTCGACGTCTTCGCCGGCTCCGGGACCACCGCGGCCGTCGCCACCGCGCTCGGGCGGCGCGTGTGGACCTGCGACCACGCCGAGGCCGCCGTGCAGATCACCCGCGCGCGCCTGCTCGACGCCGGCGTGGCGGACCTGCGGGTGTTCGAGCTCGACGCGCGCGAGCGCAGCCTTCGCCTCGCCGAGGTCGAGCCCGGGCAGCTGCGCGCGTGGCTGCTCGCCCAGCTCGGGGCGGATCCAGCCGCGCCCAGCGGCGCCTCCGCTGCGCGCGAGGGCGATCCTGCCGGCGCCGACGCAGCCGACCACGCGAGCGTGCTCGAGGGCGACGCCGACGCCCCGGTCTTCGCTCGCCGCGGCGACGTCGCCCTCGTCGTCGCGCCCCCCGGGCTCCGCGTCGACGACGACCTGCGCGCCGCTGCCCTCGAACACGCCCGCGCCCTCGGCTGCGCCAGCGTCGAGCTGCTGGCCTTCGACTGGCCGCTCCCCCTCGCCGAGCGCACCACCACCGCCACCACCCCCACCACGACCGCCGCCCCCACGAGCCCCGACAGCACGGGCGCCCCCCTGCTCATCGAGCTCGAGCCCACCCGCGGCCTCTTCGAAGCCAGCGTCCGCGCCTGCCCGTGGATCCACGGCGGCGTGGCCATCCGCGAGCGCCCCCGCGTCCGCGTCGCCCTCGAGCCCCTCGCCGAGGCCCCGGATGGCTCGGACTCGGACTCGTCTTCACCCTCTGCTCAGCCGCGCGCGGGCCTCGGCCGAGCGCGCGCGACCTTGATCGAGGTCACCTGGCAGCGCCCCGAGCACCTGCCCGAGCCCCTGCGCGCGCGGCCTTTTCACGAGCGCCTGCTCGGCTGGTCCCTCGCCCTCGCCGAGGCTCCCACCGCGCCCCTCGCCCTCGCCTGGCGCGAGCGCGGCCGCGGCCCCCTCGAGCTCAGCGCCACGCTCGACATCCCCTGCGCGGGCCCCAGCGCGAGCGAGCTGCGCCTGAGCATCGAGGACGTCCTCGGCCACCGCACCCAGCTACGCGTCGTCCACGGCGCGACGCGCTGAGCTGGCGAGGGACGTGGGGCGCCGGACCCCCTCGCTCAGCCTGGCGCCACCTCGGGGATCGCCCGGCGCTGGCCATCGATCTCCAGCTCGGGCCGCGCGTCCTCGTCCTCCCAGACCATCCACCGGCTCAGATCCATGGCCGCGGCGTTGCGCAAGCGAACACCCAGCGGCCGCCCGCTCTCGCGCGCCGGCGCCGTGCAGCGCAGCCCCGCCCCGGGCTCCTCCCACAGGCTCTCGGGATCCAGCGCCACCCGCCGCCCGTCATCGAGGAGCAGCTGCGGCCCGCTCTCGCCCTCGCCCCGCGCCTCGTCCACCCGCAGCGCCCGCAGCGGAAGGTCGTCACACTTCAGATAGAGCCACTGGCCCCCGGTCAGCCCAGAGCCCAGGGTGACCTCGCCCGCCTCCGTCACGTCGAGGCAAGCGCGGAAGAAGTCGACAACCCCGGGGTGGGTGATCGCGTCGCCCTCGAAATTGAAGTTCCCCTGGCGATCCATGCGCAGCGGGAAGCCTCGGCGGAGCTTCTCGAGCACGGCGGGATCCAGGCCACCGAGGGCCGCGGGCGCGCTTTCGTCGGTCATGGTCGCAGTCTAGTGTGCGCGCCGGAGGACTTGAAGAGCCCCAGGCTTGGAGCACCGGCCGCTGACTTCGTTGCTCGTCAGTCATTTGTGCCCGACAAACTCCCTCCTCGCGCCTCGTCAGCGACCGGCGGTCCGGCGCCTGAGACCCTTCAAGTCCTCTGGCGCGCACACTAGCAGCCCGCGGATGAAGCCTGGCGCCCCCCGACTTTGGCCCGGCCGCGTCCTTTGCTATCTACGGCCGCCGTGAGCCTCGTCGTCTTTGAAAAGGTCTCGCTGGGCTTCGGCAAGAAGACCATCGTCAACGAACTCGACCTGCGCATCGGCGAGCACGATCGCCTTGGCGTCGTCGGCCCCAACGGCTCGGGCAAGTCGACCCTGCTCAAGCTGCTCGCGGATCAGATGCGCCCCGACGAGGGTCGCGTGACCCGGGCCCGCGGCCTGCGCCTGGGCTACCTGCCCCAGGACATCGCCCTCGAGGGCGGCCGCTCGCTGATCGAATTCATCCGCGCCAGCGTGCCGGGGCGCGAGTCCCTCGACGAGGAACTGATCGCCGTCGAGGCCGATCTCAACGCGGCCCAGCGCGCCGTCGAGGCCGGCGAGCGCCCCCTCGACGACCCCGAGCTCATGGACCTCGCCACGCGCATGGCCGACCTCCAGGAGCTGCGCACCCACTTCGAGACCCACTACTCCGAGCACGAGGCCCTGCAGATCCTCGCGGGCCTCGGCTTCGCCGACGCCGATCATCAGCGCGACCTCGGCGAGTTCAGCGGCGGCTGGAAGATGCGCGCCGTGCTCGCGGCGCTGCTCTTTCAGCGCCCCGACCTGCTGCTCCTCGACGAGCCCACAAACCACCTCGACATGCCCTCCGTGGCCTGGTTCGGCGCGTTCTTGAAGCGCTACCGCAAGGCCTTCTTGCTGATCTGCCACGACCTCGAGTTCATCGACGAGCAGATCGATCGCGTGATCAGCTTCGAGCCCGAGGGCCTGCGCCAGGCCCGGGGCAACGTCACCGCCTACCGCAAGCTCCGCGAAGAAGAAGAGATCATCCTCGAGAACAAGGCCCGCAACATCGCCCGCGAGCGCGAGAAGGCCGAGCAGTTCATCGAGCGCTTCCGGGCCCAGGCCAACAAGGCCAAGGCCGTGCAGAGCCGCGTCAAGCAGCTCGAGAAGCTCGAGGAGGTCCCCGTCTTCGAGCGCCGCCAGATCATGCGCTTTCGCTTCCCGCCCTGCGGCCGCTCCGGCGCCGAGACCATCAGCATCCGCGGGCTGAAGAAGGCCTACGGCGACCACGTGGTGTTCCCCGGCCTCGACCTCCGCGTCGCCCGCGGCGACAAGATCGGCATCATCGGCGTCAACGGGGCCGGCAAGACCACCTTGCTGCGGATGATCGCCGGCGAGATCCCCCACGACGGCGGCGAGCTCGAGCTCGGCCACAAGGTCGACCCCGGCTACTACGCCCAGCACCACGCCGAGTCCCTCAACCACGAGCTCACGATCCAGCAAGAGGTCGCCCTCGCCGACCCCGAGGCCGGCCAGACCCGCGTGCGCACCATCCTCGGCTCGTTCTTGTTCTCCGGCGACGACGTCGACAAGAAGGTCGGCGTGCTCTCGGGCGGCGAGCGGGCCCGCGTGGCCCTGGCCAAGCTGCTGATCAGGCCCGGCAACTTGCTGCTCATGGACGAGCCCACCAACCACCTCGACCTCGAGTCGAGCGAGAGCCTCGCCGAGTCCCTGGCCACCTACGACGGCACCTTGCTCTTCGTCAGCCACAACCGCAGCTTCGTGCGCAAGCTGGCCACCAAGATCTGGAACGTCCACGACGGCACCGTCGAGATCTACCCCGGCACCCTCGACGAATATCTACACAGCGCGGCCGAGCGCGGCGACGAGCTCGAGGCCGTCGCCGCCGGCAAGGTCGAGCGCCCCACCCAGCAGCCCAGCTCCGCCGTCGCGCCCACCAGCGAGCCCGCGCCCAGCACCAAAGCCAGCGCCAAGGCCCAGGAGCCCGAGCCCAAGCGCAACCGCGCCGCCGAGCGCGAGCGCAAGCGCAAGGAGGCCGAAGAGCGCACGCGCCGAGCCAAGCGCCTCAAGCCGCTGGAGCGCAAGGTCAGCGAGCTCGAGGCCCGCATCGCCGAGATCGAAGACGCCCAAAAGCAGCGCTCCGTGGAGCTCGCGGATCCGGGCGTCTATGAGGACGAAGAGCGCCGGCGAGGGTTGTTGGACGCGTACCAGGAGGGGGCGGCGAAGCTCGAGGAGCTCAATGGACGGTGGGAGTTTGCGTCCTTGGAGCTGGAGGAGGCGCGCGAGGGGCTCGAAGACTGAGCGGAGCAGAGCGGCTCGTCGGTGGGGAACACCCCCCTTCTAGCGGCTGCGCGCGACCACCTCGAAGGGCACAATCTCGCAGGCCCAGTGCATGAGCGGGGCGGGCTCTCCCCGTTTTTTCTCTCGCCCAGAGGGCCCCTTTCGCAGCCCAGAGGCCCGCACACGCAGCCCTTGCATCGCGAACGCATCCTCGCTCGAGTGCGCCGGCGCATGCACGAGATGTCCGAGCTCGAGGGGCGAGGTCGTGGCCAGGAGAACGAGCTGGGCCCGACCGGGCAGAGCCGAGGGCAGCCTCAACCCCTGCTCACCAGCACCCACGCGCCAACCCAGGGCCTCACGATCCCCGCGCTCGATCTCCAACCCCTGAGGCAAGCGCGAGTTGAGCTGCCAGGGTCGCCCGCTCGCGTCCACGTAGATCACGTTGATGAACCAGTGCGTCGCCCGTGGCGTTCGGGCGTCGAAGCGAAGCCAGATCCGATCGTCCACAGATACGCGCGCGCCCTCGTGGGGTAGGCGCTGCCCGTCTCCCCTGGCCCAGGTCCACGCGAAGGGCAGCTCGCTGCGCGGCCAGGGCCCCTCGCCATCGCAGAGCGCACGCAGCCCCGACAGCCAGGCCACCTCCAGCGCCCGCCGCTCTTCCTCCTCGCCCCCCTCGCCCCCCTCGCCCCCCTCGACATCGAAGAGCAACATCGCCGCGTTCGACTTCAGCTCGCTCACATCGATCCCCTCGGCAAAGCGAAGCCGCGAGCGATTGAGCTCCACGTTCACCACTTGCCCCTCGGCGAGCAACGCTGGCCTTCCCCCGACCTCTGCCAGGGGGCTGAGCACGCCCCAGTGCTGCCCCTCGACGACCCCCTGGAGCGCCCCGGCGCGCAGCCAAGCGCTCCGATGATCCTCCGCGTCCGCGCTCATCCCCACGCTGTGCACACGCAGCGAGTCCTGCGAGGAGAAGAGCAAGCGCTCGTGTGGCCCCGCGAAGCACACCCACTGGCCTTCACCAATCTTCTCGAAGACACGCTGCCGGACCCGTCGCGCGAGGCCGCCCCAAGTCAGCCGCTCTCGCTGCGCATCAAACTCCTCGAAGGTGTCGAGCAGCGCCTGTGTGAAGTGGCCAATATGACCGCTTGGGGTCGCCTTCGCGTAGCACTCGGCCTTGGCGCTGCCCCCCACGAGTCGAATCATCCCCGGGTGAGAGTCGGCCGCGAGGGCGTACTCGCGCGACAAGACAGCTCGCGCCCACGCCGGCGCGTCCGTGCGCCGCAGCGTCCTCGCGCCCCGCCCCTCGCGGATGACCTGCCCGGCATAGCAGCAGTCCAGGACGCAGACGACGCTCCTCCCCTCATCGGCGAGCGAGCTCAACTTCGCGCTCAGCTCGATCCCCAAGACCGCCTCGAAGCTGCTCTGTGCCTCCCCAGCCGACTCCCGGCGACAGGTCACGTAGCCCAGGCGCTCCCCGGCCAGCGCCTCGAGATCCCCGAACTCTGCGCGTCCCCCATGGCCAAAGTAGTAGAAGAGACACACCTCGGCCTGATCTCGCCGACAGCGATCGATCCACTCGTCGAGGCCCGTCAAGATGCCCTCGCGTGTGCTGCTCGGCCCGACGCAGCGCTCGAATTCGAAGTCGAAACGCGCCTCCAGAGCCTGCGCCACCAAGTCGATCGCCTCCCCGATGACCAGCGCTCCGGACCCCCTCTCCTCCCCAACACCAACTAGAAAAGCGCGCCTCCGTAGCGGGTCCCTGTTCGTCTTCATGGGCGAGGAGTGGTCCGTGCTCCCTCTTCGATCACGCCCAAGCCAAGAAATATCCCCGCGCAGTGAGCGCGTGAATTTATTTTTACTTCGTCCTCGATCGAACAGCGCCCAGCGACCACTCCACCCACGATGACAGACCCCCTCAGCAACCCCAGGGTTGTTAGGCTGCCTCGCCCGAGACAGCCGATGACCGCCAACGGGGAAAGAGACGACACGCCACCCGATGACTGGGACGGCACCGAGGACCTCGACGAAGAGGCCCAGCAGGAGCTCCAGCGCCTCCAGGCCTCCCTCGGCCTGATCGACGGCGCGCCCAAGCGGCTCATCGCCGACCGCTACGAGATCATCGCGCGCCAGGGCCAAGGCGGGATGGGCGTGGTCTATCGCGCCCGAGACCTCCGCCTCGACCGCGAGGTCGCGCTGAAGCTCGTCCGCAACCGCCTCTTTCGTGACGACGAGCGCCTCAAGGATCGCCTCGAGCGCGAGGCCAAGGCCCTCGCCAAGCTCGAGGGCAAGGACCACATCGTCAGCGTCCACGACGTCGGGCGGACGGGCGAGCGCGTCTACTTCACCATGCCCTTCGTCCGCGGGCAGGACCTGCGCCGCTGGCAAGAGCGAGGCTCGCACAATCTCGATCAACTCCTCGATCTCTACCTCCAGGCCGCGCGGGGGCTGGCCGCGGCCCATGCCCTCGGCATCGTCCACCGCGACTTCAAGCCCGCCAACGTCCTGATCCGCACGGAGGACCACCGAGCCCTGGTCGCGGACTTCGGCATCGCCGAGGCCGTGACCAAGACCGACACGCCGCCAGAGGGCCTCGACGCCCCCAGCTTTCGAGACGAACGCCTGACCAGGACCGGCGCGCTGCTCGGGACGCTGCCCTATATCGCCCCCGAGCGGATCCCCGGCCCAGCGCGCGCCGCCCTGTCCGGGAGCCCCGCCAGCGATCAGTTCAGCTTCTGCGTCGCGCTGTGGGAGGCCATCGCCCTCGAGCCCCCCTTTCCTGCGCAGACCATCGATCAGCTGCTCGCCCGGGTTCGAGCCCCACCAGCGGGGGCGAGCAAGATCCCCGCGTGGCTGCGCCCGCTGCTTCGTCGCGGCCTGCGGGTCGACCCCGAGGCTCGCTTTCCGAGCATGAACGCGCTCATCCGCGCGATCGAGCGGCGCAGAGCGCTGCGTCGCAGGCGACGAAGCATCCTGATCTCCACATTGCTCGTCGGCGCGCTCGCGCTGCTCGGCCTCATGCTCGCCATCCGCAGCGCCGCCAAGCTCGAGCTCGACACCCAAGTCTCGTGCACGGGCGTCGCAGCCGTGGCCGAGCGCGTCTGGGGCGAGGACCAGCGCCAGGCGGTGCTCGCAAACACCGAGCTCGCCCCCAACACCTTGCCCGGCGTCGTCGAGCAGCTCGACGACCTCATGAACGAGTGGGTCGGCGCCACCGAGCAGATCTGCGCCGAGGCGGGCGGGCTGCGCTTCGACGACGAGCGCCTCGCATGTGCAGGCCGCTGGTTCTCCGTGGCCTCGGGCTACATCGAGCTCCTCACCGACCTCGAGGAGCCCGAGGTCGCCGCTCGAGCGGGGCAGCTCATCGATCGGCTCCGCCCTCCGGCCAACGACTTTTGCGCCTTCGTCCCGCCAGCGAAGGTCGACTTCAACATCTGGGTACGAGCCGATCAGGCTCGCGCAGCCGCGCTCATCGGGCTCAGCGAGCGAGCCGACGCCCTCTCTCGAGAGGCCGTCGATCTCGCCGAGCGGGACCAGGGCACCCCCGATCTGGCTCAGGCATACGCCACCCGCGCAGAGGTCCTCACCCGCGCGGGTCGCTACACGGAAGCACTGCACAGCTTCGAGATGGCCGACACCCAAGCACACCTGTCCGGAGAACTCGAACAAGAGCTCAGCAACCAGGTGCTCTGGGCCAAGGTCTTCGCAATCTCCACTCGCGACCTCCTCGACTACGACAGGGCCCTCGACGCCATCCGGGCCAAGCAGTTGCTGCTTCCCGGAATCGAGCCCGAACCCCTTCGCGCCCAGCTGGCGGCCGAGCTCGAGGACGCGGCTGGCGTCGTCGACTACCAGCGCGACGCCTACGAGGACGCCCTCGCCCACCACGAGCGCGCCCTCGCGCTGCTCGGCGACCTCGAGCTCCCGGAGCTCCGCGCCAAGATTCAGATCAGCCGCGCCAACGCGCTCACCATGCTCGACCGCAACGACGAGGCCCGAGAGGCCTACCGCAGCGCGCTCGAGCAGCTGCAGAGCGCCGGCGTGCCGCCCAGCCACGCGACCTTGCTCGACGTCGAGCTCGCCCTCGGCATCCTCGAGGCAGAAGCGAGCCACCCCCTCGCCTTCGAGATCCTCGATCGAGTCATCGAACATAGCGACGGCAGGCGCAAGCTCAGCGCCCTCAACCAGGCGCTCCAGCTCGCCTTGAACCTCGACGACGAGGCACACATCCGATCGCTCTCTCCGCGCGTGCTCGCGCTCGCCGAGCTCGAGCCTCGCGACGAGTCCCAGCTCTCGCTGAATCGCCACGCCCGCGCCAACGTGGCGACGGCCCTCGTCCTTCTCGCAGATCCCAAAGGCGAGGCGCTATTCGACGAGCTCCTCGCCCGCGAGGACACACCTTCCCGCAGCCTCGACTTCCACAAGAGCCGCGTACGCGCGCTCGAGGACCGAGACGACTGCATCAAGGCCGCGTCGGCCCTGGCCGAACTCGACGGCCATGTCCGCGCGCACGATCTCGTCGACGATGACTTTCTGAGCTGGCGCGGCAATCGTGAGCGTCACGACTGCCAACACGCGCCCTTCTCCAACCGCTAGAAAAACCACTAGTGTACGGATCAGAATCACGGAAGGCGATATCCACAGTACTTGAGCCAGCCGAGTGCGTCCGAGGCTCGGATCCGACGCAGGGACCTACGCATCGCCTTCTTGAGCTCGCTGACGGTCGTGGGCATCGCTCGGCGTATCCAAGCTTTGACCTTCGCCCAAGCGGCCTCGATCGGGTTGAAGTCGGGACTGTACCGGGGCAAGCGGACGACCTTCGCACCCGTCTCGAGCACCGCAGCCACGACCTCTGCATTCTTGTGCATGTTGATGTTATCCCAGCAAACGATGTCGCCCGGCTCGAGCGTGGGAGCCAGGCGCTGTCGGACGAAGCGCAGAAAGTCAGCGGTCTTGACCCCGCCATCGGTCGTCATCAAGGCGCTGATGCCGTCGACGCGCAAGGCCGCGATCATCGAGACGTTGCGACCGCGGGAATAGGGCTCGTGCGGTCCGTAGAGCGGCTCGCCGCGTGGGGACCAGCCCCGGCGCGGACCAATCCCTGGATGCGTGCCCGATTCGTCCACGAAGACGAGACGTCCGATGTCGAGTCGCCGCTGTCGCAACCGAAACTGGGCGCGCTCCTCGGCGACGTCAGCTCGGTCCCGCTGGGGAGCGTAGGGAGTTTTTTTTGAAGCTGAGGCCAAGTTGGTGAAGCGCCCGGAGGATCGTCGAGCGATGGACCCGGTTCTTGGGAAATCGTCGATTGAAGCGCGCCGAGAGGTGGTAGGAGCCGAGGTAGGGGTCCTTCTCCATCTCGCCACGAATCCACTGGAGGTGGCGCTCCTTCAACTTGGGCGTCCGGCCAGGTGGACTCTTCGGCACCAAGCTCTCGCCTTGGCGCAGCTTCCGCGAGATGCGTTCGACGGTGGTGACCGAGACGGAGAAGCGCTCGGCGATGAGGGGCTGACTTTCTTCGCCAGCTTCGATGGCTTCGGCGATCCGGGTGCGGAGGTCGACGGAGATTGGCGTCGTCACCCGGCCAGTAGATCACCATGGGGACTCGATGTCGATCCCCCTTCCGGTCCTCTGGATCGGACACTAGCAAACCCGCTAGAAGACCATGCGCAACCATGCGCGTGGCGAGAAAGGACAATCGAAAAATGGAGTACCTACTCGTTCAAAACGAGTCGACGATCGTGTTGACCCCCTACCTCGACAGCAATGATCTCCTTCAGATCGGCCACACCAGCGGCAACCTCGTCGACAACGGCGACGCCCTCCAGGCCGAGGACCCCGGATCGAGCATCCGAATCAAGGGCACGAGGACGCCACGACAACTCGAGGGCATCGCGTCAGCATCCTGCGCGAGCACGAGTGCGAGCGCCACTCCATGACTAAGCTCTCAGATGATTTTAATTTTTCACAATTCACTCTCAATATTCATCTATTCACGACCACCTGTCCTCTGAGAGAGTGCATGCGTCGTTGCCATGGTAGAGCGTCGCAAACTTCACAACCTCTCGTCTGTATTCACGCTGTGCATGGCCGCATTCCTCGCGTCTTCACCGGCCAACGCAATATCAGGCACATATACAAACAGAATACTGGAACATTTGCCTGGCCTGCCCCTGGGCGCCGTGGCCCCCACGCGCACCCCCACCGCCCCCGTCGGCGCGCTCCAGGCTCACTTCGAGGTCAGCAAGGACGGCGCAGCCGTCTACCACCTCCCCCTGAGCCTCCCCCCGGCCACCGGCGCCCTCGTCCCCGAGCTCGCCCTGCGCTACGACAGCGCCGCCGGAGACGGCCCCCTGGGCGTCGGCTGGCGCCTCGTCGGCGAGTCCGCCATCGAGCGCTGCGCCCCCTCCCTGGCCGTGGACGGCCGCGTGGCCCCGGTCGACTTCAGCGACGACGACGCCCTGTGCCTCGACGGCGAGCGCCTGCTGCTCAGCGCGGGCCAGGCCTGGCAGCCCGGCGCCGAGTATCGACCCCGCCGCGACGACTTCTCCCGCGTCCGGATCCTCGACTCCAGCAAGTGCCCGGGCGCGCTGACCTTCGAGGTCCGCCGCCGCGACGGGCTGATCGACACCTACGGGTGCAGCGACGACGCCGTGCTCAGCTCGCACCTCGGCGTGCGCCGCTGGGCTCGCTCGAGCCGCGCCGACCGCTTTGGCAACACGATCCGCTACGAATACGCCTACGAGCACGAGACCCTCGACGACGGCTGGGCCCGCGTCGACCACCGGCTCGCGGCGATCCACTACGGCGCCCACGCCCAGGCTCCGGCGCTCCCGCCCACGCGCTCCATCGTCCTCGACTGGGCCCCGCGCCCGGATCCCCGCCGCGGCTACTTCGCGGGCCTGCCCACGCGCAGCAGCTACCGCCTGGCCGCGCTGCGCAGCCTCGTCGACGAGACCCTCGTGCGCCGCTGGCCGCTGGCCTACGCCGATGATCCCGATGCGCCCGATGATCCCGATCCCGCCAGCGTCACCGGGCGCTCGCGCCTGGTCTCCGTGGGCGAGTGCGCCGCCGACGGGGTCTGCCGGGCGCCCACCACCTTCGAGTGGATCCTCGGCGAGGACGGGGCCGACAACATGCCCGCCGAGGCCTGGTCCTTCGGCGGCGCCCCCTTCCCCAACGGCTTCGACCTCCAGACCTACGACCCCAGCTTGCTCGGCCAGGTCGTGCTCGACGGCGACGGCGACGGGCGCTCGGACCTGCTCGCCGCCAACGGCAACGGCGGGCTCCCGGCCTCCGAGGACCGCGGCTGGGAGTTTTGGCGGACCCAGCCCGAGGCCGTGACGGTGACCGGGAAGATCTGCAGCCTCAACGACGACTTCCCCGATCCCAGCGAGTGCCCCGAGGGCATCTATTCGCTGATCGAGGGCCCGCGCGCCGGGATCCTCTCGACCTCAAACCCGCAGTTCACCGGCCTCGACCAGCCCCTCTTCGCGATCGACTACGACGCCGACGGCAGCGACGAGGCGATCGCCCCGCTCGGCGGCAGCGCGATGCTCTTTGCGATCACTGAATTCGCGATCGTCGAGCCCGGCCTCGAGGGCGTTGTCGAGCAGCACATCGACGTCGGCGAATTGCAAAAACCAGCCTACACCTACGCCGCCGCCGACTTCACCGGGGACGGCCTGAGCGACATCCTCTACTGCTGGGGCGGCGAGCTCGAGATCGACGATCAGAGCACCTGGGTGGGGACCTGGCAGCTGCTCGTCAACGAGCCCGGCTTCGGCTTCGACGTGGCCGCGCGCGTCGACACCCAAGTCGGCTGCTCGGCCCGCGACGCCCTGCTGATCCTGGATCACGACGGCGACGGCGTGGCTTCACTGCTGGTCATCCCGCGCTGGTCCGCGCAGGCCCAGGACTATCTGCCGGTGACCAAATGGGGCAACTACAAGGCCCTGCGCCCCGCCCCGACCTGGGACAGCGCCGCGCTCGTCGACACCGGCCTGCCCCCCGACGTCGCCCAGCGCTGGCGGCCCTCGCTGACCAACGGCACCCTCAACGTCCCCGACGCGGGCGCGCCCTCCCACGGCCCCAACCTGGGCATCGATCGCGTGCTCGACGTCCAGGGCGACGGGCTCCCGGATCTGGTCCGCTATCAGCTCCAGTCCGGCGACGACGTGGACGAGAGCTCGAGCATCGCCGCCGCGGTGCTGCCCGCGGATCCCCCCTCGCAGGAGCTCGGCGGCCTGCGGCTTTGGATCAACCAGGGCGGCCGCTTCGTCGACGGCGGCTGGCTGACCACCGGCGAGGCCGGCGACGCGCTCTTTCGTGAATTCGTGAGCAGCGCGGTCCTGGATCTCCAGGGCGACGGCGTCGCGGATCTGATGATCCCCGACAGCGCCACCGGGACCTGGCAGCAGTGGCGTCCGCTGGGCGACGGCACCCTCGTCAACGCCCCGCTCGTCGACGCGCCCGCCTGGCAGACAAACGCGAGCGTCCCGACCCGGGCCCTGGCGGCCATGGACGTCGACGGCGACGGGCTCCACGACCCGGTGTACTGGAGCTACGAGCTCGGCGGCGTCTGGGACATCTGGCGCCGCCGCGGCGAGCAGCCCGACCGCGTGGCGAGGATCCGCGACGGCCTCGGCCAGGTCATCGAGCTCGAGTACGCCGCGATCACCGACTACGAGCGCCCCGAGCTCTACGAGGACGGCCCGCAAGCGACCTGCGCGTGGCCCTTTGATTGCGGCCGCGCGCCCGTGGTCGTCGTCGCCCGCCACCGCCTCGACGCCGGCCTGGGCGCGAGCCTCGACGATGGCGCGCGGGAGTTCGAGCATCGCTACGCCGGCCTGCGCCGCGATCGCCTCGCGCGGCGCAGCCTCGGCTTTCACCGCCACGACCAGACCGAGTTCGTGTGGCGCGACGGCCAGCGCGTCGCCCTGGCCAAGCGCAGCGAGTACACCGGCAACCTCGACTACGACCCCGAGCTCGCCGCCGCGCCCACGGCCGGGCTGACCACCATGATCTTCGAGCAGCGCCGCGACCCCGAGGACGGGCGCGTGCGCGTGAGCCTGGCCACCATCGTCCACGACGTGCTGCACACCGGCCCGGGCCGCTACCACGCCGCCGACAGCCAGAGCGTCGCGCGGACCTGGGAGCTGTGGGACTGCGCGGGCTTTTGCGAGCTCGGCGAGGTCCAGGACCACGACCCGCTGACCTCCCAGGTCAGCACCGTGTTCACCCGCGACGCCCTCGCCCACCCCACCCACGAGCGCATGAGTACGGCCGTCGAGGACGGCCCCAGCCTCGTGCTCGATCGTCGGCGCGTGGTCGAGCACGACCTCGAGCGCTGGCTGCTCGATCAGGTCGTCGACGAGCGCCTCGCGGGGATCCACGACAGCCAGGTGATCGAGCGGCGCTGGGTCCATGGCTACGCCGCCGAGACCGGCGCGCTGCTCAGCGAGCTGCGCGAGCCCGAGCCCGAAGACAGCGCGCTCTTCTTGCACACCACCTACGAGTACGACGCCTTCGGCAACCGCGTGGCCGTGACCAGCTACGACGCCGACGCGCAGGCCCGCGGGGGCACGATCGCCTACGACGAGCGCGGGCTCTTCCCCGTGAAGATCCAAGACGCCCTCGGCCACGTCAGCACCCTGGCCTGGCACGAGGACCTTGGCGTCCCCCACACCCTGGTGACGATCGACGGCCAGCGCCAGGTCTTCGACTACGACGGCTTTGGCCGGCTGACCGGCGCGCGCACCTTCTCGCAGTGGTTCGCCCGCGGAGACGACCTCAGCATCCACTACCTCCCGGCCCTCGACCCCGCGGCCGGCGGGTTGCAGATCCTCGCCAAGGTCAGCGGCCACGGCGAGCTGACCCGCGCCTTCGATCGCCTGGGCCGCGAGACCGAAGCGCGCTGGCTGGGCGCCGACGGTGAACCGCGCCGGCAGTGGCAGCGCTGGGACGGCGAGGGCCAGCTCGTCGAGCGCAGCCTCGCCCACCGCCTCGACGGCCCCGAGCTCGGCAGCGAGCGCTGGCGCCACGACGCCTTTGGTCGGGTCATCGAGCACACCCTCGCCGAGGGCAGCGTCGAGCGTTGGAACCACGCCGGCCTCGCGGTCGAGCACGTCGGCTTCGAAGGTCGGCGCAGGCAGATCCGCCGCGACGGCGCCGGTCGAGTCGTCGAGACGATCAGCGCCCCGGGGACCGCCGACGAAGAGCGCCTGTGCCTCGACTACGCCCACTTCTCGTGGCTCGTCGCCGCCCGGCCCAGCTGCGTCGAGGACGACCCGAGCGGCGAGAGCACGAACACCGAGGCCACCGCCGGCGAGGCCCCGGCGCTGGTCAAGCGCTACACCTACGACCGCCTCGGCCGCCTCGTCTCGAGCCACGACCCCGCCGAGGGCCTGCGCGACTACGCCTACGACGCCTGGGGCGGATTGATCGCCGCCCTCGACGGCGAGGACCAGCTCGTGACCTACGCCTACGACGCCCTCGGCCGCCAGATCCGGCGCAGCGATGACGAGGGCGACAGCTGGTGGAGCTGGGACGCGCAGCTCCCCGGCCACCTGAGCAGCACCAAGACTCCCGGCGGCGTCGCGGATCTCTACGACTACGACAGCTTCGGCCGCCTGCGCCGGATCGAGCAGTGGATCGACGACGACGCCCTCGCGCTCGAGATCGACTACGACGCCTACAGCCGCCCGAGCGCGCTGCGCTACCCCGAGCACCCCAACCTGCCGCAGATCCGCGTCGAGAACCGCTACGCCGCCGACGGCAGCCTGAGCGCCGTGCACCTCGGCGACGACCCCGAGGCCCTGTGGTCGATCACCGAAGCGGACGAAGCTGGGCGGATCACCGAGGAGCGCTTCGCCAACGGCCTGGTCAGCGCCCGCGAGTGGGACCCGGCCCTCGGCCAGCTGATCGGCCTGCGGACCTTCGACCCAAACGCCAACACCGACACGGATCCGCTCCAGAACCTGCGCTACGGCTGGAGCCCAAACCAGACCCTGGCCTGGCGCGAGGACCTGCGCGTCGGCCAGCGCGAGGACTTCGACTACGACGGCCTGCTGCGCCTGGCTCACCTCGAGATCAGCGGCCCCGACGATCACCACCACGAGCGCTGGTTCGCCTACGACCCGCTCGGCAACCTCGTCCACGCCAGCGACGTCGGCGACTACGACTACGACGCCCGCGGCCTGCTGACCTGGGCCGGGGATCAGAGCCTGAGCTGGGATCAAAAGGGCAGCCTGATCCACACCAAGAACGCCGACCAGGAGCGCTGGCTGGCCTACACCAGCTTCGCCAAGCCCGCCAAGATCGCCGCCAGCACCGGCGAGACGCTGCGCTTCGAATACGACGCCGACCAGCGCAGGGTCCTGCGCGTCGACGAGCTCCAAAATGTCCAGCTGCGCAGCTTCGCAAACATCTACGAGCGCGAGCGCGACCTCGACCAGGGCCGCGAGCGCCACCGCTACCTGATCCACGGCCGCGGCCGCGTCGTCGCCCAGATCGAGCACGAGCTCGACAGCCAGCAGATACTCTCCGCCCGCACCCGCTACCTCCACGACGATCACCAGGGCTCCACCGACATCGTCACCGACGAGCAGGGCGAACTCGTCCAGCGCCTGTCCTTCGATGCCTGGGGCCGCGACCGCGACCCCGACGACTGGAGCGCGCCCGAAGAATTCTCGGTCCTCGCCGCCGTCGCCCGCGGCTACACCGGCCACCAGTCCCGCGCCGACCTCGGCCTCGTCGACATGGGCGGGCGCCTCTACGACCCCCAGCTCGGCCGCATGACCTCGGCGGATCCGCTGATCGTCGACGCCTACACCGCCCAGGGCTGGAACCGCTTCGCCTACGTCCAAAACGATCCGCTCTCGCAGATCGACCCCAGCGGCTTCGCCCCCGAACCCAGCGGCGGCGACGACAGCGAGGGCTCCGGCGGCACCACCGTCACCGCCTCGGAGATCCGCGCCAACCCCTTTGGCGGCTTCGAGATGACCCTCACCGTCACCGCCCAGCGCGAGGGCAGCAGCGCCGGCACCAGCACCGACCTCGGTCCATCCAACGACGCCCGCGCCCAGGCCCCCTCCCCCTCGAGCAACACCAGCACCCCCACCGAGATCGGCCTCGGCCTCTTCGACGGCCTCGCCAACACCGGCAGCGCCGTCGTCGGCGGGGGCGTCATCGCCTTCCTCCCGCCCACCATCCCCTTCGTCGTCGCCGCCTACTGGGCCACCAACGGCAACCCCTCCGCCGCCGCCCGCGAGGCCATCGGCCGCATGCTCGGCAGCGAGACCCTCGCCGCCACCCCAGACTCCCTCACCTACGAGGGCACCCGCTTCTCCACCGAGCTGATCTCTGCCGGCCTCGCCGGCCTCGCCGAGACCGCCGGTCAGGGCGTCCGCGCCGGCCTCGGCCGCACCCTCAGCGCCTGCCGCGGAAACTGCGTCCGCGCCGGCCTCGAGGGCATCGCCGCGATCGGCTGCTTCGTCCCCGGCACCCGCGTCCGCACCCCCGAGGGATCCGCCACCATCGAGACCCTCGCCCCCGGGGATCAGGTCCTCGCCGGCGTGTGGATCGACGGCGAGCTGCGCCTGGTTCCTCGCGTGATCGAAGCGATCTCGGTTCGCGAGATCTCCGAGATCATCGAGCTGCGCTACCTCACTGAAACCGGCGAGCGCGCCACCCTCGAGCTGACGCCCGATCACCCGCTCTTTGCGCCTGAATACCAGGCCTACCTCCAGGCGGCCGCGCTCGCCCTGGGAGACCAGCTTTTGCTCGAAGACGGCCAGCTCGCCGTGGTCGAGGGGATCGCGCGACGCGAAGGTGAATTCGAGGTCTTCAACCTCTCCGTCGAGGACGCGCACAACTACTTCGCCGCGCCGGTTGGTGATGGGCCGGCGGTCTTGGTGCACAATGGCGTATGCTCCGACCTCGCCGCGCGGCTTTCTGCGAACTATCGATTGGGGCGGGCCTTCGAGCAGGCGGTCTTGAAGCAGCTCGGCGTCGCAAAAAACACGACAAAGGTCAGCGGAACGGCGCTCAATGGGCGTGTGGGGAACACCGTCCCTGATATACTCGGCGCCGAAGTCGGCGAGATCAAGAATCGGATGGTCGTGAGCAATACGCGTCAAATGCAGATTCAGGCGGACGTGGCCGAGCAACTGGGCGTTCCCTTCAACGTCTATATATCCCCCCGAACCAAACACGTCACAAAACCGTTAAAAAGGGCAATCAAGAAAATGGAAGGAAAGCTCACTCGAGTGGATCCTACAAAAAACACGACCACAGAGATACCACTACAATGATTGCAGGAACATTTATCCAGGTATTCTCTTCGCTGAGCATTTCCGACCCAACTTGGTCAGAAACTCTTTTCTCACCTCTCCTGAACACTAAACCATCACTCCGACCTGACAAAATCAACAACTACGAGCCCATCCGCAAACGTTTTCGTTCACCAAGCGATGCAGCAAAAATATGGCAGGGCAGTATTTACTGGACAAAAAAACGGCCAAAGAGCTCAGGATCCATAGACATTGTCAAGCCTGGACTGCCTCTGCCTCGTCACGACACACTGGATATCAACATCATCGAGGATGAGCTTTTCTCTGAAGAACAGTTCATCTCAGTATTCGAGCAATGGTCCGAGTCATGCAAAGCAGACATTGGATACCTGCACACTCTCACAGAGCCCGACCTCGAGCAAGGCTGGGCCTATCGTGAAGTCTCCGTGGAAGATCAGCGCATCCCCAGCTATGGAATGTACTGGACCACTCATGAACTCCGTCGATACATCCCCAACATACACTGGATGATGGTATTCGGCCCCCCCTACATTGAACTATTCGGGGAAAGCCGGCTCCTTTCCGCCCCAGCGTATCGCACGTGGAAATCCTCCGATGCCCGCATCCATATCCAGCTAACAAAATCCTTACATGATCTAAAAGAGAACTACGCGCATGTATCATCTATCCGAGAACAGGTTAAGAGCCACTTAGGGCATGAAGCCTTCTACAAGCCATGGCGCGCAACCTTTCATGCTCCGACCTTTCACTTCCCTGAGCGAGATATAACAATAAAACCTCGGACAGACCCAATCATTCTCCTCTCCGTTCTCAAAGACAAGCTCTGCCGCGACGCAAGGGAAGCCATCACCTCGGGTGGCTTTCGCCACCCTCTTGTCAGCATTATGGATATCCAAGAGCGATATCGAACGTGCATGTCTCCCTATATTTCTCTCGAGAATGACACAGATGAAGAAATTTTCCTCACCATGGAAAGGCTTCTCATCACGTCCGCGCTCACCCAACTCGCCGGTGGCATCGCTCGCCCCTGCCATCACCAAACACCGCACGGTGACCAGCCCGCCGTCGAGCTCCACCTCGAGCACGAGACCGGATACTGCGAGCACTTGCTCCTCCCATACGACGAGCCCTTCACAGGCTTCGACCAGCCTGTCCAGCTCCCTCCAAAGCCCTATGTTTACCAAGTGCGAGTGCCTCCATTTCCCATCACCGACAGCACCTAAATCGCCCTCATCGAGACCTTTGCCCTAGCGACCTCATCGTCGCAAGAATACGACAAAGGTCCGCGGAACGGCGCTCAACGGGCGTGCGGGGAACACCATCCCTGATATAATGGGCGCCGAAGTCGGCGAGATCAAGAACCGGATGGTCGTGAGCAATACGCGTCAAATGCAGATTCAGGCGAACGTAGCCAAGCAGCTAGGGGTTCCCTTCAACGTCTATGTATCTCCCCGAACAAAACATATAACTCAATCCGTCAAGCGTGCAATAGAGCGAACAGAAGGCTTTCTTCTTCGCATTGACCCTCAAGCTGGATCTCAGATGGAGATTCCACTCAAGTGAACGCTGGAATTTTCATACAAGTCCTCTCCCCCTTAGACCTCAGCAATTCAAAATGGGCAGAGCGACTATTCCTTCCACTCCTAAACTCAACACCTTCATTCAAACCCAAGAAGATTAACAATTTCGAGCCTCTTCGCAAGCGTTTCAGCTCCATTGAGGACGTCTCAGAGATTTGGAACAACCCAATACTCTGGAAATCAATGTCCCCCCGAAGCTCCGGCCAGGTAGACATGGACGGAGCTTCGGGCCCTAAACCAATTCACGACGGAATCATCTTACATATAGAAGATTACAGGAGCATACCCCAAGAGGCAGTAGAGTCAATATTTTGTCCCTGGTCATTATCCTGCCAGGCTGACATCGGATACATTCAACTTCTCACGGAGCCGGATCTTGAACCTGGCAGGGCCTGCCGAGAAGTCTTCACCGTAGACCAACGCATTCCAAGCTATGGAATGTACTGGACGACACACACCCTGAGGAAATACCTCCCCAACATTCACTGGGGCATGGTCTTCGGAAGCCCGTATATAGATTTATTTGGACGAGAAAAACTGCTCAGCGCGCCAGCTCACCGTGTCTGGGAAACTCCCAGCGGCCAAATATTTCTCCAGCTCACCAGCTCACTCTTTGATCTCGAGCACGACTACGAGCACGTGCACAAAACTCGAGAGCGTGTCAAAGAGCACCTCGGCGCGGATGCGTTCTACAAGCCCAGGCGCTCCACATATCATGCACCACGATTCGAGATTCAGCATCGTGAAGTTGCCCCAGCCATCGACCCTCAGCGAGCACTCGAGGCGCTGAAGTCCAACCTGCAAGACCGGGTCAGCGCCGCGCTGACAGCAGGCAAACTTCACTGGCCACTCGCAGCGCGGATGGACAAGCGAGAGCGTCTCGTCAATCACGAACTACAACAAGCCATACTCCTCACCAAGACTGAGGAAGACATCGTCACGGATATAGAGCGTACTTTCAAAATTGAGGCACTGACAGTCTCAATCGCAGGCGGCATTGCCCGACCAACGAGTCACAGTGTAGGTGGCCGCACCGTTTCGGCCATTCAGATGCACCTCGAACACGAAAGCGGCTACTCCCAAAACCTCCTGTTCACCTACAATCAACCTTTTGATGGGTTCAAAGACTGCATCTCCCTCGAGCCTCAGCCCTATATCTATGAGCGACATGCACGAAAGATCTGAATAGACAAGTAGTTCAGAACTTTCTTCCGCCCACCATCCCCTTCGTCGTCGCCGCCTACTGGGCCACCAACGGCAACCCCTCCGCCGCCGCCCGCGAAGCCATCGGCCGCATGCTCGGCAGCGAGACCCTCGCCGCCACCCCAGACTCCCTCACCTACGAGGGCACCCGCTTCTCCACCGAGCTGATCTCCGCCGGCCTCGCCGGCCTCGCCGAGACCGCCAGCCAGAGCGTCCGCGCCGGCCTCGGCCGCACCCTCAGCGGCTGCCGCGGAAACTGCGTCCGCGCCGGCCTCGAGGGCATCGCCGCGATCGGCTGCTTCGTCCCCGGCACCCGCGTCCGCACGCCCGAAGGCGCCGCCACCATCGAGACACGATCACAGAGATACCACTACAATGATTGCAGGAACATTTATCCAGGTATTCTCTTCGCTGAGCATTTCCGACCCAACTTGGTCAGAAACTCTTTTCTCACCTCTCCTGAACACTGAACCATCACTCCGACCTGACAAAATCAACAACTACGAGCCCATCCGCAAACGTTTTCGTTCACCAAGCGATGCAGCAAAAATATGGCAGGGCAGTATTTACTGGACAAAAAAACGGCCAAAGAGCTCAGGATCCATAGACATTGTCAAGCCTGGACTACCTCTGCCTCGTCACGACACACTGGATATCAACATCATCGAGGATGAGCTTTTCTCTGACGAACAGTTCATCTCAGTGTTCGAGCAATGGTCCAAGTCATACAAAGCAGACATTGGATACCTGCACACTCTCACAGAGCCCGACCTCGAGCAGGGCTGGGCCTATCGTGAAGTATCCGTGGAAGATCAGCGCATCCCCAGCCATGGAATGTACTGGACCACTCATGAACTCCGTCGATACATCCCCAACATACACTGGATGATGGTATTCGGCCCCCCTTACATTGAACTATTCGGGGAGAGCCGGATCCTTTCTGCCCCAGCCTATCGCACATGGAAGACCTCCGACGGCCGCATCTATATCCAGCTAACCCAATCCCTGCACGATTTAAAAAATAATTACGCGCATGTATCATATATCCGAGAGCAGGTTAAGAGCCACTTAGGGCATGAAGCCTTCTACAAGCCATGGCGCGCAACCTCATCACGTCCGCGCTCACCCAACTCGCCGGTGGCATCGCTCGCCCCTGCCATCACCAGACACCGCACGGTGACCAGCCCGCCGTCGAACTCCACCTCGAGCACGAGACCGGATACTGCGAGCACCTGCTCCTCCCATACGACGAGCCCTTCACAGGCTTCGGCCAGCCTGTCCAGCTCCCTCCAAAGCCCTATGTCTACCAAGTGCGAGTGCCTCCATCTCCCATCACTGACAGCACCTAAATCGCCCCCAGCGAGACACCCTCAAGGCGCCCGCCCAACACGCCCCCGCGCCTCCCCCATCTCCCCTTCATCCTCCAACACCTCCTCAATCGCCCCCAACAATTCCCCAACCCGAAAGGGCTTCGCCAACACCCCAACCCCAGCCTCGACGAGCTCCGGCGCCACCGCGCGCACGTCGTGCCCGCTGATCACCACCAACTTCACCCGCGGGTTCTCGGCCCGCAGTCGCGCGCACAGCTCTCGCCCATGCATCCGCGGCATGATCAGATCCGCCAGGACCAGCGCCACGCGCTCGCGATGGTCTCGATAGCGCTCGAGCCCCTCCACCCCGTCTGCGGCGAGCAACACGTCGTAGCCGTGCAGCTCGAGCATGCGCTTGCAGACCGCGCGCACGCGCTCGTCGTCATCTACGACGAGCACGCACAGCCGAGCGTGCACGCCGCTCTCGCCCGCGCCCGTGTCCTGCCGCCCCGGCCGGCGCACGTCGCTGCGCGCGTCGACCGGCAAGAGCAGCTCGAAGGTGGTCCCGCGGCCGAGCGCGCTCTGTACTCGAATGGCCCCACCCTGGGCGCGGACGATCCCCTGGACCACCGACAGGCCGAGCCCGCGGCCGGTGACCTTGCTGGTGAAGAAGGGCTCGAAGATGCGCGCGCGGGTGGACTCGTCCATGCCCTTGCCGGAGTCCTCGACCTCGAGGCGCACGTAGTCGGCCGCGCTCAGGGCTCCGGGCACGAGGTCGAAGCGCTCCGCGAGGACCTCGCGTGGCTCGGTGGCCAGGCCAGCGCGCAAGACGATGGTCCCGGCCCGCTCGCCGATGGCCTCGGAGGCGTTGGTGACCAGGTTCATGACGACCTGGCGCAGCTGAGTGGGGTCGCCGAACACGGGGGCCAGGCCGGGCTCGAACTGGTAGCTGATCGCGTGGGCCTTGGAGATCGAGACCTCGAGCAGCTGGACCATCTCGACGATCAGCGTGGGCAGCTCGACTCGCCGCGCCTCGTTGCCGCCCTTGCCCGAGTAGGCGAGCAGCTGCTGGCAGAGGTCGGCGCACTGGTTGGCGGCGGCCTTGATGCGCAGTAGATCTCCGCGCACGGCGTGCTCTGGGCCGAGCTCGAGCATGGCCAGATCGGCGCTCCCGAGCACGCTGACCAGCAAATTGTTGAAGTCGTGGGCGATTCCGCTGGCGAGCATGCCGAGGCTCTCGAGGCGCTGGGCTTGCTGCACGCGGATCTCGAGCTCGTGGCGCTCGCGCTCGACCTGGCGGCGCTCGGTGATGTCGCGGACCACTCCGTTGAGCAAGATGGTGTCGCCGCGGCGCTCGCTGACGACTCGATCGCGAACCCAGCGGATCCCGCCGTCGGGGAGGAGCACCCTGTACTCGAGCTCCTCGGCCATGCTCTCGCCGCTGAGCAGACGATCGGCCGAGGCCTGCGCAGCCGGGAGGTCGTCGGGGTGGACGGTGCTCGACCAGCGTGAGGCGTCCTCGATGTAGAAGGAGGGCGGCCGACCCGTGATCTCTTTGACCGCCGGCGAGTAGTAGCGGTAGTGGAAGCCCGCGGGGCTGACCTCGCCGCTCCACAGATAGTCGGAGATCGACGCGAGCACTCGCGCGAGGTCGGCGGGATTGGCACCGAGTACCTCCGCTAAAGCCTCATCCTCCTTTTTGCTCACTCACATCATCTTGCCAAATAAAGCGACCTGACCGCGAGGCTTCCGATCTAGATTCTCACGACATGAACGAGGATCACTTCGATGTCATCGTCGTGGGAGGTCGCCCAGCCGGGGCCAGCCTCGCAGCTCGCGTCGCAGCCGCAGGTCTGCGCGTACTCGTCCTCGATAAGTCCAGTTTCCCGAGTCGACCCGCAGTATCCGCGCCCTTTGTCCTTCCGCACGCCCTCGCGCTGCTCGACGAGCTCGGCGTCGACGAGGAAGTGTACGCCGCCGAGACGCCGCGCCTGGACCGCTTCGTCCTCGAATTTGGCGACTATTTCCGCTCTCCGCTGCGTTTCTTCGAAGCTCTCGCAGGCCGCGCCTACTTCTACGCCATCGACCGGGCGCGCCTCGATGGCTGCCTGTGGCGTAACCTGGAACGCTTCGAATCCGTGCGTGCCATCGAGGGCGCAAAGGTCGAGGGCATCCTGCGCGATGATGCAGGACGCGTGACCGGCGTGTGCGCCCGGATACCTGGCGTACAGGAGTTGCAGTATTTCTACGGTGACTGCGTCGTCGGGGCAGATGGTCGTAATAGTCTCGTTGCACGCGAGGTTGGTGCGCTTGTCACCGAATCTCGCACCGACGTGGACACCACGCTCTATTACGCACATTGGGAGGGCGTGCGTGGTCTGGGGAGCGACGGCGCGTGCGCACCTTCGGCAGTGATCCATAGTTCACTCGACGGCTTCAGCTTCGTGTTCATGCCCTCGGCCGCGGGCCAGACCATGGTCACGGCCCAAGGTCGCGCGGACTTCTACGCGAAGCACCTCGCAGACAGCGAGAACCCCGAGGCGGCCTACCTGGCGCTGCTGCGCGCCCGCCCGCGGCTGTGGGCCCGCCTGTCCGAGGCCAAGCAGGTCAGCTCGCTTTCGGGCATCAAGCCGTTCGCCAACCTCTTTCGCCAGGCCACGGGTCCGGGGTGGGCGCTGGTCGGTGACGCCTTTCACCAAAAAGACTCGATCGATGCCCAGGGGATCTACGACGCGCTGCTGGCAGCCAAGCTCCTGGCTGGTGCGCTGATCTCGGCCCACGCTGGCGAGCGCAGGCTGGACGATGCGCTCGAGGGCTACGCCAAGGCCGCCCACGCCAAGCTGCGCCCGATGTTCGAGGTGACCACGGGCCGCCTCGAGCGCGAGATCTATCAGAGCCCGCCGCCGCTGATCGCCAAGACCGTGATGCGCTGGCTGCTGACCAACGAGGACTACGGCCGGCGCTACGCCGACTTCCTGACCCGCCGCGTCGATCCCCTCAACGCCTTCCCGCCGCCGCTGATGCTGCGCTGTGTGGCCACGGGCGCGCTCGCTCGGGTCCGCGCGATGCTGCGCCGCGGGACGGATCCGAGCGATCCCCTGCCCCTCGATGTGCTCCGCAGCTGAGCGCGAGCTCCGGCCGCGGGGCTCGGCTCTCGAAGCAATTGCCTAGTGTGCGCGGCAGAGGACTTGAAGGGTCCCAGGCTTGGAGCACCGGCCGCTGACTTCGTTGCTCGTCAGTCATTTGTGCCCGACAAACTCCCTCCTCGCGCCTCGTCAGCAACCGGCGGTCCGGCGCCTGGGACCCTTCAAGTCCTCTGCCGCGCACACTAGTGTACGGATCAGAATCACGGAAGGCGATATCCGCAGTACTTGAGCCAGCCGAGTGCGTCCGAGGCTCGGATCCGACGCAGGGACCTACGCATCGCCTTCTTGAGCTCGCTGACGGTCGTGGGCATCGCTCGGCGTATCCAAGCTTTGACCTTCGCCCAAGCGGCCTCGATCGGGTTGAAGTCGGGACTGTACCGGGGCAAGCGGACGACCTTCGCACCCGTCTCGAGCACCGCAGCCACGACCTCTGCATTCTTGTGCATGTTGATGTTATCCCAGCAAACGATGTCGCCCGGCTCGAGCGTGGGTGCCAGGCGCTGTCGGACGAAGCGCAGAAAGTCAGCGGTCTTGACCCCGCCATCGGTCGTCATCAAGGCGCTGATGCCGTCGACGCGCAAGGCCGCGATCATCGAGACGTGGCGACCGCGGGAATAGGGCTCGTGCGGTCCGTAGAGCGGCTCGCCGCGTGGGGACCAGCCCCGGCGCGGACCAATCCCTGGATGCGTGCCCGATTCGTCCACGAAGACGAGACGTCCGATGTCGAGTCGCCGCTGTCGCAACCGAAACTGGGCGCGCTCCTCGGCGACGTCAGCTCGGTCCCGCTGGGGAGCGTAGGGAGTTTTTTTTGAAGCTGAGGCCAAGTTGGTGAAGCGCCCGGAGGATCGTCGAGCGATGGACCCGGTTCTTGGGAAATCGTCGATTGAAGCGCGCCGAGAGGTGGTAGGAGCCGAGGTAGGGGTCCTTCTCCATCTCGCCACGAATCCACAGGAGGTGGCGCTCCTTCAACTTGGGCGTCCGGCCAGGTGGACTCTTCGGCACCAAGCTCTCGCCTTGGCGCAGCTTCCGCGAGATGCGTTCGACGGTGGTGACCGAGACGGAGAAGCGCTCGGCGATGAGGGGCTGACTTTCTTCGCCAGCTTCGATGGCTTCGGCGATCCGGGCGCGGAGGTCGACGGAGATTGGCGTCGTCACCCGGCCAGTAGATCACCATCGGGACTCGATGTCGATCCCCCTTCCGATCCTCTGGATCGTACACTAGCTTCGCGCTCGGGCCCGAACTTCGGGCCCGAACTTCGAGCCCGATCCTCAGGCTCGGATCGCGGCGATGAACTCGTCTTCGCTGATCACCGTGACATCCAGGGACTTGGCCTTGGCGAGCTTCGAGCCCGCCTTGGCCCCGGCGATCAAGAAGTCGGTCTTCTTGCTGACGCCGCTCATGACCTCGGCCCCGAGCGACGCGAGCTTCTCGCTGATCTCGGCCCGCGACATGTTCTGCATGGTCCCGGTGACGACGACCTTCTTGCCCGCGAAGCGGCCCGAGGCGTCGGCCGCGGGCGTGGGCTTGGTCTTGGCGGGCGCCTCGGCGGCGGCGGCCTCGGGCGAGGCGGCGATCAGCGCGAGCAGCTCGTCCTCGCCGTAGATCTCGATGCCCAGCTGCTCGGCCTTGGCGAGCTTCGAGCCCGCGCGGTCCCCCGCGAACAAGATGTCGGTCTGCTTGCCGACGCTGCCGGCGATCTTGGCTCCCAGGGCCTCGAGCTTGGCCGAGGCGTCGGCGCGATCGAGGCGAGAGAAGCGGCCGGTGATGCACACCTTCTTGCCGACGACGTCGACGCTGGCTGCGACCGCCTTCGTCGCCCCCACGCTGGGCAGCTGGAAGGGGACGATCTTTGCGGCGCGCTCCTCGCTGACGATCGCGAGGTTGTCGGCGGGGCGCTCCAGAGCCGCGACGAGGGTGTCGATCTCGACGCCGAGCACCCCCCAGTGCAGGGCCAGGTAGAGCGTGCCCGCGTGCATGGCCATTCCATAGCCGCTCGTGACGCTCGCCCCGGGCGGGGGGTTGTCGAACACGAACACCCGGATGGGCTCGCCTTCGACGATGCGCAGGAGCTGGCCGGCGATGGTCAACAGCCAGTACACACCGCACTGCTCGAAGCCGGCCACGACCCCGGGGAGGGTCTCGAGGCCGTCGATCGCATAGCTGCGATCGTCATTGGCGGGGATGTAGCGCGAGCCCTCGAGCGAGCCCACGAGCACGCCGCCCTGGAACTCGACGACGCCGACCACCCCCTGGATGTTCTGGCGCGACTGAAACACCTCGAGCTTGCCGCCGGCTTCGTGGCGCGTGACTCCCTTTTGACCCGCGGACCAGCGAAGACCGTCGCTACCCACGAGCACCTGGCGGATCTTGCTGTCGGCCAGGCCCTTGCTCACGGTCTCGACGACCTCGCCCTCGCGCAGCAGGCTGACGCCGCCACCCGAGCCCAGAAACCACCCGCCGTCGGCGGTCCGAGCCATGGCGGAGACGTCGTTGCGGACCAGGCCCGACTTCTTGTCCCAGCGCCCGGCGACCTCGCCCTCGCGGAATTCGACCAGCCCCTTGGCCCCGCCGATCCACAGCGCGCCCTCGGCCGAGGTCATGCAGCTCAGGCTGTGCTCCTTCAAGCCGAGGTCGACCCGCTCCGGCTTGGCGTCGTCGCCCAGCCGCAGCGGGCCCTTGGCCTTGCTGGCGTCGATCACGTAGACGGCGTCGTCGTGCACGCATATGCCGTGCACGTAGTTGTCCATGCCGCTCGCGGGTCCGACTTTCTTCCAGCCGGCGTCGCTGTGATGCCGGACGCCATGCTTGCCGGAGATCGCAACGCTGGCCGGGATCAGCCGGACCTCCGCGCGCACCGGGGCCAGCTGCCGCGCCCGCTCGGCGTCGTCGAGGCGCCTCGCCCCGCCCCAGGCCGCCGAGTCGAAGGCGCCGATCTCGCTGATGTCGGGGGCGAGCGCCTTGGGCACGAGCACCAGGGCCTCGACCGTGGTGTCGCGGCCGCCGGCGTAGGGGCCATCCGGGCCGCGATCTTCGAATTCGAGCTCGACGATGATCAGCGGAGATGTCGAGTCCGTGACGGAGAAGCCCATGCTCCACAGCTCGCTCTCGCCGCTCGCCGCCTTCCCCTTCTTGCCCGACTTCTCGACGAAGTGCTGGGCCATGGCGCTCTTGCCATACTGGGCTCCGGCCGCGAGCGAGGCCTCGGCGATCAGCCGCAAGAACAGCTCCTCGCTCGTGTCACAGTAGGCGTCGGGGTGACAGGTCGACGCATGGATCCGCAGCTCGATCCACGTCCCGCCCTTGGCCAGCTTCTCGAGCGCGCACTCCTCGTCGCGGCCGCGGGCCAGGTAGCGCCGCAGCGCCGTCTCGGCGTCGAACTCCGCGTAGTCGCTCAGGCTGACGTTCATCATCTCGCTCATGCTCCCTATCTACCAGAATCGAAGATTGGTATCACTGGGCATATGGGCGATTCGTCGACGAAGGCAGCGTTGATTCGGTCATTCCTGGATCGTGCGCGATGGGTTTCGCTGAAAAAATGGCTAGGCGACGACGAGACCCCCGATGCCGACACGCTCTTCGCCTTTCTCAGGCTCCATCGCAGCGTGCAGCGGGCCGACGCCGAGGCCCTGCTCGCGGCCTTCGACGAGCACCCGCTGTCTGGCCCGTGGCCAGCACCCGAAGGTGAGTGCACCAAAGATCAGGACGAGCAGCGGGCGGGCGTCATCGACAGCGCGCTGACCTGGCGCATGGCCGCGAATAACGACGTCCCCCCAAACCTCGACGATCGCCTGCGTGCCCACGCCAAGTACCTCGCGGGCCTCCACGCCCGCAGCGGCGGGCCACCTGGCCAGGCCAGCTGGGTGCTGCTCGAGGTCTCGGGCATCCCCATGGCCTTGCTGCAAGCGCCCAAGGTCGACCAGGGCGAGGCGCTCGCCCTTCAGCTCGCCAACCTCGCTGGCTGCGACCTCTCGGGCCGCGTGCTCAGCTGGGTCGGGCTCGTCGGGCTCTACGCCCCGGGCCTCGACTGCTCGGCGGCGGTGCTCTACGGCGCGGCGCTGACCGACGCCCAGCTCGAGGGCGCCTGCTTTCGCGGCGCCGATCTACGCGAGGCCGACCTCTCGCGCGCGCGCCTGGTCGACGCCTGCTTTGCCGGGGCCGACCTGCGCGACGCCGACTTCGAACGCGCCGACCTCAGCGGGGCCGACTTCAGCGGCGCCGACCTGCGCGGGGCCAGCTTCCTCGACGCGATCCAGCCGCCGTCGCAGCCCAACTGAGCGCCACCTGGCACGCCGACGTCACGCCGCCTTCGAGCACGGGACGATCCCCTGGCGCGAGTCCAGCGCCGCGACCTCGCACCGCCACCAAAGGCGTCCACGTGACCCTGTACGCCGAGCAAGCGCCCTTGGTCCGCGCCTTCACGAGTGCGTCCTGTGAGGTGAAAGTCGGCGCCGAAATCAGCGCAAAAATCGCGCGTGAGAGCCGACACTGCGCCTGGGGCTCGCCGTGCTGCACCCCACTTCGCTCCCTCCCACGCCCATGCTAGCCAGGCGTTGCCTGCGCTGAGCCACGCCCGCGAGCCCGCCAGCCAACGAGCCGATCGATGAGCGAGACCGACGAGACCGAGACGATCAACGCCCCCGCCGGTATCCCCACCGGCAAGGTGCTCGTCACCGGTGGCAGCGGCCACCTGGGCAACAACCTCGTTCACCTGCTGCTCGAGGACGGCCACGACGTCCGCGTGCTCGTCCAGCCCGGCGCCGACAACCGCGGCCTCGACGGACTCGAGGTCGAGCGCGTCGAGGGTGACCTGCGTGATCCGGCTTCGCTGCGCCGCGCCGTCGATGGCGTGACCCGGGTCTTTCACGCCGCCGCGATGATCTGCACGGCCAGCGCCACGCCGGCCGAGCAGCACAAGCTCTACGCGATCAACGTGCTCGGCACCCGCGACCTGCTGCGTGCCTCGCTCGAGGCCGGCGTCGCTCGCTTCGTGCTCACGGGATCGTTCTCGGCCACGGGCTTCGACCTCGACGATCCCAGCAAGCCCAGCGCGCCCACCCAGCCGTTTTTCCCCTTCGCCCACGCGATGCCCTACGCCCACACCAAGGCCCTGGCCGAGCACGAGCTGCTCAAGGCCTGCGCCGAGGGCCTCGACGCGGTCATCGCCACCTCCTGCGGCTGCATCGGGGCGTGGGACTACCTGCCCTCGCGCATGGGCGGGACCTTGTGCGACTACGTCGAGGGTCGGCTGCGCGTCTACGTGGACGGCGGCTTCACCTGGGTCCGCGCCCAGGACGTCGCGCGCGGGCACCTGCTCGCCATGGAGCGCGGGCGCAAGGGTCAGAAGTATCTGTTCGCCACGCAGTTCATGACCCTGGCCCAGCTCTTCGAGACCGCCGCCGAGCTCACCGGCGTCGAGCACGGGCTCGTCGAGCTCCCCCTCGACCTCGTCGGCAAGGTCGCCGCGCTCTACTCGGGCACCCTCGCCCACCTGTTCCCCAAGGCCTCTCAGCGCCTGACCCCGGGCTCGATCGCCGTGCTGCGCATGCGCAGGCGCGTCGACATCTCTCGAGCCCAGCGCGAGCTCGGCTTCGAGCCCACCAGCTTGCGCACCGCCATCCACGAGGCCCTCGACTTCTACGCGCGCCAGGGAATGCTGTCCCGGGCGCCCCTGACCCAGGTGCCCCGCACCGACCTCGCCGGCTCTGCCGCTCAGTGATCGCCATGTCCACAAACATCCAGATCCCCAGCTTCACCGAGGCCAAGAACCGGCGCCAAAAAGTCCGCGCCGCCGGCATGAACCCCAACTACTGGTACCCCGTGGGTTACGTCGGCGACGTCGGCGTCGGCGAGGTCACCCAGGTCGTGTTTTGGGGCAAGCGCTTCGCCCTGTTCCGGGGCAACGACGGCCAGCTGCGCGCCATCGAGGACCGCTGCGCCCACCGCCAGCTCGAGCTCAGCAAGGGCGAGGTCCACGGCTGCCAGGTCGTCTGCCCCTACCACGGCTGGACCTTCGACGGTGAGGGCAAGCTCGTCGACGTCCCCCACGAGCTGTTCGAGAAGCCGCTGCCCAAGCTGCGCCTGCCCGACTACGCCGTGCGCGAGCGCTACGGGCTGATCTGGCTGTTCCCCGGCGAGCGCGAGCGCGCCGACCAAGTTGCGATGCCCGAGATCCCCGAGATCGAGGGGGCCAACGCGTGGGCCTGCGTCCCGGTGGACTTCACCTGGAAGGCCCACCACTCGATGATCATCGACAACGTCTCGGACTTCACCCACGCCTACCTGCACCGCAAGTACGAGCCCTTCAAGAACCCCAAGCTGACCAAGGTCGAGGTCGACGACGAGGCCTCCAAGGTGTTCGTGGAGTACGACACCGAGGTCGGCGCCGGGAAGCTCTACAGCCACTTCATCCCCCGCGAGGACGCCGACACCGGCCACATGCGCCTGTGCTACGAGTACCCGCACCAGTGGTCGAACACCGACAACTGGATCAAGCACTGGTGCCTGGTCCTGCCGATCGACGAGCGGACCACCCGGGCCTTCTTCTTGTTCTATTACAAGCAGCTCAAGATCCCGATGCTGCCCGTGGCCATCCCCCGCTGGTTGATGACCCCGATCCTCACCGTCGCCAACCGCATCCTCATGCGGCCGCTGCTCGAGGAGGACGGCGAGGCCGTCGAGGCCGAGCAGGAGGGCTACGAGCGCCACTTCGACGCGCCGATCGCCGAGCTCAACCCCGCCGTGCACGAGTTCCAGCGCCTGACCATCGCCAAGTGGGAGGAGTACCTGGCCGAGCGCGAGCGTCAGCCCAACGCCCGGCGCCTGCCGGTCATGCCCAGCGCGCCGCGCCAGGCCTGATCCCCGCTCGCCCCAGACAAGAAGCCCGCGCCACCTCGGCGTGGGCTCTTTTGTATCTCGTGTATGAGCTTGTCGCGCGTCCTCCGCTCTGAGAATGTGGCGACATGGTCGAGTTCTCCGACAAACAAAGTGGCGTCCTTCGGGGCATGCTCCCGGCCGCGCTCACGGGCCTCGGCGTCGTGGTCCTGGGCGTGCTCCTCAACCCCTTCGGCTTCCCCGAGCACGCCGACGCCCCGCTGCGTCTGCGCCTGCTCGGCCAGGCCTGCCTGGTGCCCGCGTTCTTCCTCGCCGTGGCGATCGGGCGCGTGGGCAACCACCGCTTCCTCAACGCCGAGGACATCGACGGCGGCGGGCTCACCAAAGGCAGCGCGCGCGTGCTGCTGCTCCAGTCGCTGCTGCAAAACACCCTCGAGCAGGCGGGCATGGCCGCGGCGGTCTACGTGGGCTGGTCACTGCTGGCCCCCGGCGACTGGCTGTCCGTCGTGCCTCTGGCCACGCTGTGCTTCGCCGTGGGGCGGCTGCTCTTCTTTGCGGGCTACGCCAAGGGGGCGCCCGCGCGCGCGTTTGGGTTCGCGCTGACCAACTATCCGACGGTGATGATGATGTTCACGCTGATCGGCTACTCGGCTTGGCGCATGTTCTCGCCGGGGTGAGCAAGTCGCCATATTCAGATCGCCGCATTCAGATCGACCGCTCGAGCCGCGGATACCACAGCGCCTGGGCCACCCCGCGCGCCCCCAGGAACACGAGCACGGCCCCCCACAGCCCCTTCAACTGCCAGGCCTCGGTCATCGGTCCGAGCGCGATCAGGTAGACCACGAAGGCCACCGCCATGGTCCCAGCCATGGCCGATCCCGCCGTCGCGCCGACGTAGACCCCATCGAAGAGGTAGCACCACACCGCGACGATCGGCAATGCGATGATCAGCGGGAGCAGCTCCCCAAACTCGGCGCGCACGGCCTCGAGATCCGTCAGCGCTGCGGTGATCGCCGCGCCACCCAGCCAGAAGATCAGCGCGTAGGCCAGGGCGACCAGCGCGGACCACAGCGCCGTCAGCTTCACCCAGCGGCGGAATTCTTCGCGCGCGCCTCGGCCCCAGGCGCCACCCGCGAGGGCTTCGGCGGCGTGGGCGAGGCCGTCGAGGCCCAGGGATACGAGCATCATGTACTGCGAGGCGACGTGGCTGGCAGCCATCGGCGCCTCGCCCAGGCCGCCGGCGCTGCGCATGACCTGCGCCAGGGCGGTCATCAGCAAGATCGTGCGCACGAACAAAAAGCCGTTGAGCGCGGCGAGCTTGCGAAAGCCAGCCAGCGCCCAGGTCGCGCGCTCGCGCAGGGCTCGCGCCAGGTCTTCGAGTCCGTAGATCCGCAACAGCAGGCCCACGCCGATGGTGGCGGTGATCCCCTGGGCGATCAGCGTGCCCCAGGCGACCCCGGCCACGCCCATGCCGCGGCCCACGACGAAGTAGAGGTTCAGCGCGGCGTTGCTGAGGTTCAAGATCAGCTGGAGCGCGAGGATCGCCCGGGTGCGCTCGAGGCCAAAGAGCACCCCCGTGATCGCGTAGCCCAGCAAGGTGAAAGGCGCCGACCAGATGCACACGCGCAGGTATTCGGCGGTGAGCGCTGCGACCTCCTCGGGCGGGGCCATGATCCGCAGCGAGAGGCGGATCAGCACGCTCTGGGCGGCTAGCAAGAGCAGCCCGAGGCCGAGGCCGAGAGCGGCGGCGCGGACAATCGTGGCCAGCTCGACCTCGCGCTCGCCTCGTCCGCGGGCCTGGGCGATCAACCCCGTGGTGCCCATGCGCAAGAAGCCAAAGGCCCACAGCAGGTAGTTGAAGATCACGCCGCCGAGGCCGACGGCCGCCAGGCTGTGGGCCGCGGGCAGGTGGCCGACCGCCCAGGTGTCGACGAGGCCCACGAGCGGCCCCGAGGAATTGGCGAGGATCGCAGGGCCGGCGATCTTCCAGATGCGCAGGTTGGCGCTGCGAGCCTCGGGCTTGGCCATGCGAGGCGGGTGTACCCGATCTCGTCGCGCCTGACCCGTCTGCCCTGTCCGCGGCGAGCGTCAGCCCGCGCGTGGCTCGTCGCGGCTCAGGCCGAGGGCGATGCCCGCCTGGCCCAAGTAGTAGGAGATCCAGACCACCGGCCCCGCCCACGGCAACACGTGGGCGAACATCCGCAGGGCGAGGATCGTGTCCGAGGCCACGAAGAGCAGCGCGCCGATCCACGCGAGCTTGGGCGAGCGGGCGATCAACGCCAGGCAGGCCATGACGATGATCACGGCGTTGTAGACGCTCGCGGCGACGCGCAGCTCGCCAAAGTGGGGCTGCAAGAGGATCAGCATGACCACGCCGAACACCGCGAGCGCGACGGCGGCGATGGCCCCAGCGTTGCCTCCCCTGCCCTCGCGTCGCCACACACCGATGAAGAGCGCGACGTAGACGAGGTGGCCGAGGCCGAAGCTGGCGATGCCCGCGGCGACCTGCGAAGGCTGCAAGGCCAAGAACACGTCGCCGGCGGCGCCCAGAGCCAGGCCCGCGGCCAGCAGCCAGCGCCGATGCAACCCAGCGTAGACCGCGAGCAGCACGATGCCCGCGGCCTTGATGACGACGTCGATCGGATAGGGCGCCTCGACGCCCAGGCCATCGATCAAGTAGGCGGCGCCAAAGACCGCCGAGGCGATCAGCAGCGCGCGGCCCAGGGGGTGCTCGGTCGTCGGCGTGCCGGCCTCGTCCACGGTGCGCGAGCTTATCAGCTCCCGACCTCGCGGGGTCTCGAGACTGAGGCACCGATGGCCAAAGACCTGTCGGGCGCATCCAGGCCACGGCGCCCGCGTGCAGCCGCGGCTCAGACCTTGCGGCTGGCCACGACCTTGCGCCGCGTCAGCAAGGCCGCGCCGCCCGTGGGCACGAGCATGCCCTCGGCGTGCGGGCTCAGGTCCGCGGCGTTGGCCTCGTCGGTGTCGATGTGCATCTCGAGCGCGTACTTGGGCGAGACCCGGACCATCACGTCGCCAAACACCAGCTCGCGGCCCTCGGTGGTGTGGCTGACGGCGACCTCGACGACGTCGCGGTCCTCCACGCCGTAGCGGGCGGCGTCCTCGGGGCGCATGTGGATGTGCCGCCAGGCGCAGATCACCCCCTCGCGCAGGGACAGGCTGCCCGCCGGGCCGCGCAAGGTGATGCCCGGGCTGTTGGCGACGTCCCCAGAGGCGCGGACCGGGGCGTCGATGCCGAGGTGAAATTCGTCGGTCCGGCTGATCTCCACCTGGCTGCGCGAGCGCACCGGGCCGAGCACGCGCACGTGCTCGATATTCCGCTTGGGGCCGATCAGATCCACGGTCTCCTCGCAGGCGAACTGGCCGGGCTGCGACAGCGGGTTGCGGGGGGTCAAGTGATGACCGCTGCCAAAGAGCTGCTCGACGGCCTCCTGGGTCAGGTGGACGTGGCGGGCCGAGATCGCGATGGGGATCGGCTTGGCGCCGGCTTCGGCCTCGCCGTCGAGGCTCGCGTCGGCGCTCGTCGCTTCGAGCCCAGCGTCAACGGTGGCGACGGCTGGCTTGCGACCCACGCCGACCTTGTCGCGGTCGGCGAGGATCGCCGCGGCCTCGCGGGCGAGCTCGAGCTGCTCGTCGGTGGCGACGACCAGGAGCGCCACGCGGCTGTGCGCGGTCGCAATCTCGGCGACCTTGGGCGGGCAGCCGGGGCCGAGCTTCTCGCTGACCTCGGCGTCGCGGTTCTTGTCTTCGTCCAAGCGCGCGCCCAGGAACTCGAGGCGCTGGCAGGCCCGGTGGCGGATCAACGCGCTGTTTTGGCCGATGCCCCCGGTGAACACGATCGCGTCCACGCCCCCCATGACCGCGGCGTAGGCCCCGATGTACTTACGCAGGCGGTGAGCGAAGACGTGCAGCGCCAGGCGGCAGGCCTCGTCACCCTCGCCGGCCCGCGCTTCGATGTCGCGCATGTCGTTGCCCACGCCCGAGAGCCCCGCGAGGCCGCTGCGCGCGTTGAGCAGCTCGTCGAGGCCGTCGACGTCGAACTCGCCGCTGCGCAGCAGGTGGAGCAGCGCCCCGGGGTCGATGTCGCCGCTGCGCGTGCCCATGGCCAGGCCCTCGAGCGGGGTCATGCCCATGCTTGTCTCGACGCTGCGCCCGTACTCGACGGCGGCCACAGAGCAGCCGTTGCCGAGGTGGCAGGTGATCAGCCGCAGGTCGCGGAGGTCCTCGCCGAGGTGCTTGGCCGCGGCCGCGGCCACGTGGGCGTGGCTGGGGCCGTGGAAGCCGTAGCGGCGCACGCCGTGGCGCTCGGCGACCTCGCCGGGGATGGCGTAGCTGCGCGCGCGCCGGGGCAGGGTCTGGTGAAAGGCGGTGTCGAACACGGCCACGTGGGTCAGGCCCGGGAGCAGCGCCCGGGCGGCGCGGATGCCCCCGAGGTTGGCGGGGTTGTGCAAGGGCGCGAGGGGGATCAGCGCCTCGATCGCGGCCTCGAGTTCGGCGTCGACGCGGCGCGGCTCGGCGAAGTGATCGCCGCCGTGGACGACCCGGTGCGCGACGCCGTCGAGGTGCAGCTCGGCCGCGTTCAGCCGCGCGTGCAGGCCAGGCAGCGCCAGCGCCAGCGCCCCGGCGTGATCATCGGCGGCGAGGGTCTCGCCCTCGCTCGGCTCCCCCGCGGCGAAGCCCCCCTTCCAGTGCAGCGTCGACACGCCGTCGCCGTCGCCGAGACGCTCGACGACGAAGCCGCCGTGGCGCCGGCCTTCTTCGGTCCCGATGACCTCGGCCTTGATGGAGGAGCTGCCGCAATTGACCACGAGCACGAGCATGGCGGCGCGGTTGTAGCACGCCGCCGTGCTCGCGAAACGGCCGTCACCAGGCGCAGCCGAGCGGCGTCATCGCGGCGCGGCGTGGCTCTGGCTGCGCAGCCTGATCAAGCCTGATCAGGGGGCTTCGCGCAGCACCGCCGCGAGGTTGCGCCCCGCGTCGATCACCGCGCGACCCTTGGCCACCAGCCCGCGGGTGTAGATCACCCGCACGGCGCTCTCGACCAGGTCGTAACTGTGCGGGCGCACGGGGTGAAAGCTGACGCTCTGACCCAGGGGCACGCGATCCTCGACCAGGGTCTTCTCGTAGCAGCACGCGCGCAGGCCCTCGCGGCCGTTGATGCGCCCGAAGCCCGAGATGCCCACGCCGCCAAAGGGCAGCGACTGCATCATGTAGGCCACGCCGTAGTCGTTGATCACGGTCATGCCCGCGCGGATGCCCGCGGCCATGCGCCGCCCCCGAGCCGCGTCGCGCGTGAACACGCTCGAGCCCAGGCCGTAGGGGCAGTCGTTGGCCAGGCGCAGCGCCTCTTCTTCGTCGCGCACGCGGACCATGGTCATCACCGGGCCAAAGATCTCTTCTTGGCTGATGCGCATGCCGTGGTCGACGTCGACGAGCAGCGTGGGCTCGAAGTACTGGCCGTCGTGATCGGGGTTGCGGCGGCCGCCCACGAGCACGCGCGCGCCCTTGGCCACGGCGTCGTCGACCAGGCCCTGGATGATCTCGAGCTGCCGCGGCATGGTGGTCGCGCCGCAGTCGACCAGGGTCTCGCCCAGCGGCGGGCCCTGGCGCAGGGCCTCGACGCGCGCGCGCATCATGTCCACGAAGGTGTCGTAGACCGCGTCGAACACGTAGATCCGCTCGGCGCCCACGCACATCTGTCCGCAGGCCGTGAACACCCCGAGCATGGCCGCGTCGGCGGCCTGATTGAGATTGGCGTCGTCGCAGACGATCAGCGGATCTTTGCCGCCGAGCTCGAGGACCACCGGCGTGAGGCCGTCGGAGGCCTCGGCCATGACCTTGCGCCCGTTTTGCGGCGAGCCGGTGAAGAACACCTTGTCGATGTCGCTGCGCACGAGGTGCGCCCCGGTCTCGCCCCAGCCCGTCACGGTCTGCACGAGGTCCACGGGCAAGCCGTGCTTACGCAGCACCCGGTGGACGATCTCGATGTACTCACCGGCCGACCACGAGGTCCACTCGCTGACCTTCACGACCACGGCGTTGCCGGCGAAGAGCGCGGGGATCAGCGGGCAAAAGATGTTGTGAAAGGGGAAGTTCCACGGGGCGATCACGGCGACCACCCCCATCGGGTGGTACTCGACGCGACCGCGCTTGTGCAGCAAGAAGCCGGGGCGGCGGCGCTGCGGGGCCAGGTCGCGCTCGCCCTGGGCGATGGTGTAGCGCAGCTTCTCGCAGACCGGGAAGACCTCGCCCATGGCCGCGTCGACCATGGTCTTGCCCGAGTCGCGGGCGGCCAGGCGACAGATCTCGGCCTGGTGCTCGATGATCCAGTCGAGGATGTCGCGGAGCACCGCCCGGCGCTCGGCGAAGCTCGTCGCCGCCCACCGAGGCTGCGCCGCGCGAGCCCGGGCGACGATGGCGTCGACCTGCTCGCGATCCATGGCCGCGACCTCGCCGAGGTCCTCGAGGGTGGCCGGGTCGTGGCAGGCGATCGGCGGGAGGGAGGTGCGGATGGGGGTTGCGGAGGCGCCAGACATGGGACTGAGGGGACGCTAGCCGGCCCTGGACGGATGCGGGGTGGCCTGGGTCACTGCTAGCCGTGATTTGTCTTGGCCCGGACCCCGGCCGACATGGTGTCGACATCCTCCAGCCGCGCAGGGGCTGCGTGGTACCCTTCAAAAATCGCCTCCATGCCAACTACTGCGCAATTTGTCGGCTTCTCGGTGCAGGGCTACCGATGCTTTTCCAAGCAGACTCGTCTGGATCTGCGTCCGCTCACGCTCCTCTACGGGCGCAACAACGCCGGCAAGAGCGCCCTGCTGCGGGTGCTGCCGATCCTCGCAAATTCGGTGGCCGCAGACGCCACCTCTCCCTGGGAATTGGGCGGGCCCCAGGGTCCCGGCCAGGGCTCCTCTTTCGAGGACATGCTCTGGCGTGGCGATCTCCTCAAGACGATGGAGCTGGTCCTCCACTGGCAGACAGCCAAGGGCGAGCGCAGCGACCGCTTCACCCTCGAGTACGTCAGTGAGCTGCCTGGTGTCATCATCCGCCACATCGAGCTCACCGACGAGTCGGGCGGGAAGACCTTCGGCGCCCGGGCCCTCTTCTACCCAAAGCAGGACACCTTCGAGGTCGATGGCGGAGGGGAGGTCGTCCTCGACTTTCGCGGCCTCGTCCCTGGCCGCGTCGATGTACACGACGAGATCGCAGACCTCGCCTCTCGCATGGTCAGCTTGCGCGGCCGCGTGCAGTGGCTCCTCGGGACTCGCGCCATCCCCGAGCTCCATCTACGCCCCGCAGATCCCCGCCTGCCCGCGATGTCTTCAGACGGGCGCGAGGCCGGCTCGATGGTCGTCGCCACCCCCGAAGTGCTCAAGTCCGTGCGCCGCTTCTACGCCGACGACGAGCTCCAGCGAGACCTCCGCATCGAGCCGGTCGGCGACGGCCGCCATCGCCTGATGCTCGACACCATGGGTCACTCCGAGTGGAGGATCCCCTTGAACGACGTCGGCGCAGGCATGGGTCAAGTCCTCCCCGTGCTCGTCGCGGCTGCCCAAGCCCAGCGCCCAAACAAACCCCGGGTCGTCGCGGTGGAAGACCCTGGCGCGCTCCTCCACGACAACGCGCGCAAGGCCCTCGCCGATCACCTCATCCGCGTCATCAATCAGACCAACGAAGCGCCCAATGAGCAGGCCAACGAGCAGGCCAACGAGCAGGCCTGCTTCGTGCTCGAGACCCACTCGCGGACCTCTCTCCTCGCCGTGCAGCTCGCCATCGCACGCTGGGGTCGCGAGCAGGGCGATCCGGCCACACGCCTCGATCCCGCCCATGTCCGCATGATGTGGATGGATCCTCAGCCCGAGACCGGAACCATGGCGCTGCCCATCGACTTCGACGCCAGCGGGCGCCCCCGAAGCTCGCTCCTGCGGGGCGTCCTCGACGAGGACGAGCGGCTCATCGACGAACTACTCCAGATCGGGGGAGACTGAAGATGCTGGTCATCGTCCATGACGCTTGCTTTCGCGGTAGCGTCACCAAGCTCCACGCGCTCTTGCACTTGTGTCGGCTCCGCGGCCACGCGTTGGTCTCCCCCTTTCCGCCTCGGGGCTCTCCACTCTCATCGGCCTACGCGCAGTGGCAAAGGAGCCAGGGGCCAGAGGTCACCGAACTCCTGAGGGCGCTCAAGATGCGCAGCAGGCAGCTCCCTGCAGGCTCTCATCAGATCGAAGTGGTCGCAGCCTCGGAATCGAAGTGGTCTCGAGCGCAGCTGACCCTCGATGATGCGATCTCGCTGCTCATGGCTCCCCTACGTCTGCTCGTCGAGAACGGGCGCAGCGACGTCGCCTTTCTCGAGCGCCTCGTGCCGGCGGCCTACCGCGAGCAGCTCGATGGCGCGCTGAGATCTGGCGCCCTCGAGATCGAGCATGGCGGCGGCCTCGGTGAGATGAAGAAGATCCTCGAGACCCGGCTCGATCACCGAGAACAGGACAAGCCGCGGAGGCTCCGACGCCTGCGGACCTGGGTGATGTTCGATCGAGACGCAGACCTCAACAATCCCGCCGAGCCGTCGGTGACGTCCAGCGCCGTGGTCGCGCTGTGCGAGCGCGACCACAACGAGCGCGGTGATCCCTGGCCCCTCCCCTGGCTTCAGCTCGGTCGGCGAACCATCGAGAGCTACCTGCCCGAGGAAACCCTGGAATTGTGGGTGGCGAGAGCGAGGGGCAACGAGACGAAACGACGCCGCGAGACCCTCGAAGCGCTCAAGGCTCTTCGCTCGACCCACCCTCGCGTCGCCTGGCAGCTCGACATGAAAAAGGGTCTTCAGGCCAATGTCTCCGGCGAACATCGAGCGCAGCTCAAGCAGGCACGACGAGGGCGCAAGACACCGCTCCCCGAGGCTCTCGCCAACCATCTCCCGGATGACGCGCTCCCCGAGTTTTTTCACGGCCTCACCATGAAGCAGCGCGGCGCCCTCGCCTTTGGCTTTGGTGACGACATCGCAGAAGGCTTTCACGAGGATCTCGACGGCGAGCGCTTCATCCGCGAGTATGAACGTGGCCCGAACGAGCAATCCAGCGCGCAGACGCTCGTCGAGTCAATCCTCACGCAACTGTGAGAGCCATGACCCGCCGCAGCGTCTTCGCTCAACCGATCATCACGCGACTCCCCCAGCTCCTGGCCGAGGTCAAGAGCGGCGAGATCCTGATCCCAGCCTTTCAGCGACCCTTCGAGTGGGAGGAAGAGCGGCGCATCTTGCTCCTCGACAGCATCGTCCGCGGCGTCCCGATCGGCAGCCTCCTGGTCTGGCGGACCTCCAAACACGACCTGGACTGCTTCCCAAAGCTCGGACACATCGAGCTCCCCGAGCCTCCCGACGCCCGGCCACGTCACTACCTCATCGATGGGCACCAGCGCCTGACCACGCTCTATGCCGCGCTGAGCGATCCGGCCACCATCGTGGCCCACGCCGACGCAGAGGGGTGGCCGATCTACTACGACCTCGAAGTCGAAGAGGGCGAGCGCGCCTTCACGATCCTCCGTGGCAAGCAGCCCGCGCGTGACACCCTGCTCCCCGCCCCTGCCCTGCTCTCTCCCGAGCTGCTGTGGAGGGCCCAACGCGGACTCTTCGAAGCGGGCAAGAACACCGCCGCCAAGCGCGTCGAGGAGCTCGCCAACACCTTCAAGGACTACCAGATCCCCGTCTTGCCCCTCGTCACCGAGGACATGGACATCGTCACCGACGCCTTCGTGCGCATCAACAGCGGCGGACGAAAGATGGCGGAGACCTACATGGTCCAAGCCCTCGCGTACTCGCGCTTTCGCATGCGAGATCGCAGCGACACGATCCGCGACAACCTCGCCGATCTGGGCTGGGGAGAGCTCGATGACCGGGTGATCCTGAGCACCCTCAAGCTGCGCTGGGATATCGAGATCTATGGATCTCGACCGGAGGCCATGCTCGAGCACATCGAGGGCGAGCAGCGCGAAGACGAGTCCGACGAACAGGTCTTCGAGCGCATCTTCGACGAGCTCGAAGACCAGTTCAAGGCCGTGATCGGCCTACTTCGACGCTGCGAGGTCTGGGGCCCCGCCGCCTTGCCTTATATCTATCAGTTCGTCGCCCTCGCAGAAGTTCGTCGCCGCCTGGGTAGCGACGAGGCCTTCGAAGCGGCCAGCGAGCGGCTGATTCGGTGGTTTTGGCTGACCAGCTTCATCGGTCACTTCACGGGCATGACCTCCAAGATGATCCGCGAGGCCACCGAGCACCTCTTCGAGGTGGCCGACGGCGAGCTCGAGGCCTTCGCAGACAGCGATGATCTCGAGCTTCCCGCGCTGCGTCAGCACAACTTCTCGTCCGTGCGAACCAAGGTACGCGCGCTCTATCTGCTGGGACAGATTCAGGACGAGCGCCTTCGCCAGGAGCGCGGACGTCTGCTGGGTGAGCTCGGCTCGAACGCCCTCCAGAAGATCACTCCCAGCATGTCCGGCAGCCACCCCGGCGCCCGAGTCATCGCGGACAGCGCTGCGCTCACGCGACTACGCGAAGCACTCTTCAGTCCTGGCACGACAGACCGAGAGCAGCTCCTCGCTCAGCACGCCATCCCCAGCGACGCTCTCGCCGAGCTCGAGCAAGGCGAAACACAGGACTTCCTCGAGCTCCGCGAGCAACACCTCGCCGAGGGCGAGCGCGCGTTCTTCGAGCGCCAGCTGCCAAATCACTGACTGCTCAAAACACCACCTGGACGCCGGCCCCGCCGCCCAGCTGCACCCGCCCAGGCCGCGCGTCGAAGTAGTAGGCCCCATCTCCGCGCAGATAGGCCGACAGCCGCGGCGCGAAGGGCATGGGAAAGCGCAGGCCCAGCCCAGCCTCGACGCCGTGGCGCTCGGCGAACTCGGCTCCGGCGCGCAAGCTCACGCCTTCCCACACTGGTCGCGCGCAGCCGCACTCGAACTCGAAGCCAGCCTCGGCGAGGTAGCTGTACCCGAGCGACACGCTGGGTCGGACCCACCGGGTCAGGCGCAGCTCATGACGCAGGCCGAGCCCCGCCCGCGCCTGGACGCCAAAGGGCAGGCCGTGGGCGCCCATGTCGATCTCGCCGACGAGGTGCAGCCCGCGGATCAGTCGGACGCCCAGGCCGAGCTCGAGGGCGCCGCCGTAGGCTTGCCCCTGACCGAAGCGACCATAGCCGCGGCCGCCAATGTGCATTTCGACGCGCTTGTGATCCATGACGGCCAGGCGCTCCGCCGGTGAGGGCTTTGCCGCCGGGGTCGGGGCCGAGCTCGGCGCCGGGCCTGGGCTCGAAGCCGACCCCGAAGCCGACCCCGAAGCTGAAGCCGAGGCCTCGGTCGAGGCCGACGTGGACATGGAAACCTTGGCCTCGGCCTGAGGTGCCGCGGCGAGGAGTGAGGCGAAGACGAGGCTAGGGAGCATGCAGCGTTGAACACCGCAACGAAGTGGATGTGTCACCGTTGCAAGCTGCAACGTCGCCGGGACTTGGCTCGCAGGATCCGTCGCGCGAGCTGGACGCTTCCGTCGACAAGTGTGTCCCTTTGTTTCGGCGCGTTCATGACCACCGAGAGCCGACATACTCGCGCCAATGCTGACTAACACGAATGGTATTTCAATAGTCTTTGGCGCCACTTTATCCTTGGGCACACTTTTGGCCGTGACCGCCTGCAGCGACGACTCCAGCGCTGGCAGCGACGAGAGCAACGCCCAGACCGAGACCGGCCCCCAGACCGACACCAACACCGAGACCGAGAGCGCGGGCGAGGACATCGGTGAGAGCACAACGAGCACCGAGACCGAGTCTGGCAGCGACACCGAGTCCGAGACGACCAGCGGGGAGCCGCTGACCCCCGCGGCCTACTTCGAGCAGGTCCACGGGCTGACCCTGGCCGACATCCACTTCGGCGACACGCACACCCACACCTATTACTCCCAGGACGCCTACCTGGGCTCCTTCGCCCCGGGCCAGCCCGAGATTGCGACCCCGGAGACGGCCTACGCCATGGCCCGCGAGCGGGGGCTGCACTTCAACGCCCTGGCCGACCACGCCGAGGCCCCGGTGCCCACGCAGATCCCCGAAGACGCCCCGGCCAGCAACGTCTGGGAGAGCACGCGCGCCTACAGCCTCGCGGCCGAGGACACGGTCGACGACGAGGACAGCGTGTTCATCCCCTTCATGGGCTACGAGTACACGAACCCCTTCCCCTGCACCGACGACTGCCCCGGGGAGTGCGTCTCGCTGGGCGGCAACGAGAGCTGCAGCGCCCACGGCCACAAGAACGTGCTCTTCCGCGACATCGACTCGGCCCCGAGCGAGCGCGTCTCCTACCTCGATCCCGCGATCATGAACGTCGAGGGCGTGCAGTGCATGACCAACCAGGCCCCGGCCTACTGCTTCTTCACCGACTACACGGCGTGGGCCCAGGACAACGACCTGCTGTGGGACTGGCTGCGCGACGCCGGCTTCGCCCCGGCCCAGCCCGGAGAGGCCCCCGACGCCCTGACGATCATCCACACCCCGGGCAACATCCACCACAACGACTGGGACGCGATCGACTCGGACTTCGTGCGCAACGTCGAGATCTTCTCGCAGTGGGGGAACTCCGAGGGCGCGCCGCCCGAGGCCTGCGCCAACCAAGACGACATCGTCATCGGCCTGCCGCCCGACAACGTCAACGAGAACGCCGACCTGATCCGCCCGCAGATCGACCAGCGCTGGCGGATCGACGGCGACGCTCGCTACGCGCTGAGCTTCGTCGGCGGCAGCGACGACCACGCCGGCAAGCCCGGCGGCGACGGCGACGGCAACGGCGGCGTGACCGGGCTGATCACCGCCACGCCCACCCGCGACGCGCTCTTCGACGCCTTCGCCCAGCGCCACACCATCGCCGCGACCTACTACTCGTCGACCGGGCCGGCGCCGCTGCTCGTCGGCGTCGAGGTCGGCGACCAGCAGCTGCTCGGCGGGGACATCGGCAACCTCGCCGCCGACGAAAACGCGACGCTCTACGTGCTCGCCGGGGAGCACGTCGAGGAGCTCGAGCTGGTCGTCGACGGCTGCACCGTGGCGACCTTCTCGGGCAACGAGCTGCGCCACGAGCTGAGCGACCTCGACCCCGCGGCGCGCCACTGGATCTACGTCCGCGCGCGCCGGGCCACCGGCCCCAACGACAACATCGACAACCTCCCGCCCCAGACCGACTACGACCAGACCTGGTCGAGCCCCGTTTACCTCGACGTCCAGGGCTGAGCCCCTCGGCCCACGGACGCGTGGGGGCCCGCCATCGATCGGCACGGCGGGCCCTCACGCTCTTTGTTTCACCTCGGGCGCCTACGTAGTCGCGCGCTTGACCACGGCCCGACCCAGATCGACCAAGGCGTCGAACTTGTTGACCAGGCCCTGGGTGTAGAGCAGGCGCACGCCCTCGCGGGTCACCTCGTAGTCGAAGTGGCGGCCGGGGAAGAGCTCGATGGCGCGATGGAGCGGCAGGCGATCCTCGATCACGGCCTTGATGTTGGAGCACGCGCGCAGGCCCTCGCGCCCGTTGAGACGGCCGTAGCCGCTGCCCTTGACCCCGCCAAAGGGCAGGTCCTGGACCATGTAGGCCAGCGCCCAGTCGTTGATGCAGGTCGAGCCGGCGACGATCTGGTCGGCGATCCGCCGCGCGCGGGCGTGGTCCTTGGAGAACACCGAGGAGCTCAGGCCGTACTCGGTGGCGTTGGCCACCCGGATCGCCTCGGCCTCGTTCTTGACCCGGCAGATCGCCAGGACCGGGCCAAAGGTCTCCTCGTGCATGATCCGCATGTCCTCGGTGACGTCGGCGATGACCGTGGGCTCGTAGTAGTTCTTGCTCGGCTTGCGCTTGGCCCGGGTGCCGCCGGCCTTGAGCGAGGCGCCCTTGTCGAAGGCGTCCTCGACCAGGGCGTCGACGATGTCGAGCTGCCCGGGCATGGTCATCGCGCCGATGTCGACGAGCTTGCCGGCCAGGGGCGCGCCCTGGCGCAGGCGCAGGGCGATGTCCTGAACGCGGGCGACGAAGTCGTCGTAGATGGCGTCGAAGACGAGCACGCGCTCGGCCGCGAGACACATCTGGCCCGAGGCGATGAACGCGGCCGAGGCCGCGGCGTGGGCGGCCTGCTCGAGGTCGGCGTCGTCACAGACGATCATCGGATCCTTGCCACCGAGCTCGAGGATCACGGGAGTCAGGGTCTTGGCGCTCTCCTCGACGACGCGGCGGCCGTTGGCCATGGAACCGGTGAACACGATCTTGTCGACGCCGCCCGAGACCAGCGCAGCCCCGGCGTCGCCGTAGCCGGTGATCACCCGGACGAGGTCCTTGGAGTAGCCGCAGTCGGCGAAGCAGCGCTCGAGGAAGCCCTGGAAGGGCGCGGCCGACCACGAGGTCCACTCGCTGACCTTCACGACCACCGCGTTGCCAGCGAAGAGCGCGGGGATCGTCGGGCCGAGGATGTTCTGGAGCGGGAAGTTCCACGGCGTGATCACGCCGATGACACCCAGCGGCTGGTACTCGATCTTCGCGCGCTTGTGCTTGAGCAGGCCCGAGCTCACGACCTCGGTGCGCAGGTGCTTCTCGCCCTCGGCGATGGTCCAGCGCAGCTTCTCGGCGATCGGCCAGATCTCGCCGAGCATCGCGTTGTGCATGGTCTTGCCAGCGTCGCGACAGATTTCCTCGCACAGCGCGTCGCTGTGCTCGAGGATCATGTCGAGCAGGTGGCGGAGCACCCGGCGGCGCTCGGCGAAGCTGGTCCGCGCCCACTCGGCCTGGGCTTTGCGCGCCCGCGCGACCTCTTCACGAACCTGCTCGGCGGTCAGTGCCGGGACCTCGCCGAGGCGCTCGCCGGTGCCGGGGTCGATGCACGGGATGGCAACATGGACCTGCTGATCGAGGTTCTGCGCGGCTTCAGACATGGACAGGACGCTATCCGGCGATGGGGCGATTGAGCGTGGTCTGGGTCACGCGCAGCCCCCCCCCTGCGCGCTCCAACTCACGATGCGGACGGCGACGTCCGGCTGATAGGCTCCACGCGTGAGCAAGCGCCCTATCCTCCGCGCCAGCTTGATCGGCCTCGGCGCCGTCCTCGTTGGTGGCCTCGCCTTCGTCAACGCCAAGATCGCCCCGACGGGCACCGGCTACTACGCCAAGATCATGTGCTCCGCGGTGTTCATCTCGGGGCTCGATCCCGAGCGCGTCTCCGAGGAGGATCTGCGGCCCTACTGGTACATCCAAAGCCGGGTCGACGAGGACGCGCGCAGCGTGAAGGCGCGGCTCTTTGGCATGGCCCCGCGGACCGCGGTGTACCGCGACAACCTCGGCTGCACCCTGGCGATCGAGGTCGAAGAGGACGAGCTGCGCGCCCAGGCCGAGCTCTTCGAGGCGCGCCCGGATCGCAGCGCGCAGCCCTGGCCCGTGGGTGATGTCGTCGACGAGACCCCGGCCCCCGGCGTCGACTACGGGGTCCTCGACGCGGCCATCGACGCCGCCTTCGCCGAGCCCGATCCCGACAAGCTCGCCCTGACCCGGGCGGTGGTCGTGATCTACGGCGACCAGCTGATCGCCGAGCGCTACGCCGAGGGCGTGACCAAGGACTCCCCCCTGCTCGGCTGGTCGATGACCAAGAGCGTGGGCGCGACCTTGGTCGGGATCCTCCAGGGCGAGGGCAAGCTCGACGTCAAGGCCCCCGCCCCGGTGCCCGCCTGGCAGGGCGACGAGCGGGCCGCGATCACCCTCGAGAACCTGCTGCACATGAGCTCCGGCCTCGAGTTCGCCGAGGTCTACGGCCCGCTGAGCGACGCGACCACCATGCTCTTCGAGAGCCACGACGCCGCCTCCGTGGCCATCGACAAGCCGCTGATCGCCGAGCCCGGCACGCTGTGGAGCTACTCGAGCGGGACGTCCAACATCATCTCGTGGATCGCCCGCCAGGCCGTCGAGGCCGAGGGCGGCTGGGAGGCCTACGCCACCCTCCCCCGCCGCGCGCTCTTCGACCCCGTGGGCATGCGCACCGCGATCTACGAGCCCGATCCCTCGGGGACCTTCATGGGCTCCTCGTTCATGTACGCCAGCGCCCGCGACTGGGCCCGCTTTGGCCTGCTCTACCTCCACGACGGCGTGTGGCAAGGCGAGCGCGTGCTGCCCGAGGGATGGGTCGAGTACGCCGCGACGCCGGCCCCGGCCGCGCCCATGCGCGAGTACGGCGCGCAGATCTGGCTCAACCAGGGCAAGCCCGAGGATCCCAGCGAGCGCCGCTTCCCCAGCGCCCCGCGAGACGTGATCCAGGCCAGCGGCTTTCAGGGCCAGGCCGTGGTCATCGTGCCCTCGCGCGACGCGGTCATCGTCCGCCTGGGCATGACCCACGACCGCTCGGCCTTCGACCTCGACGCCTTCATCGCCAGCGTGCTCGCGGCCCTGCCCGAGCCCGAGCCCGCGGCGCAGGATCACGCGAGCGCCGAGCCGGCGCCTGCCGACGCCGAGCCGGCTCAGCCTGCCAGCGCAGGCTGAGCTTGGGCCGCAACTCTCAAACCCAGCCCGAGCCCAGCCTGCCCGGGCAGCCGAGCTACTTGCTGCGCACCCAGGCCGCGCGCTCGAGGCCGCCCTCGGGTCCGAGCGCGGCCTCGACCTCGGTGATGAAGCGGCGCGCGTCCTGGGGGTAGCCCGCGGTCGCGCGCAGCCCGGGGATCTTGGCCTGAAAGTGGCGGTTGAAGGCGCGCAAGATCAGCTCGCGCAGGTACTTGGCGAGGATCGAGGCCCACGAGATCCGCGGCTCGATCAGGTCGCCCCCCATGACGAAGCCAATGTCGACGGCGCCCATGCCTGGGCGAGTCAGGGCGTAGTGGCTGCGCGCGCGGACCTCCTCGACGGTGGTCAGCGAGGCGCTCGTGCGCGCCTTGCCGGAGAAGAGCGGACCCTCGCCAGAAGACCCTGCGCCCTGCTCTTCCTCGGCCTGCGCGAGCTCGGGGAAGGCACGGCGCAGCGGATCCACGTAGGCCTGGCGACCGCCGGCCTTGTCGCACCAGATCACCGCAGAAGACCCTGGCGATGTCCCCGGCGATGTCCCCGGTCGCGCGCCGTCGAGGCCCGCGACCAGGCCCGCGGCGTGGCGGAGCACGGCGTGGGTCGCCCAGGTGTTCTTGCTCCCGCCCACGAGCTCGTCTTCGGCCGCGAGCTCGCGGTTGACCCGGGCCGCCGAGATCACGTCGGCGCGATACCACAGCGCCTCGACCCCGGCCGACTCCCCGAGCGCGCGCAGCTGCTCGCCGAGCGCGGCGATCGCCTCGCTCTCGTGGGCGATCGGCAACGCCTCGTCGAGGGCCTCGGCGGACCACCACGGCGCGCGCCGGTCTCCGGGGCCCTCGTGGTCGAGGGCGCAGACCAGCTCGAGCAGCTCGGCGACGGTCGCGGGCACGCGGCCGTGGATCCACGCGACCGTGGCCAGAGCCGTGCGCTCGACCCGGGCGAGCTTGCGCGTGCCGGTGTGGATCTTCTTGCTGTCGCCGACCTCGAGGCGCCCCTTGCGATCCCCAGGCTCGCCCACGAGGGCAGCCAGCGGCCCGCGCAGATCATCGACCGGCCCCGTCCCCCGCGCCCCGCCGCGAATATCCGCGCCCAAACCGGAGCCGGAGCCAGAAGCAGAGTCATCGCGCCGCGCCGTGGCGAAGCCCGCGACCACCAGCGGACCCAGGGTCGGCCCGAGCCCGGCCTCGTCGAAGCCCGCCCGGACGAGCTTGGCCTGCGCTCGCTTGGCGCCGCGGCTCATGAGCCGCGCCCGCGCTCGCCACAGACCGCGATGAAGCGCTCGAAGATCGGGCCGCCCGGCGTACGGTGTGGCCCGCCCAGCTCGCTGCCGTCGAGCCACTCGGGGTGCCACTGCACGGCCGCGATCCAGCGGTCGGAGCCGATGTCCTCGACGGCCTCGGTGATCCCATCGGGCGCCCACGCGGTCGCGCGCAGCCCCGGCGCGAGGTCCTTGATCGCCTGGTGGTGGATCGTGTTTGTCAGCAGCTCGCCGCGTCCGTAGAGCCGGCCCAGCCACGAGTCGTCGTCGACGCGCACGCCGTGCTCGATGACCTCGTAGCGGTGCCAGTCACGGTGGACCAGGCTGTCCTCGACCTGGGTGTTGATGTCCTGATAGAGGCTCCCGCCGAGGGCCACGTTGATCAGCTGGATGCCCCGGCAGATCCCGAACACCGGCTTGCCCTGGGCGAGGGCGATCTCCATGGCCGCGATCTCGAACAGGTCGCGGACCCGGTCCCCGTGCCACTCGGGGCGCATCGGCTCCTCGCTGTAGCTCGTCGGCGACACATCGGCGCCGCCTTGGAGCAGCAGCCCGTCGACCTCGGCGATCGCCGCCTCGAGCAGAGCGCGGTCGTCGAGCTCGAGCAGGGGCATGGGCAGGCCGCCGCCGCGCCACACCGCCTTGGCGAACTTCTTTTCGGTGAACTGTAGCGCCTTGCCCTTGAAGAGCTTGCGGTCGGGATCCTCGTGCATCAGGCACGAGGTGATGGCGATCTTGGGGCGCCGACTCATGCGGCACCTCGCCCGACCAGGCCCTCGCGCTCGAGCAGCGCGTCGAGCTGCGGCTCGCGGCCGCGAAACTCGCGGAACAGCTCGGCGGGGTCACGGCTGTTGCCCCGGGCCAGGATCAGCGCCCGGAAGCGGGCCCCGACCTCGGGGCTGAACAGCCCGCGCTCCTTGAACATGCCGAAGGCGTCGGCGTCGAGGACCTCGGCCCACTTGTAGCTGTAGTAGCCCGAGGCGTAGGCCACCGGCGAGGAGAACAGGTGGCCAAAGCGGCAGATCATCGCGTAGCGCTCGGGCAGCGTGGCCAAGGTGAAGGGCTGGGAGACCTCGCGGGCGAAGTCGAGGAGCGCGGGGTGGTCCTCGCCGGCGAGCAGCTTGGGCGCGTAGTCCAGGTGCAGGCTCAGGTCGAGGGTCGCAAAGCCCAGCTGGCGCATGCTCGCGCTCGCGCTGCGGAAGTTGCGGGCGCGCTGGAGCTTGGCGAACAGCGCCTCGGGGATGGTCTCGCCGCTTTGATAGTGGCGCGCGAAGAGGTCGAGGGACTCGCGCTCCCAGCACCAGTTCTCCATGATCTGCGAGGGCAGCTCGACGAAGTCCCAGGCCACGTTGGTCCCGGCCAGGCTGGGGATCTCGACCTCCGAGAGCATGTGGTGCAGGAGGTGGCCGAACTCGTGGAAGACGGTCTCGACCTCGTTGTGGGTCAGCAGCGCCGGCTTGTCGCCCAGCGGCTCGCTGAGGTTGCCGCAGATCAAGCCGAGGTGCGGGCGGCCGGCGTGGGGCAGCCCGGTGATCAGCGAGTTCATCCACGCCCCGCCGCGCTTGCTCTCGCGCGGGTGCAAGTCGGCGTAGAAGCAGCCCAGGTCGCGCTCGCCGTCGAGCACCCGGTAGGTGCGGACCGACTCGTGCCACACCGGCAGGTCGTCCACGGGCTCGACGCGGATCCCATAGAGGCGATCGACGAGGTCGAAGAGCCCGCCGAGCACGGCCTCGAGCGAGAAGTAGGGGCGCAGCTGCTCGTCGTCGAAGTCGTAGAGCGCCCTGCGCTGGCGCTCGGCCCAAAAGCCCACGTCCCACGGCTGGAGCTCGCCGTAGCTCGGGTCTTGCTCGGCCACGAAGGCCCGCAGCGCCGCGCTCTCCTCGACGAAGAAGGGCTCACTGCGCCCGCGTAGATCATCGACGAAGCGCCGCGCCGCCTCCCCGGTCTTGGCCATGCGATCCTCGAGCACGAGGTCGGCGAAGCTGGCGTAGCCGAGCAGCCGGGCCTTCTCCTCGCGCAGGCGCAGGATGTCTTCGATCAGCCCGCGGTTGTCGAGCTCGCCCTCGCTCGCGCGGTCGTTGAGCGCCAGGTAGATCTGCCGGCGGATGTCACGATCCTCGAGGTAGGTGAGCACGGGGATCCACGAGGGCGCCTGGAGGGTGAAGCGCCAGCCCTCGAGATCCTTTTGTTCGGCCCGGGCGCGGGCGGCCTCGCGCGCGCTCTCGGGCAGGCCGGCGAGCCTGGCCTCGTCGGTGATCACCAGCTCGAAGGCGTTTGTCGAGTCGAGGCTGTTTTGCGAGTACTTGGTCGTGAGCTGGGCGAGCTCGACGTCGATGGCGGCGAGCCGGCGCTTGCCGGTCTCGTCGAGCTCGGCCCCGTTTCGCCGGAAGGCGTCGAGGGTGTGCTCGAGCAGGCGCGCGGCGGTGGCATCCAGGGTCTTGCCAGCGTCCGTGGCCGCGAAGTCACGCAGCGCCGAGAACAGCGCCGGATCCTGAAACACGCGCGAGCCGAAGGCGCTGACCTTGGGCTGGACCGCCTCGTAGGCGTCGCGCAGGCCGTCGGTGGTCGCCACGGACTCGAGGTGCGAGACCACGCCCATCGCCCACTCGAGCCCGCGCCCGAGGGACTCGAAGGCGTCGAGGGTGTTCTCGCGGGTCCGCGCGGCGCCCTCGGGGAGCTCGACGATCGCCTGGAGCTCGGCCTCGGCCTCGGCGAGCAGGTGGTCGACGGCGGGCACGACGTGGGTCGGCTCGATCTCGTCGAAGGGGATGCGGAAGGTCTCTCGGACCAGCGGATTTTGCTCGAGATCGGGGCTCGGGGCGTCACTCATCCCTGGTTTTTTGGCGCCCCACGCCCCGAAGTGCAAGGGCTGGCGCCCACCCGCGCCCCCTGCAAACGGGCAGGACCGCTCTCTACCCCGCTGCGCGGCGATCCTTGCTAATCTGCGCGCATGGCCGCCGCCACCGGCGAAGGCTTCTCCATCGTCCTCGCCGGCGGCGGGATCAAGACATTTTGGAGCATGGGCGTGCTCCGCTCCATCGCCGATCTGCTCCCGCCCGTCGATCACTACGCCGGGGTCAGCGGCGGCGCGGTCATGGCCGTGGTCCAGGTCAGCGAGCGGGTCGACGCCTCGCTCGACTTCTTCGTCGCGGCCACCCGCCAAAACCAGCGCAACTTCTACCCCGGCGCCCTGCTCCGCGGCGGGCGGCCCTTCCCCCACGAGGCCATGCTCCGCCGGACCATGGACTTCGTCCTCGAAGACGGCGGCTTCGAGCGCATCCAGGCCGGGCCACCGATCCACATCCTGCTGTCCTATATCGCCGCGGGGCGCTCGCCCTGGCGCACCGGCCTGTCCGCCTTTCGCACCTTCGAGCGGCGCAGCCGCGCGGGCTGGGCCCACGGCCCCGCCAAGCTGCCCCCGGGCATGGGCATGCAGGTCGTGTCTTCGGTGACGGCGGGGAGCCGCGAGCAGCTCGTCGACTGGACCTTGATGTCCTCGTCGACCCCCCTGGTCACGCGCCCGCAATTTCAAGGCGGGCGGCGCTATGTCGACGGCGCCCTGGTCGACAACGTGCCCGTCCGCGCGCTCCCCAACGCGGCCCGAGCCGGCCGCGTCCTGGCCCTGCTCACCAGCCCGCGCAAGGTCGCCCGCCGCCCGCTGCGGACCGTGGACGGCGGGCTGATCCTCTACCTCCACCCGGCCGAGGAGCTCCCGGCGAGCCTGTGGGACTATGCCTCGCCCGATCGGCTGCTGGATCTATGGGCGCAGGGCCAGCGCGAGGGTCGAGCGCTCCGCCCCCGGGTCGAGGCCCTGCTCGCGGCGCCCCTCCCCGGCGCGCCCTCCTGACCGACCACGCTCATAGGGCCCGTCACCCCTCGCGGGTGACGTCGATGGGCTCGAGGTCGAGGATCAAGGTCCCCCGCGTCGCCTCCCAGTCGTCGATGTGATCGAGCACGGTCATGACGATGGCGTCCTCGATGCGCCGGCGGGCGTAGGCGGCGACGCGGTCGCTCTCGCGCACGTTGATGAGGATCGAGAACGCCACCTGGGGCTCGCCGGCCTCGCTGGTGATCACGCCGGTGAGCCCGCTGACGCCGACCAAGGTCCCGGTCTTGGCCCGCACGCGCTTGCCCGAGCGGCGCAGCCTCGCGCTGACCGTGCCGGCGCTCCCGGCCACCGGCAGGGCGTCGATCAAGCTGGCCCCGCGGGCCTGGGTCCGGCTGGCGATGGCGATCAGATCGACCAGGCCCGCGCTGGTCACCCGGCCCACGGAGCTCAGCCCCGAGCCGTTTTCGAACACCAGGTCGCCGGGGTCGTTGCCCAGGGCCTGCCAGTAGCCGAGCACGACCTCGCGGCCATTGTCCCAGTCGCCGGGGCTCCCGGTCATCCGCCAGCCCAAGGTGCGCAGGATCTGCTCGGCGGTGAAGTTGTTGGAGTAGGTCAGCAGGCCGTTGACGACCTCGAGCAGCGGCGGCGAGCGGCGCAGGGCCACGAGCTCGACGTCGCCCAGCTCGCGGTCGTGGCCGAGCAGCCGCGGCAGCTCTCCCGCGTGGTCGTGGCCGTGGTCGACGTCGTCGACGCGATCGTAGCGGTGCGGGGCCACGCCCACGCGCACGGGCAGCGGCTCGCTCTGCGTGGCCTCGGCGAGCATCAGGCTGAAGGCGCCGCCGGTGAACATCCCGGGGTCGACGATCCGCCGGCGGATGCGGTAGCCACGGCTTCCCTTGGGGACCTTGCCTGCGACGCTGACCTCGGTCCGGACCTTCTCGCGTGGCGGCTCCGAGCCCGCGCCGGCCTGGACCTTTCGCCGCGAGCGGACCTCGAGCTGCTCGGCCCCGTAGCGCACGCTGCTGCTGACGACCACGTGGGGGCTGTCGGGCTCGACGCTGACCGCGGGCCGGCTGGACCCGAGCACCGGGTAGACCGAGATCTCGACGGTGTTGAAATTGAGGCTGAGCGCGCCGCTGGGCGCCATATAGGACACGCCCCAGGGATCCTCGGAGTAGCCGGGGCCGAAGCTCTGTGGCGAGAACGCGCTGTCGTCGACGACGATCCCCCGCAGCGAGCCGGCGGGGACGCGCTCGGCGACCTCGTGGACCAGGGCCTCGAGGGCCTCGGCGTCGATGGTCGGATCCCCGCCGCCGACGAGGTAGAGCTCGTCGTCGGCGCGCAGCACCTCGGTCTCGAACACGAAGTCGGCCCCGAGCAGGTCGATGGCCGCGGAGGTGGTCAGCAGCTTGTGGTTGCTGGCCGGGTTGAGCAGGGTGTCGCCGTAGTAGTCGAAGAGCACCCGCGAAGACGCAATGTCCCGAATGTGCACCGAGAGCTGGGCGCGGTCGTCGAGGTCGTCGATGATGTCCTCGATGTCCTCGCGCAGAGCCTCGGCCCCAAAGGCCACCAGGGGCGGCTCTGCGCTGGCCTGGGCCCGCTCGACGTAGCGCGCGAAGGCGGCCAGGCGCGCCTCGAGGCGCTCTTCGGGCGTCGCCGGACCGGGCTGCTCCGGGACGATCCGGTAGCCCATGGACCAGGCCTGGGGCGGCAGCTCCGGCTCGCCGTGGCTCGCCGTGCGCACCCGCGGCTCGTGCTGCCAGTGCACGCCGAGACCCAGGACCCCGAGCGCCACGCCGATGAAGACGAAGGCCGGCAGCCTCCGCCGCGCCTGGCGGTCGAGCTCGGCTATGTCCGAATGCACCATCTCGTGCCCCTCGATCTTGCGCGTCTGAGCTCAGACGGCAAGCGCCCGGTCAATCTGCGTGGATACCGACCAGCTGCCCCGCCCCGCGTCCTGGCGATCCGCGCAGTGCACCATTCGAAAGACGCGCGCCGACGGGGACATCCCGCCGGCGCGCGTCAGTGCGTGCATTCACCGCCCGGCGGGTAGGGACCCGCCGGTGGTGGCTCAAAATGACTCACCGAGCTCGCGCTGTGTGAATTCTTGACGCAGCTTGTGAAGCGCGCGCTCCTGGAGCTGGCGAATGCGCTCGCGCGAAAGCGAATGCTGCTCACCCAGCTCGCGCAGGGTCATCGGCCGGAAGTCCCCGGTCCCCTGATCCCCGCCGCCGATCCCGTAGCGACCCCGGAGGATGTCGATCTCGATCGGCTGGAGCTCCTCGAGGGCCTCGTAGAGCTCGTCGGCGAGGGCCCGGCTCTCGAGCAGCTGGGTCATCTCGGGCGTCTCGTCCTCGAGGCGGTCGAGCATCGCCCGACCCTCGCCGTCGTTGGCCGGAGCGTCGAGGCTGACCGCACCGTCGAGGCTGAGCTTGCTGAGCTTGCGGACCCGGGCCTTGCTCAGGCCAGCGTCCTTGGCGAGCTCCTCGATGGTCGCGGCGCGGCCGTTGTGGGCCTCGAACTCCCGTGACACTCGGCGCAGGCGCTGGAGGTCCGCGGACACGTGCGCCGGCAGCCGGACGGTGCGGCCCTTGTTGGCCAGCGCGCGGTTGATGGCGTGCCGGATCCACCAGGTCGCGTAGGTCGAGAACCGGTAGCCGCGCGCGCCGTCGAAGCGATCGACGGCCTTCATCAGGCCGAGGTTGCCCTCCTGGACCAGGTCCGGCAGAGGCATCAGGCCGAGGTCGAAGCGCCGCGCGATGGTCACGACCAGGCGCAGGTTGGCCTTGACGAATTTGTTCTTGGACCAGCGCAGGGCCTGGTTGGCGGCGCGGACTTTTTGCACGTAGCGCGCGAACGGCCGGCTGCCCCGGGGCGGGTAGGTGACCTGCAAGGACACGCCCTCGCGGCGGTTGGCGTCGATGGCCTCGAGATCCGCGGCGATGCGATCGGCGTACTTGTTGTCGAGATCGATGGCGGCCATCGACTCGGCCAGGGCCTGCTGCGCAGCCTGGAAAGCCTCGCGGTTGACCTTGGTCTCGCGGTTGCGAAACGCCCGGGAGCCGAGCGCGAGGGCCTCGAGGGCCTCGCTGGGGATGGTGTCGCAGTTGTCTGCGCGCATCGCCTCGTCGATCAGCTCGGTGATGGCGCTGGCGAAGGGCGCGTAGCTCAGCAGCGCGCGCCACAGCGCGACTCGACGGTCGGCGATCTGCGCAGCGAGGCTCTTCTCCTCGTCCGGCGTCAGCATGTTTACCTTCGAGACCTCACCAAGGTAGGAGCCCAGGGGAGTCTCGGAGCGCCGCCGGTTGCTGCGGCTAGATGGGGGGGTGATTTTTTGAGTGGTGGCCATGACCGCTCCTCTCAGTTTTGGCGCGAAGGTCCGACGCTGTCGCGCGTAGCTCTCGATGCAAAGAGCCAATACGGAGACCAAAGGTTACGAGTTTCGGGGCCGCGACGGGGAAGAACCGCGCGACGGGGCACAACGTAAGTCATGCGATTGGACTGGCAAGTTCGCCCGAGCACGCCGCCCATACCCGAGAGCTGTAGACTCTTGGAGGGCTCAAACGTGGGACGGCCGAACATACGCGCAACTCGTAGTGCATGTTTCGGGCCGACTGGCCGAACGCGCATCGACGCACGCTAGCCTACGTAATCCGCAGCATCTCGCCGACCCGCGAGCGCCTCCAGGATCACCCGCCATATCGCCCCAGACGCGACTGCACTGCACGCCAGCTGCGATCTGGACGCAATCCAAACAGCCTGCTCCGACCCTCGCGTCACTCCAGACATGCGGTGGCTCCGCGCCTAGCCACTGTGACGCCGAGCGCATGCCCGTCCCGTGGCCGACCACCCCAGTGTCCTCCGATAGCACGGCCCACGGCGACCTCAGAGGCTGATCTCGTCTGTGTTCGCTACCAAACGAAACACTTTTCCACCCATGGACCAAGGTGAGTCGAAAAGGCGCTATCGTCCGCAGGTGCGACGGATCGACACGCCCCAGGCCGCGCATCGCCGCGCCTTGCTGACCCTGACCCTGACCTCGATCGCAGCTACGGCAGGTTGTGAGGCGCAGCTCAGCGGTGTGCCCGAGGGCGCCCTCGCCCGGGTCGGCGACGAGGTCATCACCCCAGAGCAGCTCGACGGGACGCACACCCAGCTCGACGCCTACGGTCAGGCACGCTTTCGTGGCGCCGACGGGCAGCGAGCCTTGCTCGACGCGCTGATCACCGAGGAGCTGCTGGTTCAGGAGGCCCGCGACGCTGGCTTCGCTGACGACCCGCGCGTCGAGTGGGCGGTGTTCGAGGAGCTCGCCGAGCTCCAGCGCGCGGCCGTGCTCGAGCGTCGCCTCCCCCGGGCCAGCGTCGCCGCCGACACCGAGGCCCTGCGCGCCCGCTACGAGCGCGAGCGCGAGCAGTTCACCGAGCCCGAGCGTCGCAGCATGCGGGCCACCGGCTTCCCGACCTTCGACCTCGCCGAGGCGGCCCTCACCCGGATGCTCGCCGGCGAGGCCACCCTCGAGGAGCTCGCCGCGGAGCTCCCCGACGGCAAGGTCCTGCGCACGCCCCTGACCAAGCGCGACGACGACGAGTACCCCACCTTCCACAGCGCGCTCTTCGACCCCGCCCTCGCCGAGGGTGACCCCCTGCCGGTGCCCGTGCTCTCGGGGACCGTGGTGCTCATCGGCGAGGTCGACGAGATCCAGCCCGCGACGACCCTGCCCTTCGACGACCCCAAGGTCCAAGAGCAGCTCGTCACCGCCGAGCGAGCCGCCCGCCTCGAGAGCGTCGAGGCCGAGCTCATGACCGAGCTGCGCGAGCGCTACGCGGTGCGCTGATACAATCGCGGGGCCATGGCCAGCCCACGCAGCGTCCGCCCCGAGGAGCTCGACACCCCGCGACCCATCTACGTCGTTTGGGAGACGACCCTCCGCTGTGACCACGCCTGCGATCACTGTGGCTCGCGCGCGGGCCCCGTGCGCGATGACGAGCTCGACACCGCCGAGCTCTTCGAGGTCGCCGACGCCCTCGAGCGCCTCGGCGCCCGCGAGGTCACGCTGATCGGCGGCGAGGCCTACCTGCGTGGCGACGTCTACGAGCTCGTCGCCTACCTCGCCCAAAAGGGCATCCGGGTGACCATGCAGACCGGCGGGCGCGGGTTCACCCCGACCCGGGCCGAGAAGCTCCGCGCCGCCGGCCTTGCCGCCATCGGCGTGTCCATCGACGGCAGCGAGGCGGTCCACGATCGCCTGCGCGCCAGCCCGGGCAGCCACGCCGCCGCCATCCAGGCGATCCGCAACGCCCGCGCGGTCGGGATGACGGTGACCAGCAACACCCAGATAAACCAGCTCAACATGGGCGAGCTCCCGGCCATCGCCGCCGAGCTCGAGGCGGCCGGCGTGCTCGTCTGGCGCGGCCAGCTGACCGCGCCCATGGGCCGGGCCGGCGACCACCCCGAGTGGATCATCCAGCCCTACATGATCCTCGACATCATCGACACCCTCGCAGAGATCCAGCGCGACGCCCGGGCCCGCGCCGAGGCCCGCGGGCTGGGGCCGATGCAGAGCTTCCGGATCACCTTGGGCAACAACCTCGGCTACTACGGGCCGCACGAGTCCACGCTGCGCTCGCGCCCCGATCGTCAAGACCGCTTCTTCAGCGGCTGCCAGGCCGGGCGCTTCGTCATGGGCATCGAGTCCGACGGCGCGGTCAAGGGCTGCCCCTCCTTGCCCACCGCCCCCTACGTGGGCGGCAACGTCCGCGAGCTCAGCCTCGAGGACATCTGGAAGCACACCGAGCACCTGGCCTTCGTGCGCGAGCGCGGGACCTCGGAGCTGTGGGGGCGCTGCGCGAGCTGCTACTACGCCGAGATCTGCCGGGCCGGCTGCTCCTTCACCAGCCACAGCACCCTGGGCCGCCGCGGCAACAACCCCTTTTGCTACTACCGCGCCGACAAGCTGCGCCGCGAGGGCCTGCGCGAGCTCCTGGTCCACGCCGACGCCCCTCCTGGCGCGCCCTATGACTTTGGCCGCTTCGAGCTGCGCGAGCAGCCCTGGTCTGCGGACATCCCCAAGCCAAGCGCGCGCCGCTCCCTGCCGGTGCTCTGACGTAAAATTACCCCAAACGAAGACAGCAGCTGAGGTGGTTTCACAGCTTCGCCCGCGCCGCGTAGGGCCTAGCTTGCGGCCATGCTCTCCCCCTCCAAGCGCCCCCTCCTCGAGCTCTCCCTCTTCATCCTCCCCCTGAGCGCGGGTCTGGCCGCTGGCGCCTGCGTGGATCCAGCCGCCGAGTTCGACCCCAGCGCCAGCGCCGAGCTGCGCGCAGACCTCAATCCTTGCGCTGTGCCGTCGATCCTCGCGTGCCGCCTCGACCTCGAATGCAGCGTCGGTGAACGCCTCGAATCTTGCGGACGCTGCGACCTCGTCGCCGCCCTCGCCTGCTCCAGCTCTTGGGATTGCGATGTCGACGAGCTCATGGATGACTGCGGGCACGACAACGATCACAGCCAGAAGATCGTGCCTGGGGAGGTCGTCGTCGCGTCCTTCGATGACCGCTACGGGAACCGCTACGAGGTCGAGGTGCTCGTCGGCGCGAACTACGTCCAATCCCTGGGCGGCGTGGGCGACTACGCCTGCATGGGCAAGTGTGGCGACGGCTGCAGTCCGCTCGGCTTCGAGGTCGACACCCCCGACATGTTCGAGGAGGCGCTCGGCATCGACTCCATCGAGGCCATCGACATATGGAGCCGAGACTGCCTCGAGCACGACATGTGCAGCTACATGTTCTGGAAGGGCGGCCCCGCCCAGGACCAAGATCTCGACTGCGGCGACGAGTGGGTCGACGTCTACGACGACTTCACCCCGCCCAACTTGCAGTGGACCAGCGAGGGGGCCTTCTGCGCCGGCGACGACGGCGAGGGCCTGCCCCATGAGCGCGAGCACTTCATCGGGCGCAACGGCGACGTCATCTGCGGCCCAGACCACCTCCTCTGGCACTGCAACGCGACGGACATGAACGAGCCCTGGTCCAAGCAGGGCGACTGCGCCCAGGCCACCGTCACCCTCGACGCGGAGAACGCCTGGGGCGACGGCGTGTGTCGCTACTACACCGTCAAAAACGAGCACGACTACCCCGTGTCCTGGATCGCCACGGTCGACGCCCCCGAGGGCGAGCATCTCGAGTACTGGAGCGCCAACCTGCTCGATGACCAGGGCACCAGCTTGGTGTTCGAGGGCGCGGACTACCAGGCCACCTTGGAGCCCGGGCAGACCGCCTCCTTTGGCTACTGCCGCGAGGGCCTGAGCGCCGGCTGCGAGCTCGGCTCCACCGGCTGCGAGGGGCTCGTCGTCGACTCCTATGTCACGACCCAGTGGGAGACTGGGCTGTGCCGCAACGTCAGCGTGGTCAACTACGACACCGACTACGTCGAGTGGCAGGTGATCCTCGAGGTCGAAGGTGAGCTCCAGTCCGGCTCGCCCTGGAACGCCGTGGCCAGCGACTGCGACGGGACCACCTGCACCTTCTCTGGCGCAGGCTGGAACGACGTGCTCACCCCCGACGATCCCGACGACGACTTCCCCGGAGGCGGCTCGGCGAGCTTCGGCTACTGCACCAAGAACCTCTTCGACGGCGAGGGCCAGCAAGAGGAGGCGCCCGGCGAGACGCTCGAGACCACCGTGGTCGTCAGCGGCTACAAGGCCGAGTACTGCGGCGGCTTGGCCTGCGCGTCATGGTGGGAGGACACCGAGATCGACGTGGCGGCCGGTCAGACCGTGAGCCTCTCGTGCCCCGACGACGCCGGCGAGATCAGCTGGACTGACGGCGCCCCTCAGACTTGCGCCGGCCAGGAGGGCACCTACTGGCAGCTGTCCATCGCCCCGGGCTGCCCGGCCTGGTCGCTCGTCGCCAAGGTTGGCACCGACGGGATCTCGCAGTGTATCGGCACCGCGGGCAGCTTCGTCGCCGAGGAAGCCGGCCGGCTCTACCTCGGCTTCAACGACGGCGACATCTTCAGCGACAACTCTGGCAGCTGGTCCGTCGACCTCGGCATCGACTGAGCACGGCTGAGCTCAGCTCAGCTCGCCAAAGCCCGCCTCGACCACCATCCGCGTCAACGCCGAGCGCGTGTTGATGTCGAGGCGGCCATAGATCCGCTCGAGGTGGCTCTCGATGCTGCGCACCCGCAGCCCGAGCAGCGCAGCAATTTCGCGATTCCCCAGCCCCTGGGCCACGAGCTTGGCGACCTGTAATTGACGCGCCGTGAGCAACGCTCGCAGCTGCTCTGCATGGTGCAAGCGTTCCACGGTCCGAGCCTCTCCATGTAGATCGCCAAAGCGAAGCTCGACAAAGGGGCCGAGCATGACGCGATCGCCAACACGAAGCACAGCCACGTCCACGCGACGACCGTTGACCGCGATCCCGTTTTTCGAGTTGAGATCGATCAAGTTCGTGATGCCCTGCGACGTGCGCAGGACCTTGGCGTGGACCCGCGAGACGCCCGTGTCATCGATGCGCAAATCTGCCTCTGCGCCCCTACCGAGCACATGCTCGGCATTTTGGAGCAAGAGCTCGCGCCCGGTCTCCACGCCATTGAGGATCTCGAAGCCCAACCGCAGGAAGGCCGCCGAGGCGTGGGGCCAGACGAGCTGAGTCGTGCTGTCGTCCGCCACGAGTCGAGTATACGCTCGACGCGGGAGCCCAGCTTGTCCGAGCTCGAGTCGACGACACACGCCCAGTCGCTGCCCGCAGTGATCCACGACAACACCGAGCTCGCGCCTGGTGACTTTGTCGATCGCTACGTGATCTTGGCCCGCGTCGGCGCCGGGGGGATGGGAGTCGTCTACGCGGCCTACGACCCCGATCTCGATCGCAAGGTCGCGCTCAAGATGCTGCGCGGGGATCGGCGTCAGGCCTCGAGCACACGGATCCGCCGGGAGGCGCGGGCCCTCGCCCGGCTCTCGCACCCCAACGTTGTCGCCGTCCACGATATCGGGGTGCTCGGCGACGAGCTGTGGCTGGCGATGGAATTCGTCGACGGCTCGACACTCGACGAGTGGCTCGCTGCACGCCCGCGGTCGTGGCCCGAGGTCCTGGCGATCTTCGTCGCGGTCGGCCGTGGCGTCGCGGCTGCCCACGCCGCCTCGGTGCTCCACCGCGACCTCAAGCCCAGCAACATCATGATCGGCGAGGACGGGCGCGCGCGGGTCATGGACTTTGGCCTCGCGCGTGGCGAGGCGGACGAGCAGGAGCCCGCGGATGGGGAGGCGCCGCGGCGCGACGATCCCCTGGTCGAGACGCTCACCCAGCCCGGGGCCGTGCTCGGGACCCCGGCCTACATGGCCCCGGAGCAGCTCACCGGGCTGAGCATCGACGCCCGCGCCGATCAATTCAGCTTCTGCGCCACGCTGTGGGAGGCGCTCTACGGCGAGCGCCCCTTCGCCCGCGGCGACACCGAGGGGGTCTTGGGCGAGCGCAGGGCAACGCGCACGGGCGCGGGAGTGCCTCGCTGGTTGCGGCGAGCCTGCGAGCGCGGCCTCGCGCTCTCCCCCGACCAGCGCTGGCCGAGCATCGACGCCCTCGTCGAGACCCTGGCCCAGGGCCGCTCGCGCGCCCGCCTGCGCGGCCTCGGCCTCAGCCTCGGCGTGCTCGTGGCCGTGGCCAGTGGCGCGGCAGGGGCCTCGCAGATCGCCAGCGAGCGCAGCGAAGCGCGCGTCGTCGCCGCTTGCGAGCAGGCCGGCGCGAGCATCGAGCAGCCCTGGACCCCCGCGCGCCACCAGGATCTGCGCGCCGCCTTGCTATCCAGCGAGCTCGACTACGCCGCCGACGCCACCACCCGCGCCCTCGCCTATCTCGACGACTACGCCAAAGACTGGCGCGAAGCCAAGACCCAGACCTGCCTCGACCACGAGCTGCGCGGACAGATCGACGACGCCCTGGCGAACAAGGCCGCGTGGTGCCTCGAGAACGGCCGGGCCGCCTTCGAAGCGCTGCTCGACGAGCTCAGCGAAGGCCACGAGCTAGCGACCACCCGGGCCATCTCCGCCGCGGCTTCGCTCCCCCCGGTCGCCTGGTGCAGGGATCCCACGAACCTCGCCAGCTTGCCCACGCTCCCCGAGGCGCGCCAGGGCGAGGCGCTCGCGGTCATCGAGACGCTCTCGCGCGCCGACGCCCTGTCCTTGCTCGGGCAGCTCGACGCCGCCCTCGTGCACACCATCAAGGCCGTCGCCGCCGCCGAGACCTTGGACTGGGCCCCGCTCGAGGCTCGGGCCATGGCCCAACTCGCGCGCATGCAGCTGCAACTCGGGCGCTTCGAAGAGTCGCGCTCTTCCGCCACGGACGCCTTCTTCCTCGCCGATCGCAGCGAGACCCTCCGCCTGCGCGCGGACGCGGCGATCCAGCTGATGACCCTCTCGGGCTACCTCGACCGGCGCAGCGAAGACGCCGCGCTGTGGGCTCGCCTCGCCGAGAGCGCGCTGGTTCGCCTCGAGGGCGAGCAGCGCCTGCTCCACGCGCGGCTCGACCGAGCGCGAGCGCTCACCGCCTTTCAACAGGGCGACTACCCGCTGGCCACGCGCAGCTACGAGCGCGTGCTCGAAGCCTACGAAGCGCTCTATGGTCCCAAGCACCCCTTCCTCAACCACGAGCGCAGCAACTTCGCCGCGATCATCGATGTCAGCGGAGACAAGCCGCGGGCCCGCGACATCTTCGCCCAGATCGTCGCCGACTTCGAGCTCACCCTCGGCCCCGACCACCCCGAGCTAGCGACCCCCCTGCGCAACCTCGGGCTCCTCGAGCAGGGCCTCGGCGAGCCCGAGCGCGCGCTCTCCTTGCTCCGCCGCGCCAAGGAGATCCGCCTGACCAGCTTTGGCCCCGAAAATCCCAAGCTGACCGACGACTACACCGCCGAAGCCCTCGCGCTCACGGACCTCGGCCGCTTCGACGAGGCCCGCGAGGCCCTCGAGGCGGCCCTCGAGATCGTGCGTCGGGTCCACGGAGAGAACCACCTCGACTACGGCACGATCCTGTCCTTGCTGGGCTTCGTCGAGCGTCGCGCGGACAACCTCCCAGAGGCCGCGGCGCAGCTCGAGCGCGCGCTGGCCATCGTCGCGGCCAACCGCGAGCACGAGCACCTCGACTTCGCCCGCGTCCAGGTCCAGCTCGCCTTGGTCTACGCCGAGCTCGACCGCCACGACGAAGCCCACCACTTGCTCGAGCACGCCCTCGCTACGACCGAGGCTTCCATCGGCCCCGACAAGCCCGAGGTCGCAGACTCGCTGATCCCCCTGGCCAAGGAGGCCCTCCACCGCGAGCACAGCGACGAAGCCATCAGCCTCGCCGATCGAGCGATCGCCATCCTCGAGGCCGATGGCCACTCCAAAGCGATGCTGGGAGACGCCCGCGCGACCCGAGCCCGCGCGCTGTGGCAGCGGGGCGATCACCAAGCGGCCCGAGAGGTCGCCCGCGCCGCCCTGGCCGACTTCGACGATGCCGGCAGCATGGCCGCCGAGCAGGAGCGCGAGCGCCTCGCGGCCTGGCTCGCCGAGCGTTAGGAGGACCCTACCAGCCCGAGTTGGGCACGCCGTACTCCGGCTCGCCGTCGGTGTCGCTCGCAGAGTCGATCTCCGCCAGACCGAGCGCGCCGCTCTCCCCCGAGTCGGTCTCGGCCACGCCGTACTCCGGCTCGCCAAAGGTGTCGCTCTCCCCCGAGTCGGTCTCGGACACGCCGTACTCCGGCTCACCGGTGGACTCCGAGTCGTCCGTGGCGCTCGTCGTCTCCCCCGTGTCCGGCACCCCGTACTCCGACTCCCCGGTGGTCGTCGTATCCGTCGTGGTCTCGGTCGTCGTCTCGGCGTCCCCGCTGTCCACCGTCTCGCTCCCGCTCTCCGCCGTGGTCGTATCCGGCACCCCGTACTCGGGCTCGGCGACCACCGGACAAGCCGCCAGGGTCAGGCCCATCACGATCAGCGGCAGCGCCGGGTTGTGGCTCGCGGTCCGCAGCGCGCTGCCACAGTGGGGGCACTCGCGCTCGCTGATCAGCACGTGGTTTTTGCAGGAGGGGCAAGGTGTGAGTCGATTCATGGTCGGGCTCCGACCTGACCATGCTCGCTCATTTTTGCGCAAAATGCACCCCTCGAGGACAACGCGAGCGCGACCCGCCGCGCTCCAGCGAGCCGCGCTCAGCTCCCCGAGTCGGTCTCGGCCACGCCGTACTCCGGCTCACCCATCGTGTCGGTCTCGCCCGAGTCCGTCTCCGCCACGCCATAGTCCGGCTCCGCGAAGGTGTCGCTCTCGCCCGTCTCGGACACGCCGTACTCCGGCTCGCCGGTGGACTCCGAGTCCTCCGTGGCGCTCGTCGTCTCCCCCGTGTCCGGCACCCCGTACTCCGACTCCCCCGTGGTCGTCGTGTCGGTCGTGGTCTCGGCCGTAGCGTCGGCGTCTCCGGTGTCCGCCGTCTCGCTCCCGCTCTCCGCCGTGGTCGTCGGATCCGGCACCCCGTACGCGGGCTCAGCATCCGCTGGGCAGGCCGCCAGGGTCAGGCCCAACATGACCAGCGGCAGCGCCGGGTTGTGGCTCGTGGTCCGCAGCGCGCCGCCACAGTGGGGACACTCGCGCTCGCTGATCAGCACGTGGTTTTTGCAGGTGGGGCAAGGTGCAAGTCGAGTCATGGTCGAGCTCCGGCCCGACCATGCTCGCTCATTTTTGCGCACGATGCACCCCTCAAAAAGGATCGGCCCAGCGCGCCTCCCCAGCCAGGGTCTCGTCGGTGAAGGTGCCCAGGAAGGCCACCAGGGCCGCGCGCTCGTTCGCGTCGAGGTTCAGGCGCAGCGGCAGCTGAGGGTTGTTTGGATCTCGCAGGCGCGCGTCGAGGTTCTGCGTCAGCTCGATCCCCTCGCTGTAGTGCAGGACCACCTCATCCAGGGTGTCGAAGCGCCCATCGTGCATGTAGGGCCCGGTCTGCGCGACGTTCCGCAGCGAGGGGCTCTTGAACGTCCCAATGTCCGTGGCCACCCCAGTGACGGCCCCGTAGCCCTCGTCCCCATCGTCGGGCAGGCCGTTGTTGGCGGGAATGTTGACGAAGGCAATGGCCAGGTTGTCCGTGGGCGGCGGCGGAACGACCCCGGCCGGCGGCGGCGTCAGGGGGTTGGCGAACATGTGACAGGTCCCGCAGCGCCCCCGCCCAAAGAAGATGTCCTTGCCGAGGTTCTCCTCCGCCGTGAAGTTGGGGAAGTCCTGATCCACCTCGCCGGCCAGGGCGATCACGCCTTCGTCCCAGCGCGACTGGTATGAAACGATCGAGCGCACGAACTGCGACAGCGCCTGCGAGATCCGCTCCTCGCTCACCTCGGCGTCCCCGAAGGCCGCCTCGAAGAGCGGCGCGTAGTAGTCCGCATCCTCGACACGAACGAGCAGCTCGTCGAGGGTCAGGCCCATCTCCGCGCTGTCCTGGATCGGCATCAGCACCTGGTCCTCCAGCGTATCCGCGCGCTCGTCCCAGAACATCGCCCCACGCCCGTACCAGCGCTGGTTGATCAAGGGCATCGAGTTGCGCCCGGTCAGGTCGCCGTCGAAGCCGGTCGACAGCGCCACGTCGTCCGAGAAGCCCAGGGCCGGATCGTGGCAGGAGCCGCAGGCCACGCTCCCGTTTTGGCTCAGCCGCTTGTCCCAAAACAGCACCCGCCCCAAGGTCGCCCCCGCGTCGGTGATCAGGTTGTCGCCGGGGGTGTTGTCCGAGTTGATCACGAAGGTCGTCTGAAAGTGATCGGGGAGCTCGGGGCTGTAGTTCAGCAGCGCATCGGGCAGCGTCGGTGAGGGCAGCTCGGCCAGCGCCTCCTCGCCGCTGCTGTCGGCGCTCGACTCGTCGACGCTCGACTCGTCGTTGCTCGATCCATCGGTCGCCTCCGCTTCGTCATCGCCGGCCGCGTCCTCGTCGATGTCACAGCCCGAGAGCAGCAAGGGCAGGACCAGGACGGCCGTGGCGATCGAGGCAGGGGTGAAGAAAAAAGCCAGGTGCTCGATATCGGGCTTGCTAAGCATCGCAAGGTCTGCATTGCGAAGGCCGTGCCGAGGCTCAGACCGGCGTGAGAGGGCGCTGAGCGGGGTTTGGGACAATGCTGCGGGAAACTCGAGGCGACGCGTGCGAAGCCTGCATGCTTTGCCGGCAGCTGGACTGCGAAGCTCGCAGGGGCGGACTGTGAGCCCTTGGAGCACATCCTTCTCCAACGCTGCTCGTCCGCGGGGACTGGGAGCACTGCCAACGTGGCGCTACCATCGCCAAGCTTCGCGAAGGGCGACGGGCAATGGCTCGCTATCTCTACTTTGCTCCCCTCCATGACTTCCTGACCGCGGTGGACGACCAGACCCTGGTCCCCACGCTCCGCGATCGACTCCTCGAGCTCTCCGATCGCCCACCGAGCGCCGCCGAGGTCGAGTCCTGGCGACGCTCGCTCCCCGCCCTGGCCGAGGTCCTCGCCGACCCGGTATTCGCCACGGGCGAGATCTTCGTCGAGCTCTTCATGCCCCTCAACGGCCGGCGCTGCGACGCGCTGATCACCGGTCACACCAGCGCAGGCCCCAGCGCGATCGTCATCGAGCTCAAGCAGTGGTCCTTCGTGACCAGCTCCCATCTCAGCGACCACGTGTTCGCCGGCGGCCGCAACGTCTTGCACCCCTCGGTGCAGGTCAGAGACTACGTCGAGACCCTGCGGCACTACCACAGCGCCTTCACCTCGCCGGAGATCGGGGTTGGGAACAAGAGCGGCCAGCTCGCCCCCATCGCCCTGCACGGCGCCAGCTTCCTGCACGAGCTCGACCCGAGAAGCGACAAGGCCGAGCTGCGTGACGAACAGCGCTACGCAACCTCCCCTCGGGACTATCCGCTCTTCTTCGCACGCGAGCGCCGTCTATTCGCGAAGTGGTTGGCACAGCGCCTCGTCCCCGGCCCGGGCAAGCCCGCCGCCGACAGGATCCAGCGCGGTCACCCCCTGCCCAGCCCCAAGCTCCTCGACACCCTCGTCGAGTGCATCAAGGGCCAGTCCGACTGGCGTCTGCTCGACGAGCAGAAGACCGCCTATTTTTCGATCCGCCACGCCGTTCAGCTCGCCCGAGACGGCGGCGAGCAGCGCGTGGTCATCGTCCGCGGCGGACCCGGGACCGGCAAGAGCGTGCTGGCGATCCAGCTGCTCGCAGACGCCGCTCGCCAGCAGTGGGCCGTCGCCCACGCGACCGGCTCCAAGGCCTTCCAGGTCGTGCTCCAAGGCCGCACCCAGGCCTTCGCCCTGGACATGGCCAAGCGGATCCACGGCGTACGGACCAAAAAAGCGCTCCCTCTCGGCGACCTGTTCACGACCTTCGCCGATCTCGCCAAGCTCGGCGCTCGAGATCCCCAGCGCCTCGATCTAGCGATCTGCGACGAGGCCCACCGGCTGTGGAAGCACCGGCGCATGAAGTACCCGAACGGCAAGGTCGAGTGGCTCAGCGAGGTCTCGATGATCGACGAGGTGCTCGCCGCCAGCCGAGTGAGCGTGTTCTTCCTCGACGACAACCAGTCCGTGCGCGCCGGAGAGATCGGCAACTCTTCGCTGATCATCGAGCGCGCCGCAGCCCTCGGCATCCCCCACGAGCTCCACGAGCTCGACGCACAATTTCGCTGCGCCGGCTCGACCAGCTACATCCACTGGGTCGACGGCCTGCTCGACTTTCGCGCCGGCCTGGATCACGAATGGCAGAGCGACGGCGTCTATCAGGCGCGGATCTGGGACGAGATGCGCGCCATGGATGACCACCTGCGCGCGCTCGCCAGCCAGGGGCGACGCTGCCGTCTGCTCGCGGGCTACTGCTGGCGCTGGTCCAAGCTCGACGGCCTCGGCCAGCAGCCCCACGACCTCCTCGACGCCCGCTTTGGCGGCTGGTCGGGCGCGTGGATCCACAAGACCGGCCAGCATCGAAAGCCAACGGAGAACCAGTACTTCAAGTGGGCCCTCGACGACGACGCCTACGAACAAGTCGGGAGCATCTACGCGGTCCAGGGCTTCGAGTTCGACGACATCGGCGTGATCTGGGGCGAGGATCTGGTGTGGCGAGGGGATCGCTGGGTCGCGCAGCTCGAGTACAGCAAGGACAACGACTTCAAAAAGCAGCTGCGCAAGAGCGCGCTCGATCCGGTCGAGAAGCTGCGCAACGTCTACCGCGTGCTGCTCACACGCGGCATGCGATCGACCCACCTCTTCGTGCTCGATGACGAGACCCGAGAGCACCTGCGCGCCTGCCTGGCCGCGAGGCCGGCTCGCCAGCGCCTGGCGGTCGGCGCTCCACTACCCCGCGACTCCAAAGCTCGACCCCTACGCCTCGCGCCCGAGTCTCCGCGCAGCTTTGCGCCTCGCTCCGTCCAGCCAGCGAGCGGCTCCCCGTGGACCGAGGCCGTGCCCTTCCTCGACTTCGAGGCCGCGGCGGGTGGCTTCAGCGGCGCGTGGCGAGACCTTATCGATCCCGCCCACAGCGAAGACTGGGTGACCTGGGAGGGCGCCCCCGCCTTCTTCCCTGGCGACTTCGTCGCGCGGGTTCGCGGCGCCTCGATGGCGCCGATGATCTCCGACGGCGACTGGTGCCTATTTCGCCCCGCGCCGATCGAGCAGGCCGTCGGCCGCCCAGCCCTGATCCGCCTGTCCGGCGACGCCCCCGACGCGGGACGCTTCAGCGTCAAGGTTGTCGAGGTCGAGTGGGCGCCGCTGCCCAGCGGAGAGCTCGTGCGCAGCGCCCTGATCTTGCGCAGCCTAAACCCCGACTTCCCCGACCTGCGCCTGACCGCGAACGACGAGGGCGAGGTCACCGTGCTCGCGCTGGTCCGCCAGGTCCTGGGCCGCCGCGAGCTGGCTTAGGACGCCCGCTCGAGTCGCAGCTCCTCGGCTGCCAAGAGCGCGTATCCCCACTCGATCGCCGCGTCGAGGTCCCGGAGCACCACCCGCGGCACCGCGAGCGCCGAGAACCACTCCCACGCGTCGACGCAGTCCCCCGCCAGCACCGCGACCCCCATCAGCGTCTGCTCGAGCATCGCGCGGTGCTCGAGCACCCACAGCGCGCGCAGCTCCTCGTGGACCCAGCGCATCCCTCGACCGCAGCTGGGATCGAGCACCGCGAGCGCCCGCTGGCCGCGATACAACAAGCGCGCATGGTCTTCGCGCTCCTGCGCCAAGAATGCGCGCAGCTCGAGCTCCGAGGGCTGCCCCGTCTGGACCATGAGCCGAATGGGCTCGAAATCGGTGATGACCTCGATGCGCGACATCAGCCGCTCTCCCGCTGCCAAGGGCCCCGGAGGGCCTGGTTTGCCAACACTTCGAATATGGCACCAAATGAAAATCCAGCAATGCACACTGCACGGTTTTCATATGACCATAGCCCCGCGGGCGTCCCCTCCGCCGCGCGCTGGCCAGGATCGGCGAGGCTCCCCAGGCGTGCGAGACTCCGCGCGAAAATGGCGAAGCGCGACGGTCTGATCACCCACGATGGCATCACCCGCTGCTGGTGGTGCGGCGAGCTCGAGGACTACCAGCGCTACCACGACGAAGAGTGGGGCTTCCCGGTCGACGACGACCACCGCCTGTTCGAGAAGCTGTGCCTCGAGGGCTTCCAGTCGGGGCTGAGCTGGCTGACGATCCTGCGCAAGCGCGAGGGCTTTCGCCGCGCCTTCGCCAACTTCGACTTCGAGGCCATCGCGCGCTGGCGCCCCGCGAGCCGGACCGAGAAGCTGCTCGCCAACGCCGACATCGTCCGCCACCGCGGGAAGATCGAGGCGACCTTGAGCAACGCCCGCCAGGCCTGCGCCCTGGCCGAGGAGTACGGCTCGCTCGCGGCCTACTTTTGGCGCTGGGAGCCCGATCCCAGCGAGCGCCCACGCAAATACGACAAGGCCAGCCTGGCCGCGCTCGGCCAGACCCCAAGCGCCAAGGCCATGGCCAAGGACCTCGAAGCCCGCGGCTTTCGCTTCTTTGGGCCGACCACCGCCTATGCCTTCATGCAGGCCATGGGGATGGTCAACGACCACCTCGAAGGCTGCGCCACCCGCCCCGAGGTCGAGGCGGCCCGCGCGGCCTTCAAACGCCCGAGCTGAGCCGAGCCGCGCTATCATCCGCCCATGGCCCCGCGGTCCCTCGAGCGCGCCCTGCCCTGGTTGGCGGCCCCGACCTCGGTGTTGCTGACCGTCGCCCTCTACGAGCTCGGCGTGCTCGGCTCTGCCCCCCGCGACGACTCGAGCTGCGACTGCACCCGCGAGCTGCCCATCCCCACGGACGAGCCCGCGCGCGGCGGCGGCGAGCTCGACGGCTTCGATCGCCCGCACCCCGCCGCGCGCGTCGACCTCCGCCAGGCCAGCGAGCGCATCGAGACGCTCGAGGCTCAAAACGAGCTGCTCGCCGAGCGCTCGGTCACCGGCGAGCTCAGCTACTACGGCATGGCCCAAAGCGAGCTCGAGGCCATGGCCCGGCACTGCGACGTGCGCACCGACTACCCCACGCGCCTGGACGAGCAGAGCGCCGAGGACCTCGGCCTCGACCCCGACGAGCGCGCGGCTTATCAGCGCGCCATCGAGGCCTTCGCCGCCGACGAGGCCGAGCACTACCGCGCCATCTACCGCGAGCTCGTCCCCGACGACCCCGAGGCGGACACCCTCGCCCTCGCGGACCTGCGCCGGGCCCTGGTCCGCAAGGTCGGCCGCGCGCGCAAGCCCGGGGATGATCAGCTGCGCCGCCACGTCGCCGAAGAGCGCGCTGGCATGCGATCCCCGCCCGAGGATCCCGCGGCGCTCTCGGCCTACAACCGCTACAACCGGCTGCGCTATGACGCGGGGGAGCGCTTCGCTGGGCGGCTGGAGGAGGAGCTGGGAGGCGAGCGCGCCGAGGAGCTGCGCCGGGCGCTGGCGGGCTGGCCAGGGGCGCGCACGCGCGAGTGGGGCTGCCCGGAGGATGAGGACTGAGCTGGGTTGGATCAGGCTGGATCAGGCTGGATCAGGCTGGATCAGGCTGGATCAGGCTGGATCAGGTGCAGGGCACCGGGGTGTAGTAAGCGCCGAGGACGTCGGCGGCCTCGAAGGCCTCCTTGACCTCTTCGGAGATCAGCAGCCACAGCGGGTCTTCGGCCAGGCGGAACATGGGCATGCCCATGGTGCGCGACTCGTCGATGACGAGGTCCCAGACGCTGATTCGGCCGGGGTGTAGCTTGCGGAAGTTCGAGTTGCCCTCGTCCATGCAGGCCAGGGCGCCGATCAGGTAGAAGGCCTTGTAGTCGGTGATGTGCTCGCCCGTGCGGGTGGTGATGTCGGCGTCGTAGAGGTCGAAGTTGTCGATGCCCAGGGACTCGAGGATCGCGAGGACCTTGGGGGAGAGGAGCGGGAGGCCGGTGAGGAAGAGGTCCGGGATGATGTCGCCGCCCATGTCTTTGGAGAGGTCGACGGTGATCGGGGCGGTGACGGTGGCGGTCCAGGGGATGCCCAGGAGCCAGGGGATGTGGACGAAGCTGGCGCGCTTGACCAGGGAGAGGTCTTCTCGGCCTTCGTAGGAGTAGTCTTTTATTCGGTAGTACACAGATTCCATTCACTCCAAATAGTAATTATATGCATGCGCTGACACATAGTCACACCAGCCGCTTTTTTCCCCCGAGATTCTCTTCGCAAGATCCTTTGACTCACAGTTAATCCAATCAATGATAGCGTACGGTGGATTATACCTAGACTTACCACCTTTCACTTCTCGAGGACGACAATTATCCTTACCACACCCTCCCCCATTCATCGTAAAACTAGTTGCCAGCGCGCCCACAAAATCACAGCGATTTCTCGCCTCCTGTGCATATGAAACACTGCCATCAGAACTCACACCAAGCCTCCGATCTGGAGCCTTCTTCTTTTCAAACTCACTCTTACCCTTATGCCTCTTTTCCCTCCTCGCCTCAAACCTGTCCCACTCAGAGCCGGACCATTTTTCGTTGTCGTCAACCCACTTGAATTTCCCTATACCAACAGACTCATTCACGCTCACAGAATCCCCCCCGTACTTCATATCACCGTAACCACCACAGTGCCTCCCCGTATGAAACTGTCGTTCAACTGCCACCATCACTTTCTTAGCGACACTATATTTACACTTCTCACACAAACTACCCTTTGGATATCCGGGGAGAAAAATCCCATTAGCTGGCCCATCAACACTATATCCTATATCACTAAAAATCTTACCCTCATCAGCGCATGCCCAAATCTCAAAATGAGATCCATCCATTGACTCAACGCCAGGTATAACATGATGAGCCTCACCTCCAACCTCACGAACACCATCACCAATATCACACTCACCACAAGAACCCAACAACCCACAAAAATCAACGCCCCAACTCGCACCCCCCTCCTTGCCCAGACCATCACTTCCAAGAGAGGAACGATATGGTTTATTACTGTCAGTCTTATACACAAATCGATGACCACACTTAGCATAACCCATCCCCTCATCACCATTCACAAAAGCCCTCCATATAGCTTTACCTAGCCGCCCAGACTCTTTCTCGCACCCCCTCCTCGTCTTATATTTGACACTCTCAGCATTTTTATAGCTATTACAAAACGGACATTCAATTTTTTTATTACCATCATGTCCTAAAACAGCAGCATGTAATGCAACCTGAGCCATCTCTCTCACTCCTTTCCAGCAACCACAACAGCCCGAACCCCATCGTCCGAGCTAGCGTAAACCACCAAAGGCCCCGCAAAGCGTCTCCGCCGCAGCCCCTCGATGGCGAGTCCAAGCGCACTAATCCCCGCAGCCGCCCCGAGATCGCCGTAGCTCATCGCCGGGTGCATGAAGCGGACATCCTCGGTCAGCGCGTGGCGGTTGCGCAGGATCGCCACGCCGAATTCTCGCGTCCAGTAGTGTTCCCCATTGAAGCTCGTGAACACGGTCGAGACCCGCTCCCCGAGCCCCTCGCTCACCTGCCCCATCGCCTCCGCCAGCCCCTCGCCCAGGTAGGGCGCCTCGCTCTCCCGCGTCCCGGGCTCCAGCCCCAGGCCCAGCCTCGAGATCCGGGCTCCGCACCCTCGCTCCACCTCCGCCAGCCGCCCGCGGGACACCAGCAAGAAGCCCGCGCCCTCCCCCGACGAGTAGCCGTCGGAGTGTTCCAGCGTGTGCAGCCGGTGGGCGAGCGAGCGCTCGGCGAGGGTTTTGAGATCGATCCCGCTGTCGACCCCGCCAACGATCACCGCCTGCGCCCGGCCTTGGGAGATCAGCGCGTCGGCGAGCTGGAGCAGGGTCAGCGCCGTGGCCCGGCCGCCCGGCTCCAGCCGGCTCCTGGACCAGTCGAGCTCCACCCCGGACTGCACGGCCAGCAGCCCCAGCAGGTCACGAGGCAGGCGCGGATCCCTGGGCGCCGCCAGCAGCAGCGGCGGCGGCGTGGCCAGGCGCAGGTCGCCCACGAGCGTGGCCAGGGCGAGGCCGGCGATCTTCAGCATCCTCGTGGTCCGCACGTTCAGGGCCTTGGCCCTGGCCGCAGGCAGGCTCCCCGAGAGCGGGGGCAGCACATCTTCGGGCAAGGGCGCGAGGTAGACGGGGTCGTCGTGCAGGTCCATGAAGCTGCTCTCGATCACCCGCGAGACGCCGGCGCGCACGGCCGTCTCCACGGCTTGCGTGTACAAGCCGGCGGCGTTGGCCAGGGCGACCCGCTGCACGCTCAAGTTGATCTCCATGCGTCCCGCCTCAACCCATGATGTTTTTCTTGTTGTGAAAGAGCGAGTCGCCGAGGCGGCACACGCCCTTGCCCTCGATCTTCACGTCGAAGCTGTAGAGCACGTACTCGGCCTCGTCCATGACGGCGTTGCTGATCACCCCCTTGAGGGTCCCGGGCTCGTCGCCGCTGGTCCGTGCATAGACCGCGCCCTCGGTCATCGGCATCTCGCCGTCGACCTTGACCGACTTTGGGCCCTTGTCGGTGTCGCTGGACTTGCCGATGTTCGGGTAAGGGAGCGGCACGGGGCCGCCCGGGCTCGGGGTCTTGCAGACGTCGGGGAAGACGGGGCTGAGGCCTCCGCTGCCCTTGTGATCGACGCCGCGGCCGTTGGCGAATACTGTCTGTGCCATCAGTTCTCGTCCGTGCTCTGCAGGTCGACTTTGACCTTGCGGATGTCGAGGAGGTGCTTGTCGCAGGGGTGGGCGGCGCGAAAGCTCAGGCTCACGCGGCCGAGATCGGGCTCGAAGAGCACGGTCTCCAGGTCGGCCGCGAGCGCGCAGTCCAGGCGCCAGCGCCGGCCGTGCTTGACCTCGATCTTCCAGTCGAGGCGCGGGAGCGCGAAGTTCAGCGTGCCCTCCGGCGTGAGCCCGTGGAGCTCGACGGGCTCGTCGCCGAGCAAGAAGCGATCGAAGCGCAGCTGCGGATCCGCGGCGTTGAAGAAGCCCGGGTCGCAGTCCTCGGGCAGATAGGGCGCGCGGCGGCGCTGCCAGGCGGCGTCGTAGGTCCCGGCCAGCGCGGCCCGGGGCTGCCAGTGGGGCGCGATGAAGGCGTAGCAGGCCGGCAGGGCGTCCTGACCAAAGCGCTCGAAGGGCACCCGCGGATCGACGAGGTTGGGCACCGGCTCGACGTGCAGCTCCGCGTTGGGTCTGCCCTTGGCGAAGCCGCGGCCCACGGGGTTGCGCGCCTCGACCGTGTAGCGCTCGGTGCGGGGATCCGTGGGCCCGCGGCCACCGTAGGCCCGCTCCCAGATCAGGGGCATGGACACGAAGGGCTCGGGGGGCGAGGGCCGTGGACCGACCGCGCCCGGCCGCCAGCTGCGATCGCCGTAGACGCGGACCACCTTGGCGCGCTCGGCCACGCGCACGCAGGTGTCGACCATCTGCGTGGGCACGCCGCCCCTGGCCCAGGCGCTGCCCATCAAGACCACGTCGGTGCCGCGCTTGCCGGGGTGCAGGTCCGAGGCGCACAGCAGGCTCGAGGCCCCGTCCTCGCCGCGGTAGCGATCGACGAGCTCGGGCTCGGGCTGCTCGTCGCTCGGCTCGCCCACGCCCGCGCGGTTCAGGGCGAAGCTGGCCCGGATCATCACGAAGAGGGTCTCGCGTCCGTCGCGGCCGGGCAGCGGGGCCAGGCTCATGGCGAAGGGGGTGTGGTTCTCGACCTGCAGCATGGTCTTCAGCTCGCGAGGCTGGCCTGGGGGTCGATGGCGGGCAGCTGGGCGAGCTGCTCGAGCTGCGCGTACTGGCGCCTGGAGAAGACCCGGGTGTCGAGGAGGCGCTGGCCGCCGCTGCGCGCGGCGAGCTCGAGGCTCAGCGGGTGGCGGCGGCGACAGGGCAAGGTCCGCAGGGCCGCCATGAAGCGCTCGCCGTCCATGGCCACGCCGCCCAGGTAGCGTCTGCGCTCGTCCAGCTGCGCGCGCGCGCCCGCCCACCAGCTGCGGACCTCGTCGGGGTTGGGCAGGCGCAGGTCGGCGATCGGCCCCGGGACCAGCTCCACCTCGAGCTCCGGCTCGTCTTCATCCTCATCTTCGTTTTCGTCCGCGTCTTCGTCTTCGTCTTCGCGCAGCCAGTAGCGGTCGTCCTCGGGCAGGCCGGCGATGTGCGAGCACAGCTCGCCGGCGGCCCGGGCCAGGTCCGGCTCGAGGTCCTGGTGAGCCATGAGCTCGACGGCGAAGTCGACGGCGGCCAGGCGCCCGGTGAAGGCCAGCGGCCACAGCGAGGCCGGCTTCAGATCGGCCACGCCCGCGCCCATGACCGCCGCGAGCAGGCGCGCGTGCACGCCCGCGCCGCCGAGCAGCGCCGCCCACAGCCGCGCCCGCTCGCGCAGCTGCCCCTCCCCGGCCCAGGCGAGCTCGAGCACCCAGGAGAAGATCGGCGCCGGCCGAGTCACGCAGGCCGCGTCCAGGGCGGCGAGGCGTGGGCCGAGCGCCTCGGCCATCAGCGGCCCGCGCAGGGCGTCGAGGACCGCGGGATCCTGGCTGCCCCGCGCCAGGTGGCAGGCCGCGGCGACCACCGCCGGGTCGTCGTCGTTCAGCCACGCCACGGCCCGCGCGTCCGCGACCACGCCCCGCGCCGCCAGGCCGCGCAGGCGCGTGGCCAGACCTGGGCCCGCGCGCTCGCTCAGACCCCAGCCCAACCACTCGACCAGGCCGGGGCGCTCGCTCAGCTCGACGGCCCGGGTCAGCGCCCGCCAGTGCGCGCGCGCGGCCTCGTCGAGGCTGGCGAAGCCGTCGAGGCCATCGAGGACCTCGAGCACGCTCCCGCAGTCCTCGCTCGAGGCGTTGTTCAGGAGCATCGCGGCCGCGATCACGGCCTGCCCGGGGTCGGCCTCGGTGTCGCCGATCAGCGGCTCGAGCAGGCGCGCGCGCACGGGCTGACCGCCCGCGGCGAGGCCCTCGATGTGGGCCAGCGTCCTGGCCTCGAAGCTGCCCGCGAGCTCGTCGAGGCGATAGAGCGGCGAGTCCAGGGCGTGATCCCAGCGCTCGAACAAGAACGCGGCCTCGTCGAGGTGCTCCTCCGCGACCTCCCACAAGATTCGTCGTTCGGGGTCCATGTTCATGATCTCCAAGCTCGCTGCCATGAGATCCCTGGGCCTCAGTTGAGCGCGACGCTGCCACCGCGCACGCGGTTGACCCCATCGGCGCGGGTCTCGACGTGGGTCCCGCGGACGATCACCCGCCCGTTGGCGCGCAAGGTGATGCTGGCCTTGCCGCAGCGCAGCACGAGCTCCTGCGTGGCCGCGAGCACGCAGCGCTTCCCGTCGGCGTCGACGCTGACCTTGGGGCCCAGGCCAAAGTGGTCGTGCTCGGGGCCGAAGCCCTCGTGCTCGTGCTCGTGCTCGTGCTCGTGCTCGTGCTCGTGCTCGTGCTCGTGCTCGTGCCGTCCCGCGGGCGCTGGGTCTGCGTCGAGCTCGAGCAGCTCCCGCGCTTCGAATAGCGCCTCGCTCGCAACGAGGGCGGCGCTCGCTTCGTACTCGCCTCGGGGCTGCGCGCTCGCGACCTGCTCTGCGGGAGGAGTCTCGACCTCGACCACGGACGAGGGCTGGTCCGCGATCAGCGAGGCGAGCATGTCCGTGGCGCTCGCCTGCGCTTGCTTGGAGAGCTCGGAAGAGAGCGGCCCCTTGGGCAGGGGGCCAAACCTGGATGCTGCGTCGTCGGGCATGGTGGCGTCCTCGCGGGCGAGCGTTTTGCTCGGCCTCGCAACACCACCGTCGCCGGCGGCGGGGCTGTGTTTGCCCGCCGCCCCTGATCTAGCTGATCAACCCCGCTCGACCCGAGCGAGTCGGATCAGGGCACGACGGCCACGGGCACCGACGAGATCGCCGCGCTCTCCGAGGCGACCGAGGGCACGATCACGCGGTGGAGCATGCCGTGGTGTCCCGAGCCGCTGACCAGCATGCACGCCTTGGCGGCGCTCGCCGCCTCGATCAGGCCAGGGAGCACCGGGCCGCGGACCACGCTGGTGCGCACGCCGGAGATGTCGTGGGCGCGCATGAACTGGGCCATGCGCTCGTTGCCGCGATCGAGGATCTCGCGGGCGAGCTGCTCCCACCGCTCGGACTGGATGAAGCCCGCATATCCGAGCTGGTCGGGCATCTCGGCCAGGTGGAGCAAGAGCAGCTCGCGGCCCAGGGAGTCGGCCACGCCCTGGGCCCACTTCACGGCGCGGGCCGAGGACTCCTGGAAGTCCACGGCGACCACGACCGGACCCTCGCCCACGTTGGAGGCCAGGAGGTCCGAGGGCGCGACGATGATCGGCAGGCGCAGCCTACGCAAGAGCTTGCGCGCGACGATGCCCAAGCGCGGGAAGCTCCCGGTCGCGTCGCCCGGCGCCCGCCGTCCGACGATCAGCGCGGTGCTGCCCTGGTCGACGGCGCGGGTCTCGAGCAGCTCGACCGCGTCACCGCCGAGCACCTCGGGCGCGTGCATGTGACCGTCGTGGGCGATGCTGTCGAGGATCTCTTTGCCGCGCTGCTTGAAGGCCCCGATGATCGTGGCCTCGTCGGCGTGGCGCATGAGCTCGACCATGGCGTCGGGCTCGATCACGTGCAGCGGCCGGACGTGTCCGGCGGCCTTCATGTTGGCGGTCTTGCACAGCCACATCGCGTATTCGATGGCGCCGGTGGTCTGCGGGCGAAGATCGAGGCCGAGGGTGAATTCGAAGGGACCGGACATCGCGGCCATGCTCGCAGACCCCGGCCGCAGAGGCGAGCGAAGGGCTTGCGGCCTGCGCAGGGTCTGACAGCCCCCAAAAACAGCGCGAGCCGGAGAGGCACGCCCCCCCCGGCTCGCGCTTCACTGAGCTCGCTGGCCGCTCAGCCCTGGCGACGGCGCCGGCGGTAGCCGAGCAGCCCCAGGCCGAAGAGCGCCCCGAGGCCGAGGCCACCGGCGCCACCGGCCGCGCCCTGAGAGGCCGCGCAGGCGCAGCCGATCTCGATCAAGTCGTCGTCGAGGCCCACGTCGCCGCCGCCGGTGTCCTCGCCACCGACCTCGTCGGCGCCGTCGTCATCGCTACCGCTGTCGCCACCGCTGTCGCCGCCGCTGCCACCGCTGTCCCCACTATCGCCGCTGTCCTCCGAGTCCGGCGCCTCCTCGCCCACGCCGATGTCCACGGGATCCGAGATCGCCTCGTTGCCGCTGTAGTCGACGGCGATCGCGGTCAGGGTGTAGGCGCCCTGGGGGAAGACCATGCCGGCCCACTCGTAGGGCGCGGTGCCGTCGGTGTTGCCCCCGAACTCCTCGCCGTTGACCAGCAGGCGGACCTCCGCGACGCCGTAGCCCTCGCCGTCGTCGGCGGCCACGCTGACGGTGATCTCGGCCGGCGCGGTGTCGTAGGTGGTGCCGTCGGCCGGGGCGGTGATCTCGACCGTCGGCGGGTCCATGTCGTCCTCGGCCCCAAAGGGCTCGCCGCACAGGCCCGAGAAGCCGCTCACGTCGCCCTGGCAGCCGCTGCTCCAGCTCCCGTTGCTGGCGCCCGGATCGTAGGGGAAGCCGCCGCAGTCGGGGGTCGGCGCCCAGACGTAGTCGTCGTTGTCGTCGAGGTCGTGGCAAGGCGTGACGTCGACGCCGGAGTGCTCCTCGACCCAGGGGATGGCCACGTGCATCAACGCATAGATCCCGCCGGTGCCACACTCGCCGCCGCCGGAGGTGATGCCGAACACGCGCCAGGTGTCGTCGCCGCCAAAGTCGCTCGACAGCTTGATGAACACCGGGCCGCCCGAGTCGCCGGAGCAGCTGTCGAGGCCGTCGCCGCCGACCGAAGCCTGCTGGCTGATGCCGTTGATCGTGGTCGTGACCTCGCGCTTGGTCCCGGAGCCGCCGTTGTTGGACAGGCCAAAGCCGACGATCTGGACCTCGCGCCCGGCCGAGAGCGCGTCGGTCTCACAGCCGACGGCCGGCGGGACGATCTGGATGTCGTCGACCGACTCGCCCAGCAGGCAGTAGCCGTAGTCGGTGGGGCCCACGGAGCCGGTCCAGCCCGGGTTGGAGTAGCAGGTCCCGCTCACGCTGCGCTCGCCGCCCCCCTCCTCCTCGCCAAAGTGCACCGTGACCGGGCGACCCGTGGTCGATTCGGCGCAGTGGGCCGCCGTGACCACGATGTTGGGGTGCACCAAGGTGCCAGTGCACGACCACTGGTTGAACGCGAGGTAGGTCGTGGTCGGCCACCCGCAGTAGTTGCTCGCCCAGCCGCCATAGACGGCGGGGTCGGGGTCGAGGGAGAAGCTCGACTGGAGCTCCGCTTCGGTCTCGGCCGCCGGCTGCGGCTCCTCGGCCTGCGCCAGCGATGGCGCGAGGCTGGCCGTCAGACCAGCCGCAAATGTGGTGAGCAACAAGAAATCCGGACGCCCCAAACGAGCAAGCATGGCCGAGCTTTCGCACCATTCCTGCCGAAACTCAACCCTGAAGCGCTCAATACTAGAGAATAAATAGACAAACACAGAAATCGGTGAGCTCTGGCACGCACTTTATCGTCATTGCGCAATTGCCACATAGTGAAGCATGCGCAGATGACCCTCGTGGGTACGAGTTTCGTGCCCCACGCAGGTGTGAAGGCGCGAACGCAGGGGGTCAGCTATGGGCGATGCAGTAGCCCAGCGCGTCTTCCAAGGTGGCCTTGGTCACCGCCCCGCCGAGGTCGGCCTCGAGCGCCACCATGGTCTGGGCGACCGCCGGCTGGATCCCACAGATCACGCAGGTCGCCCCGAGCAAGCCGACGCCCTTGACTACTCGCAGCAGGTGGTCGGCGCTGTTCGTGTCGACCACGTCGGCGCCGGTGAGGTCGAGGATCGCGAAGCGCGAGCCGGTGCGCTGAATGTCAGCGAGCAGCTGGTCCATGATCCGGTCGGCCCGGCTGCCCGACACGCTGCCGAACACGGGCAGCGCCAACACTCCGCGCCAGACCTGCAAGGTCGGCGCGGACATGGCCTCGATGGTCTCGAGGCGCTGCCGAGCCTCGCGCTCGGCTCGCTGGCGCTCGACGTTCTCCTGCTCGAGGCGCTCGAGGGCGGCCGCGAGGTCGGCACGCGTGCGCTTGTCGGCCTTGAGCAGCGCGTCGAGACGCTCCTCCGGCGACTCGCTCGAAGGCTCGACGACGAACTCGTCGTAGGCGTCTTCTCCGGCCTGATAGCAGGTCTGAGTCGCCCAGCAGTTGGTGCCAAAGACCCGCGAGCAATACCCGGCGAACTTGCCCGCCGTCAGGCCGCTGCCCCAACGCACGCCGAGCGCCTGTTGGTAGATGCACTCCCAATTGTTTTGGGTGCGAAACACGGCCCGCTTGGTCTCGCGGTCGATCGACACCAAGGTCCACGCTCCCCAGCCGCAGGTCAGCGCATAGTTGGCGAGCTCGGCGAAGCCAGCCTCGAAAGACTCGGCCTGCGAGATCACCTTCCAGTCGCCGTCCACGCTCTCGAGCCCGCCCGCCTGCATCCACAGCACGAAGCGCTCGGTGCCGACCATGCGATGCATGCCCTGCATCATCCCGGCGACCGTGGTCTCGCTCCACATCACGACCGCCGGCATGCCGAGGACGTGCAGCTGCCCGCCTTCGAGCTGCCATTCGAAACCGACGCCGCGAACCGTCAGAGAAGAGAAATCACCCAAGACATCCGAGAGGAGCACGCGAGGCAGCTCAATCCAAGCAAAAAATTCGCTGCCCAACTCGAAGAGCGGGAGCGCACCCAGCGAGCTGGCGGTGGCTCCGCCTTCGATCTCGAACAAATGCGTGGTCTCGCACCATGCGCGAGACGCCATCGATTCAATACAGTTTCACGACAGGTCGGGGATTGGCTCGATGACTGGGCCAGGAAAAACTGCGCCGCGCTGATTCGGTCTAGGCGCCGGCGCCCCACCGGTCACATCAACGCGATCCAGGCGATCAACAGACCCACCGCGCCCACGCCCCAGCGCGACGCCGGACCTGGGATCAACCGCCCCTGACCGTCGAGTCCGCGGAAGAAGAAACCGAGCGTGGCGACGATCCAGCCCAGCATGCAGGCCACGGCGAGATGGCTGCGGACGGGCTCGGGGCCGGGCAGCGCGGCGAGCTCGGCCTCGGCCCGCGCGCGATCGAAGCGCGGTCCGGCGCGCTCGCCGAGGGCCGCGAGGATGCCTTCGTTGGCGAGCGCCAAGCTCTCCGCGTCGGGGCCCAGCGGCCCGCGGACGCTCAGCAACGCGCGCCGGAGCTCTCGCCACGCGGCCAGCGCTTCGGCGTCGTCTCCAGCGTCCTCGGCCTGCTCGGCGCGCTCGCGCAGGCGCGCCCGAGCGCGCTCGTCGTGATCGAAGATCGGCGCGGCCCAGCGCGCGGCTCGTCCGAGGTGGCGCAGCTCCGCGTCGAGATCCCCCACGTCGCGGGCTGCGTCGGCGCGGGCGAGCTCGACGCGCCCCTCCACGAGCGCCCGCGCGGCCACGGGTAAGAGCACCAGCGCCAGGCCGAGGGAGACCTTGGCCAGCAGCCTGGCCCGCCCGCCCGCGCTGGCGCTTTGTTCGGTCGCCGGCGCCTCCGCGCTCAAGTGAAGTCCCGCCGGGCGAACAAGAACATCGCGATCAGCAGGCAAGTGGCGCTGTAGGACGCGGCGTAGAGCGCCGCGTTGCCCACGTAGCTCCAGGTCACGAAGCTGTCGTGGACGCTGACCACCGCCTCGTCGAAGTTGGCCCCCGACACGAAGAACATGCGGAAGTCGGGCAGCAGCTCGAGCACCACCCGCAGCACCCCGCCGCCCGCAGAGCCGGCGAGCTTGCCCCCGGCGAAGGCCTCGAGCTCCGCCGTGTTGCGGCCGATCACCCACAGCGCCCCGGCGAACATCGCCGACAGCCACGGCGAGCTGAAGCTCGAGAAGAGCATGGCCACGGCCATGAGCAGCAGCAGCTCGAGCCAGATCAGGACCTCGGCGCGGATCATCGTCACGCCGTGGCGCCCGCCCTGCATGGCCAGGAAGCCCGCCAACACCAGGCTCATGAGCACGATCAGCGCGGTCATGGTCACGACCAGGCCCACGTACTTGCCGAGCAGGAACTCCCAGCGGTGCAGCGGCTTGGGCACGATCGCGTAGACGGTCTTGCGGTCGAGCTCCTTGCTGAGCAGGTTCACACCCAAGAAGAGCGCGATGATCACCCCGAAGATGCTGATGCCCGCGAGGCCCAGATCCTTGATGATCCGCACCTCTTCGTGGAGCGAGAGCTGGCCGAGGACCAGCGAAAAGCCCATCAGCGCCACGGCGAAGAGCACGAGGATCGCCAGCACCTTGTTGCGCACGGCCTCGCGAAAGGTGTTGAGGGCGATCGCCCACACGCGATCCATCATCTGCAAGACGGCGTTCATCAGCTCCTCTGATCCTCTGGGCGAAGGCCGGCGTCGCGCACGAAGAGCTCCTCGAGGGTCTCGCGCCGCGGGTTGACCTGGAGCAGCGAGCCGCCGCCCCCGGCCACCGCGGCCACGAAGCGGTCGACCTCGGCCTGGACCACCTCGCTGGTCTCGGCGTCGACCACGAACACCTCGCCCTCCGAGCTGCTCTCGTGGCGGCCTTCGGCGAATTCTTCGCGCATGCGCGCGCGCAGCTCCTCGCTGCCCGACCACACCACCTCGACGTGGTGGACGGCGGGGCTGAGCAGCTCGCCCAGCGGCCCGACGTCGCGCAGCTCGCCCTTGACGATGATGCCCACGCGATCGCACAGCAAGTTGGCGTCGGACAGGATGTGCGTCGAGAAGAACACGGTCTTGCCGGCGGCGCGCAGGTCGAGCATGAGCTCGCGGATCTCCCGGCGGCCGATGGGGTCGAGGCCGCTCATCGGCTCGTCGAGGACGACGAGCTCGGGGTCCCCCATCAGCGCCTGGGCCAGGCCCACGCGCTGGAGCATGCCCTTGGAGTAGCTCCGCATCGCGCGCTTGCTGGCCATGCCCAGGCCGAGGCGCTCGAGCAGCTCGCCGGCCCGCTCGTGCCGCTGCGCGCGATCGAGGCCGTAGATCCGCCCGACCATGTGCAGGTACTCCTCGGCCGAGAGGTAGTCGTAGAAGTAGGGGTTCTCGGGCAGGTAGCCGATGCGCCGCTTGGCCTCGAGGTCACCGATGCGCGCGCCGAGGATCGTCGCCGAGCCCGCGCTCGGGTGGATCAGGCCCATGAGCATTTTCATGGTGGTGGTCTTCCCGGCCCCGTTTGGGCCCAAGAAACCGAACACTTCGCCGGCCTCGACGCTGAAGCTGACGCCCTGCACGGCGACGGTGCGCCGGCGCAAAAAGCCGCGTACGAACTCCTTGCGCAGGTTCTCGACTTGCAAAACTGGAGTGGGGCTGGCCACGGGCGTGGGGCAGGATACAGTGAAGCCCCGCAACCATGCGAGGCCGACGACCACCTCGACACCCCGCGCTGTCCTCGAGCGAGCCCGCTTCGCCCGAGCTCGAGCCCGTGACGCGCGACCTCGCCCACTTCGCAGGCCTCACAGCCGGCGAAGGACGGCCCCGCGAGCGCACATTGGACGCCTCCAGCCCGGCCCTGCCCTGGTCCCGGCGCGGGCTCGTCAGGGGCGCGGCGGCCCTCGCTGGTGCGGCGGCGGCCTCGAGCCTCGCCCGGTCGGCCCTCGCCGCCCCGCCCTCCGCCACCGACGACGACCTCGAGCCCGACGCCCGCGCGCTCTTTGGGCCCAGCGCCGGGCCAGAGCTACAGATCGACCTGCCCCAGCTCCAGTACGGCGGCGACTGGAACCCGCGGCCTGGTGCCATGCGTGAGCTCGGTCAGGAGCTGCGCCTGCGCACGCGCCTGGCACCGATGCACGAGCCGACCACGGTCTCGCTGAACGAAGACGAGCTGTTCGCCACGCCCTTTTTGTACGTCGCCGGCCGCGGCGGGCTGCCCAGCCTCGCCGCCAGCACCCAGGCCGGGGCCGGAGCCAGCGAGGACGCCCTGCGGCGCTTCGTCGATCTCGGCGGGATGATCGTCTTCGACGACGCCGACGGGGGCACGGATCGCGGCTTTCGCAATGACCTCGCGGCCCTCGTCGCGCGCGTGCTCCCGGGCAGCGAGCTGACGCCGATCGCCGCCGAGCACGTGCTCTACCGCAGCTTCTACATCATCGACTTCCCCGCCGGGCGGACCCGGGCCGAGGACGAGCTGCTCGGCGTCCAGGACGAGGGGCGCATCAAGCTGCTCTACATCCCCAACGACCTCGGCGGCGCCCTCGCCCGCGGCGACGATGGGCTGCACCGCTGGCCGTGCACCCCCGGCGGCAACGTCCAGCGCGAGTGGGCCATGCGCCTGGGGGTGAACATCCTGCTCTACGCGACCTGCACCGACTACAAGTCCGACCGCGCCCACGTCGAGACCCTGCTGCACAGCCGGCGGTGGCAATGAGCATGAGCAGCGACTGGTCGCTGATCATCGGTCACCAGCTCGGCCCCCTGGGCTGGGCCGTGCTCGTGCTGTGCGTGGGCGCAGCCCTGAGCGAGGCCGGCCTCACCTTGGTCCGCGCCCACCGAGGCACAACCCGGACCAGGCGACGCAGCGCCTGGGCCCTGCTCAGCTTGCGCCTGGTCGCCGTCGCGGCCCTGGTCTGCGTGGTCCTCGAGCTCGGCCTGCGCCAGCAGACCTGGACCGGGAGCGCGCGCCGGGTCGTGGTCCTCCTCGATCGCTCGGCGAGCATGGATCTCGCCGACGCCCCCGAGGGCGCCGATCCGGGCAGCGAGACCACCCGCCGCTGGGATCGCCTGGCGGCGCTGTGGTCGGCCAGCGCCGACGCCCGGGCGAGCTGGCGCGAGGGTGAGCGCGGCGAGCCCGGGGTGGACGTCGAGGTCCGCGCCTTCGGCTCCCGGACCACCCCCCTGACCCGCGACCAGGCCGACGCCCTGGCGATCGAGCCCGACGCCGCGGCCTCGGATCTGACCCGCGCCCTCGTCGAGCTCGCCGAGGCCCGGCAGCTCGCCGCCCGGGGCGAGGGCGCCCCGCTGGCCGCCGTGGTCGTCGCCTCCGACGGCCTCGTCGTCCGCGGCCAGGCCGAGGCCGCCCACCTCGAGGCCGTCGCCGCCGACCTCGACTTGCCGATCACCACCGCGGCCCTCGGCGCGCCGACCCTGCGCGACCTGGCGATCTCCGAGCTCCACGTCGGCGAGTTCGCCTTCGTCGAGAACGTGACCGAATTCTCCGCCGAGCTCGTCGCCCACGGCTTCGACGGCGAGCAGGTGATCGTCGAGCTGCGCCGCGACGGCGAGCTGGTCGAGACGCAGCGCGCCGCCGTCAGCGGCGACAGCGACCGCCAGACCCTGCGCTTCGAGGTCGCCCCCGATCGCACCGGGCAGTTCGTCTACGAATTCCGCGTCCGCCCCGCGCGCGAGGACCCGCCCGAGGCCAGCCTCGCCAACAACCGCCGCGCCTTCGTGATCAAGGTGCTGCGCGACAAGGTCCGCGTCCTGCACGTCGCCGGCCGCCCCGACTGGGACGTCCGCGCCCTGCGGACCCTGCTCAAGCGCGACCCCAACGTCGAGCTGCTCAGCTACTACATTTTGCGCGACTGGGACGACACCCTGCGCGACGACGGCACCGCGCCGATGAGCCTGATCGCCTTCCCGACCGAGGAGCTCTTTCGTGAGCAGCTCGGCAGCTTCGACCTGGTGATCATGCACAACTTCGACGCCGTCAGCCACGACACCTACCTGGGCAACGTGGCCGACTACGTCGAGCAGGGCGGCTCGCTGGTGGTGATCGGCGGCGACATGGGCCTGGCGACCGGCGACTACGCCAGCGCGGCGATCGCCAAGCTGATGCCCGTCGACACCCGCGAGCTCGCCGGGCTCCAGCGCGAGCCCTTCGCCCCGCGCCTGGCCGAGGCCGGCGTGCGCCACCCGATCACCGCCTGGCTGGGCGAGAGCGGGCGCGCCGACTGGCGGGGGCTGCCGGCCCTCGACAGCTTCAACGCCCTGCCCATGGCCCCCCACGCCGCCTCGATCGGCGCCACGACCTTGCTCGAGCACCCCAGCGCCCGCGCTGGCGGTCAGCCGACGCCCCTGCTCAGCGTGGCCGAGCCCGGCAAGGGCCGCGTCATGGTCCTGGCCACCGGCGCGACCTGGCGCCTGGGCTTCGCCCCCGACCTCCCGCTCATCGACGGCGCCCGCCCCTACGACCTGCTGTGGCTCGGCGCCGTGCGCTGGCTGCTGCGCGACGCCTCGGCCGACCGCTTGGTGCTCGAGATCGGCAAGCGCGAGCACGCCGTGGGCGAGGCCGTGGACCTCTCGGTGCGCACGGTCTCGGCCAGCTACGCCCCCGAGCCCGAGGTGGAGGTCCACTACGAGATCCGCCGGCTCGACCAGCCCGACCAGCCCGACCAGCCCGAAGAAGCCAGCGGTGAGGCCAGCGGCGATCCCAAGGCCGACGCCCGCGAGGGCGCGCTGACGACCGACGCCCTCGGCCGCGCGGCCACCCGCCTCGAGGGCCTCGGGCCCGGGGCCTACGAGGCCGTGGCGACCCGCGAGGGCCCCGGAGGCGAGCCCGCCGGCGCCCAGGAGGACGACGCCCCCGAGCTCGGCGTCGCCGCCCGGCGGGTGTTCCTGATCGGCGGCGGCGGCCGAGAGCTGGCCGAGGTCGACGCCGACCCCGGCACCGCCTTGCTGCGCGCGCTCGCCGAGCAAAGCGGCGGGCGCTTCGTCGACGGCCCGGCCGGCGACACCCTGCCCGCGAGCTTGCCGATGAAGCCCCTCGACGACCTCGAGCGCCCCGCGGACGGCCGCGAAGATCGGCCGCTGTGGGACGGCTGGCTCATGGTCGTGATCGCCCTGGGCGCCTTTGGCGGGGAGTGGATCCTCCGCCGGCGCAGCGGCCTGCTCTGACGCCGAGCCAGGCTGACGCCGAGCAGCGCAGACGCGCCCGCGGCCGGGCCAGACCATCCCCGGCCGCGAGCCGCGTCAGCGCCCCTTCGTCACGGCGATCAGCTCCGGCGACGACGCCGGAGCAGCAGTAGGCCGATGAAGACCATGAAGCTGTAGGGCGCCGACTTCTTGGGATCGCTGCTGCAGCTCGTGCAGCCGTCATCCAGCAGACACTCCGGGTTGTCCGTGCCGCAGGTCGCGCCGCTCCCCGACTCGCCCGACTCGTCGCCGACGTCATCCCCCGAGTCCGACTCGTCGCCCTCATCGCTGCCCGACTCGCCAGTCTCCGAGCCGTCCGTCGTATCCGTCTCCGAGCCGTCCGTCGTATCCGTCTCCGAGCCGTCCGTCGTGTCCGTCTCCGAGCTCTCGTCGCAGACGTCGCCGACGTTGTCCTCGTCGGCGTCGGCCTGATCCGGGTTCGCGTCCTCGGGGCAGTTGTCGCAGCCGTCGGGGATCGTGTCCGCGTCGGTGTCCACGCTGTCGTCGAAGCCCGGGCACACGTCGTCGCCGTCGTGGACCCCGTCGCCGTCGCTGTCGTTCCACAGGCAGGCGTTGGAGCAGGCGTCGTCGTCGACCTCGTTGGCGTCGTCGCACTCCTCGCCCATGTCGAGCTCGCCGTTGCCGCAGAAGTCACACTCCGGCGTGTTGGTGACCGAGGGGAACCCGGCCATGTCCGGCCAGTTGTACCAAGACAGGTTGACCCCCAAGGTCGCGGTCTGGTTGAAGGTCAGGGTGTCGAGATCGACGATCCCGACCTCGTCCTCGGCCCAGCCGTCGCATGCGGCCATCACCTGCTCGCAGTCGGTGCTCGACAGCGAGAAGGCCAGGCACGACGAGTTGAAGTCCGTCTCCGGGTCGTTGCCAAAGCCCGCGCCCAGCAGCGGCCCGATCTCCTCGAAGCTGCCCGCCTCGACGTCACAGGCATAGAGCGGCGACGAGGAGTTCGACGAGGTTGCGATGTAGTAGCAGTTGTTATCGACGTCGAAGGCGATGTCGTGGCCGTTGCTGTTCGTATAGGGCTCCGGGGGCACGGGCAGCGCGAAGGCCTGGTCGGTCTTCAGCGGATCCGCGTCGCCGATCACGAAGGGCATCATCGTCGCGGTCGACCGGTCCGTGACCCACAGACCACCAAAGCGATCGTAGGCCGCGCCGTTCAGCTGGGCGACGAAGGGCTCCGAGACGGCCGTGGCGACGAGCGTGTCGATATCGATGCTGACCGCGATGCTCGCGGTCAGATCGTTTTGGGGATCGAGCAGCAAAAAGCCGATCACCTCGCCCTGGGGAGACATCGCCAACGCGCTGATCGCGGAGTCCTCGCCCTCGTAGGTCACCGAACCCAGCGCCGTGACCTGGCCCGTAGTCTCGTCCACGGCGATCAGCTCGGTCGGCGCAACCGGGAAGTTCTCGGAGCCAGCTTCGCCCGGCGCGGAGAAGTAGATCGTCGCGTGCGCGGCTCCTGGTGCAGCCGCGAAGAATAGCGTGGATAGGCCCAGGACCAGGCCTGCGCGCTTGTAGGGGTAGAAAGACATCGTCATTCGAGTTCCTGTCGGGGGGGGGCTGTGCCCGGGACCTTCGTGTGAGGAGGTCCTCGTTCGGATCCAAATAACCATCATCTCGCGCATTTTTCTCGAGGCGGCCCGGCATTGGGCGCCTCAAATATCGCGGCGCCGCGCTCGGACCTGGCCAAGCAGCGCGTCGGCCTCATCGCTGCGGTCGAGCTCGGTCATGACCCACGCAGCGTGCTGAAGCAGCCCCGTCGCCTCGCGCGAGCGGCTGCCAAGACAGCGATCGACCGCGGCCAGCGCAGGCTCGAAGCTGGCCGCGAAGCGATCGAGCTCGCCCCGGGCCTCGAACGCCGCCAGCTCGAGCAGGCGAAGGCGCGCCAACGCATAGGGGCAGCCCCAGGCCCGCGCGCTGGCCTCGACCTGCGCGAAGCTGCGGGCGAAGCCAGACCAGTCGTCCTCGAAGAGCCCTATCCACGCGAGGCGAGCATGGACGAAGTGCGCGGCCAGGCGATCGAGAGGCGTGTCGGCATCGAGGGCCAGGGCCAGCTCGAGCAGTTCGTCCGCCGGGCACGGATCCGAGCGCAGGGCCAAGGCCACCCGAGCCGCGGGCGCCGTGGGCATGGACGGTCGCCCATAGCGGCCCATGGGCTCCTCTCCAAGGATGAGCCGCATCGCGTCGTCCGCTGGATCATCCTGCTCAAAGCCCAAGAACGCCCCCGCCAGCCCTGCCATCGCATCGCTGTCCCACTCCTTTGGTCGCAGCTCGACCAACATCGACAAGCGCGATGGTATGGACCCACAACGCCTCGACAAATCGAGCAAGTCATGCGCGCGCTCGACCTGCCCGCAGCGCAAGGCCGCCTCCACCCCCTGGGTCAGCAGCCGCGCCTCTTCCTCGCGACTCGACACCAACGCGTCGGTCGCCGCCCGAAAGACCTCGGCCCGCCGCGCGGGCGCGATCGAGGCCGCGCAGCGCTCGACGTCGCTCGCCTCCACCCCCCACGAGAGCAACATGGCGTGCACGCTGCTGATCTGCAGGAGCGTCGCCAGGGTGTTGTGAAGCTGATCCGCGAGCGGTCCTTCGGCGACCTGGGCGAGGCGGCCCCAGTCAGTGTCGCGGCGCACCGATGTCCACCCGCCGATCCCGTCTTCCGCCCACCGAAGCAGCTCCTCCTCCGCGACCACCACACCGTGATCCACGAGCGCCGCCAGTCCCGGCCCAACGACGGGCCCGCGCTCGAATGCGTCCATCCAGCCCGAGAGCGCCTGCAGCTCGTCGTATACCCGCCACGCCTCGTCGCCGAGCCCTCGCGCCAAAGCTGCGCACTGCTCCGCCAACGACGGCGTTGCTGGCGGTCGCTGGAGTTCGAGGCTGCCGCCCGCACGCAGCCATCGTGCCCAGAGTCGAACACCAGCAGGCAGGCCTTCGCTCGCGTCACAGACCCACGCCTTCGCCTCGTCTGGCACCCCCTGCGCGTCCACCAGCGCGTCCAGGTCCGCGCCCGCCAAGGGCGCCAGGGTCTGGCCGCGTTCACCTGCCGCCAACGCCTCCGTGATCCGCAGCAGACAAGACCGCCGCCCGGGCGTGGGACCAGGGCTGCTCAGATCGTCCGCGACGATCAGCACCGCCTCGCGGGTCGTCAGCGCCTCGAAGCGTCCCCTCGCGTCCTCCACGGCCAAGGGGGGTGTCTCCTTGGGGGCCAACACCCGGAGCACGGCGTCGATGATCGCGTCGCTGTCTGCCCAGCTCCTCTCGAGCCGACAGTCCAGCCACACCACGCGATCCCAGCGCGCACGAACACGCTCGACGGCCGCGGCGACCAGCGCCGTCCGCCCGACGCCAGGCGGACCCGCCAGGGTCATCACCTGCTCGAGCCCAGGCTCGAGCCCAGTGACGAGGCCGTCCAGCTCCAGCTCCCGCCCAATGAGCAAACCTGGCTGTGGAGGCTCACGCGCGAGCGTGGGCTCCCTGCTGCGATCAGCCGGGCCAAAGCTGGGATCGATCCCCAGCAGCCCGGCACATTCATGGTCGAGGATCAGCCACCGCGGGCGGTCTTCCAGCGTGGGGTGCTCCCCGCCGACAAAGCGAAAGCGAGCGGTGTGGACGCTGAACAGGTCCGGGGCCAGATCGGAGAGGCGCCTGAGCCCGTCGGGTCGCAGGATCATCAGCACCGGGCTCGAGAGCTCCGCGGCCAGCTGATCTCGCAGCGGGTTGAGGGTCCGAAGGCAGCTCGCTAGCTGCTCGGACGCTCTGCGGCTCGCACCCACGGTGTCGAGCACGATCAGCGCCGCGGCCTCCCCGTGAAGCGCCCTCAGCTGAGAGACGACGTCTTCATCTGCCGCGTCGAGCTCCACGAGCGCCCGCCCGAGCGCGCGCGCGTGCGCCCCGGCGAGCGCGCTCAACTGCGCCGCCCCCTCGGGCCCGACGACCTCCGCGATCAACAGCTCGAAGCTGCCGGCCAGGCGCAGCCCTTCGGACAGACGCGCCCACGCGTCCCGATTGTCACCAAGGGCGAGCCAATCCTCTGCCCTCCGCGCGTGGCTGCTCAAGGGTCCTCGCCGAACCCCTCGGCCTCGGCCCAGGTCAACGCCGGCTCGAGCTCGAGGAGCCCCCTGAACAAGGGATGCGCCGCGTACCAGTCTCGGCCGTTGTGATAGCGGAACATCTTGTTGCCCTCGAGCAGCACATCCATGCGCACCCGCGCCTTCTCGTCGCTGGGGAACTCGCCGAGCTTCTTCTCCCGGTAGAGCTGCTTGAGGATCTGTCGCTCCTCGAGGCTCAGCCCCAAGCCCTGCGTGTAGGTCTGACGAACCTGCTCGACGGCAAATTCGGCGTCAGCGCGGCTGAACTGCGCCCGCTCACCAACCACGTGAAGCATGTGATTGATGAATCGCAAGAGGTCGCGGAAGTAGCCCCCGCAGTGCGCCGCGAGCCAAGCTGGCGTGGCCGCGTCCTCGAAGTACGCCATCGGCACTCGCAAGGCCAGCGCCTCGACCATCGCCTCGAGGCCCTCGCGGCTCACCTTCATGCTGCGCTCGAACACGCGAACCATGGGCAAGAAGCGCAGCTCGCTGCCAAAGCTCGCGGCGAGCTCCGATGTCCGCCGGATCATGAATGGCGGCACCGTGTAGATCACATGGACAGGCGGCCGGAGCCCCTGGCCCTCGTGAATGAAGGCCGCAAACCATGCGTTTTGAAACTTTGCCCGGACCTCGTCCGCGTCCAAATTCCCCGTCGCCCGCTTCTCTCCCCCGTCGAGCAAGAGCACGGTCTTCCCGTCTTTCACCCGCTCCGCGATCAGATCGAACACGCCCTTGCGTAGGCCATCTTGTTCTCGAAGCCTGCGAGAAGCCTGCTGAAAAACCGTGTCGGAGATCTCCAGGCCCGCTTGCACCGACACCGGCCCGCCTCCACCCACCGCAGGCGTGACGTCGGCCCAAAGCAGGTTGCTCACGCGACGCCACAACTCCCGAACGCGTTCAGACGCCCCCTCAGGCATGGCAGCGGAAAAAAGCGCGAGCACGAGGCTCAGCTGAAGATCGCTCACCGTGATCGGCTCACGGTCGTTGAGCCAGCGACCGATGTCCGCGTAGATGACCTCGTAGCCCTGCTCTTCGAGCGCGACCTCGAGCTGACGCAGCTCAGTGGTCTTCCCGCTTCCACGCAGACCGGTAACGAGCTGCGCCGTGGACCCGGAGGACATGAGGATCTCATCGGCCAACCAGCTTCGCCAGGGCAACCCGCGCAGCCTGGTGGGTACGTCGAAGTCGTAGTGCCGCGGGTCATCCGTAGCGACCGGCTCGTCCGGGCGGCAGGCGGCCTTGATCTTGCGCTTCGTGTCGAGATCCATGCGCGCTTGCATCATACCTCAACGACCTCGGCCTGCTCGAAGACCACACTCGCGCCCAGGGACCGCAGCGAGCGCCTCTCTCCCGAGCCCCCAATGACGAAGCGCCTCGAGGCGCGGCCGCGGCCGCCCATCGAGGCGCTCGTCGGGAGCAGGTCCCGCTCCCAGCGCTCAGCGCCCGAGCCCGCTCAGAGCACGAAGTTGATCAGCCGCCCAGGCACGTAGATCACGCGCTTGGGCTGCTTGTCGCCCACGAAGCGCTCGGCGGCCTCGCTCTTCGTGGCCATCTCGATGATGGCTTCGCGCGCCTTCTTGGCGTCGAGGCTGGCGGGGATCGCCAGCTCGCCGCGCTTCTTGCCGTTGACCTGGAGCACCAGCGTCCAGCTGTCGTCGACGAGCAGCGCCGGATCGGCCGCGGGCCAGGGCGCGTAGGCCAGGGATCCCTCGTTGCCCAGCGCGCGCCAGAACTCCTCGGCGAGGTGCGGCGCGAAGGGTGCGAGGAGCTTGGCGAAGATCCCACCGGCCTCGCGGCCCATGACGGCCCCGCCCTGCTTCTCGATGTCGCGCACGAACACCATCAGCGAGCTGATCGCGGTGTTGAAGCTCATCCGCTCGATGCGCTCGCTGACCTCGGCGATGGTCCGGTGGAGCAGGCGGCGCTGGGCCTCGTTGCCCTCGCCCTCGCCGAGCTCGCGCAGGCTCGGCGCCTCGCCCTCTTCACCGGCAAAGAAGAGCCGGTGGGCGCGGCCCAGGAACTTGAAGCAGCCGAACACGCCCTCGGGCTGCCAGGGCGCGCTGGCCTCGAGCGGGCCCATGAACATCTCGTACAGGCGCATGGTGTCGGCGCCGTACTCCTCGACCACGTCGTCGGGGTTGACCACGTTGCCGCGGCTCTTGGACATCTTGTCCCACTGGATCGTGAGCGCCTCGCCGGTCTGCTTGTGGACGAACTCGCCCTCGACCTCCTCGACCTCGTCCTGCACGTAGATCCGCTTGGGACCCTCGGCGTCGGGCTGCTTGGGCACGTAGGTGGCCCCGAGGATCATCCCCTGGTTGACCAGCTTCTGGAAGGGCTCGCGGGTGTGCACGTGGCCGAGGTCGAACAGGACCTTGTGCCAGAAGCGGGCGTAGAGCAGGTGCAAGACCGCGTGCTCGGCCCCGCCGATGTAGAGGTCGACGGGCATCCAGTAGCGCTCGGCCTCCGGCGAGCAAAAGGCCGCGCCGTTGCCCGGATCGCAAAAGCGCAGGTAGTACCAGCACGAGCCCGCCCACTGGGGCATGGTGTTGGTCTCGCGCCGCGAGCCGTCGGGCAGCACCAGCCAGCTCAGCGCCTTGGCCAGCGGCGGCTCGCCGGTCTCCGAGGGGTTGAAGTCCTCGACCTCGGGCAGCGTGACGGGGAGCTCGTCGAGGGGCACCGGGCGGACCTCGCCGCCGGGGCCATGGACCAGGGGGAAGGGCTCGCCCCAGTAGCGCTGGCGCGAGAACAACCAGTCGCGGAGCTTGTAGTTGATCCGCCCCTCGCCTTTGCCCTGGTCCTCGAGCCAGGCCGTGATCTTGGCCTTGGCCTCGGCCGTGGGCAGGCCGTCGATCAGCCCCGAGTTCACGGCCACGCCGGCCTCGGTGTAGGCCGCGGCCTGGACATCGACCGCCGCGCCGTCGGTCGGCGCGACGACCTGGACGATCGGGATGTCGAAGGTCGTGGCGAAGGCGTGGTCGCGGCTGTCGTGACCGGGGACCGCCATGATCGCCCCGGTGCCGTAGCCCATGAGCACGTAGTCGGCGATCCAGATCGGGACGCGGGCGCCGTTGACCGGATTGATCGCGTGCAGGCCCGTGAACACGCCGGTCTTCTTGCCCTCGGCGGCGTCGATCTGCCGGTCTCGCTCGCTGCGCAGCGCCGTGTCGCGCTGGTAGGTCTCGACCGCGCTGACCGTGGCCTGGTCGACTCCGCAGCGCTCCATCAGCGCGGCGAGCTCGGGGTACTCCGGGGCCAGGACCATGTAGGTCGCGCCAAAGAGCGTGTCCGGCCGGGTCGTGAACACGCTCAGCCGGCCGGCCTCGCCCTCGATGCCCTCGACCTGGAACTGGACCTCGGCGCCCTCGGAGCGGCCGATCCAGTTGCGCTGCATCTCGAGCACGCTCGCCGGCCAGTCGAGGCCCTCGAGGTCGTCGATCAGCCGCTGGGCGTACTCGGTGATCCGCAGCATCCACTGCTTCATCGGCACGCGGATGACCTCGTGGCCGGCCTCGACCTGCTCGGCGACCTCCTCGTTGGCGAGCACCACCCGCAGATCCGGGCACCAGTTGACCGGGGCCTCGTGCAGGTAGGCCAGGCGCCGACCGTCACGATAGGCCCGCACCGCCTCCTCGCCCTCGGCCTCGACCTCGGGGGGGATCGCCAGCTCGGCGATCGGCCGGGCGCGCTGGGCTTCGCGGTCGTAGAAGCAGCCCCACAGCTGCAAGAAGATCCACTGGGTCCACTTGAAGTAGCCGGGGTCCGTGGTCGCGATCTCCCGCGACCAGTCGTAGGAGAAGCCCAGCTGCTCGAGCTGGCGCTTGAAGTTGCCGATGCACTCGTCCGTGCGCGTGCGCGGGTGCGTGCCCGTCTTCATCGCGTAGCGCTCGGCGGGCAGGCCGAAGCTGTCCCAGCCCATGGGATGGAGGACGTTGAAGCCCTTCATGCGCTTGTAGCGGGCCATGATGTCCGTGGCCGTGTAGCCCTCGGGGTGACCGACGTGCAGCCCGCTCCCGCTCGGGTAGGGGAACATGTCGAGCACGTAGTACTTGGGCCGGGACGCGTCGACCTTGGCCTCGAAGGTCGCGTGCTCATCCCAAAAGGCCTGCCAGCGGGCCTCGATCGCGGCGTGGTCGTAGGACATGGGACCGGGAAGCTATCAGAGCTGGACGATGCGCGGTAGCATGGGCCCGTGGAGCCTCCTCAGGCACACATGGCAGGTCCGAGCCCGGCGCTACACCTGCGTCAGTGCACGGGCTGCGGCGCGACCGTGGAGCTCACCGGCGTCGGCCTGAGCGCAACCTGCGGTTACTGTGGCGCGCCGATGGTCGACGAGTCGCGGGCGACCGCCGCGATCGACGCCATCGTCCCCTTCCGCGTGCCCAAGCCCGGCGCCCTCGATCGCCTGCGCACCTACCTGGCCGGCCACCGCTGGGCCCCGCGCGAGCTCCACGACCTGCGCGTCGACGGCCGTGGCCTGCGTGGCATGCTGGTCCCCTTTTGGGTCTACGAGGGCGTCGTCCGCAGCCAATACCAGGCCCGCGTCGGCGTCGACTGGTACAGGACCGTCACCACCCACATCAACGGCAAGACCCAGACCCAGCGCAAGCGCGAGACCGAGTGGTTCACCCTCACCGGCAGCGCCGCGCGCCAGATCGAAGACCACCTCGTCTCCGCCTCCGTCGGCCTCAGCGAGCCCGAGTCCAACGCCCTCGAGCCCTTCGACCTCGGCTGGGCCCGCGACTTCGACCCCCGCATGCTCTCGGGCCTCGAGGCCGAGCTCCCCAGCGTGGCCACCGTCAACGCCGACCAGACCGCCACCGTCGAGCTGCGCGACGCCGAACGCCAGCGCCTCCCCGCCCAGCTCCTGCCCGGCGACCACAATCGCGTCGAGCAGATCGCCAGCCAGATCGAGATCCGCGCGCGACGTCTGGTGCTGCTGCCGGTGTGGATCGCGTCCTATGAGCACCGCGACGTGCAGCTGCGCTTGCTGGTCAATGGGCAGACGGGCGAGGTCGTGGGGGTGGTGCCCAAGTCGAAGCTGAAGATTGCGCTGGCGGTCTTGGCGGGGGTGGTGGTGGTTGGGCTGGTGGTGCTGGCCGTCATTTTGGCCACAAAGGGGCTTCCTGGCTGAGCCACCGGCCCATCCGATGGCCAGCAAACGAAAACCGGTGAGGTCCTCGCGCTGTGGGCTCTCGCCGAGATTCACCACAAACGCCCCAAAGACGAGCAGGGCCGCGCCGAGCGTATGCCTCGCACGGCACACATCCTGCGCTCCATCAAACATCCAGACGAGGTTCGTGCGCTCCGGGCAGTCTATGGTCCGGGCTTCTTCCTCATCGGTATCTTCGCAGACATGGAGGAGCGACGCGCCTATCTCGAAGATCAAAAGGGCCTGAGCAGCGAGCAGATCGACGAGATCATCCAGCGTGACGCCGGAGAGGCCAACGCTCATGGCCAGAACACACGCGCCGCCTTTCAGCTCGCCGACGTGTTCATCCGCCAAGACGAGACGCTGAGAGAGCAGCTCGGTCGCTTCTTGAGATTGGTGTTCGGCGCCCCAAATGTGTCCCCAGAGCCCGGCGAGCACGCCATGTTCCTGGCTTGCGCGTCGTCTCTTCGCTCGGGCGACCTCTCGCGGCAAGTCGGCGCGGTCGTCTGGCGTGAAGAAGTGGGCGTCGTGGCGACCGGCTGCAACGACGTCCCCCGCCGCGCACGGAGGGCTTCAGTGGCCTGGAAAAGGCGATCAGCGCGACCATGTCCGCGGATACGACGCCAACGAACGCCTCAAGCGCGAGATCGCCAGCGAGATCGCGCAACGCGTTGCGACCAGCTTTCCCTGCCACAACTGCGCCAAGCACATCGTAGCCGCCGGGATCAGCCAGGTCGTCTACATCGAGCCCTACGAGAAGAGCAAGGCCCTGGACCTCCACGACGACGCCATCACCACCGTCGAGTCCAGCGTGCCAAGCCCGGACAGCACCAAGGTCAGCTTCGCGCCCTTCGTGGGGGTTGGCCCTCGCCGCTACTTCGATCTCTTCTCGATGAAGCTGGGCGATGGCTACCCTGTGAAGCGAAAAGAGCGGGGTACGGGCGGAAAAGCAGCCAGCTGGGAGATCAGCTCGGCGTCGATGGCGCGAGTTCCCATGTTGCCCATCTCCTACATCGAGCGAGAGCAACGCTCGAGCAGTATCATCGCGGAGCTCTTCAGCAACGAGGAGGACTGAGTGACGACCAAGATCAAGATCAAACCCAGGGATCAAAAGGCCCGAGCGATCTGGGAGACCGCCAAGCAAGCCAAGGAAGAGGTCGCTCGCTGGCCCGCCTGGATGCGTGGGGAAGATGGTCCTCGCCGCTCGGCCTCCAGCCAAGACGACGCCCTCCAATCCTCCCCAGCTCTCAAAGCCAAGCGCTTCGAGTAGCCTGGCCTTGGAGAACCCTGCATGAGCGACCTGCTGCGCTGTCAGTCCTGCGGCGGCGTGGTCGTGTGGGACGCCCGCCAGTCCGGGGCCGCGTGCTTGTTCTGCGGCTCGCTGACCCTGGAGGTCCAGCAGCTCGAGGAGCCCCTGCCCGTCCCCGACGCCTGGCTGCCCATGCAGGTCTCTGCCCCCGACGCCGACGACCGCTTCCGCGCGTGGGCGACCAGCTCGTGGTTTCGCCCGGCGATCTTGCGGACCACCGCCATCGAGCTGCGGCCGATGTTGCTGCCCGCGTGGCGCTTTCACAGCGCCCTCGAGACCCACTGGGCCGGGCTGCGCCGCGCGGCGACCAAGTCCGGCAAGGCCCCGGTCTCCGGCGTCGAGCACCTGCGCCTGCACCACATGGTCCCCGCCTCCGCCGGCTTGAGCCAGGCCGAGCTCTACGCCCTCCAGCCCTTCGACGAGCAGCGCGCCGCCGCCTGGACCCGCGACGGCGCCACGATGATCTGGGAGCCGCCCGCCCTGACTCGCCGCGGCGCCAAGCTCCGCGCCCACCGCGACCTGGCGGCGGACCACATGCGGCGGATCAGCGCTGCGCACCAGCTGGTCCACTGCAAGGTCAGCCCGGTGATCGAAGATGAGGACGTCCGCCTGCTGATGGTCCCGATTTATATCGGCGCCTTCCGCTTTCGGGACAGGCCATGGCGCTTTTTGATCAACGGGCAGAGCGGCGAGGTGGTCGGGGAGGCGCCTGTGGATCGGGTGAAGGTGTTCTTGGTGGTGCTGGGGGTCCTGGCGGCGATCTTGGTGGTTGGGTTGATCGTCTCGGTGCTTCAGTAGTGGCCCTGGTACTCGCGGGGGGTCGTGCGTATGCGCGAGGTTGATATCGTCGTCTGGCTTCGTGAGTCGTTCAGGTAGTCGCCAACAAATTTTCGGCCTGACCGACTGTCGGGGTGATGTGCGACGAGGCATCCACCCCACTGCAAACTCGGAGCGAGCCCAAAAAAGGGACGGGTGCCCAACCGCCGTCCTCAAACGAAGCGATTCGCGCGAATCCTCCGCATTTTTTGGGACTTCGAGAGTCACTCATTGTACTTGCTCTGGCGCTGGCGATACCGGGGTGTTTGGTCGACCCTTGCAGTGAGCAATCGCTCCAAGGCTGCCAAGATGAGCCCATAGCTGAGGAAGAGAGCGCAGAGTCTGGGAACACGGGTTCTGGAAGCGGAGATGAAAGTGGCCCCAGCGAGTCCTCGGGTGTTCAGAGCTCCGATAGTAGTGATGATGATCCATCCGGAACCTCGAGTGAAGAAGGCAGTGATTCCGACGAAAGCACGACTGGCAGCTCTGGAAGTACTAGCGAGTCCAGCAGTTCGGAAGACGATGACGGTGCAGAGGACGACGGTGCAGAAGACGACGGTGCAGAAGACGATAGCGAGACGACGACCGGGACCTCGAGCGAGAGTGGGACTCCTGATCCCGAATGCGGAAACAACCAGCTCGAGAGCGGAGAGCTATGCGATGGCTCCGACCTCGGCGGGTCCTCTTGCTCGAACGCTGGCTATAATTCGGGCTCACTCTCGTGCAATTCTGAATGCACATTCGACATCAGCGACTGTTACACCTGTGGCGACGGAACTCTGGATGGACCGGAGGTCTGTGACGGCGCAAATTTCGGTAACTCCACCTGTGAAAGCATCGGTTTTACCACAGGAAGCCTGAGCTGCAAAAACGGATGCACATCCATCGGAACAGAAAACTGTTCGACCTGCGGAAACGGAATCAAAGAATACGGGGAAGAGTGCGATGGAGAATACACAGGTGAAAAAACATGCGCGACTACATCAAACAAAAAATGCGGTCAAATACTATGCGACGAAGAGGAATGCAATGCAACAACATCACAATGCGAATACTGCAACATGTGCGGAGACGGAATACTTGACCCTGACGAAGAGTGCGAGGGAACATATTCAGGAAACTTAACATGCCTCGACTTCGGTTTTGAAAGCGGATACCTCACATGTAACTCAAGCTGCCTAGTAGACGACAAGTACTGCACTGAGCCAAATTAGACACACGACATGTCTCACCAATACACAGCCACAACAATTACATACCTAGCACTGCGCGCAACCACACATTTACCAATTCCTCACTATATCCACATCGCATCGATATCCGATGACTTTGAAGACCTCTTAGAAGCCATCGACGAAGCCGCCCGAGACGACCGCCCCGCAGCCATCGCTGACCTCGAAGAGGCCATCGCCTCCGCCACCAGTACTCCCGAGAAGCTCTCCGAGACCCCCCGCGAGCTCCTCCTCGAGGCTCGCGTCATCCTCATCCGCCTCTACCTCGCTGAGGGCAAACAAGCGCTCGCCAACGAGGCCATGGACGAGCTCATCTTCGTCGACCCTCGAGGCCAAGCGCCCGTCACCGCCTTCGGCCCAGATGTGGCCGACCTTCATGCAGACCGCGCACGCGCGCTAGAAGAAGCCGGACTGGCGACCTTGCTCTTCTACTGCGCCGTCGACTGCGAGGTGCTCCTCGACGAGCATTCCGTCTCCTCGGACGACGACCAGGAGCTCGCCTTCGGCACCCACCAGATCTGGATCCGCGCAAGAGACAAACCTGCACCCTGGAAACACTACGAGGTCACCTTCGACGATAAGATCCAAAAACACCTGATCTCCTACGCGGACCCGAGCCCTGACCCACCACCAGAGCAAAATCCCGAAGATGGCTCCCCCCGGACCCCCAAGAGAATCACCCACAGATCCGTCGAATTAGTGGTACTCGGATTGGGCGTCGCCGTCATCACCACGGGCGCCACCCTCCTGGCCCTCGACGGGCGCTGCAGCAATACCCGAAAGAAGCCGACCGACACCACCACCAAGAGTGAGTGCGGCCAGATCTACGACATCCCCCCTGCCCTCGGCGGCGCGTTCACGGCCATCGGCGGCGGCCTCTTCGTCGTCTCCGGCGTCCTTCTGACCGTCGACGAGGTCCGCGTCGCCGGCAAGCGCGGCCACCAAGTCATGGCAGGCGTGACCCTGCGCTTTTGAGCGCCCTCCCCCTCCAACACCCCCCAAAGAGCCCCAGAAAATGACCCTACGACCACAGATCGGACGCTACACCCTCACCCGTCGCCTCGGCGTGGGCGGCATGGGCGAGGTCTGGATGGGCCAGCGCGAGGCCCTCGGCGGGGCGGCCAAGCGCGTGGCGATCAAGCTGATGAACAGCGACAAGGCCCGCGATCCGAACATGCGCGCGATGTTCCTCGAGGAGGCGCGGCTGTCCATGCAGCTACACGGTGCCAACATCGTCCAGGTCTTCGACGCCGACGAGACCGAAGATCAGCTGTGCTACATGGTGATGGAGTGGATCGAGGGCCTCGATCTCGCGCAGCTGATGAAGAAGCTCGCTTCCCGGGGCGAGCGCCTGTCCGACGCGCAGGTGGGCTTCGTGATCGGCGAGGTGCTCAAGGCGCTGGCCCTCGCCCACGAGCTGGTCGTCGACGGGGTCCCGCGCACGGTGATCCATCGCGACGTCTCGCCGCAAAACGTGATGATCTCGATCCACGGTGAGGTCAAGCTGATGGACTTTGGCATCGCGCGGGTGTCCTCCGAGGAGACCAGCGGACTCCACGTCAAAGGCAAGCTGCGCTACATGCCGCCCGAGCAGCTGCGCGGTGAGACCCGCCAGCCCACCCTCGATCTCTTCGCGGTCGGCGCGATGCTCCACGAGCTCCTCGACGGCGTCAGGTTTCGGTCCAAGGTCATCGACGAGGGTCAGCTCTTTGGCATGGTCATCGATGGCAGCTACCCCCCGATGGTCCGCGCGGCCGAGACCGTCCCCGAGGGCCTCGAGGCGCTGCGCCGCGGGCTGCTCGAGCCCCTGGCCCAGGCGCGGATCCCCAGCGCCCGCGCGGCCTTTCGCCAGCTCAGCGCCTGGCCCGGCTACCGCGACGCGCGCTTCGAGCTCGACGAGCTCGTCCGCCATGTCCTGAGCACCGCGACCACGACGATCGCAGCTGCGCCCGAGTCGGCCTACGACGCGTCGACGCGCAGCGTGGTCACGCGGCCCAGCGCGGTCACGCGGCCCGCCTCTCAGCCGCGGGTGGTCGTTCACGGCCATACGCAGCTCGCCCCCTCCCCCTTCGACTCGCAGGCCACGGAGCCGAGCGCCACGGGACACGCCGGCGCGTCGATGAGCGTCAGCGATCGTCTCCCCGCGACGGAGCCCTCGCTCACCCACAGCAGGCAGCTCGCACCTGCCCCCGCGGTCACGCCCGCGCGATTTCCTGTCCCGCTCGCGGTCGGCCTGGCTGGCGGTGGCCTCCTGTGTGTCGCGGGAGCGCTCTCGCTCGTGCTCGTCTCAGGCACCAAGGACGACCTCCAGTCCGAGGTGCCACCGACCGCCGAGGTCGCGTCCAATCCCAGCCCCTCGGGTCCTGCCCCGGATCTGGCGAGCCAGCCTCAGCCCGAGGAGCCTCCCACCGTCGAAAAGCCCGAATCCGAGCCCGAGCCCGAGCCCGAGCCCGAGCCCGAGCAAACACCCATCGCCCCCACTGTGAAGCCGCCGGATCCAGAGAAACCGAAAAAGCAGCCCGTCAGCCGTACGAAAGTCACCATGCGCCTCTCCTCGGGCACGAATTGGGCCGAGGTCGTCGTCGGCCGGAGAAGCTACGTCCTCGACAACTTCGCGACCAAGCAGCACACACTCCGCCTCAGGCCCGGCACGCAGACCTTCAGCTACCGGACCAAGGCCGGCGCGCCGATGAAGACGACGCGCCTGACGATCCCCGAAGAGACGCTGACCCTCGAGTTCTCGCCCTCCGGCGTCGAGTCCAAGTAGCAGCCAGCCTCAACCAGCCTCTGCGTTACTCGGCGGCTGGCCGTCGACGCTGCGCACCACCGCCTCGACGAGCGCCCCCAGCTGGTCGTCGCACGCCGAGATCGCGCTCTCGAGCTCGATCTCGTAGCTGGTGAAGTGCTCGCCGTCGCCCGCGGGCCAGTAGAGCTTGGCCTCGCTGCGCCGCGAGACCACCTCGCCGTCGAGCTTGGTCTCGAAGCCCTCGAAGAGGATGTAGCGCGGCGCGACCTCGGCCTCGTCCTTCGCCTCGAGCTCGCCGCGGCGGGCCTTCACGTGCTCGGGGATCGACGCCTCGAGCGAGCGCATGCCCAGCTCGACGTCCGCCGCTGGGGTGCCCTTCTCGAAGCCGGGGACGGGCACGGGCTCGCGCCAGCGCAGGGACAAGCTGGCGCGCATCTGATCACCCTCGCCCGTGTAGACGAAGCGCGAGCGGTGCTGCTCTGGGGGCTGCGCCGACATCTTCCCCGGGTAGGCGAAGCTCGCCGGCGCGCCGCCCTCTGTGGACAGCTCGTAGCGCGCGTCGAGGGGCAGGCTCAGCGGGCAAGACGTGACAGGCTCATCAGACACGAGCGCGGGCGCGGGCGCGGGCTCGGACGGCGCGGGCGCGGGCTCGGACGGCGCGGGCTCGACCTCGGGCTCGCCCGCCTGCTTCGATCCCTGACCGCACGCCGCCATCGTCAGCGTACAGGTCAAGAGCACTCCCACGCACACAGCTCGCTCGTTGGTCACGGCTGCGACTTTAGCTTCACCTGCTGACGGAGCGTCAAGCCGGTGAGCCACACCAACAATCCATGCGCCCGTCACCGAGGTTCATGCCCTCCAATGCAGATTGAGCGCCCAATAACCTGCGAATGCATGCATCCTCCACGCATGGCTGCGCCATACACGTGGTTCCAAACGGCCTGCTCGAGCCTCGCCCTCGGCATGGCCACCGTGGCTTGCGGCGACGACCTCGTCTCAGCCGAAGACGAGGCCGATGTCAGCGACGCGGCCGACACCAGCCAGGAGAGCGAGGAGACCGGCGCCGAGCTGCCGGCGCACTGCGAGGGCGCGGACGCCTGGGCGGGGCCCAGCGAGGACAACTTCGCGGTCATCCAGGGCATGCTCTCCGCGGCCAGCGAGGGCGACGTGATCTGCCTGGCGGCGGGAGACTACGGCGGGCTGTCCACGCAGCTGTCCATCTCGATCGACAACCTGACCCTCCGCGGCGCTGGCAAGGACAAGACCATCCTCGACTTCAGCGAGCAGAGCGCGAGCGAGCCCCTCGAAGACGCGGGTGTCATGGTTCTCGACGGAACCGACGGCGTCACCATCGAGGATCTCCAGATCGAGGACACCGCCGGCGAGGGCATCACGGTCTACGCCGCCACCAACACGACCATCTCGCGGGTCGCGGTCCAATGGTCGTCCGAGGACCCCACCGGCCACGGGACCTACGCCATCGAGCTCTATGTAGCCAGCGACGCCGTGGTGAGCGGGTCCACGCTCACCGGCGCCCGCTCGGCCGGCATCGTCGCGTTCTCGGGGATCCGCCTCGCAGTCCACGACAACCTGGTCTCGCAGAGCACCGCAGGCGTGGCCATCACCGCCGTCACCGACGTCTGGGTGTTCGCCAACGAGCTCCACGACAACGCCATGGGCGTCATGGTCTACGACTTCCTGCACTTCGATGGGATCATCGGAGCGAACACTCGAATCTACGAGAACGACATCCACGACAACAACCTCGAGGACTGGCCAATCAGCCCCGAGAGCTGGGTCGACTCCGATCTTCCAAGCGGGGTCGGCGTCGCCCTGCTCTCGGCCAGCCTCGTCGAGATCGACCACAACGAGCTCGACAGCCACGACACCGCCGGGGTGGTGATGCTCAACACTGCGGGCGAGCTCTTCGAGACCACCGAGCATCCAAGCGCTTCAGCCGTGAACCGTGGGATCCACGTTCACGACAACACGCTCACGAATATCGGCTACGACCCCAGCGAGCCCGTCGCCAGCCTGCTCGAGGGCAACGACGGGCCGGGGCTGCTGTGGGACGGCGTGCGTCCCCAGTGCGACGACGAGCTCGAGCAAGGCCAGGAGATCTGCGTCCAGAACAACACCGGCGACGCCTCCACGCTCTTCAACCTCGATCAGTGCGGGCTCTATGGCGGCCCCAACACGGACACCGCCGTCCTGGACTGCGAGGGCGTGACGCTGCCCGACTGGCCGGGCTGAACCGGCCAGCGTCGAAGACGTGCGAGCCGTCGCCCGCGGCTCACTTTGTCGTGTACCACCGGCCGCATCGATCGCTCACCGCGACCGAATTTCGAGAGGGGCCACCCGCGGCCGGATCCGGCGCGAGCAGCCCCTCTCGAGCTGAAACCTGGTTTGCCCCGCGGGCGAAGCCGCTCAGCCTAGGGCGTCCTTCATGCGCCCGATCACCACCTCGGTGAAGGCGCTGAGGCTGAGCTGGCCGCCGATGTCGGCGGTCTTCTCACCGGCCTCGATCGAGGCGAGCACCGCCCCGCGCAGGGCCTTGCTCGCCGGGACCTCGCCGATGTGGCGCAGCATGTTGGCCATGGCCATGAGCACGGCGGTCGGGTTGGCCTTGTTCTGACCGGCGATGTCGGGCGCGGTGCCGCCCGCGGGATCGAACATCGCCACGCTGACCTCGCCGCTCTCGTTGAAGCCGTAGGAGGCGCTGTCGCCCAGGCCGATCGAGCCGATCAGGCCGTAGGCCATGTCCGAGAGGAAGTCGCCGTACTCGTTGGGGCAGACGATCACCCCGTAGCGCTCGGGTCGCATGATCACCCCGGCGAGCAGGGCGTCGAAGAGCTCCTCGCGGAACTCCGTGGCCGGGTAGTCCTGAGCGACCAGGCGCGCGGCCTCCTGGAACAGGCCGTCGGTGGCCTGCTGGATCGTGTACTTGGAGGTCGCGATCACGTTGGTCCCGCGCAGCTGGGCCAGGCGGAAGGCGAAGCGCGCGGCGAGGACCGAGGGCCGACGCTCGATGGTGCGGATCGAGACCGCCGTGTCCCGGTTGATCCGCCGCCCGGCGTCCTCGTAGGTGCCGCCCGTGGCGATGCGGATGATGTCGAGGTCGATGGTCTTGCTGAAGTTTGTCTGGATCCCCGGGATGGTGTGCACCGGCCGGTGGATGACCGCGAAGTTGCAGCGCTCGCGGATCACCCGGTTGGGGCTCTCGCGGGTCGTGGCCGTGGGGTACTTCATCGAGGTCCCGTGGCGGCGCATGGCGGCCTCGGTCTCGTCGTAGATCACGTCTCCCCGGGCCTCGCGGTTTTGATCCGAGAGGTCGACGGGGACGAAGTCGAGTTCGAAGGGCAGGGCTTCCGCGACGGTGTGCACGCTCTGCGAGAGCTCGCGAGCGATGCCGTCACCGTGGAGTTCGACGATGGTGTAGCGCGACATGCGAGGGCGCAGCATAGCCGCGCACCCCCGCCTCGTCGACGCCCCCAGCGGTACTCGCTATGCTCGCGGGATGCCCGTCGAGATCAGCATCACGCGCGGCGACATCACCACCCTCGAGTGTGACGCGATCGTCAACGCTGCCAACCCGAAGTTACTCGGAGGCGGTGGCGTCGACGGAGCCATCCACCGCGCAGCCGGGCCCAAACTGCTCGAGGCATGTCGCGCGCTCCCGCGCACCCACGGGATCCGCTGCCCCTTCGGCGAGGCCCGCATCACCCCTGGCTTCGACCTCCCGGCCGCCTGGGTGATCCACACGGTCGGGCCGATCTACCACCGGACCCCCGAGCCCGATCGAGTCTTGCGCGCGGCCCACCGCAATTGCCTGGGCATCGCCGCACAACGTGGCCTGCGCAGCCTGGCCTTCCCCGCGATCTCCACCGGGGCCTACGGCTTCCCCGTGGACCGAGCCGCGCAGATCGCCCTCTCGGTCGTCCGGGAGTCGCAGCCAGGCTGGGGCAGCGTGGTCAAAGTGCACTTCGTGCTGTTCACGAACGAGGCTCTAGAAGCCTATCAGCGCGCTTTCGCGGACCCCGCCGCCTGACAGTGTTGCAAGTTGCCCGGGGCTGAGCGACACATTTCGGGTTTCGATGCGAGTCATCGTCGAGCTTCTCCGCGCCTGGCAGTGGATCCGCCTGTTCTCTCTGATCAGCTGGTTCCACGTCTTCAAGCTCATCGGGAACATCATCGATCGCCGTGACGGGGTCATCGAGCAGCACATCGCCAGGCTGATGAGCAGGCGGATCCTCGAGGTCGTCCGCATGAACGTGCACGTCGAGGGCGAGGAGAACTGCCGCGGCCTCGAGCACTACGCCCTCGCCTCGAACCACCTCAGCTACCTCGACTGGGTGCTGATCTTGGCCCACTTCCCCCACTCGGTCAGCTTCATCGCCAAGCGCATCGTCACCTTGATGCCGGTGTTCGGCTCCTACCTGCGCAACCGCGGGGTGCTGATCGATCGTCGCAAGGGGGTCTCGGCGCGCACGGTGATCCGCGAGGCCGCCCAGAGCTCGCCCTGGCCGCTGGTCATCTTCCCCGAGGGGACGCGCAGCCAGGACGGCGAGCTCAAGCCCTTCAAGCGCGCCGGCATCCGCATCCTCGCCGAGGAGGGGCGCAAGCTGCTGCCGGTGGTCCTGCTCGGCACCTTCGAGGCCCTCGGCAAGGACGACCGGGCGATCCGCACGCGCAGGCGCCTGGGGATGATCATCCTCCCGCCCCTGGATCCCCAGGAGCTCGGGGTCGAGGAGGCCTGCAATCGGCTCGAGCAGGTGATCGCCGAGACCTACGAGGCGCGGCGCCACGAGTTCGGCTACCCCGTGCACTCGTGATCGCGGCCGCGCCCCCGCGGCTGGGACCAGGCTTGGCGGAGGTGCCCCCGGATCGGGTACGTTCCGCCCCATGGTCCAGCCGGACGCCAAGACCCTCGAGGTCGTCGAGATCACGCCCCCTCTTGCCGAGCAGCGCGCCCGCCGAGACGCCCGCTTCGCGCTCCCGGGCGAGCGACGCTCTCGCTACTCGCTGCCCACGGCCCTCGACTCGGGCTCGCCGGTGGGCTACCGGACCCGCGTGGGTCTCAGCCACGCGGACGGCCAGGAGGCGCTGCGCCTGCTCTCGCTGCGCCCGCCCACGGGCTTCGCCCCAGCCAGCGACGAGCCGGTCCGCGAGGCGGAGCTCTTCGAGGAGAGCGCGCTGGGCGTGATGATCGCCCGGCAGTCGACAAACTACCGCGGCCAACGTCAGGTCAGCTTCGGCCCCGAGGACTCCAAGCGCATCGCCGAGCTGCTCGCCAAGCTCGAGGATCTCGAGGCCCCCGCCCTCGAGGGCGCCCGCTACACCCACCTGATCCTCTCGCGGCCCTACAAGACCCCGTTCACGCTGCTGCTGACCTTCGTGGGCCACAAGCCGCTGCGCAGCCTGCTTTCGGTGCCCCGCCGCGCCCTGGACAAGCAGCTGCGCCACTCCACCGACATCCCGACCATCGGCTACCTCCAGCACCTGCACCTGGGGATCCTCGCCGACACCCTCGAGCGCGCGGTGGTCATCGCCTCCAAGGGTCAGCGCCGGGCGCAGATCATCCAGGCGCCCTTTTGCAGCGAGGCCCGCGAGCGCAACGCCGAGGTCATCGCGGAGCTCGAGCGCATGTGCAAGCTCAGCGGCGAGGACCGCCGCGGCGGCTGGCGGCTGCACATGGTCGCCCAGGTCGGCGACGCCCTCGAGGACGAGGCCCTGCACTTCGAGGACCCCGCGCTGTGGCGCAAGCTCGGCGCCAACCTGCTCGCCTTTCGCAGCGAGCGCATCCAGCCTGGGGTCAACTTCGAGGCCAAGGCCCCGGCGCCCTACCGCGAACTCCAGGACATGGACGTGTCCGAGGAGTTCACCGTCCAGGCCGGGCGCGCGGCCTACAACGCCTTCACCCGGTGGACCGGGGCCGAGCGCGAGCGCGGCAAGCACCTGATGCTCCTCGACCGCATCGACGTGCTCACCCCCGACGGCAAGACCCGCCTGCGCAAGATCCGGGAGAAGCTCGAGAGCATCACCGATCGCGTGGTCGCCGAGATCCCCAAGTGGGCCGACGTGCCCCTGGGCAAGGCGCTCTCGCGCAACGCCGAGCGCGGGCGCAAGGCCTTCGCGCTCGCCGGTCAGCGCATCTACCTGGCCGGCCTGTCCAAGGCCGAGATCGCCGCCGAGGGCATCGACTGGGAGCTGGCCGTGCGCGCCGTGGGGGCCGCCGCCTGCCGCGGGGGGCTCTACGCCGAGCTCATGGGCGTGGTCGGCCTGCCCGAGGGCTGCGATCTCCTCGCCGGCGTGTGCGTGATGGCTGGCCCCGTCAACCAAGACGACATCGGCAAGACCTACTACGGCATGCCGGACTTCATGACCGACAACGCCGAGTTCGCCCAGCGCGATCCGACCTCGCTGCTGGTCTGGACGTTCAAGGCCAAGACCGTCGCCGACCCGATCGGCAACGAGGAGCAGCTGCTCAACGCCGGCCGCAAGGGCGCGCTGGTCGACCTCCGCCCGGCGCCCCACGAGATCGTCTCGCTGGCCGTGGGCGGGCGGCTGCTGCCGATGCGCCGCCGCGAGGGCAAGACCAACCGCGAGCGCGCGTTCGCGGATCTCGACAACTTCGTGCGCGACCCCGAGGGCATCGAGATCCCCGGCAACCGTGGCGAGGCCTGGCCCGACCGCTGGCGCGACGCGCCCGTGTGGGGCTGACCTGCGCAGGGCTCAGCGCGTGGGCGTGACCGTGGGCTCCGCCGCCAGCTCGAGGCGGAGCGCCACCTCCCCGGCCGCGTCGACGGCGAGGTCCAAGCTGCCGAGCAACACCTCCGCCCACGTCCCGTCCGGGAAGCCCAGCGTGCAAAAGCCAAAGCTGACCCGGGCCTGCTGACCTGGCGCCAGGCCGCGCTCCGACACGCCCACGAAGCGGCGATAGTCACCGGGCGCGAGCAGATCGTCGTTGGATTCGCGCCCGCAGCCCGTGCCCCAGGCCATCAGCAGTGGCGCGCTCGGGTCCTCGCCAGCGGCCGGCAGCGCGCTGACCTCGGCGTAGATCATCGGCTTGGGCCCGGCCCCGAAGTCGTAGGCCCCGCTGGTTTCAACGCTGGGATCGACCTCGACCTCGATGACGATCTCGAAGCCCGTGGGCGCGTCGGGGTCGGCGATCTCGACCGCCCGAGCCTGGGTCCACAGACGCAGGCCGCCCAGCTGCTGGGGCTCGCCGCGCTCGCGGGCCTCGCCCCGCCCCTCGACGAAGCTCGCGGGCGCCTCGACTTCGCCATCGGCCTCACGCGTCGCCGCGCCATCTTCCTGCACGGGCGCGCTCGTCGGCGCGGGCTTGCAGGCCAGGAGCCACAGCGATCCGATCGACACGAGGAGCCTGCGCGCCATGAGCTCCATGCTGCATCAAGATCGATCAGGCGGTGCACCGAGCTGGCGCAGGGGCGGCCTACTTTGAGTCTAGTAAGCTGAAATCACTCGTCTTTTTACGCCGAACGGGTTTTGCAAAATTCTCGGCCATGCACATCGAGTTCTACGGAGTCCGAGGGTCCATCGCCACCGCTGGGGAGGCCACCCGCCGCTACGGCGGCAACACCTCCTGCGTCGCCGTGGAGGTGGCTGGCGAGCAGCTGATCTTCGACGCGGGCACCGGCATCCGCGCGCTGGGTGGGGATCTGGGCCGCGCCGGCGGGGCCGAGCGGACCCACGTGAACCTCTTCTTCAGCCACCTCCACTGGGACCACATCCAGGGCTTCCCCTTCTTCGGCCCGGCCTACGTGCCCGGCAACCGCATCGACCTCTGGCACGTGCGTGGCGCCCCCGGCCAGCCCGATCTGCGCACGGTCCTCGACGAGCAGATGCGCGCGCCCACCTTCCCCGTGGGCCTCGACATGATGCGCGCCGAGCTCTGCTTTCACGAGCTCGGCTACGGCCAGGTGGTCCGCGTGGGTGAGGCCCAGCTGCGCCACGTCGCCGTCGATCACCCCAACGGCTGCGTGGCCTGGCGCGTGGATCATCCGCAAAGCGGCGCCTCGCTGGTCTACGCCACGGATCTCGAGCACGACGCCGACGCCCTGCCCGAGGATCTCGTGGCGCTATGCCGCGGCGCCGACCTGCTGATCTGGGACGCGATGTACACCCCCGAGGAGTACGCCGGCGTGGGCGGGGCGAGCCGGAAGGGCTGGGGGCACAGCACCTTCGAGGTCGGGGCCGCCCTCGCCGAGCGCGCCGGAATCGGGCGCCTGTGCCTCTTTCACCACGATCCCAGCCACGACGACGGCTTCATGGACGCGCTCGCGGCCCGGGCTCGGCGGCGACTCGCGGGGACCATCGTGGCCGCCGAGGGCGTGGCCATCGAGCTCGGCGCCCCCTCGACCCTCCTCGACACGGCGCGGCGCTCGGCGTGACCGCCATCGATCCGAGCGCACGCGCCTTCCCTCGCGCCCGCGCCTGCGCGACCCTGGAGCTGGTGAGCGCGACCGGCAAGACCCGCGGAGCAGACAGCGTGGCCATGGCCGCGGCCCCCTACCTGACCCGCGGGGTCGAGCTCGACGCGCTGCTCGTCGCCCTGGTCGACAGCATCGTCGAGCGCCTCGCGGCCGAGCGCGGCACCCTCTACCTCGTCGACGGACGCACGCGCACGCTCAGCTCCGTCGTCGCCCACCTGCCCGAGCTCGAGCACATCCGCCTCGACCTCGGCCAGGGCATCGCCGGGACCGCGGCCGCCGAGGGTCGCGTGCTCAACGTCGCCGAACCCGAAGCCGACCCGCGCTTCGACGCGACCTTCGACCGCCAGACGGGCTTCTCGACCCGCTCGCTGCTGGCGATCCCGATCCGCGACAGCAGCGGCGAGGTCATCGCGGTGCTCCAGCTGCTCAACGCCCAGCGTGGGGCCCAGCGTGGGGCCCAGCGGGGGGCCCAGCGGGGGGCCCAGCGGGGGGCCTTCACCAGCGAGGACGAGCTCGCGGCCGCCGAGCTCGCAGCCTCGGCCGGCCAGGTGCTCGAGGCCACCAGCCTCTACGCCGAGCTGCGCGCGCGCAGGCCCGTGGCCCACCCGCCCAAGGAGGCCGCGCCCCAGGCCCCGGGGCCCAGCTACACCTTCAACCAGATCGTCGGCGAGTCCCCGGCCATGCGCTCGGTCTACGCGATCGTCCGCAAGGCCGCGGCGACCGACGCGACGGTGCTGCTCACCGGGGAGAGCGGCACCGGCAAGGAGCTCATCGCCCGGGCCGTGCACGTCAACTCGCCGCGCCGCGCCGGCCCCTTCGTCAAGGTCGACTGCACGACCTTGCCCGAGGCGCTGATCGAGAACGAGCTCTTCGGTCACGAGCGCGGCGCGTTCACGGGGGCCCACAAGACCGCCCCCGGCAAGTTCGAGGTCGCCGACGGCGGGACCTTGTTCATCGATGAGATCGGCGAGCTCCCGCCGGCCCTCCAGGGCAAGCTGCTGCGCGTGCTCCAAGACCGCGAGTTCGAGCGCGTCGGCGGGACCGCGACCTTGCGCACCGACATCCGGGTGATCTTCGCAACCCACCGCGACCTGCCCGCCATGGTCGACGCCGGCGAGTTCCGCGAGGACCTCTACTATCGCATCCGCGTGGTCCCCATCGAGCTCCCGCCCCTGCGCGAGCGCGGCTCCGAGGATCGCCTGCGGCTGATCGAGCACTTCGTCGAGCGCTACGGTCGGCGCCACCGCCGGCCTATCCAGCGCGTGACCGAGGCCGCCATCGCCCGGCTGCTCGAGCACGACTTCCCCGGCAACATCCGCGAGCTCGAGAATTGCATCGAGTCTGCCGTCGTGCTCTGCGATGGCGCCGTCATCGACGCGGAAGATCTGCCCCTCGTCCGTCGCAAGGGTGGCCCAAACTCCGGCAAGTCCAGCGATGGACCCGCCCTCGGCGACCCCGGGACGAGCCTGGCCGAGCTCGAGCGCGAGCACCTCCGCTTGGTGCTCGAGGCTTGCGACGGGAATCAGAGCGAGGCTGCTCGCCGCCTCGGTATCGGTCGCAACACCCTCGCCCGCAAACTCGAGAGCTGACGAGCTTCGGGACGGCGGACCTTCATAATCACACCTTGCAATGTTGCATGGTGGCCAACCCGTTGGACAGGCAGGCATATCTGCACGCCAAATCGATACATTCACGGTGATAAGGTGCCGGCGTGCGCAATGAAGTGCAGGATGAACAACTGATCGCGGACTACCTCTCTGGCAATCGACAGGCGGGAAACGCCCTCGCCGAGCGCTACTACCCGGCGCTGCGGACCTATTTTCGGACCCGCGTCCCCACCGAAGAGGCAGAGGAGCTCGCTCAGCACACGCTCTTGCACACCGTGGCTCGCAGCGAGCGCTTTCGCCACGCGTCGAGCTTTCGCCACTACGTCTACTCGGTCGCGCGGCGCGTGCTCGCCGAGCGCCACCGCCAGGCCCTGCGCCGCCCGGACTGCGACCCCGAGCACGAGACCCCGGCCGACGACACCAGCCCGAGCGAGCGCATCGTCAGGCTCGAGCGCCACGCCGCCCTCGAGCTCGCGCTGACCGAGCTCAAGAGCCCCTTTCGAGAGGTGGTCCGCATGCACCTCGATGGCATGACCAACGTCGAGATCGCCGAGGCCCTGGGCATCCCCAGCAACACGGTGCGCAGCCGGCTGTCGCGGGCGCTCGCGTCCTTGCGCCGCGCCCTCGCCAACGACGAGGCTGCCTGAGCGGCGGGCACCCCGGCCCACCTCGCACACGGGCGCCAACACCCCTACGCATGACGGCCACGTCGTCGTCATGGCCGCGACTCGCCCTCGGCCTCTGCCATTTTGTCACGAGCCGGACGTCAAAGCGTCAGCCCCGGCCATGGATCCACGTGCTTTTCAGGCGGCCGAGCGCTCTCCCGCTCATGGCATGTCGGTTGCACCAACGCCCTGCATGCAGCGCCTGCTCTCGAACCACGTCGGGATGGTCAAGCTCTTCGGCTCGGCTTTGATCGTGTTCTTCGCGGGTAGCGCGCTCACCACGACGGTGGTGTCCAGGCTCCTCCTCGATGTCGGTGAAGCAACCACAGCGAGCGAGGACGCGGCGGAGGGCGAGGGCGAGGGCGAGGGCGACGAGGAAGACGCCGCCGCCAAGACCCTCGCCTCGGCCCGCGCCAACGCGACCCTCGGCCTCGCCAGCAAGGCGCCCCGCAAGGAGGCCGCCGCCGAGACCATCACCAACGCCAACTTGTTCTGCCCGACCTGCGTCCCCGTCGAGGTCTCCGAGACGGTGCTCGCCTCCGCGGGTCCGAGCGCGAGCTTCGGCGAGACCCGCAGCAGCCTGCGCCTGCAGCTGCTGGCAACCATGGAGTCCGACGATCCGACCTTGTCGATGGCGACCATCCGCGACCTCGACAGCAACAGCTTGGGGCCCTACACGGCCAACGAGCAGCTCCGCGCCGGGGTCACGCTGCTCGCCGTCGAGCGCGGCCGGGTCGTGGTCCTCAACCAGGGCCGGCGCGAGTACATCACCTTGGGTGACGAGCCCGCGCCCGCCCCTGCGCCCGCGGCCGCCAAGCCCACCACCACCGCCAAGCCCACCGCCTCCAAGGGCAAGTCCGTGGCCATCGAGGGCGCCGAGGATGCCATCGACTGCAGCAACGAGAACGCCTGCGTCGTCGAGCGCAAGTTCGTCGACCAGCTCCTGGCCAACCCCACGCAGCTGATGACCCAGGCGCGCATGGCCCCGATCTCGCGCGATGGCGAGCACGCCGGCTTTCGGGTGTCTCGCATCCGCAGCGGCAGCCTGGCCACGCTCATCGGCCTCGAGAACGGCGACGTGATCAGCGAGATCAACGGCCAGAAGCTCGGGTCCATCGACGAGGCCCTGGGCATGTATCAGAAGCTGCGCCGGGCCAGCCACCTCTCGGTCGTCGTCGAGCGCGGCGGCGCGGTGATCACCAAGGAAATCTCGATCAAGTAGGTGCCGCCGGAATCCTCCCGCGGCCGCGGACGTCGCCTCCGACGAGGTCACTGACGACCTCTACGGGAAGGACCGTCGCGGCCGTGTGCGCGTTTGACCGCGGCGGGGCTCCCCCGACCTCGGGCGCGGCTGTTACACTCGCGCGCGTCCGCCCGCCCCGCCGCCTCGCCCAATGAGCGAACCGCTCGAGCTCGACGTACTCCTGATCATCGAAGCGCTGGCCAGCGGCGACTTTCTGGCGTGGCCGTTCGCCAGCCCGGAGCACGTCGCCCACGGCGCCAGTCGCGAGGCCGTGCTCGAGCTTCAGGAGCTGTTCTTGCGCGAGCACCTCGCTCGCCTCGATGGCGCCGCCCTCGCCCGCTTCGATCCCCACGGCGACGTCCAGCTCCACCGGATCGAGGTCGAGCTCGCCCGCGACGACCTCCCCGAGCGCCTGCGCCTGCGCACCCCCCTACCCTTCCCCTGCGCCCTCGTCCCCGACATCGACGGCGCCTGGGTCGTGGTCCTCAACCTCCGCCACGTGCTCTGGGTCGCCGAGGGTGAGGAGCTCGAGGCGCGGGTCCAGGCCGAGATCCAGCGGGTGCTCGCGGCCAGCGAGCTCGACGGCCGCGCCTTCCTCGAGCTGCTGCGCGGGGCCGACCCCTTCGAGCTCGCGCGCCTGCACCTCGAGGTCGACCGCGAGGAGCGACGCGGCGCCGAGGCCCGCGCGGCGGCCCGCCGCCGTCACGCCCGCGAGCGCAGCGAGGCCGAGGCCCGCCAGCTCCTGAGCAGCGTCGGCGCCTCGATGCTCGAGGAGGCCAGGCGCCGGCGAGCCCCGCCCGTGCTCCATCGCGAGCGCGAGATCGCGGCCCTCGACGCGCTGCTCCGCGGCCCCGAGCGCATGGCCCTGATGCTCGTCGGCCCCGATCTCGCGGGCAAGAGCGCGGTGATCCACGGGCTGATCCAGCGCTGGCTCGAGCGCCCCCGCGGCGAGCGGCGGGCGCTGCCGGAGCTCGTCGCGACCTCCGGCGCCCAGCTCGTCGCCGGCCAGTCGGGCTTTGGCCAGCTCGAGCAGCGCGTCCACGACGTGATGGCGGCCGCCGAGCTGCTCGACGCCGTGCTCGTGTTCGACAACCTCTCGGACCTCTTCGCGCGGACCAGCGGCGAGCTCGGCGACGTCGCGGCGTCCATGCGCCCGTGGATCGAGCGCGGCCGCATCCGCATCCTCGGCGAGATCAGCCCCGACCTGCTCGAGCACCACGAGAAGCGCCACGTCGGCTTCTTCGCCCTGCTCAACCGCGTGGAGGTGGCCGAGCTCAGCGCCGAGCAGACCCGCGAGGTCCTCGACGCCCGCGCCCGCTTCGACGCGCGCTACGAGCCCGGGCGCCCGACCCTGTCGCGGATCTCCGGCCACGACGCGCTCACGCCCCTGGTCGACCTCGCCCAGCGCTACATGAGCTACCGGGCCTTCCCCGGCAAGGCGCTGCGCTTTTACCTCTCGCTGCGCGCCACCCAGGAGGGCGAGCTCGACGCCCGCGGCAAGCCGCGGGCGATCGGCCCCGAGGACGTCTATCGCGGGTTCTCGATCCACTCGGGCATCCCGATGTTCTTGCTGCGCGAGGATCGTCGCCTCGAGCACGCCCGCGTCGTCGAGTACTTCCGCGCCCGGGTGATCGGCCAGCGCGAGGCCATCGACCGCGTGGCCGAGACCCTGTGCACGGTCAAGGCCGGACTCCAGCCCACGGCCAAGCCGCTCGCCACCTTCTTGTTCATCGGGCCGACCGGCGTGGGCAAGACCGAGGTCGCCAAGACCCTCGCGCGCTTCTTGTTCGGCTCGCCCGAGCGCATGACTCGCTTCGACATGAGCGAGTACATGGACCCGCTGGCCGCCGAGCGGCTGATCCGCGGCAGCGACCGCGACGACGGGGTGCTCACCCGCAAGGTCCGCCAGCAGCCCTTTTGCGTGCTCCTGCTCGACGAGATCGAGAAGGCCCACCCGGCGGTCTTCGATCTCCTGCTCCAGGTCTGCGGCGAGGGCCGGCTGTCCGACGCCCGCGGGCGCACGACCTGGTTTCACAACGCGATCATCATCATGACCTCCAACCTCGGGGCGGCCCACCACCGGCCGCGCTCGGGCTTCGACTCCGCCCCCCGGCCGAGCGCCGAGGACGGCCTCGACGAGCAGGCCCTGCGCGAGCGCGAGCGCTACTACCTCGAGCAGGTCGACCAGCACTTCCGCCCCGAGTTCGTCAACCGCCTCGACCGCGTGATCCCCTTCCACCCCCTCGATCGCCAGCAGATCCACGAGGTCGCCGAGGTCTCCCTGGCCCGGGTCCGCGAGCGCGAGGGCGTGGCCGAGCGCGGCGTCGAGCTGCTGGTCTCACCGGCGACCCTCGAGCGCCTGGCCCACGACGGCTACTCCGACGCCTATGGGGCCCGGGCCCTGCGCCGCGCCCTCGAAGATCGTCTGGTCGCGCCGGTCTCCCGGGCGCTCGCGGCCCTCGGCGAGCGCGGCGAGGGCTGCACCGTGGTCGTCGACGAGGCCGCGGGCGACTCCGCCAATGGAACCAGCGCAGCCAAGCCCGGCGAGCGCCTCCCCCCGGGCCTGCGCCCCCTCGCACGCGAGCAGCACGATGGCCTGGTCATCGAGATCGGCGCGGCCCAGGGCAAGGCCACGCGCCGGACCCTCGAGGACCTCGAGCGGGTCTCGGCCCTGCGCCGCAGCGCCCAGGCGGCCTTGGAGCTCCCGCCCCTGCGCGAGCTCGCCGAGCGCCTGCGCACCCTCGTGGCCGAGCTCGGCCACGGGGCCCACCAGCGCCGGGCCGAGCGCTCGGCCTGGGAGCACTCGGCCGAGCTCACCCGCCTCCAGACCGAGCACGGGCGCATCGCCGGCACCGTCGAGCGCCTGACCGAGCTGCGCGAGTCGATCGAGAGCGCCGAGGAGCTGACCATCGCCGCGCTCTACGAGGGCGAGCCCGCCGGGGTGTTCCTCGACGCGGCCGAGGAGGCCCACGCCGCCCTGCGCCTGGCCATCGTCGACGCCCTGCTGCTCGAGCACGAGCGCCACGCCGTCATCGTCCACCTGCAAGAGCAAGATCGCCGCGGCGCCCTGTGCCCCTACCTGCTCCCGCTGCTCGACGAGCTCGACGCGCGCGGCTGGGCGCTGCGCTTTCACGTGGCCGGCGACGCGCCCGAGCCCGGCGACGACGCCCGCGCCCGCCGCTGGCCGTCCGACCGCGCCTGGGGTCCGCCACGCGGCGGGCCGTGGATCCGTCGCGCCCTGCTCGAGGACCTCGACGGCCACCGCAAGCGACGCTGGCGAGACCTGCTGATGTGCGTCGAGGGCCGCCACGCCGGCGCCATCTTGCGCGCCCAGCTCGGCCTGTTTCGCTACGAGTCGCGCTGGCTGCCCGAGGCGCGCCGCGACGACGAGGGCCGCCCCGGGCACCTCGTGATCCGCCTGATCTCCGACGCGGCCGAGATCCAGCCCGAGGCGTGGGCCGGCGACCACCTGAAGATCCCCAAGCCCCAGCGCCGCGCCGACCTCGACAGCCAGCGCAAGCGCGCCTACTTCGACGAGCGCGGGCTGCTCCAGGGCAGCATCGCCAGCGCGCCGATGGCCGTCGAGCCCGAACAATTTTGGTCGCGCATCGAGGAGGTGCTCTTCGCCCCGCTGGCCGAGCGCGCCTACCACGGACCGGAGGGCTCGAGCTGATGGCGGCCACGGACTTCTCGGTCACGGTCTTCCAGCGCCAGGTCGGCACCGCCGGCACCTGGGTCTCGCTGGGCTTCGGCGCCGCGCCGATCCGCGTCACCGGGCGAACCTCCACCAAGCTGCGCGAGCGCTTCGTCGCCGCCTGCCGCGAGCGCGTGCGCGGCTGCGCCGCGGCCGAGCTCCCCGAGCTCCAGCTGGTCCGCGGGCGCAAGCTCGTGCGCCTCGCCATCGACATCACCTTGCGCCGCCCCGAGGGCCGCGAGCGCTTCGCCGGGCGCGTCCCGCTGGTGCTCGAGTCGCGCCCGCTCGGCCCCGACCGCCTGCTGCCCATCGCCTATCATCCGCTGCGCCCCAACGAGTGGTTCCCCTACCTGCACGAGGGCAAGCTCGGCGAGCGCGCGGCCACCTTCTTTCAGCAGGCCTGGCTGAGCGCGGGCCTGGCCGGCGAGGAGCTCGACTGGCTGCGCTCTCAGGGCCGCGAGCAGCTCAAGCTGATCGCCTTTCGGGCCGAGCCCAAGTCCTTGCTCAGCGCGCTCTCCAGCCGCCGCCGTGGGCCCGAGATGGCGCGCATCGGCGCCCGCAAGCGCCGACCGGGGACCAGCCTGCTCGACGACCTGGGCATCGATCTGACCCGCAAGGCCAGCGACGAGGGCCCCGAGGCCCTGTCCGCCGGGATGATCCGCGAGCCCTACCGCGAGCAGCTGCGCCAGCTCCTGTGCGGCGAACGCAAGGCCCCCGCGCTGCTGATCGGCCCGCCCGGCGTGGGCAAGACCACCTTGGTCCACCGCGCCGTCCTCGATCTCCTCGACGCCGACGGCTGGGCCAGCCATCAGAACCTCGATCGCGTCCACCACGTGTGGCAGATCAGCGGCCGGCGGATCATCGCGGGCATGAGCTACCTCGGCCAGTGGGAGCAGCGCTGCGTCGAGCTGCTCGAGGAGACCTACGCCAAGCAGATCGTGCTCTACGCCGACGACCTCCACGCCTGGGGGCGGATCGGCGAGTCCCAGCAGAGCGACCGCAGCCTCGCCAGCTTCTTCCGCGGGCCGGTGGCGCGGGGCGAGCTGACGCTGATCGGCGCGTGCAGCCCCGAGCAATTCCAGCAGCTCCAGGCCGACGCCTCGGCCTTCGCCAACCTCTTCACCACGATCCACGTCGAGCCCACGACCCCGGCCACGACCTTGCGCATGCTCGTCCACGAGGGCCGCAAGCTCGAGCGCGTCGCCGGCTGTGCCTTCGACGCTCGGGTCTATCGCGCGATCTTCGAGCTCGCCGGCTCGCTCGACTCGGGCGGCGCTCACCCGGGCAAGGCCCTCGAGCTGCTCCGGGCCCTGGCCGCGCGCCACCGGGTCTCGAGCGAGCGCATCGGCGATCTCGAGCTCGCCGACGTGCTCCTGCGCCCGCCACCAGACGGCCACGGCCGCCCACGGATCGGCGCCGCCGAGCTGATCAGCCTGCTCTCGGAGCGCACCGGCATGCCCGAGCTGCTGCTCGCCGCCGACGACCCGCTGAGCCCGCGAGCCGTCTACGAGGCCTTCTCCGCCCAGGTCATGGGCCAGCCCCAGGCCGTCGAGGTCGTCCGCGATCTGATCGTCCGCATCAAGGCGGGGCTCTGCGATCCCAGCCGCCCCTACGGCGTGTTCTTGTTCACCGGGCCCACGGGCACGGGCAAGACCGAGCTCGCCAAGGCCCTCGCCGCCTACCTCTTCGGCGACGAGTCTCGCCTCGTCCGCCTCGACATGAGCGAGTACAACGTGCCCGGGGCCGCGGCTCGGCTGATCGGCGATCGCTACACGCCCCAGGGCGTGCTCACGGCTGCCGTGCGCGCCCAGCCCTTTTGCGTGGTCCTGCTCGACGAGGTTGAGAAGGCCGATCCTTCGGTCCTCAACTTGATGCTCCAGCTCTTCGACGACGGCCGGCTCAGCGACGCGACCGGTGAGGTCGCCGACTTCCGCCACGCCGTGGTCATCATGACCTCCAACCTCGGCGCGAGCGCGGTCCCGGCCATGGGCTTCGGCGCTCGCCAGGACAGCAGCCAGGCCCAGGCCGTGCTCCAGGACATCGCCCGGGCCGTGCGCGAGTTCTTCCCCCCGGAGCTCTTCAACCGCATCGATCGCGTGGTCCAGTTTCGACCCCTCGATCGCCCCGCCGCCCGGGCCATCGCCCGCAAGGAGCTCGGCCGCCTGCTCGGGCGCCGCGGCCTGAGCGAGCGCAACGTGTTCGTGCGCTACACCGACTCGGTCCTCGATCTCGTCGTCGCCGAGGGCTTCGACGCCAAGGACGGGGCGCGCTCGCTCAAGCGCTGGCTCGAGGACAACGTCGGCTCGCTGCTCGTCGACACGCTCACGCGCTCGCCCGGGGCGAGCATGCGCCTGCTGTGGATCTACACCGGCGCCCGCGGGCGCCTGCGCGTGCACGAGCAGGCCCTGCGCGAGGCCGAGCCGATCCCCGATCACAGCCGCATGAGCGAGCTGCTCGAGCGCCCGACCAACGCCCTGGTCGCGCAGCTCCCCGCGGCCCTCGAATTCCTGCGCAGCCTCGACCACAGCCCGCGCCTGGCCGCGCTCTCGCGGACCTTGGCCGCGCTCCTCGACGCCTTCAACCGCAAGACCGGCGAGAAGACCGGCGAGGCCGACTCGACCCCCGAGGCCAACGCGCTCTACAACCTCGAGATCCTCCGCGGCGAGATCAGCGAGCTGCGCGCGGCCCTCGAGCTCCACGCGTCCTACGACCAGCGCCTCGAGGGCAAGGTCGAGGAGGCCGCGGGCCCCCACGAGGGACTGGGCGAGCAGCTCGAGCTCGAGCGCTTCGAGAGCGAGGAGATCCAGGGCGAGGAGGGCGTCGTGCTCCGCCGCCGTCGCCTCGATCGCCGCGCGCTGGTCCCCAACCTCCCCCTGCGCGAGCGCCAGACCATGCTGCGGGCGATCGCCGAGGTCTGGTTCCTCGAGCGCGCGATCGCCAACGCCGAAGATCCCGAGCAGCACGTGGTCTTCCTCGAGCTCGGCCGCGTCGGCGCGCCGGGGCCGGGGGCCGGGCGTCAGCGCTTCTCTCGCCGCGGCGGCGGGCTCTTCGAGCGCCTGACCCGGGCCTACGTCGAGCAAGGCCGCGGCGACGTCGAGGCCTGGGCGGCCCTGCGCCGGGGCGAGGCCGAGGACGAGGACGACCACCGCGTGCTCGCCGGGCGCAGCGAGGGCGCCACCTCGCCCGGCCTGTTCGAGCTCGCCGCCGACCCCCACGTCGACCTCCTGGTCCTCCAGCTCGTCGGGCCTAGCGTGCGCGAGTTCTTCGCCGGCGAGTCCGGCAGCCAGGTGCTCGAGGTCCTCGGCGGCGGCCAGGAGATCGTCCGCGTGCGCGTGCTCGATACGCGAGCGGGCGACGATCCCAAGCGCGCCATCGAGCGGACCTTGAGCCAGCGCCAGGCCTTCGCCATGGCCCTCGAGGGCCACCGCCAGCCCGCCTCGTCCAACCTGCCCCACAACCCCGACGCCATGCTGGCGATCATCCGCCGCTTCAAGCTCGAGGAGGCCCGGCCAGGGCGCCCGCAGGCGGTCGAGGTCGAGGACTATCCCCTCAGCCACGCGGCCAGCCACGGCGGCGCGGCCCTCGAGGCCGTGCTCGAGCTGCTGTGGCTGATGCGAGTCGGCGTCGCCCTGAGCCCCAACCCCGGAGACGATCGCCCATGAGCGTCCCCAAGGAGTCGCTGCGCGTCTACCTCGTGGGTCACCACGACGGCAAGCTGACCGCCAGCTTGCTCGCCCGCAGCTGGGCCGAGTTCGCGCCCTCGGCCTTCGGCGCCAGCGAGGCCGAGGTCCTCGACGACCTCGAGCAGCTGATCGCCGACATGCTGGCCCGCGACCCCGCCGCCCTCGATCCCTTCATGTGGGACGAGAGCCTCTCGGTCCGCACCGTCCGCGTCGAGATCCAGCCCCAGGCCGTGGTCGACAAGCGCTGGGTGATCGGCAAGCAGCCCATCCCCCTGCGCCTGACCTTCGCCTGGTCGCGCCTCGCCAAGGGCGGCTACCGCGTGATCCTGCCCCGCTTTGGCTGGCGCTTCGTGCTCGAGGACCTCGACATCGCGGCCACGGTCCTGCGCCAGGCCGTGAGCTCGGCCCTGCTCGGCCGCGACGCCAGCACGCTCTTCGACTTCCGCGTGCTCGGCCCCGAGCGGGTCATCGCCTGGTCGCCATCGGTGCTCGGCCGACGCCGCCGCGATCGCGGCGCGGCGATGTCCTGGTCGGCCTTCCCGGCCCTGCACGCCGTCGCCGAGGAGCTCGTCGAGCGCAGCCGTCGCAAGCGCTCGCGCCTGGTCGAGCCCCCGGACCTGCGCGCCCACGCCCACCTGTGGGCGCGCGAGACCCCGGCTTCACTGCTGCTCGTCGGCGGGCCCGGGGTCGGCAAGACCACCTGGGTCGAGACCCTGGCCCGGGAGTTCTCGCGGCGCCGAAGCGGCGCCGGCTCGCGCAGCGCCCCCAAGATCTGGGCGACCTCCGCCGAGCGGATCATCGCCGGGATGATGTACCTCGGCCAGTGGGAACAGCGCTGCCTCGACATCGTCCACGAGCTCAGCCACGAGGGCGACTACCTCTACGCCGGCCAGCTCCCGCCCCTGCTCGACACCCGCAGCGCCCGCAGCTCGATCGCCGACTTCTTCCTCCCGGCCATGGAGGCCGGCGACGTCAGCTTGATCGCCGAGTGTCACCCCCGCGAGTACGAGCTGCTCAAGACCAAGCACCCGCGCCTGCTCGCCGCGTTCTCGATCATCAAGCTCGACGAGACCCCGACCGCCGCCATGCCCGGGCTGCTGCGCGCCTACCAGGCCCGGGTCAACCCCAGGCTCGAGCTCCAGCCCGAGGCCCTGCGCCGCCTCGTCCAGCACCTCGAGCTGTTTCGCCGCGACACCTGCTTTCCGGGCAAGGGCTTTCGCTTCCTCGACTGGCTCAACCAGGAGCACGGCCTCGATCTCGCGACTTCTCTGGCTTCGGAGCTGGCTTCGGAGCTGGCTTCGGGCCGCGCCGAGGACCCGCGCTCGACCTCACCCGGCGTCGACTTCGACCGCCCGCCATCGCCCTCCCTGGACACCACGGATCCCACGGCCGCGGCCCAGCCGCTCGGACCCACGCTCGCGGCCACCAAGGTCCTCCGGGCGCCCGACGCCTCCGCCGCGTTCTCGCGCCACACCGGCCTCCCCCTCGAGCTGATCAGCGAAGAGGCCGTCGCCGGCCCCGAGCACATCGCCGCTCGCCTGCGCGTCGGCGTGATCGGCCAGGACCAGGCCTGCGCGACCGCGGCCCGGGTCCTCGCTCGCTTCAAGGCCGGCCTCGACGACCCCGAGCGCCCCGTGGGCAGCCTGTTCTTCGTCGGCCCGACCGGCGTCGGCAAGACCGAGCTCGCCAAGCAGCTCGCCCGCTACATGTTCGGCGCTGCCGATCGGATGATCCGCCTCGACATGTCCGAGTACATGCTCCCCGGCGCCGCCCAGCGCCTGCTCGCGGTCGGCCCCGGGGTCTCGAGCCTGGCCGAGAAGGTCCGCCAGCAGCCGCTCTCGCTGATCTTGCTCGACGAGATCGAGAAGGCCCACCCCGAGGTCTTCGACCTGCTGCTCGCCGTGCTCGGCGAGGGCCGAATGACCGACGCCGGCGGCTCGCTGATCGACTTTCGCATGACCTTGATCGTCATGACCTCGAACCTCGGCGTATCCCAGCGCGGCCCCGCGGGCTTCGGCGTCCCCAGCGAAGACGAGCGCGCGCGCAGCTTCGACGCCGCCGTGCGTCGCCACTTTCGCCCCGAGTTCTTCAACCGCATCGACTCCCTCGTCCCCTTCCGCAACCTCGCCCCCGCCGACATCCGGCGCATCGTCGACCTCGAGCTCGCCAAGCTCGGCGGGCGCACCGGCCTGACCCGCCGCAACCTCGGCCTCGAGGTCAGCGCTCAGGCATGCACGACCCTGGCCGACTGGGGCTGGCACCCCACCCGCGGCGCCCGGCCGCTCAAGCGCGTGCTCGAAGAGCAGCTCATGGCGCCGCTGGCCGTGCTGCTCGCGCGCAGTCCCAAGCTGCGGGATCGGGTGATCCGCGTGCTCGCCCATGGTGAGGGGGGCGAGGTCGAAAAGGACGCGCTGGTGGTCGTGCTGCCCCGCGAGCGGCCGGCTACGGCGCGCTGAACGAATCTCGCGGAGTCGACGCGCCTGCGTGGGGGTGCGATACTGGTCGACGCCGGTGATCACCTCCGCTCACTTCGAGAACTTCAAGTCCCTGCGCCAGATCGATCTCTTGGGCCTGCAGCAGCTGACGGTGCTCGTGGGTCCGAGCGGCGCGGGCAAGACCTCCGTCCTCGAAGGGTTGAGGCTGCTCCACAGTCTGGTTCACGAGAAGTCGCCACCTACACGCATCGAGAGTCTCTCCAGGCTCATGAACGCCAGCCCAAAGACGCGGTACTTTGGCCTGGGAGTCTGCCAAGAAAACCCTCGAGCAGTCGTCGTCTTCACCAACGAACTTGGGCGCCTTCACGTGACATCTTCAACCATGCCCCCCGAAGCGCTGGCTCGCTCCCTGGGGCCGAAGGCGAAGCACCCATTCTCCCATGGTATCGCCAGCGCCTTCATCATCGCCAACGACCGCCGCGAGCTCCCGCAAAACAACCTCCCCTGGCACCCGAGCCTGATCGAATTCAACGCAAAGCAGCTCGGCGCCCCCTCCCCCGCGACCGCCACCCCGACAATCGCCCCCAGCGGCGCCGGCCTGGCCTCCCTGCTCGCCTACTTCGCCGGCGCGGATCGTGACGCCCTCGAGTCCATCGAGGCCAACCTCCGCGAGATCATCGGCATCACCGGTCGCATCCGCACCTTCCCCGACGAGCTCGAAGTCGAGGAGCGCGAGAACATTCGAATCGACGAGCAGCTCGTCCCCCGGATCACCCGGCGCAAGACCGCCGCGCACCGCTTCGAGATCGAGATCGACGGCGTCGGCCCGATCCCCGGCGACCTGCTCAGCGAGGGCACGCTCATCACCTTGGGCCTGCTCGCCGTCATCCATCACACCAGGGGCCCCTCCCTGGTGCTCTTCGACGACATCGATCGCGGGCTGCACCCCGACGCCCAGGCCAAGCTGATCACGAGCCTGCGCGCCCTACTCGACGCGCGCCCCGAGTGCCAGCTGCTGTGCACATCGCACTCGCCCTACCTCCTCGACAACTTTCGGCCGCAGGAGGTCCAGGTGCTCTCGCTCGAGGGCAGCGAGGTCGCCGCGGCGCGCCTCGACCATCACCCCGAGTGGCCCGAGTGGCAGGGTAAGCTCCAGACCGGTGAATTTTGGCAGTCCGTCGGCGAGTCCTGGGTCCGCTCGGCCACAGGACCCAAAGCCGAGGGCGAGGCCTAAGCTTGACCATTCACATCGGCTGGGCCCGTGAAGACAGCAACCACGACCTGCTGGTCAAGCAGCTCGCGCGCCGCGTCGTCGTCGAGGGCGCGAGCTGGGACCTTGGCGACGTCCTCGACGACATGTGGCGCTGGGTTGGTCCCATGGGCGAAGAGGCGTTCAAGATCGGCACGAAGCCCGAGCTCATCGGCCCCGGCGGACGCCCCCTGAAACTACACGGAAAGATCGCTGGCCAGCCCCTCAAACCCGAAGCGAGCATGGTCCGTAGACTGCTCACTGCCTTCGATATGGCGCGGCCTCGCCCCGAGCTGGTCATCCTCGCCCGCGACGGAGACGGCCGAGTCGAGGAGCGCCGCGCAGGCTTCGATCAGGTCGTCACGGGCCTCGAGTGGGACTTTCCCATCATCTTGGCCATGCCGGAGCCGGAGGCCGAGGCGTGGCTGGTCTGCGGCTTCGATCCTCGCAATGACACGGAGGCTCGCCGCCTCGAAGACCTCGGCTTGAACTTCAACCCACGCGCGCAACCCGAGCGCCTGACCTCGCGCCCCAATCACGCGCCGACCGACGCGAAGCGCGTGCTCCAGGCGCTCACGGACGGCGACAAGGCGCGCATCGAAGCCTGCCTCGATCACCCCCTCGACGAGCTCGGGCGCCGAGGCGAGCGCGCTGGCCTCGGACAGCTATTGGCGGATCTACGCGAGCACTTGCTGCCCCTCCTCGATCCTGGCGCGCGCGCTCGCTGAGCCGCCACATCGCGTCTCCCGCCTCGCGCTTTGGGGCATACTCCAGCGATGCGCGCCCTTCGCTTCGCCTCCCCGCTCGCCCTCGGCCTCGCCCTGCTCGCCTGCTCCCCCGAGGACACCCCCGGCGACGAGGAGGCCGAGACCGACACCGACACCGGCGCGGCGCAGACCTGCCTCGACACCGACACCCCCGGCGAGGACATCATCCTGGCCTCGGACGCCGACATCGAGGAGGCCGCGCTCAGCGGCTGCGTGGCCGAGCACGTGATCGTCTCTGGCGGCGGGATCACCAGCTTGGCCGGCCTGTCCGAGCTGCGCCAGGTCGGCATCCTCGACATCCGCTACAACCCCTTCCTCGACAGCCTCGCCGGCCTCGAGCAGCTCGAGCGCGTCGACCAGCTGATCCTGACCGGCAACAACCTGCTGATCGAGCTGCCCGAGTTCCCCGACCTCGCCCTCGGCCGAGCGACGATCAACGCCAACGACGGGCTCACGGATCTCGGCTCCTTCCCGGCGACCACCTCGATGTCGCGGCTCGAGATCGATAGCAACCCCGCGCTCACGGATCTCTCGGGCCTCGAGTCCCTGACCGGGGTCAGCGGCAACGTGGCGATCACCAATAACGCGATGATCGTCGACTTCACCGGCTTCGAGGCCTTCACCGCCATCGGCGGGGACCTCGAGATCATCGACAACGCCGAGCTCGACACCCTCGAGGGCTGGGGCCTGGTCTCCGTCGGCGGGGACGTGCGCGTGTCCAGCAACCCCAAGCTGTCCGAGTGCCTGGCGCAGGCCTTCATCGCTATGCTCGAGGTCGGCGGGGCCAAGATCGAGAGCAGCAACGAGTCGGGGCTGTGTGACTGAGGACGCTGGGCTCAGCGCCGGCGCTCGCCCTTGCCGCGACGTCGACGTCCGCCCGCGGCCGCTCGCTTGCGCGCCTGCATGATCCGCTGACGCTGGCGTCGACGCGCCGGCCTGGGTCGGCGCGCGCTCGTCTCGGCCACATCAATCACATCAGCCGCGCCGTCGTCGGCTGCGTCGGGCGAGCTCCCGCGCGCTCGCTTGGCCGTCCCCGCGCTCACTTCAGCCGACTCCGCGGCCTCGGAGGGCAGGCTCGAAGCGGTCTCGACCTCGACCAACGCGGGAGCCTCCACCGGCGCGCTCGCGTCTTTCGGCGCCTCGGCGACCGCTGCCTCCGAGGGCTCGGATGGCACGACCACCAAGTCGACAGGGCCCCGCTCGGTAGACTCGGCGGACGCTGGCGCTGGCTCGACGGAGCCCGGCGCTGGCTCGGCGGAGGCTGGCGCTGGCTCGGCGGAGCTCGGCGCTGGCTCGACCGATGCAGGCGCTGACTCGGCGGATACTGGCGCTGGCTCGGCCGATGCCGGCGCTGACTCGGCGGATACTGGCGCTGGCTCGGCCGATGCCGGCGCGCCCTCGGCCAGCGCGGGCGCCTCGCCCTCCTCTTCCTCCTCGTCCTCGCCCTTCTTCTCGAGGCCGACCTTGGCCGCCAGGTACTTGCCCAGCCACCCGCCCTTGGCCCGGGCGTAGATCTCCCGCATCTCCACGGCCATGCGGTTGTGGCTGACGCGGTAGTTGATCAGATCGTCGACCAGCGCCCGCGACTGACGGTAGCGCACCGCCCCGTCGATGAAGTCGATCCAGCCCTCGATCCACGTCCAGAACTTGCCGCCCTTGGCCGCGGCCCCGCTCGCGGAGCTCGACAGCTTGGACAGCTTTTGCTGGTGGATGATCTTGGCCTTCTCGAGCAGGGCCTTGCGCTGAGTGACCTCCTGCGGCGTGCCGCCCTTGAAGTCGGGCAGGCGCGTGACCAGGGTGCCCGTGTCCGTGAACCCGAAGTCGCTGTGCGAGTCGAGGGCCCGCAGGGCGTCGAGGCGGATCTGCTCGTTGTCCGACTCGAGCTTGCTCAGGCCGATGACCACGGCGTCGAGGGCCAGCCAGCGGTAGATGAAGTCGAGGCCGGTGCCCTTGATGTTCTGGGTGCCGAGGACCGTGGCGTGGACGCCGACGGGGACGGCCTTGGACGCGCGATCGATGACCTGGTCACCGGTCGAGCCGGCGTCCCAGACGATGTGCAGCTGGCCCTTGAACAGGCCGATCCACGACTTGCGCAGATCGTTGCTGATGCTGGTCAGGCCGGCGCTGTCGCGGGTATCGAGCACCTTCTCGAGGCGCAGGTCGAAGCGCCCGGCGATCACCGCCCGGGCCACGCGATCGTCGAAGTGGGCGCGGAACTCCTCGAAGTTCGGGGCGCTCGAGACCTCGTACTTGGCGGCGAGCTCTGGCGCCGCCGCGCTAGCCTGCCACAGGCGGTCGAGGGCGCCAACGTAGTCCCCGTCCTTGCTGACCCGACCCTTGACCGCCTCGAACTCGAGCGCGCCCTGCTCGGCGCGCAGAGCCTCGACGCGCGCGCGGAAGGCCTCGGCCTCGGCGCTGGCGATGTCGAAGCGCCGCCCCATGGCCGCGAAGCCGAGCTCGAGCAGCTTGCCGAGCTGCCCCGCCCACCAGTCGTCGACGGGCGCGCGGACGCGACGCAGCAGGTTGCGCAGGCGGGTCCGCGCGCGCGTATGTCCGGCGCCGCCGGCCTGCAGACCCTCGTCGTCGACGAGCTCCTGCTCGGCCACGAAATTCTCGAGCGCGCGATCCAAGAAGATCAGCAGGCCCGACAAGTTGGTGCCGATCAGCACGTGGGCATCGACCTCGACGTCGTTGACCAGCAGGCGCGAGAACACCTCGGAGCGGCTGACCCGGTCGTCGCGGTTGTTGACGACGGTGACCACCATCTTGGCCGGATCGGCGGCCGTGGCGATGGCGTCGCAGCCCGTGCGCCGCCAGTTGTTGAGGAAGCCGGCGCGCTCGTTGGCCGAGCAGCCGTTGACGAATTCGATCCGCCGACTGCGGACCACGACCTCCGGGTAGCGCTTGAGCACCCCGAGGTCGGGGTACACGTAGTCCGCCATGTTGACGATCGCCAGCTCCGGGTCGATGCCGAGCTGACGGGCCAGCTCCGTGACCAGCGCGATGTTGCGCGGGTGCTCCGAGTAGGGGAAGAGACCGAGCAGGTCGTCGGGGAGCAGGTCGCCCTCGTAGTCGCCGAGCTCGATGAACTCCGAGCCGCGCTCGCGCGCCGAGTCGCGCAGCACCGGGTTGAAGCCGAGCTCCGAGCTGATCACCAGCTGGCCCTCGGGCACGAAGCGGCCGATCACCCCGGCGACGTCGATGCCCGCGGGGCCCTGGATGTCCTCGTGGTCGGGGTAGGTGTTGGTGATCGTCGCGTAGTCGTCACGCATCCACCCGCGCTGGAGGATGTCGACGTACTCGGGGTTGAGCGCCATGCACTCCCACAAGAACACCTCGGACTCGAGGCCCGCGGCCAGGGTCAGCAGGTCGCGCTGCTCCCAGATCGTCGCCTTGCCGTAGGGCCGAAAGGTGAAGATCTCGACCTGCGGGCCGCCGGGCGAGGCGTGGATGAACATCGCCTCGCAGCCCGTGGTCTTCGAGAAGGTCCGAAAGCCCAGGCCGTGGAACAGACCGGCCTTGAGCCGCTCGGTCCCCGACTTCCCGCGCGTGCCCCAGCCGCCCACGGACAGGGGGATCGCCGCCCGGGCCTCGGCGATGACGCGGCGGCGAGCGTAGCCCGAGCCCAGGAAGAGCATCGCCAGGCCGAGGGCGTAGAGGCCCAGGGCCTCCTGGCTGTTGCCCTCGAGGGTCAAGAAGTAGTGCACGTTGTCGCGCATCCACTCGCCGAAGTCGGGGGCGGCCGCGACGAGCAAGATCGGCGCGGGCAGCAGCGACGCGCTCGCCGTGGGCTGGCTGGCCTCCACCTGCGCCCCGCTGACGACGATCTGCGCGCCATCTTGCTTGCTCGCGCCCGCCTTGTCGGCCCGCGACGGGGGAAAGAGCGCGGCCAGGCGCTTGGGCACGGGGCGCGCGTGGGCAGGCTCGCCGCCGAGGGCGAGGCTGGGGTGGGCCTCGAACGCCGCCTCGACGCCGTAGTCGTTGCGCAGGATCTCCAGGAAGCGCCGGCGCTCGATCGGCTCCTCGGCGATCAGCGCCCGGCGGCGCAGCTCGGCCAGCTCCGCGTACTTGATGTTCAGGCGCAGGCGTCGCTTGAGGCGCTGAAAGAAGCTCCCGCCCAGGTGCAGCGTGGTCCGCCCGTGGCTCGAGCTCAGCGCCACCCGCCGGTCGCCGCCGCGCAGCCAGGGCAAGCCGAAGATGTCGTCGACCAGCGGCAGGTGCCGCGCCCAGCCGCCCTCGGCGTCGAGGTGCAGGCGCTCACCGGGGACGACCGTGGCCGTGACCTCGTCGAGGCGCCCCGGGTGCGCGCGCAGGCGGCCGCGGTAGCTGCGTCCGGTTGTGTGGCGAAAGGCCTGGCGCTTGTTGTTGGCCGGGTGGCGCAGCTCGTGGATGATCCGCCACAGCCGCTTGACCCGATGATCCCCGCGCCGCAGGGTCATCGGCGCGTTGGGGCCCTGGGGCTCGACGTCCACGCCCCAGTCGTTGCGGGTCAGCATCGCCAAGATCCGCGCGAGGTCCTGCTCGTCCGGGGCCCGGCCGCCGACCTTGGGCAGCTCGATCCGCGCGCGGGTCCCCGAGTGGACGTTGTCGATCGCGGCGGCCAGGGCCTCGGTCCACGCCTTTCGCTCGGGGCGCAAGGCGGCGTCGATGCCCTCGAGGGCCGCCGACGCGGCCTCGTGGATCACCGCGCTGCGACCCTCGTCGCGCAGGCAGGCGTGCAGCGCCTCCTCGAAGCGCCCGGCGTGGGCCGCGATGCGATCGCTTTGCTCGCGCGTCCGCGGGTGCTCGGTGAACACCTCGATCAAGCTGACGGCCTGCTCGCAGGCGACGCGCGCGACCAGGGCGTTGCCGTCGTTGGCGATGCTCGTCGCGAGGCTGTCGACGGCCGCCTCGCCGACCTCCTCGAGGGTCTCGTCGGCGGCGTGCTCGAAGGTCTCGGCCAGGGCCTCGCTCAGCGCCAGGCAGGCCCGCGCGCGCACCCGCGGGAGCTCGACGTCGTCCGCCGAGCCGTCGGCGCCCTCGGTCCGCGTCAGGTAGCGCGCCCACGTAGCGACGGCGTCGGGCTGCGCCGCCGCCAGGGTCATCAGCGCCTCGCAGTGAGCCATGCGCACGTGCTCGCTGGGGTCGCTGAGCTCGAGGGCGCGCAGGAGCATCTCGAGATCGGCGGGGTCGCCGGGCAGCGGGGCACGCTTGCGCGAGGAGCCGGGCTTCGACGGCCGCGCCTGGGGCCGCGCCCGCACGCACAGCTCGGCGATGATCAGCCGGCGGACCAGGAAGTCGCGCTGCGGCCAGGGGTCGGGGACCTCGCCCTCGTGCCCGAGGCGCGCGGCCATCAGCTTGCGGGCCGCGCCCACGTCCACGCGGCGCATGCAGGTGATCGCCTTGGCCTGGACCCACTCGTGCTCGTCGCGGTCCATGGCCACGCCCTCGAGGGCCTGGCGCAGCTCCTCGACCATGGGCATGACCTCGCGGCGGTGGCCACCGGCGGCGCTGAGGATCGGCGTGGGCAGGCCCAGGTGATCGAGCACGCGCTCGAGCGACTCGAGGCAGGCCAGGCGCGTGGGCCAGCGCCGCAGCGAGCTCAGCTGGTCGACCAAGAAGCGCAGCGGCTCGGCCTGGCGCAGCAGCTCGCTGACGTTGGTCCGGGCCGTATGCGATCCACCCGCGGCCGCCAGCGCCTGCTCGACCGCCGGGCCGATCGCCATGATCGCCAGCTCGAGGCGGACCAAGATCAGGTCGCGCTGGTTGTCGAAGCGCTCGCGCAGCGCGTCGAAGTCGAGGTAGCGCTTGAGCGCGCGCTGGTCCTTGCGCGCGCTCTTTCGATCCCGCGCCGTCTCGGCGATCATCTGCTCGAGCCGACGCTTGCGGCCGAGCTCGTCCTCGGCCCGCGAGTAGCCCTCGACGTGCTCGGCCACGCGCCGGTCGAGCTGGGCGAGCTCGAGGTGCAGGCGATCGCACAGGCGGATCAGCAGCACCCCGAGGCTGGCCAGGGCGAGCGGCTTCTCGGGGTCGACGAGGCCGTCGGCCCAGCTCTGCGCGCCGAGGGCGTCGAGGCCCCAGCCCTCCGCGGGATCGGCCATGCTCACGACCTCCTCCGCGAGCACGGCGACATGTCGCCGACGCACCCTCAGCTGCAGCGCCGGCAAGACCTGATCGAGCAACGCCTGGGTCCCCGCGAGTGCGCGGGGATCGGGAGTGGCCGACTCGTCGTCTTGGCGGCGAGAGAACATTGGGCGCGAAGGCGCGAGGGCACAGGGTGTCGCCCTTGGCGTTGGAGCGAGAGTCTCGCTCCAGATCGTCACCCGTGGACCGCCTGGGCGTAGCAATTTGCCGAATATCCTCGGCCTTGACCACCCTGGTGTGTGTTCCCCGCCCATCGGCCTGGGCGCCAGCGACAATTGGTCACAGAGTGACTCATGCTTCATCGCCGCGAGAGGAGCGAGCCGCGAGTCGGCCCACGACCATGAAAATGCGCGCTTTTTGGGCCGTTTGGGCGCGACCTGAAGCTCAGTCGGCGGGCACCTCTTCGGCCTCCCAGCCCTGCGCATCCCCGCGCTCCGCGTCATTCACGCTATCACGCGTGTGCGTTCGGCCACGCCGAAGCCCCGGCAGCGGCGCTGTCGTCGAGCCTGCCTGGTGCTCGTCATCCGCCCAGGCCCGCGGCGCCCACGGCTCCTTGAACCACAGCTCCCGCGGCCCGTAGTCACGCATCCGCCGGCCAAAGGTCGCGTCGAGGCGCAGCCACAGCTCGAACACGTTGCGCGGCGGCGTGTCCTCGAGGCCGGGGGTGAAGAACAGGCGATCGGCGGCGCCGAAGCTCAGGCGCATGGCGTCGCGCAGCCACACCGCGACGCCGAGGCTGAGATCGACGGAGTGGCGCACGAAGGTGGTCGAGCGATCGGCGTCGGCGAAGCGCGTCGAGGCCTGGTAGCCCGCGGACCAGATCGGCACCCAGGGCTGAGGCAGGCGACCGATGCCGTCGAGGCCGAGCTCGAGGTCGACGCGGTCGACGCTCGCCAGGTCGCTGTTGGGGATCAGCGAGGCCTCGGCGGACACCGCCATGTCCTGGAAAGGATAGACGCGCAGCTCGAGCTCGGGCTCGAGCACGAAGGGGTGGTCCTCGATGTAGTCCTGATAGATCTGCGGGTGGACCTCGAGCGCCGCGTCGAGGTCGCCCGGATCGAGGGACTGCCAGCGGTAGCCGACGTTGATCCCAGGGCGCAGCTGCAGGTAGGAGCCCAGCCAGGTCGGGCGATCGACGAAGGCGCTGACGCGCACGCTGCTCGCCCCGCGCTCGCCGTAGCGCGAGCCCAGAGCCTCGAGATCCACGCCGGCGCGCAGCCACAGATAGGGCACGCGCCCCGACACACCGAGCGCGCCGCCGCCGGCCACCGGGGTCTGGTCGCGCACGAGCAGCTCGCCGGCGACCGTGACCCACAGGCGGTTCTCGATCACCGCGCGGTGCCAGGCCGCGCTGGCCTCCATGCCCAGGCGCGGGCGCAGATCATCGAACTCGCCGATGTCGTCGAGGCCCACGCGGACCCGGGCGTCGAGGGATCCGATCCGGTTGCGGATCGCCTGCGGCGCCTCGGCGGCGTCGATGCCCACGGCCACGCCGATGCCCCGCCAGTCGAGCACCGACTCGGGCTCTTTGAAGTCGAGGCGGAGCTCTCGCATCGACACCCGCGCCGGGGGCGGGAGGTCCTCGCGGTCACGGCGTAGACGCGCACGGACCAGCACCCGGCCCTGGTCGCCGCGCAGACGCACGCGATAGGGCACGGGCTCGGTCAGCAGCAAGGTGTGGCCGACGGCCTCGGTGACCGCGAAGCGCCGCCTCTCCTCGGTGATCACCGGCTCCTCCACGGTCGACGACAGCGCCAGCGAGCCCGTGGCCGCGACCGGCTCGAGGCCCGGGCCGAGCGGCTCGCCCTCGCGCAGGGGCACCGCCTCGACCTCGAGACTGGTCGCCGTCCCCTCCCCCGAGGCGATCGCCCGGGCCTCGACGTCGACGTTGACGGGGCCGAGGACCACGAGCTCCACGGGCTTCCCGGGCGCCGCCGTCCACCACTGCGCGCGGCGGCGCGGCTCGATCGCCTCGCCCGCCGCGGCCTGCTCGGCTTTCTCGCCCTGCTTGGCCTTCTCGCCCTGCTTGGCCTGCTTGGCCGCGCTCGGGATCGTCCGCGCCCGCCAGCCACACAGCCAGATCGGATCGTCGCTGAGCACCAACTCCAGGCGGTGGCGCTCGCTCTCGGCGATCGGCAGGCGAACCTGGCGAAGCTCCGCGTCGACCACCTCCACGGTCTCGCGCACGTCGACGTCCTCGTCGCCGCTGCGCAGGCGCAGGTGGACCCTGGCCGGCGCGAGCGCGCGGGGATCGGCGACCAGCTCCGAGCGATCGGGCGAGAGGTCCGGGCGCGCGACTCGGCACCACAGATCGACCTCGACCTCGCCGCGCGCGGCGTCCCAGGCGAGCACGTCCTTGCGCCCGGGCGAGAGCAGCTCGCTCGCGTCCTCGGCCGGCCACGGCGCGACCAGCATGGCCTCGCGGATCCTCGCCGAGGGGCTGGGCGTGAGCTCGGCGATCGGCAGCTCGAGGCGCTCGAAGCCCGCGTTGTCTTCGCTGTGGCTGAAGCGCTGCCAGTCGCTGCGCAGCGCGGCCACGAAGGCCAGGTGGCGCACGCTGGTGTGGCTGTAGCGCGGCTCGAGCTCCCGCGCCAAGCCGAAGGCCATGCCCGCGTCGCGGACGTCGCTGTCGGGACCGTCGAGGTGCGCGAGCAAGGGACGGACCGCCGCCAGGCCGACGGCCACGGGCTCCCGCGCCCGGCCCAAGCCCCCGCTGACCAGGCCGTAGAGCCGCAGCCACAGCCGGCTGGCCTCGCGCGCCTGCCCGGCCTCGGTGCTCACGCCCTGCTGGATGTGCACGCTCATCCAGGTCGCGCGGGTCGCCACGGGCAAGAGCGCGGCCACCCGCTCCGGGGAGAGCTCTGCTTCGTCAGCTTCACCTCGGGGCTCGCTCGCCTCGGGTTGCTCGTCCTCCGCCTCGCCCTCCGCTTCGGCTTCGACTTCGGCCGCGGTCACCGGGCCGCGGCCCACACCCGCCGCGATCGCCTCGTCGAGCAGGCCCAGCGCGTCGCGTGGGTTTCGTGCCCTGCCCTTGGCCCACAGCTCGAGCCAGGGATCGAGCGGGCGGCGGTCGTCTCCGACCAACGCGGCGATCGCCGGCTCGACCAGGAAGGGCTCGCCCACGTGCGAGGGATCCGAGACGATGATCTCGCGCGGCTCGATCAGCGCGTCGAAATTGTCCTCGAGCTCGACGAGCAGCCGGTCCGCGCGGGCGCGCTCGTCCAGCGACAGGCTCTCGTCGTCGATGCGCGTCGACAGCCAGATCAGGTCCGCGCGTACGTAGCCGGTCTCGCCGAGCATCAGCAAGAGCGCGGCTCGGCGGGCGCGCAGCTCGAGGTCGTCGGGCATCAGCAGCAGCACGCGACTGAGCCGGGCGAGCTCGTCGATCAGCTCGTCGGAGCTCATCGCCCCGAGCGTCTCGAAGTCATCCTCGAGCAGCGGGTCGTCGTCCTCGGCCTTGTCCGGGCCCCAGCTCTGGATCCCCAGGTCGCGGATCTCGTCGGGGTGCGCGGCCCGGCGCAGCGAGAGCGCCGCGGCGATCTTGGCGTCGCCCTCGACCTCGAACCAGATCCACTTGCTGCGCGCGTCGATCTCGAACACCGCGTCGTGGCGCACGCCGGCCCGTGGCGAGGCGCCCAGCGGCGTCGCCTCGGGGTCCACGGCCAGACTGTCGACGACGATCTTCCCGCCGAGGGTCGCGGACTCGCGGGCCTGCTCGCCCTCGGCCTGGGACTCCCGCGCCACGATCTCGCGCGGATCGAAGATCAGCGTGGTGCCCGGGCCGAGCACCCCGTCTTCGCGCATGGTGATGCGGATCGGCCGGGGCGCCTCGTCCTCGAGCCAGCGCAGCTCGAGGCGCACGAAGCCGGGCAGCGGCGGCCCCGGCAGGCGCCAGCGCACGCGGTCGAGCGGCCACATCCGCTCCTTGCGACCGAGGATCCCGGGGTCGAGCTCGTCGAGGTCCTCGGCCGGAGGCAGCTGCGCCCAGGCCGTGGTCCCGGCGGGGGCCTGGAGCTCGACCTCGTGGACGCCGGCAGCCACGGCGACGCGATGCCGGACCACGCCCTGAAGCTGCGGGCTCCACCACGCGCGATCGTCCACGCGCAGGCGCACCGGCTCGACGCTGTCGAGGGGCGTCGACACGTGGACGTCGAGCAGGCGCATGCGCCGACGGTCGTCCTCGCCCGCGCCGGCGTCCGCGTCTGGATCGCCGTCGAGCTCGCGGGCGATCAGCCCGCCGCCGAGCTTGGCCCGCACGCGCGCGGGCTGGCCGGGGATCAAGCGCAGCCAGGTCGCCCCGCGGTCGCCGGGGTCGTTGGGGATCACCGCCCGCGGCATCAGCCACTCGCCGGCGGGCCGCAGCGCGCGGTCGCTGTCGACCACCGGCCGCCGCCGCGACCAGCGGGTGAACTCGTTCCAGATGTAGAGCAGCTGCCCGCGGATCCGCTCGTCCTCCGGGGCGCGCCGCCTGGCGATCTCCATCAGGGCCAGGGCCGCGCTGCGGACCGTGTCGACGTTGGCGGTGAACTGCTCGGCGAGGACCAGGAGCCCCGCCAGGGGAAGCTCGTAGATCGGATCCGGCCCGACGTCTGCGCCCGCGTCGACCAGGTCCCGGGCGAGCTTGCGATCCCGGCGCGTGGCCGCGACCACCAACCAGCGCGTGCGCAGCTGCCCGCGGGCGCGGGGATCGAATTCACGGTCGGCGGCCAGCGCAGCCAGCCACTCGACCGCCCGCAAGCCCATGTCGTGGACCTCCTCGTCGCCGCGCCGCGTGTCCTCGGCCAGGGCCGCGAGCAGCTGCAGCGCGAGGGCCGGGCTGCGCTCGCCGAGGGCCGCGAGCCCCGGGTCGTTGGGGTCGAGGGTCGGGACCTCGTAGAGCGCGGCGGCGAGCAGGGCCTCGATCCACCCGCGCTCGCCTCGCTCGCTGCGCGCCAGCGCCCGCTGGGCAGCCTTGGCGCGCTTGCGTGGCGTCCAGCCGCGCAGGCTCGCCAGCGAAGACTCGATCCGCTTGGCCTGGCGGACCTCGAGCAGCGCCGGGCCGCCGACGAGCTCGATGGTGTACTCGCGGCGCCCCGGCGCGAGGGGGATCACCGCCTCGGAGAACTCGCCCACGGTGTGGCCGTCGCTCGCGAGCAGCGGCTCGAACACGGGGAAGGCCGCGCCCGGATCCACGCTGTGGCGAGCCGCGCGGCGCGAGAGCGGGAGCCGAGCGATGACCCGCTCGCCGGCGATCACCCGCAGCTCGGCGTCGCGCAGGCGCTCGCCCTCCGGCGACCACGCCCGGGCGCCGACGCGCAGCAGCCCCGGCCCGCTCTGCTGAAAGGTCCAGCGCCGGCGCTCGCCGTGCTCCTCCTCGTCGAGGCGCGCGAGCCGATAGCTGCGCGTGTCCTCGGTGTCCAGGGTCATCCCCTCGGTGTCGTCGAGGTGCAGCGGCCGGTTGCGGTCGCGGTTGCGCACGAAGTAGGGCCGGACCGGGATGCGCAGGCGATCGAGGCCCTGCGACGCCGCGAGCTGACGCCAGGCGACCACGGCCCGGGTCAGGTCGCGGTCGCCCTCGATCAGCTCGCTCAGCTCGCGGCCGATCTCGGCGTCGAGACGCAGCGCGGCCTCGAGGGCCTCGGCGGGCTCGAGCACCCGCGGCATGTGATCCACACCGGCGCCGCTCTCGATCCACCGCAGCAGCGCGTCCTCGACCTCCACGGCGCTGTAGCGCGGGCTGCGTTGGACCGCGCGCTCGATCAACACCTCGACCGGCGCGTCGGACTCGATCGACCAGATCGAGCCATCGGAGGGCGGCTGAGTCAGCTCCCAGCGCGACTCGCCGCCGGGGCCCGGCTCGACCAGGCGGCCGCGCTCGATCGCGACCGAGGCGCCCTCGACCAGACGGACGAAGCGCAGCTCGCCCTCGCCGGAGATCCGCCGCACGCGGACGGTCTCGAGCGCGGCGAGCCACACGTTGACGGCGCGCTGGCTGTCGATCGCCACGGGGCCACGGACAGAGGGCGCCGACAGCTCGCCGTCGAGCATGGCCTCGCGCTGCTCGATCTGCGCCGGCAGGTTGTCCACGGCGTGGACGAGGGCCTCGCCCTCCCCGCTCGCGTCGCTCGCCCGCAGCAGGGTCAGCGGCGACATCGGCCAGGCCACGCTCGCCGGGCGCCAGACCAGGCGCTCGCGGCTGCTCTGGCCCGAGGCGCGACCCTCGAAGCGCTTGGACACCGCGGCCGCTCGCGCCTCGCCGCCATCATCGTCGGCGCGCGACGGCGCCTCGGCGGGTGCGGGCGCGACGGGCGAAACGGGCGAAGGCGCCGAGGATGAGGGTGGCGAGGCGCTCGCCGGGCGGGTCAGGAGCGCACAGAGCAAGGCGAGCAGCAGCAGCCCCCCGGGCCAGCGGGCGCGCAGCTCACCGACACCCACGCGCGCCCTCTTTCTCGCTCGCCTCGAAGAGCGCCCGACCGAAGCGCGCGCGCGTCCACGCCTCGCTCAGCAGGCGCTCGCGCAGCCCCTCGGACAGCTCGATGTGCACGAAGCAGCGCTTGGCCGCCCGCGCCGCCCGGCCCTGGACGTTGGTCGTCCCGCCGAGGCGCTCGACGCTGATGCCGTAGTGCGAGGTGTCGACGCTCTCGAGCGCCGTGAGCAGGCCGATCTCGACGGCCGCGCTGGCGTGGTTGGGCAGCTCGCTCCCGGCCGACACGATGATCTCGGGCTCCCCCGCCTCTGCGTCGCGCGCGAAGCCGTGCAGCTGAATGAGCTGGATCTTGCGCCGGCGCAGCAAGGTCGCGCTCACCCGCGCGAAGGGGTGGTCGAGGCTGTGGGCGGGATCCGCCGGGTTGTCCCCCGCGGGATCCCTGCGCTTGCTGCCGTCTGCCCGGCGGTAGCGATGGATCGAGCCCACGAAGAGCGCCCGGCTCGCGCCCTGCTCGAGGAAGAGGTGCAAGGCGATGACCCCGGTGTGGCGATCGAAGAAGGGGTGCGGCGCCTGCAAGATCAGCTCGTCACCGCGGACCCCGAGCGGGCCGCGGCGGATCAGGTAGGCGCCGAGGCCCCGCCGGCGCTCGCCGGCCTCGCGCAGCATCCACAGCTGCATGCGCCGCTGCCCAGCCTGGGTCTCGACGCTGCTCAGCTCCAGGCCCACGCGCGCGGCCATGGCCAGGGCGCGGCGAGCCTCCCCGCGCCTGAGCTCCCCCTGCTCCGCGCGGCGCATCAGCAGGTCGACCAGGGCCTCGAGCTCGCGCAGCTCGTCCTCGCTGCTCGCGGCCCAGCGCTGCTTCACGCCCGCGGGCCACAGCAGCTTGGACAGGGCGTCGACCGCCACGGCCCCCTCCTCGGCGAGCGCCGCGGGCCGGGTCAGCTCGCCCGCGCTCGCGCAGCCCGTCGCGTCCATGGTCGCGACCAGGGCCGCGCCGATCGCCACCTTGCTCAGCGCAGCCCGGCGAGGGCCCGCGCCGCGCGTGGGCTCGAGCGCTCGCTCGTCGCGGCTCAAGGCGACTGCTCCTCGCCCGCGTCGTCCTCGTCCTCGCCCTCGGCCTCGGCTTCGAACACGCGCAGATCCGCCGCCCTCGCCGACTCGCCCCAGCTCGCCGCCGGCAGCGAGTCGTCCCCGACCCCGCGGTGAAAGCCGCGGACCCACACCCGCCCGCCGTCGCGCAGGCTGACGCGGACCTCGTGCCTCCCGGGGACCACGTCCTCACCCAAGGTGATCAGCAAGGTCACGGCCTCGAGGGGCACGCCCTTTTGGCCCTCGAGATCCTCGAAGCGCACGCGGGCGCGCTCGTCGACGACCCGCCCGCGCTCGTCCCGGGCCGCGTCGACGTCGATCTCGTAGCGGCGCTCGGCCACGCTGAGCTTGTCGAAGGCCACGCCGGTCCGCCGCCGCGGGGTCCCGCCGTCGACGGAGAGCTCGAGCTCGGCCTGCTCGCGGCGGCGCGGCAGGTAGACCACCACGTTGAAGGTCAGCGCGTCCTCGTTGGGCTTGCGGATCGGGAACACCAGGGAGGTCGTCAGCTCGTGGACGCTGCGCCGGCGCGAGACCGGCGGGCTGGCGACGAGCACCGGGCGGTCGATCCACGCCAGGACCTCGCCGGACTGGCCGAGGCTGCCGCCCTCGAGGTCGACGCGCAGCTTGCGGCGCCCGCCCTCGACCGGCAGGCGCCAGCGCCCGCGGGTCGCGGTGATCGTCTGCTCGAGCTCGCGCTCACCGACCTCGACGATCCACTTGCGACCGAGCAGGGCCGGATCGACCTGCCAGTGCAGCTCCGGCGCGCTCGGGCCCGCGGCGTCGAGATCCACGACCACGCGCCGGCCGAGCACGACCTCGGTGAACAAGCTGCCCGACCAGCGATCGCGCAGGCGCTGGCCGGCCTCGTCGTCGAGCTGCTCGACGATCGAGCGCCGGCGGTGGCGACCGCGGGGATCCACGCTCACCCACGGCCCCGGATCCCAGCCGTCCTCGCCCGCGTAGAGCTCGAACCACCGCCCGCGCCAGGGCGGGTCGTCGCCGAAGCCCGGGCCGCCGCGCCCGCGGCCCTTGTCCTCGCCCCGGGGCATCAAGCGGATCTGCGCGACGAGGTCGGCGATCGCCTCGTCGGCCTCGAGGGCGTCGAAATTCACCGGCCGGATCGGGAACCATGTCCGCAGATCCAGGGGCGGATAGCGCCAGCGATAGATCTCGCTGGCGTGCAGCCGCCACGGCTCGGCGACCTCGGTCTCGACCTCCGGCCAGTAGCCGTAGCCGCGCACCAGCAGGTCCCAGTTTGGCGGGCTGTCCGGCGCCTCGACGGCGAGGTCGTCGCGCGCGAGGACGATCCCCGCGGCCTCGAGCGGCGCGACCACGCGCAGGGTCTGCGGCTCGGAGACCTCGAACCAGCCCTCGCTCACCGGCTCGGCGCCGGGATCGAGCGCGTCGACGTCCCCGAGCTCGACCCCGGCCGCGCGCTTGGGCATGCGCTCGACGCCCTCGAAGTGCGACTCCCAGATCGGCTCGCCCTCCCAGCGCTCACAGCCGAGCTCGGCGCCCTCGCTGTCGACGAAGCAGTAGCGCAAGCTGGGCGTCGGCGGCGGGGTCTCCCACCACCACGAGTCACGAAAGCGGGCCTCCACGCGCACGTCGAAGCGCAGCATGCGAGACACGGGATCCGGCGGCCCGGCGAGCTCCCAGCGCGGCTCGACCTGCTGGCGCGCGCCCATGCGGACCACCGGGATCCGCCGCGTGTCGGGCTCGAGCATCTCGCGGCCGTCCTCGGCCATGCGCGTCGGGAGCTCGGCCTCGGTGAACCACACCCGCGGGAGTTCGGCCTTGCTGACGCTGAGCTTGACCTTGTAGTCGCGCGGGCGATCGCTGCGCAGCACGTAGCAGTGGATCCCCGCGGGGACCTCGATCTCGCCCTCGGGCCCGGGGTGGACCTCCTCGAAGTCGCCATCGACCCCGTAGCGCTCGATCACCAGCCGCTTGGGCTCGTGCTCCCCGGGCATCAGATCGAGCTCGAGCTCCGCCGGCCCGGTGACGTTGAAGGCCAGCCAGCGCGTGGGCGTGACCGGCAGGTAGTCGACCTCGGCCTCGGTCCCCCGCGGCAGGCGAAAGCCGGTCTCGTAGACGCTGCGGAGCTCGTAGTCGACGCCGGGCAGGCCCTGGGCCGAGAGCCGCCGCCAGATGTAGCGCAGCTTGTAGGCGCGCTCGGCCGCCGAGAGCTCCTCCCAGTCGTGGTAGGTCACGCGATCGACCAGCGCCTTGCCGGTCCCCGGATCGAGGGCGAGCTGGCGCAGGGTCTTGTCGTCCACGGGGCGCTCCTCACGGACGTAGAGCCGGATCAGCCCGCCGACGCGATCCGCCGGCTTGCCGGGGATCAGCCGCATGCGGAGGATGCGATCGCGGCCCTCGGCCTCGGGCAGGCTCAGCCGCGTGAGGCGATCGTCGGTCACCTCGCGGGCGGGGGTCAGCATGAAGGAGTTCTCGTAGCGCCACCCGAAGTTGTCGCCCCCGTCCTTGCTCTGCCGCGTGCGAATGTTGATCTGCCGCCGCCAGGGCTGCCCGCCGACCTCGAAGGGCTCGCCGTCGAGGGTCTCGAGGCTCAGCTCGATGCCGTAGGCGTACTCGGCGTCCCTGGCGTAGGCGTAGCCCTGCTGGCTCTTGCCCCCGACCACGCCGAGGTCGTTGACCGGCAGCATCAGGTGGGAGATCAGCTTGAGCGAGCGCTCGTTGGGCCCGAGGCGAAAGCTCGGCCCGGTGTGCTCGCCGAGCACGTAGTAGCTGATCCGATCGGCGCCGGCGATCTTCTCGGACAGGGGCGAGCGGACGTCCTCGGACCAGGTCGAGCGCCGCGAGGTCAGCAGCAGCAAGAAGATCGCGACCACGATCAAGGTGATGATCGCGATGACCTTGTCGCGCGGCCTGGCCCCGTGCTTGGCCGGCTCGAGCAGCCGCGCGACGATCCGCTCGGCCTGATCCGGGGTCGGCTTGCGCCCGGGGACGCTCACTCGAACACCTCCGGCGACCGGCTGAGCACGAGGTCCTTGACGATCATCGTCTGCGGCCGGCCCATGGCCGCGGCCCGCAGCGTGCCCGCCCCGCCGTCGTCCTCCGACGCGAGCTCGGCCCAGCTGAACTCGACGCTGCCCGAGAGCCGGTGCTCGAGCGAGACCAGGGCCCGGCGCCCGAGCTGATCCCCGACGAGCTCGATCACCAAGAAGGGCCGGCCCCAGTCGCTGCCGACGCCAGCTTGGACGCGCAGCCGCGACGAGGCCGCGTCGAGCTCTCGCAGCGCCCGCAGCTGATGGTAGTTGGTGGTCTCCGCGTAGCCGATCGCCAGCGCCACGGCGCGCTGGAACTCGGCCTGCTCGGCGATCCTGACCGCGCCCGCGACCGCCTCGGCGTCGGCGCCCTCGCTGGCGCGCTCGTCCGCCTGGACCTCGCCCTGCGGCGTCGGAGACCAAAGCGGCGCGAGCAAGCGCGCGATCTCGCCGCCGGCGGACACCGGGATCCCCGCCTGCAAGAGCCCGCGCAGCTCCCCGCGCCCGCTGTCCGTGGCGAAGCGCGAGCGGATGTTCGCGCTGAGCCACAGCACCCGCAGCTCACGCTCGTCGCCGAGCTCGCGGCTGTACTCGAGCTGGGGCACGCCGGCGCCGGACAGCAGGTAGAGCTCCTGCGATCCGTCGGCGACCTGACAGCCGCCCCAGCTCTCGACCAACGCGCGCAGCGGCGGGACGAGGAGCCCGAGGCAGGCATCACCCTCGAGCTCCTCGAGCGAGGGCTGGCCCATGCCGATGATCACCTCGCGGCGAAGGGCGCGGTACGAGGCGACCCCGCGGACCTGGATCAGCGGCGCGCCCGGCCGGGCCGCGAGCGCGCGCTCGATGCCCTGGTGCATGGCCTGAAAGGGGGTCTCGAGGTTGCCGGGGCGGACCGGGCTGGGCCCGAGATCCAGGCGACGATCGAGGCGCGCCGGCTCGTCTTCGGTCGACTCGCCATCGTCCGTGGGCGCCTCGGCGTCGTCGCCTTCCTCGGCGTCGGAGGAGGACATCCCCCGCTCGCGGCCCGACCCGAGACCGTCGGGGAGGCCGTCCGCGCCCGCGATCAGCAGGGCCTGGGAGTCGCTGAGCTGCCACAGCTCGGCGCCCACGCGCCAGGTGTTGAACTCGCGGTGCGGCCGCGGGACCTCGATGATCGTCGGCGCGTGCTCGCCTCGGCGCACGAGCAAGGTCCCCCAGCCCGCCGTGTCCTCCCGGTCCTGCTCGCGCAAGATGAGCATGCAGGGCTCGGGCAGCTCCGCAGAGGTCTCGGCCCCGGGCTCGGCCTCGGGCTCGGCCCCGGGCTCGGCCTCCCCTGCCGCGTCCTCGTCACAAGCCCCGAAGTCGGCGAGCTCGTACTCGAGCAGCGAGGCCCAGGCGGCGACCCCCGGCGGCGGCGAGCGTGATGTCCTGACGTCGTCGGCCTCGACATCCTTGGACCAGCGGACCAGCGGCTCGACGACCAGCTCCTCGAGCACGCGCAGCTCGGCCGGCGAGGGCTCGCGGTATTTGGCTCCGGCCAGCCCCGGCGGCTCGCGCTGGTCGTGCATGCGCGAGAGCTCGGCGAGCAGCCCGACCCCGCGGATCGTCGGCGCGACCGGCTCGGGCCCCCGCGGCGCCGTCCCGCCGTATACGAACTCGTCGAGCCCCGAGATCACCCGGGCCTCGAGCGCCGGGATCTCGACGCGCATCAGCACGAAGAGCGCGTCGCCCCCCGGCGGCCGGACGCCCGTGTCGAGGGGCTCCCACTCGAGGCTGTAGTGCGACCAGGGGGCGTGGAGATCGAAGCTCCCGCGCAGCGGGTGGACGCGGGCGTAGGCGGCCTCGGGGATGGCCTGGTCCTCGTCATCGGTGACCCCGTCGACGAAGGGGATCAGCGCCTCGACGCTCTCCGGGAGCAGCGAGGGCTCGCCGCGGAGCACGACCATCGGCACCTCGGCGAAGGCCTCCATCGCCTTCTCGAGCGGGCGCGGGTTGATCGAGGTGCCCTCGGCCGCCTGCTCGCGCCCGGCGACCAGCACCGCCCGGCAGTCGAGCTCGCGGCAGACCACCGCCGCGGCCTCGGCCACGGGCGCCTCGCTGTAGGGCGCCGGCACGACGATCACCGGGCCCTTGGCCCCCGGCGCGAGCAGGGCCACCGGCCAGCCGCGGTAGGGTCCCTCGCCCTGCTCGACGAAGCCGTACCAGTCGCGCTGCGTCCGGGCGTCGAGGCTGCCCGGCTGCGGCATGCGACCCACGGGGATGTCCGGCAGCTCGTAGATCCGCAGGCCGAGGGCCTGGAGGTGGGCGTCCTCCTCCCCGGGCATCTCGCCCTCGCCCTCGACCCAGGTCGCGGCCTTCTTCCAAAAGCGCTGGAGGTTGACGAGCTCCGACTGCGGCGGCGGCTCGAGCTCGTCGCCGTAGCTCCCGGCCTGCATCCGCGCCAGCGCCATGACCCCGACGGGCGTCTTGCCCAGGCGCAGGCTGTCGTTGACCGCCAGCGCGCGCGCCTCGGGCACCCCGGGCGAGAGCAGCTCGAGCACGAAGCCGATCGAGCTGCCGATCACGAAGCCGCCCGCAGAGGCCACCAGGCTCGGCAGCATCACCGCGCGCACGCTCTTCTTGCTCAGCATCTTGACCGAGAGCAGGCTCGAGAGCAGGTAGCCGAAGCCGTAGGTGTCGCTGATCTTGAGCTCCGGGAACAGCGGGATCAGCGCGAAGCCCAGGGCCAGCTTCCACAAGAAGGCCAGGCTGAAGACCAGCACGATCTTGCGCGGGCCCTCGAAGTCGAGGTGCTGGATGACCGGGAGCTTGAGGAAGCCGCGGGTCAGGTAGAGCACGACGATGGCCTCGACCAAGGTCGCGACCAGCTTCAGCGGCGTCAACCACAGCAGCGCCAACAACGCTGGGACCAGGATGCCGTTGAAGTCCCAGCCGTAGGTCAGGTTGAACTGGGCCGCGAGCAGCGCGGCGCTCATCAAGATGATGTGCGCCTTGGCGTGCGCGACGAAGTTGACCGCCGTGTTCTCGTAGGTCAGCTCGACGCTGCTCAGCGACAAGTTGGTGTAGGGCAGGAGCACGAAGGCGACGACCAGGAAGGTGATCCCAACCTCGACGCCGAGCTGCAGCAGGCCGCGGTGCGGCTCCGGCTTCCACAGCATGTTGGCCGTGAGCGGGACCAGGACCAGGCCGACGCTGTAGAACTCCTGGGTGATCTCGAGCTGGAGCTCGAGCTGGTGGTCGAGCCAATTGATCGCCCACGGGGCGAACCACGCGTGATCGTGGATGCGTACGATCAGGCTGACCAGGAGGATCAAAAAGAAGCGCTCGCGCCCGAAGAAGCGCGTCCACACGTCCGTCTTGCTCAGCAGCTTGGCCAGGCCCGCCGAGATCGCCAGGGTCGTCAGCGACTCGAAGATCACGATCACCCCGGTCACCGGCTGGATGACCAGGACCGAGGCCAGGTAGCCCGGGACCACGGCCCCGGCGAACACCCAGCCGAACACCTCGGTAAAGAAGAGCACCACCAGCAGGCCCACGAGGACCGGCAGCAGCATCGACTGATCGAGGCCGCGAGCTGGGAGGAGCTCGAGGACGATCGCCTGGATCATCGCTACCCGCCGAAGCCGCTGAGCACCCGGAGGGTGCGGCCGCTGTCCGTCCTGATCGTCTTGGCGGGCGCCGAAGAGCGCGCCATCAACAAGATGTGCTCCGTCACGGCCGGCTTGAAGCCGGGCAGGTCGATGCCCTCCTTGCTGTGGATCAGCGAGAGCACCCAGACCACGTCGTCCCCCTCGGCCCCGTCGAGACCCGAGCCAGGCGCCTGCTCGAGCTCGACGAGCTTGGCGTCTCCGCCCTTGGCCACCTTGCGCATCAGACGGTTCGCGTCTTCGAGGCTCCCTCCGGTAATCCTGGCGAGCACGGTGCGCAGATTGTCATCTGGTTTGTCCGCGCTGAACAGCCCCGGGTAGCGCTGCGAGAGCTGTTTCTTGAGCTGCGGATCCACGAACTCGACCTCGCCCCAGACCGTGGCGATGATCGCCCGGACGGGCAGCTGACCGAGAAATTCGAGGGCCCAGCGGTGCTCGTCGGTGATCAGCCGCAGGCCGCCGACGATCGTGTCGAGGTGGTCGCGCAGCCGCGTCCGCGCCGACTGCGAGCGCAGCGCGCTGCGCTCACGCCTGCGCAGCACCGCGCCGGCCATCTGGCGGCCGAGGTTCTCGAACACCTCGACGTCGTCGGGGCCGATCTCGACCTCGATGAGCACGTGGATCAGCCACAGGCCGAGGAGCTCGCCGCGATTTTCGAGCGGGACGATCAGCGTCTTGCGCTCGCCGAAGCGCGCGCCGCTGGGCAGCAGGTCGCGCGTCCAGCTCGCCCGCAGGGTCAGCCAGGCGGCGCGGAAGGGCGCGCGGCGCAGATCCAGCGCCTCGCGCTCGGCCAGGTACTTGTGGCTGTCGGCGTCGAGCTTGGCGCTGGCCCAGACCTGGAGGTTCCAGCGGTCGGGCTGGCGCTCCATGATCGTCGAGGCCGCCGCGCCGCCGACGATACCCTGGGCGTACTCGGCTCCGATCTCGGCGAGGTCGTCCCAAAAGCCGTCGTCCTCGGGGCGGTCGAGGTCGCGCTTCTCCGAGGCCTCGCGCAGCACCCGAGCCCGGAGGGCGCGCAGGCGCTCGAAGGCCTGGACGGCCTGGCCCTGCCAATAGCCTGCCGTCGTCAGCGCCATGATCAGCAGCGGTCGGGAGATCCCCAGGCGCGTGACGCCGCGCAGCAAGAGCACGCCGTCGAGGCTCGCCAGCACCACGACCAGGGCGAAGAGCATCAGCGCCGCCTTCTTGCCGCGCATGCGCTCGAGGGCCCACAGCAGCGCGAAGGCGAACAGGCCCCAGAGCACGTAGACCAGCACCGGCGAGGGCGGCTCCGCGACCTGACCGTCGGCCAGGGCACGCAGGGCGTGGGCCTCGATCTCCGCCGGGCTCAGCGGACCGACCGGCGTGTCGATGGGGATCGCGAATTGTGGATCCGTGACGCCCATCAGCAGCAGCTGGTTCGCGAAATTGCGCTCCATGTGATCGTCGCTGACGAGCACGCTCGCCGACAGCCGCGGCAGGCTGCTGTCGGGCATCATCCACTGCACATAGAGGCGATCGTGGACCGGCGGGAACATCGACCCGCTGCTGTCGATGATCTTGGCCAGGCGCCCGCCCTTGGACACGGGCAGCGCCCCGTCGCGCAGGCCGCCCTCGCTCCACGGAGAGCTCGGCGCGTCCTCGCCCACGCGCAGCAGCAGCCGGACCTCGGGGAAGCGCTCGCGCAGGTGGGCGAGGTCGGCCTCGTCGAGCTGGAACATGCGCTGATGCCCGACCTCGACGAAGAGCAGGGGATCGCTCGCGCCCTTGGTCGTGGCTTCGATCAGCAGCTCGAGCCGGCTCGCGTCCCAAGGCGGCGGACCCCACTTCTCGATCGTCCCGGCGTCGCCGACGATCAGGTGGACCTTCTGCGAGCTCTTGCTCGTCGCGCCCACGCGCTCGCCGAGCTCGAACCACAGCCCATGGACGCGCTGATCCAGGCGCCCGGTCAGGCCGGCGAGCTGGAGTAGCCAGACGACGACCAGGACCGCCGCAACCAAACGACCAGCCCGCGCGAGCAGCTGCAGCTCGCGCGGGTTGATTTTTTGACCACTAGCGGTCTTCTGGCTCCGGGCCTTGGCCATGGTGGCTAGACTCGGCGCGGCCCGAGAACCCTCAGGGCGAGGGCCAGGTCTGGGCGAGCTCCAGGGAGTGGGGCGATCCCCACCCGCTGCCGGGGTCCCACCCGGACGCGGCCTGGTGGAACTCGGTCGCTCCCGAGGTGATGTCTCGGAAGGTCGCCTGCACCGCTTCGTCGGTGTACAGGATCTGGTTGAGGTAGCCCATCGGCGCCATGCCGTTGTCTTCGCGATATTGGTTGATCACCGTGATGATACCGGCAAGCACGGGCGACGCAAAACTCGTGCCACCATAGAGCGCCCAGTTCGAGTTGTAGTAAACCCAGTAGGGCGAGTACGGGGACGCCGCAGCCGAGAGATCGGCCGTCATGCGGTGCTCCGAGTCGTAGAAGGGGTAGTCAGCGACGGCCGCGACCTGCCAGTCAGGGATGTCGAAGCTCAGCGTCTCGCCCGAACCGGACTCGTCCCAGAGCGACTCGCCGGCGAGGGTGCTCCCGCTCCAGTGCAGGCGCGTACCACCCGCACCGCTACACCAGGGGCTCGAGCTCGGCGTATCGGTCTGCGCCGAGTCGCCGGTCGCCGCGAGCACGGTGAGGCCGAGGGCCGCGCCGATCAGCGACGAGTGATCGTACTGGTTGCGCACGACCTCGGGCTCCGAGTCCTCGCGGTGTGCGAACGAGGTCGTGATCACCGAGACGCCGTCGAGCGGCGCGCGGGTCAGGGCCTCGTTGTAGACGAACACGATCGAGGTGTTGCGCGAGTCGGGGCCCGCGTAGCTGACGATCTCCGCGCCCGGGGCCATGGCGCCGGCCCAGGTGTTGTCGAGCTGGGACTCGACATAGCGGGTGATCGGATCCTCCATCAAGTTGAGGACCTCGGGGTTGGTGCGGACGATGCCGAAGCTCTGCCAGAAGGTCTGCGCCCACTTGTAGTGGATCGCGGCCCCCATCACGACGCCGATCTTCTGCCCGCTGCCGTCGTAGCCGAGGGCGTAGAGGTCGTCGACGTCGTAGGCCTGGGCGACGCGGGCCGGGGTCAGGCGCGAGCCGTTGGTCGCCGTGCTCGGCGGCGAGACGGTGATCTCACCGGCCTCGTTGGGCAAGCTGCCCTCCTCGGCGAGCAGGTCCGCGGTCACGATCCCGGGGCTGCGGTCGGCCACGAAGATCGGCAGGGTCATCGGATCCGGCGTGCAGTACACGGGGATCGGGTCGTTGCCCTGCTGCGGGTTCTTACGCATGCACACGTGCAGCGTGGTGTTGAAGGCCTCGTTGAACTGTCCGACCAGACCGCTGAACTGAATCAGCATGCGGTTGGTGGCCAGGTAGTTGACCGAGAGGCCCTCGAAGTCGAGCCAGGCCTGGAGCAGGTTGAAGTCCGACTCCAGCGGCGCGTGGTTCTCGAGCAGCTCGTCGACGGTCATGTACTGACCGAAGGCCGGGCTGTTGGGGTCGGAGACGTCGAGGACGAAGTCCTCGAGCTCCTCGCGGTTGCGCAGGTCGAGGCCGATCAACGCCCGGAAGCCGTCGTCGGGGTCGGCCTCGCCGAGGTCGTCGTAGACGCCGGGGAGCGGGGTCGGCACGCCGTCGGGGTTCGGGGTCGGCTCCCACTCTTCCGGCGGAATCTCGTCGAGGTCGTCGCCGAGCGTATCCGCGCTGTCCGTGGTCCCCGAGGTCTCGGTCGTCGTCTCCGTCGACTCCTCCTCGGTGGTGTCCGTCGACGACTCTTCTTCGGTGGTCTCGTCGGTCGACTCTTCGGTCGTATCCGTCGACTCCTCCGTGTCGGTCTCGGTCGTCGGCTCACCGACCTCGTCGTCGGTGCTCGAGCTCTCCCCAATCGGGATGTCGTCACCGACGCAGCCCAGCGTCAGTAAGCTCGTGGATAAGAGTGCCGTCCCCAGTTTAATCGTTCGCCGTGTCATGTCGTCCTCACTCGCTATGGCCCTCCCCTGCTGCTCAGCCCTCGTCGCAGCAGCGGAAGCCAGTGTCGATGTTACGGAAGTTCCGAGCGCGCTTGCTGTCGATGCCGCAGCGCAGCGTGGGCCCATCGCTGAAGTAGGAGCCGCCGCGCCGGCGACAGGTCTGATCCTCGTCGTCGACGTCATCGCTGCCGCAGGCGTTGGTCCACTCCCAGACGTTTCCGCTCATGTCGTAGATACCCGAGTAACCACCGTCGCAGGTTGCGAGGCTACCAACGTGTAGAAGTTGACCGTAGCCCGCCTCCTCGCCATTGCAAGCGTCCTCGTCATAGAGCAGCCCGTAGGGGTAATTCTTGACGCCGCCTTGGGTGCAGGCCTTGTACCACTCGTTGTTGGCGGGGTTTTGCACGTCGCTGAACTCCGCCGCGCTGCCGTTGGTGTTGCCGCACAGCCGGCGCCCCGACCACGCACAGTAGGCGTAGGCGTCACACCAATCGACGCCGGTCACCGGCAGATCGGGGTTCGGCTCGACGGGGAAGTTGTCGGGGATGAACTCGTCGGGGTCGTCCTTCCAAGAGCAGGTCTCGGGCAGGATCTCCGCGAGGCCGGCCTCGGTGAACTCGACGGACATGAAGTACTGGTACTGGCTGTTGGTGACCTCGGTGCTGTCGATCGAGGTCGAGCCGATGTCGACGAGGCTCGGGCCGCTCGGACACGCGCCACAGTCGGGCAGGCCACAGCCGCCGTCGCAGGGGCCGCCGACCGAACCGGTCTCGGACTCTTCCTCGCCGGTGGTCGTGTCGGTCTCCGCCGTCTCGGAGCCGCTCTCCGACTCGGCGGTCTCGGAGCCGCTCTCCGACTCGGCGGTCTCGGAGCCGCTCTCGGTGTCGGTCTCCGCCGTGGTGTCGGTCTCGGAGGTCGACTCGGTCTCGGTGTCGGTGTCGGTGTCGGTGTCGGTGCCGGAGGTCGACTCCGACTCCCCAACCTCGTCGTTCGAGGTCGACTCGGTGTCAGCGGTGTCGGTCTCCGCCGTCTCGGAGCCGCTCTCGGCGGAGGAGGCCGTCTCGGCCTCACTGATGTCGTCCGAGCACGCGAAGGTCAAAGTGGTGGTTGCGAGCAAAAGGGCGATGGTCGAGCGATGAAGGGAAGAGGTCATCTGGAAATCCGAAGAAGAAGAAGTTGGTCAGGCTGATTTGAAGAGATTGACTGCAAAGACATGCCGTTTTGAGGCTATCCCCTTCACGCTCGCGCGAATCTCGCCGAACCTGTCTGAAAAGTGGGGCAGCTAACAAAACTTGCTATTTCTTTGAAATTTCTGTTTGTGATACCCTATGAGTGCACCAAATTCCTCTCATGGATCCTATATTAATTCGTGAGCTGACTCACTTACGAGTCTAAGTGTGCAGATTTAATCGCTTGGGAAACACGAATATTGAGCCGATGTTTCTCGACCCCCCTGCGCGCGTTAGGGCGACACGCAACAGCGAAACCCGACCGCGTTGTCTCGATCACTGCGCGGCCGCGTGCTGTTGACAGCGCAGCGTAGGTTGTCCTCGTCCGAGTGACGGGATCCACCTCGCCTCCGACATGGCGTGTCGAAGTCGCCCCCCGACACCTCGCAGGCGTCCGTCCACTCCCAGACGTTGCCGCTCATGTCGAATAGGCCGGACAGACCGCCCTCGCAGCTCGCCATGCTGCCCACGGCCTGGAGATCATCCAACCCCGCGTCTCCCCCGTTGCAAGCCTCGGGCTCGTAGCTGGACGCGTATGGGTAGTCTCGCGCGCCGTCGTTGGAGCAGGCCCGATACCACAGGTCGGTGACGGGATCTTCGGCGGTCTCGTAGCTCGCCGGCCCGCCCGCCACGTCGCCGCACAGCGACTTGCCGACCCAGGCGCAGTAGACAGCCGCGTCGCACCAGTCCACCCCAACGACAGGCAATTCCCCCACCAGCTCGTCCGCCCAGCCCTCGGGCTCGAAGGCGCTCTTCCAGTCGCAGCCCGCGGGGAGCACCGAGGCGTCGAAGACGACCTCGAGCATGGGCGCGTAGGCGGCGTTGCTCACCTCGGTCGCGTCGATCTGCACGCCGCCGCCCTCGACGTCGACGGCGATCATCGTCGGGCCCTCGGGGCACTCGCCGCAGCCCGGCGTCCCGCACGAGTCGGCGCAGTCGCCCATGCCCAGGCCGTCCCCCGTGTCGGGCACGCCCTCGTCTTCCTCCTCGCTGCTCTCCTCTTCGCCATCGTCGCCCTCGCCTCCGCCGCAGGCCATCGTTGACAGCGTTAGCGTCGTCATCGCGACGAGCGCGACAAACGCGAGGCCACGTCGCGAGGGTTGGCGAGATGAAGAGCGGTGAGCGAATTCTTGGAGGGCGATCATCATGGTCGAGTCCAGCGCCTCCCTCTAGGTTACCGGTCCACGACCGCCAGGTGCGCAGAAAATACGCGCGCGCAAAGACGAGTCGCAGACCGTGAACCAAAGATCAGCTGCTGATCGGAAGCTGATCAGCTGTCGCCCTCGCCGGCCCGCCGAGCCACGACGATCATCAGCTTCGACGCCTCGTCGTAGGCCGCCCCTTCGAAGTCACCGAGCAGCGACTCCAGCTCCAGCCCCGCCCGCGACAAGGCCTCTCCAAGCTGCTCGGAGAGCAGGTAGCGCTGGGGCAGCTCACCTTCGATGGCCTCCTCGCCGCCCACGGGCACGTGGAGATAGGTGACATCGAGACGCTGCTGCGCCTTGTCCCAGCTGCTGCGCTCGAGGATCTCGTAGCGGACCGACTCTTCTTCACCCTCGTCCACCTCGACGGCGCCGACGTGCTCGAGCCAGCCAGGATCGAGGTCCTCGGGCTCGGCCTCGGCGTGGAAGCCATCGGCGGCCCAGACATCGAGGATCAGCCGCCCCTGTGGGCCGAGGTGACGGGCGACGTTGGCGAGCAGCACGTCGACCGCGGCGGGCTCGAGCAGGCAGTAGAGCCCGCCAAAGGGGATGATCACGCGATCGAAGCGGCGCCCGAGCTCGAGCTCGGCGCCCATGTCGGCGCGCACGAGCTCGGCCCTCTCGGCCTGCGCGGGCGGCAGGGCCTGCAGCCGCGCCCGGGCCAGCGCGAGCAGGCCGTCGTCGAGGTCGACGCCAACGAGCTCGCGGTCGGGCTCGGCGAGCGCCGCGAGCACGCGCGCGTCTCCGCAGCCGAGCTCGAGCACCGAGGCCGCGCCCGCGCAGCGCTGGCGATAGAAGTCGACGTCCCCGGGGTTGCCCGAATGCAGCGCGACGTAGAGGTGGGCGGGATAGGTCATGGCAGCAGTCCGATCGAGCGCATCAGCTCGAGGGCGTTGGATTTGTCGACCACGCCGGGTCGCATGCGGTAGTCGAAGACGAGCTCGCCGTCGATCAGCGTGTCTTCGAAGTGGACGTTGGCCGCCCGCGGCGCCAGCGACTCCGCGGCCCGGGCGAGGGCGAGATCGTGGGTCGTCAGCATGCCCAGGGCACCCCGAGCGATCAGGCTCTCGAGCAGCGCCTCGGCGCCGATCCGGCGGTCGTGGGAGTTGGTCCCGTGCAGGATCTCGTCGAGCAGGAACAGGCAGGGCCCGGCGTCGGCGAGATCGCTGACCGCCCGCAGGCGGGTGAGCTCGGCCCAAAAGCGCGACGCGCCCTCGTGCAGCGAGTCCTGCACCCTCAAGGTCGCCCCCAGGCGCGTCGGGCTCAGGCGCAGCCGGGTCGCCCGCACCGGCGCGCCGGCCAGCGCCAAGACCACGTTGCAGCCCACGGTCCTCAAGAAGGTGCTCTTGCCCGACATGTTCGAGCCGCTGACCACGTAGGCGCGCACCGGATCGCCGAGGGCGAGGTCGTTGCGCACGCAGGCCGAGCGCGGCAGCAGCGGGTGCCCGAGCCCCTCGCCCTCGAGCACGCCGCCCTCGCTCTCCGCGTTCTCCAGCTCGGGGAAGGGATCTTCGGGGTTCTCGCAGGCGTAGCCGGCCAGGGACTGGAGCGCCTCGAGTTCGCCGAGGGCGGCGATCCACGCGGCGATGCGCTGGCCGTGCTCGAGGCGCCAGCGCTCGATCGCCAGGGTGAAGCTCGGGCCCCACATCAGCGCGAGCGCGAGGGCGAAGAACAGCCCGTTGCGCTGCGCCTCGTACCAGCCGATCAGCCGCCGCAGCCGGGCCACGGCCAGCGACGCCTTTTGGCCCTCGGCGCCCAGCTGAGCATGGAGCGCACGCAGCTGCGGCTGGCCATCGAGCAGCTCCGACGCGCCCTCGAACACCTCGAAGAGCTCGGCGAGCACCGCGAGCTCCTCGCCGCCGCGCTCCGCCGGGCCGACCACCGCCATCATCCGTGGCTCCACGACCTTGTGGATCACGCCCTCCACCGCCAGGGCCGCGAGCAACACCCACGCCCCCAGGCCCTGGGTCCACGCCACGACCCCGCCCACGACCAGCGCCGGCATCACCGCCCCGGCGACGCGCAGCCACGTCCGGGCGCGCACCGAGATCACCGCCGGGGCCAGGCCCCAGTCGATCAACTTCTGTGGATCCACCTCGACCCGCGGCCCCTGACCCGGCAGCGCCTCGCGCCGCGGCGTCCCGCGGATCGCCGCGCTCACCGGCCCGGCCACGGCCATCGCCTCGCGCAGATCCAGGGCGTCACGCAGGGCCTCGACGCAGCGCTGGCGCGCGCGGATCGTCTCGGCATCGACGAGCGCGACGAGCTCGCCCCCGCGGCCGACACCGGGGCTCAGCCACGCCGCCAGCGTGTCCTCGCCGGCCCGAGTCCGCGCCCGACACAGCAGCGAGAACAGCGAGCGCTCGCCCGCGAGATCGAGGTCCCCCGCGAAGGGGTGCTCCCCGGTGAGCAGCGTGCCCTCTCCCCGGGCGCCGCCCTCCCCCGTCCAGCGATCTTCGAGGCGCGCGAGCCCGGATCGGTAGTGCCCTACTGCCCGGCCGATCCGCGCCAGGCTCCGCAGCACGCGATCGTGCACGACCACCAGCGCCAAGAAGATCAGCGCCGGCGCCGCGACGGTCCACCCGCTGAGCCCCGCACGCCAGGCCATGAAGATCATGATCAGCGTCAGCGAGAAGGTGATCACCCGCGCCGTCGACAGCGCTCGGCTGCGGGCCTCGAGGGCGGTCATCGTCGCCTCGCGCGCCTCGAGGCGCGCGGCGTAGCGACCCCGCAGCGCCCCGCGGGCGTCCCCCGCTCGCGCCGCGCTCACGGTGCGCTCGCCAGGGCGGCCTTGGCCGCCGCGAAGTCCGACTCGCGCCTGGCCACGCTCGTCTTCGAGTTGTCGTCGTAGAGACCCTCGCCCTCGAAGCGCAGCCGACGATCTCCGACAACCAACTGGCGCGACGCGCCCTCGCCCTCGATCTCGCACTCGGCGTCCTCGCGCTTCCAGTCGTCGAAGATCTCCGACCAGGCCGAGCAGCGCCCCCCGGCCTCGAGCACATAGACCTGGCCCATCACGCAGGCCACCGTCTCGTCACCGATCACCACCCCCGTGGACGAGGCCACCCCCACGTGCAGCGCGTCGCCGACGAAGGTGAAGGGGCGGTAGGTCGTCTCGCCCGCGTCGGCGTCGGTCAGCGCGACCTGGCAGGGCGAGTAGATCGTAAAGGCGTAGCGGTGCTCGCTCTCGCCGTCGAACTCGACCAGCTCGTCACCCTCGATGAACCACGCCGTCTCGCCTCCGGGTGCCAGGCCCGGCACGACCCACGCGCCCTCGAAGCGCTTGGCCGCGGCCGCGAAGTCGTAGGCGCCAAAGGGCCCGCTCGGGGCCTCCTTGGGGGTCTCGGGCTCGGGCGCCGCGCGCCGCTCCCCGCTGGGCTTGGCGGCCTCTTCGGTCTCGCCCCCGCAGCCCGCGAGCACCACGGCGAGCAGCGCCGCCGCGCCCAGCCCGGTGCGCACCTCGGCCTGGCCCAGGCTCACCCCTCGCCTCCAGGCTCGGGGTGGACCATCTCCGCGAAGGGCTTGCGGAGCCGCGTCGCGGTCTCCCGCTCGCGCAGGCCCTCGGGCAACGACGCCGGATCCCCCGGCCAGCCCAGCGCCAGCCCGGCGACGACGTCGAAGTCCTCGCCCACGCCAAAGCGCTCGCGGACCACCTCGCGCTCGATCCCCGCCATCTGGTGCATCATCAGCCCGATCGCTGCGGCCTGCACCGACATCAGCGCCGTCGCGGCGCCCGTGTCGTACCAGGCGTGGGTGTTGGGGGCCCCAGTTTGCGTGAAATTTCGCCGTGCCAAGGAGAAGCCCAGGACCGGCGCCGAGGCGGCCCAGCTGCGGTTGAACTCGTTGAGCCCCGCGAGCGCGTCCTCGTAGCGCGACCCCGCCGAGCGCGGGACCAAGATGAAGCGCCAGGGCTGCTCGTTGTAGCTCGAGGCGGCCCAGCGCGCGGCCTCGAGGATCGGCGAGAGCTCGTCTTGGGTCGGCTCGCGCCGGTCGAAGGCCCGGGGACTCCAGCGCCTGGCGATGACGTCGAGGATCGGATGTTCGGTCTTTGCGGCGTTGTCCATCTTGGGGGGTGTAGTGGTACCATCTGGAGCCACGGCGGTCGCGGGGGCCCGCGCTCGCCAGCTGGATTGCTGCGCTAATGCCACACCACGGCCGCGACATCGAGGTCATGCCGACAGCCGACGGCCTTTGGGTCGCCGGCCGAGCAGGTCGCGCGCGCCTGTCGAAGATCGGCCCGGGGGTCGCCCGCGTCGACGTCGACGGCCACGCCTACGCCGAGTTCGCCGAGCACTTGATCGCAACCATCGACGAGCAGCTCGGCAGCTGTGGCCACATCTTCTTGGGTCTCGACGCCGAGGCCATGCGCAGCTACGACGCCCGCTTCCGCTACCTGTGGACCGAATGGATCAAGCGTAACCGCGACTCCATCATCGGCATTCACATGCTCTTTGGCAGCTCCCTCGCCGAGAGCGCCGCAGTGGTCATCAACGCCGTCACAGGCGAGGATAAGGTCGAGACCTGCAACAATCGTGAGCAGTTCGAAGATCGCCTCGCCGCCGAGGTCGAGCGCGAGCTAACCTGCGCTTGATGGACGACGCCCCCAAGTCTGCCAAGCACGCCGCCGCCGAGCCCCCCAAGGACGAGGAGCTGTCCTTCGCTCGCCAGCTCTACTTTGGCTCCGTCGAGGAGGACGAGGTCTTCCCCTACCCCGACGAGCTCGGCGACGAGGAGCGCGAGACCCTCCAGCTGCTCCTCGATCCCCTCGACCGCTTCTTGCGCGAGCGCGTCGAGGAGGGCGGCGTCGACCACGACAAGCTGCTCGAGCCCGAGCTCCTCGACGAGCTCAAGGAGATGGGCCTGTTCGGCCTCCAGGTCCCCGAGGAGTACGGCGGCCTCGGCCTGTCCAACACCGGCTACGCCCGGCTCTTCGAGCGCGTCGCGGCCACCGACTCGAGCATCGCGGTGACCCTGGGCGCGCACCAGTCGATCGGCTTCAAGGGCCTGATGCTCTTCGGCACCCCCGAGCAAAAGCAGCACTACCTCCCGCTGCTGGCCAGCGGTGAGCTCGTCGCCGCGTTTTGCCTGACCGAGCCCAGCTCGGGCTCCGACGCCGCCAGCATCCGCACCCGCGCGCGCCTGTCCGAAGACGGCGAGCACTGGATCCTCGACGGCTCCAAGCTGTGGATCACCAACGGCGGCTTCGCCGATGTGTTCACCGTGTTCGCCCAGACCGAGGTCGAGATCGACGGGCAAAAGAAGGACCGGATCACCGCCTTCTTCGTCGAGCGGGCCTTTGGCGGGGTCGAGAGCGGGCCCGAGGAGCACAAGCTCGGCATCAAGGGCTCGAGCACCACGCCGATCCACTTCGACGGCTGCAAGGTGCCCAAGGCCAACGTCCTCGGTGAGGTCGGGGGCGGCTTCAAGATCGCGATGACGATCCTCAACAACGGCCGCTTCGGCCTGGCCGCGGGCTGCGTCGGCGGCTCCAAGCGGCTGATCCGCGAGGCCGCGGCCTACGCCAACCAGCGCGAGCAATTCGGCAAGAAGATCGGCGAGTTCGAGCTGATCCGCAAGAAGTTCGCCGAGATGGCCCTGCTCACCTACGCCGCCGAGTCGATGACCTACATGACCTGCGGGCTCATGGATCGCGGCGCCCGCGACTACGCCATCGAGGCCGCCATGTCCAAGGTGTTCTCCTCCGAGGCCACCTGGCACATCGCCAACGAGTGCCTCCAGGTCATGGGTGGCCTCGGCTACTCGCGCGAGTACATCTTCGAGCGCGTGGTCCGAGACTCGCGGATCAACCTGATCTTCGAGGGCACCAACGAGATCCTCCGGCTGTTCATCGCGCTCTCGGGCATCCAGGCCCCGGGCGAGCACCTGCGCGAGCTCGTCTCGGCGCTCAAGGACCCCGTCGAGAACTACGGCATGCTGCTGACCGAGCTCGTCAGCCGCGTGCGCAGCCGGGTCATCACCGAGGAGCTCCAGCGCGCCGCCCCCAAGCTCAAGCGCGCGGCCGTGCACATCGAGGACAAGGCCGAGGCCTTCGGCCAGGCCGTCGAGCGCCTGCTTCGTCACTTCGGCAAGAAGATCATCGACGAGCAGATGCTGATCGAGCGCGTCGCCAACGTGGCCATCGACCTCTACGCCATGGTCGCCGTGGTCTCGCGGGCGACCCGGGCGCTCGAGCAGGGCCGCAAGCACGCCGAGCACGAGGCCACCTTGGCCTCGGTGTTCTGCGAGCAGGCCGATCGCCGCATCCGCCGGCACCTGCGTGCCATCGAGCAGGGCCGCAAGAACGGCGACGAGGCGCTGCGCGAGATCGCCGACGCGCTGCTCGGCGCGGGCGGCTACCTGCCCACGCACCCGGTGCTCTGAGCGCGCGAGCTCGCGCGCTCGGGTTCGCGCGCGACCAGACGCAACGAGGACCGCAGCTTCGCCAACCCGCGAACTGCGGTCCTTGCTATGCTCCGACCATGGTCAAGCCCTTGGACCCTGGCGGCTTCCCCCGCCGCTTTGGTGACTACATCATTCACGAGCTCCTCGACGAAGGCGGCATGGCGAGAATCTACGCCGCCGAGGAGGCGCTGACCCACCGGCCCGTGGCGATCAAAATCCTCCGCGCCGAGTTCGCTAGAACCTCTCGCGGGCGCCGACAATTTCTAAACGAGATGAGCGTGCTCGCGACCATCGACGATCCCAACGTCGTGCGCTGCCTGCTCTGCGCCGAGATCGAGGAGCAGCCCGTGATGATCCTCGAGCGCCTCGAAGGCCTGACCCTTCGCCGCATGCTCACCCAGCGCGCCGCGATCCCCTGGCGAGAGGCCACCGACTACGCCTTGCAGATCGCCAGAGCGCTGCGCGCCGCCCACTCGCGGCACCCCCCGGTGGTCCACCGCGACCTCAAGCCAGAGAACGTCATGGTGCTCATGAACGGCCAGGTCAAGGTCATGGACTTCGGCATTTCCAAGGTGCTCCAGACCGTGGCCGGCTCGACGACCCACCCCGTCGGGACCTTGCAGTACATGAGCCCGGAGCACATCGACGCCCAGCCCATCGACCCCCGCTCCGACCTCTTCTCCCTCGGCCTGGTGTGGTGGGAGATGCTCGCCGGCCGGCCTGCCTTTCATAGCGACTCACCGCGCAAGCTGCTCGATCAGATCTGCAATCACCCCGCGCCGACCCTACCCGAGCCGGTTCGCCGCCAGCTCTCGCCCGCGCTCCAGCAATTGCTCGCGCGACTGCTGGCCAAGGACCGCAATCAGCGGCCAAACAGCGCCCAGGAGGTCATCGCAGTGCTCGAGGCCCAGCTCGGGGGCGCGCCCAGCGTGTCCGTGCACAGACACCGCCAGCCCCCGCGAGCTGCCCCAAACCATCGCGAACGGCCCCCAAGCCAGCCGCGAGCGCAGAGCACTCAACAGCTCGTCGACTCGGCCGCGGGTCGCTCGCAGCAGGCCTCCGACACCGAGGATTTCGCCGAGATCCTCAGCCGCTTTGGGCAGGCGACCTCGGCGTTGATCGTTCGCGTGCTCGTCGGCCTGCTGCTCTCGCCGGCTGCAGCCTTGGTCTATCTCGGCGTCCCCCTGCTCCTGGCGGTCGTCTACGCGAGCTTGACCCTGCCCAGCTCCAACGAAGAGCTCAGCGCCAACGATATCGAGGAAGCCCTGCTCTCTCTCGGCCTCGTCGCGATTGTAACGACGGTGGTCTTCATCCGCTCTAGCTGGCACCACCGCCGCGAGGACGGGCCGTCCTCCATTCGCAAGCCATGGTTTGTCGGAGGATCCATCCTGATGCTCGTCTGGCTTGGTGCTCCCATGCTCGAGCAAAACGCTGGCACCACCTTGAGCGCTGAAATTCACGGAATCATCATGGCTTTGGGCTTCTACTGGCAAGCCTTCACCGGCGCCTGGCTCATGGGCCGAGCAACCTCGCCTTTGCTCCGTCGCCTGTCTCTCACCCGCCATTGACACGACGTCACAAAAGAGGCGGTCACGCGCACGCATGACGGCGTGCACGTGGCCACTTCCTCGTTTTGCGCCTGCGCCTCGGCTGACACCATGGCGCACGGACACAGGCCCTGGCTGTTGGGGTCTGGCCCCAGCCCCAGCCCACTTCGTCGTCACAACAGCGGCTGGGCACCCTACGATATGCACATTACCCAGACTATCAAACTGCCGCATCACGCACACCAAATACACACATTTAAATATTGCAATGCAGCATTGCGAACTCAGACTAGTCACCATGGCACAAGTCACCGACTACTCGATCCTCTTCTACGGAACCTCGGACGGCTACTCCAACAACCGAGCCCAGATCCACCTGAGCAACAACGGCACCTCCTTGGGGTTTGTCCGCTTCCACGACGACGGGATGACCTTCCCCGCCGACAGCGAGAGCGGCAGCATCATCTACATGCACCTGCCCTCGAGCGCCTACGCGGGCGTGATCGACATGCTCCGCAACGAGAGCCCGATCAACTTCTACTTCGCGTCGTCGCACGCGTTCTTGGGCACCAGCACCGAGGGTGTCGGCGAAGGCGAGAGCTGAACCTAGCATGACTCGGCGCGAGCCCCAGCTCGCGCGCGCCGGCGCAGGGACTTGCAGAGCCCTGCGTCGGCGCCTGTACCTGTTGCGAGCGGGCTCTCCTGCGACGCTGGAGATCAGGTCTGATCAGGCCTGATCAGGCCTGATCAAGTCTGATCAGGCCTGATCCACTTGGCGAGCTCCGGCGCCTGCCAGGCGCCCAGGCGCGCGAGCAAGGCCGCGGGCTCCTCGGCAACGCTGAGCATCCCGCGGTGTGGCACACCCACGAAGCCCTCGTCGACCATGCGATCGACCATGGTGATCAGCGGGCCCCAGTAGCCCTCGACGTCGAGCAGCCCCACGGGCTTGCGGTGCAGCCCGAGCACCGCCCAGGTCCAGACCTCGAACAACTCCTCGAGCGTCCCGAGCCCCCCGGGCAGGGCCACGAAGGCGTCGGAGAGCTCGGCCATGGTCGACTTGCGCACGTGCATGCTCTCGACCACGCGCAGCTCGGTGATCCCGGTGTGCCCGAGCTCGCGCGCCTGCAGGGCCTCGGGGATCACCCCGATCACCTCGCAGCCAGCCGCGAGCGCGGCGTCGGCCACCACCCCCATCAGCCCGACCCGACCACCACCATAGACCAGCCCGAGGCCCTCGGCGGCCAGGGCCTCGGCGAAGCGGCGGGCGGCCCCCGCGTAGGCCGGGCGCTCGCCCGGGCTCGAGCCACAAAACACGCAGACGCGGCGCATGCTCGGGCCATAGCACGGCGTGGCAGCGGCTGCGAGCGCCCGCGAGTCGGCCCCGCCCCAGGCCACGTCCCGACAGCTCACCGAAGCTCACCGATCTAGGAGCCCGTGGTGAAACCCGGCGCCAGGAGCCGCGCTGGGTTCCACCACGGGCTCCTAGGGAAGTACGCAGATCCCGGTGGACTCGTAGCCGGGCGGCGCCTCGTCCTGCGCGAAGAAAGCCACGCACTCGCGCGGGCCCGCGCAGACCTCGGCCCCCCCCAGTTCGCAAAAGGGCGTGCAGCAGCCGGGATCGTCCCCCACGCAGCTGGGCACGAGGGCCGGGTCGACGCAGCCAAAGCCCGCCAGGCAGTCGTTGTAGTCGTCGCAGGCCTCCAGATCCCCCGCGGGCGTGGCGACCAGCGAGCAGTCGAAGGCGTTGCCGGTCCAGTAACAGCCGTAGTCGAGGGGGCAGTCCTGGACCAAGGGATCGCACTGCTTGGCGCACAGCGAGACCGCGCCCGAGAACAGGCAGGCCCAGCCGGCCGGACAGACCAAGTCCTGCGGCGTGCCCACGCAAAAAGGAACGCAGGTCCCCTGGAGCTCGCCCTCGACCCACTCGAGGTTCCAACAAAAGCCCTCGCCGTCGCAGTCGTCCTGGGCCTCGTTGAAGTCGCTGAGGGTGCAGGGCTCGCCCCAGACCTTGTCGCCGAGGATCGGCATGCACTTGTCGGCGTCGAGGAAGTTGCTGCCCTCGACGCTCGCGAAGGGCACGCACTTGTGGGTGGGGAAGCAGTCCTGGGCCAGGGGATCGCAGGGCTCGTTGGTGACGTCGGGGGGGACGCCCCAGGTGTCGAGGCCCTCGTCGGGGTCGTCGAGGCCCTCGCCGACCTCGCCGCTGTCCGTGTCCGTGCCCTCGCCTCCGCTCGTCTGCGTGCCCCCGCCGGACTCGCCCTCACCAATGTCGCTCTCGCTCTCCCCCGCGCTCGTCGACGCGCTCTCCTCTCCCCCGCTGCCCTCGCCAGTACCTTCGCCCCCGATCTCGTCGGGATCGTCCGCGCTCCCCACGTCCGCGGCACCGCCCTCGCCCGCGACCTCATCGCCGACGCTGCCAAAATTCCCGCTCCCCAGCCCGCCGGGGCCGCAACCCGACATCGAGAGCGCGAGCCAGAGCGCGCGCGTGGCTGAAGCTCGAGGCGACATGACTTCACCTCCCACTGTAGCGCAGCCCCGGCTCGGATATGATGCCCCGTGACCGACAAGCTCGTACCTGTCTGCACATGCTGGGACCTCGCGGAGGCCATGGCGATCCGCGGCTCCCTCGAGGCCCGCGGGGTGCCCGTGCATGTCGACGGCGAACACCAGCGAGGCATGCTCAACTTGTTCGGCAGCGCCATCGAGCTGCGCATCATGGTGCCAGCCTCCCAGCTGCGCCTCGCCCACCAGCTCGCCAGCGAGATCATCGCTGGCCTCCCCGAGCCCGACCTCGGCCCGGAGGAGGCCCCCGCCGGCTTCGAGCTCTCACCAACCCGCCGCCCCCCCGCCGAGGACCTGGTGCCCTACCCGGACACCGAGGACGAGGACGGGGGCGACGCGGCCGCTGCTGACAAAGAGGGCAGCGAAGAAGGCGAGGACAATGAGGAAGACGCCAGAGCCGAGCTCGAGCCCGCGCAGCGCAAGTCCATCGGGGCGGTGCTGATGCTCGCCTTCCTCGGCCTGTCCTTGGGCACCGTCCACGCCTACGCCGGCAACAAGACCGGCGCGCGGATCCTCCTGGCCTTCGCGGCCCTCGGCCTGCTGCTGCGGCTCTCGGGCTCGCTCATCGGCACCTCGATCCTCGCGCTCGTGTGGCTCACGGACGTGGTCCACGGGACGGTGTTGATCGTGCGGCACAACAGGGCGGTGGCCGAGCGAAAGGAAGCCGAGCAGGCGCTCGAGGAGGCCGAGCAGGCGCTCGAGGCCGAGGCGCTCGCCCTCGAGGACACGGAAGAGCAGGTCGCGCCGAGCTCCTGAGCGCGCTCGGCCACCAACTCGGTTACCCTCGCCCCCATGCGCACCTCCGTGCCGCTCTTCCACTCGCGAACGCGAAGCTCGCTGCCAGCCCTGGCCATCGCCCTGGCCGTCGCCTGCGGCCCCAAGCCGAGCCCCGAGCCAACCGCAACCCAGCGCGATCAGAGCCCTCCCGCCGAAGCGCCCACGCCCCCCGCAGAGGTCCCCGGCAGCGAGGCCCCGACCGCGCCCGAGGCCCCCGCCGGCCTGCCCGAGGCCGCCGGCGTCCACTACCTCGAGTACCTCACCGGCGGCGCCCAAGCCGGCGACACCCTGCCGATGATCATCGCCATCCACGGCCTGGGTGACTCACCGCAGGGCTTCGTCGGCCTGTTCGAGGGCTTCGATCAGCCGGCCCGCGTGATCCTGCCCCAGGGCCTCGACGCCTATGAGCCCGGCTGGTCATGGTTCCCGGTCCGCGCCCGCGATGCCGACATCGAGGGCCTCGCCCAGGGCATCGCCAAGGCCGCCGACGCCCTCGCCCCCGCCGTCGAGGCGCTGACGAAGACCTACCCGACCGCGGGCGAGCCGATCGTCACGGGCTTCTCTCAGGGCGGCATGCTCAGCTTCACCCTCGCCGTCCGCCACGGCGAGCTGTTCTCGGCCGCCTTCCCCGTGGGCGGCTGGCTGCCCCCGCCACTTTGGCCGCAGTCCAGCCCGGGCCCCGACAGCCCGCCGATCCTCGCCTTCCACGGCGACGCCGATCGAGCCGTGTCCTTCGCGCCCACCCAGGAGGCCGTCGCCGCCCTGGACAAGCTCGGCTACGAAGTCGAGCTGCGCCCCTACCCCGGGGTCGGCCACGCGATCCCGCCGGCGATGCGCGCCGAGCTCATGGCCGCCCTGGGCGAAGCCGTGACCAAGCAGGCCGCGGCCGCTCCCTGAGCGACCCGCCCACCCACGCGCCAAACATGACAGCTCGGCGAGGCCGTGACCAGATCGGTCGCGGCTTCACCAAGCTGCAAGAATGTCGGCTCGGGACCAGCTCCGAGCGCCCTCGGGTGGAGCCGGCCCCGAGCACGGAGGGGACTCGGGCTTAGGCGCGCGGCCCTCAGGCGCGGCGCTTCTTCTTGGTGGGGCTCGGCGCCGGCTCGTCGCGGACGGTCTCGCGGTGCTCCTCGAGCACGCGCTCGTTGCCGGTCTTGCCGTCGACCTCGACCTTCTTGGCGAGCACGGTCTGGCTGACGATGCGGAACTCCACGCGGCGGTTGGTCTCGCGCCCGCTCTCGTCGTCGTTGTCGGCGAGCGGCTGAGTCAGGCCGTAGCCGCGGGCGCTCAGGCGCTCCGCCGCCACGCCCTCGCGGACCAGGCGCTGGCGCACCGCCTTGGCGCGGCGCTCGGACAGGTCGAGGTTGTACTCGGCGCTGCCCAGGTTGCAGGTGTGGCCTTCGATGGACACCTGCTCGAGCTGGGGGTTTTGCTCGATCAGCGCGGCGAGCTCGCGCAGGAGGCTGTCGGACTCCGAGCGGATGGTCGCCTTGTCGAGGTCGAACTGGATCTTCTCGTGGATGACGATGCGATCGTCGCGCAGCTCGACGCGGGCGGCCGGCGCGGCCTCCTCCTCTTCGAACACGGCGGCGGTCTCGACGGTCGGCGCCTCGGTCGACTCGGACTCGTGCTTGCAGCCGGTGGCGGCCCCGAGGAGCGCGATCGAGGGAAGGAGCATGAAAAGCTGGGTGCGGGCGGTGGTGATGGCGCGCATGGTCGTGGTTCTTCGCCCTCTTTGAGCCACGCCGAGGCGCCGAGGGTGCGCCCCCGCGGTCGATTTTTTCGACCCCCTCCCCCCTGATATCGTCCCCCGAACGCGGCACCTCGCCGCAGGCTCCCGCCCCTCCCCGGAACTTGCTCCATGCCCCAGCTCAAGACCTTCCCCGGCCTCCAGGGCGCCGACTTCATGCACCCCTGGGACGTCCAGGCGACCGCCTCCCTCAAGAAGGTCCCCGGCTTCGACAAGCTCGTCGCCAAGGTCATGGAGTACAGCTTCGAGCGGGTCTACTACCTGCAAAACACCGCCGACAACGTGCGCGTGACCCCCAAGATGTTCCCCAAGCTCCACCGCTACCTCGAGTGGGGCTGCAAGATCCTCGACATCGACGAGCCGCCCGAGCTCTACGTCACCCTCGACCCGGCCTACAACGCCTACACCTACGGGCACACCAAGCCCTTCATGGTCCTGACCTCCGCGCTGCTCGACGTCCTCGACGAGCGCGAGAAGCTGTTCGTCATCGCCCACGAGCTCGGGCACATCAAGTGCGAGCACGTGCTCTACACCCTGGTCGCCGAGAACCTCGCGGTGCTGCTCGAGGCCGTCGGCCGGGTCACCCTCGGGCTCGGCTCGCTGATCGGCGCCGGCCTGGCGCTGCCCTTGCTCGACTGGTATCGCAAAGCCGAGCTGTCCGCCGACCGAGCGGGGCTGCTCGCCGTCCAGGATCCCCAGGTCGCGCTGAGCGTGTTCATGAAGCTCGCCGGCGGCGCCGAGAGCCTGCTCGCCGACATGGACCCAAGCGAGTTCCTCGCACAGATCCGCGCCTACGAAGACCGCGACGTCTCGACCCTGGATCGCGCCTACAAGCTGCTGATCACCGTGCTGCGCACCCACCCCTTCCCGATCATGCGGGCCAAGCACCTCGACTTGTGGGTCAGCGAGGGCGGCTACGCCAAGCTCACCGGGCTCGACGACCAGACCATGGCGGCCGAGCCAGCGCCGGATCCCGAGCCCAGCTGAGCCCAGCGCGCCCAACATGGCCGCGCCCGCGCGAAAACGCGGTAGGCTGGCGCCAGTGCGCGAGCGCAAGAGCAGGTCCGGCACACCAAGGCCAGCGCGCGCGTGGCTGTGGAGCCTCCTGGTCTTCGCGCTCGTCCTGCTCGCGCCGCTGCGCGACGCCGCGGCCAACCCCGACCTCGAGTTTCGGACCATCGAGACCGAACACTTCGTGATCCACTATCACGTCGGCGAGGAGGAGGTCGCCGATCGCATCGCGATGCTGGCCGAGCGCGCCTGGCAGCGCCTGACCCGGGAGCTCACCCACGCGCCCTCGCTGCGCACCCACGTGGTGATCACCGACACCACCGACGCCTCCAACGGCTTCGCCAACGCGGTCCCCTACCCGCGCATCCGGCTCTACGCCGCCGCCCCCGACACCCTCAGCGTGCTCGGCAGCTACGACGACTGGCTCGACATCCTGATCACCCACGAGTTCGTGCACGTCGTCCACATCGACACGGTCCACGGGCTCCCGCGCCTGCTCAACGCGATGCTCGGCTTCGGCGTGGTCGGCAAGGTGCTCGGGCCCAACATCGTCCAGCCGCGGTGGATCATCGAGGGCCTGGCGACGATGTACGAGTCGGAGCTCGGCAGCCAGGGCCGCCACCGCTCGGCGCTCTTCGACATGTTCGTGCGCACCGCCGTGCTCGACGGTCGCTTCCAGCGCATCGACCAGTACAACTCCAACGCCCGGGTCTTTCCCCACGGCTCGTCCGTCTATCTCTATGGCCTGCACATGATGCACTTCCTGGCCATGCAGTACGGCAAGGACAAGCTCGCCGAGCTCAGCCACCTCTACGGCGGCCGGGTCGTGCCCTGGGGCATCAACCGCGCGCTCCAGGACGTGATCGGCGTCGACTTCGAAGAGGTCGAGCGCGAGTACCAGACCTACCTCGAGCGCCGCTTCCTGGCCGAGGCCCGGCAGATCCGCGCCCGCGGCCTCCGCCAGGGCCGGCGCCTGACCTTCACCTCGAGCAGCGGGGCCTCGGGCGCGCACACCCGCTACCCGGTGTGGAGCCCCGACGACAGCCACCTCTACTTCTTCGACGACGACGGCCACAAGCAGGCCGGCATCCGCCGGGTCCCGGCCAAGGGCTCGCGGATCCGCGAGGGCCGGGGCATCGGCAACCAGGGCAAGAGCCCCGACATCGAGCGGATCATCGACGTCGAGGACAGCTCGCGGCCGAGCTTCATCGGGCCCAACGAGGACCAGATCGTCTTCGACATGGTCGGGGTCCACGACATGCGCTACCGCTGGAGCGACCTCTACCGCTGGAAGGGGCCCAACCGGCGCGGGCGCGAGCAGCTGACCTTTGGCATGCGCGCGCGCGCCCCCGACGTGTCCCCCGACGGGCGCAGCGTGGTGTTCGTGCGCAACGACACCGGCCAGTCGCGCGTCGCCTTCTTGGCCCTCGACACCCTCGAGGTCCAAGAGCTGGCCCCCCTCGACGAGGTCCAGCAGGTCTACGACCCCGACTGGCACCCCAGCGGCACCAAGGTCGCCTACTCGGCCTGGCGCGAGGGCGGCTGGCGCGACCTCTACGTCTACGACCTCGAGACCCGCACCCACCAGCGGATCACCGCGGACATGGCCCAGGACAACTCGCCGGAGTGGAGCCCCGACGGGCGCTGGCTGCTGTTCTCGAGCGACCGCAGCGGGGTCTACAACATCTACGCCTACGACACCCACGAGCGCGAGGTCCACCAGGTCAGCAACGTGCTCGGCGGCGCCTTCGAGCCGGCCCTGAGCCACGACGGCGCGTCCTTGGCCTACGTCGGCTACTCGAGCACCGGCTACGACCTGTGGTCCATGGACTTCGAGCCCGAGGACTTCATCACCCCGATGCCGGCGATCCCCGCCTGGCCTTCGGCCGACGACCCGACCCCCGAGCTGCCCGAGGACCGCGGCCGCCCGCCCAGCCTCGACTCCAAACCCTACCGCTTCTATCGCACCTTCTACCCGCGGACCCTGGTCCCCGCGTCCTTCGAATTCGAGAGCGGCAGCTTGTTCTCGACCCTCGGCCTGAGCGTCGCGCTCGAGGACGTGATCGGCTTCCACTCGGCCGTGGCCAGCTTCGAGTGGCTGACCGCCGTCCAGCGCCCGAGCGGCTCGCTCTCCTACAGCTTCTCGCGGCTCTTCCCCAGCCTCAGCGTGGGCTTTGGCCGCGACTATCGCGTGCGCAGCGGCTACCGCCGCTACATCTACGATCCCCCCGTGGGCAGCGCGGCCTACGACGACGACCAGTCCTACGCCTACGACGGCTACCTCGAGCAGATCACTTCGGTGTCCGCCGGGCTCTCGGTCCCGGTCCTGCGCCTCGCTCGACACTCGGCGACCGCCTCGCTGAGCTACAGCTTCGTCAACTACGAGAACCTCGACGACTTCGACGACGTCGTCGACCCCAACGCCCCGACCGCGGACCTGCCCGAGGTCGGCGACGTCGCCTCGCTGACCTTGGGCATGAGCTACGACAACCGCGAGGCCGTGCGCTACGGCTACGGCAACGAGACCGGGCGCCGGGCCGCGATCAGCTTGACCGTGAGCGACCGCCGGCTCGGCGGCGACTACGGGGACGTGCGCGCGAGCGCCTCCTACACCGAGATGATCCGCATGCCCTGGGTCGGCCACCAGGTCCTCGCCCTGCGCCTCGCCGGCGGCGCCTCGGCCGGCGGCCTGCGCCGCCGCGGCGCCTTTCGCCTCGGCGGCCTCAGCGAGGAGCAAGACGTGATCCGCACGACCGTGGCGCGCAGCGCCTGGGGCGAGACCGGGGCCCTGCGCGGCTACGACCCGAGCGTGTTCTCCGGCCAGTACTACGGCCTGCTCCAGGCCGAATACCGCGCCCCGCTGATCGACATCGACCGCGGCCTCGGCAGCGTCCCGGCCTTCTTCGAGCGCATGGTCGCCGTGGTGTTCACCGACTGGGGCATGGCGTGGACCGACCCGCTGAAATTCAGCGACCTCGCCGGGAGCATCGGCGCCACGCTGATCACCAGCTTCAAGTTCGGCTACGGCGAGAGCGTGTCGCTCTTCTTTCAGTACGCCCACGGCTTCGACCCCGAGCTCGGGCTCGACTACTTCCGCGTGTTCGTGGGCCGGGGCTTCTAAAACAAACCCGCCGCCGGCCTGAGCCAGCGGCGGGTCTGTTCGTCGCTCAGCGGCGGCGCTCGATCAGCCGATCGACACGCACAGCTCCTTGGGCCCGATCGAGTTGTTGTCCTCGACGCACTCGTTGAGCGCCCCTTGGCCCATGCCGTCGTCGTCGACGGTCGCGCTCACGTCATAGGGCGCGCTGCCCGGGGCAGGCAGCGTGATCTCGACGCTCTGGCAGGCACCCGCCGCGATCGCGGCGTCGGTCTCGACCGTGCCCAGGACGCCGGCCTCGGCCTCGCTGAAGGTCACCTGCACGCCAGGGCCGACGCCCAGGCAGCCCTGGTTGCACACGCGAACCTTGAAGGTGACCTCGTCGAGGCACATGCCCACGGGCTCGAGGTCCTCGAGCACGAGGTCGGGGGCGCAGTTCTCGACCTCGCCTTGGGTGTTGCGCCGGTAGGAGTTGTAGGGCTTGGCCACGGGCACCTCCCAGTTGTTGTCCTCGATCAGCGGGATCCCGCCCTTCGCGTCGACGTTGGTGATGTGATAGGTGTGCTGGTTCCAGATCGGCAAGGTCCCGACCCAGTTGTCGAGGCGGTCCTCGAACACCTCGATGCCGGCGTCACCGATCGCGCCCTGGCTCGACTCGTTGTTGGTCGAGACGATGATCTCGGCCTTGAAGTCGCCGTCGACGTCCGCGATCACCGGGTACTCGGCGCGGGTCCGCGACGAGTTGATGTCGATGAACAGGATCTCGTCGTCGGTCATGTCGCCGTCGCAGCCGGCCCCCGGCGGGTCCAGGGTGCAGTCCGGCTCGACGCCCGGATAGATCCGCAGGTACCACTCGTCGCCGTAGATGACCTCGGAGCGCCCGTCGCCGTCGAAGTCGAACACCGAGGAGCCCGTGCGCTGGGACGAGCCGTCCTTGGTGTCGGCCTGCCACAGCTGGGTGAGGGTGTCGACGCCGTCGAACTGCACGACCACGTAGTTGTTGCCGCCCGCGGTCCCGATGTCCGGGAAGCCGTCGCCGTCGAAGTCGGCGATGTTCGGCGGCCCGCCGGCGCCGCCGCCCGCGATCGCGATGCTCGCCACGGTCGTGCCCGTGATCCCGTCGAGGATGTCGATGTCGTTCGAGCGCACGAGCACGACCTCGGGCACCCCGTCGAGCTGGAAGTCGGCGATGCCACAAAAGCCGTCGGAGCCGTTGGTCCACAGCTGGCTGCCCTCGAAGTCCACGCCCACGCTGCCCGTGAAGGTCCACGCCGTGCCGCCGGCGATGACCTCGGGGCGGAGGTCGCCGTCGAGGTCCGCGACGCAGCTGAGCTTGCCGACGCTGCCGTTGTTGCCGTTGTGCCCCGTCCCCTCCCAGATCAGGCTGCCCTGGGAGTCGTAGACCGCGCGCCCGTAGACGATCTCGGCGTCGCCCTGGAGGTCCATGTTGACCAGCGAGGGCGAGCCCGACTTACCCGAGCCCGAGTAGGTGTCGGACTGCCACAAGAAGTTGCCCTCGGCGTCGAGGGCGTAGAGCCAGCTGCCCTGGCCGGGGTTGATCACCTCGGGCACGCCATCGTAGTCGAGGTCGCCGATCGCCGGCGTCGCACCGGAGTCGGAGCGGTAATTCGAGTCGCTGAAGGTCCACACGATCTCGCCGGTGTCGCCGCGGATCGCCCGGAGCACGCCATTGCTGGTGTAGCTCGAGTTGTTGTAGGTGTTGAACACGATCTCGGGGATGCAGTCGCCGTCCAGATCGCCCACGGCCGGCGTCGAGACCACCTGATAGTGGTCCGGCATGTCCTCCTCGCCCGGGAGGACGTGCGGCCAGGTCACCGCGCAGGTGCCCGCGTCACAGATCTCCTCTTTTTGGCAGTCCGCGTCCGAGTCGCACGAACGGTTCTTGCGCTGGCCCCAGGTGAAGCGCGGGACCGGATCGAACACGCCGGCCTCGGGCGTGTAGGTGCAGTCGGCGTTGGCGATGTCCGGCACGCACAGGCCGAGCTCGCCGTCGCAGACCTCGTCGTCCTGGCAGCCCGTCTCCGTGTCCGTGGCGCACACCCCAGCTTGGCAGGCGTCGCCGGGCACGATGCAGCTGCCCGCGTAGCAGATCTCCGCGTCGCCGCAGCACACCTCTGGGTCCCCGCAGGGCTCCTCCTCGCCGCAGTCGAGCTCGCAAGCCAGCGTGTTGGGGTTGCAGACCTCGTCGTCTCCACAGCACTCGTCGCCGCAGAGGTTCTCGCAGCCATCGGTGGTGTCGAGGTCCGTGTTCGAGGTCGTCGACGTCGTCCCCGTCTCGCCGCCCGTGTCCGACGTGGTCCCATCTCCGGTACCGATGCCCTCTCCGACATCGTCGTCGTCAGTGCTCGCTCCATCGTCGCCGCAAGCGACGAGCAGCGACGTGCTCAAGAGAATTGGGGTGAGCGGACGCAGACACAAATTAGCCATGGAGCCGCCATCATATCCCGGGCTCTCGACCAGAGAAGACCGACTCAACACACAATCGCAGCTTTCGCGATCATGCTTCGCGATCGTAGAGCCCCCGACTTCTCCCGGCCTTTGCGCCCTGCCAGGAGGACCAATGCAGCTCTCGATACCCATCGAAATCACAGTGAAGCGCGCGCCACACCAGCGGCCTCTACGCGCGTCGAGTCCCCAATTTCGCGGGTTTTCGACACCTTCCAGAATACAAACTCTCATTCCAGACCAGGTTTTCGGACATGCCGCGAAGCAGTCGAAATCACACTTTAATGACCTATCAATGGATGCCAGCTCGAGGACTGGTAGCTTGGGGCCATGGATCTGAAGCTGAAAGACAAAGTCGTGATGGTCGCCGCGGCCAGTCGGGGGTTGGGCTACGGCGTGGCCATGGCCTGCGCCCGCGAAGGGGCCAAGGTCTCCATCGCCAGCCGGGGGCGCGCGGCCATCGACGAGGCGGCGCGCTCGATCCGCGAGGCCACCGGTGCGCAGGTCGGCGCCTACACCTTCGACGCCGGCGAAGCAGACAGCATCAGCGACTGGGTCGAGCGCACCCGCGCCGATCTCGGGCCCGTCGACGGCCTGCTGATCAACGCCGGCGGCCCACCATCTGGAAACTTCGTCGACTTCGGTGACGAGGACTGGCAGGCCGCCTTCGAGCTGACCTTGATGAGCGCCGTGCGGATGATCCGCGCCGTGCTCCCCGACATGCTCGACCGCGGCGGCTCCGTGCTCACCGTGACCTCGTCCTCGGTCAAGGAGCCCATCGACGTCATCTTGCTGTCCAACGTGATGCGCTCCGGCGTGACCGCGCTGATCAAGAGCCTCTCGCTCGAGTACGCCGATCGCAACGTCCGCTTCAACAACCTCATGCCCGGGCTGATCGACACCGACCGCGTCGCCTCGCTCAACCAGGTCCGCGCCGAGCAGACCGGCACCACCCCCGAGCAGGTCCGCCAGCGCCAGGAGGCCGCGCTGCCGATGAAGCGCTACGGCCGGCCCGACGAATTCGGTCGCGCCGCCGCCTTCTTGCTCTCGGACGCCGCCGGCTACATCACCGGGGTCTCCCTCGCCGTCGACGGCGGCAAGATGAAGACCGTGTGGTGAGGTCGAGCGCGCCGAGGGTCCTGCGCCGCATCGGCGTGCACCTCGATTCGCGGCCGCGTCCAGGCGAGTCCCTCCGCCAAAACACCGTATCCAGCCGCGCCAGCGCCAGCTCGGGTCCGCTCTTGTAGACTGAAAAGCCGTGTCGATCGCCATCCACCACATCGACGAGATCGAGAGCGCCCTGACTGGCGCAAGGGTCCGTCGGGATCATCAGGTGATCGACTCGTGGCGGCGCTGCGTCCACGAGCACGGCCTCGACCCCGCGCGCTCGAGCCCGGCCTACATCGTGCCCGAGGGCAAGCTGCGCGAGCATCGCGAGCAATCCGAGCGGATCATCCGCATGGCTCGCAGCGGCCTCTCCGAGCTCTACCGCCAGGTCACCGGGCAAAACTACGTGCTCTTGCTGGCCGACGGCGCCGGCGTCACCGTCGACTACTTTGGCGACACCGGGCCCAAGGATCGCCTGCGCGAGGCCGGCCTCTACCTCGGCTCGATGTGGGCCGAGTCCTCGGCGGGGACCAACGGCGTGGGCTGCTGCATCGCCACCGGCGAGTCCGTGGTCATCCACCAGACCGACCACTTCGACCTCAGCCACACCGGCCTGTCGTGCACGGCCGCGCCGATCTTCGACACCGAGGGCGTGCTCCAGGCCGTCCTCGACATCTCGCTGCTGCGCTCGCCCTCGCCCAAGGCCAGCCAGCGCCTCGCCCAGCACCTCGTCGACGCCACCGTCCGCCGCATCGAGCTCGCCAACATGATGGCGACCATGCGCCACCACTGGGTGCTCCGCCTCGCCCACACCCCCGAGTTCCTCGACGTCGACCCCGAGGCCGCCATCGCCCTCGACGCCTCCGGGCGGATCGTCGGCACCACCCACGAGGCCCGCCAGCTCCTCGCCCGGATCGCCGGCGTCGACTGGCGCACGCCCGGCGCCGTATTTGGCCAGCCCCTCTCCCGCTTCTTCGAGCTGTGCGTGGACGAGCTGCCCAGCCTGATCGCCGGGCGCCCCACCGAGGAGCGCCGCGTTCGGCTCGGCGACGGCTCGGCCCTCTTTGGCCACGCCATCGCCCCCCTCGATCCACCGCCCCGCCCCACCCAGCACCTGCGCGCGCCCAGCTTGCCCGGCGCCTTTCGAGAGCTCGCCGGCGACGATCCGCGCATGCGCGCCCTCCAGGCCAAGGCCGCCCGCCTCGCCCACGGCCCGCTGGCGATCCTCCTGCGCGGTGAGACCGGCGCGGGCAAGGAGCGCTTCGCCCGGGCGATCCACGCCTCGCGCTCGAACGCCGGCCCCTTCGTCGCGGTCAACTGCGCCGCCTTGCCCGAATCACTGATCGAAGGCGAGCTCTTCGGCCACGCCCCCGGCGCGTTCTCCGGCGCCCTCGCCAAGGGCCGCCCCGGCCTCATCGAAGCCGCCGACGGCGGCGTGCTCTTCCTCGACGAGATCGGCGACATGCCCTACCCCCTCCAGGCCAGGCTGCTGCGCGTGCTCTCCGAGGGCGCCGTCACCCGCCTGGGCGAGCACCGACCCCGGCCGGTGCGCCTCAAGCTGATCTCCGCCACGCACCGCGACCTCCCCGAGCTCGTGCGCGCGGGTAAATTCCGCGCCGACCTGTTCTTTCGCCTGGCGGCCGCGACCTTGGTCATCCCGCCCCTGCGCGAGCGCGAGGACCTCGAGTGGTTGATCGACCGCCTGCTGCGCGAGCGCGTCCGTGCCTACGCCAGTCAGTGGGGCGAACAATGGGGCGGGCAGCGAGGCGGGAACAGGAGCCGGCAGCTTCGCCTGAGCCCGGCGGCCCGGCTCGCGCTGCTTCGCCGGGCTTGGCCGGGGAACGTTCGCGAGCTGATCAACACGCTGGACGTGGCCATCGCGCTTGCGAGCGGGTCCGAGATCGAGGCCGCGGACCTCGGGGAGCCGGCTTTGGGGGGGCTGGGCGTGTCGGACATGGCCGGCGGGTCGAGCGGGTCGAGTGAGGCGCTCGCCGCCGGGGAGGCGCGTTCCTTGGCGCCCAGCGCCGCGCTCGAGGCTGTCCTCCACGCGTGCGACTGGAACGTCTCGCGGGCGGCGGAGGTGCTGGGGGTCGATCGCTCGACGGTGCACCGGCGCATGCGGCGGCTCGGCGTCTCCCGGCCGGGGGGCGACGGTTGAACTCACAACATAGCGTCTACTACCCTCAACAGTATATATAAACAGATTACTCAGAGTCATGTCAAAGGATGACTTTTCTGAAAACCAGCCATCAGGTCACCAAGATGGCGCCGCGAGTAGCTGATTCGGCGGCCTTGGCCGAATAAGGTGACGCACCCGCTGTGGCACCCGCTGTGGCGCCCGCCACACCCAACGCCACACCACCCCCTCCAATCCACCAAAAAACATCGTTCAAAGCCTGGCACGCCAGTTGCTCAGCACCGCCGCACAGGAGGCTTTCCCACCACATGAACGAACCCACCCCCCGCGAGCAAGCTCAGTCCACCCTCACCGCCCTCGACGAGGCGCTTCAGGCCCGGGACATCGACCGCGTCACCGCCCTCTTTCGAGACGACTGCTACTGGCGAGACCTCGTGACCTTCACCTGGAACATTCGCACCTCGGAGGGCCACGATCAGATCCGCGCGATGCTCGAGTCGCAGCTCGCCCTGGTCGAGCCCTCGAACTTCGTGCTCACCGATGACGAGGTCAGCGACGAGGCGGGCATCGTCACGGCCTGGTTCAACTTCGAGACCAAGGTCGCCCGCGGCTGGGGGCTCATGCGGCTCGAGGAGGGGCGCATCTGGACGCTGCTGACGACGATGGTCGAGCTCGAGGGCCACGAGGAGCCGCTCGGCAAGCGGCGGATCCTGGGCGCGCACCACGGCGTGGCGAGGAATCGCAAGACCTGGCTCGAGTCCCGCGAAGAGGAAGAGCGGACCTTGGGCTACGAGCGCCAGCCCTATGTGGTGATCATCGGCGGCGGTCAGGGCGGGATCGGGCTCGGCGCGCGCCTGCGTCAGCTCGGGGTGCCCACGCTGATCATCGAGCGCAACGAGCGGGCGGGCGACAGCTGGCGCAAGCGCTACAAGTCGCTGTGTCTGCACGATCCCGTCTGGTACGACCACCTGCCCTATATCCCCTTCCCCGAGCACTGGCCGATCTTCCCGCCCAAGGACAAGGTCGGCGACTGGCTCGAGATGTACACGAAGATCATGGAGCTCAACTACTGGACCAAGTCCACGTGTACGAAGGCCTCCTATGATCCCGAGCGCGACGAGTGGGTGGTGAACATCGACCGCGACGGCGAGCCGGTCGTGCTTCGACCCAAGCACCTGGTCCTCGCCACGGGCATGTCCGGCAAGCCCAACGTGCCCCAGTTCCCCGGCATGGACCGCTTCCAGGGGATCCAGCAGCACTCCTCGCAGCACCGCGGCGGGGACGAGTGGGCGGGCAAGCGCGCGGTCGTGATCGGGTCCAACAACTCGGCCCACGACATCGCGGCGGCGCTGTGGGAGTGCGGCGCCTCCGAGGTCACCATGGTCCAGCGCTCGTCGACCCACATCGTGCGCAGCGGGCCGCTGATGAAGCACGGGCTCGGGGCGCTCTACTCCGAGGAGGCCCTCGAGGCCGGGGTGACCACGGACAAGGCCGACATGATCTTCGCCTCGCTGCCCTACAGGATCATGAACACCTTCCAAAAGCCGGCCTATGACCGCATCCGCGAGGAGGACGCGGAATTCTACGCCAAGCTGGCCGACGTCGGCTTCATGCTCGACTGGGGCGACGACGGCAGCGGGCTGTTCATGAAGTACCTGCGCCGCGGCTCCGGCTACTACATCGACGTGGGCGCCTGCGATCTGGTCATCGACGGGAGCATCAAGCTCGAGAGCGGCCGCGAGGTCCAGGAGATCACCGAGCAGGGCGTGCGCCTGAGCGACGGCAAGGAGCTGCCGGCGGACCTGATCGTCTACGCCACGGGCTACGGGTCGATGAACGGCTGGGCCGCCGACCTGATCAGCCAGGAGGTCGCCGACAAGGTCGGCAAGGTCTGGGGCCTGGGCTCGGATACGACCAAGGACCCCGGCCCCTGGGAGGGCGAGCAGCGCAACATGTGGAAGCCGACGCAGCAGCAGTCGCTGTGGTTCCACGGCGGCAACCTGCACCAGTCGCGCTTCTATTCGCGCTTCCTCTCGCTCCAGCTCAAGGCTCGCTACGAGGGCATCGACACCCCGGTGTACGGGATCCAAAAGGTCCACCACCTGCGCTGAGCCGCTCCCCATCCTCTCCCCAACCGGTCGCAGTGGCTCGCTGCGGCCCGCTGCGGCCGGCCGCTTTCGGGGCCGGCCGCGCCCTTTGACGGCGGCGGCCCGCTGCGCCGACAATCTTGGCATGCTGCGACAACTCAGGCCTACCTGTGTGCTGGTGGCGGTCGCGTCCTTCGCTTTGGCCTGCTCCGACGACGTGGTCGCCGACGCGGGCTCCGAGCTCAGCGGGTCCGATGAGGTCGGCCCCGGCACCGACTCGAGCGGCGAGGGCACGCCCGGGTCGACGGACACGAGCACCGAAACCAGCACGGACACGGACACCGGCACGAGCGCGGAGACAGACACGGAGACCAGCGCGGGCACCGAGACCGAGACGGACACGGGCGAGCTCGGGCCCACCGTCGATCTCGGCGTGCTCGCCATCCTCGACGTCAACCCGACCTCCGCGACCTTCGAGCAGACCCGTCACCCCGACGACTACCCGGATCAGATCTCGGCCTGGTACTTTGGCCACGCGACATGAAGCTTCTGCCGCGCCCAGTTTGGGCGCCTGAACGAGATGCAGTTCGCCCTCGCGGCCGACTACCCCGAGCTCGAGATCGACATCCTCGGCGTCAACGGGGCCGGCTACGAGAGCGGCAACGACCTCGCCTGTGAGGGCAACGACATCCCCTGGCTGCAAGACACGCTCGAAGCCGACTGGTGGGGGAGCTGGAACCCAACTTATCGCGACATGATCATCCTCGATGGCGAGGGTGCGCTCGCGGCGGTCTACAACCTCACCGACAAGCCGGTGACCACCGATGCCAACTACGACGAGCTCTACGCGCTGCTCGTCGAGCTGGCCCAACAATAGCGCCACGAATCGAGCTCCACGGACCCCCTCGGCGGCGCGAGAGCGAGCGCCGAGGGGGTCCGCGCGTCAAAGGAACAAAGCGTCGAGGCTCGCGCGTAGGGCCGGCACCGCCATGGAACGCCTCGCCCTCGACCGCCTCGCCCGCCCCCGCTTCGTCATCCCCTGCCTCGCCCTCGCCCTCGCCCTCTCGGCATGCGACGACCCCGAAGTGGAGGCCCAGACCCTCCCACAGACGCAGCTTCTCGCCGCCGTGATGACGCCGAGCGAAGGTCCGGACACGGACGAGGTGGCGCGCGAGATCATCCACGACGGCGAGCTCGCCCAGCGCTTTGGCCAGGGCGCACGAGCCAGTGACGGTGACAGTGACAGTGACGACGACAGCGTCGAGCCCGAGGGCCTCCGCCCGAGCTGGACCCTGGTCGGCACGACCGAAGCCGAGACCCACTTCGCCGACCTCGACCGCGGCGTGCTGATGTTCGTGGGTGAGCAGCGCTTCACCATTGGCGAGGCGGGCGAGCTCGTCGCCGCGCCCCGCAAGGCCAAGAGCAAGCACGAGGTCGTCGGCAGCTGGCCCGACAACGCCTGGACCGTGCGCATGCGCTACGAGGAGCGCGCGGGGATCTACATGCGCATGGCGAAGTGGAAGGGCAACAACCGCTGGGTTCCCCAGCCCATCCGCGACCTGCCCGAGGACTTCGTCTGGGCCTACGAGGGCAAGTGGCACGAGTTCGCCACGGCCTTTTGGGGCTCGGTCGGCGGTCGCGGCGGCTATTTGCTGGCGCTCGAGGACTACGACAACGAGCGCCTGCTCTTCCGCCGCGTCGCGGGCAAGAACTTCGCGCCCGTGCCCCTCGACTGGGACGACACCCGCGGCTCGGTCCAAGATATCCGTGAGCTGCCCTCGGGTCGGCTCCTGGTGTTCTCCGAAGTTCGCGGTGAGAGCACCTTCGAGAACAAAGTGGTCGAGCGCGCGCCTTGTCGGCGCAATTGCGAGGTCGAGACCCTGGACCTCCCATCCGTGGTGAGCGACCGCAGCTACGGCCGCATGGTCGTCCGCGGAGAGGACGAGCTCAGCGTCGAGCTACGCAACAACGAGCTCGAGATCTCCCAGCAGCTGCTCAGTCGAGACGCGGACGGCTGGGTCGTCGACGCCTCGCCCGTGGACGAGGGGGACTTTCGCGAGCTCGCCGCGACCGCCAACGTGGGGCTGCTCGCGGTCGTCGGCGTCGGCGAGCGCGAGCAGCTGTGGCAGCGCGACGCCGCCGGAGCGTGGACGGCCATCGCCCTGCCCGAGGGCTTCGACGCCCTCACCGAGGGCGCCAGCCTCGATCTCGACGTGACCCGCGTCGACGACGAAACCCTGTGGGTCGCCTTCAACGGCCCCGACAGCCACGCCGTCTACGCCCTGCCCGCCGACCTCGGCTGAGCACACGCGAGTCCGCCATGCAGCGCCTGGTCGCCATCCTCAGCCTCTCGCTCGCCAGCTTACTCGGCCTGGCCTGCGATCCCCTGGAGCCGACGCCGGCCGAGCTCGACGCCGCGACCGAGGACAGGGCGCAGGCCTTCGAACAACGGGACACCGACCCCGACGCGCTCCCAACTACGCCCGAGCTAGCCACGCCCGAGCGCGTCGACGTCGACATCGACCCTGGCGACAACCAAGCCTGCGTCGACTGCCACCCGGCCGCCGCCCAGACCTGGACCGGCTCGCTGCACCAGCGCGCGTGGATCGAGCCGGCCTTCCAGACCTCCTACGCCCGCGAGCCGCTGGCTTTTTGTCGGACCTGCCACGTGCCCCGGGCCGACCCCGAGCACGAGCCGCCCGCGCAGCTCGCCGCCCTCGGGGTCGACTGCGTCAGCTGCCACGTGCGCGACGACGTGGTCCACACCGGGCTCGGCGAAGACGGCGGATCACCCAAGGCGCTGGCCGGTCATCGCGTGGTCCGCAGCGCCGACTTTGGCGAGACCGCCTGCGCCAGCTGCCATCAGTTCGAGTTCCCCCGCAAGGCCCACCGCGCCCCCGGGACCTTGATGCAAAAGACCATGCTCGAGCACGAGCGCAGCGAGTGGTCCGAGCTCGACTGCGCGGACTGTCACTTCCCCAAGCGCGAGGACACAGGCGGCCGCGACCACGGCATGTCCGTCTCCCGCGATCCCGAGCTGCTCCGCGCCAGCCTCCACGCCGCGGTCACCCGCGTCGACGCGGACACGCTGCGCTTCGAACTCGAGCCCGTCGGCGTCGGCCATCGCTTCCCCACCGGCGATCTCTTCCGCCGCCTCGCGCTCTCGGTCGAGGCCCGCGATCACGCCGGACGGGTGATCGAGGTCGAGCGCCGCTACCTCGCGCGCCACTTCGATGCCGAGGTCGATGGGCACGGGTACATCGGGGAGGCCCCCGACGATCGCCTGTCCGGGCCAGCGAGCGTGAGCCTCTCCCTCGCCCGCGCGGACCAGGCCGCCGAGCTGCGCTGGCAGGTCAGCTACCAGCGCGTCGACTCCCGCGACCATGCCCACCCCGAGCGCTCCCAGCTCGCTGGCGAGGTCGTCCTCGCTCGCGGCGTGATCACGCCCTGACCCGAGCCCGGGACTCGACGCGCGACCAACTCGGCGCTCAGCCCTTGGTCCGGGCGCTGCCCAGCGAGCGATCGCGGTCGAGGTGGTTGACCCGCTCGAGCGCGTCCTGGAGCGTGGCCAGGGCCGGCACGCCGGCGAGCTCGCTGCCGAGGGCGACGAAGGCCCGCGCGGCGTCGGGCGAGAGCCCGGTGAGCATGGCCCGGGCGCCCAGCGAGCGCGCCGCTCGGACCGTGCGCAGCAGGTGCCCGGCCGCGAGGTCGTCGAAGCGCGACACGCCGGTGAAATCGAGGATCAGGTGCTTGGCCCGGTGCGCGGCCACGGCCTCGAGGGTGCTCTCGGTCAGGATCCCCCCGCGGTCATCGTCGAACACGCCGATCAGCGGGAGCACGAGCACGCCCTCGCGGACCTTGATCAGCGGCGTCGACAGGCTGCGGATCACGGCGTGCTGCTCCTCGACGACGCCGAGCTGCTCCTTGAGCTGCTCCGTCGCGCGCTCGACCTCGGCCTTGAGCTCGCGCTCACGCTCGCTGCGTCGCGCTTCGCGTAGCCGCTCGATCTCGCTGGTGATCGTCTTGTCGGCGGGATAGACCACGAACTCCACGGACGGCTGATCGCCGAGGATCACGTTCTCCTCGTCGGCCCAGCAGGTCTCGCCGAAGGCGTGGGAGAACACCCCGATGATCTTGCCCTGCATGAAAGGGCAGCCCCAGCAGTCGCCGGTCCCGACGACCATCTTGAGCTCCCAGGGGTTGGTGATCCGCACCCGCGCGAGCTTGCGCTCGGGGTCGTACTCCGGCAGTTCGAAGTGCCCCCAGGAGGCCGTGCCCACGGCCGCGCCCCAGGCCAAAAAGCCCTCGTCGAAGGAGCTCCCCAGCTGCGTGACCATGTTGTGGTAGTCCTCCGCCGTGCCCTTGCTGGACTCGTGGGCGACCAGCAGGCGAAACATCTCCTCGCCGCAGTTTTCGACCAGCGGCTTGAGCATGCGATAGAGCGAGGGGTTGAGCCAAAACAAGACCGCAGGCAAGCCAAAGAAGCTCATGTTGCCCGCGTCCAGCTCCCAGCGGATCGGGACCTGGTTGAGCTCGACTTCGTGCGTACGCTGCTGCATCGGCATGTCCATCGTACACCCGCGCGGACGACGACGACGCGGCGGTGAGCGCACGCTTCCACGCGCCAAACTCACCGCCCCGACTGGGACTCATCGCGCCAACCGAGACTGATCGACGACAGCACCGCGTGTGCGAAGAAGCGCGTGACCGCCGAGTCCATTTAATGAACTAGCGTCTACCCGCGTTCGAGCGCCAGGCACTCGCGGATCACTGTGAGCACTCGCTGGAGTACCGGGCGCTGGTCCCCGCGACGCAGGGCCAGTGCGGTCACCAGATGGGCGTCAGCGTCACGCAGCGAGCGATAGACAGTCCCGGCGATCGACAGCGCGCGCACGCTCTCGGGCAAGATCGCCACACCCACCCCACCCGCGGCCAAGCTCACCGCGGTCACCGTCTCACTGACCTCTTGGGCAACCTTTGGTCGAAAGCCCGCTTGAGCACACAGCTCGCGCACCTTCCTGTGCAGCACCGAGCGCCCGCCCGAGGGGTGCAGCAACAATGGCTCTTCGGCCAGCTCGATCAGCGATAGGGTCTCGCGCTGAGCCAGAGGGTGGTTTTGGCTCAGCGCCGCGACCAGCGGCGTCGTCCGGATCGGCTCGACGCTGAGCTGTGGCGAGAGCGTCTCGAAGTCATCGACGGACAGCACCGCGAGATCGATGCGCTCGGACAAGAGCGCCTCGACCTGCTCGGCGGTCAGGCGCTCGCTCGACAACGCGAGGTGGACGTCGGGCAGCTGACTTCGCAGGGCTCGCACGACCTGGGGCAAGAGCGCGTAGGTGGCGGAACCCACGAAGGAGAGCGCGACCGAACCGACCAGCCCTTCGGCGGCGCGCTGGGCTTCGAGGGCGGCGTCGTTGAGCGCCGCCAGGATGTCTCGCGCCCGCAGCAACAGGCGCTCGCCCGCGGGCGTGAGCTCGACCGAGCGCGTGGTTCGCTCCAGCAAGGTCACCCCCAGCTCCTCCTCGAGCGCCTTGATCTGCTGGGACAGGGGCGGCTGCGTGACGTTCAAGATGCGCGCGGCCCGTCCAAAATGACGTTCCTCGGCCACGCGAACGAAGTAGGTCAGCTGGCGCAGATTCATTCGTTATCCAACTTAATACACTCAGAAAATTGTATTTGAAAGACAAGATACTGACCCCGATTCTGGCCGCCCGCGAAGGGAGGAGAGCCCCATGAGCCAAGTAACCATCGAGAACATCACCAAGGTCTTCGAGCAGTCCATGTCCAAGGACATCCACCCACGCGCCCGTGAGGTGCTGCTCTCGCTCGTGCGCCACCTTCACGACTTCTGCCGCGAGGTCCAGCTGACCCACGACGAGTGGCTGGTCGGCATCGACTACCTGACCCGCGCCGGGCAGATGACCGACGACAAGCGAAACGAGTTCATCTTGGTCTCGGACGTGCTGGGCATCGAGAGCCTGGTCGACGCGATCAGCCATGACGGTGGCGAAAACATCACCGAGTCCTCGGTGCTCGGGCCCTTCTATCGCGAGGGCGCGCCCAAGCTCGGGAAAGACGCGAGCATCTCGCAGCGCGGCGACGTCGACGGAGAGAGCATGCGCATGGCCGGCAAGGTCACTGATCCTTCGGGCAACCCGATCGCCGGCGCGACCTTGGACGTGTGGGAGACCGGCCCCGACGGGCTCTACGAGCAGCAGGACGCCGCCCAGCCCGACATGAACCTGCGCGGCGTGTTCACCACGGCCGCAGACGGCAGCTACGCCTTCCGAGGCGTGCGCCCGGTCAGCTACCCCATCCCCTACGACGGCCCCGCGGGCGACATCCTCCAGATCATGGGTCGCCACCCCTACCGCCCCGCGCACGTCCACATGATCGTGCGCGCGCCGGGCTTTCAGTCGCTGGTCTCGCAGATCTACGACACCAACGATCCCTATATCGAGACGGACTCGGTCTACGCGGTCAAGGGCTCCTTGATGGTCGACTTCCAGCGCGCCGCGGCGGGCAGCGAGGTCGCCTGGGAGGTCACCCACGACGTGGTCCTCAACCGGATCTCCACGCCATGAGCACGCGCATCGAGTCGATCGAGGCCATCCCCGTTCGCCTGCCCACGCGCGCGACCGTGCGCTTCGCCAACGGCTCGGTCGACGCGGCCGAGCACGTGATCGTGCGGGTCAACGCCGAGGATGGACACCAGGGCATCGCCGAGGCCTCGCCGCGGCCGATGACCTACGGCGACTCCTCGCCGGGGGTGGTCCACGCCCTGACCCAGCTGATCGCCCCGCGCGTGGTCGGCCTCGACAGCTGCTCGATCGAGGGCGTCCACGCGGCGCTCACCGATCTCGTGGGCAACGTGACCGCCCGCGCCGCCCTCGACGTGGCGCTGTGGGATCTGCTGGGCAAGCGCGCCGGCCTGCCGGTCTCGACCCTGCTCGGCGGCTACTCGCCCAAGGTCCGCGTCGCCCACCTGCTGAGCCTCGACACCCCCGAGAAGATGGCCGAGGAGGCCGTCGAGGTCCAGGCACAGATGGGCGTGCAGGCCTTCAAGATCAAGGTCGGCCTCGACCCGGCCGGCGACGTCGATCGGGCCGTGGCCGTGCGCGAGGCCGTGGGCGCCGGCGCGCTGCTCTACGTCGACGCCAACCACAAGTGGTCGGCCGAGGCCGCGCTCCCGGCCGTGCGCGCCATGCAGGCCCGCGGCGTGAACCTGGCCTGGGTCGAGGAGCCCTCGCCGGCCAACCAGGTCCTCGGCCGCCAGTGGCTGGCGCAGCACCTCGACCTCCCGGTGGTCGCCGACGAGAGCGCCCCGGACGTCCACGCCGCCGCCAGCCAGCTGACCTCTCAGCGCTGCCGGTGGATCGCCCTCAAGGCCGGGCGCGTCGGCTTTCGTGGCGGCCGCGACATCGTCGGGCTGGCCGCTGGCCTGGGCGCGGAGCTGGTCGTCGGCAGTCAGATCGAGGGCGCCCTCGGGGCGGTGGCCAACCTCCACCTCGCCGCCGCCTTCGCGGCCACCTCGCGCTACCCGGCCGAGCTCAACTCCGGGCGCTCCTTCGCCGACGACGTGATCACGCCGCCGGCGATCGTCGACGGCTGGATGCACGTCCCCGACGCCCCTGGCCTGGGCGTGACCCTGGACGCGCAGGCCCTCGATCGCCTGCGCGTCGACTGACCCAACCCAACCCAACCCGACCAAACCGACAGGAGATCCCCGTGCTCTACCTCGCTCACATGCGCGTCAACCCGCCCCACCCCGCCACCGAAGACTTCCTCGAGCGCAAGGCTCAGGAGAAGCAGATGGCCCTCGAGCTCCAGCGCGAGGGCAAGTGGCCGCACCTTTGGCGGGTGGTCGGCGAATACAGCAACTACAGCGTCTTCGAGGTCGCGGACCACGACGAGCTCCACGCGATCTTGTCCAAGCTCCCGCTCTTCCCCTACCTCGAGATCACGGTCACGCCCCTGGCCACTCACCCCTCTTCCCTGGCCGCCAACCCGTGAGCGTCAACCTCGCCTGGCGAGCCGAGGGCTCCCCCGCCGCGCCCCCGCTGGTCTTGCTGCACAGCCTCGGCTCGGACCGCACGATGTGGGATCCCCAGGCGGCGGCCCTGGCCGAGCGCCGCCAGCTGATCCGCGTCGACCTGCGCGGCCACGGGCGCTCGCCCGCCCCGCCGGGGCCCTACAGCCTCGAGGACCTCGCCAGCGACGTGCTGCGGGTCGCCGACATGGCCGGAGCCTCGCGCTTCGATCTCTGCGGCCTGTCCCTGGGCGGGCAGCTCGCGCTGTGGATCGCCGCCCACGAGCCCGCCCGCGTGCGTCGCCTGGTCGCCTGCGCCACGGCGCCGCGCATCGGCAACAGCGAGGGCTGGCAGGCGCGCATCGACGCCGTGCATGGGCAGGGCATGGGGCCGATCGCCGATCTGGCGATCGAGCGCTTCTTCTCGCCAGCCTTTCAGTCCGAGGCGCCGGCGGAGGTCGAGGCCGCCCGAGAGATCCTGCGGCGGACCAAGGCCGAGGGCTACGCGGGCTGCTGCGCGGCCCTGCGCGACGCGGACCTGCGCGGAGAGCTGGGCGCGATCACGGCGCCGAGCTTGCTGATCGCCGGCCAGGCCGACGTGTCCACGCCGCCCGAGTGTCTGCACGCCGCGGCCGAGGAGATCCGCCAGGCCCAGGTCGAGGTCGAGGAGATCCCCGGCGCGGGGCACCTGCTCAACATCGAGGCGCCCGAGCGCGTGACGGCGCTGATCCTCGCGCACCTCGACGACGCCGGCTGAGCCTCACCAGCCGACGCCACACCTACTCTGGATGATTCGTTCCGGGGTGATTCTCTGCGCCCCCGTTGTGACCACAGGAACAACCCGAATCACCAGAGAGGAGAACTGCAGCGACGACGACGACGGCGATGACGGGCCACAGCTCCGTGACGCCGTCATTGGGATGGAGCAAGTCCAACTCCCAGTCCCCATTTTCTCCCAAGGTCCACTCGACGTCATCAGGACCAAATGAAGCACGCACAGGATTCAGGCGACCATAATATTGTCAACACATTCTCCAGCGTGAAGAACATTCATGATGTCGAAACACGAGATTTTCCCCGAAGGCCCGAAGATGGCCTGTAGAATACCTACCGTTCTCGTTGCCCACAGGTATCATGGACGAGTGAGCGAGAAGCAGAGCTCATCCGAGTCCACGCCAGCGAAGCTCGACCTCTACGCAGCCAAGTACATGGCCAGTGACTCGCCTGCGGTCGTGCTCAGCAAGACTCGCGCGAGCTGGCAGGCCCCGGCCTTTGGTAGCGCGACCGCGCTCTTCATCCTGCTGTGGTGCGCGACCCATGCCAGCTTGGGTCTACCTCTCGGACTCCTGCTCAGCGCCGGGGTCTTGCTTCTCAGCTTGTTCTTCGCGGTACTGCGCATCAAGGTCACGCCCGAGTTCATCGATGTCCACTACGGACTGTTGGGTCCAAAGATCCCCCTGGAGGCCATCGAGACGGTAGAGGCCGTCACCCACGGCCGCGATAGTTGGCTCCGCTGGGGGATCTCCCCCCTGAGCCGAGGGGAGTGGCTCTACTCGATCGCCGGAGACGAGGGACGCGCTGTGAAGATCGTCTGGCGCGACGCAGGAGGCAGGCGGCGCACGCACTATCTCGGCAGCCCCGATCACCAAGCCCTCGCCTCATCCATCCGAGCCGCACAAAGGCTCGCTCTCGAAGACAAAGACCTGCACGCACTCCCGGCGTCGAACGAGCCCAGTCAGCCCGGCTGAGCCTCACCAGCCAAACACCCCCGCGACCAGCCCACGCGCGAACGCCCTGTCCAGCGCCTGCCCGTTGAGCAGGCGATACCAAAACGCCCCCGACACCATGGTCAAGAGGATCTCGAGGTCGGCGGTCTGCGGGAGCGCCCCCTCGGCCTTGGCCCGCTCGAGGACCCTGGTGATGAAGGCCTCGCGGGGGATCAAAAAGCCCTCGCGGAAGGTGGCCAGGAACTGGGGGTCCTCCTGCGCCGAGGCGATCAGGCTGCGGATCGCCGCGCCGTCTTGGGCCAGGTGGTCGAAGATCGCCTCGAGCAAGGTCAGCAGCGCCGCGCGGCTGTCGACCTCGTCCTCGGGCTCGGGGCTCGGGGCGACCTCCAAGAAGGCCTCGAGCACGAGGTCGGCCTTGGTCGGCCAGCGGCGGTAGAGCGACTGGCGCGAGACGCCCGCCTCGCGGATGAGCTCGCTGACGCTGACCTTGGGGTAGCCGCGCGCGTTTACGAGCCGGCGCGCGGCGGCCTTGAGGGCGGGGGCCGCGGACTCGTCGCGGGGGCGGCCTGGGCTGCGTTCCGAGCTCAATCTTGCCTGCTTCCCATTGAAAGACTCCGGTCTCGTATTATAACGAGACCACGGTTCCAAAAACCAGCTCGAACCCGAAAAACTGTGTTTTTCCGCCTCGGCTGACATCGGAGCCCGCCACGACGACCGAACCCGCGATGACCCAAGCCCCCACGATCAGCCGACTCGGCGCCTTCTCGCTGCTGTGCGTAGCGACCCTCACCATCATGGTCGGCAGCGTGATCGTCCCTGGCCTGCCCTCGATCGCCCGGGCCCTGGACGTCGACGAGCCGAGCTGGCTGGTCACCTTGCCCTCGCTGGGCGTGGTGATCTTCGGCCCCCTCGCGGGGCGGCTGATCGATCGCATCGGGGCGCGTCCCTCGATCCTGATCGGGCTCGTGCTCTACGGGCTGCTCGGCGTGATCGGGGCCGTGGGCATGCCCCCGCTGCTGACCTTCGCCGACCGCTTCTTGCTCGGTGGCGCGACGGCCCTGCTCATGGCCGGCGGCGCCGCGCTGATCTCCGACTTCTTCCACGGCGAGGCGCGGCTCGAGATGATGGCCTGGCGGGGCATGGCCATCGAGCTCGGCGGGGTGTTCTTCCTGGCCCTCGGCGGGACCTTGGCCGCGCTCGGCTGGCGCTGGCCGTTCGCCCTCTACCTCATGGCGTGGATCTTCTTGGTGATGGTCCTGCGCTTCGTCCCTCGCCCCCAGAGCCTCGGGCCCGCGCCCGACCACGGCCAGGTCGACGGCGGGCTGATCGAGATCAGCGACATCTACCTGGCCGCCGGCGGGTCGATGACCCTGTTCTTCAGCGCGATCCTGACCTTGCCCCAGCACCTCGCCGTCCTCGACCTCAGCGAGGCGATGACCGGCTACTACCTCGCCTTCATCTCCCTGGTCGCGGTGACCGGCGCGGGGATCATGCCGCGCGTCCGCGCCTCCCTCGGCCAGCGCCGGACCTTCTTGCTCGCGTTCTCGAGCTACGTCCTGGCCTACACCGTCTACAGCCTGTCTTCGCACACGGCGGCCCTGGCCGGCGCGGCCCTGCTCCTGGGCACGGGCTTCGGCTTCTCGGTGCCCATGGCCAGCCACGAGGTCGTCGAGCGCAGCGTCCCCGCCCGGCGCGGGCGCAACCTCGCCGCCTTGTCGGTGTCGATCTTCCTCGGGCAGTTCCTGTCCTCGCTCGTGGCCATGGCGATGCCCGGACCGCGGGCGACCTTTGGCCTCGCGGCGGCCCTGGCCGCGATCCTCGGCGGGGTCTTCGTCGTGGTCAGCCGACGCGTGGCCGCGCGCAGGGCCGCGAGCCGCCAGCCCTGAGCGCGCCAAGCAGCGCGGGGCGCCTCACCGCAGCCACGACGGCCGTGGTGAGGACGCCCAGCGTGATCCCTACTCGGCGCAGGTCGAGAAGCAGGCCGAGAGATCCTCGAAGAGGTTGTCGCAGTCGCTGCCTTCGCAGGTGCAGCCGCTGAGCCCGACGCAGTTCATACCCTTCCACGCCCAACCCAAGAAGAGCTCGCAGGCGCCCACGCCGGCGGCGTCCATCGGCTCGCACAGCGGCGGGACCTCGTTGCAAAGCTCGTGGTCGACCACGCAGGTGTCGAACTCCAGGGGGAGGGTGTCGCAGTCGGCGCCCACGCACTCACAGCCGCTGACGCCCACGCAGCCGAGGCCGTCCCAGGCCCAGCCAAAGAACTGGTCACACGCGCCTTCGCCCACGGCGTCGTCCACGTCGCAGTCGAGCTCCACCTCGCAGCCCGAGGTCGCCTGCTCGCAGACCTCGAGATCGGGGTAGAGCGCGTCGCAGTCCAGGCCCACGCACTCGCAGCCGCTCTGCCCCACGCAGGTGGTCCCGTTCCACTGCCAGCCAAAGAACTGGTCACAGGGGCCCTCACCTTCGGCCTCCTGGGGCACGCAGGGGTCCTCCCCGCCGGTGTCCGTCTCGCCGGTTTCCGTCTCGCCGGTGTCCGTCTCCTCCGTGCCCGTCTCCTCGGACCCGGTCTCCTCGCTGCCTGTCTCTTCGGACCCGGTCTCCTCGCTGCCCGACTCTTCGGACCCGGTCTCCTCGCTGCCCGTCTCCTCGGACCCCGTCTCTTCGGACTCTCCGGTCTCCGTCTCTTCGCTCTCGCTGCTCTCGCTCTCCGTCTCGCTCTCGCTCTCGCTGCCGGCGTCCTCCTCGGCGCCACCATCGTCGGTGCAGGCCGAGGCCAGGAGCGGCAGAGACAGCATCAAGTAGATGCAGGTAACAGATGAAAGACTACGCATACATAACCTTGACCCACGCACACGCCCGGGTCGAGCAAACTTCTCGACGGTCCGGCCAGTCCTCGCCCTCAGCTGGGGCGACGCTCGCGTAGACCAAAGGCTGCGCCCTGCGGATCGTCGCAAGGCGAAAAACGTGATCCATCCGGGAGGCTGAAGGTACCCACGACAACACCACCTCGAGCCTGGATCCCTGCCACGCGAGCATCGAAGTCTTCGACCTCGAAGGCGGTCAGCCACTGATCGTGGACGAGCGGGTTTTGAGCCGCGCTGGTCAGGGCGCCCGCCACGGGCTGGCCCGGCGCCCAGGCGAAGGCCTGGAATTTCCCCGAGTCGGCGCCCACGGGCACGAGGCCCAGGTGCTCGGCGTAAAAGCGCGTCGCGGCCGGGTGGTCGTGGCTGTGGTGGTCGTGCCACAGCACGCGAGACAGGGGCGCTGGCGGCTGCGTGGTCAGGGCGAGGGCCGCCTGGAAGGGATCGAAGAGCGCGGCGAACTCGAAGCCCTCGGGCGAGCGACGCGTCGGTCCCAGCCGCACGGCGCCCACGGCCTCGACGGCGGTGAGCGTGGCGGGCAGATCCTCGACGCTCAGGCGGGTCAGCCAGTTGGCCGGGACCCCGCGCTCGCGCAGGGCGACCGGGAGCTCGCTGATCTCGCCGACGGCCACCTCGTCCACGATCACCAAGCTGCGCCCGTCGAGCTCGCGCAGGTCGAGGCCAACGACCTCGGCGTAAAAGCGTGCGGCCTCGGCCGGGGCCGTGGTCCGCAGCTCGAGCCAGGCGATCCCAGCGGCCATCAGACCTGCCCCCCGAACACCCCCATGGCGCGCAGCAGCCAGGCCGCGTCGGGGGTCTCGAGCACCGCGGGATCCCCGGGCCGCCCGGCCGCGGTCATCAGCCCGCGATCTCGAGCCATGGCCATCAGCGCCCCGTCGACGCTCCCAGATAGACGCGTTGCGAGCAGCATGCACGACCGGTTCAGCACGCGCTCGAGCTTGGCCGGGGCGCCGCGCCAGTGGTCGAGCTCGCGGGCGAGGCCGCGGCGAAGGTCGGCGTTGAGCTTGGCGGCCGTCAGCCCGCGGGCCGAGAGCGCGTCGACGAGAGCCCGGGCGCCCTCCCCCGCCGGCTCGTGGCGCGGCCGAGCGAGGGCCGTGAGCGCCTCGAGCATATCCGTCAGCGCGATCGGGGCGCTGTCGAAGAGCGCGCCCAGGCCCGTGGCCAGGGCCGCGGCGGCGAAGGCCAGGCGGTAGCGGCGCTCGGCCTCGGTGACGTCGACGAAGTCCTCGCTGACCACCAAGGTGGGCTTGGCCAGGTTGCGCAGGCCCACGCCGCCGGGCAGCGGATCTTCGGTCACGGCGATGGCCAGATCGATCTTCAGGGCCGCGCGCCACGGACCCACGAGGCGGCTGGCGTGCTGGATCGCCAGGCGCTCCTTGGGGGTGTTGGCGACGCGGGAGCTTCCCCTGCGCCCGCGCAGCCCGGCCAGCTGCCCGCGCAGCTCGACGAAGACCTCGCGCAGGGCCCCGCGCCACTCGAGCGGCACCCAGCCCTCTTCTTGGATCGGATCTTGGGGGAGGTCGGCCAGCGGCAGGCGGGTGGTGAGCACCGGGACCGGGCCGCCCGGGGCCATGAAGGCGGCGATCTGGTAGAGGTGCCGGGCCAGCTCCATGCGTCGGAAGGCCTCGTTGAGACGGGCCAGGCCGAGGCCGAGGCCGGCCTGGAGCGGCTCGCCGGCGGCCCACGCCCCGAGCTCGTCGAGGACCTCCTCGGTGCCCCCGCACAGGGCCGCCGCCGCCGCCAGCAGGGCGTCGAGGCGCGGCAGCGGGCCCTCGAAGGCGATCACGTCGAGCATCCGCGCCGTCGTCGGCCACAGCACGCGGTGGCGGACCTCGCGGTCGTGGCGATCGCCGATCGAGCGCGCCAAGGTCCGCTTGCCGCGGGCGAAGGCCTCGGTGAGCGCGGCGTAGATCAGCGCCTCGTGGGCGTCGCCGGCCACGGCCCGCAGCTCGATGGCGAGCTCGAGCACCCGCTCCCAGTCGCCCTGATGAAAGACCAGGGGGATGAGCACGGCGCGGGACTCGGTGCTCTCCATCGAGGCCGCTCGGGCGCGCTCGAGCAGGCGCCGGGCCGCGCTCATGGACTCGCGCGCGTCGGCCCCGTGATCGAGGTGGACCTGGGCCGCGCGGGTCAGCCAGCGCGCCTGATCGTGGGTCTCGATCGTCAAGTTGGCGAGCTGCTCGAGCGCCCGGGCGAGCGCCATCCAGTCCTCGGTCTGCTCGAGCAGCTCGGCGTAGAGCTTGGTCAGCGGGTAGTCCGAGGGCTTGTCGAGCAAGCTCATGCGGCAGGTGGCGCGGGCGTCGATCAGGTTGCCCGTGGCCCGCTGGGCCAAGGCGAGCTCCAGGGCCACGTCGGCGGCGCGATCGGGCCAGTGGCGCCGACACAGCTCGAGGCGCTCCTCGAGCAAGGGCACGCGATCGTGGGTCCGGCCGGCGCCCTCGAGCAGGCCGTCGAGCAGGCTCAGGGCCTGCAGGCGCAGCTCGACCGGGGCCTCGCCGGCGAGCAGCTGACGGAGCACGCCCTGGGCCTGCTCGCGTCGCTCGAGGCGCAGCGCGGCCTCGGCCAGGCGCAAGGTCAGCAGCGGCGCGCGCTGGCGCGGGGCCAGCAAGCTGAGCTCGTCGCAGATCGTCTCGTCGACCTTGCGCTCGTCGCTCGAGCCGGCGATCTCGCCGAGCAGGGCCGTGGCCGGATCGTGGGTGGGCGCGCGATCCAGGGCCCGGCGGACGATGCCCACGGCGAGCTTGGGGTCGCGCAGCCCCGACCAGGCGAAGCGCGCCGCGGCGGTCAGCAAGCTCGCGGCCTCGTCGGCGTCGCCCGTGCGCCCGGCCAGGTCCTCGTAGAGATGCACGACCTTGGCGTAGTCGCCGGACTCGGCGAACACGTCGCGCAGGCAGGCCAGCGCGGCCTCCCGGGCCTCGGGGCGGCGGTCGTCCTCGAGCAGGGCGTGGGCGAGCTCGAGCTGGCGGCGGGCGGCCTCTTCGATCTCGCCCCGCTCGCCCAGGGCCCGGGCCGTCTCGCGCAGGCGCCCGAGCAGGCGCAGGCGCACGAGCGCGTCCTCCTCGGCCTCGAACTCGGCGTTGAGGGCCTTGCGGCGCTTGCGAAGATCGAACTCGCCCTGATCGATGCGCTGGAGCTGCTCGACGCGCTCGCCCGCGACCTCGGCGAGGGCCTCGGGCAGACCCTCGAGGCCCGCCGCCTCCCGGGCCGCGGCCTCGGCCGGCTCGAGGGCGTCGTTGCGCAGGTGCAGCTCGCTGGCCGCGAGCCACAGCCGGGCCCGGGCGGCGTCGTCGATGTGCTCCCCGGCGTCGGGGCGGCCGGGGCTGCGCGCGAGCTGCTCGAAGCGCAGGGCCGACTCACCGGGCTCGGGCAGGCGCGCGACCAGGGCGTGGGCGCGGTTGACCACGACCACGTCCTCGGGCGCCTGCTGGAGCGCCGCGGCGAGGTTGCGCAGCGCGCTCTGAGCGTCGCTGAGCCGGTCGAGGTAGGTCTCGGCGAGGTCGACGTGGGTCAGGGCGCGGCGCGGGCCCTGGGGGAGCTCGCGGATCGCCAGGAAGTACATGTGCGCGACGATCGACCACTCGCTGCGCGCCCCGGCCAGCTCGAGCAGGGCCTGGCGAGCCTGGGCGTGCATGGCGTCGGCGCCCACGGCCTCGAGCAGCAAGGCCCGGGCCTTCTCGCCGGCCTCGGACATGGGGTCGGCGCGGAAGTCCTCGGCCAGGAGCATCGCCTGGCGGTAGCCGACCTCGGCGCGCAGCATGTTGGCCAGAGGCAGGGCCGCGAGGCGCTCGAGGATCCGCGCCTCGTCCTCGCTGCGCTCGAGGCGATCGTAGAGCCGGGCGAGCTCGAGCAGGGCCCGCTGCGACTCGGGCGAGCGCTCGAGCGCGGCCTCGAGCGCGGCCTCGGCCTCTTCGCTGCGCTCGAGATCGACGAGCGCCCGGGCGGCCAGAGCCGCGTCGTCGGCCGCCCGATCGTCGGGCAGGTCGGGGCTGCGCGCGGCGGCCCGCAGGGGATCCACGGCCTCCTCGAGCCGACCCTGGCGCGAGAGCAGCCGGCCCAGACCCTCGAGCGCCCCGGCCCGCTCACCGTCGTAGTCCAGGGCCTGACGGTAGCGGCGCTCGGCCTCGGCCTCGTGGTCGTCGTGGGGCGAGAGCAGGTCCGCGAGCAGGGTCAGCAGCGCCGGGCGGTAGAGCTCGGGCAGCTCCTCGAGGCGCATCAGCAGGCGGTTGCGGACGTTGACCACCGAGTCCGTGCCCGCGAGCAGGACGCGGGCGCGCGCGCCAGCCTGGGGGTTCTCGAAGGGGTTGGCGAGGTAGGCGTCGACGAAGAAGCGCGCGGCCTCGTGCGGCCGGCGCAGCGGACCCTCGAGCAGCTCGCCGATGCGGTAGTCGGCCTCGGCCTTGCGCTCCCAGTCGCCCAGGCTCGCGAGCTTGCGCGAGCGCACCGTGAGGATGCGGACCAGGTCGTCGTAGCGCTGCTGCGACCGATACCAGCGCGCCAAGGTCGCGAGGCCCTCGTCGGGCAGGGCGTCGAGCTGCTCGAGCACCACGTAGACCGCGACGGCCCGCTCGCCCCCGCCGTGCTCGCGCAGGGCCGCGGCCAGGCGCTGGATCAGCGCGAGCCGAGGGTTGTCGAGCTCGCCGGGGAAGCGCTGGCGCGGGTCGGCCCCGCCGCGCAGCTCGGGGGCGAGCTCGGTCTCGAGGTGGGCGATCAGCTCGCTGGTCCGGCCGCGGCGCTCGAGCACGCCGACGAGCTCGAGGTGCAGGCGATCGAGCAAGCGCGCGAGGGCCCGGCGGGCGCGCTCCTCCGCCGCCCGGCTGGCCGCAGCGATCGCCTCGGCGCCCTCGCCCGCCTCTGCCTCGCTCCCCTCTCCCTCGCTCCCCTCTCCCTCGCTCCCCTCGCCCCCCCCGCGGGGCGTGGGCTCCTCGAAGATCGAGTCGAGCAGCGCGTCCATGTCGAGGTCGGCGATCGCCGAGCTCGCGTCGGCGCCCCGGCCCTCGGCCCGCGCCGGGCGGACCCCGAGCACGCGCCCGCTCGGGGCCTCGACGCCGCCGGGAGAGAGCTGCTCGAGCAGCGCCGCGTTGGCCTCGAGCTGGGCCCGGGCCTGAGTCTCGTCGAGGCCGTCGAGGTTCTCGAGGGCCAGGCGCAGGGCCTTCTCGGCGCGCGAGAGATCACCGATGCGATCGCGCAGCAAGGTCGCCACGCGCTCGAGGGTCAGCACGCGCTCGAGGCCCTGACGCCGGGGATACTCGCGCTCGAGCAGGCCGACCAGGGCGATCCAGCGCTGGCGCTGCTCGTAGAGGTCGGCGAGGGCGGCGACCGCCGCGGCCCGCCCCGGCGCCTCCTCGACCACGGCCTCGAGATCGGTGATCGCCTCCTCGAGCCGACCGAGGGGCGCGACCAGCAGGCGCGCGCGCTCCTCGAGGGCCTCGACCCGGGCGCTGCCCGTGGTCCGGTTGGCGATCGCCGCGAGCATGCGGACGCGGTGCTCGGGATCCCCGGCGAGCTGCTCGAGCTCGCGCAGGCGATCGCGGGTCCGCGCCTCGTCGGGGACGCGGGCGAGGATCTTGCGAAGCAGGCGCTCGGCGAGGGCGTGCTCCCCCGTGGCCAGGGCCGCGTCGGCGGCCCGATGGCCGAGGGCCGCGTAGGCCACCGCGCCCATGGGCACCAGATCGAGGACCCGCTCGCTGAGGTCGATGGCGCGATCGAGCTGCGGCTTGGTGTAGTAGTGGTCGAGCAGCGGGAGCATCAGGTCCGGGTCGTCCGGCGCATGCTCGAGGGCGCGCTCGAGGTGGGCGATGGCCGCGTCGGGATCGCCGAGGATGTCCGCGCACAGGTGGGCGAGGTGCTTGAGGTCGTCGACGCGGCGCTCCGCGCTGGTGTCCCGCGTGACCCGGTCCTCGAGCAGCTCGAGCGCCCGGGTCCAGTGCTTGCCGTCTTCGAGGGCCTCGACCAGGGCCGAGAAGAGCGCGTCGTCCTCCCACTCGAGGCGCGCGCGGTGGACCAGCAGGGCCGCCCCGTCGCGGCGATCGAGCAGGGCAGCGAAGCCCACCCACAGCTGGCCGCGGACGCGGCCGACCGCGAGCAGCTCGCCAGCGAGCTCGACCAGGGCCGCGTCGGACCGAGCCACACGCTCGTCCCGAGCCAGCGCCCCGAGCTCGGCCACGAGGGGGCCGAGGACCAGGGCGTGGAGCTCGGGGCTGGCCGGGTAGCGGCGCAGCGCGAGCTCGCGCAGACCCGCGACCCGCTCGCCGAGGGCCTCGAGGCCCGCGCCCACCAGGCGCTGACCGAGCTCGAGCAGCAGCGCCAGCGGCCCGGGGTCCTCGCGCGAGAGCGCGACGCCCTCGAAGTCCGGCCAGCGCCCGACGAGGCCCGCCGGGGGCGCGAGCGCGTCGCCGAGGGCCTGCTCGAGGGCCTCCGTGAGCACGTCGAAGAACTCTGGGCCCGCGCCCACGGCGAGCTCGAAGACAGCCTCGCGCAGCGCCCGGGCGACCTCGGCGGGCGCGCGCTCGGCCAGCGCCGTCAGCCGCCGGCCGGTCTGCTCGGCGTCCTGATCCAGCATCCGCAGCAGCCGCCCGACGAGCAGCTGGGTGTGCGCCGGGTCCTCGGCCGCGAGCAGCTGCGCGTCGAGCTCACCGAGCTCGTCCTCTACCCGACCCAGGCGGCGGATCGCCCACTCGCGCAGGTCCAGGAGCTCCGGCGAGCTCGCCCGCGCGGGGCTCATGCGCTCGAGCTGGACCAGCAGGCGCGAGGCGTCGTCGAGCTCGATGGCCGTGAACGCGAGCTCGACGGCCAGGCGATCGCGCAGCTCGGCCTGGGCCTCGCCGAGGGCCGCGATCGCCCCCTCGAGGGCGTCGGCGTAGCGGAGCTGGGCGCCGCAGGCCAGGCACAGGTCCTTGAACGAAGACAGCAAGAGCGCGTCGCCGGGGTCGGCGAGCAGCGCGGCCTCGACCACGCCCAGGCCCTCTTCGACGCGGCCGAGACCCAGGGCGAGGAGCGCGGCCTCGCGGCGCAGCTCCCCCGCGGGCAGGGACTCGCCCCTCGCATCGCCCGCTGCATCGCCCGCTGCATCGCCCGCTGCATCGAAGAACGCGCGCAGCTGAGCCCGAGCCGCGACCTCGCGCTCGAGGGCCTGGAGACCACCTCCCGCAGCCTCGCCCTCGCCCTCGACCTCGGCCCAGGGATCGAAGCCGGTGTCGACGAGCGCGAGCCAGGCATCGACGACGCGGCGGTGCAGCGCGCCGCCAGGCTCGGCGGCGAGGCAGGCCCGCTCGAACATGCGCACGGCCGCGTCCACCCGCGGGCCGCGGGTCTGACCCTCGCCCGCGGCCAGGGCCTCGCGCTGGGCGAGCAGGGCGTGGGCCCGACCGGCCTCGAGCATCAGCGCCGCCCCGCGCTCACCCGCCTGCTCGTGCTCGAGCAGGGCCTCGACGGCGCGGATCTGCAGCTCGGGGTCGTCCGCGTCGAGGGCCAGGCCGTGGAGCGCCTCGAGGACCTCGCGCTCGCCGGGGACGATCAGCTGGGCGCGCTCGAGCAGCGCCCGGGCCTCGCCGAGCTCCCCCTGCGCGCGAGCGCGACGGGCCAGGTACAAGGCCGGAGCAAAGAAGCGCTCGTCGTCCTCCGCGAGCCGCTCGCCCGCCTCACGCCACAAGCTCACCGCGCGCTCGGGGTCCTCGTCGACGCACAGCTCGGCCAGGGCCAGGCGCGCGTCGACGTCCTCGGGCTCGAGCTCGAGCAGCGCCGTCCACAGCGAGCGGGCCTCGGCCGGGTCCAGCGCGCCATCACCACCACCATCACCACCACCATCGCCGCGCTCGCGCAGCGCGATCAGCTTGCGCTGGGCCTCCACGCCGGCGCGCCGGGCCGCCTCGGCGTCCGCGGGGTCCTCGGCCCGCGCGCGCTTGACCCGGGCCTGCTCGACGCGGCTGCGCAGCAGGGCCTCGAGGCGCTCGTCCTCGCCTGAGCCGGCGAGCAGCGCCCGCTCGAGGCGAGCCGCGAGGGCGTCGTCCTCTGGATGCAGGGCCTGCGCCGTAGCGAGGGCGGCGAGCTTGCGGCCCTCGTCGGCGTGATCGGCCACGCGCAGCAGCCAGCGGAGCCGCCACGCGTCCGCGCCTCCTTCGTCTTCGTCTTCTTCTTCGTCTTCTTCGGTGGACGTGGCTTCCCAGGGCAGCTCGGCCGCCCGCGCGGCGAGCTCGGCCGCCGCCTGCTCTTCGTCGAGCTCGAGGTAGACCTCGAAGAGCGCCTCGGCCACGTCCCGCTGCAAGGCCGCCGGAGCCGCCGGAGCGGCCATGACCCGCTCGAAGAGCACGGCCGCCCGCGCGCCCTGACCGACGAGCTGCAGGAGCTCGGCGCAGCGGGCCGTGAGCGCGATGCGGTCGATGCCCAGCGCCCCCTCGGCGCGGGCCTCCGCCTCCGCCCCATCCACCAGCGGCAAGAGCTGCTCGAGGGCCGCGTCCGGTCGGCCCGCGCGATCCAGGGCCTCGCCCAGGCGCGCTTGGATCGCCACGGCCGCGCCCAGCACCGCCGCGTCCACGGACTCGGACTCGGACTCGGACTCGACCAGGGCCTGCGCCTTTGCGAAGGCCTCGGCCGCGGCGGCGAAGTCCTCGGCCGCGAAGCTGCGCTCACCGGCGATCGCCAGAGCCCGGGCCTGGGTCTCTCCGTCGCCGGCGGCCCCGGCCGCGCTCGCCAGCGCCTCGAGCTCGCTCGGGCCGCGCGCGCCCCAGCACGCCTCGGCGGCCAGGCTCAGGCTCAGCACCCGCGCCCAGCTCCCGCGCTCGCGCAGAGCCGCCAGCAGGCCCTCGAAGGCCGGGCGATCTTCGTCGGCCAGGGCCGCGTCGGCCCGCTCGACGAGGCCCGCCGCGATCAGCTCTCGCGCCTGCCCGGCGTCGACCTTCGGGAGCGCCTCGGGGGCGTCGAGCCAGGCGTCCACGACCGCCGCGGAGGCCGACCACAGCGCCGCGAGCTCGGCCCCGCGCAGCCCGAGCGCCTCGCCAAAGTTCTCGAGCTGCGCCGAGAGCTGGACGATCAGCTCGGCGCTCGGATCATCGCCGACGATCCCCCCCGCGAGGCGCTCGACCAACAGCCGATGCACCCCCGCCTCACCGGGCGCCACGACCAGCGCGGCCTCGGCCAGGGCCTCGACCCGCCCGCCCTGACCGACCTGAGCCGAGAGCTCCCCGCTGCGCTCGGCGGCGAGCGCCACACGCAGCAGCTCGACCAGCGGCCCGAGCTCTCCGCGGGCCGCGGCGTCGACCGCCTGCCGCTCGATCCCCGGCCACCAGGCGGCGACCGCCTCGAGGCCGTCGCCGGCCACGGTCGCCGCGAGGCTGACCACGGCCACGTCCAGCTGCCCCGGCGCGTACTCGCGAGCGATGCGCAGGGCCGTGCGGGCCAGGGTCCGGCGCAGCGCCTCTGCCTCGGCGTCCTCGGCCCGCGCGCCGAGCTCGAGCAGGCGCCGGGCGCAGGGCTCTCCGGCCTCGCCGAGCAGCCGCAGCATGCGAGCCACCAGCGGCTGCACGCGCTCGTGGGCGCCCTCGGCCGCGCCGGCCGTCGCCAGGATCCGCTCGTCCAGGCGCGCGAGCTCCTCGTCGACGCTGCCCAGGCGACGCACGGCCCAGTCGCGCAGCTCGAGCAGCTCGGGGCGCTCGGCGCTGTCCGGCGGCAGGGCGTCGAGGGCACCCAGGCAGCTGTGGGGATCGTCGATCGCCCGCGCCGCGCGGGCCAGCTTCTCGGCCAGGCGCGCCCTGCCCTGCTCGAGGCCGCCTTGCTCGGGCTCCGCCTCGCTCGCCGCGGCTCCCACTGCCGGGAGCTCGTCCAGGCGCTCGGCGAGCACGCGGACAAAGCGGGTCTGCTCCCCCGCCGACGCGCACAGCTCTTCGAAGCTGGCGAGCAGCTCGGGATCTCCGACGTGGCGGCGCAGCCCCGCGATCAGCAGCTCGGCGGCCTCGTCTCGTCGCTCGAGGCGCTCGGCGAGCAGCTCGGCCTCGGCGACCGTGGCCGCGGCCGGGAGGCGCTCCCCCAGGGCCCGGCGCAGCTCGGCCCGGGCCTCGGCCTCGGCCTCGGCCTGGCCGCGATCCGCCCGCAGCATCGCCCGCATACCGTCGCGGGTGACCAGGCGCAGCCAGTGCTCCGCGACCTCCACGTGCCCCTGGGAGCCGCGCTCGGCCATGGCCGCCGCGCGGCGCAGCTCGACCAGGGCCTCGCCCACGCGATCGAGGCGCTCGAAGGCCCGCGCCCGCTCTCGCAGCAGCGCCGCGCGATCGAGCTCCGCCGCCAGCTCGAGGGCCGAAGGCGGCGTCTCGCCCAGGCGCGTCAGCAGGGCCTCGCTGGTCGAGAGCAGCAGCGCCGGGCGATCCAGGCGGCGGGCGACCTCGAGCAGCGCGAACGAGGTGGGCAGCGAGCCCGGCTCGATGCTCGACGCGCGCTCGAGCCAGCCGCGGGCCTCTTCGTAGTCCCCGGCGTCGAGGGCCTGACGGGCCAGCGCGCGCGCCGGCTCGAGGAAGCGCCGATCCCCCGCGGGCAGGCGCTGGGCCAGGCTCCGCCAGTGCGCCGCCGCGGCCTCGCTGTCGCCCTCGCGCATGCGCAGCTCCGCGAGCTCGAGGCGGGGATCCAGGCGCTCGGGGGCGAGCCGCAGCAGGCGCTCGAGCAGCGCCGCCCGCTCGCTGACCCCCGCCTCTCCTCGCGGACGCTCGACCACGGCCAGCAGGCGCTCGAGCAGCGCCACCGTCCGGCCGCGATCCCCACTCTCGAGGCCCGCGTCCACGCGCCCGCGCAGCAGCGCCTCGAGTCGCGCGCGGTCTCCCAGGCTGCGCAAGCTGGCCTCGTAGAGATCGGCGACGCGCTCCTCGTCCGGGGCGATCGCGTGGGCCTGGGCGAGGAGCTCGGAGCGGGCCGCCTCGTCCTCGCTCAGCCGCGCCGCCCGCTCGAGCCAGGGGAGCGCGTCGATGCCCTCCGCGCGCTCGCCCTCGCCGCTCCAGGTCACGCACAGCTGCGCGACCTCTGCGACGAAGCTGGCCGCTTTCGCGCGCGCGGCTCGACTCGCGGCCGCGCGCGCAGCCGCGGCGTCTTCGGGCGTCTCGACCTTCGCCGCGCCGTCTTCGGCCTCCGCAGCGGTCTCTTCGCCCGCCGAGGTCTCCAGCGTCGCCGCGCCGTCTTCGGCCTCCCCAGCGCTCTCTTCCCCCGCCGAGGTCTCCAGCGTCGCCGCGCCGTCTTCGGCCTCCCCAGCGCTCTCTTCCCCCGCCGAGGTCTCCAGCGTCGCCGCGGCCTCGTCGGCCCGTGCGCCTTCGTCTTCTCCGGCCGCGCGGGCTTCGGTCTGCGCGTCTTCGACCTGCGCACCCGCGGCCTCGCCGGCCGCACCTTCGCCGCCCGCGTCCTCGCTCGTCGGCGCCTCGGCCTCGCGACACAGCAACCCAAACAGGCGCTCGGCCACGGCCAGCCGCGCCCGCGGGTTGGTCAGCCTGGTCCAGGCCAGCTCGAAGAGCGCCAGGGCCTGCCCCCGCTCCCCCAGCGCCTCGGCCAGGCCTGCGCAGCGCCGCGCGAGCGGGCCGAGCTCCACGGCGCGCTCGAGGGCGCCCCCGCCTTCTTTGCGCAGGACCTCGAGCACCCCCTCGAGCTCCTCGAAAGCCTCGCGCGTCCGCCCGGCACGCTCGAGGGCGCGGCCGTGGGTGTAGCGGACCTGGAGGTCGTCGGGGCGCACGGCCCTGGCCCGCGCCAGCTGGGTGCAGGCCCGCGCCAGGGTCACCTCGGACAGGCCGACCCCCGCCCGCTCCTCGGCGAGCACGCGATCGAAGAAGGCCAGGCCAGCCTGGCGCCGGGCCTCGCCCTCGGCCGCGACCTCGCCAGCGGCCGCGGCGTCCTCGGCGAGGTCGAGCCACTGCTCGGCGTCGGCGCCCACCGAGTCGAGCAAGGCGGCGAGCTCGGCGTAGGCCCCCTGCTTGCGCAGGGCCTCGCGCAGCGGACCGAAGATCGCCGGCTCGTCGACGTGAAAGCCCGCCAGGTCGCGCAGCAAGGCCGCCCGCGGGCCGGGCTCCAAGGTCGCGGCGAGGCCGAGGTAGAGGCGAGAGCGGCCCCTCGCGTCCATGCGGTGGGCCGCGGCCAGCCGCTCGATGCGGTCCAGGGCCAGGCCGGGATCCATGGCGACCGCCTCGCCCGCCGCGGCGCCCATGGCCCGGCGCACCGCGAGGGCGTGGAGCGGGCCGTGATCGGGGAAGTCGAGGGTGGCCCGCTCGACGAGCATGTCACCGAGGTCGGCGAAGCCCGGCAGCGCGACCTCGGGATCCGCCACGCGATCGGCGACCTCGACCAGGGTGGAGACCGCGTCGAGGGCCCGGCGATCTCGGGCGGCGGCGCTCAGGGCCGCCGCGGCCAGCTGCTGCCAGTGCCGGCGCGCCCGCGCGACCCGGGACCGAGCGCCGCGCTCGTCGGCGTCGACCTCGAGCAAGACCCCGGGATCACCGAGCAGATCGAGCAGCCCGGCGAGGGCCTGGACCCCGAGCTCGAGGCGACCAGGGGCGCGCTGGAGCAGGAGCTCGAGGGCCGACTCGAGCAGCCACACCCGCGTGGCGGCGCGCGTGTCCTCGCGGCGAGCGAGGCCGAGCAGGCGCTCGGCGCAGGCGCCCGCGTCGTGCTCGAGCACCCGCAGCAGGCGCTCGAGCAGCACGGGATCACCCAGCACGCCGCCGGGGCTGCCCTGGTCGCCGGCGTGGCCGAGCAGGCGATCGAGCTCACCGAGCTCGTCCTCCACGCGGTCGAGCTCGCGCACGGCCCAGACCCGCAGGTCGAGCATCTCGGCCTCGCCCGCGGCCTCGCCCGAGAGGCGATCGAGGGCCTCCAAGGTCGCGCGCGCGGCTTCTTCGGCCCGCGCCGAGCGGGCCAGCTCGGCGGCGAGCTCGTCGCGGGCCAGGCCCGGCGCGATGGCGTCGACGACCCGGCGCAGGGTCTCGAGGCGGCGCACGGCCAGGCTCTCGTCGGCCCCCTCCCCCGCCGCCTTGGCGGCGCGCCCTCGATCACCCTCACCGCCGAGGGCCGCCAGGCGAGCGCGCAGCTGCGCGTCCTCGGGCGTGGCGATCATCAGGGACTCGAGCAGGCCCAGAGCGCGCTCGTGGTCGCCGAGTTCGGTCAGGAGATCGAGCTCGGCGACGGCCTGCTCCCGGGTCAGGGAGGGCCCCAGGGCCCGCCGCAGCTCCACCCGGGCGTCGAGCTCTCGCCGGCGCAGCGCCCGACCTTCGGCCCCGGCCACCGCCCCGCTCGTCGTGAGCGACTCGACCAGCTCGAGGCGGCGCAGGGCCAGGCCGCGGTGCTGCTCGCTGCCCTCGTCGGCCAGGGCCACCGCGCGATCGAGGGCCTCGAGGGCGCGCTTGGGGTGATCGAGGAGCGCCTCCGCCCGGGCCACGTCGGCCTCGAGCTCGGCCCGGCGCGCGTCGTCGAGGCCAGCCGGGAGCGCGAGCAGGGCCTGGGCCGCGTCGAGCACCAGCTTGGGCACGTCGAGGGCGCAGGCGACCTCGTGGCGGCGCTCGTGGGCCTCGAGATCGTCGGGGCGCAGCTTCAGGGCGCGCCCGAGCAGGCGGTGAGCCTCGGCCCGGGCGTCGCGGTCGAGGCGGCCCCCGGCCAGCTGCTGCTCGGCCAGGCGCATGGCGATCTCGAAGAGCTGGGGATCGTCGTCGGCGAGCTGCGACTCGGCCCGCGCCCACAGCTCGAGGGCCTCGGCCGCTCGACCGCGACGGCGGCGATCCTCGGCGACGATCATCAGGGCCTGGCCGTGGTCGGGCTCGAGGGTCAGCAGCTCCTCGTGGAGCGCGACCAGCTCGCCCTCGATGTCGCGCTCGCCCAGCCCGAGCCGCGGCGCGTCCTCGTCTTCGTCGCCGTCCTCGCTCGCCCCCGCGCCGCCTGCCGCCAGCGCGGCCTGGCCCTGGGCCCGACGCAGCAAGGTGACCAGGGCCTCGAGGGTCGTCTGCCACGACGCGAGCAGATCTGCGGGTAGGTCCGCGGGCTGCTCCCCGGACGCCCCCGCCAGCGCGCGGCCGGCCTCGCGGCAACGCTCGAGGCGCTCGCGCAGCAAGACCTCGAGCGCGTCGAGATCCCCGAGCGCGACCAGCTCGCCCTCGAGATCGTCGAGCAGGCTCTCGTCTTCGGGATCGAGCTCGCGGGCGCGAGCCAGCAGCTCCGCCCGGCGCGAGCCCTCGGACAGCTCCGCCCCGCGGCGCAGCCACTGCACCGCGGCCTGGGGATCATCGAGCTCCGCGGCCTGGACCGCCGCCAGGTGCACGACCTCGTCGCGGCGATCGAGGATCAGCAGCGCCGAGACCAGCAGCTCGGTGACCTGCTCGCTGCGCCCCGCCTCTTCCCGGGCGTGGGCGACGGTCAGCAGCTCCGCGGCGCGCTCGTGCTCGCCGAGCTCCGCCGCCAAGATCCCGCAGTGCAGCGCGAGCTCACCTCGGCCGACGCCGGCGGCCGACCACTGCTCCCCCTCCCACAGCTCGAGCAGCGCCCCGTAGGCCCCGCGGGCGTCGCCCAGGCGCGCGCGCAGCTCGGCCGCCCGCCAGCGCAGATCGGCCCGGCCGAGGTCCAGGGACAGGGCGCGCTCGAGCTCCTCGAGAGCGCGCCGCGCCCGGGCCTCGTCGAGCGGCGCGGCCGCGAGCAGCTTGGCCGCCCGCACCCGCGCGCGCAGCTCGACGGCGCCGCTCTCTCCACCTTGGTCTTCGGCCGCGGCCGCGGCCGCGGCCAGGCGCAGCCAGGGGGCCGGGCGATCGGCCTCGCCGGGGCTGGGATCCAGGCTGCTCGCCTCGTCGAGCAGCTCCGCCAGCGCGGCCCAGCGCGAGCGGCGATGGAGCGCGTCGAGCAGCGCCGTGAACAAGGTCGGCGCGTCGCGCATGTGCGCCCGCGCCCGCGCCCGCAACATCGCCCCTGCCGCCTCGGCCCCGAGGTGCGCCTCGTCCCCGAGGCGCGCCTCGATGTGCGCCGCCAGCCCCTCGAACAACCTCCCGGCCACGTCGGGGGCGATCGCGAAGCGCTGGAGCATGGCCTCGAGCCAGCGCGTCGCCGGCTCCTCGCCGCCCTCCTCGAGCGCGCTGCCCTTGCCCTCGGCCGCCCCAACGCCAGCGCGAGCGCCGACCCCAGCCAGGTCTGCGCCGGCGCGCGTCCACAGGGCCGCGTGTAGCCGGGGGTCCTCGGGGTTCGAGGGCAGCCACTCGTGCAAGATCGCGTCGGCCCGCGCCGCGAGCTCGCTGGCCGCGTCGTCGTCTTCGTGGGCGCCGGGGCGGACCAGGGAGACCAGGGCCGCGAGGGCGTCGATGGACGCGGCGCGCCGAGCCGCCGCCTCGACCTTGGGCCAGCGCGCGAGCAGAGCCCTCGCGCCCCCCTTGCGCGCCATGGTCCGCAGGCAGGCGAGGGCCGTGTCCAGGGTATCGGCCGCGAGCTCGCCCTCGCCTTCGCCCTCGTCCGCGCCCCCGCCCGCCCGCTCGGAGATCAGCAGCCCGAGCGCCGCGTCGGCGAGGCCGACGGCGACCTCCCGCTCGGCCAGCTCGGCCAGCTCGAGCAGCCGCGTCGCCGTGGCCTGGCGCTCACCGTCGAGGAGCCCGCACAGGCGCTCGACCAGGCTCTCCCGCCGCTCGCGGACCGGCTCCTCGCCCAGGCGCAGCTCGAGCTCGGCGACCGCCTCTTGCACGCGGCCGAGCTTGCGGACGGCCCACTCGCGCAGCTCCGCGAGCGCCCCGGTCTCGACGGCGTCGGCGTCGACCTCGGCCAGCTGATCCAGGGCGAAGGCCACGGCGCCGGCGTCCTCGAGGCTACGCCCGAGCTCGACCAACATCGTGGCCGCGCGCCGGCGCAGCGCCTCGGGCAGCCCCTGCGTCTCCAGCAGCTCGCGCAGCCCCAGCTGGGCGCGCTCGCGCAGCTCGGGGGCGTCCTCGCGGCCCTCGAGCAGCGCCGCGAGGGCGTCGAGGACCTCGCCGAGGGCCGCGGGCGTGACGTGCATGGCCTGCTCGAGCAGCGCCAGGGCATCCCGCGGGCGCCCGAGCTCGCGGTCGAGGAGCTCGACCTCGCGCAGGCGCTCCTCCACACCCAGCTCCTTGCCGAGCAGCCCGCGGAGCCCCGCGAGCGTGCGCGCCTGGGCCTCGAGATCCTCGAGGGCCTCGGCCAGGCTCAGCGCCCGGCGCAGCTTGGCCTCGCCGATCGCCCCGCGCCGCGCCGCCGCCTCGAAGGCGTCGAGGGCCTCCCGGGCCACGGCCCGATCTCCCTCGCGCTCGAACAGCCGCGCCAGGGCGACGGCCCGCTCCAGCTCCCGGCGCGTGCGCTCCGGTGAGCGCGGCGCGTCCTCGGCCGCGCCCTCCTCCCCGCTCCCGCTCCCGCCGGCTTCATCGAGGGCGAGCAGCTGCGCGAGGGACTCGGCCAGGGAGGCTGGATCATCGAGGGCCTCGGCGAGGGCCGCCGAGACCTCCGCCACGCCCCGAGCCTGCGGACGGATGGCCCGCGCACGCTCGCACAGCTCGCGGGCGCGCTCGAGCTCGCCGAGGCTCAGCGCCTCTCGGGCCAGGGCCAGGGCCGGCTCGAAGAAGCGCGGGTCGTCGCCCTCGATGCGCTCGCCGGCCAGGGCCCACAGCTGCATCGCCGCCGCGCGCTCGCCCTGCTGGTGGCGCAGACGGCCGAGGGTGAGCATGGCCTCGGCGTCGTCCGGGCGCAGGACCAGGAGCTCCTCGAGCAGCTCGGCGAGCTCCTCGGCGCCATCGCTCTCGGGCCCGTCGTTCTCGGCCGCATCGCTCGCGCCCTCGCGCGCCCCCTCGCCCAGCCCCTCGGCCACCCCCTCGGCCACCCCCTCGGCCACCTCCTCGGCCAGAAGCGCCTGGTCGCTCGCGCCGGCGCGGACACGCACGGCGATCAGCCGCTCGAGTAGCCCCGCCCGCACGTCGGGATCCCCGTGCCGGGCGATCTGCTCGAGCAGGTGGGCGTCGAGGCCCGCGAGGTCCCCGAGCTCGCGCAGGACCTGCTCGAGACCCTCGGCCAGGGTGAGGTCGTCGGGGCGCAGATCCAGGGCCGCGCGCAGCAGGCCCGAGCGCGTGTTGGGCAGCTCACCGTAGACCTCGCGCCCGAGCGGCTCCCCGAGCTCGTCCGTCGACTCGACCCCGGCCTCGTCGAGGATCCGGGCGGCCCGGGCGAACCACGAGCCCAGGCGCCGCGCCGCCGCGGTCCCGGGCACGGGCAGCTCGCCCTCCTGCGCTCGGCTGGCGCACTCGGCCTGCTCGAAGGCGACGATCAGCGCCTCGCGGTCCTCCCCGAGGGCGCGCAGCAGTTCGAAGGCCTGCTCGGCCACGGCCTCGCGCAGCGCCGGCTCGACCGGGGCCTTGGCCGTGGCCAGGGCCCGCTCGCAGTCGGCGAGCACCGCCCCCGCTCGGCCGCGCTCGCCGATCTCCCGCAGCGCAGCCGCGAGGCGCAAGCTCAGCCGGGCCTGCTCGTCGAGGCTGACCCCCTCGCCCTGCTCGCGCGCCTCGCCGGAGCGCTGCGCCGCGAGCAGCCGCTCGAGCTCGGGGGCCGCCTTCGCGGCCTCGCCCAGGCCCTCGTAGGCCCCGGCCAGCGCGCGGCGCAGATCCAGGCGCTCGGGCGTCAGCGCGAGGGCCCGCTCGAGCTCCTCGGCCCCAGCCCCCAGCGCGCCCTCGTCGATCAAGGTCAGGCCCAGGCGCGAGCGCGCGCGCAGCTCCGTGTCGCGCTCCCCGTGGGTCGCGGCGACCCCGGCCAGCCGGCCCAGGCCCTCGCGGTCGCGATCGCCGAGCAGCTGCTCGATCTGCGCGAGCACCTTTTGCGGGCGCTCGAGCTCCTCGACGGCGAGCCAGAGATCGTCGAGGCGCTCCTCCACGCGCAGGGCCTGGGCGGCGCGCTCGACCAGGGCCTGGCCGCGACGCGGGCCCTCGGACCAGGTGATCAGCAAGTCGAGGATCCGCGGGCGATCCGTGGGCGCGGCCAGGCCGAGGGCGAGCTCGAGCACATCGAGCACCCAGGCCTGCTCGTCCTCCGCGAGCTCGATGGTCACGTCGCCGGCGGGGATCCGCGCCAGCGCGGGGCGCAGGCTCTCCCAGGCCTCATCGACGCGGCCGGCCCGCTCGAGCAGCTGGGCGCGCTCGAGCACCAGGAGGTCGCGGTCGTCGAGCTCGACCTCGCCAAACTCGTCGAGCTCGAGCAGCCGGGCGAGAAATTCGGCCGCGCCCGCGGCCCGCCCCAGGGCCCGCTCGAGCTGGGCGGCCCAGCGCAGCAGCTCGACGTTGTCGGGCTCCTGCTCGAGGGCGACGGCGAGCTCGCGGCGCGCGAGCTCCCGGGCCTCGCGGTCGTCGAGGTCTGCGGCCACGGCGATCAGCTGCCTGCGGATCCCCGGCCGCGCGGCCTCGTCGGCGAGCTCGAGGCGCCGACGCAGCAGGGCCGCGGCCACGGCCCGCTCGTCCACGCGCAGCGCGAGCTCGATGGCCCGATCGACGAGCTCGAGGGCCTCCGGGTCGTCGGCGATCGCCGCCCGCAGCAAGGCCAGGGCCTGCTCGTCGCCGCTGCGATCGTGCTGCTCGCCGTGCAGCGCGAAGCTCTCGGCCAGCTGGGCGCGCAGGTCCGCCCGCCGCCGCGGGTTGGCGGTGGCCTCGAGGGCCTCGTCGAGGGCCCCGAGCACGTGGGGGACGGCGGCCAGCGAGCGACCCTCGCGGGCGACCTCGGCGACCCGCGCCTGCGCGAGGACGACGAGGGCCTCGGGCAAGAGCGCCGCCAGGCTGTCCGGCGAGACGCTCACGCCAGGATCGGTGGCGCCCCGCGCCCGCGCCCGGCGGTCGCGGGCCGCCGCCAGGTGATCGCGCAGCCGCGTGACCAGCGGGCCGACGATCGTCAGCGCGCTGCGAGGATCGTCGAGGTGATCGATCAGCAGCCGCGCGACGGCGAGCTCGAGGTGGGCGAGGACCTCGGGCGAGTGGGGCTGGCGACAGTCCGCGGCCAGCAGCCGCGCGAGCTCCTGCGCCCGGCCCTCGGCGGCGAGCAGCACCGCGAGCAGGCGCCGGGCCGCGAGCGCGCTCGGCTGAATGTCGAGCCACTCGTAGACCGCCTCGAGGCAGGCCTGACGATCCAAGAAGCGCGAGAGCTCGACCCGCCAGCGGACCAGGGCGAGGTGGGCCGCGGGGAAGCCCGAGAGCACGCGGCTGAGCTCGGCGAGGACCTCGAGGGCCGGGCCGATGTCCGCGCGGATCCCCGAGTCCGTGTCGCTGCGCTCGGCCATGCGGCTGGCGCGGAGCAGCTCGCGCGCGCGATCCAGGGCCCGAGCGACGGGCTCGTCGAGGAGCCCGGGCTCGTCCGGGCCCGGCGCGAACACCTGGCGAGCCGCCTCGCTGGGCTCCGGCCAGGCTTCGCCGACGTCTGCTTCGGGCGCGGCCCCGAGCGCCCCCCCGATCTCGTCGCCGACCGCTTCGCCAACCTCATCGTCGACCCCGTCTCCAGCCTCTCCCCAGTCGATGCGCCCGCGCAGCCCCACGCGCAGCCCCCTGCGGCTGGCGCTCAGCGACTCGACGGCGCAGCCCTCGAGGTTCGGCGCCTTCCAGCCGACCCCCGCGAAGGCCCGGGTCAGCGCCAGGCGGCCCGCGTCCACGCGCAGCGCCCCGTCCTCGCCAACGACGACCCCGCTGCCGACCCCGGCCACGCTGCCCGCGGCCAGCCGCGCCGCGATCCCTCGCCACAGCCGCCGCGCCGACGCGTCGCGGCCGCGGCGATCGATGGACGCCTCGAGCCCGCGCGGCCCGGCCTCGGTCAGGGCCTTGGCTGCCTGGGGCAGGTGCCCGACCAGCCACAGCCGAGCGGGGCGCAGGACCAGCAGGCGGTGCGCGACCTCGACGTCGAAGGCGACCAGCAGCCACACCTGCCCGCCCTCGCCGTTTTGACCCGAGAGCATCAGGCAGGGCCGCGGGCGCTCGGCACCAGGGAATTCTCGGCGCAGCTCGAGCTCGAGATCTTCGAGCTCGACCCCGAGCACGCGCTGGCCGACCAGGCGCCCGCGCAGCCACGGCCGCAGCGCCCGCTCTTCGACGCCGATCTCCGCGCGGACCACCCGGCAGCGGTGGTTGCGAAAGCGCGTCGCCGTCAGCGGACCGCGCATCGGGAAGCGGACGCCGGGGATCACCGCCTCGTACTCGCGCAGGCGGACGCCCGGCGCGAGGCTCCTCGACTTGAGCGCGAGCAGAGCCCGGCGCTCGCGAAAGAGCAGCGAGAAGCCGAGCACGTTGCCGATGGCCGGCGCCGTGCCCTCGCGGCTCGACTCGGCGTGCTCGGGGTCGTCCCCCGAGCTGGGTTCGCGAGTCTCGTCGCTCACGCGACGACTCCGGGCAGGACCTTGGACATCGGGCCCGGGATTGTAGCCGGATCAGGCCGAGACCGCCTCGATCGCCCGCATGATCCGCGCGATCACCCAGCGCTGCCCCTCGGGGGACGACAGGTAGAAGTGGCCGCCTTGGAATTGCGCGCAGTCGAAGTGCGCCGTGGTCTGATCGCGCCACATCTCGAGCTCCGTGCCCGTGACGTGAGGATCGTCGGTGCCCCCGAGCGCCAGCAGCGAGCACTCGAGCGGCCGCTCCTGATGCGCAGGCTCATAGGTCTCGTTGACCGAGAGATCCGCCCGCAAGATCGGCAAGGTCCGCTTGAGCATCGCCGGCTCGACGAGGATCTCCCGCGGAATACCGCCGTAGATCCGCTGGACCTCGCGGACGAGGTGGCGGTCCGGGAGTGTGTGCACCTTGAGGCGCCGCTCGGCGCCGGGGACCATCCGCCCCGAGACGACCAGCAGCTGCGGCAGCCGCAGCCCCCGACGACGCAGCTCGAACACCAACTCGACGGCGAGCAGCGCCCCCAGGCTGTGGCCGAAGAAGACCACCCGCCCCTCGATCAGCGGCGAGACGGCGCGGGCCAGCGGGGCCACGATCTTCTCGATGCTCTCGGCGAGCGGCTCGTCCATGCGCCCTGCTCGACCCGCGAGGCACACCGGCATCAGCTCCACGCTCTCGGGCAGATCGTCCACCCAGGGATAGAAGGCTCGAGGGCTCGCGCCAGCGTGGGGGAGGCAGATCAGCTTGACCGAAGCGTCGGGGCGAGGCTGCGGACAGTCGACCCAGGTCCTCGTCGCCTTCGGTGCTTGTGTGTAGAGCATCGCAGCGTGTCCCGAGCGGACCAACATCCTACGATCAGGGTCGCGGACATCACAACACAATCGTCGCGTTCACGACGATCGAATCGTCATCGGACCTTTTGGACAGGTGCTGTCATTGGCGCGCACCCTCGCGCAACAAACGCCCACGTGGCGCGGAGTTGCCCGGGCGTTGCTCAGGGCGCCAAGTGTGGCTTCACGCCCCACTCGGCGCCCCGCCGAGCTCAGCCGAGCTCAGCCGATATTGGGGCACACCTCTTTGGGCCCCAGCGCATTGTTGTCCTCGATGCACTCGTTGAGCGACCCCGCTCCCATGTCGTCCTCGTCGACGACCACGCTGACCTCGTAGGGGCTCTCGCCCGGCGACGGCACGCTCAGCGTCACCTTCGCGCAAGCCCCCGCGGGGATCGCCGTGGTCGTCTCCACCACCCCCAAGGTCCCCGCCTCGGCCTCGCTGAAAGTGACCGCCACCCCGGGTCCAACCCCGAGGCAGCCCTGGTTGCAGACCCGCACGCCGAGGTTCAGGTCGGGCGCACACACGCCCTCGGCGTCGAGGTCCTGCGCCACGAGGTCCGGCGCGCAGTTCTCGACCGCGCCTTGAGTGTTGCGGCGGTAGGAGTTGTAGGGGTCGCCCTCGGGGTAGGCCCAGTTGGGCTGCTCGGCGACCGGGATGCCACCCTTCGCGTCGACGTTGGTGACGTGATAGGTGTGCTGATTCCAGATCGGCAAGGTCGCCACCCAATTGTCCAGGCGGTCCTCGAACACCTCGACGCCCGCGTCGCCGATGTTGCCCTGGTTCGACCAGTTGTTGGTCGAGACGACGATCTCCGCCTTGAAGTCGCCGTCGACGTCGGCGACCAGGGGGTACTCGTTGCGCGTCTGCGACGAGTTGATGTCGCGGAAGAGCACCTCCTCGTCGGTCATGATCCCGTCGCAGGCCGGCCCGGGCGGGTCCATGGCGCAGTCGGGCTCGACGCCGGGGTAGATCCGCAGGTACCACTCGTCGAAGTAGATGACCTCGTTGCGGCCGTCGCCGTCGAAGTCGAACACCGACGATCCGGTCCGGCTCGACGACCCGTCCTTGGTGTCGGCCCGCCACAGCTCCGTGAGCGAGGGCCCGCCGCCGTCGAACTGCGCGACCACGTAGTAGTCGCCGCCGGCGAGGCCGACGTCGGGCAGGCCGTCGCCGTCGAAGTCGGCGATGTTGGGCGGACCCCCAGCCCCGCCGCCGGGGATCGAGATGCTCGCCAGGGTCACCCCGTCGATGGCGTCGAGCACGTCGATCCAGCCCGCGCGCACGACCACGACCTCGGGCACGCCGTCGAGGTCGAGGTCACCGAGGCCGCAGTAGCCGTCGCCGAGGCTCCCGGCGTTGTGGTCGGCGTTGTGCCACAGCACCGAGCCCGTGAAGTCCACGCCCACGGTCCCGCTGAAGGTGTAGGCCGTGGCCCCGGCGATCAGCTCCGGGCGGAAGTCGCCGTCGATGTCGGCCACGCAGCTGATCTTGCCGACGCCGCCGCTGTTGCCCTCGCCGAGGTCGCCCTCCCACAGCAGCGTCCCCGCGCTGTCGTAGACCGCCTTGCCGTAGGCGACCTCGGCGTCACCGGCGAGGTCGAAGTTGGCGATGCTCGCCCCCCCGGACTTGCCGTTGCCCTCGTAGAGGTCCGACTTCCAAAGCGGCGTGCCGTCGGCCGCGACCGCGATCAGGTACCTGCCCTCGCCGGGGGTGATGACCTCGGGCACGCCGTCGTAGTCGAGGTCGCCGATCGCCGGACTCGAGGCCGAGTCCGTCTGCCACTCCTCGCCCTCGAGGGTCCACAGCTTGGCCCCGTTATCGCCACGGATCGCCCGCAGGACACCGTTTTGGGTGTAGTCCGGCGGGGTGAAGGAATTGAACACGATCTCGGGGATGCAGTCGCCGTCGAGGTCCCCGACCACCGGCGTGCCCACGGACTGGACCGCGGTCGGGACGTCGTCGTCGGCCGGGGTGATGTGCGGCCAGGTCACGGCGCAGGTCCCCATGTCGCAGACCTCTTCCTTTTGACAGTCGGCGTCCTCGGTGCAGGCCCGGGCCTGGCGCGCGCCCCAGGAGAAGCGCGGCACGGGATCGAAGACCCCCGCCTCGGGCTGAAAGGTGCACGAGGGATCGGCCAGGTCGGGCACGCAGGCCTCGAGGTCGGGGTCGCAGACCTCCCCCTCGCCGCAGCTGCTGCTCGTGTCCGTCGCGCAGGTCGAGACCTCGCACGCGGCCCCGGGCACGATGCAGCCGCCGGCGTAGCAGACCTCGCCCGCGCCGCAGCACTCGCCGGGGTCGTCACCGCAGATCGGATCCTCGCCGCAGTCGGGCACGCAGCTTTGACTGTCGACGTCGCAGACCTCCTCGTCGCCGCAGCACTCGTCGCCGCAGGGCTGCGCGCAGTCGGTCTCGGAGCTGGTGTCGAGGGTCGTCGTCGACTGCGTCGTCGTGCCCTCGTCCTCCGCCGTCTCCTCTGCGCTCTCGCTGTCCGAGCTCCCGCCCGACAGGCCGATCTCGTCGTCGCTCTCACCTCCCCCCGGGTCTCCCCCGCAGGCCGCGAGAGGCAGGGCAAACAAGGCGATGAAGCGAACACCAGAAGACCCGAGGTGGCTCATTCCTGGAGCATACCCAGGCGTTGAGAAACTAGTGTGTGCTTCAGAGGACCTGGCGGGCTCAGAACACCAGCCGGCCACCCAGGCGCCGAGCCTGGGCAGCGCTGTAGCTGACCCCGTCCGCCTTGAAGCCAGCCGGCTCGACCAAGGTGATCAGCCCGCCGCTCGCGGCCAGGCGCGCGCCCTGCCCCGACAGGCGCACGCGCAGGCTCTGGCCGGGCTCGAGCGCGCCGGACAGGGGCTCGAGGCGGCGCGCCATGTCCATGAGCGCCCAGCCCTCGAGTGTCACGGTCTCGCTACCGGCGTTGAGGAGCGTGACCTGTGCGCTGGGCTCGACCGCCGCCGCCACGATCCGCAGCGGCCCGACCCCACCGCGGGGCTCCGCGGCCGCGGCCTCCTCGGCCTCGCCCTGGCGCGGGCGCCACTGCTCCACGGCCCGACCGCTGCGATCGTCGGTGTGCCAGGCCTGCGACTGGAAGGCGAGGAAGACCGCGACCCAGCGCTCGCGGACCAGCACCCGCCCGCCGCCGCGGACCGGCGGGAAGTAGAGCAGCAGCGCGCCGTCCTGCCACGGCCCGTCGGACTCGGCGTAGGCCGAGGCGCTGCCCTGGTTCATGTGCACGCGGTGGATCCCCGTGGCCGGGCGAAAGCCAAAGTGCGGATCCGGCTCGGCGTCGGGGCCAAAGCGCTCGCCAAAGGCGAAGAGCAGCGCGTCCTCGTCGCGCAGCGCCCGGCCGACCCACAGATCGATCAGCTCGTTGAGGTCGTTGTCGGGGCCGGGGACGTCGTGGGGCAGCGCCCGCATGTGCCGGCGCTCGAACAGGTTCCCGCGCACATAGTCCACGGCCAGCGAGCCGTGGCCCTGGTGCTGGCCCGAGAAGCCCATGGACAGGTTGCGCAGGCCGTCGAGGAGCGGGTGTTCGAAGCGATCGTCGACGAAGTAGAGCAGCTCCGAGGGCCACGGCTTGGAGCGCACGTTGATCGCCACCCGGTAGTCCTCGCCGCGATCGACGGCGTGGATCTGGTAGTGGGGCGTGCGACCGCGGCCCGGACGGCCTGCGATCGGTCGGGCCTTGAGGACTCCGTAGCGCTCGATGGGCATCGCGCGGGATCATAGCGGGCGCGCGGGCCAGCGCGCTCGCATATCAGGGCGGCAGCTCAAGGCGGCAGCGCGCAGATCCCCACGTTCTCCAGCCCAGGCACGTCCGACTCGAGGTCCACGCAGATGTGCGAGCCCCCGCAGATGTTGGGCTCGGTGAGGTCGCAGTAGCGCGAGCAGCAGAAGATCGCGCTGCCGCACTCGGGGTAGTACTCCTGATCCACGGAGCTCGCCGGGATGCAGGTCAGGCCGACCTCGCAGTCGTTTTGCAGCAGACAAGACTGGCCCTCGAGGCTGGGGTCCTCGGCCGGCGGCATGCACAAGAACGAAGGCGAGAGCGAGCCCTCGGGCAGGCAGGACCAGCCCGGCCGGCCGTAGCTCTCGCAGTCTTGAAGCAGCGGGTCACAGCGGGCCATGCACACCGGCACGGTCTCGGCGGCCTCGATCATCTCGAAGAAGGCCTTGCAGATCTCGTTGGGCGGGCAGGAGTCGGAGTTGCCGGGCTCGCAGTAGGTCTGGCAAAAGCCCTCGAGGCCGTCGACGTCATCGATGACACACAGCGAGTCCTCCGGGCAGTTGTCGAGGCAGCTGCCGTCGTAGTCCTCGACCTCGCAGCGCTCGCCCAGCGACACGGGGCTGGGATCGAGGCTACAGCAGCGCGCCTCGTCGGGGATGCGGTCGGCCTTCTCCGACCAGGGCATGCACTTGAGGTTTGGATCGTTGCAGTCGTCCGGGACCCAAAACGTGCACTCGCCCCCGGTGGTCGGGCCGTCGTCGCCGACATCGCTGGAGTCGCTGGTGTCGCTCTCGTCGCCCGCGCTCTCCTCCGTGGCCTCCTCCTCCCCCTCCTCACCGGTGGTCGTGCCCGCGTCGCTCGTATCGTCGTCGGCGCTCGTGTCCCCCTTGCAAGCCAGGCTCAGCGCGCTCAGCAGCGCGACGGTCGCAGTCAGACCCGAAGACCAGGTGAGGCGGACGAAGGGCATCGCAAGCCAGCTTATCAAGAAGCGCTCCAACCCGGACCGTGAAGGGTTTTGCGCAGCACCCGCGTCATTCGGGGTCTTCGCGGCTGCCCGCCCGAGGGTCGAGCGCGGACCGGCGCGCTCACCCGTCAAAAGCCGTTTTTGACCGCGGTGACCTTGTCTACAGCCTCCCAACCCGCGGATCGGTACCATGCCGACCATGCTCGCTTGCCGCCCTTTGCTTGCCCTGACCGCCCTCACCCCTGCCCTCGCCCTCGCCTGCTCTGGCGACGCTCAGCCCCGCGATGACGCCGGCAGCCAGGGCAGCACCTTGACCCTCGGCGGTGGCGGCGACGAAGCCGGGGACGGCACCGACGAGGACGATGACAGCCTCGACGCCGAGGAGACCGGGCCCAAGCTCGACTCGATGATGGAGGAGGGCGAGGACGAGGCCGACACCAACAACGAGTGCGCGGCCGTGAGCGAGACCGCTCAAAACGAGCTCGCGCCCGTCGACATCATCTTCGCCATCGACACCTCGGGATCGATGAGCGACGAGAAGGACTTCGTCCAGAACAACATGAACACCTTCTCGACGCAGATCTTCTTGGCCAACATCGATCACCACGTGGTCATGATCGCCGGCGAGTCACCGGACGGCCCCTGCATCAACGTCCCCCTCGGCACCGGCAACTGCCCCGACGACAACAACCCGCCCGAGTACCTCCACGTGTTCCAGGAGGTCGCGAGCACCAACGCCCTCGAGCTGCTGATCTCGACCTACCCCGACTGGGCCAGCTCGATCCGCTCGAACTCCGTCAAGCACGTGGTCGTGGTCAGCGACGACGACTCGGCCATGGACGCGGCGAGCTTCGACGCCGCCTTCAAGGCCCTCGACCCGAGCTTCGCCAACTACTACTTCCACGCGATCGTCGCCTACGAGAACCCCAACCCGATCGAGTGCTGGTCGGGCACCGCCCAGTGCTGCTCGGGCCTGCTCCCGCTCTCGGCCGACGTCGGCGAGGTCTACCTCGACCTCGTCGCGCTCACCGGCGGCGTGTCCGGCGACCTCTGCGAGCAGGAGTTCGGCCCCGTGTTCACCCAGATCGCCCAGTCGGTCCAGACGACCACGCCGCTGTCTTGCGAGTGGGCGATCCCCACGCCCCCCGAGGGCGAGAGCTTCGACGCCGGCAAGGTCAACATCGAGCTCGAGCTCGATGGCGTGCCCGAGAGCGTCTACTACGTGGGCAGCGCGGACGACTGCGCCGGCGGGGACGGCTGGTACTACTACCCCGACGCCGACAGCCCCGAGACCATCCGGATCTGCCCGGCGACCTGCGAGCGGGTCCAGAGCGCGACCGATGCCCAGGTCGACATCCTGTTCGGCTGCGAGACCATCCCGATCGGCTGATCTTCAGTCGATGTAGTCTTCGAGGCCCAGCTCCTCGACGCAGCGCTCACACAGCCCGTGGCTGAACATCACGTCCGCGGGCAGCAGCTCGCTGGCCACGTCCCCGGGGTACCACTCGCCGTCCTTGGTCCGCACGGCCTTGCACGAGCTGCACATGCTGGCCACGGGGATCGCCGCCGCGCTGGGATCCAAGACGCGGTGGAGTTCCGAGTGGAACTGCACGAAGTCGGGGATCAGCGCGCGGAATTCCGGCGGCATCGCCAGCACCGGCGGCTCGCCCAGGACGGCGTTCGCGTCGATGTTGCCGAGCTCGGTGTACTTGCTGAGCAGCCCGCTGACGGTGCAGGTCAGACGCACCTTGGCGTACTCGGCAGGCGAGCAGGCCTGCTCCAGGGCGAAGGCGGCCGCGCGCTGGTGCCGGCCCGGGGCCTCCGCCAGCCAGTTCAGGCGGACGATCCGGTCCCAGCGCTCGCGGTCGGGGACCACGTCGGGCAGCTGCAAGAAGCGCCCGAGATCGTCGATCTCGACCTTCTTCGCGCCCGCGCCGATCAGCGCGAGGGAGTGGAACACGAAGCAAAAGTCGCTGCCGCAGCGCAGGCCCATGGTCGCGAAGATCGCGTCGACGACGGGGCGCGGCAGCGGCTCGTGCTCGAGGTGCAGCGCGCGGATCGGCGGCCAGGCTTCCTCGAGCTCCCCGACCCGCTCCATGGTCTGGAAGAGCAGCGGGAAATAGCCATAGAACTCGATGACCTCGTCACGAGTAGAGCTAGTCGACAACACGACAGGTCGATAGCACTCGACCCACGCGTGCAAATTTTTAGAGTCGAAACGACCGCCGTCACCGCAAAAACGGCCAGCCGGCTCACCTCGAGATCAGATGCGCCCTACACGCTAGCTCGCCTTCGCTCATGGGCTGCGCCGAGCGCTCTCAGGGATCCCAGCGCTCGAGATAGGCCGCGGCCGCGCTCGCGGCCTGCTCGTCGCCGCAGGCACGATCGAGCTGCGGACACAGCAGCGGGAGCGGCCAGCTGGCGATGGCCGCAGCGACGATCGAGCGCAGCCGCTGGGGTGGCTCGTCCTCCGGCAGGCCGATCAGCAGCGCGAGGGTCGGAACCTCGGATGGTGACTCTTCGGTCGCAGCTTCGCCTACCGCGATCTCGCGCGGATCCATCGCGCTGCGATCCTCTGCGGAGATCCGCTCGATGACGAAGCCCGCGTCCGCGATGGCCGCGGTGAAGGCCGCGAGGCCCTCGGCCCCCGGGTTGAAGCCGCGCAGCAAGAAGCTGCGCCAGCCGCCGCGGCGACACACGGCCACCACCTCGAAGCAGGGCGGCCCCTCGCTCGCGTCGCCCGCGTCGGGGTCGAGGTCGAAGGCGTCGAAGGCCACCTCGTCACCGTAGTGTTGCGGATCGTGGGGGAAGGCGAGCTCGACCACGCGGGCCCCGCAAGGCGAGGTCCGCAGCGCCCAGTAGCGCTGGCGCTCGCCGCTGTCCTCGACGAATTCACAGCGGATCGCTTCGCGTCCGCGCTGGAGCTCGATGGGCGCGTGCGGGTCCTCGACCTCGCTGCTGAGCACCGCCAGACGCCCCCCCGAGTCGCGCACCCGCGCCCAGTCTCCGAGCGCCGTGGCGACGGTCATGCGATCCCAGTCGAGGTCGCCGGGCGCCCGCGTGGCCACGAGGCGATCGAGCGCGGCCAGGGCCCGGGGCCAGTCCTTGCGCGAGCGCGCCGTCCAGGCCAGGCGCTCGAGGAACCCGCCCCCGTACGCGTCCTCGCCGAGCGCCTCGATCGTGCGCTCGTCGTTGGCCATGGCCGCCTCGAGATCACCGCGGGCGACCAGGCTGGTCCCGCGCACCCAGGCCAGGCGCTCGCGGCTCATGTCCGTGCGCAGCGTGTCTGCGTGCTCGTCGAGCAGCGCGTCGAAGCCAGCGTAGTCGCCCAGATCGTTCAGGGCCGCCGCGAGCTCGAGCACCAGGATCTCGAGGCGCATCCCCCCTTCCCCGACCTCCGCCGTCGCGCTCGCCTCGAGCTGGGCCCGAAGCTCGCCGAGCGCCGCGCCCGGGCGACCCAGCTGGCGCAGGATCGACGCCAGCGCCAGGGGATCCCCCGCGCCCAGGGTGTCGAGCAGGACGAAGAGATCGAAGGACGGCTCCATGTCCGCGCGCCCGAGCATCGCCTCGGCGACGGCCACCCGCTGCTCGGGCGGAAGCTGCGGATCGACGATGGGAGGGATGGCCGCCAGCTGCTGCTTCAGGGCGTCGAGCTGCGCCTGCGGGAGCACCCGCTCGGGCCGACGCAGGCGCGCGCGCAGACGCTCGAGGTCCTCGACCAGCAGCCGCGAGACCTCGCGAGCCTCGCGCGCTAGCGCCAGGCGCAGGCCGACCACGCAGGCATGGACGGCGTCCGCCTTGGCCCCGTTTTGCTCGAGGCGCTGCTGGAGCTCGAGCACGTCGACGCCGACCCGCGCGTCGTTGGTCACGCGCCCGGCCGCGATCAACTCGGCGAGGTTGTCGAGCCAGACCTCGTAGTGGCTGGGCGTGTCGACGATCGCCTCCTGCGAAGGGTGCAGCGCCTCGGCCTCGTCGACGCGGCCGAGGGCGAGGAGCACCGCCACCCGCAGGTTGCGATGGTCCATGGCGTAGCTGTCGCCGAGCTCCGCGACATCGCGCATGGCGGTGATCATCTCCTCGGCCTGCTCGGCGCGGCCGAGGACGAGCAGGGCTCGGATGCGGTCGTGGCTCAGGTTCGAGCCGAGCTCGAAGATCCCCCGCTCGGCCAGGGCGGCGCGCTGGGCCTCGACGAACGCGAGCGCCTCCTGCGGGCGCTGATCGTCCATCAGCGCCGAGAAGTACTCGGCCGAGATGCAGTCGAAGCACGGCCAGCTCGGATCGATGCGCGCCAGGGTCTCCCGGGCGACGGCGAGGCGCTCGTCGACGTAGCCGGGGCCGTCGCTGATCGAGTAGCAGCAGGCCAGATCCTGGACCACGCACACGCTCTGGGGGCAGCGCTTGGTGTCCTCGCGGCTGGCGAACTCGAGCAGCTCGACGGCATCGCGCAGCTCCTCTTGGGCGCGGTAGCGATGCAAGACCCGGCTCTGGAGGTTCCAGTGGCGAATGAAGAGCTCGAGCCACGGCTCCTCGAGGCTGCGCGCGAGCGCCAGGGCCTCGGGGAAGAGCGTGTCGACGCGGCTGTGGGCGTCGTCGGCGGTCGCCGAGGGCAGCGCCTCGATGAGCTCGGCGAGGCGCTGCTGCGGCGCCTCGCCCTCGCGCAGGCGCGCGACGCTGGCGTGTACCCAACCCCATAGATCGCTCATCGTCCCGGCTCCTCTCGATTGTCATCTTCGCCCGGGTCGCCTCCGCCTCCCCCGGCCAGGCGCTCGGCGAGGGTGCAGATCGCCCGCAGCGCGTCCTCGTTGCTCATGTAGCGCGCCTCCTCGGACTGCGAGAGCAGGGGCACCAGCGCGCGCAGCAGGCCCAGCGCCTCGCCGCCGCGAGCCTGCCCCTCGCCGCCGGCCAGGCCCGCGCCGAGCGTGACGATCGCCTGGCAGTCGAGGTTGAGGTGCAGGCGCACCGGCGGCCCGTCGGCGATCTTGGCCGTGAACAACCGGGCCAGGCCCAGCGCCGCCGTGGCGATCCGCTTGTCGGCCTCGTCGGCCTCGATCCGCTGCTTGAGCTCGACCTCGCGGTCGGGGACGAGCACGAAGGGCAGGTGGCCCGGGGCGAAGCGGCTGAGCACCACCTCCACGCCCTCCCCCGCGAAGCCCTCGCGCAGGGCCGCGGCGACCCCCGTGGGCAGCTCGTCGTCCTCGACCCGGGTGAACAGCGCCCGCTCGCCGGCCTCGGTGCCCAAGCGGATCAGCGTGAGCCCGCGGCGCTCGGCGTAGCGCTCGGCCACGGGCAGCGCAGCGAACAAAAACCCCTGGATCACCGGCACGCTCAGCGCCTGAAAGAGCAGCTCCTCGAAGCCCCCGCGCCGGGCCAGGCTGACGTAGAGTCGCCCGCTCGAGCGCTGCTGGATCCGCGCCAAGCTCAGGTCGCCCTGCGAGGTCGGCAAGGTCGCCTCGGCCGTGACGATCTCGAACAGCCGCTCGTCGCACAGCGCGGCCCCGAGCAGGGCCTGGTTGTGGCGGGAGGTGATCCGCCGCCAGCTCGCGGGGTCCTCCTTGGCCAGGCGCGCGAGGCCGGTGATCAGCGCCTCCTCGATCTGCGCCTGGGCGCGATCGAAGACCGCGTCGCGCTGTATGTCCTCGCGGCTGGCCGTGGGCGTGAGCACGTCGCTCTCGAACACCCCGCCCACGAAGCCCGCCCAGCGCGGGAGCAGCTCGCGGATGTCATCGGAGATCATCATCCCGCGCACGAAGGCCCAGGCCCGACGGTTGTCCGAGCTGCCATAAGTGAGCGCGTTTTGGATCCACAGCAGCCCCTGGACCGGCGCGTCCGCGCTGTCGGGGTCCCCCGCGATCGCGATCGTGCACAGCGGCTCGAAGTCGGTCTCGAAGCGGCCGGCGAACTCGAGCGCGAGCTTGCGCTGGCGCAGCACAGTGTGGTCCTCGGCGTCGCGCCAGGGCGGCGGCTGGGCGTTGACCGCCTCGCCCAGGGCGCCCTGCTCCCGCGCCAGCGTGGCGTCGAGCGGGCAGAAGATCGGCACGCTCAGCAGGCAGGCGTAGCGCGCGAGCAGGCGGCGGACGGCCACGGGGTTGGCGAGCGCCAGGTGGGTGGCGCGCAGGTGCAAGGTGACCCGGGTGCCGACCTCGCGCGGCTCGCCGGCCTCGAGCGAGTAGCGGCGCCCGTCTCGCGACGAGAAGTGCCACGCTCGCTCGGGCTCCTGGTAGGAGCAGGTCCAGACCTCGACGCGCTCGGCGACCACGAAGGCCGACAGGAAGCCCAGGCCAAAGTAGCCGATCAGCCGCGGCCCCTGGTCGCCCTCGGCCTGGCGCAGCCTGCGGGTGTAGCCGGCCCCGACCGTCGCCAGGTAGCGCTCGATCTCGTCGGCGGTCAGCCCCGCCCCGCGATCTTCGATGACCAAGGTCCGCGCCCCCGGGTCGGCGAGCACCTGGATCTGCGCCGAGAACTCGCCCGCGTCCTCGAGCGTCCGGCGCCCGCAGGAGTCGTGGGCGTTTTGCACGAGCTCGCGCAGGGCGACCGTGGGCGTCGAATAGAGGTGGTCCCCGAGGACCTTCAGCAGACCGTCGAGATCGACGCGGGTCTCATGGATCTGTGCCGGCACCGGCCAATAGCGTCCCCCCGACCGAGCCGGCGCGCAAGCCTCGCTCGCGGACATGCGCGCCCAATCCCGCCCCCGTGAGTCCCCAGGCGCCATCTAGAGCGGCGATCAGTTTGAATTGTTAATAGATTCCGATCGCTTAGCGGCGCGGTTCGACAACGTCTGGCGGTCGTGATCCCGTAGGCCTCGCACGAGGCCACGCATGACGCTCCCCCGCTGGAACCCTCCCGTCACTCTGTCTCCCCGCGAAGCCCGCATCCGCAAGCGCGTCGGCAAGAAGCGCAAGCTGTTTGGCTTCCTGTGTGACCACCGGCTCGAGCTGTTCGACGACGACTTCCAAGCCGAACTCGAGCAGATGTACCGCGACACCGGAGCCGGGAAGAACCCGATGCCGCCCGCACTGCTCGCCATGGCCCTACTGCTTCAGGGCTACTCCAACGCGTCGGACTCGGAGGCCGTCGAACTCGCCGCCTGTGATGCTCGATGGCAGCTGGTCCTCGGCTGCCTTGGTTGCGATGACCCGCCGTTTTCCCAGGGCTCGCTGTTCAACTTCCGCGAGCGGCTCATCGCTCACGACATGGACCGCAAGCTGCTCGAGCGCACTCGGGAGCTCGCCAAGCGAACTGGCGCCTTCGACTTCAAGAAGCTGCCCAAGAAGCTCGACGTCGCCGTGGACTCGAGCCCGCTTCGAGGTGCGGGTCGGGTCGAGGACACCTTCAACCTCCTCGCTCACGCGGCGTGGAAGGTCGTGCTGTGCGTCGCCGAGCTACGCGCTCGACCGGCGGAGCTGCTCGTCGACGAGCTCGGCATCCCGCTGCTCGCGGAGCCGAGCATCAAGAAGGCGCTCGATATCGACTGGTCCAACCCTGCGGCCAAGAGCGCGGCGTTGAACCGTTTGCTCGGACAGATTGAGACGCTCGAACAGTGGGTCGAGACGAACCTGTCGAGCGAGAGCAGCAAGCCTCCGTTGCAAGACCAGCTCGCGCTACTCGAGCAGCTACGTGGACAGGATCTCGAGCCCGACCCCGACCGCGGAGGCCAGCGCATCAAGCGGGGCGTGGCGAAAGACCGGCGTGTGTCCGTCGAGGACCCCGACATGCGTCACGGTCGCAAGACCAAGACGAAGTCCTTCAACGGATACAAGCGCCACGTCGTCGTCAGTCTTCACACCAAGCTCATCCTCGCTGTGACGGTGGCTCCGGCGAACCAGCCGGAGAAAGACAGCCTCCCCACGCTCGTCGACCGAGTCGAACATCTGGGCCTCGAACTCGCGAGCCTGCACTTCGACCGGGGCTACATCGAGAGCTCGGACGTCCCCGAACTCGTGGCCAGCGGCGTCGAGGTCATCTGCAAGCCATGGCGGCAGTCCAACGGCGACAAATTCGCCAAGACCGACTTCAGCCTCGACTTCGTCAGCCAGACGGTGACCTGCCCAGGGGGACAGACCCAACCCATGCTCCTCGGCGAGAGCGCCCGCTTCGAGGCTGATGTCTGCAACGCCTGCGAGCTCAAGCCCAAGTGCACGACCTCGGACCGGGGCCGAGGCCTCCGAATCGCCGCCAACGAGCCGTTGCAAGCGAAACTACGGGTCCTCCAACGAGCACCGCGCGGACGCGCGCGACTGCGACAGCGCGTCGTCGTCGAGCATACGCTCGCTCATGTCGGCCAGCGCCAAGGCAACCGAGCTCGCTACCTCGGCATACGCAAGAATGAGTACGACTCCACGCGAGCGGCAGTGCTCGTCAATCTGCAGGTCATCCAGCATGAGCTGGAGTGCCCGAAGCTGGCAAATGCGGCGTAGCTCACCGAATTCAAACTGGTCGCCGCTCTAGGAGCCCGTGGTGAAATCCAACACGACACCTCGCTGGGCTTCACCACGAGCTCCTCGACCCCTGCGCCGAGTGCATCCACAGGGGCGCCTTCGCCCCCCGCACGAGCTCGAGGGCGCGCTCAGTCGATGCAGATGAGCAGGCAGTTATCCTCACCACAGAACAACAGCGTATCCGCCGGGTCGTTGTGGGCGTCACACAGATCCTGGCAAGTCAGCGGATGCACGCCACTCTCGGCGCACGCGTAGGCGCATGCACAAGCCTCGTTGGCCAGACAGTCCACGATCTCTGCACAGCACGCGGACTTGACACAGTCGAAGCAGGGGTTCTCGTCGGACTCCGGCTTGCAGCTCTCCCCGCCGCCGCTGTCCGTCGTACCCGCGTCCGTATCTTCGTCCGACGACTCCGTCTCCTCCCCGATCTCCGCGCCCTCGCTCGACGACTCCGCGTCCGTCCCCATCTCCGCACCCTCGCTCGACGACTCCGCGTCCGTCCCCACCTCCGCGCCCTCGCTCGACGACTCCGCGTCCGTCCCCATCTCCGCGCCCTCGCTCGACGACTCCGCGTCCGTCCCCCCCTCCGTCCCCGCATCGGCATCACCGCTCGCCGAGCTCTCCGACTCTGCGTCCGTCCCCCCAAAGTCCCCGATCTCGTCCTCGCCAGAGCCGAAGCCCGACTCCTTGTCCAAGATGTGGCCACCGCAACCCGATCCGAGCGTGGCGACGACGAGCGTCAGCATTCCTGCAACATTGCGACTAGAGCTCATCTATCTAGCCTAGCAACGCACGCGGATCCGCCATGTCAAAACGGCCGCCAGACTCCCCCGCTCGACGGCGCAGAGTCACGACGCGCGGATGCATCCATAGGAGGAGCAGCGGTATGCAGAGGCGCCTCGCGACGACTCCCGCGCTCACCTCCAGTGGTGCACGCGGGAGTCGAGGGCTGTCCTGGGCGCGCTCAGAGGCACTCGACGGAGCAGTTGACCTGACCGCAAAAGAGCAGCGCGTTCGTCACGCTGTTGTTCGCGCTGCACTGAGTCTGGCAAGTCAGCGGGTCCCCACCTCCGGCCACGCACTCGTAGGCGCACGCACAGCTCGCGTCATCGAGGCAGCTCTCGAGCTGCGTGCAACACGAGTCCTTGACGCAGCTGACACAGAGCCCGTCGTCGACCTGGGGATCGCAGATCTCCATGCCGCCGGTGTCGGTCGTGTCGGTGTCGGTCTCCGTGTCCGTATCCGTGTCCGTACCGGTGTCAGTGTCCGTGCCGGTGTCGGTCCCCGTGTCCTCGCTCGATGTGTCGGTGTCGGTGTCGGTGTCGGTCCCCGTGTCCTCGCTCGATGACTCGGTATCGGTATCGGTATCGGTATCGGTCCCCGTGTCCGTGCCCGTCTCGCTCGTCGACTCCGTGTCCGTGTCCGTCCCCGTCTCCGTGCCCGTGTCGGTCCCCGTCTCGCTCGACGACTCCGTGTCCGTGTCCGCGCTCGACGACTCCGTGTCCGTGTCCGCGTCCTCGCTCGTCGAGCCCTGCTCCGCGCCCGCGCTCTCGGACTCCGCCGTCCCCGAGCCGCCGATCTCGTCGTCGCCAGATCCCGAACCAGATCCCGAACCAGAGCCCGTCTGGCCGATGGCGATGTCGTCACCACAGCCAAGGGTGAGCGTAGCGACGACGAGCGCCAGACACGGCCCAATATTACGAATGTAGGTCATGCCCCAGTCTATCAGCATGCGAACACAGCCGCAGCGCCAGACTGGCCACCACGAGCATGCGATATCAATAGCGGACCGTTCGACCCTCGGGATCACGGACGAATTCGACCACCTCGGGCGCGTCACACTCACGAAAGTAGTCGGGCGTACCGAGGTGCGCGACATGATGATCGTGGATCAGCGCCATGCGGTCGGCCACGCGAAAGGCGATCTTCATGTCGCCGGTGACCACCACCGAGGTCAAGTTCAGGTCCGACTGGAGCTTCTCCATCATGTCCCCGATCCGCGTCACGCTCTGGGGATCGAGGCCGCCCGTTGGATCGTCGTAGAGGATCACCCGCGGGTGCGTGGCCACGGCCCGCGCCAGGGCCACGCGCTTGCGCATGCCGCCGGACAGCTCGGCCGGCATGCGCGGGAGGATGTCGTAGCCGAGCACGTCGGGGTGCAGGCCGACGTAGCCGAGGCACTCCAGCACCCGCTCGCGGATCTCCGCGTCGCCCATCTTGGTGTGCTCGAGCAGGCCAAAGGCCACGTTCTCGAGCACGCTTTGCGAGTCGAAGAGCGCGTTGTTCTGGAACACGTAGGACATCGACTTGCGCATCTCGACGAGGCTGGCCTCGTCCATGTCCGCGATGTCCTCACCCAGGTGGAGGATCTCTCCCTCCTGCGGGCGCATCAGCCCGCTCATCAGCTTGAGCAGCACGCTCTTGCCGCAGCCCGAGAACCCGAGGATGACCAGCACCTCGCCCTCGCGGACCGTGAGCTCGAGGCCCTCGAAGAGGATCTTGTCCTCGAAGCCCATGTCGACGTCGCGGACCTCGATGACCGGTGCGCGCTCGGTGTCACCTTCGAGGGCGTCCCCCCGGGTTGGCTGGCGCTCTTGGGTGCCACTCATCCTCGGGCCATCCTCACACGCTGGCGGCCCACAAGCCAGCGCGCGCTCTAGGAGCCCGTGGCTCGCCGCTCACCAGTGGTCGCCTGACGCAGGGTCCACAGCGCGTCGACGAGGGCGCCTTTGTCGAAGCCGGGCACGTCGAGGTAGGCCTCGGCCTCGTCGAGGGCGTCCCAGCTGAAGGAGCGGACCTTGAGACCCAGCCAACCGAGCGCGGTGAGGATCCCGCGCATCACTCGGCTGTCGATGATCACCACGGTCTTGCGCCGGTGCTTGAGGGCCTCGACCACCCGCCTCCGCTGCATGCCGCTGATGCTCGTCGCGCCGATCGTCGAGCCCAGCACATACTCGAAGTCGTGGGTCTCCATGGCCGTGATCCACTCGTCGAAGCGCCGCGGGGGCATGTCTCCCGAGGCGCCGCAGGTCAGCATGACCGGGCCCATGAAGGCCCAGCCGAGCTTGACCTCGTCGCGGCTGGGGTCGGGCACGTTGATCTCGAGATCAGGCATCGCGTCGAAGCGAAGCTAGCCCATGGGCAGGGGGCCTGCCAATCTCTCATCGGCGAGCGGCGCGCCCGCGTGTCTTTATTTGATCTGGCGTGAGGGTGACGCTCGCCAGAGCGCAGATTGTCGAGCACGCGCGCCCAGGCTGCGTCGCGCTCGAACACAGCGACTCGCCTCCCTGTGTCCCAATTCGAGCGCGGGGCTCAGCCGCTCGCCACGACGCTGCTCGAGATCGTCACCGATCGCCCGCTCTCGAGCGACTGGTAGCGCTTGGCCTGGAGCTGCCACTCGATCAGCCCGCGGACCAGCGCCCGGACATGACCGAAGTGCGCCCGGATCATCTGGTCGTCGCCGTGCGCGGCGACCAGCCCGTCAGCGATCTCGTCGAGCTCGGCGACGGCTTGGTCGTGCATGCGCGCGGTCTCGGTCAGGGCCTCGTGCTCGCTGATGCCCTGCCCCTGAAGCGCGATGACCATGTTCGTGGTGCCCTCGGCCACGTCCTTGGTGTGCGAGGCCAGGTCGTTGGAGTAGCAGATCACCTTGGCGGCGTTGAGGCGGATCGCCGCCATCTCGTGGCTGTCACGCACGGTCAGGGGCAGCACATAGTCGTGGGCACACTCGATCAGCTCGAGCACCGGGAAGGCCCCCGCGGCGTGGGTCCGAAACCCGATGTAGCGCTGCGGCGTGGGCTCGACCCCGCGCTCGCGGACCTCGATCTCCATGAGCAAGCCCTCGAAGTACTCGGCCATCGAGGTCAAGAAGCGATACCAGGCCGGGGTCGCCGAGTTGGCCTTGATCCGCCGGCCGACGTTGGCCAGGCCACGGATGAACACGTCGGCCTCGTCCCCGCTGTAGCCCGCGGCCAGGGCCTCCATGTAGCGCGCACAGTAGCTGCGCCGCGAGGCCGGCGGGAGCTCGAGCAAGGCGTGCTCGAGCTCGTCGTCGAGGAGCAGCCAGACCGCGAAGAAGTCACAGATCGGCTGGAGGTGGACCTGGTCCGCCCGCGGGTAGGAGTAGCCGCCAAAGTAGCCCACGCGGATGATCTTGAGGCGCTCGTGGAGCCCGGTCCCGCGGATCACCAGCCCGGCCTCGTGTGCACGCGCGAGGGTCTGACGCTCCATCTCCTCCGCGTGTGGGCTGAGCTCGGAGCGCCAGCGCTCCGGGTAGTGCAAGACGACCGCAGACATCCTCGTCGCTACCGACGCTCGACCTTGGACCAGCTCCAATCCACTGACAAGCTGGCCGCGAGGTCTGGCGCGGGCCTCGGGGGTCGCTGCTACTCGGTCGCGTGGGCCAGCGCGTTTTGGATCAATTCGAACACGTGGCGATCGGCGAGGGCGTAGTAGACGTGGCGCCCTTCGCGACGACGACTGACCAGCCCCTCGGCGCGCAGCAGCTTCAGCCGGTGCGAGACCGTGGAGATCTGCTCGTTGCCCGCGGCCGCGAGCTCGCTGACGCAGGCCTCACGATCGACGAGCATCTCGAGGGTGCGCAGGCGCGCCTCGTCCCCCAGCATCTTGAACAAGCGGACGGCGCGCTCGCGCGCAGCGTCGTCGTAGCGGGGCCTGGGGTGCTCGGGGTGCTCCGCGGCCGTGCACAGGTGACGCTCGTCGCCATCATCGTTGCCCTCGTCCTCGTCTACGGTCGACATCCTCGCCCCAGCTATATCCCGGGCACCGAGCGCGGACAAGCGCGCGCAGCTTTGGTTATCTTGCGCGGATGAGCCTCGGCCGAGCAGCCCCGCCCGAGCGGGTCTTGCGGGTCCTCCCGACCCGCGAGCACGTCGCCGAGGCGCTGCGCGAGCGCGTGCGGGCGCAGGGCGTGGCCTTGGCGCTGGGGCTGATCGATCTTCGCAGCCTCGAAGATCGCCTGCTGCGAGCCTGTGCGCTCGAGCCCGTGGGCACCACCGAGGCGCGCCTGGCCCTCGCCGCCGTCGCCCCCGCGGCCGCGCGCGGGACCACCCTCGCCCAGCTCGCCCGCGAGCCGGGCTTCGCCGAGTCCTTCTTGGTGCTCTGGGACAACCTGCGCCGCGCGGGCCTCGACGCCCGCGGCTTCTCGCAGCTCGCGGCCCGGCTCTCGCGGCGCGGGCAGAGCCTGACCGGGCGGCGGTTCACGGCCCTCGCAGAAATCGCGACGGCCTATGAAACAAAACTGGGCCAGCGCGGGGTCTTCGATGGCGTCGGCGCTCGGGCCCGCCTGCCCGAGCGCGTGGCTGATCGCGAGCGCCTCGGCGACGCCCGGCTGCGCGCCCTGGTCGACGGGGCGAGCTGCCTGGAGGTCGTCGTCGGCGGCGAGCTCCCGGTGATCCGCGCGCGGCTGTGGCAGGCCCTCGCCCGCCGCGGCCTCCAGGTCCGCGCCGAGGTCCCCGTGCTCCCCCCTGCGCTCGCCGGTGCGGAGCTCGGCGGCGCGGGGCTGACCACCGAGCTCGCCACGGCCCTCGAGATCCTGCGCCGCAACCTCGTGGAGGAGGCCCCGGCCGTCGAGCTGATCTCGCGCCCGCTGACGGGCGAGGGCGCGGGCCCGCTGGCCGCCGCCGGGCTGATCCCCTTCGTGCCCGAGACCCAGGCCGCGCGCCTCGTCGACCCGGCGCTGCGCGGCAAGCTCGAGCTGATCGACGCAGGAGACGAGCGCGCCGAGCTGCGCTCGGCCTGCGCGAAGATCCGCGCCCTCCTCCAGGCCAAGGTCGCGCCCCACCGGATCACCGTCGCGCTCCCGCGCCTGGGCATCGCCCGCGCCCGCGTGCTCGCGGCCTTCGACGCGGCCGAGATCCCCGTGGAGGAGTCGCGCGGCCAGCCGGTGATGGACGCGGCCCCGCTGCGCCTGGCCTTCGCCCTGATCGAGGCGGCCGAGCGCGACCTCCCCCGCGAGGCCCTGGCCGCCGTGCTCGAGTCGGCCTACGTCGCGCGCCGCGACGCCCCGCTGCTGCTCGCGGCCCTGCGCGACGCCGGCTCGCGCGACGATCGCGGCGTCGGTCACCTCGGCCGGCTGCGCGCCCACGCGGCCAAGCTCGCCCAGCCCTCGCCCTTTGGCCTCGACAAGCCCGAGCGCCGCGCGGCCAAGTCTGCGCGCTACTTCATGCTCGCCGATCGCTGGGAGCGGCTCTTCGAGCGCCTGCGCCTGCCTCGGCGCGCGACCTTGCGCGCGCACCTCGACGCCGTGTTCGCGGCCCTGCGCGCCCTGGGGATCCCGCGGCGCTGCCTCTCGCTCCCGGACCTCGGCCAGGGCAGCCGCGAGCGTCGCCTCGAGCGCGACGCGGTCGCGGCCCTGGCCCGCGATCGCGCCGCCCTCGAGTCCCTCGAGATCGCCGGCCACGGCCTCGACCAGGCCGCCGCCGCCGTCGGCCTCGCCGATGAGCCCGTCCCCCTCGCCGACTTCCGCGCGCACCTCGAGGCCGCCCTCGCCGGCGTCCGCGAGCGCCCCCCCGGCGTGCGCGGAGCCGGCGTGGCCCTGCGCGACCTCGACGAGGTCGCCGGCTCGCGCTGCGACGTGCTCGTGCTGCTCCACGCCGTCGAGGGCGAGCTCCCCGGCCCCGGGCGCCCGCTGCCCTTCCTCGACGAGGACGATCGCGCCGCCCTCGATCGCGCCGCCGGTCGGCCCGTGCTGGCCGCGGTCCGGGGCGCCGACGCGGGCGCCTTCGCCATGGCCATGGCCGCGGTCCGCGGGCGCGCGATGATCACCTGCCACCGCCAGGACGCCGGCGGCCGCGAGGTCGTGCGCTCGCGCTACTTCGTGGCCCTGGCCACGGCCCTCGGCCACGCCAGCGTCGAGCCGCGCCCCGCCGGCGTCGTCCCCAGCCTCGTCGAGTGCAGCGCCCGGGGGCAGGTGCTCACCCGGGTCGTCATGCTGCGGACCAGCCCCGACTCGGCGCGCGCCCGCCTCGAGGCCGCCGCGCGCACGCGGCCCGAGCTGGCCCGCGCGCTCGACTGGGCCCAGGCCCGGGCCGAGACCCTCGAGGGCGCGCAGATCAACCTCGACGGCCCCGCCCTCGACCGCGCCCACGCGCGCCTGGGCTTCGTGTGGTCCGGCGAGCGCCCGCCTGTCCCCGAGTCCAAACCCGAGCCAGCGCCCGAACCCGCGCTCGCCACCCTCCCGCTCACCCCCGGCCTGGTCTGGCGCGGCTCCGCCACCTCCCTCGAGGACTACGCCGCCTGCCCCTTCCGCTTCCACGCCGCCCGCGTGCTCCACCTGCGCCCGCGGCCCTCGATCCGCGACGACCTGAGCACCGCCGAGCAGGGCAGCATCCGCCACGAGGTCCTCGCCGCGGCCATGCAGGCCATGCGCCGCGAGGGGCTCACGCCGCTGATCGGCGGCGACCAGACCCAGCGAGAAGATCGCCGCGCGCACGAGATATGCGAGGAGATCCTCGATCGCTGGCAGGGCGTCGAGCGCACCGGGCCGTGGCCGCTGTGGCTGCTGCACCGCGACCTCGTCCACCGCGACCTCGGGCGCCTGCTCGAGGGCGAGCGCCGCGTGGCCATCGAGGGCTGGGAGCCCGAGGAATTCGAGCGCGGCTTTGGTCTGCCCGATCCCGAGGCGCCCGCGCGCATCGAGGGCCCGCCCCTGGCGATCCCCGATCGCCGCGGGGCTCGCCGCCTCGAGCTCGTCGGTCGCGTCGACCGCATCGACTACCGCGGCGACAGGCGCGAGCGCGAGGGGCTGATCCTCGACTACAAGTCCGGGCGCGTCGGCGATCGCCTGCGCTACGACCAGCTCGCCCGCACCCAGCTCCAGCTCCCGCTCTACGCCGCCTGGCTGGCCACGCGCCACCCCGAGCTCGGCTACACCGACGCGGCCTACGTGTCCTTGCGCGACGGCGAGCGCTCGCGGGCGAGCTTGCTCGATCTCTCGCTGTCGAGCATGGAGCTCGACGGCCTGCTCGAGCTCGACCCCGCCACCCGGGCCGAGCTACGCGCCCGCCGCTTCGAGCCCAGCGGCGAGCTCGGGGCGCTCGACGATGCGGACGAAGCTCCGGACATGGACACGGGCACGGACCCGCGCGCAGCGACCGACGCCGAGCGCGACGGCCTGGTGGCCGTGGGCGCCCTCGACCTCCCGACCACGGGCCAGCGCAACCTGGCCGACAACGTGTGGTCGCTGCTCGCGGGCGTGGCCGCGGGGCGCTTCGACGTGCGCCCCTACGACCCCGGCCGGGTGTGCCGCTACTGCCCCTACGGCGCGATCTGTCGCGTCGAGCGGGGCGACGATCGCGAGGAGCCGAGCGCATGACCGACGTGCTCAGCGAGCTCGGCGAAGCCAGCGAACCCGCCGACGCGGGCCCCAACCTCGAGCTCGACGCCAACTTGGTGCTCGCCGCGGGCGCGGGCGCGGGCAAGACCCACGCCCTGGTCACCGTGGCCCTGAGCCTCTATGTGGGCGCCGGCGCCAGCGGCCGCCCTGCCCTCGATCCCGCCGAGGTCTGGGCCGTGACCTTCACCGACAAGGCCGCCCGAGAGCTGCGCCAGCGCATCCTCGATCGCGCGGCGGCACTGGCCGCGGATCCCCAGGCGGCCCTGCTCGCCGAGCCCGAGCTCGCCGCGCTGATCGAAGCCCGCGGCGCGCCCGTCCCCCCCGGGCGCTGGCGAGCGATCGTCGAGCAGCTCCCGCTCGCGCCCATCGGCACCTTCCACTCGCTGTGCGCCCAGGTCCTGCGCGGCTTCGCCGTCGAGGCCGGCGTCGATCCCAGCTTCGAGGTGCTCGAGGAGGCCGGCGCCGGCGAGCTCTTCGAGCTCGTCCTCGACGAGGTCCTGCTGCGCGAGCTCGAGACCGAGGACTCCAACGCGCGCGCCGTGGCCCGGGCCCTGGGCGGGCCGACCCAGCTGCGCGGGGCCCTGCGCCGGCTCCACGCCAAGCTCGGCGAGGAGGGCCGCGACCCCGAGTCGCTGCTCGTCGACGGCGACGGCCGGCCGCAGTCGGGCTTCGACGCCCTCGCGTCTCGCCGCGAGCTCGTCGACGCCTGCGAGGCCCTCGCCGAAGCCATCGCCCTGCTCGAGCCGTCGAGCGAAGACCGGCTCCAGCCGACCCTGCGCGCCCTGGCCATCGAGCGCCGGCGCATCGGGGGCTGTGAGTCGGAGGCCGTCGAGCGCTGGTACCCGGCGCTGGTCCGCGTCGCCGCCCAGCGCCGCGGCAAGGGCAGCCTGCCCAAGCGCGCCCGCCGGGTCTGGGAGCCCTTCGCCGCGGCCTGGGAGCGGGTCCAGGACGCCGTCGCCAGCCTCGCCGAGCAGGCCCTGGCCGCGCGCCTCGTCGCCCTGCTCTCGGCTCTGTCGCGGGCCTACGCCGAAGAAAAGCGCCGCCAGGGCGTGCTCGACTTCGTCGACCTCGTGCGCGGCGCTCACGATCTGCTGCGAGACGATCGCATGGTCCGCGACCAGCTCCAGCGCCGGGTCGGCGCGCTGCTCGTCGACGAATTTCAGGACACCAACGGCCTCCAGCTCGACCTGGTCCACCTGCTCGCCGAGGCCCGCGATCACCTCCGCGAGCTCGGCCGCGGCCAGCGGGCGAGCGAGCACCTGCCCCTGGGCGCGCGCCTGTTCGCGGCGGTCGGCGATCGCAAGCAGTCGATCTACGAGTTTCGCGGCGCCGACGTGGCGATCTTCCAGCGCCTCGCCGCCCAGGCCCGCGGCGGCCAGGACGGCCTGCGCCTGGCCGCCCTGCGCCGCTCGTGGCGCTCGCGCCCCGGGCTGGTCGCCTTCGCCAACACCACCTTCTCGCGCCTGCTGATCAGCGACGACCCCGCCGGCTTCGCCGTCGACTGGATCGACGAGGTCGACACCCTCGAGCCCGTGCGCGAGGATCACCCCAGCCAGGCCGAGCTCCCCGCGGTCCAGCTGCTGTGCAGCGACCCCGAGCTCGACCCTCGCCTGCGCCGCGGCCACGAGGCCGAGCTGCTCGCCGAGCACATCGCCTTGCTGCTCGAGGCCGCGCCCCCGCTCGGCCGGGCCGGACCCGATGGCGCCCCCGCGCCCCTGCGCGGCGCCGACGTGGCGATCTTGATGCGCACCCACGGCCACGTGGCCCGCTACCGCCGAGCCCTGCGCGAGCGCGGCGTGGCCTCGGTGGTCGTCGGCGGCCGGGGCTTCTACGCCGCCCGCGAGGTCCGCGAGCTCGTCGCCCTGATGCTGGCGATCGCCGACCCCGGCGACAAGCTGGCCTCCGCCGCCGTGTGGCGCTCGCCGATCTGGGGCATCGACGACGCCAGCTTGGTCACCCTCGCTAGCGCCGGCGAGGTCGCCCTCTCGGCCCACGCCGAGGGTTGCAGCGTCGAGGACCTCGACGACCCCGCGGCCGTCGCCGCGATCACCCACATGGGTCGGCTCGTCAACCGCCTGCACCACGAGCTCGATCGCCTCGGCCCGGCCCGAGTGCTGCGCTTCGCCGTCGACCGCCTCGCCGTGCGCGAGGTCCTGGCCTGGGACGACGCCGGCGAGCAGCGCATCGCCAACGTCGACAAGCTGCTGAGCCTGCTCGGCTCGCGGGCCTTCGCCGGGCTCGGGGCCCAGGCCGCGGCCCGGCGCCTGCTCGAGCGCAGCGAGGACGTGCTCGACCGCGAGGCCCCGGCCGAGGTCGCCGCCGCGGCCGATCCCAAGGCCGTGCGCATCATGACCGTGCACGCCGCCAAGGGCCTCGAGTTCCCCGTGGTCGTGGTCCCCGAGCTCGGCGCCGAGCCGCGCGGCCAGGAGGGCCCCGTGGTCTTCGAGCGCGAGCTCGGCCTGGCCGTGCTCAGCCCCGACCTCGTCGGCCGCCGCCGGCCCAGCCCCCACGCGCAAGCCATCCACGAGCGCCTCGCCGCGCGCCGCGACGCCGAGAGCCGGCGCCTGCTCTACGTCGCGACCACGCGCGCGCGGGACCTGCTGATCCTCCTGGGCGAGGCCCCCGAGGGCCGCGGCAGCGAGGGCAACTGGCGGCGGATGCTCGACACCCTGCTCCCGGATCTCGGCGACCTCGTCGAGGTCGTCGAGGCCCCCGGCGCGACCCGTGACGACGACGAGGGCAGCGACGACGCCATGGGCTGGCTGCTCGAGCGCGTGGCTCGAGTGCGCGCGGCGACGTCGAGCGGCGGCCAGGCGAGCGCGGCCGAGGACGCGCGCGCGGAGCAGGATCGGGATCGAGACGAGACCCCAGACCCAGACTCGGACCCAAACCCAAACCCAGACCAGACCGCCGCGCCCACGCCCGAGCGCCAGCATCCCCTCGGCCCGCGCGAGGACCTCGCCGAGCTCGACGCCGCCCTCGCGCGCAGCGACGCCCTGAGCCTGACGGACTGCGAGCTCGAGCTCTCGCTCTCCGGCCTGGCCGAGTTCGACAAGTGCCCCCGGCGCTACCTCCTGTCCCACGTCGTCGGCGTCGACACCCCCGCCACCCAGGAGCGCGAGGCCATGCGCGGCCTCCAGCTCCTGCCCTTCGTGCCCCGCCGCGGCGCGGACGAGGACGACCCCGGAGATCACCGCCCGCCGAGCCTCGCCGAGGCCCGCGCCCGCGGTCGCCTGGTCCACTACCTGCTCGGCCGCGTCGACCTCGATCGCCTCGGCCGCGATCCCCAGCAGGCCCTCGACGCCTTCGCCAGCCAAGACCACATCCCCGACGGGCTGTGGCAGGAGCTGCGCGGCGACCTGCTGCGCCTGGCCGAGCGGCCGTGGGTGCGCGAGCTCGTCGCCATCCACCGCAGCGATCCTCGCCGGGTGCTCCGCGGCCTGCCCTTCGCCCTCGAGGTCGTTGCCGAGCACGAGGCCCCCGCCCGCGACGACGAGGCCCGGCTGCGGCCGCAGCTCGACCTCTTCGCCCCGCCACCGACCACGGGTCCGGCCGCGCTGCCCAGCGGGCGGGTGATCGTTCGCGGCCGCATGGACCTGGTGTGGATCGACGACGCCGGCCGGCTCAACCTCGTCGACTGGCAGTACGCCCGGGCGCCGCGCGGCGACGACGACAGCGGTGGCAACGACGACGACAGCAGCGAGCTCGCCCAGCTCGCCCTCGACCCCGAGTCCGTCGCGGGCTTCCGCCGCCTCACCCAGGCCTGGGCCCTGCGCCGCATGTGGGGCCCCGAGATCCCCCTGCGCGCCGGTGCCGTGTTCTTGCGCGAGGCCGCGGCCGACCCCGGCCTCGTCACCCTCGCGCCCGCGACCTTGGCCAGCTTCGAACAGCGCCTGCGCCGGAGCGCCGGCCGGCTGCTCGCCGTCGAGCTCCTCGCCGACGCCGGAGGGGCACCGGGGGTCGACGAGGAGCCGTGGCCAAAGCTCGAGCACCAGTCTCGCTGTGGCACCTGCGTGCACCTCGGCCGCTGCTGGAGCCTCGCGCCTGACACTCGAGACGAGCGAGACGACACCGAGTCTCCCGCCGACATGGCGCCCCCGCCCCCCGCGGATGGCGCCCCCGCACACGCCCCCCTCGCACATCTCGACGCGCCCCCCTCGAGCCCAGACGCCGCGCACCTCGACGCTCCTCCCCACCATCTCGAAGCCCCGCCCCACGAGCTCGACGCCCCGCCCCACCATCTCGACGCTCCTCCCCACCATCTCGATGCTCCTCCCCACGAGCTCGACGCTCCACCCGCGCACCTCGACGCCCCCTGGTGGGAAGACCTCCCCCCCGAGGTCCTCGACGCGTTCGAACCAGCGGACGAAGATCTCGCCTTTGGCGAGAGCCTCGATCACGAGCTCGACTTCGAAGACCCATAGTCACCGCGAGGTTTTGGCCATGGGCACCGGCGGCTTTCACCGCGGGTTGCCAGTCGGTACCCTGGCGACCATGAAGCTGCGCAGCGAGTCATTCACCGACGGCGACCGCATCCCCGGAGAGTTCGCATTTTGTGTCCCCGCCGACGAAGGCCACGTGACCTTCGCGCCCAACCGCAACCCGCACCTCGCCTGGTCCGATGTCCCCGAAGGCACCAAGTCCTTCGCGATCATCTGTCACGACTCCGACGTCCCCTCGAAGGGTGACGACGTCAATCGAGAAGACAGGAGCGTCCCCGCCGCGCTCCCTCGTGTCGACTTCTTCCACTGGGTATTGATCAACCTGCCAGCCGGCTTGCGCGAGATTGGCGCGGGCACACATAGTGACGGTGTGACTGCGCGAGGAAAGTCTCCAGGACCTGCCCCCGCCGGCAAACAGGGTATTAACGATTACACCAATTGGTTCGCTGGAGACGCGGATATGTCGGGAGATTACGGTGGTTACGATGGCCCCTGCCCGCCCTGGAATGACGAGTTGCTCCATCACTATCACTTCACGATCTACGCCCTCGACATCGAGAGTCTAAATCTCGATGGGAACTTTACCGGCCAGCTGGCCCGGGAGGCGATCCGCGGGCACATCCTCGCCGAGGCCAGCCTCACGGGTACCTACACCCTCAACCCGAGGCTCAAAGCGTGATCTAGCCACTTCGGCGGATTGACCAATTCGGTCAGTCCGCCCATTCTGGCACCGTGCCCCGGGCCAAAGCCTTCAATCCCGATGAAGCCCTCGATCGTGCAGTCGAGCTATTCTGGCGTCGCGGCTACGACGGGACGTCAATGGCGAAGCTGCTGGAGTTCATGGGAATCAGCCGCCAGAGCCTCTACGACACCTTCGGCGACAAGCGGAGCCTCTTCCTCTCGGTCATGGACCGCTACCAAGAGCGCACCCACGAGACCCTCGAGGACATCTTCGCCAAGCACGACTCCGGACTCGCGGGGATCCATGCGGTCTTCGACTGGGTGCTCGGCGCCGTCGTCGAACATCCAGATCACCGCTCGTGCTTGATGGCAAACTCTGCCCTCGAGCTCGGTCAGCGTGATCAAGCCGTTCGCGAGCGCGTCTGCGAGCACCTCCAGCGCGTCGAGGAGCGCTTCTTCACCGCCCTCGCCCAGGCCCAGGCCTCCGGGGAGCTGCGCAGCCACCAGGATCTCCGCGCCCTCGCCCGGCTGCTGACCAACGCCATCCACGGCCTGGGCGTGCTCAGCCGCGGCGGGCTGCCGAGCGCGACGCTGCGCGACAGCGTGGGCGCGACCTTGGCCGCGCTCGGCGGCGTCGCCCGCGAGGCCAAGCGCCACGAGCCCGAGCGCAGCCTCCAGACTTGAACGAGATGTCCTCCCCCGGGCGGGGAGGCTCAGCTGGCCGTGGCCAGCGCCTGCTCGAGCTCATCACAGCGCTCGCGAACCTCGGCCAGCTGCTCGCGCAGCGCGGCGAGCTCTTCGCTCGACATCTCGCCGACGGCGTCGAGGTCGCCAAAGAACTCGCCGCGGTCCGCCACGCACTTGCGCAGGCGGTTGAGGCTCTTGACGAAGCGAGGCAGGCGCGGGCGCCCGCCCCGGCGCGCGCGCTGGGGCAGGCGCTCGCGGATCGGCTGGGCCTCGCGCTCGAGCTCGGCCACGGTCCACGCCCGCTCCATGGCGGCGTCGAGCAGGCGGCGCTGCTCCTCCCGAGGGAGCCCGAGGACCACGCGCAGGTGGCTGCTGCCCATGCCCGCGTCGACCCAGCGATCGATGCCACCCAGGCCCTCGCTGAGCTCGTAGAGCGCGATGGCGCGGTACAGGCCCGAGCAGCTCAGCGGGCGGTCGAGCTGGCGGGCGAGCTCGCGCAGGGACACGGACTTGGGGCCCCGCCGCCGCCAGCTCGAGAGGTCGCCGTCGTAGAGGCGATCGATGATCAGCCGGCCGATCTCGACCGCTTGCTCGACCCCGTCATCGGCGACCATCGACTCGAGCTCGCCCGCGAGGGACTCGAGGGAGTCTCGCAGTGACGTGGAGCGCGGCGAGCTCACAGCCAACACGGGGCGGAGCGCTGCGGGGGTCTGGCCATTGGTCACGAGCGTGGCTTGCATCGATTTTGGTAGTGATCACGACGAACGATCCCATTAGCTCCCCCCTCCATAACGCCGTTCAACGGAACAAACCGACAATCAAGCCGGTGGCGCGCAGAGCGACCGTGAACCCGTCGACGAAGCGCGCGTCGAGCCCATCTCCAATCCACGGGCCTGGCGCCCCCTCGCACAGCGCGTCGGCGCAGTGGCGCCAGTGCATGTTGATGTGGCTGGCGATCTCCACCCCCAAGGCGAGATCTGCGATCACCCAGCCCTCGAGCACGATCGCCGGGCGGACCAGCGCGCCAAAGGAGCTCAGCCGAGCGGGCGCGGCGTCGGCGAGCAGCACCCGCCGAGACAGCCCCAGCCCGAGTTCGAAGCCGAGCTCCGCGGCGCTGTCGCGGCCATCGCGGCGCGGCAAGATCACGATCCCCCGAGCCGTGACCACGCCCCCGTCCGCGCTCCCGCCGACGAAGGGCCCGGCCGGGCGGTGCATCTGCCGGACCCAGCCGCCGCCGACCCACCAGTGATCGTCGAGGCGCCAGCCCAGGCCGAGGCGCAAGGCCAGCCCAGGCAGCGCGGGGCTGTCCGAGTCTCCCCGGGCGCAGCGGCCCTGAAAGACGAGCCCGGGCTGACACAGCGCCACGCCGATGGCGACCTCCAGGCCGGGGCCGCTGCGGTAGGGCTCGCCGTAGAGCGGGGACTCAGCGGGGAGCTTCGCCTGGGCGCGGGTCGGCGCGAGCGCGGCGAGCAGCGTCACCGCGACGATCGACAGCGCGCTCGCCAGCGACGAGCCACGCAGCCGAGCGCGCGAAGGTGGCGTCACCCAACGATGATCCGGCACGCGCGCGCGCGGTGCAAGTCAGCGCTCCAGGGCGCCGAGCGTGCCGCACCACAGCTCCTCGGCGTAGAAGAAGCTGAGCAGCCGAGCCTCGGCCGTGCTGGTGTCGACGAGCAGCGCCATCACCGGCGGCGCGCCCACGGCCGGCTCGCAGCGCGCCCGCTCGTCGCCAAAGCGACGCAGCTGCCTGGCGCCCACGGACAGGGCCCGCGCGGCGCTGCCCGTGCCCGCGTCGTAGCGCGCGAGCTGGCGGACCATGCCCAGGCCGGGCACGCGGAAGCTGCCGTCGTTGGCCAAAAAGCGCGCGTCGTAGGCCGGGGCCTCTTCGCGGCGGTAGAGCTCGCCCAGGGCCGCGACCTCGGTCCTCAAGGTCTCGAGATCCCCCGGCGAGAAGCGCCTGCGCGCCGGGGTGCACAGCTCGTCGAGGGCGCCGTAGACCTCGGTCAAGGTCGCGAGGCGCTCGGCGAGGATCATCCAGCGCGCGTCGAGCTGCTCGCCGCCGAGCTCCGCCGCGACCCGGGCCGGCCCGCGCAGATCCTCGACCACGTCGCGGCCAAACTTCGCGGGGCAGTCGTCGGGGATGTAGCCGCCGGGCTCGACGCTGCCGATCCGCGCCGCCCCGGTCAGGAACATGCGCGGCGCCGTGGGGCAGGCCTGCGGGTCGCCCCCGGCCACGCACCCGGCGAAGCCCTCGAGGTAGGCGTGGTAGCGCTCCCCGCACTGCTGCCGCGCCCAGGCCTCGTCGCTGGCGAAGGCCTCGCGCCCGCGCGGGGTCTGGTAGCCGCTCAGGGCCCCGTCGAGCTCGGCGACCACCGGGGCGAGCTCGCGCAGATAGATGGCCCCGAGGACCGCGTCGGCGTGATCCAAAAACGGCTCGATCAGCTCGAGGCTGCGGGCCTGACCGTCGAGCAGGCCGGCGAGCGCGGGCTCGCAGCTCCCCACGGCGCCGACGGCCAGCTCGCGCCAGCTCGCGCTGTCGACCGCGACCGGCCCGAGCAAGAGCACCGCAGGGTCCCCGCTCTCTGCCCAGCTGGCGAGGCGCTCCTCGTCGAGGTCGAGGTCCTCGGGCAGCTGCCAGCGCGTGCGCCCGTCCTCGCCGAGGCTCGCGACGAGGGGCGGGTCTTCGAGCACGACCTCGTCGAGAGCCACGCCCGCCCCGCCCCGCCCGACCAGAGAGCGCAGCGCGGTGCCCGGCGCCAGCCGAGCGATGGCGGCGCTGACCTGCGCCGCGTCGAGCTCCCCCGCCCGCGCGAGATCAGGCGCGACGCCGAGGCCCACGCGCGGGTACCTGGTCAGGGCCTCGCGCAGGCCTTCGAGGTCGCCCGCGACCGCGATCGGCGGCTGCCAGTCGAGGTCGAGGCTGGGCATGGGCAGGCCGTCGACCGGTGCCGGCGGGCCCTCGGGCAGCTCACCGACCGCAGGGATCGCCGCCGCGGGCTGGCTCGCCGACGCGCCGCTGGCCGAGCAGGCGACGACGCCCGCCATGGCCGGGGCGAGCACGCCCAGGCCGAGCAGCGCGATGCCCCAGATCAGCCGCCGCCGGGCGTCCGCCCCGAGCTGCGTCGTGGCCGTGCTCACCATGCCGGGCCAGCATACGCAGGGCCCTCGCGGACCCCCGTGATCCGCCGCACCCGCGACACCGCGAGCGAACGCCTCCGTGCTCCGCCGCACCTTTCACCGCCGCGCAGGTCATCTCGCTCACGGCTACGCCTGCGCCTCTAAGCCCTCTCCGCACGCCGCGTCGCGTGAAGACTCGATCACTCCAGCCGTGCACGGCGCACCTTCGCGGCTCGCTCCGCGTCGCCTGCGACGTGGCCTCGCGCCCGCCAGGCCGCCGCCTCGCGCGGTCCCCTGCGGCGCCTCCACTATACTGAGCACGCTCATGGCCTCGCCTCGCCGACCCCTCCGAGCCCTCGCCCTGGCCGCCCCGGCCCTCGGCGCCGCCGCCCTCGCCGTCGCGTGGGCCGTGACCCCCGTCAACGCGGCCCCTGGCGCCAGCGACAGCCCCACGCCCGACGCCCCCACCCCCGAGCCCAGCGCGGCCGACAGCGCCGACGACGAGGCCCTGCTCGAGTTCCACTTCAGCCCCGTCGCCGACCTCCAGATTGCGATCTGGCTCGAGGACGCCGAGGGCAACTTCATCGAGGACGTGTTCGTCACCCAGGCCACCGGCAAGCTCGGCATCGCCAACCGCCCCGGGCTGTTCGAGTTCGTGTCGAGCTGGCGCGCGCCCTATGGCCCGCGCGAGAGCGTGCTCCCGATCTGGGCCCACCGCCGGGGCAAGACCTACCCAAAGATCATCTTCCACGACGCCAACACCAGCAACCACACCTCGCTGGGCTTCCACGAGGGCTCGAGCTCGGCCGAGACCTACTTTTGCCGGCCGCTGACCCCGAGCGAGGACGAGGCGATCGTCGACACCATGACCTGCCCCTCGCCGGCCACCTTCCAGTCGGACAAGGGCGAGTTCTCCGACCAGACCTCGGTCTACCCGCCGCGCAACGACCTGACCAGCTTCGAGGACGACGACGACTCTCCCGACGCCAAGGAGTATGCCGCGCTCAACGAGCTCGACGGCGTCACCCGAGCCACCCCCTCGGCCGGCCCCTACCTCCTCGGCCACCGCCTGCGCCGGGGCGACATCGCCGATGGGCCGCTGACCGCGTGGATCGAGGTCTCGCTCGAGCGCGACGAGAACGAGGACTGGGACTTCGACCGCGAGGAGGACCACTGGGTCGACCCCAAGCTCCCAGCCTACGGCCGCGAGTTCCTCGGCCAGCCGGCGGTCGTCTACAAGGTCGAGTTCGACCCCGCCGAGCCCGGCTACTACCCGATCACCGCGTACGAGGGCTACGCCGACCTCGACGGGGCCACGGGCACCATCCACCCCCCCGACGACACCATCTCGACCACCGAGGGCAGCGGCGCCGACCGCCTCCAGGCCTTCGACAAGTTCGACGCCAGCGCGCGCTTTGGCGTCTACAGCCACGGCTGGACGGAGCCCGGCGAGGACAGCGACACCGGCGGGAGCTGCTTCGACGTCGACCTCCCCCCACTCGAAGCGCTCGTCGTCGAGGCCACCTCCTTCGACGAGGTCGAGGCCAGCTTCCGCGTCCCCGAGCTCCCCGAGGGCGTCGAGATCACCCACCTGCACGCCTACTACAAGACCCCCGAGGTCGCCGTCCTCGACCCCACCCAGTCGACCGAGATCAGCGGCGTGCCCACGGTCTGCAACGGGGTCGACACCCGCCTGTGCGTCGACGCCCTGCCCGGCGAAGAGATCAGCGTCTCGATCCCCCAGCTCTTCGGCAATTACACCTACACGGTCGGCGTGACCTACGAAGACAACTGCACCAACGAGTCGCCGCCGGCCTACATGGACGTCACCACCCCGGTCCAACCCTTCCAGACCATCGACGGCGCCTGCTTCATCGCTACGGCCGCGTGGGGCAAGGGCTGGGGCGAGGAGCTCCAGGCTCTGCGATGGTTCCGCGACGAGTACATGGTCGGCAAGCCCCTCGCCCACGACATGGTTCGCATGTACTACGCCTACGGCCCGACCCTGGCCAAGATGATCCGTGACGTGCCCCAGGCCCGGGCGATGGCCCGGTTGGTGCTCCGGCCGATCGCTCGCCTCGCCCGCGACGCGGTCGAGGCTGGGAGCGAGGGTCAGGGCGAAGCTCGCCCCAGCCCAGCGCTCGAGCCCTGATCCGCCCTACCCGCTCCGCTCACCCCTGCGGGTCGAGGATCACGTCGTTGATCGGTCGGATGTTCATGCCCCCCGGGTAGCCGTAGGAGCGGTTTTGCGTGTACTCCTGGGTCTCCGGCGTCCCCCACCCCCACACCCACAGGCCAAAGGGCGCGTCGCTGTCGATCTGGTGCACCCCGGTCGAGCACTCGCCGACCGCCTCGTAGTTGCCCGAGATCAAGGTGGTCCGTGTCCACTCGTAGTCCCCCACGGCCTGCCAGCCATCGAGCGGCCCGTAGCAGTCGAGGTCGACCGGCCAAAACTGCCCGTCTTGCTTGGCGCGAATGATCACCAGGCTGGAGTCGGGATAGGAGGGATCGGTATAGAACACATAGGAAGACAGGTACTGCGCCGGCGGCACGCTGATCACGAAGTCGGCGTCGCCGTAGCCGTTGAGCCCGATCGGATCCCACTGCGACCCGCTCATGTAGGTGTGGAGCATGAAGGGGTGCTCCTCGTCCTGGCTCGTGACCACGAAGGCGTCGGCAGTGACGAACTCCACGACCTCCCCCTGCTGAAGCGTGGCAGGACCGCCGACCTCGGGCGTCCACGTCAAGCTGGTCTCGTCGGCGACACCGACCAATCGCCAGACCGCCCCCTCGCCGCCTCGCGGCTTGTGCATCACCCCCACGTACTCGCTCCCGAGCGCACGAACCGGCGGGATCATCTGCTCGCCGTGATCCGCATAGAACACGCCCACCGGCACGCGCAAGCCCGAGTGCCCCGCCATCAGCCCGATGTTCTTGTCGGCCTCGATCACGCTCCCCGTGAGCTCGGCGGGCTGTGAGTACTGCGCGTGTTCGCCAGCGTCGAGGGTGAACTCGAAGGCCGTGCCCGCGGTCCCGCTGGGCAGGCCACCCCCGCTTTGAACGGCGACGATCGGGTTGATCGTCACGGTCGTACCGTCCTCGGCGGCGACGATGTTCAGCGAGGGGTTTCGCCCCGCGAGGTCATATTGGTAGGCGTCCGCGGCCACGTAGTTCGTGTCCCAAGCGCTGGTTGGAATCAGCAGCGAGGCCCCAGCCACCGCCGCCCCGACCCCCGCACCGTAGGGGTTTATCTGGTAGGCGACCGCCGGCAGATCCGTGGTGATGCGAAAGCTCTTGCCCTTGCCGGTCCCAACGATCCGAGTGTCCTGGGCGATCGCGGGGTCGATCGGGCAGGGCACGCCGCTCCCCCCTGGACCCGGGCCGTTGAGCAAGAGCACCGCGACCTCGCCAGGGGCCAGGCCCGCGTCCGCGTCGTAGCCCGCCAAGGTCAGGCTCGGACCAAAGCCCAGGGGAACCCGCGTGAAAGCCTCGATGTCGAGCGCCTGGCCGTCGTACTCGAGGCCGATGTGCAAGTTGTCGTTCCAGGTGTTGGCGACATAGGCCGCAAAGCAGGTGTCGTCCCCCGAGTCGTTGTCCATCTCCGTCGCGTAGTACTCGCAGCCGATCGAGGACTTGTTGTTGACCATCGCCTCGCAGGCCGGCGAACACGTCCAGGTCGCGCTGTCGCAGGCCTGGTCGCTGGCGCAGGTCTCGACCAAGCCGCCCTCGCAGTTGAGGATCTCGTGTAGATCGGAGGAGCACGAGTAGCAGCTGCCGCTCGGCATATCGACGTTTGCCAGGTCGAACTTGGGCCCGCCGCCCTCGTCTTCTTCGTCACTTTCCGAGCCGGTGGTCTGTCCCTCGCTGCTGCTCTCGTCCCCGCTCCCCTCGCCGCCGCTCCCCTCCGAGTCGGAGGAGACCTCCCCTCCGACATCCGAGGCCCCCAGCGAGCCGACCTCGTCGTCATTGGATTGCGCTTCGCCACAGGCGAAGGCGAGCAGGCAAGGCGCGATCACCAGACCAACACGAGAAGTATCGAGGCTAATCATGACCGCGACGATGATACGGCACCCGCGGCCTGCTTCGCCGCGCCCCCTCGTGCCCAGCACACGCGCTTTTTTCGCGGCCCGCTCAGCGCGAGAAGCTCAAGCCCACGCTCACCCCCGCCGGCGCGCTCACCCGCAGCTCGCCGCGCCCCGGGTCCACGGTGAAGCAGGCCCCCTCCCCCGTGATCGTCGCGTCCGCGGGACCCTCGGGGAAGAGCCGCGGCGGGAGCACAATCTCGCTGACACCCCCATCGCTGACCCAGCTGGCCTCGCCGACGCCCGACTCGGCGTGCCAGGCAAAGCTCGCGTCCTCGCCGGACACCGCCCGCAGCCACGGGCGCACCCAGCTGTCGAGCATCACCTGCTCGTTGCCGGCGCCGTCGACCATCGAGAAATTCTCGTGGTTCCACAGCGTCTCGTTGACGCTGTACTCCCACATGGTCGCCGAGATCCGCTGGTCGTCGATGGCCTCGGCGACCCGCGTGAGCCACTGCGGCCCGGCGAGCTCCGCCGGCTGGAAGCCGAACTCGCCGAGCAGCACGTGGACGTCCTGGGCGCGACCGAAGGCGGCGTAGTCGATCACGTCGCTCCCCGGTCCGTCTGGATCGTCCCCGCCCTCGTCCGCGTCCGGATCGTAGGCGGCCGCGCCGTAGAGGTGCGGGCCGTAGACCAAAAACTCGCCCTCGGGGCGCTGGTGGTAGGGATCCTCGTAGAGCCCCGCCCCGTCGATGCCGGGGTTGTCGTAGATCACCAGGAGCTCGGGGGCGAGGGCGTGCAGCTCGGCCGCGGCCTCGCTGTGGAAGCCCTCGAGCACCTCACTCTTCCATCCCTGGACGTCGTTGTTGCTGCCCCAGCCGGGCTCGTTGAGGATCTCGAGGGCGACGACGCCGGGGTGATCGCCGACGCGCTCGGCCATCTTGGTCCACATCTCGTAGAACTCGTCGACGAGCTCGTCCTCGTTGGCCCAGAAGCGATCGAAGCTCCCGCGCACGCCGGCGTCGGTCAGATACTTGAGGCCCCAGTCGGCGTCGGGGCACTCGGCAGCGGCCTCGGGCTCGATCGCCGCCCAGCTCGGGAAGCCGTCGCCGCAGTAGTCCTCCGACCAGATGTCCTGGTGAAAGTCGACGATCACCCGCAAGCCGGCGTCCCAGGCCGCGTCGACCATGACCTCGTAGCGATCGAGGTACTGCTCGTCCCAGACGTCGCGGGCTGGCTCGAGGGCCTGCCACGAGAACAGCAGGCGCGCCGTGTCCATGCCCCAGCCGGGCATCGGCGCGAAGAACTCGTCGGCGGCCGCGCGCAGCTCGTCGAGGGCGATGTCCTCGGAGATCGGGAAGGGCACGTAGGGCGCGGTCTTGTTGCGGTTGCCGGTGTTGAGGCCGCGCATGACCACGTCGCGACCGAGGGCGTCGCGGAGCACCCCGCCGGCGTCGACGCTCAGGCGCGCGTCGGCGAGCACGACGGCCGCGATCGGCTCGGCGCAGGCGCCCGGGAGCGCGGCGCCCCCGGTCTCGGTTTCGCTCCCCGCCTCGGTCTCGGTCCCGGTCTCGATCCCGGTCTCGGTCTCGGGCTCGGTTTTGGTCTCCCCCTCGGTCTGCTGCCCCCCGCCACAGCCGGCGGCGAGGCAAGCGAGCACGACCGAGGGCCCAAGCGCGAAGCGGGGTCGAGTCATCGCCGGAGCTTAGATCACCGCGGTCCCAGCCGGCCTGCACACGGCGACCCACATCCGCTCCACATCCGCCCCACCTCCACCTGCTCGTCGGCCGATCCGCCCGCGCCTCCCAGCGGCGCCCCGGGCCTGCTGCTCACGCGTGCACCCTTTTTTGGGGGTCGCCTTCGCGCAGACCCGCCGCACGGACTGCTCTTGCCCGAAGTTGGCGAATTAGCCCAGTGATCGGTACTCTGAAGGCCCGAGCGTCCGCGGGACCGCCCATGACTCAGGTCAACCTTCACCAGCTGCTCAAGGCCATGCTCGATCAGGGGGCGACGGACCTCCACATCACCACCAATTCGCCGCCGATGCTGCGCCTCGACGGCCGGCTGGTCCCGCTGCGAACGCCCCCCTTCACGAGCGACGACACCCGGACGCTCTGCTACTCGATCCTCTCGGACAAGCAAAAGCACCGCTTCGAGGAGAGCCTCGAGCTCGACCTCAGCTTCGGCGTCAAGGGTCTGGCCCGCTTCCGCGCCAACCTCTACATGCAAAAGGGCGCCGTCGCCGGGGCCTTCCGCCTGATCCCCTACGAGATCCGCAGCTTCGAGCAGCTCAACTTGCCCGAGGTCGTGCGAGAGCTCGCCCGCAAGCCCCGCGGCCTCGTGCTGGTCACCGGACCCACGGGCTCGGGCAAGAGCACCTCCTTGGCGGCGATGATCGACCTGATCAACCGCGAGCGTCGTGAGCACATCATGACCCTCGAGGATCCGATCGAGTACATCCACAACCACCAAAAGTGCCTCGTCAACCAGCGCGAGATCGGGGCCGACTCCAACAGCTTCACCCGCGCGCTCAAGTCGGTGCTCCGCCAGGATCCCGACGTAGTGCTGATCGGCGAGATGCGCGACCCGGAGACGATCCAGGCCGCGCTGACCGTGGCCGAGACCGGCCACCTCACCTTCGGCACGCTGCACACCAACAGCGCGGTCCAGACGATCAACCGCATCATCGACGTGTTCCCGCCCCACCAGCAGAGCCAGATCCGCGCCCAGCTCAGCTTGGTGCTCCAGGGCGTGCTCTGTCAGGCGCTGCTGCCCAAGCGCGGCGGCGGGCGCTGCCTCGCCATGGAGATCATGATCCCCACCTCGGGCATCCGGAACCTCATGCGCGAGGACAAGATCCACCAGATCTACTCGCAGATGCAGGTTGGCCAGGGCGAGCACGGCATGCAGACCTTCAACCAGGCGCTCGCCGAGCTCGTCCTCGCCGGCGAGATCGACCGCGAGACCGCGCTGCACCGCTCGAGCTCTCCGGCCGAGCTCTCGTCCCTGCTCCAGGCCGGCAAGGGCCTGTCCCAGGTCCAGCGCAAGAGCCGGAACTACTGATCACCATGACCACTCACCACCACCCGCTCGCGCCGACCGCGAGCCGCACCGCACGGTAGACAAGCATGGCAACCTGGATCTGGGAAGCGACGACCCGCACCGGGGAGGCCCGCGGCGGCTCCATGGAGGCCGACTCCGAGGCCTCGGTCCGCGATAAGCTCACCGCCCAGGGGCTGATCGTCGGCTCGGTCAAGAAAAAGCCCCTCGAGCTCAAGCTGCCGTCCCTGGGCACGGGCGTCACGCTCAAGGACATGGTCGTGTTCACGCGGACCTTCTCGACCATGATCGACGCCGGCCTGCCGCTCGTGCAGTGCCTCGACATGCTCGCGAGCCAGGCCGAAAACCAGCGCTTCGGCGCGATGCTGTTCAAGGTCAAGGCCGAGGTCGAGGCCGGCAAGTCCCTGTCCGAGGCCCTCGCCCTCTACCCCAGGGTCTTCGACGACCTGTTCCGCAACCTGGTCGCGGCCGGCGAGGCCGGCGGTATCCTCGACCTGATCTTCCGGCGCATGGCCACCTACCTCGAGAAGTCGGCCAAGCTCGGCCGGCAGGTTCGCGGCGCGCTGGTCTACCCCACGGCGATCGTCGTCGTCGGTATCGGCATCATGATCGTCATGATGACCTTCGTGCTGCCGACCTTCGAGAAGATGTTCAAGGACCTCGGGGCCGGCTCGCTGCCCGCCCCCACGCGGGTGGTCCTGGCGATCAGCCACTTCATCACCGGCAACGCGCTGATCATCATCCCGGTCGTCGTGGCGCTCGGCTTCGCGTTCTCCTCCTTCCTCCGCACGGAGCGCGGGCGCTACCTCTGGGACCAGGTCCTGCTGCGCCTGCCGATCTTCGGCAACGTGGTCCGCAAGGGCGCGGTCGCCCGCTTCACCCGCACCCTCGGCACCCTGCTCGCCTCGGGCGTGCCGATCCTCGACGCCATGGACATCGTCGCGCGCACCGCCGGCAACACGGTGGTCACCAAGGCCATCCTCTACGCGCGCGAGAAGGTCTCCCAGGGTAAGGACATCGCCTCGCCCCTGCTCGAGACCGGCATCTTCCCGCCCATGGTCGTGCAGATGATCGGCGTCGGCGAGCAGACCGGCGCCATGGACGACATGCTCCAAAAGATCGCCGACTTCTACGAAGAAGAGGTCGACGCGGCCGTCGCGGCGCTCAGCGCCATGCTCGAGCCGCTGATCCTCGTGTTCCTCGGCGTCGGCGTCGGTGGCCTGCTGATCGCCATGTACCTGCCGATCTTCGACGTCGCCGGCGGCATCAAGTAGCCGTGGGCGCGGCCAAGGCCAAGGTCGCCAAGACCACCAAGGCCACCAAGACCGCGGTCGAGGATCCAGCCGAGCGCCTGTCCAGGGAGCTCGACTCCTCGGGCGAGCGCGTCGAGGCGCTCCAGCGGCGGATGAGCTACTTCATGCTCTTCCGCCTCGGCTTGCTCGGGGTCATGACCCTGGTCCTCGCCTCGACCTCCTTTCTACCCGAGGCGCGCGAGAGCAGCCTGCGCGACACCTTGCTCGGGCTGCTGCTCACGGCCGGCTACGCGCTGACCGTGGGCTACGCCTGGCGCCTGCGACCCAGCCGCGGCCCGCTGGCCAGGCGCGCCCTGCCGCGCATCGCCAGCGTACAGATCGCCTTCGACGTGCTCATGGCCTCGGCCTGCGTGCTGCTGACCGGTGGAGTGCACTCGGACTTCGTGTTCCTCTTCCCTGTCGCCGTGCTCGGGGCCGCGACCATGGGCGACCGCAGGCGAATCTGGATCGCCGCGGGCACCTGCGGCCTGGTGTTCGCGGGCCTGAGCCTGGTCCAGCTCTCTGGCCTGCTCCAGCTCCCCGGCGAGGCCAAGCCCGCGCCCGGGCCGATCGCCGCCAACGTGCTGTGGCTGTCGCTGCTGCGGACCAGCGCGGCGATCGGCTTCGTGGCGATCTTGTCGGCCTACCTCAACCGCCAGCTGCTGTCCTCGGTCTCCGACCTCGGCAACCTGCGCAACCTGACCGAGAACATCGTGCGCTCCTTGACCTCGGGGCTGCTGACCGTGGATCCGCGCCGCCGGGTGGTGTTCGCCAACCCCACCGCCCGCGAGCTCCTCGGCGTCGCCGGCGAGCTCCCCGGCCAGACCTGCGACGCGCTCATCCCCGGGCTCAGCGCTCACCTCGACGACTCGGGCGGCTTCCGCAACCGCTTCGAGCTCGACATCACCCGCGCCGACGACAACCGCGAGGTCCACCTCGGGCTCAGCTGTAGCCCTCTGCTCGACGAACGCGGCGGCTTCTTGGGCCACGTCGTGACCTTCCAGGATGTCAGCAAGCTGCGCGAGATGGAGCGGGTCGTGCGTCGCAACGAGCGCCTCGCCGCCCTCGGCGGGCTCGCGGCGTCCGTGGCCCACGAGGTCCGCAACCCGCTGGCTGCCATCGCCGGCTGCGCCGAGCTGCTCGAGAGCGAGACCCAAAACGAGGAAGACCAGCGGCTGATCCGGGTGATCCGCCGCGAGTCGGCCCGGCTCAACACCATCGTCAGCGAGCTGCTCGACTACACCCGCCCGCGCCAGCTCATGCGCACGCCCACCGACATCGCCAAGCTCGTGCGCGAGCTCGTCGATGGCCTGCGCGCCGACCCCAACCTCGCCGAGATCGAGTTCATCCTCGACCTCCCCGAACCCGAGCCCGAGCCCTCGACCACGGCCGACATCGACGCCGCCCAGCTCACCCAGGTGCTGTGGAACCTCGCCCGCAACGGCGCCCAGGCCATGGACCAGGTCGGCAAGCTCGAGCTCGGGGTGATCGGGCGCAGCGACGCCGTCAGCCTGATGGTCCGCGACCACGGCCGGGGCATCCCCAGCGAGAACCTCGAGCGGATCTTCGAACCCTTCTTCTCGACCAAGGAGGGCGGCTCGGGCATCGGCCTGGCCCTCGTCCACCGGATCATCGAAGACCACGGCGGGGACATCCAGGTGTTCTCGGTGGTCGGCGAGGGCACCAGCTTCGTGCTCACGCTGCCCCGCAAAGAGCCGACCCTCGGCTGAGCGCGCAAAAAACCCCCGCTGGTCACACCAACGGGGGCCTTGCGCGAGCGAGAGAAGCGCTCAGAAGGTGATCGAAGGTCCGACCACGAGGTCGAAGAGCACGCTCGACTGGTCCGGGAAGTAGCCGCCGATCTGCAGCTCGCCGAAGAGCGCGAAGTGCTTCGCTATCTGATAGCTGAAGCCAAACATCGCGCCAGCGAAGACCGGGCCGATCTTGACCACGTCGATGCGGTTGCTCGAGTCGGCGTTTTGCGCGACCGACTGGGCGATCGTGGCGTCCTCGTTGTTGCCCGAGTCGCAGGCGTTGTTGTAGGGCCAGACCGGGAAGCAGCCCGAGCCGGTCGAGTCGACGTCCGAGGCGATCTCGACGTCATCGGGGACGCTGTTGCCGTTGCGGTCGTTGGCGAAGCCCATGTCGACGCGCAGGCGGGCGTGGCCGTAGCCGGCGAAGGCGCCCACGAAGGGGCGAATCTTCCACTCGTCCTTGCCCAGGAAGTACTTGAACTTGATCCCGGCGGTCCAGGAGAAGGCGACCTTCTGCCTGACGCCCTGGGGATTGATGGAGCGCACGTCCTCGGTGTAGGCCGTGCTCAAGCTCTTGCTGGCGTCGTCGCGGTAGAGCTTGGCGCCCGTCACCACCTGCAGCCGCGAGAACACGCCCAAGGACACCCGGTTGCCCAGGCGGAAGGAGAACTCGGGCTCGATGTGGAAGGGGGCGATGGCCATCCCCGTGGACACGGGGTGACGCTCGGCGCAGGCCGTGGCGTCGTAGCTCGCCACCATCGCGTCGATCTGGTCGGGGGCGCCAAAGGATTGGAAGGCCGCGAGCAATTTCGTGGCGTCGACCGTGGACACGTCCTTCTCGCCGGCGACCCAGCGGGCGATGGCGCAGCCGGCCTCGGCGGCGCCGTAGGCCTGCGCCCCGCGCGGGAAGAACTGGCGGTAGGTGTTCTCGGCCGTGCCGCTGGCGACACCAAAGCCGGTGCCAAAGCCGATGTTGACCCAAAAGCGCGGCAGGCTGCTCTCTTCCTTGGGCTTCTCTTCGACCTCGGGCTCGTCCGCCTCCACGGGCTCGGCGTTGCAGTTTTGCTCGAGGACCATCGGCTCGTCCTGGAGCCCGAGGTTGGCGACCGGGTTGTTCGACGCGTCGAAGGCGTAGACGAAGTACTCGATGTTGGCGTCAGCGTGACCGGACGCCGGGACGTCGACCTCGGCCACGTTGGAGAAGGCCGCCATCTCGGCGCCGTTGAACTCGCCGGTGTCGCCCTGCTTGCGCCAGTAGAGCGCCGCGCTGCCGCCGTCGGGCACGCTGAGCAGGACCTCGAAGTGCATGTCCTCGCCGCAGGTCGGGCTGACCTCGCGCAAGGTGATGGGCTGCGGCGCCGAGAGCCCGGAGGCCTGGCGCGCCTGCTCCATGTACTTGGCGAGGTCGTCGGAGCGCATCTCCACCGGCACGACCACGTAGTAGTTGAGGATGACCGCGCCCTTGAGGTCGGCGATGATCCGATCCTTGGCCGCGTGCCCCTCGGCGGTGAAGGTCAGCGCGGCGCGCAGCATGTAGAGCGACGCGAGCACCGGGTCGTCGCCGAGCCCAGCGTTGATCGCCGAGGTGATCGCGTTGTTGATCGTCGACAGCGCGCCCTCGTAGTCGAGGTCGTTGTTGGCCTGCGACAGGGCCTTGTCGTACGCGGCCTTCATGTCGTCGCGCGGGGCGGCGAGGGCCGCCTGGGGCGCGAGACCGATGATGGCCGCGAGGACGCCGGAGACGAGGAGGGGGGTGGCCCGGGCGCAAAACCGGGGCTTGAACGAGGCGAAGTTGCGGTCCATGTAGCGCTCCTACCGAGCCCGCCCGAGGGGCGCCCGGGCGAGGCCCGGGCCAGTGGCGTTTGTGCGCGCACCCGCGCGCTCGAGAGTCCGGGGAGCCCGGACGCTCACTTCTTGCACTCGGGGTTGTCGGTGCGGTTGAACTCGACGCGCCGGTTGTTCGCGCGTCCTTCGGCGGTGCGGTTGGTGTCGATCGGCACACCTTCGCCGTAACCCACGGCGGTGACTCGGGTGTCCTTGACGCCCTTGTCGATGAGGTAGGTGCGCACGCTGTCGACGCGCTTTTGCGACAACTTCTTGTTGTACTTGTCGCTGCCCTTGCTGTCCGTGTGGCCGCCGATCTCGATGGTGATGTCGGGGTTGGTCCGCATCACCGTCACGACGTCGTCGAGGAGCTTGTAGCTCTTGGGGTCGACGTTCCACTTGTTGAACTCGAAGTAGACCTTGTCGTCGAGCTTGATCGCGCAAGGGTCGACCTTGACCGCGAGGTCGGGGCAGCCGTCTTCGTCGGCGTCGCCGTCCATGTCCTCGGGGTCGAGGGGGCACTGGTCGTCGGCGTCGAGGATGCCGTCTTGATCGTTGTCGGGGTCGGGACAGCCGTCCTCGTCCTCGAACTGATCGATGTCCTCGGCGTCGTTGGGGCACTGGTCGTTGGCGTCGAGGATGCCGTCCTGATCGTTGTCGGGATCGGGGCAGCCGTCTTCGTCCTCGAAGCCGTCCGGGTCCTCCGGATCGTTGCGGCAGTCGACCCCGTCCTTCTGGTCGAGGTTGACCCAGGTGCCGTTCTCGAAGCGCGCCGCGTCGAGCACACCGTCGCCGTCGTTGTCCTTGTCGGGGCAGCCGTCCTCGTCCTCGAAGGCGTCGAAGTCCTCGGCCTCGTCGGGGCAGCTGTCGGCGTCGTCGTCGTAGCCGTCGCCGTCGCGGTCACCCGCGGTGGGCTGGGCCGTGGGGGTAACCTGGCCCGGGGCACGGCAGCGCACGGGGTCGGTCTTGAGCTCGGCGATCTCGGTGTACTTCCCGGCGAGGATCACGTGCTCCTTGCCCCGGTAGTACTCGCCCATGCGCAGGGCCTCTTCGGCGAACTTGACGTTGGCCTCGGCGAGGGCGGTCTCCTTGGGCGCGCAGCCGATGCTCTTGGAGCCGTTGCCGATCGCGTCCTGGAGCCGGGTCTGGGTGCCCATGACCTTGCCCTCGAGGGTCTTGCCCGCGCAGCTCGGCAGCACGAAGACCAGCGCGAGCGGAGCGATCACCCCGAGCCCGATCTCCCCGAAGGAGCGGCGCGCGGGCGTGGTGTCGGTGGTCGGCTTGCGGTTGGCCATCACTCGCCTCCCCCGATCTCGAGCTTGCCGCTGGCCTTGCCCTCGACCTCGCCCTCACCGTCGGCGTCCGCATCGGCGTCGGCGTCTGCGTCGCCTCCGGACTGGGCCTCCTCGAGGGTGTCGACGGGCTTGCCCTCCTGGTCGACCATGTCCGTGGGCGCGGCGATGTCCTCGTCCTGGACCACGGAGCCGCCCTTCTTGACACGCTGGGCCTTGAGCTTGGCCTCCTTGGCGAGGTCCTTGGCGCGCTCACCAAAGTCGAAGGAGCGCTCGTACTCGCTGTAGCCCATCAAGACCTTGGCTTGCTCGAGGTAGGTCACGGCTCCCCAGTACTCGTAGGGGGCGTACTCCTCGGCGCCGGCGGCCTCGGCTTCGGCGACGGCGCGCGTCGCTTCGCTGGCAACTTTCTTGAGGTAGCCAAAGGGGCCGCATCCCGCGCACGCGACGATGGCCGCGAGCGCGATGAGTCGAGGAATGTGTCGAGCAGTGGATCGAGGCACCGATGACTCCCGGCGTGGCGCCTGTCGTAGGGGTCGCAACCCGTACAACAACGGCGAATTCGGCGGCGACGATAGCAGGGCAGCGCGCACAGGGTCAACAAGCCGGCGGAGACGAAAGTCGGTGCTCTCGTGGTCAAACATGGGTCTGAGGCCTGGCGCGACGCCTGCGCAGTACGTACGGGGCTTCTCGCGCTGCTACTCTGGGCCGGTGGTAGCGCTCGCTGACGCGCGCTCCCGGGTGCCTCCCGGGCGTCACCGGCTCCCCAGCCGGCGGCCGATCGCGCCAGCAGCCGGGCTATTTTGCCTGTCTTGCGCAGAATTGGCCGAGAGCCCGCGCTTCGAGGCCGACGCCGCGCCCCTGGAGATCATCGAGACGATCCCGGCGGACGGCGCCGTCGATGTCGACCCCCTGACCCGCATCGACATCTGCCTGTCCGGCGAGCTCGATCCCCGCGTGGTCAATGAATTCGACGCGACCTTGCACTCCGCGACCTTGACCTTCGACACCCAGCAGGAGGTCCAGCTGTTCAGCTGGCGGGCGCCAGGGAGCCGCGATCTCCTGGCGAGCGAGCGCTGGTGTCCCGGCTCGGTGCTCTCCTTGACCCCCGAGTCTCCGCTCCGCGCCGGGCTGACCTACCGCGTCCGCCTGCGCGCGCTCTCGGGGTTGGGCTGGTCCGGCGGCGCCCTCGACACCACGCAGGACGGCTGGACCCTGTCCGAGGGTGGAGATCTCCGGCTGTTCATCGAATTTCGCGTCGCCGGCTCCGTCGGGGATCCCCTCCCCGAGGAGATCCCCGCGCTCCCCGACGGCCCGAGCATCGAGGCGCTGTTCGAGACCGGGCGGGTCTTCGATCCCGAGCGGGCGGCCTGTGGCTGCCACCAGGGCGGCGAAGGTGAGAACGCCGAGCTCGCCCTCGCCCGCCTCGACCTCAGCGATCCCACCCTCGCCTGGTCCGGGCTGGTCTTGCGCGAGGGCAGCGAGCCCACCGGCTTCGCCATGGTCTCGCCGCGCATGCCCTCGGAGAGCTACCTGATCCAAAAGATGGTCCGCGACGCCGAGGGCGACGCGCTCCGGGGCATCCACGGCGTCGCCATGCCCCCCGAAGATCCCCTGCCCCACGCGGATCTCGTCGACCTCGCCCACTGGATCGCCGCGGGCATCGAGCCCTGATCGCGCGGCGATCCAGGCCGGATCAGGCCGGATCAGGCCGGATCAGGCCGGATCAGGCCGCCCGCGCGCTGGCCTGTACCCGCGCGCGAAAGTGCTCGGCCAACCGCCGCGTCCCCGCGCAGGGAGCCACGATGTCGCGGCGACCGAGCATCGCGAACATGCGCAGGAAGGTCCGGGCGTTGACGCTGAAGGGCCCCGCGAGGGCGGCCGCCGCCTCGATCACTCCCGGAGGGAGGTGGCCAAAGCGAGCCGGCCGCTCGAGGGCCGCGAAGGCCAGGGCGCCGATCTCTCGCTGACTGAGGACCTCCGGCCCGCCCACGTCCCACTCGCCCTGCTCCCCCGCGAAGTGAGCGACCGCCTCGGCGGCCAGGTCCGCGCCGTGGATCGGGTTGAGGCGCTGCTCCCCGGAGCCGATCAGCCACACCCGACCGCCCCGGGCCATCTCGAGGATCTCGTCCATGTCGTTGAAGAAGCCCGTCGGGCGGAGCACCGCGCGGGTCATCGGGCTTCGGCGCAGGCGGTCGACCACCCGCTCGCGCGCCTCGGCGACGGCGAGGCCCTCGCGGATGTGCTCGCCGTCGAAGAGCGACACGAACACGAAGCGCTCCACGCCCGCGCGCTCGGCCGCCTCCACCAAATTGAGGTTCGCGCGCTCGTCGACCTCCCAGATGTCGGGGTGGCGTCGAAAGTGGCGCACACCGACGCTCGAGAAGGCCACCGAGGCGCCCTCGAAGAGCCCCTCGAGCGTCGCGGGCTCGGTCGCCTGGGCCTCGAAGATCTCGTCACAGGCGTCGCTCGGCACGCGGCTGGCGTCCCGAGCCAGGGCCCGAACGCGGTAGCCCGAGCGGCGAGCGGCGAGCGCGACGTGACCTCCGAGGTAGCCGGTGGCCCCGGCGATGACGGCGAGTGGCTTCGTCATGGCCAGATCGTGGGCCGTGCGGGCCGTTCTGTCTCGTCCCGAGCCGCCAATCTCGCGACCCGACGCGCCAACTTGAAGCCAGCCCCGCTCCGGGCGAGGGTCCAGGGGTGTCCGCCACCGTCGCAGCCACGCTGGTCCAGCTGGTCCAGCGCTACGCCGCGAGCCGAGGCGTGGACACGCCCGAGCCCTCGGCGGAGGCCTTCGAGGCCGAGGCCCAGGTGCCCATCGCCTGGTACTACGACGGCCTCGAGCACCTGGCCGCGGCCCTGTCCGCCCCCTACCTCGGGGTCGACCTGGCCTTCGCCCTGGGCCGCCAGACCATGGGCGCGCTGACCTTCGTGATGTCGACCAGCGAGACCCTCGGCGACGCCCTCGACGCGATCTTTCGTCACCAGGCGGTGCTCAGCCCCGCCGAGCGCTACACCCTGACGACCCGAGGCGAGCGCCTGCACCTGGCCTATTTTCCCCACGGCCCGACGCGCCCCGCCCACGCCCTGTCCGCGCAATTCTTCGTCGCCGATGTGGCCGTCAACGGCGCGGCGCTGCTCGGACCCCAGGGCTTCGTGGTCGAGATCGGGTGGCGCGTGGGCGAGCTCCGCGGGGCCGATCCAGACGAGCTCGCCCGCCGGCTCGGGGCCGCGGTCCACCCTCCGACCACGGCCACGGCCGCCGCCGAGGTCATCGTCGACGCGGCCTGCCTCGCCCTGCCCCTCCCCGGGGCGAACCGGGCCATGCACGCCTTCTTCGACGCCTACCTCGAGGACCGAAGGCCCGAGCTGGCGGGCGAGCTGGCGAGCTTGTGCGCGGCCATCGACGCCCGCATCGCCGACGGCCCCGTCGCCCTGCCCAGCCTCGCGCGCGGCCTGGGCATGAGCGCGCGGACGCTCCAGCGCCGGCTCGGCGAGCTCGGCCTCAGCTCGCGTCAGCTCATCGCCGAGCGCCGGCTGCTCCGCGCCAAGGCCCTGCTCGCGGCCGGACGCTCGCCCCAGGAGGCCGCGCTCGCGGCAGGCTACGCCCAGACCAGCTCACTGCATCGGGCGCTCCGCCGCGCGAGGAGCCCGCGGTGAAACTCGCAGTACGCCCGGTGCAGTACGCCCGGTACAGCAGCGTTTGGGCTTCGCGCCCTCGACGAAATTCCCGGCGCCAGGCGCCGCTCTAGGGCTCGATGTCCGCGGTGACCATCGGATCGTCCTCGCTCTCCGTGTAGTCGATGCGCTGCACGGGGATCTGGACGTAGCACCACGACTCGAGCTCGCCGATCAGCAGCGCCAGGCCGCTGCGGTCGAGGGGGATCTCGGCCAAGGATACGGAGGACGCGAGCAGACGCTCGCCCTCGAGGTCGATACAAAAGTCGACCCGGCGGACCTCGGGCTCGCCCCCACCCCGAGGCTGGAGGGTGACGATCACGTCGACCCGGATGCAGCCGGCCGACTCGGCCTCGGTCAGCGGCCCGCGGATCTCGGCGCGGACGCTGCCCGACTCGTGCTCGGGCATGGCCACGCTCTGGGCTCGGCGGCTGTGGTGCAGCGCGAGCTGAAAAACGGCGTCGATCAGCGCGAGGGCGGCGGGCGGCACGGGCTCATGTTCGCACCCTCCGGCCTCGGTTGCACGCGGCTCGACGCCCGCTCTGGGTAGGGGTCTTCGCGGTCGAGAGCTGACGAAACACGCAATTCGAGCACACTGGGGGGCTCAGTGTCAGGCGCCGCGACCGCGAAGCAAAAATTACAGCTCGAAGCGATCGCCGCTCTCAGAACATCTTGCGCGTGTTCTCGACGCGCTCGAGCTGCTTGCGCGCCAGCGCCTGGCTGTCCTCGCCTTCGTCGTACTCGAGCAGCGCCATGGTGTAGTCCAGGCGCAGCTCTGGATCCGTGGGCAGCAGCTCCCACACCTTGTAGACCAGGCTCTGATCCAGGCGAGTGCTCAGCGCGTCGACCGAGCGGAACTCGGTCTTGAGCTGGAGTCGGCGCTCGAGGTGGTGGAGGCGGCGATCGTCTGGGTGGATGTCGAACACGAAGGACTGGTAGAGCGCCCACAGGTAGCGGCGCAGGGTCTCGTGATCCAGCTCGCGCCCGCCCGCGCTCTGTCGGCCCTCGAGCGACTCGATGATGTCGGCCTGGCCGCGGTGCTCACCCGCCTGGGGCAAGGCCGCGAACACGCTCTCGAGCACGTCGAGGCGGACGGCGCGATCGATGTGCAGGCCGGTGCGATCGAGGCGCGCCCGGGCCCGGTTCAAGAAGGACTCGAGGCTGATCGGCCCGTTGGCGTCCGCGCTCGCCCCGGCGCTGACCTGCGCCGAGCCCACGACCCCCGGCGCGAGCAGAGGCGCGCTGATCCGCCGACGCTCCCCGGCCGGCGTGCCCGCGGCCGCCTCGAGCCCGACCACCCCGTCCTCCACGCCGATGCCCCGCGCGAACACGCGGATGTCCCCGCCCTGGAGATCGTTGGTGTACTCGAAGCTCAGCACGTCGGACATGGCCTCGAGCAGCTTGGAGAATTTGACGAAGCCAAAGCGGGTCTCGTCGAAGCCCGGGTCGATGCGGTTGCGGATCAGCGGCTTGAGGCTGGCCCCGAGCACCCCGCTGACCCCGACCTCCTCGACCAGGAGCTCGCGGATGCGCTCCTTGAGCACCTCGAAGTCGCGGATCTGGCCCTCGCTGACCCCCTCGCGCCGCTCCTCGGGACCATAGGCCGCCCACAGGTCGCGGTAGTAGACGAAGCGATCACAAAGATTGGGCAGGTCGCGGGAGGCCGACTCGCGCACGGACACGCCGATCACTCGCTTGCCGTGGCTCCGCACGCAACGCAGCAGCGGGAGGAAGTCGCGGTCGCCGGAGATCAACACGAAGGTGTCGTACTCGCGCACGAAGAGCGACTCGACCGCGTCCACACACAGCGCGACGTCGACGGAATTCTTGACCTCGTTGTCGTAGCGCCGACCAAACACATTGATCGGCTCGATCCCCTGAACATAGAGATCGCGCTGATGCTGGCGGACCGCGGGGCTGCGCCAGTCGGCGTAGGCCCGCGCGACGATCAGCCTGCCCTCGTCCCGGGCGAAGCGAACCAGGCGCTCGACGTCGAGGCCGATCTCTCGACCGCCCTCGCGTGGCTCGTTGTTCTCGAGTCCATAGACCAAATTCTCAAAATCGAGAAACATTGCGATGCGCTGTTGCGCAGACATGACTGACCTCCTCAGATTGCAGAGGATCCCATAAAAGGAAGTCGCCCCAGGAGCAATTCTGTTGCGATAAAAGGCGCGCACGAGCGCTCACGAAGCGCTCGCCGAGGGTCCAACTCGGGCTCCCAGGGCCGCGAGAGCCTCCATCGCGGCGCGCCCGTGAGCGTGCGAGGCCGTGCACACGAAACAAAACGAGCCTCCGGCCCAGGCCGGAGGCTCGCGCACGAGACGAGGGCGCAGGGCGACCGCGAGCGGCCGCTCAGGCGTAAAACGCCTCGATCTCCTGCTTGTACTTGTCGTTGACGATGCGCCGCTTGACCTTCATCGTGGGCGTGAGCTCCCCGCCCTCGATGCTCAGGTCGCGCGGGAGGATCTTGATCTTCTTGATCTGCTGGACCCGGGCGAGGCCCGCGTTGACCTTTTGAACCTCGGACAGCAGCCAATCGTGGATCTTGGCGTCCTCGGCGGCCTCCTCGAGCAGCTCGGCCGTGCTCCCCGAGAGCTTGAGGACCTCCTCGAACTTCTCTTCGTCGAGGGTCAGCAGCGCCGAGAGGTGCTTGCGGCGATCGCCCACGACCACCGCCTGGCTGACCCAGTTGATGTTCTTGAGCTTGCCCTCGATCACCTGCGGGGCGATGTTCTCGCCGCCGGCGGTGATGATCAGGTCCTTCTTGCGGTCGGTGATCTTGAACAGCCCGGACTCGGTGATGCCGATGTCGCCGGAGTGCAGCCAGCCGTCCTCGTCGAGGGCCGCGGCCGTGGCCTCGGGGTTCTTGTAGTAGCCCTTGAACACGTGGCGACCGCGCATGCAGATCTCACCGTCGTCGGCGACCTTGGTCTCGCCCCCGGGGACGCTGAACCCGACCCAGCCGACGCGGAAGCGCCTGGGGATCGACATGGTCGCCGGGCCGGTGCACTCGCTCATGCCGTAGACCTCGTTGATCAGCACGCCGAGGCTGGCGAAGAAGTCGAGGGTCTCCTTGGCGATCGGCGCGGCCGAGGTGATGTTGAGGCGGCTGCGGTCGAGGCCGAGGTTCGCGCGGACGCCCGAGAACACGAACTTCTCGGCGAGCCCGTACAGCAGCGGCGGGGCCTCGCCGCGCTCCTTGGCCGCGGTCGCCTCGAGCCCGATCTTGCGCGCCCAGGCGGCGATCTTCTTCTTCAGCGGGGGGTTCTTCGCCCCCACGGTGATCATCTTGGCCTGAATTTTTTCCCACACGCGGGGCACGCCCAAGAAGATGTGCGGCCTGATCTCGCGCAGGTTGTCGCCGAGCTTGTCCATGCTCTCGGCGAAGCAGGTGCAGGCGCCGACGTGCAGGGGGACGTAGATCGAGACGATCTGCTCGGCGATGTGCGAGAGCGGCAGGTAGCTCAGGAGCAGCGCCTCGCCGTCGATGTCCATGACCGAGCTCGCCGACTTCGAGGTCCAGGTCAGGTTGTCGTGGCTGAGCATCACGCCCTTGGGGTTGCCCGTGGTCCCCGAGGTGTAGATCAGCGTGCAGATGTCCTCGGTGTCCTGGGCGGCCATGCGCGCCTCGAGCTCGGCCTCGGTGGTGTCCTCGGCCTTGGCGAGCAGCTGCTCCCAGGAGTAGACGCCGGCGTCGTCGTGCTCGCCCTTCATCAGCACGATCGCCTGGAGCTCGGGGAGCTGATCGCGGATCGCCAGAAATTTCTCGAGCTGGGTCAGGTCCTCGACGACCGCCACGTTGGCGTCGGCGTGGCTGGCGATGTACTGGCACTGCTCCGGCGAGCTCGTGGTGTAGATGCCGACGGGCACGCCCCCGGCGTGGATCGCCGCGATGTCGGCGATGATCCACTCACGACGATTGAAGCCGATGATCGCCACGCCCTTCTTGGGCTCGAGGCCCAGGGCGATCAGCCCGCGCGCGGCCCGGAAGACCTCGGTCCGGTACTCCTTCCACGACGTGTCGCGCCACACCCCCGAGGCTGTCTTCCAGCGCAACGCCGGCCCGTCGCCGTGGGCCTCGACGGCCTCGGCGAAAGTCTGCATCACGGTCTTGGCGGGGAGCTCGCGAATCGCCGCGTCGTCACTCATTGGGCGATTCCCTACCACGAAGCGGGGTTCTACGATAGGCAGTCACCACGTGAATCATGGCGACGAGGCCCGCAAAGCCGCGCCTCGAAGTCAGCCCACGGCGGCCCCGTGCAGCCGCGCAAGCGGCCACACAGTCGCCACGCTCACCGCGACCTTCAGCCCTTCAACCAGCCGGCGGCCTCGGGGGCGAAGTAAGTCAAGATCAGGTCGGCGCCGGCCCTGCGGATCGCCGTCAGGCTCTCGAGCACGACCTTGCGCTCGTCGAGCCAGCCGTTGACGATGGCCGCTTTGAGCATGGCGTACTCACCGCTGACCTGATAGGCAGCGACCGGCAAGGTCGTGGCCTCGCGGACCGCCCGGATCACGTCGAGGTAGGGCCCCGCGGGCTTGACCATGACCATGTCGGCGCCCTCGTCCTCGTCGAGCATGACCTCGCGCAGGGCCTCGCGGACGTTTCCCGGGTCCATCTGATAGGTCTTCTTGTCGCCGCTCTTGGGCGCCGAGTCGAGGGCGTCGCGGAACGGCCCATAGAAGGCCGAGGCGTACTTGGCGGTGTAGGCGAGGATCGAGACCTCGGTGAAGCCCTCGTCGTCGAGGGCCTCGCGGATGGCCTGGATCCGCCCGTCCATCATGTCCGAGGGCGAGATCACGTCCGCGCCGGCCCTGGCGTGGCACAGCGCCTGCTCGACGAGGACCTCGACGGTCTCGTCGTTGAGGATCCGCCCGTCCTTCACGATCCCGTCGTGGCCGTCGCTCGAGTAGGGGTCGAGGGCGACGTCGGTGACCATGGACAGCTCGGGCCAGCGCGCCTTGAGGGCCGCGATGGTCCGCGGGACGAGGCCCTCGGGGTTGTGGGACTCGTCGCCCGCGGAGGTCTTGAGCGACTCGTCGATGGCCGGGAAGAGCACGACCGAGCGGATCCCCAGCTCGACCGCCTTGCCGACCTCGGCGAGCACGCCCTCGGGGCTCAGCCGGCGCTTGCCGGGCATCGATTTAATCTCGAGGTCCTCGCCGCCCTCGTGGATGAACAGCGGATAGACGAAGTGCTCGGGGCCGAGCCAGGTCTCGCGGATCGCGTCACGGATCGCCGCGCTCTTACGGTTGCGGCGGGGGCGGGAGAGCATGTCGAGGGCCATCGCCGGCGACTTTGGGATGGTTTACCCGCGCAGTCCAGTCGCCCGGTCCAGCCGAGGAATTCGACCGATCAGCGCAGCAGCGGAGCCACGGGATCGAAGCGCAGCACCACGACCGCCGCCCGCGGGAGCAAGCTGAATTGAAAGTGCAGATTGCGGCGACGATCGTCGACCGAGAGCTGCAGGCCCGCGCCGAGGCTCGCCCGCGCAGGGTGCACGCGATCCCCGAAGTCCCAGTGCACGTTGGGGTCGAGCGGCCGCCCGAAGGCCCCGAGGTCCGGAGGCGGGAGCAGCTCCGGCGGCAGATCCAGGATCAGCCGAGCGCTCTCGGGCTGGAGGTGGAGCGTGGGGGTGGGCGTATATGGCTCCGGCTCTGGGGGATCCCCGGCGCGCGCCCAGGCAGGGGCGAGCGCGACCACACCGGCGAGCACGGCCGCGATGGCCAAACCTCGGCACCCAATGCCGCGCAGCGCGAAGCCAGTCCCGCGCAGCGCGAAGCCAGTCCCGCGCAGCGCGAAGCCAATGCCGCGCAGCGCGAAGCCAGTCCCGCGCAGCGCGAGGCCGGTCCGGGCGAGCGGACTCGACAGTAGCGGCGGCGCGAGGGAGGGATCCGACATCAGGACCTCGACGTCCCCAGCATAACACTCACCAACCCGAGGCGAGCCGCAAAAGCGGCGCTCACGGGCTCCAGACGCGGCCGCCCAAGCTGTGCCAGGCCACCGGTAGCAAACTGAGTTACCCTCCGCGATGTGCCGCGCAATCTCGGCTATCTCCTCGCCCTGCTCCTGACCTCCACGGCCTGCACCACCTCCGTGCAGACCCAGCAACCATCGGACGAAGGCAGCAAAGCCAACACCGACGCGGACGCAAGCGCAGCTGACGCAGCCCCCGCCGAGGGGGATCAGGTCGCCGACGAAGGCGCCGACGAGGGCGCCGCTGCCGGCCCCACCGGCCCCGCGCTCCCGGACGGAGCCCTCTGCGACAGCGACGCGGACTGCGGCGACGCCCAGGTCTGCGAGGGCGTCGGCTGCGAGGCCGGCCAGGGCCGCTGCGTGTCCACCGAGCGCATGTGCACCCGGGATCTCGCCACCTACTGCGGCTGCGACGGCGCCGAGTTCCAGAGCTCTGGCAGCTGCCCCGGCAAGCGCTACGCCTACCCGGGCGCCTGCGAGCCCAAGCTCGCCATCGGCGAGCCCTGCGCAGACGGGCGACAATGCGCATCGGGGATGTGCCTGGGCGAGGGCCTCGAGGGCTGCGGACGCGCCGCCATGGGCACCTGCGCCGACGCGGAGACAGCCTGCACCATGGATCTCGCCACATACTGCGGCTGCAACAACTTCGAGTTCCAGGGCTCGGGCTCCTGCCCCAACCGACAGTTCGCCTACCGCGGCCCCTGCGAAGACGACGCGCCGCGCTGAGGCCCGCGGTCACGCAGCGATCGCGCCCGACCGACCATATGGCCAAAGACGACCCCGCCCTGCCGCCCTCCCCCGCGCAGCGCCTGCGCGAGGCCGGCAAGGGCGAGCTGCTCGAGGAGATCGACCTCGGCGGCGAGCTCCCCTTTGGCGACGGCCAGCGCAGCGCGACCGCGCTATGTCGCACGCGCAGCGGGCTCTACCTCGTGCTGCTTCGGGCGCCCGCGGACGAGCCGGGCGCCGTCGTCGATCTCCTCGCGGCGGACCAGCGCCTGCGCCTGCAGCCGCGGGCCCTCGGCGATCGCCTGCTCGTCGACGGCCACCGCCTGGGGATCCCCTGGGGCCGCGGGGATCAGGTCCAGCGGATGATCGCCCTGGTCCGCGTGGCTCGTTACTTTGGCCACGGCCTGTCCCCGCATCAGGCCGCGACCACGGGCGAGCGCCTGCGCCGGGCCCTGGATCACGCCGACGGCCCCTGGTCCTGGGACGGCCCCTTCGTCGACGCCATGACCGCCCACGAGCGCGCCTGGTTGCAGCGCTGGCTCGACGCCGACGAGCGCCTGCTGGCCTGGCAGGAGACCGAGGCGCGCCACGACTTCGACTCGCCGCTGCTCCCCGACGCCCGCGGCCGCGTGGCCATGGTGATCAGCGAGCGGCGCCAGGCCCTGGTCGCCATCTCGCCCGTGGGCGACGTGTGGATCACCGCCCTCGATCCCGCCGAGCTGCGCGTCGAGACCAGCGCCATGGGTCGCGCCCTCGTCCACAGCGGCGAGCATCACCTCCGCGTCCCGCTCGGCGACGACGCCACCTTCGCCGCCCTCGCCGAGCTCCCTGCCCTCCCCGCCCTCGAGCGCAAGCGCGGCCTCGCCCGGGCGCTGTGGCGACGCAGCGGCGCCAACCCGGAGTCCGCCCTCGGCCAGCGCGCGGAGGCGATCCTCGACGAGCTCGCCGAGGCCGGCGATCCCTGGTCGCGGGTGACCGCGGCCGTGCTCTTCGAGCCCCAGCACTTTCGCGTCCTCCCGCCGGGCGGGCCGTCCGAGGGCGAGCCGTCCGGAGACGAGCCCTCCGATGACGAGAGCGCCCCGGCCCAACCCGAGCCCCTCGGACCCGGCGACAGCTTCGCCGGGCTCCCAGCGCCGCTGCGCGAGGCCCTGCGCGCCCTCGCCGAGGGTCAGGCCGAGGGCGAGGCCCTCGTCGCGTGGTGGCGGCGCTGGTCCCTGGGCCCCGAGCGCGGCGAGCTCATCGTCGAGCTACTGTGCGAGCTCGGCCACGACGGCCAGCGCCTCGCCCTGCCCCTCCACGAGCAGCTGCGCCCGCTGCTGCAGGAGAACCTCCAGGGCGATCTCGTCGCCGAGGCCGTCGTCGACTTCGTCCTCGTCGAGCACCTGCTCGAGCTCGGCGAGGCCCAGCGCGCCCAGACCCTGCTCGACGCCCGGCGCCCGCGCCTGCCCAGCGAGGAGCTCCAGGACCTGCTCCCGCCCAGCCCCGAGCGAGGCGGCCAGCTGATCCGCGTCGAGCTCCAGGAGCTCGCGGCGGCCGCCCAGGCCCAGCTCGGCGACGGCCACGTCGCCGCCCTCGCCGACCTCGCCCGGCTCCAGCCGCTGGCGGCCGAGCGCTTCGACGCCTTGGTCGAGGCGCTCCACACTCGCCGAGAGGCCCGCGGCCAGCTCGACGCCGACGAGCACGCCCTGCTCGAGCGCGCCGAGATCGTCCGCGACCTCCTCGCCGAGGACGGCTTCGCGCCCAAGACCGACACCAACAACACCGAGACCCCGCGCATCAAGGCCAGGGCCCTCGACGCCCACGGCCTCGAGCTCCTCCACCACCCCGCCGCGCGGGTCGACGGCGTGCTCGGCCGGCTCCAGGGCGCGCTCGCCAAGGTCGCCGTCCCCGACTGCTCGCAGCTCAAGAGCTACTGCGAGCGCGCCAACCTGGCCAAGGCCACCGCCCTCGCCCGGGCCATCGCCGACGCCACGATCATGCTCGGCCTCGGCGGCGTCGAGCCCTTCGTGTCCCGCGGCGACAAGTCCGTGGGCCTGCGCGCCTACGAGGACTCGACCGCCTTCATGCTGATCGGCGGCGACCACCTCGATCCCCACAGCCACGCCTTCTTGGCCGAGCCAGCCCTGCGCTTCGCCGTGGCCTGCGAGCTCGCCCACCTGCGCTTCGCCCATCGCCGGGTGACCAGCGACGAGGTCTGGTCGGGCACCTTGGACCTCGGGCTCACCGGCCTGAGCATGCTGCTGGCCGCCGCGCCCCTGCTCAAGCGCCTCGAGGGCCCGGCCAAGCACCTGCTCGACAAGGTCGGCGCCCCGGCCGTGGACCGCTGGCGGCGCAAGCTCGCCAAGCGCGAGAGCCACAGCCTGGCCAGCGACAACAGCCAGCTGATCGCCGCCCACCGGGTCATGCAGCTGAGCGCCGAGCGGGCCGGGCTCGTGGCCTGCGGCGACCCGCGAGCCGCGATCCGGGCGATGTTCACCGTCCACCCCGCGCACCTGAGCCAGTGGCCGCTCGTCGAGAGCCACGGCCTGCGCGCCGCCTTGACCCGACCCACGCGCAGCGACGACGAGCGCGAGCGCCTGCGCCTCGAGGACCTCGCCGTGCGCGTCGCGGCGCTGCTGAGCTTCTACCTCTCGCCGGACTACGCGGCCCTGCGCGCGGCGGCCTTCCCCGCGCCCGCGTGAGACCCGGCCCGGCTCCTCCCGCGCGCTCAGCTCTTGGAGCGCTCGTCGCTCAGCTCGAGGAGCGCCCCCTCGAGGGCCCCCGCTTCGAGGGAGACGACGCGATCGGTGGCCACGAAGTCCCGCAGCAGGCGCTCGTCGCCGACGCCGAGGACCGGCTTGCCGAGGCGGCGGGCCTGCTCGGCCTCGGCGGCCATCCAGCGCGAGGGAATATCCGAGCTCAAGGCCACGACGACGTCCGACGACTCGAGCTGCTCGCGCATCGCCCATCGCCAGTCCTCCCCCGGCCTGAGCTCGTCGCGATAGATCCACGTGGTGAAGCCGGCCTCCTCGATCCTGCGCTTGACCTCGCGGGCGAGCTCGTCGTCGTCGCGGGCGTAGCTGACGAAGACCCGCAGCCGATCCGGGCGAGCGGCGACCTCCTTCAGCGGCGCCGGCTCGGCGAAGTCGAGCATGTGTCGGAAGACCTCCCGCGCGCCGCCCCGGAGCCGGACCTCGATCCCGACCACGAACACCCCCCAGCCCTCGCGCTCGATGCGGAAGCCGTCGCCGGGATCGCTGCGGGTGACGATCGCCGGGCTGAAGGTCGGGTGGAGGTGATAGATCACCTCCTCGATCTCGGCGAGCTCCTCGGGCGTACCCTCGATCCAGATCGCCCAGCGCCAGTAGCCCTCGCCGACCGCCTGCGCGCTCTGGCGGGGCCTCACGGCTCACCCCCGACCCGGGCGAGCTCGACGCGCAGATCCTGGGGCGTGGCGACCGAGGCCCAGGTCTCGCTGGTGAGCTTCAGCTGGACCTCGACGAGCTGATCCTCGCCGATGGCGTCGAGGTGCGCGACGACGCCGCCCGGCTCGAAGACGAGCAGCGCGTCGCGCCAGTCCGAGTAGCAGTAGTCGCGGTTGGAGAAGCAGCGGTAGCGACAGCTCGCCCCGCCGCCGCGCGCCTTTTGGGCCAGGTCCCGAGGCAGCAGCAGCGCCCGGCTGCGGCGGCCGGCCTTGCGCTTCCACAGCGCGAGCAGCTTGGTCAGCCGAGTGACTCCGGGCAGCGGTCGCTCGGGGTCGTACTCGATGTAGACCGGCCCCCCGGCGAGGCTGCCCTTGATCTCGACCCCGGCCTGGATCACCGCGACGCTCGGCATGTCGAGGGCGTAGGCGAAATTGTACTCGTCGCGCACCCAGTTGTAGGTCCGCCAGACCCCCGGGGCCTGCTCTTCGCGCGGGGTCATCAGCGCGACCAGCCCCCAGCAGCCCTTGATGCGCTGCTTGATCTCCTCGGTCAGCGAGCCGCTGAGCACCTCGCCGGTGACCACGTCGAAGCCGAGGCTGTCGATGAGCGCGAGCGCGGCCTTGTAGAGGTCGCCGTCCTGATCCGCGAAGCCGTAGCTGAGGAAGATCCGCTGCATGCGACCCCCCTCGACCCTACCAGCCGGGCTCGGCGCCCACCAGCGCCCCGGCTTCGCTATAGTCGGCGCCATGTCGACGCGCGCCGCGACCCTCCGCCTCCCGATCGCCGCCCTCGCCCTGCTCGCGGCCTGCACCCCCGAGGGCGACGAGGGCGGCGAGAGCAACGACCAGGCCGAGATCGGCGAGACCCTCGGCGAGGACGCCGACGAGGCCGAGAGCACGAGCGAGGGCGCCGACGAGAACGCCGACACCCTCGAGACCACCTGGGGCGAGAGCGCCGTGCCCGAATTCGGCGCGACCTTCACGGTGATCGCCACGGCCGAGGACGGCCTCGACGTCCCCCGCGACCTCGCCTTCAACCCCCTCGCCCCCGAGCAGCTGTGGACCTTCAACACCCTCAGCCACGGGGCGGTGATCGTCTTCGATCCCGGCACCGCCCAGCAGAGCGCCGAGGTCCGCATCGACGCCTACGGCCAGCACTTCATGGCCTTCGTGTCCTCGGCGGCCTTCGGGCTAAACGGCAATTTCGCGACCTGCCAGGAGTCCCGCAACGAGTGGAACGTCGGGCCCCAGCCGCCCGACGACTTCATGGGCCCGACGCTGTGGCCCGCCGACCTCGAGATCTTCGCCATGGTCGGCCAGGAGTTCCCGCCCGGGGCCCAGGAGGGCAGCCACCTCGACATGCTCCACCAAAGCCCGCTGTGCATGGGCATCGCCTTCGAACAGGGCAACGCCTACTGGGCCTTCGACGGCTTCCACGGCGACATCGTCCGCTACGACTTCCAAGACGACCACGGCCCCGGCGGCGGCGACCACTCCGACGGCATCATCACCCGCTACGTCGACGTCGAGGTCACCCGCGTCGACGACATCCCCGGGCACATGGAGTACGACCCGAGCTCGGGGCTGCTCTACGTCGCCGACACCGGCGCCGGGCGGATCTTCGCCCTCGACACCCAGACCGGCGTCGACATCGGCCCCCTGCCCGGCGAGTGGGACGGCGCGACCTACACCGGGGTCGAGGGCGCGCAGGTCCACGTGCTCGCCGAGGGCCTCGATCGTCCCTCGGGCCTCGCCCTCCACGGGGGCCGGCTCTTCGTCGGCGAGTTCGGCAGCGCCGACATCGTCGCCTTCGATCTCGAGGGCGGCGAGCTCGGGCGCATCCACACCCCCGCGGGCGCGCTCATGGGCCTGGAGATCGGCCCGGCCGGCCGGCTGTGGTACGCCGACGGCATCGCCGAAGAGATCGTCCGCGTCGATCCCTGAGCGGGTCGGCGACGAGCGCGAAGCTCGCCACCGCCTCGACGCGCCGCCGCCGTCGGGCGCCGATTTCGGGCCTCCGCGCCGCGTGATCTCCGCAGATCGCCGCCCTCGGGCCTCCGAGCCGGACTCGCTTCACCGCCGGGCGCCGATTTCGGGCCTCTGCGCCGCGTGATCTCCGCAAATTCGCCACCCTCGGGCCTTCGAGCCGGACTCGCTTCACCGCCGGGCACCGACTTCGGGCCTCCTCGGTCAAGTGCTTCACCGCCGGGCGCCGACTTGGGGCCTCCGCGAGCAGTTGCTTCACCGCCCGGCGCCGCCCCCGGGCCTCCGCGCTCGAATGCTTCACCGCCGAGCGCCGCCGCGCCCGAGATCGGCTGCTAAGGTGGGCGCGATGCGCCTCAAGGACGCCCGCAAGCGCCTGCCCGTCGTCAATCAGCTGCCGCCGAGCAAGACCCGGCGCTTTTTTACCACCGAGGACAGCGGCCCCGTGCCGCGCCCGGCCCTCGCGGTCTGGGAGTTCACCTTGGCCTGCGACCACCGCTGCCTGCACTGCGGCCCGCGGGCCGGCGAGGCCCGGCCCAACGAGCTGAGCACCGACGAGGCCCTGGCCCTCGTCGACGATCTCGCCGAGGCCGGCGTCGGCGAGGTCGTGCTGATCGGCGGCGAGGCCTACCTGCGCAACGACTTCATCCTCGTCATCCGCCGGATCCGCGAGCGCGGCATGTCGGCGACGATGACCACCGGCGGCCTGGGCATCACGCAGGCCCGGGCCGAGGCCATGGTCGAGGCCGGGATCCAGAGCGTGAGCGTGTCGATCGACGGCCTCGAGGCCGCCCACGACAAGCTCCGCAACCGCCCGGGCAGCTGGAAGCGCGCCTTCCAGGCCCTGCGCCTGCTCCGGGACGCCGGGGCGCGGATCGCCGTCAACTCGCAGATCAACCAGGTCAACTTCGGCGACCACGAGCCCCTGCTCGAGCTGATCGCCGACGAGGGCGTGCACTCCTGGCAGCTGCAGATCACCGTCGCCCACGGCAACGCGGCCAGCAACGCCGAGATCATCCTCCAGCCCTACATGTTCCTCGAGCTCTTCGAGCAGCTCAGCCGCATCGCCGACCGGGCGATCCAGCGCAAGGTCCGGATCTGGCCGGCCAACAACCTCGGCTACTTCGGGCCCTTCGAACACAAGCTGCGCCGCTTTCAAAAGGCCCACTACCGCGGCTGCGCGGCCGGCAAGAGCACCATCGGCATCGAGAGCGACGGCGCCATCAAGAACTGCCCCAGCCTCGGCGGCCCGGCCAACATCGGCGGCAGCTGGCGTGAGCACGGCCTCGCGGCGATCTGGAAGAGCGCGCCCGAGATCACCTACATGCGCCGGCGGACCCTCGACGATCTGTGGGGCTACTGCCGCGAGTGCTACTACGCCGAGACCTGCATGTCGGGCTGCACCGCCGCCAACGAGCCCCTCCTCGGCCGCCCGGGCAACAACCCCTTTTGCCACCACCGCGCCCTCGAGATGAAGCGCATGGGCATGCGCGAGCGCATCGAGCCGGCGATCCCCCCCAAGGGCGTGCCCTTCGACAACGGCCTGTTTCGGCTGATCCGCGAGTACGAGGATCCCGAGCGCCGCGCCAAGGAGGGCCCCGTGGAGATCACCGAGCCCCGCATCTCTCGCCTCGTCGAGCAGATGGGCACCGGCCGGGAGATCCGCGCCGACGAGCTCGTCGAGGGCCGCGCGCCCTTCGAGAAGCTCGACCACGACGTACAGGCTTAGGAGCCCGTGAGGCAGCGCGATGGCGTCATCGAGCTCGCTCGTCCCCCAGCTTGGATCGCCGGCGACCCACGAATCGACCCGAGCGGACAACGCCGCGGCCCAATCGTCGAGGCAACGAGCCGCCGCCGAGCGCCGCTCCACACATGCACGCGTCCGCAGCTCAATCCACTCGCGCCTGTGAGCGTCGAGCCGAGGTCGGAGTTCACCCCACTCTCGGCCCTCGCCCGACACGCCTTCGACGTCACGCGAGATCTCGCGCAGCACGAGGCGATCGTCGGTGTCCGCAACATGGTAGTCGGTCTGGCTGCGCTGCTCACAGACACCACGACAAACGTGCCGCCAGCCCCCCTACCAGCAGGAACCGAGTTCACGGCTCCGCAGTCTTCGTACTCTAATCACAAAAGGGAGGCATCGGTGCGTAATCCGACGGCCACGCGCAGATCCTGGCGTGCAGCCACTCGATGTCCTCGTCCTCCCAGCGGACGGCACCAGCATCGAGTCCGTTCTTGCCATAGTGAATTCCGACGCTGCACCGGGTCCCACCAGAGCACTCGTCGACCCACAAGGGGCTGCCCGATTGACCGGGCTGACTCGCGCACGAGTGAGTGAGTTGTTGAGACTCGACCTCCTCGACCACGCACGATTGAAGGTACATCCAGCCAGCACAAGGGCAGCCATGCTCGTCTGCCTCCGGTGACTGGTCGCAGGCCTCCGTCGGTGCGGGGTATCCCGCGGTGAACACGGAGAGTTCATCGAGCGTGCCTCTCGACGCTCTACACAAGCCCATTCTACCATACTGGCCACTCCGCTCCTTGTCATCCGCCAAGATCAGCAACGCGTAGTCGTCATACATCGTCTCCGGGAAAGGGTTCCAAATAACGCGCTCGACAGCCCAAGCACCGCCATTGAGCAGGGCCTCGTTCGAACGCCCAGGAAAAACGTCCAAACTGAAGAACTCCGGGGGGTCATCGATCCATTCATTGAGGTCCCCCCACGTCCCCCCTACGACATGCCGGTTGGTCAGAAGGTGTCTCGGGCCAACGAGGAAACCCGTCCCCCGATCGAGCCAATAACCCACGGAGTTTTTCTTGGGGTATTGGAGACGGACGAGGGCTATGGTACGCAGCGGATAAGACTGGAGATCATTCTCGGAGCTGACGGGAACCCGAGGGTCCTCCAGCCCCCAGTTCCGAAAGCCAAAGGCTTGTCCCGAGGACGAGACGGTGTCGTTCTCCAATAACCGACGATCCAGTCCATCGAATTCGGCGATCTTCGACTCCCCCCCCGTCGAAGTCAGTCCCGCAGCGCCAACTTCATCACCCCCCACAGACTCTGGCTCATCGCAGAGCTCTGCACCAGGGTCGCCGCAACCCAAGACCAAAGAGAGCAGCAGCGAGGCGACCCTGCGCTTCACCATCGCGCCACCACGAGCCGGTACGTTTCCTCTGAGCTGGTGGCGTAGACCGTGAGCGACCCCGTGATCTGAGGCGCGTCGAAGATGAGCCCCAAGGTCTTGCCAGCATCCGCTGGCTGGGCCACGGGCGCGAGGAAGTTGACGCTCGGCGAGCTCAGGTCTCGCGCGGCATGGATGAAGGGCTTGGCCCAGTCCTCGGTCTCGGGATGGTCCGGCCCAAAGCCCACGTCCAGCCCCGACAGCTCGATCGCTAGCGCACCGTCCTCGGTCTCGGCGCTCACACCTATCGCCGTCCGGACAAAGTCATCACAGACCACGTCGACGTCTTGGACGACCTCCCCCGAGGCATCCATGGCTTCCCAGTCCTCGAAGAAGACCTGGGGATTCATCGGCACGTCGAAGGTCAACGTCAACGCGGAGCTTTGACCAGAGGCGTCGAGGACTTCGACCTCCGCGCTAAGGCTCGAGAGATCCCAAGTCAGCGTGGTCTCGAAGGACTCGGGGATCACCGCGAGGATATCGGCACCAGACCGCCCGTTGGGGGCGATCGTATCCACGCCAGCGAGCTCAGTGGTCGACACGAGCTCGCAGGTCGGCTTGGATCCCTCTGTCGCGGTGTCGCCGCTGACGTCGCCAGCTTCATCCGCACTGGGCCCTTCACAACCCAGCGCGACCGTCGCTAGCAAGGCGCCGACGTATCTAGCGATCCTCATGGACTCCATGCTACCAGCGCCCCGAACGCCCGCGTTGCCCAAGTCACTCGGCGCGGACATACCAGTGTTCAGCACGGTCTTGCGGGCGCAAGCCAGGACGGCCTTCGGCGCACACCCGGGCGAGCCGGTCGAGGGTCCGCCTCGCAACTTCAGTGATCTCCTCGGCCCTGGGTGCTTCGAGCACGCGAAAGCGCAGCACGCCGCACTAGTGTGCGCGGCAGAGGACTTGAAGGGCCCCAGGCTTGGAGCACCGGCCGCTGACTTCGTTGCTCGTCAGTCATTTGTGCCCGACAAACTCCCTCCTCGCGCCTCGTCAGCAACCGGCGGTCCGGCGCCTGAGACCCTTCAAGTCCTCTGCCGCGCACACTAGTGTGCGCACCCACGAAAGTCCCACAGCCGGGCGAGCAGCGCCGCGAGGTCCTCGGGCGGCGCCTGCCCCCTGCCCAGGCGCGCCAGCACCCCCGAGAGCCGGCAGTGGCGCTGTAAGAGCAGCTGCCCCGTCAGCCGGCTGGCGAGGCCCTCGTCGAGCTCGCGCTCGGCGTAGCCGTAGCCACGCAGCAGCGCCCGCGCGCCCCCGGGCACCATGGTGGCCATGAACGCGAGCGGGGCAATCAGCTCGTGCTCGCACGCGCCGAACATCGCGTCACCAAAGTCGAACAGCCCGGACAGCGTGAGCGCCCCGTCGACATCCTGGACCATGAGGTGGTCGTGGTGCAGGTCCATGTGCAAGGCCGCGAGCTTCGCCTCGCCCAGCTCGGCGAGCAGCGCTGGGGTGACGGCGGCCTCGATGTCGGCGATCCAGGCCGGCGAGAGCCCGTCTTCACGCTGCTTGTCCACCAGCTGCTCGCGCCGGGTCGCCAAGAAGGCCTGCCAGTCCGCGCGCATGGCCGCCTCCAGCTCGGGCAGCGCGAGCGCGTGGAGGCTGGCCGCGAGCGCACCGAGCTGAGCGATGAGCGAGCGCTGGCAGCCCTGGTCCAGCGAGGACCAGCGCTCCGAGAGGTGGCTGCCGGGGACGCGCTCGAGCACCAGGTAGGGCCAGCCCTCGAGCTCGCCCTCGCCGAGCACGCCCGGCGTGGCGATGCTCAGGCGGCCCGCGACGTGGGCGAGCATCGCCCGCTCGGCGAGCGCGTCGTCGGCCCACAGCGGCACGAAGAGCTTCACGACCACGCGATCGTCGAGGTAGACGATGTGCGTCCCTCCCTTGGCCCGCTCGAGGCGGTCGAAGGCGAGGCCATGGCGCGCGGCGATCACCCGCAGCCCTGGCCGCCAGCGCGCCTCGTCGGCCACGAGCTCGCGGTAGCGTGCTTTCGAGTCGATCTCGGGGAGCAGCGGCATGACCGACCTTCGCCCACTTTGGGGTGAGGCGCCAATGCCCACCTCGAGCTCGGCAAAACACGATATACCCATGATCCGAATCGCATGGATTGCCAATGTTCAGACGCGCATATTCGCACATTAAAAGTCGACACTTTCTTGGCGAGACCGTGCACGGTCTCGCACGCTACCCTCTGGCATATGCGCACTTTTTGCCGGTTCCGCGAGGTCGCTCGGGAAGTTTCTGCGTGGGGGCCTCAACGCCCTCAGACAGCCTACCAGGCGGCACCTTCCCTGATCTCCAAAGGTTCGAGGGCGTGAGCCTTCACCCTCGAAATGACATCACTTTGAACCTCGACTACGCTTGGCCTCCCGTGCCACTGACACATACCATCCGCCGATGCGCAAAGCCGCCTTTATCGCCACTCTTCCCCTCATCGTCGCCTGTGCAGGGGGGAACAATGATGCTCGAGACACCTTCATGACCAGCACCACCGACGGGGCCGACGAGGCCACGAGCACCGCCGAGACCGGGGAGTCGGGCGAGAGCTCGAGCGAGTCCACCGGCCAGGACGATGTCGACACCTCCTCGGGCGAGACCGATGAGAGCGACACCACCGACGAGAACGACACAACTGGTGATCCGGCCTGCGCGCGCAAGCAGTACACCTTCAACCTCGACACCCAGACCTGGTCGTCGATCGCCCTCGACCAGGCCTGGATCGGCGAGAACGCGCCGGACTGCTCGGTGGGCATCGCCGCGGCCAGCCTGATCGCCGACTGGGACGTGCTGATCGTCGTCGCCGAGGATCAGATGATCTACTGGCGCGACGCCGGCGTATGGCAGACGCCCCTGGCCTGGGGGGACAGCTTCGCCGCGCTGGTCGGAGAGACCCCGACCGCGGCCGTCTACGCGCCCAACCCCGACGACACCAGCGAGGCCACGCTCTACCTCAACCTCGACGACGGCCGCGCGCTGCTCTACGCGCTCACCGAGGTCGGGGGCATCTCGCTCGCGGACATCATCCAGCTCGAGGACGGCGATCCCCCCGCCGCGCCTCAGGGCACGGAGATCGCCCGCTGGTCCTTCGCCCTGGCCGACGCCGACGCGGCCCCGAGCGCCGACTGGCTGGTGTGGACGATGAATTACAACGACGGCAACCTATACACCTTCAACGCCGCGTTCACCTGGACGCAGTCGCCCGAGGACGACAACGAGCTCTTTGGCACCGGCCAGGCCGACGAGCCCGTGCCCGCGCAGATCGAGGCGGCCTTCGCCGACCTCTCCCAGGGCCGCGCCTACTTCGTCGCAGAGTGAGCGCTGGTGGTGGACCCGCTGTCCAGAGCACCGACAGCGGGTTCGAGGCCAGTCCCCTCGGCGCTTTCACCACGGGCTGCTCGAGCGCGCGAGTCGAAAGCCGAGATCGTCGATGCGAAAGGTGGGGTGGCTCTTGCGGCGGCACGACGAGCGGCAGGCGCGAGGCAGGTCGCACCAGCCTCCGCCTCGAAACACGCGATAGGGGCCGTAGACCTCGGGATCGAACACGTCCCAGCACCACTCCCAGACGTTGCCGATCATGTCGTGGAGGCCCCAGGCGTTCGCCTCGCGGGTGCCGACCTCGTGGACGCGCTCGCCCGAGTTCTCGCGGTACCAGGCGATGTCCTCGAGCAGGCCGGGGCGCGCGTCCGTGGACCCGGCTCGGCAGGCGTACTCCCACTCGGCCTCGGTCGGCAGCCGATAGCCGTCGGCGCGCAGATCGACCCTCGCGTCGCGCCCCTCGGGGTCCTCGCCCGGGTCGATCGCGGGGCGCAGGCCCTCGCGCAGCGACAGCGCGTTACAAAACGCGATCGCGTCGAGCCACGAGACCTCGGTGATCGGCAGGCCCGCCTCGTCCTCGGGGCAGCGCGGGCCGCCGAGGAGCGCGAGATAGTCCGCGCGCGTGACCACGAAGGGCGCGATCGAGAAAGCCGCGAGCTCGACACGCCAGCTGCGTCGCGTGCCCTCGTCGCGCAGCTCGATGGCCCCACTCGGGATCGGGATCACGCGCCCAGCCTACATCGCCTCGCTCCCCCGCGCGTGAGCGATTTCGCGATCGAGGACTTCGTGCCGATCGCCTCGTCGAGCGACGCGAGCGTCCACATTAGCCGCACGCGGGCGAGCTCGTTTTGATAGGCTCGTCCGCGACATGTTTGCCTGTCACGCCTGCCATCGCCATATCCGCGCCGACGAGGCCGAGTGCCCCTTTTGCCACGCGAGCATCACGATCGCGCCCGCCCCTTCCCCCCTCCCCTCCAAGTTCGGCGCGCTCGCGCTGACGATCGGCCTGAGCCTGGCCGGCTGTGGAGACAGCGACTCCGAGGAAGAGACCACGACCGAGGAGAGCGAGGGCGAGGACGACACGACGACCGCCGATACCGAGGGCGAGGGCGAGTCCAACTCCGGCTCCGAGACCGACACGACCAGCGACGACTCCAACTCGGCAGACTCCGACTACGGCGGCGCGCCTCCGCCCGAGGATCTCTGAGCCAACAATTTCAGCCGAGATTGAATGAACCGGCTCTGCGGGGCTCCGACCCCGTAAAGCCGGCGAAAACGGCCTCCTGGTGCGCAGTTGCGCCTTGTCCAAAGGATCAGTCGAGGCCTGTTTTCGCTGCGGAGTCCGGCCCGAGACTCTGACAAGCCCGCCACGGGAGCATGACATCGCTGACGGCGAGCACGGCTCGACCGCGTGGGAGGCCGCCTGCACGGCAAATTCGCAGGCGTAGCGACGCTGACAAAATCGTCATCGTGGCGGCCCCCCAAAGCGCTGCTCATGCTTCCTTCATGCCTTCCCTCCGCATCACCCACTCCGTCCTGCCCCTGCTTTGCGTCGCCGCCCTGGCCAGCGCCTGCGGCGTAGACGAAGACCCCCTGGGCGAGGTCGACGACGAGACCGGGACCGGTGAAGACGAGGCCACCGACGAGGCCGACGAGTCTGGCGACTCCGAGAGCGAGGACCAGATCGCCTGTGAAGAGACGATCCAGGAGCTCGAGAGCCTCGACACCCCGTCCTCCGCCGGCTTCACCGCAGGCGACGTGCTCGACCCGATCGCCGGCGAGTTCATCACGACCCTCAACTGGATGGCCCAAGAGGGCGACGTCAAGGTCGACGTCAAGCCGGTCGCCGCTCAGGTCGAGCTCGATCTGACCCTGGCCGACATCGGCGGCGCGCTGCGCTTCATCGAGTCCACGCCCAACGAGGCCGCGGTCGCCCAGGGCCTCGAGGACGAGCTCGACTGCCGCTCGCGCTTCGAGCTCGAGGTCTCGGTCAAGCTCGCCAGCGACGACGGCACCCTCAAGGAGGACCTGCCCGTGGTCCTCAGCGCCGAGCTCGAGGATGACGCCCTCGGCGTGGCCACCGTGCACCACGTCATCGACATGGACAGCATCGAGGGCACCCTCGAGATCTCCGAGGTCGATCCCGCCGACCCCGACGAGCTCAGCGTGATCCTCGACGCCAGCTTCTCCGTCGACCCCGACACCAACATGCCCGACAGCCAGGGCTCGCTCGGCGGCTGGGCCGAATACCGCGAGGGGGAGGGCGAGGACGAGGTCGTCACCCGCGGCGAGTTCATCATCGCTACCTGGTAGGCGCGTCCCCCGGCGCCGCCCGCGGGGCGGGGACCTCGAGCATCCCCCCAAAACGGCTCGGTCCCCGCCCCGCAGAGGCGCCTTGGCTAGAGATTTGCGTGCGCCGCGAGTTCGTTGTTCCATCGGAGCATGTCTGACCTGCGCGCGCCCTCCCGTCGCTCCTTCACCCTCGCGCTGGCCGGCGCCTTCGCGGGCCTCGGCCTCCCCGGCCGCGCTCGTGCGGCGAGCCAGCGCGTGCTGATCATCGGGGGCTCGGCCATGCGCGGCGCCCTCGGCAAGCACCTCGAGCTCGGCGTCGCGGCCAGCGGCCACGAGGTCGACCGCCAGGCCAAGAGCGCCTCGGGCCTCGCCCGCCCGGACTTCTACGACTGGCTCAGCGAGGGCCCGCGCTTCGCCCAGGCCTTCTCGCCCACCGCCACGATCTTGCTCTTTGGCGGCAACGACGGCCAGAGCCTGCGCATGGCCGAGGGCAGCGACCCCGAGTGGATCCGCTGGGAAGAGGACGCCTGGGCGACCGAGTACCGCCGCCGCGTCGACGTGCTCGCCAAGGCCGTCGCGCCCCAGGGTGAGCAGGTGATCTGGCTGGGCATGCCCGACATGCGCTCGAGCAAGCTCGACAAGCGCATGCAGCGGATCAACACGATCCTCGAGGAGGCCATGGACGCGCTGCCCGGCGGCGCCTTCGTGCCGACCCGCGGCCTGCTCGGGCCGCGCTACGCCGACAGCATCCAGCGCGGCGGCAAGACCGTGACGATCCGCGCCAAGGACGGGGTCCACTTCAGCACTGAAGGCGCCAAGATCCTCGCCGAGGCCCTGGTCCCCAAGATCGACGGGCTGCTGTAGCTTCGAGGGCGGCAAGCCGAGCGAGAGAGCATACACTGCGGCCATGCCCGCCCGCCGTATCTGGCTGATCGCGCTGCTGGTCCTGCTCCTGACCCCCGCCACCGCCGCCGCCAAGAAGCGCCCGCGGCGTGGCGCGAGCCCGGAGCCGGTCCGCTACACCCTGTCGATCCCCGAGCCAACCACCCGCTACGTCCACGTCCACGTCGAGCTCAGCGACGCCCACGCGGCGAGCACCGAGCTGGCGATGCCGGCCTGGGCCCCGGGCTCCTACCTGATCCGTGACTTTGGCCGCCACGTCTACGACGTCGAGGCCCACGCCCTGAGCGACGGCGCCGCGCTCGGGGTCGAGCGCGTCGACAAGCAGACCTGGCGGGTGGCCAACGCCAAGCAGGGCTTCTCCCTCGACTACCGGGTGTTCGCCGACGAGCTCAGCGTGCGCACCTCCTACGTCGACGATCGCTTCGCCCTGCTCAACGGCAGCTCGGTGCTGGTCTACGTCGTCGACGAGCTCGATCGCCCCGCCGAGCTCGAGCTCCAGCCGGCCGCCGGCTGGCCCGTGCACACCGCCCTCGATCCCCTGCCCCACGCGCAGAGCGACGCCGCCCCCCTGCGCTACCACGCCGCCGACTACGACGAGCTCGCCGACAGCCCGCTGCTGCTCGGCGAGGCCCAGCGCGCCCAGTTTCGGGTCGCCGGCGCGGCCGTGGAATTCGTGCTCCTCGCCCCCGCGGGCACCAACGCCGAGCTCGACCGCCTCGCCGCCGACGCCGAGCAGATCGTCCGTGCCTTCGCGCGCACCTTCAACGGCCTGCCCTTCTCGCGCTACGTGTTCTTGCTCGTCGCCGACCCCGTGGGCGGCGGCGGCCTCGAGCACCACGACAGCGCCGCGATGATCGTACGCCCGTGGATCTTCTCCGACGCGTCCGGCTACCGCCGGGTCCAGCGCCTGCTCGCCCATGAGTTCTTCCACCTGTGGAACGTCAAGCGCATCCACGACCGCGTGCTCGGCCCCTTCGACTACAGCGAGGAGAACTACTCGCAGCTGCTGTGGTTCCACGAGGGCTTCACCGAGACCATCGAGACCCGCGCCCTGCTCCGCGCCGGCCTCGTGTCCCCGCGCGCCTACGTCGAGGAGCTCGCCAACGCCTGGACCAGCTACGTCGCCAAGCCCGGGCGCAACTACAGCGCCATGACCGAGCTCTCCCGCGACGCCTGGATCAAGGCCTACCAGCCCGCCGCCAACTACCCCGAGACCGCGATCAGCTACTACGAGAAGGGCAACCTGATCGGCGTCTGCCTCGACCTCAGCTTGCGCCTGCGCGCCGCCGAGCACGGCCGCAGCGGCTCCATCGAGGGCCTCTTTCGCCGGCTGTGGGCCGGCCGAGACCCCAGCACCAACGAGCGCGCCATCACCTTCGACGACATCGTCGCCGCCGCCTCGGCCGAGGCCGGCGAGGACATGCGCCCCTTCTTCCAGCGCTACGTCCACGGCACCGAAGAGCTCCCCCTCCCCGCCCTCCTCGCCCAGGCCGGCGTCCTCGTCGAGGCCACCCCCCTCGGCGAAGACGACGAGCGCCTCGCCCTCTGGTCCGGCATGTCCGGCCACCAATCCCTGACCCAGATCGAGCCCAACTCCCCCGCCGCCACCGCCGGCCTCATGCTCGACGACGAACCAATCGCCGTCGCCGGCCACCGCGTCCACAGCGTCGACGAAGCCAACGAGCGCCTCGCCGACCTCGACCTGGGCACCCCCACCACCATCACCATCTTCCGCCGCGACCGCCTCCTCGAGCGCGAGCTCACCACCACCCCAAACCCCCACCAGCGCTGGCAGTTCACCCTCCCCCCCTCCCCCAATGAGGGCGGCGAAGACGACCTCGACCAAGCCCGCCTCCGCGAGCTGTGGCTCCTCGAACACCTCGAGCGCTGACCCACCAACCTCGGCAAAGGGCAAAGACCCCCCCTCCATCTTCTCTCGGCGGAGACCCGCCCCTCCATCTTCGCCGACGACCCAGCCCCTTCATCCTCGGCAGAGACCCGCCCCTCCATCTTCGCCGACGACCCAGCCTTCCATCTTCGGCGGAGACCCATCCAGCCACCCTCGGCGGCGACCCAGCCTTCCATCTTCGGCGGAGACCCGCCCCCTCCATCTTCGCCGACGACCCAGCCTTCCATCTTCGGCGGAGACCCGCCCCCTCCATCTTCGCCGACGACCCAGCCTTCCATCTTCGACGGAGACCCATCCAGCCACCCTCGGCGGAGACCCAGCCCCCACCGCCCTCGGCGGGGACAACCCACGCCAAAGACGCGCACAAAAGGGGCAGCAGGGGACCCCTCATGCGAGTTTTGCGTACGTACCCTACCTTCGACGCGACTCCCCCCAAACACCCAGCCACCCGCCAGCAAGCCGCCCGCCGCAGTCAGCAAGCCTGTCTGAGCATGAGGGGTCCCCTGCTGCCCCGTGCGCGTGTCTGCCGTCGAGAAAATCCCCTACAGACCCCAAGACACTCCCCCTCCAAACCCAAACCCAAACCCAAACCCAAAAACCCGAAAGCACCCCCCCCATGCCCCCCAAACTCCCCGCCCTAGACCCAACCCAAGTCCCCGCCCGCACCCACTCCACCTACCCCGCCCCCTTCCAAGCCCGCGTCCTCCCCCGAGAAAAACGCAGCCTCACCGCAGCCCTCGGCCTCACCCAAGTCGGCATCAACCTCACGACCTTGTCCCCAGGCAAGGAGTCCTCCATGCGCCACCACCACAGCCACGAGGACGAGTTCGTGTACATCCTCGAGGGCGAGGTCGTGCTGCGCACCAACGCGGGCGAGCAGCTCCTGCGCGCAGGCATGTGCGCAGGCTTTCCCGCCGGCAGCGACGACGCCCACCAGCTCGTCAACCGCAGTGATCGTCCGGTCCAATACCTCGAAGTCAGCAACCGCGATCCAAGGGACAGCGTTCAATATCCAGACGTCGACCTCGTGTATCAAAAAGACGTCGAGGGCAGCCCACGCTTCACGCACAAAGACGGCACGCCCTACCCCAAACACACCCCCTGAGCTCACCAAGGGCCAATTGTGGAATGTGCTATTCCACATGAGACGCAAGACTTTCCGATGGTCAATCGCCCGACATCCCCTATGGTAGAAGTCTTCGCTCTCTCATGCTGGGTTTACCGGAGGTCCTTCCACGCTTCGACGTCACCGTGAGCCGTCCCGAGCTCGAGACGGCTGGTGCCATCGAGCGTTGCCTGGCCTCCGAGCTCAGCCAGTGCCGGGGCTGGGTCCAGCTGCCCTATGCCGAGCTGCGGGTCCCCCAGCACATGCGCCACTTTTGGTCCCCCCGCCTCGAGCTCACCTTCGACCACGCGCCCGAGGGCACAACCCATATTCACGGGGTCTTTCGCCCGGAGCCCGGCGTGTGGACAGGCTTCGTATTCATGCACTCGGTGCTCGGCGTGGTCGCCTGCATCGGCCTGACCATGGGCTTGTCCCAGTGGACCCTGGGCGATCCGCCGATTGCGATCCTCGCCTTCCCGCTCGCAGCCGCGCTGTCCTTGGCCCTCTACATCGGGGCCCTCGTCGGTCACCGCCTCGGCAGCGACGAGATGACCATGCTCCGCCAGGAGCTCGACTGTGCGCTCTACTCCTGCGGGCTCACGGCCCCGGATCAGCCCGCCTCGCCCGACGAGGCGAGCCCCCAGTGAGCCAACCTGGCCCCGTCGAGCGCACGCGCGACCTCGGCTGACCGGTCGAGCTCACGCGCGACCTCGACTGACCCCGTCGGCGAACGCCCCCGCGATCAGGTGCGCCACTCGGACCGGCTCGGGCAGCTTGCCGTGAACGCGCAGGTCCTCGATGACCTGCGCGGCCGCGTCCAGCTCCAGGCCCACACGCTGAACCCATAGCGCCGCGCAGGGCTCCATCTCCCCCGCGGCCTCGATCAACGCCCACTTGCGCGCGCCCCCGGGCACCTTCTCGAGCAGCGCGCGGCGGATGTCGGCGTAGCGCGGCCGTTTGCGCGCGAGCACGAGGATCGGCTTGTCCAGGCGCTCGTGCAGGCCGTGGATATCCGCGACGTTGAAGCCGCCAAAGGTGATCCCCCCGAGCAGCACGATCTGGGCGTGCTCGGCGAAGGGGCTGCTCGAGATCAGCGTGGCGATGGCCTGCGTCGCGTTGGCCCCGTCGCGGCGCAGCTTGCCCGTCATCACGCCATCGAGGCGCGTGCGTGTGAAGGCCACGCCGACGACACCCACGTCCCCGCGGTGCTCGCGGGGAAAGGGCGCATCGTCGACGGCGATGGAGTTCGAGAGGCGGCGGGCCAAGGCTTTCTCAGCGCGGCTTCTTGCGCGGGCGAATGCTCCGCACCCGAGCCTTGACCGACACTTTAGCCCGAAGCTCGCTGGCCTGCCCCCCAGCTGCCTTGGCGACCACCCGCCGCGCCGCCCGGCTCGGACGCACGCGCAGGCTCTCTCGTCCGGCGCGCTCGGGGGCTGGCGCTGATGCAGGCTTGGCCCCCGCCTGCGCGGGCCCGAGCTTCGTGGGCGCGTCCTGCTTGGGGCTCAGACCCGCCCGCGGCGGCCTGCTCGGGCGCACCCTGACCTTGGTGGGCTCGACCAAGAGCCGACTCGGCCGCGTCCTCGCCGGTCGCGGGCGCAGCTTCGAGGCAGCCTTCTCGCGCGCCGGCTCCATCTGTGTCGTCGCGCCAGCGTCGGCACCAGTCTCCTCGCCTCCAGGGATCTCCTCGACCTCCCTCGCCGCCAATTCGCCCGCAGCGTCTTCGCCTCCCGCGGCCACATTCTCCTCTGCTCCGGTGCCAGCGTCCTCGCCTTCGCCTCCCACGCCCACCTCGGCCTCGCCCTGCACCGCAGCCGCTCCGGCACCATCGCCCCCCGCGGCCAACTCGTCCTCCCAGTCATCCTCATCGACCCGCTCGGGCCGCGCCTGCAAAAAAGCCGCCGCAGGGCTCTGTGCCGCCAGCAGCGAGCTGCTCGCCCGATAGCGGACCTCGGCGATACCGAGCAGCGCCGCCGCGTCGAGGGCGAGATCCAGGGCCTCCTCCGGCTCGTGGTCGGGCCAGCGTTGATCATCGGCCGCCAAGCCCATCCCCAGCGCGACCACCCCATCGATGACTCCGGGGATCCGCTCCGACACCGCGGCCGCCCGGGTCTGCTCGTGCTCGGGCGCGTTCGCGTGCTCCCAGCCGACCTCGCTCCCCGCCCGCGTGCGCACGCTGAAGGCCCGCGGGAGCACGCGATCCACCTGCGGCGCCAAGCTGGCCATCTCCCCATTTTCCTGGTGATCCACATCCACGCTCAGCTCGAGGATCATCTCGCTAGCCGCACAGATCTCCCGCATCCCCGCGGCCAGCACCGCGGCGGCCTCATCGAGGCTCGCAAAGCCGACCAGCTCCGCCTCGCTCCATCCCTCGCCGATCGCCAGCTCGATCCCCGCCGCTCCCCCCGCCTCGACCAGCGCCGGGAGCTCGGCGAGCGCCGCCTCGATCGCCGCCCGCACCGGGGCCACGGCGACCACCAAGACCACCGCGATCTCCCGCGGCTCACACAGCGCAGCCAGACGCGCCAGCTGATCCGCCGTCCAGCGCGGCACCCAGCTCCCCGCCTCGCCCACCAACTCGATCGCCAAGGTCTCCATCCCCATGGCCTCCAGCGCCACCAAAGCCGCCTCGCGCAGCACCTCGGCCGGCGGCGAGTCGACCCAGCAGCCCACCCGCACCATCTCCGGCAGCAGCGACCCGCCCACGCTGGCCAGCCGCTGGATCCTCCGCTTGCTCGGCTCATCGAGCTTCCCCGACTGAGGCAGCCCCATCCACCCCTGCCAGGCCCACAGCCACTGCACCGTCAGCTCATCCATCTCCCCCGTCATCGGATCGACCCCGATCACCAGCTGGACGAGCTCGATCTGCTCGGCATCGAGGCCCTGCTCCGCGTTGAAGGCGAGCGCATCCTGAAGAGATTCAGCGTCGATTTCCACAGCTCACGATAGCAATGCCCCTCCTCCGCCCGCGACTAGCCGCAGGGATCCACCTCCAGGCTGGGTCGAGCTCGAATGGGATCACCAGTCACCCCGACCCTGCGCTCGGCTCACTCGGCGCCTGCGCAAGCCCTGCGCAGCGTGCTACATCGGGAGAGCCATGCCCCGTCTCTTCCCCACGCTCCTGTGCCTGTCCCCGCTCCTCGCCCTGGCCTGCACCGACGACGGCAGCGGCGACGACGAGTCGAGCTACGACCCCGAAGAGATCATCGCCACCGCCGTCGACTTCTCCACCCAGCTCGAGCGCCTCGACGTCGACACCGTCGAGTCGATCCACCTCGAGAACATGAGCCGCGGCGCGATCTGGGCCAACGCCGACGCTGCCACCATCTTCCGCACCCTCGACCCCGACGACGCCGACCAGCAAGCCGAGTTCCCCCCCGGCTCACTCTTCGTCAAAGAGCTCTTCGACCCCGAGGGCAACCCCATCGACGCCCTCAACGTCATGGCCAAATTCGACCCCGGCTACTTCCCCGAAGCCAACGACTGGTTCTTCGCCCTCATCCAGCGAGACGGCACCGTCATCCAAGAACAGATCGGCAACGGCTCCGAGGTCGGCTTTTGCGTCGACTGCCACACCTCCCTGGCGCCCGACACCGACCTGATCATCGGCCTCGACGCCGAAGACCTCCGCTGACCACAACCCCACGCCAGCCCCCGCGGCCAGGCAACCAAGCTGCGCTCCACGACGGCCAGGAGCCCGCGGTGAAACCCACCACGGACTCCTGCCACCCTCGTGCACGCGCTCTTCCAGCGAGCTCCGCGTACGCCCCCCTTGCCCTCGGCAGGCAACACCCCCCGCCAAAGACGCACACAAAAGAGCCAGCGGAGGACCCTTCCAGCGAGCTCCGCGTACGCCCCCCTTGCCCTCGGCGGGCAACACCCCCGCCAAAGACGCGCACAAAAGGGCCAGCAGAGGACCCTTCCAGCGAATCTCGCGTATGCCCCCCTTGCCCTCGGCGGGCAACACCCCCCGCCAAAGACGCGCACAAAAGGGCCAGCAGGGGACCCTTCCGGCGAGTTTAGCGTACGCTACGCACCTTCGGAGCCACACCCCACACAAAAGAAGCCAGCTGCCCCCGACCCACCGACCGAAGTCAGCGATCTGTCTGAGCCGGAAGGGTCCCCTGCTGGCCCGTGCGCTCCACCGGCGTCACAGCCCACCGACTAAAGACCCAAGACCAAAGACCCAGCAGGGGACCTTTCCAGCGAATCTCGCGTACGCCCCCCTTGCCCTCGGCGGGCAACACCCCCCCGCCAAAGACGCGCACAAAAGGGCCAGCAGGGGACCCTTCCGGCGAGTTTAGCGTACGCTCCGCACCTTCGGAGCCGCACCCCACACAAAAGAAGCTAGCTGCCCCCGACCCACCGACCGAAGTCAGCGATCTGTCTGAGCCGGAAGGGTCCCCTGCTGGCCCGTGCGCTCCACCGGCGTCACAGCCCACCGACTCCAAAGACCCAAGACCAAAGACCCAAGACCAAAGACCCGAGAATTAGAAGAGGCCCCCCAGCAAGCCAGGGAGCCCCATCCAAACGAAGCACAACTCTAGAACCGAAGCTTCAGCTCGAACTGAGCCGAGAGCGGCTGCTGGAAGCTGGTCTCCACGCCGTAGTTACCCTGCGGCTGAACGATGTCGCGGTCGAAGAAGTTGTCCGCGCCGCCGCCCTGCTCCCAGACCTTGGCGTGCTTGAGGTCGCTGATGTCGCCGCCAGCGATCGGGCGCGCCGCCTGGTAGGTGTAGATGTCGTCCACGCGCAGGATGGCCTTGGCGTTGGTCACATTGAGCACGCGCGCGTTGAACTCGATCTCGAGGTCCTTGGGCAGCGGGTAGGCGTAGCCCGCGGTCAGGTTCCACTGGTAGTTGGGCTGGACCGCGCCGCCGGAGCCGCGGGGCAGCATGTACACCAGGTAGGAGCCGGCGTAGTTGAAGTTCGGCGTATCCGAGCGGACGTTGACCGGGAAGCCCGACTGGAAGCGGAAGCTGGTGCCCAGGGTCAGGCGACCGGCCTGCTTGAGGTCGAAGCTGTAGAAGCCGTCGACCTTCACGCGGTGCGGGATGTTGCTCGAGAGCGGGCCGTAGCTGTTCCGCACGAGCTCGGGGATGTCGTACTGGGTGCTCGCGCCGATGTTGATCGAGCCGTTGATCGGGTCGACGAAGCCGTCGTAGTTACCGACGAGGCGGCTGTAGGTGTAGCTGGCGAGGAGCAGCCAGTTCTTGGCGAAGCGCTTTTGCAGCTGCAAGGTCCACGCGTCGTAGTTGCGCGTGGGCTTGTCGAACTGGTCGTTGATCTGCTCGTAGGCGTCGACCAGGAAGTTGCAGCGGTTGAGCTCGCGGGCGACCGGGTTGCGGTCGTCGTCGTCGGGGTCGAAGCTGTCGTACTCCGCCTGGAGCGAGGAGCAGGTGTCGCGCTGCGCCTGGATGTCGGACTCGCGCACGGCCTCGCCGGGGTTGGCGATGATGAAGTTCTGACCGCCGTTGGTCGACACGTCCTCGACCGCGCGGCCGAGGTCGGTGTGCAGCCAGCGGAAGCCGACCACGAGGTCCTCGATGACCTCCTGCTCGTAGCCGACCTGGAACTGCTGGTTGTACTGGCCCTTGAGCCGCGGGACGATCGCGCCCTCGACCAGACCGGTGGTGCTCGAGTTGGTGTCGACACACCACTCGGTCGGCTGACCGTTGTCGTCGATGCGCGGGTGCGCCACGCCGTCGACGGTGGTGCTCTGGCCCAGGCAGTCGCTCTGCTGGAAGCTGCGGTTGACGCCGACGAGGCCGCCGAACACGCGCGAGTTCAGCTGCAGAGGCAGGGGCTGGTAGAACCAGCCGTAGCTGGCGTACAGGCGGCTCTTACCTTCGTCCGTCCAGTCGTAGACGATGCCGAGGCGCGGGGCGATGTTGTCCCAGATCAGGATCTTCGTGTCACCGAAGATGTCGCGCATGTCCTGCATTTCCCAACGGACACCCGCGCTGATGTAGAGGTTGGACAGGATCGCCCACTTGTCCTGAAGGAAGAGCGCGTAGTTGAGGGTCGAGAGCGTCTCGTCGTAGGAGTCGACGCGGACGCCACGACCGAGCGCGTCGGCGAGGGCCCGGAGGTCCTTCTGCTCGCGGCGGATGGTGCCGAAGCCGCGAGACGAGCGGTTGTCGGGGTTGTCCGTGTCGACGCGGATGAAGCGGTGGTTGTTGACCCGAGTCGAGCGCGTGAACCGGTACTCGTTGGTGCTCGGGTTGTAGCAGTACTCGCCGCCGCCCTCTTCGCCTGCGTCGCAGTTGTCGTAGAAGTCGGCGTCGTTCGAGCCCGAGTAGGTGAAGGTGCTGTGGCGCTGGAGCCACGACACGTCACCACCCCACTTGACCTGGTGCGAGCCCGCGCCCTCGAAGAAGTGGGTCAGGTGCAGGCGACCGGCGACGCGGCGGTTGATGTCCTTGTCGTACTCGCCGATACCGCCGGACAGCCAAAAGCGCGTCGGACAGGCGATGCCGGGCAGGTCGGCGCCGTTACAGGCCTGGTCGACGTTGGGGACCAGGTCCACGGCGCCGGCGCGGTCGAGGAACTCGTAGAGGTTGCGCCCCTGCGTGTCCTGCTCCTGAGTGGCCGGGATGTTCTTCAGCTCCGGGTTGTCCAGGCGCCAGGCGTCCTCGGACACGGACTGGAAGTAGGACACGCCCGCGTCGATCTCCATCTTGTCCTGGAGGACGCGACCCTCGTAGTTGAGGGCGACCAAGGTGGTGTGCGCGAGGCTGGTGCCGAAGTGGTCGTTGACCACACCGGTGGCGATGCGCGAGGTGCCACCCAGGGGATCCGAGCTCGGGTTGGTGCCGAAGGCGTTCGGGTCGAAGCTGAAGGGCAGGCGGTAGGTGGTCCGCAGGAAGGTGGGACCACCCTGCGCCGTCAGGCCGAGGCGGTGACGCGGGGTCACGGCCCAGTCGAGGCCGGCGATGTAACCGAAGTTGAAGGCGCCCGTACGGAACTTCTGCTCGGCGAACTTCTCGGTCGCGATGTAGTTGCCGCCCTCGACACAGTCGTTGGTGCCGTTCTCGTAGGGGCAGTCCTCGTAGCCGCCGGACTGGTCGAGGTCGACGCGGTTGTAGAAGCTCTGCGTCAGGGTGAAGCGCGTGCCGCTGGGCGCGACGCCGATGGTGAAGAAGAGCTTGTCCTTCTTGATCGGGCCCGAGACGATGGCGTAGGCCTGCGCGTTGTAGTCACCGACCTGGGTGACGCGCAGCGACTCGTCCGTGGAGCTGATCAGCCGCGGCGCCGCGAGGCGCGGGGCGAAGCGGACGCCCGCCTCACCGCGGAGGGTGTTGGTGCCCGAGACGCGACGAGCCGAGACCTGACCACCGGAGGCGCCGCCAAACTCGGCCTCGTAGCCCGACTCCTTGATCTCGACCTCCTGGACGAACTCCTGGATGAGCGTGGCCGAGACCGTACCGAAGGCCGGGTTGGTGATATCGGCGCCCTCGACCGTGTACTTGGACTCGGCGCCGGTGGTGCCCGCCAGCGAGATACCGGCGGCGTCCCGGGAGGCGGTCGGCGCGATGTCGACGACGGCCGTGAAGTCGCGGCTGGTGTCACCACCGACCGGGAGCTTCTTGGCCTCTTCCATGCCAACGGTCATCGACGACGCGGCGTTCGAGGCCACCGGAGAGGCCTCGACCACGATCTCGATGACCTGATCCTGCTCGGGGTTGAGCGAGAAGTTGGCCCGGAACTTGGCCCCACGGGGGAGCTGGGTGATCTTCGAGACGTTGGCCTTACCGGCCAACACCTGGATGGTGTAGTTGCCCTGCGGCAGATCCGTGAAGGAATAGATGCCGCGGCCATTGGTCATGCGCTCCTGTTGCTGACCCAAGCAGGAGCACTGAAGCACGACAATGGCGTTCTCGATTGGATCGCCAGTATTGGAATTCTTGACGACACCGTTGATCACACCCTTGTCGGAGGCCGGCGGGGCCGCCTCCACCACGCCCGGTGCGAGCAGAGCCGCGAAGCCGGGGACGGTCACCAAGGACGCTGAGATCAGGGACTTGAGCAAAGAACGCTTCACAGGAGGGGGCTCCTTGTAGGTGCGGGGCCGTACACGGGCGCAGTCCGCTGAGCTGGCTTGCGGGTATATCACAAGCCCGTCGGGCTGTTTACCTGTTCCTGACATGTCGAGGCCGGATTTGACGGACTCACGCTGCGCGATCTCGGCGAGCGCGAAGGGTCCTGCCGGCGTCTCACGACGGAGGCGGGAGGCAACGCGCGACCGATGTCTCTCTTACAGATGGCGCGCTCGAGTTTCTTTTCGCGGGGATCCTGAGCACGCAAAGACCGACAGCGCGGCTTCCTGACTCGATCACCCGTGGACGCGCCGGCACGGTACTACGAAACGTCTCCGTGAGCCATCCCATGTCTCACCGGCGAAAGGAGGTTCGGAGATCGAGCCCGGTACACCTGCCCAGTAGCTCCGATCACCTCCTTCCATGGAGGCCCCGTGTAAAGATGTTCGGCGAGATCAGAGATCGACGAGCTCGACGGCCTCGGCCGCGATCGCCTCGCCCAGGAAGACCGCCCCGACCCGGGCAAAGCGGGCTGGGCTGTCGGTCGCCAGAAAACTCGGGGTCGGCGCACGCTCGGGCCTGGCGGTCAGCAGGCCCTCCGCCTCGAGCACCCCGGCCACCGCCACGGCGGTCGTCTCGGCCGAGTCGACGAGCACGATCTCCGGGCCGCAGACCTCGGCCAGGACCGGGCGCAGCACCGGGAAGTGGGTGCAGCCGAGGACGATCGTGTCCACGGCCTGGCCACCGAGCGGCGATTTCGCCCCTGGCTCGGGGCCGAGGTCACCCGGGGCCGCGGCCCGGGCTGCCAGCGAGGGCGCGCCGGCCGGCAGGCCGAGGTAGCGACGGGCGACCGCCTCGACCACCGGCCCCTCGATCCACCCCTCTTCGGCCAGGGCCACGAAGAGCGAGCAAGGCACCCCCTCGACGTGGACCGCCGGCTCGAGGGCGGCGATCGCCCGCTGGTAGGCGCCGCCGGCGATCGTCCCCTCGGTGCCGAGGACCAGCACCTGACCGGTCTGTGTCGCTGCGCAAGCCGCCCGAGCCCCCGGCTCGACCACGCCGATCACCGGCAGGGGCGCGAAGGCCTCGCGCAGGTGCTCGACCGCCACCGCCGAGGCGGTGTTGCAGGCGATGACCAGCATCTTCACGCCGCGCTCGACGAGCTGCCCGGCGGCCTGGCGCGCGTAGCGACGCACGGTCTCCGGGCCCTTGGTACCGTAGGGCAGACGCGCCGTATCGCCCAGGTAGAGCAGGCGCTCCCGCGGCAACGCGCGACGCAGGGCCGCGAGCACCGTCAGCCCGCCGACCCCGCTATCGAACACCCCAATGGGGGAGTCGCGCAGCTCAGCCACGCAGCTCAGCCACGCAGCAGGTTGCGCGCGATGACCATGCGCTGGACCTGCGAGGTGCCCTCGTAGATCTGCAGCAGCTTGGCGTCGCGGTAGAGCTTCTCGACCGGGTACTCGCGGGTGTAGCCGTAGCCACCAAAGACCTGGACCGCGTCGGTCGCGGCCTTGACCGCCGCGTCGGCGCTGAAGCACTTGGCCAGCGACGAGGTGATGCTGCGCTTGATGCCCTCGTCGACCTCCCAGGCCGCCTTGAGGTAGAGCAGGCGCGCGGCCTCGTAGGCGATGGCCATGTCGGCCAGGATCATCTGAATGGCCTGGTGGTTGGCGATCGGCACGCCGAAGGTCTTGCGCTCGAGGGCGTACTTCGTCGACTCCTCGAGGCAGCGGCGGATCAGCCCGGCCGCGCACGCGCCGATCATCGGCCGCGACTTGTCGAACACCTCCATGGCCACATAGAAGCCCTGGCCAGGCTCGCCGATGATGTTCTCGTCGGGGATCTCGACGTCCTCGAAGAGCACGTCGCAGGTGTCCGAGGCCCGCTGACCGAGCTTCTTCTCCTTGCGACCGACGCTGACCCCGGGGGTGTCACGGTCGACCACGAAGGCGGTGATGCCCTTGTGCTTGAGGCTGGGGTCGATGGTCGCAAAGCCGGTGTAGGCCTTGGCGTGGCCGGCGTTGGTGATCCATCGCTTTTGGCCGTTGAGCACCCAGCCGCCGCCCTCTTTCTTGGTCAGCCGGCTCTTCATGCCCGCGACGTCGGAGCCGGCGTCGGGCTCGGAGCAGGCGTAGCTGATGAAGCCGAAGTTCTCGGCCATGTCGCCGAGCCAGCGCTGCTTTTGGGCGTCGTTGCCACCGACCATCAGCGGCAGCGCGCCGAGGTGGTTGCACATCACCGAGGTGGCAATGGCGGCGCAGCCGTAGGCGAGCTCCTCGGCGATCAGGCAGCCCTCGATGGTGCCAAAGCCCAGGCCGCCGACGTCCTCGGGCAGCTCGACGTTCATCAGCCCGAGCTCGAACGCAGCCTCGAACACCTCCGTGGGGAAGCGCTCTTCCTCGTCGCACTCGCCGGCCACGGGGATGATCGTGTCGGCGGTGAACTTGCGGGCGGTATCAATCAGCTGTTGCTGCTCGTCACTGAGGGCAAAGTTGAACATCCTGAATCGGCTCCTGCTTCGTGGTCTACGAAGTCGGCCAGCTATATCCGCCGAACCGCGGCTTAGCAACCCAGCGGGGCCTCGCGGCCCACGTAGACCGCGAGGTGACGGAGCACCGCGTCCATGCCGGTGTAGCTCCACGTGACCGAGTAAGGCCCGCCCTCGGGGTTGTACGAGAGCGAGAAGAGCGGCGAATTGCCGCAGTCGTCGTCGAGCAGCTCGATCTCCGTGATGTCCCAGACGTTGACGCCTTCGCCCTCGCCTCCACCGCCGAGCTCGCCTTGATCGACCACCACGTCGCCGCCCTCGCTGAGGTCGTGGATCTCGAGCGACTCGAGCTCCATGAAGGCCAGGTCGGCCGCAGCGTTCAGCGCGCAACCGGTGTTGTTGAGGTCGACGGTCAGATACATGAATTGCGTCGTCAGCGTCTGCCCGGCCATGTCGTGATCGAGCACCAGGTAGATGCGATCGTCGCTGCCGATGCCCGAGGCCGCGACGGCGAGCTCGAGCTCTCCGCTCGCGGTCAGCGGATCCGGGAAGTCCGAGGACGAGGCCACGAGGCGCTCGAGCTGAACGACGTCGTCGAGATCCCCGCAGGAGTCCGTGCTGTCCGACTCGTCCGTGTCCGTGCTGTCCGTCTCGCCCGTATCCGTGCTGTCCCCTGCTGAGGTCTCGGTGGTCGCGTTGGTCTCGCTGCTCTCCTCGCTCGCGCCGATGTCGTCTTCGCCTCCGTCGTCCCCCGAGCAGGCGCAAAACACCAGCGGGAGCGAGAGCAGGGCGGCGAGCGATGAGTTCGTGCGAAGCGAGTGCATGGTCCGGGGATAATCGGGCCGCCATCGCCGATCTGTCCAGTCGGTCACAGCGTCACCAGGCGTCGAGCCCAGCGCGACGGCCGGCGGCCGGCGACCGGCAAACCGGCAACCGGGGGGCCAGAGCCCTCAGCGCGCGCGCAGCACGGTGCTGGGATCGAAGCTGCCCAGGAGCCGGCGCCACAGCGGGACGCTGCGCGGGAGCTCGCCCGAGACCGCGCGCAGCCCCCTCTCCCACCGCCCGGGATCGAGCTCGGGCCGCTCGCTCTCGGGCCGCCGCGGATCCCCCATGGCCGCGGCCACGTGCAGGGCCGTGAGCTCGCCGAGGCTGGGGACCTCCCTGGCCACGCGCCGGGCGAAAGCCTCGCGGGTCTCGCCGTAGTCGCGGACAAGGCCGGCGTCGAGCAGCATGTCGATCGCCGCCCGGTAGCCGACCCGCGGGAGCTTCTTGCGGCTGGCGAAGCGCGGGGCCAGGCGCCGCCAGATCTTGGCGAGGTAGAGCAGCAGCAGCGAGATCAGCAGCGAGAAGAGCAGGCCAAAGCCCATGTCGCGGCCAAAGTTCCGGCGCTCGACGGGCTCGGACTTCTGCTCGCCCTCGGCGTCCCCCGGGCCCTCGTCGCGGGCCATCTCGCCCAACAGATCGCTGAGGTCCTCGTCCAATGGCTGGCCGGGAGGATCGACGTTTTGCCGGGCCGCGATATCCAGCACGACCCAGCCCACGCCCTCGAGGTAGAGCTCCGGCCAGGCGTGGGCGTCTCCGCCACGGATGATCAAGGTCGAGCCGCGGCGCTGATCTTCGCCGACGTGGTAGCCCACCCCGACCCGCGCGGGGATGCCCAGGCTGCGCCACATGTAGACCGCGGCGTGGGCAAAGTGCACGCAGTAGCCGGTCTTGTTGCCGAACAAGAAGTCCGCCGTGGGATCGGGCACCCCCGCGTGGCGCTCGGCGCTCGAGTAGATCAGCTGCTCGTCCATCCACAGCTTGATGTCCACGGCCTGCACGAAGGGGTCCTCGGCCCGCGCGGGCGGGAGGTCGGCGATGATCTCCTGGGCGAGCGCGGCGTAGCGCGGGTCCTCGGGGACCTGGGTGTAGAACTCGAATTGCGCCTCGCTCCAGCTCGGGTCCCCGACCTCGCGACCGACGAGCTGATCGAGCGCATAGTCCGGCGCCATGGACACGCTGCTGTAGGCTCGCAAGAAGCGCGCGGGGTTGGGGTTGGCCTCGGGCTGCATCGAGACCGCCGACTCGAGGGCGAAGGGCTGGGCGTGCTTGGCGAGCAGCACGATCTCGGCGTGGACCTCGGTGCGCAGGTCGCTGGGCGGAGCCTCCGGCACGTTGATCGGCCGCGCGGGGAAGCTGCGCAAAATGTCTCGGTCGACGTCCGGCCGCACCGATGCGACCAGGCGCGAGCCGTTGAAGTGTGACCAGGCGTCCTCGCGGAAGTAGAAGGCCTGGGTCGGCGGGCTGTAGTCGTCGCCGAGCAGGACCACGGCCATGGGCGCGGGCTTGGTGCCCTCGGAGGGCTGCTGGTCCAAGTTGGGCTGCTGTTGCTGTTGCTGCTGCTGGCTCTGGCCGCCGCCTTGCTGCTGCTGATCCTGCTGCTGGCTCTGACCGCCGCCTTGCTGCTGCTGGTCTTGCTGCTCCCCCTGGCCCTGCTCTCCCTGCTGCTGGTCTTGCTGCTCCCCCTGCCCCTGCTCCCCGCCCTGCTGCTGGTCTTGCTGCTCCCCCTGCCCCTGCTCCCCGCCCTGCTGCTGGTCTTGCTGCTGCTCCTGTCCCTGCTGGTCTTGCTGTCCCTGGCCCTGCTCCCCGCCCTGCTGCTCCTGACCCTCGCCCTGACCCTGACCCTGACCACCCTCCGGATCCCGACCTGCGTCGGGCTTCCCGCCCTGAGATCCGCCTGGCCCCTGCCCCTCGCCCTGCGTGGGCTTGGGCCTGTCCCCGGTCTGCGCCTCGGCCAGGCCGAGATCGCTGTTGGCCGAGGGCTCGGGCAGCCCCTCGAGCTGAAAGAGCGCGAGTTCGAGGGCGACGATCAGCGCGATCCCCAGCAGCGAGGCCAGGCTCACCCGGCGCTCGGACTCGGCGACCAGCAGGCTCGCCAGGACCACGACCGCGGCCGCCCCGACGCTCAGCAGGATATCGGCTGGGTCGTAGCCGTGCTCCCAGGCCCAGTCCGAGAGCCACAGCGGCCGGGCGATCACGCCCTCGCGGTGGCTCGCGAACATGCTCGCCACGCAGGCGCCGACCACCAGCAGCTCGAGACCGATCAGCGCGACGTGGCGCGCGGCCAGGACCCGCAAGCTGGCGACCGCCGCGAGCGCGAGGGCGAACCAACGCAGCAGCGAGCTCGAGCCGAGGGCCGGCCCGGGGCCGAGCGCCGCCGCGAACATCCGCCACTCGATCAGCCGACCGGCGGCCCACCAGCCCAGGGCGCCGACCGCCACCACGCCGACCAACAAGGTGATCGAGCGCGAGCGAGTGCGCGCGAGCAGCTCGCCAGCCACGACCCCCGCGACGGCGCCGAGCATGGCGGCGATCAACCCCTGCCCCGTGGCGATGCCCCAGGCAAGGGCGAGCGCAGCCATGGCCATGGCCGCCGCGCGGATCGGATGCCGCGACGCCCGGGCCCAAGCCGCCAGGCGCTCGCCAAAGGTCGGCGGGACGTTGCGGCGCTCCCCAGGCTTGCGCTCGAGTCGCGCGAGCTCTCGCGCGAGCTTGCGACGTCCCATCCCTTACCTCGCCCTCGGCGGTAGAGCCCCCAGGAGGGGCGTGGGAGTCTGAGAGCTTCGCTCGTGCGCGCGGACGGCCATGGGGGGAGTGTCTCGGTGGATCTCGAGTAGTAGGGCTGGGAGTGGGGCTCAGGCGGCGCGTTGGGCCTGGGCGAGGGCGCTGAGGTGTCCGCCACCGTAGACGCGACCGGCCGCGCGGTCGACCACGATCACGCGGCCGACGCTCGACAGCGCCCGGACCACCTCGCCGACCTCCACGGTCGTGACCGGGGCCGTGGCGCCTGGGGGGATCTGCGCCGCCGGCTCGCGCACGGCCAGGCGCTGGTACCAACGCCGCGGCTTGGGTGGCTCGATCCCATCGGTGCCGACCACGAACTCGATGCGACCGCCACCTCGACCCGCCGCGCCGCACTGCTCGATCACCGCGTCGAGCCACGGGCCAGGTCGCCCGGGCACGAAGACCACGGCGCGCCCCGCTCCGCCGAGGCTGCGGCGGGTGAGAAATTCTCCCAGGCCCCTGCCCCCGGCCCCGTGGTCGACGCTGGCCGAGCGCGCGAGCAGATCCACGGCCTGATCCTTGCGCGTGGCGTCCTCGCCGTTGCCGTCGGCGCCCAGCACCCACTCGCTGCCCAGGGCGCCGCGCTCCACGGCCAGGCGCGCGGCCCCGGCCGCCGGCTCGTCGCCCGCGCCCGCCACGAGGTAGGCGCAGGTCTGGCGCACCGGGCTCAGGGCCCGCTCGGGCGAGCGCACGACCAGCTGGCGCGTGCGCGCGAAGACCTTCCAGAGCACGAAGCGGATCGGGTCCCCGGGGTTGTAGTGGCGCAGGTCGTAGAGCTCGCCGTCCTGCGGACCCTCGGGGTGAGAGATGTCGTCGCCTCCGGCCATGCCGCGGATCACGTCCACGCGCTCGAGCTTGCCCACCGAGGGCACGAAGCGGACCTTGCGTTGCTCTCGCAGGCGCAGGCGGATCTGCGTCAGGCCAAAGATGTCGCCGACCTCGAGCTCGCGGGTGACCGCCGCCACCTGACCGCGGCGCGAGGCGATCACGGACTCGCGCAGCTCGCCCCGCTTGGCGATCACGCGGACCTCGGCCTCGGGCTCGAGCCAACGCCAGCGGATGTCCACGAAGGGCAGCCAGCGTAGGCGCGGGAGGCAAAAGCCCGTCGGCACCGGGTAGCCGCACTCCACGTTCAGGGCCGCGCTCGAGCTTTTTTGGGCAAAGCCGCGGCTGCGTCGGCGGTGGTGCAGCCACGAGAGCAGCGCCGCGAGGCAGGTTGCGAGCAGCCCCATCGCGCCCACGCCCAGGCCGGCCGCGCCGATGACCAGGAGCACGAGATCGATCTTCTCGAGGCCGTAGCCAAAAAAGGCCAGGGCGCTCGCGACGAGCACCACCAGCCCCAGGGGCGTGAGCGGAAAGGGCCCCAGCGCCCGGGTCATCGCCGCCTCGACTCGCCCCCACCGCTGCGTGGGCCGCCGGCCTCGCCCGCCACGCCTGGCGCCGCTGCGACGTCGATCAGCCACGCTCAGCGCTCCTTGAAGCCACAGCCGCCCTCGTCTTGATCGGGCGGGTAGAAGGGAGGCGGCGCCACGCTGATCCGCGGCTCGTCGTCGACGGACTCGCCCTCGTTGCAGCGCACGCGCCGAAAGACCACGGGGTCGTTGATCGCCCGGCCGCCGTCATTGTTGACCGACTGGAACTCCATGATCTCGGGATCGATCTGCCCCGAGAAGTGATCGAGGTTGTAGTTCATGTTCCAAGCCCCGCAGGGGACCTCGTCGACGCGGTATTTGCCCACGCCCCAAAAATTGATCTGCCCATCTTGGACCCTGCCCTCGGCGTCCATGGAGATCACATAGTGAAGCTCGCCCCGACACACCGGCGGCGAGCTCTCGTGCGCCTCGGCGACCCAGCTGTCGTTGGTGATCGTGCCCTCGAAGCTGTCCTCGCCCTCGCGCACGCGCTCGACGACGAGGGTGAAGATCGTCCAGTCGCGGAAGGTGTCGTCGTAGCTGTGCGACTTCCACACGCCGGCCACGGGATCCTTGCAGGCGGCCGGCGGCGGCAGGCGAGCGCGCTGCTCGGCCACCGTCGACGCGCGCCCGCGGCCAGGGATCCAGCTGGTCAGCACGAAGGCTGCCAAGACCGCGGCGCCGAGCAGGCCACGCAGCCGGCGAGGTCCACGAGCGCGCCCCCTTGCCCCGAGCGCGGGGGCCAGCGAAGAGCGCGAGGCACGAGGCGGCGTCGAAGGCATCACAGAGGGCGAGCACGAGCCTAGCAGCCAATCATTGGACCCCAAATCGGCCATCAAAAGTGAGCTACTTCACAAGTTCCGGCTGATCTCTCCAGCCCAGAACGCCACTTGCTCGGGGGATGCCCAAACGAACTGCGCCAAGATCCGCCTCGTCTCACCCCACGAGCCCACCCAACGATCGTAGAACCCAAAGGGTGCACGAGTGGGTCGTCCCCGAGGAGCTGGCCAACGCCGACGTCGAGATCCAGGCCAGCTTCAACCGCGTCCTCGGCCGCGTCCTCGATCTCCAGCCCAAGCGCGAGAAGATCGGCCGCTACGAGCTCATGGGCACCAAGCTCGGCTTTGGTGGCATGGGCACGGTGCACCGCGCCTACGACACCGAGCTCCAGCGCGAGGTCGCCCTCAAGCTGGTCTCGACGCGCTCCTTGGGCCAGCTCGACAAGCTCCGCGACCGCCTCAAGCGCGAGGCCCTCGTCCAGGCCAAGCTCGACCACCCCAACCTGGTCACGGTCTTCGACAGCGGCGTCGACGAAGGCCGCGTGTTCCTGGCCATGGAGCTCGTCGAAGGCGAGACCCTGCGGACCCACCAGGCCCGCGAGGGCTGCGATCGCGCCGAGCGCCTGCGCCTCTACGCCGACGCCGCCCGCGGCCTGCTCGCGGCCCACAGACGCGGCGTGGTCCACCGCGACTTCAAGCCCGACAACGTGTTCGTCGACAGCGAAGGCCGGGCGCGCGTGGGCGACTTTGGCCTGGCCCATGTGCTCGACGAGTTCGAGCACGACGGCCAAGCGCCCGAACCATCTCGCGCCGATGAGACCGAGACCGAGACCGAGACCGAGGGCGCCCGCGCCCGCCTGACCCGCGCCGGCGAGGTCCTGGGCACCCTCGGCTACTCGGCCCCGGAGCAGCTCCGCGGGCTGCACTCGGACACGCGCTCGGATCAGTTCGCCTTTTGCGTCTCGCTGTGGGAGTCGCTGACCGGCGAGCTGCCCTACCCTGGCGACAGCCGAGAGGCGCTGCTCGGCGCCATGAAGCTGCGCGAGACCACCCTCGACGGGCGCCGCAGCGCGCCGAGCAGCGCGCCTGGGCCACTCGTCTTGCAGGGCGCCGCGCGGCTCCCTCGTCGCCTGCGCCGCGCCCTCGAGATCGGGCTGTCGCCGAACCCCGACGATCGCCACGCCGACATGGAGGTGCTGATCACCGCCATCGAGCGCGAGCAGCTTCGACCGCAGCGGACGCGCCTCGGCCTCGTGCTCGGCCTCGCCGCGGCGATCGGCCTGTTCGGCGCCTTCACCCGGTGGCAGCGCCACCAGGAGTTGAACCCCGACTGCCCGCGCGCCGACGCCCTGCTAGCGAGCACCCACAGCGAGGCCTGGGCCCAGCTCGCCGCGGCCCAGGCGGGCACCAGCGCGCGCTTCGAACGTCGCATCGAGGCGCTCGCGGACGAGGCCCTCGCTAACTGCATCGCCAAGGCGCGGGGCGAGACCCAGACGCCGGCCGACCTGGCCGACATCCAGTATCACGACGCCATCATCGCGCAGCTCGAGCAGCTGCCTGTCCACATCGAGCGGGAGCAGCTGCGTGAATTCTCCCGACAGTTCGTCGACGCGCTGGAGTTCAGGCCCGACAGGCCGCTCAGCCCCGCGATCGCCAGGTACATCGAAGACGAAATCATCCCCATCGACCTCGAGAACCCCGGGGACACCAGCGAGCGGCCCCCGCTCGAGGATCCAGACATCGATCCTCACCTGGAGGACCTCATCGTTCTCACGAACGACGCCCTCGAAGGTGGGGTCGTCGACGCGCTCTCGCGCTCCGACGAGTCCGAGCTGCACCGACGCCTCGGCGAGGCCTACACCCTCCATGGCGAGCACGAAGCCGCCCTGGACGAGTTCGCCGAGGCCTACGAGAAAGCCGAGCGCGGCGCGGACGACCAGCGGCGCCTCCAGGCGAACATCGAGCGAGCCACGACGCAGGTCATGCGCCTGGCTTACGATGACACCGCCCGAGATCATATCGACAGTGTCCGCGCGCTCCTCGAGCGCCTCGACGAGCCCGTCCTCAGCCGACGCCGCGCCGACATCGACGAGCTGGAGGGCATTGTCCTCAAATCCCAAGGCAAGTACGACGATGCCGCCCTGTTGCTGCGGCATGCTGCGCAGCGCGACCTGTTCGCCCGCCGACGCTACGACCTCGTCACGCGCCTGATCAGCCTCGGCAATCTATACCAAGTCAAAGAGCGCTACCGCCTGGCAGAATTTTACTACGCCACGGCCCTACTCCTGGATCCAGAAGATCCAGAGGCCAAGCTCAACCTCGGGGCCATGTACGTCAACGAACTCGAGGATGCGGGGGAGCACTACCCCGCCAACGAGTCCGAGCGTGCCCGAGACAAGCTAGGCGCAGTCCTGGCGTCCGCGTATCAGGAGCTCCACCTTCCCGCCACGACCAGCTTGTTGCAGCTGGCAATCCTCATGGACGACCGCGACGAACTCACCGAGCTCCGGCGAGATATCGAGGCGCTCATCGACCAGCATCGAAGGCGGAATCAAAAGCGGGGGCAAGGTGAATCCGACGACGACCACATGAGCAAGCCCGAGCTCATGGCCCGCGCGCAATCACTCATGGCTGACATCCACCTCGGCGAGCTCCGACCCAATTTCAGCGACGAAATCACCGAGGTCCTGGACGACCTCCCCGAGGTCCTGGGTTCGGATCCCTCCGGGTGGGCGCAGCAGTATCGCCATGAGCTCGACGCGCTCCCCGACTCGCCCGAAGTACTGCGCGCGCGCGCAGCCCTCGATCTTTTCATGGAAAACTGACCCTCGACCCGATCCCTGCATCCGCACACGTCACCATTCAACCGTAGACTTCATTATCGTCTCACTCTCCACCTCTACCGAACACCAAAACAACTCGAATGCGTCGCCCAATACGCCGCGGCGACGCCCCAGGAGTCCCATGACCGTGACCGTGCAACTCGAACTCTCCGAAGTAGATCCCATCGTCCTCGACGGCAGCCTCAACACCTCTGGCGGGCTGCAGTTTGCCTACGGAAGCGATAACCTCGCCGACTACAGCAACAACCTCTACGCCACCCACGTCGATCTCGAAGACCCCAACGCCGGGACGATTCGCGTCAAGCTGATGGACTTCAGCGCCAGCGGCGTCAGCTGGACCGTCACCGCCAGCCACGACCCGGGCAGCGGCACCGTGAACTGGTCGCGTGACTCCAGCCACGTCTATTGCGACTTTGGTCCCATGACGGACTGGCAATCCGTCACCGCGACCGCTACCGCGGGCGCGCAGACCAAGCAGCTGACCCTGGGGATCAAGACGGTCCCCACCGACCCACAGCCCGACAAGCCGCGTCGTTGACGCATGGGTAATTGGAGGTCATCGGCGTGATAAAGTCCGCCGATGGCCTCCGAGTCCGATCCCAAAGACGCTCCAGGGACCGACCCAGACCTCACACTCCTCGCCAAGTGGCGGGAGGGAGACCGAGACGCCGGGGGCAAGCTCCTCGCGCGTTACTTCAAGAACCTGCGCACCTACTTCATCCAGCGCATCCCAGAGGAGGACCCGGAGGACCTGATTCAGGACACTTTTCGGCGGATGATCGAGGCTCGCGACCGCTTCGAAGGTCGCTCGAGCTTCAAGACCTACCTCTTCAACATCGCCAAGAACGTCTACCGCGAGACCTTGCGCAGCAAATATCGCCACGGCGGCGCCTTCGACCCGGTGCGCGAGTCCACCGCCGAGGCCACCGGGCGCAGCCAGTCCTCGATCGTCGCCGAGGCCGAGCGCACGCAGCTCATGCTCGACAGCCTGCGCGCCTTGCCCGCCGAGCAGCAGGACCTGCTCGAGCTGTTTCACTTCTACGAGTGCACCATCAACGAGATCGCCGAGCTCTTCGAGATCGCCGTGGGCACGGCCAAGAGCCGGCTCCGCGCCGCTCGGGAGCGTCTCGCCAAGATCGTCATCGAACGCTTTGCATCTGATGCCACGCACAGTGACGACTCGATCCTCGAGGATCTGGGCAAAGCGCGAGATGCCATCTGGCGCGGTCAGCTGCGCAAGCTCGCCGGCGACGAGGACTAGGAGCCCTGCCCTTCAGCCGGATTCGCGCGTCTTTGCCCGCGCCTGCTTTTTGCCCGCTCGTGAAAACCCCCCTCCGGGCAGCTCCAGCTGCGAATTGGAGACAAAGCGCCGCGACTCGGGGATGACCAGCGACCACAGCCCAAACACGGACGCCAAGACGTGGTCCAGCTCCACGGTCTGCGCGGCGCCCCGGCCGACCCCGGCTTCGGGATCGCAAAACACCGCGTTGCGCGACCCTTCTAGTGTACGGATCAGAATCACGGAAGGCGATATCCACAGTACTTGAGCCAGCCGAGTGCGTCCGAGGCTCGGATCCGACGCAGGGACCTACGCATCGCCTTCTTGAGCTCGCTGACGGTTGTGGGCATCGCTCGGCGTATCCAAGCTTTGACCTTCGCCCAAGCGGCCTCGATCGGGTTGAAGTCGGGACTGTACCGGGGCAAGCGGACGACCTTCGCACCCCTCTCGAGCACCGCAGCCACGACCTCTGCATTCTTGTGCATGTTGATGTTATCCCAGCAAACGATGTCGCCCGGCTCGAGCGTGGGGGCCAGGCGCTGTCGGACGAAGCGCAGAAAGTCAGCGGTCTTGACCCCGCCATCGGTCGTCATCAAGGCGCTGATGCCGTCGACGCGTAAGGCCGCGATCATCGAGACGTGGCGACCGCGGGAATAGGGCTCGTGCGGTCCGTAGAGCGGCTCGCCGCGTGGGGACCAGCCCCGGCGCGGACCAATCCCTGGATGCGTGCCCGATTCGTCCACGAAGACGAGACGTCCGATGTCGAGTCGCCGCTGTCGCAACCGAAACTGGGCGCGCTCCTCGGCGACGTCAGGTCGGTCCCGCTGGGGAGCGTAGGGAGTTTTTTTTGAAGCTGAGGCCAAGTTGGTGAAGCGCCCGGAGGATCGTCGAGCGATGGACCCGGTTCTTGGGAAATCGTCGATTGAAGCGCGCCGAGAGGTGGTAGGAGCCGAGGTAGGGGTCCTTCTCCATCTCGCCACGAATCCACAGGAGGTGGCGCTCCTTCAACTTGGGCGTCCGGCCAGGTGGACTCTTCGGCACCAAGCTCTCGCCTTGGCGCAGCTTCCGCGAGATGCGTTCGACGGTGGTGACCGAGACGGAGAAGCGCTCGGCGATGAGGGGCTGACTTTCTTCGCCAGCTTCGATGGCTTCGGCGATCCGGGTGCGGAGGTCGACGGAGATTGGCGTCGTCACCCGGCCAGTAGATCACCATGGGGACTCGATGTCGATCACCCTTCCGGTCCTCTGGATCGTACACTAGCGTGTGCAGGACCCCCTGGGACCACCCCGAGCCCGCATAGACCAGGCATCCAGGGATCCACATGGCTTCGAGATCCGCGAGCGCGTAGGGGATCTTCTCGTCCGTCGTGCCGCTCGAGGCCTGGTATTTACACTCGATCCCCAGGGCGAGCGGCTCGCGTTCATGACGGACGAATACGTCGATGCGCCGACGCTTGCCGATGATCGTCTTGCCGAGGCCGACCTCCGTATAGACCAGGAGCCCGTGGTCCCCGAAGTTGTCTTGGACATAGGCCGCGACGCGGTCGCGATACTCGTTCCCCGACACCACCAGAGCATATCGATCACTCGCCCGGCGCGAATCTGAACAGGAGATCGGCTCCGTGCAGCCCACATGAACAAGCGTGTTCAGACACCGCCATGGATGGGCCCAAGAGCGCGAATACGCCCAATGCTGCGCGCAGTGACGTGTCCTGCCGCGGTGGCACCTCACCACGAAATCGTGCTTCAATCATCGCTTCCAGGCGTGGCGTAGATGCTGGTGAACATGCTCACGATTTAATGCTCCTCATCGATCGATCCCCCTCCTCGGAGGCTGCACCGTCCCTCCAGAGACCATGAAATACGCCCTACTCATTGGAGTCACCGATACCCATGAGAGCCAGCCCTTCTCCCCTGGGCCGAGCCTCACGATCATGCGTGAACTCCTCGAAGAGCTCGGCGGCTGGGACCTGCAGATCCTCGAGCACGCCGCGGCCTCGCGCGAGGGCATCCTCGCCGCGCTCGAGCGCCTCGAGCAGCGCCTGGGCCCCGAGGACAGCGTGCTCTTCTATTTCGTCGGCCACGGCGGGCTGGTCGAGATCCCCAGCTTGCCCCCGCCCTGGGGCACGCGCGTCCTCGCCTATCTGGCGACCCACCGCGAGAAGGGACCCTGGCACCTCATGGGCGTGCTCGACGTCGAGCTGTCCACGGCCCTCGCCCGCCTCGACGCCCGCTGTGGAAACGTCGCCGTCATGCTGGACTGCTGCTATCCGGCGCGAACCGTCCGCGGTCCGGTGTTTCGCCTCGACGAGGCGCCGGCGTGGCTGCGCGAGCGCGCCGAGGAGCCCGCGCGAGATCTCGACGCCTGGCTCCACCCCACCAGCCACCCGCGCATCATCCGGCTCGCGGCCTCGTCCAGACTACGCACGAGCTACCCCGACAAGGTCCAGGGCGAGCACCTCGGTCGGCTCACCCGCTTCTTCGTCGAGGCCGTGCGCGCGTCCGAGCTGCGCCTCGATCGCCTGACCTGGGACGCGCTCGTCCACCAACTCCGCGAGCGCGCGATCTGGCGCCTGGGCAGCGAGGAGCAGTGGGTCAGCCTCGCCGGCCCGCGCCAGCGGCTGATCTTCTCCCGCGCCGAGGGCCCCGCGCTGCGCAGCGTGGGCTTCGTGCCGCGCGACGACGGCCCCGGAGGCTGGCTCCGCGCCGGCGCGCTCCAGGGCGTGCAGCTCGGCGATCGCTGGGGGATCGCCGCGCCGACCCTCGACGAGGCCCTCACCCCGCGGTGGCTGGCGCACATGCGCGTCACCAAGGTCGAGCTCAACCGCGCGAGCCTCGAGCCCGAGACCGCGAGCCCGGCCCACATTCACGGCCCCACCCTCGGCATCGACGGCTCGCCCGCGCAGAGCTCCCGCGCCCTGCTCGAGCGCAGGCGCCAGCCCGCGCTCGTCGACGTCCAGGGGCCCAGCGAGCTGCGCGAGCGCGTCGCGGCCTCGATCTGGCTGGCCCCCCGCTCCCACAGCGCCCCGGGCGAGCGCGCCTTCGCGGCCCTTCGCCAGATCGACGGCGCGGGCCAGCCGGGCCTCGAGCTCCGCAGCCTCGAGCACGGCTTCCCCATGCGTCGCTTCACCGACGGCGCCCGCGCCATCGAGCTCCTCGAAGACTGGGCGCGCGCGCGGACGCTGCTGAACCTGGGGCTGCGTGGCGACGACAACCTCCCGCCCTCGAGCGAGGCGCCGGCGGTCACGGCCAAGCTCCTGCGCGTGGGCGAGCGCAGCTCGATCCAGACGCTGCGCGAGGGCGACCATGTCCACGCGGGCGAGCGCGTGCTCATCGAGCTGCGCTGCGCCGCCACGGCCACGGGCTGGTTCGCCAACACCGTCTTCATCGACGCCGACGGCCGCCCGCGGCTCATCGACGAGGCCGAGATCGAGGGCACCGAGCTGCGCCCTGGAGAGCGCTGGCGCATCGGCGAGCGCGACCACAGAGGACAGCAAGGGCTCCCCCTCCCCTGGCCCGCCGAGCTCCCCACCGACACCCCGCGCTCGATCTACGTCGTCGTGCTCGCCAGCAAGCGGCCGCTCTCCCTGGCGCACCTCGTCCGCGCCCCCGGCTGGATCCCCCCGCTCTCCCCCAAGCCCAAGCCCGACCGCCGGCGCGGCAAGCTGCCGACCCCACGGCCGCGCACGGGGCCGGCGCTCCACAACGCCTGGGGCGCCCAGCTCCTGCGCCTCGAGCTCGACCCTCGGACACCAACGGACAGGCACCATGGATAGAATCGCCAGCACCACTCAACGCCCCGCCCTGATCGAGGCCCTCGAACGTCGCGAGCTGATCATCTGCGTCGGGCCCGAGCTCGGCCTCGCCGCGGGTCTCCCGGGCCTGGGCGCCCTGGTCGAGGCCCTCCTCGCGGACGTCGAGGCCCAGCCCGACGATGGCGATATCGACGTCGACACCGCGTCCCTGCGCGAGTGGGTCGCGGACGGGCGCACCGACCAGGCCCTCGAGATCCTCGAGCGACGCATGGGCGCGCGCTTTCGTCGGGTCATCGAGCGCGAGCTGGGCGAGCGCGGCCACCCGCCCCCGGCCTTCGCCCGCGTCCTCGCCCGCCTCGGGGGTCACCTGCGCGCGGTCTACACCACGGGCTTGCACCGCCTGCTCGAGCGCGCCTTCTCCGACGCCTGGCCGAGCTTCTCCACGGCCCAGGGCGACCTCGCCCGCCGCCACCAGGTCATCGTCAAGCTCTGCGGGACGCTCGAGTTCCCCGAGACCTGGGCGCTGACCCGCGCCGCCATCGAGCGTGAATTCGGCGAGGGTGCTCCGCGCCGCCAGCTGGTCGCCGCCGCCCTGCGTGCGCACTGCGTGCTCTTCGTGGGCTTTTGCGCCGACGACCCGCTGCTCGAGCGCTTCTTCAACCTCGCCGCGGCGATCGCCGACAGCGGACCCCTGCCCGAGCACTTCGTCATCCTGCCCAGCTGCTCGCTCGAGCGCCGCGCCCTGCTCGAGGCCCGCGGCCTCCAGGTGATCACCGGCCAGTCCACCGAGGTGCTCGCCGAGATCGCCGAGCTCGTCGGCATCGCCTCGGCGGCCCGCCAGCGCAGCCTCGAGATCGAGCTGCTCCCGCCTTGCCCCTACCCCGGCCTCCAGGCCTTCGATCAGTCCCTCGCCCAGGTCTTTCACGGCCGCCGCGCGGAGGTCAGCGCCGCCGCCTCGCTGCTCGGCGGGCCGCCCGAGCGACACCGGCGCTGGCTGGCCGTCGACGGCTCCAGCGGCGTGGGCAAGAGCAGCTTCGTCCACGCCGGCGTCGTCCCGGCCCTGCGGCGCGGCTTCGCCGAGCACACGCCCGCGCGGTGGATCGTCGCGACCATGCGCCCCGGCCAGCAGCCCCTGCGCGCCCTGGTCGAGGCCCTCGCCGCCGCCCTGGGCACGCGCGGCCCCATGCTCGACGCCTCGACCGTCGACATCGTCGCCGAGCTCGGCGCCATGCTCGACGCCCCGCACCCCCGCGGCGCCGCCGTGCTGGTCATCGTCGACCAGCTCGAGGAGCTCGTCACCCTGGCCGAGCCGCGCGAGCGCGAGGGCTTCGTGCAGGTCACCAGCCGGCTGATCGAGCGCGGGCGCATCTACCTGATCACCACCTTGCGCACGGACTTCGGGGCGGCCCTGGCCACCGCCGCGCCTGCCTTTGGTCGCTTGCTCAACGAGCTCGCCGCCCGCTACACCCTCGCGCCGATCTCCCGCGTGGGGCTGCGCGCCGCCATCGCCGAGCCCGCCCAGCAGTTCCAGGTCAGCTTCGAGGCCGACCTGGTCGAGCGCATCGCCAGCGACGCCGAGCAGCACCTCGGTCGGAACCACCAAGACGAAGACGGGATCGTGCGCACCGACGACGCCGCCCTGCCCCTGGTGGCTCACGTGCTGCGCGGGCTGTGGGACGCCCACGCCGCCGACGACGGGCTGATCACCTTCGCAGAGTACGAGGCCCTGGGCAGGGTCTCGGGCGCGCTCAGCCGCAGCGCCGACGCCCTGCTGGCGGAGCTCGGCGACAACGCCCGCGCCCGCGCCCGCGCCCTGCTCTTGCGCATGGTCAACCTCGACGGCGGCCGCCTGACCAGGCGCACGCTGCCCCGCGACGAGGCCATCGACCTCGCCGGAGGACCCCAGCAGGGCGAGGCCTTGCTGGGTCAGCTGTCCGGCGCCGGCGGGCCGCGGATCTTGGTGATCCGCCACGACGAGCAGGATCGAGCGCTGGTCGACATCGTCCACGAGGCGCTGCTGCGCGAGTGGGACACGCTGCGCGGGTGGATCGCCGCCGACCGGGCGCAGCTCGCCCGCGACGAGGCCCTGGCCCGGCGCGCGGTGGCCTGGGTCGATCAGGGGCGTCCGTGGCGAAGCTTGCCGCGCGGGCCCGAGCGGCGCGAGCTGCTTCGTGGCCGGGTCCACGGGGAGACGAGGGCGGTGCAGCGGGAGTATCAGCACGCCATGCGGCGGGCTGGGTGGCTGCGGGCAGGGTCTTCTGTGGCGGTTGTGGGGTTGGCGGTGGGGTTGGCGGCTTGGGGGGCTTCGCTCTACAACGATATCGATCAAAAAATCAACGACGCCACTTCCAAATTGGCGAAAAAAACAACCGAATCCGAGGATCAAGCGGACAAATTAGAGGAGACAAATAATAAACTGGAGAAGACAACGAGCAATTTCGAGACCAAAGACCAAATTCGAGACTTGCTCGACGATGCGCGCTGTCATCAAGCGCTCGGCGGACTCACCTCAGGCAGCTATTACCCGTACCTCGATGAAGCAATATCTTGTCAGGTCATTATCGGCGAAGCACGCGAGCACTCTATCGCCGCAGGTCACAGCATCGTTGACATGACGATTGCCCCCGACACCCAACAAGCCTGGTTCGTGACCGATGAGCCTGGGCTCTGGCACCTCGACACCCACGACGCGGAGCCCATCCGCATCGAGAGCTTCGACGTCTCCGCCCAGTCCATCACCTACTCGCCAAAAGGCGAGCGCCTCGCGGTCCTCGCAAGCGGGCAGACGAGGCTGCTGAACGACCACGGGATCCCGGTCCACGAAGCCGCTCACCTCAGGGGCGGCGCTCCGACCTTCTCTCCCACGGGCAGCTTCTTGGCCACACACCACAACGGGAGCGTCTTCATCTATGACACGACCAACGGCGCCCCCCTGGCCAGCTGGCCCGTCGACGACGGCAAGATCATCGACAAGGTCTTCGTCAGCGAGACCGAGATCATCGTCGGAACGGCGAGCAAGAACACCGGGAAGATCACTCGACTCCACTTCGACCCTACCAAGGGCAGCCTCGCACCAGAAAAAGCCAGCCCCTGGGCGCTCGACGGATATCTGCGAGACCTCCAGCTCGTCTCCGTGGACTACCTCGCGTCCATGGACGACCACGGGCTCGGGCTCTGGTCGCTGAGCAACGAACAGGCGCCCCCCGCTTTCGTCGACATCTCCCTCCTGGAGCTCAGCGAGCGCCGAGTATGGGCGTCCGAGCGAGGAGACTCGATCCTGGCGAACGACAAGGCTGCGCTGCGGCTCTTCGACATCAATCTCGTGGAGCAGTGCACGATCTCCAACCCCGGCCACAGCCCCCCGCCTCTGTTCTCCCCCGATGAGCGCTGGCTGGTCGTCAACGACGCCACCAACCAGCTCACGCTCTACGCGACGGACACTTGCCTCCCTCAGGCTCGCCTCTCCACACTCGACACCACGGCCCCCACCGCCCCCACCGCCCCCACCGCCATGGCCTTCGCCGACCCGCAGCGCCTGCTGATCGCCCGAGGCAACACCCTCGAGGACAGGCGCCTCGACACCCACACCCGCTGGCGTGGCTCCACCGACAGGCTCACCTCCATCGAGAGCCTGTACTTCGTCGATCAAAACAAGATGGTCTCCACCCACGCGGGCTCGAACATGACCCAGCGCTGGTCCATCGGCGAAGCTCCCGAGCTCTTCGCCACCGCGCTCGATCTCGAGGCGGCCATCGCCATCGCAGGGACCGCCGAGAACCGCCACCTCGCGCTCACGAGTGAAGGCCTGCTCGTCCAGTGGTTCCTCGATGGCCAAGCGCCCAAGACGCTGCGGGAGACCTGCCCCGCCAAGCTGGCCACATTCAGCCCCGACGGCCGGGTCCTCGCGCAGCTTTGCGAGGACGGACGCGTCCTCCTCTCGCTCGCCGAAAGCTCGGAGGACGCCGAGATCGAGATCGATGTCGGCATCCAACCCACGGCCCTCGCGCTCGGCGGCCCCCCCGAGTCCACGCGGCTCGCCCTCGGCGCGAACACCGGTGAAGTCCGGGTCTGGCAGATCGAGTCCCAGGGCGCGCAGCTCTCGAACGCAGGCACGCTGGACATCGAGGCGGGGGTTCATCGCGCCAAGGTCAGCGCGATGGCCATCGACGACAGCGGGCAGCGGCTGGTCAGCGGAGATCTCGATGGTCGGGTTCTCGTCTGGAACCTCGACTCTCCCCACGAGCACCCCAAACAACTCCAGGACTCGAACGAGAACATCAACGCCGTCGCCATCTCGCGCGAGGGCCAAGCGCTGCGCGTGGCCGCCGGAGAGTCTCACCACGTACAGATCTGGCGAGACATCTTGGCGCCCACCACCTCAGAGGCCAGCGAGGTCTGCCTCGCCAGCCACAAGGTCAACGCCCTTCGCTTCTCGCCCACGGGCGACCGCCTCGCCGCCGGCTGCTCCGGCACCGGTGGCATCAGCGTGATCCCCATCGGCACCGCCGCGCTCCTCGAATTCGCCGAAGCTCGCCTCGCCGCGACGAGCATCGACTAGCCCCCTCGCCCCCCACCGCCATGCCCCACGCACGCCCCAACATCGACCTCGAGCAGCTCCGCGCCCACCGCAGGCCGCTGGTCGTCTACGCCGGCGCCCAGCTCTCCCTCGACGCCGGGCTCCCCTCCCGCCGCGAGCTCGCCCACGCGCTGATCGACGCCCTGCCCGAGCAGACCTCCGAGCGCCGCCGCGAGACGCTCCGCGAGCAGGCTACTCGAGCCGAGCTCGCCGACGTGTTCACCGAGCTCGAGCGCGAGATGACGGCGGCCCGCTTCGGCAGCGAGGTCGAGCGCGCCCTGGCCCACGACCACCTCCAGCCGCCGCCGCTGACCCGCGTCCTCGCCAGCCTCGGCTCGCGCGTCGCCGGCGTGGTCACCCCCAACCTCGACCGCCTGATCGAGCGCGCCTTCGCCTCGCGCCTGGTCACCTACACCCGCCCGAGCATGGACCTCCTCCACCGCGAGGACTGGCTGCTCAAGCTCCACGGCAGCCTGCCCGAGCGCCGGACCTGGGCGCTGACCCGCGACCAGCTCGCCCGCGTGAGCGTCCGCGACCCCGTCTACCGCGAGGTCCTGCGCGCGCTCTTCATCGGCCAGCCCATGCTCTTCATCGGCACCCCCGAGGACGACCCGATCTTCGACGACGTCGTCGACTGCGTCCGCGGCCTGGCCCAGGGCTCGCCGCCGAGGCACTGGGCCCTGCTCCCCCGAGCCGCGCTCACCGGCCCCTTTCGCGCCAAGCTCGACGAAGCGGGCATCGCCGCCATCGCCCACGACACCCCGGAGGAGCTGCTCGAGCAGCTCGCCAGCCTGGCCGCGGACCCCGGCGCCCTGCCCAGCTTGCCGCCGCCCCGACGCGAGCGGCGGCCGAGCAGCGGCGCGCTGCGGATCTTGTTCGTCTCGGCCAGCCCCCGCGACATGGACGGGCTGGCCGTGGACCGCGAGCTACGCACGATCACCGCGGCGATCGAGCGCTCCCCCGGGCGCGCGCGCATCGAGCTCGTGCCCCGGGTGGCCGCCTGCTTTGGCGACCTCTCTCGAGCCCTGCTCGAGCGACCCTTCGACCTCGTGCACATCGCCAGCCACGGAGAGGCGGTCGGCGTGATCCTCGACGAGGGTCGCCAGGTCAGCGTCCCCGCTCAGGTCCTCGCCTCGCTCTTCGACGAGTACGCCTCCCCCGAGGGGTCGTTGCGCTGCGTGGTCCTCAACGCCTGCTGGAGTCAGGCCGCCAGCCAGCCCATCGCCAAGGTCCCCGCGGTCGTCGCCATGGACGGGCCAGTGGACGACCACGCGGCCCTGGCCTTCTCGGAGGGCTTCTATGACGCGCTCGGAGCGGGGCATGAATTCGCGAAGGCATTTCGCGAAGGAAAGCGCCGAGCAGAATGTGCCGTCCCCGGAGGGGCCTTTGCCCCCCAACTGACACTTCATCAATGCGCCAACTGACCCGCTCGAACTGGGGTCAGTTGGCACCACGAAGGCCAGCTGCCCTGCGCGATTTCAAACGGGCTCTTCTCGCACTCTGAGCGAATTCGCGCGAATCCCCCGGGCCCAACTCTCGATATCCGACTCTGTGCTCTCCGGTACAGCGAGGCCACGCTCGAGCTTGCGCATGGCCTCGGCCAGCGCCAGCTTCGCCCGGCGGAGCCTGCTGCGTGCGGTATTTTCGCTGAGGCCCAGGAACTCGGCCAGCTCTGGGCCCGAGAGCTCCTCCCAATAGTAGAGCTCCAGCAATTCTTGCTGTGCCAGCGGTATTTGGCGCAGGGCGTCCAGCAAGCGCTTATGATTGTGCTGCTGTGCGAGCAAGGTCGAGGGCCCTGCCCCCAGGTCAGCCAGTGACATTTTCTCGATGTCCTCGGCGCGGCGTTTCTTGCGAGCCGACCAGTGTTTGTACAGCCGATATCGCGCGATCTTCAGCAGATAGATGCGAAAGGGCGCGCGACCTTCGAAGCGGTCGCGACCTTGCACACAAGCCTCGAAGGTCTGCTGAACGAGGTCCTCGACCTCGCCAGTGGTCTTGTTGGAGAAGTAGCGCTCGACGATCTCGAAATAGCGAGAGAAGAGCAGGTTGCCTGCGCGAAGATCTCCCCCCCGCCAGGCCAGGAGCAACTCTTCGTCCGAGCGCACCTTTGGACTATAACACTGCTACTTCGAATGCCACCTCGAATTTTCCTGAATTGATCACATGGTTACAGGGACTCGACCACTGAGCTCTGACCTCCCGTGGCTGACCACACTCCATCATTCGATATCCCCCGACCCGAGCCTTCTCGCGACCTTGGCATGAGCCAGCGAGTGGCGCAGCGCCTCTTTGGCGAGGCCTCCAAGGAGCACGAGAGCGCGGGGCCGACCACCGTCGGCCGCTACGAGCTGCGCCGCAAGGTGGGCACCGGCGGCATGGGTGTCGTCTACGCCGCCCACGACCCCAAGCTCGACCGGGTGGTCGCCATCAAGCTGCTCAAGCGCCGCAAGCTATCGAGCCACGCCCACGCTCGGATGCTGCGCGAGGCCAAGCTGCTCGCACGCCTCGCCCACCCCAACATCGTCGGCATCTTCGAAGTCGGGGAGCAAGAGGAGGACCTCTATCTGGCGATGGAGTACGTCGAGGGCCAGACCCTCTACGCCTGGCAAGGCGCAGAAGATCGAAGCCGACAGGAGATCCTCGACGCCTACTGCCAGGCTGGGGCTGGCCTCGCGGCCGCGCACGCCAACGGGATCATCCACCGCGACTTCAAGCCCAACAACGCGCTGATGGGCGCCGACGGCCGCGTGCGCGTGGTCGACTTCGGCCTGGCGATCGAGAGCGGCCTCGACACGAATACGCCAACGCCCCGCACGCCCGCCTTCTCTGCGCCCATCGACGCGCCCGAGCAGACCCTCGACGAGGCGCACACGGGCCCCCCGGACGACAGCCCGCCCCCCAAGCTAGCGACCGCCCACCTCGCCGGGACCCCGGGCTACCTCGCCCCGGAGCTCTACGCGGGCGAGCCCGCCGACGCGCGCAGCGATCAGTTCGCGTTTTGCGTGAGCCTGTGGGAGGCGCTCACCGGCGAGCGGCCGTTCTCGCCGAGGCAGCTCGCCAGGCAGGCCAAGACCCAAGCCCCCCTCCCGCTCCCAGCTGCGAAGATCTCCCCACCGTGGCTGCGCCGCGCGCTGATCCGTGGCCTGTCCGCGGACCCCAGCCAACGCTGGCCCAGCCTCGAGGCGCTGCTCCAGGCCCTCGACCCTCACTCGAGACGACAGCGGCGCCTGGCCGCGGCGCTGCTCGTCGGCGGCAGCCTGCTCGGCCTCGCGTTCACGCCCCTGTTCGGCGAGCGGCCCTCCGATCCCTGCGAGGATCCCAGCGCTCGCTTCGACCACGTCTGGAGCACGAAGAAGAGCGCGGCCATCTCCGCCCGCGCCGCGGACAGAGCTCCGGCGATCGCCGAGACCACCATCGAGCGCGTCGAGGCCCTGCGCGCGGAGCAGCGCGAGGCCTGGAGCGCGGCGACCCTCGAGCAGTGTGAGGCCCTGCGCCACAGCCAGGACAACACCCAGACGCTGCACCTCCAGACCCAGCAGTGCCTCGAGCGTCACCTCGCCCGCGCCGGCATCTTCGCGCACACCCTCGAGCTCGGCGAGCGCGAGACCTTCATCGAGCTCGACCAGATGATCGAGGTCCTCGGAGATCCCCGCGCCTGCCTCGAGCAGACCGCCGCCCGGCCGACGCTGGCACCGGAGCTCGAGGCCCTCCGCTCCCAGCTCGACGAGGGCCTGGACGAGGCCCGCATGCTCCTCGCCAGCGGCCAGGTGCAGCGCGCCCAGACCCTCGCCATCGAGCTCGCGGCGCGAGCCGAGCCTCTGGGCCTGCGAGGCAGCGAGAGCGCCGCCTTGGCCATCCAGGCCAAAGCGGCGCTGCGACAGGGGCTCGGCCCAGACGCCTACGCGGCCGCGTGGCGCGGCTACCTCGTGGGCTTGCCCGCGGCGGAGCCAGAGGTGCTCTTCGAGCTGCGCATGCTCCTGGCCGAGATTCAGTTCCTGAACCCCGAGGAGGCGGCGCGCTCGCGCGAGCAGGCGGCAGCGCGCTGGCGCGATCAAGCCGCCGCCAGCTTCGAGACCCTGTCCGAGCGCCGCCAGATCCAGCTGCTCTTGTTCGACGCCAACCTCGCTGAGGAAGGAGGCGACTTCGCGGCCCAGGAGCGCGCCCTCCGGGACGCCCAGGACATCGCCGAGGGCGGTCACCACCAGTCCCAGCTCGAGACGACGCGCTTGCAGCTCATCGATATCGAGGCCGCTCGTGGGCTAGAGGCGCTGTGCGAGGATCCCGAAGACCACGAGCAACTCGACGCTGCCCTCGAGGACTACGCGTCCCTGCTCGAGGAGCAGCGCGCGCGCCTGGGAGCGCGCCACCCCGGGCTCGCCACCGTCGAATTCAACATGGCCCTGACCTACCTCGATCTCGGCGACCCGCAGTCTGCTCAGCCCCACTTCGAGCGTGCCCTGTCCGCCATCGAAGCCGCCCACGGGCCCCGCTCCGTCCGCCTCGCCGCAGACCGCGTCGCCCTGGCGGAGAGCTATTCGATGCTCGGAGAGCCCGACGCGTCGACCAGCCTCGCCGCGGCCGCGCTCATCGATGATCCCACCCCCGACGCCCACGCCCCGCGAGCCGACGCCCTGCGCCAGCTCGGCTGGCAGGCCATCCAGCGCTGGCAGCTCCCCCTGGCCTTTGCCATCTATGACGCCCTCGCCCGCGAGCGTGCCTCGCAGCTCGACGCGAGCGAGACCCAGGGGATCGCCGAGACCCTGGGCTGGCTCGCGCTCCAGCTCGGCCATCACGCGCAGGCTCAGATCCTGCTCACGCGAGCGCTCGGCGGACCCGACGCGAGCGTCGCCCTCAACGCCCGCGCAAACCTGGCCCAGCTGGCGCTCGAACGCGGAGAGCTGGCCGCCGCCACGGCTCAGCTGCTCGCCCTGCGCGAGGACCCTGGCTTCGATGAGGCCACCGCGCCCGCGACCGTCGGCGCCATCGAGGCCATGCTCGTCCGCGTGGACATGGCCAGGGGCGAGTCCGGCCCGACGCTCGACGCTCGCGCCGCGCGGGCGAGGGCCCTGCTGCTCGAGAACGATCTGGGCCCCCTCCATACCAAGATCCTCGCACTACCAATCCCCCAACCTCCCCCTCGAGAATGACGAGATGTCAGTATCCTACGAAATCCTCGACGTCAGCGGAAACCCCTTCACCTCCGGTAGCGGGTCATCCATCGCCAGCGACCTCTCCGTCGACCCCAACACTGGCTCCATTTTGTGGACAGATCCCACAAACACCAGCAAAATTAACCAGTGTTCGAGTTTCAGGTTCACCTACAGCGGACTCGACCAGAGCAACATATCCATAGCCATTCGGAACGGCGAAGACATCACCCTCTCTTCTGCCATATATTATGTCGAGTCGGGTTTTGCCACACCACAGCAAGGTGGCTACTCCTTCACTCAATCCGGTGGTCTCATCTCCATCGCCATCGTCCCCCCCGAGCCGCCCGCGAGTACGATCGATCAGCTTTCCACAGACTGTTCGACCTACCCGCGGGTCACTTGGACTCAAGACTGGGCGCTCGTGGGTGGGCTCCGCCCCACCAAGCTTCAGGTCAAGATCAAGCGCCAAAAGGGCACCGCCAGCGGCGAAGCCTGCGACTGGTAAGCACCAGGCGTGGAGCACCGGCCCCTGACTCTGGCGCTCATCGGTCATTGTGCCCGACATCCCCATCCTCGCGCCGCATCAGGGGCCGGCCGTCCAGCGCCTGGACCTCGTTGGCTCATGGCTTCGCACGTGCTCCTGCTGAGGTACCGTACTCATCATGATGGCCAAGACCACCGCTACCACGCTCGCGTTCGCGCTGGCACTACTGGCCTCGACCTCCGCCGACGTCTCCCTCCCTCAAGCCACCCAAGACCAGCGCGGGCTCGAATCTCCCGCCATGCGGACCCCGAGCTCGACGCAGGTCGACAAGAACTCCAAGTAGGCGTCCAACGCCGCCGCGCCGGCCCGGGCGATGTCCCGGCCGAGCGCGGGCTCCCGAGCGAGCAGCTCGTCGATGCGCGCCGCGTTGGTCAGCGTGTGCTCGTCGTCGAGCTCGACGTGGGCGCGCACGAAGCTCAGGCCCTGCATGATCTCGTCGCCCAGGTCTTCGCGGCAGCGCTGGATCAGCGGCGGGCCGACGACCGTCGACATGGTCTCGATCTCGTACTCGATGCCGAGCTGAGCCCAGGGCGCCGCGCTGGCGATGACCTCCTCGTGGATCTCGGCGTAGCGCAGCACGGAGCGAGGCGGCGGCTGACTCAGCAGGTTCTCGGCGGAGATCTGGTGGCCAGCGCGCTCTCGCCACAGCGGCGCGAGCTCGAAGAGGTCCTCGACCAGCATCGAGTCGTGCCCGGCCTCCTCGGCCGCGCGCTCGATGATGCTCTCCCCGAGCTCGCGGCGGCCGAGGCGGACGCAGGCCTGGCCCGCGCGGACCATCCAGCCGTCGACCCCCTCGACCATGCGCACACCGAGGGCGCAAAACTGGATCAAGAAGCCCAACACGGCCTCCGGGCCGAGCTCACCATCGAGCAGCGCGCGGATCCATGGGCCCTCCGTCGTGCGCACCCGCGTGGCGAAGACGTGGGGGTTTGTCAGGTAGTGCATGTAGAGCGAGGGATGCTGATGCATGAGTCGGTCTCGGCGAAGAAGAGGGAGAAGAGCGAGTGGGAAGTGGGAGGGGCGAGGTGGAAATCGAGGCGCGAGGGCTCGATGCGCCGTCTATTGTGGAGCGGCACCGGCTAGAACCTGACCGCGCTCGATGCCTCGACGACCCGCGCCCGCGGGACGGACCACGGCGCCCTCCTCCTGAGCGTGCCCCGTCAGCGACTCCGGTCGGATCTGGGCGAAGCACTCGTCGAGGTAGCGGCGATAGTGCGGCAGCGAGAGCCCCGACCAGACCATGCAGCCCATGGTCTCGATGTACTCGAGGCCCTGCTGCACGGCCGAGCTCAGCGAGCCCGGCGCGGCGACGATCAGCGGGTGCTCGTGGCCGCGGGAGCGGTAGTACTGGCGCACGAAGTCGACGAGCGCGCGGCTGAGCTCGACCGGTAGACCCGGCACGAGGTAGAGCTGCGCGAGGTTGAAGATGTCGAACAAGGACATGTCCTCGCTGCCGGTCTCGCACAGCGCGACCCCCAGCAGGCGACCGTCCACGCGCAGGCTGAACACCCGGCGGTCCCGGGGTAGACGGTGCGCGGCGTAGCTGGGCGCCAAGAAGGCACGATCGAGTCGTTCTGCCTCGATGTCGAAGGCCGCCCGGGCGAGCGGGGGCATGAACTCGGCGATGAAGCGCGAGACCTCGACGAGCGCGGCGGGGCTGGGCTGGTCGATGACCACCCCGGGGCGCTGGTTGGCGGCGAGCATCGGCCCGGTCCCGCCCTGGATCAGCGAGTAGCGCTCGAAGGGGATCGCCACGACCTCGCTGGCGTCGTCCATCCAGTCGACGAAGCCCTCGAAGAAGAGCTGGTGCCAGCGCTTCGAGCTCGCGTAATAGCCGAGCAGGAAGTGCGGCTCGTCGCCGTCGTGCAGCGCCGGGACCATGGAGAAGTGCTTGTAGAGCGCGATCCGGCAGGCGAGGCTCTCCTCGTGGCCGCGCAAGGTGGTGAGCTGGTGGCCGATCCAGCTGCGCGAGTAGGCCCGGGTCACCGAGACATGGCCGAGCAGCGCGCCGTCTTCGGCGCAGTAGACGAAGTCGCTCGACAGCTCGCCGGAGAAGTCGCCCCGCAGCCAGCGCTCGCTCGGACGCGGTCGCGTCCGGCACAAGTCGAGGTAGCCCGAGCGCTCGAACAGCCCCAGGACCTCGCGCGGATCGAGGTCGCGGCGCGGGAGCAAGGGGAAGCACTGCTCGCGATAGTAGCGGCGCAGCTGCGTCTGCTTGCGCTTGGCGGTGAGCAGGCGCAGGCGCGTCGCGGGCTCGCCACCGCTGGTCGTCGCGCCGGCGTGGACGACCTGACAGCGCAGCTGCGAGACGAAGCCGCCGGGGCCGACGTGCTCGAGGCGGGCGTGCACGCGACCGCCCGTGGCCCACGGACGAAACGCGTCCACGATGATCTCGCCCGGGCAAAACTCGAGCACCCCAAAGCTGCGGCGCTGTCCCCCGTTGAGCTGAAGCTCGACGCGCATCTTCCCCGGCTTGATGGGGACGCGCTCTAGAGGAGGCGTCTTCGGCCCCAGCTCGGCGGTCCCCGAGCTGGCCGTGCAGTCTTTCATGTTCGCGGGCGCATACATCGTGGTCCCGAAAATGTGCAATCCGCGTTCCAAATCGCTCCTGTGCCACGACGACACAGCGCCCGACGAGGATGTGCACTTTCGGTCGCCCATGACGGCCCGAACACCGCGAATCCTCGTCGGTACTGTTCCTGCATGAGTCGAGGGTCATGCAGGCCCAGCCCTTCCAGTCGAGCCACTCGGGCGTCCATCAAAACCCGGACTTCTCTCGTCAGGTGCTGATCGAGATCGCCACGGATCGCGTCGCTGTCGCCGTATTTGGCGAGCAGCCGCCCAGCGACGAGGAATGGAGCGAGTACATCGCGACCCTCGAAGGCCTGGGCTCTGGCGGCCACCGAACCTTGGTGCTCAGCGTTGGCGGCGGCCCCACGGCCCTCCAGCGCGAGCAGCTCTCCGCGCTCATGGACGGCCAAGACGACGTCAAGGTCGCGGTGCTGACCAACAGCGTGTTCGCCCGCGGCATCGTCACCGCGCTGCGTTGGTTTCGCCGCGAGGCCAACGCCGCCTTCGAACCCGGCAAGATCGACGCCGCCCTCGACTACCTGGAGCTCGACCAACGTGAACGCGACCGCGTACACCTGGTCGCCAACGATCTCATCTCTCGCCTCGGACTCGAGAAGGTCTTTCCCCTCGCCGCCTGAGTAAAGCCGTGACAACGCCATGAGCCCTCTCCACCATCCACGCTGCGATCGAGCAGACCTCGAGACCGCCCGCGACGCCCTCGTCTGGCGCTCCGTCGAGCACGCCCTCCACCTCGAGTCGAGCTTGCCCATCCCCGCCCGTGCTCCACTGACCCGTGACCCACTGGCACGACCGTGTAACCCTGACGCTCACACCGAGTCTTCGACGCCCGCGCGCTTGCTGTTGCGGATCGCTCGCAGTCGGCTGGTGGAGGAGGGCCTCGGCGCCCTCCGCGTCGCTCAGAGCGTCCCGCAGCGCGGCTGGATCACCGCCGCGGCCTGGCGCTGGATCAACGCCGCGTCCTTGGGATCGATGTCCAACAGCGGCTCGACCTTGCCCACGGGCGAGACGTCGGTGAGCGCGGCGAAGAACACGTTCGCCGTCAGGTAGGCGCCGAGCTTCCCGGGGTGCGCCGAGTCGCTGGCGTAGGGATCGAGCTGCGGCGCCTGGGTCCGCAGCGCTCGCCAGGCGCGGCCGACCTCGATGACCTTCGCGCCGGTGCGCTCGGCCAGGGTCGAATAGCTCTCGCTGACCCGCGCCTGCATCTCCTCGGGGCTGCCGCCGGTCGGCTTGAAGTAGTTGTAGAGGTTGTGCCCGCGCTTGCGCGCCCAGGTCTCGAAGAGCAGCGGCTCCGCCCCCGAGGCCTCGACCATCTCGACGAGCTCCTCGCCAGCTTCGAAGAAGCCGTCGGGGTTGCGCAGGGGATCGAGGCTGTGGCTCTGGAGCACGACCACGTCCCAGTCACCCTCCTCGAGCACCGCGGCCGTCTTGCTGCGCGCGAGGTGGTACTCGAAGTTCTTGCCGCCCACGGCCAGCTTCTCGGCGTGCAGCGGGACCCCGGCCTGCTCGCCGAGGGCCTCGACCAGCGCGGGCAGGTCGTGCATGTTGGTGTAGCTGTTGCCGATGAAGAGCACGTCGATCGGCTCCTCCGGCGGCGCGCACTCGGACGCTTCTTCTTCTCGCGGCTCGGGCTCTCGAGGCTCGAGCGCCTGCTCTTGCGACGCAGCGTCGGGCTCGGAGCCCAGCGCGATCGGCTCGGCCACCTCGATGTCCCTGGCGACCTGCTGCGAGGCGAGCTTCTCGGGCACGAGGCGCGTGGCGACGGGTGCCGAAGCTTCGACCCCATAAGACGTTACGACGCCGCCACAAGCGACCCCGACCACCGCCCCGAGCGCGACCAAGATGGTGCGCGACTCCATGGCCAGCTCAGTCTAACGCGCCCCCTCGCCGCGCTTCAAGGCGCTCTGGCTGCGCGGCCCCTGCGTGGTCGCCGAGCTTGCTATCCTGGCTCCACGTGGCTCGCCCTGACAAGCGCTACGGGCCCGGCCGTCGGCGTCGAACCTGGGTCGCCTGGCTGCTCGACTGGGCCGCGGGCCTGCTCATCGCCATCGTCTTGCTGGCGCTGGGCGCCGGGGGGATCGCGCTCGTCGTCGAGCCCAGCCAGGCGCGCGTCACCGCCACGCTCATCGCCACCATGATCACCTGGCCGCTGGGCGCCGCGCTCGGCGTGTGGCTGTCCATGGGCCGGCCGTTTTCGGTCCGCGCGCTGGGCCTCGGCCTGCTCGCCACCTGTGTCGGCGTTGGGCTGCTGACCTCGCCCTACTGGCTCGAGCTCGAGCTGCTGCGCACGGCGAGCGCCATCGCGGCCCTGATCGCCGCGCCGCTCTTCGCCAGGCTGACCATCGATGGCGTGCGCGCCCGCGAAGACGACTGAGACAGAGGCTGCGGGCCGCGAAAATCGGTCTACCATGGAGGTCGTGATCGACCCCGACGCCCTCGAGACGACGCCGACGGTCGCGGCCCTCGACGCGCGTCTGAGGGGGCCCGGCGGCGCACCTGCGCTGATCGAGGCGCAGACCCTCGCCAGCTTGCGCCGAGAGCTCGCGCTCAGCGAACACGAGGCGGTGATCGCCGGGCTGCGCTGGGCCAAGCGCTGGGCTCGCCCGCCGACCTCGCGCTTCAAAGTCGGCGCCGTCGCCCTCGGCGCCTCGGGCCGACTCTACCTCGGCGCCAACATCGAGTTCTCCGGGCTCCCGCTCAACGAGACCGTCCACGCCGAGCAAGCGGCGATCGTCCACGCGTGGATCCACGGCGAGCCGAGCCTGCGCGCCCTCGCAGCCTCGGCGGCGCCCTGCGGGTACTGTCGCCAGTTCATGTTCGAGCTGCCCGAGCCGCGCCCGATGATCCTGATCCCCGGGCACCCGGCGGCGAGCCTCGACGAGCTCCTCCCCCAGCACTTTGGCCCGGAGCAGCTCGACCGCGAGCCCACCTTCTTGATCGCGGGCACGCGGCTGAGCGCGAGCGAGCAGGGCCTCGCCCTCTCCCAGACTGACGCCGACGCCGACGCGCTCACGCGCCTGGCCCTCGAGGCGGCCGCCCACGCGAGCGTGCCCTACTCGGGGTTCTACGCCGGCGTCGCCCTGGCCCTCGCCGACGGCCGCCGCTTTCGCGGCTCGGCGGCCGAGTCGGCGGCCTACAACCCCACCCTCGGGCCCATGCAGGCCGCGCTGATCGCCTTGCACCTCGGCGGTGGGCGCTTCGAGGACATCGCCGACGCCGCCCTCGTCGAGCTCGAGGATCCCCTCGCGCCCTACCAGGCCGCGACCGAGCGCCTGCTCGCCCGCGTGGCGCCCGGGGTGGCCCTGCGCCACGCGACCTGCGTGCGCCGCTGAAACCGGCGCTCGCTCAGCGCCCGGCTTTGAGCGCGCGCCGGCGGCCGCTGCCCGAGGGCGCCGCCGACTCGACCGGCTGGGAGAGCACGATCTCACGACCTGCGCGGCGCCCCTCGTCGTAGGCGTCGTTGCGCCGCGCCCCGCCCCGCCGAACGGTCACCGTCTTGGGGAAGCGGCGCTGAAAATAGGCGCCCAGCTCGGCCCCGGGCACCCAGACCAGGCCCTGCTCCTGAAAGCCGCGGTCTTGCTCGGCGAGCTTGGCCTCGAAGCCACGCATGACCCCAGCCAAAAACGCCTGGCGATCCCGGTTACTCGTCCGCCCGCTCTCGCGCCCATAGTCCTTCCACAGCTCGAGGGCCGTGCGCCGCAAGAAGGTGTGGACGTGCTCGGCCATCAGCAAGTTGGCTTCGAGCCCGCAGATCTCGAGCACGCTGCCGCGCTTGCCCTCGCGCGGGCGATAGACCGGCAGCCAGATCGCCTCGACGAAGAAGTACTCGATCAAGATCCGCGCGAGGCGACGATCGTGCTCGAGGATCCGCCCCGAAGGCTCGCCGAGGTGGCGGTAGCCGTAGCGCCGGTCGCCCGCGCCCTCGGCCTGCCCCGCCTGCGCCGCTCGCTCGGCCGCGACGTTGAACTTGAGCATCAGCCGCCGGGCCTGGGTTGCCGCGACCTCGGCCTCGTTGAGGTTGGGGCTCTGGGCCAGGGCCAGGAGCTTGCGGATGCGCGCGACGACCCGCGTGGTCGCGTCGTCCTCGACGGCGTCCGCGGGCGCCTGCGGGGCGCCGCTGGCCCGCCCGTCGATGCCCAGGCGCGCGCAGACCTGCTGAAAGGTCGGCCCGTGCGCCGACTCGTCGACGTGCAGGCACTCGTCGACGAACTGGTGGGCGACCTCGTGCTTGAGCACCTCGAGGACCTCGGGCCAGGGCCGCTCGAGCACCAGGCTGCGCGAGATCTCGAGGCAGCGCTCGCCGCCGATCCACTGGCCAAGGCGCGCGCGCGTGTCCGAGAGCCGGAGCACCGGCTGGCGCAGGGCATCGTTGAAGTAGGTGTAGTTGATGCTCACCCACTCGAGCACCAGGCGCTCGAGCAGCTTGGCCTCGAGCGCCACGCTCAGGCGCTCGGCCTGCTCCCTCGTCCTCCCTACGCGCTGCATACCGGAAGCCATTTCTTGGCGAAATTTTGAAAGGAATCCTCGTAGCTCGCCTGCACGGGGATCACCGCCAGGACATTCTCGAAGAGCGGCTTGGCCCTGAAAATATCCGTCGTGTCGCAGAGCACGTCCGCGACCATCTCGTCACCAATGAAGAACCGAATTACCCCCAAATAGCGCGGCAAGGATGCCTCCATGACAAAGCGAGCGATGCGCCCAGGCTCCTCCAAGCCGAGCTCGAGCAGCTCGCCGAGATAGTCTCCGCCCAAGACGAATCGGAGCTCGACCTTCATCTCCAAGCAGCGCTCGGGCGTGAAGACCGACCTCATGAAGGGCATCATTTGGCAAACGATACGCAGCAGACCCCCCGGCGTCAGCCTCAACTTCGGGTACAGCGGGACAACCGCCGCATAGACCGTCATCGGACCCTCTTCGTAGCCATAGTCACTCGACGCGAAGCGAAGGTGTCGCAGACCAGGACAGTCACTCTCCTGGCCATCAGGGGCATCCCATAGCATCCGCGCATAGGGCCCCAGCCTGTCCTCGTGGACATAGACCCGAGCGAACCCCGGTGTCGAGATGCGGAGCCCTGTACTCTCATCGCAATGAGAGAATTCATCGACATCCGCGCCATCCGGCTCCCGGTAACCCACGGCGGTCACGGCGTGAAAACCAGAATCCTCATGCAATAGAAGAACGACTGGTATGCCTGACGTCAGATAGCACTTGATCGAGTGGCTGAAGAGCGCGTAGTCCTCGCTCGCCTTGAGCACAGAGGGCGCGAAACCACTTGCTCGGATCGCCGCCAACAGCTGCTGAAGCTCCAGCCCTCCGCGCGCGGGGAATTGCCGGTCATTGAGCACGTGTCGGGTCGCGGCCTCGGTGACCCCGTAGGGAGTTGGTGCACGTTGCCCAGTCGCACGGGCGCTCGAAGCCAGCGCGGACCAGAGCGCCGTCGTTGCGCACGCACCGACAGCTTGCTCTTGCTGTTGAAATGGGACGCCATCCACGCTGAGCTCGAACCCGAGGAGGTGGACCCGGTACTTCTGTAGCGTCGCGAAGCGACGACTCTCGCAGCTCCTGTAGGGCGCGAGGATCGTCCTACCGATCGGCGCATCGGGCAGCGGCCGAATCACGATGAAGCCCAGATAACAGCCTTGCAGCTTCTCTCGGGCCTTTTCACGAACACCTCGCTCCTCCGACTCGAGCCATCCCTCGAGCTTCTCTCGAGAGATGCTCTCGGAGAACACATGTACGCGCGCGGTGTGGGCAGGAGGTGCTCTCAATGAGGCCGCGTAGTAGCCCCTGAACTCCTCCATGAAGTGGCGATCCACATATGGTTTCTCGAGGATCAGCGTACGCGCCCGAGAGTCCTCAGCCTGAAGGTAGGCCGACAAGTAACGAACTTGATCGACCTCCCCTGCCTCTCTTCTTCCAGACAGATCCCCTATGATCTCTCCGAACTCCAGAGGCACGAAGGGAAGACAGCGAACATGCTGCTTCAACCGCTCCATCTCTCACCTATCAAAGGCTTCGAGTCAGCGAAGCTTGATCCTCATGTCGTCAGCGTCGAGGCTCTCGAGCGAGCGAAGCTTCTCGTCCACCTTCACCAAGTTGGCACGCGCCTCACGCCCGATCCGCTCGAAGTCCTCCTGGGAGAGCGGCTTTGGCGCTGGCAGGTTGCGAGCGAGCTTGGGCTTGAATTTTGGCTTCATTGCTGCCCTTCAGCGAGCCTAACCCCAGCAGATCTCCGCTGCAAGCAGTCCAAGCTCACGCTGCAAACGGGATCACTTCCTCCGCGGCATCAGCCGAACACTCCCAGCGCGTGGAGCATGATCAGGCCGATCCCCACCGGCACCAGCCAGCGCAGCACGCCCAGCCAGGTCAGGTAGAGCCCGGCGATCCGCCCGAGCTTCGAGCCGGCCTCGAACTGCGCCCGGCGCTCGGGGTCGCCCAGGCGCCAGGCCGCGAACACCGAGATCCCCAGGCCGCACAGCGGCAGCATCCAGTTGCTCGACACGTAGTCGAAGAGGTCGAACCAGCTCATGCCGATGAACGAGGCCTCCATCCCCGCGCCAAAGGTCTCGCTGGACGCCGTGAGCGCCGAGGGGATCCCGAGCAAGACGATCGCCGCGCCGCACACCGGGACCGCCACCGAGCGCGACCAGCCGCGCTCGTCGATGAAGTAGGAGGCGGTGACCTCGAGCAGCGAGATCGCCGAGGTCAGGGCCGCGAACACCAGCAGCAAGAAGAAGGTCACGGCCCAGATCGTGCTCCCCGGCAGCTGGGCGAAGGCCATGGGGATGTTTGTGAACACCAGGCTCGGGCCGGCGGCGGGCTCCATGCCGTAGGTGAAGGTGATCGGGAAGAGCACCAGGCAGGCGAGCAGCGCGACCGCGGTGTCGAGCAGCGCGATCGCTACGGAGGCCCCGACGATGTCGTCGTCGCGCTTGAGATAGGAGCCATAGGTGAGCATCGCGCCCATGCCCACGCTGAGCGTGAAGAAGCTGTGGCCGAGGGCCTCGAGCACGCTGCCCGGGCCGAGCTTGTCGGTGTGAAAGCCGAACACGAACTCGAAGCCGCGCGAGAAGCCCTCGAGCCGGGTCGCGTAGATCAGCAGCGCGACGAACATCGCAAAGAGCAGCGGCATCAGCACCCGAGCCGCGATCTCGACGCCCTTTTGCACGCCGCCGATGACGATCGCCACGCTCAGGCCCATGAAGGCCACGTGCCACAGCGTCGCCCCGAGCCCGTCGCCGGCGACCTCGCCAAAGCGCTCGGCCATGGCCGCCGGATCCCCCGAGGACATCTCGCCGCGCGCGGCGATCAGCGTATAGTCCAGGGCCCAGCCGGCGACGACGCTGTAGTAGGACAGGATCACGAAGCCCGCGGCCACGCCGATCCAGCCCACGCCCCGCCAGGGCGAAGTCTCACCGGCGAGCTTGGTGAAGGCCCCCACGGGGGCGCGCTGGGTCATGCGCCCGAGCATGACCTCGCCGATCATGATCGGCAGGCCGACGAAGGCGATGCAGATCAGGTAGATGATCACGAACAGCCCGCCGCCGTTTTCGCCCGTGATGTAGGGAAATTTCCACACGTTCCCCAAGCCCACCGCCGAGCCGGCGGCGGCGAGGATGAAGCCGAGCCGAGAGCCCCACTCACCGCGACGTTCCTGCGCCATCCCCCCGATCTCCCAGGGGGCCCCGGCGCTTGTCAAGCCAGCCGGCGTAGCACTCACTCAGCGTGAGGGACGGGTCACGAGGCCCGATCGGAGCGCGTGGGCGCCATGCAGCCGGCGACCTCCAACCAGGAGTGGAGATCGTCGAAGGTCGACGCCGCCCCGTCGACGATCGCCTCGCGGGCCGCACGATCTCGACCCTCCCGCTCGAGGCGCTCGATCAACGCGAGCCACATCGGCCCCGTCGCCTCGCCGTAGCCCTCGAGATAGCGCAGCGTATCGAGGCCCGGGCGGCGGCGCAGGACCTGCGAGCCCAAGGTGGAGCCCTCGAGCACGTAGGCGACCCCGAGCGCACGCGGCCACGGCCCGAGATCGCCGGGGTCGTCCTCCGGGACCGGCATGCCCCCGAGGCGCTCGAGGTCCTCGCGCAACCAGCGAGCCTTGGCCAGGCGACGCCGCGGATCGAGATCCTCGAGCTGCGGCTGCGCCCAGACCCGCCGCTCACGCGGTGCCAGGAACGCCAAGAAGGCGGCGAGGTAGGCGACGGTGGCCTCGCGCCTGGGGCTGCGCACGAAGATCAGCCGCTCGTCGAGCTCTCTGTGCGCGGCGCCGGTGGCTGCTCGCAGCGCGTCCAGGGTCGGCTGCTCCCCCGGCTCTCGTCCTGCCTGGCTCATGACTCGCGACGACACTTGGGCAAGACGACGGTGAAGGTCGTCCGGTTGTCGCTCGACTCGACCTCGACCGTCCCGTGGTGCGCCTTGACGATGGCCCCGACGATGTAGAGGCCCAGGCCCAGGCCCTCGCGCTCCTTGCTGCCGACCCGGACGAAGGGGCGAAACAGCTGCTCGCGCTGCGCGGGCGGGATCGGCTCGCCGTAGTTGACGATCTCGAGCACGACCTTGCCCTCGTCGGCCTTGCCCCACACGCTGACCGGGCATTCGGGGTCACCGTGGCGCAGGGCGTTGCTGACCAGGTTGGTGACGATCTGCGCCACGGCCCCGGAGTCGAAGGAGCCGGTCCCGTCGCCCTCGCAGACCACTTCGATCTTGCGATCGGGGTTGGCCTCGACGAGCTCGTCGACGTTCTCTTGCACGAGCTCGCACAGGTCGAGGGTCTCGAGCACGAGCGGAAAGCCGCCGGCCTGGCGCACGCGGGCGAGGTCGAGCAGCTGCTCGACGATCCGGTGCATGCGCTTGGTGCTCCGCTTCAAGGTGGTCAGGTAGCGATCGAGCTGCGGGGAGCCGACCTCCTGCTGGAGCAGCTCGCTGCCGACGATCAGCGCCTGGAGCGGCGAGCGCAGATCGTGAGCCACGATGCTGATCAGCCGCTCCTCGAAGGCGGCGCGCTGGGCCAGCTGCACGCGCAGGCGCGCCTTGATCAGCGCGTTCGAGACCACGCGCTGGAAGTAGCGCTCGGACAGCTCGTCTTTGTTGACGTAGTCGTCCGTGCCGAGCTCGAGGAAGACCTCGGGGTCCCGGGTGCTCCCGGTCAAGATCACGAACGCGGCCTCACCGTGGCCATGCTCGCGCAGCGCCTCGAGCAGCTCCACGCCGGACATCGCCCCCATGTGGTTGTCGAGGATGAACACGTCGGGCGTGTGCTCCTCCGCCAGGGCCAGGGCCTCCTTGCCGGACGAGGCCTCGAACACGCGGTAGCGGTGGTCCTCGCCGCGCCTGAGGTAGCGGATGACCACGCGGCGGTCGTCCGCGCTGTCGTCGACGACCAAGACGACGACCTCATCGTCCTCCCTCGAGCTCATGGACTGAGCTCCGTGGCCATGGTCAGCCAGTAATCGATGATCGCCTTGAGGTCCGTCTTCATCCGGGCGAAGTCCATGGGCTTGACGTGGTAGGCGTTCGCATGGTTCGCGTAGCAAAATTCGACGTCCGCGGGGCTGTCGGAGGTCGAGTAGACCACCACCCGCAGCGAACTCAGCTCGTCCGAGTACTTGATCTCGCGCAGCACGTCACGACCGTCGAGGCCAGGCATGTTCAGATCGAGGAACACCAGCGCAGGCCGCGGCTGCTTCTTGTGTGCGAGATCGATCAGGTATTCGAGGGCCTCGCTTCCGGTGCAGCAGCGCCGCAGCTCGATCTCGTGACTGATGCCCCGGCAGGCACGCACGAAGGCGTAGTAGTCGTCGTCGGAGTCCTCGACAACCAAAATTTCCGGCTTCTTCATCCCCGCTCAGACTCCTTTGCCAGGGAGCGCGAGGTAGAAGCAAGAGCCTTCGCCCGGGGTCGAGTCCACCCACACGTCGCCGCCCATGCGCTCCGCTGCGCGGCGGACGATCGGCAGGCCCACGCCGGTACCCTTGCCGTAGCTGTCGTCGGGATGCAGGCGATGGAACATGCGGAAGATCGAGCGCTTGTGCGCCGGATCGATGCCAATGCCGCGATCGCGGACGAAGAGCACGGTGAAGTCACCGTCGAGATGTGCAGGTCGCGCAGGGGCATCGGAGGCAGCGATCGAGCCCACCCAGATCTGCGGGGGGGCTTCCGAGTATTTTAGCGCGTTCGTGATCAGGTTGGTCAACGCCGTGCGTAAACCGGCCGACCAGCAGCGGATGCAGGGCAGGTCCTCGGCGACCTCGATGGTCGCGCCGCTGGTGGCGATCGGCTCCCTGAGATCATCGATGATCTCGCGCACGAGCTCCAGGCTGTCGACCTCCGCCTCGGAGATCTTGACCCGACCGAGGCGCGAGAGCACGAGCATGCCCTCGATGAGCCCGTACATCCGCCGCACGAGCCGCTGAATGTGCTCGAGGTTGGCCACGCTCTCCCTGTCGAGGAGCTCCGCGTTGTCCTCGCTCAAGAACGCCGCGTAGTTGCCGATCGCCCGCAGGGGTTGGCGCAGATCGTGGGAGGCCATGGTGCTGAAAGCCTCGAGATCGCGCGTGCGCGCGACGAGCTCCTGCTGGATCTCGACGAGCTTCTCGCGCTCGCGGTAGACCACGTCGCTGAGGACCACGCGCAGGCGCTCGGCGGTGGCGAGATCCGCGGAGGTCCAGGGCGCGCACTCGCCCTCGACGGACTCGACCCAGAGATCGAAGGACTTGCGCGGGGTCAGGCGGTCGCCGAGCGGACCGATCTCGGTCGGCTTGGTGGGATTCCCCGCCCAGCGGACCTCGCGGGACTGCTCGCTGCGAAACCACAGCAGCCAGGCGCCGAGCGGGTAGGAAAATGGCACGGCGATGAAGCCCGCGACCTCGTCCTGGGGCGTGAGCGCGGGGAAGCCCGCGCGCAGGTTGGTCACCGCGACGACCTCCCCCTCCTCCTCGGGCAGCTGCGAGAGCAGCGCTCGAACCCAGCCCTCGTCAGGTTGCGTCTCTCCGCTGCAGAACATCCCGTCGCGAGTCACGGCACACATGCCGCAGTTGTCGAACAGCGCGCGCAGCCGCGAGACGCACCCGCGGATGCCCTCGAGCATGTCAGCGTGGCTCGCCAGGCTGCGCCCGACCTCCGAGAGGTGCGCGCTGATCTGCTCGTAGACCGCCAGGCGCTCGCGCTGCTCGAGAGCCTCGATCAAAAAGGAGGCGCTCGTGGTCAGCACATCGCAGGCCACACGCTGGGAATAGGAGACCCCTTTTGGCCCCGCGTAATGGTGACAGGCGACCAAACCCCAAAGCCGATCCTCACCCGGGACCGCCAGCGCTAGAGACAAGGTCGCGCGCACGCCCATATTGGACAGGTACTCCAAGTGAATTGGGCTCACCGCGCGGCAAAAAGTATGGGTCATGTCCGTGGGGACGCCGCCCGGCGCAGCCGGCACCATCGGCGAGGGCAACGCCGCGCGATCTTGGAGTACCCGGACACGATTGGTGAGAAAGAGCCGCCGCGCCTGCTTGGGGATATCGGAGGCCGGATAATGGAGGTCCAAAAAGGGCTCCAGGTCCTCGCGCCGGGCCTCTGCGTAGACCCAGCCCGAGTCGTCCCCGGCGAAGCGATAGACCATGACGCGATCGTAGCCGATGCGCGCGCGAATCTCCTTGGCGAGGCGGTCCGCGAGCCCGCGCAGCCCCTCGGCCTCGCCCAGCGCACGCGTCCCCTGGCTGAGCACCGCGAGCCAATTGGTCTCTGGCGCGTCACTGGAGAGCGGCTGGAGCTCCACGAGCAGCCGCCCCAGGTGAATGTGGGCGACACAGTCGGCCTCGACGCCCTCACTGATGACACCCGAGTAGATCAGCTGCGGCGTCTCCTCGAGCACCTCGGCGTGGGCCAAGGCCCCGCGCATGGCCACGAGCAGCGGCCCGGGCAGCACCTCCTCCGCCGACGCCCCGGCCCTGACACGCAGACCCATGAGCGCCTCGAGGTTCGCCGAAGCCTGGAGCAGCGACCGCCCCGATTCATCAAATACCAACAGCGCCGCGAAAGGCTGAATCCCACCTGGGATGTGGATAGGTTCACGGTCGCAGTTGGTGAGGTCCACTTCCTGCTGCATTCGGTCGGGAGTATCTACGGTCCATGGGGTCAAAGCCAGCTCCGCCATGGGAGAATCGAACGCCGCACACTCCGCGAGCTCGTGAGAAGGAAGCGAGAGTGAGCGGCACCTGCAATCAAACTGACAATCAAACGGGTACTTTACTAATTTAAAGAGTACTCTTCGCGCGCCCGCGTTCGCTAATTTCGGCCAGTCGTGCGGAGGCACGCCGGATAGTGCTCGCCGCTCGAACGATCGCACATCGAGGGCGCCAACTTCACGCGTTCTCCTCGAAGATCCACCGCTACCCACAAAAGCCACGCACCCGCGCGCGAGCAGTCGATCTCGCGTCGCGCCGTGGCGCACGCTCCCAGGCGGCACCGTCCGCATGTAGCGCATCCCCACCTGCATCCAGGCGCCCACCTCGCCTGCCCACCTCCGACCCGCGAGCTTCCAACGCGCCAAGACGGCGTTTGTCCGCGTCAGTTTCGGTCTTGGGCCGCGCTCGCCCGAGGTTTCACCGCGAGCGCCGTGCTGGGATACCCTCCCGCGGTGACCAGCCCCGAGGCCGCCCCCAGCCGAGACCGCCTGGCCGAGGCTCAGCGCATCGTCGTCAAGCTCGGCACCCACGTGGTCACCCACGAAGGCCGTGAATTCGCCCTCGGGCGGGTCTTCGCGCTGGTCGAGTCGCTGGCGGTACTGCGCCGCGCGGGCAAGGACGTGCTCCTGGTCTCGAGCGGCGCGGTCGGCCTCGGCCGCCGGGCCCTCGGCCTCGAGGATGGGCCGCTATCCCTCGGCTTGCGCCAAGCCTGCGCCGCGGCTGGCCAGGGTCGACTGATCGCGCTCTACACCCAGGCCTTTGGCCAGCTCGGGGTCGAGGTCGCGCAGGTCCTGCTGACCGCGGAGGACCTCGGTGATCCCGACCGCGCGCTGTGCCTGCGTACCACCTTGCTGCGCCTGCTCGAGCTCGGCGCCGTGCCGATCCTCAACGAGAACGACTCGGTCAGCGTGCGCGAGATCGTCGAGCAGCGCGGCGACGACCCCACCCCGACCTTTGGAGACAACGACGGGCTGTCGGCGCGCATCGCCGCGGCCGTCGACGCGGACCTGCTGATCTTGTGCACCGACGTCGACGGGCTGTACACGGCCAACCCCCGCGACGATCCCCAGGCCGAGCGCATCCCCGCGCTCGCGAGCATCGACGACGACGCCCTCGCCCGGGCGGTCGGCGGCTCGGCGGGGGGGACCGGCGGGATGCGCTCGAAGCTCGAGGCCGCCAAGCTCGCGAGCGACGCGGGCGTCGACGTGCTGATCGTCGACGGCCACGCCGTCGGCCTGGTCGAGCGCGCCCTCGCCGGCGAGGACCTCGGCACCTTCGTGGCCAGCCCCGAGCGCCCCAACCGTCGGCGCCGGCGCATCGCCCTGGCCCCGCGCTGCGACGGCGCGCTGATCATCAACGAGGGCGCCGTCGCGGCGCTGCTCGAGCGCAAGGCCTCGCTCCTGCCCATCGGCGTGCTCACCGTCGAGGGTCGCTTTGGCCCCGGCGCCCTCGTCGAGCTCCGGGACCAGAGCGGCCTCGTGCGCGGCCGTGGCCTGGTCAACTACGACAGCGAGGCCTGCACCAAGCTGGCCGGCAAGCACAGCCGCGAGATCTCCGGCGTGCTCGGCTGGCGTGGCTACGACGCCCTGATCACCCGCGACAACCTGGTCCTCGGCGAAGTCGATCCATGAACACCACGCCCACCGCTCCCGCCACCGCCCCCCTCTCCAGCGTCCAGGCCCGGGCCGCCGCCGCCCGCCAGGCCGGGCGCGCCCTCGCTAGCTTGGCCCAGGCGCCCCGCGGCGCCCTGCTCGAGGCCATCGCCGACGCCCTCGAGGCCCCCCAGACCCAGGCGGAGATCGCCGCGGCCAACGCCCTCGATCTCGCCGAAGCCAGGGCCGCCCAGGCCCGCGGCGAGCTGTCCGAGGCCCTCGTCGCCCGGCTGAAGCTCGGCCCCGACAAGCTCGCCGGTCTCGCCGACGGCCTGCGCCAGCTCGCGGCGATGCCCGCCCTGGTCGGCATCCGCCAGCTCGAGCGCGAGCTCGACGATGGCCTGATCCTCGAGCGCATCAGCTGCCCCCTGGGGGTGCTCGGCGTGGTCTTCGAGGCCCGCCCCGACGCCGTGGTTCAGATCAGCGGCCTGGCGCTCAAGAGCGGCAACGCGGTGGTGCTCAAGGGCGGCAGCGAGGCCCTGCGCAGCAACCGAGCCGTCGTCGCGGTGATCCACCGCGTCATCGCCGAGCGCGACCTCGACCCCGCCTGCGTGGTCCTGCTCGAGGACCGCCCGGCCTTCGCCGCGCTGCTCGAGTGCGAGCGCGAGATCGATTTGATCATCGCCCGCGGCTCCGGGGCCTTCGTCCAGCGGGTCATGGACACGACAAAGATCCCCGTGCTCGGCCACGCCGAGGGCCTTTGCCATCTCTACATCCACGCCGACGCCGACCCCCAGCGAGCCGCCGCCATCGCCGTGGACGCCAAGTGCTCCTACCCCGCGGCCTGCAACGCCATCGAGACCCTGCTGTGGCAGCGCGGGGCCGAGGCCGCGACCCGAGCCGCGCTGCTCGCCCTGCGCGAGCGCGGCGTGGCGCTGCGCGGCGACTCGGCGAGCGCCGCCCTGCTCGACGCCGGCGAGGTCGCGGCCGCCGACGAGGGCCCCGGCGGCGACTGGGACCTCGAGTACGGCGACATGATCCTCGCCCTGCGCCGCGTCGACGACCTCGACGCCGCGCTCGCGCACATCGAGGCCCACGGCTCGCGGCATACGGAGGCGATCGTCTGCGCCGACGACTCGCCCGCCGCGGCGCGCTTCGTCGCCGAGGTCGACGCGGCCTGCGTGTTCGTCAACGCCAGCACCCGCTTCGCCGACGGCTACCGCTTTGGCCTGGGCGCCGAGGTCGGCATCGCCACGGGCAAGCTCCACGCCCGCGGCCCCGTGGGCGTCGAGGGGCTGCTGACCTACCGCTGGCTGCTGCGCGGCCACGGCCAGGTCAGCGCCGACTACGGGCCTGGCAAGCGCAGCTTCACGCACCGCGATCGCTGAGCGCCTCGTCCGCGTCCTGCTCCCGCTCCAGCGCGCCGAGCAGCGCCGCGACCACACGCATCGCGGCGCGGTAGTCCTCGCCATCGAGATCGGGCTCGCGCTCGGCCAAGCCTGCGGGAAGCTCGGCCTCGGCCAGCTGCGCCATGACCTTGGACAAGGGCGTATTCAGTCTGCGCGAAGACAGCCTCGAGCTCGCCGTCATCGAGGGCCGCGATCTGGTCGACGATCTCGCTCACCAGCAGCTGCGAGCTCGAGATGGCCAGGCCCTGGATCTGCTTGGGCCCGAGGCCGAACCAATCGACCTCGTAGCAGTCGTACTCGAAGCGCTGACTGAGCCCCGGGTCACCCAGCGCCTCGAGGGCCGCGTGCAGCTCGGGCGCGGCGGCCTCGAGCTGCGCTTCGTCGAGCTCCCGCTCGCCGAGACGCGAGAGCAGCTCGAGCAACGCCGCGCCGGGCTTCATCGCTTGTACATCGACGCCGAGCACCGGGTCCAAGAAGCTGCTAGCGATCAATTCCCCCATGGCACGCGATGCTGTGGTGAAGCAGTCTCGCACGAGACCACGAGCACGGCGCCCTCCCATGACGAGCCCTCATCATGGCGGTCGATCACGAGTTCGCAATCCATGCGAGCTCGCGTGCTCTTGACGCGCCGCTCGCCCCCGCCTACTAGCGACCCGCGATGAAGCTCTCCCTCGTCATCGAAGGCGGCGGCCTGCGTGGAGCTTTTGCCGTTGGCGCCCTCGCCGAGCTCGCTCGCGTGCTCCCGGTCCCCGTCCACCAGGTCTACGCGACCTCTTCGGGGGCCCCCAACGCCGCCTACTTCGCGGCCGGGCAGATCGAAGACGGCGTGCGCATCTGGCAGCAGCGCACCCACGGGGCCCAGCTCGTCGACTACCGCAACTTCGTCGGCACGCGCCCGGTCATGAAGATCGACGAGCTGGTCAGCGTGTTCCGTGACGAGATCAAGCTCGACCCCGCGGCCATCGAGCGCTCTCCCATCGACCTGCACATCGCGCTGACCGAGGTCGACTCGGGCCAAGGCGCCCTCGTGCAGGCGACCCGCGACAACATCTTCGATCTGCTCGCCGCCGCCATGGCGATCCCCGTGGCCTACGGCAAGGTCGTGCCCGTCGCCGGCGGGCGCTACATCGACGGCGGCTTCCGGGCCCCGGTGGCGATCCGCGAGGCCCTCGCCGCCGGCGCCGACAAGGTCATCGTCGTGCTGACCAAGCCCCGCGGCCATCGCCGCAAGCAGCGGCGAGTCAGCGAGTGGCTCCAGTGCCGCTCCTACCCCGGGCTGCCCAACACCCACGACGCGATCCGCTCCAAGTGGCGCCACTACAACGCCACCATGGACAGCCTCGACGCGCTCGAGGCCGCCGGCAGCGTGGCTCTGGTCCGTCCGCCCGGCGAGCTGCCCGTCGGCCGCCTCAGCCGCTCGCGCTCGCGGATCCTCTCGGCGATCGAGATCGGGCGCCAGACCGTGCGCGATCGAGCGGCTGCCCTGGCCGAGTACCTCGAGCGCTGAGCCCTGCATCGCCTCGGGGCACGACATAGAAAAAGGGAGCCAGCAAACGCTGGCTCCCCTCTTCATGGGCCCTCGGGCTGACTTCAGTCGGCCTCGACGAGCAGCGAGACGCCGCTGTAGGCCGAGTAGCCGCGGATCATCACGTAGTAGTTGCCGGCGCTCGAGGGGTCGAACTCGCAGGACTCCTCGTTGCCGTTGACGTAGGGGCGGCAGTCGTAGCTCGAGGTCGTCGGCTGCGCGCCGTAGCGGACGTAGAGGTCGGCGTCGCCGCTCCCGCCCGACATGGTGAAGGCGATCGACGAGGCCTCCGAGGCGTCGAAGGGACCGTAGTAGGTCTTCGAGCTCTTGCTCCCGCTCAGGTCGTCGTAGCTCCACTCCTGGGGCTCGGGCTCGGGCTCGGGATCGGGCTCCGGGTCCTCCTCGGCCGCGACCATCTCGACGTCGAGCGAGACGCCGCTATAGGCCGAGTAGCCGCGGATCATCACGTAGTAGTCGCCCTGGTCGGCCGGGTCGAACTCGCAAGACTCGTTGTTGCCGTTGAGGTAGGGGCGGCAGTCGTAGCTCGAGGTCGTCGGCTGCGCGCCGTAGCGGACGTAGAGGTCGGCGTCGCCGCTGCCACCGGACATGGTGAAGGCGATCGACGCGGCCTGCGAGGCGTCGAAGGGTCCGTAGTAGACGGTCGAGCTCTTGCTGCCGCTCAGGTCGCTGTAGCTCCAGTCGTCGGAGGGCTCCTCGCTGCCGCCATCGTCGGTGCTGCCGCCGTCGTCGGTGCTGCCGCCGTCGTCGGTGCTGCTGTCGCCGTCGTCGGTGCTGCTGCCGCCGTCGTCGGTGCTGCTGCCGCCATCGTCGGTGCTCGTGGTCCCGTCGTCCACCTCGTCGCTCGGGTCACCGACGCCGACCGCCGCCCAGGCGTTCTCGACGGAGGCGACCGAGAGCCCGAGGTCCTCCGCGGCGCTGACGGTGGCCGTGCGGGCCTGCGCGAAGGTGGTGCTCGAGGTCATGTAGACCGTCAGCGCCCGGTACCAGATCTGCGCGGCATCCTCGACGCCGATGCCCGAGACCTCGACGTCGCTCTTGCCCTGCGGGTGCGTGCCGCCAGCCGCGAGCAGGTGGAAGAAGAGGTTGGCGATGCCCGAGTTCCAGTGCACGCCGCCGTTGTCCTGGCTGCCGGTGTAGCGGTCGGCGTAGTAGTCCGTGCTGCTCCCGTCGGCGGAGGGGTCGGCCATGTTGCGCAGGTAGCTGCCCTGCAGCCAGCAGTCCTCGCCGACCCACCAGATCGAGTTCGAGGTCGCGTCGCTCTGGGCGGCCTCGACCGCCGCGGCGAAGATGTCCGAGGTCGCCTCGTTGAGCGCGCCCGACTCGTTGGCGTAGGTCAGGTCGGCGCTGTAGTCGGTGACGCCGTGGGAGAACTCGTGAGCCACGATGTCGAGGCTGACGAGCGCGTCGGAGTAGTAGCCGTCGCCGTCGCCGTAGGTCAGGCGCGAGCCGTCCCAAAACGCGTTGACGTAGTTGGTGTAGTAGTGGACGTAGGACTTGACCGTGGTGCCCGAGCCGCTGAAGCTCGCGCGGTTGAACGCGCTGGAGAAGTAGTCGAGGGTCAGCTCGGCGTGATCGTGGGCAGCCTTGGCGTCGACGTCGCTGCTGTCCGCGACGCTCGCGCTGTTGTAGCTGGTGCTGTTGTTGAGGTCGTAGGTGATCCAGCCGTCGTCGCTGAGCGAGGCGGTCTGGAGATCGTCGTACTCCCACACGACCTCGCCGCTGCGCGCGTCGACGAAGAGCGTGGGGATCGAGGGCTGGGCGCCGGGCTCGAAGTGCTCGAGGCGGACCTCGTAGACCAGACGCGCGCCGAGCTTGGCGTTGGGCAGGATGGCGAGGTCGGCCGTGGAGGCGCTGATCCGCCCCTCGGCGCCGGTCTCGATCAGCGCGACGTCGATGGCGTCGTCCTCGGTCAGCGTGGCCGTGGTATCGACCTTGAGGTCGCGGACGAGCGCGTCGGTCAGCTTGCGCACGCGGCCGTTGGCGTCGAGGTGGACGATGGCCTCGCCACCGATCACGCGCACGCCACCGAGGACCTGCTGCACGCGAGCGTGGGCCTGACCGAGCTCGTCGAAGTGCACGCGCTCGACGAAGATGTCGTCGACCCCGTCCAACACACCATTTTTACCCTCGAACACGTACTCGTAGGCGATCCCCTCGGCCAGGGTGCGCGCCGCGTCGTCCTTCGCGTGGAAGAGGTCCGCGTCGAGCCCGGCCTCGGGCCCCGATTCGGTGTTTTCCAAGCCACAACCAACCGTGGTTGCAAACAGAGCGAGAATGGCGATTCCGTACGATCGTTTCAGCATGTCCTGTCCTCTAGCGCCTAAATGCAAACAACGAATTCAATGACCAGCATCAGCGTCATCGACAATGTGCATCCAGTAGGCGGATGCCTACTAACACTCCATTGCAGATATGCACAACTGTCCAAGTGGCCAAGACTCGACAATTTTTAGAAGTATTCAAATCATGTAATCCACTTCACAGATTTGACACTCGGCCTCATACGCATAGCCCGCGAGCCCTCTATGGGTTCCCACAGCGTCCTAGCGGCATCTTCGCAAGTTGCGCAGCCACGCTGACCCATAGTCATCATGTGACATTCGCGCAATCCAGGATACGGTCCAAAAACCACCGTATTGACCTCGATCAGCGCCCAAAGCGATGACGACACATGATGCGCCTGTAACCCGGACCTCGGTAAATGCCATCACCCCAAATGTACCCATGACTCGCGGCCAATGGGTATCCGAGCACCAGGTGAAAGTGTGCCTACGCGGTGACCGTCCATGCGCGACGGCCACTGCGCGGCACCACCGAATCGCCGTGAAGCCCGGCGCGCTCAGCCGGACCAGGGGTCCGCGGCGATCAGCTCGATCATCACGTCGCGCGCGGTGTCGCCCGCCGACATGCTCATCGAGACCGACTCTTCGTAGCTGTCGTTGAGCCCGGTCATCCACTCGTCGCTGGGCACGAAGTAGCCCAGCGCGTCCCCCGAGAGCCCCATGATGGCCTGGTGTGGGGCGCTCATCACCTCTTTGACGGCCAGGCCGTTGCGCGTGAGCGACTCGCCGGGGAAGGCGATCAGCTGGACCTGGTTGTCCCCGAGGCGGAAGTAGGCGGTCTGGGTCTGGACGCTGACGCCGTCGGCGTCGGTCTCGAAGTCGAAGTCGAGGATCCCCGCCTGCGAGGCGAACAGGAAGTTCTCGTTCTCCACGGGGATGGTGAAGTCGCTGTAGTCGCGGTGGAAGCTGACCCCGACCTCCTCGGCCTCCGAGAGGATCGCCAGGGTCCGCTCGGCCACGTGCCCGCCGTAGGCCTCGGCGCGCTCGAAGTCGTCGGCGTAGTCGCCGTCGGCGACCTTGGGGCTGACGTCGCCCTGGACACCGTTGATGAACAGCGCCGGCGCGCCGAGCTCGTCCTCGAGGGCGTCGACGGTGTAGCCACAAAAGTCGCGCGAGATCAGCAGGTTGTCATCGTCGAGGATCACCGGGTGGGCGGCGAAGATCGTCGTCAGGCCCAGGCGCGAGTCGTCCTCGAGCGAGAAGGCCTGGAGGGCCACGAGGGTCTCGTCGGTGAACTCCCAGCCCCGGCGGTTGCGGTTGTCGGCGGTCGTCGACGCGACCTCGAGGCGGGCGGGCACGCGCGCGGCCCAGGCCGCGGCCATGGACGCCGCGATCGCCGAGATCACCCGCTCGCGGTAGACCTCGGGCACGCCACCCCACAGGCCCTGAAAGTCAGGGCCCGAGTGCGTGTGGGTGGCGCTGACGATCAGCTGCTCGGGGCTCAGGCCCGTGGCCGCGGCCGCGGCCGCGCGGATCTCCCGGGTCCATTGATTGCCGAAGCCGACGGTGTCGACGACGGTGACGATCAGGCCATCGTCCTCGCCGTAGCCCACGGCCATGGTCCGGGCGTAGACCCCGTCGTGGGTGCCCTCGGCGGGGCCGCGCGCCGTGTAGAGACCGTAGCCGCCGAGGTAGAAGTCCTCGGCGATCTCGACGTCATCGGGGGCGAGATCGACGACGTCGAAGGCGACCTCGTAGTGCTCGGGCGCGACCGTCCCGGTGTCGGTCTCGGTCCCGGTCTCGCCGACCTCGCTCTCCCCCGAGCCGCTCTCGTCGGTGCTGCTCTCATCGCTGCCGCCGGCGGTCGTCTCGCCCTCGCAGTTGGCCTCGTCGGCTCCGCCGCCGTCGTCCGAGCAAGCCGCGAGGCTCGAGGCCAGCGCGAAGGCGCCAAAGATGTGGGAGTAGCGAGTCCAAGGAGCGGGCGAGCGCAGCGATCGAGGCATCGACGCGAACAATATCAAAACCAGGCCGCCAGCTCGCTACACTCTCACCATGCTCCGGCACGACCTCGCACGTCGCTCGCATATCGCGCTGCTCCTCGCCCTCACCCCGGCCTTGGCTTGCGCAGATTCGAACACCCCGAGCGCCGACGCGGCCGAGGACAGCGTGGACGAGAGCGGCTCGAGCACGGCCGGCAGTACCCGGACACCCTGCTCCACCGCCCCGAGTTTGGCGACGCCCTGCTCGAAGAGGACGGCCAGGCGATCGCCAACTACACCGGCTGCGAGGGCTTCGAGGTCGGCGCGACCGGACCCGCGCCCTTCGTGAGCGCGCTGATCCAGGCCGGCAGCGAGGGCAAGACCATGCCCATCGGCTTGCCGGCGCACGCGGCCGAGACCGTCGAGGCGCGCGAGGCCCTGCTCGGGAGCAGCGATCCCGCGGCCATCGAGGCCCTCGCCGCGGCCGGGGCCGTGACCTTGGTCGCCCACACCGAGGACTGGAGCGTCGAGGAGCTCGTCGAGCTGCCCCTCGACGGCTTCGAGATGTACAACCTCCACGCCAACCTCTTTCTCAACATCGTCGAGGCTGGCATCTTGTTGACCAAGATCGGCTACCCCGAGACCCTGCCCCACTCGGACCTGATCTTGCTGGCGCTGATCAGCGAGGACCCGATCTACCTCGACACCTGGTCCGCCGTCCTCGCCACAGGCGTGCACAAGCTGACCACGGTCGGGACCGACTGCCACCGCAACACCTTCCCCGACGCCCTCCCCGACGGCCAGCGCGTCGACAGCTACGAGCGCATGATGAAGTGGTTCTCGAACCACCTGCTCGTCGCCGCCGAGGCCCTCGAGGATCCCGATCGCCTCGAGCCCGCCGCCCTCGACGAGGCCCTGGCCGCCGGCCGCCTCTACGGGGCCTTCGAGGTGTTCGGCGCGCCGATCGGCTTCGACTTCCACGCCGAGCTGGGTGACCAGGTGTTCGAGATCGGCGGCGCGCCCTCGCTGACCGATGGCGCCGTGAGCCTCGAGGTCAGCGCGCCCACGATCCAGGACCGCGATCCGAGCACCGCGGCCCCGACCGTCGAGCTACGCCTGCTGCGGGCCTCGGCCGAGGGCTGGGAGGAGCTCGCGACCAGCTCCGGCCCCGAGGGCGCCGTGCCAACGCTGAGCTACCTCGCCACGGATCCGGGAGCCTACCGCGCCGAGGTCCGCATCCTGCCCCGGCACCTCGCGGGACTCCTGGGTGACTACGAGGACCTGATCGACGAGTCCTTCGTGTGGATCTACGCAACCCGATCTACGTCGAACTCTGATCCCCGACGACCACCTCGGCCACGCGCTGTGCGATGCTCTCGGCGATGGCCGAGTCGCACAAGATCGAGCCCGGAGCCATCGCCCGCCACGCGCGTGCGCTGCTGCTCCCCTTCGATCTCGCGTCGACCTCGCTGCTCACCGCGTCCTGGCTGGGCATGCTCGAGGTCGACGAGCTGCCCACCGTGGCGCTGATCTTCATCCCCCTCCTCGCCGCCCGCACGACCGCCCTACAGCTGCACCTCAGCCGCGCGCTGAGTCCCCGCGAGGGCCTCGAGCTCGAGACCCTCGCCCAGCTGCCCCGCCGCCACGCCCAGCTCCACGCGCTCGCCTGGCTGATCTACATCCCGCTCGGCACGGCGCTGTGTGTCGCCATCAACGACGCGGCCGAGCTCGGCGTCGCCGGCCCCCTGGCCATGGTCCTGGTCCTGCTCGCAACCTGCACCAGCGTGCCCCTGGCCGTCAGCCTCGGCCTGCGAGCCCTGCTCCGCCCGCTCTATACCCAGGCCGGTGACCCTGGGGCGCTGCGCAGCCGCATGGTCCTCGCCCACGAGCCCACGACGCGCTCGCTGCTCGCCGCCCTCGGCCCGCTGAGCCTGATGTTCGCCGTGGCCTGGTGCGCTCGCGTCGGCGCGCAGCGAGACCTGATGTGGTTTTGGCTGACCGCGGGCTCGGCCCTGGCGACCAGCCTGCTGTGGACCATGGGCGGCGCCCTCGCCCGCTCCCACGCCCGCCGGGCCCCGCTCCAGCAGATCCGCCTGACCCTCGAGCGCATCGTCGAGGTCGGTGATCTCTCCGCCATCGAGGCGCTCCCGCCCACCCACGACGAGGAGCTCGACGCCCTGACCCGCGCCGTCAACGGGCTGCTCGCGGACCTCAGCCACCTGGTCCTCGCCGCGCGGACCATCGCCAGCGGCCAGCTGAGCGTGACCTTCCCTGGCCGCGGCGAGCTGACCGAGAGCCTGCGCGCGATGATCGACGAGATTCGCCTGGTCGTGGAGCGCATGCGCCAGACCGCCGCGGGCCTGGCCAAGGCCGCGACCGAGATCCAAGACGCGACCCACCACCAAGAGCACGTCACGGATCAGCAGGCCAGCAGCATGCACACCATCGAGCAGGCCATGGGCTCCCTCGCGCGCTCGGCCGAGCACGTCAGCGGCGCGGTCAGCGAGGTCTCGGCCAACACCGAGAGCATCCTCGCGACCACCGACGCCCTCGACAAACACATCGCCGAGCTCGACCTCCACTGCCAGGGCATCACCAAGCTGCTCGAGAACATCCGCGAGGTCGCCGCGCGCAGCGACCTGCTCGCCCTCAACGGCGCCCTCGAGGCCAACCGCGCCGGCGAGGCGGGCCGCGGCTTCGCGATCGTCTCCACCGAGATGCGCCAGCTCGCCGAGCGCGTCACGGGGACCGTGGCCGACGTCCGCCGCCTGGTCAACGCGATCTCCAAGGCCAGCGCCGACGCCGTCAACATGATCAGCCTCGGCCACTTTCTGGCCGAGGGCACGACCAAGGCCGCGCAAGAGATCGCTGGTGAGCTGCGCCAGCAGTCGAGCGACACCAGCTCGGTCTCGCAGAGCACCAGCGAGCTCGCCCGCTCGATCACCCAGACCAGCGCCTCGACCACCCAGACGCGGACGGCCGCCGCCGAGCTCCAGCGCCAGGCCGAGCGCCTCGACCAGCTGATCCACCGCTTCGAGCTGCGCCCTCCCTCGCAGCCGAGCGAGCGAGCCCAGCCAGACGGGCCAGGCGGACCTACTTGAGGATCCGCAACAGGTTCGTGTAGTCGTCCGTGAAGATCGGGAAGTCCGGATCGGCCACGAGCGCCTCGGCCACGCGCAGCTGCGGGGCGTCGAGGATCGCCTGGTTGCGGGTCACGATGATCTGGTCCGTGGACGACAGCCAGTAGTCGATGCCCTCGTCGGAGCCGGTGAAGTCCGAGACCATCACCGCCTGCATGTCCTGCTCGGCGGCCAGCGCGGCGATCACCGGGGCGAGGTCGATGTAGCGGTTGGTCGCCTGAAAGACGATCGCCCCGTCGGGGGCGAGGTGCTCGACGTAGATCGCCATGGCCTCGCGGGTGACCAGGTGCATGGGGATCGAGTCGCCGGAGAACGCGTCGATGGCCAGCACGTCGTAGCCCCGGGGCTGCTCGCGCTCGAGCGAGAGCCGCCCGTCGCCGACCACGACCTCGAGCTCGCCGGGCACGTCGTCCATGAAGCTGAACTCCTCGCGCGCGACCTCGACGACCTGGGGATCGAGCTCATAAAACACGATCTCGTCGCCCTCGCCGGCGTAGACCGCCAGCGCCCCGGCGCCCAGGCCGATCACGCCGATCTTCCGCGGCTTTGGATCGAGGGCCTCGAGCGCCGTGAACAGCCGCCCGTAGCCGCTCGTCGGCCCAAAGTAGCTCGACGGCCGGCGCGCGTTCTCGGGCTCGAGGTGCTGGCCGCCGTGGTTGATGCCACCGTGGTACATGACCCGAAAGGGCGAGGGCTCGTCGAAGTCCCGGGTCCGCAGCACGCCGTAGAAGTTGCGCTCCATCACCCGGGTGTCGCCGGCGTAGCGCGAGAAGGCCTGGCCGGTGAGCACCGCCGTGGCCACGATCACCGCGATCGCTACCGCGCGCACGGCCCAGTGCCGCCGCCACAGCTGGATCAGCGCCATCACCCCGACGACCACGAGCAGGATGCCGAGCTCGTAGTAGCCCGGGAGCACCATCGGCGCGAGGATCCCGATCAGCACCGAGCCCAGGGCGCCACCGAGCGACATCATCAGATAGAAGGTCGTCAGGTAGGCCGGCGCCGGCTTGGCCTCGGCGAGCTCGCCGTGCAGGAACATGCAGCCCACGAACATTCCGCCGGTGTAGAGCCCGACCAGCACCAGGCCGTGGCTATCGACGAAGTAGGCCATGGCCGGGAGCGCCGCGGCCAGCAGCGTCCAAAACAGCGGGCGCCAGTACCAGCGCGGGTGGTCGAAGGCGAGGATGAAGGTGACCAGATAGAGCGCCAGCGGGGCGACCCACAAAAAGGGCACCGCGGCGATGTTCTGGGTGATGTGGTTGGTGGCCGCGAGCAGCAGGCACGAGGCCGTGGCCGAGAGCCCCAGCCACTCGAGCATCTTCTTTGGCCCAGGCCGCGCCGCCTCCTCTTCGAGGGGCAGCGCGGCGGGCTCGGCCGCCGCCGGCTCGGGCTCGGCCGCCGCCGGCTCCGGCGCGGCGGCCTCCTGCCCGCGGGTGCTGACCCAGCCCGTCACGCCGCACACCGCGACAAAGAGCACGTAGAGCCCCGACCAGCCCCAGGTCTGCCCGCGCGTGGGGATCCACGGCTCGATGGCCACGGGGTAGGCGAGCAGCGCCAGCAGCGAGGCGAAGTTCGACAGCGCGAACAGGCGATAGGGCACGCTCGACTCGTAGCGCCGCCAGTACCAGGCCTGGATCAGCGGGCTGGTCGTCGACAGCACCATATAGGGCAGGCCGATGGTCGCGACCAGCAGGCCGAGGATCTGTAGCGCCGGCTGCTCTTCGCCCGTGGGCTTCCACTGCGCCCCGGGAGCGATCGGCAGCCACAGCAGCGAGACGCCCAGCAAGATGCAGTGCACGAGCAGCTGCCGCCGCGCCGTGAGCTTGCGGATCACGAAGTCCGCGTAGGCGTAGCCCGCGAGCAGCACCGACTGGAAGAACACCAGACAGGTCGCCCAGACCACCGCCGATCCGCCGAACCACGGCAAGATCTGCCTGGCGATCACCGGCTGGACCAAGAACAACAAGAACGCGGACAGGAAGATGGTCGCAGCGTAGAGAGGCATCGCGGGGCGACGCAGTGATACACCAAAGCGCCCGCGCAGATGACCCCGCGAGTACCGCACGGCCTCTCCCCCCACGGGCGAACCCCGCCCTCCTCTCCCTCAGTCGCGCCCGAATCCCCGAGAACGCGGTGATGCAGGCGAGCGCCTCAGCTCGCGCGCCCGTGCTGCGAGCCCTCGGCCCGCGCTCGCCTGGCTCGCCAGGCCCGGACGCGCGGGTTCATGACGCGGAACCAAAGCGGGGGGACTAGAGCAATCAAGACCATCCCCGCGTAGCCCCAGGGCAGCTGCGGCGCGCCCTCGTGGTGGCGCAGGCGATCGTACTCGCGGCTGGCCAGGTAGTGGTGATCACTGTGCCGAGCGAGGTTGAACAAAAACCAGTTCGACACCCGATGCGCCGAGTTCCACGAGTGCTCGGGCCGGACCCGCTCGGGCCGCCCGCTCTCGAGCTGCGCCCGCTCGAGGCCGTAGTGCTCGATGTAGTTGATCACTTCGAGCAAGCTGAAGCCGATCACCCCCTGGGCCACGAACACCGCCAGGCCGCGGCCGCCAAAGGCCAGGCCCACGCCGAGGTAGAGCGCGGCCAGCTCGAGGGTGTAGCGCAGCCGACGATCCCCCAGCCCACGCACGCCTCGCGCGGCACAGCGGGCGCCCTCGAGGTGCCACGCGCTGATCAGGCCGCCCATCACCGTGCGCGGATAGAAGGCGTAGAAGCTCTCGCCCAGCCGCGAGGTCGCCGGGTCCTCGGAGGTCGCGACCTTGCGGTGATGGCCGAGGATGTGCTCGACGCAAAAGTGAGTGTAGCTGACCGAGCACATCAGGACCTCGGCGCCCGCCCGGTGCAGCCGCTGTTTGCGATGCATCAGCTCGTGGGCGATGTTGATCCCCCCGCCGCCGGTGAGCACCCCCAGCGAGATCACGGCGCCGACCAGGCCCAGCCCCGTGAGCGCCCCGCTGCTCGCCCGCGCCAACACGAAGGCGATGGTCCCGAGCTGCACGGGGATCCACAGCAAGATCGGGGCGTCGAAGCGCAGCTGATGGCCGAGGGCCTCGCTTTGATTGTTCGTGTCCCTGGCCAGGCCGGCGTCCAGCAGCGGCACCGCCACGAAGATGAAGATGAGCGGCGCGAAGCTCCACCCGCCCCCCTGCTCGACGCCGAGGACCAGCATCAGGGGGAGCATGAAGATCAAGAAATAGGGCAGCAGGCGTGACATGGTCGGCTCTCAGTCGCGCAGGAAGAGCAGCCGCGCGAGGGTCAGGGCGTGGTCTTGGCTGCCCCACAGCGGGGCGCGCAGGCTGCCCGCGGCGCTGCGCAGCAGCAGGTCTCCGGCAAATTGAACGACCGCGGCGCGGATCGGCAGGCCCGGGCGCAGGCGCTCGCCACCTTGCTCGCGGACGAAGTCCTCGACGACGCTCAGCAGCGGGACCACGCGCTCGAGCAGGATCGCCTGGCCGTGGGCGCCGCCGCGGCGGCTCGGGTCGTCGCCGTGCTCGGGGTCGTCGATCAGCTCGCGGACGATGATCGGCGCGAGCCCTGGGCGCTCGTCCAAGAAGCCCGCGAAGCCGCGGATCACCGCCTCGAGCCGGGCCTCGAAGCCCTCGCCTTGCTGCATCGCCGACAGCAGGGCCACGCCGAGCTGATCGAAGGCGCGCTCGACCACGGCGCGGTAGAGCACCTCTTTGGTGGCGAAGTGATAGAGCAGCGAGGGCCGGCGGATGCCTGCCCGCGCGGCGATGTCGGCCAGGCGCGCGGGGGCGTAGCCGACGGCGGCGAACTCCGCCTCGGCGGCGGCGAGGATGCGCTCGGGGGTCGAGACCTTGGCGGCGCTCTGGATGGGCCTACCCACGAGTCGATTATTTTCGACTCACGAGTAGAATTGCAAGTTAAAACCAATAGATGAAGTCCGAGAGCCTACCCATGGGTAGACTCTCGGCCTGGAACATTGTTCTTTTTCAGCCCGGAAGCAGCACGAAGGGGTACTGGATCTCGACCTCGCCACCTCCCTTGGGCGCCGGAAAGCGCCAGCGCTCGATGGCCTCGACGATGCAGTGCGTGACCCGGCGATCTCCCACGTCGGTCTCCTCGCCCAGCTCGGCCGTCTCCACCTCACCGTCCTCGCCGACCACGAAGTCCACGCTCACCCGCCCCGCGAGCTCGGGGTCGTCCTTCAGCCCCTCGTTGTAGCAAAAGCGGACCTCGCTGATGTGCGCCGCGACGATCTTGCGAATGACCTCGCGCTCGAGCTCGCCATCGACCCTCACGCCCGGCCCGCCCTTCGCCGCGCCAGGGCGAGGGGCCGCCGCAAAGGAAGCGAGGGCAGCCTCGACCGTCCCCGCGCCCTCGCAGCTGCGCTGCGCGTCGTCGCCGTCGCGCTTGGGGCCCGCGATCCAGGTCTGTCCACGACAGGCCTCGGTCCGCCCGTCCAGGGCGCGCAGCTCGAGCAGCTCACCGACGCTGCGCGAGTCGTCGATGATGTACTGGACGCCGAGGGGCGCCTGCGAGGCGCACAGCTCGGCCTCGAGCTCGGCGAGCGCCTCCGCCCGAGGCAGCGCGCCGCCGGCCAGGCGACAGTCTCCCTGTCCGAGGTCGAAGGGCTGCGACTTCGGAGCCGCGAGGCGCAGCTGGCCGTCGATCAGCGGCAGCGCCCAGGCCATGGTCGAGTCCTCGCCGAGGCGAAGAGACAGGCCGAAAGACCACGGACCCTCGTCCTCCTCGACGAAGCCGCGGGTGTGCTCGAGGGAGAAGCGATAGGCCGCGGGCCCGGCCTCCCCTGCGACCACGACGGCCAGGCCGTCGAAGCCCTCGCGGCCGAGGGTGTGGACCAGGTCGTTCAAGGTCGCCCCGGGCACGCGGTGGTCGATGTAGAGCACCACCTCTTTCCGCAGGTCCGCGCCGCGGGCGAAGGACTCCGCGAGCGCGACGATCTGGTTGCCAGACACGGCGCCAGGTTCGAGGCGGCCGTCTCGTAGCGCGATCCCTTCGGCCTCGGCGCCCTCGATCCACATTTTGTCGAGGCTGACGTCGATCACCACTCCAGCAGGGATCGCGCTGTCGCCTGGCAGCGCCGCGAGGACCACATCCGAGTGCTCGCCGCTCGAGCGCTCACCGATCCCCCTGCCCTGTCGCAGCTCGTCCTCGACCTCGAACTCGACCTCGGGGCTCGGCCTCGGCGTCGTGCTCGCCTCGGCCTCGGGGCAGCGCTCTTCGATGACCACCACCTCGGGCCCCTGGTCTTGCACGGCCAGGGCCACGTAGCCCGCCGACAACGACACCCCCACAGCAAAGGCCAGACCGAGCCTGACCAGCTCATGTTTATCGCGTTGTTTTGTCATGATTAGCTCGTCGACTCCTCTCACTCCTCAATCGTCACACGCACCGTCATCACCCCAGCGCCCAGGCCCTGGGGTTGCCAAGCTTCGACGGCCGACCTCATGCAGCGCGCCAGCGCCTCGGCACCAGGGCCCGGGCGACCGTCGAATTCACTGCCCACGAGGCTGACCGCGCCCGGCTTCAGATCCAGCTCGAGGCGCAGCGCCACCGACTGCTCGCCAGCCTCGGCCTCGGCCCAGGCGCGGGCGCAGGTCGCCAGCGAGTGATGCAGGGGGCGCAGCGCCACGAGACCATCGAGGCGCCCGGCCTGGCCGTCGCTCTCGAACGCCTGGACCGCCACGCCGATCCTCGCCCGCGGCGAGGCGCCGCCGCCCACCCCGATCGGCTCGCGCAGCTGCGCGCGTCGCCGCTGCTCACCCACGAGCACACTCGCGCTGAGCGCGAGCAGCAGCGCAGCGGCGGCGCCCATCCACAGCCAGCTGCGCCCCGCCACGCCCTCGCCCCCTCCCAGCGCCGCCTCGCCCTCTCCCAGCGCTCGCTCGCCCGCAGAGGGCAGCCGCACCACCACGCCCTCGTCGCGCGGCCCCCCCAGCTCCCCGTCCAGACTCAGGTCCAGATCCCCGTCCAAATTCAGGTCGAGCCCTTCGATCAGCGCGTCGGCCTCTTCGCCCAGCGGCGCGAGCCCGCGCTCGAGCGCCTCGCTGAACGCGTCGGGCTCTCCCTCGCGCTCCCACAGATAGTCCTCATTCATGGCACCCCCCTGACGCCGGCTCGGCCGACAGCCGATCCCGCAGACGACTGACCCCGCGGTGTAACTTGACCCGGACCGAGCCCGGGGTCATATCGAGCGCCGCGGCGATCTCCGGGCCGCTGAAGCCCTCGACGAAGCGCAACACCAAGATCTCGCGGTAGTCCTCGGACAGCTCGCCCATGGCGCCCAGCAGGCTCAGGGCGTCGGCCAGCCGCTGCTGCCCCCCCGCACCACCGAGCTCGATGTCTGGGGACCCCGCGGCGCCCTCGACCGCCTGCGGCTCGTGGGCGATCTCGCTACGGTTGGCGTGGCGCTTGAACCAGTCCCGGGCGTAGTTGCGGGCGATCGCGGCCAGCCAGGCGGCGAAGCTCCCCGGCTCGCGCAGCTCTCCGAGCTTGGTCAGGGCCACGGTGAACACCTCCTGCATCGCGTCGCGCAGCTCCGCCCGAGGCAGGCGGCTGAGCAGCACCCCGTGCACCAGGCGTCCGTGGCTGCGATACAGACGCGCGAAGGCCCGACGGTCTCCTGCCTGGGCAGCCTCGACCAACGCGAGGTGCTCGGCCGCCGTCGGCCTCGGGGCTCGCGCCGGGCTCTTTGCCGCGCTCGCGTCGGTCTTCGCTGTGGCCACTGCCCGCATCTTCGGATGGTCCAGAAGAACCACCCACCGGAGTGTTAGCGCGGCCCGAAAATTTTTTGAGCGCCGAGCTCGTCACCCGGCGCCCAAGCGGAGCCCACGCGGGCAAGAGCGCGCTCAGAACCGCCCAGAGAGGCTCAAAGAGGCCCCCGCGCGCGTCGGCGCGACCATCGGCATCCCCACCGTCCGGTCCCGCCAGGCGCCGTAGCGCGAGCGCCGGACGATGCCCGCGATCAGCATCCCGGTCCCCGCCCCCAAGCCCAGGCCCGCCGTGGCCCAGCCCGCGGGGATGCTGCGCGGCGCGTCGAGGCCGTAGTCCACGGCGATCGAGGTGGCGACCGCGCTCATCACCCCGAGGGCGGAGGCCGTGACCCCGCCGACGATCAGCCCGTTGCCGGAGGGGGGCGCGTGCACCCGCGTGGCCGCCTCCCACTCGGCGAGGCGATGCTGGTCGCGGGCCGCCGTGCCCAGCATCAAGCCGCCGCCCACGAGCATCACGACGCCGGCGGGGACGTTGCTGATCAGCGGCGCCGTGGTGTCGCGGCGATCGGCGAACTCCATGGTCGCCGCGACCAGCAGGCCCGCACCGGCGATCAGAAACACCGAGCCGCCCACGAAGCGGCCGCTGCCCGACCACGGCGGCGCGGGGGTCATCTGCATCCTTGGGCCCGCGGGCGCCGGCGGAGCGACGCCCACGACGACGGCCGGCGCGAGGCTGGGCTGGGGCGCGGCACCGACGGGCGCAGGCGCAGCGGAAGCGGGCGCGGGCGAGATCACGAACGCCTCGGTCGACGCGCCTGCGTCGACCACCACCGGCGCAGCCTCGGCCGCCACCGGCGCAGCCTCGGCCGCCACCGGCCCGGCCTCGACCCCCGCCTCGGGATCCACCGCGACCGGGATGAGCTCGCCCACCGGCGCAGCAGGCTCGACCGCCGCAGGCTCCGCCTCGACCTCCTGCGGGAGCGTGGGAGGACCGAGCACGAGCGAGCCACCAAACACGAGCGCGAGCATGGCCTCACTGTATCGGATTTTTGCCGCAGATCGAGGCAATGGCGCACCTTCGCCTCTCCACCAAGGCGCACGCCACGACCCTGCCTCGAGGCTGTAAGACCCGTCCTGGCGGCCCGTTGCGCGAGCACGGGAGGCCCAGCTGCGCGGGCTTTCCCGTGACGTGGAAGCCTGCGTCACGGGGAAGCCCGCAGCATGAGAGCCCCGCGTCACGGGAAACGCCCGACTCGTGCCGCCAGCGTGACACCCCGCTCTCAGGCGGCGCGGCCAGCCAGGCGTCGCGCCCGCCCGCTCACAGCTCGAGCGAGCGCCAGCGACCGCGCGCGAAGATCCGCGCGAGGATCAACATGCGCACGAACCAGTCGCAAAAGGTCGCCAGCCAGATCCCCCGCAGGCCCATGCCCAAGACCACACCGAGCGTCCAGGCCCCGAGCACGCGCACGGCCACGCCCCCGACCAGGGCGGCGATCACCGGTGAGCGCGTGTCTCCGGCGCCGCGCAGGCTGTGACCGAGGACCGCCGTGCTGCCCATGGCCGGCTGCGCGAGGACCAGCACGGGCATGGCGGACATGGCCGTCGAGATCAGCAGCTCGGCCCCCGCCGCGGACTCTCCCGGCGCCACGAACACCGGCAAGGTCCACGGCGCCGTCGCCCAGATCCCCAGCCCGGCGAGGGTCAGGGCCAAGGCACAGGCGACCGCCGCCACGGCGCCGCCTTGGGTCGAGCCGCGCGGGTCTTCGCGACCGAGGCGCTGACCGACGACGGTCGCCGCCGCCACGCCGAAGCCATCGGCGCCCAAAAAGCAGATCGACTCGAGGGTCAGCAGGGCCTGGTTGGCGGCCATGGCCACGGCGCCCAGGCTCGACACGAGGGCGGCGAAGCCCAGGTAGCCGGCGTGAATGATCAGCCGCTCGACCACCGCGGGCGCGCTCAGGCGGATCAAGCGACGCCGCGCGGCGGTCTCCTCGGGATCGCTGCGCAGCGAGAGCAACCCTGCCACGCGCACCGGGCAGCTCGGGCGCTGGAGGATCACCAGGATCAACCCGGCCTGGACCACGTAGGAGATCCCCGTGGCCAGCGCCGCCCCGGCCGCGCCGAGCTCGGGGATGTGCAGCGGCCCCAGCTCGACGCCGAAGATGAACACGAAGTCCCCGATCAGGTTGACGAGGTTGGCGGCCAGGCCCACGCGAAAGGGCGTCCGTGTGTCCCCGCTCCCGTTGAGGATCATCGCCCCGGCAGCGCCGATGAACACGAAGGGGAAGCCCGGGAAGGCCCAGCGCATATAGGCCAGGGCCGCGCCCTCGATCTGCGCGGCGTCCAGGCTGCCCGCGGGCGGGCCGAGGGCCGCGCTGATCAGCGGCGCGGCGATCCAGCCGACCACCCCGACCGCGGCCCCGATCCCCGCCGCGAGGCGCACGGCCGTGCGCGCGACCACCCGCGCCTGCTCGAGCTCACCGGCGCCCACGCGCCTGGCGATCAACGCCACCGTCCCCACGAGCGCGGCAAAGAACACGCTGAACACCGACCAACAGACCGAGCCAGAGATCTGCATGCTCGCCAGCGAGACCTCGCTGTGGCGACCGAGCATGATCCGGTCGACGAGGAAGACCACCGTCTGCAGCAGGCTCGTCAGCACCGCCGGCCCCGTCAGCCGCAGGACCTCGGCGATCACCGAGGGGCCAGCCGCGTTCGCCTCGACGCCCTGCGCACCATGGCCCCGTCCCGCGCCCGCGTTCACGGGTGGGAGCATGCACCGACTCGAGCGTCCAGGCGAGCCGAGAGGACCCTGCCCACGCTCGCCAGCGCGCGGGAAGGCGGCGCCTGGGAGCGCCCTCACCGTGCATCACGCGCGAACGCGTCGCCGCTCTAGCCGATCGGCGGCGGGGGCGGGGGCGGATCGCCAAAGCACACGCCGATCTCGAGGATCATGTAGAGCAGCACCAGCTCCTGCGGGTTGAGGCCCTGGTGAGCCACGCTCGAGGTCTCGAAGGTGCTGTACATCATCCGGCCGCAGCCGTACTCGCCGCTGATCGCCATCGGCCGCATGACGTTGGCGTCATCGCAGGAGCCGCAGGGGCCCGAGACCCAGGCCTGGTGCCCCACGTCGACGAGCTCGCCCTCGTCGTTCTCGACCAGGACCTCGGCGATCTCGTTGATGCCCGAGTAGTTCAGCCGGGTGGTGATCGCCGGCAGCATGTTCAAGGTCGGGTTGCCGCCCCCGATGTCCTTGAGCGCCGGCGGCAGGGCCTCGAGCCAGGCGAGCAGCTCCGCGTCCTGAACGATGGCGATCGACTCGTAGGCCGGCTGAATGTCGGGCGCGTCCGGGTTGTAGAACTCCTGGTAGTTGGGGAAGGGCTCCTCGATGTACTCGTTGGAGTGGTCGGTGGCGTACCACTTGCCCCCCGCCTCGACGTAGTCACGAATGTTCTGCGCGCGAGCCTCCGGCACCGTGGGCGCGATGTCCCAGTACTTCGTCGTCGCGCAGGGCACGAACATGATGTGGAACTGGCTCATGTAGTCGAGGTCGTCGAGGCTCGCCCCCTGATCCGTGTCGGAGATCATCGTGAACTGCTCGGTGCCCGCGACCAGCTGACCGGAGGCGTCGACCTCACCCATGCCGAATTTGGCGAGCACGTTGTAGACGGCGTCGGGGTAGGTCTCGTACACGCCGATGCGAGGGATCCACATGCCCGCGCCGGGGTTCCACTCCCCCGGGAGGTTGCTCTGGTCGACCGCCACGGCGTTGCTGCCCGGGTCGACCACGATGTCGACCACGCGCAGGAACTGCCCCTTTTGGATCACCAGCTGCTGGCCCGAGCCGGACACCGCGGGCAGCGAGAAGCTCCCGTCGGCCTCGGTCAGCACGAAGGGCACGTCGCAGTCGAGCTCGACACACTCGGCGCAGTAGACCCCATCGGGCACGCCCTCGACGACCTCGTCGGTCAGGTAGACCAGCGCGCCGCTGATCGGCAGCTCCATGTTGGGGGCGTAGACCGTGCCCGAGAGCGTCGCGTCCATGTCGGGCCAGTCCGCCTGGGTGCACTCCCCGTCGTCGCCACCGTCGTCGGCGCTTCCCGTGCCCGTGCCCTCGCTGCCCATGTCGAGCAGCGGCCCCGTGCCCTGGTCGTCGTCGCTGCTGCCGACCTCGTCGGCACTCGTGTCCTGGTCATCGGCAGCGGTGTCGGTGAAGATGCCCGTCGACTCGCTCGTGTCGGAGCCGCGGTCGCCACTGCAGGCGAGCGTGAGCAGAGAAAAGGCGCTAATCGAGATCGTGGATAGACGTTGCATGAGGTAGCAAGCCAGCGTGAACACCCAGGAGCCCGTGGTGGAACCCAGCGCGGCTCCTGGCGCCGGGATTTTCGTCGAGGGCGCGAAGCCAAAACGCCGCTGTACCGGGTGTACTGCAAGTTTTGGCGACAAAGCCCTCGGCGAAAAGACCAAGCGAGGTGTCGTGTTGGGTTTCACCACGGGCTCCTAGCCTATCAGCGATCACCGCCCGAGTCGGCTGGGCCTGCGCGCCGCCTGCTGGGTACCGACAACGATGTACCCTGGCGAACGCTGGAGACCCTGCGAGAGCGGCGGCGAGCGAGGAGGCGCGGCGCGGACGTGGATTCCAACTGGCTGCCGCTCTAAAGTACCGAGGTGCTCCTTCGCCTGCGACAGGGCGTACTCCGCCTGCTGCGCCTCAACGCGTCCCCCCACGGCATCGCCCTGGGCTTCGCGCTCGGCCTGGGCCTGTCGCTGATCCCCCTGCCCTTCGTGGGCATGTTCGTGGCCCTCGCCCTCGCGCCGCTGCTGCGCGCGAGCATGCCCGCGACCTACGCCGGCACCGCCGTGGTCAACCCGCTGACCGGCGCCTTCTTCTACTTCGCCGAGCTGTGGATCGGCGCGCGCTTGCTGGGCGTCGCGGCTCCGAGCTGGGCCGAGGTCCGAGCCTTCGACAGCCACGCCTGGGTCGATCTCTTCCTCGACCTGCTCCCAGCCTTCGCGCTGGGCGGGCTCGTCTGTGCCCTGAGCGCGGCGCTGCTCACCTACCCCAGCGTCCGCGCGGCGGCGGCCTGGGTCCAGGCTCGGCACGAAGCGGAGCACGAGGACGAGCGAGAGGACGAGCAGGCAAATTCCTCCCAGTCGGGGAACCTCTCGTGAGCGCGTCGGTCTGAGGCCGGCGGAGCTCACCGATGGACCAAAACCTCGCCGACACCTCCTCCACGCCCACTCCACGCTGGCGACGGCCGCTGCTGCTGCTCTCGGGCGTGTCCTTGCTGACCCTGGGCGCCTTTCTCAACGCCGACGCCCTCGGCCTCGAGTTCGAACCTGCGAAAGACGAGGGCGCGCGCGTCGCCTCCCCCGATGCCAATGCCGATGCCGGGGTCGAGGCCGACGCCGACGCGTCATCCCCCGGGCGGCTCCACGCTGGCGAGGAGGGCAAGATGGGCAAGCCCTCCGCCAAGTCCAAGTCCGGGCTCTACGCCATGGGCGGGCCGAGCTCGGCCAAGCCCCAGACGGCCCGTGAATTCGACCCCGAGGCCGCCGCGCGCAGCCAGGGGATCCTCGGCGTCATGGCCGAGAAAGACAGCAATTTTCTGGCCTCTCCCTACGGTGGGGCCTTCGCCGTCGGCAAAGACGAGGGCGAGGGTGACATCTGGGGCGGTCTGAGCGGCTCGGAGGTCGGCGAGGCCTACGGCGTCGGCGGCCTCGGCCTCGTCGGCACGGGCCGCGGTGGCGGTGGCGTCGGCGGCCCCGGCACGAAGGGCCAACGCAGGGCGGCACCCAACCACGCGCTCCCGGGCGAGGCCTGGACCGGCGGCAGGGATCGCTACGCCCACGTGGTCCCGGCCAGCTTCATCGCCACCGCCAAGGATCCCAAGTCGACCTTCTCCATCGACGTCGACACGGCTTCCTATGCCAACTCCAGGCGCCACCTGCTCGAGTTCGGTCAGCTCCCCCCCGCCGACGCCGTGCGCAGCGAAGAGCTGATCAACTACTTCGACTACGACTACCCCCAGCCCAGCGGCGACCTGCCCTTCTCACTGACCACCGAGGTCGGCCCCTGCCCCTGGAACCCCAGCCACCGCCTGGTCCACGTCGGCCTCCAGGGCAAGCTGCCTCCGGCCGCGGACACACCCGCGCGCAACCTGGTGTTCCTGCTCGACGTCTCGGGCTCGATGTCCGCGTCCGACAAGCTGCCCCTGGTCAAGCGCGCGCTCACGGCCCTGACCGAGCAGCTCGACGCCGACGATCGCGTGGCCATCGTGGTCTACGCCGGCGCCGCGGGGACCGTGCTCGAGCCGACCTCGGGCGATCACAAGCAGACGATCCTCGCCGCCCTCGACCGCCTCGAGAGCGGCGGCGGGACCAACGGCGGCCAGGGCATCGAGGCGGCCTACGCCCTCGCCGAGCGCAACTTCACCGAGGGCGGCGTCAACCGGGTGATCCTCGCCACCGATGGCGACTTCAACGTCGGCCTGTCCGACCACGACGCGCTCATCGAGCTGATCGCCGCCAAGCGCGAGACCGGGGTGTTTCTCTCGGTGCTCGGCTTCGGCACCGGCAACCTCAACGACCACACCATGGAGCAGCTCGCCGACGAGGGCAACGGCAACTACGCCTACATCGACAGCTTCCGCGAGGCTCGCAAGGTCCTCGTCGAGCAGGCCGGCTCCACCCTCGACACCATCGCCAAGGACGTCAAGATCCAAGTCGAGTTCGACCCCGACCAGGTCGCGCGCCACCGGCTGCTGGGCTACGAAAACCGCGTCCTCGCCCACCGCGACTTCGACGACGACAGCAAGGACGCCGGCGAGATCGGGGCCGGGCACACGGTCACGGCGATCTACGAGATCGAGCCAGCCGCGAGCAACCAGGCCGAGCGAGCCAACCCCGATGAGGGCGACGCGCTCATGCAGCTCGCCCTGCGCTACAAGCAGCCCCGGGGCAGCCGCAGCCGCAAGCTCGGCGTCGAGGTCTTCGACGACGGCCACGACCTCGCCCACAGCTCCGCCGACTACCGCTTCTCCGCGGCCGTGGCCGCCTTTGGCGACAAGCTGCGCGGCGTCGAGGACCAGTCCGAGAACAGCTACGCCGACATCCTCGCCCTGGCCGAGGGCGCCCTCGCCGACGACCCCGGCTGCTACCGCCACGAGTTCCTCGAGCTGGTCTGGAAGGCCGCCACGATCTCGGGCGAGACCCTCCCCGAGCCCAATCACAGCTGCGACGAGGCGCCCCAGCCGACGACCCCCTCGCAGCCGATCACGCCCGTGGCCACGACCCCCGAGGACGAGTGCAGCGCGGGCTGCCCCGAGGACCCGGCGCCCGCGCAGGACGAGCCCTTCGACTGGGCCCAGTTCACCCTCGAGGTCCTGCGCCTGCTCCCGCCCCTGCTCGCCCTGCCGATGTTCGTGATGGCCCTGCGTCGGCCGCGTCGGCCGCGTCGGGGTGAGGACTGATCAGCTTGATCAGCCAACCGAGCCCTGAACGCGAAAAGCCCCGGGTCCGCGCGACCTGGGGCTTTTTCGCGTTCGATCACGCCGCGCTCATTCCTCGATCACCACATTCGCCCGCACCCGCTCGACCAGCCGACACAGCGTCTCCACCTCTTTTTTGGTGAAGCCCACGAAGGACACGTCGAGCAGGGCGTTGCTGACCTTCAAAAACCGCGGGAAGGCGCGGTAGGCCTTCTTGGACGGGCGCAGCAAGATCGCCCGGGTGTCCTTGGGGTCGGCCTCGCGGGTGACCCAGCCGGCCTTGGCGAGGGCGCGCACGAAGCGGCCGACGGTGACCTCGGACAGGTTCATCTGCCGGGCGAGCTGGCGCGCGGTCATCGGCGCCTTCTCCTGGAAGAGGATCGTCATCGCGTTGGCCTGCGCGGGGGTCACGTCGCGCAGACGCTCGGCCTCGAGCAGCTGCTGGACGCGCCGCTCCATCTCTCGGTTGATGCGCGAGAGCTCGAGCGCGGTGTCCGACTGCTTGCGACGGTGGGCGAGCTGAGCGCGGCTGGCCATGGCGGGGAGCTTGCCGCCCACCCGTGACCCTGGCAAGCCAGGCCGCCGGCGGCTCGGCGCCCCTTGCCCAGGCGTTGGCGGATCCGGGCTTTTATGCCAAACCAGCGCCATGACCGAGCACGATCAGCGCTGGCGCGAGGATCTTCGCGCTGGCGTCTCGCGGGCCGCGGACCTCGACGAGCTGCCGATCTCCGAGGCAGACCGCGAGGTCGCCCAGCGCTTCAAGGTCCGCGTGCCCGCGTCGCAGCTCGAGCGCATCGACTGGCGCGACCCGGCGGATCCGATCCGCCGCCAGCTGCTGCCCAGCGCCGAGGAGCTGGTCGTGCTCGAAGGCGAGCGCGAGGACCCGATCGGCGATCTCGCCCACAGCCCCGCGCCCCGGGTCACCCACCGCTACCCCGACCGCGCGCTGCTCTATCCCACCTACGTGTGCTCGGCCTACTGCCGCCACTGCTTCCGCAAGGAGTCGATCAACGACGAAAACGCGGGCTTCTCCCGCGAGGCCCTCGGCCCCGCCCTCGACTACTTCGCCAGCACCCCCGCGCTGCGCGAGGTCATCCTCACCGGTGGCGATCCCTTCACCCTCTCCGACGACCAGCTGAGCTGGCTGCGCGCGCGCCTCGACGCCATCGCCCACCTGCGCCTGCTCCGGGTCCACACCCGCGTGCCCGTCACCTTGCCCACGCGCGTCACCCCCGGGCTCGTCGACGCGCTGCGCGGGCGGATGATGACCGCCGTCGTCACCCACTTCAATCACCCGCGCGAGATCAGCCCCGAGGCCGTCGTGGCCTGCCGGCGCCTGCGCGAGGCCGGCTTCATGCTCCTCAACCAGACCGTGCTGCTCGCCGGCGTCAACGACGACGTCGAGACCATGCGCGCCCTCCTCGAGGAGCTCGTCTACAGCCTCGGCGCCAAACCCTACTATTTACACCACTGCGATCTCACCCGCGGCGTCTCGCACTTTCGCACGAGCATCGACGCCGGACTCGAGATCATGCGCGCCCTCAGGGGCGAGCTCTCCGGACTATGCCAACCTACCTACGTGCTCGATCTCCCCGGGGGTGATGGAAAGGTCCCCCTCGGCCCGAGCTGGGTGCGCGCCCGCGAGGGCGACGAGTGGGTGTTCGAGACACCCGACGGCCGGGCTCACGGCTACTGCGAGGTCCTGCGCCGGGGCGAGCGCTGAAGCCTCGGGCGCTGCCCAGCCCAACCACTCAGACGGCGACTCGCTCGGTGTCCCCGTACTTCAGCCAGTAGAGCGCGGACTCGTCCTCCCAAAAGCGGCGCAGGATCTTGTCCGTCCCGCTCTCGCGCGCGACCCGGTTGAGCTGCAAGGCGACCACGTCGCTCTCGACGATCTCGGCGACTCGCTGCACGCCATTTTCGATCCCGAACTGCTGAACCGCCTTGATCTTGTCGGCGACGTCCTGCGAGGCCGGCGAGAACGCGCGAAGATCGGCCTTGATCTTGATGTTGCGCCCCGCGAAGGCCCGGGTCGCCTTCTCGAGATCAGCGATGAAGTCGTCGATCTCGGCGTTGCGAACCAGCCCCGCGAGGTAGAACTCGATGATGGAGTGCGATTCGTCGATGTTGATTTTGTACACCACGACCTCTCAGTGTCTTCAGCCTATCACCACGGTTCTATTTACAGAACCGAATTCTTGGTAATCCAGCCCTCAAAAGCGCGTACGCCGGCTCCGACCGACGAGCAGGCGTTTCCATAGTAATGTAATTTTATTCGCGAATAGGATTCTGCGATTCGCGCATTTTCATGGATCAGTGTTGCTTTTTGACGCACAAAAATTCGTCACTGGGACCAGGATCCCCAAATTCCAGTTCGCGACGCCTGGTGACCAGTCGCCAGCCGACGGGGTGCGCCAGGAGGAGCCCCCGCCGGCATCGCCTGCCAGCGCGACATCGCCCATGGCATCCGATCCCCAGGCGAGCGAACAGCCCCCTCCCTGCGCGTGCCCGAGTCGGCCCGAAGAGGTAGATTCGACGAGATCCCACGCGCGGGCCCGCGCGTGCAGCTCGGGGTACCCGCGCCGGTGATACCCTCGGGCCATGCGCGGGGCCCTGCGGGTGGCATATGCGAGCCTGTGGTGGGCGACCTTCGCCACGGTCTGCGCCCTGATGTTCGTGGGCGCGACGCTGTGCTTCGTGGTCACCGCGCCCTTCGACGAGCGCCGCGTGGTCCAGCACCTCTACTCGTGCTTCTGGGCCCAGATCATGTTCTACATCAACCCCTTTTGGCGGCTGCGGATCGACGGCCGCCAAAAGCTGCCCTGGCGCGGCGCCGCCGTGCTGGTCTCGAATCACGAGTCGCTGGGCGACATCCTGGTGCTCTTTGGGCTCTATCGCCCCTACAAGTGGGTGTCCAAGGCAGCCGTGTTCAAGTCGCCATTCCTGGGCTGGAACATGCGATATAACGGCTACGTGCCCCTGGTCCGGGGTAATAAAGCCAGCATCATCGAAATGAACCAGCGCTGCCACGCCTGGTTGAAAAAAGGCGTACCGATCCTGCTCTTCCCCGAGGGCACGCGCTCCCCGGACACCGAGGTCAAGGCCTTCAAGGACGGCGCCTTTCGCCTGGCCGTGGAGGCTGGCTGCCCGGTGTACCCGATCGCGCTCACGGGGACGGCGGACACCCTCCCCAAGCACGGCCTGGTGGTCAGCCCCCCCGCCAACTGCTGGGTGCGCGTGCTCGATCCCGTCGACCCAGGGCAATTCGCAGGCGACGTCGAGGCCCTGCGCGACCACGTCCGCGCGCAGATCATCGCCGAGAAAGAGCGCATGCTCGCCGCTGGTGGCCCAAACCGAGCGAACTAGCGAAGCTCAGCCAGTGGGCCCGCGCGCCGCGCTATCATCGCGCAGCGAATGAGCGAAGACGCCGTCAACGTCGGCCAGGCCCTCGACAACCTGGTCCACCAGTTCGCCGATCCCTGGTCCTTTCTGCGCGAGCTGATCCAAAACGCCATCGACGCCGGCTCGCGCGAGATCGACGTGCGCATCGAGCACGAGCCGCCAGACGAGGAGGGCGATGGCGGCCCTGGGCTGATGCTCGTCGAGATCGTCGACTCGGGCGAGGGCATGGATCGCGAGATCATCGATACTCGCCTGACCCGGCTGTTCTCCTCGGCCAAGGACGGCGACTACACCAAGATCGGTCGCTTTGGCATCGGCTTCGTCTCGGTGTTCGCAATCGAGCCCGATCTGGTCTGTGTCGACACCGGCCGGGCCGGCGAGTACTGGCGCGTGCTCTTTCGCGCGGATCGTAGCTTCGAGCGCATCGCCCTCGACATGCCCGTCGAGGGCACGACGATCCGCATCTACAAGCAGGCCGACGAGCAGGCCGTCGAGGACGCCCGCGCCCGCGCCCGCGCGGTGCTCGACTATTGGTGCAAGCACGCCAAGGTCGAGCTGCGCCTCGACGACGAGCTGATCACCCGGCCCATGACCCTCGAGGCCGCCTGCGTGCTCACCCACGAAGAGGAGGGCACGCGCCTGCTCCTGGGCCTCGTCGAGGACATCGAGCCGCTGCGCGGCTACTACCACGGCGGCCTGACCCTGCACGAGGAGTACGATGACCGCCTGCCCTTCGTGGCCTTCAAGATCGACTCGCGCTACCTCGAGCACACGCTGACCCGCGACAACGTGATCCGCGACGAGAACTACGACAAGGCCATGGCGATCATCGCCAAGCTCGCGGCCACGCGCCTGCCGGCGGCGCTCTTCGCCGAGCTGGCCGCGCGCACCGCCGCCGGCGACCAGGGGCCGCAGGTCGACTTCCTGCGCGCGCGGGCCCTCGACTACGTCGTGGGCGCGCGCGCGGGCGAGTTCAGCCTCGACGAGAGCGTGTGGCGAGCAGCGATCTTTCCCCGGGTCGGGGGACCGCCCTGCTCGATCGCCGACCTGCGCGCGCGCAAGCGCAAGCTCGACATCTGGCTGACGCCCACGGCCGAGCCCGGCCCCGTCGGCGAGGCCCTGCTCGCCCAGGGTGCCCCGCTGCTGCGCGAGGTCGACAACGACCAGGTCCTCGAGGCGCTGGTCCGCGTCGGCGCCGAGCACAGCCCGCGCAGGCTCGACGAGCTGTGCACGGCCACGCCCTCCACGACCCACGAGCTCGCCCGCTGGCGCCCGCTGGTCGCGGCCCTGCGCGCGCTCTTGCAAAGCCGCGACGCCAGGATCTCGGCCATCGAGCTCGGCCACCTCGCCTACCCCGGCTCGCCCGTGGCCGGGCACGTGGCGATCACCCAGGCCAGCTTTGGCGCGCTCACCCCCGTCGCCGAGATCGGCAAGCTCGAGCAGGGCTGGCTGGCCAGCAAGCGCGTCGTCGTCGTCAACGCCGACCACCCCACCGTCGCCCACCTGCTCGAGCTCGCGGGCCCCGGCGACGCCGGTGAGCCCGAGCTCGCCGCCTACCTGATGCTCAAGCTCTTCTACCTGCGCTCGGCCCTCAGCCCCGAGCTCGACAGCGCGCTGGCGACCGCCGCCGCAGAGGCCCGATGGCAACGCTCGATCAACTAGTCTCGGCGCTCCGCGCCGAGGGCGAGCTCGACTCGCATGGTCAGTTCACCCTCGACCGCGAGCAGGCCCGAGCCAAGATGCAGAAGTTCCAGCTCGCCGACGCGCGCCGCTACGTGCTTGAGCTGGTCCAGGCCGCGAGCCTGCGCGGCGCCGATCGTCTGGTGTTCGAGATCGACACCGACGACATGCGCCTGAGCTTCGCCGGCGAGGTGTTCACCCCCGCGGAGTTCGATGACCTCTATGGCTCGCTCTTCAACGACGCGAGCGGGCGGCGCGTGGACGGTCAGCGCCAGCTCGCGCTCGCGCTCAACGCCGCGATGGGCATGAACCCCAAGTTCATCACGGTCCACAGCGGGGCGACGAGCCTGACCATGCGCCCCGGCCAGCCCGACGAGCTCAGCCCGCTCGAGCCCGCCCTCGGCCACACCAAGATCCACGTGCGCCAGCGCCTGCACCCGCGGCTGATCCTCGAGTTCTTTCGCAGCCTGCGCGGGCGCCTGGACGAAGAAGAGCACCTGCGCGAGCGCTGCGCCCACGCCCGGATGAAGATCGAGCTCGACGGTGAGCAGCTCAGCCCGCGCCCCAAGGCCGTGGCCGAGAGCCTGCTCGAGCTGCCCATCGAGGGCCCCGGCTTCTTCGGCACCATCGCCTTGGCCCAGACCCGCGACGCCACCGAGCTGCGCCTGGTCAAGGACGGGGTGTGGATCGATCACCGCCGCCTGCCCGAGTGCGGGACCAACATCATCGCCATCGTCGAGGGCGAGCACCTGCGCAAGGACGTCTCGCAGGCCAAGATCGTCAGCGACGCCGCCCTCGAGGCCATCGTCGCCGCGATCAAAACGCAGCGCTGGCGCCTGTGGTGGACCGCCTTCGAGCTCGCCCAGCGCGAGGACGGCGGCGCGCTGACCCAGCGCTCGAGCCTCGAGTGGCTCCGCGCCCAGGTCAACGCCTGGGTCCGCACCCAGCTCCTCGACCACGCCAGCTTCGAGGAGCTGCGCGACAACCCCGACGCCCTGGCGCTGTGCGAGCAGGTGTGCTGGCCCGACGCCCGCGGGGGTCAAGACGCGCGCTGGGTCAGCCTGCGCGAGCTCATCGAGCTGCAAAAAGGCGGCGAGACCCCCCGCTTCGTCGTGCGCGAGTATCCGCTGATCCCCGCCGAGGGCCCGCCGATCATCCAGCTCGACGGCCACGTCGAGGCCAAGCGCCTCGCCAAGCTGCTCGGCGGCCTCGACAACTACGAGCGCCACTGTAGCCACCTCCAGCGCCGCGAGGCCGGGCGCCGAGCCTGGCGCGGGCGCCCAGGGCAGCCGTTGCTGGCCAAGGAGCTCTCGATCCTCGCCGGCGCCTCGATCCAGGCCGAGGGCATGCTCGGCGAGATCGCCGTCGTCGACGACATCCTCGGGCTGCCCAGTCAGCCGCCCCCGATGCGCGCGACCTTGGTGCAGGATGGCCACGTCCTCGGCGAGGTCACGCTCGACCTCGGCATCCCCAGCACCCGGCTGGCGATCGCAGCCGACTTTTGCCCGAGCGAGTACTACGACGACGCCGTCCGCGACGACCGCTTTGCCACGGTCATCCTCGACTCGCTCGCCGCCCTCGCCGGGGTGCTGCCCACGCTCTACCACCGCCTCGTCGAGGCGGGCGACGCCGCCAACGCCCGCGGGATCGTCAAGCGCTGGCTGACGCTGATGCTCGTGCCCGAGCAGCGCGTCGCGGCCATGCGCCACCTTGGCGTGCAGACCCAAGAGCAGGCTCCGCCAGCGCCCCTGCCCAAGTGGGCCGCCCCCGGCCTCCCGCTCGAGCTCTCCCGCGAGCGCCTCGCCGAGAACACGCTCGCGCCTCTGGCCGAGCTCCCGCTCTTCCTCGACTTCGCCGGCGCGCGCCTGAGCCTCGGCGAGCTCGCCCAGTGGCGCGAGCGCGAGGGCAGCGTCGCCTACCTGCCTTGGGGCGCGGATATCAGCGGCCTGTCCAAGCTCCCCCGGCTCGCCCGCCTCGGCCCCGACGACCTCACGGTCCTCCGCGCGCTCCTCGGTGACGACGCGCTGCGCCCATGGACCGAGCTGCTCGAGGCGCACCGGGCCGAGCAGGCGTTCATGCGCCGGCCCGCCCGCTCCCTCGACGCGGCCCTCGCCGAGCTCGATCCTCGGCCCACCTTCACCCGCCATTTCGTGGACGCGGCCGGGCGCGAGGGCTACATCGCCCTGGCCTCGGAGGCCGCCGCGGACACCCTCGACCTCGACGAGCCCAGCGCGCGCGGCCTCGCCACCGTGCTCCTGCACCAGCGCGTCATCGCCAAGGTCCCCTTCGCCGCCAGCTTTGGCCCCCTGGTCTGCGCCCTCGTCGACCCGCAGCTGCGCGCGGACACGAGCTGGTCGCAGCTGGTCGAGGACGCCAGCCAAGACGCGCTGCTCGAGGCCCTGCGCGACGAGTCCGAGGCGCTGCGCGACCAGCTCTGCGCTGGCCTGCCCACGCTCGCGGACATCTCAGACGCCGACGGCGCCCGCCACCGACACATTCGCACTGCCCTGCTCGAGGCCGCCTGGAAGCAGCTCGACGCCAAGCCGTCCACGCGCCCCGAGGCGCTGTGGTCCGCCGCGCTCCTGCCCACCATCGACGGCCGCCACCTCAGCCTCCTCGACGCCGCCGAGATCATCGCCAAGCACGGCGAGCTCGAGGTCGTCTCCCCCGAGCTCAGCGCGGTGGAGATCGAGCCGCCGGCGATCCTCACCCTCGACTCGGTCCAGCGCGAGTTCGTCGAGGCCCTCCTCGACGGTCGGCTCGTCGACGGCGCGGCCCGGATCAGCCGCGTGGGCGTGCGCAACGATCTGCTCGCGCTCCCGACCATCGACGCCCCCCGCCTCGACGGCAACCACGACGACATCCTCGTGCGCGTCGAGGTCCGAGGCGGCGAGGTCGGCCTGGCCTGGCGGCGCGAGCCCGGCCTGCGCCTGACTCTGTGCACCGCCGGGCGCCTGGTCGGCAGCGTCGAGCGCCCAAACCCCCTGCCCATCGAAGCGATCGTTTTCGACGACCGCCTGCCCCTGCTCCCGGGCGCCAAGCTCGACGCCGACGCCAGCCAGGTCCGCGCGCACCTGCGCCACTGTCGACGCAAGCGCCCCGAGCTGATCCTCGCCTTGAGCCGGCGCTTTCGCGCCCTCGAGGGCGAGCAGCACGACGCCGCCTGGGCCATGCTCGTGCGCCACATCGACGACGAGCTGCGCCGCGACGAGGATCGCCGAGAGGTCCGCGAGCAAGCCCTCGCGGCCGCCTTCGCGGTCGCCGGTTTTCGCGACCTGTGGGGCGAGGCGTGGAGCTTCGAGGCGATCCTCGCCTTCGTCGGCGAGGGCGCCCGCCTCGAGGTCCTCGAGCGTCGCCCCCACACCCTGCCCGAGTCCGAGGGCGCCCGCGCGCTCGGGCGCCTGGTGCTGGTCACCAGCGAGCTCGAGAACACCCTGCTCGAGACTCGCTTCAACGTGCTGCGCAGCGACGGCCGCTGGCTGGTGCTCCGCGACGAGCTCGAGCGCCTGCGCGACGCCCCGCGCCTCGACCTCTCTCGCCTCGGCGCCGACGCCCTGATCGTCCGCAAGGCCCACGTCGCCGGCGACCTCGAGGCCACCTTGTGGCTGCCGCGCGAGCACGATCCCCTGCGCGCGCCGCCGCTGCCCCTGCACTTCGCCCACGGTCAGATGGTCGCCGCCGAGCACCCCGACTTTCTCCCCGCCTTGACCTGCGCTGGCGTCGTGACCGGGCCGCAGATGACCACCGAAGGCGGCCGCCCGATCCTCGACGACCGCCAGCGCAGCAGCCTCGAGCGCCAGCTCGTCGTGCTCTACGGTGATCTGTGCGCGCAGGTCCTCAGCAAGAAGCTGAGCGCCACGGACCACGAGCTCGCCCTCGCCTACCTCGCGCGGGCGACCGTCGGCCTCGAGGCCGGGCTGGCCGCCAGGGACGAGCGCCTCGAGCAGCTGGGCAAGCGCGTGTACAAGCTCCAGCGCAGGCTCGCGCACTGCGTCCCGCCGACCCTCACCCAGTCGCTGCGCGCCGCGCCCGAGCCGGCCGCGCCCAGCGTCGACGCGACTCTCCCCCCAAAGCAGGTCGACGCCGACCCCCCGAAGGCCACCCCGGCTCCTTCACCGCAGCCCGAGCCCAGCAGCGAAGCTCTCCCGGCGGAGCCTGCCCGCGTCGATCCCCAGCTCGCGCTCCTTCGGGCGCTCCACGAGCAGCTGGACTGGGCCCGCAAGCGCCACGGCGAGGCCCTACTCCACGAGCTCGCGCTCGCACAGATCGACATCGGCCCGCTCGAAGAAGAGGGCATCGTCGGCGCAGACCTCGGCGGCCTCCTGCTGCGCCGCGACCACCCCATCGTCACCCGCCTGCTCGGCCAGGCCCCGAACTTCGACCCCGTCGACCTCGCCTTCCTCGTCGCCGCCGTCTACCGGGCGATGAACGAGCTCGCCGAGGAGATCGTCGACGACGACGAGCGCGACTTCGTGGCCGCGCTCGCCGAGGCCCTGGTGCTGGCGCGGCGGGTCTGAGCGCCGCCGGGCTCAGCTGGGCTCGGGCTCGGGCTTCTCCGGCTCTTCGTCCATCCCCTGCGCGGCCTCCGAGGGCTCGCCATCCTCCTCGGCGGGCGTCTCTTCATCCTCGGCGGTCGCCTCTTCATCCTCGGCGGTCGCCTCTTCATCCTCGGCGGTCGCCTCTTCATCCTCGGCGGGCGTCTCTTCATCTTCGGCGGTCGCCTCTTCATCTTCGACGGGCGCCTCCCTATCCTCGGGCATCACCTCCACGTCGTCAGCGACCACCTCGACGTCATCGCCAGGCGCCTCGGCCTCGTCGGACGCCTCCGCCGCGTCCTCGACAGGAAGCGCCTCAGCAGGCTCTTCCAAGTCGTCCGAGGGCTCGTCGCCATGCGCCACGGAGGCCTCCACCTCGCTCGCGGGCTCAGTCGCGTCATCGGAGAGCGCCTCTTCGTCCGCCGCGGATGCCTCCACCGCTACGACAGGCTCATCCGCGTCATCCGCGGCCGCCTCTTCACCCTCGGCGGGCGCCTCCACCTCGCTCGCAGGCTCACCCGCAGCGACCTCTTCATCCTCGACGGACGCCTCCGCCTCATCGCCAGGCTCATCCGCAGCGGCCTCTTCATCCTCGACGGACGCCTCCGCCTCATCGCCAGGCTCATCCGCAGCGACCTCTTCATCCTCGACGGACGCCTCCGCCTCATCGCCAGGCTCATCCGCAGCGACCTCTTCATCCTCGACGGACGCCTCCGCCTCATCGCCGGACGCGTCATCGCCAGCGACGGGCGCGTCATCCTCGAGCTCCTCCCCCTCATCCTCCGCGACGGCCTCGGGCTCCTGATCACCCGCGATCACCTCGTCGGTAGCGCCCTCCTCGAGCGCCTCCAGCTGCTCCAAGTCGCTCTCCGCAGCGTCCGAGCCGTCCTCCTCGGGCGCCTCTTCAGATCCCTCCAGGCTGTCGGACTCATCCGACTCCCCCTCGAGATCCTTCGGCGCATCAGCGCCCTCGATCTCTTCGTAGTCCTCCGGCTCGGAGACCTCGGGAGCCTCTACGTCGTGATCGGACGAGTCGGACTCATCGCTAGCCTCATCACCGACGAGGTCGTCACCCGACTCGTCATCGCCAGACTCGTCATCGCCAGACTCGTCAGACGAGTCGCCGGGCTCGCCGGTGACTTCGTCCTCGTCATCGCCGGACTCACCCGCCCCAGCGTCATCAGACGAATCATCGTCATCGGACCCTTCAGACTCGTCATCGTCAGACTCGTCATCATCAGACTCATCCACACCATCATCGTCAGACTCGTCATCGTCAGACTCGTCGTCGCCAGACTCGTCATCGTCAGACTCGTCATCGTCAGACTCGTCATCGTCATCAGACTCATCGTCAGACTCGTCATCGTCATCAGACTCATCGTCAGACTCGTCATCGTCATCAGACTCATCGTCAGACTCACCTTCGCCGTCGTCGTCAGACTCGTCCGAGTCCTCGTCCTCGTCCTCCTCGTCCTCATCCTCATCACCCTCGACACGCAGCCGCGGCACGAGGTCGTCCTCTCCGTAGTCCTCCGCCTCATCCCCGAGATCGACCGGCTCGTCCGGCTCCTCCGGCAGATCCCAAGCGTGCTCGTCGGCCGCGTGCAGCCCCCCGCGCACAGACTCCGGTAGCGCATCCACCAGGCCATCGAAGGCCTGCAGCGCCGCCAGCAGGATCTCGAAGTCCCCGACCTCGAGCGCCGCCTCCGCGTCGCGCTGCCACTGGCGCAGGCTGGTCTGGAGCAGATCGTCGATCTTCACCCGCGGATCCGTCAGCCAGCTCTCGATGCTTCGCCCGAGCTCCTGCACCCGACGACGCACGTCATCGGCGCGGTCGCGCAGGGCCTGCTCGTGCGCGTCGCGGCGGGCCAGCTCGCGCAGGCGCAGCACGGCCCGCTCGCTCAGCCCCAGGCGCTGGATACGGCGCAGCGCCGCCCGCTTCTTGCGGACCACCTCGTCGATGCGCGCGTCCAGGCGACCGCTGCGATCGATCTCGAGGTGCAGCTCGATCTTCCGGCGCTCACCCGCGACGTTGAGGCGCATCACCGGCCAGCGCACGTCGTCGTCGCCCTCGAGCAGCTCGAAGTTGGCGGGGCGCCAGTCCGGGCGCTCGAAGGCCACGGTGTGGTGCACCGGCAGCGGGGTCCCGCGCTCGATCACTCGCCGCGCCTCGCCAGCGCCCTCCACCCCCTCGTCGAGGCGGCGCAGCCAGACGTCGTGGCTGGCGACCTCGACCAGCTGGAGGGTCGGGCGTCGCTGACCGCGGCGGTAGGCCTCGAGGGCCAGGCCGCGGACCACGAAGTCCTCGTCGAAGGCGGGGTTGGCCAGCTCCGTGTCCGGGACGCGGCCAAAGAGCGCCTCGATGCGGTCTTGGAGCACCGGCACCCGGCTGCTGCCGCCCACCATGATCACCCCGTCGAGCTCGCGCCCGTCGACCCCGGCGTCAGCCACCACGGCCGCGGCCAGGGCTGCGGTCTCCTCGACGAGATCGCGGATCAGCCGCTCGAAGGTCTCGCGCTCGAGATCGACGAAGAGGTGCTTGGGGCCGCTGGCGTCCGCCCACAGGTAGGGCAGACGCAGCTCGACGCGCTCCTCGTCGGAGAGCGCCCGCTTGCCCTTCTCGGCCACGTCCTGCATCCGCGCCCGGACCGTGGCGTCGCCCGCCAGCTCGATCTCGTGATCCGCGACGAAGCGATCCTCCAGCCACTCGACAAGACGATCATCGATGTCGAGGCCGCCGAGGTCGGTGCGGCTGCGACCCGCGAGGATCTCCACGCCCCCGGCGTCGACCCGCAGCACCGAGGCGTCGAAGCTGCCGGCGCCGAGATCGAGGAGCAGGACGGTCTGCTCGCTGGCGACCTCTTCCTGCTCGTCTTCGTCCTCTTCGCCTTCCTCGCCGTCTTCGCCCTCTTTGCCCTCTTCGCCCTCGGCCGCTTCGGAGCCCTCGCTCTCCTCGCCCTCTCGCGCGCCGGCGTCTTCCCCCTCCGCGTCCTCGTCGTCTTCCTCGTCCTCGTCGTCCTCGTCGTCCTCGTCGTCCTCGTCCTCCTCGTCCTCGATCTCCGCCACGGGCACCGGCGAGTGCATCGCCCCCAGCGCCTCCTCGAGGCGATCGAGACCCAGCGCCCGCTGGCCCTCGCGCTCGAGCATCAGCCAGGCCAGGGCCGCGGCGGTGGTCCCGTGCACGAGCTCGGCCTCGGGTAGATCCGCGATCACCAGGGCTTGCTGCACCGCCCGGCGGCGGGCGTCGCTCGCCCCGGGGGGCACCGCCACGAAGATCCGCTCGAAGACGACGTCGTGGTCCCGCCACAGCTCCGAGACCATGGCCCGGATCAGATCCGCGAGCACCCGCGGCACCGGCCAGACGTCCTCGGCCAGGAGCATGTGCACGTCGCCGCCGGGGCCCCGGCGCACGGGCACCTGCCGCCAGGAGCCGCCCTCGACGGGGGCGAGCTCGTAGCGCGAGCCCGCGAGACGCGGCGCGGCCTGGATCTGCTTGCGCGGCTCGGTGATCGTCAGCCGACGAGACACGTCGCCGAGCACCGGCGCCGCGCCGTCGAGCCCCACCATCGTCGGCACCCGACCGCCGAGCAGCGGCCACGTGGCCACCCGAGGGCGCCCATCGATGATCAGACAGGCTCGGCAGTAGGCGGTGCCGATGTCGAGGGCGAGCAGGGCTTCGGGCGCGGGCGGGGTCTTGGACGAGGATCGGGAGGCGGCCATGCGGGTCTCGGAGTCCGGGGCGCGCAGCCTACGAAGGGGGGGATCGCTGTCAAGCCACCAAAGCCCCGCGAGCGGCCATCAGGGGCGCTTTGCGCGGTGCTTTTCCCCCCGCGCGCAGCGCTGCTCGGAGATCACTCGCGCGCGCGCCATCGTCGGTGTCCGCCGCCAGGCGCGAGCCGGCGATGCAGCCTCGGCTCAGATGTCGCCCCAGGTCCTCCCCGGCAGATGCTCGAGCGGATCGACCTGCTCATCGCGAGAGAACTCGACGGCGTCCAGGCAGACCTCCCCCAGGCGGTGGCGCAAGTGCGTCGGCAAGCCCTCGAGCCGCAGCGCGGGGCCCCGCGGCCCGCTCACGCGCTCGTAGACCCCGTCGTCGTAGGTCTCGCAGTCGTAGACCCAAAGCCCCATGCGCGCCGGCGTGGGGGTGTAGCCCACCTTGGCCCGGCGGATCCCCGCCGCCTGCCAGCCAGCCCGCAATTGCTCGTTGTCACACTCGGCGACATAGACCAGGCGCGCGCCCTTGCTGGGCAGCCGCCACAGCGCCGCGGGCTCGACCTTCAGCGCCCGCGCGACCTCGTCGTGGCCGACCTCCTCGCCCAGCTCGAGCACCACGTCGGGCGCGTAGTTCCAGACCGGGACCGCGCCGGGCTCATCGGCGATCACCGTGGTCATGTAGTCCTCGCCCTCGTCCTCGTGCCCCTCCTCGAACAGCCCCTCGCTGTAGAAGTGCACCCCACCGAGCTCCGCCGCGGCGAGCAGCTCGACGAGCAGCTCCTCGAACACGCTCTGCGCGCCCCACCAGTCGAAGTGCGCGTCGGCGACCCCGCCACCTTCGCCCGAGTCGAACACCGCGACGTGGCCCGCCTCGTCGACAACGAACCACTGGGTGTCCATGGAGTGCGCTGCGGGCAGGTCGTCTTCGCCGACGGTCACGGCCAAATCTTACTCACGAAACCCGATTGACCGCCAGCGAGCCGACATAGTGGAAGTCGCCGTAGCGCTCGTCGTTGGCGAAGATCTGGACCTCGTACTGCCCGCGCCGCGGCAGCTCGCAGCGAATCTCCAGCGTCTGCCTGCCGAGCACCGAGCAGTCCACCGCGCCCTCGCTCGACACCGCGTGCGCGAGCACGAATTGGCCGTCGTGGTTGGCGAGGCTCACGCTCAGCGCCTCGTCCACGTCGAAGTGCGAGCGCAGCTCGGTGATCGGCTCGAAGCCGTCGGCAAAAAAGCGCGGGCGCAGCATCGGCTGGCGCAGGAACTCCCCGCGCTCGAGCGGGCGCGTGCGCAGCTGCCAGCCGGGGTCATCGGGGAAGTGGGTCAGGCCGATGATCTCGGGCGGCGCGAACAGATAATCGCTGCCGTACTCGAAGCGCCAGTCGCCCTCGGGGCTCGCCCCGCCCGCGTCCCAGGTCGCGTCGACGAGGTACCACTCGCCCTCGATCTTCACGGCGTTCCAGGCGTGGCCCTCGCCCGAGAGCCCGCCGCCGAGCTTGCGCGAGTATCCGCTCACGACCACCGCCTCGCCCCCGGCCTCGGTGACGAGCGCGGCCAGCAGGTTCGCGTAGCCGGCACATACGCTGGTCCGCGTGGCGAACACGTGCTCGGCCGACTGCGAGGGGAACGGCCCCCCGGCCTTGTAAGTCTCGTAGTCGTAGGCCACGCGCGTCGCCACGTAGTCGTGCAGCGCCTTGACCCGGCCAAAGGGGTCTCGCTCGTGCTCGACCACGTAGGCCGCCAGCGCCTCGATCGACACCTCGGCCGCGGAGGGCAGGTCCACGATCAGCGGGTGCGGCTCGGAGGCCTGCGGCCACATCGGCCAGCGCTCGGCCTCGACCGCGTCGGCGATGGTCTCGAGGTCGACGGGCTCGTCCTCCTCGACCAGCGCCTCGCCCTGACCTGCCCGCCCAGACTCCTGCCCAGACCCACTCTCCGCAGCTTGGCCGCTGGCTTTGCCGGGCTCGTGCTGCGCGCCAGGGCGAGGTGGCGGCGGCGCTGTGAATTCCTCGTCGAGCAGGTCCTCGTAGGCGTTCTCGTGGGTGCGCTCGTGCAGCCATTCGAAGCCCTCGGCCGCCGCATGCAGCTGCCTGCGCAGCGCCTCGGCCCAGGGCGCCTCGACCCCCTCGAGCATCCAGTCTCCCCGGGCCGAGACCGCCTCGTAGACCGTCGCCGGCCGCGACCACAGCAGCCCGCCCACGAACACGAGGTTGACCGCCAAGGTCCGCAGCACCAGGCGATCCCACAGGCTCGAGATCCGCGCGTCGGTCTCGACCCTGCCTGCGCCGCGGCTGCGCAGCTTGGAGATCGTCTTTTTCTTCGCCATCCGTCGGCGCCGCAGCGCCGCCGACAGCCCCTCCCAGGCCAGAGGCAGCAGCGGAACGGCCAGCGCGCCAGCCAGCGCCACCAGCCACAGCGGGCCGTTTCCCAGAGCCGCCAGAGAGCTGGCGATCCACACCCCGGCCAGGGGCGCGCTGATCACCAGCAAGGTCCACGCCAGCCGCAGCAGCGCGATCACCAGGCGCAGCGGCCAGGGTCGACTCGAGGGCGCACTCACCGAAGGATTATGGCCCAGCCGGTCGCTTCGCACGCGAGAGAGCACCGCAGCGCCGCTCCAGCCATTCCTCCACGGATTTTTCGCCGCTGGTGTCAGGGCTCCCTCCTGGCCGGCGTTTGGGGCCGCATGTCACGCCCCGCCCCGGAGAACGCCCTCCCCCGCATCTCCAGCCTCCTCGTCATCGGAGCCCTGGCCTCGGGCGGCGCCCTCGCCTGCGCCAAGTCCTCCCCCGCCGGCTACGCCAAGGACGAGGAGCACCGGCTGGCCTACGCCCCCGCCGCGCCCATGGCCGAGGCCGACGGCGAAGGCTACGCAAAGATCGACGAAAACGAGTTCTTCGACGCCGCCCAGGTCCCCCAGTCGACCTTCGCCGCCGACGTCGACACGGCCTCCTACAGCAACGTCCGCCGCTTCCTCCGCGACGGCACCCTCCCCCCCGCCGACGCCGTGCGCGTCGAAGAGCTGATCAACTACTTCAGCTACGACTACCCGGCCCCCAAACCCGAAGCCGGGGCGCCCTTCTCCGTGCTCAGCGAGGTCTCTGACTGCCCCTGGAACAGCGAGGCCCGGCTGCTGCACATCGGCATCCAGGGCCAGGCCCTCGCCGCCGGGCAGCTGCCCCCGCGCAACCTCGTGTTCCTCCTCGACGTCTCCGGCTCGATGGAGTCCCCCGACAAGCTCCCGCTGCTGCGCCGGGCCATGAAGCTGCTCGTCTCCACCCTCGGGCACCAGGACCACGTGTCGATCGTCGTCTACGCCGGGGCCTCCGGCATGGTCCTCGAGCCGACCACCGGCGACCAGCAGCAGGCGATCATGGCCGCCCTCGATCGCCTCCAGGCCGGCGGCTCGACCAACGGCGGCGCCGGCATCGAGCGCGCCTACGCCCTCGCCCGCGAGCACTTCGATCCCCAGGCGATCAACCGGGTGATCCTCGCCACCGACGGCGACTTCAACGTCGGCGAGGTCAGCCGCGACGGCCTCGAGCAGCTGATCACCCGCGAGCGCGAGTCCGGCGTGTTCCTCTCGGTGCTCGGCCTCGGCACCGGCAACCTCCAAGACGAGACCATGGAGCTGCTCGCCGACAAGGGCAACGGCAACTACGCCTACATCGACTCGATCGCCGAGGCCCGCAAGGTCCTCATCGAGGAGGGCGGCGCGACCTTGGTGACCATCGCCAAGGACGTGAAGATCCAAGTCGAGTTCGACCCCGCGTGGGTCGAGTCCTACCGCCTCATCGGCTACGAAAACCGCCTCCTCGACGCCCAGGACTTCGACGACGATCGCAAGGACGCCGGCGAGATCGGGGCCGGGCACAGCGTCACCGCGCTCTACGAGCTCATCCCGGGCAAGCAGCCGCCCTTCGACGTGCAGACCGGCCCCGACGAAGGCGACAGGGTCCCCGCTCCCCTCGGCGAGCTTCGCCTGCGCTACAAGGCTCCCGACGGCGAGCAGAGCCAGCTGCTGACCAAGGCGATCGGCGACAGGGGCCGCGCGCTCGAGGACAGCTCCGACGACTTCCGCTTCGCCGCCGCCGTCGCCGAGTTCGGCCTGCTCTTGCGCAAGTCCGAGCACGCCGGGAGCGCGAGCTGGCTCGCCGCCATCGCCCTGGCCGAGGGCGCCCTCGGCCTAGACCGCGGCGGCCACCGGCGCGAGCTCATCGAGCTGATGCGCGTCGCCGACGGCCTCGACTGATCACCCGTCAAACGAGCTCGAGCCCTGATCCGAGCCCTGATCCGAGCTCGGGTCAGGGCTCCTCGTCTTTGTCCCCGAGCTTCCCAAGCCCCCCGAGCAGCCGGCGCTGGAGCTCCCGGCCCACCCGCTCGTCGATCTCCTGCTCGAGGCGCGCGCGCAGGCGACCCAGGCGTGAGCGCGGCGCCTCGTCGACGGCACGACCACCGGCGCTCTCACTCCCGCTCCCGCCTCCAATGCTCCCCCGCAGCCCCGCCGCGCCAAAGAGCAGCTTGGCCAGGGCCAGCGAGAGCGCCATCGGCGAGTCGGCCTTGGCCTCCACGGCGACCTGCTGATCCCCGAGGCGATCCTCGACGGCTCCCCGGGCGATCGTCGTGCTCCCGTCCGAGCGGATCTCCACGACCATGCGCGCGACGATCGGCGGCTCGTCCTCGACCTCGCGCAGCGACCCTGGGAGCCCGTGGTGGAACCCAGCGCGGCTCCTGGCGCCGGGGTTTTCGTCGAGGGCGTGTTGGGTTTCACCACGGGCTCCTGGGCCCTCGTCCGCCTGGACCGCGGGCCTCGAGCTCGCCGAAGCGCCCCCGCTGACGTCGACGACCTCCGAGTCGAGCCCCTCGCCCTCGCCGGGCGCCTCAGTCTTGCCAGTCATCGTCCGGTGGCGTCGCCTCGGCGTCCTCGCTGGTCGCGGGCACCCCATCGCCGAGCACCGGCTCGTAGAGCACCCGCAAGCTGAACGCCAGGGTCGCAAAGATCAGCAGCGAGCCGCCCGCCAAGATCCACGTGGCCGTGTCCTTGCCCGAGCTCGCCCGCGTCGCCAGGCCAGCCGCGAGGATCACCGCCGCCACGACCAGGAGCGGGATCTGAAAGCCCATGTGGCACAAAAAGCGCGCCAGGCCGTCGAGGTCCGCGACCGTCATGCCCTTTTGAGCGAGGGCCTCTGGCACCAGGCGAAACCAGAACACCGCCAACGCAGCCCCGGTGGTCGTGCCCAGAAACACGAAGAAGAGCTCCCGCGGGCGCAGGCGGTTTTGCTCGGGCAGTTTGCGCGAGGAGGGTCCCAAGACCATGGCGGGCGGATGATAAACGCTGGCCGACCACCATCGAAATCCGCCCCCTGTGACCGCCTACGCGTACAATCGACGCTCATGGCTCGCCTCCTCCCCCGCCTCCCCCGCGCCGCCGGCCCGCGCTCGCTGGCCCTCGCCGTGCTGCCCCTCACAGCCTGCGCCACCTCCCCCAGCCCAGCCACCGCTGCCGCCGACTGCGCCGAGCCCGAGCCCGAGCCCGCCCCTGCCTGCGAGAGCTTCGACCCCGACCAAGTCAGCGCCGTGCTCGAGCGCCAGCGCGAAGCCTGGAACAGCGGCGACCTCACCGGCTTCCTGGCCAGCTACGAGCAGACCGAGCGCCTGCTCTTCACCTCCGGCGCCAAGATCCGCCGCGGCTACGACGAGACCCACGCCAAGTACCTGGCGCGCTATGGCGAGAGCACCGAGACCATGGGCACCCTCGCCTTCGAGATCCTCGACGTGCGCGGGCTGGGCGAGTGCCCGCAGGCGGCCATCGTGCTTGGGCGCTGGCGCCTGGAGGACACGCCCGAGGCTGGGGAGGGGGTGTTCTCGGTGATCCTCGAGCGTCAGGAGGGCGGGTGGGTGATCGTCCATGACCACACCTCGGCCGCGCCGCAGGGCGAGCTGACCGCCCCAAAATAGGGGCCTCTCTTGCATATGAAACCAACTCATACGGCGTTCTGAGAACGCCACATCAACAAATACATATATTCAATATCTAATAACAACATTAACTCACAGCCCCCTCTCAAAACACGCCACCAGAATCTGCTTGCCATCGCCTGGCAATCTCTTACGTTTATCGGTCCACACCTCCTCTCTCGACGCAAAGGAAAAAGAATGCCCAAAAGCGGAAGCAAAAGCAGTTCTGGCGGAAATGGAACCAAGAGCGGTGGCGGTGCTGCCCGCCCACGTCCATCAAACGCCCCGAGCACATCCGGCCGGCCCTCTGGAGGAGGGCGTGGCAACAACCCACCTCGCAAATAAATTACCCAAGGGGCCGACTCCGCTTTCGGAGCGGCCCCTTTTTACTGCCGCAACGGCAACGAGCACATGGCGAGTGTGGATCACGGGCGTCTCCCGGACTTGGCGAAGGATCGACCCACTTCGCAGGCTCACCCCGGCACAAAAGGCGGATGCCCCAGCAGAAAGCCCAGCGCCTCCTCGGCCCCATCCGCCAGCCCAATATGCCCTCCCCAGGCCCGCCCCGCGCTCATCGCCTCCAGCAGCGGCCACACCGGCAGCGTCTTCGTCCAGTACTCGCTCGACAAGAACACCATCGGGCTGACGACCTCGAAGGTCACGTAGTGATTCTGGCAGACGTCCATGAAAATCTCCTGCACGGTGCCAGCGCTGCCCGGGGCGTAGATCACCCCCGCGGTGGCGATCGCCAGTAGCCCGTCTTCGCGCACGCTGTTGGCGAAGTACTTGGCGATGTCCGAGGCGAACATGTTGCTGGGCTCGTGGCCATAAAACCACGTCGGGATCGCCAAGCTCCTCCCGGCGCCCTCGGCAGGCCAGCGCTCGCGGACCTCGAGGGCGAGCTGGAGATAGTGGTGCTCGTGGTAGTCGACCTCTCGGGCGAGCAGCTCGATGGCCTGGTCGAGGGCGTCGTCGGCCCGCGGGGCCAGGTAGGCGCCGAGGTTGCCGGCCTCCATCGCACCGGGGCCGCCGCCGGTCGCGACGAGGTAGCCGCGGCGCGCGAGGCCGCGGGCGAGCTCGGCGATCTCGCGGTAGGCCGGCTCGCCTCGGCGCATGGCGTGGCCGCCCATGATCGCGGCCACGCGGTGCTCGCCGGGGGCCTGGTAGTCGCGCAGCAGGCCGGTGAGCGCGTCTTCGATGGCGTGGTCATGCAGGCGCATGGCCAGGGCCTCCATGATCGAGATCGGCCCCTCGGCTTCGCGCCGCGCGGTGAAGTAGCGGTAGATCTGGCTGTCGCGGGCCGAGCGCTCGAAGGAGCCGGAGACCGCGGGGTCGAAGCCCTCGTAGAGCTCGTCGACGGTGTAGAGGCCGCTGCGGTAGGGGCGAAAGGGCAGGCGCATGCCCTCGGCGAGCGGCGGAAAGAGGTCAGCGCCGCTGCGATAGAGGTGGACGATGGTCTCGGCGTCCATGCGGCAGCCCAAGAAGGCGGAGCGCTCGCCGGAGATCCCCTGCAAGCTGGGGCCGAGCTCGCGCAGATCCAGCTCCTGCACGACTTGCTCGCGCAGGTGGCCGTTTGCGGCGATGAATTCGAGCAGCGCGTCGGTCGAGGTGATGTCTTGGGTCATCGGCCGATTCAGGATAGCGTCTGGTCGTGGCCCAGCTCGACTTCTTCGGCGCGCCGGCCCCGGATCCAACGCGCCGCCTGGACCTCGCCGAGCAGCCGCCAGAGGTCGGCGCCCTCGGCGAAGAGCTGCGCGCCCTCGCCCCCGGGCTGCGCCTGGGCACGTCCTCGTGGTCCTTTCCGGGCTGGGAGGGCATCTTGTGGGATCGCCCGGCCAACAACCGCCTGCTCGCCCGCGAGGGCCTGGCGGTCTACGCCCGCCACCCCCTGCTGCGCACCGTCGGCCTCGATCGCACCTACTACGGGCCGATGCGCGCCGAGCAATTCGCGGCGCTGCGCGACGGCCTGCCGGCCGACTTTCGCGTGCTCGCCAAGGCCCACGCCGAGTGCACCACGGTCCGCTTTGGCGACGAGTCGTGGTACCGCAGCCGCGCCGGCCAGCGAAACGAGCGCTTCCTCGAGCCCGAGTACGCGAGCGCGGCGGTGGTCGAGCCCTTCGTCCAGGGCCTCGGCGAGCAAGGCGGGGTGATCTTGTTTCAGTTCCCGCCGCAGCGCGTCCCCGGGGGCGCGCGCAGCTTTGCGTGTCGCCTGCGCGACTTCCTGGCCGCGCTGCCCGCCGGGCCCAAGTACGCGGTGGAGATCCGCAACGCGGACCTGTTCACGCCTCGCTACGTCCGCGCCCTCGAGGAGGTCGGCGCGAGCCACTGCGTGGTCGAGCTCCCCGACATGCCGCCGCTGCGCCGCCAGTGGGAGGCCAGCGGCGGGGTCGATCGCCCGGCCCTGGTCATGCGCTGGATGCTGGCTCGGCACCACACCTACGAGTCCGGGCGCGAGGCCTATGCCCCCTTTCACCGCCTGGCCGAGCCCAACCTCGAGGTCCGCCAGGCCTTCGCGGAGATGATCCTCGCCCAGGCAAAGGCCGCGCCGGCGCGCGAGATCTATCTGATCGCCAACAACAAGGCGGAGGGCTGCTCACCGCTCTCGGTGATCGCCCTCGCCAAGCAGCTGCTCGAGCTGGGCTGATCAGCCGGGGAGGTCGAGCTCGGGGTAGCGCCTGAAGATGCCGTGCTCGCAGAAGGGCTGGCAGCGCGGCGAGGCCCGATAGGCCGCGATCCCCTCGAGGGCGTCCACGCGATCGCGCAGCGCGAGCAGGCCGGGCAGCTCGCCAGCCAGGGCCGCGAAGCCGCGCGGGAAGGCGTACTCGAGCCCGCGCAGGACCTGGTTCATGCTCAGATCCACGTAGCTCAGCGCGTCGCCGACGAGGTAGCGCCCGCCCCCGGCCTGGAGCAGGGTCTCGAAGTAGCCGAGAAACTTGGGCATGCGCGCGGCCAAAAACTGCTTGGTGTAGCGCGCGGCCTCGACCTTCTGCTCCTCGTAGACCTGGCCCACGGCCACGGGGTGGTGGGTGTCGTGGGCCTCGTTGACGAGGTCGGCCAAGGTCAGCTGGTGCTGCATGGCGGTGAGCCGCCCGGCCTCGTCGGCGGGGGCCAGGCCGTGGCGGGCGCCCAGGTAGGCGCAGATGTTGGGCATCTGGGCCAGGCGCAGCTCGCCGTGCACGAGGAAGGGGGGCGCGAGCGGCCGCGGGCCGGGGCCCTCGGCGCCCATGCACTCGAACATCGCCGAGATGCCCGCGCCGGCGTCCTCGTGCTCGCGGACGACGTCGCGGTAGGCGGCGCCAGCTTGCTCGAGGATCAGGCGCACGAACTCGCCGCGGCCCGGGAGCCCGGGCCAGTAGTAAAACAGGTAGGGCTCGTCGCTCATGACCCGACGAGACTACGCCTCGTCCACGCTCCCCGTCGAGCTGACCTCGTAGACCCGCTCACGACTGCGCCGCGAGCCGGACCCGGTCATGGTCACCTGGATCGTGTCCTCGTCGAGGCGCTCGAAGGACATGGTCACCACGGCGTCGTCGGGGTTGGTGAGCACGTACTCGCCGGACTGCGGCACGGGGTCCTGGCCGCGGACCTCGACCGCGTCGATGTCGAGGCTCCACTGGCCGCGCGCGCTCTCCCAGGTCCGCGAGCCCGAGATCTCGACGCCGCCGGCGAGGCCGAGCGCGGGGTCGATGAAGGTCATGGTCCGGTTGGCCGAAATTTCGAGGCTGACGCCGCCCTCGCCGGAGAAGCTGAGGTCCGAGACGACCTTGCGCGCGCCCCCGCCCCAGGTCACGTCGATGCTCCCGTCGAGCTGGATGTCCTCGTTGCGGAAGGCCTCGGCGCCGTGGTGGACGATGACCTCGCTGGCGTCGGCGTTGGCCTCGAGATCGAGGGTGATGACCCCGGCGTAGGTCTTGCCGTTGTAGGAGCAGTCGCCGAGCTCGCCAAAGTCGATGCTCAGGCCGGTCTCGCCCTCGAGGGTCACGCTGCTGCAGGGGATCTGGGACTCGGCGAAGGCGCGGATCTCCTCGCGGGCCTCGGCCACGGCCTGGCCGATGGTGAAGCTCGTGCTGATCTCGATCACGTCGTTGGCCATGGCCTGGGCCTCGCCCTGGACCACCGCCTCGTCGAGGGCCTCACGAAATTCGGTCCAGTCCATCCCGCGGTCACAGCCCGCGCCCAGGCCCAAGCCCATGCTGGCGGTCAGCAGCCAGCCAGCGGCGGAGGTGAAACGGCGGGTCGGGGTCGTGCGCTCAGTCGTCATATGCCCGGCAGTCGAGCAAGGACCGTGCCGCCCGCCGACACCCCCTGTCAGCGGCGCTCCTCGGCGCTGACGCGGCACCGAGCGTCGCACTTCGCAACATCCGTCGCAAAGCCCCACGCAGGGTTCGTCCACACCACGCGACAAAAACGGCCGTACGCGCACCTACGACCGCCTCTGCTTCATATTTCGTAATATTTCGAGGCTCCCCAAAACCCGTTTGGGGAGCCCGGCTCGCGCGCGCTCAGGCCATGATGTCCGTCAGCGGTGTACCCGAGCCAGCGCCGCCCTCGTCCTCTTCGCCGATCCACGCGGCGTCGGGGTCGAAGCCCTGGAGCAGGGCCAGGAGCACGTCGCTGGTGTTGCCCGAGGACGGCCCGGGCTGGGACCCGTAGCTGTAGCTGTCGCTGAGCGGCTCGGGTTGATAGTGGATGCCCGGGTGCTTGAGGTGCCCGCGGCCGTGGCCGGCGATCAGCATCGGCTGGCGCGAGATCGCGTGCGTCGAGCCGTCGGAGGCGTCGGAGCTCAGCAGCGCCATGGTGTTGTCGAGCAGGTTGGTGTCGTCGATCTCCACCGTGTTCTTGAGGCCCTCGAGCAGGTAGCCGAAGCGCTCCATCATGTAGCGCTGGCCGTGGTCGAAGTAGCTGCCCTCGGTCCAGCTCCCCGGCGAGTGGCTGGCGACGTGCCACGATCCCGTGGCGCCCTCGACCTCGCCCAGGGTCGGCTCGGCCGCGCCCTCGAGGAACATCACCGTGGCCACCCGGGTGAGGTCGCAGGAGAAGGCGTAGATGATCAGGTCACTCATCATCTCGTTGACCTGCGTGAGCAGCTCGTTGTTGATCGCCTCGCTGTTCTCGAACATCGGATCCGGCGGGATCGCGCACAGCGGGTCGACCACGGCCAGCTTGGCCTCGAGGGCCGCGATGCTGTCGAGGTGCGCCTCGAGGCGGATCTTGTCCGCGGCCCCGAGCTTGCTCTCCAAGGTCGCGACGTCGCCCTTGATCGAGTCGAGGATGCTCAGGCGCAGCTCGCTGTCGTCCTTGGAGCCCGAGAGCGCGCCAAAGAGCGCCTGCCAGGCCGCGCTCGGGCTGGTGATCGGCTCGTTGGGCTGGAGGTAGCCGCGGTGCGAGAGCGCGTGCATGGTCCAGCCGTAGTCGGCCGGGCTCTGGGCCTTGGAGATGCCCAGGTGGATCCCGCTGATCGGCGTCTGCCCGGCGAGCGCCTCGGAGACGAGGTGGTCGATGGTCGGGCCCGCGGGGTTCGAGAAGAAGCCCTGGCCCTCGCCGATGTCGGCCATGGTGTAGCCGTTGAAGACCGTCATCCCCTCGTGGTGGGTGATCTGCTGCTGGCAGCGGTTTTGCACCCCCGTGACCACGTTGAGATAGTCTTTGACCCCGGCCAGCGGCTCCATGTGCGTGTTGAGCTGCCAGTCCGCGCCCACGCCGATCGGCTCGAAGCTGCGCAGCATGAAGCCGTCGCCGTAAAACCAGGTGATCAGCCGGACCGGATCCGGCGTGCCGTCGGCGTAGGCGGTCTGCTCGAGGTTGAGCATGGCGTCCAGCGGAGGCAGGGCGACCGAGGCCACGCCGCCGCCGAGGATCCCACGCAGGAAGGTTCGTCGCTCGAGATATTTGCGCATGATGAATTCCTCCTATTTGGGCTCCCCGACCTGGCGGAAGAGCTTGCTGGTGACGAAGGAGACGAGCAGCTCCTGGACCCTGAAGCCCGACTCTTCGAAGTCGAGATAGAGCGCCTCGAGGGCCGCGGACTCGGTGCTGTAGTCTTCGAGGGAGCCACGCCCGAAGCGCAGCAGGTTGTTGGCCAGGCACTCGGGCGTGCGCGGGTCCATGGCCACGTTCGTCGCGAGGTCGATGGCGTCGTTCATCACGCCAAAGCTCCCGTACTCCGACACGGGGTCGATGGGCAGGCCGTTGTCGAGCTCTCGCCACGCGCCCAGGGCGTCGAAGTGCTCGAGCGGGAAGCCGAGGGTGTCGAGGTGGACGTGGCAGGTGGCGCAGCTGTCGTCGGAGAGGTGAATCTCCTCCATCAGCTGGCGCAGGGTCATCGGCGTGTCCTCGGGGACCTCGGGCAGCACCGGGCTGACGTCGGCCGGCGGCGGCGGGACCGTGTAGCAGAGCATGCGCTCTTGGATGTACTGGCCGCGGCGCGTGGTCGAGTTGATGTTGCTGTGCGAGTTGCGGGCGAGCACGCTGCCTTGAGTCAAGAAGCCCGCGCGATCCTCCGGCAGCTGGACCCGCGCCCAGTCCTCGACCGGCGCCTCCATGCCGTAGAACGAGGCGAGGGCCGCGTCCACGTGGGTGTAGTCGGCGTCGAAGAAGGTCCGCCAGTCCGTGTTGTCCTCCCAGATCACCGCGCGCAGCAGGTGCTCGGTCTCCTCGACCATGGAGGCGACGAGCGCCTCGCTGTAGAGCGGGAAGAGCTCCGGATCCTTGGCCGAGATCTCGTCGAGGGCCAGGTATTCGGCGAAGAACTCCGAGACCGCCTCGGGCGCGCCCGGATCCGCGACCATGTCCCGAGCCAGCGAGTCGAGGGCCGAGACCTCGTCGTAGAGCCCGTTCTCGGCGGCCTCGAGCAGCGCGAGGCTGGGGATGCGCCCGTTGATCAGCAGCGACATCCGCGTGATGACCTCCGGCCCGGTCAGCCAGTAGACCGTCGGGTCCTCGACATCTTGCTCTCCGAGCTCGCTGACGTAGATGAAGTGCGGCGAGAGCAGCACCCGGACGATCCCGTACTTGAGCCCCGGGCCGAACGCGCCCTCGCCCCAGGTCCGCGCCTGAAGCGAGATGTCGACGATGGCCTGGACCTCCTCGGCGCTCGGCGACCGCCGCCAGGCCAGGTGAGCCAAGTTGGTGGCGACCTGCGCGTAGCAGGCCTCTGCGTCCGAGTTGTCGTTGATCACGCAAGGGGCGATCAACGCGAGGGTCTGCGGGTTGGCCACGACCGCGTCGGCCACGGCCAGGGCCGAGGTCTCGTAGTTTTCGACGAGGTCGAGGCCCGGCGAGAGCTCAGCCGCGCCGATCGAAGTGTAGCCGCTCAGCGCCTGGTCCCCGGGCGGCGCGGCCACGGCCGCGGCCTCGGGGCCGAACATCAGCTCGATCGAGTTGACGTATTGGTAGTCGAGGAGCCTGCGCATGCCGCCCAGCGGGGGCGTGTACTCCTCCTCCTCACCGGTGCCCTCTTCGCCCGTGCCCTCTTCGCCGGTGCCCTCTTCGCCCGTGCCCTCTTCGCCCGTGCCTTCTTCGCCCGTGCCTTCTTCGCCCGAGGTCGACTCGCCCTCGGTGTCAGATGGGCCCTCGGTGTCAGAGGGACCATCTTCGTCGTCGCCCCCTGTGCCCCCCTCCTCACCGACCTCGTCGGCACCTGGCATCGAGGGATCGAGCTCGTCATCCACGCAACCGGACCCGAACATGAAGATGCAAGACAGCCCAAAGGCGGGTCCAAGCCCGGGCTTTGCGGAAAATTGAAATGTCACGAAGGCCCCCCTCCTCACCGCCATGAATGAGTGGCGATGGTCGCTGCCAGTCTATGCAGATGGGACACTCACTTTGCAACAATTATATTTGTTTTTTATGAAATGTGTTTCTGAAGGCATATCAGCCTGCGTTATTTGTAGGTTTCAGACCTCTATTTAAACACCCTCACACCACATCTCATAGGCACACAAAACGTCGGTTGTTCTCGTCTCCCGGCGACATGAGCAATCGGCACGCCGTGCCCTTCATTGGTCCAAAAATGTGCACGCTTTGGCCACAGCCAGCGCAATCGCGTGCCGACCTTCGGCCTCGAAATCAGCATCAGCGTGGCGCATGCCCCAGGCCAAGCTCGCCAAACCATGCAGCGCCAGTGCGCAAGAGAATGCACCCTCGCTGATCTGCGCAATATTCTGCCTACCACACGACGACGCAAAATAGCCGCGGGAGAAGGCCTGGCCGAGCTCGGGCTTGCTCCGCCATGCGCCTGCCCAGAGCTTGGCGAAGTCGACGGCGGGCAGGTCGGCGCGGGCGTGCTCGAAGTCGATGACGGCGAGCTGCTCGCCGGTCCACAGCCAATTGTGCGGGCCAAAGTCGCGGTGGCAGGGCACCCGGGCCACGCCCTCGAGGTCGACGCGCGCGGGGGCGATGGCCTCGAGGCCCGCGCGCAGCTCTGAATCGAGGGCGTCGGCGCAGCCCGCCAACCATCCACGCCAGCGCCGCTCGAGCGCCTCGCTCAGCGGCATGGGATCGCGGTCCGGTATCGGCAGGCTGTGGAGCGCGGCGAGGAAGCGGCCCGCCGCCTCGTGGATCCCCGGCGCGCTCGGATCGGCGGCCTCGCCGACCAGCTGCTCGAGCAGCAGCGCGCGCGTGGCCACGTCGAAGGCGAGCAGTCGCGGCACCGGCCAACGCCCACCATCGGGCCCGGGTCCCTCGAACCATCGACTCAGCGCCTCGCGCTCTTGGGCGAAGCCCCGCGCGCCGAGGTGATGCTTGAGCACCGCCCCTTTACCCGCCGCCCCTTTACCCGACGCCCCCTCCCCTGCCACCCCCTCCCCTGCCACCCCCTCCCCCGCCACCGTCGAGACCAGCCAGACCCGCGTGTGCCCGCGGCCGTCGTCGCGGCGTCGCCAGCTGGCGACCGGGCCGAGCTGCTCGAGCACGAAGCGACGCAGCGCGAGGGGCGGCTCGTCGGCGTCCATCACGGATCATGCTACCGCGCTATGCTCCCGCCGTGACGCGCCCGCTGCGGCTGATGATCTACGACCGGACCTGCACCGGTGACCTCGTCCCCGGCCTGCGTCATCGATCCGGCGACGGCCTCGGGGGGCGGCTGGCCCGGCGCGTCGGCGAGCGATTCACCCGCGTCCCCGGCCCTGGCCTGAGCCACTCCTGGGCCGTCGGCGGCGCGCTCTACTCGAGCCTCGGCCGCCTCGACGACTGGCGCGGCTTCGACGACTGGGGGAGCGCCCTGCGCTGGCTGGCCGACTACCCCGATCCTCGGCCCATCGCCGAGGTCCAGTTTTGGGGCCACGGCAAGTGGGGCTGCGCGCGCGTCGACGCCGAGCGCCTCGACCTCGGCTCGCTTCGAGCACGGCACGCGCACCACGGACCGCTCGCGGCGATCCGCGATCGCATGGCGCCCAGCCAGAGCCAGTGGTGGTTTCGCACCTGCGAGACCTTTGGCGCCGCGCCAGGTCAGCGCTTCGCCCGCGAGTTCGTGGGCTTCATGGGCTGCCGCGCCGCCGGGCACACGTACATCATCGGTCCATGGCAAAGCGGGCTGCACACCCTCGCCCCCGGCGAGGCGCCGCGCTGGTCCGAAGATGAAGGCCTGGTCGAGGGCACGCCAGAGGAGCCTCGGCTCGCGCGCTGGTCCGCCCGCGGCGAGCCCAACACGGTCAGCTTCCTGACAGGCAAGATCCCCGCGGGCTTTTGATGCACGAGTGAGTCGCCTCCAGGGCCAGCGCTGGACAGCGCCAGACCCAGCCGCTACTCACGCCCAGCTTCCGGTTCGCCCCATGGGGCGTCGCAAGAGGGAACCCGGTGAGATTCCGGGGCTGCCCCCGCAGCGGTGAGCGGCGACGAAAACCGCACCAGGTACTGGCGCCCACAGGCGTTGGGAAGCCGCGGTGAGTAGGACGACCCGCAAGTCCGAAGACCTGCCGGACGCCGTCGACCCAATTCCGGGCGACGTCACCGTCACATCCTCGAGGGGAGGATCCCATGGTTCGCATGCATCAATTCACGCTTCGTCTCGCCGCTACTTCGCTCTTCGCCTTTGCTTCGCTCACCGCCTGCTCCGACGACGCCGCCGAAGGTGGCGACGAGCAAGGCACCGAAGAGACCGACGCGGGTACCGAGACCGACGCCGGCACCGAGACTGACTCCGACGTCGGCACCGAGACCGACGCCGGCACCGAGACCGACTCCGACGTCGGCACCGAGACCGACTCGGAGACCGACGCCGGCACCGAGACCGACACCGGCAACGCCGACGACCTGGAGATCATCGGCGAGTACATCGACGAGTGGGGCGACATGCACGTCATCACCGCCGAGCAGTGGGAGAACGCCGCCGGGACGTTCCTCATCGATCATTGGGACAACGAGGCGACCTACCTCGTCGCCCAAAACGACGCCCAAAACGAGTACTTCCCGGAGCTGTGGAGCCGCTTCGACTGGACCTGGGCCGACGACGCGCTCTACTACTGCCAGACCGTCTACGACGGCGCGACCATCGATGACGCCGTGGCCGGATCGGCCGACGCCGACGACCTCGCGGCGGGCTGCGCGGGGTTCTCCTGGACCTCGCTCGAGCAGCAATGACCCGAGCGACCGGGCGCGCCTGCTCGGCGCGCCCGGCTCGAACATCCTCAGCGCTTGGTCTTGGCCTTGGCCGCTTCGGCCTCGCGCTTGGCGACGTCCTCCACGCAGACCTGGGCCTCCGCGCGTAGCGGATCCTCTGGCGCGAGGGCCTTGCTCAGGCGCTGGCCAGTGTCGCAGTGCTGGCGCGCGGCCTCGAGCTCGCCGAGTGCGAGCTCGGCCGTGCCTAGCCTGATCAGCGTCCGGATCACGTCGCGGCTGTCCGCGCCCAGGGCCTGGGTCAGGGGCGTGAGCGCTTCGGTGTAGAGCGTCCGCGCGCCGCGATTTTGTTTCATCACCAGCAAGGTGTCGCCGAGCGCGAGCTTGACCCGCGCCGTCCGCCAGTCGCGGGCGCCGTAGAGCGAGTCGCAGATCTCCAGCAGGTCGAGGAAGGCGAAGTGCGCGTCGGCGGCCTGGCCGGCGCTCATCAGCACCTGCCCCGTCAGCTCGAGCACGGCCTGGGTCTCGGGGTGGTCCGCGCCCAAAGCCTCGGCGAAGGCGTCTCGGGCGTCGACGAGGAGGTCCTGGGCCGCGGAGAAGCGACCCGCGTCGAGCTGGACCTGGGCGAGCTGACGCTGGAGCACCGCGGTGTGCGGGCTGCTGGCGCCCGACAGGCGCGTCGCCACGGCGATGGCCTCGGCCAAGGTGGCGCGCGCCCCCCCGAGATCACCGGCCTCGCGCTGGGCCGCGGCGAGCGAGCGCGAGGCCGCGAGGATCGCCCAGGGATCACCGGCCTCGCGCGCCCGCGCGAGGGCCTCGCGGCGCGCGTCGATCCCCTGGTCCTCTCCCGCTCCGCTCGCCTCGCCTGCTCCGCTCGCCTCGCCTGCTCCGCGCAGCAGCGTCGCCTTCGCAGCCTCGAGGTCTGGGCTGCCCGCGTCCACCTCCGCCCTCTCGAGGCAGCCCGCGGGGTCTTCGAAGAGCCGGTCGACCTCGGGCCACAGCCCTGCGCCACGCTGCTCCGGCGCCTCGGTGATCAGCTCGGCGAGGGCGACGAGCGCCCAGACCTGGGCGTCCAGGCAGCGCTGCGCCTGCTCGGCGCGCTCGAGCTCCGCCTGGTCCTCGCCCGCGCAGGTCTGGCGATAGGCCGCCGACCACGACTCCTCGGCCGCGGCCACGCGCGCGTCGATCCTCGCCAGGGCCACGCCCGGCCACTCCCCGCGCAGCCCGGCGAGCGCGGCCGCCAGGGCGTCGCGGCGCGCCAGCGTCCACTCGCGCGACAGCAGCTGCGCGCCCTCGCAGGCGTCCTGCGTCGACGCAGGATCGGCGCCCGGCGCCCGGCTCTCCTGGGCGCGCTCGCAGCCCGCCACCGCGAGGCCGAGGGCGCAGGTGATCGAGAGCAGCGTGCTGCGTGCGCGGGAGACCTGGGGGGCTTCGAGGGCCGACATCCGCGCCGACAGTAGCAGCTACAGCAGCTACTGAAGCTTGGACGCGGCGAGATGAGCCGTGACCCGGTCCCGCACCACAGCGGGCGCAGTGGCCGCGACATCTATCCATACACCCCGAACCTCGCGGATGAACGCCTCGAGATCATCCATCACCCGTGAAGTATCGACTGGCGACAGCGACGCTACCGTCAAGAGTTCGTCCAAAGACACGTCGACCAGTTGCATCGGCCGCTCCATCGTGGGTGTGGGTGGCTCATACCAACGCAGCGCAGTGTGCGTGTGAATCGACGAGTACACGACCGTCGAGACGACATCGTACACCGGAGCGAGCCGCGGCCTCACGCCATCCGGGTAAAAGAGCGCCCAATTCTTGAGGTGCGCGTCGGCGTTTCCCGACAGCACCATGAACGCGAGGCGACGCATGTATTTCAAAAAGTCGTCCTCACCACACAGCGCATAGATGACGCTGCCCACGCTCCCGTAGTGGCTCCACCCGAGTTCGAAGTCCTCCCACGCGTACTTGTCCTCCGGCGGGAGGTGGGAGCAGGTTTCGAAAGTAGTTCGGCAGCGGCGAGCCGCGAAAGGTGCGCGGTGGATCGATCAGCTGGTCTTCGAACCATCGCCCGAGCACGGGACGCGAGGCGGACGCAGCGTAGGTGGCGTCAAACTCGAGGGCCGTCTGGCCGGAGGCAGCGTCCGGGCGAAGCTCTCCAACGACGACATTCCCCAGCAGCACGCGAGCGCTCATGCGCTGCGCCTCGCCAACATGGCGATCGATGGAGCGTCGTCACGCTCCAGCTCGACGTGCCGCGCGAAGAATGCCTCGACCGAGCGCCGGAGGGCTCGCTCCCGGCGGTCATAGAAGGCCTCGACATTTCCCTGGCGCAGCGCCTCGCGTGCTTTGGCGTCGATCCCATGAGAGACGAGCGCGGCCTCATCGGTGCACTCCAAGATGAGCGCCCTCGCGGTGGTACCAGGTGGGTGCAGCAGCTTGTTGACCATTCCACGGCCACGGTGCGCTCCGCTGGCCGAGTCACGCAGGATTGGCTGCACGCCATCACTCGAGCCGTTGCGAAACAGGTCGCCCGCGTCCAGCCGCTCCCCCGTCCGCAGACTACGCGGCCACTGGGCGATGAGCGCACAGACCATCGCCTTCCCGCGAGCGGTCGCCATGCCGGAAGCGCTCGTCTTGCTCCACTCGTCGTCGTCGAAGGACAGGCCCTCGGGTGAGCCCGTCCGCCGCAGCAGCGCCTGCACCGACTCCGCCTCGTCCGCCCTCACGTCGTCCACGTGCTGCTGCATCGAACCCGAGGCGCCTCCGAGGCGCTCCCCGAGCGAGCCACGCCACAGCCACCGACGCAGCAAGATCAAGCTCCGCTCACTGGGAGCCGGGTGAAGCGCGAAGAAGCGCGCCAGCACGACGATGGGCAGCTCGTACGGCCGAACCGCCACATGGGGGACGTGGGCGGTGCCACGCAAGAACGCCACGGTCGCACGCAGAGCCTTGGCGGTGCGGATGAGATCCGCTTCAGCGTCGACGACTTCGAGCTTCCTCGGATCGAGCTTGCCGACCTTGCCACCTCGAATCGCCTCGAAAGCCTTCAAAATCGTGAGGTGCGGGATCTCCCCAAACCCGAGCTCCGCGAGCTCTGCGTTGACGAGCGCGAGGCCCGTATTGCCCCCTCGAGATACCTGCGACCAGATCAGCGCGTTGAACACCTCATCACGGCGCATGGACTTGCCCGTCGAGTTGACCCGGTCGAACACATGCCTGAGCGCGTCGATCTCGGCGTGTTCGACGATGTAGAGGCCCAGCTTGTGCTCGCGAATGCGCTTGCCGAGCTCAAAGTAGCGGCGCTTGTCCTCGAGCGACATCCACGGCGGAACCCACGCCGACAACAGCGCCGCGTCGAGCACCAGATGGAGGGGTACCTGCGGCAGGCCCGTGCCCTCACGCTGCGGTGGGCGCCCCTCGATCTCGTCGGGTGTGAGCGGACGGCTGATGACCTCCTCGCGCTCGATGTCGAACACGAGCGCGACCTCGCCCAGCGCGGGCGCACGACCAAGCCCCTCCCAGAGCGTCGTCAGCCGCTGCTGTCCATCGATGACGAGGTATCGATCTCCACCTCCCGGCGGCCCGCTCACCGCTCCGCCCAGCGCTCGTCCCCCCTCCCTACTCGACGGGGCTACAGTGGACGGCGGGTTCTTCCAGAGGAGCAAGGTGCCGACCGGATAACCGCGGTAGATGCTGTCGAGCAAATCGCGACGATCCTTGGCCTCCCACCTGAAATCACGCTGGAAGATCGGCATTCGCGGACGACCCTCGGACGCGAGCTTGATGACATCCTCGACCGCCATCGCGGCGGCCTGTGCCGCGGTACCCATCCGAGGCGGCGACACCTTCCCGTCGGTCGTATCGGACCTCGTCATCCCTAGTGTGCGCGCCAGAGGACTTGAAGGGTCTCAGGCGCCGGACCGCCGGTCGCTGACGAGGCGCGAGGAGGGAGTTTGTCGGGCACAAATGACTGACGAGCAACGAAGTCAGCGGCCGGTGCTCCAGGCCTGGGGCCCTTCAAGTCCTCTGCCGCGCACACTAGGGCGCGGCCCGGGCCTCGTCCTTGCCCTCGCGCACGTTGTCGTAAAAGCGCGTGGTCGGGTAGGCGAAGTCGATGTCCGCGCGCTCGTGGAAGGCGTCGAGCACGTCCTCCCAGATCACCTCGGCCGTGCGCCGGCGCTCGAAGGGGTTGCACAGATAGCGCAGGGTCAGGCCCACGCCGGAGTCGAGGACCGAAGAATAGACCCGCGGCGCGACCCTGGTGTCGAAGACCAGATACTGCGAGGCGTGATCGCGGATCGCCGCCTGGGCCTGGTCGCTGTGCACGGTGCCCCGGCGCTCGGCGATCTCCACCATGATCGCCTTGGCCGAGCGCCAGTCGCTCTCGAAGGTCACGGTCACCGAGAGCTCGTTCCAGATCAGGTCGAACCAGCCCTGGTTGTAGTTGGCGAGGACCTCGGTGAACACCAGGCCGTTGGGCACGTGGAGCAGCCTGCCGGTGCGCTCGTCGGCGTTCACCCACTGACCGATCTCCATCAAGCTGAAGGTGAACGCGCCCTGATCGACCACGTCGCCGCGGAAGTCGCCCAGCGCGATGCGCTGACCGGGCACGAAGGGCTTGCGCCACAAGATGAAGACCCAGCCCGCGAGGTTCATGAGCAGGTCCTTGAGGGCGACGGCCAGGCCCGCCGAGACCAGACCGACGATGGTTGCGAGCGAGGCGAAGCTCTCCAGCCAGATCACCCCGACCATCAAGAAGGCCAGGCCGTAGGCGGTGTAGGCCGTGCCCTTGCGCCAGTGGTAGAGCTTGGTCGGCTCTTCACCCAGGCGCGCCCTGGCCACGCGCAGCACCAGCTTGCGCAGCATCCACAGCACCCCCAAGGTGACCAGCGTGCCGAGGATCCGGCTGACCAGCTCGGTCTGGCTCAGGTGCTCCGAGCCGATGGAGAGGTTGCTGAAGAAGTCCCCCACACCGCGAGGGTGCACGATCCTCGCGGCGGGACCAAGCGCGCGCGAGGATCCTGCGTCGGCTCGGCCGCGCTTCAGGCCAGGCGAGCGCGGCCCTCGGCCCAGGCCCGCAGGCTCGCAATCGCCTCGGCGTGGCTGCGCGAGAGCGGGACGGCCTCGGCCAGCGCGGCCTCGAGATCGGCGGCGGCCAGCGGCTCCCCGCGGGCGAAGGCGGCCAGACGGGCCTCGATCAGCGCGGCCTCGAGCTCGGCGCCGGAGTAGCCATCGGCGGCGCGGGCGAGCTCGAGGTAGCGCGCGCGAGGATCGGCCAGGGGCGGGGCCACGCCGAGCTCGCGCATGGCCTTGGCCTCGAGGTGGATCGCCAGGATCTGTGCGCGCTGGTCCGCGTCGGGGAGGTCGACGAAGAAGAGCTCGTCGAGGCGACCGCGGCGCAGGAGCTCCGGGGGCAGGCCCGCGACGCGGTTGGCGGTGGCGACCACGAACACGGCCTGCTCGCGCTCTTGCAGCCAGGTCAGCAGGGCGCCCACGACCCGCGCGGCCGTGCCCGCGTCGCTGCGCCCGCCCTCGACCCCGGCGAGGCCCTTGTCGATCTCGTCGACCCACAAGACCACCGGCGCCATGCGCTCGACCGTGGCCGTGACCCGGCGCAGGTTGGCCTCGCTCTCGCCCACGGTGCCGCCAAAGAGCCGCCCGAGATCGAGGCGGACCAGCGCCAGGCCGAGCAGGTCCGCCGAGGCCCGCGCGGCCAGGCTCTTGCCGCAGCCCTGCACGCCGACGAGGAGCACGCCCCGGGGCGCCGGGATGCCGGCGTCGCGGGCCGCGGGCGCGAGGGCCAGGGCGCGGCGGGCCAGCCAGCTGCGGTAGCGATCGAGGCCGCCGAGCTCGGCGGCGGGGACCGAGTGCGTGGGCTCGAGCAGGCCGTCGTGGGCGAGGGCGTCGGGCTTGTGGCGCGCGATGAACTCGAGCAGCGCCGCGGCCTGGGGCGGGCAGGCCAGCGCGGCCTCGGCGATCAGGCGATCGAAGCGCGCGAGCTCCAGACCCACGCCGGCTCGGGCCAGCGCGGCCTCGTTCGCGCGCAGGCAGGCGCTCAGCTCGGCGTGCTCTTCGGGCAGCTGGCCAGCGATCCACGCCAGGCGCTCGCCGAGCTGGTCGGCGTCGGGCAGGGCCAGGCGCTCGACGCCGAGCTCGGGCAGCGCGGCCAGCCGCCCGGGCTCGCGCTCGACGAAGATCAAGGTAGGGCCGGCGCTGCGCTGGGCGAGCTCGCGAACGCGGCGCAGATCCGCCGCGCCGCGCAGCGCCTCGCCGGCGTCGAAGAGCAGCCACAGGCTGTCCGCCCCGCCCTCGGCGTCAACACCAACACCAACGCCAACGCCGTCGAGCAGTCGCGCCAGCAGGCCAGAGAGCTCGGCCTCGCGCCCGCTGCCGTCGACCCCCGAGGCCGCCGACCAGGTGTGAACCGGCCAGTCCAAGACCTCGCCGAGGCGCTCGCCCACGGCCAGCGCGCGCTGGTCCTCGGCGGTCAGCAAGACCAGCGCGCGCTGCCCTGCCCGCAGCCCTCGCCGCAGCCGACGCTCGAGCGCGAGGTCCACGATCGCCCGTCCGGCGTAGGCGCTCACCCCTCGAGCACTCCCTCCAACCACCCGCGCAGCAAGGGCTCGCGGGCCGCCGGGCGCAGCGGGCCGCCGTCGTCGAAGCGCCAGCCGTTGAGCCACAGCCGGACGCCGCGCAGGCGCTGCATGTCGCGGTGCAGCCCGAGCAGATCGAGCTCGAGGGGCTGCACCCGTCGGCGCAGCGAGGCCGCCGGGGCAAGCGCGTCGGCATCCTCTCCGCCCTCGCCCTCGCCCCCCGGCTCGGCGTCGAGCAACGCGACGCGGTAGTGGATCACGTCATCGATGCGCAGGCGCTCGAGGCGGCCACCAAAGGCCTCGTGCGCGCGCTCGACCAGACGCGGGAAGCGCCGGGATCGTGAGCTGCGAAATTCGAGGGCGATCATCCTCGGCGCCTGCCCGCCGGCGGCCTGCTCTCGACGCGCGCCGCAGCGCAGCGCCGCGTAGAGCCCCTCGACCACGCCGCGGGTGTCCACCGGCAGCGCCAGCAGGCCCTCGACCGCCGCCGCGTCGCGCTGACGCCCGAGCGCGCTGGCGACCTTCGGCGCGCGCCCGGGGACCTGCTCGACCAGGGCCGCCATGCGCAGGCACGCGTCGACACCCAGGGGTCCCGCGCTCGCCAGCGCGAGCAGAGCGTCGAGCTCCTCGAGCGCGCCCTCGCCCAGCTCGGGCCGCGCTGCCTCGGACCCCGCCGCCTGATCACCGGCCGGCATCTCGCTCCTCAGCGCCCCTGCTCGCGGATCGCCCGCTGCATCTCTCGCTTCTGCTCGCGCTCTTTGATCGCCGCCCGCTTGTCGTGGACCTTCTTGCCGCGACCGAGGCCGATCAGCAGCTTGATCCGCCGATCCTTGAGGTAGACGGCCAGGGGGATGATCGCCAGGCCCTGCTGCTTGACCGCGTCGAAGAGCGTGTCGAGCTGGCGACGGTGCAAGAGCAGCTTGCGGGCACGCAGTGGCGGGTGGTTGCGGGCGTGGGCCTGAGGGAATTCGGAGATATGCGCCTGGAGCAGGTAGAGCTCGTCCTTGCGGAACTGACAGAACGCCTCTTTGAGGCTGATCCGACCGTCGCGGATCGACTTCACCTCGCTACCCTCGAGGACGATCCCAGCCTCGTGCTCCTCGATGATCTCGAAGTCGTGCAGGGCCTTGCGGTTGTCCTCGAGCAGCTCGTCTCCGAGCTGGCGTTTCTTCTTCTTCCGGGCCAAGGGGACAAAGCTAAGCAAGGCCTCGCCAAAGATCACGCCCTCCTGGCCAAGAACCTGAAATCACTAACTTTTCATAAACTTTACAGCCACGGTGCCGATAGCGGAGCCAGGACGCGGGGTGGCGCGGGGAGACCCATGAAGATCCGGCCGCGCCACAAAAGAAATGCGGCCAGCCCGCGAACGCACCGCGAGCTGGCCGCATCGGCCCAAGTGGAAGACCTGGGCAGGCGGCGCCTAGGTCTCGCGCGCCACGGCGTAGCTCTTGGACAGCTCGGGGTCGCGAGCGATCTCGTAGAGCAGCTCCTCGAAGCCCTCGCGGTCCATGCCCGCCTCGGCCAGGATGTCGTCGGCCGAGCTCGGGTCGGCGGCGATCTTGTTGGCGACGGTGACGGCCTTCTCGACCTTGGGATCCAAGGCCACGGCCTCCTCGGCAGCGGCAACCTCTTCGCCCGCGGCGGCCTGGTCACCGGCCTCGGCGGCAGCCTTGTCGCCGCCGTCGGCCTTGGCGGCGGTCTTGGCCTCGCCGCCCTTGTCGTTGTTGGCCTTCTCTCCGCCGTCACAAGCGGCGAGGGTCAGCGCGAACCCGAAGATGATGGTCTTGATCGACGTACGCATGATGTCCTCCGTCCTCACTTCTTGCCCGGAGCCTTCTTGTTGCCAGGACCAGCGGGGCCGGCCTTGTCGTCCTTCTTGGCGTCCTTCTTGTCGTCCTTCTTGGCGTCCTTCTTGTCGTCGACCTTGCCGCGGCGATCGTCGACGTGCTCTTGGTGAGCGTCGTGCTTGCCGTCGACCTTGTCGCCGGGGGCCTTGTCGGGCTCGCCGGGCTTGCCCTCGGGACCGGGGCCAGCCTTGTCGTCGGGGCTACCCTCGGGCTTCTCGCCGGGCGGGTGATCCTCGGGCTTCTTGTCGTCGGGCTGGGCGCCAGGCTTGCCCGGGGTCTTCTTGTGCTTCTTGTAGGCCTCGCGCGCCTCTTCGTGACGCTCGGCGGCCTTCTTCATCATCTCTTCGTGGCGCTCGCGCCCGGTGAGCTCGGGCTTCTTGCCCTCCTCACGCAGCTTCTCGCGCATGTCGTCGACCTTCTTGCGACGCTCGCGACGCTTCTCGCCGACGGCCTTGATCTTCTTGTCGAGCTCGGCCTTCTCGTCGTCGGTCAGCTCCTTGGGCTCGATCTCGCGATCCTTGACGCGATCGGCGAGGTCCTTGCCGCGCGCGCCCTCGGCGATCTGATGCTTGACCCAATGCCCGAAGGCCTTGCGCTTGCCCTTGCCCTTGGTCCGGACCTCAGTGGCCTCCTCGTCGATGGCCTGCGCCATGTAGCCGGCCGAGAGCGCAGCTTGGCGCGCGGCCTCGAGGGCCTCGGCGAGCTCCTCTTCGTCGAGGCCAGCCTCGCGCGCACCGTCGGCGGCGATCGGCAGCTCGATGACCAGCAAGATGTTGTCGTCGAGGGCCTCTTCCTCGGTCGGCGCGGCGTCGAAGTCCTCGGCGATAATCTTGGGTGGCGCGGCCATGGCCGGGGCAGCGATGCCCAGGGGCAGCGCGAACATCAACGCTTTGATCAGTGTGTCCTTCATCGGTGGGGGTTCTCCTCGTAGGGGGTGCACAGAGTATCGCAGTCTGACCAGCCCCGTCTTTTTCCCCATGTCCCAGCCTTGCGACCATGAGCTTGGCTACAGGTCCAACAGCACGATCTTCCTAGGTCGAAATTGCGTGGCATACTCCCTCGGTGACAGAGCGCTTTCACCTCACCACGAACGACGGCGTCAGGCTCCACGGCGAGCGCTGGTCTCCCGCCGGGACCCCCCGCTTCGTCGTGTGCGCTGTCCACGGTCAAGGCGAGCATGTCTCCCGTTACGACCGCGTCGCTCGCGAGCTCGGCGAGCGGGGGGGCCTGGTGTTTGGGGTCGACCACCGCGGCCAGGGTCGCAGCGGCGGCGCCCCTGGCTATGTCGATCGCTTCGAGACCTACGCGAGCGATCTCCTCGCGGTCATTCGCCACCAGGTCGACACGCTCGGGGAGGCCCAAGGCCCTCAGTCCCTACCTTGGTTTCTATTCGGCCACAGCATGGGGGGCCTCATCACCCTCACCTACCTGCTCGATCACCAGCACGAGATCGACCTTCGCGGGGTGGTGATCAGTTCACCCTTGCTCGGCCTGGCGCTGAAGGTCGGGCCGCTCAAGCGCCAGCTCACCCGCCTCGCCGCCAAGCTCCTCCCCCGCCTCCCCGTCCCCACCGGCCTCGAGCCCGAGACAATTTGTCGTGACCCCGAGGAGGTCGCCCGCTACGCCGCCGACCCCCGGCGCGTCCGCCCCGTGACCCCCGGCTGGGCCGTGGCCATGGAAGACGGGATCGCCCGGGTCGACGCCGAGGTCGGTGGCATCGAGGTGCCCATGCACTGGTACGTGGGCACCGGCGATCTCATCTGCGATCACCGGGAGACCGAGCGCATCTTCGCCAGCTTGCCCGACCCCGTCGGCCGGGATCAGAGCCTCGAGGTCTGGCCGGGCTACTACCACGAGCTCCACAACGAGCCCGAGGAGCTGCGCGCGCCGGTGATGCGCAGCGTCTACGAGTGGATCGAAGCCCGCTGCTGACGCCGGCGCGCCGCTCGTGGGCGGACAAACTGGATCAGCGTTGACAGGCCCGGCTCAGCTGGCATCACGGGCGCGTGCGTTTCTTGCCCGCGTTCTTCGCCCTGGCCGTGATCGGCTGCGCTGCCCCCTGCCCCACCACCGAGGCCCCCGCTTGCCCCTGCGAGGCCGAGGCAGGCGAGCCCTCTGCCGACGCCGCCGAGCCCTCCCAGGCCGAGCCCTCCGCCGGCCTCGACGCGATGCTCAGCGGCTACGACTACCCCTTCCCGGTCGAGACCTTCTCGGCCGAGGTCCAGGGCCAGGTCGTGTCCATCGCCTATATGGACATCGAGCCCAGCGAGCCCAACGGCGCCACCGTCACGCTGCTCCACGGCAAGAATTTCTCCGGCGCCTATTGGGCCGACACCGCGAAGGCCCTGAGCGCGCAGGGCTTTCGCGTGGTCATCCCCGACCAGCTCGGCTTTGGCAAATCGAGCAAGCCGATCGACGTCCAATATAGCTTTCAAATGTTGTCCTCGCTGACCCTCGCGCTCCTCGACGCGCTGGAGATCGAGCAGACCGCCCTCGTCGGCCACTCCATGGGCGGCATGGTCGGCACCCGCATGGCGCTGATGTTCCCCGAGCGCGTCAGCGCCCTGGCCCTGGTCAACCCGATCGGCCTCGAGGACTGGAAGCGCGAGGTCCCCTACGTATCCGTGGACGAGTGGAAGGCCCGCAACCTGAAGGCCACGCCCGAGAGCATCAAGGCCTATATGCAGACCAGCTACTTCGACGGGCAGTGGAAGCCCGAGTACGATCCCCTGCTCGACATCCAGGCCGGGTGGGCCACCGGCCCCGACCGCGAGCGCATCGCCACGGTCTCGGCCCTGCACTACGACATGATCTTCACGCAGCCCGTGGTCCACGAGTTCCCCGACCTGCGCGTCCCGACCCTGCTGATCATCGGCCAGCGCGATCGCACCGCGCTCAACAAGGGCGCGGCCTCGCCCGAGGTCGCCGCGACCTTGGGTGACTACCCGGCGCTGGGTCGGGCGGCCGAGCGCGCCATCCCCAAGGCGACCCTGGTCGAGATCGACGGCGTCGGTCACGTGCCGCAGCTCGAGGCGTGGGCGCCCTATATCCAGGCGCTCACCAGCTACCTCCTGGAGCACGGCGCCCAGGCCGAGGGCTGAGCGTCCGAGCGCCGCGTCTCCCCCTGCCCCGGGCTCTCCCCCCGCTCGCATGGGCCGCCGGGGGAGAGCCTGCTATCGTGCACGGGCCCATGGCGGTCCTCTCGCATGCCCTCGCCCTCGCCGCGCTGCTCGCGGGCGAGCCCGAGCTCCGCATGCTGCATCCGCTCCCGCCGGAGCACGGGCAGCGCTCGGTCCCTGCCGCGGCCTCCACCTCTTCATCTCCATCGGCGGGCGCGCCTTCATCGGCGAGTGTGTCTCCCGAGCGCGCCCCCGTCCCCTACGACGACGCCGTCCCCCTGCCCTTCGAGCCGCGGGACTACGCCCCGCAGGCCGCCTCGCCGCGTCGCAAGGTCGGCACCTCGACCACGATCTTCGTCAACTTCGACGGCGTCGAGATCGGCGAGTGCTCGCCCTCGAACAGCCACGAGAACTGCCACTGGCTCAAGAAGAACACCACCTTCGATCCCTGGAGCGGGACCTTCGCCCAGCGCGTGGCGATCCTCGACGCCATGCGCTCGCTGGCCACGGACTTCGGCATCCGCATCACCGGCGAGCGGCCGCCCTACGACGAGCCCTACATGATGGTCGTCTACGGCGGGGACTCGGTCGAAGAGGAGGCCCTCGGACGGGCGCCGGCGGGCGACTGCTGGGACGACCTGCCCAACCAGATCGCCTACGTCTTCCTCGACGGCGAGCGGGCCGACTGGGTCAACGGCGGCGCGTCCACGGCGATGCACGAGTCGGCGCACACCTGGGGCTTCGACCACCTCGGCCTCGAGAACACGATGATGTCTCCAGCCGGGGACAACACCCTCGTCAAATACCTCGACGGCTGCGCGCAGATCGTCGACGACGTGCAGTTCACGCCCACCGAGGAGCCCAGCTGCCCCGAGATCAACCTCGAGCTGTGCGGGCTCTCGGACTTTCAAAACGACGTCGCCACCCTCAAGCTCCTGTTTGGCAACCCCTACGTCGACGATCGCGCGCCGACCCTCGAGCTGGTCTCGCCCTACGACGGCTACTACGCCCAGGGGCCGGCGACCTTCGACGTGATCCTCGAGGTCCACGACGACCTCCACCCCCAGGTCTACGAGCTCGAGATCGCCGTGCCCGGGCTGATCGACGAGCCCCAGCTGCGCCGCGCCGCGGACCCGAGCTTCGAGATCCAGGGCATGCCCGTGGGCGAGTGGACCTTCGACCTGGTCCTGCGCGACGCGGCCGGCAACGAGGCCACGCTGAGCTTCGACGTGAGCATCGGCGAGGACGCCCCGGTGCTCGACGACGGCTGCGCCTGCGCTGCCAGCTCCGCCGCGCGCCGAGGACTCGGCGGACTCGGCGGACTCGGAGGCGCTGGCGGCCTCTTGCTCTTGCTCCTGGCCATCCCTGCGCTGGCGCCGAGGCGGCGGCGACCTCGCGGACCCCTCACCCGCTGAGCCCACCGCGTCCGGCCGAGCCCAGGCGGGGGAGGCGTAAGCGCGCGAACCTGCCGGCGTTGGATGCCGCCCCCTTGCGCCCGCGCGCGCAAGAGCGCTACTCACAACACCGACCATGGCCGCGGCAGCCCCCCGATCCATCGAATCCTCCCGACCTGCAGGCCGACCTGCAGGTGCGGCTCGCGTGCTCCTCGCGGCCTCCGGCGCCCTGCTCCTGAGCGCCTGCCCTGCCAAGGTCGACAAGCCCGAGTACGAGCCGGGCTCCCCGGTCCCCGTGGTCTCCGAGGAGGACGAGCGGGTCGTCCGTGACACCAGCGACCTCTACGTCAGCGAGGACGCCCCCACGCAGCTCCCCGAGGGCCCCGCCCCCGGCAGCGGCCGCCCCGACGAGAGCAACGGCGTGTGCCGGCTCTACGCCCCCAAGCTCCCGGAGCCCGAGTGCTGCCCCCAGGAGACCGGCTTCGACGCCGAGGTGATCCGCGAGCTTTGCGGTCACCAGCTCTACCTGGGCGAGTCGCTGCAACAAAGCTGCGGCTACTACTACCTCCACGGCGTCGAAGACCGCTCCCCCCTGTCGCTGCGCGCCTCCCGGGTCCAGGCCACCTCCATCAGCGACGCCGTGGCCGACCACGACCTGCGCATGAAAAAGCACCTGCGCCTGCCCGACTTCGCGTCCGAGCCGATCCCCGGGGTCGAGGGGGCGATGTGGAGCCGGGCCAACGGGATCAACTGGGCCTTCTTGCCGGGCTGGGAGCACGTCCGTCAGGTCAGCTGGGCCGACGGAGCCTGCCCCGAGGCGGCCATGCCCAAGGTCCTGGCGCACATCGCCGCCGCCAAGCAGCCGCCCGAGGACGCGGCGCGCAAGAACCTGGTGCCCGTCGCCCGCCAGTAGCCACTGAAGCCAGCTCGGGGAGCGCCTACGCCTGTTACCCTCGCAGCGTGGACGAGCTCCCCAGGTCATCCAGCGCGCGATGGTTGTCCAGCAACCCGCAAAAAGCCGCCGCCGAGCGCTTTTACCTGTTCTACACCCCCGTTTGGATCACCTTCATGGCGGTGGTCATGCTCAGCGGCATCTATCGCCGCTGGGGGGATCCGGGCTTCATGCTCTTCGGCACCGCCGTGGCCGCGCCGATGATCCTCGTGCCCATGCTGGGCGCCCGCAAGCCCGGCCCTGATCAGCCCGCCCAGCCCGCCCAGCCCTTTTGGCGCAGCGTCTGGCTACGGCTGAACCTGTGGAACGCGATCTTCGTGTTCATCGGCAGCTACTTCTTCACCCACTACTTCTTCGACGTGCTGGGCATGCGCTACCGCTTCCCCACGCAGTGGAACCTCCAGGCCGCGCTCGTCGGCACCGGCGACCCCCTCGACCCCGGCCTGCTCGGCGGCGGCCGCGAGGTCCCGCTCTTCTTGTACCCGCTGACCCTGGCCTACTTCATGACCTACCACGTGGCCATGACCGTGACCTTGCGCTGGCTACGGACGCGCTTCGAGCTCGGCACCCTCGGCCGCGTGGTCGCCCTGGTCGTGCTCGCCTACGCCACGGCCTTCGCCGAGACCTTCTTCATGGCCATCCCCGCCCTCGAGGACGTGTTCGAATACCTCGACCGCGGCCGCATGCTCGCCTGGGGCTCGGTCTTCTACGCCTGCTTCTTCGTGGTCAGCGTGCCGATGTTCGCGCGCATCGACGAGGACGAGCCGTGGACCGCCGGGCGCACCGCGATCTCGGCGCTGGCCACGGGGATGGCGGTGTTCATCATCCTCGATCTCTGGGCGCTGGTCCTCGGACCGCTCTAGAGCGGCGACCGGTTTGAAGGCGCGCCCTCAGGTGCGTCTTGGCGGCTCCGTGGCGAGGAGCGAGGCCGAAGCTGTGGTGGACCCACTGCGAGCGCCGAGCGACAACGACCACCGGGCGCTGCCGGAGCGGGGGACGGTGAAGGTCCGGGCTCGGGAGGTGGTGTGATGTCAGGGTTGTTGGCAGCAGCAGCGGTAGTAGTCCGCGAATTTCTCCTGAGGGTGTGTGCAGGCTGCATTGACGAATTGACCGAGTTCTCCATCTTCGCAAACCGGAAGAGCGATATGCCAGACATATGTGGATGTGTTCCAATTGAACTTGCACCCACTTTCAGCACAGGTCTTTCCTTCATTCGCACAGATTTGATCGCAGCTGAGGATTTGGTCGGCTGCCTCGATGCAATCAGTTAGTGCGGGAAGGCAGACTCCGCTCTCGCATCCACCACTTTCGATAGTTATGTCGCAGATTTTATCACATGCTCCGCAGTTGTTGCTGTCCGACATTAGGTCGACGCATTCTCCATCGCAATTCGTCAACTCGGGTGCGCAGCTGTTGGTGTCCGATGTGTCGGCGCTGCTCGTGGTGCCAGAGCTAGTCGAAGTGTCAGAACTGTCCGACGTATCAGAGCCACCTGATGTGTCGGCGCTCGGCTCTGCCGAGTCGTTGGAGGCAGGGTCGACGCAGACTCCGCTTTGGCAGCTGAGTTCGCCGAAACACTGGCCTTCGGGACTGCAGGAGCAGTCGAGGGTCCCGACTTGGCAGGACGAGTCATCGCCTCTGCCGTCTGAGCAGGCCGAGAAGAGAAACACAGAGAGGATCGCGCTCGCGCGCCAAGCTTTTGATGTGAACATGTCTCTGTCAGGGTACCAGCCCACGGAGGAGAGTTCAAAATGGTCCGTGGATTCTTGCCAGGACAATTGGGGGGTATGCATGACTCCGTGTGGATATGGGCGATTGTTCCAGCGCTTCCCCCTCGCCAAGTCGCCGCTCGCCTACGTCGCCGACGCTGACGGTCTACGTCGACGACGTGGCCTGGCGCCGGGTAGCGACCAACACGATCGACTCCCTGGTCCGCCCGGTGGCCCCCTATGCCCTTGCCCTACTCGCCGTCGCCGTCGCCGTCGTCTTCGTCTTCATCGTCACCCTGAGCCTCGGCGCGGGAGCGGGCGCGCTCGGCCTTGTCCCACCAGGTCTGCAGGCGCACCGGACGAAACTCGTTGTCGCCCTCGGGCGAGAAGCCGTAGCGCTCGCGCAGCTCGGGCGGCAGCTGGGCGTTGACGGTGGTCTTGCAGGTGATCGTCTCCTGCTGGCTCTGCCGCCACTCGGCCCACTGCTCCCAGCCGCCCTGCTCGATCACCTGGTCCTCCGTGGGCGTCTTGCTCCACCGCTTGACGAAGAGCACCGACTTGGGCGGCACGCCCCCGTTTTGGCGCTCCCACTCGCGGCAAACCCAGGCGCCGTAGATGCGCTGATAGTGCTTCTTGCCGTCGATCCGCCGGTTGATCTTGCCACGCCGATCGTAGAACCAATAAGGGTAGCGATCCTCCCCCCAGATGTCTTGCTCGAAGTCCCACATCTGCCCGTCCTGATCCTCGACGAAGACCAGCACGAAGGTGTTGCTGCGCGGCGGGTTGGGGGCAAACATCCCCCAGCTCTGGTTCAGCCAGGCCGCGTCGATGTAGTCGCGGCCGTGGCTCTTGTCGAGGAACTCCTTGTTGAACTTCCCCGACAGGCCCTTGCCCGGCAGGTTCCAGACCAGCAGCGCCGCGCTGTGCAAGGCCACGAACAGGCTGACCAGCAAGATGCCCCACAGCGGGTAGGCCCAGCGACGCTCGGGCTTGCGCTCGCTCGGCGTCGGCGCGCCGTGGAGCAGGGACTCTTGCAGCGAGGGCTCCGCTCGCGCAGGGGCGGCGGTGTCGGCGTGGGAAGCAGCCACGCCGCGGATTGTGCCACGAAATTCAGGCCGCAACCCGGGGCCGCGCGCTCTCTCGCCGCCGCCCTCACGGCAATGGCTGCGCGAACACATCGACCGCCGCCTCACAGGCCGCGCTCGTGGCGTTGATCCCCGTCTGGGGCTGCGTGTCGGCGGACCACGACTCCACCCAGGTCCCCTCGAGCGCCACGCTCGTCGGCGACTGCGACGACGCCCCGGCAAACCAGTTCAAGGTGTCGACGCACGCCGCCTCGGCGTCGTTGCCTCCGGTGGGTATGCAGGTCGCCGACTGCCCGACCCCCATCAGCGTGCCGTAGTCGCCCACGGCCGGGTCGCTGAAGCGGCAGGCCTGGTTGGTGAAGTTTCCGACGGTCTGGCAGCCCATGCTCACGCCGTCGGCCGTCGCCTCCTCCAGCAGCGGCCGGACGTGATCCTCGCTGGCCGTCGGCCCGTGCCAAAAGCGCTCCGCGCAATTCCACAGCGCGATCCCAGTCGCCGCCGCCCCGTAATTGTCTCGGGCGTGGTGATAGAGCGCCAGCGGCGTGTCGCAGTCGACGTCGGCCTCGTCCGCCCCGGGCATGTCGAAGATGCAGTGCCCGGCCTCGAACACGATCGGCGCGTCGAAGGCGGCCTGGTAAGCGTCCATGACCGAGAGGTAGGCGGCGGTCAGCGCCCCCGCCTCGGGCTCGGCGGGGAAGCTGTCGCGCTCGACACGAAAGTGCATCTCGGCCCCGTTGGTCATTGTCGAGATCGTGAAATAGACCCCCGCCAGCGCCTCGTGGCCCGCGAGCGCCGGCCCGAGCTGGCCCTCGAGCGCCTCGCCGAGCAGCTGCTGATAGCTGGGGTCCCAGGGCAGGCAGAGATCGCCCTGAAAGTCGCCGCTGTCGAGGGCGAAGGTCTCGCACTGCGCCAGCCAGCTCTCGGGCAAGTTGATGCCCTGGTAGAGGACGAGCAGAGCCCGGCCGTCGCGGGCAGCGATCGCGTCGAGGTTGGCGACGATCGTCTGCGCGAGCGCGTCCATGTCGTCCCCGCACAGGTCGAACGCCATGCGCAGCAGCGGGCCGTCCGCCGCCTGCCAGTCGTCCTTGACCTGACCGCACTCGAGCACCGGCCCGCCCGACTCGAAGCGCCCCCAGATCCGCGCGTCGCCCTCGGACCCGGTGGTCTCCGTGCCCTCCCCGGTCTCCGTGCCCTCCCCGGTCTCCGTGCCCTCCCCGGTCTCCGTGCCTGTGCCCGTGGTGTCGCTGCCAACCTCTTCATCTCCGCCGCTCTCGCCGCTCTCGCCACAGTTCGAGCCGCTCGCGCCACAGCTCGATCCCTCCGCCTCGGGATCGTCCCCACGGCAAGACACAGACAGCAAGGTCGCGCACCCGAGCAGGAGCCAACGCGGCCAAGGTCGAAACGAGATCGCAGACATTGACACCGAGTGTACTCGATGCGACGCCATCCAACTCGACCTCCACTGACCCGAGGATCCGCTGGTCCGGCGGGAAACCAAAAGAAAAGGCCGCGAACGATCGATCCGCGGCCTCTTCTTCTTCGTGCGAACGCTAGTTGCCGACGTCCGCGTCGCCCTCGTCGGGGCTCTGCTCCGCCTCGGGCTCGTCGACCTCGGCCTCGTCGTCGCTGTCCGGCTCGGCGATCGGTCCGCGGGGATCGATGGGCGCCGAGCCCACGCGCTTGGCCCGGAGCGCGCCACGGCTCCCCTTCCCAGGGGTCTGCTCCTCGCGGGCAGCCTCTCGCTCCTCGCGCTCTTCTTGCCACTTGGCCCGGCGGGCCTCCGTCTCGGCCTGGCGCTCGGCCTTCTTGCGCTCGTCCTCGGCCTTGTCCCACCAGGTCTTGTGACGCACGTGGCGGAAGTCGTTCTCACCCTCGGGCGAGAGCCCGTAGCGCTCGCGCAGCTCGGGCGGGAGCTGGGCGTTGACCGTGGTCTTGCAGGTGATCGTCTCCTGCTCCTTTTGCTTGTACTCCGCCTCCCACTGGTTCCAGCCGCCCTTTTCGATCACCTGATTGGGGGCGGGGATCTTCGTCCAGCGCTTGATGAAGGTCACCGACTTGGGCGGCACGCCCTCGTGCTGGCGCTCCCACTCGCGGCACACCCAGGCGCCGTAGATGCGCTGGTAGTGCTTCTTGCCGTCGAGCCGGCGGTTGACCTTGCCGCGCCGGTCGTAGAACCAGTAGGGGTAGCGGTCCTCCTCCCAGATGTCCTGCTCGAAGTCCCACAGCTGTCCGTCCTGGTCCTCCACGAACACCCGCATGAAGGTGTTGCTGCGGTTGGGGTTGGGGGCGAACATCGCCCAGCTCTGGCTCAGCCGCGCCGCGCTCACGTACTTGCGGCCGTAGCTCTTGTCGAGGAAGTCCTTGTTGAACTGCTTCGAGAGCCCCTTGCCCGGCAGGTTCCAGACCAGCAGCGTCGCGCTGTGGAAGGCCACGAACAGGCTGACCAACAAGATGCCCCACAGCGGGTAGACCCAGCGGCTGTCGGGCCGACGCTCGACGGAGGTCGGCGCCCCATGAAGCAAGGTCTCATGTAGCTGCGCTTTGGCTTGCTCTTCCCCCTGCGCGGAGGCCGGCTCGGCCGGCGCCTCCAGCGACTCCCCTGCGGGCGCGTCGTCACGTTCCTCGGACATCCCGCGGATTTTGCCACGCAGCGCCTCGCCTTCCACTGCACTTTGTGCGCTTCCGGGGACCGCGCCGGGCTCTAGGTGTGCGTCAGCAGCCTCCTAGCCATGTTGACGAGAGCTGGCGCATGCCCCTCGCACACGAGGGAGTATCCTCCCCGAATTCCCATGTCCCATCCCTGGCACGACGTGAACATCGGCGCTGACGCGCCACGCGAAGTTCGGACGATCATCGAGATCCCCAAGGGCAGCAAGGTCAAGTACGAGCTCGACAAGACCACGGGGCTCATCAAGGTCGACCGCATCCTCTACTCCTCGGTCGTCTACCCGGCCAACTACGGCTTCATCCCCCAGACCCTCGGCGAGGACGACGATCCCCTCGACGTGCTCGTGTGGATGCAGGAGCCCGTCGTGCCCATGAGCCTGCTCGAGGCCCGACCGATCGGCATCTTGAACATGCTCGACGACGGCCAGGCCGACGAGAAGATCATCGCGGTCCACGTCCACGACCCCGAGTACGCGAGCTTCACCCACATCGATCAGCTCCCGGGGCACCGCCAGCGCGAGCTCCAGCGCTTCTTCGAGGACTACAAGCAGCTCGAGGGCAAGACCGTCGAGGTCGACGTGATCGCCGGGCCGCTGCGCGCCCGCGAGGTCATCGAGGAGGCACGCGTGCGCTACCTCGAGCACAGCGGCGACCTGCCCGGGCAGGTCTGAGCCGGCCCCTCCTCCGGGCTCGGGGCCGGACCTGCCACCGAGCTCGAGGTGCAGCAAGTGCCACTTGTAGAGCCGTCGAGATCCGACTGTGACCCAAGACGGATCTCGACGGCCTCCCGAGCACGGTGAGACCATCTGCGCATGGACGTCACCGCCATCGCAGCCCAAAACCAGCGCAGCGGAGGCTACTCCGTCGACACGTGGATCGCCCTCGAGGTCCCGCCCATGACCAAGCTCTGGCAGGGTGCGAACAAGGGGAACGTCAACATCTCGAACTACTTCTTCAGCGAGCAGGACGCGCGCGAGGTCACCGGCGCCTACACCGAGACCCAGGCCTACCGCTTCGCCGAGACCCTTTGGCGCATGGCGCAGGTCCGCCCGCACCCCGAGCACGGCTTCCGCTCTGGGATCATCGAGTACGTCGTCGACCTCCCGCTGACCGCCGCGGTCGGGGTCTGCCGAGCAAACACCGCCTATGGCTCGGGCTCGATCTTCCAGTACTTCATCGCTGACGGGGACCTCGACAAGGTCTTCTCCACCGGGCGGCGCTTCAAGTTCGAGCGCACGCGCTACTGACGAGAACCCGTGCGCGCGGCCGCGGGCGGCTCACTCGCCGTCCCGCAGGACCCGCCCCACGTGCGCCCGCCGGGCTGGCTGCGGCGGCCGGCGCATGTGCTCGACCATCTCCCCGAGCCCCGTGAGGGTCAGCGGGAACATCTCGAACACCCGGCGGATCTCGCTGATCGTCGGCGCCTCCCACAGCCGCGGCGGCTCGGGGTTGATCCATGCCGAGCGCGTGAAGTGATCGGAGAGCTTGGCCAGGCAGCGCAGGCCGCTGGGCGCCGCGTCCATGCTCCAGAAGCTCGAGCTGGTCATCAGCAGCTCGCCGGGGTGCATCCACGCGTCGCCGACCAGGACCAGGTACCAGTTGGCGTCCTTGCTGCGGATCAGCGAGTCGATCGTCACTGGCTTCGAGAACGCGGCGTCCTCGTAGACCTTGGAGTAGACGCAGTTGTGGAAGTAGTAGGACTCGAGCTCCTTGAAGCCGCCGTGCTGGTGCGCCGCCGAGAACAGCCGGCTGACGGTCTCGGCGTGCGGATCCATGCTCCCGCCCACGTCGAGGAGCAGCAGCATGCGCACGTCGTTCTTTCGCGGCGGGCGCATGACGATCTCGAGGTCGCCGCAGTTGCGCGCGGTCTCGTCGACGGTGCCCTCGAGATCGAGCTCTTCGATCGCGCCCTTGCGCTGGAGGCGACGCAGGCGACGCAGCGCCGTGCCCATCTGCCGGGTGTCGAGGATCAGGTCCTTGCGCAGCTCACGAAAGCGCCGCGCGTCGGCCACGGCCATGGCCGAGCGCCCGCCGCCGCCGCCGATGCGCACGCCCGAGGGGTGCTGGCCGCCGGTCCCGAAGGGCGAGGTCCCGCCCGTGCCGATCCATCGGTTGCCGCCCTCGTGGCGCTCCTTTTGCTCGGCCAGGCGCTCGAGCAGCTGACGGCGCAGCTCCTCGATGCCCATGGTCTCGATCGCCTCGCGCAGGGCCGGGTCGAGGAAGGCGAGCTGCTTGGGGTCGCGCAGCCACGCCTCGAGCTGGCTGGCGACCTGCTCGAGGTCGGCGACCAGGCCCTTGAAGGTCTCGGCGAAGGCGAGGTCGAAACCGTCGTAGTCGCCCTCGTCGTTGACGAGGATGCAGCGCGCCACGGCGTAGAAGCCGTCGAGGCTCGAGTCGTGCAGACCCGCGGCCAGGGCCTCGAGCAGGGCCAGCCAGTTGTGCGCGCTGACCTTCAGGCCGCGCGCGCGCAGCTTGTAGAAGAAGTCGAGGAAGAGCGGGACGCCCCGGCCCCTCGCTGCCTCTGCGTTGGCGTCGGTCCTGGTCACGACCACCCGCGGCCGCCACCGCGCCGCGAGCCGCCGCCCTGGGCCTCGCGCTCGACCAAGGTCACGTCCTGCTCCTTCTTGAGCAGCACACCCATGAAGGGCAGCCCGGCCCCGAGCAGCTTGGCGGGGTCGATGTCGGCGTGGCGCAGCGCGGCGATCCAGTCGATCAGCTCGCTGGTGCTCGGCGGCTTGCGCAGGCCCTCGATCGCGCGCAGGCGGTAGAAGGACTCGAGCGCCGCGGCGAGTAGCTCGTCTTCGATGTTGGGGTGGTGCACGGCGACGATCTGGGCCATCAGCTCGCGCTCCGGAAAGGCGATCCAGTGGAACACGCAGCGGCGCAAGAAGGCGTCGGGGAGCTCCTTCTCGTTGTTGCTGGTGATGACCACGATCGGCCGCTTGCCCGCCGTCACCGTGCGCCCGGTCTCGGCGATGGTGAAGCTCATGGCGTCGAGCTCGTGGAGCAGGTCGTTGGGGAACTCGAGGTCGGCCTTGTCGATCTCGTCGATCAGCACCACGGTCTGGCGCTCGAGCTCGAAGGAGCGGCCAAGGGGACCGAGCTCGATGTACTTCTCGATGTCGCCGACGTCGCCGTCGTTGAAGCGGCTGTCGTGCAGGCGCTTGACGGTGTCGTACTGGTAGAGGCCCTCGACGGCCTTGGTCGTCGACTTGACCTGCCAGCGCAGGAGGTCGAGGCCGAGCTGACGGGCGAGATCGACGGCGAGCAGGGTCTTGCCCGTGCCCGGCTCACCCTTGATCAGCAAGGGGCGCCCGATGGCCACGGCCACGTCCACGGCCTTGGCGAGCTCGTCGGAAACGATGTAGCTGTCGCTGCTGGAGAAGCCGCTCATTCGCGGCGGAGTATGGCACGGATAGGCGCACGCTTCTAAGCCGCGCAGACGACACCACCCGCCATTTGCCTGGCACCCGCCGCAGCGAGCGTTTTGCCGTGGCGGGCCGCGGCGCGCAGCGCTAGAACTCGAAGCGGACACATGTGTCCGTTTGAAGGCGTACGAGAGAGCGAGAGAGGCCGAGATGCGCGAGTGGGATGAAGAGATCGACTTTTTGGTAGCTGGCACCGGCGCCGCGGCCATGGCGGCCGCCATCACCGCGAGTGACGCGGGGCTCTCGGTGCTCGTCGTCGAGTCCTCCGACAAGTGGGGCGGCACCACGGCGATGAGCGGCGGCGGGGTGTGGTTCCCGACGCACCCCGGGATGTCCACGATCGGGCTCCAGGACTCCGAGCAGGCCGCGCTGACCTACCTCGATCACTGCGTGGGCTCCCCCGAGGAGGTCGGACCTGCGTCGTCGCTGGCGCGGCGCAAGGCCTACATCGCGGCCGTGCCCAGGGTCTACGAGCTGCTCGCGCGCCTGGGCATGCGGTGGTCCGTGTCCAGGAACTACCCCGACTACTACCCGGACCTCCCCGGCGGCATGGCGGGCGGGCGCTCGATCGAGAGCGAGCCCTTCAACGTCCGCAAGCTCGGGCCGTGGTTCGAGCACGCGCGCAAGGAGCTCCCGCCCCTGCCGATCAAGACCGACGACGTGTGGCTGCTGGCGCGCGCGTGGTCGACGGTCAGCGGCTTCGTCCGCGGGGTCCAGCTCGTGCTGCGCACGCTCGCCGGGCTGCTCACCTTCCGCAAGCTCTACGGCTTCGGCTTGGCGCTCTCGTCGTCGCTGATGCACATCGCGCGCAACGGCCAGGGCACCGAGATCCGCCTGAACACGCCGGTGAAGAAGCTGGTGCTCGAGGACGGCGAGGTCGTCGGTGTCGAGGTCGGGAGCGCGCGAGGTGTCCGCCGGATCCGCGCGACCAGGGGCGTGATGCTCGGCGCCGGCGGCTTCGCCCACAACAAGGCCTGGCGCCAGAAGTACCACGGCATCGACGGCTACTCGTCGGCATCGAAGGCCGACGACGGCAGCGCGATCGCGGCGGGGATCGAGATCGGCGCCGACCTGGCGCTGATGGACGACGCCTGGTGGGGACCGGCCGTGCCCGCCAACAGCAAGACGGGCCCGGTGTTCATCGTCTCCGAGCGCTCCATGCCCTACTGCCTGGTCGTCGACCAGGACGGCCAGCGCTACGTCAACGAGTCCACGAGCTACGTCGACTTTGGCCACGCCATGCTCGAGCACGCCAAGGACGCGACCACCAACCCGAGCTGGATGGTCCTCGACGCCCGCAACCGCCGACGCTACCTCTTCAACCCCTTCATGGCCGGCGCCAAGCCCTACTTCGAGGAGGGCATCGCGGTCCAGGCCGACACCCTCCCCGCCCTCGCCGAGAAAATGGGCGTGGACGTCGACACCTTCTCGGCGACCATCGAGCGCTTCAACGGCTTCGCCGCCTCGGGCGTCGACGCCGACTTTGGCCGCGGGCGCACGGTCTACGACAACTACTACGGAGATCCCTCGGTCGCGCCCAACCCCAACCTGGGGACGATCGAGAAGGGGCCGTTCATGGCCATCAAGCTCGTCCCTGGCGACCTCGGGACCAAAGGCGGGCTGCTCACCGACGAGCACGCCCGCGTGCTCGACACGAAGGGCGCGGTCATCAAAGGGCTCTACGCCGCCGGCAACACCACGGCCTCGGTCATGGGCCGCACCTACCCCGGCGCGGGCTCGACCATCGGCCCGGCGCTGATCTTTGGCTACCTCGGGGCGCGCCACGCCGCAGGCCACGCCGAGGGTGTCAAACAATCGGCCTAAACCGGCGGCCGTCCCCCTGACGGCGCTGGCTCCCACTGCCGCGGCCTCGTGTGGCATACCCAGTGGGTGCACGCGCGCGCACGCATGAGCTCGGCCGCCAGGGGAGGACTTCGACTCGGCGCCTGGCTGGTCTCCTTCGCGCTCGCGAGCGCCTGCCACCACGACGGCTCGCGCTCGCGCTCGGCCGGCGATACAGGCGACGAGCCATCGCGCGCACCCGAGCGCGAGCGCCCAGCGGCGGACGCCCAGCCCACGGACGCCCAGCCCGCGGACACCCAGGCTCAGAGCGAAGCCCCGCGCCGGCCCTACAAGCCCCCCTCGACCCTCGGCGCGCCCATCGAGCATCGCCTCGCCAAGCGCACCCGCCTGGTCTACGCCGAGCCCAGCACCGACGCGGCCCGGCGCGGGCGCATCCCCGCGCGCGAGACCTTCGCCGTCTACGCGACCAGCGAGGGCCCCGACTGCCGCGCGCGCTGGGCCCAGGTCGCCGACGCCGGCTGGGCCTGCCTCGACCGCACCGAGCCCAGCGAGCAGGCCCCTCGCGCCCTGCCCGAGCTCGCCGAGGACGCGCTGCTGCCCTTCATCTACGTCCGCCACCGCGACCACGAGCGCGAAGGCACGCCCGCCCTGCCCGTCTACCGCAGCTTGCGCCAGTACAACGCCGGCGAGGCGCCGGTCGACGAACGCCCGGCCTACGGCAGCTACGCCTTCGTGCGCACCAAGTACAACCGCGGCGCCCCCGTGCTCGTCGATGATCGCCGCCGGGTCGTCCCCGCCGAGGGCCTCGAAGAATTCGAGCCCAGCGAGTTCTCTGGCCGCGACCTCGTCGCCGCCCCCGTGCCCGCGGGCCTGACCCTCGCCTGGGCCGTGCGCTGGAAGACCGAGATCCGCGAGCGCCCCGATCCCGACGCCCCCGCCGTGGGCCGCGTGCGCTACCACGACACCGTCTACCTGCGCGCCGCCGACGGCCAGGCACAGGCCGACGCCGAGTGGTTCGAAGTCGCGCCGGACCACGGCTCCCCCGCGGGCTGGTTGTCCGCCGAAGACATCCGCCGCCTGCTCCCCCAGGGCCCCGACACCGAGGCGCCGATCCTCGCCGGCCAGCTGCTCCTCGACATCGACCTCGACCAGCAGGTGCTCACGATCTGGCGCGAAGATCAGCCGATCTTTGCAACCCTGATCTCCTCGGGTCGCGCAGGCGATCGCACGCCCCTGGGCCTCTATCGCGTCGAGACCAAGTGGGCCTACGGTAAGATGGCGAGCCTGCCCAGCGCCGACGACCCCTACTACGTCGAGGCCGTGCCCTGGACGATGTACTTCGACGGACGCTACGCGCTGCACGCGTCGTACTGGCACAACCTCTTCGGCCACCGCGCCAGCCACGGCTGCATCAACCTCTCGCCGAGGGACGCCAGGCGAGTCTTCGAGCTCGCCACGCCCGCCTTGCCCCCCGGCTGGCTCATCGTCCACGAGCACGCCGCCGACCCCGGCGCCCTCGTCCGCGTGCGCCGAGGGGATCGCCCAGTGCCAGATCGCCGCCCGCCGCTGTGATCATCGCGGTCTTTTGACCATGATGGATCCACTACGCCACATGGCAGGATCTCGAAACTCAGCGTGGTCACGGCGTGCCCTGGACAACGCGTTTGGCTGTTAGACTTTCGCCAATGGCCGAGACCGACGCTCCGCTAGCCCGTAACCGCGAGGAGTCGGGCTCCCACGCCGATGACGACGGGAACCTAGAGCGAGACGAGCCCAGCTCGGGCTCGCGCACCCCAGCGAGTAGCCGAGAGCCGGCGCGCCCAGCCTCCCAGGAGCACGGCTCGAGCCACGACGATCTGGTCTCGGCCGAGGACGTGGTCGAGTCCCCCGCCCTGCGCCGCAGCAACTCGCTGCTCTTCCTGGTCCCGGCCCTGTGCTGCTCCCTGATGGCCCTGGTCGAGCTCGTCAGTGGCGACTACGCGACGATGCTGGTCAGCTATGTCTTCCTGGTCATCAGCGCCGTCGTCGCGTGGCTGGCCTTCGTGCTCCGCGACCGCGGGCACCATGCCCTGTGGGCCGCGGCGGTCACATTCTGCGCCCTCAACATCGTCCTGCCCGTGGCGGGCGAGCTCCAGGCCGCCGCCGCGCTCAGCAGCGTGCTGGTCATGCTGACCTGGGCCACGATCCTCGTCCGCCCCCAGTGGCTCACGCTCCTCGCCGGCTACGCCCTCGTCTCGCTGTTCACCTGGGGCGGCGGCGAGCCCTCGCTGTCCATCGGCCTGCACACCGAGTCCAACAGCTACCCGCTGCCGGTGACCATCGTGTTCTTGCTGGTCCCCATCGGCCTGGGCGTCGCCCTGCACCACCGCCAGCGCACCCTCGACGGCAAGATCCGCGCGGCCATCGGCGAGCTCGAGCACGAGCGCGAGGAGCTGGCGATCAAGCTCCAGAGCAAGATGGACGAGCTCGAGCTGTCCCGCGAGCAGCTCTTCGAAGCCCAGAAGCTCAAGACCGTGGGCACCATGGCCTCGGGCCTGGCCCACGAGCTCAACAACATCCTCACCCCGATCCGCGGCCACGCCGAGCTCATCGCCGAGGGCGTGTCCAACCCCGATCAGACCCGGCGCTACGGCCAGCGCATCCTCGACTCGGCCGCCGCCGCGGCCTCGATCACCGGCGCCCTGCTCACCTACACCCGCCAGGGCACCTTCCAGCCGGTCCGCTCCAACCTCCGCCAGCTGCTCCAGGCTCAGATCCTGCCCGTGCTGTCCAAGAGCCTCCCGGGCAACGTCCGCCTCAAGGTCGACCTCGCCCGCAACGTCTCCGTGGACGTCGACCGCGTGCTCTTCCAGCAGGCCATCGCCAACTTGGTGTTCAACGCCGTCGACGCCATGCCCGAGGGCGGCGAGATCACCATCTCGCTGGCGACCAGCAGCCGCTCGCCCAAGGAGGACAAGGACAGCGAGATCGAGGACATCAGCCGCGACGACACCCAGCGCAGCGCCGTGGTCACCGTCGCCGACACCGGGACCGGCATCGACACCGAGCACATCGAGCAGATCTTCGACCCCTTCTTCACCACCAAGGCGGTGGGCTCGGGCAGCGGCCTGGGCCTGGCCATGGTCATGGGCACCGTCACCCGCCACCACGGCCGCGTGCTCGTCGAGAGCGAGCTGGGCGCGGGCACCACCTTCACTTTGCTGCTGCCCCTGGCCGCCGCCGAGGACAAGAAAGAGGGCAGCCACAAGCCCTGGCCGGTGCTCGGCGGCGACGGCAAGGGCCCCGTGGTCGTCGTGCTCACCGACGACCAGGACGCCCTCGACGAATTCGAGGAGCTGCTCGAGGCCACCGAGTGCAAGCCGATCTGCACCAGCGACGTCAAGGGCGCGACGCCCCTGCTGACCGAGATGGGCGACAAGGTCGACCTGCTGATCCTCGACCTCGAGCTCGAGGGAGCCGACGCCGCCCGGCTGTTCAAGACCGTCCGCGAGCTCTTCCCCGAGATGCCGGTGATCCTGCTCTCCGACCAGCCCACGGACCCCACGGTCCAGCGGATGATCGGCGCCGGGCCGACCCGCTCGGTCCGCAAGCCCATGGACGGCCGGCTGTTCTCGGCCATGCTCACCGACCTGCTGCACCCGGGCGAGGGCTACGTCCGCGACTTCACGCCGGTGCCGATCAACCTCGGCGCCGACGTCTCGGGGCCGCACCCGCGCGCGGGCTAGGAGCCCGTGGTCAAACCCAACACGACACCTCGCTGGGTTCCACCACGGACTCCTAGCGCTCACTCCCCCTTCGCGTTGGCCTGCTCGAGATCCGGGTGCGGCCGCGGCGGGGTCACGCCGCGGATCGAGTAGCCCAGCTCCACGCGCGGCTCGTCGGGGTCGTTGGTGTGCACGAAGAGCGGGTGCCCGAGGCCCCGCTTGGCCACGTCCATGGCCTCGAGCTTGTCCGGGTTCACCCGGGCCTCGATCGTCGCCATCGCCCCCTTGGACTCGAGCACCTTCAGCTCCAGCAGCCCGTCGGGGTCCTCGATCTTCCCGATCTTCGGCGCCACCCCGTCGCGGCCCGAGAAGCGGATCGTCCGCGCGGGGATGTTGCCCGCTTCGTCGCGCGCGAACTGGATCCGCTTGCCGTAGCGCAGGTTCGAGGCCACCGTCGCCCGGACCGGGATGATCAGCTGCGGCGTGTTGACCCCGGTGGTCTCGACCTCGATGCGCGAAGTGAAGCTGCGCACGCGCTCCGAGCCCGAGAAGCGCAGCTCGTAGCGGCCGTCCTCGAGGGCGTGGACCGAGAAGTGCTCCTGGTCGTCGAGCACCTTCACCGACTCGATCTGCGTGGACTCGGTGCGGATGTCGATCTGAAAGCGCGAGACCCCCTCGGCCTTGGGGCGGAGGTTGTTGAGGGTCAGCCGCGCGGGCTTGGCGACCGCGTCGACGAGCAGCTCGCCTTGCATGGTCAGCGGAAAGCTGGGCTGCTCGGGGTCGTCCGAGATGACCGTGACGGTCTTGTGGACGTGCTGCTGGCTGCCCTTGGGCTTGAGCGTGACCTCGATCTCCGTCTTCCCGCCCGGCGGGACGAGCTTGTCCGCGAGCACGGTCGCCGTGCAGCCGCAGGTCCGCTTGACCCGCTCGATGTGCAGGTCCGCCGTGCCCACGTTCTCGATGGTGAACACGTGCGTGGCCGAGCCGCCGGGCGCGAGCGAGCCGAAGTCGAAGGTCCCCTCGCCGCAGCTGATCTTGGGCGCGCCCTCGACCTCGCCAGCCTCCTGCGCCGCCCCGGCCTCCGCCTCGACGGGCGCGGCGGCTTCGGGCAAAGGCGCGCCCTCGGGCGGAGCCGAGGTGTTGCAGCCCAGACCGGCGAGGAGCAGCGTGGCAGGGCCAAAGGTGCGAAGAACGCGGCGCATTGGCCACGCACGATAGCGCACGACGAGCGGATCTTCGCCCTCCCCCCAGGTGCAAAGCCGGGGGCGCGCCTCAGCCCGCCGTGTCCTCCCAGTCGACGTCCTCCCAGTAGATGTCGTCGGGCGGGGCGCCCGCGTAGGTCTCCCCCTCGCCGCCGGTCCAATCGTCCGAGGTGGTGTCCCCTTCGGCGTCCGTCGAACCCGTCGACTCCTCGCTGCCCGTCGACTCCGTGGTCTCGGACTCGGACTCGGACTCGGACTCGGACTCGGACTCGGACTCGGACTCGGATTCCGAGTCCTCCGCCTCCTCGCCCGTGGAGGTGTCCATGCCATCCATGTCGAGGTCCGTCTCCGTCCCCATGGTCGCGTCCTCCTGCGTCGTCGCGTCGTCTTCGTCTCCTCCGCCATCGACGCAGCCGGCCAGCGCCAGCCCGCAAGCCAGGACCATCGCGCCCAGGCGCCGGGGAGAGGGTGCTGAGACCGCCTCTTGATGCGTATGACAAAAAGGACAGCTCGACTCGCCCTCGAGGATGAAACGACGACAGCTTGGGCAGTTCTTCATGGGCCTCGAGGAGGATGTACCCCTCGGCCAGACGATCGATCACATCGCGCCAAAAAAACCTCCAGCGCCGCAATTACGAAGGAAGCGGGCCGCCCGGAGGCAGACCCGCTCCTCGCCGGGGAGCGCCCCGGCCGTCGGCAGCCGAGCTCAGCGCGTGCGCGTGCGCTCCTGTGCCTTCAGCTCGCGCAGCTTGGCCTTGGCCTGCTTGCGCCCCGCCGCCGTCCGCTTGCGCGACGCCGCCTCGTTGCGCTTGGTCCAGCGATCGTAGCGCGGCTTGGCGGCCGCGCGGATCTTGGACTCCTCGACCTCGGGCAGCCCGTGGCGCCGACGCAGCTCGTTGGTCGGCTGGCCGTCGGCCTCGCGAGCGCAGTGCGCCGTGTAGACCTTCTTTTGGTGGCCGTGCTTGGCGAGGTACTCCTCTGGCGTGTAGGGCCCGATCTTGCGCATCTTCTGAGGCGAGGGGATCGCGTACCACTGCTTGATGATCTCCACCTTCTCGGGGAGCTCACCGTCGTGCTCGAGGGCCCACTGGCGACAGTGATAGCGGGCGACCCACTTTTGGTAGTGCTTGCCCTTGCCCGTGACCCGCCGGGTGATCTTACCCATGCGGTCGTAGATGAACCACGGCTCCTGCTTGTTCCGCGGCGAGTTGGCGTCGGTGTAGAGGTCCCACAGCTCGCCTTGCTGATCCGTGACGAAGACCTTCATGAACACGTTGGTCCGCGTCGGGTTGGGCGCGAACATGTTCCACGACTGGTGGGTCTGGGTCACGTGCATCCACGGCGTGGCCACGGCGCGGGCGGGGCTGCGGAAGCTCTTGGTGCAGTCCTTGTCGGGGATCGAGGAGGCCGCGACCGCGGCGATGTGCAAGAACACGAAGGTGGGGATGAAGGCGCGACCAAACCACCCGTAGGCGTAGGTCCAGGGCTTGGCGTCCTCGCTGGGGACCTTGCCCTCGGGCCCGCCGCGCAGGCGCTGAACCAGGGCGGTCGAGACGGGCAGCGCCACGGCGAGGGCGAACACCATCCACCACCACCCGCGGCCCTGGACCTTGGCGAGGATCGCCGCCACACCAAAGGCGAAGCTGGCGAGCACGATCATGCTCGGGAGCTCGCGGATGTCGCGGTGCTGGTTGGGCACCGGCAGACCCTCGGCCTCGGTCGGGGTGATCATCTCGCCGCGGGCGACCCACGCGGGGATCCCCGGGACGCCGAGGTCGGCCAGCGCCTTGCCGATCCGCCGGACGATGATCGCCACCTCGGTGCCGTTGAGGCAGACGATGTAGACCACCATCATCACCGGCGCGAACATGCCGATGTTCATCAGCACCATGATGTGCAGGTGGAAGACCAGGCCCAAGGTCAGCCAAAAGCGCCGACCGGTGAACAGGGTGAAGAAGGTCTCGAGATCGAGGCGCAGCTCGTGGCCGCGGATCGTGAACGCGAAGGGTCGCTCGCGCAGACGCCACCACCCCCACCCCACGCCGGCCATCAGCGCCAGCCAGCCGCCGGCGACGAGCAATCGGATCGTGCCCACGTCGACCTTGGCGTCGGCGCTCACGTGGACCGGGAGGCCGACCCAGACGATCGCCAAGGCGATCAGGCCCAGGCCCGTCCACGCCCCGCGCAGCGCCCAGCGCCGCCAGCCCGTGGGCGGCTCGAGGCCCTCGCGCCGCGCCCAGCGGACGATCAGCCCGAGCACGACCAGCGGGAAGCCGATCTGCCAGAAGTGCACGGTCCAGGTCATCAAGCGAAAGACGCTGGTCCCGAACATGTAGCCGTAATACTGCGTCGGCACCCGCGAGAAGTGGTCGAGGTTGAGGGCGTAGTAGAGCGAGTCGCCCTTGGCCCACACGCTGCCGGTCTTGGCGCAGCCCGTCCAAAAGTAGATGGTCGCGAGCTGGAAGATCATCAGCATGCGCGGCCACGCGGGGATCCGCCGATAGAAGGCCTCGAGCAGCTTGGGCTGTCCGTGCTCGTCCTCGACCACCGCGCCGCCGCCCTTGCCGGGGCCGTCGCGCTCGTCGAGGCGCCCCTCACGACGCAGGCGGCGGACTCGCAGCCAGTTGTCGATGCTGAACGCGTGGCCGCAGCGCGAGAACACCAGGTAGATGAACATCACCCGAAAGACCACGTCCGCGCCGGACTGGTAGATCGGGCTGCGGTTCATCAGGCCCAGGGTCAAGATCAGGCTGACCCAGCCGGACAGGCGGGTGCGGAAGCCCAGCAAGAAGCTGAGCGTGGCGAGCTCGAAGACCGCGATGTAGGCCCAAAAGAAGCTCGGGCTGTCCCAGAAGTAGAGCAGCGAGTAGCGCGGGCCCTTGGCCCACTCGACCACCGCCGCGAAGTCGAAGAAGCCGCGCGGATCTCCCAGGCCACCCGAGCCGTAGCCCTTGAACTGGCCGCCGGCGATGTACTGCCGGGCCGAGTCCGAGAGGTACAGGCCCTCGTCGGTGAACAAGAAGTCGAAGTGCTGCCACATGTTGTTGATGTTGAGCAGCAGCACGATCGAGAACGCGATGCGAAACGCCCCGAGCGAGCGGGGGTCCTCGGTGCGCAGCCAAAAGCGGCGCCAGCGCTCACGATCGACGAAGATCACGGCCAGCGCCAGCAGCAGACCGGTGAAGGTCAGCCAGCCGATGGTCGGGCCGAGGGCCAAGGCGGCCTCGTTGGGGATGTCAGCGGCGAGCAGGGTCGATGCAGACATGATTAATCCTCAAAATTAGAGTCCTAGATTCACTCGAAGATAAAAAAACCGACGACCGCGACCCCCACCCGGGCCGCGGCCGCCGGGGGCCCTAGAGCCCGCGATGACCTTCATCGTTTGATGACCTACGCAGCCAGCGGGCCATCACCCAGACGAAGCTCAAGATAACCGCCCACAGTCCGGCGGACAGATAGAAGGCCCACAGATCGGAGCCCTCGGGGCGGACGAAATTCGCAAGTAGAGAGTCCATGCATTTGCTCCCGATGACGATTTAGTCGAAGTTGCGCACGTACTCGAAGCCGATCTCCTTGCCCTTCACGCCGCGCGTGGGCGGGGCAATCCAGTTGGCGAACTTTCCGGGCTCGCGCACCGGCTTCATGATGCTGTCGAGGTAGCGCTTGTCCTCGGGGCCGAGCAGCCACTCGCTGGCCTTGGCCTCGAAGCGCGCCTGGTCGATGAGCTCACCTTCGGGGGTGAAGTAGTGATCGGAATAGATGCCCTGGTGGCGGTGGAAGCGGCGGCTCGGCAGGCTCAGGCGGCGGTCGCTGCCCTCCTCCTCGAGGATCGCGTTCCACTTGCGCAGCGCCCGCTCGCAGTCCTTGACGTACTCGTCGCGCAGGACCTCGTTCATGGCGTTGCGCAGGGGGATCTGCCGCGTGGTCAGGCGGCCGCCTTCGATCACCGGGAGCTCGTAGCAGTCCTCGAGGGCCAGGTGATCGCTGTAGCGGTCGCCCTCCTTGAAGCGGCCCTTGAGGCCCGCGGCGAAGTAGTTGGCCGCGTTGTTGGAGACCTCGCCGCCAAAGAGATCGAGGCAGTAGGAGAACCAGTAGTTGATGGTGCGCTGGACCGTGGGGATGTCGATCCCGCCCTGGTTGCGCACGTCGCCGTTGGCGTCGATGCGCTCGAGCTGGGCAGCACGACGGATGATCCGCGCCATGCCGGTCTCGCCCACGAAGAGGTGGAAGGCCTCCTCGGTCAGCATGAAGTCACACGAGCGCGCGAGCGGGTCGAAGCCGCTCTCCTTGAGGGCCGCGAGCTGGAACTTGCCGTCGCGGTCCGTGAACATGGTGAACGCGAAGAAGCTCAGCCAGTTGTCGCAAGGCTGGTTGAAGGCGCCGAGGATCCGCGGCTTGTCGGGGTCGCCGCTGCGCCGCTCGAGCAGCTCCTCGGCCTCCTCGCGCCCGTCCTTGCCGAAGTGCTTGTAGAGCAGGTAGGCCATCGCCCACAGGTGCCGGCCCTCCTCGACGTTGACCTGAAACAGGTTTCGCATGTCGTAGAGGCTCGGCGCCGAGTGACCGAGCAGCCGCTGCTGCTCGACGGAGGCCGGCTCGGTGTCCGCCTGGGTCACGATGATCCGGCGCAGGGCGTTGCGGTGCTCCCCGGGGACCTCGTTCCACACCGGTGAGCCCGTGAGGTCCCCGACGTGGATCAGCGCCTCTTGCTCCCGCGGGGTCAAGAAGATGCCCCAGCGGTACTCCGGCATGCGCACGTAATCGTAGTTGGCCCAGCCGCCGGCGTCGACGGAGATCGCGGTGCGCAGCCAGACGTCGTTGGGCTCGAAGTCCGTGGGGCCCATCTCGTGCCACCACTCGAGGTACTTGGGCTGCCAGCGCTCCAGCGCCCTGCGGACCTTGGGGTCATCGGCGAGGCCGACGTTGTTGGGGATGCGACAGTCGAGGTCCACGGGTGCGTTCATTGTCAGCTCCGTACTCGTTCAAGGTGCACCAGTGCGCGCAGAGGAAAAAGCGCACAATCTTCGTGCGCCAGCTCTTGGGCTCTGACACACGCGGTGCGGGTGTACACACGCACGCACTCTTTTCGCGGCACTTCATGGCGATGTCCTATCCGCAATGGGTCAAGCTTCGTCATTGCAATGAGCGTCGATCGAGAGCTCGCCCGCCAGCATCTTTGCAACCTCGCGCGTCGCTACGCCCGCCCGGGGCCGCGCTACACCAGCTACCCGACCGCCCTCGACTTCGGGCCGCTGTCCGCCGGCGACTACGTCCAGCAGCTCGAGCAGGCCCGCCGGCGCGCGAACGATCCCTGGTCCGCGTACATCCACGTGCCCTTTTGCGCCAAGCGCTGTGACTTCTGCGCTTGCTCGGTGATCGCCAGCCCCCAGCACGAGCGCGTCGCCGCCCCCTACGTCGACGACCTGATCCGCGAGATCGAGCTCGTGAGCGCGCAGATCGGCTCTCGCCGCCGCCTCGCCCAGCTCCACCTCGGGGGCGGGACGCCCACCTACCTCGCGCCCGCGCAGCTCGAGCGCGCCATCCAGGCCATCGCCCGCGAGTTCCTGCGCGACCCCGAGGGCGAGTGGTCCATGGAGCTCGACGCCCGCGCGACCACGGCCGCGCACATCGAGCTGATCGGCGAGTACGGCTTCGACCGCGTCTCGCTCGGCGTCCAGGACCTCGACCCCGACGTCCAGGCCAAGATCGGGCGGATCCAGAGCGCCGCGAAGATCACCGAGGTCGTCCGCGGCTGCCGGCGCGCGGGCGTCGGCGGCGTCAACTTCGACCTCGTCTACGGCCTCCCCGGTCAGACCCTCGACAGCCTGCGCCGAACCATCTCCGGGGTGCTCGAGCTGCTCCCGGATCGCCTGGCGATCTACGGCTACGCCCACATGCCCTGGGCCCCCGGGCGCGGCAACCAGCGGCGCATCGACGCGGCCGCGCTCCCCGATCCCCAGCAGCGCCTCGAGCTGCTCCTGGCCACCCGCGAGCTGCTCCTCGACGCCGGCTACCAGGCCATCGGCATGGATCACTTCGCCCTGCCCGAGGACCCCCTCGCCCGGGCCGATCGCGCCGGCACCTTGATGCGCAACTTCATGGGCTACACCGTGCGCGCCGGCGCCGACCTGCTGGGCTTCGGTGTCACGGCCATCGGCGAGGTCGGCGGGGCCTACGTGCAAAACCACAGCAAGCTCGTGCACTGGCGCCAGGCCATCCAGCGCGGCGAGCTGCCCACCGCCCGCGGCCTGGTGCGCAGCCGCGAAGACGAGCTGCGCGGGACGATCATCGCCGCCTTGATGTGCGAGCACCGCGTCGACAAGCGCGCCATCGAGGCCCGCTTCTCGCGGGGCCAGTGGCGCTTCGACGAGCGCTTCGCCGCCGACCTCGCCGAGCTGCGGGGCCCCCTCGCCGACGGCCTGATCACCGACGACCCCGCCGCGCTCACCCTGACCGAGACCGGCAAGCTCTTCGTGCGCAACGTCGCCATGGCCTTCGACCAGCGCCTGCGAGACCGCCGCGCCCTCGCCACGCCCGCGCCGACCCCCGCGCGCGTGCCCATCGCGGCCGCGCGAAAGGCTGCGAGCCCACGCTTTTCCGCGACCGTCTAGCGCCCCACTAGTGCCAGCGACCGCCCCCTCATGACCCCCTCCCCAAGGGTGGTAACGTGGGGCCGTGCGCGCCTACCTAGACCTACTCGCCCACATCCTCGAGCACGGCGTCGAGAAGAGCGATCGCACAGGCACGGGCACCAAGAGCGTGTTTGGCCCGCAGCTGCGCTTCGACCTCGCCGAGGGCTTCCCGCTGGTCACCACCAAGAAGGTCCACCTGCGCTCGATCATCCACGAGCTACTGTGGTTCCTGCGCGGCGAGACCAACCTCGCCTACCTCCACGAGCACAAGGTCAGCATCTGGGACGAGTGGGCCAACCCCAAAGGTGAGCTCGGACCGATCTACGGCAAGCAGTGGCGCGCCTGGCCCGACTACGACGGCGGGACCATCGACCAGCTCAGCGCCGTGGTCCGCGAGCTCGGACGCAACCCTCACTCGCGCCGCCTGGTCGTCAGCGCGTGGAACGTGGCCGATCTCCCCAACATGGCCCTGGCCCCCTGCCACTGCCTGTTTCAGTTCTACGTGGCCGAGGGCAAGCTCAGCTGCCAGCTCTACCAGCGCAGCGCCGACGTGTTCTTGGGCGTGCCCTTCAACATCGCCAGCTACGCCCTGCTGACCATGATGATCGCCAAGGTCGTCGGCCTCGGGCTCGGCGAGTTCGTGCACACCTTCGGCGACGTGCACCTCTACCTCAACCACCTCGAGCAGGCCCGGCTCCAGCTCGAGCGCGAGCCGAGGGCGCGGCCGACGATGCGGATCAACCACAAGCCGGCCTCGCTGTTCGAGTTTCGCTACGAGGACTTCGAGCTGTGCGGCTACGAGCCGCACCCGCGGATCAAGGCGCCGGTGGCGGTCTGATCGCTGCGGCCAACCAGCTGACGCAGACGGCCCCCCGAAACGGCGTGCGTCATACCTTAGAGACTACCCTGCTCCCCCCGATCTTCGTATTCCTCAAGCGCCTCCAGGTGCTGCTTGGCGCTGTCGATCTCCCCAACCACGATCCCCCCACAGCTCGGGCAAGTCTTGGCGTCGAGGGGAAGCGGCTTGCCGCAGCTCGGGTCCGAGCACAAGCTGCCGCGGATCTGTGAGCCGATCGCCCAGCCGATCAAGCCGCCCACCGTGCCGAGCCCAAGGGCGTCCACCAAGCCCCAGCCAAAGACCTCCGCCACCAAGCCGCCGATCAGCCCGCCGTACCTCCCTCGCGTCGGCCGGGCCCGAAACACCGGCCTGCCCACGTTGGGCTGGCGCAGCTGCTCTTCTCGCTCCTCCTCGGCCGCGAGCAGGGCCTCGTCTTCCTCGTCGAACACGAGCTCGTCGAGCACCGGCTTCCCCGCCGCCGGCCAGCTGTCGGGGTCGCCCCAGCGCAGCTGCCTGCGCAGCCTCGCCTCGCCCTCGATCCCCTCGCCCTCGAGCGTCGCCCGGGCGACATCGAAGAGCTCGCGGACCGCGGGGTTGAGGGCTCGCCTCGCCTCGCTGGCGTCGCGCCGACCTGCGCGATGGATCGCCGCTAGCAGGCGCGCCGCGAGCTGGGGCGGAAAAGATAGGCTCGCCCTGCGCCACGCCGAGAAGGTCGAGCTGCCCTCGTCCTCGCCCACGCTGCGCGGGTCGAAGCAGGCGTTGGTCACGAGCACCCCCCAGCCGAGGGCGTAGCAGGCCAGGACGCCCTCGACTGCCGAGGGCAGCGCAGGCTCAGCTCTGCCTGGCGCGCCCTGCTGCGCGCGGTGGACCAGCGCCCTGGCGAGCTCGACACAGCACGGGCCGATCATCGCCCGCATGTCCCCGAGCTCATGGACCACGAAGCGCGCGCGCGTCAGCGCCCCGTCCTCGAAGCCCTCGAAGCTCACCCCCGCCGACAGGTGTGAGGCGAAGCCCTCCTCCTCGAGTTCGCGCCCGTCCTCGACAGCGATCGACAGGCTCTCGTCGCTCTCCCCTGCGTGGCGAGCCAGCCGCCGCAAGAGCGCGCGCACGTCGACGAGGCCCTGCTCGTAGTCTTCCGGAAAGTCTTCGGGTCTATGCAGCTGATAGGCGGTCGCGCAGCGCCCCGCGCCAAAGCGCTCGCTGAGCGCACCGACGCGCTCGAGCAGCTCGTCGAAGTCGAGCGCGTCCAGCTCGGGGGCCGCAGGCTCGACATGGTGAACGCGTGGCTTGGGCCGCGGCCCGACCAGCCCGCCTGCGGCGAGCGGATCCGAAAATTCGAGGTTTGGCATCTGCCTCGAATGAGGCCACGTCTTTCACACTGCTGTCAAACCCAAACGCTGTGCACCCTGCCTGCGCCACCACCCCCAAGCCACCGGCCAAGCTCGACGCGCCGATCCTCGCCGAGCTCATGGCCGGTGTCGTGTTGGGTTTCACCGCGGGCTGTTGGCAACCCGCCTGCGCCTGCGCCTGCCAACACACAGCGCCAAGAGCAGCAGCGATGCGCCGAAGCGCGGGCGACCTTCGCTGCTGCACCCGCAGTAGCCGCGCTCGGGCTCGAAGCCAGGCCCAAAGCCGCCGCTCTCCGAGTCGCCCTGTCCGGACTCGCTGCCCACGCCGACCTCGTCCTCGGCCCAGCCCTCGCTGCTCTCTTCCGATGAGCTGCCCTCTTCCGATGAGCTGCTCTCCTCTTCGGACGAGCTGCTCTCCTCTTCGGACGAGCTCTCCTCCTCTTCGGACGAGCTCTCCTCCTCTTCGGACGAGCTCTCCTCTTCTTCGCCCGTCGTCGTCTCCTCCCCCCCTTCCCCCTCCCAGGGCGCGCCGCAGGTCTCGACCAGGCCACTGACCCCGCCGCCGGTGCAGCCCTGCGCCCACGCCCCGATCTCCAGATCCGGGCTGATCGCAAAGCCGTCGCAAGCGGAGGTCGGCGCCCACACCTCGTCGTCGAAACAAGGCGTGAGGTCGCGGCCGGTGGCCTCCTCGAGCCAGGCCAGGTGCGGCAGCGTGCTCGTGTAGACGAACCCATAACCACAGGGGTGCTCGAAGTCGGGGGTGTCCGGGTGAAACCCCTGGCCGAGGCCCACGACCCGGACCTGGCCGTCGCCGAGGCGCAGATAGGCCGGACCGCCTTCGTCTAAATAGCACGCGCTGTTGCCCGACTCGCCGACCATCCACAGCTGATCGTCGTTCTCGAAGATGCCCTCCAAGATCTGTGTGGTCTTGCGCTTGATCCCGCCGCCGGCCTCCTCGTAGGGTATCCCCGGGGAATCCGGGTCGTAGTCCGCCGAGGTCAGGCCAAAGCCGACGATCTCGAGCTCGACGCCGGGGACCACGAGCTCGCTCTCGCAACCAGCAGCCAGAGGCGTGGGCGCGATGTCGAGGACCTCCTCGGCGAGCAGGCAGTAGGCGATGTCTGGGTTGCTGCCGTCCCAGTCGGGGTTGATCTCGCAAGTCTCGACATCGACCACGCGCAGGGGCTCGGCGTAGTCCTCGCCGAAGTGCGCGGTCAAGGCCATATCCCAGCCGTCGATGCAGTGCGCCGCGGTCACGAGCACGTCGGGGGCGACGAGGGCCGCCGTGCAGCGCATGGTATCAGCCGCACTACCGATGCCCACGGCCGTCGGATAGCCGCAGTTGCCGACCTCGGTGCCGTTGGTGATCGACTGCGGATTCGACTGCTCGATCTCGCCAGGACCGGCCCAGGCCGTGCCTGCGCCCAAGGGTATTGAAAAAAACGACGCGAACGCCGCGAGTGCAGCACGCCTCAGCGCGCGTTGTTGATGGTTTTCCCGCTCCACGCCGACATTGTCGACCCAGTGCTGCTCATCTTCAACGCTCCGCCTCGATAGGACCTGCCCGCCGTGACACCCGTCGGGCATGCGCGTCGCTCTTTCCGAAAATGGCGTCATCGGCCGGGATCAGGATCTGCCCTGGCACTTGCCTCGAATGAGGCTACGTCTTTTGCGCAGCTGTCAAACTGTCTGGACGAATGTGCTTCCTCGAACACACGCCTGCAAGCATCGACACCAGTTGCCATAATATGGAGGCTTCGCCCCTCGAAGTGCCACGCTTCGAGTCTGACAACGGCCAGCGCCGCGCGAACTTCGAGGCGGGCACGAAGGCGCTCGAGACCGAGATCGACCTCGACGATCCCGAGCGCCTCTTGCTCGGTGACTACGCGCCACCGCCCGCTAGCTGAGCGCGCCTGCGCCTGCGCCTGCCAACACACAGCGCCAAGAGCAGCAGCGATGCGCCGAAGCGCGGGCGACCTTCGCTGCTGCACCCGCAGTAGCCGCGCTCGGGCTCGAAGCCAGGCCCAAAGCCGCCGCTCTCCGAGTCGCCCTGGCCGGACTCGCTGCCCACGCCGACCTCGTCCTCGGCCCAGCCCTCGCTGCTCTCTTCCGATGAGCTGCCCTCGTCCGACGAGCTGCTCTCTTCCGATGAGCTGCTCTCCTCTTCGGACGAGCTGCTCTCCTCTTCGGACGAGCTCTCCTCTTCGGACGAGCTGCTCTCCTCTTCGGACGAGCTCTCCTCCTCTTCGGACGAGCTCTCCTCTTCTTCGCCCGTCGTCGTCTCCTCCCCCCCTTCCCCGTCCCAGGGCGCGCCACAGGTCTGGACCAGACCACTGGTTCCGCCGCCGGTGCAGCCCTGCGCCCACGTCCCGTTCTCCAGATCTGGGCTGATCGCAAAGCCGTCGCACGCGGAGGTCGGCGCCCACACCTCGTTGTCGAAACAAGGCGTGAGGTCGCGGCCAGTGGCCTGCTCGAGCCAGGCCAGGTGCGGCAGCGTGCTCGCATAGACGATCCCGTAACCGCAGGGGTGCTCGAAGTCGGGCGTGTCCGGGTGGATCTGCTGACCGAGGCCCACGACCCGGACCTGGCCGTCGCCGAGGCGCAGATAGGCCGGACCGCCGGAGTCGCCAAAGCACGCGCTGTTGCCCGACTCGCCGACCATCCACAGCTGATAGTCGTTCTCGAAGATGCCCTCGAAGATCTGCGTGGTCTTGCGCTTGATCCCGCCGCCGGCCGTCTCGTAGGGGAAGCTCTCCGGGAGATCCGGGTCGTAGTCCGCCGAGGACACGCCAAAGCCGACGATCTCGAGCTCGACGCCGGGGACCACGAGCTCGCTCTCGCAGCCCGCAGCCAGGGGCGTGGGCGCGATGTCGAGGACCTCCTCGGCGAGCAGACAATAGGCGACGTCGGGGTCGTTCCCGTCCCAGTCGGGGTTGATCTCGCAAGACTCGACATCGACCACGCGCTCGGGCTCGGCGAAGACCTCGCCGAAGTGCGCGGTCATGGGCGGATCCACGCCGTCGAGGCAGTGCGCCGCGGTCACGATCACGTCGGGGGCGACGAGGGCCGCCGTGCAGCGGATGTTCTCCTCGTCCCAGCCGATGCCCACGGCCGTCGGATAGCCGCAGTTGCCGACCTCGGTGCCGTTGACGATCGACTGCGGATTCGACTGCTCGATCTCGCCAGGACCGGCCCAGGCCGAGCCCGCGCCCAGGGGTATTGAACAAAGCGACGCGAACGCCGCGAGTGCAGCACGCCTCAGCGCGCGTTGTTGGTGGTTTTCCCGCTCCACGCCGACATTGTCGACCCAGGGCTGCTCATCTTCAACGCTCCGTCTTGACGAGACCTGCCCGCCGTGACACCCGTCGGGCATGCGCGTCGCTCTGATCGCCGCCGTTTCCGAAAATGGCGTCATCGGCCGGGACCAGGATCTGCCCTGGCACTTGCCCGACGAATTTCGCCACTTCAAGCGCACGACGCAGGGGCACCATGTGATCATGGGCCGGCGGACCTGGGAGTCGCAGGGCAAGCCCCTACCCAAGCGCGTGAACTTGGTCGTGACCAGCCGCCCCGACTTTCAGGCCCCCGGCGCGCAGATCGTCCGCTCCCTCGCCGAGGGGCTGGCCCTCGCCCGCGAGGCCGGCGACGACGAGGCCTTCGTCATCGGCGGCACCCGGCTCTACGCCGAGGCCCTCGCCCTCGCCGATCGCCTCTACCTGACCCGCGTCCACGCCGAGGTCGAAGGCGACGCCCACTTCCCCGCCTTCGATCGCAGCGCGTGGACCGAGGTCGAGCGCCGCGAGCACCCAGCAGACGAGCGTCACGCCCACGCGTTCACTATCATGGTGCTCGAGCGCCGCGCGAGCTGAGCCGGGTCACCGCCTGGCCCAGCGCGGCGTTGTATCATCGCCGCGCCTTCGCCATGACGACCCTCGATCACTTCGAAAGCGCGTTCCGTTCGGCCGCCAAGGACCAGTTCACGTGGCAGCCCCCGGGCATCACCAAGATCATGGTCGTCACCGACCTCGATCGTGAGCCCTCCGAGCGCTACCTCGCCCGGCTGCAACAGTTCCTGGGCCACTTCCTGGCGGGCTCCGGCTCGAAGACAGACCAGGCCGTCGAGTGGAAGCTGCTGGTCGGCTCGGACTACGCCCTGGTCGGCGAGCTCCACCGCATGGTCGAGGACTGGAGCCCGGACCTGCTGTGCACCTATCGCCATCTGCACAGCTCGGCGTGGACCTTTCGCTACAGCCTGGGCGAGTTCATCCACGTGCTCACCCAGGCCACCGAGGTCCCGGTCCTGCTCACGCCCCACCCCAAAAACGACGCCATCGCCGAGCACGCGCTGGTCGACACCGACGTGGTCATGGCGATGACCGACCACCTCCAGGGCTCCGATCGCCTGGTCAACTTCGCCGCCGCCCTGACCCAGCCCGAGGGCAAGCTGTGGCTCGCCCACGTCGAGGATGAGACGGCTTACGAGCGGATCATGACGGCGATCGCCAAGATCCCGCAGATCGAGACCGACCCCGCCCGCGAGCTGATCCGCGACAAGCTGCTCCAGCAGCCCCTCGACTACGTCGAGTCCTGCCGCCAGGCGATCACCGGCCACCGCCCCGAGCTCGAGGTCAAGCCGCTGGTGCGCATGGGCCAGCACCTCTCGGCCTACCGCCAGCTGGTCAGCGACCACAAGGTCGACCTGCTGATCATGAACACCAAAGACGAGGACCAGCTCGCCATGCACGGCATGGCCTACCCGGTCGCCGTCGAGATCCGAGACATCCCTCTGGTCCTCCTCTAGGCCACGCCCAGGACCTCGCCCCATGTTTGCCCTGCTCTGCACCTCCCCCGTCCTGCTCGCCACCGGCGAGGGCGCCGTCCCCACGAGCGTGACCCTGCTCTTCGCCGGCCTGCTCGTCGCGATGATCCTCGCGCTCGCCCTCGAGGAGAAGCTCCACGCCAAGAAGTCGCTGATCGTCGGCGTGTTCGCCGTGATCTGCCTGCTGATCGCCACCGCCCTCGAGCTGCTGCCCTTCGGCCCCGTGTCCGTCGGCGGCCACGAGATCGAGATGCCGGTCTACATCCCCGCCGTGGACTGGGGGGTGATCGCCATCATCCTCGGCTCGAGCCTGTTCATCGACGTGACCAGCAAGTCCGGGCTGTTCACGTGGATCGCCATCAAGCTGACCAAGGCCAGCCGCGGCGAGCCCCGGCGGCTGCTGTGGTTCTACGGCCTGATGACCGTGGTGTTCTCGGCGGTGCTCAACAACGTCACCGCCATGCTGATCGTCGGCTCGCTCACCGGCGTCAGCCTGCGCAAGCTCGGCCGCGAGCGCGACCTGCTCGGCTTCTTGCTGATCGAGGGCCTGCTGACAAATATCGGCGGCCTGCTCACGCTGATCTCCTCGGTCCCCAACATCATCGTCGGGACGGCCGCGGGCATCAGCTTCGTCGAGTTCTTCTACAAGGCCGCGCCCTACGTGGCCGTGGCCACGGCGGTGACCATCGCCATGGGCATCAAGCTGTTCAAAATCGAGGCGCTGACCAGCGACGCCGAGCGGGCCGAGGCCGCGGCCCTCGTCGACGGCTTCGACGAGCGCGACGGCGTCGACAGCCAGGGCTTCTTCGCGTTCGGCGCGGCGATGACCGTGCTCTTCGTGCTCGTCATCGCCACGACCTCGGTGCTGCCCTGGGTCAGCGAGCTCGGCATGGGCTACGTCGCCCTGGCCTTCGCGGCGATCATGCTGATCCGCTACAAGAGCAGCGTCGACCAGTTCTACAAGGGCGTCGACTGGGACCTGCTCGGCTTCTTCGCCGCGCTCTTCGTGGTCATCAACGTGATGGAGCACGCCCTGGTGCTCGAGCTGATCGGCCACGGCCTGGCGTGGATGATCGGCCTGGGCGAGACCCTGGGCACCGGCCTGGTGCTGATCTCGGCCTCGGCCTTCTCCTCGGTCACCGACAACATCCCGCTGTCGGCGATGCTCGCCAAGATCCTCGCCAACATGGGCACGCCCGGCAGCGACCCCAAGTGGTGGTCGGTGGTCTTCGGGGCCAACCTGGGCGGCAACCTGACCCCGATCGGCTCGGCCAGCACTCTGGTCGCGGTCACGATCATCCACCGCTACAAGCTCGAGCTGAGCTTCGCCGGCTTCGTGGCCAAGGCGCTGCCCTACGCCCTGGTCCAGATCGTCCTCGCGGTCGCCTACGTGCTGCTCGTGCTCGCCTGATCCCCGCCCGGCAGCCGCCAGACCGCGCTCTGGCCGACGCGCAGCAGCGGGCTGTCGTCGCCGATCTCGGCGCGGAACTCATCGGCCGCCCGCGCCTCGCCGAAGCCCTCGAGGTAGTAGTCGTCGAAGATGATCGTGCCCCCGGGCTGCACCTTGGGGTAGAGGCGCGCGAGGGTGTTCTTGGTCGCCGTATAGAAGTCGCAGTCGATGCGCAGCAGCGCGATCTCGCCGACGCGATCAAAGGGGAAGTCCGGCGAGATCAGGTTGCCGCGCAGGAACTCGACGCCGTCGAGGCCCACGCCGAGCTCGCGGAAGTTCTGACGGATCTCGGCGATCGAGGTGCGCACCCCCTCGGTCCCGAAGTGCTCGCGGGCGAGGTCGAGGGCCGAGACGATGATCCGATCGTCGACGGGGTCCTCGGCGTCGATGACCTGGAGATCCATGGTGTCGTAGATGTCGAGGCACGAGATCCGCCGAGTGCCGCCGAGGTAGTCGTTGACGGACTTCATGATCATGCTGCTCCCGCCCTTCCACACGCCCACGTCGACGAAGTCCCCGGGCACGCCCGCGCGCAGCACCCGGGCACACTCGCTGGCGAGGCTGTCCATGAGCTCGGGCTTGAGCATCGAGTAGACCTTGATGTTGGACAGCTGGAGGTAGTGGAGCAGCAGCATGCTCTCGAGGTAGGTGTCGAGGACCTCGGGGGCGAGGTCGCGGCCCTGCGCGGCGATCAGCGCCTGGATCTTGGCGCTGAGCACCGCCTGATCCCGACGCTTGCGCCACAGGACCTGGCCGACGAGGCGCGGGTAACGAAGGGGGGAGCGGTAGCGGATCGGCGACAGGCGGCGAAACAGCGGCTCGACGTGGGCGGACAGGCTAGTGGAGGTCATGGCGTGCTCTCGATCTGGGTGTTGGGTTGGGCTTTGTAGATGCGAGGAAAGTCAGCGGCGTCGCGGTGGCGCTCGGCCACGGGGTAGCGCGCGCCCACGGCCGTGACGCCGAGGCGCTCGCGCAGGGCGTCGAGGGGCAGCTCCCACAGCTCCTCGAAGCAGACGCAGTGCAGCCCGCGACCGCGCCTGCCGGACCGCCAGGCTCGCGGCGCACGCACGAAGAAGGTCCGCCAGCTCGGGTCGACGAAGAGCAGCTTGAGCGCGCCGAACAAGACCACCAGCGCGGACAACTTCTGCGGCAGCTGGGCGTACTGGAACACCTGCAGGCAGACCTCCTCGTGGAGCTCGATGCCGAGGCCGAGCAGTACGTGACGCATGTCGTGGGTCGATCGGTAGCGCGCCTTGGCGTACTCCGTGTCCGGGTCCCAACACAGCCGCGGGGGCGCGAGCTCCACGTCCTCGAGCAGGCCGTTGGCGTAGAAATGATGCCAGACGTTGTGGCCGAAGCTCTCGGTCGGCAGCTGGCTGAGGTAGACCCAGTCCAGCTCGCGCACCCTGAGCACCTCGCGGCCGCGCAGCAGCCGACGGCCCTCGGCGTCGTCGCGCATGTCCGCGGCCGCGCGCGAGAAGGCGGGGCCATCGAGGTTGTCTTGCAGGCCCGCGAGGTCGTTGAAGTCGTAGTTGGGCCAGCGCAAGAAGAGCACGCGCACGCAGTGGTAGAGCACCGCCCAGCCGCGCGCGAACAAGCTGGGGGGCTGCGAGGCCCGAGGGGCGACCGAGGCGATCATCGCGCGGCGCTCACAGACCGGGCCGCGGAGGGGTCCTCGTCGAGGGGGGCGGCGCGGAGGGGAGCCCCGCGGAGGATCAGGGGCGTCGAGGTCAGCGCCTCGAGGCGCGCGTCGTAGTCGGGGTGCAAGGTCCCCATCGCGCGGTCCCACCAGGTGAAGTACACGCCATAGTTCCAGCGAAAGTACTGGTGGTGCATGTTGTGCAGCGTCGAGGTCCCGAGCCAGCGCGCGCCGGGCAGGCGGGTGAAGCCGCGGGGCAGGACCTCGTAGCCGAGGTGCACGTAGGCCTCCATGCCCACGTAGAACACGACCATCGCCACGAGCACGGCGTGGGACACGGGCATGACCAGCAAGACCAGCGGGAGGTAGGCCGCGTGGACGATGCTCTCGAGCACCGAGAAGCTGTAGGCGGCCAGCGGCGAGGGTCGCACCGACCTGTGGTGGACCTTGTGCACGGCGCGATAGAGCAGGCGTGAATGCATCGCGCGGTGGGTCCAATAGAAGTAGGTGTCCCCGCCGACGATCAAGATCAGCAAGCTCAGCGGCAGCCACAGCAGGCCGTGCTCACCGACGTCCGTGTAGACCTTCAGGTAGCCGGCGTGAAAGACGGGCAGCGCGAGCGCGGTGGTCAAGGCGATCGACACCAGGCCGATGAAGGACTGCTGGAGCTCCGCGATCAGCCGCGCGCGCGTGGGCTGCCTGGCGTGTAATCGGCGGTGGCGCAGGAGCTTGGGCAGCGCGATCCAGACCAGCAGATAGGCGCCGCCGCAGACGAGCAGATACTTGGAAAACGAGCGCATCAAGATCGTGACCAGGTAGGTCAGCGTCTCGAAGATCAAAGACATGTCAGCAGCCATGCCCATCGACTGTGCAAGCCATAGACCACCTCGGTGCGCATCGCTTTTGGCGGTGGCTTCGAATCCGATGCGCTGCGGATCGAGCGCGCATGTCGAAGTATGCAGATTCAGCAGCGCAGACATGCGGAGGCTGCCGCGCCAGGCCGCGCGATCGGGGCCAGCGAAACACGCGGAAACACCCCTTCGCCTCGGCTCTCGCTACGCTGCGAGCACGATGAAATACAGGCTCCAGTCCCCCCGCTGTCTCGCCCTGATCGCCACCGCAGCCCTCGGTTGCGTGCCCGACACCGACGCCACGCTCGATGATGAATTCATGCGTGACGCGGAGGTCATTGGCATCGACGCGCTCGCGCCCTGGCCGACGATTCACCATGACCTCGCGGCCACCAACGCCTCGCCGGTGTGCGGCCCAAGCAGCGATCTCAGCGCGACGCAACCGCGCACCCTCGACACGGGAGCCACCATCGTCACCCTCCACGCCGGCGACCTGATCTACGCCCAGGCCATGGGCGGCGCCGGGGAGCTGCTCGCCTACGACGCGACCACCCTCTCGCTCGCCCACAGCTTCCCCCTGGGCGCGAGCTACCCCAACGCCGGCGGGGGTCTGCTCGATGACCAGGGCTACAGCTGGTGGACCGCCGACTCGAAGCTCGTGCGCTTGAGCCACGACCTGAGCGAGGCCACGTGGTCGACGGCGATCCCCGCCGGCGCCTACAACGGGACCACCCTGCTCCCCGACGGCAACATGCTCGTGACTGGCATGCCGCTGTACTCGGTGATCGCCACCGAGCCCGTGGACGGGGAGTTGGAGGTGCGCCACAGCGCGAGCCTCGGCGACCTCGACTTCGGCGGGCCAAACCCCACCCTCGACGCTGGCTTTGGCCCGCGCCCGCTGACCGACGGCCTCGGCCACTTCTTCTTCGTGATCGACGCGGCGATCTTCCGCGTCAGCTACGACCCGGTCAGCCTCGAGCTCGCCGGCGCAACCCAACACAGCCCCGACTGGATCTACGAGGCCCCCGCCGGGCTGTCCTTTGGCGACTCCATCGGCGTGCTCACCGACGGCCGGCTGTGCGTGCACGCGGCCCCCGAGCCTGGCGTCGCCGGCTCGCAGGTGCTCTGCCTCGACCAGCAAAGCGGCGCGCTGGTCGGCTCGGCCACCGCCTTCCCGCAGAGCACCAAGCTGCTCTCGACCTGGCACAACATCGCCGTCGCCGAGAACGGCTACGTGATCGCGATCAACGACAGCTTCGACGGCAGCGGCGGCGCCGTGGCCTTCGCCCCCTGGGAGCTCGAGGACGGCGAGATGGCGACCAAGTGGACGGTGAACCTGGCCAACATCGGCCACGACCCGATCGTCGCCGACCTCAGCGGCCTGCTCTACCTGTCGTCGCGCAAGTCCCTGCTCGCGCCCTACGTCGTCAACGCCATCGACGTCGACACTGGCGCGCGCTCGACCATCTATCAGTCCCGCGACATCGGCGGCATGCCTGGCAAGTCGCTGAGCTTCCTCGGCCTCGCGGGCGCCTTGTTCATGGCGACCCCCGACGGGCCGATCGAGCTCGTCGATCCCAGCGTCCCCTCGCTTTGTCCCTGACCCACCCGACCGCGCGCTCACTCGTGGCGCGAGCGCCACCCCGGGGATCAGCCCCAGGGATCGACGAGCTCGTCGAGCTCGATGCCTTCGTTGGCCTTGCTCTGCGGCTTGTCCGTGGGCTTGTCGGCCGCCTCGGGAGCAGGCGCCTGCTCGCCCTCGCTCGGCGCGGCCTCGCCCGCTCCAGCCTCGTCTTCGGCCGTCGCCTTGGCGCGAGCTTTCTTGCTCGCCGACGACTCGCCCTTCGACCCCTCGGCCGCGGACTCGTCCGCGCTCGCTGGCGCCGGCGCCTCAGGCTCGACTTCCTCGGCCTCCACCAGCGGCGGCCTGGCCTCGGGCGTCTCCTCTCCCCTCGCCTCGCCAGGTTCCTCGCCAGGTTCGCCCTCGGCCGCGCGCCGATCCTGCGTCGGCGCCTGCTCGCCCCCCTCGACCTCCGCCGTCTGACGAAAGAACAGCCAGAACACGGCGATCCCCACGGCGCCGATCGTCGCAGCGATGCCAAACACGCCCGCCACGACCGCAGCCGGCGAGCGCCGCGGGCTCGCCATGTCCTCGGCGGGCACTCCCTCCCGCACGACGCCGGCCTGCCGCCCACCATCGAAGGCCCACCCCACGTCTCCACCATCTCCACCATCACCGCTGCGCTCGCGCGTGGACGCCGGCTCGGCCTGCTCCGCGCCCGCCAGGCTCGCGTCGAGCTCGACGGCGTCCCGCGGCGCCGGCCGACCCGCGAAGCCCATGGGCGCCGCGCCGCCCGATCCGAACGCGCGGATCACCGGCGACCCGGCGATGCTCGCCGAGCTCGCCGCCTGCGCGATGCGACCGAGCTCCATGCCCAGCGCCTCGGTGTCGGTGAAGCGCTGCTCCGGGAGCTTGGCGAGGCAACGAGCGACCACGGCCTCGAGCTCCTCGGAGATGAACTGTCTCGGGACCTTGGCCGCCATGGTCTTGGGGGCCTCGTGGAGCTGGCGCCAGACCACCTCCTGGGCCGTGCCGACAAAGGGCGGCTCTCCGGCGACCATCGCGAAGATCAGGCAGCCGAGGGCGTAGACGTCGCTGCGCGGATCCAGGGCCTCGCCGCGGCACTGCTCGGGGCTCATGAACCCGGGCGTGCCGCCAAAGGCCCCCGCCCGCGTCAGGCCAAAGTCGAGCACCTCGATGAAGTCGCCGGCCGCCTCGGCCGCGACCATGAAGATGTTCTCTGGCCGCAGGTCGCGGTGAACCACGCCCTGGCGGTGCGCGGCCGAGAGCGCGTCCGCGACCTGCTTGGCGACGTTCACCGCCCGCGCCCAGGGCAAGGTCTGGCGCGCCGCGAGCAGCTCGGCCAGGGTCTGGCCCGAGAGCAGCTCCATCACGAAGTAGGGCGCGCCGTTGGGCCGGCGGCCAAAGTCGCTGTACTCGAGCACGTGCGGGTGGCCGATCTTGGCGACGCTGCGCGCCTCCTCGAGCATCGCCTCGCCGAGCTCCGTGGGCAGCTGGGGGAGCACGAACTTGATCGCCACCGCGCGCTCGAGCTCGACGTGCACCGCCTCCCAGGTCTCCGTGAGCGCGCCGCGACCGAGCAAGCGCTGGAGGCGATAGCGGCCGCCGACGAGCTCGCCGGCCTGGCCCGCGCTCGCGGCCGGCTGCGTCGGCGCGGCGAGGTGAACCGGGAGCGGACCCCAGCCCTGCGGCCCGCCGGCAGGGCCCGCGCTCTTGGCTGCGGGAGAGTGAGTCGCGGGGAGCTGGGCCCCGGCAGCTCGGCCCACGGCCTTGGCGGGCAGCGCCGCCCCGGGCGTCAGCGCTGCCTTCCCGGCCTCGCCAGCCGCGACGGCGCTCGGCGTCCCGGTCCAGCTCGACGACGCCGGCTCCGCCGGGATCCACTTCGAGGAGCCCGCGCGCGCCGACTCGCTCCGCTGCGAGGAGAGCTGCTCGCCCATCCAGGCCTGCGTGCGACGCCGGCCCTCGCCCTCCTCGGCGCTCATCGTACACAGGGTATCACGGCTCACGGTGCCGACGTCCAAGCTTCGGCTCATCGCGGCTCGCCATGGACACACGCCCGACAGCCGGCAGACTCAACGACATGTCTGCCCCTCTCCCCCTGATCCGCGGACTCCTCCGAGCCGTCCTCGCGGGCCCCGAGCCCCTGCTCCGCATGGTCGCCGGTCCCCCGCCGCGCAGCGACCGTGGCGTCGAGCTCGACCTCGCAACCCACGCCCTGCTCTCGCTCATGGCCGCCGCCAAGCTCGGGGGGATCCACAAGCTCCCGCCGGACAAGGCCCGCCGCGCCTTCGACCGCGACGCCCCGATCCTCGACCTGCCCCCGGCCCCCGGCGTGAGCATCGAGGACACCACCCTCCCCGGCGCCACCGGCCCCCTGCCCTGCCGCGTCTACCGCCCCGAGGCCGCGCCCAACGAGGACCTCCCGGTGCTCCTGTGGCTGCACGGCGGCGGCTTCGTGATCGGCAGCCTCGACACCCACGTCGGCCCGTGCAGCCTGCTCGCCGCCCGCGCCCACTGCCTGGTCCTCGCCATCGAGTACCGCAAGGCGCCCGAGCACCCCTTCCCCGCCGCCCTCGAGGACGCCCTCGCCGTCGTGCGAGCCCTACGCAAGAACCCTCGTTTGGTCGAAGCCCACGGCGGCGATCCTTCGCGCCTGGTCATCGGCGGCGACTCGGCCGGCGGCAACCTCTCGGCGGCCGTCTGCCAGCAGCTGCGCGACGCCGGCGAGCCCCAGCCCGGGGCCCAGGTGCTCGTCTACCCGGCCACGGACCTGCGCCGCGGCCACGCCTCGCACACCCGCTTCGCCCGCGGCTTCTTCCTGACCGTCGAGCTGCTCGACTACTTCATGGGCTACTACCTCCGCGGCTCCGAGGACGCCCGCGATCCCAAGGGCTCCCCGCTGCTCGCCGAGTCACTCGAGGGCCTCGCCCCCGCGCTGATCCACACCGCGGGCTTCGACCCGCTGCGCGACGAGGGCCACGAGTACGCCGCGCGCTTGCAGGCCGCCGGCGTGGCCGTGGACCTGCGCTGCCACGAGCGGCTGATCCACGGCTACGTGTGCATGGGCGGGGCGATTCCGCTGGCTCGGGCCGCGATCGAGGAGCTCGCCGACGCGCTGCGCGTGCGCCTTTGTCAGCTCGAGCAGTGAAGATGAAGCCGGAGGGGCTAGGAGCCCGTGGTGAAACCCAACACGACACCTGGCTTGGTCTTTTCGCCGAGGGCTTTGTCGCCAAAACTTGCAGTACGCCCGGTACAGCAGCGTTTTGGCTTCGCGCCCTCGACAAAAATCCCTGCGCCAGGAGCCGCGCTGGGTTCCACCACGGGCTCCTAGTGGGACGAGGTCATCGCCAGCTCACCGCCCTGATCGCCGCCGTGTTCATCGGTGTGGCCTGGGGATGCGTCGAGCGACCACTCAGTGGCGAAGAGAACCTCGCCGATATTCACCGTGAGCCCGCCTGCATCGTCCTCGTCGGGACCCGCGGCTACTGGAACGACGGCACACAGCAGCTCATCCTCGACTGGGAGGCAGACAAGAGCATCTCCCTTTGTACCTGCATGAGCGAAGAAGAGTATGAAACCGCGGTGTCCGTGACGACGCGCTCGCAGACCTGCTCCTCGAAGCATGCACGGCCTACAGCAAGCGCTATGGCTATGACTGGGACGACTGCGACGCCGATCATGAGTCGGGCGCGTGGCTGGACTTCATCCGCTGGTGGGACGACGAAAACTTCGACTTCGCCTACGATGGCCTCGACTGTGCTCCGCCCGAGACTGCGGAGGGCTGTCAGGTCGAGCCCCCGTCCAAAAACGGCAGCGCGCTCCTTTGGTTCGCGTTGATTCCATTCGTCTTCGGCTGGCGTCGACGATCGCCGAGCTACTCGGACTCACCCCGCCCCGCCGCGCGCCCAAAGGTCCCCGCCAGCCGCTCGACCACCGCCTGCAGCTCCGGCGGCGACTGAACCTCGAAGTCCTCGCCCAGCAGCCCAATGTGCAGCGCGAGGTGATAAAACGAGCCCCCGCTGGTCTCGAGCAGGCAGCGCTGCGCGTCGATCTCGCTGACGTGCGCGGCCAGGGCGGGGACCTTGGCGCGCACGCGATCGTAGGGCGCGTGGATGATCACCCGCGCGGGCTGGTCGCTGCGGACGCCGCTGACCGAGCGAGAGACCAGCGCGACCAGGTCTTTGCCGGGCGGCTCGCGGCGGACGAAGCGCTCGCCCTCGCGCACCTTTCCGTCGATGCGGTCGACCCTGAAGGTCCGCCAGTCCTCGCGCTTGCGATCGAAGGCGGCCAGGTACCAGCGCCCGCCGAGGTGGACGAGGCCGTGAGGTTCGACGATCCGCGAGCTTCGCTGCGAGGCCCCGTCGACGTAGGCGAAGCGCACGATCTTGTCGGACCACGAGGCCTGGGCGATGGCGCCGAGCACCTGCGAGGACACCGACGGCCCCCTGAGCGGGAGCTGGGCGATGGCCCGGTGAAAGCCCGCCAGGCGGCCGCGCAGGCGCTGCGGCATGACCTGCTCGAGCTTGGTCATCGCGCGCAAGGACGCCTCCTCCAGGCCCTCGACCCCTGTCACCAGGGCGCCGCGTAGGCCCACCGACATCGCCAGCGCCTCGTCGTCATCGAGCAGCAAAGGCGGCAGCCGGCTGCCGTGCTCGAGCTGGTAGCCGCCCGCGACCCCCGAGCTCGAGGCCACGGGGTAGCCGAGGCTGCGCAGCCGCTCCACATCGCGGCGCACGGTCCTCGGCGTCACCTCGAGGCGCGCCGCCAGATCGGTCCCCGCCCAGAAGCGCTGCGACTGGAGCAGCGCCAGCAATCGCAACAAACGCGCCGAGGTGTCGAGCATGCCGACTTTTTAGCGTACCGCGGACATCGAGGACAGAACCTGTCCGCAATTGGGAGTAGCTTGGCTCTCGTCGCGGGGCTGGGCCTCGCACCAACCCACCACTCCCCACACACGAGGAAATCATCATGACCAGCATCACCCTTTACACCGCCACCCGTCCTTCCAGCGCCAGCCCCGTCGAGCAGGCCCTGCTCGAGCTCGACATCCCCCACGAGCTCGTCCGCCTCGACCTCGACGCGGGCGAGCAAAAGAGGCCCGAGTTTCTGGCCATCAACCCCAACGGCCTCGTCCCCGCCCTCGTGATCGACGAAAAGCCAATGTTCGAGGGCCTGGCGATCATGCAGTACCTGGGCGATCGCTTTGGTGTCGAGCGTGGTCTGTGGCCCGCGGCGGGCAGCGCTGCACGCCTGCGCGCCGTCTCCTGGTCGACCTGGAGCTACGCGCACCTCCAGCCCTTCGTCCGCCTGCTGATCGTCTCGACCTCCGCGATGGTGCCCGAGGCCCTGCATCACCCGCCGCTGGCCGAGCTCGCCCGGGCCGAGCTCAAAAAGCGGCTCACGGTGCTCGAGGGCGAGCTCGAGCGCGACGACTACCTGCTCGGCAGCGACTTCAGCCTCGCCGACCTGATCGTCGCGGGCGTGCTCGGCTGGGGCGTCAGCATGGGCGTGTCCCTCGACGGCCTGCCGCGGACCGGCGCGTGGCTGAAGCGCTGCATGTCGCGGCCCTCGGGCGCCAAGCTCGGGAAGTGAGGGCCACGGCCGGGGGAGTCGGGGGCTAGGACTACTTGGTCAGATGGGGATCGACAACGATCCCCAGCTGTGATCTGCTGCGGGGGTGACTCCAGAACAAATCTCCCGGGTGGGGGCCGAACTCGAGGAGTTTCTCGGCTACATCACTCATCAGATGGGTCGCAGCGAGCGGCGCGAGGCCCTCGCCAACTACATGCGTGGGCTTCTCCTCGATGGCGAGCGCAAGAGCATGGTGCCCATCGCTCAGCGCCTCGCAGCCGCGCCCGGTGACAGCGAAGCCATCCGCCAGCGACTCCAGCAGGCGATCACGATCGCTGATTGGGACGAGTGGGAGCTGTTTCGCCGACTCGCCCTGCGCGTCGAGGACAAGCTCCCGGGCCTCGACGCCTTCGTCATCGACGACACCGGCTTCCCCAAGAAGGGCAAGCACTCCGTCGGGGTACAGCGTCAGTACTCGGGGACGATGGGCCGCGTCGACAATTGCCAGGTCGCAGCAAGCCTCCACCTCGCCAGCGAGGCGGGCGGCGCTTGCATCGGCATGCGCTTGTTTCTTCCCGAGGTCTGGGCCAACGACCCAAGGCGCCGGACCAAGGCAGGCGTCCCCGAGGAGCTCTCCCATCAAACGAAGCTCGAGCTCGGCCTCGGCATGCTCGACCGCGCCCTCGAATGGGGGCTCGCGCCTCGACCGGTGCTCGCCGACGCGGCCTACGGCGACTCGACGGAATTCCGCAAGGGACTCGAAGAACGCGGGCTCCACTACGTACTGCGCATCTCCGGCAACGCGGTCGTATGGCCGCCAGGGACGTGCCCGAGCCCTCCTCCGTCCAAAGCTCCCGGCACCAGGGGGCGGCCACGAACAAAGTGGGTCTCCCCCGAAGGAGTCGAGCCCGTCTCGGTCGAAGAGCTGGCGAAGAGCTTGCCTGCCAGGCGCTTCCGTCACGTCGAATGGCGCCACGGGACGCGCGGGCCTCAGCGGCGGCGCTTCGCGGTGCTACGCATCCGAACCGCGCACCGGCATCGGTCAGGGCACCCACCGGGTGAAGTGCAGTGGCTGCTGTGTGAGTGGTCCTACAAGAAGAAGGAGCCAACCGCGTTTTATTTGTCGAACTTGCCCGCGAAGACCACGGTCAAGAGGCTGGTCTACCTGGCCAAGCTTCGCTGGCGGATCGAACGGGACTACCAGGAGATGAAAGGGGAGCTCGGCCTCGACCACTTCGAGGGACGAACATGGCGAGGCTTCCACCACCACGTCGCCCTGGTCGCCGCGGCTCACGCCTTTCTCACGCTCCACCGCGTGATTTTTTCCCCGGAGGACCCGGAGGCGGAAAGCACAGCGAGCCGAGCCGGGGCTGACCATCCAGGCATTCCGAGCGTTGCTACAAGTGGTCCTGCTTCACTTGCTGGGTCACTGTCCCATGTGCGGACGTGACATCGACCCACGGGGGCCACCGATCAGGCCCTCGCGGATGTGATCAAGTCGTACTAGAGCGGCGATCAGTTTGAATTGTTAATAGATTCCGATCGCTTAGCGGCGCGGTTCGACAACGTCTGGCGGTCGTGATCCCGTAGGCCTCACACGAGGCCACGCATGACGCTCCCCCGCTGGAACCCTCCCGTCACTCTGTCTCCCCGCGAAGCCCGCATCCGCAAGCGCGTCGGCAAGAAGCGCAAGCTGTTTGGCTGGTCGCGGTAGAGACGGGCCTTAGCTCGAGGGTTCGGCCCGCCCCCCGCACAGATCCCAGCGAGCGGAACTACCGCACTGGGCTCCTACCTCGGGTGTTGGCGTCGAAGCGGATGGTTGGCCAAGGATGAAGGATCTGAGCTCGCGGCAGCCATCGGCCAGCCAGGTTCTTCATCCGCTCCCAGGTTAGTCGATGCCGCTGGCTTCGGCGCCGAAGCGCTCGCAACCAGAGACGGACGACCTCTCGGCAGAATTGTCCCAGCTTCTCGATGTTGGTCGGCACCGCATAGTACCCGAGGTGACCTCGTAGTACGCGAGCCAGCCATGCTCCTTGAGCGGGTAGCGGATGATGCCGTCGACGCATCAGCTCTCGTCCGATGGCCTTCAGCTTCGCCCGCATGCGCTTGGTCGATGTGTGACGCAACAGCAAGAAACGTCCGCGCCTGGACTTCCCACAGATGTGGATGAAGCCCAGAAACTCGAAGGTCTCTGGCCGTCCCTCCCCTCGGTCTCGACGCTGCGCCGCAGCAAACCTGCCGAAGCGAAGCAAGCGAGTCTTGTCGGGGTGCAGTTCCAGTTCGAACGCGTGCAGTCGCGCGCGCAGAGCGTTCTGGAACCGTTTCGCATCCGACTCGCGCTGGAAGCCTGATCAGCGTCAATTATTTTTTCCGATTGGCGACGATTATTCCTGCCGGTGCGAGACTTGCGCGTCCCCGTGCACGGCGACCTCGCGCGCGGGGTAGTTGTCGTTCGGGCAGTTGTCGCAGCCCGGTGTAGTTGTCGTCGGGCGTCAGCCCTTCTTGCGCCCCTTGGCCTTCTCGGTCCGGTAGCTGGACACGTTGAATTCCAGGATCACCGAGTGGTGCACGAGCCGGTCGATCGCGGCCGAGGTCGCCATCTTGTTGTTGAAGATCCGGTCCCACTCGCTGAAGACCAGGTTGCTCGTCAGCGCCGTCGAGCGTCGCTCGTAGCGCTCGGCCAGCAGGGTGAAGAGGACCTCGGCCTCCTCGGCCGACTGCTTGACGTAGCCGATGTCGTCGAGGATCACGAGCTCGAAGTTGTCGAGCCGACGCAGCTTCCGGGGCAGCTCCAGATCTCGCTTGGCCGCGAGCAGCTCCTGGATCAGCGAGTAGGTCGGCGTCCACAGCACCGAGCGGCCCTGCTCGACGAGGGCGTGGCCGAGGGCCGCGAGGGCGTGGCTCTTGCCGACGCCGGGCAGGCCGAAGGCCAGCACATTGATCGCCTCGTCGAGGAAGTCGCCGGCTTGCAGCTCGCGGAGCTTGCGGACCACCGGTCGCGGCAGCCGCTTGTCGTCGAGGGTCTCGAAGGTCTTGCCGACGCTGAGCTTCGAGGCCCGGCGCAGGCGAGCGACTCGGCGAGCGTGGCGGGCCTCGGCCTCGAGGTCCAGGACCTCGGCGATCGTCGCCAGCGCTGGCTCGTGGCCGTCGGTGACCAGGCGCGGGACCAGCTCCTCGGCCGCGGTCGTCAGCTTGAAGCTGCGCAGCAGCGTGGTGATCTGCTCGGCGTGGGCGGGGGGTCGAGGGTTCACGCCGCACCTCCGAGCAGCTCGTCGTAGACGCCCAGATCGGGCTCGCCGACCTCGAGCTGCGGGACCTCGGACTCCGTGGGCTGGACCCGCTGCTTGACCGTCGCGTAGTCGAAGGGCGCGCCGGCCTCGAGCAGCTGCGCGAGTTCGGCCTCGACCGTCGACTCCATCGTCATCGCCGCGAGGTGCAAGATCCTCACGTAGTCGACGTGGCCGCGCCCGGGTCGAGCGCGCTCGAGCGCGTCGTAGGCCCGGCGGAAGATCAGCGAGGGGTACAGCTCCTCGCGGAAGCAGTAGTTGGGGAAGGCCCCGGGCTTGCGCACCAAGGAGGCGATCACGTGGCGGTAGTCGATGCGGTGCGCGCCTTCGCCTCGCAGCCGCGGGAAGGTCTCGACCACCTCACCGCCGTAGCGCAGCTCGACCTCGTTGGCGTGCAGCCGGACCTCGACCTGGTGGCCGATCAGCTGCGAAGGCACCGAGTAGATCCGCCCCCGCACCTTGATCGTGCTCCAGCGCCGGACCTTCGGCGTCTCGGTCGTGTAGGTCGGCACCGGCTTGATCGGCAGCGGCCTCAGCAAGGGGCTCTCGAGCTCGAGCTTCGCCGTGACGTGCTGGTTGTGCTCGCGCTCGAGGGTCTGCTGGACGAAGCGCTCGTAATCCTCGACGCTGGCGAAGTCCCGGCTGCCCCGCAAGATCAGCGCCTGCTTCAGCAGCTTTTTGGTTCGCCGATGCCGGACCTCGACCGCGCCGTTTTCGTGCGACTTGCCCACGTTGATGCGCCGGACCGTCTCGATGCCCAGATGCGTGCACGCGTCCGCGAAGCGCTTGTTGAGGCTCCGGCCCCGCGCCTTCTTCAGCTCGTGCGTCGCCGCCGACATGTTGTCGAGGGTCAGCTTCCGCGGCACCCCGCCCAGGGCCCACAGTGCCCGCTGGAGCCCCTCGACCAGCGCCTCGTAGCTCTCCGACAGCGCCACGCAGGCCCAGGTCCACGCGCTCGCGACCAGGACCAGCTCGAAGAGCAGGTGGCGGAAGGGCTCGCCCGCGATCGTCACCTGCAGCTCGTTGCAGTTGGTGAAGTCCAGCGCCGCTTCCTCGCCGGGCGGGTGCTCTTGCTGGAAGTAGACCTCCTTGTCTGGTCCGTGCAGCGCTCGCCAGTCCCGGACCCGCCGCTGCATCGTCCGCAGCTGGCCCTGGTTGAAGCGCTCGGGCTTCTCCTCGATCAGCTGCTTCAGCAGCGTCTTGGCTTCGAGCTCGCCCTCCTTGTCCCGCTCGAGCAGCGGGACGATCTTCTCCTCCCACACCCCCTCGAAGGGATCCTTGCGCGTCCGCCAGTGCCGCGGCTCCTTGGTCTGCGAGGGCAGTGGCCCGCTCTGCCACTTCCGCGCCGACCTCACGCTCATTCCCGCCGCCGCTGCTGCGGCCTGCTGTGTCTTGCCTTGGTTCATCTTGCTCCGTAGCAGCCGTACTTGCTCGTCCGTGACCACGTGGGGGCTCCTGCTCCCCAGCGTCCCACGCGCGTTCTGGCTGGCTCGGACCGGCAGGTTTAGTTGTCGTCGACCGGCAAAAGTTATTGTCGTCGATCAGAAGCCCACCACGAAGTCGTCGGCATACCGCACGATGATCATCTCACCGACAGCATGACGCTTCCTCCATTGCTGGGCCCAAAGGTCGAGAACGTAGTGAAGGTAGATGTTCGCCAGAAGCGGCGAAATCGTCGCTCCTTGAGGCGTCCCACCCTCGGGGTACGTCATCTCCCCCTGCTCGAGGATGCCGGCTTTGAGCCACTTGCGCAGCAGCCGAACGATCCTCTTGTCCGCGATCCGATGCTCGACGAATTTGATCATCCACTCGTGGTCGATGGCATCGAAGAAACCACGAATGTCCGCGTCGAGCACCCAGTTCACCTTCCTCCGCTGGACTCCAGTAGCCAGGGCATCCAGAGCCTGATGAGGGCTCCGCCCAGGCCGAAACCCGTAGGAGAAGCCGAGGAAGTCGGTCTCGTAGATGGCGTTCAGCACCTCGACCACCGCACGCTGGACGATCTTGTCCTCCAACGACGCGATACCCAGCGGACGCTGCCGCCCGCCAGGCTTCGGGATGTAGACACGCCGAGTCGGCTTCCCTCGGTACGCCCCTCGGTGGAGTCGGTCGAGCAGGTCACGAAGGTTGTCTTCGAGACGCTGCCCGTACTCCGCCCATGTCACGCCGTCGGTGCCGGGAGCCGCCCGCCTACGCAGCGCGTAGTAGGAGGCCCTCAGCCGTTCGAGCGTCACATGATGAAAGAGCGCCGTGAACTTCATCTTCTTGTCTTTCCTCGCCGCCTCCCGCACACGATCGAGCGCACTTGGCGTGCTTCCCCGGCACTGCGTCCGGCGCACGTTTTGCTCGTCCGTGTTCCCCTTGGTCGGTCCCCTTCCCTCCACCACCTCCTCAGCCCTGCGGGCGTCGTTCGGCGGCTTCGTCGGTACTATGGGCCCGTCCGACCTCTCCATCCCGTGCACCACCGGCGTGTGGCCGACGGCCTTCCCGGTGCGGCCCGAGCCACCATCTCGCTCGGGCGGGGTGGAGATCTCCCGGTTCTCGCGCAAAGAGGTTCCGTGCGTGCGAGGGGGTCTCCGACCGCGCGGGGTCACCCAACTCCTCGCGCTGACGGCGCTGGGCGTGTGGCCTTCCGCTTTGCTTAACAGCGTCGGCACCCCGAGTTGACCTGATTTCGCGGCTCAATACCCTGCCCGCACGTGCCCCTGTCAACGCTTCGCCTGCGACCTCGCGATCGTCGACGCATGACTCGGGGTCACCGTGGGTCGCTACTCCTTCGGTGTTGGACTCTTTCATTCCTTCCTCTCTGCCGGTTTATCCCGGCGCACTAAGCACTCGGTGAGGGCGTCTTGCGGGCGCACGGAGGCTGTGGCACCGCCCGAGCACGAGCACCGAGCTCGATCAGCCCGCCACGACGTCGCTCGGCGACCAGTTGTGGGGCAGCAGCTCCGCCAGCCCTTTGTTCGGCCAGTGATCGGCGATCCGATTTGCCCGGGCATCACCGCGGCCCCAGCCCCGCGTCCGCCAGCGCTCGCGCGATCTCGTCCGGGTTGGTAGCGATGCGGGGTTGTGCGTGCGACCACGGCGTGGTTGTTTTGCCGCGAGTCGATGGTCGTGTAGGAATGCTCACGGTCAGCGACGGCCATCGCAACGTGTTGGTGCTTGGCCGCGTTGCGGCGCTCGACCGCGGGCCAGGCCGGGCTGTGCGCGCTTGCAGCTCGCGCGCGGCCTGACGCTCACGCGGTGGTGATCGTGGTCGCGTGGGCAGGTCTCGCGCTTGGCCGGCCGCATCGCGGGCGCGCAAACCAACCGATCGCACGTCGGCATCGCGCCCCATCACCAATACCGACCGGGCAGTCGGCGCGCGACAATTCGCTCGTCGCTATGGTGCGCCCGCATGCGAGACCAGCTGATGCGCGAGATCTTCGAGCTCAGGCGCAGCGACCTCGGCTCGTTGGCGGATGCGACCCAGCTCCACACGCGCTATCCGGGCCTCGCGCGCCAGCTCGATGGCATCGACACGCTGGCCAAGTCGCACCGTAGTCCCGGAGGTCGGGCGATCCGCGAGTGGAACCCGATCGCCCAGCGGCCCTACCTCGCGTTCTTCATGCCGGCTCCTTATCGCGAGCCGCCCGAAGCTGGCGACGAGATTCGCTACGACCACTGGCCGGCGATCTGCCAGGACTTCGCCGAACTCGGCCACGAGCTGCTCCACATCCTGGCCTGGGAGCCGTTCTTCGTCGGCGAGACCAACCCCCTGACTTGGGCCGACGACGCGTTCATCTCGTACATGCACCTGAGCGAGGCTGCGTGCTTCTTCCATAGCGACGTCCTCTACCGCGACCTCACGCTCGGGATCCTCGGCGACGAGCGTCTGCGTCATCGCTCGGTCGGGTTCTCGACCTTGTGTCAGAGCCTCGAGGTGCTCGCCGCGGCTGGGTTCGAGCAGCCGTGCGAGCAGCTCGAGCGGACCATGGACATGTTCGCGCTCGAGCGGGCGTCGCTCGATTGGGGGGCCGACCTGCCGGCCTTCGAAGCGATGCGCGCGCGGATCTTTCGCTTCGTCATGCTCTCGCAGCAGGTCCAGGCGCGGCTCCTCGTCCACATGCGCAGCTCGGGTATCGCCGACGAGTTCTACGAGCGCTTTTGTCGGATCGACGGACTGCCGCGCGCGCACGAGGCCGCGCTGGCCGGGCCCGAGGAAGGCTCGATCCGCGCCTACATCCACGAGCTGCTCGCCGCGCTCGCGCGCGGTGTCGGCCCGGAACCTGGCGTTCGAGTGCGTCGCAGCGCGCAGGCGCGGGCCTACTATCTGTGGCAGCTGGCCCACGCTGCAGGCCGAGGACTGCTCGCCGACGCCGATGGGCTCGAGTTCGAGCCCGGGTTGTTCGACCCGGCGCTCGCCGCCTACGCCGAGACCCTCGTCGCGCTCGCCCGCGAAGGCCCAGACCAGGCGACGGCGCGGTTGTTTGCGGCCAACGAGCTCGCCCAAGCCGTCGTCGATCGGCTCGCGGCCCGCGGGGCCTACGTCAGCCAGCGTCAGCTGATGCTCGCTGACAGCGACTTCGAGCGCCTAGGTCTGCCGATGATCGGGGTGACCGGCGGTCAGCTGGGCGAGGCACCCTCGGCTCGTCACGCATGGTTGATGCGCTGCCCGATCGACTGGGCCGGGCTGATGTGTAGCGATGGTGGCTTGCGCGAGGCGCTGCGGGTCGCGCTCGACGAGCGATGCGACGACGGGCACCGCCACGCCGCCCTCGACGAGTTCGCGCGTGCCCCCGCGGTCCGCAGCTACTGGGCCGTTCACGCCAGCGAGTTCGACTTCATCCGCGGGCGGTTCCGCGAACCCTGCTTCGAGCTGATCTAGCGACATGACCGAGCTCATCCCCATATCTCCCGATCAACTGGCGACGGCCGGAGGTCTCGACGCGCTGCTCGGCGGCCCGCCCCAGGTGGTGCGCGAGCCCTTCCGCGCCAGCCCTGGCCACGACCTGGGCCTGGCCGAGCTCAGCGAGCTGCTCGCCGACGAGCCCGCAGTCCTCGTTGAGCCCTACGAGCAGTTCCTCGGCGCCGAGCGGGGCCTGCCCCAGACCTACGAGACCACCTACGGCAGGTTCATGGCCCTGGCCACGACGACCACCGAGCTCCCGCTCTACATCTCGGAGCACAAGACGCCGCGTCCGCTGCTCGACCAGTTCGTGCTGCCAGCGGCGATGCATGGGCCGTTCGAGCCAGCCCGCAGCTACGCGTTCGTCGGCGCGGCCGGCAACGTCGCGCCGTTCCACTTCGATGGTGATGGTCGCCACGTGATGCTCTACCAGCTGCTCGGGACCAAGCGGGTCTACCTGCTGCCGGCCGAGTCCGGTCACCAGCTCGATCCGGTGTTCAACTTCTCCGGTGTCCGCTTCCACGACCTCGATCACGAGGCCCGCGCGCGCTTCGTGGCCGAGGCTGGCGGCTGGTGGGCGCAGATCGGGCCCCGCGACGGGCTCTACATGGGGCCGGGCGTGTGGCACTGCGTCGACTACCTGGACTTCAGCTTCTCGATCAATTTTCGCTTCGGCCGCAGCTTCCCCCACTTCCTCCAGAGCATCCTCCCGTCCAACCATCGGCTCGGCATCATCATGGCCAGGACCGTGGGCGGCGCAGACGTCGACGAGCAGCTCGACTGGAGTCGGCGCTTGCTGGCGTCGTTCTATCGCCCGTACGAGACCAGCCTCGCCCGTTACCGCGATCTGATCGCGTCGCTCGACGATCGACTCGACACCCTCGGGGCTTCGCATTGCGTCCATCGTCCTTACGCCACGCTCGACGTCGAGGCCCGCGCCGTCGCTGGCGAGCTCGAGCTGCGTGCGACCGACGTGGCCGGCTACGACCACCTGATGCGCGTCGGCGAGCGCCGGTTCAGCGCCTCGATCGAACTCGAGCCGGCGCTGCTCGAGCCGCTTCACGCCGCCCGCGCGGTCATGCCCGAGGGTCGCTGGGATCGGTGGATGTCCTTCCTCGGCCTCCCGGTCGAGCCCGAGCGCCTCGACCCGTGCAGTGCGGCGATGCTGTACGAGCTCACGACCTTTGGGATCAAGTCGCGCGAGCCACGTCACCACCGCTCGCAGGTAGGCGCGGCATGACCCGGATCGTCCGTTCCGCGCTCAAGCTCCACGCCGACATCGAGCTCGACGGGCCCGATGGTCGGCGCCTGGCCTTCGTCAAGTTCGACGGCTTCAAGCAGACCCACGCCGACGACGTCGAGCGCGAGCGCGCGGCGCTGAGCTTGCTCGCCGACCTCGCCGTGCCCGCGCTCATCGAGCTCGACGACGCGCAGCGCCGGGTGTTGTTCGGCGCACTCGACACCGACCCGCTGTGCACCGAGCACGTCGGTGAGCGCATCGGCAAGCAGCCGTGCTCGGCCGACCAGCTGATCGGGCTGTGGCTGTTCGTCGCCGAGCAGCTCGCCGCGTTTCGTCGCCGGCGGCTGCTGTACTCCGACATCAAGACCGAGAACATCATGGTCAGCCCCGACCTGTCGCGGGTCACGATCATCGACCTCGAGGGCTGCGCGGTCCTCGACCCCGAAGACAGCTACGGCGCCTGGCAGCTCAAGCAGACCCGCCCGTTTGGCGCGCCCGAGCACGACCTCGCCCTCGACACCGGCAACGGTGAGGTCACGGAGGCCTGCGTGGTCCATCAGCTCGGCAGCATGATGTGTCACTCGTGGAACTTGAGTCAGGCCGGGCGCGGGTGGTTCGCAGACTTTCGCGACCACGCGCATCTTCGCGTGGCCTGCCAGGCTGCGGGTCGCGGGCGACTGCTGGCGCTGATCGAGCGCTGCATCGAAGCAGACCCGCAGGCGCGGCCGCCGACGATCGCCGCGGTCTGGGCCGAGCTCGACGCGCTGTCCGTCGAACCAGCCCATGCGGAGCCTCGACGAATCTTCACCGAGCTGCGCGCGCCCTATGCCCACGCGCTCGCCGAGCATGACCATGCCTAGCCCGAGCCAAGCGTCGACCGAGTTCATCCATCCCTACGTCTCGCCCGTCGTGTGGGGGTTCGAGCAGCCAGGCTTTCACGCCAGCGCGAGCGCAGCCCGCGAGCAGATGCTCGCCCGGCTCGCGGCCGCCGAGCATCCGCTCGACCGTGTCGGTCCGTGGCTGCGCCGCTCCGGCCAGCAGCCGGAATTCAGCGGTCCATGGCGGCCCAAGCTCTACCTGTGCGTGGGCCCGGCCGACTACTGGCGGGTCGTCGAGCGTGTCCACACCTGCACCACGGTCGCCGCTCACTCGATCGCGCTCAAGACCTTCGTCCACGCCGATCCCAAGCTGTCGATCCGCGACGCCGCTGCAGATGATCACGTGTTCGCGCGGCCCGACAAGATCGTCGTCTACACCGGGCTCGCGCCGCTCGAGCTGCTCGTCGATGCCCTCGCCGCGTGCGTCGGCGAGGCCCAAACCCACACCCTCGCGCACACCGCCGCGCTCGCCCGACATGGCCTCGGCGCGGGCGTGGCCAGCGAGGCCATCCGCGTCGCTGCCGACCCACGGTTCTTGTCAGTCAGCTGGCGGACCTACGAGGCGTTCGCGCGCACCTGGCTGGCGATCAACGCTGCGGTGGTCGACGCCGAGTACGGCAGCGACGCCTGGCTCGCGCGAATGAACATCGCGCCCGACGGCGGCCCGTCGTGCCTCGACCCTGATGTCGCGACCACGCGGTTCATCGGGACCCAGTGGCGGCGCATCGTCGGCGACGACTTCGACGGCATCTACTGAGCAGCGACGACCGGCCACAGGTCGAGACCCACGGGCGGGAGCTCGTCGACGGCTTCGCACTCGCAACCAACATAGATCCACCCCAGCAGACCCCGATGAAGGCTCGCAATTTCGTCAGCATGGTTGTCGGCAGCCATCGCCAGCGGATCGACGCTCGCGACGATCGCTCGCGCACGCTCGAGGTGGTCGGGATCGCGGTCGAGGCGAAACGCGTTGAGGTAGGCCTCGGCCACGCCCAGCGCCCCGCAGCACAGCGTGTCGTTCATCGACTCGCGGGTGAAGTCGAAGCGGCCCATGAGCTCGAGGCCACGCTCGGTCAGCGCGCGGTAGCGCCGATCACCCGACAGCGCCGCGGCCAGCGCGAACCCGTGGACCATCCCCGGCGTGCCGTTGCACCAGCCCTGAAACGCAGCGATGCCGCCGACCGCGTGGGGCCACAGCGGGCGCCCATCGGCGTCGTCGACCACGCTCGCGCAGACCAGCTCGTAGGTCCACGCACGGAACGCCTCGATGAACGGGCACGGTCGTCGACGGTGGCCGACCTCGAGCGCCACGGCCTGACCCGCGAGCCCGTGGGCGAGGCCGAGTACACGCCGCTCGGCCTGACCGATGCCCGGCTCGAGCTGGGCGTAGAGCTCGTCGATCGCCTGGTCGAGCAGCGGTCCGGCGACCGGGTAGCGGCCGACCAGCTGCGCGAGCCCAGCGACGACGCCGGCGGTGCCGAGGAACAGATCGGGGCCAAATTCGCCGCCCGCGAGGACGAACGATTCGAGCTCGGACTCGACGCACGGACCCTGGTCGGGATCGATGTCGGCCATTGTCGCGCGCGCGAGGCTGCGCCCGAGCGAGCCCACGAATGCCGCCCGCGCACCTGGCTTGATCTCGCCGCTAGGCGAGCGCAGCCGCACCCGCGCGAATCGGGTCATTGTGGCGTGCTCGATGCCCACCCGCGAGAGCGTGCCAATCAACCACGGGTAGCCGAGACGCGAATTTGCAATCCCATCGTAGAGAGTGCTCGCGCCTCGGCTCCATATTTCATCGAGCTCGAGATACTGGATGGCCAATTGCCCGAGTTCGACCATTGTTGGCGAGATCGGCGGCTAGCAGCCGTCGGTCGAGTGGGTGCAGCCAGCGTTGAAGCAGGAGTAGGTGGAGAAATTCGAGTCGATGGGCGCGGCGCGGCCACCGACGATCGCGAGCAGCTCCTCCTTGCTCAACTTGCGCTCCTGGGTCTTCTTTTCCGAAACTTTGGTCTTCTTGGTCATGGTTCTAGCTCCAGCCGGCATTCCGACGCCGGCATTAAAGACACGCTTAAACTTCAATGTCAACCCATAGCCTCTGCTTTAAGCGATTCTAAATATGTGGTTTTAAATTTGCTGTCACTGAGCGCAGTGGATGTCCGTTGGCACATTACCCAATCGCCAAGTCGGTTAAAATCGCATGAATCAATCGGAGGATGCGCCGCAATGGTGCATTAAGAAAGTGGCAATGGCTGGATCAGATGCCAAGTCTGGGTCTCCGCTCGAGTGCGTGTAGGAACTCCAAACGCATGAAGCCTGGCGAACTGGCTCATGAAGCTGTGCCGGCGGGCCAAGCTGAAGTACAGGTCGCCCCACAAGCTCCGGCATACCTTCTGCTCTCACCTCGCCATGAGGGGGGCGCCCGCGAGGGCGATCCAGGAGCTCGCCGGGCACGGCAACCTCCAGACGACGCAGCGCTACATGCACTCGAGCCCTGCTGCGCTCGAGCGGGCGATCAAGCTCCTCGAACTTCCTTCGCCCGGCTCACCGGTCGGGAGTGGAGACATGGTGGAGACGGTCTAGCCGGGATCCAGAAACTTGTTTGATCTCGATGACTTAGGGGCGTATTCAGGATTCCGTGGTGGAACCCAGCGCGGCTCCTGGCGCCGGGTTTTTCGTCGAGGGCGCGAAGCCAAAACGCCGCTGTACCGGGCGTACTGCAAGTTTTGGCGACAAAGCCCTCGGCGAAAAGAACAAGCGAGGTGTCGTGTTGGGTTTCACCACGGGCTCCTACGCGCCCGGCTCCCCGCGCTCGCCTGGGATGGGCGCGATGCGCTCGGCGTGGGCGAGCAGGGCCTGCTTGGTCCGCCGCCACGCCGCCGTCCGGTGAGCGTCGGCGCGAAAGCACAGCAAGATGCGATCGGGGATCTGCGGGAGCTCGGGGTGCATCACCACGAGCTCGCCCTCGTGGCCGTAGTTGGCCACGCGCCGCGGCAGGATCCCCACGCCCAGGCCCGCGAGCACCAGGGTCTTGGCAAGCTCGAGGTCGCCGGTGGTCAGCAGCCGCTCGGGCAGCAGGTCCATCCCGCGCAAGGTGTCGACGATCTGCTGGCACTGGTCCACGCGCCCGGCGTAGATCAACGGCGAGTTGCGGAGCCTGGACTCGATCTCTTCGCGGCTGCCGGGCGCGGCCAGGCCGTCGACGCGGCCGACCAAGGCCACGGCGTCGCGGAAGGCCTCGACCATCACCAGCTCGTCGTGGGGCAGCGGGTTGACGATCAACCCAAAGTGCACGCGGCGATCGATGACCGCCTCGCGCACTCCCGCCGACGTCCCGTTCCACACGCGGATCTCGATGCCGGGGCTGGCTGCCAAGAAGGCGCTCATGAACGCCGGCAAGAAGTAGGCACCCAGCGACTCGTGGCAGCCGATCACGAACTCGCCCGCGTCGCCGCACTCGAGCCCGCGGATCCGCTCCTCCATCTCGTCGACCATCCCGAGGATCTCGCAGGCGGAGGTCGCCAGGGCTCGGCCGGTGGGCGTGACCGTCACGCCGCGCGGGTTTCGGAGCAGGAGCTTGCTCTCGAGGTGCTCCTCGAGGCGTTTGACCGCCGCCGTGAGCGTGGACTGGGCCACGCCGAGCTGCTTCGCCGCTGCGGTCAGGTTGCCGACCTCCGCGATCACGCGGAAGTAGCGCAGATGAACCAGGTCCATTGCCTGGCCATCATGCCCCAAGGCGGCGGTCGGTGCGACCGGCACCGACCGCCGCCTGGTGCTCTTTCCCCCCACGTTACGAGAGCTCAGCTCGCCGCAGCGTCACGACTTCACTGCTGCTGCGGCACGTTGCTCGGACAGAAGTCCTGATCGGAGTCGACCGCGAAGGTCTCGGTGTCGTCGTCGATCGCCTTGACAAAGGCGATCAGATCCGCGAGCTGCTCATCCGTCGGCCCGAACACCTGGTTGCCCGCCCGCAGGTGGGCGGTGAAGTCCCCGCTGGGATCGAGCAGCTCCTCGAGGCTCTCGGCCGAGCCGTTGTGCAGGTAGGGAGCGCCCTGGCCCACGCCGAGCAGCGAGGGCACGTTGTAGCCGTCGGCGCCCTGGGCGGTCGCGCCGTTTTGGCGCAGCTCCTCGGCGCCGTGGCTGGCCGGACCGTCGACATCGAAGGTCCCGACAATCCGCGACACGCAGACGTGGCGCGCGGGCGCCCCGTTTTGATCGTTGGCGAGCACGGTCAGCTCGCTGACATCGGTGCTCGTGAGCTGATCCGCGCGCACGTCACCGGTCGAGGACACGCCGGCCTCGAGCAAGGTCAGCGCGCGCTCGTCGAGGTCGCTGCCGTCGTTGGCGTTGAAGGCCGGGGTGTAGCTGCGCCGCGAGATCGTCCACAGCGAGCCGCTGTGGCAGTTGTCGCAGCCGCCGTCGTCGAACACCGTGCGGCCCGCGAGGGGATCCCCGTCGAGGCGCGTGGGCGCCTTGGGCGAGCGCAAGCTAGCGATGTAGGTCTCGATCGCGTCCCAGTCGTCGGGCGTGGCCCCGGTCAGCGCCGCGCCGCGGGCCGAGCCGCGGTTGAAGGCGTTGATCGGGTCGGCGACGCCGCCCTCACCGACGATGTCGATGCGGACCTCGGCGTTCGGCGAGCCGTTGTCGTTGAGCGCGGTGTCGCTGACGATCGCGCCGGTGCCCCCGGCGACTCCGCGAGTGTTGAGCTCGAAGTCATGGATCTCGTCGAAGATCGCCGTCCAGTTCAAGATCCGCTGCTCGGTCCCGCCGGCGTTGAAGCTCGCCGAGGTGTCCACGGTCTGGCGCGGGCCCGCGGGGAAGGACCAGGTCACGTTGTCGGTGGTCCCAAAGGGGTGGCAACCAGCGCAGCTCACCCAGCCGTTGGCCGACCACCGACCCAGGCCGGTGTTGAAGAAGCGCTGGCCCTGGAGGGCCTCGATGCCCGCGGCGTCGCTCGGTGAGCTCGCCGAGCTGATGTCGGCGGTCACGGTCTCCTGCTCGGCCAGGTCGATGTGGGAGATGCTGCGCGCGACCTCGTTGGCCGTGTACATGTTGGTGCTCGAGATCGCCACGCCCATGGGCGAGCGGCTCGCGCCCAGGAAGCTGGCCCCGGAGAGCGAGCCGGCCTTGATCGGGTTGGCCGAGAAGTCCACACGCAGCACGCTGTCGGAGCTCAGCGAGGAGAAGTAGGCGAACTCGGTGTTGTCGGCGAAGGCGATGTCCGTGGGGATCGGGATGAAACGCTTGGGCGCGTCGAGCTCGTCGACCAGGCCGTTGAGGTCGATGGGCTGGGACTCGGGGGTGAGGCTCTCGACGTCCACCCGGTGCACGAGGCCCTGGAGGTTTTGGTGGAAGTCGGTCCCGCCCTCGAAGGAGGCCGGCGAGGCGCCGACGCTGCTCACGTAGAGCGTGCCCTTGTTGATCGCGCACGAGTAGAGCTGGTTGGGGTAGGCCCCCGTCGACTCGAAGCCCGCCGTGCCCGAGCTGGTCAGCGCGGGCAGGCGCAGCTCGCCGAGCTCGCCCTCGCCGGTGATCGTGAACACCCGGCCCTCGCGGGCGTTGTCGGTCGCCTCGCGGCCGCCGGCGGCCACGCCGTAGAAGTCGGTCACGAACACGGTCTCGTCGCCCTCTTCGGCGTCGAGGTCGTTGGTCACGCAGACCGCGTAGGGCGATCCCCCCGTCTCGATCTCCTGGGTGATCTGCATGCTCTCGGTGTCCACCGCGATCACGTAGCCCTCGGCCCACAGCGGGACCCACAAGGTCGTGCCCGCGGCCGAGAGCGCCGCGCGGCCGGGCTCGGCCCCGACCGTGACCTTGTTCTCGAGGGTGGGGCCGGTGTCCAACCCACCGATGCGGGCGACCGTGCCCTCCTCGCGCAGGACCACGAAGATCGCGTCGCTCTCGGGCGAGAAGGACACCGACTCCGGTTCACCGCCGAGCACCAGGCGCGCCTCTTCCGTGAGGCCAGGCAGCGAGAAGATCGTCAGCTCGCCGCTCCCAGAGTTGACCACCGCCAGGCGGGTGCCGTCGGGCGAGGCCGCGATTGGACCGCCCTTGGTCGCCCCGGGGAAGAACAGCAGCTCTTCTCCGCCGGTCTCGCCAGTGTCGGTTTCACCCGTATCGCCGGTGGTGGTGTCCCCCGTATCGGAGGTCCCGGTGTCGTCGTCCTCGCCGGGCTCGTCGGTCTGACAGGCCGGCAGGAGGGCCGAGAGAAAAAGTATGGGTAAGCTCGTGTCGATCCAGCGACGCATTTCGATGGAGTGTTCAGGGCCGCCGGCGTTGCGACCACTAGACGCCATCAATCGCTCACATCGACGAGACCGATACCGGACCCCGGGCCGCCATCGGTCTCGTCGATGGATCGTCAAAAAAACGCCCTGGAGCGCACACTAGCTGCGGCTCAGGGCGCCTTGGTCGTTTCCGCTCGACTGCCCGAGAGGTGGGGCACGATGCCCCACTCACGGCGCACCGGCTACTGAAGAATCCCGTCGTCGGGCTCGAGCAGCTCGGGCAAGGCGCTGCGATCTTCGCCCAGGCGCTGGCGCAAGTTGACCTCGATCATCCGTGACAGCGTGGTCAGCGGGAGGTCGTTGGGGTCCTTGCCAAAGGGGTTTTCGATCTCCGTGCCCACGGAGTCGAGGCCATAAAAAGCGTAGGCGACCAGGCCCACGACCACCGGCGTCCACGCGCCGACCTGATCGACGATGCCGAAGGGCAGGCCCACGCAGTAGAGCAGCACGATCCGGTGGATCAGCACGGTGTAGCTGGCGGGGATCGGCGTCGACTTGATGCGCTCGCAGGCGCCCTGGACCGAGGTCATCTCGGTCAGGCTGTCCTCGAGCGCCGGCAGGTGCATGGGGTGGACCCAGCCGCGGTCGTAGAGCCAGCGCAGGCGGTCGCCCAACCACTGGAGGATCGCCACCGGGCGGTTGTACTCGTCGATCAGGCTGGCGCGCAGCTCGTCGGGGATCAGCCCGCGCAGCTCGTCGAGGGAGTCTTCGTCGCGCAGATGGTGGCGAAAGGCGTGGACGTAGGCGATCAGCGCGTGGACCAGCTCGCCGCGCACGGCCTCGACCTGCTCGCGCTCCTCGGCCGCGAGCTCGTGGTCGCCCTGGGCGTCGATCATCCGCGGGCCGATCAGCGTGAGCAGCTGGCGCGTGAAGCTGCGCGAGACGTTGACCATGCGCCCCCACAGCTTGCGCCCCTCCCAGAACCGGTCGTAGCCGGTGTTGTTGCGGAAACCGAGGAAGATCGACAGCGCCAGGCCGATCAGCGTGAAGGGCAGGTGCGTGAGCTTGGGGTGAAACTCGGGCACGTGCTGGGACGTCCAGGTCACGCCGATGGCGACGGCCATCGAGACCGCGACCCGCTTCCAGATCACGGTCAACGTGGTGCCCTTGAACATGAACACCTGGGCGAGCCAGGAGCGCCGGTCGATGATGATCATGGCGCGGACAAGCTACCTCAAAGCGGCGGCCTCAATCCACGAAGCGCCGGGGCACCCGCAGGCCCATGAACCCCAAGAGCGCGAACACGAGCGCCACGAACATGAACATCAGGCGCACGTCGGTGGTCTCGCTGGCCCAGGCGACCGCGCCCAGGGGCAAGATCAGCCCGAGGTTGAGGCCGCCGACCACCCGCGAGAGCGAGGCGCTGCGCGAGCGGCCCTCGCTGGCGAGCACGTGGATGATCAGCCCGAGGCCGAGCAGGAGCAGCAGCACCGCGAAGGGCAGCGCGACGATCGCGAGGCGGGCGAGGCTCTCCATGGCGGTTTTCGGTCGGTCGGGTGATCCCGGGCGCTCGCGGGGCGAGCTGGGCGGGCGAACCCTAACAACCCCACGCGGGGCGAGCCAGCCGAGCTGCCCGAGCTGCCCGAGCTGCCCGAGCTGCCCGAGCTGGGACAGGGGCAGGCCGCCGCGACCGCCCTCGCGCCCCGCTGTCAGCCCTGCTACACCTGCCGCGTGCCGGAATTCGACTTCGATCTCTTCACCATTGGCGCCGGCTCGGGCGGCGTCGCGGCCAGCCGGCGCGCCGGCGAGTACGGGGCCAAGGTTGCGATCTGCGAGGGCTCGCGCGTGGGCGGGACCTGCGTCATGCGCGGCTGCGTGCCCAAGAAGCTGCTCGTCTACGCGGCCAGCTTCGCCGAGCACTTCGCCGACGCGGCCGGCTTCGGCTGGTCCGTGCCCGAGCCCAAGCTCGACTGGCCCAAGCTCATGGCCGCCAAGGAGGCCGAGCTCGACCGCCTCGAGCAGATCTATCGTCGCCTGCTGCGCGACTCCAAGGTCGAGCTGATCGAGGGTCGCGGCAAGCTGATCGACGCCCACACCGTCGAGGTCGGCGACAAGCGCTACACCGCCAAGTACATCCTGATCGCCACCGGCGGCTGGCCCGAGCTCCCCGACATCCCCGGCATCGACCTGGCGATCACCTCCAACGAGGCCCTCGAGCTGCCCGAGCTGCCCAAGCGCGTGACCATCGTCGGCGGCGGCTACATCGGGGTCGAGTTCGCGGGCATCTTCAACGCCGCCGGCGCCAAGGTCACCATGCTCCTGCGCGGCGACAACGTGCTGCGCGGCTTCGACGACGAGATCCGCGAGCGCCTGGCCGAGGAGATGAACGCCCGCGGGGTCGAGATCCTCACCGAGGTCCGGGTCCGCAGCATCGACGAGCGCAGCGACGGCTCGCTGAGCCTGCTCCTCGACCACGACGAGTTCCACGAGACCGACGCGCTGCTCTACGCCACCGGCCGCAAGCCCGCGAGCGCCGGCCTGGGCCTCGAGATGGTCGGCATCGAGACCCGGCGCGACGCGGCCATCGTCGTCGACGAGCGCAACCGGACCGCGGTGCCCAACATCTACGCGATCGGCGACGTCACCCACCGCATCAACCTCACCCCGGTGGCGATCGCGGAGGGCCGCGCCCTGGCCGAGACCCTGTTCAACCGCAAGCCGCTGATCACCGAGCGCGACAACATCCCCACCGCCGTGTTCTCGCGCCCGCCCGTGGCCACCGTGGGCCTGACCGAGCAGGAGGCCCGCGAGCGCCACGAGTCCGTCGAGGTCTACTGCACGCGCTTTCGGCCGATGAAGGCCACGCTCTCCGGCCGCGCCGAGCGGATCACCTGCAAGCTCGTGGTCGACAAGCCCAGCGGCGTCGTGCTCGGGGCCCACATGGTCGGCGAAGACGCGCCGGAGATCATCCAGGGCCTGGCGATCGCCCTCAAGTGCGGGGCGACCAAGCGCGACTTCGATCGCACCATGGGCATCCACCCCTCGGCGGCCGAGGAGTTCGTGACCATGCGCTTCCCCGTGCCCGACACGGACTGAGCCTGTCCCATCCCGCCCCCTCGTTCGCGGGCTGCGAGGGCGCCGACTCGTCGAGTCTGCGCCCTCGCGTCGCGTCTGGGCGCCTAGGAGCCCGTAGTGAAACCCAGCGCGGCGCCTAGGGGCAGCGCAACCGGCCCGAGACGACGCGCGCCATCGCCCGCTCCAGCCGCGGCCCGAGCTGCGCATCACCTTGGACCTCGACGGCGACCGCGTCGCTCGCTCCAGCCAGAGTCGCCAACGCATCGCTGGCGGACTCGAGGCGCGCGGCGACCTCCTCGCAGCTCGGCGCTTGCTTGGCGGCTTCGGCTTCGCCTTCGCCTTCATAGGCGCTGGCGACAGCCTCTGCGGCCTCCACCCAGGCCCGCGCTTCGGCGCTCGGACCCGCGGGCGCCGAGCCCTGCTCCTGCGCCTCCTGCTCGCCCGCGTCTGCTTCGGCCGCTCCCGACGAGTCCGCTCCCGGCTCGGCCGTCGCCCCTGCGCTCGCCGGAGCCGGCCGCGACGCGTCGTCTCCCCCCTCCGCCCCCTGCTCGTGCGAGCGGGTCATGCAGCCGAGGCCGCAGCCGAGCACCAGCACCGTGACACCCAAAAAGACCCTCACTCCTCGACCTCCATGCATTCTTCCTCCTGCCCCTCGTAGGGCTCCTGGCCCGCGGAGCGGATCACGCCGGGCGCTGGACAGCGCGGGTGGTAGCTGGGGTAGGCGCCGATGACCTCGATCTCGATGGCGCCGCGCTGCTCGTAGATCGCGTCGAGCCCCGCCCGCGTCCACACCGGCAGGCCGTCCGCGACCGCCTTCTCCTCCCACCGCGCGTAGGCCTTGCGGTACTTCCCAGCCCGCCGCCGCAGCGCCGCGAAGTACTTGTCGAGGGGCAGATAGCAGCCCTCTCGCAGCTTGGGCTTGGGCCCGTAGCGCTCGCTGATGAAGCGCTGCTCGAGGGCCTCGCGCCACGGCGAGAACTTGGCCCGCAGCGGGTGGCGAAGCTCCGCGGCGCGCTCGTAGGCGCTGTGGGCCAGGCGTCGCTCGCCGCGCAGCGCGAGCGCGTTGGCGAGGGCGTAGTGAATGTGGGAGATGCTCTCTGCCCCGTAGACGGCGATCATCGCGACGAGCGCGTCGATCACCGAGTCGTCGAGGCCGGCGGCCTCGTAGGCCGCCACGCTGCCCTCGTAGCGCTGCTCGTCGCTCAGCTCGAGGCCGAGAAAGTCTCGCTCACCGACGTCCTCGCCCGCCTCGAGGCTCGCTAGAAATTCGACGAGCTGTCGGTGGATCCGCTCGCGCCCAAAGTGGGCCTGCGGCTCGAGCTCGAGGGCGCGGTCGATGTGCTCGAGCGCGCGCGCGTACTCCCCCGTGAAGGTGTAGAGCGTCCCGAGGTTGGCGTGGGTCGCGTAGCCGTCCGGGTCGATCGCGGCTCGCCGCTCGAGCACCTCGCGGGCTTCGTCGAGGCGGCCGAGGTGGATCAACGCGACGGCCTTCATGTCGAAGCCGCCGAGCCACTTGGGCGCGACGGCCAGGCCGGCGTCCGCGGCCTCGATGCGCTTTTCGTAGTAGGCGTCCGTGTGCTTGATGTAAGCCCCGACGAGCGCATCGACCACGCAGGGCAGCGCCTCGGCCTCGGCCGCGTAGGTCTCCTGATCCCACAGGCAGGCCGCGGCCTTCGCCGGCGAGAGCAGCACCAGCGCGACGCATGCCGCGAGCGAGAGCCGGCCGACGCGAGCGAGCATGAGCCGACAGTAGCAGCCTCGCCCGCGCCGCGGGCACGAGTATCTTCCCTCAGTCTGGACCCAGTGCGGCCCCGATACGGCCCGCGTGCGCTTCGAAACCGAGTCGTGACCTCGCCTCAATCGAACGCGCCCTGGCTCTGCAGCTCCCGCATCAGGCTCGCAAAGTCCTCGAGTGTCATCACCTCGGGATGGCGCAGGTAGTAGTCCGTGGCCCAGCTGCGCGCCAGCTCCGGCCGCTGGCGCTCGCGCTGCGCCTGCGAGAGCCGCCCGTCGGGGCACCACGGCCACAGCGCGTAGAGCCGGTCGAGGTCGAAGGGCTCCTTGCCCTTGGCCAGCGCCTCCGCCCGGGCGCGCTCGAGGGCCTGGTCCTCCTCGCTACGGGCCGCGGCCAGGACCGCCGAAAGCCACTCATCGTCGCTGCTCACCGCTGCTAGTCTACCGCGTGATCAGCCGCGCCCTCCTCCTGAGCTTCGCGCTAGCCGGCCCGGGGTCGAGCGCCGCGCCCTCCCAGGCCGCGAGCCTGGGCATCGACGGCGCGCAGCTGCGCCAGCACATGGAGCGCCTCGCGTCCGACGACTACGCCCTGCCCTTCAACGTCACCGGCCCGCTCGAGCGCGGCGAAGACCTGCTCGTGTTCGAGACCCCCGAGGGCGAGCGCGCCCTCGAGCGCCAGGCCTACGCACTCGATGGTCAACGTCGACATGGTCGGCCGACTCGACTACCACATGGCCAGCGACGAGCTCGAGACGATCAATTTCCCGGGCATGGAAGCCATCGCGGACGCCGTCGCGCGCCTGGTCTTGGCCCTCGCCGAGGGCGCCGAGCTCGGGCCGCCCATCCCTGGGGCCGGCAGCTCGCTCCCCTGCCATCGCGGCGGCCGCCAACCCGACAGCACGCGCAGCGACGGCCTGCTCTCGCCGGTCTCGGTTCGCCAGGGCTGGGGTCCCGGCGAGCCCGTGGCCTGGTGAGCTGCTATCGTCTCCAGCGCCCGCCATGGTCGAGCTCAGGCCGCAAAACCCCACGCTGACCGGCGCCCTCCCCCGCGACCGCCCGAGCGCGGCTCGCCCCCACCGGGTCTACGTGGCGCTGACCAACCACTGCAACCGCGCCTGCCCGTGGTGCAGCACCCACTCCTCTCCGGCCGGGCGCAGCTTCCTCGATCTCGCCGCCTTTCGGGCCTGCCTGCCCGCCGAGGGCCCCTTCGAGGTCCAGCTCGAGGGCGGCGAGCCGACCATCCACCCCGAGTTCTGGGCGATGGTCGAGCTCGCCCGCGCCCACCCACGCTGCGCCAAGCTGGTCGTCGTGACCAACGGCGTGGTGCTCCCGCGCTCGCGCCCCGCCCTCGACGACTGGCTCGCAAAGCTGGGCGAGCCCGCGACCCTCAAGCTCTCGGTCAATCACCACCTGCTCGCCCGCGACCGCGACCTGCTCGCCCTCGCGACCACGCTGCGCGAGGCCCTGGCCAGCCTCGGCGGCGCGCGCGAGCTCGTGCTCAACGTCCGCCTGCGCCCCGACGCCCCCGGGCGCGACGCCTGGGTCGTCGACGCCGTGCGCGAGGCCGGCCTGCTCGCGCTCGCCAACGTGTTTCACCTCCAGGCCTACGGCATGGCCGACGACCGCGACTGGGAGCGCCCCTTCGTGGTCGGCAGCAATTTTTCGCTCATCAACCCCGACGGCCGCAGCTGCGGCACCGACCTCATCGCACGCTCCGCGGCCATGCGAGTGCTGCCATGACTGCCAGCTTCGACCCCAGCTGGCGGCGGCAAAAGAGCGCGGCCTTCGACCTTAGCGCCAACAGCACGGCGCGCGGGACCATGCGCGTGAACCTGTGGGGCCAGCCCACGCAGATCTACGCCAACGCCAACTTTTCAATCTACAGCGCCCAGACCTGCAACGCCCGCTGCCGCTTTTGCGTGGAGGAGCTGCGCCCGGCCTCGCGCGGCCGCGCCCTCGAGCAACAGCGCAGCGTCGAGGCCGACGACGAGCGCTACTTCGCGGCCCTCGACGCCTCGCTCGCGGCCCTGCGCCCGCTCGCCCCGACGATCTCGATCACCGGCGGCGAGCCCAGCAAGGACCCCCGACTCCCGCGGATCCTCGAGCACGCCGCCCGCTTCCCCAGCAAGCGACGCTCGCTGACCACCAACGCCTCGGGCCTGCTCGACCATCGCGCCGGCGCGCGGATCATCGACCACGTCGTCGCCGGCGGCGTCGAGCACCTCAACATCAGCCGCGCCCACCCCAGCCACGAGCGCAACGCCTCGCTGATGGTCTTTCGAGACGGCCTGAGCGTGGCCCAGCTGCGCGAGGTCGTCACCATCGCCCGCGCCGGTGACTGCCGGGTCCGCCTGTCCTGCGTGCTGATCGAGGGCGCCGTCGACTCGCTGGCCAAGATCGTCGAGTACCTCGACTTCGCCGCGTCCCTGGGCGTCGACAACGTGATCTTTCGCCAGCTCATGCACATCGACCGCGACACCGTCGCCGACAACTTCGTGGTCCGCTTCAGCGAGCGCAAGCGCGCCCAGCTCGAGCCGCTGCTCGATCAGATCAGCGAGTCCCCCGAGTTCGCGTTTCAGCGTCAGATCGTCGGCTATTACTACTACGTCGAGGTCTGGCGATGGCAGGGCATCGACGTGGTCTTCGAAGAGGCCGACCTCGCCCAGCTCGAGCGCAGCAAGGCGAGCATGCCCGGCGTCGTCCATGAGCTGATCTTCCACCCCAACGCCCGCCTGGCCGCGACCTGGCAACCTTGGGACGGCGAGCTGGGGCCACCGTGAACGCCGCGCCCGTGCTCCCGGCGCTGCCTTACTTTGGCGACAACCTGGCCGTGCTCGCCGAGATCGAGACCGCGCTCGAGCGCCACGCCATCGGCCCCAGCGTGGGCGAGGCGATCTTGCTGCGCGCCAGCGAGCACGAGAAGCTCGCCCGCGTGCTCGCCCTGGGCAGCGACCGCGTCGGCTATCCCGGCGACAAGCGCTGGCGCCACGACCCTCGCATCGCCCACGAAGACCTGATCTTGGCGACCACGCCCCAGGAAAACCGCGACACCGAGCTCGCCGGCGACCCCGAGGCTTCGAGCTCCCTGCGCAAGCTCCCGGGCATCCCCGCGCCGATGATCCTGGTCTACGCCGCCGCCTGCTTCGAGGCCCTGCGGCCCAAGTCGTACCGCTTCTTGGATCCAGCGGACAAGGTAGCGGCCCTGCGCGCGGTGATCCCAATTCGCAAGCTCGAGCGGCCGCGCGGGTGGTTCTCCCCCGAGGAAGGCCGCGCCTATCGCAGCTTGGTCGACGCCGCCTTGCGAGCGCCGCAAAGCCGCGGCGTGATCGTCGAGCTCGGCTGCTGGCTCGGCCGCAGCACCTCCTACATCGCAACCCTCTGCGCCAGCCTCGGCGCCCGGCTGATCGCCGTCGACCACTATCTCGGCTCGAGCGATCGCTTCGACGCGGCCTACAAAGAGACCCTCGCCAGCCGCGACGTCGCGGCCGAGTTCCTCGCCAACATCGCGGCCATGGGCGCCGCCGTCGACCTGCGTCGGGCGTGCTCCCTCGAGGTCGCGCCGACCATCGCCCCCGGAGCGCTCGACCTCGTGTTCCTCGACGGCTCCCACGACCACGCCGCGGTCGCGGCAGACATCGCCGCTTGGCGCCCGCGCCTGCGCCCCGGGGGCGTGCTCGCCGGCCACGACCTCTCGCCCGAGCACCCCGGCGTGGTCGCGGCCGTCGAGGCCGCCGCCGCCGCCCCCAACGCCACGCTCAGCCGCGGACCGGGGAGCCTGTGGTCGCTGACATGGACGCCCCGATGACCCGCAAATCCGTCACCGTGGTCACCGGCGCCTTCGACTGCGGCAAGACCACCACCCTCGAGTGGCTGCGCGAGCACCACGGCCTGCGCATCCACGGCGAGGCCCACCTGCGCGCCCTCGCCGAGATCGGGGATCGCAGCGCCGGCCATCCCCCCGATCGCGGCTTCTTCAGGATCACCGATCCTGCCCACTTTTGCCCAATGTGCCGACCCTGGCAGTTTGCCGAGCTCGTCCTCGAGGCGCAGCGGGAGATCGAGCGCAGCGCCCAGCCGGGCGACCTGCTCGAACGCGGCTACCTCGACCCGATCGAGATGCTGCTGCGCAACACCCAAAGCCCCGACGACGGCGCGCGGCCGACCTGGACCACGATCGCCGACTACGCCCAGGTCGTCCTCTTCGAGGTCATGCCGGCGCTCCAGCGCCCGCGCTGGGGAAAGTCCCAGGCGCAGCGCGTCGCCGAGGCCGAGGCGATCAACCAGCGCCTCGCTCGGCTCTATCGCGCGGCCGGCTTCTCGCTCGTGACGATCCCGCCGGGCAGCGTCGAAGCGCGCGCGGAAGCCCTACTCGCGGCCCTCGCGGGCGGCTGAGCACCCAGCCACTCGAGCGTCCCCGCGCTGCGAGACGTCGCCCGCCGCACAGCGAGAGCGCTGCGACTCGTCTCCTGTGGCCAATGAGGATGTCACCGTTGTGTAACGCTTCAGATATGCAAATTGTGTCGTGAGAGACCAAGCTCGCGGCATGCGAGCTCGCACTTCACATCTCCCCCTCATCGGCGCTGCGCTCTCACTGCTCACCTCGAGCGCCTGTGGAGATCAGCCCTCTCAGGATGACGAGGTCGCCGCAGACGAGAGCGAGGGCACGAGCGGAGACGACGAGGTTGGCGATCCCGACGAAGGGTCGAGCGCCACTGGAGATGACGAATCGACGAGCAGTGACACCAGCTCCGACAGCGACACCAGCTCCGACAGTGACACCAGCTCCGACAGCGACACCAGCTCCGACAGTGAAGACGACGAGTCGACCAGCGACGAGTCTGGCTCCGAGGAGTCCGATACCGGCGAAGAGCCGGACACGGCCTGGGTCCGGCCAATCACGATCACCGGCGCCTTCGATGAAGTCTTCATCGACGACCAAGCCGAGCCACTGCCCATCGAGGACACCAATGGCAGCCACCCCTACGTCGAGGTCCCCGCCGGCTCCCACGTCTTCCACTACGACACCACGAACGACGACGAAGACGACCACGAGGAGTTTGGGCCCTTCGAGCTCGAGGCCGGTCGCGAGTACACCATGGTCTTCTTCATCGTCGACATCGAGGGGGACGAGCGCACCTTGATGGAGCTATTCCTCAATGACAGCGAGGACATCGCCCCCACGGACATGCGCCTGCACTTCATGCACGTGTCAGACACCATGGGCTGGTATCCCTTACAGACCCTCCAGTTCGACGTCCTCGACCTCGACGCCCAAGTCCCGGCCCTGCTCGTCGACGATCTCGACTTCCGAACGCACGCCTACGTCGATCTCCCAGCGGGGTCTCACACCATCGGCTTCGACCCCGATGACAACTCGACCCCAGTTTGGGTCTACCACCTCCCGGAGGTCAGCGGAGGCGACTACCTCAGCGTCTTCACGAACAACGAGTTCGCCTACGGTGGCGACCCCTTGATCGTGACACAGACCAGCGACGGCGCCGTCGAAAAGATCGTCTACGACTACATCAACACGGCCTGCGGGGACGGGCAGATCCTCGACTACGAGCAGTGCGAAGCTGACGACTTTGGGACCTTGACCTGTGAGTCCTTCGGCATGACCAGCGGCGCGCTCATGTGCACCGAGAGCTGCGCCGTGAACACCTCCGGCTGCCTGCCCTGACCCTCCCGAGCGCAGATCGACCACGCGAGACACGCCATGAACACCCAAAAAAACCCCTCCCCCATCCTCCTCGGCGCGCTCTCCCTGCTTGCCCTGAGCGCGTGCGCGGAGCGCCCCCTGTTTCTAGACGAAGACGTCGCCGCAGACGAGAGCGAGAGTCCCAGCGGTGACGACGAGGTCGCCGATCCCGACGAGGAGTCCAGCTCGAGTGACGAGGAGTCCAGCGATGGAGAAGCCGACTCGGCTGGTGACGATGGTTCGACTGACGAGTCCAGCTCCGACGAGAGCTCGACCGATGACGGCGAGTCCAGCTCCGATGAAGGCTCGACCGATGACGGCGAGTCCAGCTCCGATGAAGGCTCGACCGATGACGGCGAGTCCAGCTCCGACGAAGGCTCGACCGATGACGGCGAGTCCAGCTCCGATGAAGGCTCGACCGATGACGGCGAGTCCAGCTCCGACGAGAGCTCGACCGATGACGGCGAGTCCAGCTCCGGCGAAGACTTGGGCTTCGCCCAAGTTCGAACGATCTACGCCTCTGGCCAGCCTGGCCACATCTTCATGGACGACAGCGATATTGCGATATTCTTCATCGACGTCCAAGAGGCGTCACCATACATTGAAATCCCGGCAGGGATGCACACATTCAAACATGAAGATTCACTCGACGAACCCGTCTATGGACCGATCGAACTCGAGGACGGAAAAATCTACAGCCTCGTAAACTATGAGGCAACTGAATCATCCCCAACCGAGATCATCATATTTGAAGACGACCCCGAAGGCATCGATCCTGCCACCACTCGCCTGCACTTCGCGCATCTGTCTGCAGACATGAGCTGGTGGCCCCACTCGGCTCTCGAATTCGACATCATCGATCTCGACACGACCCCGCCCGCCATGCACATCGATGATCTCCAGTTTCGCGCGGACGGCACCATCGATGTCCCCGTAGGACCCCACACCATCGGCTTCGACCCCGACGACAACCTCACGCCAGCCTTGATCTATGAACTCCCGGAGTTCCCAGGCGGAGAGTATGTCAACATCTACACCAACAACATCGAAGAGCTGGGCGGAGAAATCGAGACACATTATATCACTTCCGACGGAACATACGGAATCATCATTCACCCCTCCGAAGAATGTGGAAATGGAGTAATTCTCGTCCACGATCAGTGCGAGGGTGAGGACTTTGGCACCCTCACCTGCGAGTTCTACGGCAAGACCAGCGGCACACTCACCTGCACCGAGCTTTGCGAGGTCGACACCTCGAGCTGCCTGCCCTGACCTGCGCCCCCCAATCACCAACCGCGCCCACCATCCGCAAGCCCAGCCCCGGCGCGGAAGATGGCGAGCGGCCCAAACACCCGCGCTCGAGCGCCTGCAGCTGCTCGACGCCTGGCGTAGCGCTCGAAACCATCCGGCCCGAGCGCGACTTGCTATCATCTCCCACGCGTCTCGATGCTTCGGGCGCTCATCCGCCATGCGCCACTTCGACAACCAACTGCGCGTCCTCCTCTGCGAGTCCTGCGGCGCCCCCCTCGAGGCCCCGCTCGCCGGCGGCCAGCTGCCCTGCGCCTACTGTGGCGCCCTGAATCAGTTCGCCGAGCGCGAGCTCGAGGCCCCCGCCGCGGCCATGCCTGCACCCTCGGCGCCCGTCGACGAGGCGACCCGGCTCGACCGGCTGCGCGCCCAGGATGGCACGCCCTGGCAGCCCCCCCAGTCGCTCCGGCGCCTGCTCGCCGGCTCGGTCTTCGCCCCCGCCAAGGTCCAGGAGGCCTTTGCGATCTATCAAGCCACGCGCAAGGAGGTGAAGACCACGGGCAGCCCCGACGCCGCCGAGCGCCTGTTCTTCCTCACGCTGATCGCCAACAACTACTACGTCCTAAACGACGAGCCCGATCGTCGGCGAGCGATCCTCGAGACCTCGCTCGAGGTGCTCTATCTCCCGCGCCACAAGCAGGTGCTGCGCGCGACCTTGGCCACGGCCGCGGCCAAGGAGCGCGACCTCCAGGCCGCCGAGGCCTGGCTGGCGCCTTGCGACCCGCGCTCCGACGACCTCGAGAGCGACTCGGCCTACCGCGCCGCCCGGGCCTTCATCGACACGCTCCGGGGCGACTACGAAAACGTGCTCGCGGTGCTCGGCGCCGCCGACGACCAGATCCCGATCCACGACGCCCGCGACCCGGTCTGCGCGGTGCTGCGGGCCAACGCGCTCGAGCGCAGGGGCGACATCGAGGGCGCCGTCGCGGCTCTGAGCGCGCGCATGGGCAAGGAGAGCGCCAACGGACGCGTGGCCATGGAGGCCTTCGTCCAACGCTACCCGGCGCTCTCGCTGTGCCCGCTGAGCCTGCCCCAGGCGACCGCGCTCCACACCGAGCGCGCCGTCGCGCTCGCCTCGCGCTCGACCGGCGCCGGCACGGGCAACGTCCTCTACGGCCTCGGCCTGCTCATGCTCGTGCCCACGGGGATCTGCCTCGTCGGCGGCCTCTTCCTCGGCTGGGCCGGCGCCATCCCTGCCGGGCTGTCCATCGGCTTCACAGGGCTCCTCCTGGCGGGGATGGGCAAGGGCCTGCGCAAGTCCGGCGAGCAGGCCGTGTACCTGCGCCGCCACGGCCTACCCGCCCGCGGGCGGCTCGAGCAGATCGAGACCACCGGGACCGAGATCAACGGCGTCCCGCTCATGGCGCTCACGGTCACGATCACCCGCGACGACCAGGCGCCCTACCAGGCGAGCTTCCGCCAGCTGGTCCCGAGCGGACTCCAAGGCCAGCTCCAGCCCGGCGTGGAGCTGCCCCTGCGCGTGCACCCGGACAAGCCCGGCGAGGTCATGCTCGAGATGCTCTGAGCACCCGCTCGCGGGCTGGAGCCCGGTCTGGACAGGCTGGAGCCCCTATAGGATCCTCCAGGCGTGTCTCTTCGTGCGACAGCCCTCTTCACCTGCATGCTGGCCGCAGCGTGCAGCCAGGTCTCGGCCGACGTCTCGTCTCCCGACTCGGCCCCCGACGCCGAGACGGCCGACGCCGAGACAGCCGACGCCGAGACGGCCGACGCTGGGACGGCAAAGACCAGCGACAGCCCTGCGTTCTCCGGCGAGTGCCTCGATGCCGAGCTCGGCACCTGCGCGCGGGCCTGCCGTGATCGCGAGTGCCTCGCGTGGTGCGGAGGAGAGGCTTGCGCGGCCGCGATCGCCGAGCTGCACGCTTGCATCGACGACGCCGAGCTGCGCTTCACCCGAGACAACCCTGTTCCCGAGTTCGAGTCGTCTGCGAACCCAGACGCGGCGCTCTCCGAAGACGACCTCGCGCGCCTCGACGAATGGAACAGCGGCCGCAATCGAGCCCTCCAGACCCAGTGGGCCGCGGCCTGCGAGTCGACGTGCGAGACCCTCGTGTCGAGCGACGAGCACGAGCCCCCCGAGTTCTGCACCAACTGGACGCTCAGCTTTGAAAATTGGGGGCGGCTCTCGGCCCCGCCTCGGCAAGAGCTCCCGCAAGTCGGCATCCTCGGAGTGCTGGCCATCCGGCGTCCCCTGGAGCTGGTCGACGCCCCTGCGCTCACCAAACACCGGGCCGCCGTCGCCAAGATGGTCGAAGCGAACCACGTCGAGGTCGCTCGCGGGCTCGCCAGCTGCGTGCCCGAGGTCGACGGGCAGGGGGTCCCCTTTCAGCTCGAGATCGACTTCGCAGCCAGCGGAGCGGTCGCCTCCGCCACGCTCCGCTCGGGCGACCCCGAACAAGGCGCGTGCGTCACCGAGGTGGTCGCCGCCAAGCTGGCGCTCCCGACCCGCGTCGCGCGAGAGGTGGGCACCATCGTGGTCAACGCCACCGCCCTGCCTGCCAACGTCTTCCCCAATAATTTCGACCCCAACAATTTCGGCGTCGATTCATCCCCCCTCTCGCTCCCCGTGGACTGGCAATGACAATCTCGCCCCGCGTATCGGCCGCGCATCGCGTCCAAGCAAATCGTTGCCTATGACATTTCTGTCCCGGGTCGCTATCCCATCCGCGAGCTCGGCTGCCCCGACTGCGACGACCAACAGGTGCAACTGAGCCTTCTGCGCGAAGCGTAGCGCCCCGCTGCACGAGCAGCTCGCGTGAGCTCGCCCAAGCGAGGGGCCTGTAAACGCTGTGCGAGTGGCCTTCGCAGCGATCGCCGATGCTCGCGCCTGGCGTGCGCGCAACCAGCCTCGCACGATCGAAACCCCGAGCGATTCCGCCGATATGCCGGCTGGCGCGACCCGATCCCCGCGCAGACTCGCGCATCGATCCATACACGTGCATGGCTTCGAAGCTGTCAAACAGTTCAGTGAACCGTGCTGGTGGCCCTAGAACGGCCACTCACTGGCGAGGGCGACCCAACCAGCGCAAACTAGGGGAGCTAGACCCCCCTTTTTACCCCTCTTTTCTAGTCCCTAGCTTCTGGAGCCTGAACATGACGACCCAGCCCTCTTTCACGCTGCTGTCCACCACCATTTGCCTGAGCGCCCTGAGCCTCGCCTTCGCCTGCACCGACGACGGCGGTGAGAACGACACGATCTTCGCCACCGCCGACGGCCAGGACACCTCGACGTCCTCGAACGAAGACGACATCGGCGACACCACCACCACGGACACCACCGAGAGCACGGACACCACGACCGACTCCACGGACACGGAGACCGAGGGGACCGGGAGCACCGACGAGACCACCGACACGGGGACCACCGACACCACGGACACCACCGACGGCGCGCTCTTTTGCACCCCGGGCGAGGTCCAGTGCGAGGGCAACGCGGTCATCACCTGCACCGACGATGGCAGCGAGTTCGGCGCTCCGGTGGCCTGTGAGGACAATGAGGGCTGCCTCGATGGCGCCTGCGTCGCGCTGTGCGAGCTCGAGCAGCTGACCCCGAGCTCCGTGGGCTGCTCCTTCTTCGCCCAGAAGATGGACAACTACGACCCCGACTCGCCGGACTCGCTCGTCGTTGGCAACGTATCCGAGACCGTCCAGGCCACGGTCCAGCTCTACCGCACCCCGGTCGACGGGGAGGAGCAGACCGTGGGCAACGCCGTGATCATCCCGCCGGGCGGGGTTCAGGCCTTCGAGATGGTCGGGCCCGAGATGGACGGGATCTCCGTCAAGCGCACCGGCGGCACCTACCGCGTCGAGAGCGACCTCCCCGTGATCGCCTACCTGCACTCGCCGATCGAGTCGATCTACACCAACGACGCCTCGATGCTGCTGCCCGAGTACGCCCTGCGCGAGAACCACGTCGTCGCCTCCTACTACCCCTGGCTGACCAACTTCTACCCCAGCTACTTCAACGTCATCGCGACCGAGGACTCGACCATCGTCACCTGGGAGCCGCCCGTGGACACCCTGTCCGGCGTCGGCGTCCCGGCGGTCAACGCCGGCGGTCAGGGCCAGGTCGTCATGAACCGCGGTGACTCCATGCAGGTCACCGCCGACAACCACGTCGACGTCTCGGGCACCTTCGTGTCGGCCAACAAGCCGATCGTGCTGATCTCGGGCTCGGAGATCGTCAACGTCCCGGCCGGCACCAAGTACGCCGACCACATCGAGGAGCAGATGCTGCCCCTCGACTACTGGGGCGAGGAGTACGTCGGACCCCACGCGCCCACCCGCGGCGACGAGGAGTTCCACTGGCGGCTCTACGGCGGCGAGGACGACGTCGTCATCAACGTCAGCCCGACCCAGCCCGGCTTCCCGATCATCCTCGACCGCGGCGAGTGGTACGAGTTCGCCACCGACGAGAGCGTGATCTTCACCAGCGACGGGCCGTTCATGCCCGTGCAGTACCTCGAGGGCAAGAGCGAGACTGGCGGCGCCGGCACCGGAGATCCCTCGATGTACCAGATGGTGCCCACCGAGCAGTTCCTCGACGCCTACACCTTCGCGACGGGCACTGGCTACACGGTCACCTACGTCCAGGTCATCCGCCAGCAAGGTGGGTCCGCGGTCAGCCTCGATGGCCAAGACGTCAGCGGGTACTACACCGTCGGCAACTTCGAGGTCGCCGACGTCGAGATCGAAGAGGGCAACCACTTCATCAACTCGGACACCCCCTTTGGCATCATCATCCTCGGCTACACCTCCGCGACCTCCTACGCCTTCCCTGGCGGCATGAAGCTCGCGGACATCAACCCGCAGTAGGCACGGCGGCCCTGCGCGTGCCCAGCCCGAGGCGCCGGCGATCCCGTCGGCGCCTCGCGCTTGTTCGGGCGACCTGCGCGTGCGCCTCGCTCCCGCCGCCGGGCCGGGCCCGCGAGTGGGCGCTCCCGAGCCTGACTTGGGCCTCGACGTTCCACCCTCGATGCGAGATCATTGCGGCGCTGCCCCATGGACATCCCCGATCTCGACGCTCGCCTGCAGCGACTGACCGACACCCTCGCGCATCTCCTCGCCGGAGACTTCGAGGCCATCGCTACTTGCGACACAGTCCCGGATGACCCCTTTGGCCGCGTCGAGCAGACCGTCCAGCGCCTCGTCGCCGACATCGAGACAGCGACCACGGCCAACCGCGAGAAGGAAGCCTCGCTGCTCGCTCAGCAAGGGCAGCTCGAGGCCCAGGCCGCGCGGATCCAGTCTCAGCAGCGAGATCTCCGCGCCAAAGCCGAAACCATCGAGATCCAGGCGGCGGCGATCCGCGAGCTGTCCACGCCCCTGCTCGAGTTGTGGGAGGGCGTACTCGCGCTCCCGATCGTCGGCGTGATCGACACCCAACGCAGCCTCGACATCATGGAGCAGCTGCTCGAGCGCATCGCTCAGACCCAGGTCGAGTGGGTGATCCTCGACATCACTGGCGTCGAGTTCGTCGACACGCACACCGCCGATCACCTGATCAAGGTCGTGCGCGCCGCCAGCTTGCTCGGTGCCACATGCATGCTCAGCGGCGTTCAGCCCGCCGTCGCCCGCACCTTCGTCGATCTCGGCGTCGATCTCTCCGAGCTCGACGCGAAGCGCAATCTTCAGCAGGCGCTGCGCGAGTGCCTGCGTCGCAAGCGAGACGACTGACCCGTCATCCGGGCTGTCTTGGCGCAAGCTAGCGCCGAGTCCGCCGAGTCCGCCGAGTCTTCAGCCGAGCTCCCCCGGCGCGTGCTCCGGCCAGGGCAGGTAGTCGAACCAGCCATAGGCGACCTTGGTCAGGCGCTGGTCGCCAATGGCCACGCTCCCGCGCGCGATCTCGTGGGCGTGCATGTCCACGTAGAAGCGGCGCGCCCGGTTGTTCTTGGCCAGCGTCCACACGAGGACCGGCAGCTGCCCGCGGGCGGCGAGGGACCACAGCCCCGCGCCGAGCAGCCTGCGACCCACGCCCCGGCCGTGCGCCTCGGGGAGCAGATAGAGCTCGAAGATCTCCCCGCGCAGACCCAAGCTGCGCTCGTCCGTGGGCCCGCCGTTGACGTAGCCGAGGATGCCCTCGGGGCCCTCGGCGACGTGCAGCGGAGACTCGAGCTCGGCGCCTCGCAAGAAGTAGCCGCGAAAGCGAGCCTCGCTCCGGCGCACGGTCGTCAGCGCCAGGTTGCGCGCCGAGATGATCCCAGCGTAGGCCGCGTGCCAGCTCTCGACGTGGACGCGGGCCAGCTCGGGGACGTCGCGGCGGCTCGCCAGACGGATCCGCACCGTGTCGAGCTCGCCCAGCGCGCTGGCCATGCGCTGATTTTAGCAGGCCGAGACTCTCAGTGCTTTGCGAAGGGCACGATTCGCATGCGCTGGAGGACCAGCGCGCGGGCGAGGCCGTCTTGCAGCGAGCCGCAGGTCTCGAAGTCGCTCAGCTCGATGCCCAAGTTGATGATGGTCACCGCGTTCTCCGGCGACATGCCCACGAGGATGATCTCGGCCCCGAGCAGGCGGACCGAGCGAGCCAGGCGGATCAGCAGCTGCGCGGCGTCGGAGTCGAGCACCGGCACCCCGCTGATGTCGAGGATCACCGAGCGGGTCTGGACCTTGGCGACCTCCTGAAGCAGGCGCTCTGTCAGCAGCTGGGCGCGAAAGGAGTCGAAGGTGCCGACCAGGGGCACCACCAAGATGCCGCGAACCACCGGAGCGATCGGCGTCGAGGCCTGGCGGATGAGGTCGAGCAGCTCGGTCTTCTCGGCCAGCGCGATCTCGAGCTCGGCGAGCTGAGTCTCGAGGCGCTCGACGCCGTGGCGCCTCGACTCGCGCTCGAGCGCCTGATCGCGCAGGACCATGAAGCGCATGGTGCTGACCTGCATCAAGTCGAAGAACCAGCCCTCGCTCGCGGCCAGCAGGGCGAGCCCCGCCTCGCCCTCCCCGAGAACCTCGCGGACCTGCTGACGCAGCGTCTGTACGTAGTGACGCAGGTCGGAGTAGTTGAGGCCGGCGCTGTCGAGGCCGTCGACGAGCGCGTAGACGAAAGGACGCAGGGCCTCGGCCTTGCCCGTCTGGAGGTCCTGCTCGAGCGCGTCGAGGCCCGCCACGACGTGGGTCCGACAGACCTCCTCGCCGATCTGGCCGTAGACGCTCGCCTTGCGCCGACACAGACGCGAGACGGCGGCCGCGACCATCTGGGGTCGCGCGTGCGCAAGCAGGGAGGTCTCCAAGGTGCTCACCAGCTGACGTGATAGATGCAGGTCGGCGCGCCGTCGTCACGACACCCGCCCGCGCCGTGCTCGATCAGCGGCTTGACGCCGTAGCGCTCGCAGGCGCCCTCGAGGATCCCAACACAAAAGGCGCAGGTGAAGCCCGGCGTCGACCAGTCGAGGATCGCGCTGTGCTCGTCCTCGATCTCGCAGGTGATCGTGCCGACCCCAGGGCCGCGGGCGTGGAGCGCATACCAAGGACCGAGGCCGGGGAGCAGCGCCGCCACGCTGTCGATCTCGGGCGGATATTCGGCGCTCTCGATCATCTTGCGCCCACACTCCTTGACCACCGCGGCGCCGAGCACTTCCTCGAGCTTGGTGAAGATCCGCCCGGCCCAGTCGAAGTCGTACCAGGCCTCGGGATCGATGCGCTCGACGCCGGCGTCGGCGAGGACCTTGTCGACGATGGCCTGCGAGTGGGAGAGGCCGAGGACCACGGTGTTCAGCGCCTGGCCGGAGTATTCGCGCTTTTGCTGCTCACTCATATCAACCTCCATGTTGACGGCTAAGTGATATCCCGGCTGGCCGGCGCAGGTCCATACGCGCGACTCCCGTGCACTGACCACAATGCACCCCGGGCCAGCCTCGGGTCGAGGGCGATCGGGGGTGCTACCTTTGGCCGGTGAGCGACCTACCTGCCCACCGCTGGGTCCGCGACGCCGCGGACCTCCTGGCCCTCGCCGAGGCCCTCGAAGGCGCCCCCTGGGTCGCCCTCGACAGCGAGTCGAACTCGATGTTCGTCTATCGCGAGCGCGTCTGCCTGCTCCAACTGAACGTCGGTGGAACACTGTGGCTCGTCGACACCCTGGCCCTGGGCCCCGCTGCCCCCACCCCGGGGACGGCCGACGAGGCCCACGCGGAGGCCCTGGCCGCGAGCTTGGCCCCGCTCGCCGAGCCCCTAGCCAATCCGGGCCTGCGCGTGTGGATTCACGGTGGCTCCTACGACGTCGCCTGCCTCAAGCGTGACTATGCCATCGAGATCGCCGGGCTCTTCGACACCCAGCAGGCGGCCAGCTTCCTGGGCTGGTCGCGGACGGGCTACGCCGCCGTCGTCGAGGAAGTCTGCGGCGTGAGCCTGGCCAAGGCCCACAGCCAGTACGACTGGGGGCAGCGGCCGCTCCACGACGAGGCCCTGCGCTACGCCCTCGACGACGTGATCCACCTGCCCGAGGTCGGTGAGGCCCTCGTCTCCCACATCGCCGAGGCCGACCTCGAGGAGGAGCTGGAGATCGCCAACCAAAGCGTGTCCGAGGCCGACGCCCACCAAAACGCCTTCGACCCCGCGCGGATGTGGAAACTCAAGGGCATCCGCGCCCTGCCCCGCGAGCGCCTCCCCGTGCTCACGGCCCTCTACGCCTGGCGCGACCGCAAAGGTCGCGAGCTCGACCGCCCCCCTGGCCGGCTGATCGCCAACGATCTCCTGCTCCACGTCGCCCGCCGGGCGCCCCGGGACGCCGCCGCCCTCGGCCGCCTGCGCCTGCGCCGAAAGCTGATCCAGGAGCACGGCGAGGAGCTGGTCGAGACCATCGCCGCGGCCCTGCGCGAGCCGCCCGCGCCCCCGCCCAAGCCCCAGCGTCCCCGGCCCTCCAACGCCGAGCTCGCCCGCACCAAGGCCCTCCAGGCCTGGCGCCGCGAGGAGGCCGAGCGCCGCGAGCTCCCCCACCACGCCGTGCTCCCCAAGCGCGCCCTCGAGTGGTTGGCCGCCAACGGAGCCCACGACCTCCAGGCCTGCCCCGAGCTCGGCGACAAGCGCATCGCTCGCTACGGCGGCGCGCTTTCGAAGTGTTGCGCAGCCGGGGCGTCCGCGTCCGACTGAGCCCAGCTGCTCCGCTTCCAGCCCGATATCGCGCGGATGTACTACCCTGCTCGCCGATGACGATCCCCAGCGAGACCGAGTGGGTCCTGGTCGCCTGCGGGCTGATCGCCCACGCCGACGGCAACCTCGACGGCGCCGAGGCCGAGCGCCTGCTGAGCCTGATCGATGACCGCATTCCCGCCGAGGACTATGCCGACGCCCTCGCGCTGATCGCCGACCAGCGCGCCCTCGAGGCTCGCTACGCCGCGCTCCCCGATCCCCCCGCCGACCAGCACCGCGCCCTGCTCGAAGAAGTCTGGACCATGGCCATGGTCGACGGCTCGCGCGACACCCCCGAGCTGCTGATCCTCGCCCGCCTCGCCGAGCGCCTGGGTGTCGAGCCCGTGCAGCTCGAGTTTTGGCGCGAAGCCTGGACGCGAGCCGAGCGCGAGTTCGCCGAGCGTGTGGCCGAGCTCGCCGGCTACTGCCTCGGCGCCGGCGAGCCCCTATTCGAGGATGATCACTCGCCTTTCCTCGATCTCGTCGAGCGGCTGCCCGCGAGCCTCGAGGAGCGCGAGCGCCTCGCGACCATGGCCCACGCGACCCCGTCCGACGGCGGCGTGATCGGCCGAGCGCTGGCCGCCACGCCCCGCGCCCGCCGCCTCGAAGCCTTTCGCCTGGTCGCCCCGCTGATCCGCAACAGCGTCGACGCCGAGGCGGCCAAGGAGCGCTTCTCCTTCGTGGCGAGCGCCGCGGGCTTCTTCGACATCGCCGTCATCGAACGTTGATCCGAGGGGGGCGTCGCCCTGCGTCAGTCGAGCCAGCCGACAATTCGCCGCGCGGATCAACAGGATTCTGATTGGAGCAAAGCCGGCCCCTCGGATACCATCCGCGAATGCGTCGTTCGTCTTTCGCCTTACTCTTTGGACCGCTCCTGCTCACAGCCTGTCCCGCCGACGATACGGGGGCGACCGGCTCGGACACGACCGATGACGAGGTCGGCGAGAGCGGCAGCAGCGAGACGGACACCGGCGAAGGCGAGACCGACACCGGCGAGCCCCCCGAGCTCGACGCCTACGGCTTCGCCGGCGGCTGCTACTCGCTGCGCAGCGGCGACACCTGGCTCACGGCCGCGGGCGAGAGCTACGAGTTCAGCGCCGATGCCAACGCCGCCGCCGCCTTCCACATGAAGGCCTCGGACCTCGGCACCTACCTGCTCTACGACCAAGACGGCGGCTACCTCGTGTCCGACAGTGGCCCGCTGCTGCGCCAGACCAGCTTGCAGTCGGACATCCTGCTCGTCGACGACAGCTACGTGTCCGGGGCCGAGTGGATGCCCGAGACCTCGCTCGTCGACTGGGATCAGTACCAGCTCCGCAACCGGCGAAACGACCTGCTGCTGGCCGCCGAGGGCCTCGCCGAGACCGGCGCCGCGATCACCTTCGATCCCGCCGAGGGCTGCACCGAGCACCCCGAGCTCAGCCTCGACGCCACGGGCAGCGTCGCCAAGACCACCTTCGACGACGGCATCCTCTACGGCATCGTCGACACCCACTCGCACGTGTTCTCCAACGCCGGCTTCGGCGGCGGCGGCATCTTCCACGGCGCGCCCTACCACCGCCTCGGGGTCGAGCACGCGCTGATGAGCTGCGAGCAGTTCCACGGCGAGATGGGCCGCCAGGACTTCTTTGGCTACGCCTTCGACTCCGCGGGCGCCAACGATGCCGACCTGTCCGCGCTGATCCCCGACCTCGTCGCCGGCGAGCTGAGCTTCGACAACCACAACACCGACGGCTACCCCACCTTCAGCGACTGGCCCAACGGCCCGAGCAGCTCCACGCACCAGACCCAGTACTACCGCTGGCTCGAGCGCGCCTACCTGGCCGGCCTGCGCCTCGAGGTCCTCCACGCCACCACCAACTCGGCGATCTGCCACTTCATGGTCGGCGAGGAGCTCCAGCCCACGCGCTACGACTGCGAGGACATGACCGCCGTCGACCGGATCATCGACGAGTCCTACGCCCTCGAGCGCTACATCGACGCCCAGGCCGGCGGCCCCGGCGAGGGCTGGTTCCGCATCGTCCAGACCCCCGCGGAGGCCCGCGAGATCATCGCCAGCGGCAAGCTGGCCGTGGTCCTCGGCATCGAGACCTCCGACCTCTTCGGCTGCAAGATCACCCCACGCAACGGCTCGCCGACCTGCGACGAGGCCTACATCAAAGAGCAGCTCGACTACTACTACGCCCTCGGCGTGCGCGCGATCTTCCCGGTCCACAAGTACGACAACGCCTTCTCCCCCGGCGACGGCAACCGGGCCTTCATCGAGCTCGGCAACTTCCTCAACAGCGGCTACTCGTCCAACTTCACCGAGGACTGCCCGCCCGAGATCACCGACGGCTTCGACAAGGGCGACGTGTTCTTCGGCGGGATCAACGATCCCCGCGACGAGTTCATCGGGACGCCCGACTACGACTTCAGCGGCTTCCCCGACGCCCCGGTCAACACCACCTCGCTGTTCTTGGCCCAGCTGCTCGAGCCGGCGCTCGAGGGCGACTACTGCCAAAACGCGACCATGACCCCGATGGGCGAGATGCTCATGGGCGAGCTGATGCAGCGCGGGATGATCATCGAGGTCGACCACCTGCCGCAGTGGGCCTACAAGCGCGCCTTCGAGCTGCTCGAGGCCGCCAACTACCCCGCCGCGGGCACCCACGGGCGCAACTTCGAGGGCCTGCTCTACGAGCTCGGCGGGATCTCGAAGACCGGGCTCTCGCGCTGCCACGACCCCGAGAACCCCGGCGGGACCGGGCAGAGCTACCAAAACAAGATCGCCTTCATCGAGGCGCACGGCGGCTACCCGGCCGAGGGCTTCGGCTTCGATCTAAACGGCTTCGCCGGCGCCCGCGGGCCGCGCTTTGGCGACGGCCTGTGCGACACCACCCAGGAGGATCCGGTCACCTACCCCTTCAGCTCCTACGCCGGCGACGTCGAGTTCAGCCAGCCGGTGATCGGCGAGCGCGAGCTCGACTTCAACACCGAGGGCCTGGTCCACATCGGCCTGCTGCCCGAGCTGATCGAGGACGCCCGCCGCGACAGCGAGGACGGCGACCTGGATCCGCTGTTCCGCTCGGCCGAGGGCTATATCCGCATGTGGGAGCTGGCCGAGACCCGGGCGGCCGAGTTCGGCGACTGATGACCAGCTGACGATCGGCCAGGCGAGCCGCGAGCAGCTCCGCTCGCCACGACGCCCGCGACATCTCGTGTCACCCACGAGCTCTCGCGGGTGTCTGCGTTTACGTGCAAAACCTCGTCCACGGGCGCGAGAGACCCATTGCCTCCCGGCCCGCGATGCGCTAAGCAGTGCTCAACAACGAGCTGAGCACTGCTCAATCTCGTCTCTCGGCACCTCGCGCCAGGAGCATCACAGTCGTGGTGATGCGGCGACGAGGCGAGGAGATCGCGTCGATGGTTCAGATACGAATGAAGACTCTTGGTGCCCGCGCAGCGGGTCGTGAGCGTGGGCTCCAACTCGTGCGAGCGAGCGTCTGCTTGGCAGCGCTGGCCTTGGGGCTCGCGCCAGTGACAGCGAGGGCCGCAGCGCCGACCGCCGCCGACGAAGGCCCAGCGGCGGTCGAAGACGACTCGCCAGCGAGCGAGCCCCCCTGCCCCGAGGTCGACCTCAAAGCACTGCGCCGGGCTCACCGCGACGGCCTCAAGAACGGGATCGAGTTCAACCTGATCTGGCCGGTCGTCCCCAAGATCATTCAGGTCAAGTACAACCGCGTGCTCTTCTCGGCCAAAAACGGGCTCGAGGGCGAGCTCATCGCGAGCTTGAACTTTCGCCCGTGGACCTTCGTGGAGGGCGAAGGCGAGAAGCTGATGGCCGCCGTCGCCGTGGGCTATCGCCAATATTGGTGGAAGGGCATCAACAGCGAGCTCGTCCTCTACCCCGAGTTTTTGTGGCTGCGAAACAACGTCGTCGACGACGGGAGCTACTTCGACTTCAACCTGATCCCGGAGTTCTACTCGGGCTACAAGGGCTACTTCGGCGCGACGCAGATGTTCTACAACCTCCAGCTCGGGTTCGGGATCATCGCCTTGCGCGCGAACCCCTGGCCCAAGACCGTGACCGACGGCATCTTCTTCAACGGCAACGCGACCGTCGGCATCTCTTTTTGAGCGGCTGCGAGAGCGAATCTCGCCGCCCTATCCGCCCCACGAGGGCGTGTAGGCCTTTCCAGGCGTGCCCCCGAGCGCGAGCAGGCTGACCCCCTCGTCCTCGGTCACGAACTTGCGCCGCGCGCTCGGCCCGACGCGGATCATGTCGCCGGCGTGAACCGTGGTCGAGGTCTCGCCGACCACGATCCTCGCCGAGCCACGCAAGACCACGTAGACCTCCTCCTGGCCGTCGGACGCGTGGTCGTGCTCGGGGTAGGCGTCGATGTTGGGGTCGAGCTCGATCACGTTCATGCCCCAGGCCGAGACCTCGAGCGCCTTGCCGGCGTAGCGAAAGCGGATGCCTGGGAGCGCATACTCGCCGGTGTAGGGCTCGATTTCCTCGATGGCTTTGACTCGGATATCGTTCATGGTGAGCCATTCATCCCATGGCCGAGAGACTGAAGCTTGAACAAACGCGACTGCCCGAGACCGGCCGCGCCCGCGGCCTGGTCAGCTCGCGGACCAGCGGCCGACGGGTCGACGCGGCCAGCTATGTGCCGCCCCCCGCGCTGGCCGCCTTCGTCGAGAGCTTGTGGGTCGGGCGCTGGGATCTGCGTGGTCAGCCGCCGCATCACACCGAGCTGCTCAGCGATCCCTGCGTCAACGTCGTTTTCGAGCACGGCCACGGGCGGCGCGAGGCTCGGGTCGTGGGGGTCTGGACCCGGCTGTGGCGTCGAACCCTGAGCGAGCGCGGCTTCGTCCGCGCCGCCAAGCTCCGCGCGGGCGCGGTCACGGCGATCTTCGACGCGCCCGCCGCCGAGCTCGGCAATTCGATCGTCCCCCTCGCCGGCTTCGACCCCGACGCCGAGCGCCTGCGCGAGGCCGTGCTCGACCCCAGCGACGACGCGGAGGGTCTGGCCGCGCTCGCGCGCTGGCTCGAAGCTCGCGCGAGCGGACGCGAGGACGTCGGCTATCGCGAGGCCGTCGCCCTCGTCGAGCGGATCGCCAGCGACCCCGAGCTGACCTCCGCCCAGGCCCTCGCCGACGCGGCCGGCCTGTCCTTGCGCGGGCTCCAGCGCCTGTTCCGGACGCACGTCGGCGCCACGCCCAAGTACGTGATCCGCCGCAACCGCCTACAGGAGGTCGCCACGCGGATCGAGCAGGGCGAAGCGCCGAGCCTCGCCGAGCTCGCCGCCGAGCTCGGCTACGCGGACCAGGCCCACCTGACCCGCGACTTCAAGGCGATCGTCGGCAAGAGCCCGCGGCAATTCGCCGCCTCGGTTGGTTAGCCCCTTCCATGAGCGTTCGATTCGTATCTCCCAGTCGATACACACGGCTTCGGCTTCGGACTCGGCTTCGGGGATCGGCCGAAAGCGCCACGCAGAGACGGTCTCGACGACGATCTCGTCGACGAGGGGATCACCGCGAAAGGGCAAGAGCGTCTCGACCTCGCCCACGCTCCCGTCGGGGGTGACGCAAAAGCGGATCCGAGTGCAACCTGGTCGACCGTCCTCGCGTGCCCAGGTCGTGCGCTCGAGGGCAGACCACGGCGGGCTGGGAGAGTCCAGGACCCGCCGCCAGACCTCGGCGGAGCGCGACGCGGTGCCAGGTCCAGCCGCGCCCAGCGCAGGCGCGCCGACTTGCCGCGGGAGCGCGGGGTTGGGCCCTCGCGGGAGCTCTCCGTCTCGATTGATGCGCGCGCAGACATCCTCCGAACCATCCTCACCAGGGCCCGCGGGTATCGAGGTCGCCGCGCCTTCGTTCATCGGACGGGGCTTTGGATCTGGCGCGCGGCTCTCGGCGGTCTCCGGCGCGCGCTGGGCAGGGGCCTCGTGGGCAGCGATGGGCGGGCTCGTGGGTGTTGGCTCGGCAGCGGCACAACCCGCCACGCACAGACCGACGAAGACTCGAGCGCGCATCCTCGGTGATGATTGCACGACGACAGCGACACCTCGAAGCCCGGCACGAGGTGCATGGGCAAAGCCTCCGGCGCAGCCGCCAGCCCCGCCACCGCTCGTCCCCTGGCGGGCTCTTGACCTCGGCGCTCCCCCGCAGGACGGTGTTCAGGCCATGACCGAGCCCACCGTCAAGCGTGACCACGACCTCGTCTTGTGGGGAGCCACCGGCTTCACGGGTGCCCTGGTCGCGGAGTACCTCGTCCGCAACGGCGCCCTCGACGAGCTTCGCCTGGCGCTCGCGGGGCGCTCCCGCGACAAGCTCGAGGCGCTGCGTGATCAGCTCGCCGCGATCGTCCCCGCGGCCGCCGAGCTGCCCTTGCTGATCGGCGACAGCTTCGACCGCGCCTCCCTCGACGCGATCGCCTCGAGCACCAAGGTCGTGTGCTCGACCGTCGGCCCCTACGCCAAGTACGGCGAGGCCGTGGTCGCCGCCTGCGTCACCCACGGCACGCACTACTGCGACCTCACCGGCGAGGCCCAGTTCGTCCACCGGATGATCGCCAGCCACCACGAGCGGGCCGTGCTCAACGGCGCGCGCATCGTGCACTGCTGCGGCTACGACTCGCTGCCCTCGGACCTCGGGACCTACATGCTTCACCGCGCCTTCGCCGAGCGCGGCGGCCACGTCGAGCGCGTGCGCTTCTTCGCCGGCGAGAGCAAGGGCGGCGCCAGCGGAGGGACCATCGCCTCGATGCTGCACATGGTCGACGAGGTCTCCCGTGATCGCTCGGTGCTCAAAATTCTCGCCAACCCCTACTCGCTCTACCCCAAGTCCGAGCCCCCGGGCCGAGACGGCGGCGACCAAAACGGGGTCCGCCTCGACCGCGACCTCGGCATGTGGACCGGGCCGTTCGTGATGGCGGCGATCAACGCCAAGGTCGTGCGCCGCAGCAACGCCCTGCTCGACTTCGCCTACGGCCGCGAATTTCGCTACGCCGAGTCCATGAGCACCGGCCGGGGCGTCCGCGGCCTGGCCTTCGCGGCCGCGCTGAGCGTGGGCGTGGGCGTGGGGCTCGGCCTGATGGCGATCGGTCCCGCGCGCCGGCTGATCGAGCGCCGCCTGCCCAAGCCCGGCGAGGGCCCCGATCGCGACACCCGCGAGGCCGGCTACTTCGTGTGCCGACTGATCGCCGACGGCGTCGACCAGAGCGGCAGGCGCCTGCAGCTGCGCGGGCGGGTCGAGGGCACCAACGATCCCGGCTACGGCGAGACCGCCAAGATGCTCGGCGAGTCGGCGCGCTGCCTGGCCCTCGACGCGCTCGACTCCCCCGGAGGCATCCGCACGCCCGCGTCGACCATGGGCGACGCCCTGCTCGAGCGCCTGCGCCGAGCGGGGATGACCTTCCGCGTCGAGGGCTGAAGCGCGCTCGCCTACAAGCTGTTGCCGAGCTCGGGCGCCGTCTTGCCCGTGCGCTCGGCGATGAAGCGCAGCAAGCTGCGACGGTCGCGGTACAGGTAGGTCCGCAGGCGCAGCGTGGCCTGGCCAGCGACGATGTCGAGCAGCCCGAACTGCGGCGCCTCGAGGCTCTCGACCTCGGACCAGGGGATCGTCTTGCCGCCCTTGCGCACGCCTTGCTCGTCGATCACCACGCCCACGCCACCGGCGAGCTCCCGCGCCGTCGCGCGCACGACCACCACGCCGACGAGCGCAGACAGGCCCGCGGCGATCAGCTCACCCACGGAGGCCTGCGCGAAGTCGAAGTGGTGAGAGAGCAGATAGACGCTCACGAACACCACCCCAGGGGTGATCAACAGGCCGAAGCCGACGATCAGAGTGACCCCCACCGGGTCGACGCGGAACTCGCTCGTGCTCACGGGTCTAACCCTATCTCCGACTCGCCTCGCACGTTACATGCTGCGACTCGATGTTTGATCACGGCGATCCGCTGCGCGCTTCGGCGAGCGCTGCGCATCGCAGCTACACGCCCTGCATCGCCCGTCTTCGCCGATCTTCGAGTGTCCTCGAGCGACGCTCGCCCACGCCTTCGCGCCGCGCTCAACTGGACGCAAGAGTTCGCCTGTGTACGATGCGCGCCATGTCGACGACCCGAACGCTCACCAACGTCACGCTGCTCGCGGCCCTCGGCCTCGGCCTGAGCGCGACCGCTTGTGACAAGAACAAGGACGCCACCGTCAACGCCGACGAGGCCAGCGAGGCGACCCCCGAGAGCACGGACGCCGCCGCCGCCGAGGCCCCGGCCTTCCCCGACCTCGACAGCGCCATCGCCGGCGCCCACCGCAGCGACGCCAACAAGGCCCGCGACACCTACCGTCACCCCAAGGAGACCCTCGAGTTCTTCGGGGTCGATCGCAACATGACCGTCGTCGAGCTGTGGCCGGGCGGTGGCTGGTACACCGAGATCCTCGGGCCCTACCTGCGCGACGAGGGCACCTACCTCGTGGCCAACTGGCCCGCCGACCACGAGCGCTACGGCGCCTATGCGGTCAAGTTCTCCGAGAAGATCGCCGCCAACCCCGAGCTCTACGGCACGCCCGCGGTCGCCGGCGTGTCGCCCGAGGCCACCCTCGACACCGTCGACTTCGCCCCCGAGGGCAGCGCCGACGTGGTCCTGACCTTCCGCAACAGCCACGGTTGGTACAACAACGGCATGACCGACGTGATCTACGGCGCGGCCTTCAAGGCCCTCAAGCCCGGCGGCATCTTTGGCGTGGTCCAGCACCGCGCGGCCGAGGGCACCAACGCCGAGGAGACCGCCAAGCAGGGCTACCTGCCCGAGGCCGTGGTCATCGAGGCCGCACAAAAAGCCGGCTTCGAGCTCGTCGAGAAGTCCGAGATCAACGCCAACCCGAGCGACACCAAGGACCACCCCGGCGGCGTGTGGAACCTGCCGCCCAGCCTGTCGAGCGGCGACCGTGACAACCCCATGTCCGACGAGGACAAGGCCAAGTACGAGGCGATCGGCGAGTCCGACCGCATGACCTTGAAGTTCAAGAAGCCCGAGTAGCGCTCGCGCTCGCGCATTGAATGCGCCGAGCCCCCGTCGACCGCAGCGTCGCCGGGGGCTCTCTCGTTTTCGAATCCGACTCGAGCCGGCTCAGGACCCCGAGGACACGCTCTCGAGCACGCGCTCGGCCTCGTCCTCGGGGATGCGCAGCGTGTCGCGCAGGCGATCGAGGAAGCGCCGCTCGTCGCCGTCGATCTCCTCGTCGCAGGCGATCATGTCGGCGGCCGCCCGGAACACGCCCACGCGCACGGGATAGGGCCAATTGACGACCTCGTTGGTCTCGAACTCGACCGGCGTCTCGATCCATCCGAGGGCCAGCGCACGCTCTTTGTCGTTCAGGGGGAAGCGCTCGACGATCCCGCGCATGGCCGCGGCCTCCCGAGGGACGAGCTTTCCGTCCGCCCAGGCGGCTGCGGCCCACACCCGGATGGCTGCGAGATAGGACACCTCGGGCACCGGCGTCGCCGGCTCCTCCTCTTCGCGGTCGTCCTCGTCGTCGAGATCTGGGGACTTTCCTGGGCCACTCACGGCCCCAGCATCCCGCGTGACCCGCGGCCAGGCAAGGCCGGCGCGAGCCTCGCATCTTTGACCCATCTCCAGCAGGCTGTGGAGTCGGGATGCCAGCCGAGCACCTGCCCGCTTGGAATTGACCGTCCGGGAAGCAGTGTTCACACTCCCAGCATGCAGCCGCAGCCTTCGCAGCACGATCCCCACGGCCAGCGCAACCCATACGGACCGGGACCCTCCTACGCCCCGGGCGCGCCGACGCAGGATCCGCGGGCTCAGCTCGCCTCTGGCGTCGACCAGTTCATGACCGGGGTCAACGCGTGGATGGCCGCCGGTGTCGGCGTCACCGGCATCGCCGCCTACGCCGTCTCGCAGTCCGACGCCCTGCTCCAGACGCTCTTCACTGGCGGCATGCGCTGGGTGCTCCTGCTCGCCCCGCTGATCTTCGTGATGATCTTCGCCTCGCGCATCCAGTCGATGAAGCCCGGCACCGCCATCGGCGTGTTCCTGGCCTTCTCGGCGGTGATGGGCGTGTCCTTGGCCCCGATCTTCCTGATCTACACGGGCGCCTCGCTGGCCTCGACCTTCGCGATCACGGCGGTCACCTACGGCGCCCTGGCGCTGTGGGGCTACACGACCAAGCGCGACCTCTCGGGCATGGGCAAGTTCTTGTTCATGGGCCTGATCGGGCTGATCGTCTCGGGCATCGTCATGGTGCTGATGACCTCGGTCTTCCACCAGCAGATCAGCCCGCTCTTCTTCATGGTCCGGGCGATGATCGGCGTGTTGATCTTCGCGGGCCTGACCGCCTACGACACCCAGAAGATCAAGCAGATCTACCTGATGCGCGGTGGCGGCGGGAACCTGGCGATCCTCGGCGCCCTCGAGCTCTACCTCGACTTCATCAACCTCTTCCTCTTCCTGCTGCGCCTCTTCGGCGGCAGCCGCGACTGAGCCAGAGGCCAAACAAAAAAGCCGCCCCCGGGCTCCGGAGGGCGGCTTTTTTGCGTCTGCGCACCAGGCTGCCGCGGCGCTACCCGCAGGTCTCGGCCAGCGACGAGTCGCTGACCTGGGGCGCGTCGTCGTCGTCGAGCACGAAGATCCCCGGGTAGCCCTGGGTCTCGAAGCCCGCGCTGGGGTTGTCGCACAGCTGCGAGTCCTCGATGACCAGCGAGCCGCTGCGGTCGTTGGACACGAAGAAGATCGCCCCGCCGCCCTCGTTGGCGGTGTTGTGCTCGATCTTCGTCCCGCACAGCCGCAGCGTGAAGGTGTTGCCGTCGTTGTAGATCGCCCCGCCGCTGCCCCCACCCGGCGTGCCATCCTGGGCCGGGTTGGCCCCGTTGCCGATCGCTTCGTTGTAGGCGAAGTAGCTGTTGATCACCGTGTAGGACACGCCGATGCTGCTCAGACCGCCGCCGTTGGAGCAGCTGTTACCCAGGCCGGGCTCGCCGCCGAAGGTGCTGTTGACCACGTAGACCGGCTCGCCCTCGTACTGGCTGAGCACGCGGACCGCCGCGCCGCCGATGTCCGGCCCGCTCTCGTCGCAGATGTTGTTGAAGAAGCGCGTGTTGACCAGCTTGAAGCGACCGCCACGCACGAAGATCGCCCCGCCGCCGCCGCCGTCGACCTCCTCGCCGGTCGCGTTGCCGTCGACGAAGGTGATGTTCTGGACCGTCAGCTGGGGGTGGTCCTGGTTTTGGCACATCGCCGTGGTCCACACCTGATCCTGATCGCAGGTGTTCATGTACAGGATGCGCCGCGCCCCGGCCCCGCTGAGCGTGACCAGCCCGCCGCCGTCGATGACGATCTCCGGGCCGGTGTCGTTGAAGATCTTGGCCGTCTGCTCGAGGGTGATGGTGATCGGGTCGGGGCCGCAGTCGAAGGTGATCACCCCGCCGCCGGCGACCGCGTCGACCACCGCCGCGCTCGTGCAGCTCTCGGGGCTGCCGTCGCCGATCACCGTGTCGGGGCTCGAGACGTCGGCGGGCATGGCCGCGGCAGGGATCGCGCAGCTGCCCTCGGGGTTCCCGGCCGCCGGACCCGACTCGGGATCCGTCAGCGGGTTCTCGATCGGGCCGCCCTCATCGTCGCTCTCGCCCTCGCCGCTGCCGTCGTCGGAGCAGGCGAAGGAGGCGAGACCGAGCAGGGAGATCACGCAAGCCAAGGAGGGATGAAGCAGGCGTTTGCAGGCCATCGCCGCGAGCATATCAGCGCGCGTCGCCGGCCAAGCCTCCCTCGCGAGCCCTCCCCTTCGCCGGGGTCGAGAGCACCCAGCCGCGCGCCACATTGATGACAGCGGCCCTCGTGATCTCGCACGAAAGTCGTCGAGTTCACGAGGGCCGAGCGCACGCACGCGCGAGTCGCAGAGCAGCTCGCGCATGCGCACACGGTGACGACTCAGAAGGTCGACTCGACGTAGGCGATCACGTCGGCGAGCTCCTGATCACTGAGGCTCGCCTGCGAGGCCATGTTGCCGTAGCCAGTCAGCAGCAGGCAGCCCAGAGCCTCATCGTCGTACTCGGGGATCTCATCGACCAAGCTGGGCGCAGGACCCGACATGCCGTCGACACCGTGACAGCCCGAGCTGCCGCAGGTGCTCGCGTAGACGATCGCACCGTTGCCGCCGCCGTCGGCGGTCAGGGACAGGACGTCGTCGACGCGGGCGCTCTGCTCGGCGTTGCAGCTGCCGTCTTCACCGACGTCGTCGTCATCGCCGTCATCGCCGTCATCGCCCGCGCAGGCGGTCAGCGTCAGGCCGAGGAGCAAGGAAAGGGGGAGGATAAAAGAACGCAGGGACATCATTCGCTACACGCTACGCCCAAGCTCCCCGCGTCTTCAATGACCGAAGTTGCGGTCGAAGTCGTGGGATTTGAGAGGCGAATTCATTCTCAGAAGAAGCATGCACCTTCAACCTCCCGGTCTCTTCGACGCGACGCCCAGATCGACGCCCAGATCGTCACAATGTTGCAGCCTGCAACATGTGAGCGCGGCGAAATCCAACGGTGACAAGTCGACGATGAGCCGGTGTTCGAGCCGGCATGTTCACGCAGCTCACCTTTGCGACCTCGCTCTCCCTCGTCGCCGCCCTCTCGCCAGCAGCTCCTCCCCCAGCCGCGGCCGCGACCGAAGCCACCGCGCCAGCTCCAGCGTCCCTCGACCTCGACAGCGCGCGATTCGAGCTGCACCTCGGGCTGCGCGGCGGCCTGCGCAGCCTCGGCGCGCCGGTGGCCGGTGGCGGCGGGCTTCAGCTCGGCCTTGGCGTCCGCCTGTGGCGGGGCCTCTACCTCGAGGTCGGCGTGGGTGAGGGGCTCTACACCGATCCCGAGCAATCAATCGACGCGGACTCGTCCTCGTCTTCGGAGCTCCGCCACCTCGGCCACACGAGTGCTCCAGCTGGGAGCACCGACGGTGAAAACCTCAGCGCCGCCAACGAAGACCCGGCCATGCGCCTCGCCGGCCAGATTCTCTTGGCCCTGCGCTACGAGTTTCGACAGCCACGGCGCCTGCGTCCGCACCTCTCCCTGGGACTGACGCACCTGCACGAAGCGACCATCGCCGACTTCCTCGATCAGCCTGGGCGCGTGATTTTCGGGGTTGCCGACTCGATCCGCCACCGCACCGGCATCCAGGCCGGCGCGGGCTTGCGAGTGCCCTTCCCCGCCAGCTGGGGCAAGGTCGCGCCGCGCTTTTCGGCGCGCTTCGACGCGGACGCGGCGTACTACTTCGACGAGGATCCCGGCCGCCTCCAAGCCGGCCTCGGCGCGGGGGTGCAGGTGGTGTTCTAGCTCCACTTGAAGCCTCGCAAGACGGCGGATAGCATGAAACGCGCGCCAGCTTCAGACACCGGCGTGATCGAGCCATGCGAGACCAATCGTGGACCTGACCATCAATTTTGTGTGGATCGGACCACGTGGACTCGGCTGGCTCGAGAAATTCATGGTCTATTCGTGGCGAAACTGGGAGTGCACGGTCAACCTCTTCACCCACAGGACGGGGAGCGACAGCCCGCACGACAGTGAGTCGCTCGGTCTGCCCGACGATTTTTGCAACATCTACGACCTGCCGGAGCTCCTCGCCGACGACGAGCAGGCCGTGGGCGCCGATACCCGAGCGGTGCTCACCACGTGGTACGAGAAGGACCTGCCAGGGTGGAACGAGGGCGGAAAAGAGCGGGTGTACAACATGGTCGACCTGAGCAAGTCGTACATCGGCATGTCCAGGGTGGGCATCGTCATCGACATCAAGGTCGCCCCGAGCCCTCACATCGAGAAGTACGTCGACTCCAAGGTATTCGCGAACAACTTCATCACCTACAAACGCGCCAAGGTGGTCGAGAATCAGTGCATGGGCTCGATGATGCCGCTCGAACAAGACAACGACCGCGAGCGCTACGGCAAGGGGTTCGAGTCGGCGTTGTTCACCAAGTCGGCTGCGCACGGAACCCTCAACCCGCTCACCATGAAGGACACCATCGACAAGGCGTGGTTTCCGGTCGCAACCGACGCCCACAAGAAGGCGTGCGGGAGCAAGACGAAATTCGCGACGACAGGCGACCTCCACGGCCTCCGCGGAAAATGGTTCGACATCGGACCCTACGGCAAGAACAGGCACAAGCTCGAGCTGCTCATCGCCGACGCAGACTTCAAGGGCATCGACGGCGATGACTATGGTCCCTTCCGCATCTTCAAGCGGGAGTGGGACCAGACGAACAAGCAACACAACCCCAGCCCGACCACGGACGAGCACCGCGACGAGATGTTCGTCGTCGCGATGAAGGAGTTCATGAAAACCGGGAAGACTTCGGGCCTTCCCCCCGACTTGAAGGCCAAGCTGCTGACACCCAAGATCAGCAACGCCATGGGGTTTCGACGCTTCTGAGCCGCGGCGCAGAGCGTGCCACTTTCGAGCGGCCACGACTCTCGGTCGAGCTTGTCTCTCGCGCTCCGATCTCCGAGGATCAACCTCGATGTATGAAGCACGCTCGTCCCGGCTCGTCACTACCGCCATCGTCATCGCTGCCGCATTCGGGAGCTCGACGGCTTGCGTGACGGTCGACGGCGTCGTCGTGCGCGAGAAGAAGTGGGAGAGCCACGAGGCCAAGGTCCGCGCCCTCGCGGTCTACCGGCTCGAGTGTGAGCCCCAGGATATCGAGACGACGCTGGTCGAAGCGACCGCCCACTCGCCGACGAAGATCAGCGTCGAGGGCTGCGACCAGCAGCGAACCTACGCCCGCTCGCTTCGCGCCGGCTACACCTGGCAACCCGAGCGGCCCTAGGAGGCGCGACTACTCGCCGTACACGCGCTCCCCAGTGCGCCCGCAGGTGTCCTCGGCCGTCACCACGAAGCGCAGCCGAGTGTCCTCGCCGATATGAAAGTCGTAGGGCAACAAGAGCAGCACGTCGCGCAGCTCGAGCCAGCCCTCGGCGGTCTCGCGCAGCTCGTCCTCGCCCACGACCATGATCCGCGGCCCGCCGACGGCGTCGCTCGACAGCCACGAGGCCTCGTCGGCGCAGTCTTCGACGCTCGGCTCACAGGTCTGCGCCTCGAAGCTCAGCTGGTGCATGCGGCGATCGAGGTTGGGGTTGCGCAGCTGGATGCCGGTCCAGATGTGCATGCCGCCTTGGGAGCCATAGTGAACCGTCGGGATGGCGTCTTCGGCCAGGGCCATGAAGCCGCCCTCGCCGTCGCCATCACCCGCGACGATCTCGATGTCCCCGGATTGCTCATCGGCGCGACAGTCGAGGGCGGGGGTGAACTCGGGGCCGTTGTCTCCGCAGCCGAGCACGTCGTCGCCGCAGCCCACGTACTCGCCCCCGCAGTCGGTGAAGCCCAGCAGCGCCACGAGCGACGAGGCGGCCAAGACGAGCGTGAGCAGCGGGTGCGCAGACGAGCGCACGGGCGAGGTTGCAGCAGGGCCGACCATCGCTCGGCTAGTCGCGCGCGAAGCACCACTGGTTCAATGCGTGCTCCACGAAAAACGTGAGTCTTCCCCCGTTCAGATCCGCGCGCACGCCGACGGGTCAGGGCGCTCGGGCGGTTCGCTATACTCCGGGGCGCATGAAGCTGACTGGTCGGATCCTCTGGCTCACTGACGACACCTCTGCCCTCGCGGCCCAGCTCTCGGGCAACGACCCGAGCTTCGATCCCGCCGATCCCCCGGCCCTGCACTTTGGCGTCAACACCGACGCGATGATCAACGGCGCGGCCTGCACCTTGGGCTACACCGGCGAGATCCTCGGGCCTTACTTCCTGCAGAACTTCAAGGACACGGTGGCCGTCGACGCCGTCCGCGAGGGCAGCTTTCAGGTCGTCGTGGGCGGCGACGCCTACGGGACCGGGAGCAGCCGCGAGGTCGCCGTGGTCGCCCACCAGGGCGCCGGCATCGAGCTCGTGGTCGCGCGCAGCTTCCAGCGCATCTTCCAGGAGAACATGGTCTACGCCGGCCTGCCCTTCACCACCGACTTCGGGGTGATCGACCAGCTGCGCGCGGGCGAGGACGTCGACCTCGCCGCCCTCGGCCAGGCCCTGCCGCCCTTCTTCCGCGCCGTCAGCGAGGCCGGCGGGCTGATGCCCTACGGCACCAAGATCCTCGCCGGCGAGATCGGGCCGACCTACGCGATCGAGCGTGAGGCCCGGCCGATGACCTGCATCGAGAAGATCGTCGCCGGCAAGGCCTGGCGCGGCCCCGGCCAGGACCCGATCTACGGCGTCGCCTCGGTCAAGCCCGGCGACCAGGTGCTGTGCGAGGCCGACTTCCGCGGCATGCACGAGTACACCGGCGGCATGGTCATGAAGCTCTACGCCGACGAGTGGGGCAAGGCGCCGGTTCACCAGCCCGAGCTCGCCGCCGCCTTCGAAGATCACTTCGTGCTCATCGACCACGACACCGTGCCCCTGGGCGTCAAACAAAAGCGGCTGATCCCCGCGCGCAACCTCGCCAACGAGATGATCGAGGCCTGCGAGCGCAACGGCATCCGCCTGCACGGGCCCGGGCGGCTCAAGGCCGGCGTCTGCCACCGCATCGTCGTCGAGGACTACGCCCGCCCCGGCGACATCATCGTGCTCACCGACAGCCACACGCCGACCGCCGGGGTCATGAACGCCTTCGCCTTCGGCGTGGGCTCCACGGCCATGGCCTTCGCCCTGCGCACCGGGATGATCCCCGTGACCGTGCCCAAGACCGTGCGCGTGTGGGTCGAGGGCGACGCCCGCGGGGTGCTCTCGCCCAAGGACCTGGTCCTGCACCTGATCGGCGACCCCTTCTTCCGCGAGGAGCACTGGCGCGAGTCGCCCACCGACACCTGCGTGATCCAGCTCGGCGGCCCCGGCCTCGACCAGTGGAACGTCGACGAGCTCAGCGTGATCACCAACATGACCGTCGAGGGCGGGCTGATGACCGGCATCGTCGAGCCCTGCGAGCCGCTGCGCGCGTTCTTGCGTGACAAGCGTGGCCAGGACTACGGCGATCGCTTCGTCGCTCCCGACGAGGGCGCGAGCTACGTCAAGACCATCACCGTCAACCTCGACGAGGTCCCGCTGACCGTGGCGACCCCCGGTGACTCGCGCAACCGCAAGCCGCTCACCGACGTCGGCGACGTGGCGATCCACAACGTGGTGATCGCGTCTTGCACCGGCGGCTCGCTCGCGGATCTCCGCGCCGCGGCCGAGGTCCTGCGCGGGCGCAGCCTGGCCGAGGGCGTGCGCGTCACCGTGACGCCATCGAGCGCCGACGTGGCCGCGGCCGCCCGCGCCGAGGGCCTGCTCTCGCTCTTCTCCGACATCGGCGTGGTCGTGTCCGAGCCCGGCTGCGGCTCGTGCATCGGCAACGGCCCCGGGGTCCCGCTCGAAGGTGAGACCACCGCGAGCACGACCAACCGCAACTTCGATCGGCGCATGGGCGCGCCGGGGCCGGTCTACCTGGTCTCGCCCGCGGTCGCGGCCGCCTCGGCGGTCACCGGCAAGCTCTGCGATCCGCGGGGGCTCTAGGAGCCCGCTGGCCGCGAAGGGGGCCTTCGCATGGGCCCCTCGTTCCCCCTTGCCAGCGAGCCATGGCCAACGACCCCGACTATCGCGCCCAGCACCAGCTGCGCATGGCGTGGATGCCCTGGCTCTACTTCAAGCTCACGCCAGCGCAGCGCGCCTGGGCCGAGCCGTGGCAGGCCGAGGTCCAGGCCCAGCTGTGCGCCGTCGAGGCCGTCGAGATCGGGCCCGGCTGCTTCATCGCCCCGCAGGCACGGATCTTCGCCCAGCCCCACCGCGAGGTCCGCCTCGGCGCGCGCGTGGGCGTGGGCGCCGAGGCTTTTTTGCACGGCCCGATCGATCTCGGCGATGACGTGAGCGTCAACCCCCGGGTGATCATGGATGGCGGTCGCGCGGGGATCCGTGTGGGCGCGGGCACACGCATCGCCGCCGGGGCCAAGCTCTTCGCCTTCGACCACGGCATGGATCCCGGCGCGGAGCTCCGCAGCCAGGCCGTGCGCTCGCGGGGCATCGAGGTCGGCCGCGACGTCTGGCTCGCCGCGGACGTCGGCGTCACCGACGGGGTCAGCGTCGGCGATCACGCGGTCGTCGCCATGGGAGCCGTGGTCACCCGTGACGTGCCCCCCTGGGCCATCGTCGCCGGGGTGCCTGCGCGCCAGATCGGGGATCGCCGCGAGCGCAAAGCCTGAGCCCCCGCGCGCCCCCGCCGTGGGTACAATCCCCGCCATGGACAGTGACCTCCAGCTCTTCGCCGACTGGGCCCAGGGAGACCAGCGCGCCGGTGAGCGCCTCTTCGAGCGTCACTACGAAGGCGTCGCTCGCTTCTTCCGCAACAAGGCCGGCGACCACTGGCCCGAGCTGTGCCAGCGGACCTTCCTGACCTGCGTGGAGGTCCGCGACAAGTTCCGCGCCGAGGGCAGCTTCCGCTCGTTCTTGTTCGGGATCGCCTACCGCCAGCTCTACCGCTTCTTTCGTGAGCGGGCCAGGGACCCCGAGTCCGTCGACTTCCAGCTGCGCTCGGTCCAGGACTTCGACCCCTCGCTGAGCTCCGTCGTCGCGGCCAACCAAGAGGAGCGCCTGCTGCTCGCGGCCCTGCGCCGCATCCCCCTCGAGTATCAGGTGATCCTCGAGCTCCACTACTGGGAGGACATGACGGCCAAGGCCTGCGCCGAGGTCCTCGACGTGCCCCTGGGCACGGCCAAGACCCGGCTCCGCCGCGGCCGCCAGCTGCTCGAGGCCGAGCTCGCCAAGGACGCGCCCTCGGAGGAGGTCCTCACCCGCACGCTCTCCGACCTCGAGGGCTGGGCCCGCCGCCTCCGCGAGCAGCTCGACCACTGAGCCGCGCCGCCGTGGACGACGAAGAGACCCTGGCCCACGGCCCGAGCGGCAGCTCGGACGATCGAGCAGACGGCCGACCAGATGGCCGAGCCGATCCGCACGCGGAGACTCGAGCCGACGCGAGCGCGCCCGCCCGCCCCGTGCTCGACGAGCCCGACGAGCCCGACGCAGCCGCGGACGCCTCCCTCGCGGCGTCCAATATCCCCGGGCTGCGCCGCGGCAAGCACCAGGCTCCGGCGGGCTTCGACGACTTCGAGGGCAAGCGCCAAAAGCAGCTGATCGCCGCGGCGATCTTCGGCCGGGCGCCCAAGCCGACGATGCTCGATCGCTACACGGTGATCCGCGAGCTCGGGGCGGGGGCCATGGGCAAGGTCTACCTCGCCTACGACGACCAGCTCGATCGCCGCGTGGCCATCAAGCTGCTCCACGGGAGCGTGGGCGGCGACTCCGAGGCCAAGCGCCGGCTCCAGCGCGAGGCCCAGGCCATGGCCAAGCTCTCGCATCCAAACGTGGTCACGGTCTACGAGGTCGGCAGCTACGAGGGCGAGCTCTTCGTGGCCATGGAGTACGTCAAGGGCCAGGACCTGCGCAGCTGGCTGGCCGCGGCGACCCGCGAGCTCGAGGCCCTGCGCGCCGTCTTCCTCGCCGCAGGAGCCGGGCTCGCGGCGGCCCACGACGCCGGCCTGGTCCACCGCGACTTCAAGCCCGACAACGTCCTCGTCGGCGACGACGGGCGCGCCCGCGTGGCCGACTTTGGCCTCGCCTATGGCCTGCGCGGCGCCGACACGAGCAACACGGAGGACGAGCGCGCGAGCACCAGCGCGAGCGCCCTCGACCTCGACCTGACGCGGACGGGCGCACTGGTCGGGACGCCGGCCTATATGTCGCCCGAGCAGATGATCGGCCTGCCCACCGACGCGCGCAGCGATCAGTTCAGCTTCTGCGTCGCGCTGTGGGAGGCCCTCCACGGCCAGCGCCCCTTCCACGGCGACACCATGAACGCGCTCTCGGAGCGGGTCATCGGCGGGCAGCTCACGCCGCCGCCGGGTGAGCCGCTCGGCGGCGCCCTGGCGTGGATGCACGCCGTCGCCCTGCGCGGGCTGTCGACGGATCCCAGCGAGCGCTGGCCGGACATGCACGCGCTCCTCGACGCCCTCGCCGACGACCCGGCGGCGCGGCGACGCAGGCGGCGACGCGGGATCGCCCTGGCCGTGGCCACGACCACGCTGCTCGCCGCCCTCGCCGGCGTGGCGACCCGGGAGCTGCGCGGCAACGCCCGCCATCGCTACTGGAACGCGCTGACCGAGCAGCTGCTCGCCCTCGAGCGCGAGCGTGGCTTTCGCCAGGCCGAGGACGACGCCCAGCGGGCCCGCGACGCGACCAAGATGAGCGTCTATCGCCGCTACCGCGCCAGGGTCGGGGCGGCCGAGCACGAGGATCCAACGGTCGCCGCGGCGCTCCTGCGCGAGGTCGGCGAGGAGGCGCGAGGCAGCGAGGCGTGGATCTCGGCGGCCAACCTCGCCCTCGGCCGGCCGCTGAGCCACGCGCTGCTCACCGATCACGCCGACACGATCTTCGCCCTGAGCTTCTCGCCCAGCGAAGACGCGCTCTACTCGGCCGCGGCCGACGGCGAGGTCCGACGCTGGGACCTGGCCAGCGGCCGCGGCGAGCGGCTCTATCGCCACGCGGGCGCCGTCAATGCGCTGACCTCGAGCCCCGACGGCCGCACCCTCGCCTCGGCCGCGGAGGACGGCACGCTCCGCACCTGGCGGACCGACGCCGGCGAGGGGTTGCTCTTGCAGGCGGACGCGGGGCTCACCGCCGCGCAGATCGATCCGCGCGGGCGCCTGCTCGTGGCCACGGGCAGGCAGGGGCGCGCGTGGCTGCTGCCCCTCGCCGGCAGCGAGCGCCGCGTGCTCGACGACCACGGCGCGGCCGTGCTCGCCGCGGACTTCGACGACAGCGGCGCGCTCGTCCTGACCGCCGCCGCCGACGGCCGCGCCCGGCTGTGGCGAAGCCGCGATGGGGCCCTGCTCGCGACCTTGGTCGGCCACAGCGCGCCCATCTATCACGCGCGCATCGCCACCACCCCCGACGCCCCCGAGGGCGCGAGCGGCCACGGTCACGACGCGCCGGCCTGGGCGATCACCGGCGCCGACGACGGTACGATCCGCGCCTGGCCGCTGACCGGCGAAGGCCACGAGCAGGTCGGCGAGGCCGTCCTGCTCGCCGATCACGGCGCGGCGATCTCGGCCCTCGACCTCGCCGTGATCACCGTGGGCGCGGGCACGAGCGCCGCGCCCACGCGGGTGGCGAGCGCGGCCATCGACGGCAGCGTGTACCTCAGCGAGCTGCCCGAGCCGGGCGCGCAGCCACGGCCGCCGCGAGCCGTCAGCGGGCACACGGCCGGGGTCTGGAGCCTGGCCGTGACCGCCGAGGGCGACCTGATCACGGCCGCCCTCGACGGCGTCGCCAGGGTCTTCCCCGCCAACGCGGCGGGCGAGCTCGGCCCCCCCAGGGCGCTCACCGGCCACCGCGAGCCGCTGCTGCGCCTGGCCGTCTCGCCCTCGGGGCGCTGGCTGGCCACGGGCTCCTGGGACACGGACGTGCGCGTGTGGGACCTCGAGCGCCCAGCCCTCGAGCGCCCCCTGATCGGCCACCGCGACAAGCTCCAGAGCGTGGCGATCGACGGCGCAGGCCGCCGCGTGCTCACGGCCTCCAGCGATCGCAGCGCGCGGGTCTGGGACGCCGAGACCGGCGCCAGCGTGGCCCGCCTCGACGCCCCTCGCCCCCTCAACCTCGCCGTGTTCAGCCCCGACGGCGCCCGCGTCGTCGCCGGCCACGACAACGGGATGCTCAGCGCCTGGCTGCTCGACAGCGGCGAGCACCTCGAGCGCCCGGCCCACGCCACGGGCGTCCGCGCCCTGAGCTTCTCCCCCGACGGCGCCCGCCTGGCCTCGGCCTCCTCCGACGGCAGCGCCAAGATCTGGCGCGCCGATCTGAGCGAGGCGCCGCTGGTCCTTCGCGGCCACGAAGATCGGGTCATGCGCGTGGCCTTCGATGTTGCCGGCGAGCGGCTGATCACGGCCTCGGCCGACGCCACCGCCAGGGTCTGGGACGCCGAGACCGGCGCGCTCGTCAGCCTGCTCAGCGGCCACGAGGGCGCGATCCGGGCGCTCGCCTCGAGCCCCGACGGCCGCGTGTGGGCGACCGCCGCCGACGACCACAGCGCCCGGCTGTGGCCCGAGCTCGACCCCGCCCGCGCCCTCGTGCTCAGCGGCCACCAAAAGCGCGTCCACGCCGTCGCCTTCTCCCCCAGCGGCGCCCGCGTGGTCACGGCCTCGGCCGACGCCACCGCCAGGGTCTGGGACGCCGAGACCGGCGCGCTCATCAGCGTGCTCAGCGGCCACGCCGGCGCGCTGTGGGACGCCTGCTTCGTCGACGAGGACCGGGTGCTGAGCGCCAGCGACGACAACAGCCTGCGGCTGTGGTCCGTCGCCGGTGACGAGGCGACGATCGAGCTGATCGGCCACGCCGACGCCGTCACCGGCCTGGCCCTCGCCCCGGATCGCCGCTGGACGGTCTCGGCCTCCGTCGACGGCAGCGCGAGGATCTGGCGCCTCGAGCTGCTCGGCGCGGACCCGACCCTGCTCGTCGAGGCGCTGCGCGCAGCGACCCTCGCCTGCCTCGCGCCGGCGCAGCGCGAGCGCGAGCTCGGCGAGGCCCCGCCCGAGGCCGCCCGCGCCTTCGCGGCCTGCGAGCGCGGCTACGGGCGCTGAAAAAGGGGCCGCCCCCTCGGGCCGGCCCCTCGCGCGTTGCGATCGCCCCGGCTCACCCCTCGCGCTGAACCGTGATCGGGTTGGACTGACTCGTGGTCTCCCCCGTCTCGTCGATCAGCCCAAAGATCAGCGTGGCCGAGCTGATGTCCGCCGGCGCCTCGATGATCACCTGGGTCACGCCCACGCTCGAGTCGTTGAGGCTCTCGACGACCTCATCGTCGAAGTCGTAGATCGTCTCGTTGCGCTCGTCGTCATAGGCGATCATCGAGACCGAGATGATCGAGCCCTGGTAGTCCGCGGCCACCGACATGATCACGGTGTCGTCGGGCTCGGTCGACGCCGTGTCGGGGGGCACGTCGACGTTGCAGTAGGGGCAGACGGGGACCTCGGGCTGGGGTGAGGCGAGCGAGCTGCTCACGCTCTCGGCGCAGACCGGGTCGTCCCCGCTCAGCTCCGTGGAGAAGGTGATCGTCGTCGAGTTCGAGACCGCCGCCTCGACCTCGGCGAAGTAGTCCGCGTAGTAGGTCGCCCCCGCGGCGGGCTGCGCCTCGCAGTCGAGCTCCGGGCAAGCCGGGCCAGAGCCGCCCGCGCACGCGCTCGCCAGGGCTGCGCAGACCGAGATCCGATGGATCTCGAGGTCGGCCCCGGACTCGTCCCCGGACCAGGCGATGTCGGCGTCCTTGCCCAGGCCCCAGCCGCTCGCGTAGAGCAGCTCGGCGACCTCGTGGGGGCGCAGCTGCGGGCGGTAGGACCAGATCAGCGCGGCCACCCCCGTGGCCACGGCGGCCGACACCGAGGTCCCGGTCAGCGCCGTCTGCGAGTCGGACATGCTGACCCCGCGGGTGCCGAGGGCGGCGAGGCGCGAGGCCCCCCCCTCTCGCCCGTTGATCAGCCGGTGGTCGAATTCATCGACGCCGTCGACCGCGTAGACGAGCGGGCGGTATTCGTCGTCCCCGAACACCGGCCGCTCCTCGGAGCCGCCGAGGGGGAAGCCGAGGCGCTCACACTCGGTCACCGTCGGCGCGCTGCTCTGCTCGAGATCGGCCGGGGCGAGCACGCCGCGATGCAGGTGCGGGCAGTCCTCGTCCGGGTTGTTGCCCGTCGACACGAAGACCAGCGCGCCCTGGCAGGCCGCGTACTGGAGCGCGGCCTCCACCGCCCGCGCGGGGCCCCGGCTCGGATCCAAGGAGTCCGGGAGCTCGCGCTCCCAGCCGAGGCTGAGGTTGAGGATCAAGCGCGAGGGCGTGCCCTCCGGGTCGGCCTCGCGCTGCGCCTGCCAGCCGACCACGGCCTCGTAGATGCCCAGCGCGATGTCGCCCTGGGTCCCGTTGTCGCCGCCCACCAGCCAGTCCGGCTCGATCTCCCAGCTCTCCCGGGGCATGGCCATGGCGTGGAAGACACCGCTCACGCAGGCCGACTCGCCCCCGGGACAGGCGATGTCGCGGACCAGCGCGGCCATCTGCAGGCCGTGCTCGTTGAGTGGAAGGATCGCCTCGTCCCGCCCCGCCAGCGCCGAGACCGTGTCGACGACGCCCACGGCCACGTACTCGCGCTCCGCCTGGGTGTCGCCCAGCTCCAGCTCGCTCACCCAGTCGATGTTCTCGCGGAAGGCCTCGCCGAGAGCAGCGCGCACGCTCTCTTCGTTGAGCCCGGACTGCGGCGCCTCGCCCATGCAGTCCGTCCCGACGGAGCCGAGCTGCATGACCGTCGACGCCTCGACGGCCGCGAGCATCTCGTCATAGTCCTCCTCCAGCGCGTCGAATTCCGGGTTGAAGGCGCAGTAGCGCCCGAGCTCTCCCGGGGCCTCCCGGCCCATCTCGACCAGCCCCGGCGAGCCCGACTCGAACAGGCGAGTCGCGCTCCAGCCATCCGGGAGGGTGTCGAGCTCGCAGCTGTCGGCGGGGTCATCGAGCACGCCGATCAGGTGAGCCCCCGGGCAGCCGATCCCCGGCGCCCCCTCGAGCAGCCCGGTCGAGTCCTCGTCCTCCCCGCTCGCGCCCGTGTCCGTGTCCGTGCAGCCGACCGCGGCCACGCCGAGGGTGAAGGTGAGAGCGAAAGCAGTCTCGATATCCATCCAGTTCATCTTGGTGGGTCTCCTCGTCGAGCAGTGTCGCCAAGACGGCGGTGGGATTGCGACGAGATCAAAAAAATATCGGGCGCTCACGAATGCACGCTCCCCGCGCGCTCGTGAGCCCCGTCGTCGCTCCCCTGGTCGGGGGTCGGCCGCGGACCCCACCCGTCCGCGGCCGACCCTCACCAGCGTCCTCGTCAGTTGCAGATATCCACGACCTCCGTCAGCTCGGAGCCCGAGGGAACGTCGCTGAGGGTCTCGGCCAGCTCCCAGGTCTGGGTCACCACGTCGAAGTACTCCACGTCGATGGTGTCGACCGAGTACACGACGTTGTCGGTCTTGAGGTAGACCCCCGCGACGTCGACGATCCGCCCGTAGTCCATGCCCAGCCACGACTGCCCGACCACGTCGGTGTCGAAGGTCTTCCACAGCGTGCTCGTGTCGTCGTCGAAGGCGTTCTCGGGCAGCGACCAGCTGCGCGAGTCCCCGCTGTCGATCGCCGTGCCCCCGTTCTCGACCTCGGTGCAGTCCTCATCCGCGCAAAAGTCGATCTCGCGGAACACCCACTGCCCGGTGTTCGCCTGAACCGCGCCGTTGCGCAGGCGCCACTTGGTCGGGAAGTGCTCGCGCGCCGCGACCGGGAAGGTCAGCTCCGAGCCCGAGGGCACCCCGCTGAGGTAGTCGGAGGTCACCCACTCCTGATCGATGATGTCGAAGTACTCGACGAAGATCGTGTCGACCGAGTACACGACGTTGTCGGTCTTGAGGTAGAGGCCCTCGATCTCGGTGATCTGGTCGCCGTAGTCCATTCCCAGCCACGACTGCCCGGCCACGTCGGTGTCGAAGGTCTTCCACAGCGTGCCCGTGTCGTCGTCGAAGGCGTTCTCGGGCAGCGACCAGCTGCGCGAGTCGCCGCTGTCGATCGCCGTGCCTCCGTTTTCGACCTCGGTGCAGTCGTTGTCCGCGCAAAAGTCGATCTCGCGGAACACCCACTGCCCGGAGTTCTCCTGGACCGAGGCGTTGCGCACCCGCCACTTGCTCGGGAAGCGCTCGCGGACGTGGACGTCGTAGGTCAGCTCCGAGCCCGAGGGCACGTCGCCGAGGTAGTCGGCGATCACCCAGCTCTCGCTCTCGGCGTCGTAGTACTCGACGTAGATCGTGTCCACGGAGTACACGACGTTGTCGGTCTTGAGGTAGAGGCCGTGCACGGCGGTCGGGGTGCCAAAGTCGAGGCCGATCCACGACTGGCCGGCGACGTCGGTGTCGAAGGTCTTCCACAGCGTGCTCGTGTCGCCGTCGAAGGCGTACTCGGGCGGCGCCCAGCTGGCCGAGTCGCCGCTGTCGATCGCCGTGCCGGTCAGCGGCTGCTCACAGGCCGCGTCAGCGCAAAAGGCGAGCTCGCGGAACACCCACTGCCCGGTGTTCTCCTGGACCGAGGCGTTGCGGATCCGCCACTTCGTGGCCTGGGGCGCGTCCTGCTCGCAGACCGGCGCGGCGCGGAGGTCTTCGCCCTCGGAGAGCTCGAGCTCGTCCTCGTCGAGGACCTCGTCGGTGTCGCAGCCCGTCGACGACAAGGTGAAGGCGAGCGAGGAGAGAGCGAGGAGGATCTTGAAGGTGTCTTGGGCTTGGATGTTCATGGCTCGCTGGGCAGTGCCAGCGGCGGCCCGGAGGGATTGCGGTGATCGAAAAAAAAACCGCCGCTGCCCACTTTGTGCAGGCCTTGCGGTCTCCCCGCCCAGCCGGGTAGCTGCGCGCGGACGCAGCCTGCGCCCCCTCGGATTCGCCCCGCGGGCGACATACACTCCACACCATGGCCGTCATCGAGACCCGCAACCCCGCGACCGGCGAGCCCCTGCCGCCCGTAGAGGCCACGCAGCCCGAGCAGCTCGCCAAGATCATCGCCGACGCCCGCGCGGCCCAGCGCGAGTGGGCCGCGCGCGACTTCGAAGATCGCGCCGCCTTCGCGGAGCAGCTGATCGCCCGGGTCAGCGACGCCGAGATCGTCGACGAGCTCGCCCGCAGCGTCGCCCAGGAGATGGGCAAGCCGCTGCGTCAGGCCCGAGCCGAGATCGCCAACGTCCGCAACCGCAGCCGCGCCTTCGTCGACCGGGCCCGCGAGGCCTGCAAGGCCGAGGTCGGCGTCGAGGGCAGCATCGAGGTGACCACGACCTGGCGCCCGCTGGGCGTCGTCGCCGTGATCGCGCCGTGGAACTTCCCGGTCAGCACCCCCAACAACCTCGCGCTCTCGGCGATCCTCACCGGCAACGCGGCGGTCCTCAAGCCCTCCGAATTCACCCCGCGCAGCGGCGCCCTCTACCACGCGCTGATCGCCGACCTCCTGCCTCCGGGGCTGCTCGGCCTCGTCCAGGGCGGCGGCGAGATCGGCCGCGCGCTCGTCCAGGCCGAGGTCGACATGGTCGCCTTCACCGGCTCCATCGCCACCGGCCAGGCGATCATGCGCGAAGCCGCCGGAGGCATGAAGCGCCTGGTCCTCGAGCTCGGCGGCAAGGATCCGATGCTGATCTTGCCCGGAGCCAACGTCGACGCGGCGGCCGACTTCGCCGTGCGCAACTCCCTGACCAACTGCGGCCAGGTCTGCGTGGCGACCGAGCGCGTGTTCGTGCACCGGGACCTCGAGGCCGAGTTCATCGCCGCCGTGCGCGAGCGCGTGGCCGGCTACAGCGTCGGGGATCCCCTGTCCGAGGACACTGACTACGGGCCCATGGCCAGCGAGCGCCAGCGCGAGATCGTCCTCGAGCAGCTCGCCGACGCCCGCGAGCGCGGGGCCGAGTTCGTGGTCGAAGGCCAAAAACGAGGGCCCGGCTACTGGCTCGGGCCCAGCGTGGTCCGCGGGGTCGCCGACGACATGCGCCTGGCTCGTGAAGAGACCTTTGGCCCCGTGGTGGCGATCTCCACCTTCGCCGAGACCGACGAGGCCGTCCGCCGGGCCAACGCCACGCCCTATGGACTCGGCGCCTCGGTCTGGGGACCGCCGGGACCCGAGACCGAGGCCGTCGCGGGACGGCTCGAGGCCGGCATGGTCGGCATCAACCGAGGCCTGAGCGCCGCCGCGGGGGCCCCCTGGGTCGGCTGGAAGATGTCTGGCTACGGGTACACGCGCAGCGTCGCGGGTATGCGGAATTTCATGCAGCCGCAGACTCACGCCCGGAACGTCGGCTAGCCCCCACCCTGCCGGGACTCCCGGCCTGCGCAGGCGCCGGACTCTGCTATCGTCCACGCCATGCGAACCCTGGCGAGCGTGCTCGAGGACGCCATCGCCCGCGCGGCGTACGAGGTCGTACTCGAGTCCGGACAGCCGGTGGTCTACTCGACGCCGCGAGGCAGCGAAGCGGAGCGCACCGTGCTCCCGCGCCCGGACCTCTTCGACATGATCACCTCGGCCGTCGACGAGGCCCAGCAGGTCGAGCTCGCCGTCGGCAACTCCGTCGAGTTCGAGTTCGAGGCCGGCTCGGCCTGGACCGTGCACGCCGAGCCGGGCGTCGACGGCATGCGCGTCCGAGCCGCGCGCGATCCAAGCGTGGACCCCGTCGGCGTCGCGCCGACCTTCGAGGAGGACCTCGGCAAGCTCGAGGATCCGAGCCTCGGCTTCTCGGCCGCCGACTCCACCCGCGGCGGCACGCTCCCGCCCCTGGTCGCCGGCAAGCGCGGCGGCTCGGTCCTCGACCAAAACCCCTCGGCGCCCTTCGAGAGCGGGACCTGGGCCCTCGACGATGACGACGAGGAGGACTTCGACTTCGCGTTCTCGGCCGAGAAGGCGAACCGCTCGTCGACCTCGCTGCGCGTCGAGATCGATCCCAACGCCAAGCCCGCGGGCGTCCCCTCCGGGCGGACCACCGACGACTACATCGGCGTGCCCGCCGACGACGACGACGAGGAGCCCTTCGATCCCTTCTCCTCGTCCCTGAGCTCACCGGCCGCGGGCAGCGAGGGCGTCCCCGCGAAGACCTCGGGCTTCGCCGACACGCCCACCGCGGGCACCCCCACGATCCCCCTGAAGCCGCCCCCAGCCGCCGCCCCGCCCAAGATCCCCACCCCCGCGAGCCCTCCTCCCCCCGCGCGACCGCCCGCCGACGTCGCGCCCGGGGCCGTCGCCGCCGGGGCGCCGACCTTGCGGGTCTATCAGGCCGACGCCTCGCGAGCCGCCACCCAGCGCGAGCTCCAGGCCATGTCCTCACACGCGCACCAGGCCACGACCCACCGCGAGATCAGCGTGCAGAGCTCCCCCGACGCCGACACGCGCCGCGAGCTCCCCACCTTTGGCCGCGGCGCCGCCGAGCTCAACGAGCTCGTCGCGGGCGTCGGCGAGGGCACCTTGGTCTACGTCACCTGGCCGGGCTTCACCGAGACCTTCGCCCAGGCCTTCCAGTCCCCCGCCATCGTCCTCGACGAACGCGACGATCCCCGCGAGGTCTGGACGCGGCTGCGGACCATGCCCGTGGGCGCGATTGTCATCGTCCGCCGCGAGGATCCCAGCGCCCTGCTCGGATGGATCCTTCGCCGCCTCGAGGAGGGCTACCGCGTGTTCCTCGAGACCCGCGCGCGCAGCCCCGAGGGGGCCCGCCGCGTGCTCCTGGGCCTCGACGCCGGGCCCCGCGCCGAGGCCTGGCTCGACGAGCAGCTCGAGCTCATCGTCGAGCCAGGCGAAGACGGACCGCTGATCCGCGAGCGCTGACCGGCAGGCCGCTCGCCTCCCCCAGGCCAGGCCGACCCCGCGGGCGGCTTGGACCCATGGCCGCTACAGCCCCGCCAAACGCCCGCGGACGAGATTTTTCCCGACTTGCCACCCACAGCGAGCGCGCGCCCCCCGTGCATTGGTATGAAATAGTGCGCGCGACACTCCAGTACGCACCGCCACGGAGAACACCATGCTCATCTACGCCTACGTCTTCGCCCTCGTTCTCGGCGCCGTGTTGCTCGGCGCTTCGATCTTTCTCGGGGGCGACGACGCCGACGCCGACGCCGACGCCGACATGGACATGGACATGGACGCCGACGCGGATGTCGACGGCGACCTCGACCTCGACGGCCACTCGGGCCACGGCCACGACACCCACGGTGATATTGGCGGGTTCTTTGGCGTCCTCGGCTCGATGCGCTTTTGGACGTTCTTCGCGGCCTTCTTTGGCCTCACCGGCCTGGTCCTCGACGGCTTCGACCTCGCCGAGCCCTTCGTCGCGCTGCCCCTGGCGATCGTCGTCGGCTACCTCTGCGGCTGGATGGCGGTGACCTTGCTGCGCCAGCTCTCCGCCAACGACACGGGCGTGGCCGCGGGCATCGACGACTACGTCGGCAAGAGCGGCGAGATGCTCCTCAGTGCCGGCCCTGGGCGCCTTGGCAAGATCCGCATCGAGCTCAAGGGCACCACCGTCGACGTGCTCGCCAACTGCGAGGACGGCCAGCTCACCCGGGGCCAGCACGCGCTGATCGTCGAGATGCGTGGACACAGCGCCCTGGTCGTCCCGATGCCGGACCACCAGCAGCCCGCCGTCCGTTAGACCTCGAGAAGCCGCGGCGCTCCATCGCGAGCCCGCGGCTTCTGTATGCCCGACCGCTAGACTTCCCTCCTCACACCGACCCCTCACGGAGACCAATTCATGGACCAAACAGCCCTCTCGACCATCGGGGCCCTCGCCCCTCCACTCGCAGACATCACCTTGCCCACAGTCATCGGAGCCGCGGCCACGCTCGGCGTCGCCCTGCTGGTCGCCCTGATGCTGATCAAGAACTTCCTGCACATCTGCCAGCCCAACGAGGTCCTGATCTTCACGGGCCGCAAGCGGATCAAGGACGGGGTCGACCTCGGGCCGATGGTCGTCATGCCCCACGGGGTCGTCGGCCAGCCCGCCGAGTTCGCCGGTGGCGGCCGCGGCCGCAAGTGGCGGATCCCGATCATCGAGCGCGTCGACTCGATGGACATGCGCAACCTGTCGATCGACATCGTGGTCGACAACGCCTACTCGGCCGGCAACATCCCGCTGCGCATCCACGCCATCGCCAACGTCAAGATCCACTCCGACCCGGCCAAGATCCGCAACGCCATCGAGCGCTTCTTGGGTCGTGAGCGCCGCGAGATCTACGTCGTCGCCCAGCAGACCCTCGAGGGCGCGGTGCGTGAGGTCGTGGCCGACATGACGCCCGAGCAGGTCAACGAAGATCGCCTGACCTTCGCCGAGAAGCTGATCGAGAGCGCCGTCCGAGACTTCGACAAGCTCGGCCTCGAGCTCGACACCCTCAAGATCCAAAACGTCTCGGACTCGACAAACTACCTCGACTCGCTGGGTCGACCGCAGATCGCCAAGGTCCTGCGCGACGCCGAGAACGCCGAGAACCAGGCGATGCAGGAGATCACCCAGGCTCAGGCCCTCGCCAAGCGCCGCTCCGAGGTCGCCAAGGCCCAGGCCGAGACGGCGATCCTCCAGAAGCGCAACAAGCTCACGGAGGTCAAGGCCTCCCTCGACGGCGAGGCCCAGTCCGTGGAGCGCGAGGCCGTGGCCGCGGCCAACACCGCCCGCGCCCAGGCCGAGCAGGAGCTGCAAAAGATCCGCGCCGTGCTCGAGCAGCGCCGGCTGCAAGCCGACGTGATCATCCCGGCCGAGGCGCGCCGCCAGGCCGAGTCGATCCGCGCCAAGGGTGAGGCCGCGCCCGTGGCCGAGAACGGCCGCGCGCTCATCGAGGTCCTCGAGGCCACTACGGCCGCCTGGAACGCGATGGGCGACAACGCCCGGGAGATCTATGTCATCCAGCACCTCGAAGAGATCATCGGCACGGTGATCGACAACATGGACGAGATCGACATCGGCGAGGTCAGCGTGCTCGACCGCGGCGACGGCTCGGCCCTCGCGGCCTACGCCGCCGCCTACCCGCAGACCGTGGCCGCCGTGCTCCGGGCCCTGCGCGAGACCGTGGGCATCGACATCCCGGCGGTGCTCGCCGAGAGCGACAGCCCGCTCGGGGGCGGCTCGCCCCGCGGCGGAGGCAGCGGAGGCAGCGGAGGCGGCGGCGGCGGGCGCATCGGCGCCCCCGCGACCAAGCCCGCGATCGGCGCTTCCAGCCTCGGCGGCCTCAAGCCGCCAAACCTCGGCGCTAGCGCCGGAAAGGAGCTCTCGTGATGTCCAGCTTGTTTGCAGTCATCCAGACCGAGGCCTTCGGCGCCATCGCGGCGATCCTCGTCATCGCCTTCATCTCGATCGTCGCCGTCATCAAGCGCGTGCTCTACGTCTGCCAGCCCAGCGAGGTGTTGGTGTTCTCCGGGCGCAGCCGCGTCGCCGGGGGCGAGCGCGTCGCCGGCTACCGGATCATCCGCGGCGGCCGAGGGGTCCGCATCCCGCTGTTCGAGACCGTCGACCGCATGGACCTGACCAACATGATCATCGAGGTCCGGGTCCAAAACGCCTACTCCAAGGGCGGCATCCCGCTCTCGGTCCAGGGCGTGGCCAACATCAAGATCCCCGGCGCGGAGCCCCTGCTCAACAACTGCCTCGAGCGCTTCTTGGGCAAGTCCCGCGAGGAGATCATGAAGATCGCCCGCGAGACCCTCGAGGGTAACCTCCGCGGCGTGCTCGCGGGCCTGACCCCCGAGCAGGTCAACAAGGACAAGGAGGAGTTCGCGTCCAAGCTCGCCGAGGAGGCCGAGCAAGACCTCAGCAAGCTGGGTCTGGTCATGGACACCCTCAAGATCCAAAACGTGTCCGACGACGTCGGCTACCTCGACGCCATCGGTCGCCAGATCAGCGCGCAGATCCGTCGCAGCGCCCAGATCGCCGAGGCCGAGGCGCGGGCCGAGGCCGCCGAGCAGAAGTGGCGCAACACCATGGCTGGTGAGCTGGCCAAGATCGACGCCGACATCGAGATCGCCAGCAAGGAGAACGATCGTCGGGTCGCCGACGCCCGCACCCGCCGCGACGCGATGATCGCCCAGCAGCTCGCCCACGTGCAGGCTGCCGTCGCCCAGGCCAAGGCCGAGGTCGACACCCAGGACGCCCGCATCCAGCAGGTCCGCCTCCAGCTCGAGGCCGACGTCATCCAGCCGGCCGAGGCCGCGCGCCGCGAGGCCGAGGAGAACGCCAAGGGTGACGCCGCGCAGATCGTCGAGCAGGGCCGGGCCACGGCCAAGGTGCTCACGGACATCGCGGATCGCTACAACACCTCGGGCCGGGCCGGCCGCGACATCCTGCTGATGCAGAAGCTCGTGCCCCTGCTCGGCAAGATGGCGGGGAGCATGGGCGAGCTCAAGGTCGACCGGCTCACGGTGCTCGGCAAGACCGACGGCGCCGCCTCCGACGGGGGCGACCTCGCCGGCAAGCTCGTCAACTACGGCGAGCAGATCAAGGCCGCGACCGGGGTCGACGTGCCCGCGCTGCTGCGCAACAAGCTCGGCTGACGCCCGCGCTTCGGCTTCGGCCAGGCATCGGGAGCTCGAGAACATCGGGGGCGCCTCTGGGCGCCCCTTTTTCGTGGTTCAGGCCCCGATCTCGACGGGGCGCGCCGCGAGGGCGTCGAGGGCCCAGCGATCCTGGGCGTGGGCGGCCAACAAGATCGCCGCCCCTGCGGCGCGGCGCTCGGCCAACCAGGCGACGAGGCGCTCGCGGCTGGCGAGATCGACCCCCGCGAACGGCTCGTCGAGGACGTAGAGCGCGGCGTCGCCCGGGGCGAGGCAGGCGAAGGCCAGGCGCCGACGCATGCCCACGCTGTAGGTGGTGGCCAGCAGCTCGAGGGACGGCCCGAGATCGGCGAGCGCCGCGGCGGCCTCGACGGCCCCGGGGTCCTCGAACACCTCGGCGTGGAAGCCGAGCAGCTCGCGCCCGGTCACCCCGGCGGGGACGTCGATCTCCTGGGGGAGGTAGCGCAGCCCTCGACGCGCGGCGATGGGCTCGCCGCGCAGGTCGTGGCCGGCGACGCTGACCTCGCCGGCGTCGGGGATCACCGTGCCGCAGATGCAGCCGATCAGCGTGGACTTGCCGGCCCCGTTGGGCCCCAGCAAGGCCACGACCTCGCCCGCCGCGAGCTCGAGATCGAGCCCGTCGAGGACGACCTTGTCCACGTAGCGCTTGCTCAGCCCGCGGACTCGCAGTGGAGCGGTCACGGGGGGAGCACAGCGCAAGCCGGCTCACGACGCAAGCCGGGGCCAGTCATGAAAAAATCCCGCCCGAGGGTGACACGAGGGATGGCCACCCACGGGCAGGATCAGTTGCGACTGAAAGCGGCGCGTCTCTCCGCTTCAGCCTTCGGACTCGCGGCCCCCGGGGAAGGTTTCATCGCCCTTCATCGCCAGGCCCAAGCCGGCGATCATCCCCCAGCCGGCGATCATCCCCAGGCCGCCCAGGGGCGTGACCGCCCCGAGGATGCGCGGCGCGCCCAGAGCCATGGTGTAGAGCGTGCCCGAGAAGATCACCACGCCCACGAAGAGCGCCAGGGCGGCCCCGCGACGCAGGCGAGTCCACGGCCCCCGGGCCCAGGCGAGGGTCAGCAGGGCCAGGGCGTGGAGGACCTGGTAGCGCGCTGCCGTCTGCCACCACTCGAGCTGCTGCGCGCCGAGGCGCCCCTCGAGGCCGTGGGCGCCAAAGGCCCCCGCGGCGACGGCGAGCATGCCCAGCAGGCCGGCACAGATCATCGTGTACTTCGCGTTCATGGCTGATCCTCTGGGGAGCCCGCGGCGTCGTCGGTCTGCGCCCGGGCGAGCTCGCGCTCGAGCCAGCCGCGCATGGGGAGCAGGCGGCCACCTTCGAGCTCGACTTGGTAGACGAGGTTGGACTTGAAGCTGCGGCTGGCGATGTCGTTGAGCCAGGGATCGAGCGCGACGATGTCGTAGCCGAGCCAGTCCCACTTCTTGCGCAGCATCGACGCGAATTGCTCGGCCGTGTACATGGTCGCGTCTTCTTCGGGGTCCTCGGCGGGGACCCAAAAGCGCCGGCCGCTGGTGCGGATCAAGGTCAGCGCGCGCTCGATCTCCGGGTCGGCCCGCGGCCGCTCACCGGGGCCCGCGCTCGGCGAGGCGGCGGCGTCAGCTCCCTGCGTGGCAGCGCTGGCGCCGGCCGAGCCCTCGGGCGGCGGCGGGAGCTCGCGCATCGGCTCGAGCCGCCGCTCGGCCTGCTCTGGCTCGTCCTCGCACGCGACCAGGCTCAGGCCACCCGCGCTCGCCAGCGCGAGGGCGAGGCGCGCTGTCTGCCAGGTGCACGGGCCGCGCCCGCGCTCGCGTCGGGGGGAGCGGCGCACGGCCGAACGTTACCAGCTCAGCCGGGCACGCCGAAGCTGGGCTGTGTGCGTGGCTCCAGACGCGGGCCGCTCGGCGCGGCGCCTGCGGGGCCCGTGGTCGCCGCGCCTTCGGGCGAGGGCTCGGGCTCGGTCGGCGCGCCGCCGGGGACGAAGGCGGGGTCGTAGACCTGCGCAGGCTCGAGCGTGTCGAGCGTATCGAAGGTCTCGAGCTCCGCGCGCCTGGCCTCGGCGGCCTCGGCCTTGGCCTTCTCGGCCTCGCGGTCCGGCGGCCCGATCGGCCGATCCTGCGTGAACTCGCTGTCGCGGCTCGAGTCGCGCACGTGGACCACCGCGGCGCGCTGGAGATCCCCGGGCAGGTAGCCCGTCCACCCTCGCGGCAGCGTCGGCCCGACCCAGTCGAACACCCAGCGCGCGTCGTAGGGCGCCAAGTTGACGCAGCCGTGGCTCTTGGGCACGCCGAAGCGGTCGTGCCAGTAGGCCCCGTGCAGGGCGTTGTGGCCCTGGAAGAGCAGCACCCAGGGCACGCCCTGGACCATGTAGGGCTTGTTCTCGTAGGACTGGTTGGCCATGGTCATCGACGCGACCTTGGCCCAGATCGGGTAGTTGCCCCGGGGCGTGGGGTGGCTGCGACCCGAGGAGATCATCGTGGCGAACACGGCCCGGCCGCCGCGGTAGGCCACGAGCACCTGCTCGCCGAGGTCGACGTCGATCCACTGGTCGCTGCCCGTGTGCTCGGCCCGCCACTCACCGAGGACCTCGCGCGGCGCGGCCTGGGCGATGTGGACCTCGTTGAGCACCTCGCCGTCGATCCACAGGCCCTCGCCGACGCGCCAGAACACGTGGCCACCGGGGGCGTCGCGGCGCTCGAGCAGGGGCACCCGCGTGCGCAGCGGGAGTTCGAGCACGACCTTGGCCTTGGGATCCGCGTCGGCGCGCACGCGCGTGCCCTTGCGCCCGGCCGTCCACGCGAAGCTCGGGCCGCTGTAGTCCCCCGAGATCTCGACCCCGCCCCACTCGCTGCCCTGGCCGCCGTAGCGGATGCCCTGCTTGGGGACCAGCGCGCCCTCGGGGGTCTGAACCCACTCGTAGCCGTCGTACTCGAGGCTGCGCGCGACGACCAGGCTCATGCCCTTGGTCAGCGGGCGCGTGGGCACGCCGGCGTCGACGTCGGCGTAGCCGGCGTACATCGGCACGCCGTCGGCCCGCACGTAGGCGTAGGTGTGGGGCACGCGATCTCCCTTGCCCAGGGGCAGGGCGGCCCCGGGCGCCGGCGCTTTGTCAGTCGGCCGGGCCTGCTCGGAGCACACGAAGCCAAAGGGGTAGACCGCGTACCACGGCTCGCCGTGGCAGCCCTGGTCGTCGCGGCTGTCGACAACCCCGCGGACGACCAGGCGGGTGCCGTCGGAGATCGTCGCCAGGCGGCGGTAGGGCACCCAGGGGCGGCCGCGGACCACGGTCTCGGACCAGGTCGCCTCGATGTAGGCGGTCTCCGTCTCGCGCAGCTCGATCTCGTCCTCGGTCGGTCCCGGCTCGAGGCCGGTGAGGGCGCGCAAGGTGTGGGCGAGGATCAGGGCGTTGACGCTCATGGTGCTGGTGGGGCGCTTGGGGCCACTCGGCGGCCCACGCTATCATTGGCGCACGGCCGGGGAAAAACATACGACCGAGTCGCGCTCGCCATTCCGCGCCGGCGTCTTCGTGCGCGCGCTGGCCGTCGCCCTGCTGCTGACCGCGATCGTCGCGCCGTGGACGAACATCCTCCAGGACAACGCGGACGGCGCCGGCATGCTCGCCCACCTCCAGGGCCTCTTCGTCACCCGCGATCTCCTCTACGACGACGAGTACGCCGCCCTCGGCGTCTCGCCCCTGTTCGCCTTCGTGAGCTCGGCGGGGCGCGTCTCCAACCACTGGCCGATGGCCGCGAGTTTCCTGCAGGCCCCCGGCTGGCTGCTCGGGCGCTGGGCCGGCGAGCTGCTCGGGCTCTCGGCGCGCGCGACCACCTGGACGCTGCCCCTGCTCGCCCTGCGCGGCTGGGCGCTGCTCGTGCTCACCTGGACGCTGGCCCGGATCCACCGCTGGCTGCACGCCCACGGCTGCCGGCCGGGGCTGCGGGCGCTCACCATCGCCGGCCTCGGCCTCGGCACCCCCCTGCTCTACTACGCCGCCGAGGCCCCGATGCGCCCGCACCTGTGGGGCGCCGCGGTCGTGGCCGTCTTCGTCATGCGCTGGTTCGACGCCTGCGAGCGCGCCAGCCGGGATCCCGAGCGCGCCAGCGCCAACTGGATCGAGCCCGCTCTGCTCGCCCTGCTCGCCGGCCTCGCCGGGGCGATCCGCATGCAGCTGCTCCCCCTGTGCCTGCTCGTCGCCCACGAGCGCTGGCTGGCCACCGCCGAGCTCCCCCTGGGCCGGCGGCTGAAGACCCTCGCGCTCCACGGCCTGCTCGGCGCGGGGCTCTGGGCCCTGTGGCCGCTGCTGATCTGGCGGGTGCAGGTGTGGATGTACGGCGACCCCAGCACCGCGATCAGCCACGCTCCCCAGACCCTGCACCTGCGCGCCTTCTTGCTGTCCACCCACCACGGCGCCCTGGTCTGGTGCCCGATCATCGTGCTCGGCCTGCTCGGCCTGGCCATCGGCGCGGCCTCCCGGGCGCGCGGGGCCCTGCTCTTGCTCGGCCTCTTCGCCCTGCAGATCTGGCTCGACGCCGGCACCCGGGAGCTCGAGCCCTACGCGGTCCTGGGGACGCGGACGTGGACCGCCGGCACGGCCTTCGGCCCGCGCAAGCTCGTCGACGCCCTCCCCCTGCTGCTCCCGGGGGTCATCTGGATCGCGCGCTGGCTCGACGGGCTCGAGGCCGAGGAGGCCCGGCGCTGGCGACGGCGCCTGGCGATCAGCGCCAGCTTGGCCCTCGTCCCGACCACCCTGCTGCTGATCGCCGCCTGGCTCGATCCCCACACCACCTCCGCGGTCCTCGACGCGGAGCGCCTGGTCATCGCCATGGGCCTGGCCTTCGATCCCTCGGCGTGGACGATCGCCTGGGCTCAGCGGGCGCTCCCCCTGCGGATCGGCCTGGTCATGGGCGCGGGCGCGATCTTGCCCCTGGCCGCGCTCGGCTGCGCCGCCTGGGCCATCTCCCCCGGACCGAGCACGCCCCCCGCCCCGAGCCCGAGCCGCCGCGACCGCCTGGCCGTGGGCCTCGGTCTGGCGCTGACCCTGGCCGCCCACGCCTGGATGAGCCATTTGATTGCTCGCAGCGAGGCCGCCCTCGCGGCCGAACCCAGGCGCATGGCCAACGCCGCCGCCCGCATGAACCCCTGGCACGAGGCCATGGTCGCCGAGGTCCCCCGCCACCACGCCCTGCTCCGCGAGCGCCTCGGCGACGACGCCGTCGACTGATCCCTGCGTTCGGCTTCTTTTGTCCTCCGGGGGCGCCCTTCGGTGTACAAAAAAGCAGCTGAGGATCTCGACATGCGTACCTTGGGCCTGACCTCCACCTTGATCATCCTCTCTTTGTGCACCGCCTGCGGCGGCAAGCAAAACAGCGACGACGACTCGACGAGCGAGGACGACGTCGGGACCGAGACCGAGACCGACTCCGCCGAAGCGTCGACGAGCGAAGATGGAGAGAGCGGCGAGACCGAGGAGAGCAGCGAGTCCAACGGCTTCTTGCCCGACGTCCCCGAGGGCGTCACCGCCTGCGATCCCTTCGCCCAGGACTGCCCCGAGGGCGAGAAGTGCGTGGCCTATGCGAGCACCGGCGGGACCTGGGACGCCAACAAGTGCGCCCCGGTCAACGGCGACGGCACCCTCGGCGACGAGTGCGTCTACGACGGCGCCGACTTTGGCACCGACGACTGCGACGAGAGCACGGTGTGCTGGAACGCGATCAACATCGACGGCACGCTGACGGGCACCTGCTACCCCTTTTGCTCCGGCTCCGCCGAGGATCCGCAGTGCGACGACGACCTGATCTGCCGCATCGTCAACGACGGCACCATCACCGTCTGCCTCCCGCCTTGTGACCCGCTGCTGCAAGACTGCGGCGAGGGCCTGGGCTGCTACTGGAGCGGCGGCAGCGGCACCTTCCAGTGCATCATCGTCGCCGGCGACGGCATCCCGACCGGCGACGCCTGCGCCTACAACAACGACTGCGCCCCGGGCAACTTCTGCACCGACGCCTCGGTGCTCGAGGACTGCGAGGACTCGGGCTGCTGCGCCAACTTCTGCGACCTGACCGAGGACCCGAGCAGCTGCGACGAGCCCTACGACTGCGTGGCCTTCTTCGAAGAGGGCACGGCCCCGCCGCTCTACGTGGACCTCGGGCTGTGCATCCTCTCGCTGTGAGCGAGCTAGCTAGCCAGCAAACAAATACGCCCCCGCTCGGCTCGGCCGGCGGGGGCGCTGTCGCGCTCGAGCGCGCGCCCTACTGCGGCTCCACGCAGAAGCTCTTGGGCCCGACCCACTCGATCATGTTCGACCAGAACACCTCGACCTCGGGGATCGCCTGCCACTCCGAGTCGAAGCTGATCCACTCGTCGGCGAACACGATCACCGTACCGTCGCCGAGGGTCGTCGTGGTCCCGAGTGAGACGTTGGGCTCACCGCTGGGGCGGACGAAGACCTCGCCGCTGCCGCTGACTGGCCAGCCGCCGTAGATCTGCACCGCCGAGGTCCCCTCGGTGATCTCGTGCTCGAGCCACTCCTCCGTGGGGCTGAGGTAGATCGGCGCCACGTAGGACAGGCCGGACGCCGCCGCGAGGGAGTTTTGCCGGTCGCGGTCGGCCTGGACGTTGTCGTAGCCGGCCATGGTGATCATCCCCTGGCCGTCCTCGATCCACTGCTGGAGGAGCGCCTGCTCGTCGGCCGAGTAGATGTGGGTCAGGTGATCGACGATCAGGATGTCGTAGTTGGCGAGCTCGGCCGCGGTCAGCTGGTGGACGGCCGAGGTCCCGAAGCGCTCGGCCACGGTCCCCTTGTCCTCGAGCCAGGCCTCGAAGTTCGAGGCCGCGTTCGCGCCCTGGTTGCCGATGATCCCGATCTTGTAGCAGTCGCAAAAGCCGTCCTGGCCGATGTCGACGTTGTCGATGGTCCCGTCGCAGTCCTCGTCGAGGCCGTCACAGGCGATCTCCTCATCGAGGCAGCCCTCGGTCTCCGAGCTCTCGCCCTCGGTCTCCGAGCTCTCGCCCTCCGACTCCGAGCTCTCGCCCTCCGACTCCGAGCTCTCGCCCTCCGACTCCGAGCTCTCGCCCTCCGACTCCGAGCTCTCGCCCTCCGACTCCGAGCTCTCGCCCTCCGAGCTCTCGCCGCTCGTGCTCTCGCTCTCCGAGCCCTCGCCGCTCGTGCTCTCGCCGCTGCCAGACTCGCCCTCCATGTCTCCGGAGGAGCCTGTCTCGGTCTCGGTCTCGGCCTCCGTGCCACCGATATCATCGTCCTCGGAGCCACTGCTGTCTCCGCAGGCGAGCGAGAACACTGTCAGCAAAGGGAGTAAGGCGCGTTTCGAAGCGTACATTCGGCGAGTGTACTCGGACTCGCTGGGGGCCGCTCTTCCCACTCGAGGTCGGAGTACCCGCTGAAACATCCGACACCCGACAGCCAGCGCAACATCGCGCTCGGGTGGACGCTCCGGTGGTGAAAGCACGGGCAAAGCTGGTAGATTGAGCCGACGTGGCGGCCCTCCTGACGCTCTTGCTGTGTGGCGTGGGTCTTCAGCCACCCGCCCTTCCCCCCGAGCCCTCTGGGGAGACACCCGACGCCAGCGAGCAGGTCGACGGATCGGCGCCGGCGTCCTCGGATGCGAGCGCCGAGCGAGGCGAGAGCGCGCCCCGAGCGACGCCCGACTCGGCGCCGGCCGACGACTCCCCCACCGACGCGCGCCCCCCTCTGCCCGAGGGGATCGAGGTCGTCCCCTTCCCCCTCGACTCGACCCCGGACGCCCGCGCGCAGACAGGCGCGACCAACGACGCGAGCGCGAACCAACGCGAGGCCTTCCCGCCCCCGGTCCAGCGCCCTCGCACGCAGCGCCGCTCCGTCGTCGACCTCCGCGATCCCTTTCATCGCCCGCCGACCCGCCCGCTCCCGCGTCCGAGTCGCGCCGCCACCGAGCGACTGATGATGCCCGAGCTCAAGGACCCCTTCGCGCCCGGTGTCCGGCGAGTGCGCTCGCAGACCTTGAGCCTGCCCGACGAGCTCCGCGACCCCTTCCGCGATCGTCCGACCTCGCGCCCGGCTTGCACGCGCACCACCGACAATGGCGTGACCGTTCAAATACCAGCGGGCGCCAAGGGCTGCGAACGGGCGCGCACGGACTTGCGCGATCCTTTTGTTCGCAGCAAGCGCTGAGCCCTCGCGCCGCGCACGGAGCCGCCACGCGGCCACGCCCTCACGCGGGCGCCCAAAAGCGCCACGCGCTCGCGACAATCCGTTATCCTGCGCGCCATGGTTTCGTCTAGTTGTCGCGCTCGCTCGAACGTTCACAGCCTCGTCTACTTGCTCCTCCCCGGGCTCACCCTCGGCCTCGCTCCCGCCTGCGGCGGCGAGCAGGCAAACGCAGACGAGAGCGGTGAAAGCGAGGAGTCCGGCGGCTCAGACGAGGACTACGTCGAGGCCGAGTTCTCGGTCCGCGAGAGCGTCAACCAGCTGCACATCACCCACGCCCTGCCCGGCGTCGAGCTGCGCGTGGTCGACGAGACCGGGGCCGAGGTCGCCCGCGAGTTCACCGACGAGCTCGGCTCGCTGGTCTTCCGCGAGCTCCCGGCCGGCCAGGGCTACGCCGTCGAGGAGGTCACGGGCTCGCCCCGCCAGGCGATCCGCGAGCTCTCGGTCTGGGACGCGAGCGAGAGCTTGCCCGACCCCTCTTTCTACAGCGGCCAGACCCTCCAGCCCGGCTTCAACTACATCACGACCCGCGACGGGACCACGCTCTCGGCCTACGTGACCTTGCCCGGGCCGATCGAGGACGGGCCCTACCCCACGATCGTCAACTACTCGGGCTACCAGCCCAGCAAGCCGGGCACCAAGCTCAGCGAGCAGTACGACATCGGCGGCCTCGACCTCGACTCGCTGTGCGGGATCTTCCCGGTCGTCTGCGACGCCCCCAATCACCCCGCGGGGCTGATCGCCGGCTTCCTGGGCTACGCCACCGTCGGCGTCAACATGCGCGGCACGGGCTGCTCGGGCGGCGCCTACGACTTCTTCGAGCCGCTCCAGGTCCTCGATGGCTACGACGTGATCGAGACCGTCGCCGCCCAGGACTGGGTGTTCGACAACAAGGTCGCGATGGCGGGGCTGAGCTACCCGGGCCTGAGCCAGCTGTGGGTCGCCCAGAGCCAGCCCCCGAGCCTCGCGGCCATCGCCCCGCTCTCGGTCTTCGCCCACACCGCCGACTCGGTGCTCCGCCCCGGCGGGATCACCAACGAGGGCTTCGCCATCAACTGGGCCGAGAACGTCCTCGACGGCGCCCAACCCTGGGGCCAGGGTTGGGAGGACGACCGCATCGCCGAGGGCGACGCGATCTGCGAGGAGAACCAGCTGCTCCACGCGCAGTACGTCGACGTGATCGCCAAGATCGCGGCCCACCCCTACTACGAGGCCGAGATCTACGACCCGCTGATCCCCCTGAAGTTCGTCGGCAACATCGACGTGCCCGTGTTCATCACCGGCGCGTGGCAAGACGAGCAGACCGGCGGCCACTTCCCCGCGCTCTTCGACGCCCTCGACAACGCCCCGCTGGTCAAGATGACCATGTTCAACGGCGTCCACGCCGACGGCTACGTGCCCGAGCACCTGGTCCACTGGGGCGCCTTCCTCGACTTCTACATCCGCGAGGAAATCCCGATGATCTCGCCGGAGCTGCGCGCCGTGGGCCCCTCGCTCTTCAACGCCCTCGTCGGCGACAACGTCGCCTTCCCCGACGACCCCTACACGATGTACGGCTCCTACGACGAGGCCTTCGCCGCCTTCGAGGCCGAGGATCCGATCAAGGTCCTGTTCGAGATGGGCGACTCGGCCGAGTACGAGACCGGCGTGCCTCAGAGCAGCTACGGCCTGAGCTTCGACCAGTGGCCGCCGGCCGAGATCGAGCCCGAGCGCTGGTATCTCCAGCCCGAGGGCGGCTTCGCCCCCAGCCTCCCGCCCACCGGCGGCGGCGGCTCGAGCTTCCACATCGACCCCGACGACGCCACGACCAAGACCTTGAGCGGTGACATCGACCAGCCGCTCCCGCCCTTCAACTGGGCCCTCGACGAGGAGGACACCGCCGCGGTCTTCGTCAGCGAGGCGCTCGCCGAGGACGTGATGATGATCGGCCCGGCCAGCGCCGACCTGTGGATCCGCGCCAGCGTCGGCGAGGCGGACCTCGAGGTCAACGTCATCGAGGTCCGCCCCGACGGCCAGGAGATGTACGTGCAAAGCGGGTGGCTGCGGGCCAGCGAGCGCGCCCTCGATGCCAGCGCGAGCACCGAGCTCTTCCCGGTCCCCAGCCACCTCGAGAGCGAGCTCGCGGCCGTGCCCACCGACAGCTACGTCGAGGCCCGGATCGCGATCTTCCCCTTCGCCCACACCTTCCGGGCCGGCTCGCGGATCAAGTTCTCCGTCGACACCCCCGGATCCAGCCGGCCCGAGTGGACCTTCGTGCTCGCCGACAACCAGACCGCGGAGACCCGCATCGACGTCGCCCACGACATCGACACGCCCAGCTCGGTGCTCCTGCCCGTGCTCCCCGGCCAGAGCGCCCCCACGCCGCTCCCGCCCTGCCCCTCGCTGCGCGGCCAGCCCTGCCGCGAGCACCTCGACTTCACCAACACCCCTGCGCAGTAGGCCCAAGGGGGCGCGCGCAGAGCCATCCTCGATGCGGGTGGCGCAGCCCCCTCCAAAACGAGAAGAGCGGTCGACCCGAGCTGGGCGACCGCTCTTTTCTTTTCTTTTCTTGGACTGGTCTTTTCTTGGACTGGGCTCGGCTCGGTTGGGCTCAGTCGACGTCGAGCTCGAAGCGGTTGCCGCACAGGTCGGTGACCTCGATGCGCAGCTGCTCGCCCGCCCCGACCTCGAAGCCCGCGGCCTCGAGCCCGACGAAGTCCACGCTCAGCAGCCAGCTCGCGTCGCTGCTGTCGAAGTCCTCGGGGTCGAGATCCACGCCCACGCCCTCGAACTCGAACTCGGGCTCGTCGGGGTCGTCGAGGTTGTTGACCTCGAGGAAGGACAAGCTGAGCTCGTCGACCAGCTCCTCGTCGGCGTCGAGGATCTGCAAGGACACGACCTCGACGTCGAGCTGCTGGTGAAGGTCCGTGGGCGAGCCCATCTCGCCGGGCTCGCGCTCGACCTCGACCAGCACGCGCAGGCCGTCTTCGATGTCGACCACGCTGGCGCTGTGCCGGGTCTCGTTGAGGTGCGGGAGGTAGGCGTAGGGGTTGCGCGCGTAGGCGCTGGTCGCCTGGGACTCGCGGACCTCGAAGTGCAGGTGCTCGTAGTTCGCCCCGCTGTCCCCGATGATCCCGATCGTGTCGTGCTGCTCGACCCGCGGGCGGCTGGTGATCGCCTCGCCGCTGGTCTTGAAGGTCGCCCGCGGGCGCCCGCGGTTGCTGGCGTTGGTGTCGCCGCCGTCGAGGTAGAAGTACTCGCTGAGGTCGGCCTCGACCGCCTGGCCGTCGATGCGCACCGGGAAGGCGTCGAGCTCGAGCTCGTCGAGGTGCATGTAGAGGGTGTAGAGGGTCTCGTCGCTGGACCCGCCGAGGTCCGCAGGCTGGTGCTCGATCACCACCAAGTTGCCCGAGGAGTAGGAGAAGTTGGAGATCGCCCCCGTGCTCGCGCTGGGCTGGTTGCCAATCGCCACGATCGTCCCCGCCGCCGCCGCGTGGACCGGATCGTTGAAGCCGTCGTCGTCGGCCGCGCCGGGTAGATCGATGCCCCGGTGCCAGTCGTAGGCGCCGCCGAGCAGGCGCGGCCCATAGGCGTCGTGGACGATGGTCTGCATGCTGTCGGAGTTCGTCGTCGGCCAGATCAGCGGGAAGCTCGCGCAGGCCTCGACGCCCTCGGGTGTCGCGCCGGGCTCCGGCAGCGGCTCGCCCGTGGACGGAGCCCCGCCCTCGTCGGACTCGGAGGGTGGATCTCCGGTCTGTGGCTGCGAGGACGGCCCAGAGCCCTCCTCGCCATCGGCTCCACCTTCGCCGCCGTCGCCAGCCCCGCCCTCGTCGCCCATGTCACCATCTGCAATGCCCTCCCCGCCGAGGCCATCGACGAGGTCGACGTCGGCGCAGCCAAATGCGAACACCACAGAAAACGACCAAATCAAATAATGGCTAGACTTCACGACGGCTCCTCTCCAAACGCGCTGTGGCTATTTGCCCTGGGGTCCATTTCGCCCCAATTCGGGCTTTGTTCGCGCGCTGCACACAAATCAGGTGGCTCACCCGAGGTGATGTGGCTCGCATTTTTTTATCACATTGAGCTCGCCTGCAACTATTTGTCTTTTCTGTTGGTGATCCAACGGACAGTGCACCGCGAAGCACGCAATTGCGTGAATCGCGAGCGTCACCGCGCGCCCCGACACCCCGCGCAAGCGGCTCGGAGCATGGTCAGCTCACGCACAGGACGGGCCGCACGCCCACCCAGCCCTTGTCCGCGCCATCGCGGGGATCCTACCGTCGACCGCGAATATGTCCGTCCAGCTCGACAGCTACCTCGAGGGCACCTGGCAGACCGGCGAAGGGGATCCGGTCGCGCTGGTCAACCCGACCACCGACGCCACCGTCGCCACCATCCGCCCGATCCGCCGCTCCCTGGCCCAGTCCGTCACCTGGGCGCGCAGCGTCGGCGGAGAGACCTTGCGTGCCATGAGCTTCGCCGAGCGCGGGAAGCTGCTCTCCGCCATGGCCAAGACGATCCACGGCGCCCGCGAAGAACTGATCGACGTTGCGATCCAAAACGGCGGCAACACCCGCGGCGACGCGAAATTCGACATCGACGGCGCGACCGCGGTGCTCGCCCACTACGCCTACCTGGCCAAGGAGCTCGGCGAGCACCCGTGGATCGTCGCCGACCAGCCGGTCGAGGTGTTCCGCGGCTCCAAGATCCGCGCCGAGCACGTGCTCGTGCCCCGCCACGGCCTGGCGGTGCACATCAACGCCTTCAACTTCCCGGCCTGGGGCATGATGGGCAAGGCCGCGGTCTCGATCCTCGCTGGCATGCCAGTCCTGTCCAAGCCCGCGACGAGCACGGCCTGGCTGGCCCACCGCATGTTCCAGCTCCTCGTCGAGGCCGAGCTCGTGCCCAAGGGCGCGTTCTCCTTGCTGATGGGCTCCGCCGGCGACCTCCTCGATCACGTCGGGGCGCAGGACGTCATCGCGTTCACCGGCTCCCAGGGCGTGGGCGTGAAGATCAAGACCCACCCGGCGGTCATCGCCAAGGGCGCGCGCGTCAACCTCGAGGCCGACAGCCTCAACGCCGTGGTCATCGGCCCCGACGTCGAGGAGGGCAGCGAGCTCTTCGATCTGGTCATCCGCGATCTCAGCGTCGAGCTCACGCAAAAGGCCGGACAAAAGTGCACCGCGACCCGGCGCGTGCTCGTGCCCGCGGCCAGCCTCGAGGCGGTCCGCGGCGCGCTCTTCGATCGCCTCGATCGCATCCAGATCGGCGACCCCGCCGACCAGGCCAACCGCATGGGCCCGCTGACCAGCAAGTCCCAGCTCGAGGACGCCCGCGCCGGCGTGGCGACCCTGGCCGCCGACGCCGAGATCGTCCGCGGGGATCCCCAGCGCAGCGAGGGCTTCGCCGGCGTCGAGGCTGGCCAGGGCTGCTTCCTCGAGCCCATCGTCCTCCAGGCCAGCGCGGCCGCGGCCCGCAACCCCGCGGCCGCCTTCCACCGCCACGAGGTCTTTGGTCCGGTCTGCACCTTGCTGCCCTACGACGGCGCGATCGACCAGGCCGCCGAGATCATCGGCCTCGGCCAGGGCAGCCTGGTCAGCACGGTCTACAGCGACGATCGCGAGTGGCTCGCCAAAGCCATCGCCGAGCTCGGCCCGCACCTCGGGCGCCTCGTCCTCGCCAACGAGAAGTTCGCTGGCGCCTCGCTCTCGCCGGGCTGCGTGTTCCCGGTCGCCAACCACGGCGGCCCGGGCCGCGCCGGCGGCGGTGAGGAGCTCGGTGGACTCCACGGCCTGAGCCTGTACATGCAGCGCGTGGCCATCCAGGGCGGCGCCAGCCAGCTCGCCCGCCTGCTCGGCAAGTAGGCGAGCTCCCGCCTGGGGCCGCGGGCGCGGTGTTGGCATACTCTGTCGACCATGGCCAAGCCGCGCCTGCACCCCGATCCCGCCGCGCTGCTCTCCGAGGTCGACGAGCGCCTGCGCGTCGCCCTGCCCGAGCCGGTCTGCGAGCTCGACCACGACGACGCCTGGCAGCTGCTGATCGTCACGATCCTCAGCGCCCAGGCCCGCGACGCGGTGATCAACGAGATTCGCCCGGCGCTCTTCGAGCGCTGGCCGACGCCCGCCGAGCTCGCGGCCGCGTCCCAAGAAGATGTCGAGGTCGTGGTCCGGCGCAGCGGCTACTACCGCAACAAGGCCAAGGCGATCCGCGAGTGCGCCAAGGCGATCGTCGAGCGCCACGGCGGCGAGGTCCCCAGCACCCACGAGGCCCTCGTCGACCTGCCCGGGGCCTCACACAAGACCGCGAACCTCGTGCTCGGCATCGCCTTTGGCGTGGCCAGCGGGATCGTCGTCGACACCCACGTCGCCCGGGTCAGCGAGCGCCTCGGCGCGGTGCCCTCGGGCAAGAAGCCGCCGGCGATCGAGAAGCTGCTGTGCGCCGCGCTGCCCAGCGAGCGGTGGATCGGCGCGAGCCACGAGCTGATCCTCCACGGCCGCCACGTGTGCACGGCCAAGCAGCCCGACTGCGGCGCGTGTGCGATCAACGAGCTGTGCCCCTCGCGGGCCTGCGCCGCCGTCGGCGACTGGGAGACCCGGGCCCAGCGCGAGGGGGCGCTCTTCGCCGTGCGCGGGGATCGAAGCGCGGCAGGCTGGGACTCGCAGGCGCCCCGCGCCGCGCCCTCGCCCTCGCCCGCCAAGCCCAAGCAACCGGCCGTCAGCCCCGGCACCAGCGAGGACGAAGAGGACGATTTTTGAGGCGCCTGGGCAGCGAGGGCGCGAGGGCGATCCATGGTCTGGGTCCGTGGCGCTCGCGGATCGCCGCGGCCGCGCCGAGGCTGCTCGGCGCTGGCCTCGTCGCGCTGGCCTGGCTCACCACGGCCACGGCCACGGCCGCGCCCCCCGAGCTCCCGCCCGAACCCGGCGAGCGCTCTCCCGACCCTGGCTCGAACCCCAGCGCGCCCGACCCCGAGACGGTCGAGCTCGGCCAGGCCGTCCAGGTCGAGCCCGGCGCGACCTGCCTGAGCCACGCGGCCCTGCTCGAGGATCTGCTCAGCTGGCGCGACGACCCCAACGTCGACGCCCGCGTCACCCTGGTCGTGACCGGCGACGCCCGAGATCCCCGGGCCCTGGACTTTCGCCTCGAGGTCCTCGGCGAGCTCGCCGTCGAGCGTCGCTTCGAACGCGCCCCGCGTGACTGCGCCGACCTCCACGCCGTGGTCGCGCTCGCGGCCGCCATCGCCCTCGACGACACCCTCGCCGGCGAGCTCGGCATCGTCACGGCGGCCACGCCGAGCCCACAGCCGCCGGCGCGGCCCGGGCCCAGCGTGCAGATCGGACCCCAAGAGGGCGACCTGCCCAGCTTCGAGGACCCCGAGCCGGGCGCGCCCTCGCGGCGACGGCCGGTCTATGGCGTCAGCGCGGGCGCGGGCATGTTCGCGGGCTTCAGCCCGCGCCTCGGCGCGGGCGGCCAACTCACCTTCGACCTTCGCCCCCGCGACCACTTCGACATCGGCGTGGGCGCGCTGGTCACCCACCAGTCCGGCTTCGCCCTCGACGAGAGCGAGGTCGCGACCACGGTCGCCGCCGGCCGCGTCGACCTGTGCTGGGGCACGGCCCCCATGGTCATCCGCCTGCGAGCCTGCGCCGCCTTCGCAGCTGGCGCGACCCTCGCAAGCTCCAGCGGCAACACCACCAACTTCCGCCGCACGATCCCCTGGCTGGCCGCCCTCGCCGGCGTCGACGTCGTCACCCACCTCGTGGGCCCGCTCTTCCTCGATCTGCGGGTCGAGGGCGTCTTCCCCCTCCAGAAGACCCACATCGAGGTCACCAATCAGTACGGCCAGTCCATCTCCAGCCTGCGCTTTCCCCCGGTCGGGCTGCTGGTCGCCGTGGGGCCGCGGCTCGAATTCTGAGCTCACTTTCCCCCTCCCCCTCCCTCGCTCACGGCGCGAGATACGCGCAGATGATAGAGTCGTGAAGGGATCGGGGCGACCGATCCATGGAGCACACTGGATGTCCGCGCGCCCACAGCCCAGGCACCACGACGCAGCCTCGCTGTTTCGGGCCCACGCTAGCTTCGTCGCCAGCTTCCTTCACCGCCTGGGCGCCCTCCCTGCCGAGGTCGACGATCTCGTCCAGGAGGTCTTCTTGGTCGCGCACCGCCGCGGCGGCTTCATCGATGACGGCCGCGCGCGGCCGACCACCTGGCTCGCGGAGATCGCCATCCGCGTGGCCTCGGTCAGCCGCCGGAGCAAGCGACGCTCGCGCGAGCAGCCCGATCACGCGGCGATCAATGACGCCCGGAGCCACACGGTCGACCCGGGGACGGCGGTCGAGACCGAAGAGGCCCTCGATCGCGTCCAGACCGCCCTCGACACCCTCGATCCCGAGCGCCGGGCGATCTTCATCCTCTTCGAGCTCGAGGGGGAGCCCTGCTCGGCGATCGCCGAGTCTTTCGAGATCCCGATCGGGACGGTCTACTCGCGCCTGCACAAGGCGCGCAAGCAGTTCAAAGAAGCCCACGCTCGCCTCCTGGCACGCGAGCGGCCAGCCGCGCGACCGAGCGTGCACGAACCCCCCGCCACGGTGATGCCATGAACGACCTCAGCCTCGAAGAACCCACGCGCCTGATCGACGACCCCGCGGTCGATCGACGCTTGCGCAGCGACCTCGAGCACGCCCGCGAGCACGCCCCGCTGAGCTACTCCGTGGACGCCGGCCTCTCGCGCTTCGAGCAGGCCGTCGCCGGCGCGTCGACGGTCCCACCGGGCGGCTCGCTCACGGGCATACGCGCCCTGGGGTGGTTCACCGGCGCGACCGCGCTGCTCGGCTTCGGGCTCCTGGCGCTGTGGCTGACCAAGGACGAGCCGGCCCACATGCGCGCGGACGCAGGCGCGGACTCTGGCACGGCCATGGCCGCGGCGACCTCGAGCGAGCTCGATGAGCACGCCGAACCGGCGGACACGCGCGGGCCAGACCAAAAAATTCGAGACGAGGGCGCGTCGGTGGCCGTACCGGCGCCCTCGGTCGCAGGCGAAGCGATCGCCGGCGAATCGGTCGCGGAGGCGAGGCTGCGCGACGGGGCTGGGGATGCTGGCGACACGCCCGACATGGTCGTGGCCGACGCTGGGGGGAACAGCCCTGCCCCAAATGCCTCCGCGCCTCCGCGACCGAGCTCGAAGTCACGCCAGCCCTCCCCCACGGATCCCGAGCCCCTCGCCCTCGACGAGGCCCGGCAGATCAACGCCGCGCGCCGGGCCCTGTCCGAGGATCCCGCCCGGGCCCTGGCGATCACCGAGGCCGCGGAGCTCGCGTTCCCCGAAGGCGCGCTGATCCAGGAGCGCCGCGGCTACGCGATCTTGGCCCTCGCGGCCCTCGATCGCCACGCGGAGGCCCGCGCCCGCGCCCGCGACTACCTCGCCCGCTGGCCGCAGGGCAGCCTCTCTCGCCGCGTCCGCGAGGCCGTCGGCGAGGCAGGTGAGGCAGCAGGCGAGTAGAGTCGTCGCTGACATGCTCGCCCCCTCGCCACCGCCCGGCCCGCGGACAGCCCTGCGCTGCCTGCTGGCCGCGGCGGCCGCGTTGACCGGCTGCGAGTACGTCACCGTGATCGGCATCCGCGAGATCGACGAGGGCCCCGTGGACCTCGACGAGGACACGGACGAGAGCGCCGAGACCCAGCCTCCGGACCTCGATCTCCCCGACGAATACTGCGAGCCCCCCGCCAAGGTCAGCTGCGACCAGGACAGCGAAGACCCCCTGCACGCCGTCGGCCTCGACTGCGTCGGCGGGACGCCCAGCTCCGGGGGCGCCGAGGGTCCATCCGGGGCCATCGCCACCCACGCCGGCACGATCGGCCCCTACGCCCCCCGCGAGGGCGAGCGCTTCTTGATCCTGTCGACCGGCATGGCCGAGCAGCTCGCCATGACCCAGACCCAGCTCGCGGCGCTCGGCTGCACCGACCCCGACTACTGCCCGAGCACCGACTTCGACAGCGAGCCCACGCAGCTGCCCGCGCCCATCGACGTCTCCCCCGTCGACGCGTCCGGAGAGACCAACTGCAACACCAACTCCGCGCTGATCGGCACGGGAGACTGCTCCAACTCGCTCTACGAGCAGTGGTCGGCCTGCCCCGACGGCTGCGCGCTGTGGGACTATAGCGAGCTGCGGATCGGGCTGACGGTGCCCGAGCACAGCTACGGCCTCGCCTTCGACTTCGCGTTCATGTCCGTCGAGTGGCCGCAGTTCACCGGCGGCGCCTTCAACGACATGTTCGTGGCCTGGCTCGAGTCCGAGGCGTGGACCGGCAACATCTCCTTCGACGCCTTCGGCAGCCCGATCACCGTCAACGCCGGGTTCATCAACTACACGGGCGACGCCCTCGCTGGCTTCGCCATGGAGGGCCACGGCGCGACGCGCTGGCTGACCACCGACGTCGGCGTCCAGCCCGGTGAGCCGCTGCTCTTGGTGCTGGCGATCTTCGACCTCTCGGACGCGTCCTACGACTCGCTGGTGCTCCTCGACGACGTGCGCTGGACCTGCAGCGCGACGCCCCCGACGACCCAGCCCGTGCCCTGACGCGCGCGGCGTTTGGATTAAAGAGCGAAGGGCCCGACCGCCGACGCGATCGAGCCCTCCTGCACACAGGCGAGAGGAGAACTACTCCTTCTTATCGCCTTCCTTCTCTTCGCACTTGCCGAGCGCCTCGAGGCTGTCGGCAGCCATCACGCACTTGGCCTGCTTGTTGTACTCGATGGAGCCCTTCATCTCCTTCTCCTTCTCCGCGTCCTTGACGCAGTTCTCCAACATCTTCTTGGTGTCTTCTTCGGAGATCTCGCCGGCTTGTTCCCCGAACTCCTTCTTCATGAGTTCGATGACGTGCCCGCAGACTTTCTCCGGCGCGGGAGCGCAGGCGGCGAGCATCGGGGCGAGAGCAGCAAGTGCCAGGAGGGTACGGAACTTCTTCATGATCGAGAACCTTGGTCCTTGGTTGGGTTCGGCGCGAGTCTATAGGTGCAAGCAACGAGATCCAAGCCCCAAGGGGGACAAAAACACCACCCCCCCCAGATAGGCACCGCACCCGTATCTCAGATTACGATCACGGGGGCCTCGACAAATCGATCCAAAGATCGCTGCTACCCTCCCCGACTCAGGATGACAGGCCAAACCAGCAAAGGGGTAACCCACCGCGGTCAGACACCAGCTCTGTCCATCGCCCCGATGATGGATCGCAGCGATCGCCACTTTCGCCTGCTGATGCGGCTAATCACCCGCCATACGCTGCTCTACACCGAAATGGTCACCTGCCCGGCGGTCCTCTTCGGTGACCGGGACCGGGTGCTTGGCTACGACGCGCTCGAGCACCCCCTGGCCATCCAGCTCGGTGGAGACGACCCCGATCAGCTGGCTCGCTGCGCCGAGATCGCCGCCGAGCTCGGCTACGACGAGGTCAACCTCAACGTCGGCTGTCCTTCGGATCGCGTCCAAAATGGAAATTTTGGCGCCTGCCTCATGCGAGATCCCGACCGCGTAGCCGCCTGCGTCACGGCCATGCGTCGCGCAGTGGACCTCCCAGTCACCGTCAAGCACCGCATCGGCGTCGATGAGCTCGACGCCTACGAGGACATGCTCGGCTTCGTCGAGCGCGTGGCCGCGGCCGGGGCCGATCGCTTCACGGTCCACGCCCGCAAGGCCTGGCTCGCCGGGCTCTCGCCCAAGCAAAACCGGACCATCCCCCCGCTGCGCTACGCCGACGTCCACCGCCTCAAGGCCGAGCACCCCGAGCTCGACATCGAGATCAATGGCGGCATCCGAGAGCTCGGCGAGATCGCGGCCCAGCTCGAGCAGGTCGACGCGGTGATGATCGGGCGCGCGGCCTGGAGCGACCCCTGGCTGTTCGCGGCCGTCGACGCGCGCTTCTTCCCGGAGCGCGAGGGCGGCCACGCGTGGCGCTCCCGCCGGCCCGTGGTCTCGCGCTACCTCGAGCACGTGCTCGCCCAGCTCGACGACCCCCGCCCGCGCGGCCCGAGCCCGACGATCCTCCTACGTCCGCTGCTCAACCTGTTCACGGGCTGCCCTGGCGCGAAGCGCTGGAAACGAGCCGTATCCACCAAGTGCCAGGCCCCCGCGCAGCTCGAGGAGTTGCTCGCGCTGATCGACGAGCTCGAGGCCCTCGCGCGCCCCATGGGCACGCCGGCGGACTGCGCCGCCGCGCCCTGACTCGGCCCCGGCGCGGCGCTCGAAGAGACGCTCAGCGGTCGATGCGCGAGGGCGAGTGCGCGGGCTCTAGGAGCCCGTGGTGAAACCCAACACGACACCTCGCTTGGTCTTTTCGCCGAGGGCTTTGTCGCCAAAACTTGCAGTACGCCCGGTACAGCGGCGTTTTGGTTTCGCGCCCTCGACGAAAATCCCAGCGCCAGGAGCCGCGCTGGGTTCCACCACGGGCTCCTAGGAGCCCGGGGTCGCGCGCCCCCGGCCTGCGGCGGGGTGCTGCGTCGGGCTTTCGCCGCATGAAATCGGGGGATAGGCTCGGTTCATGGCCTCCTACTCCCGCCTGCTCGTCTTCCTCACCCCCGCGCTGCTCGCCGGCTGTTTCGACCCCTCATCGAACAGCGACGCGGACGAGAGCTCGAGCAGCGGGGCCGAGACCACGGGCACGGGCACGGACAGCGAGACCGGAGATGTCTGCCCCGCAGGCAGTGAGGGCTGCGCCTGCACCGAAGAGGGCACCTGCGACGACGGCCTGAGCTGCTCGGGCTCGGGCCTGTGCGTCGCCCAGACCGATGAGACCGAAACCGGCGAGGATCTGTGCGGCAACGGGACCATCGACGAGGGCGAGGAGTGCGACGAGGGCGAGGCCAACGCTGACGATCAGCAGTGCACCGCCAGCTGCCAGGAGGCGGTGTGTGGCGACGGCTTGGTCATCGACGGGGTCGAGGAGTGCGACAGCGGGGTCGAGTCCGCCGAGTGCGATGAAGACTGCACCTTGCCGGCCTGCGGAGACGGGGTCATCAACGAGCTCGCCGGAGAGACCTGCGACGACGGCAACCTCGACCCCTCCGACGGCTGCACGGATCAGTGCCTGCTCGCGGCCTGCGGCGACGGTATCCTCAACATCGGCGAGGAGTGCGACGACGGCAACCTCGACCCCGACGACGACTGCACCCCCGACTGCAAGTCGCTGTGGTGGGCGGAGGGGCCCCAGCTCGACATCCCCCAGGCCAACCTGGTCGGCTGGGAGCTGTGCTGGAGCGGCCTCTACGGCGTGCAGTCCGACCCGCTGACCACGATCATCGAGACCAACTGCACCAAGGACAACCTGCTGCTCGCCTGCCGCCCAGTGGCCGAGACCAACCTGTCCTTGCTCGCCATGGCCCCGCGCTCGGCCGTCACCTACGACACCGGCGACAGCAACATCCCCTACAACAACAACGGCGTGGGCTGGTACTACAGCGACAGCCGCTCGTGGGGCTTCGCCCTCGACGGAGACACGATCCAGCGCACCACCTGCGACACCGCGTCCACCAACCCGCAGTTTCGGCTGTGCTGGCACACCAACAGCGGGGCCATGAGCGGCGGCTACCGCTGCGGCAGCCAGCTGACCCTCAACAGCAGCACCGAGTGGACGCGGATGATCTTCCAGGCGGACTGAGCGTCTGAGACTCTGAGCGGGGCTACTCGCCCGTGTCCCCCTCGCCCGCGTCCCCGGCCACGGCGTCGAAGGTCCCCGAATAGGCCGCGCAGACCTCGGCGCCGACCCCCTCGTCCACGGGCTGCATGGCGACGACCACCGCCTGGTCTTCGCCCCGCAGGATCGAGCCCTCGCAGGTCTCGGTCAGCACCTCGCAGTGCGTGTCGTCGGTGCAGCGCACCGCCAAGAAGCGCAGGTAGCTCGGGGCCCCGCAGTCGCTGCACGCGGCCGTGGCGATGAAGTGCTGGGCGACGGTCAGCAGGCGACCGTCGTCGTCGTCGCCGCGCAGGCGAAGCGTGCCCCAAAGCGGCGTCGGGAGGCCGTCGACGGCCGCACCGATGACCTGGGGCTGCTCGTCAGCCTCCGCCGGAGCGTCGGCCGCGGGCGCCTCGCTCGTGTCCGCGGGGCGCGGGGCCTCGCTGCCTGCCCCCGCGCAGGCCGACGCGGCCCAGGCGAGGCCGACACCCCCGAGAAGGCGGCCCACGCCCCTCACTTGGCCACCGCCTGATCCCTGCCGCTGAGCCGCAGCTCGAGCCAGGGCACCGTCGTCCACCCCAAGATGATCAGCGCGCCGAGCAGCGAGAGCCCGGAGAGCAGCCCTGCGAACATGCCCGTCCCCGTCTCGGCGACGCTCATGGCCAGGTAGCCGAGGCCCGCCGCGAGCAGGCCGACGATGGTCAGGGGCGCGAGCATCGCGAGCGCGGCGGCCCGCGCGGGTCGGCGCCCGCTGAGCTTCCAGCCAGCCACCCCCCAGGCGAGGAAGAGCGCCAGCGAGATGGCCAGGCCGGCGCCAGAGGGCAGCGTGGGCGCCTGGGGGTTCGTGGCCAGGAGCGCGTCGAAGGCCGAGTAGATCAGCCCGACGCTCAGCACCCCGCCGAGGCAGCCCAGGCTCAGCGCCCCGAGCACGCGGGCGCCCTTGCCCAGACCCTCGGCCCGAGGATCTCGCAGATCCACGATCCACAGCCAGGCCAGCTGCGCCGCGGCGACGCTCGGCGGCCAGCCGCAGAAGTCGTCGGTGGCCTCGAACGCGAGGAGCAGGCCAAAGCCGAGCGCGCCGAGGGCCAGGGCGAGGAGCGAGGCCAACCAAGGTCGTCGAGCGCTTGGCATCGCGCAGAGCCTAGCATGGGCCCATGCCCAGGCTCTTCCTCGGTCTCGCCCTCCCCCCTGCCCTCGAGCGCGAGCTCGAGGGCTTCATCGGCGGCGTCCCTGGGGCTCGCTGGCAGCGCGGCCCCCTGCTCCACCTGACCTTGCACTTCATCGGCGAGCTCGACGGCGGCGCGACGCGGCGGCTCATCGACGCCCTCGACGACGACCTGCGCGCCCCGAGCTTCGAACTCCAGCTGCGCGGCGCCGGCAGCTTCCCCCCTCGCGGCGACCCGCGGGTGCTGTGGATGGGCGTCGCCGACTCGCCGGCGCTGACCTTGCTCCACCGGCGCAGCGCCGCGATCCTCGACGCCCAGGGCGTCCCGCGCGAGCGCCGGAGCTACCACCCGCACGTGACCGTGGCCCGGCTCCAGCGCAGCCCGCCGCGCGCCGTCGCCGAGTGGATCGCCCGCCACGCCCTCTACGCCAGCGCGCCCTTTCGCGTCGACTGCATGACCCTGTACACGAGCGTGCTGTCTCAGCGCGGCGCCAAGTATCAGGTCAGCGCCGAGTTCATGCTCGACGAGCCCGACCAGCCCGACCCTTAGCGCTTGGCCGCCGCCTGCTTGGCCAGCGCCCAGGAGAAGCGCTCCGTCCGGCCCAGGCTGTCGCGCGGGTCGTCGACCCGATCCACGATCACCAGCACGGCCACGTCCTCGCGCAGCACGACGCTCGCCTGCCGGTCGAGGCGGATCATCCGGCCCCAGCCATCGTCCCCAGCACAGGCGATGGGGAGCCCGACAGACGAGGCGAGACGTCGCGTCATGGAGGCGAGTCTATCGCTTGCGCTTGGCCGCCGCCTTGTCGAGGTCCGCCACGCGGATCGCTCGCAGCTCCTCTTGCAGCCGCCAGCTCTCCTCGCTCAGGCGCTGATGCTCGCTCCAGTCGATGTCCTCCATGGAAGAGGTCATCATCATGAAGCCCCCCATGGCCACCGCCAGCGGCGAGCTCCCGGCCGCCCAGCGCCAGCGCGCGTGCGCAGCCAGACCGTCGCTGAGGGTCTCGACCTGGACCCCGGCGTCGCCGAGCTCGCTGGTCAGCTCGAGGAAGCGCTCATGGTTCTTCTGCGCGCGGCGGCGCTCGAAGGCGTTGAGCTTCGCGAACACCTTGTCGAGCTCCTTGGCCTTCTTCTTGAACGCCTTCGAACGCGGGACCTCAGCCGCCTCCTCGGGGCTGAGATCGCTGTGCTCGTCCATGAAGTAGAGCGAGCCCTCGGTGGTCTGCTCGTAGGGCGCGTGGGCCTCGAAGAGCGCCAGCCAGCTCCAGCGCTGGTACATGCGCATGGCCGGGTTCGGCACGCTCCCGCGCAGGGGGTGATCGCCCGCGAGGGCCTGCGCCTGGGCGCCCGGCTTGGCGTCGCGCACTCGCTTGGCGAAGCCCGCGTCGGTGCTGACGATCAGCCGCTCACCGACGATGTTCAGCTCGACCTTGCGCCACTCGGGCACGTCCACGACCCAGCCGTCCCCGCGCTTGGCCCGGGTCAACACCTTGCCCACGTCCTTGCGCTTGGCGAGGGCGTCGAGGATCGCCCGCATCTCGTCGGGCTTGCGCAGGCCGAGGTGCGCCGCCACGCCGAGGCTCTTCTTGGCCGTGCTCAGATCCCGAGCGTCGGCCCAGTCGCCGACGGTGACCGCCACGCCCCCGTCGCCGCGCAGCGCGGGCAGCAGCTGACCGGGGACGTCGACCCCCGTGTTGCTGCGGATCTCGGCGTAGAGCTCGTCGATCGACAGGCCGTCGAGCGTGACCACGAGCGCCACCAGCCGGGTCAGGGCGTCGAGGTCGACGCGGCCGTCGAGGGCGGCGACCGGCTCCTCGTCGAGGGCGGTCAGCAGCGGCGACTCGTACTCGGTCGGCACGAAGAGCGCGCGCAGCAGCGACTGCGCGGGGATCCGCGCCGCCCCGTAGGCGTCGATGCCCTCGTCGAGGATGTCGCCGCAGAGCACCGCCACGTCGAGGCGGCCCAGGACGTCCTCGACGGCCGCGCGCTCGGCCTGCTCCGAGCGCCGGCGCTCCTCGGCCCAGCGCGTCTCCTCGTCGAGCATCCGCTCCAGCTCCTGGATCTCGTCGCGCGAGGCCCCGCGCAGGCGGGCCGCGTCGAGCTCCTCTTGGGACCTGCGCACGCCGTAGTCGTAGTCGGCCTCGCTGCTCGCAAAGATCGCCTCGAGCAGGGTGTTGGGCTCGACGTAGATCATCCCGTCGTCAGACTCGCGCTGCTTGGCCAGCGCCCAGGAGAAGCGCTCCGTCCGGCCCAGGCTGTCGCGCGGGTCGATGGTCGCCACCGTGGTCGCGTAGTCGCGCGGAGCCACGTCGACCCGATCCACGAACACCAGCATGGCCACGTCCTCACGCAGCACGATGCTCGCCTCGTCGTCGAGGCGGATCATCCGGCCGTAGCCAAAGTCGGCCGCGGCCACCCCGCCCGAGCCCTGGCCACCGCTGGCGACGCGGTTGATGGTCTCTTCGAAGCGCCCGCGATCCGTCAGCGAGACATAGGCGACGAAGGCCTGGCTCTCGATGTCGAGCAGGCCCACCCCGGCCGGACCATCGACGTCGAGGCCGAGCTGATCCCACTGCTCGACGTCGAAGAGGTCTCCACCCAGAGCGCTGGCGAGCTCGCCGCGCCACACGTCGGCCTCGGGCATCGCCAGCACCGGCGCGATCAGCCGCATGAGCTCCCGCGGCCGACCGACCTCGGCCATCGCCGCCACCTCCTTGGGCAAGACGTCCGCGGGCCGCTCGACGGGCAGCGGATCCTCGACCTTGGCGACCTCGCCCTTGGGTGCCTCGCTCTCCTGGCCGTCGAGATCGTCCACGGGGATCTTGCTGCTCGGGGTTCGGCAGCCCGCGGCCAGCGAGAGCGAGAGTCCGCAACACAAGGCGATGGGGAGCCCGACAGACGAGGGGAGACGTCGCGTCATGGAGGCGAGTTTACTGGCGAGGCCTCCAGCGCCAGGTCTCCTCAGCGGAGGAAGCGCACTCGGTGCACGACCCTCCGGGCTGGACAAGCCGAGGAATGAACCCACCCTCCGATGGTCGAGCCGACCTCGGAGGACCGCGAAGATGAGCGAACGACTGTACCGATCCAATGAAAATCGCATGCTACTGGGTGTCTGCGGCGGAATTGCCGAGCGCCTCGATCTCGACCCCACCATGGTCCGCCTCGCCTTCGTCCTCTTCGCCATCATGGGCGGCACGGCCCTGCTCGCCTATCTGGTCATGGCGCTGGTGATCCCCCGCAACCCAGCCCTGACCGCTGGCCCATCGATGCGTGCGATCCAGCAGTCCCCGCCCCCCGGCGGCCGCTCCATGGACCGAGATTGACCGCGCGACACACTGTGCAGTCACATACACGATGAGCGCGAAGGTGCTCCCTAGCGACAAAAAAGCCGTTGATATCCAACGGCTTTTTTGCGTGCATGGATCTACACACCACGCTTGGCAGAGTGTTGTACTCAAGCTACAGTGGGGACGTGACTTACCCCAAGCTGCTGTGTGCCATATCACTGGGTTCGGCCGTCGCCATCATCGGCGGCTTCATGGTCATGTCGGAGGTGCGCGCTGGCGAGCTCCACGAAGCCGAGCTCCCCATCGCCGCCCAACTCGACGCCGACACCCTCGAGCGCGCCTCCACCTTCGCCGGCGAGTATCAGTACGTCGGCGGGCAAAAGGAGCGCGACGGCATCGACGCCGCCATCGACCTCTCCATGGACGCGGTCTCGCCCATGCTGCGCAAGCTCGGCCGTAGCCGCCTCGAGGAGAGCAACACCGTGCCCAAAAAGCTCGAGTTCCGCGTCCACGGCGACGAGCTCGAGGCGAGCTTCGACCAGGACAGCCTGCGCGCCAGCCTCGACGGCACCCCCAAGCGCACCACCTCGCGCGAGGGTGAGAAAGTCAAGGTCAGCTACAAGCTGCGCGGCGGCAAGATCGTCGAGTTCATCGACGGCGGCCAGGGCGACCGCCGCAACACCTTCAAGCTCAGCGAGGACGGCAGCCGGCTGACGATGAAGGTCGAGATCCTCTCCGGCCACCTCCCCGTGCCCGTCGAGTACAAGCTCACCTACAAGCGCAAGTGAGCCCCAGCAGCCCCTGAGTCACGATCTCGGCGGGCCGGCTCACGGCCCGCCCGAGAGCAGCACATAGAGCGTGGGGATGGCCGCGCCCGCGAGGACCAGGATCCACCCGCGGCCGCGCAGGCCCTTCTTCCCGGGGAGCATCAGCATCCCCGAGCTCGCCAGGAACAGCAGCAAGAGCGCGTAGCCGTCGGCGACCACCGTCCACGCCTTCTTGCCCCGGTTGAGATGCAGCCAGTTGGCGGCGCGCAGCAGCGGCCGCGCCCGCTGGCCGCGATCGAGGATCGTCATCGCCTCGCCGTCGACGAAGAGCGCGCGGTCCTCGAGCTGAATCTCGAGCTCTTGCTCGTAGAGAAAGACGTCGCTGGGTACCTCATCGATGCCGAGCTGCGCGAGGACCTGAGCCGCCGCCGCGTCCTCGTCGCTCGGCAGCGGCGCGGCGAGGGGGAGCGTGTCTTCGAAAGACACGAAGTTGGGATCCCAGTCCTCGATGTGGTTCACCGCCAGCCCCGAGAGGGCGTAGATGAAGGTCAGCCCGACGACCAGGTAGCCGAGGTCGCGATGCAGGGCGCGCAGCGTGGGCCGCCACCGGCGCTTGCGCGGCGCTTTTTGTTGGCTGTCTTCGCTCACCCGTAACGCTCCTCTCGCCATGGATCGGCGTGGTTGTGGTAGCCGCGGCGCTCCCAATAGCCGGGCTCGTCTCGCGCCACGAAGCGGATGCCTCGCAGCCACTTGGCGCTCTTCCAAAAGTAGAGCGCGGGGACGAGCGCCCGCGCGGGCGCGCCGTGCCTCCCGGCCAGCGCCTCGTCCTCGTAGCGGTGCGCGACGAGGGCCTCGGGGGCCAAGGCCTGCTCGAGGCGGACGTTGGCCGTGTAGCCGTGGGCCGCCTCGAAGATCACGTGGCGCGCCTCGGGCCGCGGCCTCGCTCGGGCCGCGAGCTCGGCGATGCTCACCCCGGTCCAACGCGCACCCAGGCGCGACCAGCCGGTGACACAGTGCACGTCGAGCGCGAGGCTGTGCTGGGGCATGTCCAGGAGCGCGCCAAAGTCGAGCTCGAAGGGCGCCTCGACCTCACCGTGCACGCGCAGGCGGTAGCCCGACTTGTTCGGGCTCCCCGCGGCGCCGCCCATGGGCTCGAGGTAGTCGATGACCTTCTGGCCCGGCGGCAGACGGGCGCGGCCGTCGGGCAGGCGCTCGGCCCTGGCCGCCGCGCTCTTCTCATCGTCGGCGATGACGTACCAGGCCCCGAGGGCGGCGATCACCGTGCCGGCGCCGGCCAGGCGGATGAAGCGGCGTCGGTCCTCCCGGCGCCGCGATTCGAGTGCGGTCTCGCGCAAATCGGCTCCTCTCTCGTGTGGCGGCGCTCCCGTCTCGGCTACGGCGCGGGCAGCCCCGGGGTTACTCCGCCATCGGCGGCGCCTCGATCATGGCCGAGGATCCCCGTCGAGGATCGACCAGTGCACGCGCAGCTCGTGGCTGCCGGTCACGATCAGCTCCTCGCGCCCCTCGAGCTCGACGCCGTGCACGCCGAGGCCGTGGTGACTCTCGGCCTGCGGATCCAGATCTTCGATGGTCCGCAGCAGCTCGCCGCTGCCCGCGTCGAAGATATGCACCCGCCCGACCTCTGGCTTGCCCTCGACCAGGGTGTTTGGCGCGGACACGGCGATCACCGCGGGCGCGTCCCCACCAAGCTCGACCAGGGCGAGGGCCGAGCCAAAGCCGCCCTGCTCGGCGGGATCGGGGCGCAGCTCGAGATCCGGCGCGCCGGACTGCTCGACCCCGACGCCCGCGTGCAGATAGATCCACACGACCTCCTCGCTCGGCGAGCCGACCAGGAGATCCTCGCCCCCGTCCCCGTCGACGTCGGCGACCAGCAGGCTCTCCGCCGGGCCCGGCAGGCTCGTGCTGGCCAGCGCGCAGTCGTAGATCGGCGCCCCGACCAGGCCGACCACCGGCGCCTCGGCCTCGCCGACGAAGACCACGCTCTGCTCGAGGAGCAGCGCGGCCGCGGGGCGGTCTGCGAGCAGCGCCCCGCCGGCGATCGCCTTCGCGGGGAGATCGGGGCAGCGCGTGAGCCCGTAGCCCTCGGGGGCCGCGTCGCCATCGAAGGCCGCGGGGTCGTCGGCCAGCGCAGCCTCGCGCGCGGCGGCGTAGCTGCTCGCCCGGGAGCCCAGCGCGTCCCAGATGATCAGCTCGCCTTGCGCGGTGATCGTGAGCACCTCGGGGAGGTCCGCGCTCGCGACCGCGCTCGCGAAGTCGAGCTCGACGGCGGCCAGCGGCCCGCTCAGCGCCGGGGCAGGATCTGCGACCCAGGGGTAGACCTGCATGTCGTCCGCGAGCTCGCCCACGCGAGAGAAGTCGGCGATGCGGAAGCGGACCACGCGATCGACCGCGCCGAGCTCCGCGCTCGCGGACAGGCCGACCAGGCCCTCGACCGCCGCCGGACGCTCGACCACCGCGAGGGCCCCGAGCGTCGGCGAGGGCGCGCCCGCGAGGGCCTCGAGCTCGGCGAAGGTCGCGTAGCGGCGCTCGGCGTCCCCTGCCGCGTCGAAACCAAACCACCCGATCGCGCTCGCGCCATCACCAAAGAGCACGCGGCCGCGGCCCTCCTCGTCGGCGGGCACCGTCAGCGCTTCGGCGACCTCGGCCTCGGCCTGGCTCGAGAAGCGCAGCCCGTAGGTGTCGACCAGGGCCGCGTCGGCCAGGGCCTCGAAGGCGTCGGGCAGGCAGCCGGTCAGCCCGACCGCCAGCGCGCCCGCCAGCCCGACCGCCAGCCCGACCGCCGGCCCGACCGCCGGCCCGACCGCCGGCCCGACCGCCGGCGTTGCAGGGACCAGCCCGAGCCGCGGCCCGGGTCCTCGCGCTTGGCGTTGCTTCAAAATCGTAGCTCCCCGGCCAGGCCGAAGTGTGTCTCGCCCACCGCGGGCGCCAGCATCCAGCTGGGCCGACCCGCGAGGCTCCGGCGGTGCTTTTGCGCCCGCGAGGCCACCCCGGTCTGGCGCAGCAGATAAAACAAGGTCAGCCCCGCGGCCACCCCCGTGACCCCATAGAGCGCGCCCGCGATGATCGCGTTGCGACGGCCACGCTCGATGCGGGGATCCGAGCCGTCGAACTGCACGTGATCCGCGAGCTCCGTGGCCAGCTCTCGGCGCTGGCGATCGGCCGCGATCGTGAAGCCGATGCCCACGGCCAGGGTCGTCAGGGCGACCGAGCCGGTGATCAACGCTGGCGCGCGCGAGGTTGCCGGCTCGAGGCTGACCTCGAGCACGACCTCGTCGGCCTGGACCACCGTCAGCGGGAACTCGAGCGGCTTCTTGCGCCGCTTCGAGATCTCCACCCGGTAGTCTCCAGGCGCGATCAGCTCGCGGCAGGGCAAGGTGCACAGCGTCTCGCCGTCGAGCAGCAGGCGCGCGCCCTCGCTGGCCGCGTCGGCGGCCCGCGCCTCGAGGTAGGCCCCCTCGATCAGCTCGGGCTCGACGACAAGCTCCAGCCGCTCCCCCGCGCGCAGGTCGATCTCCTGGGACCACTCTTGGTAGCCCGGATCCACGACACGCAGGCGCCAGCGTCCTGGTGCCAGCGCGGCCTCCTCCACGGGCAGCCGCCCGAGATCGATGGGCTCGGCCTCGCTCTCGCCCTTCCCCTCCCCCAAGAACTCGGCGAAGAGCCGCGCGCCGCGAGCGGTGCTCTCGACGTGCAGGTGGGCCTCGCTGGGCGCAGCCGTCTCCATGGGCACGCTCGCTGAGGCCGTGTCCGGGGCGGCCGCTGGGGCCTCCTGCTCGCCCTCGCTGTGTGTGTCGCTCGGCGGCGCAGCACTCACCGTCGCGGACGTGAGCCCCAGCACCGCGACCACCACCGCTGAGGCGAGCGGGCGCACAGCGCCCTTGGCAGAGGTCCGCATGCGAGGATTATACGCCTTTGCGCCGACACCGTGCCGACCCGAGAGGGGGCCCTTGACTTCACCGCCCCCTACAGCGAGTGTCGCGCCCGAAATAGGACGAGATCGACCATGAATCGAGACACCCTCGCTAGCACCGCATCTGCCCTCGTCGCCCCCGGTAAAGGCATCCTGGCCGCCGACGAGAGCCACCGCACCATCGCCAAGCGCTTCGCCTCCATCGGCCAAGAGAGCAACGAGGAGCTGCGCCGGTCCTACCGCGAGATGCTCTTCACCACCGACGGCGCCAACGAGTTCATCTCGGGCGTGATCACCTTCGAGGAGACCCTCGGCCACGCGACCGCCGACGGCAAGCCCTTCCCCAAGCTCCTCGCCGAGCGCGGCATCATCCCCGGCATCAAGGTCGACGTCGGCGCCAAGGACCTCGCCCTCTTCCCCGGCGAGAAGGTGACCGAGGGCCTCGACGGCCTGCGCCAGCGCCTCGAGGGCTTCCGCGCGCAGGGGGCCCGCTTCGCCAAGTGGCGCGGGGTCATCACCATCGGTGATGGCATCCCCAGCGCCGCCTGCATCAGCGTCAACGCCCACGCCCTCGCCCGCTACGCGGCGCTTTGCCAGGAGGCCGAGATCGTGCCGATCGTCGAGCCCGAGGTGCTGATGGACGGCGCGCACACCATCGACCGCTGCGAGGCGGTGACCAGCGCGACCCTCGACGAGGTCTTCGCGGCCCTGCGCACCCAGGGCGTCTACCTCGAGGGCATGCTGCTCAAGCCCAACATGATCATCTCGGGGAGCGAGTGCCCGACCCAAGCTGGCATCGACGAGGTCGCCCAGCGCACCGTCGACTGCTTCCGCCGCCACGTCCCCGCGGCCGTCCCCGGCATCGTGTTCCTGTCCGGCGGCCAAAACGAGGTCACCGCCACGGCTCACCTCAACGCGATGAACGCCCTCGAGGACCACGGCCCCTGGGCCCTGAGCTTCTCCTACGGCCGCGCGCTCCAGCAGTCCGCGCTCCAGGCCTGGGGCGGCAAGGCGGAAAACGTCGCCGCCGGCAAGAAGGCCTTCTTCCACCGCGCCAAGGCCAACTCGGCCGCCTGCTTCGGGCGCTGGGACGAGGGCCTCGAGAAGACCGCCTGAGCCTTCGCTTCAGCCCATCGACGCCCGCCTCTTTGGCGGGCGTCGTCGCGACTGGCGCACGGCGAGTCCCTCGCTGACGACAGCCCGCTTTGCCTCCGAGTGCCTCTCAAACCCCGTTCTTCGCGCATATTGAAGTCATCGATTCGACCAAAACGAGGTGATCGAAACCGCTCAGTCGAGCAACACCCCAAGCATGACGATTCGAACTCACTCGAAGATCAAGCCCTGGACCTGCGCCCTCGCGCTGTCCTGTCTGACCGTCGCTTGCGAAGACGGGGACGATCCTCGAGACGAAGATCAGTCGACCGAAACCGAAGAAGAGGGCACCGACGAAAATTGCACCGGTGACACCGAGGACGACAGCAGCACCGGAGACGACGAGCAAGAAGACAGCACCACCACCGCAGCCGAGGAGAGCGCCGAGACCGACTCGAGCGGCCTGCCCGAAGGCTGCACCGACAACGCCTCGAACTTCTTCGCGGCGGTCATCGACACCGACATCATCCGCCTGAGCTCGCTGGACTTCGCCTGCACCGAGGACGTCGACATCGACCTCGACGACATCGACTGCACCTTCGACGACTACGACGCGCGCCTGGTCATCCCCAACCTCGAGCCTGGCAGCTACGAGCTCGCCGATGGCGTGGTCAGCATGACCATGGCCCGGGAGTGGGACCACGATCAGAGCCAGGACGGCTGCTTTTGCGTGGACAGCTTCACGGCCGGGGATGCCATCACCTCGGGCAGCGTGACGATCGAGACCTACGAGGGCGAGGGCTACGCTTACAGCGTCGAGCTCAGCGGCCTCGACCACCCGCTGTTCAGCGGTGAGCTCAGCTTCCTCGTCCCGCTCGGCGAGTGCGAGTAGGCCACCGCGCACGCGCGAGGAGCCGCGCAGGGGCTCGATGCGCTGAAGCAGAGGCAGGACCGATCTCGGTCCCGCCTCTGCTTCAGTGCATCGGCGGCGAGATCACCCGCGCGCCAGCGCCGACCTGCTCGACCCGCCCGGTGCCCTGGACGCCCGCGTGGGTGAAGCTCTCGTCGAGGATCTCCTGGAGCGCCTCGGCCCGCCCCGCGTCGTCGCTCAGCGCGAACACGGTCGGCCCCGCCCCGCTGATCGTGCAGGCCAGCGCCCCCGCCTCGAGGGCGTTGACCTTGGCGTCGAGGAAGCCGGGGATCAGGTGGGCGCGGGCCGGCTCGACGAGGTCGTCGACGATCGCCTCACCGAGCAGCGCGAGGTCGCCGACGTGCAGCGCGTGGACCAGCTGCCCCATGCGCGCCGACTGGCGGACGACCGCGTCGAGGCCCACGCGCTTGGGCAGCACCGCCCGCGCGTCGGCCGTCTTGACCTCGCAGCCCGGGGTGTAGATCGCCAGGTAGAGCGAGTCGGGCACGGGCAGCGAGATCACGCGCAGCGGATCCGTGGCGGCGATCAGCACGATGCCGCCGAGGATCGCCGGCGCGACGTTGTCGGGGTGTGGCGTGCCGCAGGCGACCCGCTCGGCCTCGCGCGCCGCGTCGATCATCGTCTCGTTGCCCACGCTGAGCCCGAGCGCCGCGACCGAGGCGACCAGGGCCGCGCAGGCGCTGGCCCCCGAGGAGCCCAGCCCGCTGCCCAGGGGCAGGCCCTTGACGAGCTCGAGGTCGACGCCCAGCTGCGTCGCGCCGATGCGCTCGAGCAGGGTCGTCACGGCCACGCAGGCGGTGTTCTCGGCGGGGTCGAGGGACAGGCGGCCCTGGTCCCCGCGGATCTTCAGCAGGCGCACGCCGGGCGAGGTGCTGCGCCGCGCCCGGACGCGGTCTCCGGGGCTGGACACGGCCAGGCCCAGGCAGTCGAAGCCCGGCCCGAGGTTGGAGACCGTCGCGGGCGCATAGGCCTCGACCCAAGGACGCGGGGCGCCGAGCGAGCTCATGGCCTACTCGGGGCGACGCAGGGCGTCGTCAATCCACATGCTGAGCTCGCCGTTCCACAGCAGCGGCGAGAGCTGGCGGCCGTTGACGTAGACCGCCGGCGTGCCCTGGATGTCGAGGGCCTCGCCGACCTTGCGGTCCTTGGCCACGGCCAGCTCGACGGCCTCGGACGCGTAGTCGGCCTTCCACTTGGCCAGGTCGAGGCCGGGGATCTGCGCGGCGTAGCGCTCGAGGTCCTCGTCCTCCAGCTGCGTCTGATGGTCGAAGACCTGGTCGTGCATCTCCCAGAACTTGCCCTGGAGATGGGCGGCCTCGCAGGCGCGGGCGGCATACTCGGCGCGGGCGTGCATGCGCAGCGGGAAGTTGCGGAACACCAGCTTGGCCTTGCCGCGATACTGCTGCACGGCCTTGCGCACCACCGGCGCCTCGGCCTTGCAGTGCGGGCACTCGAAGTCCGCGAACATGGTCACGGTCACCGGCGCGTTCTCGTTGCCGTAGGTCGGGCGCCCGGTGTTGTCGATCTCGGCGGGCGTGAGCGCCTCGACCACCGCGTCGATGTCGATCTTGATGTCGCTGGGCGTTGCGCCCTTGGCCAGGCTGTCGGCGATGAACTGGGCGACGATCATCGAGTTGCGGCACTGCTCGTCGTCGCGCAGCGAGGTCGCCAGCGAGTGCGGCTCGTCGCAGGCGCTGAGCTCCCGATTGATCATCGTGTAGAAGGTGTTGGTCTTGACCTCGTCGAGCTTCGAGAGGTCGACCCCCTTGGCCTCGCGGATCATCTCGGCCTCGGGCGGGGTGTCGAGCTCCTTGCGAGTGCGCGCGGGCTCCGAGCCCTGAGCCGTCTGCGGCCCGCGGTCGCCCGCGGCGTTCGGCTGATCGGGGCCGGGAGGAGTGCAGGCGGAGCAGGCGGTGGTCGCCAGAACCACCGAAGTGGTCAGGGCCAGAGCCAAGGAGCTGCGATCGAGCAATTCGCGGATGGGACGCATATCGGCCTGCGTCTGCGGAATCGACGCGAGCGCACGCTATCGCAGCAAAGGGGCGCCTGCAAGGCGTAGGGCGCCAGCAGGGCGCGGGGCCTTGACGCCCCTCCTCGCGCGGGGGATACAGCCGCTCTAAGAGGAGGAGTCCCTTGACGAAGATTCTCGTGACCGTCAAGCGGATCCCGGATCCGGATGAGAGCCTGAAGTTCACCGGCGGTGGACTGGATCTCTCCTCGGTGAAGTGGGTCCCCAACGCATTCGACGAATACGCCGTCGAGACCGCCCTGCGGCTCGCGGAAGATGTTGGCAACAAGAAGAACAAGCTGGCCGAGATCATCGTGCTCTCGATCTGCCCCGAAAAGCAGCGACAGCACGTCACCCAGTTCCTCGCCATGGGCGCGGACCGGGGCGTGGTCGTCGACGCGAACGACGCGGACTTCGACACCGCGGCGATCGCCAAGATGATCGCCAAGGTCGCCCAGGACGAGGGCGTCGACATGGTGATCACCGGCAAGCTGTCCCAGGACAACGAGGGCAACCAAGTTGGCCAGCGCGTCGCCGCGCTGCTCGGCTGGCCCCAGGCCTGCTTCGCCGCCGAGGTCGACTGGGATCAGGGCGCGAGCTCGCTCAGCATCGCCCGTGAGGTCGACGATGGCGTCGAGACCAAGAAGGTCCCGACCCCCGCCGTGCTCACCGTCGACCTGCGCGTCGTGCTGCCGACCAGCGTCCGCAACGGCGTCAACCCGGCCGATCACAAGTTCACCGACGGGCCGCGCCTGGCCTCGCTGCGTGGCATCACCATGGCCAAGCGCAAGAAGGTCAAGGTCGTCAGCCCCAGCGATCTCGGTGTCGAGAGCGCCGGCGGAGAGAAGACCGCCGCCATCAACAAGCCGCCGGAGCGCGCGGCGGGTCAGATCGTCGGCTCGGTCGCCGAGCTCGTCGAGAAGCTGTCCTCGGAGGCCAAGGTCCTATGAGCAAGGTACTCGTCGTCCTCGAGACCGCTGGCGGAGCGATCCGCTCGCAGTCCCTCCCTGGCATCACCGCGGGCAAGCAGATCGCCGACGCCCGTGGTGGCGAGCTGCACCTGCTCGTGCTCGGTGCGGACGCCTCGGCTGCCGCCGGGATCGGCGCGGCTGGCTACGGCGCGGCCGGGGTTCACACCCTGAGCGACGCCGCCCTCGAGCCGTTCACGGCCGAGGCCTGGGGCGACGCCGTCGTCCACGCGGCCAAGACCCTGGGCGCCAGCGTCGTCGGTGGCACCGCCAGCTCGGCGCTGCGCGACTGCCTGCCCCGCGCTGCCGCGATCCTCGACGCCCCGCTGTGCGCCGAGATCGTCGCGGTCAAGAGCGGCGACACCTTCACCCGGCCGATCTCGGCCGGTCGCGCGCTGCTCGACGAGACCCTGTCCGGCGACGTGGTGTTCTTCACCGCGCGTGGGAGTGAGTTCGAGCCGGCGGCCGCCGGCGCGGCCGCTCCGGTCGCCGCCATCGATGGCGCCAGCGTCGACACCCGCGGTGTCGAGGTCCTCGGCATCAAGAAGACCGAGAGCGCCCGCCCGGCCCTGACCGAGGCCGACGTGGTCGTCTCCGGTGGCCGCGGCATGCGCGAGGGTGAGAACTTCAAGATCCTCGAAGAGCTCACCGACATGCTCGGCGGCGCCCTCGGGGCCAGCCGGGCCGCGACCGACGCGGGCATGGTCCCGGCGGACCTCCAGGTCGGCCAGACCGGCAAGATCGTCGCGCCCAACCTCTACATCGCCGTGGCGATCTCGGGCGCGATTCAGCACCTCGCCGGCATGAAGGGCAGCAAGACCATCGTCGCCATCAACAAGGACCCCGAGGCGCCGATCTTCCAGGTCGCCGACTACGGCCTCGTGGCGAAGTGGGAGGAGGCCCTCCCCGAGCTCGTGGCCGCCGTCAAGGCCCGCAAGGGCTGAGCCCCGCGCGGGCCAGGAGCCCGTGGTGGAACCCAGCGCGGCCCCTGGCGCCGGGATTTTTGTCGAGGGTGCGAAGCCAAAACGCCGCTGTACCGGGCGTACTGCAAGTTTTGGCGACAAAGCCTTCGGCGAAAAGACCAAGCCAGGTGTCGTGTTGGGTTTCACCACGGGCTCCCAGGCACGCGCCGGTTCGCGCCGGCAGCGTGGTCTCGCCCGCCCCCTCTGGCCCCCTCCGGGCCTGATGACCCGCCGCAAACCGGCGGGTTATTGCGTTGGTTGCCCAGGCATTGGGTACCATTTGCTCCTTGGCGGGTGAGACCCATAGGGTCGAGGGCCTCCCGGCGCCGCGGCCAGCGGCCGAGATCACGGGCAGCCACGTGAGCCTGGGGAGCGCGGCGGCCTCGGCGGTGCTCCTGCGTCGCTCCGTCGTGGTCGCCGGCGCCGCGCACCTGCTCCTCGCCCTCGCCCTGCTCGCGCTCCTCGGCGCGGCCAGGCCGACCTCGGCCGGCGGCGCGCTCCCGGCCACGGTCACCATCGTGCTGATCACGGGCCTCGTCGCCATGGCCACCGCGATGCGCTCGCGCAGCCGGGGCCTCGACGGCATCGTCCGCGCCGGCCCGGCGGTCTTCGGCCTGCTCCCGCCCATCGCCAGCGTCCTCGCCCTGCCCCTGGTGCTGCTCGCCAACACCCGCAGCCCCAGCCACGGCCTCGAGATCCTGCTCGGCGGCGCCGAGGGCCTCGAGCACACCTTGCCCCTGGTCGTCGCCGTGCTCGCGGCCACCACCGCGCCCGGCCTGACCATCGCCCTCGCCCTCGAGCAGGCCCTGAGCACCCTATCCGCCCGCGTCGGCCCGACCCCGCGCGCATCCGGATCGTCCAGCGCCAACCTCCAGCCGCTGAGCCTCGCGGGCAAGCTCGCCCGCCAAGCTGGCGGCCTCGCCCTCGCCAGCTGCCTGGTGATCCTCGCCCACGCGCTGCTGCACAGCCGCGACCCCATGGGCTGGTTCACCCACCCCGCCAGCTACGCGGCGATCTTCGGCATCGGCCTGACCCTCGCGCTGACCGTGCTCGCGGCCGCGAGCGCCGGGCTCAGCCCCGGCCGCGACGTCCAGGCCCTCGCTACCCGCCTCGACGCGATCGGCTGGGAGGAGCTCGAGGAGCCCGACCCGGGCACCAGCATGCGCGCGAGCAAGGCCCTCGACGTGCCCGTGCGCATGACCTCCTTCGACGCGGTCGGCGAGCTGTTTTGCAACCTCGAGCGGCTCCGCGCCCGGCTCGCCGACGACGTCGGCACCTACCAACGCGCCCTCGATCGCACCCGGGCCGCCGACGCGGCCAAGGGCGAGTTCCTGGCCGCGGTCAGCCACGAGCTGCGCACGCCGCTGAACTCGATCATGGGCTTCGCCCAGCTCCTGCTCGAGGGCGATCTCAACGACGCCCAGGCCGAAGACATGCGGCTGATCCTCGCCGGCGGGCGCCAGCTCCACGAGCTCATCGAGGACATCCTCGACATGTCGATGATCGAGAGCGGCGAGCTCGACCTGCGCTTCGAGACCTGCGACCTGTGCGAGCTCGTCGAGGAGCTCGTCGACATCCACCGCGCGCAGATCCGCCGCGACAGCGTCGAGCTCCACGCCGAGCTCGCGCTCTTCGTGCCCGAGGTCACCTGCGATCGCCGGCGCATCAGCCAGGTGCTGACCAACTTGCTGAGCAACGCGATCAAGTTCACCGAGTCCGGGCGGATCAGCGTGCGCGTGCGCGCCATCAACCTCGGCCTCGACCCCAGCGAGGACGAGCGCGAGGCCGGCGAGCCCGCGGCCTGCGTCGAGGTCATCGACACCGGCATCGGCATCGACGAGGACGAGCTCCAGACGATCTTCGACGAGTATCAGCAGGCCGGCTCGCGCAAGCGCAAGCTGCGGGGCACCGGCCTGGGCCTGGCCATCGCCAAGCGCATCGCCGAGGCCCACGGCGGCAACCTCGAGGCCGAGAGCCGCCTGGGCGAGGGCTCGACCTTCCGGCTGATCCTCCCGCTCGAGAGCTCCACCTTTGGGCCCAGCCCCAGCGCCAGCATTAGCGTGGTGCTCTCGGCCGTGGCCGCGTCGAGCATGACCGCGGACCGCGTCGACCTGCCCTGGAGGCGCGAGCCATGAGCCGCGCGTTCAGCCGCCGCCTGGTCACCGAGCAGCGCAGCCTCGGTCTGCTGGCCGCGCTCAGCTTGCTGCACCTGCTCTTTGGCCTGACCTGGGCCGCGCTCACCCTCGACGACGCCGCCATCGCCGCGCTGGTCGAGCTGCGCCTCGCGCCCATGCTCATCGCCCTGCCCCTCGCCGGCGGCCTCGTCGCGCTGAGCCTGGTCAGCGCGCGCTTCCCCCAGGCTCGCTGGCCGCCGGAGCCGAGCTCTGGCCCGCCTCCCAGCCCATGGCCACTGGCCCTCGCAGGCGCGCCATCGTTGCTCCTATGGCCCGTCTCGATCCTGCGCGATCGCCAGGCCTGGACCCACCGCCCCGACGGCGAGGAGGTCGAGCTCGCCTTTCGCGAGCTGCTCCGGCTCCCGCGCATTGCGACCCAGAGCCTGCTGGTCTGGCTCGGCCTCGCCAGCGTGGTCGACGTGTTCGTGCTCAGCGAAGCCCTCGAGCTCCCCGCGCTGCCCACGGCCTCGCTGCTCGGGCTGTGGCTGACCTCCCTGCTGCCCCTCGCTACCCTCGCGGCCGGCCAGCTGCGCGCGCTGCTCGTGCCCGAGTACCTCTCGGCGCCGCGCCCGAACCCCACGGCGATGCCCGCACCTCGCCGCCTGAGCCTGCGCCTGGGCGTCCCCGCTGGCCTCGCCCTGGCCGCCGCCGTGCTCACCCCCGCCCTCGCCGGCCTGGCCTGGTCCGCCCGCGTCGAGCCCGATCAGCCCGGCCCCTCGGCCCTGCTCCTGCTCCTGCTCGTCGCCTTTGGCCTGGCGTCGGGCGCGACCTCTCTGGCCCTACTCCTGCGTGACGTCGAGCGCGACCTCGGGCGCGCGAGTCGCCAAGTCGGCGCAGTCGCCGACGGAGAGATCCCAGAGCCCATGGCCGTCGAGACCTTCGCAACCCGTGAATTGCGCGAAATCGTCGCTGCCGTAGACCGACTCGTAGGCCGGATCACCGACGCCAACGTCGCCAAATATGTGCTGATCGAGAAGGGCCAGGAGGCCGATCGCCTCAAAGGACAATTCCTGGCCAATATGAGCCATGACCTGCGCTCTCCCCTCAATTCGGTGATTGGCTTCTCGGAGCTGCTGACCACCGGTATCGAGGGCGAGCTCGAGCCGGATCAACACGCCATGATCCAGGCCATTCACGCGGCCGGACGCAGCCTCCTCCAGCAGATCGACGACGTCCTCGATACCGCCAAGATCGAGGCTGGACGCATGGAGCTCCACCCCGAGCCGACGCCCCCTGCAACGTTGATCTCGCGGGCCATCGAGCGCGCGCGTCCCCATCTGGATCCTCGCGTCGAGATCGACACCCGCTTCGCCGCCGGCCTGCCCCCAGCCTTCGCCGACCCCTACCGCAGCGCCCAGGCCCTCGAAAACGTGCTTCGCTTCGCCGGAGAGGGCCTCGGCGTCGGCCAGGAGATTCGCGTGACCTGCACGGCCTTGCGCGAGGCGAACGCACCCGATCGCGCCCAGCTGCTGATCCGCGTGACCAGCCCCCGAACCCTCGAGTCGCGCGAGACCCTCGAGCAGGCCCAGCGCGGCTTCGTGCGCGTCCCTGGCCAAAGTGGCTTGGGCCTCGGCCTGCCCATCGCGACCAGCATCTTCGAGCTCCAGGGCGGATCCTTGCGCGTCGAGGCGGACGCCACCCCCGACCAAGGGCCAGTCGAACGGCCAAAAGATCAGGACACGCTGAGCTTCGAACTGCGCGTCCCCGCGCTGGTCGCTCGCCGCAGTCCTCGATTTCGCCTTCGCTGAGGGCACTGCGCACCATTGTATGATTTGCAGTGAGAGCGGAACGACCGCTCCATTGTGACGATAACAGCAGTTCGCTAGTTGCGCTTGGTCGACATCCTCGTGTCATTTAGACCAGGCGTCGCGCCGCTAGCGGCCCCTCAGCCCCAAAATATCGACATTTTCTTGGGTGTTTCGCGGTTCTCACGCCAGACCCCACAACCCCCGGGGCAAAAAGGTACAACAATCGAAGCGCCGAAATTGATACGACAAAGACGACAATTCATGCAATAGTCGTGATGTCATGTTTTCGCGGCGTACGGCATGGGACGTCTCCCCAAACCGTCTGGCGCAGGCGCGTCGGCATCACCAGTCCTGTGGACGCACGGCCATCGACCTTGCGTGCACCAACCCCACGGCCCTCGGCCTGGTCTATCCCGAGGAGCTCTACGCAGAGCTGTTCTCCGCGGGCTCCATGGTCTACGCCCCGGAGCCCTTCGGGATGCTCAGCGCACGCGAGGCGGTCGCGCAGGGCTACTACGCCCGCCGCGGCATCGAGGTCGACGCGGATCAGGTCTGCCTGAGCGCGAGCACCAGCGAGTCCTACGCGCAGCTGCTCGCGATGCTCTGCGATCCGGGCGACGCGATCTTGGTCCCGAGCCCCAGCTACCCGCTGCTCGACTACATCGCCGAGATCGCCCGGGTCGAGCTGATCCGCTACCCGCTGCACTACGACGGCCACTGGTGGGTCGACCGTGCTCGCCTCGCCGAGCTCGCGGCGCGCCACGCCGGCCGCGTCAAGGCGCTGGTCTGCGTCAGCCCCAACAACCCCACCGGCTCGTTCCTGACCATCAAGGAGCTCGAGGCCATCGAGGGGCTGTGCGCCACCCATGACCTCACGCTGATCGTCGACGAGGTGTTCTCGGACTACCCGCTGCACCCCGGCCCCTCGCGGGTCGCGAGCACCGTCGGCCCGCGCGAGTGCCTGACCTTCTCGCTCTCGGGCCTGTCCAAGGTCGCCGCCCTGCCCCAGCTCAAGCTGTCGTGGGCGGTCGCCAGCGGCCCCGACGAGCTCATCCGCCCCGCGCTCGCGCGGCTCTCGGTCATCGCCGACACCTTCCTCAACGTCTCGACCCCCGCCCAGTTCGCGCTGCCCAAGATCCTCCCGGCCAGCGAGGCCATGCAAGCTCGCATCCGTCGCCGGGCGATCGCCAACCTCCAGACCCTCGACGCGGCGATCACCGACAGCCCGGTCTCGCGCCTCGGGGTCGAGGCCGGGTGGTCGACGATCCTCACCCTCCCGCAGCTCGGCGAGCTCGACGACGAGGGCTGGGTGCTGCGCATGCTCGAGCGCTGCGACGTCTGGGCCCAGCCCGGCTCGCTCTTCGACATGCCCGGCTGCCACCTCGTGCTCTCGCTGCTGACCCCGCCCGAGGCCTTCGCCGAGGGCATCGCTCGCCTGCTCGGCCTCGTCGTGCGCATCGCCGGCGGCGGCCGCTGGTAGGCCCCGCGCCCCGCGACATCGACAAAAAAGAGCCCGCGCACCTCCACGGTGGCGGGCTCTTTCGTGTACCCGAAGTACGCGAAGCTCAGGCGATCAGAACTCGACCTCGGCCGCGCTGAGGATGTCGGCCGCGGGATCCGTGGGCACCGACTGGCTCTCGGGCGGCTCCTGTCCGGCCTCGACCCAGTCGATGAGCAGCTCGAAGCTCTTCTCCACGTAGGGCTGGACGTAGGTCAGCGAGTCGGCCAGGCCCTCCTCGCCAAACTCCCCGTCGAAGTCGAAGTCGAGCAGCGCGTCGGCGTGGCGGTCGATGTGCCCGGCGTTCTCGATCACGTAGAGCCGGTAGAGCTCGGGGCTGCCCTGCTCGGCCACGGCGTCGGCGTAGGCGTAGCCGTTGCCGTGCACCCCGAGCAGCGCGTCACCCAGGCCCTGCACGGTGATCAGCGGGGCCGAGAACTGCGCGCTGTTGGCGTTGTCGAGCGCGGCCAGCACGGCCTCCTCGTTCCAGCCGCCGTCGACCTGGAGGTCGAGCCAGGGATAGAAGACCGGCGGCTCGTCGCTCCCGTCCGAGTAGGGGCTGTACTCGGCGGCCACGAAGGCGTCGTCCCCGAGGAGCTCGGCGCGGAACAGGTAGGAGGTGACGTTGTAGTAGCCGGTGCCCTTGTAGGCCGTCAGCCCGTAGTCCTTGAGGTAGTCGAAGGTCGAGTTGTAGGCGCCCCAGACCGGCGCGGAGGCGGCGTCGAAGCCGATCGCCATCATCGCCTCGTGGGCGTCGGCGAAGGGGGGATCGAGCTCGAAGTTCGCCGTGTTCGTCAGCGTGTCCGGGTCGTAGGGCCAGCCCATGATATGCGCCGCGCGCTCGTTGCTGGTCAGCCACCACATCTGATAGCCGTCGAGCTCCGCCGGCGTGACCACGCCATCCTCGTTCTCGTCGAGCTCGATCTCGCTCGGCCAGTAGGCGCCCTCCCAGTCCACGCCGCCGTCGAAGCGACGCTCGGCGCCCTGCTCGACGGCGAGGTGATCGAGCTCGAGGCCCTTGCGGACCTGGTAGCCGCCGTTGGAGATGCCGATGGTGTAGACCCGCTCGACCGCGCCGGCGGTCGCCAGCTCGACGCGCGGGCGCGCCCAGTCGGCGAGGTCGAGGAGCATCATCCCCCAGTGGCGCGTGGGGTGCTCGCCGGACAGCATGGTGTCGTTGCCCGACACGCCCCCGTTGGTCATGCCCTTGTTGCCGACGACGTAGGCGTAGCCCTGGTTGACCAGCCACGCCGAGAAGATCGCCTCGGTGCTCCACTCGTCGCGGGTCCCGGGCGAGCCGCCGACGACCAGGCGCCCGTTCCACTGCGTGGGCAGCTTGATGACCAGCTCCTGGCGGCGCGTGCCGTCGTCGCCCTCGACCACCAGGGCGCCGGTGCACTCGCGGCCCGCGACCTCGCCGCTCGGCGGCATCATCAGGCTGTGCAGCTGCGTGGCCTGGAGCGCGCTGAGCTTGGCCTGCTCGGCCTCGGGCAGCGCGAGGAACTCCTCGCTGTCGGCGACGATCGACCAGTAGGTGGTGTGCGCGATGCCGCCGTCGCCCTCGCCCACGTAGTCGGTGCAGCTCGCGTCCTCGAGCCCGTCCATGAGCGCGTCGAGGTCGGGCTCGAGCATCCCCGTGGTCGTGTCGGTGTCCGTGTCGGTCTCGGTCTCGGTGTCCGTGTCGGTGTCCGTCCCGGTCTCGGTCTCGGTCGAGCTCTCGGTCTCGGTGTCCGTGTCGGTCTCGGTCTCGGTCTCGGTCGTGGTCGAGCTCTCGGTCTCGGTGTCCGTGTCGGTCTCGCTGCCGGACTCCTCGGTGCCCGCGGTCTCGCCGACCTCGTCGCCGGCTCCGTCGTCGCTGCACGCCGCCAGCAAGGCCAAGGGCAGCAAGAAAGTGATCGTCTTGTTGACACTCATGCCCGCGAGGCTATGCGCTCTCGCGTCCGAGCCAAAGCCCATCAATGCGTAGAGTTTGGCGGCCCGGTGCGGGTCGGGTGCGATCGCGGTGCGGTGATCCCCACCAACGATTATTTGAGTGATCTACATGGCATCACAAAGATTGGCCGTGCACCTTCATGCCGCTTTGCCCCTATCGACGCCCTTCTTTCATGACCCCCGGTCGCAGCTCCCCGGCCACCACCATGGCCCGCCCCCAACCGACTCCCAGCGTCGAGCGCAGCGCTTCGCACCCCCGAGCACGCGCTTGCACAGCGAGGGGGCGCCGTTTTGGGCCACGACCGCACCGACCCAGAGTGTGGGGGGTAAGCTGCACGCGATGGCCGACATCACCTTGCTCTCCAAAGCGCTGACCGCCTACGTCCACGACCACACAACCCCCGAGGCGCCGATCTTTGGTGAGCTGCGCGAAGAGACCCACGCCGACCTCAGCTCCCCGCAGATGCAGGTCGGCCGGGTCGAGGGCGCCTTCCTCAAGCTCATGGTCCAGGTCAGCGGCGCCCGCCGGGTGCTCGAGATCGGCACCTTCAGCGGCTACTCGGCCATGGCCATGGCCTCGGGCCTGCCCGAGGGCGGCGAGCTGATCACCTGCGACGTCGACCCCGAGGCCACCGCCGTGGCCCGGCGCTACTGGGACCGCAGCCCCTGGGGCGACAAGATCACGCTTCGCCTCGGCGACGCCAAGCAGACCGTGGCCGCGCTCGCCGAGGCCGGCGAGCGCTTCGACATGGTGTTCATCGACGCCGACAAGACCAGCTACCAGCGCTACTGGGACCTGGTCTTACCGATGCTGCCCGTGGGCGGGATCGTGCTCGCCGACAACACGCTGTGGAGCGGGCGGGTGCTCGCGCCCGAGGGCGAGAGCTGCCGGGCGATCGTCGCCTTCAACCAGCAGGTGCGAGAGGATCCCCGGGTCGAGCAGGTCCTGCTCTCCGTGCGCGACGGGATCATGTTCGCCCGCAAGCTCCGCGACTGAGAGTCCGAGCCGCGCGTGCGCCCAGTGGGCCGCGCTCACTCGCCCCCGTCGGCCTCCGCCCCCGTGAGCTTGCGGATCTCGGCGACCACCTCGCTGGGCTCCGCGCGCTTTTTGTAGTCGACGTCGAGGAAGGCCCAGGCGATCTTCCCGTCCTTGCCGATCACGTAGGTCGCGGCCAGCGGCAGCGTGTTCGAGTCGTCGCCGTTGTGCTCGTTGAGCGCGAAGTTCTCGTTGTACAGCGCGGCGAGCTCCGGCGGGAGCTCGAACACGATCTCGTACTTCTTGGCGACCGCGTTACCGACGTCGCTGAGCACCTGATACTCGAGCTCGTGCTTTTGCTGCGTGTCCAAGGACGCGTCCGGCAGCTCCGGGCTGATCGCCACCAAGGTGCCCCCGGCCGCGGCGATCTGCTTGCCCGCATCGGCGTAGCCCTGGAGCGCGATGTTGCAGTAGGGGCACCAATTCCCGCGGTACCACATGACCGCGACGGGTCCGTTCTCGAGCAGCTTGGCCAGGCTGACCTGCTCGCCGGCGGCGTTGGGCAGGCTGAAGTCGGGCGCAGCGTCGCCGACCTTGAGGGCGCGCTCGAGGATGTCCGAGGCCGCGAGCTCGTCTTGTGCGGCCTGCATGACCTTCGAGACCTCCTCTGGGCGCTTGCTCGCGGACGCCTCGGCCTTGGCCGCGAGCTCCGCGGCCAGCGGCGCCCCGCCCTCGGGGGCCGCCGCGTCCGCTTTTTCATCGCCGGTCGGCGCCGGAGCGGGCGCCTCCGCCTCTTTCTTGGCCTCCTGCTTGGCCTGGTCGTTGGTCGCGTCCTTGGCGTTCTCCTTGGTCTCGCCTCCTCCACAGCCGAGGCCCAGCATGGCGAGGGCGACGAGCGAAGAAGCGAACAAAGGCCTACGAATTCGAGCGCTTGGCATCTTGGGCCGGGCTACGGCCCAGCCTGGCGCGAGGTTACGCCCGCGAGCGCCAGCGAGTCCTCGGGAGCGCGCCTAGGAGCCCGTGGTGAAACCCAACACGACACCTCGCTTGGTCTTTTCGCCGAGGGCTTTGTCGCCAAAACTGGCAGTACGCCCGGTACAGCGGCGTTTTGGCTTCGCGCCCTCGACGAAAAACCCGGCGCCAGGAGCCGCGCTGGGTTCCACCACGGGCTCCTAGTACGACTTGATCACATCCGCGAGGGCCTGATCGGTGGCCCCCGTGGGTCGATGTCACGTCCGCACATGGGACAGTGACCCAGCAAGTGAAGCAGGACCACTTGTAGCAACGCTCGGAATGCCTGGATGGTCAGCCCCGGCTCGGCTCGCTGTGCTTTCCGCCTCCGGGTCCTCCGGGGAAAAAATCACGCGGTGGAGCGTGAGAAAGGCGTGAGCCGCGGCGACCAGGGCGACGTGGTGGTGGAAGCCTCGCCATGTTCGTCCCTCGAAGTGGTCGAGGCCGAGCTCCCCTTTCATCTCCTGGTAGTCCCGTTCGATCCGCCAGCGAAGCTTGGCCAGGTAGACCAGCCTCTTGACCGTGGTCTTCGCGGGCAAGTTCGACAAATAAAACGCGGTTGGCTCCTTCTTCTTGTAGGACCACTCACACAGCAGCCACTGCACCTCACCCGGTGGGTGCCCTGACCGATGCCGGTGCGCGGTTCGGATGCGTAGCACCGCGAAGCGCCGCCGCTGAGGCCCGCGCGTCCCGTGGCGCCATTCGACGTGACGGAAGCGCCTAGCAGGCAAGCTCTTCGCCAGCTCTTCGACCGAGACGGGCTCGACTCCTTCGGGGGAGACCCACTTTGTTCGTGGCCGCCCCCTGGTGCCGGGAGCTTTGGACGGAGGAGGGCTCGGGCACGTCCCTGGCGGCCATACGACCGCGTTGCCGGAGATGCGCAGTACGTAGTGGAGCCCGCGTTCTTCGAGTCCCTTGCGGAATTCCGTCGAGTCGCCGTAGGCCGCGTCGGCGAGCACCGGTCGAGGCGCGAGCCCCCACTCGAGGGCGCGGTCGAGCATGCCGAGGCCGAGCTCGAGCTTCGTTTGATGGGAGAGCTCCTCGGGGACGCCTGCCTTGGTCCGGCGCCTTGGGTCGTTGGCCCAGACCTCGGGAAGAAACAAGCGCATGCCGATGCAAGCGCCGCCCGCCTCGCTGGCGAGGTGGAGGCTTGCTGCGACCTGGCAATTGTCGACGCGGCCCATCGTCCCCGAGTACTGACGCTGTACCCCGACGGAGTGCTTGCCCTTCTTGGGGAAGCCGGTGTCGTCGATGACGAAGGCGTCGAGGCCCGGGAGCTTGTCCTCGACGCGAAGGGCGAGTCGGCGAAACAGCTCCCACTCGTCCCAGTTAGCGATCGTGATCGCCTGCTGGAGTCGCTGGCGGATGGCTTCGCTGTCACCGGGCGCGGCTGCGAGGCGCTTAGCGATGGGCACCATGCTCTTGCGCTCGCCATCGAGGAGAAGCCCACGCATGTAGTTGGCGAGGGCCTCGCGCCGCTCGCTGCGACCCATCTGATGAGTGATGTAGCCGAGAAACTCCTCGAGTTCGGCCCCCACCCGGGAGATTTGTTCTGGAGTCACCCCCGCAGCAGATCACAGCTGGGGATCGTTGTCGATCCCCATCTGACCAAGTAGTCCTAGAGCGGATCCCCGCGGCGCCCGAAGTGGATGTTGGCGGTGAGCAGGGTGTTGACCCACAGCCCGCCGGCCCAGCCAAAGTCGACGAGCGCGCCGAGGCTGAAGCGATCGTTGATCTTGCCGTAGCCGCCGATCCCCGAGGCCGCCCGTGCACCGAAGGTCGTGAGCGAGGAGCTGGTCTGGGCGTCCTTGGCCGACAGAACCCCAAACCCGAGGGTCAGGTGCCAATACAGCGCCCAGCGCTGGTTGCCCCCGCCGAGCACGAGGTCACCGTTGACCGTCGCGAGGTGGAGCACGTCCTGAAAGTCTGGATCCTTCAGGTAGGTGTAGTGGATCATCGGCCCGCCGCCGACGAGGAAGTGCCCCTTGGCGCCCGCCCACTTGGTCGCCAGGCCCCCCAAGCGAAAGCCGCCGCCCAGGGCCTCGTAGGCCTTCTGCGGGCCAACGACGTAGTCGAAGCCCGGCGAGACCACGAGCATCCACTCGCGCTTGCCAACCTTGGCCGGAGGCATCGGCTCGAGCTCTTCCCCGCTCGCGCCCTCCTCCGCGCCCTCGACCTCGCCGGCCTCCTCCTGCGCCTCCGCTTCGATCGGGTCGTCGACCACGGGCTCTGGCTCGATCAATGAGGAGAGGAGGGCGAGGGCGAATATCGAGGTTGTCATCGGCCGGCTCTGACGCCTCGACATCCTCGATCTTCACCCTGAGACAAGATGGCGAGACAGCAGAGCGCGGGAGCGCGCACGCGCGGGCTGCGGGGGCGAAACCTCGCCACCTCGACGAGCGAAAGTGGAGACCACAATCGAGTCGCCGCCTGCTTCTCGCGGCACAACGCTTGCTAGAATCCCCCCACTCGTGGACGCCGCGCCAAGCACACCTCCCGCCCACTCCTCCGCTCCACTGTCTCCGGCGGCCGCAGCCGAGACGCTCACAGCCATCCGCGAGGTCGTGCGCAAGCAGATTCGCGGGAAGGACGAGATCATCGATCTCGCGCTGATCTGCCTGGTCGCCAGGGGCCACCTGCTGATCGAAGACATCCCCGGGGTCGGCAAGAGCACCCTGGCGCGGGCGCTGGCCGTCGCCATCGGAGGCAACTTCGCGCGCATCCAGTTCACCAGCGACCTGCTGCCCGCGGACCTGCTCGGGGTCAACGTGTGGCGAGCCAGCCGCGAGCACTTCGAATTTCGCCGCGGGCCGGTGTTCGCCAACCTCGTGCTCGCCGACGAGGTCAACCGCGCCCCGCCGCGCACCCAGAGCGCGCTGCTCGAGGCCATGGCCGAAGGTCAGGTCTCCGTCGACGGGGTCAGCCACACCCTGCCGCGGCCCTTCGTGGTCATCGCCACGCAAAACCCCGAGGAGCACCACGGCACCTACCCCCTGCCCGAGTCCCAGCGCGACCGCTTCTTGCTGCGCCTGTCCATGGGCTACGCCGCGCCCGAGGTCGAGGCCGCGCTGCTCCTGGGCGGCGGGGTGGATCCGCAGGGCAAGGACGCGGGCGAGCTCGACGGCGCCCTCGAGTCGCCCAGCAAGCTGACCGATCTCCAGGCCGCGGCCGCGGCCGTGCACCTCCACCCCGACCTCGCCGACTACGCCCAGCGCGTGGTCCAGGCCACCCGCGACGCCGCCGAGATCCGCCTGGGCGTGAGCACCCGCGGCGCCCTGGCCTGGGTCGCCGCCGCCAAGGCCAGGGCCCTGCTCGCGGGCCGCTCGAACGTGCTCATCGACGACCTGCAAGAGCTCGCCGTGCCCGCCCTGGCCCACCGCGTCGTCCCGGCCCAGGCCGGCAGCGGGGATCAGGTCGCCCTCGCCCAGGAGCTCGTCCGCGAGCTGATCGCCGCGGTCCCCGTCCCGGTCTGAACCACGCCCGCGCACTCCAATCGGCGATTTCGATGCAAGACGCCAAGGTCACGGCCAAGAAAAAAAAGATCCCGCTGCTCCGGCGCATGCTCAGCGCCTACGGCCGCAGCCTCGAGATCACCAAGGCCGGCTGGCTGTTCATCCTGCTCACCTTGGCCGTGGGCTTCGCCGCGATCAACTCCGGCGCCAACTTGCTGCACGTGCTCTTTGGCTGCCAGATCGGGCTGATCATCGCCAGCGGGATGCTCTCGGAGAACATGGTCCGGCGAGCCGAGGTCCGCCGCAAGGTCGCCTCGCCCCTGCACGCCGAGGGCCGCGGCGCGCTGATCGTCGAGCTGCGCAACGCCAGCCCCCGCGGCGACATGATCTCGGTCAGCGTCGAGGACGACGACCGCTTCGACAGCCCCGACCACACCGAGCCCGTGTTCAGCGTGGCCGTGCGAGGCGGAGCCACGGCCACCTTGCACACCAGCGTGACCATGACCCACCGCGGCCTCCACCCCCTGCCCAAGGCCGTGGTCGCGACCCGCTTCCCCTTTGGCCTGTTCGTCAAACGCCTCGACCTCCAGGTCCGCGAGCGCGTGCTCGTCTACCCGCGGATCCACCCCGTCGACGTCCAGGAGCTGCGCCAGGCCTACAGCGGCGAGGGCGAGGCCCTCGGCTCGCGGGCCCGAGCCGGCGAGTTCTTTGGCCTGGCCGAGTACCGCGACGGCCAGGAGCTGCGGCGGATCCACTGGCCGGCCACGGCGCGCCTCGGCAAGGCCGTGGTCCAGGAATTCGAGGCCCGCGGCGAGGGCGAGCTCGTGCTCAGCCTCCTCCCTGGCCGCGGCGGTGACCCCAGCTTCGAGGCCGCCGTCGAGGAGGTCGCCTCCCAGGCCGTGGCCCTGCTCGACGAGGGCCGCGTGGCCACCGGGCTGCGCTACGGCGACGAGCTGGTGATCGAGCCGGGCACGGGCCCGGCCCACGAGCGGCGGGTGCTCGAATTCCTCGCCCTCGTCGGCCTCGACCCGGACCCCAATTCAAACGCGGACTCGGCGGACGACGCCAAGCCCGGCGCCGAGGAGCGCGCGGCATGAGCTGGCTGCTCCGCCTCGCCGATCGCCTCGGTGGCCGCGGTCGCGGCCTCGTCCACCTGCGCGACATGCTGAGCCTGATCCAGGCCAGCTTGGCCGTGGCCGCCGTGGTCCTGGCCCAGAGCGCGAGCTGGTGGGCCGTGCTCGTCACCGTGCTGCTCGGCGCCTGGGCCATGGTCCGACCGCTGCCCGAGCAGGCCAGCAAGCGCGCCCTGCGGCTGTGGACCCTGGGCATCGTCTTCGCCCTCGCGCTCAGCGGCGTCCGGGCGGCGCTGCTCGGCACGGAGCTGCTGATCGTCGGCGTCGACTTCTTCTTGCTGATGATCGTCCAGCGCCTGTTCAACCGCCAGCGCGCCCGCGAGCACATGCAGCTGCTGATGCTCGGCGCCGTGCTCATGGTCATCGCCGCGGTCATCGACGCCGAGCTCCACTACCCCGTCCTGCTCGCCCTCTACCTGCCGGCGGCGACCTTCGCCCTGCTCGTCAACCACCTCGTGTCCGAGGGCGAGCGCCTCGGCCGGCGCGTCTCCTATGAGGTCGACCGCTACGGCACGCGCCAGCTCCCGCGCCTCGGGCGGGCCGCCCTCCAGGTCGCGCTGATCTCCGCCCTCGCCGGCGTCCTGACCTTCCTGCTCTTCCCGCGCTTCGGCGTGGGCGTGTTCTTGCGCGGCAACCTCTACGGCCGCGAGAGCGTGGGCTTCTCCGAGAACGTGCGCCTGGGCGGGTTCGGGACGATCAAGACCGACGCCACCGTGGTCATGCACCTCGTCCCCCTCGACGAGCGCGAGCACGGCGCGCGACCGACCTGGCATATCCGCGGCAGCGCCTTCGATAACTACGAAGACGGCAGCTGGGGGCGCTCGTCCGCGGCCGACAAGGGCGAGCTCCACCAGCGCCGCGGCTACGACGTGCTCGCCGACGATGGCACGCTGCGCGCCGAGATCACGGGCATGCCCTATCGCTTCGCCGGGGTCCTCGGCGAGAGCGTGACCCCGACCCCCGTCCCCGGCTTCGCGGCCTCGACCGAGACCGCGCGCATGCTCGTGACCATGGAGGACATCGGCACGGATCTCCTGTTCGCGGCCGGTCAGCCCCTGGCCTACTCGCTGGCCCCGCGCGGCGCGATCGAGCGTCGCAACCGCGTGGGCGCCGACCTCGACGACCAGGTCCGCGTGCTCGATCGCCAGCCGGGGCCGATCCAGTACGAGGCCGTGGGCCGGACCGGGGCGCCGACCCGCAAAGAGCTCGCCGCCGTCGGCGAGCCCGAGGTCCCCGAGTCCCTCGCCGCCTACCTCCAGCTCGACGAAGACCTGCGCCCCGAGCTGCGCGCCCTCGCCGAGGAGATCACCGCCGGGGCGCGCACCCGCGTCGAGAAGGTCGAGGCCGTCGAGGCCTACCTGCTCGACAACTACAGCTACAGCCTCGATCAGCCGCGCTCCGATCGCGTCAGCGCCGGCGAGATCGACCCCATCGAGGGCTTCTTGTTCGACACCAAGGCCGGGCACTGCGAGTACTTCGCCTCGGCCATGGCCCTGCTCCTGCGCGAGGTCGGCGTGCCCACGCGCAACGTCAACGGCTTTTACGGCGCGCACTACAACGAGCTCGGAGAATTCTACGCCGTGCGCCAGGCCGACGCGCACTCGTGGGTCGAGGTCCACTTCGGCCCGCTGGGCTGGGTGACCTTCGACCCCACCCCGCCCGCGGGGCGGACCGCCGGCGACGACGCCTCGTGGTTCCCCGGCATCGCCGAGCTCGCCGACGCCCTGCGCGACGCCTACCTCGAGTACGTGATCGACTACGACCTCGGCGACCAGCTCGAGGCCCTCGAGCGCCTCGGGGTCGAGCGCCAGGGCTACAGCCTGCGCGTCGACTGGCGGATGTTCGCCCCCTGGCTGGCCGGGGCCCTCGGCCTGCTGGTCGCCGGCCTCGGGGTCCGCAGGCTGCTGCGCCGCCGCCGGACCAGCGTGGCCGCGGAGATCCGAATCTATCGCCGCCTGCTCGCGACCATGGCCCGCCGCGGTCGAGCGCGTCGCGAGCACGAGTCGCCCTCGGCCTGGGCCAGGCGCCTCGCCGGCGAGGGCGCCCCCGAGGCCGAGGCCCTCGCCGCCTTCGCCCAGGCCTACGAGCGCGCCCGCTTCGGCGCGGGCGCGGTCCAGTCCGCCGAGCTCGCGCGCCTGGGTGACCTGGCCACGCGTGTCCGCGACGCTCGCCGCTGATCCCCCAGCCCCTCGCGCCCCATGGGGCACGAGCCCCGCGGCCGCCCGTGGCGAGACGCCAAACAGTTTCATATTCGAATGACCAATGAATGGGCACTCGAATTACATCACACATTCGCAGCTCAAAGAGACACCCAAAGCCAGCGTAGCACAATTACCCATTCACGGACCCAACCCACCGGATGACATTGCGTGACCATACAATCCCCTCGGAATTCATCAATTTTAAAGCCATAGCCAGGCAGACAACAATCGCATATATTGAATGCGATTAGTTATGAAAGCGTGCACGGCCTCTGTCATTCACGGTGATCCGATCTCCGCGGGCCACGAGCTCGGGCACGAGATGATCGCCAACCTCGGCCAGGCGCCCGATCTCGTGCTGCTCTTCGCCCCGGCCGAGATCTACGACCCCGCGTCGATGCTCGCCGCCCTGCGCGAGACCCTGGGCCCCGGCGCCCGCATCGCCGGCTGCACGAGCTTCGCCGAGATCGACCAGCACGGCGCCAAGACCCACTCGGTCACCGCCATGGGCATGTGCCTATTCGAGGTCGAGGCCGAGCTCTTCTTCGCCGAGCTCTCGGGCGACGACCTCCAGTCTGGCCGCGAGCTCGGCCAGCAGATCGCTCAATTCGAGCCCAAGCTGCTGCTCCTCTTCCCCGACGGCGTGCGCGCCGATCCCCCCAAGCTCGTGCGCGGGATCCAGGAGCTCGCCGGCGTCGACTTCCCGATCGTCGGCGGCTGCGCCGGCGAGAACGCCCACCTGCTGCGCCAGACCTGGCAGTTCATCGACGACCGGGCGATGAGCGGGGGCGCGGTAGCGATCGGCCTGCGCGGGCCGCTGACGATCCAGACCTCGAGCGGCTCGGGCTTCGAGCCCCTCGGCCGCGAGCGCGTGTGCACCCGGGTCGAGGACGACAAGCTCGTGCTCGAGATCGACGGCGAGCCGGCCGTCGAGATGTACCGCCAGCTGCTCGGCGAGGAGATCGTCGACAACCCCTCGGCCGGGGTCACCTATCCGCTGGCGGTGCTGACCAGCGCCGACCCTGGCGGCGCGCGCTGGGAGGAGCGCCCGCACGTGATCCGCGTGGTCCGCAGCTTCGACGATCGCGGCGGCCTCGAGTGCGGCGGAGACATCCGCGAGGGCGCCAAGGTTCGGATCACCCGGGGCAGCCGCGAGGCCCTCGTCGCCGGGGCCACCCAGGCTTGCGAGCGCGCCCTGGCCGAGCTCCCCGATCCCCAGCTCGCGCTGATCTTCAACTGCGCCGGGCGCAAGATGATCTTTGGCCCGCGCCACTATCGCGACGAGATCGACGCCGTCTACGCCCGCCTGCCTCGGGGCGTGGCGAGAGCCGGTTTTTATACCTACGGCGAGCTCTCGCCCGTGCATGGCGAGGCCATGTATCACAACGAGACCTTCACGATCTTGCTGCTAGGCCACGCATGAGCACGAGCTGCGAAGACTGTCCACTGCGCGCGGACCAGGCCGACCAGGCGCCCTCGGCCAGGGCCGTGGTCGCGGCCCTGCGTCGCTGCCCCAGCTGCCCGCACCTGCGCGAGCCCTCACCGGCCGCGGCGCAGCGCCTGGCCGCCTGCGTCCTCGAGCTCGACCGCGAGCGCAGCCAGGCCTGCGGCGAGCTGGCCCGCGTCCAGTCCGAGCGCCGCGAGCTCGTGCTCGAGGCCGAGGCCTTCGAGCGCCGGCTCAGAGAGCTCGAGCGCCTGCACCGGGCGAGCTCGCGGGAGCTCGAGACCCAGCTCGAGCTCGTCCGCCACCAGCGCGACGAGATCCGTCGCCTGTCCACGCCGCTGATCGAGGTCGGCGAGGGGGCCCTGGCGCTCCCGGTGATCGGCACCCTCGACCACGAGCGCTCGGCGGCCATGACCCAGGCCCTGCTCGCGCGGGTCCACGAGCACAAGATCCGCCGGGTCATCGTCGACGTCACCGGCCTCGGCGGCGTCGACCCCCAGACGATCCAGCACATGCTCCACATGCTCGGATCTCTGCGCCTGCTCGGCGTCCGCGTGCTCGTCTGTGGCTTCAGCCCCGCCCTCGCCCAGCTCCTCGTCGCCCGCGACATCCCCTTCGAGGGCATCGAGCTCGTGCGCAACATGAAGGAGGCCCTCTCGCGGATCGCCGCGCGAAAGCGATCCAGCCCGAGCCTCCGCGCGCCCAGGTAAACGCCGCTTTACCGCATCAAGCGCTCGATCGTGCGCGGTCCTGCGTTCCGCACGCGACAACTTTGGCGGAGGGCTTGCCCTCGGCACGGGCTTTGCTGAGTGTTCCGCCCGAGTGAGCCGGCAGGGCGCAGCAGGGCGTGACAAAGTAGCCACGTTGGCACGATCGTGTCATCTCGACACGTCGAGTCGGCCCGCCGGCGAGGCGTCTTCGACCAGCGGTGGCCAGCCCCACCGCGGACCCGCGCCCGCGCCCCAGGGGCTCGCGGGGGTTTTTGCGCGGCGACGGCCAAGCGTGGGGCCTCGCCTGCTCGCCCTGTTCGCCCTCGCCTTGCTGCTCGGCGCTTGCAAGCCGGGCGTGAGCGCCTCGGAGCTGCGCGGGGCCCAGTACGCCATCCGCAAGGTCCGCTTCGAGGGCACCGAGCGCTTCAAAGATCGGGAGATCCACGACTACCTCGAGCTCGCCCCGAGCACCTGGGTCCCCCTCCCCGAGCGCTCCTGGTACTACGAGGGGCTGATCCCCGTCGACGTCGAGAACATCGTCGGCCTCTACCACGCCTACGGTTACTACGAGGCCGCCGTCGTCGACGTCCAGGTGGAGACCAACGAGCGCAAGCGCCGACAGGACGTCGTCGACATCCTCTTCGTGGTCGAGGAGGGCCCCGTCACCAAGGTCACCGACGTCGCCCTGACCTGGCCCGAGGGCCCGCTCCCCGGCCCCGACGCCCGCGCCCGCCGGGTGGCCTTCGGCACCCTCCCGGACCTCTCCCCCGAGGCATTCGAGGCGCTCGTCGAGCTCGAAGAGGGGGACCCCTTCGAGGTCCCGACCTTCGAGGCCGACGCCCGGAGCCTGCGCACGCGCATGAAAGACCTCGGCCACCCCTACGCCGAGGTCCGCAAGCGCGCCGTGGTCGACCGCGCGGCCAAGCAGGCCCGGGTGGTCTTCGAGCTGATCCCCGGGCCCTACATGGTCATCGGACCGGTGACCGTCACCGGGCTCGAGCACGTGCCCGAGCCCGAGGTCCAAGTCGAGGTCGAGACCCTCGTCGGCCAACCCTACTCCCCGCGCCGGGTCACCCGCCTCGAGCGCCACGTCTACGACATGGGCGTGTTCTCGGCCGTCTCGGCCAAGCTCGCCGAGAGCGACGCCGCCCCCGAGGGCAAAGCCGACGAGAAGCGCGACGCCGACGACAGCGAAACTGATGAAGAGAGCGACGCCGACGACAGCGAAGCTGATGAAGAGAGCGACGCCGCCCCCGAGGGCAAAGCCGACACCGCCGCCGAGGGCGAGGCCAAGCAAGCCGAGCCGGGCACCGACGAGCCCGAGGGCGACGGCGTCGTCAGCGTCAGCACCGACGAGGTCGGCAAGGGCGACATCCCCTGGCCCGAGGTCCCCGTCACCCTCAGCGTGACCGAGAGCAACCCCCAGCGCGTGCGCGTCGGCCTGGGCCTGGGCTTCGAGTCCAACCGCTGGGACCAGCGCGTCAGCGCCCGCTACAGCCACGCCAACTTGTTCGGCGACCTCTACAAGCTCACGCTGAGCAGCTACGCCGGCTACGCCGAGCTGCCCAACCCGATCAACCTGATCACCCACGGCCCGATCGCCGAGCTCGGCATCAACATGGAGAAGAAGGGCCTGCTCGAGAAGCAGCTGGTGTGGACCGGCGACCTGCGCGTGCGCCTGGGCATCGAGCAGGGCTACCAGTCGTGGTCCACGGAGCACCGCTTTGGCGTGTCGCGCTTCTTCACGCGCTGGTTTCAGCTCGAGCTCAGCCACACCCTGCGCTACGTCGACTTCTTTGCGATCTCTCCCACCTTGGCCGCCGACGACACCTTCTTGGGCCTGGACTTCCGCGACCCCTACATCCTCAGCTACGTCGACATCGGGGCCACGATCTACGCCGTCGACCAGATCAGCTCGCCGAACAGCGGCGGGATCCTGGGGGTCCGCTATCGCGTGGCTGGCGGCCCCTTCGGCGGGCACTACGACTACCAGGAGGTCGAGCCGTTCTTGCGCCTGTACTGGCGCCCCATCGATCGCCTCCAGCTTGCCGCCCGCGCGCGCCTGGGCATGATCTTTCCCTACGGCGACGAGCCCGGGGCGCCCATCGACATGCGCCGCTACCTCGGCGGCTCGAACTCCGTGCGCGGCTGGGGCCTGCGCCGGCTCTCGCCGCGCATCGACGACTGCGAGGACGGCGAAGACCCGCTCGCCGGCGACTGCGACTCGATCCCCGTGGGCGGCAACAGCTCGGTGCTCGGCAACCTCGAGCTGCGCGTGCGGATCTGGCGGGAGCTGTGGGTCGCGGCCTTCCTCGACGGCGGCGACGTCCAGGACGGCATCTCCACCTTCTCGCCGCAGGAGTGGAACTACGCCTCCGGCGGCGGCCTGCGCTACGACAGCCCGATCGGCAAGCTGCGCCTCGACGTCGGCGTGCGCCTCAACGAGACCACGCTCAGCGAGGGCGAGCCGATCTGGTCGCTGCACTTCGGACTGGGGGAGAGCTTTTGAGTGAGCCCAAGCCCAAGCCCAAATCCAGGCTCCGCCGCATCTCGCGGTGGACGCTGCGGATCTTCGCCGGGCTGATCGCCGTGATCGTGGCCCTGGTCGCGGCCGTGCTGTGGCTGCCCGCCGCCTCCCAGCTGGCCGTGCGCGTGGCCATGCAGCGCTGGGACGCGGCGGTCCCCGGCCAGGTCGAGTGGGCGGGCATGTCCGGGAGCCTCGCCAGCGGCCTGAGCGTCGACGCCCTGGCCATCGACGACGGCGAGGGGCGAGCCCTGGTCCACGCGCAGCGCCTCGCCCTGCGCCTCGACACCGGCGCCCTGGTCGGCGGCGCCCTGAGCCTCGACGTCAGCGAGCTGCGCGGCCTCGAAGTTCACCTGGACCACGACTGGTCGGCGCTCTCCAGCCCCAGCCCCGAGCCCCAGCCGCCCGCCGAAGGCTACGGCCCCAACCTGCCCGTCCAGGTCCGGGCCAGCCTCGCCCTGCGCGAGGCCAGCATCATCCAGGCCGGCGAGGCCCTGCTCACCCTCGACGGCCTCGACCTCGGCGCCTCGGGCATCGGTCGCAGCGCCGAGGCCAGCCTCAGCTTGTGGGGCGCGCAGCTGCCCGCCCAGGGCCTGCGCGTCGACAGCCTCGAGCTCGGCGCGCGCTGGGACGCGCCCATGGCCGAGGTGATCCGACTCGAGCTCGTCAGCCCGCTGGCGCGCGCAGCCCTGATCGCCCCCGCGAACTACGACGTCGACGCGGCCACCGGCGAGCTCGCCCTCTCCTTGCGGACCGAGCCCCAGGTGATCGCCGAGCAGTTTGCGATCGCCCCCCTCGAGCGCTTCGAGGTCCTCGACCTCGAGCTCCACGCCCTCGGCGGCCCCGCGGCCCTGAGCGTGGGCGTGGACCTCGACGCCGACGACCCCAGCGTCCCGGGGCTAGCGAGCCTCTTCCTCGACGCCGACCTCGACCAGCGCGACGCCGGCGGGCGCGTCCTCGACCTCGCGCTCGAGGGCGACATCCCGGCGGGCCTGGTCCACGCCGAGCAGGGCGCCCTGCACCTCGAGCTCGGCGCGCTCGCGGCCATCGGCGGCGCAGACGAGCGCCAGCCCAGCGTCGACGATGCCTTCGCGGACGCCGACGCCGAGCTGGTCCGCGCGACCGCGGGCGCCACCACGGACGCAGACGCGAGCGAGGAAGCAAGCGCGAGCGGAGGCGCGAGCCTCGATCTCACCTTCGAGCTGCGCGATCTCGACGCGGGCGATCATCTGGTCCTCGACGCCGGCGCCGCCGCGCCCGAGCTCGGCGCCGTCGGTGACGCCTGGCTCGAATTCACCGGGCCCGGCCTCGCGCTCGCGGCCCAGGTCGAGCACGACCCCGCCGGCTCCCTCGCCGCGCTGCTCTCGGCCGACGCCCGCGACCTCGGCGAGCTCGGGGCCCCGCTGGCCCGCTACCTCGACATCCCCGAGCTCGCCAGGCTCAGCGGCAGCGGCGAGATCCTGGCGCGCTGCGGCCTGCCCAACGCCGCCTCTAGCGACGCGCTGAGCTGCGTGGCCAGCACCCGCTTCGACGACGCGGCGGGCTATGGCACCAGGCTGCGTGGCCTCGACGCCCAGCTGCGCTCGCGCCCGCTGGCCCCCGATCCCACCGTCGACGGCAGCCTCGCCGCGCGCGGCCTCAGCCGCGGCGAGCTGGCCTTGAGCAGCCTCGACCTCGACCTCTCCGGCGACGCCAGTGACCTCTCGATCCGCCTGCGCGGGGCGGGTACGCAGGAGTCCATCGCCCTCGACGCGCGCCTGCGTCGCGAGGACGACGCGCTGAGCGTCGCCCTCGCCCAGCTCGACGCGGCGCTCTTCCGGGGCAAGCTCGCGCTCTCGACCCTCGGCCCCGCCCGCGTGCGCGTGGGCGGCGATCGTCTCGCCGTCGATGGCCTGCGTGTCCGGGTGGCCAAGGGCGAGCTGAGCGTCGACGGCGACCTCGCCCTGAGCGACGACGCGCCGCCCGGACGCCTCGACCTGCGCGTCGACGAGATTTCCCTGAGCACCCTCGCCCCCCTGGTCCCTGGCCTCGACATGGCCGGCGAGGTCTCCATCGACGGCCAGCTGCGCGGCTCCGTGACCCAACCCAGCGGCGAGCTTCGCCTCCACGCCGAGGCCCTCCGCCTCGCCGAGCTCGACCTGGGCGAGGTCGAGCTCGCGGCCGCCCTCGGGCGCGGCGCGGCCGTCGGCGCGTCGATCCCCGGGACCGACGCCATCCGCCGCGTCCTCGATCCCCTCACCCTCTACGAAGATCAGCCGCCCAGCCCCGCAGACATCGAGGTCCCCGAGACCGCCGAGACCCCCGCGGACCCCCTCGCGCTCGAGGCCCTCGCGGCCAACGAGAGGACCGAGCGCCTCGAGCGAGACCGCGGCCTTCGCCTGCGCCTGTGGACGCGCGTCGCCGGCCCGACCTTGCCCCGGGCCGAGCTCAGCGCCCAGCTCCCCCTCGACCTCGGGGCCAAGGCCGGGCTGTCCGCGAGGCGCCCGCTCGCCGCCCGCCTCGTCGTCGAAGACTTCGACCTCGCCAAGCTCGCGCCCTACATGCCCGAGGCGCCCCAGGGCTGGCAGCGCGAGCTGCCCTCGGACAAAGACAAAGACAAAGACAAAGACAAAACCGACCCCGAGCAGCCCCCCGCCAAGCTCGAGCCCGCCGGCAGCGTCGCCATCGACCTCGAGGTCGGCGGCAGCCTGCGCGATCCCTCGGCCACCGTGGACCTGCTCGCCGAGGCCCTCGCCATCGACGGGGCCGCGCTCGGCGAGCTGCGCGTCGGCGTCCACGTCGACAGCGAGGACGCAGCGCTCGAGCTTCGCCACGACCTCCCTGTGGACGACACGCGCACCCGGACCACCGTGCACGCCCGCGCGCCGCTGCTCGTCGACCTCGTCCATCAGCGCGCGCGCTGGACCCCCGAGGCCCCGCACAGCCTCGCCCTCGACATCGACAACCTCGACCTCGAGGCCCTCGAGCGCAGCTTTGGCCCGCGCCTGCCCGCCCTCGCCCAGGCCCTCGAGCAGGCCGACGTCCAAGGCGGCCTCGGCCTGTCCGTGCGCGCCCAGGGCGGCCTCGACGACCCCGAGCTACACCTGCAGCTGCTCGGGCGCGAGCTCGTCCACGCCGGCCAGGCCCTCGGCGAGCTCGAGCTCCTCGTCGATCAGGCCATGGCCCAGACCGAGCTCACCGTGTTCGTCGATGGCCCCCTCGCCCAGCGCCTCGACGCCCGCGCGCTGCTGCCCATGAGCGTGGCTCCGCTCGCCAGCTCGCCGCTGCGCGTCGACACCCACGCGCCGCTCTCGGTCGAAGCCCACGTCGTCTCCAAGGCCCTGTCCGAGCTCCTCGCCCCGGTCACCGCGACCGGCGTCGACGGCCGCGTGCGCGTCGACCTCGAGCTCGGCGGCAGCCTGGCCGAGCCGACCGCCGAGCTCGCGGCCAGCTTGCGCGACGCCAGCCTCGAAGAGCGGGCGAGCTTTGGCGACCTCGGCCTCGTCGCCACCCTCGCGGCCAACAGCGACGACGTCCAGCGCGTCCAGGTCCGCGCCGACCTCGGCCGCCGCGGCGCCCAGCTCGCGACCATCGCCGCCACCTTGCCCGTGCGCGTCAGCGTCGAGGACATCGCCGCGCCCGAGCTCGCGTGGCTCGACGACGGCCACCACACCCTCCAGGGCGCCGGCCGGGGCCTCGACCTCGAGATCCTCGACGCCCTCGCCGGCGTCCAGCTCGACAGCACCACCAACTACCTCGACCCCGACGTCGAGCCCGAGCTCGAGATCGGCTTCGAGCTCGCCGGCGCCGGCACGCTCACCGACTTCAGCCTCGACACCGACGTCCACGGCGAATACCGCGAGGGCGAGCACAGCCTGCACTTCGACACGAGCGTCGACGCCGACGAGGCCCGCCAGGCCGTCGCCATCGCCCTGCGCCCCGACAGCTGCGACCACCTCGAGGGCGAGCTGACCCTCGAGCTCCCCGTCCCCGCCCTCGTCCGCGGCGAGTTCCAGATCGGCGAGACCCCCTTCGCGCTCAGCCTCGAAGCCCCGGGCTACGAGCTCGACACCCTCTCGCCCCTCGTCCCCGCCTCGCTCCACGACCTCCGCGGCACCTTGCTGGCCAGCGTCGCCGGCGAGGGGACCTTGACCGAGCCGCACCTCGACGGCCAGGTCGAGCTGCGCAAAGGCGCGGTCACGGTCCTCGACCTGCGCCAGCGCATCGAGGGCATCGCCTTCGAGCTGGCCTTCGACGACGGTGACATTCGCCTGCCCAAGCTCGCCGCCAAGGCCGGGCGCGGCGGCATCGACGGCCACGGCGAGGCCAGCGTTCGCCGCGGCCAGGGCATCGAAGGTCAGCTCTCCTTGCAGCTCGACGACTTCCCGCTGATCCGCCCCGGCCTGCCGACCATGGCCATCGATCTCGGCGCAGAGATCGGCCTCGACCTCGACCCCGAGACCTTCGTCGTCGACGTCGTGCTCGACGAGCCGACCATCGAGGTCGCCCGCCTCGGCGGCGGCGCCCCCGACGACGTGCCCCAGAGCGAGGACGTCGTATTCGCCAGCGAGATCGCCGCCCTCGAGCCCGGCGAAGAGATCGAGATCATCGACCCCGACGCCAGCCCCGAGCTCAACATCCGCGTGCGCCTGGCCGACCCCCTGCTGATCACCGGCTCCGCCGTCGACATGACCTGGACCGGCGCCGTCGAGGTCGACCGCCGCGGCCCCGGGGTCAGCGTCGACGGCCAGCTCCAGGCCAAGCGCGGCTGGCTCAACCTGCTCGGCGGCGAATTCGAGATCGTCGAGGGCACCGTGACCATGCCCGCCGACGGCACCCTCGACCCCTACGTCAACCTCCGCGCGACCACCAACACTTCGGAGGCCACGGTCACCGTCAACGTCGACGGCCGGATCAGCGCGCCCAGCATCCGCTTCTCTTCGGAGCCCCCCCTGGACGAGTACCAGATCGTCACCTTGTTGGTGACCGGCAGCTCCGACCTCAACGACGCCAGCGACGCCAGCGTCGAGAGCCAGGTGTCCTCGCTGCTCGCCGCCGCCAGCAACCCCGCGCTTCAGCGCCAGCTCTCCCAGCGCCTGGGCATCGACCGCGCGCGGATCGGCTTCGGCGACGACATCGACCAGCCGATCTTCACCGTCGGCAAGCGCCTGACCCGCGACATCTACGTGGAGACCACCTACCACCACAACGCCCCGGACGACGAGAACACCGCCGAGGCGCGGGTGAAGTACGACTTTGCCCGGCGGTGGTTCTTGGAGGGCTTCTTTGGCGACGCGGCCGTGGGCGGGGTCGGGGTGTATTGGACGCGGAGCTTTCCGATGCGGGACAAGGGCAAGGGGGAGTCGAAACCCGAGCCCAAGTGAGCACGAGCGGCTCGAGGCCCTCGCCAGGCTGCACCTCAGAACACCCAGCCTTCCTTGCGTATCCCGCCATGTTGAAAGACGACGCTCACGTCCAACGTCCCAGTCGTCCGAGTCAGCACGACGCCATTGATGGTCCCCCCAGAGTTTGCCACATAGCTACAGTGCTGAGGCAACGCAGGGAGGGTGATCGCCTGCCCCTGGAGCGCATTACTCGCAGCCTGATTGTACGTATAATTGCTCCCAGGAACCTTTTTGGACACCAGTAGCCTCCCCAAGCCGCCATCTACGACGAGTTGATCAACAACATTGAAGACCCCCCTGGATATCCCCGCGGCATCATAGTCGACAAACTCATTGTTCTTCGCCTCCTCCTCCAAGTAGTCTTTGTCCCTCATGCTTCGGATCCCCTTGGAGCGCAGCTTCGAGCTCAGCTTACTCCGATGAGCGTCACCAATCACAAACAGTCGCTCATTCATCTTTTTGGCCGACAAAATCTTCATGAACATCGACTTATCCCGAAGATAGTCGTTCTCATTCGCCTCATTGGTCAGCGACTGGTTGGAGAGCCCCCCAATCTTCAGCCCCATCTTGAAGACATACCGACTAAACATCCACTCCAAGCCGACGGTCTTCCGCGCCTCTGACCTGAACGCAGCCTTCATCGCCGCCATCCCTGCGCCCGTCGCCATCCCTACCTTGGACAGGTCAGGCACCACGTCGTTGTCCGCGGCCACTTCCAAGACAGCGATCGAAGCCACGACATCTTCATGATACTCGTTCGCCGTGTTCTCGAGCGGGCTCTTGGTACCAAGGTTTTCATAGGAACGAAGGTACTTGAGCACGCCCACGAAGCTAGAGATGAGCGCTTTATTGAGGCTGTATCCCTCGCCCATCGCCGCGCCTGGCTTGATCGCGTTTTCTGCGTCCTCACGCCCTTGTTTCAGCGCAATGGACTCGACATCGGGCAGACAGCGCGCGAATTTGGGAAGGACGTGCTCAGCCGAGTGATCTCCGTCGTCGGGATCGATCCCATGCTTTTGGAAGAATTTCTCTCGAGACTCGTCCAAGGACTCTCGAAGCGCATCATCACCAGCGACGAGCCCATCGTCGTACTCGGAGAAACCTTCGTAGCGAAACGCCTCCGTGCCCAGAGCTTTGATGATCCCTGGCGCGAGCTGATTGGTGTGATACTCGCCGAGCACCGTGAACTCGTCCATGCGGATCCAGGTCTTGTCTGGCATTTCCCCCGCGACCTCGAGCTTGTCCCCGCGCGCGAACCTGTCGAGCTCGTCGTCGTCCTCGAAGCGCCGCATGACGTCGTCATCGATCACTGCGTTGCGGGCGTCGGAGCCGCGCTGAGCGGGGTCATAGTTGGGGCCGATCACCGCCTTGCGCTGCACGCTCTGAGCACCGCCACCATCTTGCCCACCAGCGCCACCAACCAGACGATCCAGCACCCCCTCCGCCGAGCTCCCGCCCACGACCGCGTCCGCAACCGCGTCCGCGTGACGCTCCAGCGCGTCGCCCACGATCCCCACCCCGCCAGCCGGGCGCAGCCCCGCCCGCTGCTGGATCACATGCGCCGCCTCGTGGGCCGCCGTATGCAACGTCGGCCGCGAGCTCGCAAACGCGACCTTTGGCCCGACCGTGTAGGCCTCCGCGCGCAGCGAACGGCTCGCGTCGACGGCCGCGGCGTCGGTGTGGGCCTCGACCCCGTCGAGGCTGTGCCGCCCAAAAGCCCGCTGGATCGCCCCTGCGTGGGGCAGCGCGTGCGCTCGACCCGAGACCCCCATGCGCGCCGCCTCCCGCACGCCCGCCCTCGACCCGCCTCGGGCCACCGCGCCATCGGCCATGCGCTGGAGCGCGTGCAGACGCTGCACCGACGCGCTCGCGTCCGCCTTGGCCTGGAGCGCGTGCAGACGCTGCACCGACGCGCTCGCGTCCGCCTTGGCCTGGAGTCCATCCGCCTCGACCTCGCTCTCTACCTCGGCATCTGTTCGTGCGGGAGCCTCCCCGCTTCGAGTGGCGGACACGGGACCCGGGCGCTCAGCGACATCGAACACGGCTCGAGCATAGACCGCTGACCCATTCTCGACGAGCCCGGCGGCCGGTCGCCGAGCGTGGGCCAACACCCCGGCCCCGCGTTTGCCCCTCCCCCAACCAGCGCTCCTGATAACCTCGCCCGCGTGCGAACGAAGAACCGCCGCCTGTGGCTCGCCAACCGCCTGAGCGCCCTGATGCCACGGCCCACGCTCGAGGCTGGCGCGCTCCTCGATGCCAGCGCCAAGCGAGAGGGCCTCTCGGACTTCGGCGATCCACCTTTCGAGGTCGGCCTCGACAGCCTGCTGCGCGCCTTGACCCAGGACGCCGCGCTCTCGCCCATGGGTCGCGCGGCGCTCCACCAGATGCTCGTCCGCAACCTCGCCAACCGCCTGCGCCTCGTCGAGGATCGCAAGCGCCGACCGGCGGTCTACGCCCGCCCCCTGACTCCGCCGATCATGATCCTCGGCATGCCGCGCACGGGCACCACCTTCTTGCATCGCCTGCTCTCGGTCATGCCCGGCGCCCGAAAGGCACGCAGCTGGGAGCTCATCCAGCCACTGCCGCCGCGCCGCGCCGCGGACGAGCGCCGCACCCAGGCCGCTCGCCAGGTCGCGCTCGCCCGCACCCTCGCCCCCGAGCTCGACAGCAAGCACCGCCTCGGCGTCGACGAGCCCGACGAGTGCGTACTGCTGATGGCGCCCAGCTTCCACAGCATCGCCTGGTGGATGTTCGCGCCCACCTACGGCTACCTCGACTGGCTCCTCGACCAGGACCTGGCCCCAGCCTACGCCGAGTATCACCTCTATCTGCGCGCGCTCCAGGACGCCGAGGGCGGCCGCTTCGTGCTCAAGGCCCCGGCGCACACCGGCTACCTCGCCGAGCTCGCCGCCGAGATCCCCGAGCTCGTCTTCGTCCAGACCCACCGCGACCCCGCCACCGTCCTGGCCAGCGCATCGAGCCTCTTCGACAGCTTCTTCAGCCTCGTCACCGAGCACCACGACTCGCAGCGCACGGCCCGGACGAACCTCGAGCTCTTCCTCAGCCTCGATCAGCGCTGTCGGGCGGCCCGCGACGCTGGGCTCGACGATCGCGTGCTGGATCTGCGCTACGAGACCATCATCGCCGACCCGATCGCCGCCGTCCGCCAGATCTATGCCCACGGCGACATCCCCTGGCCCGAAGGCGGCGAGGCGGTCCTGCGTGCCCACCTTCAAGCCAGCGGCCAGCGCAGGCGGCCCAAGCATCGCTACGCCCTCGAGGATTTCGGCCTGAGCACGGACGAGGTCCACCAGCGCTTCGCGGCCTACATCGCGCGCTACCTCGGCTCGTGTGCGCGCCAGAGGACTTGAAGGGTCTCAGGCGCCGGACCGCCGGTCGCTGACGAGGCGCGAGGAGGGAGTTTGTCGGGCACAAATGACTGACGAGCAACGAAGTCAGCGGCCGGTGCTCCAAGCCTGGGGCCCTTCAAGTCCTCTGGCGCGCACACGAGGAGCCCGTGGCATGATCCCGGGATGCACTGGCGCCGCGCGGCATCCTTGCTCTCGCTCCTCCCCCTGCTCGCCTGTCGCCCGAGCGCCCCCGAGGACAGCGAGGCCACCGACAACCCGGAGCCCGCCGCAGCCAGCGAGCAGGGTGAGCAAGGCGAGCTCGCGGCCTTGCTGCTCGCGCTCGACGATCCCCTGACCCGAGCGTCGGCGCTGGTCGAACTCGAGCGCCTCTCGCTCGAGATCGACGGCCGCGACGACGCCGAGGCGCGCGAGCAGACCGCCGAGCGCCTGCTCCCCGCCCTGGCCGATCTCTGGCCCGAGGCCGCCGCGAGCGAGCGCGCGACCATGCTGCGCGTCGCCGACAACCTCGCGGCGCCGCAGGCCGAGGCGCTGTGGCGCCGCGCCCTGTCCGACTTCTCCCTGCCCGAGGACAGCCTGGCGGCCGCGCTCTCGGGCATCGTCCGCGCCCGCGCCAGGAGCCTCTCGGCCGCCATCGCTACCCACCTCGGCGCGAGCGTGGACGCGGGCTTCGAGGGGCCGCAGGGCGAGCCCGACGCGGGCCACGTCGCCAAGGCGCTGCTCCTCATCCACGCCCTCGGACAGCTCCACGCCAGCGACCAGGCCGAGCGCCTGATCATGCTGCTCGAGTCGGGCGGGGACTTCCCCATCGAGGTCCAGCGCGAGCTGGTCTCGACCCTCGGCCAGCTCGGGGATCCCCTGGCCGCCGAGCCGCTGCTGGTCGCGATGTTTCGCGTCCCCGACTTCCCTGGCATCCAGTCGCTCGGCGAGCGCGCGGTCCGTGCCCTGGGGGCGATCGGCGAGCCGGCCCTGCCCGCCGTGCTCGACGCCTACGCCGGCCACAGCCCCCGCCTCGCGGCCGTCGCTGAGGAGCACGGGATCGGGCAGGCGCTGATCCAGATGACGGCCGTGCAGATCATGGGCGTGATCGGCTCCGCGGACGCGGTCCCCACCGTGGTCGCGCACTTGTCTGCGAGCAGCTGCGAGCGCCAGGGCAAGAACTCGGCGGCGCAGATCCGGGCGAGCTACAGGCGCGCCACCGCGGCCCGCACCCTCGGCCAGATCGCCGACCCACGCGGCGCGGCCCCGCTTTGTGCATGCGCCGACAGCCGCGAGCCCAGCGAGGTGTCGGAGATCGCCCAGGCCCTCGGGCGGATCGCCTGGGCGAGCGGCCCCAACGACGACGAGGCCCTGGGCTGCCTCGAGCGCATGGTCGCCACGGCCAGCCTCGATCCCGAGCTGGTCTCGGCGGGCACGCAGCTCGACATTCGCGGCGAGGCCTTGCGTTGGCTGGTGCTCGCCTCCGAGCCCGATCAGGCGCCGAGCTTGCGAGCCACCCTCGAGCAGGCGGCACCAGAGGTCCGCGCCCACGTCCGCGAGCATGGGGCCGATCAGGGCATCGCCGTGCTCGAGGCCTGCGCGGACCAGCGCGCCTGCTATGCCGAGCGCCTCGCCGACGCGAGCCAGCCCGCCCACGCCCGCGAGCTCGCGGCCTTCCAGCTCGCTCGCCTCAGTCAGCCCGGCGACCTCGAGACCGCCGCGACCCTCGCCCAGGGCTTTGCGATCCCCGACGCGGAGGTCCGCATCAGCGTGGCCTGGCTGAGCGCCCGCCTCGCTGGTGATCAGCCTTGCCCCGCCTGCGCCGACGCCCTCGAGACCGTGATGACCAAAGAGGCGACGAACAGCTCCGCCGCCATGCAGGCCGCCTGGGTCACGGCGCGCCGAGTCATCGACGAGCTGCGCGCCCGCGAATGAAGCCACGCGAAACTTTTTTCCTTGACCGGTCGAAGTGTTCGGTCCAGCGTAGGAGGCACCGGCGCCCGCATTGTCGCGGCGCCAGATAGGAGGCATGACCGTGCAACCCCTTGTGACAACCCGCCCGAGTCTGAGCCTCCTCGTCGCTACGCCCGCGATCTGCTGATCTGCTGATCCCGCTGGCAGCTAGCTAGTCGGCTCCTCCGCAGGCGCTCGCGCGTCGCGGCGGGAGGCTCTCATGATCCTCGTGGTGTCTTGCACGGGGATCAGGTGTGTCGTTGCGTGCCCGCGGGCGCGCGCATGAGAGCCGAGATCAACTTCATGAGCCGAAACCATCGTCGCGGCGACCGCCGGTCGTCCGCATCCTCTTCTTCAACCTTCAACTCCAGCGCCGCGACCGAACGCAAGATCCGGCAGCTGTGTCGCCAAGTCCACGAGCGCGTCGACCTCGTGCTCGCCGGGGAGCTCGACGACCCCATCCTCGACGGCCTGTGGGTCGCCGAGGTCGAGCCCGAGCCCGGGAGCACGGCGATCCTGGTCACCCTGATCGTCCCCAATGACGCGGACATCGCCGAGGTCCGAGCGCACCTCGACGCCGTCCACGGCCACTTGCGCAGCGAGGTGGCCGCGGCCATTCACCGCAAGCGAACACCTCACCTGCGCTTCGCCCTGCTCCCCGAGCGGGCCATCGCGCTGACCGGAGGTGGGCATGACTGAGCGCCTCCCACCGCTCAATCGCTGGGTCGCCGAGCGGCCCGCTCCCGAAGTCGAGGCCGCCCTGGCCCGGCTGCGCGAGGCCCCCGACGTCGCGGCGATCGCCGTGATGCCGGACGTCCACCTCGCGAGCGAAGTCTGCGTTGGCGTGGCCGTGGCCACGCACGCGCGGCTCTACCCCGCCGCGGTCGGCTCCGACATCGGCTGCGGCATGGCGGCCCTGGCCTTCGACAAAGAGGCCGCGGCCGCCCTCGCCCGGGGGCCGCAGCTACTCGCGGCCCTCGGGCGCGCCGTCCCGGTGATCCGTCACCCTCGCCGCCGCTGCCCGCCGCTGCCCGAGGACCTCGCCGAGCGCCCGCTCAGCGCCTCGACCCTCGAGCGCGCCAAGCATGAAGAGGGCGCGCTCCAGCTCGGCAGCCTCGGCCGCGGCAACCACTTCGTCGAGCTTCAGCGCGACGACCACGGCCAGCTGTGGGCGATGGTCCACACCGGCTCCCGCGGCCTCGGCCAGCGCATCCGCAAGTGGCATGAAGCCCGGGCCAACCCTGCGGCCGACGCCGATACGCAGGCCCATGCCCAGGCCGGGGGCCTCCCCAGCCTGGACGCCGACAGCCCCGCCGGCAGGGCCTACCTGAGCGACCTCGAGTTCGCCCTGGCCTACGCCGACCACAACCGCGAGCGCATCTTGGCGGCGCTCACGGACATCCTCGCCGACACCCTCGGCGCGCAGCCCCTGCCCCAGACCAAGGTCTCGTGCCAGCACAACTTCGTGCGCCGCGAGCATCACGTCATCGAGGGCGAGGGTCGCAGCCTCTGGGTTCACCGCAAGGGCGCCATCTCGGCTGGCGAGGGCGAGCTGGGCATCATCCCCGGCTCCATGGGCAGCTGCTCCTATCTGGTCGAGGGCCGGGGCGAGCCCGACTCGCTGTGCTCGAGCTCCCACGGGGCAGGGCGAGCCCTCGCCCGGGGGGAGGCTTTTCGCTCGATCTCCACCAAGCAGCTGCGCCGGGAGCTGCGGGGCGTGTGCTTCGACGAGCGACTCGCGGAGCGCCTGCGCGACGAGGCGCCGGGCGCCTACAAGGACATCGGCGCGGTCATGCGAGCGCAGCGCGAGCTGACTCGCATACTCGAGCGCCTCCAGCCGCTGCTGGTCTTCAAGGGCGGCTGAGCCCGCGCTCCACCGTCGGCGGGTAGCTCCACGCTGCCCGCCGACTTCAAAACAAGTCCAGGGGCGCTTCGCAAGCGTCCTCGCGCAGCTTGCAGCCAGCGCACTGCGACCCGCTCCAGATCGCCTGATAGAGCTCCTGGACCTGATCGATCAGCCCCTCGTCCTCGCTCGCCACCCCGAGCTCGAAGTTGCGCCGGCCGCTGCCCTTGGCCCCGAGCCCCGCGCCCGTCCAGTTGGCGCTGCCCAGGTAGCAAAAGGCGCCGTCGACGATCACCGTCTTGAGGTGAACCCGCGGGCACTGGCGCAGCTCGAGGCCGCCGGCGATCAGCCGCGGGTAGCGATCGAAGCTCTTGCGAAACGCCCGCGAGGGCACGCCCGCGTGGAGCAGGCGCAGCTCCACCCCTTTGACCGCGAGCTCGTCGAGGCAAGACAGCACCGAGCGAAAGCGGCTCGAGCTGCGCACGCTCCGGCGCGGGCCCTCGACCATCAGCTCCTTGAGGTTGGCGGTCGCGATCCACACCGAGCAGCGCGCGCGCACGAGCTGGGCGATCACCACCTCGTAGTGCGCCTGGCCGGCGAGCAGCCCGAGCGCCACGGGGCGCGGCTCGGCGGCGAAGTCCGTGGCCGTGGCCTGGCGCTCCACCGCGCTGGGGACCCCGCGCATCAGCTTCGAGAGCTCGGACATCGGTTCAGGTGTCCCACGCCGGCCGCGGGCCAGCAAAAAAGCAGCGCTTCGCCCCCGGCGCTCGCCGCCCTATGCTCTGCCCCTGTCATGCGCGCCGGCCCGATCTCTCGCCCCGCACCCCAGCGCCTCGCCGAGCTCCCTCGCCGCGGCGCGCTCGGACTCGCCCTGAGCGCCTGCCTGGGCGTCGCCGCCTGCGGCTCCTCCGGCGACGCCCAGCCCTCGGAGGCCGGCGCCAAGCGTGGGGGCAAAGCAGCTCCCTCACCGAGCGCTGCGCCCCCCGAACACAGCCCGCCGCCCAGCGCCGAGGCAGCAGGTGCTCCCAGCGAGCTCGACGAAGCTCCCACCGCCCTCGCGGAGGCTCCCGCCGAGCAGCCCGCCCCGATCCCGAGCGGCCCGGTCTACCCCCTCGGCGTCGCCGGCATCGACAGCGCGGTCACGACCGCCTCGCTCCCCGGGCACCTCCGCTTCTCCCTGCGCAGCGGCGAGGCCCCCCTGAACGCGAGCCTCGAAGATCTGAGCCTGCGCCGCAGCGCCGGCGCGCCGCTCCCTCTCGAACCCCTCGCCCTCCAGCTGTGGGCGCGCGACGCCGACGAGCCCGTCGAGCTCGACGCTGACGAGGCGATCACCCTCGAGCCCCAACGCGAGGCCGAGCTGCTGCTCTACCTCGACAGCTGGCAGGGCGACCCACGGGCCGAGCGCTATGTCTTCGACGCCACCTTCAGCGTCGATGGGGTCCGTGAGCAGATCACCGTGAACATCGAGCGGGCCCGACGAGAGCCGCGCTGAACGACGCTACACTGCGGCACATGCCCAACTGGTCCGCCCTCCTCGAGCACCGCGAGCACCGACCCTGGCCGCTGCCGGAGCGCCCCTGGATCATGACCATGTCGTGGCGAGAGCTGCTCTTCGCCCACTGGCGCGTCGACCCCGAGCGCCTGTCCGCGAGCTTGCCCGCCGGCCTGAGCCTCGACACCTACCAGGGCGAGGCATGGCTCGGCGTCGTCCCCTTTCGCATGGCCAACGTCGGACCGCGCGGCCTCAACTGGCTGCCCGGGGCCTCGGCTTTCCCCGAGCTCAACGTGCGGACCTACGTGGTCAAGGACGGGAAGCCCGGGGTGTGGTTCTTCTCCCTCGACGCCGCCAACGCGCTGGCGGTGCACAGCGCCCGAACAGGCTTCTTCCTGCCCTACTTTCGCGCGCAGATGCGCTGCGAGCGTCGTGAGGACGGCTGGATCGACTACCGCAGCGAGCGACGCCACCCGCCCGCGCCGGCCGGGGTCTTCGAGGGCCGCTACCGCGGGGTCGGGGAGGTCTACCGCAGCAGCCCCGGGACCCTCGAGCACTGGTTGACCGAGCGCTATTGCCTATATGCCAGCGATCGCAAGGGGCAGGTTCGGCGCGGGGAGATCCACCACATGCAGTGGCCGCTTCAGCGCGCGGAGGCTGAGATCTCGGCTTGCAGCGTCAGCGATGGCTGGGGGCTGGCGCTGCCCGACGAGGCGCCATTGCTGCATTATGTTCATGATATCGACGTCGTTTGCTGGCTGCCCGAGCGCGCGTGAATACCAGCGCCCCCTCTTCCCCAAGCAGCCCATCACTCGAATATTAACTCGTCACGGACAAGAATGACAAAACATCACCCAATTATAAAACCAGAAGCATCTCCCAAGTCGCCAACAAGAACATGAGCGACACATCCACTCTCAACGACTCACCGCCCCTTCACCCCGCGCTGGCGATTCTCATTTCATCAACATTCGCAGGGCTCCAACTGGGTTGCTCGGTCCCATTTTGCGAGGCCTATGACTGTGACGACATCGATAGCATGGCCGACGAAACGGGGGAAAGCTCAGACTCGGGAGACAGCTCAGGATCGGCAGATAGCTCGGACTCGGGCACTTCCAACTCGACGACTAGCGACGACAGCGCTGACGGCGCTGACGAGGACACAGGCGCCACCTGCCCCGAAGGCACTCTGGCATGCCCATGTGACATGAACGGCCTATGCGAGGCTGATCTGTCGTGCATCGACGGCACCTGCTCACAAGAAGAGCTCTCACCAGAGGCACCTCAGGCGCTCACGCTGACCCCCTCTCAGGTGAAACGATTCGATTTCTCCTGGGCGGCATCTCCCGACGCGCAGACTTACCAGATCCTAGAAAAGCTCGTCTCAGACGGCAGCTACGTCAACTTGGGCATCGAGACGACGGAGACATCCTGCTCGCTGAGCAACATCCCTCTTCCCCTTCGTTGGGGAGCAAGCTACAAAATCCAGGCTTGCAATGACTATGGCTGTTCCAGGTCCGATCCCGAGCAAGTGGGAAGCTCGCTAAAAGACGCAATCGGCTACGTGAAGGCGTCCAACACCGACGCTGGCGACCTCTTTGGCTGGAGCATCGCGCTAAGCAAGGATGGGGGGACGCTCGCCATTGGCGCAGTAAATGAGTCGAGCAGCGCGACAGGAATTGGAGGGAATTCATTCGATAACTCCGCCTCTGATTCAGGCGCAGTCTACATTTTCACACAAAGCAACGGTGAGTGGTCTCAGCAAGCCTACATCAAGGCATCCAATGCTGAAGAAGGCGACAATTTTGGGAGCAGCGTCGCTCTGAGCGACGACGGGAGCGTTCTCGCCGTCGGCGCTAGCGAAGAAGACAGCTCTTCCAGCAACTTCCCCACCAACAACTCCGAGCCAGACTCTGGCGCAGCTTACATATTCTCGCGCCAAGGGGGATCTTGGGCGGAGTGGGCATATCTAAAACCAGCATCGCCCGAATCGAGCGACAAATTTGGGACAAACATCGCACTCAGTGGAGACGGAGCCACCCTCGCCGTTGGCGCGATCGGTGAAGACAGCGCCGCAACGGGCATTGATGGAGCCACGGCCAACAACGACGCTTTCGCATCAGGCGCGGCATACATCTTTGTACAGGAGGGCAGCTCATGGGTCACCCAGGCCTACATCAAGGCATCCAACACTGATACAAACGACTACTTCGGCTCCAGCCTATCCCTGAGCGAGGATGGAGACACCCTCGCCATTGGAGCGTACCGAGAGGGCAGCGACTCAACCGGCGTCAATGGTGATGAGGACAACAACGACGCAGCCAGCGCTGGCGCTGTGTATGTCCTTCATCGTAACGCCAGCAACTGGTCCCAGCAAGCCTACATCAAGGCCTCGAATGCTGAACAGGGCGACCAGTTTGGGAAAAGCTTGTCTCTTAGCAGCGACGGAGACACCCTGGCCGTCGGCGCCTACGAAGAAGACAGCGCCACAACAGGAGTCAATGGCGCTCAGTCGTCGAACACATCGAGCGAATCCGGCGCCGTATATGTATTCATTCGCCAGGGTTCATCCTGGACTCAAGACGCCTATGTCAAAGCATCCAACACCGACTACGGTGACAAATTTGGCCAGTCCGTAGCACTTAGCGGTGATGGCGAGGTCCTTGTCGTAGCGACCCAACACGAAGATAGCGGCACCTCAGGTATCGGCGAAGAGCAGTCCGACAACTCTGCATCCAGCTCGGGAGCTGCGTACTTCTTCGTCAAGGACGCGGGTTCTTGGACTCAAAGGACCTATATCAAGGCACCAAATACCAGCGCATCAGATTACTTTGGCTTCAGCTTGTCGGTAAACCAAGATGGAACGTCCCTCGCCATTGGAGCCTATGCCGAAGACAGCAACGCCGTTGGCATCAGCGGAGACTCCCAAGACGACACAGCACCTTACTCTGGCGCAGTCTACCTCTACTGAGGGCTCCTAGACGGAAAGGACGCCCGAACGAGCACTTCACCGGCATCGGCTGCTACCCTAGCGGCCGGTGCCCCCCGACCTCCCCGCCTGCGAGCGCGCCTTCCTGCGCCCCCAACGCGCCGACCTCGACGCCCTCGCAGCCGAGCTCGGCTACCGCGGCAGCGAGCCCGGCGAGGCCCTGTGGCGCCGGGCCGTCGCCGCCGGCCGCCTGCCCTCGAGCTTCGCCGAGGATCCCCAGCGCCGCTTCCGAGCGAGCAAGGCCGAGCACCGCGCCCTGCTCTCGGCCGCGAACACGGGCACCGAGCCCAACATCGAGCCCGGAAACGCGCTGCTCCCCGGCGCACGCTGGACCGGGGTCGACTACCTGCTGCCAGCGCCGCCCACGGCCTACGCGGCGCTGCTCCTGGCCAGCGACCCCGCGGGCATGCTCGAGGCCGAGCGCCTCGCTCGCCTGGTGGTCGCGCGCTTCGAGCCCTGGGGCTGTCCGCAGCCGCGCGCGCTGAGCTGGCAGCTGGCCGGGAACCCCGTCGATCGTCGGAGCGCCGGCGGTCCGCCCCTGGGTGAGCTCCGCCACGCGGTCGAGCGTCTGCGGGCGGTGCTCGTGGGCGTGGCCGAGCGCGTCTACGAGCGCCGCCATCCCCACGCGCGCATGCAGTTCTTGGCCGACGCCCTGTCCTGGCAGCGCTACTGGCAGCAGCTGCGCGACGTCCACGTGCCCGCGACGGTCCGCCTGGCCCGCGAGGTCGTCGCGCTCCCGCCCGCGCTCGCGGGCAGGCGCCTCGGGGATCTGCCCGATCCCCTGGGACCATGGATCGAGCTGTGCACGACCGGCTACTGGCTGTGGGCGATCGGGCCCGCGGGCATCGAGCTGGCCGCGCCCTATCCCCCGCCAGATCCGGCGCGCCTCGGCCAGCGCCGACACCAGCGCCAGCTATCGCCCGCGCGGCCACGCCCCACGCATCGCCGCGACCGCAGGCGCGACGAGGTCCCGCGCGCGGTCTGGTCGCAGCGCCTGAGCGTGCTTCGACAATTTTGCGCGCGCGGAGACGCCGGCTCCGTGCGCAGCGCTCTGCCTGCGCTGGCCGCCGACGACGAGCCCGGCGAGCCACGCCTGGTCCACTTCGCGGTCTATGGCGGGCCAGAGATGCTCGAGCTGCTCGCCGAGCACGACCTGCTCGAGCTCGACGCCCGCGATCGTGAGGGACGCACGCCGCTGATGCTCGCCGCCGGTCTGCCCGCGGCGGGGCCGGCCGGGGCCGAGGCTAGCGAGGTCGACGTGCCCCTGAGCGAGATCGTCGGCGCGTCCGCCTGCGAGCACCTGCTCGCGTCCGGCTGCGCCCGCGAGGCACGAGATCAGCGCGGGCTCCGGGCGCTGCACTGGGCGGCCATCGGCCTGCGCACGCGCTGCGCCGACGTGCTCTTGCGCGCGGGTGTGGAGGTCGACCCCCTCGACAACCTCGGGCGCACGCCGCTGATGCTCGCGGTCGCCCGCGGCGCGCCCATCGAGCTGCTCGAGCGCCTGCTCGACGCCGGCGCGGATCCAGACCACCGCGACGAGCAAGGCTGGACGGCCCTGCACTACCTGGCCAGCTTCGCCGGCGGCCGCAGCCAGCAGCGCAAGGCCAAGGCCAGGCTGCTCACCGCCCGCGGCGGCCGGGCGAGCCGCGACCGCGTGGGCCGGACCCCCGCGACCTTGTGCGTCCTTCAGGGCGTCCCCCACCGTGACGGCAGCGCCCTCGACGAGCGCACGCCGGTGGCCGCCGGCCCCGGGCGCGCCCGCGAGCTCCCCAGCCTCGCCGCGCCCGCTGGCCTGGTCCTCCCGCTGCTGAGCGAGCGCGTGCCCGAGCCCGGCCTCGCGCCTCGCGGACGCGGCCGCCCGCGCCCCGACCCCGGGCGGTGGAGCGTGTGGGCCGACTGGCTGCTCGGCCAGGGCGATCCTCGCGGCGAGCTGGTCTCGACCTCGATCGCCGCCGCGGCGAGCGGACGCCACGCCCGCCCGCGCCTCGAGGCCGCCTGCCGCGAGCTCGCCGCGCGCCTGCGGGTGCGCCTCGACGCCGGGCTCTTCGCCGCGGATCCCCTGGCCCTGGTCCGGCCCACGCCCCTCGAGCTCGAGCGCACCCACGGCTTCGTGACCATGGCGCGGATCCACGAGCAGCAGGTCCGCCACGCCGGCGTGTCCGCCCGGGCGATCCCCGGGGTGATCAGCGAGGCCGCGCGCCAGCTGCTGATCCACGAGCCGCTGCTCGCCGAGCTCCACGTCGCCATCGAGCAGGCCGAGGGCTGGTCGCTGCTCGCCGAGCAACTGGGCGAGCTACCCACGGCCGCGCCCCCCTCGAGCCCGGCGCCCTACCGCTCGCAGCCCAGCGCCGGCGCGCCCCCCAGCCTCGGCCTGCGCCGCCTGGCCCTGCACCGCCTCCCCGCCGAGCTCCCCGATCTCGCGGGCCTGCCCGAGCGCCTCCCGGGCCTGCGCTCGCTGTGGCTGATCGGCGCCGGCAAGCTCCGCGGCGGTCACCTGCGCTGGCCGGGCCTCGTCCACCTGCGCCTGCGCCACGGCGACACCTCCGAGTGGACCCGCGGCGGCGTCGCCTTGACCCTCGAGCTCCCGGATCTGCGCGCCCTCGATCTCGGCCTGCCGATCAGCCCGCGCGCGGGCCTCGGCCGCGTCGTCGACGAGGAGGTCGAGGGCCTCACCGCCCTGCTCGCCGGGCTCCCTCCCGGCCTGAGCGCGCTGCGCCTGTCCCCCGTCCCCCGCCGCTTCCTGCAGGCGCTGATCGACAGCCCCCTGCTCCCACGCCTGCGCACCCTCGAGCTCCCGAGCCTACGCAGCCGCGCCCTCGAGCTCCTCGCGGATCGAGCGGCCGCGTTTGGCCACCTCGAGACCCTGCGCATCTCGGTCTCGCCCACGGTGATCAGGACCCGCGGCCTGCTCCTCGAGCAGGTCCAGGCCGCGCTCCCCCGGGCTCAGCGGATGCCCTGAGCGCGCAGCTCAGGCGCGCCGAGGCGGCCGGGCGCCCGCGGCCTGGGGCGCAGCCACCTCGACCATGGGCAGCGCGTTATCGAAGCGCTCGAGCGCCGGCATGAAGAGGGGGTGGCTCTCGGCCAGCTCGATCAGCACCGAACGAAAGTCCGCGCTGCGATCGTTGCGGTCGGCGATCAGCAGGGGCAGGAACTCGGCGTGGTCGAGGGCGCGAGCGACCAGCTCGATGTGCTCTCCGGTCTTCGCTAGCTCGCGTAGCTTGGTCAACAAGACGTTGAGCGAAGCGAGCGGTGCATCGTCGTCGGCGCCGAAGACCATCGCTGGCGATGATAGTCGCATGCGCCCCGCGCCGACGACTTTCGTGAAATTTGGCCCAGCGGCCGCGCCGAGCCCGAGGTCTATGGGCGCTTCTCCGGTGAGCCACACAGCCCCGGCTACAGCGGGTGTGAAGCGAGCGCCGAGCCTCCCCCGCTCAGAGCATGGCCCTGGCGATGACCAGCTTCTGGACCTCCGAGGTGCCCTCGTAGATGCGCAGCGCCCGGACCTCTCGGTAGAGCCGCTCCGGGACCTCGCCGACCACGACGCCGCGACCGCCGAAATTCTGCACGCAGCGATCCACCGCCCGCTGGGCGTGCTCCGTGGCCAACAATTTTCCCATCGCCGGCTGGTCGGGGGTCGCCTCGCCGCGGTCGCGGGCGGCGGCGGCCCGGTAGACCATGAGCTGAGCCGCGACGTGGTCCGCCGCGATCTCGGCCAGGGCGAAGCGCAGCCCCTGCTGCTTGGCCAGCGGGCGCCCGAATTGCACGCGCGTCTGCAGGTGCCGGACCGACTCGTGGATCGCCCGGTCCGCGATGCCCAGGGCCGCCGCGCCGACCGTGGCCCGAAACTGATCGAGGTTGCCCAAGGCGATGCGCAGACCCTCGCCGGGCTCGCCCAGGCGGTGCTCGGCCGGCACCGCCACGTCGACGAAGTGGACCGTGCCGATGGGGTGCGGCGCGGTGACCTCGATCGCCTCGACGCTCAGGCCGGGGGCGTCACCGGGGAGCCAAAAGGCGCCGTAGCGCGGCTTGCCCTCGGCGTTGGGCTCGGCCTCGCGGGCGAAGACCACGTAGCTGTCGGCGACCCCGGCGTTGGAGATGAAGGTCTTGTGTCCGCGCAGGCACACGCCGCCATCGGCCTGGGGCGTGGCCACGGTCTGCATGCCCGAGACGTCGGAGCCGGCCTCGGGCTCGGTCAGCGCGAAGGCACAGATCCGCTCGCCACGGGCGACCGCCGGGAGCAGCGCCCGCTTGAGCGCCGGCTGCCCCGCGATCGCCACGGGGTAGGAGCCAAGACCTTGCATGACGAAGGCCGTGTCGAGGGCGCCGCTGTGCCGCGCGAGCCACTGGCGGGTCAGGCAGATCGCCGTGGCCGAGACCCGCTCGTGGGCGCCGCCGAATTCTCCGGGCACGACGAGGCCGCAAAAGCCCGCGGCGGCCAGGCGGGCCACGTACTCGCGGGTCGCCGCGTGGACATCGGACTCGTCCACGGGCGCGGTCTCGAGGCCGCTACAAAATTGCTCGAGGCGGTCTTCGAGGCGACACCACTGCTCGCGCAGCTCGGGCAGACCGTGGATCGTGGCCAGGTCGCGCTCGAGGATGCGGGTGTGGACGAAGGCGGCGGAGGCGGACATCCCCGCGAGGGTAGCTCACTTCCAACGTGGCTCGCGCTTGGCCAGCCAGGCGTCGTTCGCTTCCTTGAAGTCCGGGTGCAGCATGCAGATCCCCTGCGCCTGAGCCTCGGCCTCGATCGCGTCGCCAAAGCCCATGTCGAGCTCCTGCTGAAGCATGGTCTTGGTCATCCGCGTGGCGAAGTGCGGCTTTTGGGCGATCGAGCGCGCGAGCTCGAAGGCGGCCTCGTCGACCTTGGCCGGGTCCTCGTCGGGGACCACGCGGTTGGCCAGGCCGATCTCGGCGCAGCGTGGCGCGTAGACGCGCTCGCCGGTCAGCAGGATCTCGCTGGCGTGGCCGAGGCCGACAACCCGCGGCAGCAGCCAGCTCGCGCCCATGTCCGCCCCCGACAGCCCGACCTGCGGGAACAAGAACGCGAAGAAGCTGCGCTCGCCCATGACCCGCAGATCGCTGGCCAGGGCCATCACCGCCCCGGCCCCGGCGGCGACCTTCTTGATCGACGAGACCACCGGCAGCTTGCAGCGGCGGATCGCGTGGATCAGCTCGCCGGTCATCCGGGTGAAGCGCAGCAGGCCCTCGGCGTCGCGCTCGAACAGCCGCGTGATGATGTCCTCCACGTCCCCGCCCGAGCAAAACGCCTTGCCCTCGCCGCGCAGGACCAGGGCGCGCGCGCCCTCGGGGGCGAGGCTGCGGCGATCGATGACCGTGAACAGGTCGGTGAGCTCGCGGTAGACCTGGAAGGTCAGCGCGTTGAAGCGCTCCGGGCGGTTCAAGGTGATCACGCCGACGCGCTCGCGCTCTTCGTAGGCGAAGCTCTCGGGCGTGGGCAGGGGCAGGGGGCGAAAGTCGGGGTCGTCGCTCATGGTCTGATGCTGGGCTGGGCTGGGCTGGGCTGGGCTGGGCTGGGCTGGGCTGGGCTGGGCTGGGCTGGGCTGGGCTGGTTGCGAGGGTTCAGGCCTCGGGCGCGTCGCTCGGGAGCACCGCGAGGCCCTGAATCTCGACCTTGGCGCGGTCTTCGAGCAGCTCGTTGACGCCGACCAGCGCCATGGCCGGGAAGTGCTTGCCGATCAGCTCGCGGTAGGCCCGACCGACGGCGTCGATCTGCCCGAGGTACTCGCGCTTGTCGGTCACGTAGATCGTCAGGCTGATCAAGTTGGCCGGCGAGCCGCCGGCGGCCTCGACCACCGCGACGACGTTGGCCAGGGCCTGGCGAAACTGCGCGCCGAATTCGTCGGATTCGAATTGTTCGTCGGCGTTCCAGCCGATCTGTCCGGCGATCGCCAGCAGCTCGCCGCGCGCGGCCATGCCGTTGGCGTAGCCGCGCGGGCGCTTCCAACCCTCGGGGAGCACGGTGCGAGTCGACATCGCCGCGGATTGTCGCAGCCAGGAGCCCGTGGTGGAACCCTGCGCGCTGAAACCCGCCGCCCTCACAGCCAGTCCAGCTCGCGAGCCTCGCGCTCGAGCTGGTCCCGAAATCGCGGATCCGCGATTCCTATCAACGCCCGCGCGCGCTCGGAGATCGGCTTGGCATAGAGGTCCGCGACCCCGTGCTCGGTGACCACGAAGCGCACGTCACCGCGGCTCGTGACCACGCCGGCCCCGGGCTTGAGGGTCGAGACGATCCGGCTGATCGCCCCCTTCTTGGCGGTGCTCGGCAGGGCGATGATCGCCCGCCCACCCTGGCTGCGCGCGGCCCCGCGGATGAAGTCGACCTGGCCGCCGATGCCCGAGAAGGGCCGCGCGCCCATGGAGTCGGCGCAGACCTGACCGCTGAGATCGATCTGGATCGCCGAGTTGATCGCGACCATGTTGTCGTTGCGCGCGATGATGAAGGGGTCGTTGACGAAGTCGTTGCCGTAGCTCTCGACGAAGGGGTTGTCGTCGACGAAGTCGTAGAGCCGGCGCGTGCCCATGACGAACGAGCAGATCGCCTTGTGCGGGCGGTAGTTCTTGGCCGAGCAGTCGATCACCCCGGCCTCGACGAGCTCGACGATGCCGTCGGAGAGCATCTCGGTGTGCACGCCCAGGCGCTTGTGCCCGCGCAGGCCGGCGAGCACGGCGTTGGGGATGGCCCCGATACCCAGCTGCAGGCAGTCGGCGTCCTGGACGAGGCCGGCCACGTTGGCGCCGATGGTCTCGCTGACGCCGTCGATCGCCTCGGACACGAGCTCGGGGATCGGCGTGTCGACCTCGACGGCGGCGTAGAGCTCGGACACGTGGATCAGCGTGTCGCCCCAGGTCCGCGGCATGTTCGAGTTGATCTCGGCGACCACGTACCTGGCGTTGCGCATCGCCGAGACCACGACGTCGGCGGCCACACCCACGGTGCAGTAGCCGTGCTTGTCGGGCGGGCTGACCTGGATCAGCGCCCAATCGATCGGCACGCGCTCGCGAAAGAGCGCGGGGATCTCCGACAAGAAGATCGGCATGAAGTCGGCGCGCCCGGACTGCACGGCCTCGCGGGTGTTGTGGCCGATGAAGAAGGCGACGTGGCGGAAGCTCTCGGCGTACTCCGGGGCCACGTAGGGCGCGCCGCCGAGGGTCAGGATCGAGTAGACCTCGACGCCGCGCAGCTCGGCGTGGCGGGCGGTCATGGCCTCGACGAGGCGCTCGGGCTCGGCGGCGCCGCTGCCCACGAACACCCGCTGACCCGAGCGGATCTTGGCGACGGCTTCGGCGGCGCTGCGCAGCGGAGGCTGCTTGTCGGTCGGCATGGTGCGCACCTTACATCAGCGGCGCGGCACCCGTGTCACAGCCCCGACCACAGCCAGCTAGAGCGGCAATCAGTTTGGATTCACCCCCTCAGGCACATCTGGGCGGCCCCGTGGTCTTTGTCGCTCGGCGCTCGCAGTGGGTCCACCACAGCTTCGGCCTCGCTCCTCGCCACGAGACCGCCCAGACGCACCTGAGAGCGCGCCTCCAAACTGATCGCCGCTCTAGAGATCCTGGCCTTCATCGAGGCGCTCGCCGATCACCACCGCGCCGCCGCCTCGGGCCGCCTCGACGCCGCGCGAGGCGAAGCCCCAGCGTTCGAATTCGCCGACGAAGCGCTCGGCGTCGACGACCCGCGCGCCTCGTGCCATGAACCCGAGCTCGCGCACGCGATCTGGATCGGGGACGCCCAGGACGACGCGGCCGCCGACACGCAGGACTCGGGCGAGCTCGTACATCGCGGCGTCGAGGTCGGGCCAGCTCACCACGCCCGTCAGGCTCAGCGCCGCGTCGAACACCCCGTCGCCCAGCGGCAGCGCCTCCGCCGCGCCTCGCTCGAGGCGCAGCCGGCCCTGGAGGCGCGCGACGAGGTGGCGCCGACGCAAGCTCGCGAGCATCCCCTGTGAGCGATCGAAGGCGAAGACCTGGCCCCCGCCGCCCACGCTCGAGAGCAGCGCCGGCAGCAGAGCCCCGCCGCCGAGGCCGAGCACGACCACGCGCTCCCCCGGGGCCGCCGCCAGGGCGCCGAGGCCCGCGGCGATGCTGCCAGCCGAGAGCGCGTCGACGGCCAGGCCGGTCAAGGGCGCCAGCGGACCCGAGGGGCGGGCGAGCTGATCGAGCACGAAGTCAGGCAGGACCACGGAGATCTCCGCGCCCATGGTACCGCCCACGGGCCTGCCACCGCGCGCCCGCGCGACCAAGAGATCAAGCGCCCATGGCGCACAGACCCCGAGGCGGGCGAAACACCCACGGGGGCGCGACGAAGACTCCACGCTCCCGGCCCTTCGCGGCGCTTTTGTGCTGCGCTGGGCCCGAGAGGATCGAGCACGTACACTGCCGCCTCTCGCTGCCTTTTCCCGGCTGTGCCTGTGCCTACGCCCGAAGCGCTCCCAGAGGATCACCCCCTCGAGAATGACAAGGCCAAACGTCGCGCGCTGATGACGGTGGCCTTCACTCTTTTCCTCGACCTCGCGGGCTTCGGCATCATCTTGCCGATCCTCCCCTACTACGCCGAGAGCATGCACGCCTCGGCGACGATGGTCGCCCTGCTGTCCACCACCTTCTCGGCGGCGCAGTTCATGATGGCGCCGGTGCTCGGGCGGATCTCCGATCGCTACGGCCGCCGCCCGGTGATGCTGGTCTCGATCGCCGGCTCCGCCGTGGCCGCGCTGATCCTCGGCTTCGCCGCGGCCTTGTGGGTGGTCTTCCTCGCCCGCCTGGTGGCCGGCGCGTCCAAGGCCAACGTGTCCACGGCGCACGCCTACGTCGCCGACCTCATGCCCCAAGATCAGCGCGCCAAGTACATGGGCCTGATGGGCGCGGCCATGGGCATGGGCTTCGTGTTCGGCCCAGCCATCGGCGGGATCTTGGCGACCTGGGGGCCGCAGGTGCCCTTCTTCGCCTCGGCCGCGCTCTCGGCGATCAACTTTGGCATGGCGGCGCTGTGGCTGCCCGAGACCCACTTCCCCGCGGCCGAGCCCGCGGAGGATCCCCAGACAGACCCTGCGGCGGCCAAGGCCGACGCCAAGGCCCACGAGGTCCGCGCCGGCCTGTTCCGCGCGGGCGGCCTGCGCAACGCCATGCGGACGATCCGCGGCACGCACATGGCCTGGCTGATCGCGATCGCGTTTTGCTTCTACATCGCCTTCGCCGGCATGGAGTCGACCATGGCGCTCTTCAACGAGTACCTGTTCGACTGGGGCGCCACCGAGACCGGCTGGTTCATGACCTTCGTGGGCGTGAACATGGTCGTCTTCCAGGGCATGCTCGTCGGCCGCGCGGTCAACCGCTTCGGCGAGTCGCGGACCCTGGCGATCGGCCTGTTCCTGCTCGGCCTCGGGCTCGCGGCCATCGGCGGCACCGAGCACATCCTCCCGTGGATGGGCCTCGAGGTCCGCGACGCCGAGGGCGGGGCCTCGATGGCGGCGCTCATCGTGTTCGCCGTCGGCGGCGTGCTCATGTCCGGCGGCAACGGCCTGTCCAACGCGACCCTGAGCGCGCTGGTCTCGCGGGTGTCGAGCCCGCAGGAGCAGGGCTGGAACATGGGCCTCAAGGAGTCGGCCTCCTCGCTCGCGCGGGTCACCGGCCCGGCCCTCGCCGGCCCGCTCTTTCAGCACGTCGGCCCCGGCGCGCCCATGGTCGGCGCCGCGATCGTCGCGCTGATCAACATCAGCGTCGCCAGGCAGCTGCGCTCGCGGATGAAGCGAGACGGGCTACAGTAGCGCCCGCATGCACGCCGCCCAAGCCGGGCCCGGGGCTCGAGGCGAGCCCGATCGACTGTGGACGGGACCCTTCGCCCTGGCTTGGGTCAGCCACTTCATGCACGCGACGGGGCTGCACGCCTACGTCCACGCCGCGGGCTGGCTCGACGAGCGCGGCGCGGGCGAGGTGCTGATCGGCGTGCTCTTCTCGCTGATGGCCGTGTCGGCGGTGCTCATCCGCCCCTTCATCGGCCGGCTCATGGACACCCGCGGGCGCAAGCCGGTGCTCCTCCTGGGCGGCGCGCTCCACCTGCTCGCGACCCTGCTCTACCTGGCCGTCGACGCCCTCCCCGGCCAGCCCTGGCTGGCCATCGCCGGCGTCCGGGTCGTCCACGGCCTGGCCCAGGCCTCGCTCTTCTCGGTGCTCTTCACCTACGCCGCCGACCTGATCCCCGAGCGCCGCCGCGCCGAGGGCATCGCGATCTTTGGCGTCTCGGGGATGATCCCCATCGCCGTCGGCGGGCTGGTCGGCGACCTGGTGATCGTCGACGGTGACTACCGCGGCCTGTTTGCGACCACGGCCGTCGCCGCCGGCCTCGGGCTGCTGCTCTCGCTGCCGCTGCGCGAGACCCAACGCAGCGGCAGCGGCCCCGGGCGCAGCTTCCTGGCCGCGGGCCTCGCCCCCGAGCTGCGCCCGCTGTGGTTCATGGGCATCGCCTTCGCCGTGGGGCTCTCGGCCTACTTCGTGTTCCTCAAGACCTACCTGGCCGTGGCCCCCCAGGTCGGGACCATGGGCATGTTCTTCACGGCCTACGCCCTCTCGGCCGTCGTCTTGCGCCTGACTTTGGGCTGGCTGCCCGAGCGCGTGGGCATGATGCGGGTGCTGCTCCCCTCGGTGGTCCTCGCCGTCGGCGGGCTGGTCCTGCTCGCGCTCAGCGAGGGGCCCCCCGGGCTGATCACCGCGGGCGTGCTGTGCGGCATCGGCCACGGCTACGCCTTCCCGATCCTCTCGGCGCTCGTGGTCACCCGCGCCCGCGCGGACGAGCGTGGCAGCGCGCTATCGCTGTTTACTGCGCTCTTCGACATCGGCCTGTTGATCGGCGGCCCGCTCTTTGGCCTGTCCGTGCGCATGGTCGGCTACCCCGGGAGCTTCATGCTCGCCGGCGTCGTGTTGTTCGTGGCCACGGTGATCTTTGGCCTGTGGGAGGCCGCCCGATCCCGCGCCGAAGCCATCACCGCCGCGCCGGGCTCCCCGAAAATCGGCTAAATTGACGCGACGATGGCGACCTCGAGCCGCGCCTGCCACCTCAGCTTGCTCGCCGCCCTCGCCTGCGGCTGCGGACGCACCGATCCCCAGTGGTGGGCCGACATCTACGCGAGCGAGGACGACACCGGCGAGCAGGGCGAGACCCTCGGGACCGAGACCAGCGCCGAGAGCTCCGACACCGCGTCGAGCGAGTCCGAGTCCTCCGAGTCCGAGTCCTCCGAGTCCGAGTCCGAGTCCTCCGACACCGCGTCCTCCGACACCGCGTCGAGCGAGTCCGAGTCCTCCGAGTCCGAGTCAGACACGGGCGGCTGCCTCGATCCCCAGCCCTTCAGCATCGCGCCCACGCCCGCGAGCGTGGTCTTGCTCGTGGATCAGGGCGCGCACATGGACCAGGACTTCGACGGCCTCAGCCGCTGGGAGGCGATCACCGAGGCCGTGTTCGAGCCCGACTCGGGCGTCGCCTGGACCTGGGAGAGCGCGCTGCGCCTGGGCCTGAGCACCTACACCAGCTTCAACGGTGACAACGGCGGCACCTGCCCCGTGCTCGCCGAGCAGCCCCCCGACCTCGACAACGCCGCCGCCATGGAGGCGCTGTGGCTGACCCAGGTCGCGGAGGACGAGAACCCCACCGGCGACGCGATCGCGGCCCTCGCCGCCGCGCTCGGCGGCTCCGGGCGGCGGCACCTCGTCTTGCTCAGCGCCCGCGACCCCGACACCTGCGCGACGCCCAACCCCCAAAGCGGCGCAGACGCTGCCGTGCTCGCGGCCCAGGCGGCCTTTGCCCAGGGCATCGCGCTGCGGGTCGTCGACCTCGGCGACGGTGACCTCGACGCAGGCTTCGCCCAGTCGCTCGCCAACGCCGGCCTCGGCCTCGAGCCCGACGGCCCGATCGACGCCCCGCTGTGGGCCCCCGCCGACACCGCAGCGCTGCGAGACGAGCTCGACGCCCTGCTGGGCTCGCTGCACAGCTGCGAGTTCGAACTCAGCCACTCGCTCGTGGACGGCGGCGAGCAGCTTTGCACCTTCACCCTCGACGATCAGCCCCTCGTCCTCGCTGACCCAAACGGCTGGACGGTGTCCGACAGCGCCCACGTCGAGCTGCTCGGGGCGGCGTGCTCGGCCCTCGACCAGGGGGCTGTGCCTGCCATGAGCTGTGCCTGCGAAGCCTACTGATCGGCGCCATGAGAATCGCATCACCGTGATCGGCGCACGCCCTCGCCCCGACTCGCCCTGACTCGCCCCGACTCGCCCTGACTCGCGCCAGCGGCCAGCGAGGCGTCCGCGGTCAGACCCCGCGCGACCAAGTGCAGCTCGTCGAGCACCACGGCGAGCGAGCGAAACCATGCAGTATCGGGCAACGTGCGAGCTTTTCGATGCGCTCGAGGGCGGTCAGGGGCGCGCTCCTGGACAATGCGGCCGCCAAGCTCCAAAATCCAAGGGTGGCTGAGGCCAAACTGCGTGTACTGGTCGTGGATGACGAGCCCTCTGTCCGACGGATCGCCGAGCGCGTGCTCGAGCGCGAGGGCATCGAGGCGTTGAGCGCCAGCGACGGCGACGAAGCCCTCGAGATCATGGATCGGGAGGCCCACCTCGACCTGATCGTCCTCGACGCCAGCATGCCGCGCATGAGCGGCGAGCGCGTGCTCCAGATCATGCGCGAGCGTGGCCTGAGCATCCCGGTGGTCGTCAGCAGCGGCTTTGGCGAAGATGGCCTCGCCGACGCGGACGCCTACCCCAACCTGCGAGGCTTCCTGGCCAAGCCCTACCGCGTGGCCACCCTCGCCGCTCGCGTGCGCGAGCTGCTAGGCATGCCCGAGTCGTAGCCCTCGCCGCTACGCGCTCGCCCCTGGCCATGAGCGACGCAGCCCAAACTGGCGCATCTTCGCCCGATCCCTCGCCGCGAGCGTCCGTGTCGGCCCCGCGCGCGGGGGCGCTCGCCGGAGAGCTGCGCCGCAACCGGGTGTTCTCGGCGCTCTTCGCCAAGCCCGCCCAGCCCGTCCGCGTCGGTCGCTTCACCCTGATCGAGAGCGTCGGCAGCGGCGGCATGGGTGAGCTCTACGCCGCCTACGATCCCAACCTCGATCGCAAGGTCGCCCTCAAGCTGCTGCGCCCCGACAGCCGCGCGGGCGAGCTCGGCGAGCAGCGCCTGCTCCGCGAGGCCCAGACCGCGGCGCGGCTCTCCCACCCCAACGTCGTCCAAGTCTACGAGGCCGGCAGCGTCGAGGGTCGGGTGTTCATTGCGATGGAGTTCGTCCATGGCCGCACCCTCAGCGAGTGGCTGGCCGAGCAGCCCAGCGAGGCCGAGCTCGACAACGATCGCAAGGTGCTCGCGCGCTTCGTCGAGGCCGGGCGCGGGCTCGCGGCGGTCCACGCGGCGGGCCTGGCTCACCGCGACTTCAAGCCCGCCAACGTGCTCGTCGGCGACGACGAGCGCGTCCGCATCGTCGACTTTGGCCTGGCGCGCAGCGTCGACGATCGCCTCGATCCCCTCGACCCCTCGTCGACGAGCGGCTCGGGCGAGCGACCTGTGCCCACCCCCACCCCAGCGTCGGCCTCGACGCCCTCCCCTTCCCCCGAGCCCGAGCTCGCGGATCCCGAATCGACGCGGACCATCGAGCCGATCCCGACCGAGTCCCTCGACGCAGACGGCCGCCCCAGCGCCCCCGAAGACTCACCCTCCCAGGAGCCCGTGGTCGAGCCCAGCGCGAGCGCGTCTTGGCACACCGAGGCCATCGTCCCCGGCCGCCTCGAGACGCTCACGATCCCCGGGACCATCATGGGCACCCCGCGCTACATGGCGCCCGAGCAGTGGCTCGGCGAGCGCGGCGACGCGCGCAGCGATCAGTTCAGCTTCTGCGTCGCGACCTACGCGGCCCTCTACGGCGTGCACCCCTTCGCGGGCGACGAGCGCCACGCCCTGCTCGCGGCGATCCGCGAGCAGAAGATCACCGCCCCGACGCGCGAGCCCAAGCTCCCACGCAGCGTCCGCGAGGCCCTGCTCCGCGGGCTCGAGGCCGACCCCGACGCGCGCTGGCCGAGCATGGACGCGCTGCTCGAGCAGCTCGAGGCCCCGCTGCGACCCCCGAGCACCCGCGGCCGCGCGATCACCCTCGCGCTGCTCCTCGCCCTGCTCCTCGGCCTGCTCGCGGCGACCCTGCTCGGCGACGAGAGCGACTCACCTTGCAAGGTCGACGCGAGCCTGCTCGCCGGCAGCTGGGACGATGACGCGCGCGCCCACCTGCGCGAGGCCTTCGCCGCCACGGGGCTGACCGGCGCGGGAGAGAGCGCCGCGACCGTGGTCGACAGCCTCGACGCGTGGACCCGCGGCTGGCTCGAGGTGCGGCGAACCTCCTGCCAGGCCACCCGCGTCGAGGGCACGCAGTCGAGCGAGCGCCTCGACCTGCGCACCGCCTGCCTCGACCGCAAGCGGCGTGGCTTCGAGGCCCTGGTCGCCGTCTATGCCGCCGCGGATCGCCAGGTCGTCGCCCACGCCGACGAGCTCCTCGCCGAGCTCCCCACCTTGGGCGAGTGCAGCAACCCCCGGGCCCTCGCCGGCCAAGTCCCGCTGCCTGCGGACCCCGACGACGCCGCGGCCGTGCTCCGGGCCTACGAAGCCCTGGGTCGCAGCTCGGCGCGCTTCGTGATCGGCGAGGTCGAGCAGGCCCGCGCGCTGGCCGAGTCCGCCGAGGCCGAGGCCGAGGCCCTCGACTACACCCCGCTGCGCCTCGCCGCCCACGGCCAGCTCGCCGCGCTCATCCAGCCCCGCGATCTCCACGCCGCCCTCCAGCGCTACCGCGCGGCCGCGGCCGAGGCCGAGCGCGAGGGCCTGCTCGAGCTCGAGGCCAACCTGCGCACGACCATGGCCAGCGCCGCCGCCGGGCGCTGGTCCAAGCCGGAGCTCGAGGACTGGCTGATCGAGGACGCCGAGCTCGCCCTCGCCCGCCTCGATCAGCTCGACGACCCGCGGGCCACCGATCTGCTCGTCGCCCGGGCCACGCGCCTGCGCCAGAGCGGCGACTACCTCGAGGCCCGCGCGGGCTTCGAGCGCGCGGCCGAGCTCTACGCCGCCCGCGGCCAGCTCGACCAGCTCTCCGACGTGCGCAGCAACATCGCCGCCGTCGAGCGCCTGCTCGGCGACTACGCCCGGGCCGAGGCCATCTACCTCGAGCTCCTCGACCAGGCCCGAGCCCGCTGGGGCCCCCGGTCCATGCGCTACGCCGCCGCCGAGTTCAACCTCGGGGTCCTCGCCCTCGACCGCGGCGACTTCGAGGGCGCGACGCGCTGGCTGACTCGGGCCCGCGACACCTACGACGCCCAGCTCGGCCCCGGGACCACCTACGCCGCCGAGGCCGAGTTCGTCCTCGCCAAGCTCGCGATGAGCTCGGCGAACTTCGACGAGGCCCGCGAGCGCCTCGAGGCCCTGCTGCCCGTGTTCGAGACCAAGCTCGGCCCGCGCCACGAGTCCACCGCCCGCGCGCAGGCGGCCCTGGGCGTGATCCGCTTCTACACGGGGGACTACGCCGGCTCGATCGACGCCTACGAGCGCGCGCTCATCTCCCTCGAGCTCACCTTGGGCCCCGACAACGACGAGGTCGGGCTGATGCACGGCAACATCGGCGAGTCCCTGCTCGCGCTCGGCCGCAACCAGGAGGCCATCGCGGCCTTCGACCGGGCGCTGGAGATCCTCGAGCGCGCCCTGCCCGCGGACCACCCCTACCTCGGGGTCCCGCTCAAGGGGCGGGGCATGGCCGCGCTCGCGACCGGCGACCCCCAATCCGCGATCCACGACCTCGAGCGAGCTTTGGCCCTATTGACCAAGGTCGGCGATGAGCCGATCGAGCTCGCAGATGCACGCTTTGCCCTCGCGCGGGCCACCTTCGCCCGAGATCCCGGGCACCCGCAGATCGCCCGTGAACACGCTGCACGCGCGCGAGAAGAGTTCGCAGACTTGGGCATGGACGATCGCGAAGCTGCGGTCCGCGAGTGGCTCGAGGCCAAGGGCTGAGTCCACTCCACGCGCCGCTTTTTTGGATCCCCGAGGCCCCCAGGCACACCCAACTCGGGACACCAGCTGCGATCGCACTCGAAAGAAAGACACGACATGCCCCTGAGCAACCCCTACACCATCACCCTCGTCGTCGGATCCGACGACAGCCTGACCTGGAAGAGCCCGACCGGAGAGACGCTCTCGACCTCGGACGAGTGCCCCGTGGACTTCTCCGGCGGAGAGGTCAACAGCACGAGCTACGACGGCGTCAAGATCCAATTCGTGACCGCGGAGTGGGCCGAGTGTGGGCCCGGAGCCACCGGGACCGGCGACCGCGACTACGCCATGCCGAGCACGGGCAGCGCCGCGACCTACTGTTTTTGCGTGCACTACCTGGTCGAAGAGGGCGGCAGCTGGGTCTGCAACCCGTCGTGGTTCGACCCCAAGATCAAGATCAAGAACATCGACCCCAACACCGGTGGGCCCACGGGCTACGCCAGCGGCAGCAGCTGCAACTGCAGCTCGAGCTGAGCCCCATCTCCGCCGGTCGCCGCACCGACGACACACGCGAGGGCGCTCTCCGGCCAGGGGAGCGCCCTCTAGTGTGCGCGCCCCGACCTGCCTCCAGACCCCCCAGACGCGCCACAGCCCGCGGGCGCGACAAACGAAAAAGGGGTGCCCCTCGCGGAGCACCCCCTCGTGCAGCAGCCCTCGTGGGGCCGCACAGCCTACTTCTTGCGCGTGATCGGCTGGAAGTCGATGCGCCGGTTGTTCGCGCGGCCCTTGCGGGTGTCGTTGGTGTCGACCGGATCGTCCGGACCCTTGCCCTCGGTGAGCAGGCGGTTCTCCTCGATGCCGTGCTCGACGAGGTAGCTCTTGACCGACTCGGCCCGGCGCTTGGACAGGTCGACGTTGTGGTCGCGGGCACCCTTGCTGTCGGTGTGACCGACGATGCGCAGGCGGACGTCCGGGAAGTCCTTGAGGACCTTGACGGCCTTGTCGAGGGTCTTGGTCGAGGACGAACGGATCGCGTCCGAGTCGTTCTCGAAGGTGATGCCCTTGATGGTACCGGTGAAGGCCTTGACCTCCTTGGGCACCTCGTCCGGGCAGCCGTCCTCGTCCTGGTAGCCGTTGTCCGTCTCGGGCTCGTCGGGGCAGGTGTCCTGGTCGTCCCAGAACCCGTCGCCGTCGCGGTCCGACTCGGGGCAGCCGTCCTCGTCGAGGTAGTCGTTGACCGTCTCGGCCTCGTCGGGGCAGGTGTCCTGGTCGTCCCAGAACCCGTCGCCGTCGCGATCCGACTCGGGGCAGCCGTCCTCGTCGAGGTAGTCGTTGACCGTCTCGGCCTCGTCGGGGCAGGTGTCCTGGTCGTCCCAGAACCCGTCGCCGTCGCGGTCCGACTCGGGGCAGCCGTCCTCGTCGAGGTAGTCGTTGAAGGTCTCCGCCTCGTCGGGGCAGGAGTCCCGGGCGTCGGCGTAGCCGTCGTTGTCACGATCCGAGGGCAGCTCGTCCTTCTTGCGGCCCAAGGTCACGCTCAGCCCGAGCAGGACCTCGGGGTTGTGCGAGTTGAAGACCTCGTCGACGTCGACCTTGTGGGTGACGTTGTCGCGGACGTCGAGGCGCAGCATGACCCAGCGGTTGATGTAGATCTTCACACCAGCGCCGAAGTGCAGGCTCGGGTCGATGTCGTTGCCGAGCGCCTCGCGGGGGCTCGACACGCCCATGCCGCCGCCACCGAGGACCACGAAGGGGGTCACGCTCCACAGCCCGAGCTGCGCGACGAGGTGACCACGGACGTGGTAGAGCAGCGCCGAGGAGCCGTCGTCGATGCGCGAGGGCATCACGCCGCCCTCGGCCTCGACGCCGAAGAAGCGCAGCGGGTAGTAGCCAGCGCGCAGACCGACGTCCGGCGAGACGGTGCCCAGGGGCTTGAAGCCCTGGCGCTCGAGATCGAGGCTGGGCTCGAAGAGCTCGTGGTTCGGCGACGGGAAGAACACGCCGCCGTAGATGCCGATCTCGCCCATGTTGCGCTCGGGCGCCCAGCGCTTGATCCACGGCTTGTCGCCGCGGTCCTTGACCTTGCGCGGCTTGTCGTCGGTCTCGGCTTCAGCGTCGGCGTCGGCCTCGACATCGGCGTCGGCGTCGACATCAGCGTCGGCGTCGGCGTCGACATCAGCGTCGGCGTCGGCCTCGGCGTCGGCGTCACCGCCGAGGGAGAAGGAGGCGCCGCCTTCAGCGGACGCCTCGCCGTCAGCCTCGTCCTCGGCAGGGGACCCCGCGAACGCGGAGCTCGAGCTGGCCATGACGAGCGGGAGAGAGGAGAGAATTGCGAATCCGATTGCGCGGAGATTCATGGCTTGAAAGTTCCTTGCGGGAGGGGGGAGAGCCTGACCTACAGGCAGCTCGAATTCCAGGGCCCGTTGCAGGCGCTGATCTGCGAGAAGTCGTAGGTTCCGAATTGCCCGCTGGGGTAGGTGCCGTCGACGACCGTGAAGTTGGCGACGACGCTGTTGTCGGAGGTGTCCGTGATGGTGATCTCGGTCTGCTCGAGGTCGTAGAGGACCTCGACGTCATACTCGCGGTTGTCGATCCAGCCCGTCGTCGTCGTCTCGGCCGGCTGCATCAGCACGGTCGTGTTGGCCGTGTCGGTGTCGCATCCGAAGTCCGCGTCGGTGTAGTCTTCCTGACGATCGAAGAGCTTGACGGTGATGCCGGCGTTGCCGTCACAACCAAACCAGTTCTGGTAGGTCTGCTTCCAGCTCAGCAGGTAGAACTGGTCGCTGTTCTGCCAGCCCCACACGAAGCCGATGACGTCGTCATCGTCGGTGGTGTTGACGACCATCTTGCCGGTGATCCGCACCTCTTGGTGGACGATCGGGCAGACGAAGGCGGTCGGGTCGGAGTTGCTCTCGGTGCAGGTCTGGGTCCCGTCGGCCGAGAAGCTGTGCTCCGCCGGCTCGCCGAGGAAGCCCACGGCCTCGCACTCCGCGTTGTCACCACCGAGCACCCAGGGGTTGTCGGTGATGTGGACCGTGAGGTCGTCGGAGCCCATGTTGCCCAGGCCGTCGGTGGCCGTGACCGTGTAGGTGGTCAGCTCCGTGGGCATGGCCACGGGGGTCTGGCTCATGGCGTCGTCGAGGGTGTCGGCGGGCTCCCACGAGTAGGTGTAGTTGCCGTCGCCGCCGATCGCCGTGGCCATCAGCTCGGCGTTGCCGCCCAAGGTGGTGTCGACGCAGCCGGGGATCGCGTCGGCGCAGACCACCGCGGCCCCGTCCTCGTCGTTGCAGTCGCGGCCCGCGACCACGCCCTCCGGCGGCTCGTCGTCGCCCCAGCCGTCCATGTCGGCGTCGAGCATGCAGGCCGTGGGATCGTCGATCTCGGCCGCGCCCGGGAAGGCGTTGGGATCGCTGTCGAGGCAGTCGGTCCCGTCGTCGGCGCCCGGGTAGGTCGACGAGGCCGAGCTGTCGCCGTAGCCGTCGTCGTCGATGTCGGCGGTGCACAGCTCGGGCTCTTGCTCGGCGGCGCCGGGGTAGACGTCGGGGTTGTCGTCGAGGCAGTCGGTGCTGCCCTCGGCGAAGCCCTCGGGGGGCTCCTCACCAGGCTCGCCGACGATGCAGTTGTCGCTGCCGCCGGCCCCGTCCATGTCCGCGTCCTCGCACCACAGCACGCAGCTGAACACGGCGGGGTCGTTGTCCTGGCAGTCGGTCCCCGGGGTCGTGCCGGGGTTGAGGGGCGAGGACTCGCCGTAGCCGTCGTCGTCCTCGTCCTGCATGCAGGCGTCGGGGTCGTCGTTCTCGGCCGCGCCCGGGAAGGTGGCCGCGCTGCTGTCGTCGCAGTCGCTGCCCGGCAGCGCGTTGGGGCTGCTCGGCTCATCGTCGCCGTAGCCGTCCTCGTCCGCGTCGGTCATGCAGGCGTCGGGATCGTCGAGCTCTGCCGCGCCGGGGAAGGTGTTGGGATCCTCGTCGTCGCAGTCGAGGCCGTTCGACTCGGGCACGGAGCCCGAGGGCGGATCCTCGCCCGCGGGAACTTCTTCGCAGGCGTCGGCGTCGCCAAAGCCGTCCATGTCGGCGTCGGTGCACCACGTCGAGCCCGTGCTCGAGTCGGCGCTCTCGCCCTCGCCCTCGGCGTCGGTGTCGGTGTCATCACCGACATCGTCGTCCGTCCCGCTGTCGGTCTGAGCGTTGCATTCACCCTTGCCCAGTCCGTCGTCGAGGCAGGGGTCGCCACAGGCGCTCGTGCCGATCGCCGCCAGCGAGATGCCACAGCTCAGTCCAAAGTGTCGAAGAATGCTCTTGTTCATGTTCTTGCCTCGGGCGTACTGCCCACGCGGATGATGAGTGCCAAAGGTGTGGTTTCGGATCCAAAATACTTTTTTGCGTCGCGGCACTGCGGATGTTCGCTCACAGTGCCATTTCACCTTGATCTTTGGACCAGGGTGAAACCACTTGCTGCGCATTTAACGCAACGGCAGCGTAACGCAGCGCATGCCATCGAGTCACCTCCAAGTTTTTGGGGATCGACTTCGCTCCAGGTCCGCAGGGCCGAGCAAGCAATGCGAGCACAGGCCCGACAGAGGACGACCGCCTCGGGCAGCTCGGCTCAGGGCTGCTTGAAGTCGAAGGGCAGGTCGAAAACCATCGGGATCCCGCCTCCCGGCAAGATCCACGTCTTGATCTTCTTGGCGGAGCACTTGGCGACGCCGTATTTGACCTCGTCCTTGGTGACGTCGACTCGCTTGACCACGCCGTCTTGGTCCAAGGAGATCGTGAACACCACTCGGCCAGCGAGATCTGGCTTACCAACGAGCGCGTCTTGATAGCACTGCTGGAGTCCCCCGACCTTGCTCGTAATCGCGCTGCGCTGGGCCGGGGTCATCTTGGACTTGGTGATCTCCGGCGCCGCGGCCTTGGGAGCTTCGCTTGGCACCTTCCCCTCGACCGTGGGCTGCGTGGCCGCTTCCGTGGGCTGCGTGGCCGCTGGCGCGGGCTGTGTCCCCGCGGGTGTCCCCCCAGCCGCCGGCTGTGATCCTCCAGCCGCCGGCTGTGTCCCTCCGCCGGCTGGCTGCGTCCCCCCAGCCGCCGGCTGTGTCTGCCCACCGACGATGTCCTTGCCCGGCGGCGTGTACCCGCCGAAGGGGTTGGCCCCTCCACCGCTCGGAGCGGGCGCGCTCGCTCCCGGGGCACGCCCGCCACCGCCCCCCCTGCGCGGCCGAGGGGCCTGCGGCGGCGGGGCCTGACTCGGCATGGCCTGCGCCGGGGGAGGCGCCAGGGCAGGATCGATCGTGGGCGGCGGCGCTTGTGCGGGCGCGGGCGCGGGCGGCTGTGAGACCTGAGCCTGAGCAGACACGGCTTGCTGCTGCGCCGCGGCCTGCTCCTGGTCGTCGCGCTTGGCGTTGGTCGCCAGCATCCACACGAGCCCGAGCACGGCCGCGCCCGCGATGCCACCGAGGATCCAGGTGGTCTTGTCCGGCGAGCTCGACGGCCGCGCGGCGATCAGCGACTCGAAGTCCTCGTCCTCATCCTCGTCCTCGTCCCAGTCGTCTTCGCGCGCGCGTGGTCGGTTCGCTCGTGGACGCCGGGCAGGGCCCCGCTCGTCGTGGGCCCGCCCGCCGCGAGCTCCCTCCCAGTCGCCATCGGGCTCGGCGAGGACCTCGGCATCGACCGCGCCGACGGGGCCTCGCGCGTCGACCAGCTCGGCCGCGGCGCCTCGACCCTGGCCCGCCTCCAGCTGGGCGCGCGTCCCCTGCCCCGCGCCCAGCTCCTGGGCGGCGGCGCTCACCGCCGCGACGAAGCGTGGGTCCATCATCGCGAGCAGCCGCGGATCCACCCCGCCGGGACCTCCCGCGCCACCGGCCTCCCAGCCGCTGGGCCGAGCCACGAGCGGCTGCTGCCCGAGAGCGACCAGGGCACCGGCCTCGGCCCGAGCGCTGCGACGCAGCGCCCCCGCGGCCGCGCGGATCGCCTCGCGGACCCTGGCCGCGTGCTCGAGCTCCCGACGCAGGCTCTCGAGCTCGCCGGGCAGGGGTATGCCCAGAGCCTCGAACTCGGCGATCTCGGCGATCGTGACCTCGGGATCGACGTCGGCGGTCAGCGGGCCAGCCTCGCGGAAGCGCTCGAACTCGAACGCGTCCTCGGCCGCGAGCAGCAGGATCTCCTTGGCGTGCGACGTCATCAGTACCCCAGCTTGCTGAGCTCGTAGCCCAAAGTGGTTCGAAAGGCCCGCAGCGCCCCGGCGAACTCGCCCTCGCTGCGGCGGGCGAGCAGCGGCGAGGCGGTCTTGAGCATGCGCGCGGTCTCTCGCCCGCTGTTCACGTCGAGCGAGCCGCCCTCCTCGACGAGGGCCAGCCAGGTGTGGGCGAGCTCGCGGATGTCGGGGCTGTGGCTTTGGGTCAGCTTGCGCAGCACCGTGTCGACGGCGGCCGCGAGGTGCTCCGGGTTGGCCCGCTCGAGCCGCCGCAGGCCGGCAGGGGCCGCGCCCGGCTCGAGCTCGTCGCGGCGCAGGGCGACGAAGCTGGTCACGTAGGCTCGCAGCGAGCCGCGCAGCTCGAAGCCCGGCGCGGCGAAGCGCGCGAGCAGACGCGCGCGCAGAGGGCCAACGATGTCGTCGAGGCGACCGCGCGCGTCCGAGACCCCAGGGATGTCGAGCTCGCGCAGGACCTCGCGGATCAGCTCGGCGAGATCATGCAAGGCAGCACGATCTCCAGCGCGGATGCTGGCGAGGCGCTGCTCGTCGCGCGGGGAAGTCATGGTCGGCATTATAGATGGAGCGCCAGCCGCGGCCAGCGCCCCACCCCGTGGTGATTTGCAACGCTCAATCCCACTTGGCCGCGGCCACGCGCCGGGTGCCGGGGTCGAGCTGCAGCCGCCAGGTCTTGCGACCCGAGGGGGTCTTGACCACCAAGGTAGCGACGATCGGCTCCTCGCTGCGGGTCTCGGGTCGGGTGACCTCGACGAAGACCCTGCCCCGGACCTCGCGCATGGTCATGACCTCGAGGCGCTCGCCGCCCTCACGCGCCTCGCGGATCAGCACCCCCTGGGGCCGGAGCACCGAGAGCCGGCGGCCGCGCTTGTCGACGAAGGCGACGTCGAGGTTCTCGTCGGCCTCCCAGCGCAGCTCGGCGCGCAGCTCCGGGCTGCCGTGCACACGCTGCGTGTTCGTTCGCGGCGCCACGGCCTTGGCCCGCCCCTGAACGGCCGCCGCCGCCTTGGACAGGCGCTGCTGATCCGATCGCACCCGCTCGCCGGCCTGCGCCGCGGCTGCCCGGGCCGCGTCGACGCGCCCGGACTCGGCCAGGCACTCGACGAGCGCCGCAGCCCGCTCGCCGCTGCTCGGATCGATGCTGACCAGCGCGCGCCGGTGCGAGCAGGCCCGCTCGAAGTCTCCAGCCCGCGCCAGCGCGGTGGCCATGCGCTCGTGGAGCTTGACCGAGAAGGGCGCGACCTCGACGGCGCTGGCGTAGGCGCGCAGCGCCAGGGGATCCCCCGCGGCCGCGAGCGCGTCGGCGTGGGCGAGCAGCGCTGGCGCGTGGTCGGGATCGGCCTCGGCCCAGGCCGCCGCGTGGGCGAGGGCGCTCGGATCACCGGCGCGCACGGCCGCCCGGACCAGGTCGCGGTGGATCTTGCGGTCGCCCGGCTGCGCGTCGCGCTGGCGCTGGAGCGTGGCGATCCGCCCGCGCTCGTCGGGGCTCGGGCCGTTGGCGTCGCGCAGGCGAAGCTGCGGACGCGGGCGCGGGCGCGGGCGCGGCTCTTGCCAGCCACCGTCGCCGCTCCAGCCGCCGCTGCCCCAGCCCTGGCCGCTCCAGCCCTTGGACGAGGTCGAGCTCGACTTGGCCTTGGCCGGCTTCCCCGCGGGCGCAGGACCGAGCGCCCCGCGGCCCTTCCCCGCCTCCTTCTTGCTCCCGCCTCCCTCGCCAAAGTCACCAGAGAACTCCGCCTCCGCCTCGGGCTCCTCCTCGTCGAACGCCACCATATCCTCGAAGTCGTCGAAGTCTTCGGAGCGCATGTCCTTGGCGTCCGCGAATTCGGCCTCACCGCGCTCGCGCATCGGCGAGGCTGGATCCAGGTCGAGCGTCGGCTCATCCATGGGCACCGGCACAGACGAAGGCGAAGGCGCGGACGCAGCGTCGGCGCTCGGCTCCGCCTCGAAACCTCCGCCCGCGACCTTCTCCTCGGCCTTGGCCTTCGTCGTCGCCGTCTTCGCGGCCTCGGTCTCGCCCAGCTTGCCGTCCCAGCCGTGCTTGTTCCCGGCCTTGCGGGCGACGTTGAACTCTCGATACATGCGGTCGTTCTCGAGCACGAGCAGCGCCGTCCACCGCGAGAGCACGTTGTACTCCCGAGACAGGGCGACGATCCGATCCTTGGCGGACGCGCCCTCGGTCTGCGTGAGGTGGCTGATCTCCTCCTGCGCCCAGGTCCGCGGCAGGTGAGCGTGGACCCCCGCGGCCCACGCCCCGCCCTCGACGGAGTACTCGGCGTCGAGCATCACCGCGAAGCGCTCGTCCACCACCCCGCTGGGGCTGCGGCCGCGCAGGCGCAGGTCGCCGCGCAAGGCCGCGGGGTCGCCATCGGCGAGCTTGCCGACCAAGGTCAGGGTGTCCCCGGGGCGCAGCGCCGGGATCGACTTGGGGTAGACCTCCCTCAGCCCCGGCGGGAGCTCGAGCTCGAGGTCCCGGGCCACGGGGACCTGGGCGCGCAGCCGCAGCTCTCGCGCGAGGGCGTGGAGATCGTCGCGGGCGTCGGCGCGCAGCAGGTCGCCGCCGCTTTGCCGGACCAGGCTGTCGAGGACCAGCAGGTCCGAGCGCGCGCCCATGGCCACGGCCTGGACGCGCGTGGTCGCCAGCGGGCCGTCGACGAGGGCCCCGAGCTCATCGGGGGTCAGCGCCCCGGAGGTCGGGATGCCGTCGCCGAGGTAGACGATCACCCGCTCCGCCTCGCCGCCGCCCTCTCCCCCGAGGCCCCCGAGTCCCCCCTCGTCGCCGCGGCGCTCGCCGAGGGCCGCCGCCGCCTGCTCGAGCATGTTGCCGATGTCGCTGGCCCCGGCGAGCACCTGCGCGTCCAAGAAGCGCTCGAGCTCCCTGGCCTGACCGGCGCCTTCGCTCGCCGAGCGCAGCCCCCCGGACAGGCGATCGCAGGCCGCGTCGCAGGCGAGGACCGTGAAGCGATCGTCGGGCTCGAGGGTCGAGAGCATCGCTCGGCTCAGGCCCTCGGCCGCGGTCCACAGCTCCGGCGTGGTCCCGTGGCTGCGATCGAGGACGAAGGCGTAGTGGACCGGGCGCGGATCCGCCTGGAGCTTCAGCTCGGGCTCGAGCGAGAGCATGAAGTAGCCCTGGCCGTCGGCGTCGCGGTGGGTCGCGGCCATCACCTTGCGCGCGTCCTTGGCCAGCGGCACGTCCACGCCGAGCTCGTGGGTGGGCTGATAGTCGCGCTCGCGCATGTCGAGGCGCAGGCCAGCCCCGCGACGCTCGCGGGCGAGCTCGGCCATCGGCGTGCTGACCTTGGCGAGCGCGTCCTCGTCGAGCTCGCGGCCGTCGACCTCCACGGAGAACTCGAACTCGCCGATCTCCGTGGCCGTGGCCCCGGAGCCCCCCATGGGGTAGCGATAGCGCAGCGTGTCCGCGACCTCGGGCAGCACCTGAGTGTAGGCGATCTTGATCCGCCGCTCGCCGTGGCCGGGGATCGGGAAGATGTCGAGCTTGAAGATCCCGCCCTTCTCCCACTGCAAGAGCGCGGGATCCCGGGGCACGGTGGCGTCGACGATCTGGCGGAAGATCTGGCGCGCGCGGGTCTTCTCGAGCATCTCGCCGCGCACCCAGGTGTCGCCGACGAGCAGCTGGAGATCCGAGATCGAGGCGTCGGCGGGGAGCGGGAATTGATAGATGCCCTCGAGGGTCTGGCTCGAGTCGTTGACGAAGCTCTGCTCGATCTGCGTGCGCGCGATCCGGCCGGAGATCGCGACCTCGACCTTTTGCTCGCCGATGCGCAGCGACTGGCGCTCGACCGAGGATCCTGCCCGGCGCGCGACCAGGCTGCCCACGCCCTCGGGCAGGCTCTCGGCCAGGGCCTGGCTGTCCTCGAAGGCCTTGGCCCACGCCGCCTCCTGCAGCGGCGCCAGGCTCAGCGCGGGCGTGAAGGCCAGGATGTTCGGATCCGGCGGGGTCTCGGGCCGGGTCTCGGGCGCCGCCGGCGTCGAGATGCTCGCGCCCGGGCCCAGGGGGATCTCGCGCTCGGCGTGGTGGAGCAGCGAGCGGCCCTGGACCACCCCGTAGTGCCGGGTCTCGCCAGCGTGGTGGAGCTCGACTTCGCCGCGCTCGACGTGGAGCTCGTCATCGGCCGCCGCGACGATCAACGCCGCCCGCCCCTCGGGCGCCTCGGCGGTCGCCAGCACGATCAGCCGGCCCCGCTCCAGGGTCAGCTTCGGCGGGCTGTCGCCGCTCGCGGCCTCGGGCAGGGTCAGCCGGCTGTCCTCGTCGAGGCGCAGGCGCAGCCCCTCGCCGAGCTCGAGCTCCGCCCGCGTGCCCCGGGGCAGCTCGATGACCTGACCGGCGTGCAGGGCCGCCCCCTCCCCCAAGAACGCGCCCTCGGGCAGGGCCGGCGAGCTCAGGCCGCGGCTGCCTCGGACCTTGGTGACCTTGGCGACCACCGGCAGCTCCGCCGGCGCCTCCGCCGAGCCAGCTTCGGCGCTGGCGCTGGCGCCCTGCCCCTCGCTCGGGGCCTGGCAAGCCGTGAGCAGCGACAAGAGCGAGGCGATCGAACACAAGACGGGGGCGCGGAAGATCGTTGCAGCGGACATGGCGAGAGACGCGGCCTGGGCGCGTGGGCCCGGGAACGAGCGCGCCCGCCGATGGCTTTCAGCCCCGCGGCGTCATTCGCCGAGCCACGCGTCGACGGCCGCGAGCTCGACCTGCGCCCCCGACGCCGCATACAGCGCCCGCGCCTCTCCGGCCAGGGTCTTCGCCTGCGCCAGCGAGCCCTCGTCGTCGCCCTCGAGCGCCCGCAGCACCTGCGCCAGTGCGAAGCGCAGCTCGGCCTCGTCGAGGCCGCCCAGGAGCGCCTCCGGCCAGTCCGCCAGCGCCCGCTCGAGCGGCTCGCGGGCCTCGTCGAAGCGCCCGAGGGCCACGAGCATACTGCCCACGCCCAGGCGCGCCCCCACCACCCGGGGGTGGGTGGCCGCGAGCACCCCCTCGCCCAGGCGCAGGGCCTCGCGGTAGTCGGCCAGCGCCGGCTCGTGGCGCCCCGAGAGCTGGTGCGACACGCCGAGGTTGAAGAGCAGCAGCGCCCGGGTGTGGGCGTCGTCGACGGGCAGCAAGGTCAGGGCCTCGCGGTAGGCGTCCGCCGCCTCTGCCTCGCGGCCGGCCGTGCTCTCGAGATTGCCGAGGTTGACGAGCACCTCGGCCAGGCGCCGCCGCGTGCCGGGGCTGTCCGCGTCGCGGTGCTGGGCCCGGCGCAGGCCCAGGCTGCGCGAGAGCGAGTCGCGGGCGTCGTCGAGGCGCCCCAGCCGGGTCTCGACCACGCCCATGTTGGTCAGCGGCGAGGCGGACAGGGGGTGGTCGGGGCCGAGCGCGTCCTCGTAGAGCTCGACGACCCGCGCGGCGTAGGCCAGCGCAGCCTCGTCGTCGCGCTCGGCCTCGGCGATGCGGCTGCGGGTCAGCAGCGCCGAGCCGAGCAAGAAGGTGTCTCCCCCCTCTTTGTCGAGCTCGGCGACCAGCGCGTCGGCGAGCGCGACGGCCCGCGCGAGCTCGCCACGCGCGAGCAGGGCCTCGGCCAGACCTCGGCGCAGACGCACCTGCTCGCTGCGCGACGCCCCCACCCGCTCGAGCAGCGCCTCGGCGTACTCGAGCACCTCGAGGGCCTCGCCATCGCGGCCCGGGCAAGTTGCGAGGGCGAAGCCCAGGCTCACGAAAGCCCGGGCGCGGACGTTGTCGGCGGACACCCGCTCGGCGGCCCGGGTGGCCTCGCGCAGGACGTCCACGGCCCGCTCGCTGTCCCCATGCAGCGCGAGCACATCGGCCTCGACGAGCAGCGCCTCGGCCAGCAGCGCGCCCGCCTCGGGGCTGCGCTCCAGCGCCCGCGCCTCCTCGACGAGGGCGGCCGCCCGCGCGCCCAGATCTCGATCCTCGGCGACCGTGACCTGCCAGCGCAGCTCGTCGAGCTCGGCGAGCAGACCCTCGCCGCCGCGCAGCGCCTGGGCCCGGCGGATCATCGGCCTGTCGCCGACGCACAGCCCAGGGTCGGGCAGGATCATCAGCGCCCGCTCGGCGTTTTGGAGCGCGCCCGTGTCGGCCTCGCGCAGCACCGCGGCCAGGGCATCGACGTCGTCGAGCTGCGCGTCCAGGCAGGCCGCTCGCGCCGCGTCGAGGGCCGTCGCCTCGCGGTGGGCGTGGCGGCGCTCGCAGACCTGCGTGCGCGCCTCGAGCCAGCGCGACGACCACTCGTCCAGGGCCTCGCCCAGGCGCGCGCCCAGCAGCGGCGCCCACGCTCGCGGGACGCTCGAGAAGCGGGCGACGAGGGCCTCGCGCGTGTCGGCGGCGATGATCGTCCCGGGCTCGAGCTCGGCGCTCACGTCCACGCAGGGTCCGGGCGCGTCGTCGCCACTGGGCAGCAGGAGCCCCAAGGTCAGGGCCGCCGCCGCGAGGGCGCCCGCGCCCAGCCACCGCAGGCGACGGCGGCGGCGCCCGGGGTAGCGGGCCAGCGCCTCGAGCAGCGCGTCCATGCTCTCGAAGCGCGCCTCTCGATCCGGCGAGAGCCCGCGCAAGATCACCCGCTCGAGCCAGCGCGGCGCCTTGTCGAGATGGTTGGCCGGCATCGCCAGCTCGCCCTCCATGACCTTGGCCGCCAGCTCCTCGCGAGTCCGCGCCGGGAAGGGATGGACGCCATAGATCGCCTCGAAGAGGGTCACACAAAACGCGAACTGATCCGCCCGCTCGTCGATGGGCCGAGACGCGTGCTGCTCCGGCGCCATGTAGAGCAGCGTGCCGACCACAGCCCCGGCCTCGGTCAGCGGCTGCGCGTCGGCCTGCTCGCCCCCGCCCACGAAGCTCCCGCTGAGCCCCGAGCTCGCGCAGCCGCCCTCGAGCTCCACGTCGCCATCGACGGTCCAGTCCACGGAGCCCTCGAGCGCCCCGCCTTTGACCCGCGCGATGCCGAAGTCCAGCACCCGCGCCTGGCCGTCCGCGCCCACGAGCACGTTCTCGGGCTTGAAGTCGCGGTGGACCACGCCGGCCGCGTGGGCAGCGGCGAGGCCGTGGCCCGCGCCCATGAGCACCGACAGGATCTCCCGCCAGTCGCGCTGCGGCGCCAGCCACTGGCGAAGGTTGACGCCCTCGATCAGCTCCATCGCGATGTAGACCGCGCCGCGGTGAACATCCGCCGCCCAGATCCGCACCACGCCGGGGTGATCGAAGCGCGCGAGCGCGCGAGCTTCGCGGAGCAGCCGCTCGACCGCGCGCTTGCTCGGCGTGCGCAGCAGCTTGAGGGCGACCCTGCGCTCGAGGGTGGGATCCCAGGCGTCGTAGACCACGCCCATGGCCCCACGCCCCAGCAAGCCGCGGATCTGAAAGCCCGCGAAGCGCTCGCCAACCTCGAGATCTCGGCCGCGACGGCGCGCCCCCTCCCCATCGCTCTCGCCCTCCGCGACCAGCGTCTCGCTTTGTCCCCCCGGCAGGCTGACGAGCTCCGGCCGGTCGACGCTCAGGCTGTCGTCGAGCACGCGGCGAGGATATCAATCGCGCCCCTGTTTGGTCCCAAACGCGCTCAAATGGCTGTTTTTGGCGCCATGCCCCGCGCTCGAGCGAACCCGTGGAAAACTGGGACACGCGTCATCGAGGCGCAGGAGATCACCTTCGCGTGACACGGATGTCTCCCCTGTTACATGTCTGTATTGGGGTGTCAGCGCCCATCTAACTGGTGCTGAGGGTCGAGAGAGCCCGGCGAAATACGAGAGAAAGAACACTGCGACTTTCCCGGCGCCTGCTCTTGTCACGCCTCCGCAACATACTCGAAACCCATAAGCCACGACTCGGCCCTAACTTCCGCCGCGGTGTTCGGCGGATTCGACCCGAGCGGCGAGCAGAGCTTCTTCGAGCGCAAGCGCTGGCAGTCCATGCTGGCGGCGTTGCTCCTCGCTGGCGGCGGCCTTGGCTCTGCTTTTTATGCAGCGAGCCTCGAGCCCGAAGAGATCATCCAAGAGGAGATCGTCGACGCCGAGATCCAAGACTTCCAGATGGAAGAGGAGCTCGAGGAGGAGGAGCCGATCGAGGAGGAGCCGCCTCCCGAGGCCCCGCCGCCCCCGAGCGACAAGCCTTCCAAGCCCAGCCCCAAGCCCTCGCCGCAGCCGGAGATCCAAAACCCGGACGCGGTCGACGAGAACCCCGAAGAGGGTGAGATCAACGATCACGGCCCGGGCTACGGCCAGACCGGCGGCAGCAACAACAACGCGCGCAACGAGGGCGAGGGCAAGCCAGCCCCCGAGGAAAAGCCCGAAGAGAAGCCCGCCGAGAAGCCGAAGGCCAAGAAGAAGGACGCCTTCCCCTACAACCCGGACAAGCCGATCGAGCGCCCGGCCGACGCCACCGTGCCCAAGAAGGTCGGCGGCAACTCGCCCGTGTACCCGCCGCCGCTCAAGAAGCGGAACATCACCGGCAAGGTCAAAGTCCGACTCGTGATCTACAAAGACGGCTCCGTGAAGGGCGCCAAGGTCCTCGCCAAGTCCAACTCCCTGGACGAAAAGGCCGAGCCCGAGCTCTACGCGAAGGCCAACAAGCTGCTGCTCAAGGCCGTCTCGGACGCCGTCAAGACCTGGAAATTCAAGCCGTCGACCTACCAGGGCAAGCCGATCACCGTCTACCTGACGGTGACCATCCCCTTCACCCTCAACTAGCGTCAACCGCTCCACCTCCACCTCTCCCCCACTCGGCAACGCAAGGCCAGACATCATGGAACTCGATCTCGTACATATCTGGAGCACGATGAGCTTTCTTTCGAAGCTCGTCGCCGTCTCCTTGGTCTTGATGGGCGTCGGCAGCATCTACGTGACCATCGAGCGCTTCTTGGTCCTCGGCCGCGCCTTCTCGAGCTCGGCCAACTTCGCCAAGAAGAGCCGCCCGCTCCTCGACGAGCTCGACCTCGACACGCTCTTGGATCTCACCAAGGGCGCGGAGTTCGACAAGGCCCCCCTCGCCCGGCTGACCCGCATGGGCCTCCAGGCCTACCAGCGCCACGAGGGCGCCGAGGAGCGGCTCGAGTTCGCCCGCCGCGACCTCGAGCGCCGCCTCGACGAGATCGCCGCCGAGGCTCGCAAGGGCATGGGCTTTTTGGCCTCGGTCGGCTCCACGGCCCCCTTCATCGGGCTGTTCGGCACGGTGATCGGCATCATCGTCGCGTTCACCGGCATCGCCGCCTCGGGCGGCGGCGGCATCGAGGCCGTGTCCGCTGGTATCGCCGAGGCGCTGATCGTCACCGCCATCGGCCTGGTCGTGGCCATCGTCTCGGTGCTGATCTTCAACTACCTGTCCGCGCGCTTCGACAAGCTCGACATGGCGATGCAGCACGCCGCCGGCGAGCTCCTCGATCACCTGGAGGCCCACGATGGGCGTTCAGCTTGATACTGGCGGCGATAAAAAGGTCAAGCCCAACATCAACGTCACCCCCCTGGTCGACGTCGTCTTGGTCCTGCTGATCATCTTCATGTTGGTGATCCCCAACATGCAAGAGGGCGTGGCGGTCAAGCGCTTCGAGGCTAAAAACGCCGACAAGGACCAGGAGGACATCGAGCCGATCGTCGTCAGCGTGGCGATCGCCGAAGACGACCCCGAGGCCGCGGCCTACTACATCGGCGACGTCGAGTACTCCCTCGACGGCCTGGTCGCCGAGCTCGCCAAGCTGCGCGAGGCCGACCCCAACCAGGTGCTGCTCTTCCGCGGCGACACGCGCATCCCCTACGGGCAGATCCGCAGCGTCTTCCACGAGATCCAAAACCTCGGCTTCGCCTACGTGCAGCTGTCCGTCGGCGCTCAAAAAGACGGCTGGGAAGAAGAGGCCTGAGCATGGCGAGCAAGAAAAAAGGCGCGCGCAGCTTCAAGCGCAAGCCCAAGCACGCGGTCAGCCCGGACATGAACGTCACCCCGCTGGTCGACGTGGTCCTGGTCTTGCTGATCATCTTCATGGTCCTCGCCCCCGTGGTCAGCGCGCACTACCTGGCCCGGCTCCCGCCGCCCGACGACAAGGACCAGGCCCTCGCCGAGGCCAACCCCGACAACAAGCCGCTCGTGCTCCGCGTCGAGGCCGAGCGCGACGCGAGCGAGGCGGTCTACAAGGTCGGCAGCATCGAGCTGAGCCCCGACGAGGCCGCCGAGCGCCTCGGTCGCCTGGCCGCCGGACGCGACGACAAGGTGATCTACGTCGACGCCTCCGAGCAGACCCCCTACGGCTTCGTCCTCCAGGCCATGTCCTTCGCCAAGGACTCCGAGGACATCGTCAATGGCCTGGTCGCCGAGAAGGCCGGCAAGGACGCGGCAGAGCTCCCGCGCCTGCGCGTGACCGCCGTGCTGGTCACCAAAGAGATCCCCGTTCAGTAGCCGGCGCAGGCCCTGCGCCGACAACTTGGCGAAACCACGATGAAACGACACCGCAACTTGCAGCGGTGGGGCTTTGCCCTGCCCGGATTCTTGGTTCTGGGCGCCGCGCCCCAGGCTCTGGCCGCCCCGCCCGAGGACGACTTCGAGTTCGACGACGGCTCCGAAGACTCCGGGGACGACGACGGCTTCGACTTCGACGACGGCTCCGAGGACGCGCCCGAGGGCGGCGACGACGAGTTCGTGATCAGCCCCGATGATGGCGAGGGCGGTGGCGACGCTGAAGGTGGCGAGGACGATGAGTTCGTCATCGCGCCCGAGAGCGGTGAGGGCGACGCGAGCCCCGGAGAAGACGGCGGCGACGACGACTGGGGCGACGACTGGGGCGACGAGGGCGAGATCGGAGAGGACGACGCGTTCTTCTTCGAGGACATCTCCGAGGACCAGGAGGCCCTCGACGCCGAGCTCAAGTCCGGCGAGGTCCAGGCCGAGGGCGCCGTGGGCACGGTCACCGGCGTGGTCCGCAACGCCAAGGCCGAGCCGCTCGCCGGCGTCTACGTCCGCGCCAAGGGCACCGACTACGTCGCGCGCACCGGCGTCGACGGCAGCTACGAGCTCAAGCTCCCGCCGGGCGTGCACACCCTCGAGGTCGAGCTCGACCTCTACGAGCGCGTCGAGATCCCCGAGCTCAGCGTGGCCGAGGGCGCCGCCCAGGCCCAGGACGTCGAGCTCGTGCCGATGACCGGCGTGATGGAGACCTTCGAGGTCGCCGACGACCTCAACCTCGAGGCCGAGGGCGCGCTCCAGGAGGCCCGCAAGCAGAAGACCTCGGTCAACGACGGCATCGACGCGTCCGAGATGAGCAAGGCCGGCGGCGGCAAGGTCGCGAGCGTGGCCGTGCGCATCGTCGGCGCGACCGTGGTCGACGGGCGCTACCTCTTCGTCCGCGGCCTCGGGCACCGCTACGGCAACACCTTGCTCGACGGCGCGCGCGTGCCCAGCCCCGAGCCCGAGCTGCGCACCGTCCCCCTCGACGTGTTCCCCTCGGGCGCGCTCTCGGCCATCAACATCCAAAAGACCTTCACCCCCGACGTGCCCGGCGACTTCGCCGGCGGCTCGACGCAGTTCGTGACCCGCGACGCGCCCAGCGAGCCCACGGTCAGCCTCGGCGTGAGCATGGGGATGAACACCAACACCAGCTTCCGCGAGATGGCGACCGACGCCGGCTACGGCGGCTACGACTTCTTCGCCCTCGGCAACATCCCGCGCGGGATCCCGGGCTCCTTCCCCGCCAACTCGGCCGTCGGCCGCGGCGCCCTCGACGACAACCTCGAGGAGAAGTGGACGACCGAGGAGATCGAGGCCCAAGGCGAGTCCCTCGACACCCGGACCAAGATCATCCGCGGCGGCCTCGCGCCGGCCAACTTCGGGCTCAAGCTGACCGCTGGCAACAGCTGGAAGCTCAACGAGCGCGGCGGCAAGTTCGGGCTGCTGTTCTCGGGCAGCTACGAGAACGAGCACCAGACCAACAACGAGATCATCAAGCAGTACGGCCTCGAAGAAGGCGAGCCCTCGCTGACGACCCCGCAGGTCGACCTCGAGTCGTTCAAGACCGACTACGTCACCAACTTCAACGGCCTGCTCAAGCTCCAGCTCGACGTCGACAGCGACAACCGCTTCGCGCTGACCGGGCTCTACGCCCGCGAGGCCCACGACGAGACCCGCGACATGTACGGCACGGTCCGCAGCGTCTCGGGTGCCGGGCTGATCAACTACACGCGCCAGCGCTACCAGATGAGCGCGATCGCGTTCACGGAGCTGCGTGGCGAGCACCGCATCCGCCGGGCCAAGGACCTGACCATCGACTACTTCGGGTCCTTCTCCCAGGCTCGCCGCGACGACCCGTCGATGCGCGAGATGGTCTACCTGTACAACAGCGACCAGGACTACTACCAGATCGACACCTCGAACGGTCCGACGGGCAACCAGCTCTTCCTCGACCTGACCGACAACAACGAGAACGCCGGGCTCAACTTCACCTTGCCCTTCCGCCAGTGGAAGGGCCTCGACAGCAAGCTCGAGTTCGGGGCGTGGATCGACGCCAAGCAGCGCGAGTTCATCGCCCGGCGCTTCGACTACAACTACGCCACGGGGCTGTTCGACGCCGTGCCCAACGGCCAGGACAACCCGATCAACGCCTCGACCATCGGCGGCGGCGTGTCGGCGGCCAACGGCGGGACCCAGCCCTTCGTGCTCGTCGACCGCCTGCGCAAGCAGGACAACTACACGGCCTGGTCGCGCAACATCGCCGGCTACGTGATGCTCGACCTGCCCTTCGTGCGGTGGTTCAAGATCAACGGCGGCGTGCGCCTCGAGTCCAACGTGATCGACGCCCAGCCCTTCGATCTCTACAACCCCGACGAGACCGACTCGGACCTCGAGGGCGCGCACCTCGTCGACCTCGACTGGCTGCCCTCGGCCTCGCTGGTGTTCTCCCCCGGCCTGCCCGAGGACGCCGGCGACCTCAACATCCGCCTCGGCGGCAGCCGGACCGTGGCCCGCCCCGAGTTCCGCGAGCTCGCGCCCTTCCAGTTCCGCGACTACATCGGCGGCTTCTCCAAGCAGGGCTACCAGGACCTGGTCTCGACCAAGATCTGGAACGCCGACCTGCGCGTCGAGTGGTTCCCGCGGGCCAACGAGGTCGTGGCCGTCAGCGCGTTCTTCAAGCACTTCGAGGACCCGATCGAGGAGGTCATCGGGGCCAGCGACAACCCCAGCGCCTCGTGGGCCAACGCCGAGGGCGCGATCAACAGCGGCTTCGAGGTCGAGTTCCGCAAGGCCCTGGACTTCCTCGCCCCCGAGGACGCGGGCCGCGCCAAAGACCTGCTCCGCGACCTCTCGATCGGGGCGAACTTCGCCTACATCTACTCGCGGGTGCAGCTCGGCGCGCCCTGCTACCTGCCCGGCAACGAATCGGAGCTCGAGGGCGCCGTGCCCGACGAGAATTGCCGCGAGGCTTACCAGGTCTCGACCAGCCGCGTGCGCCCGCTCCAGGGCCAGTCGCCGTGGATCATCAACGCCTACCTCGACTACGCCAACGACGAGTCGGGGACCAGCGCGCGGATCATGTACAACGCCTTTGGACCCTACATCTATCAGGTCCAGGGCCTCGGCCTGCCCGACATGGTCCAGCAGCCCATGCACCAGCTCGACCTGACCGCCTCGCAGCGCCTGCTGGCCTACAAGCGCAACGAGTGGGGTGACCTGCGCAACCAGCTGATGCTCGACTTCGAGGTCGGGAACATCCTCAACACCCGCGAGCGCCGGACCTTGGGCTACGACCCCGACGGCCCCGTGACCTACGAGACCCGCGACGGGGTCAGCTTCAAGATCGGGCTGACCTGGAAGTACTGAGCACGAAGGCCGCGAGTGGGATCCATTCGCGGCCTCGCTGAGAACATCCGAGCGCCGGCCCCGCTGGCCTCCACCAATCGACTGGGTGATGATGCGGCCATGCGCCGCCTTCCCCCTGCACTGATTGGCCCATCGCTCGCGTGGATCCTCGGCGCCTGCTCGGGCGCCGAGGGCTCGGAGAGCAGCGACGTGGTCGGCGATACCGAGACCGATACCGATACCGAGATCGGCACGGACACCGAGACCGATACGGGAATCGAGACCGGCACGGACACCGAGACCGATACCGAGACCGATACCGAGACCGAGACGGGCACGGAGGGCAACCCGCTGCTCTCGGACCACGTCCTGAACATCGCCCACCGCGGCGGCGGGCGCCTGCGTCCCGAGGCGACCCTGCCCGCGTTCGAGAACGCCCTCGCCGTGGGCGCGGAGATCATCGAGATGGATCTCCACATGAGCTCGGACGGCGTGATCGTGGTCATGCACGACGACACCGTCGACCGGACCACCGAGGGCACGGGCGCGATCGCGGACATGAGCTTCGACGAGCTGCGGGCCCTCGACGCGGCCTACGACTTCACCACCGACGGCGGCGAGACTTTCCCCTATCGCGGCATGGGCATTCAGATTCCGCGGGTCGAGGAGATCTTCGAGACCTTCCCGGACGCCTACTACCTCATGGAGATCAAGCAGGCGGAGCCGAGCATCGTGCCCACCTTCGCGGCCCTGCTCGAGGACCATGGCGTCGCCGACCGCATCGTGGTCGCCTCGTTCCACGACGCGACGATTCAGGCGTTTCGCGCGGCCAGCCCGGACACTTTCACGGCCATGACCCTCGTTGAAATGGCCACCTTCCAGCAAGCGGCCAACGACCAGGACCCAGACTACCTGCCGCCCTGCGGGTTCGTGCAGTCGCCCTGGGAGCTGACCACCAAGGGGCTCATCGACTTCGCCCACGCCCACGATCTCATGGTCCACCCGTGGACGGTCAACGACGCCGCGAACATGGAGACCCTCATCGCCGAGGGCGTGGACGGGATCATGACCGACGATCCGCTCCTCCTCGAGGGGGTGCTCGAAGGCTGAGCAGGGGCGACCCTGGCGACGTCTGCAATCGCGGTAGACTGGGCGCCATGTTCGTGACGCTCATTCGACACGGAGAAGCCAGCGCGCCGAGCCACGCGCTCGGCGACGAGGGCCGCCACCTGACCCTCGCCGGCCGCGCCCAGGTCCAGGCGACCGGCGAGGCCCTCGCCGCGCTGGGCGTCACGCCGACGCGGATCTGGACCAGCCCGCTGGTCCGCGCCGTCCAGACCGCCGAGCTCATCGCCGCCGCGACCCGCTGCGCGAGCGCGGTGATCCCCCGCCCCGACCTGTTCCCGGGCAGCGACCCCGCCGCGCTGCTCTCGAGCCTCGCCAAGCTCGACGAGGACGCCGAGGTGATCGCCGTCGGCCACATGCCCTACATGGCCCGGGCCGCCTCGCAGCTGCTCGGCCTGCGCGTCGACGGCTTGTCCACGGCCGGCGCCTATCGCATTCGCCTCGCTCAGGCCGGCGCCCAGGCCACGCTCGCGTGGCGCCGGCCATGAGCCTCGTCGTCCTCGTCACCGGCGCGTCCTCGGGCCTCGGCCGGGCCGCCGCCGCGCGCCTGGCCGCCGCAGGGCACCGCGTCTACGGCAGCTCGCGGGCGCCCGCGCGCGTGGCCTCGCCGCCCGCCGGCGTCCACATGCTGACCATGGACATCGACGACGACGAGAGCGTCGCCGCCGGCGTGGCCACGGTCCTCGCCGAGGCCGGGCGCATCGACGTGCTGATCAACAACGCCGGGATCAGCGTGGTCGGATCGATCGAGGACACCTCGATGCCCGAGCTTCGCCGCCAGCTCGAGACCAACCTGCTCGGGCTGATCCGCGTGACCCGGGCGGTGCTGCCCACGATGCGCGCCCAGGCCAGCGGCAAGATCCTCAACGTCAGCTCCCTCGCGGGCATGCTCGCCCTGCCCTTTCAGGGCTACTACAGCGCCAGCAAGTTCGCCGTCGAGGGCCTGACCCGGGCCCTGCGCCTCGAGCTGCGCCCCTTCGGCGTCCAGGCCTGCACCATCGCCCCCGGAGACTTTCGCACCGAGATCACCACCAACCGCATCCACGCCGCCGCCGGCGAGTCGTCGGCCTACAGCGCGCAGATGCGCCTGACGGTCACGGGCTTCGCGGCCGAGGAGGCCGTCGGCGGGGATCCTCGGGAATTCGCGGCCATGGTCGAGCGCCTTGTCGGCAAGCGCCGGCTCGCGCCGCGCTACCTCGTCGGGCCGTGGCTACAACGGCTGGGGGTCACCCTCGAGCGGCTGATCGGCCCGCGGCTGTTCGAGATCGTGATGCGCCGCCACTGCCGGATCCCCTGACGATTTCCAGGACTCACGCTACTCCCAAAGTCAACAAAAAGACGGCATCACGGCGTACTGAGATGGCCATGCGCAGATATTCGACCTCAGCCACTCGACGTCCTCGTCCTCCCAACGGACAGCGCCCGTGCTGAGACCAGTACTGCCGTAAAGAATGCCTACCGTACACCGAGTCTCGTCAGAGCCGCATCCGTCAAACCATACGGGGCTTCCCGACTGTCCAGACTGAACCACACAAGAGAGAGTCAGTTCCTGTGGATCCACATCCTCCACCCAGCACGACTGGAGATACATCCATCCGCCACAAGGACAATCACTCACTCCTGGTATGGGATCATCTGGAGTATGTTCACAGTCCTGATCAGCCCCCGGGAACCCCGCACTAGAGACCCAAAGACCGTCGAGCGTCCCCTTCGAGAACTCACAAACACCCATCCGACCATATTGACCCGATCGTTCCGGGTCATCTTCGAGCACGAGAATTGCATAGTCATCGTACTCCGTCACCGGGTAAGGGTTATAGAGCACTCGCTCAACCCTCCAATCCCCACCATTCAGAATTGCGACGTTCGACCTCCCAGGAAATACACTGAAATCAAAAAGCGCAGGCTCATCCTCAATCATCTCATTAACATTAACCCCAGGAGCCACAGCAGTATGCCTGTTTGTTATCACATGCCTAGGCCCAGCCAGAAATCCACTACCTCTAATGATGGACAGATCACCACCAGGAGTGGGGTACGCCAGCCGAGTCTGCACAACAGTACGAAGAGGATACTCCTGCAATGTGCTCTCAGATGTCACCGGCCAACGAGGATCTTCGTTCTCCCAGCTTCTCGGTTCTTGTGCCAAGACCTCAACAGCTAGCACATCGTCGACCTGATACTCGACGAACTCGATAGGCTCGGGTCCATCTCTATCCTGTGACACTCCCTCCCCTACGACACCCACTTCGTCATCGCCGCGAGGCTCGCCACACAATTCTTCCTCATCGATAGAACATCCGAGGACAAAACTACCCCCGAGAGCAAGAGTTAAAAATCGATGAGAATTCGACATCACCATCGGGACACCACAATTTGATGCACATCATCACCAACAGTGGCGTAGGCGGTGATCGTGCCAGACACCCCCTCCCCCTCGAAAATGAGCGCCACGGTCTTATCGTTGTCTGCCGGCTGGACAACAGGAGAGACGAACGCAACCTCCGGAGAGGCGAGCTGGGCAGTCTTCAGTATGAATGGCTCCGCCAAGATCCCAAACTCCGGATAGTCTGGACCGAGCCGCACGTCGACGCTGGGCAAGGCAATCGACAACGCACCGTCCATTGTATGTGCGGTGAGGTCCAATGATGTCCGGACATAGTCCTCACAGACAACCTCACCTTCAGACACCACTTCCCCCTGCGAATTCATCGCAGCCCAATCCTCAAATACAAAAACCGGGTCCGCAGCCAGAGTGAACCCGAGTTCGAGGCTGGAGCTCTGTCCAACTGTCCCCTCGACCTCAACCTCGACTCTACTGTTCGACAGATCCCAATGGAGCGTAGTCAGAAACGAATCGGGAACCGCAGCCAAAATTTCGGCGCCAGCCTTACCATTGGGAGCGACCTCGTCCGCATCAACCAGCGCGAGCGTGTCGACGAGTTCGCACTGAATCATGGCATCCCCACCATCCTCTCCGATCTCTGAATCACTGGTATCGCCATCTGTCCCAGCATCGCAACCACTCCCGAACACACAGAGGCACACGAGCATCCGAACCGTAGCACTGCATGCCTGCATGCCTGCATGTTTTCTGTACATCATGTCACAATATCAGGCTCCAATAGCAGCGTCAAGGGATTCCTAGAGCTAGGAATCCGCTCATCTCAGCCCCACAGCGAGGTGCGACCTCTGCGCCGCCATGCCGATACCCCCCTCCAACTTCGGCCTCGTATTGGCTCATCAGACCAGCCACCAAACACTCGGGCCGCTCATCCGGTAACGAGTGCCCGGTCACGACACGCGTGTCGCTGTGCGGCGCTCGCACCCACGCAGGCTTTAGATCTCCCGCCACGCGCGCGTCGCAAAGTCACTACCTCCATCCATCAACGTCACACAGCCTTCGCAATCCAGTTCGTCGCCCGTCACAAACCCCGGCTAGGAAGCCGGCCAGGAGACCATCCCCCATGAAGCGACTTCCTTCGATCCTGTCCTGCGCCGCCCTGGCGACCTCCCTTTCCTTGACGGTTGGCTGCTCCGACGACGGCGCCAGCGACGACGACGAGAGCGGCGAGACCAGCGAAGAGACTGGCGAGACCGAGGGCTCCGATCGCGTCGAGGTCAGTGAGGACATCACCGCGGACACCACCTGGACCGCGGACAAGACCTACGTCCTCACCGACTACATCTACGTCAGCGGCGCGACCCTGACCATCGAGCCCGGCACCACGATCTTGGGCGCCAACAACTCCGCGCTGATCATCGTCCAGGACGCCATGCTCATGGCCGAGGGCACCGCGGACGCGCCGATCGTCTTCACCTCGAACAACTCCTCCAGCCCCGCCGCTGGCGACTGGGGCGGCGTGGTCCTGCTTGGCGCCGCGACCACCAACCTCGGCGCCCCCGGCCTCGCCGAGGGCTTCCCCGAGCCCCCCAACTACGGCGGCAGCGACGACGCCCACAACTGTGGCTCGCTCGAGTACGTCCGCGTCGAGTACGCCGGCTTCACCCTCTCCGACGGCAGCGAGCTCAACGGCATCACCTTCTACGCCTGCGGCACCGCGACCAAGGCCAGCTACGTCCAGGTCCACAAGGGCTCCGACGACGGCATCGAGTTCTTCGGCGGCGGCTTCGACCTCGACCACATCGTGGTGACCGGCGCGGCCGACGACTCCATCGACGTCGACCAGGGCTTCACCGGCACCATCCAGCACGTCTTCATCCAGCAAGAAGAGGGCAACGGCGACAACTGCTTCGAGGTCTCGAACCAGGGCACGGACTTCTCCGCGACCCCCAAGACCGCCCCCGAGATCTGCAACGTGACCTGCGTGGGCGCGGGTGAGGGCGCCGAGAAGAGCAAGGGTGTGACCATCAAGGAAGGCACCCACGGCTCCTGGCAGGCCAACATCTTCACCAACATCGCCCTCGAGGCGACGCTGCTCGCCGACGAGGCGACCTTCACCGAGGCCGACGCCGGCAACATCACGATCGAGAACAACATCTTCTTCGGCAACTACGGCGACCCCGAGCACAACTCCGGCGCCGAGAGCCTCGACGCCGCCGGCTGGACCGCGTGGGTCGAGGACGAGAGCCGCGCCAACCTGGCCACCGACCCCGGCCTGGGCAGCGTCGCCTGGGGCGGCGCCAGCATCGTGCCCAGCGGCGACGTGGCCGGCAACGGCTCGGGCTGCGGCGGGACCAGCTACATCGGCGCCGTCGACCCGGCCGGCGACGACTGGACCACGGCCAGCTGGATCAACTACGCCGACTGATCCCAGCGAGCAACGCAAAGACGCGGGCGAGGCCTCGGCCTCCGCCCGCGTCTTTGTTTGTCGCGTCCGCGCTCAGGCGCGGCGTCGATAGAGCGGCCGCGCGTCGTCGGCCGCGCCCTGATAGGCGACCGAGAAGGCCGCCAAGGTCCGCAGCCCCGTGGCCAGCGACTCTCCCTCGCGCAGGACGAAGCTGTCGTAGCCGCAGCGGCGCATGTAGAACAGCTGATCGGGGGTCACGTCGCCCACGACCCGCAGCTCGCCGCGGTAGCCATGACGCTCGCGCAGCAGCCGGGCGAGGCTGAAGTGGCGGCCGTCGGTGAACTTGGGCACCTCGATGGCGATCAGCGTCGGCGCCCCCGAGCCCTCGCCGAGCTGCTCCAGGCCCAGGGCCTCGAGCAGCGCCTCGGGCTCGGTCTCCCCGGGCACGCGGACGCCGAGCTCGAGGGCCGCGCCGGCCGCCTCGCGCTGTGCTGCGAGCTCGGCGAAGCGCGCGGGCGTGACAATCAATTTGCGCGCAGCTGGCAATTTGCGCGTAGCTGGCAGCTTGCCCGCAGCTGGCTGCGCCTCATCCTGCGTCAGCTGCTTCCACGCGTCACAGACGATCGCCGGCGCGCCATCGACGATCGCCAGGATGCTCGCGCCGCCCTCGGCCGACGCCCCCGCGCCGCACAGGCGCAGGCGCTTGTCGTTGCTGGACTCAGCCATTTAGACGCTCCTTGAAGTGATCGAGGCCGATGCGGCGCACGTAGTCGATGAAGCGCTCCTCCGGCGACTCGCGCCCGTCGAGGTAGGTGCGCAGCACGGTGTCGATGGCCGTGACGATCTCCGCGCTGGGGAGGGCTGGGCCGACGATCTTGCCGAGCGAGGCGTCGTCGCCCGAGGACCCGCCGAGCATCAGCTGGTAGAACTCCTCGCCCTGCTTGTCGATGCCGAGGATCCCGATGTTGCCGACGTGGTGGTGGCCGCAGGCGTTGATGCAGCCCGAGATGTTGAGGCTGATCTCGCCGAGGTCGTGGAGGTAGTCGAGATCCTCGATGTGCTCGCTGATCCGCGTGGCCACGGGGATCGAGCGCGCGTTGGCCAGGTTGCAGTAGTCGAGGCCCGGGCAGGCGATGATGTCGGTGACCCGGCCGACGTTCGGCTCGGCGAGCTCGAGGGCGGCGAGGCGCGCGTGGACCTCGTGCAGGCGCGCGCTCTCGATGTCGGGCAGGACCAGGTTCTGGTCGTGGCTGACCACCACCTGGCCAAAGCCGAACTCGTCGGCGATGTCGGCGATCGCCTCCATCTGCTCGGCGGTCGCGTCCCCCGGCGGGCGCCCGCGCGGCTTGAGTGAGACCATCACGATCGAGTAGCCGCGCTGGCGGTGGGGCAGCACGTTGCTGGCCACCCAGCGCCCGAGCGCGCGGTCCGGGCTCAGGCGCAGGCCCGCCACGTAGCCGTCGCTGCTCTCGAGCGCGCGGTAGGCCGGCGGGGAGAAGTAGGCCGCGACGCGGTCGTACTCGGCCTGGGTCAGCTTCATGACCCCGTCGCGGATCAGCGCCCACTCGGCCTCGACCTGGCGGCGGAATTCCTCGATGCCCAGCGCGCCGACGAGGATCTTGATCCGCGCCTTGTACTTGTTGTCGCGGCGGCCGTGGCGGTTGTAGACGCGCAGGACCGCCTCGAGGTAGCTCAGCAGGTCCTCGCGGGCCACGAACTCGCGGCACAGCTCGGCGATCCGCGGGGTCCGACCGAGGCCGCCGCCCACGAGGATCTGGCAGCCCGTCCGCCCGGGTCGCTCGGGGTCCTCGACGATGCGCACGCCGATGTCGTGGACCCGGACCGCGGCGCGGTCGGCCGTGGGCGCGCCGGTCACCGCGACCTTGAACTTGCGGGGCAAGAACGCGAACTCGGGGTGGAAGGTCGACCACTGGCGGATCAGCTCGCAGTAGACCCGCGGGTCCTCGAGCTCGTCGCGGGCGACCCCCGCCAGGTGATCCGAGGTCGTGTTGCGGATGCAGTTGCCGCTCGACTGGATCGCGTGCATCTCGACGCTGGCGAGCTCGTCGAGGATGTCGGGGACGTCGTGGAGCCGCGGCCAGTTGTATTGGATGTTCTGGCGGGTCGAGAAGTGGCCGTAGCCGCGGTCGTAGACCCGGGCGATCTCGGCGAGCTTGCGCAGCTGGACCGTGGACAGCAGCCCGTAGGGGATCGCCACCCGCAGCATGTAGGCGTGCAGCTGCATGTACAGCCCGTTTTGCAGGCGCAGCGGCTTGAAGGCCTCCTCGCTCAGCTCTCCGCTGAGCCGGCGCGCGACCTGATCGCGAAACTGCGCCGCGCGCTCCTCGACGATGGTCTGATCGTATTCGTCGTAGCGATACATGGTGCTCCTCAGGCGCTCGCCTGGCGCTCGCCTGCGCGCGCGGGCTTGGCCGCGCAGGGCAAGGTGATCGTCGGGCCCTCGGCCCGGATGCGCTCGCGCAGGCTCGTCGGCCCCGGCTGCCCCGACGCGTCGCGGCTGACCACGATCACGTAGGGATCACAGACGGCGCGCTCGCGCTGGCGCGCCTCGGCGAGGGCCTCGTCGCGCGACGCCTCGGACTCGAGGACCGCGCCCTCGACCAGGGCGCGCGTCCACGAGCCGTCCGTGCGCAGGTAGATCGGGGCGCCGTCGTCGGTCGAGCTTCCGGTGATCATCCACAACTTCATGCAGGCTCCGTTGGCCGCAGCGAAGCACGAAGTCCATACGGTAGGCCACGATGTTTTTATTCAATCATGATTCACTGGAAAAAATATTTTCTTCTGAAACCCATAAATCACTGAATTTAGAGCATTTTGGGCGCATCCATATTTACAGGTAACAAACCCATAAAACATAGTCTGAAACGTGCGCCAGAGACGCTCGGGGCACAGCTCCCCGCGCGCGACCAGGCGCAGGCCACACCGCCTGCGCAGTCACGGGTCGGGGCTCAGCCCTCGAGGGCCGCGACCACGGGCCCCGCGATCTCGGCGAAGCGGCGCTCGGCCTCGAGCAGCAGCTCGCGGCAGCCCTCTTGCCCGAGCATGCGCAGGCTCAGCTCGCTCGCCCGCAGGTCGAGCTCGAGGCGGCTGCCGTCGCGGGTCGAGAGCGCGGCCAGGCCGAGGCTGTCGTCCTCCTCGACCACGCCACCCCAGCGCTCGGCGAAGTCCTCGAGCTGCTCGACGATCTCGTCGAAGTCCTCGGCCTCGCCCGAGCTCGCCAGGGGGATCACCAGCTCGTCGCAGCCCACGGGGAAGAGCGCGTCAAAGCCCCCGGGCAGCTGCGCCGGCGGGACCAGGAGCTCGACCCGGCGCTGCCACAGCGCCCGGCTGGGGTCCTTGGGATCGAGCTCGAGCTCGATCACGAAGCGAAACTGCGGGGCGTCGACGTTGCCCCCGCCCTCGGCCACGGCGCGGGCGAGCTGGCGTCGACGCAGGCCGAGCTGGCGCTTGGCGCCCTCATAGACCGCGGCGACCTCGGCCTCGAGGGCCTCCGCACCCAGCTCGTGGACGAACTGCTCGGCGGCGCGGCCCGCCCCCCGCGGCAGGCGGTGCTGACCGCGGACGAAGCCCGGCAGGTCGCGCAGCGCGACGCCCTGCCGGCGGCGCAGGAAGGCCTGGCCGGGGCGCAGCTCGAGCAGCGGCTTCACGCGTCGGGATCCTCGGGATCCTCGCTCGGCTCCGAGCCCGGCTCTTCGACCTCGACCGCGTCAGGACCATCGGCCACGTCAGCGTCGGGCGCCCCCACCGGGGCGGGCAGCCAGCGTGAAGACCACTCGGGGAAGAAGCGACGCAGCCGCGGGACCACCAGCTTCTCCCACAAAAAGCCGTAGCTGAAACCGGCGAGCAGCACGATGATCGGGTCGTAGGGCATGCGGAAGCGGATCCCGCCCAGCCAGATGCCCGCGATCACCAGCAGCGCCCACAAGTTGAGGGAGACCAGCGCCTCCTTGGGCCGGCGCCGCGGCGCGAGCGCGAAGAACAGCCCGAAGAGCGCGGGGATCATCAGCAGCCCGCGGTGGATCTTGGCCCAGCGCTGCTGCAGCGCCTTCCAGCCCTCGTCCTTGGCCTTGGGCCGCGGCTTGGGGTTGGCGTCGTCCGGCCACATGCGGTTGTACTTCCACAGCATCGCCCAGTGCGAGAGCGTGAAGTAGGCCTGGCGCTTGAAGCCCGCCCGGCGCACGCACTCCTCGACGATGGTCATCTGGATGTCGCCGTCGCCGATGTAGCCCTTGTATTCGATCTCGCTGCCCGGCAGCTTGCAGCCGCGCTTGCGGCAGCCGAAGCCATCGACGGCGAAGCCGTCGACCTCGGGGAAGGGCTCGGGGTGGTCGGCCCAGACCGACTTGATCTGGAAGAAGGACTCGGGGTGCCGCTCGCTGTGGGCCTCGAACTGGATCAGCGGCGGCGGCGCGAAGCGGACCGTGCCGTGGCCCTTGCCGTCGGGGCGCGAGTAGATGCCCTTGTTGTGGCAGCGGCCGAACACCAAGTTGATGGTGCTGTTCTCCGAGACCAGCCCGCGGCGCCCGGTGTGGATGTGGAAGCGGACCGCGGACATGCCCAGGAGTAGGGCCAGGGGGATACCCACGCACACGATGTGCTTCCAGGTCAGCTTGGCGAAGGGCCGCGGACGCAGCAGCCGCGTGATCAGCCAGTAGCCGCCGATCAGCGCGATGCTGGCCGTGAGCTGCGAGCGGATCAGGCAGCCGCAGCCCAAGGTGAAGCCCAAGAGCAGCGCGTCGCGGTAGCGGCCCTCGTCGACGACGCGCAGCAAGAGCAGCAGGCTCATCGTCATGCAAAAGGAGAAGGGCAGCTCGCTGAGCACGTAGCCGCCGATGGCGATCAGCGGGTAGTAGAAGACCAGAAACACGCCCACGGCCGGGGCCACCCAGCGCACGCGCTCGCCCATGACGCGGTCCGCGATCGCGTAGCAGGCCGCGACGATCGAGGCCCCGAAGATCGCCCAGATCACCCCGATGACCACGTAGTTGTCGCGGCCAAACACGTACTTGATGGCCGCGAGCACCCAGGCGGTGCCGAAGGGGAAGAAGGCGTCGTACTCCCGGCTCGAGAAGGGGTGGTCGAGCAGGGCGTCGGCGCGGCCGTCGTAGCCGCGCATGTCCGAGTAGAGGAAGCCGTCGAGGGGGTGGACCAGCAGGTTCCAGTTCACGCGCACGACCAGCGCGGCCAGGAACAGGCACAACACCCACCAGCGCCGCTTGCGGTCCGCGCCGAGCCAAGCGATGAGCGCGCTCATGCCCACGCCTCGGATCCCGGCTCGACCAAGGTGGTGAGCAGCGCGTCGAGGGTCGGCAAGATCAGCTCCTCCCAGGCGTCGCGGCGCGCTCGCAGCTCGGTGCGGCGATCCAGGCGACCAAAGCGAGCGAGCAGCTCCGCCTGCGGGTCGGCGGCGGGGAGCTCGGTGCAGGCGGCCCGCGCGAGCTCGACCATCCCCCGGGCCTGGGCCACGAGCGCTTCGATCACGTCGTCGCGGTGCTCGCCGCTGTGCTCGAGGGCCCAGCGGACGGTCCGCCAGGCCAGCCCGGCGTGGCGGCCCTCGTCGTCGACGACCTGCTCGAGGGTGTAGCTGGTCGCGGGATCCTCACAGTGCCGCATGGCGCGGCGGGCGACGAGCGCGGCGATGGTCTCGCCGACGCAGCCCTCGACGAAGGTGTCGACGACCAGGCGGACCCAGTCGGCGCTCGAGCCCTCGGGGGCAGCGCCCACCCGCGGCTCCAGGGCCGGGAGCGCGCCCGGCTCGCGCGGCTCGCCGCTGAAGCGCGCCGCGAGGCCAAAGCAGCGCTGGGCGTGCTCGACCTCGTCCTGCGCCGCTTGCTGGATCTCCGCGAGCAGCTCCGAGGGCGCGGCCATGGCCATGAGCTCCAAGGTCGCGCGCATGAACGCAGCGATCGCCGCGTGCTCCATGCGCCCGTCCTCGACCCACAGCTCACCGAGGCGCGCGCGCAGCTCGTCCGGCAGCAGGTCGTCGGGCCTGTCCAGGGGCGCGGCGACCTCGATCGCCTCACAGCACCAGCTCGAGCCCGGGAGGAGCTCGGCGAGCACCGCCTCCTCGCCGTCGAGCAGCGGCCGGCCCGAGCAGTACTCGAACCAGTGGTAGCAACAAAGCGCCTGCTCGCCCTGGCTGGCGCGCTTCTCCTCGGTCTCCGAGGTCATCAGTCCGCCTCGCATCATTGGGTGAAAGGACAGACCCTGCCAGCGTTCGGCCGCCTGGTCGAGGCCGTTGGCCACGGCGGGCTTGGCCAGGATCTGAGACGGACAACCAAGCTGGTCGGGAACCCCGCTGGCGGCGAATTTGCGCGCGTCCTCGGCGACGCCGCACCACTGGCCGCTCGGGCAGGCCTCTTCCCCACGGTCGATCGCGACGGGATCCCGGCCCGGCCCAAAATAGTCGAACTCCCCCTCGGGGATCTCCTGGACCGGCCTGGGCGGGACGTAGCTCGGCGTCGACGAGCTCGTGGTCGTGCGTCGGCCCGCGGTCTTCACCCGGCTCGCCTCGCCCGCCTCGCTCTCGGTGGCCGCGGCGGGCGTGGCCTCGCTCGGCGCGCTCTCTCGCGCCTCGCTCGCAGCTGGCGCGGCCCCGGGTTCGCCATCACAGGCGCCCAGCATCGCCGTCGCCGCGAGCGACAAGCCGATCTGCGCCGACAAGCGCCGGCGGAGCACGTCCGTGTCTCGCATGGCCGGGACGATAGCGAGTTTGCCGGGCCCCGACCACGGGTGCCGGCGCGCTCGCCCCGCGCCCTACTGCGGCGGCAAGGTGTCCGCGATGGTCTTGCGCAGCGGCCGGGGACCTCGACGCCGGTCGGGGCCGTTGGAAGCACCGATGACCACGACGGTGATGTTGTCCTCGCCGCCACGCTCGAGGGCGACCTCGGTGCAGACGCGCGGCAGGTCGGCCTGAAAATTCTGGCGGGCGAGGTGCGCGAGCTCGTCGAGCTCGATGTAGTTGCACATCCCGTCGGAGCACAGCAAGAAGGCGTCGCCGGGGCTGACGTTGACCGTCAGCAGGTCCGCCTGGACCTCGCGCTCGAAGCCGACCGAGCGGGTGATGATGTGCTTGAGGTCGCTCGCGGCGGCCTCTTCCTCCGTCAGCAGCCCGGCCTGTACCTGCTCGTTGAGCCACGAGTGGTCGTTGGTCAGCTGCCGCGCCGTGCCCGAGCGGAACATGTAACAGCGGCTGTCGCCGATGTGCACGATGTGCGCGCGGTCCTCGTGAAAGAGCATGCCCGTCAAGGTCGTGCCCATCCCGTGCAGGCTGGGCTCGCGCTGGGCTTGGTCGTAGATCCGGGCGCTGGCCTCGCTGGCCGCAGCGCCGAGTAGATCGTTGACCGCGGCGGCAGCGATCTCGCGCGGCATACCCGAGAGACCCTGGAGCCCGCGCTCGACGACCTTGCCAACCACCTCTACACAGGTTCGGCTCGCGTGGGCACCACCGGCGTGGCCCCCCATTCCATCCGCGACCAGGTAGAGGCCAATCTCGTCGTTGACGAGGTGGCTGTCCTCGTTGTGGCTGCGGACCCGACCCACGTCGGTGATCGGCCAGGCGCTCAGACGCATCTCGCGGACCATAACATGGGTCCTCGGCCGCCGCTCGTTTAGGGATAAAAGACCGCTCAACCGCGCAAAGGGGGCGTGGAGCCGGGTCTAGGGCCTTCCGCCGATCCCGCGCAGGCGTTCAGGGTCGGCGGCTCGGCGCGCCCTCGACCTGGGTCGAAGCCGCCGTGGGCGACGGACAGCGCCCGGGCGAGTCGGCTTCGCCCAGGCCGCGTCGCTCGTCTCGGCCAAATCACGCGTCACTCGTCTCGGCCGCGTCGCTCGTCTCGGCCGCGTCGCTCGTCACCGTCGCGTCGCTCGTCACCGTCGCGTCACCCTCACGACCGCATCGCTCGTCTCGGCCACGACGCGACACCACGCGAGCACCCCCGCGCACGGCATGTCGAGCTCGCCTCACCCCTCGCCCAGTCGCGCCCGCGAGGCCAACCCAGCCTCGCGCCCCGGCCCCCCGGTCACAACTCGCGTTCGGTCCCACACCAAGCCCATCACCCAAACCATCACCCAGACCGGGCGCAGCCTAGGCGCAGCCACTCGCCGCCACCCGCCGCGCTTGTGAGTGACACCGACTCGCCGGCACTCGACCCCTCCCCCTCTAGCGACAACTACACCTTTTTGGGCCCTCGCCCACCAAATCAATAACGCACAGGAAAACGAGGCAGAAATACACATGAGGACACGACCGAATATGCATTGATATCTCGTGGGCCAAGCTACTCAAAAAGCACCCTGAACACGTCACCGCATGCCGAAAATCCGCGAAGTGAGGCTACACGCCACACCTCGAAGATGGTCAGACTTCGCTCACGAGGGTTCTGTTTTTAAGTTGATTTGAGAGTGGACATCGTTGGCATTTGAGATCAAAAATAAGGGCGTTCGACTTACTCCTTAGCTCCCCTTAGCGCTTCCTAATGATCGGTTCTGTTCTCAATTTTCTGCGCACTGACCTCGATCGCGCGCTGCGAACGACGGGCGATGACGAGTCAGCCAATGACAAGGTTGCATTCGTCGATGGCGACAAGATGGACCCACTCCAGTTCAAGCTGGGCGCGGTCTCCATGTTGCTCGTCAACGTCGAGGAGGAGCGGCTGCTGCGAGCCGGCGATCGCTTCCGTCGCGTCGCGGAAGACGGCACGGTCACACGGGTCTTTCCCGACATTCGCCTGAGCCTCCAGCTGCTCTTCGTGGCTCGCTTCAAGCGCTACGACGAGGCCTGGGACCAGCTCTCTGCGGTCCTCACCCACTTTCAGGGCAAGCCGGCCTACACCAGCCAAAACACCCCTGCGCTGCCCGCTGGCGTCGAACGCCTGCTCTTCGAACTGCGCACCTTTGGCTTCGCCGAGCAAAACGAGATCTGGAACGCGCTGCGCATCAGCCATCACCCCTCGGTGCTCTATCGCGTCAACTTGGTGCTCCTTCGTGACGCTAGCCCAGCGATCCCAGGCGTCGAGGCCGGTGAGGCCAATCGCCACATTGGGGAGATGGATCCTGGCTCCAATGGCTAGGCCCGCGAGGAGCCCGTGGTGAAACACGTCACGACCCTGCACGACGATGCCCGTGTCCCAAAAACTCGCAGTATGCCCGATACAGCGGCGCATTCTGTGCTCGGCTGCGGCGGCCAGCGACACGCTCGCGGCCACGTCGAGCGCCACCACGGGATCCTAGCGCCATGAAACACCGCAGGCTGCTATCCATCGATCTCGTCCACGACTACTTCGCGGACGGTCGCTGCCGCGGGCTGAGCCTGCGCCCGCAGCCGGCCTGCGCCCGCAAGCTCGCCGGTCGTCGCATGCTCGCCCGCGGCCGCGCCGACGGCCTCGATCTCCTCGTCGAGGTCGACCCGAGCAACCATGAGCGCCCGCTGATCAGCCTCGGCGAGGACCTCCACCTGCGCTTCGACCTGTGCGTGGACGACCCCGAGCTCCCGCTCTACACCGACCTCCAGGCGCTGCGAGCCCTCGCGACGCCCCGCCTGCGCAACGCCGCAGGCAGCCTCGAGTTGAGCCTCGAGCAAGACGAGCCCGAGGCTCCGCGCGCCCGCGAGGCCCTGGCCTGCGTCGAGCTCGTCGACCTCGACCCCGCGTGGATCAGCGACCCCCCGCGCCTGTCCGCGCGCCTGAGCGCCAGCACGCCGCGCTGGACCTACTACTGCGTGGGCACCAGCGCGGCCCCGACGATCACCGACGCGGACCCCGAGCGCGGCGAGCAGCCGATCATCTTCGAGACCGAGGCCGCCCCCGAGGCCGCGAGCGAGGACCGGGTCGCGGCCAGCTTGGCCGCCCAGTTCCCCGACCGCCCGCGCTGGCGGCTGACCTCCAGCGAGGCCCTGCCCTGCCGCGCCGCGCCGCGCCGCCACCTCAGCCTCAGCGTCGGCGAGAGCGTGCTGCACACCGAGCTTCCCAACCCAGCCCTGCGCAACCACAGCGTCGTCATCCGCGACGACATCGCGCAGGACACCCTCTATCAAATCATCGTCCTCTGACAACAAGTCCAATCGATTAGTCCGCGTTTCACGAATCCGCGAAGAAGGCAGCGACGTCATGCCGTACAAGACACCTGGTGTTTACGTAGAAGAGATCTCGACCTTTCCACCCTCCGTCGCTGAGGTCGCCACGGCGATCCCCGCCTTCATCGGCTACACGCAGCTCGGCGCCTCGAACACCGTCGAGGTCGCCGAGATCGCGACCATGCTGGAGTACGAGCGGCGCTTTGGCGCGGCCAAGGCCGCCAGCTTCACCGCGAGCACCGAGGGCGGCGCGCTGACCGGGCTCACCCGCGGCGGCGAGGCCGAGCTCACCCCCGACTACTTCCTCTACGAGGCCCTCGACCTCTACTTCAAGAACGGCGGCGGCCGCTGCTACGTGGTCTCGATCGGCAACCACAGCGACGAGATCAACACGCAGGCCTTCGAGTCCGGCCTCGCCGAGCTCGAGCGCCACGACGAGCCCACGCTGATCCTCGCCCCCGAGGCCATCAAGCTCTCGCCCGCCGACACCTACGCCATCTACCAGGCCATCCTCGCCCAGTGCGCCAAGCTCCAGGATCGCTTCGCGATCTTCGACGTCCCCGGCGGCGACGTCGACAGCTTCCGCACCGGCCTGGGCACCAACGCGCTGAGCTACGGCGCCGCCTACCACCCCTACCTGAGCACGAACCTGACCTACAGCTACGACCCCAAGCAGGTCGAGATCTCCGGCGTGAGCGCGCCGGGCTGGGGCCTGGACCTCGGGGGCATCCGCGTCGAGTACGTCGGCGAGAACAGCGAGCCCAAGGTCGACACCAACAAGGGCAGCGCCGACGCGACCGCCGAGTTCAGCGTCGAGGCCGGGCTGCTCAAGATCGAGAACGTCGACGGCAAGACCAGCGCCGCGATCGTCGAGGCCTGGGACACCTGGGCGGCCGAGAACCCCACCGCCGCGGCTGGCTTCTCGCTGCTCGAGAGCGCCACCCCCGACGCCGAGATCCCGCTGATCTCCGGGTCCTCGGCGCTGGTCCGCGACGCCAGCTCGGTGACCTCGCTCGAGTCTCTGGCCCGGACCAACACCGCGCTCTACAACCAGATCAAAAAGGCGCTCGCGGCCGAGCGCATGATCATGCCCCCGAGCGCGGCGATCGCTGGCATCTACGCCCGCGTCGACCGTGACCGCGGCGTGTGGAAGGCCCCGGCCAACGTCAGCTTGTCCTCGGTCATCGCCCCGACCGCGAAGATCACCGCCGAGGAGCAAGAGAGCCTCAACGTCGACCCGAACTCGGGCAAGTCGATCAACGCGATCCGTGCGTTCACCGGCAAGGGCGTGCTGATCTGGGGCGCGCGGACCCTGGCTGGCAACGACAACGAGTGGCGCTACGTGTCCGTGCGCCGGCTGTTCGTGATGATCGAAGAGGCCGCCCGCAAGGCGACCGGCTTCGCCGTGTTCGAGCCCAACGACGCGACGACCTGGCTCAAGGTCAAGGGTATGCTCGAGAGCTACCTGTTTGGGCTGTGGGAGCGCGGCGCCCTCCAGGGCAGCAACCCCGAGCAGGCCTACTTCGTCAACGTCGGTCTGGGCAAGACCATGACCGCTCAGGACGTGCTCGAGGGTCGGATGACCATCGAGCTGGGTATCGCCGCCGTGCGCCCGGCGGAGTTCATCGTCCTGCGCTTCTCCCACAAGCTGGCCGAGTCCTGAGCGCGGCACCGGCCCTCTCCTGAGCCCTCTTCACGCACAAAAACGAGGCCACCATGGCAGTCAGCGAAGACATCATCCGCAGTGAATATCCGCTGCCCGTATATAACTACCGCGTCGAGATCGACGGCGAGACCATCGCCTTCTCCGAGATCTCGGGGCTGAGCGTCGCCTACGAGACGACGACCTTCAAGGAGAGCCCCACGGCCAGCAACGCTGCTGGCCCGCGGATCCTCCTGATGCCCAGCCAGATCCAGCAGCCGACGATCAGCCTCAAGAAGGGCCTCGTCCGCAAGACCAGCATCGCGGTGCTCTACGACTGGATCAAGACCACGGCGACCAACGTGATCGCCAAGAAGGACATCGTCGTGCGCCTGTGCGACGAGAACGGCGATCCGGTGGTCAGCTGGACCATCCACAACGCCTTCCCCACCAAGCTCGACGCGCCGAGCTTCGACGCCAACTCCAACGACGCGGCGCTCGAGAGCATGGAGCTGCGCGCCGACAAGGTCACCATCGCCGAGAACTGAGCCAGGACTTCGATCAATGGCCCTGAGCGTCGACGACCAAAAGGCCAGCTACCCGCTGCCGGCCTACAACTTTCGCGTGACCATCGGCGATCAATCGGTGAGCTTCGCGAAGGTCTCCGGCCTGCAGCGGGAGCACTACTCCGTAGTCTACCGCCACGGACTGAGCGCCTTCGAGGGCGAGACGCTGTTCAAGTACTTCATCAACAAGTGGATCGACCTGACCCTCGAGCGCGGGCTCGTGCCCGCCTCGGCCGCCTGGCTCTACGCGTGGCTCGAGTCCAACGACTCACGCCCGATGACCATCGATCTCTGCGGCGCCGACACCATGCCAGTGATCCGCTGGAAGATCGCCGATGCCGTAGCGATCAAGCTGTCCGCGCCGACCTTCGACGCCTCTAGCAGCGAGGTCGTGATCGAGAGCCTGGCCGTCAAGGCCGCGGGCATCACCATCGAAGAAGCCCCCTAGAGCATGTCACGCGAGATCATCAAGAACCCGCTGGGCTTTCGCTTCGCGGTCACCTTCTTCATCGGCGGCATCCTGCCCAACCTGCTCGACCTGCGCTTCAAGCGGGTGTCCGGCCTCGCGGTCAAGGCCGGCACGAGCACGATCAACGAGGGTGGCCAGAACCTCTACAGCCACCGCGTCCCCGATCGCGTCGAGTACGGGACCTTGACCCTCGAGCGCGGCTTCGTGGTCGGCTCGCTGCTCAACATCGAGCTCAACGACATCCTCTCGACCGCCGAATTCCCGACCTCGAACGTGCTCGTGACGCTGCTCAACGAGAACAAGCTGCCGCTGGCCGGCTGGCTGTTCATCAAGACCTTCCCCGTGCGTTGGGAGACGAGTGATCTCGACGCCAGCCAGGAAGAGGTCGTCATCGACACCATCGAGCTGTCTTACTCGAGCATGCAAGTGCTCCGCATCTGAACCCCCATGACCGTCGAGATCAGGCAGCTCATCATCCGCGCCGTCGCCGAGCCTGCGAGCGAGCGGCGCGAAGCCCAGGACACCGCGCCCCCGCCCCCAGCTCGGGTCGCGGCCGTCGACCGCGACGCCATCGTCACCGAGTGTGTCCGCAAGGTCCTGCGCACCCTCGCCCGCAGGAGGGAGCGTTGACATGATCTTCTCCAAGCTCGCCAAGCTCGAGATCGTCGCCTTCAGCGACCCCGAGCGTAAGAAGCTCGCCTACGGCTCGGAGCTCCGCTCGACCTTCGAGGTCATGTTCAACCCCGAGAGCTTCTCGCTCGAGTACGCCAGCAAATTTCAAGATGCCGAAGCCCTGGGCGCGAGCACCAAGCCCGCTCGCTTCGTGCGCAGCGACCCCAAGACGCTCTCGCTCAAGCTGGTCTTCGACGGCACCGACGTCAACATCCTCCCGGTCGAGCAGCTGTGGACCTCGGTCCAGACCGTCTCCAAGCGCGTCAAGGATTTCATCGATAATTGCTTCTATCTCACAAGTGAGACCCACGAGCCCAACTATCTGCGCGTACAGTGGGGCGAGGGCCCGCTGCAAAATGGCTTCGACTGCCGGCTGCAGTCCGCCAAGGTCAACTACACCAGCTTCTTTCGTAGCGGCGCGCCGCGCCGCGCCGAGATCGACGCCGTCTTTGTCGAGGATCTCCACCCGCCCAAGGCCAGCGCCCAGGACCGGCTGAACTCCCCCGACCTCACCCACCACCGCGTGGTCAGGGCCGGCGACACGCTCCCACAGATGTGCGCGATGATCTACGGAAGCGCCCATTACTACCTGCGCGTGGCCGAATTCAACGGCATCGACGACTTCCGCGTGCTCGTGCCCGGGACCGAGCTGAGCTTCCCGCCGCTCGACAAAGCGGGCAAGGGCGCGGGCGGATCGAGCGAAGGGAACGGCTAGCGAGGTGGCGATCACGATCCACATCAACGCCGGGGCCGTCTCCAGCAAGACGCTGACCGGCCTCGAGATCCGCCGCGAGCTCAACCGCGTGCCCGAGGCCAAGCTGGTGTTCTACGACGGCCACGACGAGAAGACCGGCGAGCGGGTCTACGCGCTGAGCAACGCCGCGGACTTCGCCCCGGGCGCCGAGATCGAGCTCGGCATCACGCGCGACAAGGAGGACCAGCAGCCGCTCTTCTCCGGCAAGGTCCTGCGCCACGCCGTCGAGGCCGAGGGCCAAAAGAGCAGCCTGCGCGTCGAGCTCAAGGACGTCGCCTTCGACCTGACCGGTGAGCGCCACAGCGAGATCCACCGCGAGCAGAGCGACAAGCAGATCATCTCGACGCTGATCAGCCGCGCCCCCGGGGTCGGGCTCGGCCAGGTCCCGAGCACCAAGCCAGTGCACGAGGAGCTGCTGCAATACCAGTGCAGCGACTGGGACTTCATCCTCAGCCGCGCCGACGTCCTCGGCCTGCTCGTGGCCGTCGAAGACGGCAGCGTCTCGCTCCACCCCATGGGCGCCCCCGCCAAGGGCGCCCAGACCCACAGCTACGTGTTCCCCAGCAACGACATCCTCGAACTCGAGCTCGAGATCGACGGCGGCCACCAAAACGCGAGCTTCGAGGCGGTGGGCTGGAACGCCAAGCAAAAGGCCCGGCTCGCGCCCACACCGGCGGGCAAGGACGCCAAGCCCAGCCAGGGCGACCAGAGCCCCGCCGAGATCGGCAAGGCGCTCGGGCTGAGCACCTACACCCTCGAGGCCGGCCTGCCCCTCGACCCCGACGAGCTCTCGGCCTGGGCCAAGGCCCGGCTCGCGCGCAGCCGCATGGCGATGATCCGCGGGCGCGTGCGCGTGCTCGGCAAGGCCCCGATCAAGCTGCTCGACAGCCTCGCGCTGACCGGCGTCGGCGAGCGCTTCGACGGCAGCGCGCTGATCACCGGGATCATCCAGCGCTACGACAACGACGGGTGGACCACCGAGCTCGAGCTCGGCCTCGATCCCCAGTGGTACGCCCGCACCCCCGAGCTCGTCGAGCCGCCGGCCGCCGGCCTGCTCCCGCCGATCGCCGGCCTCCAGCTCGGCGTGGTCGAGGGCTACAAGCAAGACGCCAGCGGCGAGCACCGCGTCCAGGTCGCGCTGCCCATGGTGCCCGCGAAGTACGGCGCGATCTGGGCGCGGCTCACCACCCCGGACGCCGGCCCCGGGCGGGGCTTCCTCGCCTGGCCCGAGCTCGGCGACGAGGTCGTGGTCGCCTTCCTCAACCAAGACCCGCGCCAGGCGGTGATCCTCGGCTCGACCTTCAGCTCGGTCAACGCCCCGCCTGCGCGCGTCGGCCCGCCGCCCAAGGACGCGGCCGCGGCCAAGCGGATCATCTCCACCGCGAAGGGCCTGACGATCTTGTTCGATGAAGAGCGCCCCGCGCTGACCATCGAGACCAAGGCCGGCAACAAGATCGAGCTCGACGACTCGAGCGGCGCCGAGGCGATCGTGATCACCGACAAGCACAAAAACAGCGTGGCGATGACCAAGGACGGCGTGACGATCACCAGCGCCAAGGACCTCACGCTGACGGCCACGGGCGACGTGACCATCAAGGGTGCGTCCGTCGACCTGGCCCCGAGCTGAGTCCCACTCCACTCCCCGCTCCCCCTCCCACTCTCTCCATTCACTCGACACCAAACTGAGCACAATGACCGAGAACAATCAGACCATCGCCCTCGAGCTCGAGCTCGAGCAGATCAACCTCATCCTCCAGACCCTGGGTGAGCAGCCCTTCTCTCAGGTCTATCAGCTGATCAACTCGATCCAGACCCAGGCCCAGGCCCAGCTCTCCGCCGAGCGATCCGCCTCCGCGCAGCCCAGCCAGCCCACGGTCGTGGCAGAGCAGGAAGCGGGCTGAGCGTGGCCAGGCAGCGCGGCAGCGAGGGCGAGTCGATCGCCTTCTTGGGTCGGGGCTGGGCCTTCCCGCCCAGCTTCTCGGCTGGCGGCGCCCAGGTCGAGATGGTCGCGGGTGTCGAGGACATCCACCAGAGCCTCCAGGTCCTGCTCGCGACCCGCCTCGGCGAGCGAGTGATGCACGAGGACTACGGCTGCAACCTCGACGATGTCGCGTTCTCCGAGACCGACCAACGTCTGATCAACAAGGTCAGCGCCATGATCAATGACGCGATCCTCTATCACGAGCCGCGCATCGAGCTGCTCGGCCTCGACGTCCGCACCGACACCGACCAGCCCGAGCTGCTGCTGATCCGCCTCGACTATCGCGTGCCCGAGACCAACACGCGCTTCAACATGGTCTACCCCTTCTACCTCAACGAGGCTACGGAGGTCCGCTTCTAGCGGCGAGGAAGGCCATGGATTTCATCGTCATCGACCAGGACGCGGCCGTGTTCGACACGGCCTTTGGAGACGCCACGGTCGTGGTCCAAGACGGGATCATGGTCGGCACCGGCCACGGCACCGTCGACGGCGCCCCGGTGTGCATCAAAGATGACGAGCAGAAGATGGCGCCAGTCGGGCCGGTCCCCTACACGACCAAGACCCACACCATCCCCGGCATGGGCCTGCTGAGCATCGACTCCCTGGCCGGGGATCAACTCGCGACGCAGACGACCAGCGGCGGTCAGCCGGTGATCCTCGTCGGCTCGCAATTCAACGCCCTGTTCACGGTCTCCGTCCCGGCCATGCAGCCCAAGGCGCCCGCGCCCGAGCCCGACACGGAGACGGAGTACGCGGGCACGGGCAGCTTCTCGACCCAAAACACCCTCGCCCGCGGCGAGTGACTCGACCATGTCCAGGCGATCTACACGACTGAACGCAGCCAAGCGCGACGGCGCGAGCCAGGCCCGACGACGGCTGCCCGCGCTCGCCCCCGACTACGCCCGCGTCGACGAGCGCGGCGACGCCGAGCTGCTCACCTTTGCTCGGGCCCACGCCCGTGAGCTGCGCTTTTATGACCTCGACGGCGCCCCGACCGGGGACTGGCGCGGCTTGCTCGAGACCGAGGGCGTGAGCCTCGAGCAGATCGTCGCCTACCTCGACGATCCCACGAGCGCCAGCCCGGCCGCGGCGCAGTGGCTCTCGCGCCCGCACCTGGCGGTGTTCTTGACCTTCCTGCGCCTGCTCGGCCACGCCCGCGAGCAGCTCAACGGCCTGACCGCGCGCCATCTCGACTACTACTACGAGCAGGTCCTCGGCCTGCGCCGGCGCGAGGCATCCCCGGATCGCGTGGCCGTGCTCGTCGAGCTCCCGCCCAGCGTGTCGCGGGCGAGGCTTCCCGCAGGCACCGAGTTCTCGGCCGGCGAAGACGCGAGCGGCCAGCCGCGAATCTATCGCAGCCAGGCCGACTTCTACGCGAGCGCGGCCCAGGTCGCCGATCTGCGCGCCGTCTACGTCGACTACGACATCGTCGACCTCGAGGCCCTGGCCAACGACCGCGATCTGTCCGAGCCCGAGCGCTTCACCGCGATGCTCGAGCTCGCCCTCGGCCAGCCGCGCCCGGGCGACCCCGTGCCCAAGCTGCGCAACCGGGTGGTCAACGTCAACTATGTGGCCGCGCGACAGCAACGCGTCGACTTCGCCCCCGAGCAGCTCCACCTCGAGCACCACGAGCTGCGCACGCTGATGAACCTGCGCGCGCGCCGGGGCGACGCGGCCGACGAGGAGTGGGCGCGGATCAACGCGCTGCTCGGCGTCGAGGACCCCGAAGATCCGCGAGACTTCACCGCCAACCTCGAGGCCGTCGCCGGCGAGCTCGACTACGCCGGCCTGCCCCTCGTCGAGTCCATCGACGACCTCTACGAGCGCCGCCAGCGTGAGGACTGCGCGGCCTTCATCGCCGCCCAGCTGCCCTTTGGGCGCGAGAATTTCGAGGCCCTGATGCGCATCAAGCAGCGCATCGACGGCGAGTGGGCCGAGCTCTCGCGGCTGCTCGCGCGCGCCGGCAGGCGCAAGCGCGACGCGCTGAGCTTCGACCTCGAGGCCGCGGTCGAGGACTACGATCCCACCGACTTCGCGGCCAACTTCGCGGCCGCCCTGGGCGAGCCCGAGTGGCCCGACGGGAGCGCCGACCTCGACCAGTACTTCGCGCTGGTCCAGGAGCTCGAGGCGCACCTCGCAACCGGGGCCGAGCGGATCTCGCGGATGGCGAGGATCGCCAACCGAGCCAAGCTCCAGACGACTACGGAGGCCGACTGGGCTCGCCTCGCCCAGCTGATGCGCGAGGCTCGGCGCGAGCGCGTGCTCGCCAGCCGGCGGGCGGAGATCGCCAGCCAGCGCGCGGGCTTCTCGGGCCAGCGGGCGCTGGCTCGCTCGACCAGCTTCGCCCTCGACATCGACATCGGCGAGGACGATCCCGAGCCCGAGTGGAGCGCGCTGCTCAGCCAGGCGAGCGAGCACCTCGAGGACACCCAGCTCGAGCTCCTCGACCGCTACCACGCCCAGCTCGGCGACGCCGACGCGGCCAAGCTGCTCGGCTGGAGCGACGCCGATCGCATCCTCGAGCTGTGCTGGCGCAACCGCGAGGGCCTCGAGCTCGACGCGGCCGAGCGCGTCAGCTGGCGCAACCTCTACGCCCACGAGGACGTCACCGCGCTCACCGTCGACAGCGGCGCGGACACGCCGCGTTGGAAGACCTTTGGCCAGCGCCGACCCGCGGCCAGCGTCGAGCGCGTGCCCGCCCCGGTGATCGGCGCCGCCCTGCGCTCGCCGCTGCTCGAGCTGCGCTCGGGCGTGCGCCGCATCGACCTGACCATGGGCTTCGAGGTCGAGGGCTTCGACCTCGCGCAGATCGACGCGGCGCTCGAGAACGACGCGCTCGCCGTCGAGGTCAGCACCGCCGATGGCTGGGTCGAGCTCGAGTTCGAGACCTTCCAAAGCGGCGGCGGCGGCCCCGGAGAGGACTACGCGACGCTGATCGCCGGCAAGCGCCAGCCCGACGAAGATCGCCCGGCGCTGTCCTTGGAGCTGCGCGCAGACGAGCGCGTCGCGGCCTTCGCCCCGCTCGCCGACTCGGGCGAGCGCTGGCCGAGCCTGCGCCTGATGCTGCGCCAGCACTGGGACGAGGCCAGCGCGAGCTACCGCAGCCACGCCGACGCCTTCTCCGGCCTGCACCTGTGCGCGGTCCACCTCAAGGTCAGCGTCGACGGGCTCCAGGCGCTGCGCCTGCGCAGCGACGAGCGCAAGCTCGACCCCGCCAAGCCCTTCGAGCCCTTTGGCCGCAGCCCGGCCGCGGGCGCGCGCCTGTACCTCTCGCACCCCGAGCTCGCCCGCCCGCGCCTCGACCGGCTGACCCTCGACATCGAGTGGATGGGCCTGCCCGAGGACCTGCTCGCCCACTACCACAACTACCCGCAGACCGAGCTCGACGACTTCTCGGCCACGCTCAGCATGATCGACCAGCACGTCGAGCTCGGCCTGCTCGACGCCGCGCTCTTCGAGGCCGGGCAAGACCAGCCCGACCTGGCCCTGGGCACCCGCAAGCTCGAGATCGACGACCTGCCCAAGCGCGTGGCCGCGGCCAACTCCAGCCTCGACTACCAGGCGCGCCTCGACGTCGGCGAGCTGGCCGACATCCGCGATGAGCCGCGCCATTTCGTGCTCGAGCTCGGGCCCGGCGACTTTGGCCACGGGCGCTACCCCGTGCTCGCCAGCCACAAGAGCCGGGCCCTGGCCGCCGCGATCGCCCGCGGAGAGCCGCCCGCCGAGGACGCGCTCGCCGAGTACGAGGTCAACGCGCCCTACACCCCCAAGATCAAGCGGCTGCGCGCGGGCTATGTCGCGAGCTTCGAGCTGCGCTTCGACGGCCTCCCGGAGCTCGGGACCAGCGGCGAGGACAGCCTGCTCCACATCCACCCCTTTGGGGTGTGCGCCTCGCCGACGCTCGTCGAGACCAACATCGGGCCGCGCGGGCCGCGGCTGCTCCCCCACTACCCCGACGCCGGCGAGCTCTACATCGGCCTCGAGGGCGTCTCGGCGCCCCAGCGCCTGAGCCTGCTCATGCAGCTCGCCGACGGCAGCGCCGACCCGGACCGCGCGGCCCCGAGCCCGCGCTGGAGCGTGCTCGACGGCGACCGCTGGCGCGAGCTCGACGCGGGCCTGATCTCCGACGGGACCCAGGGCCTGCTCGGCGCGGGCATCGTCGATCTCGAGCTGCCCGCCGTGGCGCCCAGCACCCGCATGCCCAGCGACCGCTACTGGCTGCGCGTGGCCATCGACCGCTACCCCGACGCCGCCTGCGACACCCTCGCGCTGCACACCCAGGCCCTCGAGCTGAGCTTCGAGGATCGCCAAAACGATCCCTCGCACTACGACGAGCCGCTGCCCGTCGACAGCGTCACCCGCCTGGTCCAGCCGCGCGCCGAGATCGCCGCGCTCGCCCAGCCCTACACCTCCTACGCCGGCCGCCCGCCCGAGCGCGCCGAGCACTTCCACACCCGGGTCAGCGAGCGCCTGCGCCACAAGCAGCGCGCCTCGACGCCCTGGGACTACGAGCACCTCGTGCTCGAGCGCTTCCCGGCGATCTTCAAGGCCAAGTGCCTGCGGGCCACGAACGCGCCCGGCGGCAAGGGGGGCGTGCGCGTGGTCGTGGTCCCCGACATCCGCAAGTCCCTGCCCCGCGACCCCTTCTCGCCCAAGGCCCCGAGCAGCCTGCTCGCCGAGATCGGCGACTACCTGCGCGGCCGCGCCCCCGACCACGTCCGCGTCGAGGTCCGCAACCCTCGCTACATCGCGGTCATGGTCCGCCTCGGCGTGCGCTTTGACGAGGGCGTCGACGAGCGCTGGGCCGCGCGCCAGCTGATCGACGACCTCAACCGCTTCCTCTCGCCATGGGCCTACGACGAGGGCGCCGAGCTCAGCATCGGCGCGCGGATCTACGCCAACAGCATCATCGACTTCGTCGACCGCCGCGACTACATCGACTTCGTCGCCGAGCTCAAGCTGTTTCGCAGCGACGACGGGCAGGACTTCGACATCGTCCCAGATCTCTCGTCGGGCTCCGGCGAGGGCTACTTCGTGGGTTGCGAACGCGACGACGAGATCCTCGTCGCCGCCCGTGACCACCAGATCGACATCATCCCCGAGCGCTACCAGCAGGAGGCCTTCACCGGCCTCGAGCACATGAAGCTGGAGCTCGACTTCATCGTGGGCTGACCACACCAGGAGATTTGCAATGGCCATGACCACCAAGAACCGCAGCGAGCTCAAAGCTTTCTTTGTCAAAAACGCGATCCCCACCGAGGCCAACTTTGGCGAGCTGATCGACGGACAGCTCAACCAGGCCGACGACGGCGTGTTCAAGCTCGGCGACGACCCACTCAGCGTGGTCGCGGCCCCCGGCGATCAAAAGCGCGTGCTTCGGCTCTACGCCCAGTACCCCGCCCAGGCCCCGACCTGGACCTTGAGCCTCAAGCCACGCACCGCCCCCGCCAACGCCAAGACCGCTGCCGAGGGCCTGGGCTTCGACGCCCCCGACGGCAGCAACAAGCTGTTCTTGAGCCCCGAGGGCAAGCTCGGCGTGGGCACGACCTCGCCCAGCGCCAAGCTCACGGTCAGCGATGGCGACCTGCTCGTCGAGGGCGGCTCGATGCGCCGCGCGATGGTCAGCTCCGACGGCCCCAGCGGCCTGGTCCTGTCCAGCGGTGAGAGCAACGGTCACCCCTACATCGACCTCAACCACGGCCAGTTCAGCAACGCCAACAAGTACGGGGTTCGCCTGGTATCGGCCGAGAACGGCAAGCTGAGCGTCATGGGCGCCCAGCTCGGCGTGGGCGTCAACCCGGACGCCATGCTCGACGTCAACGGCCAGGCTCTGGTCCGCGGACGCCTCCGTGTCCAAGATGGCCTGGTCCTCTCGTCCGGCTCCGAGATCATCAACACCTCAGGCGCGCTGTTCAGGAAGGACGGTCACGTGTGGGTGACCGCCGAGAAGAACCTGCTGGTCCGTGGCGTGGGTGACTCCGACTGGTCGATCGCCCTCAACGCGCAAGACGCCTCGGTGCGCGCCAAGGGCGGCGTGATCGCGGGCCAGGGTAATCGCGGCGGCCACCTCAACGCCGACATCTCGCTCTACCGCAAGGACGAAAAGGCGTGGATGACCCTCAGCGACCATCTCTTGTTCCGCAAGCCCAACGACGGCAATGAATGGGGCCTGTCCCTGCGCGCCGATGGCCTGGTCCAGACCAAGCACGCGCTGAGCGTCAGCGCGGGTAACCTCAAGACCCACTTCGACACCGACGGCGCCCTCTATCGCTACGAGGGCCAGGTGTGGCTTACCGTCGACGATAACTTCTATATCCGCGACACCAAGCACACCGGCATGACCCGCAGCTTCTGGTTCGACACCACCAACAGCGACCTGCACATCGCCAACGACATCATGGTCAACGGCGGGACCCTCAACATGTCCTCGGGTTGGAAGATCGAGACAAACGGGGACCACATGTTCTTCAAGAAGGGCAACAACATCGTCGCGCGCTTCTCCGTGCAGCACGACCGCTTCCAGGTCTACCGCAACCTCAACGGCCAGAGCCCCTACTTCTACTACAACAGCGCTGGCAAGCGGCCCTGATCTCCCCGCGCCGACCAACGAGGACCGCCCATGACCAGCCCCGCCGACACCCTACCGACAGGCCCCCTGCCCCACCGGGCCATGGACTACGCCGCCCTGCGCAGCGAAGGACTGCGCGTGCTCGGCAGCCTCGGCAAGGAGCAATGGACCGACTTCAACAGCCACGACCCGGGGATCACGATCCTCGAGCAGTGCTGCTACGCGATCACCGATCTCGCCTATCGGATCAACTTTGCGCTCCCCGATCTGCTCGCCGGTGGTGAGCAAGACGCCCACGCGAGCTTGCCGAGCGCCGCGACGATCCTCGGCTGCCAAGCGCAGACGACCACCGACCTGCGCAAGCTGGCCATGGACGCCTGCGGCGGCGGCAACGCGTGGCTCGAGGCGGCCCCCTCGGCCTGCCCCTTCTTCTTTCACGAGCAGCGCGGCGAGCTCCACCTCGACACCGACCCCGCGGCCGTCGAGAGCGAGGCCGTGCGCCTGCGCGGCCTGCATCGCGTGTGGCTCCCCAGCGGCGAGGGCAGCGACGTGGCCAGCCGCGAGCTGGCCACGTCGGGGCTCTCGGCCGCGCGACCGCTGTGTGAGGACATCGAGGTCGTCCCGCTGCGCAGCGAGCAGATCTGGCTCGACGCCGTGATCGAGGTCGAGACCAGCGTCACCCCCGAGCAGATCCTCGACGCGCTCGTCGCCAACGTCGAGGCCTACCTCGCGCCGCGGGTCGACTTCGAAGACCTCGACGCGGCCCGGGCTCGCTGCGCCGGCCACGAGGACATCTTCGACGGGCCCACGCTCCAGCGCGGCTTCGTCTGCGATCGAGACCTCGAGGCCGGCGAGCGCAGGCGCACGATCTACGCCTCGGACCTGATGCACGCGATCAGCGACGTGCCAGCGGTGCGCGCGATCCGTCGGCTGAGCATGGCTCGCTCCGCCGGAGGCACGCCCGAGCGCTGGGCGCTCGAGATCGCCGAGGACGGCGTGCCGACCATGGCCGCGAGCTCCACGATCGTGCTGCTCCGCGACGGCCTGCCCCTGCCCCTCGACGCCGACGCGCTCAGCCTCGCCCTGGCCCGCGCGCACGCCCGCGCGGCCGCCCCCGTGCTCGCGCTCGAGGACCGCGACGTCCCGCGCGAGGTCGGCCGCGACCGCGAGCTCGACCGCTACCACTCGCTGCTCAACCACTTCCCCGAGGTCTACGGCGTCGGCCCCTTCGGGCTGCCCACCTCGGTCAGCACGGCGCGCCGCGCCCAGGCCCAGCAGCTGCGCGCCTACGTGCTGATCTTCGATCAGCTCCTGGCCAACTGCTTCGCCCAGCTCGCCCACGCCCGCGAGCTCTTCTCCCACGTCGGCGAGACCTCGAGCACCTATTTTGGCCAGGTCGTCGAGGATGAGGTCATCGACCTCGACAGCCTGCGCATGCGCGAGCCCGAGGACCACGCGCGCTGGCTCGACGACGCCGTGCGCGAGACCGCCGGCGACGAGCTGTCCTCGCTCGAGCGCCGCGCTCGCTTCTTGTCGCACCTGCTCGCGCGCCACGGCGAGCAGCTCTATCAAGTCGACGTCGGCAGCGACGCCCTGGCGCTCCCTCGCCTGCGCGCGGACGTGCGTCGCAAGCAGGCCTTCCTGCGCGCCTATCCCCAGCTCAGCGCGGGGCGAGGCACCGGCTACGACACCTCCGCGCCCGGCTCCGAGTCCGGCCTGGCTCTGCGCCTGCGCCTCGAGCTCGGCGTGGACGCAGACGACCCCGGCTTCGAGATCGTCGAGCACCCGCTGCTGCGCCCGATCGCCGAGGATAGCCACCAGCGCGGCGAGGAGGGCGAGGAGGCCGTGCCCTTGCTCGCCGGGGTCGAGCGCGAGGACCCCTACTCGATGCAGCTCTCGGTGGTCTTCCGCGAGGGCGGCTTCGCCCCGGGCTCGGCCTGGGCCAGGACCCACGAGCAGCTCGTCGAGCGCCTCGTCGCCGAGCACACCCCGGCTCACCTCGAGGTCACCTTGCACTGGCTGCGCGACGACGACGCGGGCTCGGACTGGAGCGACTTCGTCCGCGATCACGCCGAGCTGCGCGCCGCCCTGGCCGACTACCGAGCGGCGCAGCAGCGCGGCAGCGCGGTCTCGCCCGAGGTCCTCCGCCAGGCGCAGCTGCGCCTGCGCGACGCTCGCGACCGCGTGCTCGAGCAGCTCGGGATCGGGGCCACCTATCCGCTGCGCGACATCCCCACGCCCGAGCTGATCATCGTGCCCGCCGACAGCGCGGCCAAGATCCCCCTGGGCTACAGCCAGCGCGGCGTCAGCTATCAGCTCTGCGACGCGCGCAGCGGCAGCCCGATCCCCGACGCCGAGGACCAGCGCTACGTGGTCGAGGGCACCGGCGGCCCGATCGAGCTGCCCACGCCCGCGGTGCTCGAGGACGTCAGCTACAAGATCCTCGCGCTCCGTGCTGCTGGCAGCTTCACCGAGCTCGGCCCGCGCGCGGCCTGGCTGCACGGCCAGACCACGCTCAAGGAGGGCGTCGACACGACCCTCGCCGCACACATCGACGCCCCCGTCCTCGACGAGCGCATCGACAACCCCGCGGCCAGCGACGCCCGGCTCGTCGCCCACGGCGAGGCTGTCACGGTCTACGTCGACGCCAGCCAGGAGGGCGTGCGCTATGAGCTGGTCGATCACGCCGACCCCAAGCGCGCCCTGTCCAGCGAGGCGGTGATCGGCACCGGCGAGACGATCGCCCTGCGCTCCGTGGCCATGAGCGAGGACGTCGACCTGCGCGTCCACGCGAGCAAGCAGCTCGACGACGCCGACGCTGGCGCCGCGATCCGCGAGGCCCTGCTCGACGCGCTCTTGCCCCTGCGCGTGCGCGCCAGCGTCGAGCCGCTGCCCCGGCTGAGCAAGGCGACGATCGCCTTTGGCAAGTCGGCCACGCTCACCCTCGACGAGCCCCAGGCCAGCGCGAGCTATCGCGCGTGGATCCGCGACACCTTCGACAAGCGCTACCACTTTGGGCCGGCGCCCGAGACCCCGACCATCGGCGTCGAGCTCCCCGATGGCGCGTCCACCCGCACGGTCCTGGTGCTCCGCCCCGACTTCCAGGAGCGGTGGCGCAACCGGCCGCGCTTCGTCGCCGCCGGAGACGAGCCGGTCGGCGACGGCTCGGCCTTCTCCCTGGGCCCCTTCGAGCACGACCAGACCGTGCGGATCCAGGCGATCAAGCGCCACGAGATCGGCCGCCTGGATCAGTCCAGCCGCGGCCAGCTCGAGTCGGCCGCCGAGCTGCGCCAGGCCGCGCTGATCCTCGTCGAGCCCGACCCCAGCCCAGGCCTGCGCCTGCGCGTGATCGAGAGCCCCGACCACGAGCCCCTCGTCGAGCTGCGCGACGGTCAGCCCGGCGTCTACTACTCGCTGGTCAAGACCGCGGGCAAGGCCACGGTCGCGCAGCCGGCCTATGTCCACCAGGCCGACGACGACGATCCGAGCACCAACAAGGGCGTCGGGCAGCTGCGCATCGCCGTCGACCTGGCGATCGCGCGCAGCGAGGGGGATCAGTTCCCCGCCGCCGGCACCAACCTCGCCAAGCACCCTCCCCTCGCGCCGCGCCTGATGCTCGAGGGCGACGTCGACGGCACGCGCTGGAAGCTGCTCGCGCGCAAGGCCATGTCCGGCGTCGAGATCGAGCTCGAAGGCCGGGCGCGGACCGGCAACGCCCCACAGATCAGCGTCGAACCGGCGACCGTCGCCCCCGGAGAGGTCGCCGAGCTCTCTGTCCTCGCCAGCGATCCGAGCATGCGCTACTCCCTCGTCGACGCCACCGGCGAGCTCCTGGCGACGGCCGAAGGCAGCGGCGAAGACCTCGTCCTCGCCAGCGAGGTCTTCACCGAGACCAGCCGCTTGACCGTGCTCGCCCAGCCCATCGCCGAAGACCCGATCATCGTCGAGCGCGCCCTCGAGGTGATCGTCCGCGTGGAGCTGCCCGCCGCGGAGGAGCCTGAAGCCGACGCCGAGCCGGCCGCCGACGCCGAGCCGGCCGCCGACGCCGAGCCGGCCGCCGACGCCGAGCCGGCCGCCGACGCCGAGCCGGCCGCCGACGCCGAGCCGGCCGCCGACGCCGAGCCGGCCGCCGACGCCGAGCCGGCCGCCGACGCCGAAGAGTAGCCGCGTGGCCAAGCACCGGATCCACGAGCAGGTCCTCGAGCTGACCGTCCGCGGCGCGGAGGCCGAGGCCCGCGCGTCCATCGAGCGCCTCAGTCAGCTCCAGCGCGCCCGCCTCGAGGCGGTCATCGCTCGCGTGCTCGACGAGTGCTCGCCCTCGGGTCGCGTCCACCGGATCGAGCAGCTCGACCTCGACCTCGGCACCCTGCCCCTCGACGCGCTCGAGAGCGCCCTGCCGCGCGCCCTCGAGCTCGCCCTGCGCCGCGCGCTGCGTGACGCCATCGCATCCCTCGACGAGGACGCGAGCGCGCCCGCGGCTGGATCGCGCTCGGCCCTCGAGCTGCTCGAGTGCTTCGCGTGGACCGGAAACTTGCCCTGGTGGGCCGACCGCACGCGCCCCGACCTCGTCGCCGAGGCGCTGCGCGGGCTCGCCGACGCGGGGCGCTCGAGCCTCGGCGCGCTCGCGGGGCTGCGCGCGCTCCTCCAGGCCGTCGAGGCCGTGCCCGGAGGCGTCGAGCGCCTCGTCCGCGCCAGCGACGACGCGCTGCTCGAGGCCCTCGCCGCGCGCCTCGCCAATGACGGGTCGGGCCTGCGCGCCGTCGCCATGGTCCGCGCGCTGCTCGCGAAGTCAGCCGCCGACGCTGCCACCCGCGAAGCCCTGTGGGCCCGCGCGCTCACGGCCTGCGCGGCGTCGAAGGTCGACGAGGGCGCGCTCGCCCTGGCCCTGAGCTCGGCCGTCTCCGCCGCCCAGCCCGGGTGGACGCCCGCCCGCCTGCGCGCCGCCCTGGCCCCCCTCGCGCTACCCACGACCCTGCTCGAGGCGCTCCCCGAGCAGTCGCCCGCGAGCCCCCGAAGCGACGCCGAAGATCCCAGGGCTCGGGCCCGCGCGCTGAGCGAGGCGCTGCTCGAACACAGCGGCGCGGCTCGAGACGAGGAGGACCTCGCCGCCGCGAGCCTGCGCGCCCTCCAGGCTCGCGCCATGCAGATCCTCGCGGGCGGCTCCGACTCACCAGCGCCGTCGTCATCGCAGACCCCTCCCCCCAACCTGGCAGCGGCCGCCCGCGCCCTCGCGGCCAGCCTCGCCAACCCACGGCTCGACGTCGTCGACCTGCGCCGACACCTGAGCTGGCTGCGCTCCCCCCTCGCCGAGGCCCTCCCCGAGCGCCTGCGCGCCGATCTCCTCGACGCCCTCAACACCCTGCTCGAGCGCGCCTCGAACCCGCCGGCACCGCCCCCTCGCCCGCCCGAGCGCGTCGCCAAGGCCCTCGCCGAGCTCCCCGTCTGGGACGCCGGCCTCGTCATCCTCTGGCCCTTCCTCGACCGCTTCATGCAGCGCGCCGGCCTGCTCGCCGCCGACGGGCGCAGCTTCGTCGACCTGCGCGCGCAGACCCGGGCCGTCCACCTCCTCCACTACTGCGCCAGCGCCGAGCTCGGAGCCCCGGAGCACGCCCTGCCCCTCGCCAAGCTGATGGCTGGCCTCGGCCCCCACGACCGCCTCGCCGCCCTCGATCCCAGCGATCCCGCCGAGCTCGATCCTGCCCTGCTCGACGAGGCCGATCGCATGCTCGCCGCCGTGATCGCCCACGCCGAGATCCTGCGTCAGATGCCCGTCGACAGCCTGCGCGCCAGCTTCCTGCGCCGCCACGGCGTGCTCGGTGAGCGCGACGGCACCTGGCTGCTGCGCGTCGAGGCCGAGCCCCACGACCTCGTCCTCGACCGCTTCCCGTGGAGCTGGTCATGGCTGACCTTGCCGTGGATGCCGGCGCCGCTTCAGGTCGAGTGGTAAGAAATACCGCCACGCCCATGGACGCGCAGACTCAAAAAAACGCCGCCGCCATCGAGCTCGAGCTCGACTGGCTCGCGCTCGTCCTCGACCTGCGCCTGCGCCTGATCTTCGAGACCTTCGAGCCGCCCGTGGATCCGCTGGAGCTCCCGCCGCCCGAGCACGAAGCCGGCAGCGCCTTCGCCGAGCTGCTCGCGCGCCAGGACTTCGGCGCCCCCGAGCGGGTCGCCCTCGCCCTCGCCCTCGCGGCCGAGCTTCGCCCCCAGCTCTTCGACGTATTCGCAATCAAGAACTCGGCCACCGGCAGGCGATTCACCGAATTCGGCGGGACCAGCACGAGCGGCGGCGAGGGCTTCTTGCCCACGGGCGCGACCTTGGCCTTCGTGCTCGACGGCGGCAGCGCGCTCTCGCGGCTCTTCGTCCGCCGACTCTTCGACCCCGACCACCCCTTTTGCGTCGAGGAGCTGCTGGCCAGCGAGGGCGAGGGCAAGCGCCCGATCCTCGACCTCCCCCTGCGCGTGCCCGCCGACACCCTGGCCAGGCTCGGCACCGGCCACCTGCCCCCGCCGCGCCTCGGCGTCGACTTCCCGGCCCAGCGCATCGAGACCAGCTTGTCCTGGGACGACCTCGTGCTCCACCCGGCCACGCGCCGCCAGGTCGGCGAGATCCAGACCTGGCTCGAGCACGGCCAGACCTTGCTCGACGACTGGGCCATGGCCGGCAAGCTCCGCCCTGGCCACCGCGCGCTCTTCTACGGCCCGCCCGGCACCGGCAAGAGCATGACCGCCTGCCTGCTCGGCAAGAGCACCGGGCGCGACGTCTACCGCGTCGACCTCTCGCTGACCGTGTCCAAGTACATCGGCGAGACCGAGAAGAACCTCGCCAAGGTCTTCGACCGCGCCCAGCGTCGCGGCTGGCTGCTCTTCTTCGACGAGGCCGAGGCGCTGTTCGGCAAGCGCAGCGACACCCGCGACGCCCACGATCGCTACGCCAACCAGGAGGTCGCCTACCTGCTCCAGCGCATCGAGAGCTTCGACGGCGTGGTGATCTTGGCCTCGAACCTGCGCGAGAACCTCGACGACGCGTTCACCCGGCGCTTCGAGTCGGTGATCTACTTCCCCCTGCCCCGCGCCGACGAGCGCCAACACCTGTGGACCCAGGGCTTCCCCGCCCGCGCGTCCCTCGGGGCCGACGTCGACCTCGCGGCCGTCGCTCGGGATCACGAGCTCGCTGGCGGGGCGATCATGAACGTGATCCGCCACCTGTGCCTCGAGAGCCTCGCAGAGGGCGGCCGACCAATTGACGCGCAGGGCCTCGAGCGGGCGATTCGCCGCGAGCTCGCCAAAGAAGGCCGCGGCCTGTGACCCGCGCGCATCCGCTGACAATCCGCTCCCAGCGCCCTCTCTCGCCAGCGCAAAGCTCACGAAGCGCAGCCACCGAGGGCCCCATGGTCACAGGCGCGTCGCAGCGCCGGGGGCCATCGCTTGGAATCCGAAGCGTAGGCGGCTATACCTCGCTGCGGTCAGATGCATATTCGCAAGCCGCAGCGCCTAATCCTTTCTTCCTTGGTCCTCATCCTCGGCGCGGCCACCCCGGCCTGCGGCGGCAGCCTCAGCCGAGCCCAGGACGCCCTCGTCGTCGGCGACGAGGCCAAGGCCGAGGTCGAGCTGCGCAAGGCCCTCAAGTCGAATTCGACCCACGACGAGGCCGCGCGAATGCTCTCGATCCTGCTCGCGGATCAGGGTGACGCCCTCGCCAGCTCCGATCCCCGCGAGGCCGAGCAGCGCTTCGACGAGGCCCTCGACCTCGACCCGAGCAACGAAAAGGCCCGCCTCGGCCTCGCCCGCCTGCTGATGAAGCGCGGCTTCGAGGCCGACGCCCGCGAGCTCCTCGCCTTCGAGGGCTGCACGGGCTGCGGTCGCCTCGAGGCCATGATGCTCCACGAGTCGGCGGTCGCCGCCTACCAGGCCGGCGACATTGACACCGCGCGACAGCTGTTCAAGAAGGCCTTCGACCAGGGCAAGGACCCCCTCGACGCCCTCGGCCTGGCCACCACCTACCTCGCCTCGGACCCCCCGGACGTGCTCCAGGCCAAGGCCATGCTCGAGACCGCCGCGCCCCTCGTCGCCCGCGGTCAGCACGAGGCCGAGCGCCTCTTTCGTGAGCTCCGCGCCAACTTGCTGATGGCCGTCGCCGCCGCCGGCCAAAGCGAGATGATCGACCAGATCTTCAACATCCGCTCGGCCGAGCTGCTCGAGGAGCCCGAGTTCGAGCTGCGCTTCAAGGTCTCGCAAGAGCAATTCCGCAACGGCGACTCCGACCCCGCGATCGCGCGCATCACCTCGCTGCTCGAGAAGTCCGGCCAGTACCTCGAGCCCACTCAGCGCGAGGTCATGGAGGCCGCCCTGGTCGTCATGTTCTCGGCCCGCGCGGCCCAGCACCTCCAGGCCGGCGACGAGGTCGGCGCGGCCAAGGACATCGCCGCGGGCCTCAAGATCGACGACGACAACAGCCGCCTGCGCCTCCAGCAGGTCCTGGCCATCGCCGCCAACCGCCTGCCCCTGGCCTTCACCAAGCTCGAAGAGGCCAAGAAGAACGGCGACCGCGACAAGGTCGAGGCCATCCTCCACGCCCTCCAGACCTTCGAGCACCTCGACGCGGGGAGCACCGCCAAGGCCCTCAACTCCCTCGAGCAGGCCGAGGCCCTCGGTCCCAAGCTCCCCGAGGTCCACCTCGCCCGGGCCTACGTCCTCGCCGAGCAGCGCAACGAAGACCTGCGCAAGAACGAGCTCAAAGACGTGCGCAAGAACGCCGGCTTCGACTACCCCAGGGGCCGCGTCAATCAGTTCCCCAGCGCCCTCGCCCACCTCGCCCACGCCAAGGCCCTGCTCGCCAAGCAAGGCGTGCTCTTCCCCTTCCGCGGCGCCGGCTTCGACAAACGCGCCGCCGACCTCGAGCAGGCCCTGGCCTTCTACCCCTACGAGGTCGACTGGTACGCCGACAAGGGCGGCGTGATCGAGATCGTCGCCGCCGGTGGGCGCAAGGAGGTCGAGTTCAAGGGCCCGCGCTGGCTCAAGGGCACCGCGATCGCCTCCCCCGACAACGCCGCCGAGATCCAGGTCCCCAACGTTGGACTGGTCTACCTCGAGTATGAGGGCAAGGAGCTCGGGGTCGTGGTCGAGGAGAACACCCGCATCCAGATCCAGCTGTGAGCCCAGGGGCGGCCGGCTCGTCCACCACGATGCGCGCGCTCTTGTTGCCCGGTCTCGACGGCACCGGCCAGCTCTTCGCCCCCCTGCTCCCCGCGCTTCCCCGGGCCTGGGACGTCGAGGTCGTCGCCTATCCGAGCGACGACCCCCTCGGCTACGACGCCCTCGAGCGCCTGGTTCGTCAGCGCTTCAGGGGTGAGGACAGCGTGGTGATCGCCGAGTCCTTCTCGGGGCCGCTGGGGATCCGCCTCGCCGCCGCGCCGCCGCCGGGCCTGCGCGCGCTCGTCCTGGTCGCGACCTTCTCCCGCTGCCCCGTCCCGCGCCTGCTCGCTCGCTTGGCCGCCCGTCTGGCGGGCGTGCTGCCAACCGTGCCCCCCGCCATCGGCGTCCGCATGCTGCTCACGGGGCGCGGGCACCCCGAGCTCGCCGAAGGTGTCCGCGCCGCCATGGCCACGCTCTCGCCAGCCGTGGTCCGTGCCCGCCTCGAGGCGATCGCGGGGGTGGACGTGCGCAGCGAGCTCTCGCAAGCGCAGGTCCCCGTGTTGGCGCTATGTGCAACGCGCGATCGCCTGGTGCCAACGCGGGCGCTCGCCGGGCTGCCGCACGCGGCCGTGGCTCGGCGGATCCCCGGACCGCACCTGTTGCTACAAGCGGCCCCCAAAACTTGCGTGGAGGTGATGATGAAGGAGGCGCCCGCCCGCGCCTCACTCCAACACGACGATCCGCTCCCCAGCCACATCCAGCCCGAGCACCTCGTCGATCCCGTCCCCGTCGACGTCCCCTGCGGCGACATCGACGATCGACTCCCCTCCCGGTAGCGCGCGCACCACCAACTCTCCGCCCTCGACGTCCGCACGCAAGATCTCTCGCGCGGGTGAGGGGATGACGAGCAGCTCCTGCTGCGGGTCCTCGTCGAGCTGACCCGCGATCACCTTGCTCGCGCGCGAGCCTCGAACTCCGCGACGCCGCTCGTGCTCGTCTTCCACGCGCCGCCGCTCAGCGCCTCGGCCAGCCCCTCTTCCAAGAAGGGCAGGTCCGTGGGCTGTGCGTAGGCGTGGACCAGCTCGTGCGACAGCGAGGGAAAGTCCGTGTAGACGACCTCGCCAAAGTACGCACAGCCAGTGGCCCCCTCGATGCAATTCTCCCTCACCGCGTCGATGCCGAGGTAGACATCGCTCGGACCAGGGGTGGTCCCGAGCAACAACTGGATCCGCTCGGCCTCCAGCTCGGCCGCCCTGACCGTGCCCAGGCACAGCGGGGCATCGACGCGGGATCCGAGGTTCAGGTGGGCCGTCCGCTGCTCGAGGTCCGCGTCTTCGAGCGCACAGGCCGTCAGCCCGAGCAAGGCACACAGCGCAGCGCGACGCATGACGACTCTGCAACCTCGGGGCACTCCTCGTCTTACACCACAAAAGAGAGAGGGGCAGCCCAAGCCGCCCCTCCTCGCGCTGACACCCGAGCCGCTCAGCTCTCCCGAGCCACGACCTTGCCCTTGTACATGTCCATCCCACAGGCAAAACCCAGCTCCCCGCTCTCGGGCACCTCCACCTCGATCTCCACGGTCTCCCCCACGCGCAGATCCTTCTTCACGTCCATGTCGGCGATCACCAGCTCGTTGCCGCAGCCGGCCTCGCAGGAGAGGAGCGGAGAGGAGCGGAGAGGAGACTCACCAACACGGCTCGAACATCAGCCCTTGCAGCACCGAAACCCGGTCCCTCCAGGGGCAGTTCCGCGCGCGTAGGAAAAATCTACGTCGCAGCGCAAGTCAGACCCGGTCTGACCGTCGTTACCGCCGCGAATCCTGCATTTCGTATCCTCTGGCGGATCAATTTCAACGTCACACGAATTCGTCCACTCTCGCACATTACCGCTCATATCATAGAGCCCAAGATACCCCCCCTCACACGTCTCCAAAAATCCGACAGGGGCCGTCCCAATATAGCTAGACCCGTCACTATTGCAAGCCTCCTCATCATACGTCCCGCCATAGGGGTAAGCCTTAGAACCATTCTTCGAACACGACTTATACCATTCACTATTCACAGGATCACTAAGTCCATCAAAATCAGCAGCCCCACCATACACGTTACCACAAAGCCTTCGCCCCGCCCACTCGCAGTATGCATGCGCATCACACCAATCCACATTTACAACGGGAAACTCCAAATTTGACATAAAATCAAAAGAAGCGGGAACAAAATCTTCAGAATCATTTTTCCACGTACAAACACCGGGAAGAATCTCAGAGATCCCCACTTCGCTGAAGTCAACCTCGAGAAAAGCTTTATATTGCCCCCTACTGACCTCGGTACTATCGATAAAACCAGTCCCGATATCAACCATGACTGGCTCACTCGGACAAGAACCACAATTTGGAAGCCCACAGACTCCATCGCACTGGTCCGCACCTGTCTCGGACTCCTCGTACCCCTCGTCCGAATCTGTGGCCTCGCCAGACTCCGTGACTTCGCCAGACTCCGTGTCTTCGCCAGACTCCGTGTCTTCGCCAGACTCCGTGTCTTCGCCAGACTCCGTGTCTTCGCCAGACTCCGTGTCTTCGCCAGATCCCACCCCCTCGCTCGTCTCAGGCTCCCCACTCTCCGTCCCCTCCGCGACACACTTATCAGGCATCGAGTCACAAAACTGGACCATCGTACAGGCCCACGAGGGTAAAATGAAGAGTCCAACAAAGATGAACACACCGTATTTCCCTGCCGATTCTTTGATCGTTTGCATGCTTCATTTTCAACAAGCCAACGATCAAATGAAAGAGTCCCCACGTCGAGCGTCTGTGAGCTCTGATGCGCCTTTCGGAGCTCCTTTCAACCTCGGGCCACTCCTCGCCTTACACCACAAAAGAGAGAGGGGCAGCCCAAGCCGCCCCTCCCTCGCGCTGACACCCGAGCCGCTCAGCTCTCCCGAGCCACGACCTTGCCCTTGTACATGTCCATCCCACAGGCAAAGCCCAGCTCCCCGCTCTCGGGCACCTCCACCTCGATCTCCACGGTCTCCCCCACGGGCAGGTCCTTCTTCACGTCCATGTCGGCGATCACCAGCTCGCTGCCGCAGCCGGCCTCGGAGGTGCGCTTGAAGGCCAAGGTGATCTTGGACTTTCCGGGCGCCGTGATCTCGGCGGGGTGATAGCCGCCGGCGTCGACCTCGATGTCCACGCGAGCGCCGGCGTCCACCGTGGCGGAGGCGCTCGCCTCGGCCTCGCCGCCAGCGTGCCCCGCGGGCTCGGGCTCGGGCTCGGGCTCGGCGGCTTCGGGCTTGGCGGCCTCGGCCTTCTCGGCCTTGTCTTCGACCTTGGCGTCCTTTTGATCCCCGCCCTTGTCACAGGCAGGCGCGGCGATGAGCGCGGCGGCGAAGAGCGAGGCGGCGAGGCAGCGATGGATGGTGCGGTTCATGTCGAGTCTCCAGGGTTCTTCGAGTCGGCGCTCGTGTCCTTCGGTGTCTCATCCTCGGACAGGCCGTCATCCCTGTCCAGACCTTCGTCTCGAGCGCCGCTGGGCTCGCGCGCCGCTGGCCCCGACGCCGACGCCGACGCCGACGCCTCGACGACGCTCGGCGCCTTGCTGACGCGCAATTTGAGCTCCTCGACCGCGCACCACAGCACCGGGACCACGAACAAGGTCAGCAGCTCGACGAGCATGCCGCCGACGATCGGCAGGGCCATGGGCGCCATCACGTCGCTGCCCCGCCCCTGGGCGCCGATCACTGGGAGCAGCGCGAGCAAGGTGGTGGCCGTGGTCATCAGGCACGGCCGGACGCGGCGCTCGCCGGCGGCAAGGGTGTGCGCACGGACCTCGGCCACGCTCGCAGGGCGGTGACGATCGAAGCGCTGGCGCAGGTAGGTGGCCATGACGACGCCGTCGTCGGTGGCGATCCCGACCAGGGCGATCACGCCGATCCACACGGCGACCGAGAGGTTGACGGTGCCCACGCCAAAGAGCCCGCGCAGGTCGACGCCAAAGGGCTGCGCGGCCAGGAAGCCCGGCTGGCCCCAGGCCCACAGCAACAAGAAGGCCCCCGCGACGGCCACGGCGACCCCCGAGGCGATCATCAAGGTGACCAGCACGCGGCGAAACTGCAGCTGGAGCAGCACGAAGACCACGGCCAGGGCCACGGGGATCAGCACCTTCAGCCGCGCCTCGCTGCGCAGCTGGTTTTCGTAGGTCCCGGCGAAGCGGAAGCTGACGCCCGCGGGCAGCTCGAGCTCACCGGCGGCGATCGCCGCGTCGATCTTGGCGCGGGCGGCCTCCACGGCCTCGACCTCGGCGACCTCGGCGACGCGATCGAAGAGCACGTAGCTGGTCAAGAAGGTGTCCTCGGACTTGATCATCTGCGGCCCGCGGACGTAGCGAATGTCGGCGAGCTGACCGAGGGGCACGGGGTCCTGGCCGGCCACGGCGATCGGCAGGCGCTCGATCGCCGGCAGCGAGTCACGCTCCTCTCGCATGTAGCGGACACGCACGGCGTAGCGCTCGCGGCCCTCCACGGTGCGCGTGAGCGTGACCCCGCCGAGGGCGACCTGGAGCTGACCCTGGACCTCGGCCACGCTCAGGCCCTGGTGGGCGATCTCGCGCCGGTCGAGCTCGATCTCGAGGTAGGGCTTGCCGACCACGCGATCGGCAAAGACGGTCTCCGGGCGGATCCCCTCGACCTCGCGCAGGACGTGCTCGAGGTCGCGGCCGAAGCGATCGATGCTCTCGAGATCGGGGCCCGAGATCTTCACGCCCATGGGCGCACGCATGCCGCTTTGCAGCATCACCACGCGGGCGTTGATCGGCATCAGCACCGGCGCCGAGGTCAGCCCGGGCATGTCGGCGGCGGCGACGATCTCGGCCCAGATATCCCGCGGACCATGGATGTGCTCGCGCCACTGGCGGACGCGGCTGCCGTCGGCCTCGACGCGGTACTCCGGCAGGTAGGTGATCACGGTCTCGATCATCGAGACCGGCGCCGGGTCGAGGGCGCTGTCGACCCGCCCGAGCTTGCCGACCACGCGATCGACCTCGGGGATCGCGGCGATCGCCGCGTCGATCTGCTGGAGCATCTCGAGGGTCTGGCCCACGGAGGCGTGGGGCATGGTCGTGGGCATGTACAAGAACGCGCCCTCGTCGAAGGCCGGCATGTACTCGCGGCCCAGACCCGGGGCTGCGGCGTCCAAGCTTCGCGCTACCCGCCCGCGCTCGCCCGCGTCGTCGGCGATCGCCCACGAGAACACGCGCTCGAAGCCCAGCCAGGCCGTGAGCCCGGCGAGCACGACCACCAGCGGGGCGACCAAGAAGGCGGCCTTGTGGCGCAAGAAGAGCTCGAGCAGCGCCGGGTAGAGCCACATGAAGGCGCGCAGGGCGAGCAGGACCACGGCCAGCAGCAGGCCCACGAAGGCCGCGTTGGCGACCGCGCCCGCGCCAGGACCGAGGGGCATCCAGTCCAGGGCCAGGGCCAATCCCACGGCGGCCAGCAACGCGAAGCGGACCAGGTCCGACGGCCCGATCCGACGCACGGACTCCGAGCGCTCCGGGTCTTCCCGGGCGGCGTCGGAGCGCAGCAGCCCAGCCAGGCCACCGGCGCGGACTCGGCGAGGGCGCAGGACCAAGGTCGCTGCGGCGGGCAGCAAGATCAGCGCCAGGACCAGGGCGCAGAGCATCGCAAAGGTCTTGGTCAGGGCCAGCGGCACGAACAGCCGGGCCTCGCTCGCGCTCAGGGCGAAGACCGGCAAGAAGCTGACGACCGTGGTCAGCACCGAGGTCAGCACCGCGGGCGCGACCTCGCCGGCGGCGCGGCGGGTGATCTGGCCGCGCGCCTCGATGTCGAGCACGCCCTGCCCTGCCCCGAGGAGGGCGCTGGCCTTCGCGCCCTCTTCGAGGCGCGTGCTGATGTTCTCGGTGAACACGATCGCGATGTCGACCATCGTCCCGATCGCGATGGCGATCCCGCCGAGGGCCATGATGTTGGCGTCGACCCCGGCGAGCTTCATGACCACGAAGGTCGCGAGCACCCCGAGCGGGACCATGGCCGAGATCAGCAGCGAGCTTCGGACCCCGCGCAGCAGGATCAGCACGACGATCACCGTGACCAGGATCTCCTGCCACAGCGCCGTGGACAGCGTGTCGAGGGTCTCGCCGATGAGCACCGTGCGGTCGTAGAAAGGCACGACGACCACCTGGCTCTCGCGCCCGTCGGCCAGGGTCTTGCGCGGGAGCCCGGGCTGAATCTCGGCGAGGCGCGCCTCGACGGCGGCGATGGTCGACAGCGGGTTGGCGCCGAAGCGCGCCACGACCACCCCGCCCACGACCTGGGCCCCGGCGTCGTCCAGGGCCCCGCGGCGCTGGGCCGGGCCGAGGCCGACCCGGGCCACGTCGCGCACGCGGATCGGGGTGTGCTCGCGGTTGGCGACCACGGCCTCCTCGATGTCGGCCATGTCCTCGACGAAGCCGACGCTGCGGACCAGGTACTCGACGCGGTTGATCTCCAGGGTCCGCGCGCCGACGTCGAGGTTGGAGCCGCCCACGGCCCGGGCGACCTGATCCAGGGTCACGCCCTGGGCGCGCAGGGCCTCGGGGTCGACGTCGACCTGATACTCCTGGACGTAGCCGCCGACCGAGGCGACCTCGGACACGCCCTCGACGGACTGGAGCGCGTAGCGAATCGTCCAGTCCTGGACCGAGCGCAGCTCGTGCAGATCCCAGCCGCCCACGACCTCGCCCGTGTTCGGGTCGTGGCCCTCGAGGGTGTACCAAAACACCTGGCCGAGGGCCGTGGCGTCGGGGCCCAAGGTGGGCGAGACGCCCTCGGGGACGGTCCCCGGCGGCAGCGCGGCCAGCTTCTCGAGCACGCGGCTGCGCGACCAGTAGAAGTCGACGTCGTCGGCGAAGATCACGTAGATCGTCGAGAAGCCAAAGGCCGAGGCGCTGCGCACCGTCTCGACGCCGGGGACCCCGAGCAGCGCGGTGGTCAGCGGGTAGGTGATCTGATCCTCGACGTCCCGCGGCGAGCGCCCGGGCCACTGCGTGAACACGATCTGCTGGTTCTCGCCGAGGTCGGGGAGCGCGTCGACGGCCACCGGATCCCGAGGCAGGGGGCCGGTGTCCCAGTCGAAGGGGGCCGCCCACACGCCAGCGAGGGCGATCAGCGCGACGAGCACGAGCACCGCCAGGCGGTTGTCGACGAACCATCCCAGCACCCGCGACCAGCCGCTGGTGACGAGGGCCTCGGGCGCGTCCGCGTCGTCCTCGCCCGCGCGCTCGGGCCTCGCCGGGCCGAGCTCGCCGCGCTCACCGATCTCGCCGAGCTCTCCGGATACGGCGTCCGGCCGCTCGCCCGCGCTCACGGCCCTCCCCGCAGCAGGTACTCGCCAGGGGCGACGCTGGCCCGCAGCTCGCCGCAGGTCAGCATGCTCGCCCCGAAGTAGCTGTTGTCGACGGCCTCCCCGGCCTGGATCCACTCGGCGCCCTCGTCGGCGTTGGCCATGGGGCAGTAGGCCAGGTGCAGGGGGCGGTCGAGGGGGTTGCCGAAGATCTGGAGGATCGCCTTGGTGTGCGCGCTGAGCTCGAGGAAGGCCCCGCGAGCGCCCTCGATGGCGGTCGAGCTCGCGGCCTCTCGCGCGCGCCGCTCGATGGCCGTGGCCAGCGGGGTCCAGGCCGCGGCGGCCTCGGGCGAGAGCGCCTCGGCGTCGAGCTCCGCGGCGGCGTCGGCCATGCGCTGCGCGGCCTGCTTGGCGGCCGTCCAGTCGTCGTCGGCGAGGCTGACCTGCATGCCCAGGTAGCCGTCGACCACCGCCGCGAGCTCGGCCGCGGCCGCGGCCGCGAGCTCGACCCGCGCCCCCGGCTCGGCGCCCTCGCCTGGGTCCGCGTTGTCCTGGGTCATCATGCTCCCGCCCCCGCGGATCTGCAGGTCGGCGTCGATCATGAACGCCCCGTGCACGACCACGTGCTCGCCGGGGCTCAGGCCCGCGACCACCGGGTAGTACTCGCCCATGCGCGGGCCGAGCTCGACAACCCGCGGCTCGTAGTGCGCCCGCTCGAGCTCGACGTAGACCAAGGAGCGCTTGCCCGTGAACAGGGCCGCGCTCGCGGGGACCATCAGCGGCCGCTGGCGCGCACCCTCGCCTTCGCCCTCGCCGAGCTCGCCGCGGACCACGGCCTCGACGAACATCCCGGGGCGCAGCTTGCCCGCGCGGTTGTCGACCTCGACGCGGACCCGCGCGACCCGGCGGCGAGGGTCGACCAGGGGATCGATGAACGCGACCTCGCCCGTGAAGCGCTCCCCGGGCAGGGCCTCGACCTCGAGCTCCACGCTCTGACCCTCCATCAGCGCGGCGAGGTCGGCCTCGTAGGCGTCGAGCTGGACCCACAGCCGCGAGAGATCCGCGACGCGATAGAGCACCGTGCCCGCGTCGACGTACTGGCCCTGGGTCACCTGGCGCTCCATCACCGTGCCGCCGTAGTCGGTACGGATCGCCACGGACTTGCGCGGCTTTTGTTCCTTGGCCATGGCGTCGATCTCGGCGTCGGGCAGGCCGAGCAGGCTCAGGCGCTCGCGAGCGGCCTCGAGCGCGCGCTCGGCCGAGGTCCGCGCGAGCTCGCTGGCCCCGGCGAGCTTGGTGACCTGGCGCGAGGCGGTGAGCAGATCCTGGTGGGCGGCGTAGACCTCGGGGCTGTAGAGCCGAGCGATGACCTGGCCGCGGCGGACCACCGAGCCGGTCTCGCGGACCTTCAGCTCGTCGACGCGGCCGCCGATCCACGCGCTGACGTTGCGCGTCCGGCTCTCGTCCACGTCCACGCGGCCGAGCAGGCGTAGATCCACGCCGGGGTTGGCCATGCGCCGGACCTCGACGGTCTCGACCTGGGCCAGCGCCAGGGCGCGATCGCTGAGCGCGACCACATCACTGGCGCCGCCGCCCGCGTCATCGAGATCGCCCAGAGGGATCAGATCCATGCCGCACAGCGGACACTGGCCCGGCTCGGGCTGGCGGATCTGCGGGTGCATCGAGCACGTCCAGATCTCCTCGCCCTCCCCTTCTTCTTCACCCCCCTCGCCCTGGTCGTGGTCCGCCGCGGCGTCCACGACCGGCTCCGGGGCGCAGCGGCCCAACGCAAAGGCCAACAGCGCGATGATCGGGATCAGCAGCCAAGGGAGCCAGGCCGCCGGAGCCGCGTCGCGCCAAGACGATGCGCCGCCCTGCATCCGCCAAGTTTAACCTCCAGGTCTGCGAACGCCCACGCCCAGGCAGGTGTTCAGCCGTCGCCCAGCTAGGAGGCGGGCTCAATCGACGATCGCGCGCGCGTGCCCGGCGATCGGCGCGCAGACCTTGTTCTGCTCGCGCTCGCGCAGGACGAACTCGTCGGCGTCGAGGCCCGCCAAGAGCAGCGCCCGCCGGACCCGATACACCAAAACGTTGAGGTCGGTCTCGTCCTTGCTCGCGTCCCGCGGCCAGACCGCCCGACACAGCGCCTCCACCTCCACGCCCTCCCCCGCAGCCAGCGGCGGCGGCGGGGAGACCAGCGCACGCAGGAGCGCGAAGCGACGCGGGGTCAGGTAGACGGAGCGGCGCAGGCCACCACGCTCGAGGTGCAGCGCCCCACCCCGCTCGTAGCGCTCGAGGTGCAGCGCCGTCGGCTGCTCGTCGAGCTTGGCGATGCGCTCGCGCTGCGGCGGCGTGGCGACGATCTCGAGGGTGTGACCGCCGATGCTCACGGTCCGATCCGGGATCAGCCGCGCCAGACCCTCGACGTCGAAGCGCGGCCGCTCGCCCATGGCCAGCAGCTGCGCCGCCGAGAGCTCGATGAGCACCACGCGATCCACGTCGTAGAGCCGCAGCGCGCCCCCCGGCCAGCCGGCGATGCGCAGGTCGTCGCCCGCCCCGCCGCCGATCGAGAACGGCCGCCGCGGCAACCCGATCGCCGGGCCGCCGTCGAGACGCAGCAACCAGCACGCCTCCTGACCGTCGGCAGGGACCGCCCGCAGCGAGGCGAACACGCGCCCGCCGATGGCCAGACGATCGCCGGCCTTTGCCAGGTGTTCGCCCTCGAAGGCCACGCCGTTACAGCTCGTTGTTCGTCGCCCGATCCGGACCAGCTCCACGCCGTCTGCGCGCGTGTGCAGCAGGAGCTGTCGCCGGCTCACCGAGGGGTCATCGAAGACGATGTCGCGGGCGCTGCTTCGGCCGACAACAGTCACGCCGGAGGGGAGCACATAGCCCCCTCCAGCCTCGAGATCGAGTCGCCAACGCAGCATCGTTGCGCGACGCTATCGAGGGTGGCTTCCAGCTGTCAACGCAGCGCAATTGGCGTAATTCGTGGCCCAACCCCCAGTTTGGGGGCGAATTCGCCTTACTCGAGTCGGCCCCAATCACACGACCCCGCCGTTGGTATGGCGCAAGTTCGGTATCGCGCCCCTCGCCCGCGGCGAGACATCGACGCGGGCAAACACTCAATCGACCAATCTCCTGGCTCCAGAGCCTGTGTCTCCATATTCACGTCTCGCTACCGCCGCGTTCTTGGCTTCTGTGCAGCGCCAAGGCACGAGGCGCCACACCTCACTCCATGTTAAGAATCGTATCGCTCGCCGCTCGTGCAGCCTATGCCGGCACCCAGCCCCGAGTTTTGGAGTAGATATCTGGCGTGTTCGACTCGTCGACACGCCCACCCGCGTCTGCCCCCTCGACCGCGTCGTCCTCCGACGAGGTCCTCGCCACGCTCGGCGCTGGCAAGCAACACCGTCGCAAGCGGCTGTTGCGCTGGTTCATCGCCCTCGTGATCATCGCGGCCCTCGTCGCCGCCGTGGTGCTGTGGACGAGCCAGGACCACAGCCCTCCGCCCAATTGGCAGACCGTCGAGCTCGGCCGCGGAGACATCGACGTGACCATCGACGCCACCGGCACCCTCGAGCCCGAACAGAGCGTCACCGTCGGCGCCGAGATCTCCGGGCTGGTCGCCAGCGTGGAGGTCGAAGAAGACGATCGCGTCGAGGCCGGGCAGCTGCTCGCGCGCTTCGACCTCGAGAGCCTCGAGAGTCAAAAGCGCGAGGCCAAGGCCACCCAGGCCTCGGCCCGGGCCGACCTCGCCTCGGCCAAGGCCAGCCTCCGCGACGCCGAGCTCCAGCTCGCCCGCACCCGCCGGCTCAACGCCTCCGGGGTCGTGTCCAGCGAGGAGGTCGAGCAGAGCGAGACCAGCCACGAACTCGCCGTCGCCTCCCTCGCCCGCGCCCGCGCCCAGCTCCAGCTCGCCCGCGCCGCCCTCGACCAGATCGAGATCCAGATCTCCAAGGCCGAGATCAACGCGCCGATCACCGGCGTGGTCCTGACCCGCGACATCGAGCCGGGCAAGACCGTGGCCGCGAGCTTCCAGACCCCCGAGCTGTTCACCATCGCCGCCGACCTCCAGCAGATGAAGCTCGAGCTGCCCATCGACGAGGCCGACGTCGGGCGCATCCAGGTCGGCCAGGACGCGACCTTCTACGTCGACGCCTGGCCCGAGCGCGTGTTCGCGGCCAAGGTCACCAAGGTCCACCTCGCGCCCGAGACCTCGGGCAACGTCGTGACCTACACCGCCGAGCTCGAGGTCGACAACAGCGAGGCCCTGCTGCGCCCCGGCATGACCGCGACGGCGACGATCTCCGTGGGCACCGAGCGCGACGTGCTGCGCGTGCCGATCGCCGCGCTGCGCTTCTCCCCGCCCGAGGAGGAGCGCGCCGGGTTCGGCTTCGGGCCGCCGCCCATGGAGAAGAAGCACGCCTCGGGCTCGGCGATCTGGGTCCTGCGCGAGGACGAGCTCGGCGTCGCCCAGCCGGTCCGCGTGGCCATCGACGCCGGGGCCAGCGACGGCGACTGGATCGCCGTCGACGACGACAAGCTGTCCGAAGGCGAGCTGATCTTGATCGGCGAGGGCGAGGGCGAGGGAGCAAACTGAGCGTGGACGCCCCGAGCGACGCAGACCCGGCCGAGGACCAGCGAGGGCCGGGCGCCGCGCCCCAGCCCACGCTGATCGAGCTGCGCAGCGTCTACAAGATCTACGGCCGCGGCGACGCCGAGGTCCGGGCCCTCGACGGCGTCGACCTCGACATCCACGACGGCGAGTTCGTGGCGATCATGGGCTCGAGCGGCTCGGGCAAGTCGACCTGCATGAACATCCTGGGCTGCCTCGACACGCCCACCGCCGGGCGCTACGCCTTCCGCGGCGTCGACGTCGGCGAGCTCAGCCGCGACCAGCTCGCGCTGCTGCGCCGCAACTACATCGGCTTCGTGTTCCAGAGCTTCAACCTGCTCGCGCGGACGAGCGCCCTCGACAACGTCGAGCTCCCGCTGATCTACCGCGGCTACCGCCGCAGCCAGCGGCGCCGGCTCGCGCTCGCGGCCCTCGATCGCGTCGGCCTGGCCGAGCGCGCCGGGCACATGCCCAACGAGCTGTCCGGCGGCCAGCAGCAGCGCGTCGCCATCGCCCGCGCGCTGGTCAGCGACCCCTCCTTGCTGCTCGCCGACGAGCCCACGGGCAACCTCGACTCCAAGCGCAGCGGCGAGATCATGAGCCTGCTCGAGGCGCTCAACCGCGAGCGCGGGATCACCATCGTGATGATCACCCACGAGCCCGAGCTGATCATCGACGTCGTCCCCCGCGTGATCATGTTCCGCGACGGCCGCGTGGTCGCCGACGGCCCGCCTCGGGAGGTGCTGGGATGATGATCCTGTGGAACACGCTGATCCTCGCCCTCGACGCGATCTGGCGCAACAAGGTCCGCTCGCTGCTGACCATGCTCGGCGTGGTGATCGGGGTCGCCAGCGTGATCGCCATGGTCCAGCTTGGCCAGGCCGCGAGCCTGAGCGTGACCCAGGAGATCGCGGAGATGGGCACCAACATGCTCATGGTCATGCCCGGCGTCGACCGCCGCGGCATGTCGGCCACGCCCTCGGCCGCCGAGGCCCTGACCCTCGCCGACGCCAAGGCCATGCGCGCGCAGATCCCCGGGATCACCGTCGCGCCCACGGCCTCGACCTCGGAGACGGTCATCCGCGGCAGCGGCAGCTACTCGACCACGATCACCGGCGGGAGCAACGAGCTGCTCGAGGTCCGCAACCTGATCATCGCCCAGGGCCGGGGCTTCGACGACGGCGAGATGGCCGGCGCCGCGGTCTGCATCCTCGGCAAGACCATCGTCGACGAGCTCTACGACGTCAACGGCGGCGACGAGCCCCTGGGCAGCACCCTGCGCGTGGGCAGGGCCCCCTGCAAGGTCATCGGCGTGCTCGAGTCCAAGGGTCAGGCCCTGGGCATGGACCAAGACGACGTCGTCTTGATGCCGCTGACCGCCGTCCAGCGCCGGCTGATCGGCGACGACGACGTCTCGATGATCTACGTGAGCGCGCTCGAGGACGGGACCAGCACCCAGATCAAGGCCGAGATCGAGGCGCTGATGCGCAAGCGTCGATCCGTGCGCGCCGACGAAGAAGACGACTTCAACGTCCGCGACATGCAAGAGCTCGCCGACGCGCTCTCGGGCACGACCGCGACCTTGACCGCCCTGCTCGGGGCGATCGCCGCCGTCAGCCTGCTCGTGGGCGGGATCGGGATCATGAACATCATGCTGGTCTCGGTCACCGAGCGGACCCGGGAGATCGGCGTGCGCCTGGCGATCGGCGCCCGCGGCAGCGAGGTCCTGTTGCAGTTCCTCGTCGAGGCCCTGGTGCTCTCCCTGCTCGGCGGGCTGCTCGGGGTGATCTTGGGGATCATCGGCACGGTGATCGCCGTCCGCCAGCTCGGCATGCCGCTGGTGCTCTCGCCCGAGGTCACGCTCCTGGCCTTCGCGGTCGCGGCGAGCATCGGCGTGGTGTTCGGTTTCGTGCCGGCCCGCACGGCGGCGCGGCTCAACCCGATCGACGCGCTGCGCCACGAGTGAGCGGGGGCGCGCCCTCGTCATCGGAAAAAGGACGTCCCGCGTGCCACGAGATCGGCTATAAATGTGCCGTCGACGATGGCCATGAGTGTGGCTCTATGGGGAAAGGCGGGATCCAGGCGGGGACGAGAGTGCTTGGCTTCGTAGGGCACGGCGCGCTGACGCTCCTCGCTGGCGACGTGCAGCTACTGCCAGCCGAGTCCTCGATCGAGCTCGGCGAGGCCGACCTGGGGGAGACGGTGATCGTGTCGTTCATCGCCGGCCAGCTCGACGACCCGCTGATCCTCGGACGCACGCGCCGCGAGCCCGTGGCCAAAGCCGAACACGCCGACTCGCCGCGCTGCCTCGAATTCGACGGACACCGCGTGCTCTTGTCCGCCGGCGAGTCGCTCACCCTGCGCTGCGGCCGGGCCAGCATCACCCTCGGCGCCGACGGCCGCGTCGCCATCGAGGGCCGGAGGATCTCCAGCAAGGCGTCCGGGAGCCACCGGATCCGCGGCGGGACGATCAACTGAGCACCACGGACTGCGAGCTTGTACGTCACGACAAACACCCTCGTTCACGCCGCCACACCGACGAGCTGGACCGACCCCGAAGGTCACGTCTGGTGCGTGCTGGTCGTCAAAGGCAAGAACCTCTGCCGTCACCTCGACATCGCCACCTCCAACCATGACTCACCGGGGAACACGCCGCCCATGGCCGCCGTGGGCAGCACGAGCGTCAGTGGGGCCGGCGGCGGCAACGAGGATCAGCCGCGCTGCGAGTGCTGTGGGCAGCCCCTGCATGAGGGGCAGAAGAACGAGGATAGGAGCCCTGCGCCGGTCGTGAGCGAGGATGAGTGGTACTGCCTGGATGAGCTACCCGAGATCGAGCAGGCGATCGACGATCTCCCGGATGTCCACGCCTCCAACAAGAAAGGGCTCAAGCGACTGAGGCACCGAGAAGACAAGCTGATTGCCCGCTGGGAGAAGCTCGAGCAGCGCAAGGCTGCGGTCTCCAGGGCCCGAGAGCTCGGCTGCAAGAGCTTGCCGGAGCCGCCTTGCAATGTCTACCGAGTCACGCCTCCAGGCTCAACCGAAAAAATCGAACATGAGTGGGGAGAATACCGCAAAGATTATCAAATTAAATATGGATATCTCCCAGAATCCAAGACTAACCACCGCGTCCCCCAGGCTGCCGGAGGCTGCCCAGGAAACGAATTCAGCGAGGGCAACCTCATCCATGACACGGAGCTCTCTGACGAGTGTATGAAAGTCGATGACGAGCTCACAAAAATACATAGCAAAGTTTCGACAATCTGGAACTCGAGGATAGGGACATGAAGAGGGGAGACCTCAGCTCGTCATTTCCAGGAGCCCTCGACCCACGGGCTTTGGGCTACCACTACATCCTCCCCAAGGACTTCGACGCTCACGCCGCCCAAGTTTTCAATCACGACAACACAGCAGTTCCCCTCATCGCCGCCATCGAGCGCCTGCGACGAGGTGACCGCTCGGGGCTCACCGTCGTCGAAGCCCGATGCACCCTCGATGAGAGCGCATGGATCAGCGCCGAGGCGTACGAACTCCTCGGGTTCGCCTACGACGACCTCCGTCTCCACAGGCTCGCTCACAGGACCCTACAGGCTTCTCCCGGGATTTGGTGGACCACCATGTACGCGGCTTGGGCCTTGCTCAACAGCGGACTGAGCTGGACCATCCCTTTGGTCCTCCAGCTCTATTCCCAGGTAGCTCGCACACCTGCCCGCAAGGAAGTCGGCATGATTCCAATTCTGCTCGGCGAAGTGCTTCTTCCTCACGGAGCGAAGAACAGCATTTCCGAGCGATTTTACTGTGGAGAAGACTTTCCCGTCATCGAGGAGGCCGTGAACACATGGCGCCATCTCTACGAGGCTCACGGACCCCGGACAAGCCTACGATTTGGCGAGCCATTCTCCATCCGCCTCCTCGCAGAAGCGATCATGAATTCAGACACAGCATTTTTACACCGACATCGACGGCTCCACGAAGCCACGACGGGGATCGACTGCACCTCCTGGTTCGGACCCAAGGGTCTCCCGCTCCCGCTTCAGGCCGCCGCCGAGGCCGAGCGCCTCCTCAACTCACCCGACGAACTCGAGCGCTACCTCCCCGGCTGCCGCTACTTCCTGGGCCACCCCGTCCCCTCCAGCTTTCCCAACCATCCATATTCGGCCCATCGCCCCACCGACGATCCCCTGCCCCCAGAGCTGCTGATCTCCATCGACGACGCCTACTGCGACGAAGTCATCGACCGCTGCTGCGCCATCCTCGGCATCTCCCGCCGCACCAGCTCGACCGGCGCCTTCGACGATGACGACGACGACGACGACGACGATGACGATGACGATGACGACGACGACGTCCACGGCTTCGACGAGTACGACTACACCACCTGGCTCGACGGCTCCGCCGATCCCCACGGCGATCCATGGCATCGCCTGGCCGCCGCCATCCAGGACGCCTACCTCGGCGAATTCGACGGCCTCAGCAAGGCCGTCTTCACCGCCCTCGACACCAACGAGCCCGACCATCACTTCGACCTCGCCGCCGCGCGCATCCTCGCCGACGCCGCCCCCGTCTCTCAGCTCCTCGCCCTGGTCCAGCGCCTCGCGCCTCGCCTCATCGAACCCGGCGATCACCCTGATCACCCTGATCACCCTGATCACCCTGATCATCCTGATCATCCTGATCATCCTGATCCACGCTGGCAGGAGACCATCATCTTCGCCCTCGCCCACGCCGGCACCCCTGCGACCTTGCGCGAAGGCCTGAAGATCTTCGCCGCCTTCACCCCGAGCGACGAAGACCCCCGCTATCACAGGCCGTGGACCTACTTCCAGCGCGCGCTACCTGCCCTGGCGACGCTCCCCGCCTTCAGCGAGCGCCTCCGGCCCGACCTCGCCGCCCTCACCAAACGCCTCGAACGAGCCGTCGCCCCCTTCCCGCCGACAATCGCCCTCCTCCACGGCCGCCCCCTCGATCTCCGCGAGCGCCTCGACGCCCTCGCCACCGAGCTCGACCGCGACGAGATCCGCCCCTTCCAGGTCTACCAGCTCCGCCACACCCTCGAGACCTACACCGGCGTCGACCTCCAGGGCCTGTGGGTCGACGCGGATCATGTCGACCGCGCCGGCGGCAAGGCCCTCGTCAAAGCCATCCGCGAAAACCCCATCGTCCGCGAGCACGTCCCCGGCACCCGCTACTTCGCCGGCCACCGCGTCCCCGACTGATCCCTTCGCTCAGCAAGCAAATCTCCCCTCAAAGGCAGTCCGCATCGAACCAATTCGTACATTCACAGTCACACGTGCCGTCGGAGTACCAGCTGTCATCGCAGACGATACCGCCATGATAGTCGTCGCAGGCGCCGGTCGACACAGTCATTCATGAGGTGTCGCTCATTCGCCCATCCACACGTTCCCCCACTACTCTCCCGCTTTGTCGCCGCCCGCTCCATCCCCATTCGCGTCGACTCCGTGGCCCTGTGCGGGTACCCCCGCGACGCCGCGCCCAACCACCCGCTCGAGCTCCGCCCACGCCACGGCGTGGGCCGCATGCAGCTCGAGCAGCTCCAGCTCCAGCTCCAGCAGCGCCCGCTGAGCCAAGAAGACCGCGCTGAGCTGGCCCTGCCCGCTGGCGTAGCTGCCCATTGTCGACTCGAGCGCGCCCTCGGCCTGGGGGAGCAGCGTGTGCTCGTGGAGCGCGGCCCGACGAGCGCTGTCGCGCAGCCGGGCCAAGGTCGCGCCCAGCTCTGCGGTGGCACGGTCGCGGGCCGAGGCCCACTCGGAGCGCGCCGCGGCGGCCTCGGCCTCGGCCGCGCGCTGATCCTCGGCGTAGTTGCGCTGCCACAGCGGGAGCTCGAGGCCCACGCCGATCATCACGGCGTCTTTGCCCGAGTCGGCCACGCCCTCGGTGCGCGCGGGGCCGACCTCGATCCAGTCGACGCCCACGGAAAAGCTGGGCGCACGGGCGTTGCGGGCTTCTTTCACGCGCAGGTCGCCGGCCTCGGCCTGGACCTGCCAACGATCGATGCGCGGGTGATCGTTCAACGCGGCCCGCAGCTCGCTCTCCTCGGCCTCGGGCAGCTCGAGGGCCGGGGCCGAGGAGAGGGTGGGCGTGGGCGTGTCGGGGGGCGCCGCGAGGGCAGCGATCAGCGCGGCCGCGGCCTCGCGCTCGAGCTCGTCGAAGCCGATCACCTGATCCGCGAGCCGGGCCTGGCCGAGATCGATCTGCTGGACGTCGGCGAGCTCGGCCTGGCCCACCTCCACGCGCCCGCGGGCGAGCTCGGCCATGCCGGCGTAGAGCTCGAGCTGCTCGCGCGCGACGCCTCGGGTGCGGCGGACCAGCCACAGCCGCCAGTAGGCCCGGAGCACGCGGGCGCGGACCTCCAAGGCCGCCGCCTCGAACTCGCGCTGGCTCGCCCGAGCCGTGGCCGCGGCCGCGTCCGCGCCGGCCACGAGCTCGCCCGGCCAGGGGAAGCGCTGGCGGACCGCGAGGCGGTGGCGCTGCGGACCCACGCGGGTCTCGACTGGCGACACGAAGATCGCGTACTCGAGCTTGGGCATGGGCAGGCGACGCTCGCGGGCGATGCGGTGCGTGGCCGCCCGCCAGCGCTCCCAGGCCGCGCGCAGCTCGTGACTGTGAAGCAGCGCGTAGTCGACGTAGCCCTGGGGCGTGCCGTCGAAGCTCGGCGCGGGCGCGTCCTGGCTGGGCTCGGCTCGCTCTCCCGTGTCCTCGCTCGCTGCCGGAGGGAGGTCCGCGAGGGTATCCCCCGCCCGGGCGAGGTCTGCCCGCAGCGCCCGCTCGCCCGCGGCCGCGCAGCCGCTCGCCGCCAACACGCCCAGCGCGACGAGGACACGTCGACCCGCGCTCACGCTCGACCTCGTCCCTGCGGCCTGCCGGGGTGCATCGGCCAAGCTTAGCGCCGCGCCCTCGCCCACGCAGGTGTTCAGCCGCTCAGTCCATCTCGAACCTCGCCAGCAGCGCCTCTAGCCTGTTGGCCTGGACGCGCAGGCCCTCCGCCGCGCTGCGGGTCTGCGCCGTCGAGATCACCGTGGACGCCACGGCCTCGGCGACCTCGTGCATCCCCTGGGAGGCCTGCTCGGTCTGGTCGCTCTGCTCGCGCGTGAGCTCGGAGATCGATCGCGCCGCGCTCGCGGTGCGCTCGGCCAAGGCGCGGCTGCCCTCGGTCGCCGCGACCGTGCCCGCACCGGCGGCCTCGATGTTGGCGACCCGCCCGCGCACGTCGTCGAGGGCGCCGGCGACCTGCTCGGCGAGGCGGCGCATCTCGGCCGCGACGATCGCAAAGCCCCGGCCCACCTCGCCGGCGCGCACGGCCTCGAGCGAGCCGTTGAGCGCGAGCAGATCGCTGCGGTCGGCGATCTCGCGGATCACCTCGAGGAGCTCGTCGATGCTCGCGGTCTGGCTGCGCAGCGCGGAGATCCGCGCGATCATCTCATCGGTGGTCACCACGGAGCGATCGGCATCGAGCAGCACTCCGCGGGCGGTCTCGGCGATCCGCGAAGCTGACGCCGCGAGCGATCCCACGGAGTCCTCGATCTGGCGGACCGTGACCGCCTGGTGCCGCGCCGCGTCGTCGTGGCGGCGGCTCAGGTCGTGGATCTCGACGGCCGCCGAGCCCAGCTCCAGGGAGGTCTCGCGCAGCTCCCAGACCGCCTCGCCCAGCCGGGCGATCATCCCCCGAAAGGCCTCGTGGAGCTCGCCGGGCCGCGCGAGGTGGACGCGAAGATCCCCCTGAGCGACGGTCTCCGCCGCCAAGTTGAGCTCGGTCAGCATGTCGAGCATGCCGTTGAACTGCAGCGCCAGCCGCCCGATCTCGTCGTCGTGCAGCGGCACGATGCGCTCGAGCGCCCGCAGCTCGCCCTCTTCGACGAAGCGCTGCGCCGAGCGACGCAGCGTCTCGAGGCGCTCCGAGATCCGCCGACCTTGCAGGCGCGCGGCCAGCCACACCGCTGGTCCGATCGAGCCAAAGGTCAGCAACATACCCGAGAAAAGCGAGAGCAGATCCAAGTCGGGCTCGACCCAGGCGATCACGATCTCGCCTCCGCGCAGCGTCGCGGCGCCAAAGACTCGATCGCGTTGCGCGTCATAAAAACCCACGCCAGACTCGGGATCCTCGCGGGCCGCCAGCGCCGCGAGGACGACGCTGGGCGCGAGCCCGGGCTCGACGAGGCGCAGCGTCTCGGGCAGCTCGCCCGTGGCCGCGAAGCGCAGCGCCCCGACCTCCGCGCGGCGCAGCTGCTCGGCGACCGCGGCCTCGCGCACGCGCTCGGCGTGCCACAGGCAGCCCGCGCCCATGACCGCGAACACCACCCCCAACATCACCGACGCGCCAAACACCGCGATGCTCGCGTGGATGCTCCGCGGGCGTCGCCCCGAGTCGAGCTCGCGCTCGACGATCTCGGCGCTGACCTCGATGTGCTCTTTGCGCAACGCCCCCTCGAGCAGCGGCGGAAGCAGGACCAGGCTCGGCCAGACGATCGAGCCCATGAGCAACAGGCCCGCCAGCAGATCCACGGTTGCGAGGCCAGGAGAGCCCCGGCCGGCGAGGACGAGGCACCACGCCAACACGCCGCACTCCGCGAGCACCCAGGTGCAGACGTAGCCCATGGCGAAGCGATCGGGCAGACGTTGAAAGTCCGCGTCCGTGCGCAGCACCCGCTCGTCCGCGTGAAGCACCGGCGCCTTGACCCGCCACGCCCGCGCGGGGGCCATCAATCGCCACAGCAACAACGTCCACACGGGCACACGAAACAAACTCGCGACCAAGAAGGGCGCCGCGTCGGCGAGACCCATGCCGAGCCACTCGAAGCTCGCGGCAGCCATCGCCGTGAGATCGAAGATCCCCAACCGGAGGATCGCGCGGGCGAGGCTCTGGTCGACTCGTGCTCGGGTCTCGTTCATGAGAGCGCAGGCGCGACGCCCATCATGGGCGTGCACCAATGTTCGCACGGATCGCCTCGCGTTCGCGCCCCTGTGAAAGATCGAGCGCGGCCCTGCCGAGGGCTGGTCGTCAGACCAGGCGACAAGCGGGCCCGCTCATGCCAGGGTCGCCGCGACCATGACCGCGCCCGAGTCCCGAATCCTGTCGACCGATCGTTTAGATGTTCACGCCTGGATCGCTGGCGATCCCGCCAACCCGCCGCTGTTGCTCGTTCACGGCAACGCCTCGAGCGGGGTGTTCTTCGATCGCGTCCAGGCCAAGCTCGCCGAGCGCTACTTCGTAATCGCCCCCGACATGCGCGGCTACGGCCGCAGCCAGGCCAAGGCCATCGACGCCACCCGGGGCATGCGTGACATGTCCGACGATCTCGCGGCCCTGCTCGCTAGCGAGGCCCTGGGGTTGGGTTCCGACGCCAAGGCCCACGTCCTTGGCTGGTCGGCCGGCGCCAACGTGGCCATGCAGCTCGCCATGGATCACGGCGGGCGCGTGGCCTCGCTGACCTTGCTCAACCCGGGCTCGCCCTTCGGCTTCGGCGGGACCAAGGGCCTCGACGGCACGCCCTGCTACGAGGACTTCGCCGGCTCCGGCGGCGGCACGGCCAACCCACAATTTTGCGAGTTGATCGCCGCCAAGGATCGCAGCGCGGACCAGCCCGTCTCGCCGCGCAACGTGATGAAGAACTTCTACTGGCTGCCCAGCTTCGAGATCGAGGCCGAGCGCGAGGAGGCCTACCTCAGCGGCATGCTCGAGACCACGGTCGGCCCCGAGCACTACCCCGGCGACATGACCCCCTCGTCCAACTGGCCCGGCGTGGCCCCGGGGAGCAAGGGCATGAACAACGCCCTGTCGCCCAAGTACATGAACCAAGGTGGCTTCGCCGACATCGCCGAGAAGCCCCCGGTGCTGTGGATGCGCGGCGAGGGCGACCAGATCGTCTCCGATCGCTCGATGTTCGACTTCGGCGTGCTCGGTGAGCTCGGCGCGGTGCCTGGCTGGCCCGGCGCCGATGTCTACCCGGCCCAGCCCATGATCGCCCAGACCCGGGCGGTGCTCGACGCCTACCAGGCCCACGGCGGCAGCTACCGCGAGGTCTGCTTCAGCGACTGCGGCCACGCCCTGCACATCGAGAAGGAGGACGAGTTCCTCCGCGAGCTCGGGGCCTTCCTGGCAGAGGTGAACTCGTGAGCACCACCAGCTCGACCAAGCGTGGCCTGAGCGGCCTGACTGGGCTGGCGACGGCGAGCTTGCTCGCGCTGAGCGCTTGCGCCGGCGGCTCGGGCGACGAGGGCGACGACGAGATCGGCACCAGCGGCGCGATGACGGAGACCGACGCGGGCGACGAAACCGCGACCTCCGACGCCGAGTCCACCGACACGGCGACCACCGACGCCGGCAGCGAGACCGACACCGGCAGCGAGGACGCCTGCCAAAACGGCGTCGTCCCCAACTTGACCCAAGAGGCGGTCTACGAGAGCGCCGAGAACGGCTGGGCCTCGGCCGAGCGCTGGCGCATCGACAGCCCGGAGATCCCCGAGGACCCCTTCTTCCCCGACGAGCGCAGCGAGCAGGCCGACCAGCAGCTCGAGTTCTTCGACCTCGACCCCACCCCCGGGCCCGACGAGATCGTGCTCCAGTACGCCCCGGGCTGGGGCAGCCTCGACGCGACCCCCGTGCTCCTGGTCCACGGCGCCGACGATCCCCCCGACCGCGCCTACGCCAACCCCAACCTGCTCGGCGCCTACGGCTGCGGCGACGCGACCTGCCCCGACGAAGGCCTGATGCAGGCCCTCGTCAACGCCGGCATCCCGGTCGCCGCGCTCGTGTTCCCCAACAAGCAGGGCGACAACTACATGTGGATCGAGCAGATCGAGGCCGCGGTCCAGGTCATCCGCGAGCAGACCTGCGCCGACAAGGTCGACGTGATCGGCTGGTCCAAGGGCGCGTTCGCGGCCCGCATGTACGCGACCGGCATGCACGACGACTGGGGCGAGGGCCACGGCGAGGACGTCCGCAAGCTGATCTTGATCGGCGGCCCCAACCTCGGCTTCGACTACCTGTTCCGCTACGGCTCGGGCAACAACCTCAGCGTGTGGCCGCCCGGCACCGCCCACGGCCCGACCCCGCACCACGAGCAGATCATCAACTTCCAGACCGTCGACCGCAGCGAGTACGCGGTCTACGAGACCGCCGGCGGCTACTACTTCCGCGGCCAGGCGCAGATGCAGTCGATGTGGGTCGACGACTACCCGCTGCCGCTCTTCGCCAACAGCGGCCTGGGCCCCTACGCCGTCGTCGACAGCCTCTCGACCTACTGGGGCGAGGACGCCTACGCCGGGACCACGGCCGTCGGCAAGGGTATCGAGTTCACCATCGATCAGGGCTCGGTCGTCGAGGAGATGGTCGAGATGGGCATCCCCGACACCATCCAGACCTACCTGCTGTGCGGTGAGGTCCAAAGCGCGCTCGACTACATGGTCGGCTTCCCCAACGAGATTTCGGGGCCGAGCGACGGCGTGGTCTTCGTCGACTCCTGCGCCGCCCCCGACGGCATCGGCCAGCTCGGCGAGGCCGCGGTCCTCGAGGGCGTCAACCACCTCGAGCTCGGCTGGGAGCCCACGGCCCTCGAGACGATGATCGGGTGGCTTCAGCAATGAGCGAAGCTGACTGGGTCGGTATCGTCGCGGCCGGGGCCTACGTGCCCGCGGCCAAGCTGAGCTCGGCCGACATCGCCGAGGCCACGGGCATCCCCGAGGCGGTGATCCGCGAGAAGTTCGGCATCCACCAAAAGCCCCTGCCCGGGCCCGACGATCACACCAACGCCATGGGCCTGTTCGCGGCCCGCGACGCCCTCGAGCGCGCGGGCATCGACGCCAGCGAGATCGACCTCGTGCTGTGCACGACCGAGGAGTGGAAGGAGTACCCGCTGTGGACGGCGGGCATCAAGCTCGCCTACGACCTCGGCGCGGATCGGGCGTGGGCGATCGACGTCCAGCAGCGCTGCGGCACGACCATGGCCGCCATCGAGATGGCGCGGGCGATGATGCTGGCCTCGCCGGGCATCGAGACCGTGCTGATCGCCGGCGGCTACCGCAACTGCGACTACGTCGACTTCAGCAACCCGCGGGCGCGCTTCTTGACCAACCTCAGCGCCGGCGGCGGGGCGCTGATCCTGCGCCGCGGCCACGCCAAGAACCGCGTGCTCGGGAGCGCGGTGATCACCGACGGGAGCTTCTCCCTCGATGTGGTCGTGCCCAAGGGCGGGACCGTCGATCCCCGCTTCGACGAGCCCCTGGGCACCGGCGGCCGCGCCCTCGACGTCACCGACCCCGAGGGCATGAAGGACCGCCTCGACAAGAAGTCCATGGCCAACTTCCTGGCCGTGGTCGACCAGGCCCTGGCCCGCAGCCCCAGCGCGGGGCCCGGCTCGGCCGCGCTGACCCGCGCCGACATCGACTTCTTGAACATCCTGCACATGAAGCGCTCGGCCCACCGCTATGTCCTCGGCGAGCTCGGCATGCGCGAGGATCAGACCTTCTACCTCGAGGACTACGGGCACATCGGCCAGCAAGACCAGCCCCTGGTCTGCGTCGAGGCCGAGCGCCGCGGCCTGCTCAAAGACGGGGACCTGATGGTCATGGTCGCCGCCGGCATCGGCTACGCCTGGTCGGCCTCCGTGATCCGCTGGGGCCCCGTCTCCTGACCATCGAGCTCGAGCTCTAAACCCCCAAACACGACGAATTATGAACGCAGCAAGCAAACGAGTCGCCATCATCACCGGCGCGGCCAACGGCATCGGCCTGGCCACCGCCCAGGAATTCGCCAGCGCCGGCTACCACGTGGTCGCCTGGGACCTCGCCGAGGAGGCCGGCAAGGCCCTCGTCGCCGAGATCAGCGAGGCCGGAGGCACGGCGGAATTCCAGTCCGTCGACGTCAGCAAGTCCGAGGCCGTCGACGCCGCGGTCGCCAAGATCATCGAGGCCCACGGGCGCGTCGACGTGCTGGTCAACAACGCCGGCATCCTCCGCGACGGCCAGCTCGTCAAGGCCAAGGGCGGCGAGGTCGTCAAGATCATGAGCGACGAGCAATTCGACGCCGTCATCTCGGTCAACCTCAAGGGCGTGTTCAACTGCACCCGCGCCGTCACCCCGCACATGATCGCGGCCAAGTACGGGCGCATCCTCAACGCCTCCTCGGTCGTCGGCCTCTACGGCAACTTTGGCCAGACCAACTACGTGGCCGCCAAGTCCGGCGTGATCGGCATGACCAAGGTCTGGGCGCGCGAGCTCGGCCGCTACGGGATCACCGTCAACGCCGTGGCCCCCGGCTTCATCGCCACCGCCATGGTCAAGCAGATGCCCGACCACGTGCTCCAGGGCATGGTCTCGCACACCCCCGTGGGCCGCATCGGCGAGCCCGTGGACATCGCCCGCGCCTACGTGTTCTTGGCCAGCGAGAACTCGGGCTTCATCAGCGGGACCACGCTGAGCGTCGACGGCGGCATGGTCGTCGGCTCCTGATCGAACCTGATCAAACTCGAGGCCGGCACCGTGGACAGCGAACAGATCTACGCGATCGAGCGCCCGCACCAGAACCTGCTCAAGCTCTACATGCTGCGGGTCCTGGTCACGGCGCCGGCCTTCTTCGTCACCCTCCCGCTCCTGCTCTTTCGCTACCAGACCCTGCGCTACCGCTTTGACGACGAGGGCGTGGGCATGCGCTGGGGGATCTTGTTTCGCCACGAGATCAACCTGACCTACGCCCGCATCCAGGACATCCACCTCTCGTCCAACGTCTTCCAGCGCTGGCTCGGCCTGGCCGACATCAAGATTCAGACCGCTTCGGGCAGCGCCTCGGCCGAGATGACCATCGAGGGCCTGCGCGAGTTCGAGGCCGTCCGCGACTTTCTCTACGCGCGCATGCGTGGCCAGCGAGCCGGCGGCAAGGCCCTCGGCGCGGCTTCCGGCGCGGGCTCGGGGTCCACGAGCGCCGGCGCGGGCCTGGCCACCGGCGAGGCCGTGGCCTTGCTGCGCGAGATCCATGGCGAGCTCCAGGCAACCCGTGCCTTACTCGAGAGCCAGGCCCCTCAGCGGCCCGCTGGGAGCCCCGCGGGGGAGGCCCGCGGCGATGGTTGAAGCGCTCAAGCAAAAGCTCATCGCCCTGCTCGCCGTCCCCCCGGAGCCGCAAGCCGCGATCGGCCGCGACCTCCGGGTGTTCCGCGCGGCGCCGGCCTACTTCACCTATCTGCTGATCACCTGGGGGATCGGCCAGCTCGGGCTGCTCACGAGCTTCGTCATCGTGACCGGGGCCGCGATCGCCGGGCTGCGCGAGGCCAACCTCGGCGGCACCGGGCTCTACATCGGCCTGGGCGTCGCCGCCTCGCTGGTCTACGCGTGCGTGGCCACCGTCTCCTATCTGATCCTCCGCCTCGACTACGAGATGCGCTGGTACAAGGTCACGGACCGCAGCTTGCGGATCCGCGAGGGTGTCGTCCGCGTGCGCGAGATGACCATGACCTTCGCCAACATTCAGAACATCTCGATCACCCAAGGCCCGATCCAGCGCATCCTGGGCATCGCGGATCTGCGCGTTCAGACCGCTGGAGGCGGCGGCGCGGCCCCGGAAAAGCAGGGCCCCGGCAGCTTCTCCATGCACATGGGCCTGCTGCGCGGGGTCGATGATGCCGAGGGCATCCGCGACATGATGCTCGCCCGGCTCCGCGGCCTGCGGGACGCGGGCCTCGGTGATCACGACGATCACGATGATCACGACGATCACGATGAACGCGGTGACGCGCACCCAGACGCGCTGGCACCCGGGACCAGCGAGCCCGCGCCCAGCCAGGCCGAGCTGCTCGAGGTCCTCGCGCTGATCCGCGACGAGGCTCGCGCGATGCACCAGGCCGCGGCAACATCTTCATCCCCTTCCCTCCCCTCGCCCTAGGACGGCACAGCTCATGACCACCGACTGGCTCCAACGCCGCGCCTGGCTCTCGCCCACGGCCCCGGCGATCATCGACGTCAGCGGCCCCGGCGGCATCGCCGACGCCCGCACCATCGACTATCGCACCCTCGACGCCGAGACCAATCAGGTCGCCAACGCCCTCGCCGCCCAGGGCATCGGCCTCGGTGACCGCGTCGCCGTGCTCGCCAAGAACCGCGTCGAGTACGTCCAGCTGTGGTTCGCCTGCGCCAAGCTCGGGGCCGCGCTCCAGGCCCTCAACTGGCGGCTGACCGCCCGCGAGCTCGGCCCGCTGATCACCCAGGCCGGCCCGCGGATCATGTTCTGGGACCGCGAGTTCGCCGAGCTCATCGACAGCCTGCGCCCGCAGCTCGGCGACGCGAAGATCGTCGCCCTCGACGAGCCGCGCGCGGGCGACCTCGAGTTCTCGAGCTTCCGCGACCAGCCGAGCACGCCGCCGCCGCGCCCCGAGTTCGGCCCCGACCAGCCCTGGGTGCTCTGCTACACCGGCGGGACCACGGGCCTGCCCAAGGCCGCGCTGCTGACCCACGGGACCATCGCCTGGAACGCGATCAACACCGTGTCCAGCTGGGGCCTGAGCAAGGCCGACGTCGCCGTGCTCAACGCCCCGATGTTCCACACCGGCGGCCTCAACGTGTTCACGGCCCCGCTCGTCCACGCAGGCGGCTGCTCGATCCTCTGCCGCGAGTTCGACCTCGATCAGCTCTACGACCTGATCACCGACCACGGCGTGACCTGCTTCTTTGGCGTGCCCGCGATGTTCCAGGCCATGCAGGCCCACCCGCGCTGGGCCAGCGCCCCGCTCGAGCGCCTGAGCCTGATCATCTCCGGCGGTGCGCCCTGCCCCGAGCCGGTGTTCGAGCGCTTTTGGGCCCGGGGCATCGACTTCAAGACCGGCTACGGCCTGACCGAGGCCGGACCCAACAACTTCTGGCTGCCCCCCGAGCGCGTCCGCGACAAGCCCGGCGCCGTGGGCTGGCCGCTGATGCACGTCGAGGTCCGGATCATCGACCAACACGGCGCTGTCTGTGGCCCCGAGGAGGTCGGCGAGCTGTGGATCCGCGGCCCCCACGTCTGCCCCGGCTACGACAAGAACCCCGAGGCCACCGCCGAGAGCTTCATCGACGGCTGGCTGCATACCGGCGACCTCGCCCGGGCCGACGCCGAGGGCTGCGTGACCATCGTCGGACGCAGCAAGGACATGATCATCTCGGGCGGCGAGAACATCTACCCGGCCGAGATCGAGAGCGCGATCTCGGCCCACCCCGCCGTGGCCGAGGCCGCGCTGATCGGCGTGCCCCACGAGCGCTGGGGCGAGGTCGGCCGCGCCTTCGTGGTGCTCGCCTCGGGGGCCCAGCTCGACGCCGAGGGCCTGCTCGCCTACCTGGGCGAGCACCTGGCCCGCTACAAGCTGCCCAAGTCCGTGGTCTTCCTCGACAGCCTGCCGCGCACCGGCGCCGGGAAGATCGACAAGCGCGCGCTGGAGGCCCGCTGATGCCCACCGCCCGCGTCGACATCGGCGAGCTGAGCTTGAACCTGCGCTGGGCCGGCGCCGAGGATCCCGGCGCCCCGGTCTTGGTGTTCGTCAACGGCCTGCTCACGGATCTCTCGAGCTGGACCGCCCACCTCGAGCACTTTGGCGACTACCGCTGCCTGGTCTACGACTGCCGCGGCCAGGGTGCCTCGGACAAGCCCGAGGCCGAGGCCTACGCCGTCGCCGACCACGGCCGAGACCTGGGCGCCCTGCTCGACGCCCTCGGCCTCGACGAGGTCTCGATCATCGGACTGAGCAACGGCGGCGCGGCGGCCCTGCACCTCGCCGCCGCCCAGCCCGAGCGCGTGCGCGCCCTGGTCGTCAGCGGCGCCTACGCCCGCGTCGACACCATCTTGCGGGTCAAGCTGCGCGCGTGGATCGCCGCGATGGCGGCCGGCGGCGGGCCGCTGCGCTTCGACGTCGCCACGCCCTGGGTGTGGGGCCCCGAGTTCCTCGCCCGCAACTGGGAGAGCTTGCTCGGCTACCGCGACAAGGCCATGGCCCTCGACCTCGACGCCGCCCGCCGGCTGATCGCCGGGGCGATGATCCACGACCTCGACGACGCGGCGCTCGCCAAGATCCGCGCGCGCACGCTGATCAGCGTGGGCGAGCACGACCTGCTCACGCCACCTTGGGATGCCCGGGCCATGGCCGCGGCCATCCCGAATGCCAAGCTCGAACGCCACCCAGGGCTAGGCCACGCGGCGGCACTCGAGGACGTCCCAGGCTTTTGCGAAATCGCCCGTGCATTCTTGGCGGGTTCCCACCTCGAGCTTCGTTGACCCGGGGATCATCGCTCTCGATGATCCCCGCCATGGTCAAACCCTGCTCCACACAGACTGCCTTGTTCTTGTCCGCGCTGACCTTCAGCGTCGCCTGTGGCGACGACGCTGGAGGCGGCAGCACCGACACCAGCTCCGACTCCAGCTCCGACTCGGCGACTGGCGACGACGAGGTCGGTACCAGCGAAGACGAATCTGGCGAGAGCGGCTCGGAAACCAGCTCCAGCACCGACTCCGACTCGGGCACCGACTCCGACTCGGGCACCGACTCCGACTCGAACACCGACTCGAGCGCGGAAACCGACTCCGACACCGACTCGAGCGCGGAAACCGACTCCGATACCGACTCGAGCTCGGAAACCGACACCGACACTGGCGGAGCGCTGTGCGGAGACGGCATCCTCGACGTCGGCGAAGACTGCGACGACGCCAACACGGACGCCAGCGACGGCTGCCTGGCGAACTGCACGATCCCCACGAGCTGCGTCGATCTGCTCGACGACGAGCCCGAACTCGAAGACGGCGTCTACATGATCGCCCCCGAGGGCTACGTGGGCGAGCCCTTCTCGCTCTACTGCGACATGGCCCAGGGGGGCTGGGGCCTGGTCATGCGCTTCGCCCCGAGCGACAGCCAGTTCGACTTCTACGCCCCCGAGTGGACCGACACCAGCTTGGTCAACGAGGCCGTGCTCGACCCCGAGGACCCCTCGGACGGAAAATTTCCGGCCTTCAACCACCTCCCGAGCACCGAGATCCGCGGGTGCATGCGCCACCCCGAGGACCAGACCTACGCCTGCAAGTCCTACGAGCTGCCCGAGCAGACCACGGCCTCGACCCTCTTCGCCGAGACCCCCGTGGGCTCGGACATCGAAGGTGAGGGGCTGTTCTTCGAGGAGGCGGAAGACGAAATGCTCGAGTGGCTGACCAATCAGGGCTGGTCCGTGAGCCAGTCCTCGACCACGCTCAACTACCTCGCAGTCGGGATCAACATCGACGACGACCAGTCCTGCTTCGACGCCAAGATCCGCTTTGGCATGGCGCTCAACAACGAGGACACCATCTATACCCTAAACGACACCGCGGGCTTTGGCGCCCAGGCTTACTACAGCATCGGGTGCGACTACGAGGGCGTCGACAGCCCCTGGCGCACCCCCTGCGGCTTTGCGGCAGGTGTGAACATCTACGAGACCGCTGGCACCATCTGGATGCGCTGAACCTCGATGCCACTTCACTGGGTGGGATGACTTCACCACCCACCAGTTCAGGCGATAGGGAGATCTCCTCGACCTCCCCATTGCCTGATTTCATGCCCGCAATTGCGTCCCGGCACCCAACATGACGACCCAGACACATCCACATCGAACACCGTGGCAAAACAGAACAAGATTGAGGCAACGACATTTGCGCGGGCAGCGGCAACATATTTAACAATGGTCAATTCGATGACCGAACACTCCCCGACCCACGAATGGGCACATATTGGCGGGGCTCGAAGGTGGGGCCTTTAACACGCACTTTGTTCATCACTGCTTGCTACTTTCTCCGCGTTCGAGGCTGTCGCTCCACCTCCGGGTGGCGGCGCCTCGTCGTGTCTACGCCATCGCCCGCCGCCGAGCTGTCTCATGAGCACACGCCCCGCCCTCCCGACCTACCGCGATCTCTTTGGTGCCCTCGACTTCTCGCCGGACGAGCCCGGCCGGTCCGCGCTCTCGCCCGCCGCCTACCTGGCCGACCTGCTCCAGCAGCTCGAGGACCGCTTCGTCGCCCCGGACTTCTTCGCGCGCCGCGGGGACATCCGCGAGCTGCTGCTCAACGCCGAGAACAGCTATGTGCTGCTGCCCTACCTCGAGATCGTCAACGGGGTGCTCTCGGCCAAGGTCGCGGCGAGCTCCGGCCAGGCCGACGCACAGGCCACGCTGGCCGCCGCCAGCTACCCGCTCTCGCTGCCCTTCGAGCGTCAGCACGCCCGGCTGGGCGAGCTCCTGAAGCTGCTCCAGAGCTCGCCCCAGGAGCTCCACCGCCTGTTCACGCCGACCCCCGACATCGACCTGCTCGCCCGCGCCGAGCTCGGGCTCTCGCCGGCCATGGCCGCGCAGCTGACCCGGGACCTCAGCGCCGACCCCCTCGCCCTCGCCCAGGCCTACGGCCTCGACTCGATCGACGCGCTCCCGACCCTGGCCGACCTCGAGATTTTTCAGCAGGCCACGCAGATCGACGCCAAGACCCTGCGCGAGCTGCTCTACCTGCGCCTGAGCCAGCACGCCCTCGACGCCCACGGCCACTCGGAGCGCGAGGCGGCGAGCATGCTCTTCGTCAACGCCGGCGCCGACAGCATGGGCGGCTACGTGCACATCGACGACAGCCAGACCTGGCTGGTGTGGTCGACCCAGGTCGAGGCCCCGCTGCCCGCGAGCTGGCTCGACCGCGCGCAGCGTCTGCTCCGGCTCTCGCGCTGGACCGGCGTCGCGCTCGTCGACCTCGACCTCGTCTTGCGCACGCTGTGCGCCAACGTCCTCGACGACGCCGCCCTGCGCCGCCTGGCCGTGGTCCGCGAGCTCGCCCGCGCCGGAAACATGGCGATCGACGAGGTCTGCTCGCTGCTCGCCGAGCTCGACTCGCTGGGCGCCGCCGACGAGTTCAACCAGGATCCCAGCGTGGCGATCGAGCAGGGCACGAGCTTGTTCGATCGGGTGTTCAACGCCGAGCCCGCGCGCCTGGCCGAGGCCTACTTCCCCGGCTGGCAGCCCTACGTGGCCGAGCCCTACCAGGGCTTCGCCGAGGTCGTCGTCTACGGCGACCTGCTGCTCGACGAAAACGAGGCCGCGCGCCTGCGGATCCAGCGGGCGCTGGGCGTCTCCAGCCTCGAGCTCGAGCGCTTCGTCGAGGCCCTGCGCGAGCGCGCCGCCGCCCGCGGGAGGAGCTCGCGCCTGCTCGAGCCCTTTGGTCCGAGCACCCTGTCGCTGCTGCATCGCTCGGCGCGCCTGGCCGAGCTCCTCGACGTGTCGATCGTCGAGCTGCTCCAGCTCCTCGACGTGATCGAGGCCGACTCGAGCCTGCGCGGCCTCGGTGCTCTGGGCGTGGTCGAGGAGGACGACAGCGCGGCCCTGGCCGGCGCCGAGGACCTCCACCAGGTGCTCGAGTACGGCGGCGTCGCCGAGCGCTCGTGGATGGTCCGCACCCTGGTCGCCGTGCAAGCCTGGGCCCGCGTCGTCGGGCTGAGCGTCGCCGACCTCGTCGAGATCTGCCTGCCGGCGCCGGTGATCTTCGACGCCGAGGAACTCAGCCTCTCGGAGGACCTGGAGGCCATCGCCGCGACCCAGGCCCGCCTGAGCCTGTGCCAAAGCCTGGTCCAGGCCTTCGAGCCCAAGACCTTCACCGCCGCGTCGCTGCGCTCGGCCCAGGTCGACGAGCGGTCCGCGAGCGCGGCCTGGTCGCTCGCACGCCAGCCGCGGCGCGGCTTGGTCGCAGCCGTGGATCCGGGCCTGATCCGCGCCACCCCCGAGGCCGCGCGGCGCTGGGCCTTCGACGCGACGGCGGCCCTCGACATGGTCACCCCCGACGAGCTCGCCGCGCTCGGCCTCGGCGAGAGCCTCGCTCCGATCTTGCACGAGGCCCTGGTCCGCCGCGGGACCTTGGACCTCGAGGGCAAGGTGCTCGAGCTCGCGCTGCGCGACCTCGAGCGCGATCCGACCGAGCTCGGCGAGGCGCGGGGAGCAGACTGCGAACACGGGGGCGGCGAGCGTGGCCACGCCAAACGCGAGCGCGGCGCGGCCAAGTACGCCGACCCCAAGCATGCCTACGCCGACCCCAAGCACGCCTACGCCGATCCCGAGCACGAGTACGGCGACTCGAAGCACGCCTACCCGCGAGGCGGCCGTGGTCACGGCGAGCGCGAGGGCTGGCGCGAGCACGAAGCCGCGGGCCCCTTCGTGGTCGAGGCCGCGCTCGACCGCCACGCAGGCGCCGTCTTCGATCGCCTGACCGTGCTGTGCCGCGAGGCCACGGCTCAGGGCGTGACGATCAAGGACGCCGACGTCCACCTCTACCTCTCCGACCTCCTCGGCCTCGACATCCCCCGCGACGAGGCCGAGGCGATCCTCGCCAACCTGCGCCTGCCCGGGGTCATCGACGACCAGGGCCGACTCAGCGCGGCCGGGACCTTCCTCGATCCCCAGCAGCGCCGCGCCTTCACCCTCGAGCTCGGCCTGCGCCGGGCCACGCCGACGATCCGCGCGTTCTTCCGCGCGCGCTATGAGGCGTTCTCGAGCGCCCCGCTGACCATCGGCGCCGGGGACTTCGAGAGCCTCGGGCTCAGCACCAGCGAGCGCGAGGGCCTGCTGCGCAACTTGGTGTTCAACGGCGTCCTCGACGAGCGCCACCGCCTGATCGACAAGCAGGCGATCTCGGCCCTCGCCCCGGGTGAGCTGCGCCTGGCCCTGCCCTACCACCGCCACCGTCGCGCCGTGCAGGGGATCTTGCAGGCCCGGGTCGAGACCGCGCGAGCCAAGCACCTGCGCCTGAGCGCCGATGAGCTCGTCCCCCTGGCCGCCCAGATCAGCGCCCAGCGGGCCTTTCATGCGCTGCGCCGAGCGAGCTCCCTGGACGAGCATGGCCGGCCCTCGGCCGCGCTGCGCGAGCAGCTGCGCGCCCAGCGAGAGCCGGCCTTCGGGGGCGTCTTCGACGAGCTCGCCGAGATCGACGAGGCCGGTCGCGTGAAGCTGTGGACCCACCTGCGCGCCGTCGTCGAAGTCCACGATCAATTCGTGCTCACCGACGCGGCCGCGGCGAGCATCGACCTCGGCCCCAGCGGCGCCGCGGCCCTGCGCACGCTGCTGATCGACAACGGCGACCTGCGCGAGGAAGGCGGCCTGGTCCCCGCGCGCGTCCCCTTCTTCCTCGAGCTCGACAACGCCCTGGCCTACGACCTCGAGGACTCCGAGGACTACGCCCGCGACGTCTTCGTCCTGCTCCACGATATCGCCCTGCGGACCAACGCGCGGGTCTCGGCCCTGCTCGCCTCCCTGGCCGAGGCCGCCCAGACCCAGCGCGAGGCCGTGAGCTCGGCCCTCGCCGCCGGCATCGAGCTCGGCTCGGCCGAGACCGCGGTCTTGCTCGGGCACCTCCAGCGCGACGACGCGCAGCCGCTCGAGAGCCTGATCGCGCCGCTGCTCGCCAGCCGCGACGCCGACGGTGTCCTGCGCGAGATCCCCGAGCACCGCCGACTCGCCCGCCTGCTCGACCGCGCCAAGCAGTTCGCCGCCTACGCGCGCAAGCTCGACCTCGGCGTCCGCGAGATTGAGCTGGCCTTCGCCGAGCAGGGCCTGGTCGACAAATTCCCCGAGCTGCTCGAGCTGCCCGCGGGCATCGACGGCGTCGACGCGATCCTGCCCGACCTCGACGGTGAGCTGGTGCTGTTCCGCGGCGACTCGCTGTGGACCTTCGCCGTCGACTCGCTCGAGCCCCTCGTCGTCGCCCAACCCCTGAGCTTGCTCTCGTCGGTGCTCACCGGCGTCAGCGAGGTCGACGCGGCCTACACCGACGCGGCCGGCGACCACTGGCTCTACGCCGCCGGCAAGATCTGGCGGCGCGCGCACGACGACACCCGCTGGCTCGAGGTCGAGCGCCGCCTCGGCGAGGTCGAGAGCCGCTTCGTCGCGCCCGCGGCCATCGACGCCGCGTTCACCGACTACGAGGGCGTCAGCTACATGCTGGTCGACGACCAGTACGTGCGCAGCAGCGACGGCGTCCACGTCGACGCCGGCTACCCGCGCAGCCTCGACTCGCACTTCGACGCCGAGCTCGGCTTCGCCCTGCCCCCGGCCCTGCGCGAGGGTCACCTCGACGCCGTGGTCGTCGACCGCGAGCGGCGGACCTGGCTGTTCGCCAACGATCGAGCCTATCGCTCGGACCTGCCCCACACCAGCGATCCGATCGACCTGCGCGCGCGCTGGGGCCTGGTCCGCAACGAGTTCGCGGACATGCGCCAGGTCGACGGCGTCGCCGAGCTCGACGGCCGCTGCTGCCTGTTCGTCGACGATCAGGTCCTGATCCACGCCGACAGCCTCGAGACCCCGAATCCGCGCGCCCTCGACGGCTACCCCAAGACCATCGCGCGCTGGATGCCGGCGCTGCCCCAGGAATTCACCGAGAGCATCGACGCCGGGTTCACCGACTGGAGCGGGCGCGTGCACCTCTTCCACGAGCGCAGCTTCAGCTCGAGCGGCGAGGGCGGCTGGCAGGCCGAGCCGACCCGCGAGCGCTGGGGCCAGGTCCTCAACCACCTCCAGGACACAGGTCGGGTCGACGCGGCCTTCGTCGGCCTCGACGGCCGGCTCTACCTGTTTTGCGCCACGCAGTACCTGCGCTACTCGGACCCGAGCGCCGAGTTCGCCGACGAGGGCTACCCGCGGACCATCGCCGAGGACTGGGGCGGCATCGCGGAGGTCGACGCGGCCTTCGTGCTCGACGGGCGCACCTACCTGTTCGGCACCGTGGCCGAGGGCGGCTCCTTCTACCTGCGCTACAGCACCCGCGACTACGAGAGCGCCGACGAGGGCTACCCGCTCCCGCTCGACGACAACTGGTGGAACCTGCCCTTCTCGCTGGTCGAGGCCGGCTTTGGTCGGCCCGACGCGATCATGAGCGACGGCGAGGGCGAGGTCTGGCTGTTCTCCGGGGACGATCTGATCCGCTTCGATCACCTGCACCGCTGGTGGTCCGAGCCCGAGCCGATCTCCGCGCGCTTCGAGGATCTGCCCTTCGCGAAGATCGGCGCCGCGTTCACCGACGGTGACGGCCACACCTGGCTGTTCTCCGCCAGCCCCAACGAGGTCGACGCCGACTACCTGATGGTCCGCTACTCCAACGGCGACTTCAGCCGCGTCGACGATCGCTTCCCCAAGCGCGTGCGCACCCGCTGGGGCCGGGTCCGCAACAACATCCAGGACACCGGCCTGGTCGACGCCGCCCTGCGAATGATCAGCCCGGAGCTCGAGGAAGACGAGGACGAGGACGAGGAGCACAGCAAGCTGCTCGAGGCCGCGCTCGAGCCCACGCTGGTCCCGGTGGTCTACCTGTTCAGCGGCGACCAGTTCTACCGCTACAGCAGCGCCGACTTGCAGTGGGTCGACGAGGGCTACCCGCGCGAGCTCGAGGCCCTGCGCGAGGAGCCGCGCTTCGCCGAGCTCGACGACCGAACCATGGCCGCGCTGCGCGAGCGCGGCGGCCTCGACGGGGTCTGGGCCGACGGCAACAGCGTCTACCTGTTCATCGGCGACGAGGTCCACGTGGCCGCGACCGCGCTCAGCCGCGAGTTCGACGAGCTCGGCGAGCGCGTCGAGCTCGCCAGCCTGCGCGCCGCCGCGATCGACGAGGGCCGGCTGCTGGCCCGCGGCGCCGAGGGCTGGATCCACCTGCAGATGCCCGAGGCCAGCGGCGGGCTCAGCCCCGCGGCGGTCCCCGGCTTCATGCGCGGCGCCCCCGAGGCCTTCCGCAGCCCCGAAGCCGCGCTGCTCGGCCGCGACGCCAACGTCTACCTGTTCGCCAACGGCCAGTGCTGGGACCGCTCGCTCGAGCGCAGCTACCCGATCTCCGAGGGCTGGGCGCGGGTCGACTGCGCCATCGCCGAGGACGAGCGCGTCGACGCGGCGCTGCGCGACCGTGAAGGTCGGCTGTGGCTGTTCCGCGGCGGCGAGTACCTGACCTTCACCCCGCCGGCGCTGAACGACGAGGGCAGCTCCATGACCCTGCCCGTGGTCGCCGACGGCCCGCCGCGCTCGATCGCCGCGCGCTTCGGCCTGCGCAGCGTCGCCGTCGCCTACACCGTCGACGAGCAGACCTGGCTGCTCGAGGCCCCCGACGCCGCCGGCAACTTCCGCTACCAGTGCTTCGAAGACGAGGCCCTGCGCGAGCCCATGCACGACGAGGCCCAGCGCGGCGATCTCTCGTTTTGGCAGCTGCCCGGGGCCTACGTCGAGCAGGGCTTCGACCGCGTCGACGCCGTGCTCGTCGACGAGCGCGACCTGTTCTTGATCCGCGGCCGCGAGTTCGTCCACTACGAGGCCGCGACCCAGACCTGGACCTACCCGCGCAAGCTCGAGCTCTACTGGCGTGGCCTGCCCGAGCGCCACCCGGACTTCGAGGACATCCGCGCCGCCTTCGAGGACGGCGAGGGCACGACCTGGATGTTCTCCGACGGGGCCTGCTACCCCTACCGCGCCGACGAGCCGGCCGCGCTCGTCGAGATCGAGACGCGCTGGGGGCAGATCGACAACCGCGTCAGCCTCGACCAGCGCGTCGACGCCAGCTTGGTCGTCGAGGACTACACCTACCTGTTCGCGGGGGAGCAGTACGTCCGCTACACCGGGAGCAGCTACGACCACGTCGACCCCGGCTACCCCAAGCTGCTGGCCGGCAACCTGCGCCGCGAGCCGGGCTTCGCCAACCTCTCGGAGGACCTCGAGCACCACTTCGAGGCCCTCGAGCCCGGCGATCGCGGCCTCGAGCTGGCCTTCGCCAACGCGCGCTCGATCTACCTGGTCGCCGGCGGCGCCGGCTACGTGTGCGTGCGCAGCCAAAACGCGCGGCTCGAGCTGCCCGCGCTTGGACAGATCCGCAACGCGCTCCAGCGCCGCGCCAGGGTCGACGCCAGCTTCGCCCTCGGCAAGGTGCTGTGGCTGATCAGCGGCGACCAGGCCTACCGCTACAGCCCCGACCAGGCGCCCCGCGAGGGCGAGCCCGAGTTCGTCGACGACGGCTTCCCGATCTCGATCCCCGAGCAGCTGCTGCCCACGCTCCTCGGCCAGGCCCGCGACATGCCCGAGCAATTCCAGGCCGAGATCGACGCGGCCATGGTCGACCGCGAGGGCGCCCTGGTCTTGCTGCGCGAGGGCGAGTTCATGCGCGTGTGGCCCGGCCAGCCCGACGCCCCCACGCAGCGCGGGCTCATCTCGAGCCTGTGGCAGCCGTCCCAAAACCCCTTCGCCGCGACCAGCGACGACGAGCCCGCGCCGCGAGTCGACGCGGCCCTGCTCGGCCCCGCGGGCGAGCTGCTGGTCTTCAAGGGCGACCAGGTGATCCGCTACGCGGACCCGGGCGCGCGGTGGATCGACGAGGGTTACCCCAAGTCGCTCCATCAGCTCTGCGGTGAGCTCCCCGCGGACTTCGAGGCCGGCATCGAGGGCGCCTTTGGCTACGCCGGCCGCCGCTACCTCGTCTGCGCGGATCGCTACGTCCAGCTCGGCGGCGACGCCCTCGAGCACATCGACGCCCTCGGGCCGCAGCCCTTCGCGAGGCGCTGGCGCCACGCCAACGACTACCTGATCCGCGACCTGCACCTGGTCTCGCGCGTCGTCGAGCTCGATCGTCGCCACGGCGTCGTCGAGGTCGAGGGCCAGTTCGGGCGCTTCGAGGGCTCGCTGCTCGATCTGCTGTGTGAAGCGCAGGACGACGTCGCCGAGCCCTACGCCCTGCTCGCGGGGATCTTCGACTGGGAGGTGGACGCGCTCCAGTGGCTGGTCCGCCGCGCCGGCTTCCTGCGCCGCTTCGACCACGGCGAGGACCTGCTGCGCTCGCTCGAGCTCGAGTACGACCTCGAGCTGATCTTGCGGCTGATCGACGTCATGGATCTGTGCGCGCGCTTCGGCGCGAGCCCGCGCGAGATCCACGAGCAGGTCTGGCAGCGCCTCCACGGCCAGAGCCCCGCTCCCAGCCTCGCCGCGGACGCCCTGCGTCGCATGCTCGGCACGCTCTACACCGGCGCCGACTGGCAAGTGATCGAACGCCAGCTGATCGACGCTGACAACCGCGCGCGCCGGGACGCCCTCGTCGCCTGGCTGATCGCCCACGAGCCAGGCTTCGCCGACGCCCGCGACATCTACGAGGCGCTGCTGATCGACGTCGAGGTCGAGCCCGAGCTCGACACCTCGCGCGTGGTCGAGGCGATCTCGGCGGTCCAGCTCTACATCCACCGCTACCTCGTCAACCTCGAGTCGCTCACCCCCGTGGCCGACCCCGCCGTGCCCGCGGCCGTCGCCGATCGCACGACCAAGTCGATCGTCAAGCAGCAGTGGGAGTGGATGCAAAACTACCGGGTCTGGGAGGCCAACCGCCGGGTCTTCCTGCACCCCGAGAACTACATCCGCCCCGAGCTGCGCGAGGATCGGACCCCGGCCTTCCAGGCCCTGCAAGACGACCTGCTGCAAGGCGAGATCAACGACCTCAACGCCACCAAGGTGTTCAAGACCTACCTCGACGAGTACACCGAGGTCTCGCGCCTGGCGATCGCCGGCGGCTACATCCGGGAGGACAGCGCGGCCTCGGCCGACCGCCAGCTGTTCTTGTTCGGCCACACGCGGACCAAGCCGCGGCGCTACTACTACCGCAGCGCCAGCTTCATCGGCGGCCAGACCCAGTCGGTGAGCTGGCAGGCCTGGGAGCCGCTGGGCATCGAGATCGACGCCGACCGCGTCTACCCCGTCGACGCCTTCGGCCGGCTGTTCGTGTTTTGGGTCCAGCTCGAGGTCGAGGCCGCGAGCACCAACAGCACCGCGATCCAGCGCCAGACCGTCAACGGCGTCGAGCAGGTCAGCGGGACCAACAACCAGCGCACCCGCCTGCAGGTCTACTTCTCCTACTACGACCTCAACTTGCGCTGGGTCCCGGCGCAGCCCCTGGACATCCAGGCGACCGAGACCGCCGCGATCCAGGGCATGGAGCTCGTGGTCGAGCGCGCCGGGCAGCTCGGCGCCGAGGACCAGGAGAACATCATCGTCGGCCTGAGCTACAGCGTGAACGATCAGGTCCGCCGCGTGAACGCCTCGCTGACCGCCGATCTGGTCACGCACCCGGCGACCCGCCCGCCCACGGACTTGGCCGGCATCGAGCTCTTCGACAGCCTGTTCGCCGCCAGCGAGCGGCCCCAGCAGATCGTCCGCCTGAGCACCGCCGCCGACTCCTCCGAGGGTCCCTGGTACAGCTTCGACCTCAAGGGCGGCAGCTTCTTGTGCAAGCCGGCGGTCGGCTCCCTCGACCAGAGCCTGGTCGCCCTGCGCCCGCTGACCGGCAACACCCACGGCCTGCCCGAGTGGGACCGCGTCGACGCCGGGTTCGCGGCCAGCGACGGCGCGACCTACCTGTTCCACAACCCCGACGGCCTCTACGCCAAGGTCGACAGCACCGGCGGAACGACCGTCGAGGCCCTGCGCCTGCGCTGGGGCCACATCGACAACCCGATCCTCAACACCGGTGAGATCGACGCGGCCTGGTGGATGCAGGGCAAGCTGTTCTTGTCGCGCGGCGGCCAGTACCTGCGCTACTCCCAGGACACGCTGCTCGCCGACGCCGAGGGCATGCTCGAGCTCAGCGCGAACATCGACGGCCTGCCCCAGTGGTCGCGCATCGACGCCGCGTTCACCGACGCCGCCGGCCGGGTGTGGTTCTTTGGCGACGGCCAGTGCGTCCGCAGCGACAACCTCGGATCCCCGGTCGAGATCCGCACGCGCTGGGGTCAGACCCAAAGCGAGTTCGCGACCAGCGCGGGGGACCAGGACGCCGTGATCGCGGCCTTCGTAGTCGGCGAGCACACCTACGTCGTGAGCAGCACCCAGTACCTGCGCTACACCGGCAGCGACTACGCGGCCTGCGACGCCGGCTACCCCAAGGCCCAGAGCCTGATGACCCTGCTCGACGAGCTCGGCTGCAAGAACCCGGGGATCGCCGAGACCGACGAGGCCGTCAGCGCGGTCGTCCAGGAGCTCGATCGCCTGGTGTTCACGACGGTCGGCGAGCGCGACTTCGGGCTCTCGGGCGACAAGCTGACCCAGCTCAACGTCGGCCGGGCCCGGGCCGCGAGCAAGACCTTCAGCAAGGCCCAGGCCGGGGTCGTCGACGGCGAGCGCGAGCTGGCCTTCGGCCGCGGCGGCGCCGATACGGTGACCGAGACCGACATGGTCGCCGCCCTCGCCCTCGCCCCCTCGGCGGCGATGCTCGGCCTCGACGGCAAGCTCTACATCTTCTCGGGCTCGGCCTTCATCACCCTCGAGGGCGTGCCCGCGCTGACCGAGATCCGCGACGCCGTGGAGGCCTGGGACGCGAACCGCGTCGAGATCAGCACGCGCTGGGGGACGACCACCAGCGCGCTCACCGAGACCAACCACGTCGACGCGGCCCTGCGCCTCGGCGACCACACCTTCTTGTTCTCGGGCGAGGAGTACCTGCGCTACACCGGCGACGCCTACGAGGTCTGCGACGCCGGCTACCCCAAGCGCCTGGCCGACAACGACGACGGCCTGCCGCGCTGGGCCACGCTCACGGCCGCGGTCGAGGCGATCAGCGACGACGAGGCCGGCGCGCCGCGGACCTGCCTGTTCTCCGGCACCGAGCACGCGTTCCTGGACGCCCCGGACACGCGGATCGCCAATACCTTGCGCTGGGGCCTGATCGACAACCAGCTGCTCTCGCGTGGCGTCGACGCGGCCTGGGTCGAGGGCCAGGAGCACCTGCTGATCTGCGGTCAGCAGCTGATCCGCTACACCGCCGACGCCAGCGGCCAGCTCGGCCGCTTCATGGACGCCGGCTACCCCAAGTCGCTCGCCCTCGCCCGCTTCGGCCGGGTGCGCGCGGCCTTCGTGGTCGGCGACGACTTCTACGTGGTCGGCGACGGCGTGTTCGTGTGCTGCCCGGTCTCGAGCCCCGAGCGCATCCGCCCCGCCTACCCCAAGAAGGGCTACGTCGGCGCGCTGCTCAACGACGTCAACCAGCGCCACGGCAGCGGCGTGAGCCTGCCGGCCTACGGCTACGAGCACCTGGCCGTGCGCGCCGCGAGCGTGAGCGGCGGACGCCTGACCGTCGACCTCGACGACGGTGACAACTTCTACGGCGTCACGCTGCGCGCCCACCTGAGCCTGCCCGCGGGCGGCCTCGACATCGAGTGGGTCCACCTGCCCTGGGTGCGGATCTGGGGCTGGAGCTCGGGCTGGAAGTTCCTCCAGCCCCAGGTCCAGACCGAGGAGAACACCGAGGTCGACGTCGTCGTCGGCGCGTGGCGCTACCGCTTCCGCGACGCCGAGTTCATGCGCACGCCGGCGAGCCAGGCCGTCGACGCCAACACCTGGACCCCCGACGCGCGCAGCGTCGACTCGATCTGGGGCGCGGCGGCGATCGACGCGGCGGTCCAGCTCGACGGCCAGGTCTACCTGTTCATCGGCGACCACTACGTGCGCACCCCGGGCCCCGGCGAGCTCGGCGACCTCTCGCTCGCGCGAGCGATCGACGGCGCCTGGGGCAACCTCCCGGCGACCCTGCGCCAGGGCGTCGACGCGGCGCTCTACGCCGGCGGGGCGCTGACCTTGTTCCGCGGCGACCAGTACCTGCGCTTCCCCGTCGGCGGCCCCGAGCCCTACGAGCTGTCACGGGTCAAGTACGACATCGTCCGCCTGACCACCGCGACCGCGGCGACCCTCAACCAGCGGCTCTTCGCCGGCGGGCTCCCGGGTCTGCTCGACCTGCGCACCCAGGAGGTCGACGAGCTCCCGCGCTTCTCGGCCACGAACTCGTCGACGACCACGATCCGCTTCAACCCCACGCGCGTCGGCCTCTACCCGATCGACTCGCACCTCGACTTCCACAGCGCCAACGGCATCTACTACTGGGAGGTCTTCTTCCACGCGCCCTTCCTGATCGCGTCCTCGCTCAACACCAGCCAGCGCTTCGACGAGGCCCGGCGCTGGTACGAGTACGTATTCGATCCGACCGAGGCGCCGGATCTATGGAAGTTCCTGCCTTTCCTCGGCGCCGACGTCGAGGCCCTGGCGACGGCGATCGGCGATCGCCTGACCCGGCTGGGCGAGGCCGGCGTCGACCTCTCCCAGGTCGAGCCCGAGCTGCGCGCGATCGCGGCGGCGATCCTCGCCATGGACGCGGCCTTCCAGGGCGAGCGCGCGCTCAGCCCGGCCGAGCACGAGACCCTCAGCGGCTACACCAAGCTCACCAGCTTGCGCGCGCGGATCAACGCGCTGAGCACCAGCGACCAGGAGGCGGCCACGCTGGTCCGCGACCTCGATGAGCTCGCCGGCCTGGTCGAGCGCCTGGCCCCGACCTGGACCGCGATGCAGAGCTCGGCCAGCCAGCTCCAGGTCTTCCTCGACGACCCCTTCGAGCCCCACGCCATCGCCGGCCTGCGGCGCATCGCCTACCGCAAGGCGCTGCTGATGCGCTACATCGACAACCTGCTCGACTGGGGGGACATGCTGTTCTCGCAGTACAGCCGCGAGAGCATCAACGAGGCGCGCATGCTCTACGTGCTCGCCTGGGACCTGCTCGGCCGGCGGCCGACCCCCCTGGGCCGGCGCGTGCTCGCCGACGACAGCTCCTACGGCGGCCTGCGCGACGCCAGCGTGGCCTACGACTTCCTGCTCTTCCCCCAGGCGGGCATTGACCCCGCCGACAGCCAGCTGAGCTTCGCCGCCAAGCTGCCCACGAGCGTGACCTGGGCGAGCTACTTCTACCTGCCCGAGAACGACGAGCTCGTCAGCTACTGGGCGCGGGTCGAGGACCGGCTCTACAAGATCCGCCACGGCCTCAACCTGCTCGGCGTCAAGCAGCCGCTGCCCCTCTTCCAGCCCCCGCTGGATCCGATGGCGATCGTCGCCGCCGTGGCCGGTGGCGCGAGCCTGTCCGCGGCCGTCGCGGGCGCGCGCGGCGTCGACATCCCCCACTACCGTTTCAGCTTCTTGATCGCCAAGGCCCAGCAGCTCACCAGCAAGCTCCAGCAGTTCGGCGGTGACCTGCTCGCGGCGCTCGAGAAGCGCGACTCGGAGACCCTCAGCCGGCTGCAGAGCAAGCAAGAGCAGGAGATCCTGAGCTTGACCGTGGACGTGCGTCGCTCGCAGATCGACGAGGCCCTCGCCGGCGAGCGCGGGCTGCAGGAGTCGCGCAAGGCCGCCGTCGAGCGCCAGGGCACCTACTCCAGCTGGATCGACAAGGGCCTCAACGGCTACGAGATCGCCCAGCTGACCTTGATGTCGAGCTCGGTCGCCGCCCACGTGGTCTCGACCATCGCGCGGATCGTCGCCGCCATCGGCGGCGCGGTCCCGGACGTCACCGTCGGCCCCTTCAGCACCGGCGTCCAAGGTGGCGGCGACCAGGCCAATCGGACCGCGTCGAGCGTCGCCGAGATCTCCCAGGGCGTGGCCGAGGGCCTGAGCATCGCCGGCGAGATCCTCGGCATCGTCGCCCAGCACGAGCGCATGAAGGACGAGTGGGGCCTGCAAAAGGCGCTCGCGACCTACGACATCGCGCAGATCGACGAGCAGCTCGTCGGCGCCCAGGCGCAGATCGCCGCCGCCCGCCAGGAGCTCGCCATCGTCGAGCGCCAGATCGAGCACAGCGAGGCCGTGGCCGCCTTCTACCGCGAGAAATTCAGCAACCGCGAGCTCTACCAGTGGATGGTCGACCGGCTCTCGACCCTCTACTACCAGACCTATCAGCTCGCCCTCGACTACGCGCGCGCGGCCGAGCGGGCCTACCAGTTCGAGACCGGCGCGCCCGAGCGCGACGTCGACTTCGTCCACGGCCAGCACTGGAACAGCCAGCGCAAGGGCCTGCTCGCCGGCGAGGGCCTCGGCCTAGAGCTCGACCGCATGGAGGCGGCCTACCTGCGCGGTGACGCCAGGCGGCTCGAGATCTGCCGGCAGGTCTCGCTGCTCGAGCTCGACCCCCTGGCGCTGCTCCAGCTCCAGGCCAAGGGCAGCTGCGAGTTCGAGCTCGGCGAGGCTTTGTTCGCCTACGACTTCCCCGGTCACTACCGCCGGCAGATCAAGACCCTGGCCGTGAGCTTCGGCGAGGGCGTGGCCATCAACGCCACGCTGACCCAGCTCGGCAACCGCACGGTGCTCCAGCCCGATCCCAAGGCCGTGGGCTTCCTGCTCTCGGGCAAGGGCGAGGCCCCGATCAGCCTGCGCAGCAACTGGAAGGGCCAGCAGCAGATCGTGCTCTCGCACCGCGACCAGTACGACAAGAACAACGGCATGTTCGAGCTGCGCTACGACAGCGAGCGCTACCTGCCCTTCGAGGGCACCGGCGCCGTCTCGCGCTGGCGCCTCGAGCTCGGGGCCAAGCTCGACGCCGGCGAGCGCAGCGCGCTGCGCGACGTGACCATCGATCTGCGCTACACCGCGCTCCAGGGCGGCGACGCCTACGCGGCCGCCGTCCGCGGTCAGCTCGAGCCCTACCAGGCCATGCGCCACATCGACGTGGGCGCGAGCTTTTCGGAGCGCTGGCAGAGCTTCTTGGTCTCGACCTCCGACACCTTGGTCCTGCCCCTGACCCAGGCGCTCTTCCCCAACATCAGCGGCAGCCGGATCAGCTCGCTGCTCGCCCACTACGAGCTCGCCAACACGGGCACCAGCGCCGTGTCGATGAGCCTCGAGCTCGGTGAGAGCGTCGCCTTGCCCGAGGGCCGGCTGGTCGAGACCAATGGCCTGCGCGTCGGCGTCGGCGGGACCGCGCTGACTCTCAAGGTCCGCGGCGACAAGCAACGCCTCGAAAACCTCGTACTCGTGATGAGCTACCGCGCCGCGGTGCGCTGACCCCTCGCCATCGGAGCTTCGCCATGCCCCCCAACAACAACCCCCTCGGCAACCGTCGGCGCCAGCAAAACCGTCGCAACCAGGCGCAGGCACAGGACGTGGCCTCGCCGCGGCGCGCCGCCAACCTTCGCGCCGGGCAGCTGCCCAACGACATGTTCCGCTTCATCCGCCGCGGCTTCGACGGGCTCGCTGGCGACGCTCCGCGTCCCCGGGTGCTCGAGCCGCGCTCGGTCGAGTACGGCGACAGCACGGTCTACCACTGGCGCCTCGACAGCGATCCAGCCACGCTCCGCCGCGCGCTGTGGACCTCGACCGGTGACAACGACGCCGACATCGACGCCAGCTTGCAAGACCTGATCACCGCCCGCGGCGGCGCGCAGCCGACCACCTTGCGCCTGAGCCTCGAGCCGACCCTGGACGACTCGCCAGCCAAGATCCAACGCGTCGTCCAGGCCATCGCCGAGCACAACCAAAACGCCCCCGACGGCCAGAAGATCGAGCTCGAGACCAACTCCGGCTACGTCCGGGCGCTGCGCGACGGCTGGGCCAACGCCGACAGCCTCACCATGCTCGACCGCGACCTCGGCCGAGCCTCGGCCGACGCGCTGATCACCAACGCCATCGCCACCGAACACCCCTCGCGGATCGGCGCGATGATCGAGAACCTCGCGACCGCGGCGGTCATGGGCGCGCTGCCGGACAACAACTCGGTGCTGATCGGCGACAGCCTGCGGGTGTGGTCGCGCATCGATCGCGCCCTGGGCTCGATGCTGACGCCCCCGCTCGGGGAGGCCCCCGACAGCCGCGATCCGCCTCAGGCCAGCTTCCCCGGCCGCGACGCAGCTTGGCTGCGCGCGCGAGTCCGCGACCTGCTACCCGGGACCGCCGAGCGCGGCCTGCTGGCCGTCCGCCAGCTGATCGAGGACGTCGCCAACTATGAGCGCGGCCTGCGTGAGCCGCTGCTCCGACGCTTCAACGACAACTACCGCGACCCCCAGGCCGTCGCCGAGCAGTTCGCCAACCTCCCCCTCGACACCGCGCACCTGCCTGGAGGCAGCACCTTGCGCCAGGCGATCTACGTGCTCGCGCAGCTCGGCGACTCGACCCCGGCCGTCGCCGTGCAGACCATGGCCCAGTCCGGGCCGGAGCTCGTCAACAGCCGCCTGCGCGTGCCCGACCGCGCCGACCCGCAGTACCAGGCGATCCTCACCGAGCTCGATCGGCGCCACACCACCGCCCGCGGCGAGCTCGAGAGCATCGAGCTCGAGGAGCTCGCCGACATCCTGTTCGAGGCGCGACGCACCGGCCAGACGCCCCGGCTGATCACCAGCGACTCCCACGTGCTCAGGACCTTGCGCGGCCTCAACCCCGGTGACGTGCCGATCGCCGACTCCGCCGATCCCCAGGTCCGCCAGATCCAGATCGCCGGCGTTCCCCTCGAGCTGCGCGAGATCCCTTCGCCGACCAGCGACTATCCCTTCACCACGCAGGTCGGCGACCTCGCAGCCGAGCTCGCCACCACCAATCGACCGCTGGAGTTTGGTCAGGCCCTGAAGATCGCCAAGCCAGACGGGACCCTGGAGGACGCCTACCTGTTCGGCTACGGCCCCACCGGCCTGGCCCGGGTGCTGCTCCGCGAGCCCGACGGCGCACCGCCCACGCGGCTCTACAACGTCGCCGAGAACGAGACCATCTCGGCTGCCGAGGACTTCCCCGACCTGGCCAACTACCAGGATGACACCTCGATCACCGTCAACTGGAACTCGCAGGAGCACCGGCTCGCGGACATCGAGGCCGGCCCGCGCCCGGCCGACGGCACCCCCGAGCGGCTGATCTACGACAACATCGCCAACCTCCGCGGCCTCAAGCTGCGCCAGGTCGCCGGCAGCACCAAGACCGCCGAGCAATTCACCGACACCATCAGCGACAAGAACTTCCGCAGCTGGATCGTCGGCGGGGCCACCCGCGACATCCTCCAGGGCCTCAACCCCGCGGACATCGACTTCGCCACCACCATGCCGGCGATCGACAGCTACACCGCGATCGTCAACGCCGGGCTCGCGCGCAAGAAGCCGCGGCAAAACGACCCCGAGGATCTGGCGATCCGCCGCAACGTGCCCTTCGGCACCGTCCAGGTCGAGGCCGACGTGGAGACCGGCCTCGACATCATCAGCACCCACGACGGCCACGACTCCTCGCTGCTCCTCGACCTCGACGCCCTCGCCCGCGACTTCACGATCAACGCGGTCTACTACGACTTCGACGCCGAGGTCGTCGTCGACCCCACCGGCCAGGGCCTCGACGACCTCGCCAACCGCCGCCTGAACTTCGTCTATGGCACCGCCCAGGACGTGCTCTCGAGCGAGCCGGTGATGATCGCTCGCTGGATGCGGATGATCGGCAAGGGCTACAACCCAGGCGACCCAAACGACCGCAAGACCGCGCTCGAGTGGCTGGTCAAGCACGCCCGGCCCCAGGCCCAAGGTGGCATGGAGAACCCCGTCCGCCAGCGCTTCGTCGACCGCATGAAGAACCCCAAGCTCGAGGCCGAGGCCCTCGCCCGCCAGGTCTTTGGCAACCTCCAGGCCGGGGACCTCGACCAGGGCTTCAGCGCCGCCGACATGCAGGCGATCGCCGGCACCGACAACCCCGCCGACGCCGCCGTCTGGGCCATCCGCCAGATCTTCCGCTGATCCCTCCGCTCGCGGACGAGGCAAGCCGCGCGAGCTGATAAGCTCACTCGATGCAGATCCGCTCGCGCGCATCGTCGGTGGTTCTCGCTCTCTCGCTGGCCATCATTGGCTGCGCAGACAACAACCAGGACCCACCAGCCTGCGCCCAGGCGCGCATCTTGGCCATCGCCCCGCAGATGGTCACACCAACCGGGAGAGTCCTCGTTGCCGGCGCGGACGGCTCGTCCGTCAGCCAGCTCGAGGCCGACGGCGAGCTGACTTCGGTCGCCACCGACCCAGCGAGTCGACCTTCTTCAAGACCGCCTGGCTCGCCCACGATCCAGCCAGCGGCAGCATGTGGCTGCTCGAGGGTCACGACGAGCTGAGCGACGCGCCCGCCTCGCTCGCGCGCTACGACGCCGAGGCCCAGCTCGAGTGGCGCCTCGAGCTCGACAGTAGCGGCCAGGCGGTCGACGCCAGCTCGCTGCTCTACCACGAGGGCGCGCTCTATCTGGCCCTGCGCACGCGAGATGATTCGGGCCAGCTGATCCTCGAGCGCCGCGCGCTCTCGGGCGCCACAACCTGGACGCGCAGCGACTACGCCCCACCCGCGACCAGCAGCGCGCTACGCTCGGCGCGACTGATCGGCGTGAGCGGCTCGACCCTGGCGATGGTCGCCACGCCGCCGCTGACCGACTACGGCCCCAGCTACCCACTGAGCGTGGACATCGAGACCGGCGCGGTCCAGTGGTCGGGCGAGGACGGCCATGATCCGCTGACCATGACCGTCGGCGACGCGCACGTCTATCTCGGCTGGGTACGTCCGCCCACGGTCGAGCTCGCCGACACCACCAGCTCGCTGAGCCTGCACGCACCGAGCAGCGGCGCGCAGATCAGCCTCGGCGAGCTCTCGTGGCCCGAGCTCGACTGGAACTCCTCTAGCCAGGATCCTCGCTCCCTGGTCAGCGGCTGGATGGGCGCGCAGCTGGTCACGATCCTCGCTAGCGCGGGCGCCCACGGCTACGCCATCCACGACGTCGACGGCGAGCGCCAGTGCCAGGGCAGCTTCGCGCTCGAGTTCGTCGCGCTCCAGGCGGCGGTCGGCATCGAAGGCCGCAGCCAGCTCGTCGCCCAAGTCAGCGTCACGCTCGACGACGAGGGCGACGTCGCCGAGCGCGGACTGCTGGTGATCGAGCCGGGGACGAAAGACTGAAGCGCTCACCCCTGGGCGCAAGTAGTCCAAGACTCGAGTCGCCCGCCTCGAGAAGGCTGCGCCCAAGATCATGGCCGCTAAGGGCCTCGACGACCGCTGCTCTTCGAGCGCACGCTCAGGTCGGGGGCGTGGGCGGACGCATGACCACGACCTTGGGGTCGCCATCGATGTCCCACTTGAGCACCACCGGCCGGCTGAAGTCGAGGTCCGCCACCGAGACAGCGTAGAGGCCACCTTGCGGGGCGACATCGAGGCGAGCCCCGGGCCTCGAGGCCCGGCTCTCCACTAGCTGGTCTTCCGCCAAGGTCCCATTGAGGTAGACGGTCGCCACCTTGTCGGAGGTGTTGATCAGATAGATCATACTGTCACTACCTGGCTGAACGATCTCCGGATACGCCGCCTGCGTTTCGGTGATATCATCATAGTAGATGCAAACCACCGGCTTCGTGGCGTAGCGAACGACGATCATGGGGCTGACCTGAGCCTCTTCACAGGTCATCGAGGTCGATGTCGAAAATAACAAGATGCTCTTGACATCGGGTTCCGAGTTGTCCTCACCATAGAGGTGCACGAAGGTTTCCGCGGCATCGGCGTCGATGGTCGCCCGCGGATGCTCCGCATCCATCGAGTCGTACACGCATACGACATAACGGCTATCATTAACAACACGCACACCCCCGGTGGAGCATAGCACATTTGCTGTCGTCGACGGACTGACATTTTCAGAAAGCGAGCCCGCGGCTACCCCCAAAGGATCGATAACATTCCCATCTGCATCGATCGTAATCGTACTGGAGACATTATTCAGCGAATCGATATGAGTGGGACCCGACCACACAGTTTCACCCGAGAGCCGCCCCTCGCTGGTACAAACACTTACGCAGATCACGTCGTCGAAGAGACCAAACCTGAGGTGTTCCTGTGCATTCACGTTACCAGACAATTCATATTCATCAGTCCCCGACACCCACGCCACCTTCACAGAAATATTCATATCTGTATCATTTTTAATCATCACCTGCCCCGTCACGATATCGATATTACGGGGAACAGGCAGAAGTTCACCGCTGCTGTTGAGCACGACGGTCGCAATGGTCGTAGCTGGCTCGACATTTTGGGAATTCATTACCTTACTCCTTCTTTTGGTCGTTATCTGTTGTTTCTAGTGTTTCACGCAAAAACTTCACGCGATGCCCCCAGTCGGACCCGAGGGCTTCGAATTCAGCGATCGCCACCCGCGCCTGCGCGGCGGCCTCTCGCCCCTCGCCCACGGCCACGAGGCTCTCGACGAGCAGCCGCCGCGTCTCGGCCTGCTCGACCAAGTTGACGCCCAGCTCCAGGTGAATGTCCAAGCTGCGCTCGAGCAGGCCGCGAGCCGCCTCCGCGTCCCCCACGGCCAGGCGGGCGGCGCCCAGGCCCTTGTAGGCGATCGCCACGCTGTCGTTGCGCGGACCGAGGCTCGCGCGCAGCCCATCGAGGGCGGCGAGCAGCAGGCGCTCGGCCTCGCGGTGCGCACCGAGCTCGAGCAGCGCCTCGCCGAGGTTCATGCGCGCGGTCGCCAGCTCGGCGCCCTCCGCCGGCATGTGGGCCTCGGCCACTCGCAGCGCCCGCTCGTAGCTCGCGGCCGCCGCGTCGAAGCGGCCGAGGCGAAAGTCCAGCGTGCCCAGGGCGGTCAGCGTGTAGTAGCGATCGAAGTCGAGCGGCCCCGAGAGCTGGCGCAGGATCCCGTCGGCCTCCCGGTAGTGGGCGGCCTCGCGCTCGAGCTCGCCGCGCGCGTCGGCGAGCGTCCCCAGGCCGATATGCGCCATCGCGACGTTGCGGCCGCGCGGACCAAACTCGCGCTCGAGCTGCACGAGCGCGCGCTCGAGCGAGTCCTCGGCCTCGTCGAGCGCCCCGACATCGAGGGCGTTGAGTCCATCAGCGAGCAGCGCCTCTCCCCTGGCTTCGCCCGCTGCGTTCGCGCCGACCCAGTCCTGCTCGAGCGCGCTCGCCTCGGCCTGGAGCGCGATGGCCTCCCGCTCGTGGCCGCGGCGCCCCTGGAGCTCGGCCAGGGTCCGCAGGGCCGCCGCCCGGGACCACGCCGACTCGGGCCCCGCTTTTTGATAGCCGGCGACGGCGACCCGGGCCTCGCGCTCGGCGGCGTCGAAGTCTCCGGCGGCAGCGAGCACGCGGGCGCGCTGGCGGGCCGCCTCCGCCCGGCGCGGATCCCCTTCGCCGAGCGGCTCGACGCTGGCGGCCTCGCGCGACCCCGCCCAGCGGGCGAGCTCGAGATCGATCGCGTCCTCGAGCGCGACGATCCCAAAGGCGTTCCAGCTCCGCGCCAGCAGCTCCGGATCCCCGCGGCCCTCGGCGCGATCGAGGGCCTCGCCGATCCACCGGCGACCGCCCGCGAAGTCGCCCGCGGCCACGGCCATCCAGCATGCGACCAGCGCGGCCCGGACCTCGAGGCCGCCGAGCCCTCCTCCGCGCGCGGCCTCGACGATGTCCGCGACCTGGCGGCGGCGCGCATCGACCTCGGCGAGCCCCTGGCCTGCCCAGGCCGCGGCAAGCTGCGCCTGCAGGCTGTCCGCGAGCGCGCGCTGCTGCGCATCGATGACCGGCCTGCGAAACACCCAAGGATCCAGGCAGCCCTCCGGGCCGTCGAGCAGGGCCAGCGCCCGCGTGATCGCGACGCCCTGCGCCCCCGGGGTCTCGGCGACGCCGAGCACCGCCTCGAGCTCGCCCAGGCGATCATCGAGGCAGGCGCGGCGGCGATCGAGGCTGTCCTCGGAGCGCGCGTGCTCGACGTGGACCTCGGCGCAGGCTTGCGCGGCGACCTCGGACCAGCGCGCGCCCCAGTCGTCGATGGTCTCGACGACCGTCGAGCGCTCCCCGAGCGCCGCCGCCAGCTGCTCGCGGCGCGCCGGGGTCCACAGCCGCGCGAGCGCGCGCCCCGAGTCGGCGCAGGGGTCCGCGCTCGCAGCCGGCGTGGGCCCGAGCAGCCCGGCGAAGCCCGCCGCGAGCGCGCCGATCAGCCCCACTCCGAGCGCCGACGACAGCACCCAGGTCCGTCGGTGGGGCGCCAGCGCGTCGAGCAGCGCGTCCATGTCGACGAAGCGCTCGTCGGGCCGCGCGGCGAGGCCCTTGGCCAACACCCGACGAATCCGCCGGCCCAGCGCGCGCTCTTGCTCCGCGCTGCTGTGGCGCGGCCGGGCGCCACACAGCCCCTCCCAGACGCTCACGCAGTAGGCGTACTGGTCGGCCCGGACATCGACGGCCTCACCGGCGAGCTGCTCTGGCGCCGCGTAGGCCGGCGTCCCAGCGAAGCCACGGGCCGCGCTGGGCGAGGTCTTCGCCATCGTCGCGCTCGGCCTGGGCGCGGCGACCCGCTCGGCGGTGGACAGCGCCTCGTCGCCGCGAGACCCGGCCCGACGAACCAGGCCAAAGTCGATCAGTCGCACGCGCCCGTCCGCGCCGATCATCACGTTGTCGGGCTTGATGTCGCGGTGGATCAGCCCGGCCGCGTGGACCGCCGCGAGCCCGCGACCCGCGTCCAGCCAGGCCGCCAGGATCGCCTGGCGAGGCGGCTGCTCCTCGGCGACCCAGCGCCGCAGCGTCCGCCCGGGCACGAGCTCCATGGCGATCCACACCCGCCCCTCGCTGCGGCCCACGTCGTAGACCGGGATCACGTTGGGGTGAGAGAGCTTGGCCAGGCTCTTGGCCTCGTCGACCATGCGCTGCTCGTCCTCGGCCCCGGAGCCCTCGGCCCGCATGAATTTGAGAGCCACGCGGCGATCCAGGCGCTCGTCGAAGGCGCTCCACACCGTGCCCATCCCCCCCGCTCCCAGCTCGCGCTCGAGCGAGAAGCGATCGACTCGCTTGCGGCGCTCGACCTCCCCCAGCAGCCGCGCTCGAACCCGCTCGCGCGCGACCTCCACGGCCAGCGAGTCGGGGCCGGGGAGCTCGCCATCCACCGACACCCCAGACCACTCGGCGGCGCTGCCCTCGGCCGTGCCGGACTGCGCTGCTGGAGGGGTGGAGCTGGACTCTCGATGCATGACCTTGGACTCCACGAGGTTGTCGCCCCCGGCGGCGTTTCAATTGGAAATTTCTCGGCTCACCTTCCCCAGACCTCGCGCAGGCCCCGGGCCCAGCCCTCGAGGCCGGACAGGGTCGACTCGAGCTCCTCGCGCGAGCGCGCGAGCGCGTCCAGGTTCGCGCGCAGCTCTTGCTTGGCCGTGCGCAGCTTGTTGCGGGTGTTGGCCTCGCTGCTGTCGATGACCACGGCGATCTCCCGGGCCTTGAGCTGCTCCCAGTAGGCGAGCTCGAGCACCAACTGCGACTCGATCGGGAGGCGGCGCAGGGCCTCGAGCAAGAGCCGCTGCTCGCGGCGCTTGGCCATGATCGAGCTCGCGCCCGCGCCCAGATCCGCGAAGGAGAGCGAGCCGGGGTCGACCTCGCGCCCGCGCCGACGGACCTGCTCGTCGATCCACTGGCGCAGCACGTTGCGGGCGATGGCGAACAGCCAGGTGCGCACGCTCGCGTCCTCGCGGAAGCGGACCAGGCCCTCCGTGGCCCCGATGAAGGTGCGCTGGACCAGCTCCTCGGCCTCCTCGCTGCGGCCGACCTTGTTGGCGAAGAAGCGATAGAGCGCGCTGAAGTGACGATCGATCAGCCGGCTTCCGGCCCGGCGATCCCCCTCTCGCCACGCCGCCATGAGCTCTCGGTCATCGCCATCACTCACGGTGCGATGCTAGCACGCGGTGACCCCCCAAAAGCCTTCAAAGCGCGCCGCGCGACATCGAGCATGCCCGTCTAGAGGGCCACCCGCTCGCGGTACTCCGGGATCTCGCAGCCCCACCCGAGCTCGTCCTCGATCCGCACCCGCATGTGCTCGGCGGCCTCGACGTCCGCGTGGACCACGAAGACCTTGCGAGGCGCCCGCTCGCAAGAGCGCAACCACTTGATCAGCCCGTCTTGGTCCGCGTGGGCCGAGAGCATGTCGAGGCTCTCGATCTGCGCGCGCACGGGCACCCACTCACCGTGGATGCGCACGCGGTCGGCCCCCGCCAGCAGCTTGGCCCCGCGCGTGCCCCCGGCCTGGTAGCCCGCGAACAGGATCGTGTTGTTGGGATCGGGCGCAAAGCGGCGCAGGTGGTGCACGACCCGGCCGCCCGTCGCCATGCCGCTGGCCGAGATCAAGATGATCGGGTCGTCGCGGCGGTCGAGGGCCTTGGAGTCCTCGACCTCGCGCACGTAGCTGGCCACGGCGCACATCGCCGAGCACTGCGCGGCGCTCAGGCGGTGCGTCGAGGGGTGGTCGCGGTAGAGCTCCGTGGCCGAGATCGCCATGGGGCTGTCGAGGTAGATCGGCAGGCGCGGGATGCTGCCCGCGGCGCGCAGGCGCTCGAGCAGCAAGAGCAGGGTCTGGGTCCGGCCCACGGAGAAGGCCGGGATGACAAGGGTGCCTCCGCGCGCGGCGGCCTCGTTGACGACCTTGGCCAGGGCCTCGCCCGGGTCCTCCTCGCCGTGGTGGCGGTCGCCGTAGGTCGCCTCGATCACGACATAGTCGGCGCCCTCGCGGGGGGCCGGGGCGCGGATCAGCGGATCGTCGTCGCGACCGAGGTCGCCAGAAAACTGGATCCGCCGGCCCTCGACCTCGATGCACACGCTCGCCGCCCCGAGGATGTGCCCGGCCCGGCTCAGCTGGGCCTCGAAGCCGTGCGCGGGCGAGAAGCGCTCGCCAAACTCGCGCACGCGCAGGTGTCGAAGCGTGCGCTGGGCGTCCTCCTCGGTGTAGAGCGGCAGCGCGGGGTGGTGCTTGCTGAAGCCCTTGCGGTTGGCGTAGGCGGCGTCGGCCTCGTGGATCCGCCCGCTGTCCGGGAGCAGGATCCGACACAGCGCGCGCGTGGCCGTCGTGCAGTCGACGGCGCCACGATAGCCGGCCTTGACCAGCAAGGGCAGCGCGCCGGAGTGATCGATGTGCGCGTGGGTCAAGACCGCGCCGTCGAGGGCCTTGGCCGAGAAGGGCAGCGCCGCCCAGTTGCGCCGGCGCAGCTGCTTGTAGCCCTGAAACAGCCCGCAGTCGACGAGCAGCTCGCGCTTGCCGGCGCGGAGCAGGAACTTGGAGCCCGTGACCGTCTGCGTCGCGCCATAAAAGCCCAGCTCCACGCTCATGGCTGCACCCCCCGGTGACCGTTGGCGAAGCGGTGGATCAGCTCGGTGAGCACGTGCAGTCCTTCGAAGAGCTTGGCCATGAACGAGTGGTTGTGGTGGATCAGCACGAAGTTGGGGTGGCGCTGCCACAGCTCGCGCAGGCGGGTGTCGAGGGCCACGGCCTCGCGGTTGGTCTCGGTTCGAAAGGGGTTGCCGGTCTCGATCGAGAAGTCGCCGACGGCCGCGGTCTCGAAGAAGAGCACGGCGTCGTAGCGGGCGAGCTCGTCTTCGAGGGTGGTCTCGAGGGCAGTAAAGAACTCGAGCGGGTCGTCGCTCGGCCAGTAGGCCGCGCCGTCGATGGTCCCGCGATCGCAGAGCAGCACGCGCTCGGGGAAGCGCGCCGACTGCAGGTCCTCGAGGTTGCGCTGCACGTGGTAGATGGCGCGCTGGGCCGCCAGGCGAGCGCCGGGCTCGTCGCTGCGCGGGAAGCCGCCGGAGAAGAGCATCGTCGCCGACTCGGGCACGATGATCACGCGATCCCCAATCTCGCGGCGGAGCATGTCCGCGGCCGTGGTCTTCCCGCCGCCGGGTCCGCCTGTCAGCACGATGCGGCACAGGTGATCGCCGCGGCTCGATCGCGTGGGGTGCTCTGGGACGCTCACCCACCTACTGTCGACCATCGGGGCGCAGGCCTGCAACATCCGCTTGGGGCTCGGGATCCCCCGGCGCGCGCAGATGCGCTATGGTCTCGGCGATGGGTCGGTCCCACACCCCCGCAGCGCTGCTGCTGACCACGATCATGGCCGTGGGCCTCGGCTCCGGCCTCGCCTGCATCCGCGAGAAGAGCAAGGGCGCCCCGCCTTCGTCCGGAGGCGCCGCCAGCCACGTGGGCAACAACGATCCCCGCGGCGTCGACGATCAGCCCGACTGGGAGCTCCAGGCCCGCGAACTCCAGCAGCGCGTCTCCCCGCGCATGCCCAGCCCCCTGCCCACGGACAAGCGCGCCGCCTGTGCGGCCATGCTCGAGGAGGCCGCGGCCTTCTACACCGCGGTCGAGACCGACCCGGAGCAGCGCAGCAAGCGGCTCGCCGAGCTCCAGTCCACCCACGACGCCGACCTCGACGGCTGCCTGCGCGAGACCAGCGTCGCCGCGGCGGTCTGCGTGAAGATCCTGCTCGGCGACCGCGACAGCGAGTTCCCCTGGCTGCTCGACCAGTGCAGCCGCGCCTACCCCAACTCGGCCGGGGGCGGCCCCGCCCAGGCCGGGGGCGATGCCGAGGCCAAAAAATCCGCCCAGGCCCCGCGCGCCGAGGCCCTCGAGCTGACCTTCGTCGGCGACGTGATCTTTGGCCGCTACCGCGAGGACAACCAGTTCGATCCGATCATCGAGGGCGACGAGGAGCAGCTCGCGAGCTTGCCCGGGCCCTTCGTCGAGCTCGAGGCCGCGCTGCGCAGCGACATCTTGGTCGGCAACCTCGAGACCCCGGTGATCGAGGACCTCCCGCCGAGCTCGCCGATCGGCGCCAAGTTCCGCTTTGGCAGCGATCGCGAGATGATCCGCCTGCTCCGCGACGCCGGCTTCGACGTGCTCTCGCTGGCCAACAACCACTACTTCGACCTGCGCGAGGACGGCCAGCTCCAGAGCCCCAAGATCCTCACCGAAGAGGGCATCTTGGCGATCGGGGCCTCACAGACCGAGGCCCCCGTCTACCGGGTCGAGACCCTCGAGCGCCAGGGCTGGCGCGTGGGCTTCTTGGCGGTCACCAACCGCATCAACGCCCCGGTCCGCGAGGACACGCCGCAGGTGCCCTACATCGAGCTGCGCGACATGGTCGACGTGCTCGGCCCGATCCTCGCCGCGGCCCGCGAGGACCACGACCTGATCGTCATCGCCGTGCACTGGGGCGACGAGTACGAGGAGCAGCCCAACGTCTATCAGCAAAAGACCGCGCGGGCGCTGATCGAGGCCGGCGTCGACATGGTCATCGGCCACCACCCGCACGTGCTCCAGGGAGTCGAGCGCCACGCCGACGGGCTGATCGCCTACTCCATGGGCAACTTCTTGTTCGAGAACACCAACGAGATCCCCAGGCTGACTGGGGTCCTGCGCGCGCGCTGGACGGGTGCCCGCGGCGCCGGCTGCCTCGACCAGGTCACCTTCCACAGCGCGTACATCAAGCGCACGCCCTACCCCCACCCCACGCCGGCCACCGGCTACCTCGGCCGCAAGGTCCGCGAGCGGGTGATCGGCCAGGCCAAGGCCCTGGGCACCACCTTCGCGGCCATCGAAGACAGCGAAGACCTCGAGCTCGTCGGCCTCGGCTGCGGCCCGCGAGACGAGGCCGAGCCCAACGAGTAGACAGAGCATCACCATGGCACTCGAGTTTCTCCACACCATGATCCGCGTGCGCGACCTCGACGCGGCGCTGCGCTTCTTCGCGCTCCTCGGCCTCGAAGAGCAGCGCCGTCAGGACCACGAAAAGGGCCGCTACACCCTGGTCTTCCTGGCCACCGGCCCCGGCGCGCCGCAGCTCGAGCTGACCTACAACTGGGATCAGACCGAGCCCTACTCCGTCGGCCGCAACTTTGGCCACGTCGCCTACGCCGTCGACGACATCTACGCCACCTGCGAGCGCCTCCAGGCCGCGGGCGTCACGATCCTCCGCCCGCCCCGCGACGGCTACATGGCCTTCATCCGCTCGCCCGATCAGGTCTCCGTCGAGCTGCTCCAGCGCGGCGAGCCGCTCCCGCCCAAGGAGCCGTGGGCGTCCATGGCCAGCCAGGGCGAGTGGTAGTCGGGGCTCCTAGCCTGTCAGCTGCGCGAGCCCGGCCCGGGCCTCGTCCAGGGTCTGCGTGCGCTTGAGCGCCTCGAACCACGCCCCGGCGTCCCCGCGCAGCAGGGCGGCCATGCGCAGCCACTGCTTGAAGCGGCCCAAGGTCGCGCGGAGCTCGGCGCCCTCGGCCGCCATGGCCTCGGCGTGAGCGATGAGCAGGGCGGCGAGCTCCTCGGCCCCGAGGTCCGTGTCGCGCCAGCCCCGGGCCTGGGCGAAGAGCTCGGGCCGGCCCATCGCCCCGCGACCGATCATATAGGAGGCGCAGCCGCTGACCCGGGCGCAGGCCAGCAGCGCGCCGCGATCGAAGAGGTCCCCGTTGGCGACCACCGGCATGCTCACGGCCTCCCGGGCCCGGCCGATCGCCGCCCAGTCCACCGGCGGCTTGTAGAGCTGGCGACGCGTCCGGCCGTGGATCGTCAGCCAGCTCGCCCCGCCCTGCTCCGCCGCCCTGGCGATCTCCACGACGGGCGCGGCGTCCTCCCAGCCCACGCGGATCTTGGCGCTCACCGGTATGGCCGCCGGCACGGCCTCGCGCACGGCTCGAGTGACCGCCTCGACGCGGCAGGGCTGCTTGAGGAGCGTCGCCCCGCCGTCGGATCGGTTCACGGTCTTGGCGGGGCAACCAAAATTGAGGTCGATGCCCGGCGCCCCCAGCTCGGCCGCCAGCGTGGCCGCCCTGGCCATCCACTCGGGGTCGCCTCCGAGGAGCTGCAAGAACACCGGCACGCCTGCGCGCGTCCGCCCGCCGCGGGCGAGCTCCGGGCAGTGGCGCAGCATCACCACGGGCTGGACCGGCTGCCGGGTCACGCGGACGAACTCCGACACGCACATGCTGATCCCCGAGGGCCGGCCGGGCGCCAGCGGCCAGCTCGTGAGCAGCTCCCGGGTCGTGGCGTCGGTTACGCCGTCCATCGGCGCGAGGGCCAAGAAGAGCCCCGGCTCTCCCGGCCGCCTCGCCACCAGCTCGGCGCTCTCCCAGGCCGCCGCCGCGGCCGGACTCAGCCCCTCGAGATCACAAACACCCCTTTTTCCTGGCTCGAACGCCATTTAAACGGGGTTTTTTAGGGGGCTCAGCCCCGATTTCCGCCGGCGTCGCGGAGCTCGTCGCTCTCGCCGAGGTCGAGCTCGAGCTGGGCGTCGAGGGCCGGCGACCAGGGGATCAGCACGAACTCATAGCTGCGCTGCTCACCCGAGGCGTTGCGAACCTTGCGGCAGACGAAGCCGTTGGGCGTGAGCTCACGCCGGCGGATCAGCTCCCAAACCATCAGCTCGACGGCCTGCTCATCGGCACCGTCATCGACCAGGCGATCCACGAGCTTGCCCATGGTCACGCCGCCGGTCGCACCGCTTTGCTCGACGAGGGCGAGCACCGCTTCTTGGAGCTGTTCGGGCATGGGCGAGCCAGAATGGATCGCTGTGCAGAGGCTGACAAGGTCGCGGCGCAAAAGGCTTGGCAGCCCGTAGTGGCGGGCAACAGACCATCACTTGGACCGGCGAGGCCCTCGCCCCCCTCGGGCAGCGCACGAAAATGCTTCGCGCGCGCGCACCTGAAAGCGGACTCACGAGGCGAGTTCACCCCTCCCCCAAGCGGCTCGAATCCGGACGACTTCGGGTGGCTCCCGCTCCCTCCGAGGCGAGCCGGCACACACAAAGTGCGCAGGGACCGTGATCGAATCACCGACCTGTGGGTACTCAAGAACCGACATGACTTCGAGCCTACGATTTTCCACCTTCACCCTCGCGGCTTTGAGCGCTCTCGCGCTCAGCGCCTGCGGCGGCGCCGAAGCGGAGCGGACCCCGGGAGACTTCATCTCCGACAACCCGACCGGCGGCGGCGACGACTACTACGGCGAGGACGACATCGGCGCCGCCGAGGAGACCGGCGACAGCGGAGAAGAAGGTGCGGGTACCGGTGAAGACGACAACGGCGGCGACACCCTCGAGGTGCTCGAGGCCGACATCGTCCAGATCGTCGGCGACACCCTCTACGCGCTCTCGTCCTATTCGGGCCTGACCGTCGTCGACGTCACCAACCCCGACGACATGCGCTCGCTCGGCACCTGGAAGACCGACGCCGAGCCCTTCGAGATGTACGTCGAAGGCGACCAGGCCTTCGTGATGTTCAACAACTACTACTTCTGGACGTGGGACGAGGAGTTCGACGAGTGGAGCGAGAACTCGAGCAGCCGCCTCGTCGCCCTCGACGCCAGCGACCCCGCCAACATCCAGGTCCGCGGTGAGTTCACCTTGCCCGGGCGCATCCAGGATTCGCGCCGCGTCGGCGACATCCTCTACCTCGTGACCATGGAGGACGGCTGGTGCTGGGAGTGCGACGGCACCCAGCAGACCGTCGTCACCTCCCTGGACATCAGCGACACGAGCAACCCCGTGGTCGTCGAGCAGCTCTCGCTGCCCAGCCCCGGCGACAGCTGGGACTGGGAGCGCAGCGTCGAGTCGACCAGCGAGCGCATCTACATGGCCTCGCGGACCTGGGCCTGGCAAGGCCTGGGCTCGATCATCGACGTTGTCGACATCTCCGCCGGCGACGGCAGCCTGGTCGCCGGCGCCCAGGTCCCCGTCGACGGCAGCGTCTTCAGCCGCTGGCAGATGAACGAGTACGGCGACGTGCTGCGGGTGATCAGCCAGTCCGACTGGAGCACCGACCCCAAGATCGAGACGTGGACGATCGAGTCGTCCGACTCCTTCGTGCCCCTGGGCAGCGGCGACATCAACATCCCCGTGCCCGAGTCGCTGCGCAGCGCTCGCTTCGACGGCGACCGGGCCTACGCGATCACGGCCGAGCAGACCGATCCGCTGTTCACCATCGACCTCAGCGATCCGGCCAACCCCCAACAAAAGGGTGAGCTCGAGATCCCCGGCTGGGTCTACCACATGGAGACCCGCGACGATCGCATCCTCGCCCTGGGCTACGACCCCAGCAACGCCGCGGGCGCCATCAACGTCAGCTTGTTCGACGTCAGCGACTTCGACGCGCCGGCGCTGCGCAAGCGCGTGCACTTTGGCGGCGACTGGGCAGACTTCGCCGAGGACCAAAACCGCATCCACAAGGCCTTCACCATCCTCGACGACGAGGAGCTGCTGCTCGTGCCCTACTCCGGCTGGGACTGGAGCAGCAACTACGAGTGCAGCGGCAGCTACCGCAGCGGCGTGCAGCTGATCGACTGGATGGACGACGACCTCACGCTGCGCGGCGTGGCGCCCTCGCGCGGCCGCGCCCGCCGGGCCCTGCTCCACAAGCAGCGCGTGCTCACCGTCTCGGACCTCCAACTCGCGAGCTTCGACTTCTCCGACCGCGACGCGCCCGTGTCCAACGACGACCTGATGCTCGCCGTGCAGGTCGACGACCTCGTGCACAGCGACGACGTCTGGGTCCGCATCTCGCGTGACTGGTGGACCAACAATCAGGTGCTCGAGATCGTCGACGGTGACGATCCGACCGCGTCCGAGCCGCTCGGGGTGATCAACCTCGAGGCGCCCGAGGACGAGGGCATGGGCTGCTCCTGGCGGTGGGTCGAAGACCTCTTCGCCGTCGGCGACCACGTGTTCGTGGTCGAGACGGTCTACGCCGAGTCCTGGGACGAGGGCTACGAGAACTACGACTACAAGCAGTACGCGCGGCTCGTGTCCGTCGACGTCAGCGACCCGACCAATCCGATGGTCGACGACGAGCTCGACATCCCCGGCAGCCCCAGCTGGGGCCCGAGCAGCCTCGGCAACGTCGTGACCAGCTCGAAGTGGATGGTCAACCAGGGCCAGTCCCTGGTCATGCTGACCACAGACGATGACGGGCTCAGCAACCCGGTCCAGGTCGTCGACCTCTCCAACCCCGCCGCGCTCGAGATCAGCGCGACCCTCGAGCGCCCCGAGGGCCAGACCCAGGGCATGCTCTCGGTGCTCTCGGACACCGTGGTGTCCTGGCACACCGAGCCCGTCGAGGGTCAGCCCGGCAAGGTCCGCTTCTACTTCGACCGCCTCGACCTCGACGGTCAACCCGCCTGGGCCCCGGCCGTCAACGTCCCCGGCATCGTCGTCGCCTACGACGCGGACGCCGGCCGCCTGGTGACCGTGGACTTCGAGATCGAGACGATCCAGGCGACCACCGACGACTGCTTCTCGCATCCCAAGTACTGGCAGATCGACTGGGACGAGTACGACTGGGAGAACGAGGACCAGCTCCTCGACTGCCAGCTGATCTCGCACACCCTCGAGCACCTCGAGGTCGACGGTCAGGGCGCCTACCTGATCGAGAGCGTCGAGTTCGAGGGTGACTACGGCCTCGAGCAGCTCTTCGCCACGGACACGCGGATCTTCGCCAAGCTCGACCGGACCTCGTGGACCTACGACGAGAACGAGTACGACTACGAGTACGAGTACGACACCAAGCTCAGCGTGTTCGACATCAGCGACGAGGCCCTCCCGCGCACCGAGCACGACGGCGAGGCCTTCGGGCACTGGTGGCAGGTCAACGCCGTGTCTGGGCCGCGCGCGGTGATCCGCGAGGACTACACGAGCCTCGGCCTCGTCGACGCCAGCGACGTCGAGCAGGTCGAGATCCAGCACTCGGCGCTCCCGGGCTGGGGCGGCTGCTACTCCCCGGTGATCGAAGGCGACAAGGTCTACTGCCCCATGGGCAGCCGCGGACTCGAGGTCGTCGAGTGGTAGGCGCCTGAGCTCCAGCCGCCACCAAACACCGTGCGTCGAGCCCCAGGGCTCGGCGCGCGGCGCTTTTGGTTGACCCATGAATTCGGCTCACGAGCGCCCAGCGCCACTTTGGCCGCGAGGCGCTCATCGCTCGCGGCTCACCGACAGCGCGTGATCTTTTCGCCTTGACGCTCTTTGTCAGGCCACTCAAAATCCGAGCAAATGAAAGCGACTTTCATTTGCCCGCCTCTTCGGCCAGAGCGGGCCGTGCTCGGCCTCCTCGCCCTGTCCGCCCTCGGCTGCCTCGACCTCGAGCTCCCCGGCGACGACGAGGGCGGCGACGGGGTCGACGTCGTGCTCTGCGAGGAGGACTGCACCCACGAGCTCTCCGGTGAGCTGATCCTCTTCGTCAACGCCCGGCTCTCCGACGAGAGCTCGTCCTTCCAGAGCCACATCGAGCTCGCCACCGAGGGCACCTTCTTGGGCAACGAGCTGTTCCTCTACGACCCCACCAAGGTCTGCGAGGACGGAGGCAACGCCTGCCGGCTGACCAGCCTCGGCTACCTCCACCTCGACGACGCCCTCGGCGACATCTCGGTCGAGGACGGCAGCCTGCGCAAGTTCGTGGTCCGCGACCTGGCCTGGCACCCCGAGCAGGGCCTGTGGGCCGCGACCTTCGACACCCTCAACGACGAGTGGTCGATCACCCACCTGGAGGTGGACGACTGGAGCCGGCGCGACAACCTGATCGGCGTCGAGCGCTGGGTCGTGCCGCCCGGCCCGGCCGAGAGCCCGAGCACCGACCCCTGCTACTGGTTCGAGGCCGTCAGCGGCCTCGGCTTCGCCGGCGACGAGCTGCTCTTGGGCGTGCGCGGGACCGGCAGCAAGGGCCTGGTCAGCGAGGGCTCGCTGCTGCGCGTGCGCACCGAGGTGTTCGATCAGGGCCACTGCGTGCAGGACAGCGACGTCAGCCAAGACCCGCTCTACTACGCCTGCGACGTGGTCTGCGAGCAGTGGTGCAGCTTCGGCAACAAGATCGGCGTCGCCGGTGACGTCGTCGAGGCCCTCGACGGCGAGAGCGCGGCGGCCTGGCTGCGCAGCGAGGACGAGGACGCCATGGCCCTCGACCACAACGAGCTCTCGACCTGCGCCCCGCCGGCCGCCGGCGAGGTCAGCGAGGCCGCGTCCGCCAACGTCTTCCTCGACGAGGTCGTGCGCGGCGACGAGATCGACGCCATGGCGCGGATCGACGGCGCGCTCTACGGGCTCAGCGTGCTCGGCAAGGTCTACCTGATCGACGAGGTCGAGCGCACCGTGGACGAGGTCGACGACCTGTCCGGGCTGTTCGCGGACCAGGGCCTGCGCCTGCGCGGCGCGGCCGCGGTCACCGTTCCCTAGGAGCCCATGCTCCCCCTGCTCGCGACCTGCTGGCTCGCCGCGCCTCCCGCTGGCGAGATCGAGCGCAACGACGACGCCATCGCGCCCGTCGAGATCGTTGCGCCTGGCGCTCCCAAGCCCGGCGCGCCCAAGGACACTGCCCCGCCCTCGGGCGCAGACCCCAGCGCCTCGCCCGAGCAACCTGCACAGCCCGAGCCCGAGCCCGAGCAAGACACCGAGCAACCCCCGACGGAGTCCCCCGCCGACCCTCCGGCGCCCAACTTCGACGACGACGACATCCCCTACGACGAGGACCTCGAGGAGGACACGGGCGAGGGCGAGGTCCGCGAGATCCTCGTCGACGCCAGCGTGCTCGGTAAGGCCAGCGCCCTCGACGTGTTCACCCACGCGGGCGGCCGCGACGTCATCGACCAGGACGAGGCCCGCGAGCGCGGGGCGACCAGCGTCAACGAGGCCCTCGAGCGCACGCCGGGCGTGCGGACCACCCAGGGCAACTCGGGCCTGGGCTCCCAGGACACCAAGCTCCAGGTCGCCGTGCGCGGCGTCAGCCCGCGGCTGAGCTCGCGGGCCACGGTGCTCCTCGACGAGATCCCGATCGCCCCGGCGCCCTACGGCCAGCCCCAGCTCAGCCTCTTCCCGCTCTCGCTGTTCTCGATCGCCAAGATCGACGTGGTCCGCGGCGGCGCCACGGCCCGCTACGGCCCGCAGACCGCGGGCGGCGTGTTCAACCTGATCTCCCACCCGATCCCCGCGCAGCCCAGCATCTCGGTCTTCGCCCAGGGCGACTCCAACCTCGACTTCTCCCTCGGCGGGGCCTACGGCGCGACCCACGGCCGCTTTGGCATGTACCTCGAGTACGCCCCGCGCCTCGGCCAGAGCTGGCGCGAGCACAGCGACAAGCAGGTCCACGGCGGCCTCGCCAAGTTCGCCTGGCAGTTCAACCCGCGCCTGCGCCTCGAGTCGATCAGCCACGCCTACCACGAGGTCAGCGAGCTCCCCGGCGGGCTCTCGCGCGCCGCCTACGACGAGGACCCCTTCCAGAGCCTGCGCCCCTTCGACGAGTTCACCGGCTGGCGCGCGGGCACGGCCCTCAAGCTCGGCTGGCAGCCCAGCGAGCGCCAGGACGTCAAGATCTCGGCCTGGTACAACCACAGCTACCGCAGCAGCGCGATCGCCTCGAACGCGGCCCTCGAGCTCGCGCTCGTCGACCAGTTCGTCGAGCGCCCGCGGATCTACGACGTCGCCGGCGTCGAGCCGCGCTGGTCCATGGGCTTCGACCACCCCGACGCGGGCTTGTCTCAGCAGCTCAGCGTCGGCGCCCGGGCGGCCTTCGAGATCGCCGAGCTCTACACCTACACCACCGACGTCGGCGGGCGCCTGCTGACCGCCGACGACGACGCGCGGACCAGCGCCTACGCGGCCTACGTCAACGACAAGCTGGTCTTCCTCGACGGCGACCTCAGCCTCGACCTCGGCGTGCGCATGGAGTTCATCAAGATCGTCCGGCGCTCGAACCTCGAGAGCTTCCTGCTCTCGCCCCCGGCCTACTGGGCCCCGCTGCCCGCGGCCTCGCTGTGGTACGCGCCGATCGACGAGCTCGCGCTCTTCTTGGCCTATGGCCGCTCCTTTGGCCCGCCCCAGTACCTCCAGCTGCTCGTCGCCCCCGACGACCTCCAGCTCCAGGCCGAGACCTCCAACGGCGTCGAGCTCGGCGCCAAGCTGCTCGAGCTCGCCGGCCTCTATGGCGAGGTCACGGGCTGGTACAAGGAATTCACCAACTACATCGACGTCGGCGAGGAGAGCTACGACGCCATCCCCAAGATCCACATCTGGGGCGTGGAGAGCGAGCTCGAGTGGTACCCCAGCGAGGTCTTCGACGCCGACTTTGGCGAGCCCACGGTCTACGCCGGCTACGCGTGGACCGGCAGCTACCTCATGGGCCTGACCTACACCGGCAACAAGATGCCCTGGTACCCCGAGCACGAGGCCTGGGCCGGGGGCAGCTGGGGCTTCGACTTTGGCCTGGAGCTGGGCGTGGACGTCAGCTACCAGAGCCGCCAGTACACCGACCTCGAGAACCGCGAGGTCGAGGACCAGGACACCGCCGCCTACGGGCCGATCCCCGCCTACACCCTGGTCAACCTGTGGACGCGCATGAAGACCCCCCTGCCCCGGGGCTGGCGGCTGGAGTTCACCGGGGGGATCAAGAACATCGCCGACGTCCGCTACTTCTCGCGGACCGACGACCGCAACGCCGGCATCCTCGTCGGCCGGCCGCGGACTTTTTATCTCAACATGGGCTTTGCCCACGACTTCTTGCCGACCAACGCCCGCGAGCCTCGCAAGCGCAGGCGCAGGCGAGAGATGGCCTGGAACGCAGGTTTTTAGATAGAGCGGCCCCTGCTCCGGCGGCTACCATGGCGCCATGCTTCGACGCGGCGGCCTCATCTGCACGCTCACGCTGACCCTCGCCGCCTGCGGGAGCCCGAAGGCGTCCGTCCGTCCCGACGTGGACATGCTGTGCGGGACGTGGACGAGCGAGTCGGGGGCACACGAGCGCTGGGAGATCGACGGTGACAACCTCGTCGGTCAGGCTCACAACGGCGAGGAGCTCGAGCAGCTCACGCTCCTCGCACAGGGCCAGGGACACGTCTACATCGTCCAGCCCGGCCAAGCCGCCCCGACGCAGTTCGAGCCGATCGATCCGAGCGCGGCCCGCTTCTCGGTCGATACGCCTCGAGGCGCGACGATCTGGGTGTGGGCCAACTACGAGCACGACTTCCCGCAAGAGATTCACTACGCGCTGTTCGCCGACGAAGGCCGGCTCGAGGCGGCGATCGTCGGCCCCGGCGAGGGCGAGGCGCCTTCGGTCATGACCTGGAGCTTCACGCGTAGCGCCAGCTGTGGCGTCGATTCGTGAGCTCGCCCTCGCCGAAGCGCCTAGGAGCCCGTGGTGAAACCCAACACGGCTCCTAGCGCGGCGCCATGCGGATCGCCCCGTCGAGGCGGATGTCCTCGCCGTTGAGATAGCCGTTGCGGCAGATCTCGAGGGCGAGGGCGGCGTACTCCGCCGGCCGACCGAGGCGAGAGGGGTTGGGCACCTGGGCCCCGAGCGCGTCGCGGATCTTCTCGGGCAGGCCGTGGAGCAGCGGCGTGTCGAAGATGCCCGGCAAGATCGTGTTCACGCGGATCGCCTCGCGCGAGAGGTCGCGGGCGATCGGCAGGGTCATGCCGACCACGCCGGCCTTCGACGCCGAGTAGGCGGCCTGGCCGATCTGTCCGTCCTCGGCCGCGACCGAGGCCGTGTTGATGATCGAGCCGCGCTCCCCACACGCGAGCGCGTCGAGGCTCATCATCCCCGCCGCCGACTTGGCGATGCAGCGAAAGCTGCCGATCAGGTTGATCTGGATGATCTTCTCGAACTTGTCCGCGGGGAAGTGGCGGATCTCGCCGGTCTCCTTGTCGCGCGAGGCCGTCTTGATCCCGTTGGCCGTGCCCGCGCAGTTGACCAGGATCCGCTCCTGGCCGAGGGCCGCGCGGATCTTGGCGAAGCCGGCGTCGACCTGGGCGTCGACGGTCACGTCGACCTTGGCGAACACGCCCCCGATGTCCTTGGCCACGGCCTCCCCGGCCGCCTCGTTGAGATCGAAGATGCCGACCTTCACGCCCTCGGCGGCGAGCGCCCGGGCCGTGGCCTCGCCGAGGCCCGAGGCCCCGCCCGTGACGACTGCAGTGATATTCGAATCGAGCTTCATGCGTCGCGCAGGATAGCGAATGCCGGCCCGGCGAGCCCAGGGATCGACCTGCGCCGAGCCTGCGCCCGCCTGCCGGGGCTCAGCGCCGCATCTCCTGCAAGACCACCCGCATGCCGCTCATGTCGATCGAGCCGTGATCTCGCACGCGCAGCCCGGCCGCCGCCCCGGCCGCGGCCGTCACCTGGGCGGCCGGAGTGACCCACACGAGCCGACCGCCGGGGCTCAAGGTCCGCGCCGCGTGGCTCACGAAGCGGCGCAGGGAGGCGTGCAGGCCACCGGCCAGGGCCGTGCGTCGGCCCATGGGCGGATTGGTCAGGATCACGTCCGCCTTGGCCGGGCTGCCGGCGTAGACGTCGACCTCTTCGATGCGCACGCGCGCGGGGTCGAGGCCCGCGGCCTCCACGTTGGCCCGGGCCGCCGCGATCGCCTGGGGGTCGCGGTCCGTGCCGATGAGGCGCAGCGCGTCGGCGAGGCGGCTGCACTCGATCAGCTCGGCCGCGCAGCCGCAAAAGGGGTCCCAGACGCGCTCGCCCGGCTGCGGCGCGGCCACGCGGGCCATGATCGCCGCGAGGGTCGGGTGCGAGGAGGCCGGGAGGTGGGCGACGCGATAGTCGAAGCGCGGGTCGGGCCGACGCGGGAGCGCGACCAGCTGGCTGCGCGCCTCGTCGACCTCGATGGTCCAGCTGACCGCGCGCGAGTCGTTGCGCAGCGCCGCCTGGCGGGCGTCGAGGGCCTGGGCGATGGACCAGACCACGGCCCGCCGCGAGCCGCCCTGGGCGAAGCTCAGGCGAAAGCGCACCGGGCCGTCGGTGAGCGCCTGCAGGGTCTCGGCGAGGGCGGGCGCGCAGACCCCCGCGACCACCCGGGCCGCGAGCTCCTCCGCGGGTGCTTTCGCCGAAATCGGCGGCAGAGGGAACACCAGGCCCCAGTCCAGGGGGGTGCGCAGACGATCCAGGGCCGCCACGGGGCCCGCCCAGCGCAGCGTCAGGGTCCGCGAGTCGCAGACCGCCAGCCCCGAGACCTGGGCCGCGGGCAGCCGCGCTCGCAGCTCGTCGGCCACGATGTCGGCGGCGCCCCGGCAGCGCATGCGGACCTCGACCGCCGCGGCCACGGGCGAGTCCAGCAGCAAGGGCCGCGCCTCCCCGCGAGCCGTCCGGCGCTCGATCAGCGTCCGCGCCCGGGCGAGCCGGCGCCCCAGGTCCTCGTCGAGGCCCCCCTCCCCAGCCAGCTCGCGCAGCGCGTCGCCAGCCAGGTCGCCGCCGGTCAGCCCCAGGGCCTCGACCGCCGCGCGGCGCTCGGGCAGCGCGGCTCCCCGGGCCACGGACACGAGCGCGCCCTCGTAGGCCGCCGCCGCGCTCGCGTCGAGCTTGCCGATCGCCCGCGCGGCCTCGCGGACGACCCGCGGCTCGGGGTCTTTGAGGCCAGCGTCGAGCAGGCCCTCGAGCGCGACGACCTCGGGGCCGAGCCGCCGCGCGATCCGGGCGAGGACACGCAGCCGCATGGCTCGCTCGCCGCCCTCGGCCTGGTCGAAGCCCTGCGCGAGCTTTCGGGCCACGCCCCCCTCGCCCCGGCACAGCGCCGCGACGATGGCCTTGCGCTGCGCCGTGCTGCGCTCGGGCGCCCGCCACAGCTCGAGCAGCCCCGCCACGCCGCGGGCCCCCGGGGTGAAGCCGTGGTCCTTGCAGCGCGCGAGCAGCTCCTCGCTCGCGCCTGGATCGCGCGCAGCTTCGCGGTTGGGGGCAGTCATGGCAGCGCTCGGTCGTCGACCAGCCCGCGATGGTAGCAACTCTTCTCGGCGTGTCAGATCGACACGCGTCGCGCGCGAAGGTGTGCAAATTCGCGGCGATCTGGCCGGCGTTCTGGGCGACAAATTGGCCGGCGCGCCCTCGATGAACTGGCGCAGGCGGCCCCGCAGGTCTCCGCTGCGAGCAAATCCATGGCTGGCACGGTCCTCGCAACCTCGCTTTGGACATGGACCTCATCGACAACACCCAAGAGTCCCTCTCCAACTTCACCAAGGCCGCCTCGGTGCTCCGCGAGGTCATCCCCCAACGCCTCGCCTACGTCGGCGTCGGCGTGTTCGGCCTCGGCCTCGGCCTCGGCGCGCTCGTCGGCGTGCTCGGCCATCGCGCCCTCGTCCGCCGCAACGGCGGCTCGGTCTCGAGCGCCAACTACGAGGCGTGGACCAAGTCCAAGCTCTACGACCTCGCAACCGAGCGCGACATCGTCGGCCGCGGCGACATGACCAAAGACGAGCTGATCGTCGCCCTGCGCGAGGCCGCCTGAGGACGGGTCGAGCGAGATCCAGGTGAGTGCGCCCGGCGAGAGACCGCACGAGATCGCGCGTCCACGCGCTTGGCGATTGCCCGAGCGCACACTCCATGCTTGATATGAATGGGTGGAGCCCCGCCGCCCCCTCGTCCTCGCCCTGACGCTCGCGGGCTTCGCCTGTCGCTCGCCCTCGAGCACCGATGAGACAGCTGGGGGGACCGCCGACTCCACAGGCGAGGCGAGCGGCGCCGACGACGGCAGCACCGACACGAGCGGCGCCGGCACGAACGACACCGACGAAGGCAGCGCCAGCGAGAGCGTCGACGACACGGGCGAGCAGGCCACCTGTAGCCCCGCGTCCTTCCCGGATCCACAACTCGACGCGCTCGTTCGCGAGGCCCTCGCGCTCGGGCCAGACGCCGCGCTCGGACCAGAGACCCTCGCGCAGCTGGAGTCGCTCTCGATCCCGAGTCAGAGCGGGGTCGAGTCGATCGCAGGCCTCGAGTGCGCGACAGGTCTGAGCTTCCTGTCGCTCTCGCTCCTCCCCGAGTCCCTCGAGCCGCTCGCGGACCTACCCGCGCTCGAGACCCTCCAGCTCCGGGGCGACCTGACCTTCAGCGACCCCGCCCTGCTCGCGCCGCTCGCGAGCCTCCCCGCCCTCGACTTCCTGTGGATCGAGAGCCAAGCTGGGCTGGCGCTCGGTGGGCTCGAAGGGGCGAGCGCGCCGGTGACCCGCCTGAGGCTCAGCGCAGATCAAGTCAGCGGCAGCCAGGCGCTCGCGAGCTTCACCCAGGTGAGCGAGCTGAAGTTGCAGGGCCTGGGCTTCGACGACCTCGACTTCATCGCAGGCATGCCCGCCCTGGCGGACATCTCCCTCATCGGCACCGAGGTGGCCGACATCTCTGCCCTCGCCCAGGCCAACGCGCTCGAGCGCTTCGAGTCCTCCAGCTCCCCGGTCGTGGATCTCTCCCCGCTCGCGGCCAAGGGCCTGCACACCCTGACCTGCTCGGGCTCGCAGCTCGAGGACATCTCCGCGCTGGCCACGATGCCCGCGCTGGCCCACGTCGAGCTGAGCTTCAACGCCGTGACCGACCTCGGCCCGCTCGCCGAGCTGCCGGCGCTCACCTCCCTCGTGCTCTCCCACTCCCTCGTCAGCGACCTCTCTCCCCTGTCCAGCGTCCCGACCCTGGACGAGCTCCGCGTCGAGTCCACCCCGCTCGGTCCCCTGCCAGAGGGGATCGCCGCCTCCAAGCTCTACCTCTTCGCCTGCGGCATCGAAGACATCGCTGCGCTCGTGACCTGGGGGCCCCCAGACAGCTGGGACCTTTCCAACAACGAGATCGAGGACCTCAGCCCGCTGCTCGCCGCTCCCTGGGTGTTCGAAGACGAGGCCTGCCACCTGCTGGACGTGTCCAGCAACCCCCTGTCCGCCCCCGGCAACGCCGACACCGTCGCGCAGCTGTGCGCGCAGGGGCTGTCGGTCTTCAACCAAGACGAGGCCCTCGCCTGCGAGGGCGCCGCTTGCCTTCCCTCTCCGGGATAGCGGCTCAGGCCAGGCGCCAGGCCGCCGTCTCTTCGCTGATCTCGATCCCCGTGCCGTCGAAGCGGATCCGCTTGGGCTTGTCCTCGATCACCGTCAGGATCGCCACCGGCCGCCGCCAGATCCGCTCGAGGTTCTTGAGCGTCTCGCGGGCGTAGCCGATGCGCAGGTCCACGCCCTCGTGGCGATGCGCCAAGAGCAGCTCGCCGCGGTTGAGGTAGTTGGCGTCGACGACGTAGATGAAGGGCTGACCAAAGTTCGTCAGCTGCTGGAGCATCTGATCTTTGATCTTCTTGAACTCGCGCGAGGCGATCTCGAGCTGGCCCGAGCGCCGGTTCTCCGCGAAGGTGAAGAAGCGGTGGCGGCGGCAGAACTCCATCGTGAAGAACTCGTCGATGAAGGTGACGTCGTTGTAGTGCCGGCGGACCTCGAAGATCTTCGACTGCCCGAGCTGGAGCTTCATGTCCCACTCCTCCCGGGCCTTTTGGTCGTCGCACTCGTCCCACTGCTTGCCGAACTTGCCCTTGTTCCAGCGCTCCTCGATGTCGCGATAGAGCTCGACGCCGATCTTGTAGGGGTTTAGCTGGTTGGGGGCCATGGCCGTGACCCCCGAGGCGGCCTCGGCGTAGTCGATGACCTCGTCGTCGCGCAGCGCCTTGCTGGTCATGATCTTGGAGTGCCAGTAGGTGGCCCAGCCCTCGTTCATGATCTTGGTCTGGCGCTGCGGGAGGAAGTAGTAGGCCTCCTCGCGGATGATCCCGAGCACGTCGGCCTCCCACGGCTCGAGCGGCGCGTGCATCATCAAGAAGCCGAGCACGTCACGCTCGGGGCGCGGGGGCAGCTTCTTGGCCTGCTCGCGCTGCTCGAGCGCGCGCTTGCGCTGCTCCTCGATGAACTCGGGCGGGTTGATGTACTGGTCGAGGTAGGCGCGGTCGGTGCTCAGCTTGCCGATGTTGATCGGGACCTCGACGCTGGGCTCGCGCGTGGGCGAGCTCGGCGTGGTCGCGCGGAAGGGCACCCAGGGGTCGATCAGGTTGTCGAGGGAGTTGCAGACGTCGATGAAGCTCTCGACCGGATCCACGCCCTGGCGATCCATGTGCCGGCGCACGCGGCTGGCGTGGTTGGCCATGCCGTCGATCATCCGCCGGTCGGTGTGGGCGAAGAAGCGGTTGTTCTTGAAGAAGTCGCAGTGCCCGGTGACGTGCGACATGACCAGCTTCTGGTCGACGAGGCTGTTGCCCTCGAGCAGGTAGGCGTAGCAGGGGTCCGTGTTGATGACGAGCTCGTAGATCTTCGACAGACCATAGGTCTGGCTCTTCATCATCCGGTCGTACTCCATGCCGAAGCGCCAGTGCGGGTAGCGGACCGGGAAGCCCTCGTAGGCCGCGATCTCGCACATCTGGCGGTAGTCGACGAGCTCGTAGATCGTGGTGAAGCAGTCCAGGCCGTAGGCCTTGGCGTAGCCCTCGATCTCGTGCTGGAGCTCCGATAGCTGCGCGGGGATCGGGGCCATCAGCGCCCTCCCTTCAGGAACTCGCCGATCGAGTCCATGATGTCGTCCTTGGTCTTGATCTCGCTGGTCACCAGGAGCTGCTCCTCGGCGAAGGCCGAGCGCAGGTCCTTGATGAACTGGCCCGAGCCGTAGGGGCTCTCGACCTGGCCGTAGCCGAACTGGTTGAGGCTCGGGAGCAGCTGCTCGCGCAGCAGCTTGATGCAGGTCGCGGTGTCGTCGACGGACCAGTTGTCGCCGTCGCTGAAGTGGAAGGCGTAGATGTTCCAGTTGCTCGGGTCGAACTCGCGCTCGATCAGGTCCGCGCACATGCGGTAGGCCGAGCTGATCATCGTGCCGCCGGACTCGCGGGTGCTGAAGAAGACCTCGCGCTCGACCTCGCGGGCCGTGGCGTCGTGGATGATGTAGCGCGACTCCAGGCCCTTGTATTGGCTGCGCAGCCAGGTGTCGATCCAGAAGCTCTCGATGCGGACGATCTCTTTTTGCTCGTCCCCCATCGAGCCCGACACGTCCATCATGTAGATGATGACCGCGTTGCTCTGCGGCTTGGGTTCGCTGCGCCACGAGCGGTAGCGGCGATCCTCGCGGATGGGCACGATGATTGGGTGCCCGGGGTCGTAGGTGCCCATCGCGATCTGGCGGCGCAGCGCCCGCTTGAAGGTGGCCTTGAAGTGGCGCAGGCTCTCGGGGCCGGTCGTGCGCAGGCCGACGTAGCGATCCTTGACCGTCTCGAGGTTCTGCGAGCCGCGCGGCTCGATGCGCGGCAGGCTCAGCTCCTCGCCGAGGATCTGCGCGAGCTCGTCGAGGCTGACCTCGACCTCGACGGACTTGTCGCCCTCGCCCTCGCCGGCCTTGCCGGCCCCACCTTCGCCCTCGCCCTCGCCGACGGGATCGCCCTCGTCGCCCTCTCCCTGGCCGACGCCCTGGCCCTGATTGTCCCCGTGGATGAACCGCGGGATGTCGATCTGGGGCATCGGGATCGACACCGTGTCCTTGCCCTTGCGGGCGATCATGTCACCCCGGGAGACGTAGCGGCGCAGGTTGTCGCGGATGCGCCCGCGCACGATCTCGCGGAAGCGGCGGTGATCCTTCTCGATTCGCGGAATCATGCGTGCTCGGAGGTTCTCGCGCCGACCGGCGCGCCCCATGGTCGATGGGAATCCGAGTGTAGCACCGCGGGACTCGGGGCGCCGCGCACACTTACGCACCGGCCCCCGACGCGAGAGACCGCCCGCTACGTCGGGTAACAGCGAGTTTGCGTCCTCGCTTCGTCTCGAGGTGGCCGCTCCCCGGGCTTGGGTCGTATGCTGTGGGCAGCTACTCTCGAGAACGCGCATGAGCACCTCCAGCCTCGTCTCCAAGATCGCCGCCCTGCAGGACTACCAACGCTACGAGGACCTGCACTGGACCGGTAGCTTCGAGGAGTACCTCGACATGGTCCGGGAAAACCCTCGCATCGCCCGGACCTCCCATGAACGCGTCTACGACATGGTCCTGGCCGCCGGCACCGAGACCTACGTCGACAACAAGAAGAAGATCACTCGCTACAAGTTCTTCTCCGACGAGGCCCACGGCGGCCGCGACGCGATCTACGGCCTCGACATCCCCCTGATGCGCCTGGTCAACGTGCTCAAGGCCGCGGCCATGCGCTATGGCACCGAGAAGCGGATCATCTTGCTGCACGGCCCGGTCGGCTCGTCCAAGTCGACCATCGCGCGCCTGCTCAAGAAGGGCTTCGAGGAGTACAGCCGCAGCCCCCAGGGCGCGCTCTACACCTATGAGTGGGCCCTGCCCGAGTCCCTGCGCCACCTGACCGGCGGCGAGGAGACCTTCCGCTCGCCGATGAACGAGGAGCCCCTCAAGCTGATCCCGCCGGAGTGGCGCGAGCAGGCCATCGAGGAGCTCGGCCTGGTCGACCCCGGTGACCCCGAGGCCGCCAACCCCACGCGCCGCAAGGCCTTCCGCCCCTACGTGCCGGGCCAGCTCAACCCCGCCTGCCGCTTCATCTTCCGCGAGCTGATGGCGCACTACGGCGGCGACTGGTCACAGGTGATCCAGCACGTGCGCGTGCGCCGGATGCTGATCTCCGAGGAGGACCGCGTCGGCATCGGCACCTTCCAGCCCAAGGACGAGAAGAACCAGGACGCGACCGAGCTGACCGGCGACATCAACTACCGGCGGATCGCCGAGTACGGCTCCGACACCGACCCGCGCGCGTTCAACTTCGACGGCGAGTTCAACGTCGCCAACCGCGGGATCATCGAGTTCGTCGAGATCCTCAAGCTCGACGTGGCCTTCCTCTACGACCTGCTCGGGGCCACGCAGGAGCGCAAGATCAAGCCCAAGAAGTTCGCCCAGACCGACATCGACGAGGTGATCATCGGCCACACCAACGAGGCCGAGTACGAGCGCCTGCTCGAGAACAAGTTCATGGAGGCGCTGCGCGACCGCACCGTCAAGATCGACATCCCCTACATCACCAAGCTCAACGAGGAGATCAAGATCTACGTCAAGGACTACAACCCCGAGCGCGTGCGCGGCCGCTTCATCGCCCCGCACACCCTCGAGGTCGCGGCGATGTGGGGCGTGCTGACCCGGCTCGAGGACCCCAAGAAGCAAAACCTCAGCGTGCTGCAAAAGCTCAAGCTCTACGACGGCAAGACCATGCCTGGCTTCACCCAGGACTCGGTCAAGGAGCTGCGCAAGGAGGCCAAGCGCGAGGGCATGCAGGGCATCTCGCCGCGCTACATCCAGGACAAGATCGCCAACTGCCTGGTCAGCGACCGCGGGCAGACCAACATCAACCCCTTCTTGCTGATGAACGAGCTCGAGTCGGGGCTGCGCAACCACTCGCTGATCACCAGCGACGAGCAGCGCAAGCGCTTCCGCGAGCTCCTGGCCACGGTCAAGCAGGAGTACGAGGACATCGTCAAAAACGAGGTCCAGCGGGCGATCTCCGCCGACGAGGACGCGATCGCGCGGCTGTGCTCCAACTACATCGACAACGTCAAGGCCTACACCCAGCGCGAGAAGGTCAAGAACCCCTACACCGGCCAGGACGAAGAGCCCGACGAGCGGCTGATGCGGTCGATCGAGACCAAGATCGACATCGCCGAGAGCCGCAAGGACGACTTCCGCCGCGAGATCATGCACTACATCGGCGCCCTGGCCGTCGAGGGCAAGCAGTTCGACTTCCGGACCAACGAGCGGCTCTACAAGGCCCTCGAGCTCAAGCTCTTCGAGGACCAAAAGGACAGCATCAAGCTGACCTCGCTGGTCCGCAACGTCGTCGACAAGGAGTCCCAGGAGAAGATCGAGGTCGTCAAGCAGCGGCTGATCCGCGACTACGGCTACGACGACGCCTCGGCCACGGACGTGCTGACCTACGTCGCCAGCATCTTCGCCCGCGGCGAGATGAAGGGCGACTGAGCTCGACCCCGAGCGCGCGCAAACCTGCGCTGCACGGCCCGTTCGCCACCAGGCGGCGGGCCGTTCGTCTTTCTCCCCCTCCCCCCAACTCTCCCCCTCCCCCCAACTCTCCCCCGAGCCCAACTCTCCCCCGAGCCCTCCGCCATGTCCTTCGACGTCGACGCCCACACACACTTCCTGGGCCTGACCGGCTCCCACGCCTACGGCACCGCCCGCCGCGGCTCCGACGTGGATCTGCGCGGCTGCTGCGTCGCCCCCCTGGCCACGCGCCTGTCCTTTCGCGCGCACTTCGAGCAGCTCAGCTGGACGCCGGCCAGCCCCGACGAGCCCTCGCCCCTGGGCGCCAACTACCGCGCCGCCCTCGACCGCGCCCGCACGCACCCCAGCGCCGGCCCCTGCCTCGCCGACGACCCCCTGCCCGACGTCGTGATCTTCGACCTCGCCAAGGTGGTCAACCTCTGCGCGCAGAACAACCCCAACATGCTCGAGCTGCTCTTCCTCGACGAGCGCGAGGTCTTGCTGTGCACCCCGCTGTGGTCCCGGCTACGCGCCGAGCGGGCTCGCTTTTTGTCGCAAAAAGTCCGCCACACCTACGCCGGCTACGCCCACGGCCAGCTCAAGCGCATCGAGCGACACCGCGAGTGGCTCCTGCATCCCCCCGAGCGCCCCCCGACCCGCGCCGACTTTGGCCTCCCCGAGCAGTCCGTGCTCTCCGCCGACGAGCGCAACCGCGTCGAGGAGGGCATCGCCAAGCTCGTGCGCAGCTGGAGCGTGGACGAGGGCATCGAGCTCCCCTCCGCCGAGCGCGACGTCCTGCGCGAACGCCTGCGCGAGTTTTGGTCTGCCACCATCGCGGCCACCCGCGCCGGCGAGGCCAGCCTCGACCGCGCCCAAGTCCAAGACGAGCACGCCCTCGACGAAGAGGTCGCCGCCGTCGCCGGAGCCGCCCTCGGCCTCAGCCGCCAGCTCCTCGCCATCCTCCGCCAGGAGCGACGCTACCGCTCCGCCCGCCAGCGCTGGAACCAGTTCCAACGCTGGCAGCGCGAGCGCAACCCCAAGCGCGCCGCCCTCGAGGCCCAGCACGGCTACGACACCAAGCACGGCATGCACCTCATCCGCCTGCTGCGCATGGGCCTCGAGATCCTCCGCGACGGCGAGGTCCGGGTCCACCGCGACGACGCCTCCGAGCTGCTCGAGATCCGCGCCGGCGCCCTCTCCTACGACGACCTGCTCGCCGAGGCCAAGCGCCTCGACCTCGCCATGCGCGAGGCCCTGCCCACGAGCCCTCTACCCAAGACCCCCGACGAAGCCGCCCTCGACGAGCTACTCATCGAGCTCCTGCGCGAGGCGGGCTGAGCCCGCGACCAGCCGACGAGCCGCGGAGAAACACCCGATCTCGTCAGCCGAGCCCGGATGGCTCACTACCTCCAGCCCCCAAACCTACCTCCAAAGACCCACCCTCCACTGCCTTGGGTCCCAACCTATCTCCAGCCCCCAAACCTACCTCCAAAGACCCACCCTCCACTGCCCGGGGGCCCCCTACCTCCAGCCCCCAAACCTACCTCCAAAGACCCACCCTCCACTGCCTTGGGTCCCAACCTACCTCCAGCCCCCAAACCTACCTCCAAAGACCCACCCTCCACTGCCTTGGGTCCCAACCTACCTCCAGCCCCCAAACCTACCTCCAAAGACCCACCCTCCACTGCCTTGGGTCCCAACCTACCTCCAGCCCCCAAACCTACCTCCAAAGATCCACCCTCCACTGCCCGGGGCGGCGATTTCCCCCGCCGAAGACGCGCACAAAAGGGCCAGCAGGGGACCCTCTGGGCGAGTTTTGCGTACGATCCACAACTTCGGAGCGATCACCCCCAAATAGGCCATCATCCCTTCGACGAGACACCCACCGGAGTCAGCAAGCCTGTCTGAGCCCAGAGGGTCCCCTGCTGGCCCGTGCGCGTGCCCGCCGGCCAAGAACACCCCCGCAAAAGACCAAAAACACCCCCGCAAAAGCCAAGAACACCCTCGCAAAAGACCAAGAACACCCCCACCAAAAACCAAGAACACCCCACCAAAAACCAAGACCCAATGCCCCCAACCCTAATCGCCCTAGAAGGCCCAGACGGCGCCGGCAAGACCACAACCCTCCACCAAACCGCCCACCTCCTAAAATCCCAAGGCACCCCCCTCACCCTCCCCCGCCCCACCAAGCACCCAACCTCCAAACCCGCCCAGGCCATCCGCCAGCTCACCCGCGACCGCACAAATCTCGACCTCACCCCCCGCGCCGAGCTCCTCCTCTACGCCGCCCGCGAAGCCCAGATCCTCAGCGAGACGGTCACCCCCGCCCTCGCCGCCGGCCACACGGTCCTCCTCGACCGCTCCATGCTCACCCCCCTCGTCCTCGGCGCCCACGGCCGCGGCCTCGACCTCGCCGCCTGCGAGGCCATCACAGCCCAAGCCAGCGCCGGCCTCGTCCCCGAGCTCACCATCGTCTTCGACGTCGACCCCCGGACCAGCCGCCTGCGCAAGCGCCTCGACAAGCTGCGCCGCCGACCCGTGCGCGACGGCGGCCGCAAGGGCCTCGCCGGCTCCGCCTTCAAGGCCAGGATCCGCGCCGGCTACCTCGCCCTCGCCGCCCGCGACGGCCTCCCCGTCCTCCACGCCGAGCGGGCCACCCCGGCGCAGCTCGCCGCCCGCGTGCTCGCGCTGATCGCCGGCGACACGCCGCGCAGCGCCCCCGAAGACGCGATCCCCTACTTCATGGTCGAGCCCGGCACCCCCTACGCCGACGCCCTCGACACCCTCCCCCCGCCGCTGCGCCTGTACTTCTCGCGCCACATCCCCGAGGGCAGGGCGATCCGGGCCGCGCTCTTCGACGCCGAGCCGACCCTGGCGATCTGGGCCGCGGACCCCCACGACCCCCTGCTCGAGCGGGCGCTGGCGACCGCCCCCCAGCTGGTCCTCGAGCGCCTCGCCAGGACCCCGCGCACGACGGATCTCGACCCCCTGCGCGCCCGCCTGGCCGCCGAGCACCCCCGAGAGGTCGCCCGCAGCCTCCGGGGCCTCGCCGGCCGCGACGCCGACGCCCTGCGCCTGCGCCTCGCCGAGCTCGACTCCCCCGACTCTCATGACTCCGGCGCCCTCGGAGCGGTCGTCGAGAGCCTCGGCGGACGCTGCGACACCTTCGCCCACGAGCTGCGCGCCCGACTGTGGCGCCACGCCGACAGCTACGAGCGCGCCGCGAGCCTGCGCGGCTGCGACGACGCCGAGTCCTGGCGCCGGCGCGAGCGCCTGTTCGAGCGCGATCCAGCCGTGGCCCTATCCAGCCTCCTCGGCCTGCACGGGCCGCGGGTCGACGACCTCCTCGACGCCTACGCCGGGCGAGCGCCCAAGCCCGTGCTCCAGGCCCTCGCCGGCCGCGACGACGCCCACGCCCACGGCCTGCGCCTCGAGCTGCTCGAGACCGGGAGCGAGGTCCTCGATACCATCGTCGGCCTCGACGACCCCGCGTCCTGGCGCCTGCGCGAGCGCTGCGTCGAGCGCTGGCCGTGGGCCGTACTCGCCAGCCTCGGGGGCTTCACCCACGAGCATCGCGGAGACTCAGGGGTCGAGCGCCTCGCCGCGCGCTGCCGCGAGCGTGCGCCAGGAGACCTCTTCGTGCTCCGCCAGCTCCACCTGCTCCACCAACGAACCCACGCAGACGTCTCAAAGCCGCCTCGCGCGTGACTCTCAGACCGCGCGCTGCCCTGGCGGCCCCCCTGGCGGACCCCCTGGCGGCCCCCCTGGCGGACCGTGGACGGCCGTCGACGCGGCCAAGAACTTGCTGAAGCGCCGCCCGCCTTCCTCTGCCGGCCACAGCCCGAGCCCACCGCTCACCGCTTGCAGGACCGCAAGCCACTCGGGCTGGTCGCGAGACAGCTTGAGCTCGACGAGGCACTCCCCCTGCTCCCCCGCCGGCCGCTGCCCCGCCGACACGCTCAGCGCCTCGCCAGGATCGAGGCCCTCGCGCCTCGCCGCCGCGTAGAAGCGCAGCTGGCTGTCCAAGGTGATCCGCAAGTCCCCCGTGGCGTCCTGCCAGGCTCGGCGCCGATAGCAGACGACACAGTCGGGGCGCAGCGGCTCGCTCGCCGCAGCGCAGAGCTTGCCCAGCTCGGCGTAGACAGCCTCCCCCCCTGGCCCCCAGCGCCCCCGTTGAGCCGAGAGGCTCGGGCCATCGAGCGCTCCCTCGCTCAGCAAGGTGGACAGCGCGTCTGGATCCGCGTGGAGCCGCAGCTTGCGGGTCCGCTGCCCCGTCCGCGCCTTGAGCTCGAAGTAGGGCCGTGCGGCGTGCTCGCCCGCGCCCTCCCGGGGCAGGACCGCCCCGGCGTCGTAGCTGCGCATTCGCAGCTTGAGGTTGTCTGCCCCGCTCGCGCAGCGCCGCGCGATATCGCGGCTCGGCGTATCGAAATAGAGGGTGGTCAGGCTGCGAGCGCGCGCCGGCTCGCCTTCCCCCAAGCGCGCGCTCACCCTCGCGACGAAGGCCTCGACTCCACTGGGTGCCAAGAAGAACTTTCGCTCCACACGCTCGATGTAGACCCACCCGTCGGCGCGACGAGCTGCTCCCCTGGCTGTCCGCTCTTCTCCGCCCTTCACCGTCTTCATCCGAGTATCGACCATCGCCGAGGGCAGCGCCATTTGCGCCAGGTGCGCAACCCGAACACCTCGCTACGAACCAACGAACACCCGGCTCATCCGGCTGGCACCAGCCCCGATGCATTAGACTCGAACACGAAAGGCGCCCGCCAATGGTCAACTTGATCACCTACTCGATCCCGATCTTCTTCGCGCTGATCGGGATCGAGCTGCTCGCCTCCCGACTCATGGGTCGGCGGGTCTACCGGCTCAACGACTCCGTCGACGACCTCAACTGCGGGATCGTCAGCCGCCTGCGCGGGCTGTTCACCGGCGTGTTGACCTTTGGCGCCTACCTGCTGTGCTACGCCTTTGGCCGCGAGACCCTCGGCCTGCCCGCGCTCACGGCCAACAGCTGGGTGGCCTGGGTCGTCGCGTTGATCGGCGTCGACCTCGCCTACTACTGGTTTCACCGCCTCTCTCACGAGGTCAATTTTCTGTGGGCGGCGCACGTCGTCCACCACCAGAGCGAGGAGTACAACCTCGCCGTCGCCCTGCGTCAGAGCGCCTTCCAGGGCCTGTTCAGCTTCGTATTCTACCTGCCCCTGGCCCTCGCCGGCGTCCACCCGCTGGTCTACGTCGCGGCCGTCCAGATCAACACGATCTACCAGTTTTGGATCCACACCCGGCTGATCGGGCGCATGGGCCCGCTCGAGTGGGTGCTCAACACGCCCTCGCACCACCGCGTCCACCACGGCGCCGACCCCAAGTACCTCGACCGAAACTACGCCGGCATGCTGATCATCTGGGATCGGATGTTCGGCAGCTTCCAGCTCGAGGAAGAGGAGCCCACCTACGGCACCACCAAGCCGCTCGCGCGCTGGAACCCGCTGTGGGCCAACTTCGACTACTGGGCCCAGCTCGTCGCCCAGGCCCGCACCTTCGATCGCTTCGCCGACCGCGTGCGCCTGTTCTTCAAGCGCCCCGGCTGGCGCCCCGAGCAGCCCGTGCCCACGCCCCCCGAGGTCCGCGGGCGCCCGGTGTTCGACGCCGACACCAGCAAGGCGCGCAAGCGCTACCTCTTCGTGCAGTTCGTCGGGCTGATCATCGCCACCGTCGTGCTGCTCTTCGCAACCGGCGCGCTCGGCTGGCAGGCCAAGCTCGGCCTGAGCCTGTGGATCCTGATCACCTCCGTGGCCGTCGGCGTCGGCTTCGAGCAAAAGCGCAGCTTCGCCGTCCTCGAGGGTCTGCGGCTGATCGGCCTGCCGCCCCTCGTGGCCTGGCTGCTGTGGGAGACCGGGATCAGCGCGAGCCAGAGCACCAGCTTCGCCATCGTCGCCGCGGCCACGCTCTTCGCGGCCGCGTCTGGGCTGTGGGCCTGGCTCAGCGGCCGCGCTCGGGGCACCATCCTCGACCCCGCGCCGGCCATGCCCTCCACGACGCTGCGCGCCCCCGATCCATCGTGAGCACTCGCCCCAAGATCTTCGTCGTCTACACCGGCGGCACCATCGGCATGCGCAAGACCTCGCGCGGCTACCAGCCGGAGTCCGGCTACCTCCAGCAGCTGATCGATCAGGTCCCCCGCTTCGCCGACCCCGAGGTCCCGCACTTCGAGATCGACGAGTTCGATCCCCTGCTCGACAGCTCCGACATGACCCCGGCGCACTGGCTCGACATCGCCGAGCGCATCCGCCGAAACTACGCCGCCTACGACGGCTTTTTGGTCATCCACGGCACCGACACCATGGCCTTCACGGCCGCGGCGCTGAGCTTCATGCTCGAGGACCTGGGCAAGCCGGTGATCCTGACCGGCTCGCAGATCCCCCTGGAAGAGACGCGCAACGACGCCCAGGCCAACCTGCTCACGGCGCTGATGATCCTCGGCCGCCACCACCGGGACCTGGCCGAGGTCATGATCTACTTCGACTCGCTGCTGCTGCGCGGCAACCGGGCGCGCAAGGTCTCCGTGGGCAGCTTCGACGCCTTCTCCTCACCCAACTACCCGCCCCTGGGCCGCGTGGGCATCGAGATCGGCATCGACTGGCCGCGCGTCCTCCCGCCTCGGGCCGCCCGCCCGGAGCCCGCCGAGATCGCCGTGGTCGAGCTCGGTCGGGCCACCGTCGCCGCCTACCGGCTCTTCCCCGGGCTCAAGCCCGCCCAGCTCTCGGCCATGCTCGCGCCCCCCGTACAGGGCGTGGTCCTCGAGTGCTACGGCACCGGCAACGCGCCCACGGCCGACCCCGAGTTCATGCGCGTGATCCAGGCGGCCACCGAGGCCGGCGTGGTCATCGTCGCCGTCACCCAGCCCCTGCGCGGCTCGGCCAACCTCGAGCTCTACGCCACGGGGCGCGCGCTCTTCGACGCCGGGGTCGTCAGCGGCTACGACCTGACCACCGAGGCCGCCCTGGCCAAGCTCTTTTATCTGTTCGAGAAGGGCTACGGCGCGGGGCTGGTCAAGGAGCTGATGCAGCGCCCGCTGGTCGGCGAGCTGACCTTGCCCGGGGCCGCCGACGACAAGCTCGCCGAGCTCACGCCCTGGACCATCGAGGACCGCGAGCTCAGCGAGCGGCGCGAGCACTGAGCGAGCGGCGCGAGCACTGAGCGAGCTCGGCGCGAGCACTGAGCGAGCTCGGCGCGAGCACTGAGCGAGCTCAGCGCGGCCGTTGCCCGCGGATCCGCGGCCCAAAGCGCGGCGCCCGGATCCCCGCCGCCCACAGCTGGCGGATCACCCGAAAGCGCTGCCCAGCCCAGGGCGCGAGCAGCTCGACCATGCGCGCGTCGTCGGCCCGCGCCTCCCGGGTCAGGCCCCAGGCGACCATCGAGGGCAGCTCGTAGTCGCCGAGGGGGACGACGTCGGGATCCCCAAGGCCCCAGCCGCGGACCATGCCGCTGGTCCACGGGCCGATGCCCGGGAGCAGCTCGATCTTCGCGGCGAAGGCCTCGGGCGCGAGGGCGGCCCACTCGCTCACCCGATCCGCCCGCGCCGCGAGGCCGAGGATCGTCCGCGCGCGCTTGCGCTCGATGCCCATGGCCGCGAGATCCGTGGCCCCGAGGGTGCGCCACTGGGCCGCGCTGGGCGGGAGCTGGAGCGCGAGGGGCCCCGGCGCAGGCACGCCGAGCTTGGCCTGGATCTCGTACTGGGTCGCCACGGCGTCGCGCCAGGCCACGCGCTGGCGGAGCACGTAGGCGACCAGCAGCTCGAACACGCTCGGCGCCCGGACCATGCGCACCCCGGGACAGCGGCGCTGGAGTCGTCCCGGCAGGCCCTCGAGGCGCGGCGGGCGGTCGTCCAGGCCGAGCAGCGAGGGCACGCGCGCGAGCAGCCAGCTCGCCCCGGGGCCCCAGGTCTCGCTGTCCACGGTCCCCGCCGAGGGATCCACGAGCACGCGCAAGGCCGCCGGTCCCTCGGGGGTGTGCGTCGCCCGGTGGAGCTCGCCCGCGCCGATCTGCCGGATCGTCGGGTTGCGGCTCCCGTGATCCGCGACGAAGAGGCTGCGCCCGAGGTCGTAGGGCCCAGTCAGCACGTCCCGGCGTCGCTCGCTCATGCGCCCCGCGATGGTACAGTGATTCGCGGCCCCGTGCCCCCGCCACCCCGCGCCGCGCCCCCGCCATGGAACCCAAAGAGCGCTTCGAGATTCAGCTCAGCCACGTGTGCAACAACCGCTGCGTGTTTTGTGTGAGCGGGCAGATGACCGAGCTGCGCATGGCCAAGCCCACGCCCTTGCCGGAGGTCCTCGCCCGCTTCGACGAGGCCGCGGCCCGGGGGATCACCAAGGTCACGATCCTCGGCGGCGAGCCCACCATCCACCCGACATTTTTCCCGACCCTCGACCACGCCCTGAAGCTCGGCTTCGAGACCATCGAGATCTTCACCAACGGCACGCGCCTCGACAAGCAGGACTTCATCGATCGCGTGATGGCCCGGGGGCGCGACAAATTCCACTGGCGGATCAGCATCCAGGGCTGGGACGCGGCCACCCACGACGCGACCACCAAGAAGCCCGGCGCCTTCGCCAAGATCGTCACCGGCCTCGAGCGCCTCGCCGCCCTCGGCCAGCCGATCTCCTGCAACATGTGTGTGGTCGAGCAAAACTACCGCTCGCTCACCGAGCTGCCGGCCTTCGTGACCCGCTACGCCATCGACCAGGTCCACCTCGACATGGTCCGCCCGCGCGACGCCGGGACGCGCAGCGACGACGAGCTCGACGGCATGCTGCCCGACTACGCGGCCCTCGCCGAGGTCATGCGCGCGATGTTCGAGACGCTCGAGCGCGTCGCCCCGGGCTTCGACCTCGACGTCGGCAACCTCCCCTACTGCCAGCTGCCCGAGTGGGCCCAGCACGTCCACCACGGCGGCAACACCACCTACACCGTGTCGGCCGACGGCCCCGGCAAGCTGTCCGTGGTCGCCTGGGACAAGTACGAGGACAAGCGCAGCGACAAGCAAAAGCTCGAGTCCTGCGACTCGTGCGTGTTCGAGCGTCGCTGCGACGGCTTCGTCGAGCTCTACGCCCAGCGCCGCGGCACCGCCCAGTTCCTCCCGGTCTCGCGCGAGAAGCTGCGCCGCATCGACCCCGACCAGCGGACCTTCGTGCATCAGCTCGACGCCGCCCTGGTCGCCATGGTCCGCGAGCGCTTCGCCGGCTGGCACCTGCACGCGGCCGACGACAGCGAGCACGACCGCTGGGCCCGACAGACCTGGGTGCACCGCGACGGCGGCCGGGCCACGCTGCTCTTCGTGCCCGCCGAGCCCGAGGACGGCCAGGGCGGCGACGCCGAGCACCGCGACTTTTGCCTGCGCCTCGAGGCCTGGTCGGGCGTCGACGAGGACCGCCTCGTCGCGCTGATCGAAGGCGTGTTCGAGCGCGTGGCCGCCCGCCTCGAGCCCCCGGGTTCGGACGAGCGCCCCGCCCGGACCCGAGTCGCGCCCACGCGCGCGCGGCTGCGAGCGCGGCGAAGCTGGCGAGCCGAGCCCGCGCAGCTCGGCCCGGCCGTGCGCGCTGGCCTCGCCCGCGTCCTGAGCCAGCAGCCGATCGCCGCGGCCTGGCGCGTGGCAAAGACCCACGCCCACGCGAGCGAGGCCGGCGTCAGCGTGGACTTCGTGGGTCCCGGCGGCGAGCGCAGCACCCTGCACCTGCTCGGCTCGGGCAACGCCCTGCGCGGGCGCTGGGACTTTGGCCGCGGGGGCGAGGCCAGCAAGCGCGCGCTGGCCATGGCGATCGGCCGCCTGCTCCGACCTGGACCCGACGCCGAGGATCCCAAGCGCGCCGCGGCGCGCTGAGCTCCTCAGAGCACCGAGACGGGATCCACGTCCCCAGGCGACTCGTCGTCGCCGACGTTGGCCGTGTGGCCGAGGCCGAGCTGGCCGGAGTCGTTGTAGCCCCAGCAGCGCACGTCGTGGTTCTCGAGCAGGGCGCAGGTGTGAGCGCCGCCAGCGGCGATGGCCAGCGCGCTCCCGCCGAGCTCGACGAGGCCCGCGTCTTCGGGGAGCTCGTCGTCCCCGATGTCATGGGTGTGACCGAGCCCGAGCTGGCCGTATTGATTTTGGCCCCAGCACGACACCTCGCCACCACTGAGCAGGGCGCAGCTGTGATAGCCGCCCAGCGCGAGCTGCTCGACGGCCCCAGGCAGGCTCACCGCGGACTCGGAGGAGGGGGACTCGTCGTCACCGATGTTGTTGATGTGGCCGAGCCCGAGCTGACCATACTCGTTGCCCCCCCAGCACATGACACCACCGTCGCTGAGCAGCGCGCAGGTATGAAACGCGCCGAGCTCGACGTCGACGACCTCGATGTCGGACGACAGGCCCAGCGAGACGAGGTCCACGCTGTCGGGGAGCTCGTCGTCACCGACGCCGTTGGTGTGGCCGAGGCCGAGCTGACCGTAGAGGTTGTTGCCCCAGCAACGCAGCTCGTGACCCTCGAGCAGGGCGCAGCTGTGGTGGCCGCCAAGGCCGAGCTTGGTCGCCGACCCGCCCAGAGAGAGGCTCTCGCCGGGGGCGTACGAGGAGGCGATGTTGCCGTAGCCGAGCTCACCAGACTCGTTGTATCCCCAACAGCTGACCGCGCCGCCGTCGAACAAGGCGCAGGTGTGGGCGGAACCCAGGCCGAGCTCGACGACCGAGGACAGACCGAGCCCTCCCAGGTCGGCGAGGGTCTCGTCGTCACCGATGTTGTCGGTGCCGCCGTTCCCGAGCTGGCCGGAGCTTCCGATCCCCCAGCAGCGCACCTCGCCATCCTCGAACAGGGCGCACGCATGCCCGCCAAGGCTGAGCGCGGTCGCCATGTCTGGCAGCAGGAGGTCACCGGCATCGCTGGGGAGCTCGTCGTCACCGATGTCGTAGTTGTGGCCGTAGCCGAGCTGGCCGTACTCGTTCCAGCCCCAGCAGCGCACGCGTCCGCCGTCGATCAGCGCGCAGACGTGCTGCTCGCCGAGGCTGAGCGCCGCGACTGCGGTGAGGGTGCAGTCGTTGTCGCAGCCATCGCCATCGACGGCGTTGCCGTCGTCGCACGCCTCGCTGCCCTGGACCTCACCATCACCGCACACCGAAGGCTCGCTGGTGTCCTCGGTCCCGCCCTCGGTCTCCGTCCCCGTCTCCGCCTCGTCCCCTGCGACACACTGGTCGGGCATCGCCTCGCAAAAGGGCACCCCCGAGCACGCCAGCGAGGACGCGCCGAGGGCCGCGAGCAGAAGGGGGAGGCCGAGCGAGGCCGCCTGGTTCTTGCGTGGTCGCATGCCACCATCTTGCACCGAGCCGTTCGCAGCGGGCAGCGGAAGTCCGCGTATTCGCGCTCACGTCATTGCGATATCGGCAGCGCGCGCGCGAAGGAGTCAGCCCGCCAGCCGGTCTTTGAACTAGCCACCAAGCTCGGGCGCTCAGCAAGACGAGTGCGCCAGCTTGATCTGATAGAAGACCTGCTGCGTACCCGAGACCGAGGCGCCGATGAGCTGCGCTTGCCACGAGCCCCCGGTCGGCGCGAGCGCGCCGCTGACGTGGACCTTCTGCGTGACCGAGAACGCGATCTCGGCGCTGCCCCGGGTGACTCCGCTCGAGTCCTCGATCTCGAGGCGGATGTCGTTGTGATTGGTGTATCCCTCGGGCCACCACAGCGTGACCTCGAGCTGGCTGTCGCCCGGGATCACGGGGAAATTGATGATGTGCTTTTGACCCTGGCTGACGTTGCGCGAGCCCTGCACGAGCAGGTGACACGCGGGATCGTCGAGCTCGAGGTCCCCGGCGCCGTAGGTGTAGCTCAGGCTCTGGCGGTGGCCGGCGTTGATCATCGCGGCGTAGACCAGACCCGGCTGGCTCCCGCCCGCGTCGCGCAGGTAGTCGTCGATCAGCATGGCCGCACCAGCCGCGTAGGGAGCGGCGCCGCTCGTCCCCGTGAAGCTCGCCACGCAGGTGTCGCAGGCCGTCGAAGCCGAGACGCTGTCCGTCGGCGCGCGCAGGTCGGGCTTGTAGCGATAGTCGGCCGTGCCGCCGCGTGACTGCTCGACGAGGTGGGCGAGGGTGTCGATGTGGTAGGCGCCGATCCCCAGGGCCTTGTGCGCGTCGGCGGGCGAGGCCACGGTGTAGTAGGACGGGCCGTCGTTTCCGTTGGTAGCGATCACCGCGCTCCCCGAGTCGAAGGCGTCGTCGGCCGCCATCGAGATCGAGCTCGTCGGCCCCCAGATCGGCTGCATCTCGGCGAGGATGACCGCGTCGCCAAAGAGCACCGCGCTCTCGAAGCCCCGCAAGACCGCGGCGCTGTCGAGCGTCATGCAGGTGTAGACCTTCCAGCTGTCGACCTTCGCCCGCGACACCCCGACATAGTTGTCGGTCAGCGGGCTGTGCCCGGTGAGGATCGCTATCGAGGCCGTCCCGTGGTTCCAGCAGTCGTCGTCGGGGTTCCAGGTCCCGTCGTACTTGTCGCCGCAGGTGCTGGTCCCGTTGACGCAGTCCCGCTCGATCGCCACGCGATCGGGGTCCTGGAACACCCCGTGGCTGCTGCGCACGCCCGTGTCGAGCACACCGATGTAGTGCCCGCCGCCGTCGTAGCCGGCGTCGACGAAGAGATCGCTGGCGATCAGCTCGCGCCCATCGGAGATGTATCCGGGCGGGGGCAGCTCGGTCTGCACGGGCTCGACGTGCAGGACCTCGGCGCGGCGGGCGAGCTCGGCGACGCGCGCGGCCGGGACATCGACGCGCAGCGCCTGGCCAAAGGTAAAGTGCTCGAGCACCCGAGCGTCGGCGGCCTCGAGCGCGGCGATCGTGTCGACGAGCTCGGCCGCCCGCAGCCGCTCGACCCTGGCGATGCCCTCGGCGCGCGCGGCCAAGATCCGCTGGTTGGCGACAGACTCCCGCGCCTCGGTGTGGATCAACGCCGGCAGATAGGCCATCGGCGTCCTGGTCTCGAGGTTGAAGATCAGCTCGACGCGCGCGTCGGGTTCGGCCTGCGCGAGCAGCTCTTCGACCTCGGCGGTGATGACCCTCGCGGGCTGTGGCGGGCCGCCGGCGAGCTGCTCGAGGTCCTCGCCGGTCACGAAGGGCCGCAGCTCCTCGGGATCCGCGGCCACGGCGAGCTCGCGCGGCCCGTAGCCCCTGCGCTCGACCTCGCGCTCGCCATCGTGATGGTCGATCCTCAGCTCGAAATTTCGCTCACTCGCCCGGGCGAGCTCGGCCGCGATATGAGCCTCGGCGCGCGCGAGCTCTCCCGCGTCCTCTCGCGGGTCGGCGTCGGCGGAGAATTCGAGCTCGAGCTCGAACGAGCGCGCATCGAGCGGGCGCTCGTCGACGGGGTCACAACCGACGAGGGTCGCCAGCGAGCCCGCGAGACCGAGGGAGCGGCCGAGCTTCGAGGAACAGGCGTGAAGGACCGAGTTGTTGATGTGTCGCATCCGCACGGACAGACGGCGGCTTCAGCCGGCCGATCCCCTTGCGACGACTTTTTTCCTCGTCATCGTGGCCCTCGAGCAGCCGGACCTTCTTCAGGTACTGCTCTTCCGCGACGATTCACAGACTCTGAGCTCGCCGAGCGCGAGCGCTCACTCGCAGGTCGGCGCCGCCCCGACCGCGACGCCAGGGGAGCCCGAGCGCGGCTCCGCGCGTCGAGCCACTCGGCGACAAAAGCTGCTATGGAGTCGTCATGGCCCGCTCCGCGACGAACGCCGACGTCGTCAACGTCATGTACGAGCAAGTCGATCGCCTGCGCCGAACCATCGGCGTCGCCCCGATCCGCCTCGCCCGCGCCAGCAATGGCGATGGCGCGCCTCGGCTCAAGGTCTCCGTCGTCCCTGGCATGGCCGCCAAGGTGCCCACCTCGGTCACCTTGAAGATCCGCGGCGAAGAGGTCGAGATCCCGCTCGAGGCCTGCGAAGACTACCGATAGCCCCAAGACGGCGCCCGAGTGAGGCTGCGCAGTGCTTGCGTCCTCCCGGCCCGCCTTTGTCGCCGCCTCCGGGTTTGAAGGCTCGTCCCCGCGTGGGACCATCCTCGGCCGTGAGCACCCGCGACCTTGGCAACCCCGCCGAGCAGCCGACGAAGATCCGCAAGCGCGACCGCCTGGCCGTCGCCGCCTTCTTGCTGCTCTTCTTGATCCCCTTGCTGCTGCGCGGCTCGGTCTTGCCCGCGGGCGTGCCCGCGCCCCTGGTGCTGCGCAAGCTCCACAACATCGCCTGCCTGTTCACCCACAAGCCCGAGGGCTGGAGCAGCTACTACGTCCAGATCCGCTACCCCGGTGAGGCCGGGTGGGCCAGCCTCGATCAGCGCGAGCTCTTCCCCCTCGAGCCCTTTGGTCGACGCACCCGCATGCACCGCTTCCTGGTCGCCTGGGGCGCCCGACCGGGGCCGCGGACCGAGGACATGGCGCGCTGGATCGTCCGCGAGCACGAGCGCCGCCACCCCGACAACGGCGCGCTCGCGGGGATCCGCTTCACCCGCGCGTGGATGATCCCGAGCCGCGATCAGCCCCCCGAGCAGGGCTGGGCGCACCCCGACTACCGCGAGGTCCCGCCGGCGCGGCGCCGCGTGATCGCCAGCTACACCCGCGCCAAGCTGCTCGGCCCGTGGCAGCGCGCCGAAGAGGGAGCGGCACGATGAGCTCGCCCGATCAATCCCCCGCGCTGCTGCGTCATTGGCAGCGCTTTTGGTACACGCCGATCGATCCCGCTCCGCTCGCGCTCTTTCGCCAGGCCTTCGCCTGGACCATGTTGATCTACTTCTTGGCCTGGGCCGTCGATGCGCCCGAGTGGCTGACCGCGGCCGGCTATCACCCCCCGGCCGCCCTCGATCCGGCCAACTCGCCGCAGCTCCCGCTGCTGCCCGAGGCCGCGCTGCCCTGGGTCGGCGGCCTGTTCTTCGCCGCGCTGCTCGCCTACATCTTTGGCTTCGCGCGCAAGCTGGTGATCTGGCCGGTGTGGGCTGGTGCCGTCTACGTGCTCATGGCGGATCCAATCTCCGCCTTCACCATCAACCGGCTGTTCGTGATCGGCCTGACGATCCTCGCGCTCGCCCCCGAACCAGAACCCGAACCCGAACCCGAACCAGCCACACCCGAGACCGGGGTCACCGAGCCTCAGCTACGCCAGCGTGCATGGCCCACGCGCATGCTCCAGCTCACGCTGATCGCCCAGTACTTCGCGTCCGGGCTGTGCAAGACCATCAACGGTGACTGGTGGACCGGCGAGGACGTGCTGTGGATGCAGATCCAGGGCATCTACATGACCGACGCGGCGGCCTGGATGGTGCGCGTGCTTCCGCACTGGGTCTGGGGTGTGCTCGAGGCGCTCGCCTTGTGGTTCGAGCTCCTCGCCCCCTTGCTGTTCGGAATTCGTCGACTGTTGCCTGTGGCTTTTTGCCTCGGGATAGGCATGCATTTGATGATCGCAATGACCATGGATCAGCTGATCTACTTCAGCCTGCAAATGTGCTGTTTCTACCTGGTCTTCCTCCCAGCGCCCTGGGCACGCAAATTAGCCATCTGAGCCGACTGAGGCGACCAAGTGCCAAGTTGGCACATCAGCGCCCGCGCCCCGAGCGTGAATCGAACAATTCTTCGCGATGATTTTTGTACCCTGGTCAGTCGACAAAAGTCCCCCTAGACTTTTGACATGGCGCGACAACCTCGCAATTGGGCGGCGATGGTGAGAAACGCGATCGACGAGCGCGATCGCGGGCTGCTCGAAGGTTGGCAGCGAGCTCAGCGCAACTGGTCGGTGCAGCGCCGGCTGGTGCTCGCAGACCTCGAAGAGATGCGCGCCTGTGTGGAGCGCCACCTGGAGATCCTCGAGGCTCGTCGCGTGGCCCACGGCATCAGCATTTCACTTCGTGAGCCCCCGCTCGAGCGCCCGCGCAACACCGCCCTGCCCTGCGCGAGCTTCGAGCTGCGACGCAAAGACGACTGGCTGCTCGTGGAGGTCGAAGCCCGGGGCTCGGACCTCCCCAGGCGCAAGATTCGAGATCAGCGCGGGCGCTCGCTCGGCTCGGATCTACAATTTGCGCTGCGTCTTTGGCTGGTGATCACGCTCCACGTCCGATTCTGAGCGCCCCCCTCCCACGGTCGAGCGACTACAGGAGTCACGCGAGTCACGAGATTCACGGGGGGCTCCCGGTCACGCGCGGGTCCCCCAGTCACCTGAATTATCGACAATTCGGGCCACACTCTGGAAACACCCCGAAGAGGTGCCACGGTCGCCATATGACGATCTCCTGCGCCCTCGCCCTGCTGCTCGCGCTCAGCCCGGATCCGACCTCGGCCACCGCGTCCGCCCAGGCCGAGCCCTCAGTCGAGTCCTCGCCACAGCCGTCTGCCTCGGCGCCCGCGACCACGGCTCGCGCGCGCGCTCCCATCGCTGTCCGCGCCAAGCTGCTCGCGGAGCTCGGCGCCCTCGGGGTCGCCTACCACACGCTCCAGTTCAGCAAGCAGGGCACCAACTTCGACCTGCGCCGGGACGGGCGCCAGGACACCATGTTCCTGACCGGGCGCGTCTCCGCCGAGCTCGAGATCGACGATCACCACGAGATCGTGTTCTTGTTCGCGCCCATCCGCCTGCGCACGCAGACCGTGCTCCAAGACGAGCTCGTCGCCGATGACGTCACCTTCGCGGCGGACACGGGCATCGAGCTGTTCTATGGCTTCGACTTCTACCGGCTGAGCTACGCCTACGACTTCTTCACGGATCCCGGCGACGAGCTCGCCTTGGGCTTCTCGTTGCAGTTTCGCAATTTCCGCTCGTCCTACGTGTCCACCGACGGCGAGCAGGCCGTGACCAACACCAACTTTGGCCCGGTCCCGGCGATCAAGCTGCGCGGGCGCCACGAACTCGACCACGCCAATTTCTGGTACGGCGGCGAGATCGACGGCTTCTACGCCAACATCCCCTATATCAACGGTGGCGACGATCCGGTCGAGGGGCTGATCATCGACGCGAGCTTGCGCGCCGGCGTGACCGTGGCGGGGATCATCAAACCCTTCTTGAACCTGCGCTACCTCGGCGGGGGCGCGCGCGGGACGAGCAGCGACAAGGTCGGCGGCGACGGCTACACCAGCAACTGGCTGCATACGGTCGGCGCGAGTCTGGGCCTCGAGCTGGCGATCCCGATCGTCGCGGGGGACCGCAAAGCTCGCGACGCCGAGCTCGCCGAGCGCAAGGCCGCCCGCAAGGCTCGGCGCGGGCGCTGACGCCCAAGCCTGACGCCCCACAGCGCGTCGACGCGTCGGCGACCCGCGCTCAGACGGCCTGGGCCGTGCAGGTCGACCCCGAGCTCGCGGCCTCGACCCTGGCCGCGTCGACGGCCTCCTCGACCTCGTCGACCACGTCGTCGTCGCCGCTGCGAGCCTCGCGCTGGAGCTTGCGCTGCGCCTTGCGCTCGAGCCTGTGCTCGCGGCGGGTCGGCCCGAGGTGATCGGCCACGTAGGCGCCGCGCTTGCCCATGGGTCGGGGCACGCCGATCGTCGAGTCGCGCATGGTCTGGTGCTCGACCTCGGCGTTGAGCTCGGCGCCCAGGAGGATCGCCCACGAGGTCGCGTAGAACCACAGCAGCAGGCCGATCACGGCGTCGAGGGCCTCGTGACCCGTGCGCGCCTCACCGACCACCTCGACATAGAGCGACAGGGCGTAGCCGACCGCCAGCCACAAGAGCGTGGCGACCACCGAGCCGAGCGAGACCCAGCGCCAGCGCGCCTGCCGACGCTCGGGGCCCCAGCGGTAGAGGGCCGAGAGCCCGAACAAGATCGCCAGGAAGGTCGCGGGCCAGCGCGCCCAGTAGAGCGCCCGCGCGAGGCCGTTGCCGATCAGCGAGCCGGTCAGCTGCTCCGGGAGCTCGACGAAGGTCAACGCGCTGGCCGCGAGCACCCCGATCCCCCCGATCAAGAACACCAGGCTCTTGAAGTTCTCGCGCAAGATGCCCGGGCGCTCCTCCTGCTCGTAGGCCAGGCCGACGGCGGCGACCAGGGCCTTGGTGCCTCGGTTGGCGCTCCATAGACTCAGGGCCAGGGCGATCACGGCCTTGAAGGTCAGCGAGCTCGGCCGCGTCTCCACGGCGCGATCGAGGAGCTCGACGATCAGGTCTCGGCCGGCCCCGGGCGGGACCAGCTCGAAGAGCGGCTCGAGCACCAGGGCCAGGTCCTCGGGGGCGGCGAACAGGCCGTAGAGCGAGACCAGGGCGACCAGCGCCGGGGCCACGGCCAGGACCGCGTAGTAGGTGACCCCCGCCGCGACCATGTCGAGGTTGTCCTGGCGGATCTCCGCGACCATGCGGGTCAGGATGTCCTTCCAGCCCGACCAGGGGATCTGCAGCGGTGAGATCGCGTTGCGCCCGCGGGTGCGTCCGTCGGGCGCGATCGGCTCGATCTTGACCATGTCTTCGCTGCGCACGACCCCGTCGACGGCGCGACCTGGAGCCGGGCGCCGCAGCTCACCGTTGGTCACGCTGCCTGTCGCGCTCTCGCTCACGCCCTCACCTCGATCGCCTTCGTCATGCGCGAGACAAAGAGCAAGTTCCATGCCGTGGGACGCCCCCCACTTTGCCGCTCTAGGAGCCCGTGGTGAAACCCAACACGACACCTGGCTTGGTCTTTTCGCCGAGGGCTTTGTCGCCAAAACTTGCAGTACGCCCGGTACAGCAGCGTTTTGGCTTCGCGCCCTCGACGAGAATCCCGGCGCCAGGAGCCGCGCTGGGTTCCACCACGGGCTCCTAGCGCCCCGCGGCGCTGGGCAAGCCTGTGACATTTCGGCTCACTGGGCCCGGCGGCCCCCATTTCGTCACACTCGCTCCCGACACTAGTGTGCGCGCCAGAGGACTTGAAGGGTCTCAGGCGCCGGACCGCCGGTCGCTGACGAGGCGCGAGGAGGGAGTTTGTCGGGAACAAATGACTGACGAGCAACGAAGTCAGCGGCCGGTGCTCCAAGCCTGGGGCCCTTCAAGTCCTCTGGCGCGCACACTAAGATCCCCCCATGCGCCGCCGCCTCGCCACATCGCTGCCCCTCCTGGTCGCGGCCCTCGCCCCCCTCGCCTGCGGGCCGACCAACCAGTACACGCCCCTCGATCCCGACATCGACCCGGTGACCGAGGGCGAGTGGTACCGCCCCGGCGTCGACGCGACCTGGCAGTGGCAGCTGCTCGTCCCCGAGGGCGAGGCCGGGATCGACACGAGCTACGCCGTCGAGGCCTACGACATCGACCTCTTCGACACCGACGCCGCGCAGATCGCCGCGCTCCAGGCCGAGGGGCACACGGTGATCTGCTACTTCTCCGCCGGCTCCTGGGAGCCCTGGCGCGACGACGCCGACGACTTTCTCTACGACGACATCGGGGATCAGCTCGAGGGCTGGGCCGAGGAGCGCTGGCTCAACATCCGCTCGCCCGTGGTCGCGGCGATCATGCGCTCGCGCCTCGACCTCGCCGTCGACAAGGGCTGCGACGGCGTCGAGCCCGACAACGTCGACGGCTACGACAACGACACCGGCTTCGAGATCACCTCGGACGATCAACTGGCTTTCAACCGGACCCTGGCCAACGCCGCCCACGAGCGCGGCCTCGCCGTGGGCCTGAAGAACGACCTCGCCCAGGTCGACGCGCTCGTCGACTACTACGACTTCAGCGTCAACGAGCAGTGCCACGAGTATGACGAGTGCGCGGCCCTCGAGCCCTTCACCGCCGCGCAAAAGCCGGTCTGGAACGCCGAGTACGTCGACGCAGACAGCGAGGAGGCTGCCCTGGCCGCCGCCGAGGACATCTGCCCGGCGGCCCTCGCCGCCGACCTGCGCACGCTGATCTTGCCCCTCGACCTCGACGACAGCTTTCGGGTCAGCTGTGATTGACGCACCATCGGGGCGATGACCTCCCCCAGCCGAGACCCTAGCGAGGACCTGCGCGCCATGTCGGCGGCCGCCGACGCCGGCGCGCGCGTGCTCGTCGAGGCCTTCGCCCACCTCGACAGCCTCGCGGTCGAGTCCAAGAGCCCCGCCAACTTCGTGTCCGCGGCCGACCGCGAGTCCGAGCTGGCGATCCGCGAGGTGCTCGCGGCCGCCCGCCCCGAGGCCGCCTTCCGCGGCGAGGAGAGCGGCTACAGCGAGGGCGCCTCGGCCCTCGAGTGGGTCGTCGATCCCCTCGACGGGACCACGAATTTCCTGTGCGGCGTCCCCCACTTCGCGGTCTCCATCGCCCTGCGCGAGGCCGACGAGACCGTAGCCGCGCTGATCCTCCAGCCGCTGACCGGCGAGCGCTTCACCGCCGCCCGCGGCCACGGGGCCCAGCGCAACGGCGAGCCGATGCGCGTGTCGACGCGCGCGCGCTGGGATCAGGTCGTGCTCGCGACCGGCGTGCCCCACCGCGACAGCCCCCACCACCAAAGCTTCGCCGCCGAGCTCGCGACGATCCGCGACCGCGTCGGCGGGGTCCGGCGCTTCGGGGCCGCCGCCCTCGACCTCGCCTGGGTCGCCTGGGGGCGCTTCGACGGCTACTGGGAGCGAGGCATCCACCCCTGGGACGTGGCCGCGGGCAACCTGCTCGTCCGCGAGGCCGGCGGCGTGGTCACGGGCCTCGACCCCGATCAGGACCCCGACACGGGCCGTGGCCTCGTCGCGGCCACGCCCTGGCTGCAACCGCAGCTGCTCGCGGCGCTGCGTAGCGCCAGCTGAGATCACCCGCCGAGATCACCCGCTGCAGGCGGGGCCATGGGATCACGATCGTGCCTGTGGCATAGTCACGGCGTCCATGGACCAGGCCGAGCAGATCTTCTGCCCCGAGTGTGGCGCCCCGATCCAGTTTCGGGGCACCACCGTCTCGGCGGTCTGCGAGTACTGCGACAGCACCGTGGTCCGCACCGGCGTCGACGTCGAGCTGATCGGCAAGGTCAGCGCGCTGATCGACAACGGCAGCCCGATCCTCCTCCACGCCAAGGGCCGCTTCGACGGCATGCCCTTCACCGTCGACGGCCGCCTCCAGGTCGGCTACGCGCGCGGGACCTGGAACGAGTGGCTGCTGGCTTTCGCCGACGGCACGATCGGCTGGCTGGTCGACGCCCAGGGCCAGTACGCGGTGCTCCGACCCATGGATCCCAGCGCCGTCTCCGGCCGCGTGCCCAGCTACCAGGAATTCATCCTCGGCCAGGAGTACAGCCTCGCCGGGCGCCCGCTCGTGGCCATCGACAAGCGCGGCGCCGCCTACAAGGGCGCCGAGGGCGAGCTGCCCTTCGAGGCCGCCCCCGGCATGCAATTTTGGGGCGTCGACCTGCGCGGCTACCAAGGCGAGTTCATGACCCTCGACTGGGGCACGGACCCCAAGCACGACAGCCCCACCCCCTACATGGGCCGCGCGGTCAGCCTCGCCGAGCTCCAGCTCTTCCCCCTGCGTCGCTTCCAGGGCTGGGCGCCGGCGCGCCCGCCCGCAGCGTCCTGAACCACCGGCATGAACCAACCGGCCGCACCCCGCAAGCTCTTCCGCGAAGAGGCCCAGACCGGCGCCATCGAGTGCCCCGGCTGCGGCGCGCCGATCACTTTGCACGCCTTCGGGGCCATCGAGCAGGTCGCCTGCGCCTACTGTGGCACCGTCGCCACCCCCGAGGACGACGGCAGCCTGGCGCTGCTCCAAAAGGCCCAACGCCAGCGCCGCGAGTCCGTGCTCCCCCTGCACCGCCGCGGCACCATCGCGGGCGTCGAGTGGGAGATCATCGGCGTGTGCTGGCGAGAGGTCCGCGACGGCGGCACCTACCCCTGGCAAGAGTTTCTGCTCTTCAACCCCTACCAGGGCTACCGCTGGCTGATCTACGCGATGACCGACGGGCAGTGGAGCTTCGGCGGCTCGCTGCCCGGCGCGGCCAAGGCCATCCCCAGCTCGCGGCCCGCGGTCGAGTACGCCGGCGAGCTCTACGCCCACTTCACCACGGGCAACGCCTACACCACCTACGTCGAGGGCGAGTTCCCCTGGCAGGTGCTCGTCGGCGACGTCGCCCAGACCAACGACTACATCTGCCCGCCCAAGCTGATCTCGATCGAGGTCCAGCGCGCAGACGAGGGCGCCGACATCAACTTCACCTGCATGGGGCCGATCGACGCCGGGGAGGTCTGGCAGGCCTTCCAGATGCCCGGCAGCCCGCCGTCTTGCACCGGCGTCCACCCGGCGGCGACCAACCCCTACAAGACAAAGTTCTACTGGATCGCCGCGCTCGTGCTCTTCGCCCTGTGGGCGGCCGCCATCGTCGTCTACAGCGGCGGGCGGGCCAACGAGGCCGTGCTCGACACGACGATCACCCCGGGCGAGTCCCTGACCCAGGAGATCGAGATCGGCGAGGACGGCCACGAGACCACCTTGTCCTTCGAGCTGCGCGCCCAGGGCATGAGCAACTCCTGGGCCTACGTCGAGGTCCTGCTCGTCGACCCCGACACCGAGGAGGCCATCGCCGTGCCCCTCGAGGTCGACGCGTGGAGCGGCGTCGACCAGGGCGAGTCGTGGAGCGAGGGCACCAACCCGCGCCGCGCGACCATCGGCGGCGTGCCCGGGGGCACCTACCTCATGCAGGTCGGCACCCAGCTCGACACCTCGACCACCGGCGACAAGGCCGACCAGCTCCAGCTGCGCATCCGCCAGGACGTCCCGCTGACCCGCTACATCCTGCTCCCTTTGCTCTTCATCTTCGGCTTTCCGCTGATCAACCTCGCCCGCAAGGGCGCCTTCGAAGCTCAGCGCATGTCGACCAGCGACTACGCCATGGGCGACGACTGAGAGTGATCCCCATGCTCACCAAAGCCGCATATATCGTGCTCAGCCTCGCTAGCCTCGGCCTGCTCTTCTTCGAAGCCCCCAGCGGCGCGCTGCTCACCAGCACGCCCGAACGCGGCAAGGTCGAGCGCCAGCAAAACCCCAACACCCACACCACCGTACGCGCGCCGATGTTCGTGTTCCTCGGTGGCTACCACGGAGGCAAGTGATGCCCCTGCTCGCCCAAGAGATCATCAACGTCGCCAACTTGCTGTCGGCGGCGGTCTACTCGGTGCTCGGCCTACTGATCTTCGGCCTGTTTTGGATGCTGATCGTCTGGCTGACGCCCTTCTCGATCCGCAAGGAGATCGAGGAGGACCAAAACACCTCGCTCGGCATCATCCTCGGCGCGGTGATCATCGGGATCTCGCTGATCATCAGCGCGGCGGTGTCCGGCTAGACGCCTGTGGAGCCCACCGCGGACGCCCCGACCACCGACGGCCCGGACCGCCCCCCGGCTCTCTCGGACGCTCCAGCTCACTCGGAGCCCGCGAGCCCCGAGTCGCCGACCCCCGCCGGGCCGCGGCCTTCGCTGCTGCTCGCCTCGGTGCTCGTGGTCGCGACCTGCGGCCTGGTCTACGAGCTGATCACCGCGACCATGGCCAGCTACCTGCTGGGCGACTCGGTCACCCAGTTCTCGCTGGTGATCGGCGTCTACCTCAGCGCCATGGGCCTGGGCTCGTGGCTCAGCCGCTTCGTGGTCGAGCGCCTCGCCAACCGCTTCGTCCACGTCCAGCTGATCATCGCCGTCGTCGGCGGGTTCTCGGCCCCGGGCCTGTTCTTGGGCTTCGCGGTCCTCGACAGCATCCGCCCGCTGCTCTTTGCGATCCTCGTGCTCGTCGGCACCTGCGTGGGCCTGGAGATCCCCCTGCTCATGCGCCTGATGCCAGGCAAGCAGGTGTTCAAGGACCTCGTCGCCCGGGTGCTCGCCTTCGACTACGTCGGCGCGCTGCTGGCCAGCATCTGCTTCCCCCTGGTCCTGCTGCCCTGGCTGGGCCTGGTCCGCACGAGCTTGATGTTCGGGCTGTTCAACGCCCTGGTCGCGCTGTGGTCGGCCTACGCCTTCCGGGCCCGGCTGCACCGCCCGCGCCTGGTCGCCGCCCAGGCCGCGCTGATCGCCGCGCTGACCGCCGTGGCCTTCGGCTTTGGCGCGAAGATCGAGACCTTCGGCGAGCGCGCGCTCTATGACGCGCCGGTGATCTTCTCGCAAAAGACGCCCTACCAGCGCCTGACGATCACCCGCTGGAGCGACGACCTGCGCCTCTACATCGACGGCAACCTCCAGTTCTCGAGCGCCGACGAGCACCGCTACCACGAGGCGTTGATCCACCCGGCCTTCGCCGCCCGCGAGCAGCTGGCCAGCACCCCCGCTCGCCGCGTGCTCGTGCTCGGCGGCGGCGACGGCCTGGCCGTGCGCGAGCTGCTGCGCTACCCGGCGCTCGAGCGCGTCGACCTCGTGGACCTCGACCCGGAGATGACTCGGCTGTTCCGCGACACCCCCGAGCTCGCCGCCCTCAACGCGGGCTCGCTCGCGGATCCCCGCGTCCACGTGCACAACGCCGACGCCATGCGCTGGCTCGAGGACCAGCGCAGCCGCGCCCTCGCCAGCGCCAACAGCCCCAGCACCGACACCAGCCCAAGCCTCGGCCCCTGGGACGTCATCGTCATCGACCTCCCCGACCCCAACAACCTCTCGCTGGGCAAGCTCTACACCCGGGCCTTTTACCGCCTCGTCCGCGCCGTGCTCGCCCCCGAGGGCGTCGCCGTGGTCCAGTCGACCTCGCCCTACCTGTCGCCGCGGGCCTTTTGGTGCGTGATCTCGACCTTGGCCGACGCCGACCTGCACCCGGCCCCCTACCACGCCCACGTGCCCAGCTTTGGCGACTGGGGCTTTGCCCTGATCTCGCGCGCGCCCTTCGAGGTCCCCGCCGCGCTGCCCACCGAGCTCCCCGCCGAGCAGCGCGAAAAGCTGCGCTTTTTGGTCGACGACCTCGTGCCCACGCTCTTCGCCTTCCCGGCGGATCAGCGCCCCATGGACGTCGAGGTCAACCGCCTCGACACCCAGATGCTCGTCCACTACTACGACCAGGACCTCGCCAGCTTCGGCCCGCTCTCGCGCCAGGCCGGCAGCTGAGCTCGCATACTAGGAGCCCGTGGTGAAACCCAACACGACACCTCGCTTGGTCTTTTCGCCGAGGGCTTTGTCGCCAAAACTGGCAGTACGCCCGGTACAGCGGCGTTTTGGCTTCGCGCCCTCGGCGAAAATCCCGGCGCGAGGAGCCGCGCTGGGTTCCACCACGGGCTCCTAGGACTTGACGGATACAGCGCCTCGATGACGCACCCAGCCCAACCGAGCGCCGGCCTGCCGGCCACGCGACCCCCATGGTCAGCCGCCGAGACCTGCTGATCGGCAGCGCCCTCGCGCCCGCGCTGGCCTGCCGCGAGAGCGCCGAGGGCCAACGCGCCGCCGCGCCGAGCCCTCGCTTCATCGGCCAGAGCCCCGAGCGCGGGCACCTGCTGCGCTCGGCCGAGCTCCTCGACAGCCCCATCGACGCCCGCGAGCGCGTTGCCGTGGCCATCGTCGGCGGCGGCGTCGCGGGCATGAGCGCGGCCTGGCGCCTGCGCAAGGCTGGGCTCGACGACCTCGCCCTCTTCGAGCTCGAGCCGTGGATCGGCGGGACCGCGGCGAGCGGCGCCCTGCCCCGCTCGCCCCACCCCATGGGCGCCCACTATCTGCCCACGCCCCCGCGCGAGTGCGTGGAGCTCCACGAGCTGCTCGAGGACATCGGCCTGGTCGTCGGCCGCAGCCACGACGGCAGCCTCGAGTACGCGAGCACGGCGATCTGCCCGGCCCCCCTCGAGCGCCACCACTACGCCAACCAGTGGTTCCCCGGGCTCTACCCCGAGCACGAGCAGCGCCCCGAGGAGGCCGAGCAGCTCGCCCGCTTCTGGGAGACCCTCGCCGCCCTCGACGGTCGCCGCGACGGCGCCGGGCGCCTGCTCTTTCGCCTCCCTCAGCGGCGCAGCGCAGCCACCCTGGCCGAGCTCGACCGCATGTCCATGGCCGCCTGGCTCGACGAGCAGGGCCTCGACAGCTGGCGCCTGCGCTGGTTCGTGGACTACGCCTGCCGCGACGACTACGGCTGCGCCGCCGCCCAGACCTCCGCCTGGGCCGGCCTCCACCACTTCCTGGGCCGCGGCCTCGCGCAAAACCGCGAAGGTCAGCTGCTCACCTTCCCCGGGGGCAACGGCGAGCTCGTCGCCAAGATCCGCGACCACGCCCGCCTGGGCACCGCGGCCGACGGCGACGGCTCCCTGCGCCGCGACCACCTCGTCTACGCCATCGACCCCGAGCGCGGCGAGCTGCGGGTCCGCGACCTCGTCGCCGGACGCAGCACCCTGGTCACGGCCGAGCGGATCTTGTGGGCCGCCCCGCGCTACCTGCTCCCCCACGTGCTCCCCCACGCCCGCGACCCGATCGCCACCGAGCTCGCCGCCGGGGCCATGAGCTACGCGCCCTGGCTGGTCGCCAACCTCGAGCTCGACGCCGCCCCTGGCGGCCTCGGGGCGCCGCTTTGCTGGGACAATGTCCCGATCATCGAAGACCCGCGCGCGCGCAACCTCGGCTACGTCGTCGCGACCCACGCCGAGCAGCGCGACCGCGGCAGCGACCCCGCGGCGGTCATCACCTACTACGAGCCGCTGGTCCCCGAAGAGGACGGGCCCGAGGCCGTCGCGCGAGCCCGCGCCCGGCTGCTCGCTGGCGACGCTCGGGACTGGGGCGAGCACGTGCTCGCGGCCATGGCCCGCATGCACCCGGCGCTCCGCGAGGAGCTTCGCCACCTGCACCTCCACCGCTGGGGGCACGCGATGATCCGACCGACGCCTGGGCTGCTCTTTGGCGGGCTGCTCGAGCGAGCGCGGGCGCCGATCGCCAGGCTGCGGGCCTGTGGCACCGACGTGGGCGGGTTGCCGCTCTTCGAGGAAGCGTTCTATGCGGCGATCGAGGCCGCAGACTGGGCTGTGGCGGGGCTGAGCGGAGCGGAGCGGAGCAGCGGGAGCCATAGCCAGGCGCGCTCGAAAACCCTGACCGAAACCTCGTCATCCCGGTCTCGGTGAACGCCAATGGAAGCATGAAAGCCAAACGCCATGCTTCATCGCTACACCCCTTCCTTCACCCGCCTGCTCCCCATCCTCGCCCTGCCCGCGGCCCTGCTCCTCGCCCCGGGCGAAGCCGACGCGACCGTCTCGATCTCCAACGGCTTCTTCTCCGGCCAGACCTCGACCGCGACCGGCTTCCTGTTCGAGATTCACGCCGCCGGGACCTTCCACGACAACGGCCAGTCGGTCCCCAGCGCGATCGACCTCGACTGCGAGCTCGATGAGAGCGTCGAGATCCTCGACTGCGTCGGCGAGCTGAGCGTGGCGAACACCGTCACCGACATCGCCGCGGGCTACGAAAACGGCCAGGTCTACTGGTCCGTCGCGCTCACGGCAGACGCGATCATGCAGGCCCACGTCGACTGGGGCGAGCACATCGTCCCCGAGGTCTTCCCCGCCCCCGAGGGCTACGGGAACTGGAGCGGCCTACCCTCCAAGTGGATCGACCTCGCCAACGACATCAAGATCCTCTACTGGCACGACGGCTTCGGCCGGCGCGAGTGGTACTACAGCGCGACCTGGAAGGAGACCGTCGAGGCCGCCGGCGGCATCTGGTCAGGCGAGATCTGGGAGGAGTAGGCCGACGCCGCTCACCCGACGTCGACCTTGCGCCTATCCCCCCCCTTCGCGCTCTCAGCCCCCGTAGTTCGTCCCGGCGGCGCTGATCGCCTCCCCCAAGCCCTCGACCTCGAGGTTGAAGTCGGCGTCGACGAGGATCCCCGAGGGCACCGCGCCCTCGTGAACCGGCCCGAGGTAGATCCAAAGCGGCTCTCCGCCATCTTGGCCCTCGGTCGGATCCCCGATTAGATGCACATACTCATTGGGGTACATCCCCTCCCAGGCCTGGAGGTCCTCGAGGCTCGTCGCGCCATAGTCCGTGAAGTTGTCGAGCAAGACCTCGACGGCCGAGAGCGTCCCCGCCTCGAGGCCCGCGATCACCGGGGCGAGCTCGGCGTCGTAGGAGCTTCCCTGACCCGCGAAGCCCGCGGCGAGATCATTGCACGGCCCGCACCAGGCCCCGCTGATGATCAGCAAAAAGGGCGTACCCTCGAGCTCGCAATAGTCCCAATCTTCACCTTCCACGGTGAAGCCGGCCCAGTGCGAGACCTGCGAGCCCACGGCGATCTCGCCAGCCGGCGCGACCGGGCCAGCGCACGCAGCCCCTCCGCCGGTGTCGGTCGTGTCCGAGCTGTCGGTCTCCCCGGTATCGGTGCCGGTCTCTGTCTCGGCCCCGGCGTCCGTCTCCGTCTCCGTCTCCGTCTCATCGCCCGTCGTGGTCTCCCCCACGTCCTCGTCCGTGTTCCCCGTCGAGTCGTCCTCGGAGCCGTCGACGCTGTCTTGCGTCTCGCCCTCTCCCCCGCCGTCGTCGCTGGGGCAGCCGGTGAGAAACAAAACCAAAGAGAAGGAGGAGATCGAGAGCGCTCGCAGATGCATGGCCGAACTGTACCCAGCCCGACTCCTGAAATCTCGACCACAACGAACATTCCAAAAGTTTTCGTGGGGTGTCACCGTCGATGGCGTAGGCTGCCAGATTTTTTGGACTTCGGGTGTTACCCTGCGCAGCCGTGACCTTGGCCCTGTGGCTGATGCAATGGCTCCTCGCCGCCAGGACCTACCTGGCCGTGGACGAGGGCCAGACCCTCCAAGAAGCCCGCGAGCGCGTCTCGGGCCGAGATTTTTGGGTGCTGCGAGACCCCGCCCGGCCCACGCTGCCCTGGCGCGAGGCCAAGCAGGCCGGTCACATCGGCTATCGCCTGTTGATCGAGGTTGGCCTCGAAGATGAGATCCCCGCGTGGATCGAGACGGTCGGCGCGACCCTCGATGACCCTCGGAGCTGGCGCGCGGCCGGCCGCGACCTCGTCCGGGTCGACACCCACGCGCGCTTCGACGTGATCCTCGCCCGGCCACGGACCGTGGACCGCCTGTGCCGGCCGCTGCGAACCGGCGGCATCTACTCCTGCGGTCGCAGCGGGCGGGCCGCGCTCAACTCCATGCGCTGGCTCGAGGGCGCCCGTCCGTGGGGCGACGACCTCGCGGGCTACCGGACCTACATGATCAACCACGAGGTCGGCCACCTCCTCGGCATGCCGCACCAGCGCTGCGACGCCGAGGGCGAGGTGGCCGCGGTGATGCTCCAGCAGACCAAGGGACTCCAGGGCTGCACGGCCAACGGCTGGCCGGTGCCCGCGGAGCTCGAGCGCCTGCGCGCGCGCTGGGCTCGCTAGTGTGCGCGCCAGAGGACTTGAAGGGTCCCAGGCGCCGGACCGCCGGCTGCTGACGAGGCGCGAGGAGGGAGTTTGTCGGGCACAAATGACTGACGAGCAACGAAGTCAGCGGCCGGTGCTCCAAGCCTGGGGCCCTTCAAGTCCTCTGGTGCGCGCACTAGTGTGCGCTCAGTAGTCGGTCCGCTGGAAGCGCCACAGGCCCAGGCCGGTGGCCAGGACGATCCACGCTGCGGCGATGAGGATCGGCTGCCAGTCCATCGCCGGCGTGTTGATGACCGAGAGCGTGGCCGCCGACTTGATGCGGTCGAAGTTGGGCATCGTCCAGCGCAGCACGCTCTTGACCTTCTCGAGCCAGGCGATGTCGAAGGGCAGCGCGATCAGCATGCTGACGATGCTGTCGACGACGATGTAGTACACATAGGCCAAGATCATGCTCAGGTTGGCCTTGCGCGAGTACAGGCCGAGCAGGGCCATGAGCGCATAGAGGGTCGCCGCCGCGAGGATCTGCAGGGGCATCACCAAGAACACCGCGGGGTGCCAGATCCCCGTGCGGATGCCGATGCCCACGAACAAGAGCAGGTAGGTCCCGACGATCGCCACGGTGAACAGCGCCAGACCACCAAAGTACTTGCCCAGGTAGATCTTCCAGCGCTCGAGCGGCTTGGCGAGGACGATGTCGATGCCCCCCGCCTCGAGCATCGAGGGGAAGTAGCCCGAGGCCGCGGCGATGAACAGCATCATGCTCACGGAGAACACGAAGCTGCTGACCGACATCACGAGCACCTCCACCCCGCGACGCAGCGGCGAGGTGTTCTCGGCGAGCTCGGCGATCTCGAGCATCTCCTCTTGCAGCGCCTGCCCCTCCTCGCTGAAGGGATCGATGGCCCCGCTCTCCTCGTCACCACGCGCGAACATCACGCTCTGGCCGTAGACCGCCGCCCAGGCTCCCTCGAGCAGATCCTCGGTGCCCTCCTTGCCAAATAGGCGCAGGTGCTCGACCTGCTCGCCGGTCAGCTCGTCCTCGATGGTCGTCGGCCCGGCGACCAGCGGCGGAAGGAGCGCCAACAAGGCGAGCACCCCCACCATGATCAAAAAGACGATCTGCTGGCGAGACTGCCGCCAGGTATCGGTCACAATCGCCCAAAGCGCGCTCATTACACGGCCTCCCTTCGGTCGACCTTCAGCCCTCGGTCGGCGCCGATGAGCTCGATGAAGGCCTGCTCGAGGTTCATGCGCGTGGGCTCGACGGCGAAGATCAGCACGTCGGCGGCGCGCAGCTCGTCGATCAGCTCGGAGATCTGCCCTTCGGTCTCCAGACCCACACGAAACCAATTATCGGGCTCGCGCTCGGCCGCGTAGCCGTCCAAAAACTTCGTCCACAGCGCCTCGGGCAGCTCACCGGTCCGCAGGCGGACGACGAGCTTGGAGCCGGCGACGCCGGCGGTCAGCTCCGAGACCGTGCCCTGGCGCAGGACCTCGCCCTTGTCGACGATCGCCACCTGGTCGCAGAGCAGCTCGATCTCCGAGAGCAGGTGCGAGTTGATGAACACCGTCGCCCCGGCCTCGGTGGCCTTGCGGATCACGAAGCGCAGGCCCTGACGCGCGACGGGGTCGACGCCATCGGTGGGCTCGTCGAGGAAGATGACCTCGGGATCCCCGAGCAGCGACTGGGCCACGCCCACCCGCTGCGCCATCCCCTTGGAGAATTTGCTGACCTTGGTGTCCCGCCACTCGCTGAGCCCGACGATCTCGAGCTTCTCGGCGACCTGGCGCTCGAGCGCCTGCCCCGAGAGCCCCGCGAGGGCCCCAAAGTAGCGGCACACGCCCTCCGCCGTGAGGTAGTCGGGGAAGCGGTGCCCCTCGGGCAGGTAGCCCACCCGCTCGCGCGCCGCGGCCTGACGAATGTCGATGCCGCGGAGGGTGGCGGCCCCGCCGCTGGCGCGGACGATGCCCAGCAGCACCTTGACGAGGGTCGACTTGCCCGCGCCGTTCGGCCCGAGCAGCCCAAAACAGCAGCCCTTGGGCACCTGGAGGTTGACTCCCTTGAGGGCCTGGACCCCGCCTTTGTAGGTCTTGCTGAGCTGATTGGTCTCGATGACGTACACCCGTGGCTCTCCTTGCCGCGGGCGAGGAGAGCACGGCCACCGCGCCGGGGCAAGGGAGCCCGCGCGCCCGAGATTCGATATCTTCGGGCGCCATGGCCCGCCCCATCGATGTTGCCCACATTTCACGTGAGAACACGCTATCGATCACCTGGGAGGGGGGCGTCACCAGTGTGCTTCCGGTCCCCTACCTACGCGGCTGGTGCCCATGCGCCAGCTGCCAGGGCCACTCGAACACTGTCAGCTTTCATCCAGCCCCCGAGAGCACCCGCGTCGCCGCGCTGTGGGAGGTCGGGGCCTATGCCCTCGGCGTCCGCTTCGAGGACGGCCACGACGACGGCATCTACAGCTGGGACTGGCTGTGGAAGATCAGCGAGCACAGCGCCCCACTCGGTCCCAAGACCGGGCGCTTCGTCGCCGGCCGATACACGCCCTGAGTCTCCCCCCGGCGCCCTCGGCGACCGCGATCGGAGCCATATCGCTCGAACATGATTACAGTCAGACTAAACATTGATAACCGCCCAGTCATAATCAGATAACCCATCCAATGTCCCGTTTAAGGCACTCAGACGCTAACATTTTGGGTCGTTGGTCAATTTTGCGACTGGAAAAATTTCACTCCCTCTGGAATACTAAAAATCATTGAGCCGTCCCGGGGGGTGTCCAGATGCAACACCCCATTGGATGCAAAGTTCGACTCGTCGGGGGTCACCAAGATTTCCGACGTTGAAGGGAGTGTAGACGATGAACGACATCGCACTGCAGCGTTATTTGAATGAGGTCGGTCCTGCCCGAGAGCGAGCCACCGGAATCATCAACCATCTATGTTCCATGCAGCGTCCTCCCCAGGCGCTGCTGATGACGCTCCTCGATGTCCTCGCGCTGCGCCGTGGCCCTCTGCGCGACCTCCCGCTGTGGCTGCGGACCGGAGGCATGCGCTGCGAGGTCCTCGGCGAGCCCGGCGTCGCTCGACTCATGCTCGACGCCGCCGACCGCGAGGACGGACGCCGCCTACTGTTGATCGACGACCTGGCGCAGCTGTGGAACCTCGGCAAGGCCATGGGCATGTCCTTCGCCAGCTTGCACGCGAGGATCTGCGAGCCGCGAGTCGGCGCTGTCGAGCACGCCCGGCTGCGTCGGCTGGCCCTGTGCAGGGTCGGGCTGACGGCGATGGCGGTCGAGCTGGAGATCGCCGAGTTCGAACGCCAGCTCATCCGGGCGCTGCTCGACAGCTGCGAGCAACGCCTCCCCGGCGGCGGCTTTGGCCTGCGCTGGCTGCCGGCGCGCTGCCTCGAGGCCGAGCAGCGGACGGAGGAGCAGCGGGACGAGCTCGCCGAGCTTCTGTCTCGAGATCCCACCCGCGCCCCGGGCTGGGCCCGCGCCGGCGCGGCGCTGCTCGATAGCTATGCCGCCACGCTCGATCCCGAGCTGATCCGGCCGAGCATCGACAGCCTCGAGCGCGTCATGGCTGCGCTATGAGATCGGAGCAAGTGGCCGCTGGCGCGGCAATTTCGAGTTTCTTCGGGTTTTTCGAATTGCTTTGCCGCTGGCCCTGACAACCCTCCTGCGTCGCCGCTGAACAACCACGCGGCGCCAGGAGATCGAGACAATGCTCAGCAACGAGTTTCCCTTCACCTTCAGCTTCAGCGCCCTCACCCTGCTCTCGCTGCTCGTCCCCGCCCATGCCCACGCCGCGCCCAACGTGGACATCGACGGCAACGGCCTCGACGACATCGTGGTCGGCATCCCCCGCAGCGACGACAGCGACGCGACCCACACCGGCTCGGCCGCGCTCTACCTCAGCTCCGCCGCCGGCCTCGACCCCGAGACCATCTTCGTCCCCCGGGTCCACGGCGGCGAGCGAGCCGGCTTCTCCGTGGCCATGGGAGACTTCAACTGCGACGGCACCCCCGACATCGCCATGGGGGCGCCCCTCGATCACTACGTCTACGACGAGGCCGGCGTGGTCTTCCTCTACATGTCGCAGGCCGACCCGAGCGAGCCCTACACCTCGACCTGGCTGACCCGCTCGGACTTCTACGCCCCCGAGGAGCAAGGTGATCACTTCGGCCGCTCGGTGGCCGCCGGCGACTTCGACGACGATGGCTGCGATGACCTCGCCATCGGCGCCCCAGAAGCCTCGGTGCAAGGCACCACCGACAACACCGGCCTGGTCTACATCGCCCGCGGCGACGACAGCGGCCTCATCTGGTGGCAAAACGTGCGACCTGACGTCGCTGGGGGCGAGGACGCTCGCTTCGGCTTCTCCCTCGCCACCGGTGACATGAACGAGGACGGGGTCGACGACCTGCTGATCGGCGCCCCGACCTGGACGATCGACGGCAGCACCGTCGGCGCCGCCCAGGTCCGCAGCTTCGACGGCCAGAGCTTCGCTCCCATCCTTCCCCTGGTCAGCCCCTGTGATCAGGGCGGCTGCGACACCGACGACGCCTGGCACTGGTTCGGCTGGTCCCTGGCAGCCGGCGACTTCGATGGCGACAACCACCCCGATCTCGCCGTCGGCTGGCCCGGAAAGAACCCCCAGGACTACACCGGCAGCGTGCAGATCTTCGAGACCGACGGCACCGGCACGGTCGTCGACACCCGTCAGGTCAGCTGCGGCACCGGCCCGGCTCGCTTCGGGTTCTCGATGGCCAGCGGCGACGTCGACGACGACGGCAAGGACGACCTCGTCGTCGGCGCCCCCTATATGACGCTCACCGACGGACCAGACCTCAGCGGCGCCGCCTATGTGCTCTACGACGGCCTGATCCAGCGTCAGACCCTCTCGCCCATGGACTACGAGACCCCGACCGCCAGCGGCCAGCGCTTCGGCTCGGCCGTGGCCCTGGGCAACTACCTCGGCGGCGGCTTCGATCTGGTCGTCGGCGCCCAGCGGGCCAAGGACCAGTCGGGCATCCGCGGCGGCGCCGTCCATAGCTATCAGAACATGGGCGGGACCATGCTCGCGGTGCAGAAGCTGGGCATCGAGGACTTCCCCGGCGAGGACGCCATCGCCGGGGCACACTTCGGCGGCGCGCTCTCGCAGTAGTCGCACCGACAGTCGAGCTGGGCCCCGGCGTTCACAGACCGGGGTCCAGCCAATTCACCATCTGCGCATAGACCCGCGGATCCGCGAGCAGCTCCATGTGGCCCACGCCGGGGAAGGTCGCCGTGTGCTGTTCGGCGAATTCGAGGCACAGCGTCGGCTCGTCATGGCGGCCGAGGGCGCTGGCGACCGAGACCAGGCCGTCGCCCTCGCCGAGCACGCCCGAACCGGCGAGGGCGTAGCAGCTCGGACCTACGGGCAAAGGCAGGGGCGCGCGTCGGTCCGGGCCCCGCGCAAAGCGGTCGACTCCTCGCCAGTGCTCGTCGAGGACGTTGCCGTAGCGCAGATCCGTGACGCCGGCGCTGCGGATGCGCCCGAGCCGAGCCATCGGCGCGGCGTAGGGCAGCTCGCCGACGATGACCTCGAACCAGTTGCCTGCGCGCTCGAGGGGCGCGCCGTGGTGCGGCGTGCCGAGAAAGACCAGCTTGTCCAGGAGACCGGGCCAGCGGGCCCCGGTCTGCTCGCCGACCCAGCAAGCGCTGCGCGAGACCAGCCCGCCCATGCTGTGCGCGACGATCGTGATGGCCTCGACGGGGACCGGCCAGCCGTCGACCAAGCGCTCGAGCCGCTCGGAGAGTTCGCGGCCATTGCTGGAGACGTGCAGGCCGCTGTTGTAGCGGAGGTCGACCCGGGAGGCGTCGAGCACCTCCGCCAGGGCCTCGCCATGATCGTGATCTTTGCGCAGCCACTGGGACTCGCTCATGCACAGGCCAGGCACCATGAGCAGGATCCGCCCCTTGGCTTCGAGCACGGCTGCGCGCAGGCTCATCTCGATCGCCAGCGGGTTTTGGGTCTCGGCCAGGTAGTCCCCCAGCACCCCGTTGAGGGCGCTGAGCACGATCTCCAGCTCGCTGCGCGGCGCCCCCTCCCCCAGCTCGCCCAGCAGCCGGGCCAGCTGCGCGAGGGCCAGGTCGATGCTCGCGCCCACCACACCGGTGACGCCACGGATCCCGCCGTAGACCAGCCCCGTCACCAGTCGCGTCGGCGCCTCGAGGGGCCGACCCAGCAGCCTCGGCCCTGCGGCGATGCCTCGATGCATCTCCTCGACCAGATCGGTCACGCCACGGGTGGCCTCGATGGCCAGGCGTGTGGCACCGCGCAGATCATCGACGTGGCTCCGCCGCTCATGGTTCATGGTCGCCAGTATCCCACGATATGCTCGCGGCCACGCACCATGGCCATCGGCGGCGATGTCGACGAGGCCAGCGCTGCCCGGCTCTTCGTCCGCCGCCGATGGTCGCGACTGCGAGTCCCGGCTCTAAGGCGAGAGCTGGACCAAGTCGAGGCTCAGCAGCGTACCGGTGCTCCCGTTTTGCGGACTGTTGGGGCAGGCGTTGTCGGGCCCGGTCCAGCCGCAGTAGCCACCGCCGGTGAGATCGACGACCTGATCGTCCTCGCTCAGGACCGCGTCGCCGAGCGGCTGGTAGCCGGCCTGGCAAAACTCGCTGGCCACGGCGAAGGGGGTGCCGCGCAGATCGATGTTGGCGAGGCCGTTGGCCTGGCTGGTGGTGCAGCCCATGGCGATCGCGTAGGGCATGCTCGTGATCTCGGCGTCCCCGTGCGTCAGCGAGCCCGTCGAGCTCGAGAAGGTCGTGTCGTCGATGTTGATCTCGAGGGTCATCGGGTCGATGCGCACGCGCTCGTAGTTCGTGCGCACGTCGGTCCCGGGCGAGGCGCCGCCGGCGGTGTACTGGCTGAAGTTCTGGTCGGGCCCGACCTCGACGAGGGGCAGATAGTCGATCGGGGTCCCGGCGAGGTCGTGGCAGTAGGCCGTCCACGCGCGGGTCGTATCAGCCATGTGGTAGAGCATGTAGTAGCCGTCGACGGCGTCCGGCATCAAGGCGATGATGTCTGCGCAGGACTGGGGGACGGCGCAGGAAAAGCTGCCTTCGTCGTTGATGCACAGGCCCTCGCAGTCGTCGAGGCCGTCGGTGCACTCGTCGACGTCCGAGCAGATCTGGCCGTCGCCCTCCCAGCCGTCGTTGCAGGTGCAGACGATCATGCCGGAGCCGTCGTCGCAGGTGGCGTTTGCGTCGCAAGAGTCGGCCTCGCAGCTCTCGGCGGGCTCGCCGGTCGTGTCGCCCTCGCCGGTCGTGTCGCTCTCGCCGGTCGTGTCGCTCTCGCTGGTCGTGTCGCCGGACTCGCTCGAATCTCCTTCGCCGATCGAATCGCCATCGTCGGTCGTGTCACCCTCAGTCTCGGTCGTGTCGTCTGTCGCTTCAGGCGGTGACGACCCACAGGCAAAGACGACCGAGGTCGAAAGTACGGTGAGGATTGTGAGCGCTGATTTCGTGGTTCGCATGGTGGTTCCACGGCTTGTGGTTGCGGGAAGCCGAGGCTGGATCCAAAAAAATCGTGCAGCAGCTCGAGCCCGACCCCAGTCGAGGATGGATCCGCGACCGCGGGCGGACGGCCCGGGTTCGCCCTCGAGTGAAGCCGCGCTCAGCGCATGCCGCAGCGTGTCAAGGCTCCGCGCAGGACCACCGCGCAGCGCCCCGTCAGCGCCACACGCCGATCCTCGATGGCGACCTCCAAGGTCCCGCCGCGCGTGGACAGCTGGCGCGCGCGCAGCGTGGCCTTGCCCAGACGCTCGGCCCAATAGGGCGCGAGCACGCAGTGCGCCGAACCGGTCACGGGATCCTCGTCGATGCCCACGCCCGGGCCAAAGAAGCGCGAGACGAAGTCGCAGCCGGGGCTGTCCGGGCCCGCGGGCGCGCTGACGATGACCTCACCCGGGGGGACGGCCGCCAGCGCGCGCATGTCGGGGGCGAGCCCACGGACCTCGGCCTCGTCGCCGACGACCACCAGCCAGGTGCCCGCCGCGGCCCGGCGCTGCTCGACCACGGCCTCGGGCGCGAGGCCCAGGGCTGCGAGCAGGCCCGCGGGCGCCGGCTGCTCGGCGCTCGTGCCCAGCGGGAGCTCGACGGTCAGCGCGTGCGAGTCTTTGTCCTTTCGAACACAAAGCTCGCCGCTGGCCGACGAGAACCGGACCTCGTCGAGCTCGCGCGCGACCTCCTCGAGCAGCACGCAGCCCGCCGCGAGGGTCGCGTGGCCACACAGCTCGACCTCGACGCTGGGCGTGAACCACCGCAGCTCCCAGCGCGCGGGCGCCTCGACGGGATCCGGGCAGCGCAGGAAGGCCGTCTCCGAGAGGTTGTTCTCGGCGGCCACGGCCTGGAGCGTCGCATCTTCGGGCCAGGTGTCGAGCAGGCAGACCGCCGCCGGGTTGCCGGTGAAGGGGCCGCCGTCGCAAAAGGCGTCGACCTGGAACATGGGGACTCCCTCGGGCTTGCGGGCCTCGAGCCCGAGCATCAGCGGGAAGTCCGGGGCGCCCGCGGGGAAGCGCCAGCGCCGGTCCTTGCCGAGCTCGAGCTCCTCGTAGACCCGGCAACCATTGGCGTGGGGGTACTCTTCGAAGCGCTCGAGCTCGAGGCCCGCGCGGCGCAGGGCCGCGAGCTTGTCGGCCACCGTCCACGAAAATTCGTAGCAGGGGTGCGGGTTTTCGTAGCTGCCCGCCGCGGACGGCTCGAAGCCCATGGGCGCCAGGCCCTCGCCGGCCTCGCCCACGTAGTCGCCGACCCCCTCCTTCCACTCCTTCGCGCCGCCTCGCCGTCCGCCGAAGTAGCTGAGCTCGGGGCTGCGATCGAGGTCGAAGCACATCGCCACCGTGTGAAATTCGAGCACGACAAGCGTGCCTCCGGGCTCGAGCAGGGCAGCCACACCGCGGGCCCAGGCGTCGAGATCGGACAGCCAGCACAGCGCGCCATAGGACGCGTAGACGCAGTCGAAGCGCCGACCTTCGGCGATCGCCCTTGGCATCCAGTCGTAGATGTCGGCGCGCTCGAAGCTCGCGGGGATGCCCGACTCGGCCGAGAGCGCGCGGGCAAATTCGATCGCCTCGTCGCTGATGTCGACGCCGGTGACCTGGGCGCCGCGTCGCGCGATGCACAGCGTATCCTGGCCGCTGTTGCACTGGAGATGGAGCACCCGGCGGCCGTCGAGCTCGCCGAGCAGCTCGTAGTCTTCGTCGTAGAGCGCCTCACCCCCGCCGCGCAGCCAGCCGGCTTGATCGCGCTTGTGGGCGTTGTGGGCCCGGGTCGCGTGGTTCCAAGACTGACGGTTGGCCTCGTGGAGATCTCGGCGGCGCTCGCTCATGGCTGCTCAGCGTAGGGGCAAGACCCACGCGACGCCCATGTTCGCGCCCGATCTCGACGAGATGACGCGCACACGAGTTCAGCGAGTGTTACTCGACGTATCGCCAATTCGAGCATCCCCGCGCTCGCGGGAGCTTCGCGGTTTGTGACCAGCCAGCGAGCCGCTATCCTCGACGGCGATGGGCATCCAATCAGCGCAGTCGGGAGGCGAGGAGCAGCCATGAGCCGCGAGCTGACCGCTCAGCTGTTCGCGGCCCTCGAAGAGGGCAGCGAACAGATCGCCTACGACTTCGAGGGTCAGACCCTGACCTGGGCCGAGCTCGACGCCCGCGCGCGCAGCTACGCCAACGCCATGGCCCACGCCGGCGTCAGCCGAGGAGACCGCGTCGCCGTCTACGCCCACACCTGCCTCGAGCAGATCGTCTGCCTGTTCGGCAACTACTACCTCGGGGCCGTGCACGTGCCCATCAACACCCGCTACCGGGCGCTCGAGGTCTCGCACATCCTCGCCGACTGCCTGCCCACGGCCGTGGTCGGAGACGCCGCTGGCGCCGAGGTGCTCGAGAGCGCCCTCGCCCGCCCCGAGTTCGAGCGCGCCCCCGTGCGCGTCGCCATCGACGAGGGCGCCCCGGGCTTCGCCTTCGCCGAGCTGCTCGCGGGCGAGCCGGGCGAGTACCTGCGCCCCCGCGACGAAGACCTGGCCCTGCTGATCTACACCTCCGGGACCACCGGGCCCAGCAAGGGCGTGATGCTCACGCACCAGGCGGTGATCGCCAACATCCGCGCCCTGACCGGGCTGTGGACGTGGTCCAAGCGCGACCGCCTGGCCCTCGCCCTGCCCCTCTTTCACGTCCACGGCCTGTGCATCGGGGTCCACGGCGCGGCCCTGCACGCGATGACCGTGCTGCTCGAGCGCCGCTTCGACGCGGGCGCCATCGTCGAGCGCTTCGCGGATCAGCCGCGCGGCAACGCGACGATCTTCATGGGCGTGCCGACCATGTACACGGCCCTGGTCGAGCACATGCACCAGGCCCCCGAGGCCGCGCCCCAGCTGTCCCGCGGGCGCCTGTTCACCTCGGGCAGCGCCGCGCTCTCGGCCGATCTGTGGCGAGAGTTCGTCGCGCTCACCGACCGGCGCATCCTCGAGCGTTACGGCATGAGCGAGACGCTGATCACCTTGTCCAACCCCTACGTCGGCGTGCGCACCCCCGGGGCCGTGGGCCAGCCCGTGCCCGGCTGCGACGCCGCCGTGGTCGACGAGCAAGGCGACGAGCTCCCCCACGGCGAGCCCGGCGAGCTGATCGTGCTCAGCAACGGGATCATGTCGGGCTACTGGAACCGCAGCCCAGAGCAGCTCGCCGAGCTGTTCTTGCGCGACCGCGACGGCCGGCTGTGGTTCAAGACCGGCGACGTCGCGACCGTCGACGACGAGGGCGTGTTCCGCATCGTCGGCCGCGCCTCCGTCGACATCATCAAGTCCGGCGGCTTCAAGATCTCGGCCCGCGAGATCGAAGAGGTCCTGGCCACGCACCCCACCGTCCGCGAGGTCGCGGTCATCGGCGTGGCGGATCCCAAGTGGGGCGAGCGCATCGTCGCCTGCCTCGTGCCCGAGCCCAGCGCCGCCGCCGAGCTCGAGCCGGCCGCGCTGCTCGAGGCCCTGGTCGCCCATCACCGCGACCACCTCGCCGACTACAAGAAACCGCGCGCCCTGCTGATCGTCGACGAGCTCCCGCGCAACGCCCTGGGCAAGCTGCAAAAGCACAAGCTGCGCGAGCGCGTCGCCGAGCAGGGCGTCAGCGTCGGCTAGGCGCGTCTCCATGTGACGCCCGCGGTGACGCCCGCGCGCCCGTGATCCACGAGCCCCTCGAGCAGACCGAAGGACCGCGCCGGCCTCGCCGAGCGGCCCTCGCCCGCGCTCGCACTCCGGCTTTGACGCCCCGGCGAGCGCGGGTGTATGCCGAAGTCGCCATGTCGACCATCGATCCTGCCCAGACCGCCATCGTCCTCATCGAGTATCAAAACGAGTTCGCCAGCAAAGGCGGCGTGCTCCATGACGCCGTCGCCGACGTCATGGCCAAGACCGACATGTTGGCCAACACGGCCCGCGTGGTCGAGGCGGCCCGGGCCAAGGGCGTGACGATCATGCACGCGCCGATCACCTTCGCCCCCGGCTACAACGAGCTCGGCAAGCACCCCTACGGCATCCTCGCGGGCGTCGTCGACGGCAAGGCCTTCGTCAAGGGCACCTGGGGCGCGCAGATCATCGACGCCCTGACCCCGGCCGAGGGCGACATCCTGATCGAAGGTAAGCGTGGCCTCGACGCCTTCGCCAGCACCAACGTCGACTTCATCTTGCGCAACAAGGGCATCCGCACCGTGGCCCTGGGCGGATTTTTGACCAACTGCTGCGTCGAGTCGACCATGCGCAGCGCCTACGAGGCCGGCTACGAGGTCATCACCTTGACCGACTGCGCGGCGGCGACCTCCATGGAGGCGCACAAAAACGCGCTCGAGTACGACTTCCCGATGTTCTCCAAGCCGATGCCCGCTGGAGACTTCCTCGGGATGCTGGGCTGAATGTCCGCCCCCGCCCCCGCCCCCGCTCCTGCTCTCATCGTCGTCCCCCCCGACCTGCCCCGCGACTGGCTGGACCCGGTCTTCGACCATCCAGGGCTCGAGGTCATCGTCGGCCTCGACGCCCTACCCGAGGCGCGCCAGCCCGAGCTCGTCGGCTTGATGTGCCTGCTGAGCACGCCGATCGATGAAGCCCTGCTCTCGCGCTTCCCGGCCCTGCGCGTCGTCGCCAACGTGGCCGTGGGCTACGACAACGTCGACACCGCGGCCTGCCTGCGCCACGGCGTGCGCGTGGGCAACACCCCCGGGGTGCTGACCGACGCGACCGCCGACCTGGCCATGACCTTGCTGCTCGCCGCCGCCCGCGGCCTGGTCGAGGCCCGCGAGGACGCCCTCGCCGGGCGCTGGCAGAAGTGGAAGCCGGATCGCTGGCTGGGGGTGGAGCTGCGCGGGGCCAAGCTCGGCGTCGTCGGCCTCGGGCAGATCGGCTACGCCGTGGCCCGCCGCGCCAGCGCCTTCGGCATGGACATCCTCTATCACAGCCGCTCGCCCAAGCCCGAGGCCGAGCGCAGCCTCGGCGCCCGGCGCTGCACCCTCGACGAGCTCCTGGCGGCCAGTGACTTCGTCAGCCTGCACGTCCCGCTCAGCCCCGAGACCCACCGGTTGATCGACGCCGCGGCCCTCGCTCGCATGAAGCCCACGGCCACGCTGATCAACACGGCCCGCGGCGCGGTGCTCGATCAAGACGCCCTGATCGCGGCGCTGCACGCCGGCCGCCTGCGCGCCGCGGCCCTCGACGTCACCGAGCCCGAGCCGCTGCCCCCCGAGCACCCGCTGTTCTCGGCGCCCCGCTGCCTGGTCCTCCCCCACGTGGGCTCGGCGACCGCGACCACCCGCCGACGCATGACCGAGCTCGCCTGCGCCAACCTGATCGCTGGCGTCGAAGGCCGCGCGCTGCCGGCTGCGATCGATCTCGGCGCGGGCTGAAGCTTCGCGTAGAATACGCATAATCGATATTCGTACACCCCGTGCACCGATTGACTACACTCGGTGGCCACGGGGTGACGCGAAATAGTGGAAAATTGGCATCTAGTCCCCATTTTCGAGCTGCTAGCTTTGTCAGGTGCGTAGCCTTCGATACTCGAAAACTTGGTGCATCGCCGTGTCCTTGTGTGTCACCGGCTCACTGGCTTGCACCGATGATGATGGCGCCATTGATGGCAACGCAGATGAAGTAGGCGAGTCGGACACCACCGGGGACACCGAAGAGGCCGCTGACGCGGTCGTGGTCGTGGAGGTCGCGCTCGGATCGGGGCACAGCTGCGCGCGCCTCGACTCCGGCCTCGTGCAGTGCTGGGGGGCCGACGGCGCAGGTCAGCTCGGCAACGGCGAGCCCCTCGAAGATCACGCCTACCCCTCCACCCTCACCACCCTGTCCAACGAGACCGTGGCGCTCTCGGCAGGCGGCGGCCACAGCTGCGCGCTGTCCTCGACCGGCGTGATGTCGTGCTGGGGCCTCGACATCCTCGGCCAGCTCGGAAACGGCGACGGCCGCCTCGATCTCGCCACGCCGGCCGCCGTGGACGCGCTCGGCTCCACCTTCGCGGCCATCGCCGCGGGCGTGAGCTCGACCTGCGCGATCGACAAAGATGGCTCGCTGTGGTGCTGGGGCGGCGACTGGTTCGAGCAAGTCGGCGACGGCGAGCAGTTCATCAACCCGGGGTCTCCCGTGGCGCTCACCGGTCAGTCGGGGCCCGCCATCGCCGTCGACGCGGAGCAGCGGGTCAGCTGCGCGCTGATCGAGTCCGGCGAGGTCCAGTGCTGGGGCTACTGCTGGTCGGGCACCATCGGGATCGGCCAGATCGAGTCCGACGATTGCTTTTACTACTACGCCCCCGACGAGCCGGCCCAGCTCTCGGGCCCGGCCACGGCCATCGCCGTCGGTGACTACCACGCCTGCGCCCTGCTCGAGACCGGCGACGTGCAGTGCTGGGGTCAAAACACGGACATGCAGCTCGGCGTCGACAGCGATCAACTCAGCGCCAGCGCCGTCCCCATCGACGTCGGCCTGCCCGAGCCGGCGACGCAGCTGGCCGCGGGCGCCGAGTTCACCTGCGCGCTGCTCGAGTCCAGCGAGGTCTACTGCTGGGGAAAGAACCTCGACGGTCAGCTCGGCCAGGGCTATCCAGATCCAACCGGACCGCTGAATTACGCCCCCGTCGCCGTTCAGGGCCTGCCAGGGCCCGTCACCACCATCGCGGCCGGAGCCTGGCACAGCTGCGCGATCATCGAAGGCGGCGAGCTTTGGTGCTGGGGCGCCGATCACCGCGGCCAGCTCGGCGACGGCCCGCCCTTCGATCGCAGCGGCGTCCCCAGCCAGGTCCTCGGCCTCGGCGAGGAGCTCGAGGGCGGCGTCGAGGGCCCGGGCATCGACGCTTGCAGCCTGGACGAGCCGCCGCCGGGCAGGGGCTTCATCGGCGGCACGGTGCCCCAGTGGAGCTCCTTCGATCAGTTTGGGGAGGCCTTCGATCTGTGCAGCCTCGGCGGCAACGAGCCGATCATCGTCGACATCTCCGCGTCCTGGTGCCCGCCTTGCCAGAGCGTCGCCGAGTGGCTGGCCTTCGACACCGGCAACACCCCGCTGACACCCCAGGGGGTCGTCCGCGAGCAGGTCGAGAAGGGGGAGATCGGCTGGCTGACCGTGTTGACCGAGGGACCCGACAGCGAGATCCCCGTGGTCGTCGAAGACGCCACCAACTGGCACGCCACCTACCCCAACGACGCGGTCATCGTCGCCATCGATCCCAACTTCGAGCTCGCCAGCCGCATCGGGCTCTCGGGCTACCCGAGCTTTGCGATGATCGACGAACACTATCGCTGGTACGAACTCGTCAACCGCTGGCGCTCCGGCGACCGCTTTGGACCCTGAACTGCGAGATTCTCCACATGCATGACATTCGGCATTCCCAATTCGGGCGCGTGATCGTGTCCTTGTCCATCACCTGCGCGCTGGCCTGCTCCGACGAGGGCGGCCTCGAAGGCGACGACGAGATCGGCGACGCGGAGACGAGCTCGGACACCGGCGAGTCCAGCGAGGCCGTGGTCGTCGAGATCGCGCTCGGCTCTCGCCACAGCTGCGCGCGCCTCGAGTCCGGTCTCGTGCAGTGCTGGGGAGCCGACGGCGCGGGCGCGCTCGGCAACGGCGAGCCCTTCGAGGACCGCGCCTACCCGTCCACCGTCGTCGGCCTCGAAGGTGAAATCACCGCGATCTCGGCTGGCGGCGGCCACAGCTGCGCCCTGTCTTCGACGGGCGTGATGTCCTGCTGGGGCCTCGATATCCTCGGTGAGCTCGGCGACGGCGACGGCCGCCTCGATCGCGCCGCCCCCATCCAAGTCGACGCGCTCGGCTCCTCCGTCGCGGCTATCGACGCCGGCACGACCTCGACCTGCGCAATCGACAAAGATGGCTCGCTGTGGTGCTGGGGCGGCGACTGGTTCGACCAGGTCGGCGACGGTGAGGACTTCGTGAACCCCGACACCCCCGTGGCGCTGACCGGGCAATCGGGCCCGGCCGTGGCCGTCCAGGCCGAGCAGCGCTCGAGCTGTGCCCTGCTCGAGTCCGGCGAGGTCCAGTGCTGGGGCCAGTGCTGGTTCGGGACCCTGGGCATCGGAAAGCTCGAGTCCGACGACTGCTCCACCCTCTACACCCCGGGCGAGCCCGCGCAGCTCTCCGGCCCGGCCAAAGCCATCGCCATGGGTGACTTCCACGCCTGCGCCCTGCTCGAGTCCGGCGGCGTGCAGTGCTGGGGGACCAACGACCACGGCCAACTCGGCCAGAGCAACTTCGACGGCAGCGGCGTCCCCATCGACGTCGCTCTGCCCGAGACCGCGACCCAGGTCGCCTCTGGCGCAGACTTCAGCTGCGCCCTGCTCGAGTCCGGCGAGGTCGACTGCTGGGGCTACAACCTCGACGGCCAGCTCGGTCGCGGCGAGCTCGGCGGGGATCAGCCCACGCCGGCCGCGGTCGTCGGTCTGCCCGGCCCCGCCACGGCCATCGCCGTGGGCAGCTGGCACGCCTGTGCGATCATCGAAGGCGGCGAGCTATGGTGCTGGGGCGCGGACCACCGCGGCCAGCTCGGCGACGGCCCGCCCTTTGATCGCAGCGCTGTCCCCAGCAAGGTCGAGGGCCTCGGCGAGGCGCTCGAAGGCACCGTGACCGGCCCCGGGATCGACGTCTGTGACGACCTCCCAATCCACGCTCCCGGCCCGGCCGTGCTCGGCGAGCAAGCGCCACACTGGGTGAGCGTGGACCAGGACGGCGAGGCCTTCCATCTGTGCACCCTCGGCGGCGACAAGCCGATCTTCCTCGACGCCTCCGCGGCCTGGTGCGATCCCTGCAAAAGCATCGCCGAGTGGATCTCCACCAACGAAGGCAGGAACACTCTCGCGCCCTGGGCCGTGCTCCGCGATCAGCTCGAAGCCGGCGAGCTGAGCTGGGTCACCGTGCTCTTCAACGGCCCCTCGAGCGACACCGCCGTGTCCATCGCGGACGCCCACAACTGGCACGAGGCCTTCCCCAGCGAGCTCGTCGTCGTCGCCATCGATCCCGAATTCGACATCTACCCTGCCGGCTTCTCGAGCGGGGGGCTGCCCTCCTTTGCCGCGATCGACGAGTACTTCCGCTGGTACGACACCGCCGCGTTGGCGCGAGGCGGCGACCGCTTCGGACCCTGAGCTCGACTCGTGCGTGCGTGCGCTCGGCCCCGGCGAGGTAGCGGGGCCGGCAGCGCGCGGGGTCTAATTCAGGATCTCGAGCCCCCCGCCAGACTCGCTCCACTCGATCTCGAACACCACCTTGCCCTTGTCCCCCTTGCGCGACGCCTTGACCTCGATCTCCAGCTGGTCCGGCGGGCTCAGCACCAAGGTGTCGCCCTCCTGGCGAAACTCCAGCCGCCCGGACTTGAGCCCGCCGATGATCGCCTCGAAGTAGGACACGGCCTCGGCCCGGGGCATCGACGCCTCGAAGTCGACCTTGACCTTCTTGGGCTTGTCCTTCTTGGCCTTCTTCGACTTCTTGTCCTCGCCCTCGTCGCCGGCCTCGTCCCCCTCCCCCTCATCGCCTGCGGACAGGTCGAGGGCGTCCGCGGACACGGCGGGGGTCTCGGAGGTCTCGGTCTCGGGGCTCTCGGTCTGCGTCTGGTCGCTGCTCATGGCTGGTCCTCACGCAGATTGTACCCCCGGACGCGGGGCGATCACACAATCGTCAGCATCGGGAACACCCGCGCGGCGTCGAAGACCTTGACGTGCGGGTAGTCTGCGCTGATGGCTAGGGCCACGCCGTCGGGGCGGAAGATCACCGTCGCCCCGCCCGGGCCCGCGAGGCCCTCGATCCGCCGGGTGTTGATGTCCACGGAGCAGTCGCACTCGAAGTTGAGCAGGCCCTCGCGCATCAGCACCCGCTGGCCGCGGAGGATGTTCTGGTGGCCGTGGACGATGCCGTAGATGCCGGCCTGGTACATGTGATCGACGCCGACCTGGGTAAAGGGGTGGTCGATCTCGCGGTACTTGGTGCGGAACATGCTGCCGACGGAGCCGTGATAGAGCTCGAAGGGGTCGTCGGAGAGCAGGCGGTGAAACCAGGTGTTGAGGCCGAACACGCCCTCGTTGGCGGCGATCTCGGCGGTCACGTCGTCGACCCCGGCGTGGGCGATCAAGAAGGAGCCCCAGCGCAGCGCCACGTCCATGCGCTCGAAGAACCAGTGGAACTCGCCGGCGGGGTCCAAGAACAGCTCGCGGGCCAGCTGCGCGGCGTAGTGGATGTCGCCCAAGGTCATGCCCAGGGCGGCGCACTTGCGCGGGAGCTCGACCATCTTCTCGCGGATCCGGGCGAGCTCCTTGGTGATCTTCTTGTCGGGGACCAGGCCGCGGGCTTGCTCGGGGAAGGACTCGAACCACGCCTCGTCGGGGAAGAGCGCGTCGTGAAGCTGCGAATCGCTCAGCGCGCTGGTCTGACCCTCGCGCATGTACTCGCGGCGGATCTCCTCGAACAAGGTCATGGTCTTCTTGCCCATGCGCACGAAGAGGTGGGCGAAGCGCGGCTCCTTGCGACCCATGTAGGCCAGGCCCACGAGGGTGCGCAGGTCATGGTTGCCGGCGAGGATCTCCACGTCGGCGCCCTTGTCGATCAGGATCTTGATCGCCCGCAGCAGCCGCAGGTTGCTCGGCCCCTTGTCGAAGCAGTCCCCGGCGACCACGAAGAGCGCCCCCTCGCCCTCCTCGGTCAGCTCGTAGGCGTCGTCGGCCTCGCCGAGCCAGCGCACCCCGCCGCTGGCGATCAGCGAGCGCCGCCAGGCGTCGGCGTCGGCGTGGACGTCGGAGAAGAAGTAGAGCGTGCGGTTGGGCCACACGAAGGGCTTGTGGCCAATGCGCCCGCGCAGCAGGTCGAGGTCGGCGTCGTAGAGGTCGCCGGCGAGATTGCGGATGCGCGCGCCCTCGAACTTGGGCCACGCCTCGCTGGTCTGAGGCAGCGGCATCTCGCAAAATTTTTCGCCCTGGTAGTTGGGCACGAAGGCGCTGCGCTGGCGGTGGGAGGGCACGACGAAGGCGAGGGCGGGGTTGCTCATGATGCTGGGGGGTGGGTGACTCAGTCGCGGGCCTGCGCGGCGGGGCGGACCTTCCACTGGCCGCCGATCTTTTGCCAGCGACCGGGGGCGCCGGCCGCCCGCGCTTCGGGCGAGCTGTGGAAGAGCTCGAGCAGCACGAAGCCGCAGTGGTGCATGGACAGGCCGGGGACCTCGTCGAGGTCGAGGGCGCCCATGCACACGGCCGCGTGCCGCAGCGCGCCGCCGTGGCTGACGAAGACCTTGAGGGTGTCGCGGGTGGCGTGCAGGGCCAGCTGGTGCGCCCGCGCCTCGATGTGCGCGGCGACCCGGGCGCCCGCCTGCATCATCGACTCGGCGCCGGGCATGGGCAGGCGAAAGCGCGGGTGGCTCTTCCAGCGCGGCGGGAGGGGATCGAGGCGCGGGTCGGCGTCGACGGCGGCGGCGATGGCCTCGACGTCGAGGTTGGCGGCCGATCCCGTGCTGCGCTCCGCGAGATCGAGGAACTCCTCGACCTCGAAGTCCTGATCGCTCTCCATGCTGCGCAGGGTCTGGGCCGCCAAGTTGGCGGTCTCGGTGGCGCGCAGCAGCGCCGAGGCGTCGAGCACCGGGTCGAGGTGCAGGCCGTGGCCGATGGCCTCACCGTGGAGCGCGGCACCCAGGGCCCAGGCTTGCTCGCGGCCGCGCTCGGTCAGCGGATGCGGCAGCATGGCGCTCGGAACCCCCTCGGGCTGGTGATAGTCGCCGTGGCGGACGAGGGCGGCGACGATGCGGCGGGGGGCGCTCATGCTCGTCGGGAGTCTACCCGCCCCTGCGCCCATGTCACACTCGACCCGCCATGGACCGCTCGCCCTCGACTCCGCGGACCGTCTTCATCACCGGCGCTGCGCGAGGCATCGGGCGCGCCTGCGCGCTGCGCTTCGCCGCCGCGGGTTGGCGCGTCGGCGCTTACGATCTCGACGCCGACGCCCTCGCGTCCACGGCCCGCGAGCTAAACGCGCGCGCAGCCGGCGGCAGCAGTTGTCACGCCCACCTCGACGTCTGCGATCCCGCGTCGATCCGCGCGGCCCTCGAGCACTTCGAGGCGCACGCTGGCGGTCGCGTCGACGTGCTCGTCAACAACGCGGGGATCATGTCGGTGGGTCGCTTCGAGGCCCTCGACCCCGTCGACATGCGACGGATGATCGCCGTGAACCTCCAGGGGGTGATCGAGGTCGCCCACGCGGCCTTCCCCTACCTGCGCGACACCCCGGGCGCCCGGCTGATCAACATGTCCTCGGCCTCGGCGATCTACGGCGTGCCCGAGATGGCCTGCTACGCCGCGACCAAGCACGCGGTGCGCGGGCTGACCGAGTCCCTCGAGGTCGAGTGGGCGGCCCACGACATCCGGGTCTGCGACGTGATGCCGATCTTCGTGCGCACGGCCCTGCTCACCAACACGCGCATGGCCAGGGCCCAAGCTGGGCTCGGCGTTCACCTCGAGCCAGGCGATGTCGCGGCGGCGGTCTACACCGCCGCGACCAGCCGCTGGCGGCGGGTTCACCGACCCGTGGGGTGGCAGGCCAAGCTGGCTTATCATGCCTCTGGCCTGTCACCCACGGCCCTCGAGCGCCTGGTCATGCGTCTGCTGACGCGAAGCTGAAGCCAATGTCCGCCGCCCGCAACCAGCCCCAACGCGCGCGACTCGAGAAGCTCCGCAAGGTCTTTGGCGGGCTCTCGATCTCGCAGCCGATCTCCGAGCAGCGCGCGACCTTCACCCGGATGATGGCGATGACCGAGATCGCCATGCCCGAGCACCGCGAGGACGCCCTCGAGCTCGGCGGCGTCCAGGCGCTGCGCATCCGCCCCTTCGAGCGCACGCCTCACGAGCAGACGATCCTCTACCTCCACGGCGGCGGCTACATCATGGGCGCGCCGTCCACCCACCGCTGCCTGGCCGCGCGGATCGCCGACCGCTGCTGCGTGGAGCTGATCTTGCCGGACTACCGCCTGGCCCCCGAGCACCCCTGCCCCGCCGCGCTCGAGGACGCCCGCGCGGCGTGGCTGGCCCTGCCCGAGGCCACGCGGCGCCACGCCATCGTCGGCGGCGACTCGGCTGGAGGCGGCCTCGCGCTGGCCCTGGCCATGGAGCTGCGCGAGCGCGGCGAGCCGCTGCCCCGCGGCCTGTTACTGCTCTCGCCCTGGGTCGACCTGAGCATGAGCACCGCGTCCATCGACAGCATGGCCGAGCACGAGGTCATGCTCCAGCGCCCGCGCCTCGAGTACGCCGCCGGCCACTACGCCGGCGAGCTCGACCGCCGGCAATGGCGGGTCTCTCCGCTCTTCGGCGACTTCACCGGGCTACCGCCGACGCTGATCCAGGTGGGTGGGCACGACGTGCTCCTCGACGAGGCGGGCGCGGCCACCCGCGCAGCCGAGGCGGCGGGTGTCGAGGTCAGCCTCGAGGTGTTCGAGGAGCAGGCGCACGTGTTTCAGTCGAACCCGCTGCTCGCGGCGACCTCTCGGGCGGTGGGGAAGATCGATGACTGGCTGGCAACGCGACGCGCGAGCTGATCGCCAAGCTCGCTAGGAGCCCGTGGTGGAACCCAGCGCGGCTCCTCGCGCCGGGATTTTCGCCGAGGGCGCGAAGCCAAAACGCCGCTGTACCGGGCGTACTGCCAGTTTTGGCGACAAAGCCCTCGGCGAAAAGACCAAGCGAGGTGTCGTGTTGGGTTTCACCACGGGCTCCTAGCGCATCCCCGCCTGGAGGTGCTCGACCGAGGTCGACCACGCCGGCGCCTCCTCGACCCCCTGCCAGGGCAGCGCTGGCCACCAGCGCACCAGCTCCCCGGGCGTCGACGGCTCGACGGAGCCGCCGGGCGCCGGCGAGACCACCTGCACGCCGGCCTCGTCGGCGGCGACCAGCACCCGCTCGATCGGCTCCGTCCACCCGTGCAGCGCGAGGTCGAAGGCGCCCCAGTGCACGGGCAGCATGACCGCGCCGCCGACGAGCTGGTGGGCGATCACGGCCTGCTCGGGGCCGAGGTGCACGTCGGACCACAGGCCGTCGTAGGCCCCGGACTCGATCATCGTGAGGTCGAAGGGGCCCAGGCGCGCGCCGATGTCCACGAACTCGTCGTGCAGCGCCGTGTCGCCGCTATAGAACACGGCGTGCTCGGGGCCGCGCACGGCCCAGCCGGACCACAGCGTGGCGTCTTGGTCGGCCATGAAGAGCGAGCGGCCCGAGAAGTGTCGCGCGGGGGTGCAGGTGAAGCGCAGGCCGGCGTGCTCGTGGTCCTCCCACCAGTCGAGCTCGACGACTCGCGCAGGCGGGACGCCCCAGGCCTCGAGGTGCGCGCCGATGCCCAGCGGGACCATCCAGGTGATCTCGCGATCAGCCAGCGCCCGCACCGTGGGGTAGTCGAGGTGGTCGTAGTGATCGTGGGAGATCAGCACGGCGTCGATGGCCGGGAGCTCGTCCAGGGGGAGCGGCGGGGCGTAGAAGCGGGCCGGGCCGAGCCAGGAAAAGGGCGAGGCCCGCGGGCCGAACACCGGATCCACGAGCACGCGGGCGCCGTCGATCTCGACCAACAAGGTGGAGTGGCCCAGCCAGGTCACGCGCAGGCCCGAGTCCGGGGGCGCGACGAATTCTTCGCCGTGGCGCGTCTGCACGGCGGCGATCGGCTGGTCTGGGCTGGCCACCGAGGAGCCGGCGAAGAGCGACTTGCGGAGCATCGCCATGGGCGAGCCGTCGACCCGCGGGAGCCGGTTGCCAAAGCCCTCGCCGGTCCACTGGGGCGAGTTGTGCATCCGCTCCAGGCGCTCGCCCTCGGCCGCGGCGCCGTAGGCATCCCAGGCGCTCAGCCACAGGCACAAAAACGCGAGCACGAGCGCGCCCAGGCCCATACCGGCGAATTTCACGAACTTGGTCAGCTTGCGGGGCAAGGGCACGGCCACAGCATGGCCGATGCCTCCGCGGCTGACCAGCGAGGTGCTCCGCTCGGGGCGACGCTCGCTACTCGGCGACGAGCGTGAGCGCCTCGCCCGTGTCGAAGCGCAGCGCCAGCCTCGCGCCCGCGGGGACCTCGGTCAGCCGAAGGTAGCGGTCGACGCTGTCGAGGCTGTGGCCGTCGATCGCGGCGATCACCTGGCCGGGGCGCAGGCCCGCCCGCGCCGCCGGGCCGTCCGGATCCACGCTGTCGACCATGGCCACGAAGCGCCGGCGCTCGCCGAAGCGCGCGCCGAGCTCGAGGGCGAAGCCGAGCTCGCCCGGGCGCTGTCCTTCGCCCAGGCGCGAGGCGACGATCGCTAGCTCGCCGAGCGCCTGGTCCAGCGGGTGCGCCTCGATGCGCATGGGGATGGTCTGCGCGCCATAGCCTCGCCCGCCTTCGATGCGCAGGGACACCGGGCCAGGGGGCGCGCCCTCGAGCTCGAAGCGGCCGTCCGCGTCGGTCTCCACGGGCACGCTTCGCTCGGACCAGTCGTTGCGGCTGATCAGCCACAGCCTGCGATCGGCCACGGGCGCGCGGCTGTCGAGGTCGACCAGGCGTCCGCGCAGCCGCGGGCGCGGACTGACGAGGACGTCGAGCCCAGACGCGGACTCGCCCGCGCGCAGGCTCAGCGAGCGCTCGCCGTAGCCGGCCGCGGTGTAGATCCGCAGGCGATAGTCCCCCGGCGGGACGCCGCGCAGGGCCCAGGCGCCCTCGGTCTCGAGGTCGAAGCTCTGCAGCCTGTCCTCGCCGGCCTCGTCCTCGAGGACCACGGAGAAGCGCTCCGGGACGCTGCCATCGGCCAGGCGCACGCGCCCCGAGCAAGCCGCGCTCGCGAAGACGACGAGCTCGAGCTCGTCGCCGGGCGAGACCAGCCGAGCGATGGCCTCACCGCCGCCCGGGCGGTGAACGAAGACCATGTAGTCGAGCTCGCGCAGGCCAGTGAACGCGAAGTAGCCCGCGGCGTCGCTGCGCGTCGGCGGCCCGGGGAAGCTCCACTGCTCCCGCCGCCAGGTCGCGCTGAGCTCGGGGCCGAGGACCTCGACGAGGTCGACGAGCGCCCCTGGGATCCCGCGCCCCGCGGCGTCGACGACCCGGCCCTCGACGCGCCCTTCGGCCGCCGGCGCGAGGGCCAGCGCCACCCGCGAGACCTCGCCCGGGCGCAGCTCGAGCTCGGTCGGGCCGAGGACCGCCAGAGGAACCCGCGGCGACCACTCGTCGGGCTGCGCCGCCGCGCTCAGGCGCAGCGGCCCGGGGCGCAGGGCGGCCACGCGAAAGCGGCCGCTCTGATCGCTGCGCACCGACTCGAAGCCGCCGTCACCGACCAGCCAGACGTCGACCTCGACCCCGGGCCAGGCCGCTCCGGCGGCGTCCGTGGTCCGCCCGCGCAAGCTCGCGGCCGCCGGCAGGACCACGCGCAGGTCGTCGAGATCGCGGGCGCCGAGCTCGACGACCACGGGCTCGGCCGGGCCGGGGCGGTGGGTGGAGGGACCGAGCGCGATGGCGTAGCGCCCCGGCTCGAGGCCGGCGAACACGAAGTTGCCGCGCTCGTCGCTGTACTCGTCCTCGCGGCTGGCGAGCTCGGCGACCGAGCCACCAAGACGCGCGCGCAGGCGCAGCGGCACGCCGGGGATCCCCCGCCCGCGCTCGTCGACCACCTGCCCGCGGATCTTCAGGCCCTCGATCACCTCCCAGCGCAGCCCGCCGACGTGGTCGTCGCGGACCAGGAGATCGGGGTAGCGCGGGCGGGGGATCGCGTCGCGGCAGCTGAGCGCCACGGCGTAGCGCCCGGGGGGCACGCCGATCAGCTCGACGCGGCCGCGGGGATCGAGCTCGGCGTACTCGCCGTGCGCGCGGCTGTGCAGGCGCAGGCTCCCGTGGGTGCAGGGCAGCCCGCTCTCGACGAGCTCGACGCGACCGCGGACCGTGACCCCTGGGCGCACGCGGATCTCGAGCTCGGTGACGCGCTCGCCGAGGCCGAGGGCGACCAGGGTCTCGGCGTGGCCGTGGCGGTCCCGGGTCTTGGCCGCCGGCCGGTAGTCGCCGGGCTCGAGCGCGGAGATCCGAAAGCGGCCCTCGGCGTCACTGCGCACGTCGTAGCCGCTGCCAAAGTGTCCGCCCGGCGAGACCAGAGCGCCGGGCACCGGGGCGCCGTCGCGAGCGTCGACGACCCGACCCTCGAGCACGGACGCTGGCGCGAGCACGAGCGCCACGCCCTCGTCGGGGGCGAGCACCTCGCGCTGCCCGTGGACCTGCCCGCCGGCCCAGGCCACCACGGTTCGCGGGCCGCGGGCCGCCCACAGCTCGAAGCCGCCCTGGGCGTCGCTGCGGGTCACGGCCACGCCGGCGCTGGTGCTGTGGGCGGGGCCCAGGACCCAGACCAGGGCGTCGGCCAGGGGCGCGCCCGCGAGGTCGAGGACCCGCCCGCGGATCGCAACTCCGCCGCGACGAAGGCGGATGTCGACGTCCTCGCGCTGCTCGCCCGGGGCGAGGTCGAGGCCGATGCGCGCGCGCGGGTGCTCGGGATCCCTGCGCCGCTGAGCGATGAAGCCGCGCGCGCTGGCGTGGATGTGGGTCTCCACCGGCCACAGGTCTTCGAGGTGATAGCGGCCGCTGGCGTCGGCGCGGACGCAGCGAGGCGCGCCATCATCGAGGCCGCGCAGCGGGTAAGTCTCGGCGAAGGCGCAGACCTCCGCGAAGGCCAGGCCCTGCCCGCGCGGATCCAAGATCCGCCCGCTGACCCGAGCGCGCGCCCCCCTCGGCCCGAAGCGCCGCCCCCAATCCGAGCGCACGCGGCCCCGCTCGGCGCGGCTGTGCTCGCCGCCTCCCCGCTGGCCGCCGTCCTCGCGCGCGCCCAGCCGCCACCACCCCAGGCCCAGCCCCGCCGAGCTCACCAAGAGCAGCGCCGCGAGCACGACCAACCAGCCCGAGCCGCGCCTGCCCTGCTCCATCACAGCACGCAAAAACGCACGAAGAAGCGCCGACACCTGCGCAAGAGCAGCTCGACCACGTCGGCCGTGGCCGCGTCGAGGCGGTCGGCGTTGTCGTCGAGCTCGCGCCACACGGGCGAGCGCTCGCGCTGCTCGTAGCGCAGCCCCGCCAGCGCCTCGCGCACCTGCGGCTGGGCGATCGCGGCCAAGAAGCGATCGAAGCAGGCGAAGGGCTCGCGGGCCAGCTCGGGGGCGCCAAAGTGCTCGAGGGCGCCGGCCAGGCGCAGCAGCGACGGCCAGCCGATGTGCGCGCCCAGGGCCACGTCGCGGTCGCCGTCGTCGTCGATGCTGTCGAAGGCCCAGCACTGCAAGGCGAGGTTGGCGAGGTGCCAGAGCTTGCGGCTGTGGCGGAGCTTGAGCACGCGGATCCCCCAGCCCTTGTCGAGCTCCTCGACCTTGTGGCGATAGTCCACGCACAAGGTCCGGTAGTAGCGGTGCAGATCGTTGCCCAGCGAGGTCAAGAAGCGCCCGCGGGAGATCGTCGCGTCGGCGTAAGCGCGAAAGATCGCGTGCTTGGTGGCTCGCCCGGCCCCGCCCAGCCACGCGCCCTCGGTGAGCAGCAGCGCCCGGTAGGTCAAGCTGAGGTTGCTGTCGTTCTTGCCGCCGATGTTGCGGGTCAAGGTCCGCAGGTTCACGGCCTGGTCGAAGGTCTTTTGCGGGACGTCGAAGTCGCCAGCGTCCGCGCCGCTGAGCCGCGCGATGACCCGAGCGCGCAGGTCCTCGGCCTGCGCGCTGGCGAGGCGATCGCCGTCGTAGATGAAGGCGAGGTCGAGGTCGGAGACCGGCGAGGCCTCGAGGCGCCCGAGCGAGCCGAGGGCGAAGACCGCCGCCGCCCCGCCAGCGTCGCTGTCGGGCAGGTCCAGCCCGGCCAGGCGCGCGCGGGCCTCGTCCTGGCGCAGCCTCGAGTAGCGCTCGGCCGCGAGGATCGCCGGGACCTCGTCGACGCCCAGGCCCAGGCGCGGGAGCAGCTCGGCGAAGGCCGAGGGCGGGGACGCGGATGCGCCGGCGGAGCTCTCCTCGGCCATCAGATCTCCGGGGCCTCCGAGGCCGGCGGCTCGGCGAAGACCGCCGAGGGCAAGGGCAGGCGCAGCTGATCCCGGCGGCGCGAGACCAGCCACGCGCGGGTCTTCTCGTGGCGGTAGCGCTCGATCCAGCGCGACAGGCCGAGGCCCTCCTGGCCGGCCTCGGGCTCGATCGCCAGGTCGACGTAGTAGCGCTTGCGAACCCGGACCATCAGCGGCTCGCGCTCCTCCTTGGCCACGCGCTCGCCGTAGTCGGCCCGGACCCACAGCTCGTAGTCGCGGTCGTCACGATCGACCAGGGCCGCGCGCTCGAGGCCCTCGGCGCCCAGGCGCCGGCGCAGGGCCGAGTCGTCGAAGGCCTCGAGGCCGTGGAGCACCGTGGCGTCGATGTCCTGGGCGACGAGCTCGCACAGCCGCGCCTCGGCCAGGATGTTGGAGGGCAGGTTGATCACCTGATCGTAGACCCGGTCCTTGAGGCCCCAGAAGCGATCGACCGCGGGCAGGGCCGCGCGGCTGATGCCGAGCTCGTCGCCGACCCAGGTGAACACGCGCTCGGGCAGCCGCACGCTGCGGACGCGAAAGTCCCGGGCCGCGCGCTGGATGCCCTCGAGGGTGTCGAGGTTGATCGGCGCCTTGAGCAGCTCGGCGAGGGGCGCGAAGTCGGCGGGGAGCTCGGGGCTGCGATCGATGATCCCCCAGACCACGGCCGGATCGATGTCGAGCTGCTCGAGCTGCGGGGCCAGGGACTGGACGCGGGGGATCGGGCCGGCGCCCAAGATGATCCACCGCCCGACCTCGTGGTGGCCCGCGCCCAGGACCTTGGCGAAGGCCGGCTCGGCCGCGTGCGAGAGCGGGTAGTGGCCGACGTCGTGGAGCAGGCAGGCGGCGACGAACACCCGCGCCTTGGCCGTGGGCAGCGCGAGGGCCTCGGCGGCGTCGGCTGCCAGGGCCGCCACGCCCAGCGAGTGCTCGAGGCGCGTCGAAGCCCGGCGGCTGCGGGGGTGCTCGTCGAGGGTGCCCAGGAAGCTGATCCGACCCAGGCGGCGCAGCCAGGGGCTGTGGACCAGGTCCGCCCCGAGCAATTCGTGGACGCGGGCGCGCTGGCGGGCGAGGGCCATGGACGATCGACGGTAGCAGAAGGGGCGTGGTCCGGGCAGACTCCCGCGCCGTGGACACCTCGTCGCCCCCCGACACCGCCCCCTCCCCCGACGCCGCGCGCTCGTCGATCCTCCAGATGCGCCTGCGCGCGGCCGCGGAGCTCGGCTGGACGGCGACCTGCCTCGATCCCGAGACCCGCTGGCTGTGGCAGCTGCGCAAGGGCGGGCGCACGCGGGTGCTGGTCGCCGGCGTGTCCGCGGTCAACGACGCCGCCGCCGCGCGCCTGGCCTCCGACAAGTTCTTCACCGCCACGGTCCTGCGCGCCAACGGCTTTTCGGCCCCGACCAGCGCCCGCTGCCTCGCCCCCGGCGTCCACCTGCTGCCCGACGGCCACGATCGCTTCTCCGCGCAGCGCGGCCTCGCCCCGGGCCTGGCCTTCGCCGAGCGCGAGGGCCTGCCCGTGGTCGTCAAACCAAACCGCGGCTCGCGTGGCCGCGACGTGATCCTCGTCGAGCGCCTCGAGCAGCTGCCGACGGCCCTCGAGCAGGTCTGGGCCCAGGACGAGCTCGCCCTGGTCCAGCGCGCCCTCCCTGGCCTCGACCTGCGCGTCGACCTGCTCGACGGTGAGCTGCTCTTGGCCTACCTGCGCCGGCCGCTGCGCCTCGTCGGCGACGGCCGCTCCACGGTCCTCGAGCTGCTCACCGCCGCCGACGCCCGCGCCAGCGCCCCGGAGTTTTGCGAGCGCCTGCGCAAGGATCCGCTGTGGCGCGCGACCCTGGCCGCGGCCGCCCTCGACGACGCCTCGATCCCCGCGGCCGACCTGCGCCTCGACTTCCCGGCGACGATCCTCAACTTGAACCGCTGCTGCACCGCCGAGGTCCATGGCGAGCTGCCCGCCAAATGGATCGCGCTGTGCCGGCGGATCGCCGCGCTCATCGGCCTGCGCCACTGCGGCATCGACCTGCGCGTGCCCCTGTCCGACGATCCACTGGCCGGCGACCCCGCCGAGGCCGTGGTCCTCGAGGTCAACGCCTCGCCGAGCATGGGTCAGATCCACGCCATGGGCGCGGCCGCGCTGGCGTCCGCGGCCGAGCGCCGGGTGACCGCCGCGATCCTCGACGCGAGCTTGGGCTGAGCCGCTCGACAACGACAGAGCCCGCCGCCGGCGTCGCCGGGGCGGGCTCGATGGCGAGCGACGCTGCCGGCCTCAGCCGGCGTCGCCCTCGGGCGCCTTGGGCTTGGGCGGCCTCTCGCCACCCTCGGGGCCGCCCTTGCCGGGGCCCTTGCCGCCCGCGCCGGGGCCCTTGCCACCCTTGCCGGGACCACCTGCTCCGGGGCCCTTGCCGGGACCACCTGCGCCAGCGCCCTTGCCGGGACCACCTGCGCCAGCGCCGGGACCACCTGCGCCAGGCCTGCCGCCCGGACGCGCACCGGGAGGGCCACCCGCGCCCATGCCGGGCGGCAGCGGCTTGCCCTCGGTCACCGAGGTGATCTCGAGCAGGAAGACCAGCGTGGAGTTCGCGGGGATCCGGTCGCCCTTGGCGGCCGCGCCGTAGCCGAGCTCCGGCGGAACCACGAGCTTGCGCAGCATGCCCTCGCGGACGCCGACCAGGCCCTGAGAGAAGCCCGCGATCACGCCGCCGCCGCCGGCCATCGCCGACATCCCCTCGGCGCGGCCATGCGACGAGTCGAACTCCTTGCCGTCGCTGAGCATGCCGATGTAGTGGGCCTCGACCATGTCGCCCTCGGCCGCCTCACGGCCCTCACCAGCGACGATGTCGTAGATCTCCAGGCCGTTGTCGAGCTTCTGCGTGCGGACCGGCGAGCCCTCGTAGGCGGCGGCCGGCTGGGGCACGAAGGGCTCGGACACGCCCATGGCCTCGATCGTCACCACGATGTCGCCCATGGGCGGACGGTTGGGGGGCGCGTCCTTCTCGATCAGCGCGGCGGGGATGGTGATCTTGCGCTTGCCGCCGACCTTCATGCCCGACATGCCGTCGGCCAGGGCCTTGGAGATCGGGCTCTGCTCGCGGGCCGCGTCGTTGAGGACCAGCTTCGCGGGCTTGAGCTGCGAGCCCATGATCGCGCGGGCGTGGGCGGTGCTGTAGCCAGTGTAGCTGAACTCGACCTGCTTGCCCTCGACCACGACCTCGCCGTCACCAACGAGGTACTCCTCGACCACGACCTTGTCGGCGACGGTCTTGCTGCTCAGCGGCTCGCCGTCGAAGGGCGCCTCGAACTTGATCTCCGGGACCTCGACGCCGAGCTGCTTGCCCTGGGCGTTCACGATCCCCTCGGGAACGGGAGCTTCGGCCTCACCCTCGTGAGCCTCGCCCTCGTGGGCCTCGCCCTCGTGGGCATCACCCTCGTGGGCCTCGGCGAGCTGAGCCTCGATCTCGGCCGGGGTGAAGCAAGCGGTGGTCAGCAGGGCCCCAGCGAGGGCCACAAGGCGGATGTCGAGCTTCCTCATCGCGGGCGCACTTATAGACTTTTTTGTCCGCGGTGTAGAGCGCTCGGAGCGGAACATTTGCGCAGACTCACAGGTGCGCGAGCATCCGCGCCGTCGCGTCGCGCAGCCGCGGCATGCTCCCGGCCTGGACCATCATGTCCAGGAAGGGCGTGCGCAGCATGCCCCGGGCCAGACCGCCCGCCCAAAACGAGGGCAGGAAGGTCGCGGCGCAGCGCCGGGCGTAGCGCTCGAGGGCCTCCCGCTCCCGCGCCCGACCCGCCAAGACGTCGTGGATCGCCTCGGCGGCGAACATGCCGGAGCGCATGCCCTGGTAGATGCCCTCCCCCGTCGCAGGGTGCGTCATGCGTCCAGCCTCGCCGACCACCACCCGCCCCGGGGTCCACAGGTGGCCCAGGCGATAGGAGTAGACGATCGGGTGGCCCTTCCACTTGCCGAGCTGCGTCGCGCCCTCGAGGCGGTCGCGGTAGTGCTTGGCCAAGAAGGCGCGAAAGATCCGCCGGGCGTTCTTGAGCTTGTGATCGTCTTGGTAGGTGATGCCGATGTTGACCCGGGTCTCGGTCTCGGGGAAGAGCCAGCCGTAGTAGGGCAGCGTCAGGTCATCCCAGATCATCTCGACGGTGTGCGGGCGGTAGTCGACGCCCTCCCACCAGCCCATGATCGCGTGGATCATCCGCTTGGGCCCCGTGGCCGTCGACAGGGTCGAGTGCGCCCCGTTGGCGACCACCACCCACTCGGCCCGAACCTCGCGGCCATCGCGGGCCTTGATCCCGATCCAGCGATCTCCGCGGACGATCGGCTCGCTGGCGGCGAAGCCCGGCAAAAATTTCACGCCCGCCTCGAGCGAGCGCTCGTGAATCTCGAAGTCCAGATCACGGCGCAGACAGATCGCCGCCGCGGCCTTCTCGCCCGCCGACACCAGGGCTTCGTGGCCGTCGCGGGTGACGATGCGCAGATCCGTGATCGGGTAAGTCAGTGGCTCGATCGAGTCCCAGATCTTCAGCTCCTGGAGCGTGGTGATCGCCCGGGGCGAGAGCCCGCTCCCGCAGGTCTTGTCGCGCGGGAAGTCGTGTAAATCGACGATCACAACGTCGTCGATGCCCAGCTGGGCGAGGTGGAGCGCCGTGGCCGAGCCCGCCGGGCCCGCACCGACGACGACGACCTTGGCATGGGTGACCGGGGCGTCCTCGTTGTCTTGCATCGCAACAAAAAATAGCGATGTTTTTTGCGCTGACGAGACGAAGCGGCCCGACCCATGGCCTGGATCACTGACACACCATGACCCGAGCCTGGATTCAGCGCACAGCCAAAACGCTGCTGCACCAGGCGTACTGCAAGACCAAGCGAGGGGGTCGTGTTGGGTTTCACCACGGGCTGCTAGAGTCCGCCGCGATGATCAGCCTGCGCCACACCCTCTACGTCGCCGCCCGCCCCGAAGAGCTGTGGGCCGCGCTCACCGAGGGCGAGCAGACTCGCCGCTACTACATGGGCGCCCGCGCCGAGTCGACACTCGAGGTCGGCGCGCCCCTGCAGATGTTCGGCGACCCCGCGCGCAGCGAAGACGACGACTCCCCCGATCCCGACCCCGACTCGCCGGAGTCCCGGGTGCTGGCGATCCGCGGAGAGATCCGCGCCTGCGAGCCCGAGGCCGCGCTCGCGCACAGCTTCGCCTTTTGTGACCTCGACGAGCCGAGCAGCGAGCTGCGCTGGCGCCTGAGCGTGCCCGAGGGCGCGACCAAGGTCGTCCGCCTGGACCTCGAGCACGAGCTGCCCGAGGGCTGCGCGGCCACGCTGGACCGAGTCCGCGAGGCCTGGCCCATGGTGCTGTGCGGGCTCAAGACCTGGCTCGAGACCGGCGAGGCGCTCGGCCTCGACGGACTGTCGAGCGCGTGAGCCCAACCCCAAAGCGGTCTAGTGTGCGCGGCAGAGGACTTGAAGGGTCCCAGGCGCCGGATCGCCGGTTGCTGACGAGGCGCGAGGAGGGAGTTTGTCGGGCACAAATGACTGACGAGCAACGAAGTCAGCGGCCGGTGCTCCAAGCCTGGGGCCCTTCAAGTCCTCTGCCGCGCACACTAGAGCGGCGATCGGTTTGAATTCGCACCGCCAGGCACATCTGGGCGGACCCGTGGTCGTTGTCGCTCGGCGCTCGCAGTGGGTCCACCACAGCTTCGGCCTCGCTCCTAGCCACGGAACCGCCAAGACGCACCTGACGGCGCGCCTTCAAGCTGATCGCCGCTCTAGAAGCGAACCTCGAGCTCCAGGCGCAGGCGGTGCTCCGGCGAGGGCGTGCGCAGCTCGGTGCTCGTGCGGTTGTCGAGCCACAGCACGTTGTCGTAGCGCAGCCGGGCCAGGAACACCTTCTTGAACACATAGGACAGATCGACGTAGGTCCACAGCGACTGCTCGTAGCGATCCGCGTCGCGCGGCGCGTCGTCGGAGTCGGGCTCGTCGTAGTACTTGGTCCGGTTGATGTCCTCGTGGAGGTAGCGCATGCGGCCGACGATCCGCAGGCTCCGCCAGGGATTGGTGCGCACGATCAGGTAGGCGGCCGCGTCCTGGCGCGAGCGCCCGTCGATGGTCACGTCGTCGAGGACCTCGTGCTGATACTGGGCGGTGATCGACAGCCGCTTGATCGGCTTGAAGGCCAGGCGCGCGGTGATCTGGCCGCTCTCGGCCAGGCAGCGCGAGCGGTAGTTGGGGTCGTCGTAGTCGAAGCTCGGGCGATAGACGACCTCGCCGTCGATGACCACGAACAGGCCCCCGCTCGCGGCGCAGCCCTCGGTCTTGCCGGGGCGCAGGTCCGAGCTGCGGTACTGAAGCCAAAGCCCCGGGCGGAACCAGGAATTGACGTCGATGTCGCTGCGCACGTAGCCGAGGAACTTGGGGATCTTGCGGCTCGGCGTGACCCAAAAGTCGACGGCGCTGCGCAGGTCGAGGCGGTCGGCGATCCGCCCGATGTAGCGCACCCGCCCGCCGGCCTCGTCGCGGGCGCGGTTGCCGTTGAACTCGTCGGCCTGGGCGATCGAGCCGGCGTAGGGGTTGGCGTAGTCGATGTCGTAGTAGCGCGCGCTGAGCTCGAGCTCGTGCTTGCCGAAGGTGCTGGTGTGACGAGCGACGCCCGCGAAGCCGCCGCCGCCATAGTCCGCGTCGCTGCCGACCACGCGCTGCATCGAGTCGAAGCTGCGCGCGAGCTCGACGGCGAGGTCCGACCACCGCCGGCCCCAGGCCATGTCGACGCCGACGGCCCCCCAGGCCCCGCCGAAGGGCGTCGACGACCAGTCCTGAAAGTCGAGCGTGGCGCCCTCGACGTTCCACAGCGCCGAGGCTCCGTAGCCGGTCACGCCCACGTGGGTGCGGCGGTCGTAGAACCAGGTGAAGTTCGCCCCGCCGAGGACCTCGTCGTAGACGTTGGGCAGGGTCTGGCTCTTGTGCGCCGAGGTCGGCGCGAGCGCGTCCTGGTCCTCGTCGAGGACCAGGAAGGCCGGCGCCGAGCAGGCGTCCTCGCTCGAGCGCGGGTCCGAGCAGGCGTCGGCGTCGTAGAGCTCGTACTGGTAGATCTGCCGGCGCTGCCACGAGCCGAAGCCGTAGAGCTGCAGCCAGCCCACGGGCACGTCGAGGTGCTTGGCCCCGATCGCCAGGCCGCGCTGGCCGTCGCGCCACTTGAAGTCCTTGGTCTCGTAGCTGTAGCGCGCCGCCCCGGCGCAGGGCGAGACCGCGAGCTCGCCGGCGCTCTCGCGGCAGGCGATGCCCAGGTCGTTGTCACGGTAGACCGCGTCGTCGAAGTAAAAGCCGTTGGGCGTGTAGCGATCGCTGGTGTCGAAGACCAGGCGCTGGCCGAAGCCCGCGCGGTAGGAGCCGACGATCACGCCCCAGCGCGAGGTGTCCCACTGGGCGAAGGCCTTGGGCACGGCGACCCGCGGGCGCGCGACCTCGGCCATCAGCGCGTCGCGGGTCGGATCCCACACCGGGTTGCCCGGGCGCTGGCGGGTCAAGAACGCGGCCACGCCCACGGTCAGGTGGCGCAAGGTCGTGACCCGGGCCTGGAGAGCCATGGGCGGGACCTTGGTGTCGCCGGCCGTCCACGCGGTCTGATAGCGGACCCAGCCGTGGGTGGCCGTGAGCCGGCTGCGCGGGTCGTTGGCCACGATGAAGGTCAAGATCGCCGCGAGCTTGCGCTCGCTCAGCGCCCCGGCGGCGGCGAGGTCGGCCGGGCGGTGGATGACCCCGGCCTCGGCGCGGTAGGCCAAGATCGCGTCGACCTCGTCGTAGGTCAGGTTGGGCAGGGAGTAGAGCTCTTCGCGGGTCGCCTCGTTGAGGTCGACGCCCCGGCGGCGCAGCTCGACCAGGGTGTTGAAGGTGTCCTCGGAGATCTGGTCGCTGATGTAGAGCTCGTAGAGCTGCTCCTCGTCATCGACGTCGATGAAGATCTCATACTCGATGGCCCAGGCCCGCGTGGGCGCGAGCAGGCACAGCGCAGCCAGCAGCAGGCCCGCGACGGTGATCCTCGTGATCCTGGGTCGTCGACTGTGCACGTGCTCGCTCGCTTCCTCGTGGTCTCGCGCCCTAGCAGGGCCTGGGCTCGCAGACGGCCCACAGGCCCTTGTCGAGCTGCTCGGCCGCGTACTCGAGGTCCTCGTAGCGCTCGAGCTCGTCCTCGCCGTTGGGGGGGATGTGCAGCACGCAGGCGTGGCCGCGCTCGACGAGCAGCTCGTTGATCACCCGGCCCTTGAGCTCGACGTAGGCGAGCAGGCGCCCGTAGGTGTCCTCGCACTCGACGTCGTAGCGCAGGCTCACGGTCTGGCCCTCGACGAGGTCCGTGTTGGCCTGGGCGGCCTCGGGACCCCAGCACTCGACGGCCGCGGGATCGGTGCTCTCGGGGGCGTCGATCATCAGGTAGCGCACGCGCTCGCCGCCCTCGAGCTCGACGGTGTCGCCGTCGATGACCCGGGCGACCACGGCCTCGCTCGGGCCGCAGCTCGAGCCGCCGTCCCCTTCGTCGCCCTCCTCGGCCGCGCAGCCCAGCCCAGCCAGCCCAGCCAGCCCAATCAGGCCGGCCGCGCACGCGACCCTCGCCAAGGTCCGAGACCCCAGCCGCGCCGCAGCGCTCGTCACCTGCTGGCCGACCGCGCGCATCACTGGCACTGCTCGTTGTCGGCCGCCGGCGTGCCGAGGTCGCCGTCGCCGTACTCGGCGACCGCGTAGCACCAGGCCGCGTCGGCGTTGTCGGCCGTGTCGTTGACGTCCGGGTCGTAGCTGCTCGGATCCAAGCTGGTGCTCTTGCCCGTGCCCACGCTGGTCCACGCGATCTCGTCGAGGAGCACGCCCTCGCTCGACACGAACAGGCTGCTGTTGCTGTTGGTCAGCCCGAAGCTGAAGGTCGCGTCGACGGCCGGGAGGCCGCCGTTGGTCGCCGCGTCGTCGTCGCGGGCGAGCAGCGCGGTCTCGCCGGCGGCGAGCGGGACGCAGTCGGCGACGTCGACCGTGGCCAGCGGGCCGTCGGCGAACACCCGCCCGAGCTCGAGGCCGTTGAGATCGAAGCTGGCCAGGGCGCGCAGCTCGAACCACTCGCCAGCGGAGTCACCGACCGCCGCGGGGTTGGCCATGAACTCGGAGATCACCACGTCCCCGGCGATCGGCGCCACGATGTCGCGCCACGCGTCGCCGTCGAGGCACTGCCCGTCCATGCCCCCGCCGCCCTCGCAGCTGGGGTTGACGTAGCCAGGGGTCCCGAGGTCGCCGCAGCCGTAGGGGTCGACGGCCGTGCACCACTCGAGGGTGTCGGGGTCCTGACTCGAGGCCGCCCCGGTCGCCGTGCTGACCCAGCTGACCTCGTCGAGGAGCACGTCGCCGTGGCCGATCTCGAGGTTGGAGTTGCTGTTGCTCAGCGAGAAGTTGGCCACGGCCGTCGGCGCCTCCTCGAGGCAGCTGGTCTCGAGCACTTCTTCGCGGGCGATGACCACGTAGCTGTCGGCCGCGATCTCGATGCAGTCCTCGCTGGTGATCGTGGTCGAGAACACCCCGCCCTTGCCGATCTGCAGCCCGTTGAGGTCGAAGCTCCCGCTCGCGTGGAGCTCGAACCACTCGCCGTTGGTGTCGGAGGCCGCGTCGGGGTTGGCCATGTACTCGGTGATCGTGACCTCGCCGGCCTCGGGCACGTCGAGCATGCGCATCAGCTGGGTGTCGGGGTCGAGGCACTGGCCGGAGTTCGAGCCCGCGCACTCGCTGTTGGCCGCGCCCGGGGTGCTGGGGTCGCCCTCGCACCAGTTGTCCGGGTCGTCGTTGTCGACGGTGTTGAGCAGCGCCGGGTCGAGGCTGCCGCTGACCCCCTCGACCACCGGTGAGAGCGGCGCGCGGTCCCAGATCGCGGCCTCCTGACCGTCGAGGGCGTAGCCGATCAGCAGGTCCGTGCCGCTGTTGTTGAGCGACACGCCGAATTCGTAGTCGACCTCGGGCAGCCCGCCGTTGACCTCTGGATCTGCGCTGCGCGCGATCAGCAGGTAGCTGCCCGCGCCCACGTGCACGCAGTCGTCGCCCTGAACGATCACGTCCTCGAAGTCGTCGGCGACCACGTCCTCGTCGGCGGTGTCGCTGGCGATCTTGCCGACCTGGAGGCCGTTGAGGTCGCCGGAGCCCGAGGTGAGCAGCTCGAACCACTCGCCGGTCGCGTCCTCGCCCGCCGGGTTGGCGAGGTGCTCGGTGATCACCAGGTCGCCGACGGCGAGCGGCTCGATGTCTCGCCACTCGCCGAGCTCGCCGTCGTAGCACTGGCCCTCGGGGCCGACGCCCATGCACTGGGCGTTGGCCGCCCCCGGTGAGCCGAGGTCGCCCTCGTCGTCCGCTTCGCCCGAGTAGGGCAGCGCGGCGTCGCACCAGTTGGCCTGGTCGTCGTTGGCCGTGGTGTCGATCGCGTCCGGATCGAGCTGGAGAGACTCGCCGTCCCCGGCCCCCTCCCAGTCGAAGAGATCGAGGAGCTCGCCCTGAGCGCCCAGCCACAGCGCGCCGTCGCCGGTCAGCGCCATCGAGGTCTGCCAGACGATCGCCTCCTCGGGCAGCCCGCCGTTGTAGTCATCGGCCGTCGGGTCGCTCTGGGTCGACTTGGCGATCACGTTGTAGCTGCCCGCGGAGATCGGGATGCAGTCCACGGACGCGACGATGTCCTCGGCCTCCTGGTCCTCGACGTCGCGGCCCATGGTCACGCCGTTGAGGTGAAAGTCGCCGTCGGCGTAGAACTCGAACCACTCGCCATAGTCGTCGGACACGGCGCTGGGGCTGGCCATGACCTCGGTGATCACCAGCTCCCCGGGCGCCGGGCGATCCACGGCCACGAGTTCGCCGTCGAGCATGCAGGTGTCCGAGGTCCCGCAGGGGTCGTTGGCCGCGCCGGGCGTGCCCAGGGCCTCGGGCCCGTCGAACTCGCTGGTCGAGTCGCACCAGCTGCCCAGGCTGTCGTTGGCCGCCGCGTCGGGGCTCAGCGCGCCGTCGAAGGCCCGCGAGGCGCCCGAGCTGGCCTCGTCGTAATAGATCTCGTCGACGGTCGAGCCGTCCTCGCAGCGCACCGCCAGGTAGCCGCCGCCGTTGCCAAAGTCGCCGAGCTCGTCGGCGTAGCCGTAGTCGACGATCGACTCCCCGCCGGCGAGTTCGTCGAGCACCCCGCCGAAGACCACGTACTCCCCGGCCCCCAGGCTCATGCTGCGCGCGATCGTGTGCGTCTTGGTCCCCGAGCCGTCGGCCTTGGCGTAGACCAAGGTCACGCCCTCGAGCTCGATCGCCGCGCCGCTGGCGTTGTAGACCTCGAGCCACTCCTGACCGTCGTCGCTGCCCTCGGGGTCGGCCATGACCTCGGTGATCACGAGGTCGCCAGCGAGCAGCGAGCAGTCGCCGCCCGCCTCGTCGGCGGACTCGCCGTCGTCGGAGGGGCAGCCGAGGGGGCCGAGGGCCGCGAGGGCAAACAGCCCAAAGGCGGCGCCAGTGCGGAGGCCGAGCGGGGTCTTTCGTAGGTCGCGCATGATCAAGTCCAAGCTCTCGAAGAATCTCAGTCGGCCGCGCCCTCGCCCTCGTCCGCCGGCGCACCCGGAGCATCGGCATCGGCATCCGCGTCGGCATCGGCATCCGCGCTCCCGACCTCGCCCGCGGCGTCGGCCGAGGTACCCGAGTCGGGGGAATCATGTGAATCAGGTGAATCAGGTGAGCCCGCGGATTCAGCGGAGTCGGATGGCTCGGGCGAACCGGAAGCATCGGGCGAGCCCGCCGCCGGCTTGGCCGACGCCGGCTCCTCCACCGCCTGCGCGTCGATGGCCTGGCCCTCGTAGACCATGTCGGGGTCCGTGTCCTCGGGCCGCCCCGGGGGCACGTAGTCCGGCAAGATCACCTGCTCGGGCACCTGGACCTCGATCTGCAGCTGACGCTCGCCGCTGCGGCGGTCGGTGTAGGCCGTGACCACGCCGCGCACGCGCACGTACTCCCCGCGGTAGTGATCGATCTGCGAGTCGACGAACACGTCCTCGTCCCAGAAGATCAGCGGGAAGTCGTCGAACATCCGCCGGCTGAGCAGCACGCGCTTGGGCCCGCGCTCGCCCTGGCGGATGTCGCCCACGGTCGCGAGCACCTCGACCTCCTCGCCGAGGGCCGCGGCCAGGCGCTGCTTGGCGTCCCAGTCGTCGAGGGCGATGTAGCTCGGGTCTTCGGCGGCGAGCTCGTCGAAGCCGGCCACGAAGCGCCCGCGCGCGTCCCACCAGGCCAGACGCAGGTCGTAGTCGGTGTAGCACTGGGCGCCCTCGGCCCAGATTCCGCGCTTGGCCGCCCGCGCCTCGTCTTGCGCGGCCACGAACTCGGCGTGGAAGCGGCGCGAGAACCCGTACTTGGCGAAGTAGGGGCTCATGCCCGCGCGCACGACCTCGACGTTGTAGTTGATCCACTCGCCGTCCTCGTCCTCGACGAACACGTAGGCGAGGTAGCGGTTGAAGCGGCCGCGGATCTTCTTGGGGTCGTCGCGCTCGAGCCGGACCCGGGTCACGCCGGAGAAGAAGTCCTCGGCCCAGTGCTTGGCGTCCATGCCCAGGGGCGTGGGCACCTTGATCGGCCGCGAGGTCTCGCCCTGCTTGGCCGCCAGGTAGGCCTCCCAGCCGACCTCGAACTCGCGCCAGGCCTTCTCGGACTTGAAGGTCTCCTCGGTGTCGATGGCCAGCAGGCGCAAGCTCGCGTCGAGGCCGTCGACCTTGATGGTGTCGCCGTCGACGACCGCGCCGGGCTGGAGCGGGAACTCCCCGAGCACCAGGCCGGCGTCGGAGAGCTCGAGCTCGCTGCGATCGAAGCGCGAGTCCGAGGCCGCGCAGGCCGTCAGCGCGAGGCCGCCGGCGCAGGCCGAGCTCAGGGCCGCGGCGCGCAGCCAGGCGCGCAGGCCCAGCTTCGGGCTCACTCGCATCGGGCTCACTCGCATCGGTTCGCCCTCCCAGGTGTGCCCGGCAGGCCGAGGCCGAAGAGCGGGTAGTCCGGGTCGGCCTCGAGATCGTCCACGCACCAGCACGCCCCGTCCTCGACGGCGTCGTTGCTCGCGGCGCTCGGCGGAGCCTCGGCGTTTCCGCAGGCCAAGGTCCCGTCGGCCGGGAGATCGTCGGCGGCGTAGTAGACCGAGTCGATCAGATCTTCGCAGGCCTCGAGCTCGATGAAGGCCGCGTCGTAGCGCAGCAGGTCCTTGGGGAAGACCGGATCCCCGCCATCCTCCGGGGCCGGATCCCCGCCGGAGATGTCCCAACCCAGCGCGTAGTCCATCCACGTCGGCGGGTCGTCGGGGTCACCGGGGCCGAGCACCGCGTAGCCGCCGGCCGCCAGGGGCACCGACTCGCGCACGAAGACCTCGAGCTCGTCGCCGCCGCTGCTGCGCAGGCGAATGACCATGCCCTGGAGATCAACGCTGTGATCCCCGGCGTTGTAGACCTCGATGTACTGGCCAAAGGTGTCGCTGGCGTTGGCCGAGACCCCGCGCAGCTCGGAGATGACCAGGTCGCCCTCCTCGACCACCGGACAGATCTCCGGCAGGGGCTCGCGGACGCAGGCCAGAGGCAAGAGCGCGGCGAGGCCGAGCGCGCGGGAGGCTCGACCGAGGGCTGGGGTCGAAGACGGCAAGCCCGGCGATTTTAGGGGCTCCAAGACACGACGAGCCAGCCACCAGGCGGGCTCACCGCGTTGCCCATCTTCGCCCCTCCAGACCATTTTGGCGGACGAGAGGCCCACAGTCCGCACATCGCGTGCGCGATCACGTCCGTGAACCCTCGGTGACGTCCCGCCTTCGCCCGGGGCGATCTCCCCTCCCCCGCGCCGCGCCGACGCCGGATCTCGAGCGTCACCAAGTCGCGCGGGGGGGCCACGCGAGAACAACGCTGCGGCCAGGGCGCGATCGCCACAGGTGCACGCCGACCTCCCCAAACTCGAGATCGATCTCCGCACGCACCAACCAAGCTCGCTGACCTGGGCGATGGCCTGGTCGCAAGCCTGGCTCCCGACGCGTGACGCAATTGTGGCGTGACCCCTGCCCCATTTGAACGATATGTCGATTCCTCCACTACCGGAGTCGTCGCTACGCCAGTATCACCTTGCAAAGCACAGTCTTCGCTAGCACGCTCACCGTGGTTGCGAGAGGCTCGGGGTCGACATGAAGGGCGCGTTTTTGAAGTGCATCAAGGAGCTGGTCATCACCCAACACGGTGAGGACCAGTGGACCAAGATCCTCGCGACTTCGAGCTATCCCTCGAACAAGCCGATCATGGCGACGGCCACCGTCCCCGACGAGCAACTCTTCGGCGTGATGAAGGAGGCTCGCAAGATCCTCCGCATGTCCAAAAACCAGTTTTACGACGCCTTCGCCGACTACTGGATCTGCATCTACGGCCCCCGGCTCTCCCCGCGCCACTACGACGAGGCGACCAACAGCCGCGAGTTCCTGACGATGCTCGACGACATCCACGGGCGAGCGCGACGCCGCATGCGAGGGGCCACGCCCCCGAACATCGAGATGCGCTGGCTCGACGAGGACACCGTCGAGCTCACCTACAACTCCGAGCGCGAGCTGATCTTGATGATGACGGCCCTGGTCCGCGCCCTCGGCCGCTACTTCGACGACGACATCGAGCGCGTCGACCTGATCGACGACAAGACCGTGCACGTGGGCTTCGTCAGCATCGCCGACGACGTGTCCGCGGCCGAGTGAGCTCCCCCCGGGCTCCGGGCCGCGCTCAGGTCCTGCGCTCGAGCAGCCCCTCACCGCATAGATCATCGAGGAGCTCGCCCGCCTCGCTCGCGTCCGCGCCGAGGCGGACCGCGACGGCGCACAGCTCGGCTCGGCTCAGGGGCTGCTCGGCGGCGCGCAGCAGGCCGACCAGGGACGCCGAGGCCCCGCCGATGTCCACGCTACCGTCGGCCTTGGCCTCGACGAGCAGCTGCTCTCGCCCGCGCCGCGGCGGCGGCTTGGGCCAGGGCTTTCGCCGCCGCGCCAGGGCGCGCAGCGGCTCGTCGCCCAGCTTGGCGCGCACGCCCTCGATCCAGGCCAGGCTGCCCGCGGGGACCTCGAGGGCGACGATGCCCCGGGCGCAGACCAGGCGCTCTCCCGCGCCCCCGGGGACCGCCGATACCGATACCGTCGAGTCCGCCGCCGCGCGCCGAGCCCGAGCGACGGCGGCCTCGATCGCCCCGGCCCCCTTGGCCCGGCTGCCCAGAAACTCGCCGAAGGCCACGACCATCGAGCCGCGCTCGAAGACGCAGGCGCGGAACACCGGCGAGGAGAAGAAGCGATCGACGGCGTCGACGCCCAGCGCGGCGGCGCTCGTCGGGTACTCGTCGAGGATCACCTGGAGGGCCCGAGCCCGGCGCATGGCGTCGGTGGCCAGGGCGCGGGGATCGACCTCGCGCAAGAGCGCGCGCTCGCCCTCGCTCAGCTCGGGCAGCGGGCCGCGAGCGCGGACGGCCTTGGCGTAGCTGGGGTCGAAGAGCATGCAGACCAGCCCCTGCTGGACCCGGCGGGGATCGACGCCCGACCCCTGTGACTGCTCCGGCTGCACGCTCACGAGCCGACCTCCCCACAGCCGGCGACTGCGGCGACTTCGGCCAGCGCCGCGGGCAGGCGCTCGCGGACCTGGGTGAAGAGCGGGGCGACCTCGGCGATCGCGTTGCGCTCGCACTCGACGACCACCGCCCGCAGGTTGCTCGCGCGCTCGAGCGCCGCCTCGGTGATCGCCCAGGTCTCGGCGAGGACCTCGATCCCGTGGTCGTCGTCGACCCAGGCCAGACCCTCGACCTCGCGCTCGCGCCCGCCCGCGACGTGGAGCTCGACGACGCGATCCCAGGGCAGCAGGTCGAAGCCATCGAGGGGATCGAGGCCGCGCGCGCGCTGAAACATGGCCAGGTGCGCGCAGTCGATCAGCAGCCCGGTGTCGGCGCGCTCGGCCAGCGCGGCGAAGAACTCGAGCAGGTGCAGCTCGCCCAGGAAGATCGCCCCCGGCGGGTTCTCGGGCAGGACCTCCAGGCCGGTCGCCTCGCGCAGCGCGACGATGCCCGCCGCCATGGGCGCGACGGCCTCGGCCGTGAGCACCGGCGGGAGCAGCAGCATCTGCCCGCGCTCCCGGGCCCCGAAGTGCCACAGCCCCGCGTCGCCGCACATCCACGCCGGGCGCAGGGTCTCGACGCAGTCGCGCACGGCGGCCAGCCACGGCCCGTCCGCGTAGTCCTCGGGCTCGTCGAGGTTGACGTCCAGGAAGTGATAGGTGGTCGGCCAGCCGCGCGACGCCCAGGCCTGGGCGTCGGCGTCGAGACCCTTGACGACCTCGACGCCGACCTCCAAGAAGCCCGCGAAGGCCGGGTGCTCCCGGCGCAGCTGCGCTGGATCCAGGGCGCCCTCGGCCTGGCTGGCCCCGTACTCGGTGCTCACCCCCAGGCCGAGCCTGGGCAGGGCCAAGACGCGCTCGAGGAAGCCCTGCTCTTGTCGGGTGGGCAGCACCCGCGGATGGTACTCCCTCCCCCGAGCGCGCAGAAGGCCGCGGACGAGCCCGCGGGAGGGCGTGTCAGCGCACGCCGCGAGCGACGCAGACCTGCTCGCTCAGATCGAGGTCCACCACCAGCCCTCGTCGCAGGACGCCTCGACGCTCACGAGCTGCGTGCGCAAGCAGTCGAAGCGCGCCTGGTCGTCCTCCTCCGCCAGGCAGGCTTCGAAGTAGGTCGCGTCCTCGAGCGCGCCGAGCTCCGCCTCGCTGACGTCCTGGCTGAGGTCGTAGACTCCCCAGACCCGGGAGATCGCCGATCCGTCGTCGAGGATCAGCGTGTAACCCTCGACCCGCTCCATCCCGGAGTAGGCGTCGTAGTCCCAGTGCAAGTAGCCCGGGGTCCGATCCCGCAGGGCCTCGAGCGCGCAGGTCAGGGCGTCCGGATTTTCCACCGTGAAGGTCGCGTCGTCGGCGAGGGTGGCGATCACGGTGTCGCACAGCTGCTCCCCGCAGGTCGGCAGGTTCGGATCCTCGGGGCCCGAGGGCATGTTGTCGTCCGTGTAGGGCTCGTCGATGATGCACGAGCAGCTCTCGGGCAGCTCCTCGCCCGTGGTCGTGTCCGTCTCGGTCTCCGTGTCCGAGTCCTCGCCCGTGGTCGTGTCTCCCGCGCTCTCCTCGGAGGAGCTCTCCTCGCCGTCGTCGCCCCCATCCCCGCCGTCATCCGTGCAGCCGCTCAGGACGGGGAGGCAAAGGCAGAGCACGGGCAAGAGCAGGCGGGCGCGCCCGCGAAGACCCTGGATATTCGAATTCATCGACATGGCTCGCCTCTATAGCTCAATTGCAGGAAACGCCCATTGCACTGCCAGTTGCGTATTCACGGCAACATCGCGGCGCAGCGAGATTCACAAAAACCCTTCCTTGGCTTTTTAGTTTCATCCCCCCACCCAAAACACAGCGGGCGACCCAATCGGGCCGCCCGCAGACGCTGTGTTCGAGACCGGGCGAGCCCGGGGCGATCAGATGTCGAGCTCGTCGGCCTCGGACGCGCGCTCCATGATGAACTGGTAGCGCATCGACGCGTCCTTGCCCATGAGGTCGTGGATCGTGCGATCCGTGGCCAGCTCGTCCTCGATGCCCACGCGGATCAGCTGGCGCTTCTTGGGATCCAAGGTCGTGTCGCGCAGGGTCTTGGGCATCATCTCGCCAAGACCCTTGAAGCGCTGGATCTCCGGCTTGCCGCGCTTGATGCCCGCGAGGATGCGCTGGAGGTGGGCGTCGTCGGCCGCCCAGTGCGTCTCCTTGCCCACGTCCACGCGAAACAGCGGCGGCTGGGCCAGGTAGACGTGGCCGGTGCGGATCAGCTCCGGCATGTACTTGTAGAAGAAGGTCAGCAGCAAGGTCGCGATGTGGTGGCCGTCGGAGTCGGCGTCCATCAGCAGGATCACGCGATCGTAGCGCAGCCGGCTGACGTCGAAGTCCTTGCCGATCCCGCAGCCGAGGGCCTTGACGATGTTGCCGAGCTCCTCGTTCTTGGCGACCTTGGCCAGGCTCGCCTGGGCGGCGTTGAGCACCTTGCCGCGCAGGGGCAAGATCGCCTGGGTGTTGCGGTCGCGGCCCATCTTGGCCGAGCCGCCGGCGGAGTCACCCTCGACGATGAACAGCTCGGACTTGCGCGGGTCACTGCTCGCGCAGTCGGCCAGCTTGCCCGGGAGGTTGACCCGCGCCTGGCCGGCGGCCTTGCGCGTGACCGAGGAGACCGCGGCCCGCGAGGCCGCCCGCGCCCGCGAGGCCAGGATGATCCGCGCGACGATCGCGTCGCCGACGCTGCGGTTCTCGTGCAGCCACTGCTCGAGGGCCGGGGCGACGGCGCTCTCGACTTGATTGGCGACCTCGGGGTTGTTGAGCCGGTTTTTGGTCTGGCTCTGGAACTGCGGCTCGAGCACGTAGACGGAGATCAGCGCGAGCAGGCCCTCGCGGATGTCCTCGAGGCCGATGCTCACGCCCTTGGGCTCGAGCTTGTGCGCGGCCACGTAGGCGCGGATCGCCTTGCCCAGGCCGCTGCGCAGGCCCTTCTCGTGCGTCCCGCCGTCGGGCGTGGGCACGCCGTTGACGTAGGAATTGATCGTGGTGTCGGTGGCCTCGGTCCACGCCAGGGCGAGCTCGAGGCGCGGCTCCTCGTTGCGCTCGAGATAGAACTGGCCGCTGTGCACGGCTCGCTTGCCGCGCACGGCGACGAGCTTGTCGAGGTACTCGGCGATGCCCTCGGCGTGGTGGAAGGTCTCGGTCTTGCCCGTGGCCTGGTCCGTGAAGCTGATCTTCAGGCCCTTGTGCAGGTAGCTCTTGGCCTCGATGCGCTGGCGGAGCACGTCGGGGTCGAGGGTCGCCTTGGCCCCGAAGATCTCGGGGTCCGGGCGCAGGAACACCTCGGTCCCGGTCCCGCGCGCGCTGCCCGACTTGCGCATCTTCCCCTGGAGCACGCCGCGGTCGAAGACCACCTCGTGGATCTTGCCGCTGCGCTTGACCCGGACCTCGAGGCGCTCGGCGAGGGCGTTGGCCACGGCCGCGCCCACGCCGTGCAGACCGCCGGAGTGCTTGTAGCTCTCGCCGTCGAACTTCCCGCCGGCGCCCAGCTGGGTGAACACGGCGACCACCGCCGGCATCTTGAGCTCGGGGTGCTTGTCGACCGGGATGCCGCGGCCGTCGTCGATGATCGTGATCCCGCGGTGGTCGGCCTCGAGCACGACCTCGATCTTGCTCGCGTGGCCGTTGATGACCTCGTCCACCGAGTTGTCGAGGATCTCCCACACGATGTGGTGCAGGCCGTCCTTGTTGACCCCGCCGATGTACATGCCCGGGCGGGCGCGGACGTGGTCGATGTTCTGGAGGATCTGGATCGACTCGGCGCCGTAGCCCCCGCCACCGGTCTTGCGCTTGCCCGTCTTGGTCTTGGTGGTCTTGGTCTTGGCCATCATTCACTCTCCACGAGGCCGAGCTCGACGAGGCGTGCCGCGCCGGCTTCGAAGTCGGGGGTCTCGGGCAAAGGCGCGCTCACGGCCTCGACCGAGCCGCGCTTCATGATCGGGCGGCCCTTGCCGCCGCGGTTGGTGACCGTGGCCTTGGCCGCGCTGATCTTGATCGTCCCGCCGGAGGACTTTTGGATCTCGACGGTGGTCTTGGCCTTCCAGCAGGCCAGGACCTCGTCCTTGGCCTCGAGCTTGATCATCGTGACCCCGCGCCCGGGGCCGGCCAGCAAGTTGATGTCCATGACGTTGCAGCACAGCAGCTTGCCCTTGCGGCTCAGCGCGCAGACGTCGTCTTCGGCGTAGACCTGGAACACGTCGACGAACTCGTCGCCGGACTTGAGCTTGCCGAAGAGTCGGCCGTTGCGGGTGCTCGGCTCGCGGTGCGGCCACAGCGTGAAGCGCAGGGCCAGGCCGCCCTTGGACACGGCCAGGAAGTGCGGGTAGGGCTCCTCGTACTCCTCGCCCAGGTCGGGCTTCTCGGCCGCGGCGAACTCCGGCATGAAGCGCGAGTCCGTGGTCGCCGCGCCGATCACCTTCTCGCCGTCCTTGAACTTGAACAGCTGCTGGATCGGCGTGCCGTGGCCCGAGGAGGCCGGCACGTCGTTGATGCGCAGCACGTAGGCCGAGCCGCGGTTGGAGAACAACACCACGCTCTCGCGGGTGCTGCCCCCGAGCAGGGCCAGGGGCGCGTCGCCGTCGCGCATCCGCGTGCTCTCGAGGTTCACGCTGCGCTGGCGCTTGATCCAGCCGTCGCGGGTCACGAGGACCATGGCGTCCTCCTCGATGATGAAGGACTCGGCCGAGAACTCCTCGGTCAGGTCCTCGGCGTCGATCCGCGTGCGCCGGCGGTCACCAAACTCGGCGACCAGGGCCTCGAGCTCGTCCTTGACCACCTTCCACAGCTTCGCCTCGCTCTTGAGGATCGCGCGGATCTTCTTGGCCTGCTTGCGCTTGTCCTCGAGCTCCTCGCGGATCTTGAGGATCTCGAGCTTGGCGAGCTTGTAGAGCCGGGTCTCGAGGATCGCGTCGGCCTGGATCTGGTCCAAGTCGAAGGCCTTGATCAGCTTCTTGGCCGCGTCCTGGCGCCCGTCGCTGCCGCGGATCAGCTTGATCGCGCGGTCGAGGGCGTCGAAGATCTTCTCGAAGCCCTCGAGGATGTGGATGCGCTCCTCGAGCTTGCGCAGGTCGTACTCGAAGCGCCGGCGGACCGTGAGCAGGCGGAAGTCGAGGAACTCGCGCAGGATCGACTTGAGGTCGAGGCGCGCCGGGGCCGAGACCTCGGGGTTCGCCGTGGGCACGAGCACCGTGAGGTCGAGCTTGACCGTGGTCTGCAAGCGCGTGTGCTTGAACAGGTAGGCCATGACCAGCTCGGGGTCGACCTCGACCTTGGGGTCGAGCTCGATCTCCACGCGGATGTCCTCGGTGCTCAGGTCCTGGACCCCGATGACCATGGGCAGCTTCTTGCCCAGGATGATCTGGCCGATCTCCTCGACCAGGGCGCTCTTCTCCACGCCCCAGGGCACCTCGGTGATCACGATCATCGGGTTGCGCCCGGCCTTCTTCTTGGACCCACGGCCGTCGGCCGGCTTGCCCTCCTCGAAGGTCCAGCTCCCGCGCAGCTTGAAGGTGGACTTGCCCTGCTCGTAGGCCTGGCGCAGCTCCGTGCGCGAGGCGACCAGCTGGCCGCCGGTCGGGAAGTCCGGGCCCTTGAGCTTGCCCATCAGCTTGGCGACCGTGGCCTCGGGGTCGTCGATCAGCATCAAGCTCGCGCGCACGACCTCGCCGAGGTTGTGCGGCGGGATCGCGGTCGCCATGCCCACGGCGATGCCCGTGGCCCCGTTGACCAGGATGTTGGGGAAGCGGGCCGGGAGCACGATCGGCTCGTTGCCCGTGCCGTCGAAGGTCGGCCGAAAGTGGACGGTGTCGCGCTTGAGCTCCTCGAGCAGCTCGCTCGACAGCGCCGTCAGCTTGGCCTCGGTGTAGCGGTAGGCGGCCGCCGAGTCGCCGTCGATCGAGCCGAAGTTGCCCTGACCGTCGACCAGCGGCATGCGCATGTTGAAGGCCTGAGCCATGCGCACCATGGCGTCGTAGACCGCCGTGTCGCCGTGCGGGTGATACTTACCGATCACGTCACCGACGACCTTGGCGCTCTTGCGGTGGCGCGCGTCGTGGGTCAGCCGCAGATCGTTGAACATCGTGAACAAGATCCGCCGCTGGACCGGCTTGAGGCCGTCGCGGACGTCGGGGATGGCCCGCGCCGTGATCACGCTCAGCGCGTAGTTGAGGTACTTGCGGCGGGCGTGCTCGGCGAGGTCACCCTCGACGACGCCAGCGCTGCCGCCGGAGCCTTGTCCGGCAGGGGCCGCCTCCTCACCCTTGGGCTTTCGGCGGGCTTCCGGGGGCTGATCTGGCGGGACGGGGATGAGCTCGAGCTGGGGCATCGATCGCGGAAAGTGGTTTGATTCCGGGGGCTTGGAGCGCCCCTCGGGATACTTGGTGCCGAGGGTACACGTTTGGAGATCCGGGTCAAACTTTCAGCAGGGGAAGCGGCCAGCGCCGGCTGCGCGTGACCTGGCTCGGATCACGGTCGCCCGGCTCGGCGACACCCGAGTCAGCCCGATCGTTCTCGGCCCGCTCAGCCCTCGCGCAGGACCTCGAGCTCGCCCCCGCGCAGCTCGAGCACCTGCAGCGGCCCGCCGTAGTAGGCCGCCATGCCCACGTCGATCATCCACACCTTGCCGTCGCAGGCCGAGCCGATGCCCTCCTTGTGGACGGTGTGGCCGACGATCATCCGCGCGACGCCGAGCGCGTCGAGGGCCTCGTCGAGCAGGGCGCAGTCTGCCTCGTCGGGCTGGTCGGAGTAGTGGCGACTCCACACCGGCCCGTCGGGATCGATGATCGCCTTGGGCGGCTCGCGCAGCTCGCCGCGCAAGAAGGCCTGGCCGTCGGCGTTGACCGCCTCGAAGCGCCGGGCGTAGTCGGGCAGCACCCCGCCGTGGACGAAGGCGCTGTCGCCGACGACCAAGATCGTGTTGCGCTTGGCGAGCTCGAGGGCCCAGGGCATGCCCGGCATGAAGGCGGCGACGCGGGCTCGGGCCTCCTCGGGCACGCGCGCCATGACCGCGGCCAGGCGCGGATCCTCGGGGTCGACCCCGGGGGCGTCCTCGAAGTCCTCGAAGCCGCCGGGGGTCACGTAGCGCAGATCCCCGAGGGCGTTCATGTACTCGTGGTTGCCGTTGAGCAGGTGCACGGCGCCGCCGGCCGCCTCGGCCTCGTGCTGGAGCCGCGCGAGGAGCTCGAGGATGGCCTGCTCACCGTCGCCGCGGTCGAGCTGGTCGCCGGTCTGGACCAAGACCAGCTCGCCGCCGATCCAGTGGTCCTCTCCGTCGATGGCTCCGGCCAGGCGAAGGGCCCGACGCGTGGCCTCGAGGTCACCGTGGACGTCGCCAATCGCGACCAGGCGCGCGGGCGCGTCGTAGCGGCTCTTGGCCGCGGGCAGCTCGCCCGGGAGGATCTCGGCGGCCTGGCTGCCCACGCCCTCGGCCGCGGCGCCAGCGGCCGCTGCTCCCCCAGCGCCCTCGCCTTCGCCCTTGCCGGCCAAAGACGGCCCCGGCGCGTCCTCGATGGAGACCTTCCGCACCGCGCTGGCGTCACGCTGCGCGTCGAGCTCGTGGGCCGCCGGCGGCTTGGTGCAGGCGAGCGCCAAGCTCGACACCGCGCTCAGCACGACAAAGGAAGCACGGAAGAGGGCTCGAGCCTGGGGGCGGGCGCGCATGGTGACTCGATTCAGTAGGCGATGGGCTCGTCGCCGTGCGGGTCCTCGACCCCGCCCTCACCCTCGAGGGCCTCCTGGGCCGCGGCGGTGTAGCGCGTGGTCGGGCGCAGCTCGAGGCGGCGGAAGGGGATCGGCTCGTCGGTCTCCTCGCAGATCCCGTAGCTGCCCTCGTCCATGCGCGCGAGCGCGGCCTCGACCTCGGTGAGGCGGGCCCGGTCGCGGGTCAGGAGCTGGCGCGCTCGGTAGCGGCCCGCCTCGTGGGCGGCGGCATCCTCGACGTCACCGGGGTCGACGTTGGTGTTCTCGGCGACCTCCTGGCCGCCCGTGCTCACGCGCCCACGCAGCTGCTCCGCCTCGTCCTCGAGGGCGGCACGCAGCCGCGCGACTTGATCTTTGGACAGGTGCTCCATGGATCCCGCACCCGCGATGGTGACTCACTGGGCAGACAGGCTCAAGGGCAGCTGCGCGGTCGCGCCGGCGGCCGCCGCCAGCGTCCAGCCCTCGGCGACGGAGGCCAGGCATGCACGCAGCGCCTCGCCCAGGACCTCGGCGCCGCCAACGTCGACCTCGGTGACCTTCCCGGAGGCGTCGAAGCGCAACCCCAAGGTCGCGCGCCCGAGCTGGCTGGCGTCCTTGCTCAGAGCCATGGCGTGGCAGGTCTCGAGCCCGCGCAGGTCGGCCTCGGCGAGCTCGCGCAGGGCCACGGCCGTCGCCGCCTTGGCGCCGCGGATCTCCGGCGTGCCCACGCTGACCTTGGGACGCTTGCGCGTGCGATCACCCGCGCCAAAGCTCAGGGCGTCCCCATCGACCCCCACGCCGGCCTTGAACCCGGCGTCGAACTCGTCTTGGGTGAGGGTCGACTCGTCGAGCAGGGCGAGCAATTCGGCGTCGGCCTCGGGCGTCCCGGGCGCGGGGCCCGAGGGCAGCTCGGGTGCCAGCGGATCCGACCTGGAATCTGCCTCGCCCGCCGCCGCGACCTCGACCGATCCGTCACCCTCTTCGGCCTCGCTCGCGTCAGAAGTATCAGGCGTATCGGGCGTATCAGTGACTACACCCCCAGCCGTGGCCGCCCCCTCGACCGCCTGCTCCCCCTCGATCGTCGCGGCCACGCGCGCGCGCTCCTGAGCGGCCGTAGGCGGCAGCTCCTCGAGCGCGGGCGAACCTTCGCCAGCCTCGGCGGTGGGGCTCGGCGCGGCCTCGGCCACGCGCGGCTCGACCTGCTCGACCGACGCCGCCCCTTCATCTTTTGCGCAGCTCGACGAGGCGAGCACAGTCAGGACCGGGGCGAGAGCGAGCAGGGAGCGGCGCACCGAGCAATTGATGTCCGGGCGCGCCCGCGGGTCAAGGCCCCCCGCGGTGCAAACGCGCTATGCTCGAACAATGCCGGCGGCGGCATGGAAGCACCACTGCCCCCAGGCCACCGCGGGGGCCATCGCTAGGGCCGCCCAGCGCCTCGACCTGCGCGCGGACGACTGCCTGCTCGCGCTCGTCGCCGAGGGCGGCGACCCGGATCTCGAGGCCATCGTCGCCGCCCTGTCCGAGGCGCCCTGTCCCTTCTTTGGCGGGCTCTTCCCCGAGCTGTTGATCGCCGGCGCCCGGCACCGCGAGGGCGCGCTGCTCCTGCGCGTCCCCAGCCTCGCCGCGCCCCTGGCCGTCGCCGACTTCGACGCGCCCGAGGCCGCCCTCGCCAGCTTGGCCGCGGTCTTGCCCGCCGCCGGCGAGCCTCCGGCCACGCTCTTCGTGCTCGTCGACGGCCTCGCCCCCGGGCTCTCGCGCCTGCTCGAGGCGACCTACGACGAATTCGGCGATCGCGTGCGCTACTGGGGCGGCGGCGCCGGGACCAGCGACTTCGCGGCGCGCCCTTGCCTGTTCACGCGCGCGGGCGTGTTCCAAGGCGGCGCCGTGCTGTGCATGAGCAGCCTGCACGCCAGCTTGGGCGTCCGCCACGGCTGGCACGCCTTCCGCGGCCCATTGGTCGCAACCCGAGCCCAGGGCAACGAGGTCCTCCAGCTCAACTGGCGCCCGGCCTTTTCGGTCTACGCCGAGCACGTGGGTGAGCACCTCGGGCGCACCGTCACCCCCGACGAGGTGTTCGAGGTCACGCGCAGCTATCCCCTGGGCCTCCAGCGCCAGGGTCGGGAATTCGTGGTCCGCGATCCCGTGGCCACCCGAGAGTCCGGCGCGCTGCGCTGCGTCGGCGACGTGCCCCAAAACGCGGTGCTCTCGATCCTCCACGGCGACCCCGACAGCCTGATCGCCGCCGCCGAGCAGGCCGCCCGCGAGGCCGCCCGCGCCGACCCGAGCGCGGACACCTGCTACTGCCTGATCGCCGACTGCATCTCGCGCGTGTTCTTCCTCGGCGAGCGCTTCGCGGCCGAGCTCGAGGCGATCACCCGCGGGCTCGGGCCGCTCGCCCAGCGCTGCCCGCCGCTCGGCGTGGCGACCCTCGGCGAGATCTCGTCGCGCGGAGACGGCTACATCGAGCTCTTCAACAAGACCTGCGTCATCGCCACGCTCCACCAGCCCTGAGCCCACGAGCGCCTCTGATCCTTCCCACGACGTCTCCCCCTTTTCCCTCCCCCGTCTCTCCCTTTCCCCCCTTCCCCCCCTCTCCCTTTCCCCCTGCCCGCCAGCGCTTCGAGGCCGTGGACAGCCCAGACCAGACCTTCGCGGACATCTGCGTGCTCTACGAGCTCGCGCTCGCGAGCGGGAGCTCCCTCGATCTGCGCGAGACCTGCCGCGGCTTCGTCTCGACCCTGGCCGCGCGCAAGGGCTTCTCCTACGTGGCGGTGTGGCTGCGCGACGACGCCCTGACGCTGACCGAGCTCGACGCGGTCCCCGAGACCTTGACCCTCTTCCACGCGGCCCCGCGCTCCAAGATCCACGCGCGGCGCATCAGCGGCGCGGACCCGCTGTGGCGCCGCGTCTGCGCCGGGCCGTTCTCGCTCGCGCCCGACTCTCACGAGCACGAGCACGAGCCCAGGGCCCCGACGAACACCCGCGCCTTCTTCCCCCTCTGCGGCCTCGGCATGCTCGAGGTCCACGGCCACCGCGACCTCCCCCTCGGCCCCGTCGAGCTCGCCCAGCTCGACACGGTGATCCGCCACTTCGCCGCGGCCATCGATCGCTGCTTGACCCACAGCCACCTGGTGCTCGAGATCGCCGAGCGCGAGCGCGCCGAGCAAGAGGCCCGGCGCATGCAGGCCCGGCTGCAGGAAGCCCGCAAGCTCGAGGCCGTCAGCCGCCTCGCCGGCGGCATCGCCCACGACTTCAACAACCTGCTGATGAGCATCCTCGGCACCGTCGAGCTCATGCGCCTCGACGCCGAGGACCCCGCGCTCCAGGCCGACCTCGATCAGATCACCACCGATGGCGAGCGCGCCGCGGCGCTGACCAAGCAGCTGCTGACCTTCGCGCGCACCAAGCAGGCCAGGGCCGAGCCCGTCGAGCTCGACGCCGTGGTCCGCGAGGCCGTCGAGCTGCTCCGCCACCGGCCCGACTCGGGGATCGAGCTGGTCCTCGACCTCGAGCTCGACGCCCGCTGCGTCCGCGGCGTGCCGGCCTCGCTGCGCGAGCTCGTCCTCGACCTGGCCTTCAACGCCCGCGACGCCATGCCCGAGGGCGGCAGCTTGACGATCTCGACCCGCGCCGAAGCTGCGCCGGCCAGCGGCGAGCCTCAGCTGGTCTTGCGCGTCAGCGACACCGGCGAGGGCATGACCCCCGAGGTGGCCGAGCGCGCCTTCGAGCCCTTCTTCACCACCAAGGAGCTCGGCAAGGGCTCGGGCCTGGGGCTCGCCGCCGCCTATGGCGTCGTGCGCAGCCACGGCGGCGAGATCAGCACGCACAGCAGCCCGGGGCTCGGCACCACCTTCGAGGTCCGCCTGCCCGAGCTCGCCGCGCCCTGCAAGCCCGAGCGCGACCTGGCGAACCTCGGCCCGCGCTTCGCCGCTCCCGGCCTGGTGCTGCTCGTGGACGACAGCGCGGGCCCGCGCCAGGTCGCCTCGCGCCTGCTCTCTCGCCTCGGCTTCGAGGTCATGGCCGCCCCCGATGGGCCGACCGCCCTCGACCTGCTCCGCGCCCGCAGCGACGAGCTGCGCGGCGCGGTCCTCGACGTGCGCATGCCCGGCATGAACGGCGTCGAGACCCTCCGGCGCCTGCGCGAGCTCAACCCCGAGCTGCCCGTGGTCATGGCCTCGGGCTACGCCGACCCCGAGCACCTCGACGAGCTCGCCACCCTCGGCGTCCACGACGTGCTGCGCAAGCCCTACACCCTCGACGAGCTCGGCGGGGCGCTCGCGCGGGTGCTCGCCAGCGCGTGACACTCGGCGGCTCTGCCCGCCCCCAACCCGAGCGCGCCGCGACCCCAAAAAAGCACTGACGGATGCACCGCCGCCGGCGATGGCCGCCGGTGAGATGCGAGACAACACTCGACCCCTTCACCGCCCCTCGACCACCGCCTTGTTCATCGCCCTCGTCTGCGCCCCGCTCGCGGCCTGCGACAGCGAGGAGATCGAGACGACCGACATGCTCGAGCTCTCGGACGGCGAGTTCGGCGGCGACGAATTCCGAGCGGCCAACTACTACATCCCCGTCGGCACCCACGACGTCGCCAACTGCGACACCATCGCCGGCTGGGTCAAGGACGGCGACACGACCGCCCCGACTTGGGTGACGATCCACCGCGACGCCGCCTGGCCCAACGGCCAGGAGGTCGCCGTGGTCCAGGCCAACCTCTACCGCGCCGACCTCGACTTCGCCGACAAAAACCACGGCTTCTCGATCCCCACCCCGGCCTCGCTCAAGACCGGGCTGCCGGTGCGCCTGTACATCCACGGCATCAACGTCGACGCCAACGGCGACTGGGACGTCAACGCCCTCAGCCCGCTGCTCAGCCAGACCGGCAAGGAGATCTGTTGCGGAGACCTGTGCGACTTCGACTCTGGCGGGGACTTCGTCGACATCCCCCAGCAGTGAGGTCGGCGCGGCCGCGAGTCTGGAGCGCTGCGCTCCAGGCTCGCGCCGCATGCCGCTCAGCGCACCCAGACGACGTAGGCCACTCCGCCGTCGGGGTAGTTGATCTTGAACCCGTCCTCGTAGTTGCGAAACATCCACCCCGCGCCGTCGGTCCCGCAGGCGGTCATCCCCATGTTGCGCTCCGTCGACTCGGAGAAGTCCCAGCCCGAGCCCAAGTTGTTGTGGGTCTTGCAGTCGTCGTAGGCGCCAGCCGGCTTGTTGACCTGCCCCTCCCCCTCGTCGGCGTAGGACTTGGCGCCCCCGCACCAGTAGTAGCCGTTGGGGTCGTTGTAGAGCAGGTATCCGTTTTGACCAAAGTCGATGCGCAGGTCGTCACGCGAGATCCACTCGCTGAGATAGCCCTCGTCGCCGCCTGCGTAGGCCGCCAGGCGCAGCTGCGTGTACTCGAAGTCGTTGAGGTCGAGCCAGGCCTGGACCCCGTCCGAGACCTCGCTCGAGGCCAGGCTCGGACCGACCGCGAGCTGCTGGTTCTCGACGTAGCCGTCGCCAAAGTCACCGACGTCAGACCCCTCGTTGACCGAGTTGATGATCAGCGCGGCGGTCATGCCCTCTTCGGTCATGTCGCACCACACCTCCACGGGCTCGCCGCCCTCGTCGACGCCCTCGGGATCGATCAGGTAGACCCCGTCCTCGATCCCCGCGCCAGAGTCGTAGATCGCCTTGCAGGTCCGGCCCAGGGCGCAGACGTCGTTGGCGTCGGGGTAGGCCTCGGGGTCGTTGTCGTTACAGTCCCCGCCCTGACCGATCGAGTCCGGGGGCTGGAGGCAGGACGCGGTCGACGAGCTCTCGTCACCGTAGCCGTCCATGTCCGCGTCGGTGTACCAAAGCGGCGCATCGACGGCGTCGTTGTCCACGAGCTCGTCGCAATCGTTGTCCTTCTCGTCGCAGATCTCCTCCGCGCCTGGATAGACCTCTGGATCGTCGTCGTCGCAGTCGAGGCTCGCCGGCACGCCGTCCATGTCCGCGTCGGGATCGCTGGCGTCCGTCGTCTCCGTCTCGGCGCTCTCGCTCTCCCCGCTGCCCTCGGCGCTCTCGCCTTCCCCGCTCTCGCTCTCCCCGCTCTCCTCGCTCCCCTGGCTCTCCCCGCTGTCGCCGATCTCGTCGTCACTGTCGGCGCTCGCCTCCACGATGTCGTCGCCGCAGCCCAGGCTCGACGCGATCACGAGACACAACGCAGCGCTCCCAGAACACAAAGAAAGTCGCTTCATCTTCCTCCTGTGCCATCTTCACGCATCGCGTGCAAGCGGTATTAGCGCACCTTCATCCCCCCACGCTCCCTCGGTGCACCTCAGCGCACCTGGCGCATTTGGCCGCTTCGTGCGGACCTTCGGCCAGACTGCTAGCTTCCCGGCCCGTGACCGCCGAAGACGCCCAGACGCCCACCTCCGAGCCCGCGCAGGCGCCCAGCAAGCCCAACGTGCTCCGTCGGCTCTACGACTGGGTGCTGGGCTGGGCGGACAGCCGCTACGGGCTCCCGGCCCTCTTCGTCCTCGCCCTCGCCGAGTCGAGCTTCTTCCCCATCCCGCCGGACGTGCTGCTGATCGCCCTTGGCATCGCGGCCCCCACCCGGGCGTTTCGCTTCGCCCTGTGGTGCACGATCGGCTCGGTGATCGGCGGCGTGATTGGCTACTACATCGGCTACGCGGTCTGGTCGAGCGTGGAGCCGATGATCATCCCGCGGCTCTTCTCCGCGGATAAATTCGAACACGCCACCAACTACTATCACGAATACGGCGTTGCGATCGTGTTCGCTGCCGGGTTCTCGCCGATCCCCTACAAGGTGTTCACGATCGCCGCCGGCGTCGCCAAGATCAACCTCCCGGCCTTCATTGCGACCAGCGTGGTCGGCCGGGGCGCCCGCTTCTTTTTGGTCGCCGCCGTCGTCCGCCGCTACGGCGACGCCGCCCGCGACTTCATCGACCGCTACTTCAACCTGGTCACGCTGGCGTTCACGGCCCTGCTGGTCGGTGCCTTCTTGCTGATCAAGGTCGTGCTCTGAATCCCGAGCGCTGAACTCCCCGGGCAAACAAAAAGGGCGGCAGCGACCTCGGTCGCTCCGCCCTCTTTGCATGCCCGCGCCGGCGAGCTCAGGTCAGCATGTCCATGGCCATGAAGCGATCCCCGTGGAGCGCCGCCGCGAGGCCGGGGCCTTCGACGACCTGACGGGTCGGGAGCTCGACGTCGTCGCTGTGATAGGCGACCCAGGAGATGTCCGCCTCGAGGAAGAGCGCCCGCTGGGTCGCCCAGGCCTCGCGGGAGCCCCCGCGGACGTAGAGCCGCACGAAGCCCGGCACCCGAGCCCAGCCCTCGCCGGGGTGCGCCCCGGAGGGGACCCAGCGCAGCTCTCGATCCTCACCACCGGCGCTCATCTGCCCGTACCAGGCGCGCCAGGGGTTGGGGATGCGCTCCCGAAAGCGCCTGCGGTGGTCGAACTCCGCCCAGTGCAGCTCGAAGTCCTCGGCGCTGATCTCTTCGGCGTCGGGGTGCTTGACCATGTAACCGACGCTGACCGGACGCCGCAGCAGGATATCCTCGGGAGAGAAGCGCACGCCCTCGGCGTGAACCTGAAGCTGGCGATGCACCCAGCCCTCGCGGTCGACCTCGTAGAGGGTCACACCCGGGGCTCCATCCTCGCTGCCCTTGTACATCCTGATGTAGCGCATTCCCTGCTTCTCCTCGGAGCCTCTACGCCGGCGCATCCATGGCCGTCGGCGAGAGCTCGATCGATGATTCGATCTAAACAGTCGACAGAAGGGTGTTGAATTCAATCAATCGAATGAAGGTTTCAACTTTGGATCCCGTATCTGTTCGACAATTCTGGTGTACAACGTGGGCGCGTGGATTTCAACATGTATATCAAAAAAATCCAGTGGAGCTGAATTCGTCCCTTTTAGGTACATGGTACCACCCTGGACCATCTCCGATGGGGGGCGAATGTGGTTCGCGCTCAGAGCGCAACACCCAACTAAAACGTCGATATCTGCTTTCGAAGCCCAGAAACGTGATTCAGAGTACAAGTTCTGAGGTGTTTATAAATGAGAAACTAGACCGATTTGGTGGCTGAGTGAAGCACCCACAAGTAGGCGCATGTCACGCTCTTCCAGTCTAGCTGAATTTTCAAGCCTGGCGCGAGCAGCGCAAGAGCGCGCTGAAGCGTGCTCTACAAAGCCTCAAATAGGCCCGAATTCGCACCTCAATGGCCCATTGGGACAGTTACAAATAACTACACTCGGCCTCGTCGACATGTGTCAATGTCCTCAACGTGATACCCAGGTACTCACTTTGGAGCCGCCTGAACGCTGATATTCCGCTACCGAGTGCAGCCATAGGGGGCTCAGGCCCCAGCACCGCAGCCAGAACCACAGCCGCTCAGTGCAGCGGAGACAGGCCGCGCCCGGGCAGCCGCGGCCTGGGCTTTCCGGCCTGCGGATCTGCCTCTGGCGCGTTGGCGAGGACGATCCAGACCATATCGAGGCGATCGAAGCGGACGCTGGGCACGACGTCGACGATCTGCGCGTCGACCTTGCGATCCACGACTGTCACCCGACCCACGGGGTGGCCCTTGGGAAAGAGGTCGTCGACACCCGAGGTCTGGATGACATCACCCTCGACCACCGGCTCGTCACAGGAGATGATTCGAACCCGACACTGATCCTCGCCCAGGCCCTCGAGGATGCCGGGGCAGCGCGTCCTGGCGACCTCGACGGCGATCTTGCTCTCGGGGTCGGTGATCAGCATGACGTCGGCGTGCTCGGCGTGGGTCCGGTTGATCCGGCCCACGACGCCGTCGGGGGCGAGCACGGCCATGCCGGGGCGCACGTAGTCGTCGCCGCGGTCGACGGAGATCTTGACCACGCGGAAGAAGGGCGACTGCTCCACGCCGGTGACCGCGGCCGAGAGCAGATCCTCTGGCACCTGGTCACGCATCTGGAGGGCACGACGCAGCTGGCGGTTCTCTTCGCGCAGCTGGGCGAGCTCGACGAGCTGGCGCTTGTGCTCGCGGTTTTGCTCCTCCAGGCGCTCCTTCTCGTCGAGCATCCGCGCCTGAAAGACCCAGCGCTCGAAGAAACTCCCGACCCAGCGCGCCGAGTAGGTGACCCCCGCCTCGAGCGGCGCGCCGATGCGGTGCACGGCGCGGTCGAAGCCGTTCATCCGGTGGGGGTCCTGGATCGTGCTGCGCAGCAGGAGGATCGGGATGGCCAGCAAGAAGACCACGATCGCGCCGCTGCGGACGTCGCGAAGAGAGACTGCCATGCGCCCGCTCTCCCGCGGCTAGCCGCCGCTACACTCGCCGCTACTCAATGGCGACCTCGCGCAGGATGTCGATCTCGTCGAGGGCCGCGCCCGAACCGAGCACGACGGCGAAGTCGGGCTCGTCGCACAGGAACACCGGCAGGCCGGTCTCCTCGGACAGGAGCACGTCGAGGTTGCGCAGCTGCGCGGCCCCGCCGGTGAGCACGATGCCCTTGTCGACGATGTCGGCGCACAGCTCCGGAGGCGCGCGCTCGAGGACCACGCGCACGGCGTCGACGATGGCCGAGACGGGCTCCGAGAGCGCCTCGCGGATCTCGTCGGAGTCGATCAGCACGGTCTTGGGGATCCCGGCGACGAGATCTCGCCCCTTGACCTCCATGGTCATGACCACGTCCGTGGGCGCCGCCGTGCCGATCTCGATCTTGACCTTCTCGGCGGTGCGCTCGCCGATCAGCAGGTTGTACTTGCGCTTGATGTGCTGGACGATCGCCTCGTCCATCTTGTCGCCGCCGACGCGCACGCTCTTGCAGGCGACGATCCCGGCCAGGGAGATCACCGCGACCTCGGCGGTGCCACCGCCGATGTCGACGACCATGTTGCCGCCGGGCTCGGTGATCGGCAGGCCCGCGCCGATCGCCGCGGCCATCGGCTCTTCGATCAAGAACACCTCGCGCGCGCCAGCGGCCAGGGCCGAGTCACGCACGGCCCGCTTCTCGACCTCGGTGATCCCCGAGGGCACGCAGATGATGATCCGCGGCTTGACCAGGGTCTGGCGGTTGTGCGCGCGGTTGATGAAGTGCCGCATCATCGCCTCGGTGACCTCGAAGTCGGCGATCACCCCGTCTTTCATCGGGCGAATGGCGACGATGTTGCCAGGCGTGCGGCCGAGCATCTCCTTGGCCTCCTTACCGACCGCGAGCACGCGCTTGACGACGCCGCCCTGCTTTTGAACCGCGACCACGCTGGGCTCGTGCGCGACGATGCCCTTGCCCTTGACATAGGTCAGCGTCGTGGCCGTCCCGAGGTCGATGGCCATGTCGTTGGAGAAGAGGCCGTATACCCAGTCGAAGAGCATGCGACGTGCAGGCTGCGGTCGGCCCGGGGGCGCGCTCGCAACCGCTGTGGGATACACGGGCAGACCCCCGCGAGCAAGTGGCCACAGCGGGGACGCCACAGACACCGGAGCGCAGCGTGAACAGCCCGCCAGAGTGGGTGGCTGTGTATCTGCGCAGGTGTTTGCTCACAGCGGCCTCTGGTCCGCCACAGCTCGCGCGATCCCCGAGGGGGCCCCCTACGCAAGGCCGCGCGATGGCAGTAAGGTGCCCGCCCCATGCTCGGCAGCGAACGCGGAAAAGGCGGCAACCTGATCACCTGGTTGATCCTGGGCGTGCTCGCCCTGGCCTTTGGCCTGACCTTTGGCCTGCCCTCGGATCAGCTCTCGCTGGGCGAGGCCGGGCTGGCCCGGGTCTTCGGCACCAACGTGACCAAAGAAGACTTCGCCTATCAGCAGCGGGCGCTCACCACGGTGATGAACACGCTGCCCGAAGGTGAGATGGCCCAAAAATGGGGCGTGCGCGAGGAGGTCTTCGAGGCCGTCATCGAGCGCCTCGTCCTCGTCCACACCGGCGAGGAGCTCGGCCTCACCGTCGAGACTCACGACGCCGAGGTGATGACCCGCGACGGCTACTTCATGGTCCTCGACCTCGAGCGCTCCTACCCCTGGGCCTTCGACGGCAAGTTCGACTACAAACAATTCAAGAATCAGTTCTTGAGCGGCTACTTCCTGGTCTCGGAGCAGCGCTACCTCGAGACCCAGCGCCAGGAGATGCTCGCCCGCCAGGTCCGCGACCTGCTGTCCTCGGCCGCCGTCGTGCCCGAGGCCGAGCTGTGGGAGCGCTACGAGGAAGAGAACAACCAGCTCTCGATCCGCTACGTGCGCCTGCCCTACAACGACTACGCCGAGCTCGTCGATCCCACCGACGCCGAGGTCGAGGGCTGGATCGCCGAGCACGGTGACGAGCTCGCCGAGATCTACGAGCGCGAGGCCGCGCGCTTCCTCAAGCTGCCCGCCGAGGTCGACCTGCGCCTGATCGAGATCGCCAAGCCCACGGCGCCGCCCGAGGGCGCCGAGGCCGAGCTGCTCGCGCTGCACGCCGACAACCTCGCCCGCGCCAGGGCCAAGATCGAGGGCGCCCGCACGTCGATCGTCGACTCCGGTGAGCCCTTCGCCGCCGTCGCGCGCCGCCTGTCCGAGGACCCCGACACCGCCCGCTCCGGCGGCCGCTACGGCTGGACCCAGGTCGCGGGCACCGGCAGCGGCCTCGATCGCGCCGTCGACAAGGCGGCCGAGGGCCTCGCCGACAACGAGGTGTCCGAGATCATCGAGGGCGAGGAGTCCTTCTTCCTGGTCACCGTCGCCGGCCACCGCGAGGGCGACGTCCCCGAGGAAGACGCCAAGCGCGAGCTCGCCGAGGAGGCCGTGCGCACCGCTCGTGGCCGCGAGCTCGCTCGCCAGGCCGCCGAGGAGGCCCTGCTCGCCGTCAAAAACGGCAAGGACATGGCCAAGCTCTTCGACGCCAGCGACGAGACCATCGAGGACTATGGCGTGAGCGAGAGCCCCGCGAGCCGGCCCAAGCACCAGGTCGAGGAGACGGGGCTGTTCACCCATGGCCGCCCGATCCCCGGCCTCGGGGCCAACCCGGAGCTGAGCGACAAGGCCTGGGCCGGCGACCTCGACTCGCCCCTGCTCGACGAGGTCTTCGAAGTCGCTGGTGGCTACCTCGTCGCCGAGCTCGTCGACAAGCAGACCGCCGACCGCGAGGGCTTCGCGGCCGCCCGCGAGGAGCTCTACGACAACGCCGCGCGCTTGCGCGCGAACGGGGTCGTCAGCGGCTTCACCAAGCGGCAGTGCCTGCTCGGCAAGGCCCGCACCCAGCTGCGCATCAACGAGAAGAGCGTCGACAAGATCATGAGCTACGACGGCAACCCGCTCGTCGACGAGGCCGGCAACAGGCTCACGCCCCCCTACAAGGTCTGCTCGCGCGTCGGCGATCGCGGCGGCCTGCTCCAGCTCGCGGCCCTGCAAAGCCGCGGCGTCGGTCGCTAGCCCCAGCTGCTCGCGCCAACTCTCGGCGCCCCACGCTCCCGGACTTTGTTTTCCGCGGCGCTTCGGTCACGATGGACCGAGGTGTTCGCGCGGCTGTGATCAACGACGGCACGACGGGGAGCTCGGTCGCGGGCGGCCTCGAGAGCCAGGGCGAGACCCTCGCCGGCTCCTTCGACGACCTCGAAGCTGGCCTCGAGGGCGAAGACGACGCGCTCGAGGGTGCCCCGGAGCCGGCCCCAGATCCTGCACAGATCGGGCGCTTCGTGGTCCTGCGCCGCCTCGGCGCCGGGGGCATGGGCGTGGTCTATGCCGCCTACGACAACGAGCTCGATCGCAAGCTGGCGATCAAGCTCGTCCGCGCCGAGCGGGCCGGCCCCGACGTCCGCGCCCGAGTCCGCCGCGAGGCCCAGGCCATGGCGCGGCTCTCCCACCCCAACGTCGTGCAGATCTACGAAGTCGGCGACTACGGCGAGCAGCTCTACGTGGCCATGGAATTCGTCACCGGGCCGACCCTCGGCGAGTGGGTCGGCGCGCAGCGGCGAGCGGCCGAGCGCGAGGGGGCGCCGCTGCCCTGGCAACAGCTCCTCGCCATGTTCGTGGCCGCGGGGCGCGGGCTCGCGGCGGCCCACGGCGCGGGGATCGTCCACCGAGACTTCAAACCCGACAACGTGATCGTCGGCGACGACGGCCGGCCGCGGGTGCTCGACTTCGGCATCGCCCGCGAGGCCGGGCTGCCCGCCGAGCAGGCCGCGACCCATCCCCCTCCCCTGCCCCATCCCTCGCCCGCCAGCGCCGACTCGATCGCCCTCGACGACACCCAGGCCTCGAGCCCGAGCATGGGCGGCGATACGGCGGACCGCGATCGCACGCCATGGCTGGCGCCCCTGACCCGGACGGGGGCCATGGTCGGCACGCCCGCGTACATGTCCCCCGAGCAATTCGAGGCCGGCACCCTCGACGCGCGCAGCGATCAATTCAGCTTCGCCGTCGCGCTCTACGAGGCGCTCTACGGCGAGCGCCCCTTTGGCGGGGCGAGCACGAGCACCTTGATGTTCGCGGTGCTCTCGGGCGAGCTCAGGGATCCGCCCGCCGACGCCCCGATCCCCGCGTGGCTGCGCCAGCGCATCGTCCGGGCGCTCCAGCGCGACCCCGGCCGGCGCTGGCCGACGATGGCGCGCCTGCTGGACGCGCTCGGCGACGATCCCGAGCGTCGCCGACGATGGCGACGGCGCCGCGGCCTGGTCGCCGCCGGCGTACTCGCGACCTTGGTGGGCGCCGGCTGGTTCGCCAGCGCCCAGCGGCGCAGCGCCCTCGCGGCCGACCGCCTCGCCCGCGAGGCCCGCGTCGAGGAGGCCCGCGCCCTCCGCAGCGAGCTCGCGGCCCAGGCCGAGCGCGACCGCGCCCTCGAGGAGGCCCGCGCGAGCGCGACCCGGGCCCGCGACACGGCCCGGGTGCTCGCGGCCAAGGGCCTGTCGCGCGACCCGACCGCCGCCGCGGCCCTGCTGCGCGACGCCGAGCAGCCCGAGGAGGCCCCGGGCTGGCGCTCTGCCGCCGTCAACGTGCTCTCGCGGCCGATCAGCGTCAGCGCCTTCCAGGCCCACGGCGGCCGGGTGATGTGGGCCGAGTTCAGCCCCGATCGCCGCTGGCTGGCCACCGCGGGCGAGGACGGCAGCGCCCGCCTGTGGCCCCTCGACGCCGAGGGCCACGTCGGCGCGGCCCTCGAGCTGCGCCACGCGGTCGACGGTGAGGCCAACAGCGTCCTGACCGCGACCTTCAGCCCCGACGGACGCCGCCTCGCGACCACGGATCAATCGGGCGCCGTCCGCCTGTGGCCCGTGCCCGACCCCGACGCCCTCGATCGCAGCGCCACGATCAGCGCGCAGCTGATCGGGAGCCACAACGGGACCTCGTGGATGGCGGCTTTCTCCGCCGACGGGCGCCGCCTCGCGTCCGTGGGACGCGATCGCCGTGCGCGGGTCTGGACGCTCCCGGACGCCCTCGACACCCCGCCTCCGCCCCCGCAGGTCATCCTCGCCAGCGAGGGCATCGTATGGGTCCCCCGCTTCTTCGCCGGGGGAGAGCGCCTCGCCCTCGGCGACGGCACCGGCCGCGCCACGCTCTGGTCCCTGGCCGAGCCCGAGGCCGCCACCCGCGTCTTCGCTGGCCACGGCGGCCCGGTCCAGTTCCTCGACCTCTCCCCCGACGGCGCGACCTTGGCCACCGCCAGCGTCGACGGGCACGTGCGCCTGTTCGATCTCCACACCAACGACGACCGCGGCCGCGACCTCATGGACTTCGGCGCCCCGGTCCACCGCGTGCGCTTCTCCCCCGACGGCCGCTACCTCGCCGCGGGCTCGCGCTCGGACGTGGCCGCGCTGTGGCCCTTCGAAGCCGCAGGACCAGGTGAGGTCCGCAGCCGCGTCGGCGAGCCCCAGCGCTTCGACGGCCACATTGGCGACGTATGGTCCATCGCCTTCTCCCCCGACAGCCGCCTGCTGGCCACGGGCGCCCGCGACGGCGCCGGCAGGCTGTGGCCCGTCGACGGCGGCCAGCCCCAGGTCCTCATCGGCCACGACGCCGACGTCTTTCGCGTGCGCTTCAGCCTCGACGGCGAACTGCTGACCACCGCCTCCACCGACGGCAGCGTGCGCATCTGGGACGCCCGCTGGCGCCAGGTCTCGTCCGAGCTCCACGGCCTCGAGGCCCCCTCCACCGTCTTGCACATCGAAGACCAGCGCTCCTTGTTGATCTCCGGCGACCGCCACGGCGACATCGTGGTCCGTCGCCTCTCGCGGCCCGGCGAGCACCAAGCCCCGGGCCCGCCCCAGCGCCAGCACGCCCACCTGGCGCTGGTCTACGCCCTCGCGACCCACCCCGACGGCATGCTGGCCAGCGGCGGTGACGATCGCCTGGTCCAGATCTGGGACCTCGACGACTTCGGCCCGCCCATCTACTCGCTCCCCGTCCCCTCCCCCTTCACCCGCACCCTCGTCTTCTCCCCCGACGGCGCCTGGCTGGCGGCGGGCTCCCACAGCGGCGAGGTCATGCTGTGGAATTTCGCCGACCTCGCCAAGGGCGAGCTCGAGCCCACGATCCTCGGCTACCACCTCCACGAGTCGCCGCTGCTCCACGGAGTCACGGACGTCACCTTCGATCCCCAGGGCCGCTGGCTCGCGTCGGCCGGCCAAAACGGCAAGATCCAGCTGTGGCCGATGCCCGCCCGCCCCGCCGAGCTCACGAGCTTCCAGGGCCACGCCTCGCGCGCCTGGAAGCTCATGCCTTCGCCCACGGGCGACCGCTTGTTCTCGAGCGGCATGGACCAGGTGGTGCGCGTGTGGACCATCGACGCCCACGGTCGCCACGATCCCGATCCCCTCGAGCTGGATCACGGCGGCTCCGTCGTCGGCTTCGACATCGATCGCAGCGGTCGATTCTTGCTCGCCAGCTGCAACGACACCAAGGTCTACCTGTGGGATCTCGAGCTCCCCGAGGTCCCGGCGACCTTCACGGGCTCGCTCCGAGAGATCCGCCAGGCCGAGTTCGTATTCGAAGATCGGGTGATCGCCGCGCTCTCCTTCGACGGGAACCTACGCCTGTGGCCGCGCGACGGCGCCCACGATGATCCCGTGGTCTTGCCCGTCGGCGAGCGCAGCCTCAACCTCGCCGTCGGCCACGACGGCGCGAGCTTGGTGACCGGCGGCGGCGACTCGCTCCTGCGCCTCAACCAGCTCGACCCCCACCTCGACGTGCCCGCGCTGCGCGAGCGCCTCGACGCCGCGACCAGCTACTGCGTCCCCGTCGATCAGCGCATGCGCCTCGTCGGCGAGCGCGAGGACATGGCCGAGGCGCAGTTCGCTGCCTGCCAGCGCCGGGGCGTCGAATCTCCCCCGCTCGAGCCCGCGGGCTGAGAGTCTGTGAAGGCGCGCGCCCGGCTCGGGCAACACGAATTTCGAGAAAACCATGCACGCCCCGGCGACGCGGGCCGAAGACACCTTCGCAATGCTCAGTACGCTGCACGAGGGCCTCGTCTCGCTCTTTCTCCAGGATCCTGCGCTCGCGGTTCGCCTCGCCAGAGGTATCGATGGTCGCGTCCTGACCACCGCCCCCGGCTGCCTCGTCGATCGGCACGCCGCCTTTCACCGGGACGCGGAGCGGGTCTTGCGGATGCTGCCGCGCAGCATGGATCTGCTGCTCGTCCATGAAGATCCGGCACATGACGAGGGCGGCGTGGTGATCGTCATCGAGGTCCAGCTCGACGACGACCCGCAAAAGCAGCGAAGAATCGCGTCATATTTGGGCTTGGTCGTGGATCGACATGATCTCCCCGTGCACTTGGGCGTGGTCAGCCTCAAAGAGAGAGTGTCCCGAAAGCTGGCCAATTGGAGCATTGGGACAGCCCTCACGGTTCGCCCCTATCTCTTCGATCGCCACACCATCCCTCGCGTGGATTCCGTCCTGGACGGCCTCGAGAGGCCTACAGATGCGATCTTGTCGGGGACGGTGCACGGGCACCACGGCAACCTCGCGGCCGCGAGGACGGCCATCGAGGTCGCTCGCCGACAACCCAATCAATTGCGACAACGCTATACTGCGACCGTGTTGGCGGGGCTCGGCGACGAGCACCGAAAAATCATCTTGGGCGAGATGCCCATGGAGGAGCGCATGCAAGTCAGTCAGCTAGAACGAAAGTGCGGCACCTTCCTCGCTGGGAGGCGGGAGGGCCGAGAGGAAGGCCTCAGCCAGGGGTTGAGCCAGGGCCTCAGCCAAGGCCAAAAAGAGGGCATGCTGCGGCTGCTCGGCGCGCTCCTGGGGCGGCGCGGACTCGTGCCCAACGCGGCGCAGTGGGCTCGGCTTCAGGCGGCCCAGCTCGACGAACTCGAGGCCTGCGCAGCCCGGGCGCTCGAGGTCGACAGCGTCGACGACTTGCTGCGCTCGCGGCTCGAGTGACCCGCGAGCGCGCCGCCAACTCGGTGAGGGTGGTGATTCGATCACCCACCTCGGGCAGGCCCCAAAATCGCTTCGGGCTCGCTTGACACCTGCTCTATGGCCTGGCAAAAGACTGAACTAAGAGACAGGTAGTCGTATGAGCAGCACGCAAGATCCCTCGCCGATCCCCGCGCCCGTCCGCGCCGTTTTGGAGCTCTTCAGCGGGCCGCTGGCCGAAGTCAGCTTCCCCGATGTCGACCGCGAGAGCCTCGCCGCTTCCGCCGCCGAGGTCGAGTCTCGGCGCGAGGTGCTCCAGTCGGCCCTCGAGGCCGTCGCTCGCGCGCGTGAGGCGCTGGAGGCCGGCCAGGCCAGCCTCATCGAGCAGGCCCAAAAAGCGCACGCCTATGCCAGCGTGTTCGCCTCGAGCGACGCCGATCTCCAGTCGGCCCTGGCCGAGATCAAATTCGACGGCCGAGCCCTCGCCCCCAAGCGCCGCCGCGGCCGACCGCGCAAAGCCAAGGCCGCATCCAACGCTGGGTCCGCCAAGGCTCAGAGTCAGACCAGCCTCGCGGTCGCCGACAGCGACGCGGCCTGAGCTCCGCCTCGAGCCGATCCCCGCCGACCCGCCGCTTCCCCGGTCGCCCCTCAGTCTCCACTCTTCGCACCCCGACTCGAATCAACCATGGACCGATGGCCCAAGCAGGCGCGGCCCGGCGCGAACTCCAGCCCGGCCCTCGGCCCGACGCCAACGAGCAGTCCGGCCCGGGCGCTCGTCGGGACCTCGGTGCCCGTGGAGGAACCCAGCGCGGCTCCTGGCGCCAGGATTTCCGTCGAGGGCGCGAAGTCAAAACGCCGTTGTACCGGGTGTACTGCCAGTTTTGGCGACAAAGCCCTCGGCGAAAAGACCAAGCCAGGTGTCGTGTTGGGTTCCTCCACGGGCGCCTAGGAGCCCATGGAGGAACCCAGCGCGGCTCCTGGCGCCAGGATTTCCGTCGAGGGCGCGAAGCCAAAACGCCGCTGTACCGGGCGTACTGCAAGTTTTGGCGACAAAGCCCTCGGCGAAAAGACCAAGCCAGGTGTCGTGTTGGGTTCCTCCACGGGCTCCTAGGGAGGCCGGCATGAGGATCGCCCCCGATCCCAGCGCAGAGCCCAGCCCCGAGCCCGACGCCGGCGCCCTCGAGGTCTCGGAGATCTGCGAGCGGGTCGCCAGCACAGCCCGCCGCGAGGCCCAGAGCCTCGACGCCCGCCGCTTCTTCGCCATGGTCGCCCGCGCCCGCGGCCGCGACCGCCGGGCCCCGCGGCGCACCTGGGGTCGCGCCTGGGCCGAGATCGATCTCGAGGCCGGCGCCGCCCTGGCCAGCGAGCTCGCCCCTGCCGTATCCGAGCCGTGGGCCCGCGACGGCATCGATCGCGGCCTCCAGCTCTTCGCCACCTGCGTCGACGAGACCGGCCGGCGCTGCGTCGCCACCTTGGTGGCCGAGTACATCGCCTGGCGCGAGCCGCCGGACCGCTTCTTCTTCCGCTGCGCCCAGCTCCTCGCCCGACGCAGCGCCACGGAGCTCGTCCGCCTGGCCCTGGTCACCTCCGGCTACGCACGCATGTCTCGGCCGAGCGAGGACGAGGCGCGGCTGCTCGCCGCGGTCCCGCACCGCTCGACCAGCCCTGGCGACGACGGTCGCCTCGCCGTGCTCGCCTTCGCGGGCGAGCCCCCCGAGGAGCGCCAGCGCCACGCCACGGAGATCCCCAGCCTGGGCAGCGACCCGGTGATCGCCGCCTTCGCCCGGGCCGAATTCGGCTGGCCGGCCGAGCCCGGCCCCGCGCGCGTGCCCCTCGTCGGCCGCCCGCTGCTGTGGTTTCCCTGCGACCTCGACAGCGAGCTTCGTCGCCTGCACTTGCTCTTCGCCGCGGCGATCGCCTGAAACTCCTCGATCCGCTCCGTCCCCACGAGCGCATGATCGTCCCCGTGGGCGCCCTGCTCCCTGCTTCGGGGACGATCCCCCCGAGGCGTTGCGCGTCGTGGCTGCGCGGGCGAAGCTGCCCGGACCGTGAGCCAGACTCGAGCGCCCTTCTCCAAGATCCTCGTGGCCAACCGCGGTGAGATCGCCCTGCGCGTGTTCCGAACCTGCCGTGAGCACGGGATCGCCACGGTCGCCGTCTACAGCGACGGCGACCGCAACTCCCCCCACGTCGCCGGAGCCGACGAGGCCGTGCACATCGGCCCCACGCCCTCGGCCCAGAGCTACCTGCGCGCCGACCGGATCATCGCGGCCGCCAAGCAGACCGGGGCCGAGGCCATCCACCCCGGCTACGGCTTCCTCAGCGAGCGCGCCAGCTTCGTCGAGGCCTGCGAGGCCGCCGGCCTGACCTTCATCGGCCCCGGCACCCGGGCCATGAACGTCATGGGCGACAAGGTCCGCGCCCGCAAGGCCATGCAGGCCGCCGGCGTCCCCCTGGTCCCCGGGCGCGAGGACCTCGCCGACGTCAATGACGCCCTCGCCGCGGCCAAGGAGATCGGCTACCCGCTGATGGTCAAGGCCTCGGCTGGCGGCGGCGGCAAGGGCATGCGCATCGTCCACGACGACGAAGCGCTGCGCCGCGGCTTCGAGGCCGCCCAGCGCGAGGCCGCGGCGGCCTTCGGCGACGATCGGATCTTCGTCGAGCGCGCGGTCATGCAGGCCCGCCACGTCGAGATCCAGCTCATGGCCGACAGCCAGGGCAACGTGGTCTTCCTCAACGAGCGCGACTGCTCCGTGCAGCGCCGCCACCAAAAGGTGATCGAGGAGGCCCCCTCCCCCGGGCCGCAGATGACCCCGGAGATCCGCGCGGCCATGGGCGAGGCCGCCTGCAAGGTCGCGCACGCCGTCGACTATGTCGGCGCCGCCACGGTCGAGTTCCTGTTCGAGGAGCAAGCCGACGGCGAGCCGCGCTTTTACTTCCTCGAGATGAACACCCGCCTGCAGGTCGAGCACCCGGTCACCGAGATGACCACGGGCCGCGACCTCGTCTGGGACATGATCCGCGTGTCCGCCGGTCAGCCGCTCGGCTACACCCAGGCCGACATCCCCCTGCGCGGCCACGCGATCGAGTGCCGGATCTACGCCGAAGATCCGCTGCGCTTCTTGCCCAGCCCCGGCCCGCTGCTGCGCCTGCGCTGGCCCGAGGGGCCTGGCCTGCGCATCGACGCCGCCGTGCGCGAGGGCAGCGAGGTCTCGAGCCACTACGACCCGATGATCGCCAAGCTGATCGCCTGGGGCCCGACCCGCGCCATCGCCCTCGGGCGCATGCGCCGGGCGCTCCAGGACACGGTCGTCCTCGGCATCGACTGCAACATCCCCTTCCACCTGCGCGTGCTCGACGAGCCCGACTTCGTCGCTGGCCACTTCGACACCCACTACATCGACAAGCACCAGGCCCTGGTCGAGGCCCACGAGCTCGACGAGGCCCGCTCGCAGGTGGTCGCGGCCGCGGCCGCGGTCGCTGCCGCGAACGCTCGGCGCCAGTCCACGAGCGCGGGCGCGACTGCCGAGCCCGCCGGCTTCAGCGCCTGGCAACGCAGCGTCCGCTGGCGCGGCTGAGCGCGAAGTAGGCGACAGACACCAGGCACAGCGAAGAACGAGGGCGACCATGGCTCACGTATTGATCACCGGTGGCAAAGGCTTCATCGGCGCGGCGATCGCCCGCGCCCTGATCGCGCGCGGCGACAAAGTCACGATCTGGGACGTCGGCCGCGCGCCCACGGACCCCACCCTCGCCGCCGCGCGCTACCGCGAGGTCGACATCAGCGATCGCGCGACCGTCGAGGCCGCCGCCGACGCGACCTTCGCCGAGGCCGGGGGCGTCGACGCCGTCATCCACAACGCCTCGCTGGTCCACACCAAGCAAAACCACGCCGAGATGGTCTGGTCGGTCAACCTCGAGGGCACCCGCCACATGCTCGAGGCCACCCGCAGCCGCGGCGTCGGCAGCTTCGTCTACATCTCCTCGGGCAGCGTGGTCTACGAGGGCCGCAACATCGAAAGCGGCGACGAGCGCCTGCCCTACGCCGGCAGCTCCCAGGCGCCCTACGCCGACAGCAAGATCGCCGCCGAGAAGCTCGTGCTCGCGCAAAACGGCGTCGACGGCCAGGCGACCTGCGCCCTGCGTCCGCACGTGGTCTTTGGCCCCGGCGACACCCGCTTCCTCCCCGCGCTGCTCGCCCAGGCCGACGCCGGGCGGCTGCGCGTCCGCGTCGGCCTCGGCAACTGGCTGTCCGACTACACCTATATCGACAACCTCGTCGACGGGGTCTGCCTCGCCCTCGACGCCCTGCGCGACAAAGGCGTGGAGAGCGTCGCCGCCGGCCAGGCTTACTTCATCACCAACGGCGAGCCGATCCCCTTTTGGGACCTCGTGCGCATGGTCCTCGCCGAGCTCGACTACCCGCCGATCCTGTTCGCGGTCCCCGGCAAGCTGGTCTACGCGATCGCGGCGATCAAGGAGCAGGTCGACGCCCTGCGCGGCGAGCTGACCGCCGAGGACGGCCTGACCCGCTTTGCGATCCGCTACATGTGCACGCACCACTACTTCAGCATCGACAAGGCCCGGCGCGAGCTCGGCTACGCGCCCAAGGTCTCGATCCAGCGCGGCGTCGAGCTGACCTGCGCGGACCTGCGCTCGCGCGGGGAGCTGCCCCAGCGCCGCGCGAGCTGAGCTCTCTGGTTCGCTGGACGGACCTGCGCGCGTTCGAGCCTCTGGACCGCGACGGAACGCGAGACGAGGGCCTGCCTGGCCGCGCTCTCGCGTCTGCCAACGCGGCAATTTTCGCGGCTGCGAGGACCTCAGCGACTCGCGCCGATACGAGCGATCAAATCGCGCTCTTGCGCTGTGAGAGAACACCTCGCCGCGCGTCGCCGATCCCCGCGACCTCGACTTCGAATCGTCATCGCATACACCCCGACCCCGCCCTGCTCGAGCACGGCTCGTGCCCACTCGCCGACACGCGCCCGCCTAGCCGCCTCGCGCGTCGCGCCTTGACCAGCAGCCATGAACGTGCCACTAGGAGCGCCCGTGCGGCGGCGTAGTTCCACCAAGCGGACCAAATTCATCTTCGTGACCGGCGGCGTTGTGTCGTCCCTCGGCAAGGGCCTGTGCGCCGCCTCCATGGGCGCGCTGCTCGAGAACCGCGGGCTCAACGTCGGGATGCAGAAGCTCGACCCCTACCTCAACGTAGATCCGGGGACGATGAGCCCGACTCAGCACGGCGAGGTCTTCGTGACCGACGACGGCGCCGAGACGGACCTCGATCTCGGGCACTACGAGCGCTTCGTGTCGCATCGCATGTCGCGACACAGCAACTACACCTCGGGCCAGATCTACCAGTCTGTGCTCGAGAAGGAGCGCAAGGGCGACTACCTCGGGCAGACCGTCCAGGTCATCCCCCACGTCACCAACGAGATCAAAGAGGCCATCCTCGAGGCGGCCGAGGGCGTCGACCTGCTGATCTGCGAGATCGGCGGGACCGTCGGCGACATCGAGTCGCTGCCCTTCCTCGAGGGCATCCGTCAGCTCCGCTTCGAGGTCGGGGCCGAGAACGCGATCTTCGTCCACCTGACCTTGCTGCCCTACCTGCCCACGGCCGGCGAGATCAAGACCAAGCCCACGCAGCACTCGGTCATGAAGCTGCGCGAGATCGGTATCCAGCCCGACGTGCTCGTGTGCCGGGCCGATCACCCGATCGAGGCCGACATCCGCGAGAAGATCGCGCTGTTCACCAACGTGCCCCTGGCCAACGTGATCCCCCTGCCCGACGCGGCGACCATCTATCGCGTCCCGCTGATGCTCCACGAGTCGCGCCTCGACGACGTGGTCTGCGAGCTGCTCAACATCTGGAGCCGCGAGCCCCAGCTCGACGAGTGGCGGCGGATCGTCGGGGTGATCGAGAACCCGGCGCACAGCGTGAAGATCGGCGTGGTCGGCAAGTACGTCGACCTCCACGAGTCCTACAAGAGCCTGTCCGAGGCCCTGACCCACGGCGGCGTGGCCAACAACACCGGCGTCGAGATCGAGTTCGTCGACGCCGAGCAGATCTCGGCTCGCGGCCCGGCGATGCTCGAGCACCTCGACGCGATCCTCGTCCCCGGCGGCTTCGGCGAGCGCGGCAGCGCCGGCAAGGTCGAGGCGATCCGCTGGGCCCGCGAGCACAAGGTGCCCTTCTTCGGGATCTGCCTGGGCATGCAGCTGGCCGTGGTCGAGTTCGCTCGCCACGTCGCCGGGCTCCCCGGGGCCCAGAGCGCCGAGTTCGATCCCCAGGCCGCGGACCCGGTGATCGGGCTGATGGACTCGCAGTCCGACGTGACCCACAAGGGCGGGACCATGCGCCTGGGCGCCTACGACTGCGATCTCGCCGGCGGGACCTTGGCCCGGCGGATCTACGGCGCCGAGCGGATCTCCGAGCGCCACCGCCATCGCTTCGAATTCAACAACGCCTACCGCGATCAGCTGCGCGAGGCCGGGCTCGTGCTGTGTGGGACCTCCCCCGACGGCGGCCTCGTCGAGATGGTCGAGCTGCCGGCCCGCGTGCACCCGCACTTCATCGGCTGTCAGTTCCACCCCGAGTTCAAGAGCCGACCGACGGCGGCACACCCGCTGTTCACGTCGTTCATCGCCGCCGCCCTCGACCACCGCGGTCGCAAGGGCGACGCGCCCGCCTGAGCGTGGGCTCGCGCGAGCGTGTTTTACGCTCGCGCGAGCACCCGCGACAGAGCGGTCCCCAACAGCGTCCCGAGCTCGCCCTCGGACCGTGCACGACTGTGCATGGCCGAGGGTGGCTAGCAACTTCTCTGGGGCATGCAAGCCCTTTCTCGGGCCATTTTTGCAGGGTAGAGCCCGCGAATTGCCCTGGGTCCGCCTTTAGCGATCTGATAATCTAAAAGGCACCCCTATGGTCCTGCACATGCGCCAAGAGCTGCGAATGAGTCAGCAGCTCGTGATGACTCCTCAGCTGCAGCAGGCCATCAAGCTCTTGCAGCTCTCGCGTATCGAGCTCCAGGACCTCGTCCGCAGCGAATTGCTCGAAAACCCGCTGCTCGAAGAGGCCCAGGAGATGGGCACCGGCAGCGAGGAGCCCGTGTCCTCCGTCGAGATGCAAGACGGCGTCGAGCTTCAGGGCGAGTCGGGCGAGCCCGCGCCCTCGCCCGAGACGCCTCAGCAAGAGGTCAAGGCCGACTCGCCCAACGACGACAACTTCGACTGGGAGGCCTACCTCCAGCACCAGTCGCTCTCGGGCTCCATGCCCGGCACCGGCGTCCGCCCCGACGACGACCTCCCGGCCTCGAGCAGACCATGGCCGCCGAGGAGACCCTCGTCGAGCACCTGATGTGGCAGGTCCGGCTCTCGAATTTCTCCCAGGTCGAAGAGGACGTCGCCGAGTACATCGTCCGCAGCCTCTCGCCCTCGGGCTACCTGCGCAGCGTCACCGTCCCGCAGATCGCGCGTCGACTCGAGGTCTCGACCCTGCGCGTCGAAGAGGTCCTGCGCCGCGTCCAGCAGCTCGACCCCTGGCCATCGCCTCGCGCAACCTCGCCGAGGCCCTGTGGATCCAGGCCCGGCACCCCGAGCACCCGATCGACGATCCCCTGGTCCTGACGATCATCGCCAAGCACCTGCACAACCTCGAGAAGCGCGCCTATCAGGCCGTCGCCCGCGACACCGGCGAGGCCCTCGAGGAGGTCTACGAGGCGACCAAGGTGATCATGGGCCTCGAGCCCCGCCCGGCCCGGCAGTTCGTGTCCGAGTCGCCGCAGTACGTCACCCCCGACGTCTACGTGCACAAGCTCGGCGACGAGTACATCGTCAGCCTCAACGACGACGGCCTGCCCAAGCTCAAGATCTCCAACTACTACCGCGCGGCCATGCAGGGCGACCCAAGGGCGCCAAGGCCAAGGGCGCCAAGGCCAAGGGTCACCGCGACGACGGCGGCCAAGCCAAAGATTACATCACCGAGCGCCTGCGCTCGGCCCAGTGGCTGATCCGCTCGATCCAGCAGCGCCAGCGCACGATCCTCAAGGTCACCCGCTCGATCCTCAAATTCCAGCGCGAGTTCTTCGAGAAGGGTCCGCAGTACTTGCGCCCGCTGATCCTCAAGGACGTCGCCGAGGACATCGAGATGCACGAGTCCACGGTCAGCCGGGTGACCACCAACAAGTACGTGCACACGCCCCAGGGCATCTACGAGCTCAAGTACTTCTTCAACGCCGGCATCTCCCAGCGTGGCGGGGGCGAGCTCGCCTCCGAGGCCGTCAAAGAGAAGATCCGCCGGCTGATCGAGGCCGAGGACTCGCGCCGCCCCTACAGCGATCAGAAGCTCGTCGAGCTCCTGCGCGAGGACGGCATCAAAATTGCCAGGCGCACCGTCGCCAAGTATCGCGAGCAGCTCAACTTGTTATCGAGCTCCAAGCGACGCAAGCTGTTCTAGCAACCGCCTTCACCAGCAAGCACTGCCTCCGCCTTTGACGCGCCCCGATCACCCACCCCGCCCCGGAAGACGCCCTGCGTGGCGCCCGGGCGAGGCCGGGCCGGCGCCCGACTCAGGCACGACTCCCTTCGCTCCCGACCTCTGCCGGGGCGATTCAGCACGACCACAAGGAGAACCACAAGCATGCAGACTCAGTTCGTGTTCCGTCACATGGACTCTTCCGACGCCCTGCGTAATTACGCCGAGGAGCGCCTCACGAAGATCAAGCGCTACTTCTCGGATCCGCTCAAGGTCAACTGCACCTTCTCTGTCGAGAAAATCACCCATATCGCGCAATTCGACGTCACATTGCGCAATGGTCTGCAACTCCACGCCTCCGAGACCACCGAAAACATGTACAGCTCCATCGACATGGCGCTCGCCAAGATGGAGCGGCAGGTCCGGCGCTACAAGGCACGAATCACCAACCACAAGCCCCACAAGGGCAAGACCGCGCGTGTTCGCCAGACCGTCTACGCCCCCGACTCCTTCGAGGAGCCCGAGACCATGGTCGAGGCCGAGCAGCGCCGGGCCGCCGAGGCCGCCGAGGCCGAGGCCCCCGTCGTCGCCCGCGAGAAGGAGTTCCGCGCCGAGCGACTCTCGGTCAAGGACGCCGTCATGCAGCTCAACTTGATGCACAAGCAGTTCTTGGTGTTCACCAACACGGACACCGGTGACATCAACGTCGTCTACCGCATGGAGGACGGCGGCTATGGGTTGATCGAGACCCGCGGCCACGTCGAGGACGCCTGAGTCCAGCGGCTCGCCGCGCAAGCCCTCGCGCAGGTGCAAGCCACCGCGCACGACAGCGCCCCGTCTTCGCGGGGCGCTCTCTTTTAATCTCGACGCTCGCGCCTGGAGGTCGGCACGTCGACCGACGCGAATCGATACTTCGGTGAGCACGACTCCAGGGGCGACAGCTCGCACGCTGCGCATGATCGCGCCGCGCTCGGGTCGAACCCTGGCTCAGACGGGAGCAGGCTCAGACGGGAGCAGGCTGCTGGAGCGCCGCGATGACCTCGCCCTCGATCCGCTTCACGCCCCCCTTCACGGCGAGCCACACGAACAAGAGCACGAGCAGGCCCGGCAGCAACCCGGTGAAGACGATGAACAGCGTGAGCAGGATCTGCACCAGCATGCTCGGGAACTGCCAGTTGAGCTTCACCTGGTTCGCGTTGCGGATCACCACGCCGACGCCCGTGGCCAGACCCTCCCCGACGACGACGACCTTGGGGCCGCGCGCGCTGATCTCGTAGTTTGGTAGACGTTCGCCGAGGTAGCCCACGAGGTCTTGGGCGTTGCTCAACGAGATGGCGGAGTCGACTTTGGTTGCCATGGCGATACGGCGCTCACCCTATCGAGCGCACAGACCCCGAGTCCACAAAAAACCCGCTCAACCCCGCTTTCGAGCCAAGAAGCGCTCGACACCAGCCGCGAAAGTCGGGCCGTCGAGCACTTCTTGCCCGCCCTCGAGTTCCCGAGCCATGGCGACCTCGATGGGATCTCCCCACTGCATGTAGCTCGACCGACGATCTGCCCGCAGGCAAGCCTGCGGGAACGCGGCGATCTCCCTGGCGAGGGCCTTGGCGGTCTCGAGCGCCTGCCCAGGCTCGCACAGGCGGTTGGCCAGGCCGATGCGCTGGGCCTCCTCTGCCCCGACCTCGCGGCCCGTGAGGATCATGTCCAGAGCGCGGGCGTGGCCGATGAGCCGGGGCAGGCGGACCGTGCCGCCGTCGATCAGCGGCACGCCCCAGCGCCGACAAAACACGCCAAAGACCGCGTCGCGGGCAGCGACCCGAAGATCACACCACAGCGCGAGCTCGAGGCCGCCAGCCACGGCGAAGCCCTCGACCGCGGCGATCACTGGCTTTTGCGTCGACATCCGCGTGGGACCCATGGGCCCGTCGCCCTCGGCCGCGGTGTGGTTGAGGCGACCCTGGGCGATCTCCTGGAGGTCCGCGCCCGCACAAAAGCAAGCGCCAGCCCCGGTCAGCACAGCCACGTCGGCGGACTCGTCGGCCTCGAAGCGGCGCACCGCGGCGGCCAGGGCTTCGGCCGTGGCCACGTCCACGGCGTTGCGACGTTCGGGCCGGTCGATGGTCAGGATCGCCAGCGGAGCCTCGGACTCGTATCGCACGCGCATCGGCCCGACTATAGCCCGGAGCCCTTCTCACTCGGCCCCTGTAACTCGGCCCCTGTAACGCAGCCTGTGACTCAGCCGCGGCGTCCGCCCATGGCGTGGGCGCAGTGCTGTGCCCAGTCATCGAGGCGCGTCAGGGTGCTCTCGAGCATCGCGGGCGAGCGCGACAGGGCGCCGATGGCCGCCTCGAGCGCCTCGCGGGCCCGCTGCAACCGACTGCGCACCGTACCCGCAGGGACACCGAGCACCGCGGCGATCTCCTTGGTGCTCAGCTGCTCCCAGTAGTGCAGCTCGAGCACCACCTGATAATTGACGGAGATGGCCCGCAGGCCCTCGAGGAGCAGACGCTGCTCCTGGCGCTCGGCGATCACCGAGCTCGGCCCGGGATCCAGGTCGTAGACCGAGACGAGATCCAAGTCGAGGTCGGCCCCGCGCCGATACTTGCGACGCAGGTGACCACAAAAACACGTTGTAGGCCGTGCTCAGCAGATAGCTGCGAAAGCGTGCGCCCTTCTCGACCCGATCCCGCGCTTCGACGCAGGCGGTGAAGGTGTCTTGCAACAAGTCACCCACGTGCTCGGGCCCGACCTTGTTGAGGAAGAAGCGCTCGAGCTGATCGTAGTGCCGAGCAAACAGAGCTTCGCCCGCCGCCGAGTCTCCACCACGCCAGGCCTCGAGCAGGTCAGCGTCGTCGGGCAAGGCTTGGGGAGTCTCGGACATGGAGAGCGAGGCGCAGCGGCCCCGCAATGGTAGTGAGCGCCCCGCTCATTGTCACCGCCTGAGGAAAGGGCCCGCCCACAGTCGTCGAATGGGGTCTCACCCGGTCTACGCTCCCTGCGCACTCGCTTCGCAGACCAGGGGGGGTGGATCCGTGAGCCCCCCTTTCACCGCTGGGCGTCCCTTTCAGCCCAGGTTTCCCCAGCGATCGAGGTTCTTCACCACCTGGTGCCGCGTGAAAAAGTAACGGATGCGTTCTTGCGGTTTTGAATCAGCCGCGAGTAGCGGCTGGTCGGGTGCCACTGGTGAAACATCTCGGTGCGATCGCTGATCCACTCGAGCTCGAGGCCGTAGGCCAGGGCGCGGTCGCGCATGTCCGTATCCTCGCTGCCCCAGTGCACGAAGGCCTCGTCGTAGCCGCGCGCGTGGAAGAAGAACTCGCGGGTGGCCGACTGGCAGGCCCCAGTACCGATGCTCTTGCGCCGATCCGCCTGGGCGCGCAGCCACTCGAAGTCCGAGAGCGCGTAGTCTCGCTCCGGTACGCGCTGAGGCAGGTCCGAGCACGCACAGACCACGAGGGCCTGCCGAGGTCGCCGCGCGTGGACCTCGAGGATCGAGGACACGAAGTTGGCGCGAAGATCATGTCGGTCGCGTCGGTGCACAGCAGGTAGTCCGCGCTGGCGTGCTGGATGCCGAGGTTGAGGGCGCGAGAGCGGTTCCAGTCGCCGAACTCCTCGTTGCGCGCGACCTTGGCGTCGAAATGCTCGGCCAGCGCGACGATCGAGGCCGCGTGCTCCGGGTCGCTGCCGAAGTCCGAGAGCACGATCTCGAGCTCGTCCCCCAGAACCTCGGTCGAGTTTTCGCTCGAGTTTTCGGTCCCGGCCAGCTGCCAGCGCAGCGAAGCCAAACAGTTGCGCAGGCGCGTCCCCGAGCGGTTGCGGACCGGAATGATGGCGGTGAGCCGCGGCACGACGGTCAGTTAGCGCGAAGCCAAAATCGGCGCAAGCCGCCCGCTCCCGCCCCGCGGCCCGTGGACTGACCAGCCTGCGCGCGGCCGACGATCGCGCGAGGGGTGTCCATCGCCAGACAGACGGTAGAGTGATCGCGTGTCCAAGCAACACGTCGTGCTCGTGCCCGCTTCTTCGGCTTCGTGAATTTCGGCCGCCTGGTCTACTTCGCGCACGTCCGTGAGCTCCTCCAGCGCGCCTTCGAATCGCGCGGCCTCGACGTGGAGATCCACCGCGTGCGCACGGGCCCAGTCGCCTCCTTGCGCCAGCGCGCCGGCGATCTCGCCGAGGTCATCCGCACCGAGATCCCGCGGGTGAGCCGCTGCACGTCATCGGCCACAGCTCCGGTGGCCTCGACGCGCGCCTGATGACCAGCCCGGCGTCAACCTCGGCCCCCTCGACGTCGAGTCCATCGCCAGGCACGTGCGCAGCGTGATCACGATCTGCACCCCCACCGCGGCTCGCCGCTCTCGGATCACTTCGTGGGGCTGATCGGCGAGCCGCTGCTGCGCACCTTCTCGCTGCTCACGGTCATCGCCCTGCGCCAGGGTCGGCTGCCCGCGCGCCTGGCCTTTCGCTTCCGCCCGCGCGCTGGTCGGCGAGCGCCTGATGCCCGGGACGCCGATCCACGTGGTCCTCGAGACCCTCGAGCAAGAGGCCATCGCCGAGCTCCAGCGCAACGAGGACCGCCTCGGCGGCGGCGCGCTCTCGGTCGCCGACTTCATGTCCGAGCTGCGCACCGAGGCCCACCTGATCCCCCAGCTGATGCCCGCGGCCTGCGACCTCTTCAACGCCGCGGTCAGCGACCGCCCGGAGACCTTCTACGGCTGCGTGATCGCCCGGGCCCCCGCCCCGGTGCTGCGCTCGCACCTGGCCCTGGGTCTGTCCCCCTACGACCAGGCGACCCACGCGCTCTTCGCTGGCTGCGCCTGCGCTCCGCGCCCATGCCCAAGAGCCCGGTCGGCCCCGGACCAGGCCCAGTCCAAGCTCATGCGCGCCACCTGGGGCGAGGTCGCCCGCGCCGAAGACACCGACGGCATGGTGCCCACGCGCTCGCAGCTCCACGGCGAGCTGCTCCACGCCGCCACCGCCGACGACACCTCGACGTCATCGGCCACCTCCACGAGCCCGAGCACAACCCCCACACTTCGACTGGATCGCCTCGGGCTCGGGCTTCTCCCGCGAGGATTTCGAAGCCCTGTGGGGAGCCGTCGCCGCGCGGATCATCTCGCTTTGAGCCCCGCGTGCTACTTTGGCAGTCGGTGAACGCGCAAGCTCTCAAGCCGACGCTCGAATACGCCCTCCGCCCTCACGCCGTCCCCCGCGATGAGCTGATCGGCGCTACCGACCCGTCATGATGATGGTGGCAGATCCTCGGCGTGGTCCCCCACGCCATGAGTACTTCGCGATCTGGCCGCCAGCGCTCACGACCTACCAGCGTCCTCGTCCCGGCCATGCTCGACATCCCGCGCTGCGACATGGGCCGGGGTATCCCCCCTGCCCTGCGCAGCTGGTGCTCTACGTGGCCAGCCGCAGCCACGGTGCTCCTACTGCGCCGCCACTCGGCCAGCGTGGGCACGGTCTTTCGGGGCTCCGGCGGCAACCTGGCCCGCAACGCCCAGGCCATGAGCCCCGAGGCCTGCAAGCTCTTCAGCCCCGCCGACCTCGCGGCCATCGACTACGCCACGGCCGCCGCCAAGCTGCCCAACGAGC
>NZ_JABJWV010000002.1:0-40010 GCF_011083025.2 Pseudenhygromyxa sp. WMMC2535
GACCCTCGAGGGCTTCGCCGAGGAGTCCTCGCGTACCAAAAGACCTAAACAAGCCGTCCCGAGCTGGCGAACAAGGAGGATGATCCTCCGCGTTCACCTGCTCCCGGTCTTCGGCAAGGCCGGCTCGATCAGATCGACGAGCGGGCGATCGACGCCTACAAGGTCGAGAAGCTCGACCAGGTGACCAGGCGGGGCAAGCCCTACAACCCCAACACCGTCAACAAGCACCTCAAGCTGCTCGCGCGCATCCTCCGAGTCGCGCGCAAGTGGAAGCTGATCTCGGACGTCCCCGAAGTTGGCCTGCTCAAGGCGCGCAAGACCGACTTCGACTTCCTCACCTTCGAGGAGGCCGACGCGTTCATCGCCGCGGCGAAGCAGCACGTACCGCACTGGCACCCCTTCGTGGTCGTGGCACTGCGGACCGGGCTGCGAGTCGGCGAGCTCATCGCGCTACGCTGGCGCGAGGACGTCGATCTCGTTCGCGGTCGCGTGACCGTGCAGCAGTCCTACAACCCCCACAACGGCTTCACGTCGACGAAGAACGACAAGATCCGCGAGCTCCCGCTGACGTGGGACGCGATCGCGGCACTCGAAGCCCAGCGCGAGTTCGTCGATGTCGACAGCGAGCTCGTGTTCCCCGGAGCGGACGGCGAAGTCCTGTCCGCGAACAAGACCAACGAGGTCCTCGCGGAGATCTCCGAGGCCGCCGGCATCCGCCGGATCCACAACCACTGCACTCGTCACAGCTTCGCGAGTCACGCGGTCATGCGCGGGATCCCGATCCGCCAGGTCCAGGAGTGGCTCGGCCACGGTTCCATCGTGGTCACGATGCGCTACACCCACCTGGCCCACGGCATCGGCGACGATCTGATCCGGCGGCTCGCGCCGCCGACCCCCGATGATGCTGCAAAGTCGCAGCACATACACAGCCCTCAAATTTGGCGATCGCCGAATTCGGGCTCCCAGACCCCGATAGACCCCCTAAATTAACCAACCCGAAGACCCTGCTAGAGCGTCTTGTACTGGTTCAAGCGCCTGCGCGCGCGATTGCGATCGTCGTAGCTGGGTTTTTCTTTGTCGAGTGTGGAGGGGAGAAGCAAAGCGGTGTTGCGTATGACGTCCGCGTAGGTGCTGCGGACGAGCGCGGGCTGGATGCCGGGCAGGTTGTGCTTGTCAGGTGCCGCGAGGGCGGCGCTGAGGCTGCTCCCATTGGCGATGCGCCACAAGGCATAGATGATGGACTTGCTCTGCTCGAGGACGACATCGTCCACGACGCGCTTGGCGTTGATGCCGATGAGCTGAGGATCGAGCTGGTCACGATTCGCGGGGTCTTCGGCGTAGCGCTTGACCGCCTCGATGGTCTTATTGAGGGCACCGAGTTGCTCGGCGTTGAACTCCGAAAATCCCAGCAAGCTCGACTGAACCGAGTCCGGCGGAAGCTTGGGCAGGCCAATGATGTCGATGTTGATGCGAACGCTGGCCATGCCCAGCTGGGCTTGGGCGGCGACTCCGGCGACGGAGGCTTGAAGCTCACCTTCGATCTTGGTGGCGGCCAGGGCGATACGAAAGCCAACCCCGTAGACCGCGCTCACCAGAACCTTGGCGGGATCACTGGTCGCGGAGACAGACCCGCGCATCATGTAGTCGAGGACGAAGAGAGTAGAAGAGCCTTTGCTGCTAACCTCGAATATACCCCCATAGCCGATGTTGGCCGCAGCCTCGACACTGAGTTGATCTCGTTTGAGCTTGATGTTCGAAGCAATCTCTCCTGTGAAGCCTGGGACAACTGGCACGATGCTAGTGCCGTGAACCTTTTGTAGGTAACTGAGCGTCGGGCCGGGGTCGCCGGGATCGATGAGGAATTCGGACTGACTCATGCTGTGAAGTTAAGGCTCTTGCACGAGCGCAGCAAACGCAAACTTGACCAGGTCAGCCAGCCGGCCGAAAACGTTCATTCAGGGCAACTGCGAGGACGAGGGGCGCCACACCTGCACGCGCGCGCATTTCATTGATCGCATCCACACGATCGCACACAGATCTTCATCTGGCCGAAGCGGCGTCCGATCACTCACCATTTGTGACCATGCGCACTGCACGTTTACCGATGGAATGACTAATCAATTCACCTACTCACTGAGCCTGACGTCGAGGGGCACGACCGCGGGAGCAAAGCGCAGGCGGGCCCCTCGGCGAGTGCGGCCTACGGCAGTGGGCCCTTGGTCTCGGACGTCCACATGCATCTGTACCGCATCGCTGATCACCAGCAGCCGCACCGCGGGATCATCGGCCGCTCCCGGACCGAGACGCCAAGCACAGCCGTGAACACGACCATCGACTCGCCAGGCCGTTCTTGGATCGGGGGCTTACCCCTTGAGGCAATCGAGCAACACCTGCAACACCCTGAGCATCTGCCTCACCTCCTGCGTCTCGAGCCCCCTGAGTAAATCCTGGAGCTCCCGACTCGGATCCAGCTCGCCAAACTCGAAGGCCGCGAAGAGCGTGCTGAGGCTGAGCGTCATTCCCTGGGAGAGCTTCCTCAGCGTGTCGAGGCTCGGCGAGAAGTTCCCCTTCTCAAGCCGGCGGATCGTGTCCGCGGACAACCCCGAGCTCTCGGCGAGACCCTCTTGAGTCATGTTCCGAGCCTTGCGCAGAGATCGAACATGACTGCCAAAGTCTTGGCTGAACTTCTTGTCGGTCGTGTTCATCAATCACCGATACCGATTCGATAGAGACCTTCTCGCTCAGGAGGCGAGCTCGCATTTCGGGCGATCACCACAGCGGGCCCAGGCTCAGGGTGCACGAGACAAAAGGATCGGCTCGCACGTAGGCGTTGCCGGAGTGAGTCTGGAGCAGGGCAGGCTCGCCATCTCGTGTCTGATAGATCTCCAGCCGCCGTCGGGGCCGGTCGATGAGCCAGACGAAGGCCACTCCGGCTTCGGCGTAGCGCGGCAGCTTGCGCTGGCGATCGAGTTCCTCGAACGCAGGCGTGAGCAGCTCGCAGACCCAGTCTGGCCGCTTCTGGGCGCAGATGTGCTGCGCCTCGAACTCCGTGGCCTCGCCCTCGTAGCGCCACCCTGCGATGCCGGGCACGAGCAGCTCTACTTCATCGAGCCGGAGCAGGGGCTCCTCGAGGAGTAGCCATCCCTCGAGCCGCTCCAGCTCGCTGAGCAAGGTCGAGCGCACCACGAGGTCGAAGAAGTGGGGCGCGGGTCGGCTGTAGAGGTCTCCCCCGATCAGCTCCGTCACCCGGTCTTTGCGATCGTGCTGGTTGAAATCACGAAAGGTGGCCCCTCGCTTGATGGGCTTTGGCAGGGCGCGGCTCATCGCAGGCACGCAGGAGGGGCCCAACTAGGAACGCTCTACCAACCCCCAGCGTGTTCCGCTGGTCTGACCGTGACGCCGCACGACCCCCGCGGCCTCGAGACGGCGCATCGACGCTTGCAGCTTCCAGCGAGGGCCCCCGAGGCGAGTTCGCAGGTAGGCCGCCGCGACAGGCCGTCCAGCTGCGGTGAGCACCTCGATGGCGAGCTCATCGAAGTCCTCCCCGGTGGCCTTCTTGGCGCGCCCCAGGCGGGCGTAGTCGATCGCTGACGGGTCGGAGTCGCCGCCCTGCGCCGTGCGGCTGCCTTGGAGGAGCTCGTCGATCGTCAGGGTTCTGAGGACCGGAGCCAGGGGATCGTCGCTCATGACGAAGCTGGCGAGCTCGCCGAGGCGGATCTCCGGGTGATCATAGATGACGCGGAGCACCGCGCTGCGCTGACCGTCTTCGAAGAGGGCTTCCAGGCTCATGCCTTTAGGTCACCAATCCCCTCGAAGTGATGGCCAGAATTCGAGAAGTTAAACGAGAGTTAAATCATGCCTCTTCGAGAGGGCGAGTCGCGCCTGCGAAGATGTGCCGTGTTTTGTCGTGCAAACGTGCACGGTCTCCAGCCCAAGCAACGCGTCGTCAAGGGGAAGAGCTGCCGAGAGAAACTCGGGGCTTCCTCTGGCTCTCATCGAGCAGTCGCCGGAGCTGACGAACCACCTCCCCCATGCGCCACCGAGCCGTGCTCAGCTGGATGGACTCGGCCTGCGCGAGCGCTTCGGGGCGACCTCCCGCGAGGCGATGCCGAAGCGCACGCACGAAGATCGAGCCGAGCTTGGCCACAGCGCTCTCCAAGCGGCTCGCCTGCTCCTGCATCTCGAACTCCTGACTGGGGCTCTTGTCTCGCGCCAGTGGTTCGGCCTCGAGCTGAACCCAGGGCCGCCTGATCTGGCTCTGGTGGGCTTGAAGGCGCTTGTTCTTTGCAGTCACCCGCAGCCAGCGCAGAAGGGAGTCTTCCTGCCGAGGCTCGAAGGACCAGATCTTCTCCCAGACAGCCAAGAAGGCGTCATGAGTGAGATCCCCAGAACCCAGCATGCGCTCGAGCTCCTCGGCGAGCACCTTGCCCAGCGCCTGACTGGCACCGGGCTTTTGGGCGAGCGTGTCGACTCTGAGTTTTTCCAAACGCTTGGCCAACCCTTCGTCGTTCACCATCAAACGCTATCACTGACTGCAACCGACGCGAAACTGTACCAAGGTCCATGCACGTTGGTGTAGGATTGGCGCCCGGGGTCCCTCGTGGAGATTAAGTACCATTCCGAAGAGCAATACGTGCCGATGACGCCCGAGGAATTCGAGGTGATCGAGCGCGAGTACGCCAAGGTCTTCGGCCCCGATGACGCGATCGATCGTCCCCGCGCCGCCGATGAGGGCAAGGATCGCTACGCCGAGGGACCCTGGCGAGAGCTGCGACGCGAGGTCGATGAGCGTCATCTGAGTGCCGTGCTGGGTGACGGGGAGCACGTGGCCATCGGGCGCTTCGAGCTGCTCTGGGAGATCGGCCATGGGGGCATGGGCGTGGTGTTCCGGGCCTGGGACTCCACGCTCGGGCGCATGGTGGCGCTCAAGCTGTGGACCGACGCGATGCCCAGCGAGGACGCGCGGATGCTTCAGGAAGCGCAGGCCCTGGCTCGCCTCTCGCACCCCAACGTGGTCTCCGTGTTCGACGTCGGCGAGTACGAGGGCCACCTCTACGTGGTGATGGAGTTCATCCGTGGTCAGGACGCCGCGCACTGGGATCCGCGCCACTGGAGGGAGGTGCTCTATGTCTACGGCCTGGCGGCTCGTGGTCTGATCGCCATCCACGCGGCCGGCTTGGTCCACAACGACTTCAAGCCCGAGAACCTGCTGCTCGGGGACGATGGGCGCGTGTGCGTGGCGGATCTGGGCCTGGCGGCGTCGATGCCCCGGGGCAGTGAGTCGGAGCAGAAGCCTGGGGGTACGACCGGCTACATGGCGCCCGAGCGCGTGATCGGGGGTCCTGGGGATGCACAGTCCGATCAGTTCTCGTTTTGTGCGGCGGTCTACGGGGCGCTCTATGGGACGCTGCCCTTTGGTGGAGGGACACGCATCGCCGTGCTCGAGGCCATGGAGGCCGGGGAGTTGGCGGCCGGAGACAGAGCCCTGCCGGGGATCCCTCCGCGGGTCCGGGCTGCGTTGCTTCGGGGGCTGGCCTGGCGAGCGCAGGACAGGCACCCGAGCATGGAGGCCCTGCTCGCCGAGCTCGAGAGCGCGGAGCGAGAGGCGCTGGAGCGGAAGACGCGCAGGCGATCGATGTGGGGGCAGGTGCTCCTTGGGGGTCTGCTCTTGGCCTCCCTGGGAGGATTTGCGGCAACCAAGCTCGGAGATGTGCCTGGTGAAGAGAGCTCCATGCCAGTCCTGCCGCTGCCCTCGGAATCAAGGCTGTGGGAAGGGCTGCAAGAAGGCGCGAAGAGCTGGAAGGCTGCCAGTGAAGCCGATGCCCAAAGGACCTATGATCACTGGCGAGCAAGTGACATGATCCTACGTTCAGCCTGCCCTCAACTGGATGGGTTCTTGTCCGAGAAGATCGCGGCTAGGCTCATCGAGCCAGATACGGCCGTTGTCGACAAGATTGTCGCAGGCTGGATCACTCAAGGAGCCGCTCAGGCGTGGGAACGCGCACAAGCATGGGAGCGTGCTGCAAGAGCTGGAAATATTGCCTCGTCTTTGTTTCTCGAAGCAGGAGAGGATGGACTTGCAGAGACTCAGCTTCACTGTGCGCTGATCAATGCAGAAGGCAAAAGCTGCTTCCGTTAGTACTCGTCGCACCCAACGGTTCCATCTTCATTTGAGTATGGGGAGTGACAGTTGAGAAAGAAACCTCCGCATGTTTCAGCAAGGCTTAGCTCGTAGCAATTATTGAGCCCCGCATAGCAGCACAATGGTGCTGTATACTCAAAGGGAGTACTCCCTGGGGGTGCCTTCTCACAAAACCCCCGATCGCAAGCATCGTCGAAGGGCTGGTAGCACACCACCTCCCCGTTGATCTTCTCCCCGTAGTCGCACCACATCTTGATGCCTGTCGTGCATCGCCCGTTCTCGTCGGTGGCCGTACAACTCGCGCTCGCGCCGATCGAGCAGCACACGTGGTCGGCCCACAGCGGCGCGTCGGGCCCGGTCCACTTGCAAAAGCGAGAGAGCCTGGTGCCCTCGCTGTCGGTGACTGGTGCGCCGATCTCATCGAGGTAGACGTCGTCGCAAAGATCCGGAAGCGAGGCCAAGGCCGAGGCTGGCAGCAGTAGTCCCAGGGCAAAGGCGAGTATGAGCGTGTTGTTCCTGATCATGATGGGCTTCCTCGAAGGGCCAAAGGTAGCCCACTTCGAGCTCTGAAGGCGAGAGGAACTCGAGCAAGCCTCTGGCCGAAGCTCAAAGAGCTCAGTCAGGCGCTACAAGTCGCAGGTGATGAACTTGTTTCGAGCACCATCGGGCAGCTCGGGACACATCTCGATGGCGTCCTGGTAGGCGACAGTGCAGTCATCGTACCAGCCGGCTTCGCACCCTGGGTTCATGCTCAGACAGTTGCCGTAGTCCTCCATCACTGGATTCGCGCAGTCGAGGTAGCGCTTGCCCTCCTCCTCGAAGCCCTCGAGCGAGTCCGCAAGGCAGTCGCGCTCCTCTTCACTGAGAAAGAGAGAGTCTCCGCATGCCTGCATCGTCGGGTAAAGCACGTCCTCAGGGCATTCACAGATCTCTGCGGAAGCCGCGTCCTGGAGGTTCGCGTAGAGCACGACGTCCCCAGAGATATCCGGTGCCTGCTGACATGCCATGCAGAAAACTGAGGGCATCAAGAGAGTGCGGTATGAGCGCCCTATCATGGCGCCATGGTAGGCTATCCCTCCTGATCTTCGCTAGAACGGCTGAGCCTGAGTGTTGCACCAGCAAGCACGGCTGCGCTACTCACGCCAATACCCACGGTGACCGCCCGACGCCAACGGCTCCGACCGGCCGTGTTCATCGGGACACGGGGCGCCTTAGCCGCGATTTCGTTCGCACTGGTGAGGGTGGGTCGCCCAACGACCTGCGGCCGTCGGGGCGCCCTCGGTGGCCTGATATCGGGTGCGAGCAGCTGATGGCCATCGACCCCCGGACCTTTGAGCAAGGGATTGACCGGCGATGCCTTGACCCCGACGGCCTCGAGCTCCGCGCGGTACTCGGGATCGCTCACCTGCCGGAGGTCGATGAGCATCCGCTTGCCGTCGTTGAGGAGCGCTCGCCGAGCATCCATGAAGCGGTCGGCGAGCGCCGTGGAGCGCAGCTTGCCGCCGGGATGGTAGAGCGCGCCTGCTCCTGGCGGGACGTAGGCGACTTGAAAGGAGTCGAGGTAGTGGGCCTGGAGCGCTCGCAGGTCCTCGCAAAACGGCTTGATGATCCTCGAGAACACCGACGCCTCGAAGGGGATCGAGAACGTGCTGTCCTCCCGCGGTGACGCGATCAGCCCGAGCGGCATGTCGGGCTCCCGTCCCCCCAGCTCGGGCCCGGTCTTCCCGTCGAAGGATGTCATCAGCGTTGCCAGCCGGGAGATCAGCCCGCGCCAGCCTTGGCCTTTGTAGTGAAGCCACTCCTTCTCAGCAAAGATCCAGAATTTCTCGAAGGAGTTCTTCCACCTGAAAATCATCGCTTCAGTGTCCAGCGTATAGAGCAGTGGCCCCGGCCGGGAGATCATGTCGAGAGTGTTGAGCAACAACTTGTTCGTCGATGGATAGAACGCCCCCACGTTCTCCCCAGGGGTCGACGCGTTGAGCGGAGCCCCGCCGTAGGCCCACCCGACCCCCTCCGTCGGCCACACCGACTCCGGGTCCACGCACTGCCGGCAGTCTCGGCTCCCGTCGAAGGTCTTCACGCCCTTGTAGCAGGGCTTGTCCACGCCCTTGCACCTCAAGGTGTAGCGATCCACCGACGTCCCGCGCACCGAGTAGTAGAAGCGATACGACGCCTGCAACACCCGCAGCGTCACCATCGTGCCTGGCATGAACCCGAAGGTCGATCCATCGCCGGGGTCGAAGCTGAACTCCGTGTCGCCCTTCGGCCCCCGTGCAACCTGCGGGGTCCCTTGTTGCGCGGCGATCCCATCTTCGCGATGCTGAAAGGTCCAAGGCTGATCGTGGCGATAGGCCGGCAAGTATAGCGAGGTGTAGTCGGCGTTGTAGGCTGGCTCGATCTTGCCGTCGGGATACACGATCCCGCCGGTCCCCAGCTCCCTGAAGACCTCGAACACGCGGTTGACCTGCCACGAGTCCGTCGCGGGGTCGTCGGTCTGGAGCGGCGGCAACACCACGTCCTTGCCCAGCTCCTCCGCCCGGATGGCCATCCCCACGTCCACCGCCCACACCGCCACCGCGATCACCTGCGCGATCGTCCGCGCGATGATCCCCGTGTTCGCGGCGATCAACTGCAAGACCTGCAAGCCCATGTCCTTGAGCAGCGTCGGGAGCACCTCCTCGGCGTTCTCGAAGTTGCCGAAGGCGTCGAGCGTCCGGGTGATGTTCCCGTAGACGGTCGCCACGGCGCCGCCGAGGTCGACCTTGTCCAGCGCGGGGAGCCCCACTCGGGTCGCCAGCTCATAGACTCCGATCTGCATGCTCGAGATCCAGTTTTGCCAGTCCGCCGAGGCGAAGGCTTGCATCGCCAGCTCCCCCACGAGCCCCACGGCGGGATCGAGCACGGAGTTTTGAAGCACCTCCTTGCCCGGCATCTTGCTGGCAAAGGTGAGCCACTCGGACCCCTGGGGAAAGACTCGCTCGGCTCGCTTGGTGACCTCGCTGATGTAGGTCTCGGCTGGTCGCAACAGCATCAGTCTTTCTCCCGTCGCCCAGGTCCGACCTGGGTCACCTCGAGTCGTTCACCGCCGCTCGAGGGCGCGGGCCGTGGCGTGTCGACGAGATCGACGAGATCGACGAGTCGCCGAAGAGCGCGAGCGCGAGGACTTCTTCGTCCTCGAATTCCTCGAACCCCAAGGCCCGCTCGAGGTCCTCGCAGGTGAGCCCCCCGAGCTCGCCCGCCTCGAGCTCCAAGACCGTCGGACCGAGCCGCCCTTCAGAGCTACTCTTGCGCTGGCTCGCCATAGTCCCCCAGCCTGTACATGGCCAACCGGCCCACGATGTAGCGCCCCGCGAGCTGCTGCTCGGGCGTTCCAATCTCCAAGAATCGTTTGGTCACAAATACCTTACTCATCCCACGCAAGTGCAAGAGCGCCTCGCGTTCGTCTTCCATCTTTGCAGCTTCCTCCACCAACACCATGAATCCTTCGATCGCATTGCGATTGTCATTGAAGAGCTTGCATATCTGCGGCTGCGTCAGTGTCATCCCCACATAGGCCAGCGCTTGCTGTGCGCATCGAAACTCAGGGAACACCTGCATGGAGCGGTTGGCCCAGTTCTCGAACATCGCCCGTGCCGTGGGCACGACCGTCGTCAACGTGGCGTCGACTGCGTAGCGTAGGAACTCCAGGGTCATCCCCCGACGCTGGGTCTGCTGCTTGGCCTCGAAGGCGCGGGCGCGGGCTTCGGTCCGCCCGGTGTGTTGGTCGAGCAGCCCTCGCACCTGCTCCTGCTCGTACTCGATCGCCCGCTCGAGGATCGCCCGGGTGCTCGAGATCAGCTCGGGCGCGGCGGCCGACGCTTTTTGCGCGAGCGAGAACGAGTGGTTGCGCTCCTCGGTGAGCTTGAGGAGCAGCTCGTCCTTGATCGCGTTGATGCGCTCGAAGTCGTCTCCAAACCGATCCTGCGGCGGGGAGTGCTCCTCTTCGCCCATCTCCTCGCTGGGGCCTCGCCCGCCTTCGACGCGGCGTGAGACCTCGAAGAGCACGGCACCGTCTTCTCCGTAGCCGCGCAGCTGGAAGTCACAGCGCGAGTCGAGGCCGCGGGCCCAGTGGACACAGCGGCGCCACAGCCCCTCGACGATGAGCCGCGCCTGCTCGCGAAGTTCCTGCGGATCCTCGTCCTCGCCGGGCGGCCACTCGAAGTGGGTATCCGAGAGCTCGAAGCCCTCCCAGGTCCTTACGGGTGCCCCCTCGAACTCGGACAGGTCCAGCGCCGGCGAGACCATCGGCCGGTACCGGCTCGAGCCTCGCCGCCACAGCAGCCGTACTCGGAGCAGTTGTTCGTCGTGGGCGACGAGCGCATCGATCCACTCGTTCGGCGCGGACGCCTCGCGTTTCTTCACCGTCATGTTCTCTCCTTCTAACGAGCGACGAACACCAAGCTGAGGGAACCCTGGGCAAAGGTCAACGGCAAAAGTCTATTTTTCCTCTCCGCTGTCTAATTCGAGGATCTATGAGCACAAATAGACCGGACATTAGACCGGATGATAGACCGGGCAATAGAGAATCGAATAGACCGGAAGGCCTGAAACACAAACGAAAAAACCAGGCGGTGACCTCGAGGCTCTCAAAAGCGGGAACATTTGCCGGTTTTCGACAACCCCTGGCGATGGCACGCCAAAAGGCATGTGCATGACCTGTCCGCGAATAATCTGGACACATGCAGACCCGCGGGCATGTTGACGCTTTGCGAAAACCAGCCCAGTTTGTTGCCATGGCAGTCAGTAGTCAGTTGGCGACGCGCGAGGAGATGCTCGACAGCCTCGACGCCGAAATGGTGAGGCTCACCGAAGAGACCGAGGCCACGGCCTTTGGTCTCGAGTGCGCTCGACGAGAGGCCGAAGATGAGCGCCGCTCGCTCTTGTTTCACCGCACGGCCGAGGGCCTGGAGGTGGCCACGAGCGTGTGCGCGGGCAGCTTGTCCACGGTGCATCTGGGCTCCGTGCCTGCTGGCGCTGCAGCGAACTTCTTGATCGGCGGCGCCTCGAAGGTGCTCAGCTTCATGGCCCCCAAGCACCCTGCGGCCCAGGTTCTCAGCCGGGGAGGCAAGGAGTTCTTGCACTGCCAGCTGGCGATCCTCGCCCGCAACGCGATCCTCGACCCCTGAGCGCGCATGCGCACCCACAAAGGTAGACCCATGACCAAAACCCAGACACAAGAGCGCCCCCTCGAGCAGCGAAAGATGCAGCGCAAGCAGGCCAAGCAAGCAGGCCGCGACCGTCGGGCCGAGATGATCTTGGCGGTTCAAGACGAGAAGAAGACCCGCGACGAGCAGCTGGAGCTGCAGATCGCCAACGTCGACGTGCGCGTCGCTGGGCTGGAGGCTCGCTTCACCAAGCTGGAGACCCTCCTCGCCGAGTTCGCCCCTGAAACCCAGTCCCAACTGAACCAAGAGACCAAGTCATGATCGGATCCCATCTCAACAGTCTTCTCCCTTGCACCACACCAGGCTCGCCCTACGGCCTCGAAGCCGCGCAGGAGGCCATGGAGCGCAAGATGGTCTGCCCCAGCGAGTTTGCCTTTGGCTGCGTCGTGCCTTTCGAGGTCGAGATCGCCTTGGCCCCTGGCACACGGGTGAGCCATGAGGTCAAGCCCAATGTCCGGCTCCTGCCCGTCGCCATGGTCGCCCACTTGTCGGGATCGGATATTCGGATCGAGGCGATCACGCGCCGAGACGACCGTGCAGCGGGACTCACGGGAACGGGGATCACGACCACACGCGACCCCGACAGCTTCGACTGGGAGCCCCTCAAGACGCCCTTCAACCCTTTCCCCCCAGACATCGGCCCCGTCGACAGCAGCAAGGGCTTTCAGATCACGGTCTCCAACCTGACTGGCGACAAGAGCCAGCTCTTCCAGGCCACCTTCTTCGGGGCGATCGGCGGCTACGCCGGGCTTCGCTACCTTCAGGACAACATCGGTCTGTCCGATCAGCTCTTCAGCAAGCTGGGCACCTGGCTGCGAGAGTCTGGGATCACGATCGAGAGCAGCGGGGCGAAGTGATGATCCGCTTCCCCATCGAGCTTGTCGGTGAGCAGCTGCTCAGCGAGGGGGCGGTGTTCTTCACCGAAGCCCTCGCCAAGCTCAACGCGCGTCAGTTCGTGCGTGAGCAGCCCGAGGACTCGCCTTGCTGCGCGCAGTGTGCTGGCTGCGAGTTCGATCGGGAAGCCCCGCTGCGCGACGCCAAGCGCCTGCTCGAGGCAAGGCAGGCTTCGCCCGCGAGCATCGTCGCCTACTCCATGGGCCGCGAGCTCGCGCAGGGCGTGGCCTGCCGCGTGGTGCTGATCGACGGGCAACGCCTGGCCTATCAGCGTGAAGACGGCGCGGTCGCGGATCCGCTGAGCAAGTTCGAGAGTGAGACGAAGGAGCAAGACCATGGCAAAGAGCAGTGCTGCTGCGGACAAAGCGAAGGACAGGCCGGCGATGACACCCACGCAGGGTGCCAAGACAGCCCGCGCTGACCTCCCGGCGACTCGCCCCAAGACCGACGAGCCGGCGCGCGTCGACGTCCGCAGGTCCTCTGGTGGGGTGGTCGCGGCGGGCCTCGGCGCGGCCGCGGGCACGGGGCTCGTCGCCTTTGGCCTCTACAAGCTCGGCGAGCGTGCCGGCTGGTGGGGGGATCCCAGCACGATCGTGATCGACGACCCTGCGGACAGCGGCGGAGATCAAAGCGGCGGCGGGGAGAGCAACTCCGGCGGCGGCTCCAAGAGCTCGACCATTGCGATCGGGAACCCACCCAACATGAGCGGAGATGCAGAGGGGTACAACACCTCGCTCTTTCCTTCGCCGGCGGCGGTCCGCCTGGCGCTCAAGTCCCTCGGCTATGACGTGGAGTTCGAGGCTGCGCCCCTCGTCGGCTACGAGGAGACCCACGGCGAGGTCCAGCGCTTTCAAACCGACTGGAACCGGGTCATCAAGGCGATCGACACCGGCAAGATCAGCTTGCCGAAGTCCGTGAAGAGTCCGGAGAAGCTGGCGATGTATCGCGGGCTGCTCAGCGTCGACGATATCCCCGGGAAGTACACCTTGCGCGCCATCGAGATTGCGATCCGCAACGCGCTGACCAACCTCGTCAAGTTCACCAAGATGCGAGAGGAGTCGAAGCGATGAACAGCCGACGCAAGCTCGAGGCCCTCGGCTACGGGACGACCGCCAAGGAGATGGAGCGCTTTCAACGCGACTACAACTGCTTGCCGCCCAAGCGCCTGCTCCCTCTCACGGGGCGCTTCGACGCCGCAACCGCCAAAGCGATCGACCTCGCCTACGAGGTCCGCACGATGTTCATCCTGACCCGCGACGGAGACTGAGCCATGCCCGACTTCGTGGACCTGCTCATTCAACCCTCCGTGGCGACGGCGTCGCTAGAGCCGAGCCTCGGCCCCGAGGTGATCCCCTTCGTTCCGGCACAGAGCCTGGGCGCGAGCCCGCCACACGACGAGGTCTACGAGCTCGACGACATCGACCTCCAGGCTCTCGAACCCGGACAGCCGCCGGTCCTCGGCGAGCTCGAGGCTCCGCACTACACCGAGGTTCTCGACCAGCTGTGGATGGAGTTCGACGATCCCGAGGAGCGCACGGCTGGTCGCATGCTCGCCCTGGTCGAGCAGGTCGCGGCCGAGTCCATGCGCCTGCACCAATTGCAGCTCGAGTTTTGGGACTCCCTCGCGGCCAAGACGATCCCCGAGTCGGAGTTTGACCGCTTTCAAAGCGAGTATCTGGCCTATCTCAAGCGGCTCAAGGGCTACAAGCAGACCCTGCTCGTGCTGCCCGAGACCAGCAGGGACACCGACGAGATCTACCTGGGCTTGATCAAGCGTCGATCGGGGCAGGCCCCGTGCCGGACGCGATCATGCACCTGTACTTCTCCAACCAGATCGGGATCCTCGAGCAGCACGCCGAGGACATGAGCGAGGGATTTGTGGGTCGTGTCATGACGGCCCTCGCGGTCGTGGATCGCGTCGCCGAGGACGCCGCCGAAGCGCTCTCGGACGAGGTGCGAGATACCGCCGAAGACGCCCAGTCCGCATGGAAGCGAGCGTACTGGTGGATCGTGGGCGGGGTCACCGTGGTGGTGAGCGGGGCCGTGGGCACCGCGGTGTTGCTCACCCGCGAGGGCAATCGTGAGCGGTGATCTCGAGATCCCAGGGTGGGCCTGGGCGGCCCTCGGCGGCGTCACCCTCGGCGGGTTGCTCGGGGCCATGGTCATCAGCGCGCGCCGGCCTGCCTGGGAGATCCTGCTGCGCCGAGCGGGGGCGCCCCGCGAGCTGTGGCCCTTCGCGGCGATCCAGCGCTACACCGAGAGCCGCGGGAACCCCAAGGCCGGCCTTGGCCGCCCCGAGCTCTTCCCTGCGTGGGCCGAGCCCCGCAACGCCTCGCGCGCCCAGCAGCTCAACGAAGCCGACGCGGCCGCGTCCGCCTACGACCGCAACGCAGAAGCCTACGCCGAGTCGCCCTATCCCAGGCAGATGTGGGTCTTTGGTAGCGGCGGGGCCTATGGCCTGCTCCCCGCGAATGCGCTGGCGCCGTGGCAGGACACCGACGCGCTACGCCGCGGCAAGGTCACCCCCTACGACGTGTTCAACCCGTGGCGCTCGACGGTCTTCTTCCTCGAGTACGTCCGCCGGTTGATCGGGAAGTCGAGCTTCACGAGCTTGCCCGAGCGCTCGCGCACCTTCATGGCGCTCAAGCGCGGCATGGCCTCGCCTGCGCTGGTGAGCGACGTCAACGAGCAAAAGACGCGCTCGCAGACCTCCCGGAAGAACGCGACCAAGGCCCTGAAGTCCCTCGGCTTGCGGGAGGACTATCTCGACCAGCCCGTCCCCCTCGACTGGCCCAACTACCGCGGCGGCCTGGAGCTGGTGCCGTGATCTGCTGGACCACGGTTCGCCGCTTCGACGGGGACGTGTCCGAGGCCCTCCACACGGCGATCGTTCCCCCCGAGATGTCGGGCCTACGCTTCATCGCGCTGGTGACCCTCGACAAGGGCACCGGGACCTACGCGCCCACCCCCGACGCGCCCACGCTGACCGTGGCCTGGGTGCCGCGAGAGCGTGTCACCGACGAAGCGAGCTCCACCGAGGAGATCGACGCCGCGCTCGCAGATCCCGACCAGGTGCCCTTGGTCATCACAGGGGATCAGCCGGTGTTCTATCGCAGTGACGACGGCTCCGCCTTTCCCGCGGTGGGGATCAAGGGATCCCTGATGGTCTTGGCCGTGCGCTTGACGAAGATCGTCGAAGGCGTGCACGGCCAGATCACCTTGGGATGGGAGAGGCGTTCGAGGTGTTGAAGAGAATCGAGAGCAAGAGGATGCAGACATGAGCACGAAGTGGATCGCCTGGCTCGCCGGCGGCGTCGGATTGGCCGCCGTCATCGGTGGCCTCGTCTGGGCCTACAAGCGGCGCCAAAACGGGCAAGCGAGCTCCAACGAGGACGGGGACAGCCCCGACATCGTTCCCAGCGCGCCCCCGCGAACGCCTGGTGGCGCCAAGCAAACCCTGGGATACGAGTTCCTCGGGGACGAGGCGCTCAACAAAGAGGAGTCCGAGACCCTCGATGAGATCCTCGGCGACGGCTGGCCACCCTCGGAGGAGACGCTCGACCAGCTCGAAACTGGCGACGTGATCGTCTTTGGGGTCGAGAGCCGACCGGTCGGCGCCTACAAGGCCGCACGCGAACTGATCTCGGCGAGCGTGATCGTGGTCGAGAAGACCCTGATCCGCGCGCGGGTCACCGGAGAGATCCGCTACGCCGAGCACTTCGGAACCAACGCGGGCCACGGCCTGCGGGCGGGGATGGCCGTCGACGTGCCGCGCTCCGTCGTGCTCGGTGCCGGTCGTCCGCAGCCCGCCGAGGGCTACGGGAGCAAGGGTGATCCCGTGGACACCTTCAAGGCCAGCACCGAGACCGGGAAGACCTACAAGATCCACCCGAGCACGCCCTACGACTTTCAGCTCCCCTATCGCACGAAGGAGCTGGAGTGGTACGTGGATCCACAGCTGGCGACGATGAAGCACATCGGGGAAGACGGCCTGCTCGAGCAGGTCATGTTCACCGAGGGCAGCATGCGCGGAGACGTGACGGTGCGGGCGATCGACAACGATCCCATGCACGGCAAGGTCCTCGTGGGCCGCTGGGACTTCGTGCTGGACGACTGAGCGTTCGCCGGCGAGGCCGGTGACGAGACAACGAGGTGAGAGATGCAGATCGAAGCTGCGCAGCTGCGCATGGCAGACGTCGTCTTGGTTCCGGGTGTCGGTGAGCAGGAAGTCCGTCGACTCGAAGCGGGCACAGACCGAGTTCGAGCCTGGTTTCGCGGAGACGAAGCGCAAGACGCCCCCAGCCAGACATGGCCGCCCTCCGAGGTGCTGACGATCAAGCGGCCCGGGGACATGTTCGAGGCGCCGGCCCTGCCGCGACCCAAGACGGTGCACGAGGCCAACCGGCGGATCATCGCGCGTCTACGGGCGATCGGCTGGGAGTCCCATCAGGGGGGACGCTACACCTACGTCAGCGATCCCACAGACTCCGTGCGCCTCCAGCTGCGCGAGCAGGTGGTCCATCACCAAGGTCGGATCCGCAACCATCGTGGCTCCTGGACGTGGAACCCCAACACGGCGTCCATGGGTTTCACCAAGGACTATGCGATGCAGCTCGACCGTGAGGTCCCTTCGCTCGCGCGTGAAGCCGAGGAAGCCGCGAGGGCGCGACACGCATCCGACCAGGCGCTGATCGACGCGCAGCGTGAGCAGCTGGGTCCGCCCTCGTCGACGGCGGACATGTCGACGCAGGTGGTGGTTCGCTACTCGCGGATCGCAGGGGTGATCTTGTGCGGGGAGACCTACCCGCACCGCGCGAAGATCCGGGAGATCCGTGTACCTTATCGGCTCAAACCGTCCCGGCGGCTCCCGAAGGGCTGCGCTTGGTACGTCCCGCGGACACGAGACACCTTTCAGCCGCGCGAGCGCGTCGAGCAGCTCGTGGAGGCGCTGCGCCTTCGAGGAGTGCCTGCGGTGCTGGACTACGACCACGAACCCGAGGCCGACGCCTTGAAGACGGTCCCAGCCCTCGCCCCGGCACCAAAGACTCCCACGGCCTCACGCGCGAGGGCGAAGACGAAGGCGACAAAGCCAAAGCCCCGAGGTCGGACGCCCGACGCGAGCAAGCGCGCAGCAAAGCTGCGGGCGGTCGCGGACAAGGCCGCCGCCGCCGCGCGCCGCGAGCTCGACACCGACCGCCTCGAGAACACCCATCGGCGGGCCGAGCAAGCCGCCAGCGTCCGGCAACGGGCGCGCGGGGAGCTGGCGATCGCCGAAATTCTGCGCAGGGCCGCCGATGAAGTCGAAGCTGGCGAGCTCGAGCATGTCTCGCGGATCTCCAACAAGACCCAGGTCAAGGCGTTGGATCTCGAGCTTCGGCGCGCGGGCTGGGAGCGGGCGCGTAGCGAAGGACGCCCGTCGTCGAGCGTCACCAATCCTGCTGCCGAGGACATCGCGTTTGCGACGCTGAGGCCCCTTCGTGCGTCCAACTACGCCGTCGATGACCTCTTGAAGGCCACCGAGGGGCTCTCGGGTGTCTCGGGTGATCGCGCCCGCGTGCGAGCCCTCCACAAGAAGATGCGCGACGACAAGGCCGAGCTCGACGCCGAGGATGTCGAGGCCGTCCGCGCCCTGCTCAAAGCCGCCAAGAAGCACGAGCGCAAGGTCTTCTTGCCCTCCGAGATGCTCGCCGACGATCTGCGCAGCCGCGACCGACTGGCGAAGCTTTCGGTCACCGACACCGTGTCCCTCAAGGCCGCGCTGCGCGAGTACCTGGGCTGTTGCGCGGTCGCTCCCAAGGGCGAGGATCCCAAGCATGCCCGCGGGCGCAAGCTGCTGAACATCAACATCTCGGGGTTTGTCCCGACCCCCGAAGACCTCGCCAAGCGCGTGGTCGATGCCGCGGAGATCGAGGCGGGCATGCGCGTGCTCGAGCCCTCGGCGGGTGCGGGGGCGTTGGCCTCGGAGATCCGTGCCCGTCACCCGGACGCGACGCTACACCTGATCGAGCTGAGTCCCACGCTGCGGGACATGTTGTGTGAGGACGGCTTTGAGGTGATCGCGCGAGACTTCTGCGCGCACGTGCCCGAGCGACCCTACGACCGCATCGTGATGAACCCACCCTTCGAGCGTCAGCAAGATGTCGAGCACATCGAGCGCGCCCTGGGGATGTTGGCGCCGGGTGGGCGCCTCGTAGCGATCGCGTCGGCCGGGCTCCAGCATCGCAGCGACAACAAGACCGAGCGGCTGCGCAAGAAGCTGCTCGAGCTCGACGGCAGCATACGGAAGCTCCCCGCAGGGTCCTTCAAGGCGTCGGGCACCGCCGTCGAGACGGTGCTGGTGATCGTCGACAAGGCACCGGCGAAGAAGGTGATGCCAGCGCACGAGCGGCCTGTCCCCAGTTCTGCCAAGACACGGTCCCCGGGATCCTCGAAGCGGCCAGCGCCGAGCAGGGACATTCAGCACCTGCTCAGCAAGTGGCGTCGCCACGAGGCGCAGCGCCAGCAGGTCGACAAGGAGCGCTACTGGAACGCCATCCCCAAGACCGCGTGCTGGATCCGCAAGGAGGGGAGCGTCTCCGTGACGCTGTGCGCGGCTTTGCTCGACGAGCCGACCGGCGACTGTCCGCCGACCCAGGCCATGCTGAAGGGGAGCTCGTCGCAGCTGGTGCTGTGCCAAGCGGGCGAGGGCCCCGAGTATTTTCGGGGACACACGCCTGGGATCACCGCGGCCAAAGCCGAGGCCGACAACCGGATCGTCCGCGGTCGCATGCGCCGCTTCGCCGAGCTCGATGCGCCGACGCGCCCCGTGGCCATCGACGACTTCGAGGCACAAGAGCAGCTCTTGGACACGCTGGTACCCACGCGAAGGGTCTACCTCCCGAGCACGCCCTTCCAGCTGCTCGACGTGGTGCTGCTTCCACCCCAGATCGTGACGCCCGACGGGGCGTCCGTCTCGATCCTTCGCTGGCGTGGCGCGATCCCCAAGGACGCGCAGATCGTCATGCAGGTGAGCGCGAGCAGTCGGATGGACTTCGATACGTTCGAGGCCAAGCTGGGCTCGACGCTCATCCCCTACCGCGGCCACGTGGCTCCCTCGACCGCAGCGCACGTGTTGAAGGAGATCCCCGCGCCTCGTCGTGCCGAGCTCGCGGCGCGTGGTCTGACCATGCACGATATTCAGTTTGGGCGGATCGGTAGGCGCTCGCTGTACTGGCTACACGACCACGAAGGCCGGTTCACCTACGGGCCCGTGACCGCGACTGGAGAGCACGTCAACACGAAGGCGATCCGAGCGCACTTCAGCAAGCTCTACGCCGAGCCAGCGCTTCCCTTGCCCGAGCTGCCCGCAGGCTGGGATCCCAAGACGACGCTTCAGATCACGAGCCTCATCAGCAACCGGGTGGTCTGGAACCTGTGGGACACCAAGACGGGGAAGATGCTCTTCAAGGCGGAGGGCGACGAAGACTGGCTCGAACAAGACGCCCTCCCGAGGCGCGCGCAGTGGGCCGAGAAGGACGGGTTCGTGGACATCATGCACGCCTCGGCGTACGCGCTTCACGAGGCTGTGAAGCGAGCACCCGACTCCGTTCGGCTGCGCGTGGCCGGGCCGTGGCTGGGCGTGCTCTATCCGAGCGACTTCGGGGACCGGGTGAGCTTCGATCCGCCGACAGGTGGAGCGGTGAGCGTGGAGCAGGCGACCGAGGAGTACGGCGAGTACGTCTCCTTGCTGAGCGCGTCCCCGGACAATGAGCCGCTTCAGCTGTGGGTGAAGATGGGGCCGAAGAGGATCCGCTGGGTGAAGCGGTGGCTTCGAGAGCAGAGCTCGGCGAGGGCGGTTTCCAAGCGGTCGAAGAAGACTTCTGCGGAGGACGATGACATGGGCAAGCACAAGAAGAAGACCACTGCCACCAAGAAGAAGACCGCCGCCAAGAAGAAGGCCGCCGCCAAGAAGAAGGCCGCCGCCAAGAAGAAGGCCGCCGCCAAGAAGAAGACCGCCGCCAAGAAGAAGACCACCGCCAAGAAGAAGGCCACCGCCAAGAAGAAGGCCACCGCCAAGAAGAAGGCCACCGCCAAGAAGAAGGCCACCGCCAAGAAGAAGACCACGACCAAGGCGGGAGCACGCAAACGAACTGAGAGTCCGCAGACCGAGCGCAACGAGGGCAAGCGCCGGGAGCCCAAGGGGTTTCGGCTGCGTCGCAACGACAAGGTCCGGTTTCGCTCCAACTCGCGGATCGCCATCGGCCTGGGCATCGACAGCGAGCGCGTGTTTCGGGTGCTGCGTGTCGTGGCCCGCGACAACCGGGAGTTTGCTGTCCTCGACTTGGGCCTGACCAAGCCCAGCCAGGCGCCCGCGATCCCCGTGGGCCATCTCGCCTTGGTCGAGCGCGCAGACGCGATGCCGGCAGACATCCGCCGCTGCGCCGCACGGCTCTCCAAGCTCGGGGGATCTGTCTCGAAGGCGACTCAGCGGCTCATGGTCGAGCTCGCGCGGAGGTACTGATGCTCGAGCTCGTCCTTGGCCTGTCGTCGGTGCTCGCCTCTGGGGTCGTGATGGCCTGGGCACGGGCGCGGGCGAACACGCTCGAGGTCGTGGATCTGCGCGCGGAGGCCCCGGCGAGCAAACGCCAGGTACGCAAGGCCACGGTCGATGCTGTCGTCCTTCATCAGACTGGATTTTCTCGTGGGCTCGATCCGATCCGCTATCGCAAGGTGACAGCGCACTTCGTGGTCCTCCCCGATGGGACCGTGGTGCAACTGCATCCCGTGTCGGCGCGCTTGTCAGCCTCGAACGGGTTCAACTCGAGGTCAGTCGCGGTCGAGTTCGTGGGGAATTTTCGATCGGTGCAGGGCGGGTGGTGGAAGCCGGAGAAGTACGGGCGCAACACGCCCTCCGCCGCACAGATCCGTGCGGGTCGACAGCTTTTGCGCGAGCTTCAGCGAGTGGGCGTGCGCTACGTGTTTGCGCACCGGCAGAGCCTGGAGACGCGAGGGAACGACCCGGGGCCGGAGATCTGGCACGCGGTCGGGCAGTGGGCCGTGACGGCGCTGGGCATGTCGGACGGCGGCCCGGGGTACGCGGTCGGGACCGGGGCGCCGATCCCCGACGCGTGGCGACGAGCACCGACGCTGGCGTGATGATCTCTCGAGCATGGAGACGAGGGCGACCCGGCGGGTCGCCCTCGTCTCTTGTGCGATCGATCTCGATCGGCTAGAAGTGCTCCCAGCCGGCAGTTCTGGGCCTCTACAGACCCTTTGGCACCGGCAAGGATCGATCCAGAATAGCCCCCGAGCCGTCTCCACCATGTCTCCACGAGATCGGAGGAATTGGCGGGACGGATGGGGACTCACGAGGACTCGATGAAGGGGCGGCTCCAGGCTCCGAGGTGGCGTCTGCTGCAAAAGATGTGCGGTGGCGCCTAGTTAGAGAACCGATGTCAGACTCCACCACGGAATCCTGAATACGCCCCTAAGCCATCGAGATCAAACAAGTTTCTGGAGCCCGGCTAGACCGTCTCCACCATGTCTCCACTCCCGACCGGCGAGCCGGGCGAAGGAAGTTCGAGGAGCTTGATCGCCCGCTCGAGCGCAGCAGGGCTCAAGTGCATGTAGCGCTGCGTCGTCTGGAGGTTGCCGTGCCCGGCGAGCTCCTGGATCGCCCTCGCGGGCGCCCCCCTCATGGCGAGGTGGGAGCAGAAGGTATGCCGGAGCTTGTGGGGCGACCTGTACTTCAGCTTGGCCTGCCGGCACAGCTTCATGAGCCAGTTCGCCAGGCTGTTGACGTGCAAGGGCTCCCCGTCGTCCTCGTAGAGGACCCGCGGGCCTTGTGAGTGCCGGTGCTTCCTGAGCGCCTTCGTGAGCCGCTCGGTCATGGGGACCGTGCGGATCTTGTCGTGCTTGGGCAGCGTCACGTGGCCCTCCCACTCCGCCTGTTCGACCGTGAGCAGCCGCCGGCGGAAGTTGATCGACGACCACTCGAGGCCGCGGATCTCACCGGAGCGCAGGCCCGCCTCGCCGCCGAGCAGGACCATCACGAGCATGCGGTGGTCCAGCCGCGTCGCCGCGGTGACCAGCGCCTCGAACTCGTCGAAGTCGTAGAACTCCATCGCGGTCATGGGCAGCTTGAGCATCTCGATCTCGAGGGGCATCGCCTCGATGATCCGCCAGCGGACGGCGACCTTGAGCATGGTCTTGACCTGCCCGAGGAGCTTGTTGACGGTGCTGTTGGCGAGGTGCTTGCGCTGGCCCTTGAAGAGCTGGATGTCCTCAGGCGCGAGCTCATGGAGCCGAGTGCCCCCGAAGGCGGGGAGGATGTGAAGGCGCAGCTTCTTCTTGGTGTTCTTGACGGTGGTCTGCTTGTGCCGGTTGGCGTACACGTGTCCTTCGAGGAAGCGCGGCGCGAACTCGGCGAAGGTCGGGACCTCCTTCGTCTCCGACCGGGGCGCCGCCCCGGCCTTGGTGCGCGTCGACGTCTTGGGCGTGGGCCCGTGCTTGAGCAGGTGGCGCTCCCGCTGCTGACCCCAGCGCAACGCGGCCGACTTGAGCTCGACGGGCGCCTTGCGGCGCTCGCGGTATCGCTCTCCGTTGTCGAGCCGGATCATGATGTCGACTTCCCAGCCGCCCTTGCGGTACGGCCTGATTTTCACGGTCATTGCCTGTCTCTCCTGAGAGGCGCGACCGCACGTCTGATGCCCACCCAGCCTAGCAGCGGGGGATCGACCTAGCCAGCCCACGGGCCAGGCTCGACGGAGGAGGCCAGCCACGCCTCGAGAGCGTCACGGCGGAAGCGCAGCCGCCGGCCGAGCTTGGTGACCCCGGGGATCTCTCCGCGCTCGACCATGGCGTACACGGCCTTGCGGCTCACGCGGAGGAGCTGGGCGACCTCGTCTGCCTGGAGGAGCAGGGGGAGGTCTTCGAAGCCTGGCAGGCGACGGGATCGGCGCGCCATCCAAGGAGTGTGGCGCGGGTCCGAAAGGCCGCCAACGGCCGTGGGGCGGGGATCGATGCCGACGTCTTGCGATCGTTCCGGTGTGTAGGCCGGGCGGTGATGTCGGGTCGCACAGTCGCCCTTGGGTGGCTGGGCTTCCGGCCACCGACGAGCCCGGCCAGTACAGCGTGCGGGTCTCGCCCCGGGGCTGGCACGTCGGCCTGGCCTTCGACGTGCTGCGGGCCTTCACCCGGGCCAACCGCCTGCGCTCCTGAGCAGCTGGGCATCCCAGGTACGAAGGTCGCCCACGCCAAAGCGTCGAGCAACTTGGCCCGGCGCGACCCTCAAAGATCGCGCCGAGTACGATCTCAGCAGCGCTGTGAATCCTGCTAGGGTCTCCGACGGGGTGCGAAGTTTCCCAATGATGGCGCGGACTTGGCACGCATCCCGTTGGAATTGCTTGGGTTTCTCGTGCCGTCTAGTTCCGTGGGGTTCCGCCGCGGGGGGCGGGCAAGTGCAGGGTCACAGCACACTGGCAGCACCGGCTCTCAGCGCGACCTCGACCACGGTCTCGACAACGACTGCTCGACTCGTGGCCGCGGTACGGCAACTCCGTCTCGGCTGACTGGTCGACTATCATCTCGTCATGCCGCCGAGTCCTCTTTCCGTGGGTCGTCAAGCGCTGCGAGCTGGCAGGTGGGCTCTGGGGCAGTCCGAAAAGCGGGAGCTGCTAGACGAGTTCGAGCAGGCAACGACAGAGCACTCGCTGGCCATGCTGGACTCACTGCTAGCAGCGATGACCCAGCATGCCATCGAGACCGGTTCAGACCCACAGTGGCTCGCGGCGCTCGACGACTCCCTCCCTCCAGCCCAACGCGCGGAGGCACTCACGCTGCTCAAGGACGCCTTCTTGTCCGTACTCCGACTCTCGCACGATCCCATCTTGGGCAACGAAATGCTGGCCCTAGTCGCAGCGGGGGTTCACAAGGTCTCTGCACCAAGTCAAGCCATCCCTCGGATCCTATCTCTCGCCCCACAACTCGTCCCTCAAGATCTCGAACTGCTGAAGCGCTACATGATTGAGGGGGTTGAGAACATTGAAGAGACGCCCGAAGGCAGCCCCCGCATGTTCCCTCGAAAGATGCTCCAGCATGATTTCAAGCTGTACTTCATCTCGCCGAGTGGAGTTCGTTCTCACCCACTTGATTCGTACTCCTATCAAGCTCTCAAGCGACACAGCCTCATCCGCGACACACCATGGTGGCAGGATCCGGAGCGGCCTCGCGGCAAGCCCAAATCTCCTCCAGGGATGTCCATCGGCACCGTTAAGCACGAGCCGTTCAAGATGGAGTGGATGCTCACGGAACTGGGCTGGGCTCTACTTGAGGCGGTCAATGGTCGGCGGCTCATCGAGTTGTGGAGCACGTGGACCGGACGAGCGGACTAAAGGCAGCCTAATGAGCACCTCCGACTTCTTGGTACCTGGCACCCGAATATCGTGCTATCGTTTCGGGCTAATCTCCGTTGGCGGCTCCCAGCGGACTTGCGCAGCCATCACGAGTCACTACTAGGAACCGCGGCTTTGGCGAACCCGCAGACCAGCCCGTACGTACGCACTTTGTGGCAGGCGTGGCCAGAGAGTCCACTGGGCACAACTCTGTTGACCAGCTACACGCTCAACGCGCCATTTTTTGAGGCTGTCCTCCTGCCGGAGCTTGTTCGGCGTCGAGCATCCCCGATCGTGGTGTTCGTCGACCGGACGACGGGCTACACGCCGGCAGTCGGTGCTGTCGGCAGCCTGACAGCGGCCGGCCGCGACTACTACCTCGTCCCCGTCGACTGGGGAGCACGGGCATTCCATCCCAAAGTCCATTTGTTCTGCCACCGAAACGTTGCACTCGTGGGCAGCGGCAACCTCACTCCATCGGGCATGGGCCGCAACCTCGAAGCCTTCGATCGACTCGACGGGCAGGCCGAGTCGGCCGCCCTCGACCAAGTTCGGGAATTCTTTCGCGCGCTCATCAAGCATGAGTTGGCCTCCCTCCCACAACGCGAGCGCACCCACTTGCTCGCGCGCGTCCCTGCGACGAACGGAGGCAAGGGGGACGCGTCATTCCTCCATTCGCTGGGTACCAGAGTCTCTACGAGCAACTCGAGAGCATCGACCTGGGTGGCGATGGCGACGAAAGTCTACTTGCGGCTCCGTTTCAGGACTACAACCACAAGACCAACCGCGAGTTGAGCCGACGGCTGCGACTCTCGAGCGTGCGTTTGGCGGCCGACGAGCGACGGCCACCTCCTACCCCATCCGGCTTCCAGACGGGCGTGATTTCAGACGGGACTGGCCGACGGCTGCACGCGAAGGTGATCCATCGCAAGGGCGCAGAATCGGCGATGTTGGTCGTAGGGAGTGCGAACCTGTCCAGCGCTGCGTGGGCGGGTCGAAATGTAGAGGCGGTGGTAGTCCGCCAGGCCCTCGAGCCCGACGCGTTCTCGGGGATGTTCGAGGTCGCACGGTTTGAGCCAGCCGAGTGGAGTGAGGCAGCGGAGGTCGAGCGCCGGCCAATTGAGAAGCTGCCGCTGCTGCCCCAGCCAATGGTCGCTCTGTCTGGTCGCACACTCGTTATCGAGCTCATGGCACCGAATCTGGACGTGGAATTTTGGTTGGACAACGGCTCGAGTCGAAGCCTCCTCGCAGCTGAACGTGACCAACCGACTCAATGGGTGTGCTTACTCGAGGAAGAGCCTCGCGGCGTCTCGCGCGTCGTCGCGCGGGCACCTGGATACCGAGACAGTGCTGCGCTCGTCCTCCACACGGCCGACCTCCACACGCCAACGTGGCACGCTCGGATCAAGCGGGCGCGTCGAGGAGAAGGTCCAATCGACGACCCACTCCGGGTGGAGATCTTGGGACAGATCGGGGAGATTCTCGCTCGCCTTCACGGCAACGTCGCGGCGAACACCGAGTCGAAGCCCGCGCCGACCAAGAAGAACGTGGGGGGGCGGCGAGAGCCCGAGGCCATAGGGGAGTTCGAGATTGTCGACGAGCTGCCAATCGGTGTCCGGCACATGGGTGGGAGCGCACGGGCCCAGCTGCTCGAACTGACCCAGCTCATCGAAGTGGCGCTCTCGACCCCGTCGACGGACGACGACGGGGACGATGCGTGGACCCCGAGTGACCTGGACGAGGTCACGCAAGACGAGGAGGAGGACGAACAAACGAGCGGAGCGCGCACGAAATCGGGTGGCGAACGAAATACCGAAGGAAACTTGTCGCCCAACCTCGTCGAGGCGGTGCTGAAGCTCGCCCGCAAGTACCGGGAGCCAATGCGCAAACTCGCGGTCCAGGCTCCGCAGAACGCCATCGTGTTGTTCGAGGGCGTCGTGCACCTGCTGCTGACGACTGCAGCGATCAGTCGGGAACTCCGGGACAAGCTCTTGCCGGAGCTCGTCTCCTGGCTCTGCATAGCCTGGGCGGAGGCGCAGTGGCCTGAGCGAACGCGTGGGTGGATGCTGTCCGTCGAGTCTCCAGAGGAGTCCAACACGGAGTGTGTCTCGCCCGATCCTGTCGCTGCCTTGGTGGCGGTCTGTAGGTGGCTACATTGGATCGATCTCGACATCGAGGAGGGCACTGCGGCGCACCACGGCATGGATCAAGCACGCTCCGTACTCCAGGGGCTCGAGGCGTACATCACCGCCCATCCAGATTCCGGCGATCTCACCGCCCCCGAACTCGATCAGTATACAGAGACGCTGTTCCTACTGCGCTCCCATGTCTCGCGGGCCGAGCAAGCTCAAGCCCTGCTTGCGCCTGTCTGGAAGCTCGAGAAGCTCGGTCGTGCCATCAAGCGTTGCTCGACTCACCTCACCGAGATCCAATCCGAGCTCCGCGAGATCGAACGTATCTTGGAGAGCTTCTCTCATCGCTCGACCAGTTACAAGGAGGCTGCTGCACGCAAGGAGGTCTTGGGCGAACGCCACGGGAAATTGACCAAGCGACTAGCCAAGCTCGATCGAAAGAACAAGCAGGCAATCCACGCCGCATCCACGAGCACTCACGCCGGAGCTCATGAGCTCTACGAACGATGGAAGCACCTCTGATCAGCGTCAATTATTTTTTCCGATTGGCGACGATTATTCCTGCCGGTGCGAGACTTGCGCGTCCCCGTGCACGGCGACCTCGCGCGCGGGGTAGTTGTCGTTCGGGCAGTTGTCGCAGCCCGGTGTAGTTGTCGTCGGGCGTCAGCCCTTCTTGCGCCCCTTGGCCTTCTCGGTCCGGTAGCTGGGCACGTTGAATTCCAGGATCACCGAGTGGTGCACGAGCCGGTCGATCGCGGCCGAGGTCGCCATCTTGTTGTTGAAGATCCGGTCCCACTCGCTGAAGACCAGGTTGCTCGTCAGCGCCGTCGAGCGTCGCTCGTAGCGCTCGGCCAGCAGGGTGAAGAGGACCTCGGCCTCCTCGGCCGACTGCTTGACGTAGCCGATGTCGTCGAGGATCACGAGCTCGAAGTTGTCGAGCCGACGCAGCTTCCGGGGCAGCTCCAGATCTCGCTTGGCCGCGAGCAGCTCCTGGATCAGCGAGTAGGTCGGCGTCCACAGCACCGAGCGGCCCTGCTCGACGAGGGCGTGGCCGAGGGCCGCGAGGGCGTGGCTCTTGCCGACGCCGGGCAGGCCGAAGGCCAGCACGTTGATCGCCTCGTCGAGGAAGTCGCCGGCTTGCAGCTCGCGGAGCTTGCGGACCACCGGTCGCGGCAGCCGCTTGTCGTCGAGGGTCTCGAAGGTCTTGCCGACGCTGAGCTTCGAGGCCCGGCGCAGGCGAGCGACTCGGCGAGCGTGGCGGGCCTCGGCCTCGAGGTCCAGGACCTCGGCGATCGTCGCCAGCGCTGGCTCGTGGCCGTCGGTGACCAGGCGCGGGACCAGCTCCTCGGCCGCGGTCGTCAGCTTGAAGCTGCGCAGCAGCGTGGTGATCTGCTCGGCGTGGGCGGGGGGTCGAGGGTTCACGCCGCACCTCCGAGCAGCTCGTCGTAGACGCCCAGATCGGGCTCGCCGACCTCGAGCTGCGGGACCTCGGACTCCGTGGGCTGGACCCGCTGCTTGACCGTCGCGTAGTCGAAGGGCGCGCCGGCCTCGAGCAGCTGCGCGAGTTCGGCCTCGACCGTCGACTCCATCGTCATCGCCGCGAGGTGCAAGATCCTCACGTAGTCGACGTGGCCGCGCCCGGGTCGAGCGCGCTCGAGCGCGTCGTAGGCCCGGCGGAAGATCAGCGAGGGGTACAGCTCCTCGCGGAAGCAGTTGGGGAAGGCCCCGGGCTTGCGCACCAAGGAGGCGATCACGTGGCGGTAGTCGATGCGGTGCGCGCCTTCGCCTCGCAGCCGCGGGAAGGTCTCGACCACCTCACCGCCGTAGCGCAGCTCGACCTCGTTGGCGTGCAGCCGGACCTCGACCTGGTGGCCGATCAGCTGCGAAGGCACCGAGTAGATCCGCCCCCGCACCTTGATCGTGCTCCAGCGCCGGACCTTCGGCGTCTCGGTCGTGTAGGTCGGCACCGGCTTGATCGGCAGCGGCCTCAGCAAGGGGCTCTCGAGCTCGAGCTTCGCCGTGACGTGCTGGTTGTGCTCGCGCTCGAGGGTCTGCTGGACGAAGCGCTCGTAATCCTCGACGCTGGCGAAGTCCCGGCTGCCCCGCAAGATCAGCGCCTGCTTCAGCAGCTTTTTGGTTCGCCGATGCCGGACCTCGACCGCGCCGTTTTCGTGCGACTTGCCCACGTTGATGCGCCGGACCGTCTCGATGCCCAGATGCGTGCACGCGTCCGCGAAGCGCTTGTTGAGGCTCCGGCCCCGCGCCTTCTTCAGCTCGTGCGTCGCCGCCGACATGTTGTCGAGGGTCAGCTTCCGCGGCACCCCGCCCAGGGCCCACAGTGCCCGCTGGAGCCCCTCGACCAGCGCCTCGTAGCTCTCCGACAGCGCCACGCAGGCCCAGGTCCACGCGCTCGCGACCAGGACCAGCTCGAAGAGCAGGTGGCGGAAGGGCTCGCCCGCGATCGTCACCTGCAGCTCGTTGCAGTTGGTGAAGTCCAGCGCCGCTTCCTCGCCGGGCGGGTGCTCTTGCTGGAAGTAGACCTCCTTGTCTGGTCCGTGCAGCGCTCGCCAGTCCCGGACCCGCCGCTGCATCGTCCGCAGCTGGCCCTGGTTGAAGCGCTCGGGCTTCTCCTCGATCAGCTGCTTCAGCAGTGTCTTGGCTTCGAGCTCGCCCTCCTTGTCCCGCTCGAGCAGCGGGACGATCTTCTCCTCCCACACCCCCTCGAAGGGATCCTTGCGCGTCCGCCAGTGCCGCGGCTCCTTGGTCTGCGAGGGCAGTGGCCCGCTCTGCCACTTCCGCGCCGACCTCACGCTCATTCCCGCCGCCGCTGCTGCGGCCTGCTGTGTCTTGCCTTGGTTCATCTTGCTCCGTAGCAGCCGTACTTGCTCGTCCGTGACCACGTGGGGGCTCCTGCTCCCCAGCGTCCCACGCGCGTTCTGGCTGGCTCGGACCGGCAGGTTTAGTTGTCGTCGACCGGCAAAAGTTATTGTCGTCGATCAGTTCGCCTTCGTCCACGCAACTCGCCGGCATCGACACGTCGACGGCGGAACCGGGAGCGCAGTTGGCATCCAGTCGGTGCCCCGGAGCAAGGGGAGCAAGCTCCCGCTGGTCTCCGACAAGCGTCCGCCCTCAGCCTTTGATGCTCCCAACTATGGGCCCTCGGTCAAGGCTCTGGGGCTTGGTAGTCGCGCGGCAGGCCGGGTGACAAAGTTCGCGAAGAAGCTCGGGGCCACGCTCGACCTCGACGTAGCGTTGCCACCACCGGGTAGCAAAACCATCAGCGAGACCACGGTCGAACATCTTGGCGGCCTGTGCCTCTGCAACTCGCCGCTGCGAGGCGAACGAGACATGCTAGAAGAGCTGCTTTTTCGCCACGAACAGCGCCGCAGCCAGCACATCGAGAAGCGAGTCGATGGTCCCCGTCGACGGTCGCTCGCCTTGCTCCTGCACGCCCTCGAGCCCACTGAGAGCCCCCGCTTGTTCCTTCTCCAACGCTTCATCGACTGGCAAAAGGGCACCGGAGACTACGAGCCGCCGTCCGCACTGCTCGAGGAATCCTATGGGTGGGCCCTCCTCGGCCTGCGGTGGTTCTTCCGCCACTCACTCGAATCCGTTTGGGCCGGTTTCGGCCACCTGATCGACCGAGGCCACGTGCCGAGCACCGATCTCACAGAGACGGTAGCGGTCGTGCTCGATGCTGCAGATGGGTCGTCTCGATGGCTGCCGCATCACTCCTCGACGCTCGGTGAGGTGACCCGAGGGTTTGCGGAGGAGGCTGGCATCCAAGGAGAGGGGCACGAAGTGATCGGGTTGACGCTCGATACGGATCCAGGAGCGGGAATTGTAGCTGCGGCCGTCTCACTTGCGGCGCTGGCGATGCGCATCGATCGGATCGTGGACCCCGAGCGTCGGTATCGTAACTTCGCTTCTCTGGGCCAGTCTCTGCGCGTCAGCATGTCGGTATTTTCCGCGCATCCTGAGCCCGACACGACCCTCCACGAGTGGGTGGGACACCTGCTCGCCCGGTACGCTGTTGGGCAACACTTCGTGACCGCAACACGTAAGTGGCAGGGCGGGATCGACGGCTTCTTTTTCCACCCAACGCCCAACGGCTACGAACTCGCGCCAGGGGTGTTTCCTTGGACGCCCCATGGAGGCCCGACGAAGATCATGGCGGCGCTGTGGCTGATGCAGGGCATCGGTCTCGTGGCCCAGAGGGACGAGGGATGGATGCGAACGCCAGCCGGGGAACGCACCATCAACCGAGTGATCCAGGCAGGTGGCGGAGCGTCCGAATAACCTGGGCTTGCGGGCAATTTACCCAAGCCACACGACAAAACTCTGACGCTGCAGCATCAAGCCCTGGGCCCGTGTCTCCTCCGTCGCCTCCAGCACTTCGCCCTCGCCGACGATCTCGGCGGGCAACTCCGCGATGATTTGCCAGAGGCTCAGCTCGCTCTTGAGCCCATCGAGCACATCGAGCGCCACTCGTTCAGCCACCGATAGGTACACACTCCAAAGTGGTGCAACGACCGCCTTTGCGCCCGCGGACAACAATGCTCCAGCGACCCCATCTGGCGAGTGCTGGTCGCCGCTGATCCGGCCAGCCGAGCATGACAGCAACATCACCGTCGCCCCAGCGAACGCCTCTGGCTGCTCCGCGAGCATCCGACCGGTGAGGTCGTCCTCAGACCCATCCCGATCGACACACACAATCACGGCCTCGTCCGCTGTTCCTGCTGCGCCATGAGCCAGGACGATCAACAGCCCGTGGTTGGGTGCCTCGGCGAGCAGGTCCTTCGCGCTCGCCGGAGAGTCACGTGCATCCAGCGGCCGCAGCTGCTTCCCGTAGCGCCTGCCTGCGCTCACGAGTGTCTTCACAGGCCCCAAGCGACCCGCCCCCCTAGCGATGTGCGCAAGGGGTCGCGCAAACTTGGATAACAGCCGATCTCCTTGGCTGAATGCCCCACAGACGAGGGTCGAGTTCGGCCGCGTCGGGGCCGGAGTCGCTTTCAACGCCAGCGTATGCGAGCACGCGACGGGGACTCCATGCCACAGGATCGACGGGGTGACCAAGCGCAGCAGCGGCCCTGGGACCCACAGTAAAGCCCTGGGCGGTGTCCTCAAGAACCCCAGCAGTGGCTCGACGACCGACCCCCGCGCCCAGCGGACCATGGACTCATGCATGGCAAGAGCCCTTGGTTGCCCCCTGATCATCTCGTTGATCTGCTTCCCCAGCTCACGCTCGGTGTGTGGCGGCACCGGCACCTCGAGACACAGAACGCGCATGAGCCGCTGGCCCTCGCTACCGATGTGGAGCAGCGCGATACACGACACAGGATCGTCCAACAGCAACGACACGCCGACCGCACCCGGTTCGTGCTCGAGCCAGCGCCATGTCTGCTCGAGGCTCGGATCTCCGACCAAATAGCGGGGCTCGTCTTGATGGATTTGCTCGAGCAGGCGTCCGAGCTCCGGGCCATCGCGGGCATCGAGAGATTCTTGCCAACGCGACCACCAAGACGCAGAACCCGAATTGGGGCGAACGAGCCGCGCGTCGAGCACACGACGCGCGCTCGCTTCGGCCCGCAGCATCCAGCGGAGGACGAGTTCACTCGCGGCGCTGTCGAGCGCCCGCACGCCATCGTCGCCAACACCCACCACCCCCTCATCGAGGTGCAACTTGGCGAGGTGCAGCGCCACATGGCGCGCAACCCTGGACTCTTGCGCGCGCTCGGAGTCGTTGAGCAACAAGTACGGGGCCGCCTGCAGAAGCGCGCTCCAGGCCTGCTCGGCGTAGCTCGCGGCTTGCGACGCATTTGTCACTCCGCAGGCCAGCCAGACCAGCCGAAACGCCGCGTCTGTAAGCTCCTGTCCACCACCGAGTTCCGCTGCCGCTGACAAGGCACGGGACAACCATGTATGGGCCTGACGCACTGCTTCACGGGGAGGCCAAGGAAGCATCTGCATGTTCAGCCCCGAGTGGCCGAACAGCGCCTCGACAATCGTCAGGCCGGCCTCGTAGCAGGTCTCCCAGGCATGGCGCGCCGAGTGAGGGGCCCGAACCCGCGTCGAGCTCTCGAACAAGTTGAGAGAACGAAGCAGATCGGTCGCTGTGACGCCGCGACGTCGCCGGAGCTTGATCGCCAGATTGTGTTCGAAGGTCGCACGCTCGTAGGGGTCGAGCGAAGGATCCGCAAGGCGGCGTTCGTAGAGCTCGAGTTCCGCGACGTCACCGCCACGGATGGATGCGAGCCCACCCTCACATACGGCGCGCAAGCTTGCCCAGCTCGAGGTTCGAGGGACCGCGCTTTGGTCGACAGCGTCAAACTCTGCGAGGGCCTGGACGAGCACGCCCTCACGCTCCCGAGCAGGAACGTAGTCCGCCATCTTTGTGCGATACCAAGCGATCGAGGTCTGAAGCTCTGCGCGGCGCGTGGGGCTTTGAGCCAGTTCGAGCCCATGCTGCAAGGTCTCAATGCCGCGAAGCCAACGCTCCATGCGATCGCCGACTCCCATCTCGAGCTCGGCGTCGACCCGGTTGTTGAGCGCGTGCGCAGCCGAATCGCCGTCACCGTCGGCGCGTGCGCGCTCATACACCAGATGATAGAGGTCACGGGAGCGGCGTAGATTTTGGTTTCGATCGCCCGAGCGCGTGTAGCGAAGGCAACGGGCGAGCATCGCCAGTGCGTCGGTATGGACGACGTCTTCGCCACCCGCGACAGCGATCGCAGCTCGAGCCAACTCGCCAGACAGATCGAGATCGAACGCGGGAGACTCGGCAGCCGGCTCAGCGGGCTGCATGAGCGTTGAGAGCATGACGAGGAGTGCCTGCTTGACCCTGGGCTCGTCGCAACGAGCTATGGCTGCCCGCGCGGTTGCGATGGCTTCGCGCAGCTGGGGGCCACCGACTCGACCCCCCAACACCAGCCTTTGAAGGACGAATACACGGGCGACGGCGTGTCCAGCCGATTCACCGTCGAGCTGCTGCAGGTAGTCGTCGAACTCGCTCTCGCTTCCCTGAGCGAGGAGTATCTGGGCCGCCATCACGCTTTGCAGCTCTGGCTCGGTCCTGAACAGCTCCATCATCTGAGCCTGCGTGAGCCGCTCTTGGCGGCCGCTCACGCCGTGCCGAGCTCGGGAGATGGTGACTTCGTGCTGGGGATAGCGACGCTGGAGTTCGTCGAGGAGCGGGTCGACAGCCGCCCCTGGCTCGAGTCGCCGCAGCTGAACGATACGATCGCACAACCCCTCGAGCACAGCCGCGCCGAGCTCCTCATCTGCACGGGCCGCGTCCATCAGGTAGGTCACCGAGCTGCGTAGACGTGCGACCTCGTCCGCGTCGGGGTTCAGTTCGGCGATCAGCGTGGCCGAGCTCAGCGACTCCGCACGCAGTCGCCCTGTGCGCAGCGCGATCGAGCGATCGATGAGGGCCTGCGCCCAGCGGATGTCATCGGGGCTCCCTCGTTTGCGCAGCGTATCGGCAGTGACCTTCCACAGTTTGGCCAGACCCTGCTCGTTGGTGATACCGAGCCCTTGCGCCGCCTGATACTCGGCCAGGGCGCCGTCTACATCGGGCGGGTCCCCCCACTGCAGCGAATTCCCAAGACCAACCTGAGCGGTGAACTCGAGCCAGCTGTCTTTGAGTTCGCGCGCGGCAGCGAGTGCGTGACGCCACATCGCGCGGGCTTGCGCGCTGACTGCAGTTCGGTCGGTGGCGGACGAGTCTCGGCACTGCGTGGAGACGTAGCGTGCTTCGTGGATCAGGAGCTCGACCGCGGCGCGACCACTCGCGGGGACCTCGCTGGGCTCGAACTCGAGCTCTTCGCCCCGGGCACGCGCGATGCTCAGGGCGATCATGCGCAGGTCCGGCGTATCACCCTGCTCGAGGGCTTGCCCCACCACGACATGAAGCTCCGGCCACACGTCGGGTCCCGCCAAGTCGGGGATCTCGACACACCTTCTCAGCACCGGCTCGACCACCTCGAGCCATGTTGGCGAAGCGAGGGCGGTTCGAAATAACCAGGCAAGAATCGCATCGGCGCGGTCGCTACGCGCGCTGATGACCTGCTCGAGTAGCTCGAGCCTGGGCGGGCCTGTCTCGACGTCGAGCGCCGGGGAGTGACCATGGACGAGCGCCACCAACCAGGGCGCTGCTCGATCGAAGGGGCCTGGGGGCCAGTCTCCGGGCGCGACGGGCTGGTTTTCTGCCAGGCTCCGCATCCACTCGGCACGCGCTCGGGTGATCGATAGGAGCGACTCATTCACGCCGAGGACTTCGTGGGCGAGCATGTCCGCTACCTCGATGACCTCGCGCGCGCAAATCGGACCGGCAGCGGTGAGCATGAACGCAGCGTTTGAGCGAATGATAGCGAGCCGCCGTGGGTCGACTCCAGGAAAGGGCTGCCAAAGAAGGCGCACTCCGTAGGTTGCCAAGGCAGGCGTCGGCTCGAGCATGCGTAGCTTGATAATCAGCTCGAGCAATTCCGCCATGAGCCGCCGGCCAGGGTTGCTGCCGTCGAGCATGCGCAGGTTGGGCGCCGCTCGCTCGACGTGGCTCAGCGCCTGCTCGAGTAGCTCGGGATCCTTGCGCGCCTCACCGACCATCGCCATGGCAAAGGCCACATCGTGGCGCATGGATGGATCGTCGTGGCGATCGAGCGCGAGCACGAGCTGTTGCGCGCAACGCAGGCGCTCGTCCATGGCATCTGGCGGGAGGTGCTCGAGCAGGGCGTGGAGGGAGCCCACCCGTGCATAGCCCTCGTGGTGCTGCGCGCCCTGGCGCAGGAACTGGAGCGCCTCGTCTTGCCGCCCGCGCCGGGCCAGCAACATGCCGCAGATCTCCGGTGCGGTGTCTCGACCCCACTCGAGTACGCTCTCGCACAAGGGCTCGGGCAGTTGTGCGCCAAACTCCCACAGGATCCCTTTGACCACCTGGAGTTCGTCGACGTTTCGGCCGTCGCGCAGGACACCCGCGATCAGTGGCTCGGCCCACTCTGGCCAGGTCCCCTCACGAAGGGTCATGTGCGCCAGTTGTAGGCGGAGGTATCGCTGCTCTGGCGTCCCCTCGAGCTCGGCCACACCGCGCTCGATCACTCCTAGATATTCTCGCCCTTGTCGTCGCTCGTCGGCGGCCTCGAACAAGGTGAGCTTCACCCGTTGAGAAGGCGTGAGCGAGCCGCGACGGTCACGGAGCCATACGAACGCGTCGTCGGTGTCGGTCCGATAGTCTGGGAAGTCGAGGCCCAACGGAATCATGGCCAGGCGCGTGCGCGTCTCGAGCTCAGGGTCTCCTCGCAGGTAGGTGAGGGCTTCACGGCAGCGACGGCCCAGCTCCGGGGTCAGACGATCGAGCCTGTTGTGGACTTCGACGATGGTGAGATGAAGCGTGCCGAGGATACGGGGCGATGTCGTCGGCGGCAGCTCGTCGAGGGCCGCAAGCGCGGCTTCGGCCGCGCCAGCATAGTCGTGGGCGTCGAACAGAGCTTGGACGCTATCGAGGACCTTCGCGTGTGAGTCGGTGCTCATTGTTGTTCGGCAGTCTTGCTGGCCGGCTCATGGTTGAACGCGGGCTAAAACGCCAAGTCAGGTCTAGGTTTGAAGCCGTCCCGTCGCCTGGATGAGGTACTCGAGCAGGGCTTCGATGGCTGTAAAATCTCCTTTGGGGAACCAGATTGGAACGATGTTGATTTCGGTGAGAAACTTCTCTCGATCAAGTATGTCACCATCATCGGGGCACTCGAGAATTGCGAAGTGCCGGGAGACACGTCCCGCCCCCTCGCGCTGTATCGTCTGACGAAAGACGTCCAGGGTTCGATCCGAGCACAGGCTACATCCGATGAAAAGCATACACTGACGAGAATACAGTGTTGCAAGTAGTTTTGGGAGCGGCCGATCCATGTCAAGCGGTGCTCCGTAGAAAAGATCGTACTCCGATTTGGTGAACACACGACCATTAGCGTACTTGCTGTCGCCATGCAGCTTGATCAAGGCAGTGCTATCAGGCCCGGTCGAGACCCTGATGACCTCATCTGGAATGCTTGCTGGATGCCAAACTTCACTGAATGGACTGTCCTGAGTTCGGAATGCAAGCTCCAGGACCTCATCGAAATTTGTTGTAATCACAAATTTCTCTGTGAGAGCTCGAATCTGAAGGACCGGTCCCGAGAGTTCAGCCTTCGATGAATAGCGAGCCTCGACCTCAAGGTCAAACATATGCCGACCGCGTTGAGCGATGATCTCTTGCGCAACCTCCTCATACTCCCCTTGGTCGAGCCGCGTCCCGACGGGGCCCATTTCTGCCAATTCGGCCTGCCTACACAGAAAGCTCCGCCATCCCTCCTTGTTGCACGGGATTGACACTCCTGCCCCCACAAAAGGAACCACCAGCCCCTGCGAGACCACACTCGCAAGCATTTCAACAAATCCTCGATTCGACCGAAAGCTAAGAACCTTTTCGATATGGTTGGCCCGGTCTTGCCGAACCGAGTTCTGCCACTCTTCGAAGCAAAGGTCGAACGCGACTCGATCTTGATGATAAAGCGCGTGTCCTCCCGAAATGACGTATCCATTCACTTCTGCGGGGTGCTTCTTGTTGAAATGATCGATAAATTCGAGTACTTGGCGGCCTCGTCTGGTGGAAGATCGTATGCCATGTGCAATTTGCCCCTGCAGCTAGGCAGTCGTGCTGCTGACCCAGTGTTTCGCCACCCGCTCAGCCTGTTCGATGACGGTTTCTACAGCGTCCTCCCGCTTGTCGGGGGGGTAGCCGTGCTTTCGGAGTAGCCGTTTGACCTTCCGCCGCATGTCCGCCCTAACGGCCTCCTTCTGCGTCCAGTCGATAGTCACCGAGCGACGAATCACCGTCACGAGATCGTGAGCGATCTCCGCAAGTACGTCGTCACTCATCACCTGCTTCACATTCCCGTGATCGGCGAGGGCGTCATAGAAGGCGAGTTCGTCCTCGTTGAGCCCGAGCGTCTCGCCTCGCTTGGGCGCATCACGCATCTCCCTGGCCATGTCGATCAGTTCGACGATGACCTGAGCGGCCTCGATGGTGCGGTTTTGGTAGCGGATCAGCGTCTGCTCGAGCATCTCGGAGAAGCGCCGGGCCTGGACCACGTTGCGCTCGCGCTGAGTTTTAATCTCGTCTTTGATCAGCTTCTTGAGCAGCTCGACCTGCAAGTTCTTGTGCCTGGACTTCTTGACGGTCTCAAGAAACTCATCCGAAAGCACGGAGATGTCCGGCCGCTTGAGCCCCGCAGCGCCGAACACATCGAGTACGCTGTCAGAGGTGATCGCTCCCGAGACAATCTGCCGGATGGCGGCGTTGAGCTCGGTGTCGGTCTTGCCCGAGCTGCGCACCGTGTACTTCTGGATGTTGCGCTGGACCGCCTGAAAGAAGCCGAGCTCGTCCCGATACTTGCGCGCGCCTTCGAGGTGTAGGGCGATACCCGCGGCCTTGTTGAGGCTGGTCATCGCTTCCATGTAGCGCCGCTTGGCGCTCTCGGGGTCTCCGGGGTCGAGCCCGCAGATGTGGTCCACGCCACCCGACAGCGCGGTCAGCCGTTCGCTCGCCTTGGCGGAGTAATAGCTCTGGTAGTCGAAGCCGTGGAACATGGCCTGGACGACCTCGAACTTCTCTTGCAACACGGCGAGGGCCGCCTCGACAGGTATGCCGGGCTTGTCGCCCTCGCCACCGCCGTACCGCTCGACGGCCTTGCGGAGTTGGTCGGCGAGGCCGATGTAGTCGACCACGAGCCCGCTCGGCTTGTCCTTGAAGCGCCGGTTGACCGGGCGATCGCCTGGAGCAGCCCGTGCCCCTGCATCGGCTTGTCGACGTAGAGCGTGTGGGCGCAGGGCACGTCGAAGCCGGTCAGCCACATATCGCGGACGATCACCAGCTTCAGCGGATCTTCGGGGTCTTTGAAGCGCCTCTCGATGGTCTTCTTGCGCAGCTTTCCGCGGATGTGCGGGTGGTACTCTTCGGGGTCGCTGCCGGCGCCAGTCATGACCACCTTGATCGCGCCCTCTTCGTCCTTGTCGGAGTGCCAGTCGGGCTGCAGGCGCGTGATCTCGCGATAGAGGTCGACGCAGATCCGGCGTGACATGCAGACGATCATCGCCTTGCCGTCGATGATTTCGAGGCGCCGAGCCCAGTGATCCAGCAGATCTCGAGCCACGAGCTGAGCCGCTTTTTGGTTCCGACGAGGGCCTCGAGCTTGGCCCAGGTGCTCTTGAGCTTCTCGCGAGTCGTGTCTTCTCGTCCTCGGTCAGCTCCTCGAACTGGTCGTCCACGCGGGGCTTCTCCGACTCGGGAGAGGCTGATCCGGGCGAGCCGGGCCTCGTAGAAGATCGGGACCGTGGCGCCGTCGTCGACGGCCCTGGCGGATCGTGTAGGTGTCGACGTAGTCGCCGAACACGGCGGGCGTGCTCTTGTCGTCGAACTCGATCGGGGTGCGGGTAAAGCCGATGAAGCTGGCGTTGGGCAGTGCGTCGCGGACGTTGCGGGCAAGGCCGTGGCTGACCTTGCCGGTCTCGGGGTCGACGCGCGACTCGAACTCGTACTGGCTGCGGTGAGCCTCGTCGGCGATCACGACGATGTTGCGACGCTGGGACAGGGTTGGGAAGGCGTCGCCGAGCGTGCGCTCCTCGTCGGTGAGCGAGAACTTCTGCACGGTCCGTGAACACGACGCCGCCTGACGCGACGGTCAGTAGCTCGCGCAGGTGTTCGCGGCTCTCAGCCTGCCTGGGGGTGACGGGAAAGAAGTGCCGGGCAGCGCAAAAACTGGCCGTAGAGGCTGGCCATCGAGATCGTTGCGGTCGGTGATCACGACCAGGGTCGGGTTTCCATCTCCGGCTCGAGGGCGATCTTGCCGGCAAACAGACACATCGAGATGCTCTTGCCGCTGCCCTGGGTGTGCCAGACCACGCGATCCGCCGGTCACCGTCGAAGCCCGCGGCCTTCAGGGTGGAAGTGATGCCTTGTTGACCGCCGTAGTACTGGTGGTAGCGGCGATCTTCTTGATGAACCCCTCGTCGGCTTCCCAGAGCACGAAGTGGTAGACGTAGTCGAGGAACCGCCGGTGCTCGAACAGGCCCTGGATGAGCACCCGGAGCGTGGGCATGGCCTCGGGCGCGAGGCTCTCGCCGCGATGCTCCGCCACGGGCCGAAGCGCTCGAAGCCCGCGGTCAGGCTGCCGACCCGAGTCTCGGTGCCATCGGACACGACCAGCACCTCGTTGGTGTGGAACAGCGCGGTGATGTG
>NZ_JABJWV010000003.1:0-30939 GCF_011083025.2 Pseudenhygromyxa sp. WMMC2535
GACGCGGCGCAGCGAGACCTGGCCGGCGCGGTGCAGGGCCAGGGCGGCCTTGCGCAGCTTGGCCAGCGGGCCGTAGCCGAAGCGAAAGAGCTGGCGCAGGCCGACGGCGCGGACGCGGGCGGCGATGAAGGCCTCGGGGTCGTCCGCGGGCGAGCCAGCCAGGAGCATCTCGCAGGCGAGGTTGAGGGTGCCCTGGGCCTGGCCGACGGCGCGCTGCTGGAGGGCCTCGTCGCCGGGTTCGAAGCGCTGCGCCGCCATGAGCTCGTTGGCGAGGAGCAAGAACTCGCGCAGGCGCAGGTCGTACTCGGCGTCGTCGAGGCGCGCGAGCACCCGACGGAGCACGTCGCGGGCCTCGCCGAGGCTAGCAGGGGCAGGTTGCCGGTGGGCGGCACGTGGGTCTGGGGCCGGGGCTTCGCGGCTGCTTTTTTGTCGCTGTCCGTGTCGCTCGAGTCCGTGTCGCTCGAGTCCGTGTCGCTCGAGTCGAGGTCGTCGCGGACGATGGCGTCGCGGGCCAGGGGGGAGAACAGGCGCATGGCCTCCTCCCAGTCGGGGAAGCCGAGGTCGGCAAGGCGACCCTTTCGCCAGCGCAGCAGATCTTCTTCGAGCTCGGCGTGGAGGCTCCACTTGATCGCGCTGATCAGCTTGCGCCCCTCGGTGATGCTGTCGGCGTAGATCGCCTCGAGCACGCGCAGGGCCATGCGCCCGAGCTCGTTGTCGGGCACGCCGACCACGAAGAAGCCGTCGGGGGTCTCCCAGGTGCGCAGCGCGGCCATGTCCTCGAGCACGCGCTGGCGGGCCTCGTCGTCGTCGGGCTCGTCGAGCTCGGCGATGGCCGTGGCCGCGGCGTTGGCCAGGACCCACAGCTCGGGCTCGGTCGAGAGCATCAGCTCGACGAGCTCGCCGCGCTCGGCCTGACCCTCGCGGTAGGCGTCGACGATGCGGTCGAGCCACTCGCGGGCCCGGGCCACGGCGATGCGGTCGCGCTCCCAGGCGTCGAGGTCGAAGACGCCGACGATCTGCGCCGGGCTGGCGTAGCGAAGCACGAGGTCGAGGCGGTTCTCGGCGCGGAGCTTGCGGGCGACGGTCACGAAGCTCTGCACGGGCAGGGCCGCGACCACCTCGGGTGCGTCGTCGCGCTCGTCGAGGCTGATCGGCTCGTCGATGACGAGCTGGATCTCCTCGACGGGGTAGGGGATGGGGGCGACGTCGCGCGGGTCCGGTCCGGTCACGGCGCCCAGGGTAGACCTCCCCTCGGCCGTGGCAAATCAGCCGCTGGCCAGGTGGGCGGGCGCGGGGGAGCACGTATGATGAGCGCCTTGTTCGACCTCGGCGCCCACCTCACGACCCCGCGCTCGCCGACGCCCTCGGCCGCGTGCGGCGGGCGCTCGTGGAGCTCGTGGAGCTCGAGAGGCCGCGCCGCCTGCACCTGGCCTGCTCTGGCGGGGCGGACTCGATGGCGACCCTGGGCCTGCTCACGCTGCTGCGCCGCAGCGAGGACCTGGCGATCAGCGTCGGCCATGTCGATCACGGCCTGCGCTCGAGCTCGGCCGACGAGGCCCGGCAGGTCTCGGCGATCGCCGAGGGTCTGGGCTTCCCCGTGCGGGTCAGCACGCTCGCCCTCGAGCCCGGCCCGGGCCTCCCGGCGCGGGCTCGGCAGATGCGACGGCGCGCGCTGCTGGACCAGGCGGACGAGCTCGGCGCCGAGATCGTCGTGCTCGCGCACTCGGCCACGGATCAAGCCGAGACCATGCTCATGCACATGACCCGGGGCTGCGGCCTCGAGGGGGTCTCGGCCATGGCCACCCGAGACGGGCGCTGGCTGCGGCCGGTCCTCCAGCTCACGCGCGCGCAGCTGCGCGACCTCGCCCGGCGCCTCGAGCTGCCCTTCGTCGACGATCCCACCAACGAAGATCTCACCCACCTGCGCGTGTGGCTGCGCGAGGCCGTGCTCCCGCCGCTGCGCGAGCGCAACCCGAGGATCGATCGCGCCTTCGTCGAGCTCGCGGAGCAGGCCCGCGAGGCAGAGATCGCGCTCGACGCCTGGGCTCGGCGAGAGGTCGACGCCCGCGTTCTCCCGGATGGTGGCTGGCATCTGGCGTCCTTCGAGCAGCTCCCGCGCGCGGTGAGGACGCGCGCGCTGCGGATCATCTGCGATCGCGCCGGCGCCGATCTCTCCGAGCTCCGCCGCCGCGTCCTCGTGGCCATGGAGGAGGCGGCTCTAAATATGGCTCAGGCCCTCGCCTCGGGTCCTGGCGCCCCGCGGCCGGCTCCCCGCGGCTGGGACCTCGCGCCCGCGCTGCGCTTGTCGATCTCCAAAAACGGGGTTCATCTTCGGCCCCAGAGCCAACCAACAGGGGAGGGCGCCCTTTGACCGCCTTTGGCGCCAGGGCTATGCTCCCCAGCACGTTCGGGGCCGAACAACGGGCAGAGTCGGCCGATCCGTGCGCTACAACGGCACATGCGGGATGAACCCGCCGGGGCCCCGAGAGCGACGACGTGAAGCAGCAGACCAAGACCTTACTCGTGTGGCTCGGCTTGATCGTGGCCGTGCTGGTGTTGGCGAACCTCCTCTCCAACAGCCAAAAGCCGGAGCAGATCACCTACTCCCAGTTTCGGGAGCAGGTCGTCAACCAGGAGCTCAGCGCCAAAGAGAGCTCGATCTCGGTGGACCTCGAGGTTCACTCGAGCCACGTCAACGTCTCCTATGAAAACGAGGGCCAGGAGATCCAGGTCGTCGCGCCGGCGACGGACGATCTCTACAAGCTCCTCGAGGACAACGACGTCCAGTACAAGGTCGAGCCCGAGGACGACGGAATGTTCTTCCAGTTCGCCCTCATGTGGCTCCCGGTGCTGCTGATCGTCGCCGTGATGATCATGTTCATGCGCCAGATGCAGGCCGGGGGCGGCAAGGCCATGAGCTTCGGCAAGTCCAAGGCCAGGCTGCTCAACGAGCACCAGCAAAAGGTCACCTTCAAGGACGTCGCCGGCATCGAAGAGGCCCGCGAGGAGGTCGAGGAGATCATCGACTTCTTGCGTGACACCCGCAAATACATGCGCGTGGGCGGCCGGATCCCCAAGGGCGTGCTGCTCATGGGCCCGCCCGGCACCGGCAAGACCCTGCTCGCCCGCGCCATCGCTGGCGAGGCTGGGGTCGCCTTCTTCTCGATCTCCGGCTCGGACTTCGTCGAGATGTTCGTGGGCGTCGGCGCCAGCCGGGTCCGCGACCTCTTCGAGCAGGGCAAGAAGAACGCGCCCTGCATCATCTTCATCGACGAGATCGACGCCGTCGGCCGCCACCGCGGCGCCGGCCTGGGCGGCGGTCACGACGAGCGCGAGCAGACCCTCAACCAGCTCCTGGTCGAGATGGACGGCTTCGAGGGCAACGATGGCGTCATCCTGGTCGCCGCCACCAACCGCCCCGACGTCCTCGACCCCGCGCTGCTCCGCCCCGGTCGCTTCGACCGGCGCATCGTCGTCGGCCTGCCCGACGTCCGCGGCCGCGAGGCGATCCTCGGCGTGCACACCCGCAAGGTCCCCCTGGGCGACGACGTCGACCTTGGCACCGTGGCCCGCGGGACCCCGGGTTTCTCGGGCGCAGACCTCGAGAACCTCGTCAACGAGGCGGCCCTCAACGCCGCGCGCTGCAACCGCGACCGGGTCACCCACGACGACTTCGACCACGCCCGCGACAAGGTCATGATGGGCGCCGAGCGCAAGAGCATGCGCATCTCCGCCGAGGAGAAGAGGACCACCGCGTGGCACGAGGCTGGCCACACCCTGGTCGCCGCGCTGCTGCCCAAGGGCGTCGTCGACCCGATCCACAAGGTCACGATCATCCCCCGTGGTCGCGCCCTGGGCTTGACCCACTTCCTGCCCGAGCAGGACAAGCTCTCCTTCGACCAGAACAACGCCGAGGGCCGCATCGCCGTGCTGCTCGGCGGGCGGATCGCCGAGGAGCTCGAGTTCGAGGGCCTCAAGAGCACCGGGGCCGGCAACGACCTCGCGCGCTGCAGCGAGCTCGCGCGCAAGATGGTCTGCGAGTGGGGCATGAGCGAGCGCCTCGGGCCGATCACCTTCGGCAAGGAGGACTCCGAGCCCTTCTTGGGCCGGGACATCAACCGCCAGGCCAACTACTCCGAGGCCACCGCCCAGGCGATCGACGACGAGGTCCACCGCATCGTCACCAGCCAGTACAAGCGGGCGCGCTCGCTGCTCGAGGACAACTACGACGCCCTGCGTCGGGTCTCCGAGGCGCTGATCGAGCGCGAGGTGCTGACCGCCGAGGAGGTCCGCAAGCTGATCGCCGGCCACCAGCTCGGGCCCTTCGAGCCGCGCGAGCCGCTGGGCTCGCGCTTCGACGAGTCCTCGACGCCCACGGCTTCGCCCTCGGGATCGGGCCTCGACACGCCTCGACCCACGGGCTTCCCCGTCCCCGACGCGGGCTAGGAGCGGCGACCGCGTCGGATGACGCGAGAGAGGAAGGGCAAGCTCAGACCCCACGGGTTCGAGCTTGCCCTTCGCTCTTGCAGCGCCCAGCTGCCCTGTGCCTACTGTGGCCCTGAATCAGTTCGCCGAGCGCGAGCTCGGGGCACCCTCAGTCGTCGTCGTCGTCGTCGTGGTCGTCGTCGTCGTCGTCATCGTCGTGCCCCGACGGCGAAGGGCCGGCGCGGAGCTGGCCGTGGCGGTAGGGCTTGTCGGCCTCGCTGGCGTCGATCTCGATGGCGCCGAGGGTGTGGGCGACGAGGTTGAGGAGGTCGAGGCGCTGGCCGGCGAGGCGCTTGTCTCGGCGCAGGTCGTGGATGACCACCGGGCCGAGGACGAGCAGCAGGGCGCCGTAGAGCAGGGCCTTGCGGGCGAGGAGGCCGGGGCCGATCAGCACCCAGACCAGGCCGAGGCTGGCGAGGGCCAAGAAGCCCACCCAGCGCTGGAGGGCCCAGCGTGGCCGACGGTAGACGAAGCGCAGCTCGACCTTGGTGCCGCGTTCGCTGGGGACCAGGGTGCCGCGCAGGTAGAGCAGGCGGAGCATGCCGGTGGCCGACTGCCCGCGGGCGGCCGGGGGCCGCAGTGGATGCTGAACTCGCGCTCGCCGATGCGCTCGAGGGTGTAGTCGGCGTCCTCGATCAGCCCGCCAAAGTCCGGGAGCAGGTGGCTGTCGTAAGCCTTGACCCCGGGCTGCTCGGCGAGGCGGTCGAGGACCTCGCGCGGGCTGAGGTCGACGAGGTAGCTGCGCTGCTGCCCGCGGACGAGCTGCGCGGGCGAGGGATCGGCGCCCTTTGGCGCGGGCGCGCTCGCGCGGGGATCGTGGGCATCGGCGCTCACCGGCCCCGTGTAGCGCGGTGGCGCATGCTTTGCCAGCGCGGGGAGCCGTCGAACTCAACCGAGCGGCGCGCTGGCGCAAGCATGCGCCACCGCGCCGGGCGGACACCTGGACGCGGCCCAGAGCCCGGGGTACACGGTGAAGGTGCGCGCTCGCCTCAAATTGCGTCGTCACGCGGCCGTGCTCGCCCTGAGCCTGATCTCGCTGGCCGGCGTGGCCTGCAAGGCCGAGGAGGGCGCGAAGGTGGCGTCCTCCGAGGGCGAGCAGGCCCCCGCCTTCGAGACCCGAGACCTCGCCGGCGAGGGCGTCGCGCTGGCCGATCTCGAGGGCAAGGTGGTCCTGCTCAACGTCTGGGCCACGTGGTGCAAGCCCTGCGTGGCCGAGCTGCCGGTGCTCGCCGACCTCCACCGCGACCTCGAGCCCAAAGGCTTCACCGTCGTCGGCCTCAACGCCGACGTGCGCACCAAGCTCCCCGCGGTCCGCTCGATGGTCGCCGAGCAGAGCCTGCCCTTCCCGATCTGGCTCGACGCCGGTGGGCAGGCGCAGACCACCTTCAAGCTCAACGGCTACCCGACATCGTTTTTGATCGACCGCCACGGCCGGATCCGCTGGAAGCGCGAGGGCGTGATCCTGCGCAACGATCCCGAGCTCGCGGCGATGCTCGAGGCCGTGCTGGCCGAGGGCTGATCGAGCATCGAGCTTGGAGCATCGAGTCGATGGAATTCACCAAAGTAGAGGGGCTGGGCAACGACTTCGTGCTCGTGGACTGCCGCGAGGGCGACGAGCAGGCGCTCGCGCAGACCCTGGACTGGGCGCGGGCGCAGGCCTCGGGGATCTGCGATCGCCGGCGCGGGGTGGGGGCCGACGGCCTGCTCCTCGTCGGCCCGGCGCGAGGCGACGCCGAGGCGAGCATGACCGTGGTCAACTTCGACGGCTCGGTCCCCGAGATGTGCGGCAACGGCCTGCGCTGCGTGGCCGCCCACCTCGCGCAGACCCCCGGCCAGGTCCTCCGCGTGGCCACGGGCGCCGGCCCGCTGCGCTGTGAGATCGTCGCCGCGAGCCCCGAGGGGGTCATCGAGGTCGGCGTCGACATGGGCCCGGCGCGGGCGCTCGGGGAGTCGCGGCCGGCCGCGGGGGAAGGTCGGCGCTTCCTCGACGTGTCCATGGGCAACCCGCACGCGGTCTGCTTCGTCGCCCCGGGCGAGGACCCGGAGGCCCTCGCCCGTCGCCTCGGGCCCGGGGTCGAGGTCGACCCCGCCTATCTGCCGAGCAAGACCAACGTGGAATTCGCGGCGCGCGAGGAGGACGAGGCGGGGGTGTGGCTGCGCCTGTGGGTCTGGGAGCGCGGGGTGGGGATCACCGAGGCCTGCGGCACCGGAGCGTGCGCGACGGCGGCCGCGGCCGTGGGCGAGGGGCTCGCCGCCGCGGATACACAGCTGCGCGTGCGCCTGCCTGGGGGGCTGCTGAGCATCCTCGTCCCCAGCCGCGCCGACGCGGGGGTGTTCATGCGCGGGCCGGCCCGCCGCGTGTTCGCGGGCGTGCTCTAGCAATCTCCCGCGGGAGATTGGGTTGGGATTCGACTGATCGGTCAGAGCACCGGGACAGGGTCCACATCCGCAGGCAGCTCGTCGTCACCCACATCGTCGGTGTGGCCGAGACCGAGCTGGCCAAACTCGTTGTAGCCCCAACAGCGAAGGTCGAGGTTCTCGAGCAGGGCGCAGGTGTGGCGACCGCCAGCAGCGATCATCAGGGCGCTCCCGCCAAGTTCGACGAAGCCTGCGTCGTGGGGGAGCTCGCCATCACCGATGTTGTCGGTGTGGCCGAGGCCGAGCTCGCCGGAGATGTTGCGGCCCCAGCACATCACTTCTCCGCCAGTGAGCAGGACGCAGGTGTGGTTGTTGCCGACGGCCAGCGCTTTGGCGGCAGCGGGCAGGAGCACGGGGGCTTGGCTGGATGGGAGCTCGTCGTCGCCGATTGTGTCCGTGTGCCCTAGGCCCAGTTGTCCATACTGATTTTCGCCCCAACACATGACCGCATCACTGCTGAGCAGGATACAGGTGTGGCGTTCTCCAGGTTTGATGTCGACGATCTCCGTGTCGGGGGGCAGGCCCAGCGAAATGGGACCTCCGGCATCGGGGAGCTCGTTGTCTCCGAGTGGTTCGATGTTGCCGAGGCCCAGTTGACCGTAGGTGTTGTCGCCCCAGCAGCGCAGGCCGCCGCTTTCGAGCAGGGCGCAGGTGTGGTCGCCGCCTGCGGCGATCCAGGATGCCGCTCCGCCGATCGAGAGGCTCTCGCCTGGCTGGAGCGAGATCTCGACGTTGCTGTGGCCAAGCTGACCGTTGGCATTGTGTCCCCAACAGCGAACATTGCCGCCCTCGAGAAGGGCGCAGGTGTGGTTACTCCCCAACCGGACATCAATGGCCGAGGTCAAACCGAGCCCGTCCAAGTCGGCGAGGGTCTCGTCGTCGCCATGGTTGTCCGTGCCACCGTTCCCGAGCTGGCCGTGGGCGTTGTAGCCCCAGCAGCGTAGGTCACCGTCGTCGAAGCGCGCGCAGCCGTGGTATCCGCCGAGGTCGAGGGTGGTGACGGGGCCTGGAAGTAGTACGTCTCCGGCCTCGCTGGGGAGCTCGTCGTCGCCGATGTCGTTTGTGTGTCCGTAGCCGAGCTGGCCGTGGGTGTTGTAGCCCCAGCAGCGAACGCGCCCGCCATCAATCAGCGCGCAGGTATAGCGCCAACCGAGGCTGAGCGCGGCGACTGCAGTGAGGGTGCAGTCGTTGTCGCAGCCGTCGCCGTCGACGGTGTTGCCGTCGTCGCACGCCTCTCCGTCTTCGGGCTCTCCATTGCCACATATCGAAGGTGAGCCGGTATCTTCCTCGGAGTCCGTGTCTTCTGCAGTGCTGGCGTCGTCCTCGGAGTCCGTGTCCTCCTCGGTTGCTTCTGTCCCCTCGGATCCTTCCGTGGTGCCTGTGCTGGATTCCGAGGACCCGCTCTCGCTGTCTTCGCTCTCCCCAGCGCCCGAGCTCTCGCTCGTCTCGGTATCGTTGGTCGTGACGCAATTCTCGGGAAGAACATCACAGTTGGAGGTCGTGCACGCCCATGTTGGCGCGGACAGGCTCACGGCCAGGAGGAGGAGGGGTCTGCCCGAGGGGCCGTTGCCGCGATGTCGCATACTTCATCTTCGAGCATGTCGGCAGCGTCGTGGGCGGCCGACTTGGGCCGCTCTGGTCGAGGACGGCCCGAATGCGGCCGTCGATCCCACACCGTGGCTCGGCTGCACCTGAGGCTCAACGCCAGCGCACCCAGCCCGGCTTGTAGAATTCGATCTCCACCACCCAGTCCTCGGCGAGGAGCGGACCGATCGCCGAGGGCGCGCAGTCGAGGTCGAGGTAGCGACCGATGGCCGCGCGCAGCGAGCACCCTCCGGGCGTGTCCAAGCCCCCGGCGAGCTGTCGAGGGGGGGCCTTGTCGCGGGCGACGACGAGGTGGAGCGGATCTCGGTAGCGTTCGAGCGCGTCGAGGAGCTGACCTGGATCGAGCTTGTCGGCGATCGTCACGCGTCCGAGATCCGCGATCACCCAGGAGTCCGCCAGCGCCTCGCTCCCGGGCAAAGACCAGAGCGAGAGCCTCCCTCGACGCGATCGAGCCCACTCGCGCGCGCCGATCGCCTCGGCGGCAGGGGCGTCATCTCGACGCACGACGACGTAGCGCTGCGCCTCGCTCGGTGTGGTCAGGGTCGATCGCGTGGTCACGGCGCCCACACAAGCGAGCCCGCCGAGCGAGCTCGCCACGGCGAGCAGCAGGGCGCCCGCGAGCGCCGCGGAGCGGTGGGGAAGCGACTTCATCGCGGGGTTGCTCGGTCGATGTTCGCACGCCGACATCGGCACCGCACGCGGCAATTGTGACACGATCCCCCGTCAGACCCCCGCGCGCGCCTCCCCTATCATGGCGGCCATGTCGACCGAACTCCGCTACCGACTCCTCGGCCGCTCCGGCCTCCGCGTCTCCGCGTCTCCGAGATCTGCCTGGGCACCATCGATCTTGGCTTGCTCGACCCAAGCCCTGAGCGAGTTCTCGGGTAGGTCGAGATCCCGTGCGACCGGGATCCAGAAACTTGTTTGATCTCGACGGCTTAGGGGCGTGTTCAGGATTCCGTGGTGGAACCAAGCTTGGGTTTCACTGCGGGCTCCTAGTCCGGCAAGCGCCAGTCGATCGCCTCGACCCCAAAGCCCTCGAGCGCCGCGTTGACCTGTGAAAACGGCCGCGTACCCAGAAACTTCTTGGCCGAGAGCGGCGAGGGGTGAGCCATGGCGATGATGGCGTGACGCCCCTCGCCAACGCGCTCGATCAGCGCGGCCTTCTTCTGCGCCGGCTTGCCCCACAGCACGAAGACCATCGGCGCCTCTCGGGCCGCGCAGGCCGCGATGACCTCGTCGGTGAAGGTCTCCCAGCCCTGCTTGCGGTGCGAGTTGGCCTGGTGGGCGCGGACCGTGAGCACGGTGTTGAGCAGGAGCACGCCGCGGTCGGCCCAGGCCTCCAAGAAGCCGTGGTCCGGGGCGTCGATGTCGAGGTCGGTCTTCAGCTCCTTGTAGATGTTGCGCAGCGAGGGCGGGACCTTGATCCCGCGGCGCACCGAGAAGCAAAGGCCGTGGGCCTGGTCGTCGTCGTGGTAGGGGTCCTGGCCGAGCACGACCACGCGCACGTCCTCGAGGGGCGTGTGCTCGAGGGCGGCGAAGGTCTCCTCGGCGGGGGGGAAGACCTGATGCTCGGCGCGCTCTCGGGCCACGAAGGCGCGCAGCTTTTGAAAGTAGGGCTTGTCGAGCTCGGGGCCGAGGGCGGCCTGCCAGCTGGAGGGGAGCGGGGGGAAGGGCTCGGTCATGGGTGCTAGGAGTCCGTGGTGAAACCCGGCGCGAGGAGTCGCGCCGGGATTTTCGTCGAGGGCGCGAAGCCAAAACGCCGCTGTACCGGGTGTACTGGAAGTTTTGGCGACAACGCCATCGGCGAAAAGACCAAGCGAGGTGTCGTGTTGGGTTTCACCACGGGCTCCTAGAGTCCTCGATCTTCACGCAGGATGGTCGCGCTGCGGAAGGCGTTCATGGTCGCGTGCTCGTCCCACTGGTAGGTGAAGCCCGTGGCCGCGATGAAGGCCTTGTCGTCGACGACCACGGGGTGCTTGAGGTGGCCGATGGCGCCCTTGGGCAGGCGCGGGAGGCCAAAGCGCCCGAGCACCCGGGGGAGCACGCCCTCGGGCAGGTGCACGGGGGTGCGCCCGGTGGCCTGGCAGAGGATCGACAGGGGCACCGGGGGCGGGCCGGCGACGTTGAACACCCCGGCGATCTCGTGCTCGACGGCGGCGACGATCGCCGCGGCGGTGTCGGCCTCGTGCATCACGTGAAAGAGCGGGTCGAAGCCCAGGGCCATGGGCACGCGCGGCCCGGCCAGGAAGCTCGCCAGGGTCCCGCGGCCGCTGGGGCCGAGGGCGTAGACGCAGCGCAGCACGGCGGTGCGCATGGACTTGCAGCTCCACAGCGCCCGGCTGGCGTAGAGGTCGGCGGCGACGAGATCGGCGAGCTCGGGGAAGGTCGAGACGGCGAGCGGCGGCTCGTCCTCGGTGCGGTAGAGCGGGGCGTCGGCGGCCGCGCCGTAGATCGTGTGGCGCCCGACGAACACGGCGTTGCGGACACCAAATTCCTCGCAGTGGCGGAACACGGCCTGGGTCCCGCGCAGGTTGACGCGGTAGCGCTGCTCGGCGCTGGTGTCGAAGTGCGTGACCGTGGCCATGTGGATGACCACGTCGGGGCGGTGCACGCGAAACACGTCGGCGGCCGGGCGCTTGCGGACGTCGGTCTGGAACATCTTCACGCCCCGGGGGGCGCCCTGCCAGGGGCGCACGTCGATGCCCAGGACCTCGTGGCCGCGCTCGACCAGGCGCAGGGCCACGTGCTGGGCGTGGGCCCCGGCGATGCCGGTGACGAGGACCTTCACGGCTCCTCCGCGATGTTGCGCGAGCGAGAGCCGCGGCCGTCGGCGATCAGCTGCTCGACCTGCTCCTTGACCTGGGCGACGTAGCCCTCGATCACGTCGTCGGGCTCGGCCCCGCTGCCCTCGAAGCGCATCGGCTTGCCGTAGTGAACCTCGCAGTGGACCGGGAGGGGGAAGGGCACGATGTAGGGGGTGATCGGCACGTAGGGCGCCTTGAAGATCTTGGCCAGGGTCTTGGAGTGGTGGATCGTGGGGATGGCCTCCTCGCCGCCGATGAAGGCGAGCGGGACGATCGGCGCGTTCATCTCGAGGGCTATGCGCATGAAGCCGGTGCCGAAGCGAACCAGCTGGTAGCGATCGCGGTAGAGCTTGCCGGTCCCGCGCGCGCCCTCGGGGAAGACCATCAGCACCCGGCCATCGGAGAGCAGGCGCTTGGCGTGCTCGGGCAGCCCCGGGAGCTGGCCAACCCGCGAGAAGAGCGGGCTGAGCACCGGCCAGTTCTGCGCGAATTTTTCGACCATCCCGTGGGCGAGGCGGGGCGGATCATGGTCGAAGAACATCGACGCGAGGATCATCCCGCCGTCCGTGGGCAGGCCACCGGAGTGGTTGCTGATCAACATCACCGGCCCGGTGTCGGGCACGTTTTGGATGTTGAAGGTGCGGACGCGAAAGTAGTGGTGGTAGGCCAGGCCGAGGCTCGAGAGGAAGAAACCGAGGTGCTCCTTGGAGACGCCGTAGGGATCGAGACCCCAGCGGTTGAAGGGCAGATCGAGCTCTTCGATGCGGGCACGGACATCGGGGCTGATCGCTTGGCGCCACATGGAAGGGCGGAAGTGTAACCCGTGGGGCGGTCCGGGCGCACTTGTTCGCGCCGAGCGCCTGGGACCATGGTGCCAAATGACGCTGGATGCGGTGCCAGGCCCCATCTAAACGAAGGGGGCCTGTCGAGTCTCGGTCCGTGCTAAACCCAGGGGAACGTGCGCTCTTCGCTCACCCGCCGCCGCCACCCAGCTAGCGCTCTGCTGGCTTGGATCGGCCGTGTGATGGTGATGGTGATCGTGCTCTTCGGCGCGGGCGCGACGGTCTTCGCGAGCGCGAGTGAGCGCGACCTGATCGAAGAGGGCGAAGGCGGCGGTGAGGGAGACGGCGAGGGGGAGGGCGAGGCGATCGAGGCGATCGAGGCCGAGCGCGTCGAGGCCCGACGGGGACGCGAGAGCTTCCTGGGAGCTCGGCTGACCGTCGCGGCGCCGCCTCGACCGGTCGAGCCGCGCACGCTCGCGCCCAAGACGGATCCTCCGCCCGCGCCGAGCTGGCAGCGGCCGCGTCGACGGCCGCCTTCGAACGACGACGACTCGGACGACGCGGGCTGCTGATCAGCCGGCGCGCGCTCGCGGTGTTCACCACCGAGGGCGCGCGGCGAGCTGCATCGTGTGTCCGCACCCATTCGTCCACCGCCAGCGATCTCGTCACGTCGTCATCATGAGCCAATCCGCGCCTCCCGCGTCCAATTCCACAACAAAGCCGTCCCCGCCGACCGGCGTCCAAGGCATCCTCCGCGACGCGGTCGCGGGCCTCGTCGTCTTCTTGGTCGCGCTCCCGCTGTGCCTGGGCATCGCCCTGGCTTCGGGCGCGCCGCTGATGTCCGGCCTCGTCGCCGGCATCGTCGGGGGCCTCGTCGTCGGCGCCCTGAGCGGCTCGCACACCAGCGTGTCCGGCCCCGCCGCGGGGCTGACCGCGGTCGTCCTCGCGCAGATCACCAGCTTGGGCTCCTTCGAGGCCTTCTTGCTGTGTGTGACCTTCGCCGGGGTGATCCAGATCTGCCTCGGCCTCGGGCGCGCCGGGGTGTTCACCACCTTCGTGCCGACGAGCGTGATCAAGGGCCTGCTCGCGGCCATCGGGGTGATCCTGATCCTCAAGCAGATCCCCCACGTGTTCGGCCACGACACGGATCCCGAGGGCGAGATGGCCTTCGAGCAGCCCGACCACGAGAACACCTTCAGCGAGCTGCTGGCCACGATCAGCGACCTGCACATGGGGGCGGCGGTCATCGGCTTGCTCTCGCTCGTGCTGTTGGTCGCCTGGAGTCGCTCGGAGCGCCTGGCCAAGTCGGGGATCCCCGCGCCGCTGGTGGTCGTGCTCTTCGGCCTGGGCATGGGCTGGGTGTTCGAGACCATGGGCGGGCCGTGGTTGATCGAGTCGAGCCACCTCGTTCAGGTCCCGGTCGTCGAGGGCGGGCTGTCGGGGGTCGCCGACCTGCTCAGCTTCCCGGACTTCTCGCGCTGGCGAGAGCCGGCGATCTACACGGGGGCGCTGACCATCGCGATCGTCGCTTCGCTCGAGACCCTGCTCAATGTCGAGGCTGTCGATCGCCTCGACCCTCAGCAGCGGCGCTCCCCGGCCAACCGCGAGCTCATGGCCCAGGGCGCGGGCAACATCGTGGCTGGCTTGCTCGGTGGCCTGCCGGTCACGGCGGTGATCATCCGCGGCTCGGTCAACATCCACGCCGGCGGCGTCAGCAAGCGCGCGACGATCGTCCACGGCGCGCTGCTCCTGGGCGCGGTGCTCTTGCTGGCCGGGCTGCTCAACCGCATCCCCCTGTCTTGCCTGGCGGCGATCCTCCTGGTCACCGGCTTTCGCCTGGCCAGCCCCGCGCTGATCCGCAAGATGTGGGACGCGGGCTACGACCAGTTCGTGCCCTTCGCGGCCACGGTCGTGGCGATCGTGTTCACGGATCTGCTGGTCGGGCTGGGCATTGGCATGGCCATCGCCTTGGCCTTCATCATCAGCCGCCAGTCCAAGCGCCCGGTCCGGCGCATCGCCGAGCGCCACCTCGCCAGGGAGGTCCTGCACATCGAGCTTCCGGATCAGGTCAGCTTCCTCAACCAGGCCGCCCTCGAGCGCGTCTTCGATCAGATCCCCGAGGGCACCCAGGCGCTCCTCGACGCCACGGACACCGAGTACATCGACCCCGACGTGCTCGCGATGATCCGCGAATTTCGTGACGAGAAGGCCCCGGTGCGCGGGGTCTCGCTGTCGATGATTGGCTTCGACGAGCGCGATCGTGGGCGGGGGATCGATGACGTGCAGTTCGTCGACTTCTCCGCCCGCGAGCTGCAAGAGCGGGTCAGCCCGGCGCAGGTGGTCGAGATCCTGCGCCAGGGCAACCTCCGCTTCGTCACCGGCAGGCGGGTCAACCGCGTGCTGCGGCCGCGCCTCGACGCCTACCCGATCGCCGCGGTGCTCAGCTGCATCGACTCGCGGGTGCCCGCGGAGCTGATCTTCGATCAGGGCCCGGGCGACATCTTCAGCGTGCGCGTGGCGGGCAACGTCCTCGGCCGCGAGGTCCTGGCGAGCCTCGAGTATGGCTGCGCCGTCGCGGGCTCGCGCCTGGTGGTCGTGCTCGGGCACACGCGCAGCAAGCTGATCTCCGCGGGCGTCGAGCTGGCCCTCGGCGCGCGACAGATCGACGCGGCGAGCTGCGGGGAGCACCTCAGCTCGCTGCTCGGCGAGATCGCGCATCGGGCGGAGGACGTCGGGGCGAGCGCGGGGATCAGCGAGGAGCGCAAGGCCGCGCTCGTCGACGAGCTCGCCAAGCAAAATGTGCGCACGGTGGTCCAGCGCGTCCTCGAGGACAGCGAGACCATCGCCGGGCTCGTTCGCAGCGGCCGCGTGGGGATCGTGGGGGTGCTCTACGACGTCGTCTCGGGGAGCATGGAGTTCATGCTCGACGAGGTCGTGGGCATCGACGCGGCCGAGCTGGAGCACGCGGAGGAGAGCCTGCTGGCGCTGCGCTCGGGGGCCCCGGCGATCGTGGCCGGGACCGCTGACCCGGGGGCCAGCGCGGCCCAGTAGAGCGCCAGCGGACCGCTTCCAAAGCGGCTTCGCCCGGCGCGAGGTTGTGCCGTAGGCTGAGCGAGTGCGAGGCGCGTGGGCGGCCCTGTGGGCCTGGAGTGTGCTGGCCGGCCCGCCTGGGGCGGCGGTCGACGCTGCGCCGGCTGCTGGTCCCACGACTGAGCCCAACACCGAGCCCAACACCGAGCCGGACACCCTCGAGGCGCGTCCGCTGATCGTCCTCGCCATCGAGGACGACGCGCGCGGCGAGGACCTGCGCCGCGCGGTCCGGACCGAGCTCAACGACGTGGCGGTGCGCCTCGAGGTCGCGCAGATGCGTCCGCGGATCGACCTCGACGCGCGCCTGGCGGAGGTCGAGGTGGCGCTGCGCGAGCGCGGGGCCCTGGCGGCGATCTGGCTCGAGCCGGAGGCCGATCCGGGGACCTTGGCCGTCTACCTCGTCGCGGATCTCGACGCCCCGCGTCCGCCGATCTTGCTGCGCCGCAGCGTGCGTGCCGCGGACGAGGCCGGCATGGAGACGGCCGCGGTGATCATTCGCCACTTCGTCACGGATCTGATCTCGGGCCGCCTGGTGATGGTCGAGGCGGAGCTCGAAGGCGCGGGGGAGGGTGAGGCAGCGATGGGGACAGAGCAGGGGCAGGGCGAGGGGGAGAGTGGAGATCGGGCAGAGGGTGGAGATCGGGCAGAGGGCGCAGATCAGGCAGAGGGCGCAGAGCGAGGCGAGCGAGACGGAGGCGATCGAGGCGAGCGCGAGCTGCTCGCCGACCGCGTGCACGCGCGTGTGCAGCTCGGCTACATCGGTCAGACCTGGGCGCGCGAGCGACCCTGGGACAGCGGCGGCGAGCTCGGCGTGGGCGTGCGCTTTCCCGCCGGCGCGCACCTGGGCCTGAGCTACCAGATCACGCAGCCCTACCGCGAGCTGCTGGCGCACCCCTCGGACGCGGGCCTCGCCGATATCCGGGTTCGGCGCTTCCCCCTCGCGCTCGCCGCCGGCTACCAGCACGTGTGGACCAGCTCGCGCCTCGCCGTCGACGCCCAGCTGCGCGCGGTCGTGGAGCTGGTCGAGCGCTCGGCCGTCGATTTCCAGGCCGAGCACTCGGTCGCCATCGCCGGGGCGCTGCGCGTGGTTCCGGCAGTCGAGCCGCGGCTTCAGCTCGACTGGCTGGTGCGCCCGCCGCTGTCGCTCTTCGTGGCCGTGGGCCTGCGCGTGTCACTGATCGACTACGACTACGTGCTCGAGTTCCGCGACGAGTCGGGCGAGGTGCTCGCGCGCAGCGAGTATCTGGACTCGCGCGTGGTCGCGCCGACGCTGCTCGTGGGCCTCGCGGGGTGGCTGTGAGCGCCGGGTCGCGGTCCTGGACCTCGGGGCGACGATCGCCTAACGTCCGCGGTCGGTGAACGACGCGACCTTGACTGTTCGTATCCATGATCTCGCCCACGGCGGTGAGGGGGTGGGGCGCGTCGAGGCGCCCCGTGACAGCGAGGGAGAGCCCGAAGGCCGGGTCTGCTTCGTGGAGGGCGCCCTCCCTGGTGAGCTGGTCCGCGTGGCCATCGACGCCCGCCACAAGCGCTGGCTGCGGGGGCACGTGGTCGAGCTGCTCGCGGCCAGCGAGGCCCCGCTGCGGGCCGAGCCGCCTTGTCCTCTGGCCGATCGCTGCGGCGGCTGCAGCTGGCAGCACGTCGCGCCCGCGGCCCAGGCGGAGCTCAAGCAGGGCATCGTCGCGGGCCAGCTGCGCAGGCTCCCGCTGCCGCCGAAGGGGCCACACTTCACGATCGTCGCCAGCCCCTCGGCCCTCGGCTACCGCCGCCGGGCGCGGATGCACTACACCCGCACGCCGGGCGGCCTCAGCCTGGGCTTCTTTGGCCACCACTCCCGCGAGGTCGTCGACTGCGAGCGCTGCCTGGTGCTCGACGCGGCCCTGGACTGGGCGCTCCAGCAGGCCCGGGCGTGGGCATCCTGGCTGCCCTCGACGGGCGAGATCCTCGGCCTGTCCAACGGCCGCGAGGTCGTCCTCGGGCTGCCGGGGGTGCGTCCGGATCCCGAGCTCGAGGCGGCGATCCGCGCGGTCATCGAGGCCTCGCAGGCGGCCGCCGAGCAAGACGAGCAGGCCCCGGTGCTCCTCGGCGTCCAGCTTCGCGGTGGGCGGGGGCGCCACGGCGTCGGCCAGACCTGGCTCGAGCTCGACAGCGTGCCCGGCTCGGCGACGCTGCCCGTGGTCCAGGGCCCCTTCACCTTCAGCCAGGCCCAGGCGGCGCAAAATCACGCCCTCGTCGAGCACGTCGCGGACATGGCCGCGGCGGCGGGCTCGGGCTCGGCCGAGGGCCCGCGGATCCTCGAGCTCCACGCTGGCGTGGGCAACTTCTCCCGCGTCCTCGCCCGCGTCGGTCGCCGCGTCTGGGCCAGCGACGCCGACCGCGAGGCCGTGGCCACGCTCCAGCGCACCGTCGAGCGCTGGGGGCTGTCGGTCAACGTCAAGCGCGCCCAGGCCGAGCGCCTGCTGGCCAAGCTCGCCGAGGGCGATCGCCCCTACGACGTGATCGTCCTCGACCCCCCGCGGGCGGGCATCGGCGAGCAGGCGGCGCGGGATCTCGCGCAGGTCGTCCGCCGCCGGGTGGTCTACGTGTCTTGTGACCCCGCGACCTTGGCCCGGGATCTCCAGGCCATGCTCGCCGCCGACGCCAGCTTGCGTCTGGTCGACGTGCGGGTCTTCGACATGATGCCCATGACCCCCGAGGTCGAGGTCGTTGCGACTGTCGAGCGTAGTGGGGAGCGTAGCGGTGATAGGAGCGGGGCAGGGCGGTGAAGCGCCTGCTCGAGGCCCTCGCGGCCGGCGAGCTCGCGCCGGTCTACCTGCTGTGGGGCGAGGACTCGGCGGCCATCAAGACCGTGGTCGCGGCGATCCGCGAGGCGGCGCTGCGCCCTGGCGGCGTGTCCACGGGCATGGAGGCCTTCAACCACGAGCAGTTCGACGCGCCCTACGTCCACGCGGCCGCCGAGGTGCTCAATGCCTGTGAGCAGGTCCCCATGATGTGCCCGCGGCGCCTGGTCGAGCTCAGCTCGCCGGAGGACTTTGGCCGCCACCGCCGGGCGGAGGACCTCGAGGGTGAGGCCAAGCCGCTCGAGTCCAAGCGTGACGAGGCCATCGACGCGCTGATCGCCTACTTCGACGCGCCCAACCCCAGCACCGTCCTGCTGATCACCAGCGCGGGGCTCAAGGGCACCTCCAAGCTGGTCAAGGCCGCCAAGAAGGCCAAGGCCGTGGTCGAGCTCAAGCTCGCGCCCGCGGGGGACGACGAGGCCGTGGCCGCGCTGCGTGACGAGGCTCGGCACCGCGGCCTCGCGCTGAGCATGGAGGCCGCCCACGCCATGGTCTCGGCCGTGGGCCCGAGCATGTCCGAGCTCCTGCCCGCGCTCGAGCGCGCGGCGGCCTTCGCCGGCGGCCAGGCGGTGGAGCGCGAGCACGTCGAGGCCGTGGTCGCGGCGACCCGGGAGACCAGCGCCTTCGATCTCACCGACGCGATCGGGGCGGGGGATCACGTGCGCGCCCTGGAGATCCTCGCGCGCATGTTCCACGCCGGCGAGCGCGACTCCGGCCAGGCCATGAAGCTCCTCGGCCTGCTGCTGTGGCAGATGCGCAGGCTGTGCACGGCGGCCTTCGCCGACGATCCCGCGGCGGCCCTCAACATCAAGCCCTACGTGGTCAAGCGCCTGCGGGATCAGGCCGGGCGCTTCGACGAGCGCCGTCTACGGGCCGCCTACGCCGGCCTGGCGCGCCTCGACGCGGATCTCAAGGGCGGCTCGAAGCTCGCCTACCACTCGCCCTACATGGCCCTCCAGCGGTGGATCCTCGACACCTGCCAGGCCCTGCCTGGGGTCGACGCGCGCCGCTGAGAGAGCCTCTGAAGGGCCCCTGAGAGCTCCGGGCGAGGGGATCTCGGCAGGAAGCTAGCGCCAAGCGTGGGTGGCTGGAGCCAGACCGGGAGCCAACCAATGACAAAGACCCACCGCCACGAAGGGCAGGTGGGTCTCGTCGACGAGCGAGGAGGGCGTTCTCAGGCGTTGGCCTCGGCCGCGGTCTCGGCTTCGGCACGGCTGACGGCGAGGGTCAGCCGCGAGCTGTAGCGGGAGGCGGTGCGCTGGTGGATGACACCCTTGGAGCTGGCCTTGCCGATGGCCTTGAGGGCCGTGGGGAGGGTGCTCTTGGCCACCTCGAGGTCGCCGTCGTCGATGGCACGGCGGACGCGCTTGATGTAGGTCCGCATGGTGCTGAGGTGAAGGAGGTTGCGGGAGCGCCGCTTGATCCGCTGACGGTTGCGCTTTTCGGCCTGCTTATGGTTCGCCATAATCTGTCTCGCTCTTGGCTGTCTCGCCTGGCTCGCTCGTGTTCGCCTCGCTGGGCTCGTTGCGCCAGCAGAAGGCCGCACTTTTTGGCCGGTCTGGGGGGGCTTGTCAAGGCGCCGCCCTGCGTTCACCCTCGGACGTCGATGCCGTCCCCTTCTCAGGGCTGCCCTCGCGCGCACGTGCGCGCCTCTCGTCGCGCTTTTGGTCGCGTTTTCGGTCGCGCGCGGGGGGGGACGCACTCCTCTGTGGTGGCCGTGGTGGCGCTCACGTCTGCCTGCGTGTTCACGCCGCCGCCGCCGCTGCCCGGCGAGGCGGACTATGTCGAGGCCGAGCCGAGCGGGCCGCAGGGCGCGGGGCGTCCCGGTCCAGCGGTCGCGGCGGGCGGCAAAGAGGGCGGCGGTGGCAAGGCTGGCGGCGGTGGCAAGGCCGGCGACGGCGAGGCCGGGCCGCCCGAGCCACAGTTCGAGCGCGGCCAGGAGCCGCCCGTGGGCATGAGCCTCGACGAGATCCTGGCCTTCAACCAGGCCCAGGGAGATCCCGTCGATGGCTTCTTCGAACTCGAGGACGCGCTCGCGGGGATCGAGGGCAGCGGTGAGCTGTGGGCGGAGATCGTCACGCCCCGCGGGGTGATCGACTGCAAGCTCTTCGAGGCGCTCACGCCCTCGACGGTGGCCAACTTCGTCGGCCTCGCCCGGGGCCTGCGCCCCTGGTACGACAGCGATCTCGACCAGTGGATCGAGGGCGAGCCCTACTACGACGGGACCACCTTCCACCGGGTCATCCCCGGTTTCATGATCCAAGGCGGCGACCCCACGGGCACGGGCCGCGGCAACCCGGGCTACGTGATCCCCGACGAGATCCACCCGGAGCTCGGCCACGACGGCGGCGCCCTGAGCATGGCCAACAAGGGCCCGGCCACGGGCAGCGCCCAGTTCTTCGTGGTCCTCGAGCCCGTTGGCCACCTCGACGGCGCGCACACGGTCTTTGGCCGCTGCACGGCCGCCGGCGTGGACGTGGCCAACACCATCGCCAACGTGGCCGTGGGTGTGAACGACAAGCCCGTGGACGACGAGATCATCGAGACGATCCGCATCGTCCGCCGGCCCCCGGCCAAGTGAGCGCGGGCGCGAAGTCGAGGCCGCTGGCGCGCTGTCGCTGGCGGCCGCTTGCGTTGTCGAGGTCGGGCCGAGGTGTCCCGAGGTCTGGACACGGGAGATCGTCTCGACCTCGGGCAGGAAAAAATCCGGATGCGGCCGATGGGCGATCTCGCGCGGGTTGGTGGCGGCGGTGAGTCGCATCGATGATGTTCTCGATGCCTCTATGCGTATGTTCTGGTTTGGGTGATTGGCGTGGTCTCATTTTGCTATGATTATATTCTTGGTCAGAGTGGTATTATTTGCCTGAATCGCGAATTGACGACCAATCTCACGTTGTGCGCTGCACTTAAATTGGGAGATCGTGCTGTTCTGGCCACCCTCGGGGAGGCGTCTGTCGGTCGGTCGCGGGCGTGATGTACGTGTCCCGGAATCGGGCCAGGAGTCTCTTCGAACTCGCCGCACATCGCTTTACTCACCGAGCGAGTCTCAACATACTGAGTCGCCACACCTCGAGGTGATCATTGCGCACCATCTCGAGCCCCGAGCACTCGACGATGATCCCCAGGCACGGCGAAGACAGCCCCGAAGACAGCCCCGGAGACAGCCCCGGAGACAGCCAGGGGGACGGGGTTCTGGCCGAGCTCGGGGCCCTCGAGGCGCTCCGGGTGCAGCTCGAGGCCTCGCCCGGCTCCCCCGCCTCGTTTGGCCCGCTTCGCCTGGGCCGCTTCGAGCTGCGCGGCTGCGTGGGTCGCGGGGGGATGGGGCAGGTCTTCGAGGGCTGGGACCCGCAGCTGGAGCGGACCGTGGCGCTCAAGGTGCTGACCTGCGATCGGGCGAGCGCCGTGGCTCTGCGCGAGGCCCGGTGTCTGGCGCAGATAGCCCACCCAAACGTCGTGGCGGTCTACGACGTCGGCCGCTGCGGCGGCCTGGTCTATATCGCCATGGAGCTGGTCGACGGGCCAAACCTGCGCCAGTGGCTGGAGGAGCGGCCGCGGGCGTGGTCGGAGACCCTGGCGGTGTTGGTCGCGGCGTGCCGCGGGGTGGCGGCGGTCCACGAGGCGGGGCTGCTCCACGGTGACATCAAGCCGGGGAACGTGCTGATCGGGCGAGATGGGCGGGTGCGGGTCGCGGACTTTGGTCTGGCCCATCAGGAGGCGCGACGCGGCCTGGGCCTGCCGCGGGGACTCGAGGGGCTCGAGGGGCTCGAGGGGCTCGAGGTCCCCGGGCTGGACGTCGGGCTGGACGTCGGGCTGGGGGCTCGCGGGGGGCGGCGTGTCGGCGAACTCGTGGCCATGGCGGCGTCGGGGGTGGAGCTGGGCCTGGAGCCGTCGGAGTCGGGGGACTGGCGCCTGTTTCAGGCGCTCGTGGAGGCGCGGGGCCCCGCCGGTGGCGAGCCCTCGGTGCAGGTCGCTCGGCGTGAAGAGCCGGGGGAGGCCCCGGGTGAGGACAGAGCCGCGCCGACGGGCGGGACCTTGCCCTACATGGCGCCAGAGCGCCTGCTGGGCGCGCAGGTCGACGGCCGGGCCGATCAGTTTGGCCTGTGCGTCACCGCCTGGGAGGCGCTCTTTGGCGTGCGCCCCTTTCCGGGCGGCGCCGAGGCGCTCCTCGCTTGCCTGGCCACGGGCCGCGTCGCTCGGGGCAGCCCGCCCCGGGGCACGCCGCGTCGCCTGGAGGGGCTGCTCCAGCGCGGCCTGGCGGAGGACCCCGGGCAGCGCTGGCCCAGCGTGGCGGCCCTCGCAGAGGCCCTCGAGAAGGTCGAGGGTCCTCGTCGACGCTGGCGACGGCTGCGCCCGCGCCTGCTGGCCGGGGCTGGGGCCGCGGCCGTGCTGTCCGCGGTGGTCGGGGCCCTCGCGCCGCGGGTCCAGGCGGCCGAGTGTCGTGCGCACGCGCGGGTGATCGCGGCGGAGGGGGCGGTGGTGAGGCAGGTCGCCTTCGTGGACGAGGGGAGGGGCCGCGCGGGGATCGAGAGCGAGACCTTCGCGCGCTGGGGGCGAGACTGGGCCGCGCTGTGGCCGTCGCTGTGCGAGCGCCCGGATCCGGCGGTGGTCAGCTGTCTCGAGCGCGAGGGAGGGCGCTTCATCGCGGCGCTGGAGCTGCTCCAGCAGGCCGCGGGCAGCAAGGAGGTCGGCCGGAGGCTGCTCCTCGAGCTCGAGCCGCCGGCGCGCTGCCTGGGCCCCGCCAGCGCGCAGCGGAGGCGGGCCTCCGCGGTGGTGGCCGGCGGGCGTTGGCGGGCCGCTCCCAGCGTGGGGCCGGCGAGCCTGCGCCTCGAGCTGGCCGTGCGCACTGGGGCCCTCGGGGTGGCCCGCCGCGAGCTCGCGCGGGTCGATACGCTGGCCCGGGGAGGGGGGCTGCTGCTCGGGGCCGAGGAGCGCCTCGGCGGCGAGCGCTGGCGGGCTCGCCTGGTCGCCGAAGAGGGCGATCTCGGGGGCGCCGAGCAGATCCTCTCGCGGGCGCTGGCGCAGGCCGAGGCGCTGGCGGCAGACGGCCTCGAGCTCCACGTCGAGCTCCACGTCGAGCGCCTGCGCCTGTCCGCCGCCCAGGCCGAGGCGCAGCGACCAGGCGCCGGCCTGCCCGCGGCGCTGGCTCACCGCATCCTCAGCGACGACGCGCAGGTCGGCGCGCTGCTCGGCCGTGCCGCGCTCGACGAGCGCGCCCGCGTCGAGGCCGAGATCGAGCGTGGCCGCGCCCTCGTGCCCGTGGATCCCCGCGCCGCGCTGCGTCGCCTCGAGGTCGCGGACGCCTCCCTCGAGCACCTCGACGACGGCCCGCGCCGGCGCCTGGCCTGCGAGGCGGCCGTGGTCCGAGCGCGGGCGCAGCTGCAGGTGGACGACCCAGCCTCGGCCTTCGCCTCTGCGCACTGGGCCCGCGTCCAGGGCGAGGCCCTCTATGGCCTCGACGCGCCGGAGCTCGTCGATCCGCTGCGCCTCGAGGTCCTCGCGGCGGCGGGCATGGGGGCCCACGACGCGGCCAGGGAGGCCTTCGCGCGGCTGAGCTTCATCCTCGAGCGCCGCTCACCGGAGCGCCTGGCTGGCCTCGCTCGCGAGCTCGAGGGCGCGCTGCCCCTCGCCCGAGGCGACGAGCAGGGCTCCTTGCGAGAGGCCCTGCTCGTCTCCTTGCGGCAAGGCGTGTGCGCCGAGCCGCGCGCCTCCACGCCGCTCGTGGGCGGCCGAGAGTGAGCGCCTGATGCTGGTCTAGGCTGGGCTGGCGTCGAGGCACTCGACGACGCCGTCTTCCCAGGTCACGGCGCTGTAGCAGTAGATCAGCACGCCGCCGCACGGCCCGCCCATGGAGTCGTAGCAGTTCTCGAGGCCGTAACAGCACAGCGGCCAGCCCACGGGGACCGCCTCGGGGGGCAGCTCGACCTGCTCGAAGGGGCAGTCGAAGACCTCGCAAAACGCGGGCGCCTCCCACATGCAGGTCAGCGAGCCGTCGGGGTGGACCTCGGCGTAGTCGCAATAGTAGGGCTCGCGCTCGCCACAGCCCGAGAGCGACGGCTCGACGCAGTCCGCCCCGTCGCAGCAGACCTCGTCTCCCCACCAGGGCGCGAGATCCGGGCCGGTGGGCTCGCAGTAGGCCGGGTAGCCGTACGCGTCGAGCTCGGCGCAGCGATCGGGGGGCGTCTGCGCCGGGATGGCGGCCTCAGCGAAGAGCGAGGGCAGCAGGGCGCCGAGGCCCAAGCTGAGGGTGAGGGCGGCCAGCCAGCGCGGGTGCTTGATGTCGTGTTTGATGGTCATGGAGACCTTCATGTAGCGACAAAGGCCCGCGAAGGCGCCCCCGCGCGGCCGTCTCGACCGCGGCCTCGGGGGCCGCAGCGACCCGGCCGTGGGCGCGAGGCGACAGCCGAGGCCGTGCCCCGCGTCAGCCGGCAAGGCTGCCGGTCACAGCTCGAGGTAGCGGGCCTCGATGGCCTCGTTGCGCGCGGCCTCGTCCTCGCCTTGGCTCTTGACGCGACGCTTGCGACGACGCTGCTTGCGGGGCTCGAGGGCCTTGGGCTCGAGCTCGATCTTGGCGCCGAACAGCCACATGTAGCGCTTGCCGTCCTCGTTGCCGCCGCCGATCAGCCAAAAGAGCGCGCGCCAGTGTAGCGCGGGCGGCTGCCCCTCGCCCTCGCGCGTCCAGGTGGCGAGGCCGGGGCCGATCACCTGGGTGTGCTTCTCGGGGGTGTCGCGGCGGACGTAGAGCGCAGGCACGACCTGGGTCGAGGTCTGCTTGCGAGCCACGCGGACGTCGTACCAGAGGAAGGCGCCGATCGAGACGCGGCGCTTTTCGTTGTTGAAGTGCCACAGCAGCGGGAACTGGACCGCGTTGTCGTGACGCTCGTTGTGGTGGCGGACGAAGAGCCCGGGGATGACCGCCGTCCAGGCCTCGCCCTTGCCGATGTTGTTGTCGCGGACGTAGAGCGGCAGCAGCCAGTGCAGGCGGCGCTGCTTGTAGCTGTCTTGCAGGAAGAAGATCGGCGGCACCACGGCGGTGCTGACCTTGTGCGGACGCTTGAACTGCCACACGAGCAGGGTCGACTGCCACCAGCTGCGATCTTCGTTGTGCCGCCCGATGTAGAGCGGGGGCAGGACCCAGGTCGTGCTGATGTCCTTGTAGGGCTTGCCCTGGGCATCCTTCCGGTAGCCCTTGTGGTAGGCGAAGATCGGCCACGCGAAGGTGGTGTGCTGCTCGTTGGTCACCTTGCGGTAGATCAGCGGCGCGTACCAGGTCAGCTCCTTGCCGGGCTTTTGCGCCGCGCCGCCGAGCAGCGTGAAGAACTTGAAGCCCTCGGGGCTGCGCTCGGCCCAGTACAGCGCCAGCGCCGAGTGGGTCCGCCGGCCCTTGCCGTCCTTGCCGTAGAAGAACAGCGGGAAGCTGCCCCACAGGGTGTAGCGATCGGCGGGGTCGTCGTCCTTTTGGAAGCCGCCCTTTTGGTAGCGGAAGAGCAGCGGGACGACGCCGGTGAACCGGTAGTTCTTGTGCAGCCGGTGGATGTCGTAGAACAGCGGGAAGGCGACGCCGGCCTTGGTGAAGTCGTTCTTGCCGTGGGTGCCGACGACGAAGGGGAAGGCCATCCACACCCGGCGCCCGTTGGCCTGCACGCGGTCGAACCACACCGGCAGGGCCACGGTCGTGCGCTCGCGCTTGAGCTTGTTCTCGAGGCTGACGATCAGCGGCGGGACGACGAGCAGCCGGCGCTTGGGCGAGTCCTCCCAGTAGCTCAGCGGGCCGAAGCCGGTGATCAGCTTCTCGCGGGTCAGCCGGTGGTAGAAGGGCCCGGCGACCAGGGTGTGGGTCTGGCGGATCCGGTCGCGGGACCAGAACATGAAGAAGCTGGCGTCGACGTCGACGCCGTCTTTTTGGCGCTGGCCAAAGTAGAAGGGCACGACCGCCAGGTTGTTGCGCGGCCGCTCCCCGCGGATCGAGGACCGCCAGACCAGCGGGGTCCACACGTCGAGGTCGCGCTCGGGTCGACGGTCGCGCAAGAAGAGCGGGAACACGGAGGTGGTCGCGCCGGTCTGCTGGCCGTCGGTGAAGCGGCGCTCGTGGTGGATGATCGGCAGCAGGCCGCCGCCGCGCTTGTCCTCGCGCTCGAAGCCGTAGGCGAGGGCGCCGAGCCAGGTGGTGCCATCGGGCCGACGCAGGGCGCCGCCCAGGGGCGTGATGTGCAGGGTCTGCTCGCCGCGCTGGCGCCGGTAGTAGAGCGGGAAGAGCACCGAGTCGCGCTGGCGGATCGTCGCGGCTTCACCCTCGACTCCACCCTCGACTCCACCCTCGACTCCACCAGGAGCCGGGAGATCGCGGCGCACGTCCCAGGCGATCAGCCCGGCGCCGAGCACCCGGCTGGTCGGCGTTTTTGTGCGCACGAAGAGCGGCCAGATCGTGCGCTCGGTCTGCTCGACCTTGTCCTCGACGTGGCCAAAGAGCAGGCCGGGGATGACCGCGTAGCGGTAGCGCTCGTCGTTGGCGGCGACGAAGAGGGGCGGGAGGCCGGTGCGGAAGCCGGTCGCGCGCTTTTGGAAGTAGTAGGGGCCGAGCACCCAGGAGTCGTGCTGGTGCTCGGGGTCGCGGTCACGCACGTGCCAGAACAGCGGCGTGACGACCTGGTAGCGCTTGCTGCCGTTGCGGCCCGCGAAGGTCAGCAGCGGCGGGACGCCGAAGCGCGCGCGCTCCTGGCCGAGCTTGCTGCGATAGACCAGCGGCCCCACGCCCCAGGCGCTGCGGGCGTGCGCGGGATCGACGGCGCCAGTGGCCAGGGGATCTTGGTTGTTGAACCGCCAAAACACCCCGCCGAGCACGAACTGGCGGCTGCGCAGAGGCGAGTGGTGCACCCAGGTCAGCAGCGGGAGCGAGCCGCCGCCTCCGCCTCCGCTGCGCTCGCGCCAAAACGAGAACGCCAGGCTGTGCATGGCGAAGCGCTCGGGGCTGCGCCGCCACAGGGCCAGGGGAGCGAGGATGCTCAGCGAGGAATCATTGCGCCGGTCGGCGAAGCGCCACCACAGCGGGGCGCCCCAGGAGATGTGCTGATCGGGATCGCTGATCGATCCGCCGATGCCCGCGACCCAGGTCGTGCGCTCGCGGATCAGATCGCGGTGGCGCCAGACCAGCGGCGTGAACGACATCAGGTCGCGCTCGGGGTTGCGATCGCGGAAGGTCAGCAGCGGCGGGATCGCCCACGCCGACTTGCCGCGGGCCGCGTCCGAGCGCTGCACCCAGGGGATCGTCCACAGCTCCTTGCGGTTGCCGAACTCCCGGCTCTGCCAGTGAAAGAAAGGCAGCAAGGTGCGGTGCGAGGTGCCCTTGGCCAGGTTCTTGCCGCCGAAGTAGAGCGGGCTGGCGTCGATGGTCTTGAGCCCCCGCTGAAAGCGGAAGTAGACCGGCGCGAACACGAAGTGGCGACGATCGTTGTCGACGTTGTCGTCGTCGAGGTTGCGGTTGCCGTACCAGGCGAGCAGGCCCGAGACGCCAAAGAGCTGGTCGGGGGCCTTCTTGTGGAAGTGCAGCGGGAAGACGAAGAGGTTCTTGACGTACTTGTTGCCCCACCACCACACGAGCGGGAACTGGCCAAAGTTGAACTGCTCGCCGACGCGGCGGTAGCCCATCAGCAAGGGGATGGCCGCCCACACCGACTTGTGCTCGGAGAACCCGCCAAAGTAGAGCACCAGCGGGTTCATCCACCGCTTCTTGCCCTTGCGCTTGGCGTAGTAGGCCATGGTGAAGCTCAGGTCCCAGTGGGCGAGCTTCTCGGGGTGGTCGAGCTTGGGCTTGCGGTGGACGTAGAGCGGCGGGAAGGTCAGCGCCGTCGTGGTGTGGGTGTCGTAGTCGCGCTTCAGCCAAAAGGGCGGGATCGTGCGCTTGCTGAGCAGCTCGGGCGTCTGAAGCTCGAGCTCGATTTTGGGGGCGTCCTCCTCGTCCTCCGCGTCGCCGCGCGGCTGCTCGAGCAGCGCGTCGTCCTCGTCGACCTCCTCTTCGTCACCCTCACCCTCGGCGGCGCCGGGCGTCGGCTCGGGGCGCGTGGGGATGGTCGCGCCTGCGCCAGGCGGGGCGCTGAGCACAGGGGAGGGGCCGGCCAGGGGGGCGACGAGCTGATCGAAGGGCGAGCTCCCGCCGTGACCCAAGGTGCGGCCGTCGAGATCGACGCCGCCAGGTCCGGCGGCATCGGCTTCGCTGGGGGCGAGGGTCGTCAGGCCCACGGCCGCGAGCAGGGAGAGGGCCGAGGCGAGGGCACGGGGACGCCAGGCCTGTCGGCGAGGATCGGGGCTCGGGTCCGCGGCTCGGCGGGGGCGGATGCGTGGGCGCAGGCTCATCGAAGGGGGAGGGCGGACCGGCGCTGGCGGATTGGCTTGCGCGCGTAGACAGCTGGCCGGCCGAAGTCGCGCGAGGGTATGCGAAGCGACCGGCTTGGGCCAGATCTGGCGGGCGGGGCGCATTGGCCGCGAGTTGGCCCCAGTTCGTGCGCTCGCCTCCGTGCGCAGGGCTTCGAGTCGACGTCTTGTCTCCTCTGCCGCGCTGTACTAGACCGCCCCCTTCGAATGTCCGACTCGCACGACCTCGGCAAGGCGCAAGCCCCCAGCGACGACGCGCTGATCCTCGATCTCGACCAGCTCGAAGAGGGCCGGCACGAGCGCGAGGCGGAGCTCAGCCCTGCGTGGATCGCCGAGGCCCTGTCCGGGACCGACGCGAGCGTGGGCGAGGCCGGGACGGCGCGGCTGGAGATCGACATCCAGTCGGATCGCACGGTCCTCGTCCGCGGGCGCGTCGCGCTGGACTACACCGTGCCTTGCGCGCGCTGCCTCGACCCGGCCAAGGTCGACGTGGGCGCCGAGGTCGGAGATCTCTGCGTGACCTACGTGCCGGCCGAGCGCCTGCGCGTGTGGGCCCAGGTCGAGGGCGGCAGCGAGGACGATGACGACATCGATCCCCTCGAGAGCGAGGAGCTCGATCAGATCGGCTACCAGGGGCACGTCGTGGATCTCCGCGCGCTGCTGGCCGAGCAGGTGCTCCTGACCTACCCGATGCGCGCGCTGTGTGAGCGCGGCGAGGCCTGCCGCGGCCTGTGTGTCCACTGCGGCGCGAACCTCAACGTCGCCGCTGGCACCAGCCAGGGCGAGCAGAGCGACGACGAGCGCTGCCCCAGCTGTGGCAAGCGCCTCGACGGCCGCGACGATGAAGGCGCTGACACTCCGTGGAAGCGCGCCCTGTCCAAGCTGGGTGGGAAACCACCCACTTCGTGAGCTGCCTCGCTGTCAAAAGGCAGCGGCGCTCTTCCATCTTTTCTCTTAACCGTTCAGAATCCGCCCCCCGAGGAGCCCCCATGGCCGTCCCCAAGAAGCGTAAGTCCAAGTCCCGACGCGACATGCGTCGCGCCAACCACGACCGCCGCAGCGCGCCGGTGCTCTCGCCCTGCCCCAACTGCGAGGAGCTGATGCTCAGCCACCGCGTGTGCCCGGCCTGCGGGTTCTACAAGGGCCGCCAGGTCGTCGAGGTCGAGCAGGACTAGGTACCGGCTCGCCTGCGAGCCCAGCTGGCCGCGTTCGGGGGATCCCGTTGAGCGCGGCCATTTGTATTGGTTCTTCGGGCCGAGATCGGGCTCTCGTGTAGGGCCCGGGCGCCTGTGCCCATCGCGGACATCGGGTCATGATGTCGGGTATGAGCCCCGCCCGCCTGAGCCTCGACGCCTTTGGGACCGACCTCCGCCCGGAGGTCGAGCTGCGCGCGGCGGTCCTCGCCGCGGAGGCCGGCCTGAGCCTGGATCTCGTCGGGGATCGGGCGCTGCTCGAACCTGGCCTGGCTCGCGTGCTGCGGGCTCGCGCTGCGGGCCTGGAGCTCGAGTCGGGCCTGGATCGGCCGATCCAAGCCGAGCCCGCGGCCATCGATGACGCCCGCCTCGCCGCGCTCGAGGCCGCGCTCGCCGAGCGCGTGGCGATCGTCCACGCGCCGGATCAGATCACCATGGACGAGAGCCCCGCGCGGGCCGTTCGCGCCAAGCCGGCGTCTTCGATGCTCGTCGCCGTGGATCGCGTCGCGTCGGGCGCCACCACCGGGATCGTCTCCGCAGGAAGCTCGGGCGCGCTCCTCGCCGCGGGGCTCTTTCGCCTCGGGCGGATCTCCGGAGTCGATCGCCCCGCGATCCTCACGGCTTTTCCCCGGGTGAGCCTGAGCATGAACGCCGCCGCACCCCAAGTGGGCAGCTCGGATCGCACATTGGTCCTCGACGCCGGCGCCAACGTCGACTGTCGTCCCCTCAACCTGGTGCAGTTTGCCGTGATGGGGGCGGTCGTCGCCAGGGTCGCGTCGGGGATCGAGCGGCCCAAGGTCGGCCTGCTGTGCAACGGGAGCGAGCCGGGAAAAGGCACGGCCCTGACCCGGCAGACCCACGAGCTGCTCCAACGCTGGCCGAGCGCGGCCTTCGAGTACGTCGGGCTGGTCGAGCCGGGGGCCGTGTTTGGCGACACCTGCGACGTGGCCGTTTGCGACGGCTGGACTGGAAACATGCTGCTCAAGCTCGGCGAGGGCGCCATGGTCAGCTGGTCGGCGATGCTGCGCGAGCAGTTGCGCGGTGAATCCCTCTCACCTGCGATCGCGTCCGCGCTGTCCTCCCTGGAGGCGCGCGTGGATCCTAGTTCCACTGGCGGTGCGCCGCTGATCGGGGTCGACGGGACGCTCATCATTTGCCACGGTGCGTCTCGACCACGAGCGCTCGTCAACGCCTTGCTGATGGCGCGCCAAGCCGACGATCGCAAGCTCGGCGAGGCCCTCGCCGGAGCCCTGGGCGATCACCAGGGGCTCTTCGACGACGCTCGGGTCCAACGTTAGACCGCCAGACCAGTGAGCGAACCCGTGATGAACGAGCAGACGACGACCGCGTTCAA
>NZ_JABJWV010000004.1:0-24848 GCF_011083025.2 Pseudenhygromyxa sp. WMMC2535
CTGCTCGTCCCAGACATCCAGGATCATGCGCATGCTCCTGGCGGCCGATCCTCGAGGCCCGAACGCCAGGCGCAGCATGTCCGAAATCGGTTTCCGTCGCGGCCGTGAGCGGCTCGGCGCCCGCGGGCGGCTGGGGACCCCAGGACGGCAGGAACATGTCGTCGCGCTGGATGACCGCCCGCTTGCGCTGCCCCATCAGGATCTCGTCGATGGCTGCGTCTCGCGCTCGGCGAAGCTCTTCCGGTCGCAGCGCAGGATGTCCTCCCGTCTCAGGCCGTCGGCCTCGCCGGTGACGATGGGCCGCAGGAAAGCGGCCACCATGCCTCGCAACTTGACCTTCACAGCGATCACGTCGAGGCCACACGCCAGGCGAGCTCGGCTCCGAGGCGGTACGCCGGCACAGGCCGCTCGACCAGGAGCGGCATCTTGCAGGTGTGCTCGAACACGAACAGCTTCTCGCCGTCGGGCCCGAGGGTCTCTGAGCGCCAAGGCGTCCAGTCGCGCGCGCTCCAAAGCCGCTTGAGCTAGAGTGCAGCTTCAGGGGAAAGGTCCGGGGAGTTCATGGTGTTTGGGGTTTAGGAAGTCTTATCGTCGGAGGGATCGGCGTAGCGCAGCCACGCCCGGCGGATCAGCGCCGCGGCCCAGGGCCGGCGGCAGGCTTCGCCCGCGAGCGTGAGCCGGGCTGTCGGGTTGATGGCGGGTCCAGCAGCATCCCGATCTGCGCCTCGCCGAGATCGGCCCCCATCGGGCAGACGACTGCCGGGACGCCGGCGCAGTGCAGGCGCAGCGCCTCGAGGAGGTCGAGCTCGGGCTCGACCAGCCCGTCGGGTTCTATCGGCTCGACAGCGGCGACGGCGTGCTCTGGTCGTTCGGGCCCAAGGATCTGCTGCGCTTTGATGGCCAGGCCTGGCAGCGATCTCCTTTGCCATGAACGAATAAAACGGCTTCGTCCAGGCCCGCAACGGAGGTGTCTGCACGAGCTCAGGATCAGGGCCCAGAGCTCGGCCATGGCCGAAGAAAGCGCGGCCCCCCATACATGATCCGCTGGGTCGAGCGCGAAGTAGATCCGGACACTCGGTGGCAGACTCAGCACACCGACCCCACGACGCGCAGGACTCGAGCCAGGAGCTCGTCGTCGACATCGCCCTCGACGTGCACGCGGGCCTCGCCGAGCTCGATGAACAGCTATGTTGCGCGTGCGGCGCTGAGGCTCAGGAGCCTCAACTAGGAACAGCCGCAAGTCGCCTGGCCGGCCCCAAAATTTGAGCACATGGAGCTTCGAGGCCAGCCTCGGTGCACTCACTCATCAGGTTCCTCCACTCCCCGGATCAGATCGATCACCAGGTGGGCAGCGTGGAGCCCCACTGCCTGCTCGCGCGGAGTCAGCGATCGGATCGCGTCGATGATCTCCAGCGGGATGTCGCGCTTGCCGAACTCGAAGCTCGTGAACAGAGTCGAGAGTTCTAGACTGAGCCCCTCGCAGAGCTTGCGAAGCGTGTCGTAGGAAGGGGAGAAGGACCCCTGCTCGAGCCGTCGAATTGTGTCGACGGACAGGTCTGAGCGCTCGGCGAGACGTTCCTGGGTCAACCCACGAGCACGCCGGAGCGACTTCACATGCTGGCCGAAGCGGCGATTCACCTTGTCCACGTTGCGAATCTAGCCCACAGCGACTCGGCAATTTTTCAGGGCACAGCCCGGCATGAACCCGAGCGCGGGCTCGCTAGCGCATCACATGGCAACACACCCAGTGGAGCTTCCACACGTTGTTTCAGGTCAGCCAAGAACACGAGACTCGCCGGCAAATCCGGCATGAGTGTCGAGGCGTTCACGGCTTGCGATACCCTCCACGAGTGGCCGACAAGTCCACCCACCAACCCGCCCACGTGCTGCTGGCGCTCAACTTGCGCCGTCTGACCGAAGTGCGCGGCATCTCGCTCGCTGCCGTCGCGGATCGTTCTGGCATCGATCGCCGCGAACTCTTCGCCGTCATGGCCGGCGAAGTCGATCCCAGCCTCGACTGGCTCAACGGGCTCGCCGATGGACTGGGTGTCAGGTTGGCCGAGCTGTTCGAAGAACCGCCCGGCCAACCTCCCCCCTAGCTGTCCAAGGTCTGCCGGACTCGAAGCGCGCCCACCAGAGTGAGCGCGACGTGCTGATCCCGCGTCGACAGCCCGCGGATCAAGACGGCGAGTTCATCGGAGCGCTCGAGCTGATCCTCGAGTAGCCCGACGAGCGACAGGCCGAAGGCCTTGGCGATCTTGACCATCGTGCCGAGGGTCGGGTGATAGCGGGCGCGTTCAATGCGCGATATGGTGTCAACCGAGAGCCCAGCCATCCGAGCCAGCTCCTCCTGGGAGAGCTCTCGTCGGCTGCGAAGTAAGCGCACGCGCTCGGCGAACTGAGTCATGTCCATGGGTACCCCCCACGGGCTGCTGGAGGCTCGGGGCCGCGACACTGGGCCACGACGCGAGCCGCCAGCACGGACGGCATCGTGGGCAGAAGTGGTTGGGTAGACATGTTGCTAGGATATTTGAACTCCTAGTGATATTCCAGGTGTGATAGCGTTTTCCCGGATGGACTCGAAGAACAGAGCGATGGCTCAACTTGGGGCGGCAGTCGAGCAGCTCGTGCAGGCAGATCCGCGGCCCGCTGCTGTGATCGCGCGTGAGGCTTGGACTGACATCGAGCCGGACTCGGCGCGGCGCCAGCTGTCTGCGGTGCGGGCTGGCCGACGATGGCTCGGGGCCGAGCGTGCTCAGCAACTGGCAGACGCACTCGAGGTAGACCTCGAGGAGCTCTATGCGTCAGTGGAACGCAAAAACCGAACCGCGGCCCGTAGGAAGTGTCTACCCAACCGTCGGGGCCGCAGCTCGGGCCGACCGAAGCCGGCGGCGAATCATACATAATCCTGGCCTCACCTCCAGTCGAGACTGGTCGCGGGCATGGCGGGCGTCGTCTTCTCAAAACAACTCGCGTCGGGCGTGGGTCATGGGGCCGAGGCCGCGAGACCATCGAAGCCCTTGCGCATGTCCGCGGGCTCGAAGCTGAGCTCGACGAGGACGTGGTGGCGGCCTTCGACGAGGATCGTGAGCACCGAGTTCGTGTCGGGTTGGGCCTCGCCGTTTGAGCCCGACACTTCGACAGACATACCGAAGGAGTAGCTCGAGCAACTACTTGTCCGCGCTGGAGCAGTTGGCCATAGGCTGATCCGTGTATCTTTCGTGCGGCCTCCCCTCGCTCGAGTCCGCCTCATCCGACCGCGAGATCGACGCTCGACTTCTACCTGAACTTGCCTGGGACTGGTGTCTCGTCTGCGACCTCGACGCGCTCGCCGCCCTTCGTCTTGGGATTCAACGTCAGCTTGAACTTGTGTTTGATCAGCTTGTCGACGGCGTGCTCGCCTTGGGCGGTGACGACCCAGAACTTCAGACCTCCGCCACCGCTGGTCTTCCGACCAAGGGCGAGCTCCAGTTCGAGCTCGACCTTGTCGATATCGAAGCGGATCGCCTTGTCCTTGCCGGCTTCCATGGCGACGGCGAGTTCCAGGCGCAGCGACTCGATCATCTCGGAAAGTGGGACGGGTTGATCCAGGTTCTCGACCATGAAGGCATGATAACGCGCGGGGAATCCCAATTGCGACTGAACGCCCACCGGCCGACAGTTCTGGTCTATACTGGTCCACGATGAACTCCCCAAATCCCGGGCGAGTCGCCTATGTCTGGTCGCCTGAAAACAGGCGGGTCGGCAGCGGCTACGTCATCCGGGGCGAGCGTGACTTGGTCCTGACGGCGGCCCACGTCGTTGGGGACGCCACGCAATGCAAAGTCCGGCTTCATGGTGGCGATCGCTGGCTGGAGGCGGCTGTCAGATGGCGTGGCGACGGTGAGGTCGACGTCGCCGTGTTACTCCTCGACGAGCCGTTGGAGGTCGACCTCGGCCGGGAGCCCGCTTGGGCGAGCTGCCGCAACGTTGACCTGAGGTGCGAGGCGACCGGCTACCCGCGCTTTCAGCATGCCAACGAGCTCGTGGGACACCGAGGGCTTCGTGGGCACGCTTCGGGCCCAGTCGGGGCTCGAGAGTGGGGTGCTCAACGCGGTCCACCAAGCCCCAGGTCGGCCACCAGAGCACTGGAAAGGCATGTCCGGCGCGGGCCTGTTCGCGGAGGGCCTGCTGATCGGGATCGTGACCGACGAGTCCATCGACACCGCCAGCTTGCTCTCGGCCTACCGCTGCCTGACTCGGCACCTGTGGGTGCTGGGCGTCGAGCTCGCGGATCCGCGACTCTACCCGGAGCTCGCCGCCGACAGCTTCCCCGTGGTCAGCGGCGGTGACGGAGCCCGCGAGCAGGCGCTCGGCGGCGTGATCGACAGCCTCCTGGCGCAGCGTCAGCAGGCGCGCAAGGACAAGGACTTCGCCAAGGCCGACCTGATCCGCGACCTGCTCGCGGCGGCGGGGGTGAGCATCGAGGACACGCCCAAGGGCCCGCGCTGGGACGTCCGCGAGTAGGCCGGGCCGAGCCTCGGACAAATAAAAAACACAGCGAGCCCAGCGCTCGCTGTGTTTTTTTAATCTGCCTCGGCGCTCTAGAGCGGCGCTCTAGCCGTCCTTGCTCAGGGCGCAGGCTTCGATGAGGTCGCTGACCTTGAGGCCCACGGGGATGCCCAAGGTAGCGATCTCGTTCCAGACCGGGAGCAGGTTCCTGGTCGCGAGCGCGTGGACCTGGGCCTGCGTGGCGCTGTCGGAGAGCTACGAGGCGCTGGTCGAGGGGCTCCAGCGGGCACTGTGGGCCCTGGGCGGGGTGCCGCGGAAGCTGACCCTCGACAACATGTCGGCGGCGACGCACGAGCTGAAGAAGGCGCGGGGCCGGAGCCTCAACAAGCGCTTCGCGGACGCGTGCACGCATCTGGGCATCGAGACGGTCCGGCGCATCAACGTGGGCAAGTCGCACGAAAACGGCGCGGTCGAGGTCCGGCATCGGCGAACCAAAAAGCTGCTGAAGCAGGCGCTGATCTTGCGGGGCAGCCGGGACTTCGCCAGCGTCGAGGATTACGAGCGCTTCGTCCAGCAGACCCTCGAGCGCGAGCACAACCAGCACGTCACGGCGAAGCTCGAGCTCGAGAGCCCCTTGCTGAGGCCGCTGCCGATCAAGCCGGTGCCGACCTACACGACCGAGACGCCGAAGGTCCGGCGCTGGAGCACGATCAAGGTGCGGGGGCGGATCTACTCGGTGCCTTCGCAGCTGATCGGCCACCAGGTCGAGGTCCGGCTGCACGCCAACGAGGTCGAGCTGCGCTACGGCGGTGAGGTGGTCGAGACCTTCCCGCGGCTGCGAGGCGAAGGCGCGCACCGCATCGACTACCGCCACGTGATCGCCTCCTTGGTGCGCAAGCCCGGGGCCTTCCCCAACTACTGCTTCCGCGAGGAGCTGTACCCCTCGCTGATCTTCCGCCGGGCCTACGACGCGCTCGAGCGCGCTCGACCCGGGCGCGGCCACGTCGACTACGTGAGGATCTTGCACCTCGCGGCGATGACGATGGAGTCGACGGTCGAGGCCGAACTCGCGCAGCTGCTCGAGGCCGGCGCGCCCTTCGACTACGCGACGGTCAAGCAGCGGGTCCAGCCCACGGAGTCCGAGGTCCCGCAGCTCGAGGTCGGCGAGCCCGATCTGGGCGTCTACGACGAGCTGCTCGGAGGTGCGGCGTGAACCCTCGACCCCCCGCCCACGCCGAGCAGATCACCACGCTGCTGCGCAGCTTCAAGCTGACGACCGCGGCCGAGGAGCTGGTCCCGCGCCTGGTCACCGACGGCCACGAGCCAGCGCTGGCGACGATCGCCGAGGTCCTGGACCTCGAGGCCGAGGCCCGCCACGCTCGCCGAGTCGCTCGCCTGCGCCGGGCCTCGAAGCTCAGCGTCGGCAAGACCTTCGAGACCCTCGACGACAAGCGGCTGCCGCGACCGGTGGTCCGCAAGCTCCGCGAGCTGCAAGCCGGCGACTTCCTCGACGAGGCGATCAACGTGCTGGCATTCGGCCTGCCCGGCGTCGGCAAGAGCCACGCCCTCGCGGCCCTCGGCCACGCCCTCGTCGAGCAGGGCCGCTCGGTGCTGTGGACGCCGACCTACTCGCTGATCCAGGAGCTGCTCGCGGCCAAGCGAGATCTGGAGCTGCCCCGGAAGCTGCGTCGGCTCGACAACTTCGAGTTCGTGATCCTCGACGACATCGGCTACGTCAAGCAGTCGGCCGAGGAGGCCGAGGTCCTCTTCACCCTGCTGGCCGAGCGCTACGAGCGACGCTCGACGGCGCTGACGAGCAACCTGGTCTTCAGCGAGTGGGACCGGATCTTCAACAACAAGATGGCGACCTCGGCCGCGATCGACCGGCTCGTGCACCACTCGGTGATCCTGGAATTCAACGTGTCCAGCTACCGGACCGAGAAGGCCAAGGGGCGCAAGAAGGGCTGACGCCCGACGACAACTACACCGGGCTGCGACAACTGCCCGAACGACAACTACCCCGCGCGCGAGGTCGCCGTGCACGGGGACGCGCAAGTCTCGCACCGGCAGGAATAATCGTCGCCAATCGGAAAAAATAATTGACGCTGATCAGCCGGCGGACGCCCTCGAGGTGCTGCGCAAGCGCCTGGCGGGGCTGGGTCGCAAGGAGCTCGTGTTCAGCAAACCCAAGGGCTACAAGGCGGCGCATCGCGGGGAGCGGGAGGCCAAGGGCGGGGAGCCCTGGTCGCACAAGGACCTGTTCAACGCGGTGAACCGCGCGCGGGCCGGAGCCGGCATCGAGCGCTCGGTCGGGGTGCACACGCTGCGGCACACCTTCGCCACCCACGCGGTGGCGGCCGGGGTGCCGCTGTCGCTGGTGTCCCGGCAGCTGGGGCACTCGGACGTGCGGACGACGATGCGCTACGCCCATCACGCACCGGAGCTGACGCCCGGGATCTTCGACCGGCTCTCGGAGCCGGCTGGGGAGACCGAGGGGCCGGTGACGGCCGGGGGAGATCTGGATGAGCCGACGGCTCGGGGGCGCTCGAGGAAGCGCCGCCGAGGGGGCTCGAAGGGGGGCTCTCGGGGGCGTTCTGGGGCTCGGGCGGGATCGCCGCGGGCTCAGAATCTGGATGAATCTGGATGAATTCGGGATCCGAGGGATCGCCCGGAAATACTAAACCCCCGTAGACGAGCGTCTAAGGGGCCTAGCTTGCGAAATCTGAAAGCTCCGGCAACAGGACTCGAACCGAATTGGGGGCTTCTGCGAAACGTCAATGATGGCGCGCAGTTGGGCCGGAAGCTCCCGAAATCGTTCGGGTTTCTTTGTGCCGTGGGGGCCCGGGGGAGGGAGGCTCGTGGAGTCTCGTTCCGCAGGGTTGGAGCACACGCGGAGCACACGATGCTCGGAACTGAGACCGGCGCTGGCAGCACCCTGGCTTGTGGCAAGTGGCGAGGCTGTGGGTTTCGCTGCCTGACCGTCGCTCCCAACTATGCGCTCCTTGATTGGATGATCAGAACAACGCGGCGACGGCAGCATCTGCAGCGTCCGACGCTGCGCTCTGAAGAGCGGATTCGGCCTCAGATTCGGCCTCTGAAACCACCTCGTGTGCCGCCCACTTCAGCGCTTTCATCAGCCAGCCATCCCCCGATGAACTGCTTGATTCACTTTGCGGGACCAGTACGCCGCTCTGGTTGCTCAGGTTGAGCGGCACTGTGCCGAAGCCGGTCTGGGTGCACGGAGAGCCATCGCTGGCTGGAAAGAATGATATGAACGTGGCATAAGGCGTGCCGGCGTTTATGTTCGTACCCAGGAACGATCGGGTGTTGGCGCTGCTGACCAGGATCTGTTTACTGGGGGCCCAGATTAGATCAAATGCTGTCTCAACCCAGGAGCCCTGTGGCAATTGCGCCTTGGTCGTGTTGCCCGGTGTCAGCTGGAAATAGCCATTGTTATTGGAGAATGAATCGCCCTGGCAGAACGTAGCAAAGGCTGCTCGACTGTCGCCGTTGGCTTGTTTGAGCAGTGCACCGATCAGGTAGTTCCCGCAATAGTCAATAACGCTTACCGAGCTTTGTTCGGCAGAACTGGACCAGTCGCCCTTGGGCCAGTATCCCGATCCCAGATTTTTTTTCTCGATCGCTTTCAGTATCTGCTGGTCGGTATATGCCTGCGGTGTCGCCTGGCTGGCTACAAATGTAGAGCCTTGATTGCTCAGTGTTGCCGTGGGCAACGCGAAGCAGTTCTGTGGGTAGTTCGAAGTGCCAGTGATCACGCTGCTCAGGTAGATCAAGCCCGCCGTGTTCAGTGGCTGCAAGTTTCCTGAACAGTCCCGGACAAATGGGAAGTTCTCGTTGGCCTGGAACATGTAAGAAGCCTGGCACCAGACCGTGTTGTACGCGGTCTTTGCCCATGTTCCCTGAGGCAGGGATGCTTTGGTTTTGGAGCCCACTGTCGTCATCTGAAGCCCGCCCGACATGTTGGCGAACTCGTCTCCATCATTGAATGCAGCGGTCGCCGAAACATAAAGATCGTTGTTGTTCTGGCCCGCATTGGACAGCGTGGTGAAAACCGACTGTCCAGAGTACGAGCTGATGAACGAGCGTACCGAAGTCTGTGTCCAGGAGCCAATGGGCATATCGTTTGAGGTTGTCATTTCCGCATTACCTTTTTGTGTCGTTTGCAGTGCCCGTCCACTACCTTGATTGTCGATTATCTGCGGTGTCTGCCGTGCCTGCTTACGACTTTTCGATCAAGTCGGTCAATTTCGTGGGATTTTCAAAACTGATTTTGACAGATGCCCCCTTCCGAGTCAAGCGCGATCACAGTCATGCCCGACACGGCCCACGCAGGAAGAAACTCGTGCCTCACCTACCGCCGGAGTGGCGCTGGTGCAGGCCTACTGGGTGCTGAGGAAGGTGTATCCTTGCACCGTGCCGTCCTCTGTGTACGGCTCCAGGTACTCTCCAAACGTGTCGAGGCACTTGTCCTCAAGGCTGCAGATGCGAAGCGCTTCCCCTAGATTCAGGGTTGCGCCCGGCTGGAGCGCGCCGAGCACGATGATCTTGGCGCCATCCTCGGTCAACTGGGCCGTGGCGTCACTCATGATGATGGTACCTGCGCGTGTCGAAACGACGACGTTGGAGAACGGCTGCATGTGGAGGCTCCTTGGGTTCTGAGGATGCGCGTGCACCGAGGTGCTCACAGTCGCCAGCATACGGTGCCCCGGGCCTGGGGTCACCTCCGGGCATGCAATCCGTGCAACGGCGCATGGGCGCACGCGAGGCGATGTCGAGCATCAGACCTCCGCGTTGACCCCTCGGGAGCGCTCGGTGTCAGTAGAGGTAGACCGCTCCGCTGGAGTTGGCGGAGTTGTCAGCCTGGTTGCCGCTGATGCCCGTCGCGTTGCTGTCCTCGAAAGCGGCGCCGACCGCCAGGGTGTCGCCGTCGCCCGACAGCGCCACGCTGCGTCCGAAGAAGTCGTAGACGCCGGTGTTGGAGGCCTTGACGTAGGCTTGCTGCGTCCACACACCACCGTTGCGCGCGAACACGTAGACCGCTCCGCTGCCGCTGGCGGAGTTGTCAGCCTGGTTGCCGCCGATGCCCGTCGCGTTGCTGTCCTCCAGATAGGCGCCGACCGCCAGGGTGTCGCCGTCGCCCGACAGCGCCACGCTGTATCCGAAGGAGTCGCCGGCGTCGGTGTTGGAGGCCTTGACGTAGGCTTGCTGCGTCCACACCCCACCGTTGCGCGCGAACACGTAGACCGCTCCGCTTTGGCTGGAGTTGTCAGCCTGGTTGCCGCCGATGCCCGTCGCGTTGCTGTCCTCGAAAGCGGCGCCGACCGCCAGGGTGTTCCCGTCGCCCGACAGCGCCACGCTGTATCCGAAGAAGTCGTAGGCGCCGGTGTTGGAGGCCTTGACGTAGGCTTGCTGCGTCCACACCCCACCGTTGCGCGCGAACACGTAGACCGCTCCGCTGTTGTTGGCGGAGTTGTCAGCCTGGTTGCCGCCGATGCCCGTCGTGTTGCTGTCCTCGTAAAAGGCGCCGACCGCCAGGGTGTCGCCGTCGCCCGACAGCGCCACGCTGTATCCGAAGGAGTCGCCGGCGTCGGTGTTGGAGGCCTTGACGTAGGCTTGCTGCGTCCACGCCCCACCGTTGCGCGCGAACACGTAGACCGCTCCGCTTTGGTCGGCGGAGTTGTCAGCCTGGTTGCCGCCGATGCCCGTCGCGTTGCTGTCCTCCAGATAGGCGCCGACCGCCAGGGTGTTCCCGTCGCCCGACAGCGCCACGCTGTGTCCGAACCAGTCGCTGGCGTCGGTGTTGGAGGCCTTGATGTAGGCTTGCTGCGTCCACGCCCCACCGTTGCGCGCGAACACGTAGACCGCTCCGCTGCTGCTGGCGGAGTTGTCAGCCTGGTTGCCGCCGATGCCCGTCGCGTTGCTGTCCTCGGAATAGGCGCTGACCGCCAGGGTGTTTCCGTCGCCCGACAGCGCCACGCTGTGTCCGAACTGGTCGCTGATGCCGGTGTTGGAGGCCTTGACGTAGGCTTGCTGCGTCCACACCCCACCGTTGCGCGCGAACACGTAGACCGCTCCGCTGCCGCCGGCGGAGTTGTCAGCCTGGTTGCCGCCGATGCCCGTCGCGTTGCTGTCCTCCAGATAGGCGCCGACCGCCAGGGTGTCGCCGTCGCCCGACAGCGCCACGCTGTATCCGAACCCGTCGTTGGCGCCGGTGTTGGACGCCTTGAAGTACCCGACCGCCTCGGCGAGGGAGCCGACCACGTCGACCACCGACGACTCCGCGCAACCATCCATGTTGCAGGCGAGCAGCTTGTAGCTCGCGTCGAGCCTCGAGTGCAGCGGCATCGTCACCGACACCGACTCGCCCATGATGTCGTCGCCGACCTGCACGAAGGGCGCGACACCATCGACGCTCTCCCACAGCTGATAGAACTGGGCCCCCAGCACCGGTGCCCAGGTGAAGTCGAACTGTTTGACCTGGGAGAAGCTCAGCTCCAGCGTCGGGGTCTCCGGCGAATCCGTGCACATGCTCGTGCAGGTGTCGAAGTCGTCCATGTTGCCGTCGTCGCAGGCCTCGTTGTTGGCCCACACGTAGCCGTCACCGCACGTGGCAGGCTCGCAGGTCTCGGGGCAATCGTCCGTGTTGTCGGCGTTGCCGTCGTCGCAGACCTCGTTGTTGGCCCACACGTAGCCGTCACCGCAGCTGGCCGCGGCGCAGGTGTCGAGGCAATCGTCCGTGTTGTCGGCGTTGCCGTCGTCGCAGGCCTCGTTGTTGGCCCACACGTAGCCGTCACCGCAGCTCGGCGCCACGCAGGTGTCGAGGCAATCGTCCGTATTGTCGGCGTTGCCGTCGTCGCAGGCTTCGCCCTGCTGAACCATGCCGTCACCGCAGCTGGCCAGCGCACAGCTGTTGGTGCACTCGTCATCGTCGATGTCGTTGCCGTCATCGCAGCCTTCGCCAGGTCCGACGAAGCCGTCGCCGCAGCTCGCGTTCATGCAGCTCGAGATGCAGGTGTCGGTGTCGTCGGCGTTGCCGTCGTCGCACTCCTCGACACCGTCTTGCACGATGCCATCACCGCACACCGCGAGCGCGCACGCATTGGTGCAGGCGTCGGTGTCGATATCGTTGCCGTCGTCGCACTCCTCGCCCGCGTCGACGTTGCCATCGCCGCAGACGGGATCGCCATCATCGCCATCATCGCCATCGCCATCGCCATCGACATCATCGCCATCGCCATCGCCATCGCCGTCACTGCCAGACTCGGTCGAGGTTTCGCTCGAGGTTGCGGTCGTGTCATCAGTGCAGGCGGTGGTGCCTACGATGGACAGGAGAAGAGAGAGTAGATACAGACGTTGGAGTCGCCTCATGGTCGATAAATTGTTCGTGAGAGTGAGTGGCGAAAGCAAGCGAAACCCGCGATGTGCAAGATTCGACCATCCAAGAATGTTGCGAGCGAAACTTCACGGCGTGATTCTGAGCAGTTTGTCGACGCCCTCATGAATCGATGCAAGCGCGCTCGGCGCCGTCAGTTCGCCCATCCCTCTGAACACTCCTCGCGGCAGGCTGGTGGAGGTCGCCGAGCAACCTCAGATTATTCCGGATGCGTTCGCGGTTGCGTTCGTCCTCCCCAAAGGCTGCACCGGCGGTTAGGGACGCGAGTCTCCTGGTGCTGCTCGCCGACTCCGTCAGCGCGGGAGAACTAGCGGGTCCAGCCCCGCAGGCGCGCGGCCTCGCTCAGTTGCTCGCGCAGCCTCCTCGTGCAATCCGGCTGGCCGTCCCTCGGCAGGTGGTCGGAGCGCCACCGTGCTAGCCTCGCCCATGTGTCGCCGGTCCTCCCGAGTTGGCTCCGTGACGCGCTGCCCCCCCGCTACGGGCGAGCGCTCGGGTGGCCGACCGCCGCCCCCATCGCTTGACCCTCGCCTTCGGCCCGGAGCAGGCGCCGCGTCACGTCATCGACGTGATCGACATAGTCTACGCCGAGCCCGCGCAAGGGGGGCTGCTGCGCTTGGGCCGGCTGGTGTTCGGCTACCGCGAGACGCCAGCCCTGAGCGGCGCGTCGGCCAAGGTCCTCGAGCGAGAGGCTCGCTTTTGCAAGGCGCTGGCGGCAACTCTGGTCCGGGCCCATCTTTTGGTTGGCTGGACCCGAGGCCACGAAGGCCTCGAGGCGTTCGCCCTCGAGAGGCGCTGCGCGAGCGAGGCTGAGGGGGCCAAGCTGATGCTCGTGGAGGCCGACGTCGTCATCATGGGCATCGAGCGCAGCCTGGCCAAGCTGCGCTACAGCCCTGGGGCCGTGAGCCAGCTGGAGCTGTTCTTGTCGGCGCCCTGCGACCAGGCCTGTCGGTTTTGCGTCTATCCATACCTCGACCCGGGACACCCCGCGCTGGGCCGGAGCCCGGGCCTGCTCGAGTGGGCGGCGCAGGTGTTCGCCGAGCTCGACGCTCGGCCGGGGCCGAGCGCGGTGCAGCTCTCGGGCCCCGACGTCCTCCGAGACCCCCGCCTGGGCGCGCTGCTGGATCTCTTGGCTCGCTACTCGAGCCTGGAGGTCGAGCTGCTCGGGCCGATGACCGGCCTCGCAGACCCGCAGCTGGCCGAGGCTGTGCTCGGGCGCGAGCAGGTCGTGGCGATGCGTACGACCTTGCTCTCACACCGCCCCGAGGTCCACGACGCGCTGGTGGGGCGGGCCGGAGCGCACGCCGACGTGCTCGCGGCGATCGACGCGGCCCTGGCGAGGGGGCTGTGCGTGGGGGTCAACAGCGTGCTGACGCCTGACAACGCCGGCGACCTCACCGAGCTCCTGCGCCTGCTCGAGCCGTGGTCCGGCGCGGGGGTGGACCTCCAGGTTCAGCTCTACCACCCCGAGGCCCTGGGCATGGAGCCCGAGGGCTGGCGGGCGCTGGCGCTCGAGCGCCTCGTGTGCGGGCCCGCTCAGATCCGGGCGGCCTTCGCCGAGCTCGCGCGGGCGCCCGACGCCGACGCGCTGCTCTCGCTGGTCAGCGCCCGCCACATCGCCCACTGCTGGTTGCCAGCCTCGATCCGCGAGCGGGTGGTCGAGCCCGTGGCCGAGCCCCAGGACAACTTCACGACGCCGCCAGCGTGCGCAGACTGTCCCGGACGCGAGGGCTGCCCTGGGCTGACCATGCCCGCCTTCGAGCGCTGGGGACCGGAGGCCGCGTCGCCCTTGAAGTCTCCGAGCGGGGCGGGCGACGCCGCGCTGTCTGGTGAGCGGTGATCACCCCGGGGAGCTCAGGCCTGGGGGAGCTCAGGCCTGAGCGATCGTCAGGCGCTGCATCAGCAGGGCCCGCTCGAGCCCGGCCTTGAGCGAGCCGAAGGTCTCGAGCTCGCCGAGCTCGACGCCAAGGGCCCGCTCGACGATGCGCCCTGACACTGTCATCGACCAAGAGCGTCAGTCGCTCTGGGGCCACTTGAACTCGAGCAGCACCTTCAATACCTCCAGCGCAAGCCGGACCTTGTCCTCCGCCCTCCCAACCAAGAGATCCGCAACCTCCTGCTCCACCGGCACCGTCCACAGCTCATACGCCGAGATCAACGTTGACAGCCGAAGGTCCAAACCCCGAGCCATCTTCACCAGCGTCGCCAGGCTCGGAGAGAACCCCCCAGCCTCGAGCCGACGGATCGTATCCGGCGAGAGCCCGGCCCTCTCAGCGAGCGCCTCCTGCGTGAACCCGCGGGCGAGCCGAAGGCTTCGAACATGCTGCCCGAAGCGGATGCCGTCGATGTCGTACACCTCACAGGCTTGGTCGCTCATGCCAGCCCCCGCGGGAAACGAGCGAAATCGTCAGCCAAAAGGCCGCCAGAGACAGAGAACTCATCTGTGCGCATCATCGCCAGAGCGAGAGACCGACTCCCGCTGAAGCGTTCGGAGTTTCTGACCCTGCAAATCTTCCCGGTCGACCCACGGCATCCGTCCCTGTAGCGAGCGGCGATGCCCACCTGGGACACGGGTAAAATTTCGCCCATGTCTCCCAAGCTCCCGCTCGCCCTCACAACCGCCGCGCTCCTCGGCGTCGTGGTCTCCCTCCTCACCCCGGGGTCGGCCTCCGCCCAGTACCGAGATCTCTGCGACAGCACCCAAGTCTGCGACTACACCGGCCCCAACGCCCCTGTCCTCGACGCGGACGTCTGCCTCGACCAGACCGGCCAAACCCGGCTCAAGGGCTCGACCCCCTGTCCCGCGGGACAGGTCCCCTTCCACGTCCGCTACGGCGAGCTCCTCGACCCCGTTGAGCTCCTCGTCGTCGCCTACACCCCCCTCGAGAACGCCTGCTCGATCCCAGGCCTGTGCGACCCCGGAGACTACGCCCCCGGCGAGACCTCCACAGCCCAGGCGATCTGCTGCTTCGGGAACGTTTGCTGGCCGGGGGTCGACTGCGGCGGCACCTTGATGTGGTGCGATGACGGCGTCTGCAACGAAGACGGCACCATCACCTGCTTCGAGGGCATGGAGTTCTGATCATTTGCCTGTAGAGAGCGGCTCGATTTGCGAGGACAGGTAGCGAACCCTCTCGATGGCGAACGTCTCGGTGACCTCGTCCCCGAGGTCACGGCTGAGGGTGCCGACCACCATCCAGGCCTCGAGCGCCATGCGCCCGTGCATCTCGTCGTCGAGGTGCTGAGCGACTTCGCGCGCGAGGCCGATGAGATCTGCCTGCCGGCCTTCCCGCCGCGCTACGGGCCGGGCTTCCAAGAGCAGGTCGCGGGCAGTGACGTGCTCGTGGTGCTCATGGGCCTTGGCGAGCTTCACCATGATCCGCAACGTCTCGGGCGGCTCAGCCGGCGGCAGCTCAGGCGCGTGGACCCAGGCCGACGACGATCGGCTGCTGGCCTGGCCTGTCTCTCAGCTCCTCGACGATCGAGGCTTCGCTCGGGAGATCGGCGCGTCACTGAACACCACGCTCGTCACCGACCAGCTGTGGCCGAAGGCCGATCACCCCGTGATCGAGGCGCTGCTCCCCTGGGAGGTCCCGCCAAGGCCGAGCGAGCTCGGGCGCGGCGTCTTGGACCACGTGAACCGGGAGCTGTGGGTGGCTACGGAGGATCCATGCCACGTCCGCCGCAACCCGCTCGGCGAGCTTTCGGACGTCCTCCCCCGCATCGGCTGTGTATCGCCAGGTGTGCAGCTCCTGTCCCTCCGCGTCGTGGATGGTGACGCTGCCCACCCACGCCTTTCGCCAGTGGTGCTCCTTGGGGGGCGGCGGCTGCGGGCGCTGCGGAAGGCGGGGGTCGGCTACGTGTTCGCGCACCGGCAAAGCTCGAGTAGGCGGGGCAACGACCCGGAGCCGGAGATCTGGCACGCAGTCGGGCAGTGGGCCGTGACGGCGCTGGGCATGTCGGACGGCGGTCCGGGGTACGCGGTCGGGACCGGGGCGCCGATCCCCGACGCGTGGCGACGAGCGCCGACGCTGGCGTGATGATCTCTCAAGCATGGAGACGAGGGCGACCCGGCGGGTCGCCCTCGTCTCTTGTGCGATCGATCTCGATCGGCTAGAAATGCTCCCAGCCGGCAGTTTTGGGCCTCTACAGACCCTTTGGCACCGGCAAGGATCGATCCAGAATAGCCCCCGAGCCGTCTCCACCATGTCTCCACGAGATCGGAGGAATTGGCGGGACGGATGGGGACTCACGAGGACTCGATGAAGGGGCGGCTCCAGGCTCCGAGGTGGCGTCTGCTGCAAAAGATGTGCGGTGGCGCCTAGTTAGAGAACCGATGTCAGACTCCACCACGGAATCCTGAATACGCCCCTAAGCCATCGAGATCAAACAAGTTTCTGGAGCCCGGCTAGACCGTCTCCACCATGTCTCCACTCCCGACCGGCGAGTCGGGCGAAGGAAGTTCGAGGAGCTTGATCGCCCGCTCGAGCGCAGCAGGGCTCAAGTGCATGTAGCGCTGCGTCGTCTGGAGGTTGCCGTGCCCGGCGAGCTCCTGGATCGCCCTCGCGGGCGCCCCCCTCATGGCGAGGTGGGAGCAGAAGGTATGCCGGAGCTTGTGGGGCGACCTGTACTTCAGCTTGGCCTGCCGGCACAGCTTCATGAGCCAGTTCGCCAGGCTGTTGACGTGCAAGGGCTCCCCGTCGTCCTCGTAGAGGACCCGCGGGCCTTGTGAGTGCCGGTGCTTCCTGAGCGCCTTCGTGAGCCGCTCGGTCATGGGGACCGTGCGGATCTTGTCGTGCTTGGGCAGCGTCACGTGGCCCTCCCACTCCGCCTGTTCGACCGTGAGCAGCCGCCGGCGGAAGTTGATCGACGACCACTCGAGGCCGCGGATCTCACCGGAGCGCAGGCCCGCCTCGCCGCCGAGAAGGACCATCACGAGCATGCGGTGGTCCAGCCGCGTCGCCGCGGTGACCAGCGCCTCGAACTCGTCGAAGTCGTAGAACTCCATCGCGGTCATGGGCAGCTTGAGCATCTCGATCTCGAGGGGCATCGCCTCGATGATCCGCCAGCGGACGGCGACCTCGAGCATGGTCTTGACCTGCCCGAGGAGCTTGTTGACGGTGCTGTTGGCGAGGTGCTTGCGCTGGCCCTTGAAGAGCTGGATGTCCTCGGGCGCGAGCTCGTGGAGCCGAGTGCCCCCGAAGGCGGGGAGGATGTGAAGGCGCAGCTTCTTCTTGGTGTTCTTGACGGTGGTCGGCTTGTGCCGGTTGGCGTACACGTGTCCTTCGAGGAAGCGCGGCGCGAACTTGGCGAAGGTCGGGACCTCCTTCGTCTCTGACCGGGGCGCCGCCCCGGCCTTGGTGCGCGTCGACGTCTTGGGCGTGGGCCCGTGCTTGAGCAGGTGGCGCTCCCGCTGCTGACCCCAGCGCAACGCGGCCGACTTGAGCTCGACGGGCGCCTTGCGGCGCTCGCGGTATCGCTCTCCGTTGTCGAGCCGGATCATGATGTCGACTTCCCAGCCGCCCTTGCGGTACGGCCTGATTTTCACGGTCATTGCCTGTCTCTCCTGACAGGCGCGACCGCACGTCTGATGCCCACCCAGCCTAGCAGCGGGGGATCGACCTAGCCAGCCCACGGGCCAGGCTCGACGGAGGAGGCCAGCCACGCCTCGAGAGCGTCACGGCGGAAGCGCAGCCGCCGGCCGAGCTTGGTGACCCCGGGGATCTCTCCGCGCTCGACCATGGCGTACACGGCCTTGCGGCTCACGCGGAGGAGCTGGGCGACCTCGTCTGCCTGGAGGAGCAGGGGGAGGTCTTCGAAGCCTGGCAGGCGACGGGAGCGGCGCGCCATCCAAGGAGTGTGGCGCGGGTCCGAAAGGCCGCCAACGGCCGTGGGGCGGGGATCGATGCCGACGTCTTGCGATCGTTCCGGTGTGTAGGCCGGGCGGTGATGTCGGGTCGCACAGTCGCCCTTTGGGTGGCTGGGCTTCCGGCCACCCGTGACCCCGAGCGCGTCGCCCCCCTGCAAGCGAAGCGCGCCGGGGCCGACGAGCCGTCGTGCCTTCACCGACGGCATGCTCGGCGGCCCCGCGCCGAGACGGCTGCGCCCGTCGCCAGCCCGAGTCGACGCTGCTCTACCAGATCGTCGCGCAACACTGGGAGACCTTTCGTGCACGGGCAGAGCAGGCCGGCGGCCTGCCCGACTTTACCGACCTGCCGTTCCGCGAGGGGCGGCTGGTCGCGGGCTTCGACATGGGCCGCAGCCACGACCGCTCCGAGCTCGCCCTCTTCGAGGAGGTGGGCGGCCGCTTCGTGTGCCGCCTGCTCCGCAGCTACGACCGCGTGCCCTTCGCCGAGCAGGAGGCCGACCTTTCGCGGATGCTGAACACGCTCCCCATCGCGCGGCTGTCCATCGACAAGAGCGGCATCGGCATAAACCTCGCCGAGAACCTCGGCCGGGCGTTCCCGCAGGTCATCGGCGAGGCGTTCACGAGCGCGAGCAAGGAGCGCTGGTGCACCGACTTCAAGATCCTGCTCCAGCGCCGCGACGTCGACCTCCCGCGCGACCGCGAGCTCGTCGCCCAGCTCCACAGCATCAAGCGCCGCGTGATGCCCTCGGGCAACGTGACCTTCGAGGCCGAGCGCACCAACCGCGGCCACGCCGACCGGTTCTGGGCCATCGTGCTGGCGTGTCAGAAGGAGCGCGGGCAGGCCCGGGGCGGCGAGGCGGAGGTCGGCGTGCGGGTGATCGGGTATGCCGTCGACCTGGTCCCAGGTCATGCGCAACCTGGCGACCGCAGACGTGTTCGCCTCCTTTAGCCAGTCGATTACGAGGGCCTCGAACATCGCGGTGAGCCCCGAGCCTGGCTCAGCCCAGGGTGCCTTCATCTGCCTGACGCCGTGCTCGGGACAGTTCACCCGAGGCAGGTCCGCGGTCAGCAAGGTCTTGTACTGCATCGTGTCAAGATGCCGCCATTGCTTCGTCTCGGCCCCGTACCTCGTGCCGGTCGCCCCACAAAGCGGGCACACGACCTTGGCGCGCTCGTCGTAGGAGATGAAGATCTCGACCTCGCCACCTTCGAGACGAAGATCGACGTCCCGCACCCACCAGGGGTCTTCGATGCCAAGGAGTTTCGCGTGGAGGTCACGGCCGCGCATCGCCACTGACCATGGCCAAACTGTCGCTGTGTTCCAGGGCACAGATGCCTGCTCGAACCAGATCGAAGTCATGCAACCGAACTCTTTAGGCATCCCAGAGATCCGCAAGATCGAGAACAGCATCGGGGAAGGGCTCGGCGCGAACAGGGCGACCGGTCTTATACGACTTTACCAACTCAAGATGACCGTCAGCCGCACTGTAGATATCCAGCTCATGCCAATCTGCATCGAGCACCCATATGTGAGGTATTTTCATTCGCGCGTAGATCGGAAGTTTGAACTGACGGTCAAGCACGTCCGTCCCTGGATAAGGCCGCTGATAGGGTAGCTCACAAACCCAATGAGGAGTCTGTGGAACGGCGAAATCATGCGCGCGCGGCGTGAGGCACAGCGAGGAACGCGGCCATGCGCACAGATCAGGAACGAGGTAGTGCCCTCCGTGATGCAAGTAGGGTTCGCTCATGAACACCCACGGGTCTTCACGGCGCTGGTACAGGGAACCGATGCTGGCGAATAGCTTGGCCCTCATGAGCAGACTCTCAGGACCTGGCCGTGTGCTCAAGTAGAGGTCACCGTATAGCATCTCTGCGACTTTCTCTGCCGGAGCGGAGAAAAGATCCGAGAGTGTCGCATCATATTTATGTGGCTCAAGATGCCTCAAGTAGAGGTTTCCATCTATGAGCTCTGCCGTCCATCCGGAGGGAGCGCGTTTGAAGTCCTCGTAGGTGGCGTTTTGTTTGTAGGGGAACACTTCCACTTATACTTAGATGCCAAACTCCTCTGATTTTCTCATGGTAAGCTTTTGAGTTAACTCATGATTCCCGAGCAGCGTTCTGATACCGGCACATATCATCTCCCAAGCCATGCGCATCACCATAGTAATCCGCCAACATGCGTCCTCGAGGACAATATCTTCGATCTTGGTGAGCTCTTTTGTGCTGCGACCTCGAAGATGTGCCGCAAGGCCCTGACAAGGGATGAGTCCAATTTAGCGATGGCGCTCTCCAGTCGGTTGACTCGCTTTCGCTGCTGCGACTTGCGAATGTTGCGCGCGATGTCTTGCCCATCGCTCGAGAGACCTGCTGTGCTGAGTTCGGACGTGGGCAGAAACGTGAAGACCTCGACGAACGCAGTCTGCGCGTAGACTCTTCACCGCTGTTGCAGTACCGCAGGATCAGGCAGCGGACAGCCATGACTGCTATGACAGTGTGCAGAGACTGAAGGCCACCCTGACATCGCTTGGGAGCTGAGGACAGGCGTCAACCGCGTCTTGGTAAGCTATCGTACAGCTATTGTACAAACCTTCTCCACAGCTGTTGTCCTCGAGGCAGTCGGTGTAGTCGATGACGGCCTCCGTCGCACACCTGAGAAACGACTCGGCGGTCTCTTCATGGCCTTCGAGCACACCCATGGCGCACTCTCGGTCCTCGGCTCGGATGAGCGTTGCTTCGGTACACTCGCTTGCCGAAGGGTGGCCAGCTTCCTCTGGGCACTTGCAAACTTCGGCGTAGGCGAAATCTAACTCGCGCAGGTAGGCATCGACCTCTTCGCTGATGTCGGGAGGCTGCGTACAAGCAAGCAGCCATAGGGTTCCGAAGAGAAGGCCGACGCGCAAACGGAAAAAGCCCATGCCGATGGGTAACCCAGCCTAGGTGCCCTTGTCACGCTCCTCGCGCGCGAGCGCCCAGGCGACCGCAGAGAGCATCGCGCCGCCCCCCGCTGCGACGCCTAGCGCGAGCATGCTCTTGCGAGTCCCGCTCACCGCTTGCTTGCTCTGAGCTTCTCCGCGGGCCTCCTTGCCGAACTCGACGAGGCCCGCGAGAGGAGACTCCGCGACCGTCCTCGGCCGCGTTGGAACTCGAGGCGGCTTGATATCGGGTGCGAGGAGCTCGTGCCCGCTCACCCCGGGCCCCTTGATGTACGGGTTGACCGGAGAGAGTTTTACCCCGGAGTCTTCCAGGGCCCTTCGATACTCCGGGTCGCTCACTTGGCGCAGATCCACGAGCACTCGCTTGTGGCTGGCGAGCAAGGCTTGACGAGCAGCCACGAAGCGATCTCCGAGCTCGTTCCTCCTGACTTTCTTTCCGACGTAGAGGGCTCCCGCTCCTGGTGGAATGTAGGCGACCTCCAAGGTCTCGAGGTAGTGCCGCTGCAACGCGAGGAGGTCCGAGCAAAACGGTGCGATGATCCTCGAGTAGACCGACGCCGAGAACGGGACGTCGAAGGTCGACTCTCGAGGTGACCCGATCAGCTTCGCCGGCATTCGCGGATCTCGTCCCCCAGGGATCGTCATCCCGTCCCTGTCGAGCGCGGTCATGAGGGTGGCCAGCCTCGAGATCAAGCCCCGCCAGCCGGCTCCGCGATAGCGCCTCCACTCCGCCGAGACGAACTCCCAAAACAACTCGAAACTGGTCTTCCACTGAAGGTCCATGTCCTCGACGTTGAGCGTGTAGAGCATCGGCCCCGGTCGCGTCGCCATCTCGAGGATGTTGAGTAGCAGCTTGTTCGTCGATGGATAGAACGCGCCGACGTTTTCACCTGGGGTCGTCACGTTCAGGGGCACCCCGCCATAGCCCCAGCCCACTCCCTTCACCGGCCAGACCGACTCTGCGTCCACGCACTGGCGGCAGTCTCGGCTCCCATCGAAGGCCTTGACCTTCTTGTAGCAGGGCTTGTCGATCCCCTTGCACCGCAGCGTGTAGCGGTCGACCGGGGTTCCCCGAACCGAGTGATAGTAGCGGTAGCTGGCCTGGAGCACGCGCAGCGACACCGCCGTTCCCGGCATGAAGCCAAAGGTCGAGACGTCGCCAGGATCGAACAGATACTGCGTCTCCCCGAGAGGTCCTCGGGCCTCCTGGCCTGCGCCCTGCTGCGCCGCGATCCCACCCTCTCGATGCTGGAACATCCAGGGCTTGCGGAAGGCATAGGCCGGCAAGAAGAGCTTGGTGTAGTCCGCGTTCGCGGCCCCCTCGATCTCTCCGTCCGGGTACACCACGCCCCCGCTCCCGTTCTTTCGGAACAGCTCGAACACTCGGTTGACCTGCCACGAGTCCGTCGCGGGGTCCTCGGTCTGGAGCGGCGGCAACGCGACATCCTTGGCGAGCTCCGCGTTCTTGTGCGTCGCGTACACGTCCACCGCCCACACCGCCGTCGTGATCACCTGCGCGATGACCTGCCCGATGATCCCCGTGCTCGCGGCGATCTTCTGGAGCGCCTGGAGCCCCGCGTTCACGAGTAGATCAGGCAGCATCTCGGCAGCCCTGTCGACATCCTTGAACGCGTCGAGCGAGGCCGTGATGCTCGTGTAGATGTCCGACACCGTGGACTGAAGCTGCGCGTTGCCCAGCGAGGGCAGGCCGATCCGCGTGGCGATGTCGTAGATCCCGATCTGGATCGACGACACCCAGTTTTGCCACTCCGAGTTCGCAAAGGCTCGCATCCCGATGTCCCCGAGGACGCCCACCGCCGGATCCAACACCGACGACTTGAACACGTCGGCCGCCGGCATCTTGCTCTCGAAGATCTGCCAAGCCGTTCCCACCGGGAACACTCGCTCGGCACGCTTGGTCACCTCGCTATAAAACGTCTCATCCGGTCGCAACAACATCTCGACAAGCTTGCGCTCCTCGACGTTGCTCGCCAACTAGCCGCAGAGCCTGGCGGCTCACCCGTCCTCGCGCCGCCCGGGTCCGGCCTGACGAACCCTCACCGTCCCTTCGGTCCTGGGCGTCGTCTCCTCGGTCTCGAGCGTCGCCCCCTCGTCGCGGAACGTCCCCCCGAACAAGCTACGTTCCACCTCTGCCTCGTCCTCCAGCGTCTCGAAGCCCAGCGCCCGCTCCATCTCGGCGTCGCTCATGTTCTCAAGCGCCTCGACGGAGATGGCCCAGCTTCGGACTGACTCAACCCGGCGCGTCTTCGCCATGGTCCATCAACCTGTAGATCGCCCGGCGCGCGAGGATGTAGCGCGCCGCCATCCGCTGCTCGAGATCCGCGACGGACTCGAAGCGCTTGCTCTTGAACAGCTGATCGGCTCCGTTGAGGCAAAGCAGCGCCTCGCGCTCGTCCTCGACCCGCGCGGCGTCTTCGAGCAGGAACATGAACCCATCAGCCGCCTTGCGGTTCTTGTCGAAGAGCGTCTGTAGCTGCCCCTGCGTGAGCGTGCCCGCGATGTAGGCGATCGCCTGCTGGGCGCACTCAAACTCGGGAAACACCTGCATCGACCGGTTCGCCCAGTGCTCGAACATGCTCTTGGCTGCGGGTACCAGCGTGGACGCCATCACATCGATGCCGTAACGCATGACATCGTACTTCATGGCAGCACGCTGGGTAGCCTGGCGCGCCTCGTAGGCCCGGGCCGTCGTCTCCGTGCGCCCCGAATGCAGGTCGATCAGGCCCCGAACCTGCTCGTTTTGGTAGTCGATCGCCTGCTCGAGGATCACCCGCGCGCTCCCGATCAGCTGGGGCGCCGCACCTGATGCGTCTTGCGCCATGGCAAAGGAGCGCTCCGCTCGCTCGGCCAGCCAGTGGAGCATCGCCGTCTTCTTGTCGTCGAGCTTGTCGAAGCCCTCGTCGAGGAGGCCGCGATCCCGCGCTCGCGTCTCGTCGGGTTCGTCCGCAGCCACCAGGATCCGGCGCCCGGACTCGAAGAGCACCTGTCCGTCCGCCCCATAGCCCCGCAGCCGAAAGTCACAGGCGCATCCCAGGCTCCGGGCCCACCGCTCGCACAGGCGCCACGAGCTCTCGCCCCACTTCTGGGCGTGCTCGCGCGGATCATCCTCCCCCTCTCCGCGAAGTGGGGTCCAAGCGAGGTTGGTCTCCTCGAGCTCGTGGCGCTCCCACTCGTTCATGGACGCGCCTTCGAGCGCCTCGAGATCCACCGAGAGCGAGACCATGGGCCTGTAGCGCGCGCGACCGCGCCTCCACAGCACGCGTACGCGGATGAGATCAACATCATGTTCAACGAGCAGATCGATCCACTCGCTGGGTACCGTCTTCGCATCGGGCCGTCGGGTCGCCATCACGGGCGCCTCCTTCTTCAGACGCGACCACCATGGACCAGCGCCATCGAGGGCGTCAACCCAATTTGGGTTATTGGGCCAATAGCGTCCAAAGTTTTGCGAATTTGGAATTATTTTGGGTCTAAATTTGGAATTCCAATTGGGTTTTGGTTGCGATTCCTGAAAGCTGGGATATTTTTCATATCGCCGAACCGAGCCTGCATCCAAACCAACGAACAGACGCCAACTAACCACAAGGGATAATGAACGAACTTTCCAGTTCGATTCATTGTCCGTGTGGCTAGTTGGCGCGTGCCTGAATCTCGTCCACACTGGATTCATGGCGAGCAAGACGTTGCCGGCGAAACGAAAGGAGGCGATGGCCGCCTTTCAAGATGAAACCCTTCGGATCCTCGAAGAGGAGGTCCAGGCCACTGCTTTCGCGCAGGAGTGCCGGGCCGACCTCGAAGCTCAACAGGCGCAGGACCTCGAACTGCCCGCCTGAGGCGATCGAGGAACACAAGGATATGCGCGCGCACTACACCGCTGAAGCATGCGAGGTCGTGGCGAGCGTCGTCGCTGGTGGTATCTCGACCTTTCAGCGGGGGGCGTCCCCCTCGGTCGCATCATCAACTTCGCGACGGGGATTGCCGTAAATATGGAAGCGCTGTCATCCCCTCAAATCGTGCACTGAACGTGCTCTCGCGCGCGGGAAAACAACTTTCTGCACGGCCAGGTGTCGATCGACACGCGCGACATCATCAATGGTTGGTGAGCTCCCCGAGCTCAGAA
>NZ_JABJWV010000005.1:0-10990 GCF_011083025.2 Pseudenhygromyxa sp. WMMC2535
GCCACAGGTCGGGGGTCAGCAGCCAGCCGCGGCGCTGGACCAGCGAGTAGGCGTAGTTTCTCGAGGCCGCTGTCGCCGTCGTCGTCGTAGCCGCCGTTGCCCAGGGACACGCCGGCGTGGGACAGGCCGCTGGGGTCGACCTCGGAGTCGACGGTGGCGTTGCCGCCCAGGCCGTCGCCGATGCCGGGGTGCCGATGGCGCGATCGAGGGTCTGCCAGCGGAACCAGGACTTGAAGCCGTAGTTGACCACGGGCAGGCCGCTCGACAGCTTGCGCTGGAGCATGCCGGGTCGTCGCGGCGCTCGAGGAAGATGCTGAACTGGCGGACGTCGTCGTACTTCTCGGCCGAGAAGGCCTGGGCGACGAGGTTGCCCGAGTCCCACTCGGCGCCGAGCAGCTGGGCCGTGGTCGGGCCACTGGACGCCCAGTCGTAGCTCACGCCCGAAGGTCAGGGCGTTGCGCTTGTCGGGGCCGAAGTCGAAGGTCAGCTTGACCGAGTCGACGGAGTCACCGTAGTCGGTGTCGACCATGCGCACGATGTCGGCGTGCTCGCCGCGATCGTAGCCGTTGCCGTCGTTATAGAAGATGCCCATACCCCAGTGGTTGGGCATGCGGCCGGCCTCGAGGTCATGCGAAGCCGAAGCGAATCTCGCCCCAGGCGCGCTTGACCGTGATGCTGTCGGTCAGCGAGTTCACGCCCTGGGTGGGCGCGGCCATCGAGCGGGTGAACAGGCTGACGGGCGCCCAGGGGTTCTCGGCGGCGAAGCCCTGGGGGTGCTGCCGAGCACCAGTTGTCGAGCAGGTCGACCTGGGCGTGGACCTTGACCGTGTCGGTGACGTGGATCGTGGGCTCGAGGCGCAGGCGGAGGTTGGCGCTCGAGGTGCCGCGGCGACGGGCGCAGCGCTGGCTGATCTTCGTCGCGCTCACTCCGGCGGAGCTCAGCTGCTGGTAGCAGCTGGCGTCGTTGGACGAGAGGTCGCCCTCGTCGTTGAGCTCGGCGGTCTCGGCCGGAGGGATGAAGAACTTGTTGGTCTCGGTGTCGAGATCGTCGTAGTCGAGGTTGAGGTCCAGGCGGTGGAAGTAGTCCGCGCGCATGCGGAAGTAGCCGTGGAGCTCGAAGAGCTGGACCTTGCGCCGACCCTCGGGCTGCGCCGGGACCGGGACGACCGGGGCGAGGGCGCCCTTGTCCTTGGGCGCGGCCTCGGCCGGGCCGTCTTCACTGTCGCCGCCGCCGGGCGGGCCGCCTGGGCCACCCGGGCCGGCTTGGCCGCCGGGCATGGCACCCGAGCCGGTCCCCCCCATCGGCGGGGCGGCCCAGGCCGTCGCCGAGAGGCCCAATCCGAGGCCCAATCCAAGGCCAGTTGCGACGCCGAGGCCGAGGGTCGATCCCAAGATCGGACCCAAGACAGAGGTCGCGAAGCACAGTGGTCGCCGAGGAGTGGGCATGAAAGCGGGGCACGATAGCCAGCGTCCGATGACCCGTCAACGCCGGGCCTGGAGCTCGTTTAGAGGCTTTAGGTGCAAATTGCGCCAGGATTGGGGGCGCCCTGGGGGTGCGCGATCGCGGCAGCGCACGCGGCCCTCGGCTTGGCGTACCCTGGCCCGATGAGCGCCCAGTGGCACCCCGGCCAGCTGCTCTTCGTCGGCTTCCCGGGTCGCACGATCCCCCCAGACCTCGCGGCCTGCATCCGCGAAGGTCGCGTCGGCGGGGTGATCTTGTTCAAGCGCAACGTCGGCGAGCCCAGCGAGGTCCGCGCTGGTCCGTGAGCTCCACGCGCTGGCCCCCCGCGGACGCGCCGCTGACCGTGGCCGTGGACCAGGAGGGCGGCCGGGTCCAACGCCTGCGAGATCCCTGGACCGAGTGGCCGCCGATGCGCGCCCTGGGCTCGCGCAGCGTGGCGGACACGGCCCGCTTCGCCGCGGCCATGGCCCTCGAGCTGCTCGACTGCGGCTTCGACCTCGACTTCGCGCCGGTGGTCGACGTCGACAGCAACCCCGACAACCCAGTGATCGGCGACCGCAGCTTCGCCCGCGACGCGGCTCGGGTCTCGGCTCACGCCACCGCCTTCATCCAGGCCATGCAGGGCAAAGGCCTGGCCGCCTGCGCCAAGCACTTCCCCGGTCACGGCGACACGGATCTCGACAGCCACCTCGCGCTGCCGCGCCTCGACCACGGCCGCGAGCGCCTCGATCGCGTCGAGCTCCCGCCCTTTCGCGCGGCGGTCGAAGCTGGCGTGGCCAGCGTGATGACGGCCCACGTGCTCTACCCGCGCCTCGACCCCAAGCGCCCGGCCACGCTCTCCCCCGAGGTCATGGGGTGCTGCGCGACGAGCTCGGCTACGACGGCCTGGTGCTCTCCGACGACATCGAGATGCGGGCCGTCGCGGATCACTTCTCCGTCGAGGCGCGCAGCCTCGGGGCGCTGCGCGCAGGCGTCGACGTGATCTTGGCCTGCTCCGCGGCGGACCTGCGCGAAGAGGTGATCGCCAAGCTCGAGGCGGCCCCGGACGCGCTGGTCGAGGACGCGCTGCGTCGCGTGGTCGCGTTCAAGGCCCGCTTTCAGGCTCCGGCGGTCGTGCCCCTGAGCGAGCTCGGGCCGCCCTTTGCGAGCCACCGGGCCCTGGCCGAGTCCCTGCGGGTGCCGGCGAGCGAGGACCCGGGGACTGATCCAGCTGATCCAGCTGATCCAGCTGATCTAATCGATCCCACCGAGCGCGACTGAGCTGCGGCTCGTGCATCACGCGTCTTCGTGAGTGGTGGCGCGGCCCAGGTCGCGCGGCTGGTCGTCCGTTTTCGTGAGATCTGTATCGCGCGTTTCGCTCGCAGACGCTTTGGATCACAGATCGGCTGTAGCGACTTCAAAACGAGATTTCGAGCGCTCACGAGGAGGCGCGCGCGTGGAGGGGGGCGACTTTGCCCCTCGTGTAATTAGATTGTGTTCGTGCTCTGGCGCCTCGTCAGCGCGATATCCTGGCCAGGCGAGACGAGCATGACGATGCGCCATCGCGTCGCGCATCGCGTCATGCTCGTCTCGCCTGCCAGGATATCGCGCTGACGAGGCGCCAGAGCACGAACACAATCTAATTACACGAGGGGCAAAGTCGCCCCCCTCCACGCGCGCGCCTCCTCGTGAGCGCTCGAAATCTCGTTTTGAAGTCGCTACAGCCGATCTGTGATCCAAGCGTCTGCGAGCGAAACGCGCGATACAGATCCTCACGAAAACGGACGACCAGCCGCGCGACCTGGGCCGCGCCACCACTCACGAAGACGCGTGATGCACGAGCCGCAGCTCAGTCGCGCTCGGTGGGATCGATTAGATCAGCTGGATCAGCTGGATCAGCTGGATCAGTCCCCGGGTCCTCGCTCGCCGGCACCCGCAGGGACTCGGCCAGGGCCCGGTGGCTCGCAAAGGGCGGCCCGAGCTCGCTCAGGGGCACGACCGCCGGAGCCTGAAAGCGGGCCTTGAACGCGACCACGCGACGCAGCGCGTCCTCGACCAGCGCGTCCGGGGCCGCCTCGAGCTTGGCGATCACCTCTTCGCGCAGGTCCGCCGCGGAGCAGGCCAAGATCACGTCGACGCCTGCGCGCAGCGCCCCGAGGCTGCGCGCCTCGACGGAGAAGTGATCCGCGACGGCCCGCATCTCGATGTCGTCGGAGAGCACCAGGCCGTCGTAGCCGAGCTCGTCGCGCAGCACCCCCATGACCTCGGGAGAGCGTGGCCGGGCGCTTGGGGTCGAGGCGCGGGTAGAGCACGTGGGCCGTCATCACGCTGGCCACGCCAGCTTCGACCGCCGCGCGAAAGGGCGGGAGCTCGACGCGATCGAGGCGCTCGCGGCCGTGGTCGAGGCGCGGCAGCGCGAGGTGGCTGTCGAGATCCGTGTCGCCGTGACCGGGGAAGTGCTTGGCGCAGGCGGCCAGCCTTTGCCCTGCATGGCCTGGATGAAGGCGGTGGCGTGAGCCGAGACCCGAGCCGCGTCGCGGGCGAAGCTGCGGTCGCCGATCACTGGGTTGTCGGGTTGCTGTCGACGTCGACCACCGGCGCGAAGTCGAGGTCGAAGCCGCAGTCGAGCAGCTCGAGGGCCATGGCCGCGGCGAAGCGGGCCGTGTCCGCCACGCTGCGCGAGCCCAGGGCGCGCATCGGCGGCCACTCGGTCCAGGATCTCGCAGGCGTTGGACCCGGCCGCCCTCCTGGTCCACGGCCACGGTCAGCGGCGCGTCCGCGGGGGCCAGCGCGTGGAGCTCACGGACCAGCTCGCGGACCTCGCTGGGCTCGCCGACGTTGCGCTTGAACAAGATCACCCCGCCGACGCGACCTTCGCGGATGCAGGCCGCGAGGTCTGGGGGGATCGTGCGACCCGGGAAGCCGACGAAGAGCAGCTGGCCGGGGTGCCACTGGGCGCTCATCGGGCCAGGGTACGCCAAGCCGAGGGCCGCGTGCGCTGCCGCGATCGCGCACCCCCAGGGCGCCCCCAATCCTGGCGCAATTTGCACCTAAAGCCTCTAAACGAGCTCCAGGCCCGGCGTTGACGGGTCATCGGACGCTGGCTATCGTGCCCCGCTTTCATGCCCACTCCTCGGCGACCACTGTGCTTCGCGACCTCTGTCTTGGGTCCGATCTTGGGATCGACCCTCGGCCTCGGCGTCGCAACTGGCCTTGGATTGGGCCTCGGATTGGGCCTCTCGGCGACGGCCTGGGCCGCCCCGCCGATGGGGGGGACCGGCTCGGGTGCCATGCCCGGCGGCCAAGCCGGCCCGGGTGGCCCAGGCGGCCCGCCCGGCGGCGGCGACAGTGAAGACGGCCCGGCCGAGGCCGCGCCCAAGGACAAGGGCGCCCTCGCCCCGGTCGTCCCGGTCCCGGCGCAGCCCGAGGGTCGGCGCAAGGTCCAGCTCTTCGAGCTCCACGGCTACTTCCGCATGCGCGCGGACTACTTCCACCGCCTGGACCTCAACCTCGACTACGACGATCTCGACACCGAGACCAACAAGTTCTTCATCCCTCCGGCCGAGACCGCCGAGCTCAACGACGAGGGCGACCTCTCGTCCAACGACGCCAGCTGCTACCAGCAGCTGAGCTCCGCCGGAGTGAGCGCGACGAAGATCAGCCAGCGCTGCGCCCGTCGCCGCGGCACCTCGAGCGCCAACCTCCGCCTGCGCCTCGAGCCCACGATCCACGTCACCGACACGGTCAAGGTCCACGCCCAGGTCGACCTGCTCGACAACCTGGTGCTCGGCAGCACCCCCCAGGGCTTCGCCGCCGAGAACCCCTGGGCGCCCGTCAGCCTGTTCACCCGCTCGATGGCCGCGCCCACCCAGGGCGTGAACTCGCTGACCGACAGCATCACGGTCAAGCGCGCCTGGGGCGAGATTCGCTTCGGCTTCGGCATGACCCTCGAGGCCGGCCGCATGCCCAACCACTGGGGTATGGGCATCTTCTATAACGACGGCAACGGCTACGATCGCGGCGAGCACGCCGACATCGTGCGCATGGTCGACACCGACTACGGTGACTCCGTCGACTCGGTCAAGCTGACCTTCGACTTCGGCCCCGACAAGCGCAACGCCCTGACCTTCGGCGTGAGCTACGACTGGGCGTCCAGTGGCCCGACCACGGCCCAGCTGCTCGGCGCCGAGTGGGACTCGGGCAACCTCGTCGCCCAGGCCTTCTCGGCCGAGAAGTACGACGACGTCCGCCAGTTCAGCATCTTCCTCGAGCGCCGCGACGACCCCGGCATGCTCCAGCGCAAGCTGTCGAGCGGCCTGCCCGTGGTCAACTACGGCTTCAAGTCCTGGTTCCGCTGGCAGACCCTCGATCGCGCCATCGGCACCCCCGGCATCGGCGACGGCCTGGGCGGCAACGCCACCGTCGACTCCGAGGTCGACCCCAGCGGCCTGTCCCACGCCGGCGTGTCCCTGGGCAACGGCGGCTACGACGACGACGGCGACAGCGGCCTCGAGAACTACGCCTACTCGCTGGTCCAGCGCCGCGGCTGGCTGCTGACCCCCGACCTGTGGCTGCGCATCAACTGGCGGACCATGCGGGTCGAGCTCGAGGCCGCCGGCGTGTTCGGCAGCTTCCGCCACCGCGACCTCGACGAGGACCGCACGAGCACCGACTTCGACGAGATCATCGAGACCGCGCTCGCCGACGAGCTCACCCGGGTGATCCAGTTCGGCTACGCGCTCGAGTTCAAGTACGGCCTGTTCAACGACCGCTTCCACATCGGCGTCGACCACGGCATGGCGACCGGCGACAGCTCGCCGCCCACGGCCCTGAACTACGCCTCGGCCTTCCCCAACGACACCAGCTCCATGGGGACGCTCAGCGACGGCTCGCCGAGCACGCTCTCGGCCTTCCGCTTCAACCCCGCCTACGTCCAGGACCTGCTGCTCTTCAAGGAGCTGCTCGGGACCGTGTCGAACGCGGCCTACGTCAAGCCCTGGCTGGCCTTCTACTTCTTCCAGAACAACTTCAGCGCCCGCGCGGACATCGAGTTCGCCGGCGCCTACGACAGCCGCGGCACCCTCGCCGGCGACAAGTCGATCTGGGGCCTCGAGCTGGCCGGCTCGGCCCGCTACCACGACGTCGACGACCCGATCTTCATCCAGCTCCAGTACGGCGTGATGTTCCCCTTCGGCGGCTTCGAGCCCATCGTCACCTCCGGCTCCGGCGCGGACGCGACGACCGAGCGCCTCGACGCCAAGGCGGTCCAGACCGTCCAGGCGCAGCTGGGCATCCGGTTCTAGAGCGGGCTCGCCTCCGCGCAGAGCTCCTGGATCTTGCGCACGTCGCTGGCGTGCAGGGTCATGTCGTCGCTGCCTTTCGCGCGGGCCATCGACTGGATCAGCCGGACGTCCTCCATCGTGGTCTTGATCGCCTTCCCCTTCGCCTTATCGCCGCTGCTGGACGAGCGCTGATGCTTGGGTTTGCTGTCGCCCTTGATGTCGACGGTCTTGTTCTGGAGGGCCGCCTGGATCGCCGGTGAATTGGCGAAGGCCGTGAGCCGGTAGCACATCACCGAGGCGTTGTTGTAATTGCCGTCGCTCTCGTTGAAGAAGCTCCGAGCCCCGTTGGCGTGGTTGTTCCAGTCCTCGTGGTCGACGCCCTGGAGGTATTTTCCGAGCTTGCAGCGGGCGAAGTAGTGCTGGTGGCCAAGGCCGAGGCAGTGGCCCATCTCGTGGAACAAGCAGTGTTCGTCGTAGGAGAGGATCTGGGGCCCGCCCTGACGACCGACGGGAGACGCACCTCCGCCACCTCCGCCCGTGTACCGGAACACGACGTAGTCCTCCTCGTCGTCCCGCGGGAACCACAGGTCGAGGCCGACGCTGACGTTGAAGCTGTGGAGCATCGCCATGAGGTTGTTCTCCGTGAACCTCGCGCTGTCGTAGGACTGCGCCTCGATCACGCAGGGCACGCCCCTACGCCAGTGTTTTTTTTGACTCCGAATCCACACGTTCATGGTGCTCTCTCCTAGGAAAACAGACCGCCGATGGTCTTGCCGAACTTCTCGGCCTCCTTGCCGATGTTCTTGCCGAACTTCTCGAACTCCTTGCCGAGGCCATTGAAGGCCTTCTCGATGTCCTTGGGCGCGAAGCCGGCGCTCTTCATCAGCTTCTCGACCTCCTTGGGCCCGGCGCCGTAGGCCTTGGCGATGCCCTTGCGAAGTCATCGGCCCCGGACTCGACGGCGAGCCACCCCTTCTCGACGGCCTCGGCGACGTCGTCGAGGCCGCCGAGGACGTCCCCGAAGATCTGCTCGGCGCCGTCCTCGATGGCCTGCAGCGCGTGGCTGGTCAGGTCAGGGGGGAACCCCACACCCCCCCAAAACCTGACCAGCCCGCGCTGCAGGCCATCGAGGACGGCGCCGAGCAGATCTTCGGGGACGTCCTCGGCGGCCTCGACGACGTCGCCGAGGCCGTCGAGAAGGGGTGGCTCGCCGTCGAGTCCGGGGCCGATGACTTCGCCAAGGGCATCGCCAAGGCCTACGGCGCCGGGCCCAAGGAGGTCGAGAAGCTGATGAAGAGCGCCGGCTTCGCGCCCAAGGACATCGAGAAGGCCTTCAATGGCCTCGGCAAGGAGTTCGAGAAGTTCGGCAAGAACATCGGCAAGGAGGCCGAGAAGTTCGGCAAGACCATCGGCGGTCTGTTTTCCTAGGAGAGAGCACCATGAACGTGTGGATTCGGAGTCAAAAAAAACACTGGCGTAGGGGCGTGCCCTGCGTGATCGAGGCGCAGTCCTACGACAGCGCGAGGTTCACGGAGAACAACCTCATGGCGATGCTCCACAGCTTCAACGTCAGCGTCGGCCTCGACCTGTGGTTCCCGCGGGACGACGAGGAGGACTACGTCGTGTTCCGGTACACGGGCGGAGGTGGCGGAGGTGCGTCTCCCGTCGGTCGTCAGGGCGGGCCCCAGATCCTCTCCTACGACGAACACTGCTTGTTCCACGAGATGGGCCACTGCCTCGGCCTTGGCCACCAGCACTACTTCGCCCGCTGCAAGCTCGGAAAATACCTCCAGGGCGTCGACCACGAGGACTGGAACAACCACGCCAACGGGGCTCGGAGCTTCTTCAACGAGAGCGACGGCAATTACAACAACGCCTCGGTGATGTGCTACCGGCTCACGGCCTTCGCCAATTCACCGGCGATCCAGGCGGCCCTCCAGAACAAGACCGTCGACATCAAGGGCGACAGCAAACCCAAGCATCAGCGCTCGTCCAGCAGCGGCGATAAGGCGAAGGGGAAGGCGATCAAGACCACGATGGAGGACGTCCGGCTGATCCAGTCGATGGCCCGCGCGAAAGGCAGCGACGACATGACCCTGCACGCCAGCGACGTGCGCAAGATCCAGGAGCTCTGCGCGGAGGCGAGCCCGCTCTAGAACCGGATGCCCAGCTGCGCCTGGACGGTCTGGACCGCCTTGGCGTCGAGGCGCTCGGTCGTCGCGTCCGCGCCGGAGCCGGAGGTGACGATGGGCTCGAAGCCGCCGAAGGGGACATCACGCCGTACTGGAGCTGGATGAAGATCGGGTCGTCGACGTCGTGGTAGCGGGCCGAGCCGGCCAGCTCGAGGCCCCAGATCGACTTGTCGCCGGCGAGGGTGCCGCGGCTGTCGTAGGCGCCGGCGAACTCGATGTCCGCGCGGGCGCTGAAGTTGTTCTGGAAGAAGTAGAAGGCCAGCCAGGGCTTGACGTAGGCCGCGTTCGACACGGTCCCGAGCAGCTCCTTGAAGAGCAGCAGGTCCTGGACGTAGGCGGGGTTGAAGCGGAAGGCCGAGAGCGTGCTCGGCGAGCCGTCGCTGAGCGTCCCCATGGAGCTGGTGTCGTTGGGGAAGGCCGAGGCGTAGTTCAGGGCCGTGGGCGGCGAGCTGTCGCCGGTCGCCATGCCGTGGTCGACGCCGATGTGGAAGCGGTCGTTGAACAGGCCGTACTTGAACTCGAGCGCGTAGCCGAACTGGATCACCCGGGTGAGCTCGTCGGCGAGCGCGGTCTCGATGATCTCGTCGAAGTCGGTGCTCGTGCGGTCCTCGTCGAGGTCGCGGTGGCGGAAGCTGCCGAACACGCCGGCGGCCTCGAGCTCGACCCGCATGGTCCGCCAGTTGATGCGCAGCCACAGGTCGGGGGTCAGCAGCCAGCCGCGGCGCTGGACCAGCGAGTAGGCGTAGTTCTCGAGGCCGCTGTCGCCGTCGTCGTCGTAGCCGCCGTTGCCCAGGGACACGCCGGCGTGGGACAGGCCGCTGGGGTCGACCTCGGAGTCGACGGTGGCGTTGCCGCCCAGGCCGTCGCCGATGCCGGGGGTGCCGATGGCGCGATCGAGGGTCTGCCAGCGGAACCAGGACTTGAAGCCGTAGTTGACCACGGGCAGGCCGCTCGACAGCTTGCGCTGGAGCATGCCGGGGTCGTCGCGGCGCTCGAGGAAGATGCTGAACTGGCGGACGTCGTCGTACTTCTCGGCCGAGAAGGCCTGGGCGACGAGGTTGCCCGAGTCCCACTCGGCGCCGAGCAGCTGGGCCGTGGTCGGGCCACTGGACGCCCAGTCGTAGCTCACGCCGAAGGTCAGGGCGTTGCGCTTGTCGGGGCCGAAGTCGAAGGTCAGCTTGACCGAGTCGACGGAGTCACCGTAGTCGGTGTCGACCATGCGCACGATGTCGGCGTGCTCGCCGCGATCGTAGCCGTTGCCGTCGTTATAGAAGATGCCCATACCCCAGTGGTTGGGCATGCGGCCGGCCTCGAGGGTCATGCCGAAGCCGAAGCGAATCTCGCCCCAGGCGCGCTTGACCGTGATGCTGTCGGTCAGCGAGTTCACGCCCTGGGTGGGCGCGGCCATCGAGCGGGTGAACAGGCTGACGGGCGCCCAGGGGTTCTCGGCGGCGAAGCCCTGGGGGGTGCTGCCGAGCACCAGGTTGTCGAGCAGGTCGACCTGGGCGTGGACCTTGACCGTGTCGGTGACGTGGATCGTGGGCTCGAGGCGCAGGCGGAGGTTGGCGCTCGAGGTGCCGCGGCGACGGGCGCAGCGCTGGCTGATCTTCGTCGCGCTCACTCCGGCGGAGCTCAGCTGCTGGTAGCAGCTGGCGTCGTTGGACGAGAGGTCGCCCTCGTCGTTGAGCTCGGCGGTCTCGGCCGGAGGGATGAAGAACTTGTTGGTCTCGGTGTCGAGATCGTCGTAGTCGAGGTTGAGGTCCAGGCGGTGGAAGTAGTCCGCGCGCATGCGGAAGTAGCCGTGGAGCTCGAAGAGCTGGACCTTGCGCCGACCCTCGGGCTGCGCCGGGACCGGGACGACCGGGGCGAGGGCGCCCTTGTCCTTGGGCGCGGCCTCGGCCGGGCCGTCTTCACTGTCGCCGCCGCCGGGCGGGCCGCCTGGGCCACCCGGGCCGGCTTGGCCGCCGGGCATGGCACCCGAGCCGGTCCCCCCCATCGGCGGGGCGGCCCAGGCCGTCGCCGAGAGGCCCAATCCGAGGCCCAATCCAAGGCCAGTTGCGACGCCGAGGCCGAGG
>NZ_JABJWV010000006.1:0-26356 GCF_011083025.2 Pseudenhygromyxa sp. WMMC2535
GAGGGGTCTGGGCGTCCGCGGGTGCCGTCGCGGCGCGAAGCCGTGCCCGCGCCCGTGAGCAGCGAGGCGGCGGCGAGGGAGGCGATGAAGGATGCGGCGAGGCTGCGCGGGCGAGTTGGTGCGAGCATGGGTTCCTCGATCGACGATCGTCGATGGCCGGCTTCGTTCGGTTACGGGTGGGTTTCTTCGCGGGGACATTGGCGCGGCTCGCCGTTGCGCATACGTAACGTCGCGGGCGCAAGCTTGAAGCAGGAGCTCGGCAAAGATCGGCCATGCGTCGCCCCCCGCGTTCGAGCCAGGCCCTGCTGTTGGCGAGCGTCACGACGTGCTCGCTGACGGCCTGTTCGTTGCTCTTCGACTTCGAGCTGTGCGAGACCAGCGAGCACTGCGGTGATGGCCTGGTCTGCTCCGCGGGGGCCTGCGTGCCGAGGGCGAGGGCGGCGAGGTCGTCGAGATCAGCGAGAACATCACCGAGGACACGGTCTGGGAGCCCGAGAACACTATGTGCTGACCAAGGTGATCTACATTGAAAACGGCGCCACGCTGACGGTCCGCGCGGGCACGCAGATCCGCGGTGAGCAGGGCTCGGCCCTGGTCGCGACCCGCGGGGCGCGGCTCGAGTCGCGCGGCACGGAGTTCGCCCCGGTGGTGTTCTCGAGCGCGCAAGAGGAAGGCATGCGCCTCGCCGGTGACTGGGGCGGGGTCGCGCTGCTCGGGCGGGCCACGGTCAACCAGGCCAACCCCGTGCTCGAGGGTCTGACCGACACCTCGCGGGCGAGCTTTGGCGGCACCGACGACGACTGGGGCTGCGGGGTGCTCGAGTACACGCGCATCGAATTCGCCGGCTACCCGCTCCAGCTCGACGAGGAGCTCAACGGGCTGACCCTGGGCGGCTGCGGCTCGGGCACGATCATCAGCCACGTCCAGGTCCACTACGGCAAGGACGACGGCGTCGAGATCTTTGGTGGGACCGTGGACCTCGACCACGTGGTGATCTCGCGGGCCCAGGACGACTCGCTGGACTGGGATCGTGGCTGGCGCGGCAAGGCGCAGTTCCTCGCGATTCAGCAGGACGCCGAGGGCGACAACGGCCTCGAGTGCGACAACTGGGAGGACGACAACGACGCGGATCCGCGCTCGTCGCCGACCCTCTACAACGTCACGCTGATCGGCTCCAACGACCCCGGGGCCAGCCAGCGCGGGGCGACCTTCAAGCAGGGCACGGCCGGGACCGTGCGCAACGCCTTGTTCATGGGGCACCCTGTCGAGTCGATCGACGTCAAGGGCGAGGCCACGGCTGCGCAGCTCAGCGAAGGGGCGCTCAGCGTCAGCTACTCGGTGTTCTTCGCCGCCGGCTCCGATGGCGAGCACTACTTCCCCACGGTCCAAGAAGAGATGGGCGACGAGGACGACGACGCCTCCCCTCGACGAGGACGCGCTGTTTCGGGCCGAGGGTCTCAACAATCAGTTTGGTATCGATCCGGGGATCGAGCGGCCCTACGATCTCGAGGCGCCCAGCTGGGTGCCCGGGGCCGCGCTCTCGGGCACGGGCGTCAAGCCGCCGGGCGACGGCTTCTTCGATGAGGCGGCGAGCTACGCCGGGGCCTTCGCTCCGGGGGCGCTGCCGTGGACCGAGAACTGGACCGACTTCCCCGAGGGCTGAGTCCGCTCGCTGAATAAAACGGCGTTGGGAGCGCGTATTTCCCGGTCTCTCACCGCAGTCGCGATGAGCGATCCCCGGCGCGCGGCGTGGCATGACGGCGCGTTTGTGCCACGCGTGTTGCAATCGTCGGCTGGGCGGACGAGACGATCTCCACGGCGAAAGGGCGAGACGGCGAGCGTGGCCACGGGCAGAGCCGAGTCCGCGAGTCAGCCGAACTTGCCGCCGAGGTACTCGCGGGTCCGGGCCTCGCTGGGCGCGGCGAAGAGCGCGTCCGTGGCCCGGTGCTCGATCAGCTGGCCGAGATAGAAGAACGCCGTGGTGTCGGCGACCCGCCGGGCCTGGCTCATGGAGTGGGTGACCAAGATGATCGTGAACTCGCGCTTGAGCTCGATGATCAGCTCCTCGATGGCGGCGGTAGCGATCGGGTCGAGGGCCGAGGCCGGCTCGTCCATGAGCAGCAGCTCGGGGTCGATGGCCAGGGCCCGGGCGATGCACAGGCGCTGTTGCTGACCGCCGGACAGGCCGAGGGCGGAGCGGTGCAGGCGGTCGCGGACCTCGTCCCATAGCGCCGCCGCCCGCAGGCAGCGCTCGACGGTCTCGGCGATCTTCTGGCCGTCGCGCTCGCCGGCCAGGCGCAGGCCAAAGGCGACGTTGTCGAACACCGACTTGGGCAGCGGGTTGGGGCGCTGAAAGACCATGCCCACGCGCCGCCGCAGCTCGACGGCGTCGACCTGCGGCGCGTAGATGTCTCGGCCGTCGAGCAGGATCTCGCCCTCGACGCGGGCGCCTCGACCTCGTCGTGCATGCGGTTGAAGGCGCGCAGCAGCGTGCTCTTGCCGCAGCCGGAGGGGCCGATGAAGGCCGTGGCGGTGCGCGGGGCGACGCCCATGCTCACGCCGTCGATGGCTCGCTTTTGGCCGTAGTAGATCGACACGGCCTCGCAGCGCAGCTTGGCCGCGCTCACGGCTGCCCTCGGCGCAGGCGGCTGCGCAGCACGATGGCCACGAGGTTGAGGCCCAAGGTCAGGGCCAGGAGCACGAGCACCGTGGCGAAGAGCAGCGGGCGGGCGGCGTCGACGTTGGGCGACTGCGTCGCCAGGGCGTAGACGTGGTAGCCGAGGTGCATGAACATGTCGCGGGGGTCGTCGGGGAGCTCGGGCAGGAAGTTGGCGGCGCCGGTGAACAAGATCGGCGCGACCTCGCCGGCCCCGCGCGAGAGCGCGAGGATCAGGCCGGTGGCGATCCCCGCCCGGGCCCCGGGCAAGACCACGCCGAGCACCACCTGTAGGCGCGAGGCGCCCAGGGCCAGGGCGGCCTCGCGCTGGTCCTGGGGGACGGCGCGCATGGCCTCCTCGGCGGTCACGATGACCACGGGCAAGGTCAGGATCGACAGGGTCAGCGCGGCCCACAGCAGCGAGGGCCGGCCCCAGACCGGGCGCTCGAGGCCGGCGAGCTGATCCATGGACGCGCCGACGAAGAGCACGAAGAAGCCGAGGCCGAACAGGCCAAAGACCACCGAGGGCACGCCGGCGAGGTTGGCCACGGCGACGCGGATCAGCTTGGCCCAGCGCGAGCCCCGGGGCGCGTACTCGGACAGGTAGATCGCCGTGGCCACGCCCACGGGGGTCACGGCCGCGGTCATCAGCAGGGTCATCACCAAGGTCCCGTAGATCGCCGGCCACACGCCGCCGCCGGCCATGTCGCCGGTGGGCGCGGCGGTCAGGAACTCCAGGCTCAAGGCCGGGGCGCCCTCGGCCACGACCATGCCGAGCAGGCCGAGCAAGAAGAGCAGGACCACGAGCACGGCCGCGGCCGTGAGCGCGTGGACCAGGCGATCGCCGCGCCGGCCGATCGCGGGCGCGCTCACGCCTCGCCTCCGAGCCGCCGACGCGTGCGCTCGACGACGCGGGCGGCGATCAGGTTGAGGGCGAAGGTCAGGGCGAAGAGCAGGATCCCGACCAGGAAGAGCACCTGCCAGTGGGTCGTGCCGCGGGGGACCTCGCCGAGCTCGGCGGCGATCGTCGCGGTCATCGTGCGCACGCTGGTCGACCAGTCGAAGAGCTCGACGACCGCGGCGTTGCCCGAGGCCATGAGCACGACCATGGTCTCGCCGATCGCCCGACCAAAGCCGAGCACCAGGGCCGCGGCGACCCCGGGCAAGGCCGCGGGCAGCGTGACCCGCAAGGCGATCTGGTGGCGGCGGGCTCCGAGCGCCCGCGCGCCCTCGACCATGGCCGCGGGCACGGCTCGCAGCGCGTCCTCGGACACCGTGAAGATCACGGGGATGATCGTCACGCTCAGGGCCAGGGCCGCGACCACGCCGTTGAGCCGATACTCGAAGCCGAAGCTCGCGCTGACCAGGTCGGCGAGCAGGCTCAGCGCGAAGAAGCCGAGCACCACGGAGGGGATGCCCGCGAGCATCTCGATGGTCGGCTTGATCAGCTCGCGCAGGCGCGGGGGCGAGTAGTGGGCCAGGTAGACCGCGCAGGCGATGGCCAGCGGCGCGCTGATCAGCATGGCCATGATCGTGATCTTGAAGGTGCCGACGATCAGCGGGACGAGGTTGTACTTGGGGATCGGGCCGACGGGCTGCCAGACGAACACCGGGGCGTCGTAGCCGGGCCACTGGCGCGGCAAGAACAGGTCGGCCAGGCGCAGCTCGGCGCGGGCGTCGGTGGACCACAGCAGCGGCAGGGCCTCGCGGGCGATGAACACGAAGATCAGCGCGATCGCCAGGAGCGCCGCGCCAGCGAGCAGGCGGATGCCCCACTCGACGAGCGCGTGCCAGCGCGGCCGGCCGCGGCGGCGCATCCCGTGGTGGTTCATCCCATGGGCTCCGGCAGGGGGAAAAAGCCGAGCTCGCGGACGAGGGCCTGGCCCGGGGGGCCGCGCACGAATTCGATGAAGCGCGCGGCCTCGCCCTCGGGCTCGCCGGCGGTGTAGATCAGCAGCGGGCGGGCCAGGGGATAGGCGCGCAGCTGGGCCCCGCTGGCCGCGGCGATCTCCCCCGAGTCCAGGCGCAGGGGGACCACGCGCACGCCGGCGGCGTAGCCGATGCCGCCGTAGCCGATCGCCCGCGGATCCTTGCTGACCGCGTTGATGACCGCGGCCGTGCCCGGCAGGGTCTGGGCCTCGCTGGCGAAGTCGTAGCCGGCGAGCACGCGGTCTTTGAAGTAGGCGTAGGTGCCCGAGTTGTTCTCGCGGCTGTAGAGGGTGATCGCGCCGAGGTCCTCGACGCCGAGCGCCGACCAGTCCTCGACTCGCCCACGGAACACGTCCTCGAGCTCGGCCAGGGACACGCTGGCGATGGGGTTGTCGCGGTGCACGTAGATCGCCACGGCGTCGATCGCCGCGGTGGTCTCGAACACCGGCACGCCGCGCTCGCGGGCGAGCAGCTCGGCTTCGCTATCGGCGATCTCGCGGCTGGCGTTGGCGAGGTCGGTGGTCCCGGCGATCAGCGCGGTGATCCCCGTCCCGCTGCCGCCCCCGCTGACCTGCACGGCGATCTCGGGGTGCTCGTCCATATAGGCCTCGGCCCAGCGCTGGGCGAGGATCACCATGGTGTCCGAGCCGCGGATCGTCAGCGTGTGCTCGGCGGCCTGCTCGGCCGCGTCGCTGCACGCGAGCGCGGCAAAGAGCAGCGCCGTGCAGGTGAGGAGCCTAGGAGCCCGTGGTGAAACCCAACACGACACCTCGCTTGGTCCTTCCGCCGATGGCGTTGTCGCCAAAACTTGCGGTACGCCCGGTACAGCGGCGTTTTGGCTTCGCGCCCTCGACGAAAACCCCGGCGCGAGGAACCGCGCTGGGTTCCACCACGGGCTCCTAGGGGCCATGGCTGCGAGCCGACCTGCCACGCTGGCGTGTTAGCAGGCCGAAGTTTCGCGGGGGTCACAGCGCTCGCGCTGTCACGAGCCTGTGACCGGCAGCTTTTTCTCGCGCGAGCGAGCGCCGCTCAGAGCAGCGAGAGCGGCGCTTCGCTCAGGGGGAGCTCATCGTCGCCGATGTTGTCCATATGCCCCAGCCCGAGCTGGCCGGAGTCGTTGCGGCCCCAGCAGCGGACCTCGCGGGTCGCGAGCAGCGCGCAGGTGTGATAGCCGCCGGCGGCGATGGTCAGCACCTTCGCGTCGAGATCGACGAAGCCCACGTCCTCGGGCAGCTCGTTGTTGCCGACGTGGTTGGTGTCGCCGTAGCCGAGCTGGCCGTAGTCGCCGCGGCCCCAGCAGGTGACCTCGCCGCTGGTGAGCAGGGCGCAGGTGTGGTGAAAGCCCAAGCTGATCTGCGCCGCCGGGCCGGGGATGCCGACGGTGGGCACCGAGTCGGGGAGCTCGTCGTCGCCGATGTTCCCGAACTGGCCGAGGCCGAGCTGGCCGTAGTCGTTCCTGCCCCAGCACATGACCTCGCCGTTGCTGAGCAGGGCGCAGTTGTGGGGGCCGCCGGTGACGAGGTCGACGATGTCGACGTGGGACAGGGACTCGGGGAGCAGCGGGACCGGGCCGGCGGTGTCGGGGAGCTCGCCGTCGCCGATGTTCTCGGTGTCGCCGTAGCCGAGCTGGCCGTAGTGGTTGGAGCCCCAGCAGCGCAGGCTGCCGTCGTCTTCGAGGATGACGCAGGCGTGCTCGCCTCCGCCGATCAGCCTGGCCACGGCCCCGCCGAGGGACACGGCCTCGCCCGGGAGGAGCATGTTGGCGACGCTGGCGTAGCCGAGCTGACCGAGCTCGCCCTGGCCCCAGCAGTGGACCTCGCCGCCCTCGGTCAGCCCACAGGTGTGATAGAAGGCCGGCTGGATGTCGGTGAACGCGGGCGCGTCGATCGTCGCCAAGCTGGCGATGCTCTCGGTGCCCCCGCGGTCGTAGGTGTCGCCGTATCCGAGCTGGCCGTAGTCGTTGGCGCCCCAGCAGCGCAGGGCGTCGTCCTCGAAGAGCGCGCAGGAGTGATAGGCGCCGAGCTCGAGGGTGGTGAGGGTGCCCGGGAGCGGCAGGTCACCGACCTCGCTGGGTAGCTCGTCGTCGCCGACGTTGTCGGTGTTGCCGTAGCCGAGCTGGCCGGAGTCGTTGAGTCCCCAGCAGCGCACGCGGCCGCCGTCGATCAACGCGCAGCCGTGGTAGCCGCCGAGGGTGATGGCGGCCACCTGTGTCGAGGTGCAGTCGCTGTCGCAGCCGTCACCGTCGATCGCGTTGGCGTCGTCGCATTCTTCTTCGCCCTCGACCTCGCCGTCGCCACATAGCGGGCCACTGCTGTCGCCGTCACTGTCAGCTCCGCTCGTGTCTTCGGTCGAGCTGGCGTCCTCGCTCGTGTCGCTGCCTCCACTCTCGCCCTCGTCTCCAGCCACACACTTGTCGGGCTGCTGCTCGCAAAAAGGCACGCTGGTGCAGGCCCACGCCGGCGCGAGGAGGGTCGCCATCAAGACGGGGAAACCGAGCGTGGATGCCAGTTTCTCGGGGGAGCGCATGCGCTCATTTTGCAACGCCGCGGGGCGGACGTCAGCGCCACGGCGTCCCCGTCGAGAGGCGGGCTCGCTTGCCGAGCTCGAAGAGCCGACGAGAGCAGGTGTGTCGAGGACTTACTCGGACAGGGGGGAGGGCCCGCTGAGCGTCGCTCCGTGGCCCTTTGTCCGCTCGAGGGGGCCGGAGTGGCAGCGCGAGCCAGGCGATGGGCGCTGTAATTTCGCCACGCGAGATTCGAGAAAAAACAGGAGATTTTTCGCCCGGAGGGGCGAGCCACCTCCTGGAGTACAGGGGCCGCTAGCTCATGGCGAAGGTGAAGATCCAAAAGAGCATCGACAGACCGACGCGAATGCCGAAGCCGTGGAGGCTACCGCGCTTGGTCTCCTCCTTGCCGAATATGTAAACTCCGAGCAAGCCGAGCAGCGCCAGAACGAAGCCGGCCGCGAAGCCGCCCCAGTAGGTGCCTTGGGGGACGTAGTCTTCCTCGGCGTAGCCCTCGGCCCAGGCGGGGATTGGATTCGGGGGCCCATAGGGGTTTGGGTCGGGTGCTCGAGTGGGCTGTGCGTAGGGGTTTGGAGGTTGACCATCGGGTAGCATCGTGGGGGGAAGATAGCAGGGATGGACAAAGAGCAAGTCGCTGCCGAGAAAGCGCGCTCGTTGGGGTACTGACGCTGTTTTGGGTCGAGTGGGGCAATATTGGTCATGGCTGAGAGGGCGTAGAGGAAAGGCGGACTTCGTGCTACGCACGGCCATGTCCATCTTCATGAAGATCCTCTGGGGCGTCGGCGCGCTGATCGCCCTTGGCTACGTTGGGATCCGTCTTCGCCATATCCGACGCGAGCAGAAACTCCACGACGCGGTCCGTCGCTACGTCGAGCATAGAGGCGGCAAGATCCAATTTCGTGGTGACCAGATCACCGTCCACGGCCCGCTCGGCTCGGGACGCGAGAACCTCCGCATGCTGCGGATGATGTGTGCGTCCGCCGAGGAGGAGCGCTGGGAGGTGGCGATCGGCTTTTTCCTGCGCAAGTACATCCCCGACGCCACGCACGAGGCCATGGAGGCGGCCGCCGGCGAGCGCCTCGCCGAGCTCGGCCCGCAGATCGCCGCCTTGTCCGAAAACGAGCTGCGCGCCAAATTGCGCGCGCGGATCGTGCGAACCAACACCAGCCGCGACGGCCTTGCGACCTGCTCGCGGCCGGTCGGCGGGGACTTCGAGGTTCGCGTGGTCCTCGACGGCTTCGACCTCGACGGCCTGCCCAACGAGGCGCGCGCGCGTCTGCCCGAGTCCGACGCCGAGCTGCTCGCCCTCGGCATCGACGCGGCCCTCGGCGAAGAGGATCCGGCGCGCGAGCAGGGCGAGGGGGCCTCGCTGATCTGGCTGGCGCTCCCCGAGGCGCTGTGGGGGAGCGCGCCCCATGTGATCGTGGCCGCTGGCGAGGCGCTCGCCTGGACCCCGGCCCGGCCCGGCGACGGCCAGGCCCGGCTCGCGGCGCTCGCGACCAAGTCCTGCACGAGCGGGCCGATGAAGAACGTGATGTGGTCCTGGGACGGTCGGCGCTTGTCGCCGTCGACGGTGCTCGTGCACACGCTCATCGGACCGAACACCCCGGACTATACGCTGAGCCTCCCGTCCTCGATGCAGGGCGCGTTTGGCTTCCGGCCCACGGCCAACGGGAGCTTTGGCGTCTCGCGTCGGTGAGCGCGGCCTCAGGGCTCGTCGACGACCGGTGGCGTTGTTGGCACGGCACGCTGCGCCGGCTTGGCCGCCTCGCGCAGCGCACCAGCCAGGTGCTGGGTCAGATCCACCAGCAGGGTCGTCTCGCTCACTTGCCTGGCTCGGTCCTCGTCCTGGAGCGCATCGGGGGCGTTCACGTTGACGCTCTCGCTGCTCTCGACCTGCGCCCGCACGGCGCAGACCAGCTCGCCCTCGCGGTCGAAGACCATGAGCCAGCCGCTGAGCGAGCCGGGCTCGAAGGCGTCGTCTTCGGACAGCTGCGGCGGGACGTAGCGCTCGCTTCGAGCGACGCGCACGTACTCGATGGAGGGCATGCGCTCGTGGGCCCGGGCGACGCGGGCGAGGTCTTGGGCGTCGGCCTTGTGCAGGCCCTTGCCGCGGTAGTGTTTGGGCGTGGAGAATTCGTCGTCGTTGAAGGGCAGGATATCGGCGCTGCCCTCATTGCGGGTCTCGGCCGGGGTGCCGGCGACCAGCTGATCGAGGCGACCCCAGGACAGGTTGAAGGCGCGCCCTCGCAGCTGGGGGCAGGGTCGCACCGTCGCGCTGGCGGGCTCCGGGACCGCGGCGTGGATCGGGGCGAGCATCGCCGGACCGCTTCACCTTGTGTTTTGGCGAGCTTTTGCTCCGGGCTGAGCTCGACCTGCTGTGGGGTGGGCTGTGGCTTTTGTGGGGTACAGGCCGCCGCGAGCGCCGCGAGCGCGAGGCCGGACGCGAGAGCAGTGAATCGAAGCTTGCGAGCCACGAGCAGACGGTATCAGGGGCAGGCGGTGTAGTGAATGGCGAGGCGTGCCGACATGGTGAGCCACACCGCTAACGAAACTAACAAGTCGCAGGGATTGAAGAGGGCATCTTTGGGCCTCTACAGGGTCTCGGAGGCCGTGCAATACTGCGCGGCGATGCGAAGCAAGTCGATCGTGTTCCTGCTCCTGACCGCGCTCGTGTGGGCGCCGGCGTGCAAGAAGAACCAGGAGGAGGAGACCACCAAGCCCGAGGACGACACCTGGGTGCCGGACGAGAGCCTCGAGCCCGAGCCCGCGCCGCAGCCGGTCGAGCCGGAGCTCAGCGAAGAAGAGCGGCTCGAGAAGGCCAAGGGCTACTACGTGGAGGCCGAGGGCAAGGCCGCGGAGGGCGACTGGGAGGGGGCGCTCGGGCTCTACGAGCAGGCCTATCAGCTCGTCCCTGGCAAGCACGGTTTCGCGCTCAAGGTCGGCAAGGCGGCGGAGCAGGTCGGTGACTGTGAGAAGGCGATCACCTACTACGAGCACTTCGTGACCTACGCGGAGAAGGACAAGTACGAGGACGACCGCAAGGACGCGGAGGCGTCCCTGGCCAAGCTGCGCGAGGACTGCGGCTAGGAGCCCGTGGTGGAACCCAGCGCGGCTCCTCGCGCCGGGATTTTCGCCGAGGGCGCGAAGCCAAAACGCCGCTGTACCGGGCGTACTGCCAGTTTTGGCGACAAAGCCCTCGGCGAAAAGACCAAGCGAGGTGTCGTGTTGGGTTTCACCACGGGCTCCTAGACCAGGCCCTGAAAGAGCGCGCCGAAGGCTTGGAGCCACGCCTCCCAGCCCTCGGCGCGCAGCGTTTGGGGCTCCGGGCCGGCGCCGCGGTCGAGGGCCAGGCGCGGCTCGACGCTGGCGAGGCTCAGGCTGTGCTGGCGGGCGCCGGGCAGGGGGGAGGGCGCCGGGGTCGACCCCTGGCTCAGCCAGATCAGGTCGCAGCCGCCGAGCTCGACGGCCTGCTCGGCCGCGGCCTGGAGCGCGTCGGCGTCGTCGAGCGCGATGAAGTCGACGACGCCCGACTCGATGTACTCGCGCAAGATCAGCCGGCACAGCGCGGCGTCGGGAGCCAGGGGAGAGCCCGGCGCGACACCGGGGGCCGGCGGGGCGGGGAGCAGCAAAAAGCGCAGGTGAAGCTCGGCCTCGTCGAGCCAGGCGCAGAGCTTGCGGACGCCCGCGACCAGGCCGCCGAGGAGCACGACCAGGCGCTGCCAGGGCACCTGGGGATCCTTGACCCGGGCGAGATCGAGATCGGGGCCGAGGACCAAGAGCACGCTCCGCCGCTCGCGGGTGTGCACGCTCTCGTCGCGGGTGTACTTGAGCAGCTCGCCGGCGGCCCAGCGCACGTCGAAGAGATCCACGCTGCTGCGGGCCGTGTCGGGGGCGGCTGGCGGATCCATGTAGATCAGCTCGGAGCTGACCAGGCTCTCGATCCCGCCGATTGTCGAGATCGAGGCGTAGCCGCCGATCGGGTAGGCGCTCTCGTCTTCGATGCGCGTGGGCGTGCGCCCGCGGCTGGCGTCGCTGCGCCGGACCCGGACGGGCAAGCTACGCTCGACGGCGGCGGCCGCCTCGACGATCTGAGCCATGGCCAGGCGCGCCGAGGGGCTGCGCAGGGCGCTGTGGTTTTCGAGGGTGTAGAGCTCGACGTCGGTGATCAGCGCGCCGTGACGCCGGGCGCTGCGGGCCAAGCTGGCGTAAGCCGCGGCCAGCTCCGCGCGCAGCGGATCGGGCTGCGGGTCGTCGAGCACGGCGCTGCCCAGCTCGACGAGCTCGACGCCGTGGCGGTGAAGCACCCGGCGCAAGGCCGCGGTCCCCGGCGAGTCGAACTCGCCCTGGCCGCCGACGCGGGCGAGGACCTGCTCGACGAACACGGCGATGGCCGCGGGGCGCAGGTTCTCGTCGAGGCGCAAGAGCGCGTCGCGGGCGAGCTCGAGCCGGTAGTCGGCGGACAGGCGGCCGAGCAGGTGCTCTTCGTAGGCGTCGATGGCCGCGCGCAGGTCAGGGTCGGCGACGGGCTCGGAGCGGGCGATGTCGAAGGGCGCGCGGGTCAGCAGCCGGCCGAGATCGGCGACCACGCCCAGGGGCGGGAGCAGGGCGAGGACCTCGGTGGTGGCGTCGAGCCAGGGCGCGGTCAGGGCGAGGAGCTCGGCGTCCACGCTGGCCCCACGCTGGAGCAGCAGCCCCGCGGCGGCCCACTCGTCGACTCGCGCCCGCGCCTCGCTCACGACTCCTCCACGCTGTCCCAGCTCCCCAGCTTCCTAGTCGAGGCCGAGGAGCTTGGGGACCTTGTCCTCGAGCAGGGCGAGCTCCTCGCGGGTCTCACCCAGGTAGGCGAGCAGGGCGAGGTCCTCGCGCTCGACCTTGCCGCCGTGGAGCAGCCAGGCCCGGGTGCGCAGCAGCTTGTAGAGCTTGACGACCTTGCGATCGCTGACGAACACGCCGTCCTCGCGGGCCAGGGTCTTGAGCAGGCGATGCAGCTCGCGCAGCAGCTCGTCGGAGAAGTAGCGGTGGCGATCGCGGACCACCTGGCCGTCGGCCATGAGCTCGCGCCGAGCCATCTGCAAGCTCAGGTAGCGGTGGGCCTCGAGCAGGTCGACGAGGCTGGCGTGGCCCTCGACCCAGGGCTTTTGGGCGAGGTCGCGCTGGGTCTGGGCGTCGAGGCCGGCGTCGATGAGCTCGAAGAAGTGCTCGTCTTGCACGGGGTGGGCGACGATCTTGAGGCAGAAGCGATCCTTGAGCGCGGCGAGCTCGGCGTGCTCGGGGATCTCGTTGGTCGCGGCGATCAGCACCTCGAGGGCCACGGGCACGGGGGTGCCGTCCTGGTAGAACTTGCGCTCGTTGATGATCGTGAGCAGCGAGTTGAGGATCGCCGAGTTCGACTTGAAGATCTCGTCGAGGAAGACCATGCGCGCCGTGGGCAGCTTGCCCTGGGCCCGGCGGATGTAGCGACCCTCGCGCAGCAGGTTGATGTCGATCGGGCCCATGACCTCGGAGGGCTCCGTGAAGCGCGTGAGCATGTACTCGAAGTAGTCCTCGCTGGGGATCCCGAGCGCGTCGCGGAACTTGGTCACGAGGTCGGACTTGGCCGTGCCGGGGACGCCGACGAGCAGCAGCGGCTCCTGGGCGATGGCGCAGATCGTCATCAGGTCGATGATCGATTGGCGCTCGACGAAGTAGTGGCCGAGGGCCGTGCGGAAGCGGTTGAGGCGCTCGCGCAGGGCGTGGGAGCGGGCGGCCAGGGTCTCGTAGTCGAGCTCGCCGACGGCGTCGATGTCTCGGTCGAGCTGATCGAGCTCGTTGGCCTGATCAGGCTGATCAGGCGAGGCGGGGGTCGTCGGGGCGCTCATGCGGGGCTTCGATGGTAGCTCAGATCGCGATGGATCCGCCGGTGGAGCAGGTGCTCGTCCTCCTCGACCCAGCGTCGGGCCCACTCGGACAAGGTCAGGTCTTCGCTGGCCAGGGACAGGACCACCGACTCCATCAGCTGGATGACCGCCAGGCAGTAGTGCGAGTTGGCGGTCTTCATGTCGGTGGTCTCGGCGAGGCGCTCGAAGAGCGCTCGCGCCCCGGCGATGGCCTGGTTGGGGGTGCTGCGGCTGAGGGTCATGGCCATGTCGCGCAGCAGGGTCTGGTAGTCGCCGGGGCGGACGGCGAGCTCGGGGAGCAGGGCGTGGGCGCTGGCGAAGGCGGCCTGGACCTGGCCCGGCTGGCCCATGGCCGCGCTCGCGGCCGCGAGGTGCAGGCGGGCGGTGGCGGTGGCCAGGTCGCGCTCGTCGCCCACGCGGCGGGCGAGGTTGGTGAGCAGCGAATGCAGGCGCGCCTCGTGGCCGGTGCGCCTCGTGGTCGGGGCCACGCGGGCGAGGAGCTCGGCGTAGGCGGCGGGCAGCTCGGTCGCGAGCGCGCCGTCGCTGGCCGCGAGGGTGTCGAGGGCGGCGCCGACGAGCTCGGGGCGCTCGAGGTAGCCGGCGCGGACGATGGCCAGGCGCAAGAGGGGCGGGCGCTGCTCGAGGGCGAGGTCGCCGATCAGCGGGAGCGCGGCCTGGAGGCGCGGCGTGGCCAGGGGCTCGGGCAGGGCGTCGAGGTACTCGAGCAGGTTGTGCAGCGCCTTGGCCTGGCGCGGGGCGTCCCAGCCGGGCAGCTGCGCGAGCATGTCGTCGAAGAGCCCGGCGAGGCGCTGGGGATCGTCGAGCAGCGCGAGGCCGGCGAAGGGCTGCTCGCCGGCCTTGCTCTCGACCCAGCGATCGACCGCGTTGACGCCGTGGTGGGGGTCGAGGATGCGCGAGATCTCGACGAGGCTGTCGTACTTGTAGCGCCCGAGGTTGTCCTGCTCGAGGCGCTCGCGGGCGGCGATCGGCCCGTCGGGGGCGGCGGACATGGGCGCGCCCGGGGCCACGCCGTCGAGGGCCTGGAGGATCCGCGCTTCGAAGGCCAAGAAGGCCGCGTGGTGCACGGGGTCGCTGCCGGGCTCGCTCGGGTCGGCGGCCCGCGGACCCAGGAGCTTGCGAGCCGCCTCGAGCTCGTCGCGGGCGGCCTGGGGGCGGCCGAGGCGGGCCAGGCCCCAGGCGAAGAGCAGGCGCACGTAGGCGTCGGTGCGCGCGTCGGGGAAGGTCGACTCGATGGTCGAGCGCCGGCGCGTGCGCGTGGCCAGGAGGTAGTCGTCGCGGACGCTGCCGAGCGCGTCGGCGAGGCGGCCGAGGTCGCCCGCGTCGCCGTCGCTGCCGTAGGTGCGCACGAAGGCGGGGATGTTGCGGGCCAGGCCCACGCCCTCGCGCAGCGTGGCCATGATCTGGTCGCGGGTCTGGAAGAGCGCCAGGCGATCGTCGCCGGCCATGCGCGCGAGGGCGCTGCGCGACAGCCACAGCGCGCGCAGGTCGAGGCGCTCGCCGTGGCTGGCGAAGAAGCGCTGGAGCGCGGCGAGCTGCTCGCCCTCGAGCTGCTCGCCGCTGGCCGCGAGGGCGAGCACGGCCGCGGCCAGGCCACGGATCATCTGCTCGTCGAGGTCCTCGGGGATCACGTCGACGATGCCGAGCATCTGCGCGGGGCTGGGGAAGCCCTGGAGCTGGGCCTCGCGCTCGGCCCAGCGCCTGGCGATGGCCGCGGGCGTCGGGCCGTCGGGCGGGGGGGTCTCCCACAGCGCCCGCGACCAGCACAGGCCGGCCTCGCGGGTGCGCTGGAGGGCAGCCTGGAGCTCCCCGAGCTCGGCCCAGCGGGGGACTCGAGCGGGATCGTCGAGGGGAAGGTCGAGGCCGCAAAACTCGGCCTCGAGGGCGGCGAGGCGGGCCTCGATGGCGCTGCGCGGGGCGTCTGCGGGGACCGTGAGCGCGCCGTCTTCGGGGGCGTCGCCTTCGGGAGCGGCCTCGTCCTCGGCGGGCGCGTCGTCGATGGGCGCCTCGAAGACCGCGGCCGGGCGCAGCGGTCCCCTGTGCGCGGCGCGCTTGCGCGGGCCGGGCTCTGGCGCGGCGGGCCGCGGCGGCGCGCTGCCTTCGGCCCACTCGATCCCGATGCTCACGAAGGGGTCGAAGTCGAACTCGGCGCTGCGCACCCAGGGGACCAGGGCGTCCGCGTTGGCGGAGACGAGGTAGTCGACCCACTCGCCGAGCGGGGCGAAGGCGTCCTCGGCCAGGCTCTCGCGGGTGAAGGCCCGGCCGCGGCGTCCGCCCTCGCCCTGGGGCGCGAGCCAGACCACGCTGTCCGCGTCGGGGCCGTCGAGCAGCAGCTCGCGCAGCTTGCTGGGCCGAAAGGGCGGATCCACGGCGGCGCCCACGGGCAGGTAGAGGTCCTGGATCTGCGGGGCGGGGACGTAGGCCTCGGCGTCGAGGTCGAGGGCCGGCGGCCCGGCGGCGCTGCGCCGGGCTCGGAGCACGACGATCGGATCGCCGCCTCGGGGGTCCTGGATGGTGGCGAAGCGCAGCTGGGCGACGACGGACTCGGGGACCGTGCGGACCAGGGCCTCGACCTGCTCGAGGGCGCGCTCGCGCAGCACCCATAGATCCGCCGGGCGGGTGATCGGGGCCCGGGTCAGGCGCAGCTCGACCTCGAGCCGGCGCTCGGGCGCGGCGCGCTGCCAGCGGGTGGCCGCGGGCAAGCTGACCACGCTGACCGCGTGGAGGTCGAGCCAGGGGCCGTCGGGGACGTGCAGCCAGCCGTGTTCGCCGATCAGGACCAGCGACTCGGGCTCGGCGTCGAGGCGCGCGGCGAGGGGGTGGCGGCGGCCGAGCGCGACCCACACGCGGCCGCCGGGGCGGGCCAGGGTGAAGGCGCGCAGCGAGTCGCCGCCATCGAGGGCGCGGAGCACCGCGTAGTAGGGCGGATCCGCCACGCGGCAGAGGTTGCGGCGGACCCCCTGGGCGTCGGTGAAGAAGGCCAGGCGCTGATCCTCGCAGCCCAGGCGCAGCAGCTCACCGGCCACGCGCAAGAAGCCCTCGTCGCCCTCGCTGAGGAAGAGCAGCTCGCCCAGGGCGGGGTGGGCTCGCCGGCGCGCTCGAGGGGCAGGACCTCGGCCCAGCACGAGAGCGGCCGCGGGTTCGCGGGCGCCCGGGTGCGGAGGCTGACGCCGGCCTCGCGCAGGCGCGCGCGGTCGGCCCGGGGCAGCGGCTCGTCCGTGGACAGGCACAGCTTGCCGGCGGTGTCGCGGGCGAAGTCCACGGGCGCGGCCTGGACCGCCGGGGGGATCAGGTTCGCGTCGAGGGCGGCGCGCAGGACCGCGAGATCTTCGAAGACCAGCGTGGACATGGTCTGTCGGGCTGCTAGCCGGAGCCCTGCTCGATCGACTCGCGCTCGTCCTCGTCCTCGTCCGCGCTCGCCTCGGCGCCGGCCTGCTCGCCCTGTCCGCGGCGAACCACCACCTTACCGACCTCCTCGGCCTCGACCACGCCACCTTCGACCAGCGCGTTGACCAGGGCGCGGTGCTCCTCCTCGTGCTCGTGGGGGAGGGCGTCCGAGTCCGACTCGTACTCGACGATCAGGTTCTTCTTCCCGGTCGCCGGATCGATCTGCAGGTGGATGTTGAGCTCGGGCATGGCTGCGCCTGCGTCAGCGAAGATGGTAGCTCAGGCGCCGAGGTCCCCGAAGGTGTAGACCACGGCGCCGGTCTCCGGGTGATTGTCGATGCCCACGTAGCCGCTGCGGGCCATGTCGTCGAGCATGGCCTCGACCTCGGTGAACTCCTTGCCCGTGGCCATCACGCCCTCGGTCACGGACAGCCGCCCACCACGCGCAGCCGCCGCCTGCATCAGCTGCATGCGCATGCGCTCCTGGGGATCTTGGGGCAGGTTCTGCTGGGCCTGCCCGGGCGAGTGGCCCATGGGCAGGGCGTACTGGGGGTACTGCTGCTGCTGGTGTTGGTGGGGGTAGCCCTGGCCGAGGGCGCGGGCCTGGAGCCCGGCGAGCTTGAGGTTCTCGTCGTCGACCAGCCTGCGCATGCGCAGGAGATCGAAGACCTGGCCAAAGCCGAACAGGCCCCAGGTCAGCAGCCAGATGACGCCGCTGACCGGCTTGCCCAGGTAGAAGCGGTGGAGTCCGGCGAAGCCAAACAGCCAGCCCAGCCACAGCAAGACCGCGGTCGATGTCGAGTAGCGCTCTTCGGGCATGGTGATCCGGTCGGACAAGGTATCACGCGTTGGCGGCGATGGCCCGCGGTGGCGCGCCGGGGGGAGGCGTGGCCGCCAAAACGCCGCCAGAGCGGCCTGGCGGCCCGGTTCCCTGGCTGCCGATCCGGGGGAGGCGAGATCTCGCCGCGCCTCCCCGAGCGCGCGTGGGCCTGAGTGCAAGACGCGGGCGTGACACTTGCTTGGCGTTGGAAGTTGTCGACGCAGAGACGCCGGCGTCACACCGGCGGCGAACGCCCGGGGTACGAAGCTCACGCTCCGAGGCAGACCATGCAGTTGCGTGACTGGACGTTCGAAAAGCTGTTTCGCTCCACCTACGTCTACAACATCCTGTGGGAGGACACGGAGGTCGACGAGGCGCTGCTCGAGGTCGGCCCCGGCGCGAGCCTGCTGGGGATCTCGGGCGCGGGCTGCGGGATCGCCAACCACCTCAGCCGCCACGCCGCGCGGGTCGACGCCGTCGACATCAACCCCCACCACCTCGCGCTGACGGGGCTCAAGGCCGCCGCCGCCCGCCACCTCGCGTCCTGGGACGAGTTCTACGCGCTCTTTGGCCACGGCAGCCACCCCGAGGCCGAGCGCGTGCTTCGCTCGCTGGCCGAGCACCTGCCCAAGTGGATGCAGGCCTACTGGCGCGTGCGCTGGCGGATGTTCGAGGACTCGCGCTCCATGGTTCGATCGGGGCTGACGGCTCAGATGCTCGGGCTGCTGCGTCGGATCACCGGCATGGACGCGGAGTGGCTGCGCCAGCGCATCGGCGAGGACCTGGTCCAGCGCCAGGCCGAGATCGAGTGGATCTGCCGTGAGCTGTGCTCGCGGCGCTGGGTCGCGGCCTACCTCGAGTCGCCGCTACAGCTGATCACCTTGGGCATCAACTACGCCCAGCGCGATCGCCTGCTCGCCGCCGAGGGCACCGACCTGATCGCCTTCTTCGAGACGCACATGAAGCGCCTCGTCGAGACCGACCTCGAGCGCAACTGGTACGCCTGGTACGCCGCTGCCGGCCACTTCAACCACGAGCTGCCCGAGGCCGTGCCGCCCTACCTGCGCCGGGATCACCACGCGCGCAGCAGCCAGGCGCCCACGGACATGCGCTACCACAACCGCAACATCTTCGACGTGCTCGGCCGGGCCGAGGCCGACACCTGGTCGCACTACACGCTCTGTGACGCCGTCGACTGGATGCCCGAGGCGGCGCAACAGCAGCTCTTCGCCGAGATCTTTCGGACCAGCCGCGACGGCGCCAAGCTGCTCTACCGCTCCGTCGAGGACCGCTCGCTGATCGAGCACCACGGCCTCGAGGGTCGCTTCGTCCTCGACCGCCAGGCCTCCGACTGGGCCTCGCAGGCGGATCGCTCCCGCCAGTATCGCCGCGTCAACGTCTACACGGTGGCCCACTGATGCCCGCGTCCGCCGACCGCCACGCCCACCGCGACTTCCTCAACCGCTACTACGGGATCTCGCGCCACTTCTACGACCTGACCCGCAAGTACTACCTCTTTGGCCGCGACCGCGCCCTCGAGGTGCTCTTGGCGGAGGAGTGGACGCGGCTGATCGAGATCGGCGTGGGCACCGGGCGAAACCTCGAGATCCTGCACGCGCGTCGGCCCCGGGCGACCTTCGCCGGCCTCGACGCCTGCGACGAGATGCTCGCCCACACCCGCCGGCGCCTGCCCTGGCTGCGGGCCCAGCACGGCTTCGCCGAGGACGCCGACCTGCGCGCGCCCTTTGGCGGCGAGGCCCCGGAGCGCGTGCTCTTCTCCTACTGCCTGTCGATGGTCGCCGATCCCCAGGCGGCGATCGCCAACGCCCGGGCGGCCCTCGCCCCGGGCGGCAAGGTCATCGTCGTCGATTTTTGCGACCTCGACGGCCTGCCCGGCCCGGCGGCGCGAGCCTTGCGGCGCTGGCTCGAGTGGTTTCACGTCGACCCGATCCAGCCGGGGCTGCTCGAGGAGCTCGGGGCGCGGCTGCGCCATGGGCCGCTGCGCTACTTCGTGATCGCCGAGCTCGACGCTGCGCCGCTCGAGGGCCGCGAGCGCGATCAGAGCGCGGCCGCCGAGTAGCTGGCTGGCTTGCAGATTTTGGACGGCTGCGCGCAGCCGTCGAGCGCGCTCAGGGCAGCTGCGACCAGTCGAGGCGCAGCGTCCCGTCGGCGTACATCTTGCCGCTCTCCGACAGCCCCGAGGACTCGTCCTCGATCGACTCGAACACGTTGGCGACGGGGGCGATGACCGCGTCGCGGCCGTGCACGAAGCTCTGCTCGCGGACGATCACCAGGTAGGCCTTGCCCAGGGCCAGGGCGCGGGCGGGGGAGGGCATCAGCATGTCGGAGAGGTCCGCCGAGGCGGCGGCGACGGCGGCCTCGTCGAGCGCACCTTGCTCGTCGAAGAAGCGCTCGATCATCTCCTGGTTGGCGCGAAACTCATCGCCCGCGCCGACGCGCTCGAGGTAGGTCGCGACCTCGCCGCGGCTGTGCCCGGCCTGGGGCACGTCGGGCATGCCGCTGATGTCCTGGTAGCGCCAGCCGGCGGCCCCGGGCTGCTTGCGCGGGAAGCTGAAGCTCTGGTCCGCCGTGCCGCCGATGGTGCTGTGGCAGCCCATGCAAAAGTAGTGCTCCTCGTGGGTCTGGAGGCGCAGGCGCCCCTGATCGTCCTCGATGAAGCCCTGGAGCTGCCAGCCAAAGGCGTTGCGCAGCCCGACCATGGGCGAGCCGGCGTAGAGCGGGAGCAGGCCCTCGTCCTTGTCCTCGGCCTCCTGCTCATAGGCCGCGAGGATCGCCCACTTGGCGAGCTCGTCGACCTTCTTGCTGTAGCGCAGCTCCTTCATGCGCGCGCTGATGCCCTGGTCGGGGTCGACGTAGCGCACCGAGTGGAGAAATTCCGTGTCCTCGGGGTAGAGCCCGCGGCGCACGGGGTGCTCTGCGGCGCCGCCGGCATAGTGCGCGGGCAGGCCGAGGATCTGCGTGACCGCGGCCTCGAGCTCGCCGTCGCCGTCGAGGTCGAAGCCGGCCACGGTCTCGTCGATGGGCTCGACGGTCCAGCTGATCTCGGCGTCGGGGATCGACAGATCCGTAGCCATGCTCGCCTCGAGGATCGCCAGGTTGATCTTGTAGAGCGCCCGGGTCTCGCGGAAGTGGGCCGGCAGCCGGATCATCACGTCGTCGGTGCTGCCGTTGGTCGGCCAGAACACCCCCGAAAAGGGCTTGTAGGTGAAGGCTCGCCACCCGCTGTGGTCGACGGCGAAGCCCTCGTCGTCGAAGCCGGCGGCGAAGTCCAGGTCCGGGCGGTAGCCGGGGTAGTCGTCGGCGGGGATCGCCGCGATCGCGGCGCGCAGGGCCGCGTAGTTGTCGCTGCGGATCCACGCGAGGATCTCTTCGTCGGAGATGGCCGCGATCTCGGCGCTGTGATCCGCGAACAGATTGGTCCAGTGGTTGGTCTTGCCGACCGCGGAGAACTGGTAGCTGCCCTGGAGATCCCAGTCGGCCATCACGTTGGGGTAGCGGGCGGGGACGTGGCAGACCCAGCAAGGGTTATGGGTGCCCTCCGTCCGCGTGTAGCACTGCGGGAGGACCGGGGCCTCGCGGTTGTCGATCTGGCCGATGGACGCCCGGGCCGTGGCGATGGGATCGTAGAGCGCCTCGCCTGAGGGGAGGTCGAAGGGGTCGGGGCTCTCGCCCTGGTCGCTGCCTTGATCGCCGCCTCGATCAGGATCGTCACCGACCTCGCCGCCGTCGCCGATGTTGTCGCTCTCGTCCGTGTCCGAGGGGGCGCCCTCGCCTCCTCGGCAGGCGAGGCCGAGGCCAAAGCTGGCGATGAGCGCGAGGGGGGCGAGGGGGGCGAGGAGCGGGGGCAGGGTCGAGCGGTGCATGGCGTGCGGTCAGGGCGGGGGGGAAGAAGAACGAAGAGGCCTGCGCCTGGCGACGGCCAGGGCGCAGACCTCTCCTTTTCAAGGCACGCGCGGGCAGGGGCGCGCGCCCGCGCGCTGGCTCAGTTGGGCCAGCTCGAGTCCTCGGATTCGCCCGGGTGCTGGACCGAGAAGAAGAAGGTCTGCGAGTCGCTGCTCAGCGCCGGGCCGGTGGCCTCGGCGTCCGAGGGGCCTGCGATCACCCGGAAGGCCACGCCGTAGGTGTTGGCGTGCTCGGGGTCGAGGTCGAGGTAGTAGACCGCGTCGGCGTGGCCGTTGGTCCCGTAGTTGCCGTCGGTCCCGAACCACACGCCGCCCTGGGCGTCGATCATCAGGTTGTCGGGGTTGGCCGCGTCGTAGGTGCCGGTGCCCTCGCTGCCGTACCAGGCCGCCCAGTAGCTGAAGCTGGTCGCCTCGCCGGGCGCCCCGTCCTCGTCGAGCACGAACACCGCCCCGGTCGAGTCCTCGCGCACGGGCGAGTCCATCTCCTGGGTCTCGGGGTCGTAGAGCACGCCCTCGCTGTCGAGGGCGACGCGGCGGCCGTGCTTGGTGAAGGCCACGTAGAGGTTGCCGTCGAGGGGGTTGAACTCGACGTCCTCGGGGCGGTTGAGCTCGCGGACGCCGATCTTGTTGGCCGCGGTCCACAGCCCGCGGCGGACCGTGTCGTCGTCGGGGAAGCCGGCGATCTGGTTGTAGCTCTGGTCCATGAGCGCCTCGCCGACGGTCATCCCCGGGGACAGGGCCGCGGCGTTGGGGGCCACGTCCGTGCTCGTCGTCGAGATCTCGATCCACATGCCGAGGCCGGGGGCCGCCGCGGTCACGGCCGCGCCGCCGACGGTCATGCCAGTGTCGTTGTCGAGGTCGGAGAAGTGGGCGATGTAGAGGGTGCCAGCGGCCAGCAGCTCGCGGATCTCGGCCTTGCTCATGTCCGCGCTGTAGACCCCCTCGGTCACGAACTTGTAGATGCGACCGCCGCGGCGATCGTTGGCCGAGTAGATCACGATCGGCTCGCCGTCGCTCAGGCTCCAGTCCTGATCCACGGCGAAGCTGGCGTTCTCCCAGCGCGCCCGGCCGATGGCGCCGAGCTTTTGGTGACCGACGCCCGCGGTGGTCTTGCCGTAGTACTCGTCGGGGGCCTGGCCGGGGTCGATCTCGACAAGGAAGCCGTAGAAGTCGCGGTTGTGGCGGTGGTTGACGTCGGGGTGGACGCTGAACAGGCCGTCGTCGTCGGGCGCGGTGCTCAGCTCGATGTCGGCGCCCGGATCGCAGCCCGAGTCGACCACGAACTGCTGCTGGCTGGTCCAGCACGGCTCGGCGTCGCCGTAGTAGGACTGGACGTTCTCCTCGGCGGTGATCACCGTGCCCCAGGGGGTCTGGGCGCCGGAGCAGTCGCCCATGATCCCCGGCACGACCCCGGCGGGCAGCTCGGCGCCGCTGTCGTCGGTCGCGAGCTCGGGCAGGGTCAGGCCGGTGACCAGCACCTGCGTGGCGCTGGTCGAGTCGTAGCGGATGTTGTTGGCCGCGCGGTTGATGATCCACTCGCCGGTCTGCCCGTCCTTGAGCACGCGGAACCACGACCCGCCGAGCTGGCGCTTGTGGGCGGTGATCACCGTCTCGAGCTCGGCGTCGGACCAGGTCTCGGCGTCGGGGTTGGCGATCATCCCAAAGTAGTAGAGGAAGTCGTTGAGCAGGCCGAACTGCCCGCTCGCGCCGGTCTCGGGCGTGGGCTGGTCGCCGGAGATGTACTCGTGGTTGGTCCACAGCCAGCCGGAGGTGCCGCTGCCGCTGAACTGCGGGGCCGTGGTCCAGCCGTCGCCAAAGTAGGCGATGTAGTCGTTGTTGGCGCCGTAGCGCGGCGCGTCGAAGCCCTCGTCGTTGGTCAGCGGGTCGAACCAGCTGGCGACGACCGAGACCTGGAGGCCGTCGATGGCCCGCACGCTGTCGGTGGTCTCGGCCGCGAGCGGGAAGGCGACGTCGTCGGGCAGCGCGTCCATGTCGACGAGGTCGACGAGGCCCTTGACGAAGCTCGGGAGGTCGGCGGCGCCGGTCTCGGGGTCGAGGGAGGCCGAGACCATGGACGAGAGCGGGCGCAGGTCCTCGGGGTCGATGGGCTCGAGCCCGCCGGTGTCGGTGGTCTCACCCTCGTCGGTGGACTCACCCTCGTCGGTGGACTCGGTGCTCTCGTCGGTGTCGGTCGTGTCCGCCGTGATGTCGTCGTCCGAGCTCGTCGTGGTCTCGGTGTCCTCGCTCGTCGTGCTCGACGCTTCCTCGGACACGGTGTCCGTGCCGGTCTCGTCGGCCTCGTCTGCCGCGGTGCCGTCGTCGGAGCACGCCGCGAGCAGCATGGCGGCGCTCAGGGGGATGGACAGGAAAGAAGGCTGATGGGGGCGGCGCATGGTTGGGCGCATGCTGAATGGGCCCCGTGTCGGCAGGGTGTCCGGCGTGCGAACAAAGCCGAACGCGACGGTTACGAGGGCGGGGTGAAGCGGCGCGTGCGCGTGCGCGCGAGCCCGGGATCGGGCCGCTGGATGGGGCCAACGAGGGCGCTGGCGACCGCCCGACTCGGGGTCGTGAGATCGTGAAAATATCGATTTCCAAATGTACCAATTCGGGAAAGTCTGCATTTTGCGATATCCCCAAAGTGGGGCGCAGGCAGGTCTCGAGGACGGGAGAAAGCTTCAGGCTGTCTGGGCTCACGGCCGCGTGATAAGGCCATTCCTTCATGGTCATGGGCACTTGGAGCACCTTTCGAGACTCGCGCAGGCGGCGAGCTGGCGGCCCCTCCGCAGGGAAATTCGAACGCGCGCAGGTGGATCTCGCCGCGGCTCCGGGGCGGACATCCGGGGTGTCACAGTGCCAGCGGGTGCGCGTGATCGCCGGTGCCCCAGCGCCCGAGCTTCGGGCGCTCGCCGCCGCCCTCGAGCGTCGCCTCGATCCCTGGATCCCCGTCGACGAAGCGGTCGAGCGCGGCGCCGAGCCGAGCGCGCTCTACCTCGTGGTCGCGCGGGCGAGCGAGGACGCCCGGGCCATCGCGCAGACCTGCGCGAGCATCGACGAGCCTGGCCCGCGCGAGCTCGTGATCGTGCACGAGCGCGCGCGTGGGCCAAGCAAGGGCTGCGCCGCGCAGCGCCAGGCCGCCTGCGCGCGGCGGGTCCATCACCTGCGCCCCGGGGAGCGCCGTGGCCTGGCCGCGTTGATCCGCCACCTGCGAGGTCAGAGCGTCGGCCTGGTGCTCAACGGCGGCGGCGCCCGGGCCTTCGCGCACATCGGCGTGATCGCGGGGCTGCGCGACGCCGGCCTCGAGATCGACGCCTTCGCGGGGACGAGCGCGGGCGCAGGCGTGGCGGTGCTCGCCGCCGCCGACTTCTCCGTCGAGGACATGACCCGCGGCCTGACCGAGGCCTGGCTCGACAGCGGCGTGTTTCGTTCGCTGGCCCGCGCGCCGCGGCGCTCGCTCCTCGACCCCGAGGGCCTGCGGCGCTGCGTCGAGACCTGGCTGGGCGAGCTGGAATTCGAATCGCTCGAGCGCGAGTGCTTCACCGTCGCCACCAACTTGCGCCTGGGCGTGGCGGAGATCCTGGATCGCGGGCCCACGGCCGACGCCGTGCTCGCGGCCGCGGCGATCCCCGGCTTGCTCCCGCCGGTCGAGCGCGAGGGTGAGCGCTTCGTCGACGGCGGGCTGGTCGACGAGCTCCCGATCGCCGCGATGTCTGCTCGCCGCCCGGGCCTGGTGATCGCCAGCGACGTCCGCAGCCTGGCGCGCCCGCGTGCGGTGGGCAAGCGCGCGATGGCGGCGCTGCCTGGCCCCTCGGCCAAGCTCGGAGCGAGCGCGGAGCTGAAGCGGCGCCCCTCGAGGGCGGCGCTGCGCAGCGAGGTGGAGCCGGGCTTCTTCGATGTCCTCGGCGCCTGCGCGCGGGCGTGGGGCGGCCGGGTGCCCGCGGCCGAGCAGGGCAGCGCCGCGGGGTGGTCCTGCGTCCGCAGCTCGAGGGCGTGGCGCGGGTGCTGCTCGGAGAGCCGCAGGTGATGGTCGACGCGGGCTATCGCTGCGTGAGCGAGGCGCTCGCGGCCGGCCAGCTGGGGCGCTCGAGGGTGCGCTCGAGCACGAGCGCCGGGTCGTGTCCTCGCTCGAGCCGTGGGCCTGAGGGGGGAAGCGAATGGGCACTTTGGTTTACGCTGCTAGGATGACCTGGTGCGAACGACGCCAATTTTGCTCGGTCTGTCCTTGCTGCTGAGCGCCTGCCCGAGCGCCGACGGGGATGAGGGAGAGGGGGGAAACGAGCTCACGGACAGCGCCGACGCCAGCGACGAGAGCGAAGGTCAGAGCGAGGAGGCGACCACGGACACGAGCGAGGGCGAGAGCGGCGAGACGAGCTCGGGGGATCCGGCGCTCGACTGCGCCAACGGCTGCGCGGCTCAGGTCACCTGCGGGATCCTCGACGAGGGTGAGCTCGAGGGCTGCACGCAGCGCTGCGAAGCACAGATCGAGGCCTCTGCTCAGATCTTTGGCAGCGCCTGCGCCGACGCGAGGCTCGCGGAGGCGCTGTGCTCGATGAACGCGGCCTGCGAGGGCGCGGTCGATGACGAGGCCTGCGTGGGCCTGACCCTTGAGGCGCTGCTCGTCTGTAGCGAGCCGCAAGTGGCCGAGCTCGCGGCGCTTTGCGAGTGCAACGCCGCGGGCGAGCCCGACGAGCCCGGGAGCCTGAGCGCCGTGCAGATCTGCGCGGTGGAGACGGCCGAGTTCGCCATCGATGGCTACATCGACGACGGCCAGGCCTGCCTCGACGCGTACCCGGCGATGTGGGCGTGTATGGCCGCGGCCTGCGAGGACGAGAGCTGCGCACAGGAGCCGCCCCCCGAGAGCTGCGCCTGCGCGGAGGAAGAGGCCATCTTGGCCGCGGCCTGCCCCAGCTCGGGTTGAGCTGGCTCAGCGCGAGAGCCGAGCTCAGCGCGAGAGCCGAGCCTCGAGCCGCGCGCTGAGCCGCTCGAAGAGCGCCTCGCTGATCTCCCCGTTGGCCAGGCGCTCGACGAGCTTGTCGAGCTGCGCCTCGAGCTCGCGGGGATCGTCGGCCGCCGGGGCAGGCGCTCGGGCCGGGTGCCGCCGCCTGGCCGCCCTGAACCGGCGCCGGGGCGCTGCCGGGGCGCATCATCGACTCGGCCATGCGCCCAAACATCTCGGCCCGGGCCGCGCCGCCGGAGAAGGGCAGCTGCGGCGCCTCGGCCATG
>NZ_JABJWV010000007.1:0-16722 GCF_011083025.2 Pseudenhygromyxa sp. WMMC2535
CATCGCGTTTGCGACGCTGAGGCCCCTTCGTGCGTCCAACTACGCCGTCGATGACCTCTTGAAGCCACCGAGGGGCTCTCGGGTGTCTCGGGTGATCGCGCCCCCGCGTGCGAGCCCTCCACAAGAAGATGCGCGACGACAAGGCCGAGCTCGACGCGAGGATGTCGAGGCCGTCCGCGCCCGCTCAAAGCCGCCAAGAAGCACGAGCGCAAGGTCTTTCTTGCCCTCCGAGATGCTCGCCGACGATCTGCGCAGCCGCGACCGACTGGCGAAGCTTTCGGTCACCGACACCGTGTCCCTCAAGGCCGCGCTGCGCGAGTACCTGGCTGCTGCGCGGTCGCTCCCAAGGGCGAGGATCCCAAGCACGCCCGCGGGCGCAAGCTGCTGAACATCAACATCTCGGGTTTGTCCCGACCCCCGAAGACCTCGCCAAGCGCGTGGTCGATGCCGCGGAGATCGAGGCGGGCATGCGCGTGCTCGAGCCCTCGGCGGGTGCGGGGGCGTTGGCCTCGGAGATCCGTGCCCGTCACCCGGACGCGACGCTACACCTGATCGAGCTGAGTCCCCACGCTGCGGGACATGTTGTGTGAGGACGGCTTTGAGGTGATCGCGCGAGACTTCTGCGCGCACGTGCCCGAGCGACCCTACGACCGCATCGTGATGAACCCGCCCTTCGAGCGTCAGCAAGATGTCGAGCACATCGAGCGCGCCCTGGGGATGTTGGCGCCGGGTGGGCGCCTCGTAGCGATCGCGTCGGCCGGGCTCCAGCATCGCAGCGACAACAAGACCGAGCGGCTGCGCAAGAAGCTGCTCGAGCTCGACGGCAGCATACGGAAGCTCCCCGCAGGGTCCTTCAAGGCGTCGGGCACCGCCGTCGAGACGGTGCTGGTGATCGTCGACAAGGCACCGGCGAAGAAGGTGATGCCAGCGCACGAACAGCCGGTCCCCAGTTCTGCCAAGACACGGTCCCCGGGATCCTCGAAGCGGCCAGCGCCGAGCAGGGACATTCAGCACCTGCTCAGCAAATGGCGTCGCCACGAGGCGCAGCGCCAGCAGGTCGACAAGGAACGCTACTGGAACGCCATCCCCAAGACCGCGTGCTGGATCCGCAAGGAGGGGAGCGTCTCCGTGACGCTGTGCGCGGCTTTGCTCGACGAGCCGACCGGCGACTGTCCGCCGACCCAGGCCATGCTGAAGGGGAACTCGTCGCAGCTGGTGCTGTGCCAAGCGGGCGAGGGCCCCGAGTATTTTCGGGGACACACGCCTGGGATCACCGCGGCCAAAGCCGAGGCCGACAACCGGATCGTCCGCGGCCGCATGCGCCGCTTCGCCGAGCTCGATGCGCCGACGCGCCCCGTGGCCATCGACGACTTCGAGGCACAAGAGCAGCTCTTGGACACGCTGGTACCCACGCGAAGGGTCTACCTCCCGCGCATGCCCTTCCAGCTGCTCGACGTGGTGCTGCTTCCACCCCAGATCGTGACGCCCGACGGGGCGTCCGTCTCGATCCTTCGCTGGCGTGGCGCGATCCCCAAGGACGCGAAGATCGTCATGCAGGTGAGCGCGAGCAGTCGGATGGACTTCGATACGTTCGAGGCCAAGCTGGGCTCGACGCTCATCCCCTACCGCGGCCACGTGGCTCCCTCGACCGCAGCGCACGTGTTGAAGGAGATCCCCGCGCCTCGTCGTGCCGAGCTCGCGGCGCGTGGTCTGACCATGCACGATATTCAGTTTGGGCGGATCGGTAGGCGCTCGCTGTACTGGCTACACGACCACGAGGCCGGTTCACCTACGGGCCCGTGACCGCGACTGGAGAGCACGTCAACACGAAGGCGATCCGAGCGCACTTCAGCAAGCTCTACGCCGAGCCAGCGCTTCCCTTGCCCGAGCTGCCCGCAGGCTGGGATCCCAAGACGACGCTTCAGATCACGAGCCTCATCAGCAACCGGGTGGTCTGGAACCTGTGGGACGCCAAGGCGGGGAAGATACTCTTCAAGGCGGAGGGCGACGAAGACTGGCTCGAACAAGACGCCCTCCCGAGGCGCGCGCAGTGGGCCGAGAAGGACGGGTTCGTGGACATCATGCACGCCTCGGCGTACGCGCTTCACGAGGCTGTGAAGCGAGCACCCGACTCCGTTCGGCTGCGCGTGGCCGGGCCGTGGCTGGGCGTGCTCTATCCGAGCGACTTCGGGACCGGGTGAGCTTCGATCCGCCGACGGTGGAGCGGTGAGCGTGGAGCAGGCGACCGAGGAGTACGGCGAGTACGTCTCCTTGCTGAGCGCGTCCCCGGACAATGAGCCGCTTCAGCTGTGGGTGAAGATGGGGCCGAAGAGGATCCGCTGGGTGAAGCGGTGGCTTCGAGAGCAGAGCTCGGCGAGGGCGGTTTCCAAGCGGTCGAAGAAGACTTCTGCGGAGGACGATGACATGGGCAAGCACAAGAAGAAGACCACTGCCACCAAGAAGAAGACCGTCGCCAAGAAGAAGACCGCCGCCAAGAAGAAGGCCGCCGCCAAGAAGAGGCCGCCGCCAAGAAGAAGACCACCGCCAAGAAGAAGACCGTCGCGGCCAAGAAGAAGACCGCCGCCAAGAAGAAGACCACCGCCAAGAAGAAGGCCACCGCCAAGAAGAAGACCGCCGCCAAGAAGAAGGCCACCGCCAAGAAGAAGGCCACCGCCAAGAGGAAGACCACGACCAAGGCGGGAGCACGCAAACGAACTGAGAGTCCGCAGACCGAGCGCAACGAGGGCAAGCGCCGGGAGCCCAAGGGGTTTCGGCTGCGTCGCAACGACAAGGTCCGGTTTCGCTCCAACTCGCGGATCGCCATCGGCCTGGGCATCGACAGCGAGCGCGTGTTTCGGGTGCTGCGTGTCGTGGCCCGCGACAACCGGGAGTTCGCTGTCCTCGACTTGGGCCTGACCAAGCCCAGCCAGGCGCCCGCGATCCCCGTGGGTCATCTCGCCTTGGTCGAGCGCGCAGACGCGATGCCGGCAGACATCCGCCGCTGCGCCGCACGGCTCTCCAAGCTCGGGGGATCTGTCTCGAAGGCGACTCAGCGGCTCATGGTCGAGCTCGCGCGGAGGTACTGATGCTCGAGCTCGTCCTTGGCCTGTCGTCGGTGCTCGCCTCTGGGGTCGTGATGGCCTGGGCACGGGCGCGGGCGAACACGCTCGAGGTCGTGGATCTGCGCGCGGAGGCCCCGGCGAGCAAACGCCAGGTACGCAAGGCCACGGTCGATGCTGTCGTCCTTCATCAGACTGGATTTTCTCGTGGGCTCGATCCGATCCGCTATCGCAAGGTGACAGCGCACTTCGTGGTCCTCCCCGATGGGACCGTGGTGCAACTGCATCCCGTGTCGGCGCGCTTGTCAGCCTCGAACGGGTTCAACTCGAGGTCAGTCGCGGTCGAGTTCGTGGGGAATTTTCGGTCGGTGCAGGGTGGGTGGTGGAAGCCGGAGAAGTACGGACGCAACACGCCCTCCGCCGCACAGATCCGTGCGGGTCGACAGCTTTTGCGCGAGCTTCAGCGAGTGGGCGTGCGCTACGTGTTTGCGCACCGGCAGAGCCTGGAGACGCGAGGGAACGACCCGGGGCCGGAGATCTGGCACGCGGTCGGGCAGTGGGCCGTGACGGCGCTGGGCATGTCGGACGGCGGCCCGGGGTACGCGGTCGGGACCGGGGCGCCGATCCCCGACGCGTGGCGACGAGCACCGACGCTGGCGTGATGATCTCTCGAGCATGGAGACGAGGGCGACCCGGCGGGTCGCCCTCGTCTCTTGTGCGATCGATCTCGATCGGCTAGAAGTGCTCCCAGCCGGCAGTTCTGGGCCTCTACAGACCCTTTGGCACCGGCAAGGATCGATCCAGAATAGCCCCCGAGCCGTCTCCACCATGTCTCCACGAGATCGGAGGAATTGGGGGGACGGATGGGGACTCACGAGGACTCGATGAAGGGCGGCTCCAGGCTCCGAGGTGGCGTCTGCTGCAAAAGATGTGCGGTGGCGCCTAGTTAGAGAACCGATGTCAGACTCCACCACGGGCTCCTAGAGCGGCGACCAGTTTGAATTCGGTGAGCTACGCCGCATTTGCCAGCTTCGGGCACTCCAGCTCATGCTGGATGACCTGCAGATTGACGAGCACTGCCGCTCGCGTGGAGTCGTACTCATTCTTGCGTATGCCGAGGTAGCGAGCTCGGTTGCCTTGGCGCTGGCCGACATGAGCGAGCGTATGCTCGACGACGACGCGCTGTCGCAGTCGCGCGCGTCCGCGCGGTGCTCGTTGGAGGACCCGTAGTTTCGCTTGCAACGGCTCGTTGGCGGCGATTCGGAGGCCTCGGCCCCGGTCCGAGGTCGTGCACTTGGGCTTGAGCTCGCAGGCGTTGCAGACATCAGCCTCGAAGCGGGCGCTCTCGCCGAGGAGCATGGGTTGGGTCTGTCCCCCTGGGCAGGTCACCGTCTGGCTGACGAAGTCGAGGCTGAAGTCGGTCTTGGCGAATTTGTCGCCGTTGGACTGCCGCCATGGCTTGCAGATGACCTCGACGCCGCTGGCCACGAGTTCGGGGACGTCCGAGCTCTCGATGTAGCCCCGGTCGAAGTGCAGGCTCGCGAGTTCGAGGCCCAGATGTTCGACTCGGTCGACGAGCGTGGGGAGGCTGTCTTTCTCCGGCTGGTTCGCCGGAGCCACCGTCACAGCGAGGATGAGCTTGGTGTGAAGACTGACGACGACGTGGCGCTTGTATCCGTTGAAGGACTTCGTCTTGGTCTTGCGACCGTGACGCATGTCGGGGTCCTCGACGGACACACGCCGGTCTTTCGCCACGCCCCGCTTGATGCGCTGGCCTCCGCGGTCGGGGTCGGGCTCGAGATCCTGTCCACGTAGCTGCTCGAGTAGCGCGAGCTGGTCTTGCAACGGAGGCTTGCTGCTCTCGCTCGACAGGTTCGTCTCGACCCACTGTTCGAGCGTCTCAATCTGTCCGAGCAAACGGTTCAACGCCGCGCTCTTGGCCGCAGGGTTGGACCAGTCGATATCGAGCGCCTTCTTGATGCTCGGCTCCGCGAGCAGCGGGATGCCGAGCTCGTCGACGAGCAGCTCCGCCGGTCGAGCGCGTAGCTCGGCGACGCACAGCACGACCTTCCACGCCGCGTGAGCGAGGAGGTTGAAGGTGTCCTCGACCCGACCCGCACCTCGAAGCGGGCTCGAGTCCACGGCGACGTCGAGCTTCTTGGGCAGCTTCTTGAAGTCGAAGGCGCCAGTTCGCTTGGCGAGCTCCCGAGTGCGCTCGAGCAGCTTGCGGTCCATGTCGTGAGCGATGAGCCGCTCGCGGAAGTTGAACAGCGAGCCCTGGGAAAACGGCGGGTCATCGCAACCAAGGCAGCCGAGGACCAGCTGCCATCGAGCATCACAGGCGGCGAGTTCGACGGCCTCCGAGTCCGACGCGTTGGAGTAGCCCTGAAGCAGTAGGGCCATGGCGAGCAGTGCGGGCGGCATCGGGTTCTTCCCGGCTCCGGTGTCGCGGTACATCTGCTCGAGTTCGGCTTGGAAGTCGTCGTCGAACAGCTCGAGCCGGTGGTCACACAGGAAGCCAAACAGCTTGCGCTTCTTGCCGACGCGCTTGCGGATGCGGGCTTCGCGGGGAGACAGAGTGACGGGAGGGTTCCAGCGGGGGAGCGTCATGCGTGGCCTCGTGCGAGGCCTACGGGATCACGACCGCCAGACGTTGTCGAACCGCGCCGCTAAGCGATCGGAATCTATTAACAATTCAAACTGATCGCCGCTCTAGAGCGCCGCTCTAGGCGCTGGCAGGCGGGGTTGATGGCGGGACCGCGGCGGGCCCCGCCTCCTGCGAGCCAGGGTCCGCGAGCCAGGGTCCGCCGGGGCTCACAGCCCGAAGCTGCGGGTCGTGTCGGCGATGAACTGCTTTTCTTCGGCGGACACGTGGCCGTCGGCGGCGGCGATCGCCTCGAGGTCGGCGAGGATCGTGCGCAGCTGGTCGGGCTCGAGCTTGCCCTGGAGGGCCTCGGTGGCGCCGCGGGCGGTGAGCAGCTTGTCCTCGGCGCCCTTGTAGGTGGCGACGGTGGTCTTGAGCAGCTCGCCGATGTCACCCAGGGCGGCGTCGGGGGCCCAGGCGCGCAGCTTGTCCGCGAGGGCGCGCATCTCCTCGCCGCTGAGGATGCCGTCCGTGCTGTGGCCGAAGGTCAGGTAGAGGAGGGCGAGAGACTCGAGGACCTGCTTGTCAGCGCTCATCGGGCGCACGGTAGCAGGCCCGCTTTCGCGTTACCATGCCGCGGTGTCCGAGCCGGCGCAGCAAGGCGAGCGCGCGAGCAAGCTGCCGTGGTCGCGCGCGCTCTTGCTGATCGCCGTTGCCGGTCCGGCGCTGTGTCTAGGCGGCGTCAAGCCCTGTGTGATTCCTTCGTTTTGCGTGGTGGTCTTCGCGCTCTTGCTGCGTCGCTGCCTGCGAGACCGCGCGGCGCTGCGCGTACCTGCGTGGTGGTGGCTGGGCGCGGCCGCGGCCGGGCTGACCTTTTTACAGTGGATGCCCCTGCCGCCGGCGCTGCTCGACGCGCTCGCGCCGGGGCTGCGCTCGACCCTCGGCGAGCTGCTCGCGGGCACGCGCGCGTGGCCGTGGTCGCGGCTGAGCGTGCAGCCTGGGCAGACGGCCCTCGAGTGCGCGCGCCTGCTGGCGCTGACCGGGCTGTTCGTCGCGGCCGCGCAGCTGAGCTGGCGCCTGGTCGCGACGCAGGTGGCCGTGGCCAGCAGCGCCGTCGCGCTGATCGGCCTGGTCCAGAAGCTCGCCGGGGCCGAGGCGATCTACGGCGTCTACAGACCGCGCCAGGACTTCTTCGCCCTCGGCCAAGGACGCGGCACGCCGCTGCTGACGAGCTTCGTCAACCCCAACCACCAGTCGGCGCTCTTCTTGCTCGGGGTGTTCGTGACCGCGGCCCTGGCCATGGACCTGCGCAGGCGAGCGAGCCGCTCGCGGGGGGATCGCCACGAGCGCGAGCGCCTGGCCGACCGCGCGTACCTGGCCTGGGGCGCGGTGGTCGTCCAGGCCACGGCGCTGGTGCTCTCCATGTCCCGCGCGGCCCTGGTCGCCGCGCTGATCGTCGCGCCGCTGGCCGCCTGGCTGGGCACGCGCGGCGGCCCGCGGCGCGCCGTGGCCGGGCCGGGGGAGGGCCGCTGGGCTCGCCGCCTGCTGCCGGGGATCGGCGTGGCGGTCCTACTGGCGATCGCCGCCAGCGAGGGCGCCTGGGCGCAGCTGTCGACCCTGGGCGATCGCCAGGCCTTCATCGATAAATTTCGCGTCGCCTACGAGGGCGCCGGGCTGATCCCGATGTCGCCGGCGCTCGGGGTCGGGCGCGGGGCCTTCGTGGACCTCTTCCCCCTCGTCGACTCGCAGCCGGGGGTGGTGCAGTTCACCCACCTCGAGTCCACGCCGGTGGCGGCCATGGTCGAGTGGGGCCCGGTCTTTGGGCTTGGGCTGATCGTCGCGCTGGCGCTGTGGTGGCTGGCGAGCATGCGCGCGGCCGAGGGCGCGGCGCGGCGCGTCGCGCTGTGCGGGCTGCTGGCCGTGGCGATCCAGGCGGGGGCCGACTTTTGCCTCGACTATCTGGGGGTGGCGGCGCCGGTGGTGGCGATCGCGGGGACCTTGGGCCTGGCGCGCGCGCGGGCTGGCGCGCGCGAGTGGACCCCGCGGGCGGTGCTCGTGGTGGCCGGGCTCGGGGCGATCGTGGGCGTGGCGATGTCCGTGACCGCGATCCCCAAGAGCTGGTCGGCGCGCCACGATCGCGACCTCGCCCTGCTGGCGGGTGATGCCCCGGCGGGGGCGACCTCGACAGCGCTGCTCGACACGCCCCTCGATCCCTTCGTGCACCTGGTGATGGCGCGGGAGCTGGCCGCGGCCGGCGAGTGGTCGGCCGCCGCCGAGCGGGCCGAGGTCGCCGCGCGCCTGCGCCCGGCGGCCCTCGACGCGCGCCTGCTCGCGGCCGTGGCCGCCGCGAAGCTCGGGCGCCCCCTCGACGCCATCGAGCACCTGCGCGGGGGCCTCGAGCACCTGCGCGAGCCGGCGCCGCCGGAGCTGATCGACTTCTTGCTCGAGCGCTTCCCAGAGCCGGGCTCGCTCGCCGCCTTCGCCCCGGAGGACGCCGGGGCTTGGGCGAGCTTGGCCCAGGCCCTGCGCGAGCGCTCGCCGGCCCACGCCCGCGCCCTGGCCCAGGCCCGCGTGCGCACCCACCCCGAGGATCCCGAGCCCCTGCGCCTCCAGGCGCAGCTGGCCCTGGCCGCCAAAAACCCCGGGCTGGCCCTGCACCACGCGCGCTTTTTGGTCAGCCTGCGCCCCGACGAGGCCCTGGCCCACAAGCTGCGGGCCGACGCGCGCTACGCCCTTCGTGACCCCGAGCAGACCCGCGCGGCCGTGGCCGAGCTCGAGCAGGCCCGCGATCGCTCGCGCATGGACGACCTCGCGGTGATCGACGAGATGCTCGTGCTCGGGCTGCTGCGCCTGGGCGACCGCGAGTCCCTCGAGCGCGCCGAGCTGGTCCTCGACGAGCTCCTCGCCCGGCGGGCCGAGCCGCAGGCACGCCGCCGCCGCGAGGCCCTGGCGGATCGCGTCGCGGAGGCGCTGGTCGGCCATGACATGAGGGAGCAGCCGAGGGCGGACCCATGAGCGGCGCTCGCCCGGAGTCCGTGCGCCGCAGCCTGTCGTGGACCTTGCTCGGCGAGCTCGTGTTCGCCGCGGCCCAGTGGCTCGCGCTCATGGTCGTCGCCAAGCTGGGCTCGCCCGAGGCTCTGGGTCGCTACTCCCTGGGCCTGGCCGTGGCCACGCCGATCTTCGTGTTCGCCAACCTCCACCTGCGCCCGGTCTTCGTCGTCGCCGCCGAGGGGCGCTGGGCCTTCGCCCACGCCTTCGCCCTGCGCCTGGTCGCGCTGCCGCTCGCGCTGGCGGCCACGGCCGGCTTTTGTCTGGTCCGCGGGTGGCCGTGGGAGACCGCCGTGGCCGTGCTCCTGGTCGGGCTGATCCGCGCCAGCGGCTGCGCCTCCGACATCCTCTACGCGCGGGCGCAGCGGGCCGAGACCATGCGCAGCATCGGGATCTCGCGGGCGCTGCGAGGCGGGCTGTGGATCGGCCTGCTCGCCCTCGGCCTGCGCCTCGGCGGCGAGGTGGCGGCCCTCGCCCTCGTCGCCGCCGGCCTGGCCGCGGTCACGCTCTTCTACGACCTGCCCAGGGCCGCCGCCCTCGGCGAGCCCGGCTCGGCGCGCCCGCGCTTCGACTGGCCGCAGCTGCGCGCGCTGGCCCGCCACGCCCTGCCCATGGGCCTCGCCGCCGGCCTGCTCGGCTTCACCCTCAACGCGCCGGCCTACGTCCTGGAGGGCAGCCACGGCCTCGAGGTGGTCGGCTTCTTCGCCGCGGTCTTGTCGATCATCCAGGCCAGCGGCGTGTTCAACATGGCCCTGGGTAACGCCGCGATCCCCCGGCTGGCGCGGCTGTCCGCCGAGGACGCGCGCGGCTTTTGGGCCCTGCTCGCCAAGCTCCTCGCCGCCGTCGCGGCCCTCAACGGGGCGGGGCTGCTGATCGTGATCGTCGCGGGAGATCTCTACCTGCGCTACGCCTACACCCCGGCTTACGTGGCCTATCACGACCAGCTGATCCTCGCCGCCGTCGCGGCCGTGATCGTGGGCCTGGCCAACATGCTCTCCCAGACCCTCACCGCGCTGTCGCGCTTTCGGGCCCAGCTGGTGATCAACGCCGTGGCGCTGGCCGTGTCGATCGCCGTCGCGGCCTGGCGGATCCCCGCGCGCGGCCTCGACGGCGCGATCGAGACGCTGCTGGCCCTGGCCGGCTTTCGCTTCGTGGTCTACCTGGGTGCCAACTTGGCCCTCGGTCCCAGGCACCCGCGCTGAGATCTCGGCAAACGAATTGCCCACCATTTCGATGTCCCGCGTTCAGCGCGGCCGACCCAATAGCCTGGCCCAAAGGCGTGGGCTGAGATACCTTTGGCCGCCGTCATGGGCGTCAATCACAGAGTCCTGAGCGATCTCCTGTCTTCCAAGCCGGCTGTGGCCAAGCTCTTCGACGCGATGCGCGAGGGAGACCTCGCCGCCGAGCCGCGGACGACCGTGGACGCGGTCGCGGCCCTCGAGGGGGTGAGCCGCCGCGAAGCCGTGGACGCCCTGCGGGCCCTCGAGGGCGCGGGGGTCGGCGAGTTCAAGGTCGGGCGCAAGGGCCACCCGAGTCGCCTCGAGTGGACCGTGGATCCCGAGGCCCTGGCCGAGGGGGTGGAGGAGGGCGATCTTTCCGAGCTGCCGACGCTCGAGCCCGCCGCGCCGGCGGCCGCGTCTGCACCCGAGAGCAAGGCCAAGGCCAAGCCAAAGGCCAAGGCCAAGGCCAAGGCGGCGCGCAGCGAGCTCTCGCTCTTCGAGGAAGACGCGGACGCGGACGCGGGCTCTGGCGAGGACGAAGAGCCAGACGCCGTGGCTGCCGCGGGCGAAGCCTCGTCGGCCCTCGAGGAGGTCGCGGCCGAGGGCGCAGATGGGGGCCCTGAAGCAGCGCAAGCAGCAGATGCCGCGGCGCTGGAGCCCGTTGGCGAGCCCGCCAAGCAAAAGCGCAAGGGTCGGCGCAAGCGTGGGAGCCAGGGCGCGCCGGCGGTCGCCACGTCGGAAGCACCCGCGCCCGCGCCCGCGGCGAGCGTCGGCGGTGGGATCGAGCACGTCCATCGCCTGCGCGCCGACTTCGAGGTCCGCGTCGCCCTGCCCGCGGACCTCAGCCCCGCCGAGGCCAAGGTGCTCGCCGACTGGGTCGCCAACCTCAGCTTCGAGCGCTGAGCCGGCCCCCGCCGCCGTGGCTCGGGTGTCCCTGGCCCGCGCGTCGGCGCAGCGCCCCGCCGCGCAGGGGCATCCACGCCAGCGCGAGGATCACGAAGGCGTGGCGCCAGTGGATGCTGTCGATGACCAGACTCTCGACCAGCAGCCCGACGATCCCAGCCGCGATCGCGGCGCAGAGCAGCTGCTCCTCGTCGTCGGCCGCGTCGATGGCGTACCAGGCCGCGCGGGCGCCCGAGAGCACCATGAAGGCGGTCAGCGAGAGCAGGCCCAAAAAGCCGTTCTCGATCAGCGTGCGCACGTAGGTGCTGTGCGTGGCCCGACCAAAGGTGTGCTCGGACTGGCCGGGGCCGATGCCCAGGGGGTGCTCGAGGCTGGTCAGCAGCGCCTCCTCCTGGGTCGCGAAGCGGTGCGTGTCGTAGGACTGCATCTTCAGGCGCATGGCCAGCATGTCCTGGACCGCGTCGAGGCTGAGGACCTCGAAGAGCGCCGCGGCGAGGGCGACGATCGCCACGGGCAGGGCGATCATCGTGATCAGCTTGGCCCGGGGGGAGCCGACCGAGAGCAGGCGCAGGGCGAAGAACACCGCGGCCGAGAGCGCGAAGTTGATCCACGCGCCGCGCGAGTAGGTGAGCAGGATGACCAGCGCCGCGACCAGCAGGCAGCCCAGCCACCACCAGCGCCGCCGCCCGTGCAGGGCCATGAGCCGGGCCAGGGCGTAGACGGCGATCGGCACGCTCCACGCCCCGAACACGTTGCCGTCCTTGAACAGGCCGTTGAGGCGGCCGTTGTGGAGCATCAGCTCGCCCAGGGGCAGCAGGCCCAGGCTCGTCGCCACGCCGAGCACCCCGCAGCCGACCATGGCCACGGACCAGCCGCCCATGATCGCGTGGATCCGCGGCGCGCAGCTCGGCTGGGACTCGTCGTGGATCAGCCCGACGAGACCCAGCCACAGCGCGAGCAGGTAGAGGGTGATCGCGGCGAAGCGCAGGGCCACGTTCAGCGAGGTGACCGCGGGCAGCGAAAAGGCGTTGGCCAGCAAGAACAGGCCGAGCAGCGCCGAGGGCAGCAGGATGCTGGTGTCGAGGCGGACGCGGCGAGCGAGGAGGGCGGCGGCGAGCAGCAAGACCGCGAGCAGGTCGAAGGGGGCTGGCTCGAAGAACACCACGCCGCCGGTGGCCATCAACGCGAAGAGCAGGCGATCCCAGCGACGCGCCCGACGGCCGCGGGCGGGCGCGGTGGCCGAAGGGGCGCGCTGCGGGAGCCGGCGGGGCATCGGAGCGAGCCTAGCAAGGCTTCGCGGGCTGAGCCCAGCTTCAAATGTGCGGTGATCCCGAGGTGCTGCTAGCATCGCCCGGCCATGACATCGCCCGACTCGAACTGGCAAGGCTCGCGTCTCACAGGTCTTTGCCTCGCAGCCCTGGCGTGCGTGGGCTGCAAGCCGAGCGCCTCTCTCGACGAGCCCGAGCCACAGGCGTGCCCCGAGCCGCCGCCCGCGGCGATCGTCGAAGCGAGCCCGGAGAAGCTGTCTCCGGCGCTGGTCCACGGCGCCTACGCCTACGAGTTCTCGCCCGAGGGCGACAACCTCATGGGGGAGACGGTCATCGACTTCGTGGGCGATCTGGCGCGCTTTCGAGTGCGCTATCTCGACCGGCCAGAAGGTACGAGCGCTGCGTCGAGCTACGCGACCTGCGAGGCCGAGGTCGAGGTCCCGATCCGCTGGACCGCGACGGGCTTTCGTGTCGAGTACACGCTCACGGTGGCCGCTACCCGTGGGGACTTCACGCGCGGGGAGCTGGAGCCCACCGCCGACGGCAGCCGCCGCTCGAACACCAACAAGCACGTGGAGTCCTGCTGGATGACGGTGCTCGAGGGGGAGTACGTCATCTACGAGGTCGACAGCGCGACCACGCGCGGTCGACCCAAGTCCTTTCGGCTGGTCGAACCGGACGGCAAGGAGAATAGGGCGTGGGCCCACGAGCCGCCGAGCGAGTCGGACTTCGTGCGCCGCATCGACGAGTATTTTTGGCATGAGGCGCCGGCGGGGGGAGGCTGAGCGCTCACTCGAAAGGTGTGGCCCCAGATCGCCGCAAATGCAGCAGGGGTGGCGTGCTGAACCCCGCGGAGTTGGCACAGGTCGGGGAGCTTGGATCCTTTCTTGGTGTACTGATCCGAGAGCTCGTTGGAGACGACGACGTGGCCGTGTAGGTCCGCGTGCAGGACGATCGCTGGGTCCGCGACGCCGAGATATCTGCGGACGTTTTGCGGTGGGTAGTCGCGGATGACCTTCCCCGCGAGCAGATCCGACTCGAGGCGCGTCAGCGCCGAGTTCATCGCTGGATCTCCCGAAGTCTTTCTGGACCAGCCAGGAGCATGGAGATCGAGGAAAGTAACGAGATCAGGCACCTGCTTGCGCAGCTCCCCGTAGACTCGATCGATGACGAAGAGTTGTCTTCCGCTCGCTGCGGACGCGAGGACCGTCCACACGCGGGGGAAAGTGTCGTAGGGGTACCAAATCTTCCAAGCATTCACGAAGTAGCTGGTGTCGATGGAATAAGCCACGCTCACTGCCTCCCTTTGCTGCGCCATGAGTCGTCGAGCGCGATGAGGGGGAAGGCATCCATCCGGGGGAGCTTCTGCTCGGGCTCGGGCTCCTCTTGCTGGCGCGCCCGAGCTCGCTTCGGCTGAGCGAGCCTGAGCGCAGTATCGAATTGGACGCCGAGGAGCTCCAGGGCGTCCGACGCCGAGGGGGTACCAGTCGTCGCCGCCGAGGCCAGCAGCTGGGTGAGCCCCGACCCATACCAGGAAGGGTAGCTGTTGTATGGCGAGCCACCGGACTTCTTGGGCGGCTTTGGCTGGCGCCGCAAGCTGGCGACGAAGCGGCCGAAATCGTGTGGCTGTGCGCGGTGTAGGGAGGCCGCGCGCCGACCCGCGAGCAGCGGCGTCACCTTCAGCGCTGTGCCGACCTGCTGGAGGTGGCTCGAGTCCAGCTCCCTCCTGGTCTGGCTTCCCCACGCACGCTCGAAGGTGTCCGTGGGCAGCAGTAGCGCCTCGGCGACCTCGTCGCAGAAGCGTTCGATGTCGGGCTTGTCCTCGTCGAAGTCGGCGATGTCTTCGTTCGACACGCCAGAGCCTCCGGTCACGAGGTGGGCGAGTTCGTGGCCCAAGGTGAAGAGCTGGGCCGCGTCGAGGTCCTTGCGGTTGATGAAGATGACTGGCGCGAGCTGCTCTTCGTCGATCAGCGTGAAACCCTTGAATTCCTCGGGATCCAGGGACCACCGCGTCTTGTTGGAGACCTGGCCCATGCGAAGGACGAGCACCCCCATGGTCTCCAGCTTGGCTCGGATCGCCTTGAAGAATTCATCGGCGTCGCTGGCCGACTCGCGCAGGGTCTCGAGCTCGAGCGCGGCTCGTAGATAGTCGGCCACTACCTGTGCCGGAGCGCGCTCGGACATGGCCCCGACGAGGGTGACCGGGCTGTCTCGTTCGTGGGAGCGATACTCGGCGACCCAGGTCTGTATCGCCAGGGCGTGCTCGATCGCTCCCCGGAGGTTTTGTGAGAGCACCGCGAGGGGGCGCTGATTGCTGGTTCGGAAGTCGACGATGCCGAGGTCATCGAAGACGCGCGGCGGCTCGTCGTAGTGGAGCCAGCGCTCGGGGATGCGGAAGATCTCGGCGAGACGGCGCTGCTGTGCTTCCGAGGGGCCGCCGTCTCCTCGCTCCCAGCCTTCGATTGTGCTCGCGTCGATGGTCTTGCGATTCAGCTGCTTGGCGACGTCGGCGCGACTCAGCATGGCGCGCGCTCTGGCCCACTCCAGGACTGCTGGAGACACTCGCCTCCTGGCTGACGCTGCCCTCGCCATGTCGACCAGAATAGCCCGAGTTCGAGTGCTGATGGAATTTCGCTGTCCACGACGGTGGCCAGCTCTCGAGCCGTCCTGGTCTCGGGGCATCGCCAGAGCTTGGCGCCTGTGACGCTCACTCGTCGGGGTGCGCCGCCAGCCAGCCCTCGAGCGCCGCGGACCGCTCGTTGTTTTGCGGGTCGTTCGTCCGACAGTCACGAAGCCCTTCCGCTGCGACGGCGCGGGCCCGAGCGTGGTCGCCCTCCGCCCAGAGCACGCGGGCGTGGACGGGGCCGACGACGCAGCGGGCGGCCTCCTCGGGCGGACGATCGCGGCTCTCGGCGAGGGCGAGGTCGAGCTGGCGTCGGGCCGCGCCCAGGTGCGCTGGGCCGAGCTCGAGGAGCGCGGCGATCAGCGGGGCGCGGACGTTGGTGATGAAGTTGTGGCCCGCGGGCAGCCGGGCTTCGCGGATCTCGAGCGCGCGGGCGAAGGAGGCGCGGGCGGGCTCGATCTGGCCGAGGCCGAATTGGGCGAGGCCGAGGCCCTGGAGGCGCCGGGCCATGAGCAGGTCGTCGGCCTCGAGCTGTCCGTTGGAGATCGCCAGGGCGCGGCCATAGATCTCGAGCGCGGCGCGGTGGTCTTCGCGCTCGAGCTCCAGGCTGCCGAGGTTGTCGAGTACGCGGGCGACCTGGAGGTCCTCGCGGCCGAGCCTGGCCTCGCGGATCTCGAGCGCGCGCTCGAGGTGTTCGCGGGCGCGCTCGGGCTGCTCGAGCACGCGATAGATGACGCCGAGGTTGTTGTGCATCGCGGCCACGTCGTCGCTGCGCGGGCCCTTGCTGGCGATCCAGATGTCCAGCGCGCCCTCGAAGGCCTCGCCTGCCTCGCGGTAGCGGCCGGTGCGGACATAGAGGGCCCCGAGGCTGTTGAGGCCGCGGCCCGCGAGAGGGTGCCCGCGGCCGACCTCGGCGGTCCACAGCGCCTGGGCGCGCTCGAGGTGGGCCTGGGCGAGCTCGTAGTTGGAGAGCTCGAGCTCGATGAGGCCGAGGTCGTCGAGGATCTCCGCGCGCAGCAGCGGGCTCGGGTTCGCGGCGCCCTCGTGCAGGGAGAGGGCCTCGGCGTAGGCCTCGCGCGCGGCGCTGTAGTCCCCGCTGCTCTCGAGCGCCTCGCCGCGGTTGAGGGCGAGCTCGACGCGCGAGGCATCGTCGCCGGTGTAGCGGATCTTGGCTTCGGCGAGGTCGGCCCAGCGCAGCGCGGCCTCGACCTCGCCCTGGCGATAGCCGACGACGTGGGTGAGGGCGAGGGCCGCGGACTGGGCGACGAAGAAGGCCCCGTGGGCCTCGGCCTCGAGGTAGGCGCGCTCGTAGGCCGCGGCCGAGGTGTCGGCCTCGGCGAGGTCGTCGAAGATCAGCCCGCGGGCGAGCTCGACCTCGGCGATCAGCGGGGAGTAAGCGCTCTCGGCCGCGGCCGCGGCGAGGCCCTCGACCTCGGCGCGGGCGTCCTCGAAGCGCCCGGCTCGCTCGAGGGCCCGGACCTCGCTGAGCGCTCGGTAGCCGGCCGCGACCTCGCTGGCGACGGCCGGAGGGGGCGGCGGGATCTCGGCGGTGAGGTAGTCGAGGTCGGCGCAGCGGCTCAGCGCGGGCAGTGACTCGGCCGCGCTCACGGCTCGCTGCCCGACCTTGGCCGCGCGCTCGGGACTGGCAGCGTCGGCGTCGAGGAGGACCCCGACGAGGGCCTCGAATTCGCGGGCGTGTCCGTCGAGGCAGCGCATGCGCGCGTCCATCAGCGCCTCGGACTGCTGGCCGAGCACGCGGGTCGCCTCACAGCTTTGCTCGCGCGCGCCCTGCCACTCGCTCGCGTAGGCGTCGAGGCGCGCGTCCACGGCGAGGGCGGTGGCCTGGGGGTCCGCGAGCTCGAGGCCGAGCAGGGCGTCGCGCAGCCCGGCGCGGGTGTCCTCGGTCCCACAGGGGGATCGGGTCGCCGGCGCGCTCGCAGAGCTCGGGCTGTCCGCCGAGCCCGACGAAGGCCGCGGTGGCGATGGCGAGGGTCGCCGCGCTCAGCGTTCCACCGAT
>NZ_JABJWV010000008.1:0-6001 GCF_011083025.2 Pseudenhygromyxa sp. WMMC2535
GGGTCAGCAGCCAGCCGCGGCGCTGGACCAGCGAGTAGGCGTAGTTCTCGAGGCCGCTGTCGCCGTCGTCGTCGTAGCCGCCGTTGCCCAGGGACACGCCGGCGTGGGACAGGCCGCTGGGGTCGACCTCGGAGTCGACGGTGGCGTTGCCGCCCAGGCCGTCGCCGATGCCGGGGGTGCCGATGGCGCGATCGAGGGTCTGCCAGCGGAACCAGGACTTGAAGCCGTAGTTGACCACGGGCAGGCCGCTCGACAGCTTGCGCTGGAGCATGCCGGGGTCGTCGCGGCGCTCGAGGAAGATGCTGAACTGGCGGACGTCGTCGTACTTCTCGGCCGAGAAGGCCTGGGCGACGAGGTTGCCCGAGTCCCACTCGGCGCCGAGCAGCTGGGCCGTGGTCGGGCCACTGGACGCCCAGTCGTAGCTCACGCCGAAGGTCAGGGCGTTGCGCTTGTCGGGGCCGAAGTCGAAGGTCAGCTTGACCGAGTCGACGGAGTCACCGTAGTCGGTGTCGACCATGCGCACGATGTCGGCGTGCTCGCCGCGATCGTAGCCGTTGCCGTCGTTATAGAAGATGCCCATACCCCAGTGGTTGGGCATGCGGCCGGCCTCGAGGTCATGCCGAAGCCGAAGCGAATCTCGCCCCAGGCGCGCTTGACCGTGATGCTGTCGGTCAGCGAGTTCACGCCCTGGGTGGGCGCGGCCATCGAGCGGGTGAACAGGCTGACGGGCGCCCAGGGGTTCTCGGCGGCGAAGCCCTGGGGGTGCTGCCGAGCACCAGTTGTCGAGCAGGTCGACCTGGGCGTGGACCTTGACCGTGTCGGTGACGTGGATCGTGGGCTCGAGGCGCAGGCGGAGGTTGGCGCTCGAGGTGCCGCGGCGACGGGCGCAGCGCTGGCTGATCTTCGTCGCGCTCACTCCGGCGGAGCTCAGCTGCTGGTAGCAGCTGGCGTCGTTGGACGAGAGGTCGCCCTCGTCGTTGAGCTCGGCGGTCTCGGCCGGAGGGATGAAGAACTTGTTGGTCTCGGTGTCGAGATCGTCGTAGTCGAGGTTGAGGTCCAGGCGGTGGAAGTAGTCCGCGCGCATGCGGAAGTAGCCGTGGAGCTCGAAGAGCTGGACCTTGCGCCGACCCTCGGGCTGCGCCGGGACCGGGACGACCGGGGCGAGGGCGCCCTTGTCCTTGGGCGCGGCCTCGGCCGGGCCGTCTTCACTGTCGCCGCCGCCGGGCGGGCCGCCTGGGCCACCCGGGCCGGCTTGGCCGCCGGGCATGGCACCCGAGCCGGTCCCCCCCATCGGCGGGGCGGCCCAGGCCGTCGCCGAGAGGCCCAATCCGAGGCCCAATCCAAGGCCAGTTGCGACGCCGAGGCCGAGGGTCGATCCCAAGATCGGACCCAAGACAGAGGTCGCGAAGCACAGTGGTCGCCGAGGAGTGGGCATGAAAGCGGGGCACGATAGCCAGCGTCCGATGACCCGTCAACGCCGGGCCTGGAGCTCGTTTAGAGGCTTTAGGTGCAAATTGCGCCAGGATTGGGGGCGCCCTGGGGGTGCGCGATCGCGGCAGCGCACGCGGCCCTCGGCTTGGCGTACCCTGGCCCGATGAGCGCCCAGTGGCACCCCGGCCAGCTGCTCTTCGTCGGCTTCCCGGGTCGCACGATCCCCCCAGACCTCGCGGCCTGCATCCGCGAAGGTCGCGTCGGCGGGGTGATCTTGTTCAAGCGCAACGTCGGCGAGCCCAGCGAGGTCCGCGAGCTGGTCCGTGAGCTCCACGCGCTGGCCCCCGCGGACGCGCCGCTGACCGTGGCCGTGGACCAGGAGGGCGGCCGGGTCCAACGCCTGCGAGATCCCTGGACCGAGTGGCCGCCGATGCGCGCCCTGGGCTCGCGCAGCGTGGCGGACACGGCCCGCTTCGCCGCGGCCATGGCCCTCGAGCTGCTCGACTGCGGCTTCGACCTCGACTTCGCGCCGGTGGTCGACGTCGACAGCAACCCCGACAACCCAGTGATCGGCGACCGCAGCTTCGCCCGCGACGCGGCTCGGGTCTCGGCTCACGCCACCGCCTTCATCCAGGCCATGCAGGGCAAAGGCCTGGCCGCCTGCGCCAAGCACTTCCCCGGTCACGGCGACACGGATCTCGACAGCCACCTCGCGCTGCCGCGCCTCGACCACGGCCGCGAGCGCCTCGATCGCGTCGAGCTCCCGCCCTTTCGCGCGGCGGTCGAAGCTGGCGTGGCCAGCGTGATGACGGCCCACGTGCTCTACCCGCGCCTCGACCCCAAGCGCCCGGCCACGCTCTCCCCCGAGGTCATGGGGTGCTGCGCGACGAGCTCGGCTACGACGGCCTGGTGCTCTCCGACGACATCGAGATGCGGGCCGTCGCGGATCACTTCTCCGTCGAGGCGCGCAGCCTCGGGCGCTGCGCGCAGGCGTCGACGTGATCTTGGCCTGCTCCGCGGCGGACCTGCGCGAAGAGGTGATCGCCAAGCTCGAGGCGGCCCCGGACGCGCTGGTCGAGGACGCGCTGCGTCGCGTGGTCGCGTTCAAGGCCCGCTTTCAGGCTCCGGCGGTCGTGCCCCTGAGCGAGCTCGGGCCGCCCTTTGCGAGCCACCGGGCCCTGGCCGAGTCCCTGCGGGTGCCGGCGAGCGAGGACCCGGGGACTGATCCAGCTGATCCAGCTGATCCAGCTGATCTAATCGATCCCACCGAGCGCGACTGAGCTGCGGCTCGTGCATCACGCGTCTTCGTGAGTGGTGGCGCGGCCCAGGTCGCGCGGCTGGTCGTCCGTTTTCGTGAGGATCTGTATCGCGCGTTTCGCTCGCAGACGCTTTGGATCACAGATCGGCTGTAGCGACTTCAAAACGAGATTTCGAGCGCTCACGAGGAGGCGCGCGCGTGGAGGGGGGCGACTTTGCCCCTCGTGTAATTAGATTGTGTTCGTGCTCTGGCGCCTCGTCAGCGCGATATCCTGGCCAGGCGAGACGAGCATGACGATGCGCCATCGTCATGCTCGTCTCGCCTGGCCAGGATATCGCGCTGACGAGGCGCCAGAGCACGAACACAATCTAATTACACGAGGGGCAAAGTCGCCCCCCTCCACGCGCGCGCCTCCTCGTGAGCGCTCGAAATCTCGTTTTGAAGTCGCTACAGCCGATCTGTGATCCAAAGCGTCTGCGAGCGAAACGCGCGATACAGATCCTCACGAAAACGGACGACCAGCCGCGCGACCTGGGCCGCGCCACCACTCACGAAGACGCGTGATGCACGAGCCGCAGCTCAGTCGCGCTCGGTGGGATCGATTAGATCAGCTGGATCAGCTGGATCAGCTGGATCAGTCCCCGGGTCCTCGCTCGCCGGCACCCGCAGGGACTCGGCCAGGGCCCGGTGGCTCGCAAAGGGCGGCCCGAGCTCGCTCAGGGGCACGACCGCCGGAGCCTGAAAGCGGGCCTTGAACGCGACCACGCGACGCAGCGCGTCCTCGACCAGCGCGTCCGGGGCCGCCTCGAGCTTGGCGATCACCTCTTCGCGCAGGTCCGCCGCGGAGCAGGCCAAGATCACGTCGACGCCTGCGCGCAGCGCCCCGAGGCTGCGCGCCTCGACGGAGAAGTGATCCGCGACGGCCCGCATCTCGATGTCGTCGGAGAGCACCAGGCCGTCGTAGCCGAGCTCGTCGCGCAGCACCCCCATGACCTCGGGGGAGAGCGTGGCCGGGCGCTTGGGGTCGAGGCGCGGGTAGAGCACGTGGGCCGTCATCACGCTGGCCACGCCAGCTTCGACCGCCGCGCGAAAGGGCGGGAGCTCGACGCGATCGAGGCGCTCGCGGCCGTGGTCGAGGCGCGGCAGCGCGAGGTGGCTGTCGAGATCCGTGTCGCCGTGACCGGGGAAGTGCTTGGCGCAGGCGGCCAGGCCTTTGCCCTGCATGGCCTGGATGAAGGCGGTGGCGTGAGCCGAGACCCGAGCCGCGTCGCGGGCGAAGCTGCGGTCGCCGATCACTGGGTTGTCGGGGTTGCTGTCGACGTCGACCACCGGCGCGAAGTCGAGGTCGAAGCCGCAGTCGAGCAGCTCGAGGGCCATGGCCGCGGCGAAGCGGGCCGTGTCCGCCACGCTGCGCGAGCCCAGGGCGCGCATCGGCGGCCACTCGGTCCAGGGATCTCGCAGGCGTTGGACCCGGCCGCCCTCCTGGTCCACGGCCACGGTCAGCGGCGCGTCCGCGGGGCCAGCGCGTGGAGCTCACGGACCAGCTCGCGGACCTCGCTGGGCTCGCCGACGTTGCGCTTGAACAAGATCACCCCGCCGACGCGACCTTCGCGGATGCAGGCCGCGAGGTCTGGGGGGATCGTGCGACCCGGGAAGCCGACGAAGAGCAGCTGGCCGGGGTGCCACTGGGCGCTCATCGGGCCAGGGTACGCCAAGCCGAGGGCCGCGTGCGCTGCCGCGATCGCGCACCCCCAGGGCGCCCCCAATCCTGGCGCAATTTGCACCTAAAGCCTCTAAACGAGCTCCAGGCCCGGCGTTGACGGGTCATCGGACGCTGGCTATCGTGCCCCGCTTTCATGCCCACTCCTCGGCGACCACTGTGCTTCGCGACCTCTGTCTTGGGTCCGATCTTGGGATCGACCCTCGGCCTCGGCGTCGCAACTGGCCTTGGATTGGGCCTCGGATTGGGCCTCTCGGCGACGGCCTGGGCCGCCCCGCCGATGGGGGGGACCGGCTCGGGTGCCATGCCCGGCGGCCAAGCCGGCCCGGGTGGCCCAGGCGGCCCGCCCGGCGGCGGCGACAGTGAAGACGGCCCGGCCGAGGCCGCGCCCAAGGACAAGGGCGCCCTCGCCCCGGTCGTCCCGGTCCCGGCGCAGCCCGAGGGTCGGCGCAAGGTCCAGCTCTTCGAGCTCCACGGCTACTTCCGCATGCGCGCGGACTACTTCCACCGCCTGGACCTCAACCTCGACTACGACGATCTCGACACCGAGACCAACAAGTTCTTCATCCCTCCGGCCGAGACCGCCGAGCTCAACGACGAGGGCGACCTCTCGTCCAACGACGCCAGCTGCTACCAGCAGCTGAGCTCCGCCGGAGTGAGCGCGACGAAGATCAGCCAGCGCTGCGCCCGTCGCCGCGGCACCTCGAGCGCCAACCTCCGCCTGCGCCTCGAGCCCACGATCCACGTCACCGACACGGTCAAGGTCCACGCCCAGGTCGACCTGCTCGACAACCTGGTGCTCGGCAGCACCCCCCAGGGCTTCGCCGCCGAGAACCCCTGGGCGCCCGTCAGCCTGTTCACCCGCTCGATGGCCGCGCCCACCCAGGGCGTGAACTCGCTGACCGACAGCATCACGGTCAAGCGCGCCTGGGGCGAGATTCGCTTCGGCTTCGGCATGACCCTCGAGGCCGGCCGCATGCCCAACCACTGGGGTATGGGCATCTTCTATAACGACGGCAACGGCTACGATCGCGGCGAGCACGCCGACATCGTGCGCATGGTCGACACCGACTACGGTGACTCCGTCGACTCGGTCAAGCTGACCTTCGACTTCGGCCCCGACAAGCGCAACGCCCTGACCTTCGGCGTGAGCTACGACTGGGCGTCCAGTGGCCCGACCACGGCCCAGCTGCTCGGCGCCGAGTGGGACTCGGGCAACCTCGTCGCCCAGGCCTTCTCGGCCGAGAAGTACGACGACGTCCGCCAGTTCAGCATCTTCCTCGAGCGCCGCGACGACCCCGGCATGCTCCAGCGCAAGCTGTCGAGCGGCCTGCCCGTGGTCAACTACGGCTTCAAGTCCTGGTTCCGCTGGCAGACCCTCGATCGCGCCATCGGCACCCCCGGCATCGGCGACGGCCTGGGCGGCAACGCCACCGTCGACTCCGAGGTCGACCCCAGCGGCCTGTCCCACGCCGGCGTGTCCCTGGGCAACGGCGGCTACGACGACGACGGCGACAGCGGCCTCGAGAACTACGCCTACTCGCTGGTCCAGCGCCGCGGCTGCTGCTGGCTGCTGACCCCCGACCTGTGGC
>NZ_JABJWV010000009.1:0-38443 GCF_011083025.2 Pseudenhygromyxa sp. WMMC2535
TCTGGGCCTGGCGATGCTCGAGTCGATGGTTCTCGTCGGGAGCAGTCTGGGCGCGGCGACGATGCCGCGACGCGGCTGCCGCCCTCTTCGAGGTGGCGGGCGTGGCGGGCGGGCCAGGGCGTAGACGCGCTCGAGCTCGTCCCCAGTCCTCGATCGCGAGCACGCTGGCGTGGACGTCACGGCCAAAGATGTCGGAGATCAAGAAGACGTCGGCCTCGGTGCGCGCGCGGGTCTCGTCGCTCTGCAGCGTCCGGCTGCTGCGCTCGAAGCCGTGGTGGCGCATGGCGCTGACGCCCCGGACCGAGGCCGCGCTGAGGATCACCACCGCCACGAAGATCAGCCCCGGCCGGGCGAGGAGCACCCGCGTGGCCTGGCTGATGCCGCCGGGCGGCAGGCGCTTGGCCTTCTTGACGCCGAGGCGTGCGAGCAGCGCCGGGAACACGGTGACCATTGCCAGCAGGCACAAGCTGACGCCAAGAAGGCGATCACCCCGAACTCGCTGAAGGCCGGGAAGGTCGAGTTGGCCATGACCACGAAGGCGCTCGCGGTGGTCCCCGAGGCGATCAGCAGCGGCGCGATCAGGCCCTTGAAGGCCAGGCGGATGCTGTCGTGGCTGTCGTGGAACTCGCGCTCGCGCCGGGTCCTGGCGAGGATGTGGATTCCGGCGTCGATGCCGATGCCCATGACCACCGACGAGATCATGCTGGTGATCGCGTTGAGGTGACCGAGGGCCAGGTAGGTCGCGCCCAGCGACCAGGCGACCCCGCACATCAGGGGGATCAGCAAGGTCGCGACGGCCGGATGCTGCGAAAGAGCACCACGAGCACGACGATCACCCCGCCCAGCGCGAACAGCCCCGTGCGCACATGTCGCGCTGGATCACCGTGCGCTCGGCCGCCTTGTTGATGTAAGGGCCGACGAGTTGAAGCGCATCCCCGTGCCGGTCCACGGGCCGTCGCGGGCGAACACCGCCTCGACGCGCTCGAACATCCGCTCGCTGACCGCGGCCGCGAACTCGAGGTCCGCCGAGCTCCCGGTGGGCCGCAGGAAGACCACCAGGGCCTCGATGCCCTCGCGCTCGTAGTAGTCCGTGAAGCCCGTGCGCTCGCCGAGCTCCTCGTTGACCGAGGCTGCTTGTCGTCGATGAAGGTCTGCAGGGCCTGGGCGCGTCGGGGTCCGGATCGTCCACGCACACGTCCGGGGCCGCCGAACAAAATTCGTAGTGCTCCCAGGCGCGCACGCGATCGGAGAGCTCGGCCATCTCGGACGCGTCGAGGTAGTAGAGCGCGTGCTCGACGAAGAAGTCGCTCTCGAGCCGGTGGTCGACCTCGCGGAGCATCGAGTCGCCAGAGAGGCTGTCGTGGAGGGCGTCGGCGAAGCGTGGCGGCCGTCCACGGTGCCGCCTTCGACGACCACGTTGATCGAACCGACCGCGCCAAAATTGCGCTCGACATGGTCGATGGCCTGGACCACCGGATGCTTCTTGGGCAAGAGCGCCCGCAGGTCACTGTCGATCACCAGCTGCGACGCCAGGAACACTGATGCGAGGGTCATCAGCAGGCCTACGGCGAGGACTGCGACGCGGTGGCGGATGATCTGCTCGATCCACCATCGCGTAATCCGGTCGCCAGACGGCGGGCATGCGATGGCTCGGCCAAGGGCCGAAATGATGGTGGCCGAGGCCGCGCGAGTCCAGCCGCCAAGAGGACGCGCAAAAAACGCCCAGCGCGGTACGGATCCGCAGAGATTCAGCACCGACGCAGGCGTCGAGCGTGGCCCGTCGGAGCACGGACCGGTCGCGGCTCAGACCCTCACGGTAGACCGATGTTGGGATAGGCCGGGCGGGCCGGCCGCTCAGCCGAGCGGTCGCTCGCCGCCGGTGGGTCTCGCCCGTGGCGACGCGTTCGGCTCGCTCAGCCGACGGCCGAGTAGATCGCGTGACGCCCGACGCCGATGCGCTCGAGACGCCCCTCTTTGCAGAGCAGCCCGAGGTGGTGGCGCAGCACCTTGCGATCCAGGCGGGTGTATTCGGCGATGTCGTCGAGGGTCACGTCGCCGTTGCCCTCGACGAAGGGCACCACCATGCGGGCGACCTCGTCGTTGTCGAGGCCACCGTCGGCGGGCTTCTTCTCCTCGAGGACGAGGGCCTCGACGTTGCCGACCTCGTCTTCGTCGGGCCCGAGCAGCGCCTCCTTCATGATCCGACGCTTGCGCTTGCGGGGCGTGTCCGCCTTGGCGTCGGCTTCGGGCTCCGCCTTGCCGAAGGCGTCGCGCAGGTCTCCAAGGGTGATCCGAGAGAACTGCGACCACAGATCGCGGGACTCGAGGAAGCTGACGAGCTCGGCGAGCTTGACCTCGCCGGGTTGCTCAAGCCCTTGAGTGTCTCGAGGGCGCTCAGGCGAGCGAGCTCGCCGGGCGCAAGATGTCGTTGCGATCTCCAGGCATGGGGGCCACGGGCCGGGGGCGATTGTGCCACGGCCCGGAGCCGACCACGAGACGGGCCGGATACGCGCATGCAGCGCAGGCGCGAAGCCCGTGTTTTGGGGCCGCGTGAGGAGATCTCCCATGTGACAATCGAACCTTGAAGTCACCCCGAGCCGGTTCTCCGCTGGGAGGAATTGGGGATGAAGGCGGCGCGAAGTTGCCCCTGATCCACAGGCAGCAAGACCGGGGCCAAGCCGAGAAGTGGCCGAAGCTCGGGGGTCTGACCCCCCTTCATCAAGGCGGTCTTTGCAGCCCTGGGGCAGGTGTGATCCCGGCCTCAATCAGTCCAGCCCGTGGGCTTGGCCCTGTGGATAATTCTCGTTCGCGGGAACCGCGGAGAACTTGCGAACACACCATATCTTGTGGTTGGGTAGGCCATCCACCCCAAGATGATGGGGTGCCCGGCTCGCCGGCGGTCCAACCCAGAACCGCGCTAATCAGCGAGCCGAAGCGATCCATCCGGGTAACCGGCAACGCGCAGTCACCGCAACACGCGCATCCTCGAGAGCTCCCCGGGGGATCCAGATCCCTCCTCACAAGCACCACGTCGGTCCGTCCTTCGGTCCGCGCCCGTGGTCTTCTACGCTCCGCCGCCCTGGCGGCCAGCCCCGTCGCCGTCTCCGCCGACCCGCCCCTGTCGGCATCACCCCTGTCGGTCTCACCACCCTGCTTCTCCTTCGCTTCGCTTCACCTCGTCTCCCGACAGTCGGCCGACACGACTTCGCCCCCCTCGCCCGGTCTGGTCACCGGCGCCGAGCCCCGACGCAGCTTTCGTCCCCCTCTCGCCCTCCCAGGCGCTTCGCCCCAGCGCCGCCCCTCTCGCACCCACGCACACGAACGCTCCGATGAAGATCTCCCGCTTGTTCACCCGCCAGACCGAGCGCCCCTACGAAGGCGTCGATTTCGAAGCTCGCAGCTCTCGCATCACCAACCCCGACGGCTCGCTCGTCTTCGAGGCCAAGGACATCGAGGTCCCCAAGGGTTGGTCGCAGGTCGCTGTCGACATCCTCGCCCAGAAGTACTTCCGCCGCGCCGGCGTGCCGACCGTGTTGCGCAAGGTCCCCGAGGAGGGCGTGCCCGAGTGGCTGTGGCGCAGCGAGCCCGACGAGGCCGCCCTCGCCAAGCTCCCCGCCAAGGCGCGGGCCACCGGTGAGCGCGACAGCCGTCAGGTCTTCAACCGCCTGGCCGGCTGCTGGACCTACTGGGGCTTCAAGCACGGCTACTTCGAGGACGAGCCCCAGGCTCGGGCCTTCTACGACGAGATGGTGACCATGCTCGCCAGCCAGCGGGCCGCGCCCAACAGCCCGCAGTGGTTCAACACCGGGCTGCACTGGGCCTACGGCATCGCCGGCCCGGCCCAGGGGCACTACTACTGCGACGCCGAGACCGGGAGCTGCGCAAGTCCGAGAGCGCCTACGAGCACCCCCAGCCCCACGCCTGCTTCATCCAGGGCGTCGCCGACGACCTCGTGGGTGAGAACGGGATCATGGACCTGTGGATCCGCGAGGCCCGGCTGTTCAAGTACGGCTCGGGCACCGGCTCGAACTTCTCGCAGATCCGCGGCGAGGGTGAGCCGCTCTCGGGCGGCGGGCGCTCGAGCGGGCTGATGAGCTTCCTGCGCATCGGCGATCGGGCGGCCGGGGCGATCAAGAGCGGCGGGACCACCCGGCGCGCGGCCAAGATGGTCGTCGTCGACGTCGACCACCCGGACATCGAGGACTACATCGACTGGAAGGTGATCGAGGAGCAGAAGGTCGCCGCCCTGGTCACGGGCTCGCGGATCTGCAACGAGCACCTCAACCAGATCATCCGCGCCTGCCACGTCACCGACGCCGAGCTCGAGGGATCAGCGCTTCGACCCGCGCAAGAACGGCCCCCTGCGCAAGGCGATCAAGAAGGCCCGCAAGTCCCAGGTGCCCGAGAACTACGTCCAGCGCGCCGTCGCCCTCGCGCGCCAGGGCGCCCGCGAGCTCGAGTTCGCCGAGTACTCGACCAACTGGGACTCCGACGCCTACGGCACCGTCTCGGGTCAGAACTCCAACAACTCCGTGCGCCTGCCCGACACCTTCTTGAAGGCCGTCGAGTCCGACGACAACTGGGACCTGCGCCGGCGCACCGACGGCAAGGTCGCCCGCACCCTGCGTGCGCGCGAGCTGTGGGACAAGATCGCGTTCTCGGCGTGGAGCTGCGCCGACCCGGGCCTGCAGTTCGACACCACGATCAACGACTGGCACACCTGCCCGCAGAGCGGGCGGATCAACGCCAGCAACCCGTGCTCCGAGTACATGTTCTTGGACGACACGGCCTGCAACCTGGCCTCGCTCAACCTCATGAAGTTCGTGGTCGAGCCCAGCGGCGAGCTCGACGTCGAGGCCGTGCGCCACGCCTGCCGGCTGTGGACCATCGTGCTCGAGGTCTCGGTGCTCATGGCCCAGTTCCCGAGCGCCCGGATCGCCGAGCTCAGCTACCACTTCCGCACCCTCGGCCTGGGCTACGCCAACTTGGGGTCCTACTTCATGGTCCGCGGCGTGCCCTACGACTCGTCCGAGGCCACGGCGATCTGCGGCGGGATCACGGCGCTGATGACCGGTGCCTGCTACGCCGCCTCGGCCGAGCTCGCCGCCGAGCACGGGGCCTTCGCCGGCTACGCCAAGAACCGCGAGAGCATGCTCCGGGTGATCCGCAACCACCGTCGCGCGGCCTACGACGCCGCGACCGGTGAGTACGAGCAGCTCGCGACCTTCCCCACCGGCATCGACCCGCGCCGCTGCCCGAGCTACCTGCTCGACGCGGCCCGCGGCGCCTGGGACGAGGCCCTCGAGCGCGGCGAGCAGCACGGCTACCGCAACGCCCAGGTCACCGTGATCGCCCCGACCGGGACCATCGGCCTGGTCATGGACTGCGACACCACGGGCATCGAACCCGACTTCGCCCTGGTCAAGTTCAAGAAGCTCGCCGGCGGCGGCTACTTCAAGATCATCAACCAGTCGGTGCCCACCGCCCTGCGCCGCCTGGGCTACAGCGGCAGCCAGATCGAGGACATCGTCCGCTACTGCAAGGGCGCGGGCACCCTGGCCGGCTCGCCGGCGATCACCCACGCCGACCTCGAGGCCAAGGGCTTCACCAAGGAGGTCATCGACCGCGTCGAGTCCGAGCTCGCGCAGGCCTTCGAGCTGTCCTTCGCCTTCAACCGCTACAGCCTCGGCGACGCGTTTTGCCGCGAGGTCCTCGGCCTGTCCGAGGCCCAGCTCGCCGACCCCACCTTCGACCTGCTGCGCGGGATCGGGTTCTCGGCCGAGGACATCCAAAAGGCCAACGACTGGGTGTGCGGGACCATGACCGTCGAGGGCGCGCCGCACCTGCGTGACGAGCACCTCCCGGTGTTCGACTGCGCCAACCGCTGCGGTCGCTACGGCACCCGCTTCATCCGGCCCATGGCCCACGTGCACATGATGGCCGCGGCTCAGCCCTTCTTGTCCGGGGCGATCTCCAAGACCATCAACATGCCCAACGAGGCCAGCGTCGAAGAGGTCAAGCAGGTCTACGAGGCCTCGTGGCGCCTGGCCGTCAAGGCCATCGCCCTCTACCGCGACGGCAGCAAGCTCAGCCAGCCGCTCTCGGCCGCCCTCGCCGAGGACATCCTCGACGACCTCGACGATCTCGACGACGCCGAGGGCCCGCGCCCGGCCACGGCGCAGCCCCAGGTGATCGAGAAGGTCACCGAGCGCGTCGTCCACCGCTACATCGCCAAGCGCCGGCGGATGCCCGATCGCCGCGCCGGCTACACCCAAAAAGCGGTGATCGGCGGCCACAAGGTCTATGTCCACACCGGCGAGTACAGCGACGGCTCCATCGGTGAGGTGTTCATCGACATGCACAAGGAGGGCGCCGCCTTCCGCTCGCTGATGAACTGCTTCGCGATCGCGATCAGCCTCGGCCTCCAGTACGGCGTGCCCCTCGAGGAGTACGTCGAGGCCTTCGTGTTCACGCGCTTCGAGCCCAACGGGATGGTCACCGGCCACCCCAACATCAAGATGTCCACCTCGCTGATCGACTACATCTTCCGCGAGCTGGCGATCTCCTACCTCGGGCGCACCGACCTCGCCCACGTGCTCCCCGACGACCTGGCCCCCGACGCCACCGGCGATGACGAGCCCGAGTACCGCGAGGAAGAGGTCGTGTCCGAGCGCGTCGTCACCCCCGGCCCGCTCAAGCTGACCGCCGACCTGCCGCGCTCGCGTCACCTCTTCGTCAGCGAGGGCAAGATCGAGGTCGAGGATCGCACCTCGGTCGCCGGCGCGGCGCCGAGCTCGGCCGGCTTCACCCCTCCGGTGGCCGCGGCCAACAAGCCCGGAAACGGCCGCCAGAGCGAGCTGGCTGCCTCGGCGGCGCTGGGCGAGCAGGTTCGCCGGGCGAAGATGCAGGGCTACGAGGGGGACGCTTGTGACGCCTGCGGGAGCTTCACGCTGGTGCGCAACGGGTCTTGCCTCAAGTGTGTGACCTGCGGCGGCACTTCCGGCTGTAGCTAGTTTGGCCCCCCGCGGTGGTCCTGCTGTTAGCCGCAGTAGGGCCGCTGCGCGGCCCTCGAGCCCTTGGGGGCTCGGGCGGTAGGCATGTAGTTGGCGGGCGCACGTAGTGACCCCCCAGAGGGGGGTCTTTGTCTGTTCCTCGCTTGGTCTTTGGTGCTCGGGGCTTGGTCTTTGGTCTTTGCTCCTTGGGGCTTGGTCCGGGTTCTTTGGGGAGCTTGGGCTTGGGGCTTCGCCCGGTCCTCGGGCCTGGTTCTTCGAGGCGGGGTGATCGGCGCTGCCGTGATTGGCTTCGGGGCCCGGGCTCGGCTGGGTGAGGGCGGTGTGCGGGGTCTTTGCTGGTGACCATTGGTGACGAGCGGTGACTTCGTTGCGGGGGGCGCGAAAATGCTCGGTGGAGTAGGAAATTCACCGAGCTGTAGGACCCGACCTCGGGTTCGGGTGTGACCCCCTGCGGTGGCCCTGCGGTCCCTGACGGTTCGCCCCCTCGGGCGTCATCTTGAACCCGAGATGAACGCTCCGCTCTCGCTCCTCCCCGCCCCCTTCTCCGCCAACCTCTCCTCCTCGGCCGTCGACGTGCTGGTGGACGCGCTGGGCGACGCCTACGGCCTCAACCGACGCGAGCGCTCCGTGGCCCACCTGCTCATGCTCGGCAGCGTGCGGGGGATCGCCTCGCAGCTGGGGTTGGTCGTGGGGCTGATCGACGCCCAGGCCCGGGAGGTCTACGCCAAGACCGGGGCGGCGAACCGCAGGGAGCTGGTGCGTCGGGCGGTGCGGATGGCCGCGGCGCGAGACCTGGCCGACGCGCCCGTGGCTGGCCCGCGGCTGCGCACCATCGCGCCGGCGGCCAACGGCGGGCCGACGCCCTTCGCGGCCTGAACACCTCCCGAGCGTGGCTCAGTCGATCAGGCCATGTTTGCGCAGCAAGGAGCGCAGGTGCTTGCGGTCGAGCTGGGCGTCGCGGGCGGTGGCCGAGATGTTGCCGTCGTTGCGGGCGAAGAGCTCGCCGAGGTAGCGGCGCTCGAAGGCGTCGAGCAGGTGCTGCTTGGCGTCGGCGTAAGGCAGCTGGGTGTCGACGCGCAGGCCGTCGCCGCTGGCGAGCTGGCCGTGGTCCCCGGGCATGTGCAGGCGCAGCTGGGCGAAGCTGCGGGCGCCGGGTGAGAGCGCGAGGGCGCGGTCGAGGACGTTGCGAAGCTCGCGGACGTTGCCCGGCCAGGCGTGGGCGACGAGGCGCTCGAGGTTGGGGCCCGCGATCTCGCCGGGATCGTCGAAGCCGCGGCGGGCGAGGAGCTCGCGGACGGTGATGCCCAGGTCTTCACGCCGCGCTCGCAGCGGTGGCAGGGCCACGCGCAAGACCGAGAGCCGATAGTAGAGGTCGGGGCGAAACTCGCCGCGGGCCACGGCCGGGCCGAGGTCGCCCTGGCAGGCCGCGACCACGCGCACGTCGACCTCGCGCTCTTCGTCGCCGCCGACCGGGCGCACGCGCCGAGACTCGAGGGCGCGCAGCAGCCGGGGCTGGAGGGTCAGGGGCAGGGAGTCGACCTCGTCGAGGAACAAGGTCCCGCCGTGGGCCCGGGCGAAGGCGCCCTCGCGGGCCTGCATGGCCCCGGTGAAGGCCCCGCGGACGTGGCCAAAGAGCTCGCTCTCGACCAGGCCCTCGGGCAGGGAGCCGCAGTCGAGGGCGACCATGGGGCCGCGCCGGCGCGCGCCGAGCTCGTGGATCCCCCGGGCGCACAGCTCCTTGCCCGTACCCGTCTCACCCTCGAGCAAGACCGTGATCTCGCTGTCGGCCGCGCGCTCGAGCACGGCGAAGAGCTCGCGCATCGCGAGGCTCTGGCCCACGAGCTCGCCGAGGCGGTTGCGGGCGCTGGGCGGGAGCGCGAGATCGTGGGGGGCGAGCTGCAGGCGCAGGTAGCTGTTGCCCAGGCGCAGCGTGGCCCCGGGCGCGACGATGGCCTCGGTGATCGCGGCGCCTTGAAAGTGCGTGCCGTTTCTCGAGCCGAGGTCGCGGACCAAGTAGCTGCCGGGGGCCTCGCCCATGGCGATCTCGAGGTGGCGGCGCGAGACCCGGGGATCGCTCGAGACCAGATCACAGCTCGGATCGCTGCCCACGACCACGACCGCAGGCGGGGCGGGCAAGGGCGTCGCGCGGCCCATGTCCGGCCCGTCGATGACGACCACCTGGACCCGCGCCGCGCGGGCGCCGGGGTGCTCGGGGTGCTCGGGGGCGACGGTGGCGAAGGTCGCAATGGTGGCGGGGGGGACGATGACCCGATGGTATCAGCCTGCTACACCTGGTAGTCCGTGATTGGAACCAGCCTCGGCCCCTATCGCATCCTTCGTCGCCTGGGCGCTGGCGGCATGGCGGAGGTCTACCTGGCCCAGCGCTTTGGCGCCGCGGGCTGGGACAAGCAGGTCGCGCTCAAGGTCCTGCGCCCCGAGCATCGCGGGCGGCCGGAGCTCGAGCGGCTGCTGATCTCGGAGGCGCGCCTGGGCGCGCGGCTGAGCCACCCCAACCTGGTCGAGGTCCACGACTTTGGCCTGCACGAGCAGACCTACTACCTGTGCATGGACCACGTCGACGGCGCGGATCTGGCCACGCTGCTCGCTCGCGCGGAGGGGGCCGAGGACGAGGGCAGGGATGAGCGCGAGGATGAGCGCGAGGATGAGCGCGAGCGAGAGGACAGCGGGGAGCGGGGAGCCGAGCGGCCCGCGGGCGAGGGCGGCGGGGCGCTGCCCCGGGCCCTCGCCCTGCTGATCGCCGAGCAGCTCGCCTTGGCCCTGGCCTTCGTCCACGACCTGCGCGACGACGCCGGCCGGCCCCTGGGGCTGGTCCACCGCGACCTCAGCCCCCACAACGTGCTGCTCTCGCGGGCCGGGGCCGTCAAGCTCGGCGACTTCGGCATCGCCAAGGCCACCGCCGAGGACGACCGCACCTGGGGTCGGCTGCGCAAGGGCAAGTACGCCTACATGGCGCCGGAGCAGATCACCGGGGCGACGGCGAGCGCGGCCTTGGACCTCTTCGCCCTCGGGGTCACGGCCCACGAGCTGCTCCTGGGTCGGCGGCCCTTCGACGGCGCGGGGCCGCTCGAGACCATGGAGGCGATCCGTCGCGCCGAGCTGGGCCGCGACTTTGGCGGTCGTGGCTTCGCGGCCCTCGACGCCGAGCTCGTCGCGCTGCTGCGGGCGATGCTCTCGCGCGCACCAGCGCAGCGGCCCAGCGCGGCGGCGGCGGCCCGGGGCTTCCAGCGCGCGCGCCTCGAGCTCGCGCCCGCCGGCAGCTTGGAGCTCGCCGCCTGGGTCGGCGAGCTCCTGGGCGAAGACGACGATGGGGACGCGAACGAAGCCGGCGCGGCCAAGGATGCGCGCGCGCGAACGGCTAGTTTTCAGACCCTCGCCCTGGACGACTAGAGCGGGGATCACCACGGGCACTAGGAGCCCGTGGTGAAACCCAACACGACACCTCGCTTGGTCTTTTCGCCGAGGGCTTTGTCGCCAAAACTTGCAGTACGCCCGGTACAGCGGCGTTTTGGCTTCGCGCCCTCGACGAAAATCCCGGCGCGAGGAGCCGCGCTGGGTTCCACCACGGGCTCCTAGGCCAGCAGCTCGCCGAGCTCCGAGATGTCCAGGCGACCGTTGCGATCGGTGTCGAAGCTGCGCAGCAGCGTGGCCGCGTAGAGGTCGAGCTCGGCCCGGGTCGGCTCACGGCTCTCGCGGCGCAGGAGATCGCGGACGAAGGCGAGCAGCTCGTCGCCCGCCAGGGCGCCGTCGTGGTCGCGGTCGTAGTGGGCGCAAAGGGCCTCGATCTCCGCGGTGGTCAGGGCGTCGCGGCCGTTGAAGCGGGTCAGAAAATTATCCTCGACAGCGAGCAGCTCGGCGAGCTCGCCGAGGCCCAGGCGGTTGTCGCCGTCGGCGTCGAAGATGTCTTCGAAGCCGGAGATCAGGTCGTCGATCTCGAGCGAGGTGCCCTCGCGCCCGCCGGCCTCGAGCAGGTCGCGGGCGAGGGCCTCGAGCTCCTCGCGCGAGTCGAGGTAGCCCGACTCGTCGCGGTCGTAGTGCGACCAGATCTTCATGAAGCTGACCGAGTCGATGGCCAGGGCGTCGCGGAATTTCAGCAGGGGGTTTTGGCGCTCGGTCATGGCGCGCTCAAAATAACCCGAGCTGGGTGGCTTCGGAGTGCGCCGCGACGGTCGCCCCGATCGCCTCGAGCCAGCGCTGACCCTGGGCGGCCCACTCCGGATCCCCCCGCAGCAGCACCTTGGGCCGGCCGCAGGCCTGCCAGTAGCGGGTCAGGGCCTTGCGATCCACCCGCCCGGGGCAGGCGACGTCGACAAGCTCGACGCCGGGGCGACCGCTCGCCCATCGCAGCGCCTCCTGGCGCACGGGCTCGGGCGCGCCAACGAGCACGACCGTGGAGAAGCGGCGCTTGTCGAGGGAGCTGGCCCGGATGGCGTCGTGCGGCCACAGCAAGAGCGCGGCGTTGGGCTCGTGGTGCTCGAGGAAGGGGGTGAAGCGCGGGTGCGAGTCGAGCGGGAGCTTGCCGCCGACGGCGTCGGCGAGCTGGCGGGCCGCGACGGCGCTGGGCACCAAGATCAGCACCGAGCCGCCGAGCTGGGCCAGGGTCTCGAGGCCGCGCACGCCGATCTGTCGCGGGCCCGCGTCCAGGGCCCACTCGGGCTGGGCGCGGAGCAGCAGCCAGTCGACCTCCACCGGAGTCGCGCGCGCGCCCAGGGCCCAGGTGTAGAGCACGTGGGGGGAGCCGTCGCCGCCGGGGGTGCGCGGGCGCATGCTCAGGGAGGAGCCGCCCAGGGGCAGGCCCGAGGCGATGGCCGAGAGCACCATGCGGCCGACGCCGAACTCCCGGCCCCACTCGACGACCACGGCCTTGGCCAAAGAGGTGCGCTGACCTGGGGAGAGGTTGGCCAGGGCCAGGGCCAGGACCTGCTGACGCTGGGCGATCCACGGCCCGGGGACCAGGCGCGGCGGCGCGCCGATGTGGGTCAAGAAGGCGGTGCGCTTGCCGTCGCATAGATCCACGGCCAGGCGCTCGCGGGTGAGCATGCCTTGGATCTGTTGAACTTCGTCTTGGAGTGCCTGGCTCACTCAGCGCTCCTCCCCCTCCGGCGCCCCGGACCAGCGCGAGCCCTCGGTCCAGCGCGGGCCCTCGGACCAGCGCGGCCCGCCGCCCGCCTGTCGACGGCTGCGGTGCCGGGCCCGGGCGGCGCGAAAGAAGTCCTTGAGCAAGGCGGCGCACTCGTCCGCGAGCACGCCCCCGACGACCTCGAGGCGGTGGTTCAAGCGCGGGTCCTCGCACAGCTGGTAGAGGCTGCGCACGGCTCCGGCCTTGGGGTCGTGGGCGCCGTAGACCAGCCGCGAGACCCGGGTGTTGACCAGGCTGCCGGCGCACATCGGGCACGGCTCGAGGGTCACGTAGAGGCAGGCCCCGTCGAGGCGCCAGCGCTGGGCCTGGCGGCAGGCCTCGCGCAGGGCGAGGACCTCGGCGTGGCCCGTCGGGTCGTGGTCGCGCTCGCGGTTGTTGAAGCCCATGCCCAAGATCCGCCCGTCGCGGACGACCAGGGCGCCCACCGGTACGTCACCGCGCTCGCCGGCCTGGGCCGCGAGCTCGATGGCGAGGCGCATGTAGCGAAGATCCGCCTCGCGCAGGGAGCCACCGTCCTCCACGCGCCTCAGGATCGCCCCAAGCCGCCAAAAAAGCCAGAGCCCCGCCCCTTTCGCGTTTTCGCTTGGGGGGCGGGGCTCTTCGCACCCAGAAGGATTCGAACCTCCGACTTTCGGTTCCGTAGACCGACGCTCTATCCAGCTGAGCTATGGGTGCAGGAGATTTGTCGTGTTGCGGGCTGCGGGATTTAGCAGGGGCAGGCTTGGGACGCAAGGGTTCGCGGCGGCTCGCCAGCGAGGGGTCTCACGTCCAGCCGCTGGCGGCCCCATGTTCAGCCGCTCGCCAGCTCTTGCGGGAACCACACGAGCATGGCCAGCGCGAGGGCGTTGTGGCCGGCGTGAACGGCGACTGCCACCCAAAAGCGGCCCGTGTACAGGTAGGCGAAGGCGAACACGAGGCCCAGCCAGGTGTAGATCGCCAGGCCGATCGGGTTCCAGTGGGACACGGCGAAGGCCACGGCGGGGAGGACCCACGCGAGCTGCGCGCCCGCGCTGTGCCGCAGCCGGCGGAAGAACATGTGACGAAACAGCAGCTCCTCGGTCAGCGGGGCCAAGATCACGGCCACGCTGGCCAGGAAGGCCAGCTCGAACACGTCGCCGCGCTCGACCAGGGCCACGATCACCTCCTGCTCGGCCACCTTGGCCCCGAAGATCGCCTCTTGCAGCCAGCCGAGGGTCGCGCTGCCGACCAGCGCCGCGAGCACGAAGAGGGGGACCAGGAGCGCGCTCGCCAGGCCACCTTTGCGATCTTCACGCGGGACCAGGGGGTCTGCCGTGTGATCTTCCCCCTGCTTGGCGCGCAGGCGCTCCAGGGCGTAGTAGCTACCGGCCGCGCTGGCCATGAGGATCGGCCCGGCCAAGATCCCCGACCAGGGCGCGACCTTCACGTCTGGAAGCACGCCGATGAGGATCAGCAGCGTGATCACCATCAGGCCGCCAAAGAAGGCCAGGGCGAGGAAGAGGGCCTCGGTCACGGCGGCGCTGACCTTGGCCAGCGCCGAGGACTCGGGCGGATTTTGCGCGGGTTGGCTCACTCTCGGAGACCAGTGTGCCGGCCTTGCAAGCGGCGAGCAATGCCGCTAGCTTCTGCGCCCCCTGGGGCCATGACCGAGTGGCTGAAGGTGCAGGATTGCTAATCCTGTGTAGGGGTAACCCTACCGAGGGTTCGAATCCCTCTGGCTCCGTGTCCGCGCCGCCTCCTCCGAGTCGGCGCGGATTTTTTATTTGGGTCTGCGGGCTCCTCCCCCACGTCGAGGGCGGGATGATGACGGTGCTGCGCGTCGAGTGAGTCAGGGCTTGGGGCCGTGCCAGCCGATCACCACGGTCACCGCGGGATTGTCCCGGGTCGTGGCGATCGTCGCGTTGGCGGCCACGGCTCCTGCGCTGGGATCGTCCCCGGGATCATCGCCTGGAGCCGGGCGGGTCGCGGCGAGGGAGATCATCTCACCCTGGTCGCCGCCGAAGTCCTTGCGCTCGACCGCCAGACCGGCGGCCTCGAACTCGGCCTGGATCTGCGCGGCCACGGCCTTGGGATCCCCGGCCACGGCCTCGTAGTTGAGGGTGAAGGCCTCGCGCCCATCGTCCAGGGTCCTGCGGTCGGAGAGGGTCACCTTCTGGGCCGCGGGCAAGGCGATGGGGAAGTCTTCGAGGCCGGCGTCGCCCATCTTGCTCGGCGCCTCGAGGGCGGCCTCGAGCGCAGGCGGTGGCGCTTTGGAGCCGGGTGTCTTGGCCTGGGCCGCGTCGGCCGCGGGCGCCTCGGCCGTGGGCGCAGGCGCCTCGCGCTCGCCCACGCCTCGCTCTCGTGCCTGGTCCTTGCAGGCCAGGAGCAAGGTGAAGGGCAGCAGCACAAACAAAGCGGGCGCACGCATGGTGGCAGTGGATAACATGCCACCCGCGGCGCCCGCGAGCGTCGGGGATCGTCGACGGCTACTCGGCTGCGTCCTCGGCGGGCTCTTCGGCGGGTTCTTCGGCGGGTTCTTCGGCAGTCTTTTCGTCAGCGGCCTCGGGCTTGTCCGCCTTCTCGGCGACGGCCTCCGCAGCCTCCTCGGCGGCGGCTTCCTCGGCGGCCGCGACCACCTCGCCCATGCCGGGGAGCTCGGGCTCGGCGATGTACTCGTCCGCGGGCAGCTCACCGGTGAGCGAGCCGAGGAAGGCGAGCATCTGGCCCATCTGCTCGTCGCTGAGCTCGTCGTATTTGGTCTGGTGCTCGACCATCTTGTTGACCATGGTCGGCAGGTCGACGATCGAGCCGTCGTGGAGGTAGGGGCCGGTCTTCTCGACGTTGCGCAGGCTCGGCACCTTGAACACGAAGTGGTCGCGCTCGTCGGCGGTGATCGCAAAGCGACCCTCGTCCTCGAGGCCGGCCCAGTCCTTCTCCACGCCGAGCTTCTGGTAGCTCTGGCCGCCGAAGCCGACGCCGTTGTGGCAGTCGGTGCAGCTGGCGTCGAGGAAGATCTTGAGGCCCGCGAGGGCGTCGGAGGTGAGCGCGGTGTCGTCTCCGCCGAGCCAGGCGTCGATCGGCGCCGGGGTGACCAGGCGACGCTCGAAGGCGCCGATGGCGTGGGCCATGTTCTTGAAAGTCACCGGGTCGTCCTCGCCCGGGAAGGCCTTGGCGAAGGCCTCGACGTAGCCGGGGATGCCGTCGAGCACCGTCTTGACCGAGGTCTCGTCGGGCATGGCCATCTCGACCGGGTTGAGCACCGGGCCACCGGCCTGCTCCTCGACGGTGGCGGCGCGGCCGTCCCAGAACTGCGCGAAGTGTCCGGCGGCGTTGTAGACCGTGGGCGAGTTGCGGTCACCCAGGGCACCCTCGTGACCGGGGGAGGTCGGGTTGTTGTCCACGCCCCAGACGTCGAGCATGTGGCAGCTGTTGCAGGAGATGTCGCCGGCCTTGGACAGGCGCGGCTCGAAGTAGAGCATGCGCCCGAGGGCGATCTTCTCCTCGGTGAGCTCGTTCTCGGGGCTGACGAACTCCTTGGGCAGCGGCGCGAAGTGCTTGAGGGCCTGCTCGCGCAGAGCCTTGGGGTCCACGCTGTCCTCGTCGACCTCGGGAGGCGTGAGAGGCACGCGGCCCATGTGTGATTCGAAACCCGCGGGGCCGTGCCCAGCTCCGTGGCCTTCCTCGGCGGAGTCACAGGCGAAGCTGAAGCTGCTGGCGAGCAGGACGCAGGCGAGGGGGACGAGACGACGCGTGGGGCCGGCGCTGGTCATGGCGGCATGGTATCCGCACCTCCCGCTGAGGCAAATGCCCCCGCCAAGCGCCGAGATCGCGGCGCGAGTGGCCTGCGCGGACAAACCTTGCTGCGCGGCCGCGCGCTTGTCACGATTTGGGGGTGACCTCGCCCAGGACTCGCCCCCGCCTCCCTCGCAGCATCCTTTGCGGCCTCGGCCTGAGCGCCGCCTTGATCGCGCCCATGCTCATCTCCGGCTGCCGCAGCGCCCCGCCGGCAGAGGTCAGCGACCGCCTGTGGGTCAGCCAGCTGCCCACGAGCCCGCGCGACCGCGTCGACGCCTTCGTCGTCACCGAGGTCGGCAAGCGCGCAGGCGGCAGCTTCTACCACGGCTCGGTCTACCGCGGCGCCCACGACAGCTTCCTGTGGACGGGCAAGGGCAAGAGCAGCGGCGTCATCTACATCCTCCAAGACCAGCGCGAGTATCCGGTCGAGACCAAGAGCTGCACCCCCGACCGCGGCTTCGACCTGTGCATCGAGCTCGAGGGTGACCCCAAGAAGATCGTGCGCTACCAGTCGCGCAAGCGCTGGGCGATCCCCCGGCGCGGGAGCGTCGAGGCCCTCGACATCCCGGGGGTCGTGCGCGAGCTGGCGGAGGATGACGAGGAGCTCGAGGCGCTCTTCATCGAGCCCTGAGCGGGCCCGAATGATGCAGTCGCCCGACGAGGCGACATTGTCATCGACGCATTCCTCGGGGCTGCGTCGTCGACCGCTTTCGTCGGCGCGCTCGCTGGCTTGCGGTAGGGGTCGCCAGCGGCGATGATCGCCGCGAAAAGGCGCACCCGTGGTAGCAGACGAAAAGAAGATCTTCGGTCACCCCAGGGGCTTGCCCTGGCTGTTTTTCATCGAGATGTGGGAGCGCCTGGCCTTCTACACCATGCTCAACGTCCTGCTGCTCTACGCCAAGGACTTCGAGCGCGGCGGCCTGGCCCTACCTTCGGGGCAGGCCAACGAGATCTACGGCTTCTACCTCGCCTTCGTGTACTTCACGCCCTTCGTCGGCGGGATCCTGGCCGACCGCATGCTCGGCTACCGCCGCTCGGTGCTGATCGGCGGCCTGGTCATGGCCGGCGGGCTGATCGCCATGAGCGTGCCCGGGACCACCTTCTTCTACTCGGGCCTGGTCCTGCTCGTGCTCGGCAACGGCCTGTTCAAGCCCAACATCTCGGTCATGGTCGGCAACCTCTACGCGGCCGGCGACCCCAAGCGCGACTCGGGCTTCAACATCTTCTACATGGGCATCAACATCGGGGCCTTCCTGGCCTCGTTCTTGAGCTCGGGGATCCGCAACACCTACGGCTGGCTGATGGTCTTCCGGGTCGCGGGCTTTGGCCTGATCCTCGGCGTGATCATCTTGTTGCTCGGGTGGAAGGTCCTCGCCCACGCGGATCGCCAGCCCGAAAAAGACCCCAACGACGCCGGCTTCGGGGCCGTCGCCGGCAAGATCCTCATGCCCGCGCTGGTCGTCGGCGTGATCACCTACGTGATCGCCAACAAGTTCATCCCCGACTTCGCGGTGACCCCGGCGACCATGGGCTTCATCATCGGGATGATCCCGGTGATCATCTACTTCATTCGTTTGCCGCGCACGGTCAGCGACAAGGAGCGCCCCGGGATGTTCGCGCTGCTGCCGATCTACGTCGCCGGCGGCACCTTCTTCATGGTCCTGCACCTCAACGGCTCGGCCATGACCCAGTGGGCGGCCGACGACACGGCCCGCGACATCGCGGCCCCGGCGGCCTTCCAGCAAGACGCCCTGCCCACCTACTACAAGAACGCCGGCGAGGACGTCCCGCGCCCCGCCGAGGCCAACTTGGTGGTCGTCGAGGACCCCGCCGTGGTCCGCATGTTCGGCCAAAAGCGCATGGACGAGCAGACCCTGGCGCAGATCACCGCGCGCTACCCGGAGCTCGAGCTGCGCGACTTCGATCCCAAGGCCCAGGCCACGGACTTCAGCGGTGAGGAGGCCGCGCTCTTCCAGTTCGCCACGGCGATCTACGCCGACGGCAAGGTCGAGGTCGTCGAAGAAAAGGACGCCCACGGCGTGCCCTCCTACTCGGCGAAGATCCCCGAGCGCGAGCCGGCCCTGCGCCGGGTCGCGTTCATGCGCAAGACGCCCGGAGGCGAGGTCTTCCCGACCTACCTCGTCACCCAAGACAGCTTCGACGAGATCTACTCGGGCTACGAAGCGCGCTTTGGTCATCCGCCCGAGCAGCTCGAGCCCGGCAAGTGGCTCCCGGTCATCAACCCCGAGCTCTTCCAGTCGCTCAACGCGCTCTTCGTCGTCGCCTTCACCCCGCTGATCGTCCTGCTCTTCGGGTGGATCAGCGCGCGCAAGAACGTGACCACGGCCCAGAAGGTCTTCTATGGCCTGTGCCTGACCACGGTCTCCTTGCTGCTCATGGCCCTCGCGGGCCTGGCCTCCGACGGCGGCGCCATGCGGGTCTCGGGCTGGTGGCTGGTCGGCTTCTACGCGATCATCACCGCAGGCGAGCTGCTGATCTCGCCCATGGGCCTGTCGCTGGTCACCAAGCTCGCGCCCAAGCGCCTGGTCGGCCTGGCCATGGGCGGATGGTTCCTGGCCACGGCCTTCGGCAACAAGTTCTCGGGCTTCTTCGGCGGGATCCAGCACATGATGTCGCCGGTGGCCTTCTTCCTGGTCCTCGCCGGGCTCGCGGCCGCGGTCGCCGTGTTCATCCGCCTGCTCCTGCCCAAGCTCGACGCGGCGATCGAGGGGCTGAGCTAGGAGCCCGTGGTGAAACCCAGCGCGACACCTCGCTTGGTCTTTTCGCCGAGGGCTTTGTCGCCAAAACTGGCAGTACACCCGGTACAGCGGCGTTTTGGCTTCGCGCCCTCGACGAAAATCCCGGCGCCAGGAGCCGCGCTGGGTTCCACCACGGGCTCCTAGCCGACTGCTCGTGCGCCTCGACTCGAGGGCGCGAAGCAAGCCGAGCCCGGGTCGGGTCCGAATCGCGGACCTGCCCCGGGCTCGCGCTTTTTTGGGCCGCGCGAGCAGGCGCTGCTCAGTGGGGTGCTCAAAGGGGCAGCGCCGAGTCCGGGCTGTCCTTGTAGGTCTTGCGATCCTTGAGCGCCCGGGTCGCGGCGAAGATCTGGGCCGGCGTCTCGAGCGGCGCCTCGGGCAAGGCGGCGGCCAGCGTGGCGCGGATCGTCGGCGAGTCGGCGCGCAAGAAGGGGTTGGTCGCGCGCTCGACCGCGATGGTCGAGGGCACCGTCGACTCGCCGCGGGCGCGGAGCTCCCAGACCTCGCGGATGCGCGCGGCGAGGGCCGCGTTGTCGGGCTCCACGGACCAGGCGAAGCGCAGGTTGTCCTCGGTGTACTCGTGGGCGCAGCAGACCAGGGTGTCCTCGGGCAGGGCGGCGAGGCGGGTCAAGCTGGCGTGCATCTTGGCTGGCGGCCCGTCGAAGAGGTAGCCGCAGCCGCCGGCGAAGAGGGTGTCGCCGCAAAAGAGCAGCGGCCCGGCGCGGTAGCTGAGGTGGCCGTCGATGTGGCCCTCGGTCAGCATGACCTCGAAGCGGACGCCGGCGAAGTCGATGCTGTCGCCCCCGCGCACGGCGGCGTTGAGCCCGGGGATCCCCCGCTGGCCCACGGCCGCGTTGCCGATCACGCGCAGGCCCATGAGCCGCTCGGCCTTGTCGAGGTCGCGGTGCAGGCCGATGTGGTCCGGGTGGGTGTGCGTGGTGAAGATCGTGCTCAGCTCGAGGTCGTGGGCGTCGAGGTAGGCGAGCACCGGATCCGCCTCGGGCCCGTCGACGGCCGCGGCCTCGCCGGTGCGCGGATCCACGATCAGCCAGGTGAAGTTGTCGCGCCACACGGGGATCTGGTGCAGCTCCAAGCTGCGCGCACCGACGTGGACTTCGATGGGGGACCTGGGGACGCTGACGACGTGCTGCATCACTCGTACTCGAGCTTGTAGATGGTCACGGGCTGCTCGCGCCCGCGGACGTTGTGGGACTCGGGACCGACGAGGCGCCCGGGCGGCCGCCCTGCTCCGGGCTCGGTTCGGGCGTCGGGTTCGGCTTCGGCTCCGGCTTCGGTTTGGGCCTCGGGGCTGGACAGCTGGGCGCGCATGCGGTCCACGGTGGACTCGCTCAGCGCGATCTCGCCAGGCCCCGCGAGCTCGCAGATCCGGCTCGCCAAGTTGGTGGTCTCGCCGATGGTGGCGTACTGCAAGAAGAACTCCGAGCCGATGTTCCCGGCCGCGACCGGGCCGCTGCTCAGGCCGATGTGCACGCGCAGCGGCGGGGCGTCGTCGCCGAACTCCATGCTCAGCTCCTCGGCGAGCTCGCGCACGGCCTGCTGCATGTCGACGGCCGCCCGCGCCGCCCGCAGGGCGTCGTCCTCGTGGCGAAAGGGCGCGCCCCAGACCGCGAGCAGGGCGTCGCCGATGTACTTCTCGAGCGTGCCCTCGTAGCGGAACACGACCTCGGTGATCCGCGGGAAGTAGCGGTTGAGCAGGGCCACCACGTCGCGCGGGCGCAGCTTCCCGGTCATCTCGGTGAACCCGCTGATGTCGCAAAAGAGCACCGTGACCTCGGTCTCGATCGCCTCGTCGGCGAAGCCCGGCTTGGCCATGAGCTGGGCGACGGCCGTGGGCGGGAAGAAGCGCATCAAGTTGCTGCGCAGGGTCGACTCACGCTTGAGGCGCTCGTAGAGCCGGGCGTTGTCGATCGCGATCGCGGCCTGGGCGGCGAAGGCCGAGAGCAGCTCGAGGTCCTCGCCCGAGAACATCTGCGGCGCGCTGAGGTTGTCGACGTAGAGCACGCCGATGACCTCGTCCTTGGGCCGCAGCGGCGCGCACATCGACGAGCGCACCGAGGTGTAGTGGATCGAGTGTGCGTCCTCGAGCCGGGGGTCGGCGCGGGTGTCCGAGAACAGCGCGGCCACGCTGCGCTCGCGCACGTAGTTGATGATGTTGCGGCTGTAGGGGTCGCCGCCGTCGGCCGAGATCCCCCGGCCCCACTCGACCACCGGCGGTCCGAATTCGCCGCTGTCCTCGTCGATCAAGATCAGCGCCGCGCGATCGATGGCGAGGATCGTGAACACGAGCTCGAGGATCTTGGTGAGCTGCTTGTCGATCGCGTCGGTTCCCGCGAGCAGGCGGGTGACCTCGAGCATGACCCGCAGCCGGCCCTGGGCCTCTTTGGGGACGGAAACGCGGGCGCCGAAGGCCCGGCGGTCGCGGGCCCCGGTCAGGAGATCGTTGAGCAGCGTCCGCGAGGCCTCGGTCGAGATCTCCTGGACGATCGACTCGGGCGCGGGGATCGAGAAGCTCGGGGCGTGGAAGGCGAAGTGCACGTCGCCGCAGACGAAGCGCTGGCCGTCGCGCAGGGCGACGGGCTCGTCGAGGCGCGCGCCCTCGATGAAGGTGCCGTTCTTGCTGCCGAGGTCGCGCAGCGTGGCCGCGCCGCGCTCGTCGATGGTCAGCGTCGCGTGGCTGCGCGAGAGGCTCTTGTTGTTGACGCGGACGTCCGCTTCGCGGCCGCGTCCGAGGGTGTACTCGCCGGCCCGCAGGTCGTGGGCCACCTCGTCGGCGCGGCCCGGGTTTGCGGTCACGCGCGGCATGGCGAAGACATTGTCTCCGCCGCTCCCGCGACTTGCAATTGCTGGATCGTCGCCTTAAAGAAACGCCCCCCGCATGGCTGACGAGACCTCGCCCAAACCCTTCGATCCCACCGCGCTCTTGGCCGCAGAGCTGACCCTGCCCGCGAACGCGATCGCGGCCGTGCTCGCGCTGCTCGGTGACGGCGCCACCGTCCCCTTCATCGCCCGCTACCGCAAAGAGGCGACCGGTGGCCTCGACGAGGTCCAGATCCGCACCATCGAGGAGCGCCGCGACTACCTCGTCGAGCTCGACGCGCGCCGCGAGACCATGCTCGCCTCGATCCAGGAGCAGGGCAAGCTCACGCCCGCGCTCGCGGCCAAGCTGCGCGCGGCGACGACCAAGCAGGCCCTCGAAGATCTCTACCTGCCCTACAAGCAAAAGCGGCGGACCAAGGCGGCCGTGGCTCGCGAGCGCGGCCTCGGCCCGCTGGCCGAGCGCGTGCTGGCCCAAGGTGTCGAAGGTGAGCTCGAGGGCGAGGCCGCGGCCTTCGTCGACGCGAGCAAGGAGCTGCCCGACGTCGACGCCGTGCTCGCCGGGGTCTCGGAGATCCTCGTCGAGGCCGTGGTCGAGCAGCCCGAGGTCCGGGCCATGGTCCGCCGCCACTACGGCGAGCAGGGCGTGCTCGAGGCCAGCGAGGTCGCCGGCGCCAACCCGGCCGAGCGCGGCAAGTTCGAAGACTGGCTCGAGTGGTCCGAGCCCGCGGCCAAGATGCCCTCGCACCGCTACCTGGCGATCCGCCGCGGCGAGCAGGCCGGGGTGCTGCGCTCCAAGATCCTCGTCGAGCCCGAGCTCGTCCAGGGCGCCGTCGAGGAGCGCATGGGCCTCGACGAGCGCTCGCCCTACGCCCCGCTGCTGCGCCGCGCCGTGAAGAAGGCCCTGCGCGGGCGCCTGGCCGTGGGCGTGGAGACCGATGTCCGCGTCGAGCTCAAGCAGCGAGCCGATCGCGAGGCCGTGGACGTGTTCGCCTCCAACCTCGAGAACCTGCTGCTCGCGGCCCCGCTGGGCTCGTGCGCGGTGATCGGCATCGACCCGGGGCTGCGCACGGGCTGCAAGTGCGCGGCCGTCGACGCGACCGGCAAGTTCCTGGCCACGCAAACGATCTACCCGGTCCGCGACGAGGCCCGTGCGGGGCGCGAGCTCGCGGCCTTCGTGCGCCTGCATCGTCCGCGGGCGATCGCCGTGGGCAACGGCACCGGCGGGCGCGAGACCGAGGCGCTGACGCGCTCGGTGGTCGCCGAGCTGCGCGCCGAGCTGAGCGCCGAGGGCGGCGAGGCGCCGATCGTGATCAGCGTCAACGAGGCCGGGGCCAGCGTGTACTCGGCCTCGGAGGTCGCCCGCGAGGAGTTCCCCGACCTCGACCTCACGATCCGCGGGGCGATCTCCATCGCTCGCCGCCTGCAAGATCCCCTCGCCGAGCTCGTCAAGATCGACCCCAAGTCGATCGGCGTCGGCCAGTATCAGCACGACGTGCAGCAGACCCTGCTCGGGCGCAAGCTCCACGAGGTCGTCGAGAGCTGCGTCAACCGGGTCGGCGTCGAGCTCAACACCGCGAGCGCCCCGCTCTTGGCTTACGTCGCTGGCGTCGGCCACACCCTGGCGCGCAAGATCGTCTCGCACCGCGAGCGGGTCGGGCCCTTTGCGAGCCGCGCCGCGCTGCTCGAGGTCCCCGGCCTCGGGCCCAAGACCTTCGAGCAGGCCGCCGGCTTCTTGCGCGTGCGCGAGAGCGCCGAGGTCCTCGACCGCTCGGCCGTGCACCCCGAGCGCTATGAGCTCGTCGCGCGCATGGCCACCGACCTCGGCGTGCCCCTCGAGCGCCTCGTCGGCGACGCCGAGCTCGCCAAGCGCATCGAGCTGCGCCGCTACGTCAGCGAGGCCGTCGGCGAGCCCACGCTGCGCGACATCATCGCCGAGCTCGCCAAGCCCGGCCGGGATCCGCGGGCCGAGTTCGAGGCCCCCAACTTCCGCGACGACGTGCGCGAGCTCGAGGATCTCGAGATCGGCATGGAGCTCGAGGGCGTGGTCACCAACGTCACCCGCTTCGGCGCCTTCGTGGACCTCGGCGTGCACCAGGACGGCCTCGTCCACGTCAGCGAGCTCTCGGATCGCTGGGTCGACGACCCCGCCAAGGTGGTCAAGGTCGGCGACCGGCTGAAGGTCCGCGTGCTCAGCGTGGACCTCGAGCGCAAGCGGGTCGGGCTGTCGGCGCGCAAGGGCGGGCCCAAGGGCGGCCAGGCCAGCGCGGGCGGAGCACGCGGTCAGGACCGTGGGGGCGGAGGCGGGGGCGGAGGCTCGCGCGAGCGCGCGGGAGAGCGCGGTGGAGCCAGGAGCGAGGGCGGCCGCGGGCGCAAGCAGGGCGGTCGCCGCAACCACGACGAGGCCGGCTTCAAGAACAACCCCTTCGCCAAGCTGCGCCGCTGAGCGGCTGGGCAGTCGAGTCACTGGGCGGCTGGGTCCAGTGACTGGGCGCTTCCACAGCGGCCCTTTGGCCAGCGGGTGCGGGTCAATGAAGGAAGCGGGCACCGGCGGTCATGGTGACGGGCGTATACTTCGCGCCGACCTGCCATGCCGACGGTCCTCGTGTTCTTGCTCGATCTGCTGCTCGCGGCCCTCGCGGTCGAGTGCTCGGGGTGGCTCGATCGCGAGATCTTCGCCCACCCGACCTCGACCCTGGGCTTCGTGGGCACCACGGTCACCGCGACCCTGGCCAGCTTCAGCGCGGCACTCGGGGCCTACCTCACGGGTCTGAACAACACCTCGCTGCTGCTCCAGCCCAAGCAGGTGGTCGCCCGCGTCGCGCTGGTCAGCCTCACGACCACGCTGGTCGCCCTCGTGGTCGCCTACTTCGTCTGGTACCAGCCGATCGGCCGGGTCAGCCTGTCGCTGATCGGGGCCACGAGCTTCGTGCTGCTGACGAGCTGGCGCCTGCTCTACGCCCGCTTCATCGCGAGGGGGCCGCGGATCGGCGTCGCCTTGCTCGGCGACGGCCCGGTCGAGCGCCGCTTCGCCCTGCGCCTCAACAGCCTCGCCCACACGCGCTACGAGGTTCGCGGCTTCATCAAAGCGGACCCCAAATCCGAAACTGGGCCCGATACTGGGTCTCGAAGCGACGAGGCCATCGCATCAGACAGTGAGCATTCAGCGCCGCTCGCAGAGCGCTCCGTGGTCCTCGGAATGCCCTTACCCGAAGGCCTCGTCGAGCCGCCTGTGCTCGGGAGCCTCGAGCATACTGTTGACATTTGCCACGATGAGGAGCTTGGCCACGTGGTGGTCGTTGGCGCGACCGGTCTGGGCGAGGCGCAGATTCGAGCGATGTCGCAGCTCCAGGCGCAGGGCGTCCGCGTGCACACGGCCGGCGCGATGTGGATGAACGTCGCGCTACAGGTCCCCATCGACCTCGTGGACGCGCGCTGGGTACTCAACACCTTCGAGCAACTCGACCGGCCGGTCGTCTTGGCCAGCAAGCGCCTCGTCGACCTTTGCGTCGCTGGGCTGGGGCTCCTGGCCTTCGTGCCCATGGCCGCCGTCTTGTGGCCATTGCAAAAGCTCCTCGACCCAGGCCCTTTTTTCTACACTCAGGATCGGGTTGGCGCAGGTGGTCGGATTTTTCGCATCTATAAGATCCGCACCATGCGCGTAATCGAGCGAAGTGAGCAGCGTTGGGCTGCCCAGGATGCCGATCGGATCACTGGTTTGGGGCGCTTGTTACGCAAGACACGAATTGACGAGTTTCCGCAGTTTTGGAACGTGTTGTGCGGTGAAATGTCGCTGGTTGGTCCGCGCCCCGAGCAGCCCAAGATCGTCGAAGCGCTCGAGCGCACCATCCCCTTTTTCGCCTACCGCCACCTCGTGAAGCCAGGGATCACCGGTTGGGCGCAGATCCATCAGGGCTACGCCGCGTCCGTGGACGAGTCGGCTCTCAAGCTCTCCTACGACCTCTACTATGTCGGGCGCTTGAGCATCCTGATGGACTTTGACATCATGCTGCGCACTGCGTTCGTCATGGCTGCGCGCATTGGCAGCCGGTGAAGGCCTCGGCCTTTGCGTCCATCTGCGTGACCCGATCGCGCGGCGTGGGTCAGCTATCGCCAGAGCAATAGGGCCTATTGTAGTCTGATTGCCTACAATATCGTATCGATGTCTCGATACGATATTGTGCGCATATTTATCGAAAAGGGCTGTGATTCATGCGCTAGTGTTGTGTCCATGTTACGTCGCACCCTGTGGAGTTCGGTCTCGCTCGCGTCAGTTTTGATGTTCGCTGGAGGGGAGGCCGAGGCCTCGCTCCCCGGGGGCGCGGATCCAGGTCGAGCCGCTGGATCGTTCACGGCCTTCGAGAGCGGCCAGGTCCGTCCGCTGGCGCTCTCGCCCAGCGGGGATCGACTCTTCGTCGTCAACACGCCGGACAACCGCCTGGAGATCTTCGACGTCGGCCCGGATGGTTTGGAGCACGCGGGCTCGGTCGCCGTCGGCCTCGAGCCGGTCGCCGTGGCGGTGCGCAACAACAATGAAGTCTGGGTCGTCAATCACCTGTCCGACAGCGTGAGCGTGGTGCGGACGGTGGGCTCGGTCGCCTGGGTCGATCGGACCTTGCACGTGGGCGACGAGCCGCGCGACATCGTGTTCGCCGGGCCGGGGCGCTCGCGGGCCTTCATCACGGCGGCGCACCGCGGTCAAAACGCGCCCTTCGAGCCCCAGCTGACCACGCCGAGCATCGGCCGCGCCGACGTCTGGGTGTTCGATGCAGCGGCCACCGGCGGCGGCATGGCCGGCGAGCCGCTGACGATCATCAACTTGTTCAGCGACACCCCGCGCGCCCTGGCCGTGGACCCCAGCGGCAGCCGGGTCTACGCGGCGGCCTTCAACTCCGGCAACCAGACCGCGATCGTGCCCCTGGGCGTGATCAGCGACGTCGGCGACGACAGCTCGCCCCTGCCCCACACCAACCACGCCGGGGTGACGCAGCCCGACCTCAGCTTGATCGTCAAGTTCGACGGCGAGCACTGGGTCGACACCAGCGGCAAGGAGTGGGACGAGAAGATCATGTTCAACCTGCCGGACGAGGACGTGTTCGTGATCGACGCGGACGCCCCGATCCCGGCCCAGGTCGAGGGGGACGAGGGCTTCTTCGCCCACGTCGGCACGACCTTGTTCAACATGGTCGTCAACCCGGTCAGCGGGAAGGTCTACGTGACCAACACCGAGTCGCGCAACCATGTGCGCTTCGAGGGCACGGGGATCTTTGGCGAGAGCACGGTCCGCGGCCACGTCGTCGACAACCGGATCACCGTGCTCGACGACGCCGGCGTGCACCCGCGCGACCTCAACAAGCACATCGACCACGACAGCTGCTGTGGCACCGACGCCGCGGACATCGAGCTGAGCGTGTCGCAGCCGCTGGAGATGGCGATCTCGAGCGACGGCGAGGTGATCTACTCGGCCGTGCTCGGCAACGACAAGATCGCGCTCTACTACACGGCGGAGCTCGAGGACGACGCCTTTTATCCCGACGCGGCCGACCAGATCTCCGTCAGCGGGGGCGGCCCGACCGGGGTGGTGCTCGACGAGGCCCGCGGCCGGCTCTACGTGATGACCCGCTTCGACAACGGGGTCTCGACCATCGACACCGACGCGCTCGAGGAGATCGACCACCTCGGCTTGCACAACCCCGAGCCCGCGTCGATCGTCGCCGGTCGGCGCTTCCTCTACGACGCCGCGCTGACCTCGGCCCACGGTGACCAGTCCTGCGCCTCCTGCCACATCTTCGGTGACAAGGACGAGCTGTCCTGGGACCTGGGCGATCCCGACGGGGACGTCACGCCGCACCCCGACAACGTCAAGAACAACCTCGGCGTGGGCGACGAGGACTTCCACCCGATGAAGGGGCCGATGACCACGCAGAGCCTGCGCGGCCTCGACAACCACGGCCCGATGCACTGGCGAGGCGACCGTCACGGCGAGGGCGTGAGCGCGCAGCCCGACGCAGGAGCGTTCAGCGAGGTCGCGGCCTTCAACGCCTTCAACGTGGCCTTCCCCGGCCTGGTCGGACGCGAGGACGAGCTGACGGCGGCGCAGATGCAGGCGTTCACCGACTTCCAGCTCCAGGTGATGTATCCGCCCAACCCGATCCGCAACCTCGACAACTCGCTCAAAGCGCGCGAGCAAGAGGGCAAGGACTTCTTCACCACCAACTTGTCGTTCATCAACGACTTTGGCGACGGGCTGGAGTTTCGCTGCGTGGACTGCCACGTGATCGACCGCGACGGCAACGCGGAGTACGGGGTCGCGCATCCGGGCTTCTTTGGCAGCGACGGCCAGCTGCTCCTGGCCGAGTTCTCACAGACCTTCAAGGTCCCTCACCTGCGCAACCTCTACACGAAGATCGGGACCTTCGGCTTCCCGGACGACGACTTCTTCTTCAACCGCGAGGGCCTGGCCTTCTACGATCCGGCGCACAAGGGCGACCAGGTCCGCAGCTTCGGCTTCACCCACGACGGCTCGAAGGACGTGCCGATGCGCTTCTTCAACGCCTTCGCGATCTACCCCGACGGCTTCCAGGACTTCGAGACCATGGAGAAGGTCGCCGAGTTCATCTTCGCCATGGACACCAACTTGTTTCCGAGCGTGGGCCAGCAGGTGACCTCGCGGCTGCAGACCTTCGTGGCTGCCGGCCCGCGCATCGAGCTGCTGCGCGACCAGGCCGAGGCGGGGGCCTGCGAGCTGATCGCCAAGACCCAGCTGGGACCGCTGGAGCTCGGCTTCTACTATGAGGATGGGGCGTTCACGACGAGCTTCGCGGGCTCGCCTGCGGTGGGCTACACGGACTTGCGGATGTTCTCTTTGGTCGCGCCGGTGACCTACACCTGCGTGCCGCCGGGCTCGGGCTGGCGCATGGGGGTGGACCGCGACGGCGACGGGCAGCGGGACGGTGACGAGCTGCTGTGGGGCAACGACCCCGCGGACCCGGCCAACTGAGCGGGGCGTGTTCGAGCGGGCCTGCCGGTTGGCAGGCCCGTGCGAAGGCTGACGGTGCGGCCGCAAGACCGCCCCAGGAAGACCCTGCGAGGCAGCGCGATGGCGAGGGGATGGCGTCATCGAGCTCGCTCGTCCCTCCGCTCGGATCGCCGGCGACCCACGAATCGACCCGATCGGACAACGCCGCGCCGCTCCACACACGCACGTGTCCGCAGCTCAATCCACGGGCTCCTAGGGGAGGAGCTGACGCGACCAACCGATGACGACTCCGCCCTCGGCGTCCACCTTGGCTAGCAGGTGCTGCACGTCCTCCGGCGGATAGAGGGAGGACATGTCATCGAGCACCACGCTCCCTCGTTCGGCGTATAGGTAGTCGGACCAGCCCCGCGACTCGGTGTAGGCGACCTCGAGTCCGTACACCAGCGTCGCCCTGGCCTCGCGCCGGTCGTAGGCGGGGAAGAGCGCCAAGAAGTCGAGGTCGTGGGGCCACCAGCTCCCCTGGGTGGGCTCGACCCCGTCGTCGCGGGCGCTCGCTTGGAGCTCCAGGCTCAGCTCGCGCAAGGCGTCTTCCAGGGGGCGAGGGGGGAGTTCGGCGAGCAGGTCGGTGGCGAGGACTCGCCCGCCCTCGGGCTCACGGATCAGCAGCTGGGTGCGGTGCTCGGGGTGGAGGCCGCACTCATTGTAGGCGAGGTCCTGGACCACGAAGATCCGGGATCCCGCCACGCTGACGAGAGTGTGATCGAGGGTGAAGTCCTCCCGCGCGGGGACGCAGCTTTGGGGGTAGGCCTCGGTCCCGAGCAGAGTCCGCCACTCCTCTGTGCCCTCCCGCCGCGTCTCGATGACGGTCGCCGAGAGCTCGATCTGCTCGTCGCTCTCGACGGGCCCTCGATCTCCGCAAGGACACAGGGGTAGCTCGAGGGTCTCGGTGCTCACGCGTAGCTCCCACCAGGAGGATCCCTCGGCGACGAGGACCCCGCTTCGTCGTTCGGGCTCGGTGCCCCCGGTGGCGCCAGGATCGTCAGGATCGCCGGGCCCGGTGGGGCGCCACAGCCAGCTTTGATACTCGATGCGATCGGGGCGGTGTTGGAGCGCGCCGGGATCGGGCTTCGCCACGAGAAGGGCGAGCTGCGTCGCCGGGGGGCGCGTGGGCCGTTCGCGTGGGCGCTCGGCGGCTGCGAGCCGCACCGGGGGCATGGTCAGGCGGCCCTTCGGCTGGAGCGGATCCTGTCGATGTGTGAGCTCGCTGGCGCGCAGTCTCGTCGCTCCCTCCGCCCTCGATCCCGGGCCTCCGCAGCGCGAGACTCCCCTGGCGACGACGGTGGCCGAGGAGCAGAACTTGGACATTTCGCGGACGACAGCGCCTTCGCCGAGGAGCAGGCGGGCAAAGGGGCGCAGCACCTCCGCTCGCTCCTCGTCCTCATAGTCACCGAGCATCACCACCCAGAGCTCGCCTCGGTGCAGGACGTGGGCCGGCAGCTCGATCACCTCTTCTTCGAGGCGAGCGAGCACGCGGTCGCGCGCGGCCTCAGCGGCCTCCTGCGAGGACTTGCTCGCCAGCTGGAGGCTGTACCCCCGCGGCGCCGCGGGCCCCAGGCTCGGTAGCGTCCCCGTGGGCCCGAGTCGATCGCGTGGCGGGCCCTCGTCGAAGGGAGGACCCTCTCCTGTGAGCGCAAGATCGACGACCGAGTCCGGGCGTCCGCTGCGGGCGAGGATCCCCCCGTCGGCGGACAGAGCGACCAGCCCCTCGTCGGTGTCGAGCCACATGCGTCCGGAGTTGGCGAGAGCGAGGGCGCCCAGCCAGTGGCAACCGTCGGGCGTCCACTCGCGAGCGCCGGCACCCAACAGGCGAAGAGCGCAGGCGTCGTTGCCGAGGATGACGCTCCCGGACTCGTTCACAGCCTGGCGCAGCTCATGCCCGCGAACCTCACCTCCGAGCTCGCTCCGCTCGATCACGGCGCCTTCGCCGTCGAGGCGCAGGAGTTGCTCGTCACCGCGAGCGAGGACCAGTCCATCACCCTCGGCCAAGAAGTCGAGGGCGGTGATCGGCAGATCCCCGACCTCCAAGGTGTCGAGGTCACGCAAGATCCCGCTGTCCGTGGCTCGAAAGACGAGGTACCCCGCGCTCGCCCACAGCCGCCCCTGACGGTCGACGGTGATTGTGATGAGGGGGCCGGAGAGCCGAGAGATCGCCAAGGGCGACCAACGACCGCCCTCGTAGCGGAGCAGGCGCTGACCGCCGGCGACTCGCTGCAGGAGCCAGAGCTCGCCGGCGGGGCCTGCCGCGAAGTCGCTGACTGCCGCGCCTTCGTGACTGGGGAGCTCGGCGTAGACGCGGAGCGCGGGTGCTTCGCCCCCGTCGATCGTCAGCACATGGCTGTGGGTCAACACGTAGAGTCGCCCGTTCGGGTCGCGGTGGAGCTGGCCGTCGAGCAGGGGTGTTCGGCGAGGGAGGCATCCGCGGGCTCCTCGAGCAGGTGCCAGCCTTGCGAGTCGAGGCGGTAGACTCGCTCGCGCCCCTTCGAGCCGCCGACAACATAGAGCGCGTCACCGTAGCCCGGCGGGCTCGGCTGCGGCCGAGCGACCGGCGACTCGTCCTCGCCGGACGAGTCTCCGGTCGTCGCGGGGCGACAGGCGAGCGAGGCCAGCGCGCATGCGAGGAAGAGGGGCGCTCGCCTCATCGATTTTCTCCTACGAGAGCAGGCAGCTCCGGGCCCACTCCCTCGACGAATGCGGCTCTCGGTGTGCGCCCGGCGAAGAGCTGAGGCTCGAGCGAGTGGTGCTGGCCCTCGGGGGTCACGACGAGCACCGCCTGGTCGGGCGAGCTCAGCCACGCTCGCCCGCGCCCGTCCAGAGCGAGCAGCCTCCGGCCCTTGCACTCCCCTGCCGTCGTGTCGAGTTCCATCGGCTCATCTGCCAACGCCGCGTCAAAGCGCAGGAGGCTACAGCCTTGGCCCTGCACGAGCAGCCCGCCATCGAGGTCGGCGAAGAGAGCGACGCCGCCGGACAACATTCGCTGCGCTTTCGGGCCTTGCGAGACCAGTAAGATCAACTCCCGATCCGTCAGCAGCCACAGGCCGCCTTCTCGGTCGCCCACCCAAGCGCGAAATTCACTCGGCTCAGGCGTGATCGAGGTACCCTGAACCCGCGCCCACCACTGGCCTGGGTGCTTGTGCAGGATCCCGTGCCGGTGATCGAGGACGACCCATGCCCTGGCGCGGCCGTCGACGGCCATGCCTCGCAGGGCGTGGGCCTCGACGCCGCTGTGCTCGGGTTCGCTCCACTCGACGATCTCGCCCGCGTGGATCCGGGCGACGCGGGCGAGATCGTCGTCGAGCAACCACAGCGCGCCCTCGGGCCGACCGCGAGCTGCTCGTAGGCGGCGAGGCCGTGGGCGGGATCGTCGTCGAAGCTCAGGACCGGAGAGAAGGCGGCGCCTGCGAGGCGGTGGATGCCCGAGTCGTCATGGAGATAGAGTTCGCCGTCCCTGCCTTCGACGAAGGCCCGGAAGGTCGAGGACCAGATCTCACGCCAGCCCTCGCCGTCCAAGCGGAGGAGGCGTTGGTCGTCGATGTTGAAGTAGGCCGCCGGGCCTGTCGCAGCCTCTGCCCGCAGAGGACGGGGCTCGAGCGTCGTCGGTCGAGGGGTCTCGGCCTTCGAGGGGGGCGTCGTCGGTTGACGCCAGTCGTAGGGGGTAGACTCGTCGCACTCGAGGAGAGTCTCGTCGTCGCGAGCCAGGGTGCTCGAGTCGTCCGGCTCCCCCTCGCCGAGGCAACCGGGTTGGGCGCCGGCCACCGACAGCAGCATGCCGAGGACTCTCCTGTGGCTCAAGTCGCCTCGAAGCGTCACTTTGTAAACTCTATCGTCTGTGTCCAGGCTCGGGCCAGGGCCACGTCCATGAGGATCGCATGGGCCGAGCCGAGCCGATCCAGCACGGGCTCCTAGGAGCCCGTGGTGGAACCCAGCGCGGCTCCTCGCGCCGGGATTTTCGCCGAGGGGGCGAAGCCAAAACGCCGCTGTACCGGGCGTACTGCCAGTTTTGGCGACAAAGCCCTCGGCGAAAAGACCAAGCGAGGTGTCGTGTTGGGTTTCAGCACGGGCTCCTAGATCGGCGTGATCTTGAGGCGCTGGAGCAGCAGCGCCCTGGCCAGGCCGTCGCGCAGCGTCCCGAAGGTCTCGATCTCGTCGAGCTCGACGCCGAGCTCGACGATCGTCCGCGCGTTGTCGGCCGACATCCCAACGAGGATCAGCCGCGTGCCGAGGAGGCGGACCGTCCGCGACATGCGGATGATCAGGTGGGCCGCCTGGGTGTCGAGGACCGGCGCGCCCGAGATGTCGAGGATGGCCGTGCGCGCGTGGACGCGGCCGATCTCGGTCAGCAGCTTCTCGGTCAGCAGCTCGGCCCGGAAGGCGTCGAAGGCTCCGACCAGAGGGACCACCAAGATGCCCTCGCTGACCGGGGCGATCGGCGTCGAGGCCTGGCGGAGGACGTCGAGCAGCCGGGTCTTCTCGGCCAGGGCGGCCTCGAGCTCGGCGAGCTGAGACTCGACGCGCTCGAGGTCGTGCTTGGCGGTCTCGACCTGGGCGAGCTCGTCGCGCCGGGCCATGAAGCGCATGCTCGAGACCAGGACCATGTCGAAGAGCAGCGCCTCGCCCTGCTCGCGCAGCTCGCCGTGGCCGAGGTGCTCGAGCACTCGCTCGCGCAGGCTCTGGCTGAAGCTGCGCAGGTCGAAGAAGGTCAAGTCGAGCTCGAGGTAGTCGGCGATGAAGCGCTGCGTGGCGCCGCGGATGGCGTCGCGCCGATCCTGGCTCAGGTCCTGGGCGATGGCCGCGAGGATGGCCGCGAGGTGCTCGCGCAGCAGGGCCTCTCCGCCGCGGGCGAAGGTCCCCGACTTGCGCGCGCACAGCTTGGTGACCAGGGCTTCGATGAGCTCGGCGCGGGCGCGCTGGGCGAGGTGCCCGGGGTCGAACTCGCCGCTCGAGGGCGCCTCGCTCATGGTCGAGACCTCACTCGCTGGATTGGCATTGTCGAACGCTTCGCTCATGCGCTGCCCTGGGTTTACCAGCTGACGTGGTAGACACAGGCCGCGGCGCCCTCGTCCATGCAGCCCTCGCCGCCGTGCTCGATCAGCGCCTTGGCCCCGAAGCGGGCGCAGGAGCCCTCGATGATCCCGATGTTGAGGGCGCAGGGGCCGAGCAGGCTCCAGTCGAGGGTCGCCGAGTAGTCGTCCTCGAGGGTGCAGACGATCCGCCCTGGGACGGGGCCGCGGACGTTGAGGCGGTAGGCGTCGTCGAGGGCCATGAGCACGCTCTGGACGCTGTCGAGCTCCGGAGGGTAGGCCGCGGCCTCGATGATCTTGCGGCCGACCTCGATCAGCGCCCCGCGCCCGACCTCGGCGGCGATCTTGTCGTAGATGTTCATGGCCCAGTCGAAGTCGTACCAGCGCTCGGGGTCGATGCGGTCGACGCCGACGTCGGCGAGGATCTTTTGGGTGACGCTCCGAGAGTGGCCCAGGGCCAAAATGAAAGAGCTGAGCGAGGCTCCATTGTACTCGGCTTTTTCATTGTCCATGAAAGCGGTCATATCGCGTCGTCGCTGGCGTCGTCCACATAAACTCTCGCTCGCGAGCTCGGGGGCCGACCGTCGACTGGGCGACGCGCGAGGGCTGATCACGCGAACGTCGATTGCTCACTGCTCGCTCGATGTTCGTCGCGGGGCTCGTTCTCGACCCTCGCCTCTGGCACGCGCGCGGGGCGTGGGTCGAGAACGAGCCGAGCACGCCTCGGGGCGGGCTCAGGGGTTTACACCCGACGCCGCGAGCTGACCGCCGTCGATGTCGATGATCGAACCGGTCACGAAGCTGCTCTCGCTCGACGCGAGAAAGCGAATGAGGTTGGCGATCTCCTCGGGGTCCGCCATGCGCTTTTGGGGGATCGCCTCGAGCACGGCCTTGCCGAGGGCCTCGTTGTCCCAGATCGCGCTCGAGAACTTGGTTTTGACGAAGCCCGGGTGAGGGCGTTGACGTTGATGTGGGCGTCCGCGAGCTCGACGGCGAGCACCTGAGTCAGCATGATGACCGCGGCCTTGGAGATGCAGTAGATGCCCATCCCCGGCTGCACGCGGCGCCCGGCGATCGAGGCGATGTTGATGATCCGCCCGCCGCCGCGCTCGCGCATGCTCGGGACGCAGGCCCTGGCCATGCGAAAGTAGCCCTTGACGTTGACGTCGTAGGTCTTGTCCCAGTGGCTGTCGTCGGCGCTGAGCAGCGGGCCAAAGTGTGGGTTGGTGGCCGCGTTGTTGACGAGCACGTCGACACCGCCGAAGGCCTCGCAGGCCCGGGCGACGACGCGCTCGACGGCCGCGTCGTCACCCGTGTGCGCGGGGACGGCCAGGACCTCGGCGCCGGTCGCCTCGCGCAGCTGCGCGGCGGCCTGCTCGAGCGGCTCGGGCTTGCGCGAGGCGATCACGACCTTGGCCCCACCTTGGGCCAGCGCCATGGCCGTGGCGAAGCCGATACCCCGGGATCCACCAGTGACGATCGCGACCTTGGCGTTGAGATCAAAGGGGGTGGTGGTGCTCGTCGATGTCTGGCTCATGGCGCGGTTTTAGACGTGAGACCCTGGGTCGTCCAGGAATTGGGGCGAGCCCCAAAACGTCTCTCAGAGACAGGGCACGAGTCGCGGCTTCGATTCATAATCTTCGATCGCGGCAGATATGTAGCTGTGATGTGCTGCAGCGGTCTGGTGGACCGGGGCCGACCGCGAGGGGGGGTCTGCGAGGGGGGGCCGCGAGGGGCAGTCGAGATGGCGCGGTCGAGATCGGCGTCGCGGCGCGAGAGGGGGCGCGTGCATGGGGCGCAGGTGATCGCAAAGGGGCGCAGTCGCTCACTGCGCGGAGGGGGCGAGGGCCCACGTGTGAGGCCGAGTTCGCGTCTGCATCCTCGACGCGACGGTCACGAGGGCACGGGGTACACTGGGGCTCGGGTATCGATGTCTGCGGACGCCGGCTCCAACTCTCCGACGCGTGCGCTGCTGCCTTTCGAGCTCGGCGGACACCTTCTGGCGATCGACGCCACGGTGGTCATCGAGGTCACCGGGCCGCGCGACTGGGTAGCGATTCCCAAGGCACCGCCTGCGGTCCCGGCGCGCTCGCCTGGCGCGGCCGCGCCCTCGCGGTCCTCGACCTCGGGCGAGCGCTCTCGCTGCCCGCGTTGACCGTGCCCAAGACGCGCGCGCGCAACTGATCATCGGGCTCAGCGACGACACCGTCGTGCTCTCCGTGGACCGCGTCCGCGAGGCCCGGCCGGGCGCCGAGCTGGCGCCGGTCCACGCCGCGGACCTCGGCCTCCCGGCCTACGGCGAGCTGGTCCTCGACGAGCAGATCGCCCTGGCCCTCGACATCGAGGCTTGGGTCCAGAGCCTGAGGAGGAAGGCGTGAGCCGGCTGCTGCTCATCGAAGGCGACGCGCTGCGTCTGGGCCTCGACGAGCAGCTCGTCGAGCGCGTCGAGCTCGAGGGCGACGCCCAGGCGCCGAGCTTGTTCGCGGGCCTGGGTCTGAGCGAGGAGAGCGAGCGGGTCGGGCAGGCCGGGCGGCCGGGCACACCGAGCGGGGCGAGCAGCGCGTGCTGGTCCTGCGCGAGGGCGCCCGAGTGCGCGTCCCGCGAGCATGCGCTGATCGTCGAAGACGTCGAGGTCATGGCGCTGCCCGAGCTCCTGCGCCCCTTCGCGCCGAGGCCGGCGTGGTCGGCCTCGTCGAGCTCGAGGGCACGCCCACGCTGGTCTGTGATCCACGGCTCGCCAACACGAAAGACAGCCACCCGTGAGCGCCGCTGTCCAGGCTCCTCGGCGCGAAACTCGGGCCGAGCTTCGCGGCGCGGGCCTGCTCGGCTTCATCGCCGCGCGGGTGTTCGCCCTCGACGTCTTTGTGGGCGTGAGCCTGGTCGCGATCTGGCTGACCCTCTATGGACCAACGACCTGAGCCGCGCGCTCTTGCTGTGCGCGCTGCTCTTTGGCCTGCGCCTGTTCGCCTGGCTCGCGCAGCTGGGTCTGGCCCTGGCGCCGCTTCGCGCGTGGCGGGGGGCGTGTAGCGAGCTCGACGACGAGACCCTGCGCGCGGCCGAGTCCGCGCTCGCCGGCTTGCCACGCAAGATGGCGCTCAACTTGACCGCCGGCTGGGTGGGCTACTACGTCGCGCTCACGGCCCTGGTCTGGTGGGCCTTCCCGGGGCTGATCGGCCTCGAGGCCGCCGAGCTCCCCGCGGCCGGGCTACAGATCGCCGCGGTCGCCTTTGGACGCCGGTGCTGCTCTCCCCGCTGATCGCAACCATGATCGCCGAGCACCGCGCGGCTTTGCTCGTCGAGCTCCAGCGCCGCGCCGAGGTCCCGCAGGGCGTCCAGGTCTCGCTGACCAGGCGCTGATCCTGGTCGGCGCGATCTTGGTGACTGGCCCGCTGTTGTGGCTGTCCTCGATGACCTGGATCTCCAAGCTCGAGGCGACCCGGGCCCGCGCCCTCGGTGAGCTCGCCGGCGAGGTCGAGCTCGCGATTGGCGGCGGGCCGATGCCGAGCTGCTGTGGGCCGACGCCTTCGACGAGCGTGACCCGCTCGAGCTCGAGCGCGTGTCCGAGCTGCCCGCCTCCTTGTGGTGATCGACGAGGGCCCGCGGCTGCTGGCCCTGGTCGAGCGCGAGACCGACGAGGTCGCGATCGCGGTCGCCCTCGACGAGGGGGGCTGGCTGCTGGCCAGGCGCAGCATCCACCGCCGCACGCGCGCTTTTGGGTGCTGCTGACCATGACCCTGATCGTCGTGCTGATCTGGGGTCTGTCCACGGTGACCGCGATGACGAGCTTCTTCATGGACCGATCCGTCGGCTCAGCGCGTCGGCGCGGCGGCTCTCGGAGGTTGGAGATCTGAGCGCCATGGGCCGGTTGCCACAGGTCACCAACGACGAGGTCGGGACGCTGACGACCAACGTCAACCGCGTGCTCGACGACCTCGAGAGCCTGACGGCCGGGGCGCAGGCCGTGGCTCGCGGGGACCTCTCGGTCGCGATCGTCGGCGCCGGCGAGCTGCCCGACGCTTTTCGCAGCATGGTCGAGCAGCTCCACGAGGTCGTGCTCCAGATCCGCGAGACCTCGATCGGCCTGGCCACCGCCGCGAGCGAGATCCACGCCGCGACCTCGGAGCAGGAGCGGGCCGCGGACCGCCAGAGCGCGGGCATGCGCTCCCTCGGTCAGGTCATGACTCGCTGGCGAGCTCCGCCTCGCAGGTCTCGGGTGCGGCCACGGGCGTGCTCGAGAACGCCGAGGGCACGCTGACGACCACCGACGAGATGAGCCGCAAGATCGACGAGCTCAACGAGCGCAGCAAGGGCATCGGCGAGCTACTCGAGCTGATCCGCGAGATCGCGACCGCAGCGACCTGCTCGCGCTCAACGGCTCGCTCGAGGCGACCCGGGCCGGCGAGGCCGGGCGCGGGTTCTCGCTCGTCGCCGCCGAGTGCGCCGCCTCGCGAGCGCGTCACCGGCACGGTCACCGACGTGCGCGAGCTGGTCGCCGACATCAAGGCCGCGAGCGGGAGCACCGTGATGGTCACCGAGCGCAGCCGCAAGCTCGCCGAGGGCACGGCCGAGGCCGCGCGGGAGATCGCCGCGGAGACCCAGCGCCAGAGCCAGGACACGGAGCGGGCGACCCGGAGCGTGCGCGAGGTCGGCGAGGTGATCGTGCAGATCGGCGAGGCGATCACCGAGACCCGCTCGGCCGCCGAGGGGCTGCGCGTCCAGGCCGCGACCCTCGAGGAGCTGATCGGCCGCTTCGAGGTCCGCGGCGAGAGCCACTCGGGCTCGTCGATGCGCTTCCTCGGCAGCGGGGTCTACGAGAGCGGAGTCTTACGGCAGCGGGGTCTACGGCAGCGAGTCTACGAGAGCGCTGCCAA
>NZ_JABJWV010000010.1:0-30087 GCF_011083025.2 Pseudenhygromyxa sp. WMMC2535
TGTTCCAGACCGACATCCCGCTCACCCGGGCAACTCGGGCGGCCCGATCTTCGAATCGCCAGGGCCGCGTGGTCGGGATCGTGACCGCGGGCATCCAGTCGGCGAACAACGTCAACTATGGCATCAAGATCGACGAGGCCCTGGGAGCCTCGATCAGATCGGCTTTCACTGCCAGTGCTGGCTCTTCGTCGCGCCCAAGAACGTCGCGATATTCCTGGACGGGGAGGCCGTGGGCAGCGGGCCCAAGCTGGTGATCCCCGCGCAGGAAGGGACGCACGAGGTGTTCGCGGTCGTCGATGGCGTGATGAAGAAGTACGCGCTGAGCTGGCCCACGCACCGCGGCGTGGACTTCACGAAGTGAGCGAGCGGCCGGCGGAGCTCCCCGACGAAGCCCGCTATTCGCAGCCAGGGGGTGGACCTCGAGCACGGTCTCGAGGGTCTCTTCGATCAGCGCGCGCGGGCGTCGTCGGTCGGCAGGCCGTAGCCCACGTGGATGTGGCCCGCGGCCAGGTTGTGCTCGGCCTCGAGGTTGTAGAGCAGCCCGTGCAGGCCCAGGAAGCCCGAGAGGAAATTGCCGCTGGTCTCGTCGTTGATCTCGACGTTGGTCAGGCCGAGGGCATCGGTCGCCGCGAGGATCTCGTCGATGGGCAGCTGCGAGGGCAGCTGGACGCCCTGGCGGTACATCGAGATCCCCGCCCAGGTGCGCGGCTGGACGCTGTCTTGGGTCGGCAGGACCTCGTCTCCGTAGCCGTCGGGATACCAGTCTTCGGCGGGGCCCAGGCCGCCGTCGTGGCCGCCCTCGATCGCCTCGATCTCCCAGCCGATCTGCCCGCCGCGGCTCGTCGTGATCAGGATGACCGGCTCGTACTCGTCGACGAGCTGCCAAAAATCCAGCGATGTGTCCTGATAGTCGACCTGGAGGTCCGAGTCCTCCGAGCCGACCGCGCCGGGGTCACCGATGTTGTCGTTGGAGGGGTCGCCGTCCGGGGGGAACTCGGGAAAGAACGAATAGACGTCGTAGCCGTGGCCGTGCCAGTCCTCACCCATCCAGCCGTCGGGGTTTTGCTCGGGGTTTTGGCTCCACTGACGCAGCATCTCGTTGGTTGGCGGCCAGTAGCCCATGACCACGACGTTGTGGCGGCAGGGGTCCCCGGCGGTGTCGGACTCGGTCGAGGTGTCGGACTCGGTCGAGGTGTCGGTCTCGGTCGAGCTGCCGGTGTCCGTATCGGTGTCGGTCGAGGTGTCGGTCTCGGTCGAGCTGCCGGTGCCGGTCTCGGTCTCGGTCGATGCGCCGGCGTCGGTCTCGGTCTCGGTCTCGGTCGCTGCCGTCGTCGAGCTCTCCGTGCTGGGATCGTCCGAGCTGGGCTGAGCACACGCGGCCAGGGTCAGCGCTGTGAACGACACGAACGCGAGGCGTGAGGGGCGGTCCATCGCAGGGAGCGTAGCAGCTCGTCCATGGCAGGGTGTGAAGGGGGGGCGGTCGCGGCTGGTTGTGCTGGAGACCTGCCTGGGCGCAATTCCAGCGTCCTTCGCCCTCGCCCGGGAGCTGGATTCTTCGGCGAGGCTCGCTAACAGTCCGCGGTGGAGCCCAGCTGGCCGGAGCCCCGCGACATCCCCCACCTCTCCGCCGATCTCGGGCAGGTGATCGACGCGCTCGGCGAGGGGCGCGAGGTGGTGCTCGTGGCGCACTCGCTCGGCGGGATGATCATTCGAGACTATGCGCTCGAGCACCCCGAGGCGGTCGCGGCGATGGTCTTCGTCGATAGTGCGCACGAAAGCTACAATCAGCCGACGCAGGCCGAGGAGGACATGATCGTCGAGACGTTCTCGGCTGCCTATGGGCCGGACGATGGCGCCACGGCCGAGGCTCGCCAGCTGATCGAGGACTCTGCCCACTTCGAGGGGCTCCCGGGCTTGCCCGATGTCCCCGTGATCGTCTTGACGAGCATGAAGATCGACGCCGACCACGACGCCGAAGATCGCCAGCTGTGGTTCGAGGCGCACGAGCGCCTGGGCGAGGGGATCAGCGACTTCGAGCATGTCGTGACCGAGCAGGCGGGGCACTACATCATGCTCGAAGACCCGCAGCTGGTGCGCGCGCAGCTCTCGTCCGTGCTCTGAGGGGCGAGCAGGCAGGCGTCGGCGCCCGATGTCCGTGAACGCGGCGTCATCCGGGCGCGCGGCCCCAACTGTATCTGGGTGTCGCCATATTCACGGAGATGGCGCTGATGCCCTCATCCGAATCATGCGAGGCAAACTCGTCAATCGATGACATGAGCATATGCCGGAATGCACGCTTGACGGGGGTGGTGAGTGCAGACATACACTAATGAATGACAAGTGACGATCGGGGCGCGAGTTTCTCCCAGCGGAACACCTCATATGTCATGACACTCGCATGCGGTGTCATGGTGTGTCTGGCCGGATGTCCGCAAGAAGATGACGAAGGAGACGCGGGCGCCGATGAGAACGGGGCGACGGAGACGGCCGGTGACATGGGCACGGGCGGCCCGGATACGGACGGCCTCGACAGCGCAGACGACACGACGGCGGGCGAGACGACGGCGGGCGACTCGACGGACTCGACGGACTCCACGGACTCGACCGATGGTGACGCGACGGAGGGCGAGACGACGGCGGGCGACTCGACGGACGGCGACTCGACCGACACGGAGACCGACGCCGCCTCGGAGACTGACACGGAGACCGACACCACGGATGGTGGGCTGGTGCTCGAGCTCCCCGAGCTGTCCTGCGCCGAGGCCGTCCAGATCCCGGCGGGCCTGTCCTTTCACCTCACCCACGCCGAGTGCGCGAACAACAGCTGTGCCTGGAGCTACGATCCCGTGGGCGCCGAGATCACCGGTATCGAGGGCAGCTACGACCTCGAGACCGGCGCCTTCGAGTGGACCGTGAGCTACGACCCGGCGCACTGGCGGGTCTCGACCACCGTGGTCGGTCAGGGCACCATCGACGAGCAGGGGGACGAGAGCTCGAGCTACACGTCCACGACCCTCGACATCCTCGACGCCGAGATCGTCGAGAGCGTGGTGACCACGCGCACCGGATGCAGCCTGACGCGAACGACCACGGACGCGGCCCAATTCGAGTACGTGCTGGCCGGCGAATTCGGCGAGAACTTCGTCTACACCGAGGGCCAGATGCCCGAGCTGTTCACCAACGCGACCTCCCCCGAGAACGCCACCGGCACGCGCACGCCCGAGGGGCTCGTCGCAGAGAACTTCATCTACGACCACCCCGGCGAGGACGAGTTCGACTGGTGGGGCTACGACCAACAGCTCAGCGGCGACGCCGACGGCAACCGCGTGGTCGACTTTCACCAGTTCGAGAGCTTGTACTGGGACCGCGATGGCATCTGCGACTGGGACATCAGCGGGACCCAGAGCTGCACCATGGTCGAAGTCGACAGCGTCGACTGGGGCGGCTTGGCCGAGTGGACCGTGGACTACGCTGGCAACGGCACGGGGGTGTTCTCGGCGTGGTTCTACGATCAGCCGACCATGACCTGGAACCCCAAGGAGTGCCCGATCACCTTCGAGTCGTGGGCCTGTCACTACGACTGCCCCGGCGGGCCGACGAACAACAGCTGTCAGTATTTCCTCGCCAAGTGAGTGCTCAGCCGGGGATCACCTGCGCGCCCACGGCGTAGGGCAAGATCCGCGCGATGTTGCGGGCGTCGTCGATGCCCCGGTGATGCGTCCCCTCGAGCGGCAAGCCCAAGCGGCGCAGGGCCCCGGCCATGCCAAAGCGCTTCGTGGTGCCCACGGCCGCGCTGAAGGCCTCCTTGATGTTGAGGTGCTGACCGCGAAAGGGCAGCTTCACCCCGTGAAAGGCCGCGTCTTGGCGGAACTGCATGTGGTCGTACTTGCCCCACGAGGCAAACACGGCCTCACTTCCGGCCATGAACTCGCGCAGCTCGGTGAGCACCGCCGGAAAGGTCTGCGCCGCGTCGACCTCGGCCTGGGTGATCGAGGTCAGCCGCGTGCAAAAGGGCGTGAGCTTCGGGTGACGCAGCGGCCGAACGAAGCGCTGGAACTCGGCGATCGGCTCGAAGATCTCCCCATCCACGAGCACGGCGCCGATCTCGATGATCTCCATCTCCCGCTTGGGCACGGCCCCCTTGTCGTCACAGGTCGCCTCGAGATCGATCACGAGATAGTCGCGCGCGTGCATGTTGTCTGCTTTTCTCATGCCCTTCAGACTAATGGCGTTCGATGACCACGCCCGGACAAGAAAAAGGACAAACCAGCCCTCGCGCCGGCTTTGACTGGGGGGACTACGTCGACCGCCTCGTCGCCGAGCGGGGCTCGCTGGCGGCGGCGGCTGCCCACCTCGCGCAGCGCCGCGGCTTCAGCGAGGACCTGCCCAGCGTCGAGCGCGGGCTCCGGCGCCTACGCGGGCGTGGCAGCAAGGACGGCGGCGTGTGGGGCCAGCGAGCGCTGCGCTGCTTCGGCCTGCCCGCCGCGGTCGACGACCGCGTGCGCTGGATGGGCCAGTACCACACCCGCTTCAGCGACCTCCCGACATCGCTGGGCCAGGAGCTGCTCGAGCCCTGGGACCGACCGCCCGTGAGCGAGAGCCCCGCGCGGATCTGGCTGCTGCTCGGGCGGGTCAACCTGGCGCTGCGCCGCCGCGCCGATCCCTGCGGCCTGCTCGAGCAAGCCGCCGTGCTCGAAGCCCAGGCCGAGCCGGCTGCGCGCATCGAGCTCGCGCTGGTCCAGGCCTTCGTCTGGTCCAAGCCCGGCGCGGACGAGCGCCTGGCAGAGGCGAGCGCCGCCCTCGCCCGCGCGGGCGCGCTGCTCGAAGAACGCCGCGCCGAGCTCGACGCCGACGACTACGCCTGCCTGTTCGCGCGCTGGATCGACCAGGGGGCCTACCGGCTCAACAAGCCGCGGCAGGGGCTCCCGGATCACCGAGGCGCCGCCGCGCTCTACTAGCCGCCCCCTCGCGCTGAGCGGCGCGGTTCGACAACGTCTGGCGGTCGTGATCCCGTAGGCCTCGCACGAGGCCACGCATGACGATCCCCCGCTGGAACCCTCCCGTCACTCTGTCTCCCCGCGTGAATGGCCATTCTCTGGGGGGGCGGCGGGGCGCCGAGGCGACGCGCGCGTAACACTCGCGGGCGCCCGGGAGTTGGGCTGCCATGCGCTCTTCACTCGCGTGCTTCGTCTGTCCACGCTCTCCCGCCTCGATCGTGGCGCTGTGCCTGTGCCTGGCTGCGGGCGCTTGCGTTGGGGAGGGGGCCAGGGATGGGGATGAGGGCGAGGGCGGGAGCGCGGATGAAGGCGTCGACGAGAGCGGCGGCGAGCCGGGGGAGCCCGACGCCGCCGCCTTGGTCGACCAGGCCCTCGGCTACCCGGACTTCGAGCGCATCAACGCGGCCCCTTTCGCCAGCCAGCACGGCCTCGCGGCCAGCGTGAACGTCTGGGTGCCCGCGCAGTACGCCGACGCCTACCGGGCCATCGATCCCGACGATGCCGAGGCGACGGCGGACTTCCCTGCGGGGGCGATGATCGTCAAGGAGCACCTCGACGACATGGGCGAGGCCGTGGGCGTGACGATCATGGTCAAGGCCGAGGCCGGCTACGACCCGGAACACGACGACTGGTGGTGGGGCAACGCCGACCTCGAGGGCAACATCAGCGACGCCGGCGTGGTCGGCTACTGCGTGAGCTGTCACGAGCCGCGGGCCGCGGCCGACTGGCTGTTCGGCGTGGCGCCGGCGGATCAGCTCTGAGGCCGAGACCCCCGGTGTGTTGGCTCAGCCTGTGGATTCAGTCGGGGCGCAGGCGCTTGGGCACGGGGAGCACGTCGAAGTCGCGCGCGGCGACGACCTCGCCGTCGAAGACCTCGCGGGCCTGCTCCAAGAAGGGCGCCGTGCGATCGTAGCGCCGCGAGAAGTGGGTCAGGACGAGCAGTCGGGCGCCAGCTTGGGCGGCGATCTCACCGGCCTGGCGCGCGGTCAGGTGGCCGTTGTCCTTGGCCCGCTGGATGTCCTCGTCGAGGTAGGTGGACTCGCAGATCAGCATGTCGGCCCCGGCGGCGAGCTCGAAGGCGTTTTGGCACAGCCGCGTGTCCATGACGAAGGCGACGACCTGGCCGCGGCGGGGCAGGGCGACGTCGTCGAGGGTGACGACGCGGCCCTCGATCTCGACCTGGCCGTCGATCTGCAGCTGCTTGATGATCGGCCCGCGCAGCCCGGCCTCGCGCAGCTTCTCGGGCTGCATGGTCCAGCCGGCGTGCTCCTCGAGGCGGTAGCCGTAGGTGGGCACGCCGTGGCTGAGCGGGAGCACGCGCAAGCTGACGCCGCGCCCGGCCTGCTCGTGGCGCCAGATCTCGCCGGGCTCGCGGATCGGGTTGCTGTGGACCTCGGCGCGGTCGTGGTAGATCGAGGCCCGCCGCAGGCGGCGGTAGTACTTGTCGCCGGAGGCCGGGTAGTAGACGTTGACGGGGTGGGGGCAGCCGTCGAGGGAGAGCAGCTGGGAGATCCCTGCGAGGCCCAGGCAGTGGTCGCCGTGGAAGTGCGTGATGCAGATCTTGGTGATGTCCGTGGACGACACGCCGGCGTGGATCAGCTGGCGCTGGGTCCCTTCGCCGGGATCGAAGAGCAGGCCCTCGCCATCCCAGCGCAGCAGGTAGCCGTTGTGGTTTCGGTAGCGCGTGGGTACCTGGCTAGCGGTACCGAGGACGACGAGCTCGCGGACGGACATGGAGGGCCGCGAGCATAACCGCTCGTCGGCGAGAGGCCAGCCCCGCGGGCGCGCGGCGTATCTTTTCTCGCCGCATGGACGTAGGCTTGAACAATGATCGAAACGAAGCGCGAGGTCGATGTCGCAATCATCGGGGCGGGCTCGGCGGGCCTGGTGGCGCGCCGCCAGGCCCTCGCCAACGGCGCCAAGCGGGTGTTGCTGATCGAGGGCGGCCCCTATGGCACGACCTGCGCGCGCGTCGGCTGCATGCCTTCCAAGCTGCTGATCGCCGCGGCAGAGGCGGCCCACGGGGCGCAAAAGGCGGGGGTGTTCGGGGTCGAGGCCGAGGTTCGCGTGGACGGCGAGGCGGTGATGGCCCGGGTCCGCCGCGAGCGCGATCACTTCGCTGGCGGCGTTGTCGAGTCGACCGAGGCGCTGCCCGAGGATCAGAAGCTGCGCGGCTGGGCGCGCTTCGTCGGGCCGAAGAGCCTGGTCGTCGAGGGCCTCGACGGCGAGGGCGAGACCCACGTCGACGCCGAGGTGATCGTCATCGCGGCCGGCTCGGCGCCCTGGGTGCCGCCGCCGCTGCGCGACCTCGGTGATCGCCTGCTGAGCAACGAGAACATCTTCGAGCTCGCAACCATCCCGCGCTCGCTGGCCGTGGTCGGCACGGGGGTGATCGGCCTCGAGCTCGGCCAGGCCATGGCCCGGCTGGGCGCGCGCACGCGGGTCTTCGACGTTGCGACGCGCATGCCCCTGGTCAAGAGCGAGCCGATGCAGGCCGAGGTCCGCAGGTGCTTCGAGGCGCGCCTGGATCTCGACTTGGGCGTCGAGGACATCGCCGGCGAGCGGATCGAGCTCGAGGGCGGCGGCGCGGGGGTGCGCCTGAGCTGGACCGACGCCGAGGGCAACGCGCACAGCGACGAGTTCGAGTACGTGCTCGCGGCTACGGGTCGCCGGCCGCAGCTCGAGCGCCTGCAGCTCGCCGAGGCGGGGATCGAGCTCGACGATCGCGGCGCGCCGCTCGGCCTCGACGAGCGCACCGGGCAGATCGGCGAGCACCCGATCTTCATGGCCGGCGACGTCACCGGCACGCGGCCGCTGCTCCACGAGGCCGCTGCCGAGGGGCGGATCGCGGGCATCAACGCGGGGCGCTGGCCCGACGTCCGTGCGCAGCCGCGCTACGTCTCGCTGGGCGTGCTGTTTTGCGATCCCCAGGTCGCGGTCGTCGGCGAGATCCCCGAGGAGGGCGAGGGCGAGTGGTGGGAGGCCGGCGAGGTCAGCTTCGGCAACCAGGGCCGGGCCCGGGTCATGGCCAAGAACTGCGGGCGGGCGAGGATCTACGCGTCGCACAAGTGCGGGACGCTGATCGCGGCCGAGCTCGTCGGGCCGCAGGTCGAGCACCTCGCTCACCTGCTGGCCTGGGCGATCGAGGAGAAGGTCACCGCTCAGCGGGCGCTGGCCTTGCCCTACTACCACCCGGTGCTCGAGGAGGGGCTGCGCACGGCGATCCAGAGGCTGGCGCGCAAGCTCAAGCTGGTCGCCAAGCCCCACGCCCTGGACTGCGGCCCCGGGGTCTGAGCGCCCGCGCGCGGCCGCTCAGCGGTCCATGAATTCGAAGCGGTAGCGGCAGCCGAGCTTGTTGTCGGCTGCGCCCTCGATCCGCTGGGGATCGAGGCGGCGATCCGTGATCAGCTCGAAGAGCCTGTGGACGTAGCCCATGGCCGAGTACTCGAGGGAGATATGCCAGCGCGAGGGGCCCTCGATCGCGACCACGAAGCCGTTCTCGGTCTCCTCGGTCGTGAACTGGCCCTCGTCGCTGTAGACCCGCCACAGCCGCGTGGTCAGGGGCTGGAGCTTGACCTGGCCACGCCGCGCGCTGTCGAGCAAGTGCGCGTAGGGGCCCTCGGTCAGCGCCCAGTCGGCGGACTGATAGCCCAAGGTCCAGTAGGCGCGCTCGTTGCCCTCGTAGAACATCTCGAGCAGCAGGGCCTGGAGGCCGACGTAGTCGTCGAATTCCAGCAGGCTCGTCGGGGTGATCAGTCGGCGCAGCGAAGGCTGCCGCTCTCGCAGCGTCGCCTCGAAGCGCTCCCAGGCCTCCTCACCGAAACGCTCACGGATGAGCGTCCGCCGACCAGCGTAGATGGTGCCTTTGATGAACAAGCTTCGTCCTCTTGGCCAGCCTAGTCCAAGCGGACTTGGTCGCCAATGGCTGGATTCGAACATTTCGAATCGCGAGCAGTGCCAAATGGATCACTGCTCCAACGACCGATGGCCCACATGTGTTCGACGTCATTTCGCATACTCGGACAGCCGAACTGCGGATAAATATGGATGTGGGCGCGGGCGCGCGAGGGGCTGTCAGACTCGCGACCAGGGGGTCGTTTGCGGGTGAGTTCAGAGTCGAGACAATTTGCGTGAATTGCGCAAATGTAGTGTTGGGCGGCGAGCGGGCGCGGGCTCAAGGCGAGGAGAAGAATGCCTCGGCCTCGGCGGCGAGGGTGTCCGGGTCGCGCAGCGGTCGCGAGCACGCGCGATCGCTACATAGGTAGACGGCGGGCGCCCCCGTGTCGGGGTAGCGGACGCCCGGCGAGCTGCGCTCGACGGTGGCGCGCGGCTCGTAGATCCCCAGCGCGGCCCGCCACAGCGCGTCGGTGCGCGGATCATCGGCCTCGCCGACGACGCTGAGGTCGAAGCGCGGGCCTGCGAGCTGCTCGAGGGCGATCAGGTAGTCGCCGACGAGCTTGCTGCGCGCGGCGAGGTGCTCGGGGCCCAGGGCGAGCAAGGTCGCGCGGGCGAGGTCGAGCCAGGGGGAGGGCTGCTCGTCCGCCCGAGCGTCGAGCGCCGCCAGCTCGATCAAGAAGCGGGCGGCGCGGGCGTTCTCGGGCAGGGGCTTGCGGCGCTGAGCGAACACGCCGATGGCCTGGGGATCTTCGCCGTGGGCGTAGAAGCCACCGTCGGCGGCCGCGAGCACGTCGACCATGGCCGCGGCGAGCTCGCGGGCGGCGTCGAGCCAGCGCGCCTCGCCGGTCACGCGGTGTAGGCCGAGCAGGGCGAGCCCGACCGCGCTCTGATCCCCCAGGTGTAGCTGGGCGTCGTCGACCGGCGCGCCCGCGTCTGCGCCAACATCTGCGCCAACATCTGCGTGGGTGAAGGCGCCCGCGGGGGTGCGGTGGGTAGCGAGCAGGCGCTCGCCAGCGCGGACGGCCGCGGCTCGCAGGTCCTCGTCGGGCGCGGCGCGGTCGAGCTCGGTGAGCGCGTGGATGATCAGCCCGTTGAGGTCGGCATAGATCGCGGTGTCGATCCGCGGCTGGCCCAGGGCCCGGCGGCTGGCGTCGTCGAGGGCGTAGAATTCATCGCCGTGGATGTCCTCGCCGTCGTGGCGGCGGAGGTCGGCGTCCTGGCTCGAGTAGAACCCGCCTCGGGGGTCTTGCATGCGCTCGAGCAGGTAGCGGGTGAGCTCGCGGGCGTCGGCGAGCCAGCGTGGGTCGCCGGTGACCATGGCGGCGTGGGCGTAGTTCTCCACGCCGCCGGCCTGGACCATGGCGATCTTCTCGAAGTGGGGGCGATCCCAGACCCCGCGCAGGGAGTACTGATACATGCCGCCCCACACGGGGTCGATCAGCGCGCGCTCGGCCGCGAGGGTGGCCAGGGCGCGCTCGCGCCAGCGCGCTTCATCGGGCTGGTCTGGGCGCAGGCGCGCGCGCAGCAGGGCGTAGTCGATGGGCCCGGGCCAGGGGTACTTCTGCTTGCGACCCCAGCCGAGGCCCTCGGGGTCGAAGAGGCCGTCGAGGTTGGCGGCCACGCGAAGGCGCAGCGACTCGAGGTCCTGGTCTTCGATGGACGCGGGCTCGTCCCCATTTTGATCCCCATTCTCATCAAAGCGACGCAGCTCTCCGGCCTCGTGCTCCGCGACCAGGGTGCGCAAGAGCGCGGCGAATCGCTCGGGCTCGCGGTAGCCACGGAGGTTGATGGCCGGCTCGGCCGCGGGCGAGAGGATCGCGGTCGCCGGCCAGCCCCAGCGACGGTAGCGCTCGAGCAGATCCGGGCGCGCGTCCGAGTCGACGCGGATGATCACGAAGTGCGCGCGCAAGAGCGCCTGAACCTCGGGGTCGCGGTAGGTGGTGGTCTCCATGACGTGGCACCAGTGGCACCACTGCGCGACGACGTTGATGAGGATCAGGCGATCCTCGTCGGCAGCTCGCTCGAAGCTCGCGGGGTCCCAGGCCGACCAGGCCAGCTCGCCTGGCGCGGCCTCGGCGGGCGCCTCGGCCTGGCCCCGGTCGCGCTGGGCCGAGCAGGCGAGGGCGCACGCGAGCGTGCACAGGCCGAGCGCCCTCGCAAGCCGGTTTGTTCGCCCAGCCACGCGCACGAGATCCGCGCTCAAGACATCCGCGGCTGGTGAGGGTGGAACACCCGAAAGGGCTGAAACACAGGCGGCGGCGGGCTGCTCGGCGAGGCGAAGAGCGAGTCGAAGTGCGAGCGCCGGGGCGCGAGCTCGGCCGCCTCGAGCAGGGCGTCGGCGAACACCTGAGTCATGGTCTCGGCGATGCTGGGGGCGGGCGGACCGAGGGGCTCGGGCACACACGCCAGCGCGCTGCCGCGCTCGCGCAGCTTGGCGATGGCGTCGCGCTGGGCCGCGTCCACGTGCGCGCGCTCGTCCTCGTCGAGCTGCTCGCGCAGCCACTCGTGCAGATCCCAGGCGAGCTGACCGTGGCGCAGCTCGTCGGCGGCGAGGCGGGCGAACACCCGACGCAGCGCGCGGTGTTGAGCCTGGCGGGCGAAGCTGGCCGTGAGCAGGGCAGAGAAGGACTCGTGCACGCAGCCCTCGACGGCGTTGTGCGTGGCGACCTCGACCAAGGTGGGCTGCGCCCGGGGGGTGGTGGTGGGCGTGGGGACTCGTGCCCCACGCAGCTCGGCGAGGGCGTGGATCCAGCGGGCGTGGTTGCGCTCGTCCTCGGCCGCGGCGCGGCAGCGCGCGATGAGCTCGTCTGGCGCGTCCCATGACTCGAGCTGGGCCGCGAGCTCCTCGAAGGCGTGGATCGAGGCCGCCTCGAGGTAGGCCATGGCCGCGAGGCTCTCGCCGAGGGCGTCCACGCAGTCGGGGTCTCCGCCCTCGACGTGACCGAGGGGTCGACGGCCCTTGCAGTAGTACTCGATGCCGACGCCCTCGCAGACGACTCGCCCTGGCTCGCTGGTGGTGTCGGTGTCCTGACCGTCCGCGCCCTCTTCGGGCAGGGTCAGGGTGCAGCGCTCGACCTCGAAGGCCCTCCAGCCACGAAGCTCGGCGTAGACCGACTCACAGACGGTCTCGCAGCGGATCGTGTCTCGGCTGGTCTGCTCCGTGTCGCCGCCCTCGATCAGGGAGGCGATCAGCTCGTCGAGCTCTTCGGCGCTCACCTCTTCGTCGAGGTCGAAGTCTTCCTCTGGCGGATCACAGTTCCAGGTGGTCGGGCAGCCGGAGAGGGGCAGGAGGGCGAGGGCAGTGACAACGGCATGACGCATCTCCATCACTCGAAGGTTAGCGTGGAAGTGACTCGGTGCCGTATCAAATGTGGTCGTGATTAAAATCTGCGCGCTCAATTGCGAGAACGTCGAAAACCTACCGCTCACGTCACGGTGTGATGGGTCATTCGGCCCCGGGTGTTTTTGCCTCGTCCTCACCCGCACCCTGACCGGAGATCGGCGTGGACGCGATCGTCCAGCCCGTGAAGCCGAGCAACACACCGATGATCGGGTTGAGCAGGTTGAGGAAGCACCACGGCAGGTAGGCCAAGGTCGCGACGCCCAAGGTGCTGCTCATGAACGCGCCGCAGGTGTTCCAGGGGATCAGCGGCGAGGTGATCGTGCCGCCGTCCTCGAGGGCGCGCGAGAGGTTCTTGGGGTGTAGCCCGCGCGCGGCGTACTCGTGGGCGTACATGCGCCCGGGGACGACGACGGCGAGGTACTGATCCGCGGCGAGCACGTTGATGCCGATCGCCGTGAGGATCGTGGCGGCGATCAGCGAGCCGGTGCTCTTGGCCGCGGCCAGGGTCTTGCTCGCCAGCGCGCGAAGCTGCCCGGTGTGTTCCATAATGCCCCCAAAGGACATCGCGCAGAGCACGAGTAACACCGTACCCGCCATGCTGTTCATGCCCCCGCGCGCGAGCAGCTCGTCGACGGCGGCCGAGCCGGTGTCGGGCTGGTAGCCGTTCATGGCCGCGCCGAGCACGTCGGCGGCGCTGGCCCCCATGATCCAGGCCATCACGCCCCCGAGCAGCGCGCCGGTCAACAGCGTGGGCAGGGCCGGAAATTTGTAGGCGACCATCAGCGCGACGACGGCCGGGACGGCGAGGTGGATCAGCCCGGGGTCGAAGGTCTCGTCGATCAGCGTGGTGATCTCGGCTACCGACTCGGCGCTGGCGCTGCCCTCGAGGCCGAGGCCGATCAGGGTGTAGGCGAGCATCGCGATCACCCACGCGGGCCCCGTGGTCCACAGCATGTGGCGGATGTGCACGAAGAGCTCGGTCCCGGCCATGGCGGGGGCGAGGTTGGTGGTGTCGGACATCGGCGAGAGCTTGTCGCCAAAGTAGGCCCCGCTGATCACCGCGCCGGCGGTCATCGCCGGGTCGATGCCCATGGCCTCGCCGACGCCGATCAGCGCCAGGCCCACGGTCCCCGCCGTCGACCACGACGAGCCCGAGACCAGGCTGACGATCGAGCACACCGCGCAGCTCGCCGGCAGGAACCACTGCGGCGAGAGCAGCTCGAGGCCCCAGGCGATCAGCGCGGGCACGATGCCGGCGGCCAACCACGTGCCCATGAGCATGCCGATGATTAGCAAAATCAAGATCGCCCCCATGGCCAGGCCGATGGCCTTGAGGATCCCGGCCTGGAGCGCCTCCCACTCGTAGCCGTGGGCCCAGGCGACGAGCCCGGCCACGCAGGCGCCGAGGATCAGCGGGATGTGACCCGAGCCGTCGAGCACGACGATGGTCACGAAGAGCAGACCGATGAGCGCGAGCACGGGGACCAGCGCCCAGATGAAGGGGATCGGCGTCACGCCGGGCTCCGGCGTCGCGCTGCGTGGCTGCTCTTCTTGCACGGATCCGCCCATTTCATGACGAGAATGGCGGTTTGGGGGCGGTCTTGTCCAGCGCGCCGACGCGGGCGCCACGGTGGCCGCGAGCTGATACCGTGCGCTGGTGAGCGACGCAGCCCTCGAGCTCGAGCCCGGCCTCGACCGACTGATCCACGCGCTGCCCAAGGCGGAGCTGCACGTGCACCTCGAGGGCAGCATCGTGCCGGAGCTCGCCCTGCGCCTCGCGGCGCGTCGCGGCGTGACGCTGCCCGGGGCCGAGGGCGGCGTCGAGGGTCTGCGCGAGGCCTATCGCTTCCGCCGCTTCACCGACTTCATCGCGCTCTACGTCGCGCTCTCGCGCTGCCTCGAGCGGCCCGAGGACTTCTGCGACGCGGTCGTGGGCGTGGCGGCGCGGCTCGGGGCGCAGCAGGTGCGCTGGGCGGAGCTCACCTTCACGCCGATGACCCACGTCGCCCGGGGCGTCGATGCGGACGCGATGCTCGCGGGCCTGGCCGAGGGGCGCCAACGCGCTCGCGCGGAGCATGGCGTCGAGATCGCCTGGGTCTTCGACGTGGTCCGCAGCTTCCCGGATCAGGCCGCGCCGACCCTCGACCTGGCCGTGCGTGGGCGCGAGCAGGGCGTGATCTCGCTGGGCGTCGGCGGTCCCGAGGGTCCGCGCTGGCCGGTGGACGCGATGGCGCCGGTGTTCGCCCGGGCCAAGGCCGAGGGCCTGCACAGCGTCCCCCATGCCGGCGAGCAAGACGGGCCCGAGAGCATCCGCGCCAACCTCGAGCTGCTCGGGGCCGAGCGCATCGGCCACGGGGTGCGCTGCGTCGAAGACCCCGCGCTCATGGCCACGCTGCGCGAGCGCGGGATCCCCCTCGAGCTGTGCCCGACCAGCAACGTGGTCCTGGGCTTCTACCCGAGCCTGGCCGAGCATCCGCTCCCGCGCCTGCTCGCGGCCGGGCTCCCGCTGTCGATCAACAGCGACGACCCGCCGCTCTTCGGCACGACCTTGGTCGAGGAGTATCGGCGCTGCGCGGCGAGCTTCGCCTGGGACCGCGCGCAGGTCCTGGCCGTGGCCGCGGCGGCGGTCGAGCACAGCTTCATGAGCGCGGCGGGCAAGCGGGCGCTGCTCGCCGAGCAGGCCGAGGTCGCGAGGACCTGCGCGTGATCGATCTGAGCCTCGCGCTGACCGAGCACACGCCGGTCTTCCCCGGAGATCCGCGGCCCCGGCTGCGCCGCGTCGCCGAGATCTCGCGCGGGGATCCGTTGACCGTGACCCGCCTCGAGCTCGACTGTCACGTGGGCACGCACGTCGACTGCCCGGCGCACTTTCTGGCCGAGGGGGCGAGCCTCGACGCCTACGGCCCGGGCTATTTTTGCGGTCCGGCGCGGGTCTTGGATCTGCGAGACGTCCCCGCGGGCGCCCAGATCTCGGCGGCGCGGATCCAGGCGGCCCTCGGCGGGCGAGCGCTCGCGCCCGGGCTGCACCTGTTGATCGCCACGCAAAACGCCGCGCGTCTGGTGGCCGGAGACTTCTCGAAGCTGGTCACGCTGAGCCCGGAGGCGGCGGAGATCCTCGCCCAGGCGCGGCCGCGCAGCGTGGGCTTCGATCACTACAGCCTCGACGCCGCGGACGACCTCGAGCTGCGGGCGCATCGGGTCCTCGCCGCCGCGGGCGTGCCGACGCTGGTCGCCCTCGACCTGAGCGGCGTGGAAGACTGCGCTGGCGAGTGGGTGCTGTTGACCTCACCTCTGCCCCTGCGTGGCGTCGAGGCGGCCCCGGTCCGCGCGCTGCTGTGTCGGCCGGGCGCGCTGCTCGAGCTCTGCTAGGAGCCCGTGGTGAAACCCAACACGACACCTGGCTTGGTCTTTTCGCCGAGGGCTTTGTCGCCAAAACTGGCAGTACGCCCGGTACAGCGGCGTTTTGGCTTCGCGCCCTCGACGAAAAACCCGGCGCCAGGAGCCGCGCTGGGTTCCACCACGGGCTCCTAGGTCGGGCTCGTCGCGGGCTCGCCGTCGACCCAGACCGACGCGCGATTTCGACCTGTGCGTTTGGACTGATAGAGCGCGAGGTCGGCGTGCTCCAGGAGGGTCTCGGGGGCGAGGCGGTTGCCTGGCGACTGGACGGCGACGCCGACGGAGACGGTCTGGGGCCCGGGGTGCCCGAGGGCCTCGGGGCCGAGGGCTTCGATGGCGGCGCGCAGGCGCTCGGCGACCTGACGTCCCGTGTCAGCGTCGGTCTTGGGGCAGAGCACCGCGAACTCTTCACCGCCGTAGCGCGACACGAGGTCGGCGTCGCGGCTGTGCTGTTGCAAGGCCTCGGCCACGGCTCGCAGGGTCTGGTCGCCGACCAGGTGTCCGTGCTGGTCGTTGACCCGCTTGAAGTGATCGAGGTCGAGCATGAGCGCGCACAGAGGCTGGCGGGCGCGCTGGGCCTCGGCCTGCATGCGCGGGAGCGACTCCCGCAAGAAGCGGCGGTTGAAGAGGGAAGTGAGCCCATCGCGCACGACGGCGGCCCGGAGCCGGTCCATCAGCCGGCCGGCGAACCATCCGAAGATCACGAAGACCACGGCCGTCGCGCTGCCCGAGTAAGCCATGGCGATGTGGGTGATCTCTGGCGGGGTGTCTGGGGCGAATACCTGCATCCACAGCCACAGCCCGGTGGGTGCACCGACCGACAGGAGCAAGCCTGACACCGCCCACCGCCGGGCCAGGGGTTTGTGCAGCCGAAAGTCGGCGGCTTGCCACATATCCCCAGGCATCGCCGCAGTGTAGCCCCGAAGTGAGGCTGGTGACCACGACAGACATCGTTGCTACCGTGTCGCCGTGCCCGGACCCGGCCCCGTGTTCATCGCAGGCGCGACCGGTTACACCGGGCGCGAGGTCGTTCGTGTTTGCGTCGAGCGAGGGCTCGAGACCGTCGCGCACGTGCGTCCAGACAGTCGCCGCCTCGAGCACTGGACGCGGCACTTCGAAGCGTTGGGGGCTCGAGTCGACACGACGGCGTGGTCGCTCGCGGACATGAAGGCGACCCTCGAGGCGCTCCAGCCCGGCGGCGTCCATGCGCTGCTGGGCACGACCAAGGCCCGCGGCAAGCGTGGCTCGGGCTCGGCCGTGGTCGATGACTACGAGAGCGTCGACTACGGCCTGTCGGTGATGTTGCTCGAGGCCGCCGTGGCCTGCGGCAGCAAGCCGCGCTTCGTCTATCTCTCGGCCATGGGCGCGGACGGGCGACCGGTCAACGCATACATGGACGTGCGCAAGCGGGTCGAGGCCGCGGTCCGTGGCAGCGAGCTGCCCTACGTGATCGCGCGCCCGGCCTTCGTGACGGGCGACGACCGTGAAGAGCGGCGGCCCGCGGAGCGCGTCGCGGCGAAGGTCAGCGACGCGCTGCTCGGGTTGATCGCGCGGGTGGGCGCGGGCGAGTTCGCGGACCGCTACCGCTCGCTGACCGGGGCCGAGCTCGCCCAGGCCATGGTGGCGCTGGCCTGCGAGTCTCGCGACGGGAAGCTCGTCGCCGAGACCAGCCAGCTGCGTGGGGCGCTGGGTGGGGCGCTGGGTGGGGCTCTGGGCGCAACCTGAGCGAGGCAGGCCGCGAGCGTCAGGCGGGGCCTGGCGCGTGTGGGGCTCAGCTCGCGCCGAGCAGGTCGCCCGCGGCGAAGGGCTGGCCGGAGGCGTAGTCGCGGGCGGCCATGCGCCGCTTGCCCGGGGCCTGGACCTCGCCGACCCGGACCACCGCATCGCCGGCGCACACGTGCATGCCCGCGGCGTCGACCTCGAGCACCTGACCGGGGCGCGCGTCGGCGGGTCGGGCCCGCTCGCTGCTCCCGGCGGCGTAGAGCTTGAGCCGTTGATCCCCGCGGCTGGTCCAGGCCGCCGGCCAGGGATCCATGCCGCGCACGTGATCGATCACGGCCCGGGCCGGGCGCGACCAGTCGACCTCGCCCTCGGCCTTCTCGAGCTTGGCGGCGTGGACGACCTCGCCCTCGAGCTCGGCCTGATCCACGGGCGGGGGGACGTCGGGGAACTCGGCCAGGAATTCGCCGAGGACCTCGCCGCCGAGCTCGGCGAGGCGCTCGAAGAGCGCACCGGCGGTCTCCTCGGGGCCGATCGGCGTGGCCCGCATGCGGTAGACCGGGCCGGTGTCGCAGCCGATGTCCATGCGCATGATCGCCACGCCGGACTCGGCGTCGCCGGCGAGCACGGCCCGCTGGATCGGCGCCGCCCCGCGCCAGCGCGGGAGCAAGGAGGCGTGGACGTTGACGCAGCCGTGAGCCGGGAGCTCGAGGACGTCGCGGCCGAGGATGCGCCCGTAGGCGGTGACCACGATGATCTCCGGGGCGTAGGGCTCGAGCAGGGCACTCAGCCGGCCCTTGCGGACCTTGGTGGGCTGGAGCACCGGCACGCCGAGGGACTCGGCGAGGACCTTGACCGGCGGGGGCTTGAGCTTGCGCCCGCGGCCGGCGGGGCGATCGGGCTGGCTGACGACCGCGACGAGCTCGCAGCGCTGATGGACCGCGCGCAGCGAGGGCAGGGCGAAGTCGGGGGAGCCCATGAACACGGCGCGGAGCTTGGGCTTGGCGTCGGAGTTGGTCATCTTCGTGGTGCTGGGAGAGCTCGGAGGGCTCGGGTGGTGGCGCTCAGGCGTCGGGCTCGGTGAGGTGCGCGAGGTAGGCGGAGCGCATCGCGTCGTCGATCAGGATGTCGCGGGCCTCCTCGAGCGCAGCCCGGAGCTCGCGGAGCTCGCGGGCGTAGCGGCGCCGGGTCTCGAGCTCGAGGGCATCGTCGGCGAAGGTCTTGCTCAGCGCGGCGTGGGACTGGCGGATCTCACCGCGGGAGGCGTCGCGGCCGAGGCCGAGGAGCTCGAAGTAGTCGGCTTCGCGAGCGAGGCGCAGGCGCTCGAGCACGCGCTCGCCGTCGATCGTCGCGGGCTCGCGCTCGCCCTCGGGCTGAAGCTCGGGCTGCTCGCGCAGATCCACGAGCTCGGTGAGCGCGAGGGTGTAGAGCAGCGCGAACAACCCCTGCTCGTCGGCGCCCTCGGCGAGCAGCGCGGCCACGCCCAGGCGCCCGTCGAAGCGGCGCAGCCAGCCCTCTTCTTCGGGCAGCAGACGGAAGCGCTCGGCGAGCTCGGCGAGCAGCTCGTCGATGTCGTCCTCGTCGGCGCGGAGCTTGGGGATCATCGCGCCCCGGCCCACGCGCTCGTCGAGGTGGCGCTCGAGCTGGGCGGCGTCGAAGCGGTAGCGCACGCCGTCGAGGAGCAGGGCCTCGACGGGCAAGTCGAGCTGCACGGGCTCGTCGCTGCGCTCGCCGGGCTCCGTGGTCCAGTTGCCCTCGGCCCAGGGGAAGGTCGCGTCGATGATCCGGGCGAGGTGCTCGCGGAGCAGGACCTCGAGCTCGCGCGGCTTGAGGAAGCCGGCGTCGACGAGCAGCGCCCCCGCGCGGCGCGGCTCCTTGGCCGCGAGGCGCCGGGCGGTCTCGTACTGTGGGCGGGTCAGCACGCCGCGGCGCAGCAGCCCGTCGACCAGGCGATCGCTGGTCGCGTTGCTGCGCGCGAACGCGGGCTCGCCGTCGCGCAGCCAGATCGACTTCTCCACGCGCTGACGCTGGACGCGGAGGCGGCCAGTGAAGCGCAGGCGATGCAGTGTCCACAGCAGCGCCGCGACGGAGGTCTCGGCGGCGATCCGGCCGGTCTCGCTGACGCTGGGATCGACCGGGAGCTCGCGGCCGCGGTCTTGGTGGTGCGGGCGGTGGAGGTTGGCGCGCGGCTCGGGCTCGCCGGGGCGTGGGCCTCGCTTGGGGCGGGCGTAGCTCGAGCCGCCGCCCGGGCGGTCCTGGCCGCGGTCCTGGCCGCGGTCCTGGCCGCGGTCCTGGCCGCGGTCTCGCTTGCGCTCGCGCTGTCCGCTGGGGCTCCTGCCCCAGGTGTAGCCGCGCAGCTCCGCCGAGCTCTCGCTGGAGCTACGGAAGGACTGGCTGCGCTCGCTGTGGCCGCGCTCGGCGGGGGCGCGGAAAGACTGGCTGCGCTCGCTGTGGCCGCGCTCGGCGGGGGCGCGGAAAGACTGGCTGCGCTCGCTGTGGCCGCGCTCGGCGGGGGCGCGGAAAGACTGGCTGCGCTCGCTGTGGCCGCGCTCGGCGGGTGCACGAAAGGACTGGCTGCGCTCGCTGTGGCTGCGCTCGGCGGGGGCGCGGAAAGAGGAGCTGCGCTCGCTGTGGCCGCGCTCGGCGGGGTCGTGCTCGAGGGTGTCGCGGCGCGCGAAGTCGAGGGCCTCGCGCTGGTCGGGCCAGGGCTCGCCGCGGGTCTTGGGATCGTCGAAGCGCTCGCGTCCTGGGCGTCGCCCGAGCAGCACCGCGCTGCGGCTCCCCGTGTCTCGCTGGGGCTTGCGGGGGCGCAGCGGGCCCTCGCTGGCCGGTCGCTGCCAGGCTCGGGTGCGCAGCTGCGGGTCGCTCTCGGACTCCGGCTCGAACTCGCGGTCGACGCGGCCGGTGTCGTGCTCGGGGTCGAGGCTGCGAGGCGGCAGCTGGCTGGTGCGCCGCATGGGGTCGCGGCGGCGTTCGTGGGTGGCCTTGGCGGGGCTCTTGACGGCGGTGGGGACGTCGCTGCGCACGGACTCGTCGCGGCTGCTGCCGCGCAGGTGCTCGCCGATCTCCGTGACCAGGGGATCGCCCTCGTCGAGGTGCTCGTTGGCGGCGTCGACGTCGGGGACACGGTCGAGGCCGAGCTCGTCGAGGTCGACCTCGCCGGGGTTGCTGTCGTGCTCGTGGCGGAGCCGGGCCTCGAGGCGGTCGAGGGTGCGGTGGAGCTCGTCGAGGCCGCCCCGGGGGCGGGGTTGAGGCGCGTCGCCGCGCTCGCGCCTGGGAGACTTCTGGGCCGCCTCGCCTCGGGGGCGGCGCTCGCCGGTCCGCTCGCTCGCCCGCGCGCCGGTCCGCTCGCTCGCCCGCGCGCCGGTCCGCTCGCCCGTCCGCTCGCGCGGATCCGCGTGCTGGCGCTGCGCGGGCCCGGCGTACTGATTGAGCGCGTCGCCCAGCTCGCGCTCGTCGGCGGGCTCCTCGAGGAAGTGATCCGCGCCGATGTCGAGGACGTCGGCGAGATCGCGCAGCTCCCCGCCCAGCCGACCGTAGAGCAGGACGGGGATCGAGGCCCCCGCACGGGTCCTGCGCAGGCTGGCGAGGAGCACGTCGGTGTCGAGATCCTCCATGCACGCGATGATCGCCGCGGGCGGCGAGCTGGTTCGCACGCGGCGGTTGAGCTCGCGGGGCTGGCAGGAGGCGACCTCGTAGCCGAGCCCCGCGATCGTCTCGGCGAGCGCTCGGCGTCCGGCCGGGTCGCCGACGATCAGGATCTCTGGCGTCACGCGGCCGCAGTCTACCGCGCCGCGCCGATTTTGAAACCGAGCCCCAGCGGGGGCGCGGAGGGGCTCGGGTGCTGTGTCTGGGGGCGCTGAGCGAGCTTCTGGCGAGCGCCTCGGGGTTTCGAGGGCCTCGGCCGGGTCCGCGGGCGCCGGGCGGGTCACTGCGTGCGCGCGCAGGCCTGGGCCGCCGCCCCCACTCGAGTGACCGGGCCCGGGCGCCCGCGGACCTAGCCGAGGCGCGCTTCAGTCGTCCCGGCGTCGGCGCAGCAGGCCGAGCGCGGCGAGTGCGAAGAGGCCGAGCAGCCCCCCGCCCCGTGGCCCCTGGGTCGCGCAGCTGCAGCCGCCCTCGCCACCTTCGTCGTCGTAGCCAAAGGTGTCGAGCGGCCCTCCGCCAAAGGTGTCGTCGCCGACATCGTCCTCGCCGCTGCCCCCGGAGGAGGAGTCCTCGCCGGACTCGCCGGCGGTGTCGCCCGAGTCGTCGCTGCTCGAGGACCCGCTGTCGGAGTCCTCCGTCGTCCCGGAGTCCTCCGTGCTGCCCTCGGTGTCCTCGCCGGAGTCCTCGGTGGACTCGTCGGTGGTGTCGTCGCCGTCGGGGTCGGGGTCGGGGATGCAGGAGTTCGAGCCGAAGTGGCAGATCTCGCCCTCGAGGCAGTCTTCGTCGCTGACGCAGCAGCCCTCCGTGAACTCGTAGACGCAGCCGAGCTGGGAGTTGCAGGAGTCCTGCGAGCAGATGTTCATGTCGTCGCAGGCGATGTCCTCGCCGAGGCACTCGCCGTCGACGCAGGTGTCGACGTCGGTGCAGGCGTTGCCGTCGTCGCAGGGGTCTTCGTTGGTCGGGTGCACGCACTCGCCGGCCTGGCACAGGTCGTCGGTGCAGGCGTTGCCGTCGTCTTCGCAGACGCCGTCGGGGTCGACCTCTTGCACGCAAGCCCCGTCCACGCAGGCCGCCAGGGTGCAGGGGTTGTCGTTCTCGACGCAGTCGGCGTCGCTCTCACAGGGCGTGCCCAGGGCCCAGATCCACGTGTCCGACATGATCGTGGCCCCGCCAACGCCGTAGGCCACGCCGCCCCAGACGTTGTCGTTGCCGTAGGTGACCATGCCGATCGGCACGCCGTTGGTGTCGAGGCCGATGAAGGCCGAGTCGCTGCTCGGGACCCAGGTCACCTGGCCGAGGATGTCGCCGTTTTCATCCCAGACCGTGAGGTACTGGGTCCCGTTCTTGCCCGCGGTCAGCCCGACCTGAGTCACGGGCTCGCTGAAGGTCACGGCGCCGCCAAAGTAGGTGTAGAGGCCCTCGGCCACGCCCCCGCCGGCGATCGGCGCGGGGAAGTTGGCGAAGTTGTTCTGATAGGTGGGGGTGCTCGCGCTGCCGGCCTCGTCGACGCCGGCGAGGATGTCCGAGAGGGCGCCGGTGTGCCAGGTCGCGCCCTGGGCCGTGTACTGGGTCAGGCTCATGGAGGCCCCCGACGTGCCGCTGTCGAAGTCGGCGGTGCCGACGATGCCCTGGAGCTGGTTGACGTCGTCGAGGGCGGTGACGTTGCCCTGGGCGGTGATCGTGCCGGCGTGGGCGAGGCCCGGGGCGAGGGTGATCAGGGCAAGGGTGGAAAGGCGCAGATCGAAGAGGACGCGGCGAGGGGGATGCATGACAACACTCCAGTGATAAAAGGCCGGGCGATCATATCCCCATTCGAATCAGCAAAACGAAGAGACCGAGGTCCCATTTTGCCTCGGTCTCGAAATGCTCGCTCTCCTCGAGCTGTGTTACGAATCGTTACCAGCTGGCCGCCGGTATTCTTTTTCGTCAGGGATTTTGAACCCTTAGCCCCGCGACCCGAACCTCGGAGGGGCTGAGCACCCGCCTGGGCAGCCCAGCCCGGACATGGGTGATCGAGTCGATCTGCTCGAAGCCGACGCGCTCGGGCATCGGCGCCACGATCCAGACCGTCTCGTCGTCACTGAGGGTATGCACGGCCGTCGGCTGCTCGATGGTCAGCCCACCAACCTCGAAGTCGACGCGCTCGCTGGCGTCGAGGGTGTCGACCGGCACGCCGCCGTCGACCACGAACCAGTCCTCGGCCCCGCTGGGATAGAGCGCCGCGATCAAGACCTGGCTGCCGGGAACGCCCGGCTCGCCATCGGAGCTCGAGGATTCGTTGTTCCAGCTGGTCAGGGTCTGGATCCGCTCGTAGGTCTTGTTGAAGGTCCAGTCCGAAACCCAGGTCCGGCGGCAGTAGCTCATGTAGTCATAGCTGACAGTGGGGTTGTGCAGCGAGAAGCTGCGGATGCCATAGCCCCAGTTGCCGATCTTGCCCTGGGAGTGGGGGTAGGTGGGGTCGGTGTAGTCCGGGCTTCCGCTCGCGCATGCGACGTGGCCCAGGCCCTGGTTGTGCCCGACCTCGTGCACGAAGGTGTCGGCGGTGGCGTCGAGATCGGCATCGTTCCAGATCGTCGCGGCCACCCGGGCAAAGGACTCGTCCCTGGTCGCCCCGGCGAGCATGGCGATCCCGGCCGCGCCCCCGCCCAGGCAGCCCTCGATCGCACAGCCCGTGTCGATCAGCGCGTGGTAGTAGACGTTGTCCGCGGCGTCGTCGCTTTGCTTGGTCGCGGCCATGATCGGCAAGAGCGAGCCGAGCTCTTCGAGGAAGGGCGCGTAGACCACGGGCTCGGCCCGGATCTCGTAGTTGATCTTCTGGAGCGGGTTGTGCTCGAACAGCCGGTCGATCAGCCGGTCGACGTTGTCCTGGCTGAGGTCCGGGAGCCGGACCCCGCCCTCCTCGGCGCCGTAGTACGCGATGGGCACGAGCACGATGTCGAGCTCCATGGGCGTGGACTCGAAGCCGATCGGCTCGGGACCGGTGGCCGGGTTGACCGCGCTCATCGCCGGCAAGTCCACGGGCTGGTCGACGTCGTACTCGACCAGCTCGACCTGGTAGCGGGTGCCAGGGGCGGTCTCACCTGTGCTGGCGAACAGCCCAAAGTAGAAGGTCCGCGAGAATGCGGTCGGCGAGGAGTCCTCCTCCACGAGGAGCTGCTGCTCGTGGACCGTGGCCTCGTCCCCGCTCGCCGGGTAGACGTGGAGCCGAGCCGTGACGTTGTGCGGCTCCCAGCCCTCGGCGACCTCGAAGTGCACGCGGATCAAGGTGTCGCGGTCGCCGATCAGCGGCACGGAGCGGTCTGTGGTGGACAGCCACGCGCCATCGGGGCCGCCGATGGCCACGCGCGTGCCCTGGTTGGCCTCGACCTCGGTGATCGAGATGCCGAGGGCCTCGACGAGCCCCCCCTCGGGGGCGGTGTCCTCGCTCCCGAGGCCCTCGGCCTCGCTCCCGAGGCCCTCGGCCTCGTCTCCCCCCTCGTCGATACTCATCGAATCAGCACTGCATGCCATGGCGAGCGAAGAGAAGATGAGGAATGTAGGGAGAGATAGTTTCCGCATCGAGGAGACTATGACTCGATACTGGATATATTAGCAATAGATGTTTGTTTTTTGGTTTTGTGCCAACCGAACACTTGGTGTCACGACAGGGAACCGAAGACCTCAATCGTCGCGTCGTCGGCGCAGCAGGCCGAGCAGGGCGAGCCCAAAGAAGCCGAGCAGCCCATCACCGCGGCGCCCCTGGGTCGCGCAGCTGCAACCTTCATCACCCAGGTCGCCGCCGGCGGTGTCGGACGAGCCACCAAGAGTGTCTTCGCCGCCGTCGTCACCGACGTCGTCACCACCGTCGTCGGAGGAGGATTCTCCTCCGGACTCGCCGCTCGTGTCACCTGCGTCATCGTTGCCCGTGGTGTCGCCCCCCGTGTCGCTGTCTCCCGTGTCGGGGTCGGGGTCGGGGTCGGGGTCGGGGTCGGGGTCGGGGATGCAGGTGTTGGTGTCGGGGTCGCAGAGCTGACCTTCGGAGCAGTCTGCGTCGGAGACGCAGCAGCTCTCGAGCACGAATTCGAACACACAGCCAAGCGCGGGGTCGCAGGAGTCTTGCGAGCAGACGTTCATGTCGTCGCAGTCGATGGTCGCGCCGAGGCACTCGCCGTCGATGCAGGTGTCGACGTCGGTGCAGGCGTCACCATCGTCGCAGGGTGCTTCGTTGACGGGGTGCACGCACTCGCCGGCCTCGCAGACGTCGTCGGTGCAGGTGTCGCCGTCGTCTGCACAAAATCCGTTGGGATCGTCCTGCTCCACGCAGGCTTCGTTGACGCAGACCGTCTGGGTGCAGGTGTTGCCGTCGAGATCCGAGCAATCGGCGTCGCTCTCGCAAGACATGCCCGTGGCCCACAGCCACGTGTCCGAGTAGTTCACGAACCCGCCGAAGTTGTAGGTCTCGCCGCCCCAGACGTCGTCGTTGCCGGCGGTGACCATGCCGATCGGCACGCCGTTGGTGTCGATGCCGACGAAGGCCGAGTCGAGGTCGGGGATCCAGTCGACCTGCCCGATGAGCTCGCCGTCTTGAGCCCAGACCGTGAGGTACTGGTTCTCGTTCCTGCTCAAGGTCATCCCGACTTGAGTCACGGGCTGACTGAAGGTCACGGCCCCACCCCTGCGAATGCACAGGCCCTCGGCCACGCCCCCGCCGGCGATCGGCGCGATGAAGTACTCGAGGTCGTCCTCGTAGCTCGGGGCGAAGGCGCTGCCCGGCTCGTCGACGCCAGGCAGGATGCTCGACAAGGACCCCGTGTGCCAGGTCGCGCCCTGGTCCGTGTACTCGGTCAGGCTCATCGAGGCCCCCGACGTGCCGCTGTCGAAGTCGGCGGTGCCGATGATGCCCTGGAGCTGGTCGACGTCGTCGAGGGCGGTGACGTTCCCGTGGGTGGTGAGCGTGCCGGCGTGGGCCAGGCCGGGAACGAGGCCGATCAGGATGATGGTGGGCAGACGCAGAGCACGGGAAATATGAGCGAAAGACATGATGGCAGTTCAGAGGCGAAGCTGTCTTCAATGATCATATGCTCATTCGGGTAGCAATGTGAAGGATTGTGATATTTGTCAGCGAGTGCTGCAAATTGTCATGGGCCGGCCGCCGGCACATGTGATGAACGCGCTCCTAGGGGTTTTGAACCTTTCGCGCGGAGATCCGCACCTCGGAGGGGCTGAGGACCCGGCGTGGCACGCCGGCTCGCACGTGGGTGAGCGAGTCGAGCGCGGCGAAGCCGACGCTCTCGGGCACCGGCGTGACGACCCAGACCGTCTCGTCGTCGCTGAGGGTGTGCACGGCCGCCGGCTGCTCGATGGTCAGCCCGCCGACCTCGAAGTCGACGCGCTCGCTGGCGTCGAGGGTGTCGACCGCCACGCCGCCGTCGACCACGAACCAGTCCTCGGCGCCGCTCGGGTAGAGCGCGCCGATCAGCACCTGACCTGGGTTGTCATTCGAGCTCGAGGACTCGTTGTTCCAGCTGGTCAGGGTCTGGATCCGCTCGTAGGTCTTGTTGAAGGTCCAGTCCGAAGTCCAGGTCCGGTCGCAGTAGCTCATGTAGTCGTAGCTGGCGGTGGGGTTGTGCAGCGAGAAGCTGCGGATGCCGTAGCCCCAGTTGCCGATGTTGCCATTGGCGTGGGGGTAGCTGGAGTCGTTGTTGGCCGAGCTTCCGCCCGGGCATGCGACGTGCCTCAGGCCCTGGTTGTGCCCGACCTCGTGCACGAAGGTGTTGGCGGTGGCGTCGAGATCGTGCCAGATCGTCGCGCCCACCCGGGCAAAGGACTCGTCCCTGGTCGCCCCGGCGACGAAGGCGATCCCGACCGCGCCCGCGTTCAGGCAGCCCTCGATCTCACAGCCCGTGTCGATCAGCGCGTGGTAGTAGACGTTGTCCGCGGCGTCGTCGCTTTGCTTGGTCTCGGCCATGATCGACAAGAGCGAGCCGAGCTCTTCGAGGAAGGGCTCGTAGACCACGGGCTCGGCCCGGATCTCGTAGTTGATCTTCTGGAGCGGGTTGTGCTCGAACAGCCGGTCGATCAGCCGGTCGACGTTGTCCTGGCTGAGGTCCGGGAGCCGGACCCCGCCCTCCTCGGCGCCGTGGTACTCGATGGGCACGAGCACGATGTCGAGCTCCATGGGCGTGGACTCGAAGCCGATCAGCTCGGGACCGGTGGCCGGGTTGACCGCGCTCATCGCCGGCAAGTCCACGGACTGGTCGACGTCGTACTCGACCAGCTCGACCTGGTAGCGGGTGCCAGGGGCGGTCTCGCCCGTGCTGGCGGACAGCCCAAAGTAGAAGGTCCGCGACATGGCGGTCGGCGAGGAGTCCCTCTCCACGAGCAGCCGCTGCTCGTGGACCGTGGCCTCGTCCCCGCTCGGCGGGTAGACGTGGAGCCGAGCCGTGACGTTGTGCGGCTCCCAGCCCTCGGCGATCTCGAAGTGCACGCGGATCAAGGTGTCGCGGTCGCCGACCAGCGGCACGGAGCGGTCTGCGGCGGACAGCCACGCGCCATCGGGGCCGCCGATGGCCACGCGGGTGCCCTGGTTGGCCTCGACCTCGGTGATCGAGATGCCGAGGGCCTCGACGAGCATGGCCTCGGGGGTGGAGGCGTCCTCGCTACCCCCGGAGTCCCCAGCCTCGTCGCCTCCCTCATCGACGCTCACCAATTCGTCACCGCATGCCATGATGAGCGACGAGAAGATAAGGAATGTGGGGAGAGATAGTTTCCGCATCGAGGAAACTATGACCCAGGACTAGCTATGTTAGCAATGGATGTTTGTTTTTTTGCGTTGGTGCCAGTCGGTCACTTGATGTCACGACAGGGAGCCGAACACCTCAATCGTCGCGGCGTCGGCGCAGAAGGCCGAGTAGGGCGAGGCCAAAGAGGCCGAGCAGCCCATCACCGCGGCGCCCCTGGGCCGCGCAGCTGCAGCCGTCCTCACCGCCCTCGTCGTTGCCGAAGGTGTCGAGGGATCCGCCGAAGGTGTCCTCGCCGACGTCGTCGTCGTCACCGCTGCCCTCGGAGGAGCTGTCCCCGCCAGACTCGCCGCCCGAATCGCTGGTGTCGTCGGTATCGCCGCTGTCCTCGCTGCTGGTGGAGCCGTCGTCGGACGAGGACTCCTCCGTCCCCGAGTCGTCCGTGTCGCTCTCGGTGTCTTCGCCGGTGTCCTCACCGGTGTCCGTGGTGTCGCCGGGATCGGGGTCGGGGATGCAGGCGTTCGCCTCGAGGTCGCAGATCTCGCCCTCGAGGCAGTCCTCGTCGCTGGCGCAGCAGCCCTCCGTGAACTCGTAGACGCAGCCGAGCTCGGTGTCGCAGGCGTCCTGCGAGCAGACGTTCATGTCGTCGCAGTCGATGCTCGTGCCCACGCACTCGCCGTCGATGCAGGTGTCGACGTCGGTGCAGGCGTCACCGTCGTCGCAGGGGTTTTCGTTGGTCGGATACACGCACTGACCGGCCTCGCAGAGGTTGTCGGTGCAGGCGTTACCGTCGTCTTCACAGTCGCTGTCGACCTCACACTGCGTGCCCAGGGCCCAGATCCACGTGTCCGACATGATCGTGGCCCCGCCAATGCCGTAGGTCACGCCGCTCCAGACGTCGTCGTTGCCGTAGGTGACCATGCCGATCGGCACGCCGTTGGTGTCGAGGCCGATGAAGGCCGAGTCGCTGTTCGGGACCCAGGTCACCTGGCCGAGGATGTCGCCGTTTTCATCCCAGACCGTGAGGTACTGGGTCCCGTTCTTGCCCGCGGTCAGCCCGACCTGAGTCACGGGCTCGCTGAAGGTCACGGCGCCGCCAAAGTAGGTGTAGAGGCCTCGGCCACGCCCCCGCCGGCGATCGGCGTGGGGAAGTTGGCGAAGTTGGATTGATAGAGGGGCGTGCTCGCGCTGCCGGCCTCGTCGACGCCGGCGAGGATGTCCGAGAGGGCGCCGGTGTGCCAGGTCGCGCCCTCGGCCGTGTACTGGGTCAGGCTCATGGAGGCCCCCGACGTGCCGCTGTCGAAGTCGGCGGTGCCGACGATGCCCTGGAGCTGGCTGACGTCGTCGAGGGCGGTGACGTTGCCCTGGGCGGTGATCGTGCCGGCGTGGGCGAGGCCCGGGGCGAGGGCGATCAGGGCGAAGGTGGACAGGCGTAGGTTGAGAGGGTGCTGCGGTGGATGTGCATGAAAATGCTCCAGTGACTAAAAGGCGAAGCCAGCATATCCGCATTAGAAATCTTCATGTGGATAAAAAAGATGTCCTCTTTTGCCTCGGTGTTTCAATGCTCGTTTTCGCTAGTTCTCGCTTCAAAATGGTGACAGGGCAGTTTCTTCGCCAAAGTCGACATTCTCGATGAGGCGGCGCGGAGCGCATGACCGTCGCGTCGTCGCGGGGATGGGGGCGTCAGCAAACTCGGGGTCGAAGATCCCGGCCTGATAGACTGCCCGGATGCCAGAGGGCGACACCTTGCACGCGACGGCGCTGACCTGCGCGCGCTCCTGGCAGGCCGCCGCCTCGAGGCCGTCGACTGCGAGCTCGCGGCGGCCGAGGACTGGCGCCTGCCCGGGCGCGTGGTCGAGCGGGTCGAGGCCCGCGGCAAGAACCTGCTGATCCACTGCGCTGCCCTCGAGGGCGCGGGCGTCGAGCAGCCGGGCGGCCTGCCCGTGGCGATCTGGACGCACATGGGCATGACCGGCTCGTGGCATAGCTACCGCCTTGGCGAGCCGTGGCAGCTGCCCCGCGAGCGCGCGCGCATCGTCTTGCATACCCAGCGCCGCGTGCTGCCCTGCTTCTCGCCCGAGGCGCTCGAGTTCCTCGGCCCGCGCGGCCTGGCCAGGCACCGGGTCCTCGCCACGCTCGGCCCCGACCTGCTCGACCCCGACGCCGACCTCGACGGGCCGTCGCCCGGCTCCGCGCTCTGGGCGAGGTCCCGCTCGGCGACGCGATCATGCGTCAGTCGGCGGTCGCCGGGATCGGCAACGTCTACAAGTCGGAGCTTGCTCTTCCTCGCCCGGCCGCGATCCCTCTTCGCCTCAGAGTCGGTGCCCTGAGCCCGGCGACGCTCCGCTGCCCTGCTCGAGCGAGGCCGCGA
>NZ_JABJWV010000011.1:0-40638 GCF_011083025.2 Pseudenhygromyxa sp. WMMC2535
GTTGTCGCTGCGATGCTGGAGCCCGGCCGACGCGATCGCTACGAGGCGCCCACCGGCGCCAACATCCCCAGGGCGCGCTCGATGTGCTCGACATCTTGCTGACGCTCGAAGGGCGGGTTCATCACGATGCGGTCGTAGGGTCGCTCGGGCACGTGCGCGCAGAAGTCTCGCGCGATCACCTCAAAGCCGTCCTCACACAACATGTCCCGCAGCGTGGGACTCAGCTCGATCAGGTGTAGCGTCGCGTCCGGGTGACGGGCACGGATCTCCGAGGCCAACGCCCCCGCACCCGCCGAGGGCTCGAGCACGCGCATGCCCGCCTCGATCTCCGCGGCATCGACCACGCGCTTGGCGAGGTCTTCGGGGGTCGGGACAAACCCCGAGATGTTGATGTTCAGCAGCTTGCGCCCGCGGGCGTGCTTGGGATCCTCGCCCTTGGGAGCGACCGCGCAGCAGCCCAGGTACTCGCGCAGCGCGGCCTTGAGGGACACGGTGTCGGTGACCGAAAGCTTCGCCAGTCGGTCGCGGCTGCGCAGATCGTCGGCGAGCATCTCGGAGGGCAAGAAGACCTTGCGCTCGTGCTTCTTGGCGGCTTTGAGCAGGGCGCGGACGGCCTCGACATCCTCGGCGTCGAGCTCGGCCTTGTCGTCGCGCATCTTCTTGTGGAGGGCTCGCACGCGGGCGCGATCACCCGAGACACCCGAGAGCCCCTCGGTGGCCTTCAAGAGGTCATCGACGGCGTAGTTGGACGCACGAAGGGGCCTCAGCGTCGCAAACGCGATGTCCTCGGCAGCAGGCTTGGTGACGCTCGACGACGGGCGTCCTTCGCTACGCGCCCGCTCCCAGCCCGCGCGCCGAAGCTCGAGATCCAACGCCTTGACCTGGGTCTTGTTGGAGATCCGCGAGACATGCTCGAGCTCGCCAGCTTCGACTTCATCGGCGGCCCTGCGCAGAATCTCGGCGATCGCCAGCTCTCCGCGCGCCCGTTGCCGGACGCTGGCGGCTTGCTCGGCCCGCCGGTGGGTGTTCTCGAGGCGGTCGGTGTCGAGCTCGCGGCGCGCGGCGGCGGCGGCCTTGTCCGCGACCGCCCGCAGCTTTGCTGCGCGCTTGCTCGCGTCGGGCGTCCGACCTCGGGGCTTTGGCTTTGTCGCCTTCGTCTTCGCCCTCGCGCGTGAGGCCGTGGGAGTCTTTGGTGCCGGGGCGAGGGCTGGGACCGTCTTCAAGGCGTCGGCCTCGGGCTCGTGGTCGTAGTCCAGCACCGCAGGCACTCCTCGAAGGCGCAGCGCCTCCACGAGCTGCTCGACGCGCTCGCGCGGCTGAAAGGTGTCTCGTGTCCGCGGGACGTACCAAGCGCAGCCCTTCGGGAGCCGCCGGGACGGTTTGAGCCGATAAGGCACACGGATCTCCCGGATCTTCGCGCGGTGCGGGTAGGTCTCCCCGCACAAGATCACCCCTGCGATCCGCGAGTAGCGAACCACCACCTGCGTCGACATGTCCGCCGTCGACGAGGGCGGACCCAGCTGCTCACGCTGCGCGTCGATCAGCGCCTGGTCGGATGCGTGTCGCGCCCTCGCGGCTTCCTCGGCTTCACGCGCGAGCGAAGGGACCTCACGGTCGAGCTGCATCGCATAGTCTTTGGTGAAACCCATGGACGCCGTGTTGGGGTTCCACGTCCAGGAACCACGATGGTTGCGGATCCGACCTTGGTGATGGACCACCTGCTCGCGCAGCTGGAGGCGCACGGAGTCTGTGGGATCGCTGACGTAGGTGTAGCGTCCCCCCTGATGGGACTCCCAGCCGATCGCCCGTAGACGCGCGATGATCCGCCGGTTGGCCTCGTGCACCGTCTTGGGTCGCGGCAGGGCCGGCGCCTCGAACATGTCCCCGGGCCGCTTGATCGTCAGCACCTCGGAGGGCGGCCATGTCTGGCTGGGGGCGTCTTGCGCTTCGTCTCCGCGAAACCAGGCTCGAACTCGGTCTGTGCCCGCTTCGAGTCGACGGACTTCCTGCTCACCGACACCCGGAACCAAGACGACGTCTGCCATGCGCAGCTGCGCAGCTTCGATCTGCATCTCTCACCTCGTTGTCTCGTCGCCGGCCTCGCCGGCGAACGCTCAGTCGTCCAGCACGAAGTCCCAGCGGCCCACGAGGACCTTGCCGTGCATGGGATCGTTGTCGATCGCCCGCACCGTCACGTCTCCGCGCATGCTGCCCTCGGTGAACATGACCTGCTCGAGCAGGCCGTCTTCCCCGATGTGCTTCATCGTCGCCAGCTGTGGATCCACGTACCACTCCAGCTCCTTCGTGCGATAGGGGAGCTGAAAGTCGTAGGGCGTGCTCGGGTGGATCTTGTAGGTCTTCCCGGTCTCGGTGCTGGCCTTGAAGGTGTCCACGGGCTCACCCTTGCTCCCGTAGCCCTCGGCGGGCTGCGGACGACCGGCACCGAGCACGACGGAGCGCGGCACGTCGACGGCCATCCCCGCCCGCAGGCCGTGGCCCGCGTTGGTTCCGAAGTGCTCGGCGTAGCGGATCTCTCCGGTGACCCGCGCGCGGATCAGGGTCTTCTCGACCACGATCACGCTCGCCGAGATCAGTTCGCGTGCGGCCTTGTAGGCGCCGACCGGTCGGCTCTCGACCCCAAAGACGATCACGTCGCCAGTTTCGAGCTGGTCGAGCGTCTCCTCCGAGGGTGGCCAGCCGTCGCCGAGGATCTCATCGAGGGTCTCGGACTCCTCTTTGTTGAGCGCCTCGTCCCCGAGGAACTCGTACCCCAGGGTCTGCTTGGCGCCCCCAGGCGTTCGCGGGGGCGCGCTGGGAACGATGTCGGGGCTGTCCCCGTCCTCATTGGGGCTCGCTTGCCCGTTTTGGCGCCGCTTGTAGGCCCAGACGAGGCCACCGATGACGGCGGCTAATCCGACGCCGCCGGCGAGCCAGGCGATCCACTTCGTGCTCATGTCTGCATCCTCTTGCTCTCGATTCTCTTCAACACCTCGAACGCCCCTCCCAGCCCAAGGTGATCTGGCCGTGCACGCCTTCGACGATCTTCGTCAAGCGCACGGCCAAGACCATCAGGGATCCCTTGATCCCCACCGCGGGAAAGGCGGAGCCGTCGTCACTGCGATAGAACACCGGCTGATCCCCTGTGATGACCAAGGGCACCTGGTCGGGATCTGCGAGCGCGGCGTCGATCTCCTCGGTGGAGCTCGCTTCGTCGGTGACACGCTCTCGCGGCACCCAGGCCACGGTCAGCGTGGGCGCGTCGGGGGTGGGCGCGTAGGTCCCGGAGCCCTTGTCGAGGGTCACCAGCGCGATGAAGCGTAGGCCCGACATCTCGGGGGGAACGATCGCCGTGTGGAGGGCCTCGGACACGTCCCCGTCGAAGCGGCGAACCGTGGTCCAGCAGATCACGGCACCAGCTCCAGGCCGCCGCGGTAGTTGGGCCAGTCGAGGGGGACGGGCTGGTCGAGATAGTCCTCCCGCAAGCCGAGGGACTTCAGGGCCTTGGTCGCGTTCTTCCGGGAGGTCTGCGAGCGCGTCTTTTGCTCGTTGACGTCGCTCACCAGCGCAGGCGAGGCCATGCCGCGCTTGAGCGCCATGAAGGTGCGCGAGCGCTCGGGCAAGCTCGTGAAGCTCGACTTCCCGATCAACCGGCGGACGTACTCGAGGAAGAAGACCGTCGAGCGCCACGGGTTGAACACGTCGTAGGGGGTGACCTTGCCGCGGCGTAGCGCGTCGGTGTCCTGCCACGGCGCCAGCGCATTCGCCGGGAGCAGGCCATAGGCCCCGCCGCTACCAAAGACCCACATCTGCCTGGGATAGGGCGACTCGGCGTAGGCTTCTGCGTTGCGGTCGTAGGCGGACGCGGCCGCGTCGGCTTCGTTGAGCTGCTGGGCGCGCGAGGCGTTGCGGGGCTCGGCCCACGCAGGGAAGAGCTCGGGGCGGCCAAGGCCGGCCTTGGGGTTCCCGCGGCTCTCGGTGTAGCGCTGGATCGCCGCGAAGGGCCACAGCTCGCGGGGCGCCCCCGCTCGGCGCAGCAGGATCTCCCAGGCAGGCCGGCGCGCGCTGATGACCATGGCCCCGAGCAACCCGCCGAGGGTGACGCCGCCGAGGGCCGCCCAGGCCCACCCTGGGATCTCGAGATCACCGCTCACGATTGCCCTCGCGGGTGAGCAACACCGCGGTGCCCACGGCCCCGCTCACCACCACGGTGACCCCGCCCACGATCCACCAGTACGCTCGCTTCCATGCGGACTGGGCGTCTTCGGCGGTATCCCGCACCTCGTCCGAGAGCGCTTCGGCGGCGTCCTCGGCGACGCGATCCACGACCGCGAGGGCCGTCATGACACGACCGACAAAGCCCTCGCTCATGTCCTCGGCGTGCTGCTCGAGGATCCCGATCTGGTTGGAGAAGTACAGGTGCATGATCGCGTCCGGCACGGGGCCTGCCCCCGATCGACGCTTGATCAAGCCCAGGTAGATCTCGTCGGTGTCCCTGCTGGTCTCGGGCAGCACGAGCAGGGTCTGCTTGTAGCCCTTGAGCCGCTTGAGATAGGCCAGATACTCGCTTTGAAAGCGGTCAAACTCCGACTCGGGGATCGTCTTGGCCGCGAGGGAGTCCCAAAACTCGAGCTGCAATTGGTGCAGGCGCATGGACTCGGCCGCGACCTGCTCGACCAGGGCGAGCATGCGACCAGCCGTGCGCTCCTCGGGATCGTCGAACTCCATCCACAGCTGGTCGAGAACCTCGGTGTAGTGGGGAGCCTCGAGCTCGCCGAGGACCGGCGGCTGCCCGGGTTCGAGAGCCTGGAGGTCGATGTCGTCGAGCTCGTAGACCTCGTCGTGTGGCGGGCTCGCGCCCAGGCTCTGTGCCGGGACGAAGGGGATCACCTCGGGGCCGAGGCTCGGCTCTAGCGACGCCGTCGCCACGGAGGGTTGAATGAGCAGGTCCACGAAGTCGGGCATGGCTCAGTCTCCGTCGCGGGTCAGGATGAACATCGTGCGGACCTCGTAGGCGAGGTCGATCGCTTTGGCGGTTGCGGCGTCGAAGCGCCCCGTGAGAGGGAGCAGGCGCTTGGGCGGCAAGCGGTTGTAGTCGCGTTGAAAGCGCTCCATCTCCTTGGCGGTCGTCCCGTAGCCGAGGGCCTCGAGCTTGCGTCGGCTGTTCATCGCTTCGACTCCTCTCGCATCTTGGTGAACTTGACGAGGTTGGTCAGCGCGTTGCGGATCGCAATCTCGATGGCGCGCAAGGTGTACTTCCCGGGGATATCGTCGACGCTGAGCAGCCCGCGATACATCGCCAGCTTCTCCGGACTCTTCACGGACTTCGGCAAGCTGATCTTGCCGGTGTCGATCGCCTTGATGACCCGGTTCCAGTCGGTTTGAAAGCGCTGGACCTCGCCGTGGGTCTCCTCGTAGCCGACGAGGGGCGCAGCCTCGAACTCGACGTCATAGCCGAGGGACTTGAGCGCCAGGCGGACCGCCGCCGGCGAAGGAAAGAGCGAGGTGTTGTACCCCTCTGCATCTCCGCTCATGTTGGGTGGGTTCCCGATCGCAATGGTCGAGCTCTTGGAGCCGCCGCCGGAGTTGCTCTCCCCGCCGCCGCTTTGATCTCCGCCGCTGTCCGCAGGGTCGTCGATCACGATCGTGCTCGGATCCCCCCACCAGCCGGCACGCTCGCCGAGCTTGTAGAGGCCAAAGGCGACGAGCCCCGTGCCCGCGGCCGCGCCGAGGCCCGCCGCGACCACCCCACCAGAGGACCTGCGGACGTCGACGCGCGCCGGCTCGTCGGTCTTGGGGCGAGTCGCCGGGAGGTCAGCGCGGGCTGTCTTGGCGCCCTGCGTGGGTGTCATCGCCGGCCTGTCCTTCGCTTTGTCCGCAGCAGCACTGCTCTTTGCCATGGTCTTGCTCCTTCGTCTCACTCTCGAACTTGCTCAGCGGATCCGCGACCGCGCCGTCTTCACGCTGATAAGCCAGGCGTTGCCCGTCGATCAGCACCACGCGGCAGGCCACGCCCTGCGCGAGCTCGCGGCCCATGGAGTAGGCCACGATGCTCGCGGGCGAAGCCTGCCTTGCCTCGAGCAGGCGCTTGGCGTCGCGCAGCGGGGCTTCCCGATCGAGCTCGCAGCCAGCACACTGCGCGCAGCAAGGCGAGTCCTCGGGCTGCTCACGCACGAACTGACGCGCGTTGAGCTTGGCGAGGGCTTCGGTGAAGAACACCGCCCCCTCGCTGAGCAGCTGCTCACCGACAAGCTCGATGGGGAAGCGGATCATCACTTCGCCCCGCTGCTCTCGATCGTGATCCCAGACTCTCGCAGCCAGGTGCCCAGCTTGCTGAAGAGCTGATCGGACAGGCCGATGTTGTCCTGAAGGTAGCGAAGCCCGGCGTAGCCACCGATCGCCCCGAAGAAGGTGGCCTGGAAGAGCTGGCTCTTGTCGCCAGTGAGGTTGGAGACCGTGATCTGAAAGCCCTTGCTGCTGTCGACGGGGCCGATGTCTGGGGGGAAAGGGTTGAAGGGCGTCTTGAGGGGCTCCCAGTCGAAGCTGTCGGGGTCGCGTGTGGTCGTGATCCCCGTTCCCGTGAGTCCCGCGGCACGGTCGTCTCGGCGCGTGATCGCCTCGATCCGAATATCCGATCCCGACAAGTGGGCGACCATGGCGACGGGCAGGAGCCGGACGTTGGGCTTGACCTCATGGCTCACGCGTGTGCCAGGGGCCAAGGCGATCTCGACCTCGAAAGGCACGACGCAGCCAAAGGCAAACTCGCTGGGGCAGACCATCTTGCGCTCCATGGCCTCCTGCGCGGCTTCGAGGCCGTAGGGCGAGCCTGGTGTGGTGCAAGGGAGAAGACTGTTGAGATGGGATCCGATCATGACTTGGCCTCTTGGTTCAGTGGGGACTGGGTTTCAGGGGCGAACTCGGCGAGGAGGGTCTCCAGCTTGGCGCAGCGAGCCTCCAGCCCAGCGACGCGCACGTCGACGTTGGAGATCTGCAGCTCCAGCTGCTCGTCGCGGGTCTTCTTCTCGTCTTGAGCGGCCAAGATCATCTCGGCCCGACGGTCGCGGCCTGCTTGCTTGGCCTGCTTGCGCTGCATCTTTCGCTGTTCGAGGGGGCGCTCTTGTGTCTGGGTTTTGGTCATGGGTCTACCTTTGTGGGTGCGCATGCGCGCTCAGGGGTCGAGGATCGCGTTGCGGGCGAGGATCGCCAGCTGGCAGTGCAAGAACTCCTTGCCTCCCCGGCTGAGAACCTGGGCCGCAGGGTGCTTGGGGGCCATGAAGCTGAGCACCTTCGAGGCGCCGCCGATCAAGAAGTTCGCTGCGGCGCCAGCAGGCACGGAGCCCAGATGCACCGTGGACAAGCTGCCCGCGCACACGCTCGTGGCCACCTCCAGGCCCTCGGCCGTGCGGTGAAACAAGAGCGAGCGGCGCTCATCTTCGGCCTCTCGTCGAGCGCACTCGAGACCAAAGGCCGTGGCCTCGGTCTCTTCGGTGAGCCTCACCATTTCGGCGTCGAGGCTGTCGAGCATCTCCTCGCGCGTCGCCAACTGACTACTGACTGCCATGGCAACAAACTGGGCTGGTTTTCGCAAAGCGTCAACATGCCCGCGGGTCTGCATGTGTCCAGATTATTCGCGGCCAGGTCATGCACATGCCTTTTGGCGTGCCATCGCCAGGGGTTGTCGAAAACCGGCAAATGTTCCCGCTTTTGAGAGCCTCGAGGTCACCGCCTGGTTTTTTCGTTTGTGTTTCAGGCCTTCCGGTCTATTCGATTCTCTATTGCCCGGTCTATTATCCGGTCTATTGTCCGGTCTATTCGTGCTCATAGATCCTCGAATTAGACAGCGGAGAGGAAAAATAGACTTTTGCCGTTGACCTTTGCCCAGGGTTCCCTCAGCTTGGTGTTCGTCGCTCGTTAGAAGGAGAGAACATGACGGTGAAGAAACGGGAGGCGTCCGCGCCGAACGAGTGGATCGATGCGCTCGTCGCCCACGACGAACAACTGCTCCGAGTACGGCTGCTGTGGCGGCGAGGCTCGAGCCGGTACCGGCCGATGGTCTCGCCGGCGCTGGACCTGTCCGAGTTCGAGGGGGCACCCGTAAGGACCTGGGAGGGCTTCGAGCTCTCGGATACCCACTTCGAGTGGCCGCCCGGCGAGGACGAGGATCCGCAGGAACTTCGCGAGCAGGCGCGGCTCATCGTCGAGGGGCTGTGGCGCCGCTGTGTCCACTGGGCCCGCGGCCTCGACTCGCGCTGCGACTTCCAGCTGCGCGGCTACGGAGAAGACGGTGCCGTGCTCTTCGAGGTCTCACGCCGCGTCGAGGGCGGGCGAGGCCCCAGCGAGGAGATGGGCGAAGAGGAGCACTCCCCACCGCAGGATCGGTTTGGAGACGACTTCGAGCGCATCAACGCGATCAAGGACGAGCTGCTCCTCAAGCTCACCGAGGAGCGCAACCACTCGTTCTCGCTCGCGCAAAAAGCGTCGGCCGCCGCGCCCGAGCTGATCTCGAGCACCCGGGCGATCCTCGAGCGGGCGATCGAGTACGAACAGGAGCAGGTGCGAGGGCTGCTCGACCAACACACCGGGCGGACCGAAGCCCGCGCCCGCGCCTTCGAGGCCAAGCAGCAGACCCAGCGTCGGGGGATGACCCTGGAGTTCCTGCGCTACGCAGTCGACGCCACGTTGACGACGGTCGTGCCCACGGCACGGGCGATGTTCGAGAACTGGGCCAACCGCTCCATGCAGGTGTTCCCTGAGTTTCGATGCGCACAGCAAGCGCTGGCCTATGTGGGGATGACACTGACGCAGCCGCAGCTATGCAAGCTCTTCAATGACAATCGCAACGCGATCGAAGGCTTCATGGTGTTGGTGGAGGAAGCTGCAAAGATGGAAGACGAACGCGAGGCGCTCTTGCACTTGCGTGGGATGAGTAAGGTATTTGTGACCAAACGATTCTTGGAGATTGGAACGCCCGAGCAGCAGCTCGCGGGGCGCTACATCGTGGGCCGGTTGGCCATGTACAGGTTGGGGGACTATGGCGAGCCAGCGCAAGAGTAGCTCTGAAGGGCGGCTCGGTCCGACGGTCTTGGAGCTCGAGGCGGGCGAGCTCGAGGGGCTCACCTGCGAGGACCTCGAGCGGGCCTTGGGGTTCGAGGAATTCGAGGACGAAGAAGCCCTCGCGCTCGCGCTCTTCGGCGATCTCGTCGAGATCGTCGACACGCCACGGCCCGCGCCCTCGAGCGGCGGTGAAGGACTCAAGGTGACCCAGGTCGGACCTGGGCGACGGGAGAAGGACTGATGTTGTTGCGACCAGCCGAGACCTACATCAGCGAGGTCACCAAGCGAGCCGAGCGAGTATTTCCCCAGGGGTCCGAGTGGCTCACCTTTGCCAGCAAGATGCCGGGCAAGGAGGTGCTTCAAAACTCCGTGCTCGATCCCGCCGTGGGGCTCGTGGGGGAGCTGGCGATGCAAGCCTTCGCCTCGGCGGATTGGCAAAACTGGATCTCGAGCATGCAGATCGGGGTCTATGAGCTGGCGACCCGAGTGGGGCTCCCAGCGCTGGACAAGGTCGACCTCGGCGGCGCCGTGGCGACCGTCTACGGGAACATCACCCGGACGCTCGACGCCTTCGGCAACTTCGAGAACGCCGAGGAGGTGCTCCCGACGCTGCTCAAGGACATGGGCTTGCAGGTCTTGCAGTTGATCGCCGCGAACACGGGGATCATCGCGCGGACGATCGCGCAGGTGATCGCGGTGGCGGTGTGGGCGGTGGACGTGGGGATGGCCATCCGGGCGGAGGAGCTGGGCAAGGACGTGGTGTTGCCGCCGCTCCAGACCGACGACCCCGCGACGGACTCGTGGCAGGTCAACCGCGTGTTCGAGGTCTTCAGGGAGCTGGGGACCGGCGGGATCGTGTATCCCGACGGCAAGATCGAGCCAGCCTACAACGCCGACTACACCTCGCTATACTTGCCGGCCTATCGCCACGATCAGCCTTGGACCTTTCAGCATCGCGAAGATGGGATCGCCGCGCAGCAAGGGACCCCGCAGGTTGCACGGGGGCCGAAGGGCGACACGGAGTTCAGCTTCGACCCCGGCGATGGATCGACCTTCGGGTTCATGCCAGGCACGATGGTGACGCTGCGGGTGTTGCAGGCGTCGTATCGCTTCTACTACTCGGTGCGCGGGACGTCGGTGGATCGCTACACCTTGAGGTGCAAGGGCGTGGACAAGCCCTGCTACAAGGGCGTGAAGACCTTCGACGGGAGCCGAGACTGCCGGCAGTGCGTGGACCCGGAGTCGGTGTGGCCGACGGAGGGGGTCGGGTGGGCCTACGGCGGGGCTCCGCTCAACGCGTCGACCCCTGGGGAGAACGTGGGGGCGTTCTATCCATCGACGAACAAGTTGTTGCTCAACACTCTCGACATGATCTCCCGGCCGGGGCCACTGCTCTATACGCTGGACACCGACAAGATGCTGACTCAGTGGAAGAGCTCCTTCGAGTTTTTCTGGGAATTCGCTGCCGAGGAGTGGCTTCACTATAAAGGCCAAGGCTGGCGGGGACTGATCTCCAGGCTGGCAACGCTGATGACATCCTTCGACGGGAAGACCGGGCCCGAGCTGGGGGGACGGGAGCCCGACATGCCGCTCGGGCTGATCGCGTCACCGCGGGAGGACAGCACGTTCTCGATCCCCTTCGAGGCGTCGGTGTTCTCGAGGATCATCAAGCCGTTTTGCGAGGACCTGCGAGCGCTCCAGGCCCACTACCTCGACTCTTTTCAAGTCGCCTACGTCCCGCCAGGAGCAGGCGCGCTCTACCATCCCGGCGGCAAGCTGCGCTCCACGGCGCTCGCCGACCGCTTCATGGATGCTCGGCGAGCGCTCCTCAACGACGGCAAGCGGATGCTCATCGACCTCCGGCAGGTGAGCGATCCCGAGTACCGCGCGGAGCTCGAGGCCGTCGGGGTCAAGGCATCGCCGGTCAATCCCTTGCTCAAGGGTCCGGGGGTCGATGGCCACCAGCTGCTCGCACCCGATATCAGGCCACCGAGGGCGCCCCGACGGCCGCAGGTCGTTGGGCGACCCACCCTCACCAGTGCGAACGAAATCGCGGCTAAGGCGCCCCGCGTCCCGATGAACACAGCCGGCCGGAGCCGTTGGCGTCGGGCGGTCACCGTGGGTGTTGGCGTGAGTAGCGCGGCCGTGCTTGCTGGTGCAACACTCAGGCTCAGCCGTTCTAGCGAAGATCAGGAGGGATAGCCTACCATGGCACCATGCCAAGGCGCCTATGCCGCATGTTTCTGATGGCCTCGCTTTCTTGCGTCGCATGCCAGCAGCCCCCCGATGTCTCGGAGGAACTCGAACTCTACGCGAGCCTCCAAAACATGGCGTTCGCAGAGATCTGTGAATGCCCGGAGGACGTGCTCTACGCGAGCATACAGGCATGTGCGGACGCACTCTATCTTCGAGCTGAAGACCGCGAGTGTCTCGCCGACTCGCTCGAGGGCTTCGAGGAGGAGGGCAAGCGCTACCTCGACTGTGCAAATCCGGTAGTGGAAGAGTACGGCAACTGTCTGAGCATGAACCCAGGGTGCGAAGCCGGCTGGTACGATGACTGCACTGTCGCCTACCAGGACGCCATCGAGATGTGTCCCGAGCTGCCCGATGGTGCTCGAAACAAGTTCATCACCTGCGACTTGTAGCGCCTGATTCGTGCGGTGGCCTCGCGGCTGAGCTCTTTGAGCTTTGGCCAGAGGCTTGCTCGAGTTCCTCTCGCCTTCAGAGCTCGAAGTGGGCTACCTTTGGCCCTTAGAGGAAGCCCATCATGATCAGGAACAACACGCTCATACTCGCCTTTGCCCTGGGACTACTGCTGCCAGCCTCGGCCTTGGCCTCGCTTCCGGATCTTTGCGACGACGTCTACCTCGATGAGATCGGCGCACCAGTCACCGACAGCGAGGGCACCAGGCTCTCTCGCTTTTGCAAGTGGACCGGGCCCGACGCGCCGCTGTGGGCCGACCACGTGTGCTGCTCGATCGGCGCGAGCGCGAGCTGTACGGCCACCGACGAGAACGGGCGATGCACGACAGGCATCAAGATGTGGTGCGACTACGGGGAGAAGAACAACGGGGAGGTCGTGTGCTACCAGCCCTTCGACGATGCCTGCGATCGAGGGTTCTGTGATGTGGCGCCCTCGGGGAGTTCATCTCTTGTATATACGGTTCCGCTGTGCTGCTACTCGAGCAGTAACGAGTGCTACGAGCTCAGCTTCGCTGAAATATGTGGAGGGTTCTTCGTTCACTGCGATTCGCCTTATTCAAACATAGATGGGACAGCGGGCTGTGAAGAGTAGTCGCATCGCTCTCCAACTGCATTGGCGATTGCGCAGTATTGCTGCAACCTCGCCAGATCGATTTCGCCTGCACTTTCGAGCAAAGACGCGGCTTGACTCCTGGCCATGGATGCTCGCCTCCAATCCTCGGTATACTCCCATGACTGAGATGCCCCCTCCGCGATCCAGCCTGCAATGATGTAGTTGGCGGGTGTCGGGGATAACTCGAGAATCTCGTTTGAGATCGCCTCTGAGAAAAGACTGTGGGCACGGGGAAGAGTCCGTTGAAGGAGCTCTCGGCTCAACAGCCAGTGGCTATAACACTCTTGTGTTTTCCCCGCAGATGCCGCGTTCCACGCCTCCAGGTTCTCATGTAACCCCACCCACCACCTGGGGACCGAGGGCAGCGGCAGGACCGGCGAGGAATCCTCACTGCCAGGCACATCTCCGAGCTTGGTTACCGCAAATCCTCCCAGGGAGGCCAAGAGCAGACCCCCAAGGAGCACCTGCCCCCACATCGAACGCCTGCGCGTCTTCCGCTCCAGTGCCTCTCGCTCCGCGCTCTCGAGCTCGGCGAGCAGGGCCTCCATGCTCGGGTGCCTGTCTTGCGCTCGCCAGGCCAGCCCCCGAAGCAACGCAGCCCGGACCCGCGGAGGGATCCCCGGCAGGGCTCTGTCTCCGGCCGCCAACTCCCCGGCCTCCATGGCCTCGAGCACGGCGATGCGTGTCCCTCCACCAAAGGGCAGCGTCCCATAGAGCGCCCCGTAGACCGCCGCACAAAACGAGAACTGATCGGACTGTGCATCCCCAGGACCCCCGATCACGCGCTCGGGCGCCATGTAGCCGGTCGTCCCCCCAGGCTTCTGCTCCGACTCAACGCCCCGGGGCATCGACGCCGCCAGGCCCAGATCCGCCACGCACACGCGCCCATCGTCCCCGAGCAGCAGGTTCTCGGGCTTGAAGTCGTTGTGGACCAAGCCGGCCGCGTGGATGGCGATCAGACCACGAGCCGCCAGGCCGTAGACATAGAGCACCTCCCTCCAGTGGCGCGGATCCCAGTGCGCGGCGTCCTGACCACGGATGAACTCCATCACCACGTAGAGGTGGCCCTCGTACTCGCCGACGTCGAACACGGAGACCACGTTGGGGTGCGAGAGGCGAGCCAGGGCCTGCGCTTCCTGAAGCATCCGCGCGTCCTCGCTGGGCATCGCGTCGGTCCACAGCTTGAGCGCCACCATGCGCCCGAGCGTGGAGTCCCAGGCCCGGAACACCACGCCCATGCCCCCATGGCCGATCTCCCAGAGCAGCTCGAAGCGCCCGATGGCCACGTGCTCCCCGTCACCCAGCACGGCACTCAGATGACGCTCATCGACCTCGCGTCGCAGCTCTCGCCAGGGTCCCTCGGCGTAGCGATCCTTGCCCTCATCGGCGGCGCGGGGACGATCGATCGCGTCATCGGGGCCGAAGACCTTGGCGTACTCGCGCTCGATCACCTCGAATTCCTCGGGCGTCATCGGCACGTATTGCTCTTCGGAATGGTACTTGATCTCCACGAGGGACCCCGGGGCGCCAATCCTACACCAACGTGCATGGACCTTGGTACAGTTTCGCGTCGGTTGCAGTCAGTGATAGCGTTTGATGGTGAACGACGAAGGGTTGGCCAAGCGTTTGGAAAAACTCAGAGTCGACACGCTCGCCCAAAAGCCCGGTGCCAGTCAGGCGCTGGGCAAGGTGCTCGCCGAGGAGCTCGAGCGCATGCTGGGTTCTGGGGATCTCACTCATGACGCCTTCTTGGCTGTCTGGGAGAAGATCTGGTCCTTCGAGCCTCGGCAGGAAGACTCCCTTCTGCGCTGGCTGCGGGTGACTGCAAAGAACAAGCGCCTTCAAGCCCACCAGAGCCAGGTCAGGCGGCCCTGGGTGCAGCTCGAGGCCGAACCACTGGCGCGAGACAAGAGCCCCAGTCAGGAGCTCGAGATGCAGGAGCAGGCGAGCCGCTTGGAGAGCGCTGTGGCCAAGCTCGGCTCGATCTTCGTGCGTGCGCTTCGGCATCGCCTCGCGGGAGGTCGCCCCGAAGCGCTCGCGCAGGCCGAGTCCATCCAGCTGAGCACGGCTCGGTGGCGCATGGGGGAGGTGGTTCGTCAGCTCCGGCGACTGCTCGATGAGAGCCAGAGGAAGCCCCGGGTTTCTCTAAGCAGCTCCTCGTCCTGAAGGCGCACTCCCCAGCAACCATGCGCATCTGCATACAGCGATGCTGCACATCCTCTGCCCCCCCTCTTGGGGGGAACGAGTTTGCCATCACGAACTATTTTTCAGTCAATTTATCAATACGTAGAAGGACCGAGGGCTTGGAGGATCGTCTGACAAGCGTAGGGAATCGTGTCTTTGCAGTGTTGCGTTGTCGGGCTACACCACCCGTAGTCCCCACCGAGCGGCGGGTCACAACTGTAGTAGTCCTTGGGGTCGCAGGGATCACCAAAGTCCAACCGAGGTGTGCAAATACCCTCGCCATCCTCCTGGAGACCTTGGCAGAACCCGAAGTGGCAACCGAAGACATGCGTGCAAGGTTCATCGCACTCCGCCCGCTGCCGACAAACACCCTCATCACAGTAGAGATATTCATTGAAGCAATTGTTTGTTAACGCTTCAGAGCAGATGTCCCCTTCTGACTTGAAGTCTGGAAAAGGCGGGTCATTGTCACACACGCCGGTGACAAAGTAGCAGTCCACTCCCTCCACGCAGGTGTCAGTGGGGTTCATGTCTCCAAAGAGCGCGTTGGGAATGCAAGATTCCCCCTCGACAGCCGAGCCGTAAAACGCTGCACAATCGGGAAAGAGGTCCCTCGCTTCTTGGGGAGTGCCACAGCTCTCATAGGCGCCGCTTGCCAAAAAGGCGTCAAAGCACTCCTGGTCGAAGTCGCGCAGCCCCCCAGCGATGGCATCGAACTGCTCGGCCACCACGACCTCGCAGGCTTCGGAAGATTCGAAGTAGCCACAGCCACAGTCCTGAACCGAAGCACAGAGCGCCTCAGCGTAGCGCTGCGCCGTACCATCGGGAATCGGCTCGGGAATCGGGCGCTCCGAGCAGCTCAGGCCCAGCAGGGGAAGAAGCACCCAGCGTAGACGTAGGCTCACGGCGCTACCTCATAGCGAAGGTTCAGTGCGACTCCATCACGCTCAATTTGAATTCCCATATTCTCTAGATTATAGATGGAATCCGCACAAAAAGACAACCTCCCAGTCATCCGGCCCAGGATCATCCTTGGTCTGTAGCAAGCACTGCTCGGGGTGATTGCAGTCCGTGCTGCACACCTGCTCGATCAGACTACCAGCCTCGTCATCGCCACCACCAAACGCTCCTCCACAGGCTGGCAGCAGAACCGAAGAGGTCAGCAGAAGAAGTGAGAGATTTTTTCTTTGGACTTCCGGCACATGAGCATGCTGCCACCAGACATATTTACGATTAACGAGTTGCTCGGTGTCAGGGGCCGCACTCTTCGGCGTCACGAGATACTGGTGCAAGGACATCATTTCGTGTGTCCAACTCGAACTTGCGCCCATCTCCTTCTTAGAGTCGTAGAAGCAAGCCAAGCGCCCCCGTCCGGGGAGTGACTTTACTCTCGTTCCGCTTCCCAGATTTGGGCCATCACTTCGAGGGGTTTGGTGACCTAAAGGCGTGAGCCTGGAAGCCCTTCTCGAAGACGGTCAGCGCAGCGCGGTGCTCCGCGTCATCTATGGTCATCCGGAGATCAGCCTCGGCGAGCTCGCCAGCTTCGTCATGAGCGACGACCCCCTGGCTCCGGTCCTCAGAACCCTGACGATCGATGAGCTCCTTCAGGTGAGCCGCACTGCGCAGGGCGGCGACTCCGACCCGTCAGCGATCGACTACGCCCGCCTGGGGCGCGCCAAGAAGGCCACCGGGGAGGACTTCGATGAGCTCGCCATCGAGGTGCTCACCGCAGCTGGACGGCCTGTCGCGGCGGCCTACCTGCGAACTCGCCTCGGGGGCCCTCGCTGGAAGCTGCAAGCGTCGATGCGCCGTCTCGAGGCCGCGGGGGTCGTGCGGCGTCACGGTCAGACCAGCGGAACACGCTGGGGGTTGGTAGAGCGTTCCTAGTTGGGCCCCTCCTGCGTGCCTGCGATGAGCCGCGCCCTGCCAAAGCCCATCAAGCGAGGGGCGACCTTTCGTGATTTCAACCAGCACGATCGCAAAGACCGGGTGACGGAGCTGATCGGGGGAGACCTCTACAGTCGACCCGCGCCCCACTTCTTCGACCTCGTCGTGCGCTCGACCTTGCTCAGCGAGCTGGAGCGGCGCGAGGGGTGGCTACTCCTCGAGGAACCATTGCTCCGGCTCGATGGAGTAGAGCTGCTCGTGCCCGGCATCGCAGGGTGGCGCTACGAGGGCGAGGCCGCGGAGTTCGAGGCGCAGCACATCTGCGCCCAGAAGCGGCCGGACTGGGTCTGCGAGCTACTCACGCCTGCGTTCGAGGAACTCGACCGCCAGCGCAAGCTGCCGCGCTACGCCGCGGCCGGAGTGGCCTTCGTCTGGCTCATCGACCGGCCCCGACGGCGGCTGGAGATCTATCAGACACGAGATGGCGTGCCTGCCCTGCTCCAGACTCACTCCGGCAACGCCTACGTGCGAGCCGATCCTTTTGTCTCGTGCACCCTGAGCCTGGGCCCGCTGTGGTGATCGCCCGAAATGCGAGCTCGCCTCCTGAGCGAGAATGTCTCTATCGAATCGGTATCGGTGATTGATGAACACGACCGACAATGAGTTCAGGCAAGACTTTGGCAGTCATGTTCGATCTCTGCGCAAGGCTCGGAACATGACTCAAGAGGGTCTCGCCGAGAGCTCGGGGTTGTCCGCGGACACGATCCGCCGGCTCGAGAAGGGGAACTTCTCGCCGAGCCTCGACACGCTGAGGAAGCTCTCCCAGGGAATGACGCTCAGCCTCAGCACGCTCTTCGCGGCCTTCGAGTTTGGCGAGCTGGATCCGAGTCGGGAGCTCCAGGATTTACTCAGGGGGCTCGAGACGCAGGAGGTGAGGCAGATGCTCAGGGTGTTGCAGGTGTTGCTCGATTGCCTCAAGGGGTAAGCCCCCGATCCAAGAACGGCCTGGCGAGTCGATGGTCGTGTTCACGGCTGTGCTTGGCGTCTCGGTCCGGGAGCGGCCGATGATCCCGCGGTGCGGCTGCTGGTGATCAGCGATGCGGTACAGATGCATGTGGACGTCCGAGACCGAGGGCCCACTGCCGTAGGCCGCATTCGCCGAGGGGCCCGCCTGCGCTTTGCTCCCGCGGTCGTGCCCCTCGACGTCAGGCTCAGTGAGTAGGTGAATTGATTAGGCATTCCCTCGGCAAACGTGCAGTGCGCATGGTCACAAATGGTGAGTGATCGGACGCCGCTTCGGCCGGATGAAGATCTGCGCGATCGTGTGGATGCGATCAATGAAATGCGCGCGCGTGCAGGTGTGGCGCCCCTCGTCCTCGCAGTTGCCCTGAATGAACGTTTCGACGCCTTGCTCCCTCAATATGTCGCCACGAGGGTGAGGGAGACTTCGAGCGTGCGGAGCGGATCACCCTGGGCCTGCTCGCCAGCTGGGAGCCCACTGGGGAGCACCTGATGCTTGCATGAAAAGTGCTACCATCGAGGTCAGGGTTTGCGTATTTTGCTCTCGATCCGCCAACACGACAGCTTCTGAGCAGGGGTGAGCACCTCCGGGTGTTTGCCGAGGGAAGCCCCGGTTTGACAACTTTCATGAATGAACACGCGCACTTAGAGGCTGTGGAGGGGGGCAGAGGTGCTCACCGGGGGATTTGGGGCCAGGGAACGTCGTTTGGCGGGGTTTTGGGTCAGGGGTTGGTCTCCTTTTGGCGTGCGGAGAGAGCGCACGGGGAGGTGCTTGCGGAGGAGGTGAAAAAAGTGTTTTATCTTGCGGACTTGCAGAGGCAGGGTCTTCCTTGCCTTGATGCCGAAAGGCGTTGAGCACTCTGTCTCGGCGCTCCCCGACATGAGAGTCACCAACGGCTGTGTCTTCCTTGCCTTGATGCCGAAAGGCGTTGAGCACTCGGCGAAGCAGGTTGAGCGCACCGTTTCGGAGATGCTTGTCTTCCTTGCCTTGATGCCGAAAGGCGTTGAGCACCAGCGAGCGCTGGCCGCCCTCGCTGCTGGTGACCCGGGGTCTTCCTTGCCTTGATGCCGAAAGGCGTTGAGCACAGGCTGTGGCAGCCGCTCGCGTGGTGTCTGGTCTTCACCTCGGTCTTCCTTGCCTTGATGCCGAAAGGCGTTGAGCACAGCGAAAGAACGCGTCGGAGCCACTAGAACTTGACGCCTGTATTCCTTGCCTTGATGCCGAAAGGGCTTGCAGGGGGGCGACGCGCTCGGGGTCACGGGTGGCCGGAAGCCCAGCCACCCAAAGGACGACTGTGCGACCCGACATCACCGCCCGGCCTACACACCGGAACGATCGCAAGACGTCGGCATCGATCCCCGCCCCACGGCCGTTGGCGGCCTTTCGGACCCGCGCCACACTCCTTGGATGGCGCGCCGCTCCCGTCGCCTGCCAGGCTTCGAAGACCTCCCCCTGCTCCTCCAGGCAGACGAGGTCGCCCAGCTCCTCCGCGTGAGCCGCAAGGCCGTGTACGCCATGGTCGAGCGCGGAGAGATCCCCGGGGTCACCAAGCTCGGCCGGCGGCTGCGCTTCCGCCGTGACGCTCTCGAGGCGTGGCTGGCCTCCTCCGTCGAGCCTGGCCCGTGGGCTGGCTAGGTCGATCCCCCGCTGCTAGGCTGGGTGGGCATCAGACGTGCGGTCGCGCCTGTCAGGAGAGACAGGCAATGACCGTGAAAATCAGGCCGTACCGCAAGGGCGGCTGGGAAGTCGACATCATGATCCGGCTCGACAACGGAGAGCGATACCGCGAGCGCCGCAAGGCGCCCGTCGAGCTCAAGTCGGCCGCGTTGCGCTGGGGTCAGCAGCGGGAGCGCCACCTGCTCAAGCACGGGCCCACGCCCAAGACGTCGACGCGCACCAAGGCCGGGGCGGCGCCCCGGTCCGAGACGAAGGAGGTCCCGACCTTCGCCAAGTTCGCGCCGCGCTTCCTCGAAGGACACGTGTACGCCAACCGGCACAAGCCGACCACCGTCAAGAACACCAAGAAGAAGCTGCGCCTTCACATCCTCCCCGCCTTCGGGGGCACTCGGCTCCACGAGCTCGCGCCCGAGGACATCCAGCTCTTCAAGGGCCAGCGCAAACACCTCGCCAACAGCACCGTCAACAAGCTCCTCGGGCAGGTCAAGACCATGCTCAAGGTCGCCGTCCGCTGGCGGATCATCGAGGCGATGCCCCTCGAGATCGAGATGCTCAAGCTGCCCATGACCGCGATGGAGTTCTACGACTTCGACGAGTTCGAGGCGCTGGTCACCGCAGCGACGCGGCTGGACCACCGCATGCTCGTGATGGTCCTGCTCGGCGGCGAGGCGGGCCTGCGCTCCGGTGAGATCCGCGGCCTCGAGTGGTCGTCGATCAACTTCCGCCGGCGGCTGCTCACGGTCGAACAGGCGGAGTGGGAGGGCCACGTGACGCTGCCCAAGCACGACAAGATCCGCACGGTCCCCATGACCGAGCGGCTCACGAAGGCGCTCAGGAAGCACCGGCACTCACAAGGCCCGCGGGTCCTCTACGAGGACGACGGGGAGCCCTTGCACGTCAACAGCCTGGCGAACTGGCTCATGAAGCTGTGCCGGCAGGCCAAGCTGAAGTACAGGTCGCCCCACAAGCTCCGGCATACCTTCTGCTCCCACCTCGCCATGAGGGGGGCGCCCGCGAGGGCGATCCAGGAGCTCGCCGGGCACGGCAACCTCCAGACGACGCAGCGCTACATGCACTTGAGCCCTGCTGCGCTCGAGCGGGCGATCAAGCTCCTCGAACTTCCTTCGCCCGGCTCGCCGGTCGGGAGTGGAGACATGGTGGAGACGGTCTAGCCGGGCTCCAGAAACTTGTTTGATCTCGATGGCTTAGGGGCGTATTCAGGATTCCGTGGTGGAGTCTGACATCGGTTCTCTAACTAGGCGCCACCGCACATCTTTTGCAGCAGACGCCACCTCGGAGCCTGGAGCCGCCCCTTCATCGAGTCCTCGTGAGTCCCCATCCGTCCCCCCAATTCCTCCGATCTCGTGGAGACATGGTGGAGACGGCTCGGGGGCTATTCTGGATCGATCCTTGCCGGTGCCAAAGGGTCTGTAGAGGCCCAGAACTGCCGGCTGGGAGCACTTCTAGCCGATCGAGATCGATCGCACAAGAGACGAGGGCGACCCGCCGGGTCGCCCTCGTCTCCATGCTCGAGAGATCATCACGCCAGCGTCGGTGCTCGTCGCCACGCGTCGGGGATCGGCGCCCCGGTCCCGACCGCGTACCCCGGGCCGCCGTCCGACATGCCCAGCGCCGTCACGGCCCACTGCCCGACCGCGTGCCAGATCTCCGGCCCCGGGTCGTTCCCTCGCGTCTCCAGGCTCTGCCGGTGCGCAAACACGTAGCGCACGCCCACTCGCTGAAGCTCGCGCAAAAGCTGTCGACCCGCACGGATCTGTGCGGCGGAGGGCGTGTTGCGTCCGTACTTCTCCGGCTTCCACCACCCACCCTGCACCGACCGAAAATTCCCCACGAACTCGACCGCGACTGACCTCGAGTTGAACCCGTTCGAGGCTGACAAGCGCGCCGACACGGGATGCAGTTGCACCACGGTCCCATCGGGGAGGACCACGAAGTGCGCTGTCACCTTGCGATAGCGGATCGGATCGAGCCCACGAGAAAATCCAGTCTGATGAAGGACGACAGCATCGACCGTGGCCTTGCGTACCTGGCGTTTGCTCGCCGGGGCCTCCGCGCGCAGATCCACGACCTCGAGCGTGTTCGCCCGCGCCCGTGCCCAGGCCATCACGACCCCAGAGGCGAGCACCGACGACAGGCCAAGGACGAGCTCGAGCATCAGTACCTCCGCGCGAGCTCGACCATGAGCCGCTGAGTCGCCTTCGAGACAGATCCCCCGAGCTTGGAGAGCCGTGCGGCGCAGCGGCGGATGTCTGCCGGCATCGCGTCTGCGCGCTCGACCAAGGCGAGATGACCCACGGGGATCGCGGGCGCCTGGCTGGGCTTGGTCAGGCCCAAGTCGAGGACAGCGAACTCCCGGTTGTCGCGGGCCACGACACGCAGCACCCGAAACACGCGCTCGCTGTCGATGCCCAGGCCGATGGCGATCCGCGAGTTGGAGCGAAACCGGACCTTGTCGTTGCGACGCAGCCGAAACCCCTTGGGCTCCCGGCGCTTGCCCTCGTTGCGCTCGGTCTGCGGACTCTCAGTTCGTTTGCGTGCTCCCGCCTTGGTCGTGGTCTTCCTCTTGGCGGTGGCCTTCTTCTTGGCGGTGGCCTTCTTCTTGGCGGCGGTCTTCTTCTTGGCGGTGGCCTTCTTCTTGGCGGTGGTCTTCTTCTTGGCGGCGGTCTTCTTCTTGGCCGCGACGGTCTTCTTCTTGGCGGTGGTCTTCTTCTTGGCGGCGGCCTTCTTCTTGGCGGCGGCCTTCTTCTTGGCGGCGGTCTTCTTCTTGGCGACGGTCTTCTTCTTGGTGGCAGTGGTCTTCTTCTTGTGCTTGCCCATGTCATCGTCCTCCGCAGAAGTCTTCTTCGACCGCTTGGAAACCGCCCTCGCCGAGCTCTGCTCTCGAAGCCACCGCTTCACCCAGCGGATCCTCTTCGGCCCCATCTTCACCCACAGCTGAAGCGGCTCATTGTCCGGGGACGCGCTCAGCAAGGAGACGTACTCGCCGTACTCCTCGGTCGCCTGCTCCACGCTCACCGCTCCACCCGTCGGCGGATCGAAGCTCACCCGGTCCCCGAAGTCGCTCGGATAGAGCACGCCCAGCCACGGCCCGGCCACGCGCAGCCGAACGGAGTCGGGTGCTCGCTTCACAGCCTCGTGAAGCGCGTACGCCGAGGCGTGCATGATGTCCACGAACCCGTCCTTCTCGGCCCACTGCGCGCGCCTCGGGAGGGCGTCTTGTTCGAGCCAGTCTTCGTCGCCCTCCGCCTTGAAGAGTATCTTCCCCGCCTTGGCGTCCCACAGGTTCCAGACCACCCGGTTGCTGATGAGGCTCGTGATCTGAAGCGTCGTCTTGGGATCCCAGCCTGCGGGCAGCTCGGGCAAGGGAAGCGCTGGCTCGGCGTAGAGCTTGCTGAAGTGCGCTCGGATCGCCTTCGTGTTGACGTGCTCTCCAGTCGCGGTCACGGGCCCGTAGGTGAACCGGCCTTCGTGGTCGTGTAGCCAGTACAGCGAGCGCCTACCGATCCGCCCAAACTGAATATCGTGCATGGTCAGACCACGCGCCGCGAGCTCGGCACGACGAGGCGCGGGGATCTCCTTCAACACGTGCGCTGCGGTCGAGGGAGCCACGTGGCCGCGGTAGGGGATGAGCGTCGAGCCCAGCTTGGCCTCGAACGTATCGAAGTCCATCCGACTGCTCGCGCTCACCTGCATGACGATCTTCGCGTCCTTGGGGATCGCGCCACGCCAGCGAAGGATCGAGACGGACGCCCCGTCGGGCGTCACGATCTGGGGTGGAAGCAGCACCACGTCGAGCAGCTGGAAGGGCATGCGCGGGAGGTAGACCCTTCGCGTGGGTACCAGCGTGTCCAAGAGCTGCTCTTGTGCCTCGAAGTCGTCGATGGCCACGGGGCGCGTCGGCGCATCGAGCTCGGCGAAGCGGCGCATGCGGCCGCGGACGATCCGGTTGTCGGCCTCGGCTTTGGCCGCGGTGATCCCAGGCGTGTGTCCCCGAAAATACTCGGGGCCCTCGCCCGCTTGGCACAGCACCAGCTGCGACGAGTTCCCCTTCAGCATGGCCTGGGTCGGCGGACAGTCGCCGGTCGGCTCGTCGAGCAAAGCCGCGCACAGCGTCACGGAGACGCTCCCCTCCTTGCGGATCCAGCACGCGGTCTTGGGGATGGCGTTCCAGTAGCGTTCCTTGTCGACCTGCTGGCGCTGCGCCTCGTGGCGACGCCATTTGCTGAGCAGGTGCTGAATGTCCCTGCTCGGCGCTGGCCGCTTCGAGGATCCCGGGGACCGTGTCTTGGCAGAACTGGGGACCGGCTGTTCGTGCGCTGGCATCACCTTCTTCGCCGGTGCCTTGTCGACGATCACCAGCACCGTCTCGACGGCGGTGCCCGACGCCTTGAAGGACCCTGCGGGGAGCTTCCGTATGCTGCCGTCGAGCTCGAGCAGCTTCTTGCGCAGCCGCTCGGTCTTGTTGTCGCTGCGATGCTGGAGCCCGGCCGACGCGATCGCTACGAGGCGCCCACCCGGCGCCAACATCCCCAGGGCGCGCTCGATGTGCTCGACATCTTGCTGACGCTCGAAGGGCGGGTTCATCACGATGCGGTCGTAGGGTCGCTCGGGCACGTGCGCGCAGAAGTCTCGCGCGATCACCTCAAAGCCGTCCTCACACAACATGTCCCGCAGCGTGGGACTCAGCTCGATCAGGTGTAGCGTCGCGTCCGGGTGACGGGCACGGATCTCCGAGGCCAACGCCCCCGCACCCGCCGAGGGCTCGAGCACGCGCATGCCCGCCTCGATCTCCGCGGCATCGACCACGCGCTTGGCGAGGTCTTCGGGGGTCGGGACAAACCCCGAGATGTTGATGTTCAGCAGCTTGCGCCCGCGGGCGTGCTTGGGATCCTCGCCCTTGGGAGCGACCGCGCAGCAGCCCAGGTACTCGCGCAGCGCGGCCTTGAGGGACACGGTGTCGGTGACCGAAAGCTTCGCCAGTCGGTCGCGGCTGCGCAGATCGTCGGCGAGCATCTCGGAGGGCAAGAAGACCTTGCGCTCGTGCTTCTTGGCGGCTTTGAGCAGGGCGCGGACGGCCTCGACATCCTCGGCGTCGAGCTCGGCCTTGTCGTCGCGCATCTTCTTGTGGAGGGCTCGCACGCGGGCGCGATCACCCGAGACACCCGAGAGCCCCTCGGTGGCCTTCAAGAGGTCATCGACGGCGTAGTTGGACGCACGAAGGGGCCTCAGCGTCGCAAACGCGATGTCCTCGGCAGCAGGCTTGGTGACGCTCGACGACGGGCGTCCTTCGCTACGCGCCCGCTCCCAGCCCGCGCGCCGAAGCTCGAGATCCAACGCCTTGACCTGGGTCTTGTTGGAGATCCGCGAGACATGCTCGAGCTCGCCAGCTTCGACTTCATCGGCGGCCCTGCGCAGAATCTCGGCGATCGCCAGCTCTCCGCGCGCCCGTTGCCGGACGCTGGCGGCTTGCTCGGCCCGCCGGTGGGTGTTCTCGAGGCGGTCGGTGTCGAGCTCGCGGCGCGCGGCGGCGGCGGCCTTGTCCGCGACCGCCCGCAGCTTTGCTGCGCGCTTGCTCGCGTCGGGCGTCCGACCTCGGGGCTTTGGCTTTGTCGCCTTCGTCTTCGCCCTCGCGCGTGAGGCCGTGGGAGTCTTTGGTGCCGGGGCGAGGGCTGGGACCGTCTTCAAGGCGTCGGCCTCGGGCTCGTGGTCGTAGTCCAGCACCGCAGGCACTCCTCGAAGGCGCAGCGCCTCCACGAGCTGCTCGACGCGCTCGCGCGGCTGAAAGGTGTCTCGTGTCCGCGGGACGTACCAAGCGCAGCCCTTCGGGAGCCGCCGGGACGGTTTGAGCCGATAAGGCACACGGATCTCCCGGATCTTCGCGCGGTGCGGGTAGGTCTCCCCGCACAAGATCACCCCTGCGATCCGCGAGTAGCGAACCACCACCTGCGTCGACATGTCCGCCGTCGACGAGGGCGGACCCAGCTGCTCACGCTGCGCGTCGATCAGCGCCTGGTCGGATGCGTGTCGCGCCCTCGCGGCTTCCTCGGCTTCACGCGCGAGCGAAGGGACCTCACGGTCGAGCTGCATCGCATAGTCTTTGGTGAAACCCATGGACGCCGTGTTGGGGTTCCACGTCCAGGAACCACGATGGTTGCGGATCCGACCTTGGTGATGGACCACCTGCTCGCGCAGCTGGAGGCGCACGGAGTCTGTGGGATCGCTGACGTAGGTGTAGCGTCCCCCCTGATGGGACTCCCAGCCGATCGCCCGTAGACGCGCGATGATCCGCCGGTTGGCCTCGTGCACCGTCTTGGGTCGCGGCAGGGCCGGCGCCTCGAACATGTCCCCGGGCCGCTTGATCGTCAGCACCTCGGAGGGCGGCCATGTCTGGCTGGGGGCGTCTTGCGCTTCGTCTCCGCGAAACCAGGCTCGAACTCGGTCTGTGCCCGCTTCGAGTCGACGGACTTCCTGCTCACCGACACCCGGAACCAAGACGACGTCTGCCATGCGCAGCTGCGCAGCTTCGATCTGCATCTCTCACCTCGTTGTCTCGTCGCCGGCCTCGCCGGCGAACGCTCAGTCGTCCAGCACGAAGTCCCAGCGGCCCACGAGGACCTTGCCGTGCATGGGATCGTTGTCGATCGCCCGCACCGTCACGTCTCCGCGCATGCTGCCCTCGGTGAACATGACCTGCTCGAGCAGGCCGTCTTCCCCGATGTGCTTCATCGTCGCCAGCTGTGGATCCACGTACCACTCCAGCTCCTTCGTGCGATAGGGGAGCTGAAAGTCGTAGGGCGTGCTCGGGTGGATCTTGTAGGTCTTCCCGGTCTCGGTGCTGGCCTTGAAGGTGTCCACGGGCTCACCCTTGCTCCCGTAGCCCTCGGCGGGCTGCGGACGACCGGCACCGAGCACGACGGAGCGCGGCACGTCGACGGCCATCCCCGCCCGCAGGCCGTGGCCCGCGTTGGTTCCGAAGTGCTCGGCGTAGCGGATCTCTCCGGTGACCCGCGCGCGGATCAGGGTCTTCTCGACCACGATCACGCTCGCCGAGATCAGTTCGCGTGCGGCCTTGTAGGCGCCGACCGGTCGGCTCTCGACCCCAAAGACGATCACGTCGCCAGTTTCGAGCTGGTCGAGCGTCTCCTCCGAGGGTGGCCAGCCGTCGCCGAGGATCTCATCGAGGGTCTCGGACTCCTCTTTGTTGAGCGCCTCGTCCCCGAGGAACTCGTACCCCAGGGTCTGCTTGGCGCCCCCAGGCGTTCGCGGGGGCGCGCTGGGAACGATGTCGGGGCTGTCCCCGTCCTCATTGGGGCTCGCTTGCCCGTTTTGGCGCCGCTTGTAGGCCCAGACGAGGCCACCGATGACGGCGGCTAATCCGACGCCGCCGGCGAGCCAGGCGATCCACTTCGTGCTCATGTCTGCATCCTCTTGCTCTCGATTCTCTTCAACACCTCGAACGCCCCTCCCAGCCCAAGGTGATCTGGCCGTGCACGCCTTCGACGATCTTCGTCAAGCGCACGGCCAAGACCATCAGGGATCCCTTGATCCCCACCGCGGGAAAGGCGGAGCCGTCGTCACTGCGATAGAACACCGGCTGATCCCCTGTGATGACCAAGGGCACCTGGTCGGGATCTGCGAGCGCGGCGTCGATCTCCTCGGTGGAGCTCGCTTCGTCGGTGACACGCTCTCGCGGCACCCAGGCCACGGTCAGCGTGGGCGCGTCGGGGGTGGGCGCGTAGGTCCCGGAGCCCTTGTCGAGGGTCACCAGCGCGATGAAGCGTAGGCCCGACATCTCGGGGGGAACGATCGCCGTGTGGAGGGCCTCGGACACGTCCCCGTCGAAGCGGCGAACCGTGGTCCAGCAGATCACGGCACCAGCTCCAGGCCGCCGCGGTAGTTGGGCCAGTCGAGGGGGACGGGCTGGTCGAGATAGTCCTCCCGCAAGCCGAGGGACTTCAGGGCCTTGGTCGCGTTCTTCCGGGAGGTCTGCGAGCGCGTCTTTTGCTCGTTGACGTCGCTCACCAGCGCAGGCGAGGCCATGCCGCGCTTGAGCGCCATGAAGGTGCGCGAGCGCTCGGGCAAGCTCGTGAAGCTCGACTTCCCGATCAACCGGCGGACGTACTCGAGGAAGAAGACCGTCGAGCGCCACGGGTTGAACACGTCGTAGGGGGTGACCTTGCCGCGGCGTAGCGCGTCGGTGTCCTGCCACGGCGCCAGCGCATTCGCCGGGAGCAGGCCATAGGCCCCGCCGCTACCAAAGACCCACATCTGCCTGGGATAGGGCGACTCGGCGTAGGCTTCTGCGTTGCGGTCGTAGGCGGACGCGGCCGCGTCGGCTTCGTTGAGCTGCTGGGCGCGCGAGGCGTTGCGGGGCTCGGCCCACGCAGGGAAGAGCTCGGGGCGGCCAAGGCCGGCCTTGGGGTTCCCGCGGCTCTCGGTGTAGCGCTGGATCGCCGCGAAGGGCCACAGCTCGCGGGGCGCCCCCGCTCGGCGCAGCAGGATCTCCCAGGCAGGCCGGCGCGCGCTGATGACCATGGCCCCGAGCAACCCGCCGAGGGTGACGCCGCCGAGGGCCGCCCAGGCCCACCCTGGGATCTCGAGATCACCGCTCACGATTGCCCTCGCGGGTGAGCAACACCGCGGTGCCCACGGCCCCGCTCACCACCACGGTGACCCCGCCCACGATCCACCAGTACGCTCGCTTCCATGCGGACTGGGCGTCTTCGGCGGTATCCCGCACCTCGTCCGAGAGCGCTTCGGCGGCGTCCTCGGCGACGCGATCCACGACCGCGAGGGCCGTCATGACACGACCGACAAAGCCCTCGCTCATGTCCTCGGCGTGCTGCTCGAGGATCCCGATCTGGTTGGAGAAGTACAGGTGCATGATCGCGTCCGGCACGGGGCCTGCCCCCGATCGACGCTTGATCAAGCCCAGGTAGATCTCGTCGGTGTCCCTGCTGGTCTCGGGCAGCACGAGCAGGGTCTGCTTGTAGCCCTTGAGCCGCTTGAGATAGGCCAGATACTCGCTTTGAAAGCGGTCAAACTCCGACTCGGGGATCGTCTTGGCCGCGAGGGAGTCCCAAAACTCGAGCTGCAATTGGTGCAGGCGCATGGACTCGGCCGCGACCTGCTCGACCAGGGCGAGCATGCGACCAGCCGTGCGCTCCTCGGGATCGTCGAACTCCATCCACAGCTGGTCGAGAACCTCGGTGTAGTGGGGAGCCTCGAGCTCGCCGAGGACCGGCGGCTGCCCGGGTTCGAGAGCCTGGAGGTCGATGTCGTCGAGCTCGTAGACCTCGTCGTGTGGCGGGCTCGCGCCCAGGCTCTGTGCCGGGACGAAGGGGATCACCTCGGGGCCGAGGCTCGGCTCTAGCGACGCCGTCGCCACGGAGGGTTGAATGAGCAGGTCCACGAAGTCGGGCATGGCTCAGTCTCCGTCGCGGGTCAGGATGAACATCGTGCGGACCTCGTAGGCGAGGTCGATCGCTTTGGCGGTTGCGGCGTCGAAGCGCCCCGTGAGAGGGAGCAGGCGCTTGGGCGGCAAGCGGTTGTAGTCGCGTTGAAAGCGCTCCATCTCCTTGGCGGTCGTCCCGTAGCCGAGGGCCTCGAGCTTGCGTCGGCTGTTCATCGCTTCGACTCCTCTCGCATCTTGGTGAACTTGACGAGGTTGGTCAGCGCGTTGCGGATCGCAATCTCGATGGCGCGCAAGGTGTACTTCCCGGGGATATCGTCGACGCTGAGCAGCCCGCGATACATCGCCAGCTTCTCCGGACTCTTCACGGACTTCGGCAAGCTGATCTTGCCGGTGTCGATCGCCTTGATGACCCGGTTCCAGTCGGTTTGAAAGCGCTGGACCTCGCCGTGGGTCTCCTCGTAGCCGACGAGGGGCGCAGCCTCGAACTCGACGTCATAGCCGAGGGACTTGAGCGCCAGGCGGACCGCCGCCGGCGAAGGAAAGAGCGAGGTGTTGTACCCCTCTGCATCTCCGCTCATGTTGGGTGGGTTCCCGATCGCAATGGTCGAGCTCTTGGAGCCGCCGCCGGAGTTGCTCTCCCCGCCGCCGCTTTGATCTCCGCCGCTGTCCGCAGGGTCGTCGATCACGATCGTGCTCGGATCCCCCCACCAGCCGGCACGCTCGCCGAGCTTGTAGAGGCCAAAGGCGACGAGCCCCGTGCCCGCGGCCGCGCCGAGGCCCGCCGCGACCACCCCACCAGAGGACCTGCGGACGTCGACGCGCGCCGGCTCGTCGGTCTTGGGGCGAGTCGCCGGGAGGTCAGCGCGGGCTGTCTTGGCGCCCTGCGTGGGTGTCATCGCCGGCCTGTCCTTCGCTTTGTCCGCAGCAGCACTGCTCTTTGCCATGGTCTTGCTCCTTCGTCTCACTCTCGAACTTGCTCAGCGGATCCGCGACCGCGCCGTCTTCACGCTGATAAGCCAGGCGTTGCCCGTCGATCAGCACCACGCGGCAGGCCACGCCCTGCGCGAGCTCGCGGCCCATGGAGTAGGCCACGATGCTCGCGGGCGAAGCCTGCCTTGCCTCGAGCAGGCGCTTGGCGTCGCGCAGCGGGGCTTCCCGATCGAGCTCGCAGCCAGCACACTGCGCGCAGCAAGGCGAGTCCTCGGGCTGCTCACGCACGAACTGACGCGCGTTGAGCTTGGCGAGGGCTTCGGTGAAGAACACCGCCCCCTCGCTGAGCAGCTGCTCACCGACAAGCTCGATGGGGAAGCGGATCATCACTTCGCCCCGCTGCTCTCGATCGTGATCCCAGACTCTCGCAGCCAGGTGCCCAGCTTGCTGAAGAGCTGATCGGACAGGCCGATGTTGTCCTGAAGGTAGCGAAGCCCGGCGTAGCCACCGATCGCCCCGAAGAAGGTGGCCTGGAAGAGCTGGCTCTTGTCGCCAGTGAGGTTGGAGACCGTGATCTGAAAGCCCTTGCTGCTGTCGACGGGGCCGATGTCTGGGGGGAAAGGGTTGAAGGGCGTCTTGAGGGGCTCCCAGTCGAAGCTGTCGGGGTCGCGTGTGGTCGTGATCCCCGTTCCCGTGAGTCCCGCGGCACGGTCGTCTCGGCGCGTGATCGCCTCGATCCGAATATCCGATCCCGACAAGTGGGCGACCATGGCGACGGGCAGGAGCCGGACGTTGGGCTTGACCTCATGGCTCACGCGTGTGCCAGGGGCCAAGGCGATCTCGACCTCGAAAGGCACGACGCAGCCAAAGGCAAACTCGCTGGGGCAGACCATCTTGCGCTCCATGGCCTCCTGCGCGGCTTCGAGGCCGTAGGGCGAGCCTGGTGTGGTGCAAGGGAGAAGACTGTTGAGATGGGATCCGATCATGACTTGGCCTCTTGGTTCAGTGGGGACTGGGTTTCAGGGGCGAACTCGGCGAGGAGGGTCTCCAGCTTGGCGCAGCGAGCCTCCAGCCCAGCGACGCGCACGTCGACGTTGGAGATCTGCAGCTCCAGCTGCTCGTCGCGGGTCTTCTTCTCGTCTTGAGCGGCCAAGATCATCTCGGCCCGACGGTCGCGGCCTGCTTGCTTGGCCTGCTTGCGCTGCATCTTTCGCTGTTCGAGGGGGCGCTCTTGTGTCTGGGTTTTGGTCATGGGTCTACCTTTGTGGGTGCGCATGCGCGCTCAGGGGTCGAGGATCGCGTTGCGGGCGAGGATCGCCAGCTGGCAGTGCAAGAACTCCTTGCCTCCCCGGCTGAGAACCTGGGCCGCAGGGTGCTTGGGGGCCATGAAGCTGAGCACCTTCGAGGCGCCGCCGATCAAGAAGTTCGCTGCGGCGCCAGCAGGCACGGAGCCCAGATGCACCGTGGACAAGCTGCCCGCGCACACGCTCGTGGCCACCTCCAGGCCCTCGGCCGTGCGGTGAAACAAGAGCGAGCGGCGCTCATCTTCGGCCTCTCGTCGAGCGCACTCGAGACCAAAGGCCGTGGCCTCGGTCTCTTCGGTGAGCCTCACCATTTCGGCGTCGAGGCTGTCGAGCATCTCCTCGCGCGTCGCCAACTGACTACTGACTGCCATGGCAACAAACTGGGCTGGTTTTCGCAAAGCGTCAACATGCCCGCGGGTCTGCATGTGTCCAGATTATTCGCGGCCAGGTCATGCACATGCCTTTTGGCGTGCCATCGCCAGGGGTTGTCGAAAACCGGCAAATGTTCCCGCTTTTGAGAGCCTCGAGGTCACCGCCTGGTTTTTTCGTTTGTGTTTCAGGCCTTCCGGTCTATTCGATTCTCTATTGCCCGGTCTATTATCCGGTCTATTGTCCGGTCTATTCGTGCTCATAGATCCTCGAATTAGACAGCGGAGAGGAAAAATAGACTTTTGCCGTTGACCTTTGCCCAGGGTTCCCTCAGCTTGGTGTTCGTCGCTCGTTAGAAGGAGAGAACATGACGGTGAAGAAACGGGAGGCGTCCGCGCCGAACGAGTGGATCGATGCGCTCGTCGCCCACGACGAACAACTGCTCCGAGTACGGCTGCTGTGGCGGCGAGGCTCGAGCCGGTACCGGCCGATGGTCTCGCCGGCGCTGGACCTGTCCGAGTTCGAGGGGGCACCCGTAAGGACCTGGGAGGGCTTCGAGCTCTCGGATACCCACTTCGAGTGGCCGCCCGGCGAGGACGAGGATCCGCAGGAACTTCGCGAGCAGGCGCGGCTCATCGTCGAGGGGCTGTGGCGCCGCTGTGTCCACTGGGCCCGCGGCCTCGACTCGCGCTGCGACTTCCAGCTGCGCGGCTACGGAGAAGACGGTGCCGTGCTCTTCGAGGTCTCACGCCGCGTCGAGGGCGGGCGAGGCCCCAGCGAGGAGATGGGCGAAGAGGAGCACTCCCCACCGCAGGATCGGTTTGGAGACGACTTCGAGCGCATCAACGCGATCAAGGACGAGCTGCTCCTCAAGCTCACCGAGGAGCGCAACCACTCGTTCTCGCTCGCGCAAAAAGCGTCGGCCGCCGCGCCCGAGCTGATCTCGAGCACCCGGGCGATCCTCGAGCGGGCGATCGAGTACGAACAGGAGCAGGTGCGAGGGCTGCTCGACCAACACACCGGGCGGACCGAAGCCCGCGCCCGCGCCTTCGAGGCCAAGCAGCAGACCCAGCGTCGGGGGATGACCCTGGAGTTCCTGCGCTACGCAGTCGACGCCACGTTGACGACGGTCGTGCCCACGGCACGGGCGATGTTCGAGAACTGGGCCAACCGCTCCATGCAGGTGTTCCCTGAGTTTCGATGCGCACAGCAAGCGCTGGCCTATGTGGGGATGACACTGACGCAGCCGCAGCTATGCAAGCTCTTCAATGACAATCGCAACGCGATCGAAGGCTTCATGGTGTTGGTGGAGGAAGCTGCAAAGATGGAAGACGAACGCGAGGCGCTCTTGCACTTGCGTGGGATGAGTAAGGTATTTGTGACCAAACGATTCTTGGAGATTGGAACGCCCGAGCAGCAGCTCGCGGGGCGCTACATCGTGGGCCGGTTGGCCATGTACAGGTTGGGGGACTATGGCGAGCCAGCGCAAGAGTAGCTCTGAAGGGCGGCTCGGTCCGACGGTCTTGGAGCTCGAGGCGGGCGAGCTCGAGGGGCTCACCTGCGAGGACCTCGAGCGGGCCTTGGGGTTCGAGGAATTCGAGGACGAAGAAGCCCTCGCGCTCGCGCTCTTCGGCGATCTCGTCGAGATCGTCGACACGCCACGGCCCGCGCCCTCGAGCGGCGGTGAAGGACTCAAGGTGACCCAGGTCGGACCTGGGCGACGGGAGAAGGACTGATGTTGTTGCGACCAGCCGAGACCTACATCAGCGAGGTCACCAAGCGAGCCGAGCGAGTATTTCCCCAGGGGTCCGAGTGGCTCACCTTTGCCAGCAAGATGCCGGGCAAGGAGGTGCTTCAAAACTCCGTGCTCGATCCCGCCGTGGGGCTCGTGGGGGAGCTGGCGATGCAAGCCTTCGCCTCGGCGGATTGGCAAAACTGGATCTCGAGCATGCAGATCGGGGTCTATGAGCTGGCGACCCGAGTGGGGCTCCCAGCGCTGGACAAGGTCGACCTCGGCGGCGCCGTGGCGACCGTCTACGGGAACATCACCCGGACGCTCGACGCCTTCGGCAACTTCGAGAACGCCGAGGAGGTGCTCCCGACGCTGCTCAAGGACATGGGCTTGCAGGTCTTGCAGTTGATCGCCGCGAACACGGGGATCATCGCGCGGACGATCGCGCAGGTGATCGCGGTGGCGGTGTGGGCGGTGGACGTGGGGATGGCCATCCGGGCGGAGGAGCTGGGCAAGGACGTGGTGTTGCCGCCGCTCCAGACCGACGACCCCGCGACGGACTCGTGGCAGGTCAACCGCGTGTTCGAGGTCTTCAGGGAGCTGGGGACCGGCGGGATCGTGTATCCCGACGGCAAGATCGAGCCAGCCTACAACGCCGACTACACCTCGCTATACTTGCCGGCCTATCGCCACGATCAGCCTTGGACCTTTCAGCATCGCGAAGATGGGATCGCCGCGCAGCAAGGGACCCCGCAGGTTGCACGGGGGCCGAAGGGCGACACGGAGTTCAGCTTCGACCCCGGCGATGGATCGACCTTCGGGTTCATGCCAGGCACGATGGTGACGCTGCGGGTGTTGCAGGCGTCGTATCGCTTCTACTACTCGGTGCGCGGGACGTCGGTGGATCGCTACACCTTGAGGTGCAAGGGCGTGGACAAGCCCTGCTACAAGGGCGTGAAGACCTTCGACGGGAGCCGAGACTGCCGGCAGTGCGTGGACCCGGAGTCGGTGTGGCCGACGGAGGGGGTCGGGTGGGCCTACGGCGGGGCTCCGCTCAACGCGTCGACCCCTGGGGAGAACGTGGGGGCGTTCTATCCATCGACGAACAAGTTGTTGCTCAACACTCTCGACATGATCTCCCGGCCGGGGCCACTGCTCTATACGCTGGACACCGACAAGATGCTGACTCAGTGGAAGAGCTCCTTCGAGTTTTTCTGGGAATTCGCTGCCGAGGAGTGGCTTCACTATAAAGGCCAAGGCTGGCGGGGACTGATCTCCAGGCTGGCAACGCTGATGACATCCTTCGACGGGAAGACCGGGCCCGAGCTGGGGGGACGGGAGCCCGACATGCCGCTCGGGCTGATCGCGTCACCGCGGGAGGACAGCACGTTCTCGATCCCCTTCGAGGCGTCGGTGTTCTCGAGGATCATCAAGCCGTTTTGCGAGGACCTGCGAGCGCTCCAGGCCCACTACCTCGACTCTTTTCAAGTCGCCTACGTCCCGCCAGGAGCAGGCGCGCTCTACCATCCCGGCGGCAAGCTGCGCTCCACGGCGCTCGCCGACCGCTTCATGGATGCTCGGCGAGCGCTCCTCAACGACGGCAAGCGGATGCTCATCGACCTCCGGCAGGTGAGCGATCCCGAGTACCGCGCGGAGCTCGAGGCCGTCGGGGTCAAGGCATCGCCGGTCAATCCCTTGCTCAAGGGTCCGGGGGTCGATGGCCACCAGCTGCTCGCACCCGATATCAGGCCACCGAGGGCGCCCCGACGGCCGCAGGTCGTTGGGCGACCCACCCTCACCAGTGCGAACGAAATCGCGGCTAAGGCGCCCCGCGTCCCGATGAACACAGCCGGCCGGAGCCGTTGGCGTCGGGCGGTCACCGTGGGTGTTGGCGTGAGTAGCGCGGCCGTGCTTGCTGGTGCAACACTCAGGCTCAGCCGTTCTAGCGAAGATCAGGAGGGATAGCCTACCATGGCACCATGCCAAGGCGCCTATGCCGCATGTTTCTGATGGCCTCGCTTTCTTGCGTCGCATGCCAGCAGCCCCCCGATGTCTCGGAGGAACTCGAACTCTACGCGAGCCTCCAAAACATGGCGTTCGCAGAGATCTGTGAATGCCCGGAGGACGTGCTCTACGCGAGCATACAGGCATGTGCGGACGCACTCTATCTTCGAGCTGAAGACCGCGAGTGTCTCGCCGACTCGCTCGAGGGCTTCGAGGAGGAGGGCAAGCGCTACCTCGACTGTGCAAATCCGGTAGTGGAAGAGTACGGCAACTGTCTGAGCATGAACCCAGGGTGCGAAGCCGGCTGGTACGATGACTGCACTGTCGCCTACCAGGACGCCATCGAGATGTGTCCCGAGCTGCCCGATGGTGCTCGAAACAAGTTCATCACCTGCGACTTGTAGCGCCTGATTCGTGCGGTGGCCTCGCGGCTGAGCTCTTTGAGCTTTGGCCAGAGGCTTGCTCGAGTTCCTCTCGCCTTCAGAGCTCGAAGTGGGCTACCTTTGGCCCTTAGAGGAAGCCCATCATGATCAGGAACAACACGCTCATACTCGCCTTTGCCCTGGGACTACTGCTGCCAGCCTCGGCCTTGGCCTCGCTTCCGGATCTTTGCGACGACGTCTACCTCGATGAGATCGGCGCACCAGTCACCGACAGCGAGGGCACCAGGCTCTCTCGCTTTTGCAAGTGGACCGGGCCCGACGCGCCGCTGTGGGCCGACCACGTGTGCTGCTCGATCGGCGCGAGCGCGAGCTGTACGGCCACCGACGAGAACGGGCGATGCACGACAGGCATCAAGATGTGGTGCGACTACGGGGAGAAGAACAACGGGGAGGTCGTGTGCTACCAGCCCTTCGACGATGCCTGCGATCGAGGGTTCTGTGATGTGGCGCCCTCGGGGAGTTCATCTCTTGTATATACGGTTCCGCTGTGCTGCTACTCGAGCAGTAACGAGTGCTACGAGCTCAGCTTCGCTGAAATATGTGGAGGGTTCTTCGTTCACTGCGATTCGCCTTATTCAAACATAGATGGGACAGCGGGCTGTGAAGAGTAGTCGCATCGCTCTCCAACTGCATTGGCGATTGCGCAGTATTGCTGCAACCTCGCCAGATCGATTTCGCCTGCACTTTCGAGCAAAGACGCGGCTTGACTCCTGGCCATGGATGCTCGCCTCCAATCCTCGGTATACTCCCATGACTGAGATGCCCCCTCCGCGATCCAGCCTGCAATGATGTAGTTGGCGGGTGTCGGGGATAACTCGAGAATCTCGTTTGAGATCGCCTCTGAGAAAAGACTGTGGGCACGGGGAAGAGTCCGTTGAAGGAGCTCTCGGCTCAACAGCCAGTGGCTATAACACTCTTGTGTTTTCCCCGCAGATGCCGCGTTCCACGCCTCCAGGTTCTCATGTAACCCCACCCACCACCTGGGGACCGAGGGCAGCGGCAGGACCGGCGAGGAATCCTCACTGCCAGGCACATCTCCGAGCTTGGTTACCGCAAATCCTCCCAGGGAGGCCAAGAGCAGACCCCCAAGGAGCACCTGCCCCCACATCGAACGCCTGCGCGTCTTCCGCTCCAGTGCCTCTCGCTCCGCGCTCTCGAGCTCGGCGAGCAGGGCCTCCATGCTCGGGTGCCTGTCTTGCGCTCGCCAGGCCAGCCCCCGAAGCAACGCAGCCCGGACCCGCGGAGGGATCCCCGGCAGGGCTCTGTCTCCGGCCGCCAACTCCCCGGCCTCCATGGCCTCGAGCACGGCGATGCGTGTCCCTCCACCAAAGGGCAGCGTCCCATAGAGCGCCCCGTAGACCGCCGCACAAAACGAGAACTGATCGGACTGTGCATCCCCAGGACCCCCGATCACGCGCTCGGGCGCCATGTAGCCGGTCGTCCCCCCAGGCTTCTGCTCCGACTCAACGCCCCGGGGCATCGACGCCGCCAGGCCCAGATCCGCCACGCACACGCGCCCATCGTCCCCGAGCAGCAGGTTCTCGGGCTTGAAGTCGTTGTGGACCAAGCCGGCCGCGTGGATGGCGATCAGACCACGAGCCGCCAGGCCGTAGACATAGAGCACCTCCCTCCAGTGGCGCGGATCCCAGTGCGCGGCGTCCTGACCACGGATGAACTCCATCACCACGTAGAGGTGGCCCTCGTACTCGCCGACGTCGAACACGGAGACCACGTTGGGGTGCGAGAGGCGAGCCAGGGCCTGCGCTTCCTGAAGCATCCGCGCGTCCTCGCTGGGCATCGCGTCGGTCCACAGCTTGAGCGCCACCATGCGCCCGAGCGTGGAGTCCCAGGCCCGGAACACCACGCCCATGCCCCCATGGCCGATCTCCCAGAGCAGCTCGAAGCGCCCGATGGCCACGTGCTCCCCGTCACCCAGCACGGCACTCAGATGACGCTCATCGACCTCGCGTCGCAGCTCTCGCCAGGGTCCCTCGGCGTAGCGATCCTTGCCCTCATCGGCGGCGCGGGGACGATCGATCGCGTCATCGGGGCCGAAGACCTTGGCGTACTCGCGCTCGATCACCTCGAATTCCTCGGGCGTCATCGGCACGTATTGCTCTTCGGAATGGTACTTGATCTCCACGAGGGACCCCGGGGCGCCAATCCTACACCAACGTGCATGGACCTTGGTACAGTTTCGCGTCGGTTGCAGTCAGTGATAGCGTTTGATGGTGAACGACGAAGGGTTGGCCAAGCGTTTGGAAAAACTCAGAGTCGACACGCTCGCCCAAAAGCCCGGTGCCAGTCAGGCGCTGGGCAAGGTGCTCGCCGAGGAGCTCGAGCGCATGCTGGGTTCTGGGGATCTCACTCATGACGCCTTCTTGGCTGTCTGGGAGAAGATCTGGTCCTTCGAGCCTCGGCAGGAAGACTCCCTTCTGCGCTGGCTGCGGGTGACTGCAAAGAACAAGCGCCTTCAAGCCCACCAGAGCCAGGTCAGGCGGCCCTGGGTGCAGCTCGAGGCCGAACCACTGGCGCGAGACAAGAGCCCCAGTCAGGAGCTCGAGATGCAGGAGCAGGCGAGCCGCTTGGAGAGCGCTGTGGCCAAGCTCGGCTCGATCTTCGTGCGTGCGCTTCGGCATCGCCTCGCGGGAGGTCGCCCCGAAGCGCTCGCGCAGGCCGAGTCCATCCAGCTGAGCACGGCTCGGTGGCGCATGGGGGAGGTGGTTCGTCAGCTCCGGCGACTGCTCGATGAGAGCCAGAGGAAGCCCCGGGTTTCTCTAAGCAGCTCCTCGTCCTGAAGGCGCACTCCCCAGCAACCATGCGCATCTGCATACAGCGATGCTGCACATCCTCTGCCCCCCCTCTTGGGGGGAACGAGTTTGCCATCACGAACTATTTTTCAGTCAATTTATCAATACGTAGAAGGACCGAGGGCTTGGAGGATCGTCTGACAAGCGTAGGGAATCGTGTCTTTGCAGTGTTGCGTTGTCGGGCTACACCACCCGTAGTCCCCACCGAGCGGCGGGTCACAACTGTAGTAGTCCTTGGGGTCGCAGGGATCACCAAAGTCCAACCGAGGTGTGCAAATACCCTCGCCATCCTCCTGGAGACCTTGGCAGAACCCGAAGTGGCAACCGAAGACATGCGTGCAAGGTTCATCGCACTCCGCCCGCTGCCGACAAACACCCTCATCACAGTAGAGATATTCATTGAAGCAATTGTTTGTTAACGCTTCAGAGCAGATGTCCCCTTCTGACTTGAAGTCTGGAAAAGGCGGGTCATTGTCACACACGCCGGTGACAAAGTAGCAGTCCACTCCCTCCACGCAGGTGTCAGTGGGGTTCATGTCTCCAAAGAGCGCGTTGGGAATGCAAGATTCCCCCTCGACAGCCGAGCCGTAAAACGCTGCACAATCGGGAAAGAGGTCCCTCGCTTCTTGGGGAGTGCCACAGCTCTCATAGGCGCCGCTTGCCAAAAAGGCGTCAAAGCACTCCTGGTCGAAGTCGCGCAGCCCCCCAGCGATGGCATCGAACTGCTCGGCCACCACGACCTCGCAGGCTTCGGAAGATTCGAAGTAGCCACAGCCACAGTCCTGAACCGAAGCACAGAGCGCCTCAGCGTAGCGCTGCGCCGTACCATCGGGAATCGGCTCGGGAATCGGGCGCTCCGAGCAGCTCAGGCCCAGCAGGGGAAGAAGCACCCAGCGTAGACGTAGGCTCACGGCGCTACCTCATAGCGAAGGTTCAGTGCGACTCCATCACGCTCAATTTGAATTCCCATATTCTCTAGATTATAGATGGAATCCGCACAAAAAGACAACCTCCCAGTCATCCGGCCCAGGATCATCCTTGGTCTGTAGCAAGCACTGCTCGGGGTGATTGCAGTCCGTGCTGCACACCTGCTCGATCAGACTACCAGCCTCGTCATCGCCACCACCAAACGCTCCTCCACAGGCTGGCAGCAGAACCGAAGAGGTCAGCAGAAGAAGTGAGAGATTTTTTCTTTGGACTTCCGGCACATGAGCATGCTGCCACCAGACATATTTACGATTAACGAGTTGCTCGGTGTCAGGGGCCGCACTCTTCGGCGTCACGAGATACTGGTGCAAGGACATCATTTCGTGTGTCCAACTCGAACTTGCGCCCATCTCCTTCTTAGAGTCGTAGAAGCAAGCCAAGCGCCCCCGTCCGGGGAGTGACTTTACTCTCGTTCCGCTTCCCAGATTTGGGCCATCACTTCGAGGGGTTTGGTGACCTAAAGGCGTGAGCCTGGAAGCCCTTCTCGAAGACGGTCAGCGCAGCGCGGTGCTCCGCGTCATCTATGGTCATCCGGAGATCAGCCTCGGCGAGCTCGCCAGCTTCGTCATGAGCGACGACCCCCTGGCTCCGGTCCTCAGAACCCTGACGATCGATGAGCTCCTTCAGGTGAGCCGCACTGCGCAGGGCGGCGACTCCGACCCGTCAGCGATCGACTACGCCCGCCTGGGGCGCGCCAAGAAGGCCACCGGGGAGGACTTCGATGAGCTCGCCATCGAGGTGCTCACCGCAGCTGGACGGCCTGTCGCGGCGGCCTACCTGCGAACTCGCCTCGGGGGCCCTCGCTGGAAGCTGCAAGCGTCGATGCGCCGTCTCGAGGCCGCGGGGGTCGTGCGGCGTCACGGTCAGACCAGCGGAACACGCTGGGGGTTGGTAGAGCGTTCCTAGTTGGGCCCCTCCTGCGTGCCTGCGATGAGCCGCGCCCTGCCAAAGCCCATCAAGCGAGGGGCGACCTTTCGTGATTTCAACCAGCACGATCGCAAAGACCGGGTGACGGAGCTGATCGGGGGAGACCTCTACAGTCGACCCGCGCCCCACTTCTTCGACCTCGTCGTGCGCTCGACCTTGCTCAGCGAGCTGGAGCGGCGCGAGGGGTGGCTACTCCTCGAGGAACCATTGCTCCGGCTCGATGGAGTAGAGCTGCTCGTGCCCGGCATCGCAGGGTGGCGCTACGAGGGCGAGGCCGCGGAGTTCGAGGCGCAGCACATCTGCGCCCAGAAGCGGCCGGACTGGGTCTGCGAGCTACTCACGCCTGCGTTCGAGGAACTCGACCGCCAGCGCAAGCTGCCGCGCTACGCCGCGGCCGGAGTGGCCTTCGTCTGGCTCATCGACCGGCCCCGACGGCGGCTGGAGATCTATCAGACACGAGATGGCGTGCCTGCCCTGCTCCAGACTCACTCCGGCAACGCCTACGTGCGAGCCGATCCTTTTGTCTCGTGCACCCTGAGCCTGGGCCCGCTGTGGTGATC
>NZ_JABJWV010000012.1:0-7117 GCF_011083025.2 Pseudenhygromyxa sp. WMMC2535
CCGGCCTCGGGGTCGCCGGCGAGGACGAGCACGCCGCGGGCGTCGCCGTCGGCCCGGGCGAGCAGCCAGCGCGGGCCGTCGAGGGCGAGGCTGTCGACGCGCTCTTCGGGCAGGGCGACGAGCTGGCGCAGGTCCCAGGAGCTCGCGCCCTCGAGGGTGGTGAAGCCACGCAGGCCGCAGCCGCCGTCGAACCACCACAGCCGGGCGTCCTCGGTGGTGCTGACGATCGTCGGGGCCTCGGTGAGCAGCACGCCGCCGAGCTGGTCCGGGCCAAGAAGCGCACGCGCTTGCTCGAGAAGGGCACGTCGCCCACGCAGGCCGGGGTCGGCAGGCTCTCGCTTTCGCCCCCGCCCCCGCTCTCGCCCCCGTCCCCGCCCCCGCCCCCGCCCCCGTTCAGGTCGACGATGACCATGGCCTCGTCGCCGTCGCAGGCCAGGGCCAGGCGATCCTCGGCGATCTCGACCATGGACCAGGCGCCCGCGCAGCCGATGTCGGTGGCTTGCGGGGCCTCGCCGGGGCGCACGCGCAGGACCTGGCTGGGCTCGGTCCAGGCCGCCTCGGGGACCGTGAGGTCGTTGGCGAACACGCCGACGAGCAAGGCGCCGCCGCCCGCCGGGTCGGGGTGATGCTCAGGGCCTCGGTGACCTCGAGGCCGGTGATCTCGAAGCTGGCGAGGTCGTCGGCGTCGATCCAGCTCGCGTCCCCGAACGCGGCGAGCTCGGCCGCCGGGAGGCTGAGCAGCGAGGACAGCTCGCGGGTCGGGTAGTGGCCCAAGAGCACGTGCAGGCGCTCGCCGTCCCAGGCCAGGCCGTAGGGCTCGTCGAGGCGCTCGCCGCTGTTGTCGCCCTGGAGGTTGGGCTTGAAGTCGAGATCGAAGGCGCCGCGATAGGTCGCGCCGGGGCCGGCCGCGGTGTAGAGCTCGACGCGATCGTCGAGGGTCTGGCTGACGGCGACCAGGGTGCAGCGCTCCCCGCCGGGCAGCCGAGCAGACCCTCGGTCACGGCCTCGACGCCGTCGTCCTCGCTCTCGCCTTCGCTGTCCGAGGCGGAGGTCGAGGTGTCGTCGAGATCGGGGTTCTCGGGCAGGCAGCCGGCGACGAGGGCCGAAAGCCCGGTGACGAGCACGCCACGCATCGCTCGCAGGGTAGCACCTGGAGCCGGCCCTGGGCAGCCGCGCCGAGCTGGTTGCGGGTGGGGCCGAGCCGCTATGCTCTGCGGGCCATGGCCGATCACATCCCCGTCCGTCAGTACATGACCGTGCTCCCCGAGACCATCGACGAGAGCCTGACCCTGGCCGACGCCAAGGACCGGATGTACCGCATGGGCGGGCATCACCTGCCCGTGGTCAGCGACGGCAAGCTGGTCGGGATCCTCAGTCACGGCGATATCGCCGTGGCCGAGAGCGTGATCTCGGTGCCCAGCGAGGAGATCCTCGTGTCGAAGGTGATGACCCCGGTGCCCTTCACCTGCGGGCCGAGGCTCACGTCGAGGCGGTCGCCCGCGAGATGGCCCAGCACCACTATGGCTCGACGATCGTCGTCGACCGCGAGCACCCGGCCAAGGTCCTCGGGGTGTTCACGACCACCGACGCTCTGCGCGCGCTCGCGGAGCTCCTCGACGCTCGCGGATGACCTGGTTCGAGCAGCTCTTCGGCTTTCGCGAGGGCGCCTGGGAGGCGACCCAGGCCCAGTTCGAGGTCGAGGCCGAGGGCGCCAGCTTGCGCTCGCGGGCCAACGGCCGGCGCTTCGCGGCCGGGCGCTTCTCCACGCCCAGCGTCGCCGAGCTGCGGGCGGCCGCCCCGGCGCGCTCGGGCAGGGCGCGCGTCCGCCACGAGGGGATCGGCGACGTGCTCGAGCTGCACGCCCTGCCCGAAAACCGCGACGCCATGTTTCAGGTCGCCTCGCAGCTCAATTGCCTGGAGTTCGCGGATCCACGGGCGACCCCCGAAGAAGGGGTGACCGGCTACGCCGAAGATCCCACCCAGGGCCCGGCCTGCGCCCTCGCGGCGCCTGCGGCCACGGTCTATCGCAACTACTTCGCGCCCGTCGCCGGCGAGATCGGGCAGCGGGCGGATCGCCAGCTCGACAACCTCGCCGACGCGCTCGCGCTGCTCGGGGCGCCCGAGGCCTTCGTCTCGGTGCGCAACGGCTACGCCTTCTCCGACGCCGAGCGCCTGGCCGCGTCCGCGGATGCGCTGGCGAACCGCGGCCGCGAGGCCTTCGTGGACCGCGTGCGCATCGGCGTGCAGACCGGCGCCGAGGTCAGCTTCGCGTCGCGCTTTGCCGAGGTCAGCGCACCCACCACGGTCTCGCAGGCCTTTTGCTCGGCGCTCTCCTGCGGCTACGACCGCTCGCCCCGCAGCGCCTGGGCGCCGCTGGCCACGGCGGTGCTCGACGCCGCCTACGAGGCCACGCTGCTCGCCGCCCGGGCCGGCGTGGCGGCCGGGCGCTGCAGCGGGTCGTGTGGCTGACCTTCCTCGGCGGCGGCGTGTTCGACAACGACCCGCAGTGGATCGCCGACGCGATCGCGCGGGCGGTCCGTCGGGCGGGGGACGCCAGCCTCGACATCCGCGTCGCGCACTACCGCCGCGTCGACGCGACCATGCGCGCGCGCATTGACGCCGGGCTCCGAGCAGCCGGGCTCTGAGCAGCCGGGCTCTGAGCAGCCGGGCTCCGAGCAGCCGGGCTCCGAGCAGCCGGGCTCTGAGCAGCCGGGCTCTGAGCAGCCGGGCTCGGGTCAGCGAGGCGGGCCGTGGCCCGGGGCGCCGCGGGTGTAGGGGAGCGCGGGGACGCGGACCCGCGCCGAGACCTCGCGCCTGCGCTGGGCGAGGAAGATCGGCGTGAGCGCGGCCCCGGTCATGAAGCCGAACAGGTGGGTCCACCAGGCCACGCTGGCGTCCTCGGTCTCGAGCGCGGCCATCATCGCCTGGAGGCCGATCCACACGATCAGGTAGACCCACGCGGGCAGCTTGAGCTGGATGAACAAGATCAGCTGAAAGAGCTTGTTGCGGGGGAAGCACCACAGGTACGCGGCCATCACCCCGGCGATGCCCCCGGAGGCGCCGACGAGCGGGGCCCCGGAGTTCTTGGACAGCAAGACCTCGGCCAGGCCGCCGAGCAGCGCGGCCGCCAAGAAGATCGCCAAGAAGCGCGCGCGCCCAAACAGGTGCTCGACGTTGTCGCCGAACACGTAGAGGAAGTAGCAGTTGCCCAGCAGGTGGGCCCAGCCGCCGTGGAGCAGCCAGTAGGTCAGCAGCGTGTACCAGCTGCCCTGGACCAGGGCCGCGGGGCCGAGGCTGTGCCACTGCTCGAAGAGCGCGTTGGCGATCGGCGCCAGGCAGGGGCGGCCCTGGGGCAGGCCGTTGGCCCCCGGCATGCAGACGCCGAGGTCCAAGGTGCCGGTGAGCTGGAGGGCGAAGCACACAGCGAGCACAGCGAGCAGGGAGAGCACGGTCCAGGGGGTGCTCGTGGCCGGGTTCTCGACCTCCACGGGGACCTGGGTGATCAGCTGGGCGACCCAGATCACCCCGCGGCGCGTGAGCAGCTCACCGCGGCTCTTTTGACCCTCGCGGGTGGTCGCCTTGGCCAGCTTGGCCCGCTCGTTACCGTCGAGCCACAGGCCGCCGCAGCGGTGGCACTGATCGATGGGGGTGGTGATCTTGCCTGGCAGGGCGCGCTCGACCAGCATGCCGCAGCCGCGCGGGCAGGCGCGCTCGCAGGGCCTGGGCTGGGGGTCGAGGGCCTGCTCGATGTTGGCCAGGTTGGCGTCGCCGCCTGCGAGCAAGTTGAGCTCGCCGGCGTCGAACCACGCGCCGTTGCAAACGGGGCAGGCGTCGATGTGTACGACGATGGGGTGGGGTGCGCCGGGGCGCGGCGGCGGCAGACCCTTGGCGGGGATCGGCGCCCAGCGCCCACGCTCGACCGAGTAGAGGATCAGGGGCACCAGCGCGTGCAGGCGGCAGGCCGGACACTGGGCGTCGACGCGCTCGTGGGCGGATGCGTAAGGGGGGGTCACGGCGCCTCGACGCGAGTGTACGTGATCCGCTGCGCCAGCGCCTGCGCTCACTGACGGGGCTTCGGCCCTGTCGCGCCGACCCGCCGCGCCGATCAGTCGTGCCCTCTGGCCGCGCAGATCGGTCGCGCTGACGGCGGGGCGAGAACTTGCTAGCGTCCGCGCGATGTCCCGCGAACGCCTGATCGTCGCCCTCGATGTCCCCGACCGCGCGTCGGCCTTCGCCCTCGCCGAGCGCCTCGACGGCCACGTCGGCATGCTCAAGATCGGCCTCGAGCTGTTCGTGGCCGAGGGCCCGGCGATCGTCCGCGAGCTGCGGTCCCGTCACCCGCAGCTCGAGATCTTCTTGGACCTCAAGCTCCACGACATCCCCAACACCATGCGCGGGGCGATCCGCAGCGCCGCGGGCCTGGGCGCCCGGCTGATCACCGTGCACGCTGGCTCGGGGGTCGAGCACCTGCGGGCCTGCGTCGAGCAGGCCGAGGCGTCATCTGGTGGCACCCTTGGCGTGCTCGCCGTGACCGTGCTGACCAGCCAAGACCAGCTCGCCTGCGAGCAGGCCGGGCACACGCGCTCGCCGGCCGAGCTCGTCGGGATCCGTGCCCGGGCGGCCGCCGAGGCTGGCTGCGCGGGGCTCGTGTGCAGCGGTCAGGAGCTCGAGGGGATCACCCCGCTCACGTCCGGCCTGCTGCGCGTGGTCCCGGGCATCCGCCCGCCGGCGCCGAGCTCGGCGACCAAAAGCGGGTCATGACCCCCGCCCGGGCGATCGCGGCTGGAGCCACGCACCTGGTCGTCGGTCGGCCGATCCGTCAGGCCCAAGACCCCGCGGCCGCCGCCGACGCCATCGTCGCCGAGATCACCGCCGCCAGCTGAGTCACGCTGTCGATTCCCTGTCGACGCCCCGCCGAGACCTCCCCCGCCGACCCGAAGCACCGTGCCCTACCTGCTCGCCAAGGCCCTGCACATCGTCGGCTTCATCAGCTGGTTCGCGGGTATTTTCTACATCGTCCGGCTCTTCGTCTATCACGCCGAGGCTGGTGAGCGCCCCGAGGCGAGCGGGCGATCCTCCAGCCGCAGCTCGAGCTCATGGCCGGGCGGCTGTGGAAGATCATCACGGTCCCGCGCGGCCCTTTTGCAGGGCCAAGATCATGCCCTCGGCGGCATCGCGGGCGTCCACGAAGGCGTAGCCGCCGGCCGGGACCACCGGCGAGCGCTGCTCGAGGGCCCGGCGCACGTCCTCGGTGGAGCTGCCGTGAAGATCCCCGGGGCCGAGCAGCAGCGCCGGGTTGACGACCACGACCTCGAAGTCCTCGGCGTCGCGGGCCAGGGCCGACTGCTCTCCGTAGTACTTGCTGCGGTAGTAGGGCCACTTGTTGATCAGCGAGAGCGGCGGCTCGTCGCGCTCGTCGGCGACGCGCTCGGGTCGGTGCTGATCCCGATCGTCCCGCTGGTGCTCGCGACCACGGCCCGGCGCAGGCCCGCGGCCTTGCAGGCGTCGAGCACGACCTCGACGCCGCCGACGTTGACCCGGGTCATCTCGGTGGCGTCCTCGCCGGCGCGCGAGACCTTGCCGGCGCAGTGCAGCACGGCCACGCAGCCCTCGGCGGCCTGCTCGACGCTGGCCGGGTCGAGCACGTCGCCGGCGTAGAGCTCGAGCTCGCCCTCGGCCTTGGCCTCGAGCAGCATGCGGGCGGCGGGGGCCTCGACGTCGCGGACCAGGGCCGAGACGTCGTAGCCGGCGGCGCGGGCGGCCGCGACCACGTGCTGGCCCAAGAAGCCCGTGGCGCCGGTGATCAGCAGCTTGCCGGACTCGATTGCGCTGGTGGACTGGGTCATGGTCATGGCTTTCGTGCTCACAGAGCGAAGGCGCGCTGGAAGACCTGGAGCAGCGCGATGTCGTTGGACTTGACCTTGCCGGCCATGAATTCGGCGACCGAGGGCGTGTAGCTCTCGCGCACGATCTTCTCGAAGATCTCGACCGAGGTCTTGAGCACGCAGTCGGCCTTGCCGCCGTCGGGGCGACCGGGTTCGAACTGGGCCTGCTCGGCGTCGAGCTTCAAGGTCCACTTTCCGTCGGCGGCGCTGCCCAGGGAGAAGTAGAAGCTCGTCGGCTTGTCGACGGCCCCGGGCACGAAGCGGCCGCGGAGGTCGTCGAAGATCGCCTGGGTCTGCGAGACGCCGTTGGGCTTGCGCCCGGGCCTGGCCGAGGCCAGCGAAGCCGTCTCGCCGGCCTCTCCGCTCGCGCCCTCGCCCTCGGTCAGCGGCTCGCGCTCGAGGTCGAGCTGCCAGCCGTCGCGCAGGGCCGCGACGGCGTCGTGGGACAGGCGCGCGACCTCGCGGTAGGCGTCGGCGCGCTTCATCCCGCCGGTTCGCCGCTCGAGCTGCTCGATGGTCAGCGGCGGCCCGATCCGGACCTCGACCTTGCGCTTGCGCGGGATCGGGACCTTCACGCCCTTGGGCAGGGCCTTGTGCGTGCCGCCGAGCCACAGCGGGAGCACGTCCACGCGGTGGGTCATGACCAGGTGGCCGATCAGCGGCATGAACTCGCGCATGGTCCCGTCGGTGCTGCGCGTCCCCTCGGGGAAGATCAGCACCGTGCGCCCGCGGTCGAAGTGCTCGCCGGCCTGCTCCATGGCCTTGCGCAGCCCGGAGCGCCGGTCGAGGGCGGCCATGTTCGTGAAGTTCTCGAAGTAGGCCCGCATCCACTTGCTCTTGAAGAAGTAGTCCTCGGCGGCCAGGGCGACGATCTCGTGGCCGTAGCTGCCGAGGGCGTACTTCGCCAGGCCCATGTCGAGGTGCGAGGCGTGGTTGGCGACGACCAGGGTGTTGCGGTTGTAGGGATGTTGGCCTTGCCGTGGATCTCGACGCGCATGAAGCGGTCGTAGAAGGACAGCTGGCCCACGGTCAGCGCGGCCTTGGCCGGGTCGCGGATGAACTCGGGGACGTAGAAGTCCTCGTCGTCCTTCTCGATGTTGCGCGTGCGCGAGGGCTCGGCCTTGCGCCCGACCGCGGCCGTGAACGCGGCCTCGAGCTCGGACACGGTGCGCAGCGCCGAGAGGTCGACCTCGCCCAGCTTGGGCGCCGAGGCCGAGAGGATCGACGCGAGC
>NZ_JABJWV010000013.1:0-21441 GCF_011083025.2 Pseudenhygromyxa sp. WMMC2535
GGTCAACCCTGCACCCGCGGTGCGCAGCGCAGGCGCACGTTCGAGCAACCCGAGCGGAAATCCCGACATGCTGGAGGGCAAGCGCGGTGGTCAGGCCTCCGGGTCCCCCGCCACGATCAGGACTGGATGATCGGACATGTCGCGGAGCCTAGTGCCTCGGTGCAGCGAGCGCGAGTCGGCGGCGCGAGAGAGCAGGACTCGGCCCCTGGCGTGGGTCCTTGGCCCCTGCTACGCCTAGCCCATGAAGCCCTCGGCCCTGCTCCCGATCACCTTGGTTTTCGCCTGCGCCTGCGTCCCGACAACGGAGAGGACGACGAGGTCGGGGAGAGCAGCGGGAGCGCCGAGGAGAGCGGCGCGACCGATACGACGACGGAGAGCACCGACACGACGGAGGAGAGCACCGAGTCGACGACGGAGAGCACCGAGTCGACGGAGGAGAGCACCGAGTCGACGGAGACCGAGAGCGAGTCGACGGGCACGGAGGCGGGCACGGAGACGGAGACGGGCACGGAGACGGAGACGGGCACGGAGACGGACACGGGCTCGACGGAGACGGACACGGGCTCGACGGAGACGGGCACGGAGACGGACACGGGCTCGACGGAGACGGGCACGGAGACGGACACGGACACGGAGTCCGACACGACGGACACGGAGACCGACACCGGCGGCTTCTCTTGTCTGTTCGCGCCCGACATCTACGAGGAGAACGACCTGCTCGGCATGGCTGCCGAGGCCGTCTGGGACGCGAACAGCTGGTGGTCGATCCGCACGAACATCGACGCCACGCTCTGCGGCGGGGACGAAGATTGGTTCTACTTCGACCTCGACGCCAACGAACTCGAGGGCGACGGCGAGTTCTTCTACTTCCTCTTCGACGTGATCGTCGACGGATCGAGCTGGTGTGGATCGAGCTGCGGGGATCCGGCGCTGCCGGACGCCCCGGAGAACACGATCGGGGTCAACATCTACTCGGCCTCGGACATGACCTTGCTGCACGAGCAGATCTCGACGAAGGGGCGTATCAACATCGACGCCAGTGGCCCCATCTATGGCGAGGACATCGTGGTCCAGGTCTTTGGTCTCCCGGAGGCGGACTTTGAATACCAAATGAGCTTCGAGGTCCGCTTCGACGCCGTCGAAGACGAGTGCGAGTGCTAGGATCCCGTTCGCTCGCTGCCAGCATGGGCTAGTGCGCGCACCAGAGGACTTGAAGGGCCCCAGGCTTGGAGCACCGGCCGCTGACTTCGTTGCTCGTCAGTCATTTGTGCCCGACAAACTCCCTCCTCGCGCCTCGTCAGCAGCCGGCGGTCCGGCGCCTGGGACCCTTCAAGTCCTCTGGCGCGCACACTAGCGCGGACACGAGTGAGCGCGGCTGCCCCGCCCGCTGCGAAAGTCAGATACAGCGGGCGGCGGCGCAGTGTGAGCCGTGGACGTCGGAAATTCTCGGGGCGCTGGAGCGTGGTGAGCTGCCTCGAGCTTTGTCATTGGAAACTACATTGATTGTGAATGGGTGGCACCTGATAGCTATATGAATGCGTGATGGCGAGGGAACATGAGCCCTGCTACGCCTAGGAGCCCGTGGTGAAACCCAACACGACACCTGGCTTGGTCTTTTCGCCGAAGGCTTTGTCGCCAAAACTTGCAGTACGCCCGGTACAGCGGCGTTTTGGCTTCGCGCCCTCGACAAAAATCCCGGCGCCAGGAGCCGCGCTGGGTTTCACCACGGACTCCTAGCGCATGAAACACTCGGTCGCTCTTCCGTTTTCTGTGGTTTTTGCTCTTGCGTGCATCCCCGGCGATGGTGGTGATGATGGCGCTGGTGGGGGGAGCGAGACGACCGAGGAGAGCGGTGCAACCGACACCACGACGGAGAGCACCGACACCTCGACGGAGAGTACGGACACCACGACGGAGACGGGGACGACGGAGAGCACGGACACCACGACGGAGACTGGGGAGGGGGAGACTGGGGAGGGGGAGACTGGGGAGGGGGAGACTGGGGAGGGGGAGACGGAGAGCGGGGAGACGGAGAGCGGGGAGACGGAGAGCGGGGAGACGGAGACGGAGAGCGGCGAGAGCACTGACAGCTCGACGGACACGGACACGGAGTCCGACACGACGGACACGGAGACCGACACGGGCGGCTCCTCTTGCCTGCTCGCGCCCGACATCCATGAGGACAACGACACCCTCGAAACAGCCGCTGTCCCTTCTTGGAACGCGAACCAGACATGGAGCATCCGCGCGCATTTCGACGCGACACTGTGTGGCGGAGACGACGACTGGTACTACTTCGATCTCGACGTCAACCAGCTCGAGGGGGACGGTGAGAGCTTCCTCTTCAAGTTCGACGTGATCGTCGATGGCTCGAGCTGGTGTGGGGCGGGCTGTGGGGAGTCGACGCTTCCGGCTGCCCCCGAGAACACTATCGGCGTGAATATCTACTCCGCCGCGGACATGACCCTGCTGCACGAGAAGGTCTCGTCGAAGGGGCGCCTCGACCTCGAAGGAGTCGGTCCGATCTACGGCCAGGACATCGTGGTCCAGATCTACGGCTTGGCGGAGGCTGATTTCGAATATCAGCTGAATTTCGAGGTTCGCTTCGACCTCATCGAAGACGAGTGCGAGTGTTAGCGCGAACATTGTAGCAGCCTCGCCGTCACGGGCGCGAACGAGCACGGCCGACCCCATGAGGGGGGGCGGGCAGGCGACGCGGGTGGGACGACATTGTGTGTCTGATTAAAAATTTGCGTGCCGCGCGCAGAATGTCATTTCATCGCGAGTCAGCGTCAACCAAGATGCTGACATGTACACATTCGATCGAGTCATTGTAATCGGCGCGAGCGTGACAGGTCTGACCCACGCCGCGGCGCTTCACCCTCTCGCGCGGCAGGTGCTCGTCTTGGAGCGCGACGAGCCACCGAACCAGGGTGGTGTGCGCCGCGCGCTCCCGCAGGCGGCGCACCTTCATCTGCTGCTGCGCGCGGGGGAAGAGGCCCTCGAGGCGCTCGTGCCCGGGACCGTGGTCGCGCTCGAGCAGGCTGGGGCGCGGAAGATAGACATGGCCGAGGACTTTCGCTGGCACACCACGGGGGGCTGGCGGCCACGCTTTCATTCGGGGTTGAGCCTGCTCATGCAAAGTCGTGCGCTCCTCGATGGTGTGCTCACAAAGCGCGTCAGGGCCCTCGAGAATGTGGATATCGAATATGGGGTAGGAGTGGAGACGCCGATCCATGACCGCGAGCGAGGTCGCGTGACTGGGGTGAGGCTCGCGGATGGTCGCAGCCTCGACGCCGACCTGGTGATCGACGCCAGCGGCCGCGGCTCACGAAGCCCGCGCTGGTGTCGCGAGTGGGGCTTCCCCGAGCCGCCCACCCAAAAGATCGAGATTGGCCTGAGCTACGCGTCCGCCGAGCTGCGCTTCGCGGCGGGGGCCGAGCCGAGCTTCGAGGCGATGCTCGTCCACCCGAGCCCGCCCTCGCTGAGCCGCGGCGGCTCGCTCTTCCACCTCGAGGGCGAGCGCTGGATGTCGACCTTCTTCGGCTACCACGGCGACGAGCCGCCGCGGGACTTCGAGGCCTGGCGCGCGTGGGCGAAGAGCTTTGCGACCAGCGATGTTCACGACGCCCTCGTCCACGCCCGGCCGGTGTCCGAGATCGCGGTCTTCAAGATCCCGCGTCAGGTCCGGCGAAGCTACGCGGGCTGCGTCCCCCGGGGCTTCGTCGTCGCGGGGGACGCGGCCTGCGGCTTCGATCCGGTGTTTGGCCAGGGCATGTCCGTGGCCGCGCTGCAGGCCGTGAGCGCGCGCGAGCACCTGCGCGGCGGGGGCTCCGTGGACGCGCTCCAGCGCGTGCTCGCCGAGGTGTCCTGGGCGCCGTGGATGATGGCCTCCACGGAGGCCCAGCGCTGGCCGCAGGTCAGCGGGTATCGGCCGCCGCTGACCAGGCCGCTGCTGTGGTTCACCGATCGCCTCTACCGTGGAGGCGCGAGGGACAGCGCGCTGCACCGCCAGCTCCTCCAGATCATGAACATGCAGCGCCCGCTGTCCTCGCTGCTCGGGCTGCGGGCCATCCCTGGGGTGGTCAGGGGGATGCTCATGGGCTGAGCCTGGTGGCCGGCGAGCTGGGCATGCGGGGTCTCGGCTGCGCGAATGACGCCTCTGGCCTCCAAAAAACTTCTACCCGCGCCAACCCAACGCGGCCGCGGTCGGATAGGGAAGGGCGGTGGCTCCTTCGACCCCATCGACCGACCCCGAGCTGGCCCCCAACGGCTGGCCGCGCGAGCGCCTCGCGGGCTTCAAGGCCGGCGAGCGCCAGGCGCTGACGGAGGTCTACCGCGCCCACGCCGAGGAGGTCGCGCTGCTCTTGCGACATGGCTTCTCCTTCGAGAGCGGCGGTCGAAGGCGGCGCTTCGTGGGCTACGGCTCGGGCTTCGAGCTCCAAGACGTGCTCCACGAGACCTTCCGGCGGGCCTTCGAGCCCGGCGCCCGGGCGGGCTACGACGGCATCCGGCCCTACGGCCCCTACGTCAAGACCATCGCCCGCAACCTGGTGCTGCGCAGCTTTCGTGATCGGGTGCGCCTGTTCTCGGTCGACGGTGAGGGTGTCGGTGGTGGGGGCGGACAGGAGAGTGGAGGCGCGCAGGTGATCGCCGACGGCGGGCCCTCGCCCGAGCGCGAGGTCCACGACCTCCAGGTCGCCGAGCTGGTCGCGCGCTTCGTGGACGGCCTCGACGAGGACGCGCGCCAGCTGATCGAGCTGCGCTTTCGCCAGGGGATGTCCCAGCGCGACGCGGCCGAGGCCCTGGGCCTGGGCCGCCAGCGCCTGCGCACCCGTGAAAAGCAGCTTCGCCGGCGCCTGCTGGACTTCTTGCGCGAGCAGGGCGAGGTCGGCCTGGTCGAGGGCGTGATCGCCAGCGTCGGCCTGCCGGTGCTCGTGGGCGAGGCCCTGCGTCTGCTCGGGGAGGTGAGCTCGTGAGCCGCGGGCGTCAGCTCGAGCGCCAGGTCGAGCGCGAGCTCATCGCGGGCCTGGGCCGCGAGCGCCGGCGGGCGCTGGTCGAGCGCCTGCGCGGCAACGCGGGCGCGCGGCGGACCTGGGACCGCGCCGCCGCGGCCCTGCGCGTCCTCGAGGCGCGCCCGGTCTCGCGCGCGGAGATCGATCAGGTCGAGCGCTGGCTCTTCGAGGACCTCGAGGACCAAGGTCAGCTCGCTGGCGAGGCCCGCGGCGCGTCGCGTCGACGTTGGCTGCGGCCGGTGATCGCCGCGCTCTCGACCGTGGCCGTGAGCGCGGCGGCCGTGGCGGTGATCGTCGGGCCTGCCGGGCTCGGCGATCGGTCCGCCAATCGGTCCGACAATCGGTCCGCCGATCGGTCCGAAGCGGGCTCGGACCCCTCGGTGAGCGCTGGCGGTGTCGCGGCGATCGTCACACAGGGCGAGCTCCAGGCCCGCGGCGGCCTCGTGTGGCCGCGCCCCCTGGCCATCGACCTCGCCTGCGGGCAGCCCTCGCGCCCCGCCAGCCAGCGCGGCTGCGGCGAGGACGAGCTGCTCGGCTTCTCGGCGCGGCTGTCGGCGAGCAAGGACCGCGCCGACGCGGACCTGCGCGACCAGGCGCTGAGCCTCTTCGGCGTCGACGAGCGCGGCGAGCTGCTCTACTACGCGCCCAACCCCGGCGGTGAGCCGAGCCTCGAGCTGGTCGCCGATCCGGGTCAGGCGCGCTGGCGAGCCCTGCCGCTGTCGATCCGCCTGGACGTGAACCATCGCCCCGGGACGCTGCGGGTGTTCGCCATTGCGACCCCCGATCCCGTGGCGCCCGCGGACGTCGAGCGCTGGGCGGAGGCTCTGCGCGAGGCCGAGCCCGCGAGCGTCGACGATCCTCCCTGGCACCTGCGCCTGCGCGCGGACGAGCTGGGCCCGGTCTGTGCCGGCCCGCGCAGCCGCTGCGCCAGCGCCGAGACCCTCTTGCACATCACCCCGAGCGAGTGAACCTGCCATGACCCCTGTGAAGCACCACCGAACCTCTGCCACTGGCAACCTCGCGCGTCGCGGCGCCCTCGCGGCGCTGCCCTGGGTGGCGGCCCTCGCCGCGGCCCTGGCCGCGCAAGTCGCCGACGCGGGCCGCGTCGAAGGCCCGGCTCGCCCTCCGAACGCGCTGGCTGAGCAGGGGCAGGCGCGCGCGGCCGACGAGCAGCCCGTGGCCCGCTTCGCGCTGATCATCGCCAACAACGAGACCCAGAGCAGCAAGCAAAAGCCGCTGCGCTTCGCCGACGACGACGGCGCGCGCATGGCCGAGCTGTGGCTCGAGCTCGGCGCCGAGGTCGAGCTGCTCACGGTCTTCGATCAGGACAGCCAGGCGCGCTTCCCCAAGCTGGTCAAGCGCGCCTCCCAGCCGACCCGGGCCAAGCTCGACGCGGCCTGGGCTCGGCTGCGCGAGGGCATGGAGGCGGCCGCGGCGGAGGGGCGCGAGGTCGAGCTGACGATCTACTACGCCGGCCACGGCGACGTCGGCCCCGACGGCCAGGGCTTCTTGACCCTCGCCGGCGGGGATCGGCTGACCCGCGCGGACCTCTTTCAGACGCTGATCGGCACCTCGCCGGCCGACCACAACCACGTGATCGTCGACGCCTGCCGCAGCGAGCAATTCGTGCTCTCGCGCGGGGAGTGGCGCGAGGATCGGGGCCCCGCCGACTACGGCGACAGCGTGCGCGAGTACCTCGACGGCAACCACCTCGGGGCGCACCCCAACACCGGGGTGATCCTCGCGCACTCGGAGGATCAGCAGACCCACGAGTGGGAGCGCTGGCAGGGCGGGGTGTTCACCCACGAACTGCTCAGCGGCCTGCGCGGCGGCGCGGATCTCAACGGCGACGGGGCCGTGGAGTACTCCGAGCTCGGAGCCTTCGTGTCGGCGGCCAACAGCGGCGTGGGGGATCCGCGAGCCCACCTCGAGGTCGCCGTGCGCCCGCCCCGGGGTGACGAGCGGGCGCCGCTGCTGATCCACGATCAGGTCGCGGATCAGCGCGTGCTGTTGCTCGCCGGCGCCGTCGCGGGGCGCTACAGCCTCGAGGACGCCCGCGGGGTGCGGATCGCCGATCTCCACCACGCCCCGCGCCAGCCGGCCTACCTGCGCCTGCCCGACGGCCCGATCTACATCTATCGCCACGGCCGTGACGGCGCCCGCGAGGCCGAGGCGGTCCTCGACGCCGGCAGCCAGGGGGTCGTCGACCTCGTCGCCCTCGACTTCCAGGCCGCGAGCGCGGGTCTCGACGCCCGCGGGCCGCTCGACGACGCCCTGCGCACGGGCCTGTTCAAGGTCGAGTACGGCCAGGGCTACTACACCGGCTACACCGACACGCAGCAGCTGCTCGCCGTCGCCGACCCGGACTGGGAGGTGCACGTGTGGCAGCGCGACCCGGAGACCGGCGAGATGATCGAGGTCACCCGCGTCGAGGGCGAAGGGCCCGCGCCGAGCGTCGAGGTCCGCGAGCCGGCCGTGCAAGACGACGATGATGACGACGATCTCGAGGAGGTCGTGATCACCGAGGTCGAGATCGAGGATGGCTGCGACTGGTGCTGGGATCGCACCTGGCTGTCCCTGGGCGTGGGCGCCGAGTTCAACCCGCTGTCGCCCTCGGGTCGCCTGCGGCACCCCGCGGATCGGGTGAGCGCCAACCAGTTCACGGGCTTCGACGAAGACGGCGTACCCTCGGCCCTGCGCGGCATCGACTTTCGCATGGGCGCGTTCTCGGGCCACCATCCCCGGGACTATCCCTTCGCCGAGGGCTACTTCCGCAGCGGCTACACGGAGGGCCACGCGACCTTCCAGCCCGAGGTGGACGAGGACGGCTACGCGATCGGCAACGCCACGCGCCTGGACTACATGAGCGTGCCGCTCTTCTTTGGCGGGAACTTCTACTTCCCGCATCGCTGGCCGGTGCGGCCCTACGGCGGCCTCGGGGCGGGGGTCGACGTGCTGCGCGTCCACTACGAGCGCTTCATGGCCGAGGACCTCGTCGACGTCAGCTTGCGCGTGGGCTTCGAGCTCCACGCTGGCGTCGACATCCGCCTGACCAACTACGTGACCTTGTTTGGCGAGGTCCGTCAGCTGTGGAGCGCCAAGCGGCGCGTGTCCAAGCTGCCCGACTTCTCCAACGAGGGCTTCACCATCGTCACGGGCATCCGCTTTGGGGTGCCCGTGGGGAGGGGAAACTCGGCGCACGCCAGGGCGTCGCACAAGCGGGTGCAGGTGGTGGAGAAGAAGACGACCCGGACGGCCACGCCGACGACACCGACGACGATCGTGGTCCCCCCGGCGAGTCGCGTGCCCTCGCCATCCATCGTCCCGGCTGCGCCTGCTCCCGCAGCGGCCGCGCCAGCGCCCGAAGCGGTCACCCCAGCGCCCGCTGCTGTCGCGCCCGCCCCCGCAGTGGTCACCCCAGCCCCGGCCGCCGTGCCGCCTGCGCCGAGCGAGCCGCCTGCGCCGAGCGAGCCGCCTGCCCCCGTCCCAGCTGCGCCCGCTGCCATCGAGGTCACACCTGCTCCCTCACCCGGCTAGGAGCCCGTGGTGGAACCCAGCGCGGCTCCTCGCGCCGGGGTTTTCGTCGAGGGCGCGAAGCCAAAACGCCGCTGTACCGGGCGTACCGCAAGTTTTGGCGACAACGCCATCGGCGAAAAGACCAAGCGAGGTGTCGTGTTGGGTTTCACCACGGGCTCCTAGACGACTTGGATCACATCCGCGAGGGCCTGATCGGTGGCCCCCGTGGGTCGATGTCACGTCCGCACATGGGACAGTGACCCAGCAAGTGAAGCAGGACCACTTGTAGCAACGCTCGGAATGCCTGGTGGTCAGCCCCGCTCGCTCGCTGTGCTTTCCGCCTCCGGGTCCTCCGGGGAAAAAATCACGCGGTGGAGCGTGAGAAAGGCGTGAGCCGCGGCGACCAGGGCGACGTGGTGGTGGAAGCCTCGCCATGTTCGTCCCTCGAAGTGGTCGAGGCCGAGCTCCCCTTTCATCTCCTGGTAGTCCCGTTCGATCCGCCAGCGAAGCTTGGCCAGGTAGACCAGCCTCTTGACCGTGGTCTTCGCGGGCAAGTTCGACAAATAAAACGCGGTTGGCTCCTTCTTCTTGTAGGACCACTCACACAGCAGCCACTGCACTTCACCCGGTGGGTGCCCTGACCGATGCCGGTGCGCGGTTCGGATGCGTAGCACCGCGAAGCGCCGCCGCTGAGGCCCGCGCGTCCCGTGGCGCCATTCGACGTGACGGAAGCGCCTGGCAGGCAAGCTCTTCGCCAGCTCTTCGACCGAGACGGGCTCGACTCCTTCGGGGAGACCACTTTGTTCGTGGCCGCCCCTGGTGCCGGGAGCTTTGGACGGAGGAGGGCTCGGGCACGTCCCTGGCGGCCATACGACCGCGTTGCCGAGATGCGCAGTACGTAGTGGAGCCCGCGTTCTTCGAGTCCCTTGCGGAATTCCGTCGAGTCGCCGTAGGCCGCGTCGGCGAGCACCGGTCGAGGCGCGAGCCCCCTTCGAGGGCGCGGTCGAGCATGCCGAGGCCGAGCTCGAGCTTCGTTTGATGGGAGAGCTCCTCGGGGACGCCTGCCTTGGTCCGGCGCCTTGGGTCGTTGGCCCAGACCTCGGGAAGAAACAAGCGCATGCCGATGCAAGCGCCGCCCGCCTCGCTGGCGAGGTGGAGGCTTGCTGCGACCTGGCAATTGTCGACGCGGCCCATCGTCCCCGAGTACTGACGCTGTACCCCGACGGAGTGCTTGCCCTTCTTGGGGAAGCCGGTGTCGTCGATGACGAAGGCGTCGAGGCCCGGGAGCTTGTCCTCGACGCGCAGGGCGAGTCGGCGAAACAGCTCCCACTCGTCCCAATCAGCGATCGTGATCGCCTGCTGGAGTCGCTGGCGGATGGCTTCGCTGTCACCGGGCGCGGCTGCGAGGCGCTGAGCGATGGGCACCATGCTCTTGCGCTCGCCATCGAGGAGAAGCCCACGCATGTAGTTGGCGAGGGCCTCGCGCCGCTCGCTGCGACCCATCTGATGAGTGATGTAGCCGAGAAACTCCTCGAGTTCGGCCCCCACCCGGGAGATTTGTTCTGGAGTCACCCCGCAGCAGATCACAGCTGGGGATCGTTGTCGATCCCCATCTGACCAAGTAGTCCTAGAGCGGCAATCAGTTTGGATTCACACCCTCAGGCACATCTGGGCGGACCCGTGGTCCTTGTCGCTTGGCGCGAGCCATCGCGCCACCGAGGCGGGGCCGAGCCTCGGGCGGCGCGTCGTTCAGCGACGGAGCTTCGAGTAGGCGTGGACGCGCGCGCGCTCGTGGGCCTCGAGCAGGTCCGCGGGCAGAGCCTGGGCAGCGTCGAGAGCCCGGAGGATCCGCCGGTTGCCGGCGACGCTGAGAGCGGACTGCTCGCGGATCGCCGCGGCGAGCTCGAGCGCGGCGGCGTCGAGGGCCGCGTTGTCGGGCAGCAGCGCCGACAAGCTCGCCTGGGCGTCGTCGATGGGCACGGCCTGGCCGGCGAGGAGCAGGCGCCGGGCGACGGTCCCACCAAAGGCGGCGTGGACCCGGGCGAGGCCGGCGGCGTGATAGACGACGCCGAGGCGCCCCGCTGGCAGGCGCAAGCGCGCGCCGGCGCGGGCCAGGCGGAGGTCACAGGCAGCGACCAACTCGACGCCAGCGCCGATCACGTAGCCGTTGATCACGGCCACGAAGGTGGCGTCGGCGGCCTGCATGGCCGAGGTCGCGGCGATCAGCGCCTGGTCCGGGGGCCCGTCGCCGCGGGCGAGCTGCTCGTCGAGGGCGCTGAGGTCGAAGCCCGCCGAGAAGGCGTCCTCGCCGGCGCCGCGCAGGAGCACGACCTCGCCCGAGAGGGTGGCGCTGCGCTCGACGATCCAGGCGAAGACCGCCGGGTGGATGGCGTTTCGTCGGGCCTGGTTGTCGAGCACCCAGCGCAGCACGCCCTCGCTGGGGTGCTCTTCGCGGAGCCCGGGCGGTGTCGGAGGTGTAGTGGTCATGGCCGCGGCAGGTTGGCTTTCACCACGGGCTGCTAGAGGGGCGCCTGGAGGACCAGGCCGCTGTCGTGCTTGGACTTTTGGTCCGCCTTCTCGGCGTCCTTGGGCAAGGCGGCGTCGACCTCTCCAGCGAGCACGGCGGCGCGGGCTTCCTCGAGCTCCTTGGCGGCCGGAGAGTTGGGGTCTTGCATGATCCGCTTGCGCAGGGCGTAGGCGCGGGCGCGGTTCTCTTCGCGGGAGAGCGTGGAGGGGTCGGCGGCGATCAGCCGCTCTTCTTCCGCGGTCAGCGGCCCGGCGGGCTTGCGCGGGCGCAGGGCCGCGGGCGGGGGCGGCGGGATGTCGCCTTCCTCGGCAGGAGAGACCTCGCTCGACGCGGATGCGTCGGCTTGGCGGTGATCGTCGGCGCGCTCGGGCGGGGGGACGCATGCGAAGAGCGCGGCCGCCATGCAGGCAGCCGCGCAAGACAGGAGCACTCGCGGTGCGTTCATCCCCGAAGACTAGAGCACTGGCTGCTCCGAATCCATATCTGCGCTCAGGCCTCGTCTTTGGCGGGGAGCGCTCCCTTCACGCTGGCGAGGCCCTTGCGCAGCGCGAGAACCAGCGAGATCGGGAACCACAGGGTAAAGGCGACCTGGAGCAGCCCGAGCACGGGGCTGACCTCGAAGAACACGAAGATCGAGCTGTTGCGGGCGTTGTGCTCGAAGGTCCAGGCGAGGGCGTGGGCATAGCCGACGAGCACGCCGAGGCCGCAAAACGAGACCCACAGGCCGCTGGCGATCGTGACCGGGAGGGCGACGCTGCGCACGGCCATGAGCCCGAGCACCAGCACCGTCCAGGCCAACCAGGCGAGGGCGACGGGGTGGAAGGCGTGGACGTCGAAGCCGTTGATGACGTTGGCGATGAGGATGTAGGCCGCAAACCAGGCGGAGAACTCGGCGAGGAGGCGGGAGAGGTGGATCACGCGCAGCTGCGCGGGGCCCTCGCCGGAGGGCACGCGGAGCATGAGCAGAATGGCCAGGGGGAGGGCGAGGATCGCCAGGCCCGCGTACTGGATCTCACCCGTGCCGCCATTGGCGAGTGGCGAGAGCGCGACGCTGGTCAGGGCGATGAAGGTCAGCGCGCCGGCCAGGGCCTCGCCCGCGCGAAGCAGCGGGCCCTCGCGGTCCTCTAGCTTGCGCGAGAGGGCCGTGAGCAGCAGCCAGCCCACGACGCCGCAGCCGACCGCGTTGGCGAAGGCGGCGGAGAACATGGCCGTGGCGTAGCTCGAGAGCTCGACCCAGGTGGCCCCAAACAGACCCGTGAGGCCGATGTGGGGCAAGAGCGCCGCGAGCGTCCGGGTCTCTCGCCCGGTCTCGACGGCCAGGCTCACACCGAGGCTCCAGGTGATCAACGCGAGGATCATCAGGCCCAGGGCGATGATCCCCGGGGAGCGCCGGCGGCCGAGGAGCTGCCCGAGCAGCTGCGTGCCGAACACCAGCGTGGCCATGGTCGCGGCGAGGGCGGCGAGGGTGGCGAGGGCGAAGAGAGGGAAGCCGGCGATCACGGCGCCGAGGACATAGAGCAGGACCTGCGGCGCGGCGAAGATCCCCACGACACACAGCGGACCCGCGGCCAGGCCCAAGGCGATCTCGCGCGGGCTCAGGGCGGTCCCGAGCAGCGGCGCGAGCGTGTTCTCGCTGCGCTCCTGGGCCTGCTGCATGGCGACGAGGATCGGCGCGAACACGGTGCCCATGGCCAGGAGCAGCAGGCCGGCGAGGGCGCCAGCGAGCAGCATGGCCTCGCGCAGACCCAGGGGAGAGCGGTAGTACTCGACGGAGGGGACGCCGCCCTTGGCGAGGATGGTGTCGAGCAGCGCTCGCCGCGTGGGGTCGGTCCACACGCGATCGTGGGGGACGTAGCGAGCGGGATCGGGGACCTCCAGGTAGGAGGTGCCTGGCGAGGACGCGAGCAGGGCCTGGACCTCTTCGCGCTTGGCCGCCTGCTCGGGGGTGTGAACCTCGGCGTTGGCGAACATGTAGAGCACCGCGTTGCCCTCGGATTTGAGCTGGAGGGCCTGCTCTCGGTAGTAGTCGATCGCGCGGGGGTCGTCGCTCGGGTCGACCCTGTCGGAGAGCTGCTGGGTGGCGGTTTGGAGCGCCCGGTACTCGATCTCGCTGTTGGCGAAGAGCACGAACTCCTGGTGTTCGCGGTCGTATGTGGGGGACTCGAGCCCCATTTCGACGCGTATGTCTCGCTCGAAGTCGCCATCACCGAGGGCGATCCACAGCCCAAAGATCATGGTCAGGCACGCGAGCACCAGGCTGAGGACCGTGTAGCGTCGCGCCCGACCGCCGCGCAGCGATCGGGTCACAAAGGGCAGGGCGAAGGCGGGGAGCTTGCTGAGGAGCTTGTTCATGGGGCCGGTCCAGTCTGGAGGGCGGGAGGTCGCGCGGAGCGTGCTCGGAGAGGAGACGGATGACGCGGGCGAAGGTTCAGGCTCAGGGCGGGGGCTGCGGGGGCTCAGGGCGGGAGCTGCGGGGGCTCAGTTGACCTGGTCCTCGGAGATGCGATCGTACACGTCCTCGAGGCGCGAGCGCACGCGGCTACAGGTCACGGGGCGGACGCCGGCGGTGACGAGCTCGGCGAGGATCTCGGCCATGAGCGCCTCGCCGCCGCGGACCTGGAGTCGGATCTGTTGCAAGCTGGCGTCGCTGTGCTCGATCAGCGCGGGCTTGTGGGCCAAGAGCGCGAGGGCCTGGTCGAAGCCCGAGTGCAAACGCAGCTCGTAGACGTAGCGGCTGACCTCGTGGCTGTCGATGATGCCCTCGACGGGGCCGGCGACGACCAGCTTGCCGCGCTGGATGATCGCCACCTCGTCGCACAGGTCGTCGAGCTCGCGTAGGATGTGGGAGGAGATCACGACGGTCACGCCCGTGGCTCGGATCCGCTCGATGATCCGCCGCAGGTCGCTGCGCCCCCGGGGGTCGAGGCCGTCGGCGGGCTCGTCGAGGATCAGCAGCCCCGGCTTGTGGAGCAGGCAGCGGGCGATGAGCACGCGCTGGCGCATGCCCTTGGACAGGGCGCCGCACTCGGTGTCGCGCTTGCCGACCAGGTCGAAGGTCTCGATGGTCTCGTCGATGGCCTGCTCGAGCGCCGCGGCGGGCATGCGGTGGCACTGGCCGAACATGCGCAGGTACTCGGCCGGGCTCATCTGCTTGTAGAGCGGGTTGCCGTCGCCCAGGAAGCCGATGCGCCTGCGGGCGGCGAGCGGGTCTTGGCTGAAGTCCTCGCCGTCGAGGCGGACCGCGCCCTCGGTCGGGGACATGGTGGTCGCCATCATCCGCAGGGTCGTCGACTTGCCGGCGCCGTTTGGGCCGATCAGCCCATAGATGCTGCCGCTGGGGATGGTGAGGTCCAGGTTGCGGACGGCCCAGCTGTCGCCGTCATAGGTCTTGCCGACGTCTTTGAGTTCGACCTGCACGGGCCCGCTAACGTTGACATGTTTGATCGCCTTGCACCGCCCGAAGTGCGCATCAAAAATTGTGCCGAACCCAGGAAATGGTGGCGTTTTCGTGCAGGGCGACCCGCGTCGCCGAAGTGGTGGCAGCCGGACCCGCTTGGGCGTAAGCTGCATTGCGGTGGCTTCAGGGGCTCTTCGACTCGCCCGAACCTTGGTCGGGATGGCTGCGCTGGCGCTGACGGCGGGCGCCGCCTCGGGCTGCGGCACCGCGCGCGATCTCGGGGGAGTTCACGTCGTCGAGGGCGCCCGCGGGCGGGCCTTCGACCCCGCCAAGGTCGCCGAGCGTTCCGCCGGCGCGGTCGGCGTGGTGGTGACCAACGAGGGTCGTGGCCTGGGCTTCGTGGTCGATCCCCATGGCTACATGATCACCAACCGCCACGTGATCGAGGACGCCGACCACGTCGAGATGGTCAGCTTCCCCGGGCTGGACTCGGCCCCCGAGTACACCAGCGTCGACGTCGTCTACATCGACCCCGTCCGCGACCTCGCGCTGCTGCACATCCGCAGCGACGAGCCGCTCCCGCACATCGAGCTGGCCACGGGGCAGCGGGTGCCGGTGAGCGACTACGTGGCGGAGCGCGACGACGTGGTCCTGCTCGAGCGCCAGGTCGACCCGGCCGAGGCCGCCGAGCTCGACGAAGATCCCGGCTTGCTCGCCCACCTCGGCCGAGTCGAGCGCCTCGAGGTCTACAACCCCTCGATGGGGCCCGGCCCCTACCTGGGCGTCACGGCCCAGGTCGAGCGCGGCCAGAGCGGCGGCCCGGTCCTCGATCGCTGGGGGCGAGCGGTGGGGGTGGTCACCTGGACCTGGCGCGGCCAAAAGGGCGGCTTTGCCATCCCGATCTCCGAGGCCGCGCGCATGCTCGAGGAGCGCCCGCGCCTCGACAGCGACGTCAACCAGCGCGCCCGCGCGGAGGACCGCGTGCGCAGCTACCTCGCCGCCCTGGGCACCGGCTCCGACGAGGAGCTGCGCCGGCTGACCTCGCCCAGCCTCGCCCGCGAGGTCCGCGGGCGCACCGTCGAGGTCCTGCTCGAGCGCAGCACCGAGCACTCGATCCTCCAGGGCTTCTTGGCGGCGATCGACGAGCTCGTGCGCGACGCCGCCGGCGAGCGGGTCGATCCCTTCCCCAAGTTCGAGCGCATGGTTGCCCACACGGGCAGCCGGGAATTCATGCGAGAGCTCGGGGTCGAGGGGACCATGTCCGAGGACGCGGTCGAGACCTTCTTCTTCGCCGTCGGCAGCTCCTACCTCGCGGCGCGGTGGTTCGGCGAGCTCGAGCGCTACGACGCGCTGATGGTCGCCTACCAGCGCGTCCACAGCCTGGACGTGGCGCGCTCCATGGTCCTGGTCGACACCATCGAGTCGCTCGCGGGCGTCCGCGCCGAGGTCGAGGACGTCGAGCTGATCCCCGGCCTCTATGCGCCCCAGGCCGTCGCCGCCGTGGACATTGGTGGCGGCCGCAAGGTCGCCGTTCAGATGCGCCTGGAGTGGGGTGACTGGTATGTCAGCGAGGTCCAGCTGATGTCCAAGGGCCAGCGAGAGCGGCCGGGCGTGGGCTCGGGGCGGATGCGTTCGGTCGGGGTCCAGTCGAACCCTGGCTAGACTTCTGCATCGTGCACTGATGGCATTCGGTGAATGAAAACAATCACCGAATCGCCTTGACCTAGCTGTATAGTCTTCGCGTTTTGGAGCGCGTAGTCATCTTTGGTAAGGGGGGTATCGGAAAGTCGACGATCTCCTGCGGCATCTCTGCGAGCCTCGCGGCCGCCGGCAAGCGGGTCTTGCATGTGGGCTGCGACCCCAAGCACGACTCCACGGCCGCGCTGCTCCGCGGCAAGCTGGTCGACCCCGTGGTCGATCGCATCGAGCGGGTCCGGGGCGTGGCCGCCGAGGACATCGTGGTGCGCTCCCCCTTGGGGGTCGACTGCGTCGAGGCGGGTGGCCCGGCGGCGGGGGTCGGCTGCGGCGGTCGAGGCATCACGCGGATGCTCGAGATCTTCGGTGAGGCCGGCCTGCTCGACGAGGCGCGCTACGACATCGCGCTCTACGACGTGCTCGGCGACGTGGTCTGCGGCGGGTTCGCGGCGCCGCTGCGTCGGGGGATCGGCGAGAAGGTGGTGATCGTCACCTCCGAGGAGCTGATGGCCCTCTACGCGGCCAACAACATCGCCCGAGCCGTGGTCCACTACGCGCAAAACGGCATCGCCTTGGCCGGGCTGGTCGTCAACCTCAAGGATCCGCAGGCCGATCGCCAGGTCGTCGAGCGCTTCGCCGCGCGCTTGAACACCCAGGTGCTGGCGTGGATCCCCCGCGACCCGCTGATCCGCGAGGCCGAGTTCGCGCGCACGACCGTGGTCGAGGCCTTCCCCGGCGCCCCGATCTCCCGCGCGCTGCAGGGCCTCGCCGAGCAGCTCTTCGACGAGCGGGTCGACGATCGTCCCTTGCCCACGCCGATGAGCGAGCAGGAGTTTCACGTCGCCGCGCGGGCGCGCTTTCGCGGCGAGCGAGAGGCGGCCGCGGCGGCCGAGCTCGAGGCCGAGCAGCGTCAGGCCGACGCCGTGCTCGCGCCGGTGGCTCTGGTCTCGCCCGCGTCCTTGGCTCGCAACGGCAAGGGTGGGGGGCAGGAGCAGGGCAGGGACGGGCCGCAGCCATCGGCGCAGGCAAAGCGCGGCGGGCAGCACCCGGGCGAGGGCAGCGAGCGCGGGGCTCGTGGGCGCGGGGCGGGGCAGGGGCGCGGCCCCGCAGGCGCGGACCATGACGTGGGTCGAGACGCGGATCGAGGCGCTGGCCAAGGTCGAGACCCGCGGACCGAGGCGCTCTTCGCCGAGCTGCGCGGAGAGCTGCCGAGCAACCCCGAGTCGGTCTACGAGCAGCACGAGGTCCGCCTGTCTCGGCCCGGCCTGGCCGCGGGCGTCGAGGCCACGCGCCGCTTCGAGCAGGCCTTTGGCCTGGTCGGCAAGCTGCGCAGCCTCAAGCGCACGGACGACGGGACCGTCGAGTTCGTCGCGGAGGTCGACGAGCGCGGCAGCTTGGCCTGCGGGGTGCTCGGCCCGCCCGGGGTCCCGGCCTGGCGCGAGGGCAAGAGCTTCACCGCGAGCTACCGCGGCAAGGCCCTCGACCCGGTGATCGCCAGGGCGCTGGCGCGCTTCATGGCGCGCTACGACGGCGTGCCCTTCGAGCAGATCCTCGATCAGATCCGCCCCGAGGCCGGCGACGAGCACATGCTGGCCAACGACTACCAAGAGTCGCTCTTCTACGCCTTCGCGCCCGCTTCGGGCTGGCGGCGCTTCTTCGAGGGCACGGAGCTCTACCGCGGGACATGCAGCGCGCGCCAGGGCAAGGTCGCGATCGTCGATCACACGGATATCGAGTGCTTCTTCCACGCGCCGATCAGCGAGGACTGGCTGCCCTCGTTCTTCAATACGCCGGCCTGCGCGGACGAAGACAGGGTCGCGCACGTCGAGGGGCGGGCGCGGATGCTGTTCACCGACATCGGCGACGTCGACGTGATCAAGGGGGCCGACAGGCTCGTCGACGAGGCCCTCGAGCTGCTCGCCGAGCTGCCCGAGAGCGAGCGCCCGGACTCGGTCGTCGTCCAGGGCGGCTGCCTGCCCGAGGTCACGGGCGACGATCTCGAGGCCTCGGCCGCGCGCACCCGCGGCAAGCTGCGCCTGCCCGTGTTGGCCGTGGGCCAGCACAACGATCCGAGCGCAAAGGCCCTGGGCGAGGGCTTCGCGGGCCGGGAGATCTCGAGCAGCCGCCCCCTCGACGCGACCGGGGTCGTGCTCATGGGCATGCCGGCCTTCATCGGCCGCGACGAGCTGGTCGCGCTGCTCGAGGCCGCGGGGATCTCGGTGCTCGCCACGGTGCTCCCAGAGATGGACGAAGACAGCATCGACCAGCTGTGCCGCGCCGGGCTGCTGGTCGAGTATCCCTGGGAGCGCTACGAGGTCCCGATGGCGCGGATCGGCGAGCGCCTGGTCCCAGCTCGTCGCGTGCGCCCGCCTGCGCCCTTCGGCCTCGAGGGCAGCCGGCGGTGGTTGATGACGATCGCGCGGGCGCTCGGCCGGGGCGCGCAGATGGCCGAGGTGCTCGAGCCGGTCGAGGCCGGCCTGCGCGAGCGCTGGTCCGCGCTCCAGGCCCGGGCCAGGCGGATTCGCGTGGGCTTCGTGATCGAGCACGCCCACTGGCGCTCGGTGCTCAGCGCCCGCCGCAGCCTGGGGGTGCCGCTGCTCGAGATCCTCGGTGAGATGGGCTTTGGCGTCGACGTGCTGGCCTACGCCGGCACGCGCTCCAAGCCGCCGCCGGAGGAGCGCTACGACGAGCTGCGGATCCGCTGGTATCGGGACGTCGACGAGCTCGACGCCCTGCTCGGGGCGGGCGAGGTCGCGGCCTGGTACTCGGAGATGCACTACGACCGCCGGCTGACGCGCAAGGGCTGCAACACCTTCTCCATGCGCGCGCTGAACATGGGCCCCCGCGGCGCGCTGAACAGCCTCGAGGCCATGCTCGACGCCGTCGAGCTGCCTTTCTATCGCAGCTACGCGCGCTTTTTGGGCTCGGCCTTCCTCGAGGCCGGCGATCGGGGGGCGCGATGATCGACGGTGGACGCTCGCGCGGGGACGCCCGCGCGCTCACGGAGCTCGCCAACTTGCACGCGCTCGGCCTGGATCCGGCGCTCTTCGAGCCGCGCCGGGAGGACCGCTTCGATCTTCCCTACCGCTTCCCCTACCAGCTCGGGCTGTTCATGGCGGTCAACGCCATCCCCGGCTGCTTCGTCGTCATCGACGGCCCGGACTGCATCTATCGCAAGGCCGAGTGGATCCACGGTCGCCACGATCTGCGCTCGACCCTGCTCGACGCAGGCGGGCGGCACCGGGTCGTGTCGACGCTGATGCACTCGGGCGAGGTCATCAAGTCCGAGGGCGAGGCCGTGGTCAAGCGCCTGCGCCGTGTCGCGCAGCTGCCCGAGGCCGAGCTCGCCCTGGTCTGCAGCATGCCGCACGTGCAGATCATCGGCACGCAGTACGACGCGCTCATCGCCAGCGTCGAGGGCGAGCTCCCGCTGCCGATCTACGAGGTCCCGAGCCGCTCGCTCGAGTCCGACTGGCTCGGCGGCTACGCCGAGGTGCTCTCGACCCTGGCCCGCCGCCTGGCGCCGCCGCCCGAAGCCGAGGGCCTGGTCGAGGACGAGGTCGCGATCATCGGGCTGCTCATGGACCGCACGGAGGCCGACCACCTCGGCAACGTCGCCGAGCTCGAGCGTCTGGTCGCGGACGTGGGCCTGCGGCCGGTCTCGACCTGGCTCAGCGATCGGCCGCTGGCCCACCTGCGCCGGGCGCTGACCGCCCGCTATCTGCTCGCGCTCCCCCACGGCGTCGACGCGGCGCGGCTCCTGGCGCGGCGGAGCGGGGCCACGGTGATCGAGGTCGAGCAGCCCTTTGGCCTGCAGGCGACGGCGCGGATGTTGATGGCGCTGGGCGAGGCGAGCGGCCGCGAGCGGGCCGCCCGGGCGGTGATCGAGCGCGAGCTTCGGGCGATCGTGCCGCGCTTCGAGTGGCTGATCCCCAGCTTCCTGGCGCGGAAGCGGGTCGCCTTCTCGGGCGATCCGACCCTCTTCGACGGGCTGCTCGAGGGCCTCGGCGAGCTCGGCATGCGGCCGCTGCACCTCAGCGCCCCGGCCCTGCGCCCCGAGTACGGCGTTCGCCTCGACAGCGACTACCCACCGACGCCGCCGGTGCTCTTCGCGCCCGGGCAGAGCGTCGTCAGGCGACAGCTCGAGGGGATCTGCGCCTCGCTCGGCCTCGACCTGATCATTGGCGGTCACGAGCTGCCGGTGCCCAAGGACACCGACCCTTGGCAGGGTAGCGAGCGAGAGAAGATCGGGCGGCTGCACTTTGGCTTCCCCAATTTCTTTTGCCACGCCATCCACGACAGCCCCTTTTTGGGCTTCCAGGGCTGGGCCTGGTTCATCCAGGAGATCGCCAGGACGATCGGCACGCGCTGACGGCTCGTTACTCTGGCCCGGCGCGCAGGGAGCTGGGCTCGACGAGGGCGTGGACGCTGCGCCCGAGGTTGACGAGGGTCGCCACCGCCACGGCCAGGGCGAAGACGATCGCGGCCGGCCGGCGCGATCGCAGCGGCTCGAGGTAGGCCGCGAGGCCGGCGGCGAGCAGGCCGACCATCCCGGCGAGGCGCCGCGCACCAAAGGCGTCGCCGCCGTCGACGTCGCGGACACAGGCCATCAGCAGGATCATCGCCGCGAACACGAGGGCGCCGCGGCGGGCCCGGAGGTCGCCACGCCAGGCCGCCCAGGCGAGGCCGAGCAGGGCGAGCCCGGCGATCCCTGTCCAGCTGATCAGCCCGTGGACGCCAAAGAGCACGCGCAGGAGATCGAGGTGGAGCTCGCCGAGGTCGAAGAAGCCCAGGTCCCAGCGCACGGCCCCGCGGACGCTGCCGGGGTGGGCCCAGGCCAGCCAGATCTGAGGGGCGAGGCCCAGGCAGGCGAAGGCGCAGAGGATCCCCAGACGCCGGGCCGCCCGGCTGGGGCGCGCGCTCGTGGGTCGGCGCAGGGCCGCGAGCAGCTCGGCCACCGGCCACAGCAGCCACAGCAGGTTTTGTAGGCGCATGAGCACCGCACAGGTGAGCAGGGGGCCGACGCGGCTCGCAGTGAGCTCCGCGCCAGGGCCGTCGCGCTCGGCGAAGCAGGCCGCGCTCAGCCATGCACAGGCCAGCGCGTCTGGGGCGTGAGCGTAGCCGGCGCGACCGAGGGCGTAGTAGGGGACGACGAAGGCGAAGAGGGTGGCCGCGGCCACGAGTTCGGCGAGGGCTGGCCTGCTGGCGCGCCGCTGCGCTCGACGACGCGGACGCAGGCCAGCCAGCTTGGCCCGATGCTGGCGGCGGCGAGCAGCAGGCGCAGGCGGGCT
>NZ_JABJWV010000014.1:0-3136 GCF_011083025.2 Pseudenhygromyxa sp. WMMC2535
CACCAGACGTTGGCGATCCGGCTCAGCTCGAGCCGCTCCTGAGCGACGGGCGGTCGCGCGACGTACCGGCACAGTCGCTCGAGTCGACGACGATCTCGACCGTCGATTGCCGGACCTGCGTGGACGTTGACGCCACCGACTTCGGCGACCGACTCGCCGGTGCAGGGACCTCGCAGACCGGATGCACGAGCTTGCGCGTGCGTTGCCCGGGCGCAGGGCCGAGCAGCTGGCGATTCGCCAACTTGGTCGTCAACGGGCTTCCCGACGGCCTCACCTGGGCGGACATCGAGAAGCAGCTCTACGCCGGGAAGGCGAGCTCGGCCGAGCTCGCGGACCTGCTCGAGCCGCTCTTGCGGACGCTGTGAGCGAGCACGGCGCCTTGAAGCCCCGATGACGCTGTGATATCCGCGGTGAGCATGCCGGCCTCGGTCCTCGCCCTCGCGCTCCTGATCGCCGGCCGAGTGCACGTCGAGAGCGCCGAGCACCCGGGGGTCGCGGTCGAGTTCGACGACGAGGGCTTGTGCCTATGGACGCCCGAGGAGCAGCGTAGCTGCCCGCCCGAATTGCACGCGCGCCTCGCCCCGCTGGCTGCCGAACTCGACGGGGAGGAGCCCGGCGAGCTGCTCGTGCTGGCCTTCGTGCCCCGCTTCGAGGCCGGAGGAGACCTCGCGCTCTCGGTCTCGACTCGCCCGCCGCAGCCGCGGACCGAGGGCGACGAGCTGCGCTTTGCGACAGCCCAGCTCGAGCTGCTCTGCGGTGACCATCGCCACATGGGCCGTCGAGACCAGCTCTACACCCTCGAGGAGTTTGGCGGCGTGCCTACCCTCGCCTTCGTCGAGTTCTTCGATCAGCTCGCGTTCAGCTATCACCGCGTCTTTCGCGGCCGACAGGCGCTCGTGTCCTCACAGGTTCGCTGGTGGCCGCCGGAGTCCGCGAAGGCTCGCCCGACCGCGGAGGCCGAGCCCTGGGCCGATCGCCTGGACGCAGGCGTGCGAGTGGACGCCGCGCTCGCCGAGCCCGACGACGCCCCGCTCGAGACCTCGGCGTGGCTGCCCGGGCGCTGCGTATCTTCTTGAGCGTCGCCGCGCCGCTGATCGCGGTCGTCGTCCTCGTCGCTACGCTCCGCAGGCGCTGACAGGGCCTTTCTTCAGCCCTGCTCGCGCGCGCGCAGCCAGGCGTCGATGTCCTCGAGGGCGCCGCGCTCGGCCGGGTCCACGCCGTGCACCGGTCGAGCGTGCCCACGGCCGCCGAGGCCCTCGAGCAGTCCGAGCTCGCGCCGTTGCTCGGCCTGATGATCGGGCCACAGCTTCCGCCCCGGACCCTCGAGGGGGCCCGGCTGCGCTTTGGTCGTGGCCAGGGCCACCGCACGCTGCGGGAGCTCGACCGGGCGATCGTCTGCTGGGCGCGGTGTAGCGAGCGGACGGCGAGGACGGCGAGGCTCCGATGGGGGATTCGCGGGCGCGCGGGCAGGCACCGGCAAGCAGTACGGGCGCGGACGTTGTGAACCGCGAGCGGCGCAAGTCGCCCTACGCGACCAAGGCTGCGTCGCTGCGCTGGGCGCGGGAACGAGAGCGCCACCTGCTGATCCATGGTCCGACGCCTCGCGGCAAACGTGCCGCCACCACTGAAAAGGAGATCCCCCACCTTCGCCGAGTTCACCCCGCGCTATATCGAGGGCCACATCAAGGCCAACGGCCTCGAGCCGAGCTCCAGCCGGAACATGTGCAGCCACCTGCGGGTGCACCTGATCCCGGCCTTCGGCGATCGACCTCTCGATGAAATCTCAGAAGAGGACGTCCAGCGCTTCAAGGCGAGCATCGCTGATCGCAACAACAAGACCATCAACTGCATCCTCACGACCTCGAGCACCTTCATGACCTGCGCAGCGCAGTTCGGGGTGATCGAGGCGCCACCCAGATCAAGCGCCTGCCCGAGGTCGACAAGCCCCGCGACTTCTACGACTTCGAGGAGTACGCCCTGCTTGTTCGCTCGGCTGGGATGGTCCTCGCCCCGCAACCTGGTAATGGTCTTGCTCGCTGGCGACGCGGGCTTGCGCTCGGGCGAGATCGTCGGTTGCATTGGTCGTCGATCGACTGGGCGCAGGGCAAGATCACGGTGGAGCGCACGTCGTACCAGCGACAGTTTCACCCGCCGAAACACAACCCCCCCCCCCCCCCCCCCCCCCCCCACCCCCCCCCCCCCCCCCCCCCCCCCCCACCCCCCCCCCCCCCCCCCCCCCCCCCCCCCCCCCCCCCCCCCCCCCCCCCCCCCCCCCCCCCCCCCCCCCCCCCCCCCCCCCCCCCCCCCCCCCCCCCCCCCCCCCCACCCCCCCCCCCCCCCCCCCCCCCCCCCCCCCCCCCCCCCCCCCCCCCCCCCCCCCCCCCCCCCCCCCCCCCCCCCCCCCCCCCCCCCCCCCCCCCCCCCCCCCCCCCCCCCCCCCCCCCCCCACCCCCCCCCCCCCCCCCCCCCCCCCACCCCCCCCCCCCCCCCCCCCCCCCCCCCCCCCCACCCCCCCCCCCCCCCCCCCCCCCCCCCCCCCCCCCCCCCCCCCCCCCCCCCCCCCCCCCCCCCCCCCCCCCCCCCCCCCCCCCCCCCCCCCCCCCCCCCACCCCCCCCCCCCCCCCCCCCCCCCCCCCCCCCCCCCCCACCCCCCCCCCCCCCCCCCCCCCCCCCCCCCCCCCCCCCCACCCCCCCCCCCCCCCCCCCCACCCCCCCCCCCCCCCCCCCCCCCCCCCCCCCCCCCCCCCCCCCCCCCCCCCCCCACCCCCCCCCCCCCCCCCCCCCCCCCCCCCCCCCCCCCCCCCCCCCCCCCCCCCCACCCCCCCCCCCCCCCCCCCCCCCCCCCCCCCCCCCCCCCCCCCACCCCCCCCCCCCCCCCCCCCCCCCCCACCCCCCCCCCCCCCCCCCCCCCCCCCCCCCCCCCCCCCCCCCCCCCCCCCCCCACCCCCCCCCCCCCCCCCCCCCCCCCCCCCCCCCCCCCCCCCCCCCCCCCCCCCACCCCCCCCCCCCCCCCCCCCCCCCCCCCCCCCCACCCCCCCCCCACCCACCCCCCCCCCCCCCCCCCCCACCCCCCCCCCCCCCCCCCCCCCCCCCCCCCCCCCCCCCCCCCCCCCCCCCCCCCCCCCCCCGCCCCCCC
>NZ_JABJWV010000015.1:0-3547 GCF_011083025.2 Pseudenhygromyxa sp. WMMC2535
GCGCTCGACCAGGGCCGCGCGGATCGGGTTGCCGGCGAGGACGACCTTGCGGGCCGGGAAGCGCCCGTGGACGTCGGGGAAGGTCGCAAACACCTTGCGGACCAGCCGACCCAGGATCCGGTTGGTGATCCGGGGACGGAGTTTTGCTCGAGGATCGCCGTGGGCCGGCGCATCAGCCAGGCCGTGGCGACAATCGGCCCGCTGGCGTAGCCGCCCACGCCCACGACCACGTCGGGGTCGAAGCCCGCGATGATCCGCCGGCTCTGCAGCCAGGCCTTGGGCAGGCGCAGCAGCCCCGAGATCAGCCCGCGCACGCCTCGACCCTTGATCCCGCTGACCTCGATGCGGTCGAGCGTCCAGCCGAGCTCGGGGATCACCCGGGCCTCGATGCCGCGCTCCGTGCCCACGAAGCGGACCTCACCGCCGGCCGCGAGCACCTGCTCGGCCAGGGCGACGCCCGGGAAGAGGTGCCCGCCGGTGCCGCCGCCGGCGATCATCACGCGCAGGGGCCGAGCGGTCCCGGCAGCAGCAGCAGCGGGGGTGTCGGTGGAGTCGTGGGTCGGGGATCCCATCACGAGCGCGTTCATGACGATCCTATACCGAAGGGAGGATCGTCGACCCAGATTCTGGCGAATGCGATCGCCGCGCAGGCTCGGCGGCGGCGACCTCGGTTCCCTCGGCGTCGCCCAGGAGCTCCCTCAGCGCCTCGAAGAGCGCGTCGCGGTCGCCCGTGGGGAGCTCGCGGATCCCCGCCACGCCCGCGAGACCGCAAGCTCGAGAGGCGATCACCGGCACCCCCGCGGCGGCGGCCCGCAGCAGGCTGCGCGGCTGATGCTCGACCCACGCCGGGCAGACCACGGCGTCGAGCTGGTCGAGGCGCGTGGGGGCGCCCTGGTGCAGCGTTGCGCCCGTGTCCGCCCAAAAGCGCGGGCCCTCGAGCTCGCGGCCGGAGATCCACAGGTGCAGCGCGAGCTCGGGCCGCAGGGCGTGCAGGCGCTCGATGGCCGCGCGCAGCTCCCAGGCGCCCTTGCGACCGACGGTGCTCGTGGGCATCCACAGCCGCAGCGGCGCGTCGGCCTCGCGCCGCCCAGGCTCGCGCCGCGCGTCCAGATCGCCCCCCTCGCCCGCCCACGCCTCGCCCTCTAGGAGCCCGCCTGCACGCGCGCGCCCTCCCGCCCAGCGCAGGCGCACCGCCTTGTCGGGGAAGCAGGCGGCGACCTCGGCGTGGGGCGTGACCACGGCGATCGCCTCGTCCAGGGCCCGCGCCTCGTCCTCGACCAGCTGCGGATCCGCGCGAAAGTCCGCGAGGGTCGGGCTATTGGGGTTTTGCGCCGCCGCCTCGTCGAGGCGAGCCTGGAGCGCCGCGAGGGGCAGGCGCTGCATCAGCACCGTGACCCGCCGACCCCCGAGCGCCCCCAGCCGCCACAAGAAGGGCAGCAAGTTCTGGCTGACGACGAGCGCGGTGTCCTCGGGGCCCAGGGCCTCGGCCATGGCGGCCGCGAGGGCGGCGTCGTCGGCCAGCAGCGCGCGCTGGCGAGCGGCGCCCTGGCTGGCGAGGCTGCGCGCGCGCAGAGATCGGGTCAGCGCGCGCGCGGGGAAGTACTCGCGCGAACCCACGGCCGCCCGCGGCCAGGCGTAGCGCGAGCCCGGTCCGGCCAGCGCGGAGATCGGCAGCGCGGCGAGCTGCTCTCCGGGCAGGGGCGCGAGCAGGCGGTCGCTCGTGCGCCCCTGCCTGCGCAAATAGTCGGAGAACTCGGGCCACACGCCGTCGACGAGCCACGTGGCTCGTCGACGGCGTGTGGCCCGAGTTCTCCGACTATTTGCGCAGGCAGGGGCGCACGAGCGACCGCCTGCTCGCGCCCCTGCCCGGAGAGCAGCTCGCCGCGCTGCCGATCTCCGCGCTGGCCGGACCGGGCTCGCGCTACGCCTGGCCGCGGGCGGCCGTGGGTTCGCGCGAGTACTTCCCCGCGCGCGCGCTGACCCGATCTCTGCGCGCGCGCAGCCTCGCCAGCCAGGGCGCCGCTCGCCAGCGCGCGCTGCTGGCCGACGACGCCGCCCTCGCGGCCGCCATGGCCGAGGCCCTGGGCCCCGAGGACACCGCGCTCGTCGTCAGCCAGAACTTGCTGCCCTTCTTGTGGCGGCTGGGGGCGCTCGGGGGTCGGCGGGTCACGGTGCTGATGCAGCGCCTGCCCCTCGCGGCGCTCCAGGCTCGCCTCGACGAGGCGGCGGCGCAAAACCCCAATAGCCCGACCCTCGCGGACTTTCGCGCGGATCCGCAGCTGGTCGAGGACGAGGCGCGGGCCCTGGACGAGGCGATCGCCGTGGTCACGCCCCACGCCGAGGTCGCCGCCTGCTTCCCCGACAAGGCGGTGCGCCTGCGCTGGGCGGGAGGGCGCGCGCGTGCAGGCGGGCTCCTAGAGGGCGAGGCGTGGGCGGGCGAGGGGGGCGATCTGGACGCGCGGCGCGAGCCTGGGCGGCGCGAGGCCGACGCGCCGCTGCGGCTGTGGATGCCCACGAGCACCGTCGGTCGCAAGGGCGCCTGGGAGCTGCGCGCGGCCATCGAGCGCCTGCACGCCCTGCGGCCCGAGCTCGCGCTGCACCTGTGGATCTCCGGCCGCGAGCTCGAGGGCCCGCGCTTTTGGGCGGACACGGGCGCAACGCTGCACCAGGGCGCCCCCACGCGCCTCGACCAGCTCGACGCCGTGGTCTGCCCGGCGTGGGTCGAGCATCAGCCGCGCAGCCTGCTGCGGGCCGCCGCCGCGGGGGTGCCGGTGATCGCCTCTCGAGCTTGCGGTCTCGCGGGCGTGGCGGGGATCCGCGAGCTCCCCACGGGCGACCGCGACGCGCTCTTCGAGGCGCTGAGGGAGCTCCTGGGCGACGCCGAGGGAACCGAGGTCGCCGCCGCCGAGCCTGCGCGGCGATCGCATTCGCCAGAATCTGGGTCGACGATCCTCCCTTCGGTATAGGATCGTCATGAACGCGCTCGTGATGGGATCCCCGACCCACGACTCCACCGACACCCCCGCTGCTGCTGCTGCCGGGACCGCTCGGCCCCTGCGCGTGATGATCGCCGGCGGCGGCACCGGCGGGCACCTCTTCCCGGGCGTCGCCCTGGCCGAGCAGGTGCTCGCGGCCGGCGGTGAGGTCCGCTTCGTGGGCACGGAGCGCGGCATCGAGGCCCGGGTGATCCCCGAGCTCGGCTGGACGCTCGACCGCATCGAGGTCAGCGGGATCAAGGGTCGAGGCGTGCGCGGGCTGATCTCGGGGCTGCTGCGCCTGCCCAAGGCCTGGCTGCAGAGCCGGCGGATCATCGCGGGCTTCGACCCCGACGTGGTCGTGGGCGTGGGCGGCTACGCCAGCGGGCCGATTGTCGCCACGGCCTGGCTGATGCGCCGGCCCACGGCGATCCTCGAGCAAAACTCCGTCCCCGGGATCACCAACCGGATCCTGGGTCGGCTGGTCCGCAAGGTGTTTGCGACCTTCCCCGACGTCCACGGGCGCTTCCCGGCCCGCAAGGTCGTCCTCGCCGGCAACCCGATCCGCGCGG
>NZ_JABJWV010000016.1:0-14130 GCF_011083025.2 Pseudenhygromyxa sp. WMMC2535
TCGGCCAGGGACCGCTGGCGATGGGGTTGTCGCGGTGCACGTAGATCGCCACGGCGTCGATCGCCGCGGTGGTCTCGAACACCGGCACGCCGCGCTCGCGGGCGAGCAGCTCGGCTTCGCTATCGGCGATCTCGCGGCTGGCGTTGGCGAGGTCGGTGGTCCCGCGATCAGCGCGGTGATCCCCGTCCCGCTGCCGCCCCCGCTGACCTGCACGGCGATCTCGGGGTGCTCGTCCATATAGGCCTCGGCCAGCGCTGGGCGAGGATCACCATGGTGTCCGAGCCGCGGATCGTCAGCGTGTGCTCGGCGGCCTGCTCGGCCGCGTCGCTGCACGCGAGCGCGGCAAAGAGCAGCAGCGCGTGCAGGTGAGGAGCCTAGGAGCCCGTGGTGAACCCAACACGACACCTCGCTTGGTCCTTCCGCCGATGGCGTTGTCGCCAAAACTTGCGGTACGCCCGGTACAGCGGCGTTTTGGCTTCGCGCCCTCGACGAAAACCCCGGCGCGAGGAACCGCGCTGGTTCCACCACGGGCTCCTAGGGGCCATGGCTGCGAGCCGACCTGCCACGCTGGCGTGTTAGCAGGCCGAAGTTTCGCGGGGGTCACAGCGCTCGCGCTGTCACGAGCCTGTGACCGGCAGCTTTTTCTCGCGCGAGCGAGCGCCGCTCAGAGCAGCGAGAGCGGCGCTTCGCTCAGGGGGAGCTCATCGTCGCCGATGTTGTCCATATGCCCCAGCCCGAGCTGGCCGGAGTCGTTGCGGCCCCAGCAGCGGACCTCGCGGGTCCGCGAGCAGCGCGCAGGTGTGATAGCCGCCGGCGGCGATGGTCAGCACCTTCGCGTCGAGATCGACGAAGCCCACGTCCTCGGGCAGCTCGTTGTTGCCGACGTGGTTGGTGTCGCCGTAGCCGAGCTGGCCGTAGTCGCCGCGGCCCCAGCAGGTGACCTCGCCGCTGGTGAGCAGGGCGCAGGTGTGGTGAAAGCCCAAGCTGATCTGCGCCGCCGGGCCGGGATGCCGACGGTGGGCACCGAGTCGGGGAGCTCGTCGTCGCCGATGTTCCCGAACTGGCCGAGGCCGAGCTGGCCGTAGTCGTTCCTGCCCCAGCACATGACCTCGCCGTTGCTGAGCAGGGCGCAGTTGTGGGGGCCGCCGGTGACGAGGTCGACGATGTCGACGTGGGACAGGGACTCGGGGAGCAGCGGGACCGGGCCGGCGGTGTCGGGGAGCTCGCCGTCGCCGATGTTCTCGGTGTCGCCGTAGCCGAGCTGGCCGTAGTGGTTGGAGCCCCAGCAGCGCAGGCTGCCGTCGTCTTCGAGGATGACGCAGGCGTGCTCGCCTCCGCCGATCAGCCTGGCCACGGCCCCGCCGAGGGACACGGCCTCGCCCGGGAGGAGCATGTTGGCGACGCTGGCGTAGCCGAGCTGACCGAGCTCGCCCTGGCCCCAGCAGTGGACCTCGCCGCCCTCGGTCAGCCCACAGGTGTGATAGAAGGCCGGCTGGATGTCGGTGAACGCGGGCGCGTCGATCGTCGCCAAGCTGGCGATGCTCTCGGTGCCCCCGCGGTCGTAGGTGTCGCCGTATCCGAGCTGGCCGTAGTCGTTGGCGCCCCAGCAGCGCAGGGCGTCGTCCTCGAAGAGCGCGCAGGAGTGATAGGCGCCGAGCTCGAGGGTGGTGAGGGTGGCCCGGGAGCGGCAGGTCACCGACCTCGCTGGGTAGCTCGTCGTCGCCGACGTTGTCGGTGTTGCCGTAGCCGAGCTGGCCGGAGTCGTTGAGTCCCCAGCAGCGCCGACGGCCGCCGTCGATCAACGCGCAGCCGTGGTAGCCGCCGAGGGTGATGGCGGCCACCTGTGTCGAGGTGCAGTCGCTGTCGCAAGCCGTCACCGTCGATTCGCGTTGGCGTCGTCGCATTCTTCTTCGCCCTCGACCTCGCCGTCGCCACATAGCGGCCACTGCTGTCGCCGTCACTGTCAGCTCCGCTCGTGTCTTCGGTCGAGCTGGCGTCCTCGCTCGTGTCGCTGCCTCCACTCTCGCCCTCGTCTCCAGCCACACACTTGTCGGGCTGCTGCTCGCAAAAAGGCACGCTGGTGCAGGCCCACGCCGGCGCGAGGAGGGTCGCCATCAAGACGGGGAACCGAGCGTGGATGCCAGTTTCTCGGGGAGCGCATGCGCTCATTTTGCAACGCCGCGGGGCGGACGTCAGCGCCACGGCGTCCCCGTCGAGAGGCGGGCTCGCTTGCCGAGCTCGAAGAGCCGACGAGAGCAGGTGTGTCGAGGACTTACTCGGACAGGGGGGAGGGCCCGCTGAGCGTCGCTCCGTGGCCCTTTGTCCGCTCGAGGGGGCCGGAGTGGCAGCGCGAGCCAGGCGATGGGCGCTGTAATTTCGCCACGCGAGATTCGAGAAAAAACAGGAGATTTTTTCGCCCGGAGGGGCGAGCCACCTCCTGGAGTACAGGGGCCGCTAGCTCATGGCGAAGGTGAAGATCCAAAAGAGCATCGACAGACCGACGCGAATGCCGAAGCCGTGGAGGCTACCGCGCTTGGTCTCCTCCTTGCCGAATATGTAAACTCCGAGCAAGCCGAGCAGCGCCAGAACGAAGCCGGCCGCGAAGCCGCCCAGTAGGTGCCTTGGGGGACGTAGTCTTCCTCGGCGTAGCCCTCGGCCCAGGCGGGGATTGGATTCGGGGGCCCATAGGGGTTTGGGTCGGGTGCTCGAGTGGGCTGTGCGTAGGGGTTTGGAGGTTGACCATCGGGTAGCATCGTGGGGGGAAGATAGCAGGGATGGACAAAGAGCAAGTCGCTGCCGAGAAAGCGCGCTCGTTGGGTACTGACGCTGTTTTGGGTCGAGTGGGGCAATATTGGTCATGGCTGAGAGGGCGTAGAGGAAAGGCGGACTTCGTGCTACGCACGGCCATGTCCATCTTCATGAAGATCCTCTGGGGCGTCGGCGCGCTGATCGCCCTTGGCTACGTTGGGATCCGTCTTCGCCATATCCGACGCGAGCAGAAACTCCACGACGCGGTCCGTCGCTACGTCGAGCATAGAGGCGGCAAGATCCAATTTCGTGGTGACCAGATCACCGTCCACGGCCCGCTCGGCTCGGGACGCGAGAACCTCCGCATGCTGCGGATGATGTGTGCGTCCGCCGAGGAGGAGCGCTGGGAGGTGGCGATCGGCTTTTTCCTGCGCAAGTACATCCCCGACGCCACGCACGAGGCCATGGAGGCGGCCGCCGGCGAGCGCCTCGCCGAGCTCGGCCCGCAGATCGCCGCCTTGTCCGAAAACGAGCTGCGCGCCAAATTGCGCGCGCGGATCGTGCGAACCAACACCAGCCGCGACGGCCTTGCGACCTGCTCGCGGCCGGTCGGCGGGGACTTCGAGGTTCGCGTGGTCCTCGACGGCTTCGACCTCGACGGCCTGCCCAACGAGGCGCGCGCGCGTCTGCCCGAGTCCGACGCCGAGCTGCTCGCCCTCGGCATCGACGCGGCCCTCGGCGAAGAGGATCCGGCGCGCGAGCAGGGCGAGGGGGCCTCGCTGATCTGGCTGGCGCTCCCCGAGGCGCTGTGGGGGAGCGCGCCCCATGTGATCGTGGCCGCTGGCGAGGCGCTCGCCTGGACCCCGGCCCGGCCCGGCGACGGCCAGGCCCGGCTCGCGGCGCTCGCGACCAAGTCCTGCACGAGCGGGCCGATGAAGAACGTGATGTGGTCCTGGGACGGTCGGCGCTTGTCGCCGTCGACGGTGCTCGTGCACACGCTCATCGGACCGAACACCCCGGACTATACGCTGAGCCTCCCGTCCTCGATGCAGGGCGCGTTTGGCTTCCGGCCCACGGCCAACGGGAGCTTTGGCGTCTCGCGTCGGTGAGCGCGGCCTCAGGGCTCGTCGACGACCGGTGGCGTTGTTGGCACGGCACGCTGCGCCGGCTTGGCCGCCTCGCGCAGCGCACCAGCCAGGTGCTGGGTCAGATCCACCAGCAGGGTCGTCTCGCTCACTTGCCTGGCTCGGTCCTCGTCCTGGAGCGCATCGGGGCGTTCACGTTGACGCTCTCGCTGCTCTCGACCTGCGCCCGCACGGCGCAGACCAGCTCGCCCTCGCGGTCGAAGACCATGAGCCAGCCGCTGAGCGAGCCGGGCTCGAAGGCGTCGTCTTCGGACAGCTGCGGCGGGACGTAGCGCTCGCTTCGAGCGACGCGCACGTACTCGATGGAGGGCATGCGCTCGTGGGCCCGGGCGACGCGGGCGAGGTCTTGGGCGTCGGCCTTGTGCAGGCCCTTGCCGCGGTAGTGTTTGGGCGTGGAGAATTCGTCGTCGTTGAAGGGCAGGATATCGGCGCTGCCCTCATTGCGGGTCTCGGCCGGGGTGCCGGCGACCAGCTGATCGAGGCGACCCCAGGACAGGTTGAAGGCGCGCCCTCGCAGCTGGGGGCAGGGTCGCACCGTCGCGCTGGCGGGCTCCGGGACCGCGGCGTGGATCGGGGCGAGCATCGCCCGGACCGCTTCACCTTGTGTTTTGGCGAGCTTTTGCTCCGGGCTGAGCTCGACCTGCTGTGGGTGGGCTGTGGCTTTTGTGGGGTACAGGCCGCCGCGAGCGCCGCGAGCGCGAGGCCGGACGCGAGAGCAGTGAATCGAAGCTTGCGAGCCACGAGCAGACGGTATCAGGGGCAGGCGGTGTAGTGAATGGCGAGGCGTGCCGACATGGTGAGCCACACCGCTAACGAAACTAACAAGTCGCAGGGATTGAAGAGGGCATCTTTGGGCCTCTACAGGGTCTCGGAGGCCGTGCAATACTGCGCGGCGATGCGAAGCAAGTCGATCGTGTTCCTGCTCCTGACCGCGCTCGTGTGGGCGCCGGCGTGCAAGAAGAACCAGGAGGAGGAGACCACCAAGCCCGAGGACGACACCTGGGTGCCGGACGAGAGCCTCGAGCCCGAGCCCGCGCCGCAGCCGGTCGAGCCGGAGCTCAGCGAAGAAGAGCGGCTCGAGAAGGCCAAGGGCTACTACGTGGAGGCCGAGGGCAAGGCCGCGGAGGGCGACTGGGAGGGGCGCTCGGGCTCTACGAGCAGGCCTATCAGCTCGTCCCTGGCAAGCACGGTTTCGCGCTCAAGGTCGGCAGGCGGCGGAGCAGGTCGGTGACTGTGAGAGAGGAGGCGATCACCTACTACGAGCACTTCGTGACCTACGCGGAGAAGGACAAGTACGAGGACGACCGCAAGGACGCGGAGGCGTCCCTGGCCAAGCTGCGCGAGGACTGCGGCTAGGAGCCCGTGGTGGAACCCAGCGCGGCTCCTGGCGCCGGGTTTTTCGTCGAGGGCGCGAAGCCAAAACGCCGCTGTACCGGGCGTACTGCAAGTTTTGGCGACAAAGCCCTCGGCGAAAAGAACAAGCGAGGTGTCGTGTTGGGTTTCACCACGGGCTCCTACGCGCCCGGCTCCCCGCGCTCGCCTGGGATGGGCGCGATGCGCTCGGCGTGGGCGAGCAGGGCCTGCTTGGTCCGCCGCCACGCCGCCGTCCGGTGAGCGTCGGCGCGAAAGCACAGCAAGATGCGATCGGGGATCTGCGGAGCTCGGGGTGCATCACCACGAGCTCGCCCTCGTGGCCGTAGTTGGCCACGCGCCGCGGCAGGATCCCCACGCCCAGGCCCGCGAGCACCAGGGTCTTGGCAAGCCGAGGTCGCCGGTGGTCAGCAGCCGCTCGGGCAGCAGGTCCATCCCGCGCAAGGTGTCGACGATCTGCTGGCACTGGTCCACGCGCCCGGCGTAGATCAACGGCGAGTTGCGGAGCCTGGACTCGATCTCTTCGCGGCTGCCGGGCGCGGCCAGGCCGTCGACGCGGCCGACCAAGGCCACGGCGTCGCGGAAGGCCTCGACCATCACCAGCTCGTCGTGGGGCAGCGGGTTGACGATCAACCCAAAGTGCACGCGGCGATCGATGACCGCCTCGCGCACTCCCGCCGACGTCCCGTTCCACACGCGGATCTCGATGCCGGGGCTGGCTGCCAAGAAGGCGCTCATGAACGCCGGCAAGAAGTAGGCACCCAGCGACTCGTGGCAGCCGATCACGAACTCGCCCGCGTCGCCGCACTCGAGCCCGCGGATCCGCTCCTCCATCTCGTCGACCATCCCGAGGATCTCGCAGGCGGAGGTCGCCAGGGCTCGGCCGGTGGGCGTGACCGTCACGCCGCGCGGGTTTCGGAGCAGGAGCTTGCTCTCGAGGTGCTCCTCGAGGCGTTTGACCGCCGCCGTGAGCGTGGACTGGGCCACGCCGAGCTGCTTCGCCGCTGCGGTCAGGTTGCCGACCTCCGCGATCACGCGGAAGTAGCGCAGATGAACCAGGTCCATTGCCTGGCCATCATGCCCCAAGGCGGCGGTCGGTGCGACCGGCACCGACCGCCGCCTGGTGCTCTTTCCCCCCACGTTACGAGAGCTCAGCTCGCCGCAGCGTCACGACTTCACTGCTGCTGCGGCACGTTGCTCGGACAGAAGTCCTGATCGGAGTCGACCGCGAAGGTCTCGGTGTCGTCGTCGATCGCCTTGACAAAGGCGATCAGATCCGCGAGCTGCTCATCCGTCGGCCCGAACACCTGGTTGCCCGCCCGCAGGTGGGCGGTGAAGTCCCCGCTGGGATCGAGCAGCTCCTCGAGGCTCTCGGCCGAGCCGTTGTGCAGGTAGGGAGCGCCCTGGCCCACGCCGAGCAGCGAGGGCACGTTGTAGCCGTCGGCGCCCTGGGCGGTCGCGCCGTTTTGGCGCAGCTCCTCGGCGCCGTGGCTGGCCGGACCGTCGACATCGAAGGTCCCGACAATCCGCGACACGCAGACGTGGCGCGCGGGCGCCCGTTTTGATCGTTGGCGAGCACGGTCAGCTCGCTGACATCGGTGCTCGTGAGCTGATCCGCGCGCACGTCACCGGTCGAGGACACGCCGGCCTCGAGCAAGGTCAGCGCGCGCTCGTCGAGGTCGCTGCCGTCGTTGGCGTTGAAGGCCGGGGTGTAGCTGCGCCGCGAGATCGTCCACAGCGAGCCGCTGTGGCAGTTGTCGCAGCCGCCGTCGTCGAACACCGTGCGGCCCGCGAGGGGATCCCCGTCGAGGCGCGTGGGCGCCTTGGGCGAGCGCAAGCTAGCGATGTAGGTCTCGATCGCGTCCCAGTCGTCGGGCGTGGCCCCGGTCAGCGCCGCGCCGCGGGCCGAGCCGCGGTTGAAGGCGTTGATCGGGTCGGCGACGCCGCCCTCACCGACGATGTCGATGCGGACCTCGGCGTTCGGCGAGCCGTTGTCGTTGAGCGCGGTGTCGCTGACGATCGCGCCGGTGCCCCCGGCGACTCCGCGAGTGTTGAGCTCGAAGTCATGGATCTCGTCGAAGATCGCCGTCCAGTTCAAGATCCGCTGCTCGGTCCCGCCGGCGTTGAAGCTCGCCGAGGTGTCCACGGTCTGGCGCGGGCCCGCGGGGAAGGACCAGGTCACGTTGTCGGTGGTCCCAAAGGGGTGGCAACCAGCGCAGCTCACCCAGCCGTTGGCCGACCACCGACCCAGGCCGGTGTTGAAGAAGCGCTGGCCCTGGAGGGCCTCGATGCCCGCGGCGTCGCTCGGTGAGCTCGCCGAGCTGATGTCGGCGGTCACGGTCTCCTGCTCGGCCAGGTCGATGTGGGAGATGCTGCGCGCGACCTCGTTGGCCGTGTACATGTTGGTGCTCGAGATCGCCACGCCCATGGGCGAGCGGCTCGCGCCCAGGAAGCTGGCCCCGGAGAGCGAGCCGGCCTTGATCGGGTTGGCCGAGAAGTCCACACGCAGCACGCTGTCGGAGCTCAGCGAGGAGAAGTAGGCGAACTCGGTGTTGTCGGCGAAGGCGATGTCCGTGGGGATCGGGATGAAACGCTTGGGCGCGTCGAGCTCGTCGACCAGGCCGTTGAGGTCGATGGGCTGGGACTCGGGGGTGAGGCTCTCGACGTCCACCCGGTGCACGAGGCCCTGGAGGTTTTGGTGGAAGTCGGTCCCGCCCTCGAAGGAGGCCGGCGAGGCGCCGACGCTGCTCACGTAGAGCGTGCCCTTGTTGATCGCGCACGAGTAGAGCTGGTTGGGGTAGGCCCCCGTCGACTCGAAGCCCGCCGTGCCCGAGCTGGTCAGCGCGGGCAGGCGCAGCTCGCCGAGCTCGCCCTCGCCGGTGATCGTGAACACCCGGCCCTCGCGGGCGTTGTCGGTCGCCTCGCGGCCGCCGGCGGCCACGCCGTAGAAGTCGGTCACGAACACGGTCTCGTCGCCCTCTTCGGCGTCGAGGTCGTTGGTCACGCAGACCGCGTAGGGCGATCCCCCCGTCTCGATCTCCTGGGTGATCTGCATGCTCTCGGTGTCCACCGCGATCACGTAGCCCTCGGCCCACAGCGGGACCCACAAGGTCGTGCCCGCGGCCGAGAGCGCCGCGCGGCCGGGCTCGGCCCCGACCGTGACCTTGTTCTCGAGGGTGGGGCCGGTGTCCAACCCACCGATGCGGGCGACCGTGCCCTCCTCGCGCAGGACCACGAAGATCGCGTCGCTCTCGGGCGAGAAGGACACCGACTCCGGTTCACCGCCGAGCACCAGGCGCGCCTCTTCCGTGAGGCCAGGCAGCGAGAAGATCGTCAGCTCGCCGCTCCCAGAGTTGACCACCGCCAGGCGGGTGCCGTCGGGCGAGGCCGCGATTGGACCGCCCTTGGTCGCCCCGGGGAAGAACAGCAGCTCTTCTCCGCCGGTCTCGCCAGTGTCGGTTTCACCCGTATCGCCGGTGGTGGTGTCCCCCGTATCGGAGGTCCCGGTGTCGTCGTCCTCGCCGGGCTCGTCGGTCTGACAGGCCGGCAGGAGGGCCGAGAGAAAAAGTATGGGTAAGCTCGTGTCGATCCAGCGACGCATTTCGATGGAGTGTTCAGGGCCGCCGGCGTTGCGACCACTAGACGCCATCAATCGCTCACATCGACGAGACCGATACCGGACCCCGGGCCGCCATCGGTCTCGTCGATGGATCGTCAAAAAAACGCCCTGGAGCGCACACTAGCTGCGGCTCAGGGCGCCTTGGTCGTTTCCGCTCGACTGCCCGAGAGGTGGGGCACGATGCCCCACTCACGGCGCACCGGCTACTGAAGAATCCCGTCGTCGGGCTCGAGCAGCTCGGGCAAGGCGCTGCGATCTTCGCCCAGGCGCTGGCGCAAGTTGACCTCGATCATCCGTGACAGCGTGGTCAGCGGGAGGTCGTTGGGGTCCTTGCCAAAGGGGTTTTCGATCTCCGTGCCCACGGAGTCGAGGCCATAAAAAGCGTAGGCGACCAGGCCCACGACCACCGGCGTCCACGCGCCGACCTGATCGACGATGCCGAAGGGCAGGCCCACGCAGTAGAGCAGCACGATCCGGTGGATCAGCACGGTGTAGCTGGCGGGGATCGGCGTCGACTTGATGCGCTCGCAGGCGCCCTGGACCGAGGTCATCTCGGTCAGGCTGTCCTCGAGCGCCGGCAGGTGCATGGGGTGGACCCAGCCGCGGTCGTAGAGCCAGCGCAGGCGGTCGCCCAACCACTGGAGGATCGCCACCGGGCGGTTGTACTCGTCGATCAGGCTGGCGCGCAGCTCGTCGGGGATCAGCCCGCGCAGCTCGTCGAGGGAGTCTTCGTCGCGCAGATGGTGGCGAAAGGCGTGGACGTAGGCGATCAGCGCGTGGACCAGCTCGCCGCGCACGGCCTCGACCTGCTCGCGCTCCTCGGCCGCGAGCTCGTGGTCGCCCTGGGCGTCGATCATCCGCGGGCCGATCAGCGTGAGCAGCTGGCGCGTGAAGCTGCGCGAGACGTTGACCATGCGCCCCCACAGCTTGCGCCCCTCCCAGAACCGGTCGTAGCCGGTGTTGTTGCGGAAACCGAGGAAGATCGACAGCGCCAGGCCGATCAGCGTGAAGGGCAGGTGCGTGAGCTTGGGGTGAAACTCGGGCACGTGCTGGGACGTCCAGGTCACGCCGATGGCGACGGCCATCGAGACCGCGACCCGCTTCCAGATCACGGTCAACGTGGTGCCCTTGAACATGAACACCTGGGCGAGCCAGGAGCGCCGGTCGATGATGATCATGGCGCGGACAAGCTACCTCAAAGCGGCGGCCTCAATCCACGAAGCGCCGGGGCACCCGCAGGCCCATGAACCCCAAGAGCGCGAACACGAGCGCCACGAACATGAACATCAGGCGCACGTCGGTGGTCTCGCTGGCCCAGGCGACCGCGCCCAGGGGCAAGATCAGCCCGAGGTTGAGGCCGCCGACCACCCGCGAGAGCGAGGCGCTGCGCGAGCGGCCCTCGCTGGCGAGCACGTGGATGATCAGCCCGAGGCCGAGCAGGAGCAGCAGCACCGCGAAGGGCAGCGCGACGATCGCGAGGCGGGCGAGGCTCTCCATGGCGGTTTTCGGTCGGTCGGGTGATCCCGGGCGCTCGCGGGGCGAGCTGGGCGGGCGAACCCTAACAACCCCACGCGGGGCGAGCCAGCCGAGCTGCCCGAGCTGCCCGAGCTGCCCGAGCTGCCCGAGCTGGGACAGGGGCAGGCCGCCGCGACCGCCCTCGCGCCCCGCTGTCAGCCCTGCTACACCTGCCGCGTGCCGGAATTCGACTTCGATCTCTTCACCATTGGCGCCGGCTCGGGCGGCGTCGCGGCCAGCCGGCGCGCCGGCGAGTACGGGGCCAAGGTTGCGATCTGCGAGGGCTCGCGCGTGGGCGGGACCTGCGTCATGCGCGGCTGCGTGCCCAAGAAGCTGCTCGTCTACGCGGCCAGCTTCGCCGAGCACTTCGCCGACGCGGCCGGCTTCGGCTGGTCCGTGCCCGAGCCCAAGCTCGACTGGCCCAAGCTCATGGCCGCCAAGGAGGCCGAGCTCGACCGCCTCGAGCAGATCTATCGTCGCCTGCTGCGCGACTCCAAGGTCGAGCTGATCGAGGGTCGCGGCAAGCTGATCGACGCCCACACCGTCGAGGTCGGCGACAAGCGCTACACCGCCAAGTACATCCTGATCGCCACCGGCGGCTGGCCCGAGCTCCCCGACATCCCCGGCATCGACCTGGCGATCACCTCCAACGAGGCCCTCGAGCTGCCCGAGCTGCCCAAGCGCGTGACCATCGTCGGCGGCGGCTACATCGGGGTCGAGTTCGCGGGCATCTTCAACGCCGCCGGCGCCAAGGTCACCATGCTCCTGCGCGGCGACAACGTGCTGCGCGGCTTCGACGACGAGATCCGCGAGCGCCTGGCCGAGGAGATGAACGCCCGCGGGGTCGAGATCCTCACCGAGGTCCGGGTCCGCAGCATCGACGAGCGCAGCGACGGCTCGCTGAGCCTGCTCCTCGACCACGACGAGTTCCACGAGACCGACGCGCTGCTCTACGCCACCGGCCGCAAGCCCGCGAGCGCCGGCCTGGGCCTCGAGATGGTCGGCATCGAGACCCGGCGCGACGCGGCCATCGTCGTCGACGAGCGCAACCGGACCGCGGTGCCCAACATCTACGCGATCGGCGACGTCACCCACCGCATCAACCTCACCCCGGTGGCGATCGCGGAGGGCCGCGCCCTGGCCGAGACCCTGTTCAACCGCAAGCCGCTGATCACCGAGCGCGACAACATCCCCACCGCCGTGTTCTCGCGCCCGCCCGTGGCCACCGTGGGCCTGACCGAGCAGGAGGCCCGCGAGCGCCACGAGTCCGTCGAGGTCTACTGCACGCGCTTTCGGCCGATGAAGGCCACGCTCTCCGGCCGCGCCGAGCGGATCACCTGCAAGCTCGTGGTCGACAAGCCCAGCGGCGTCGTGCTCGGGGCCCACATGGTCGGCGAAGACGCGCCGGAGATCATCCAGGGCCTGGCGATCGCCCTCAAGTGCGGGGCGACCAAGCGCGACTTCGATCGCACCATGGGCATCCACCCCTCGGCGGCCGAGGAGTTCGTGACCATGCGCTTCCCCGTGCCCGACACGGACTGAGCCTGTCCCATCCCGCCCCCTCGTTCGCGGGCTGCGAGGGCGCCGACTCGTCGAGTCTGCGCCCTCGCGTCGCGTCTGGGCGCCTAGGAGCCCGTAGTGAAACCCAGCGCGGCGCCTAGGGGCAGCGCAACCGGCCCGAGACGACGCGCGCCATCGCCCGCTCCAGCCGCGGCCCGAGCTGCGCATCACCTTGGACCTCGACGGCGACCGCGTCGCTCGCTCCAGCCAGAGTCGCCAACGCATCGCTGGCGGACTCGAGGCGCGCGGCGACCTCCTCGCAGCTCGGCGCTTGCTTGGCGGCTTCGGCTTCGCCTTCGCCTTCATAGGCGCTGGCGACAGCCTCTGCGGCCTCCACCCAGGCCCGCGCTTCGGCGCTCGGACCCGCGGGCGCCGAGCCCTGCTCCTGCGCCTCCTGCTCGCCCGCGTCTGCTTCGGCCGCTCCCGACGAGTCCGCTCCCGGCTCGGCCGTCGCCCCTGCGCTCGCCGGAGCCGGCCGCGACGCGTCGTCTCCCCCCTCCGCCCCCTGCTCGTGCGAGCGGGTCATGCAGCCGAGGCCGCAGCCGAGCACCAGCACCGTGACACCCAAAAGACCCTCACTCCTCGACCTCCATGCATTCTTCCTCCTGCCCCTCGTAGGGCTCCTGGCCCGCGGAGCGGATCACGCCGGGCGCTGGACAGCGCGGGTGGTAGCTGGGGTAGGCGCCGATGACCTCGATCTCGATGGCGCCGCGCTGCTCGTAGATCGCGTCGAGCCCCGCCCGCGTCCACACCGGCAGGCCGTCCGCGACCGCCTTCTCCTCCCACCGCGCGTAGGCCTTGCGGTACTTCCCAGCCCGCCGCCGCAGCGCCGCGAAGTACTTGTCGAGGGGCAGATAGCAGCCCTCTCGCAGCTTGGGCTTGGGCCCGTAGCGCTCGCTGATGAAGCGCTGCTCGAGGGCCTCGCGCCACGGCGAGAACTTGGCCCGCAGCGGGTGGCGAAGCTCCGCGGCGCGCTCGTAGGCGCTGTGGGCCAGGCGTCGCTCGCCGCGCAGCGCGAGCGCGTTGGCGAGGGCGTAGTGAATGTGGGAGATGCTCTCTGCCCCGTAGACGGCGATCATCGCGACGAGCGCGTCGATCACCGAGTCGTCGAGGCCGGCGGCCTCGTAGGCCGCCACGCTGCCCTCGTAGCGCTGCTCGTCGCTCAGCTCGAGGCCGAGAAAGTCTCGCTCACCGACGTCCTCGCCCGCCTCGAGGCTCGCTAGAAATTCGACGAGCTGTCGGTGGATCCGCTCGCGCCCAAAGTGGGCCTGCGGCTCGAGCTCGAGGGCGCGGTCGATGTGCTCGAGCGCGCGCGCGTACTCCCCCGTGAAGGTGTAGAGCGTCCCGAGGTTGGCGTGGGTCGCGTAGCCGTCCGGGTCGATCGCGGCTCGCCGCTCGAGCACCTCGCGGGCTTCGTCGAGGCGGCCGAGGTGGATCAACGCGACGGCCTTCATGTCGAAGCCGCCGAGCCACTTGGGCGCGACGGCCAGGCCGGCGTCCGCGGCCTCGATGCGCTTTTCGTAGTAGGCGTCCGTGTGCTTGATGTAAGCCCCGACGAGCGCATCGACCACGCAGGGCAGCGCCTCGGCCTCGGCCGCGTAGGTCTCCTGATCCCACAGGCAGGCCGCGGCCTTCGCCGGCGAGAGCAGCACCAGCGCGACGCATGCCGCGAGCGAGAGCCGGCCGACGCGAGCGAGCATGAGCCGACAGTAGCAGCCTCGCCCGCGCCGCGGGCACGAGTATCTTCCCTCAGTCTGGACCCAGTGCGGCCCCGATACGGCCCGCGTGCGCTTCGAAACCGAGTCGTGACCTCGCCTCAATCGAACGCGCCCTGGCTCTGCAGCTCCCGCATCAGGCTCGCAAAGTCCTCGAGTGTCATCACCTCGGGATGGCGCAGGTAGTAGTCCGTGGCCCAGCTGCGCGCCAGCTCCGGCCGCTGGCGCTCGCGCTGCGCCTGCGAGAGCCGCCCGTCGGGGCACCACGGCCACAGCGCGTAGAGCCGGTCGAGGTCGAAGGGCTCCTTGCCCTTGGCCAGCGCCTCCGCCCGGGCGCGCTCGAGGGCCTGGTCCTCCTCGCTACGGGCCGCGGCCAGGACCGCCGAAAGCCACTCATCGTCGCTGCTCACCGCTGCTAGTCTACCGCGTGATCCCGCGCCCTCCTCCTGAGCTTCGC
>NZ_JABJWV010000017.1:0-33906 GCF_011083025.2 Pseudenhygromyxa sp. WMMC2535
GGCGTGCTCGTCCCTCCCCTTCGGGCTCACTTGTTGACTGGAAGTGGAGACATTACGATGGCTGACTGAGGAAACTGCCTCAACGATATTCCTGATTCGTATAACCGCTTTGCTCCGGGCGTATACCTGCAGTTTCGATCGACACCCTCCGCCCCATTTTGTTCATGCTTCCCCTTCATTCCAGCCTTGGTGCGCCGCTTGAGGTCGGATGCAATCTTTTTCCAGGTTGGCGTGCTCTCGAGTGTGCTCAGGTGGCTCTCCGACAGCCCGCGAGGACCGAGGCTTCCAAGGTTGAGGATGAGGATGTCAGTGTTGGCATCCATGAATTCAGATTGTTTTTTTGCTGAGCAAGATATCTCATATTCACTAAACACAAACTCATCAGGCCATGCTGAGAGCCCCCCGCCTCGATTGTCTGAGAAGAGATATTTATGACTGAGAATGGAAAGAAAAAGACCGCAGCACCATTAATGTCGTAGCTGTTCAGCCATGACGAAACCATTTCTGCCAATTCTTCTTCTGTTGCATAAAATTGCGATGATATTGATGGCATTTCTCTACCTGTCGTATGGCGTGAAGTCTGTAGGAGTCTGGCCAGGACCATTCAGGTCTTCGAGGGCCTCTATTTCTCGTTTGACAGGACTTCCATCCGCCCTCGTCCTGCCGACATTTCGACCGCGGAGGTTTCCGTCTGGAGTCCTGTATAGAATGTCAGGCCGGCGTCCAGACTTGTGTCCTCCATAGGTGCGAATGAGTCGTTCCTTTTCCTGTCCTCCACCTGCAACTATGACATTTCCCTCTGTTTCCAATTTTTGGGCCTCCGAGCGAATTTTCGCGTTGTGGGGCGCGTTGGGATCCGTCTTGGGCCCGCGCTTCTTCCCTTTACGCTTAACGGACCCCGCGATCAAGATCTCCCCGCCGTCCTCCGCCAGCTCCCGCACCGCCTTGCGCTGCCCCGCGCGCTGGATCCCCCAGCGCAGCGCGCCGCCCACCATCTCGACGTCTCCCGAGAGGAAAAACATCGCCAGCTCCACCGAGACGACCACGTGCGTCGGTGGGTCTTGCATCGTGGCGATCACGCGTGCGCCTGCCTCCTGTGAGACCTCCAGCCGGCGCCGCTCTTGCGAGGGGTTCTCCGGCCGGACCATCGCGTCGGTGAAGCCCTGGAGCGGCGGGGCGTTGAGTTGGCGCACGATCCCTGCGCCGCGGGCACGGGCGCTGTCGTGGAGCTGCTGGATCTGCGCTGCGCTCGGGCCGATGTCGCCGGCTTGCTGATCCGCCCGCGCGCTCGCGCTGCCGCCTCCGCCGATGTCGCTTTGTTGGGCTTGGCCGCTGCCCGCGACGCCCTCGGCGGTGCGCGTGCCGACCACGGGCACGGTCATCTCGAAGCCGAAGTCTTGGGGCTCGGCGTCGCTGCTGCTGTCGGGATCGGTGGACGCGGCCGTGGGCATGAAGCCCGAGGGATCCGTGCGCGCCAGCGGCTGGTTGAGGACGTAGGCGTAGCGGTTCCAGCCGCTGCTGCTCAGCGGATCCACCACGAAGGGATCTGCCGACGCCATCCGGCCCAGGTGCGGATCGTACATGCGGCCGCGCATGTGCAGCAGGCCGCTGTCGGACTGGGCTTCGTGGCCGGTGTAGCCGCGGTTGATCGGGCTGAGCGCGGCGAATTCTTCGGGCAGGGTCCAGTCTTCGGGGTCGCGGGCCTTGCCCCACAGGTCGTAGGACTGGCGGTGCTCGAGCACGCCCAGCTCGGAGCTCAGGGCGTCCGTGGAGCCGAGGTGATCCACGTGGATGTAGTGGGTGTCGCGCGAGGCTTCGAGATCGCTGTGGGTGTCGACGACGTCGGCGATCAGCCGCTCGGGGCCGGGGATGTAGTAGTGGTGCTCGGTGGTCTCGGGGGTGCGCTGGCGTTGGTAGAGATCCGTGACGTAGATGGTCTCGCGGGGGCCGTCTTGGGCTTCGGCGTAGCGGTAGACCCGGGTCTGATCGGCGTCGTACTCGAGCTCGGTGAGCAGGTTGTTTTCGAGGAGCTGCGCGGGGGCGTCGAAGGCGGTGTAGGTGATCTTCAGGGTCTCGCCGGGGGCTTCGCGGGCGAGGAGGTTGCCCTTTGGGTCCCAGGTGTGGGTGCGGCCGTCGGCGTAGGTCAGGCGTCCGTTGGCGTCGTAGTCGTAGGCGCCGCGATCGCTGGCGAAGGCGAGGTTGCCGAGGGCGTCGTAGGCGAAGTGGCGGACGTGCTCGCTGCCGGACTTGGTGGTGGTGGTCTGGATCGGGCGGTGCAGGTCGTCGTAGCTGAAGACTTCGGATTGAGCGCCGAGCAGGTCTTGGCGGCGCAGTAGCGTGCCGTCGGGGTTCCAGTCGTAGCGCAGATCCTGGAGGTCTCCGCCGAGCAGGGAGTGGGTCTGGATCTGCTCGACGAAGCCGCGCAGGGGGTCGTAGCTGCGGGTGGTCTGGGCGCCGTTGCCGAGGCGTTCTGTGCTGATCCGGCCGGCTTGGGTGAGGGACTCGAGGGTCCATAGCGGGGCGTCGTCGCTGCCTTGGCGGACTTCGACGAGGTCGCCGCTTTGGGCGTGGAGGTTGCGGATCCAAAACGGCTCGCTGATGTCGTTTTCGGGGTAGTGGATCTCGGCGAGGCGGTCGTGCTGGTCGTAGGCGAAGCGCAGCGCGAAGGGTTCGCCGGCGATGACCTTGGTGAGGGCGCTGAGGCGGCCGTGGGGGTCGTAGTCGTAGAGGTCTTCGTGGCCGCTGGGGCTTTGGGTGTGGGCGAGGGCGCCGATGAAGGTGGTGTCCCAGGTCCAGGTGGTCTGGCCGTCGGGGTCGTCGCGGGTGATGAGGCGGCCGAGGCCGTCGTGGGTGAAGGTGGTGAGCTGGTCGTTGGCGTCGAGGATGGCCGCGAGCTCGCCGTGGCCGTTGTAGGCGTAGCTGCGCGGGCCTTCGCTGGGGTCGTGGCTGTGGGTGAGGCGGCCGAGGTCGTCGTAGGCGAAGGACTTGATGGTGGGCGGGGCTTCGCCGGCGGGGAGGTCGAAGCTGGTATGGGGAGTGATGCAGTTGGGGCGGACTTGGGTGAGCTGCTCGAAGCTTTCGTAGTCGAAGCACAGGCGCTCTTCGTCGGGGGAGCCGAGGGCGCGGACGCTCTCGACGAGGCGCAGGGCGCCGTCGTAGCGCAGGCGGGAGGCCGTGCCGCCGAGGTCGTGGTGGAGGACTTCGCGGCCGGCGTAGTCCCAGCGCTCTTCGCTGAGGTCTGGGAGGAGGTGGCGGACGAGGCGGTCGTCGTGGTCGTAGAAAAAACGCTCGTAGCTATCTGGGGGAGTGCCGACGAGGGTGGGGAGAGATTGGGCGATGTGGTGGCCGGCTTGGTCGTAGCGGCTGTGGGTGACGCGTTCGAGGCCGTCGGCGAAGAGGGCTCGCTCGTGGATGATGCGGCCGAGGCGGTCGAGGGCGAGGCTTCGGTGGCCGTGGCCCTTTGTGGTTTGGCGGAGCTCGAGGACGGGGGCGTCGGGGTCTTGGTCTTGGAGGGCGGCGTAGCTGAAGGTGACGTCGTCGCCGCGGGGGTCGTCGCCGGCGAAGTGGCGCAGGGGGTGACGTGGCCGAGGCCGTCGTAGTCGGCGACGAGGCGGAGGTTGTTTGGGTCGCGGGTCTCGGTGAGTACGCCCAGGCCGGGGTGCCAGCGGAGCTGTGTCTGGTGGCCGAGGGCGTTGGTGGTGGAGATGGGGAAGACGCCGTGGTCGTCGAACTTTGTGGTGTCCGTGCGGAGGATGCCGCCAGTGTCGATGGCGGCGCGGGTGACTTCGTTGCCGTGGGCGTCGTAGGCGGAGCCGGTGACGAGGCGCAGCTCGGCGTCGTTTGGTTGGGTCTCGTGGTGGAGCAGCGCGCCGGTCTCGGGGTCGTAGGCGGCGATGGACTCGCGCGTGCGGATGGGGATGCCCGGCTGCTCGAAGCTCAGGACGGTCTTCGTGGGTAGGCCCAGGAGCCAGGTCTCGGCGTCGTTTTGGTAGCTGGTCTGGGTGCGGTAGGTGAAGGTCTCGCTGCCGGTGGAGGTCGTGCGCGTCCAGTGGGTGGGGTTGCCGAAGTCGTCGAGGTCGAAGACGGTGTGGACCTCGCGGGTGATGCGGTGGTCTTCGTCGAGCTCCGTGAGCGCGCAGAAGTCTTCTTCGCAGGCGTCGAGTTCGTAGCGGCTGGCGAGCGTCTGGGCGGCGTAGGGGAGGTAGCTGCTGGGGCCCGTCGAATGGACCTTCAAGCTGTGACTCGTGACGCGGACGACGTGGCGGCCGGTCTCGGGGTCTCGGCGGTCTTCGGCGACGAGTGAGGGCATGCCTGCGAAGGGGAAGGCGTGCAGGTCGTCGTCGTAGCTGGGGTCGAAGCGGACGAGTCGGCGGTAGACGGGGAGCTCGTCGCGCCACTCGGTGGTCTCGTGGAAGCGAAAGCCCAGGCTGCGCTGGGCCTCGCGGTCTCGCCGGGCGGTGCCGTAGCGGTGGGTGAAGGTCTGGGGGGCATCGCTGATGCCCGAGTCGACGCGGTGGGCCTCGACGAGCAACCGCGGGCTGCGGTCGCAGCGGGCGGGGTAGAGGCAGCTGACGCTGTCGAGCTCCGCGTCGGCGTAGCCCTCAGGGGCGTCGATGTCCGCGCTCGCGCGGTAGTCGACCTCGATGCGCGCGCCCAGGCCGTTGGTGATGGCCTTCAGCTTGTCGGGGACCTCGCCGGCGTGGGTGCGCAGCTGCCAGCTGCTGCCCAGGAACACGCCGGGGTCGTGCAGGCCGTCGCCGTCGAGGTCGAAGGCGCCCACGCTGTGGACGTTGGATGCGAACTCTTGGACGGGGCTGTGAAAGACCTCGGGGTGCTCGTGCAGGACGCCTTCGCTGTCGAGATTGAAGATCGACCAGTTCCAGGTGTCGTCGTTGGGATCGCTGACGGGCGAGAGCAGATCCAGGCGGCCGTCGGCGTCGTAGTCGAGCACGCCCGCGGCCAGGAAGCGGCGAAAGCCGCCCCTGCCGGGCTCGGGGCTGAGCAGCAGCCAGCCGCCGTCGACGAAGCCTGCGCCGGTGTTGCGCCACAGACGGATGCCGCCTTGCTCCGCCCAGGGTGGATCGAAGACGACGATCGTCTGCATGAGCGTGCCGAGGTCTTCGGCCGTGTCGCCGGAGACCAGCTCGTAGCGGAGAATGTCCGAGAGGCCGTCGCCGTCGATGTCGAGGATCTTGTCGAGGCCAAAGCCTTGCTGTGAACGAGGGAAGTCCTCGTCGAGGTAGGCGTCGTTGTAGTGGGCGGTCAGGCTGGGGCGCCAGCGTTGCGCGAGGTCTGGCGGAAGGCCGGTGTCTTCGAGCGAGAGGCTCCAGTCGCCGGGGTTCAGGCGCAGGGCGTGGTAGTTGGACCACTTGGATGAAGGGATCCAGGCGCCGAGCTGCGCGTCCCAGGTGGGGATTACCAGCAGTGAGGCGAGGCCATCGCCGTCGTGGTCGAGGGCGAGGAGCTTGTCGTAGACGGAGCAGGGCTCGCCGGTGTCGACGACCTGCTCCGAGATGAACCCTTCAGTGGGGAGGTTGGGAGTGAAGTGCCAGGTGCCAGTGCCGAGCTCGGGCTCGTCGAGGGCGTTTGGGAGCGGGTCGCCAGCGCAAAAGAGCAGGTCTCCGAGGCCGTCGCCGGTCTGGTCGTGGGCGGTGAACTGCCAGATGGGAGAGACGCCGGGGTCGAACTCGACTTGCTCGATGCCGCCTTCGGGGCGGGCGAGGGCGAGGTAGAAGGCGCTGCCGGCTGGCGGGGCGCCGCCGAAGTCGTTGATGGAGTCGCCGAGGCCGACGGCGTCATCGCGGCCGTCGCCGTCGATGTCGGCCGCAAAGAGCGGCGGCGTGGCCGGGGCGAGGTCGTCGTAGCTGGGGCCGGCGAGCAGGCCGGAGATGGGGTCTTCGTGGACGAGGTAGTGACCCAAGCCGAGGCATTGCGCGAGGTCGTCGTCGCGGGTGCTGCATGGGGCGACGGCCGTGTCGGCCTTGGGCTGGGAAGTCCACAGCTCCCAGCCGCGGCCTTCGGGCGCGGGAGTGTTGGACTGGCCGACGGCGAGCAGGAAGTCGCTGCGGCCGTCGCCGTTGGCGTCGAGGATGGTCTGAGCGAGGACGCGGGGAGCGAGGGTGTTGGGCGTGTCGGACCAGATGCTGGCGAGGTAGGGCCAGGCGTATTCGATGGCGAAGTTCGTCTGCTGGGGGACGGTGTCGAAGTCGAGGGAGCCGGCGGTCCACGCGAAGGTGGTGTCTGGCCGACAGACGCCTTGCGCGTCGCACTGGCGGACGGCGTGAAGGAGGCTGCGGCCCGTGATGGAGGGGGTGTCGTAGTCGAGTTCGTAGCGGTGAACGAGCTCGCCCTCGGCGAAGGTGCTCAGAGCCGCGAGGCGCTTGGTCTGGCGCTGCGGCGCGCCGAGGCGCCAGCCTGCGGCGGGGTCTGGGCGGTCCTCCCACTCGAGGCGGACGTGTCGAGTGAAGGCGTGGAGCGTGGTGTGGCCGCCGTACTCGAGGCTGGTCAGCCAGCGCTCGACGTCGGCCTCGCCGTCTTCGAGGAGCTCCGTCTCGTTCGTGTAGTTGAGGGCGTAGACGTTGCCAAAGCAGTCGCGCCGCTCGGCCAGAGACCAGCTGGCGAGGCCGCGCGGATGCAGGGCGACGGCGTCCCGACGGCAGCCGTAGAGGTCGATGGTGCCGTCACTGCGCCGGACCTCGAAGCCAAGACCGCCGTGACAAGACTGCTTGCTGCCCTCGGTGAAAGCGATGGCGCGGACAGACGAGAGGTCGTCGCGCTTGGGCCGGTAGCGGGCGCCGGGCTGGAGGTGCTCGCCCTCGACGAGGCGCAGGCGCTGACCATCGAGGCAGAGCGCGTCCTCGTCATCGAGCTGAACCCCGCGAAAGTAGCCGTCATCAGCGAGCGTCCGCGGACAGCGGTCGATGGCCGAGGCCCCGGAGAGCGCCCAACCAACGCCGAGCCCACCGTCCCCGCGCTGGCTGTCGTACTCGAGGGATAGCGCGGGCGCGAAGCCGCGAGCAGCCGGCGGAAGCGCGAGCGGAACGCTGTAGCGCGCAGCTCCACGGTCATCGACGACAAAGGTCCCGGGCAGCGTCCCAACAGGCGCGGAAGTGGTGAGCTGGGGCGCGCTCTCAGCCAGGGGCCCCGCGAGGGTCAGGCGTTGGACAAAGCTCCCCGCCAGCGACGTCGCACCAACCCGCGGCGGCAGCACGAGCACCACCAGACCCAGAAGCGCGAGCAGCGAGTTTTGACGGGCTCGACTCGACTTCACGTCCTGCACGGTCCAAGCATCGCCGATCTATCTCAGGAGATCAGTGGCAAACATCTTCAGTCACCCAAGACAACAACACGCTCACGCAGCGGATCAGGCTCCAGTGACTCACCCACCCGACTACCCTCATAGAGTCTGCGCGCGGAGCGCTGCGCCTAGAGGAGGGGGCATGCCCCCGCTTCTCGGCCGTTGAACGCCTGCGATGCGCTGTGTTGAGCTTCTCGGCTCCACCGCGTTCGCGCCGCTGATAACGTGCCTTCGCACAAATTCGGCGGCGGTCACGGAGAGTTCGACATGACCGTCACGATCCGCCCCTACCGGGGCCACAAAGACCACTACGAAGTGGATATCAGCATCACCCTCCCCAACGGACAGGCCTACCGCGAGCGCCGAAAAGCGCCGACCCGCGGGAAGGCAGCTGCCCGCTCCTGGGGGCGTGAGCGGGAGCGGTACCTGCTACAGCATGGGCCGCGTGAGCGCAGGAAGGAAACCGTACCAACAGTCAGGGAATTCGAGAATCGATACATTCAAGAATATCACCAGTCCAAGCACCACAAAGCCAGCACGATCGAGGATGCACGTCAGACGATCCGCACATTGCTCGGACCGATCGTTGGAGACCTTCGGCTCGATCAGATCGACGTGTCGCAGGTCCAGCGTGTGCGCTCGAGGCTGGCAGGGAAACACGCACATACTGTCAACAAGGCGTTGAGCACCTTGAGCACCATGCTCAAGTGCGCGATCTTGCTGGGGCTGATTCCCGCAGGATCGCTTCCAACGATCAAGCGGCTCAAGCCCAAGTCTTCCCCGCGGGATTTTTGGGGCTTCGACGAGTACGCGCGTTTGATCGACGCGACGGCCACGCCGGTCGAGCGCGTGGGCGTACTGCTCGGTGGTGATGCAGGGCTGCGCTGGGGAGAGATCCGCGGGCTGCATTGGGACAGCGTGGACTTCGACCGGGGCGTCCTCATCGTTCGGCGCTCGCTGTGGCGAGGAGTCCTCGATGTCCCCAAGAACGGCAAGTCTCGTGAAGTCCCCATGACAGCGAGGTTGTGCGAAGCCCTGGAGGCGCTGAGTGGACAAGGGTCTGGACCCTATGTGTTGTGCCGAGCGATGGTGAGCACGCACCGAGCTGCGCCCGAGCACCCCGTGGGGCAACAGTGGCTGCTACAGCGACTCCGCAGGCTGTGCTCCGCGGCCAAGGTGAAGCGCCGTGGACCTCACACTCTGCGGCACACCTTCTGCTCGCACCTGGCCATGCGCGGTATACCTGCCCGAGTCATCCAAGAACTCGCGGGGCATGCCAGCTTGATGACCACGGAGTGCTACATGCACCTGGCCCCGGGACTGACCCACGCTGCGATCGCTTCGCTCGAAGCTCCCCCACCGGTGGGGCTCCCTCACCCCTAGGGTGGGTGGGCGCCGGTGGAGAAACTTAGGAGACGCGCGGAGAGGAGAACGAGAAATCCCAGTGATCTCAGCTGACTGACGCTACTGATCAGAAATTTCGTAGATCTGTGACCCCCGGCTGCAAGCAAGCATGATCGCTGCTGAATTTGGGCCCCAACTGGCAGCTGGGGGCTCCCCAGACAAGACAAAGCCTCCCGCTGGCGATGCCGGCGGGAGGCTTTGTCTTGCTGAAAGGGTGGAGAAATCTCGGAGAAGGATCCGAGGCTTCTCCGGCGCGGGATGCTCCGTCCGGTGACCTCCCTGCTTGGGAGAGCCTACTGGCCTGCGTCTGCTCGAGGCGTTGCCTTCATCGCGTTCAAGGACACGAGGAGATGGTGGGTGGTCGAGAGCTCCAGCCAGGTCGAACGAGGGCGGAAGGGGCAGGCCCCGCTCGGACGGGCTGGTGGGACGTAACGGGCTTCAACGGGGCCGCCCTCAAACGAGGGCGGAAGGCTGGACGCTGACGCGGGCATGCCGGTCTATCGCGTGCTTCAACGGGGCCGCCCTCAAACGAGGGCGGAAGGCACGCACGACCGCAACGCCGGTACATCCACCCCATCATTGCTTCAACGGGGCCGCCCTCAAACGAGGGCGGAAGGCTGCCCACCCTGATTCGGTCTCTGCCGGATATTATTGCTTCAACGGGGCCGCCCTCAAACGAGGGCGGAAGGCTGGGGAAGCAGGGCGGCCGCATCGAGTTGCTCGCTTCAACGGGGCCGCCCTCAAACGAGGGCGGAAGGTCAACCGCGGAATCCTGGCCAAGACGCTGAGCGATGGCTTCAACGGGGCCGCCCTCAAACGAGGGCGGAAGGCTGTACGCCCGCGCCCAAGAGGCTCTGGTCCGTGTCCTGCTTCAACGGGGCCGCCCTCAAACGAGGGCGGAAGGGCCGTCACCATCGGCGGCAAGTTCGGGGCTCGCGGCTTCAACGGGGCCGCCCTCAAACGAGGGCGGAAGGGAGAGATCCAGTCCGTGATCCAGGTCCCGGTTAGATGGCTTCAACGGGGCCGCCCTCAAACGAGGGCGGAAGGCTGACGGCCACCCCCGGCACCGAGTGGACCAGGGTCATCCAGCTTCAACGGGGCCGCCCTCAAACGAGGGCGGAAGGAGAGGCTTTGTTCTCCAGCCTCCTCACGCTGCGAAAGCTTCAACGGGGCCGCCCTCAAACGAGGGCGGAAGGCTCCGGCCAGGAGCCGGTGGATTCGATCTTTGCTTCCTTGCTTCAACGGGGCCGCCCTCAAACGAGGGCGGAAGGCCAAGGCCAGATTCACCGCGAGTCGGTGAAGCGAGAAGCTTCAACGGGGCCGCCCTCAAACGAGGGCGGAAGGATGGAGGGGAGCGAGGACTCGCACTCACGGGACCGGCTTCAACGGGGCCGCCCTCAAACGAGGGCGGAAGGAGACACGTCGATGGACCCGGCTGCCTGGGCCGCGTCGCTTCAACGGGGCCGCCCTCAAACGAGGGCGGAAGGCGCTCGTCGCCTGGGCCTCGCTGCGCACCCCCCCCGAGCTTCAACGGGGCCGCCCTCAAACGAGGGCGGAAGGATCGTCAGGACGACGGAAGAGATCGTCAATGATATGCTTCAACGGGGCCGCCCTCAAACGAGGGCGGAAGGGCGGTCGCTCCCTTGGCCCAGCAATGCGGGCCGACGGCGAAGCTTCAACGGGGCCGCCCTCAAACGAGGGCGGAAGGGGCTCTTTTCTAACCCCTCGAAATTACAAGCTTTCTCAGGCCTTTTGCACGCAGGGCGATTTCGCGCTCGGGTGAACTCTGTTCATGTGGTTCTCTTCAATTTTCAAACAGCCCGCCACACCCCTCTCAGAACCCGAATTCGTCATTTTGCACGCAAGACCGGGGTTTCACTGCGTCCAACCCCGCGTGCAACGAACCTACACTTCATACTCCAGACTCAAACCTAGCGTTCGTGATCATACACACTATATGTACATCGATGGAGTGACTAATCAATTCACCTACTCACTGAGCCTGACATCGAGAGACGCGACCGCGGGAGCAAAGCGCAGGCGGGCCCCTCGGCGAGTGCGGCCTACGGCAGCGGGCCCTCGGTCTCGGACGTCCACATGCACCTATACCGCATCGCTGATCACCAGCAGCCGCACCGCGGGATCATCGGCCGCTCCCGGACCGAGACACCAAGCACAGCTTACCCCTTCAGGCAGTCGAGCAACACCTGCAACACCCTGAGCATCTGCCTCACCTCCTGCGTCTCGAGCCCCCTGAGTAAATCCTGGAGCTCCCGACTCGGATCCAGCTCGCCAAACTCGAAGGCCGCGAAGAGCGTGCTGAGGCTGAGCGTCATTCCCTGGGAGAGCTTCCTCAGCGTGTCGAGGCTCGGCGAGAAGTTCCCCTTCTCGAGCCGGCGGATCGTGTCCGCGGACAACCCCGAGCTCTCGGCGAGACCCTCTTGAGTCATGTTCCGAGCCTTGCGCAGAGATCGAACATGACTGCCAAAGTCTTGGCTGAACTTCTTGTCGGTCGTGTTCATCAATCACCGATACCGATTCGATAGAGACCTTCTCGCTCAGGAGGCGAGCTCGCATTTCGGGCGATCACCACAGCGGGCCCAGGCTCAGGGTGCACGAGACAAAAGGATCGGCTCGCACGTAGGCGTTGCCGGAGTGAGTCTGGAGCAGGGTAGGCACGCCATCTCGTGTCTGATAGATCTCCAGCCGCCGTCGGGGCCGGTCGATGAGCCAGACGAAGGCCACTCCGGCTTCGGCGTAGCGCGGCAGCTTGCGCTGGCGGTCGAGTTCCTCGAACGCAGGCGTGAGCAGCTCGCAGACCCAGTCTGGCCGCTTCTGGGCGCAGATGTGCTGCGCCTCGAACTTCGTGGCCTCGCCCTCGTAGCGCCACCCCGCGATGCCGGGCACGAGCAGCTCCTCTCCATCGAGCCGGAGCAGGGGCTCCTCGAGGAGTAGCCATCCCTCGAGCCGCTCCAGCTCGCTGAGCAAGGTCGAGCGCACCACGAGGTCGAAGAAGTGGGGCGCGGGTCGGCTGTAGAGGTCTCCCCCGATCAGCTCCGTCACCCGGTCTTTGCGATCGTGCTGGTTGAAATCACGAAAGGTGGCCCCTCGCTTGATGGGCTTGGGCAGGGCGCGGCTCATCGCAGGCACGCAGGAGGGGCCCAACTAGGAACGCTCTACCAACCCCCAGCGTGTTCCGCTGGTCTGACCGTGACGCCGCACGACCCCCGCAGCCTCGAGACGGTGCATCGACGCTTGCAGCTTCCAGCGAGGGCCCCCGAGGCGAGTTCGCAGGTAGGCCGCCGCGACAGGCCGTCCAGCTGCGGTGAGCACCTCGATGGCGAGCTCATCGAAGTCCTCCCCGGTGGCCTTCTTGGCGCGCCCCAGGCGGGCGTAGTCGATCGCTGACGGGTCGGAGTCGCCGCCCTGCGCAGTGCGGCTCACCTGGAGGAGCTCATCGATCGTCAGGGTTCTGAGGACCGGAGCCAGGGGGTCGTCGCTCATGACGAAGCTGGCGAGCTCGCCGAGGCTGATCTCCGGATGACCATAGATGACGCGGAGCACCGCGCTGCGCTGACCGTCTTCGAAGAGGGCTTCCAGGCTCACGCCCATAAACAGGTGCCCACCGCGAATTGATAGTGAAAGACTGAGAAATAAAAGGGAGAGGTTCCTCACAGTCTTGCGCGAGTCTGAGAGCTCGTGAACCCGGGCCGAGCTCGGCCAGCCACGCCCATGCAATTGAGCCGGTTCTTTCTATGCGGATGTGCATGGTTGCTGACAGTCAGCCCGTACTAGAGAAGACCCATCGTCAGGCGGAGCTGCTGCCCGAGACCCGGGGAAGGCTCTGGGCCTCGCCGAGCACCTTCCGAAGCCGGCGCACCACCTCCCCCATGCGCCATCGAGCCGCGCTCAGGTGGATGGACTCGTCTGCGGCGAGGGCTTCGGGTCGGCCTCCGCTCAGTCGATGTCGAAGCGCGCGCACGAAGATCGAGCCGAGCTCGGCGACCGCGCTCTCCAGCCGGCGAACTTGCTCGCGCCGCTCGAACGCCTGGCTTGGGCTCTCGTCTCGCGCGACCAGCTCGACGTCGAGCTGCTCCCAGGAGCGCCGGGCCTTGCTCGGCCGCGACCAGACCCGCTGGTTCTTCGCAAACACTCGAACCCAGCGCAAAAACGAGTCCTCCTGCCGAGCTTCGAAAGACCCGATCTTGCGCCATAGCGCCTCGAAGGCGTCATGGGTGAGATCTTCCGAACCCAGCATCCGCTCGAACTCCTCGTATAGCGCCCTTCCCAGCGCATCGACGGCACCAGGCTCCTCTGCAATTGCGGCGACTCGCAGTCTCTCCAAATGCCTGGCCAACTCCTCGTCGTTCACCATCAAACGCTATCACTCGCTGCAACCACCACGAAACTGTACCAAAGTTCAAGCGCATTGGTGTAGGGTTGGCCCCCAGGGATCCTCGTGGCGATCGAGTACCAACCCGAAGAGCGACATGTACCGATGTCGCACGAGGAGATCGAGCGTGAGTACGCCAAGTACTTCGGTCCCGATGGGGAAGATCTCGATCCGCCTGCTGAGATCTACGAGTACAAGGACCCCTACGCCCAGGGGCCCTGGCGAGCGCTGCGGCGCGAGGTCGATGTCCACCACCGACGTGCGTTGATCAACGCGGGTCAACGCAAGACCATCGGACGCTTCGAGCTGCTGCGGATGATCGGCTACGGGGGCATGGGCGTGGTGTTTCGGGCCTGGGATCCCACGCTCGGGCGGTTGGTGGCGCTCAAGCTGTGGACCGACGTGATGCCCAGCGGGGACACACGGATCCTCGAGGAGGCCCAGGCCCTGGCTCGTCTCTCGCACCCCAACGTGGTCTCGGTGTTCGACGTCGGCGAGTACGAGGGCCACCTCTACGTGGTGATGGAGTTCATCCGTGGTCAGGACGCCGCGCACTGGGATCCGCGCCACTGGAGGGAGGTGCTCTATGTTTACGGCCAGGCGGCCCGTGGCCTGATCGCCATCCACGAGGCAGGGCTCGTCCACAACGACTTCAAGCCCGAGAACCTGCTGCTCGGGGACGATGAGCGCGTGTGCGTGGCGGATCTTGGCCTGGCGGCGTCGATGCCCCGGGGCAGTGAGTCGGAGCAGAGGCCCGGGGGTACGACCGGCTACATGGCGCCCGAGCGCGTGATCGGGGGTCCTGGGGATGCACAGTCCGATCAGTTCTCGTTTTGTGCGGCGGTCTACGGGGCGCTCTATGGGGCGCTGCCCTTTGGTGGAGGGACACGCATCGCCGTGCTCGAGGCCATGGAGGCCGGGAAGTTGGCGGCCGGAGACAGAGCCCTGCCGGGGATCCCTCCGCGGGTCCGGGCTGCGTTGCTTCGGGGGCTGGCCTGGCGAGCGCAAGACAGGCACCCGAGCATGGAGGCCCTGCTCGCCGAGCTCGAGAGCGCGGAGCGAGAGGCACTGGAGCGGAAGACGCGCAGGCGATCGATGTGGGGGCAGGTGCTCCTGGGGGGTCTGCTCTTGGCCTTCGTGGGAGGATTTGCGGCAACCAAGCTCGGAGATGTGCCTGGTCGTGAGAGCTCCATGGCAGTCCTGCCGTTGCCCTCGGTCCCCAGGTGGTGGGTGGGGTTACATGAGAACCTCGAGGCGTGGAACGCGGCATCCGCGGGGCAATCTCGCGAGGTGTATGAGCACTGGCGAAACAGCCGCGACATCTTGCGACCCGATCACCCCTCTCTTCATGGTTTTTTATCCACTCGCGTTGGAGAGCAGATCATTGCCAAACATGAAATCATTGATGACATCGTTGTTGCGAGCTGGATTTTGGAAGGAGCAGCCGACGCATGGGAAGAAGCGGAAGCCTGGGAGAGGGCATCACACGCTAGGCATCGTGCTGCGTCTCTATTTAGGATGAGTGGAAGTAGCGAAGCTGCCGATGCCCAACTGAAGTGCATTGCAGAAAATATGAACAATAAGAAGTGTCATCCCTCTCCGCAGCCAACGGTGCCGTCGGAGTTCGAGTAGGGTGAGTCACAGTTCAAGAAAAACCCTCCGCAGTATTCTGCAATGCTCAGCTCGTAGCAGGCATCGAGATGCTCAAAGCAGCAAAGCGGAGCGACGTAGACAAGGTCGCTTCCTGAAGGAGCGAGATCATCACAGAACCCTCGATCACAGGCATCGTCGAAGGGCTGGTAGCACACGACCTCCCCGTTGATCTGCTCCCCGTAGTCGCACCACATCTTGATGCCTGTCGTGCATCGCCCGTTTTCGTCGGTGGCCGTACAGCTCGCGCTCGCGCCGATCGAGCAGCACACGTGGTCAGCCCACAGGGGCGCGTCGGGCCCGGTCCACTGGCAGAAGCGGGATAGCCTGGTGCCCTCGCTGTCGGTGACTGGGGCGCCGATCTCATCGAGGTAGACGTCATCGCAAAGGTCCGGGAGCGAGGCCAAGGCCGAGGCCGGCAGCAGTAGTCCCAGGGCAAAGGCGAGTATGAGCGTGGTGTTCTTGATCATGATGGGCTTCCTCGAAGGGCCAAAGGTAGCCCACTTCGACGCTGAAAGGCGCGAGGCGCTCAAATGAGCCTCCGGCCGAAGCTCCAAAGAGCTCAGTACCAGCTGGCTTCGCACCCTGGGTGTTCATGCTCAGACAGTTGCCGTAGTCCTCCATCGCTGGATTCGCGCAGTCGAGGTAGCGCTTGCCCTCTTCCTCGAAGCCCTCGAGCGAGTCCGCGAGACACTCGCGCTCCTCTTCACTGAGAAAGAGAGAGTCTCCGCATGCCTGCATCGTCGGCTATCCCTCCTGCTCTTCGCAGAACGGCTGAGCCTGAGCGTGGCACCAGTAAGTGTGACTGCGCGCCACGCGCAGACGCCCATGGCGACCGCCCGATGCCAACGGCTCCAACCGGCTGTGCCCGTCGGTACGCGGTGCGCTTTAGCCGCGATTTGGTTCGCGCTGGTGAGGATGGGTCGCCCAACGACCTGCGGCCGTCTCTGGGTGGCCGTGGATGACGCGGAGCACCGCGGTGCGGCGGCCGTCTTCGAGGAGGGCTTCGAGTCTCACAACCATGCACGGCCGCAGCTCGAAAATTGATTGTGGAGGCGACGACAATTACGTGAGAGCAAAGTCATGCTCGAGAGCGGAGCCACTTTGATCTCGGGACGCCTGGTAGCACCCCGTCGGGCAGAGTCAGGTACCGCCGGCTTTGAGTCCGCGCTCCGACCGCGTCTCCGACCGCCAAGGTGCTGACGACGCCTCGATGCGGGATGGGAGTGGCCACCCCAGACCTTCGAGCTGGGCTCGATGCTCGAAGGCATCAGCTCGCCGCTGGACGATGGCGCGTGCCAGCTCCTCGATGGACGTCGACGACCCGAGCGAGTTGCAGCTGAGGGGGCGCAGCACCCCTGAGTCTCCGCCGTGAAGGGAGCCGACTCGACGTGGGTCGCCTTCGCGAGATCGAGGTCAGTTCTAGAAAGTAGCGGGCTCCAACACGAAAAGTCTATTTTCCTTCTCAGCTCTCAAATTAGACGACTCAGGCACAAAATTAGACCGGACAATAGACCGGACAATAGAAAATCCAATAGAAAATCCAATAGACCGGAAAGCCCCCCACGCCGAAACTCGAGTCAGGCCACCAGGCTCTTGAAAACAGGAACATCTGCCGGTTTTCGAAGACCCAGGGATTGGCACTCCCAAAGGCATGCATACAACCTGGCCCCCATTTATCTGGACTCATGCAGACCTTCGGGCATGTTGACGGTTTGTGAAAAACAGCCCAGCTTGTTGCTGTGGTAATCAGTCGTCAGCTGGCGATCCAGGTTTCGATGAAAGCCGAGAGTACGAGGATGCAGACATGAGCACGAAGTGGATCGCCTGGCTCGCCGGGGGCGTCGGGGTCGCTGCCGTCATCGGTGGGCTCATCTGGGCCTACAAGCGGCGCCAGAGCGGGCAAGCGATACCCGACGAGGACGAGGGCAACATCGTCCCCAGCGCGCCGCCGCGAACGCCTGGAGGCGCCAAGCAGACCCTGGGGTACGAATTCCTCGGGGACGAGGCGCTCAACAAAGAGGAGTCCGAGACCCTCGATGAGATCCTCGGCGACGGCTGGCCGCCCTCCGAGGAGACGCTCGACCAGCTCGAGACCGGAGACGTGATCGTCTTTGGCGTCGAGAGTCGACCGGTCGGCCCTTATAAGGCCGCACGCGAGTTGATCTCGGCGAGCGTGATCGTGGCCGAGAAGACAGTGATCCGCGCGCGCGTCACCGGTGAGATCCGCTATGCCGAGCACTTCGGAACCAACGCGGGTCACGGCCTGCGCGCAGGGATGGCCGTCGATGTGCCGCGCTCCGTCGTGCTCGGGGCCGGTCGGCCGCAGCCCGCCGAGGGCTACGGCAGCAAGGGGGATCCCGTGGACACCTTCAAGGCCAGCACCGAGACCAAGAAGACCTACAAGATCCACCCGAGCACGCCCTGCGACCTCCAGCTCCCCTATCGCACGAAAGAGTTGGAGTGGTACGTGGATCCCCAGCTGGCGACGATGAAGCACATCGGAGAAGACGGGCTGCTCGAACAGATTTCGTTCACCGAGGGCAGCATGCGCGGGGACGTGACGGTGCGAGCGATCGACAACGACCCGATGCAGGGCAAGGTCCTCGTCGGCCGCTGGGACTTCGTGCTGGACGACTGAGCGTCCGTCCGCGTGGGCAAGCGGGAGCCGCCTTCGTGGCCCATCCGGGTCCAGTCTCGAGATCGTTGCTCATCGACGGATCTGGAGCTGGCGTTGGTTGGCGTGCTCGTCCCTCCCCTTCGGGGCTCACTTGTTGACTGGAAGTGGAGACATTACGATGGCTGACTGAGGAAACTGCCTCAACGATATTCCTGATTCGTATAACCGCTTTGCTCCGGGCGTATACCTGCAGTTTCGATCGACACCCTCCGCCCCATTTTGTTCATGCTTCCCCTTCATTCCAGCCTTGGTGCGCCGCTTGAGGTCGGATGCAATCTTTTTCCAGGTTGGCGTGCTCTCGAGTGTGCTCAGGTGGCTCTCCGACAGCCCGCGAGGACCGAGGCTTCCAAGGTTGAGGATGAGGATGTCAGTGTTGGCATCCATGAATTCAGATTGTTTTTTTGCTGAGCAAGATATCTCATATTCACTAAACACAAACTCATCAGGCCATGCTGAGAGCCCCCCCGCCTCGATTGTCTGAGAAGAGATATTTATGACTGAGAATGGAAAGAAAAAGACCGCAGCACCATTAATGTCGTAGCTGTTCAGCCATGACGAAACCATTTCTGCCAATTCTTCTTCTGTTGCATAAAATTGCGATGATATTGATGGCATTTCTCTACCTGTCGTATGGCGTGAAGTCTGTAGGAGTCTGGCCAGGACCATTCAGGTCTTCGAGGGCCTCTATTTCTCGTTTGACAGGACTTCCATCCGCCCTCGTCCTGCCGACATTTCGACCGCGGAGGTTTCCGTCTGGAGTCCTGTATAGAATGTCAGGCCGGCGTCCAGACTTGTGTCCTCCATAGGTGCGAATGAGTCGTTCCTTTTCCTGTCCTCCACCTGCAACTATGACATTTCCCTCTGTTTCCAATTTTTGGGCCTCCGAGCGAATTTTCGCGTTGTGGGGCGCGTTGGGATCCGTCTTGGGCCCGCGCTTCTTCCCTTTACGCTTAACGGACCCCGCGATCAAGATCTCCCCGCCGTCCTCCGCCAGCTCCCGCACCGCCTTGCGCTGCCCCGCGCGCTGGATCCCCCAGCGCAGCGCGCCGCCCACCATCTCGACGTCTCCCGAGAGGAAAAACATCGCCAGCTCCACCGAGACGACCACGTGCGTCGGTGGGTCTTGCATCGTGGCGATCACGCGTGCGCCTGCCTCCTGTGAGACCTCCAGCCGGCGCCGCTCTTGCGAGGGGTTCTCCGGCCGGACCATCGCGTCGGTGAAGCCCTGGAGCGGCGGGGCGTTGAGTTGGCGCACGATCCCTGCGCCGCGGGCACGGGCGCTGTCGTGGAGCTGCTGGATCTGCGCTGCGCTCGGGCCGATGTCGCCGGCTTGCTGATCCGCCCGCGCGCTCGCGCTGCCGCCTCCGCCGATGTCGCTTTGTTGGGCTTGGCCGCTGCCCGCGACGCCCTCGGCGGTGCGCGTGCCGACCACGGGCACGGTCATCTCGAAGCCGAAGTCTTGGGGCTCGGCGTCGCTGCTGCTGTCGGGATCGGTGGACGCGGCCGTGGGCATGAAGCCCGAGGGATCCGTGCGCGCCAGCGGCTGGTTGAGGACGTAGGCGTAGCGGTTCCAGCCGCTGCTGCTCAGCGGATCCACCACGAAGGGATCTGCCGACGCCATCCGGCCCAGGTGCGGATCGTACATGCGGCCGCGCATGTGCAGCAGGCCGCTGTCGGACTGGGCTTCGTGGCCGGTGTAGCCGCGGTTGATCGGGCTGAGCGCGGCGAATTCTTCGGGCAGGGTCCAGTCTTCGGGGTCGCGGGCCTTGCCCCACAGGTCGTAGGACTGGCGGTGCTCGAGCACGCCCAGCTCGGAGCTCAGGGCGTCCGTGGAGCCGAGGTGATCCACGTGGATGTAGTGGGTGTCGCGCGAGGCTTCGAGATCGCTGTGGGTGTCGACGACGTCGGCGATCAGCCGCTCGGGGCCGGGGATGTAGTAGTGGTGCTCGGTGGTCTCGGGGGTGCGCTGGCGTTGGTAGAGATCCGTGACGTAGATGGTCTCGCGGGGGCCGTCTTGGGCTTCGGCGTAGCGGTAGACCCGGGTCTGATCGGCGTCGTACTCGAGCTCGGTGAGCAGGTTGTTTTCGAGGAGCTGCGCGGGGGCGTCGAAGGCGGTGTAGGTGATCTTCAGGGTCTCGCCGGGGGCTTCGCGGGCGAGGAGGTTGCCCTTTGGGTCCCAGGTGTGGGTGCGGCCGTCGGCGTAGGTCAGGCGTCCGTTGGCGTCGTAGTCGTAGGCGCCGCGATCGCTGGCGAAGGCGAGGTTGCCGAGGGCGTCGTAGGCGAAGTGGCGGACGTGCTCGCTGCCGGACTTGGTGGTGGTGGTCTGGATCGGGCGGTGCAGGTCGTCGTAGCTGAAGACTTCGGATTGAGCGCCGAGCAGGTCTTGGCGGCGCAGTAGCGTGCCGTCGGGGTTCCAGTCGTAGCGCAGATCCTGGAGGTCTCCGCCGAGCAGGGAGTGGGTCTGGATCTGCTCGACGAAGCCGCGCAGGGGGTCGTAGCTGCGGGTGGTCTGGGCGCCGTTGCCGAGGCGTTCTGTGCTGATCCGGCCGGCTTGGGTGAGGGACTCGAGGGTCCATAGCGGGGCGTCGTCGCTGCCTTGGCGGACTTCGACGAGGTCGCCGCTTTGGGCGTGGAGGTTGCGGATCCAAAACGGCTCGCTGATGTCGTTTTCGGGGTAGTGGATCTCGGCGAGGCGGTCGTGCTGGTCGTAGGCGAAGCGCAGCGCGAAGGGTTCGCCGGCGATGACCTTGGTGAGGGCGCTGAGGCGGCCGTGGGGGTCGTAGTCGTAGAGGTCTTCGTGGCCGCTGGGGCTTTGGGTGTGGGCGAGGGCGCCGATGAAGGTGGTGTCCCAGGTCCAGGTGGTCTGGCCGTCGGGGTCGTCGCGGGTGATGAGGCGGCCGAGGCCGTCGTGGGTGAAGGTGGTGAGCTGGTCGTTGGCGTCGAGGATGGCCGCGAGCTCGCCGTGGCCGTTGTAGGCGTAGCTGCGCGGGCCTTCGCTGGGGTCGTGGCTGTGGGTGAGGCGGCCGAGGTCGTCGTAGGCGAAGGACTTGATGGTGGGCGGGGCTTCGCCGGCGGGGAGGTCGAAGCTGGTATGGGGAGTGATGCAGTTGGGGCGGACTTGGGTGAGCTGCTCGAAGCTTTCGTAGTCGAAGCACAGGCGCTCTTCGTCGGGGGAGCCGAGGGCGCGGACGCTCTCGACGAGGCGCAGGGCGCCGTCGTAGCGCAGGCGGGAGGCCGTGCCGCCGAGGTCGTGGTGGAGGACTTCGCGGCCGGCGTAGTCCCAGCGCTCTTCGCTGAGGTCTGGGAGGAGGTGGCGGACGAGGCGGTCGTCGTGGTCGTAGAAAAAACGCTCGTAGCTATCTGGGGGAGTGCCGACGAGGGTGGGGAGAGATTGGGCGATGTGGTGGCCGGCTTGGTCGTAGCGGCTGTGGGTGACGCGTTCGAGGCCGTCGGCGAAGAGGGCTCGCTCGTGGATGATGCGGCCGAGGCGGTCGAGGGCGAGGCTTCGGTGGCCGTGGCCCTTTGTGGTTTGGCGGAGCTCGAGGACGGGGGCGTCGGGGTCTTGGTCTTGGAGGGCGGCGTAGCTGAAGGTGACGTCGTCGCCGCGGGGGTCGTCGCCGGCGAAGTGGCGCAGGGCGGTGACGTGGCCGAGGCCGTCGTAGTCGGCGACGAGGCGGAGGTTGTTTGGGTCGCGGGTCTCGGTGAGTACGCCCAGGCCGGGGTGCCAGCGGAGCTGTGTCTGGTGGCCGAGGGCGTTGGTGGTGGAGATGGGGAAGACGCCGTGGTCGTCGAACTTTGTGGTGTCCGTGCGGAGGATGCCGCCAGTGTCGATGGCGGCGCGGGTGACTTCGTTGCCGTGGGCGTCGTAGGCGGAGCCGGTGACGAGGCGCAGCTCGGCGTCGTTTGGTTGGGTCTCGTGGTGGAGCAGCGCGCCGGTCTCGGGGTCGTAGGCGGCGATGGACTCGCGCGTGCGGATGGGGATGCCCGGCTGCTCGAAGCTCAGGACGGTCTTCGTGGGTAGGCCCAGGAGCCAGGTCTCGGCGTCGTTTTGGTAGCTGGTCTGGGTGCGGTAGGTGAAGGTCTCGCTGCCGGTGGAGGTCGTGCGCGTCCAGTGGGTGGGGTTGCCGAAGTCGTCGAGGTCGAAGACGGTGTGGACCTCGCGGGTGATGCGGTGGTCTTCGTCGAGCTCCGTGAGCGCGCAGAAGTCTTCTTCGCAGGCGTCGAGTTCGTAGCGGCTGGCGAGCGTCTGGGCGGCGTAGGGGAGGTAGCTGCTGGGGCCCGTCGAATGGACCTTCAAGCTGTGACTCGTGACGCGGACGACGTGGCGGCCGGTCTCGGGGTCTCGGCGGTCTTCGGCGACGAGTGAGGGCATGCCTGCGAAGGGGAAGGCGTGCAGGTCGTCGTCGTAGCTGGGGTCGAAGCGGACGAGTCGGCGGTAGACGGGGAGCTCGTCGCGCCACTCGGTGGTCTCGTGGAAGCGAAAGCCCAGGCTGCGCTGGGCCTCGCGGTCTCGCCGGGCGGTGCCGTAGCGGTGGGTGAAGGTCTGGGGGGCATCGCTGATGCCCGAGTCGACGCGGTGGGCCTCGACGAGCAACCGCGGGCTGCGGTCGCAGCGGGCGGGGTAGAGGCAGCTGACGCTGTCGAGCTCCGCGTCGGCGTAGCCCTCAGGGGCGTCGATGTCCGCGCTCGCGCGGTAGTCGACCTCGATGCGCGCGCCCAGGCCGTTGGTGATGGCCTTCAGCTTGTCGGGGACCTCGCCGGCGTGGGTGCGCAGCTGCCAGCTGCTGCCCAGGAACACGCCGGGGTCGTGCAGGCCGTCGCCGTCGAGGTCGAAGGCGCCCACGCTGTGGACGTTGGATGCGAACTCTTGGACGGGGCTGTGAAAGACCTCGGGGTGCTCGTGCAGGACGCCTTCGCTGTCGAGATTGAAGATCGACCAGTTCCAGGTGTCGTCGTTGGGATCGCTGACGGGCGAGAGCAGATCCAGGCGGCCGTCGGCGTCGTAGTCGAGCACGCCCGCGGCCAGGAAGCGGCGAAAGCCGCCCCTGCCGGGCTCGGGGCTGAGCAGCAGCCAGCCGCCGTCGACGAAGCCTGCGCCGGTGTTGCGCCACAGACGGATGCCGCCTTGCTCCGCCCAGGGTGGATCGAAGACGACGATCGTCTGCATGAGCGTGCCGAGGTCTTCGGCCGTGTCGCCGGAGACCAGCTCGTAGCGGAGAATGTCCGAGAGGCCGTCGCCGTCGATGTCGAGGATCTTGTCGAGGCCAAAGCCTTGCTGTGAACGAGGGAAGTCCTCGTCGAGGTAGGCGTCGTTGTAGTGGGCGGTCAGGCTGGGGCGCCAGCGTTGCGCGAGGTCTGGCGGAAGGCCGGTGTCTTCGAGCGAGAGGCTCCAGTCGCCGGGGTTCAGGCGCAGGGCGTGGTAGTTGGACCACTTGGATGAAGGGATCCAGGCGCCGAGCTGCGCGTCCCAGGTGGGGATTACCAGCAGTGAGGCGAGGCCATCGCCGTCGTGGTCGAGGGCGAGGAGCTTGTCGTAGACGGAGCAGGGCTCGCCGGTGTCGACGACCTGCTCCGAGATGAACCCTTCAGTGGGGAGGTTGGGAGTGAAGTGCCAGGTGCCAGTGCCGAGCTCGGGCTCGTCGAGGGCGTTTGGGAGCGGGTCGCCAGCGCAAAAGAGCAGGTCTCCGAGGCCGTCGCCGGTCTGGTCGTGGGCGGTGAACTGCCAGATGGGAGAGACGCCGGGGTCGAACTCGACTTGCTCGATGCCGCCTTCGGGGCGGGCGAGGGCGAGGTAGAAGGCGCTGCCGGCTGGCGGGGCGCCGCCGAAGTCGTTGATGGAGTCGCCGAGGCCGACGGCGTCATCGCGGCCGTCGCCGTCGATGTCGGCCGCAAAGAGCGGCGGCGTGGCCGGGGCGAGGTCGTCGTAGCTGGGGCCGGCGAGCAGGCCGGAGATGGGGTCTTCGTGGACGAGGTAGTGACCCAAGCCGAGGCATTGCGCGAGGTCGTCGTCGCGGGTGCTGCATGGGGCGACGGCCGTGTCGGCCTTGGGCTGGGAAGTCCACAGCTCCCAGCCGCGGCCTTCGGGCGCGGGAGTGTTGGACTGGCCGACGGCGAGCAGGAAGTCGCTGCGGCCGTCGCCGTTGGCGTCGAGGATGGTCTGAGCGAGGACGCGGGGAGCGAGGGTGTTGGGCGTGTCGGACCAGATGCTGGCGAGGTAGGGCCAGGCGTATTCGATGGCGAAGTTCGTCTGCTGGGGGACGGTGTCGAAGTCGAGGGAGCCGGCGGTCCACGCGAAGGTGGTGTCTGGCCGACAGACGCCTTGCGCGTCGCACTGGCGGACGGCGTGAAGGAGGCTGCGGCCCGTGATGGAGGGGGTGTCGTAGTCGAGTTCGTAGCGGTGAACGAGCTCGCCCTCGGCGAAGGTGCTCAGAGCCGCGAGGCGCTTGGTCTGGCGCTGCGGCGCGCCGAGGCGCCAGCCTGCGGCGGGGTCTGGGCGGTCCTCCCACTCGAGGCGGACGTGTCGAGTGAAGGCGTGGAGCGTGGTGTGGCCGCCGTACTCGAGGCTGGTCAGCCAGCGCTCGACGTCGGCCTCGCCGTCTTCGAGGAGCTCCGTCTCGTTCGTGTAGTTGAGGGCGTAGACGTTGCCAAAGCAGTCGCGCCGCTCGGCCAGAGACCAGCTGGCGAGGCCGCGCGGATGCAGGGCGACGGCGTCCCGACGGCAGCCGTAGAGGTCGATGGTGCCGTCACTGCGCCGGACCTCGAAGCCAAGACCGCCGTGACAAGACTGCTTGCTGCCCTCGGTGAAAGCGATGGCGCGGACAGACGAGAGGTCGTCGCGCTTGGGCCGGTAGCGGGCGCCGGGCTGGAGGTGCTCGCCCTCGACGAGGCGCAGGCGCTGACCATCGAGGCAGAGCGCGTCCTCGTCATCGAGCTGAACCCCGCGAAAGTAGCCGTCATCAGCGAGCGTCCGCGGACAGCGGTCGATGGCCGAGGCCCCGGAGAGCGCCCAACCAACGCCGAGCCCACCGTCCCCGCGCTGGCTGTCGTACTCGAGGGATAGCGCGGGCGCGAAGCCGCGAGCAGCCGGCGGAAGCGCGAGCGGAACGCTGTAGCGCGCAGCTCCACGGTCATCGACGACAAAGGTCCCGGGCAGCGTCCCAACAGGCGCGGAAGTGGTGAGCTGGGGCGCGCTCTCAGCCAGGGGCCCCGCGAGGGTCAGGCGTTGGACAAAGCTCCCCGCCAGCGACGTCGCACCAACCCGCGGCGGCAGCACGAGCACCACCAGACCCAGAAGCGCGAGCAGCGAGTTTTGACGGGCTCGACTCGACTTCACGTCCTGCACGGTCCAAGCATCGCCGATCTATCTCAGGAGATCAGTGGCAAACATCTTCAGTCACCCAAGACAACAACACGCTCACGCAGCGGATCAGGCTCCAGTGACTCACCCACCCGACTACCCTCATAGAGTCTGCGCGCGGAGCGCTGCGCCTAGAGGAGGGGGCATGCCCCCGCTTCTCGGCCGTTGAACGCCTGCGATGCGCTGTGTTGAGCTTCTCGGCTCCACCGCGTTCGCGCCGCTGATAACGTGCCTTCGCACAAATTCGGCGGCGGTCACGGAGAGTTCGACATGACCGTCACGATCCGCCCCTACCGGGGCCACAAAGACCACTACGAAGTGGATATCAGCATCACCCTCCCCAACGGACAGGCCTACCGCGAGCGCCGAAAAGCGCCGACCCGCGGGAAGGCAGCTGCCCGCTCCTGGGGGCGTGAGCGGGAGCGGTACCTGCTACAGCATGGGCCGCGTGAGCGCAGGAAGGAAACCGTACCAACAGTCAGGGAATTCGAGAATCGATACATTCAAGAATATCACCAGTCCAAGCACCACAAAGCCAGCACGATCGAGGATGCACGTCAGACGATCCGCACATTGCTCGGACCGATCGTTGGAGACCTTCGGCTCGATCAGATCGACGTGTCGCAGGTCCAGCGTGTGCGCTCGAGGCTGGCAGGGAAACACGCACATACTGTCAACAAGGCGTTGAGCACCTTGAGCACCATGCTCAAGTGCGCGATCTTGCTGGGGCTGATTCCCGCAGGATCGCTTCCAACGATCAAGCGGCTCAAGCCCAAGTCTTCCCCGCGGGATTTTTGGGGCTTCGACGAGTACGCGCGTTTGATCGACGCGACGGCCACGCCGGTCGAGCGCGTGGGCGTACTGCTCGGTGGTGATGCAGGGCTGCGCTGGGGAGAGATCCGCGGGCTGCATTGGGACAGCGTGGACTTCGACCGGGGCGTCCTCATCGTTCGGCGCTCGCTGTGGCGAGGAGTCCTCGATGTCCCCAAGAACGGCAAGTCTCGTGAAGTCCCCATGACAGCGAGGTTGTGCGAAGCCCTGGAGGCGCTGAGTGGACAAGGGTCTGGACCCTATGTGTTGTGCCGAGCGATGGTGAGCACGCACCGAGCTGCGCCCGAGCACCCCGTGGGGCAACAGTGGCTGCTACAGCGACTCCGCAGGCTGTGCTCCGCGGCCAAGGTGAAGCGCCGTGGACCTCACACTCTGCGGCACACCTTCTGCTCGCACCTGGCCATGCGCGGTATACCTGCCCGAGTCATCCAAGAACTCGCGGGGCATGCCAGCTTGATGACCACGGAGTGCTACATGCACCTGGCCCCGGGACTGACCCACGCTGCGATCGCTTCGCTCGAAGCTCCCCCACCGGTGGGGCTCCCTCACCCCTAGGGTGGGTGGGCGCCGGTGGAGAAACTTAGGAGACGCGCGGAGAGGAGAACGAGAAATCCCAGTGATCTCAGCTGACTGACGCTACTGATCAGAAATTTCGTAGATCTGTGACCCCCGGCTGCAAGCAAGCATGATCGCTGCTGAATTTGGGCCCCAACTGGCAGCTGGGGGCTCCCCAGACAAGACAAAGCCTCCCGCTGGCGATGCCGGCGGGAGGCTTTGTCTTGCTGAAAGGGTGGAGAAATCTCGGAGAAGGATCCGAGGCTTCTCCGGCGCGGGATGCTCCGTCCGGTGACCTCCCTGCTTGGGAGAGCCTACTGGCCTGCGTCTGCTCGAGGCGTTGCCTTCATCGCGTTCAAGGACACGAGGAGATGGTGGGTGGTCGAGAGCTCCAGCCAGGTCGAACGAGGGCGGAAGGGGCAGGCCCCGCTCGGACGGGCTGGTGGGACGTAACGGGCTTCAACGGGGCCGCCCTCAAACGAGGGCGGAAGGCTGGACGCTGACGCGGGCATGCCGGTCTATCGCGTGCTTCAACGGGGCCGCCCTCAAACGAGGGCGGAAGGCACGCACGACCGCAACGCCGGTACATCCACCCCATCATTGCTTCAACGGGGCCGCCCTCAAACGAGGGCGGAAGGCTGCCCACCCTGATTCGGTCTCTGCCGGATATTATTGCTTCAACGGGGCCGCCCTCAAACGAGGGCGGAAGGCTGGGGAAGCAGGGCGGCCGCATCGAGTTGCTCGCTTCAACGGGGCCGCCCTCAAACGAGGGCGGAAGGTCAACCGCGGAATCCTGGCCAAGACGCTGAGCGATGGCTTCAACGGGGCCGCCCTCAAACGAGGGCGGAAGGCTGTACGCCCGCGCCCAAGAGGCTCTGGTCCGTGTCCTGCTTCAACGGGGCCGCCCTCAAACGAGGGCGGAAGGGCCGTCACCATCGGCGGCAAGTTCGGGGCTCGCGGCTTCAACGGGGCCGCCCTCAAACGAGGGCGGAAGGGAGAGATCCAGTCCGTGATCCAGGTCCCGGTTAGATGGCTTCAACGGGGCCGCCCTCAAACGAGGGCGGAAGGCTGACGGCCACCCCCGGCACCGAGTGGACCAGGGTCATCCAGCTTCAACGGGGCCGCCCTCAAACGAGGGCGGAAGGAGAGGCTTTGTTCTCCAGCCTCCTCACGCTGCGAAAGCTTCAACGGGGCCGCCCTCAAACGAGGGCGGAAGGCTCCGGCCAGGAGCCGGTGGATTCGATCTTTGCTTCCTTGCTTCAACGGGGCCGCCCTCAAACGAGGGCGGAAGGCCAAGGCCAGATTCACCGCGAGTCGGTGAAGCGAGAAGCTTCAACGGGGCCGCCCTCAAACGAGGGCGGAAGGATGGAGGGGAGCGAGGACTCGCACTCACGGGACCGGCTTCAACGGGGCCGCCCTCAAACGAGGGCGGAAGGAGACACGTCGATGGACCCGGCTGCCTGGGCCGCGTCGCTTCAACGGGGCCGCCCTCAAACGAGGGCGGAAGGCGCTCGTCGCCTGGGCCTCGCTGCGCACCCCCCCGAGCTTCAACGGGGCCGCCCTCAAACGAGGGCGGAAGGATCGTCAGGACGACGGAAGAGATCGTCAATGATATGCTTCAACGGGGCCGCCCTCAAACGAGGGCGGAAGGGCGGTCGCTCCCTTGGCCCAGCAATGCGGGCCGACGGCGAAGCTTCAACGGGGCCGCCCTCAAACGAGGGCGGAAGGGGCTCTTTTCTAACCCCTCGAAATTACAAGCTTTCTCAGGCCTTTTGCACGCAGGGCGATTTCGCGCTCGGGTGAACTCTGTTCATGTGGTTCTCTTCAATTTTCAAACAGCCCGCCACACCCCTCTCAGAACCCGAATTCGTCATTTTGCACGCAAGACCGGGGTTTCACTGCGTCCAACCCCGCGTGCAACGAACCTACACTTCATACTCCAGACTCAAACCTAGCGTTCGTGATCATACACACTATATGTACATCGATGGAGTGACTAATCAATTCACCTACTCACTGAGCCTGACATCGAGAGACGCGACCGCGGGAGCAAAGCGCAGGCGGGCCCCTCGGCGAGTGCGGCCTACGGCAGCGGGCCCTCGGTCTCGGACGTCCACATGCACCTATACCGCATCGCTGATCACCAGCAGCCGCACCGCGGGATCATCGGCCGCTCCCGGACCGAGACACCAAGCACAGCTTACCCCTTCAGGCAGTCGAGCAACACCTGCAACACCCTGAGCATCTGCCTCACCTCCTGCGTCTCGAGCCCCCTGAGTAAATCCTGGAGCTCCCGACTCGGATCCAGCTCGCCAAACTCGAAGGCCGCGAAGAGCGTGCTGAGGCTGAGCGTCATTCCCTGGGAGAGCTTCCTCAGCGTGTCGAGGCTCGGCGAGAAGTTCCCCTTCTCGAGCCGGCGGATCGTGTCCGCGGACAACCCCGAGCTCTCGGCGAGACCCTCTTGAGTCATGTTCCGAGCCTTGCGCAGAGATCGAACATGACTGCCAAAGTCTTGGCTGAACTTCTTGTCGGTCGTGTTCATCAATCACCGATACCGATTCGATAGAGACCTTCTCGCTCAGGAGGCGAGCTCGCATTTCGGGCGATCACCACAGCGGGCCCAGGCTCAGGGTGCACGAGACAAAAGGATCGGCTCGCACGTAGGCGTTGCCGGAGTGAGTCTGGAGCAGGGTAGGCACGCCATCTCGTGTCTGATAGATCTCCAGCCGCCGTCGGGGCCGGTCGATGAGCCAGACGAAGGCCACTCCGGCTTCGGCGTAGCGCGGCAGCTTGCGCTGGCGGTCGAGTTCCTCGAACGCAGGCGTGAGCAGCTCGCAGACCCAGTCTGGCCGCTTCTGGGCGCAGATGTGCTGCGCCTCGAACTTCGTGGCCTCGCCCTCGTAGCGCCACCCCGCGATGCCGGGCACGAGCAGCTCCTCTCCATCGAGCCGGAGCAGGGGCTCCTCGAGGAGTAGCCATCCCTCGAGCCGCTCCAGCTCGCTGAGCAAGGTCGAGCGCACCACGAGGTCGAAGAAGTGGGGCGCGGGTCGGCTGTAGAGGTCTCCCCCGATCAGCTCCGTCACCCGGTCTTTGCGATCGTGCTGGTTGAAATCACGAAAGGTGGCCCCTCGCTTGATGGGCTTGGGCAGGGCGCGGCTCATCGCAGGCACGCAGGAGGGGCCCAACTAGGAACGCTCTACCAACCCCCAGCGTGTTCCGCTGGTCTGACCGTGACGCCGCACGACCCCCGCAGCCTCGAGACGGTGCATCGACGCTTGCAGCTTCCAGCGAGGGCCCCCGAGGCGAGTTCGCAGGTAGGCCGCCGCGACAGGCCGTCCAGCTGCGGTGAGCACCTCGATGGCGAGCTCATCGAAGTCCTCCCCGGTGGCCTTCTTGGCGCGCCCCAGGCGGGCGTAGTCGATCGCTGACGGGTCGGAGTCGCCGCCCTGCGCAGTGCGGCTCACCTGGAGGAGCTCATCGATCGTCAGGGTTCTGAGGACCGGAGCCAGGGGGTCGTCGCTCATGACGAAGCTGGCGAGCTCGCCGAGGCTGATCTCCGGATGACCATAGATGACGCGGAGCACCGCGCTGCGCTGACCGTCTTCGAAGAGGGCTTCCAGGCTCACGCCCATAAACAGGTGCCCACCGCGAATTGATAGTGAAAGACTGAGAAATAAAAGGGAGAGGTTCCTCACAGTCTTGCGCGAGTCTGAGAGCTCGTGAACCCGGGCCGAGCTCGGCCAGCCACGCCCATGCAATTGAGCCGGTTCTTTCTATGCGGATGTGCATGGTTGCTGACAGTCAGCCCGTACTAGAGAAGACCCATCGTCAGGCGGAGCTGCTGCCCGAGACCCGGGGAAGGCTCTGGGCCTCGCCGAGCACCTTCCGAAGCCGGCGCACCACCTCCCCCATGCGCCATCGAGCCGCGCTCAGGTGGATGGACTCGTCTGCGGCGAGGGCTTCGGGTCGGCCTCCGCTCAGTCGATGTCGAAGCGCGCGCACGAAGATCGAGCCGAGCTCGGCGACCGCGCTCTCCAGCCGGCGAACTTGCTCGCGCCGCTCGAACGCCTGGCTTGGGCTCTCGTCTCGCGCGACCAGCTCGACGTCGAGCTGCTCCCAGGAGCGCCGGGCCTTGCTCGGCCGCGACCAGACCCGCTGGTTCTTCGCAAACACTCGAACCCAGCGCAAAAACGAGTCCTCCTGCCGAGCTTCGAAAGACCCGATCTTGCGCCATAGCGCCTCGAAGGCGTCATGGGTGAGATCTTCCGAACCCAGCATCCGCTCGAACTCCTCGTATAGCGCCCTTCCCAGCGCATCGACGGCACCAGGCTCCTCTGCAATTGCGGCGACTCGCAGTCTCTCCAAATGCCTGGCCAACTCCTCGTCGTTCACCATCAAACGCTATCACTCGCTGCAACCACCACGAAACTGTACCAAAGTTCAAGCGCATTGGTGTAGGGTTGGCCCCCAGGGATCCTCGTGGCGATCGAGTACCAACCCGAAGAGCGACATGTACCGATGTCGCACGAGGAGATCGAGCGTGAGTACGCCAAGTACTTCGGTCCCGATGGGGAAGATCTCGATCCGCCTGCTGAGATCTACGAGTACAAGGACCCCTACGCCCAGGGGCCCTGGCGAGCGCTGCGGCGCGAGGTCGATGTCCACCACCGACGTGCGTTGATCAACGCGGGTCAACGCAAGACCATCGGACGCTTCGAGCTGCTGCGGATGATCGGCTACGGGGGCATGGGCGTGGTGTTTCGGGCCTGGGATCCCACGCTCGGGCGGTTGGTGGCGCTCAAGCTGTGGACCGACGTGATGCCCAGCGGGGACACACGGATCCTCGAGGAGGCCCAGGCCCTGGCTCGTCTCTCGCACCCCAACGTGGTCTCGGTGTTCGACGTCGGCGAGTACGAGGGCCACCTCTACGTGGTGATGGAGTTCATCCGTGGTCAGGACGCCGCGCACTGGGATCCGCGCCACTGGAGGGAGGTGCTCTATGTTTACGGCCAGGCGGCCCGTGGCCTGATCGCCATCCACGAGGCAGGGCTCGTCCACAACGACTTCAAGCCCGAGAACCTGCTGCTCGGGGACGATGAGCGCGTGTGCGTGGCGGATCTTGGCCTGGCGGCGTCGATGCCCCGGGGCAGTGAGTCGGAGCAGAGGCCCGGGGGTACGACCGGCTACATGGCGCCCGAGCGCGTGATCGGGGGTCCTGGGGATGCACAGTCCGATCAGTTCTCGTTTTGTGCGGCGGTCTACGGGGCGCTCTATGGGGCGCTGCCCTTTGGTGGAGGGACACGCATCGCCGTGCTCGAGGCCATGGAGGCCGGGAAGTTGGCGGCCGGAGACAGAGCCCTGCCGGGGATCCCTCCGCGGGTCCGGGCTGCGTTGCTTCGGGGGCTGGCCTGGCGAGCGCAAGACAGGCACCCGAGCATGGAGGCCCTGCTCGCCGAGCTCGAGAGCGCGGAGCGAGAGGCACTGGAGCGGAAGACGCGCAGGCGATCGATGTGGGGGCAGGTGCTCCTGGGGGGTCTGCTCTTGGCCTTCGTGGGAGGATTTGCGGCAACCAAGCTCGGAGATGTGCCTGGTCGTGAGAGCTCCATGGCAGTCCTGCCGTTGCCCTCGGTCCCCAGGTGGTGGGTGGGGTTACATGAGAACCTCGAGGCGTGGAACGCGGCATCCGCGGGGCAATCTCGCGAGGTGTATGAGCACTGGCGAAACAGCCGCGACATCTTGCGACCCGATCACCCCTCTCTTCATGGTTTTTTATCCACTCGCGTTGGAGAGCAGATCATTGCCAAACATGAAATCATTGATGACATCGTTGTTGCGAGCTGGATTTTGGAAGGAGCAGCCGACGCATGGGAAGAAGCGGAAGCCTGGGAGAGGGCATCACACGCTAGGCATCGTGCTGCGTCTCTATTTAGGATGAGTGGAAGTAGCGAAGCTGCCGATGCCCAACTGAAGTGCATTGCAGAAAATATGAACAATAAGAAGTGTCATCCCTCTCCGCAGCCAACGGTGCCGTCGGAGTTCGAGTAGGGTGAGTCACAGTTCAAGAAAAAACCCTCCGCAGTATTCTGCAATGCTCAGCTCGTAGCAGGCATCGAGATGCTCAAAGCAGCAAAGCGGAGCGACGTAGACAAGGTCGCTTCCTGAAGGAGCGAGATCATCACAGAACCCTCGATCACAGGCATCGTCGAAGGGCTGGTAGCACACGACCTCCCCGTTGATCTGCTCCCCGTAGTCGCACCACATCTTGATGCCTGTCGTGCATCGCCCGTTTTCGTCGGTGGCCGTACAGCTCGCGCTCGCGCGATCGAGCAGCACACGTGGTCAGCCACAGGGGCGCGTCGGGCCGGTCCACTGGCAGAAGCGGGATAGCCTGGTGCCCTCGCTGTCGGTGACTGGGGCGCCGATCTCATCGAGGTAGACGTCATCGCAAAGGTCCGGGAGCGAGGCCAAGGCCGAGGCCGGCAGCAGTAGTCCCAGGGCAAAGGCGAGTATGAGCGTGGTGTTCTTGATCATGATGGGCTTCCTCGAAGGGCCAAAGGTAGCCCACTTCGACGCTGAAAGGCGCGAGGCGCTCAAATGAGCCTCCGGCCGAAGCTCCAAAGAGCTCAGTACCAGCTGGCTTCGCACCCTGGGTGTTCATGCTCAGACAGTTGCCGTAGTCCTCCATCGCTGGATTCGCGCAGTCGAGGTAGCGCTTGCCCTCTTCCTCGAAGCCCTCGAGCGAGTCCGCGAGACACTCGCGCTCCTCTTCACTGAGAAAGAGAGAGTCTCCGCATGCCTGCATCGTCGGCTATCCCTCCTGCTCTTCGCAGAACGGCTGAGCCTGAGCGTGGCACCAGTAAGTGTGACTGCGCGCCACGCGCAGACGCCCATGGCGACACCGCCCGCCCGATGCCAACGGCTCCAACCGGCTGTGCCCGTCGGTACGCGGTGCGCTTTAGCCGCGATTTGGTTCGCGCTGGTGAGGATGGGTCGCCAACGACCTGCGGCCGTCTCTGGGTGGCCGTGGATGACGCGGAGCACCGCGGTGCGGCGGCCGTCTTCGAGGAGGGCTTCGAGTCTCACAACCATGCACGGCCGCAGCTCGAAAATTGATTGTGGAGGCGACGACAATTACGTGAGAGCAAAGTCATGCTCGAGAGCGGAGCCACTTTGATCTCGGGACGCCTGGTAGCACCCCGTCGGGCAGAGTCAGGTACCGCCGGCTTTGAGTCCGCGCTCCGACCGCGTCTCCGACCGCCAAGGTGCTGACGACGCCTCGATGCGGGATGGGAGTGGCCACCCCCAGACCTTCGAGCTGGGCTCGATGCTCGAAGGCATCAGCTCGCCGCTGGACGATGGCGCGTGCCAGCTCCTCGATGGACGTCGACGACCCGAGCGAGTTGCAGCTGAGGGGGGCGCAGCACCCCTGAGTCTCCGCCGTGAAGGGAGCCGACTCGACGTGGGTCGCCTTCGCGAGATCGAGGTCAGTTCTAGAAGTAGCGGGCTCCAACACGAAAAGTCTATTTTCCTTCTCAGCTCTCAATTAGACGACTCAGGCACAAAATTAGACCGGACATAGACCGGACAATAGAAAATCCAATAGAAAATCCAATAGACCGGAAAGCCCCCCACGCCGAAACTCGAGTCAGGCCACCAGGCTCTTGAAACAGGAACATCTGCCGGTTTTCGAAGACCCAGGATTGGCACTCCCAAAGGCATGCATACAACCTGGCCCCCAT
>NZ_JABJWV010000018.1:0-11544 GCF_011083025.2 Pseudenhygromyxa sp. WMMC2535
GCGCCCCTCGATGGCGGCGACTCGCTGCGCGCCTTCACCCTGGCCCGCCCCGGCGGCCGCGTGTGGGTCGCGCTCGGCCGCCGCCACCCCCTCGCCGCGCGCCTCGACGCCGAGCCCGAGTCGCTGTCCTGATCGGCGAACACGGCTGGCTGCACGTCCCCGACGGCCCCTGGCTCGACTCCACGCGGTCAGCGTGGTCAGCTTGCCCGCGGCCACCCGCTGGCAGCGCGCCGCGCCCGACGCGCCGGCTCGAGGTCGAGCTGCGCCTGACCCGGGCCCCGATCACCCGCCCGGCGGATCTATGGGTGCTGCGCGAGCGCGCCCTCGAGCAGGTCGAGGCCCTGGTCCGCACGGTCCCCGAGTCCGTCGTCGCCCAGCTGCGCTTCGCCACCATCCAGGACCCCCGAGGCGGCGATCCGATCGTCGTGCTCCGAGCCCGGCGCAGCGCCGCCGGGCCGCCGGCCCTCGACCTCGACGCCGAGGCCTACGTCCCCGCCCCGCAGATCCAGGACCTCTACCTGCCCGTGGGCGCCGCCGTGGATCCGCCCTTTCGGCCCAGCAAGCTGCGCGAGCTGCTGCTCGACGGCCCCGACGCGGACAGCGTGGTCTGGCTCGCGCCCCAGGGCGAGGGCGGACGCCGCGGCCGGGCCTTCACCCGCGAGAGCCTGGCCGAGGACGCCTTCGCCCCGCTCGGCGAGTGGGTCGACTACCTCGTCTCCGCCAACGCGGACGCCCTGGTCCCCTGGGTGCGCAGCGCCGAGTTCGACTTCGACCCCTTCGTGAGCATCGGGATCGAGTGGGCCGAAGGCAGCGCGCCGCCGCGGCCCGCCGCGCCAGAGCCCGGCCCGCGCAAGCGCGCCGCGCACAGGGGACCGCTGCGCCCGCCGCGGTCTTCGAGGCGCCCATCGACGACGCGCCCGCCGAGGACGAGGCCGCTCCCGAAGGCGACGCCCCCGAAGACGGCGCGCTCACGGTCCCCGCAGACGCCCCGGCGCAGCGCCATCGAGGCCCGCCTCGCCGCCCTCGAGGCCGAGTTTTGCGGCCTCGACCTTCCCCTCGACGATCCCGCTCGAGTCCCCCGCTGGGCCGAGCTCGGGGAGCTCCAGGCTGCCCTCCAGCGCACCCGCGAGGCCGGCCTGTGCTGGTCGCGGGCGCTGTGGGAGACCCCCCCGCCCGACGGCCCGACGCCCGCGGCCATCGCCAGGCGCTGGGCCGAGCGCGAGGCCCAGCTCCAGGGCTTCCCCAGCCCCGCGCAGATGCTCGGCATCGTCGACGTGATCCCCGAGGACCTCGACGAGCAGATGATCCGTGGCCTGGCCGCGGCCGTGCTCGCCCTCGCGGCCAGCGGCGAGCAGCTCGAGGGCGAGCAGCTCGCCGCGCTCCAGCGCTTCTTCGCCAGCCACGGCGAGCGCCTCGACCTGCGCGCGCTGTGGCTGTCGCGCAGCGCCCTCGCGCGCATGGCCGGCGACGATCGCCTGGCGCTCTTCCAGACCCGCGACCAGATCATGGCCACGCTGCGCGAGGGCGTGGGCCTGGCCCGCAACATCCCCGCCTTCGTGCGCACCTACGGCAGCGACGGCGACGCGGGCGACCTCGGCCGCCTCGCCGACGCGCTCGGCAGCGTCCGCGACGACTACCTCCTGGCCACGCGCACGCGCCGGCGCTCGACCATCGAGTCGACCTTCCCCGACGCGCGCACCGACGCCTACGTGCGCCTGCTCTTCGCCTGGGGCCTGGCCCGCCTCGGCCGCCCCCAGGCCGCCCGCGACGAGCTCGAGGCGGCTCGCAAGCTCCTGGGTCCGCGGGCCGCCGACCCGAGCGAGCCCGCAGCCGACCCCGTGCACCACGCGGCCTTCTTGGCCTTCGAAGCGCGGATCCTCCAGGCCCTCGACGGCGTGGCCCCGGGCGCGCCCATGTCCGCCGCCCCCGACGGGCCGATCGCCGCCCGCGAGCGCCTCGAGCAGGACAACCTCGGGCGCTACAAGTACGACAGCCTCGTCGAGATCTCGCGCATCCTCGACCCCCACCACGGCGTCAACGCGGTCGATCGCTGGGTCGAGAGCAGGCCGGCGAGCAGCCCTTCGCCGGCCTCGCGCTGCTCGACGATCCCCAGCGCCTCGCCGGGCTCTTCGACGACATGCTCGCGCAGCTGCCCGGCTGGGACGCCCCGCGCCAGGCCAAGGCGCTGCACAACCTGCTCGAGTACCTCGACGCCCTGCCCGAGCCCCTGGCCACGCCGCGCCTCCAGGCCGCGCTCCCGCTGATCGGCGACCTCGCCCTCGAGCAGCGCCCGCCCCTCTTGCGCCTGGCCATCGTCCGCGCCGGCTACCTCGAGCGCCCCGAGCTCGTCGGCGCCGCCCTCGACACCCTCGCGGCCAGCGACGGCGCGCTCGCGACCGAGCTGCCCGCCGCCTACGCCGAGCTCCTCGCCCGCGTGGCCCCGACCACGAGCGCACCGGCCACGAGGCGCGCCTGCATTCGCTGCTCACCAACCTCGCCCGCCGCGTGGGCGACGAGCGCGACCTGGCCACCGCCACCGCCCGCCTGCACCTCGCGGCCGCGAGCGCGGCCATGGGCCAGCCGGGCCAGGTCCAGGCCGCCTTCGCCAGCGCCCACGCCCTGCTCCCCGAGCTCGCCGTCCGCCCGGCGACTACCAGACCCTGCTGCGCGACATGGCCATGACCCTCAGCCGCAGCACCCCCACCAGGCCATCGCCGGGGCGCGAGCGCTCTTCGAGCGCCTCGCCGAGACCACCGACATGAAGACCGCCAACTCGCACTACTGCCTGGCGGTCATCCAGCTGATGGAGTCGGTGGTCCTGTCCCTGGCCAGCGAAGACCTGACCTTGTCCGAGTGGGCCCGACGCTGGGTCGAGGAGGACGAGCACCTGCTCCACCGGCGGATCCATCGCGATCTGAGCTACCATCGAAGCCCCGCATGAGCGCCCCGACGACCCCCGCCTCGCCTGATCAGCCTGATCAGGCCAACGAGCTCGATCAGCTCGACCGAGACATCGACGCCGTCGGCGAGCTCGACTACGAGACCCTGGCCGCCCGCTCCCACGCCCTGCGCGAGCGCCTCAACCGCTTCCGCACGGCCCTCGGCCACTACTTCGTCGAGCGCCAATCGATCATCGACCTGATGACGATCTGCGCCATCGCCCAGGAGCCGCTGCTGCTCGTCGGCGTCCCCGGCACGGCCAAGTCCGACCTCGTGACCAAGTTCCGCGACGCGCTCGGGATCCCCAGCGAGGACTACTTCGAGTACATGCTCACGCGCTTCACGGAGCCCTCCGAGGTCATGGGCCCGATCGACATCAACCTGCTGCGCGAGGGTCGCTACATCCGCCGGGCCCAGGGCAAGCTGCCCACGGCGCGCATGGTCTTCCTCGACGAGATCTTCAAGTCGAACTCGGCGATCCTCAACTCGCTGCTCACGATCATCAACGAGCGCAAGTTCTACCAGGACGGCACCCCCGTGCCCGTGGCCCTCGAGGTGCTGATCGCCGCGACCAACGAGATCCCCGAGCACGCCGAGCTCGCCGCGCTCAAGGATCGCTTCTGCCTCAAGATCGTCGCCCACCCCGTGCAAGACGAGCACTTCTTCGAGCTCATCGACGCCGGCCTCGACGCCCAGACCCAGCGCGACCTCGCCCAAAAGCCCTGGGTCGAGGGCCACGCCAGCCTCGTCGACCTGCTCGAGGCCCACCGCTACCTGAGCTTGCAGATGGCTCGGCGCGAGCTCATGGCCGACGGCCAGTGGTCCGCGATCGCCACCGCTACTTCTCCGACGAGCTGCTGCGCGAGCTGCATCGCCTGCTCAAGACCCTGGCCCGCGAGGACGGCGTGTTCGTCAGCGATCGCAAGGTCGTCAAGCTCTACAAGCTGCTGCGCACCCGGGCCTGGCTGCTCCACGGCGGCAAGGTCGAGCGCGAGGACCTCGCCCTGCTCGCCTACCTGGGTGAGACCCGCGAGGAGCTCGCCCTGCTCGAGGACAAGGTCCCCAAGCTCCTCGGCCTCGACTAGGAAGCTGGGAGCTGGGACAGCGTGGAGGAGTCGTGAGCGAGGCGCGGGCGCGAGTCGACGAGTGGGCCGCCGCGGGCTGCTGCTCCAGCGTGGGGCCAGCGTGGACGCCGAGCTCCTCGCCCTGACCGCGCCCTGGCTCGACGCCACCACCGAGGTCCTCGCCCTGCTCCCGCCCCTGGGCGTGGTCGGCCGATCTCGGCCGGCTGCTGACCCGCGCGCCCTTCGACATCGCCCGCTCCGAGCCCGTCGCCGACCCTGACCTGCGCGCGGCCATCGAGCCGGTAGTCGGCGGACAGGCGGCCGAGCAGGTGCTCTTCGTAGCGTCGATGGCCGCGCGCAGGTCAGGGTCGGCGACGGGCTCGGAGCGGGCGATGTCGAAGGGCGCGCGGGTCAGCAGCCGGCCGAGATCGGCGACCACGCCCAGGGGCGGGAGCAGGGCGAGGACCTCGGTGGTGGCGTCGAGCCAGGGCGCGGTCAGGGCGAGGAGCTCGGCGTCCACGCTGGCCCCACGCTGGAGCAGCAGCCCCGCGGCGGCCCACTCGTCGACTCGCGCCCGCGCCTCGCTCACGACTCCTCCACGCTGTCCCAGCTCCCCAGCTTCCTAGTCGAGGCCGAGGAGCTTGGGGACCTTGTCCTCGAGCAGGGCGAGCTCCTCGCGGGTCTCACCCAGGTAGGCGAGCAGGGCGAGGTCCTCGCGCTCGACCTTGCCGCCGTGGAGCAGCCAGGCCCGGGTGCGCAGCAGCTTGTAGAGCTTGACGACCTTGCGATCGCTGACGAACACGCCGTCCTCGCGGGCCAGGGTCTTGAGCAGGCGATGCAGCTCGCGCAGCAGCTCGTCGGAGAAGTAGCGGTGGCGATCGCGGACCACCTGGCCGTCGGCCATGAGCTCGCGCCGAGCCATCTGCAAGCTCAGGTAGCGGTGGGCCTCGAGCAGGTCGACGAGGCTGGCGTGGCCCTCGACCCAGGGCTTTTGGGCGAGGTCGCGCTGGGTCTGGGCGTCGAGGCCGGCGTCGATGAGCTCGAAGAAGTGCTCGTCTTGCACGGGGTGGGCGACGATCTTGAGGCAGAAGCGATCCTTGAGCGCGGCGAGCTCGGCGTGCTCGGGGATCTCGTTGGTCGCGGCGATCAGCACCTCGAGGGCCACGGGCACGGGGGTGCCGTCCTGGTAGAACTTGCGCTCGTTGATGATCGTGAGCAGCGAGTTGAGGATCGCCGAGTTCGACTTGAAGATCTCGTCGAGGAAGACCATGCGCGCCGTGGGCAGCTTGCCCTGGGCCGGCGGATGTAGCGACCCTCGCGCAGCAGGTTGATGTCGATCGGGCCCATGACCTCGGAGGGCTCCGTGAAGCGCGTGAGCATGTACTCGAAGTAGTCCTCGCTGGGGATCCCGAGCGCGTCGCGGAACTTGGTCACGAGGTCGGACTTGGCCGTGCCGGGGACGCCGACGAGCAGCAGCGGCTCCTGGGCGATGGCGCAGATCGTCATCAGGTCGATGATCGATTGGCGCTCGACGAAGTAGTGGCCGAGGGCCGTGCGGAAGCGGTTGAGGCGCTCGCGCAGGGCGTGGGAGCGGGCGGCCAGGGTCTCGTAGTCGAGCTCGCCGACGGCGTCGATGTCTCGGTCGAGCTGATCGAGCTCGTTGGCCTGATCAGGCTGATCAGGCGAGGCGGGGGTCGTCGGGGCGCTCATGCGGGGCTTCGATGGTAGCTCAGATCGCGATGGATCCGCCGGTGGAGCAGGTGCTCGTCCTCCTCGACCCAGCGTCGGGCCCACTCGGACAAGGTCAGGTCTTCGCTGGCCAGGGACAGGACCACCGACTCCATCAGCTGGATGACCGCCAGGCAGTAGTGCGAGTTGGCGGTCTTCATGTCGGTGGTCTCGGCGAGGCGCTCGAAGAGCGCTCGCGCCCCGGCGATGGCCTGGTTGGGGGTGCTGCGGCTGAGGTCATGGCCATGTCGCGCAGCAGGGTCTGGTAGTCGCCGGGGCGGACGGCGAGCTCGGGGAGCAGGGCGTGGGCGCTGGCGAAGGCGGCCTGGACCTGGCCCGGCTGGCCCATGGCCGCGCTCGCGGCCGCGAGGTGCAGGCGGGCGGTGGCGGTGGCCAGGTCGCGCTCGTCGCCCACGCGGCGGGCGAGGTTGGTGAGCAGCGAATGCAGGCGCGCCTCGTGGCCGGTGCGCCTCGTGGTCGGGGCCACGCGGGCGAGGAGCTCGGCGTAGGCGGCGGGCAGCTCGGTCGCGAGCGCGCCGTCGCTGGCCGCGAGGGTGTCGAGGGCGGCGCCGACGAGCTCGGGGCGCTCGAGGTAGCCGGCGCGGACGATGGCCAGGCGCAAGAGGGGCGGGCGCTGCTCGAGGGCGAGGTCGCCGATCAGCGGGAGCGCGGCCTGGAGGCGCGGCGTGGCCAGGGGCTCGGGCAGGGCGTCGAGGTACTCGAGCAGGTTGTGCAGCGCCTTGGCCTGGCGCGGGGCGTCCCAGCCGGGCAGCTGCGCGAGCATGTCGTCGAAGAGCCCGGCGAGGCGCTGGGGATCGTCGAGCAGCGCGAGGCCGGCGAAGGGCTGCTCGCCGGCCTTGCTCTCGACCCAGCGATCGACCGCGTTGACGCCGTGGTGGGGGTCGAGGATGCGCGAGATCTCGACGAGGCTGTCGTACTTGTAGCGCCCGAGGTTGTCCTGCTCGAGGCGCTCGCGGGCGGCGATCGGCCCGTCGGGGGCGGCGGACATGGGCGCGCCCGGGGCCACGCCGTCGAGGGCCTGGAGGATCCGCGCTTCGAAGGCCAAGAAGGCCGCGTGGTGCACGGGGTCGCTGCCGGCTCGCTCGGGTCGGCGGCCCGCGGACCCAGGAGCTTGCGAGCCGCCTCGAGCTCGTCGCGGGCGGCCTGGGGGCGGCCGAGGCGGGCCAGGCCCCAGGCGAAGAGCAGGCGCACGTAGGCGTCGGTGCGCGCGTCGGGGAAGGTCGACTCGATGGTCGAGCGCCGGCGCGTGCGCGTGGCCAGGAGGTAGTCGTCGCGGACGCTGCCGAGCGCGTCGGCGAGGCGGCCGAGGTCGCCCGCGTCGCCGTCGCTGCCGTAGGTGCGCACGAAGGCGGGGATGTTGCGGGCCAGGCCCACGCCCTCGCGCAGCGTGGCCATGATCTGGTCGCGGGTCTGGAAGAGCGCCAGGCGATCGTCGCCGGCCATGCGCGCGAGGGCGCTGCGCGACAGCCACAGCGCGCGCAGGTCGAGGCGCTCGCCGTGGCTGGCGAAGAAGCGCTGGAGCGCGGCGAGCTGCTCGCCCTCGAGCTGCTCGCCGCTGGCCGCGAGGGCGAGCACGGCCGCGGCCAGGCCACGGATCATCTGCTCGTCGAGGTCCTCGGGGATCACGTCGACGATGCCGAGCATCTGCGCGGGGCTGGGGAAGCCCTGGAGCTGGGCCTCGCGCTCGGCCCAGCGCCTGGCGATGGCCGCGGGCGTCGGGCCGTCGGGCGGGGGGGTCTCCCACAGCGCCCGCGACCAGCACAGGCCGGCCTCGCGGGTGCGCTGGAGGGCAGCCTGGAGCTCCCCGAGCTCGGCCCAGCGGGGGACTCGAGCGGGATCGTCGAGGGGAAGGTCGAGGCCGCAAAACTCGGCCTCGAGGGCGGCGAGGCGGGCCTCGATGGCGCTGCGCGGGGCGTCTGCGGGGACCGTGAGCGCGCCGTCTTCGGGGGCGTCGCCTTCGGGAGCGGCCTCGTCCTCGGCGGGCGCGTCGTCGATGGGCGCCTCGAAGACCGCGGCCGGGCGCAGCGGTCCCCTGTGCGCGGCGCGCTTGCGCGGGCCGGGCTCTGGCGCGGCGGGCCGCGGCGGCGCGCTGCCTTCGGCCCACTCGATCCCGATGCTCACGAAGGGGTCGAAGTCGAACTCGGCGCTGCGCACCCAGGGGACCAGGGCGTCCGCGTTGGCGGAGACGAGGTAGTCGACCCACTCGCCGAGCGGGGCGAAGGCGTCCTCGGCCAGGCTCTCGCGGGTGAAGGCCCGGCCGCGGCGTCCGCCCTCGCCCTGGGGCGCGAGCCAGACCACGCTGTCCGCGTCGGGGCCGTCGAGCAGCAGCTCGCGCAGCTTGCTGGGCCGAAAGGGCGGATCCACGGCGGCGCCCACGGGCAGGTAGAGGTCCTGGATCTGCGGGGCGGGGACGTAGGCCTCGGCGTCGAGGTCGAGGGCCGGCGGCCCGGCGGCGCTGCGCCGGGCTCGGAGCACGACGATCGGATCGCCGCCTCGGGGGTCCTGGATGGTGGCGAAGCGCAGCTGGGCGACGACGGACTCGGGGACCGTGCGGACCAGGGCCTCGACCTGCTCGAGGGCGCGCTCGCGCAGCACCCATAGATCCGCCGGGCGGGTGATCGGGGCCCGGGTCAGGCGCAGCTCGACCTCGAGCCGGCGCTCGGGCGCGGCGCGCTGCCAGCGGGTGGCCGCGGGCAAGCTGACCACGCTGACCGCGTGGAGGTCGAGCCAGGGGCCGTCGGGGACGTGCAGCCAGCCGTGTTCGCCGATCAGGACCAGCGACTCGGGCTCGGCGTCGAGGCGCGCGGCGAGGGGGTGGCGGCGGCCGAGCGCGACCCACACGCGGCCGCCGGGGCGGGCCAGGGTGAAGGCGCGCAGCGAGTCGCCGCCATCGAGGGCGCGGAGCACCGCGTAGTAGGGCGGATCCGCCACGCGGCAGAGGTTGCGGCGGACCCCCTGGGCGTCGGTGAAGAAGGCCAGGCGCTGATCCTCGCAGCCCAGGCGCAGCAGCTCACCGGCCACGCGCAAGAAGCCCTCGTCGCCCTCGCTGAGGAAGAGCAGCTCGCCCAGGGGCGGGGTGGGCTCGCCGGCGCGCTCGAGGGGCAGGACCTCGGCCCAGCACGAGAGCGGCCGCGGGTTCGCGGGCGCCCGGGTGCGGAGGCTGACGCCGGCCTCGCGCAGGCGCGCGCGGTCGGCCCGGGGCAGCGGCTCGTCCGTGGACAGGCACAGCTTGCCGGCGGTGTCGCGGGCGAAGTCCACGGGCGCGGCCTGGACCGCCGGGGGGATCAGGTTCGCGTCGAGGGCGGCGCGCAGGACCGCGAGATCTTCGAAGACCAGCGTGGACATGGTCTGTCGGCTGCTAGCCGGAGCCCTGCTCGAATCGACTCGCGCTCGTCCTCGTCCTCGTCCGCGCTCGCCTCGGCGCCGGCCTGCTCGCCCTGTCCGCGGCGAACCACCACCTTACCGACCTCCTCGGCCTCGACCACGCCACCTTCGACCAGCGCGTTGACCAGGGCGCGGTGCTCCTCCTCGTGCTCGTGGGGGAGGGCGTCCGAGTCCGACTCGTACTCGACGATCAGGTTCTTCTTCCCGGTCGCCGGATCGATCTGCAGGTGGATGTTGAGCTCGGGCATGGCTGCGCCTGCGTGACGCAGGCGCAGCCATGCCCGAGCTCAACATCCACCTGCAGATCGATCCGGCGACCGGGAAGAAGAACCTGATCGTCGAGTACGAGTCGGACTCGGACGCCCTCCCCCACGAGCACGAGGAGGAGCACCGCGCCCTGGTCAACGCGCTGGTCGAAGGTGGCGTGGTCGAGGCCGAGGAGGTCGGTAAGGTGGTGGTTCGCCGCGGACAGGGCGAGCAGGCCGGCGCCGAGGCGAGCGCGGACGAGGACGAGGACGAGCGCGAGTCGATCGAGCAGGGCTCCGGCTAGCAGCCCGACAGACCATGTCCACGCTGGTCTTCGAAGATCTCGCGGTCCTGCGCGCCGCCCTCGACGCGAACCTGATCCCCCCGGCGGTCCAGGCCGCGCCCGTGGACTTCGCCCGCGACACCGCCGGCAAGCTGTGCCTGTCCACGGACGAGCCGCTGCCCCGGGCCGACCGCGCGCGCCTGCGCGAGGCCGGCGTCAGCCTCCGCACCCGGGCGCCCGCGAACCCGCGGCCGCTCTCGTGCTGGGCCGAGGTCCTGCCCCTCGAGCGCGCCGGCGAGCCCACCCCGCCCCTGGGCGAGCTGCTCTTCCTCAGCGAGGGCGACGAGGGCTTCTTGCGCGTGGCCGGTGAGCTGCTGCGCCTGGGCTGCGAGGATCAGCGCCTGGCCTTCTTCACCGACGCCCAGGGGTCCGCCGCAACCTCTGCCGCGTGGCGGATCCGCCCTACTACGCGGTGCTCCGCGCCCTCGATGGCGGCGACTCGCTGCGCGCCTTCACCCTGGCCCGCCCCGGCGGCCGCGTGTGGGTCGCGCTCGGCCGCCGCCACCCCCTCGCCGCGCGCCTCGACGCCGAGCCCGAGTCGCTGGTCCTGATCGGCGAACACGGCTGGCTGCACGTCCCCGACGGCCCCTGGCTCGACCTCCACGCGGTCAGCGTGGTCAGCTTGCCCGCGGCCACCCGCTGGCAGCGCGCCGCGCCCGAGCGCCGGCTCGAGGTCGAGCTGCGCCTGACCCGGGCCCCGATCACCCGCCCGGCGGATCTATGGGTGCTGCGCGAGCGCGCCCTCGAGCAGGTCGAGGCCCTGGTCCGCACGGTCCCCGAGTCCGTCGTCGCCCAGCTGCGCTTCGCCACCATCCAGGACCCCCGAGGCGGCGATCCGATCGTCGTGCTCCGAGCCCGGCGCAGCGCCGCCGGGCCGCCGGCCCTCGACCTCGACGCCGAGGCCTACGTCCCCGCCCCGCAGATCCAGGACCTCTACCTGCCCGTGGGCGCCGCCGTGGATCCGCCCTTTCGGCCCAGCAAGCTGCGCGAGCTGCTGCTCGACGGCCCCGACGCGGACAGCGTGGTCTGGCTCGCGCCCCAGGGCGAGGCGGACGCCGCGGCCGGGCCTTCACCCGCGAGAGCCTGGCCGAGGACGCCTTCGCCCCGCTCGGCGAGTGGGTCGACTACCTCGTCTCCGCCAACGCGGACGCCCTGGTCCCCTGGGTGCGCAGCGCCGAGTTCGACTTCGACCCCTTCGTGAGCATCGGGATCGAGTGGGCCGAAGGCAGCGCGCCGCCGCGGCCCGCCGCGCCAGAGCCCGGCCCGCGCAAGCGCGCCGCGCACAGGGGACCGCTGCGCCCGGCCGCGGTCTTCGAGGCGCCCATCGACGACGCGCCCGCCGAGGACGAGGCCGCTCCCGAAGGCGACGCCCCCGAAGACGGCGCGCTCACGGTCCCCGCAGACGCCCCGCGCAGCGCCATCGAGGCCCGCCTCGCCGCCCTCGAGGCCGAGTTTTTGCGGCCTCGACCTTCCCCTCGACGATCCCGCTCGAGTCCCCCGCTGGGCCGAGCTCGGGGAGCTCCAGGCTGCCCTCCAGCGCACCCGCGAGGCCGGCCTGTGCTGGTCGCGGGCGCTGTGGGAGACCCCCCCGCCCGACGGCCCGACGCCCGCGGCCATCGCCAGGCGCTGGGCCGAGCGCGAGGCCCAGCTCCAGGGCTTCCCCAGCCCCGCGCAGATGCTCGGCATCGTCGACGTGATCCCCGAGGACCTCGACGAGCAGATGATCCGTGGCCTGGCCGCGGCCGTGCTCGCCCTCGCGGCCAGCGGCGAGCAGCTCGAGGGCGAGCAGCTCGCCGCGCTCCAGCGCTTCTTCGCCAG
>NZ_JABJWV010000019.1:0-8540 GCF_011083025.2 Pseudenhygromyxa sp. WMMC2535
GGTGTGCATCGGACTGCTGGCCAGCTTGGCCTGCGATCGCAAGTGGGACTTCGAGTGCACGGCGGTGTGGGTCGACCGCAAGGGCGCCGAGCTCTCGCGCGAGGTCTACAGCTACCCGCAGATGGCGGACGAGCGCGGCGCGACGGCCCGCTGTGAAAAAGAGATGCTCGAGGCGCGGCCGCGCGGCGGCAAGTCGGCGACCTGCCACTGCGTCGGTCAGGACTAGCTCCTAGGAGCCCGTGGTGAAACCCAACACGACACCTCGCTTGGTCCTTCCGCCGATGGCGTTGTCGCCAAAACTTGCAGTACGCCCGGTACATCGGCGTTTTGGCTTCGCGCCCTCGACGAAAATCCCGGCGCGAGGAGCCGCGCTGGGTTCCACCACGGGCTCTAGAGCGGCGATCAGTTTGGAGGCGCGCTCTCAGGTGCGTCTGGGCGGTCTCGTGGCGAGGAGCGAGGCCGAAGCTGTGGTGGACCCACTGCGAGCGCCGAGCGACAAAGACCACGGGGCCGCCCAGATGTGCCTGAGAGTGTGAATTCAAACTGATTGCCGCTCTAGCAGCCCGTGGGCCCGGACGCCCGAGTCGCCATGTCTGACACCGACACCTCGTCTCCTCCTGCGCTCGCCACTGGTTGTGCCCCGGACGCGGCCCCGGATCCGTCTCCGGGGCCGGCTGCGTCGACGGCTTCGGCCGCGGTCGCCTCGGCGATCAAGACCTACGGGACCTTCGCCGGCGTGTTCACGCCGACGATGCTGACCATCCTCGGGGTGATCATGTACCTGCGGATCGGCTGGGTGGTCGGCAACGCCGGGCTGCTCGGGGCCGTGGGCGTCATGGCCGTGGCGATCGGGATCACGACCTCGACCGGCCTCTCGCTCTCGTCGATCTCGACGAACACCCGCCTCGGCGCGGGCGGGCCCTACGCGATCATCTCGCGCTCCCTCGGCCGCGAGATCGGCGGCTCGGTCGGCGTGCCCCTCTACCTCTCGCAGGCCCTGGCCGTGGCCATGTACATCTTTGGTCTGCGCGCGGGCTGGCAGTGGATCTTCCCGGATCACCCGGCCCTGGTCATCGACCTCGTGGCCTTCGCGGTGGTCTTTGCGATCGCCTTCATCAGCGCCGGCCTGGCCTTTCGCGTCCAGTACGTGGTCATGGCCCTGGTCCTCGCCTCGCTGGTCGCGATCGTCGCGGCCCCGGGGGTGTGGACGAGCGAGCAGGCGCTCACGCTGTGGGGCAGCTACCCCGGCAGCCCCAGCGAGGGCATCGAGGGCGCGGACTTTTGGGTGGTGTTCGCGGTCTTCTTCCCGGCCGCGACGGGGATCCTGGCCGGCGCCAACATGTCCGGCGAGCTCACCAACCCGCGCAAGAGCATCCCCCTGGGCACGCTCAGCGCCATCGCAATCAGCGCGGTCGTCTACCTCGTGCTCGCGCTGTGGGTGGCCAAGGCGGCGAGCCCCGACGAGCTGGTCTCCAACTACATGATCATGATCGACCGCTCGCTCTCGCGGCCGGTGGTGGTCGCCGGGCTGCTCGGCGCGACCTTCTCCTCGGCGCTCTCGTCCCTGGTCGGGCGCCGCGGATCCTGCTCGCGCTCGGCCGCGACGACCTGCTGCCGCGCGGGGAGTGGTTCGCCAAGGTCTCGGCCAAGGGCGAGCCGCGCCGGGCGATGCTGGTCACCGGGGCGATCGTGCTCGTCGGCCTGGTCCTGCGCGACCTCAACATGATCGCGCCGCTGATCAGCATGTTCTTCCTGATCACCTACGCGGTGATCAACATCGTGGTGCTCGCCGAGTCCAGCCTCGGGCTGACCAGCTTTCGCCCGACGCTGCGCCTGCCCAAGCTCGTGCCGCTGTGCGGGACGCTCGGCTGCATCTTTGCGATGTTCATCGTCAACCCGACCTTCAGCCTGATCGCGGTCGGCCTGGTCTTGACGATGTACCTGTGGATGCTCAAGAGCGGCATGGGTCGGGGCGGGGCCGACGACGTGCGCAGCGGCTTCTTCGTGGCCTTCGCCCACTGGGCGGCGACCAAGGTCGCGGATCTGGGGATCATGCACGCCGCCCGCGGCTGGAAGCCCAACTTGCTGGTCCCGGTCCGCGACGCCGCGACCTTGCGCGGCGAGTATCGGCTGCTGCGCGCGCTGTGCCACCCCGAGGGCTCGGTCAAGCTCCTGGGCATCGCCACGCGCGAGACCGTGGAAGACCTCAGCGGACGGATCGACGCCCTGGCCGGCTCGCTGCGCCAGGCCGGGGTGTTCACCTCGGACTCGGTGATCGACTCGACGGGCTTCGAGACCGGCGTGGTCGCGGGGATGCAGGCGCTCGGGAGCGCGTTTTTTCGGCCCAACTTGCTGTTCTTGGACCTCCCCGACGGGCCCGCGCACCAGGCCGAGCTCCCGAGCCTGCTGCTCGAGGCCCGGCGCCAGCGCGTGGGCGTGATCGTCTGCGCCATGCACCACGAGGCCGGGAGCGGGCGCGAGCAGGTGGTCAACGTATGGCTCGACCTCAGCGCGCAGGGCAGCTCGATCGCCGAGGTGCTGACCGAGGGCAACAGCCACCTGGCGCTGCTCTTGGCCTATCGCCTGGCCCGGGCCTGGGAGGCCGAGCTCAACATCGTCGGGACCATCTCTCGCGCCGAGGACGAGGCCAGCGCGCGGGCCCAGGTCGATGAGATCCGCGATCTCGCGCGGATCCCCGCGACCGGGCGGACCCACATCCTCGTCGGCGAGATCGAGGCGGTCGCCCACCTGTCTCCGCAGTCCGACTTCGACATCATCGGCCTGCGCGCTGGCGACGACCTCGCGTTCATGAACCGCATGGTCGAGGCCACGCGCTCGTCGTGCATGTTCACCCTCGACTCGGGCAACGAGAACGTGCTGGCCTGAGCGCTCAGTAGCACTGCCAGTTGGCCTCGCCGCCGGCCCAGACGTACATCTCGCCGCTGTCGCCGAGGTTGAGGCCAAAGCTCTCGCTGAGCTGGAACAAGAAGGTGCCCATGGGCTCGGGCGACTGGATCCAGATCGGCTCACCGAGGGCGTAGCCGTCGCAATTGAACAGCAGCTTGCGCAGCTGCTGGAGCTCGGGGTTGTCCGTGCGCCGGGCGAACACGCCGCCGGGGAGGTCGAGGGGGACGATCGCAAAGGGCCGCGCCTCGGGGTGCAAGGCGCCCGGAGCGGCGCAGGGGACGAGCTCGCTGTCCTCGACGAGCTCGTCCTCGTGGCGCTCGCCCAGGAAAAAGGAGAGCGTGCGCGCGCCCTCGTGCCCCGCGAGGGCGGCGAGCTCGGGCGCGTCCTGGAGGTCGATGGTGAGCACGTGGTCCATGGGCTCGCCCGCGCGCAGGGGGACCTCGACGCCCGCGGGGGGCGGCCCGTCGTAGCAGCTCAGGCTACCGTCGCGCGGCGGGCTCAGCTTGGCGTAGAGGTCGAAGGCGTAGACGCGCCGGTGGTCGCGGCCGGCCTTCGCCAGGCGCTGCATGGTCTGCAGCGAGGTCTCCTTGGCGAGGCCCTGGGCGGCGCCGAGGGCCTCGACGGCGGGCGGCGGAAACACGGACTCGAGCTGGCCCAAGAAGGTTCGGTCGCCCTGGCTGATGGCGATGTGGCGCTCGAAGAGGGGCAGGGCCGCGTCGCCGAGGCGGGTGACGGCCTGCTTGACGAGGCCGAGCGCGCGGATGTCTGCGCGGCGCTCGATCACCGTCTTCACGGCGAGCTCGTGGACGCCGGGATCCTCGACGAAGCTGGCCACCCACAGCAGCTGCTCGGGCCGGGAGGCGGGCGCCTCGGCCTCGAGCTGGTCGCGGACGTGGCGGGCGAGGGCCTTGGCGTCCACGGCCGGGAGCACCACGGTCAGCGCCTCGCACAGCGAGTGCGAGAGCTCGTCTCGGTCGCCGAGCTCGAGGCGCGCGAGCAGCTCGACGTCGATGCGCTCGCCGTCTCGGGCCGCCTGAAGCAGGGCCAGCGGAAGGGCGTCCGCGATGCGCTTCTTCTGATCCCCGGCGCGCGGGCTGTCGAGCTCGCGCAGCAGCGTGGGCAGGGCGGCCAGGCCCGGGAGCGCGAGCCACATGGGGGAGAGGTAGGCGTCGTCGGCCGTGAAGATCTTCGCGTAGCTGTCGGCGTCGAAGCGCAGGGATAGAGGGGCCGCGGCGCGCGAGGACATGCGCGAGTCGAGCAAGCGCGCGGCGAGGGCGTCGACGCGCGCGTCGCCGAGGGCCGTGAGCGCGCGGCGGTAGCGGGGGACGGCCTCCTCGCCCGTGCTCAGCGAGGGGTTCATGGCCAGGATCCTGGCCATGAACCCCTCGCTGAGCACGGGCGAGGAGGCCGTCCCCCGCTACCGCCGCGCGCTCACGGCCCTCGGCGACGCGCGCGTCGACGCCCTCGCCGCGCGCTTGCTCGACTCGCGCATGTCCTCGCGCGCCGCGGCCCCTCTATCCCTGCGCTTCGACGCCGACAGCTACGCGAAGATCTTCACGGCCGACGACGCCTACCTCTCCCCCATGTGGCTCGCGCTCCCGGGCCTGGCCGCCCTGCCCACGCTGCTGCGCGAGCTCGACAGCCCGCGCGCCGGGATCAGAAGAAGCGCATCGCGGACGCCCTTCCGCTGGCCCTGCTTCAGGCGGCCCGAGACGGCGAGCGCATCGACGTCGAGCTGCTCGCGCGCCTCGAGCTCGGCGACCGAGACGAGCTCTCGCACTCGCTGTGCGAGGCGCTGACCGTGGTGCTCCCGGCCGTGGACGCCAAGGCCCTCGCCCGCCACGTCCGCGACCAGCTCGAGGCCGAGGCGCCCGCCTCCCGCCCGAGCAGCTGCTGTGGGTGGCCAGCTTCGTCGAGGATCCCGGCGTCCACGAGCTCGCCGTGAAGACGGTGATCGAGCGCCGCGCAGACATCCGCGCGCTCGGCCTCGTCAAGCAGGCCGTCACCCGCCTCGGCGACGCGGCCCTGCCCTCTCTCGAGCGCCACATCGCCATCAGCCAGGGCGACCGAACCTTCTTGGGCCAGCTCGAGTCCGTGTTTCCGCCGCCCGCCGTCGAGGCCCTCGGCGCCGCCCAGGGCCTCGCCAAGGAGACCTCGCTGCAGACCATGCAGCGCCTGGCGAAGGCCGGCCGCGACCACCGGCGCGTCTACGCCTTCGACCTCTACGCCAAGCTGAGCCCGCCGCGCGACGGTAGCCTGAGCTGCTACGACGGGCCGCCCCCCGCGGGCGTCGAGGTCCCCCTGCGCGCGGGCGAGCCCATGGACCACGTGCTCACCATCGACCTCCAGGACGCGCCCGAGCTCGCCGCCCTCGCGGGGCACGAGGGCGCGCGCACGCTCTCCTTTTTCCTGGGCGAGCGCCACGAGGACGAGCTCGTCGAGGACAGCGAGCTCGTCCCCTGCGCCGCTCCGGGCGCCTTGCACCCCGAGGCGCGGCCCTTTGCGATCGTCCCCCTCGACCTCCCCGGCGGCGTGTTCGCCCGGCGCACGGACAACCCCGAGCTCCAGCAGCTGCGCAAGCTGCTGTTCAATTGCGACGGCTACGCCCTCGGTGAGCCGATCTGGATCCAGTCGCCCGAGCCCATGGGCACCTTCTTGTTCCAGCTCAGCGAGAGCTTTGGCCTCAACCTCGGCGACAGCGGCGAGATGTACGTCTGGGCCGGCGGCGAGGCCAACTGGCAGTGCTACTGAGCGCTCAGGCCAGCACGTTCTCGTTGCCCGAGTCGAGGGTGAACATGCACGACGAGCGCGTGGCCTCGACCATGCGGTTCATGAACGCGAGGTCGTCGCCAGCGCGCAGGCCGATGATGTCGAAGTCGGACTGCGGAGACAGGTGGGCGACCGCCTCGATCTCGCCGACGAGGATGTGGGTCCGCCCGGTCGCGGGGATCCGCGCGAGATCGCGGATCTCATCGACCTGGGCCCGCGCGCTGGCCTCGTCCTCGGCGCGAGAGATGGTCCCGACGATGTTGAGCTCGGCCTCCCAGGCCCGGGCCAGGCGATAGGCCAAGAGCAGCGCCAGGTGGCTGTTGCCCTCGGTCAGCACCTCGGCGATCGAGCTGCCCTGCGCGCTGAGGTCGAGCCATACGTTGACCACCTGCTCGCGCCCGCTCCCGGCCTCGTGGTGCATGGCGCAGACGATCACGCCCACGCGCTGGCGCCGGGCCTCGAGCAGCAGGCTCGGGAGCTCGGCCTGGTGCGCGGGCCCGTCGGGGAGGTCCAAGAACAGCAAGTTGGGCCGAAAAAACGCGCTCCCGAGCGCCTGCATCCCCGCGACCACGCCGGTCTCGAAGCCCGTCGAGTCGATCACCGAGTCCGAGGTGAACACCCCGGCCTGGCGCAGCGAGCCGGCCAGGGCGTCGATCCGTCCGCTGAGGTCTTCCACGGTCTCGCGCGTGGCGATGCCCAGGAGCTTGACCGAGCCCTCGGGGTGGCACAGCGCGCGCAGCAGCCGATACTCGCCGCGCAAGGTCGCGGCGTCGCGGACCGGGACCAGCAAGTTGGGCTTCCAGCCGCGGGCGGCGTGCATGATCCCCAGATCCGCGACCTTGGTCGCCGCCCAGTGGGCGAAGGCCACGAAGAAGCCGCTGCGCACGTCGTCGGCCCCGCCCCGACCCATGCCGCTCTTGAGCATCCACAGGTACATCGTCAAGACCAGGCCGACCGCGATCAGGCTGAAGGTCGGGTTGACGATGAACATCGCAAAGATGCAGCCGAGCGTCCCGCACAGCGGCACGAGCTTGGGCAGGCGCAGCGTCGGGCGAAAGCTGGTCAGCCCGAGGCTGGACTCGGCGAGCACCACGATGTTGATCACCGCGTAGGTGATCAGGAAGAACATGCTGATCAGCGGCGCGATCATGTTGAGGTCGCGCAGGACCAGGCCGACGAGCACGATCGCCCCGGTGACCAGCATCGCCCGGCGCGGCTCGCCCTTGGCCGAGACCTTGGCGAACCACTCCCCGCGCGGCAGCAGGTCGTCGCGGCCGAGCGCGAGCAGGATCCGCGGCGCCCCGACCAGGGACGAGAGCGCCGAGGAGAAGGTCGCGCCGAGCAGCCCGGCGACCACCACCGGCCGCGAGAGCGAGCGGTCGATCATGATCATGTAGTTGGAGACCAGCTCGTCGGGGCTCGCCGCCTTGGCCACCCACAGCGCGAGCACGAGGTAGACGACCGCGCTGATTGCGATGGCGCTGAGCGTGCCCAGGGGGATGCTCTTGCGCGGGTTGGTGAGCTCGCCGGACATGTTGGCGCCGGCCAGGATCCCCGTCGCGGCCGGGAAGAAGACCGCGAACACCACCCAAAAGTCCGCGCCCTCGATGCCCTCGCTGGGGCTGCCGGGGTAGCTGCCCCACAGCGTGAGCGCCTGCTCGCTCGTCCACACCCCCGGGGCCGCGACGATCGCGACCAGCGAGGCGAGGACCAGGGCCATGACCACGTACTGGACGCGAAAGGCCAGGCCGGCGCTGATGAAGGCGATCGCAAAGACCACCGCGAAGGCCACGAGGTCGATGACCAGGGCCGGGTGATCCGGGAAGATCCACTGCCAGCCCGCGCGCAGACCAAAGATGTACATGGCCACGGCCAGGGCCTGCGAGAGGTAGAGGGGCACGCCGACCGAGCCGCCGATCTCGCGGCCGAGGGAGCGCGAGATGATCGCGTAGGGCCCGCCCGCGCCGAGGCGGGTGTTCGTCGAGATCGACGAGAGCGAGAGGCCGGTCGAGGTCGTGATCCCGATCGCCACGGCCATGACGCCCACGGCCCCGAGCAGCCCGGCGTTGCCGACCACCCAGCCGATCCGCAGGTACATGATCACCCCGAGGATGGTCAGCATCGTCGGCGTGAACACGCCGGCGAAGGTCCCGTAGGTCTTGATCGCCGAGGCGACCGCGGCCGAAGCCGTCGACGCAGCCGGCCCCGGAGACGGATCCGGGGCCGCGTCCGGGGCACAACCAGTGGCGAGCGCAGGAGGAGACGAGGTGTCGGTGTCAGACATGGCGACTCGGGCGTCCGGGCCCACGGGCTGCTAGAGCGGCAATCAGTTTGAATTCACACTCTCAGGCACATCTGGGCGGCCCCGTGGTCTTTGTCGCTCGGCGCTCGCAGTGGGTCCACCACAGCTTCGGCCTCGCTCCTCGCCACGAGACCGCCCAGACGCACCTGAGAGCGCGCCTCCAAACTGATCGCCGCTCTAGAGCCCGTGGTGGAACCCAGCGCGGCTCCTCGCGCCGGGATTTTCGTCGAGGGCGCGAAGCCAAAACGCCGATGTACCGGGCGTACTGCAAGTTTTGGCGACAACGCCATCGGCGGAAGGACCAAGCGAGGTGTCGTGTTGGGTTTCACCACGGGCTCCTAGGAGCTAGTCCTGACCGACGCAGTGGCAGGTCCGCCGACTTGCCGCCGCGCGGCCGCGCCTCGAGCATCTCTTTTTCACAGCGGGCCGTCGCGCCGCGCTCGTCCGCCATCTGCGGGTAGCTGTAGACCTCGCGCGAGAGCTCGGCGCCCTTGCGGTCGACCCACACCGCCGTGCACTCGAAGTCCCACTTGCGATCGCAGGCCAAGCTGGCCAGCAGTCC
>NZ_JABJWV010000020.1:0-6679 GCF_011083025.2 Pseudenhygromyxa sp. WMMC2535
GGCCACGTCGTGGCCGATGCGACGGACGCGGTCGATGACCCGGGCGTCGCGGAGCTCTCCGGCCTCGTAGGCGGTCGCGGTCGCGGCCGCGTGGAAGGGGAGCACGAAGCCGTGGCACCACTGAAAGCAGTTCTTGACCGCGGTGATCGACATGTCTCCAGTGCCACCGCCGGTCGAGGCGACCACGCCCGCGAACTTGCCGGCGAGCTCCGGGTAGAGGAAGTCGAACCAGTTCTTGAGCGCGCCGCTCATGCTGCCGTGATACTCGGGCGTGCCGAGGATGAAGCCGTCCGCCCAGGCCGCAGACTCGCGGACCTCGATGACGGCGGGGTCTTTGGCCTGGTCCGCGTCACCCCAGACCATGACGGGCAGGGGGGTGCGTTCGAGGGAGAGCTCGCGGACCTCGGCCCCCGCCTGGCGGGCGGAGTTGGCGGCGAGCGCCGTCAGTTGTTCGAGCTTTCCATCGACGCGGCTCGAACCGCAGACCACGAGGATCTTGGGCGTCATGGACGCTGTTTAGACCGGCTGTGTCGAAGGGGCAACGAAGGCCGTGTCAGCTTGCATGTTCGCGGGAATTCTGGCATAGCCAAAGCACCGTTGAAGCTCGTCGAGGTCGTGACTCATGTCATGGCGCGATGGGTTCCGGGCGCGCTCGCGCTCGCTTTTTGACACTCCAATCCGCGCCGGAAGCCTCACGAGGCCCCGGTGGCGAAGGCCAGACCGCGCGCCCATAGCGTCCACGGTCCCCGTTGTTGAAGCATGCAACATCCTGCCCCCGACGTATTGCCTCGATATCGTGCCATCACCGCGCCAACGTCCACGAGACCCCACAATGGGCCTGGTTGACGGAGGATCAGCGAGAGGCCCTGCGCGTGGTCTCTACGGTCTTGCCCTTCAAGACCAACCAATACGTGATGCGCGAGCTGATCGACTGGCGGCGCGTCCCGGACGACCCGATCTTTCAGCTGACCTTCGTGCAGCCGGAGATGCTCGACACCGAGGACTACGCGACCATGGCGAGGCTGCTGCGCGCGGGCGCAGACAAGGCGGAGGTCGACGCTGCGGCCAACCAGATCCGGGCGCGGCTCAACCCCCATCCCGCAGGCCAGCTGACCCACAACGTGCCGGTGCTCGACGGCCAGCGCCTCGACGGGATGCAGCACAAGTATCGCGAGACGCTGCTCTTCTTCCCCAGCCAGGGGCAGACCTGCCACGCCTACTGCACCTTTTGCTTCCGCTGGGCGCAGTTCGTGGGCTCTCGGATCTCAAGTTCGCCTCGCGGGAGACGGGCGCGCTGATCGCCTACCTCCAGGCCCACCCCGAGATCAGTGATCTGCTGGTCACGGGCGGCGACCCCATGGTGATGCGCACCAAGGCGCTGCGTCGGACCCTCGAGCCGCTGCTCGATCCTCGCCTCGAGCTCGAGCACCTCGACAACATCCGCATTGGCACCAAGTCCGTGGCCTACTGGCCGCAGCGCTACGTCCACGACAAGGACGCCGACGACCTGCTGCGCTTCTTCGAGCAGATCGTCGCCTCGGGCCGTCACCTGACGATCATGGCCCACTACAACCACCCGCGGGAGCTGAGCACCGAGGTCGCCCGCAAGGCGATCGCACGGATCCGCAGCACGGGGGCGCAGATCCGCATGCAGTCGCCGCTGATCCGCCGGATCAACGACAGCGCGGACGCCTGGGCCGAGCTGTGGCGCACGGGCGTGAGCTTGGGCTGCGTGCCCTACTACATGTTCATCGAGCGTGACACGGGGCCCAAGGGCTACTTCGAGGTCCCGCTGGTGCGCGCCTGGGAGATCTTCCGTGACGCCTACAGCCAGGTCTCCGGCCTGGCGCGGACCGTCCGTGGCCCGTCCATGTCCGCCTTCCCGGGCAAGGTCGCCATCGACGGCGTGACCGAGGTCGCGGGCGAGAAGGTGTTCGCGCTGCAGTTCCTCCAGGCGCGCGACCCGAGCTGGGTGCGCAGGCCCTTCTTCGCCGCCTACGACCCGAGGCGTCGTGGCTGGGCGATCTGCGCCCCGCCTTTGGGCGCGAGCGTTCTTCTTCGAGGAGGAGGGCTTCGAGGAGGAGGGCGACGCGCCCAAGCGCGCGCCCAGGCGCTCCCTGCCCACCCTTCAGAATTTCTCCGAACAGTCGCTGGGGAGCTGAGGCGGGGTTCGAGTCCCGCTTTGGCTGAGAGCCGTGGCCTGGTGGCCACGGCTTTCATTTTGTCAGTGGATGCGATAGGAGCCCGCGAGGGGCGATAGATGAAGAACCTTCTCGACTACGAGCTCTTCGCGGGGACCAACCCCAGCGGTGAGGCCTACATCGTCACGGTGGAGGACCTCGGGATCGCGCTGTTGGTCGTCATCGTCGGCCTGGCGCTGTCCTGGACGATCAAGCGGGTGTTCTCGGCGCTGGCCAAGCGGGCCCGACCCGGTCCACGCGCGAGGCGGTGTTCAGCGCCTTCGACGGCCCGCTGCGCTGGATCTTCCTCGTCGCGGCCCTGTGGGTCAGCTACCTGCTGGCCACCCACCAGCCGATCCGCGCGGGCCTGCTCTCGCCGATCTTCCTGGCCACCGAGCTGCCCTTCTTGATCTGGTTCGCCAACCAGCTGATCAACAACTTCACGGCGATCTGGGGCGAGAAGGCCGAGAACACCGAGGGGACCTTCGACGACCAGCTCGTCCCGGTGGTCAGCACCCTAGCCAAGGTGCTGATCGTCGTCGTCGGCGTGCTCTTGGTGTTCCAAAACCTCGGCTACCAGGTCGGCTCGCTGCTCGCTGGCCTCGGCCTGGTGGCGCGGCCATCGCCTGGCCTCGAAGGACACCATCGCCAACTTGTTCGGCTCGATCGTGATCTTCGTCGACCGCCCGTTTCAGGTCGGCGACTGGGTCGAGATCGGCGAGCACGAGGGGACCATCGAGGAGGTCGGGCTGCGGGTCACGCGGATCCGCACCTTTGCGAACAGCCTGATCACCATCCCCAACTCCACGCTCACGACCACGGCGATCAACAACTGGTCGCGGATGCAAAAGCGGCGCATCAAGCTGACCATCGGCGTGACCTACGACGCCACCCCGGACCAGCTCAAGGCGGCCGTCGACGGCATCCTCGAGGCCCTGCATGGCGATCGGCGCATCGCCCAGGACTTCATGCTGGTCAACTTCACGAACTTCGGGGCGAGCAGCCTCGAGATCTTCGTGTACTGCTTCACGCTGACCACGCGCTGGGACGAGTACATGCAGATCCGCGAAGAGGTGCTGTTCGAGTTCATGCGCCGGCTCCACGACCTCGGCCTGAGCTTCGCCTTCCCGAGCCAGAGCCTGTACATCGAGTCCATGCCGCCGGGGCGCCCCCAGGCGGCATGGACTCGATGTACAGGCTCTGGCTCGGGAAGGCGAAGCTCAGGCCGAGGTCGTGGAGCCGGCGCATGAACTCGAACAGCACCTCTTCGCGGATCTGCATGTACTCGTCCCAGCGCGTGGTCAGCGTGAAGCAGTACACGAAGATCTCGAGGCTGCTCGCCCCGAAGTTCGTGAAGTTGACCAGCATGAAGTCCTGGGCGATGCGCCGATCGCCATGCAGGGCCTCGAGGATGCCGTCGACGGCCGCCTTGAGCTGGTCCGGGGTGGCGTCGTAGGTCACGCCGATGGTCAGCTTGATGCGCCGCTTTTGCATCCGCGACCAGTTGTTGATCGCCGTGGTCGTGAGCGTGGAGTTGGGGATGGTGATCAGGCTGTTCGCAAAGGTGCGGATCCGCGTGACCCGCAGCCCGACCTCCTCGATGGTCCCCTCGTGCTCGCCGATCTCGACCCAGTCGCCGACCTGAAACGGGCGGTCGACGAAGATCACGATCGAGCCGAACAAGTTGGCGATGGTGTCCTTCGAGGCCAAGGCGATGGCCGCGCCACCCAGGCCGAGGCCAGCGAGCAGCGAGCCGACCTGGTAGCCGAGGTTTTGGAACACCAAGAGCACGCCGACGACGACGATCAGCACCTTGGCTAGGGTGCTGACCACCGGGACGAGCTGGTCGTCGAAGGTCCCCTCGGTGTTCTCGGCCTCTCGCCCCAGATCGCCGTGAAGTTGTTGATCAGCTGGTTGGCGAACCAGATCAAGAAGGGCAGCTCGGTGGCCAGGAAGATCGGCGAGAGCAGGCCCGCGCGGATCGGCTGGTGGGTGGCCAGCAGGTAGCTGACCCACAGGGCCGCGACGAGGAAGATCCAGCGCAGCGGGCCGTCGAAGGCGCTGAACACCGCCTCGCGCGTGGACCCGGTCGGGCCCGCTTGGCCAGCGCCGAGAACACCCGCTTGATCGTCCAGGACAGCGCCAGGCCGACGATGACGACCAACAGCGCGATCCCGAGGTCCTCCACCGTGACGATGTAGGCCTCACCGCTGGGGTTGGTCCCGCGAAGAGCTCGTAGTCGAGAAGGTTCTTCATCTATCGCCCCTCGCGGGCTCCTATCGCATCCACTGACAAAATGAAAGCCGTGGCCACCAGGCCACGGCTCTCAGCCAAAGCGGGACTCGAACCCGCCTCAGCTCCCCAGCGACTGTTCGGAGAAATTCTGAAGGGTGGGCAGGGAGCGCCTGGGCGCGCGCTTGGGCGCGTCGCCCTCCTCCTCGAAGCCCTCCTCCTCGAAGAAGAAACGCTCGCGCCCAAAGGCGGGGCGCAGATCGCCCAGCCACGACGCCTCGGGGTCGTAGGCGGCGAAGAAGGGCCTGCGCACCCAGCTCGGGTCGCGCGCCTGGAGGAACTGCAGCGCGAACACCTTCTCGCCCGCGACCTCGGTCACGCCGTCGATGGCGACCTTGCCCGGGAAGGCGGACATGGACGGGCCACGGACGGTCCGCGCCAGGCCGGAGACCTGGCTGTAGGCGTCACGGAAGATCTCCCAGGCGCGCACCAGCGGGACCTCGAAGTAGCCCTTGGGCCCCGTGTCACGCTCGATGAACATGTAGTAGGGCACGCAGCCCAAGCTCACGCCCGTGCGCCACAGCTCGGCCAGGCGTCCGCGCTGTCGTTGATCCGGCGGATCAGCGGCGACTGCATGCGGATCTGCGCCCCCGTGCTGCGGATCCGTGCGATCGCCTTGCGGGCGACCTCGGTGCTCAGCTCCCGCGGGTGGTTGTAGTGGGCCATGATCGTCAGGTGACGGCCCGAGGCGACGATCTGCTCGAAGAAGCGCAGCAGGTCGTCGGCGTCCTTGTCGTGGACGTAGCGCTGCGGCCAGTAGGCCACGGACTTGGTGCCAATGCGGATGTTGTCGAGGTGCTCGAGCTCGAGGCGAGGATCGAGCAGCGGCTCGAGGGTCCGACGCAGCGCCTTGGTGCGCATCACCATGGGGTCGCCGCCCGTGACCAGCAGATCACTGATCTCGGGGTGGGCCTGGAGGTAGGCGATCAGCGCGCCCGTCTCCCGCGAGGCGAACTTGAGATCCGAGAGCCCCACGAACTGCGCCCAGCGGAAGCAAAAGGTGCAGTAGGCGTGGCAGGTCTGCCCCTGGCTGGGGAAGAAGAGCAGCGTCTCGCGATACTTGTGCTGCATCCCGTCGAGGCGCTGGCCGTCGAGCACCGGCACGTTGTGGGTCAGCTGGCCTGCGGGATGGGGGTGAGCCGCGCCCGGATCTGGTTGGCCGCAGCGTCGACCTCCGCCTTGTCTGCGCCCGCGCGCAGCAGCCTCGCCATGGTCGCGTAGTCCTCGGTGTCGAGCATCTCCGGCGCACGAAGGTCAGCTGAAAGATCGGGTCGTCCGGGACGCGCCGCCAGTCGATCAGCTCGCGCATCACGTATTGGTTGGTCTGAAGGGCAAGACCGTAGAGACCACGCGCAGGGCCTCTCGCTGATCCTCCGTCAACCAGGCCCATTGTGGGGTCTCGTGGACGTTGGCGCGGGTGATGGCACGATATCGAGGCAATACGTCGGGGGCAGGATGTTGCATGCTTCAACAACGGGGACCGTGGACGCTATGGGCGCGCGGTCTGGCCTTCGCCACCGGGGCCTCGTGAGGCTTCCGGCGCGGATTGGAGTGTCAAAAAGCGAGCGCGAGCGCGCCCGGAAACCCATCGCGCCATGACATGAGTCACGACTCGACGAGCTTCAACGGTGCTTGGCTATGCCAGAATTCCCGCGAACATGCAAGCTGACACGGCCTTCGTTGCCCCTTCGACACAGCCGGTCTAAACAGCGTCCATGACGCCCAAGATCCTCGTGGTCTGCGGTTCGAGCCGCGTCGATGGAAAGCTCGAACAACTGACGGCGCTCGCCGCCAACTCCGCCCGCCAGGCGGGGGCCGAGGTCCGCGAGCTCTCCCTCGAACGCACCCCCTGCCCGTCATGGTCTGGGGTGACGCGGACCAGGCCAAAGACCCCGCCGTCATCGAGGTCCGCGAGTCTGCGGCCTGGGCGGACGGCTTCATCCTCGGCACGCCCGAGTATCACGGCAGCATGAGCGGCGCGCTCAAGAACTGGTTCGACTTCCTCTACCCGGAGCTCGCCGGCAAGTTCGCGGGCGTGGTCGCCTCGACCGGCGGTGGCACTGGAGACATGTCGATCACCGCGGTCAAGAACTGCTTTCAGTGGTGCCACGGCTTCGTGCTCCCCTTCCACGCGGCCGCGACCGCGACCGCCTACGAGGCCGGAGAGCTCCGCGACGCCGGGTCATCGACCGCGTCCGTCGCATCGC
>NZ_JABJWV010000021.1:0-47500 GCF_011083025.2 Pseudenhygromyxa sp. WMMC2535
AAAAAAAAAAAAAAAAAAAAAAAAAAAAAAAAAAAAAAAAAAAAAAAAAAAAAAGAAAAAAAAAAAAAAAAAAAAAAAAAAAAAAAAAAAAAAAAAAAAAAAAAAAAAAAAAAAAAAAAAAAAAAAAAAAAAAAAAAAAAAAAAAAAAAAAAAAAAAAAAAAAAAAAAAAAAAAAAAAAAAAAAGAAAAAAAAAAAAAAAAAAAAAAAAAAAAAAAAAAAAAAAAAAAAAAAAAAAAAAAAAAAAAAAAAAAAAAAAAAAAAAAAAAAAAAAAAAAAAAAAAAAAAAAAAAAAAAAAAAAAAAAAAAAAAAAAAAAAAAAAAAAAAAAAAAAAAAAAAAAAAAAAAAAAAAAAAAAAAAAAAAAAAAAAAAAAAAAAAAAAAAAAAAAAAAAAAAAAAAAAAAAAAAAAAAAAAAAAAAAAAAAAAAAAAAAAAAAAAAAAAAAAAAAAAAAAAAAAAAAAAAAAAAAAAAAAAAAAAAAAAAAAAAAAAAAAAAAAAAAAAAAAAAAAAAAAAAAAAAAAAAAAAAAAAAAAAAAAAAAAAAAAAAAAAAAAAAAAAAAAAAAAAAAAAAAAAAAAAAAAAAAAAAAAAAAAAAAAAAAAAAAAAAAAAAAAAAAAAAAAAAAAAAAAAAAAAAAAAAAAAAAAAAAAAAAAAAAAAAAAAAAAAAAAAAAAAAAAAAAAAAAAAAAAAAAAAAAAAAAAAAAAAAAAAAAAAAAAAAAAAAAAAAAAAAAAAAAAAAAAAAAAAAAAAAAAAAAAAAAAAAAAAAAAAAAAAAAAAAAAAAAAAAAAAAAAAAAAAAAAAAAAAAAAAAAAAAAAAAAAAAAAAAAAAAAAAAAAAAAAAAAAAAAAAAAAAAAAAAAAAAAAAAAAAAAAAAAAAGAAAAAAAAAAAAAAAAAAAAAAAAAAAAAAAAAAAAAAAAAAAAAAAAAAAAAAAAAAAAAAAAAAAAAAAAAAAAAAAAAAAAAAAAAAAAAAAAAAAAAAAAAAAAAAAAAAAAAAAAAAAAAAAAAAAAAAAAAAAAAAAAAAAAAAAAAAAAAAAAAAAAAAAAAAAAAAAAAAAAAAAAAAAAAAAAAAAAAAAAAAAAAAAAAAAAAAAAAAAAAAAAAAAAAAAAAAAAAAAAAAAAAAAAAAAAAAAAAAAAAAAAAAAAAAAAAAAAAAAAAAAAAAAAAAAAAAAAAAAAAAAAAAAAAAAAAAAAAAAAAAAAAAAAAAAAAAAAAAAAAAAAAAAAAAAAAAAAAAAAAAAAAAAAAAAAAAAAAAAAAAAAAAAAAAAAAAAAAAAAAAAAAAAAAAAAAAAAAAAAAAAAAAAAAAAAAAAAAAAAAAAAAAAAAAAAAAAAAAAAAAAAAAAAAAAAAAAAAAAAAAAAAAAAAAAAAAAAAAAAAAAAAAAAAAAAAAAAAAAAAAAAAAAAAAAAAAAAAAAAAAAAAAAAAAAAAAAAAAAAAAAAAAAAAAAAAAAAAAAAAAAAAAAAAAAAAAAAAAAAAAAAAAAAAAAAAAAAAAAAAAAAAAAAAAAAAAAAAAAAAAAAAAAAAAAAAAAAAAAAAAAAAAAAAAAAAAAAAAAAAAAAAAAAAAAAAAAAAAAAAAAAAAAAAAAAAAAAAAAAAAAAAAAAAAAAAAAAAAAAAAAAAAAAAAAAAAAAAAAAAAAAAAAAAAAAAAAAAAAAAAAAAAAAAAAAAAAAAAAAAAAAAAAAAAAAAAAAAAAAAAAAAAAAAAAAAAAAAAAAAAAAAAAAAAAAAAAAAAAAAAAAAAAAAAAAAAAAAAAAAAAAAAAAAAAAAAAAAAAAAAAAAAAAAAAAAAAAAAAAAAAAAAAAAAAAAAAAAAAAAAAAAAAAAAAAAAAAAAAAAAAAAAAAAAAAAAAAAAAAAAAAAAAAAAAAAAAAAAAAAAAAAAAAAAAAAAAAAAAAAAAAAAAAAAAAAAAAAAAAAAAAAAAAAAAAAAAAAAAAAAAAAAAAAAGAAAAAAAAAAAAAAAAAAAAAAAAAAAAAAAAAAAAAAAAAAAAAAAAAAAAAAAAAAAAAAAAAAAAAAAAAAAAAAAAAAAAAAAAAAAAAAAAAAAAAAAAAAAAAAAAAAAAAAAAAAAAAAAAAAAAAAAAAAAAAAAAAAAAAAAAAAAAAAAAAAAAAAAAAAAAAAAAAAAAAAAAAAAAAAAAAAAAAAAAAAAAAAAAAAAAAAAAAAAAAAAAAAAAAAAAAAAAAAAAAAAAAAAAAAAAAAAAAAAAAAAAAAAAAAAAAAAAAAAAAAAAAAAAAAAAAAAAAAAAAAAAAAAAAAAAAAAAAAAAAAAAAAAAAAAAAAAAAAAAAAAAAAAAAAAAAAAAAAAAAAAAAAAAAAAAAAAAAAAAAAAAAAAAAAAAAAAAAAAAAAAAAAAAAAAAAAAAAAAAAAAAAAAAAAAAAAAAAAAAAAAAAAAAAAAAAAAAAAAAAAAAAAAAAAAAAAAAAAAAAAAAAAAAAAAAAAAAAAAAAAAAAAAAAAAAAAAAAAAAAAAAAAAAAAAAAAAAAAAAAAAAAAAAAAAAAAAAAAAAAAAAAAAAAAAGAAAAAAAAAAAAAAAAAAAAAAAAAAAAAAAAAAAAAAAAAAAAAAAAAAAAAAAAAAAAAAAAAAAAAAAAAAAAAAAAAAAAAAAAAAAAAAAAAAAAAAAAAAAAAAAAAAAAAAAAAAAAAAAAAAAAAAAAAAAAAAAAAAAAAAAAAAAAAAAAAAAAAAAAAAAAAAAAAAAAAAAAAAAAAAAAAAAAAAAAAAAAAAAAAAAAAAAAAAAAAAAAAAAAAAAAAAAAAAAAAAAAAAAAAAAAAAAAAAAAAAAAAAAAAAAAAAAAAAAAAAAAAAAAAAAAAAAAAAAAAAAAAAAAAAAAAAGAAAAAAAAAAAAAAAAAAAAAAAAAAAAAAAAAAAAAAAAAAAAAAAAAAAAAAAAAAAAAAAAAAAAAAAAAAAAAAAAAAAAAAAAAAAAAAAAAAAAAAAAAAAAAAAAAAAAAAAAAAAAAAAAAAAAAAAAAAAAAAAAAAAAAAAAAAAAAAAAAAAAAAAAAAAAAAAAAAAAAAAAAAAAAAAAAAAAAAAAAAAAAAAAAAAAAAAAAAAAAAAAAAAAAAAAAAAAAAAAAAAAAAAAAAAAAAAAAAAAAAAAAAAAAAAAAAAAAAAAAAAAAAAAAAAAAAAAAAAAAAAAAAAAAAAAAAAAAAAAAAAAAAAAAAAAAAAAAAAAAAAAAAAAAAAAAAAAAAAAAAAAAAAAAAAAAAAAAAAAAAAAAAAAAAAAAAAAAAAAAAAAAAAAAAAAAAAAAAAAAAAAAAAAAAAAAAAAAAAAAAAAAAAAAAAAAAAAAAAAAAAAAAAAAAAAAAAAAAAAAAAAAAAAAAAAAAAAAAAAAAAAAAAAAAAAAAAAAAAAAAAAAAAAAAAAAAAAAAAAAAAAAAAAAAAAAAAAAAAAAAAAAAAAAAAAAAAAAAAAAAAAAAAAAAAAAAAAAAAAAAAAAAAAAAAAAAAAAAAAAAAAAAAAAAAAAAAAAAAAAAAAAAAAAAAAAAAAAAAAAAAAAAAAAAAAAAAAAAAAAAAAAAAAAAAAAAAAAAAAAAAAAAAAAAAAAAAAAAAAAAAAAAAAAAAAAAAAAAAAAAAAAAAAAAAAAAAAAAAAAAAAAAAAAAAAAAAAAAAAAAAAAAAAAAAAAAAAAAAAAAAAAAAAAAAAAAAAAAAAAAAAAAAAAAAAAAAAAAAAAAAAAAAAAAAAAAAAAAAAAAAAAAAAAAAAAAAAAAAAAAAAAAAAAAAAAAAAAAAAAAAAAAAAAAAAAAAAAAAAAAAAAAAAAAAAAAAAAAAAAAAAAAAAAAAAAAAAAAAAAAAAAAAAAAAAAAAAAAAAAAAAAAAAAAAAAAAAAAAAAAAAAAAAAAAAAAAAAAAAAAAAAAAAAAAAAAAAAAAAAAAAAAAAAAAAAAAAAAAAAAAAAAAAAAAAAAAAAAAAAAAAAAAAAAAAAAAAAAAAAAAAAAAAAAAAAAAAAAAAAAAAAAAAAAAAAAAAAAAAAAAAAAAAAAAAAAAAAAAAAAAAAAAAAAAAAAAAAAAAAAAAAAAAAAAAAAAAAAAAAAAAAAAAAAAAAAAAAAAAAAAAAAAAAAAAAAAAAAAAAAAAAAAAAAAAAAAAAAAAAAAAAAAAAAAAAAAAAAAAAAAAAAAAAAAAAAAAAAAAAAAAAAAAAAAAAAAAAAAAAAAAAAAAAAAAAAAAAAAAAAAAAAAAAAAAAAAAAAAAAAAAAAAAAAAAAAAAAAAAAAAAAAAAAAAAAAAAAAAAAAAAAAAAAAAGAAAAAAAAAAAAAAAAAAAAAAAAAAAAAAAAAAAAAAAAAAAAAAAAAAAAAAAAAAAAAAAAAAAAAAAAAAAAAAAAAAAAAAAAAAAAAAAAAAAAAAAAAAAAAAAAAAAAAAAAAAAAAAAAAAAAAAAAAAAAAAAAAAAAAAAAAAAAAAAAAAAAAAAAAAAAAAAAAAAAAAAAAAAAAAAAAAAAAAAAAAAAAAAAAAAAAAAAAAAAAAAAAAAAAAAAAAAAAAAAAAAAAAAAAAAAAAAAAAAAAAAAAAAAAAAAAAAAAAAAAAAAAAAAAAAAAAAAAAAAAAAAAAAAAAAAAAAAAAAAAAAAAAAAAAAAAAAAAAAAAAAAAAAAAAAAAAAAAAAAAAAAAAAAAAAAAAAAAAAAAAAAAAAAAAAAAAAAAAAAAAAAAAAAAAAAAAAAAAAAAAAAAAAAAAAAAAAAAAAAAAAAAAAAAAAAAAAAAAAAAAAAAAAAAAAAAAAAAAAAAAAAAAAAAAAAAAAAAAAAAAAAAAAAAAAAAAAAAAAAAAAAAAAAAAAAAAAAAAAAAAAAAAAAAAAAAAAAAAAAAAAAAAAAAAAAAAAAAAAAAAAAAAAAAAAAAAAAAAAAAAAAAAAAAAAAAAAAAAAAAAAAAAAAAAAAAAAAAAAAAAAAAAAAAAAAAAAAAAAAAAAAAAAAAAAAAAAAAAAAAAAAAAAAAAAAAAAAAAAAAAAAAAAAAAAAAAAAAAAAAAAAAAAAAAAAAAAAAAAAAAAAAAAAAAAAAAAAAAAAAAAAAAAAAAAAAAAAAAAAAAAAAAAAAAAAAAAAAAAAAAAAAAAAAAAAAAAAAAAAAAAAAAAAAAAAAAAAAAAAAAAAAAAAAAAAAAAAAAAAAAAAAAAAAAAAAAAAAAAAAAAAAAAAAAAAAAAAAAAAAAAAAAAAAAAAAAAAAAAAAAAAAAAAAAAAAAAAAAAAAAAAAAAAAAAAAATAAAAAAAAAAAAAAAAAAAAAAAAAAAAAAAAAAAAAAAAAAAAAAAAAAAAAAAAAAAAAAAAAAAAAAAAAAAAAAAAAAAAAAAAAAAAAAAAAAAAAAAAAAAAAAAAAAAAAAAAAAAAAAAAAAAAAAAAAAAAAAAAAAAAAAAAAAAAAAAAAAAAAAAAAAAAAAAAAAAAAAAAAAAAAAAAAAAAAAGAAAAAAAAAAAAAAAAAAAAAAAAAAAAAAAAAAAAAAAAAAAAAAAAAAAAAAAAAAAAAAAAAAAAAAAAAAAAAAAAAAAAAAAAAAAAAAAAAAAAAAAAAAAAAAAAAAAAAAAAAAAAAAAAAAAAAAAAAAAAAAAAAAAAAAAAAAAAAAAAAAAAAAAAAAAAAAAAAAAAAAAAAAAAAAAAAAAAAAAAAAAAAAAAAAAAAAAAAAAAAAAAAAAAAAAAAAAAAAAAAAAAAAAAAAAAAAAAAAAAAAAAAAAAAAAAAAAAAAAAAAAAAAAAAAAAAAAAAAAAAAAAAAAAAAAAAAAAAAAAAAAAAAAAAAAAAAAAAAAAAAAAAAAAAAAAAAAAAAAAAAAAAAAAAAAAAAAAAAAAAAAAAAAAAAAAAAAAAAAAAAAAAAAAAAAAAAAAAAAAAAAAAAAAAAAAAAAAAAAAAAAAAAAAAAAAAAAAAAAAAAAAAAAAAAAAAAAAAAAAAAAAAAAAAAAAAAAAAAAAAAAAAAAAAAAAAAAAAAAAAAAAAAAAAAAAAAAAAAAAAAAAAAAAAAAAAAAAAAAAAAAAAAAAAAAAAAAAAAAAAAAAAAAAAAAAAAAAAAAAAAAAAAAAAAAAAAAAAAAAAAAAAAAAAAAAAAAAAAAAAAAAAAAAAAAAAAAAAAAAAAAAAAAAAAAAAAAAAAAAAAAAAAAAAAAAAAAAAAAAAAAAAAAAAAAAAAAAAAAAAAAAAAAAAAAAAAAAAAAAAAAAAAAAAAAAAAAAAAAAAAAAAAAAAAAAAAAAAAAAAAAAAAAAAAAAAAAAAAAAAAAAAAAAAAAAAAAAAAAAAAAAAAAAAAAAAAAAAAAAAAAAAAAAAAAAAAAAAAAAAAAAAAAAAAAAAAAAAAAAAAAAAAAAAAAAAAAAAAAAAAAAAAAAAAAAAAAAAAAAAAAAAAAAAAAAAAAAAAAAAAAAAAAAAAAAAAAAAAAAAAAAAAAAAAAAAAAAAAAAAAAAAAAAAAAAAAAAAAAAAAAAAAAAAAAAAAAAAAAAAAAAAAAAAAAAAAAAAAAAAAAAAAAAAAAAAAAAAAAAAAAAAAAAAAAAAAAAAAAAAAAAAAAAAAAAAAAAAAAAAAAAAAAAAAAAAAAAAAAAAAAAAAAAAAAAAAAAAAAAAAAAAAAAAAAAAAAAAAAAAAAAAAAAAAAAAAAAAAAAAAAAAAAAAAAAAAAAAAAAAAAAAAAAAAAAAAAAAAAAAAAAAAAAAAAAAAAAAAAAAAAAAAAAAAAAAAAAAAAAAAAAAAAAAAAAAAAAAAAAAAAAAAAAAAAAAAAAAAAAAAAAAAAAAAAAAAAAAAAAAAAAAAAAAAAAAAAAAAAAAAAAAAAAAAAAAAAAAAAAAAAAAAAAAAAAAAAAAAAAAAAAAAAAAAAAAAAAAAAAAAAAAAAAAAAAAAAAAAAAAAAAAAAAAAAAAAAAAAAAAAAAAAAAAAAAAAAAAAAAAAAAAAAAAAAAAAAAAAAAAAAAAAAAAAAAAAAAAAAAAAAAAAAAAAAAAAAAAAAAAAAAAAAAAAAAAAAAAAAAAAAAAAAAAAAAAAAAAAAAAAAAAAAAAAAAAAAAAAAAAAAAAAAAAAAAAAAAAAAAAAAAAAAAAAAAAAAAAAAAAAAAAAAAAAAAAAAAAAAAAAAAAAAAAAAAAAAAAAAAAAAAAAAAAAAAAAAAAAAAAAAAAAAAAAAAAAAAAAAAAAAAAAAAAAAAAAAAAAAAAAAAAAAAAAAAAAAAAAAAAAAAAAAAAAAAAAAAAAAAAAAAAAAAAAAAAAAAAAAAAAAAAAAAAAAAAAAAAAAAAAAAAAAAAAAAAAAAAAAAAAAAAAAAAAAAAAAAAAAAAAAAAAAAAAAAAAAAAAAAAAAAAAAAAAAAAAAAAAAAAAAAAAAAAAAAAAAAAAAAAAAAAAAAAAAAAAAAAAAAAAAAAAAAAAAAAAAAAAAAAAAAAAAAAAAAAAAAAAAAAAAAAAAAAAAAAAAAAAAAAAAAAAAAAAAAAAAAAAAAAAAAAAAAAAAAAAAAAAGAAAAAAAAAAAAAAAAAAAAAAAAAAAAAAAAAAAAAAAAAAAAAAAAAAAAAAAAAAAAAAAAAAAAAAAAAAAAAAAAAAAAAAAAAAAAAAAAAAAAAAAAAAAAAAAAAAAAAAAGAAAAAAAAAAAAAAAAAAAAAAAAAAAAAAAAAAAAAAAAAAAAAAAAAAAAAAAAAAAAAAAAAAAAAAAAAAAAAAAAAAAAAAAAAAAAAAAAAAAAAAAAAAAAAAAAAAAAAAAAAAAAAAAAAAAAAAAAAAAAAAAAAAAAAAAAAAAAAAAAAAAAAAAAAAAAAAAAAAAAAAAAAAAAAAAAAAAAAAAAAAAAAAAAAAAAAAAAAAAAAAAAAAAAAAAAAAAAAAAAAAAAAAAAAAAAAAAAAAAAAAAAAAAAAAAAAAAAAAAAAAAAAAAAAAAAAAAAAAAAAAAAAAAAAAAAAAAAAAAAAAAAAAAAAAAAAAAAAAAAAAAAAAAAAAAAAAAAAAAAAAAAAAAAAAAAAAAAAAAAAAAAAAAAAAAAAAAAAAAAAAAAAAAAAAAAAAAAAAAAAAAAAAAAAAAAAAAAAAAAAAAAAAAAAAAAAAAAAAAAAAAAAAAAAAAAAAAAAAAAAAAAAAAAAAAAAAAAAAAAAAAAAAAAAAAAAAAAAAAAAAAAAAAAAAAAAAAAAAAAAAAAAAAAAAAAAAAAAAAAAAAAAAAAAAAAAAAAAAAAAAAAAAAAAAAAAAAAAAAAAAAAAAAAAAAAAAAAAAAAAAAAAAAAAAAAAAAAAAAAAAAAAAAAAAAAAAAAAAAAAAAAAAAAAAAAAAAAAAAAAAAAAAAAAAAAAAAAAAAAAAAAAAAAAAAAAAAAAAAAAAAAAAAAAAAAAAAAAAAAAAAAAAAAAAAAAAAAAAAAAAAAAAAAAAAAAAAAAAAAAAAAAAAAAAAAAAAAAAAAAAAAAAAAAAAAAAAAAAAAAAAAAAAAAAAAAAAAAAAAAAAAAAAAAAAAAAAAAAAAAAAAAAAAAAAAAAAAAAAAAAAAAAAAAAAAAAAAAAAAAAAAAAAAAAAAAAAAAAAAAAAAAAAAAAAAAAAAAAAAAAAAAAAAAAAAAAAAAAAAAAAAAAAAAAAAAAAAAAAAAAAAAAAAAAAAAAAAAAAAAAAAAAAAAAAAAAAAAAAAAAAAAAAAAAAAAAAAAAAAAAAAAAAAAAAAAAAAAAAAAAAAAAAAAAAAAAAAAAAAAAAAAAAAAAAAAAAAAAAAAAAAAAAAAAAAAAAAAAAAAAAAAAAAAAAAAAAAAAAAAAAAAAAAAAAAAAAAAAAAAAAAAAAAAAAAAAAAAAAAAAAAAAAAAAAAAAAAAAAAAAAAAAAAAAAAAAAAAAAAAAAAAAAAAAAAAAAAAAAAAAAAAAAAAAAAAAAAAAAAAAAAAAAAAAAAAAAAAAAAAAAAAAAAAAAAAAAAAAAAAAAAAAAAAAAAAAAAAAAAAAAAAAAAAAAAAAAAAAAAAAAAAAAAAAAAAAAAAAAAAAAAAAAAAAAAAAAAAAAAAAAAAAAAAAAAAAAAAAAAAAAAAAAAAAAAAAAAAAAAAAAAAAAAAAAAAAAAAAAAAAAAAAAAAAAAAAAAAAAAAAAAAAAAAAAAAAAAAAAAAAAAAAAAAAAAAAAAAAAAAAAAAAAAAAAAAAAAAAAAAAAAAAAAAAAAAAAAAAAAAAAAAAAAAAAAAAAAAAAAAAAAAAAAAAAAAAAAAAAAAAAAAAAAAAAAAAAAAAAAAAAAAAAAAAAAAAAAAAAAAAAAAAAAAAAAAAAAAAAAAAAAAAAAAAAAAAAAAAAAAAAAAAAAAAAAAAAAAAAAAAAAAAAAAAAAAAAAAAAAAAAAAAAAAAAAAAAAAAAAAAAAAAAAAAAAAAAAAAAAAAAAAAAAAAAAAAAAAAAAAAAAAAAAAAAAAAAAAAAAAAAAAAAAAAAAAAAAAAAAAAAAAAAAAAAAAAAAAAAAAAAAAAAAAAAAAAAAAAAAAAAAAAAAAAAAAAAAAAAAAAAAAAAAAAAAAAAAAAAAAAAAAAAAAAAAAAAAAAAAAAAAAAAAAAAAAAAAAAAAAAAAAAAAAAAAAAAAAAAAAAAAAAAAAAAAAAAAAAAAAAAAAAAAAAAAAAAAAAAAAAAAAAAAAAAAAAAAAAAAAAAAAAAAAAAAAAAAAAAAAAAAAAAAAAAAAAAAAAAAAAAAAAAAAAAAAAAAAAAAAAAAAAAAAAAAAAAAAAAAAAAAAAAAAAAAAAAAAAAAAAAAAAAAAAAAAAAAAAAAAAAAAAAAAAAAAAAAAAAAAAAAAAAAAAAAAAAAAAAAAAAAAAAAAAAAAAAAAAAAAAAAAAAAAAAAAAAAAAAAAAAAAAAAAAAAAAAAAAAAAAAAAAAAAAAAAAAAAAAAAAAAAAAAAAAAAAAAAAAAAAAAAAAAAAAAAAAAAAAAAAAAAAAAAAAAAAAAAAAAAAAAAAAAAAAAAAAAAAAAAAAAAAAAAAAAAAAAAAAAAAAAAAAAAAAAAAAAAAAAAAAAAAAAAAAAAAAAAAAAAAAAAAAAAAAAAAAAAAAAAAAAAAAAAAAAAAAAAAAAAAAAAAAAAAAAAAAAAAAAAAAAAAAAAAAAAAAAAAAAAAAAAAAAAAAAAAAAAAAAAAAAAAAAAAAAAAAAAAAAAAAAAAAAAAAAAAAAAAAAAAAAAAAAAAAAAAAAAAAAAAAAAAAAAAAAAAAAAAAAAAAAAAAAAAAAAAAAAAAAAAAAAAAAAAAAAAAAAAAAAAAAAAAAAAAAAAAAAAAAAAAAAAAAAAAAAAAAAAAAAAAAAAAAAAAAAAAAAAAAAAAAAAAAAAAAAAAAAAAAAAAAAAAAAAAAAAAAAAAAAAAAAAAAAAAAAAAAAAAAAAAAAAAAAAAAAAAAAAAAAAAAAAAAAAAAAAAAAAAAAAAAAAAAAAAAAAAAAAAAAAAAAAAAAAAAAAAAAAAAAAAAAAAAAAAAAAAAAAAAAAAAAAAAAAAAAAAAAAAAAAAAAAAAAAAAAAAAAAAAAAAAAAAAAAAAAAAAAAAAAAAAAAAAAAAAAAAAAAAAAAAAAAAAAAAAAAAAAAAAAAAAAAAAAAAAAAAAAAAAAAAAAAAAAAAAAAAAAAAAAAAAAAAAAAAAAAAAAAAAAAAAAAAAAAAAAAAAAAAAAAAAAAAAAAAAAAAAAAAAAAAAAAAAAAAAAAAAAAAAAAAAAAAAAAAAAAAAAAAAAAAAAAAAAAAAAAAAAAAAAAAAAAAAAAAAAAAAAAAAAAAAAAAAAAAAAAAAAAAAAAAAAAAAAAAAAAAAAAAAAAAAAAAAAAAAAAAAAAAAAAAAAAAAAAAAAAAAAAAAAAAAAAAAAAAAAAAAAAAAAAAAAAAAAAAAAAAAAAAAAAAAAAAAAAAAAAAAAAAAAAAAAAAAAAAAAAAAAAAAAAAAAAAAAAAAAAAAAAAAAAAAAAAAAAAAAAAAAAAAAAAAAAAAAAAAAAAAAAAAAAAAAAAAAAAAAAAAAAAAAAAAAAAAAAAAAAAAAAAAAAAAAAAAAAAAAAAAAAAAAAAAAAAAAAAAAAAAAAAAAAAAAAAAAAAAAAAAAAAAAAAAAAAAAAAAAAAAAAAAAAAAAAAAAAAAAAAAAAAAAAAAAAAAAAAAAAAAAAAAAAAAAAAAAAAAAAAAAAAAAAAAAAAAAAAAAAAAAAAAAAAAAAAAAAAAAAAAAAAAAAAAAAAAAAAAAAAAAAAAAAAAAAAAAAAAAAAAAAAAAAAAAAAAAAAAAAAAAAAAAAAAAAAAAAAAAAAAAAAAAAAAAAAAAAAAAAAAAAAAAAAAAAAAAAAAAAAAAAAAAAAAAAAAAAAAAAAAAAAAAAAAAAAAAAAAAAAAAAAAAAAAAAAAAAAAAAAAAAAAAAAAAAAAAAAAAAAAAAAAAAAAAAAAAAAAAAAAAAAAAAAAAAAAAAAAAAAAAAAAAAAAAAAAAAAAAAAAAAAAAAAAAAAAAAAAAAAAAAAAAAAAAAAAAAAAAAAAAAAAAAAAAAAAAAAAAAAAAAAAAAAAAAAAAAAAAAAAAAAAAAAAAAAAAAAAAAAAAAAAAAAAAAAAAAAAAAAAAAAAAAAAAAAAAAAAAAAAAAAAAAAAAAAAAAAAAAAAAAAAAAAAAAAAAAAAAAAAAAAAAAAAAAAAAAAAAAAAAAAAAAAAAAAAAAAAAAAAAAAAAAAAAAAAAAAAAAAAAAAAAAAAAAAAAAAAAAAAAAAAAAAAAAAAAAAAAAAAAAAAAAAAAAAAAAAAAAAAAAAAAAAAAAAAAAAAAAAAAAAAAAAAAAAAAAAAAAAAAAAAAAAAAAAAAAAAAAAAAAAAAAAAAAAAAAAAAAAAAAAAAAAAAAAAAAAAAAAAAAAAAAAAAAAAAAAAAAAAAAAAAAAAAAAAAAAAAAAAAAAAAAAAAAAAAAAAAAAAAAAAAAAAAAAAAAAAAAAAAAAAAAAAAAAAAAAAAAAAAAAAAAAAAAAAAAAAAAAAAAAAAAAAAAAAAAAAAAAAAAAAAAAAAAAAAAAAAAAAAAAAAAAAAAAAAAAAAAAAAAAAAAAAAAAAAAAAAAAAAAAAAAAAAAAAAAAAAAAAAAAAAAAAAAAAAAAAAAAAAAAAAAAAAAAAAAAAAAAAAAAAAAAAAAAAAAAAAAAAAAAAAAAAAAAAAAAAAAAAAAAAAAAAAAAAAAAAAAAAAAAAAAAAAAAAAAAAAAAAAAAAAAAAAAAAAAAAAAAAAAAAAAAAAAAAAAAAAAAAAAAAAAAAAAAAAAAAAAAAAAAAAAAAAAAAAAAAAAAAAAAAAAAAAAAAAAAAAAAAAAAAAAAAAAAAAAAAAAAAAAAAAAAAAAAAAAAAAAAAAAAAAAAAAAAAAAAAAAAAAAAAAAAAAAAAAAAAAAAAAAAAAAAAAAAAAAAAAAAAAAAAAAAAAAAAAAAAAAAAAAAAAAAAAAAAAAAAAAAAAAAAAAAAAAAAAAAAAAAAAAAAAAAAAAAAAAAAAAAAAAAAAAAAAAAAAAAAAAAAAAAAAAAAAAAAAAAAAAAAAAAAAAAAAAAAAAAAAAAAAAAAAAAAAAAAAAAAAAAAAAAAAAAAAAAAAAAAAAAAAAAAAAAAAAAAAAAAAAAAAAAAAAAAAAAAAAAAAAAAAAAAAAAAAAAAAAAAAAAAAAAAAAAAAAAAAAAAAAAAAAAAAAAAAAAAAAAAAAAAAAAAAAAAAAAAAAAAAAAAAAAAAAAAAAAAAAAAAAAAAAAAAAAAAAAAAAAAAAAAAAAAAAAAAAAAAAAAAAAAAAAAAAAAAAAAAAAAAAAAAAAAAAAAAAAAAAAAAAAAAAAAAAAAAAAAAAAAAAAAAAAAAAAAAAAAAAAAAAAAAAAAAAAAAAAAAAAAAAAAAAAAAAAAAAAAAAAAAAAAAAAAAAAAAAAAAAAAAAAAAAAAAAAAAAAAAAAAAAAAAAAAAAAAAAAAAAAAAAAAAAAAAAAAAAAAAAAAAAAAAAAAAAAAAAAAAAAAAAAAAAAAAAAAAAAAAAAAAAAAAAAAAAAAAAAAAAAAAAAAAAAAAAAAAAAAAAAAAAAAAAAAAAAAAAAAAAAAAAAAAAAAAAAAAAAAAAAAAAAAAAAAGAAAAAAAAAAAAAAAAAAAAAAAAAAAAAAAAAAAAAAAAAAAAAAAAAAAAAAAAAAAAAAAAAAAAAAAAAAAAAAAAAAAAAAAAAAAAAAAAAAAAAAAAAAAAAAAAAAAAAAAAAAAAAAAAAAAAAAAAAAAAAAAAAAAAAAAAAAAAAAAAAAAAAAAAAAAAAAAAAAAAAAAAAAAAAAAAAAAAAAAAAAAAAAAAAAAAAAAAAAAAAAAAAAAAAAAAAAAAAAAAAAAAAAAAAAAAAAAAAAAAAAAAAAAAAAAAAAAAAAAAAAAAAAAAAAAAAAAAAAAAAAAAAAAAAAAAAAAAAAAAAAAAAAAAAAAAAAAAAAAAAAAAAAAAAAAAAAAAAAAAAAAAAAAAAAAAAAAAAAAAAAAAAAAAAAAAAAAAAAAAAAAAAAAAAAAAAAAAAAAAAAAAAAAAAAAAAAAAAAAAAAAAAAAAAAAAAAAAAAAAAAAAAAAAAAAAAAAAAAAAAAAAAAAAAAAAAAAAAAAAAAAAAAAAAAAAAAAAAAAAAAAAAAAAAAAAAAAAAAAAAAAAAAAAAAAAAAAAAAAAAAAAAAAAAAAAAAAAAAAAAAAAAAAAAAAAAAAAAAAAAAAAAAAAAAAAAAAAAAAAAAAAAAAAAAAAAAAAAAAAAAAAAAAAAAAAAAAAAAAAAAAAAAAAAAAAAAAAAAAAAAAAAAAAAAAAAAAAAAAAAAAAAAAAAAAAAAAAAAAAAAAAAAAAAAAAAAAAAAAAAAAAAAAAAAAAAAAAAAAAAAAAAAAAAAAAAAAAAAAAAAAAAAAAAAAAAAAAAAAAAAAAAAAAAAAAAAAAAAAAAAAAAAAAAAAAAAAAAAAAAAAAAAAAAAAAAAAAAAAAAAAAAAAAAAAAAAAAAAAAAAAAAAAAAAAAAAAAAAAAAAAAAAAAAAAAAAAAAAAAAAAAAAAAAAAAAAAAAAAAAAAAAAAAAAAAAAAAAAAAAAAAAAAAAAAAAAAAAAAAAAAAAAAAAAAAAAAAAAAAAAAAAAAAAAAAAAAAAAAAAAAAAAAAAAAAAAAAAAAAAAAAAAAAAAAAAAAAAAAAAAAAAAAAAAAAAAAAAAAAAAAAAAAAAAAAAAAAAAAAAAAAAAAAAAAAAAAAAAAAAAAAAAAAAAAAAAAAAAAAAAAAAAAAAAAAAAAAAAAAAAAAAAAAAAAAAAAAAAAAAAAAAAAAAAAAAAAAAAAAAAAAAAAAAAAAAAAAAAAAAAAAAAAAAAAAAAAAAAAAAAAAAAAAAAAAAAAAAAAAAAAAAAAAAAAAAAAAAAAAAAAAAAAAAAAAAAAAAAAAAAAAAAAAAAAAAAAAAAAAAAAAAAAAAAAAAAAAAAAAAAAAAAAAAAAAAAAAAAAAAAAAAAAAAAAAAAAAAAAAAAAAAAAAAAAAAAAAAAAAAAAAAAAAAAAAAAAAAAAAAAAAAAAAAAAAAAAAAAAAAAAAAAAAAAAAAAAAAAAAAAAAAAAAAAAAAAAAAAAAAAAAAAAAAAAAAAAAAAAAAAAAAAAAAAAAAAAAAAAAAAAAAAAAAAAAAAAAAAAAAAAAAAAAAAAAAAAAAAAAAAAAAAAAAAAAAAAAAAAAAAAAAAAAAAAAAAAAAAAAAAAAAAAAAAAAAAAAAAAAAAAAAAAAAAAAAAAAAAAAAAAAAAAAAAAAAAAAAAAAAAAAAAAAAAAAAAAAAAAAAAAAAAAAAAAAAAAAAAAAAAAAAAAAAAAAAAAAAAAAAAAAAAAAAAAAAAAAAAAAAAAAAAAAAAAAAAAAAAAAAAAAAAAAAAAAAAAAAAAAAAAAAAAAAAAAAAAAAAAAAAAAAAAAAAAAAAAAAAAAAAAAAAAAAAAAAAAAAAAAAAAAAAAAAAAAAAAAAAAAAAAAAAAAAAAAAAAAAAAAAAAAAAAAAAAAAAAAAAAAAAAAAAAAAAAAAAAAAAAAAAAAAAAAAAAAAAAAAAAAAAAAAAAAAAAAAAAAAAAAAAAAAAAAAAAAAAAAAAAAAAAAAAAAAAAAAAAAAAAAAAAAAAAAAAAAAAAAAAAAAAAAAAAAAAAAAAAAAAAAAAAAAAAAAAAAAAAAAAAAAAAAAAAAAAAAAAAAAAAAAAAAAAAAAAAAAAAAAAAAAAAAAAAAAAAAAAAAAAAAAAAAAAAAAAAAAAAAAAAAAAAAAAAAAAAAAAAAAAAAAAAAAAAAAAAAAAAAAAAAAAAAAAAAAAAAAAAAAAAAAAAAAAAAAAAAAAAAAAAAAAAAAAAAAAAAAAAAAAAAAAAAAAAAAAAAAAAAAAAAAAAAAAAAAAAAAAAAAAAAAAAAAAAAAAAAAAAAAAAAAAAAAAAAAAAAAAAAAAAAAAAAAAAAAAAAAAAAAAAAAAAAAAAAAAAAAAAAAAAAAAAAAAAAAAAAAAAAAAAAAAAAAAAAAAAAAAAAAAAAAAAAAAAAAAAAAAAAAAAAAAAAAAAAAAAAAAAAAAAAAAAAAAAAAAAAAAAAAAAAAAAAAAAAAAAAAAAAAAAAAAAAAAAAAAAAAAAAAAAAAAAAAAAAAAAAAAAAAAAAAAAAAAAAAAAAAAAAAAAAAAAAAAAAAAAAAAAAAAAAAAAAAAAAAAAAAAAAAAAAAAAAAAAAAAAAAAAAAAAAAAAAAAAAAAAAAAAAAAAAAAAAAAAAAAAAAAAAAAAAAAAAAAAAAAAAAAAAAAAAAAAAAAAAAAAAAAAAAAAAAAAAAAAAAAAAAAAAAAAAAAAAAAAAAAAAAAAAAAAAAAAAAAAAAAAAAAAAAAAAAAAAAAAAAAAAAAAAAAAAAAAAAAAAAAAAAAAAAAAAAAAAAAAAAAAAAAAAAAAAAAAAAAAAAAAAAAAAAAAAAAAAAAAAAAAAAAAAAAAAAAAAAAAAAAAAAAAAAAAAAAAAAAAAAAAAAAAAAAAAAAAAAAAAAAAAAAAAAAAAAAAAAAAAAAAAAAAAAAAAAAAAAAAAAAAAAAAAAAAAAAAAAAAAAAAAAAAAAAAAAAAAAAAAAAAAAAAAAAAAAAAAAAAAAAAAAAAAAAAAAAAAAAAAAAAAAAAAAAAAAAAAAAAAAAAAAAAAAAAAAAAAAAAAAAAAAAAAAAAAAAAAAAAAAAAAAAAAAAAAAAAAAAAAAAAAAAAAAAAAAAAAAAAAAAAAAAAAAAAAAAAAAAAAAAAAAAAAAAAAAAAAAAAAAAAAAAAAAAAAAAAAAAAAAAAAAAAAAAAAAAAAAAAAAAAAAAAAAAAAAAAAAAAAAAAAAAAAAAAAAAAAAAAAAAAAAAAAAAAAAAAAAAAAAAAAAAAAAAAAAAAAAAAAAAAAAAAAAAAAAAAAAAAAAAAAAAAAAAAAAAAAAAAAAAAAAAAAAAAAAAAAAAAAAAAAAAAAAAAAAAAAAAAAAAAAAAAAAAAAAAAAAAAAAAAAAAAAAAAAAAAAAAAAAAAAAAAAAAAAAAAAAAAAAAAAAAAAAAAAAAAAAAAAAAAAAAAAAAAAAAAAAAAAAAAAAAAAAAAAAAAAAAAAAAAAAAAAAAAAAAAAAAAAAAAAAAAAAAAAAAAAAAAAAAAAAAAAAAAAAAAAAAAAAAAAAAAAAAAAAAAAAAAAAAAAAAAAAAAAAAAAAAAAAAAAAAAAAAAAAAAAAAAAAAAAAAAAAAAAAAAAAAAAAAAAAAAAAAAAAAAAAAAAAAAAAAAAAAAAAAAAAAAAAAAAAAAAAAAAAAAAAAAAAAAAAAAAAAAAAAAAAAAAAAAAAAAAAAAAAAAAAAAAAAAAAAAAAAAAAAAAAAAAAAAAAAAAAAAAAAAAAAAAAAAAAAAAAAAAAAAAAAAAAAAAAAAAAAAAAAAAAAAAAAAAAAAAAAAAAAAAAAAAAAAAAAAAAAAAAAAAAAAAAAAAAAAAAAAAAAAAAAAAAAAAAAAAAAAAAAAAAAAAAAAAAAAAAAAAAAAAAAAAAAAAAAAAAAAAAAAAAAAAAAAAAAAAAAAAAAAAAAAAAAAAAAAAAAAAAAAAAAAAAAAAAAAAAAAAAAAAAAAAAAAAAAAAAAAAAAAAAAAAAAAAAAAAAAAAAAAAAAAAAAAAAAAAAAAAAAAAAAAAAAAAAAAAAAAAAAAAAAAAAAAAAAAAAAAAAAAAAAAAAAAAAAAAAAAAAAAAAAAAAAAAAAAAAAAAAAAAAAAAAAAAAAAAAAAAAAAAAAAAAAAAAAAAAAAAAAAAAAAAAAAAAAAAAAAAAAAAAAAAAAAAAAAAAAAAAAAAAAAAAAAAAAAAAAAAAAAAAAAAAAAAAAAAAAAAAAAAAAAAAAAAAAAAAAAAAAAAAAAAAAAAAAAAAAAAAAAAAAAAAAAAAAAAAAAAAAAAAAAAAAAAAAAAAAAAAAAAAAAAAAAAAAAAAAAAAAAAAAAAAAAAAAAAAAAAAAAAAAAAAAAAAAAAAAAAAAAAAAAAAAAAAAAAAAAAAAAAAAAAAAAAAAAAAAAAAAAAAAAAAAAAAAAAAAAAAAAAAAAAAAAAAAAAAAAAAAAAAAAAAAAAAAAAAAAAAAAAAAAAAAAAAAAAAAAAAAAAAAAAAAAAAAAAAAAAAAAAAAAAAAAAAAAAAAAAAAAAAAAAAAAAAAAAAAAAAAAAAAAAAAAAAAAAAAAAAAAAAAAAAAAAAAAAAAAAAAAAAAAAAAAAAAAAAAAAAAAAAAAAAAAAAAAAAAAAAAAAAAAAAAAAAAAAAAAAAAAAAAAAAAAAAAAAAAAAAAAAAAAAAAAAAAAAAAAAAAAAAAAAAAAAAAAAAAAAAAAAAAAAAAAAAAAAAAAAAAAAAAAAAAAAAAAAAAAAAAAAAAAAAAAAAAAAAAAAAAAAAAAAAAAAAAAAAAAAAAAAAAAAAAAAAAAAAAAAAAAAAAAAAAAAAAAAAAAAAAAAAAAAAAAAAAAAAAAAAAAAAAAAAAAAAAAAAAAAAAAAAAAAAAAAAAAAAAAAAAAAAAAAAAAAAAAAAAAAAAAAAAAAAAAAAAAAAAAAAAAAAAAAAAAAAAAAAAAAAAAAAAAAAAAAAAAAAAAAAAAAAAAAAAAAAAAAAAAAAAAAAAAAAAAAAAAAAAAAAAAAAAAAAAAAAAAAAAAAAAAAAAAAAAAAAAAAAAAAAAAAAAAAAAAAAAAAAAAAAAAAAAAAAAAAAAAAAAAAAAAAAAAAAAAAAAAAAAAAAAAAAAAAAAAAAAAAAAAAAAAAAAAAAAAAAAAAAAAAAAAAAAAAAAAAAAAAAAAAAAAAAAAAAAAAAAAAAAAAAAAAAAAAAAAAAAAAAAAAAAAAAAAAAAAAAAAAAAAAAAAAAAAAAAAAAAAAAAAAAAAAAAAAAAAAAAAAAAAAAAAAAAAAAAAAAAAAAAAAAAAAAAAAAAAAAAAAAAAAAAAAAAAAAAAAAAAAAAAAAAAAAAAAAAAAAAAAAAAAAAAAAAAAAAAAAAAAAAAAAAAAAAAAAAAAAAAAAAAAAAAAAAAAAAAAAAAAAAAAAAAAAAAAAAAAAAAAAAAAAAAAAAAAAAAAAAAAAAAAAAAAAAAAAAAAAAAAAAAAAAAAAAAAAAAAAAAAAAAAAAAAAAAAAAAAAAAAAAAAAAAAAAAAAAAAAAAAAAAAAAAAAAAAAAAAAAAAAAAAAAAAAAAAAAAAAAAAAAAAAAAAAAAAAAAAAAAAAAAAAAAAAAAAAAAAAAAAAAAAAAAAAAAAAAAAAAAAAAAAAAAAAAAAAAAAAAAAAAAAAAAAAAAAAAAAAAAAAAAAAAAAAAAAAAAAAAAAAAAAAAAAAAAAAAAAAAAAAAAAAAAAAAAAAAAAAAAAAAAAAAAAAAAAAAAAAAAAAAAAAAAAAAAAAAAAAAAAAAAAAAAAAAAAAAAAAAAAAAAAAAAAAAAAAAAAAAAAAAAAAAAAAAAAAAAAAAAAAAAAAAAAAAAAAAAAAAAAAAAAAAAAAAAAAAAAAAAAAAAAAAAAAAAAAAAAAAAAAAAAAAAAAAAAAAAAAAAAAAAAAAAAAAAAAAAAAAAAAAAAAAAAAAAAAAAAAAAAAAAAAAAAAAAAAAAAAAAAAAAAAAAAAAAAAAAAAAAAAAAAAAAAAAAAAAAAAAAAAAAAAAAAAAAAAAAAAAAAAAAAAAAAAAAAAAAAAAAAAAAAAAAAAAAAAAAAAAAAAAAAAAAAAAAAAAAAAAAAAAAAAAAAAAAAAAAAAAAAAAAAAAAAAAAAAAAAAAAAAAAAAAAAAAAAAAAAAAAAAAAAAAAAAAAAAAAAAAAAAAAAAAAAAAAAAAAAAAAAAAAAAAAAAAAAAAAAAAAAAAAAAAAAAAAAAAAAAAAAAAAAAAAAAAAAAAAAAAAAAAAAAAAAAAAAAAAAAAAAAAAAAAAAAAAAAAAAAAAAAAAAAAAAAAAAAAAAAAAAAAAAAAAAAAAAAAAAAAAAAAAAAAAAAAAAAAAAAAAAAAAAAAAAAAAAAAAAAAAAAAAAAAAAAAAAAAAAAAAAAAAAAAAAAAAAAAAAAAAAAAAAAAAAAAAAAAAAAAAAAAAAAAAAAAAAAAAAAAAAAAAAAAAAAAAAAAAAAAAAAAAAAAAAAAAAAAAAAAAAAAAAAAAAAAAAAAAAAAAAAAAAAAAAAAAAAAAAAAAAAAAAAAAAAAAAAAAAAAAAAAAAAAAAAAAAAAAAAAAAAAAAAAAAAAAAAAAAAAAAAAAAAAAAAAAAAAAAAAAAAAAAAAAAAAAAAAAAAAAAAAAAAAAAAAAAAAAAAAAAAAAAAAAAAAAAAAAAAAAAAAAAAAAAAAAAAAAAAAAAAAAAAAAAAAAAAAAAAAAAAAAAAAAAAAAAAAAAAAAAAAAAAAAAAAAAAAAAAAAAAAAAAAAAAAAAAAAAAAAAAAAAAAAAAAAAAAAAAAAAAAAAAAAAAAAAAAAAAAAAAAAAAAAAAAAAAAAAAAAAAAAAAAAAAAAAAAAAAAAAAAAAAAAAAAAAAAAAAAAAAAAAAAAAAAAAAAAAAAAAAAAAAAAAAAAAAAAAAAAAAAAAAAAAAAAAAAAAAAAAAAAAAAAAAAAAAAAAAAAAAAAAAAAAAAAAAAAAAAAAAAAAAAAAAAAAAAAAAAAAAAAAAAAAAAAAAAAAAAAAAAAAAAAAAAAAAAAAAAAAAAAAAAAAAAAAAAAAAAAAAAAAAAAAAAAAAAAAAAAAAAAAAAAAAAAAAAAAAAAAAAAAAAAAAAAAAAAAAAAAAAAAAAAAAAAAAAAAAAAAAAAAAAAAAAAAAAAAAAAAAAAAAAAAAAAAAAAAAAAAAAAAAAAAAAAAAAAAAAAAAAAAAAAAAAAAAAAAAAAAAAAAAAAAAAAAAAAAAAAAAAAAAAAAAAAAAAAAAAAAAAAAAAAAAAAAAAAAAAAAAAAAAAAAAAAAAAAAAAAAAAAAAAAAAAAAAAAAAAAAAAAAAAAAAAAAAAAAAAAAAAAAAAAAAAAAAAAAAAAAAAAAAAAAAAAAAAAAAAAAAAAAAAAAAAAAAAAAAAAAAAAAAAAAAAAAAAAAAAAAAAAAAAAAAAAAAAAAAAAAAAAAAAAAAAAAAAAAAAAAAAAAAAAAAAAAAAAAAAAAAAAAAAAAAAAAAAAAAAAAAAAAAAAAAAAAAAAAAAAAAAAAAAAAAAAAAAAAAAAAAAAAAAAAAAAAAAAAAAAAAAAAAAAAAAAAAAAAAAAAAAAAAAAAAAAAAAAAAAAAAAAAAAAAAAAAAAAAAAAAAAAAAAAAAAAAAAAAAAAAAAAAAAAAAAAAAAAAAAAAAAAAAAAAAAAAAAAAAAAAAAAAAAAAAAAAAAAAAAAAAAAAAAAAAAAAAAAAAAAAAAAAAAAAAAAAAAAAAAAAAAAAAAAAAAAAAAAAAAAAAAAAAAAAAAAAAAAAAAAAAAAAAAAAAAAAAAAAAAAAAAAAAAAAAAAAAAAAAAAAAAAAAAAAAAAAAAAAAAAAAAAAAAAAAAAAAAAAAAAAAAAAAAAAAAAAAAAAAAAAAAAAAAAAAAAAAAAAAAAAAAAAAAAAAAAAAAAAAAAAAAAAAAAAAAAAAAAAAAAAAAAAAAAAAAAAAAAAAAAAAAAAAAAAAAAAAAAAAAAAAAAAAAAAAAAAAAAAAAAAAAAAAAAAAAAAAAAAAAAAAAAAAAAAAAAAAAAAAAAAAAAAAAAAAAAAAAAAAAAAAAAAAAAAAAAAAAAAAAAAAAAAAAAAAAAAAAAAAAAAAAAAAAAAAAAAAAAAAAAAAAAAAAAAAAAAAAAAAAAAAAAAAAAAAAAAAAAAAAAAAAAAAAAAAAAAAAAAAAAAAAAAAAAAAAAAAAAAAAAAAAAAAAAAAAAAAAAAAAAAAAAAAAAAAAAAAAAAAAAAAAAAAAAAAAAAAAAAAAAAAAAAAAAAAAAAAAAAAAAAAAAAAAAAAAAAAAAAAAAAAAAAAAAAAAAAAAAAAAAAAAAAAAAAAAAAAAAAAAAAAAAAAAAAAAAAAAAAAAAAAAAAAAAAAAAAAAAAAAAAAAAAAAAAAAAAAAAAAAAAAAAAAAAAAAAAAAAAAAAAAAAAAAAAAAAAAAAAAAAAAAAAAAAAAAAAAAAAAAAAAAAAAAAAAAAAAAAAAAAAAAAAAAAAAAAAAAAAAAAAAAAAAAAAAAAAAAAAAAAAAAAAAAAAAAAAAAAAAAAAAAAAAAAAAAAAAAAAAAAAAAAAAAAAAAAAAAAAAAAAAAAAAAAAAAAAAAAAAAAAAAAAAAAAAAAAAAAAAAAAAAAAAAAAAAAAAAAAAAAAAAAAAAAAAAAAAAAAAAAAAAAAAAAAAAAAAAAAAAAAAAAAAAAAAAAAAAAAAAAAAAAAAAAAAAAAAAAAAAAAAAAAAAAAAAAAAAAAAAAAAAAAAAAAAAAAAAAAAAAAAAAAAAAAAAAAAAAAAAAAAAAAAAAAAAAAAAAAAAAAAAAAAAAAAAAAAAAAAAAAAAAAAAAAAAAAAAAAAAAAAAAAAAAAAAAAAAAAAAAAAAAAAAAAAAAAAAAAAAAAAAAAAAAAAAAAAAAAAAAAAAAAAAAAAAAAAAAAAAAAAAAAAAAAAAAAAAAAAAAAAAAAAAAAAAAAAAAAAAAAAAAAAAAAAAAAAAAAAAAAAAAAAAAAAAAAAAAAAAAAAAAAAAAAAAAAAAAAAAAAAAAAAAAAAAAAAAAAAAAAAAAAAAAAAAAAAAAAAAAAAAAAAAAAAAAAAAAAAAAAAAAAAAAAAAAAAAAAAAAAAAAAAAAAAAAAAAAAAAAAAAAAAAAAAAAAAAAAAAAAAAAAAAAAAAAAAAAAAAAAAAAAAAAAAAAAAAAAAAAAAAAAAAAAAAAAAAAAAAAAAAAAAAAAAAAAAAAAAAAAAAAAAAAAAAAAAAAAAAAAAAAAAAAAAAAAAAAAAAAAAAAAAAAAAAAAAAAAAAAAAAAAAAAAAAAAAAAAAAAAAAAAAAAAAAAAAAAAAAAAAAAAAAAAAAAAAAAAAAAAAAAAAAAAAAAAAAAAAAAAAAAAAAAAAAAAAAAAAAAAAAAAAAAAAAAAAAAAAAAAAAAAAAAAAAAAAAAAAAAAAAAAAAAAAAAAAAAAAAAAAAAAAAAAAAAAAAAAAAAAAAAAAAAAAAAAAAAAAAAAAAAAAAAAAAAAAAAAAAAAAAAAAAAAAAAAAAAAAAAAAAAAAAAAAAAAAAAAAAAAAAAAAAAAAAAAAAAAAAAAAAAAAAAAAAAAAAAAAAAAAAAAAAAAAAAAAAAAAAAAAAAAAAAAAAAAAAAAAAAAAAAAAAAAAAAAAAAAAAAAAAAAAAAAAAAAAAAAAAAAAAAAAAAAAAAAAAAAAAAAAAAAAAAAAAAAAAAAAAAAAAAAAAAAAAAAAAAAAAAAAAAAAAAAAAAAAAAAAAAAAAAAAAAAAAAAAAAAAAAAAAAAAAAAAAAAAAAAAAAAAAAAAAAAAAAAAAAAAAAAAAAAAAAAAAAAAAAAAAAAAAAAAAAAAAAAAAAAAAAAAAAAAAAAAAAAAAAAAAAAAAAAAAAAAAAAAAAAAAAAAAAAAAAAAAAAAAAAAAAAAAAAAAAAAAAAAAAAAAAAAAAAAAAAAAAAAAAAAAAAAAAAAAAAAAAAAAAAAAAAAAAAAAAAAAAAAAAAAAAAAAAAAAAAAAAAAAAAAAAAAAAAAAAAAAAAAAAAAAAAAAAAAAAAAAAAAAAAAAAAAAAAAAAAAAAAAAAAAAAAAAAAAAAAAAAAAAAAAAAAAAAAAAAAAAAAAAAAAAAAAAAAAAAAAAAAAAAAAAAAAAAAAAAAAAAAAAAAAAAAAAAAAAAAAAAAAAAAAAAAAAAAAAAAAAAAAAAAAAAAAAAAAAAAAAAAAAAAAAAAAAAAAAAAAAAAAAAAAAAAAAAAAAAAAAAAAAAAAAAAAAAAAAAAAAAAAAAAAAAAAAAAAAAAAAAAAAAAAAAAAAAAAAAAAAAAAAAAAAAAAAAAAAAAAAAAAAAAAAAAAAAAAAAAAAAAAAAAAAAAAAAAAAAAAAAAAAAAAAAAAAAAAAAAAAAAAAAAAAAAAAAAAAAAAAAAAAAAAAAAAAAAAAAAAAAAAAAAAAAAAAAAAAAAAAAAAAAAAAAAAAAAAAAAAAAAAAAAAAAAAAAAAAAAAAAAAAAAAAAAAAAAAAAAAAAAAAAAAAAAAAAAAAAAAAAAAAAAAAAAAAAAAAAAAAAAAAAAAAAAAAAAAAAAAAAAAAAAAAAAAAAAAAAAAAAAAAAAAAAAAAAAAAAAAAAAAAAAAAAAAAAAAAAAAAAAAAAAAAAAAAAAAAAAAAAAAAAAAAAAAAAAAAAAAAAAAAAAAAAAAAAAAAAAAAAAAAAAAAAAAAAAAAAAAAAAAAAAAAAAAAAAAAAAAAAAAAAAAAAAAAAAAAAAAAAAAAAAAAAAAAAAAAAAAAAAAAAAAAAAAAAAAAAAAAAAAAAAAAAAAAAAAAAAAAAAAAAAAAAAAAAAAAAAAAAAAAAAAAAAAAAAAAAAAAAAAAAAAAAAAAAAAAAAAAAAAAAAAAAAAAAAAAAAAAAAAAAAAAAAAAAAAAAAAAAAAAAAAAAAAAAAAAAAAAAAAAAAAAAAAAAAAAAAAAAAAAAAAAAAAAAAAAAAAAAAAAAAAAAAAAAAAAAAAAAAAAAAAAAAAAAAAAAAAAAAAAAAAAAAAAAAAAAAAAAAAAAAAAAAAAAAAAAAAAAAAAAAAAAAAAAAAAAAAAAAAAAAAAAAAAAAAAAAAAAAAAAAAAAAAAAAAAAAAAAAAAAAAAAAAAAAAAAAAAAAAAAAAAAAAAAAAAAAAAAAAAAAAAAAAAAAAAAAAAAAAAAAAAAAAAAAAAAAAAAAAAAAAAAAAAAAAAAAAAAAAAAAAAAAAAAAAAAAAAAAAAAAAAAAAAAAAAAAAAAAAAAAAAAAAAAAAAAAAAAAAAAAAAAAAAAAAAAAAAAAAAAAAAAAAAAAAAAAAAAAAAAAAAAAAAAAAAAAAAAAAAAAAAAAAAAAAAAAAAAAAAAAAAAAAAAAAAAAAAAAAAAAAAAAAAAAAAAAAAAAAAAAAAAAAAAAAAAAAAAAAAAAAAAAAAAAAAAAAAAAAAAAAAAAAAAAAAAAAAAAAAAAAAAAAAAAAAAAAAAAAAAAAAAAAAAAAAAAAAAAAAAAAAAAAAAAAAAAAAAAAAAAAAAAAAAAAAAAAAAAAAAAAAAAAAAAAAAAAAAAAAAAAAAAAAAAAAAAAAAAAAAAAAAAAAAAAAAAAAAAAAAAAAAAAAAAAAAAAAAAAAAAAAAAAAAAAAAAAAAAAAAAAAAAAAAAAAAAAAAAAAAAAAAAAAAAAAAAAAAAAAAAAAAAAAAAAAAAAAAAAAAAAAAAAAAAAAAAAAAAAAAAAAAAAAAAAAAAAAAAAAAAAAAAAAAAAAAAAAAAAAAAAAAAAAAAAAAAAAAAAAAAAAAAAAAAAAAAAAAAAAAAAAAAAAAAAAAAAAAAAAAAAAAAAAAAAAAAAAAAAAAAAAAAAAAAAAAAAAAAAAAAAAAAAAAAAAAAAAAAAAAAAAAAAAAAAAAAAAAAAAAAAAAAAAAAAAAAAAAAAAAAAAAAAAAAAAAAAAAAAAAAAAAAAAAAAAAAAAAAAAAAAAAAAAAAAAAAAAAAAAAAAAAAAAAAAAAAAAAAAAAAAAAAAAAAAAAAAAAAAAAAAAAAAAAAAAAAAAAAAAAAAAAAAAAAAAAAAAAAAAAAAAAAAAAAAAAAAAAAAAAAAAAAAAAAAAAAAAAAAAAAAAAAAAAAAAAAAAAAAAAAAAAAAAAAAAAAAAAAAAAAAAAAAAAAAAAAAAAAAAAAAAAAAAAAAAAAAAAAAAAAAAAAAAAAAAAAAAAAAAAAAAAAAAAAAAAAAAAAAAAAAAAAAAAAAAAAAAAAAAAAAAAAAAAAAAAAAAAAAAAAAAAAAAAAAAAAAAAAAAAAAAAAAAAAAAAAAAAAAAAAAAAAAAAAAAAAAAAAAAAAAAAAAAAAAAAAAAAAAAAAAAAAAAAAAAAAAAAAAAAAAAAAAAAAAAAAAAAAAAAAAAAAAAAAAAAAAAAAAAAAAAAAAAAAAAAAAAAAAAAAAAAAAAAAAAAAAAAAAAAAAAAAAAAAAAAAAAAAAAAAAAAAAAAAAAAAAAAAAAAAAAAAAAAAAAAAAAAAAAAAAAAAAAAAAAAAAAAAAAAAAAAAAAAAAAAAAAAAAAAAAAAAAAAAAAAAAAAAAAAAAAAAAAAAAAAAAAAAAAAAAAAAAAAAAAAAAAAAAAAAAAAAAAAAAAAAAAAAAAAAAAAAAAAAAAAAAAAAAAAAAAAAAAAAAAAAAAAAAAAAAAAAAAAAAAAAAAAAAAAAAAAAAAAAAAAAAAAAAAAAAAAAAAAAAAAAAAAAAAAAAAAAAAAAAAAAAAAAAAAAAAAAAAAAAAAAAAAAAAAAAAAAAAAAAAAAAAAAAAAAAAAAAAAAAAAAAAAAAAAAAAAAAAAAAAAAAAAAAAAAAAAAAAAAAAAAAAAAAAAAAAAAAAAAAAAAAAAAAAAAAAAAAAAAAAAAAAAAAAAAAAAAAAAAAAAAAAAAAAAAAAAAAAAAAAAAAAAAAAAAAAAAAAAAAAAAAAAAAAAAAAAAAAAAAAAAAAAAAAAAAAAAAAAAAAAAAAAAAAAAAAAAAAAAAAAAAAAAAAAAAAAAAAAAAAAAAAAAAAAAAAAAAAAAAAAAAAAAAAAAAAAAAAAAAAAAAAAAAAAAAAAAAAAAAAAAAAAAAAAAAAAAAAAAAAAAAAAAAAAAAAAAAAAAAAAAAAAAAAAAAAAAAAAAAAAAAAAAAAAAAAAAAAAAAAAAAAAAAAAAAAAAAAAAAAAAAAAAAAAAAAAAAAAAAAAAAAAAAAAAAAAAAAAAAAAAAAAAAAAAAAAAAAAAAAAAAAAAAAAAAAAAAAAAAAAAAAAAAAAAAAAAAAAAAAAAAAAAAAAAAAAAAAAAAAAAAAAAAAAAAAAAAAAAAAAAAAAAAAAAAAAAAAAAAAAAAAAAAAAAAAAAAAAAAAAAAAAAAAAAAAAAAAAAAAAAAAAAAAAAAAAAAAAAAAAAAAAAAAAAAAAAAAAAAAAAAAAAAAAAAAAAAAAAAAAAAAAAAAAAAAAAAAAAAAAAAAAAAAAAAAAAAAAAAAAAAAAAAAAAAAAAAAAAAAAAAAAAAAAAAAAAAAAAAAAAAAAAAAAAAAAAAAAAAAAAAAAAAAAAAAAAAAAAAAAAAAAAAAAAAAAAAAAAAAAAAAAAAAAAAAAAAAAAAAAAAAAAAAAAAAAAAAAAAAAAAAAAAAAAAAAAAAAAAAAAAAAAAAAAAAAAAAAAAAAAAAAAAAAAAAAAAAAAAAAAAAAAAAAAAAAAAAAAAAAAAAAAAAAAAAAAAAAAAAAAAAAAAAAAAAAAAAAAAAAAAAAAAAAAAAAAAAAAAAAAAAAAAAAAAAAAAAAAAAAAAAAAAAAAAAAAAAAAAAAAAAAAAAAAAAAAAAAAAAAAAAAAAAAAAAAAAAAAAAAAAAAAAAAAAAAAAAAAAAAAAAAAAAAAAAAAAAAAAAAAAAAAAAAAAAAAAAAAAAAAAAAAAAAAAAAAAAAAAAAAAAAAAAAAAAAAAAAAAAAAAAAAAAAAAAAAAAAAAAAAAAAAAAAAAAAAAAAAAAAAAAAAAAAAAAAAAAAAAAAAAAAAAAAAAAAAAAAAAAAAAAAAAAAAAAAAAAAAAAAAAAAAAAAAAAAAAAAAAAAAAAAAAAAAAAAAAAAAAAAAAAAAAAAAAAAAAAAAAAAAAAAAAAAAAAAAAAAAAAAAAAAAAAAAAAAAAAAAAAAAAAAAAAAAAAAAAAAAAAAAAAAAAAAAAAAAAAAAAAAAAAAAAAAAAAAAAAAAAAAAAAAAAAAAAAAAAAAAAAAAAAAAAAAAAAAAAAAAAAAAAAAAAAAAAAAAAAAAAAAAAAAAAAAAAAAAAAAAAAAAAAAAAAAAAAAAAAAAAAAAAAAAAAAAAAAAAAAAAAAAAAAAAAAAAAAAAAAAAAAAAAAAAAAAAAAAAAAAAAAAAAAAAAAAAAAAAAAAAAAAAAAAAAAAAAAAAAAAAAAAAAAAAAAAAAAAAAAAAAAAAAAAAAAAAAAAAAAAAAAAAAAAAAAAAAAAAAAAAAAAAAAAAAAAAAAAAAAAAAAAAAAAAAAAAAAAAAAAAAAAAAAAAAAAAAAAAAAAAAAAAAAAAAAAAAAAAAAAAAAAAAAAAAAAAAAAAAAAAAAAAAAAAAAAAAAAAAAAAAAAAAAAAAAAAAAAAAAAAAAAAAAAAAAAAAAAAAAAAAAAAAAAAAAAAAAAAAAAAAAAAAAAAAAAAAAAAAAAAAAAAAAAAAAAAAAAAAAAAAAAAAAAAAAAAAAAAAAAAAAAAAAAAAAAAAAAAAAAAAAAAAAAAAAAAAAAAAAAAAAAAAAAAAAAAAAAAAAAAAAAAAAAAAAAAAAAAAAAAAAAAAAAAAAAAAAAAAAAAAAAAAAAAAAAAAAAAAAAAAAAAAAAAAAAAAAAAAAAAAAAAAAAAAAAAAAAAAAAAAAAAAAAAAAAAAAAAAAAAAAAAAAAAAAAAAAAAAAAAAAAAAAAAAAAAAAAAAAAAAAAAAAAAAAAAAAAAAAAAAAAAAAAAAAAAAAAAAAAAAAAAAAAAAAAAAAAAAAAAAAAAAAAAAAAAAAAAAAAAAAAAAAAAAAAAAAAAAAAAAAAAAAAAAAAAAAAAAAAAAAAAAAAAAAAAAAAAAAAAAAAAAAAAAAAAAAAAAAAAAAAAAAAAAAAAAAAAAAAAAAAAAAAAAAAAAAAAAAAAAAAAAAAAAAAAAAAAAAAAAAAAAAAAAAAAAAAAAAAAAAAAAAAAAAAAAAAAAAAAAAAAAAAAAAAAAAAAAAAAAAAAAAAAAAAAAAAAAAAAAAAAAAAAAAAAAAAAAAAAAAAAAAAAAAAAAAAAAAAAAAAAAAAAAAAAAAAAAAAAAAAAAAAAAAAAAAAAAAAAAAAAAAAAAAAAAAAAAAAAAAAAAAAAAAAAAAAAAAAAAAAAAAAAAAAAAAAAAAAAAAAAAAAAAAAAAAAAAAAAAAAAAAAAAAAAAAAAAAAAAAAAAAAAAAAAAAAAAAAAAAAAAAAAAAAAAAAAAAAAAAAAAAAAAAAAAAAAAAAAAAAAAAAAAAAAAAAAAAAAAAAAAAAAAAAAAAAAAAAAAAAAAAAAAAAAAAAAAAAAAAAAAAAAAAAAAAAAAAAAAAAAAAAAAAAAAAAAAAAAAAAAAAAAAAAAAAAAAAAAAAAAAAAAAAAAAAAAAAAAAAAAAAAAAAAAAAAAAAAAAAAAAAAAAAAAAAAAAAAAAAAAAAAAAAAAAAAAAAAAAAAAAAAAAAAAAAAAAAAAAAAAAAAAAAAAAAAAAAAAAAAAAAAAAAAAAAAAAAAAAAAAAAAAAAAAAAAAAAAAAAAAAAAAAAAAAAAAAAAAAAAAAAAAAAAAAAAAAAAAAAAAAAAAAAAAAAAAAAAAAAAAAAAAAAAAAAAAAAAAAAAAAAAAAAAAAAAAAAAAAAAAAAAAAAAAAAAAAAAAAAAAAAAAAAAAAAAAAAAAAAAAAAAAAAAAAAAAAAAAAAAAAAAAAAAAAAAAAAAAAAAAAAAAAAAAAAAAAAAAAAAAAAAAAAAAAAAAAAAAAAAAAAAAAAAAAAAAAAAAAAAAAAAAAAAAAAAAAAAAAAAAAAAAAAAAAAAAAAAAAAAAAAAAAAAAAAAAAAAAAAAAAAAAAAAAAAAAAAAAAAAAAAAAAAAAAAAAAAAAAAAAAAAAAAAAAAAAAAAAAAAAAAAAAAAAAAAAAAAAAAAAAAAAAAAAAAAAAAAAAAAAAAAAAAAAAAAAAAAAAAAAAAAAAAAAAAAAAAAAAAAAAAAAAAAAAAAAAAAAAAAAAAAAAAAAAAAAAAAAAAAAAAAAAAAAAAAAAAAAAAAAAAAAAAAAAAAAAAAAAAAAAAAAAAAAAAAAAAAAAAAAAAAAAAAAAAAAAAAAAAAAAAAAAAAAAAAAAAAAAAAAAAAAAAAAAAAAAAAAAAAAAAAAAAAAAAAAAAAAAAAAAAAAAAAAAAAAAAAAAAAAAAAAAAAAAAAAAAAAAAAAAAAAAAAAAAAAAAAAAAAAAAAAAAAAAAAAAAAAAAAAAAAAAAAAAAAAAAAAAAAAAAAAAAAAAAAAAAAAAAAAAAAAAAAAAAAAAAAAAAAAAAAAAAAAAAAAAAAAAAAAAAAAAAAAAAAAAAAAAAAAAAAAAAAAAAAAAAAAAAAAAAAAAAAAAAAAAAAAAAAAAAAAAAAAAAAAAAAAAAAAAAAAAAAAAAAAAAAAAAAAAAAAAAAAAAAAAAAAAAAAAAAAAAAAAAAAAAAAAAAAAAAAAAAAAAAAAAAAAAAAAAAAAAAAAAAAAAAAAAAAAAAAAAAAAAAAAAAAAAAAAAAAAAAAAAAAAAAAAAAAAAAAAAAAAAAAAAAAAAAAAAAAAAAAAAAAAAAAAAAAAAAAAAAAAAAAAAAAAAAAAAAAAAAAAAAAAAAAAAAAAAAAAAAAAAAAAAAAAAAAAAAAAAAAAAAAAAAAAAAAAAAAAAAAAAAAAAAAAAAAAAAAAAAAAAAAAAAAAAAAAAAAAAAAAAAAAAAAAAAAAAAAAAAAAAAAAAAAAAAAAAAAAAAAAAAAAAAAAAAAAAAAAAAAAAAAAAAAAAAAAAAAAAAAAAAAAAAAAAAAAAAAAAAAAAAAAAAAAAAAAAAAAAAAAAAAAAAAAAAAAAAAAAAAAAAAAAAAAAAAAAAAAAAAAAAAAAAAAAAAAAAAAAAAAAAAAAAAAAAAAAAAAAAAAAAAAAAAAAAAAAAAAAAAAAAAAAAAAAAAAAAAAAAAAAAAAAAAAAAAAAAAAAAAAAAAAAAAAAAAAAAAAAAAAAAAAAAAAAAAAAAAAAAAAAAAAAAAAAAAAAAAAAAAAAAAAAAAAAAAAAAAAAAAAAAAAAAAAAAAAAAAAAAAAAAAAAAAAAAAAAAAAAAAAAAAAAAAAAAAAAAAAAAAAAAAAAAAAAAAAAAAAAAAAAAAAAAAAAAAAAAAAAAAAAAAAAAAAAAAAAAAAAAAAAAAAAAAAAAAAAAAAAAAAAAAAAAAAAAAAAAAAAAAAAAAAAAAAAAAAAAAAAAAAAAAAAAAAAAAAAAAAAAAAAAAAAAAAAAAAAAAAAAAAAAAAAAAAAAAAAAAAAAAAAAAAAAAAAAAAAAAAAAAAAAAAAAAAAAAAAAAAAAAAAAAAAAAAAAAAAAAAAAAAAAAAAAAAAAAAAAAAAAAAAAAAAAAAAAAAAAAAAAAAAAAAAAAAAAAAAAAAAAAAAAAAAAAAAAAAAAAAAAAAAAAAAAAAAAAAAAAAAAAAAAAAAAAAAAAAAAAAAAAAAAAAAAAAAAAAAAAAAAAAAAAAAAAAAAAAAAAAAAAAAAAAAAAAAAAAAAAAAAAAAAAAAAAAAAAAAAAAAAAAAAAAAAAAAAAAAAAAAAAAAAAAAAAAAAAAAAAAAAAAAAAAAAAAAAAAAAAAAAAAAAAAAAAAAAAAAAAAAAAAAAAAAAAAAAAAAAAAAAAAAAAAAAAAAAAAAAAAAAAAAAAAAAAAAAAAAAAAAAAAAAAAAAAAAAAAAAAAAAAAAAAAAAAAAAAAAAAAAAAAAAAAAAAAAAAAAAAAAAAAAAAAAAAAAAAAAAAAAAAAAAAAAAAAAAAAAAAAAAAAAAAAAAAAAAAAAAAAAAAAAAAAAAAAAAAAAAAAAAAAAAAAAAAAAAAAAAAAAAAAAAAAAAAAAAAAAAAAAAAAAAAAAAAAAAAAAAAAAAAAAAAAAAAAAAAAAAAAAAAAAAAAAAAAAAAAAAAAAAAAAAAAAAAAAAAAAAAAAAAAAAAAAAAAAAAAAAAAAAAAAAAAAAAAAAAAAAAAAAAAAAAAAAAAAAAAAAAAAAAAAAAAAAAAAAAAAAAAAAAAAAAAAAAAAAAAAAAAAAAAAAAAAAAAAAAAAAAAAAAAAAAAAAAAAAAAAAAAAAAAAAAAAAAAAAAAAAAAAAAAAAAAAAAAAAAAAAAAAAAAAAAAAAAAAAAAAAAAAAAAAAAAAAAAAAAAAAAAAAAAAAAAAAAAAAAAAAAAAAAAAAAAAAAAAAAAAAAAAAAAAAAAAAAAAAAAAAAAAAAAAAAAAAAAAAAAAAAAAAAAAAAAAAAAAAAAAAAAAAAAAAAAAAAAAAAAAAAAAAAAAAAAAAAAAAAAAAAAAAAAAAAAAAAAAAAAAAAAAAAAAAAAAAAAAAAAAAAAAAAAAAAAAAAAAAAAAAAAAAAAAAAAAAAAAAAAAAAAAAAAAAAAAAAAAAAAAAAAAAAAAAAAAAAAAAAAAAAAAAAAAAAAAAAAAAAAAAAAAAAAAAAAAAAAAAAAAAAAAAAAAAAAAAAAAAAAAAAAAAAAAAAAAAAAAAAAAAAAAAAAAAAAAAAAAAAAAAAAAAAAAAAAAAAAAAAAAAAAAAAAAAAAAAAAAAAAAAAAAAAAAAAAAAAAAAAAAAAAAAAAAAAAAAAAAAAAAAAAAAAAAAAAAAAAAAAAAAAAAAAAAAAAAAAAAAAAAAAAAAAAAAAAAAAAAAAAAAAAAAAAAAAAAAAAAAAAAAAAAAAAAAAAAAAAAAAAAAAAAAAAAAAAAAAAAAAAAAAAAAAAAAAAAAAAAAAAAAAAAAAAAAAAAAAAAAAAAAAAAAAAAAAAAAAAAAAAAAAAAAAAAAAAAAAAAAAAAAAAAAAAAAAAAAAAAAAAAAAAAAAAAAAAAAAAAAAAAAAAAAAAAAAAAAAAAAAAAAAAAAAAAAAAAAAAAAAAAAAAAAAAAAAAAAAAAAAAAAAAAAAAAAAAAAAAAAAAAAAAAAAAAAAAAAAAAAAAAAAAAAAAAAAAAAAAAAAAAAAAAAAAAAAAAAAAAAAAAAAAAAAAAAAAAAAAAAAAAAAAAAAAAAAAAAAAAAAAAAAAAAAAAAAAAAAAAAAAAAAAAAAAAAAAAAAAAAAAAAAAAAAAAAAAAAAAAAAAAAAAAAAAAAAAAAAAAAAAAAAAAAAAAAAAAAAAAAAAAAAAAAAAAAAAAAAAAAAAAAAAAAAAAAAAAAAAAAAAAAAAAAAAAAAAAAAAAAAAAAAAAAAAAAAAAAAAAAAAAAAAAAAAAAAAAAAAAAAAAAAAAAAAAAAAAAAAAAAAAAAAAAAAAAAAAAAAAAAAAAAAAAAAAAAAAAAAAAAAAAAAAAAAAAAAAAAAAAAAAAAAAAAAAAAAAAAAAAAAAAAAAAAAAAAAAAAAAAAAAAAAAAAAAAAAAAAAAAAAAAAAAAAAAAAAAAAAAAAAAAAAAAAAAAAAAAAAAAAAAAAAAAAAAAAAAAAAAAAAAAAAAAAAAAAAAAAAAAAAAAAAAAAAAAAAAAAAAAAAAAAAAAAAAAAAAAAAAAAAAAAAAAAAAAAAAAAAAAAAAAAAAAAAAAAAAAAAAAAAAAAAAAAAAAAAAAAAAAAAAAAAAAAAAAAAAAAAAAAAAAAAAAAAAAAAAAAAAAAAAAAAAAAAAAAAAAAAAAAAAAAAAAAAAAAAAAAAAAAAAAAAAAAAAAAAAAAAAAAAAAAAAAAAAAAAAAAAAAAAAAAAAAAAAAAAAAAAAAAAAAAAAAAAAAAAAAAAAAAAAAAAAAAAAAAAAAAAAAAAAAAAAAAAAAAAAAAAAAAAAAAAAAAAAAAAAAAAAAAAAAAAAAAAAAAAAAAAAAAAAAAAAAAAAAAAAAAAAAAAAAAAAAAAAAAAAAAAAAAAAAAAAAAAAAAAAAAAAAAAAAAAAAAAAAAAAAAAAAAAAAAAAAAAAAAAAAAAAAAAAAAAAAAAAAAAAAAAAAAAAAAAAAAAAAAAAAAAAAAAAAAAAAAAAAAAAAAAAAAAAAAAAAAAAAAAAAAAAAAAAAAAAAAAAAAAAAAAAAAAAAAAAAAAAAAAAAAAAAAAAAAAAAAAAAAAAAAAAAAAAAAAAAAAAAAAAAAAAAAAAAAAAAAAAAAAAAAAAAAAAAAAAAAAAAAAAAAAAAAAAAAAAAAAAAAAAAAAAAAAAAAAAAAAAAAAAAAAAAAAAAAAAAAAAAAAAAAAAAAAAAAAAAAAAAAAAAAAAAAAAAAAAAAAAAAAAAAAAAAAAAAAAAAAAAAAAAAAAAAAAAAAAAAAAAAAAAAAAAAAAAAAAAAAAAAAAAAAAAAAAAAAAAAAAAAAAAAAAAAAAAAAAAAAAAAAAAAAAAAAAAAAAAAAAAAAAAAAAAAAAAAAAAAAAAAAAAAAAAAAAAAAAAAAAAAAAAAAAAAAAAAAAAAAAAAAAAAAAAAAAAAAAAAAAAAAAAAAAAAAAAAAAAAAAAAAAAAAAAAAAAAAAAAAAAAAAAAAAAAAAAAAAAAAAAAAAAAAAAAAAAAAAAAAAAAAAAAAAAAAAAAAAAAAAAAAAAAAAAAAAAAAAAAAAAAAAAAAAAAAAAAAAAAAAAAAAAAAAAAAAAAAAAAAAAAAAAAAAAAAAAAAAAAAAAAAAAAAAAAAAAAAAAAAAAAAAAAAAAAAAAAAAAAAAAAAAAAAAAAAAAAAAAAAAAAAAAAAAAAAAAAAAAAAAAAAAAAAAAAAAAAAAAAAAAAAAAAAAAAAAAAAAAAAAAAAAAAAAAAAAAAAAAAAAAAAAAAAAAAAAAAAAAAAAAAAAAAAAAAAAAAAAAAAAAAAAAAAAAAAAAAAAAAAAAAAAAAAAAAAAAAAAAAAAAAAAAAAAAAAAAAAAAAAAAAAAAAAAAAAAAAAAAAAAAAAAAAAAAAAAAAAAAAAAAAAAAAAAAAAAAAAAAAAAAAAAAAAAAAAAAAAAAAAAAAAAAAAAAAAAAAAAAAAAAAAAAAAAAAAAAAAAAAAAAAAAAAAAAAAAAAAAAAAAAAAAAAAAAAAAAAAAAAAAAAAAAAAAAAAAAAAAAAAAAAAAAAAAAAAAAAAAAAAAAAAAAAAAAAAAAAAAAAAAAAAAAAAAAAAAAAAAAAAAAAAAAAAAAAAAAAAAAAAAAAAAAAAAAAAAAAAAAAAAAAAAAAAAAAAAAAAAAAAAAAAAAAAAAAAAAAAAAAAAAAAAAAAAAAAAAAAAAAAAAAAAAAAAAAAAAAAAAAAAAAAAAAAAAAAAAAAAAAAAAAAAAAAAAAAAAAAAAAAAAAAAAAAAAAAAAAAAAAAAAAAAAAAAAAAAAAAAAAAAAAAAAAAAAAAAAAAAAAAAAAAAAAAAAAAAAAAAAAAAAAAAAAAAAAAAAAAAAAAAAAAAAAAAAAAAAAAAAAAAAAAAAAAAAAAAAAAAAAAAAAAAAAAAAAAAAAAAAAAAAAAAAAAAAAAAAAAAAAAAAAAAAAAAAAAAAAAAAAAAAAAAAAAAAAAAAAAAAAAAAAAAAAAAAAAAAAAAAAAAAAAAAAAAAAAAAAAAAAAAAAAAAAAAAAAAAAAAAAAAAAAAAAAAAAAAAAAAAAAAAAAAAAAAAAAAAAAAAAAAAAAAAAAAAAAAAAAAAAAAAAAAAAAAAAAAAAAAAAAAAAAAAAAAAAAAAAAAAAAAAAAAAAAAAAAAAAAAAAAAAAAAAAAAAAAAAAAAAAAAAAAAAAAAAAAAAAAAAAAAAAAAAAAAAAAAAAAAAAAAAAAAAAAAAAAAAAAAAAAAAAAAAAAAAAAAAAAAAAAAAAAAAAAAAAAAAAAAAAAAAAAAAAAAAAAAAAAAAAAAAAAAAAAAAAAAAAAAAAAAAAAAAAAAAAAAAAAAAAAAAAAAAAAAAAAAAAAAAAAAAAAAAAAAAAAAAAAAAAAAAAAAAAAAAAAAAAAAAAAAAAAAAAAAAAAAAAAAAAAAAAAAAAAAAAAAAAAAAAAAAAAAAAAAAAAAAAAAAAAAAAAAAAAAAAAAAAAAAAAAAAAAAAAAAAAAAAAAAAAAAAAAAAAAAAAAAAAAAAAAAAAAAAAAAAAAAAAAAAAAAAAAAAAAAAAAAAAAAAAAAAAAAAAAAAAAAAAAAAAAAAAAAAAAAAAAAAAAAAAAAAAAAAAAAAAAAAAAAAAAAAAAAAAAAAAAAAAAAAAAAAAAAAAAAAAAAAAAAAAAAAAAAAAAAAAAAAAAAAAAAAAAAAAAAAAAAAAAAAAAAAAAAAAAAAAAAAAAAAAAAAAAAAAAAAAAAAAAAAAAAAAAAAAAAAAAAAAAAAAAAAAAAAAAAAAAAAAAAAAAAAAAAAAAAAAAAAAAAAAAAAAAAAAAAAAAAAAAAAAAAAAAAAAAAAAAAAAAAAAAAAAAAAAAAAAAAAAAAAAAAAAAAAAAAAAAAAAAAAAAAAAAAAAAAAAAAAAAAAAAAAAAAAAAAAAAAAAAAAAAAAAAAAAAAAAAAAAAAAAAAAAAAAAAAAAAAAAAAAAAAAAAAAAAAAAAAAAAAAAAAAAAAAAAAAAAAAAAAAAAAAAAAAAAAAAAAAAAAAAAAAAAAAAAAAAAAAAAAAAAAAAAAAAAAAAAAAAAAAAAAAAAAAAAAAAAAAAAAAAAAAAAAAAAAAAAAAAAAAAAAAAAAAAAAAAAAAAAAAAAAAAAAAAAAAAAAAAAAAAAAAAAAAAAAAAAAAAAAAAAAAAAAAAAAAAAAAAAAAAAAAAAAAAAAAAAAAAAAAAAAAAAAAAAAAAAAAAAAAAAAAAAAAAAAAAAAAAAAAAAAAAAAAAAAAAAAAAAAAAAAAAAAAAAAAAAAAAAAAAAAAAAAAAAAAAAAAAAAAAAAAAAAAAAAAAAAAAAAAAAAAAAAAAAAAAAAAAAAAAAAAAAAAAAAAAAAAAAAAAAAAAAAAAAAAAAAAAAAAAAAAAAAAAAAAAAAAAAAAAAAAAAAAAAAAAAAAAAAAAAAAAAAAAAAAAAAAAAAAAAAAAAAAAAAAAAAAAAAAAAAAAAAAAAAAAAAAAAAAAAAAAAAAAAAAAAAAAAAAAAAAAAAAAAAAAAAAAAAAAAAAAAAAAAAAAAAAAAAAAAAAAAAAAAAAAAAAAAAAAAAAAAAAAAAAAAAAAAAAAAAAAAAAAAAAAAAAAAAAAAAAAAAAAAAAAAAAAAAAAAAAAAAAAAAAAAAAAAAAAAAAAAAAAAAAAAAAAAAAAAAAAAAAAAAAAAAAAAAAAAAAAAAAAAAAAAAAAAAAAAAAAAAAAAAAAAAAAAAAAAAAAAAAAAAAAAAAAAAAAAAAAAAAAAAAAAAAAAAAAAAAAAAAAAAAAAAAAAAAAAAAAAAAAAAAAAAAAAAAAAAAAAAAAAAAAAAAAAAAAAAAAAAAAAAAAAAAAAAAAAAAAAAAAAAAAAAAAAAAAAAAAAAAAAAAAAAAAAAAAAAAAAAAAAAAAAAAAAAAAAAAAAAAAAAAAAAAAAAAAAAAAAAAAAAAAAAAAAAAAAAAAAAAAAAAAAAAAAAAAAAAAAAAAAAAAAAAAAAAAAAAAAAAAAAAAAAAAAAAAAAAAAAAAAAAAAAAAAAAAAAAAAAAAAAAAAAAAAAAAAAAAAAAAAAAAAAAAAAAAAAAAAAAAAAAAAAAAAAAAAAAAAAAAAAAAAAAAAAAAAAAAAAAAAAAAAAAAAAAAAAAAAAAAAAAAAAAAAAAAAAAAAAAAAAAAAAAAAAAAAAAAAAAAAAAAAAAAAAAAAAAAAAAAAAAAAAAAAAAAAAAAAAAAAAAAAAAAAAAAAAAAAAAAAAAAAAAAAAAAAAAAAAAAAAAAAAAAAAAAAAAAAAAAAAAAAAAAAAAAAAAAAAAAAAAAAAAAAAAAAAAAAAAAAAAAAAAAAAAAAAAAAAAAAAAAAAAAAAAAAAAAAAAAAAAAAAAAAAAAAAAAAAAAAAAAAAAAAAAAAAAAAAAAAAAAAAAAAAAAAAAAAAAAAAAAAAAAAAAAAAAAAAAAAAAAAAAAAAAAAAAAAAAAAAAAAAAAAAAAAAAAAAAAAAAAAAAAAAAAAAAAAAAAAAAAAAAAAAAAAAAAAAAAAAAAAAAAAAAAAAAAAAAAAAAAAAAAAAAAAAAAAAAAAAAAAAAAAAAAAAAAAAAAAAAAAAAAAAAAAAAAAAAAAAAAAAAAAAAAAAAAAAAAAAAAAAAAAAAAAAAAAAAAAAAAAAAAAAAAAAAAAAAAAAAAAAAAAAAAAAAAAAAAAAAAAAAAAAAAAAAAAAAAAAAAAAAAAAAAAAAAAAAAAAAAAAAAAAAAAAAAAAAAAAAAAAAAAAAAAAAAAAAAAAAAAAAAAAAAAAAAAAAAAAAAAAAAAAAAAAAAAAAAAAAAAAAAAAAAAAAAAAAAAAAAAAAAAAAAAAAAAAAAAAAAAAAAAAAAAAAAAAAAAAAAAAAAAAAAAAAAAAAAAAAAAAAAAAAAAAAAAAAAAAAAAAAAAAAAAAAAAAAAAAAAAAAAAAAAAAAAAAAAAAAAAAAAAAAAAAAAAAAAAAAAAAAAAAAAAAAAAAAAAAAAAAAAAAAAAAAAAAAAAAAAAAAAAAAAAAAAAAAAAAAAAAAAAAAAAAAAAAAAAAAAAAAAAAAAAAAAAAAAAAAAAAAAAAAAAAAAAAAAAAAAAAAAAAAAAAAAAAAAAAAAAAAAAAAAAAAAAAAAAAAAAAAAAAAAAAAAAAAAAAAAAAAAAAAAAAAAAAAAAAAAAAAAAAAAAAAAAAAAAAAAAAAAAAAAAAAAAAAAAAAAAAAAAAAAAAAAAAAAAAAAAAAAAAAAAAAAAAAAAAAAAAAAAAAAAAAAAAAAAAAAAAAAAAAAAAAAAAAAAAAAAAAAAAAAAAAAAAAAAAAAAAAAAAAAAAAAAAAAAAAAAAAAAAAAAAAAAAAAAAAAAAAAAAAAAAAAAAAAAAAAAAAAAAAAAAAAAAAAAAAAAAAAAAAAAAAAAAAAAAAAAAAAAAAAAAAAAAAAAAAAAAAAAAAAAAAAAAAAAAAAAAAAAAAAAAAAAAAAAAAAAAAAAAAAAAAAAAAAAAAAAAAAAAAAAAAAAAAAAAAAAAAAAAAAAAAAAAAAAAAAAAAAAAAAAAAAAAAAAAAAAAAAAAAAAAAAAAAAAAAAAAAAAAAAAAAAAAAAAAAAAAAAAAAAAAAAAAAAAAAAAAAAAAAAAAAAAAAAAAAAAAAAAAAAAAAAAAAAAAAAAAAAAAAAAAAAAAAAAAAAAAAAAAAAAAAAAAAAAAAAAAAAAAAAAAAAAAAAAAAAAAAAAAAAAAAAAAAAAAAAAAAAAAAAAAAAAAAAAAAAAAAAAAAAAAAAAAAAAAAAAAAAAAAAAAAAAAAAAAAAAAAAAAAAAAAAAAAAAAAAAAAAAAAAAAAAAAAAAAAAAAAAAAAAAAAAAAAAAAAAAAAAAAAAAAAAAAAAAAAAAAAAAAAAAAAAAAAAAAAAAAAAAAAAAAAAAAAAAAAAAAAAAAAAAAAAAAAAAAAAAAAAAAAAAAAAAAAAAAAAAAAAAAAAAAAAAAAAAAAAAAAAAAAAAAAAAAAAAAAAAAAAAAAAAAAAAAAAAAAAAAAAAAAAAAAAAAAAAAAAAAAAAAAAAAAAAAAAAAAAAAAAAAAAAAAAAAAAAAAAAAAAAAAAAAAAAAAAAAAAAAAAAAAAAAAAAAAAAAAAAAAAAAAAAAAAAAAAAAAAAAAAAAAAAAAAAAAAAAAAAAAAAAAAAAAAAAAAAAAAAAAAAAAAAAAAAAAAAAAAAAAAAAAAAAAAAAAAAAAAAAAAAAAAAAAAAAAAAAAAAAAAAAAAAAAAAAAAAAAAAAAAAAAAAAAAAAAAAAAAAAAAAAAAAAAAAAAAAAAAAAAAAAAAAAAAAAAAAAAAAAAAAAAAAAAAAAAAAAAAAAAAAAAAAAAAAAAAAAAAAAAAAAAAAAAAAAAAAAAAAAAAAAAAAAAAAAAAAAAAAAAAAAAAAAAAAAAAAAAAAAAAAAAAAAAAAAAAAAAAAAAAAAAAAAAAAAAAAAAAAAAAAAAAAAAAAAAAAAAAAAAAAAAAAAAAAAAAAAAAAAAAAAAAAAAAAAAAAAAAAAAAAAAAAAAAAAAAAAAAAAAAAAAAAAAAAAAAAAAAAAAAAAAAAAAAAAAAAAAAAAAAAAAAAAAAAAAAAAAAAAAAAAAAAAAAAAAAAAAAAAAAAAAAAAAAAAAAAAAAAAAAAAAAAAAAAAAAAAAAAAAAAAAAAAAAAAAAAAAAAAAAAAAAAAAAAAAAAAAAAAAAAAAAAAAAAAAAAAAAAAAAAAAAAAAAAAAAAAAAAAAAAAAAAAAAAAAAAAAAAAAAAAAAAAAAAAAAAAAAAAAAAAAAAAAAAAAAAAAAAAAAAAAAAAAAAAAAAAAAAAAAAAAAAAAAAAAAAAAAAAAAAAAAAAAAAAAAAAAAAAAAAAAAAAAAAAAAAAAAAAAAAAAAAAAAAAAAAAAAAAAAAAAAAAAAAAAAAAAAAAAAAAAAAAAAAAAAAAAAAAAAAAAAAAAAAAAAAAAAAAAAAAAAAAAAAAAAAAAAAAAAAAAAAAAAAAAAAAAAAAAAAAAAAAAAAAAAAAAAAAAAAAAAAAAAAAAAAAAAAAAAAAAAAAAAAAAAAAAAAAAAAAAAAAAAAAAAAAAAAAAAAAAAAAAAAAAAAAAAAAAAAAAAAAAAAAAAAAAAAAAAAAAAAAAAAAAAAAAAAAAAAAAAAAAAAAAAAAAAAAAAAAAAAAAAAAAAAAAAAAAAAAAAAAAAAAAAAAAAAAAAAAAAAAAAAAAAAAAAAAAAAAAAAAAAAAAAAAAAAAAAAAAAAAAAAAAAAAAAAAAAAAAAAAAAAAAAAAAAAAAAAAAAAAAAAAAAAAAAAAAAAAAAAAAAAAAAAAAAAAAAAAAAAAAAAAAAAAAAAAAAAAAAAAAAAAAAAAAAAAAAAAAAAAAAAAAAAAAAAAAAAAAAAAAAAAAAAAAAAAAAAAAAAAAAAAAAAAAAAAAAAAAAAAAAAAAAAAAAAAAAAAAAAAAAAAAAAAAAAAAAAAAAAAAAAAAAAAAAAAAAAAAAAAAAAAAAAAAAAAAAAAAAAAAAAAAAAAAAAAAAAAAAAAAAAAAAAAAAAAAAAAAAAAAAAAAAAAAAAAAAAAAAAAAAAAAAAAAAAAAAAAAAAAAAAAAAAAAAAAAAAAAAAAAAAAAAAAAAAAAAAAAAAAAAAAAAAAAAAAAAAAAAAAAAAAAAAAAAAAAAAAAAAAAAAAAAAAAAAAAAAAAAAAAAAAAAAAAAAAAAAAAAAAAAAAACAAAAAAAAAAAAAAAAAAAAAAAAAAAAAAAAAAAAAAAAAAAAAAAAAAAAAAAAAAAAAAAAAAAAAAAAAAAAAAAAAAAAAAAAAAAAAAAAAAAAAAAAAAAAAAAAAAAAAAAAAAAAAAAAAAAAAAAAAAAAAAAAAAAAAAAAAAAAAAAAAAAAAAAAAAAAAAAAAAAAAAAAAAAAAAAAAAAAAAAAAAAAAAAAAAAAAAAAAAAAAAAAAAAAAAAAAAAAAAAAAAAAAAAAAAAAAAAAAAAAAAAAAAAAAAAAAAAAAAAAAAAAAAAAAAAAAAAAAAAAAAAAAAAAAAAAAAAAAAAAAAAAAAAAAAAAAAAAAAAAAAAAAAAAAAAAAAAAAAAAAAAAAAAAAAAAAAAAAAAAAAAAAAAAAAAAAAAAAAAAAAAAAAAAAAAAAAAAAAAAAAAAAAAAAAAAAAAAAAAAAAAAAAAAAAAAAAAAAAAAAAAAAAAAAAAAAAAAAAAAAAAAAAAAAAAAAAAAAAAAAAAAAAAAAAAAAAAAAAAAAAAAAAAAAAAAAAAAAAAAAAAAAAAAAAAAAAAAAAAAAAAAAAAAAAAAAAAAAAAAAAAAAAAAAAAAAAAAAAAAAAAAAAAAAAAAAAAAAAAAAAAAAAAAAAAAAAAAAAAAAAAAAAAAAAAAAAAAAAAAAAAAAAAAAAAAAAAAAAAAAAAAAAAAAAAAAAAAAAAAAAAAAAAAAAAAAAAAAAAAAAAAAAAAAAAAAAAAAAAAAAAAAAAAAAAAAAAAAAAAAAAAAAAAAAAAAAAAAAAAAAAAAAAAAAAAAAAAAAAAAAAAAAAAAAAAAAAAAAAAAAAAAAAAAAAAAAAAAAAAAAAAAAAAAAAAAAAAAAAAAAAAAAAAAAAAAAAAAAAAAAAAAAAAAAAAAAAAAAAAAAAAAAAAAAAAAAAAAAAAAAAAAAAAAAAAAAAAAAAAAAAAAAAAAAAAAAAAAAAAAAAAAAAAAAAAAAAAAAAAAAAAAAAAAAAAAAAAAAAAAAAAAAAAAAAAAAAAAAAAAAAAAAAAAAAAAAAAAAAAAAAAAAAAAAAAAAAAAAAAAAAAAAAAAAAAAAAAAAAAAAAAAAAAAAAAAAAAAAAAAAAAAAAAAAAAAAAAAAAAAAAAAAAAAAAAAAAAAAAAAAAAAAAAAAAAAAAAAAAAAAAAAAAAAAAAAAAAAAAAAAAAAAAAAAAAAAAAAAAAAAAAAAAAAAAAAAAAAAAAAAAAAAAAAAAAAAAAAAAAAAAAAAAAAAAAAAAAAAAAAAAAAAAAAAAAAAAAAAAAAAAAAAAAAAAAAAAAAAAAAAAAAAAAAAAAAAAAAAAAAAAAAAAAAAAAAAAAAAAAAAAAAAAAAAAAAAAAAAAAAAAAAAAAAAAAAAAAAAAAAAAAAAAAAAAAAAAAAAAAAAAAAAAAAAAAAAAAAAAAAAAAAAAAAAAAAAAAAAAAAAAAAAAAAAAAAAAAAAAAAAAAAAAAAAAAAAAAAAAAAAAAAAAAAAAAAAAAAAAAAAAAAAAAAAAAAAAAAAAAAAAAAAAAAAAAAAAAAAAAAAAAAAAAAAAAAAAAAAAAAAAAAAAAAAAAAAAAAAAAAAAAAAAAAAAAAAAAAAAAAAAAAAAAAAAAAAAAAAAAAAAAAAAAAAAAAAAAAAAAAAAAAAAAAAAAAAAAAAAAAAAAAAAAAAAAAAAAAAAAAAAAAAAAAAAAAAAAAAAAAAAAAAAAAAAAAAAAAAAAAAAAAAAAAAAAAAAAAAAAAAAAAAAAAAAAAAAAAAAAAAAAAAAAAAAAAAAAAAAAAAAAAAAAAAAAAAAAAAAAAAAAAAAAAAAAAAAAAAAAAAAAAAAAAAAAAAAAAAAAAAAAAAAAAAAAAAAAAAAAAAAAAAAAAAAAAAAAAAAAAAAAAAAAAAAAAAAAAAAAAAAAAAAAAAAAAAAAAAAAAAAAAAAAAAAAAAAAAAAAAAAAAAAAAAAAAAAAAAAAAAAAAAAAAAAAAAAAAAAAAAAAAAAAAAAAAAAAAAAAAAAAAAAAAAAAAAAAAAAAAAAAAAAAAAAAAAAAAAAAAAAAAAAAAAAAAAAAAAAAAAAAAAAAAAAAAAAAAAAAAAAAAAAAAAAAAAAAAAAAAAAAAAAAAAAAAAAAAAAAAAAAAAAAAAAAAAAAAAAAAAAAAAAAAAAAAAAAAAAAAAAAAAAAAAAAAAAAAAAAAAAAAAAAAAAAAAAAAAAAAAAAAAAAAAAAAAAAAAAAAAAAAAAAAAAAAAAAAAAAAAAAAAAAAAAAAAAAAAAAAAAAAAAAAAAAAAAAAAAAAAAAAAAAAAAAAAAAAAAAAAAAAAAAAAAAAAAAAAAAAAAAAAAAAAAAAAAAAAAAAAAAAAAAAAAAAAAAAAAAAAAAAAAAAAAAAAAAAAAAAAAAAAAAAAAAAAAAAAAAAAAAAAAAAAAAAAAAAAAAAAAAAAAAAAAAAAAAAAAAAAAAAAAAAAAAAAAAAAAAAAAAAAAAAAAAAAAAAAAAAAAAAAAAAAAAAAAAAAAAAAAAAAAAAAAAAAAAAAAAAAAAAAAAAAAAAAAAAAAAAAAAAAAAAAAAAAAAAAAAAAAAAAAAAAAAAAAAAAAAAAAAAAAAAAAAAAAAAAAAAAAAAAAAAAAAAAAAAAAAAAAAAAAAAAAAAAAAAAAAAAAAAAAAAAAAAAAAAAAAAAAAAAAAAAAAAAAAAAAAAAAAAAAAAAAAAAAAAAAAAAAAAAAAAAAAAAAAAAAAAAAAAAAAAAAAAAAAAAAAAAAAAAAAAAAAAAAAAAAAAAAAAAAAAAAAAAAAAAAAAAAAAAAAAAAAAAAAAAAAAAAAAAAAAAAAAAAAAAAAAAAAAAAAAAAAAAAAAAAAAAAAAAAAAAAAAAAAAAAAAAAAAAAAAAAAAAAAAAAAAAAAAAAAAAAAAAAAAAAAAAAAAAAAAAAAAAAAAAAAAAAAAAAAAAAAAAAAAAAAAAAAAAAAAAAAAAAAAAAAAAAAAAAAAAAAAAAAAAAAAAAAAAAAAAAAAAAAAAAAAAAAAAAAAAAAAAAAAAAAAAAAAAAAAAAAAAAAAAAAAAAAAAAAAAAAAAAAAAAAAAAAAAAAAAAAAAAAAAAAAAAAAAAAAAAAAAAAAAAAAAAAAAAAAAAAAAAAAAAAAAAAAAAAAAAAAAAAAAAAAAAAAAAAAAAAAAAAAAAAAAAAAAAAAAAAAAAAAAAAAAAAAAAAAAAAAAAAAAAAAAAAAAAAAAAAAAAAAAAAAAAAAAAAAAAAAAAAAAAAAAAAAAAAAAAAAAAAAAAAAAAAAAAAAAAAAAAAAAAAAAAAAAAAAAAAAAAAAAAAAAAAAAAAAAAAAAAAAAAAAAAAAAAAAAAAAAAAAAAAAAAAAAAAAAAAAAAAAAAAAAAAAAAAAAAAAAAAAAAAAAAAAAAAAAAAAAAAAAAAAAAAAAAAAAAAAAAAAAAAAAAAAAAAAAAAAAAAAAAAAAAAAAAAAAAAAAAAAAAAAAAAAAAAAAAAAAAAAAAAAAAAAAAAAAAAAAAAAAAAAAAAAAAAAAAAAAAAAAAAAAAAAAAAAAAAAAAAAAAAAAAAAAAAAAAAAAAAAAAAAAAAAAAAAAAAAAAAAAAAAAAAAAAAAAAAAAAAAAAAAAAAAAAAAAAAAAAAAAAAAAAAAAAAAAAAAAAAAAAAAAAAAAAAAAAAAAAAAAAAAAAAAAAAAAAAAAAAAAAAAAAAAAAAAAAAAAAAAAAAAAAAAAAAAAAAAAAAAAAAAAAAAAAAAAAAAAAAAAAAAAAAAAAAAAAAAAAAAAAAAAAAAAAAAAAAAAAAAAAAAAAAAAAAAAAAAAAAAAAAAAAAAAAAAAAAAAAAAAAAAAAAAAAAAAAAAAAAAAAAAAAAAAAAAAAAAAAAAAAAAAAAAAAAAAAAAAAAAAAAAAAAAAAAAAAAAAAAAAAAAAAAAAAAAAAAAAAAAAAAAAAAAAAAAAAAAAAAAAAAAAAAAAAAAAAAAAAAAAAAAAAAAAAAAAAAAAAAAAAAAAAAAAAAAAAAAAAAAAAAAAAAAAAAAAAAAAAAAAAAAAAAAAAAAAAAAAAAAAAAAAAAAAAAAAAAAAAAAAAAAAAAAAAAAAAAAAAAAAAAAAAAAAAAAAAAAAAAAAAAAAAAAAAAAAAAAAAAAAAAAAAAAAAAAAAAAAAAAAAAAAAAAAAAAAAAAAAAAAAAAAAAAAAAAAAAAAAAAAAAAAAAAAAAAAAAAAAAAAAAAAAAAAAAAAAAAAAAAAAAAAAAAAAAAAAAAAAAAAAAAAAAAAAAAAAAAAAAAAAAAAAAAAAAAAAAAAAAAAAAAAAAAAAAAAAAAAAAAAAAAAAAAAAAAAAAAAAAAAAAAAAAAAAAAAAAAAAAAAAAAAAAAAAAAAAAAAAAAAAAAAAAAAAAAAAAAAAAAAAAAAAAAAAAAAAAAAAAAAAAAAAAAAAAAAAAAAAAAAAAAAAAAAAAAAAAAAAAAAAAAAAAAAAAAAAAAAAAAAAAAAAAAAAAAAAAAAAAAAAAAAAAAAAAAAAAAAAAAAAAAAAAAAAAAAAAAAAAAAAAAAAAAAAAAAAAAAAAAAAAAAAAAAAAAAAAAAAAAAAAAAAAAAAAAAAAAAAAAAAAAAAAAAAAAAAAAAAAAAAAAAAAAAAAAAAAAAAAAAAAAAAAAAAAAAAAAAAAAAAAAAAAAAAAAAAAAAAAAAAAAAAAAAAAAAAAAAAAAAAAAAAAAAAAAAAAAAAAAAAAAAAAAAAAAAAAAAAAAAAAAAAAAAAAAAAAAAAAAAAAAAAAAAAAAAAAAAAAAAAAAAAAAAAAAAAAAAAAAAAAAAAAAAAAAAAAAAAAAAAAAAAAAAAAAAAAAAAAAAAAAAAAAAAAAAAAAAAAAAAAAAAAAAAAAAAAAAAAAAAAAAAAAAAAAAAAAAAAAAAAAAAAAAAAAAAAAAAAAAAAAAAAAAAAAAAAAAAAAAAAAAAAAAAAAAAAAAAAAAAAAAAAAAAAAAAAAAAAAAAAAAAAAAAAAAAAAAAAAAAAAAAAAAAAAAAAAAAAAAAAAAAAAAAAAAAAAAAAAAAAAAAAAAAAAAAAAAAAAAAAAAAAAAAAAAAAAAAAAAAAAAAAAAAAAAAAAAAAAAAAAAAAAAAAAAAAAAAAAAAAAAAAAAAAAAAAAAAAAAAAAAAAAAAAAAAAAAAAAAAAAAAAAAAAAAAAAAAAAAAAAAAAAAAAAAAAAAAAAAAAAAAAAAAAAAAAAAAAAAAAAAAAAAAAAAAAAAAAAAAAAAAAAAAAAAAAAAAAAAAAAAAAAAAAAAAAAAAAAAAAAAAAAAAAAAAAAAAAAAAAAAAAAAAAAAAAAAAAAAAAAAAAAAAAAAAAAAAAAAAAAAAAAAAAAAAAAAAAAAAAAAAAAAAAAAAAAAAAAAAAAAAAAAAAAAAAAAAAAAAAAAAAAAAAAAAAAAAAAAAAAAAAAAAAAAAAAAAAAAAAAAAAAAAAAAAAAAAAAAAAAAAAAAAAAAAAAAAAAAAAAAAAAAAAAAAAAAAAAAAAAAAAAAAAAAAAAAAAAAAAAAAAAAAAAAAAAAAAAAAAAAAAAAAAAAAAAAAAAAAAAAAAAAAAAAAAAAAAAAAAAAAAAAAAAAAAAAAAAAAAAAAAAAAAAAAAAAAAAAAAAAAAAAAAAAAAAAAAAAAAAAAAAAAAAAAAAAAAAAAAAAAAAAAAAAAAAAAAAAAAAAAAAAAAAAAAAAAAAAAAAAAAAAAAAAAAAAAAAAAAAAAAAAAAAAAAAAAAAAAAAAAAAAAAAAAAAAAAAAAAAAAAAAAAAAAAAAAAAAAAAAAAAAAAAAAAAAAAAAAAAAAAAAAAAAAAAAAAAAAAAAAAAAAAAAAAAAAAAAAAAAAAAAAAAAAAAAAAAAAAAAAAAAAAAAAAAAAAAAAAAAAAAAAAAAAAAAAAAAAAAAAAAAAAAAAAAAAAAAAAAACAAAAAAAAAAAAAAAAAAAAAAAAAAAAAAAAAAAAAAAAAAAAAAAAAAAAAAAAAAAAAAAAAAAAAAAAAAAAAAAAAAAAAAAAAAAAAAAAAAAAAAAAAAAAAAAAAAAAAAAAAAAAAAAAAAAAAAAAAAAAAAAAAAAAAAAAAAAAAAAAAAAAAAAAAAAAAAAAAAAAAAAAAAAAAAAAAAAAAAAAAAAAAAAAAAAAAAAAAAAAAAAAAAAAAAAAAAAAAAAAAAAAAAAAAAAAAAAAAAAAAAAAAAAAAAAAAAAAAAAAAAAAAAAAAAAAAAAAAAAAAAAAAAAAAAAAAAAAAAAAAAAAAAAAAAAAAAAAAAAAAAAAAAAAAAAAAAAAAAAAAAAAAAAAAAAAAAAAAAAAAAAAAAAAAAAAAAAAAAAAAAAAAAAAAAAAAAAAAAAAAAAAAAAAAAAAAAAAAAAAAAAAAAAAAAAAAAAAAAAAAAAAAAAAAAAAAAAAAAAAAAAAAAAAAAAAAAAAAAAAAAAAAAAAAAAAAAAAAAAAAAAAAAAAAAAAAAAAAAAAAAAAAAAAAAAAAAAAAAAAAAAAAAAAAAAAAAAAAAAAAAAAAAAAAAAAAAAAAAAAAAAAAAAAAAAAAAAAAAAAAAAAAAAAAAAAAAAAAAAAAAAAAAAAAAAAAAAAAAAAAAAAAAAAAAAAAAAAAAAAAAAAAAAAAAAAAAAAAAACAAAAAAAAAAAAAAAAAAAAAAAAAAAAAAAAAAAAAAAAAAAAAAAAAAAAAAAAAAAAAAAAAAAAAAAAAAAAAAAAAAAAAAAAAAAAAAAAAAAAAAAAAAAAAAAAAAAAAAAAAAAAAAAAAAAAAAAAAAAAAAAAAAAAAAAAAAAAAAAAAAAAAAAAAAAAAAAAAAAAAAAAAAAAAAAAAAAAAAAAAAAAAAAAAAAAAAAAAAAAAAAAAAAAAAAAAAAAAAAAAAAAAAAAAAAAAAAAAAAAAAAAAAAAAAAAAAAAAAAAAAAAAAAAAAAAAAAAAAAAAAAAAAAAAAAAAAAAAAAAAAAAAAAAAAAAAAAAAACAAAAAAAAAAAAAAAAAAAAAAAAAAAAAAAAAAAAAAAAAAAAAAAAAAAAAAAAAAAAAAAAAAAAAAAAAAAAAAAAAAAAAAAAAAAAAAAAAAAAAAAAAAAAAAAAAAAAAAAAAAAAAAAAAAAAAAAAAAAAAAAAAAAAAAAAAAAAAAAAAAAAAAAAAAAAAAAAAAAAAAAAAAAAAAAAAAAAAAAAAAAAAAAAAAAAAAAAAAAAAAAAAAAAAAAAAAAAAAAAAAAAAAAAAAAAAAAAAAAAAAAAAAAAAAAAAAAAAAAAAAAAAAAAAAAAAAAAAAAAAAAAAAAAAAAAAAAAAAAAAAAAAAAAAAAAA
>NZ_JABJWV010000022.1:0-6161 GCF_011083025.2 Pseudenhygromyxa sp. WMMC2535
ACCTCGGCGTGCGCATGGAGTTCATCAAGATCGTCCGGCGCTCGAACCTCGAGAGCTTCCTGCTCTCGCCCCCGGCCTACTGGGCCCCGCTGCCCGCGGCCTCGCTGTGGTACGCGCCGATCGACGAGCTCGCGCTCTTCTTGCCTATGGCCGCTCCTTTGGCCCGCCCCAGTACCTCCAGCTGCTCGTCGCCCCCGACGACCTCCAGCTCCAGGCCGAGACCTCCAACGGCGTCGAGCTCGGCGCCAAGCTGCTCGAGCTCGCCGGCCTCTATGGCGAGGTCACGGGCTGGTACAAGGAATTCACCAACTACATCGACGTCGGCGAGGAGAGCTACGACGCCATCCCCAAGATCCACATCTGGGGCGTGGAGAGCGAGCTCGAGTGGTACCCCAGCGAGGTCTTCGACGCCGACTTTGGCGAGCCACGGTCTACGCCGGCTACGCGTGGACCGGCAGCTACCTCATGGGCCTGACCTACACCGGCAACAAGATGCCCTGGTACCCCGAGCACGAGGCCTGGGCCGGGGGCAGCTGGGGCTTCGACTTTGGCCTGGAGCTGGGCGTGGACGTCAGCTACCAGAGCCGCCAGTACACCGACCTCGAGAACCGCGAGGTCGAGGACCAGGACAACGCCGCCTACGGGCCGATCCCCGCCTACACCCTGGTCAACCTGTGGACGCGCATGAAGACCCCCTGCCCCGGGGCTGGCGGCTGGAGTTCACCGGGGGGATCAAGAACATCGCCGACGTCCGCTACTTCTCGCGGACCGACGACCGCAACGCCGGCATCCTCGTCGGCCGGCCGCGGACTTTTTATCTCAACATGGGCTTTGCCCACGACTTCTTGCCGACCAACGCCCGCGAGCCTCGCAAGCGCAGGCGCAGGCGAGAGATGGCCTGGAACGCAGGTTTTTAGATAGAGCGGCCCCTGCTCCGGCGGCTACCATGGCGCCATGCTTCGACGCGGCGGCCTCATCTGCACGCTCACGCTGACCCTCGCCGCCTGCGGGAGCCCGAAGGCGTCCGTCCGTCCCGACGTGGACATGCTGTGCGGGACGTGGACGAGCGAGTCGGGGGCACACGAGCGCTGGGAGATCGACGGTGACAACCTCGTCGGTCAGGCTCACAACGGCGAGGAGCTCGAGCAGCTCACGCTCCTCGCACAGGGCCAGGGACACGTCTACATCGTCCAGCCCGGCCAAGCCGCCCCGACGCAGTTTCGAGCCGATCGATCCGAGCGCGGCCCGCTTCTCGGTCGATACGCCTCGAGGCGCGACGATCTGGGTGTGGGCCAACTACGAGCACGACTTCCCGCAAGAGATTCACTACGCGCTGTTCGCCGACGAAGGCCGGCTCGAGGCGGCGATCGTCGGCCCCGGCGAGGGCGAGGCGCCTTCGGTCATGACCTGGAGCTTCACGCGTAGCGCCAGCTGTGGCGTCGATTCGTGAGCTCGCCCTCGCCGAAGCGCCTAGGAGCCCGTGGTGAAACCCAACACGGCTCCTAGCGCGGCGCCATGCGGATCGCCCCGTCGAGGCGGATGTCCTCGCCGTTGAGATAGCCGTTGCGGCAGATCTCGAGGGCGAGGGCGGCGTACTCCGCCGGCCGACCGAGGCGAGAGGGGTTGGGCACCTGGGCCCCGAGCGCGTCGCGGATCTTCTCGGGCAGGCCGTGGAGCAGCGGCGTGTCGAAGATGCCCGGCAAGATCGTGTTCACGCGGATCGCCTCGCGCGAGAGGTCGCGGGCGATCGGCAGGGTCATGCCGACCACGCCGGCCTTCGACGCCGAGTAGGCGGCCTGGCCGATCTGTCCGTCCTCGGCCGCGACCGAGGCCGTGTTGATGATCGAGCCGCGCTCCCCACACGCGAGCGCGTCGAGGCTCATCATCCCCGCCGCCGACTTGGCGATGCAGCGAAAGCTGCCGATCAGGTTGATCTGGATGATCTTCTCGAACTTGTCCGCGGGGAAGTGGCGGATCTCGCCGGTCTCCTTGTCGCGCGAGGCCGTCTTGATCCCGTTGGCCGTGCCCGCGCAGTTGACCAGGATCCGCTCCTGGCCGAGGGCCGCGCGGATCTTGGCGAAGCCGGCGTCGACCTGGGCGTCGACGGTCACGTCGACCTTGGCGAACACGCCCCCGATGTCCTTGGCCACGGCCTCCCCGGCCGCCTCGTTGAGATCGAAGATGCCGACCTTCACGCCCTCGGCGGCGAGCGCCCGGGCCGTGGCCTCGCCGAGGCCCGAGGCCCCGCCCGTGACGACTGCAGTGATATTCGAATCGAGCTTCATGCGTCGCGCAGGATAGCGAATGCCGGCCCGGCGAGCCCAGGGATCGACCTGCGCCGAGCCTGCGCCCGCCTGCCGGGGCTCAGCGCCGCATCTCCTGCAAGACCACCCGCATGCCGCTCATGTCGATCGAGCCGTGATCTCGCACGCGCAGCCCGGCCGCCGCCCCGGCCGCGGCCGTCACCTGGGCGGCCGGAGTGACCCACACGAGCCGACCGCCGGGGCTCAAGGTCCGCGCCGCGTGGCTCACGAAGCGGCGCAGGGAGGCGTGCAGGCCACCGGCCAGGGCCGTGCGTCGGCCCATGGGCGGATTGGTCAGGATCACGTCCGCCTTGGCCGGGCTGCCGGCGTAGACGTCGACCTCTTCGATGCGCACGCGCGCGGGGTCGAGGCCCGCGGCCTCCACGTTGGCCCGGGCCGCCGCGATCGCCTGGGGTCGCGGTCCGTGCCGATGAGGCGCAGCGCGTCGGCGAGGCGGCTGCACTCGATCAGCTCGGCCGCGCAGCCGCAAAAGGGGTCCCAGACGCGCTCGCCCGGCTGCGGCGCGGCCACGCGGGCCATGATCGCCGCGAGGGTCGGGTGCGAGGAGGCCGGGAGGTGGGCGACGCGATAGTCGAAGCGCGGGTCGGGCCGACGCGGGAGCGCGACCAGCTGGCTGCGCGCCTCGTCGACCTCGATGGTCCAGCTGACCGCGCGCGAGTCGTTGCGCAGCGCCGCCTGGCGGGCGTCGAGGGCCTGGGCGATGGACCAGACCACGGCCCGCCGCGAGCCGCCCTGGGCGAAGCTCAGGCGAAAGCGCACCGGGCGGTGCGCTTTCGCCTGAGCTTCGCCCAGGGCGGCTCGCGGCGGGCCGTGGTCTGGTCCATCGCCCAGGCCCTCGACGCCCGCCAGGCGGCGCTGCGCAACGACTCGCGCGCGGTCAGCTGGACCATCGAGGTCGACGAGGCGCGCAGCCAGCTGGTCGCGCTCCCGCGTCGGCCCGACCCGCGCTTCGACTATCGCGTCGCCCACCTCCCGGCCTCCTCGCACCCGACCCTCGCGGCGATCATGGCCCGCGTGGCCGCGCCGCAGCCGGGCGAGCGCGTCTGGGACCCCTTTTGCGGCTGCGCGGCCGAGCTGATCGAGTGCAGCCGCCTCGCCGACGCGCTGCGCCTCATCGGCACGGACCGCGACCCCCAGGCGATCGCGGCGGCCCGGGCCAACGTGGAGGCCGCGGGCCTCGACCCCGCGCGCGTGCGCATCGAAGAGGTCGACGTCTACGCCGGCAGCCCGGCCAAGGCGGACGTGATCCTGACCAATCCGCCCATGGGCCGACGCACGGCCCTGGCCGGTGGCCTGCACGCCTCCCTGCGCCGCTTCGTGAGCCACGCGGCGCGGACCTTGAGCCCCGGCGGTCGGCTCGTGTGGGTCACTCCGGCCGCCCAGGTGACGGCCGCGGCCGGGGCGGCGGCCGGGCTGCGCGTGCGAGATCACGGCTCGATCGACATGAGCGGCATGCGGGTGGTCTTGCAGGAGATGCGGCGCTGAGCCCCGGCAGGCGGCGCAGGCTCGGCGCAGGTCGATCCCTGGGCTCGCCGGGCCGGCATTCGCTATCCTGCGCGACGCATGAAGCTCGATTCGAATATCACTGCAGTCGTCACGGGCGGGGCCTCGGGCCTCGGCGAGGCCACGGCCCGGGCGCTCGCCGCCGAGGGCGTGAAGGTCGGCATCTTCGATCTCAACGAGGCGGCCGGGGAGGCCGTGGCCAAGGACATCGGGGGCGTGTTCGCCAAGGTCGACGTGACCGTCGACGCCCAGGTCGACGCCGGCTTCGCCAAGATCCGCGCGGCCCTCGGCCAGGAGCGGATCCTGGTCAACTGCGCGGGCACGGCCAACGGGATCAAGACGGCCTCGCGCGACAAGGAGACCGGCGAGATCCGCCACTTCCCCGCGGACAAGTTCGAGAAGATCATCCAGATCAACCTGATCGGCAGCTTTCGCTGCATCGCCAAGTCGGCGGCGGGGATGATGAGCCTCGACGCGCTCGCGTGTGGGGAGCGCGGCTCGATCATCAACACGGCCTCGGTCGCGGCCGAGGACGGACAGATCGGCCAGGCCGCCTACTCGGCGTCGAAGGCCGGCGTGGTCGGCATGACCCTGCCGATCGCCCGCGACCTCTCGCGCGAGGCGATCCGCGTGAACACGATCTTGCCGGGCATCTTCGACACGCCGCTGCTCCACGGCCTGCCCGAGAAGATCCGCGACGCGCTCGGGGCCCAGGTGCCCAACCCCTCTCGCCTCGGTCGGCCGGCGGAGTACGCCGCCCTCGCCCTCGAGATCTGCCGCAACGGCTATCTCAACGGCGAGGACATCCGCCTCGACGGGGCGATCCGCATGGCGCCGCGCTAGGAGCCGTGTTGGGTTTCACCACGGGCTCCTAGGCGCTTCGGCGAGGGCGAGCTCACGAATCGACGCCACAGCTGGCGCTACGCGTGAAGCTCCAGGTCATGACCGAAGGCGCCTCGCCCTCGCCGGGGCCGACGATCGCCGCCTCGAGCCGGCCTTCGTCGGCGAACAGCGCGTAGTGAATCTCTTGCGGGAAGTCGTGCTCGTAGTTGGCCCACACCCAGATCGTCGCGCCTCGAGGCGTATCGACCGAGAAGCGGGCCGCGCTCGGATCGATCGGCTCGAACTGCGTCGGGGCGGCTTGGCCGGGCTGGACGATGTAGACGTGTCCCTGGCCCTGTGCGAGGAGCGTGAGCTGCTCGAGCTCCTCGCCGTTGTGAGCCTGACCGACGAGGTGTCACCGTCGATCTCCCAGCGCTCGTGTGCCCCCGACTCGCTCGTCCACGTCCCGCACAGCATGTCCACGTCGGGACGGACGGACGCCTTCGGGCTCCCGCAGGCGGCGAGGGTCAGCGTGACGTGCAGATGAGGCCGCCGCGTCGAAGCATGGCGCCATGGTAGCCGCCGGAGCAGGGGCCGCTCTATCTAAAAACCTGCGTTCCAGGCCATCTCTCGCCTGCGCCTGCGCTTGCGAGGCTCGCGGGCGTTGGTCGGCAAGAAGTCGTGGCAAAGCCCATGTTGAGATAAAAAGTCCGCGGCCGGCCGACGAGGATGCCGGCGTTGCGGTCGTCGGTCCGCGAGAAGTAGCGGACGTCGGCGATGTTCTTGATCCCCCCGGTGAACTCCAGCCGCCAGCCCCGGGGCAGGGGGGTCTTCATGCGCGTCCACAGGTTGACCAGGGTGTAGGCGGGGATCGGCCCGTAGGCGGCGGTGTCCTGGTCCTCGACCTCGCGGTTCTCGAGGTCGGTGTACTGGCGGCTCTGGTAGCTGACGTCCACGCCCAGCTCCAGGCCAAAGTCCGAAGCCCCAGCTGCCCCCGGCCCAGGCCTCGTGCTCGGGGTACCAGGGCATCTTGTTGCCGGTGTAGGTCAGGCCCATGAGGTAGCTGCCGGTCCACGCGTAGCCGGCGTAGACCGTGGGCTCGCCAAAGTCGGCGTCGAAGACCTCGCTGGGGTACCACTCGAGCTCGCTCTCCACGCCCCAGATGTGGATCTTGGGGATGGCGTCGTAGCTCTCCTCGCCGACGTCGATGTAGTTGGTGAATTCCTTGTACCAGCCCGTGACCTCGCCATAGAGGCCGGCGAGCTCGAGCAGCTTGGCGCCGAGCTCGACGCCGTTGGAGGTCTCGGCCTGGAGCTGGAGGTCGTCGGGGGCGACGAGCAGCTGGAGGTACTGGGGCGGGCCAAAGGAGCGGCCATAGGCCAAGAAGAGCGCGAGCTCGTCGATCGGCGCGTACCACAGCGAGGCCGCGGGCAGCGGGGCCCAGTAGGCCGGGGGCGAGAGCAGGAAGCTCTCGAGGTTCGAGCGCCGGACGATCTTGATGAAACTCCATGC
>NZ_JABJWV010000023.1:0-3585 GCF_011083025.2 Pseudenhygromyxa sp. WMMC2535
CCAAGACGCGCACAAAAGGGCCAGCAGGGGACCCTCTGGGCGAGTTTTGCATACGTACCCAAACTTCGGAGCGACACCACACGCAAAGGCCAAAAACCCTCTCACAGCCACCCCGTCGGAGTCCGCAAGCCTGTCTGAGCCCAGAGGGTCCCCTGCTGGCCCGTGCGCGTGCTCGTCGTCACCACCACCTCCTAAAAAGACCAAGACCCTCCCCGCCATCACCACCACCCTCCTAAAAAGACCAAGACCCCAACAAAAAAAGGGCCCCCGAAACCGAGGGAGCCCCCAACCCCGCAGGGCCCCAGTACCCTAAAGCGGGATCTCCAAAGGCGTAAACCCGTTCAACTCACTCGACCCAGTCTGAATCGAAGTCATCCCCCCCACCGGCGGCGCGCTCTCGTTCGGATCACAAGGCGAGTAATCCGGCGTCGTCAACACCGCCCCACAGTTCCCGTCCGTACACTCCCCGACCTGCTCCACCACAGGCCCCTCCAGCCCGCCCCCGAGCCAAACCCATCTCCATAGGTCCCCGGCAGCGTATACCCATTTGGAAGTCGAAGGCCTGACCGTCCTCGACCACCAGCCGGAAGGTCACCTCATAGGTCGCCCCCGGTCGTACACCCACTCGTTCGCCTCGTCGTCGTACCAGCGCGAGTCGCAGCTCTGCTCCCGGGCTCGTAGATCGTGAAGGTCACGTAGAACACCTCCACCGCCTGCTGGATCCCATCCACCGCCAGCCCGTCACCGAGATCGCCGGCGCACGGATCGGCCGCGCCATCTTCGAGAACGCCCGCGTCTCCACCTCCGTCGAGTCGTCCGGGTAGGTCAGCGTCCGCGTCCGCGAGATCTGGTTGAGAGGCAGGCGCATGAAGTGCGAGTGATCCCCCGCGGCCGTCGCCGGCGCGTTCGTGGGGATGTCGAAGCCCGCCGCCTCGTTGGGCGAGCGGTGGTCGTCCGCCAGCAGGTAGATGCTGCTGTGGAAGTCGTTGTCCTCGTCGCCGCCGTCGACCGCGGCATCGCTCGCGCTGCCGGACACCAGCGCGATCAGGAACTGATCCCGATCCTCCTCCGCGAGCAGCTCGCCCGGATCTTCGATGCTGTCGATGCGGTTGTTGGCGACCACCGCCGGCGGGTAGGTGAACACGTCACCTTGGTCCCGACCGAGCCGATCGCGTTGATCGTGCACGAGAAGTCCCCGTGCCCTGGCAGGCCGGGAAGCGGAACGCCTCCGTGGCCAGCGCGTAGCCCTGACCGTCCTTGGCCCAGGTCCCGCCGCTGTCCGCCGCGTGCGGGAAGCTCGACACGTTCGAGGTCTCCGTGGCCAGGTCCCAGCGGTACAGTCGGCCCGCCGGATCCGCCACGTAGGCCTCCTCCATCTCGCCCCAGTAGCGCGACAGACAGTGGGAGGACACCGCGATGTCCGAGACCGCCGCGACGTCCTCGTCCGTGTCGTAGGTCGTCCCCGAAGCCGGCGGCGCGAGGTAGGCCTTCTCGGTCACCGTCTCACCGGTGATCGCGTCGACCACCCACATCACCCGCCCGCGGTGAGCGTCGCCCACCCCGTCGCTGTAGCCCGAGCCGAACACCAGGTAACCCTTGGGCTCGAGCGACATCTGATGGTTGGGCACGCCGTAGGTCAAGGCCGGCCGCGACCAGGTCTCGCCCAGCGTGTCCGCGTAGTCCCCGGCGATCCCGAGGTCGAGCTCGTCCACAGCACGTCGAAGGGATCGTCGTCCTGCAGCCGGCCCATGTGCGCCACGTCGATCGCGACGATCTCCGAGCCACCCGCGCCCTGGGCGCGGGTGGCTCGGAGATCGTCGCGATCGACGTGGCGCACATGGGCCGGCTGCAGGACGACGATCCCTTCGACGTGCTGTGGACGAGCTCGACCTCGGGGATCGCCGGGGACTACGCGGACACGCTGGGCGAGACCTGGTCGCGGCCGGCCTTGACCTACGGCGTGCCCAACCATCAGATGTCGCTCGAGCCCAAGGGTTACCTGGTGTTCGGCTCGGGCTACAGCGACGGGGTGGGCGACGCTCACCGCGGGCGGGTGATGTGGGTGGTCGACGCGATCACCGGTGAGACGGTGACCGAGAAGGCCTACCTCGCGCCGCCGGCTTCGGGGACGACCTACGACACGGACGAGGACGTCGCGGCGGTCTCGGACATCGCGGTGTCCTCCCACTGTCTGTCGCGCTACTGGGGCGAGATGGAGGAGGCCTACGTGGCGGATCCGGCGGGCCGACTGTACCGCTGGGACCTGGCCACGGAGACCTCGAACGTGTCGAGCTTCCCGCACGCGGCGGACAGCGGCGGGACCTGGGCCAAGGACGGTCAGGGCTACGCGCTGGCCACGGAGGCGTTCCGCTTCCCGGCCTGCCAGGGCACGGGGGACTTCTCGTGCACGATCAACGCGATCGGCTCGGTCGGGACCAAGGGTGACGTGTTCACCTACCGCCGGCGGTGGTCGCCAACAACCGCATCGACAGCATCGAAGATCCGGGCGAGCTGCTCGCGGAGGAGGATCGGGATCAGTTCCTGATCGCGCTGGTGTCCGGCAGCGCGAGCGATGCCGCGGTCGACGGCGGCGACGAGGACAACGACTTCCACAGCAGCATCTACCTGCTGGCGGACGACCACCGCTCGCCCAACGAGGCGGCGGGCTTCGACATCCCCACGAACGCGCCGGCGACGGCCGCGGGGGATCACTCGCACTTCATGCGCCTGCCTCTCAACCAGATCTCGCGGACGCGGACGCTGACCTACCCGGACGACTCGACGGAGGTGGAGACGCGGGCGTTCTCGAAGATGGCGCGGCCGATCCGTGCGCCGGCGATCTCGGTGACGGGCTGGCGGTGGATGGGATCCAGCAGGCGGTGGAGGTGTTCTACGTGACCTTCACGATCTACGAGCCCGGGGAGCAGAGCTGCGACTCGCGCTGGTACGACGACGAGGCGAACGAGTGGGTGTACGACGGGGGGCGACCTATGAGGTGACCTTCCGGCTGGTGGTCGAGGACGGTCAGGCCTTCGACTTCCAAAATGGGTATACGCTGCCGGGGACCTATGGAGATGGGTTTGGCTCGGGGGGCGGGCTGGAGGGGCTGTGGTGGAGCAGGTCGGGGAGTGTACGGACGGGAACTGTGGGGCGGTGTTGACGACGCCGGATTACTCGCCTTGTGATCCGAACGAGAGCGCGCCGCCGTGGGGGGGATGACTTCGATTCAGACTGGGTCGAGTGAGTTGAACGGGTTTACGCCTTTGGAGATCCCGCTTTAGGGTACTGGGGCCCTGCGGGGTTGGGGCTCCCTCGGTTTCGGGGGGGCCTTTTTTTGTTGGGGGTCTTGGTCTTTTTAGGAGGGTGGTGGTGATGGCGGGGAGGGTCTTGGTCTTTTTAGGAGGTGGTGGTGACGACGAGCACGCGCACGGGCCAGCAGGGGACCCTCTGGGCTCAGACAGGCTTGCGGACTCCGACGGGGTGGCTGTGAGAGGGTTTTTGGCCTTTGCGTGTGGTGTCGCTCCGAAGTTTGGGTACGTATGCAAAACTCGCCCAGAGGGTCCCCTGCTGGCCCTTTTGTGCGCG
>NZ_JABJWV010000024.1:0-2771 GCF_011083025.2 Pseudenhygromyxa sp. WMMC2535
GAGCGTCACGCACCGCGCCTTCCAGACAGCTTCCCTCTCGCTCTCGATCTCCTGCGCGTTTTCGAGCGGTTGTGGAGACCCCTCCGCCGGTGACGTTGACGATGAGATCGGCAGCGAGAGCACCGAGGACACCCTGGGAACGGAAGAGACCGGCTCGAGCAGCGACTCCGACAGCACCGAAACCGACTCCGACTCCGACTCCGACTCCGACAGCAGCGACTCCGACAGCACCGACTCCGACTCCAGTGAGACCGGCGACGAGAACCTCGACTGCTCCATCGAGGGCGCCTTCCAGTACGCGCCCCCAGCCACCGAGATCGACGGGCTCTTCGCCACGCCCATCGACATCCTGGCGACCGAGGCCACCATCTTCTTCTCCCTCGGCAGCCAGCACGCCATCGCCGAGGTCAGCGTCGACTTCCGGGTCGGGCCCGAGGGCGGCATGCCGATCTTCGATCTCCGTCAGACCATCGACGCCGGCACCTTCGACCAGCAATTCATCGACCCCGCGGCGGCCCAGCGTCACGACTTTGGCAAGGGCCTGGACTACGGCTTTCGGATCCTCGAGTTCGAGCTCGAGCCCTGCACCGAGCACACCTTGACCTTGCAGTACGCCCTCGACGTCCCCGACGCCCCGGAGGCCGGCGGCCTCGAGTGGAGCACAGCGCCCAACCGCCTGTACTTCGACAGCTGGCTCTCGGACCTCAACCCCGGCCGCTACCTCGAGTCCTGGCTGCCCGCCAACTTGCCCTTCGATCGCCAGGCGCTGACCCTCTACCTGGTCCTCGAGGACGCGGGCGTGCCCCACACGCTGCTGAGCAACGCGGAGATCGAGGAATTCTCGGAGCACGACTGGAAGCTCGAGTTCCCCGACACGACCACGGCCATGGCCCCGCTGATCATCGTCGTGCCCAGCGAGCAGATCAGCGCGAGCACCGGCGTCCACCAGGCCGCCAACGCCCAGGACATCCCCTACACCCTCGTCCGCCACGAGACCGCCGGCGAGAGCCTGACCTCGCTCGAGGCCCGGCTGCTCGACGCGATCGACGAGTTCGTGACCTCGACCGGCGACTTTCTCCACCCGGCGATGCTCGGCTACGTCAGCGCCAGCGCGCGCTCCATGGAGTACGACGGCGGCTTCACCACCAAGCCCAGCGACCTCGAGCACGAGGCCTTCCACAGCTGGTGGGCCCGCGGGGTCCACCCCGCGACCTACGCCGACGGGTGGATCGACGAGGCCTGGGACATGTACAACACCACCTTGGGCCTGAGCTTCACCGTCGAGCCCTTCGACTGGGACGACGCGCCGACCGAGCTCTACGACGCCCACCCCTTCGCCCGCGACACGCCCAACGCCTCCTACTGGACCGGGCGGGCCGTGTTCGCCGGCCGGCGAACACGGCCCGCCCGGTCCAGTAGGAGGCGTTGGGCGTGTCGCGGGCGAAGGGGTGGGCGTCGTAGAGCTCGGTCGGCGCGTCGTCCCAGTCGAAGGGCTCGACGGTGAAGCTCAGGCCCAAGGTGGTGTTGTACATGTCCCAGGCCTCGTCGATCCACCCGTCGGCGTAGGTCGCGGGGTGGACCCCGCGGGCCCACCAGCTGTGGAAGGCCTCGTGCTCGAGGTCGCTGGGCTTGGTGGTGAAGCCGCCGTCGTACTCCATGGAGCGCGCGCTGGCGCTGACGTAGCCGAGCATCGCCGGGTGGAGAAAGTCGCCGGTCGAGGTCACGAACTCGTCGATCGCGTCGAGCAGCCGGGCCTCGAGCGAGGTCAGGCTCTCGCCGGCGGTCTCGTGGCGGACGAGGGTGTAGGGGATGTCCTGGGCGTTGGCGGCCTGGTGGACGCCGGTGCTCGCGCTGATCTGCTCGCTGGGCACGACGATGATCAGCGGGGCCATGGCCGTGGTCGTGTCGGGGAACTCGAGCTTCCAGTCGTGCTCCGAGAATTCCTCGATCTCCGCGTTGCTCAGCAGCGTGTGGGGCACGCCCGCGTCCTCGAGGACCAGGTAGAGGGTCAGCGCCTGGCGATCGAAGGGCAAGTTGGCGGGCAGCCAGGACTCGAGGTAGCGGCCGGGGTTGAGGTCCGAGAGCCAGCTGTCGAAGTACAGGCGGTTGGGCGCTGTGCTCCACTCGAGGCCGCCGGCCTCCGGGGCGTCGGGGACGTCGAGGGCGTACTGCAAGGTCAAGGTGTGCTCGGTGCAGGGCTCGAGCTCGAACTCGAGGATCCGAAAGCCGTAGTCCAGGCCCTTGCCAAAGTCGTGACGCTGGGCCGCCGCGGGGTCGATGAATTGCTGGTCGAAGGTGCCGGCGTCGATGGTCTGACGGAGATCGAAGATCGGCATGCCGCCCTCGGGCCCGACCCGGAAGTCGACGCTGACCTCGGCGATGGCGTGCTGGCTGCCGAGGGAGAAGAAGATGGTGGCCTCGGTCGCCAGGATGTCGATGGGCGTGGCGAAGAGCCCGTCGATCTCGGTGGCTGGGGGCGCGTACTGGAAGGCGCCCTCGATGGAGCAGTCGAGGTTCTCGTCGCCGGTCTCACTGGAGTCGGAGTCGGTGCTGTCGGAGTCGCTGCTGTCGGAGTCGGAGTCGGAGTCGGAGTCGGTTTCGGTGCTGTCGGAGTCGCTGCTCGAGCCGGTCTCTTCCGTTCCCAGGGTGTCCTCGGTGCTCTCGCTGCCGATCTCATCGTCAACGTCACCGGCGGAGGGGTCTCCACAACCGCTCGAAAACGCGCAGGAGATCGAGAGCGAGAGGGAAGCTGTCTGGAAGGCGCGGTTGCG
>NZ_JABJWV010000025.1:15000-65754 GCF_011083025.2 Pseudenhygromyxa sp. WMMC2535
CCCCCCCCCCCCCCCCCCCCCCCCCCCCCCCCCCCCCCCCCCCCCCCCCCCCCCCCCCCCCCCCCCCCCCCCCCCCCCCCCCCCCCCCCCCACCCCCCCCCCCCCCCCCCCCCCCCCCCCCCCCCCCCCCCCCCCCCCCCCCCCCCCCCCCCCCCCCCCCCACCCCCCCCCCCCCCCCCCCCCCCCCCCCCCCCCCCCCCCCCCCCCCCCCCCCCCCCCCCCCCCCCCCCCCCCCCCCCCCCCCCCCCCCCCACCCCCCCCCCCCCCCCCCCCCCCCCCCCCCCCCCCCCCCCCCCCCCCCCCCCCCCCCCCCCCCCCCCCCCCCCCACCCCCCCCCCCCCCCCCCCCCCCCCCCCCCCCCCCCCCCCCCCCCCCCCCCCCCCCCCCCCCCCCCCCCCCCCCCCCCCCCACCCCCCCCCCCCCCCCCCCCCCCCCCCCCCCCCCCCCCCCCCCCCCCCCCCCCCCCCCCCCCCCCCCCCCCCCCCCCCCCCCCCCCCCCCCCCCCCCCCCCCCCCCCCCCCCCCCCCCCCCCCCCCCCCCCCCCCCCCCCCCCCCCCCCCACCCCCCCCCCCCCCCCCCCCCCCCCCCCCCCCCCCCCCCCCCCCCCCACCCCCCCCCCCCCCCCCCCCCCCCCCCCCCCCCCCCCCCCCCCCCCCCCCCCACCCCCCCCCCCCCCCCCCCCCCCCCCCCCCCCCCCCCCCCCCCCCCCCCCCCCCCCCCCCCCCCCCCCCCCCCCCCCCCCCCCCCCCCACCCCCCCCCCCCCCCCCCCCCCCCCCCCCCCCCCCCCCCCCCCCCCCCCCCCCCCCCCCCCCCCCCCCACCCCCCCACCCCCCCCCCCCCCCCCCCCCCCCCCCCCCCCCCCCCCCCCCCCCCCCCCCCCCCCCCCCCCCCCCCCCCCCCCCCCCCCCCCCCCCCCCCCCCCCCCCCCCCCCCCCCCCCCCCCCCCCCCCCCCCCCCCCCCCCCCCCCCCCCCCCCCCACCCCCCCCCCCCCCCCCCCCCCCCCCCCCCCCCCCCCCCCCCCCCCCCCCCCCCCCCCCCCCCCCCCCCCCCCCCCCCACCCCCCCCCCCCCCCCCCCCCCCCCCCCCCCCCCCCCCCCCCCCCCCCCCCCCCCCCCCCCCCCCCCCCCCCCCCCACCCCCCCCCCCCCCCCCCCCCCCCCCCCCCCCCCCCCCCCCCCCCCCCCCCCCCCCCCACCCCCCCCCCCCCCCCCCCCCCCCCCCCCCCCCCCCCCCCCCCCCACCCCCCCCCCCCCCCCCCACCCCCCCCCCCCACCCCCCCCCCCCCCCCCCCCCCCCCCCCCCCCCCCCCCCCCCCCCCCCCCCCCCCCCCCCCCCCCCCCCCCCCCCCCCCCCCCCCCCCCCCCCCCCCCCCCCCCCCCCCCCCCCCCCCCCCACCCCCCCCCCCCCCCCCCCCCCCCCCCCCCCCCCCCCCCCCCCCCCCCCCCCCCCCCCCCCCCCCCCCCCCCCCCCCCCCCCCCCCCCCCCCCCCCCCCCCCCCCCCCCCCCCCCCCCCCCCCCCCCCCCCCCCCCCCACCCCCCCCCCCCCCCCCCCCCCCCCCCCCCCCCCCCCCCCCCCCCCCCCCCCCCCCCCCCCCCCCCCCCCCACCCCCCCCCCCCCCCCCCCCCCCCCCCCCCCCCCCCCCCCCCCCCCCCCCCCCCCCCCCCCCCCCCCCCCCCCCCCCCCCCCCCCCCCCCCCCCCCCCCCCCCCCCACCCCCCCCCCCCCCCCCCCCCCCCCCCCCCCCCCCCCCCCCCCCCCCCCCCCCCCCCCCCCCCCCCCCCACCCCCCCCCCCCCCCCCCCCCCCCCCCCCCCCCCCCCCCCCCCCCCCCCCCCCCCCCCCCCCCCCCCCCCCCCCCCCCCCCCCCCCCCCCCCCCCCCCCCCCCCCCCCCCCCCCCCCCCCCCCCCCCCCCCCCCCCCCCCCCCCCCCCCCCCCCCCCCCCCCCCCCCCCCCCCCCCCCCCCCCCCCCCCCCCCCCCCCCCCCCCCCCCCCCCCCCCCCCCCCCCCCCCCCCCCCCCCCCCCCCCCCCCCCCCCCCCCCCCCCCCCCCCCCCCCCCCCCCCCCCCCCCCCCCCCCCCCCCCCCCCCCCCCCCCCCCCCCCCCCCCCCCCCCCCCCCCCCCCCCCCCCCCCCCCCCCCCCCCCCCCCCCCCCCCCCCCCCCCCCCCCCCCCCCCCCCCCCCCCCCCCCCCCCCCCCCCCCCCCCCCCCCCCCCCCCCCCCCCCCCCCCCCCCCCCCCCCCCCCCCCCCCCCCCCCCCCCCCCCCCCCCCCCCCCCCCCCCCCCCCCCCCCCCCCCCCCCCCCCCCCCCCCCCCCCCCCCCCCCCCCCCACCCCCCCCCCCCCCCCCCCCCCCCCCCCCCCCCCCCCCCCCCCCCCCCCCCCCCCCCCCCCCCCCCCCCCCCCCCCCCCCCCCCCCCCCCCCCCCCCCCCCCCCCCCCCCCCCCCCCCCCCCCCCCCCCCCCCCCCCCCCCCCCCCCCCCCCCCCCCCCCCCCCCCCCCCCCCCCCCCCCCCCCCCCCCCCCCCCCCCCCCCCCCCCCCCCCCCCCCCCCCCACCCCCCCCCCCCCCCCCCCCCCCCCCCCCCCCCCCCCCCCCCCCCCCCCCCCCCCCCCCCCCCCCCCCCCCCCCCCCCCCCCCCCCCCCCCCCCCCCCCCCCCCCACCCCCCCCCCCCCCCCCCCCCCCCCCCCCCCCCCCCCCCCCCCCCCCCCCCCCCCCCCCCCACCCCCCCCCCCCCCCCCCCCCCCCCCCCCCCCCCCCCCCCCCCCCCCCCCCCCCCCCCCCCCCCCCCCCCCCCCCCCCCCCCCCCCCCCCCCCCCCCCCCCCCCCCCCCCCCCCCCCCCCCCCCCCCCCCCCCCCCCCCCCCCCACCCCCCCCCCCCCCCCCCCCCCCCCCCCCCCCCCCCCCCCCCCCCCCCCCCCCCCCCCCCCCCCCCCCCCCCCCCCCCCCCCCCCCCCCCCCCCCCCCCCCCCCCCCCCCCCACCCCCCCCCCCCCCCCCCCCCCCCCCCCCCCCCCCCCCCCCCCCCCCCCCCCCCCCCCCCCCCCCCCCCCCCCCCCCCCCCCCCCCCCCCCCCCCCCCCCCCCCCCCCCCCCCCCCCCCCCCCCCACCCCCCCCCCCCCCCCCCCCCCCCCCCCCCCCCCCCCCCCCCCCCCCCCCCCCCCCCCCCCCCCACCCCCCCCCCCCCCCCCCCCCCCCCCCCCCCCCCCCCCCCCCCCCCCCCCCCCCCCCCCCCCCCCCCCCCCCCCCCCCCCCCCCCCCCCCCCCCCCCACCCCCCCCCCCCCCCCCCCCCCCCCCCCCCCCCCCCCCCCCCCCCCCCCCCCCCCCCCCCCCCCCCCCCCCCCCCCCCCCCCCCCCCCCCCCCCCCCCCCCCCCCCCCCCCCCCCCCCCCCCCCCCCCCCCCCCCCCCCCCCCCCCCCCCCCCCCCCCCCCCCCCCCCCCCCCCCCCCCCCCCCCCCCCCCCCCCCCCCCCCCCCCCCCCCCCCCCCCCCCCCCCCCCCCCCCCCCCCCCCCCCCCCCCCCCCCCCCCCCCCCCCCCCCCCCCCCCCCCCCCCCCCCACCCCCCCCCCCCCCCCCCCCCCCCCCCCCCCACCCCCCCCCCCCCCCCCCCCCCCCCCCCCCCCCCCCCCCACCCCCCCCCCCCCCCCCCCCCCCCCCCCCCCCCCCCCCCCCCCCCCCCCCCCCCCCCCCCCCCCCCCCCCCCCCCCCCCCCCCCCACCCCCCCCCCCCCCCCCCCCCCCCCCCCCCCCCCCCCCCCCCCCCCCCCCCCCCCCCCCCCCCCCCCCCCCCCCCCCCCCCCCCCCCCCCCCCCCCCCCCCCCCCCCCCCCCCCCCCCCCCCCCCCCCCCCCCCCCCCCCCCCCCCCCCCCCCCCCCCCCCCCCACCCCCCCCCCCCCCCCCCCCCCCCCCCCCCCCCCCCCCCCCCCCCCCCCCCCCCCCCCCCCCCCCCCCCCCCCCCCCCCCCCCCCCCCCCCCCCCCCCCCCCCCCCCCCCCCCCCCCCCCCCCCCCCCCCCCCCCCCCCCCCCCCCCCCCCCCCCCCCCCCCCCCCCCCCCCCCCCCCCCCCCCCCCCCCCCCCCCCCCCCCCCCCCCCCCCCCCCCCCCCCCCCCCCCCCCACCCCCCCCCCCCCCCCCCCCCCCCCCCCCCCCCCCCCCCCCCCCCCACCCCCCCCCCCCCCCCCCCCCCCCCCCCCCCCCCCCCCCCCCCCCCCCCCCCCCCCCCCCCCCCCCCCCCCCCCCCCCCCCCCCCCCCCCCCCCCCCCCCCCCCCCCCCCCCCCCACCCCCCCCCCCCCCCCCCCCCCCCCCCCCCCCCCCCCCCCCCCCCCCCCCCCCCCCCCCCCCCCACCCCCCCCCCCCCCCCCCCCCCCCCCCCCCCCCCCCCCCCCCCCCCCCCCCCCCCCCCCCCCCCCCCCCCCCCCCCCCCCCCCCCCCCCCCCCCCCCCCCCCCCCCCCCCCCCCCCCCCCCCCCCCCCCCCCACCCCCCCCCCCCCCCCCCCCCCCCCCCCCCCCCCCCCCCCCCCCCCCCCCCCCCCCCCCCCCCCCCCCCCCCCCCCCCCCCCCCCCCCCCCCCCCCCCCCCCCACCCCCCCCCCCCCCCCCCCCCCCCCCCCCCACCCCCCCCCCCCCCCCCCCCCCCCCCCCCCCCCCCCCCCCCCCCCCCCCCCCCCCCCCCCCCCCCCCCCCCCCCCCCCCCCCCCCCCCCCCCCCCCCCCCCCCCCCCCCCCCCCCCCCCCCCCCCCCCACCCCCCCCCCCCCCCCCCCCCCCCCCCCCCCCCCCCCCCCCCCCCCCCCCCCCCCCCCCCCCCCCCCCCCCCCCCCCCCCCCCCCCCCCCCCCCCCCCCCCCCCCCCCCCCCCCCCCCCCCCCCCCCCCCCCCCCCCCCCCCCCCCCCCCCCCCCCCCCCCCCCCCCCCCCCCCCCCCCCCCCCCCCCCCCCCCCCCCCCCCCCACCCCCCCCCCCCCCCCCCCCCCCCCACCCCCCCCCCCCCCCCCCCCCCCCCCCCCCCCCCCCCCCCCCCCCCCCCCCCCCCCCCCCCCCCCCCCCCCCCCCCCCCCCCCCCCCCCCCCCCCCCACCCCCCCCCCCCCCCCCCCCCCCCCCCCCCCCCCCCCCCCCCCCCCCCCCCCCCCCCCCCACCCCCCCCCCCCCCCCCCCCCCCCCCCCCCCCCCCCCCCCCCCCCCCCCCCCCCCCCCCCCCCCCCCCCCCCCCCCCCCCCCCCCCCCCCCCCCCCCCCCCCCCCCCCCCCCCCCCCCCCCCCCCCCCCACCCCCCCCCCCCCCCCCCCCCCCCCCCCCCCCCCCCCCCCCCCCCCCCACCCCCCCCCCCCCCCCCCCCCCCCCCCCCCCCCCCCCCCCCCCCCCCCCCCCCCCCCCCCCCCCCCCCCCCCCCCCCCCCCCCCCCCCCCCCCCCCCCCCCCCCCCCCCCCCCCCCCCCCCCCCCCCCCCCCCCCCCCCCCCCCCCCCCCCCCCCCCCCCCCCCCCCCCCCCCCCCCCCCCCCCCCCCCCCCCCCCCCCCCCCCCCCCCCCCCCCCCCCCACCCCCCCCCCCCCCCCCCCCCCCCCCCCCCCCCCCCCCCCCCCCCCCCCCCCCCCCCCCCCCCCCCCCCCCCCCCCCCCCCCCCCCCCCCCCCCCCCCCCCCCCCCCCCCCCCCCCCCCCCCCCCCCCCCCCCCCCCCCCCCCCCCCCCCCCCCCCCCCCCCCCCCCCCCCCCCCCCCCCCCCCCCCCCCCCCCCCCCCCCCCCCCCCCCCCCCCCCCCCCCCCCCCCCCCCCCCCCCCCCCCCCCCCCCCCCCCCCCCCCCCCCCCCCCCCCCCCCCCCCCCCCCCCCCCCCCCCCCCCCCCCCCCCCCCCCCACCCCCCCCCCCCCCCCCCCCCCCCCCCCCCCCCCCCCCCCCCCCCCCCCCCCCCCCCCCCCCCCCCCCCCCCCCCCCCCCCCCCCCACCCCCCCCCCCCCCCCCCCCCCCCCCCCCCCCCCCCCCCCCACCCCCCCCCCCCCCCCCCCCCCCCCCCCCCCCCCCCCCCCCCCCCCCCCCCCCCCCCCCCCCCCCCCCCCCCCCCCCCCCCCCCCCCCCCCCCCCCACCCCCCCCCCCCCCCCCCCCCCCCCCCCCCCCCCCCCCCCCCCCCCCCCCCCCCCCCCCCCCCCCCCCCCCCCCCCCCCCCCCCCCCCCCCCCCCCCCCCCCCCCCCCCCCCCCCCCCCCCCCCCCCCCCCCCCCCCCCCCCCCCCCCCCCCCCCCCCCCCCCCCCCCCCCCCCCCCCCCCCCCCCCCCCCCCCCCCCCCCCCCCCCCCCCCCCCCCCCCCCCCCCCCCCCACCCCCCCCCCCCCCCCCCCCCCCCCCCCCCCCCCCCCCCCCCCCCCCCCCCCCCCCCCCCCCCCCCCCCCCCCCCCCCCCCCCCCCCCCCCCCCCCCCCCCCCCCCCCCCCCCCCCCCCCCCCCCCCCCCCCCCCCCCCCCCCCCCCCCCCCCCCCCCCCCCCACCCCCCCCCCCCCCCCCCCCCCCCCCCCCCCCCCCCCCCCCCCCCCCCCCCCCCCCCCCCCCCCCCCCCCCCCCCCCCCCCCCCCCCCCCCCCCCCCCCCCCCCCCCCCCCCCCCCCCCCCCCCCCCCCCCCCCCCCCCCCCCCCCCCCCCCCCCCCCCCCCCCCCCCCCCCCCCCCCCCCCCCCCCCCCCCCACCCCCCCCCCCCCCCCCCCCCCCCCCCCCCCCCCCCCCCCCCCCCCCCCCCCCCCCCCCCCCCCCCCCCCCCCCCCCCCCCCCCCCCCCCCCCCCCCCCCCCCCCCCCCCCCCCCCCCCCCCCCCCCCCCCCCCCCCCCCCCCCCCCCCCCCCCCCCCCCCCCCCCCCCCCCCCCCCCCCCCCCCCCCCCCCCCCCCCCCCCCCCCCCCCCCCCCCCCCCCCCCCCCCCCCCCCCCCCCCCCCCCCCCCCCCCCCCCCCCCCCCCCCCCCCCCCCCCCCCCCCCCCCCCCCCCCCCCCCCCCCCCCCCCCCCCCCCCCCCCCCCCCCCCCCCCCCCCCCCCCCCCCCCCCCCCCCCCCCCCCCCCCCCCCCCCCCCCCCCCCCCCCCCCCCCACCCCCCCCCCCCCCCCCCCCCCCCCCCCCCCCCCCCCCCCCCCCCCCCCCCCCCCCCCCCCCCCACCCCCCCCCCCCCCCCCCCCCCCCCCCCCCCCCCCCACCCCCCCCCCCCCCCCCCCCCCCCCCCCCCCCCCCCCCCCCCCCCCCCCCCCCCCCCCCCCCCCCCCCCCCCCCCCCCCCCCCCCCCCCCCCCCCCCCCCCCCCCCCCCCCCCCCCCCCCCCCCCCCCCCCCCCCCCCCCCCCCCCCCCCCCCCCCCCCCCCCCCCCCCCCCCCCCCCCCCCCCCCCCCCCCCCCCCCCCCCCCCCCCCCCCCCCCCCCCCCCCCCCCCCCCCCCCCCCCCCCCCCCACCCCCCCCCCCCCCCCCCCCCCCCCCCCCCCCCCCCCCCCCCCCCCCCCCCCCCCCCACCCCCCCCCCCCCCCCCCCCCCCCCCCCCCCCCCCCCCCCCCCCCCCCCCCCCCCCCCCCCCCCCCCCCCCCCCCCCCCCCCCCCCCCCCCCCACCCCCCCCCCCCCCCCCCCCCCCCCCCCCCCCCCCCCCCCCCCCCCCCCCCCCCCCCCCCCCCCCCCCCCCCCCCCCCCCCCCCCCCCCCACCCCCCCCCCCCCCCCCCCCCCCCCCCCCCCCCCCCCCCCCCCCCCCCCCCCCCCCCCCCCCCCCCCCCCCCCCCCCCCCCCCCCCCCCCCCCCCCCCCCCCCCCCCCCCCCCCCCCCCCCCCCCCCCCCCCCCCCCCCCCCCCCCCACCCCCCCCCCCCCCCCCCCCCCCCCCCCCCCCCCCCCCCCCCCCCCCCCCCCCCCCCCCCCCCCCCCCCCCCCCCCCCCCCCCCCCCCCCCCCCCCCCCCCCCCCCCCCCCCCCCCCCCCCCCCCCCCCCCCCCCCCCCCCCCCCCCCCCCCCCCCCCCCCCCCCCCCCCCCCCCCCCCCCCCCCCCCCCCCCCCCCCCCCCCCCCCCCCCCCCCCCCCCCCCCCCCCCCCCCCCCCCCCCCCCCCCCCCCCCCCCCCCCCCCCCCCCCCCCCCCCCCCCCCCCCCCCCCCCCCCCCCCCCCCCCCCCCCCCCCCCCCCCCCCCCCCCCCCCCCCCCCCCACCCCCCCCCCCCCCCCCCCCCCCCCCCCCCCCCCCCCCCCCCCCCCCCCCCCCCCCCCCCCCCCCCCCCCCCCCCCCCCCCCCCCCCCCCCCCCCCCCCCCCCCCCACCCCCCCCCCCCCCCCCCCCCCCCCCCCCCCCCCCCCCCCCCCCCCCCCCCCCCCCCCCCCCCACCCCCCCCCCCCCCCCCCCCCCCCCCCCACCCCCCCCCCCCCCCCCCCCCCCCCCCCCCCCCCCCCCCCCCCCCCCCCCCCCCCCCCCCCCCCCCCCCCCCCCCCCCCCCCCCCCCCCCCCCCCCCCCCCCCCCCCCCCCCCCCCCCCCCCCCCCCCCCCCCCCCCCCCCCCCCCCCCCCCCCCCCCCCACCCCCCCCCCCCCCCCCCCCCCCCCCCCCCCCCCCCCCCCCCCCCCCCCCCCCCCCCCCCCCCCCCCCCCCCCCCCCCCCCCCCCCCCCCCCCCCCCCCCCCCCCCCCCCCCCCCCCCCCCCCCCCCCCCCCCCCCCCCCCCCCCCCCCCCACCCCCCCCCCCCCCCCCCCCCCCCCCCCCCCCCCCCCCCCCCCCCCCCCCCCCCCCCCCCCCCCCCCCCCCCCCCCCCCCCCCCCCCCCCCCCCCCCCCCCCCCCCCCCCCCCCCCCCCCCCCCCCCCCCCCCCCCCCCCCCCCCCCCCCCCCCCCCCCCCCCCCCCCCCCCCCCCCCCCCCCCCCCCCCCCCCCCCCCCCCCCCCCCCCCCCCCCCCCCCCCCCCCCCCCCCCCCCCCCCCCCCCCCCCCCCCCCCCCCCCCCCCCCCCCCCCCCCCCCCCCCCCCCCCCCCCCCCCCCCCCCCCCCCCCCCCCCCCCCCCCCCCCCCCCCCCCCCCCCCCCCCCCCCCCCCCCCCCCCCCCCCCCCCCCCCCCCCCCCCCCCCCCCCCCCCCCCCCCCCCCCCCCCCCCCCCCCCCCCCCCCCCCCCCCCCCCCCCCCACCCCCCCCCCCCCCCCCCCCCCCCCCCCCCCCCCCCCCCCCCCCCCCCCCCCCCCCCCCCCCCCCCCCCCCCCCCCCCCCCCCCCCCCCCCCCCCCCCCCCCCCCCCCCCCCCCCCCCCCCCCCCCCCCCCCCCCCCCCCACCCCCCCCCCCCCCCCCCCCCCCCCCCCCCCCCCCCCCCCCCCCCCCCCCCCCCCCCCCCCCCCCCCCCCCCCCCCCCCCCCCCCCCCCCCCCCCCCCCCCCCCCCCCCCCCCCCCCCCCCCCCCCCCCCCCCCCCCCCCCCCCCCCCCCCCCCCCCCCCCCCCCCCCCCCCCCCCCCCCCCCCCCCCCCCCCCCCCCCCCCCCCCCCCCCCCCCCCCCCCCCCCCCCCCCCCCCCCCCCCCCCCCCCCCCCCCCCCCCCCCCCCCCCCCCCCCCCCCCCCCCCCCCCCCCCCCCCCCCCCCCCCCCCCCCCCCCCCCCCCCCCCCCCCCCCCCCCCCCCCCCCCCCCCCCCCCCCCCCCCCCCCCCCCCCCCCCCCCCCCCCCCCCCCCCCCCCCCCCCCCCCCCCCCCCCCCCCCCCCCCCCCCCCCCCCCCCCCCCCCCCCCCCCCCCCCCCCCCCCCCCCCCCCCCCCCCCCCCCCCCCCCCCCCCCCCCCCCCCCCCCCCCCCCCCCCCCCCCCCCCCCCCCCCCCCCCCCCCCCCCCCCCCCCCCCCCCCCCCCCCCCCCCCCCCCCCCCCCCCCCCCCCCCCCCCCCCCCCCCCCCCCCCCCCCCCCCCCCCCCCCCCCCCCCCCCCCCCCCCCCCCCCCCCCCCCCCCCCCCCACCCCCCCCCCCCCCCCCCCCCCCCCCCCCCCCCCCCCCCCCCCCCCCCCCCCCCCCCCCCCCCCCCCCCCCCCCCCCCCCCCCCCCCCCCCCCCCCCCCCCCCCCCCCCCCCCCCCCCCCCCCCCCCCCCCCCCCCCCCCCCCCCCCCCCCCCCCCCCCACCCCCCCCCCCCCCCCCCCCCCCCCCCCCCCCCCCCCCCCCCCCCCCCCCCCCCCCCCCCCCCCCCCCCCCCCCCCCCCCCCCCCCCCCCCCCCCCCCCCCCCCCCCCCCCCCCCCCCCCCCCCCCCCCCCCCCCCCCCCCCCCCCCCCCCCCCCCCCCCCCCCCCCCCCCCCCCCCCCCCCCCCCCCCCCCCCCCCCCCCCCCCCCCCCCCCCCCCCCCCCCCCCCCCCCCCCCCCCCCCCCCCCCCCCCCCCCCCCCCCCCCCCCCCCCCCCCCCCCCCCCCCCCCCCCCCCCCCCCCCCCCCCCCCCCCCCCCCCCCCCCCCCCCCCCCCCCCACCCCCCCCCCCCCCCCCCCCCCCCCCCCCCCCCCCCCCCCCCCCCCCCCCCCCCCCCCCCCCCCCCCCCCCCCCCCCCCCCCCCCCCCCCCCCCCCCCCCCCCCCCCCCCCCCCCCCCCCCCCCCCCCCCCCCCACCCCCCCCCCCCCCCCCCCCCCCCCCCCCCCCCCCCCCCCCCCCCCCCCCCCCCCCCCCCCCCCCCCCCCCCCCCCCCCCCCCCCCCCCCCCCCCCCCCCCCCCCCCCCCCCCCCCCCCCCCCCCCCCCCCCCCCCCCCCCCCCCCCCCCCCCCCCCCCCCCCCCCCCCCCCCCCCCCCCCCCCCCCCCCCCCCCCCCCCCCCCCCCCCCCCCCCCCCCCCCCCCCCCACCCCCCCCCCCCCCCCCCCCCCCCCCCCCCCCCCCCCCCCCCCCCCCCCCCCCCCCCCCCCCCCCCCCCCCCCCCCCCCCCCCCCCCCCCCCCCCCCCCCCCCCCCCCCCCCCCCCCCCCACCCCCCCCCCCCCCACCCCCCCCCCCCCCCCCCCCCCCCCCCCCCCCCCCCCCCCCCCCCCCCCCCCCCCCCCCCCCCCCCCCCCCCCCCCCCCCCCCCCCCCCCCCCCCCCCCCCCCCCCCCCCCCCCCCCCCCCCCCCCCCCCCCCCCCCCCCCCCCCCCCCCCCCCCCCCCCCCCCCCCCCCCCCCCCCCCCCCCCCCCCCCCCCCCCCCCCCCCCCCCCCCCCCCCCCCCCCCCCCCCCCCCCCCCCCCCCCCCCCCCCCCCCCCCCCCCCCCCCCCCCCCCCCCCCCCCCCCCCCCCCCCCCCCCCCCCCCCCCCCCCCCCCCCCCCCCCCCCCCCCCCCCCCCCCCCCCCCCCCCCCACCCCCCCCCCCCCCCCCCCCCCCCCCCCCCCCCCCCCCCCCCCCCCCCCCCCCCCCCCCCCCCCCCCCCCCCCCCCCCCCCCCCCCCCCCCCCCCCCCCCCCCCCCCCCCCCCCCCCCCCCCCCCCCCCCCCCCCCCCCCCCCCCCCCCCCCCCCCCCCCCCCCCCCCCCCCCCCCCCCCCCCCCCCCCCCCCCCCCCCCCCCCCCCCCCCCCCCCCCCCCCCCCCCCCCCCCCCCCCCCCCCCCCCCCCCCCCCCCCCCCCCCCCCCCCCCCCCCCCCCCCCCCCCCCCCCCCCCCCCCCCCCCCCCCCCCCCCCCCCCCCCCCCCCCCCCCCCCCCCCCCCCCCCCCCCCCCCCCCCCCCCCCCCCCCCCCCCCCCCCCCCCCCCCCCCCCCCCCCCCCCCCCCCCCCCCCCCCCCCCCCCCCCCCCCCCCCCCCCCCCCCCCCCCCCCCCCCCCCCCCCCCCCCCCCCCCCCCCCCCCCCCCCCCCCCCCCCCCCCCCCCCCCCCCCCCCCCCCCCCCCCCCCCCCCCCCCCCCCCCCCCCCCCCCCCCCCCCCCCCCCCCCCCCCCCCCCCCCCCCCCCCCCCCCCCCCCCCCCCCCCCCCCCCCCCCCCCCCCCCCCCCCCCCCCCCCCCCCCCCCCCCCCCCCCCCCCCCCCCCCACCCCCCCCCCCCCCCCCCCCCCCCCCCCCCCCCCCCCCCCCCCCCCCCCCCCCCCCCCCCCCCCCCCCCCCCCCCCCCCCCCCCCCCCCCCCCCCCCCCCCCCCCCCCCCCCCCCCCCCCCCCCCCCCCCCCCCCCCCCCCCCCCCCCCCCCCCCCCCCCCCCCCCCACCCCCCCCCCCCCCCCCCCCCCCCCCCCCCCCCCCCCCCCCCCCCCCCCCCCCCCCCCCCCCCCCCCCCCCCCCCCCCCCCCCCCCCCCCCCCCCCCCCCCCCCCCCCCCCCCCCCCCCCCCCCCCCCCCCCCCCCCCCCCCCCCCCCCCCCCCCCCCCCCCCCCCCCCCCCCCCCCCCCCCCCCCCCCCCCCCCCCCCCCCCCCCCCCCCCCCCCCCCCCCCCCCCCCCCCCCCCCCCCCCCCCCCCCCCCCCCCCCCCCCCCCCCCCCCCCCCCCCCCCCCCCCCCCCCCCCCCCCCCCCCCCCCCCCCCCCCCCCCCCCCCCCCCCCCCCCCCCCCCCCCCCCCCCCCCCCCCCCCCCCCCCCCCCCCCCCCCCCCCCCCCCCCCCCCCCCCCCCCCCCCCCCCCCCCCCCCCCCCCCCCCCCCCCCCCCCCCCCCCCCCCCCCCCCCCCCCCCCCCCCCCCCCCCCCCCCCCCCCCACCCCCCCCCCCCCCCCCCCCCCCCCCCCCCCCCCCCCCCCCCCCCCCCCCCCCCCCCCACCCCCCCCCCCCCCCCCCCCCCCCCCCCCCCCCCCCCCCCCCCCCCCCCCCCCCCCCCCCCCCCCCCCCCCCCCCCCCCCCCCCCCCCCCCCCCCCCCCCCCCCCCCCCCCCCCCCCCCCCCCCCCCCCCCCCCCCCCCCCCCCCCCCCCCCCCCCCCCCCCCCCCCCCCCCCCCCCCCCCCCCCCCCCCCCCCCCCCCCCCCCCCCCCCCCCCCCCCCCCCCCCCCCCCCCCCCCCCCCCCCCCCCCCCCCCCCCCCCCCCCCCCCCCCCCCCCCCCCCCCCCCCCCCCCCCCCCCCCCCCCCCCCCCCCCCCCCCCCCCCCCCCCCCCCCCCCCCCCCCCCCCCCCCCCCCCCCCCCCCCCCCCCCCCCCCCCCCCCCCCCCCCCCCCCCCCCCCCCCCCCCCCCCCCCCCCCCCCCCCCCCCCCCACCCCCCCCCCCCCCCCCCCCCCCCCCCCCCCCCCCCCCCCCCCCCCCCCCCCCCCCCCCCCCCCCCCCCCCCCCCCCCCCCCCCCCCCCCCCCCCCCCCCCCCCCCCCCCCCCCCCCCCCCCCCCCCCCCCCCCCCCCCCCCCCCCCCCCCCCCCCCCCCCCCCCCCCCCCCCCCCCCCCCCCCCCCCCCCCCCCCCCCCCCCCCCCCCCCCCCCCCCCCCCCCCCCCCCCCCCCCCCCCCCCCCCCCCCCCCCCCCCCCCCCCCCCCCCCCCCCCCCCCCCCCCCCCCCCCCCCCCCCCCCCCCCCCCCCCCCCCCCCCCCCCCCCCCCCCCCCCCCCCCCCCCCCCCCCCCCCCCCCCCCCCCCCCCCCCCCCCCCCCCCCCCCCCCCCCCCCCCCCCCCCCCCCCCCCCCCCCCCCCCCCCCCCCCCCCCCCCCCCCCCCCCCCCCCCCCCCCCCCCCCCCCCCCCCCCCCCCCCCCCCCCCCCCCCCCCCCCCCCCCCCCCCCCCCCCCCCCCCCCCCCCCCCCCCCCCCCCCCCCCCCCCCCCCCCCCCCCCCCCCCCCCCCCCCCCCCCCCCCCCCCCCCCCCCCCCCCCCCCCCCCCCCCCCCCCCCCCCCCCCCCCCCCCCCCCCCCCCCCCCCCCCCCCCCCCCCCCCCCCCCCCCCCCCCCCCCCCCCCCCCCCCCCCCCCCCCCCCCCCCCCCCCCCCCCCCCCCCCCCCCCCCCCCCCCCCCCCCCCCCCCCCCCCCCCCCCCCCCCCCCCCCCCCCCCCCCCCCCCCCCCCCCCCCCCCCCCCCCCCCCCCCCCCCCCCCCCCCCCCCCCCCCCCCCCCCCCCCCCCCCCCCCCCCCCCCCCCCCCCCCCCCCCCCCCCCCCCCCCCCCCCCCACCCCCCCCCCCCCCCCCCCCCCCCCCCCCCCCCCCCCCCCCCCCCCCCCCCCCCCCCCCCCCCCCCCCCCCCCCCCCCCCCCCCCCCCCCCCCCCCCCCCCCCCCCCCCCCCCCCCCCCCCCCCCCCCCCCCCCCCCCCCCCCCCCCCCCCCCCCCCCCCCCCCCCCCCCCCCCCCCCCCCCCCCCCCCCCCCCCCCCCCCCCCCCCCCCCCCCCCCCCCCCCCCCCCCCCCCCCCCCCCCCCCCCCCCCCCCCCCCCCCCCCCCCCCCCCCCCCCCCCCCCCCCCCCCCCCCCCCCCCCCCCCCCCCCCCCCCCCCCCCCCCCCCCCCCCCCCCCCCCCCCCCCCCCCCCCCCCCCCCCCCCCCCCCCCCCCCCCCCCCCCCCCCCCCCCCCCCCCCCCCCCCCCCCCCCCCCCCCCCCCCCCCCCCCCCCCCCCCCCCCCCCCCCCCCCCCCCCCCCCCCCCCCCCCCCCCCCCCCCCCCCCCCCCCCCCCCCCCCCCCCCCCCCCCCCCCCCCCCCCCCCCCCCCCCCCCCCCCCCCCCCCCCCCCCCCCCCCCCCCCCCCCCCCCCCCCCCCCCCCCCCCCCCCCCCCCCCCCCCCCCCCCCCCCCCCCCCCCCCCCCCCCCCCCCCCCCCCCCCCCCCCCCCCCCCCCCCCCCCCCCCCCCCCCCCCCCCCCCCCCCCCCCCCCCCCCCCCCCCCCCCCCCCCCCCCCCCCCCCCCCCCCCCCCCCCCCCCCCCCCCCCCCCCCCCCCCCCCCCCCCCCCCCCCCCCCCCCCCCCCCCCCCCCCCCCCCCCCCCCCCCCCCCCCCCCCCCCCCCCCCCCCCCCCCCCCCCCCCCCCCCCCCCCCCCCCCCCCCCCCCCCCCCCCCCCCCCCCCCCCCCCCCCCCCCCCCCCCCCCCCCCCCCCCCCCCCCCCCCCCCCCCCCCCCCCCCCCCCCCCCCCCCCCCCCCCCCCCCCCCCCCCCCCCCCCCCCCCCCCCCCCCCCCCCCCCCCCCCCCCCCCCCCCCCCCCCCCCCCCCCCCCCCCCCACCCCCCCCCCCCCCCCCCCCCCCCCCCCCCCCCCCCCCCCCCCCCCCCCCCCCCCCCCCCCCCCCCCCCCCCCCCCCCCCCCCCCCCCCCCCCCCCCCCCCCCCCCCCCCCCCCCCCCCCCCCCCCCCCCCCCCCCCCCCCCCCCCCCCCCCCCCCCCCCCCCCCCCCCCCCCCCCCCCCCCCCCCCCCCCCCCCCCCCCCCCCCCCCCCCCCCCCCCCCCCCCCCCCCCCCCCCCCCCCCCCCCCCCCCCCCCCCCCCCCCCCCCCCCCCCCCCCCCCCCCCCCCCCCCCCCCCCCCCACCCCCCCCCCCCCCCCCCCCCCCCCCCCCCCCCCCCCCCCCCCCCCCCCCCCCCCCCCCCCCCCCCCCCCCCCCCCCCCCCCCCCCCCCCCCCCCCCCCCCCCCCCCCCCCCCCCCCCCCCCCCCCCCCCCCCCCCCCCCCCCCCCCCCCCCCCCCCCCCCCCCCCCCCCCCCCCCCCCCCCCCCCCCCCCCCCCCCCCCCCCCCCCCCCCCCCCCCCCCCCCCCCCCACCCCCCCCCCCCCCCCCCCCCCCCCCCCCCCCCCCCCCCCCCCCCCCCCCCACCCCCCCCCCCCCCCCCCCCCCCCCCCCCCCCCCCCCCCCCCCCCCCCCCCCCCCCCCCCCCCCCCCCCCCCCCCCCCCCCCCCCCCCCCCCCCCCCCCCCCCCCCCCCCCCCCCCCCCCCCCCCCCCCCCCCCCCCCCCCCCCCCCCCCCCCCCCCCCCCCCCCCCCCCCCCCCCCCCCCCCCCCCCCCCCCCCCCCCCCCCCCCCCCCCCCCCCCCCCCCCCCCCCCCCCCCCCCCCCCCCCCCCCCCCCCCCCCCCCCCCCCCCCCCCCCCCCCCCCCCCCCCCCCCCCCCCCCCCCCCCCCCCCCCCCCCCCCCCCCCCCCCCCCCCCCCCCCCCCCCCCCCCCCCCCCCCCCCCCCCCCCCCCCCCCCCCCCCCCCCCCCCCCCCCCCCCCCCCCCCCCCCCCCCCCCCCCCCCCCCCCCCCCCCCCCCCCCCCCCCCCCCCCCCCCCCCCCCCCCCCCCCCCCCCCCCCCCCCCCCCCCCCCCCCCCCCCCCCCCCCCCCCCCCCCCCCCCCCCCCCCCCCCCCCCCCCCCCCCCCCCCCCCCCCCCCCCCCCCCCCCCCCCCCCCCCCCCCCCCCCCCCCCCCCCCCCCCCCCCCCCCCCCCCCCCCCCCCCCCCCCCCCCCCCCCCCCCCCCCCCCCCCCCCCCCCCCCCCCCCCCCCCCCCCCCCCCCCCCCCCCCCCCCCCCCCCCCCCCCCCCCCCCCCCCCCCCCCCCCCCCCCCCCCCCCCCCCCCCCCCCCCCCCCCCCCCCCCCCCCCCCCCCCCCCCCCCCCCCCCCCCCCCCCCCCCCCCCCCCCCCCCCCCCCCCCCCCCCCCCCCCCCCCCCCCCCCCCCCCCCCCCCCCCCCCCCCCCCCCCCCCCCCCCCCCCCCCCCCCCCCCCCCCCCCCCCCCCCCCCCCCCCCCCCCCCCCCCCCCCCCCCCCCCCCCCCCCCCCCCCCCCCCCCCCCCCCCCCCCCCCCCCCCCCCCCCCCCCCCCCCCCCCCCCCCCCCCCCCCCCCCCCCCCCCCCCCCCCCCCCCCCCCCCCCCCCCCCCCCCCCCCCCCCCCCCCCCCCCCCCCCCCCCCCCCCCCCCCCCCCCCCCCCCCCCCCCCCCCCCCCCCCCCCCCCCCCCCCCCCCCCCCCCCCCCCCCCCCCCCCCCCCCCCCCCCCCCCCCCCCCCCCCCCCCACCCCCCCCCCCCCCCCCCCCCCCCCCCCCCCCCCCCCCCCCCCCCCCCCCCCCCCCCCCCCCCCCCCCCCCCCCCCCCCCCCCCCCCCCCCCCCCCCCCCCCCCCCCCCCCCCCCCCCCCCCCCCCCCCCCCCCCCCCCCCCCCCCCCCCCCCCCCCCCCCCCCCCCCCCCCCCCCCCCCCCCCCCCCCCCCCCCCCCCCCCCCCCCCCCCCCCCCCCCCCCCCCCCCCCCCCCCCCCCCCCCCCCCCCCCCCCCCCCCCCCCCCCCCCCCCCCCCCCCCCCCCCCCCCCCCCCCCCCCCCCCCCCCCCCCCCCCCCCCCCCCCCCCCCCCCCCCCCCCCCCCCCCCCCCCCCCCCCCCCCCCCCCCCCCCCCCCCCCCCCCCCCCCCCCCCCCCCCCCCCCCCCCCCCCCCCCCCCCCCCCCCCCCCCCCCCCCCCCCCCCCCCCCCCCCCCCCCCCCCCCCCCCCCCCCCCCCCCCCCCCCCCCCCCCCCCCCCCCCCCCCCCCCCCCCCCCCCCCCCCCCCCCCCCCCCCCCCCCCCCCCCCCCCCCCCCCCCCCCCCCCCCCCCCCCCCCCCCCCCCCCCCCCCCCCCCCCCCCCCCCCCCCCCCCCCCCCCCCCCCCCCCCCCCCCCCCCCCCCCCCCCCCCCCCCCCCCCCCCCCCCCCCCCCCCCCCCCCCCCCCCCCCCCCCCCCCCCCCCCCCCCCCCCCCCCCCCCCCCCCCCCCCCCCCCCCCCCCCCCCCCCCCCCCCCCCCCCCCCCCCCCCCCCCCCCCCCCCCCCCCCCCCCCCCCCCCCCCCCCCCCCCCCCCCCCCCCCCCCCCCCCCCCCCCCCCCCCCCCCCCCCCCCCCCCCCCCCCCCCCCCCCCCCCCCCCCCCCCCCCCCCCCCCCCCCCCCCCCCCCCCCCCCCCCCCCCCCCCCCCCCCCCCCCCCCCCCCCCCCCCCCCCCCCCCCCCCCCCCCCCCCCCCCCCCCCCCCCCCCCCCCCCCCCCCCCCCCCCCCCCCCCCCCCCCCCCCCCCCCCCCCCCCCCCCCCCCCCCCCCCCCCCCCCCCCCCCCCCCCCCCCCCCCCCCCCCCCCCCCCCCCCCCCCCCCCCCCCCCCCCCCCCCCCCCCCCCCCCCCCCCCCCCCCCCCCCCCCCCCCCCCCCCCCCCCCCCCCCCCCCCCCCCCCCCCCCCCCCCCCCCCCCCCCCCCCCCCCCCCCCCCCCCCCCCCCCCCCCCCCCCCCCCCCCCCCCCCCCCCCCCCCCCCCCCCCCCCCCCCCCCCCCCCCCCCCCCCCCCCCCCCCCCCCCCCCCCCCCCCCCCCCCCCCCCCCCCCCCCCCCCCCCCCCCCCCCCCCCCCCCCCCCCCCCCCCCCCCCCCCCCCCCCCCCCCCCCCCCCCCCCCCCCCCCCCCCCCCCCCCCCCCCCCCCCCCCCCCCCCCCCCCCCCCCCCCCCCCCCCCCCCCCCCCCCCCCCCCCCCCCCCCCCCCCCCCCCCCCCCCCCCCCCCCCCCCCCCCCCCCCCCCCCCCCCCCCCCCCCCCCCCCCCCCCCCCCCCCCCCCCCCCCCCCCCCCCCCCCCCCCCCCCCCCCCCCCCCCCCCCCCCCCCCCCCCCCCCCCCCCCCCCCCCCCCCCCCCCCCCCCCCCCCCCCCCCCCCCCCCCCCCCCCCCCCCCCCCCCCCCCCCCCCCCCCCCCCCCCCCCCCCCCCCCCCCCCCCCCCCCCCCCCCCCCCCCCCCCCCCCCCCCCCCCCCCCCCCCCCCCCCCCCCCCCCCCCCCCCCCCCCCCCCCCCCCCCCCCCCCCCCCCCCCCCCCCCCCCCCCCCCCCCCCCCCCCCCCCCCCCCCCCCCCCCCCCCCCCCCCCCCCCCCCCCCCCCCCCCCCCCCCCCCCCCCCCCCCCCCCCCCCCCCCCCCCCCCCCCCCCCCCCCCCCCCCCCCCCCCCCCCCCCCCCCCCCCCCCCCCCCCCCCCCCCCCCCCCCCCCCCCCCCCCCCCCCCCCCCCCCCCCCCCCCCCCCCCCCCCCCCCCCCCCCCCCCCCCCCCCCCCCCCCCCCCCCCCCCCCCCCCCCCCCCCCCCCCCCCCCCCCCCCCCCCCCCCCCCCCCCCCCCCCCCCCCCCCCCCCCCCCCCCCCCCCCCCCCCCCCCCCCCCCCCCCCCCCCCCCCCCCCCCCCCCCCCCCCCCCCCCCCCCCCCCCCCCCCCCCCCCCCCCCCCCCCCCCCCCCCCCCCCCCCCCCCCCCCCCCCCCCCCCCCCCCCCCCCCCCCCCCCCCCCCCCCCCCCCCCCCCCCCCCCCCCCCCCCCCCCCCCCCCCCCCCCCCCCCCCCCCCCCCCCCCCCCCCCCCCCCCCCCCCCCCCCCCCCCCCCCCCCCCCCCCCCCCCCCCCCCCCCCCCCCCCCCCCCCCCCCCCCCCCCCCCCCCCCCCCCCCCCCCCCCCCCCCCCCCCCCCCCCCCCCCCCCCCCCCCCCCCCCCCCCCCCCCCCCCCCCCCCCCCCCCCCCCCCCCCCCCCCCCCCCCCCCCCCCCCCCCCCCCCCCCCCCCCCCCCCCCCCCCCCCCCCCCCCCCCCCCCCCCCCCCCCCCCCCCCCCCCCCCCCCCCCCCCCCCCCCCCCCCCCCCCCCCCCCCCCCCCCCCCCCCCCCCCCCCCCCCCCCCCCCCCCCCCCCCCCCCCCCCCCCCCCCCCCCCCCCCCCCCCCCCCCCCCCCCCCCCCCCCCCCCCCCCCCCCCCCCCCCCCCCCCCCCCCCCCCCCCCCCCCCCCCCCCCCCCCCCCCCCCCCCCCCCCCCCCCCCCCCCCCCCCCCCCCCCCCCCCCCCCCCCCCCCCCCCCCCCCCCCCCCCCCCCCCCCCCCCCCCCCCCCCCCCCCCCCCCCCCCCCCCCCCCCCCCCCCCCCCCCCCCCCCCCCCCCCCCCCCCCCCCCCCCCCCCCCCCCCCCCCCCCCCCCCCCCCCCCCCCCCCCCCCCCCCCCCCCCCCCCCCCCCCCCCCCCCCCCCCCCCCCCCCCCCCCCCCCCCCCCCCCCCCCCCCCCCCCCCCCCCCCCCCCCCCCCCCCCCCCCCCCCCCCCCCCCCCCCCCCCCCCCCCCCCCCCCCCCCCCCCCCCCCCCCCCCCCCCCCCCCCCCCCCCCCCCCCCCCCCCCCCCCCCCCCCCCCCCCCCCCCCCCCCCCCCCCCCCCCCCCCCCCCCCCCCCCCCCCCCCCCCCCCCCCCCCCCCCCCCCCCCCCCCCCCCCCCCCCCCCCCCCCCCCCCCCCCCCCCCCCCCCCCCCCCCCCCCCCCCCCCCCCCCCCCCCCCCCCCCCCCCCCCCCCCCCCCCCCCCCCCCCCCCCCCCCCCCCCCCCCCCCCCCCCCCCCCCCCCCCCCCCCCCCCCCCCCCCCCCCCCCCCCCCCCCCCCCCCCCCCCCCCCCCCCCCCCCCCCCCCCCCCCCCCCCCCCCCCCCCCCCCCCCCCCCCCCCCCCCCCCCCCCCCCCCCCCCCCCCCCCCCCCCCCCCCCCCCCCCCCCCCCCCCCCCCCCCCCCCCCCCCCCCCCCCCCCCCCCCCCCCCCCCCCCCCCCCCCCCCCCCCCCCCCCCCCCCCCCCCCCCCCCCCCCCCCCCCCCCCCCCCCCCCCCCCCCCCCCCCCCCCCCCCCCCCCCCCCCCCCCCCCCCCCCCCCCCCCCCCCCCCCCCCCCCCCCCCCCCCCCCCCCCCCCCCCCCCCCCCCCCCCCCCCCCCCCCCCCCCCCCCCCCCCCCCCCCCCCCCCCCCCCCCCCCCCCCCCCCCCCCCCCCCCCCCCCCCCCCCCCCCCCCCCCCCCCCCCCCCCCCCCCCCCCCCCCCCCCCCCCCCCCCCCCCCCCCCCCCCCCCCCCCCCCCCCCCCCCCCCCCCCCCCCCCCCCCCCCCCCCCCCCCCCCCCCCCCCCCCCCCCCCCCCCCCCCCCCCCCCCCCCCCCCCCCCCCCCCCCCCCCCCCCCCCCCCCCCCCCCCCCCCCCCCCCCCCCCCCCCCCCCCCCCCCCCCCCCCCCCCCCCCCCCCCCCCCCCCCCCCCCCCCCCCCCCCCCCCCCCCCCCCCCCCCCCCCCCCCCCCCCCCCCCCCCCCCCCCCCCCCCCCCCCCCCCCCCCCCCCCCCCCCCCCCCCCCCCCCCCCCCCCCCCCCCCCCCCCCCCCCCCCCCCCCCCCCCCCCCCCCCCCCCCCCCCCCCCCCCCCCCCCCCCCCCCCCCCCCCCCCCCCCCCCCCCCCCCCCCCCCCCCCCCCCCCCCCCCCCCCCCCCCCCCCCCCCCCCCCCCCCCCCCCCCCCCCCCCCCCCCCCCCCCCCCCCCCCCCCCCCCCCCCCCCCCCCCCCCCCCCCCCCCCCCCCCCCCCCCCCCCCCCCCCCCCCCCCCCCCCCCCCCCCCCCCCCCCCCCCCCCCCCCCCCCCCCCCCCCCCCCCCCCCCCCCCCCCCCCCCCCCCCCCCCCCCCCCCCCCCCCCCCCCCCCCCCCCCCCCCCCCCCCCCCCCCCCCCCCCCCCCCCCCCCCCCCCCCCCCCCCCCCCCCCCCCCCCCCCCCCCCCCCCCCCCCCCCCCCCCCCCCCCCCCCCCCCCCCCCCCCCCCCCCCCCCCCCCCCCCCCCCCCCCCCCCCCCCCCCCCCCCCCCCCCCCCCCCCCCCCCCCCCCCCCCCCCCCCCCCCCCCCCCCCCCCCCCCCCCCCCCCCCCCCCCCCCCCCCCCCCCCCCCCCCCCCCCCCCCCCCCCCCCCCCCCCCCCCCCCCCCCCCCCCCCCCCCCCCCCCCCCCCCCCCCCCCCCCCCCCCCCCCCCCCCCCCCCCCCCCCCCCCCCCCCCCCCCCCCCCCCCCCCCCCCCCCCCCCCCCCCCCCCCCCCCCCCCCCCCCCCCCCCCCCCCCCCCCCCCCCCCCCCCCCCCCCCCCCCCCCCCCCCCCCCCCCCCCCCCCCCCCCCCCCCCCCCCCCCCCCCCCCCCCCCCCCCCCCCCCCCCCCCCCCCCCCCCCCCCCCCCCCCCCCCCCCCCCCCCCCCCCCCCCCCCCCCCCCCCCCCCCCCCCCCCCCCCCCCCCCCCCCCCCCCCCCCCCCCCCCCCCCCCCCCCCCCCCCCCCCCCCCCCCCCCCCCCCCCCCCCCCCCCCCCCCCCCCCCCCCCCCCCCCCCCCCCCCCCCCCCCCCCCCCCCCCCCCCCCCCCCCCCCCCCCCCCCCCCCCCCCCCCCCCCCCCCCCCCCCCCCCCCCCCCCCCCCCCCCCCCCCCCCCCCCCCCCCCCCCCCCCCCCCCCCCCCCCCCCCCCCCCCCCCCCCCCCCCCCCCCCCCCCCCCCCCCCCCCCCCCCCCCCCCCCCCCCCCCCCCCCCCCCCCCCCCCCCCCCCCCCCCCCCCCCCCCCCCCCCCCCCCCCCCCCCCCCCCCCCCCCCCCCCCCCCCCCCCCCCCCCCCCCCCCCCCCCCCCCCCCCCCCCCCCCCCCCCCCCCCCCCCCCCCCCCCCCCCCCCCCCCCCCCCCCCCCCCCCCCCCCCCCCCCCCCCCCCCCCCCCCCCCCCCCCCCCCCCCCCCCCCCCCCCCCCCCCCCCCCCCCCCCCCCCCCCCCCCCCCCCCCCCCCCCCCCCCCCCCCCCCCCCCCCCCCCCCCCCCCCCCCCCCCCCCCCCCCCCCCCCCCCCCCCCCCCCCCCCCCCCCCCCCCCCCCCCCCCCCCCCCCCCCCCCCCCCCCCCCCCCCCCCCCCCCCCCCCCCCCCCCCCCCCCCCCCCCCCCCCCCCCCCCCCCCCCCCCCCCCCCCCCCCCCCCCCCCCCCCCCCCCCCCCCCCCCCCCCCCCCCCCCCCCCCCCCCCCCCCCCCCCCCCCCCCCCCCCCCCCCCCCCCCCCCCCCCCCCCCCCCCCCCCCCCCCCCCCCCCCCCCCCCCCCCCCCCCCCCCCCCCCCCCCCCCCCCCCCCCCCCCCCCCCCCCCCCCCCCCCCCCCCCCCCCCCCCCCCCCCCCCCCCCCCCCCCCCCCCCCCCCCCCCCCCCCCCCCCCCCCCCCCCCCCCCCCCCCCCCCCCCCCCCCCCCCCCCCCCCCCCCCCCCCCCCCCCCCCCCCCCCCCCCCCCCCCCCCCCCCCCCCCCCCCCCCCCCCCCCCCCCCCCCCCCCCCCCCCCCCCCCCCCCCCCCCCCCCCCCCCCCCCCCCCCCCCCCCCCCCCCCCCCCCCCCCCCCCCCCCCCCCCCCCCCCCCCCCCCCCCCCCCCCCCCCCCCCCCCCCCCCCCCCCCCCCCCCCCCCCCCCCCCCCCCCCCCCCCCCCCCCCCCCCCCCCCCCCCCCCCCCCCCCCCCCCCCCCCCCCCCCCCCCCCCCCCCCCCCCCCCCCCCCCCCCCCCCCCCCCCCCCCCCCCCCCCCCCCCCCCCCCCCCCCCCCCCCCCCCCCCCCCCCCCCCCCCCCCCCCCCCCCCCCCCCCCCCCCCCCCCCCCCCCCCCCCCCCCCCCCCCCCCCCCCCCCCCCCCCCCCCCCCCCCCCCCCCCCCCCCCCCCCCCCCCCCCCCCCCCCCCCCCCCCCCCCCCCCCCCCCCCCCCCCCCCCCCCCCCCCCCCCCCCCCCCCCCCCCCCCCCCCCCCCCCCCCCCCCCCCCCCCCCCCCCCCCCCCCCCCCCCCCCCCCCCCCCCCCCCCCCCCCCCCCCCCCCCCCCCCCCCCCCCCCCCCCCCCCCCCCCCCCCCCCCCCCCCCCCCCCCCCCCCCCCCCCCCCCCCCCCCCCCCCCCCCCCCCCCCCCCCCCCCCCCCCCCCCCCCCCCCCCCCCCCCCCCCCCCCCCCCCCCCCCCCCCCCCCCCCCCCCCCCCCCCCCCCCCCCCCCCCCCCCCCCCCCCCCCCCCCCCCCCCCCCCCCCCCCCCCCCCCCCCCCCCCCCCCCCCCCCCCCCCCCCCCCCCCCCCCCCCCCCCCCCCCCCCCCCCCCCCCCCCCCCCCCCCCCCCCCCCCCCCCCCCCCCCCCCCCCCCCCCCCCCCCCCCCCCCCCCCCCCCCCCCCCCCCCCCCCCCCCCCCCCCCCCCCCCCCCCCCCCCCCCCCCCCCCCCCCCCCCCCCCCCCCCCCCCCCCCCCCCCCCCCCCCCCCCCCCCCCCCCCCCCCCCCCCCCCCCCCCCCCCCCCCCCCCCCCCCCCCCCCCCCCCCCCCCCCCCCCCCCCCCCCCCCCCCCCCCCCCCCCCCCCCCCCCCCCCCCCCCCCCCCCCCCCCCCCCCCCCCCCCCCCCCCCCCCCCCCCCCCCCCCCCCCCCCCCCCCCCCCCCCCCCCCCCCCCCCCCCCCCCCCCCCCCCCCCCCCCCCCCCCCCCCCCCCCCCCCCCCCCCCCCCCCCCCCCCCCCCCCCCCCCCCCCCCCCCCCCCCCCCCCCCCCCCCCCCCCCCCCCCCCCCCCCCCCCCCCCCCCCCCCCCCCCCCCCCCCCCCCCCCCCCCCCCCCCCCCCCCCCCCCCCCCCCCCCCCCCCCCCCCCCCCCCCCCCCCCCCCCCCCCCCCCCCCCCCCCCCCCCCCCCCCCCCCCCCCCCCCCCCCCCCCCCCCCCCCCCCCCCCCCCCCCCCCCCCCCCCCCCCCCCCCCCCCCCCCCCCCCCCCCCCCCCCCCCCCCCCCCCCCCCCCCCCCCCCCCCCCCCCCCCCCCCCCCCCCCCCCCCCCCCCCCCCCCCCCCCCCCCCCCCCCCCCCCCCCCCCCCCCCCCCCCCCCCCCCCCCCCCCCCCCCCCCCCCCCCCCCCCCCCCCCCCCCCCCCCCCCCCCCCCCCCCCCCCCCCCCCCCCCCCCCCCCCCCCCCCCCCCCCCCCCCCCCCCCCCCCCCCCCCCCCCCCCCCCCCCCCCCCCCCCCCCCCCCCCCCCCCCCCCCCCCCCCCCCCCCCCCCCCCCCCCCCCCCCCCCCCCCCCCCCCCCCCCCCCCCCCCCCCCCCCCCCCCCCCCCCCCCCCCCCCCCCCCCCCCCCCCCCCCCCCCCCCCCCCCCCCCCCCCCCCCCCCCCCCCCCCCCCCCCCCCCCCCCCCCCCCCCCCCCCCCCCCCCCCCCCCCCCCCCCCCCCCCCCCCCCCCCCCCCCCCCCCCCCCCCCCCCCCCCCCCCCCCCCCCCCCCCCCCCCCCCCCCCCCCCCCCCCCCCCCCCCCCCCCCCCCCCCCCCCCCCCCCCCCCCCCCCCCCCCCCCCCCCCCCCCCCCCCCCCCCCCCCCCCCCCCCCCCCCCCCCCCCCCCCCCCCCCCCCCCCCCCCCCCCCCCCCCCCCCCCCCCCCCCCCCCCCCCCCCCCCCCCCCCCCCCCCCCCCCCCCCCCCCCCCCCCCCCCCCCCCCCCCCCCCCCCCCCCCCCCCCCCCCCCCCCCCCCCCCCCCCCCCCCCCCCCCCCCCCCCCCCCCCCCCCCCCCCCCCCCCCCCCCCCCCCCCCCCCCCCCCCCCCCCCCCCCCCCCCCCCCCCCCCCCCCCCCCCCCCCCCCCCCCCCCCCCCCCCCCCCCCCCCCCCCCCCCCCCCCCCCCCCCCCCCCCCCCCCCCCCCCCCCCCCCCCCCCCCCCCCCCCCCCCCCCCCCCCCCCCCCCCCCCCCCCCCCCCCCCCCCCCCCCCCCCCCCCCCCCCCCCCCCCCCCCCCCCCCCCCCCCCCCCCCCCCCCCCCCCCCCCCCCCCCCCCCCCCCCCCCCCCCCCCCCCCCCCCCCCCCCCCCCCCCCCCCCCCCCCCCCCCCCCCCCCCCCCCCCCCCCCCCCCCCCCCCCCCCCCCCCCCCCCCCCCCCCCCCCCCCCCCCCCCCCCCCCCCCCCCCCCCCCCCCCCCCCCCCCCCCCCCCCCCCCCCCCCCCCCCCCCCCCCCCCCCCCCCCCCCCCCCCCCCCCCCCCCCCCCCCCCCCCCCCCCCCCCCCCCCCCCCCCCCCCCCCCCCCCCCCCCCCCCCCCCCCCCCCCCCCCCCCCCCCCCCCCCCCCCCCCCCCCCCCCCCCCCCCCCCCCCCCCCCCCCCCCCCCCCCCCCCCCCCCCCCCCCCCCCCCCCCCCCCCCCCCCCCCCCCCCCCCCCCCCCCCCCCCCCCCCCCCCCCCCCCCCCCCCCCCCCCCCCCCCCCCCCCCCCCCCCCCCCCCCCCCCCCCCCCCCCCCCCCCCCCCCCCCCCCCCCCCCCCCCCCCCCCCCCCCCCCCCCCCCCCCCCCCCCCCCCCCCCCCCCCCCCCCCCCCCCCCCCCCCCCCCCCCCCCCCCCCCCCCCCCCCCCCCCCCCCCCCCCCCCCCCCCCCCCCCCCCCCCCCCCCCCCCCCCCCCCCCCCCCCCCCCCCCCCCCCCCCCCCCCCCCCCCCCCCCCCCCCCCCCCCCCCCCCCCCCCCCCCCCCCCCCCCCCCCCCCCCCCCCCCCCCCCCCCCCCCCCCCCCCCCCCCCCCCCCCCCCCCCCCCCCCCCCCCCCCCCCCCCCCCCCCCCCCCCCCCCCCCCCCCCCCCCCCCCCCCCCCCCCCCCCCCCCCCCCCCCCCCCCCCCCCCCCCCCCCCCCCCCCCCCCCCCCCCCCCCCCCCCCCCCCCCCCCCCCCCCCCCCCCCCCCCCCCCCCCCCCCCCCCCCCCCCCCCCCCCCCCCCCCCCCCCCCCCCCCCCCCCCCCCCCCCCCCCCCCCCCCCCCCCCCCCCCCCCCCCCCCCCCCCCCCCCCCCCCCCCCCCCCCCCCCCCCCCCCCCCCCCCCCCCCCCCCCCCCCCCCCCCCCCCCCCCCCCCCCCCCCCCCCCCCCCCCCCCCCCCCCCCCCCCCCCCCCCCCCCCCCCCCCCCCCCCCCCCCCCCCCCCCCCCCCCCCCCCCCCCCCCCCCCCCCCCCCCCCCCCCCCCCCCCCCCCCCCCCCCCCCCCCCCCCCCCCCCCCCCCCCCCCCCCCCCCCCCCCCCCCCCCCCCCCCCCCCCCCCCCCCCCCCCCCCCCCCCCCCCCCCCCCCCCCCCCCCCCCCCCCCCCCCCCCCCCCCCCCCCCCCCCCCCCCCCCCCCCCCCCCCCCCCCCCCCCCCCCCCCCCCCCCCCCCCCCCCCCCCCCCCCCCCCCCCCCCCCCCCCCCCCCCCCCCCCCCCCCCCCCCCCCCCCCCCCCCCCCCCCCCCCCCCCCCCCCCCCCCCCCCCCCCCCCCCCCCCCCCCCCCCCCCCCCCCCCCCCCCCCCCCCCCCCCCCCCCCCCCCCCCCCCCCCCCCCCCCCCCCCCCCCCCCCCCCCCCCCCCCCCCCCCCCCCCCCCCCCCCCCCCCCCCCCCCCCCCCCCCCCCCCCCCCCCCCCCCCCCCCCCCCCCCCCCCCCCCCCCCCCCCCCCCCCCCCCCCCCCCCCCCCCCCCCCCCCCCCCCCCCCCCCCCCCCCCCCCCCCCCCCCCCCCCCCCCCCCCCCCCCCCCCCCCCCCCCCCCCCCCCCCCCCCCCCCCCCCCCCCCCCCCCCCCCCCCCCCCCCCCCCCCCCCCCCCCCCCCCCCCCCCCCCCCCCCCCCCCCCCCCCCCCCCCCCCCCCCCCCCCCCCCCCCCCCCCCCCCCCCCCCCCCCCCCCCCCCCCCCCCCCCCCCCCCCCCCCCCCCCCCCCCCCCCCCCCCCCCCCCCCCCCCCCCCCCCCCCCCCCCCCCCCCCCCCCCCCCCCCCCCCCCCCCCCCCCCCCCCCCCCCCCCCCCCCCCCCCCCCCCCCCCCCCCCCCCCCCCCCCCCCCCCCCCCCCCCCCCCCCCCCCCCCCCCCCCCCCCCCCCCCCCCCCCCCCCCCCCCCCCCCCCCCCCCCCCCCCCCCCCCCCCCCCCCCCCCCCCCCCCCCCCCCCCCCCCCCCCCCCCCCCCCCCCCCCCCCCCCCCCCCCCCCCCCCCCCCCCCCCCCCCCCCCCCCCCCCCCCCCCCCCCCCCCCCCCCCCCCCCCCCCCCCCCCCCCCCCCCCCCCCCCCCCCCCCCCCCCCCCCCCCCCCCCCCCCCCCCCCCCCCCCCCCCCCCCCCCCCCCCCCCCCCCCCCCCCCCCCCCCCCCCCCCCCCCCCCCCCCCCCCCCCCCCCCCCCCCCCCCCCCCCCCCCCCCCCCCCCCCCCCCCCCCCCCCCCCCCCCCCCCCCCCCCCCCCCCCCCCCCCCCCCCCCCCCCCCCCCCCCCCCCCCCCCCCCCCCCCCCCCCCCCCCCCCCCCCCCCCCCCCCCCCCCCCCCCCCCCCCCCCCCCCCCCCCCCCCCCCCCCCCCCCCCCCCCCCCCCCCCCCCCCCCCCCCCCCCCCCCCCCCCCCCCCCCCCCCCCCCCCCCCCCCCCCCCCCCCCCCCCCCCCCCCCCCCCCCCCCCCCCCCCCCCCCCCCCCCCCCCCCCCCCCCCCCCCCCCCCCCCCCCCCCCCCCCCCCCCCCCCCCCCCCCCCCCCCCCCCCCCCCCCCCCCCCCCCCCCCCCCCCCCCCCCCCCCCCCCCCCCCCCCCCCCCCCCCCCCCCCCCCCCCCCCCCCCCCCCCCCCCCCCCCCCCCCCCCCCCCCCCCCCCCCCCCCCCCCCCCCCCCCCCCCCCCCCCCCCCCCCCCCCCCCCCCCCCCCCCCCCCCCCCCCCCCCCCCCCCCCCCCCCCCCCCCCCCCCCCCCCCCCCCCCCCCCCCCCCCCCCCCCCCCCCCCCCCCCCCCCCCCCCCCCCCCCCCCCCCCCCCCCCCCCCCCCCCCCCCCCCCCCCCCCCCCCCCCCCCCCCCCCCCCCCCCCCCCCCCCCCCCCCCCCCCCCCCCCCCCCCCCCCCCCCCCCCCCCCCCCCCCCCCCCCCCCCCCCCCCCCCCCCCCCCCCCCCCCCCCCCCCCCCCCCCCCCCCCCCCCCCCCCCCCCCCCCCCCCCCCCCCCCCCCCCCCCCCCCCCCCCCCCCCCCCCCCCCCCCCCCCCCCCCCCCCCCCCCCCCCCCCCCCCCCCCCCCCCCCCCCCCCCCCCCCCCCCCCCCCCCCCCCCCCCCCCCCCCCCCCCCCCCCCCCCCCCCCCCCCCCCCCCCCCCCCCCCCCCCCCCCCCCCCCCCCCCCCCCCCCCCCCCCCCCCCCCCCCCCCCCCCCCCCCCCCCCCCCCCCCCCCCCCCCCCCCCCCCCCCCCCCCCCCCCCCCCCCCCCCCCCCCCCCCCCCCCCCCCCCCCCCCCCCCCCCCCCCCCCCCCCCCCCCCCCCCCCCCCCCCCCCCCCCCCCCCCCCCCCCCCCCCCCCCCCCCCCCCCCCCCCCCCCCCCCCCCCCCCCCCCCCCCCCCCCCCCCCCCCCCCCCCCCCCCCCCCCCCCCCCCCCCCCCCCCCCCCCCCCCCCCCCCCCCCCCCCCCCCCCCCCCCCCCCCCCCCCCCCCCCCCCCCCCCCCCCCCCCCCCCCCCCCCCCCCCCCCCCCCCCCCCCCCCCCCCCCCCCCCCCCCCCCCCCCCCCCCCCCCCCCCCCCCCCCCCCCCCCCCCCCCCCCCCCCCCCCCCCCCCCCCCCCCCCCCCCCCCCCCCCCCCCCCCCCCCCCCCCCCCCCCCCCCCCCCCCCCCCCCCCCCCCCCCCCCCCCCCCCCCCCCCCCCCCCCCCCCCCCCCCCCCCCCCCCCCCCCCCCCCCCCCCCCCCCCCCCCCCCCCCCCCCCCCCCCCCCCCCCCCCCCCCCCCCCCCCCCCCCCCCCCCCCCCCCCCCCCCCCCCCCCCCCCCCCCCCCCCCCCCCCCCCCCCCCCCCCCCCCCCCCCCCCCCCCCCCCCCCCCCCCCCCCCCCCCCCCCCCCCCCCCCCCCCCCCCCCCCCCCCCCCCCCCCCCCCCCCCCCCCCCCCCCCCCCCCCCCCCCCCCCCCCCCCCCCCCCCCCCCCCCCCCCCCCCCCCCCCCCCCCCCCCCCCCCCCCCCCCCCCCCCCCCCCCCCCCCCCCCCCCCCCCCCCCCCCCCCCCCCCCCCCCCCCCCCCCCCCCCCCCCCCCCCCCCCCCCCCCCCCCCCCCCCCCCCCCCCCCCCCCCCCCCCCCCCCCCCCCCCCCCCCCCCCCCCCCCCCCCCCCCCCCCCCCCCCCCCCCCCCCCCCCCCCCCCCCCCCCCCCCCCCCCCCCCCCCCCCCCCCCCCCCCCCCCCCCCCCCCCCCCCCCCCCCCCCCCCCCCCCCCCCCCCCCCCCCCCCCCCCCCCCCCCCCCCCCCCCCCCCCCCCCCCCCCCCCCCCCCCCCCCCCCCCCCCCCCCCCCCCCCCCCCCCCCCCCCCCCCCCCCCCCCCCCCCCCCCCCCCCCCCCCCCCCCCCCCCCCCCCCCCCCCCCCCCCCCCCCCCCCCCCCCCCCCCCCCCCCCCCCCCCCCCCCCCCCCCCCCCCCCCCCCCCCCCCCCCCCCCCCCCCCCCCCCCCCCCCCCCCCCCCCCCCCCCCCCCCCCCCCCCCCCCCCCCCCCCCCCCCCCCCCCCCCCCCCCCCCCCCCCCCCCCCCCCCCCCCCCCCCCCCCCCCCCCCCCCCCCCCCCCCCCCCCCCCCCCCCCCCCCCCCCCCCCCCCCCCCCCCCCCCCCCCCCCCCCCCCCCCCCCCCCCCCCCCCCCCCCCCCCCCCCCCCCCCCCCCCCCCCCCCCCCCCCCCCCCCCCCCCCCCCCCCCCCCCCCCCCCCCCCCCCCCCCCCCCCCCCCCCCCCCCCCCCCCCCCCCCCCCCCCCCCCCCCCCCCCCCCCCCCCCCCCCCCCCCCCCCCCCCCCCCCCCCCCCCCCCCCCCCCCCCCCCCCCCCCCCCCCCCCCCCCCCCCCCCCCCCCCCCCCCCCCCCCCCCCCCCCCCCCCCCCCCCCCCCCCCCCCCCCCCCCCCCCCCCCCCCCCCCCCCCCCCCCCCCCCCCCCCCCCCCCCCCCCCCCCCCCCCCCCCCCCCCCCCCCCCCCCCCCCCCCCCCCCCCCCCCCCCCCCCCCCCCCCCCCCCCCCCCCCCCCCCCCCCCCCCCCCCCCCCCCCCCCCCCCCCCCCCCCCCCCCCCCCCCCCCCCCCCCCCCCCCCCCCCCCCCCCCCCCCCCCCCCCCCCCCCCCCCCCCCCCCCCCCCCCCCCCCCCCCCCCCCCCCCCCCCCCCCCCCCCCCCCCCCCCCCCCCCCCCCCCCCCCCCCCCCCCCCCCCCCCCCCCCCCCCCCCCCCCCCCCCCCCCCCCCCCCCCCCCCCCCCCCCCCCCCCCCCCCCCCCCCCCCCCCCCCCCCCCCCCCCCCCCCCCCCCCCCCCCCCCCCCCCCCCCCCCCCCCCCCCCCCCCCCCCCCCCCCCCCCCCCCCCCCCCCCCCCCCCCCCCCCCCCCCCCCCCCCCCCCCCCCCCCCCCCCCCCCCCCCCCCCCCCCCCCCCCCCCCCCCCCCCCCCCCCCCCCCCCCCCCCCCCCCCCCCCCCCCCCCCCCCCCCCCCCCCCCCCCCCCCCCCCCCCCCCCCCCCCCCCCCCCCCCCCCCCCCCCCCCCCCCCCCCCCCCCCCCCCCCCCCCCCCCCCCCCCCCCCCCCCCCCCCCCCCCCCCCCCCCCCCCCCCCCCCCCCCCCCCCCCCCCCCCCCCCCCCCCCCCCCCCCCCCCCCCCCCCCCCCCCCCCCCCCCCCCCCCCCCCCCCCCCCCCCCCCCCCCCCCCCCCCCCCCCCCCCCCCCCCCCCCCCCCCCCCCCCCCCCCCCCCCCCCCCCCCCCCCCCCCCCCCCCCCCCCCCCCCCCCCCCCCCCCCCCCCCCCCCCCCCCCCCCCCCCCCCCCCCCCCCCCCCCCCCCCCCCCCCCCCCCCCCCCCCCCCCCCCCCCCCCCCCCCCCCCCCCCCCCCCCCCCCCCCCCCCCCCCCCCCCCCCCCCCCCCCCCCCCCCCCCCCCCCCCCCCCCCCCCCCCCCCCCCCCCCCCCCCCCCCCCCCCCCCCCCCCCCCCCCCCCCCCCCCCCCCCCCCCCCCCCCCCCCCCCCCCCCCCCCCCCCCCCCCCCCCCCCCCCCCCCCCCCCCCCCCCCCCCCCCCCCCCCCCCCCCCCCCCCCCCCCCCCCCCCCCCCCCCCCCCCCCCCCCCCCCCCCCCCCCCCCCCCCCCCCCCCCCCCCCCCCCCCCCCCCCCCCCCCCCCCCCCCCCCCCCCCCCCCCCCCCCCCCCCCCCCCCCCCCCCCCCCCCCCCCCCCCCCCCCCCCCCCCCCCCCCCCCCCCCCCCCCCCCCCCCCCCCCCCCCCCCCCCCCCCCCCCCCCCCCCCCCCCCCCCCCCCCCCCCCCCCCCCCCCCCCCCCCCCCCCCCCCCCCCCCCCCCCCCCCCCCCCCCCCCCCCCCCCCCCCCCCCCCCCCCCCCCCCCCCCCCCCCCCCCCCCCCCCCCCCCCCCCCCCCCCCCCCCCCCCCCCCCCCCCCCCCCCCCCCCCCCCCCCCCCCCCCCCCCCCCCCCCCCCCCCCCCCCCCCCCCCCCCCCCCCCCCCCCCCCCCCCCCCCCCCCCCCCCCCCCCCCCCCCCCCCCCCCCCCCCCCCCCCCCCCCCCCCCCCCCCCCCCCCCCCCCCCCCCCCCCCCCCCCCCCCCCCCCCCCCCCCCCCCCCCCCCCCCCCCCCCCCCCCCCCCCCCCCCCCCCCCCCCCCCCCCCCCCCCCCCCCCCCCCCCCCCCCCCCCCCCCCCCCCCCCCCCCCCCCCCCCCCCCCCCCCCCCCCCCCCCCCCCCCCCCCCCCCCCCCCCCCCCCCCCCCCCCCCCCCCCCCCCCCCCCCCCCCCCCCCCCCCCCCCCCCCCCCCCCCCCCCCCCCCCCCCCCCCCCCCCCCCCCCCCCCCCCCCCCCCCCCCCCCCCCCCCCCCCCCCCCCCCCCCCCCCCCCCCCCCCCCCCCCCCCCCCCCCCCCCCCCCCCCCCCCCCCCCCCCCCCCCCCCCCCCCCCCCCCCCCCCCCCCCCCCCCCCCCCCCCCCCCCCCCCCCCCCCCCCCCCCCCCCCCCCCCCCCCCCCCCCCCCCCCCCCCCCCCCCCCCCCCCCCCCCCCCCCCCCCCCCCCCCCCCCCCCCCCCCCCCCCCCCCCCCCCCCCCCCCCCCCCCCCCCCCCCCCCCCCCCCCCCCCCCCCCCCCCCCCCCCCCCCCCCCCCCCCCCCCCCCCCCCCCCCCCCCCCCCCCCCCCCCCCCCCCCCCCCCCCCCCCCCCCCCCCCCCCCCCCCCCCCCCCCCCCCCCCCCCCCCCCCCCCCCCCCCCCCCCCCCCCCCCCCCCCCCCCCCCCCCCCCCCCCCCCCCCCCCCCCCCCCCCCCCCCCCCCCCCCCCCCCCCCCCCCCCCCCCCCCCCCCCCCCCCCCCCCCCCCCCCCCCCCCCCCCCCCCCCCCCCCCCCCCCCCCCCCCCCCCCCCCCCCCCCCCCCCCCCCCCCCCCCCCCCCCCCCCCCCCCCCCCCCCCCCCCCCCCCCCCCCCCCCCCCCCCCCCCCCCCCCCCCCCCCCCCCCCCCCCCCCCCCCCCCCCCCCCCCCCCCCCCCCCCCCCCCCCCCCCCCCCCCCCCCCCCCCCCCCCCCCCCCCCCCCCCCCCCCCCCCCCCCCCCCCCCCCCCCCCCCCCCCCCCCCCCCCCCCCCCCCCCCCCCCCCCCCCCCCCCCCCCCCCCCCCCCCCCCCCCCCCCCCCCCCCCCCCCCCCCCCCCCCCCCCCCCCCCCCCCCCCCCCCCCCCCCCCCCCCCCCCCCCCCCCCCCCCCCCCCCCCCCCCCCCCCCCCCCCCCCCCCCCCCCCCCCCCCCCCCCCCCCCCCCCCCCCCCCCCCCCCCCCCCCCCCCCCCCCCCCCCCCCCCCCCCCCCCCCCCCCCCCCCCCCCCCCCCCCCCCCCCCCCCCCCCCCCCCCCCCCCCCCCCCCCCCCCCCCCCCCCCCCCCCCCCCCCCCCCCCCCCCCCCCCCCCCCCCCCCCCCCCCCCCCCCCCCCCCCCCCCCCCCCCCCCCCCCCCCCCCCCCCCCCCCCCCCCCCCCCCCCCCCCCCCCCCCCCCCCCCCCCCCCCCCCCCCCCCCCCCCCCCCCCCCCCCCCCCCCCCCCCCCCCCCCCCCCCCCCCCCCCCCCCCCCCCCCCCCCCCCCCCCCCCCCCCCCCCCCCCCCCCCCCCCCCCCCCCCCCCCCCCCCCCCCCCCCCCCCCCCCCCCCCCCCCCCCCCCCCCCCCCCCCCCCCCCCCCCCCCCCCCCCCCCCCCCCCCCCCCCCCCCCCCCCCCCCCCCCCCCCCCCCCCCCCCCCCCCCCCCCCCCCCCCCCCCCCCCCCCCCCCCCCCCCCCCCCCCCCCCCCCCCCCCCCCCCCCCCCCCCCCCCCCCCCCCCCCCCCCCCCCCCCCCCCCCCCCCCCCCCCCCCCCCCCCCCCCCCCCCCCCCCCCCCCCCCCCCCCCCCCCCCCCCCCCCCCCCCCCCCCCCCCCCCCCCCCCCCCCCCCCCCCCCCCCCCCCCCCCCCCCCCCCCCCCCCCCCCCCCCCCCCCCCCCCCCCCCCCCCCCCCCCCCCCCCCCCCCCCCCCCCCCCCCCCCCCCCCCCCCCCCCCCCCCCCCCCCCCCCCCCCCCCCCCCCCCCCCCCCCCCCCCCCCCCCCCCCCCCCCCCCCCCCCCCCCCCCCCCCCCCCCCCCCCCCCCCCCCCCCCCCCCCCCCCCCCCCCCCCCCCCCCCCCCCCCCCCCCCCCCCCCCCCCCCCCCCCCCCCCCCCCCCCCCCCCCCCCCCCCCCCCCCCCCCCCCCCCCCCCCCCCCCCCCCCCCCCCCCCCCCCCCCCCCCCCCCCCCCCCCCCCCCCCCCCCCCCCCCCCCCCCCCCCCCCCCCCCCCCCCCCCCCCCCCCCCCCCCCCCCCCCCCCCCCCCCCCCCCCCCCCCCCCCCCCCCCCCCCCCCCCCCCCCCCCCCCCCCCCCCCCCCCCCCCCCCCCCCCCCCCCCCCCCCCCCCCCCCCCCCCCCCCCCCCCCCCCCCCCCCCCCCCCCCCCCCCCCCCCCCCCCCCCCCCCCCCCCCCCCCCCCCCCCCCCCCCCCCCCCCCCCCCCCCCCCCCCCCCCCCCCCCCCCCCCCCCCCCCCCCCCCCCCCCCCCCCCCCCCCCCCCCCCCCCCCCCCCCCCCCCCCCCCCCCCCCCCCCCCCCCCCCCCCCCCCCCCCCCCCCCCCCCCCCCCCCCCCCCCCCCCCCCCCCCCCCCCCCCCCCCCCCCCCCCCCCCCCCCCCCCCCCCCCCCCCCCCCCCCCCCCCCCCCCCCCCCCCCCCCCCCCCCCCCCCCCCCCCCCCCCCCCCCCCCCCCCCCCCCCCCCCCCCCCCCCCCCCCCCCCCCCCCCCCCCCCCCCCCCCCCCCCCCCCCCCCCCCCCCCCCCCCCCCCCCCCCCCCCCCCCCCCCCCCCCCCCCCCCCCCCCCCCCCCCCCCCCCCCCCCCCCCCCCCCCCCCCCCCCCCCCCCCCCCCCCCCCCCCCCCCCCCCCCCCCCCCCCCCCCCCCCCCCCCCCCCCCCCCCCCCCCCCCCCCCCCCCCCCCCCCCCCCCCCCCCCCCCCCCCCCCCCCCCCCCCCCCCCCCCCCCCCCCCCCCCCCCCCCCCCCCCCCCCCCCCCCCCCCCCCCCCCCCCCCCCCCCCCCCCCCCCCCCCCCCCCCCCCCCCCCCCCCCCCCCCCCCCCCCCCCCCCCCCCCCCCCCCCCCCCCCCCCCCCCCCCCCCCCCCCCCCCCCCCCCCCCCCCCCCCCCCCCCCCCCCCCCCCCCCCCCCCCCCCCCCCCCCCCCCCCCCCCCCCCCCCCCCCCCCCCCCCCCCCCCCCCCCCCCCCCCCCCCCCCCCCCCCCCCCCCCCCCCCCCCCCCCCCCCCCCCCCCCCCCCCCCCCCCCCCCCCCCCCCCCCCCCCCCCCCCCCCCCCCCCCCCCCCCCCCCCCCCCCCCCCCCCCCCCCCCCCCCCCCCCCCCCCCCCCCCCCCCCCCCCCCCCCCCCCCCCCCCCCCCCCCCCCCCCCCCCCCCCCCCCCCCCCCCCCCCCCCCCCCCCCCCCCCCCCCCCCCCCCCCCCCCCCCCCCCCCCCCCCCCCCCCCCCCCCCCCCCCCCCCCCCCCCCCCCCCCCCCCCCCCCCCCCCCCCCCCCCCCCCCCCCCCCCCCCCCCCCCCCCCCCCCCCCCCCCCCCCCCCCCCCCCCCCCCCCCCCCCCCCCCCCCCCCCCCCCCCCCCCCCCCCCCCCCCCCCCCCCCCCCCCCCCCCCCCCCCCCCCCCCCCCCCCCCCCCCCCCCCCCCCCCCCCCCCCCCCCCCCCCCCCCCCCCCCCCCCCCCCCCCCCCCCCCCCCCCCCCCCCCCCCCCCCCCCCCCCCCCCCCCCCCCCCCCCCCCCCCCCCCCCCCCCCCCCCCCCCCCCCCCCCCCCCCCCCCCCCCCCCCCCCCCCCCCCCCCCCCCCCCCCCCCCCCCCCCCCCCCCCCCCCCCCCCCCCCCCCCCCCCCCCCCCCCCCCCCCCCCCCCCCCCCCCCCCCCCCCCCCCCCCCCCCCCCCCCCCCCCCCCCCCCCCCCCCCCCCCCCCCCCCCCCCCCCCCCCCCCCCCCCCCCCCCCCCCCCCCCCCCCCCCCCCCCCCCCCCCCCCCCCCCCCCCCCCCCCCCCCCCCCCCCCCCCCCCCCCCCCCCCCCCCCCCCCCCCCCCCCCCCCCCCCCCCCCCCCCCCCCCCCCCCCCCCCCCCCCCCCCCCCCCCCCCCCCCCCCCCCCCCCCCCCCCCCCCCCCCCCCCCCCCCCCCCCCCCCCCCCCCCCCCCCCCCCCCCCCCCCCCCCCCCCCCCCCCCCCCCCCCCCCCCCCCCCCCCCCCCCCCCCCCCCCCCCCCCCCCCCCCCCCCCCCCCCCCCCCCCCCCCCCCCCCCCCCCCCCCCCCCCCCCCCCCCCCCCCCCCCCCCCCCCCCCCCCCCCCCCCCCCCCCCCCCCCCCCCCCCCCCCCCCCCCCCCCCCCCCCCCCCCCCCCCCCCCCCCCCCCCCCCCCCCCCCCCCCCCCCCCCCCCCCCCCCCCCCCCCCCCCCCCCCCCCCCCCCCCCCCCCCCCCCCCCCCCCCCCCCCCCCCCCCCCCCCCCCCCCCCCCCCCCCCCCCCCCCCCCCCCCCCCCCCCCCCCCCCCCCCCCCCCCCCCCCCCCCCCCCCCCCCCCCCCCCCCCCCCCCCCCCCCCCCCCCCCCCCCCCCCCCCCCCCCCCCCCCCCCCCCCCCCCCCCCCCCCCCCCCCCCCCCCCCCCCCCCCCCCCCCCCCCCCCCCCCCCCCCCCCCCCCCCCCCCCCCCCCCCCCCCCCCCCCCCCCCCCCCCCCCCCCCCCCCCCCCCCCCCCCCCCCCCCCCCCCCCCCCCCCCCCCCCCCCCCCCCCCCCCCCCCCCCCCCCCCCCCCCCCCCCCCCCCCCCCCCCCCCCCCCCCCCCCCCCCCCCCCCCCCCCCCCCCCCCCCCCCCCCCCCCCCCCCCCCCCCCCCCCCCCCCCCCCCCCCCCCCCCCCCCCCCCCCCCCCCCCCCCCCCCCCCCCCCCCCCCCCCCCCCCCCCCCCCCCCCCCCCCCCCCCCCCCCCCCCCCCCCCCCCCCCCCCCCCCCCCCCCCCCCCCCCCCCCCCCCCCCCCCCCCCCCCCCCCCCCCCCCCCCCCCCCCCCCCCCCCCCCCCCCCCCCCCCCCCCCCCCCCCCCCCCCCCCCCCCCCCCCCCCCCCCCCCCCCCCCCCCCCCCCCCCCCCCCCCCCCCCCCCCCCCCCCCCCCCCCCCCCCCCCCCCCCCCCCCCCCCCCCCCCCCCCCCCCCCCCCCCCCCCCCCCCCCCCCCCCCCCCCCCCCCCCCCCCCCCCCCCCCCCCCCCCCCCCCCCCCCCCCCCCCCCCCCCCCCCCCCCCCCCCCCCCCCCCCCCCCCCCCCCCCCCCCCCCCCCCCCCCCCCCCCCCCCCCCCCCCCCCCCCCCCCCCCCCCCCCCCCCCCCCCCCCCCCCCCCCCCCCCCCCCCCCCCCCCCCCCCCCCCCCCCCCCCCCCCCCCCCCCCCCCCCCCCCCCCCCCCCCCCCCCCCCCCCCCCCCCCCCCCCCCCCCCCCCCCCCCCCCCCCCCCCCCCCCCCCCCCCCCCCCCCCCCCCCCCCCCCCCCCCCCCCCCCCCCCCCCCCCCCCCCCCCCCCCCCCCCCCCCCCCCCCCCCCCCCCCCCCCCCCCCCCCCCCCCCCCCCCCCCCCCCCCCCCCCCCCCCCCCCCCCCCCCCCCCCCCCCCCCCCCCCCCCCCCCCCCCCCCCCCCCCCCCCCCCCCCCCCCCCCCCCCCCCCCCCCCCCCCCCCCCCCCCCCCCCCCCCCCCCCCCCCCCCCCCCCCCCCCCCCCCCCCCCCCCCCCCCCCCCCCCCCCCCCCCCCCCCCCCCCCCCCCCCCCCCCCCCCCCCCCCCCCCCCCCCCCCCCCCCCCCCCCCCCCCCCCCCCCCCCCCCCCCCCCCCCCCCCCCCCCCCCCCCCCCCCCCCCCCCCCCCCCCCCCCCCCCCCCCCCCCCCCCCCCCCCCCCCCCCCCCCCCCCCCCCCCCCCCCCCCCCCCCCCCCCCCCCCCCCCCCCCCCCCCCCCCCCCCCCCCCCCCCCCCCCCCCCCCCCCCCCCCCCCCCCCCCCCCCCCCCCCCCCCCCCCCCCCCCCCCCCCCCCCCCCCCCCCCCCCCCCCCCCCCCCCCCCCCCCCCCCCCCCCCCCCCCCCCCCCCCCCCCCCCCCCCCCCCCCCCCCCCCCCCCCCCCCCCCCCCCCCCCCCCCCCCCCCCCCCCCCCCCCCCCCCCCCCCCCCCCCCCCCCCCCCCCCCCCCCCCCCCCCCCCCCCCCCCCCCCCCCCCCCCCCCCCCCCCCCCCCCCCCCCCCCCCCCCCCCCCCCCCCCCCCCCCCCCCCCCCCCCCCCCCCCCCCCCCCCCCCCCCCCCCCCCCCCCCCCCCCCCCCCCCCCCCCCCCCCCCCCCCCCCCCCCCCCCCCCCCCCCCCCCCCCCCCCCCCCCCCCCCCCCCCCCCCCCCCCCCCCCCCCCCCCCCCCCCCCCCCCCCCCCCCCCCCCCCCCCCCCCCCCCCCCCCCCCCCCCCCCCCCCCCCCCCCCCCCCCCCCCCCCCCCCCCCCCCCCCCCCCCCCCCCCCCCCCCCCCCCCCCCCCCCCCCCCCCCCCCCCCCCCCCCCCCCCCCCCCCCCCCCCCCCCCCCCCCCCCCCCCCCCCCCCCCCCCCCCCCCCCCCCCCCCCCCCCCCCCCCCCCCCCCCCCCCCCCCCCCCCCCCCCCCCCCCCCCCCCCCCCCCCCCCCCCCCCCCCCCCCCCCCCCCCCCCCCCCCCCCCCCCCCCCCCCCCCCCCCCCCCCCCCCCCCCCCCCCCCCCCCCCCCCCCCCCCCCCCCCCCCCCCCCCCCCCCCCCCCCCCCCCCCCCCCCCCCCCCCCCCCCCCCCCCCCCCCCCCCCCCCCCCCCCCCCCCCCCCCCCCCCCCCCCCCCCCCCCCCCCCCCCCCCCCCCCCCCCCCCCCCCCCCCCCCCCCCCCCCCCCCCCCCCCCCCCCCCCCCCCCCCCCCCCCCCCCCCCCCCCCCCCCCCCCCCCCCCCCCCCCCCCCCCCCCCCCCCCCCCCCCCCCCCCCCCCCCCCCCCCCCCCCCCCCCCCCCCCCCCCCCCCCCCCCCCCCCCCCCCCCCCCCCCCCCCCCCCCCCCCCCCCCCCCCCCCCCCCCCCCCCCCCCCCCCCCCCCCCCCCCCCCCCCCCCCCCCCCCCCCCCCCCCCCCCCCCCCCCCCCCCCCCCCCCCCCCCCCCCCCCCCCCCCCCCCCCCCCCCCCCCCCCCCCCCCCCCCCCCCCCCCCCCCCCCCCCCCCCCCCCCCCCCCCCCCCCCCCCCCCCCCCCCCCCCCCCCCCCCCCCCCCCCCCCCCCCCCCCCCCCCCCCCCCCCCCCCCCCCCCCCCCCCCCCCCCCCCCCCCCCCCCCCCCCCCCCCCCCCCCCCCCCCCCCCCCCCCCCCCCCCCCCCCCCCCCCCCCCCCCCCCCCCCCCCCCCCCCCCCCCCCCCCCCCCCCCCCCCCCCCCCCCCCCCCCCCCCCCCCCCCCCCCCCCCCCCCCCCCCCCCCCCCCCCCCCCCCCCCCCCCCCCCCCCCCCCCCCCCCCCCCCCCCCCCCCCCCCCCCCCCCCCCCCCCCCCCCCCCCCCCCCCCCCCCCCCCCCCCCCCCCCCCCCCCCCCCCCCCCCCCCCCCCCCCCCCCCCCCCCCCCCCCCCCCCCCCCCCCCCCCCCCCCCCCCCCCCCCCCCCCCCCCCCCCCCCCCCCCCCCCCCCCCCCCCCCCCCCCCCCCCCCCCCCCCCCCCCCCCCCCCCCCCCCCCCCCCCCCCCCCCCCCCCCCCCCCCCCCCCCCCCCCCCCCCCCCCCCCCCCCCCCCCCCCCCCCCCCCCCCCCCCCCCCCCCCCCCCCCCCCCCCCCCCCCCCCCCCCCCCCCCCCCCCCCCCCCCCCCCCCCCCCCCCCCCCCCCCCCCCCCCCCCCCCCCCCCCCCCCCCCCCCCCCCCCCCCCCCCCCCCCCCCCCCCCCCCCCCCCCCCCCCCCCCCCCCCCCCCCCCCCCCCCCCCCCCCCCCCCCCCCCCCCCCCCCCCCCCCCCCCCCCCCCCCCCCCCCCCCCCCCCCCCCCCCCCCCCCCCCCCCCCCCCCCCCCCCCCCCCCCCCCCCCCCCCCCCCCCCCCCCCCCCCCCCCCCCCCCCCCCCCCCCCCCCCCCCCCCCCCCCCCCCCCCCCCCCCCCCCCCCCCCCCCCCCCCCCCCCCCCCCCCCCCCCCCCCCCCCCCCCCCCCCCCCCCCCCCCCCCCCCCCCCCCCCCCCCCCCCCCCCCCCCCCCCCCCCCCCCCCCCCCCCCCCCCCCCCCCCCCCCCCCCCCCCCCCCCCCCCCCCCCCCCCCCCCCCCCCCCCCCCCCCCCCCCCCCCCCCCCCCCCCCCCCCCCCCCCCCCCCCCCCCCCCCCCCCCCCCCCCCCCCCCCCCCCCCCCCCCCCCCCCCCCCCCCCCCCCCCCCCCCCCCCCCCCCCCCCCCCCCCCCCCCCCCCCCCCCCCCCCCCCCCCCCCCCCCCCCCCCCCCCCCCCCCCCCCCCCCCCCCCCCCCCCCCCCCCCCCCCCCCCCCCCCCCCCCCCCCCCCCCCCCCCCCCCCCCCCCCCCCCCCCCCCCCCCCCCCCCCCCCCCCCCCCCCCCCCCCCCCCCCCCCCCCCCCCCCCCCCCCCCCCCCCCCCCCCCCCCCCCCCCCCCCCCCCCCCCCCCCCCCCCCCCCCCCCCCCCCCCCCCCCCCCCCCCCCCCCCCCCCCCCCCCCCCCCCCCCCCCCCCCCCCCCCCCCCCCCCCCCCCCCCCCCCCCCCCCCCCCCCCCCCCCCCCCCCCCCCCCCCCCCCCCCCCCCCCCCCCCCCCCCCCCCCCCCCCCCCCCCCCCCCCCCCCCCCCCCCCCCCCCCCCCCCCCCCCCCCCCCCCCCCCCCCCCCCCCCCCCCCCCCCCCCCCCCCCCCCCCCCCCCCCCCCCCCCCCCCCCCCCCCCCCCCCCCCCCCCCCCCCCCCCCCCCCCCCCCCCCCCCCCCCCCCCCCCCCCCCCCCCCCCCCCCCCCCCCCCCCCCCCCCCCCCCCCCCCCCCCCCCCCCCCCCCCCCCCCCCCCCCCCCCCCCCCCCCCCCCCCCCCCCCCCCCCCCCCCCCCCCCCCCCCCCCCCCCCCCCCCCCCCCCCCCCCCCCCCCCCCCCCCCCCCCCCCCCCCCCCCCCCCCCCCCCCCCCCCCCCCCCCCCCCCCCCCCCCCCCCCCCCCCCCCCCCCCCCCCCCCCCCCCCCCCCCCCCCCCCCCCCCCCCCCCCCCCCCCCCCCCCCCCCCCCCCCCCCCCCCCCCCCCCCCCCCCCCCCCCCCCCCCCCCCCCCCCCCCCCCCCCCCCCCCCCCCCCCCCCCCCCCCCCCCCCCCCCCCCCCCCCCCCCCCCCCCCCCCCCCCCCCCCCCCCCCCCCCCCCCCCCCCCCCCCCCCCCCCCCCCCCCCCCCCCCCCCCCCCCCCCCCCCCCCCCCCCCCCCCCCCCCCCCCCCCCCCCCCCCCCCCCCCCCCCCCCCCCCCCCCCCCCCCCCCCCCCCCCCCCCCCCCCCCCCCCCCCCCCCCCCCCCCCCCCCCCCCCCCCCCCCCCCCCCCCCCCCCCCCCCCCCCCCCCCCCCCCCCCCCCCCCCCCCCCCCCCCCCCCCCCCCCCCCCCCCCCCCCCCCCCCCCCCCCCCCCCCCCCCCCCCCCCCCCCCCCCCCCCCCCCCCCCCCCCCCCCCCCCCCCCCCCCCCCCCCCCCCCCCCCCCCCCCCCCCCCCCCCCCCCCCCCCCCCCCCCCCCCCCCCCCCCCCCCCCCCCCCCCCCCCCCCCCCCCCCCCCCCCCCCCCCCCCCCCCCCCCCCCCCCCCCCCCCCCCCCCCCCCCCCCCCCCCCCCCCCCCCCCCCCCCCCCCCCCCCCCCCCCCCCCCCCCCCCCCCCCCCCCCCCCCCCCCCCCCCCCCCCCCCCCCCCCCCCCCCCCCCCCCCCCCCCCCCCCCCCCCCCCCCCCCCCCCCCCCCCCCCCCCCCCCCCCCCCCCCCCCCCCCCCCCCCCCCCCCCCCCCCCCCCCCCCCCCCCCCCCCCCCCCCCCCCCCCCCCCCCCCCCCCCCCCCCCCCCCCCCCCCCCCCCCCCCCCCCCCCCCCCCCCCCCCCCCCCCCCCCCCCCCCCCCCCCCCCCCCCCCCCCCCCCCCCCCCCCCCCCCCCCCCCCCCCCCCCCCCCCCCCCCCCCCCCCCCCCCCCCCCCCCCCCCCCCCCCCCCCCCCCCCCCCCCCCCCCCCCCCCCCCCCCCCCCCCCCCCCCCCCCCCCCCCCCCCCCCCCCCCCCCCCCCCCCCCCCCCCCCCCCCCCCCCCCCCCCCCCCCCCCCCCCCCCCCCCCCCCCCCCCCCCCCCCCCCCCCCCCCCCCCCCCCCCCCCCCCCCCCCCCCCCCCCCCCCCCCCCCCCCCCCCCCCCCCCCCCCCCCCCCCCCCCCCCCCCCCCCCCCCCCCCCCCCCCCCCCCCCCCCCCCCCCCCCCCCCCCCCCCCCCCCCCCCCCCCCCCCCCCCCCCCCCCCCCCCCCCCCCCCCCCCCCCCCCCCCCCCCCCCCCCCCCCCCCCCCCCCCCCCCCCCCCCCCCCCCCCCCCCCCCCCCCCCCCCCCCCCCCCCCCCCCCCCCCCCCCCCCCCCCCCCCCCCCCCCCCCCCCCCCCCCCCCCCCCCCCCCCCCCCCCCCCCCCCCCCCCCCCCCCCCCCCCCCCCCCCCCCCCCCCCCCCCCCCCCCCCCCCCCCCCCCCCCCCCCCCCCCCCCCCCCCCCCCCCCCCCCCCCCCCCCCCCCCCCCCCCCCCCCCCCCCCCCCCCCCCCCCCCCCCCCCCCCCCCCCCCCCCCCCCCCCCCCCCCCCCCCCCCCCCCCCCCCCCCCCCCCCCCCCCCCCCCCCCCCCCCCCCCCCCCCCCCCCCCCCCCCCCCCCCCCCCCCCCCCCCCCCCCCCCCCCCCCCCCCCCCCCCCCCCCCCCCCCCCCCCCCCCCCCCCCCCCCCCCCCCCCCCCCCCCCCCCCCCCCCCCCCCCCCCCCCCCCCCCCCCCCCCCCCCCCCCCCCCCCCCCCCCCCCCCCCCCCCCCCCCCCCCCCCCCCCCCCCCCCCCCCCCCCCCCCCCCCCCCCCCCCCCCCCCCCCCCCCCCCCCCCCCCCCCCCCCCCCCCCCCCCCCCCCCCCCCCCCCCCCCCCCCCCCCCCCCCCCCCCCCCCCCCCCCCCCCCCCCCCCCCCCCCCCCCCCCCCCCCCCCCCCCCCCCCCCCCCCCCCCCCCCCCCCCCCCCCCCCCCCCCCCCCCCCCCCCCCCCCCCCCCCCCCCCCCCCCCCCCCCCCCCCCCCCCCCCCCCCCCCCCCCCCCCCCCCCCCCCCCCCCCCCCCCCCCCCCCCCCCCCCCCCCCCCCCCCCCCCCCCCCCCCCCCCCCCCCCCCCCCCCCCCCCCCCCCCCCCCCCCCCCCCCCCCCCCCCCCCCCCCCCCCCCCCCCCCCCCCCCCCCCCCCCCCCCCCCCCCCCCCCCCCCCCCCCCCCCCCCCCCCCCCCCCCCCCCCCCCCCCCCCCCCCCCCCCCCCCCCCCCCCCCCCCCCCCCCCCCCCCCCCCCCCCCCCCCCCCCCCCCCCCCCCCCCCCCCCCCCCCCCCCCCCCCCCCCCCCCCCCCCCCCCCCCCCCCCCCCCCCCCCCCCCCCCCCCCCCCCCCCCCCCCCCCCCCCCCCCCCCCCCCCCCCCCCCCCCCCCCCCCCCCCCCCCCCCCCCCCCCCCCCCCCCCCCCCCCCCCCCCCCCCCCCCCCCCCCCCCCCCCCCCCCCCCCCCCCCCCCCCCCCCCCCCCCCCCCCCCCCCCCCCCCCCCCCCCCCCCCCCCCCCCCCCCCCCCCCCCCCCCCCCCCCCCCCCCCCCCCCCCCCCCCCCCCCCCCCCCCCCCCCCCCCCCCCCCCCCCCCCCCCCCCCCCCCCCCCCCCCCCCCCCCCCCCCCCCCCCCCCCCCCCCCCCCCCCCCCCCCCCCCCCCCCCCCCCCCCCCCCCCCCCCCCCCCCCCCCCCCCCCCCCCCCCCCCCCCCCCCCCCCCCCCCCCCCCCCCCCCCCCCCCCCCCCCCCCCCCCCCCCCCCCCCCCCCCCCCCCCCCCCCCCCCCCCCCCCCCCCCCCCCCCCCCCCCCCCCCCCCCCCCCCCCCCCCCCCCCCCCCCCCCCCCCCCCCCCCCCCCCCCCCCCCCCCCCCCCCCCCCCCCCCCCCCCCCCCCCCCCCCCCCCCCCCCCCCCCCCCCCCCCCCCCCCCCCCCCCCCCCCCCCCCCCCCCCCCCCCCCCCCCCCCCCCCCCCCCCCCCCCCCCCCCCCCCCCCCCCCCCCCCCCCCCCCCCCCCCCCCCCCCCCCCCCCCCCCCCCCCCCCCCCCCCCCCCCCCCCCCCCCCCCCCCCCCCCCCCCCCCCCCCCCCCCCCCCCCCCCCCCCCCCCCCCCCCCCCCCCCCCCCCCCCCCCCCCCCCCCCCCCCCCCCCCCCCCCCCCCCCCCCCCCCCCCCCCCCCCCCCCCCCCCCCCCCCCCCCCCCCCCCCCCCCCCCCCCCCCCCCCCCCCCCCCCCCCCCCCCCCCCCCCCCCCCCCCCCCCCCCCCCCCCCCCCCCCCCCCCCCCCCCCCCCCCCCCCCCCCCCCCCCCCCCCCCCCCCCCCCCCCCCCCCCCCCCCCCCCCCCCCCCCCCCCCCCCCCCCCCCCCCCCCCCCCCCCCCCCCCCCCCCCCCCCCCCCCCCCCCCCCCCCCCCCCCCCCCCCCCCCCCCCCCCCCCCCCCCCCCCCCCCCCCCCCCCCCCCCCCCCCCCCCCCCCCCCCCCCCCCCCCCCCCCCCCCCCCCCCCCCCCCCCCCCCCCCCCCCCCCCCCCCCCCCCCCCCCCCCCCCCCCCCCCCCCCCCCCCCCCCCCCCCCCCCCCCCCCCCCCCCCCCCCCCCCCCCCCCCCCCCCCCCCCCCCCCCCCCCCCCCCCCCCCCCCCCCCCCCCCCCCCCCCCCCCCCCCCCCCCCCCCCCCCCCCCCCCCCCCCCCCCCCCCCCCCCCCCCCCCCCCCCCCCCCCCCCCCCCCCCCCCCCCCCCCCCCCCCCCCCCCCCCCCCCCCCCCCCCCCCCCCCCCCCCCCCCCCCCCCCCCCCCCCCCCCCCCCCCCCCCCCCCCCCCCCCCCCCCCCCCCCCCCCCCCCCCCCCCCCCCCCCCCCCCCCCCCCCCCCCCCCCCCCCCCCCCCCCCCCCCCCCCCCCCCCCCCCCCCCCCCCCCCCCCCCCCCCCCCCCCCCCCCCCCCCCCCCCCCCCCCCCCCCCCCCCCCCCCCCCCCCCCCCCCCCCCCCCCCCCCCCCCCCCCCCCCCCCCCCCCCCCCCCCCCCCCCCCCCCCCCCCCCCCCCCCCCCCCCCCCCCCCCCCCCCCCCCCCCCCCCCCCCCCCCCCCCCCCCCCCCCCCCCCCCCCCCCCCCCCCCCCCCCCCCCCCCCCCCCCCCCCCCCCCCCCCCCCCCCCCCCCCCCCCCCCCCCCCCCCCCCCCCCCCCCCCCCCCCCCCCCCCCCCCCCCCCCCCCCCCCCCCCCCCCCCCCCCCCCCCCCCCCCCCCCCCCCCCCCCCCCCCCCCCCCCCCCCCCCCCCCCCCCCCCCCCCCCCCCCCCCCCCCCCCCCCCCCCCCCCCCCCCCCCCCCCCCCCCCCCCCCCCCCCCCCCCCCCCCCCCCCCCCCCCCCCCCCCCCCCCCCCCCCCCCCCCCCCCCCCCCCCCCCCCCCCCCCCCCCCCCCCCCCCCCCCCCCCCCCCCCCCCCCCCCCCCCCCCCCCCCCCCCCCCCCCCCCCCCCCCCCCCCCCCCCCCCCCCCCCCCCCCCCCCCCCCCCCCCCCCCCCCCCCCCCCCCCCCCCCCCCCCCCCCCCCCCCCCCCCCCCCCCCCCCCCCCCCCCCCCCCCCCCCCCCCCCCCCCCCCCCCCCCCCCCCCCCCCCCCCCCCCCCCCCCCCCCCCCCCCCCCCCCCCCCCCCCCCCCCCCCCCCCCCCCCCCCCCCCCCCCCCCCCCCCCCCCCCCCCCCCCCCCCCCCCCCCCCCCCCCCCCCCCCCCCCCCCCCCCCCCCCCCCCCCCCCCCCCCCCCCCCCCCCCCCCCCCCCCCCCCCCCCCCCCCCCCCCCCCCCCCCCCCCCCCCCCCCCCCCCCCCCCCCCCCCCCCCCCCCCCCCCCCCCCCCCCCCCCCCCCCCCCCCCCCCCCCCCCCCCCCCCCCCCCCCCCCCCCCCCCCCCCCCCCCCCCCCCCCCCCCCCCCCCCCCCCCCCCCCCCCCCCCCCCCCCCCCCCCCCCCCCCCCCCCCCCCCCCCCCCCCCCCCCCCCCCCCCCCCCCCCCCCCCCCCCCCCCCCCCCCCCCCCCCCCCCCCCCCCCCCCCCCCCCCCCCCCCCCCCCCCCCCCCCCCCCCCCCCCCCCCCCCCCCCCCCCCCCCCCCCCCCCCCCCCCCCCCCCCCCCCCCCCCCCCCCCCCCCCCCCCCCCCCCCCCCCCCCCCCCCCCCCCCCCCCCCCCCCCCCCCCCCCCCCCCCCCCCCCCCCCCCCCCCCCCCCCCCCCCCCCCCCCCCCCCCCCCCCCCCCCCCCCCCCCCCCCCCCCCCCCCCCCCCCCCCCCCCCCCCCCCCCCCCCCCCCCCCCCCCCCCCCCCCCCCCCCCCCCCCCCCCCCCCCCCCCCCCCCCCCCCCCCCCCCCCCCCCCCCCCCCCCCCCCCCCCCCCCCCCCCCCCCCCCCCCCCCCCCCCCCCCCCCCCCCCCCCCCCCCCCCCCCCCCCCCCCCCCCCCCCCCCCCCCCCCCCCCCCCCCCCCCCCCCCCCCCCCCCCCCCCCCCCCCCCCCCCCCCCCCCCCCCCCCCCCCCCCCCCCCCCCCCCCCCCCCCCCCCCCCCCCCCCCCCCCCCCCCCCCCCCCCCCCCCCCCCCCCCCCCCCCCCCCCCCCCCCCCCCCCCCCCCCCCCCCCCCCCCCCCCCCCCCCCCCCCCCCCCCCCCCCCCCCCCCCCCCCCCCCCCCCCCCCCCCCCCCCCCCCCCCCCCCCCCCCCCCCCCCCCCCCCCCCCCCCCCCCCCCCCCCCCCCCCCCCCCCCCCCCCCCCCCCCCCCCCCCCCCCCCCCCCCCCCCCCCCCCCCCCCCCCCCCCCCCCCCCCCCCCCCCCCCCCCCCCCCCCCCCCCCCCCCCCCCCCCCCCCCCCCCCCCCCCCCCCCCCCCCCCCCCCCCCCCCCCCCCCCCCCCCCCCCCCCCCCCCCCCCCCCCCCCCCCCCCCCCCCCCCCCCCCCCCCCCCCCCCCCCCCCCCCCCCCCCCCCCCCCCCCCCCCCCCCCCCCCCCCCCCCCCCCCCCCCCCCCCCCCCCCCCCCCCCCCCCCCCCCCCCCCCCCCCCCCCCCCCCCCCCCCCCCCCCCCCCCCCCCCCCCCCCCCCCCCCCCCCCCCCCCCCCCCCCCCCCCCCCCCCCCCCCCCCCCCCCCCCCCCCCCCCCCCCCCCCCCCCCCCCCCCCCCCCCCCCCCCCCCCCCCCCCCCCCCCCCCCCCCCCCCCCCCCCCCCCCCCCCCCCCCCCCCCCCCCCCCCCCCCCCCCCCCCCCCCCCCCCCCCCCCCCCCCCCCCCCCCCCCCCCCCCCCCCCCCCCCCCCCCCCCCCCCCCCCCCCCCCCCCCCCCCCCCCCCCCCCCCCCCCCCCCCCCCCCCCCCCCCCCCCCCCCCCCCCCCCCCCCCCCCCCCCCCCCCCCCCCCCCCCCCCCCCCCCCCCCCCCCCCCCCCCCCCCCCCCCCCCCCCCCCCCCCCCCCCCCCCCCCCCCCCCCCCCCCCCCCCCCCCCCCCCCCCCCCCCCCCCCCCCCCCCCCCCCCCCCCCCCCCCCCCCCCCCCCCCCCCCCCCCCCCCCCCCCCCCCCCCCCCCCCCCCCCCCCCCCCCCCCCCCCCCCCCCCCCCCCCCCCCCCCCCCCCCCCCCCCCCCCCCCCCCCCCCCCCCCCCCCCCCCCCCCCCCCCCCCCCCCCCCCCCCCCCCCCCCCCCCCCCCCCCCCCCCCCCCCCCCCCCCCCCCCCCCCCCCCCCCCCCCCCCCCCCCCCCCCCCCCCCCCCCCCCCCCCCCCCCCCCCCCCCCCCCCCCCCCCCCCCCCCCCCCCCCCCCCCCCCCCCCCCCCCCCCCCCCCCCCCCCCCCCCCCCCCCCCCCCCCCCCCCCCCCCCCCCCCCCCCCCCCCCCCCCCCCCCCCCCCCCCCCCCCCCCCCCCCCCCCCCCCCCCCCCCCCCCCCCCCCCCCCCCCCCCCCCCCCCCCCCCCCCCCCCCCCCCCCCCCCCCCCCCCCCCCCCCCCCCCCCCCCCCCCCCCCCCCCCCCCCCCCCCCCCCCCCCCCCCCCCCCCCCCCCCCCCCCCCCCCCCCCCCCCCCCCCCCCCCCCCCCCCCCCCCCCCCCCCCCCCCCCCCCCCCCCCCCCCCCCCCCCCCCCCCCCCCCCCCCCCCCCCCCCCCCCCCCCCCCCCCCCCCCCCCCCCCCCCCCCCCCCCCCCCCCCCCCCCCCCCCCCCCCCCCCCCCCCCCCCCCCCCCCCCCCCCCCCCCCCCCCCCCCCCCCCCCCCCCCCCCCCCCCCCCCCCCCCCCCCCCCCCCCCCCCCCCCCCCCCCCCCCCCCCCCCCCCCCCCCCCCCCCCCCCCCCCCCCCCCCCCCCCCCCCCCCCCCCCCCCCCCCCCCCCCCCCCCCCCCCCCCCCCCCCCCCCCCCCCCCCCCCCCCCCCCCCCCCCCCCCCCCCCCCCCCCCCCCCCCCCCCCCCCCCCCCCCCCCCCCCCCCCCCCCCCCCCCCCCCCCCCCCCCCCCCCCCCCCCCCCCCCCCCCCCCCCCCCCCCCCCCCCCCCCCCCCCCCCCCCCCCCCCCCCCCCCCCCCCCCCCCCCCCCCCCCCCCCCCCCCCCCCCCCCCCCCCCCCCCCCCCCCCCCCCCCCCCCCCCCCCCCCCCCCCCCCCCCCCCCCCCCCCCCCCCCCCCCCCCCCCCCCCCCCCCCCCCCCCCCCCCCCCCCCCCCCCCCCCCCCCCCCCCCCCCCCCCCCCCCCCCCCCCCCCCCCCCCCCCCCCCCCCCCCCCCCCCCCCCCCCCCCCCCCCCCCCCCCCCCCCCCCCCCCCCCCCCCCCCCCCCCCCCCCCCCCCCCCCCCCCCCCCCCCCCCCCCCCCCCCCCCCCCCCCCCCCCCCCCCCCCTCCCCCCCCCCCCCCCCCCCCCCCCCCCCCCCCCCCCCCCCCCCCCCCCCCCCCCCCCCCCCCCCCCCCCCCCCCCCCCCCCCCCCCCCCCCCCCCCCCCCCCCCCCCCCCCCCCCACCCCCCCCCCCCCCCCCCCCCCCCCCCCCCCCCCCCCCCCCCCCCCCCCCCCCCCCCCCCCCCCCCCCCCCCCCCCCCCCCCCCCCCCCCCCCCCCCCCCCCCCCCCCCCCCCCCCCCCCCCCCCCCCCCCCCCCCCCCCCCCCCCCCCCCCCCCCCCCCCCCCCCCCCCCCCCCCCCCCCCCCCCCCCCCCCCCCCCCCCCCCCCCCACCCCCCCCCCCCCCCCCCCCCCCCCCCCCCCCCCCCCCCCCCCCCCCCCCCCCCCCCCCCCCCCCCCCCCCCCCCCCCCCCCCCCCCCCCCCCCCCCCCCCCCCCCCCCCCCCCCCCCCCCCCCCCCCCCCCCCCCCCCCCCCCCCCCCCCCCCCCCCCCCCCCCCCCCCCCCCCCCCCCCCCCCCCCCCCCCCCCCCCCCCCCCCCCCCCCCCCCCCCCCCCCCCCCCCCCCCCCCCCCCCCCCCCCCCCCCCCCCCCCCCCCCCCCCCCCCCCCCCCCCCCCCCCCCCCCCCCCCCCCCCCCCCCCCCCCCCCCCCCCCCCCCCCCCCCCCCCCCCCCCCCCCCCCCCCCCCCCCCCCCCCCCCCCCCCCCCCCCCCCCCCCCCCCCCCCCCCCCCCCCCCCCCCCCCCCCCCCCCCCCCCCCCCCCCCCCCCCCCCCCCCCCCCCCCCCCCCCCCCCCCCCCCCCCCCCCCCCCCCCCCCCCCCCCCCCCCCCCCCCCCCCCCCCCCCCCCCCCCCCCCCCCCCCCCCCCCCCCCCCCCCCCCCCCCCCCCCCCCCCCCCCCCCCCCCCCCCCCCCCCCCCCACCCCCCCCCCCCCCCCCCCCCCCCCCCCCCCCCCCCCCCCCCCCCCCCCCCCCCCCCCCCCCCCCCCCCCCCCCCCCCCCCCCCCCCCCCCCCCCCCCCCCCCCCCCCCCCCCCCTCCCCCCCCCCCCCCCCCCCCCCCCCCCCCCCCCCCCCCCCCCCCCCCCCCCCCTCCCCCCCCCCCGCCCCCCCCCCCCCCCCCCCCCCCCCCCCCCCCCCCCCCCCCCCCCCCCCCCCCCCCCCCCCCCCCCCCCCCCCCCCCCCCCCCCCCCCCCCCCCCCCCCCCCCCCCCCCCCCCCCCCCCCCCCCCCCCCCCCCCCCCCCCCCCCCCCCCCCCCCCCCCCCCCCCCCCCCCCCCCCCCCCTCCCCCCCCCCCCCCCCCCCCCCCCCCCCCCCCCCCCCCCCCCCCCCCCCCCCCCCCCCCCCCCCCCCCCCCCCCCCCCCCCCCCCCCCCCCCCCCCCCCCCCCCCCCCCCCCCCCCCCCCCCCCCCCCCCCCCCCCCCCCCCCCCCCCCCCCCCCCCCCCCCCCCCCCCCCCCCCACCCCCCCCCCCCCCCCCCCCCTCCCCCCCCCCCCCCCCCCCCCCCCCCCCCCCCCCCCCCCCCCCCCCCCCCCCCCCGCCCCCTGCCCCCCCCCCCCCTCCCCCCCCCCCCCCCCCCCCCCCCCCCCCCCCCCCCCCCCCCCCCCCCCCCCCCCCCCCCCCCCCCCCACCCCCCCCCCCCCCCCCCCCCCCCCCCCCCCCCCCCCCCCCCCCCCTCCCCCCCCCCCCCCCCCCCCCCCCCCCCCCCCCCCCCACCCCCCCCCCACCCTCCCCCCCCCCCCCCCCCCCCCCCCCCCCCCCCCCCCCCCCCCCCCTCCCCCCCCCCCCCCCCCCCCCCCCACCCCCCCCCCCCCTCCCCCCCCCCCCCCCCCCCCCCCCTCCCCCCCCCCCCTCCCCCCCCCC
>NZ_JABJWV010000026.1:0-5000 GCF_011083025.2 Pseudenhygromyxa sp. WMMC2535
CCCCCCCCCCCCCCCCCCCCCCCCCCCCCCCCCCCCCCCCCCCCCCCCCCCCCCCCCCCCCCCCCCCCCCCCCCCCCCCCCCCCCCCCCCCCCCCCCCCCCCCCCCCCCCCCCCCCCCCCCCCCCCCCCCCCCCCCCCCCCCCCCCCCCCCCCCCCCCCCCCCCCCCCCCCCCCCCCCCCCCCCCCCCCCCCCCCCCCCCCCCCCCCCCCCCCCCCCCCCCCCCCCCCCCCCCCCCCCCCCCCCCCCCCCCCCCCCCCCCCCCCCCCCCCCCCCCCCCCCCCCCCCCCCCCCCCCCCCCCCCCCCCCCCCCCCCCCCCCCCCCCCCCCCCCCCCCCCCCCCCCCCCCCCCCCCCCCCCCCCCCCCCCCCCCCCCCCCCCCCCCCCCCCCCCCCCCCCCCCCCCCCCCCCCCCCCCCCCCCCCCCCCCCCCCCCCCCCCCCCCACCCCCCCCCCCCCCCCCCCCCCCCCCCCCCCCCCCCCCCCCCCCCCCCCCCCCCCCCCCCCCCCCCCCCCCCCCCCCCCCCCCCCCCCCCCCCCCCCCCCCCCCCCCCCCCCCCCCCCCCCCCCCCCCCCCCCCCCCCCCCCCCCCCCCCCCCCCCCCCCCCCCCCCCCCCCCCCCCCCCCCCCCCCCCCCCCCCCACCCCCCCCCCCCCCCCCCCCCCCCCCCCCCCCCCCCCCCACCCCCCCCCCCCCCCCCCCCCCCCCCCCCCCCCCCCCCCCCCCCCCCCCCCCCCCCCCCCCCCCCCCCCCCCCCCCCCCCCCCCCCCCCCCCCCCCCCCCCCCCCCCCCCCCCCCCCCCCCCCCCCCCCCCCCCCCCCCCCCCCCCCCCCCCCCCCCCCCCCCCCCCCCCCCCCCCCCCCCCCCCCCCCCCCCCCCCCCCCCCCCCCCCCCCCCCCCCCCCCCCCCCCCCCCCCCCCCCCCCCACCCCCCCCCCCCCCCCCCCCCCCCCCCCCCCCCCCCCCCCCCCCCCCCCCCCCCCCCCCCCCCCCCCCCCCCCCCCCCCCCCCCCCCCCCCCCCCCCCCCCCCCCCCCCCCCCCCCCCCCCCCCCCCCCCCCCCCCCCCCCCCACCCCCCCCCCCCCCCCCCCCCCCCCCCCCCCCCCCCCACCCCCCCCCCCCCCCCCCCCCCCCCCCCCCCCCCCCCCCCCCCCCCCCCCCCCCCCCCCCCCCCCCCCCCCCCCCCCCCCCCCCCCCCCCCCCCCCCCCCCCCCCCCCCCCCCCCCCCCCCCCCCCCCCCCCCCCCCCCCCCCCCCCCCCCCCCCCCCCCCCCCCCCCCCCCCCCCCCCCCCCCCCCCCCCCCCCCCCCCCCCCCCCCCCCCCCCCCCCCAACCCCCCCCCCCCCCCCCCCCCCCCCCCCCCCCCCCCCCCCCCCCCCCCCCCCCCCCCCCCCCCCCCCCCCCCCCCCCCCCCCCCCCCCCCCCCCACCCCCCCCCCCCCCCCCCCCACCCCCCCCCCCCCCCCCCCCCCCCCCCCCCCCCCCCCACCCCCCCCCCCCCCCCCCCCCCCCCCCCCCCCCCCCCCCCCCCCCCCCCCCCCCCCCCCCCCCCCCCCCCCCCCCCCCCCCCCCCCCCCCACCCCCCCCCCCCCCCCCCCCCCCCCCCCCCCCCCCCCCCCCCCCCCCCCACCCCCCCCCCCCCCCCCCCCCCCCCCCCCCCCCCCCCCCCCCCCCCCCCCCCCCCCCCCCCCCCCCCCCCCCCCCCCCCCCCCCCCCCCCCCCCCCCCCCCCCCCCCCCCCCCCCCCCCCCCCCCCCCCCCCCCCCCCCCCCCCCCCCCCCCCCCCCCCCCCCCCCCCCCCCCACCCCCCCCCCCCCCCCCCCCCCCCCCCCCCCCCCCCCCCCCCCCCCCCCCCCCCCCCCCCCCCCCCCCCCCCCCCCCACCCCCCCCCCCCCCCCCCCCCCCCCCCCCCACCCCCCCCCCCCCACCCCCCCCCCCCCCCCCCCCCCCCCCCCCCCCCCCCCCCCCCCCCCCCCCCCCCCCCCCCCCCCCCCCCCCCCCCCCCCCCCCCCCCCCCCCCCCCCCCCCCCCCCCCCCCCCCCCCCCCCCCCCCCCCCACCCCCCCCCCCCCCCCCCCCCCCCCCCCCCCCCCCCCCACCCCCCCCCCCCCCCCCCCCCCCCCCCCCCCCCCCCCCCCCCCCCCCCCCCCCCCCCCCCCCCCCCCCCCCCCCCCCCCCCCCCCCCCCCCCCCACCCCCCCCCCCCCCCCCCCCCCCCCCCCCCCCCCCCCCCCCCCCCCCCCCCCCCACCCCCCCCCCCCCCCCCCCCCCCCCCCCCCCCCCCCCCCCCCCCCCCCCCCCCCCCCCCCCCCCCCCCCCCCCCCCCCCCCCCCCCCCCCCCCCCCCCCCCCCCCCCCCCCCCCCCCCCCCCCCCCCCCCCCCCCCCCCCCCCCCCCCCCCCCCCCCCCCCCCCCCCCCCCCCCCCCCCCCCCCCCCCCCCCCCCCCCCCCCCCCCCCCCCCCCCCCCCCCCCCCCCCCCCCCCCCCCCCCCCCCCCCCCCCCCCCCCCCCCCCCCCCCCCCCCCCCCCCCCCCCCCCCCCCCCCCCCCCCCCCCCCCACCCCCCCCCCCCCCCCCCCCCCCCCCCCCCCCCCCCCCCCCCCACCCCCCCCCCCCCCCCCCCCCCCCCCCCCCCCCCCCCCCCCCCCCCCCCCCCCCCCCCCCCCCCCCCCCCCCCCCCCCCCCCCCCCCCCCCCCCCCCCCCCCCCCCCCCCCCCCCCCCCCCCCCCCCCCCCCCCCCCCCCCCCCCCCCCCCCCCCCCCCCCCCCCCCCCCCCCCCCCCCCCCCCACCCCCCCCCCCCCCCCCCCCCCCCCCCCCCCCCCCCCCCCCCCCCCCCCCCCCCCCCCCCCCCCCCCCCCCCCCCCCCCCCCCCCCCCCCCCCCCCCCCCCCCCCCCCCCCCCCCCCCCCCCCCCCCCCCCCCCCCCCCCCCCCCCCCCCCCCCCCCCCCCCCCCCCCCCCCCCCCCCCCCCCCCCCCCCCCCCCCCCCCCCCCCCCCCCCCCCCCCCCCCCCCCCCCCCCCCCCCCCCCCCCCCCCCCCCCCCCCCCCCCCCCCCCCCCCCCCCCCCCCCCCCCCCCCCCCCCCACCCCCCCCCCCCCCCCCCCCCCCCCCCCCCCCCCCCCCCCCCCCCCCCCCCCCCCCCCCCCCCCCCCCCCCCCCCCCCCCCCCCCCCCCCCCCCCCCCCCCCCCCCCCCCCCCCCCCCCCCCCCCCCCCCCCCCCCCCCCCCCCCCCCCCCCCCCCCCCCCCCCCCCCCCCCCCCCCCCCCCCCCCCCCCCCCCCCCCCCCCCCCCCCCCCCCCCCCCCCCCCCCCCCCCCCCCCCCCCCCCCCCCCCCCCCCCCCCCCCCCCCCCCCCCCCCCCCCCCCCCCCCCCCCCCCCCCCCCCCCCCACCCCCCCCCCCCCCCCCCCCCCCCCCCCCCCCCCCCCCCCCCCCCCCCCCCCCCCCCCCCCCCCCCCCCCCCCCCCCCCCCCCCCCCCCCCCCCCCCCCCCCCCCCCCCCCCCCCCCCCCCACCCCCCCCCCCCCCCCCCCCCCCCCCCCCCCCCCCCCCCCCCCCCCCCCCCCCCCCCCCCCCCCCCCCCCCCCCCCCCCCCCCCCCCCCCCCCCCCCCCCCCCCCCCCCCCCCCCCCCCCCCCCCCCCCCCCCCCCCCCCCCCCCCCCCCCCCCCCCCCCCCCCCCCCCCCCCACCCCCCCCCCCCCCCCCCCCCCCCCCCCCCCCCCCCCCCCCCCCCCCCCCCCCCCCCCCCCCCCCCCCCACCCCCCCCCCCCCCCCCCCCCCCCCCCCCCCCCCCCCCCCCCCCCCCCCCCCCCCCCCCCCCCCCCCCCCCCCCCCCCCCCCCCCCCCCCCCCCCCCCCCCCCCCCCCCCCCCCCCCCCCCCCCCCCCCCCCCCCCCCCCCCCCCCCCCCCCCCCCCCCCCCCCCCCCCCCCCCCCCCCCCCCCCCCCCCCCCCCCCCCCCCCCCCCCCCCCCCCCCCCCCCACCCCCCCCCCCCCCCCCCCCCCCCCCCCCCCCCCCCCCCCCCCCCCCCCCCCCCCCCCCCCCCCCCCCCCCCCCCCCCCCCCCCCCCCCCCCCCCCCCCCCCCCCCCCCCCCCCCCCCCCCCCCCCCCCCCCCCCCCCCCCCCCCCCCCCCCCCCCCCCCCCCCCCCCCCCCCCCCCCCCCCCCCCCCCCCCCCCCCCCCCCCCCCCCACCCCCCCCCCCCCCCCCCCCCCCCCCCCCCCCCCCCCCCCCCCCCCCCCCCCACCCCCCCCCCCCCCCCCCCCCCCCACCCCCCCCCCCCCCCCCCCCCCCCCCCCCCCCCCCCCCCCCCCCCCCCCCCCCCCCCCCCCCCCCCCCCCCCCCCCCCCCCCCCCCCCCCCCCCCCCCCCCCCCCCCCCCCCCCCCCCCCCCCCCCCCCCCCCCCCCCCCCCCCCCCCCCCCCCCCCCCCCCCCCCCCCCCCCCCCCCCCCCCCCCCCCCCCCCCCCCACCCCCCCCCCCCCCCCCCCCCCCCCCCCCCCCCCCCCCCCCCCCCCCCCCCCCCCCCCCCCCCCCCCCCCCCCCCCCCCCCCCCCACCCCCCCCCCCCCCCCCCCCCCCCCCCCCCCCCACCCCCCCCCCCCCCCCCCCCCCCCCCCCCCCCCCCCCCCCCCCCCCCCCCCCCCCCCCCCCCCCCCCCCCCCCCCCCCCCCCCCCCCCCCCCCCCCCCCCCCCCCCCCCCCCCCCCCCCCCCCCCCCCCCCCCCCCCCCCCCCCCCCCCCCCCCCCCCCCCCCCCCCCCCCCCCCCCCCCCCCCCCCCCCCCCCCCCCCCCCCCCCCCCCCCCCCCCCCCCCCCCCCCCCCCCCCCCCCCCCCCCCCCCCACCCCCCCCCCCCCCCCCCCCCCCCCCCCCCCCCCCCCCCCCCCCCCCCCCCCCCCCCCCCCCCCCACCCCCCCCCCCCCCCCCCCCCCCCCCCCCCCCCCCCCCCCCCCCCCCCCCCCCCCCCCCCCCCCCCCCCCCCCCCCCCCCCCCCCCCCCCCCCCCCCCCCCCCCCCCCCC
>NZ_JABJWV010000026.1:7500-30000 GCF_011083025.2 Pseudenhygromyxa sp. WMMC2535
CCCCCCCCCCCCCCCCCCCCCCCCCCCCCCCCCCCCCCCCCCCCCCCCCCCCCCCCCCCCCCCCCCCCCCCCCCCCCCCCCCCCCCCCCCCCCCCACCCCCCCCCCCCCCCCCCCCCCCCCCCCCCCCCCCCCCCCCCCCCCCCCCCCCCCCCCCCCCCCCCCCCCCCCCCCCCCCCCCCCCCCCCCCCCCCCCCCCCCCCCCCCCCCCCCCCCCCCCCCCCCCCCCCCCCCCCCCCCCCCCCCCCCCCCCCACCCCCCCCCCCCCCCCCCCCCCCCCCCCCCCCCCCCCCCCCCCCCCCCCCCCCCCCCCCCCCCCCCCCCCCCCCCCCCCCCCCCCCCCCCCCCCCCCCCCCCCCCCCCCCCCCCCCCCCCCCCCCCCCCCCCCCCCCCCCCCCCCCCCCCCCCCCCCCCCCCCCCCCCCCCCCCCCCCCCCCCCCCCCCCCCCCCACCCCCCCCCCCCCCCCCCCCCCCCCCCCCCCCCCCCCCCCCCCCCCCCCCCCCCCCCCCCCCCCCCCCCCCCCCCCCCCCCCCCCCCCCCCCCCCCCCCCCCCCCCCCCCCCCCCCCCCCCCCCCACCCCCCCCCCCCCCCCCCCCCCCCCCCCCCCCCCCCCCCCCCCCCCCCCCCCCCCCCCCCCCCCCCCCCCCCCCCCCCCCCCCCCCCCCCCCCCCCCCCCCCCCCCCCCCCCCCCCCCCCCCCCCACCCCCCCCCCCCCCCCCCCCCCCCCCCCCCCCCCCCCCCCCCCCCCCCCCCCCCCCCCCCCCCCCCCCCCCCCCCCACCCCCCCCCCCCCCCCCCCCCCCCCCCCCCCCCCCCCCCCCCCCCCCCCCCCCCCCCCCCCCCCCCCCCCCCCCCCCCCCCCCCCCCCCCCCCCCCCCCCCCCCCCCCCCCCCCCCCCCCCCCCCCCCCCCCCCCCCCCCCCCCCCCCCCCCCCCCACCCCCCCCCCCCCCCCCCACCCCCCCCCCCCCCCCCCCCCCCCCCCCCCCCCCCCCCCCCCCCCCCCCCCCCCCCACCCCCCCCCCCCCCCCCCCCCCCCCCCCCCCACCCCCCCCCCCCCCCCCCCCCCCCCCCCCCCCCCCCCCCCCCCCCCCCCCCCCCCCCCCCCCCCCCCCCCCCCCCCCCCCCCCCCCCCCCCCCCCCCCCCCCCCCCCCCCCCCCCCCCCCCCCCCCCCCCCCCCCCCCCCCCCCCCCCCCCCCCCCCCCCCCCCCCCCCCCCCCCCCCCCCCCCCCCCCCCCCACCCCCCCCCCCCCCCCCCCCCCCCCCCCCCCCCCCCCCCCACCCCCCCCCCCCCCCCCCCCCCCCCCCCCCCCCCCCCCCCCCCCCCCCCCCCCCCCCCCCCCCCCCCCCCCCCCCCCCCCCCCCCCCCCCCCCCCCCCCCCCCCCCCCCCCCCCCCCCCCCCCCCCCCCCCCCCCCCCCCCCCCCCCCCCCCCCCCCCCCCCCCCCCCCCCCCCCCCCCCCCCCCCCCCCCCCCCCCCCCCCCCCCCCCCCCCCCCCCCCCCCCCCCCCCCCCCCCCCCCCCCCCCCCCCCCCCCCCCCCCCCCCCCCCCCCCCCCCCCCCCCCCCCCCCCCCCCCCACCCCCCCCCCCCCCCCCCCCCCCCCCCCCCCCCCCCCCCCACCCCCCCCCCCCCCCCCCCCCCCCCCCCCCCCCCCCCCCCCCCCCCCCCCCCCCCCCCCCCCCCCCCCCCCCCCCCACCCCCCCCCCCCCCCCCCCCCCCCCCCCCCCCCCCCCCCCCCCCCCCCCCCCCCCCCCCCCCCCCCCCCCCCCCCCCCCCCCCCCCCCCCCCCCCCCCCCCCCCCCCCCCCCCCCCCCCCCCCCCCCCCCCCCCCCCCCCCCCCCCCCCCCCCCCCCCCACCCCCCCCCCCCCCCCCCCCCCCCCCCCCCCCCCCCCCCCCCCCCCCCCCCCCCCCCCCCCCCCCCCCCCCCCCCCCCCCCCCCCCCCCCCCCCCCCCCCCCCCCCCCCCCCCCCCCCCCCCCCCCCCCCCCCCCCCCCCCCCCCCCACCCCCCCCCCCCCCCCCCCCCCCCCCCCCCCCCCCCCCCCCCCCCCCCCCCCCCCCCCCCCCCCCCCCCCCCCCCCCCCCCCCCCCCCCCCCCCCCCCCCCCCCCCCCCCCCCCCCCCCCCCCCCCCCCCCCCCCCCCCCCCCCCCCCCCCCCCCCCCCCCCCCCCCCCCCCCCCCCCCCCCCCCCCCCCCCCCCCCCCCCCCCCCCCCCCCCCCCCCCCCCCCCCCCCCCCCCCCCCCCCCCCCCCCCCCCCCCCCCCCCCCCCCCCCCCCCCCCCCCCCCCCCCCCCCCCCCCCCCCCCCCCCCCCCCCCCCCCCCCCCCCCCCCCCCCCCCCCCCCCCCCCCCCCCCCCCCCCCCCCCCCCCCCCCCCCCCCCCCCCCCCCCCCCCCCCCCCCCCCCCCCCCCCCCCCCCCCCCCCCCCCCCCCCCCCCCCCCCCCCCCCCCCCCCCCCCCCCCCCCCCCCCCCCCCCCCCCCCCCCCCCCCCCCCCCCCCCCCCCCCCCCCCCCCCCCCCCCCCCCACCCCCCCCCCCCCCCCCCCCCCCCCCCCCCCCCCCCCCCCCCCCCCCCCCCCCCCCCCCCCCCCCCCCACCCCCCCCCCCCCCCCCCCCCCCCCCCCCCCCCCCCCCCCCCCCCCCCCCCCCCCCCCCCCCCCCCCCCCCCCCCCCCCCCCCCCCCCCCCCCCCCCCCCCCCCCCCCCCCCCCCCCCCCCCCCCCCCCCCCCCCCCCCCCCCCCCCCCCCCCCCCCCCCCCCCCCCCCCCCCCCCCCCCCCCCCCCCCCCCCCCCCCCCCCCCCCCCCCCCCCCCCCCCCCCCCCCCCCCCCCCCCCCCCCCCCCACCCCCCCCCCCCCCCCCCCCCCCCCCCCCCCCCCCCCCCCCCCCCCCCCCCCCCCCCCCCCCCCCCCCCCCCCCCCCCCCCCCCCCCCCCCCCCCCCCCCCCCCCCCCCCCCCCCCCCCCCCCCCCCCCCCCCCCCCCCCCCCCCCCCCCCCCCCCCCCCCCCCCCCCCCCCCCCCCCCCCCCCCCACCCCCCCCCCCCCCCCCCCCCCCCCCCCCCCCCCCCCCCCCCCCCCCCCCCCCCCCCCCCCCCCCCCCCCCCCCCCCCCCCCCCCCCCCCCCCCCCCCCCCCCCCCCCCCCCCCCCCCCCCCCCCCCCCCCCCCCCCCCCCCCCCCCCACCCCCCCCCCCCCCCCCCCCCCCCCCCCCCCCCCCCCCCCCCCCCCCCCCCCCCCCCCCCCCCCCCCCCCCCCCCCCCCCCCCCCCCCCCCCCCCCCCCCCCCCCCCCCCCCCCCCCCCCCCCCCCCCCCCCCCCCCCCCCCCCCCCCCCCCCCCCCCCCCCCCCCCCCCCCCCCCCCCCCCCCCCCCCCCCCCCCCCCCCCCCCCCCCCCCCCCCCCCCCCCCCCCCCCCCCCCCCCCCCCCCCCCCCCCCCCCCCCCCCCCCCCCCCCCCCCCCCCCCCCCCCCCCCCCCCCCCCCCCCCCCCCCCCCCCCCCCCCCCCCCCCCCCCCCCACCCCCCCCCCCCCCCCCCCCCCCCCCCCCCCCCCCCCCCCCCCCCCCCCCCCCCCCCCCCCCCCCCCCCCCCCCCCCCCCCCCACCCCCCCCCCCCCCCCCCCCCCCCCCCCCCCCCCCCCCCCCCCCCCCCCCCCCCCCCCCCCCCCCCCCCCACCCCCCCCCCCCCCCCCCCCCCCCCCCCCCCCCCCCCCCCCCCCCCCCCCACCCCCCCCCCCCCCCCCCCCCCCCCCCCCCCCCCCCCCCCCCCCCCCCCCCCCCCCCCCCCCCCCCCCCCCCCCCCCCCCCCCCCCCCCCCCCCCCCCCCCCCCCCCCCCCCCCCCCCCCCCCCCCCCCCCCCCCCCCCCCCCCCCCCCCCCCCCCCCCCCCCCCCCCCCCCCCCCCCCCCCCCCCCCCCCCCCCCCCCCCCCACCCCCCCCCCCCCCCCCCCCCCCCCCCCCCCCCCCCCCCCCCCCCCCCCCCCCCCCCCCCCCCCCCCCCCCCCCCCCCCCCCCCACCCCCCCCCCCCCCCCCCCCCCCCCCCCCCCCCCCCCCCCCCCCCCCCCCCCCCCCCCCCCCCCCCCCCCCCCCCCCCCCCCCCCCCCCCCCACCCCCCCCCCCCCCCCCCCCCCCCCCCCCCCCCCCCCCCCCCCCCCCCCCCCCCCCCCCCCCCCCCCCCCCCCCCCCCCCCCCCCCCCCCCCCCCCCCCCCCCCCCCCCCCCCCCCCCCCCCCCCCCCCCCCCCCCCCCCCCCCCCCCCCCCCCCCCCCCCCCCCCCCCCCCCCCCCCCCCCCCCCCCCCCCCCCCCCCCCCCCCCCCCCCCCCCCCCCCCCCCCCCCCCCCCCCCCCCCCCCCCCCCCCACCCCCCCCCCCCCCCCCCCCCCCCCCCCCCCCCCCCCCACCCCCCCCCCCCACCCCCCCCCCCCCCCCCCCCCCCCCCCCCCCCCCACCCCCCCCCCCCCCCCCCCCCCCCCCCCCCCCCCCCCCCCCCCCCCCCCCCCCCCCCCCCCCCCCCCCCCCCCCCCCCCCCCCCCCCCCCCCCCCCCCCCCCCCCCCCCCCCCCCCCCCCCCCCCCCCCCCCCCCCCCCCCCCCCCCCCCCCCCCCCCCCCCCCCCCCCCCCCCCCCCCCCCCCCCCCCCCCCCCCCCCCCCCCCCCCCCCCCCCCCCCCCCCCCCCCCCCCCCCCCCCCCCCCCCCCCCCCCCCCCCCCCCCCCCCCCCCCCCCCCCCCACCCCCCCCCCCCCCCCCCCCCCCCCCCCCCCCCCCCCCCCCCCCCCCCCCCCCCCCCCCCCCCCCCCCCCCCCCCCCCCCCCCCCCCCCCCCCCCCCCCCCCCCCCCCCCCCCCCCCCCCCCCCCCCCCCCCCCCCCCCCCCCCCCCCCCCCCCCCCCCCCCCCCCCCCCCCCCCCCCCCCCCCCCCCCCCCCCCCCCCCCCCCCCCCCCCCCCCCCCCCCCACCCCCCCCCCCCCCCCCCCCCCCCCCCCCCCCCCCCCCCCCCCCCCCCCCCCCCCCCCCCCCCCCCCCCCCCCCCCCCCCCCCCCCCCCCCCCCCCCCCCCCCCCCCCCCCCCCCCCCCCCCCCCCCCCCCCCCCCCCCCCCCCCCCCCCCCCCCCCCCCCCCCCCCCCCCCCCCCCCCCCCCCCCCCCACCCCCCCCCCCCCCCCCCCCCCCCCCCCCCCCCCCCCCCCCCCCCCCCCCCCCCCCCCCCCCCCCCCCCCCCCCCCCCCCCCCCCCCCCACCCCCCCCCCCCCCCCCCCCCCCCCCCCCCCCCCCCCCCCCCCCCCCCCCCCCCCCCCCCCCCCCCCCCCCCCCCCCCCCCCCCCCCCCCCCCCCCCCCCCCCCCCCCCCCCCCCCCCCCCCCCCCCCCCCCCCCCCCCCCCCCCCCCCCCCCCCCCCCCCCCCCCCCCCCCCCCCCCCCCCCCCCCCCCACCCCCCCCCCCCCCCCCCCCCCCCCCCCCCCCCCCCCCCCCCCCCCCCCCCCCCCCCCCCCCCCCCCCCCCCCCCCCCCCCCCCCCCCCCCCCCCCCCCCCCCCCCCCCCCCCCCCCCCCACCCCCCCCCCCCCCCCCCCCCCCCCCCCCCCCCCCCCCCCCCCCCACCCCCCCCCCCCCCCCCCCCCCCCCCCCCCCCCCCCCCCCCCCCCCACCCCCCCCCCCCCCCCCCCCCCCCCCCCCCCCCCCCCCCCCCCCCCCCCCCCCCCCCCCCCCCCCCCCCCCCCCCCCCCCCCCCCCCCCCCCCCCCCCCCCCCCCCCCCCCCCCCCCCCCCCCCCCCCCCCCCCCCCCCCCCCCCCCCCCCCCCCCCCCCCCCCCCCCCCCCCCCCCCCCCCCCCCCCCCCCCCCCCCCCCCCCCCCCCCCCCCCCCCCCCCCCCCCCCCCCCCCCCCCCCCCCCCCCCCCCACCCCCCCCCCCCCCCCCCCCCCCCCCCCCCCCCCCCCCCCCCCCCCCCCCCCCCCCCCCCCCCCCCCCCCCCCCCCCCCCCCCCCCCCCCCCCCCCCCCCCCCCCCCCCCCCCCCCCCCCCCCCCCCCCCCCCCCCCCCCCCCCCCCCCCCCCCCCCCCCCCCCCCCCCCCCCCCCCCCCCCCCCCCCCCCCCCCCCCCCCCCCCCCCCCCCCCCCCCCACCCCCCCCCCCCACCCCCCCCCCCCCCCCCCCCCCCCCCCCCCCCCCCCCCCCCCCCCCCCCCCCCCCCCCCCCCCCCCCCCCCCCCCCACCCCCCCCCCCCCCCCCCCCCCACCCCCCCCCCCCCCCCCCCCCCCCCCCCCCCCCCCCCCCCCCCCCCCCCCCCCCCCCCCCCCCCCCCCCCCCCCCCCCCCCCCCCCCCCCCCCCCCCCCCCCCCCCCCCCCCCCCCCCCCCCCCCCCCCCCCCCCCCCCCCCCCCCACCCCCCCCCCCCCCCCCCCCCCCCCCCCCCCCCCCCCCCCCCCCCCCCCCCCCCCCCCCCCCCCCCCCCCCCCCCCCCCCCCCCCCCCCCCCCCCCCCCCCCCCCCCCCCCCCCCCCCCCCCCCCCCCCCCCCCCCCCCCCCCCCCCCCCCCCACCCCCCCCCCCCCCCCCCCCCCCCCCCCCCCCCCCCCCCCCCCCCCCCCCCCCCCCCCCCCCCCCCCCCCCCCCCCCCCCCCCCCCCCCCCCCCCCCCCCCCCCCCCCCCCCCCCCCCCCCCCCCCCCCCCCCCCCCCCCCCCCCCCCCCCCCCCCCCCCCCCCCCCCCCCCCCCCCCCCCCCCCCCCCCCCCCCCCCCCCCCCCCCCCCCCCCCCCCCCCCCCCCCCCCCCACCCCCCCCCCCCCCCCCCCCCCCCCCCCCCCCCCCCCCCCCCCACCCCCCCCCCCCCCCCCCCCCCCCCCCCCCCCCCCCCCCCCCCCCCCCCCCCCCCCCCCCCCCCCCCCCCCCCCCCCCCCCCCCCCCCCCCCCCCCCCCCCCCCCCCCCCCCCCCCCCCCCCCCCCCCCCCCCCCCCCCCCCCCCCCCCCCCCCCCCCCCCCCCCCCCCCCCCCCCCCCCCCCCCCCCCCCCCCCCCCCCCCCCCCCCCCCCCCCCCCCCCCCCCCCCCCCCCCCCCCCCCCCCCCCCCCCCCCCCCCCCCCCCCCCCCCCCCCCCCCCCCCCCCCCCCCCCCCCCCCCCCCCCCCCCCCCCCCCCCCCCCCCCCCCCCCCCCCCCCCCCCCCCCCCCCCCCCCCCCCCCCCCCCCCCCCCCCCCCCCCCCCCCCCCCCCCCCCCCCCCCCCCCCCCCCCCCCCCCCCCCCCCCCCCCCCCCCCCCCCCCCCCCCCCCCCCCCCCCCCCCCCCCCCCCCCCCCCCCCCCCCCCCCCCCCCCCCCCCCCCCCCCCCCCCCCCCCCCCCCCCCCCCCCCCCCCCCCCCCCCCCCCCCCCCCCCCCCCCCCCCCCCCCCCCCCCCCCCCCCCCCCACCCCCCCCCCCCCCCCCCCCCCCCCCCCCCCCCCCCCCCCCCCCACCCCCCCCCCCCCCCCCCCCCCCCCCCCACCCCCCCCCCCCCCCCCCCCCCCCCCCCCCCCCCCCCCCCCCCCCCCCCCCCCCCCCCCCCCCCCCCCCCCCCCCCCCCCCCCCCCCCCCCCCCCCCCCCCCCCCCCCCCCCCCCCCCCCCCCCCCCCCCCCCCCCCCCCCCCCCCCCCCCCCACCCCCCCCCCCCCCCCCCCCCCCCCCCCCCCCCCCCCCCCCCCCCCCCCCCCCCCCCCCCCCCCCCCCCCCCCCCCCCCCCCCCCCCCCCCCCCCCCCCCCCCCCCCCCCCCCCCCCCCCCCCCCCCCCCCCCCCCCCCACCCCCCCCCCCCCCCCCCCCCCCCCCCCCCCCCCCCCCCCCCCCCCCCCCCCCCCCCCCCCCCCCCCCCCCCCCCCCCCCCCCCCCCCCCCCCCCCCCCCCCCCCCCCCCCCCCCCCCCCCCCCCCCCCCCCCCCCCCCCCCCCCCCCCCCCCCCCCCCCCCCCCCCCCCCCCCCCCCCCCCCCCCCCCCCCCCCCCCCCCCCCCCCCCCCCCCCCCCCCCCCCCCCCCCCCCCCCCCCCCCCCCCCCCCCCCCCCCCCCCCCCCCCCCCCCCCCCCCCCCCCCCCCCCCCCCCCCCCCCCCCCCCCCCCCCCCCCCCCCCCCCCCCCCCCCCCCCCCCCCCCCCCCCCCCCCCCCCCCCCCCCCCCCCCCCCCCCCCCCCCCCCCCCCCCCCCCCCCCCCCCCCCCCCCCCCCCCCCCCCCCCCCCCCCCCCCCCCCCCCCCCCCCCCCCCCCCCCCCCCCCCCCCCACCCCCCCCCCCCCCCCCCCCCCCCCCCCCCCCCCCCCCCCCCCCCCCCCCCCCCCCCCCCCCCCCCCCCCCCCCCCCCCCCCCCCACCCCCCCCCCCCCCCCCCCCCCCCCCCCCCCCCCCCCCCCCCCCCCCCCCCCCCCCCCCCCCCCCCCCCCCCCCCCCCCCCCCCCCCCCCCCCCCCCCCCCCCCCCCCCCCCCCCCCCCCCCCCCCCCCCCCCCCCCCCCCCCCCCCCCCCCCCCCCCCCCCCCCCCCCCCCCCCCCCCCCCCCCCCCCCCCCCCCCCCCCCCCCCCCCCCCCCCCCCCCCCCCCCCCCCCCCCCCCCCCCCCCCCCCCCCCCCCCCCCCCCCCCCCCCCCCCCCCCCCCCCCCCCCCCCCCCCCCCCCCCCCCCCCCCCCCCCCCCCCCCCCCCCCCCCCCCCCCCCCCCCCCCCCCCCCCCCCCCCCCCCCCCCCCCCCCCCCCCCCCCCCCCCCCCCCCCCCCCCCCCCCCCCCCCCCCCCCCCCCCCCCCCCCCCCCCCCCCCCCCCCCCCCCCCCCCCCCCCCCCCCCCCCCCCCCACCCCCCCCCCCCCCCCCCCCCCCCCCCCCCCCCCCCCCCCCCCCCCCCCCCCCCCCCCCCCCCCCCCCCCCCCCCCCCCCCCCCCCCCCCCCCCCCCCCCCCCCCCCCCCCCCCCCCCCCCCCCCCCCCCCACCCCCCCCCCCCCCCCCCCCCCCCCCCCCCCCCCCCCCCCCCCCCCCCCCCCCCCCCCCCCCCCCCCCCCCCCCCCCCCCCCCCCCCCCCCCCCCCCCCCCCCCCCCCCCACCCCCCCCCCCCCCCCCCCCCCCCCCCCCCCCCCCCCCCCCCCCCCCCCCCCCCCCCCCCCCCCCCCCCCCCCCCCCCCCCCCCCCCCCCCCCCCCCCCCCCCCCCCCCCCCCCCCCCCCCCCCCCCCCCCCCCCCCCCCCCCCCCCCCCCCCCCCCCCCCCCCCCCCCCCCCCCCCCCCCCCCCCCCCCCCCCCCCCCCCCCCCCCCCCCCCCCCCCCCCCCCCCCCCCCCCCCCCCCCCCCCACCCCCCCCCCCCCCCCCCCCCCCCCCCCCCCCCCCCCCCACCCCCCCCCCCCCCCCCCCCCCCCCCCCCCCCCCCCCCCCCCCCCCCCCCCCCCCCCCCCCCCCCCCCCCCCCCCCCCCCCCCCCCCCCCCCCCCCCCCCCCCCCCCCCCCCCCCCCCCCCCCCCCCCCCCCCCCCCCCCCCACCCCCCCCCCCCCCCCCCCCCCCCCCCCCCCCCCCCCCCCCCCCCCCCCCCCCCCCCCCCCCCCCCCCCCCCCCCCCCACCCCCCCCCCCCCCCCCCCCCCCCCCCCCCACCCCCCCCCCCCCCCCCCCCCCCCCCCCCCCCCCCCCCCCCCCCCCCCCCCCCCCCCCCCCCCCCCCCCCCCCCCCCCCCCCCCCCCCCCCCCCCCCCCCCCCCCCCCCCCCCCCCCCCCCCCCCCCCCACCCCCCCCCCCCCCCCCCCCCCCCCCCCCCCCCCCCCCCCCCCCCCCCCCCCCCCCCCCCACCCCCCCCCCCCCCCCCCCCCCCCCCCCCCCCCCCCCCCCCCCCCCCCCCCCCCCCCCCCCACCCCCCCCCCCCCCCCCCCCCCCCCCCCCCCCCCCCCCCCCCCCCCCCCCCCCCCCCCCCCCCCCCCCCCCCCCCCCCCCCCCCCCCCCCCCCCCCCCCCCCCCCCCCCCCCCCCCCCCCCCCCCCCCCCCCCCCCCCCCCCCCCCCCCCCCCCCCCCCCCCCCCCCCCCCCCCCCCCCCCCCCCCCCCCCCCCCCCCCCCCCCCCCCCCCCCCCCCCCCCCCCCCCCCCCCCCCCCCCCCCCCCCCCCCCCCCCCCCCCCCCCCCCCCCCCCCCCCCCCCCCCCCCCCCCCCACCCCCCCCCCCCCCCCCCCCCCCCCCCCCCCCCCCCCCCCCCCACCCCCCCCCCCCCCCCCCCCCCCCCCCCCCCCCCCCCCCCCCCCCCCCCCCCCCCCCCCCCCCCCCCCCACCCCCCCCCCCCCCCCCCCCCCCCCCCCCCCCCCCCCCCCCCCCCCCCCCCCCCCCCCCCCCCCCCCCCCCCCCCCCCCCCCCCCCCCCCCCCCCCCCCCCCCCCCCCCCCCCCCCCCCCCCCCACCCCCCCCCCCCCCCCCCCCCCCCCCCCCCCCCCCCCCCCCCCCCCCCCCCCCCCCCCCCCCCCCCCCCCCCCCCCCCCCCCCCCCCCCCCCCCCCCCCCCCCCCCCCCCCCCCCCCCCCCCCACCCCCCCCCCCCACCCCCCCCCCCCCCCCCCCCCCCCCCCCCCCCCCCCCCCCCCCCCCCCCCCCCCCCCCCCCCCCCCCCCCCCCCCCCCCCCCCCCCCCCCCCCCACCCCCCCCCCCCCCCCCCCCCCCCCCCCCCCCCCCCCCCCCCCCCCCCCCCCCCCCCCCCCCCCCCCCCCCCCCCCCCCCCCCCCCCCCCCCCCCCCCCCCCCCCCCCCCCCCCCCCCCCCCCCCCCCCCCCCCCCCCCCCCCCCCCCCCCCCCCCCCCCCCCCCCCCCCCCCCCCCCCCCCCCCCCCCCCCCCCCCCCCCCCCCCCCCCCCCCCCCCCCCCCCCCCCCCCCCCCCCCCCCCCCCCCCCCCCCCCCCCCCCCCCCCCCCCCCCCCCCCCCCCCCCCCCCCCCCCCCCCCCCCCCCCCCCCCCCCCCCCCCCCCCCCCCCCCCCCCCCCCCCACCCCCCCCCCCCCCCCCCCCCCCCCCCCCCCCCCCCCCCCCCCCCCCCCCCCCCCCCCCCCCCCCCCCCCCCCCCCCCCCCCCCCCCCCCCCCCCCCCCCCCCCCCCCCCCCCCCCCCCCCCCCCCCCCCCCCCCCCCCCCCCCCCCCCCCCACCCCCCCCCCCCCCCCCCCCCCCCCCCCCCCCCCCCCCCCCCCCCCCCCCCCCCCCCCCCCCCCCCCCCCCCCCCCCCCCCCCCCCCCCCCCCCCCCCCCCCCCCCCCCCCCCCCCCCCCCCCCCCCCCCCCCCCCCCCCCCCCCCCCCCCCCCCCCCCCCCCCCCCCCCCCCCCCCCCCCCCCCCCCCCCCCCCCCCCCCCCCCCCCCCCCCCCCCCCCCCCCCCCCCCCCCCCCCCCCCCCCCCCCCCCCCCCCCCCCCCCCCCCCCCCCCCCCCCCCCCCCCCCCCCCCCCCCCCCCCCCCCCCCCCCCCCCCCCCCCCCCCCCCCCCCCCCCCCCCCCCCCCCCCCCCCCCCCCCCCCCCCCCCCCCCCCCCCCCCCCCCCCCCCCCCCCCCCCCCCCCCCCCCCCCCCCCCCCCCCCCCCCCCCCCCCCCCCCCCCCCCCCCCCCCCCCCCCCCCCCCCCCCCCCCCCCCCCCCCCCCCCCCCCCCCCCCCCCCCCCCCCCCCCCCCCCCCCCCCCCCCCCCCCCCCCCCCCCCCCCCCCCCCCCCCCCCCCCCCCCCCCCCCCCCCCCCCCCCCCCCCCCCCCCCCCCCCCCCCCCCCCCCCCCCCCCCCCCCCCCCCCCCCCCCCCCCCCCCCCCCCCCCCCCCCCCCCCCCCCCCCCCCCCCCCCCCCCCCCCCCCCCCCCCCCCCCCCCCCCCCCCCCCCCCCCCCCCCCCCCCCCCCCCCCCCCCCCCCCCCCCCCCCCCCCCCCCCCCCCCCCCCCCCCCCCCCCCCCCCCCCCCCCCCCCCCCCCCCCCCCCCCCCCCCCCCCCCCCCCCCCCCCCCCCCCCCCCCCCACCCCCCCCCCCCCCCCCCCCCCCCCCCCCCCCCCCCCCCCCCCCCCCCCCCCCCCCCCCCCCCCCCCCCCCCCCCCCCCCCCCCCCCCCCCCCCCCCCCCCCCCCCCCCCCCCCCCCCCCCCCCCCCCCCCCCCCCCCCCCCCCCCCCCCCCCCCCCCCCCCCCCCCCCCCCCCCCCCCCCCCCCCCCCCCCCCCCCCCCCCCCCCCCCCCCCCCCCCCCCCCCCCCCCCCCCCCCCCCCCCCCCCCCCCCCCCCCCCCCCCCCCCCCCCCCCCCCCCCCCCCCCCCCCCCCCCCCCCCCCCCCCCCCCCCCCCCCCCCCCCCCCCCCCCCCCCCCCCCCCCCCCCCCCCCCCCCCCCCCCCCCCCCCCCCCCCCCCCCCCCCCCCCCCCCCCCCCCCCCCCCCCCCCCCCCCCCCCCCCCCCCCCCCCCCCCCACCCCCCCCCCCCCCCCCCCCCCCCCCCCCCCCCCCCCCCCCCCCCCCCCCCCCCCCCCCCCCCCCCCCCCCCCCCCCCCCCCCCCCCCCCCCCCCCCCCCCCCCCCCCCCCCCCCCCCCCCCCCCACCCCCCCCCCCCCCCCCCCCCCCCCCCCCCCCCCCCCCCCCCCCCCCCCCCCCCCCCCCCCCCCCCCCCCCCCCCCCCCCCCCCCCCCCCCCCCCCCCCCCCCCCCCCCCCCCCCCCCCCCCCCCCCCCCCCCCCCCCCCCCCCCCACCCCCCCCCCCCCCCCCCCCCCCCCCCCCCCCCCCCCCCCCCCCCCCCCCCCCCCCCCCCCCCCCCCCCCCCCCCCCCCCCCCCCCCCCCCCCCCCCCCCCCCCCCCCCCCCCCCCCCCCCCCCCCACCCCCCCCCCCCCCCCCCCCCCCCCCCCCCCCCCCCCCCCCCCCCCCCCCCCCCCCCCCCCCCCCCCCCCCCCCCCCCCCCCCCCCCCCCCCCCCCCCCCCCCCCCCCCCCCCCCCCCCCCCCACCCCCCCCCCCCCCCCCCCCCCCCCCCCCCCCCCCCCCCCCCCCCCCCCCCCCCCCCCCCCCCCCCCCCCCCCCCCCCCCCCCCCCCCCCCCCCCCCCCCCCCCCCCCCCCCCCCCCCCCCCCCCACCCCCCCCCCCCCCCCCCCCCCCCCCCCCCCCCCCCCCCCCCCCCCCCCCCCCCCCCCCCCCCCCCCCCCCCCCCCCCCCCCCCCACCCCCCCCCCCCCCCCCCCCCCCCCCCCCCCCCCCCCCCCCCCCCCCCCCCCCCCCCCCCCCCCCCCCCCCCCCCCCCCCCCCCCCCCCCCCCCCCCCCCCCCCCCCCCCCCCCCCCCCCCCCCCCCCCCCCCCCCCCCCCCCCCCCCCCCCCCCCCCCCCCCCCCCCCCCCCCCCCCCCCCCCCCCCCCCCCCCCCCCCCCCCCCCCCCCCCCCCCCCCCCCCCCCCCCCCCCCCCCCCCCCCCCCCCCCCCCCCCCCCCCCCCCCCCCCCCCCCCCCCCCCCACCCCCCCCCCCCCCCCCCCCCCCCCCCCCCCCCCCCCCCCCCCCCCCCCCCCCCCCCCCCCCCCCCCCCCCCCCCCCCCCCCCCCCCCCCCCCCCCCCCCCCCCCCCCCCCCCCCCCCCCCCCCCCCCCCCCCCCCCCCCCCCCCCCCCCCCCCCCCCCCCCCCCCCCCCCCCCCCCCCCCCCCCCCCCCCCCCCCCCCCCCCCCCCCCCCCCCCCCCCCCCCCCCCCCCCCCCCCCCCCCCCCCCCCCCCCCCCCCCCCCCCCCCCCCCCCCCCCCCCCCCCCCCCCCCCCCCCCCCCCCCCCCCCCCCCCCCCCCCCCCCCCCCCCCCCCCCCCCCCCCCCCCCCCCCCCCCCCCCCCCCCCCCCCCCCCCCCCCCCCCCCCCCCCCCCCCCCCCCCCCCCCCCCCCCCCCCCCCCCCCCCCCCCCCCCCCCCCCCCCCCCCCCCCCCCCCCCCCCCCCCCCCCCCCCCCCCCCCCCCCCCCCCCCCCCCCCCCCCCCACCCCCCCCCCCCCCCCCCCCCCCCCCCCCCCCCCCCCCCCCCCCCCCCCCCCCCCCCCCCCCCCCCCCCCCCCCCCCCCCCCCCCCCCCCCCCCCCCCCCCCCCACCCCCCCCCCCCCCCCCCCCCCCCCCCCCCCCCCCCCCCCCCCCCCCCCCCCCCCCCCCCCCCCCCCCCCCCCCCCCCCCCCCCCCCCCCCCCCCCCCCCCCCCCCCCCCCCCCCCCCCCCCCCCCCCCCCCCCCCCCCCCCCCCCCCCCCCCCCCCCCCCCCCCCCCCCCCCCCCCCCCCCCCCCCCCCCCCCCCCCCCCCCCCCCCCCCCCCCCCCCCCCCCCCCCCCCCCCCCCCCCCCCCCCCCCCCCCCCCCCCCCCCCCCCCCCCCCCCCCCCCCCCCCCCCCCCCCCCCCCCCCCCCCCCACCCCCCCCCCCCCCCCCCCCCCCCCCCCCCCCCCCCCCCCCCCCCCCCCCCCCCCCCCCCCCCCCCCCCCCCCCCCCCCCCCCCCCCCCCCCCCCCCCCCCCCCCCCCCCCCCCCCCCCCACCCCCCCCCCCCCCCCCCCCCCCCCCCCCCCCCCCCCCCCCCCCCCCCCCCCCCCCCCCCCCCCCCCCCCCCCCCCCCCCCCCCCCCCCCCCCCCCCCCCCCCCCCCCCCCCCCCCCCCCCCCCCCCCCCCCCCCCCCCCCCCCCCCCCCCCCCCCCCCCCCCCCCCCCCCCCCCCCCCCCCCCCCCCCCCCCCCCCCCCCCCCCCCCCCCCCCCCCCCCCCCCCCCCCCCCCCCCCCCCCCCCCCCCCCCCCCCCCCCCCCCCCCCCCCCCCCCCCCCCCCCCCCCACCCCCCCCCCCCCCCCCCCCCCCCCCCCCCCCCCCCCCCCCCCCCCCCCCCCCCCCCCCCCCCCCCCCCCCCCCCCCCCCCCCCCCCCCCCCCCCCCCCCCCCCCCCCCCCCCCCCCCCCCCCCCCCCCCCCCCCCCCCCCCCCCCCCCCCCCCCCCCCCCCCCCCCCCCCCCCCCCCCCCCCCCCCCCCCCCCCCCCCCCCCCCCCCCCCCCCCCCCCCCCCCCCCCCCCCCCCCCCCCCCCCCCCCCCCCCCCCCCCCCCCCCCCCCCCCCCCCCCCCCCCCCCCCCCCCCCCCCCCCCCCCCCCCCCCCCCCCCCCCCCCCCCCCCCCCCCCCCCCCCCCCCCCCCCCCCCCCCCCCCCCCCCCCCCCCCCACCCCCCCCCCCCCCCCCCCCCCCCCCCCCCCCCCCCCCCCCCCCCCCCCCCCCCCCCCCCCCCCCCCCCCCCCCCCCCCCCCCCCCCCCCCCCCCCCCCCCCCCCCCCCCCCCCCCCCCCCCCCCCCCCCCCCCCCCCCCCCCCCCCCCCCCCCCCCCCCCCCCCCCCCCCCCCCCCCCCCCCCCTCCCCCCCCCCCCCCCCCCCCCCACCCCCCCCCCCCCCCCCCCCCCCCCCCCACCCCCCCCCCCCCCCCCCCCCCCCCCCCCCCCCCCCCCCCCCCCCCCCCCCCCCCCCCCCCCCCCCCCCCCCCCCCCCCCCCCCCCCCCTCCCCCCCCCCCCCCCCCCCCCCCCCCCCCCCCCCCCCCCCCCCCCCCCCCCCCCCCCCCCCCCCCCCCCCCCCCCCCCCCCCCCCCCCCCCCCCCCCCCCCCCCCCCCCCCCCCCCCCCCCCCCCCCCCCCCCCCCCCCCCCCCCCCCACCCCCCCCCCCCCCCCCCCCCCCCCCCCCCCCCCCCCCCCCCCCCCCCCCCCCCCCCCCCCCCCCCCCCCCCCCCGCCCCCCCCCCCCCCCCCCCCCCCCCCCCCCCCCCCCCCCCCCCCCCCCCCCCCCCCCCCCCCCCCCCCCCCCCCCCCCCCCCCCCCCCCCCCCCCCCCCCCCCCCCCCCCCCCCACCCCCCCCCCCCCCCCCCCCCCCCCCCCCCCCCCCCCCCCCCCCCCCCCCCCCCCCCCCCCACCCCCCCCCCCCCCCCCCCCCCCCCCCCCCCCCCCCCCCCCCCCCCCCCCCCCCCCCCCCCCCCCCCCCCCCCCCCCCCCACCCCCCCCCCCCCCCCCCCCCCCCCCCCCCCCCCCCCCCCCCCCCCCCCCCCCCCCCCCCCCCCCCCCCCCCCCCCCCCCCCCCCCCCCCCCCCCCCCCCCCCCCCCCCCCCCCCCCCCCCCCCCCCCCCCCCCCCCCCCCCCCCCCCCCCCCCCCCCCCCCCCCCCCCCCCCCCCCCCCCCCCCCCCCCCCCCCACCCCCCCCCCCCCCCCCCCCCCCCCCCCCCCCCCCCCCCCCCCCCCCCCCCCCCCCCCCCCCCCCCCCCCCCCCCCCCCCCCCCCCCCCCCCCCCCCCCCCCCCCCCCCCCCCCCCCCCCCCACCCCCCCCCCCCCCCCCCCCCCCCCCCCCCCCCCCCCCCCCCCCCCCCCCCCCCCCCCCCCCCCCCCCCCCCCCCCCCCCCCCCCCCCCCCCCCCCCCCCCCCCCCCCCCCCCCCCCCCCCCCCCCCCCCCCCCCCCCCCCCCCCCCCCCCCCCCCACCCCCCCCCCCCCCCCCCCCCCCCCCCCCCCCCCCCCCCCCCCCCCCCCCCCCCCCCCCCCCCCCCCCCCCCCCCCCCCCCCCCCCCCCCCCCCCCCCCCCCCCCCCCCCCCCCCCCCCCCCCCCCCCCCCCCCCCCCCCCCCCCCCCCCCCCCCCCCCCCCCCCTCCCCCCCCCCCCCCCCCCCCCCCCCCCCCCCCCCCCCCCCCCCCCCCCCCCCCCCCCCCCCCCCCCCCCCCCCCCCCCCCCCCCCCCCCCCCCCCCCCCCCCCCCCCCCCCCCCCCCCCCCCCCCCCCCCCCCCCCCCCCCCCCCCCCCCCCCCCCCCCCCCCCCCCCCACCCCCCCCCCCCCCCCCCCCCCCCCCCCCCCCCCCCCCCCCCCCCCCCCACCCCCCCCCCCCCCCCCCCCCCCCCCCCCCCCCCCCCCCCCCCCCCCCCCCCCCCCCCCCCCCCCCCCCCCCCCCCCCCCCCCCCCCCCCCCCCCCCCCCCCCCCCCCCCCCCCCCCCCCCCCCCCCCCCCCCCCCCCCCCCCCCCCCCCCCCCCCCCCCCCCCCCCCCCCCCCCCCCCCCCCCCCCCCCCCCCCCCCCCCCCCCCCCCCCCCCCCCCCCCCCCCCCCCCCCCCCCCCCCCCCCCCCCCCCCCCCCCCCCCCCCCCCCCCCCCCCCCCCCCCCCCCCCCCCCCCCCCCCCTCCCCCCCCCCCCCCCCCCCCCCCCCCCCCCCCCCCCCCCCCCCCCTCCCCCCCCCCCCCCCCCCCCCCCCCCCCCCCCCCCCCCCCCCCCCCCCCCCCCCCCCCCCCCCCCCCCCCCCCACCCCCCCCCCCCCCCCCCCCCCCCCCCCCCCCCCCCCCCCCCCCCCCCCCCCCCCCCCCCCCCCCCCCCCCCCCCCCCCCCCCCCCCCCCCCCCCCCCCCCCCCCCCCCCCCCCCCCCCCCCTCCCCCCCCCCCCCCCCCCCCCCCCCCCCCCCCCCCCCCACCCCCCCCCCCCCCCCCCCCCCCCCACCCCCCCCCCCCCCCCCCCCCCCCCCCCCCCCCCCCCCCCCCCCCCCCCCCCCCCCCCCCCCCCCCCCCCCCCCCCCCCCCCCCCCCCCCCCCCCCCCCCCCCCCCCCCCCCCCCCCCACCCCCCCCCCCCCCCCACCCCCCCCCCCCCCCCCCCCCCTCCCCCCCCCCCCCCCCCCCCCCCCCCCCCCCACCCCCCCCCCCCCCCCCCCCCCCCCCCCCCCCCCCCCCCCCCCCCCCCCCCCCCCCCCCCCCCCCCACCCCCCCCCCCCCCCCCCCCCCCCCCCCCCCCCCCCCCCCCCCCCCCCCCCCCACCCCCCCCCCCCCCCCCCCCCCCCCCCCCCCCCCCCCCCCCCCCCCCCCCCCCCCCCCCCCCCCCCCCCCCCCCCCCCCCCCCCCCCCCCCCCCCCCCCCCCCCCCCCCCCCCCCCCCCCCCCCCCCCCCCCCCCCCCCCCCCCCCCCCCCCCCCCCCCCCCCCCCCCCCCCCCCCCCCCCCCCCCCCCCCCCCCCCCCCCCCCCCCCCCCCCCCTCCCCCCCCCCCCCCCCCCCCCCCCCCCCCCCCCCCCCCCCCCCCCCCCCCCCCCCCCCCCCCCCCCCCCCCCCCCCCCCCCCCCCCCTCCCCCCCCCCCCCCCCCCCCCCCCCCCCCCCCCCCCCCCCCCCCCCCCCCCCCCCCCCCCCCCCCCCCCCCCCCCCCCCCCCCCCCCCCCCCCCCCCCCCCCCCCCCCCCCCCCCCCCCCCCCCCCCCCCCCCCCCCCCCCCCCCCCCCCCCCCCCCCCCCCCCCCCCCCCCCCCCCCCCCCCCCCCCCCCCCCCCCCCCCCCCCCCCCCCCCCCCCCCCCCCCCCCCCCCCCCCCCCCCCCCCCCCCCCCCCCCCCCCCCCCCCCCACCCCCCCCCCCCCCCCCCCCCCCCCCCCCCCCCCCCCCCCCCCCCCCCCCCCCCCCCCCCCCCCCCCCCCCCCCCCCCCCCCCCCCCCCCCCCCCCCCCCCCCCCCCCCCCCCCCCCCCCCCCCCCCCCCCCCCCCCCCCCCCCCCCCCCCCCCCCCCCCCCCCCCCCCCCCCCCCCCCCCCCCCCCCCCCCCCCCCCCCCCCCCCCCCCCCCCCCCCCCCCCCCCCCCCCCCCCCCCCCCCCCCCCCCCCCACCCCCCCCCCCCCCCCCCCCCCCCCCCCCCCCCCCCCCCCCCCCCCCCCCCCCCCCCCCCCACCCCCCCCCCCCCCCCCCCCCCCCCCCCCCCCCCCCCCCCCCCCCCCCCCCCCCCCCCCCCCCCCCCCCCCCCCCCCCCCCCCACCCCCCCCCCCCCCCCCCCCCCCCCCCCCCCCCCCCCCCCCCCCCCCCCCCCCCCCCCCCCCCCCCCCCCCCCCCCCCCCCCCCCCCCCCCCCCCCCCCCCCCCCCCCCCCCCCCCCCCCCCCCCCCCCACCCCCCCCCCCCCCCCCCCCCCCCCCCCCCCCCCCCCCCCCCCCCCCCCCCCCCCCCCCCCCCCCCCCCCCCCCCCCCCCCCCCCCCCCCCCCCCCCCCCCCCCCCCCCCCCCCCCCCCCCCCCCCCCCCCCCCCCCCCCCCCACCCCCCCCCCCCCCCCCCCCCCCCCCCCCCCCCCCCCCCCCCCCCCCCCCCCCCCCCCCCCCCCCCCCCCCCCCACCCCCCCCCCCCCCCCCCCCCCCCCCCCCCCCCCCCCCCCCCCCCCCCCCCCCCCCCCCCCCCCCCCCCCCCCCCCCCCCCCCCCCCCCCCCCCCCCCCCCCCCCCCCCCCCCCCCCCCCCCCCCCCCCCCCCCCCCCCACCCCCCCCCCCCCCCCCCCCCCCCCCCCCCCCCCCCCCCCCCCCCCCCCCCCCCCCCCCCCCCCCCCCCCCCCCCCCCCCCCCCCACCCCCCCCCCCCCCCCCCCCCCCCCCCACCCCCCCCCCCCCCCCCCCCCCCCCCCCCCCCCCCCCCCCCCCCCCCCCACCCCCCCCCCCCCCCCCCCCCCCCCCCCCCCCCCCCCCCCCCCCCCCCCCCCCCCCCCCCCCCCCCCCCCCCCCCCCCCCCCCCCCCCCCCCCCCCCCCCCCCCCCCCCCCCCCCCCCCCCCCCCCCCCCCCCCCCCCCCCCCCCCCCCCCCCCCCCCCCCCCCCCCCCCCCCCCCCCCCCCCCCCCCCCCCCCCCCCCCCCCCCCCCCCCCCCCCCCCCCCCCCCCCCCCCCCCCCCCCCCCCCCCCCCCCCCCCCCCCCACCCCCCCCCCCCCCCCCCCCCCCCCCCCCCCCCCCCCCCCACCCCCCCCCCCCCCCCCCCCCCCCCCCCCCCCCCCCCCCCCCCCCCCCCCCCCCCCCCCCCCCCCCCCCCCCCCCCCCCCCCCCCCCCCCCCCCCCCCCCCCCCCCCCCCCCCCCCCCCCCCCCCCCCCCCCCCCCCCCCCCCCCCCCCCCCCCCCCCCCCCCCCCCCCCCCCCCCCCCCCCCCCCCCCCCCCCCCCCCCCCCCCCCCCCCCCCCCCCCCCCCCCCCCCCCCCCCCCCCCCCCCCCCCCCCCCCCCCCCCCCCCCCCCCCCCCCCCCCCCCCCCCCCCCCCCCCCCCCCCCCCCCCCCCCCCCCCCCCCCCCCCCCCCCCCCCCCCCCCCCCCCCCCCCCCCCCCCCCCCCCCCCCCCCCCCCCCACCCCCCCCCCCCCCCCCCCCCCCCCCCCCCCCCCCCCCCCCCCCCCCCCCCCCCCCCCCCCCCCCCCCCCCCCCCCCCCCCCCCCCCCCCCCCCCCCCCCCCCCCCCCCCCCCCCCCCCCCCCCCCCCCCCCCCCCCCCCCCCCCCCCCCCCCCCCCCCCCCCCCCCCCCCCCCCCCCCCCCCCCCCCCCCCCCCCCCCCCCCCCCCCCCCCCCCCCCCCCCCCCCCCCCCCCCCCCCCCCCCCCCCCCCCCCTCCCCCCCCCCCCCCCCCCCCCCCCCCCCCCCCCCCCCCCCCCCCCCCCCCCCCCCCCCCCCCCCCCCCCCACCCCCCCCCCCCCCCCCCCCCCCCCCCCCCCCCACCCCCCCCCCCCCCCCCCCCCCCCCCCACCCCCCCCCCCCCCCCCCCCCCCCCCCCCCCCCCCCCCCCCCCCCCCCCCCCCCCCCCCCCCCCCCCCCCCCCCCCCCCCCCCCGCCCCCCCCCCCCCCCCCCCCCCCCCCCCCCCCCCCCCCCCCCCCCCCCCCCCCCCCCCCCCCCCCCCCCCCCCCCCCCCCCCCCCCCCCCCCCCCCCCCCCCCCCCCCCCCCCCCCCCCCCCCCCCCCCCCCCCCCCCCCCCCCCCCCCCCCCCCCCCCCCCCCCCCCCCCCCCCCCCCCCCCCCCCCCCCCCCCCCCCCCCCCCCCCCCCCCCCCCCCCCCCCCCCCCCCCCCCCCCCCCCCCCCCCCCCCCCCCCCCCCCCCCCCCCCCCCCCCCCCCCCCCCCCCCCCCCCCTCCCCCCCCCCCCCCCCCCCCCCCCCCCCCCCCCCCCCCCCCCCCCCCCCCCCCCCCCCCCCCCCCACCCCCCCCCCCCCCCCCCCCCCCACCACCCCCCACCCCCCCCCCCCCCCCCCCCCCCCCCCTCCCCCCCCCCCCCCCCCCCCCCCCCCCCCCCCCCCCCCCCCCCCCCCCCCCCCCCCCCCCCCCCCCCCCCCCCCCCCCCCCCCCCCGCCCCCCCCCCCCCCCCCCCCCCCCCCCCCCCCCCCCCCCCCCCCCCCCCCCCCCCCCCCCTCCCCCCCCCCCCCCCCCCCCCCCCCCCCCCCCCCCCCCCCCCCCCCCCCCCCCCCCCCCCCCCCCCCCCCCCCCCCCCCCCCCCCCCCCCCCCCCCCCCCCCCCCCCCCCCCCCCCCCCCCCCCCCCCCCCCCCCCCCCCCCCCCCCCCCCCCCCCCCCCCTCCCCCCCCCCCCCCCCCCCCCCCCCCCCCCCCCCCCCCCCCCCCCCCCCCCCCCCCCCTCCCCCCCCCCTCCCCCCCCCCCCCCCCCCCCCCCCCCCCCCCCCCCCCCCCCCCCCTCCCCCCCCCCTCCCCCCCCCCCCCCCCCCCCCCCCCCCCCCCCCCCCCCCCCCTCCCCCCCCCCCCCCCCCCCCCCCCCCCCCCCCCCCCCCTCCCCCCCCCCCCCCCCCCCCCCCCCCCCCCCCCCCCCCCCCCCCCCCCCCCCCCCCCCCCCCCCCCCCCCCCCCCCCCCCCCCCCCCCCCCCCCCCCCCCCCCCCCCCCCCCCCCCCCCCCCCCCCCCCCCCCACCCCCCCCCCCCCCCCCCCCCCCCCCCCCCCCCCCCCCCCCCCCCCCCCCCCCCCCCCCCCCTCCCCCCCCCCCCCCCCCCCCACCCCCCCCCCCCCCCCCCCCCCTCCCCCCCCCCCCCCCCCCCCCCCCCCCCCCCCCCCCCCCCCCCCCCCCCCCCCCACCCCCCCCCCCCCCCCCCCCCCCCCCCCCCCCCCCCCCCCCCCCCCCCCCCCCCCCCCCCCCCCCCCCCCCCCCCCCCCCCCCCCCCCCCCCCCCCCCCCCCCCCCCCCCCCCCCCCTCCCCCCCCCCCCCCCCCCCCCTCCCCCCCCCCCCCCCCCCCCCCCCCCCCCCCCCCCCCCCCACCCCCCCCCCCCCCCCCCCCCCCCCCCCCCCCCCCCCCCCCCCCCCCCCCGCCCCCCCCCCCCCCCCCCCCCCCCCCCCCCCCCCCCCCCCCCCCCCCCCCCCCCCCCACCCCCCCCCCCCCCCCCCCCCCCCCCCCCCCCCCCCCCCCCCCCCCCCCCCCCCCCCCCCCCCCCCCCCCCCCCCCCCCCCCCCCCCCTCCCCCCCCCCCCCCCCCCCCCCCCCCCCCCCCGCCCCCCCCCCCCCCCCCCCCCCCCCCCCCCCCCCCCCCCCCCCCCCCCCCCCCCCCCCCCCCCCCCCCCCCCCCCCCCCCCCCCCCCCCCCCCCCCCACCCCCCCCCCCCCCCTCCCCCCCCCCCCCCCCCCCCCCCCCCCCCCCCCCCCCCCCCCCCCCCCCCCCCCCCCCCCCCCCCCCCCCCCCCCCCCCCCCCCCCCCCCCCCCCCCCCCCCCCCCCCCACCCCCCCCCACCCCCCCCCCCCCCCCCCCCCCCCCCCCCCCCCCCCCCCCCCCCCCCCCCCACCCCCCCCCCCCCCCCCCCCCCCCCCCCCCCCCCCCCCCCCCCCCCCCCCCCCCCCCCCCCCCCCCCCCCCCCCCCCCCCCCCCCCCCCCCCCCCCCCCCCCCCCCCCCCCCCCCCCCCCCCCCCCCCCCCCCCCCCCCC
>NZ_JABJWV010000026.1:42500-45945 GCF_011083025.2 Pseudenhygromyxa sp. WMMC2535
CCCCCCCCCCCTCCCCCCCCCCCCCCCCCCCCCCCCCCCCCCCCCCCCCCCCCCCCCCTCCCCCCCCCCCCCCCCCCCCCCCACCCCCCCCCCCCCCCCCCCCCCCCCCCCCCCCCCCCCCCCCCCCCCCCCCCCCCCCCCCACCCCCCCCCCCCCCCCCCCCCCCCCCCCCCCCCCCCCCCCCCCCCCCCCCCCCCCCCCCCCCCCCCCCCCCCCCCCCCCCCCCCCCCCCCCCCCCCCCCCCCCCCCCCCCCCCCCCCCCCCCCCCCCCCCCCCCCCCCCCCCCCTCCCCTCCCCCCCCCCCCCCCCCCCCCCCCCCCCCCCCCCCCCCCCCCCCCCCCCCCCCCCCCCCCCCCCCCCCCCCCCCCCCCCCCCCCCCCCCCCCCCCCCCCCTCCCCCCCCCCCCCCCCCCCCCCCCCCCCCCCCCCCCCCCCCCCCCCCCCCCCCCCCCCCCCCCCCCCCCCCCCCCCCCCCCCCCCCCCCCCCCCCCCCCCCCCCCCCCCCCCCCCCCCCCCCCCCCCCCCCCCCCCCCCCCCCCCCCCCCCCCCCCCCCCCCCCCCCCCCCCCCCCCCCCCCCCCCCCCCCCCCCCCCCCCCCCCCCCCCCCCCCCCCCCCCCCCCCCCCCCCCCCCCCCCCCCCCCCCCCCCCCCCCCCCCCCCGCCCCCCCCCCCCCCCACCCTCCCCCCCCCCCCCCCCCCCCCCCCCCCCCCCCCCCCCCCCCCCCCCCCCCCCCCCCCCCCCCCCCCCCCCCCCCCCCCCCCCCCCCCCCCCCCCCCCCCCCCCCCCCCCCCCCCCCCCCCCCCCCCCCCCCCCCGCCCCCCCCCCCCCCCCCCCCCCCCCCCCCCCCCCCCCCCCCCCCCCCCCCCCCCCCCCCCCCCCCCCCCCCCCCCCCCCCCCCCCCCCCCCCCCCCCCCCCCCCCCCCCCCCCCCCCCCCCCCCCCCCCCCCCCCCCCCCCCCCCCCCCCCCCCCCCCCCCCCCCCCCCCCCCCCACCCCCCCCCCCCCCCCCCCCCCCCCCCCCCCCCCCCCCCCCCCCCCCCCCCCTCCCCCCCCCCCCCCCCCCCCCCCCCCACCCCCCCCCCCCCCCCCCCCCCCCCCTCCCCCCCCCCCCCCCCCCCCCCCCCCCCCCCCCCCCCCCCCCCCCCCCCCCCCCCCCCCCCCCCCCCCCCCCCCCCACCCCCCCCCCCCCCCCCCCCCCCCCCCCCCCCCCCCCCCCCCCCCCCCCCCCCCCCCCCGCCCCCCCCCCCCCCCCCCCCCCCCCCCCCCCCCCCCCCCCCCCCCCCCCCCCCCCCCCCCCCCCCCCCCCCCCCCCCCCCCCCCCCACCCCCCCCCCCCCCCCCCCCCCCCCCCCCCCCCCCCCCTCCCCCCCCCCCCCCCCCCCCCCCCCCCCCCCCCCCCCCCCCCCCCCCCCCCCCCCCCCCCCCCCCCCCCCCCCCGCCCCCCCCCCCCCCCCCCCCCCCCCCCCCCCCCCCCCCCCCCCCCCCCCCCCCCCCCCCCCCCCCCCCCCCCCCCCCCCCCCCCCCCCCCCCCCCCCCCCCCCCCCCCCCCCCCCCCCCCCCCCCCCCCCCCCCCCCCCCCCCCCCCCCCCCCCCCCCTCCCCCCCCCCCCCCCCCCCCCCCCCCCCCCCCCGCCCCCCCCCCCCCCCCCCTCCCCCCCCCCCCCCCCCCCCCCCCCCCCCCCCCCCCCCCCCCCCCCCCCCCCCCCCCCCCCCCCCCCCCCCCCCCCCCCCCCCCCACCCCCCCCCCCCCCCCCCCCCCCCCCCCCCCCCCCCCCCCCCCCCCCCCCCCCCCCCCGCCCCCCCCCCCCCCCCCCCCCCCCCTCCCCCCCCCCCCCCCCCCCCCCCCCCCCCCCCCCCCCGCCCCCCCCCCCCCCCCCCCCCCCCCCCCCCCCCCCCCCCCCCCCCCCCCCCCCCCCCCCCCCCCCCCCCCCCCCCCCCCCCCCCCCCCCCCCCCCCCCCCCCCCCCCCCTCCCCCCCCCCCCCCCCCCCCCCCCCCCGCCCCCCCCCCCCCCCCCCCCCCCCCCCCCCCCCCCCCCCCCCCCCCCCCCCCCCCCCCCCTCCCCCCCCCCCCCCCCCCCCCCCCCCCCCCCCCCCCCCCCCCCCCCCCCCCCCCCCCCCCCCCCCCCCCCCCCCCCCCCCCCCCCCCCCCCCCCCCCCCCCCCCCCCCCCCCCCCCCCCCCCCCCCCCCCCCCCCCCCCCCCCCCCCCCCCCCCCCCCCCCCCCCCCCCCCCCCCCCCCCCCCCCCCCCCCCCCCCCCCCCCCCCCCCCCCCCCCCCCCCCCCCCCCCCCCCCCCCCCCCCCCCCCCCCCCCCCCCCCCCCCCCCCCCCCCCCCCCCCCCCCCCCCCCCCCCCCCCCCCCCCCCCCCCCCCCCCCCCCCCCCCCCCCCCCCCCCCCCCCCCCCCCCCCCCCCCCCCCCCCCCCCCCCCCCCCTCCCCCCCCCCCCCCCCCACCCCCCCCCCCCCCCCCCCCCCCCCCCCCCCCCCCCCGTCCCCCCCCCCCCCCCCCCCCCCCCACCCCCCCCCCCCCCCCCCCCCCCCCCCCCCCCCCCCCCCCCCCCCACCCCCACCCCCCCCCCCCCCCCCCCCCCCCCCCCCCCCCCCCCCCCCCCCCCCCCCCCCCCCCCCCCCCCCCCCCCCCCCCCCCCCCCCCCCCCCCCCCCCCCCCCCCCCCCCCCCCCCCCCCCCCCCCCCCCCCCCCCCCCCCCCCCCCCCCCCCCCCCCCCCCCCCCCCCCCCCCCCCCCCCCCCCCCCCCTCCCCCACCCCCCCCCCCCCCCCCCCCCCCCCCCCCCCCCCCCCCCCCCCCCCCCCCCCCCCCCCCCCCCCCCCCCCCCCCCCCCCCCCCCCCCCCCCCCCCCCCCCCCCCCCCCCCCCCCCCCCCCCCCCCCCCCCCCCCCCCCCCCCCCCCCCCCCCACCCCCCCCCCCCCCCCCCCCCCCCCCCCCCCCCCCCACCCCCCCCCCCGCCCTCCCCCCCCCCCCCCCCCCCCCCCCCCCCCCCCCCCCCCCCCCCCCCCCCCCCCCCCCCCCCCCCCCCCCCCCCCCCCCCCCCCCCCCCCCCCCCCCCCCCCCCCCTCCCCCCCCCCCCCCCCCCCTCCCCCCCCCCCCCCCCCCCGCCCCCCCCCCCCCCCCCCCCCCCCCCCCCCCCCCCCCCCCCCCCCCCCCCCCCCCCCCCCCCCCCCCCCCCCCCCCCCCCCCCCCCCCCCCCCCCCCCCCCCCCCCCCCCCCCCCCCCCCCCCCCCCCCCCCCCCCCCCCCCCCCCCCCCCCCCCCCCCCCCCCCCCCCCCCCCCCCCCCCCCCCCCCCCCCCCCCCCCCCCCCCCCCCCCCCCCCCCCCCCCCTCCCCCCCCCCCCCCCCCCCCCCCCCCCCCCCCCCCCCCCCCCCCCCCCCCCCCCCCCCCCCCCCCCCCTCCCCCCCCCCCCCCCCCCCCCCCACCCCCCCCCCCCCCCCCC
>NZ_JABJWV010000027.1:0-20924 GCF_011083025.2 Pseudenhygromyxa sp. WMMC2535
TCGCCTCCGCTGACCTCCGGGAGGTGGTAGACCCAAACTGGGGTCGAGTTGTCATCGGGGTCGAGCCGATGGTGTGAGACCCCGCTGGGAGATCGACGTAGGCGTGCGTTCGGAAGTCGAGATCGTCGACGAGCAGGGCCGGGACTTGGGCGTCGAGGTCGAGGACGTCGAACTGGAGGGTCTGTAAGGGATACCAGCCCATGGTGTCTGACACGTGCATGAAGTGCAGGCGCATGTCCGTGGGGGCGATGTCCTCGCTGTCATTGAGGAATAGCTCCATCAAGGTGCGCTCGTCCCCCTCGATGTCGACGATGAAGAAGACCATGGTGTACTCGCGACCGGCCTCGAGCTCGAAGGGCCCAAACTCCTCGTGGTCGTCTTCGTCGTCGTTCGTGGTGTCGTAGTGGAAGACGTGGGAGCCGGCGGGGACCTCGACGTAGGGGTGGCTGCCATTGGTGTCCTCGATGGGCAGTGGCTCGGCTTGGTCGTCGATGAAGACTTCATCGAAGGCGCCGGTGATCGTGATTGGCCGACCCAGGCCGTGTCCGGCTCTTCGCCGGTATCGGACTCCTCGGAGCCAGACTCGTCGCTGGTCGACTCGTCGTCTTCACTGTCGGAGCTGGTGTCGCTGTCGGAGCTGGTGTCACTGTCGGAGCTGGTGTCGCTGTCGGAGCTGGTGTCACTGCTCGTCGATTCGTCATCTCCAGTGGCGCTCGACCCTTCGTCGGGATCGCCAACCTCGTCGTCTCCGCTCGTGCCCTCGCTCTCGTCTGCGGCGACCTCGTCATCCTGAGAGGGCTGATCTCCACAGGCGCTCGAGGTGAGCAGTGAGAGCGCAGCGCCGATGAGGGGGAGATGTGAAGTGCGAGCTCGCATGCCGCGAGCTTGGTCTCTCACGACACAATTTGCATATCTGAAGCGTTACACAACGGTGACATCCTCATTGGCCACAGGAGACGAGTCGCAGCGCTCTCGCTGTGCGGCGGGCGACGTCTCGCAGCGCGGGGACGCTCGAGTGGCTGGGTGCTCAGCCGCCCGCGAGGGCCGCGAGTAGGGCTTCCGCGCGCGCTTCGACGCTGCCCGGCGGGATCGTCACGAGCGAGAAGCCGGCCGCGCGATAGAGCCGAGCGAGGCGCTGGTTGATCGCCTCGGCCTCGGCGACGCGCTGCGCCTGGGACTTTCCCCAGCGCGGGCGCTGGAGCGCCGGCATGACCTCGAAGAGGACGACCTGGGCGTAGTCGGCGATCGTGGTCCAGGTCGGCCGCGCGCCGTCGTCGGGGCTTTGGGTGTTGCGCAGCAGCATCTCGATCGGGTCGAGGTAGCCGCGTTCGAGCAGGTCGCCCGGCTGGGCGCTGCGCTCGATCTCCCGCTGCGCCTCGAGGACGAGCTCGGCAAACTGCCAGGGTCGGCACATTGGGCAAAAGTGGGCAGGATCGGTGATCCTGAAGAAGCCGCGATCGGGGGGATGGCCGGCGCTGCGATCCCCGATCTCGGCGAGGGCGCGCAGGTGGGCCTCGCCGTGGATGCGCAGGCCGTGGTGCTCGCGCAGCCACTCGAGGGTGGTGGTCTTGCCGCAGTCGAAGGCGCCGGTGACCACGGTGACGGATTTGCGGGTCATCGGGGCGTCCATGTCAGCGACCACAGGCTCCCCGGTCCGCGGCTGAGCGTGGCGTTGGGGGCGGCGGCGGCGGCCTCGACGGCCGCGACCACGCCGGGGTGCTCGGGCGAGAGGTCGTGGCCGGCGAGCACGCCCCCGGGGCGCAGGCGCGGGCGCCAAGCGGCGATGTCTGCCGCGACCGCGGCGTGGTCGTGGGAGCCGTCGAGGAACACGAGGTCGAGCGCTCCGGGGGCGATGGTCGGCGCGACCTCGAGGGAGCACGCCCGACGCAGGTCGACGGCGGCGCCCATGGCCGCGATGTTGGCGAGGAACTCGGCCGCGACGTCGCGGCTGGCGAGGGTCTCTTTGTAGGCCGCGTCGAAGCGATCGCTCGAGCCGAGATAGTGGTCGACGGCGATCAGCCGGGCGCCGAGGCTGGCGCAGAGGGTTGCGATGTAGGAGGTGCTGCGGCCGAGCCAGCAGCCGAGCTCGACGATCACGCCGCGGCTTTGCGGCGCTCGCAAGGCGGCGTCGACCAAGCTGCGATAGGCGCGGCCTTCCTCGGGGGAGAACCACCCGCGCGGCCGCTCGAGCTTGCGAATTGGGATCACCGCGCGCAGGGCCGCTACCTTGTCCGCTGGATCCAAGAAGCGGTACGACTTGGGCCGCAGGGCCTCGAAGCAGGCGGCGGCGTAGACCAGGATCATCGGCGCGGGGATGCCCGGGAGCTTGCGCAGGGAGCTCGAAGCCTCGGGGTCGCCGGCGAGCTCGGTGTCGCGGTTTTCCTGGGGCGTGGTCGCCAAGATCAGGTCTTCGTGGGCGATGCGAGGGTCGTGGCGCCAGCGCTTGTCGCCGGGATAGCCGACGCGGTCGCTGCCCAGGGCGAGCACGCGGGCGAGCTTCTCGTGCTCGCTGGCGCGCAGCAAGATCGCCTCGCCCACGCTGGGGCCGATGGCGTGGCGCTCGAGCGCGGTCTCGATCTCGGCGAGCACGGCCAGGTTGTCGCCAAAGTAAGGCAGCGCCGGGAGCACGGGCGCGGCGTTCACGGTGGCCCCAGCTCGCCGTCCCAAGGTTGCCAGGTCGCGGCCAGGCGGGTTGGGGTGGAAGATCAGCTCATGGACGACGCCGGGCATGCTCGCCTTGCTGCGCTCGAGCTGGGCGAGGTCGGCCTCTTCGAAGACCACGTCGATGCCCTGCCATCGCCAGACCTCGACGTAGTAGTAATAGCCGACGATCTGACGCTGAAACGCGAACTCGGGGGACTCGCTGATCTGATCGAGCAGCGGCTCGAGCTGGGCGCGCTTGCGCTCGCTGAAGCGGACCACGAAGTTGTCGGCGACGGTGTCGCGGTCGATGTGCATGAGCTGGCGAAAGATCACGTTGTCGACGCCCAGGGACGCGGCGAAGTCGAGGTACTCGACGATCTTGGCCAGCGAGTCGACGGCGCCCTCGATCAGCACGCAGGACAGGCGGACCCGGCAGTCACCGGCGCGGGCGATGGTGACGACCTCGCGCAGCTGGGCCACGCTCAGGCCGTCTCGAAAGACCATCAGCGAGGCGTTGCGCTCGTGGCTGGGGTGGGCGCGGCTGATGTTGAGGTGCTCGACGCCGCCGGCGACGACGTGGTCGATGATCCGCGCGCCGGCGCGATGGTCGAGCAGGCCCGAGGCGTTGGTGGTCAGCGAGCGTCGCTTGCTGGGGAAGCGGGCGGCGTGCTCGAGGATCCGCGGGAGTCGGGGGTCCTTGCTGGGCTCGCCGCCGGTGATCGAGATCGTCGGGGCGAGCGGGCGCAGGGCCGCGAGCGAGGCGTCGAGGGCCGCGAAGTAGCGCTCGTCGTCGGCCTCGACGCTGCGCTGTTGCTCGAGGGCGCGGCCGCGCGAGGCCGGGCGCAGCTCCTCCACGCAAAAGCGGCAGCGGGCGTTGCAGGTCTGGGCGCTGTAGATTGAAAAGTTGGCGTTGGCGTAGATCTGCGTGGGCTGGCCCCACAGGTTCACGCGCATGGTCCCGCGCGCCGTGCTGTTGGCGCTAAGGTCGAAGGCCGCGCTCTTTTGCCGCCGCCAGCTGGGGTCGAAGCTGGCAGTCATGGCAGCACTCGCATGGCCGCGGAGCGTGCGATGAGGTCGGTGCCGCAGCTGCGGCCGTCGGGGTTGATGAGCGAAAAATTGCTGCCGACCACGAAGGGGCGCTCCCAGTCGCGGTCGTCGGCCATGCCGTAGGCCTGGAGGTGAAACACGTTGGCGAGCGCGAGCAGGCCGGCCTCGCGCACGGCGTCGACGACCCAGGCGTCGCGCCCGGGGGCGTCGGGGCGCAGGCGGACGTTGAGCACGAGCTCGCGCGCGCCGCCGAGGCTGGCCAGGGCCTCGCGCAGCGTGGTCGCGAGGGCGAGCAGGTCGCGGTCGCGGGCGAGCAGGTGGTGATTGACCGAGAGCTTGAGGGTCGCGGGCTCGCCCAGCTTTGCGAGCCAGTCGTCGAGGGCGGGGCGCGAGCGCGGGAGCACCACGCCGTTGGTCACGACGACCAGCTTGGCGCAGCGTGGGTGGGCGCGGGCGAGCTCGACCATCGCCCAGAACTCGGGGTGGATGGTCGGCTCGCCGCCCTCGAGCTGGACCTCGAAGGGGCCCTCGGCGGGCAGGCAGGCCCGAAAGGCGGCGAGATCGAGGAAGCTGCGCCCGGCCGGAGAGGAGTGGGTGCTGCACCACGGGCAGGCGCGGTTGCAGTGGTTGGTCAGCGCCACGTAGACCCGGTGGGGGCGAGCCGCGCTCGGGCGGTCGCGGGGGAGGGCGCCGGTCAGCGTGGGGTTTTGCGGCCTGAGCTCGACCATGGCGGGCGCTGGAGACGATAGCAGCTCACCAGGCCACGGGCTCGCCGGGACCCCAGCCCTGGCGAACCGAGACCGGCGAGAGCAGGCCGTCGCTGCGCGTGCTGTCGGGTTGGCGGCCGCCGCGATGGCAGGGGAGCGAGCTGCCGGCCCCAGGGATGGGCGGCCCGAGCTCGGCGCCCTCGGCGAGGGCCAAGACCAGGCGCGCGACGGCGTCCGCGATGGCTTCCATGCCCGGGAAATTGATCGTCTCGAGCTCGTCGCTGGCCATGTGGTAGTCGAGTCGGCCGACCATGTCGACGTTGACCATCGAGTGCGTAGGCCTGGCGCTCGAGGGCGCGCTCGCCCTCGGGGGTCTCGAACACGAGCAGGTCTTCGCCGCGCTCGAGCGGGCCGGTGACGTTGAAGGGCAGGGCGTAGTCGTCGGACGCGAGGCGCTCCATGTGCTGGCGCAGCTGCGCGCCGTCGATGCCCAGGCTCGCGGCCTGGGAGGGCGCGGCGCTCGACCCCGGGCCGGCTAGCGCGAAGCTCAGGAGGAGGGCGCGGCTGATCACGCGGTAGACTAGCAGCGGTGAGCAGCGACGATGAGTGGCTTTCGGCGGTCCTGGCCGCGGCCCGTAGCGAGGAGGACCAGGCCCTCGAGCGCGCCCGGGCGGAGGCGCTGGCCAAGGGCAAGGAGCCCTTCGACCTCGACCGGCTCTACGCGCTGTGGCCGTGGTGCCCCGACGGGCGGCTCTCGCAGGCGCAGCGCGAGCGCCAGCGGCCGGAGCTGGCGCGCAGCTGGGCCACGGACTACTACCTGCGCCATCCCGAGGTGATGACACTCGAGGACTTTGCGAGCCTGATGCGGGAGCTGCAGAGCCAGGGCGCGTTCGATTGAGGCGAGGTCACGACTCGGTTTCGAAGCGCACGCGGGCCGTATCGGGGCCGCACTGGGTCCAGACTGAGGGAAGATACTCGTGCCCGCGGCGCGGGCGAGGCTGCTACTGTCGGCTCATGCTCGCTCGCGTCGGCCGGCTCTCGCTCGCGGCATGCGTCGCGCTGGTGCTGCTCTCGCCGGCGAAGGCCGCGGCCTGCCTGTGGGATCAGGAGACCTACGCGGCCGAGGCCGAGGCGCTGCCCTGCGTGGTCGATGCGCTCGTCGGGGCTTACATCAAGCACACGGACGCCTACTACGAAAAGCGCATCGAGGCCGCGGACGCCGGCCTGGCCGTCGCGCCCAAGTGGCTCGGCGGCTTCGACATGAAGGCCGTCGCGTTGATCCACCTCGGCCGCCTCGACGAAGCCCGCGAGGTGCTCGAGCGGCGAGCCGCGATCGACCCGGACGGCTACGCGACCCACGCCAACCTCGGGACGCTCTACACCTTCACGGGGGAGTACGCGCGCGCGCTCGAGCACATCGACCGCGCCCTCGAGCTCGAGCCGCAGGCCCACTTTGGGCGCGAGCGGATCCACCGACAGCTCGTCGAATTTCTAGCGAGCCTCGAGGCGGGCGAGGACGTCGGTGAGCGAGACTTTCTCGGCCTCGAGCTGAGCGACGAGCAGCGCTACGAGGGCAGCGTGGCGGCCTACGAGGCCGCCGGCCTCGACGACTCGGTGATCGACGCGCTCGTCGCGATGATCGCCGTCTACGGGGCAGAGAGCATCTCCCACATTCACTACGCCCTCGCCAACGCGCTCGCGCTGCGCGGCGAGCGACGCCTGGCCCACAGCGCCTACGAGCGCGCCGCGGAGCTTCGCCACCCGCTGCGGGCCAAGTTCTCGCCGTGGCGCGAGGCCCTCGAGCAGCGCTTCATCAGCGAGCGCTACGGGCCCAAGCCCAAGCTGCGAGAGGGCTGCTATCTGCCCCTCGACAAGTACTTCGCGGCGCTGCGGCGGCGGGCTGGGAAGTACCGCAAGGCCTACGCGCGGTGGGAGGAGAAGGCGGTCGCGGACGGCCTGCCGGTGTGGACGCGGGCGGGGCTCGACGCGATCTACGAGCAGCGCGGCGCCATCGAGATCGAGGTCATCGGCGCCTACCCCAGCTACCACCCGCGCTGTCCAGCGCCCGGCGTGATCCGCTCCGCGGGCCAGGAGCCCTACGAGGGGCAGGAGGAAGAATGCATGGAGGTCGAGGAGTGAGGGTCTTTTTGGGTGTCACGGTGCTGGTGCTCGGCTGCGGCCTCGGCTGCATGACCCGCTCGCACGAGCAGGGGGCGGAGGGGGGAGACGACGCGTCGCGGCCGGCTCCGGCGAGCGCAGGGGCGACGGCCGAGCCGGGAGCGGACTCGTCGGGAGCGGCCGAAGCAGACGCGGGCGAGCAGAGGCGCAGGAGCAGGGCTCGGCGCCCGCGGGTCCGAGCGCCGAAGCGCGGGCCTGGGTGGAGGCCGCAGAGGCTGTCGCCAGCGCCTATGAAGGCGAAGGCGAAGCCGAAGCCGCCAAGCAAGCGCCGAGCTGCGAGGAGGTCGCCGCGCGCCTCGAGTCCGCCAGCGATGCGTTGGCGACTCTGGCTGGAGCGAGCGACGCGGTCGCCGTCGAGGTCCAAGGTGATGCGCAGCTCGGGCCGCGGCTGGAGCGGGCGATGGCGCGCGTCGTCTCGGGCCGGTTGCGCTGCCCCTAGGCGCCGCGCTGGGTTTCACTACGGGCTCCTAGGCGCCCAGACGCGACGCGAGGGCGCAGACTCGACGAGTCGGCGCCCTCGCAGCCCGCGAACGAGGGGGCGGGATGGGACAGGCTCAGTCCGTGTCGGGCACGGGGAAGCGCATGGTCACGAACTCCTCGGCCGCCGAGGGGTGGATGCCCATGGTGCGATCGAAGTCGCGCTTGGTCGCCCCGCACTTGAGGGCGATCGCCAGGCCCTGGATGATCTCCGGCGCGTCTTCGCCGACCATGTGGGCCCCGAGCACGACGCCGCTGGGCTTGTCGACCACGAGCTTGCAGGTGATCCGCTCGGCGCGGCCGGAGAGCGTGGCCTTCATCGGCCGAAAGCGCGTGCAGTAGACCTCGACGGACTCGTGGCGCTCGCGGGCCTCCTGCTCGGTCAGGCCCACGGTGGCCACGGGCGGGCGCGAGAACACGGCGGTGGGGATGTTGTCGCGCTCGGTGATCAGCGGCTTGCGGTTGAACAGGGTCTCGGCCAGGGCGCGGCCCTCCGCGATCGCCACCGGGGTGAGGTTGATGCGGTGGGTGACGTCGCCGATCGCGTAGATGTTGGGCACCGCGGTCCGGTTGCGCTCGTCGACGACGATGGCCGCGTCGCGCCGGGTCTCGATGCCGACCATCTCGAGGCCCAGGCCGGCGCTCGCGGGCTTGCGGCCGGTGGCGTAGAGCAGCGCGTCGGTCTCGTGGAACTCGTCGTGGTCGAGGAGCAGGCTCAGCGAGCCGTCGCTGCGCTCGTCGATGCTGCGGACCCGGACCTCGGTGAGGATCTCGACCCCGCGGGCGTTCATCTCCTCGGCCAGGCGCTCGCGGATCTCGTCGTCGAAGCCGCGCAGCACGTTGTCGCCGCGCAGGAGCATGGTGACCTTGGCGCCGGCGGCGTTGAAGATGCCCGCGAACTCGACCCCGATGTAGCCGCCGCCGACGATGGTCACGCGCTTGGGCAGCTCGGGCAGCTCGAGGGCCTCGTTGGAGGTGATCGCCAGGTCGATGCCGGGGATGTCGGGGAGCTCGGGCCAGCCGCCGGTGGCGATCAGGATGTACTTGGCGGTGTAGCGCTTGTCGCCGACCTCGACGGTGTGGGCGTCGATCAGCTTGCCGCGACCCTCGATCAGCTCGACCTTGGAGTCGCGCAGCAGGCGACGATAGATCTGCTCGAGGCGGTCGAGCTCGGCCTCCTTGGCGGCCATGAGCTTGGGCCAGTCGAGCTTGGGCTCGGGCACGGACCAGCCGAAGCCGGCCGCGTCGGCGAAGTGCTCGGCGAAGCTGGCCGCGTAGACGAGCAGCTTCTTGGGCACGCAGCCGCGCATGACGCAGGTCCCGCCCACGCGCGAGCCCTCGCAGATCGCAACCTTGGCCCCGTACTCGCCGGCGCGCCGGCTGGCCGCGACGCCGCCCGAGCCGGCGCCAATGGTGAAGAGATCGAAGTCGAATTCCGGCACGCGGCAGGTGTAGCAGGGCTGACAGCGGGGCGCGAGGCGGTCGCGGCGGCCTGCCCCTGTCCCAGCTCGGGCAGCTCGGGCAGCTCGGGCAGCTCGGGCAGCTCGGCTGGCTCGCCCCGCGTGGGGTTGTTAGGGTTCGCCCGCCCAGCTCGCCCCGCGAGCGCCCGGGATCACCCGACCGACCGAAAACCGCCATGGAGAGCCTCGCCCGCCTCGCGATCGTCGCGCTGCCCTTCGCGGTGCTGCTGCTCCTGCTCGGCCTCGGGCTGATCATCCACGTGCTCGCCAGCGAGGGCCGCTCGCGCAGCGCCTCGCTCTCGCGGGTGGTCGGCGGCCTCAACCTCGGGCTGATCTTGCCCCTGGGCGCGGTCGCCTGGGCCAGCGAGACCACCGACGTGCGCCTGATGTTCATGTTCGTGGCGCTCGTGTTCGCGCTCTTGGGGTTCATGGGCCTGCGGGTGCCCCGGCGCTTCGTGGATTGAGGCCGCCGCTTTGAGGTAGCTTGTCCGCGCCATGATCATCATCGACCGGCGCTCCTGGCTCGCCCAGGTGTTCATGTTCAAGGGCACCACGTTGACCGTGATCTGGAAGCGGGTCGCGGTCTCGATGGCCGTCGCCATCGGCGTGACCTGGACGTCCCAGCACGTGCCCGAGTTTCACCCCAAGCTCACGCACCTGCCCTTCACGCTGATCGGCCTGGCGCTGTCGATCTTCCTCGGTTTCCGCAACAACACCGGCTACGACCGGTTCTGGGAGGGGCGCAAGCTGTGGGGGCGCATGGTCAACGTCTCGCGCAGCTTCACGCGCCAGCTGCTCACGCTGATCGGCCCGCGGATGATCGACGCCCAGGGCGACCACGAGCTCGCGGCCGAGGAGCGCGAGCAGGTCGAGGCCGTGCGCGGCGAGCTGGTCCACGCGCTGATCGCCTACGTCCACGCCTTTCGCCACCATCTGCGCGACGAAGACTCCCTCGACGAGCTGCGCGGGCTGATCCCCGACGAGCTGCGCGCCAGCCTGATCGACGAGTACAACCGCCCGGTGGCGATCCTCCAGTGGTTGGGCGACCGCCTGCGCTGGCTCTACGACCGCGGCTGGGTCCACCCCATGCACCTGCCGGCGCTCGAGGACAGCCTGACCGAGATGACCTCGGTCCAGGGCGCCTGCGAGCGCATCAAGTCGACGCCGATCCCCGCCAGCTACACCGTGCTGATCCACCGGATCGTGCTGCTCTACTGCGTGGGCCTGCCCTTCGGCATCGTCGATCAGGTCGGCGCGTGGACGCCGGTGGTCGTGGGCCTGGTCGCCTACGCTTTTTATGGCCTCGACTCCGTGGGCACGGAGATCGAAAACCCCTTTGGCAAGGACCCCAACGACCTCCCGCTGACCACGCTGTCACGGATGATCGAGGTCAACTTGCGCCAGCGCCTGGGCGAAGATCGCAGCGCCTTGCCCGAGCTGCTCGAGCCCGACGACGGGATTCTTCAGTAGCCGGTGCGCCGTGAGTGGGGCATCGTGCCCCACCTCTCGGGCAGTCGAGCGGAAACGACCAAGGCGCCCTGAGCCGCAGCTAGTGTGCGCTCCAGGGCGTTTTTTTGACGATCCATCGACGAGACCGATGGCGGCCCGGGGTCCGGTATCGGTCTCGTCGATGTGAGCGATTGATGGCGTCTAGTGGTCGCAACGCCGGCGGCCCTGAACACTCCATCGAAATGCGTCGCTGGATCGACACGAGCTTACCCATACTTTTTCTCTCGGCCCTCCTGCCGGCCTGTCAGACCGACGAGCCCGGCGAGGACGACGACACCGGGACCTCCGATACGGGGGACACCACCACCGGCGATACGGGTGAAACCGACACTGGCGAGACCGGCGGAGAAGAGCTGCTGTTCTTCCCCGGGGCGACCAAGGGCGGTCCAATCGCGGCCTCGCCCGACGGCACCCGCCTGGCGGTGGTCAACTCTGGGAGCGGCGAGCTGACGATCTTCTCGCTGCCTGGCCTCACGGAAGAGGCGCGCCTGGTGCTCGGCGGTGAACCGGAGTCGGTGTCCTTCTCGCCCGAGAGCGACGCGATCTTCGTGGTCCTGCGCGAGGAGGGCACGGTCGCCCGCATCGGTGGGTTGGACACCGGCCCCACCCTCGAGAACAAGGTCACGGTCGGGGCCGAGCCCGGCCGCGCGGCGCTCTCGGCCGCGGGCACGACCTTGTGGGTCCCGCTGTGGGCCGAGGGCTACGTGATCGCGGTGGACACCGAGAGCATGCAGATCACCCAGGAGATCGAGACGGGGGGATCGCCCTACGCGGTCTGCGTGACCAACGACCTCGACGCCGAAGAGGGCGACGAGACCGTGTTCGTGACCGACTTCTACGGCGTGGCCGCCGGCGGCCGCGAGGCGACCGACAACGCCCGCGAGGGCCGGGTGTTCACGATCACCGGCGAGGGCGAGCTCGGCGAGCTGCGCCTGCCCGCGCTGACCAGCTCGGGCACGGCGGGCTTCGAGTCGACGGGGGCCTACCCCAACCAGCTCTACTCGTGCGCGATCAACAAGGGCACGCTCTACGTGAGCAGCGTCGGCGCCTCGCCGGCCTCCTTCGAGGGCGGGACCGACTTCCACCAAAACCTCCAGGGCCTCGTGCACCGGGTGGACGTCGAGAGCCTCACCCCCGAGTCCCAGCCCATCGACCTCAACGGCCTGGTCGACGAGCTCGACGCGCCCAAGCGTTTCATCCCGATCCCCACGGACATCGCCTTCGCCGACAACACCGAGTTCGCCTACTTCTCCTCGCTGAGCTCCGACAGCGTGCTGCGTGTGGACTTCTCGGCCAACCCGATCAAGGCCGGCTCGCTCTCCGGGGCCAGCTTCCTGGGCGCGAGCCGCTCGCCCATGGGCGTGGCGATCTCGAGCACCAACATGTACACGGCCAACGAGGTCGCGCGCAGCATCTCCCACATCGACCTGGCCGAGCAGGAGACCGTGACCGCCGACATCAGCTCGGCGAGCTCACCGAGCGACGCCGCGGGCATCGAGGCCCTCCAGGGCCAGCGCTTCTTCAACACCGGCCTGGGTCGGTGGTCGGCCAACGGCTGGGTGAGCTGCGCTGGTTGCCACCCCTTTGGGACCACCGACAACGTGACCTGGTCCTTCCCCGCGGGCCCGCGCCAGACCGTGGACACCTCGGCGAGCTTCAACGCCGGCGGGACCGAGCAGCGGATCTTGAACTGGACGGCGATCTTCGACGAGATCCATGACTTCGAGCTCAACACTCGCGGAGTCGCCGGGGGCACCGGCGCGATCGTCAGCGACACCGCGCTCAACGACAACGGCTCGCCGAACGCCGAGGTCCGCATCGACATCGTCGGTGAGGGCGGCGTCGCCGACCCGATCAACGCCTTCAACCGCGGCTCGGCCCGCGGCGCGGCGCTGACCGGGGCCACGCCCGACGACTGGGACGCGATCGAGACCTACATCGCTAGCTTGCGCTCGCCCAAGGCGCCCACGCGCCTCGACGGGGATCCCCTCGCGGGCCGCACGGTGTTCGACGACGGCGGCTGCGACAACTGCCACAGCGGCTCGCTGTGGACGATCTCGCGGCGCAGCTACACCCCGGCCTTCAACGCCAACGACGGCAGCGACCTCGACGAGCGCGCGCTGACCTTGCTCGAGGCCGGCGTGTCCTCGACCGGTGACGTGCGCGCGGATCAGCTCACGAGCACCGATGTCAGCGAGCTGACCGTGCTCGCCAACGATCAAAACGGGGCGCCCGCGCGCCACGTCTGCGTGTCGCGGATTGTCGGGACCTTCGATGTCGACGGTCCGGCCAGCCACGGCGCCGAGGAGCTGCGCCAAAACGGCGCGACCGCCCAGGGCGCCGACGGCTACAACGTGCCCTCGCTGCTCGGCGTGGGCCAGGGCGCTCCCTACCTGCACAACGGCTCGGCCGAGAGCCTCGAGGAGCTGCTCGATCCCAGCGGGGACTTCACCGCCCACCTGCGGGCGGGCAACCAGGTGTTCGGGCCGACGGATGAGCAGCTCGCGGATCTGATCGCCTTTGTCAAGGCGATCGACGACGACACCGAGACCTTCGCGGTCGACTCCGATCAGGACTTCTGTCCGAGCAACGTGCCGCAGCAGCAGTGAAGTCGTGACGCTGCGGCGAGCTGAGCTCTCGTAACGTGGGGGGAAAGAGCACCAGGCGGCGGTCGGTGCCGGTCGCACCGACCGCCGCCTTGGGGCATGATGGCCAGGCAATGGACCTGGTTCATCTGCGCTACTTCCGCGTGATCGCGGAGGTCGGCAACCTGACCGCAGCGGCGAAGCAGCTCGGCGTGGCCCAGTCCACGCTCACGGCGGCGGTCAAACGCCTCGAGGAGCACCTCGAGAGCAAGCTCCTGCTCCGAAACCCGCGCGGCGTGACGGTCACGCCCACCGGCCGAGCCCTGGCGACCTCCGCCTGCGAGATCCTCGGGATGGTCGACGAGATGGAGGAGCGGATCCGCGGGCTCGAGTGCGGCGACGCGGGCGAGTTCGTGATCGGCTGCCACGAGTCGCTGGGTGCCTACTTCTTGCCGGCGTTCATGAGCGCCTTCTTGGCAGCCAGCCCCGGCATCGAGATCCGCGTGTGGAACGGGACGTCGGCGGGAGTGCGCGAGGCGGTCATCGATCGCCGCGTGCACTTTGGGTTGATCGTCAACCCGCTGCCCCACGACGAGCTGGTGATGGTCGAGGCCTTCCGCGACGCCGTGGCCTTGGTCGGCCGCGTCGACGGCCTGGCCGCGCCCGGCAGCCGCGAAGAGATCGAGTCCAGGCTCCGCAACTCGCCGTTGATCTACGCCGGGCGCGTGGACCAGTGCCAGCAGATCGTCGACACCTTGCGCGGGATGGACCTGCTGCCCGAGCGGCTGCTGACCACCGGCGACCTCGAGCTTGCCAAGACCCTGGTGCTCGCGGGCCTGGGCGTGGGGATCCTGCCGCGGCGCGTGGCCAACTACGGCCACGAGGGCGAGCTCGTGGTGATGCACCCCGAGCTCCCGCAGATCCCCGATCGCATCTTGCTGTGCTTTCGCGCCGACGCTCACCGGACGGCGGCGTGGCGGCGGACCAAGCAGGCCCTGCTCGCCCACGCCGAGCGCATCGCGCCCATCCCAGGCGAGCGCGGGGAGCCGGGCGCGTAGGAGCCCGTGGTGAAACCCAACACGACACCTCGCTTGTTCTTTTCGCCGAGGGCTTTGTCGCCAAAACTTGCAGTACGCCCGGTACAGCGGCGTTTTGGCTTCGCGCCCTCGACGAAAACCCGGCGCCAGGAGCCGCGCTGGGTTCCACCACGGAATCCTGAATACGCCCCTAAGTCATCGAGATCAAACAAGTTTCTGGAGCCCGGCTAGACCGTCTCCACCATGTCTCCACTCCCGACCGGCGAGTCGGGCGAAGGAAGTTCGAGGAGCTTGATCGCCCGCGGTCATGGGCAGCTCGAGCATCTCGATCTCGAGGGGCATCGCCTCGATGATCCGCCAGCGGACGGCGACCTCGAGCATGGTCTTGACCTGCCCGAGGAGCTTGTTGACGGTGCTGTTGGGAGGTGCTTGCGCTGGCCCTTTGGTGTTCTTGACGTGGTCGGCTTGTGCCGGTTGGCGTACACGTGTCCTTCGAGCGGAACTCCAGGTGCGGCAGCTGTGCTCAACGCCTTTCGGCATCAAGGCAAGAAGACGAGATCGAGGCCCCGACGGTCCGGTTAGCAACCTGCAGTGTAACCGTTCAGACCCCGAGAAAGTCGGTGTGACCGATCTCGCGACCGCAGGATCGACATGCGACGACGGTCGTGATCAACGGTCATGTGGGGGCTGATGAGAACGCGGAGCTACCGGACGCCGAGGTCCGGGACGCAACGCTCTCGGCCGCCGAGTTCGAGACCAAGCTCGCCGAGAAGGACGCCCGGATCGCCGAGCTCGAGGGCGAGGTCGCCCGGATCGCCGACTCGAGGACAGGTCGCCAAGCTCGAAGCCAGATCGAGCAGCTGCTCGAGAAGCTCGGCCAAAACTCGAGCAACTCGCACCTGCCCCCGTCGAGCGACGGCCCCGGGGCCGGCAAGAACGAGCGCAAGCCCAAGTCGAAGGGCAAGCGCAAGCGCGGCGGTCAGAAGGGCCACCGCGGCGCGCACCGGGAGCTGCTGCCGCCCGAGCGCGTCGACGAGGTCATCGACCTGTTCCCCGAGGTCTGTCTGGACTGCGTGTGACGCTGCCGCAGCTCGTCGACGACGAGCCGCGCCGTCTCAGCTGCTCGAGCTCGAGCCGAGCGGCCCCCACGTCACCGAGTTTCCGTCGGCACGAAGTGGCGTGCAGCCGCTGCGGCGGCCGGACTCGCGTGTCGTGCCGCGAAGCGAAGATCCCCGCGTCGTCGTTCGGGCCGCGCCTGGTCGCCGTCGTGGTGATGCTGACTGGCGTCTACCTTCTGCTCGCACCTCGCCATGCGGGGCTCCACGAGGTCGATCCAGGAACTGGCAGGACACGCAAACCTCCAGACGACGCAGCGCTACATGCATCTGAGCCCTGCTGCGCTGGAGCGAGCGATCAAGCTGCTCGAACTTCCTGCTCCCGGTCTGCCGCCGGGGATGGCGACATCGTGGAGACGCGTTGAAGCTTAGTTTGCAAAGCTGAGTGATATCGATGACTTACGGGCTCTTCTGAGTTTCCGTCGAGCTCGTCGAGCGAGCGACCATGTCGCGCGCATACCCGGGCGAGCCGGTCGTGGGTCCACCTCGCAACTTCGACGAGCTCCTCGGCCGTGGGTGACGCGTGGATAGTCCCATGTGCATGAAGCCCTTCTCCGGCTCATAGATTGCGCTTCGTCGGTCTCGATTGGGCCCATTGGGGACCTTAGCAGGGTCTCCCAGGTTTCGTGCCACGACTTCCAAGCAAACTGGCGCCCGACTTCGCCGTTGGCTCGATCGCCGTCAGTCGGTGTCCGGTGGAAGTCGCTCAGACCAACGGTGACCCGAGCATAGCCGTTGTCGCCTTGACGGGCGGGAACGGGAGCGCCTCCTGGGGAACCGAGTAGTCCCACGTGAATTGGATGAGACTCTCTCCCTTGCGCTCCGCCAACTCGACGTTCATGGAGCTGCCCTGCGGGGGAGTCCCGATCAGACGCTTGATGGGGACGCGCCAGGTGTCGGAGCCGCCCCGGTGCACGGTCCACCACCCCGATTCATACTTACGCCTGGCCTTGGGCCCGACGAGTTCGAAGGTCACGTCGGCTTGCTCGGGCTCTCGCCAGCCATGGAACTTGAAGTACTCGGTCTTGATCTCGATCGAGCGCTGCTCGAGCTCGTGCCACGGCCAGCCGCCCCAGTGCTCCCTGAGCTGCTTGTCGTCGTAGATCTTCATGATCTCGCGGACCGGCTTTTTCCAGAAGCGAGGATTCTTGACCGAGATCGTCATCGCCCCCTCGGTCCGCGACCCGGCCCACTGCTTGGACTCTTGGTCGTGAAAGCTCTGTCCGCGCTTGGTCGGGGGGCCGAAGGTCTCGAATTTCCAGTTGAGGTTTCTCCTCGACGTTCTCGCCGACGGCCTCGTTCTCGGCCGTGACTCGATCGTGGCCCGGGGCGAGGATGACTCCAGCGAAGTGGTATCCCCACCGGGTCGGGTTGTCGTAGCTGGCGACGATTGGTGTAGGCGTCACCCACGCCTGGCATCGCGTAGCGGTTGATCCCTGCTTTCTCGTCCTCGGCGTCGGCCTGGTCCTCGTTCTTGCTCATGTACGCGTCCCTGTCCGAGCCCATCCAACCGAGGATCTCGGACCGGAACGTCGAAGGTTGAGCCGAGACCGCGCTCTCCTGGTCATCGCCATACTCCCTGCGCTGCGGGCTTGCCCTTGAGGCCCATGATCGTGTTCGCCGCCCGGCCGCAGTCACGGCTGAGACACTGCGGGTTCTTGCTATCCGGGAACCGAGCCGTGACTTCGACGAGACGCTCACCGTCGATCTCGATCGCGTTGCTCGTGTTCGTCGTCAGCTCGATACCACTGTCGATGGCGGCCAACTTGCGCTTCGCGCTCTTGACGATGGCCGTGGTCGCAAACAGGACCTTGGACCTCCGTTCGCGGAGATGATCGAGTTTGTCAGGGTCTCGGACGTGTCGGACACCTTGATCGGGTAGTCGAGCCCAGCGAGCGCCGGTCCTGTGGCCGGGATCCCGATCTCGTCCCCCGATCCAGAGCGTATCGGCGTCGAACGACGTGAACTCCGTGTAGGGTCGGGTCGCGCTGGCCACGGGTTGCCCCAACTGTGGTCGAGGAGGGGGCGCGCCGAGCGACCTGCGCCGATCTGTTCGGCGACAGCGTGAGCATGGCCTTCAGGACCGAGCCCGGCGTCTCGGCTCAGGCCGGCGTGCTGCATGAGGTGGGCAGCCTCGTGGGCCGCGACCGTCAAGGGAGGATCGGGTGACGCGAAGGTCGTGGTTGTGCCCTCGGTGAACGCCTGAACCCCTCTGGCTTCGCAGCTTCGAGCTTCGACACGCCAGTCTCCCGGCAGTCTCGCCGAGGCCGGCCTCGATCCGTGAGCGATGCGGGAAGGACACGGACGTTCCGCCAAAGGGGCGCCGACGTGGACCGCTCGACCGAGGTACGAGTTGTGCGAGAGAACGCAGGGCCATACCTCGACCGTGACACGGCGAGCGAAGCCCGACAACGCCGAATGGAGGGGGAGGAGCCCATCGCAGCTCAGATCCCCGCGAGATGCAGGAGCATCGCCCGTTCTTCGTCCTTGGCCAGCGCGAGGAGCTCTCCCAGCCGCCCTCGCCAGCGCGCCTCGGATCCGGCATCCCCCCGCCACCGAGCCGCCTCGGCGCGAGCCCAGATCGCCTCGCGCCCGAGCCTCGACAGCTGATCAACGAACGCGAGGTCGAGCCAGACCTCGGCGTCCCCTTGCCACGCGCCCTGGCGAGCAAGACGGCGCCGAGGTCGGGACAGTCCGGGCCACCGGAAAGGACGAGAGCGCCGGGCGCGCTCCTCGCCCGAACTCGAGGTCCCGGGCGAGGCGGAGGTGCCAGGCCAGCGTCGCCGGGTCCACCCGTCGCCGGCCTCGGTCGCCAGCGGGAGGCCGCTCGGCGTGGGCTCGTGCAGCTGCAGCGCGAGGGCGAGGTACCAGGTCGCGACCGCGAGCGCGTGGCGGTCGCTGCGTCCCTCGAGGTCGCTACGGAAGCGTCCGGCTCGAGCGAGGGCCGCTGCCAGTCGCCGCTCGCCGCGAGCGCGCGCAGCTCGAGCTCGGCGAGCCGCTCGCGCTCGCCGACGGGCAGCGCGTCGCCCTGCCGCGAGTCGAGCGTGGATCTCGTCGAGCACGGCCCGCGCGTCCCCGACGAGGATGCGCGGGCCGTGCAGGACCCAGGCGTCGGTCGCGTCGATGTGGCGGCCCGCGAGGGCGAGCGCGGCCCTCGCTTCGGAGGACGAGCCCCGGGCGATGAGCTCGACCGCGGCCTCCGCCGCGATCAGGCCCGCGAGCGCGCGCGAGCTCGCGCTGAACCCGTCGGCGGCGATCGTGGCTTCTGCCGCCCGGAGCATCGTCCCAGGGTCGTAGACGATGCCCGTCGTTCGCGGGACGTGAGCCGTGATGACCCCGCGCCCCCGCCTGCAACAACCTCGGCGAGGGCGAGAGCTCGCGGCCGTGCGCGAGCGCTTCGAGCGTCGTCGGATCTCGAGCGACCGCCTGCGCCAGCACGGGCGAGCGTTCGCCGGCGTCGAGTCGCCCGAGCCAGGCCTCGGCCGTCGCGTCCCCGCGCGCGACCTCCCGAGCTGCGACCCAGCCGCGGTAGCCCGGGCCCTCGAGGGGTCCGAGCTCGGGGTCGATGGCGGCGCCCGTGCATGCGGCGAGCGCGACGCGGATCGCGTCGAGGTTGGCGTCGTCCTGGCCTCGCTGCCCGAGCGCGTCGGCGGCCTCGCGCAGGGCGGCCTCGCCGAGCTGCACCTCGTCGAGCAGGCACAGCCACGCCCCGCGCTCGAGCGCCGCGGGCCAGCTCGTCGGCGCGGTCGGGGACGCGCGCCACAGATCCCGGAGTCGCTCGAGCTGCCCGCGGCCCAGCGTCGCGCGAGCGACGAGCTCCGGGTGGCTCGTCGGCCGTCCGGCGTCCGGCCCCAGTCCGTCGGCGGCTGCACCGAGAGCGCCGGCGTGGACGAGATCGGGAGCGAGCTCGCCCGCGTCGAGCCCGAGGTCGACGAGCGCGTCCGCGTCGAGCAGCAGCCGCGCGGCCGCGGCATCGCGCGCGGCCGCGTCGACGCCTGGCGCGAGGCATGCTCGAGCGCGATTCGTCGCGGGCGTAGTCCGTGCGGGCGATGAACTCGAGCGCGGACCTGCGCGTCACCGGCGAGCGAAGCGAGGCGGCGACGCGGGGTCGAGCCCGGCAGTCGTCGAGGATGGCGATGTCGTCCCGCGCGTAGCGATGGCAGCGCTCGACCTCGGCGCGAGCGCGCTCGAGCTGGCGCTTCGGCGCGCGCCAGAGCACAGCGTAGGCGAGGCCGAGACCGAGGAGCGCGGCGCCGCTTCGCAGGGCGATGCGCCCACGTCGGCCGCGGGTTCGAGCGCTCGCCTCCGCGTCGGTCACCGCCCGATGCTAACTCGCGCTCTTCGCTTCGCCGAGAGCGATTGCACGCGTGTTCAGCAGCCCGAGCGCGGACGCACCCGGCCACGCCGGCCGGGTCCGCGCTCCGCCCCGTGGTCGGCTTGCCAGCCGAGTCCGCGGTGGTACCGTCGCCGAAGTGGCAACGTCGAAGTGGCAGCGTGCGTGTAGGAACTCCAAACGCATGAATTACGGGCCGTACTTAGCGCATGTCAGATGCATGGGGCGCGGCGCTGGGGACGCTTCCCGGGACCTCGGCAGGGACGAGAGGACGAGCGCGGCTTCGCTTCGAGCTCGCTCGGCGGGTGACTTGTCGGAACTGCGGGCGCCGCGTATTGACCCGCCGTTCTAGGACTACTTGGTCAGATGGGGATCGACAACGATCCCCGGCTGTGATCTGCTGCGGGGGTGACTCCAGAACAAATCTCCGGGTGGGGGCGAACTCGAGGAGTTTCTCGGCTACAATCACTCATCAGATGGGTCGCAGCGAGCGGCGCGAGGCCCTCGCCAACTACATGCGTGGGCTTCTCCTCGATGGCGAGCGCAAGAGCATGGTGCCCATCGCTCAGCGCCTCGCAGCCGCGCCCGGTGACAGCGAAGCCATCCGCCAGCGACTCCAGCAGGCGATCACGATCGCTGATTGGGACGAGTGGGAGCTGTTTCGCCGACTCGCCCTGCGCGTCGAGGACAAGCTCCGGGCCTCGACGCCTTCGTCATCGACGACACCGGCTTCCCCAAGAAGGGCAAGCACTCCGTCGGGGTACAGCGTCAGTACTCGGGGACGATGGGGCCGCGTCGACATTGCCAGGTCGCAGCAAGCCTCCACCTCGCCAGCGAGGCGGGCGGCGCTTGCATCGGCATGCGCCCAAGGCGCCGGACCAAGGCAGGCGTCCCCGAGGAGCTCTCCCATCAAACGAAGCTCGAGCTCGGCCTCGGCATGCTCGACCGCGCCCTCGGTAGGCGACGTGTAGAGGTCGAGCAGGCTGGTGGCGCGGCCGTCGGCCGGGAGCTCCTCGAGCACGCCGGTCACGCCGTCTCCGAGCCCGCAAAACACGTAGTTCGCCCCCGAGGTCGCATGCACGGTGAGCAGGGTCTGCTCGCCACAGGGGGCGTGGTTGTCGATGGTCTCGGGCGCGACGATCCGCGAGCCCTCGGCCCTTCTCCGTCCTCGACGCGCTCGTCGAGCTGCTGCGAGGCGTCCTCGACATCTTGGAGGTCGACGAGCTCCTCGAGGTCTTCGAGGTTCTCGTAGTCCTCGGGGGACTGATCACAGCCGATCAGGGCGACGCCAGTCGTGAGCAGGATGGAGAGCTCGAGTTGCTTGGTCATCATGCTCTCGTGGTTCCGACGGCAGGGCGCCAGATCACGACTGGATCGATTTTTTTCAGGGCCGACGGGGGGCGCGCGGCTGCTGTAAGAGAGAGCAGACCCCGGACGAGATTGTCCGGGGCCTGCTCCCGACCGGGTTGCTCGACGTCGCTCAGACTACTGGCAGCGTCCATCCACTTGACGAAGATCGTTTTGTAGTAGTGGTATGCGCTGGCTCGCTGTTCCGGTGAAGCGCATGTTGTCCCTGTCGGCGGTTCCGGCGCAGCTCTTGGCGCTGTTCGCATACATCTTCCAGGTAGCGACCGATCCTCGGAGACCCAGTAGCTGAGCGAGGTGGACCACGACGAGTCCGAGTCTTCTTTCTTCAGCGCCTCGAACAAGGTGACGCCATCGCAAGACAGGACATGCTCCTTCGCGGCGCAGGACCCGACCAGGGCGCCGAGCGTACTCGGCGTAGACCTGATAGGAGCTCGCGGTCCGCTGGTGCGCGCCCCATGGATAGCT
>NZ_JABJWV010000028.1:0-18575 GCF_011083025.2 Pseudenhygromyxa sp. WMMC2535
ACGACCTCGCGCAGCTGGGCCACGCTCAGGCCGTCTCGAAAGACCATCAGCGAGGCGTTGCGCTCGTGGCTGGGGTGGGCGCGGCTGATGTTGAGGTGCTCGACGCCGCCGGCGACGACGTGGTCGATGATCCGCGCGCCGGCGCGATGGTCGAGCAGGCCCGAGGCGTTGGTGGTCAGCGAGCGTCGCTTGCTGGGGAAGCGGCGGCGTGCTCGAGGATCCGCGGGAGTCGGGGGTCCTTGCTGGGCTCGCCGCCGGTGATCGGAGATCGTCGGGGCGAGCGGGCGCAGGGCCGCGAGCGAGGCGTCGAGGGCCGCGAAGTAGCGCTCGTCCGTCGGCTCGACGCTGCGCTGTTGCTCGAGGGCGCGGCCGCGCGAGGCCGGGCGCAGCTCCTCCACGCAAAAGCGGCAGCGGGCGTTGCAGTCTGGGCGCTTAGATTGAAAAGTTGGCGTTGGCGTAGATCTGCGTGGGCTGGCCCCACAGGTTCACGCGCATGGTCCCGCGCGCCGTGCTGTTGGCGCTAAGGTCGAAGGCCGCGCTCTTTTGCCGCCGCCAGCTGGGGTCGAAGCTGGCAGTCATGGCAGCACTCGCATGGCCGCGGAGCGTGCGATTGAGGTCGGTGCCGCAGCTGCGGCCGTCGGGGTTGATGAGCGAAAAATTGCTGCCGACCACGAAGGGGCGCTCCCAGTCGCGGTCGTCGGCCATGCCGTAGGCCTGGAGGTGAAACACGTTGGCGAGCGCGAGCAGGCCGGCCTCGCGCACGGCGTCGACGACCCAGGCGTCGCGCCCGGGGGCGTCGGGGCGCAGGCGGACGTTGAGCACGAGCTCGCGCGCGCCGCCGAGGATGGCCAGGGCCTCGCGCAGCGTGGTCGCGAGGGCGAGCAGGTCGCGGTCGCGGGCGAGCAGGGTGTGATTGACCGAGAGCTTGAGGGTCGCGGCTCGCCCAGCTTGGCGAGCCAGTCGTCGAGGGCGGGGCGCGAGCGCGGGAGCACCACGCCGTTGGTCACGACGACCAGCTTGGCGCAGCGTGGGTGGGCGCGGGCGAGCTCGACCATCGCCCAGAACTCGGGGTGGATGGTCGGCTCGCCGCCCTCGAGCTGGACCTCGAAGGGGCCTCGGCGGGCAGGCAGGCCCGAAAGGCGGCGAGATCGAGGAAGCTGCGCCCGGCCGGAGAGGAGTGGGTGCTGCACCACGGGCAGGCGCGGTTGCAGTGGTTGGTCAGCGCCACGTAGACCCGGTGGGGCGAGCCGCGCTCGGGCGGTCGCGGGGGAGGGCGCCGGTCAGCGTGGGGTTTTGCGGCCTGAGCTCGACCATGGCGGGCGCTGGAGACGATAGCAGCTCACCAGGCCACGGGCTCGCCGGGACCCCAGCCTGGCGACCGAGACCGGCGAGAGCAGGCCGTCGCTGCGCGTGCTGTCGGGTTGGCGGCCGCCGCGATGGCAGGGAGCGAGCTGCCGGCCCCAGGGATGGGCGCCCCGAGCTCGGCGCCCTCGGCGAGGGCCAAGACCAGGCGCGCGACGGCGTCCGCGATGGCTTCCATGCCCGGAAATTGATCGTCTCGAGCTCGTCGCTGGCCATGTGGTAGTCGAGTCGGCCGACCATGTCGACGTTGACCATCGAGTGCGTAGGCCTGGCGCTCGAGGGCGCGCTCGCCCTCGGGGTCTCGAACACGAGCAGGTCTTCGCCGCGCTCGAGCGGGCCGGTGACGTTGAAGGGCAGGGCGTAGTCGTCGGACGCGAGGCGCTCCATGTGCTGGCGCAGCTGCGCGCCGTCGATGCCCAGGCTCGCGGCCTGGGAGGGCGCGGCGCTCGACCCCGGGCCGGCTAGCGCGAAGCTCAGGAGGAGGGCGCGGCTGATCACGCGGTAGACTAGCAGCGGTGAGCAGCGACGATGAGTGGCTTTCGGCGGTCCTGGCCGCGGCCGTAGCGAGGAGGACCAGGCCCTCGAGCGCGCCCGGGCGGAGGCGCTGGCCAAGGGCAAGGAGCCCTTCGACCTCGACCGGCTCTACGCGCTGTGGCCGTGGTGCCCCGACGGGCGGCTCTCGCAGGCGCAGCGCGACGCCAGCGCCGGAGCTGGCGCGCAGCTGGGCCACGGACTACTACCTGCGCCATCCCGAGGTGATGACACTCGAGGACTTTGCGAGCCTGATGCGGGAGCTGCAGAGCCAGGGCGCGTTCGATTGAGGCGAGGTCACGACTCGGTTTCGAAGCGCACGCGGGCCGTATCGGGGCCGCACTGGGTCCAGACTGAGGGAAGATACTCGTGCCCGCGGCGCGGGCGAGGCTGCTACTGTCGGCTCATGCTCGCTCGCGTCGGCCGGCTCTCGCTCGCGGCATGCGTCGCGCTGGTGCTGCTCTCGCGCGGCGAAGGCCGCGGCCTGCCTGTGGGATCAGGAGACCTACGCGGCCGAGGCCGAGGCGCTGCCCTGCGTGGTCGATGCGCTCGTCGGGGCTTACATCAAGCACACGGACGCCTACTACGAAAAGCGCATCGAGGCCGCGGACGCCCGGCCTGGCCGTCGCGCCCAAGTGTCGGGGCTTCGACATGAAGGCCGTCGCGTTGATCCACCTCGGCCGCCTCGACGAAGCCCGCGAGGTGCTCGAGCGGCGAGCCGCGATCGACCCGGACGGCTACGCGACCCACGCCAACCTCGGGACGCTCTACACCTTCAACGGGGGAGTACGCGCGCGCGCTCGAGCACATCGACCGCGCCCTCGAGCTCGAGCCGCAGGCCCACTTTGGGCGCGAGCGGATCCCCGACAGCTCGTCGAATTTCTAGCGAGCCTCGAGGCGGGCGAGGACGTCGGTGAGCGAGACTTTCTCGGCCTCGAGCTGAGCGACGAGCAGCGCTACGAGGGCAGCGTGGCGGCCTACGAGGCCGCCGGCCCGATCGACGACTCGGTGATCGACGCGCTCGTCGCGATGATCGCCGTCTACGGGGCAGAGAGCATCTCCCACATTCACTACGCCCTCGCCAACGCGCTCGCGCTGCGCGGCGAGCGACGCCTGCCCACAGCGCCTACGAGCGCGCCGCGAGCTTCGCCACCCGCTGCGGGCCAAGTTCTCGCCGTGGCGCGAGGCCCTCGAGCAGCGCTTCATCAGCGAGCGCTACGGGCCCAAGCCCAAGCTGCGAGAGGGCTGCTATCTGCCCCTCGACAAGTACTTCGCGGCGCTGCGGCGGCGGCTGGGAAGTACCGCAAGGCCTACGCCGCGGGGGAGGAGAAGGCGGTCGCGGACGGCCTGCCGGTGTGGACGCGGGCGGGGCTCGACGCGATCTACGAGCAGCGCGGCGCCATCGAGATCGAGGTCATCGGCGCCTACCCCAGCTACCACCCGCGCTGTCCAGCGCCCGGCGTGATCCGCTCCGCGGGCCAGGAGCCCTACGAGGGCAGGAGGAAGAATGCATGGAGGTCGAGGAGTGAGGGTCTTTTTGGGTGTCACGGTGCTGTGCTCGGCTGCGGCCTCGGCTGCATGACCCGCTCGCACGAGCAGGGGGCGGAGGGGGAGACGACGCGTCCGCGGCCGGCTCCGGCGAGCGCAGGGGCGACGGCCGAGCCGGGAGCGGACTCGTCGGGAGCGGCCGAAGCAGACGCGGGCGAGCAGGAGGCGCAGGAGCAGGGCTCGGCGCCCGCGGGTCCGAGCGCCGAAGCGCGGGCCTGGGTGGAGGCCGCAGAGGCTGTCGCCAGCGCCTATGAAGGCGAAGGCGAAGCCGAAGCCGCCAAGCAAGCGCCGAGCTGCGAGGAGGTCGCCGCGCGCCTCGAGTCCGCCAGCGATGCGTTGGACGACTCTGGCTGGAGCGAGCGACGCGGTCGCCGTCGAGGTCCAAGGTGATGCGCAGCTCGGGCCGCGGCTGGAGCGGGCGATGGCGCGCGTCGTCTCGGGCCGGTTGCGCTGCCCCTAGGCGCCGCGCTGGGTTTCACTACGGGCTCCTAGGCGCCCAGACGCGACGCGAGGGCGCAGACTCGACGAGTCGGCGCCCTCGCAGCCCGCGAACGAGGGGGCGGGATGGGACAGGCTCAGTCCGTGTCGGGCACGGGGAAGCGCATGGTCACGAACTCCTCGGCCGCCGAGGGGTGGATGCCCATGGTGCGATCGAAGTCGCGCTTGGTCGCCCCGCACTTGAGGGCGATCGCCAGGCCCTGGATGATCTCCGGCGCGTCTTCGCCGACCATGTGGGCCCCGAGCACGACGCCGCTGGGCTTGTCGACCACGAGCTTGCAGGTGATCCGCTCGGCGCGGCCGGAGAGCGTGGCCTTCATCGGCCGAAAGCGCGTGCAGTAGACCTCGACGGACTCGTGGCGCTCGCGGGCCTCCTGCTCGGTCAGGCCCACGGTGGCCACGGGCGGGGGCGCGAGAACACGGCGGTGGGGATGTTGTCGCGCTCGGTGATCAGCGGCTTGCGGTTGAACAGGTCTCGGCCAGGGCGCGGCCCTCCGCGATCGCCACCGGGGTGAGGTTGATGCGGTGGGTGACGTCGCCGATCGCGTAGATGTTGGGCACCGCGGTCCGGTTGCGCTCGTCGACGACGATGGCCGCGTCGCGCCGGGTCTCGATGCCGACCATCTCGAGGCCCAGGCCGGCGCTCGCGGGCTTGCGGCCGGTGGCGTAGAGCAGCGCGTCGGTCTCGTGGAACTCGTCGTGGTCGAGGAGCAGGCTCAGCGAGCCGTCGCTGCGCTCGTCGATGCTGCGGACCCGGACCTCGGTGAGGATCTCGACCCCGCGGGCGTTCATCTCCTCGGCCAGGCGCTCGCGGATCTCGTCGTCGAAGCCGCGCAGCACGTTGTCGCCGCGCAGGAGCATGGTGACCTTGGCGCCGGCGGCGTTGAAGATGCCCGCGAACTCGACCCCGATGTAGCCGCCGCCGACGATGGTCACGCGCTTGGGCAGCTCGGGCAGCTCGAGGGCCTCGTTGGAGGTGATCGCCAGGTCGATGCCGGGGATGTCGGGGAGCTCGGGCCAGCCGCCGGTGGCGATCAGGATGTACTTGGCGGTGTAGCGCTTGTCGCCGACCTCGACGGTGTGGGCGTCGATCAGCTTGCCGCGACCCTCGATCAGCTCGACCTTGGAGTCGCGCAGCAGGCGACGATAGATCTGCTCGAGGCGGTCGAGCTCGGCCTCCTTGGCGGCCATGAGCTTGGGCCAGTCGAGCTTGGGCTCGGGCACGGACCAGCCGAAGCCGGCCGCGTCGGCGAAGTGCTCGGCGAAGCTGGCCGCGTAGACGAGCAGCTTCTTGGGCACGCAGCCCGCGCATGACGCAGGTCCGCCCACGCGCGAGCCCTCGCAGATCGCAACCTTGGCCCCGTACTCGCCGGCGCGCCGGCTGGCCGCGACGCCGCCCGAGCCGGCGCCAATGGTGAAGAGATCGAAGTCGAATTCCGGCACGCGGCAGGTGTAGCAGGGCTGACAGCGGGGCGCGAGGGCGGTCGCGGCGGCCTGCCCCTGTCCCAGCTCGGGCAGCTCGGGCAGCTCGGGCAGCTCGGGCAGCTCGGCTGGCTCGCCCCGCGTGGGGTTGTTAGGGTTCGCCCGCCCAGCTCGCCCCGCGAGCGCCCGGGATCACCCGACCGACCGAAAACCGCCATGGAGAGCCTCGCCCGCCTCGCGATCGTCGCGCTGCCCTTCGCGGTGCTGCTGCTCCTGCTCGGCCTCGGGCTGATCATCCACGTGCTCGCCAGCGAGGGCCGCTCGCGCAGCGCCTCGCTCTCGCGGTGGTCGTCGGCCTCAACCTCGGGCTGATCTTGCCCTGGGCGCGGTCGCCTGGGCCAGCGAGACCACCGACGTGCGCCTGATGTTCATGTTCGTGGCGCTCGTGTTCGCGCTCTTGGGGTTCATGGGCCTGCGGGTGCCCCGGCGCTTCGTGGATTGAGGCCGCCGCTTTGAGGTAGCTTGTCCGCGCCATGATCATCATCGACCGGCGCTCCTGGCTCGCCCAGGTGTTCATGTTCAAGGGCACCACGTTGACCGTGATCTGGAAGCGGGTCGCGGTCTCGATGGCCGTCGCCATCGCGTGACCTGGACGTCCCAGCACGTGCCCGAGTTTCACCCCAAGCTCACGCACCTGCCCTTCACGCTGATCGGCCTGGCGCTGTCGATCTTCCTCGGTTTCCGCAACAACACCGGCTACGACCGGTTCTGGGAGGGGCCAAGCTGTGGGGGCGCATGGTCAACGTCTCGCGCAGCTTCACGCGCCGCTGCTCACGCTGATCGGCCCGCGGATGATCGACGCCCAGGGCGACCACGAGCTCGCGGCCGAGGAGCGCGAGCAGGTCGAGGCCGTGCGCGGCGAGCTGGTCCACGCGCTGATCGCCTACGTCCACGCCTTTCGCCACCATCTGCGCGACGAAGACTCCCTCGACGAGCTGCGCGGGCTGATCCCCGACGAGCTGCGCGCCAGCCTGATCGACGAGTACAACCGCCCGTGGCGATCCTCCAGTGGTTGGGCGCACCGCCTGCGCTGGCTCTACGACCGCGGCTGGGTCCACCCCATGCACCTGCCGGCGCTCGAGGACAGCCTGACCGAGATGACCTCGGTCCAGGGCGCCTGCGAGCGCATCAAGTCGACGCCGATCCCCGCCAGCTACACCGTGCTGATCCACCGGATCGTGCTGCTCTACTGCGTGGGCCTGCCCTTCGGCATCGTCGATCAGGTCGGCGCGTGGACGCCGGTGGTCGTGGGCCTGGTCGCCTACGCTTTTTATGGCCTCGACTCCGTGGGCACGGAGATCGAAAACCCCTTTGGCAAGGACCCCAACGACCTCCCGCTGACCACGCTGTCACGGATGATCGAGGTCAACTTGCGCCAGCGCCTGGGCGAAGATCGCAGCGCCTTGCCCGAGCTGCTCGAGCCCGACGACGGATTCTTCAGTAGCCGGTGCGCGTGAGTGGGGCATCGTGCCCCACCTCTCGGGCAGTCGAGCGGAAACGACCAAGGCGCCCTGAGCCGCAGCTAGTGTGCGCTCCAGGGCGTTTTTTTGACGATCCATCGACGAGACCGATGGCGGCCCGGGGTCCGGTATCGGTCTCGTCGATGTGAGCGATTGATGGCGTCTAGTGGTCGCAACGCCGGCGGCCCTGAACACTCCATCGAAATGCGTCGCTGGATCGACACGAGCTTACCCATACTTTTTCTCTCGGCCCTCCTGCCGGCCTGTCAGACCGACGAGCCCGGCGAGGACGACGACACCGGGACCTCCGATACGGGGGACACCACCACCGGCGATACGGGTGAAACCGACACTGGCGAGACCGGCGGAGAAGAGCTGCTGTTCTTCCCCGGGGCGACCAAGGGCGGTCCATCGCGGCCTCGCCCGACGGCACCCGCCTGGCGGTGGTCAACTCTGGGAGCGGCGAGCTGACGATCTTCTCGCTGCCTGGCCTCACGGAGAGGCGCGCCTGGTGCTCGGCGGTGACCGGAGTCGGTGTCCTTCTCGCCGGAGCGACGCGATCTTCGTGGTCCTGCGCGAGGAGGGCACGGTCGCCCGCATCGTTGGGTTGGACACCGGCCCCACCCTCGAGAACAAGGTCACGGTCGGGGCCGAGCCCGGCCGCGCGGCGCTCTCGGCCGCGGGCACGACCTTGTGGGTCCCGCTGTGGGCCGAGGGCTACGTGATCGCGGTGGACACCGAGAGCATGCAGATCACCCAGGAGATCGAGACGGGGGGATCGCCCTACGCGGTCTGCGTGACCAACGACCTCGACGCCGAAGAGGGCGACGAGACCGTGTTCGTGACCGACTTCTACGGCGTGGCCGCCGGCGGCCGCGAGGCGACCGACAACGCCCGCGAGGGCCGGGTGTTCACGATCACCGGCGAGGGCGAGCTCGGCGAGCTGCGCCTGCCCGCGCTGACCAGCTCGGGCACGGCGGGCTTCGAGTCGACGGGGGCCTACCCCAACCAGCTCTACTCGTGCGCGATCAACAAGGGCACGCTCTACGTGAGCAGCGTCGGCGCCTCGCCGGCCTCCTTCGAGGGCGGGACCGACTTCCACCAAAACCTCCAGGGCCTCGTGCACCGGGTGGACGTCGAGAGCCTCACCCCCGAGTCCCAGCCCATCGACCTCAACGGCCTGGTCGACGAGCTCGACGCGCCCAAGCGTTTCATCCCGATCCCCACGGACATCGCCTTCGCCGACAACACCGAGTTCGCCTACTTCTCCTCGCTGAGCTCCGACAGCGTGCTGCGTGTGGACTTCTCGGCCAACCCGATCAAGGCCGGCTCGCTCTCCCGGGGCCAGCTTCCTGGGCGCGAGCCGCTCGCCCATGGGCGTGGCGATCTCGAGCACCAACATGTACACGGCCAACGAGGTCGCGCGCAGCATCTCCCACATCGACCTGGCCGAGCAGGAGACCGTGACCGCCGACATCAGCTCGGCGAGCTCACCGAGCGACGCCGCGGGCATCGAGGCCCTCCAGGGCCAGCGCTTCTTCAACACCGGCCTGGGTCGGTGGTCGGCCAACGGCTGGGTGAGCTGCGCTGGTTGCCACCCCTTTGGGACCACCGACAACGTGACCTGGTCCTTCCCCGCGGGCCCGCGCCAGACCGTGGACACCTCGGCGAGCTTCAACGCCGGCGGGACCGAGCAGCGGATCTTGAACTGGACGCGATCTTCGACGAGATCCATGACTTCGAGCTCAACACTCGCGGAGTCGCCGGGGGCACCGGCGCGATCGTCAGCGACACCGCGCTCAACGACAACGGCTCGCCGAACGCCGAGGTCCGCATCGACATCGTCGGTGAGGGCGGCGTCGCCGACCCGATCAACGCCTTCAACCGCGGCTCGGCCCGCGGCGCGGCGCTGACCGGGGCCACGCCCGACGACTGGGACGCGATCGAGACCTACATCGCTAGCTTGCGCTCGCCCAAGGCGCCCACGCGCCTCGACGGGGATCCCCTCGCGGGCCGCACGGTGTTCGACGACGGCGGCTGCGACAACTGCCACAGCGGCTCGCTGTGGACGATCTCGCGGCGCAGCTACACCCCGCCTTCAACGCCAACGACGGCAGCGACCTCGACGAGCGCGCGCTGACCTTGCTCGAGGCCGGCGTGTCCTCGACCGGTGACGTGCGCGCGGATCAGCTCACGAGCACCGATGTCAGCGAGCTGACCGTGCTCGCCAACGATCAAAACGGGGCGCCCGCGCGCCACGTCTGCGTGTCGCGGATTGTCGGGACCTTCGATGTCGACGGTCCGGCCAGCCACGGCGCCGAGGAGCTGCGCCAAAACGGCGCGACCGCCCAGGGCGCCGACGGCTACAACGTGCCCTCGCTGCTCGGCGTGGGCCAGGGCGCTCCCTACCTGCACAACGGCTCGGCCGAGAGCCTCGAGGAGCTGCTCGATCCCAGCGGGGACTTCCCGCCCACCTGCGGGCGGGCAACCAGGTGTTCGGGCCGACGGATGAGCAGCTCGCGGATCTGATCGCCTTTGTCAAGGCGATCGACGACGACACCGAGACCTTCGCGGTCGACTCCGATCAGGACTTCTGTCCGAGCAACGTGCCGCAGCAGCAGTGAAAGTCGTGACGCTGCGGCGAGCTGAGCTCTCGTAACGTGGGGGGAAAGAGCACCAGGCGGCGGTCGGTGCCGGTCGCACCGACCGCCGCCTTGGGGCATGATGGCCAGGCATGGACCTGGTTCATCTGCGCTACTTCCGCGTGATCGCGGAGGTCGGCAACCTGACCGCAGCGGCGAAGCAGCTCGGCGTGGCCCAGTCCACGCTCACGGCGGCGGTCAAACGCCTCGAGGAGCACCTCGAGAGCAAGCTCCTGCTCCGAAACCCGCGCGGCGTGACGGTCACGCCCACCGGCCGAGCCCTGGCGACCTCCGCCTGCGAGATCCTCGGGATGGTCGACGAGATGGAGGAGCGGATCCGCGGGCTCGAGTGCGGCGACGCGGGCGAGTTCGTGATCGGCTGCCACGAGTCGCTGGGTGCCTACTTCTTGCCGGCGTTCATGAGCGCCTTCTTGGCAGCCAGCCCCGGCATCGAGATCCGCGTGTGGAACGGGACGTCGGCGGGAGTGCGCGAGGCGGTCATCGATCGCCGCGTGCACTTTGGGTTGATCGTCAACCCGCTGCCCCACGACGAGCTGGTGATGGTCGAGGCCTTCCGCGACGCCGTGGCCTTGGTCGGCCGCGTCGACGGCCTGGCCGCGCCCGGCAGCCGCGAAGAGATCGAGTCCAGGCTCCGCAACTCGCCGTTGATCTACGCCGGGCGCGTGGACCAGTGCCAGCAGATCGTCGACACCTTGCGCGGGATGGACCTGCTGCCCGAGCGGCTGCTGACCACCGGCGACCTCGAGCTTGCCAAGACCCTGGTGCTCGCGGGCCTGGGCGTGGGGATCCTGCCGCGGCGCGTGGCCAACTACGGCCACGAGGGCGAGCTCGTGGTGATGCACCCCGAGCTCCCGCAGATCCCCGATCGCATCTTGCTGTGCTTTCGCGCCGACGCTCACCGGACGGCGGCGTGGCGGCGGACCAAGCAGGCCCTGCTCGCCCACGCCGAGCGCATCGCGCCCATCCCAGGCGAGCGCGGGGAGCCGGGCGCGTAGGAGCCCGTGGTGAAACCAACACGACACCTCGCTTGTTCTTTTCGCCGAGGGCTTTGTCGCCAAAACTTGCAGTACGCCCGGTACAGCGGCGTTTTGGCTTCGCGCCCTCGACGAAAAACCCGGCGCCAGGAGCCGCGCTGGGTTCCACCACGGAATCCTGAATACGCCCCTAAGTCATCGAGATCAAACAAGTTTCTGGAGCCCGGCTAGACCGTCTCCACCATGTCTCCACTCCCGACCGGCGAGTCGGGCGAAGGAAGTTCGAGGAGCTTGATCGCCCGCGGTCATGGGCAGCTCGAGCATCTCGATCTCGAGGGGCATCGCCTCGATGATCCGCCAGCGGACGGCGACCTCGAGCATGGTCTTGACCTGCCCGAGGAGCTTGTTGACGGTGCTGTTGGCGAGGTGCTTGCGCTGGCCCTTTGGTGTTCTTGACGGTGGTCGGCTTGTGCCGGTTGGCGTACACGTGTCCTTCGAGCGGAACTCCAGGTGCGGCAGCTGTGCTCAACGCCTTTCGGCATCAAGGCAAGGAAGACGAGATCGAGGGCCCCGACGGTCCGGTTAGCAACCTGCAGTGTAACCGTTCAGACCCCGAGAAAGTCGGTGTGACCGATCTCGCGACCGCAGGATCGACATGCGACGACGTCGTGATTCAAACGGTCATGTGGGGGCTGATGAGAACGCGGAGCTACCGGACGCCGAGGTCCGGGACGCAACGCTCCGGCCGCCGAGTTCGAGACCAAGCTCGCCGAGAAGGACGCCCGGATCGCCGAGCTCGAGGGCGAGGTCCCCGGTCGCGAACTCGGACAAGGTCGCCAAGCTCGAGGACGAAGGCGCCAAAGCTCGAAGCCAAGATCGAGCAGCTGCTCGAGAAGCTCGGCCAAAACTCGAGCAACTCGCACCTGCCCCCGTCGAGCGACGGCCCCGGCCGGCAAGAACGAGCGCAAGCCCAAGTCGAAGGGCAAGCGCAAGCGCGGCGGTCAGAAGGGCCCCGCGGCGCGCACCGGGAGCTGCTGCCGCCCGAGCGCGTCGACGAGGTCATCGACCTGTTCCCCGAGGTCTGTCTGGACTGCGGTGTGACGCTGCCGCAGCTCGTCGACGACGAGCCGCGCCGTCCATCAGCTGCTCGAGCTCGAGCCGAGCGGCCCCCACGTCACCGAGTTCCGTCGGCACGAAGTGGCGTGCAGCCGCTGCGGCGGCCGGACTCGCGTGTCGTGCCGCGAAGCGAAGATCCCCGCGTCGTCGTTCGGGCCGCGCCTGGTCGCCGTCGTGGTGATGCTGACTGGCGTCTACCTTCTGCTCGCACCTCGCCATGCGGGGCTCCAGCGAGGTCGATCCAGGAACTGGCAGGACACGCAAACCTCCAGACGACGCAGCGCTACATGCATCTGAGCCCTGCTGCGCTGGAGCGAGCGATCAAGCTGCTCGAACTTCCTGCTCCCGGTCTGCGCGCCGGGGATGGCGACATCGTGGAGACGCGTTGAAGCTTAGTTTGCAAAGCTGAGTGATATCGATGACTTACGGGCTCTTCTTGAGTTTCCGTCGAGCTCGTCGAGCGAGCGACCATGTCGCGCGCATACCCGGGCGAGCCGGTCGTGGGTCCACCTCGCAACTTCGACGAGCTCCTCGGCCGTGGGTGACGCGTGGATAGTCCCATGTGCATGAAGCCCTTCTCCGGCTCATAGATTGCGCTTCGTCGGTCTCGATTGGGCCCATTGGGGACCTTAGCAGGGTCTCCCAGGTTTCGTGCCACGACTGTCCAAGCAAACTGGCGCCCGACTTCGCCGTTGGCTCGATCGCCGTCAGTCGGTTCCGGTGGAAGGTCGCTCAGACCAACGGTGACCCGAGCATAGCCGTTGGTCGCCTTGACGGGCGGGAACGGGAGCGCTCCTGGGGAACCGAGTAGTCCCACGTGAATTGGATGAGACTCTCTCCCTTGCGCTCCGCCAACTCGACGTTCATGGAGCTGCCCTGCGGGGGAGTCCCGATCAGACGCTTGATGGGGACGCGCCAGGTGTCGGAGCCGCCCCGGTGCACGGTCCACCACCCCGATTCATACTTACGCCTGGCCTTGGGCCCGACGAGTTCGAAGGTCACGTCGGCTTGCTCGGGCTCTCGCCAGCCATGGAACTTGAAGTACTCGGTCTTGATCTCGATCGAGCGCTGCTCGAGCTCGTGCCACGCCAGCCGCCCCAGTGCTCCCTGAGCTGCTTGTCGTCGTAGATCTTCATGATCTCGCGGACCGGCTTTTTCCAGAAGCGAGGATTCTTGACCGAGATCGTCATCGCCCCCTCGGTCCGCGACCCGCGCCCACTGCTTGGACTCTTGGTCGTGAAAGCTCTGTCCGCGCTTGGTCGGGGGGCCGAAGGTCTCGAATTTCCAGTTGAGGTTCTCCTCGACGTTCTCGCCGACGGCCTCGTTCTCGGCCGTGACTCGATCGTGGCCCGGGGCGAGGATGACTCCAGCGAAGTGGTATCCCCACCGGGTCGGGTTGTCGTAGCTGGCGACGATGGTGTAGGCGTCACCCACGCCTGGCATCGCGTAGCGGTTGATCCTGCTTTCTCGTCCTCGGCGTCGGCCTGGTCCTCGTTCTTGCTCATGTACGCGTCCCTGTCCGAGCCCATCCAACCGAGGATCTCGGACCGGAACGTCGAAGGTTGAGCCGAGACCGCGCTCTCCTGGTCATCGCCATACTCGGCCTGCGCTGCGGGCTTGCCCTTGAGGCCCATGATCGTGTTCGCCGCCCGGCCGCAGTCACGGCTGAGACACTGCGGGTTCTTGCTATCCGGGAACCGAGCCGTGACTTCGACGAGACGCTCACCGTCGATCTCGATCGCGCGTTGCTCGTGTTCGTCGTCAGCTCGATACCACTGTCGATGGCGGCCAACTTGCGCTTCGCGCTCTTGACGATGGCCGTGGTCGCAAACAGGACCTTGGACCTCCGGTTCGCGGAGATGATCGAGTTTGTCAGGGTCTCGGACGTGTCGGACACCTTGATCGGGTAGTCGAGCCCAGCGAGCGCCGGTCCTGTGGCCGGGATCCCGATCTCGTCCCGATCCAGAGCGTATCGGCGTCGAACGACGTGAACTCCGTGTAGGGTCGGGTCGCGCTGGCCCGGGTTGCCCGCAACTGTGGTCGAGGAGGGGGCGCGCCGAGCGACCTGCGCCGATCTGTTCGGCGACAGCGTGAGCATGGCCTTCAGGACCGAGCCCGGCGTCTCGGCTCAGGCCGGCGTGCTGCATGAGGTGGGCAGCCTCGTGGGCCGCGACCGTCAAGGGAGGATCGGGTGACGCGAAGGTCGTGGTTGTGCCCTCGGTGAACGCCTGAACCCCTCTGGCTTCGCAGCTTCGAGCTTCGACACGCCAGTCTCCCGGCAGTCTCGCCGAGGCCGGCCTCGATCCGTGAGCGATGCGGGAAGGACACGGACGTTCCGCCAAAGGGGCGCCGACGTGGACCGCTCGACCGAGGTACGAGTTGTGCGAGAGAACGCAGGGCCATACCTCGACCGTGACACGGCGAGCGAAGCCCGACAACGCCGAATGGAGGGGGGAGGAGCCCATCGCAGCTCAGATCCCCGCGAGATGCAGGAGCATCGCCCGTTCTTCGTCCTTGGCCAGCGCGAGGCTCTCTCCAGCCGCCCTCGCCAGCGCGCCTCGGATCCGGCATCCCCCCGCCACCGAGCCGCCTCGGCGCGAGCCCAGATCGCCTCGCGCCCGAGCCTCGACAGCTGATCAACGAACGCGAGGTCGAGCCAGACCTCGGCGTCCCCTTGCCACGCGCCCTGGCCGAGCAAGACGGCGCCGAGGTCGGGACAGTCCGGGGCCACCGGAAAGGACGAGAGCGCCGGGCGCTCCGCCTCGGCGAACTCGAGGTCCCGGGGCGAGGCGGAGGTGCCAGGCCAGCGTCGCCGGGGTCCACCCGTCGCCGGCCTCGGTCGCCAGCGGGAGGCCGCTCGGCGTGGGCTCGTGCAGCTGCAGCGCGAGGGCGAGGTACCAGGTCGCGACCGCGAGCGCGTGGCGGTCGCTGCGTCCCTCGAGGTCGCTACGGAAGCGTCCGGCTCGAGCGAGGGCCGCGCTGCCAGTCGCCGCTCGCCGCGAGCGCGCGCAGCTCGAGCTCGGCGAGCCGCTCGCGCTCGCCGACGGGCAGCGCGTCGCCCTGCGCGAGTCGAGCGTGGATCTCGTCGAGCACGGCCCGCGCGTCCCCCGACGAGGATGCGCGGGCCGTGCAGGCCCAGGCGTCGGTCGCGTCGATGTGGCGGCCCGCGAGGGCGAGCGCGGCCCTCGCTTCGGAGGACGAGCCCCGGGCGATGAGCTCGACCGCGGCCTCCGCCGCGATCAGGCCCGCGAGCGCGCGCGAGCTCGCGCTGACCCCGTCGGCGGCGATCGTGGCTTCTGCGCCCGGAGCATCGTCCCAGGGTCGTAGACGATGCCCGTCGTTCGCGGGACGTGAGCCGTGATGACCCCGCGCCCCGCCTGCAACAACCTCGGCGAGGGCGAGAGCTCGCGGCCGTGCGCGAGCGCTTCGAGCGTCGTCGGATCTCGAGCGACCGCCTGCGCCAGCACGGCGAGCGTTCGCCGGCGTCGAGTCGCCCGAGCCAGGCCTCGGCCGTCGCGTCCCGCGCCGCGACCTCCGAGCTGCGACCCAGCCGCGGTAGCCCGGGCCCTCGAGGGGTCCGAGCTCGGGGTCGATGGCGGCGCCCGTGCATGCGGCGAGCGCGACGCGGATCGCGTCGAGGTTGGCGTCGTCCTGGCCTCGCTGCCCGAGCGCGTCGGCGGCCTCGCGCAGGGCGGCCTCGCCGAGCTGCCACCTCGTCGAGCAGGCACAGCCACGCCCCGCGCTCGAGCGCCGCGGGCCAGCTCGTCGGCGCGGTCGGGGACGCGCGCCACAGATCCCGAGTCGCTCGAGCTGCCCGCGGCCCAGCGTCGCGCGAGCGACGAGCTCCGGGTGGCTCGTCGGCCGTCCGGCGTCCGGCCCCAGTCCGTCGGCGGCTGCACCGGAGCGCCGGCGTGGACGAGATCGGGAGCGAGCTCGCCCGCGTCGAGCCCGAGGTCGACGAGCGCGTCCGCGTCGAGCAGCAGCCGCCGCGGCCGCGGCATCGCGCGCGGCCGCGTCGACGCCTGGCGCGAGGCATGCTCGAGCGCGATTCGTCGCGGGCGTAGTCCGTGCGGGCGATGAACTCGAGCGCGGACCTGCGCGTCACCGGCGAGCGAAGCGAGGCGGCGACGCGGGGTCGAGCCCGGCAGTCGTCGAGGATGGCGATGTCGTCCCGCGCGTAGCGATGGCAGCGCTCGACCTCGGCGCGAGCGCGCTCGGCTGGCGCTTCGGCGCGCGCCAGAGCACAGCGTAGGCGAGGCCGAGACCGAGGAGCGCGGCGCCGCTTCGCAGGGCGATGCGCCCACGTCGGCCGCGGCCGGTCGTTCGAGCGCTCGCCTCGCGTCGGTCACCGCCCGATGCTAACTCGCGCTCTTCGCTTCGCCGAGAGCGATTGCACGCGTGTTCAGCAGCCCGAGCGCGGACGCACCCGGCCACGCCGGCCGGGTCCGCGCTCCGCCCCGTGGTCGGCTTGCCAGCCGAGTCCGCGGTGGTACCGTCGCCGAAGTGCAACGTCGAAGTGGCAGCGTGCGTGTAGGAACTCCAACGCATGAATTACGGGCCGTACTTAGCGCATGTCAGATGCATGGGGCGCGGCGCTGGGGACGCTTCCCGGACCTCGGCAGGGACGAGAGGACGAGCGCGGCTTCGCTTCGAGCTCGCTCGGCGGGTGACTTGTCGGAAACTGCGGGCGCCGCGTATTGACCCGCCGTCTAGGACTACTTGGCAGATGGGGATCGACAACGATCCCCGGCTGTGATCTGCTGCGGGGGTGACTCCAGAACAAATCTCCCGGGTGGGGCCGAACTCGAGGAGTTTCTCGGCTACATCACTCATCAGATGGGTCGCAGCGAGCGGCGCGAGGCCCTCGCCAACTACATGCGTGGGCTTCTCCTCGATGGCGAGCGCAAGAGCATGGTGCCCCATCGCTCAGCGCCTCGCAGCCGCGCCCGGTGACAGCGAAGCCATCCGCCAGCGACTCCAGCAGGCGATCACGATCGCTGATTGGGACGAGTGGGAGCTGTTTCGCCGACTCGCCCTGCGCGTCGAGGACAAAGCTCCCGGGCCTCGACGCCTTCGTCATCGACGACACCGGCTTCCCCAAGAAGGGCAAGCACTCCGTCGGTACAGCGTCAGTACTCGGGGACGATGGGCCGCGTCGACATTGCCAGGTCGCAGCAAGCCTCCACCTCGCCAGCGAGGCGGGCGGCGCTTGCATCGGCATGCGCCCAAGGCGCCGGACAAGGCAGGCGTCCCCGAGGAGCTCTCCCATCAACGAAGCTCGAGCTCGGCCTCGGCATGCTCGACCGCGCCCTCGGTAGGCGACGTGTAGAGGTCGAGCAGGCTGGTGGCGCGGCCGTCGGCGGGAGCTCCTCGAGCACGCCGGTCACGCCGTCTCCGAGCCCGCAAAACACGTAGTTCGCCCGAGCGCCCCATGAACGGTCGCATGCACGGTGAGCAGGTCTGCTCGCCACAGGGGGCGTGGTTGTCGATGGTCTCGGCGCGACGATCCGCGAGCCCTCGGCCCTTCTCCGTCCTCGACGCGCTCGTCGAGCTGCTGCGAGGCGTCCTCGACATCTTGGAGGTCGACGAGCTCCTCGAGGTCTTCGAGGTTCTCGTAGTCCTCGGGGGACTGATCACAGCCGATCAGGGCGACGCCAGTCGTGAGCAGGATGGAGAGCTCGAGTTGCTTGGTCATCATGCTCTCGTGGTTCCGACGGCAGGCGCCAGATCACGACTGGATCGATTTTTTTCAGGTGCCCGACGGGGGGCGCGCGGCTGCGTAAGAGAGAGCAGACCCCGGACGAGATTGTCCGGGCCTGCCTCCGACCGGGTTGCTCGACGTCGCTCAGACTACTGGCAGCCTTCCATCCACTTGACGAAGATCGTTTTGTAGTAGTGGTATGCGCCTGGCTCGCTGTTCCGGTGAAGCGCATGTTGTCCCTGTCGGCGGTTCCGGCGCAGCTCTTGGCGCTGTTCGCATACATCTTCCAGGTAGCGACCGATCCTCGGAGACCCAGTAGCTGAGCGAGGTGGACCACGACGAGTCCGAGTCTTCTTTCTTCAGCGCCTCGAACAAGGTGACGCCATCGCAAGACAGACATGCTCTTCGCGGCGCAGGCACCCGACCAGGGCGCCGAGCGTACTCGGCGTAGACCTGATAGGAGCTCGCGGTCCGCTGGTGCGCGCCCCATGGATAGCTTTGTGTTTGTGTACCAGATGTGGTTCTCGCAGGCGGATTGGTCTGCGACGAACTCCTCGATGAAGGGCAGGAAGGAGTTGAGCCATCCATATTGCTGTTGAAGCCGGGCACGTCCGAGCAATAGCCAGTGGCCACAGGCACCGGCGGCTGACTGATCCCGACCTCGAGACCTCCGCGGGGCGCGACCCCCCGAATCGAGCTCGCCGCGCTCGACGGCGGTGACGATCTCACTGGGCACCTTTTCGTCCTCGGGGGTGACAGCGTGCAGGAGCTCGGTCGGCGTCGCGTAGAGGTCGATCAGGCTGTCGGCGCGTCCGTCTGCCGGCAATTCCTCGAGCACCCCAGTCATGCCGTCTCCGAGCCCGCAAAACACGTAGGTCGCTCCTGAGGTCGCGTGCACGGTCAGGAGGGTCTGCTCGCCACAGGGAGCGTGATTGTCGATGGTCTCTCGGGCGCGACGAACCCGGAAAGCCTCGAGCCACTCACCGTCCTCGTCGTCGTCGCGGTCGGCGAGCTGCATGGAATCGTCCTCGACGTACTCTAGGTCACCGTAATCTTCGAAAGATTTGTCACAGCCGACCAGCGCGATGCCGGCGGTGAGCAGCAGGGAAACCTTGATTTGCGTGGTCATCATGCTGCCGTAATACCGAGGGCGCGATGTGGATGGTTGGTCGAGCTATTTTTTTACTTGGCTTCGTTGCGCGGCCTTCACGGCCAGTCCTGACCTTCGTAGGGAGCCACG
>NZ_JABJWV010000029.1:0-3631 GCF_011083025.2 Pseudenhygromyxa sp. WMMC2535
GGGATCGAGCGCCCCGAAGATCGCCTCGACGCGCTGGTCGAGGTCAATGAAGACAGCGCCGCGGCGGGCCGCGAGGGCCCGCCCGACGCTGGACTTTCCGGCGCCCATGAGCCCGAGCAAGAAGACCGGTCGGTCGTCTCGCCCGGAGGGCTCGGTGGGCTCAGCCACCGATACTCGTGGAGCGGTTGATGATCCGCGGCGTCAGGAAGATCAGCATCTCCGAGCGGTCGTCGCGTTCGGGTCTTGTTCTTGAAGACCACCCGATGATCGGGATCTCGGCGAACCAGGGCACCTTGCTGTGGTTGATCGCCTGGTTGCGGGTGTAGATCCCGCCGATCACGGCGGTGTCGCCGTCGGTGATCAACAGCTGGCTCTGGGCCGAGTTGGTCAGGATCGTCGGATCACCCCGGGCGCCGGTGTTGACGAAGTCGGCCTCGTTCTTCTGGACCTGTACGTCGAGGAGCACGGCGCCCTCGTTGGTGACCTGGGGCGTGACCCGCAGGCCGAGGGTCGCGTTGACGTAGCGCGTGTTGACAACCCTGGGCAGAGACCTGGGAGATCGGGATCTGCACGCCCTGCTGCTGGATGTCGGCCTCGGTGTTGTCGAGGGTGACGATCTTCGGCGCGGAGATGATCCGGACCTCGCCCTCGTCCTCGGCGGCGCTCAGCGGCAAGTTGGTGTTGAGGTTGCCCGAGAGGCTGCCGAAGCTGAAGCCGATCGCGCCACCGGTGGCCGGTCGAGACCGGAGCCGGAGGTCGACGGCGTAGTTGGGGTTGGCCGCCGAGCCCGGGAGGATCAGGCCGTTGGTCGGGGACTGGTTGCTGCCCGAGCCGCCGCCCACGCCGATGGAGTTGGGGAAGAGCAGCAGCCCCGTGGGGTTGCCCGTGCCGGGGCTGGCCGTGAAGTCGAAGCCCCACTGGATGCCGAGCTGGCGCAGCCAGTTGGTCCGCGCCTCGACGATCCGCGCCTCGATCAACACCTGGGGCGTCTGGCTGTCGAGCTGGCGGACCAGGGACTCGGCCAGGGCGATGTTCTCGGCCACGTCCATGACGATCAGCGTGTTCGTGCGCGTGTCGGGGGTGACCGAGCCGCGCGAGCTGAGCACGCTCTGGACCTTGGGCAGCATGTCGCCGACGTCGGCGTAGCTCAGGGGGATCACCGGGTCTCGAGCGGCTTGAGCTGGACCTGGGCGTTGGCCTCCTCGATGGCCTTGCGGCGCTCCTCCTCGAGGGCGGTCAGCGTGGCCACGCGGATCACGTTGCCCTCCTGGACCATGCCCAGGTTCAAGGAGCGCAAGATGATGTCGAGGGCCTGATCCCAGGGCACCGCCGAGAGCTTCATGGTCACCGAGCCCTGGACCTCGGGGCCGGCGATGATGTTGACCCGGCCGATGTCCGAGAAGAGCAAGAGCACGTCCTTGATCGGCGCGTCCTGGAGCTCGATGTCGATGCGCTCGCCTCGCCAGCGGCTGCGGCCGTTGACCTTGGTCCCCGGTCGGGCGGCGAGCACCGGCGGCGTCGAGAAGCCCGAGACCTTGGTCCCGCCGAGGCTGACGACCTCGCTGCGCTCGATCTCGTCGATGTCGTCGATGTCGGCTGCCGCCTGGTCGGGCGCGGGGGCGGCCGCGACCGCGCGGGGGTTCTGCTCGCGGCTGGCGATCACGGCCTCCCTGGCGGGCGGGGGACTTCTTGCCCGGGAAGCGCCAGATCAGCCGGTTGCCCTTGCTGTCGAGCTCGATCTCGGCCGGGCTCGAGGTCTGACTGGCGACGATGATCTTGACGTCGCTGCCCTCGCGGAAGCTGGTGATGCGGTCGACCGGGCCGCCGAAGCTGGTCGTGTCGAGGCTGCGCTCGAGGTTGACCGGGATCTGCGTGTCGCGCAGCTCCAGCATGTTCATGTTCGGGGTCAGGCTGCTCGCGTCGTAGACGACGGGGCCGTCGATCTCGACGATGACCACCGCGCCCTGCGGGCCGTCGACGAAGCGGACGTCTCGCAGCGCCGCGTCGCCGGCGGCCTTGCGCTGCTCCTCCCCACTGGCGGGTCAAGGAGCGGCGCTGCTTGTGCGCGACCAGGGTCTCGTCGTCGAGGCGGGCCTGGGCCTTGCCGAGGGCCTCGCGGCGCTCGTGAGGCGTCGCGCTCGCCTTCGAGCTCCTCCTCGAGGGCGAGCGCGACGCCCTCACCGAGCGCCGCGAGGCCCTCGGCAAGGCCCAGGCCCGCCTCGACGAGACCCTGGTCGCGCACAAGCAGCGCCGCTCCTTGACCCGCCAGTGGGAGAGCAGCGCAAGGCGCCGGCGACGCGGCGCTGCGAGACGTCCGCTTCGTCGACGGCCCGCAGGGCGCGGTGGTCATCGTCGAGATCGACGCCCCGTCGTCTACGACGCGAGCAGCCTGACCCCGAACATGAACATGCTGGAGCTGCGCGACACGCAGATCCCGGTCAACCTCGAGCGCAGCCTCGACACGACCAGCTTCGGCTGCCCGGTCGACCGCATCACCAGCTTCCGCGAGGGCAGCGACGTCAAGATCATCGTCGCCAGTCAGACCTCGAGCCCGGCCGAGATCGAGCTCGACAGCAAGGCAACCGGCTGATCTGGCGCTTCCCGGCAAGAAGTCCCCCGCCGCCAGGGAGGCCGTGATCGCCAGCCGCGAGCAGAACCCCCGCGCGTCGCGGCCGCCCCCGCGCCCGACCAGGCGGCAGCCGACATCGACGACATCGACGAGATCGAGCGCAGCGAGGTCGTCAGCCTCGGCGGGACCAAGGTCTCGGGCTTCTCGACGCCGCCGGTGCTCGCCGCCCGACCGGGGACCAAGGTCAACGGCCGCAGCCGCTGGCGAGGCGACGCATCGACATCGAGCTCCAGGACGCGCCGATCAAGGACGTGCTCTTGCTCTTCTCGGACATCGGCCGGGTCAACATCATCGCCGGCCCCGAGGTCCAGGGCTCGGTGACCATGAAGCTCTCGGCGGTGCCCTGGGTCAGGCCCTCGACATCATCTTGCGCTCCTTGAACCTGGGCATGGTCCAGGAGGGCAACGTGATCCGCGTGGCCACGCTGACCGCCCTCGAGGAGGAGCGCCGCAAGGCCATCGAGGAGGCCAACGCCCAGGTCCAGCTCAAGCCGCTCGAGACCCGGCTGATCCCCCTGAGCTACGCCGACGTCGGCGACATGCTGCCCAAGGTCCAGAGCGTGCTCAGCTCGCGCGGCTCGGTCACCCCCGACACGCGCACGAACACGCTGATCGTCATGGACGTGGCCGAGACATCGCCCTGGCCGAGTCCCTGGTCCGCCAGCTCGACAGCCAGACGCCCCAGGTGTTGATCGAGGCGCGGATCGTCGAGGCGCGGACCAACTGGCTGCGCCAGCTCGGCATCCATTGGGGCTTCGACTTCACGGCCAGCCCGGCCACGGGCAACCCCACGGGCTGCTCTTCCCCACTCCATCGGCGTGGGCGGCGGCTCGGGCAGCAACCAGTCCCCGACCAACGGCCTGATCCTCCCGGCTCGGCGGCCAACCCCAACTACGCCGTCGACCTCCCGGCTCCGGTCTCGACCGGCACCGGTGGCGCGATCGGCTTCAGCTTCGCAGCCTCTCGGGCAACCTCAACACCAACTTGCGCCTGAGCGCCGCCG
>NZ_JABJWV010000030.1:0-4258 GCF_011083025.2 Pseudenhygromyxa sp. WMMC2535
CCCGAAGATCGCCTCGACGCGCTGGTCGAGGTCAATGAAGACAGCGCCGCGGCGGGCCGCGAGGGCCCGCCCGACGCTGGACTTTCCGGCGCCCATGAGCCCGAGCAAGAAGACCGGTCGGTCGTCTCGCCCGGAGGGCTCGGTGGGCTCAGCCACCGATACTCGTGGAGCGGTTGATGATCCGCGGCGTCAGGAAGATCAGCATCTCCGAGCGGTCGTCGCGTTCGGTCTTGTTCTTGAAGAACCACCCGATGATCGGGATCTCGGCGAACCAGGGCACCTTGCTGTGGTTGATCGCCTGGTTGCGGGTGTAGATCCCGCCGATCACGGCGGTGTCGCCGTCGGTGATCAACAGCTGGCTCTGGGCCGAGTTGGTCAGGATCGTCGGATCACCCCGGGCGCCGGTGTTGACGAAGTCGGCCTCGTTCTTCTGGACCTGTACGTCGAGGAGCACGGCGCCCTCGTTGGTGACCTGGGGCGTGACCCGCAGGCCGAGGGTCGCGTTGACGTAGCGCGTGTTGACACCCTGGGCAGAGACCTGGGAGATCGGGATCTGCACGCCCTGCTGGATGTCGGCCTCGGTGTTGTCGAGGGTGACGATCTTCGGCGCGGAGATGATCCGGACCTCGCCCTCGTCCTCGGCGGCGCTCAGGCGCAAGTTGGTGTTGAGGTTGCCCGAGAGGCTGCCGAAGCTGAAGCCGATCGCGCCACCGGTGCCGGTCGAGACCGAGCCGGAGGTCGACGGCGTAGTTGGGGTTGGCCGCCGAGCCCGGGAGGATCAGGCCGTTGGTCGGGGACTGGTTGCTGCCCGAGCCGCCGCCCACGCCGATGGAGTTGGGGAAGAGCAGCCCCGTGGGGTTGCCCGTGCCGGGGCTGGCCGTGAAGTCGAAGCCCCACTGGATGCCGAGCTGGCGCAGCCAGTTGGTCCGCGCCTCGACGATCCGCGCCTCGATCAACACCTGGGGCGTCTGGCTGTCGAGCTGGCGGACCAGGGACTCGGCCAGGGCGATGTTCTCGGCCACGTCCATGACGATCAGCGTGTTCGTGCGCGTGTCGGGGGTGACCGAGCCGCGCGAGCTGAGCACGCTCTGGACCTTGGGCAGCATGTCGCCGACGTCGGCGTAGCTCAGGGGGATCAGCCGGGTCTCGAGCGGCTTGAGCTGGACCTGGGCGTTGGCCTCCTCGATGGCCTTGCGGCGCTCCTCCTCGAGGGCGGTCAGCGTGGCCACGCGGATCACGTTGCCCTCCTGGACCATGCCCAGGTTCAAGGAGCGCAAGATGATGTCGAGGGCCTGATCCCAGGGCACCGCCGAGAGCTTCATGGTCACCGAGCCCTGGACCTCGGGGCCGGCGATGATGTTGACCCGGCCGATGTCCGAGAAGAGCAAGAGCACGTCCTTGATCGGCGCGTCCTGGAGCTCGATGTCGATGCGCTCGCCTCGCCAGCGGCTGCGGCCGTTGACCTTGGTCCCCGGTCGGGCGGCGAGCACCGGCGGCGTCGAGAAGCCCGAGACCTTGGTCCCGCCGAGGCTGACGACCTCGCTGCGCTCGATCTCGTCGATGTCGTCGATGTCGGCTGCCGCCTGGTCGGGCGCGGGGGCGGCCGCGACCGCGCGGGGGTTCTGCTCGCGGCTGGCGATCACGGCCTCCCTGGCGGCGGGGGACTTCTTGCCCGGGAAGCGCCAGATCAGCCGGTTGCCCTTGCTGTCGAGCTCGATCTCGGCCGGGCTCGAGGTCTGACTGGCGACGATGATCTTGACGTCGCTGCCCTCGCGGAAGCTGGTGATGCGGTCGACCGGGCCGCCGAAGCTGGTCGTGTCGAGGCTGCGCTCGAGGTTGACCGGGATCTGCGTGTCGCGCAGCTCCAGCATGTTCATGTTCGGGGTCAGGCTGCTCGCGTCGTAGACGACGGGGCCGTCGATCTCGACGATGACCACCGCGCCCTGCGGGCCGTCGACGAAGCGGACGTCTCGCAGCGCCGCGTCGCCGGCGGCCTTGCGCTGCTCCTCCCACTGGCGGGTCAAGGAGCGGCGCTGCTTGTGCGCGACCAGGGTCTCGTCGAGGCGGGCCTGGGCCTTGCCGAGGGCCTCGCGGCGCTCGTGAGGGCGTCGCGCTCGCCTTCGAGCTCCTGCTCGAGGGCGAGCGCGACGCCCTCACCGAGCGCCGCGAGGCCCTCGGCAAGGCCCAGGCCCGCCTCGACGAGACCCTGGTCGCGCACAAGCAGCGCCGCTCCTTGACCCGCCAGTGGGAGGAGCAGCGCAAGGCCGCCGGCGACGCGGCGCTGCGAGACGTCCGCTTCGTCGACGGCCCGCAGGGCGCGGTGGTCATCGTCGAGATCGACGGCCCCGTCGTCTACGACGCGAGCAGCCTGACCCCGAACATGAACATGCTGGAGCTGCGCGACACGCAGATCCCGGTCAACCTCGAGCGCAGCCTCGACACGACCAGCTTCGGCGGCCCGGTCGACCGCATCACCAGCTTCCGCGAGGGCAGCGACGTCAAGATCATCGTCGCCAGTCAGACCTCGAGCCCGGCCGAGATCGAGCTCGACAGCAAGGGCAACCGGCTGATCTGGCGCTTCCCGGGCAAGAAGTCCCCCGCCGCCAGGGAGGCCGTGATCGCCAGCCGCGAGCAGAACCCCCGCGCGGTCGCGGCCGCCCCCGCGCCCGACCAGGCGGCAGCCGACATCGACGACATCGACGAGATCGAGCGCAGCGAGGTCGTCAGCCTCGGCGGGACCAAGGTCTCGGGCTTCTCGACGCCGCCGGTGCTCGCCGCCCGACCGGGGACCAAGGTCAACGGCCGCAGCCGCTGGCGAGGCGAGCGCATCGACATCGAGCTCCAGGACGCGCCGATCAAGGACGTGCTCTTGCTCTTCTCGGACATCGGCCGGGTCAACATCATCGCCGGCCCCGAGGTCCAGGGCTCGGTGACCATGAAGCTCTCGGCGGTGCCCTGGGATCAGGCCCTCGACATCATCTTGCGCTCCTTGAACCTGGGCATGGTCCAGGAGGGCAACGTGATCCGCGTGGCCACGCTGACCGCCCTCGAGGAGGAGCGCCGCAAGGCCATCGAGGAGGCCAACGCCCAGGTCCAGCTCAAGCCGCTCGAGACCCGGCTGATCCCCCTGAGCTACGCCGACGTCGGCGACATGCTGCCCAAGGTCCAGAGCGTGCTCAGCTCGCGCGGCTCGGTCACCCCCGACACGCGCACGAACACGCTGATCGTCATGGACGTGGCCGAGAACATCGCCCTGGCCGAGTCCCTGGTCCGCCAGCTCGACAGCCAGACGCCCCAGGTGTTGATCGAGGCGCGGATCGTCGAGGCGCGGACCAACTGGCTGCGCCAGCTCGGCATCCAGTGGGGCTTCGACTTCACGGCCAGCCCCGGCACGGGCAACCCCACGGGGCTGCTCTTCCCCAACTCCATCGGCGTGGGCGGCGGCTCGGGCAGCAACCAGTCCCCGACCAACGGCCTGATCCTCCCGGGCTCGGCGGCCAACCCCAACTACGCCGTCGACCTCCCGGCTCCGGTCTCGACCGGCACCGGTGGCGCGATCGGCTTCAGCTTCGGCAGCCTCTCGGGCAACCTCAACACCAACTTGCGCCTGAGCGCCGCCGAGGACGAGGGCGAGGTCCGGATCATCTCCGCGCCGAAGATCGTCACCCTCGACAACACCGAGGCCGACATCCAGCAGGGCGTGCAGATCCCGATCTCCCAGGTCTCTGCCCAGGGTGTCAACACGCGCTACGTCAACGCGACCCTCGGCCTGCGGGTCACGCCCCAGGTCACCAACGAGGGCGCCGTGCTCCTCGACGTACAGGTCCAGAAGAACGAGGCCGACTTCGTCAACACCGGCGCCCGGGGTGATCCGACGATCCTGACCAACTCGGCCCAGAGCCAGCTGTTGATCACCGACGGCGACACCGCCGTGATCGGCGGGATCTACACCCGCAACCAGGCGATCAACCACAGCAAGGTGCCCTGGTTCGCCGAGATCCCGATCATCGGGTGGTTCTTCAAGAACAAGACCGAACGCGACGACCGCTCGGAGATGCTGATCTTCCTGACGCCGCGGATCATCAACCGCTCCACGAGTATCGGTGGCTGAGCCCACCGAGCCCTCCGGGCGAGACGACCGACCGGTCTTCTTGCTCGGGCTCATGGGCGCCGGAAAGTCCAGCGTCGGGCGGGCCCTCGCGGCCCGCCGCGGCGCTGTCTTCATTGACCTCGACCAGCGCGTCGAGGCGATCTTCGG
>NZ_JABJWV010000031.1:0-8660 GCF_011083025.2 Pseudenhygromyxa sp. WMMC2535
CCGGGCTTTCACGAGGGCGGCCTGGTCAACCTCGAGATCAGCGACGACGGGCCGGCGTCGACCCGGCAAAGATCCGCCGCCGGGCCGCGAAGCTCGGGTGGAGCGCGGAGGCCCTCGACGCCCTCGACGCGGGGCGCTGCACGAGCTGCTCTTCGTCCCCGGGTTCAGCACGCGCAGCGAGGCCGGCAAGCTCTCCGGTCGCGGCGTGGGCCTCGACGTGGTCCGGACCAACATCGAGCGCCTCGGCGGGACCATCGAGCTGCACAGCCGCCCTCGGGCGTGGGACCACGTGTCCGGTCAAGAATCCCCTGACCCTGGCGCTCGTCCCGGCGCTGATCGTGACCTGCGCCGGACAGCGCTTTGCGATCCCCCAGGTCAACCTGATCGAGAATCGTGCGCGTGCCGGCGGCGGCTCGCCGCGAGCGCTTCGCGACGATCCACGGGGCGGCGGTCCTGCGCCTGCGCGGGCACCTGCTGCCGATGACCGCCCTCGCCCGGGCCCTGGCCCTCGGCGAGGGCCGCGGCGGGCCGAGCGAGGCCGAGCTCACGGGTGAGGGCGCCAGCGAGGGCGAGCCGCGAGACGCGACGGTGGTCGTGCTCCAGGCCGACGAGCAGCGCTACGGCCTGCTCGTCGAGGCCGTCCACGCACCGAGGAGATCGTCGTCAAGCCGCTGTGGTCGGTGCTCGACGAGCTCGGCTGCTACGCGGGCGCGACGGTGCTCGGAGACGGCGCGGTCGCGCTGATCCTCGACAGCGTCGGCCTGGCCGCGCGCGCGTGGCCTGCTCGACGAGGTCCCTCGCGGGGGAGCAGGAGCAGGCCCAGCGCGAGCTCGTCGAGAGCCGGCGCGGCGGCGCGGGAACGCCACGGCCGGCCCGCAGCGTCAGTACCTGCTGTGTCGCAGCGCCGGCGCCGAGCGCCTGGCGATCCCCCTGGCCGAGGTCTCGCGCCTCGAGGAGATCCACGCCTCGAGGGTCGAGCGCATGGGCCCTCAGGAGGTCATCCAGCACAACGAGGAGATCGTGCCCCTGGTCCGGCTCTCGCGGCTGCTCGAGGAGAGCTCGGCGCGGGGGCGCGCGCCGAGGCGCCTGGGGAGAATCGGGGCGAGCTCGATCGCCTGCAGCTGGTGATCCACCGCGTCGACGGCCGGCCCCGGGGAATCATCGTCGACGAGCTCCTCGACATCATCGAGAGCGGGGCGCCGGTCCAGCGCCCCGCGGCTCGCCGGGGTGCTCGGCTCGCTGGTGATTGACGGCCAGTCACGGAGCTGCTCGACGTCGAGGGCGCGCTGCGCCTGGGGACCTCGAGCTTCTCGAAGGAGCATCACACGATGATGACGAACACGCGGCGTCAGGTCCTGCACCTGTTGGATGGCCGGGCAGCACCTCGGCCTGGAGATCGAGCACGTCCAGGAGGTCCTGCGCGTGCGCGCCATGACCCCGGTGCCGCTGGCTCCGCCGGCGGTCTGCGGGCTGATCAATCTGCGCGGCGAGATCGTCCCGGCCCTGGATCTGCGGGTCTGCTTCGGCCTCGCCAAGCGGCCCTTGTCCTGCGCGGAGATCGCGCGGGCTCGGCTGTGCCCGGGGACGAGGACGCGGCCGAGAGCGAGGCGCACAACCTGGTCTTGCGGACCAGCGAGGCCCGATCAGCCTGGTCGTCGACGAGATCGGCGACGTGCTCGGCTCGACGAGCTCAGCTGCCAGCCGCCGCCGCCGAGCCTGCGCGGCCGGGCGCGGGCGCTGATCCGCGGCGTCCCACGAGCTCGACGAGGGCCTGCTGCTCCTGCTCGACGCCGCGGCTCTGCTGGCGAGCGCGCGCGGAGAGGTCCAGGCCGCGGAGGAGCGCACGCCGTGAAAGGTGGCTCGCTTGCGCTGCTCGTCGAGGACAACCGGACGACCCGCCGGTGGTCCGCAGCATGCTCGAGGAGCTCGGCTTCGTGGTCGCCGAGGTCGCGAGCGCCGGCGAGGCCCGGCGCTTCGTGGCCGGGAGCTCGAAGCTGCCGCGGGTGCCTTCGTCGACTGGGGCCTGCCCGACGCCGAGGGCGTCGACCTGATCCGCGAGTGGCGAGCCCAGCCTCGCATGCACCGCTGCGCCCTGGTCATGTTGACGATCCGCGCGCAGATCGAGGCGATCAACGAGGCCCTCGAGGCCGGGGCCGACGAATTCGTGATGAAGCCCTGCACCGTCGAGGTCTGGCGGCCAAGCTCGAGCTGCTCGACTTCCCCGAGCTCGATCGCTGCGAGGTCGGGCCCGTGGGCGCGGGGGACCTGCCTCCGCGGCGGCTGCTGATCGTCGACGACTCGGCCATCGCCCGGCGGATGAATCGAGCTCGCCTTGCGTGGGCGCGAAGACGTCGAGCTCGTCGGCGCCGTGGCCAACGGTCGCGTAGCCCTCGAGCGGGTCTCGCGAGCAGCTCGAGCTGCTGATCCTCGACCTCGAGATGCCTCAGATGGACGGGATCGAGCTGCTCCGCGAGCTGCGCGAGGTCTCGCCGAACACAGAGGTGATCGTGTTCAGCAGCCACAGCCAGCGCGGCGCCGAGCAGACCGTGGGAGGCCCTGGCGCTCGGGGCCCGGGACTACCTGCTCAAGCCCGAGCGCATGGACAGCATCGAGCAGAGCCTCGACTACGTGCGCGAGCAGCTCGGCCGGCGGATCGAGGCCCTGGGGGAGCGAGCCATGCCCGCCCTCGCCGCGCCGCCCCCCGTGGCCTCGGCGCCCGCCTTTCATTTCACGCCGGCGCCCGGCGAGTGGGTCGAGCCCGAGGTCTTGCTGATCGCCGCGTCGACGGGCGGCCCGATGGTGCTCACAGCAGCTGCTCACCGCCTTGCCAGGGCGCTCGCCGTGCCCGTGGTCGTGGTCCAGCACCTGCCCGAGGACTTCATCCCGCTCTTCGCCGAGCAGCTCGCCGAGGCCTCGGGGCTGCACGTCAAGGTCGCCGAGCCCGGGGAGATCGCGACCGCGGGCGGGGTCTGGCTGGCCCCGGGCACCGCCCACCTGCGCCTGCGCCGTGACGAGCGCGGGCTGCTGTGCTTCGAGCACAGCCGCGGGCCGCGGATCCACGGCTGCCGACGCGGCCGACGTGCTCTTCTCTTCGGCGGGCGCGCAGCGTGGGCGACCGCGCCGTGGCCGTGGTGCTCACCGGCATGGGCACCGACGGCTGCGAGGGCGCGCGCGAGCTGGTCGCCGCGGGCGGCCGGGTGTTCGCGCAGGATCGAGACAGCAGCGTGGTCTGGGCATGCCCGCGCCGTGACCCGGGCCGGCCCTCGTCGAGCGCGAGCTCGAGGCCGACGAGCTCCCGGACGCCTTGGTCGCGCTCGTGGGCGAGCTCGGTGCGCAGGAGGGTCGACAGTGATGGGCACGGCCCCGCGCCCGAGCGCGGCCTTGGGCGCCAGCAGCTCGACTTGCTGGCGGTCATGGTCGCCGAGCACACGGGCGTGCAGCTCTCGGTCGGTGAGTTCGGGATGTCGAGGCGCGGCTGCTCGAATTCATTGCGCGAGCGCGGGCTGAGCCTCGAGCAGGTCCTGGTCGAGGCCGCCTGCAACCGCAGGGGCGCGCTCGCCCGCGAGCTCGCCGAGCGCTTGACCAACGCGGAGACCAGCTTCTTTCGCACCCGCTGCTCTTCGACGAGCTGCGCACCTGGGTGCTGCCCGAGCTGCTCGACGCGCCCGGGGGCGGGAGCCCGTGGTTTTTTGGTGTGCGGCCTGCTCCACCGGGCAGGAGCCCTACAGCCTGGCGATGTTGCTCGCGACCTGTTTCCCCGAGGCCCTGGCCGCGGGCCGGTGCGGCTGATCGCCACCGACGTCTCGCGCCGCAACCTCGAGCGCGTGCGCGCCGGCTGCTACACCCGCGGCGAGATCAACCGCGGGCTGCCGGCGGCCATGCTCGTGCGCTGGTTCGAGGACGAGGGCGGCTGCTGGCGGTCACCCGCGGTCTGCGCGAGCTCGTCGAGCTGCGCCACCTGAGCCTCATCGTCCCTGGCCCGCGCTGCCGAGCGTCGACCTGCTCTTGCTGCGCAACGTGCTGCTCTACTGGCCCATGGACCGCCGCGAGCTCGCGCTCGCCCGCGCGGCCAGGCAGCTCGCCCGGACGACGGCCTGATGGCCGTGGGCGGGGCCGAGATTTCTCCCGATCAAGTCCGCCTTCGAGGCGGTCCAACGCAAACGCTGGCGCTTCTACCGACCTACTTCGACCGCTACGCCTCTCTAAGGAGTGAACATGTCCGAGCAACCCGCGACCTCCGCTGTCCTCGAGCGCCCGGCTTTCGCCGCGGCATGCTCGATTCCCTCGCCCACCCGTGATCCTGCTCGATCCCGGCCTGAGTATCCGCTACCATCAACACCGCGGTCCAGGGCAGCGCGGGGCCGAGGGCCTCGAGGGCGCGCAGGGCCGCGGTGTTGAGGTAGCGGATACTCAGGCGGGATCGAGCAGGATCACGGCGTGGCGAGGGAATCGAGCATGGCCGCGGCGAAAGCCGGGCGCTCGAGGACAGCGGAGGTCGCGGTTGCTCGGACATGTTTCACTCCTTAGAGAGGCGTAGCGGTCGAAGTAGGTCGGTAGAAGCGCCAGCGTTTGCGTTGGACCGCCTCGAAGGCGGACTTGATCGGGAGAATCTCGGCCCCGCCCACGGCCATCAGGCCGTCCGGGCGAGCTGCCTGGCCGCGCGGGCGAGCGCGAGCTCGCGGCGGTCCATGGGCAGTAGAGCAGCACGTTGCGCAGCAAGAGCAGGTCGACGCTCGGCAGCGCGGGCCAGGATCGATGAGGCTCAGGTGGCGCAGCTCGACGAGCTCGCGCAGCCGCGGGTGGATCCGCCAGCAGCCGCCCTCGTCCTCGAACCAGCGCACGAGCATGGCCGCCGGCAGCCCGCGGTTGATCTCGCCGCGGGTGTAGCAGCCGGCGCGCACGCGCTCGAGGTTGCGGCGCGAGACGTCGGTGGCGATCAGCCGCACCCGGCCCGCGGCCAGGGCCTCGGGGAAACAGTCGCGAGCAACATCGCCAGGCTGTAGGGCTCCTGCCCGGTGGAGCAGGCCGCACACCAAAAAACCACGGGCTCCCGCCCCGGGCCGCGTCGAGCAGCTCGGCAGCACCCAGGTGCGCAGCTCGTCGAAGAGCAGCGGGTCGCGAAAGAAGCTGGTCTCCGCGTTGGTCAAGCGCTCGGCGAGCTCGCGGGCGAGCGCGCCCCTGCGGTTGCAGGCGGCCTCGACCAGGACCTGCTCGAGGCTCAGCCCGCGCTCGCGCATGAATTCGAGCAGCCGCGCCTCGACCATCCCGACCTCACCGACCGAGAGCTGCACGCCCGTGTGCTCGGCGACCATGACCGCCCGCAAGTCGAGCTGCTCGGCGCCCAAGGCGCGCTCGGGCGCGGGGCCGTGCCCATCACTGTCGACCCTCCTGCGCACCGAGCTCGCCCACGAGCGCGACCAAGGCGTCCGGGAGCTCGTCGGCCTCGAGCTCGCGCTCGACGAGGCCGCCCGGGTCACGGCGCCGGGCATGCCCCAGACCACGCTGCTGTCTCGATCCTGCGCGAACACCCGGCCGCCCGCGGCGACCAGCTCGCGCGCGCCCTCGCAGCCGTCGGTGCCCATGCCGGTGAGCACCACGGCCACGGCGCGGTCGCCCACGCTGCGCGCCGCCGAAGAGAAGAGCACGTCGGCCGCAGGTCGGCAGCCGTGGATCCGCGGCCCGCGGCTGTGCTCGAAGCACAGCAGCCCGCGCTCGTCACGGCGCAGGCGCAGGTGGGCGGTGCCCGGGCCAGCCAGACCCCGCCCGCGGTCGCGATCTCCCCGGGCTCGGCGACCTTGACGTGCAGCCCCGAGGCCTCGGCGAGCTGCTCGGCGAAGAGCGGGATGAAGTCCTCGGGCAGGTGCTGGACCACGACCACGGGCACGGCGAGCGGCCCTGGCAAGGCGGTGAGCAGCTGCGTGAGCACCATCGGGCCGCCCGTCGACGCGGCGATCAGCAAGACCTCGGGCTCGACCCACTCGCCGGGCGCCGGCGTGAACTGAAAGGCGGGCGCCGAGGCCACGGGGGGCGGCGCGGCGAGGGCGGGCATGGCTCGCTCCCCAGGGCCTCGATCCGCCGGCCGAGCTGCTCGCGCACGTAGTCGAGGCTCTGCTCGATGCTGTCCATGCGCTCGGGCTTGAGCAGTAGTCCCGGGCCCCGAGGCGCAGGGCCTCCACGGTCTGCTCGGCGCCGCGCTGGCTGTGGCTGCTGAACACGATCACCTCTGTGTTCGGCGAGACCTCGCGCAGCTCGCGGAGCAGCTCGATCCCGTCCATCTGAGGCATCTCGAGGTCGAGGATCAGCAGCTCGAGCTGCTCCGCGAGCACCCGCTCGAGGGCTACGCGACCGTTGGCCACGGCGCCGACGAGCTCGACGTCTTCGCGCCCACGCAAGGCGAGCTCGATCATCCGCCGGGCGATGGCCGAGTCGTCGACGATCAGCAGCCGCCGCGGAGGCAGGTCCCCCGCGCCCACGGGCCCGACCTCGCAGCGATCGAGCTCGGGAAGTCGAGCAGCTCGAGCTTGGCCGCCAGACCCTCGACGGTGCAGGGCTTCATCACGAATTCGTCGGCCCCGGCCTCGAGGGCCTCGTTGATCGCCTCGATCTGCGCGCGGATCGTCAACATGACCAGGGCGCAGCGGTGCATGCGAGGCTGGGCTCGCCACTCGCGGATCAGGTCGACGCCCTCGGCGTCGGGCAGGCCCCAGTCGACGAAGGCCACCCGCGGCAGCTTCGAGCTCCCGGCCACGAAGCGCCGGGCCTCGCCGGCGCTCGCGACCTCGGCGACCACGAAGCCGAGCTCCTCGAGCATGCTGCGGACCACCCGGCGGGTCGTCCGGTTGTCCTCGACGAGCAGCGCAAGCGAGCCACCTTTCACGGCGTGCGCTCCTCCGCGGCCTGGACCTCTCCGCGCGCGCTCGCCAGCAGAGCCGCGGCGTCGAGCAGGAGCAGCAGGCCCTCGTCGAGCTGTGGACGCCGCGGATCAGCGCCCGCGCCCGGCCGCGCAGGCTCGGCGGCGGCGGCTGGCAGCTGAGCTCGTCGAGCTCGAGCACGTCGCCGATCTCGTCGACGACCAGGCTGATCGGGCCCTCGCTGGTCCGCAAGACCAGGTTTGTGCGCCTCGCTCTCGGCCGCGTCCTCGTCCCCGGGCACAGCCGAGCCCGCGCCGATCTCCGCGCAGGCCAAGGGCCGCTTGGCGAGGCCGAAGCAGACCCGCAGATCCAGGGCCGGGACGATCTCGCCGCGCAGATTGATCAGCCCGCAGACCGCCGGCGGAGCCAGCGGCACCGGGTCATGGCGCGCACGCGCAGGACCTCCTGGACGTGCTCGATCTCCAGGCCGAGGTGCTGCCCGGCCATCCAACAGGTGCAGACCTGACGCCGCGTGGTTCGTCATCATCGTGTGTGCTCCTTCGAGAAGCTCGAGGTCCCCAGGCGCAGCGCGCCCTCGACGTCGAGCAGCTCCGTGACCTGGCCGTCAATCACCAGCGAGCCGAGCACCCCCGGGCGAGCCGCGGGGCGCTGGACCGGCGCCCCGCTCTCGATGATGTCGAGGAGCTCGTCGACGATGATCCCGCGGGCCGGCCGTCGACGCGGTGGATCACCAGCTGCAGGCGATCGAGCTCGCCCCCGATCTCCCCAGGCGCCTCGGCGCGCGCCCCCGCGCCGAGCTCTCCTCCGAGCAGCCGCGAGAGCCGGACCAGGGGCACGATCTCCTCGTTGTGCTGGATGACCTCCTGAGGGCCCATGCGCTCGACCCTCGAGGCGTGGATCTCCTCGAGGCGCGAGACCTCGGCCAGGGGGATCGCCAGGCGCTCGGCGCCGGCGCTGCGACACAGCAGGTACTGACGCTGCGGGCCGGCCGTGGCGTTCCCGCGCCGCCGCGCCGGCTCCTCGACGAGCTCGCGCTGGGCTGCTCCTGCTCCCCCGCGAGGACCTCGTCGAGCAGGCCCGCGCGCGCGGCCAGGCCGACGCTGTCGAGGATCAGCGCGACCGCGCCGTCTCCGAGCACCGTCGCGCCCGCGTAGCAGCCGAGCTCGTCGAGCACCGACCACAGCGGCTTGACGACGATCTCCTCGGTGTCGTGGACGGCCTCGACGAGCAGGCCGTAGCGCTGCTCGTCGGCCTGGAGCACGACCACCGTCGCGTCTCGCGGCTCGCCCTCGCTGGCGCCCTCACCCGTGAGCTCGGCTCGCTCGGCCCGCCGCGGCCCTCGCCGAGGGCCAGGGCCCGGGCGAGGGCGGTCATCGGCAGCAGGTGCCCGCGCAGGCGCAGGACCGCCGCCCCGTGGATCGTCGCGAAGCGCTCGCGGCGAGCCGCCGCCGGCACGCGCACGATCTCGATCAGGTTGACCTGGGGGATCGCAAAGCGCTGTCCGGCGCAGGTCACGATCAGCGCCGGGACGATCGCCAGGGTCAGGGGGATCTTGACCCGGACCGTGGTCCCACGCCCGAGGCGGCTGTGCAGCTCGATGGTCCCGCCGAGGCGCTCGATGTTGGTCCGGACCACGTCGAGGCCCACGCCGCGACCGGAGAGCTTGCCGGCCTCGCTGCGCGTGCTGAACCCGGGACGAAGAGCAGCTCGTGCAGCGCCCGCTCGTCGAGGGCGTCGAGGGCCTCCGCGCTCCACCCGAGCTTCGCGGCCCGGCGGCGGATCTTTGCC
>NZ_JABJWV010000032.1:0-8704 GCF_011083025.2 Pseudenhygromyxa sp. WMMC2535
CTTTCACGAGGGCGGCCTGGTCAACCTCGAGATCAGCGACGACGGGGCCGGCGTCGACCCGGCAAAGATCCGCCGCCGGGCCGCGAAGCTCGGGTGGAGCGCGGAGGCCCTCGACGCCCTCGACGAGCGGGCGCTGCACGAGCTGCTCTTCGTCCCCGGGTTCAGCACGCGCAGCGAGGCCGGCAAGCTCTCCGGTCGCGGCGTGGGCCTCGACGTGGTCCGGACCAACATCGAGCGCCTCGGCGGGACCATCGAGCTGCACAGCCGCCTCGGGCGTGGGACCACGGTCCGGGTCAAGATCCCCCTGACCCTGGCGATCGTCCCGGCGCTGATCGTGACCTGCGCCGGACAGCGCTTTGCGATCCCCCAGGTCAACCTGATCGAGATCGTGCGCGTGCCGGCGGCGGCTCGCCGCGAGCGCTTCGCGACGATCCACGGGGCGGCGGTCCTGCGCCTGCGCGGGCACCTGCTGCCGATGACCGCCCTCGCCCGGGCCCTGGCCCTCGGCGAGGGCCGCGGCGGGCCGAGCGAGGCCGAGCTCACGGGTGAGGGCGCCAGCGAGGGCGAGCCGCGAGACGCGACGGTGGTCGTGCTCCAGGCCGACGAGCAGCGCTACGGCCTGCTCGTCGAGGCCGTCCACGACACCGAGGAGATCGTCGTCAAGCCGCTGTGGTCGGTGCTCGACGAGCTCGGCTGCTACGCGGGCGCGACGGTGCTCGGAGACGGCGCGGTCGCGCTGATCCTCGACAGCGTCGGCCTGGCCGCGCGCGCGGGCCTGCTCGACGAGGTCCTCGCGGGGGAGCAGGAGCAGGCCCAGCGCGAGCTCGTCGAGGAGCCGGCGCGGCGGCGCGGGAACGCCACGGCCGGCCCGCAGCGTCAGTACCTGCTGTGTCGCAGCGCCGGCGCCGAGCGCCTGGCGATCCCCTGGCCGAGGTCTCGCGCCTCGAGGAGATCCACGCCTCGAGGGTCGAGCGCATGGGCCCTCAGGAGGTCATCCAGCACAACGAGGAGATCGTGCCCCTGGTCCGGCTCTCGCGGCTGCTCGGAGGAGAGCTCGGCGCGGGGGCGCGCGCCGAGGCGCCTGGGGAGATCGGGGGCGAGCTCGATCGCCTGCAGCTGGTGATCCACCGCGTCGACGGCCGGCCCGCGGGGATCATCGTCGACGAGCTCCTCGACATCATCGAGAGCGGGGCGCCGGTCCAGCGCCCCGCGGCTCGCCCGGGGGTGCTCGGCTCGCTGGTGATTGACGGCCAGGTCACGGAGCTGCTCGACGTCGAGGGCGCGCTGCGCCTGGGGACCTCGAGCTTCTCGAAGGAGCACACACGATGATGACGAACACGCGGCGTCAGGTCTGCACCTGTTGGATGGCCGGGCAGCACCTCGGCCTGGAGATCGAGCACGTCCAGGAGGTCCTGCGCGTGCGCGCCATGACCCCGGTGCCGCTGGCTCCGCCGGCGGTCTGCGGGCTGATCAATCTGCGCGGCGAGATCGTCCCGGCCCTGGATCTGCGGGTCTGCTTCGGCCTCGCCAAGCGGCCCTTGGCCTGCGCGGAGATCGGCGCGGGCTCGGCTGTGCCCGGGGACGAGGACGCGGCCGAGAGCGAGGCGCACAACCTGGTCTTGCGGACCAGCGAGGGCCCGATCAGCCTGGTCGTCGACGAGATCGGCGACGTGCTCGAGCTCGACGAGCTCAGCTGCCAGCCGCCGCCGCCGAGCCTGCGCGGCCGGGCGCGGGCGCTGATCCGCGGCGTCCACGAGCTCGACGAGGGCCTGCTGCTCCTGCTCGACGCCGCGGCTCTGCTGGCGAGCGCGCGCGGAGAGGTCCAGGCCGCGGAGGAGCGCACGCCGTGAAAGGTGGCTCGCTTGCGCTGCTCGTCGAGGACAACCGGACGACCCGCCGGGTGGTCCGCAGCATGCTCGAGGAGCTCGGCTTCGTGGTCGCCGAGGTCGCGAGCGCCGGCGAGGCCCGGCGCTTCGTGGCCGGGAGCTCGAAGCTGCCGCGGGTGGCCTTCGTCGACTGGGGCCTGCCCGACGCCGAGGGCGTCGACCTGATCCGCGAGTGGCGAGCCCAGCCTCGCATGCACCGCTGCGCCCTGGTCATGTTGACGATCCGCGCGCAGATCGAGGCGATCAACGAGGCCCTCGAGGCCGGGGCCGACGAATTCGTGATGAAGCCCTGCACCGTCGAGGGTCTGGCGGCCAAGCTCGAGCTGCTCGACTTCCCCGAGCTCGATCGCTGCGAGGTCGGGCCCGTGGGCGCGGGGGACCTGCCTCCGCGGCGGCTGCTGATCGTCGACGACTCGGCCATCGCCCGGCGGATGATCGAGCTCGCCTTGCGTGGGCGCGAAGACGTCGAGCTCGTCGGCGCCGTGGCCAACGGTCGCGTAGCCCTCGAGCGGGTGCTCGCGGAGCAGCTCGAGCTGCTGATCCTCGACCTCGAGATGCCTCAGATGGACGGGATCGAGCTGCTCCGCGAGCTGCGCGAGGTCTCGCCGAACACAGAGGTGATCGTGTTCAGCAGCCACAGCCAGCGCGGCGCCGAGCAGACCGTGGAGGCCCTGCGCCTCGGGGCCCGGGACTACCTGCTCAAGCCCGAGCGCATGGACAGCATCGAGCAGAGCCTCGACTACGTGCGCGAGCAGCTCGGCCGGCGGATCGAGGCCCTGGGGGAGCGAGCCATGCCCGCCCTCGCCGCGCCGCCCCCCGTGGCCTCGGCGCCCGCCTTTCAGTTCACGCCGGCGCCCGGCGAGTGGGTCGAGCCCGAGGTCTTGCTGATCGCCGCGTCGACGGGCGGCCCGATGGTGCTCACGCAGCTGCTCACCGCCTTGCCAGGGCCGCTCGCCGTGCCCGTGGTCGTGGTCCAGCACCTGCCCGAGGACTTCATCCCGCTCTTCGCCGAGCAGCTCGCCGAGGCCTCGGGGCTGCACGTCAAGGTCGCCGAGCCCGGGGAGATCGCGACCGCGGGCGGGGTCTGGCTGGCCCCGGGCACCGCCCACCTGCGCCTGCGCCGTGACGAGCGCGGGCTGCTGTGCTTCGAGCACAGCCGCGGGCCGCGGATCCACGGCTGCCGACCTGCGGCCGACGTGCTCTTCTCTTCGGCGGCGCGCAGCGTGGGCGACCGCGCCGTGGCCGTGGTGCTCACCGGCATGGGCACCGACGGCTGCGAGGGCGCGCGCGAGCTGGTCGCCGCGGGCGGCCGGGTGTTCGCGCAGGATCGAGACAGCAGCGTGGTCTGGGGCATGCCCGGCGCCGTGACCCGGGCCGGCCTCGTCGAGCGCGAGCTCGAGGCCGACGAGCTCCCGGACGCCTTGGTCGCGCTCGTGGGCGAGCTCGGTGCGCAGGAGGGTCGACAGTGATGGGCACGGCCCCGCGCCCGAGCGCGGCCTTGGGCGCCGAGCAGCTCGACTTGCTGGCGGTCATGGTCGCCGAGCACACGGGCGTGCAGCTCTCGGTCGGTGAGGTCGGGATGGTCGAGGCGCGGCTGCTCGAATTCATGCGCGAGCGCGGGCTGAGCCTCGAGCAGGTCCTGGTCGAGGCCGCCTGCAACCGCAGGGGCGCGCTCGCCCGCGAGCTCGCCGAGCGCTTGACCAACGCGGAGACCAGCTTCTTTCGCGACCCGCTGCTCTTCGACGAGCTGCGCACCTGGGTGCTGCCCGAGCTGCTCGACGCGGCCCGGGGGCGGGAGCCCGTGGTTTTTTGGTGTGCGGCCTGCTCCACCGGGCAGGAGCCCTACAGCCTGGCGATGTTGCTCGCGACCTGGTTCCCCGAGGCCCTGGCCGCGGGCCGGGTGCGGCTGATCGCCACCGACGTCTCGCGCCGCAACCTCGAGCGCGTGCGCGCCGGCTGCTACACCCGCGGCGAGATCAACCGCGGGCTGCCGGCGGCCATGCTCGTGCGCTGGTTCGAGGACGAGGGCGGCTGCTGGCGGATCCACCCGCGGCTGCGCGAGCTCGTCGAGCTGCGCCACCTGAGCCTCATCGATCCCTGGCCCGCGCTGCCGAGCGTCGACCTGCTCTTGCTGCGCAACGTGCTGCTCTACTGGCCCATGGACCGCCGCGAGCTCGCGCTCGCCCGCGCGGCCAGGCAGCTCGCCCCGTACGGCCTGATGGCCGTGGGCGGGGCCGAGATTCTCCCGATCAAGTCCGCCTTCGAGGCGGTCCAACGCAAACGCTGGCGCTTCTACCGACCTACTTCGACCGCTACGCCTCTCTAAGGAGTGAACATGTCCGAGCAACCCGCGACCTCCGCTGTCCTCGAGCGCCCGGCTTTCGCCGCGGCATGCTCGATTCCCTCGCCCACGCCGTGATCCTGCTCGATCCCGGCCTGAGTATCCGCTACCATCAACACCGCGGTCCAGGGCAGCGCGGGGCCGAGGCCTCGAGGGCGCGCAGGGCCGCGGTGTTGAGTAGCGGATACTCAGGCCGGATCGAGCAGGATCACGGCGTGGGCGAGGGAATCGAGCATGGCCGCGGCGAAAGCCGGGCGCTCGAGGACAGCGGAGGTCGCGGTTGCTCGGACATGTTTCACTCCTTAGAGAGGCGTAGCGGTCGAAGTAGGTCGGTAGAAGCGCCAGCGTTTGCGTTGGACCGCCTCGAAGGCGGACTTGATCGGGAGAATCTCGGCCCCGCCCACGGCCATCAGGCCGTCCGGGCGAGCTGCCTGGCCGCGCGGGCGAGCGCGAGCTCGCGGCGGTCCATGGGCCAGTAGAGCAGCACGTTGCGCAGCAAGAGCAGGTCGACGCTCGGCAGCGCGGGCCAGGGATCGATGAGGCTCAGGTGGCGCAGCTCGACGAGCTCGCGCAGCCGCGGGTGGATCCGCCAGCAGCCGCCCTCGTCCTCGAACCAGCGCACGAGCATGGCCGCCGGCAGCCCGCGGTTGATCTCGCCGCGGGTGTAGCAGCCGGCGCGCACGCGCTCGAGGTTGCGGCGCGAGACGTCGGTGGCGATCAGCCGCACCCGGCCCGCGGCCAGGGCCTCGGGGAACAGTCGCGAGCAACATCGCCAGGCTGTAGGGCTCCGGCCCTGGGTGGAGCAGGCCGCACACCAAAAACCACGGGCTCCCGCCCCGGGCCGCGTCGAGCAGCTCGGCAGCACCCAGTTGCGCAGCTCGTCGAAGAGCAGCGGGTCGCGAAAGAAGCTGGTCTCCGCGTTGGTCAAGCGCTCGCGAGCTCGCGGGCGAGCGCGCCCCTGCGGTTGCAGGCGGCCTCGACCAGGACCTGCTCGAGGCTCAGCCCGCGCTCGCGCATGAATTCGAGCAGCCGCGCCTCGACCATCCCGACCTCACCGACCGAGAGCTGCACGCCCGTGTGCTCGGCGACCATGACCGCCAGCAAGTCGAGCTGCTCGGCGCCCAAGGCCGCGCTCGGGCGCGGGGCCGTGCCCATCACTGTCGACCCTCCTGCGCACCGAGCTCGCCCACGAGCGCGACCAAGGCGTCCGGGAGCTCGTCGGCCTCGAGCTCGCGCTCGACGAGGCCGGCCCGGGTCACGGCGCCGGGCATGCCCCAGACCACGCTGCTGTCTCGATCCTGCGCGAACACCCGGCCGCCCGCGGCGACCAGCTCGCGCGCGCCCTCGCAGCCGTCGGTGCCCATGCCGGTGAGCACCACGGCCACGGCGCGGTCGCCCACGCTGCGCGCCGCCGAAGAGAAGAGCACGTCGGCCGCAGGTCGGCAGCCGTGGATCCGCGGCCCGCGGCTGTGCTCGAAGCACAGCAGCCCGCGCTCGTCACGGCGCAGGCGCAGGTGGGCGGTGCCCGGGGCCAGCCAGACCCCGCCCGCGGTCGCGATCTCCCCGGGCTCGGCGACCTTGACGTGCAGCCCCGAGGCCTCGGCGAGCTGCTCGGCGAAGAGCGGGATGAAGTCCTCGGGCAGGTGCTGGACCACGACCACGGGCACGGCGAGCGGCCCTGGCAAGGCGGTGAGCAGCTGCGTGAGCACCATCGGGCCGCCCGTCGACGCGGCGATCAGCAAGACCTCGGGCTCGACCCACTCGCCGGGCGCCGGCGTGAACTGAAAGGCGGGCGCCGAGGCCACGGGGGGCGGCGCGGCGAGGGCGGGCATGGCTCGCTCCCCCAGGGCCTCGATCCGCCGGCCGAGCTGCTCGCGCACGTAGTCGAGGCTCTGCTCGATGCTGTCCATGCGCTCGGGCTTGAGCAGGTAGTCCCGGGCCCCGAGGCGCAGGGCCTCCACGGTCTGCTCGGCGCCGCGCTGGCTGTGGCTGCTGAACACGATCACCTCTGTGTTCGGCGAGACCTCGCGCAGCTCGCGGAGCAGCTCGATCCCGTCCATCTGAGGCATCTCGAGGTCGAGGATCAGCAGCTCGAGCTGCTCCGCGAGCACCCGCTCGAGGGCTACGCGACCGTTGGCCACGGCGCCGACGAGCTCGACGTCTTCGCGCCCACGCAAGGCGAGCTCGATCATCCGCCGGGCGATGGCCGAGTCGTCGACGATCAGCAGCCGCCGCGGAGGCAGGTCCCCCGCGCCCACGGGCCCGACCTCGCAGCGATCGAGCTCGGGGAAGTCGAGCAGCTCGAGCTTGGCCGCCAGACCCTCGACGGTGCAGGGCTTCATCACGAATTCGTCGGCCCCGGCCTCGAGGGCCTCGTTGATCGCCTCGATCTGCGCGCGGATCGTCAACATGACCAGGGCGCAGCGGTGCATGCGAGGCTGGGCTCGCCACTCGCGGATCAGGTCGACGCCCTCGGCGTCGGGCAGGCCCCAGTCGACGAAGGCCACCCGCGGCAGCTTCGAGCTCCCGGCCACGAAGCGCCGGGCCTCGCCGGCGCTCGCGACCTCGGCGACCACGAAGCCGAGCTCCTCGAGCATGCTGCGGACCACCCGGCGGGTCGTCCGGTTGTCCTCGACGAGCAGCGCAAGCGAGCCACCTTTCACGGCGTGCGCTCCTCCGCGGCCTGGACCTCTCCGCGCGCGCTCGCCAGCAGAGCCGCGGCGTCGAGCAGGAGCAGCAGGCCCTCGTCGAGCTCGTGGACGCCGCGGATCAGCGCCCGCGCCCGGCCGCGCAGGCTCGGCGGCGGCGGCTGGCAGCTGAGCTCGTCGAGCTCGAGCACGTCGCCGATCTCGTCGACGACCAGGCTGATCGGGCCCTCGCTGGTCCGCAAGACCAGGTTGTGCGCCTCGCTCTCGGCCGCGTCCTCGTCCCCGGGCACAGCCGAGCCCGCGCCGATCTCCGCGCAGGCCAAGGGCCGCTTGGCGAGGCCGAAGCAGACCCGCAGATCCAGGGCCGGGACGATCTCGCCGCGCAGATTGATCAGCCCGCAGACCGCCGGCGGAGCCAGCGGCACCGGGGTCATGGCGCGCACGCGCAGGACCTCCTGGACGTGCTCGATCTCCAGGCCGAGGTGCTGCCCGGCCATCCAACAGGTGCAGACCTGACGCCGCGTGTTCGTCATCATCGTGTGTGCTCCTTCGAGAAGCTCGAGGTCCCCAGGCGCAGCGCGCCCTCGACGTCGAGCAGCTCCGTGACCTGGCCGTCAATCACCAGCGAGCCGAGCACCCCCGGGCGAGCCGCGGGGCGCTGGACCGGCGCCCCGCTCTCGATGATGTCGAGGAGCTCGTCGACGATGATCCCCGCGGGCCGGCCGTCGACGCGGTGGATCACCAGCTGCAGGCGATCGAGCTCGCCCCCGATCTCCCCAGGCGCCTCGGCGCGCGCCCCCGCGCCGAGCTCTCCTCCGAGCAGCCGCGAGAGCCGGACCAGGGGCACGATCTCCTCGTTGTGCTGGATGACCTCCTGAGGGCCCATGCGCTCGACCCTCGAGGCGTGGATCTCCTCGAGGCGCGAGACCTCGGCCAGGGGGATCGCCAGGCGCTCGGCGCCGGCGCTGCGACACAGCAGGTACTGACGCTGCGGGCCGGCCGTGGCGTTCCCGCGCCGCCGCGCCGGCTCCTCGACGAGCTCGCGCTGGGCCTGCTCCTGCTCCCCCGCGAGGACCTCGTCGAGCAGGCCCGCGCGCGCGGCCAGGCCGACGCTGTCGAGGATCAGCGCGACCGCGCCGTCTCCGAGCACCGTCGCGCCCGCGTAGCAGCCGAGCTCGTCGAGCACCGACCACAGCGGCTTGACGACGATCTCCTCGGTGTCGTGGACGGCCTCGACGAGCAGGCCGTAGCGCTGCTCGTCGGCCTGGAGCACGACCACCGTCGCGTCTCGCGGCTCGCCCTCGCTGGCGCCCTCACCCGTGAGCTCGGCCTCGCTCGGCCCGCCGCGGCCCTCGCCGAGGGCCAGGGCCCGGGCGAGGGCGGTCATCGGCAGCAGGTGCCCGCGCAGGCGCAGGACCGCCGCCCCGTGGATCGTCGCGAAGCGCTCGCGGCGAGCCGCCGCCGGCACGCGCACGATCTCGATCAGGTTGACCTGGGGGATCGCAAAGCGCTGTCCGGCGCAGGTCACGATCAGCGCCGGGACGATCGCCAGGGTCAGGGGATCTTGACCCGGACCGTGGTCCCACGCCCGAGGCGGCTGTGCAGCTCGATGGTCCCGCCGAGGCGCTCGATGTTGGTCCGGACCACGTCGAGGCCCACGCCGCGACCGGAGAGCTTGCCGGCCTCGCTGCGCGTGCTGAACCCGGGACGAAGAGCAGCTCGTGCAGCGCCCGCTCGTCGAGGGCGTCGAGGGCCTCCGCGCTCCACCCGAGCTTCGCGGCCCGGCGGCGGATCTTTGCCGGGTCGACGCCGGCCCCGTCGTCGCTGAT
>NZ_JABJWV010000033.1:0-2589 GCF_011083025.2 Pseudenhygromyxa sp. WMMC2535
GCAGCTCGGCCAACGCGCTCACGCCGATGCTCTTTTGCCACGGCCGCGAGGACCCCACCGTCCCCGTCTGGCTCGGCAAGGCCGCCCACGATCAGGTCGCCGCCCTCGACCCTCAGCGCCCGATCGCCTGGCACGACTACGCCATGCCCCACGCGGTCTGCCCCGAGGAGATCGCCGAGATCCGCACCTGGCTGCATCGCGTCTTGGCGAGCTGAAACAGTATTGCGATAGAAGCGCGACAAAGCGAGATCGCCACATTCGCGATCACAATCAATCCGAGCGCGGCCGAGTGTCATATTCCAAAGTGTCGACACGAGCTCCTTCTCTCGTCGATATTTTGGAATTTCAGCCGGCCCCTTCGACCGGCCCACGAGCCCGCGCGCTTCCCGCTTGCAACATAAATGGCCATGTTATAGGGTGGCCACGCGATCGCCTCTCGCGTATCCAATCGTCTCTACAATGGGGAAATATGCCACACATATGGCACCCCTTCGTCGACGCGCAACCTGAAAGGTAGCAGGCAGTGAAACTCTCCACGATGGTCATCATCGCCGCGCTCTCGACATCGGCCCTCGGCTGCCTCGCCGAAGCCCCCGAGCTCGAGCCCGACGTCGACCTCTACCAGCCCCTGACCGAGCCGATCTTCGTCGGGGATCTGATGATTCGCCCCGCGCAGGACGACGACGACCTGCCCGCGCTGGCCTCGTCCGCGCCCAGCGACATGGACGAGCTCGACGCGGCCTCCGCGGGCCAGGGCTACTGCCTCGTCACCCTCAACTATTGTTCCATCCCGGGCTCGGACGACGGCTCGTGCACGGCCACGGGCTGCGAGGTCTACCAGGCCCTGGAGGAGTGCATCGCGCTCTACTGCGAGAGCTGCTTCGATCTGTGCTGAGCGAGCGCTCGGCGTGCAAGCTGCCAGAGGACCCGTCTCGATCCCGCCTCGTTCTGCGCGCCTCGGACCTGGGAGGTCAAGGCCATCGCTGGGTTGGGATACTGCAAGGTTTCGGGCTCTCGAGCCGGGCCGCGCGGGGAGAGGTTGGATCGCGCCGGGTCCTTTGGCGATTTGCACATGTCGACTATTGCTGCGAGGTCGAGAACTGCTGGATTCCATATTGCGACACTTGCGGCTGCTGAGCCGTCAGCACATTTAAAAAAGCGGAACCTCGGGCGCGAGCGCTCGAGGTTCCGCTTTGTCCGTGGATGTGCGATGCAGCGCCGCGAGCCGCGAGCCTCAGTCCTCGCCCTCGGAGGAGGGCGAGACCCCGCCTTGCTTGGCGATCTCCTCGCGCAGGCCGAAGCTCGGCCTGCGCGAGGAGATCGCCAAGCAAGGCGGGGTCTCGCCCTCCTCCGAGGGCGAGGACTGAGGCTCGCGGCTCGCGGCGCTGCATCGCACATCCACGGACAAAGCGGAACCTCGAGCGCTCGCGCCCGAGGTTCCGCTTTTTTAAATGTGCTGACGGCTCAGCAGCCGCAAGTGTCGCAATATGGAATCCAGCAGTTCTCGACCTCGCAGCAATAGTCGACATGTGCAAATCGCCAAAGGACCCGGCGCGATCCAACCTCTCCCCGCGCGGCCCGGCTCGAGAGCCCGAAACCTTGCAGTATCCCAACCCAGCGATGGCCTTGACCTCCCAGGTCCGAGGCGCGCAGAACGAGGCGGGATCGAGACGGGTCCTCTGGCAGCTTGCACGCCGAGCGCTCGCTCAGCACAGATCGAAGCAGCTCTCGCAGTAGAGCGCGATGCACTCCTCCAGGGCCTGGTAGACCTCGCAGCCCGTGGCCGTGCACGAGCCGTCGTCCGAGCCCGGGATGGAACAATAGTTGAGGGTGACGAGGCAGTAGCCCTGGCCCGCGGAGGCCGCGTCGAGCTCGTCCATGTCGCTGGGCGCGGACGAGGCCAGCGCGGGCAGGTCGTCGTCGTCCTGCGCGGGGCGAATCATCAGATCCCCGACGAAGATCGGCTCGGTCAGGGGCTGGTAGAGGTCGACGTCGGGCTCGAGCTCGGGGGCTTCGGCGAGGCAGCCGAGGGCCGATGTCGAGAGCGCGGCGATGATGACCATCGTGGAGAGTTTCACTGCCTGCTACCTTTCAGGTTGCGCGTCGACGAAGGGGTGCCATATGTGTGGCATATTTCCCCATTGTAGAGACGATTGGATACGCGAGAGGCGATCGCGTGGCCACCCTATAACATGGCCATTTATGTTGCAAGCGGGAAGCGCGCGGGCTCGTGGGCCGGTCGAAGGGGCCGGCTGAAATTCCAAAATATCGACGAGAGAAGGAGCTCGTGTCGACACTTTGGAATATGACACTCGGCCGCGCTCGGATTGATTGTGATCGCGAATGTGGCGATCTCGCTTTGTCGCGCTTCTATCGCAATACTGTTTCAGCTCGCCAAGACGCGATGCAGCCAGGTGCGGATCTCGGCGATCTCCTCGGGGCAGACCGCGTGGGGCATGGCGTAGTCGTGCCAGGCGATCGGGCGCTGAGGGTCGAGGGCGGCGACCTGATCGTGGGCGGCCTTGCCGAGCCAGACGGGGACGGTGGGGTCCTCGCGGCCGTGGCAAAAGAGCATCGGCGTGAGCGCGT
>NZ_JABJWV010000034.1:0-2581 GCF_011083025.2 Pseudenhygromyxa sp. WMMC2535
ACGCGCTCACGCCGATGCTCTTTTGCCACGGCCGCGAGGACCCCACCGTCCCCGTCTGGCTCGGCAAGGCCGCCCACGATCAGGTCGCCGCCCTCGACCTCAGCGCCCGATCGCCTGGCACGACTACGCCATGCCCCACGCGGTCTGCCCCGAGGAGATCGCCGAGATCCGCACCTGGCTGCATCGCGTCTTGGCGAGCTGAAACAGTATTGCGATAGAAGCGCGACAAAGCGAGATCGCCACATTCGCGATCACAATCAATCCGAGCGCGGCCGAGTGTCATATTCCAAAGTGTCGACACGAGCTCCTTCTCTCGTCGATATTTTGGAATTTCAGCCGGCCCCTTCGACCGGCCCACGAGCCCGCGCGCTTCCCGCTTGCAACATAAATGGCCATGTTATAGGGTGGCCACGCGATCGCCTCTCGCGTATCCAATCGTCTCTACAATGGGGAAATATGCCACACATATGGCACCCCTTCGTCGACGCGCAACCTGAAAGGTAGCAGGCAGTGAAACTCTCCACGATGGTCATCATCGCCGCGCTCTCGACATCGGCCCTCGGCTGCCTCGCCGAAGCCCCCGAGCTCGAGCCCGACGTCGACCTCTACCAGCCCCTGACCGAGCCGATCTTCGTCGGGGATCTGATGATTCGCCCCGCGCAGGACGACGACGACGACTGCCGCCGCTGGCCGTCCGCGCCCAGCGACATGGACGAGCTCGACGCGGCCTCGCGGGCCAGGGCTACTGCCTCGTCACCCTCAACTATTGTTCCATCCCGGGCTCGGACGACGGCTCGTGCACGGCCACGGGCTGCGAGGTCTACCAGGCCCTGGAGGAGTGCATCGCGCTCTACTGCGAGAGCTGCTTCGATCTGTGCTGAGCGAGCGCTCGGCGTGCAAGCTGCCAGAGGACCCGTCTCGATCCCGCCTCGTTCTGCGCGCCTCGGACCTGGGAGGTCAAGGCCATCGCTGGGTTGGGATACTGCAAGGTTTCGGGCTCTCGAGCCGGGCCGCGCGGGGAGAGGTTGGATCGCGCCGGGTCCTTTGGCGATTTGCACATGTCGACTATTGCTGCGAGGTCGAGAACTGCTGGATTCCATATTGCGACACTTGCGCGGTGCTGAGCCGTCAGCACATTTAAAAAAGCGGAACCTCGGGCGCGAGCGCTCGAGGTTCCGCTTTGTCCGTGGATGTGCGATGCAGCGCCGCGAGCCGCGAGCCTCAGTCCTCGCCCTCGGAGGAGGGCGAGACCCCGCCTTGCTTGGCGATCTCCTCGCGCAGGCCGAGCTTCGGCCTGCGCGAGGAGATCGCCAAGCAAGGCGGGGTCTCGCCCTCCTCCGAGGGCGAGGACTGAGGCTCGCGGCTCGCGGCGCTGCATCGCACATCCACGGACAAAGCGGAACCTCGAGCGCTCGCGCCCGAGGTTCCGCTTTTTTAAATGTGCTGACGGCTCAGCAGCCGCAAGTGTCGCAATATGGAATCCAGCAGTTCTCGACCTCGCAGCAATAGTCGACATGTGCAAATCGCCAAAGGACCCGGCGCGATCCAACCTCTCCCGCGCGGCCCGGCTCGAGAGCCCGAAACCTTGCAGTATCCCAACCCAGCGATGGCCTTGACCTCCCAGGTCCGAGGCGCGCAGAACGAGGCGGGATCGAGACGGGTCCTCTGGCAGCTTGCACGCCGAGCGCTCGCTCAGCACAGATCGAAGCAGCTCTCGCAGTAGAGCGCGATGCACTCCTCCAGGGCCTGGTAGACCTCGCAGCCCGTGGCCGTGCACGAGCCGTCGTCCGAGCCCGGGATGGAACAATAGTTGAGGGTGACGAGGCAGTAGCCCTGGCCCGCGGAGGCCGCGTCGAGCTCGTCCATGTCGCTGGGCGCGGACGAGGCCAGCGCGGGCAGGTCGTCGTCGTCCTGCGCGGGGCGAATCATCAGATCCCCGACGAAGATCGGCTCGGTCAGGGGCTGGTAGAGGTCGACGTCGGGCTCGAGCTCGGGGGCTTCGGCGAGGCAGCCGAGGGCCGATGTCGAGAGCGCGGCGATGATGACCATCGTGGAGAGTTTCACTGCCTGCTACCTTTCAGGTTGCGCGTCGACGAAGGGGTGCCATATGTGTGGCATATTTCCCCATTGTAGAGACGATTGGATACGCGAGAGGCGATCGCGTGGCCACCCTATAACATGGCCATTTATGTTGCAAGCGGGAAGCGCGCGGGCTCGTGGGCCGGTCGAAGGGGCCGGCTGAAATTCCAAAATATCGACGAGAGAAGGAGCTCGTGTCGACACTTTGGAATATGACACTCGGCCGCGCTCGGATTGATTGTGATCGCGAATGTGGCGATCTCGCTTTGTCGCGCTTCTATCGCAATACTGTTTCAGCTCGCCAAGACGCGATGCAGCCAGGTGCGGATCTCGGCGATCTCCTCGGGGCAGACCGCGTGGGGCATGGCGTAGTCGTGCCAGGCGATCGGGCGCTGAGGTCGAGGCGGCGCGACCTGATCGTGGGCGGCCTTGCCGAGCCAGACGGGGACGGTGGGGTCCTCGCGGCCGTGGCAAAAGAGCATCGGCGTGAGCGCGTTGGCGA
>NZ_JABJWV010000035.1:0-1664 GCF_011083025.2 Pseudenhygromyxa sp. WMMC2535
AAGAACATGCGCGTGGTGAACGAGCGCGCGTTGGTCGGCACGCGCACGCGCAGGCTGAGCATCACCGAGTCGTTGGCGTCGGTGTCGGAGGTGGGGTTGACGCCGTCGCAGCTGGCCGGGAACTCGCCGCCGTTCGCGGCGATCCAGTCCTCCGGCGCGGGCACGGAGGTGCCCAGGTTCTCGCCGCTCTCGAACTTCTCGTAGCTGGGGTTTTGCTGCCCGGGGCCGCGGCGTTGCCCGAGGACAGGACGACCATGCGATCGCCGCCGCTGGGCACGATGTTGTCGCCGAAGGCCGGGCGGATCGCGTGCTGGACCGAGAGCGGCGCGCTGCTGCCGTCGGCCAGGGTCAGCTCGGCCGAGATCACGCCCCAGCGCCGCTCGGCCAGCGGGGCGTTCTCGGTCGTGGTCTCGCAAAGGTCGAGGGCGGCGGCGTAGTCGAGGCCGTCGCCGGAGTTGCTGCTCAGGCCGGCGTCGCAGGCCGTGGTGGGCTCGTCGATCTCGCCGTCGCAGTCGTCGTCGACCCCGTTGCCCGCGACCTCGAAGGCGCCGGGGTTGACGAGGTGGGCGTCGACGCAGCCGAGCAGCTCGTCGTCGCAGCAGTCGCCGGAGCACGCGCCCCAGCCGTCGCCGTCGGCGTCGGCGTCGGCCAGCGAGCCGTCGCAGTCCTCGTCGATGTCGTTGCCACAGATCTCGGCGCTGGGCTCGACGGCGCCCACGCAGGCGCCCCACGTCCCGTCTTGGGCGCAGGTCCAGGTCCCGGCCGTGCAGATGCCCACGCCCTCGGTCCCCGCGGGGCCCTCGTAGCAGTCGTCGACGTCGCCGGGCTCGCACTCCGGGAAGCACAGGCCCACGGCCTCGTCGCAGACGGGGCCGGCGGGGTTGTCGGCACAGTCCGCGTCGTTTTCACACACGCCCCCGGTGTCGTCGTCGTCGCCGAGGTCGGCGCTGTCCCCCACGGTCAGGGCGTCGCCGTTGGAGTCCTCGGTGGTCTCGTAGCGCGGGCCACAAGCGGCGAGGGTCAGAGCGAAGGTGAGCGTGGGCCCGGTGAGCGTGACGAGTGTGCGAGCAGACATCTCGAGTCCTTGATGCTGATGCGAATCGCCCCGCCGCGTCAGCGACGGGGCGGGGCGAGGATCAGTTGGCGACGAGGTCCGAGGCGTCGCGCGGCGCGATCTTGTTGACCTCGTAAGAATACGTGAGCGGCCCGGTAATCGATGTATAGGCGTCGTCGAGGGCGGGCAGCGTCCACGAGTCCTGATCGAAGAAGATGTCGGTGACGACGAGGCCGCCGGTGACCTCGAACTCGCCGTAGCCGAGGTCTTCGTTGGTCACGCTGACGTCCGCGACCTGGATCAGCACGCCCTCGTAGTCCTCCGCCATGGCGCCGCCGGTGGCGACGTCGGCCGGGTCGACGACCTCGGGGGAGGGGGCCGAGCCGCTGCCGCCGACGGTGCTCGGCGAGGTCGCCCTGGCAGCCGACGTAGCCGCTCTCGCACGAGCGAAACAGCCCCGGCGCGGCCTTGAGGATGTTCAGGCCCACGGGCCACTGATCCCCGTTGTCGTCGTAGATCGCGATGTTCTTGTCGCTGGGGTTGTCGACGGCCTGGCTGTCGAGCAGCGCGACGAAGAAGTCGTTGTACTGGCTGCACACCCACTCGGGGT
>NZ_JABJWV010000036.1:0-1663 GCF_011083025.2 Pseudenhygromyxa sp. WMMC2535
AAGAACATGCGCGTGGTGAACGAGCGCGCGTTGGTCGGCACGCGCACGCGCAGGCTGAGCATCACCGAGTCGTTGGCGTCGGTGTCGGAGGTGGGGTTGACGCCGTCGCAGCTGGCCGGGAACTCGCCGCCGTTCGCGGCGATCCAGTCCTCCGGCGCGGGCACGGAGGTGCCCAGGTTCTCGCCGCTCTCGAACTTCTCGTAGCTGGGGTTTTGCTGCCCGGGGCCGCGGCGTTGCCCGAGGACAGGACGACCATGCGATCGCCGCCGCTGGGCACGATGTTGTCGCCGAAGGCCGGGCGGATCGCGTGCTGACCGAGAGCGGCGCGCTGCTGCCGTCGGCCAGGGTCAGCTCGGCCGAGATCACGCCCCAGCGCCGCTCGGCCAGCGGGGCGTTCTCGGTCGTGGTCTCGCAAAGGTCGAGGGCGGCGGCGTAGTCGAGGCCGTCGCCGGAGTTGCTGCTCAGGCCGGCGTCGCAGGCCGTGGTGGGCTCGTCGATCTCGCCGTCGCAGTCGTCGTCGACCCCGTTGCCCGCGACCTCGAAGGCGCCGGGGTTGACGAGGTGGGCGTCGACGCAGCCGAGCAGCTCGTCGTCGCAGCAGTCGCCGGAGCACGCGCCCCAGCCGTCGCCGTCGGCGTCGGCGTCGGCCAGCGAGCCGTCGCAGTCCTCGTCGATGTCGTTGCCACAGATCTCGGCGCTGGGCTCGACGGCGCCCACGCAGGCGCCCCACGTCCCGTCTTGGGCGCAGGTCCAGGTCCCGGCCGTGCAGATGCCCACGCCCTCGGTCCCCGCGGGGCCCTCGTAGCAGTCGTCGACGTCGCCGGGCTCGCACTCCGGGAAGCACAGGCCCACGGCCTCGTCGCAGACGGGGCCGGCGGGGTTGTCGGCACAGTCCGCGTCGTTTTCACACACGCCCCCGGTGTCGTCGTCGTCGCCGAGGTCGGCGCTGTCCCCCACGGTCAGGGCGTCGCCGTTGGAGTCCTCGGTGGTCTCGTAGCGCGGGCCACAAGCGGCGAGGGTCAGAGCGAAGGTGAGCGTGGGCCCGGTGAGCGTGACGAGTGTGCGAGCAGACATCTCGAGTCCTTGATGCTGATGCGAATCGCCCCGCCGCGTCAGCGACGGGGCGGGGCGAGGATCAGTTGGCGACGAGGTCCGAGGCGTCGCGCGGCGCGATCTTGTTGACCTCGTAAGAATACGTGAGCGGCCCGGTAATCGATGTATAGGCGTCGTCGAGGGCGGGCAGCGTCCACGAGTCCTGATCGAAGAAGATGTCGGTGACGACGAGGCCGCCGGTGACCTCGAACTCGCCGTAGCCGAGGTCTTCGTTGGTCACGCTGACGTCCGCGACCTGGATCAGCACGCCCTCGTAGTCCTCCGCCATGGCGCCGCCGGTGGCGACGTCGGCCGGGTCGACGACCTCGGGGGGGGGCCGAGCCGCTGCCGCCGACGGTGCTCGGCGAGGTCGCCCTGGCAGCCGACGTAGCCGCTCTCGCACGAGCGAAACAGCCCCGGCGCGGCCTTGAGGATGTTCAGGCCCACGGGCCACTGATCCCCGTTGTCGTCGTAGATCGCGATGTTCTTGTCGCTGGGGTTGTCGACGGCCTGGCTGTCGAGCAGCGCGACGAAGAAGTCGTTGTACTGGCTGCACACCCACTCGGGTACT
>NZ_JABJWV010000037.1:0-5538 GCF_011083025.2 Pseudenhygromyxa sp. WMMC2535
CCGAGGCGCGTCTGGAGCAGCCCTGGCTCGGTGCCAGGATCGTCCGAGCGCGAGCGGGTGGGGCGCGGCAGCGAGCGACGCTTCGAAAACGAAAAAGCCCTCGCGGTGGCGAGGGCTTTTTTTGCCGAAGCGGCGGGGCGACTAGCGCTTGCTGAACTGGAAGCGCGCGCGAGCGCCACGGCGGCCGTACTTCTTGCGCTCTTTCTTGCGGGGGTCGCGGGTCAGTGACCCTCGGCCTTGAGCTCACCACGGAACTCGCCGTTGACCCGAAGCAGGGCGCGAGCGATGCCGAGGCGGACGGCGCCAGCCTGACCGGAGAGCCCGCCGCCCTTGGCGGTGGCCCAGATGTCGTACTGCTCGCGGGTACCCGTCGCGTGCAGGGGCTGCTCGACAAACTTCATGTTGGTCGCGCGCGTGAGGTAGTCCTCGGCGTCGCGGCGGTTGATGGTGATCTTGCCTTCGCCGGGCATCAGCCAGACGCGGGCGATGGCGGTCTTGCGCCGGCCGGTCGCGTAGTACTTCATGACGGTTCGCTCAGAGCTGGTAGGGCTGGGGGTTCTGCGCGCCGTGGGGGTGTTCGGCGCCGGCGTAGACCTTCAGCTTCTTGAAGGTCTTGCGGCCGAGGGGACCCTTGGGGAGCATGCGCTTGACGGCGCTGCTGATGATCACCTCGGGCTTCTTGGCCAGCATCTCCCGCGCGGTGCGGGTCTTCATGTGGCCGAGGAAGCCAGTGAACTTGTTGTAGGTCTGCTGATCCAGCTTGTTGCCGGTGAAGCGGACCTTGTCGGCGTTGATGCAGACCACGAAGTCGCCGGCGTCGAGGTGCGGCGTGAAGGTAGGCTTGTGCTTGCCGCGGAGCAAGCTAGCGATCTTCGACGCGGCGCGACCGACGGTCTGACCCTCGAGATCGATGATCAGCCACGCGCGCTCGATGTCGGCCGGATTGGGGTAGGGGGTACCCATGGGACGGAGAGATTTAGAGGAGGGGTTTTAGGGTGTCAAGCAGTCTCGTGACCCATTTTGCGGGGTCACGGACGAGAGCTGACCGAGGCGGGAACGTTTACCATGGGAAGTCTGGAGACTTCCAGCGGCGTTCTCGGGGCCTTGCGCTGGTCGCGGACTCGAATTCGGCGGTCCATGTGTGGATCCACGCGAAGTGCACGGCTCCAGGTGGGGAGATCGGAGCGTGACCGCGACGACACTGGATGGCTTTGGCGATCGGGATGAAATGTAAGGCTGTGCGGGAGGCCCTCGAAGGTCCATAATCGCGGGAGTCAATGAGTACGCCACGCGCGAAGATACTCGTCGCAGACGATTCCTCGGTCGAACGTGCGGCTTGCGCGCTCGGCGCTCGAGGAGGCCGGATATGCCGTGGCCGAAGCTGTCGACGGCCAGCAGGCGCTCGAAGTGTTCGCGCGCGAGCGTCCCGACCTCGTCCTCCTCGACGTCGTGATGCCCCGTCTCACCGGGCTGGAGACCTGTCGGATCCTCAAGGCAAGGCGCAGGGCAACTACCTGCCGGTGATCATGGTCAGCACCCGCAACTCGGTGAACGCCCGGGTCGAGGGGCTGCGAAGCGGCGCCGACGACTACCTGGGCAAGCCCTACGACGCCGAAGAGCTGCGCGCCCGGGTCGAGGCGCTGCTGCGCACGCGCAAGGTCATCGCCGAGCGGGCGGCGGCCGAGGGCGGCGACGAGGAGCCGCCCGAAGAGGTCCCCGTGGCCCCGGCGGCCAGCGCTCGCTCGCGCGGCGACGGAGAGTCCAAGGGCTCGCGGGTGCTCAACGAGGCCTTCACCCGTCGGGCCGAAGAAGAGTTCGATCGCGCCGAGCGCTACAGCGATCCCCTGGCTTGCCTGCGCGTCGAGCTCGACAACTTCGAGACCCTGCTCAAGCGCCACTCCTCCGAGGCCGTGGCCGGGCTGGTGCGATCGCTGCGCGACGTCATCGAGATCAGCGTGCGCAAGATCGACTTGGTGTTCCGCCTCGACGAGCGCGGCTACATCTTGCTGCTGCCCAACACCCACTTCCCGGGGGCGCTCGCGGTCGCCGAGCGGATCTCCTTGGACACCAGCAAGCTGGTCCTCGACGCCGAGCCCAACTTGCGCTGCACGGTGAGCGTGGGCGTGTCCTTCTTCCCCAACAAGGACACGCACTCGGTCCAGGATCTGATCGACCTCGTCGGCGCGGCGCTCGAGCGGGCGCGCAGCGAGGGCGGCGGCAAGATCTGCCTGTTCCAGCATCAGGGCTACCTCTACGCCCCCGAGGCGAGCTGAGCTCGGGAGCCCCCGGGCGCTCGGCTCGCGCATCAAGGTCGTCTCGTGCTGCTCCCCCTGCACTCCATCGCGCCGGCGCGGCGAATCCTGCTCTATCCGCGCGAGGATGGCCCCGCCGCGTTCCCGTCCACGAGTGAGGCGGCGGCGTGGCTGGTCGAGCGCGGGGTCGGGGTCGCGGTGCCGACCCACGTCCACGAGCAGCGCGACAACCCCTGGCTCGAGCTCCCCGACGAGGTCGTGCCCGTCGATCTCGAGGCCCTGCCCGCGGACTTCGATCTCGCCGTGGCCCTCGGCGGCGACGGGACCTTGCTCCGGGCGAGCCGCTGGGTCGCCGACCTCGACGTCCCGGTGCTCGGGATCAACCTCGGCGACCTCGGCTTCTTGTCGGCCTACGGCCGCGAGCAGATCGTCGAGGCCCTGGCCGACGCGCTCGCCGGCCGGCTGAGCTGGGAGCCGCGCCAGCGCATGCAGGTCGAGGTCCTGCGCCGAGGCGAGCGCTTTGGTCAGGCTGAACCAAAGCGCTCGCCTCGGCGCAGGACCTCGACCTGCATGCGCTGGCGCGGCTCCCAGCTCAGCCGGCCGGCGAGCGCGTCGGCCAGGGCCTCGACGATCTGCTCGCGGCCGTAGGCCGACAAGAAGCCGAGGTCGCCGAGGTTGATCCCGAGCACCGGGACGTCGAGGTCGGCGACCCAGCGGCTCGCCCGGAGCAAGGTCCCGTCGCCGCCGAGGGCCACGGCGAGATCGAAGTCCGCGGGCAGGGCCTCGAGATCGACGGGCACGACCTCGTCGGGGAGCTCGAGCCAGGGGTTGTCGCGCTGCTCGTGGACGTGGGTCGGCACCGCGACCCCGACCCCGCGCTCGACCAGCCACGCCGCCGCCTCACTCGTGGACGGGAACGCGGCGGGGCCATCCTCGCGCGGATAGAGCAGGATTCGCCGCGCCGGCGCGATGGAGTGCAGGGGAGCAGCACGAGACGACCTTGATGCGCGAGCCGAGCGCCCGGGGGCTCCCGAGCTCAGCTCGCCTCGGGGGCGTAGAGGTACCCTGATGCTGGAACAGGCAGATCTTGCCGCCGCCCTCGCTGCGCGCCCGCTCGAGCGCCGCGCCGACGAGGTCGATCAGATCCTGGACCGAGTGCGTGTCCTTGTTGGGGAAGAAGGACACGCCCACGCTCACCGTGCAGCGCAAGTTGGGCTCGGCGTCGAGGACCAGCTTGCTGGTGTCCAAGGAGATCCGCTCGGCGACCGCGAGCGCCCCCGGGAAGTGGGTGTTGGGCAGCAGCAAGATGTAGCCGCGCTCGTCGAGGCGGAACACCAAGTCGATCTTGCGCACGCTGATCTCGATGACGTCGCGCAGCGATCGCACCAGCCGGCCACGGCCTCGGAGGAGTGGCGCTTGAGCAGGGTCTCGAAGTTGTCGAGCTCGACGCGCAGGCAAGCCAGGGATCGCTGTAGCGCTCGGCGCGATCGAACTCTTCTTCGGCCCGACGGGTGAAGGCCTCGTTGAGCACCCGCGAGCCCTTGGACTCTCCGTCGCCGCGCGAGCGAGCGCTGGCCCGCCGGGCCACGGGGACCTCTTCGGGCGGCTCCTCGTCGCCGCCCTCGGCCGCCGCCCGCTCGGCGATGACCTTGCGCGTGCGCAGCAGCGCCTCGACCCGGGCGCGCAGCTCTTCGGCGTCGTAGGGCTTGCCCAGGTAGTCGTCGGCGCCGCTTCGCAGCCCCTCGACCCGGGCGTTCACCGAGTTGCGGGTGCTGACCATGATCACCGCAGGTAGTTGCCCTGCGCCTTGGCCTTGAGGATCCGACAGGTCTCCAGCCCGGTGAGACGGGGCATCACGACGTCGAGGAGGACGAGGTCGGGACGCTCGCGCGCGAACACTTCGAGCGCCTGCTGGCCGTCGACAGCTTCGGCCACGGCATATCCGGCTCCTCGAGCGCCGAGCGCGCAGCCGCACGTTCGACCGAGGAATCGTCTGCGACGAGTATCTTCGCGCGTGGCGTACTCATTGACTCCCGCGATTATGGACCTTCGAGGGCCTCCCGCACAGCCTTCATTTCATCCCGATCGCCAAAGCCATCCAGTGTCGTCGCGGTCACGCTCCGATCTCCCCACCTGGAGCCGTGCACTTCGCGTGGATCCACACATGGACCGCCGAATCGAGTCCGCGACCAGCGCAAGGCCCCGAGAACGCCGCTGGAAGTCTCCAGACTTCCCATGGTAAACGTTCCCGCCTCGGTCAGCTCTCGTCCGTGACCCCGCAAATGGGGTCACGAGACTGCTTGACACCCTAAACCCCTCCTCTAAATCTCTCCGTCCCATGGGTACCCCCCTACCCAATCCGGCCGACATCGAGCGCGCGTGGCTGATCATCGATCTCGAGGGTCAGACCGTCGGTCGCGCCGCGTCGAAGATCGCTAGCTTGCTCCGCGGCAAGCACAAGCCTACCTTCACGCCGCACCTCGACGCCGGCGACTTCGTGGTCTGCATCAACGCCGACAAGGTCCGCTTCACCGGCACAAGCTGGATCAGCAGACCTACAACAAGTTCACTGGCTTCCTCGGCCACATGAAGACCCGCACCGCGCGGGAGATGCTGGCCAAGAAGCCCGAGGTGATCATCAGCAGCGCCGTCAAGCGCATGCTCCCCAAGGGTCCCCTCGGCCGCAAGACCTTCAAGAAGCTGAAGGTCTACGCCGGCGCCGAACACCCCCACGGCGCGCAGAACCCCCAGCCCTACCAGCTCTGAGCGAACCGTCATGAAGTACTACGCGACCGGCCGGCGCAAGACCGCCATCGCCCGCGTCTGGCTGATGCCGGCGAAGGCAAGATCACCATCAACCGCCGCGACGCCGAGGACTACCTCACGCGCGCGACCAACATGAAGTTTGTCGAGCAGCCCCTGCACGCGACGGGTACCGCGAGCAGTACGACATCTGGGCCACCGCCAAGGGCGGCGGGCTCTCCGGTCAGGCTGGCGCCGTCCGCCTCGGCATCGCTCGCGCCCTGCTTCGGGTCAACGGCGAGTTCCGTGGTGAGCTCAAGGCCGAGGGTCACCTGACCCGCGACCCCCGCAAGAAAGAGCGCAAGAAGTACGGCCGCCGTGGCGCTCGCGCGCGCTTCCAGTTCAGCAAGCGCTAGTCGCCCCGCCGCTTCGGCAAAAAAAGCCCTCGCCACCGCGAGGGCTTTTTCGTTTTCGAAGCGTCGCTCGCTGCCGCGCCCACCCGCTCGCGCTCGGACGATCCTGGCACCCGAGCCAGGGCTGCTCC
>NZ_JABJWV010000038.1:0-5519 GCF_011083025.2 Pseudenhygromyxa sp. WMMC2535
TGGAGCAGCCCTGGCTCGGGTGCCAGGATCGTCCGAGCGCGAGCGGGTGGGGCGCGGCAGCGAGCGACGCTTCGAAAACGAAAAAGCCCTCGCGGTGGCGAGGGCTTTTTTTGCCGAAGCGGCGGGGCGACTAGCGCTTGCTGAACTGGAAGCGCGCGCGAGCGCCACGGCGGCCGTACTTCTTGCGCTCTTTCTTGCGGGGGTCGCGGGTCAGGTGACCCTCGGCCTTGAGCTCACCACGGAACTCGCCGTTGACCCGAAGCAGGGCGCGAGCGATGCCGAGGCGGACGGCGCCAGCCTGACCGGAGAGCCCGCCGCCCTTGGCGGTGGCCCAGATGTCGTACTGCTCGCGGTACCCGTCGCGTGCAGGGGCTGCTCGACAAACTTCATGTTGGTCGCGCGCGTGAGGTAGTCCTCGGCGTCGCGGCGGTTGATGGTGATCTTGCCTTCGCCGGGCATCAGCCAGACGCGGGCGATGGCGGTCTTGCGCCGGCCGGTCGCGTAGTACTTCATGACGGTTCGCTCAGAGCTGGTAGGGCTGGGGGTTCTGCGCGCCGTGGGGGTGTTCGGCGCCGGCGTAGACCTTCAGCTTCTTGAAGGTCTTGCGGCCGAGGGGACCCTTGGGGAGCATGCGCTTGACGGCGCTGCTGATGATCACCTCGGGCTTCTTGGCCAGCATCTCCCGCGCGGTGCGGGTCTTCATGTGGCCGAGGAAGCCAGTGAACTTGTTGTAGGTCTGCTGATCCAGCTTGTTGCCGGTGAAGCGGACCTTGTCGGCGTTGATGCAGACCACGAAGTCGCCGGCGTCGAGGTGCGGCGTGAAGGTAGGCTTGTGCTTGCCGCGGAGCAAGCTAGCGATCTTCGACGCGGCGCGACCGACGGTCTGACCCTCGAGATCGATGATCAGCCACGCGCGCTCGATGTCGGCCGGATTGGGGTAGGGGGTACCCATGGGACGGAGAGATTTAGAGGAGGGGTTTTAGGGTGTCAAGCAGTCTCGTGACCCCATTTGCGGGGTCACGGACGAGAGCTGACCGAGGCGGGAACGTTTACCATGGGAAGTCTGGAGACTTCCAGCGGCGTTCTCGGGGCCTTGCGCTGGTCGCGGACTCGAATTCGGCGGTCCATGTGTGGATCCACGCGAAGTGCACGGCTCCAGGTGGGGAGATCGGAGCGTGACCGCGACGACACTGGATGGCTTTGGCGATCGGGATGAAATGTAAGGCTGTGCGGGAGGCCCTCGAAGGTCCATAATCGCGGGAGTCAATGAGTACGCCACGCGCGAAGATACTCGTCGCAGACGATTCCTCGGTCGAACGTGCGGCTGCGCGCTCGGCGCTCGAGGAGGCCGGATATGCGTGGCCGAAGCTGTCGACGGCCAGCAGGCGCTCGAAGTGTTCGCGCGCGAGCGTCCCGACCTCGTCCTCCTCGACGTCGTGATGCCCCGTCTCACCGGGCTGGAGACCTGTCGGATCCTCAAGGCCAAGGCGCAGGGCAACTACCTGCCGGTGATCATGGTCAGCACCCGCAACTCGGTGAACGCCCGGGTCGAGGGGCTGCGAAGCGGCGCCGACGACTACCTGGGCAAGCCCTACGACGCCGAAGAGCTGCGCGCCCGGGTCGAGGCGCTGCTGCGCACGCGCAAGGTCATCGCCGAGCGGGCGGCGGCCGAGGGCGGCGACGAGGAGCCGCCCGAAGAGGTCCCCGTGGCCCCGGCGGCCAGCGCTCGCTCGCGCGGCGACGGAGAGTCCAAGGGCTCGCGGGTGCTCAACGAGGCCTTCACCCGTCGGGCCGAAGAAGAGTTCGATCGCGCCGAGCGCTACAGCGATCCCTGGCTTGCCTGCGCGTCGAGCTCGACAACTTCGAGACCCTGCTCAAGCGCCACTCCTCCGAGGCCGTGGCCGGGCTGGTGCGATCGCTGCGCGACGTCATCGAGATCAGCGTGCGCAAGATCGACTTGGTGTTCCGCCTCGACGAGCGCGGCTACATCTTGCTGCTGCCCAACACCCACTTCCCGGGGGCGCTCGCGGTCGCCGAGCGGATCTCCTTGGACACCAGCAAGCTGGTCCTCGACGCCGAGCCCAACTTGCGCTGCACGGTGAGCGTGGGCGTGTCCTTCTTCCCCAACAAGGACACGCACTCGGTCCAGGATCTGATCGACCTCGTCGGCGCGGCGCTCGAGCGGGCGCGCAGCGAGGGCGGCGGCAAGATCTGCCTGTTCCAGCATCAGGGCTACCTCTACGCCCCCGAGGCGAGCTGAGCTCGGGAGCCCCCGGGCGCTCGGCTCGCGCATCAAGGTCGTCTCGTGCTGCTCCCCTGCACTCCATCGCGCCGGCGCGGCGAATCCTGCTCTATCCGCGCGAGGATGGCCCCGCCGCGTTCCCGTCCACGAGTGAGGCGGCGGCGTGGCTGGTCGAGCGCGGGGTCGGGGTCGCGGTGCCGACCCACGTCCACGAGCAGCGCGACAACCCCTGGCTCGAGCTCCCCGACGAGGTCGTGCCCGTCGATCTCGAGGCCCTGCCCGCGGACTTCGATCTCGCCGTGGCCCTCGGCGGCGACGGGACCTTGCTCCGGGCGAGCCGCTGGGTCGCCGACCTCGACGTCCCGGTGCTCGGGATCAACCTCGGCGACCTCGGCTTCTTGTCGGCCTACGGCCGCGAGCAGATCGTCGAGGCCCTGGCCGACGCGCTCGCCGGCCGGCTGAGCTGGGAGCCGCGCCAGCGCATGCAGGTCGAGGTCCTGCGCCGAGGCGAGCGCTTTGGGTCAGAGTCAGCCTGACCAAAGCGCTCGCCTCGGCGCAGGACCTCGACCTGCATGCGCTGGCGCGGCTCCCAGCTCAGCCGGCCGGCGAGCGCGTCGGCCAGGGCCTCGACGATCTGCTCGCGGCCGTAGGCCGACAAGAAGCCGAGGTCGCCGAGGTTGATCCCGAGCACCGGGACGTCGAGGTCGGCGACCCAGCGGCTCGCCCGGAGCAAGGTCCCGTCGCCGCCGAGGGCCACGGCGAGATCGAAGTCCGCGGGCAGGGCCTCGAGATCGACGGGCACGACCTCGTCGGGGAGCTCGAGCCAGGGGTTGTCGCGCTGCTCGTGGACGTGGGTCGGCACCGCGACCCCGACCCCGCGCTCGACCAGCCACGCCGCCGCCTCACTCGTGGACGGGAACGCGGCGGGGCCATCCTCGCGCGGATAGAGCAGGATTCGCCGCGCCGGCGCGATGGAGTGCAGGGGGAGCAGCACGAGACGACCTTGATGCGCGAGCCGAGCGCCCGGGGGCTCCCGAGCTCAGCTCGCCTCGGGGGCGTAGAGGTAGCCCTGATGCTGGAACAGGCAGATCTTGCCGCCGCCCTCGCTGCGCGCCCGCTCGAGCGCCGCGCCGACGAGGTCGATCAGATCCTGGACCGAGTGCGTGTCCTTGTTGGGGAAGAAGGACACGCCCACGCTCACCGTGCAGCGCAAGTTGGGCTCGGCGTCGAGGACCAGCTTGCTGGTGTCCAAGGAGATCCGCTCGGCGACCGCGAGCGCCCCCGGGAAGTGGGTGTTGGGCAGCAGCAAGATGTAGCCGCGCTCGTCGAGGCGGAACACCAAGTCGATCTTGCGCACGCTGATCTCGATGACGTCGCGCAGCGATCGCACCAGCCCGGCCACGGCCTCGGAGGAGTGGCGCTTGAGCAGGGTCTCGAAGTTGTCGAGCTCGACGCGCAGGCAAGCCAGGGGATCGCTGTAGCGCTCGGCGCGATCGAACTCTTCTTCGGCCCGACGGGTGAAGGCCTCGTTGAGCACCCGCGAGCCCTTGGACTCTCCGTCGCCGCGCGAGCGAGCGCTGGCCGCCGGGGCCACGGGGACCTCTTCGGGCGGCTCCTCGTCGCCGCCCTCGGCCGCCGCCCGCTCGGCGATGACCTTGCGCGTGCGCAGCAGCGCCTCGACCCGGGCGCGCAGCTCTTCGGCGTCGTAGGGCTTGCCCAGGTAGTCGTCGGCGCCGCTTCGCAGCCCCTCGACCCGGGCGTTCACCGAGTTGCGGGTGCTGACCATGATCACCGGCAGGTAGTTGCCCTGCGCCTTGGCCTTGAGGATCCGACAGGTCTCCAGCCCGGTGAGACGGGGCATCACGACGTCGAGGAGGACGAGGTCGGGACGCTCGCGCGCGAACACTTCGAGCGCCTGCTGGCCGTCGACAGCTTCGGCCACGGCATATCCGGCCTCCTCGAGCGCCGAGCGCGCAGCCGCACGTTCGACCGAGGAATCGTCTGCGACGAGTATCTTCGCGCGTGGCGTACTCATTGACTCCCGCGATTATGGACCTTCGAGGGCCTCCCGCACAGCCTTACATTTCATCCCGATCGCCAAAGCCATCCAGTGTCGTCGCGGTCACGCTCCGATCTCCCCACCTGGAGCCGTGCACTTCGCGTGGATCCACACATGGACCGCCGAATTCGAGTCCGCGACCAGCGCAAGGCCCGAGAACGCCGCTGGAAGTCTCCAGACTTCCCATGGTAAACGTTCCCGCCTCGGTCAGCTCTCGTCCGTGACCCCGCAAATGGGTCACGAGACTGCTTGACACCCTAAAACCCCTCCTCTAAATCTCTCCGTCCCATGGGTACCCCCTACCCCAATCCGGCCGACATCGAGCGCGCGTGGCTGATCATCGATCTCGAGGGTCAGACCGTCGGTCGCGCCGCGTCGAAGATCGCTAGCTTGCTCCGCGGCAAGCACAAGCCTACCTTCACGCCGCACCTCGACGCCGGCGACTTCGTGGTCTGCATCAACGCCGACAAGGTCCGCTTCACCGGCAACAAGCTGGATCAGCAGACCTACAACAAGTTCACTGGCTTCCTCGGCCACATGAAGACCCGCACCGCGCGGGAGATGCTGGCCAAGAAGCCCGAGGTGATCATCAGCAGCGCCGTCAAGCGCATGCTCCCCAAGGGTCCCCTCGGCCGCAAGACCTTCAAGAAGCTGAAGGTCTACGCCGGCGCCGAACACCCCCACGGCGCGCAGAACCCCCAGCCCTACCAGCTCTGAGCGAACCGTCATGAAGTACTACGCGACCGGCCGGCGCAAGACCGCCATCGCCCGCGTCTGGCTGATGCCCGGCGAAGGCAAGATCACCATCAACCGCCGCGACGCCGAGGACTACCTCACGCGCGCGACCAACATGAAGTTTGTCGAGCAGCCCCTGCACGCGACGGGTACCCGCGAGCAGTACGACATCTGGGCCACCGCCAAGGGCGGCGGGCTCTCCGGTCAGGCTGGCGCCGTCCGCCTCGGCATCGCTCGCGCCCTGCTTCGGGTCAACGGCGAGTTCCGTGGTGAGCTCAAGGCCGAGGGTCACCTGACCCGCGACCCCCGCAAGAAAGAGCGCAAGAAGTACGGCCGCCGTGGCGCTCGCGCGCGCTTCCAGTCAGCAAGCGCTAGTCGCCCCGCCGCTTCGGCAAAAAAAGCCCTCGCCACCGCGAGGGCTTTTTCGTTTTCGAAGCGTCGCTCGCTGCCGCGCCCCACCCGCTCGCGCTCGGACGATCCTGG
>NZ_JABJWV010000039.1:0-5515 GCF_011083025.2 Pseudenhygromyxa sp. WMMC2535
AGCGGGTGGGCGCGGCAGCGAGCGACGCTTCGAAAACGAAAAAGCCCTCGCGGTGGCGAGGGCTTTTTTTGCCGAAGCGGCGGGGCGACTAGCGCTTGCTGAACTGGAAGCGCGCGCGAGCGCCACGGCGGCCGTACTTCTTGCGCTCTTTCTTGCGGGGGTCGCGGGTCAGGTGACCCTCGGCCTTGAGCTCACCACGGAACTCGCCGTTGACCCGAAGCAGGGCGCGAGCGATGCCGAGGCGGACGGCGCCAGCCTGACCGGAGAGCCCGCCGCCCTTGGCGGTGGCCCAGATGTCGTACTGCTCGCGGGTACCCGTCGCGTGCAGGGGCTGCTCGACAAACTTCATGTGGTCGCGCGCGTGAGGTAGTCCTCGGCGTCGCGGCGGTTGATGGTGATCTTGCCTTCGCCGGGCATCAGCCAGACGCGGGCGATGGCGGTCTTGCGCCGGCCGGTCGCGTAGTACTTCATGACGGTTCGCTCAGAGCTGGTAGGGCTGGGGGTTCTGCGCGCCGTGGGGGTGTTCGGCGCCGGCGTAGACCTTCAGCTTCTTGAAGGTCTTGCGGCCGAGGGGACCCTTGGGGAGCATGCGCTTGACGGCGCTGCTGATGATCACCTCGGGCTTCTTGGCCAGCATCTCCCGCGCGGTGCGGGTCTTCATGTGGCCGAGGAAGCCAGTGAACTTGTTGTAGGTCTGCTGATCCAGCTTGTTGCCGGTGAAGCGGACCTTGTCGGCGTTGATGCAGACCACGAAGTCGCCGGCGTCGAGGTGCGGCGTGAAGGTAGGCTTGTGCTTGCCGCGGAGCAAGCTAGCGATCTTCGACGCGGCGCGACCGACGGTCTGACCCTCGAGATCGATGATCAGCCACGCGCGCTCGATGTCGGCCGGATTGGGGTAGGGGGTACCCATGGGACGGAGAGATTTAGAGGAGGGGTTTTAGGGTGTCAAGCAGTCTCGTGACCCCATTTGCGGGGTCACGGACGAGAGCTGACCGAGGCGGGGAACGTTTACCATGGGAAGTCTGGAGACTTCCAGCGGCGTTCTCGGGGCCTTGCGCTGGTCGCGGACTCGAATTCGGCGGTCCATGTGTGGATCCACGCGAAGTGCACGGCTCCAGGTGGGGAGATCGGAGCGTGACCGCGACGACACTGGATGGCTTTGGCGATCGGGATGAAATGTAAGGCTGTGCGGGAGGCCCTCGAAGGTCCATAATCGCGGGAGTCAATGAGTACGCCACGCGCGAAGATACTCGTCGCAGACGATTCCTCGGTCGAACGTGCGGCTGCGCGCTCGGCGCTCGAGGAGGCCGGATATGCCGTGGCCGAAGCTGTCGACGGCCAGCAGGCGCTCGAAGTGTTCGCGCGCGAGCGTCCCGACCTCGTCCTCCTCGACGTCGTGATGCCCCGTCTCACCGGGCTGGAGACCTGTCGGATCCTCAAGGCCAAGGCGCAGGGCAACTACCTGCCGGTGATCATGGTCAGCACCCGCAACTCGGTGAACGCCCGAGGGGTCGAGGCGGGGGGTGCGAAGCGGCGCCGACGACTACCTGGGCAAGCCCTACGACGCCGAAGAGCTGCGCGCCCGGGTCGAGGCGCTGCTGCGCACGCGCAAGGTCATCGCCGAGCGGGCGGCGGCCGAGGGCGGCGACGAGGAGCCGCCCGAAGAGGTCCCCGTGGCCCCGGCGGCCAGCGCTCGCTCGCGCGGCGACGGAGAGTCCAAGGGCTCGCGGGTGCTCAACGAGGCCTTCACCCGTCGGGCCGAAGAAGAGTTCGATCGCGCCGAGCGCTACAGCGATCCCCTGGCTTGCCTGCGCGTCGAGCTCGACAACTTCGAGACCCTGCTCAAGCGCCACTCCTCCGAGGCCGTGGCGGGCTGGTGCGATCGCTGCGCGACGTCATCGAGATCAGCGTGCGCAAGATCGACTTGGTGTTCCGCCTCGACGAGCGCGGCTACATCTTGCTGCTGCCCAACACCCACTTCCCGGGGGCGCTCGCGGTCGCCGAGCGGATCTCCTTGGACACCAGCAAGCTGGTCCTCGACGCCGAGCCCAACTTGCGCTGCACGGTGAGCGTGGGCGTGTCCTTCTTCCCCAACAAGGACACGCACTCGGTCCAGGATCTGATCGACCTCGTCGGCGCGGCGCTCGAGCGGGCGCGCAGCGAGGGCGGCGGCAAGATCTGCCTGTTCCAGCATCAGGGCTACCTCTACGCCCCCGAGGCGAGCTGAGCTCGGGAGCCCCCGGGCGCTCGGCTCGCGCATCAAGGTCGTCTCGTGCTGCTCCCCTGCACTCCATCGCGCCGGCGCGGCGAATCCTGCTCTATCCGCGCGAGGATGGCCCCGCCGCGTTCCCGTCCACGAGTGAGGCGGCGGCGTGGTGGTCGAGCGCGGGGTCGGGGTCGCGGTGCCGACCCACGTCCACGAGCAGCGCGACAACCCCTGGCTCGAGCTCCCCGACGAGGTCGTGCCCGTCGATCTCGAGGCCCTGCCCGCGGACTTCGATCTCGCCGTGGCCCTCGGCGGCGACGGGACCTTGCTCCGGGCGAGCCGCTGGGTCGCCGACCTCGACGTCCCGGTGCTCGGGATCAACCTCGGCGACCTCGGCTTCTTGTCGGCCTACGGCCGCGAGCAGATCGTCGAGGCCCTGGCCGACGCGCTCGCCGGCCGGCTGAGCTGGGAGCCGCGCCAGCGCATGCAGGTCGAGGTCCTGCGCCGAGGCGAGCGCTTTTGGTGGGAGTGTCAGCCTGACCAAAGCGCTCGCCTCGGCGCAGGACCTCGACCTGCATGCGCTGGCGCGGCTCCCAGCTCAGCCGGCCGGCGAGCGCGTCGGCCAGGGCCTCGACGATCTGCTCGCGGCCGTAGGCCGACAAGAAGCCGAGGTCGCCGAGGTTGATCCCGAGCACCGGGACGTCGAGGTCGGCGACCCAGCGGCTCGCCCGGAGCAAGGTCCCGTCGCCGCCGAGGGCCACGGCGAGATCGAAGTCCGCGGGCAGGGCCTCGAGATCGACGGGCACGACCTCGTCGGGGAGCTCGAGCCAGGGGTTGTCGCGCTGCTCGTGGACGTGGGTCGGCACCGCGACCCCGACCCCGCGCTCGACCAGCCACGCCGCCGCCTCACTCGTGGACGGGAACGCGGCGGGGCCATCCTCGCGCGGATAGAGCAGGATTCGCCGCGCCGGCGCGATGGAGTGCAGGGGGAGCAGCACGAGACGACCTTGATGCGCGAGCCGAGCGCCCGGGGGCTCCCGAGCTCAGCTCGCCTCGGGGGCGTAGAGGTAGCCCTGATGCTGGAACAGGCAGATCTTGCCGCCGCCCTCGCTGCGCGCCGCTCGAGCGCCGCGCCGACGAGGTCGATCAGATCCTGGACCGAGTGCGTGTCCTTGTTGGGGAAGAAGGACACGCCCACGCTCACCGTGCAGCGCAAGTTGGGCTCGGCGTCGAGGACCAGCTTGCTGGTGTCCAAGGAGATCCGCTCGGCGACCGCGAGCGCCCCCGGGAAGTGGGTGTTGGGCAGCAGCAAGATGTAGCCGCGCTCGTCGAGGCGGAACACCAAGTCGATCTTGCGCACGCTGATCTCGATGACGTCGCGCAGCGATCGCACCAGCCCGGCCACGGCCTCGGAGGAGTGGCGCTTGAGCAGGGTCTCGAAGTTGTCGAGCTCGACGCGCAGGCAAGCCAGGGGATCGCTGTAGCGCTCGGCGCGATCGAACTCTTCTTCGGCCCGACGGGTGAAGGGCCTCGTTGAGCACCCGCGAGCCCTTGGACTCTCCGTCGCCGCCGCGCGAGCGAGCGCTGGCCGCCGGGGCCACGGGGACCTCTTCGGGCGGCTCCTCGTCGCCGCCCTCGGCCGCCGCCCGCTCGGCGATGACCTTGCGCGTGCGCAGCAGCGCCTCGACCCGGGCGCGCAGCTCTTCGGCGTCGTAGGGCTTGCCCAGGTAGTCGTCGGCGCCGCTTCGCAGCCCTCGACCCGGGCGTTCACCGAGTTGCGGGTGCTGACCATGATCACCGGCAGGTAGTTGCCCTGCGCCTTGGCCTTGAGGATCCGACAGGTCTCCAGCCCGGTGAGACGGGGCATCACGACGTCGAGGAGGACGAGGTCGGGACGCTCGCGCGCGAACACTTCGAGCGCCTGCTGGCCGTCGACAGCTTCGGCCACGGCATATCGGCCTCCTCGAGCGCCGAGCGCGCAGCCGCACGTTCGACCGAGGAATCGTCTGCGACGAGTATCTTCGCGCGGCGTACTCATTGACTCCCGCGATTATGGACCTTCGAGGGCCTCCCGCACAGCCTTACATTTCATCCCGATCGCCAAAGCCATCCAGTGTCGTCGCGGTCACGCTCCGATCTCCCCACCTGGAGCCGTGCACTTCGCGTGGATCCACACATGGACCGCCGAATTCGAGTCCGCGACCAGCGCAAGGCCCCGAGAACGCCGCTGGAAGTCTCCAGACTTCCCATGGTAAACGTTCCCGCCTCGGTCAGCTCTCGTCCGTGACCCCGCAAATGGGTCACGAGACTGCTTGACACCCTAAAACCCCTCCTCTAAATCTCTCCGTCCCATGGGTACCCCCTACCCCAATCCGGCCGACATCGAGCGCGCGTGGCTGATCATCGATCTCGAGGGTCAGACCGTCGGTCGCGCCGCGTCGAAGATCGCTAGCTGCTCCGCGGCAAGCACAAGCCTACCTTCACGCCGCACCTCGACGCCGGCGACTTCGTGGTCTGCATCAACGCCGACAAGGTCCGCTTCACCGGCAACAAGCTGGATCAGCAGACCTACAAACAAGTTCACTGGCTTCCTCGGCCACATGAAGACCCGCACCGCGCGGGAGATGCTGGCCAAGAAGCCCGAGGTGATCATCAGCAGCGCCGTCAAGCGCATGCTCCCCAAGGGTCCCCTCGGCCGCAAGACCTTCAAGAAGCTGAAGGTCTACGCCGGCGCCGAACACCCCCACGGCGCGCAGAACCCCCAGCCCTACCAGCTCTGAGCGAACCGTCATGAAGTACTACGCGACCGGCCGGCGCAAGACCGCCATCGCCCGCGTCTGGCTGATGCCCGGCGAAGGCAAGATCACCATCAACCGCCGCGACGCCGAGGACTACCTCACGCGCGCGACCAACATGAAGTTTGTCGAGCAGCCCCTGCACGCGACGGGTACCCGCGAGCAGTAGTACGACATCTGGGCCACCGCCAAGGGCGGCGGGCTCTCCGGTCAGGCTGGCGCCGTCCGCCTCGGCATCGCTCGCGCCCTGCTTCGGGTCAACGGCGAGTTCCGTGGTGAGCTCAAGGCCGAGGGTCACCTGACCCGCGACCCCCGCAAGAAAGAGCGCAAGAAGTACGGCCGCCGTGGCGCTCGCGCGCGCTTCCAGTTCAGCAAGCGCTAGTCGCCCGCCGCTTCGGCAAAAAAAGCCCTCGCCACCGCGAGGGCTTTTTCGTTTTCGAAGCGTCGCTCGCTGCCGCGCCCACCCGCTCGCGCTCGGACGATCTGGCACCGAGCCAGGGCTGCTCCAGACGCG